>NZ_CP019966.1:0-4802500 GCF_003031265.1 Rhodopseudomonas palustris | reverse complement strand
CACCACGGTGTCGCCCTCCGACAGCAATCAGACCGATCAGCTCGAGACCCGCTCGTTGTTCCTGCAGGATACGCTGCATCTCACCAACTGGTTCGCGCTGGTCGGCGGCCTGCGCTGGATGGAATACGACCAACTCGCCGGCCGCGGCCGGCCGTTCACCGCCAACACCAATCTCGACGGCAGCAAGGTGCTGCCGCTCGCCGGCGCCATCCTCAAGCTGAACGATCAGGTCTCGCTCTATGCCAGCTACACCCAGTCGCTGCAGCCGACCTCGAGCATTGCGCCGCTGACCGGCGGCTTCGTCATCGGCTCGAACATCGCGCCGGAAGAAGGCACGCAATACGAAGCCGGCCTGAAGTTCGACCTGAACAAGCGGCTGTCGGGCACGCTGGCGGTCTACGACATCGACAAGAAGAACGTGCTGGTGTCGCAGTTCAACGCCGCGACCGGCCTCAACGAATATCGCGCTGCCGGCAAGGTCCGCTCACGCGGCGTCGAGTTCGACGTCACCGGCCGGCTCGATGACCACTGGAGCACGATCGCCAGCTACGGCTACACCGACGCGATCGTCACCGAGGATCCGGCGCTGGTCGGCAAGCGGCTGCAGAACGTCGCGATGAACACCGCGTCGCTATTCCTGGTCTACGATTTCGGCACGGCGCTGCCCGGCCGGCTGCGTGTCGGCGGCGGCCCCCGTTATGTCGGCGATCGGCCCGGCGACAGCACCAATTCCTTCGTGCTGCCCGCCTACACGGTGGCCGACATCTTCGCCAGCTACGAGACCCGGACAGGTCCGTTCCCGGTGACCTATCAGTTCAACGTCAAGAACGTGTTCGACACCGTGTACTATCCGTCCGCCGTCAACACCCTCAACGTCGCGGTCGGTGACGCTCGGCGGTTCTCGCTGGCCGCGACGGTCAAGTTCTAGTTCGATGCGGGCCCCGGCGCTCAAGGCCATCCTGCTGCAGCTCCATTCCGTTGCCGGATTGGTGCTTGCGGCGGTGCTGGTGGTGGTGGCGTTGACCGGCGCGGTGATGAGTTTCGAGGACGAGATCCGCGGCGCGTTGGATGCCGGCCGCGTCCAGCTCGCACCGCACGCTGCATCGAGGATATCGCTGGACGCGCTGCTCGCGAAACTGCAGGCCGGCGGAGATCCGGTCGCGTCGATCACGGTGCCGCGCAGCGCGACCTCAGCCGCCGAGGTCCGGTTCGCGCGCAATCAGGATCACACTCGGCCCGCACCACTCTATGTCGATCCCTACAGCGGCGACGGTCTCGGCCATCCGGCCGCCGACGCATTCTTTGCGACGGTCCGCAAGCTGCACCGCTGGTTGTTGCTGCCGGGCGACGGCAATGGTTACGGCCGGACCGTCACCGCCATTGCCGCGCTCGGATTGCTGGCCATGCTGCTCACCGGGCTGGTGCTGCGATGGCCGCATCGCCCTGGCAGCATCAAGGTCTGGCTGAAACCGCACTGGCAGTTGCGCGGGCGCGGACTGCACCGGTCGCTGCACGCCGTGATCGGAACCTGGGTGTTGCTGCTCTATTTGATCATGACGCTGACCGGCCTGTGGTGGTCGTTCGACTGGTACAAGGCCGCCGCGACATGGCTTCTGGCACGATCCCCGGTCACGACGCAGCGTCCACACCGTCCTGCCGTTCCTGAGGCGCCGTCCGCAGCGGTTTCGCTGGATCGCGTCTGGGCGACACTCGTGGCCGAGCGTGGCGACAGGTTCGAGGCTGCACGCCTGACGCTGCCGTCCGGACGCGACGGCACCGTGCGGGTCCGCGCCTGGCTGACCGACGCCCGAGACGGCGCGCATGACGAATTGCGGATCGACGGTCGGACTGGCCAAATCCTGTCCGCTGACCTCTACGCCGACAAGACGATCGGCGAAAAGGTATTGGCACGCGTGCTCGACATCCACCGCGGCAGCATTTTCGGCTGGCCCGGTCAGTTGCTGTTCATGCTGGCGGCGGCGGCAATGCCATTGTTCGGGGTGACCGGCGTTCTGCTGTATCTGTCGCGCCGGCGGCACAAGCGGATGCAGCGTGCTGCTCAAGGCAAAACCGGCTGACGCCGATGTCGGGGATCAGCCCGGCGGCCGAAATGTTGCGCCGCGCCGATCCGGCGCGCTATAAGCCCCCGGTCAAGTCACCCCGACCGGTCGCGAACCAACCGCCGCGTCATGAAAATCTTGCTGGCGGTCTTCCAACTCGAAAAGCAGAGCGGCAAAGAACGCGATTGCATCGCTATCGCGCGCCATCTCGCCACTCGCGGCCACGACGTCACCATCGTCACCACGATCCCGTCGCCAGAGCCGCTCGACCGCATCACGGTCGTTCAAGTGAAGGCGCGCGGCCTCACCAATCACCGCCGGGCGCGTAATTTCGCGCGTGCGGTCCGCGAGCACCGCCGTACGCATCAACCGGATGCGCTGCTGTCGTTCGAACTGGTGCCCGGCGCCGATTTTCATTACGTCGCCGACGATGCGGCGATCCTGCGCGACCGGCTGTGGGCCTGGCCGCCGCGGCAGCGAATCCGGCTGGCGCTGGAGCGCGGCGTGTTCGCCGCAGCGTCCCGCACCGAGCTGTGGTTCCTGACCCAGGACCAGCACGACGCCTATCATATCGCCTACGACTTCGATCCGGCCCGCGCCCATGTGCTGCCGGCGGACCCGAAAAAGCTGCTGGCCACGGTCGCCACCCGTCTGGAGCAGCACGTCCCGGCGGCTTGAAATCGGGTGGCCGGCCGGCCGCGGCGGACGTAATCTCGGTGCTATGATGCCCACGACCCAGCACAGCCATGCCCTGTTCGACACAGCGATCGGTCGCTGCGGCATCGTTTGGGGCGCGCGCGGAATCGTGGCGGTGCAGTTGCCGCAGCCGACCGAAGCGCAGACCTGCGCCCGCATCACCCAGCGTCACCCCGATAGCGCCGAAGCGGCTCCGCCGGCCGACGTGCAGCGTGCGATCGACGGCATCGTCGCTCTGCTGGAAGGGGCCGCGATCGATTTCGCCGACATTCAGCTTGATCTCGACGGCACCTCGGCGTTTCAGCGCCGGGTCTACGACATCGCTCGCGGCATTCCGGCCGGCAAGACGCTGACCTATGGCGACATCGCCAAGCAGCTCGGCGGCGTCGAGCTGTCGCGTGAGGTCGGGCAGGCGTTGGGGCGCAATCCATGCCCGATCATCGTGCCGTGCCACCGCGTGCTCGCCGCCGGGGACAAGCCCGGCGGCTTCTCGGCCAATGGCGGCGTCACCACCAAGCTGAAGCTGCTGGCGATTGAGGGCGCCGCCGTCAACTACACGCCCAGCCTGTTCGACTAGGCGGGCTGCGGCTCAGGCCGCCGGCGGTACCGACACCTTCACCGACTCGCGCTGCGACATCCGCTGGAAGAACGCATCGAGATTGGGATAGGCCGCGCGCCAGCCGCAATCCGGAAAGCGGAAGTCGGCGTAGCCGAGCACGCAGGTGAGCGCGATCTGGGCGATCGTCAGTGGCCCGTTCAGCATCGCGGTGTCGCGATCGAACCGCGCCATGCCGGCCCAGGCCCGCGCCCAGTGATCGTCGTACCAGCCCTGCCAGAACAGTTCCTTCGGCCGCACCAGCTTTTCGTAGCGGCACAGCAGCATCGAATCCAGCATGCCCTGCAGCAGCGAGTGATCGCTCTTCACCCGCCAGCGCTCCGCGCCCGACACCGGGATCAGCTTGCCGCCGCCGGCGAGGTCGTCGAGATATTCGGCGATCACGTAGGAGTCGACGATCACCTCGCCATTGTCGAGGATCAGCGCCGGCAGCTTCTTCAGCGGGTTGACCTCGCGCATATACGGCTCGTTGGCCTGCGCCGGGATCACGGTCGCCGACACGAACTCGATATGGTCGATCAGTCCGAGTTCGATCGCCGCGATCCGCACCTTGCGGGCGAACGGCGAGGCTTGGGAGAAGGTGAGTTTCATCAGATAAGATCCTCAGGGACGAAGCGTTGTTTGCTTTCGCCGTCATTGCGAGGAGCACCCGGATCGGCGCTCCGCGCCGTCCGGGCACAGGCTCCGCGACGAAGCAATCCAGTCTCGCGCGAATGGCGCTGGATTGCTTGGCTTCGCTCGCAATGACGTCGTGGATATCCTTACGCCGCCACGATGGTCTGTTTTTGCTCGCCGAGGCCTTCGATGCCGAGGGTGACGACGTCGCCGACATTGAGGAATTGCGGCGGCTTCTTGCCCATGCCGACGCCGGGCGGCGTGCCTGTGGTGATGATGTCGCCGGGCATCAGCGTCATCAGCTCCGACAGATACGACACGATCTTCGGCACGTTGAAGATCATGGTCGCGGTCGAGCCGGTCTGGCAGCGCTTGCCGTTGACGTCGAGCCACATCCCCAGCTTGTGCACGTCGGCGATCTCATCCTTGGTGACGACCCAGGGGCCGAGCGGGCCGAAAGTGTCGTGCGACTTGCCCTTGGTCCATTGCCCGACCCGCTCGAGCTGGAAGTTGCGCTCGGAGACGTCGTTGCACACCGCATAGCCCGCGACGTAGTTGAGCGCGTCGGCTTCGCTGACATATTTGGCGCGGCTGCCGATGATCACCGCGAGCTCGACTTCCCAATCAAGCTTGGTCGAGCCGCGCGGCTGTTCGACGTCGTCGTTCGGCCCGCACAGCGAATTGTTGGCCTTCATGAACACGATCGGCTCGGCCGGGATCGGCATGTTGGCTTCGGCGGCGTGGTCGGCGTAGTTCAGGCCGATCGCGATGAATTTCGGTGCTCCGCCGACCGGCGAGCCAAGCCGCGGATGGCCGGGCACGGCGGGCAGTCCGGCGACATCGAGCGCAGCGAGTTTGGCAAGGCCTGCGGGCGAAAACGCGTCGCCTGCAAGGTCGGCGATCTGCCCGGACAGATCGCGTAGCTGGCCGTCTTTATCGATCAGGCCGGGCTTCTCGTGGCCGATAGCACCATAACGAACAAGCTTCATCCCGCGTGTCCTCCGCAGTTTTGCAGGCTGCCTAAGTGATGGATCAGTAGTGAGTTGAATTCAATACATGGCCGCGCCGGCACGCTATGCGCCGCGTCGCCATGCTTTGTCATGACGGCGCCACGAGGCGGAAAGCGTCGCCGTCGCGGATGATCCGGCCGGGACCGAAATGCCCGCCGAACAGCAGCGTCGGCGTATCGGCAAAGCGCGAGAACAGGCGGCGTCGCGTTTCGATCGATTGCAGCCCGTCGGTATCGAAGCTCGACGACCAGTCCAGCCGCACCATCTGGCAAGGATGATGCGCGACGTCGCCCGACAGCACCGCCTCTTCGCCCTCGGAGCGAATGTGCAGCGCGATGTGGCCGGGGCTGTGGCCGGGCGTCGGGATCAATGTGATCTCATCGGCGATCTGGGCATCACTGCCGACCAGATCGACGACGCCGGCATCGATCACCGGTTCGACCGAGTCGGCGAACACCGCGGCGTGGGCCGCGTCGGTGGAGTGCTTCTTCCAGTACTCGTATTCGATGCGGCCGAACAGATAGCGTGCGTTGGGGAAGGTCGGCACCCACTGGCCGTCGACCAGCTTGGTGTTCCAGCCGACGTGGTCGACGTGCAGATGGGTGCAGATCACCGTGTCGATGCTGTCCGCCGGGTAACCGGCCTTGGCCAGATCCTGCAGGTACGGCTTGTCCAGCCCGTTCCAGTGCGGCACGCCGCGGCCCTGCTTGTCGTTGCCGATGCAGGTATCGACCAGGATCCGCCGGCTCGGCGTTTCCACCACCCAGCTGTGCACCGACATCGTCAGCCGGCCTTCGGGGCTGGCGAACTGCGGTATCAGCCACGGCATGGCCTGAATTTCCTGGGGGGTGGCTTGCGGCAGGATGAACCGGGTGCCTCCGGTCAACTCCATCTCGACGATTTTTGTGATTTTGACCTTGCCGATGGTCCAGACCATCCCACGTTTCTCCCGGGCTTTTCGTATTTTGCCCAAACATGCGGGTTTTGCGCTTGAGGCGCAATGGATCATCTCGCGCTGCAGTGCGTTAGTTCGCGCGCGCCGGAGAGCGAAACCCGCGCCACGACGGAGGAAAGACGATGCCCGAGCTCGCGATTTCGACCGACAAGGTCGCGTTTCTGATCGAGAAGGCGCGTGAATTCGACGTCAAGGAAGGCGACGCCGATGCCGATTCCGGGTCGAATGGCGCCGACGACAACATGGTGGACGTGCTCGAAGACACCGGCGAAGACCCGGTTGTTCAGGAGATCGCCGGCTTCATCAGCGCGATGACCGAGGAAGAGGAGATTGACTTGGTGGCGCTGATGCGGCTCGGCCGCGGCGACGGCAGCATCGAGGAGTGGGACGATCTCCGCCGCGAAGCCGCCGAGGGGCGCAACGGGCGTACCGCGCGCTATCTGCTCGGCGAGCCGCTGCTCGGTGATTATCTCGCCGAAGGGCTGGATCAGTTCGGGCTGTCCTGGAACGACGAGCGCACCACACCTGTGGTTTGAGCGCGCCCCCACGCGTACTCGGGTGCTGCGGTCCCGTAGCATTCCGAGGGACGCCGATTTACCAGCGATTTCAGCGCTGTGCGGTCTAATCTACCCGGCCCTTTGATCGGCACGAACGAATGCCGGTCGACCCGTGGAGGCGACCATGAAGCCGGAGGCTGGTTTCGATCCCCGCGACCTGCTGCGTAAGCTCGGTCAGGGTCACTCGATCGCCAAATTCGCCAAGAACCAGACGATTTATGCGCAGGGCGACAACGCCGATAGCGTGTACTTGCTGCTGCAGGGACGGATCAAAGTCGTCGTGCTGTCGGTGCAGGGCAAGGAAGCGGCGACCGGCATGGTGTCGCCGGGGCAGTTCTTCGGTGACGGCTGTCTGGTCGGCGAAATCAGCCGCAGCACCACCACGATTGCGATGCAGGATTGTGTGGTCGCGGCGATCGCGAGTGCGCGGCTGATCGAGACGCTGCGGGCGCAGCCGGATTTCGCCGAGCTGTTCGTGCGGCATCTGCTGCTGCGCAATCGCCGCATCGAAGAAGATCTGCTCGATCAGCTCCTCAACTGCAGCGAGAAACGGCTGGCCCGGCTGCTATTGCGCCTCGCCGAGTTCGAGGAGGGCAGCGAGCCGCAGCCGATCGCGCCGCACATCAGCCAGGAGACGCTGGCCGAGATGATCGGCACCACGCGGTCGCGCGTCAGCTTCTTCATGAACAAGTTCCGAAAACTGGGCCTGATCAGTTACGACCGCACCATCGAGGTGCACCCGGGCCGGCTCAGCGCCGTGCTGCACGATCAGGCCGAGGCCCGCGGCTAGCCGCGCAGCTGCATTTCGTCGGGGCCGCGGTCAAGCCACTTGCGCGGCCTCGCCTCGCAAAACCGCCATCCACTTTTGCCGGATACGCGCGGCTGTGCCGCCAGTATAGTGCGCCCCGCGCGCAAGACGCAGGGTGGAAACGGCATGGACGATGAGGAGCGGCACGATCGGCTCGCGATCCGCGAACTGATCGAGAACTGGGTGGTGTGGCGGGACGCCGGAGACTGGGAGCGTTTCCGCACGGTCTGGTTCGACGACGGCCGGATGATGGCGACCTGGACGCAGGGTACCGCCGACGAATTCATCGCGATGAGCAAGGCCGGCTGGGCCAAGGGTGTCTCGATCCTGCACTTCCTCGGCGGCCAGTCGATCGACCTCGCCGGCAGCCGCGCAGTCTCGCAGACCAAGATGACGATCTCGCAGCGCGCCAGCGTGCATGACGTCGTGGTCGACGTGGTCTGCACCGGCCGGTTCTATGATTTTCTTGAAAAGCGCGACGGTCGTTGGGGCCTGGTGTTGCGCCAGCCGATCTACGAGAAGGATCGCATCGACCCGATCGATCCGGCTGCGAAGCTGGCGCTGGATCCCGCGCTGCTGGCGCAATTCCCCGAAGGCTATCGCCATCTCGCTTACTTGCAGAGCGGCCTCGGCTACCCGATCAAGCGCGACATGCCGGGCCTGAAAGGCGAGGCCGTCGAACGGCTGTACGCCAGCGGCGCGAAGTGGTTGAAAGGCGAGGCGCTGGATCGCTGACGCCCGCTGACTTCTCTCGGCGTCATTGCGTGTGAAGCCAAGCAATCGAGAGTGCCGGACACGGACTTCTGGATTGCTTCGTCGCTTCGCTTCTCGCAATGACGGAGCACTTGTCGAACTGGATAACCAAGAAACGTGGAGACCGAAATGCCCGACTTCATCACACTTCCTGCCCTGGTTCGCGGCACCGCGCAGGCGCGCCCGGACCGGATCGCAGTGATCGACGGGGAACGGCAATTGCGCTACGCGGAATTTGATGCGCTGATCGATCGCATCGCCGCGACCTTGCAGCGCGACGGCCTGAAGCCGACCGACACGATCTCGATCTGCGCGCTGTCCTCGATCGAATACGCCGCGACTTTCCTCGGCGCGCTGCGCGCCGGCATCGCGGTCGCGCCGCTGGCGCCGTCGTCGACCGCCAAGGACTTCTCCGCGATGGTGCGGGACTCCGGCGCCAAGATCCTGTTCACCGACGACTTCGCCGCCACTGCGATGAAGGACGCCGAGATCGATGCCGCGGTGAAGCGCGTGGCGTTCGACGATGGCAGCAGCGGCGAAGCGTTCACCCGCTGGCTCGCGCCGGAAGGTAGCAAGCCCGCGCCGGTGACGATCGATCCGGAATGGGTGTTCAACATCATCTACTCGTCGGGTACGACCGGCACGCCGAAGGGCATCGTTCACAGCCATCAGATGCGCTTGGCGCAATACGGCAAGCTCGATCCGATCGGCTACGGCCCCGACGCGGTGACGCTGCTGTCGACGCCGCTCTATTCCAACACGACGCTGGTCTGCTTCAATCCGACGCTCGCCGGCGGCGGCACCGTGGTGCTGATGAAGAAATTCGATGCCCGCGGTTTCCTGGAGCTGGCGCAGAAGTATCGCGTCACTCATGCGATGCTGGTGCCGGTGCAATATCGCCGGATCATGGCGCTGCCGGAGTTCGGTCAGTACGACCTGTCGTCCTTCCAGATGAAGTTCTGCACCTCCGCGCCGTTCGCGCCGGAGCTCAAGGCCGACATCCTCAAACGTTGGCCCGGCGGTCTGACCGAGTACTACGGCATGACCGAGGGCGGCGGCTCGTGCACGCTGCTCGCCCACGAATTCCCGAACAAGCTGCACACCGTCGGACAGCCGCGGCCCGGTCATGAAATCCGGATGATCGACGAGGACGGCAACTTCCTGCCCAATGGCGAAGTCGGCGAAATCGTCGGCCGCTCCGACACCATCATGAAGGGCTACCTCAATCAGCCGCAGAAGACCGCCGAAGTATTCTGGACCGACAAGGACGGTAACCTCTGGGTCCGCAGCGGCGACGTCGGCCGGTTCGATGCCGACGGCTTCATCACCCTGATGGACCGCAAGAAGGACATGATCATCTCGGGCGGCTTCAACATCTATCCGAGCGATATCGAAGCCGTGGTTGCCAAGCATCCCGACGTTCTCGAAGTCGCGGTCGTCGGCATGCCGTCGGAAGAGTGGGGCGAGACCCCGGTTGCGTTCGTGGCGTCGCGGCCCGGCCGCAGCATCGATCCGGCGGAGCTGAAGACTTGGACCAACGGTCAGGTCGGCAAGACCCAGCGTCTCGCCGAGGTGGTGCTGGTCGAGTCGCTGCCGCGCAGCGCGATCGGCAAAGTGCTGAAGCGCGAACTCCGCGACCAGCGCCTCGGCATGAAGGCGGCGTCGTAGACCAAGCAAACGCTCAGCCTCACCGACGTCATTCCGGGGCGCTCACGAAGTGAGCGAGCCCGGAATCCCGAGATTGTTGCGACGCGGAGATTCCGGGTTCGCCGCTACGCGGCGCCCCGGAATGACGAGGGCGAAGGGCTTGCGCTCGAGCGGGCGAGCGCCCTCTCTCAATAATGCGGCGGGCGCTCATTGGCCGGAGCGCCGGCGCTGCTCTCGGCCTGGTCGAGCCGTTCGCTCAGCGCAGCGAGCTGCCGGGTCAGCGCGTCGATCTGCTTCCACTGCGCGGTGACGGTCTGGTTCAGCGCCTCGATCGTCTCGTCCTGATACGCCAGGCGGACTTCCAGTGCCTCGACGCGGTCGTTCAGATCGTTCTCGCCGGCCATCGCTCGCTCCTTTTCGGCTCGGTCTGCCCGCTCACGGCCGGCAGGACGCAGGTTGTCGCCGGCCCGGATGCGGAAGCGCGGCATTGCACGGGCGGTTTAACAGCGCGTGCGCCGGCAGGAAACCAGCCCTTTCAGCCAGATTACGGTCGCCCGGCTCCGGTCGCGGCGAGGATTGCTCGGCGGCCGTGGAATATGCCAACTAGGCCGGCGCCGGAGCGCGGCGTAACCAACCCAACGAGCTTGTGCCTATGAGGAATTTCCATCTCGCCGGCCGGTCCACCGTCCACGCCCGTAACGGCATGGTCGCGACCTCGCACCCGCAGGCGGCGCTGGCCGCGATTGAAATCCTGAAAGCTGGCGGCACCGCTGCCGACGCTGCGATCGCCGCCTCGGCGCTGCTGGCGGTGATCGAACCGCAATCCACCGGCATCGGCGGCGACTGTTTTGCTCTGGTGCAGCCGAAGGGCACCGGCAAGATCACGGCGTATAACGGCTCGGGTCGGGCGCCCGCGGCCGCCAAGGCCGAGTGGTTTCTGGAAAAGGGCATCGACGCGATTCCGCTGACCAGCCCGCATTCGGTGACGGTCCCCGGCGCGATCGACGCCTGGGCGACGATTCTGCGCGATCACGGCCGGTTCGGGCTCGACAAAGTGCTGCAGCCGGCGATCAAAGCCGCGGCGGAAGGCTACGTGGTGGCGCCGCGTATCGCGTTCGACTGGGCCAACGGCTTCGCCAAGCTGAAGAAGGGTGCCAACACCGAGCGCTATCTGCTGCCGCACGGCGAAGCTGCCAAGACCGGCGACGTCATCACTCAGCCGGAGCTGGCGAACACGCTGAAGCTGATCGCCGACAAGGGCCCGGACGGTTTCTATAAGGGCCCGGTCGCCGAGGACATGGTCGAGACGCTGCGCGGGCTCGGCGGTCTGCATACGCTGGAAGACTTCGCCGAACACTGCACCGAAACGACGTCGCCGATCGGCACGATCTACAAGGGTCTCGACGTCTGGCAGTGCCCGCCGAACGGCCCGGGCATCACCATGCTGGTGATGCTGAACATCCTCAGCCGGTTCGATCTCACCAAGTTCGGCCCGCTCAGCGTCGAGCGCTTCCATCTGGAAGCCGAGGCGACCCGCATCGCCTACATGATCCGCGAGCAGCACATCGGCGACCCGCAGCATGTCGATGTCGACGTGCTGCGTATTCTGGCGAAGGAATTCGCCGAGGAGCATTACAGCCAGATCGCGCTCGACAAGCTTCTCGACCTGCCGGTGGTGTCGCCGCCGATGAATCCGTCGACCGTGTACATCACCGTGGTCGACGAGGAGCGCAACGTCTGCTCGTTCATCAATTCGATCGCGCATTCGTTCGGCTCGGCGATCGTGTCGAACAAGACCGGCGTGCTGCTGCAAAACCGCGGCGCCGGCTTCCGCATTCAGCCCGGCCACCCGAACTGTATCGCGCCGAAGAAGCGCCCGCTACACACCATCATTCCGGCGCTCGCGACCGAGAACGGCCGGGCCCGGATGTCGTGGGGCGTGATGGGCGGCCAGTATCAGCCGGTCGGTCAGGTTCACGTGCTGACCAACGTGCTCGACTACGGGCTGGATATGCAGGAAGCGATCGATCTGCCGCGTGGCCTGCACTACGAGGACATATATCAGCTCGAGGATGGTGTGCCGGCGGCGACCGTCGAGGGCCTCAAGGCGCTCGGTCACAAAGTCGTGCCGATCGGCACGCCGCACGGCGGCGGCCAGGGCATCTGGATCGATTGGGATAAGGGGACGCTGACCGGTGGCTCCGACCCGCGCAAGGACGGCTGCGCGCTCGGCTACTGATCGCCGGCTCTCCACCGGCTTGTTCAAAATTGCTCTCGTCCAAACATGCGAAGACCGGCCCGAGGGCCGGTCTTGCACCTGCTGATCGCCGCCTCAGCGGCGGTCAACGCGCAGACATCACAGATTCTTGTGCGCGGTGCCGGCGACCTTGTCGGCCGCATTCTTGACCGCGTCCTTGGCGTTGCCGAGCGCCTGCTGGCCGTGGCCCTTGGCTTCCTGCATCACGCCTTCGCCCTGCAGCTTGTCAGAACCGGTGGCTTCGCCGATGCCCTGTTTGGCCTTACCGGCGAGCTCGTTGGCCTGACCCTTGATCTTGTCCATCGTGCTACCCATCAGATGTCTCCTTCGCTGTTTGATCTTCGCGAGGACAACAGACTGGTCCCTCGGATGTTCCCGGGGAGTGACGGTTGCGGTGCCGAAGGACTGCACGCTGTTGACGTAATTGATAGCTACTAAATTACCTGTCGTTAGTCCGCTTGGCGGATTATTAACCGAGGCGGCCGTTGCGGCCGAGGTTCGGCGGTCGAGTTAACGGTCGTGAAGCCCGCCCGCCGCATGGTCGGCGGGCTATCGCCTGACCGGCAGGCGACGATGGAATGGTCGTCTCCGGCGCTGTCGTACGAAAGGAAGACTTGATCCTCTCGGGCGGCTACACTGTGCATGCGGGGCCGCGCATGACACGGCGAGGACCTGGATCTGAGGACGGCCGAGAGAGCGCTTCGAGATGTCCGGCCTGTGGCAATCGATGACAACGGCCTGGATGTCGCAAACCGAGCGGTCGGCTTTGCTCGACTTCTGGCTCGGCGGACGCGGTGCCGGTACGCTGATATCGCAGCCTGATATCGACGAGCACGAAATGCGGCGGATCCGCGCCGCGCAGATCAATAGCGTTACCCGGCTGACGCCGGTGACGATGAGTATCAACGTCGCCAACGCTGCTCTGATCCTGTTCACCTTCTGGGACAATGACGCCCGCCCGCAACTGCTGGCGTGGATGGCGATGATGCTGTTCGCGGCGGGGGCGGCGGTGCAGTCATGGCTGCGCATGCGGTTCGAACCGCGGCTCGAAGCCTCCGCGCGTGCGATCCGCCGCATGACGCTGCACGCGTTGCTGCTCGGACTGATTTGGGGCGCGATGCCCGTGATGGTGTTCGTGAAGGCCGAGCCCGGCGATCAGCTGATCGTCGCCTGCGTGGCGGCCGGCATGATCTCGGGCGGTGCGTTTACACTATCCACCGTGCCGCGCGCCGGGCTTGCTTACACCTGGACACTGGCGGCGGGTTCAGCTCTATCGCTCGCGCTGAGTGACGGCACCGCCTATCGCATCACGGCGGCCTTTCTGGTGCTGTACGCGGTGTTCATGTCGCGCAACCTGATCTCGCACGGCGAGATGTTCTTCGACAATCTGCGGGCGAAGTTCGAACTCGAACGGCAGACCGAAATCATCTCGCTGCTGCTGAAAGACTTCCAAGCCAATGCCAGCGACTGGCTGTGGCAGACCGATGCGCATGGCCGGCTGGTGCACGTGCCGGAGCGCTTCGTCGAAGTCGCCAAGCTGCCGCCGTCGCTGCTGATCGGGGCGCCGCTCGCGGATGTGATCGGCATGCTGTGCCCCGAGGACGGTCGCTGTGCGATGGGCGTCGCTGCGAAGATGGCGCAGCGGGAGGCGATGAACGATCTTGTGGTGCATGTGGTGATCGGCGGCACGCCGCGGCTGTGGTCGCTCACCGCAAAGCCGATGCTCGATGCGGCCGGCGAGTTCGCCGGCTATCGCGGCGTCGGCCGTGATGTCACCGAGCGCTGGCGCGCCGAGCAGGCCGAAGCCGAGAACCGCGCCAAGTCCAGCTTCCTGGCAATGATGAGCCACGAGATCCGGACGCCGATGAACGGTGTGCTGGGTCTCGCCAATTCGCTGCTCGAAACCAAGCTCGATCCCGAGCAGCAACAGGCCGTCACCACGATCCGCGATTCCGGCGACGACCTGCTGCGCATCCTCAACGACATCCTCGATCTGTCGAAGCTCGAAGCCGGCCGGCTGGAGTTCGAGCAGGCCGACTTCTCGCCGGCCACTTTGGTCGAGTCGGTCCGCGCGATCATCGAGCCGGAAGTCCGCGGCAAGGGCATCGAGCTGAAGGTCGATATCGATCCGCGGCTGCCGCCATCGCTGAATGGTGACGCCGCGCGCATTCGTCAGGTGCTGCTCAACCTCGCGGCCAATGCGGTGAAGTTCACCGAGCAAGGCTCGATCGCGATCGTGCTGACGTGCGTGAAGCGCAACGACAGCCACGCCACCGTCGAGTGGCAGGTAACCGATACCGGCATCGGCATTTCGCCGGATCGCGTCGGCAGCCTGTTCACCGACTTCGCGCAGGCCGACGTCTCGATCAACCGCCGGTTCGGTGGCACCGGCCTCGGGCTGGCGATCAGCCGGCGGATCGTCGAGCAGATGGGCGGCGATATCGCCGTCACCTCGCGCGAAGGCGAGGGCTCGACCTTCCGCTTCAGCCTGGATCTGCCGTGGAGCAATGCGTGGATTGCCGATCACCGGCTCGACCGGCTCGGCAGCGACGATCTCCGCACCCGCATCGCGATGCTGGGACGCCCGCTGCGCGTCCTGATCGCCGAAGACGACGCCACCAACCAGATGGTGGTGATGAAGATGCTGCAGGAGTTCGCCGCCGAAATCACCGTGGTGTCCGACGGCACCGACGCGGTGACGGCGGCAGGCGAAGGCGAGTTCGACGTCGTGCTGATGGACGTGCGGATGCCCAACATGGATGGCCTTGCCGCCACCCGTGCGATCCGCGGCAAGGGTGGCGTGCTCGCCAAGCTGCCGATCATCGCGCTCACCGCGAACGCCTTCCCCGACGACGTCAAAGTCTGCCGCGACGCCGGCATGAACGACTTCCTGTCCAAGCCGCTGCGGAAGCCGGCGCTGGTCGCGGCCGTGCTGCGGGCGCTGCGCGGCGCATCGACGCCGGTGACGATGCCGTCGCCGCCGATGCAGGTCGATATGGACACGCTCGCCGAACTCACCGCCGAGATCGGCCAGGATCAGGTGAGCGAGATGGTGGCGCTGTTCTTCGCCGAAACCGAGCGGCGGATCGCGCTGTTCCGGCGCTTCGCCGAACAGATGGACCGCCACACAATCGAGGTCGAAGCGCATTCGCTCAAGGGTGGAGCCCGCACGCTCGGCTTCCACCCGATCGCCGAGATCGCGCGTTCGATCGAGCGCGATGCGAAGACGATCTCGCCGGAAGGGCTCGATTTGCTCACCGGTCAGCTCAACAAGGCGCTGATCGAGCTGCGCCGGCAATGCGAAGGCAGCCTGAAGCTGGCGAGCTGACGTTCGATCGTCATTGCTTTTGAAAATTCGCGTCGGCTGTCGGCCGGCAGCGCGTTCGATCGTCCTCGGCATAATGCAAATGCGTTGTGCGGGAGGATGCGCGAATGTCGAAGATCGTTCCTTGTCTGTGGTTTGCCGGCGAAGCCGAACAGGCAGCGCAGTTCTACGTGTCGCTGCTGCGGGACTCGCGGATCGACAACGTCCAGCGCAGCGTCGTCGACACCCCGGGCGGGCCCGAAGGCTCGGTGCTGGTGGTGGAGTTCACGGTGGCCGGGCAGCCGTTCATGGCGCTCAATGGCGGCACGCCGCTGCCGTTCAATCACGCGGTGTCGTTCAAGATCGATTGCGTCGATCAGGCCGAAGTCGATCGGCTGTGGGATGCGTTGCTGGCGGATGGCGGCGAGCCGGTGGCGTGCGGCTGGCTGCGCGACCGCTACGGCCTGTCCTGGCAGATCGTCCCCGCCGACGCGCTCAAGCTGTTCGCGGGCCCAAACCGCGAAGGCGCCAAGCGTGCCATGCAGGCGATGATGCAAATGGTGAAGCTCGACGTCGGCGCCCTGCAGCGAGCGTATGAGGGCGTGTAGGGGGCTGTGAGCCCGGAAAAAGGATCGGCCTCCATCACGGACTCATGATTTCTGACGATTATTGACAATCGTCATAAATCAATCGACAGTTCCCGTCACCGCAAGGGGAGGCTGCCGATGCGTGCGATTTCTGTATTCGACGGGTTTTTCAGGCTTCTGATAGGTACCCTGCTGGCCGTGGCGGTGCTCGGTCTGGCGGGCTGCGACGGCAAAGACGCCAAACAGGAGCTCTCCAAGCGTCCGGTCCTGGTCACGGCGGTGCATTACACCCCGCAGGCGCCGGAGCGCAGCTTCGTCGGCACGATCAAGCCCCGCACCGAGACCGACGTCGGCTTCCGGGTCACCGGCAAGGTGGCCAAGCGCCTCGTCGAGGTCGGCGACACCGTGGAAGTCGGCCAGAAGCTGGCGCTGCTCGATCAGACCGATCTGAAGCTGCAGGCCGAGCAGGCCGAGGCCGAACACAGTGCCGCCAAGGGCGTGCTGGCGCAGGCGATCGCGTCTGAAAACCGTGCCAAGGAGCTGCGCGCCAAGGGCTGGGCGACCGAAGCCCAGATGGATCAGGCGCGCGCCACCGCGGACGAGGCGCGCGCCCGCTTTGCCCGCGCCGAGCGCTCGGTCGAGCTGACCCGCAACTCGCTGTCCTACGCGACGCTTGAAGCCGATAGCCGCGGCGTCGTCGCGGGTGCGCTGGTCGAACCCGGGCAGGTGGTGGCAGCCGGTCAGGCCGCGTTCCGGCTCGCGCGGATCGGCGAGAAGGAAGCGGTGGTGGCGATCCCCGAGACGCTGATCACCCGCGCCACCAAGGGGCTGGCCGACGTTACGCTGTGGTCCGAGCCCGGCCGTCACTACGTCGCCAAGCTGCGCGAGGTGGCGCCGCTCGCCGATCCCGCGACCCGCACCTTTCTGGCCAAGTTCTCGCTGCCGGACGCCGACGACCGCGTCGTGCTCGGGATGACCGCGACGCTGACGCTGACCGATCCCGACAAGGTCCGCGTCGCCCGGGTGCCGCTGTCGGCGCTGTTCAATCAGGGCGGCCAGCCGTCGCTTTACGTCGTCGACGGCGGCGGTGAGGTGAAGCTGAAGCGGGTCGCCGTGAAGGCATACGAGACCGAAGACGTGGTGATCGCCGAGGGCGTCGACGAAGGCGATCAGATCGTCACGCTCGGCGTGCAGAAACTCGATCCGGCGGAAAAAGTGCGGGTGGTGTCGGCTCTGACGTTCTGATCTGCGCTGGGGAGTGCGACGATGCGTTTCAATTTGTCGGCCTGGGCGGTCCGACATCCGGCGCTGATCCTGTTTTTGATCTGCGCGCTCGGCTTCACCGGCATCTATTCGTATCAGCGGCTCGGCCGCGCCGAAGATCCGTCATTCACCGTCAAGGTCGCGGTAGTGTCGGCGATCTGGCCGGGCGCCACCGCCAAGGAGATGCAGGAACAGGTCGCCGACCCGATCGAGAAGAAGCTGCAGGAGCTGCCTTACTTCGAAAAGGTGCAGACCTATTCGAAGGCGTCGTTCACCGCGATGCAGGTGACGTTCCGCGACTCGACGCCGCCGTCCGAAGTGCCGCACCTGCTCTATCTGCTGCGCAAGAAGCTGTGGGACGTCGCGCCGCAATTGCCGAGCAGTCTGATCGGCCCGTCGATCAATGACGAGTACGGCGACGTCGACTCGATTCTCTACATGATGACCGGCGACGGCGCGAACTACGCGCAGCTCAAGAAGGCGGCCGAAGGATTGCGGCAGCGGCTGCTCAGGATTGCCAACGTCTCGAAGGTTAACATCTACGGCACGCAGGACGAGAAGATCTATGTCGAGTTCTCGCACGCCAAGTTGGCGACGCTCGGCCTGACGCCGCAGGCGATCTTCGACTCGCTCGCCAAGCAGAACGCGGTGGTGCCGGCCGGCACGGTCGAGACCTCGTCGCAGCGCGTGCCGCTGCGCGTCACCGGCGCACTCGATGGCGCGCAGGCGGTGGCGGAGACACCCGTCGAGAGCGGCGGCCGGGTGTTCCGGCTCGGCGACGTCGCCGAGATCCGCCACGGCTATGTCGATCCGACCGATTACCAGGTGCGGCAGAAGGGCAAGCCGGCGATCGGCATCGGCATTGTCACCGCCAAGGGCGCCAACATCCTGCAGCTCGGCGAGCAGGTCAGTGCGGCGACCGCGGCGTTCATGGCCGACGTGCCGCAGGGCATCGACATCGAGCAGATTGCCGATCAGCCCGAAGTGGTAAAGCACGCGGTCGGCGAGTTCATGCGCTCGTTCGTCGAGGCGCTGGTGATCGTGCTGTTCGTGTCGTTCCTGGCGCTCGGCTGGCGCACCGGCATCGTGGTAGCGCTGTCGGTACCGCTGGTGCTGGCGATCGTGTTCATCGTCATGAACGTGATGTCGCTCGATCTGCACCGGATCACGCTCGGCGCGCTGATCATCGCGCTCGGCCTGCTCGTCGACGACGCCATCATCGCCGTGGAGATGATGGTGGTGAAGATGGAGCAGGGCTGGGATCGCGCCAAGGCGGCGTCGTTCGCCTGGGAGTCGACGGCGTTTCCGATGCTGACCGGCACGCTGGTCACCGCGGCCGGCTTCCTGCCGATCGGTTTCGCCAATTCTGCGGTCGGGGAGTATGCCGGCGGCATCTTCTGGATCGTGGCGATCGCGCTGATCGCCTCGTGGTTCGTGGCGGTGATCTTCACGCCCTATATCGGCGTCAAGCTGCTGCCGGACTTCGCCGGCAAGAAGGGTCACAATCCGGACGAAGTGTATCACACCCGGATCTATCGCGCGCTACGCGCCGCGGTGACCTGGTGCGTGCGCTGGCGCGGCACGGTGGTGGCCGCCACGGTCGGCATCTTCATCGCCGCGGTGGTCGGCTTCGGCCATGTGCAGCAGCAATTCTTCCCGCTGTCGGAACGGCCCGAACTGTTCCTGCAGCTGCGCTTGCCGGAAGGCACCGCCTTCGATGTCACCACGAAGTCGGTGAAGGAAGCCGAGACGCTGCTCAAGGACGACGGCGATATCGCGACCTACACGGCCTATGTCGGCAAGGGCTCGCCGCGGTTCTGGCTCGGCCTCAATCCGCAGCTTCCGACCGAATCCTTCGCCGAGATCGTGATCGTCGCCAAGGACGTCGCGGCGCGCGAGCGGATCAAGGCACGGATCGAGCAGGCGGCGCATAGCGGCCGGCTCGCGGCGGCGCGGGTGCGTGTCGACCGCTTCAATTTCGGCCCGCCGGTCGGCTTCCCGGTTCAGTTCAGGGTGATCGGCCCGGACACCGCCAAGGTGCGCGAGATCGCCTATCAGGTCCGCGACGTGGTGAAGAAGAACGCGAGCGTCATCGATCCGCATCTCGATTGGAACGAGCAATCGCCGTATCTGAAGCTGGTGGTCGATCAGTCGCGTGCCCGCGCGCTGGGCCTCACCCCGCAGGACGTCTCCCAGGCGCTGGCGATGCTGATCTCGGGCGCGCAAGTCACCACGGTGCGTGACGGCGTCGAGAAGATCGGCGTGGTCGCGCGCGCGGTGCCAAACGAGCGGCTCGATCTCGCCCGGATCGGCGAACTCACCATCACGGCGCGCAACGGCATGGCGGTGCCGCTGTCGCAGGTCGCCAAGGTCGAGTATTCGCACGAGGAGCCGATCCTGTGGCGGCGCAATCGTGACATGGCGATCACCGTGCGCGGCGACGTCGTCGACGGCGTGCAGGCGCCGGACGTCACCAACGCGATCTGGCCGCAGCTGGAGAGCATCCGCGCCAATCTGCAGCCGGCCTACCGGATCGAGACCGGTGGCGCGATCGAGGAATCCACTAAGGGCAATGCGTCGATCTTCATCCTGTTTCCGGTGATGGTGATCGCTATGCTGGCGCTGCTGATGATCCAGCTGCAGAGCTTCCCGCGGCTGCTGCTGGTGTTCCTCACCGCGCCGCTCGGCATCATCGGCGCCTCGCTCGGCCTCAACGTCGCCTCGGCGCCGTTCGGCTTCGTGGCGCTGCTCGGCCTGATCGCGCTCGCCGGCATGATCATGCGCAATGCGGTGATCCTGGTCGACCAGATCGAGAGCGACGTCGCGCACGGCTCGACCCGGCGCGAGGCGATCGTCGAGGCGACGGTGCGCCGGGCGCGGCCGGTGGTGCTGACCGCGCTGGCGGCCATCCTGGCGATGATCCCGCTGTCGCGCTCGGCGTTCTGGGGCCCGATGGCGATCACCATCATGGGCGGCCTATTCGTCGCCACCTTCCTGACGCTGTTCTATCTGCCGGGGCTGTACGCGCTCTGGTTCCGGAGCAGCCTGGACGAACGGGGCACGGCCGCCGAGCCGGATCTTGCGCCGCAACACGGCACCGCTGGCCCGAACGCCTTTCCGCTTGCCGACGCGGCGGAATAATTGAATATCTTGGCCCGATGACGCTTGTTTCTGAGAATACCGAAGCCGACATGCGGCACCGCATCCTGGTGGTGGCCGAACGGCTGTTCCGTGAGATCGGCTACCAGAAGACCACGGTGGCCGACATCGCAAAGCTGCTGCAGATGAGCCCGGCCAATGTGTATCGCTTCTTCGATTCGAAGAAGGCGATCCACAAGGGCGTGGCGCGGCATCTGATGGGCGAGGTCGAGCAGGCGGCGGTCGCCATCGTGCATGCGCCGGGGTCGGCGGTGCAGCGGCTGCGCGATCTGCTCACCACCGTGCACCGGATGAACTGCGAGCGCTACATCGGCGACGCCAAGCTGCACGAGATGGTGGCGATCGCCATGGAGGAAAACTGGGATGTCTGCATCGCCCATATGGAATTCATCACCGGCACGATCGGCGAGGTGATTGTCCAGGGCGTGGCGAGCGGTGAGTTCAAGGTCGCCGATGTGCCGCAGGCGGCGAGCTGCACCTGCGCTGCGATGATCCGGTTCTTCCACCCGCAGATGATCGCGCAGAGCTTCACCAAGGAGCTGCCGAAGCTCGAGGACATGATCGATTTCGTGCTGGCGGCGCTCGGCGCCGGCCGGCACGCCGACGCGCAATAACAATAAGGACATCCCGCGTGACTGATCTGCATTCCTACAAGCCGGCGAACGGCCACGGCCTCAAGCACGACCCGTTCAACGCGATCATTGCGCCGCGGCCGATCGGCTGGATTTCGTCCTGCGATGCCGAGGGCCGCGTCAACCTCGCGCCGTACAGCTTCTTCAATGCCTTCAACTATCATCCGCCGCTGATCGGGTTCTCGTCCACCACCTGGAAGGACACCGTCGCCAACATCCAGCGCACCGGCGAGTTTGTGTGGAATCTGGTGACGATGGATCTGGCGCAGGCGATGAATGCCACCTCCGCCAGCGTGCCGCACGAGGTCGACGAATTCGCGCTCGGCAATCTCACCAAGCTCGACAGCGAACTGGTGAAGCCGCCGCGGGTCGCCGAAAGCCCGGTGTCGTTCGAGTGCAAGCTGTCGGAGATCGTCCGGCTCAAGGGCGCCGACGGCGTCGAGGTCGATGCCTGGCTGACGATCGGCGAGGTGGTGATGGTGCACATCGACAAGCGCTTGATCGAAGACGGCGTCTATCAAACCGCCGCGGCGCGGCCGATCGTACGCGCCGGCCGGCGCGGCGACTATTTCGAGATTCGCCCCGACGCGATGTTCGAGATGGTGCGGCCGGCCTAGCGGCTTGTGAGTCCAAACGGCCGTCGCCTCCGTTTTGGCCCGTCCTGCGGCCTTGCTGCGGTCACTGAGTCCTCACCCTGGAGACCTTTGCACGGATAGCTCTGCCGTGATTCGCTAGTGTTGGTGAGTCGCGGAGGTCTGAGATGGGACAGCGGCGGATTGGTCAGTTGGGTCTGTTGGACGCGGCGGTCAGCCGCAGGAAGCCGCGGCGGGCCGACGTGCTGGACGATATCGGCCGATTGCTCGACTGGGCGGCCTTCGAGCGCCTACTGGCTGTGATCCCGGTCGCCGCCAAGGGCGAGCCGTCGTTTCCGGCCCTCATGATGTTCAAAGCGCTGCTGCTGCAGCGCTGGTACGGGTTGTCAGATCCAGCGATGGAGGCGGCGCTGTTCGATCGGCTGAGCTTCCAGCGCTTCGCCGGCTTGTCGCTGGACGACGAGACGCCGGATCACAGCACAATCTGGCGGTTTCGTGAGCGCCTGACCAAGATGGGACTGATCGAGGAGCTATTCGCGGAGCTTCAGCGCCAACTCGACACCCATGGCTTGCTGATCAAGCAGGGCACGCTGATCGACGCTTCGATGGTGACGAGCGCGGCACGCCGGCCACGCAAGGAAGATGGCACAACCAGCCCGGTCGATCCCGATGCTAGGTTCGGCGCGGATAACGAACGCCGCCGCTTTACCTTCGGCTACAAGATGCATGTGGCAGTCGATCAGGGTACGGGCCTGATCCGCAGCGGCCGGCTAACCTCCGCCAACATCCAGGATGTCAGCGTCGCGCCCGACCTGCTGCCGCCCAGCGCCGGCACGGTCTATGCCGACCGCGGCTATCACAGCCGATCGCTTCGCGAGCTGCTGGCGCAGAAGGGCTTCGGCGACGGAGTGATGCGCCGCGCCCACAAGAACCAGCCCCTCACGCCTGAGGAAGTCGCGCGCAATCACGCTTTGGTGCCGCTGCGCAGCCCTGTCGAAGCGGTGTTCGGCACGCTCAAAAGAAGCTACGGCTTCACCCGCATGCGCTACTTCAACGCGGCGCGGAATCTCACGGCCTTCCTGCTCGCCTGCATGGCCTACAATCTGCGGCGAAGTCTCCAACTGAACCCGGCATGAGCGGCCACGGGTCCAAGCCGCCTGTGCGCCAGCTGAGCCGCAGCCGGATCGACGCCAGCAAGGCAATCTCGATGCCGCCCAACCGCCTTAGCGCAGATATCGCCATCCGCGCAAAGGTCTCCACCCTGAGGAGCCCGGCGCAGCCGGGCGTCTCGAAGGGTGGGCCGCGCAGTACCAGCAGCCATGGTTCGAGACGGCGCTTCGCGCCTCCTCACCATGAGGCCGTGCGTATTGCGGAGCGCAGCCGTCTCGCGCCGCGCGTTGACCTGACGCGCGAACAGCCGCACCATGGCGCATCAACGTTGTAAGGTGCGTGCGTGACGGCTCTGACCCATCGTCAGTCTGAAATCCTCAACCTCGCCCGGGCCTCGGGCCGGGTGATGGTCGAGGATCTGGTGCGGCGCTTCGAAGTGTCGGCGCAGACCATCCGCAAGGATCTCAACGATCTGTGCGACCAGCGCTCGCTGACGCGAATCCACGGCGGCGCGATCATCGCCTCGGGCGTCGCCAATCTCGCCTATGAGGCGCGCCGCTTCGTTGCCGCCGAGGAAAAGAAGGCGATCGGGGCCGCAGCGGCGGCGCGGATTCCCAATGGCTGCTCGCTGTTCATCAACATCGGCACCACCACCGAAGAAGTCGCCAGCGCGTTGTCGGCGCACCAGGACCTGTTGGTGATCACCAACAATCTCAACGTCGCGATGCTGCTGTATCGGCATCCGCGGATCGAGGTGATTGTCGCCGGCGGCACCGTGCGGCGCGCGGATGGCGCGGTGATCGGCTCCACCGCCACCAGCCTGATCGGCCAGTTCAAGGTCGATTACGCCATCATCGGCGCCTCTGCGATCGACGAAGAGGGGGCGCTGCTCGACTTCGACTATCGCGAAGTCCAAGCTTCGCAGGCGATCATCGCCAATGCCCGCAGCGTGATGCTGGTGGCAGATTCGACCAAGCTGGAGCGCAACGCGCCGGTGCGGATTGCCGATCTCAGCCAGATCCAGACCTTCGTCACCGACCGGGCACTGCCGCCGTCACTGCAGGCGATCTGCGATACGAATGGTATCGAGGTAATCGAAGCCTGCCCGGCGAAACCCGAGCTCGACGAATCCGCGGCCTAAACCGCCTCTTCCAAGCGTCAGTTGTGCCTGTCTCCCAGCCTCTGGGCGCGATTTCGCGCGCGGAAACGCGATCCCTTTGCAGATCGCAGTTGCTTTCGTTTTGGTTTGTGCTTTATTCGTTTTCCAGCGTAAATCGACAGAAGCGAAAGTGCATTGCAGCAAAATGCTGCGATGCGGTGAGGAGCGTCGGTGGGGATGGTGTACGACCTCGCGATCATCGGGGGCGGGATCAACGGCTGCGGCATCGCGCGCGATGCGGCGGGCCGGGGACATTCCGTGTTCCTGTGCGAGATGAACGACCTCGCCAGCGGCACCTCGTCGTGGTCGACCAAGCTGATCCATGGCGGGCTGCGCTATCTCGAATATTTCGAGTTTCGCCTGGTGCGCGAAGCGCTGATCGAGCGCGAGCGGCTGTGGCAGATCGCGCCACATATCATCGGGCCGCTGCGTTTCGTGCTGCCGCATCACGACGGCCTGCGCCCGGCCTGGCGGCTGCGGCTCGGGCTGTTCCTGTATGATTATCTCGGCGGCCGGAAGCTGCTGCCGCCGACCCGTTCGGTCGATCTGGCGCATGACGAAGTCGGCAAGCCGCTGATTCCCGGGCGCTACACCAAGGGCTTCGAGTATTCCGATTGCTTCGTCGACGACGCGCGGCTGGTGGTGCTGACCGCGCGCGATGCCGCCGAGCGCGGCGCCGAGATCCGCACCCGCACCCGCGCGGTGCAAGTCAGCCAGCAGGGCGGCATCTGGCAGGTGACGCTGGAAGATGTTGGTAGCGGCGCGCGCAGCACGATCGAGGCGCGAGCGCTGGTCAATGCCGCCGGTCCGTGGGTCGAAGGCGTGCTCGGCTCCGGCGCCGGGGTCGATGCCCGCTACAAGGTGCGGCTGGTGCAGGGCTCGCACATCGTCACCCGCAAGCTTTACGATCACGACCGCGCCTACATCTTCCAGAATGCCGATGGCCGTATCGTGTTCGCGATTCCGTATCAGGGCGACTTCACCCTGATCGGCACCACCGACCGCGATTATCATGGCGATCCGTCACAGGTGAAAGCGACGCCGGAAGAGATCGACTATCTGTGCAAGGCGGTGAGCGGCTATTTCGCCAAGCCGGTGACGCCCGCCGATGTGGTGTGGACGTTCTCGGGCGTGCGGCCGCTGTATGACGACGGCGCCAGCGAGGCCAAGGCGGCGACCCGCGACTACGTGTTCGAGCTCGACACCCCGGGCGGCGCGCCGCTGCTGTCGATCTACGGCGGCAAGATCACCACCTATCGCCGGCTCGCCGAAGAGGCGCTGGAGAAGCTGTCGTCCTATCTGAAGGGCGGAACCGCCAAACAGGGCTGGACCGCGCATCAGCCGCTGCCGGGCGGCGATTTCCCGATCGACGGCGGTCCGGCGCTGATCGGCGATCTGTTGCGCGACTATCCGTTCCTCGCTTCGGCGCACGCCTCGCGGCTGGTGCATGCCTACGGCACCCGGGCGCGTGACGTGCTCGGCGCGGCCAAGTCGGCGGCCGATCTTGGCCGCGACTTCGGCGCCACATTGACGGAGGCCGAGGTCCGCTATCTGATGAGCCGCGAATGGGCCTGCAGCGCGGACGACATCGTCTGGCGGCGATCCAAGCTCGGCTTGCGGCTGACACCGGCCGCGGTTGCCGCGCTCGATCAGTGGATCTCCGACCGCCGCGCCGCCGAGAAGCCCCAGCAGCAAGCGGGAGGCCGGGCATGAGCGTCAGCCTGGAGAATGTCACCAGGGTGCTGGACGGCGTTCCGGCGATCCGCAACGTATCGCTGACGCTGGAGCGCGGTACGCTGAGCGTGCTGCTCGGACCGACGCTGTCGGGCAAGACTTCGATCATGCGGCTGCTCGCCGGCCTCGACAAACCGACCACCGGCCGCGTGCTGGTCGACGGCAAGGACGTCACCGGCGCCGATGTGCGCAGCCGCTCGGTGGCGATGGTGTATCAGCAGTTCATCAATTACCCGTCGCTGACGGTGTACGAGAACATCGCCTCGCCGCTGCGGGTGCAGCGCAAGCCGCGCGCCGAGATCGAGCGCCGCGTTGCCGAGGCCGCCAAGCTGCTCAAGCTCGAGCCGTATCTGCAGCGCACGCCGCTGCAGCTCTCCGGCGGCCAGCAGCAGCGCACCGCGATCGCCCGCGCGCTGGTCAAGGGGGCCGATCTGGTGCTGCTCGACGAGCCGCTCGCCAACCTCGACTACAAGCTCCGCGAGGAGCTGCGCACCGAGCTGCCGAAGATCTTCGAGGCCTCCGGCGCGATCTTCGTCTATGCCACCACAGAGCCGTCCGAAGCCCTGCTGCTCGGCGGCCGCACCATCTGCATGTGGGAAGGCCAGGCGCTGCAGGTCGGGCCGACCCCGCAAGTTTATCGCAAGCCCGACACCATGCGGGTGGCGCAGGTGTTCTCCGATCCGCCGCTCAATCTCGTCGGCGCCGAGAAGAAGGCCGGCACCGTGCATTACTCCGGCGGCGTCACCGCGCCGGCAACCGGGGTGTTCGCCGGGCTCTCCGATGGCGCCTACCGCGTCGGCTTCCGTGCGCATCAGATCGAGGTGAAGAGCGCCGATCCGGAGCGTCATGCGTTCCAGGCGACCGTGGCGGTGACCGAGATCACCGGCTCGGAGAGCTTCGTGCATCTGAAGCGCGGCGACGACTATTGGGTCGCGGTGCTGCACGGCATCCATGAGTTCGAGCCGGGCCAGACGCTCGACGCCATCCTCGACCCCGCCAATCTGTTCGTGTTCGACGCGGCCGATCGCCTCGTCGCCGCGCCGAAGCCGATCTGAGGGGACAGCCCGATGGCGCGCATCGATCTCGTCGATCTTGCTCACTCTTATCTGGTCGGTGACGACCTGCCGCCGCAGGCCTATGCGCTGAAGCCGGTGTCGATGACCTGGCGGCAGGGTGGCGCCTATGCGCTGCTCGGCCCGTCGGGCTGCGGCAAGACCACGCTGCTGAATATCATCTCGGGCATCGTCACGCCGTCGCGCGGCAAGATCCTGTTCGACGGTCGCGACGTCACCGCGCTCTCCACCCGCGAGCGCAACATCGCGCAGGTGTTCCAGTTTCCGGTGATCTACGACACTATGACGGTGCGCGAGAATTTGGCATTCCCGCTGAAGAACCGCGGTGTGCCGAAGGCCGAGATCGACCGGCGCGTCGCCGAGATCGCCGACCTGCTCGATCTGACGCCGAACCTGAAGCGCAAGGCGACGCGGCTCACCGCCGACGCCAAGCAGAAGATCTCGCTCGGCCGCGGCCTGGTGCGCAGCGATGTCGCCGCGATCCTGTTCGACGAGCCGCTGACGGTGATCGATCCGCATCTGAAGTGGGAGCTGCGTAGCAAGCTCAAGGCGCTGCACCGCGCGCTGGACCTGACGATGATCTACGTCACCCACGACCAGACCGAGGCGCTGACCTTCGCCGACACCGTGGTGGTGATGCACGACGGCCGTGTCGTGCAGAGCGGCACGCCGGAAGAATTGTTCGAGCGCCCGGCCCACACCTTCGTCGGCTACTTCATCGGTTCGCCGGGCATGAACATCGTGCCGGCCGAGGTGAAGGGCCGCGAGGCGCTGGTCGCCGGCCATCGCGTGCCGCTCGCGCGCAGCTACGACAAGCTGCCGCCGGGCAAGATCGAGATCGGGGTGCGGCCGGAATTCGTCCACCTCACCGCCAAGGCACCCGGCCTGATGACCGGCCGCGTCGAGCGGATCGACGATCTCGGCCGCATCCGCTTCGCGTCGGTGCGGGTGGGTGACGTCAAGATCGCCGCGCGGGTGCCGGATGGCTTCTCGCCGAGCGGGGATGAAGCGGCGCTGCGGTTCGAGCCGTCGCGCATTCACGTCTATGCCGACAGCGAAATCGTCGAAGGCAGCTCACTGGAGCAGGTCGCCTGATGGACAAGGTCGTCAACCAGAAAGCTTGGTTCCTGGTGCTGCCGGTGTTCGCTATCGTGGCGTTCTCGGCGATCCTGCCGCTGATGACGGTGGTGAACTATTCGGTGCAGGACACCTTCGGCAACAACCAGTTCTTCTGGAACGGGGTCGGCTGGTTCAAGGAGCTGCTCGATCCGTCGACCGATCTCGGTGGCCGGTTCTTCGCTTCGCTGTGGCGCAATCTGGCGTTCTCGGCGATCATCCTGGCGATCGAGGTGCCGCTCGGCATCGTGGTGGCGCTGGCGATGCCGCGCCACGGCTGGTCGGTGGCGTTCTGCCTGGTGATCATGGCGCTGCCGCTGTTGATCCCGTGGAACGTGGTCGGCACCATCTGGCAGATCTTCGGCCGCCCCGACATCGGCCTGATGGGCTACACGCTCAATCATCTCGGCTTCAATTACAACTACGTGTCCAACGATTTCGACGCCTGGGCCACGGTGGTGGTGATGGATGTCTGGCACTGGACCAGCCTGGTGGCGCTCTTGTGCTACGCCGGCCTGAAGTCGATCCCGGACGCGTATTATCAGGCGGCGCAGATCGACGGCGCCTCGCGCTGGGCAGTGTTCAAGGCGATCCAGCTGCCGAAGATGCACCGCGTGCTGCTGATCGCCGTGCTGCTGCGGTTCATGGACAGCTTCATGATCTACACCGAGCCGTTCGTCGTCACCGGCGGCGGGCCGGGCAATTCGACCACTTTCATCTCGATCGAGCTGGTCAAGATCGCGCTCGGGCAGTTCGACCTCGGCAAGGCCGCGGCGCTGTCGATCGTCTACAACCTGATCATCATCATCGTGTGCTGGGTATTCTACACCGTGATGACCAATGCCGGCGCCGAGCGCCAGCCGACCGAAGGGAGCGCGTGATGCATTCGATCCCCGGCCGCCGCATCGTCATGGCGCTGTATCTGTTGTTCCTGATGTTGCCGATCTATTGGCTCGTCAACATGAGCTTCAAGACCAATGGCGAGATCGTCTCGACCATGACGTTGTGGCCGCACCAGCCGACGCTGGAGAACTACCGGACGATCTTCACCGATCCGAGCTGGTATTCGGGCTACATCAATTCGCTGCAATACGTCGTCATCAACACCGTGCTGTCGATCTCGTTCGCGCTGCCGGCGGCGTACGCGTTCTCGCGCTATCGCTTCCTCGGCGACAAGCACCTGTTCTTCTGGCTGCTGTCGAACCGCATGGCGCCGGCCGCGGTCTATGCGCTGCCGTTCTTCAATCTGTATTCGGCGCTGAACCTGTTCGACACGCCCTGGGCGGTGGCTCTGGCGCACTGCCTGTTCAACGTGCCGCTCGCGGTGTGGATCCTCGAGGGCTTCGTCTCCGGCGTGCCGAAGGAAATCGACGAAACTGCGTTCCTCGATGGCTACTCGTTCCCGCGGTTCTTCGTGAAGATCCTGATGCCCCTGATCGCCAGCGGCATCGGTGTCGCGGCGTTCTTCTGCTTCATGTTCTCCTGGGTCGAACTGCTGCTGGCCCGCACCCTGACCTCGGTCAACGCCAAGCCGATCTCGGCGGTGATGACCCGCACCGTGTCGGCCGCCGGCATGGACTGGGGCCTGCTCGCCGCCGCGGGCGTGCTCACCATCATCCCGGGCGCGCTGGTGATCTGGTTCGTCCGCAACTACATCGCGCGCGGCTTCGCGCTCGGACGGGTGTGAGGGAATGATGACGCGACCGCACCCCCATCGTCATTGCGAGGAGCGTAGCGACGAAGCCATCCAGCTCCGTGTGCTGGGTTCTGGATTGCTTCGCTTCGCTCGCAATGACGGGGACGGGCTCTTCGCCTGCAACAATCGACGGGGAGGGCTCTGATCATGGATTCCTTCGCATGGATGGCGTGGACCTGGCCGACCGCGGCGTTCTTCGCCGCGCTGGCCGGTACGCTCGCGACCATGACCTGGCTCGCGGTGGTTGATCCCGAGGTCGAGCGCGTCGGTGTCTTGCGGATTCCGACGACGCGCGGCGACCGGCTGTTTCTGTCGCTGATCCTGGCCGCGGTGATTCATCTGGTCTGGATTGCGCTGGTCGGGACCGATCCGCTGCTGACGCTGCCGATCGGAGAAGGAGTCGAAGTGTCGAGCCTGTGGCTCGCCACGCTGCTGTCGCTGGTCTCAGCCGTTGCGATCTTCCGCACCGTCTGATCCCGGCGAACGAGGAACAGATCCGGGATCAACCTGGACCTGAATGATGTCGCTCAACGGAGGAAACGAACGATGATTGGACGAAAGCCCCACCTCAGCCGTTTGCGGCTGATGACGATGGTGAGCGCTGCGGCGCTGATCGCCACGTCGATGACGCTGTCGCCGGCGCGTGCCGCGGACGACGCGGTCCTGAAGAAGTGGATCGACGAGGAATTCCAGCCCTCGACGCTGTCCAAAGAAGACCAGATGAAGGAACTGCAGTGGTTCGCCAAGGCGGCCGAGCCGTTCAAGGGCATGGAGATCAACGTCGTCTCCGAGACGCTGACCACGCACGAATACGAAGCCAAGACGCTGGCCAAGGCGTTCAGCGAGATCACCGGCATCAAGCTGAAGCATGACCTGATCCAGGAAGGCGATGTCGTCGAGAAGCTGCAGACCCAGATGCAGTCCGGCAAGAACGTCTATGACGGCTGGATCAACGATAGCGACCTGATCGGCACGCACTTCCGTTACAACCAGACCATCGCGCTGTCGGATTACATGACCGGCGAGGGCAAGGACGTGACCGATCCGATGCTCGATGTCGCCGACTTCATCGGCACGTCGTTCACCACGGCGCCCGACAAGAAGATGTATCAGCTGCCGGACCAGCAGTTCGCCAACCTGTACTGGTTCCGGTACGACTGGTTCACCAATCCGGAGTACAAGGCCAAGTTCAAGGCCAAATACGGCTACGACCTCGGCGTCCCGGTGAATTGGTCGGCCTATGAGGACATCGCCGAGTTCTTCACCAACGACATCAAGGAAATCAACGGCGTCAAAGTCTATGGACACATGGACTACGGCAAGAAGGACCCGTCGCTCGGCTGGCGCTTCACCGACGCCTGGTTGTCGATGGCCGGCAACGGCGACAAGGGCCTGCCGAACGGTCTGCCGGTCGACGAATGGGGCATCCGCATGGAAGGCTGCCGTCCGGTCGGCTCGTCGATCGAGCGCGGCGGCGACACCAACGGTCCGGCGGCGGTGTATTCGATCGTCAAATATCTCGACTGGATGAAGAAGTACGCGCCGCCGCAAGCGCAGGGCATGACGTTCTCGGAGTCGGGCCCGGTGCCGGCGCAGGGCAACGTCGCCCAGCAGATCTTCTGGTACACCGCCTTCACCGCCGACATGGTGAAGCCCGGTCTGCCGGTGATGAATGCCGACGGCACGCCGAAGTGGCGCATGGCTCCGTCGCCGCACGGCGCGTACTGGAAGGAAGGCATGAAGCTCGGCTATCAGGACGTGGGTTCGGCCACGCTTCTGAAGTCGACCCCGGCGGACCGCCGCAAGGCCGCCTGGCTGTATCTGCAGTTCATCACCTCCAAGACTGTCAGCTTGAAGAAAAGCCATGTCGGTCTCACCTTCATCCGTGAGAGCGACATCTGGGATAAGTCGTTCACCGAACGCGCGCCGAAGCTCGGCGGCCTGATCGAGTTCTATCGCTCGCCGGCCCGCGTGCAGTGGTCGCCGACCGGCAACAACATCCCGGACTATCCGAAGCTGGCGCAGCTGTGGTGGCAGAACATCGGCGACGCGTCGTCGGGTGCGAAGACCCCGCAGCAGGCGATGGACTCGCTGGCCGCCGCGCAGGACTCGGTGCTCGAACGCCTCGAGAAGTCGAAGGTGCAAGGCGAATGCGGTCCGAAGCTGAACAAGAAGGAGACCGCCGAGTACTGGTACGCCAAGTCCGAAAAGGACGGCAACATCGCGCCGCAGCGCAAGCTGGCGAACGAGAAGCCGAAGGGTGAAACCATCGACTACGACACCCTGATCAAGTCCTGGCCGGCGACCCCGCCGAAGCGCGCGGAAGCGAAGTAAGCGGCTGCGAAGCCTCATGGTGAGGAGGCGCTCAGCGCCGTCTCGAACCATGAGACGACACGCACAGTGCTCGGCGCATCATCCTTCGAGACGCCCGGCTGCGCCGGGCTCCTCAGGATGAGGTCTCCGCAAAATCGAAAGGCCGGGAGCGATCCCGGCCTTTTTTGCTTTTGCATTGTCTTTCCACGTCATTCCGGGGCGCTCGCGGAGCGAGCGAACCCGGAATCTCGTCGTAGCAACTGCTGGATTCCGAGTTCGCGAGCTGCGCTCGCACCCCGGAATGATGGTGCGTACGGCTTACTGCGCCGCCTGCGCCGACTCCAGCGTCGGGTAGTCGGTGTAGCCCTTGGCGCCGCCGCCGTAGAAGGTCGACTTGTCGGGCTCGTTCAGCGGAGCATTCCGCTTCAGGCGCTCGACTAGATCCGGGTTGGAGATGAACGGCTTGCCGAACGCGATCAGGTCGGCCGCGCCTGCGTCGAGCTGCTTGTTGGCGAGCGCGAGGTCGTAGGCATTGTTGCCGATGTAGGTGCCGCTGAATCGCTTGCGCAAGCTCGCGTAGTCGAACGGCGCGATGTCGCGCGGGCCGCCGGTGGCACCTTCGATGACGTGGATGTAGACCAGCTTCAGCTTGTTGAGCTCGTCGACGATGTAGTCGAACAGCGCCTGCGGGTTGGAGTCCGAGACGTCGTTGGCCGGCGTCACCGGCGAAATCCGGATGCCGGTGCGCTCCGGTCCGATCTCCTTGGCCACCGCCGCGGCGACTTCGAGCATCAGCCGCGCCCGGTTCTGGATCGAGCCGCCATATTCGTCGGTGCGCTTGTTGCTGCTGTCGCGGGCGAACTGGTCGAGCAGATAGCCGTTGGCGCCGTGGATCTCGACGCCGTCGAAGCCGGCCGCGATCGCATTGGCGGCCGCTTTCCGGAAGTCTTCGATGATGCCGGGGATTTCAGACAGCTCGAGCGCGCGTGGCTCGGAGACGTCTGCGAACTGGCCGCCGACGAAGGTCTTGGTCTTGGCGCGGATCGCCGACGGCGCGACCGGCGCGCCGTGGTTCGGCTGCAGGTCGACATGCGAGATGCGGCCGACATGCCAGAGCTGGATGAAGATCTTGCCGCCGCGCTTGTGCACCTCGCCGGTGACCTTGCGCCAGCCTTCGACCTGGGCCTGCGAGTAGATGCCGGGCGTGTCCTGATAGCCCTGGCCCTGCTGCGACACCTGGCTGGCCTCGGTAATCAGCAGGCCGGCGCTGGCGCGCTGGCCGTAATACTCGGCCGCCAGCGGGCTCGGGACGAGACCCTCGGGCACGGCGCGGTTGCGGGTCAGCGGCGCCATCACGACGCGATTGGCGAGGGTGATCGGGCCGAGCTTGTAAGGTTCGAAGAGCTTGGAAGTCGACATGGGGCCGTCCTGGACAGTTACGGATGTCAGGAACTTGGGGGGCGGTCCCCGAAACACAATGGCCCAGCCGAAAATAGATGCGTCCGCATGAAACTTTGAAGTGCGGTTTCGAAAATGCCGTTCTTAAGGGAAGAGAATTGCTGGAAATGACGCAGGCCGGGATAATTCCTGCCGATCCGCAGTTCGGCGGCGAGAGGCGCCGCCGAACCTGTCTTCGCGATCGCGCATTCGGTGCGCGTCCGTTAGGCGGCCGCAACCGTGCGGCGCTGGCGGCGGAAGAACCAGAACACGATCGGGCCGACGAACAGCGTGCCGAACGCCGGCAGCGCCGCGACCCGCAGCATCGCGGTGGCGTCGAGCACTTCGCCGCCGATGCCGGCCTTGTCGAGCACGAAGGCGGCAACCAGCGTGATAAACGGCCCGACCACCATCGAAGCGGCACCGGCCGCCTGGCAGTACAATTTGCCTTCCGGCGCGGAGGCGGCCAGCACGCGCGCCACCACGGCGGTGGCGACGAAGGCGATCGCGGTAAGGACCAAGAGCAGCATCATTCCAACTTCCTGTTTGGTCGGACGCTCCCCTGCCGCAGCGTGAATATGGTGCTGGAGTAGGGAGAATGTCCTAGGTCGACAAAGGCGCGGACTATGGGAGGGCGCCTGTTCAGCGGCAACAGGATACTTTGTGCGCTGCAAACGATGTTGATCGAGCGCAGAAACTGCTTCTTATTTTACCGGCGCGGGTACTGGCCCAAGAGGTATCGCAGGACGCGAACAGGCATTTTACTACCGAAATCCTGCACCCAGGCGCTGAGTGACGGCGTTGCTATCAACCTCTGGGGGTGCGAAGAGGCACTAAAGAGCGCAAGGCTGGAATCGTTCGAAACGATCCGCCCGAATGGGTCGCTTCTAAGACTTTCGTCGAGCTACTCGGCGGCCTTCGGCGCCCCGCGCAATCGGCCGACGATTCCGGTCGGGAAGAAGTACACGCTGGCCACGAACAATAGCCCGAGCCACAGCAGCCAGCGGTCGGGATGCAGCAGGTTCGGCAGCAGCGGCAGCCCGGCATCGGCGGCGGCGGTCGAGGCGGCGCCCATCAGCGCCTGCAGATAGTTCTGCGCCAGGATGAAGATGGTGGCGCCGATGATGGCGCCGTAGATCGTGCCCATGCCGCCGATCACCACCATCAGCAGGATGTCCAGCATGATCGAGAACGACAGCGACGTATCCGGTCCGGCATAGCGCAGCCACATCGCATTGAGCACGCCGGCGGCGGCGGCGACCAGGGCGGCCAGCACGTTGGCGTAAGTGAGATGAAACACGGTGCGATAGCCCAGCGCCTCGGCGCGGAAACGGTTCTCGCGGACCGCCTGCAGCACCCGGCCGAACGGCGAGTTCACCACCCGCAGCAACGCCAGGATCATGCCGGCGCAGCCGACCAGGATGATGTAGTAGGTCAGGATCCGGCCGTTGATCCGCACCCCGAAGAAGTCCTTGATGAACACCGTGCCGGGCCGCAGCAGCTCCGGCAGGCTGAAGCTGCGACCGTCTTCGCCGCCGGTCAGCCACGACAGCTGCGACGCCAGCACCAGAAAGGCGGAAGCGACCGCCAGCGTGATCATCGCAAAGAAGATCGCCTCGACGCGCAGCGAGAACAGCCCGATGACCAGCGCCAGCAAGGCCGCCAGCGGCAGCCCGATCACGATGCCGGTTGCCACCGCCGCCCAGCTCGGCCCCATGCCGTACAGCGCGATCGCCACCGCGTAGCTGCCGATGCCGTAGAACATGGTGTGGGCGAACGACACCGTGCCGGTGTAGCCGAGCAGCAGGTCATAGGACGCCACCAGCGCCGCGAAGATACAGATCTTGGCGGCGACGTTGAGCGGCTTGGCGCCGGGAAACACGAACGGGGTGATTGCCAGCATCACCACGATCGCAATCAGCAGCAGCGACAGCACCCGGCTGCGCGGCGGATCGCCGGACAGGATCATCATCGACTTGTCACCGCATAGAGCCCGCGCGGCCGCCACATCAGGATCGCGACCATCAAGAGGATATTGGAGACCAGCGCCAGCTTCGGCACCAGGAAGCCGCCGTAATTGGCGACCATCGCCACCAGCAGCGCTCCGATGAAGCAGCCGCCGACCGAGCCGAGCCCGCCGATGATCACCACGATGAAGATCAGCACGGTCAGCTCGTTGCCCATCGAGGCGTGGACCTGCTCGCGATACAGCGCCCACATCACGCCGCCGAGCCCGGCCAGCGCTGAGCCGACCATGAACACGCCGAGGAACAGCCGCTTGACGTGATAGCCGAGCGCTTCGACCATCTCGCGGTTCTCGACGCCGGCGCGGATCAGCAGGCCGATCTTGGTACGGTTCAGCGTCAGCTGGATGCCGACGAACACCACGAGGCCGACCAGCATCACCAGCAGGCGATATTTGGCGATGGCGATGTCGCCGATGATGAACGAGCCGCGCAGCGACGTCGGTAGCGGCAGCGGGATGATCTGCGGCCCCCACAGCGCATACAGCGCCTGCTCGGCGACGATCAGTCCGCCGGTGGTCATCAGGATCTGCTTCAGATGCTGGCCATACACCGGCAGGATCAGCACGCGCTCGACCACCACGCCGAGCGCGCCGGACACCGCCATCGCAGTCAGCACTGCGGGCACCAGCACGGCGAGATTGGTCAGTAGCGAGTCCGCTCCCGACATCGCCGCCAGCGGCAGCAGTACCAGCGTCGCCACATAGGCGCCGACCGCGATGAACGCGCCGTGGCCGAAATTCAGCACGTCCATCAGCCCGAACACCAGCGTCAGGCCCGACGCCATGATGAAGATCATCATCCCCATCGCCAGGCTGGCGACCGTCAGCGTCACCCAGGACGAGAACGAACCGACCAACGGCAGCATCAACAGCGCCAGGATCGCCGGCAGCAGCACCGGCAGCAGATCTCGCTTGGCTTGCGGCAGCGGATCGGAGGTGGAGGGCGCGGGGACGGGGACGTCGGTCATGTCAGCTCCGATCGTCATTGCGAGGAGGCGAAGCCGACGAAGCAATCCAGCTCCGTGCACGGGCTCTGGATTGCTTCGCTTCGCTCGCAATGACGGAGAGGGGATTGCGTAAAGTCACTGATGCGCCTCCAGGCTGAGGCCGAGCAGGCGCTCCTGCAGCGGCACGTCGGCGGCGAGCTCGGCCATGGTGCCGCGATGCACGATGCCGCCATTGTCCATCACCACCACGCTGTCGCCGATCTGTTGGGCGACGTGGAAATTCTGCTCTACTAACAAAATGGTGGCGCCGGTGCGCTTGAGTTCGGCGAAGCAGTCGATCAGCGCGCCAATGATCGCCGGCGCCAGCCCCTTGGTCGGCTCGTCGATCAGCAGCAATTGCCGCGGTTCGATCACCGCGCGGGCGATCGACAGCATCTGCTTCTGCCCGCCGGACAGCGAGCCGGCGCGCGACAGCCAGAATTTTCGTAAGGCCGGGAAGAATCCGAAGATCCAGTCGAGGCGCCCAGCGTCCATCTCGCCGTCGCGTGCCGCCAGGATCAGATTTTCCTTCACGGTGAGATCGGAAAACACCGCCATCGTCTCCGGCACGTAGCCGACGCCGAGCCGCGCGATGTCGGGCGTCGCCATCGCTTCGATGCGCCGGCCGCCAAGGGTGATCTCGCCGCGCGACGCCGGCCACAGCCCCATGATGGTACGCAGCGTCGTGGTCTTGCCGGCCCCGTTGCGGCCGAGCAGCATCGTGGTCTGCCCCTCCGGCACCACGAAGTTGACGCCCTGCAGGATGTGATAGCGCCCGATATTGGTGTGGACGCCGGAAAGGGTGAGGAGGTCGGTCATGCGGCGCTTCCCGATGAGGACGTATGACCTCTCCCCGAAGCGAAGCCTGCTCCCCTCCCCCTTGCGGGGAGGGGTCGAGGGTGGGGGGCCACAACGGGACGCCATCCTTGTGGCGCCCTCACCCCAACCCTCTCCCGCAAGCGGGAGAGGGAGCTCGCTGGCGCGCGGGGAAAGGGCGTTAGCAACATCATCGATCGATCAGTCATGCGCTGCCCGCCGTGACGAGGCGCCTCTGCTCCCCTCCCCCTTGCGGGGAGGGGTCGGGGGTGGGGGGCCACAACGGGACGCCATCCTTGTGGCGCCCTCAGCCCAACCCTCTCCCGCAAGCGGGAGAGGGGGCTCGCTGGCGTGAGGGGAGGGGGCGTGACCAACACCGCAGAAGCTGGCGTCACCAAAATCGAAGCATTCGATATTTTCATCATCACTCTCACGCCGCACTCTTGCCCGGTGCAATGCCCAGATACGCCTCTTGCACGATCGGCGAAGCGATCACCTCGGCGGGTTTGCCGTCGGCGACGAGCTTGCCGTGGTGGAGGACGATGATGCGGTCGGCGAGGGAGCGGACGACGTCCATCTTGTGTTCGACCAAGAGGATGATCTTGGACGGGTCGGTCTTCAGCCGCGCGATCAGGTCGAGCACCACTGGCACCTCGTCGACGCTCATGCCGGCGGTCGGTTCGTCGAACATGTAGACCTTGGGCTCCAGCGCCATCATCAGCGCGACTTCGAGCTTGCGCTGGTCGCCGTGCGACAGCGCGGTGGCGGCGACATTGCGGCGGGCGCCCAGCGCAACGCTGTCGAGGATGGCGTCGGCGCGTTCGATCAGGTCGCGCCGCGTCCGCCACGGCCGCAGCATGTCGTAATGCGTGCCGCTGTGCGCCTGCACGGCGAGGCGAACATTCTCTTCGACCGACAGATTGGGAAACAGATTGGTGAGCTGGAACGCGCGGCCGAGCCCGGCGCGGGTGCGCAGCGGCGCGGTCATCTTGGTGATGTCGGCGCCGTTGAACAGGATGCGGCCGCCGCTCGGGCGGAGTTGCCCGGAGATCAGGTTGAAATACGTCGTCTTGCCGGCGCCGTTCGGCCCGACGATCGCGGTCAGCTCCCCGGGGCGAAACGCGCAACTCACCGCATCGACCGCGACATGGCCGCCGAACCGGATGGTGAGGGATTGGGTCTCGAGGGTGGTCATGGAGCACGGTCACCGCAACGTCAGAGCATCATCGAAGGCGTAGTGGAGCATGAGTGGTGCACGACGTCTCCCCAATCCCGTCGTCATCCTCCGCGAATGCGGAGGATCCAGTACGCTGCAGCGCTTCGGTTCATCACCGTCGCCCTGGGATACTGGGCCACCCGCATGCGCGGGTGGTGACGGTTTGTGAGTGAGGCAGGCGACGAGCCTCATCGCTAGAGTTCGTCATTCCGGGGCGCGAGCGCAGCTCGCGAACCCGGAATCTCGAGATTCAGGCCACCTGAAAAAGTGGCGCGGGACATGTCGGGATTCCGGGTTCGCGCTGACGCGCGCCCCGGAATGACTCCCGCCCGGCAATTACTTTTTATTCCGGATCGGGATGTCCATTTCCTCGATCTTCAATTCGCGCACCGGCTCCAGCACCGCCCAGGCGACGGCCGGGTCGACCTTGACCTTGAAGTGATACATGCTCTGCAGCGCCTGATGGTCTTCCTTGCGGAACATCATCTTGCCCTTGGGCGTGTCGAACTCCATGCCCTCCATCGCGGCGATCAGCTTCTCGGTGTCGGTCGACTTCGCCTTCTGCACGGCGGTGACCACGGCCATCGCGGCCGAGAAGCCACCGGCGGTGAAGAAGTCCGGCGGCGCGTTGAAGCGCTTCTGGTGCTCGGTGACCAGCCACTCGTTGATCGGGTTCTTCGGGATGTCGTAGTAGTAATAGGTCGCGCCTTCCATGCCGGGCAGGCGCTTATAGGCGGCGAGCGCAGGCAGGATGTTGCCGCCGGTCGACAGTTCGATGCCGTAGCGCTTCGGGTCCATGTCCTGCAGCTTGGTCAGCGGATCGCCGCCGCCGGCCCAAATCACCCAAATGATTTTCTTGCCCGGCTTGTCCTTCAGCGCATCAAACAGCCGCTGGCCGACAGCGGTGAAGTCGGTGGTGGTGGTCGGCACGTATTCCTCGGCGGCCAGCGTCGCGCCGGTCTTGGCCAGCGCTTCCTTGAAGGCGGCGACGCCGTCGCGGCCGAACGCGTAGTCCTGCGCCAGGGTGGCGATGGTGACGCCCTGCTTGCCGATCGCGACCGCGTTGGAGATCGCGTCCTGCGACGAGTTGCGGCCGGTGCGGAAGATGTAGCGGTTCCACTTCTCGCCGGTGATCTGGTCGGCCACGGCGGGCTCGACGATCAGGATCTTCTTGTTTTCTTCGGCGACCGGCAGATCGGCGAGCGCTGCGGCCGACGACGAGGTGCCGATCGCGATGTCGGCGCCGTCATCCTGATAGGCTTCGGCGAGAGCGGCTTTGGAGAGGTCCGGCTTGCTCTGATCGTCCTTGGTGATCACCACGATCTTGCGGCCGTCGAGCGTCATCGTGCCTTTGGTGGCGTATTCCAGCCCCATCATCAGGCCGGTTTCAGTCTGCTTGGCGTAGGCTTCGAGCGGGCCGGTCTTGCCGTAGATCAGCGCGATCTTGAGGTCATCGGCGGCATGGACCGCGGTGGTAGCCAGCGCGACAGCCGTGGCTGTCATAATCAACAGATGACGCACGTCGTTTCCTCCAGAGTGTTATTGCGTCGCACCCTAGAGCAAGTCGGCGGAATTTGAAAAGCCGCGGGACGGATTTTTCGGTTATTGCGGCAGCGGCGCCGGCGGGCGGGCGCGCTTGGCGCGCCGCGGCTCCGTCGGCTGCATCGGGTCTGCGGAAGCCGAAGGCGCCGGCGCGGCGCTGCCGCCCATCCGGGTGAGCAGTTCGGCGGTCGGCCAGGAATCCGCCGGCAGGCCGTACTTGAGCTGCATTGCCTTCACCGCGCTGCGGGTCTGCTGGCCGAGCACGCCGTCGACCTTGCCGACGTCGAAGCCGGCGCGCACCAAAAGCTGCTGCAGCTGCTTCATCTCGTTGAACGACAGCTGAGCCACAGCGGCGCGCGGCTTCTGCATCGGTCCGGCGCCGGCGATCCGGGTGGCGAGATAGGCCGCGGTGGTCGAATAGATCAGCGAGTTGTTCCACTCGGTGTAGGCGGCGAAGTTTGCATAAGCCAGGAACGCCGGACCGTGCCGCCCCATCGGCAGCAGCAGCGATGCCGGCAGCGCGTCGTTCGACAGCGGCCGTCCGTCCGCCGCGGTCACGCCCCACTGCGTCCATTGCGAGCGCGGATGCTTCACGGTGAGATCCGCCTGATCCCACGGCAGGTTCTCCGGCACCCGCACCTCCTGCAGCCACGGCTCGCCGCGCCGCCACTTCAGCCCGGTGGCGATGTAGTTGGCGGTCGAGCCGATCACGTCAGGCGCGCTGTGCAGCAGGTCGCGGTGGCCGTCGCCGTCATAGTCGACCGCATAGTCGAAATAGTGCCGCGGCAGGAATTGCGTCTGGCCGAGCTCGCCGGCCCACGAGCCGATCATCTCGCCCGGCGACAGGTCGCCGCGGTCGATGATCTTCAGCGCCGCGATGGTCTCGTCCTGGAACATCTCGGAGCGGCGGCAGTCATAGGCCAGCGACACCAGCGAGCGCAGCGTCGGCAGATTGCCCTGCACCGCGCCGAAGTCGCTCTCCAGCGCCCAGAACGCGGTGATCACCGCCGGCGGCACGCCATATTCCTTCTCGGCCCGCGCGAAGGCGTTCGCGTATTGCTTGATCAGCTGCTGGCCTTTGACGCGTCGTCCTTCGGAAGCCATCCGCCCGGCGAACACCGTGAAGATCTGCCCGAACACCCGCTGCCCACGGTCGCGATTGACGATGCCCTGATCGTACACGAGATACGGCGAAGCTTCGGCAATCGCCCGCTGCGATACCCCGGCCGCCACCGCCTTCTGCTTCAGCCCGGCGAGAAACTGATCGAAGCTCTGCCCGCCATGGCACGACGCGCCACGCTGGGCGAGGGCGGGCGAGGCGGTGAGGGAGGCGGCCGCCGCGATAGCTAAGACCGCGGCCATCGCGCCAACGGATGTCCGCAGATCTCTCGCCGTCGCCTTCAGCCGCAGCATGCCCGTCTCCCCAAACGTCATCGCCGGGCTCGACCCGGCGATCCATCAAATCAGAAGAGCTGACTGTTGTTGGGATGGATTGCCGGGTCAAGCCCGGCAATGACGGGCGGTGCGGGCCCTCGTCGGTGCGGCCAACGTCTCTCTCCGTCATTGCGAGGAGCGTAGCGACGAAGCAATCCAGCCCAGTGCTCGGAGCTGGATTGCTTCGCTTCGCTCGCAATGACGGGGAGAGTCGTGTCTGCAAAACGGGCGAATAACGAAAGAGCGCGCCTCACAGCTCCCGCGCGTTACTAAACGCAAAGCTGCTCGCCCTTCTCGTGTTCTCGTCGAGGATCAGTGTCCTGGTGATCGGCGGCTCCGCTCTCTGCGAACAATGCTCTCGTTCGCAGAGGCGGCAGTTGACGCCGATCGGGGTGCCTTCGGCTTTCTCCAAATCCATGCCGGCGGCGTAGATCAGTTTGGCGGCGTGGCGGATTTCGCAGCCCAAACCGATCGCGAAGCGCGGCTGCGGCTGCGGGTGCGGGGCGATCGGGCGGCGGACCATCTGGGCGATCGAGAAGTAGCGGCTGCCGTCGGGCAGTTCGATCACCTGCTTGAGCAGCCGGTCCGGGGTGTCGAAGGTCGAGTGCACGTTCCACAGCGGGCAGGTGCCGCCGAATTTCGAGAACGGGAAGGTGCCGGATGAGAACCGCTTGGAGACGTTGCCGGCGTTGTCGACCCGCAGCATGAAGAACGGCACGCCGCGGGCGTTCGGCCGCTGCAGCGTGGTGAGGCGGTGGCAGACCTGTTCGAAGCCGGCGTTGAAGCGCTGCGCCAGCACGTTGACGTCGTAGGAAAGTTGCTCGGCGGCGGCGTGGAACGCCGCATACGGCATCATCACCGCGGCGGCGAAGTAATTGCCGAGCGTGATCCGATACAGCCGCCGCGCCTGATCCTCGAGCCCGCCGGCGCGATGCACAATCGCGTCCATGATGCCGCCGTGCTCGGTCAGCCCGGTCTGAAATGCGACCTGGAAGGCGCGGCCGGGGCCGTCGATCAGTTCGGAGATCAGCAATTGCCGGCGATGGCGGTCGAACCGGCGCAGCGTCTCGCGCATCACGTCGACCGGCATGATCCGGGTGGTGATCGAATGGCGCTCGCGCAGCCGGTCGGTCAGCGCGCCGAACATCTCCTGCGAGCCGATATTGAGCTCGTCGCGCACCGCTTCGGCGGCCTGCTCCAACTCGGGGAAGTAGTTGCGGTTGGCTTCGATCAGGTCGCGGATGCGCTCGATCGGGTTGGCCTCGTAGCGGATCTGTTCGCGGTCGGCCATCTGGGCCGCCACCATGGTCTCGCCGCGGCGCGCCTCGGTATAGGCGGCGTACAGCCGCTGCAGCGAATGGGTGACGCCGGGGCACAGCTCGGCCAGGTCGCGCAGCTCCTGCTTCGGCAGGTCGATCTGCCGGAACAAGGGGTCGGAGAAAATCTCGTTGAGCTCGGCGAAGAACCGGTCCTCGTCGGCGGTGGCCAGGTCCCGGAGGTCGAGGTCGTAGGTCTCGGCCAGCCGCAGCAGGATCTGGGCGGTCACCGGGCGCTGGTTGCGCTCAATCAGGTTGACGTAGCTCGGAGAAATGCCCAAACCTTCGGCGATCTGGGTTTGCGACAGCCCGAGCTGCTGCCGAATGCGGCGGAAGCGGGGGCCCACGAACAGTTTTTTACCGGAATCGCCGGCCATTACAGGGTCCTTTCAGATTCCGCCCCAGATATCGCGTTTTACAAAATTTACAAAATAACAAATGTTACATGTACTGAAGTTACATGACATCACCATTCGTTCGCAAGAGGTCTGTACGTCTTCTGTCATCTCGCGTTTATCTCTCGGCACGTTTCAAGGCGCGATTGTCACGAATGTCGCGCTGCGAATTATTCGTACCGAAGGGATCATGTCATGAACTTCCAGCCACGCGGCATCAGCGCCATCCACGCTCCGAGCTCCTACAAGAGCGAGATCGAAGCGGCCGAAGCTCTCCTCAAGGACAAGCCGACCTGGAATGGCGTCACCGCCGAGGCCGTGGCTCGGATGCGTCTGCAGAACCGCTTCAAGACCGGTCTGGACATCGCCCGTTACACCGCGGCGCAGATGCGTGCCGACATGGCGGCGTATGACGCCGACCCGACCAAGTACACCCAGTCGCTGGGTTGCTGGCACGGCTTCATCGCCCAGCAGAAGCTGATCTCGATCAAGAAGCACAATGGCGGCAAGACCGATCGCCGTTACATCTACCTGTCGGGCTGGATGATCGCGGCGCTGCGCTCGGAGTTCGGCCCGCTGCCCGACCAGTCGATGCACGAGAAGACCTCGGTGCCGGCGCTGATCGAAGAGATCTACACCTTCCTGCGCCAGGCGGATTCGCGCGAGCTCAACGACCTGTTCCGCCAGCTCGACAAGGCCCGTGAGGCCGGCGACAAGGCCAAGGAAACCGCGATCATCGACCAGATCGACAACTTCCAGACCCACGTCGTGCCGATCATCGCCGACATCGACGCCGGCTTCGGCAACGCCGAGGCGACCTATCTGCTCGCCAAGAAGATGATCGAAGCGGGCGCCTGCGCGCTGCAGATCGAGAATCAGGTCTCGGACGAGAAGCAGTGCGGCCACCAGGACGGCAAGGTCACCGTGCCGCACGACGTGTTCATCGCCAAGGTCCGCGCGATCCGTCACGCGTTCCTCGAGATGGGCGTGGAAGACGGCATCATCGTCACCCGCACCGACTCGCTCGGCGCCGGCCTGACCCAGCAGATCGCTGTCAGCCATCAGCCGGGTGACATCGGCGACCAGTACAACAGCTTCCTGGATTGCGAAGAAGTCGATGCCAGCAAGATCGGCAACGGCGACGTGATCATCAGCCGCAACGGCAAGCTGCTGCGCCCGAAGCGTCTGCCGAGCAACCTGTACCAGTTCCGTCCGGGCACCGGCGCGGACCGCTGCGTGCTGGACTGCATCACCTCGCTGCAGAACGGCGCCGACCTGCTGTGGATCGAAACCGAGAAGCCGCATATCGAGCAGATCGCCTCGATGGTCGATCGGATCCGCGAAGTCGTGCCGAACGCCAAGCTGGCCTACAACAACTCGCCGTCGTTCAACTGGACGCTCAACTTCCGCTGGCAGGTCTATGATGCCTGGAAGGAAGAGGGCAAGGACGTCAGCAAGTACAACCGCGCCGAGCTGATGAAGGCCGAATACGACGAAACCCCGCTGGCGATCGAAGCCGACGCCCGCATCCGTACCTTCCAGGCGGATTCGGCCAAGCGCGCCGGCATCTTCCACCACCTGATCACGCTGCCGACCTACCACACGGCTGCGCTGTCGACCGACAACCTGGCCCGCGAATATTTCGGCGACCAGGGCATGCTGGGTTATGTTAAGAATGTGCAGCGCCAGGAAATCCGTCAGGGCATCGCCTGTGTGAAGCACCAGAACATGGCCGGCTCGGACATCGGCGACGATCACAAGGAATACTTCGCCGGCGACGCGGCTCTGAAGGCCGGCGGCGAACACAACACGATGAACCAGTTCAGCTAAACGGAAAGAAGCAGGAGAAGGACCATGACAGCGGGCAGCAACTTCTGGGTGATCGGTGGCGAGTTCGGTTCGATGAACTTCCACAAGCTCGTCGAAGGGTCGGCCCAGGTGAAGGGTCCCTTCAAGACGCGCAAGGAGGCCGAAGAGGCCTGGAAGGTCCTTTCCGAAGAGAACCGCCATCGCGCAGGCGTTCGGTTCTCGATCGTGGAAGAGCCGAACCGGGCCGTCACCCCGGCCTGATGCGCTCCTGACCCGCGGCGGCGTACGCGCCGCCCGGCGAGCTGACGAGATAGAAGACGTCCAAGGACTTTGGCGGTCCTGTCGGGGCAACCCGGCAGGACCGCCATCGTCGTTTTGGAGCACTTCAAGCCGGATGCGGGAACGACCCTCAGAGCGCCGTGGATGAGCCAACTGGTTGATCCGCAACCGGCTTTCGCGGCCGGAGGGTTACTGATAGGTTAATCGGCGGCGGGCTCAGGCAGGCACGAGGCTGAAGTCGAGAATGGCGGACGCTCAGAACTCCGTAAGCACGGCAGCGAGGCCGATGCGGCTGAAGGATGCGTTGCGGCAGGCCCGGATCGAGGCCGCCGACCGCACCGGCGTGGTCGTCGACCTGCGCGACGCCGAAATCGCCCGCCTCGAAATCCTTAATGACTCGCTCGACCCGCTGTTCGCCGAGATCCCGGGCGGGGTCGAGCTGTTCGATCGCGGCATCAGCCAGGGCGACACGCCGCGGCTGTGGATCGACGTGGTCGCCCATGTAGTGATGGGGCGGGACAAGCGGATGTACCGCTTCGTCCAGGACACCGCCTACGGCCGGATCGTACTGGCCGAATCCCACGAGGCGGCCAAGATCGCCGACGCGGTGACGAGCTATGTGGCCCGCCGGCTGGTCGAGCGTGAGCGGGCGCTGTCGTTGCCGCCGGTCCAAGCTGCTCCGCCGCTCCCGGCACCGCCGCGTCGCAATGGTCTATGGACCTTCGTGCTCGGCTTCATCGCCGGCGCGCTGGCGCTGTTTGCGCTCGCCCTGTTCGCGGCGCTGCGGATTTCCTGACGCCGTGCGGCGTCATTGGCACCGCATCCCCCGGTCAATACCAACTCCCGCCTCCCTCCGTCATTGCGAGGAGCGAAGCGACGAAGCAATCCAGCCTCGTGCACGGGGCTGGATTGCTTCGCTTCGCTCGCAATGACGGGGAGAGCCGGAATGACATGGCTACAGCCACTCCGGCGGCCGCAAATCCTCGATCAGCTCGCTGGCCTGGAAGCCACGGATGCGGTGTTCGCAGCGCCAGCCATCATTGCCTTCGCTGATCTTGAACAGGTTGTAGGCCGCCGACGGGCGGTGGTGATCATTCATCGCCGAGGCCGACGGCACGCCGACCACGGGAATCGCGCCAAACGGCGTGTCGATCCGGACCGTGGCGTGGACATGGTCATGCCCATGCAGCACCAGATCGACCGGATGCCGCTGCAGCAGCGCGATCAGCTCGGCGGCGTCGGTCAGCCGCTTGTGCCGCGACCGCGACTGCAGCGGATGATGGATCAGCAGCACCTTGAACACGCGCTCGCCGGCAAGATTCTGCAGCAGCGCGTCCAGCGCGGCCCGCTGGGGTGCGCCGAGCCATCCGGTGGCGCGCAGCGGCGCGGTCGGCACTGCGCTCGACACCCCGATGATCGCGATCGCCTCGCGCCGGCGCAGATATGGAAAGCCCGGGGGCGCGTCGTCGCCGCTGATGTAGTCCGGAAACGTCTCGGCGAAGCGATGCGCGGTGGAGCGGACGTAGGCGTCGTGATTGCCCGGCACCAGGCTGACGCGGTCGGCCGGGCCGACGCTCTCCAGCCATTGCCGCGCCGGGGCGAATTCGTTGACCAGCGCGATATTGACGAGGTCGCCGGTGACCGCGATGTGGTCCGGCTGCTGCGCCTGTAGGTCGGCGACCAGCGTATCGAGGATGTCGCGGCGGTGGATCAGATGGCGGTTACGCCGCCAGTTCAGGTAGCCGAGCGCGCGCTTGGAGGCGAGGTGGCGCAGACTGGTCTTCGGCGGCAACGGCAGATGCGGGTCGGACAGATGCGCCAGAGTGAATACGGTCATCGCCCGATCCTGTCGCGACGCCGCGCGCTTGCGAGCCGGTCGCGAACTGCCGCCTGTGAAAATCTCTGCGGTTTTGGCAAGTTGGCCGGACCGGCGCAAGCCTCCGCTGCGCCTTGGCGCGAGGGCCACCGGCGGTGACCGCTGTTCAGAATCTGCGTTTGAAATTCGAGCCGGTGCTGACCCGGATGTTTCATCTGTACTGGCGGTTCGCCCGCGGCATGACGCTGGGCGCGCGCGGCGTGGTGCTCGACCCGCAGGACCGGGTGTTCCTGATCCAGCACTCTTATGTCGGCGGCTGGCATCTGCCGGGCGGCGGAGTCGAGGTCGGCGAGAGCTTCGTCGATGCGCTCACCCGCGAGCTGATGGAGGAGGGCCGCATCGCGCTGACCGGGGCGCCGGCGCTGCACGGCATCTTCTTCAACAGCCACGTCTCGCCGCGCGACCATGTTGCCGTCTATGTGGTGCGTCAATACCAACAAGATCGGCCGCCGGAGCCGAACCACGAGATCATCGCCAGCGGCTTCTTCGCCGCCGACGCGCTGCCGGCCGAAACGACGCCGGGGACCCGGCTGCGGATCGCCGAAGTGCTCGAGGGCCGGCCGCCGATCGCGACTTGGCGGTAAAATCGCCAAAGCGCTGGGCGTCGGCCCCAACTTGACCATCCGGGTTCCCTCGTGTTGCTGGTTACGCGCGACCACAGAGATGGCCCATTTCCTGACTATCGGTGCGGCCGAAGCATTTTGCGCTGGGATCGCGGGGCGCCGGAGACGGTGGAGCCCAAGTGGACGATTCGTCCCGATTCCACGCCCGTCCGTTCAAGAGGAGCGATTTTGACGTCATCTGCACGCGCGTTGTTTCGAGCCCTGATCCTCGTCGCGACCATGACCCTTGTGGTCGCGAGTTCTGCCTTCGCCCAGATCCCCGGCACCAACGGCAATGGTGCGGCACCCGCGCAACCCGCGGCGCCGACCGACCCGCTTGGCCGTGAGACGCCGGCCGGCATGGTGGCAGGCTTCATCGCCGCCGCCGCCGAGCAGAACTACGAACGCGCCGCGATGTATCTCGACCTCAGCCAGGAAAAAGACGCCTGGGGCCCGAGCGTCGCGCAGCAGCTTCAGCGCATCCTCGATCGCGGCGGCGTGGTGTATTCGCGGCTGCGGCTGAGCACCGAACCGCAGGGCGACCAGGACGACAGTCTGCCGCCCGAGCAAGAGAAGTTCGGCATGGTGCGCACCGACCACGGCACGGTCGACCTGATCGCGCAGCGCGTCGAGGGCAAGGACGGCGTCAAGATCTGGCTGGTCTCCGCCCGCACGGTGGCCGAACTGCCCGAGCTGTCGCGCACGGTGGTGTCGAGCTCGGTCGATAAGCTGCTGCCCTATGCGCTGCGCGACGAATACCGCTTCGCCGGTGTGCCGATCGGCCACTGGATCGCGGTGGTCGTGCTCGCGTTCGTGTGCTTCGGCGCGGTCTGGCTGATCACCGGCGCAATCGGATTCATCATCCTCAAGTTGCGTCGCTCGACCGGCGACTCGCGGATCAGGCGTGTGCTGGAAGCCTCGGCGCTACCGGTGCGGCTGTTGCTGACCGCCTGGGCGCTGCGGATCGCGATGTCACTCGCCGGCGTCGCCATCGTGGCGCGGCAGCATTTGTCCGGCGCCATCGAACTGCTCGGCTGGGTCGCGCTGTCGTGGATCATTTGGCGTGTCGTGGATTCGCTGGCGGCGTTCGCGATCGATCGCATGACGTTGCGCGGCCGGCTGTCGATGCTGTCGGCGGTCACCTTCATCCGCCGCAGCGTCAAGTTCGTCATCATCGCGTTTGCGATCATCGTCGGCTTCAACGCCCTCGGCTACAACGTCACCGCCGGCCTCGCCGCCCTCGGTATCGGCGGTATCGCGATCGCTCTGGGCGCGCAGAAGACCATCGAACATCTGGTCGGCAGCCTGACGCTGGTCACCGACCAGCCGATGCGGGTCGGCGATTTCTGCAAGTTCGGCGACACCTCCGGCACCATCGAAGACATCGGGATGCGCTCGACCCGCATCCGCACCCTCGATCGCACCGTGGTGACGGTGCCGAACGGCGCGCTGGCGGCGCTGCAGATCGAGAATTTCAGCCGCCGCGACAAGTTCTGGTTTCATCCGATTCTGGAGCTGCGTTACGAGACCTCCTCCGAGCAGATCCGGACGCTGCTGGCTTCGCTGCGGGAGATGCTGCTCGACCATCCGGACGTCGACAACGACCCGGCCCGGGTGCGGCTCATCGGGCTGGCGCCGGCCGCCCTCAAGGTCGAGATCTTTGCCTATGTGCATGCGGTGGACGGCGACACCTTCCTGGAAGTGCAGGAAGATCTGATGCTGAAAATCCTGGAGCTGGTCGAAGCGGCCGGTACGGGCTTTGCCGCCGGCTCGCAGACCGTCTATGTGGCGCGCGCCAAGGGCGCCGCCCAACGCTCGTCCGGAGATGAAGATGCGCCGTCCGGTGGCTCGGACGGTGCCAAGGTGAGGGGCGGCATCCCCGAGCGGCTCTAGCCTAGCAATGGACCTGATGCGGAGGCGGTGCTATCTCGCCTCCGCCATGTCCGATCTGAAACTCACCATTCTGCCCGAATCCCCGAACGACGCGCAGGCCATCGAGCGGCTGCACGAGCGCACCTTCGGGCCCGGCCGCTTCGTGCTCAGCGCCTATCGGCTGCGCGAGCATGTCGATCATCTCCCGGAGCTGTCGTTCACCGCCTGGATCGGCACGCTGCTGGTCGGCTCGGTGCGGCAGTTGCCGATCCTGGTCGGCGACACGCCGGCGCTGCTGCTCGGTCCGCTGACGGTGGAGCCGCCGTTCCGCTCGCGCGGCGTCGGCCGGCTGCTGCTCGACCGCGCCATCTCGGATGCGCGCGCGCAGGGCCACAAGCTGATCGTGCTGGTCGGCGACGAGCCGTATTACAGCCGGGTCGGCTTCAAGCGGATTCCGAAAGGCCGCGTCACCATGCCCGGCCCGGTCGATGCGGCTCGCCTCTTGGTGCTCGAACTCGCCGAAGGCGCGTTCGAAGGCGTCGGCGGCGCGATCCGCCCGGATTGGAGCAAGGCGCGCTGACGCGCCTTGCTGTGGGACGGCTTCAGAACTTCTGCGCCAGGCCGACATAGAAGCCGCGCCGCGGACCGTATTGCGGCGCGAACACGCCGATCCCCGAGCCGTCGCGGATTTCGTACACGCTGTCGAACAGGTTGACGACGTCGAACCGCACCGTGGTCGGCTTGGTGGCGCTCACCAGATGGAAGTCGTGCGACACGCCGAGATTGACCTGGGTGTAGGACGGCAGCGAGCCGATATTGGCGAAGCCGGAGCGAAGTCCGCTGCCGTAGATCATCGACGCGCTGAAATTGGTGTCGTGCCAGCGATACGATGCGCCGGCCGAAGCGGTCACCAGCTGGGCATGGTCGGTGTAGATGTAGTTGCTGGCGATGTAGGCGAGCTCGTCCGGATCGAACAGATACTGGTTGGAGACGACCTTGGTGGCGATCTGCCGGGCCAGCGCCAGATTGCCGTAGATCCGAAAGTTGCCGCTGGTGTACGCGCCCTTGAACTCGATGCCGACATTCTCGGCGCGGTCGTAGTTGAACGCCGACAGCACATAGGCGGCGCCGAACTGGCCGTCGTCGAGCAGATCGCGCGCGGTCTTGTAGTAGGTGTCGATGCCGACTTCGAGGCCGGGCAGCAGCTTCTGCGTGACGCCGACATCGAACACGTTCGAGCGTTCAGGCAGCACCGGGCTGCTCGCGTTGACGGCGGGCTGCTGCGTGGTGTTCTGCACCAGCGCCAGATTGGTGGGCGCCGCCAGCACCTGTACGGGCGGTGTGAAGTTGCGTGAATAGCCGGCGTGGAACGTGGTGTCCTCGAACGGCTTCCAGGTCAGGCTGATGCGCGGGCTGAGCTGGTTGGCGCTCGTGTATTCGTTCATCTGGTCGAACCGCAAGCCGGAGTTCAGCGTCACCGTGTTGGTGACCCGCCATTCGTCCTGCAGATAGGTGCTGAACAGCCAGCCGAGCTTGCTGCTGGAGTCGACGACGCCGAACGGCGCGTCCAGCGGATTGCCGCTGTCGTCGAGCGGCAGCACCACCGAGGAGTTGGTCACGCGGCTTTGCTCGGCGGTGACCTGGAAGCCTCCGCGCAGCGTATGTGCGTCGCTGAGCCGGTACGAGCCGTCGGCCTGGATGCCGCTGGCGACGCTCTTGCGATAGACGTCCGAGGCGACGCCGTTGAACACCAGATCGCCGATCGTGTCGGGCGTGAAGTGCAGCGTGCTATAGCGCGAGAACGCCGATAGCTGCAGGTCGAAGCCATTGATCGACTTCTGCAGCGCCAGAACGCCGAAGCCGTTGCGCTCGCGCTGGGTTTCGTTGAGCCGCGCCGAGTCGAAGTTCGATACGCCGAACGCCGTGAAGCCCGGCGTCTGGCCCGGGTTGTTGGGGATCTGGTAGTTGTTGGCCGAGCCGCCCCCGATGAAGGTCAGCCGCGTCGTGTCGTCGATCACGGTCGACAGATACGCGAATCCTCTACCCTGCTGGGAATCGTCGTGGATCGCGTTCGGCGACGAGGTCGGGTTTTCCAGCCCAAGGCCTGTTCCGAAGTAACGGCCGGAGACGAAGTACTGGGTGTTGCCGGCCGTGCCGCCATATTCGACGCTCGGCGTGATGGTCTGGCGGCTGCCGCCATAGACGCTGACGGTACCGCTGTTGTTGAAGGCGTCGGTGCGCGTGGTGATATCGACGACCCCGGCGGTCCGCAGGCCGTATTGCGCCGGCAGCGCGCCGGTGAGCAGGGTCAGTCGCCCGACCAGCGAGGTGTCGAGCATCTGGCCGAAGCCGCTGACGCCGTCGGGCAACGCGATGCCGTTGATGCGGTACTGCACATTGGCGTGCTCGTTGCGGACATGCAGATCGCCGCTCGCGGCGGAGTCCTGCGACACGCCCGGCGCCTGCAGCAGCACCTTGTCGAGCGTCGCATTGGCGCCTTGCGGCAGTGCCAGGATGGCCTCGTGATTGACGTCGAAGGCGCTGGCGCCATTCGGCGCGAAGATCGCCTGCCGCGCAGCATCGAAGCCCGCATGTTTGGCCGCGACGGCTTGTGCCGCGGTTTGCGGCGGCGTTTGGTTGTCGTGCTGCGGCGAGGCGGTCGCCGTTCCGCGCCGCGCCCGGGCCGCGGTTTGAGTCTTCGGACGCCGAGCCGGGTGGGGCGCACGCTGCGGCTGGATCACGTCGATTTCCGGAAGCGGTGTCGCACCGCGACTGGCCGGCGCCGCGCTCTGGGCCAGACCGGGTGAACTCAGAGCGGCTAACAGCAGCGTGGCTGAGCTCGACGCCGCAAGGCCGCGTTTGATGTGACAAAGCATGTGGGTCTCCTCGAAGCCATGCGGGCGCGGGCGACGCTGATCGTCGCCGCTGGGTCCGGGCGATGGCTTGCCGTCGATGGTCGACGGGCTTGGCTGACATCGAGATCGCGCGGCATGGCGCGATCTCCGGCTCACAGGGATCGATGTCAGCAGGCGGGAGGAGCGCGGGGATCGAAGGCGGTGCGGATGCCGCCGGACCGGATCAGGACGAGATCCGGGACGCGGTGCACGAGCGTGGTGGCCTGCCGCAGCGGCAACGAGGGCGGCGATGCCTCGAGCATCGCATCCGCCATCGCCATCACGGCGCAGACCGTACAACCGTCGGCATCGTCGTCGGACTGAGGATCGCCGTCGGGCGTGGCCGGATCGGCGGCCGTGAGCGCGAGTACGACCGACTGGGTGACGATCTGGTGGAAGTGACCGAACGCCACGACGAAGTGCAGCGCCAGCGCAACCAGCGCCAGCCGCGTTCCCAGTCGGATATGCGTCCGCACCCAGTTCATGGTTTCATCCGAGCCCGGTGACGTGTTTTTCGCGCGCGCCGGCAATTGATCTCGTTCGTCATTCCGGGGCGCGAGCGAAGCTCGCGAACCCGGAATCTCGATGGGGAGACGGGAGCGTTCCCACAACTTCTGGATTCTGGGTTCGCTCACTTCGTGAGCGCCCCGGAATGACGTCGTTGGCTCAGAACTTCAGGTTCGCGAACGCCCGTACGCCGATGCCGGGCATCAGCACGTTGTCCTTGCTGTAGGACGTCGCGATCCGGATGTTTTCGTTGAGCAGATTGTTGCCGACAATGCCGACCAGCATCTCGCGCGCGCCCCAGGCGTTGGGGTCGAGCTTGGTCCGGTAGCTGACTTCGGCCTTCAGCAGGTTGTAGCCGGGCGTCGTCGTTTCGGCGATCGGCGCCACGTCGTTCTGCGCGAAGGCGTGCAGCAGGTTGACCTTCATCAGCCAGTTGGCGTCGCGCCAGAACAGGCCGCCGCCGACCCGCATCGGCGGAATTCGCGGCACGTTGGTGCCGTCCGCGAAGGTCGCCCGCACGATGTCGAACTGGTTCTCGATGCCGAAGGTGCCGCCATAGAGCTGGGCGACGTCGATCTGGCTCTGGAATTCGCCGCCCTTGAAGGTGGCGTCACGCTGCGAGTAGATCGCCTGGTTCAATTCCAGCGTGCCTGTGCCTGGATCGACGCAGGAGGCGTCGTCGCAAGTGTTGCCGGTCAGCCGCCGATAGATGAAGCCGCTGAACTGCGTGTAGTAGGCGGTGATCTCGAACCGGAACGGTCCGGTGGCGCGGCGCAGCCCGACCTCGACCGACTTGGCGGTTTCGATCTTCAGGTTGGGATTGCCGATGTCGAAGGTGGCGGTGGCGTCGTGGCCGCCGCGCGAGAACAGTTCGGCCGGCTTCGGCGCGCGCTCGACATATTGCCCGGTGATGCTCGCCGACAGATCCCACGGCAGCGCCTGGATCAGGCCGACGCTGAAGCTCTTCGGCGTGAACGACAGGTTGCGCTGGGTGGCGGGGCCGATCGCGCTCGGATCGGTGTTGAGGTCGAAGATCTCCGGCACGAACGCCGGCGTGGTGCCGGACAGCTCGACATGCTCGATGCGGCCGGCGACCTGCGCCTTGGTGGTGTTGGTGAACTGCAGCTCGTTGAAGACGTAGCCGGCCGCCTTGGTGTTCTTGTTCGGATCGAACAGACCGTTCAGCGGGCTGCCCGGATCGTCCGGGCTCGGCGCCGTCAGTTCCTGATGGCTGGCCTGAATGCCGACCGCGGTGGTGATCGCCGCGAAGCCGGCGTTGAACGGCGCGAGCTGCACCTCGAGCCGGCCTTCCTGCTCACGATTGGTGAAGGTCTGGCGCACGCCGTCGGTGGTCGGATCGCCGGCCGTGGCCTGACCGACTTCGTTGTGCTTGTAGTCGGTGGCGCCGACCCAGAACCGGATCGCGTCGATCGCGGCCGCATCCGGGCGATACTCGCCCTTGGCATTGAACTTGGTCTGCTTGGCGTCGATCCGGGTGCCGACCTGCGAACCTTCGACACCGGGGATGTGATACAGCGAATTGTTCTGGGTGATCGACGCGCCGATGAAGCCGCCGTCGAACAGATACGAGCCGCCGACCGAGGCGCCCGCGGCAGTCGCGGCGGAGTTCGGCTGACGACCGTTGAACGGCATGCCGGGCGCCGCATACGGATAGCTCGGCACGTTGTAGTCGCCGGCATTGCGGCCATAGACGTCGGTATGGACCGCGACGTTGTTGCCGCCGGCATCGAGCAGCACCGCGCCTTCGACGCCGCGATCGACCGAGCTGACGGCGCTGCGGACTTCGCCGTTCATGCAGCCGGCGCCGCCGAACAGCGTCGGCGGCTTCGCCAGCCCATAGCTCTGGAACGGCTGCGCGCAGGGCGGCAGCGCGTCGGGAATCCGGTTGTTGGTGGCGCTGACGACGCCGCCGATCGCGGTCGAGCCGTAGCGCAGCGTGGCCGGGCCGCGGATCACTTCGACCTGATTGGTGGAGAGCGGATCGACCGGCACGAAGTGGTCTTCGCCGAGGTCGGACGCGCCGTTGCTGCCGGTGCCGTTCTCGATGATGCTGACACGGTTGACGTCGAGGCCGCGGATGATCGGGCGGCTGGCGCCGCCGGGCGCGTATTGCGAGGCGCTGATGCCGGGTTTGTTGCCGAGCAGGTCGCCGAGCGTGCCGCCGCCGCTGCGGCGGATTTCTTCGTTCGGCACCACCGTGACGGTGGCGAACTGGTCGGTGACGATCGGCAGGATGCCGGGCTGCGGCGCCGGGGTGGCCTGGGCGACGGGCGGCGTCTCGGCGGGTGCGGGGCCGCGCTGCCTTGCCGGAGCCGCGACGCGCGTCGCCGGACGCGGCTTCGCTTCGGTGTGGTGGCGGCGCTGAATCGGGCTCGGCGCTGTGACGGTGACTTCGGGGAGGGCGGTTTGGGCGCGCGCTGCCGGCGCGCCGGTGCTGCACACGGCGAGCGTTGCGGTGCCGAGCAGCAGCCCGGTCTTGAGGCGAGATGACATGGTTCTGTCCTGACTGCCGGCTCGCAGCGGAGCCGGGATCTGCGGCGACGCAGATCGATCACGTTGGTCCGCGCGCCGCCGGTGATCGGCTCGGCGCGGCATTCACAAGGGATCGGCGGTCAGGACAAAGGGGGGCCGCGCGGCTGAAAGCCGGCGGGCGGTGACGACAATTCGGCGTCGTCGAGGACGGCGAGGCGGTAGTGGAAGGAATGCGCCTGCTGCGGCGGCAGCGCCGGCGGCATCGCGGTCAGCGCCAGGCTCGCCATCGAGACGACTGCGCAGATCGCGCAGAGGTCGGCGCCGGGATGGTGGTGGTCGGTATCAGGTTCGGCTGGGCCATTGGCCGAGTCAGCCTGGGCGATCTGCAGCGCAGGCGGTTCGAAGCCGTGGAAGTGGCCGAACGCGGCGGCGAACTGCAGGGCGAGCGCGATCAACGCCAGCCGCGCGCCCCACCGGATGTTCGTCCGCACCCAATCCATGCCGCCCCAGCCTCTCACGGTGCCGGCGTCGTCCCCCGCCACGCAACGTTACAATGTAACATTGCGGCAAGCGCCTCCGCTGTCAACGGAGGTACCGATGAAGGTCGGCGGGTGTGACTTTTACGCCAGCTTCCGGGGTCGTCACTTCGACTTCGGCAACAGCGCCTTCAGCTTGTCCATGTCGGCGATGTTCATCTTGATCCCGCCGGGCATCACGATGTCGCCGGGCTTCTGGCCGTCCTTGCAGGGGCCGAGCCACTTCGCATCGAGCGTCGTGGCGGACTCCTTGGGAACGCCGGGCAGCGGGTTCTCGTTCTGCGATGTCACCTTGACCGTGTAGGCCGAATTGAAGTCACCGGTGATCTCAGCGTGCGAGGTCGTGGTCATTCCAGCGACCTTGCACACCGAATCGTTGGTGTAGCCGGTCGCGGTCTTCTGGATCGTCGGCGCTGAGCAGGCTTCGGTGGCCAGCGGCTGCACCGCCGCGTTCATCTTTTTGTCGATGGTCTCGTCGGTGCAGTGCTGGATCGCGACGTTCTGCCCGGAGCCGGAGCCCTGCATCTTCAGCTCCCACAGTCCCGGCTTGCGGGTCGGCAGGTCGATCGCCTGCGCCGCCGTCACTGGCGCGGCGAGCAGCAAGGAAAGCAGCCAGATGCGAGACAGATGGCGACGGCTCATCGCTGCGGCTCCGATCAGTATTTGGTGCGCAGCGGCCGCTCGTCGGCGCCATACGGCACCCAGCGGCACGCGAACGAGATGTAGCCGCCGTAATTGGCCTGCACGCCGAGCAGCTTCACCACCTTGCCGTAGCGGGCGCAGTGATCGACCGCCATGGCGCGGACGTCGGCGTGGCCGATCAGGCTGGTGGAGATGATTCCGCCGGTATCATTGCCCTTGAACGGCGGCACATAATCGGCGCGCGCCGCCGTGCTTGCCAGCACCGCACCCAGAACGGCCAAGCCGGCAGCCCCCATCAATCGCATCGTGATCTCCCTCTGTCGCTGCGTTCGAGTCTAGAACGCCGCCATGAGAATGGAAAGAACACGCCCCGCGTTCCGCGTGGGGTTCTGCCGAGGTGTGGCCGGCCCGCACTTGACCTTGGCATGGCTTCGCGGCACCGTCCGCCGCATCGAATTCCGGTGGATGAGCCATGCGATTCATTTCGACGTTGAAAACGCCCGTCGCCGCGGTCGCGGCCCTGCTTGGCCTGTTCGCGCTGGCACCCACCGCTCAGGCGGCCAATCCGCTGGAGATGAACTTCTGGCTGTCGGGTCCGCGCTATGACGGCAATCTGCCGCCGTGCGAAGCGGCGCTGCCGTCGATCACCCACCAGTTCGCCGAGAAGGAAGGCACCTTCTGGAATTCGGATCTGCGCATCACTGCGTATGCGAAGGTCCGCGACGTCGCGTTCCGCCCCTGGCAGAGCGACAACATTCCGCGCCGCTTCTGTGCCGCCGACGCGCTGCTGAACGACGGCAAGACCCGTCCGGTGTATTTCTCGGTGATCGAGGATGGCGGTCTTGCCGGCTTCACCGACGGCGTCGAGTTCTGCGTCGTCGGCGTCGACCGCAATTGGGCGTTCAATCCGGCCTGCAAGGCCGCCAAGCCCTGAGCGGCGCGCCGCGCTGAACCACGGCGCTATCGACCATTTGCGTTCTTGAAACGTTCCTGAGTCCTGGTAGGCTTTTCGCACTTCCAGCAGCAGGACCCTGTGACATGCTTGGATTTCTACGTCGACGACGGTCGCTGATCGCCGCCTGCGCGGTGGTGGGGGCTCTGTTCACCTCGGCCGGAGCCGAGGCGCAGGATCGCCGCCAGAATGCGCCCGGCGCGTTCGATTTCTACGTGCTGGCGCTGTCGTGGTCGCCGTCTTATTGCGAGCAGGCGTCCGAACGCGGCCTCAGCGGCCGCTCACAGCAGCTGCAGTGCGGCGGCCGTCCGTTCGCCTTCGTGGTCCACGGGCTGTGGCCGCAATACGAGCGCGGCTTTCCGGAATATTGCGAGCGTCCGGCGCCGCGGCTCGACCGCCGCATCGTCGACTCGATGCTCGACCTGATGCCGGCGCCGGGGCTGATCTATAACGAGTGGGACAAGCACGGCACCTGCGCAGGGCTGTCGCAGCGCGGCTATTTCGAGCAGATCCGCAAGGCCCGCGCCGCGGTCCGGATTCCGCCCGACTTCATCGACGCCAAGGAGCCGCGCACCGTCACCGCCGACGAGGTCGAGGCCGCCTTCATCAAGGTCAATCCGGGTCTGTCGAATTCGGCGATTGCGGTGATGTGCGACCGCAAGCGGCTCAGCGAGGTGCGGATCTGCATGAGCAAGGATCTGCAATTCCGGGCCTGCGAGGAAATCGACCGCCGCGCCTGCCGCCGCGACCAGCTCGAAGTCCCGCCGCTGCGCGGCGGCTGAGCCCTCGGCACCTCGCTTCAGACCTTCCCGAAGGTGTCCCAGGCCGCACGATGGCTTGACACCGCGCGCGGCTCCGCGTCACGGTCCGGGTCCCTCCTGAACGCGATGAACTGAATCCCAAATGACAGGCTTTGCCGTAATCCGCGACGATACGCCGACGGCCGTGATCCCCAAGGGCGCGGTGGTGGCGATGGGCAATTTCGACGGCGTCCACCGCGGCCATCGTGCCGTGATTGGCGCCTGCCTCGACATGGCGCGGATCAAGAAGGCGCCGGCCCTGGCGGTGACGTTCGAGCCGCACCCGCGCAAGTTCTTCAGCCCCGACGTCCCCCAATTTCGGCTCACCGACGAGACCGCCAAGCTGCGGCTGCTCGCGGGCACCGGGCTCGACGGCGCGGTGATCCTCAGCTTCGACGCGCGGCGGGCTTCGACCACGGCGCACGACTTCATCCAGCACGAGCTGATTGGCCGGCTCGGCGTGCAGGGCATCGCGATCGGCTACGATTTCCACTTCGGCAAGGGCCGTGGCGGCTCGCCGTCGATGCTGGTCGCCGAAGCGCCGTCGCTCGGGATCGAAGTCGACGTCCAACCGCATGTCGATTTCGGTGACCATCCGGTGTCGTCGAGCGCCATCCGCAAATGCCTGGAGGAGGGCCACATCGCTGCCGCCACCGAGATGCTGGGCGGGCCATGGTTCGTCACCGGCGAGGTGATCCATGGCGACAAGCGCGGCCGCGACCTCGGCTATCCGACCGCCAATATCAGGCTCGATCCGGAGTGCAGCCTGAAGCACGGCATCTATGCGGTGCGGGTCGGCCGCGGCGGTAAGCACTATGATGCAGTGGCGAATTTTGGCCGCCGCCCGACCTTCGACAACGGCGCGCCGCTGCTCGAAGTGTTCGTGTTCGATTTCAACGAACCGCTGTACGGCGAAACGCTCGACGTCGCCTTCATCGCCTTCATCCGCGACGAGGAGAAGTTCGAGAGCATCGAGGCGCTGATCCGGCAGATGGACGACGATTCCGCCCGCGCCCGCGCGGCGCTCGCCGCCGACCACGGCGCGTTCCCCAAGCTCGGCACGCTGCGATGAACCGGACCGAGAAGGAGAAGATGCTGGCGGGCGAGCTGTATCGTCCCGGCAGCCCGGAGCTCGCCGCCGACGAGGCCGCCAACAAGGCCTGGATCGTCCGCTACAACGCCTCGGGCGCGCTGCCGGCGGCGGAGCGGCACGTGCTGCTGTCCGAGCATTTCGGCCATGTCGGCAAGAGCGCGGTGGTGCGGCCACCGTTCTTCTGCGACTGCGGCTACAACATCTTCCTCGGCGACAACGTCTTTCTGAATTTCAACTGCGTGATCCTGGACATCATGCCGGTCCGGATCGGCGACCGCACCCAGATCGGTCCGGCGGTGCAGATCTACGCCGCCGACCACCCGCGCGACGCCGCCACCCGCCGCGAGGGCCTGGAATTCGGCCGCCCGGTGACGATCGGCAACGACGTCTGGATCGGGGGTGGTGCCATCATCCTGCCCGGCATCAGCATCGGCGACGGTGCCGTGATCGGGGCCGGCAGCGTCGTGACCCGCGATGTCGCCCCCCATTCGATCGTCGGCGGCAACCCGGCCAAGCCGCTGGGGAAGGGCTGACAGCTCCCTATCCACCGATCAGCCGCGGATCGAACGGTGCGCGGACAACCTCGGCGATCGCGATTGGGCTGCATCGGGATGCGCTGGATTGAGCAAAAAGTTGTCGGCCTGCGGCACGATCGCAGACGGCACACGAAGCAACGGGCTCGTCCCGTGATCGAGCCAATTGTCGCCAACCTGGCGGCTCACCTCGAGCCGATTGGCCCAATCCAATGGCAGATCATTCGGCGCGATAACGTTCGCTTCGAGGTCGTTCGCAACCGCAATGCGCAGCATGGTAGGTCGCGGGCAGAAACTCGCGGTCCATGTGGACCAGCATCTCGAGCACTGCGCTCGATGGATGGTCGGCAAGATAGACGATCCGCCGCCCGCGGCTGTGCCAGCGACCGCTGGCCCTAAGTCCACCTGTCCCGGTCAGATCCGCATAGTTCGAGATCCGCCAGAGCTCCATGACGAGGGGCTCAAGCAAAGATTCCGTGGTCGATCTGCTCCAGTTGTTCACGAACCACTGCAGCCCCGAGTTCGTCACGCAGCAGGTCGAGCGGACGCTGTCCGTTCAAACCCCGGTTCGGGTGGTTGAGCCAGGCCTCTGCCTTGGCCGGATCGGCAAAGACTCGATCTGCCAGCGCGCGGATTTCCAGCGTTCGGATCGGGGTGGCGGCAGAGTCGGTGGAGCCCCGAAGGGCCAGTCGGGCGTCATCCAGCAATTCGTCGAGGGGGCGGTTGTCTCCCTCGCGGCGAAGCCTCTTCAATTCTTCAAAGACTTCCGAAGGTGGCCTGACAGACATGGAATTCCTCCATCGATCAATAGATTAGTCTTTTGGAGGTCGACCGCAACCGGCACCTTGCCGGCGAGCCGCAATCGGCGCATCTCGGGGTAAATTCGATTGCCCGGCCAGTTCAATCGGGTTTCCGAAGCCCCGCAAAACCGCTATTCACGCCGCCATGACCGACACGCCCGCAAAAGACGCCGCCCAGGGCGGCAACGATTATTCCAAAACCCTCTTCCTGCCGCAGACGGAATTTCCGATGCGCGCCGGACTGCCGCAGCGCGAGCCGGAGCTGCTGAAGCGCTGGGAGGAGATGGACCTCTACGGCAAGCTGCGCGAAAGCGCCCGGGGCCGCGCCAAATTCGTGCTGCACGACGGCCCGCCCTACGCCAACGGCAACATCCATATCGGGCATGCGCTGAACAAGATCCTCAAGGACGTCGTGACCAAGAGCCAGCAGATGCTCGGGTTCGACTCCAACTACGTGCCCGGCTGGGACTGCCACGGCCTGCCGATCGAGTGGAAGATCGAGGAAGAGAACTACCGCTCCAAGGGTAAGCCGAAGCCGAACTTCAAGGACTCCGCGGCGATCATCGCGTTCCGCAAGGAGTGCCGCGCCTACGCCACCAAATGGCTGAATGTGCAGCGCGAGGAGTTCAAGCGGCTCGGCGTGATCGGCGATTGGGATCATCCCTACGCCACGATGAACTACTTCGCCGAGGCGCAGATCGCCCGCGAGCTGATGAAGTTCGCCGCCAACGGCACGCTGTATCGCGGCTCCAAGCCGGTGATGTGGAGCGTGGTCGAAAAGACCGCGCTGGCCGAGGCCGAGGTCGAGTACGAGGACTACACCTCGGATACGGTGTGGGTGAAGTTTCCGGTCAAGACCGGCGATGCGGCGACCAAGAACGCCAGCATCGTGATCTGGACCACCACGCCGTGGACCCTGCCGGGCAACCGCGCGATCAGCTTCTCGTCGAAGATCGCCTATGGTCTCTACAAGGTCACCGATGCGCCGGCTGATAACTGGGCCAAGACCGGCGACCTCCTGATCCTGGCGGACGCGCTCGCCGAGAGCGTATTCAAGCAGGCTCGCGTCGCGGCGTACGAGAAGGTCTCGGACATCGGCGCCGACGTGCTGAAGGCGAGCGAGTGCTCCCATCCGCTGCAGGGCCTCGACGGCGGCTATGAGTTCATCGTGCCGCTGCTCGATGGCGAACACGTCACCGAGGACACCGGCACCGGCTTCGTCCACACCGCGCCGGGCCACGGCCGCGAGGACTTCGATATCTGGATGCACAACGCCCGCGCTCTGGAAGCGCGGGGCATCTCGTCGACCATCCCTTACACCGTCGACGAGAACGGCGCGCTCACCGAGCAGGCGCCGGGCTTCACCGGCAAGCGGGTGATCAACGACAAGGGCGAGAAGGGCGACGCCAACGAGGCGGTGATCCAGGCGCTGATCGCGCGCGGCGCGCTGCTGGCGCGCGGCAAGCTGAAGCATCAGTACCCGCATTCGTGGCGCTCGAAGAAGCCGGTGATCTTCCGCAACACGCCGCAATGGTTCATCGCGATGGACAAGGACATCGTCGATGATGGTTCGGCCAAGCCCGGTGATACGCTGCGCGCCCGCGCCCTGCAGGCGATCTCCGTCACCCAATGGGTGCCGCCGGCCGGCCAGAACCGCATCAACGGCATGATCTCCGGCCGTCCCGACTGGGTGATCTCGCGGCAGCGCGCCTGGGGCGTGCCGATCGCGGTGTTCATCAAGGACAGAGGCGACGGTTCGGTCGACATCCTGCAGGACGAGGTCGTCAACCAGCGCATTGCCGAAGCCTTCATGCAGGAAGGCGCCGACGCCTGGTACGCCGAAGGCGCGGCTGAGCGCTTCCTGGGCGATCGCGCCGCGGAAGGCTGGCGCAAGGTCGACGACATTCTCGACGTCTGGTTCGACTCCGGTTCGACCCATGCGTTCGTGCTGGAAGATGCGCAGAACTTCCCCGGCCTCGCCGGCATCCGCCGCAAGGTCGACGGCGGCGCCGATACGGTGATGTATCTGGAAGGCAGCGATCAGCATCGCGGCTGGTTCCATTCGTCGCTGCTCGAGAGCTGTGGCACCCGCGGCCGCGCGCCCTACGACGTCGTGCTGACCCATGGCTTCACGCTCGATGAGCAGGGTCGCAAGATGTCGAAGTCGCTCGGCAACACCACCGATCCGGCCAAGGTGATCGCGTCCTCCGGCGCCGACATCCTGCGGCTGTGGGTGTGCGCCACCGACTACGCCGACGATCAGCGTATCGGCCCCGAGATTCTCAAGAACGTGGTCGAGACCTATCGCAAGCTGCGCAACTCGATCCGCTGGATGCTCGGCACGCTGCATCACTTCAAGCGTGACGAAGCGGTGGCGTTCGCCGACATGCCGGAGCTGGAGCGGCTGATGTTGCATCAGCTCGCCGAGCAGAGCGCGACGGTGCGCGCCGCCTATGCGGAGTTCGACTACAAGACAGTGGTGGCGTCGCTTGCGGCGTTCATGAACACCGAGCTGTCGGCGTTCTATTTCGACATCCGCAAGGACACGCTGTACTGCGACCCGCCGTCGTCGCTGGCCCGCAAGGCGGCGCTGACCACGATCGATATCATCTGCGACGCGATCCTGAAGTGGCTGGCGCCGGTGCTGTCGTTCACCGCCGAGGAAGCGTGGGGCATGTACCGGCCCGACGCCGAGCCGAGCGTGCACCTGACGCTGTTCCCGCTCGACCTCGGCGAATATCGCGACGAGGCGCTGGAGAAGAAGTGGCGGGTGATCCGTGCGATCCGCAAGGTCGTCACCGGTGCGTTGGAAGTCGAGCGCGCCGCCAAGCGGATCGGCTCGTCGCTCGAAGCCTCGCCAATGATCTATCTGCCGGAAGCCTTCATGGGCGATCTGTTCGACGTCGACTGGGCGGAGATCTGCATCACTTCGAACGCGATGGTCGAGATCCTGCGCGGCAACGACACCCCGCCGGCCGATGCGTTCCGGCTGCCGGAGCTCGCCGATGTCGGCGTGGTGATCGAGCGGGCGCAGGGCACCAAGTGCGCCCGGTCGTGGAAGATCCTGTCGAGCGTCGGCTCGGATGCCGAGTATCCAGACGTCTCCCCCCGCGACGCCCAGGCGCTGCGGGAGTGGAAGGCGCTGGGCGGCTCGGCGTCTTGAGCGGCGTGACACGCGCACCGGCCCCTCATGGTGAGGAGCGCGCCCTCGGGCGCGCGTCTCGAACCATGAGGTGGCGTGGCCCTCATCCTTCGAGACGCGGCGAAGACGCCGCTCCTCAGGATGAGGGGGCCGTGCCGGTGGTTCCTTCGCCGTCATCGCCGAGCATGACGACGCCTCGTTTTGGGGTGGGCGCCGCATCATGACCCCCGTCCGCCTCGGCGTTCTCGCCGCGATCGTCGCGCTGGCGCTCGACCAAGCCAGCAAGCTGTGGCTGCTGCACGGGTTCGAGCTGGCGCGGAAGGGCGTGGTGCAGGTGCTGCCGTTCTTCGATCTGGTGCTGGCCTGGAACACCGGGATTTCCTACGGCTGGTTCTCCGGCCAGGGGCCGACCGGGCAGATGCTGATGCTGGCGTTCAAAGTGGTGGCCGTGGTGGCGCTGGCGATCTGGATGGCGCGCTCCACCACCAGGCTTGCGACCATCGGTCTCGGTCTGATCATCGGCGGGGCTATCGGCAATGCGATCGACCGGCTGGCCTATGGCGCGGTGGTCGATTTTGCCCTGCTTCACGCCGAAATCGGCGGCAAAACCTACAACTGGTACGTGTTCAACGTCGCCGACGTGGCGATTGTTGTCGGGGTGGCAGCCCTGCTGTATGACTCCCTGATAGGGCTACCCGCCGCAAAAGCGCCCTGATCCCGGCCGATACCGACCGCGCGGAATTGGGCCTGCTTCCGGGTTGCGGCCCGATCGCAAGACGTGAATAGGATCAACGCCATGCGCCAGACCGACAGCCGCCTTCCGAAGACGGAAACGTCCACCGCCGCGCTGCTCCGCACCGCCCGGGTCGCCGCCGTTGCCCTCGGGGTCGGCATGGTGCTGACGGTCGGAATCGCCCGCGCCCAGGACCAGGAAGAGGCGGACGACTCCACCTTCGAGGAAAAGATCATCAAGGGCCTGATGTCCGGCATCGGCGCCACCAACATGGACAATTCCGGCATCAATTATCGCGAGCGCTCGCCGCTGGTGGTGCCGCCGAAGCTCGAATTGCCGCCGCCGGAAACCGCCGCGGCCGCCGCGCCGGCGCCGAACTGGCCGAAGGACGCCGACCTGCAGCGCCGCAAGGAAATCAAAGCGGCCGAAGCCAAGGCCAAGCCGAATCCGTGGGAATCGGCCCAGCCGCTGACGCCGTCGCAGCTCAAATCGGTCCGCGCCGACGCCGCCAAGGGCGGCAACGATCCGATGCAGCCCGGCAACCAGCAGAACAATCCGATGTTGAGCCCCTCGCAGCTCGGCTTCAACGGCTCGTTGTGGGGCGTGCTCGGCGGCGGCAGCAAGACCGAAACCGCGACCTTCACCGGCGAGCCGACCCGCGAGAACCTGACCCAGCCGCCGTCCGGCTACCAAACGCCGTCGCCGAACTTCGCCTACGGCACCGGGCCTAAGGAAGCGCTCGGCAGCAAGCGGATGGACATCATGTCGGGCAAAGAAACCAGCAATTGAGCCTGGTTGCCGTCCGTCCTCGTTCATCACGGCTCGCCGCGTCGCGCGGCATTCCCATCTCTCGTTCCCTCGAACAGCGTGCGCGTCAGCGCCGCTGCCGACGGCTTGCGCCTTGTTCTTCGGACAGGCGCTCGGCCTGATCCGTCCTCCAGCCTGGATGATGCCTGATATGACCGCATCCGCCGCTCCGCGCCGCCGCCCGCTCGCCGCGCTCGCCGTCCTTGCCGCCGTGGTGGTCGGGACGCCTGCCGCCGCGCAGACCGTCACCGCCGCGCCGCCGGCGACCTTCACGCTGCAGAACGGCCTTCGGGTGGTGGTGATTCCGGATCACCGCACGCCCGTGGTGACGCAGATGATCTGGTACAAGGTCGGCTCCGCCGATGAGACGCCCGGCAAATCGGGATTGGCGCATTTCCTCGAACATCTGATGTTCAAGGGCACCGAGAAGCATCCGGCCGGCGAGTTCTCGCAGACCGTGCTGAAGATCGGCGGCAACGAGAATGCGTTCACCTCCTACGACTTCACCGGCTACTTCCAGCGCGTGCCGAAGTCCCACCTTGAACAGATGATGGCGTTCGAGGCCGACCGCATGACCGGCCTGGTGCTGAAGGACGAGAACGTGCTGCCGGAGCGCGACGTCGTGCTCGAAGAGTACAACATGCGGGTCGCCAACGATCCGGATGCGCGGCTCACCGAGCAGATCATGGCGGCGCTGTATCTCAACCATCCCTACGGCCGCCCGGTGATCGGCTGGCATCAGGAGATCGCCAAGCTCGATCGCGAGGATGCCTTGGCGTTCTATCGCCGGTTCTACGCGCCCAACAACGCCACGCTGGTGATCGCCGGCGACATCGAGGCCGATGAGGTTCGCCCGCTGGCCGAGCGGATCTACGGGGCGATCCCGGCGCAGCCGGCGATCCCGCCGCAGCGCATCCGCCCGCAGGAGCCGACACCGGCGGGGCCGCGCACGGTGACGCTCGCTGATCCGCGCGTCGAACAGCCGGCGGTGCGGCGCTATTATTTGGTGCCGTCGGCCCATACCGGCGCCAAGGGCGATAGCGCTGCGCTGGAAGTGCTGGCGCAACTGCTCGGCCACGGCAGTAATTCGTATTTGTACCGCGCACTGGTGATCGACAATCCGCTGGCGATCACGGTGGGGGCCAACTACCAGGGCAATGCGCTCGACGACAGCTACTTCATCGTCGCCGGCACGCCGAAGCCGGGTGTCGATTTTGCAGCGATCGAGAAGAAGATCGACGAGGTGATCGCCGATGTCGTCGCCAACCCGGTTCGCTCCGAGGACCTGGAGCGCGTCAAGACCCAGCTGATCGCCGCCGCGGTCTATGCGCAGGACAATCAGGCGACGCTGGCGCGCTGGTACGGCCAGGCGCTGACCACCGGCCTCAGCGTCCAGGACGTGCAGAGCTGGCCCGACCGCATCCGTGCCGTCACCTCCGACGACGTCCGCGCCGCCGCCAAGCAGTGGCTCGACCGCAACCGCTCGGCGACCGGCTATCTGGTCACCGGACCCGCCGCCAAGCAGGAGGAGAAGCGCTCGTGAGCATCGATCTGTTGTCGTCGCGGCGCCTGACCGCTGCTCTCGTCGTGACCCGCGCCGGCTTTGCCAAGCAATTCGCGCTCGCCGCCTGCGTCGGGCTTGTCGTCGCTTTGTCCGCGGTGCCGTCTCATGCGGCCGCCAAGATCCAGCGGCTGGTGACGCCCGGCGGTCTGGTTGCGTGGTTCGTGCAGGATGCCACCGTGCCGCTGATCTCGATGGAGTATTCGTTCGACGGCGGCGCCAGCCAGGATCCGGCCGACAAGCCGGGCGTCGGCCACATGGTCGCCAACCTACTCGACGAAGGCTCCGGCGACATGGACTCGGCGACGTTCCATGAGCGGCTGGACCGCCGCGCCATCCAACTGTCCTACTCGGTGACCCGCGATTACTTCCGCGGCTCGCTGCGGATGCTGAAGGACGACCGCAACGAAGCGTTCGGTCTGTTGCACACCTCGATGACCCAGGCGCGGTTCGAGCCGAAGGACGTCGAGCGGATTCGCGCGCAGCTGTTGTCGACGCTGCGCCGCCAGGCGCTCGATCCGAGCAACCTCGCCAGCCGCAAGTTTCTCGAAGTGGCGTTCGGCGATCACCCCTATGGCCGGCCGTCGACCGGCACGCCGGAAAGCCTGCCCAAGGTCACGATCGAGGACATGAAGGGTTATGTCGGCCGGGTGCTGGCGAAGGACACGCTGAAGATCGCGGTGGTCGGCGACGTCGATGCCGCCACGCTGGCCAAGCTGCTCGACGACACCTTCGGCAGCCTGCCGGCCAAGGCGCAGCTGACGCCGGTGCCGGCCGTCGCCGCCGCCAAGCCGCCGCAGCGGACCAACGTCACGCTCGACGTGCCGCAGACCGTGGTGATGTTCGGCGGACCGGGCATCAAGCGCGACGATCCGGATTTCATGGCCGCCTATGTGGTCAATCACATCCTCGGCGGCGGTTCGCTGTCGTCGCGTCTGTATCGCGAAGTGCGCGAGAAGCGCGGGCTCGCCTATTCGATCTACGAGCAATTGCTGTGGATGCAGCATTCGGCGCTGTTCATCGGCTCGACCGGCACCCGCGCCGACCGCGCCACCGAGACGATCGACGCCATCACCGCAGAGGTGAAGCGGATCGGCGAGCAGGGGCCGAGCGAGCAGGAGCTCGCCGAGGCGAAGTCCTACATCAACGGCTCGCAGATGCTGTCGCTCGACACCTCGGCCAAGCTGGCGCAGGCGCTGCTGCAGTATCAGAACGACGGCCTGCCGATCGACTACATCGACAAGCGCAGCGAAGTGGTCAACGCGGTGACGCTGGCAGATGCCAAGCGCGTCGCGCAGCGGCTGTGGTCGAACGGTCTGCTCACCGTGGTGGTCGGCCGCCAGCCCCAGGCTGCAGCCCAACCGGCCGTCAAACCCGCCGGCGCCCCGCCTGCGCCGCGGGCGAATTAGCACCACGCTCAGACTAGCATTACCGCGACCTCTCCCCGAGCACGACTGAACCTCTCCCCGCAGGCGGGGGGAGGGCGCAAGCGGCTCGACCGTGCTAAACAGCAGGCCGCCGTGCGGTCCGCGCGGCATCAACCGCTTTGGTGCCCCATGCTGCGGATCAGCCGCAACCTCGTGATCGAGGACGACGACATCGAGATCAGCTTCATCCGCGCCTCTGGGCCGGGCGGGCAGAACGTCAACAAGCTGTCGACCGCGGCTCAGCTCCGGTTCGACACCGCCAAGATCGCGTTGCCGGAAGATGCCGCCGCGCGGCTGGTCGGGCTCGCCGGCCAGCGCATGACCAAGGACGGCGTCATCGTCATCCGCGCCGACCGCTTCCGCACCCAGGAGCGCAACCGGGCAGATGCGCTGGAGCGGCTCGAAGAATTGCTGAAGGCTTCGCTGGTCCGCCCGATCCCGCGCCGCGCCACCAGGCCGACGCTCGGCTCGAAGAAGCGCCGCCTCGAAGGCAAGAAGCGCCGCGGCGACATCAAGGCCGGGCGAAGCGGCAAGAGCTTCGATGATTGATCTGGTGCCGCCACGTCGTCATTGCGAGGAGCGAAGCGACGAAGCAATCCAGGAGCCATGTGCACGGAGCTGGATTGCTTCGCTGCGCTCGCAGAGGGCCACGTCCGCGGCTGACGGCGGCAACCGGCTTCTCTAAAGTCACCGCTCACGCCCACGAGTCGCTCGGTTCCCATGCCCGTCCGCCAGCTTCCCGAAACCATCGTCAACCGCATCGCCGCCGGCGAGGTGGTGGAGCGGCCGGCGAGCGTGGTGAAGGAGCTGGTCGAGAACGCGATCGATGCCGGCGCCAGCCGGATCGACATCTTTTCGGACGGCGGCGGGCGGCGGAAGATCGTGATAGCCGACGACGGCTCCGGCATGACGGCGGCGGACCTCGCGCTCGCGGTCGATCGCCACGCCACCTCCAAGCTCGATGACGAGGACCTGCTGCAGATCCGCACGCTCGGGTTTCGCGGCGAAGCGCTGCCGTCGATCGGCGCAGTGGCGCGGCTGTCGATCACCACGCGGCACGCAACCGAGCCGCACGCCTGGAGCCTGCGGGTCGAAGGCGGCGACAAGACCCCGATCGCGCCGGCCGCGCTGACCCAAGGCACCCGCGTTGAAGTCGCGGATCTGTTCTTTGCAACGCCGGCGCGGCTGAAGTTTCTCAAGACCGATCGCACCGAGGCCGAAGCGATCCGCGAAGTGGTGCGGCGGCTGGCGATGGCGCGGCCGGACGTGGCCTTCACGCTGGCCGGCGAAGAGCGCGCGCCGGTGACATGGGCGGCGGCGCTGCCGGGCGCGCCCGGGCAACTGATCCGGCTCGGCGACATTCTCGGCGCCGAGTTTCGCGCCAACGCCATTGAAGTCCGCACCGAGCGCGAGGGCGTGATCGTCGAAGGCTTCGCGGCGGCGCCGTCGCTGACCAAAGCCAATGCGCTCGGGCAGTATCTGTTCGTCAACGGCCGTCCGGTGCGCGACAAGCTGATCCTAGGGGCGGTACGCGCCGCCTATTCGGACTACTTGCCGCGCGACCGTCATCCGGTGGTGGCGCTGTTCGTCACGCTGGATGCGCGCGAGGTCGACGCCAACGTGCACCCGGCCAAGACCGAGGTGCGCTTCCGCAACTCCGGTCTGGTCCGCGCGCTGATCGTGCACGCGCTGAAGGATGGCCTCGCGCGCGAAGGCCGCCGCACCGCGGCCAACAGCGCCAGCAGCGTGATCTCGACGTTTCGTCCCGCCTCGATGCCGCCGGCGAATTGGGACTGGCGTTCGTCGCCGTCCTATCCGGTCGGCGGCAGCGTGGCGCCGTCGTTCGCGGAGCGCGCGCAGGCGGCGTTCGATGTCGGCGCGCCGAGCGCCGACATTCGTCCGACCGAGGTGACGCCGGATCTGCTAGACCGGCCGCTCGGTGCTGCGCGCACGCAGATCCACGAGACCTACATCGTGTCGCAGACCCGCGACGGTCTCATCGTGATCGATCAGCACGCCGCGCACGAGCGGATCGTCTATGAACGGCTCAAAGCTTCGCTCGACGCCAACGGCGTGCAGCGCCAGATCCTGCTGATCCCCGATATCGTCGAGATGGACGAGGCGACGGTCGAGCGTCTGGTCGCGCGGGCCGAAGAGTTGGCGAAGTTCGGCCTAGTCATCGAGAGCTTCGGTCCCGGCGCGGTGGCGGTGCGCGAAACGCCGTCGCTGCTCGGCAAGACCGATGCCTCAGGCCTGCTGCGCGATCTCGCCGAGCACATGGCCGAATGGGACGAAGCGTTGCCGCTGGAGCGCAGGCTGATGCACGTCGCCGCCACCATGGCCTGCCACGGCTCGGTGCGCGCCGGGCGCGTGCTCAAGCCGGAAGAGATGAACGCGTTGCTACGCGAGATGGAAGCGACGCCGAATTCCGGCCAATGCAACCACGGCCGCCCGACCTATGTCGAACTGACGCTGGCCGATATCGAGAAGCTGTTCGGGCGGAGGTAGTTGGGCGTCTGTGCGTAGGCGCATTGCATGCGCCCCGAGCACAATGCGCTCCCTCTCCCGCTTGCGGGAGAGGGCTGGGGTGAGGGTGCCCCCAGGCAGTGAGCCAGCGATCCGCGGAGAGGAGTGCCCTCACCCGGATCGCTGCGCAATCCGACCTCTGCCGCAAGCGGAAGAGGTTACGCGCGGTCGGGTCTGAAGGTTGTTACCAAAGAGAGATTCCGGGTTCGCTGACTTCGTCAGCGCCCCGGAATGACTCGTCGAGGGGTGGCTCAGATCACCTTACGGATCCAGCCGTGCTTGTCCGGCGTGCGACCGTATTGGATGTCGACGAGCTGCTTGCGCAGGCCCATCGCCACCTCGCCGGCCTGGCCGCCGTTGATGGTGAAGTCGCCGTGGTTCGAGCACACCTTGCCGATCGGCGAGATCACCGCGGCGGTGCCGCAGGCGAACGCTTCCTTGAGCTTGCCGGAGGCCGCGTCGGCGCGCCACTGATCGATCGTGTACGGCTCCTCGCGGACCACGCGGCCGGCGTCGCGCGCCAGCGTGATGATCGAGTCGCGGGTGATGCCGGGCAGGATGGTGCCGAGCGGCGGGGTCGACAGCGAACCGTCGTCGAACACGAAGAACACGTTCATGCCGCCGAGCTCTTCGACGTAGCGGCGCTCGAGCGCATCGAGGAACACCACCTGGTCGCAGCCGCGCTCGATCGCCTCGGCCTGGGCGCGCAAGCTGGCGGCGTAGTTGCCACCGCACTTGACGCCGCCGGTGCCGCCGACCGCCGCGCGGGTGTAGGTCTCCGACACCCAGATCGACACCGGGGCGGGGCCGCCCTTGAAGTACGAGCCGACCGGCGAGGCGATCACCGAGAAGATGTACTCGGCCGACGGCTTGACGCCGAGGAACACTTCGCTGGCGATCATGAACGGCCGCAGATACAGGCTGCCTTCGCCGCCCGGGATCCAGTTGCGGTCGATCTTCACCAGCTGCTCGATCGCCTCGATGAACACCTGCTCGGGCAGCTGCGCCATCGCCATGCGGTCGGCGCTGTCGCGGAAGCGGCGCGCATTGGCGTCGGGGCGGAACAGGTTCACGCCGCCGTCGTCGCGCTTATAGGCCTTGAGGCCTTCGAAGATTTCCTGCGCGTAGTGCAGCACGGCGTGGGCCGGATCGAGCGGGAAGTTCGAGCGCGCCTCGATGCGGGCGCCGTGCCAGCCGTGCGCCTGGTCAAAGCGGACGATCGCCATGTGGTCGGTGAACACCCGGCCGAAGCCGAGGTTTTCCAGCTTCGCGTCGCGTTCCTTGTCGGGGGTCGGGTTCGCCGAGGGCTGGATGTCGAAGTTCAGCCAGAGCGAGCCGTCGATCTTATCGAACGAAACTCCCATCGATCTTCTCCTGGACCGGCGCGCCTGCGGGTGGCCGTGGTTGTCGCGGATCCGGCTGCGAAAGCCGGCCGCAAAAGTGGTTATCGGTCCCGGCGCATCGCCGGGAGATGTTTTGGCGGAATTGCCGAACTCCGCTAATGTTTCGGCCGAGCCGTCCGACCATCGCATGCAGGCCGCCGAGCAGCTTCCTTTATCGGACTGCACGGGCAGGGGTCGCAAGCGGAATAGTCGATTATTTCGTCTTGGTCGGCGGTTTTGTAACATAAAGACCTGATATGTCAACATGGCTGACATAAATTTCAACGAGATGATCCGGCCGTCCGGCGAGCGCTCCCCGGCTGCCCCTGATCCGCATCCGCCGCGGTGGGACATCATCGAGCTGCTGTTCTTCGCCTATCGGGACTTCGTCGGTGATGCCGACCATGTGCTCGAAGCGTTCGGATTCGGCCGCGCCCACCACCGGGTGGTGCATTTCGTCTGCCGCTATCCGGGCCTGACGGTGGCCGATCTGCTCGACGTGCTGCGGATCACCAAACAGTCGCTCAGCCGGGTGCTGAAGCAGCTCTTGGACGAGGGCTATATCGTGCAGAAGGCCGGCGACAGCGACCGCCGCCAGCGCCTTCTTTTCGCCACCCCGAAGGGCGAGGCGCTGGTGGAGAAACTGGCCCGGCTGCAGACCGAGCGGATCGATCGCGCGCTGCGCGACCTCGCTCCCGGCGGCGCCGAGGCGGTCGCCAAATTCCTGCGCGCCATGATCGATCGGGACGATCCGGACAAGGTGCTCCAGACCATCCTGCACGGCGGCGCCACCGCAAAGGACGTGACGTGATCCAGCTCGCAGCACTGGCGAAGAAGCCGATCCGCCCCGCCGACGATGCGCCGCATCTGCTGCTGGTCGACGACGATCGCCGCATCCGCGATCTGCTGTCGCGGTTTCTCGCCTCCGAGGGCTATCGCGTGACCACCGCGCAGAGCGTGCGCGACGCCCGCGCCAAGCTCGCCGGGCTCGACTTCGATCTGTTGATCCTCGACGTGATGATGCCTGGCGAGACCGGCTTCGATCTCGCCCGCTCGATCCGCGAAACCTCGGACGTGCCGATCGTGATGCTCACCGCCCGGCACGAGGCGGAGAGCCGGATCGAGGGGCTGCAGATCGGCGCCGACGACTACGTCGCCAAGCCGTTCGAACCGCGCGAATTGCTGCTGCGGATCGGCAATATCCTCAAGCGCACCGCGCCGGCGCCGGCCGCCAAGGCCGAGACGGTGGCGTTCGGGCCTTACGTGTTTCACATCGAGCGCGGCGAACTGCGCCAGGGTGATGAGATCGTCCATTTGACCGACCGCGAGCGCGACATGCTGCGGATGCTGGCGGCGGCGCCCGGCGAGACTGTGCCGCGCGGCGATCTCAGCGGCGCCGGCAATGCCAATGAGCGCGCGGTCGACGTTCAGATCAACCGCCTGCGCCGCAAGATCGAGCGCGACCCCGCCAACCCGCTGTTCCTGCAAGCCGTCCGCGGCATCGGCTATCGCCTGGTGGCGGCGCCGTAGGGGCCTGATTAGTTTGGTGATGAGCAGAGCTTTGCCCCAGGCACCGTGCAACCTCTCCCCGCAAGGGCGGGGTGAGGGAGCTCGCCATGCTGGGGGCGGGTGCGTTGCTTTCAGCATCGGCGCTGAAAGGGACAGCGCTCGCGCATTTGGGCAGTCTTCGTCATGAGCACGCTCGACACCGGGCTGACGCTGATCCGCTCTGCCTATGGGCGGGTGTCGGCGGCCAATGGTTATTTGGGGCAGCGCTTCAACGATTTCATGCCGAAGGGGCTGTATGCCCGCGCGCTGCTGATCATCATCGTGCCGATGGTGCTGCTGCAGTCGGTGATCGCCTTCGTGTTCATGGAGCGGCACTGGAACACGGTGACGCAGCGGCTGTCGGCGGCGGTGGTGCAGGACATCGCGACGCTGATCGACGTCTACAAGAGCTATCCGCAGGACAAGGACAAGGCGGTGCTGCGGCGGATCGCGCAGACCCGACTCGGCCTGGTGGTCGATTTTCTCGGCCCCGGCGAAATGCCGCCGCCCGGTCCGAAGCCGTTCTTCTCGCTGCTCGATCAATCGATCAGCAAGCAGATCAGCCGGCAGATCGCGCGGCCGTTCTGGATCGACACCGTCGGCCGCTCCAGTCTGGTCGAGATTCGTATTCAGCTCGATGATGCGGTGATGCGGGTGTTCGCGCTGCGCAGCGCGGCCTACGCGTCGAACTCCGAGATATTCCTGCTGTGGATGGTCGGCACGTCGACGGTGCTGCTGATCGTCGCGGTGCTGTTCCTGCGCAATCAGATCCGGCCGGTGCTGCGGCTTGCGGACGCCGCCGAGAGTTTCGGCAAGGGCCGCGACGTGCCGAACTTCCGGCCGCGCGGCGCCCGCGAGGTGCGGCGCGCCGCCTATGCGTTCATCGAGATGAAGGCCCGTGTCGAGCGCTCGATCGAACAGCGCACCGCGATGCTCGCCGGCGTCAGCCACGACCTGCGCACGATCCTGACTCGTTTCAAGCTCGAGCTCGAACTGATCGGCGATGCGCCCGAGACCGAGGGGATGCGCAAGGACGTCGATGAGATGTCGGCGATGCTGGAAGCGTATCTGGCGTTTGCGCGCGGCGACAGCGGCGAGCAGGCGCAGCCCACCGATATGGCGGCGGCCTTGGAGGAATTGCGTTCCGACGCCGAACGCCATGGCCACGTCGTCAGTGTCGCCTTCACCGGCCAGCCGGTGGTGACGGTGAAGCCGGCGTCATTCAAGCGCTGCCTCGCCAATCTGGTGTCGAACGCCGCCCGCCACGCTCATACCATCGCGATCACCGGCGCACGCGATCATCGCTATCTCACTGTGACGATCGACGACGACGGCCCCGGCATCCCGATGGCGATGCGCGAAGAGGTGTTCAAGCCGTTCCTGCGGCTCGACGACGCCCGCAACCAGGACGAAGGCGGCACCGGGCTGGGCCTCGCCATCGCCCGCGACATCGCCCGCTCGCATGGCGGCGAAATCACCCTCGGCGACAGCCCGATGGGCGGCCTGCGCGCGATCGTGCGGGTGCCGGTGTAGGCCGAAGCGCTAACCCCACTCTCCGCCGTCATCACCCGCGTATGCGGGTGATCCAGTATTGCAGGGCGGCTGTTGTAACTAACCGGCGCTCTGGATTACTAGGTCGCCCGGTCAAGCCGGGCGATGACGTGGGTGTGTGGGGCGACGCCGCCAACCGAGATAGTCATCGCCGGGCTCGACCCGGCGATCCATCCTCTTCGTGAAATGTGCAGAGCATTATCTCGGCGCGCTTGCGCGCGCGATGGATGCGCGGGTCGAGCCCGCGCATGACGTCGGTATTCTGCCTACTTCGCCAGTTCCTTCGACCGCTTGGTCGCTGCGGCGACCGCGCGGGTGAGCAGCGGGCGGAAGCCGTCGTCCGCCATCAGCACCTCGAGCGCCGCGGCGGTGGTGCCGCCGGGGGAGGTGACGTTCTTGCGCAGGGTGGCGGCATCGAGGTCGGAGCGGTGCAGCAGCTCGCCGGAGCCGGCGACGGTGGCGCGGGCAAGCGTCATCGCGAGGGCTTCGGGCAGGCCGGCTTCGACGCCGGCGCGCGCGAGTTCTTCGGCGAGCAGGAACACGTAGGCCGGGCCCGAGCCGGACACCGCCGTGACGGCATCGATCAGGGCTTCGTCGTCGACCCATTCGACGCCGCCGGTAGCGCGCAGCAGCGCATCGGCAATGCCGCGCTGCGCGGGGGTGACGTTTCCGGCCGCCACCGCGACGGTGATGCCGCGGCCGATCGCGGCCGGCGTATTCGGCATCGCGCGGACGACGTGGCCGCCGAGCTGTTCGGACAGCGCCGCGATCGGCTTGCCGGCCATGATCGACACCACCAGGGTCGAGGGCCCGACGTAGCCGCGCAGCGCCGCGGCGGCTTCGGCGAACATCTGCGGCTTCACCGCAACCACCAGCGTCGAGACCGCGCCGACATCGCTGGCAGAAGCATTGAGGCGGATGCCACGGGCGCTCAGCGCGGCGATGTCGTCGGTCGGATGCGGCTCGATCACCACGACGTCGCCGCCGTCCAGCCCCTGCGCCAGCCAACCGGTGAGCAGCGCACCGCCCATCTTGCCGGCGCCGGCGAGAACCACCGTGCCGCCGAGCTGTTGCAGGGGAGATTGAGCAGAGCTGGTCATCGCAAACATCCATCCGCGCCGCGACGGCGGCGTGTTCTAGCCGGGTTTTATTGGATGCTCGAAGGGGTCACAAGCGCTGTGCCCCGCGCGCAGCGATCAGAAGGTCTTCATGAAGAACAGGCGCTGCGATCCGCGCGGGTGATCGGCGATGCGGCCGAACTCCTGATAGCCCTGCTTGCGGTAGAAGTCCGGCGCCTGAAACTGATAGGTATCGAGCCACACCCCGGCGCAGCCGCGGTCCTTGGCGATCTGCTCGGCGCGGCTCAGCAGCTCGGTACCGAGCCCGCTGCGACGCGCCGTCTCCGGAACGGCAAGGAATTCGACGAACAGCCAGTCGTAGATGATCCGGCCCCACAGGCCGCCGGTGGTCTCGCCGGTGGCAGGGTCTTCGACCACGAGGCAGACTTGCTGAAAGCCCGACGGCCCGCCCGCCTTCTCATTGTGGGTGATCAGCGCGCGCAGGATCGCGGCGCGGTCGAGCTCGGAGGCGCCGTCGCGAACGACGATGCGCGGCGCTTGGCTCACGCCTCGCCCTGAGTGTCGAACATCGCCGCGCTCATCGCTTCGGCGGCGGTCTTGCCGGCCCACACAGTGAACTGGATCGCCGGGTAGTAACGCTCGCAGGCGTGGATCGCGCTGATCAGCATGGTCTCGCACTGCGCTTCGGTGGCGGCCAGTCCGCCCGGCAGAACCAGCGCCTGACGGTACATCACGGTGCCGGTGTGATTCCACACGTCGAAATGTCCGACCCAGAGCTGTTCGTTGATCGCCGCGATCAGCCGCAGCGTTTCGTTACGCCGTGCCGCCGGCACTTTCATGTCGAACGCGCAGGCCAGATGCAGCGCTTCGATCTCGTTCATCCAAGTGAACGACAGCGTGTAGTCGGTCCACTGGCCCTTGGCGACGATGGTGATTTCATCCTCGCCGGAACGCTCGAAGGCGAGGTCGTTCGATGCCGCGATGTCTTCGACGACCGCGAGCGGATTATTTCGTGAATCGATGATGCCTTCGAGCAAGGGCATGCCGTCTCGACCTTACGTTGGAATATGCTGATACGCATGAGGCAGGCCGGTACGCGCCTGTACCTGTGCTCGCGTCGGAAGGATTAGTCCGGACGAACCGAGGTTGCAGGGATGAAATGATGTGATTTGCGGAATCGGCGCAATCCCGGGCTTCGCCAATTCCACAACCAAAGAGTAACCCTCCACAGCGGAGCGAGCGGCGCGAGAACAAAACGGAATCGGATTCGCGTTAGCCGAGTCCGGGGCGCGGAATTCGCTCCACACGAGTCTTTCGCCGCATGGTCAACCTTTGATTCAGGGGCGGCCGCTGGTAGCCTGAGCTGCCCTTCAGATGACAGCCCAGTGAGCCCGCCGATGACCGAAACCGTGACCGATCCTGCCGAGACTGCGCCGCCGCCGGCCGAGCGGTCGTATCCGCGCTTCGCCAAGCCGCAGCGCGTCGCCTTCGTGCAGTCGTCGTGGCATCGCGACGTTGTCGCCGGCTGCTGGGAGTCGTTCGTGCGGGAGATCGTCGAGCGCGGCATCGTCGCCTCGCAGGTCGACCTGTTCGAAGTGCCGGGCTCGTTCGAGATTCCGCTGCACGTGCAGATGCTGGCGAAGACCCGGCGCTACACCGCGATCGTCGCAGCCGGCCTCGTGGTCGATGACGGTCTCACCGGCTTTGTTGCCCAGACGGTGATCCAGGCGCTGATGGACGTGCAGCTCAAGACCGAGGTGCCGGTGTTCTCCGCGGTGGCGACGCCGCACAGCTTCGAGCGCGGCGAGTCGAACACCGAGCACTTCCAGCGGCACTTCGCCGCCAAGGGCGCCGAAGTCGCCCACGCCTGCGCCGACACCCTGCTCAGCCTGGAACGCCTGCGCGGCCAGGTCGCGGCGGGGATCGTGTAGTTGCGGGATCGTGTGGTCGAACGACTCTGTCATTCCGGGGCGCGAGCACAGCTCGCGAACCCGGAATCCAGAGATTGTTGAAATATCGCTGGTGCCTCGAACGTCGAGATTCCGGGTTCGCTCACTTCGTGAGCGCCCGGAATGACACACAGAGAGGCTGCGCGATTGCGTCGCGCCCCGGAATGACAAAAGAGATTGCGTCGAATGACGACGGAGATCAGGGAAACTTAGTCGAACAGGCTCGACACCGACTCTTCCGCCGCGGTACGGCCGATCGCTTCGGCGATCAGGGACGCGATGGTGATGGTGCGGATGTTCGGCGCCTTGCAGACGCCTTCGGTGGCCTGGATCGAGTCGGTGATCACCAGCTCTTTGAGCTTGGAGTTGCTGATGCGGGCGCAGGCGCCGCCGGACAGCACGCCGTGGGTGATGTAGGCGGAGACCGCGGTCGCACCGTTCGCGAGCAGCGCTTCGGCGGCGTTCACCAGCGTGCCGCCGGAGTCGACGATGTCGTCGAGCAGGATGCAGGTGTAGCCGGCGACGTCGCCGATCACGTTCATCACTTCGGACTCGCCGGCGCGCTCGCGGCGCTTGTCGATGATCGCCAGCGGGGTGTTGAGGCGCTTGGCGAGGCCGCGGGCGCGGACCACGCCGCCGACGTCGGGCGACACCACCATCACCTTCGACAGGTCGAAGCGCTCCTTGATGTCGCGCACCATCACCGGCGAGGCGTAGAGGTTGTCGGTCGGGATGTCGAAGAAGCCCTGGATCTGGCCGGCGTGCAGGTCCAGCGTCATCACCCGGTCGACACCGGCATGGGTGATCAGGTTGGCGACCAGCTTGGCCGAGATCGGCGAGCGCGAGCCGACCTTACGGTCCTGGCGGGCGTAGCCGAAATACGGGATCACCGCGGTGATACGGCGCGCCGAGGCACGGCGCAGCGCGTCGGTGATGATCAGAAGTTCCATCAGGTGGTCGTTGGCCGGAAACGACGTCGACTGGATGATGAAGACGTCCGAGCCGCGGACGTTCTCCTGGATCTCGACGAAGACTTCGTTATCGGCGAAGCGGCGGACGCTCGCTTTGGTGAGCGGCATCTTCAGCCATTCGGCGATGTCGCGCGCCAGAGCAGGGTTAGAATTGCCGGCGACCAGTTTGACCGATCCGTTCTTGCCCGACATCGACGCGTCCCCCCTCGGCGCGGTGGATACTACGTTCAGCATATCGGTTGACTCGCGAAATCGGACTGTTTTGCGAGCGAGGTGATACCAGCCGGTCGCCAGCGATGGCAACCCGTTGTGACGGTTTTCCGGTGCGGATTCGACCTATGTAGCGTGCAATTGCAGCAATCAGCGCGCAGCGAAACTCAGGGCTGCAGAGGGCGCATCGCTGCTCGCGGCCGGTGCCGGCTCGGCGCTTGCGATCGCGGGGCCGCGCTCGGCCGGGGCTGCGGTGGGTGCAGTGTCGGCAGGTAACCCGCCGTTCACCAAGCCGCTCATCCCGGTGAAGCCGGCCTGCGCGATCCGGCGCAGCACGACATCATCGGCCTGCTGCCAGGCATCGCGACCGTTGCCGGCCGGTTCCTCGCCCGACAGCCGCAGCGTGCGCTGCTGGTTGCGATCGTACACATCCCACACCCAGGCGATATTGGTGCGATTGCCGCGGACCTGCGCCGACAGATAGCTGCGGACGCGATACGCCGCGCCACCTTCGCGCGACACCACCGGGATTTGGCGCAGCTTGGATTCGCTGTCGAGCACCGCGACCATGCGGTCGAACACCTGCGGCGGCGGGCCGTCGATGGATTCGAACGCGACGCCGCTGCCGCCAGCCGAGGCCATCGGGCCGGTGCCGCCTTGGGTGACGCAGCCGGCGAGGCCGGTCAGCAAAGTGAGCAGGAGGGCGGTGCGCGTGGTGCGCGTGGCAATCTGGCGGGGCAGGCGAGCCAACATGCAGGGTCCCGTCGAAAGCGCGGCGCAGCGGCCGCCGAACGACGGAAGCGATATCGTTAAAATGCATTAAGGTCTAGGGCGGGGCGAGTACCAGGTTAATCCTTTGCAGGTTGCCAAATTCAATTTCTCTAAAATTTTCAGAATATTAGCCGGATCGGCGTCGCCTCGGGCGTAAACGAACGTGGTTAATTCCCGTTCATCTTTGGCAAGCTTCGGCGAGGTTTGGCGGGTCTCAGGCGTCCGGGTCGAGCACGATGGCGTGGATGTGGCGGCCGTAGTCCGGCTCGCTCCGATGGGTGGTGCGGCGATAGGAGAAGAACCGCTCGTCCGGATAAGTGTCGATGTCGAGGTCGTCGATCATGCCGACGCCGGCGGCCTCGAGCCTCATCCGGATGAAGCCGCCGAGATCGAACATCGCGTGGCCGGGCCGCTCCGCTTCAGTGAAGAAGGTCGCATAGGCCGGGTTAGCCGCGGTGAAGCGGGCGACGAACTCGTCGCCGACTTCATAAGAAGGCTGCCGGATCAGTGGACCGATCGCCGCGACCACGCGGCTGCGCTGGGCGCCGAGCCGCTCCATCTCGTCCAGCGTGGATTCCAGCACGCCGGTCAGTGCGCCCTTCCAGCCGGCATGGGCGGCGCCGATCACCTGCGCCGCTGGGTCGGCGAACAGGATCGGGCCGCAATCGGCCGTGGTGACGCCGATCGCCAGGCCCGGTGTGCGGGTGACGATGGCGTCCGCCTTCGGCCGGCTCGCCTGGTCCCACGGCGCTTCGGCGACGGCGACGTCCGGCGAGTGCACCTGATAGACGGTGAGGAAACGCTCCGGCGCAACGCCGAGGGCTTCCGCCATCCGCCGCCGGTTCTCGGCGACCTTGGCCGGATCGTCGTTGGAGCCGATGCCGCCGTTCAGGCCGGCATAGATGCCGTCCGACACACCGCCCTCGCGGGTGAAGAACGCATGGCGCAGGCCCGGTGCAGCGCCGAGCAGCGGCGAGGTGATGATCATCCGTGGGTCCCTTGCCGGCGCTCGGCTTCGCGGTCGGTGTCGTCGCTGAGCGCGACCAGCGTCTCGATCTTGGGATCGGACACCCCGATCACCTTGAACATCGAGCCCATCGCGCCGCGGCCTTCGCCGGTCAGGCGCTGCAGCGCGCCGGCGATATCTTCGGACACCTGCGGCGTTGCCTTGGCCATCAGCGACAGCGCGCGCGTCTCGATGCCGAGCCGCTTCAGGAATGTGCCTTGCGTCACCGGGCCATGGGCGCGGGCGCCGACGCTCTCGGCGGCGCGGCCGAGCGCGTCGAAATCGACATGCGCGGTGAGGTCGGCGCGGCCGGGATGCTGCAGCGGATCGGCGTAGCTGTGGCTGGCGATCGCCTGGAAGGTGTCGCCGACGTCGCTGCGCAGATGCCCGTAATCGATGATCAGCGCCGCACCGCCTTGGTCGCGCACCCGGCTGGCAATCTTCAGGATCTCGGTGTCGGGCCGCCATTCGAACACGGCGCCGGGGGGCGCCAGCCGCACCAGCGGCGGCAGCAATGCCTCGAAGCCACGGATCGGATCGGCGGCGACGCCGAACACCAACTCGCCGGCTGCGCCGATCTCGATCACCCGCTCGTGCCAGCCGGTTTCGCGCTTGATCGCCTGATGGATCGGCAGCACGTCGAAATATTCGTTGGCGAGGATGACCGCAGGACCTTCCGGCACGTCATCGAAGCTGTCGTGCCAGTGAATGTTGCGGATGCCGGCCAGCATGGTCTGCTGCTTCTGGCGCAGAACCGGGTTGATCTCGACCAGATGGATGCTGAGCGACTGGTACAGGACCGGCAGCACCCGCAGTGCGCGCAGCGCGTCCGCCATCATCGTGCCGCGGCCCGGGCCGATCTCGATCAGCCGCAGCGTCTCCGGCTCGTCGGCGGCCTTCCACACCGACGCCGACCACAGCCCCAGCAGTTCGCCGAACATCTGGCTGATCTCGGGCGAGGTGGTGAAGTCGCCTTCGCGCCCGAGCGGGTCGCGGGTGACGTAATAGCCGTGCTCGGGATGGCCGAGGCACAATTCCATATAGCGCCACACCGGCATCGTGCCGGCGGCCTTGATCAGCCGCTTGATCTCGGTGGCGAGGGCCGTCTGGTCGATCATGAGGCTGCCTCGCTGGAAGGTGTCGTGGCCGCAGCGGGCGTGACGCGCCCACGCCGCCACGTCGTGATCATCACCACGATGCCGACGATCACCATCGGCACCGACAGCAGCATGCCCATCGTCAGGCCGCCCCACAGGAAGCCGAGCTGCGGATCGGGCTCGCGGAAGAATTCGCCGGTGATGCGGGCGAGGCCATAGAAGGTGAGAAACGCACCGATGATCAGGCCCGGCCGCTTCAGGGCGCCGGCGCGGATCATCAGCGCCAGGATCACGAACAGCCCGATGCCTTCGAGCCCGGCTTCATAAAGCTGGCTCGGATGCCGCGGCAGCGGACCGGCATTGGGAAACACCATCGCCCATGGCACCGAGGCGTCGGCCGGGCGGCCCCACAATTCGCCGTTGATGAAGTTGGCGATGCGGCCGAGGAACAGCCCGATCGGGCCGACCGCGCACGTGATGTCGCCGAGCGACAGGATCGGCACCTTGCGCTTCCACCCGAACAGCACGACCGCCAGCACGCAGCCCATGAAGCCGCCGTGGAACGACATGCCGCCCTTCCACAGTTCGAAGATCTCAGCCGGATGCCGGATGAAGAAGTCGAGATTGTAGAACAGCACGTAGCCGGTGCGGCCGCCGAGAATGATGCCGATGGTGATCCACAGGATGAAGTCGTCGAACGCTTCCAGCGAGATCGGCGACGGGCCGCCCCACAGCCGCTGTCGCTGCAGCAGCATCCGGGCATACAGCCAGCCGATGACGATGCCGGCGATATAGGCCAGCGCGTACCAGCGGATCGCGAACGGACCGATCGCGACGGCCACCGGATCGAACACGGGAAAGGCGACGGCGAAGAATGGCATTGTTCGTTTGGCTTATCTCCAAAGCCCGCAACGGTACAGCGTCAATTGGCACCGCGTGTCGTCCAGACCGATGCTTAAATCGACCTTGCGACGGGGGTGCGAACGTCGCAAGGAATGGCAAATCGGATCGGGTCGGCGCAGGTCCCGCCTGGCGGCCTTGAAGTAGGCCCGATCCATCGCCATTGTCACCGCCAATGCCCGTTTGGCTTGCAACCGCGCAAGACGCGCGACGGAGATCTCGACCATGACCCAGACCAACAACCGGCTTTTCGACGAGATCGGCCGCCTGATGAACGACGCTGCCGGTGCCGCCCAGGGCGTCAAGCGCGAGATCGACGGGGTGGTGCGCAGCCAAGCCGAGAAGATCCTGCGCGACCTCGATCTGGTGAAGCGCGAGGAGTTCGAGGCGTTCAAGGAGATGGTTCGCCTCACCCGCGAAGAGAACGAAGCCCTGAAGGCCCGGATCGCCGCGCTGGAAGCCCGCCAGGGTGGTGGCTCCGAGCCTCCGACCGCGCTGGCGTGAGGACGGCGGACAGGCGCCAATTTTCCCTGCCTGAGTCCCTCATGGTGAGGAGGCCGCGAAGCGGCCGTCTCGAACCATGAAGGCCGATGAGGTCAAGCTTACACCCGGGCGCATCCTTCGAGACGCCCGCCGCCGCCTTGCGGGCGGCGCCGGGCTCCTCAGGATGAGGCCGTGCTCCGAAGGCGCGATTTCCTTGTCATTTGCGGCCTTTGCGGCTAGAAACCGGCCACGTCCGCGGCCCCCGCACCCCTGGAGGCTTGCCGCGACGTGTCAAATGGGCCGCTTTGCGGCCTTTAACTTTTTACAGATCAAGGACTTAAGCAGATGACGAGCGTCTTGGAACTGAAGGCGACCGCACGTCCGAAGAGCGGCAAGGGGGCCGCCCGGGCTGAGCGTCGCGCCGGCCGCGTGCCCGGAGTGATCTACGGTGACAACCAATCCCCGCTGCCGATCTCGGTCGAAGAGAAAGAACTCCGCCTGCGGATTCTCGCCGGCCGGTTCCTGACCACGGTGTTCGACGTCGTCCTCGACGGCAAGAAGCATCGCGTCATTCCGCGCGACTATCACCTCGATCCGGTGAAGGACTTCCCGATCCACGTCGACTTCCTGCGGCTCGGCGCCGGCGCGACCATCCGCGTCAGCGTGCCGCTGCACCTGAAGGGCCTCGAAGTGGCCCCGGGCGTGAAGCGCGGCGGTACCTTCAACATCGTCACCCACACCGTCGAACTCGAAGCCCCGGCCGAGAACATTCCGCAGTTCATCGAAGCCGACGTGTCGACCCTCGACATCGGCGTGTCGCTGCATCTGTCGGACATCGCGCTGCCGACCGGCGTCAAGTCGGTATCGCGTGACGACGTCACGCTGGTCACCATCGTGCCGCCGTCGGGCTACAACGACGACAAGGCTGCGGCGGGTGCCGCGCCTGCGGCCGCTGCTGCCCCGGCTGCTGCGGCGAAGGCTCCGGCTGCGGCCGCCAAGGCTCCGGCCGCGGCTGCTGCGCCGGCCAAGAAGAAGTAATCCGGCGCGGGGTTCCGCGTCATGCGGCTGTTCGTTGGGTTGGGCAATCCCGGGTCGAAGTACCAGGGCAACCGGCACAACATCGGCTTCATGGTCATCGACGAAATCGCGCGGCGTCATGGCTTCTCGCCATGGCGCCGTCGTTTTCAGGGCGAGACCGCAGACGGCGTGCTCGACGGCGAGCGCATTACACTGCTCAAGCCGCTCACCTACATGAACGAGTCCGGCCGCGCCGTGCAGGAAGCGGTGAGCTTCTACAAGATCGGCCAGAGCGAGGTCGCCGTGTTTCACGACGAGATCGAACTGCCGCCGGCGAAAGTTCGCGTGAAGGTCGGCGGCGGGATTGCCGGGCATAATGGCCTGCGCTCGATCTCGGCGCATATCGGCAACGATTATCTTCGCGTGCGGCTCGGCGTCGGCCATCCGGGCGCGAAGGAGCTGGTGCACAATCACGTGCTCGGCGATTTCGCCAAGACCGAGCGGCCCTGGGTCGAAGCGCTGTGCGAGATCGCCGCCGACAACGCCGGCCTGATCGCCAAGGGTAAGGACGCCTCCTTCGCCAACAAGGTGCATCTGGCGATGCAGGCGAAGGGTTTTTACGACAACGACAAGGGCGAGCCGAAGGGCAGCAACAAGTAACAGCGTCATCGCCGGGCTTGGCCCGGCGATCCATCTTCTCGCGAAGGAGATGGATACGCGGGTCAAGCCCGCGTATGACGCGGTACCTTAGTTGCGGCGTCGGCCTCGAACAGCAGGACATATCATGGGCTTCAAATGCGGGATCGTCGGTCTGCCGAACGTCGGCAAGTCGACGCTGTTCAACGCGCTGACCGAGACGGCGGCGGCGCAGGCGGCGAACTATCCGTTCTGCACCATCGAGCCGAATGTCGGCGAAGTGGCGGTGCCGGATCCGCGGCTCGATAAGCTGGCCGAGGTCGGCAAGTCGCAGCAGATCATCCCGACCCGCCTGACCTTCGTCGACATCGCGGGTCTGGTGAAGGGCGCCTCCAAGGGTGAAGGCCTCGGCAACCAGTTCCTCGCCACCATCCGCGAGGTCGATGCGATCGCGCATGTGGTGCGCTGCTTCGAGGACGGCGATATCACCCATGTCGAGGGCCGGGTCGCGCCGCTCGCCGATATCGAGACGATCGAGACCGAGCTGATGCTCGCCGATCTCGAGAGCCTGGAAAAGCGCGTCGACAATCTGACCAAGAAAGCCAAGGGCGGCGACAAGGATTCCAAGGAGCAGCTCGAGCTGGTCACCCGCGCGCTGACGCTGCTGCGCGACGGCAAGCCGGCGCGCTTCCTCGAGCGCAAGCCCGAGGAGGAGCGTGCGTTCCGGATGCTCGGCCTGCTGACCTCCAAGCCGGTTCTGTACGTCTGCAACGTCGAGGAAGGCTCGGCCGCCGAAGGCAACAGCTTCTCCGAACAGGTGATGGCGCGCGCCAAGGAGGAGGGCGCGGTCGCGGTGGTGATCTCGGCGAAGATCGAATCCGAAATCGCGACGCTGTCGAAGGAAGAGCGTACCGACTTTCTCGACACGCTGGGCTTGCACGAAGCCGGTCTCGACCGGCTGATCCGCGCCGGCTACGAGCTATTACACCTGATCACGTACTTCACGGTCGGTCCGAAGGAAGCCCGCGCCTGGACCATCACCAAGGGCACCAAGGCGCCGCAGGCTGCCGCGGTGATCCACACCGATTTCGAGAAGGGCTTCATCCGCGCCGAGACCATCGCCTATGACGACTACATTCGTCTCGGCGGCGAAGCCGGCGCCCGCGACGGCGGCAAGCTCAGGCTGGAAGGCAAGGAATACGTCGTCGCCGACGGCGACGTGATGCACTTCAGGTTTAATACCTAAGGCTGACGGCGAAACTCTTCGAGCGCCGTCCTTTCAGCGAGTCATTCCGGGGCGCGCGAAGCGTGAACCCGGAATCTCTGTGCGCTACAATCTCTGGATTCCGGGCTCGCGAACTATGTTCGCGCCCCGGAATGACGAGCGACACCTCGTCGCGGCTTATCTGAATCCCTGCTGATCGCGGATCGCGCCGAGGTGTTCGTTGATGCGGAACACGATCAGCACGAACTCGGCGACGATGCGCGAGAACACGATCCCGACCAGGATCGAGGCGAGGCTGGACAGCACCAGGATGAAACCGCCGAACGGGCTCACCGCCATCGCCGCCAGCCCGGAAAACACGCCGGAAATGCCGAACAGCACGGTCAACGCGATCACCAGCCAGTAGAAGGTCTTGATGATGGTCGGCGTGATGAAGCGGTCCCATTGAAACAGGTCCCGAAAATTGAACATCGGTGGTCTCCCCCAACAAACCGAATGATGGGCTTGTGATCGACCGCAATAACGGCCACAATCGGGCCTCCCACCAGCAAATGCCATGACAACCCTGTTCTTCGAAAATTTCGCGCCCGGCCACTTCGGCCGCTATGGACCTCGCCGCGTGACGCGCGAGGAGATCATCGCTTTTGCTTCGGAATACGATCCGCAGCCCATGCATCTGGACGACCACGCCGCCAACGCCTCGATGCTGAAAGGCATGTCTGGCTCGGGCTGGCATCTGTCGTCGCTGATGATGCGGATGATGTACGACGGCTTCATCAAGGACACCGCGTCGCTCGGCTCGCCGGGCGTCGACGAGATGCGCTGGATGTCGCCGCTGCGCCCCGGCGACGATCTGCTGCTCGACGTCGAAGTGATCGAAGCACGGGTGTCGAAGAGCCGGCCCGAAACCGGGATCGTCACCTTCAAGTGCTACGTGCGCAACGGCCACGGCCAGATGCTGAGCGAGATGGTGTCGCCGATCATCGTCAAGCGCCGCGACGCGGACGCGACCAGCGCCGGCAGCAACGGATAACGATCACCATGCGTTTCCTGGAAGACATGACGATCGGCGAACGCCGTGAGGTCGGTACGTTCACGTTCACGGCCGAGGCGATCAAGACGTTCGCGGCGCAGTTCGATCCGCAGCCGTTCCACCTCGACGAGGAGGCCGGCAAGAACTCGCTGTTCGGCGGCCTCGCCGCCTCGGGCTGGCACGTCGCCGCGGTGTGCATGAAGCTGATGGTGGCGGACGCTCAGCGGGAATCCGCCGAGGCTGCCAAGCGCGGCGAGCTGGTGGCGACCGGCGGTCCGTCCCCGGGTTTTCGCGAGCTGCGCTGGCTCAAGCCGGTGCTGGCTGGCGACACCATCACCTACTACAAGCAGGTCGAAAGTCTGCGGCCGTCTGATTCGCGGCCGCAGTGGGGAATCATGCAGGCCCGTAACACCGGGATCAATCAGCGCGGCGAGGTGGTGTTCTCGTTCCTCGCCACGGCGTTCGTGCCGCGCCGGCCGAACGCGGAGTGAACTGAGGCGAGGGGGACACAGCCGTTCGCATTTTAACCAAATGCGAGGCTTTTGACCGAGACGGCCCCGGAACGGCCGGGATATTAAGACGTTGTGAACCCTGCGAGCGTCACGGTCGACGAACGCAGGGCTGAGGGAATTGAAGACAATGGCTGACCAAGCTGGACTGAAATGGGTGGGCGTGATCTTCGCCACCGTGACGCTGGCGGTGATGATCACCACCGGAATGGTTGTGAAGGGTTACGCGGTGGGCTCCTACAGCCTCGACTCCGCGACTACGCTCTCCGACCGCTGAGCTTAAGGCTCGCGGCTGCCGGCGTCCCCGCCGGCCATCCTCTCTAAAATCCGAGATCGCACGCAAAAAAAGCAGCCACCTCGCGATGGCTGCTTTTGCGTTTTCAAGCCGGTGATTGCCGGGCTCGCCCGGCAGTGCCGGATCAGCCGTGACGCAGGGTCTCGGCGGCGCGCTTCCACTGCGCGACGTTGTCGGCGATCATCCGGGTCGATTTCATCGCCGCCTGGCTGAGCTGCGCGTAGCTCGAGATCTCGCGCTGAACCCGCTGACCTTCGGCGTGCAGCAGGTCGCGCAGCGTCTCCAGCTCACCGATCAGGTTTTCGATCTCGCCGAGCGAAGTGCCGGCAACGCGCTGGATCAGCGAATTGACGTTGTTCACCGCGGCTTCGGCAGTGCCTTCGAGACCGAGCGTCGCGGCCGGAGCGGCAGCGGTGTCGGTGGTCGAGGTCGTCGCCGAGGGACGGCGCAGATAGGCGATGTCGTTGCGGACGAAGTCGCGGATCCCGGCTTCGACCTCGGAAACGGCGGCGAGGTTCTCGTCGGTTTCGGTGGTCTCGATCTTCTCGGAAGGAATGGCGTTCATTCGGTTGGTCCCCTGTGTGAGCGTCACGCCGCGCGGGGATCCCCCGCACGTAATCTGCCGCCGCATGACTCCAGCGCAATTTGACCGCATCGCGGCCGTTCTGCGGCGCCGTCTCGGTGTTTCGGCGACAATCCTCAACGTCCCATTAACGACGCGGCTGCCAGCCTCAGGGGAGACGCCGGCAGCACCACAACTGGGACGATTGTCTCAGGCGATCTTGGGCAGGTGGATCGGGCGGCCGAGCGCTTGTTCGACCAGGTCGAAGGTGTCGAGCACCATCCGCAGATTGGTCAGCCGGCCGCCGTGAAACTGCGTGAACAACGCCATGCGCACGCTGATCGGCCGGTTAGTGCCGGCGGCGGTCAGCGAGTAGCGGACCATCGAGGCGGCGGAGTCGATCCCCAGCATCACCGACTCCCGGTGATAACGATAGATCCGCACGCTGTCGGCGATCTGGCGGCAGACTTCGAGGACGGCTTCTTTGCCCTGACGGGCGCCGAAGAACGGAAACATGTCGATCGGGCCGTAGATCGCCCAGTCGATATTGTCGTCGATGATGGTGGCGAGGTCTTCGGTCTGACGGTCGTTGAGGGCGCGATGCAATGCACGCGAGAACCGCCAGAGACTATGCTCTGTCATTGGCAATCCCGTTGGGAAAGGTTGATTGTCGATGCAAGCAGCGGCACCTGGCGACGCGGTGGTCGCCTTGCCCTTTGCAATTTGCTGCGCTGTCGGTTCCGATTAGTTACACTAAGAGCTAATTGCAATCGCATTTTGTGCATTGCACAAATTTAGAAATGCCGGCTCTAAACGCCCGTTTCACAGGCATCGGTCGGGCCAAACCGCCATGGTTTTGCCGGCTTCTCTGCAGCTTTCGAGTAGTTGCGCCCGATATCGAGTAATCGCCCCGTGCGGGTCCGGAATACTCCGAGGCGGATAGCGTACCGAGGCTGCAAACGTCAGCCAGGCGATACCGGCCGGTGAGCCGCGCGGCGCATCAGCATCGCAAGATGGCGGCACGTTGCGCCATCTGATTCGCGGATCGTGAGGAGATGCGGAGCGCAAGCCGCCGGCTTGGAGCGAGACGGGCGGACGCTTCGCCCATCTCAACAGCCGAGCTGGCTCAGCGCTTGGCCTTCTTGGCCGCCTTCTTCTTCGCGCCGGTCTTGGCCGGCTTGGTCTCGGCCTTGTCGGCCGCCGCCTTCGCCGGCTTCGGCTTGGAAGCCGCTGCGGCGGCCGCGGCGGCATCTTCGGCTGCCTTACGCATCGCGCGGGCATAGGCATCGGCTGCGTTGTCGGCCGCGGTCTGCAGCCGCTTCGCCGCGGCCAGACCCTGCTCATAGGCGGCAGTCGCCAGCGCCTTGCCCTGTGCCTTGCCGCCGGCATCCTTGGCCTTGGCGGCGCGGGCCAGCAGCGCGTCGCGGCGCTTCTTCACCGCGGCGGTGAGCGCCTTGGTCTGCTGTTTTGCGAGCTGCCGGATGATCGCGTCGAGATCGGCCTCGGCCATGTTGGTAGTCCCCCAGAAGTGTCTTGTTGGCGCGCGACTATGCAGAGGCGCACCGCGGTTGGCAATTCGTCAGTTCCGCCGCGCGGCATAAGTCGGCGCGCGCCACAGATTGCATGGTGCGACATCGCTGCCGCGGCTTGACTTCGCTCTCGTCTCGGACAATCTCGCCGCCAAGCCCCAACAAACCGCAAACAACATCGGGAGAAGAACAAGATGGCAGACGCCTACATCATCGACGCAGTCCGCACCCCCCGCGGCATCGGCAAAGTCGGAAAGGGCGCTCTCGCCGACATGCATCCCCAGCACCTCGCCGCCACCGTGCTGAAGGCGATCGCCGAACGTAACAAGCTCAACACCGCCGACGTCGACGACATCATCTGGTCGACCTCGACCCAGCGCGGCAAGCAGGGCGGCGACCTCGGCCGCATGGCCGCGCTCGACGCCGGCTACGACATCAAGGCTTCCGGCACCACGCTCGACCGCTTCTGCGGCGGCGGCATCACCGCGGTGAACTTCGCCGCGGCGCAGATCATGAGCGGCATGGAAGACGTGGTGATCGCCGGCGGCACCGAGATGATGTCGCTGACCGCCGCGATGGCCGCTGAGGACATGGCGGCCGGCAAGCCGCCGCTCGGCATGGGCTCGGGCAACGCCCGCCTCGCCAAGGTGCATCCGCAGTCGCACCAGGGCATCTGCGGCGACGCCATCGCCAGCATGGAAGGCATCAGCCGCGAGGCGCTCGACGCGCTCGGCTTGGAAAGCCAGCGCCGCGCCGAGATCGCAATCAAGGAAGGCCGCTTCGACAAGAGCATCGTTCCGGTGGTCGACGACGAGGGCAAGGTCGTACTGGCGAAGGACGAATATCCGCGTCCCGAAACCACCGCCGAAGGCCTCGCCGCACTGAAGCCGGCCTTCACCGCGATGGCCGACTATCCGCTCGACGACAAGGGCACCACCTATCGCAAGCTGATCAACCAGAAGTATCCGAACGTCGACATCAAGCACGTCCATCACGCCGGCAACTCCTCGGGCGTGGTCGACGGCGCCGCGGCGGTGCTGCTGACCTCGAAGGAATACGCCGAGAAGCACGGCCTCAAGCCGCGCGCCAAGATCCTGGCAATGGCCAATATCGGTGACGATCCGACGCTGATGCTCAACGCCCCGGTGCCGGCCGCCAAGAAGGTGCTGCAGAAGGCCGGCCTGACCAAGGACGATATCGACCTCTGGGAGATCAACGAAGCGTTCGCGGTGGTCGCCGAGAAGTTCATGCGCGACCTCGACCTCGACCGCTCCAAGGTCAACGTCAACGGCGGCGCGATTGCGCTGGGTCACCCGATCGGCGCCACCGGCGCGATCCTGATCGGCACCGTGCTCGACGAACTCGAGCGCCGTGGCCTCAAGCGCGGCCTCGTCACCATGTGCGCCGCCGGCGGCATGGCGCCGGCGATCATCATCGAGCGGGTGTGAGGCGAGAGGACGCGTAGGATGGGTTGAGCGTCAGCGAACCCCATCAATCCTGCGCAACACTGCTGAAGTCATCGAAAAGGGCGGCGCCACTTGCGTCGCCCTTTTTGCTTTTCACGACCTCTCCACGCCGTCATGGCCGGGCTCGTCCCGGCCATCCACGTCTTCTTGAGACTTTTCCGCTCGGCTTCGTCATTGCGAGCGCAGCGAAGCAATCCAGCCGCGTGCACGGAGCTGGATTGCTTCGTCGGCTACGCCTCCTCGCAATGACGGAACATCTGCGGGCGTCATTGGTCTCGCTGACGATGGTCACCATATCTGCAGCATGCCCGCCAAATCCTCCCCCACCATCGCTCGCCCCAAACGCCCGCCGCCGGTGCTGATCTGCGGCAAATGCCTGTCGAAGATCGACGGCGGCAAGAAGCTGAAGCAGGCGCTGAAGGCCGAACTGAAGCACGCCGCCGCCACGCAGGGCGGCAAGCGGCCGAAGCTCGTCACCACCAGCTGCCTCGGCATCTGCCCGAAGCGCGCGGTGGTTACGGCGAGCGCGGCGACGCTGGGACGCGGGGAGTATGTGCTGGTGGAAGATCGGAAGAAGGTGGAGGAGGCGGTAAAGGCTCTGAGTGATCAGTAGACGGCTGAAGCTCTGCCGACCGAGGTAGAATATATCGCCCCGTCTACGCGACCTTCGGCTGTGCCACTAAGCTGATGCCGAGTGCGTGCAGCACCTTCAGCACGGTCGCAAATTCGGGTTTCGCGCCGCCGCCGAGCGCGCGGTACAGATTCTCTCGGGACAGGCCCGTGTCTTCCGCGACGCCGCTCATACCCTTGGCGCGCGCGACAGCGCCAATCGCCTTGGTGATGAGTGCCGGATCCTCGGATGCGAAGGCTTCGGTCAAATAGTCCGCGATCATTTCGGGACTATCGAGATAGTCAGCGGCGTCGAACGGCGTCGTGCTCACCATGTTCAATCCTCCAACTCTCTTGCCAGTCGCTTCGCGGTGGCGATATCAGCCGCCTGAGAGCTCTTGTCGCCGCCGCAGAGCAGTACGACCAGAGTTGCGCCGCGCTCAACGAAATAAACCCGATAACCTGGCCCGTAGTGGACGCGGAGCTCGCTGACACCCTCGCCAATAGGAGCGACATCGCCAGGATTCCCTAGCTCCAGCCGATCGAGCCTCAAAAGGATTCGAACGCGAGCCCGGCTGTCTCTCAGATTTCGCAGCCAGCGCTCGAACTCTTGCGTCTTTCGGATCGTCGACATCCGGCCGCCCTCATTTGTAGCTTAAGCGCTACAATTAGGCTTTGCAACCGGGGGCCAGCTACCTCTTCTTCCACCCGCCCCGCTTTCCCGGCGCGCCGCCTGTGCTGCGCGGGGAGGGGCCGAATTCGGGGCCGGCTTCGCGGCTGGAGGTCGGCTGATAGATCTTGCTCTCCGTGCCGGGCCCCATTTCATCGAGCGTCGGCTTGCGCGGCTTGGGGCGCTGGACCTTCTTGAACTCGTGAAAGCCGGCGATGCCCATTTCGTCGAGGTCGGGCTTGTGGACTTTTGACGCTGTGCCTGGGGTACCCCCACCCCGGCCTTCGGCCGACCCTCCCCGCAAGGGGGAGGGTGACGAGACGGCACCGCCTCGCGAAACACTGTCGCCCGACGCGCCGCGCGCTCCAGCCTTGCCGCGTCCGCCTTTGCCAGCGTCGGCCGGCAAGTTCGCGGCGTCGCCGTAGCGTTTGGCGCCGGCGTAGCTGCCGGCCTTTGCCGCGACGCCGCGCTGCTTCACCGTCGGATCGTCGATCACTGCGAGCTCGGTGGCGCGCAGGCGTTTGACTTCGTCGCGCAGGCGCGCGGCTTCTTCGAAGTTCAGGTCTGCGGCGGCCTCGCGCATCCTGGTTTCGAGATCGGCCAGCACCGCCTCGAAATTGTGGCCGATCACCGCGGCGTCGTCGGTGAAGCCCGCGCCCTTGCCGTCGCCGATTTCGACCAGCACGTGGTCGCGCTCGTACACGCTATTCAGAATATCGCCGATCGACTTCTTGACGCTCTCCGGCGTGATGCCGTGCGCGGTGTTGTATTCGATCTGCTTCTCGCGGCGGCGGTTGGTCTCGTCGATCGAGCGCTGCATCGAGCCGGTCATTTGATCGGCGTAGAGGATCACCTTGCCGTCGACATTGCGCGCGGCGCGGCCGATGGTCTGGATCAGCGAGGTTTCGCTGCGCAGGAAGCCTTCCTTGTCGGCGTCGAGGATCGCCACCAGCGCGCATTCCGGAATGTCGAGGCCTTCGCGCAACAGGTTGATGCCGACCAGCGCGTCGAACGCCCCGAGCCGCAGGTCGCGGATGATCTCGATGCGCTCGATGGTGTCGATGTCCGAATGCATGTAGCGCACGCGGATGCCCTGCTCGTGCAGGAACTCGGTGAGGTCCTCGGCCATGCGCTTGGTCAGCACGGTGATCAGCGTGCGATAGCCGCGCGCCGCGGTGGCGCGGACTTCGCCGACGAGATCGTCGACCTGGGTGCGGGCCGGGCGAATGTCGACGGGCGGATCGATCAGCCCGGTCGGGCGAATGACCTGTTCGACGAACACGCCGCCGCTCTCGTTCAGCTCCCACGCCGCCGGGGTCGCCGAGACCGCGACCGTCTGCGGCCGCATCATGTCCCATTCTTCGAACCGCAGCGGCCGGTTGTCCATGCAGGACGGCAGCCGGAAGCCGTATTCGGCCAGCGTCGCCTTGCGGCGGAAGTCGCCTTTGAACATCGCGCCGATCTGCGGCACCGAGACGTGGCTTTCGTCGGCGAACACCAGCGCGTTGTCGGGCACGTATTCGAACAGCGTCGGTGGCGGCTCACCCGGCCGGCGGCCGGTGAGGTAGCGTGAGTAGTTCTCGATGCCGGCGCAGCTGCCGGTCGCCTCCATCATCTCGATGTCGAAGGTGGTGCGCTGCTCCAAACGTTGCGCTTCGAGCAGGCGTCCCTGTGCGTGCAGCTGATCGAGCCGCCATTTCAGCTCGGTCTTGATCGAGGAAATCGCCTGGATCAGCGTCGGCCGCGGCGTCACATAGTGCGAGTTGGCGTAGATCTTGACGAATTCCAGCTCGTCCTGCTTGTGGCCGGTGAGCGGGTCGAATTCCTCGATGCCCTCGATCTCGTCGCCGAACATCTTCACCCGCCAGGCGCGATCCTCGTAGTGCGCCGGGAAGATGTCGATGACGTCGCCGCGCACCCGGAAGGTGCCGCGGGTGAAGTCGGCCTGGGTGCGCTTGTATTGCAGCGCCACCAGATCGGCGATCAGCTGCCGTTGATCGATCCGTTCGCCGCGCTTCAGCGCGAAGGTCATCGCCGTATAGGTCTCGACCGAGCCGATACCGTAGATGCACGACACTGAGGCGACGATGATGACGTCGTCGCGCTCCAGCAGCGCGCGGGTGGCGGCGTGGCGCATCCGGTCGATCTGTTCGTTGATCGACGAATCTTTCTCGATATAGGTGTCGGTGCGTGGAACGTAGGCTTCCGGCTGGTAGTAGTCGTAATACGAGACGAAATACTCGACCGCGTTGTCGGGAAAGAAGTTCTTGAACTCGCCGTAGAGCTGCGCCGCCAGCGTCTTGTTCGGCGCCAGGATGATGGCCGGGCGCTGCGTCGCCTCGATCACCTTGGCCATGGTGTAGGTCTTGCCCGAGCCGGTGACGCCGAGCAGCACCTGGGTGCGATCGCTGCGGTCGATGCCTTCGACTAGCTCCTTGATCGCCTGCGGCTGGTCGCCGCGCGGCTGGTAATCGGATTTCAGCACGAAGCGCACGCCGCCTTCGGACTTCTCCGGGCGCGGCGGCCGGTGCGGCACCCACAGCTTGACGCCGCCGTCCTCGCCCTTGAATTCGGGGCGGCCGTCGCGGATCAGGCTCTCCAGTGCGTCGGCCGTGGCCTTGACGCCGAGTGCCTCCATCTTGCTGCGCGGCGGACGGGCCAGCGCTTCGGCGTCGTCCTCCTCGGTCGGCAGGCCGAGCTGCCGCGCCAGCTCCGGATCGAGCGTCGGAATGGTGGCGGCGGTTCCGTAATTCGCCTGCGGCGCCTCGTTCAGGCCCCCTCGGCTCGCGCCGGGCGGCTGCGGATAGGGCTGCAGCGCCGTCGGCCGCGGCGTGGCGCCGTCGCCGACCTTCGGCGTCGATGCGCGGCCACGATGCACGGCGGCTTCGCCGCCGGTGCGGCGGTCGTGCGAATTGTCCGGCGGCTGCTGCAAGCCGGTGCCGGATCCGAGACCCGCGTCACCGCGATTGAGCGCCGGATTCAGAAGTTCGGCCAGCGCCGGCCCAATCGGCTTCACGTCGGGCCGATGTGCTTTGGATTTTGGGGTTTTTGCCGGCTTGCCAGGCTTGTCAGGAGTCTTCGCCATGCCGGCAATATGGGGCGAAGCGCCCGGCGAATAAAGGGCGGCCGCCCGCGCGCGTTCTGCTTATGCCGGCGCCACCCGCAGCCGCTTCATCCCGTGGGGAAGACGCGCGTCACACCATGCCTCGATCGCCGGCTGGCGGCGATGCAGGAACAGCCCGAGGGCAATGATCGCGATGCCGATCAGCGACAGCGCGAACGGGAACAGCAGCGAGTCGCGGAACAGTTTTTCGGCAAGGTCGCCGAGATAGATCGCAATCCCGAGCGCGCCGAACACCGCGAACACCCGCCGGCCCAGCACCACCGCGATGCCGAGGAAGACGACGTTCATGGCGCAGTACAGCGCCTTGTCCAGGTTGGTCCCGTTCGAGGTCGCGGTGATGCCGCCCCAGAACGTCATCACGCCGAACAGGTACAGCCAGAATGCGAAGTCGCTGCTGCGCTGGCGCAGATGCACCAGCACCGCGGCGATCACCATGCCGGCGCCGAAGCCGATCGAGACCTTGCGGGCGGTTTCGAAATCGCCGTGCGGCGTGCCGGTGATCCACGGCACCAGGTCCATCGACAGGAACCACAGCGCCACCGCCATCAGAAACACGATGAATGGAAAGCGGTAGAACGCCAGCGCCACCAGCGCCGCCGCGATGGTGGCAAGCTCCATGAAGATGAAGCTGCCTTTGACCCAGATGTAGAAGCTGCGAACGGTGTCGGGCTTGCCGAATTCCGACCACAGCCCGAACGCCTCCTGCACGCCATACACCGCCAGTGGCATCATCCCGACCGCGACGGCGATACACAGCCCGCCCGGCGTGCGCAGATTCTTCACGTGCCACAGATAGTGCCCGGTCCACCAGAACGCGACGGCGTAGATCAGTGCCGTGGCGGTCAGTGCCGCGCCGCCAAGGCCGGCGAACGCCATGGTCGAGAACAACCCCATGGCGCTGATCACGATCAGCGCGCCCGCGTACCAGAGCAGATGCACGATATCGAAGCGCGGGCCGTCGCTCGCTGCCGCCGGGTGCCTTGCGTCCAGGAAGGCGCGGAGCGCTCCCTCCTGCGCCGGCGTGATGACGCCAGCCTGAGTCGCTGCCTGCAGATCTTCGGCCGAATAACGCATCGTCACTCTCCCTCCGCCCAACCGCGCGTCCCGCGGGCCGCCGCCGTTGGTGGTGTCAGTGAAGCGCGATCATGTTCAATTCGCGTTACGGAATACTTTGCAGTGCGGGAAAACCGTAGCTGTGGAGAGCCGAGATTGCGGGAGGAAATTTCGGTTTCGCGGGCGGGATTGCAATGGTCATTGCGGCGGGAACCAGGTGATGATCCGTGCCCTTCCGGAGATTGAGCATGGCACGAATAATACCGTCGATGATATTAGCGACCGCCGCGGCGCTGGCGCTGCTGGCCACGCCGCTCGCCGCGCAACCCAACGACGCCGAGCCGGCGACCCGCGCCGCCAACGAGGCGATCACCAAGACCTTGCCGCTCGCCGACCGCGCCGACTTCGAGGACGCGCAGCGCGGCCTGATCGCGTCATTGCCGGACGGCGTTGTCCCCGGCCCGCCGGGGGCGCCGGCGGCGTGGGATTTGAAGCCGTATGACTTCCTCAAGGGCGATCAGCCCTCGGCCACGGTCAATCCCAGCCTGTGGCGGCAGGCGCAGCTCAATCTCGCCAGCGGCCTGTTTCAGGTCGCCGACCGGGTCTATCAGGTCCGCGGGCTCGACATCGCCAATGTCACCATCGTCGAGGGCGACACCGGGCTGATCATCACCGACACCACGCTGACGGTGCAGACCGCCAAGGCGGCGCTCGATCTGTACTACCAGCACCGGCCTAAGAAGCCGGTGGTGGCGCTGATCTACACCCACAGCCACATCGACCATTTCGGCGGGGCTCGTGGCCTGATCGACGAGGCCGATGCAGCCAGCGGCAAGGTCAAGGTGATCGCGCCGACCGGCTTCATGGAACATGCGGTCGCTGAGAACGTCATCGCCGGCAACGCGATGAGCCGCCGCGCGCAATTCCAGTTCGGCACCCAACTGCCGGTCGGCGACCGCGGCCAGGTCGACGCCGGCCTCGGCAAGGCGCTGGCCAAGGGCACGGTGTCGCTGATCGCGCCGAACGACCTGATCAAGCAGGCCTACGAGACCCGCAGCATCGACGGCGTCGAGATCGAATTCCATCTGGTGCCAGAATCCGAAGCGCCGTCCGAGATGATCGCGTACTATCCGCAGTTCAAGGTGTTGAACATGGCGGAGGACACCACCCACACGCTGCACAACCTCTACACCCTGCGCGGCGCCGCGATCCGCGACGGCCGGCTGTGGTCGAAATATATCGGCGAGGCGATCGAGCGCTACGGCGACAAGACCGATGTGGTGATCGCCCAGCACAATTGGCCGGTGTGGGGCCGTGACCGCGTCGTCGGCTATCTGAAGAAGCAGCGCGACGTCTACAAGTTCATCCACGACCAGAGCGTGCGGCTGCTCAATCACGGCCTGACGCCGACCGAGATCGCCGAGCGACTGACGCTGCCGCCGTCGCTGACGAGTGAATTCGCCGCGCGCGGCTATTACGGTTCGGTCAGCCACAACGCCAAGGCGGTGTATCAGTCCTATCTCGGCTGGTACGACGCCAACCCGGCCGATCTCAATCCGCTGCCGCGTGCCGAGCAGGCCAAGAAGGAGATCGACTATATGGGTGGCGCCGCCGCGGTGCTGGCGCGCGCCCGCGACGACTACAAGGCCGGGCAATATCGCTGGGTGGCGACGGTGACCAGCAAGCTGGTGTTCGCCGATCCGTCCAACACCGAAGCCCGCGCGCTCGGCGCCGACGCGCTGGAGCAGCTCGGCTATCAGGCCGAAGCGTCGACCTGGCGCAACGCCTATCTGCTCGGCGCGCAGGAGCTGCGCAACGGCCTGATCAAGACCGACTCGGTGACGTCCAATCCCGATCTGCTCAAGGGCGTGTCGATCGATCTGGCGTTCGACTTCCTCGCGGTGCGGCTGAATGCGGCGAAGGCCGAGGGCAAGCACATCGTGGTGAACTGGACCTTCACCGATCTGAAGGAAACCTACACCATGAACCTGGAGAACTCGGCGCTGACCCACGTCTCCGGCAAGCTGTCCGACAACGCCGATGTCAGCGTCACCCTGAACCGCGCCACCTTCGATGCGATCTCGCTGAAGCAGCGCGGCTTCCTCGGCGCCGTGCTGAGCGGCGACCTCTGGGTCACCGGCAACCCGCTGAAGCTGCGCGAACTGTTCGGCTTGTTCGAGGACTTCTCGCCGAATTTCGAGGTGATCGAGCCGGTGAAGGCGAAGGTGGAGTAGGGGGCGGCGCACACTGCCATAACAGTGTCATTCCGGGGCGCTCGCGCTGAGCGAGCGAACCCGGAATCCCGAGCTTGTGAAGCACCTCTTTGTCCTTGCACGTCGAGATTCCGGGTTCGCCGCTACGCGGCGCCCCGGAATGACAGTCGATGCATCACCAGTCCCGTCATGCGCGGGCTTGACCCGCGCATCCATCATCTTGAAGAGATGGATCGCCGGACCTCGTCCGGCGATGACGTGACGTGTGTGGCGAGCGCCCGGCGCCGGAATGTTCGGCGAGCGCCCACGACCAACGCGAGACCCGAGGACGCGCGACATGACTCTCAAACTGTTTGAACTGGTCGGGGCCGATGTGGGCCGGCCGTTTTCGCCGTTCGTGTGGCGGACGCGGATGGCGCTGGCGCACAAGGGGCTGCAGGCGGAGACGATTCCGTGGCGCTTCACCGATAAGGCGGCGATCGCGCCGTACGGCTCCGAGAAAGTGCCGGTGCTGCTCGACGGCGACAAGACGGTCGCCGACTCCTGGGCGATCGCCAACTACCTCGAAGACACCTATCCGGATCGGCCGTCGCTGTTTGGCGGCGAGGGCGGCCGGGCGATGGCGCGGATGCTGAACTGGTGGGGCGATCTTGCGATCGTCGGCGGCCTATTTCCGCTGATCGTCGCCGACATCGCCCAACGGCTCGATCCGGACGACGCGGTGTATTTTCGGCAGTCGCGTGAGGCACGGCTGAAAAGGACGCTGGAAGAGACCGCCGCAACCCGCGATCGCGCGGTCGAGGGCTTCCGCAAGTCGCTCGATCCGCTACGGCTGACGCTGAAGACGCAGGCCTTCATCGGCGGCACCGCGCCGAACTACGCCGACTACATCGTGTTCGGCGGCTTCCAATGGGCTCGGGTCGTCAGTGACTTCCAGCTGCTGCAGAACGACGACCCGGTCTATGCTTGGCGCGAGCGGCTGCTGGACGCGTTCGGCGGCCTAGCCCGGGCTACACCTGGCTATCCGGTCTGAACCGCGGCGCGCGGCCGAGTCTGCCAGTCGGCGAGGCCGCGCGACAGCTCTTCGCGTCCGACCAGCGCGGCAAACTGGGCGCGTTCGACTAACAGGCCCTCGTCGATCGACAGGTTCAGCCCGCGGGTCGCCGCGGTGATCACTGCCGCGACTGCGCCGGCTGGATGCCGGATGATCTGCCGGGCCAGCGCATCCGCCGCGTTCAGCAACTCGCCATGCGGCACCACGCGATTGACCAGGCCGATCGCCAGCGCATGCGCGGGTGAAAACGGCTCGCCGGTCAGCAGTAATTCCAGCGCTCGCTTGCGGCCGGCGAGGCGAGGTAGCCGCTGGGTGCCGCCGAAGGTCGGCGGCATCGCCAGCTTGATCTCCGGCTTGGCGAAGCGGGCGCGCTCGCTCGCCACCGCCAGATGCACCGCCTCGGTGATCTCGCAGCCGCCGCCATAAGCAAGGCCCTTCACCGCTGCGATCACCGGCTTGGGAAAGCTCTCTAGCCGAGCCGTCATGGTCTGGCCGCGGCGGACGAAGTCGCGCACCGCGTGGTCGGCGCCGCGCGCGACGCTGCCGGAGAACTCGGCGATGTCGGCGCCGGCCGAGAACGCCCGCTCGCCTGCGCCGGTGAGGATCACGGCGCGGATCGCGTCATCTACTTCGATCGCGTCCAACCGCCGCATCAGCCGGTCGATCAGTGCGTAGTTCAGCGCGTTCAGCTTGTCGGGGCGGTTCAGCGTTAAGAGCGCGACGCCGTCGCGCAGCTCGATCGGGATCAGCTCGGTCATGTCGTGGCCTCCATCGGTCACCCGATGGCTACCGCGGGCATCGCATTGTGTATATTCACTGGTCGGTATACATGGGCGAGATGACCGTCCGAATGTCAGCAGCAGCTCCGAAGTCCCGCGAGGGCAATACCACGCGAGAGCGCATCGTCGCCGCAGCCGCCAAGCTGTTTTATGCCGAAGGCATCCGCGCCGTCGGCGTCGACGCGGTGGCGGAAAAGGCCGGCGTCACCAAGCGGACGCTGTATTATCACTTCCGCAGCAAGGACGATCTCGTCGCGGCGTATCTCGAAGGCCGCGATCAGCCGAACCTGGCGCTGTTCCGGCAATGGTTCGAGGAGACGCCGGGCGCGCTGCCCGCCAAGGTCGAAGGCATCTTCCGCAATCTTGCGCGGGCTGCGCGGCATCCGAAATGGAAAGGCTGCGGTTTCCTGCGCACCTCGGCCGAGCTCGCCAATTTGCCCGGCCATCCGGCGATCAAGATCGGCGCCGCGCACAAGAAGAAGTTCGAGCGCTGGCTGTGCGAGATCTTCGCTGAGGCCGGCATCGCCACGCCTGAGGAACTTGCCCGGCAGATGCTACTGCTGCTCGATGGGGCGTTCGCGGTGGTGCTGCTGCATCGGGATGCGAGCTACATGGAGACCGCGGGCGCGGCGGCAGCCAAGCTGGTGGCGGCAGCCTTGCCGGCGCGTGCGAGCGGGCCGCGGCGCGCGGCGAAAGTCAGCGCGTCTCGCACCCAGCGCTGAGGAACGGGACGTCGAGTCGGCGGTTGAGGGGGCGGTTCGCCGCCCACCTCTCCACGGAGCTGCCCGATGAATTTCGTTCCGGTGTTCGCCGCGCTCGCGTTCCTCGCCGTTGCGGCATGGCCTGCCGCGGCGCAGCCGGCGAACCCGCCGCATCATGCGGCTTTACGGGCCGACCCGCAGCCGCTCAGCGACGCCGACAAGCAGTTCCTGGCGTTCGCGGCCGAAGACAATCAGGCCGAGATTCAGCTCTGTCTGTTGGCTGAGAAGCGCGCCGTCGACCCGGCCCTGAAAGCGTTCGCGCGGCTGATGGTGAACGATCACGTTGCGATCGAGAGCCGGCTCGCCGCGCTCGCCAACGACGTTCAGGCGCAGTTGCCGGACGGCGTGGGCGATGAGGGCGAACGTACCCGCGCCGAACTGAAGGGCCTCGCCGGCGATCAGTTCGACCGCAAGTTCCTCGCGGCGCAGATCGAGGATCACAGCAAGGACATCGAGAAGTTTTCCCAAGCCGCCGATCGCGGCAGCGAAGGTGCCAGCCGCTTCGCATCCGAGACGCTGCCGATCCTGCGCCAGCATCTGGCGCTCGCGCGCGCCGTACAGACGCAGCTGAAGGCGGCCGAGTAACCGGCCTTCGGCCCGGAACGATCGCGTCAGGCGGCTGTTGCCGCTGACATCCACAGGATCACAGCCATGACCAATACGATCTCCCGCAGAGGTGTCGTCGGCGGAGCGGGTGCCGGCATGCTCGGCGTCGCGGCCGCAGCCGCGCCGGCATTTGCCAAGGATGCTCAGACCATGACCGACGCCGCTCCGCTGCAGGACCCGACCTCGAAGTATCCGAAGCCGCCGTTCGAGCGGCAATCGCAGCCATGGCCGGGATTGGCGTCGAAGATGAATCCGCGACCTGACCACGGTGAGCAGAGCTACAAGGGCTCGGGCCGGCTCACCGGCCGTAAAGCGCTGATCACCGGCGGCGACAGCGGCATGGGCCGCGCCGCCGCCATCGCGTTCGCGCGTGAAGGCGCCGACGTTGCGATCAACTATCTGCCGGCCGAAGAGGAGGACGCGCAGGAGGTGATCAAGCTGATCAAGGACGCGGGCCGCAATGGCGTGGCGATCCCGGGCGATCTGCGCGACGAGCAGTTTTGCAACCAACTGGTCGAGCGTGCGGTGGAGAGCCTCGGCGGCCTCGATATTGTGGTCAACAATGCCGCCCGGCAGCAGACCCGCGCGTCGATCCTCGACGTCAGCTCCGAGGATTTCGACGCCACGATGAAGACCAACATCTACGCGCCGTTCTGGATCATCAAGGCGGCGCTGCCGCACCTGAAGCCGGGCTCGTGCATCATCGGCACCTCGTCGGAGCAGGCGGCCGACCCGTCGCCGGATCTGTACGACTACGCCCAGACCAAGGCCGCGACCACCAACTACGTCCGTTCGCTCGCCAAGCAGCTCGCCCCCAAGGGCATCCGCGTCAACGCGGTGGCGCCAGGCCCGATCTGGACGCCGCTGCAGGTCTCGGGTGGTGCGACGATGGAGAAGCTTGAGAAGTTCGGCAGCATGGCGCCGATGGGGCGCCCCGGCCAGCCGGCCGAGCTCGGCTCGATCTACGTCCAGCTCGCCGCCAGCGATGCCAGCTACGCGACCGGCCAGGTCTATGGCGCGATGGGCGGCGGCGGACTGCCGTAACGATTACGCTCCGTCGAAGCGCCGAAGGCCTCTCGATGTCTTCCGTCATTGCGAGCGAAGCGAAGCAATCCAGCTCCGTGCACGAAGCTCCTGGATTGCTTCGTCGGCTATCGCCGCCTCGCAATGACGTTGAGAGATCATGACGACATAAGATCTTCCGCTCAGCCTGCTGATCAGGCTGGCACCGGCGCAAATCGTCCGCGGGTCTGCAGGACATCCAGCACGCCGTGCAAGTCCGGCAGCACCGCGGCGCATTTGCCGCGGGTGGAGGCGTCGGGCTGCAGCAGGTCCGGCACCATCAGGGTGATGGCGCCGGCCGTGAACGCTGAGGCGACCCCGACGCTGGAATCTTCCACCGCGACGCAATGCGCCGGCGGCACGCCGAGCCGGTCGGCGGCGAGCAGATACAGATCCGGTGCCGGTTTGCCGTGGGCGACATCGTCCCGCGTGAGGATCGTGCCAAACCGCGCGCGGATGCCGGCGAGCGTCAGGTGCATGTCGGCCGTCTTGCGCGATGACGACGTCACCACCGCGACCGGACAGCGGGCATCATCCAGCGCATCGAGCAGTTCGCAGGTTCCGGGCTTCACCGGCAGGCCTTTGGCGAACCGGGCGTCGCGCTTTGCGACGAAGGCCCGGTTGATGTCGGACAGCGGCAGCGTCTCGCCGTAGCGCGCGATTAGCAGCGCCTGGCACTCCGGTCCGGGCAGCCCGACCATCGACTCGCAGGTCTTTGTCGCATCCGGCAGCCCGAACGCGTTCAGCACCTCGGTCAGGCTTTCCAGATACACGCGTTCGGTATCGACCAGCGTGCCGTCCATGTCGAGCAGCACCGCTGCGATCAGCCAGTCCTGTGCGACCTTCACGATGTGCGGCTCGCCTTCGCCATCGCGCGCAAGCAGTCCGGGCACAGGCAATCCGTCGCATCCGACGGCAGCGGCATCGTCGCCGGCTCCGCCGCGCACCAGCAGCCCTTGTCCATCGTGCACGAAAACTCGGCGCCGCAGCCGGCGCAGATCAGCCGCCGCGGCGGCGGTGCAGGCGTGTCGGACGAGGTCGGGCGGAGCGGCATGAGCAACGATCGGTGAACGCTGGTTGAAACACACTCGCAGCGTACTCCGCCTGGGCCGCGATGCAATACGCGGAAGGTCGCGGAGGGGAGGGGCGTGCGGCGGTCGTGACCAATAGAAGGAACACCACCTCTCCACCTGTCATTCCGGGGCGCCGCGTAGCGGCGAACCCGGAATCTGACACGCCCACTCACCTCGGGATTCCGGGTTCGCGCCGTTTCGGGCGCGCCCCGGAATGACGGTGTGAGGAGGCGTTGCCGCCAACTACCCCTTCGTCATCGCGTCCACCTCGGCCATCTCCTCCGCCGTCAGCTTCCAGCTCGCGGCCTTGACGTTCTGCTCGATCTGCTCGGGCGTGGTGGCGCCGGCGATCACGCTGGAGACTTGCGGGCGGCAGGCGAGCCAGGAGAACGCCAGTTCGAGCAGCGAGTGGCCGCGCGCTTCGGCGAACGCCTTCAGCTTGTCGACCAGATCGAGATTGGCCTCGGTGAAGTAGCGGTCGCGGATCGCCGGCATCTTGGCGAAGCGGGTGTGCGCCGGCGCTTCCGTGCCGCGCTGATACTTGCCGGTTAGAAGGCCGCTCGCCAGCGGGAAGAACGGCAGCAGGCCGAGCTTGTATTCCTGCGCGGCCGGCAGCAGATCCTTTTCGATGTCGCGCACCACCAAACTGTATTCGTCCTGGCACGACACATAGCGATGGGTGCCGAGCGCACGCGCGACGTACTCCGCCTCGGCGATCCGCCATGCCGGAAAATTCGAATTGCCGATGTAGCGCACCTTGCCGGCGCGGATCAGGTCGTCGAGCGCGCGCAACGTCTCGTCGATCGGCGTCAGCGGATCGTAGTCGTGTTGCTGATACAGGTCGATCCAGTCGGTCTTCAGGCGCTTCAGGCTGGCCTCGACCGCCTCGACGATGTAGCGCCGCGAGGCGCCCTGCTTGGTGCCGTCGGTCGCCATCGGCTTGCAGAATTTGGTCGCCAGCACGATGTCCTTGCGGCGATCGCCGAGCACGTTGCCGAGCACGGTCTCGGAGCCGCCCATGCCGGCATAGATGTCGGCGGTGTCGAATAGCGTGACGCCGAGGTCGATCGCCTTGTGGATCACCTTCTTCGAGGTTTCGGGGTCGGTGCGCTGGCCGAAATTGTTGCAGCCGAGGCCGACGACCGAGACCCGCAGGCCGCTGCCGCCGAGATTGCGAATGTCCATGAAGTGTCCTTGAGAGGTGCGTGGAGCCGCCCATTGTGGCGCGCGCGCTGCAGCGCCGCAAGGCACCGCCCCCATCACACAAGCGTCAAGCGGCGTCGCCGGCGAGTGTCGCGAAGGCCATTCTACTTGCGGGCGTTAGCCTATTACTCGGCGTCGCGGCGCGCGACACGCCAGAGGCGAGATCTACGTTCGTTTCGTCGCTCACGCCGCTCCAGGCAGTCATTCCGGGGCACGCGCGTCAGCGCGTGAGCCCGGAATCTTGCAGTTTGGGGCACGGCGGGCGGCCTACATCTTCGGGATTCCGGGTTCGCTCGCTTGCGCGATCGCCCCGGAATGACGGCTTGTGGCAGTGCGTGAGCGCAGCGCGCCCTACGCCGCTTCCGGCTGCACGTCGGGCGTCGTCACCGGCGCTGCGGCGGGGCGCGGGGCGATGGTGCCGCGCATGCCGGCGCGGCGGGCAGCTTCGCACATCCGGCGCACCGACTGCTCGGCGTCGCGGGTGATCTGTTTGCGGTCGGCGTCGATCGAGGTCGCGACCGCATCGCCCCAGCTGACGGTGACGTCGATCGCACCGGCCGACAGCAGATCGACGAAATGCGGAATCAGCTCGGCGTCGCCGTACCACGCCACGCGCTGGCGCAACTCGCGGCCGATCGGCAGGCCGCCGAAGCCGGTATACGTCACCGCCATCGGCTGCACCGCGACGCGGGCGCCGCTCTGTTCGCCGATCGCGTGATGCACCGCGCCGACCAGCGCCGAGCGGAACGGCAGCACGCGGCTGCCGTCGGACGAGGTGCCCTCGGCGAACAGCACCATGGCGTCGCCATCTTGCAGCCGCGCGCCGATCTCGCGCGTCGCCTCGCCGGTGCGATGCCGGGCCTGGCGATCGATGAACACGGTCCGCTGCCAGCGCGCCAGCGCGCCGAACACCGGCCAGCCGGCAACTTCGCTCTTGGCGATGAACGACACCGGCGCCACCGCGGAGATCACGCAGATGTCGAGCCAGGAGACGTGATTGGACAGGATCAGCACCGGGCCGTCGCAGCGGCGGCCGACCTGATGAATGCGCACGCCGATCAACGCGCAGACGATGCGATGATACAGCTGCGGAATCGTGCGCTGCGCGCGCCACCCGAACCGGATCGCCAGCAGATGCACCGGCAGCAGGGACAATGTCAGCGGCACGACGGCGGCAATGACGAGGATGAAACGCAGCATGGCAATAACTTCGCGCCGCTCAAAAAGGTGCGGCCCCGGTCAGACGCGGCGACTGACGGGGACCGCTGGGGACGTTGATCGGCGACGGGGGGCCTCGATCAGACGCGAGCGGACCCTAACGGTAGTTTGTTACACGGCGGTGACGCGTCAACTACATCTTAACGTGTGAGGCGAGCCGCGGCCGCGGGCGCACTTCTCCGCTGAAAATACCGCTTAGTTGGCTGCCGGCGCGACGCGCAAGAGTCGCCCCGTATCGCTGTCGGTCAACAGCCACAGCGCGCCGTCCGGCCCCTGGCGCACGTCGCGAATTCGCTCGTCGAGCGTCTGCAGCAACCGCTCTTCGCCGGTGATCTTGTCGCCGTCGAGCGACAGCCGCACCAGCATCTGTCCGGACAGCGCGCCGACGAACAGGCTGCCCGTCCAGGTCGGAAACAGCTTGCCGGTGTAGAACGCCATGCCGCTCGGCGAGATCGACGGCACCCAGTACTTTGCCGGCTGCTGCATGCCCGGCTTGGCGGTCGCCTCGTGGATCTTGGCGCCGCTGTAGTCGATGCCGTAGCCGATCACCGGCCAGCCGTAATTCTCACCTTTGCGAATGATGTTGACCTCGTCGCCGCCACGCGGGCCGTGCTCGACCTCCCACAGCTTGCCGTCGGCGGGGTTGAAGGCGAGGCCTTGCGGATTGCGGTGGCCGAGGCTCCAGATTTCGGGCTTGGCGCCGTCGCGGCCGGCGAACGGATTGCCGTCGGGCACGCTGCCGTCCGGCGCGATGCGGACGATCTTGCCGAGATGATTGGACAGGCTCTGCGCCTGGTCGCGATACGCGTAGTGCTCGCCGAGCGTGACGAACAGATTGCCGCTTCCGTCCTGTGCGATCCGGCAGCCATAGTGATTGCCGGACGACAGCGGCCCCTGCTGGCGGAAGATCACCTTGATGTCGTTCAGCCGCGGTGCATCGCCGACGTCGACAGACGCACGCGCTACCGCGGTCCGGCCGCCGTTGCCGTCGCGCTCGGCGTAGCACAGGTAGATCGTGTGGTTGCTGGCGATGTCCTTGTCGGCCGCGACGTCGAGCAGGCCGCCCTGACCCGAGGCCCACACCTCGGGCACGCCCTGCAGCGGCTTCGAGACCTGGCCTTGCGGCGTCACCAGCCGCAGGCGGCCGGGGCGCTCCGTCACCAGCATTCGGCCATCAGGCAGAAACGCCAGACCCCAGGGATGCACCAGCTTCTGCGCCACGGTCTGGACGGTCAGCGGGCCGGCAGAGGATTCGTACGTGGTGATTTCGCCGCGGCTGGCGGTCACGATCAGCAGCGAGGCGAGCAGCGCGGTGGCTGCGCTCAGCGTACCGGAAACCCAGACGATCGGAGCCTTCATCGCACTGCCTCCTCGCAGGATGGCCGTCGCGGCTGCGGTGCGGCGCGCCAGTCAACGCGCCGTGATGGGAAAGGATCGTTGCCGAGCCGATCAGAGCGCGAAAGGCGTCCCCATGCCGCAGGCCGGCCCGCATTGGGTCGACAGCAGCGTCAGCGCGAGGATGGTGCCGAGCGAGGCGACCGCGATGACCAGCGAGGCGGCGACGGCTCGAACCAGACGGGGAGAGGTGACGGGCGCGGCGGGGCGGATGAAGCCGGAGGCCGTGCCGGACGACGAAAGCATGACTCGAAATCCTCGAACCAAACGCCGGCGAATCACCGGCATTTGTGGATTGTCGTGCGATCACGGGCGTTTATGCGGCGCCGAAGGGCGCCAATCATGGTCAAATCGCGGCGGAATTCGAGCGCTGCAGCCGGGCCTTAGGCCTCGGCCGCGAAGCTGGTGGGGTCGGCCGCGATGGTTTCCGGGGTCCAATCCATGGTGATGAAGCCCGGGGTCTGCTCCACCCGCCGCAGCCACGCATTCACCGCCGGAAACGTCGACAGGTCGAAATCGCACTGGTCGGCGACGTGAGTGTAGCCGTACAGCGCGATGTCGGCGATGGTGAGCTGGCCGGCCGCGAAGTAATCGTTGGTCTTCAGATGATTTTCCATCACCTGCAGCGCCGCATAGCCGCGCTCCAGCCAATCCTCCAGCGCGTGGGTCTGCAGGTCGCGGCCACCCTTGACGAGGCACAGCCAGAAATACGCCGAGCCGATATTCGGCTCGAGTGCATGCTGCTCGAAGAACATCCATTGCAGCGCTTCGGCGCGGTCCATCCGGGTGTCCGGCGCCAGCGAGGTGCCGACGGCGAGATACCACAGGATCGCGTTGGACTCGGCGAGGTAGCGGCCCGGCGCGGTTTCCAATAGCGGCACCTGGCCGCTCGGATTCTTGGCGAGGAAATCGGGCGTGCGGCTTTCGCCGCGCAGGATATCGACCTCGACCGCACGGTAGGGGGCATCGAGAAGCGCCAGCGCAAGGCGAACCTTGTAGCTGTTTCCCGATCGCTGCATCGAATAGAGCTTGTACATCCGAAGGTCGCTTCGCTCTCCCTGCCGCCGGCATCTGCCGCGCCTAACGCGGCTAAACAATGATGTCCCCCGGCAGACCCCGCAAGCCCCAAGCGCTGGAAAGGGTCGAAATCCCATGCCGCATTGCACAGGGTGCGGCGGCACCGCGAAAATCCCGCCGCAGCGACCGATTTCGTCTTTTCGCTATGCGAAATCGGGCGGGTGCGCGCGATGCCGCGCATGACTGGCAACTGCCGTTCTCAGCAAGGGGACGCGCGGCCTCTCCTGATGGTTGTGCCGACCACCACACAATGCCGCTATTCCCGCAAGCTTCTTGCGATGCAACGTGGCCACGCTTAGTGTGGGGATATTCCCGTCAGAGATGGAAGAGTCGCGCCAAATGCCGACTCATGACGGCTGCAAGGAGAAGACGATGCCGTTCCTCGCCACCGCGCTCGATCGTGTGAAGCCGTCCGCGACCATCGCGGTCACGGACAAAGCGCGTGAGCTGAAAGCGGCCGGGCGCAACGTCATCGGCCTGGGCTCCGGCGAGCCGGACTTCGATACTCCCGCCAACATCAAGCTGGCGGCGATCCATGCGGTCGAGGCCGGCAAGACCAAGTACACCGCGGTCGACGGCATTCCGGAGCTGAAGCAGGCGATCATCGCCAAGTTTCAGCGCGAGAACGGCCTGACCTACAAGCCGAACCAGATCATCGTCGGCACCGGCGGCAAGCAGGTGCTGTACAACGCGCTGATGGCGACCATCAATCCGGGCGATGAGGTGATCATCCCGGCGCCGTATTGGGTCAGCTATCCGGAGATGGTGGCGCTCGCCGGCGGCGAAAGCGTGCCGGTGGTGTGCACCGCCGAGTTCGGCTTCAAGCTGCAGCCGGCGGCGCTGGAAGCGGCGATCACGCCGAAGACCAAGTGGATCATCCTCAACTCGCCCTCGAACCCGACCGGCGCGGCCTACAGCCGTGCCGAGCTGAAGGCGCTCACCGACGTTCTGGTCAAGCACCCGCATGTCTGGGTGATGACGGACGACATGTACGAGCACCTCGTCTATGACGATTTCGAGTTCACCACCCCGGCGCAGATCGAGCCGAAGCTGTTCGATCGCACCCTGACGGTGAACGGCGTGTCGAAGTCGTATTGCATGACCGGCTGGCGGATCGGCTACGCCGGCGGCCCGGCCGAGCTGATCAAGGCGATGTCGACGATCCAGTCGCAGTCGACCTCGAACCCGTGCTCGATTGCCCAGTGGGCCGCCGTCGAGGCGCTTAATGGTCCGCAGGACTTCATCGACGCGCACAACAAGGTGTTCAAGGAGCGCCGCGACCTGGTCGTGTCGATGCTGAACCAAGCGGCCGGCATCGACTGCCCGCGTCCGGAGGGGGCGTTCTACGTCTATCCGTCATGCGCCGGCACCATCGGCAAGACCGCGCCGTCGGGCAAAAAGATCGAGACGGATCAGGACTTCGTCACCGAGCTTCTGGAAGCGGAAGGCGTGGCGGTGGTGCAGGGCTCGGCGTTCGGTCTTGGCCCGGCGTTCCGCATCTCCTACGCCACCAAGACCTCGGATCTCGAGGATGCCTGCAAGCGCATTCAGCGGTTCTGTGGAAATTTGCGGTAAACAATTCATTAACAATCCGCAACGTTCACAGGATTCGTTCCAAAACTGCGAAAGCGCCTTGTTTTGGACAAGACGCTTCCTTTTTGTCGCCGTCGCAATCTCAATCCACATGTGGAGTGTGCTTCTATGTTTACCCTCAGACAGTTCGGTCTCGCTGCGGTCGCGTTGGTCGCCTCGATCGCGAGCGCGAGCGCTCAAGAGCGGGTGCAGGTTGGCGTGATCGAATGCGCCGGCGGCCCGAACGTCGGTTATGTGGTCGGTTCGACCACCCAGCTCGAGTGCCTGTTCCGGACCGATGGCCGTCGTCCCGAGCCGTACATCGCGCACGTTCAGCGCATCGGCGTCGACCTCGGCTTCACCCAGAACACCGGCCTGGCCTGGGCCGTGTACGCCCCGACCCGTCGCGTCGGCCGTGGTGACCTCGGCGGCAGCTACGGTGGCGTTGGCGCCAACGCGTCGTTCGGCTTCGGCGTCGGCGGCAACCTGCTGATCGGCGGTTCGAACAACGCCTTCGCGCTGCAGCCGCTCAGCCTGCAGGGCCAGACCGGTCTCAACGCGACCGCGGGCATCGTCGACGTGCAGCTGCTGCCGGCCCCGATCGCCAAGAAGCATTATCGTAAGCATCACCGTCATCATCACTAAGTGACAGCGTTTACGAAGCATTAGCGTCGTAACGAAAAGGGCCCGCCAGCGCGGGCCCTTTTTGCGTCTGGACGATGCTGTACGCTCGGACACTCGGTCTTGGCGCTACGCCGGGTGTCATTGAAGATTTGCCGATGCTGTGACTAGATGGCGCGCTCTAGTTCGCGCGTTCGCCCGAATCGGGTCGTCTTCCGCATCACCTTCCCACGTCGGAGATCTTCGCTATGCGCCGCCTCTCACTTCTCGCCGGCCTCGCCGCCGCCGCGCTGATAACAACCGCCGCCAATGCTCAACAGGGCCGGGTGCGTGTCGGCATGCTCGAATGCCGCGGCGGTGCCAGCATGGGCTTCATCGTCGGTTCGGTGACCAATCTCGGCTGCGTCCTGCGTAGCGAAGGCCGGCCGGACACGCCCTATGTGGCGACGATCCGCAAGGTCGGTCTCGATATTGGTATCACTCCGGAAACCGCGCTCGGCTGGGCGGTGTTCGCGCCGGTCGAACGCTTCGGCCCCGGCGACCTCGCTGGTAACTACGCGGGCGCGCAGGGCTCGGCTTCGGTCGGCGTCGGCCTCGGTGCCAACGTGCTGATCGGCGGTTCGGCGAATTCGATCGCGCTGCAGCCGGTCAGCCTGCAGGGCCAGACCGGCGTCAACGTTGCGGTCGGCCTGCAGGAACTGGAGCTGCGTCCGGGCCGCTAACTAACAGCGCGCCCGCCAGAACAATTCCTGTTTTGCAACATTGCGCTGCGATGCAAACGCGTCGCAGCGCAAATTTTTGGTGTCCTTGATCCTGCTCAACACCGACATCATCGCGTCGTAATTTTTCGCGCTTGCCAAGTGTCGTGTGTTGCGAAAGCATCACGTCTTGCCGACCCAATCACGGGCCGAGCTCCAGATAGAAGGAGGCGGCGATGGGACAAGACGTCAGAAGTCCCCGTGGTCCCCGGTGCATCGCACTGGTGGGCCCATTCCAAAGCGGAAAAACCACACTACTTGAAGCGATCCTGGCACGAACCGGTGCCATCCCGCGGGCCGGCTCGGTCGATGCGGGCACCTCGCACGGCGACTCCAGCCCCGAGGCGCGCCAACACAAAATGGGCCTCAGCCTGACTGCCGTCACCACCCAGTTCATGGGTGAGAGCTACACCTTCCTCGATTGTCCCGGCTCCGTCGAATTCGCGCACGACATGCGCGCGGCACTTCCCGCCGTCGACGCCGCCGTGGTGGTGTGTGAAGCTGACGAGCGCAAGCTGCCGCAGTTGCAGCTGATTCTGCGCGAACTCGAAGATCTCGGCATTCCCAGATTTCTGTTCCTGAACAAGATCGACCGCGCCAACAAACGCATTCGCGAAGTGCTCGACAGTCTGCAGCCGGCCTCGCGTATCCCGCTGGTGCTGCGCCAGATTCCGATCTGGAACGGCGACCTGATCGCCGGTTACGTCGATCTCGCGCTGGAGCGAGCCTTCGTCTATCGGGAGCACAAGCCTTCCGAAGTGGTCGACCTCGAAGGCGGCAATCTCGACCGCGAGAAGGAAGCGCGGTTCTCGATGCTCGAGAAGCTCGCCGATCACGACGACGCGCTGATGGAGCAGTTGCTCGACGACATCCAGCCGCCGCGCGATGCGGTGTTCGACGACCTTGCACGCGAACTGCGTGAAGGTGTGATCTGTCCGGTGCTGCTCGGCTCGGCGCTCCGCGAGAACGGCGTGCTGCGTCTTCTCAAAGCGCTGCGTCACGAAGCGCCGGACGTCACCGAAACCGCGGCGCGGCTCGGCGTCACCGCCGGCAAGGATGCGGTCGGCTACGTCTTCAAGACTCAGCATCTGCAGCACGGCGGCAAGCTGTCGCTGGCCCGGCTGTTCGCCGGCACGCTCGCCGACGGCGACAATGTGCAGTCGTCGGCCGGTGAGGCGTCGCGTGTCTCCGGCATCCAGACGGTCGGCGGCGGCCACGACAGCAAACGCTCGTCGGCGACGGCCGGTGAAGTCGTCGCGCTCGGCAAGCTCGATGCGATCAAGACCGGCGACACCTTCGGCAACGGCAAGGCCGCGCCGGCCTCGCTGGTCGAAGTCGCGGCCGCGCCGCCGGTGCTGGCGATGGCGCTGGCCGCTACGGATCGCAAGGACGACGTCAAACTCGGCCAGGCGCTGCAGCGGCTGAACGAGGAAGATCCCTCGCTCACCATCGTGCACGATCCGCAGAGCCACGAGATGGTGCTGTGGGGGCAGGGCGAGATGCATCTGCGTGTGGCGTTGGAGCGGCTGCACGATCGCTACGGCGTCACCGTGAAGTCGCATGCGCCGGGGATCGGCTATCGCGAGACCATCCGCAAGCCGGTGACTCAGCGCGGTCGCCACAAGAAGCAGTCGGGCGGCCATGGCCAGTTCGGCGACGTGGTGCTCGACATCAAGCCGCTGCCGCGGGGTGAGGGCTTTGCCTTCGCCGAGACCGTGGTCGGCGGCGCGGTGCCGCGCAACTACATGGGCGCGGTGGAGGAGGGCGTGATCGATGCCCTGCGTGCCGGACCGCTCGGCTTCCCGGTGGTCGACGTCCACGTCACCCTGACCGACGGCTCGTATCACAGCGTGGATTCGTCCGACATGGCGTTCCGTACCGCGGCGCGGATCGGCATTGCCGAGGCGCTGCCACAGTGCCAGCCGGTGCTGCTGGAGCCGATCCACACCGTCGAGATCGTCTGCCCGACCGAGGCGACCGCCAAGGTCAACGCCATCCTGTCCGGGCGGCGGGGCCAGATCCTCGGCTTCGACACCCGCGAGGGCTGGCCGGGTTGGGACATGGTGCGCGCCACCATGCCGGAGGCGGAGATCGGCGACCTGATCGTCGAATTGCGCTCGGCCACGGCTGGTGCGGGCAGCTTCACCCGCACCTTCGACCATATGGCTGAAGTCAGCGGGCGGACCGCCGACCAGATCGTTGCGGCCCACCGCCAGGCGGCGGCCTGACCCTAGGAAAATCAGCGGGGCGGAACGTCTTCCGCCCCGCTCACTAAAATATGACTGCTCCGAAGCGGCTGGACTGATGTCTCAGACATCACTCCAGCTGTTTTTTGTTTGCTTGATGCTATTCAGAGCATCATATTGGCATCTTCAGACATCAGAGTTCATGCTTCATCCATGATGACCGCAGCCCAATTGCGCGCCGCGCGCGCGCTGCTTGGCATCGACCAGCGCACGCTGGCCGAACTGTCGGGCGTGTCGCTGCCGACCATTCAGCGGATGGAGGCGAGCGAAGGCAACGTCCGTGGTGTGGTGGAATCCCTCACCAAGGTGATCGAAGCCCTCGACCGCTGCGGCGTGACCCTGATCGGAGACAATTCCCGCAGCGAAGGCGGCGGCCGCGGCGTCCGGTTCAAAGAGCCGGCGCCGCCCCGCAACGAGGCCTAACGGTTTCGGTGCAGCAGCGGGGCGGACCAGGAGCAAACAGCATGGACACCTCCCGGCGACTTGTGGCTGCCACCAAACCGAGCTTCCGCGAGCTGTTCACCCCAAAGCTGATCACGGCGCTGCGCGAGGGCTACGGCCTCGGCGACTTTCGCGCCGACCTGATCGCCGGCCTCACCGTCGCGATCGTGGCGCTGCCGCTGTCGACTGCGATCGCGATCGCCTCCGGCGTCACGCCGGATCGCGGCCTCTACGCTGCAGTGGTCGGCGGATTTCTGGTATCGCTGCTCGGCGGCTCGCGGTTTCAGATCGGCGGCCCGGCCGGCGCATTCATCGTATTGGTGATGCTCAGCGTGCAGCGCCATGGCATCGATGGCGTGCTGCTCGCGACCTTCCTGGCCGGCATCATGCTGGTGATCGCCGGCTTCCTGCAGATCGGCACCTACGTCAAATTCATTCCGTATCCGGTCACGGTCGGCTTTACCGCCGGCATCGCGGTGATCATCTTCGCCAGTCAGCTCAAGGATCTGCTCGGCATCGAGCTGGCGCACGAGCCGGGGCCGTTCCTCCCCAAGCTCGAAGCGCTGGCGCAGGCGTTGCCGACGATGAATTTCTACGCGCTCGGCATCGCACTGACCGCGATCGTGCTGATCGTCGGCCTGAAGAAGCTGCGGCCGAACTGGCCGGGGCTGCTGATCGCGGTCGCCGTCACTGCGGCGCTGGTGTGGGGCTTCTCGCTGCCGGTCGCCACCATCGGCACCCGGTTCGGCGGCATTCCCGAGAGCTTCCCGCTGCCGTCCTGGCCGGTGTTCTCGGTCGCCAAGGTGATCGAAGTGCTGCCCGACGCGATGGCGTTTGCACTGCTCGGCGCGATCGAATCGCTACTCTCCGCGGTGGTGGCCGACGGCATGACCGGGCGGCGGCATCGCTCGAACTGCGAGCTGGTGGCACAGGGCTTCGCCAATATGGGTTCGGCGCTGTTCGGCGGCATCTGCGTCACCGGCGCGATCGCCCGTACCGCGACCAACATCCGCACCGGTGCGCGCACGCCGATCGCCGGCATGCTGCACTCAGTGTTCCTCCTGGTGTTCATGCTCGTGGCGGCGCCGCTGGCGAGCTACATCCCGCTCGCCACGCTCGCCGCGGTGCTGGCGATCGTCGCCTGGAACATGGCGGAGAAGCACGAATTCGCCACGCTGGTGCGCTCGTCGCGCGGCGACGCGGTGGTGGTGCTGGCGACCTTCCTGCTCACCGTGTTCCGCGATCTCACCGAAGGCATCGTGGTCGGCTTTGCGCTCGGCGCGGTGCTGTTCATTCACCGCATGTCTGAAGTCACCGGGGTGGAGGCGTATTCCGGGCTGGCGCAGGAAGATCGTGCCGACGAGAGCGGCAAGCGCCGCGGCACCGCCGCCGATCTGTCGCTGGTCACTGATCCGGACGTGGTGGTGTATCGCATCACCGGGGCATTCTTCTTCGGCGCCGCCGCGACGGTGTCGTCGGTGCTGAACAACATCGCCGATCGCCACAAGGTGTTCGTGGTCGATTTCGCCGCGGTGCCGTTCCTGGATTCCACCGCCGCGAACGCGATCTACCGGGTGGCGCTGTCGGCGCAGCGCAAGCGCATCAAGCTGATCGTCACCGGGGCCTCGCCGACCGTCCGCCGCGCGCTGCTCACCCATGGCGTCAAGCCGCCGCTGGCGCACTACCGTGCCGACATCGCGAGCGCGGTCGACGAGGTCAAGGGCAAGACCCCCGCACCCCAGGAGGCGACCGCACCGCAGCCCGCCTCGGTCTGACGTCCCCGACTTCCGTCGCGGCGCCGCGTTTTGCGATTGACGCTGGCGCGGCGGCCTGATTTTCACAGGCTTCGGAGGTCTCGCGTCTGTTGGAGGGCGAAATGGCTGCGACCAAGCGCGCCGCGTGTCTGATCGGCTGGCCGGCGGCGCATTCGCGCTCGCCGCTGATCCATCACTACTGGCTGCGCCAGCTCGGCATCGAGGGTGGCTACTCGATCGAAGCGGTCCCGCCGGAAGGCTTTGCCGAATTCGTGCTGCACCTGAAGACGCACGGCTATGTCGGCGCCAACGTCACCATCCCGCATAAGGAACGTGCGCTGCAGCTCACCGAGCCGGACGAGCGCGCCCGCGCCGTCGGCGCCGCCAACACGCTTTACTACGACGGCGATCTGTTGCGCTCGACCAACACCGACATCGAAGGCTTCATCGGCAATCTCGATGCCTCGGCGCCGGGCTGGGATCGCTCCCCGCATGCCGTGGTGCTCGGCGCCGGCGGCTCGTCGCGGGCGGTGGTGTTCGGTCTGTTGGAGCGCGGCGTGCAGCGGATCGCGCTCGCCAACCGTTCGATCGAGCGGGCAGAGGCGCTGCGCGATCTGTTCGGCGACCGCGTGGTGCCGATCGCCTGGAGCGACATCCCCGCGGCGTTGCCGGGCGCGGGTCTGTTGGTCAACACCACCTCGCTCGGCATGAAGGGACAGCCGCCGCTTCAAATCGACCTGTCGGCGCTGCCGGCGGACGCGGTGGTGGCGGATCTGGTCTATGTGCCGCTGGAGACTGATCTGCTCGCCGCTGCCAAGGCGCGCGGGCTGCGCACTGCGGACGGTCTCGGCATGCTGCTGCACCAGGCTGTGCGCGGCTTCGATCTGTGGTTCGGGGCGCGGCCGCACGTCACCTCGGAGCTGCGGGCGTTGGTCGAGGCAGATCTGGTGCCGAAGTAAGCGTCGGGCGTTACGCGGCGTGGTGCATGATCCGCCACGTCCGCGCGATGATCGAAAGCTGCTCGCGCAGTTCGGTGAGGTCCACCGGCTTTGACACCGCTTCCAGCATGGTGAGATCGAGCGACTCGCCGAAATCATGCGCCTTGCGCGCGATCTCGCTCTTGGCGCCGCTGAGGATGATGATCGGCGCCCGGAAGTCGCGATCGGCAAAATGGCGTAGCACCTCGGTGCCGGCCTGCTCGCCGAGCGACAGATCCAGCGTGACGCCTTCGAAATCGTTGTAGGTGGTCAGCTCGACGACCTCGTCGAGCGTGCCGGCTTCCACCGGTTCGAACCCGGCGCGCACCGCGATCTTGCAGATGATCGTGCGGTGCACCTGGTCGTCATCGATCACCAGGAGGCGCGGCTTCAACTCTGCTGAACCCGCCGCAGCCGCGGCAGAGCTCTCGGGATGGTCGGTCATGGCGCTCCGATCGAGCTGGCTGCGATAGCGAACACGCGCCGAGCCGTCTGCAGCAAGGCAGCAGTGGGCTCGCGTGTTGTTCCACAATGTCGCCCGATCGGTGAATCAAACCGTAAGACGGCGCCGCGTAGGACTACGTGGCGCAGGATTAGGTGGCGCGGGGCTTACTTACCCTGGAAGTTCGGCTCGCGCTTTTCCAGGAAGGCGCGGATGCCTTCGGCCATGTCCTTGGATTTGAACAGCGGCAGCAGCTGCAAGTACACGTGATGGACGTGATCCGGGAAGGTCTCGTTGAGTCCCATCCGCATCATGCGCTTGGCCGCCTGCACCGCCAGCGGCGCGTTGCCGGCGATCTCCTTGGCGACCGCGCGGGCGCGTCCCATCAGTTCGGCGTCTGGGACGACTTCGTTGGCGAGGCCCCACTCCAGGCTCTCGCGCGCGCTCAGCGTCCGGCCGGTGAAGATCAGCTCTGCCGCCTTGGCCCAGCCGATCATCCGGGGCAGAAACCAGGTGCCGCCGCTCTCCGGCACTACGCCGCGCTTGACGAACGCGGCAGCCAGCTTGGCGGATTCCGCCATGATGCGGATGTCGCAGCCGAGCGCGGTATCCATGCCGTAGCCGGCCGCGCCACCGTTGACGGCGCAGATCGTCGGCTTGTCCATCGCCTGCAGTACGGTCGGCGGCGTGTTGCGCAGGTCGAGCGTGGTCGGCGACGACGCCGCGCTGAGACCTTCGTCGCCGCGCTCCTTGTTGAGGTCGAGCCCGGCGCAGAATGCGCGGCCGTTGCCTGTCAGGATCACGCAGCGGACGTCGGGATCTTCGTTGGCCTTGGTGAGCAGCGCAGCGAGCGTATTCAGCATCGGCCCGGAGATGGTGTTCAGCCGCTCCGGCGCGTTCAGCGTGATCGTGGCGATGTGATCCTCGACCGCATAGAGCACTTCGCTGGAAGCGGGCTGCACGCTCGTCTGCATATTGGTCATCGGTTTCCTCCTCATTTTTGCTTTTGTTGTTGTTAGTTGTCCTCTCCCCGTCATTGCCAGGAGCGAAGCGACGAAGCAATCCAGCGCCGTGCACTCGGCTGGATGGATTGCTTCGCCTTCGGCTCGCAATGACGTGGAGAGGGCAGGGCGGAATTACTCCGCCAGCACCTTCTCGTCGATCTCGTGGATCGAATTGACGCCGCACAGGCCCATCGTGGTCGACAGTTCTTTGCCGATGATGTCGATCGCCTTGGCGACACCCGGGCCGCCATAGGCGCCGAGGCCGTAGATATAGGCGCGGCCGATCATGCAGCTCTTGGCGCCGAGCGCGAGCGCGCGCATCACGTCCTGGCCGGAGCGGACGCCGCCGTCGAACATCACTTCGATATGCGAGCCGACCGTGTGGACGATCTCCGGCAGCACCTCGATCGACGACGGCGCGCCGTCGAGCTGGCGTCCGCCATGGTTCGACACTACCAGCGCTTCGGCGCCGACCTTCACGGCCTCGCGGGCGTCTTCGACGTCGAGAATGCCCTTGATGATCAGCTTGCCCGGCCAGATCGAGCGGATCCAGTCGATGTCGCGCCAGTTCAGCGAAGCGTCGAACTGCGATGCCACCCAGGCCGACACCGATTCCAGATCCTTGGAGCCGGGCAGGTGGCCGGCGATGTTGCCGAAGTTGCGCCGCGGCGTGCCGAGAATGCCCTTCACCCAGCGCGGCTTGGTGGCGATGTCGATGACGTTCTTCAGCTTGAACAGCTGCGGCGGCACCGTCATGCCGTTCTTGATGTCCTGATGGCGCTGGCCGATCACCTGAAGGTCGACCGTGAGCACCAGCGCGCTGCACTTGGCGGCGATCGCGCGCTCGATCAGCGCTTTGACGAAGCCACGGTCACGCATCACATAGAGCTGAAACCAGAACGGCTTTTCGACATTGGCGGCGACGTCCTCGATCGAGCAGATCGACATCGTCGACAGCGTGTAGGGGATGCCGGCGGCCTGCGCGGCGCGGCAGGCGTGGATCTCACCGTCGGCGTGCTGCATCCCGGTCGAGCCGACCGGCGCCAGGATCAGCGGCATCGCGTAGGTGTCGCCGAGGATCGTGGTGGCCAGATCGCGCTTGGAGATGTCGACCAGGATGCGCTGGCGGAACTTGATCCGCTTCAGGTCTTCCACATTCGCCCGCAGCGTCTCCTCGGCGTAGGAGCCGTGGTCGACGTAGTCGAAGAACATCTTCGGCACCCGGCGCTTGTGGATCTGGCGGAGGTCTTCGATGCAGGTGATCTCTTTCATGGAAATGCCGTCCGCCTCTTGCGGGTTGTTGCGAGCCGCTCGTCCTGTAGCACGCGGACGCCATGTGCAAAATCGTCGCGTCGGGCTTTGCCGAAACTCGGGGAACCCGGTGCATCGCGGCGCGTTTCCCTCGAATTCTCAAGGTTCGAGCAGGAGGACCGCGATGACCGACACCAAGACCGCCGAAATCCCGACCAAGTCCAAGAAGGAGCTGGAAGATCAGCTCAATGAAGGGCTCGAGGAGTCGTTTCCGGGCTCCGACCCGGTCAGCGTGACCCAGCCGGCACCGTCAAAACCGGATGGGGATAAGCGCCGCAAGGATTAATCACCCGACGCGGCATACATCTGGATAGATGATATTTATCAAGTGCTTACGCCGTCGTCCCAAGTCGGCGGCGTAATCTTTGATTACATTTTTTGAAGTCCCCGCAACTATTTTGGGCCTATAAGGCCGTTTCGCCGTACGGCAAGCCCCGGACGAATCGTGGGTTTTTGACCGTGACCGGCAAGGGCGGGGGATGATTGGATGAGCCGCAGATATTTCGGGACGGACGGAATCCGGGGCCGCGCCAACGGTTTGATCACGCCGGAGCTGGCTCTCAAGGTCGGCCAGGCCGCCGGCCTCGCGTTTCAGCGCGGCGAGCACCGCCATCGCGTGGTGATCGGCAAGGATACGCGCCTGTCCGGCTACATGATCGAGAACGCGCTGGTCGCGGGCTTCACCTCGGTCGGGATGGACGTGCTGCTGGTCGGCCCGATGCCGACCCCGGCGGTCGCGATGCTGACCAAGTCGATGCGCGCCGACCTCGGCGTGATGATTTCGGCCTCGCATAATCTGTTCGAGGACAACGGCATCAAGCTGTTCGGCCCGCTCGGCTACAAGCTCAGCGACGATGTCGAAAAGCAGATCGAGCTGATGCTCGACGAGTCTCTCGACAAGAAGCTGGCGCAGAGCGCCAGCCTCGGCCGCGCCCGCCGCATCGACGGCGTCCACGATCGCTACATCGAATTTGCCAAGCGCACGCTGCCGCGCGAGCTGAGCCTCGAAGGCCTCCGCGTGGTGATCGATTGCGCCAATGGCGCCGCCTACAAGGTGGTGCCCGAAGCGCTGTGGGAGCTCGGCGCCGACGTGATTTCGATCGGAGTCGAACCCGACGGCTTCAACATCAACAAGGAATGCGGCTCCACCGCACCGCAGGCGCTGTGCGCCAAAGTCCGCGAGATGCGCGCCGATATCGGCATTGCCCTCGACGGCGATGCCGACCGCGTGATCCTGGTCGACGAGCGCGGCCACGTGGTCGACGGCGATCAGCTGCTGGCGGTGATCGGCCAGAGCTGGAAGGAGGACGGCCGCCTCGCCAAGCCGGGCGTGGTCGCCACCGTGATGTCCAATCTCGGACTCGAGCGCTTCCTGGCAGGCGAAGGCATAGCGCTGCTGCGCACCCCGGTGGGCGACCGCTACGTGCTCGAGCAGATGCTGAAAGAGGGCTACAACGTCGGCGGCGAGTCCTCGGGTCACATCATCCTGTCCGACTTCAACACCACTGGCGACGGCTTCGTTGCCGCGCTGCAGGTGCTGGCGATGGTGCAGAAGCTCGGCCGTCCGGTCTCCGAAGTCTGCCACCGGTTCGATCCGCTGCCGCAGATCCTGAAGAACGTGCGCTATCGCAGCGGCCGGCCGCTCGATGACAGCGGCGTGATCTCGGCGATCCAGGACGGTGAGAAGCGGCTGAACGGCCACGGCCGTCTGCTGATCCGTCCGTCGGGCACCGAGCCGGTGATCCGGGTGATGGGCGAGGGCGACAATCACGACGTGGTCGAGGAAGTGGTCGACAGCATCGTCGATGCGCTCGGCAACGCGGCGGCTGCGGCCGCCTGAGGCCTGCTCCCGCCGCATCAGGCGGGGTGCAACGCTGCCATCGCAAATCCGCGCTACACACACGCAGCGCCTGGAACTAACTTATGAACGGTCGGCCAACGTGCCGGCCGTTCGTCGTTATTGCGCCCGCGAAGTTTGCGTTGGCGCCCCAAGCCCACCTCAGGAAACGCCGTGAACAAGCCTGTCACCATCGATGCGGATATCGCTGCTCCGGTCAATCCGGCCGAGCTGCCGCTACCCGAACTCACCAAGCCGGCGGCGCCCGCCGCGGCCGGGCCGGCCTACGTTGTCCTCGGCGGCATCAGCTTCTCGCACTTCCTCAACGATACGATGCAGTCGCTGATCCCGTCGGTGTATCCGATCCTGAAGGCGAACTACGCGCTCGATTTCGGCCAGATCGGCATGATCACGCTGGCGTTCCAGTTCACCGCGTCGCTGCTGCAGCCGGTGGTCGGGCACATCACCGACAAGAAGGCGCAGCCGTTCTCGCTGGCGATCGGCATGGGCTCGACTTTCCTGGGTCTGCTGCTGCTCAGCGTCGCGCATTCCTATGCGGTGATCCTGATCGCCGCGGCGATGATCGGGCTCGGCTCGGCGGTGTTTCATCCCGAGTCGGCGCGGATCGCGCGGCTCGCCTCGGGCGGTCGCCACGGCATGGCACAATCGGTGTTTCAGGTCGGCGGCAATGCCGGCACCGCGCTCGGGCCGGTGCTGGCGGCGCTGATCGTGGTGCCGTTCGGCCAGCCCTCGATTGCCTGGTTCTCGTCGATCGCGTTCCTCGCCATCATCGTGCTGTGGCGCATCGGCGTATGGTACAAGCCGCAGGTCGCCGGCAAGAGGAAGATGGTGGTGCAGCCGCATCCGCACGCGCCGAGCCGGCGCCGGGTGATGGTCGCGCTGGTCGTGCTGGTGGCGCTGCTGTTCTCCAAGCAGCTGTATCTGTCGAGCCTGTCGAGCTACTACACGTTCTATCTGATCGAGAAGTTCCACGTCTCGACCCAGACCGCGCAGATCTTCCTGTTCATCTTCCTGGCTGCCACCGCCGCCGGGGTGTTCTTCGGCGGCCCGCTCGGCGACCGGTTCGGCCGCCGCTACGTGATCTGGTTCTCGATCCTGGGCATCCTGCCGTTCACCTTGGCGCTGCCATATGCCGGGCTCACCGCCAGCGCGGTGCTGACGGTGTTCATCGGGTTCATCCTGGCGTCGGCGACGCCGGCGATCATCGTGTTCGCCCAGGAGCTGATGCCGCATCGCTTCGGCATGATCTCGGGGATCTTTTTCGGCTTCGCCTTCGGGATCGGTGGCCTCGGCGCGGCGGCGCTCGGCCAGCTCGCCGATCATCGCGGCATCGACTTCGTCTATCAGGTCTGCTCGTTCCTGCCGGCGCTCGGCCTGCTCGCGGTGCTGCTGCCGAAGATGCCGCGCCACGCTCACTAGCGCAGCGTTGGGGCGGGCGTCGCTCTGATCCGCTCGATCACGGCTCCAGTTCCGATGGAACTGGAGCCGTTTTTTGTTCGTGCGCCGGCCAGTCGGATCGCGTTCGTCAGTAATGATTTGTTAGTCATTGCGGCGTCGGCACGGGGCTGGCGTTTGAAGTTGTTACCAGCGCAAAACGTTGCGACACCAAATATCAACCTTAAAAATTAGGGTTAAGTCGCGCTTAAGAAATTGATGGCATCGTTCGGTCTCATAGGTTTCCGGGTGTGGGGCCTTCGTAATTGATCATTGGACCAAAGGACGAAGCCAATGCGTAGCGTGAAGATTCTGATGGCCGCTGGAGCGGCTTCGCTGGTTGCCTCGGCCGCGATGGCGGCCGATATGCCGATTGCCCCGCCGCCCGCCTATGCGCCGCCCCCGGTTGAAGATTTCGGTGGCTGGTACCTGCGCGGCGACGTCGGGTTCAGCAACCAGCAGGTCAAGCGTCTCGACAACGCTCTTGATTCAACCCTGCTAACCCAGCGTCAAAATCTCGATTTTGCCAGCGCTGGAATCTACGGAATTGGTGTCGGCTACCAGTTTAATAACTGGCTTCGCACTGACGTTGTCGGTCAGTATCGTGGCAAGTCGTCATTCCACGGAACTGACAACAACACCTTCAATAATGGCGGCACCATCGGTTACGGCGCCGACACCTACACCGCCACCAAATCGGAATGGTTGGTGATGGCCAATGCGTATGTCGATCTTGGCACCTGGTGGTGCATCACGCCGTTCGTGGGTGCGGGTATCGGCGGCGCTCGGGTGACGGTAGCTAATTTCACCGACCAGAATGTTGGTTCGCTGTTCCCTCCTGGTAGCGGTGTCGGACCGGGTGTTGCTTACGGCGACACGGCATCTCGCTGGAATCTGGCGTGGGCAGCGCATGCTGGCTTGGCCTACAAGGTCAATCCCAACGTAACGCTTGAACTTGCCTATAGCTATCTCGATCTCGGTAAGGGTGTGACCGGCGATCTGCGCGCCTTCGACGGCACCAACAACATCTACAACCCGACAACTTTCCGCGATATTACCTCGCACGACCTGAAGCTCGGGGTGCGCTGGAATCTCGACTCCGGTCCGGTCTACGCCGCGCCGCCGCCCTTGATGCGCAAGGGCTGATCGTCGCCCTCGATTGTTTAAAAGTATTAACGGCGCGGGAGCTTTCCGCGCCGTTTTTCTATGTCGGATACCTCGGGCGACAACGAAGAATTAAGGTTAACAGCCGATGATTGCGGTTGTGGAAAGGTTCGTCGAGGAGTGTAGCGATGCGTAGAGTTGTGGTGGCTGCGGCAGTCGGCGTGATGGCTCAGACAGCGTATGCGGCCGACATGCCGGACTACGGTCCACTCCGCGGCGCGCTGGTGGAAACACCCCGTGTGATCAACTGGGAAGGCTTCTACGTCGGCGCTCAGGGTGGTTATGGCACCTCCGACATGGACTTTACCAATTCGACGCAAGGTATTGTTTCCAACCTCCTTGTGAACACGGCAGTCCAGGGGGCTCTCGGCGTGTCGTCGTGGCCAGTGCTGGGCAAATCTTCATCCCATGGCCAGGGCTGGGGCGGCTTCGTCGGCTACAACGCTCAATGGGACGATGTCGTGCTCGGTATCGAAGCCAACTACATGCACGGCAATTTCGGCGGCTCGACGTCGGGATCGATGGCCCGGCAGATCTCCTCCGGTGGCGTGAACTACGGCGCGATCTACGGCGCCAGTGCTGGGATCAACGTCCACGACGTCGGTTCGGCGCGGCTGCGTGCCGGCTATGCGTTCGGCAGCTTCCTGCCTTATGCATTCGGCGGCGTGGCGCTTGGACAGGCGGACATCGTCCAATCGGCGAGCGTTATCGGTACGGACGCCGGTGGCACCTGGGTGCTGAGCGGAAGCCAAGTCCAGAACAGCCATTTCATCTACGGCTATTCGGGCGGCGTCGGCATGGACATGATGCTTTACCGCGGACTTTTCGTGCGTGCCGAGTGGGAGTATCAGAAATTCGCGGCGCCGATCAACACGGCGGTCTCCACCGTGCGCGGCGGTATCGGCTACAAATTCTGATCTGACGTTGATGCACGCTCCGGCGACTGCTCGTCTCTGTCCGGAGACGCGAGGGCCTTCCGCGCATGAAGATCTACGGCGACCTCAACTCTGGTAACTGCCTGAAGGTGAAGTGGACTTGTGATCGGCTGAGTCTGCCTTATGAGTGGATCGCAATCGACACGATGAAGGGCGAGACCCGGACGCCGGCGTTCCTGGCGCTGAACCCGGCCGGGCAGGTGCCGGTGGTCGCGTTCGACGACGGCCGCTCGCTGGCGCAATCCAACGCCGTGATCCGCTATCTCGCTCGCGGCAGCGACCTGATCCCTGCCGATCCGTGGCTCGAGGCCAAGATGGACGAGTGGCTGTTCTGGGAGCAGTACAGCCACGAGCCCTATATCGCGGTGTGCCGCTTCCAGATGGTCTATCTCGGCAAGCCGGCCAGTGAGCTCGATCCGGACAAGGTTCGCCGCGGCCACGCCGCGTTGGCGCGGATGGAGCAGCATCTGGCAGATTCCCAGTTTCTTGCCGGCGAGAGGCTGTCGCTCGCCGATGTGGCGTTGCTGGCCTACACCCGGATGGCCGAGCAGGGCGGTTTCGCGCTGAAGGACTATCCAGCCGTTCGAGCCTGGATTGCCTGGGCCGAAGCCGGCCTCGGCCTGCCGGCCTTCCGTCCGTGAGTTGAGTGGCCCGATGAGCGCCGATCCCGCCGTCAGAATTCGTCCTGCGCGCCGGGACGATGTGTTCGCGATCGTGGCGATGCTGGCCGATGATCATCTCGGTGCCGGTCGCGAGAAGCTCGAAGACCCTCTGCCGGAGTCGTATTACGCCGCGTTCGACGCCCTGGAGCGCTCGCCGCATATTCAGATGGTGGTGGCTGAAGATCACGACGGCCGTGTCGTCGGCTGTCTGCAGCTTGCGGTGCTGCCGGGACTGAGTTCGCAGGGGGCGTCCCGAGCGATCATCGAGGACGTTCGTGTGGCCCGTGATTGCCGTAGCCGCGGCATCGGCGAACTGCTGGTACGCTGGGCGATTGATGAAGCGCGCCGCCAGGGCTGCAAACTGGTCGAATTGTTTACGCATCAGAGCCGTGTCGATGCACAGCGGTTCTACGTCCGCCTTGGATTTCAGCCGTCGCATGTCGGCATGACGATGCGGTTTTGAATCGATTACTCCCCAGGCTTGTCATAACCCGGTATTGCTACTGAGTGGCAGTTTAACGGCGGGGTAACGGGCTCAATAAGATTCTACCCCGTATAAGAAGTGCAATTTCTCGGGGAGGAGACCGGCCTGAGACCTGTCAGTTCAGGTTCCATCTTCAGGTTTCCATGATCAGGAGTGCACGACCGATGGCTCGGCCCCAGGTGAAGCCGACGGGCATCGAATGCCCGTTCGACGAAGATGAATTGATCGTCTCCAAGACTGATATCAAAGGGCACATTACCTACGCCAACGACGTCTTCGTTCGTCTGGCGAAATTTCCGCGTTCGGAAGTGATCGGCGCGCCGCATTCGCTGGTGCGACACCCGGACATGCCGCGGTCGATCTTCAAGCTGCTGTGGGACACCATCCAGGCCAAGAAGGAGATCTTCGCCTATGTGGTGAACATGGCGAGCGACGGCGATCATTACTGGGTGTTCGCCCATGTCACGCCGACGCTCGATGCCAACCGCAACGTCACCGGCTTCCACTCCAATCGGCGCAAGCCCGATCGCGATCAGGTCACCCGGATCGAGGCGCTGTATCGGCAATTGCGCGACGAGGAGAACCGGCATCGCAACGCCAAGGACGGCATGCTGGCGGGCTACGCGTTGCTGATGAGCATGATCAAGGATCGGGGCGTCGAGTATGATGAGTTTGTCTTCTCTGTCTAAGGCGATGATCGCGGTCGCCGGTGCCGCCGTGGTCATGCTCGGCTTGGCCGCGGCGCGTATCCTGATCGGACCGCTCGGCTCGGTCGTGGAGATCGTCGGATTGCTGCTCGGTCTCGGCTCGATCGGTGTCGCGGCGTGGCTGCTGCATGGGGCCGCAGGCGCGGTCGGCGAGATTGCTGCAGTGGCCGAAAGTGCCGCGCATGGCGATCTCGAAGCGCGGGTGCAAGGGCGTCGCGACGGCGGTGACATCGGCAAGGCGCAGGCCGGCGTCAACAACATGCTCGACATCGTCGACGCCTTCGTTCGGGAGGCTTCGGCCTCGATGGACTACGTCAGCCAGGGCAAGACGTTCCGCAAGGTGCTGACGCGCGGATTGCCCGGATCGTTCAAGGTGGCGTCGACCACGATCAACAATGCCACCGGCGTGATGGATCGCCGGGTGCGCGACGTTGCCAAGGAAGCGCAGTGCTTTGCGGCCGGCATGGACAATGTCGCCAGTATGCTGGTCACCGCGTCGACCGGCCTGAAGGGCGATGCCGGCGCGATGGCCAATGCGGCCGAAGAGACCAGCCGCCAATCGGTGAGCGTTGCGTCCGGTGCCGAGCAGGCCTCCGCCAACGTCCAGACGGTCGCCAGCGCGGCGGAGGAACTCACCGCTTCGATCGCCGAGATCTCGCGGCAGATCCAGCACTCGACCACCAGCACCCATCAGGCGGTCGATGAGGCCGCGCAGACCACTGACAAGATTCGGCAACTGGCCGATGCGGCACAGCGGATCGGCGACGTCGTCAAGCTGATCAACGCAGTCGCGGCGCAGACCAACCTGCTCGCGCTCAACGCCACGATCGAGGCGGCGCGCGCCGGCGAATCCGGGCGTGGCTTCGCCGTCGTGGCGGCCGAGGTGAAGGCGCTTGCCAGCCAGACCGCCAAGGCGACCGAGGAAATCACCGCGCGGATCGGCGAGATGCAGTCGATCACGGAGGAGTCCGTGGGGGCCGTCGAGGCGATCAGCCGCCGCATTAGCGAGATCAACGAGGTGAGTACATCGATCGCCTCTGCAGTGGAGGAGCAGGGCGCCGCTACGCGCGAGATCGCCAGCAACGTACAACAGGCTTCGGCCGGCACCGCGCTGGTGTCGTCGAACGTCGTTGGTATCAGCCATGCCGCCGACGATGCCGGCAAGATCGCGGTACGGGTCAACGGCGTCTCGGGCGAGATCGCCGGCCAGGTCGATCGACTACGGAACGAAGTGCAGCGCTTCATCTCACAAGTCGCCTGATCGCGTTCGGCTGTTCCTACACCGTCGCCCTAACTCGTGTGTGATAGCGCGGAACGAGATTGCGCCGGCCTCCGTTCTCCCCTCACAGCAAAGGGAGAACGTCATGGAATCCAAGAGTGGTTTGACCAAGAGTGGTGTGATCATCGCAGCCGTGCTGCTGGCGGCGTCAGGCGCATCGGCCCAAACCGGTGGCACAGGTGGTGGCAGCGGAGCCGGCGGCACCGCAGGCGGAGCGGCCTCGCCGGGCGGCATCAGTGCGCCGAGTTCAGTGCCGCAGAATTCCGGTAGTGCGGGGATTTCGTCGGCGCCGGGTGGATCAAGTACTTCGGCGACCGGAACCGGAATGTCGGGTGCGACGACCGGATCAAGCCTCAACTCGGGAACTAATCAACCGGGTGTGCCGAACACCTCGACGCCTGGCAGTATCGGTACCGGCGCGTCGCCGAGTGGTCTGCCAGGTGATTCCACCAGCAGCCCCGGCCATCCCGGTCAGGTCGGCAAGTAGCAGGTCGGTCTGAACTTACTCGTTTGCAGCGCGCGTCGGCCGTTCCAGCCGGCGCGCGTTGTCCGTTCTTGCTCGTCATGGTCTCGTCGTATTGCCGGCAAGGGCGCGGCTTTCGAAAGTCTAAGCTGTCCGTGATCTCCCGGATGGCGAAGTTCCTTGACTTTCGAGGCCAAAGGACTATCCCCAGCAGCGGGAAACCTCTCCCCACCGAGAGGCAGCTATCTGGAAGGATAGACTATGACTGTAGCGAAGCCCGCTTCGCGGCCCAATGCGCCGCAATTCTCCTCCGGCCCCTGCGCGAAGCGCCCCGGCTGGTCCCCCGAAAATCTCAAGGACGCCCCGCTCGGCCGCTCGCATCGCGCGAAGGTCGGCAAGGCCAAGCTCAAGCTCGCGATCGACCTGACCCGCGACGTGCTTGAGGTCCCCGCCGACTACAAGATCGGCATCGTTCCGGCCTCCGACACCGGCGCCGTCGAAATGGCGCTGTGGTCGCTGCTCGGGCCGCGCCCGGTCACCACGCTGGCCTGGGAATCGTTCGGCGACGGCTGGGTCGGCGATATCACCAAGGAGCTGAAGCTCCCCAACGTCACCAAGCTCAAGGCTGGTTACGGCGAAATTCCCGACCTCACCAAGGTCGATTGCAACACCGACGTCGTCTTCACCTGGAACGGCACCACCTCGGGCGTCCGCGTTCCGAATGCCGACTGGATCAAGGCCGACCGTGAAGGCCTGACCATCTGCGACGCCACCTCGGCCGCCTTCGCGCAGCCGCTGGATTGGGCCAAGCTCGATGTCGTCACCTTCTCCTGGCAGAAGGCGCTCGGCGGCGAAGCCGCGCACGGCATGCTGATCCTGAGCCCGCGCGCTGTTGCTCGTCTCGAGAGCTACACACCGACTTGGCCGATGCCGAAGATCTTCCGCCTCACCAAGGGCGGCAAGCTGATCGAAGGTATCTTCCAGGGCGAGACCATCAACACCCCGTCGATGCTGTGCGTCGAGGACTACATCGACGCGCTGCAGTGGGCGAAGTCGGTGGGCGGCCTCAAGGGCCTGATCGCCCGTGCCGACGCCAACACCAAGGTGCTGACCGACTGGCAGGCGAAGACCCCGTGGGTCGACTTCCTCGCCAAGGATCCGGCGATCCGCTCCAACACCTCGGTCTGCCTCAAGGTGGTCGATCCCGCGATCACCGCGCTGTCTCCGGAAGCCCAGGCGGACTTTGCGAAAAAGCTGGTCGCGGCGGTCGAAAAGGAAGGCGCGGGCTTCGATCTCGGCGCCTATCGTGATGCCCCTCCCGGCCTGCGGATCTGGTGCGGCGCGACGGTTGAGACTGCCGACGTGCAGGCCCTGACGCAGTGGCTGGACTGGGCGTTCGAGACCACCAAGGCCTCGCTGACTCAGGCGGCCTGATTAGTCACCCTCCCCTAGAGGGGGAGGGTCGACGCACCGTAGGTGCGGCGGGGTGGGGTGACAGACTCTCCCCGCCCTCGGACTCCAATTTCCATTCTCGACGCTTTCACCCCACCCCGGCGCTGCGCGCCGACCCTCCCCCTCAAGGGGAGGGTGTAGGAGAAATCCCATGACCGCTCCCAAAGTCCTCATTTCCGACGCGCTGTCGGAAGCCGCCGTGCAGATCTTCAAGGATCGCGGCATCGACGTCGATTTCCAGCCGAACCTCGGCAAGGACAAAGACAAGCTCGCCGAGATCATCGGCAATTATGACGGCCTCGCGATCCGCTCCGCCACCAAGGCGACCGCGAAGATCCTCGAGAAGGCCAACCGTCTCAAGGTGATCGGCCGCGCCGGCATCGGCGTCGACAACGTCGAGATTCCCGCGGCGACCGCCAAGGGCATCATCGTGATGAACACCCCGTTCGGCAATTCGATCACCACCGCCGAGCACGCCATTACCATGATGCTGTCGCTGGCCCGTGAGATCCCTGCCGCCGACGCCTCGACCCAGGCCGGCAAGTGGGAAAAGAACCGCTTCATGGGCGTCGAAATCACCGCCAAGACCCTCGGCGTGATCGGCTGCGGCAACATCGGCTCGATCGTCGCCGACCGCGCCCTCGGCCTGAAGATGAAGGTGATCGCGTTCGATCCGTTCCTGTCGCCGGAGCGCGCCAAGGATCTCGGCGTCGAGAAGGTCGAGCTCGAAGACATCTTCAAGCGTGCCGACTTCATCACCCTGCACACCCCGCTCACCGACAAGACCAAGAACATCATCGACGCGGCTGCGATCGCCAAGATGAAGAAGGGCGTCCGCATCATCAATTGCGCCCGCGGCGGTCTGGTCGACGAGAATGCCCTCGCCGAAGCCCTGAAGTCCGGTCACGTTGCCGGCGCGGCGTTCGACGTGTTCTCCGAAGAGCCGGCCACCAAGAACGTGCTGTTCGGCCTGCCGAACGTGATCTGCACCCCGCATCTCGGCGCCTCGACGACGGAAGCGCAGGAGAACGTCGCGCTGCAGGTCGCCGAGCAGATGAGCGACTACCTGCTGACCGGCGCGATCACCAACGCGATCAACTTCCCGTCGATCACCGCGGAAGAAGCCCCGAAGCTGAAGCCGTTCATCGAACTGGCCGAAAAGCTCGGCTCGTTCGCCGGCCAGCTCACCGACACCGGCATCACCAAGGTCACCATCACCTATGAGGGTGAAGTGGCCGAGATGAAGATCAAGGCGCTGACCTCGGCGGTTCTGTCGGGCCTGCTGCGTCCGATGCTGGGCGACATCAACGTCGTTTCGGCGCCGGTGATCGCCAAGGAGCGCGGCATGGTGGTGGACGAAGTCGTCCGCGCCGCCGAGAGCGACTATGAGAGCCTGATCACTCTGACGGTGACCACCGAGAAGCAGGAGCGTTCGGTGTCCGGCACGGTCTATGCCGACGGCAAGCCGCGCCTGGTCGACATCAAGGGCATCCGCGTCGACGCCGAATTCGGTGCCTCGATGATCTACGTCACCAACGAGGACAAGCCGGGCTTCATCGGCAAGTTCGCCAGCCTGCTCGGCGACGCCAAGGTCAACATCGCGACCTTCAACCTCGGCCGTCACACCGAAGGCGGCGACGCCATCGCGCTGGTGACGATCGACGGTCAGGCTCCGGCCGACGTGCTGGAGAAGGTCCAGGCGCTGCCGCAGGTCAAGCAGGTCAAGGCCCTGACGTTCTGATCGAAAGGCCGGATCGCACCGCTGCGGAGCAGCTCAGCCCCGTAGCTTGATCCCGAGCACGACGACATCAAGCCCTCTCCCCGGTACCGGGGAGAGGGCTTTCGTTTGCACGCTCCGCGCGAAATGGACGGAAGGTTCGCAAAATGGACGATTGAGTGCGCTGCAGTAACTGTCCGGGAAGAATTCCCGCGTAGTTGTACGAGGCGCAAAATTCTCGCGCCGCGTTGCACCTCGGGAGAAGTCCGTGAAGTTCAGTAATCTTCGAATTACTCCGAAGCTGGGCCTGCTGGTCGCAGGTACCCTGATCGGCTTGTGCGTGGCCGGCATCCTCGCCGGTGTAATGATGCAGCGTGAGATGCTCAACGCGCGGTATGAGCAGGCCAAGGCCATCACCGAGATGGGGCGCAATCTCGCGATCGGCCTGCAGAAGAAGGTCGAGGCCGGAGAGCTCACCAAGGAGCAGGCGATCGCGCAGTTTGCCCGCGATGCGGCGCTGCTGACCTACGACAACGGCCAGGGCTATCTGTTCGCCTACACCATGGACGGCGTCACCATCGCCACCCCGGACAAGAAGGCGGTCGGCACCAACCGGATGAACACGCCGACCGGCGACCGCTATCTGGTGCGCGAGCTGCGTGACGGCGTCGCCGCCAAGGGCGACGTCACCCTGTATTACGATTTCCGCCGGCCCGGGACCGAGGAGAACATCCGCAAGATGTCCTACGGCCTGGCGATTCCCGGCTGGGACATGTTCGTCGGCACCGGCGCCTATCTCGACGATCTCGACGCCAAGCTGAAGCCGATCTTCTGGACGCTGGGCGGCGCCATCCTCGCGATTGCAATCGCTGCCGGCCTGTTCGCGGTGTTGATCGCCCGCGGTATCACCCGTCCGCTGGCCAAGCTCGGCGCCGGGATGGATTCGCTGGCGCATGGCGAGCTGGAGCAGCCGATCCCCGGCATCGAACGCGGCGACGAGGTCGGCGAGATGGCCAAGACCGTGCAGGTGTTCAAGGACAATGCGCTGCGGATTCGCGACCTGGAGCGCGCCGAAGAAGCCGCCAAGGAGCACGCCGAAGCCGAGCGCCGCGCCGCGATGGAGCGGCTTGCCGACGAGTTCGAGCACAGCGTCAACGGCGTGGTGCAGTCGGTCGCCACTGCGACCTCCGGCATGCAGCAGACCGCGCAGTCGATGACCGCGACTGCGACCGACGCCAGCGCCCGCGCTGCGACGGTGTCGTCGGCCTCGGCCAACGCCTCCAACAACGTCAGCACGGTGGCATCCGCGGCCGAAGAGCTGTCGGCCTCGGTCACCGAGATCTCGCGCCAGGTCGAACAGTCGCGGGAGATCGCCGGCAAGGCGGTCGACGATGCCGCGCTGACCAACCAGACCGTCAAGCTGCTGGCGACCGGCGCCGAGAAGATCGGCGAGGTGGTGCAACTGATCCACTCGATCGCGTCGCAGACCAATCTGCTCGCGCTCAACGCCACCATCGAAGCCGCCCGCGCCGGCGAATCCGGCCGCGGCTTTGCGGTGGTCGCGAGCGAAGTGAAGGCGCTGGCCAGCCAGACCGCCAAGGCGACCGAAGAAATCTCCGCGCAGGTCGCGGCGATGCAGTCCTCGACCAACGACGCGGTGCAGTCGATCGGCGGCATCACCGCGACGATTGCGCAGATGAGCGAGATCACCATGGCGATCTCGACCGCGGTCGAACAGCAGGGTGCGGCGACTCGCGAGATCGCCCGCAACATCCAGTCGGTTGCGGCCGGATCGACCGAGATCAGCATGCATATCGGCGGCGTCACCGAAGCGGCCAGCGCCACTGGCTCGGCCGCCGGCCAGGTGCTCGCCAATGCCCGTGAACTCGACGCCCAGTCCGGCGAACTTCGCCGCGCGGTCGACGACTTCCTCGGCAAGGTCCGCGCCGCCTGACTTCCCGCGAGCTTCGGCTCCCGCGATCACTTTATGAGCCCCTGGCAGATCCGACGGTCTGCCAGGGGCTTCGTCTTTTCAGGGTGTTAGCAAGGTCCGGGGGCGCAACCCTCGGGTTCCTACGAGGGAACTATTAAACCGATTGGACACCCTGAGCTTGTAACGCTTCTCGCAGCTAGTCTCGAAATGCGTAGGAGCTGATCGCTGTGAAGTTCACCAATCTGCGGATCTCGCCGAAGCTGGGCATCCTGGTCGCCGTCGCGATGCTCGGCCTGGTGGCGTCCGGCCTGTTTGCGGCGTCGATGCTGCAACGTGAAATGAGCAACGAGCGGTTCGAGCAGACCAAGGCGCTGGTCGAAAGCGCGCTGAATATGGCGATGGGGCTGGAGAAGCAGGTCGCGGCCGGCAAGCTCACCAAGGAGCAGGCGATCGCCGAATTCCAGCAGCGCGCCCAGAGTATGACCTACGACGGCACTAACGGTTACTTCTTCGCCTACAAAATGGACGGCTCGGTGGTCGTAATGTCCGATCCGAAAATGATCGGCACCAACCGGCTCGACGTCGAGACCGGCGGCCGTAAGATCGTGCGCGAACTGCGCGATGGCGTCGCCGCCAAGGGCGACGTGACGCTGATCTACGAATTCATGAAGCCCGGCAGCACCGAGCTGCTCCGCAAGGTGTCGTATGCCGCCGTAATCCCCGGCTGGGACATGTTCGTCGGCACCGGCGTGTATTTGCAGGACATCAACGCCAAGCTGAAGCCGCTTCTGACCTGGCTCGGCGTCGTCATCGTCGGCATCGGCGTGGTGTGTGCCCTGGTCGCGTGGCTGATCAGCCGCAGCATCACTCAGCCGCTCGGCGTGCTCGGCACCCGCATGACTTCGCTGGCCGAAGGCCAGCTCGACGCACCGATCCCCGGCGTCGACCGCGGCGACGAAATCGGCGCGATGGCCAAGACCGTGCAGGTGTTCAAGGACAACGCGATCCGGATCCGCGGGCTCGAACAGCAGGAGCAGGAGGCGCAGCGCCGCGCCGCGGCCGAGCGCAGCGCGCTGATGCAGAGCATCGCCGACGATTTCGAACGCAGCGTCAACGGCGTGGTGCGGAGCGTGGCCGATGCCACGCGCTACATGCAGAACACCGCGCAGTCGATGACCTCGACCGCGGCCGATGCCTCGACGCGTGCAGCGGCGGTTGGTGCGGCGTCAGATTCGGCATCCGGCATGGTCGGCACCGTGGCGTCGGCCTCCGAGCAGCTCTCGAGTTCGGTGCAGGAAATTTCCCGTCAGGTCGATCAGTCGCGCTCGGTCGCGAGCAAGGCGGTGAGCGACGCCGAGGAGACCAACGGGACGGTGATGCAGCTGTCGGTCAGCGCCGAGAAGATCGGCGAAGTCGTGCAGCTGATTCACTCGATCGCGTCGCAAACCAATCTGCTGGCGCTGAACGCCACGATCGAGGCCGCCCGCGCCGGCGAGTCCGGCCGCGGCTTTGCGGTGGTGGCGAGTGAAGTGAAGGCGCTGGCGAGCCAGACCGCGAAAGCGACTGAAGAAATCTCTGCGCAGGTCGCGGCGATGCAGTCCTCGACCGCGAGTGCGGTGCAGTCGATCGGCGGCATCACCGCGACGATCGGCGAGATCAACAAGATCACCGTGGCGATTGCGACGGCGGTCGAGCAGCAGGGGGCTGCAACGCAGGAAATCGCCCGCAACATTCAGTCGGTTGCGGCCGGTTCGAGCGAGATCAGCGATCACATCGGCGGTGTCAGTTCCGCCGCCCAGGCGACCGGCGACGCGGCTTCGGAAGTACTTTCGCATGCCCGGGCGCTCGACAGCCAGTCTGGTGCACTGCAATCGGCGGTCGACGACTTCCTCCGCAAGATTCGCGCCGCCTGATCGTGCTCGGGGCTTGAACCTTTTGGCCTTCAGTGGTGACAATTCTCTGCTGGGGGGATGCGTGAAGGACGAGAGACAACGCATGCCCATGATGTTGCAAGGCACCGTCGCTTTCGAACCTGAATTCGTCGGCAATCTGGCGTGGCTCACCCGCGCGCTGATCGCCCGCGATATCGATCCGGATGGCGTCATCATCGCCAAGGATCTGGCCGGCGCGGGCGCGATGCCACGCGCGGCAAGCCTGCGCTACGTCTACACGGTCTCGACCGGCGATACTGATTTCGTCGTGATCGAAACCAGCGACGCGCGGTTTCTCGAACAATTCCTCAATCGTCTCGAATCCGCCGACGACACGCCGTCGGCCTTGCCGCCCAAAGGCATGTTCGCGCGCCTGACCCGCTGGATGTCACCGCCGGCGTAATGACAACGGACGCGAGATTCGTATGCCGAAGCGGCGCCTCCCGCCGCAACGTCATTCCGGGGCGCGCCGACAGGCGCGAACCCGGAATCTCGAGATGTTGAAGTAACGCCGCAGGACCGCACCGCGAGGTTCCGGGTTCACGCGCTGATGCGCGTGCCCCGGAACGACACAGTTCTTTGCTTTCCAGTGCTTACTTCGCCTTCAGGAAGTCGGCGACTTCGAGCAGGACGAACTCGTTGTCGTCGGCCTTGTTCGGGTCGCGGCTCGACGAGAACGGCAGGTTGTTGTCGTTGCCGACGATGATGTGGCGGTCGTCGACCTTGTCGACGTTCTCGATGGTGAAGAACGGGAACGCCAGCACGCCGTCGGTCAGCGGCTTCTTCGCCTTCTTGTCCGGATCGCGGATCTTCATCAGGTCGATGAAGCCGATCTTGTTCACCGGCTTGCCGGCGTTCGCATCGGTCAGCTCGATCTTGTAGACGCGCTTGAACTTGGCGAGATCGTTGAAGCAGTCGGTGCCGGTCTTGCCTTCGGGGCAGGCCTTGTCCTTGGTGCCTTCGCCGTTGTCACGCTCGATGACGAGGCCGTGGGTGGCGTCGATCATGTTGAAGTCGCCGATCGCGTTGCCGTTCTGCTCGAACACGTAATGCCAGGAGCGGCCGGTGAACTTCTTCTGCGCGACGTCGAATTCGAGGATGCGCGAGGCTTCCTTGCCGTCGACCTTTTCCCAGTCCTTCTTGTCGGCGTCCCACAGCGGGCCTTCGAGCAGGCCGTACAGGAACTTGCCGTCCTTGGAGGCGGCGAAGCCTTCGTAGCCCTTGGAGCGCTTGAGATTGACGCCGGTGTAGGTCGCGCCCGGCGCGCCGGGCGACTGCACCGACCAATGATCCGGCGACTTGATCGGCTTGCCGTCGGCCATGCTCTCATAGACGCCGATGATCTTGCCGGTCAGGTCGGCTTCGATGATGTAGGGGCCGAACTCGTCTCCGATCCAGAACCGGTCGCCGATGATCTGGAAGCCTTCGGTGTCGAAGTCCGCGCCGGTCAGATAGCGCTTGTCGGTGTCTTCGTGGACGATGCGGAACGGCACCTTCTCGTCCGGATCGTGCAGGAATACGGTCTGCTTGCGGTCGACCGTGCCGGTCGCCCAGTCGATCTTGTAGTTGTCGAGATACAGCATCGAGTCGGCCGAGTTGTAGCGCGAGCCGAAGCCGTTGTCGGTCAGCACCCAGAAGGTGCCGTCCGGCATCGCCTTGATGCCGGAATGGCCCTGCAGCGGCTGGCCCTTGAACGGCACCGACACGCCGGTCGGACGGCCGTTGGACTTGCCCATCACGCTGCCCTGCGCTTCGACGCGCTGCCCGGTGGTGTACTTGCCCGAGGTCTTCAGATCGGCCGGCGCATCGGCGGGCGCGTCGACGAACGAGGCCGCCGACAGCACCGCATGGCCGGCGAGGGTGGCGGGAAATTCGCCTTCGGATTGCGCCAGCGCGGCGGACGTCGCCAGCGCAAAGACCGCGACCGAACCGAGCAGTAGTTTTCGCATGAACAGCCTCCTGGAATGGAAAGCCGGTCTTGTGGCGGCGCTCGGTCACAGAGGCCTGACGGATCGATGAAGCGACGATGACGGGCCCTGCGACCAATTGGCCTCCCGCTGCCGAGCTCGGCTTTGACTCCCCTGGCCGGTGATCCTATTTAGAAACGTTCTAAACTTGCGGGTGCTGAAATGAAGGCGTTTTCCGACCTCACCGAGCGTGAAATCCTGGCCGTCGCCATCTCGGGCGAGGAGGAAGACAGCCGGATCTATCTGGCGTTCGCCGAGGATCTGGCCGAGCGATACCCCGATTCCGCGCGCGTGTTCACCGAGATGGCGCAGCAGGAGAAGGGCCATCGCCACATGCTGCTACGGATGTACGAGCAGCGGTTCGGGCCGGACCTGCCGCCGATCCGCCGGGAGGACGTTAAAGGCTTCATCCGCCGCCGCCCGATCTGGCTGACCCGCAATCTGCCGCTCGACCGCATCCGCAAAGAAGCCGAGACGATGGAGTTCGAGGCGCAGCGCTTCTACGAGCGAGCCGCCGAACGGGCGACCGACGTCCACATCCGCAAGCTGCTGTCCGACCTCGCCGAGTTCGAGAAGCGCCACGAGCAGCGCGCCACCCAGCTCACCGACAAGATCCTCACCCCCGACGCGCGCAGCGCCGAGGATCACGCGGCGCGGCGGATGTTCGTGCTGCAATACGTCCAGCCCGGTCTCGCTGGTCTGATGGATGGCTCGGTGTCGACGTTGGCACCGCTGTTCGCTGCCGCCTTCGCGACCCATCAGAACTGGCAGACCTTCCTGGTTGGTCTCGCCGCCTCGATCGGCGCCGGCATCTCGATGGGCTTTGCCGAAGCGCTGTCCGACGACGGCTCGATGACCGGGCGCGGCTCGCCGTGGCTGCGCGGCGGCATCTGCGGACTGATGACCACGATCGGCGGCCTCGGTCACACGCTGCCGTATCTCGTCCCTGATAGTTGGGCCAACGCGTTCTGGATCGCGACCGGCATTGCCGCGCTGGTGGTGTTCGTCGAACTGTGGGTGATCGCTTACGTCCGCGCCAGATACATGGACACGCCGTTCCTGCACGCGGTGTTCCAGATCGTGCTGGGCGGCGTCATTGTGCTCGGTGTCGGCATCCTGATCGGCGGTGCTTAGTCGCGGTGCTACACGCGGCGTTAGACCTAAGTCTTGGTCGGGAACCGGCTTTCCTCGTAACCGCACGAGGCGTTTGCTTAAACAATTCCAAATAGCCGGCAATCAGCATGGGGCTCTCCTAGGAGTGCCTCATGTCGTTCTCGTTCAAATCCATCCGCAAAATTCAGGTCAAGATTGCGCTGGTCGCGGGCCTCTGCCTGACCGGCGCCAGCCTGATCCTGATCGGCTACAGCGTCCTGTCGGCGCAGAGCACGCACCACTACGTCACCGCCGAGGTGATGAAGCTGGTCGATCAGCAGACCAAGGAAAGCCTGCTCAACCGCGCCAGCTCCGAAGCCTCGGTGATCAAGGCCGAGCTCGACCTCGGGCTCGACTCCGCGCGCAACATGGCGCACGCCTTCGAGGTGCTGGCCGATCCCAACAATGCGGGCACCACCGACGGCAATCGCCGCCTGCAGCTCAACGCGGTGCTCAAGAATACGCTGGAGCAGAACCCGGCGTTCAACGGCACCTACTCGGCCTGGGAGCCGAACGCGCTCGACGGCAACGACGTGGCGTTCAAGGGCCGCCAGACGATGGGGTCGGATAACACCGGCCGCTTCCTGCCGTATTGGACCCGCAGCGCCAGCGGTTCGATCGCGGTGCAGCCGCTGGTCGAATACGACAGCCAGGAGCGGCATCCGAACGGCCTGGTGAAGGGCGCGTGGTTCATCAATCCGAAGGCGACCGGCAAGGAGAACATCCTCGGCCCGCTGCCCTACATCGTGCAGGGCAAGGCGGTGTTCCTCGCCACCATGTCGGTGCCGATCAAGATCGACGGCAAGTTCGTCGGCGTCGCCGGTGCGGACTACAATCTCGACTTCGTGCAGAAGCTCGCCACCCAGGCCAACCGCTCGCTGTTCGGCGGCAAGGGCAAGGTCGCGATCCTCAACGACACCGGCCTGATCGTCGCCAACAGCGCCAATCCGGAATCGATCGGCAAGGCGGCGTCGAGCGCCGATCCGCGCTGGTCGGAGAGTCTGGCGATCGTCAAGGAAGGCAAGGGCACGGTGCTCGACGATCCGAAGTGGGATAACGTCGAGGTCTACTCGCCGATCTCGGTGGGACGGACCGGCACGCCGTGGTCGGTGCTGATCTCGGTGCCGCGCAAAGTGGTGCTGGCCTCGGCACATGAGCTCGACACCGCGCTGAACGAGCGCGCCAACTCGGCGATGTTCTGGCAGCTCGGCGCCGGCATCCTGGTTGTTGTGCTCGCCATCACGGTGATCGCGTTCGCAGCCCGCAGCATCGCCCGTCCGATCGGCGATTGCGCCAACTTCGCGGACGGCATCGCCAAGGGCGAGCTCGACCAGAAGCTGGCGATCGAACAGGCCGATGAAGTCGGCGTGCTCGCCGCCTCGCTGCGCACCATGCAGGGCGAACTCAAACGCAGCATCGCGCAGCGTGCGGAGGATCAGGCCAGCGCCGATCTGGCGCGCCGGCGCGACATGAACGACATGGCCGACAAGTTCGAATCCGCCGTCGGGAAGATCGTCGAAACGGTGTCGTCGGCCTCGACCGAACTCGAAGTCTCGGCCGGCAGGCTGACGACGACGGCCGAGCGTTCGCAGCAACTCACCTCGATGGTCGCTTCGGCGTCCGAAGAAGCCTCGTCGAACGTGCAGTCGGTGGCGACGGCGACCGAAGAGATGTCGGCGTCGGTCGACGAGATCAGCCGGCAGGTGCAGGAGTCCTCGCGGATCGCCAACGAGGCGGTCAACCAGGCTCAGAAGACCAACGACCGCGTCGGCGAGCTCGCCAAGGCCGCGACCCGGATCGGCGACGTGGTCGAGCTGATCAACACCATCGCCGGCCAGACCAACCTCTTGGCGCTCAACGCCACGATCGAGGCGGCGCGTGCCGGCGAGGCCGGCCGCGGCTTCGCCGTGGTGGCCGCAGAGGTCAAGCAGCTCGCCGAGCAGACCGCCAAGGCGACCGGCGAGATCAGCGCGCAGATCAGCGGCATCCAGTCGGCCACCGGCGAGTCGGTGACGGCCATCAAGGAGATCACCGACACCATCGGCCACATCTCCGAGATCGCCGGGTCGATCGCGTCCGCGGTCGAGCAGCAGGGCGCCGCGACCCGCGAGATTTCGCGCAACATCCAGCAGGCGTCGCGCGGCACCAGTCAGGTGACCGGCAACATCAGCGACGTGCAACGCGGTGCCAGCGAGACCGGCAGTGCGTCGTCGCAGGTGCTGGCGGCGGCGCAGTCGCTCGCCGGCGACAGCAATCTGCTTCGACGCGAAGTCGCACGCTTCCTGGACACCATCCGCGCCGCCTGACCTGGCTGTCGTCAGTTGCGGTTACGCGCTCGGCGCCGCCGTCTCGCACGGCGGCGCCGCAGTATTTTAGAGCGCTTCATCGATTGATTGAACCGGATTTGGCCTTTGCCAAGCGTCCGAAGTCCTCATCCTGAGGAGCCCGGCAAAGCCGGGCGTCTCGAAGGATGAGGAGCCACATCGCCTGCGGCGCATGGTTCGAGACGGCGCTTCGCGCCTCCTCACCATGAGGCTCTACGAGCTGCGACCGCTAGGAAGTTCGGTCCTGATTCTGTCAAAAGCAGAGATGCTCTAGAGTGTAAGTAACAAGTGGCAGGCGTCTTCGTCTTTCGTCGCTACGGACTCATACGTAGCCCGCGATTAACGAAGATTGATACGCGCGTAGGTAGTGTCGATCTGCCGCGATTGGCGTGATGCCCGGCGTTCAACGGCGAACCCCACCATCGAAATCGGACCATTAGATTTCCTGCGGCCTGTTCCAGGTTCGGAACAGGCGCGCGTCGCCGTCGCTCGTTGAAACGCGCCAATCAGGAGCCGGCGATGTCTCTTAAAATCCGTGTATTGCTGCCGTTGATCGTTCTCGCGCTCGCGGCCACCGCCATGACGCTCGCCGGGTTCGAGGCGCGTGACGCGGTGATCCGCCGCCGCCAGTCCGAAGCCTTCGTCGAGGTCAATCGCATCTCGCAGCTGCTATTGAAGAGCGCCGGCCGGTGGGCGCTGGAGCGCGGCCTGAGCAACGCGGCGCTCAATGCCCCGGAGCCGACCGATCCCGAGCGCCGCGCCGACATCGCCAAGGCGCGCAATTCCGGCGACACCGCATTCGCCGAGGCGCTGCGGCTGATCGGCGATGTGCCGCAGATGAAGGCCGGCGGCGCCGCGATCACCGATGCGCAGCGCGCCCAGCAGGATCACGGCGCCCTGCGTCCGCGTGTGGACGAAGCCATTGCCAAGCCGGCGTCCGCACGCGATCCGGAGGTGGTGCGCGGCACCTTCGGCATCATCACCCGCAGCATCGATGTCGCCGGCAATTCGCTGCGCAGCACGCTGGAGACGCTGACCGATCCGCCGTCGGTGGCGCTGGCGCAGATGATCCGGCTCCGGCATCTGGCGGCGGTGATGGCCGAAAATGCCGGGCGGGAGCGCGCTTATCTCGGCGCCAAGGTCAGCGCCCGGGCCAAGTTCACGCCTGCTGAGATGGGCGAGATCTCGGCGTTCCGCGGCCAGATCGATTTGGCGTGGCCGATGATCGCCGCATTGAAGCAGCGCACCGACACGCCGGCCGCGGTGATCGACGCGATCCGCAGCGTCGATGCCGATTACTTCGGAACCTATGTGCGGGTCCGGAGCAGCGTGCTCGCCGCCAGCGACACCGGCGCCTATCCGCTCAGCGGCAGCGACTACATCGCCCGCGCCACCGACGGGGTCGAGACCATCCTCAAGCTCGCCGGCGCGATCGGCCAGGCGGCCGATGCCGAAGCCGCTGCGGATTCCGCCCACAGCAGTTCGCGGCTGATCCGGGCGCTGGCCGCACTCGGCGCCGCCGGTGCGCTCGTGGTAATCAGCCTGTGGATCACGTTCCGCCGCGTGCTGCGTCCGCTCGCCGAACTCGGCGGCGCGCTGCACAAGCTGGCGCAGGGACAGCTCGACCTGACGCTGCCGGGCCTCGACCGCAAGGACGAGATCGGCGACATGGCCAATGCGATCGAGGATCTCAAGGTCCACGCCGCCGCCAAGGCGCGCGAAGAGGCCGAGGCTAGAATCCGCCAGGATGCGATCGCTGCCGCGCAGCGCCGCGCTGACATGCACAAGCTCGCCGACGATTTCGAAAGCGCGATCGGCGAGATCATCGAGACGGTGTCGTCGGCCGCGACCGAACTGGAAGCCTCCGCCGGCACCCTGAACGTCAATGCCGAGCGCGCCCAGCATCTCACCGTCACGGTCGCCGGTGCCTCGGAAGAAGCCTCCACCAACGTGCAGTCGGTAGCGTCGGCGTCCGAGGAGATGACCGCGTCGGTCGAGGAGATCAGCCGCCAGGTGCAGGCCTCGGCCAAGATCGCGTCGGATGCGGTCGAGCAGGCGGCCCACACCAATCACCGCGTCGAGGAGCTGTCGCAGGCTGCGGCGCGGATCGGCGACGTCGTCGAACTGATCAACACCATCGCGCAGCAGACCAACCTGCTGGCGCTCAATGCCACCATCGAGGCAGCGCGTGCCGGCGAGGCCGGCCGCGGCTTTGCGGTGGTGGCCGCCGAAGTGAAGGCGCTGGCCGAGCAGACCTCGAAGGCGACCGGCGAGATCGGTCAGCAGATCGCCAGCATTCAGTCGGCGACGCACGAGTCGGTCGAAGCCATCAAGGGCATCGGCGGCACCATCGAGAAGATGTCGGAGATCGCTTCGACCATCGCCTCGGCGGTGGAGGAGCAGGGCGCTGCGACGCGGGAGATCTCGCGCAATATCCAGCAGGCGGCCGAAGGCACCCGCGCGGTGTCGTCGAACATCGTCGAGGTCGAGCACGGCGCCAGCGGCACCGGTGCCGCGGCCGGCGAAGTGCTGCATGCCGCGCAGTCGCTCGCCGGCGAGAGCAACCGGCTCAAGCTCGAGGTCGGCAAGTTCATGCACACGGTGCGCGCGGCCTGACGGCTGCGCGTTCCGTCACCGCCGGGCGGCGATGAACACGCCGGCGACCACCATGGCGTAGCCGGCGAGGTGAAACAGCTCGGGCTTTTCGCCGAGCAGCACGATCGCCATCACCGAGCCGAACACCGGCATCAGATGCAGGAACGGCGCCGAGCGGTTCGGCCCGATCAGCGCCACCCCGCGGTTGAAGCAGAGATACGCCAGCATCGACGGGAAGATCACCACATAGGCGAGCGTCGCGGCGCTGAGCCAGTCGGCGCTCGGCCGCACGCCGCTGGCGTATTCCCAGGCGCTGAACGGCAGCAACAGTAGCGCGCCGCAGCCGGTCGTCACCACGATCAGCGACAGCGGATGGGTTGCGGGCCGCTTCGGCATCAAGGCCGAATACAGCCCGAATGCGCACAGCGCGCCCGCCACCATCAGGTCGCCGCGGTTGAGTTCGATGCCGGCGAGCGCCGCGAAGTCGCCGCGCAGGATGATGGTCAGCACGCCGAGCAGCGACAGCGCGATGCCGGCCGCCTGCATCCAGGTCAGCCGCACGCCGAACAGCAGCAGCGACCACAGCGCCACGAACAGCGGCCCGGAGGACTGCATCAGCAGCGCGTTGAGCGCCTGGGTGTATTGCAGCCCCCAATACGACAGCGCGTTGTTGATCGCGAAGCCGGTCGCCGACAGCACGATCATCAGCTTCCAGTGGTGCAGCAGCTTGCGCCAGTCGTGCCGCAGATGCGGCCAGGCGAACGGCAATAGCAGCAGCATCGCGCCGACCCAGCGCGCGCAGCTCAGCGTCACCGGCGGCACGTGGCCGGCCACCGCGCGGCCGAGCACGATGTTGCCGGCCCAGAACAGCGAGGTCAGGCTGAGCAGCAGATAAGGCTGGTGGGCGAGCCAGCCGAAAGCGGAGCGGGACCAGGCGATCAAATCGAGGGCCGGGGCAAGGGAACCATTTTGGTCTTCGTGCCTGAATTCACGTCGGCGCAAAAGAGGTGCGCGGCGGATTGCTGGCATGCGTCGCGAGTTTGCGCGTGCGGCGAGTTCCATGCACGGCGCGGGTGGAAGCGTTGCCGCGGCGCGGTTGGCCGCGGCAAAGAATCGGCTACCACGTCGCCGGCGATCTGCGCATGCTGGCGCAGGGATCGAGTGGGGCGAAGATGAGCATCGACGAGTTGAACATCGAAGGGCTGACGGCGCTCGACCGGGACGATCCCGGCCCGGTGGTGATGGTGAACCTGCTGCGGTTCAACGAGCAGTCCGCAGACGGCGACGGCACCGGCTGGGATGCTTACTTGCGCTACAGTGCCCAGAAGGTAGCGCTGATCAAGGAGCATGGCGGCATGCTGCTGTGGAACGGGAACGCCAAGGGCATCGCGCTCGGGCGCTCCGACCACGCCCCCTGGGACTATGTCTCGCTGGTGTATTACCCGACGGTCGCGGCGTTCATGGCGATGATGCGGTCGCCGGAATATCTCAGCCAGTGCGAGCCGCATCGGCGCAACGCCTGCGCCGATCACCTGATCATCTGCACCCGCGAGGCGTTCAGCAAGTTTCACATCCCGGTGAAGTGAGCGCCGGCGCGCTCACGCCGTCTTCGGCTTGCGCGCCGCGATCACCACGCCGGTCAGCACCAGTGCGTAGCCGACGGCATGGTAGAGGTGGGGCTGCTCGCCGAGAAACAGGATCGCCATCGCCGAGCCGAACACCGGCACCAGATGGAAGAACGGTGCCGAGCGGTTGGCACCGATCAGCCGGACGCCGCGGTTGTAGCAGAGATAGGCCAGGATCGACGGGAACACCGCCACATAGGCGAGCGCGCCGAGATTGCGCCAATCGACTGCCGGCAGCGGCTTGGTGCTCAGCTCCCAGATTTCGAGCGGAATCAGAAACAGCGCGCCGCAGCCGAAGGTGAAGCCGAGAAACGACAGCGCGTGCATCGGCGGCCGCTTCTGGGTCAGCGTGGTGTAGAGCCCGAAGCTCGCCAGCGCGCAGACGAACAGCACGTCGCCGCGGTTGAGATCGATCGCGGCGAGTTCGGCGATGTTGCCGTGCAGGATGATCACCACCACGCCGATCATCGACGAACCGATGCCGATCGCCTGGGTCAGGGTCAGCCGCATCCGCAGCACGATGAGCGCCCACAGCGCCACGAACAGCGGCGCGGTGGATTGCAGCAGCAGCACGTTGAGCGCCGAGGTGTACTGCAGCGCGGTGTATTGCAGCGTGTTGAAGGTCGAGATGCCGATCACCGACACCGACACCATCAGCGGCAGATGCCGGCGGATCACTTTCCAATCCGCGATCAGGTGCCGCCAGGCGAACGGCGCGACGATCAGGAACGCGCAGGTCCAACGCAGGAACGACAGCGTCACCGGCGGGAAGTGGCCGGCGATGGCGCGGCCGACAATGGCGTTGCCGGCCCAGAACAGCGAGGTCAGGCTCAGCAGCAGATAGGCTTGGTCGGAGATCCAGCCGAAGCGGGGCGCTTCAGCGGGCGGCGTCGTGGTGGTCATAGCAGGCCCGGTGGCTCGGAAGCGGCGCGCACGCCCGGCCATGCCCGCATCAGCAGAACGCCGCCTCCCTTTGAGATTTGGCCCCAGCAATACGGGTTTTTGCACAGATCACAAGCGGGCTGCACGCATCGCGAGCATGCGCGGCGGCGAACGGGCCTGTCAGTCCGCTGCGATCGGGCGCGCCACGGCGCCGAGCGCGGTGACGGCGGCGTTGGGATCGAGTTCGATCTGCAGGCCACGCTGGCCGCCGTTGAGATATACGGTGGTTTCGGCGAGCGCGGCGTCGTCGATCGCCACCGGCACGCGCTTCTTCTGCCCGAACGGCGAGATGCCGCCGACGTGATAGCCGGTCAGCCGCTCGGCGTCGGCCGGCTTCATCATCTTGGCGCTCTTGCCGCCGAGCGCGGCCGCCAGCTTCTTCATGCTGACTTCCTTGTCGGACGCGATCACCGCACACACCGGCTTGCCATCCAGCTCGGCCATCAGCGTCTTCAGCATCCGCTTCGGCTCGACCCCCACCGCCGCTGCGGCGGCCAGTCCGATCGCCTCGGCATTCGGATCGTACTCATAGCTGTGCAGCTTGAAGGCGACGCCGAGCTTCTCCAGCATCTGGGTGGCGCGGGTGGATTTCGACATGGTGGAGACTCGAGGCAGGTCGCAGGGCGGCGCACCAGTGTGCGCCGGCGCGCACATTGTCACTGCGCGCAAGCCGACGCAATGCAACGCCATCATGTCCCCCGCACCGTCATTCCGGGGCGCTCGCGCCAGCGAGCGAACCCGGAATCTTGCGGTCATGGGGCACGGCGGGTCGGCCAGCACCTCGGGATTCCGGGTTCGCGCTTGCGCGCGCCCCGGAATGACGAGGGTAGGGCGACGACACCCCACGGCGGCTGTTACTTCATGCCCAGTCACACCGTCATTCCGGGGCACGCGCGTCAGCGCGTGAGCCCGGAATCTGGAGGTGTGGGGCAAGGCGTTGGGACTTGCATTTCGGGATTCCGGGTTCGCTCGCTTTGCGAGCGCCCCGGAATGACGAGGACGGAGCCAAATACTCGTCCGCTCAATTGTGGAGATCCCGCCGCTACGCCTCGTCCCACTTCGGCGAAAACGCCGGGGTGACGAAGCGCTGGTTCTTCGGCAGTTTGGCGATCACGGCGCGGTCGTCGAAGTCGAGCTTGATGGTCAGCGCGCCGAGGTTGCTGCGCTGGCTGGCTTCGCTGCGGGCTTTCGGAATCGCCATCACGCCGTCCTGCTCCAGCAGCCAGGCCAGCGCGACTTGCGCCGCGGTGGCGCCGTGCTTGTCGGCGATCGCCTGCAGCTCCGGATAGGAGGCGAGCCGGCCCTGAGCCAGCGGCGCGTAGGCGGTGAGCGGGATGGATTTGCTCTGCAGATAGGGCAGCAGCTTGGTCTGCCCGAGCAGCACGTGGTACTCGACCTGATTGCAGGCGATCGGCGCGCCGATCTCCTCCACCGCCTGCTTCATCAGCGCCACCGGGAAGTTGCAGACGCCGATCGCGCGGGCGCCGCCTTCGTCCTTGATCTTCAGCAGAGTCTCCAGCGCCGCGCCGAGATTCATGTCCGGCGCCGGCCAGTGGATCAGATAGAAGTCGACATAGTCGGTCTTCAGCTTGCGCAGGCTCTGGTCGAACGCCTTGCGGATCGCGTCCGGCGCGAGATTGGTCCACCACACCTTGGTGGTGAGATGAATCTGATCCCGCGGCACGTCGGTGTCTTCCAGCGCGTCGCCGACGGAGTCCTCGTTGGCGTACATCTCGGCGGTGTCGATGTGGCGATAGCCGAGGCCGAGCGCGGTCAGCACCGCCTCGTGGCAATCCTTGCCCTGCAGCTTGAAAGTGCCGAGCCCGAGCTTGGGCACGCGAAGTCCCTGGGTCTTGATGCTGTCCATGCGGTCTCCTGGTGCGTCTTGGCGCGAACTGGACACCAGCCCGCTTCGACAAACGCGTCAAACCCAAATCAGGCTCATCGGATCTCATGTGATCAGGGCGGCGCGCCGGGTGGGCGTCGTTGCTCTTAGGAGAGCTTGCCACGCTGCGGAAAAGGTCAACGCATTGTGAATGCGAATGCCTGACATCTGCATTGGATTTTACGAATCGGAAGTGGTTGTGGATTATGATTCGCCACAACTGACGGGAGTAATAGTTCCGAGGGATTGGCTTCGCGCGCGGAGCCCAAGGCCCGCGGGCGGCTGCCGTCGGCGCGTCGATCCGAGATTTCAAGAACAAGACGATTGGCCGCGACAACGTCGTTGCGGCGCCAAGAATTGCACGGAGCCGAGCGTGACCTATGGCGACCGCAAAGATCCGCGGGTCCGGTTCGAAACCGCGATGGATTCGGTGATGATTGCCGTCGATGGCACCTGGCGGCGCGATTGCGCGATCGCCGACATCTCGCAGACCGGCGCCAAGCTGATTCTGAAGACGTCGATGGCCGGGCTGAACCTGCGGGAGTTCTTCCTGGTGCTGACGCCGAACGGCACCGCCTATCGACGCTGCGAGCTGGTGCGGGTCGAGGGCGACACCATCGGGGTGCGCTTCGTCGTCGTCCGCAAGGGAGCCAAGCGGCTGCCGAACCAGCGGGCCAGTGTCTGAGACCAAAACGGTATTGCGTCCGGGGTGATCGGCAGTCACCGCGGGGCGACGCGTCGGCCTCGCCGGAATGCCTCCAAACAGTGACGGATTTCAGAGGGGATACAATGCGTTGCAGCGCCGTGGGACGGGCGTTTCGCTTGCGTCGCAAGCCTGCATCCGTTATCCGGTGCCGTGCCTCGTATGCGAGCGGCCACGGCCGCGTTTGCCTGGGCGCGCGAGCCCGATCCGTCATCGTCGCCACCGGCGCGCCGCGATCGTGCTTCATCCGATAAAGTGGCAGGGGAACCTTCTCGAAATGGCCAATGTCGTCGTGGTCGGCGCCCAGTGGGGCGACGAAGGCAAGGGAAAGATCGTCGATTGGCTCTCCGAGCAGGCCGACATCGTGGTGCGATTCCAGGGCGGTCACAATGCCGGCCACACCCTGGTGATCAACGGCGCGACCTACAAGCTGGCGCTGCTGCCCTCGGGCGTGTTGCGGCCGTCGAAGCTGGCGGTGATCGGCAACGGCGTGGTGTTCGATCCGCAGGCCTTCCTCGATGAAGTGAAGAAGCTGCAGGGCCAGGGCGTCGCGATCTCGCCGGACAATCTGCGCATCGCCGAGAACGTCACGCTGATTCTGCCGCTGCACCGCGAGCTCGACGCCACCCGCGAGAACGCCGCCAAGGCCGGCGCGATCGGCACCACCCAGCGCGGCATCGGCCCGGCCTATGAAGACAAGGTCGGCCGCCGCGCGATCCGGTTGATGGACCTCGCCGACCTCGACACGCTGCCGACCAAGATCGAACGGCTGCTCGCGCATCACAATGCGCTGCGCCGCGGCCTCGGCCAGCCGGAGATCGACGCCGGCCAGATCCTGGCGGAGCTGTCGGCGATGGCGCCGCAGTTGCTGCCCTATGCCGAGTCGGTGTGGCGTCTGCTCGACATCAAGCGCCGCGAAGGCAAGCGCATCCTGTTCGAAGGCGCGCAGGGCGCGCTGCTCGACGTCGATCACGGCACCTACCCGTACGTCACCTCATCCAATACCGTCGCGGCGCAAGCGGCGACCGGCACCGGCATGGGCCCGGGTGCGGTCGGCTATGTGCTCGGCATCTGCAAGGCCTACACCACGCGCGTCGGCGCCGGCCCGTTCCCGACCGAACTGACCAACGAGATCGGCGAAGAGATCGGTCGTCGCGGCAAGGAGTTCGGCGTCAACACCGGGCGCAAGCGGCGCTGCGGCTGGTTCGATGCGGTGCTGGTGCGGCAGACGGTGCGGACCTGCGGCATCGCCGGTCTGGCGCTCACCAAGCTCGATATTCTCGACGGCTTCGACAGCGTCGAAGTCTGCGTCGGCTACAAGCTCGACGGCAAGGAGATCGACTACCTGCCGGCCGGCGAAGGCGCGCAGGCGCGGGTCGAACCGATCTACGAGACCATCGAAGGCTGGAAAGAGCCGACCGCGAATGCCCGCTCGTGGGCGGAGCTGCCGGCGCAGGCGATCAAATATGTTCGCCGCATCGAGGAACTGGTCGGCTGTCCGGTGGCATTGTTGTCCACCAGCCCGGAGCGCGAGGATACAATCCTGGTGCAGAACCCGTTCGAGGCTTAATAAGATGTTACCGAAAGACATCGTAAATTGAGTCGAGATGGCTGATTACTATCCGCTGATCGCACGCGCTATTGCGAGCCTGGATCCGAGTGCTCCGGGCGAGCAACGTCGCGCGATCTATGAGCGGGCGCGCGCGGCTCTGATCGCGCAGCTGCGCGGCGTGCAGCCGCCGCTGACCGAATCCGAAATCACCCGCGAGCGCCTGGCGCTCGAAGAGGCCGTGCGCAAGGTCGAGTCCGAGGCCGCGCAGCGCGCCCGCGATGCCTCGCGCGCCGAGCTCAAGGGCCGCGGCCGTCCGGGCGATCCGCCGCGTCCCGGCGATGCGCTGCGTGCGTCGAGCCGTCCGCTCGGTCGGCCCGGCGATCCGCCGCCGCAGGTTAATCGCGGTGCGCCGCCGAGTTCGATGCCGGAGCCGGAGCTGCCGTCGTCGGTGCGTCCGCGCAATCCCGACGAACCGATTGCTGCCGAAGACACCGGGGAGCCGAGGCCGCCGCGCACGCTACGAGTCGATCCGCCGCCGATTCCGCCGGAGCCGCCGTTGCCCGGTCGCGGTCCCGCCGCGCCGCCGCGTCGTGGTCCGCTGCCGAACCAGCCGCCGCCGCCCGCCAATTCGCCGGGGCTGCGTGGCTTTCGCGACGTTACCGCCGATCTCGACGATCTAGGCCGCGCCGCTGCGCAGGCCAATCGCTCGGCGCGCAAGACCTACGCCAATGTCGCGCCGTCGCCGGAATTCGACCGGCTCGAGCCGACCATGGAGAACCGCTCCGATCCGGACGCGCCGTACTCCTATGACGAATCGCCCGACGAGGCGGCGCGCTACACGCCGCCGCCGGCCGCCTCACGTGTCCCGGCCGAGCCGAAGCTGAAGGGCAGCCGCAAGCCGTCGAAATTCCCGCTGCGCACCGCGCTGGTGATCGGCGTGGTGGCGATGCTGATCGGTGCCGGCCTGGTGTGGGGACCGGGCGTGGTGTCGAGCCTGATGTCGATGATGCGCTCGCCCTCGACTCAGACTGCTGCGCCCGCGACTCCGGCGCCGTCGACCGAGCGACCGAAGATCACCGACCGGGTTGGCCAGCCGTCGACCGAGCAGGCTGCGCCGGTGGCGCAACGCGTCGTGCTGTATGACGAGGATCCGAACGATCCGAAGGGCAAGCAGTACGTCGGCACGGTGGTGTGGAAGACCGAGCAGGTGAAGGGGGCCAGCGCCAAGGGTGGCGCCGACATCGCGGTGCGCGCCGACATCGAGGTGCCCGAGCGGGCGTTCAAGATGACAATGTCGTTCCGCCGCAACACCGACACTTCGCTGCCGGCGAGCCATACCGCGGAATTGACCTTCATCCTGCCGGCGGATTTCCCCGGCGGCGGCGTTTCCAACGTGCCGGGCATCCTGATGAAGTCGAACGAGCAGTCGCGCGGCACGCCGCTCGCCGGGCTCGCCGTCAAGGTCACCGACGGCTTCTTCCTGGTCGGCCTCAGCAACGTCGAAGCCGACCGCGCCCGCAACCTGCAGCTCCTCAAGGAGCGCTCCTGGTTCGACGTGCCGATCGTCTACAGCAACGGCCGCCGCGCCATCATCGCCATCGAAAAAGGCGGCCCCGGCGAACGCGCCTTCAACGACGCCTTCAAGGCCTGGGGCGAGTAGTTAGGACGTTATGGCACCCGCGCCTTTGTGGCGCGGGGCCTGCGCGCTTCGGTCCTTTCGAGCGGCATTCCCGACTTACTGAAGTCATTCCGGGGCGCTCGCGTCAGCGAGCGAACCCGGAATCTCGACGTCGTATTGCGCGGCGCTGGCCGCGCGCCCGCTGCATCTTGCTTCGCTACAATCTCCAGATTCCGGGTCTGCGTGCTTTCGCACGCATCCCGGAATGACCGTGGGTGGTGAGGTGCGCGCGTGGCGTTCGCTGCTTCCCCGAGTCATTCCGGGGCACGCGCGCAGCGCGTGAACCCGGAATCTCGACGCAGGCAAATAACAACAGCCGTCATCGCCCGCGCAGGCGGGCGACCCAGTATTCCAGAGCCTCCGTGCCAATCACCAGCGCTCTGGAATACCGGATCCCCGCCTGCGCGGGGATGACGTCAGAAGCCGGCGGTCGCCCACGATGGACAGCTTCGCGCGGTACGCAGACCACTGCGAGATTCCGGCTCTGCGTGCTCTCGCACGCATCCCGGAATGACGGTGGGTGGAGAGGGGCGCGCGTGGCGTTTGTTCACTGCTCGGGCTTCTCCCCGAGTCATTCCGGGGCGCTCGCGTTAGCGAGCGAACCCGGAATCTCGACGTCGTATTGCGCGGCGCTGGCCGCGCGCCCGCTGCATCTTGCTTCGCTACAATCTCCAGATTCCGGGTCTGCGTGCTTTCGCACGCATCCCGGAATGACGGCAGGTGGTTAGGGGGCGCGCGTGGCGTTCATTCACTGCTCGGGCTTCTCCCCGAGTCATTCGGGCGCGCGCGCGCAGCGCGTGAATCCGGAATCTCGACGCCGGCAAATAACAACGCCCGTCATCGCCCGCGCAGGCGGGCGATCCAGTATTCCAGAGCCTCCGTGCCGATCACCAGCGCCCTGGAATACCGGATCCCCGCCTGCGCGGGGATGACGCCAGAAGCGAGCGGTCGTCCACAATGGACAGCTTCGCGCGGTACGCAGAACACTGCGAGATTCCGGGTCTGCGCGCTTCGCACGCATCCCGGAATGACGGCGGGTGGTGAGGGACGCGCGTGGTGTTTTTCGCGCCATCACTAGCCCCCGAATCAAAACGCGCCGCGGTGGCCGCGGCGCGTGGGTGGGTGAGGTTTGACGATTGGATTATGGCGCGCCGATCGAGCCGGCGCGGACAGCGTCATCGACCAGTTCGTGGGCGTCGGTGATGCCGCGGGCGGCGTTCTGCACGATGATTTGCGCCATCATCGCTTTGGTGGCCGGAGTGCGGTGCTCCGCTGCGATCTGCTCGACCGCGATATCGAGCACTTCGCGCAGCGTCGCGACGTATTCGGGATCGAACTTCGGCGGTTCGTTGGCAGTCATCGTCGTCTCCTTCAGTTACGGCGCGCACCTTGTCGGGCCAATGCGGCCCAAGTGCGGAGCGGCGATGAAGTTGCAGTGACGGAGACGATTTTTCCGCGACCTTACGGAGCCGTCATGAATCGAAAAACCCTTGCGGCACAATCACAAACGTGATTCCGCCATGGCCTCGACACGTTCCAATTTCGAGCAAATCCAGGCCGGCGCGAAAGCGGTGTCGCAGGTTGTTGACGTGGCTGCGATCTGCGGTGCCGTTCGCGTGTGAATTCAACCGTCGCGAGTCACTGGCTACGCGTCATGCGCGCAAACGGCGGATGGGACTCGGGGCCGATCAGGACACGCGGTGACATGCTGCGGTCATCACTGTGTCGTCGCGGCATGCTGCGGCCTTCAGGCCGCCAAAAACAAAACACCCGCCGGGACCTCCGCACGAGGGGCCACGACGGGTGTCTTGTCAGCTTCGAAGAAGTAAGAAGCTTACTTCTTGGCGGCCGGAGCAGCCGGCGCCGGCGCAGCGGCCGGGGCGGCGACGGTGGCGCCGTTCCAGTACTTCGGGAACCAGGTGGTGTTGCTGAGAACAGCGAAGTGCACCAGGATCGCGATGACGGTGACGCTGCCGAGCAGCAGCGGCAGGCCGACGCCCGGGTTCACGACGGTCCAAATACGACCTTGATTCATGTTCGATACTCCTTAGTGCAGCCAGGGCGAATAAACATACGCCAGGAAATGCGCGACGATGGCGATCGCGCCGAAGATGCGCGTGCCGTCGATCACATGCTTATGGAGCTCTTCCGACTCCGCGATCGTCAGACCGGTCGGCCAGACCTTGTTCAGATCGTCTGCCATTGTAAAACCTCCTGAGAGACTTCGATCAATTGCGTGCTGTTCGCACGCGTAAAGTGCCGCTAGCAGCGACCGGGTCGCCTGGTCCGTCTGACCAATCCGCGAAGACCCCCTCAGGACTGTCGCGCAATCATCCGAACCATTCGCTTCCGGTTGAGACCTCCGCTTTCGGTGCCGCTCCGATCCCGGAGGGGCGTTGTCGATCACGGCGTTCTCTCGCGCAGTCACATTATCGTGACAGTACCCCTTGTCAACTTGACATGACACTGACCTGTGTCCGGTTCATGCCGGACAGTGCCTCTCGTACCGAACGGACAAATCCGCCGGTCATTTCGGCGGCGGGGCGGGCTGGTCCGAGCCTTGATGCCGGGGGCTCGGCTGAGCATGGCCATGGCCGTGCTCGTGGTGGCTGTGCCGCGGCGGGCGGTAGGAAATCACCGCGCAGGCCAGCGCCAGGATCAGGATCGCGCCGCTCTCGTACAACAGGTTTTCGGCGGGCTGGTCCTTGCCCTGCAGGATCAGCAGCCGCGAGATCGCCGTGATGGCGATGAACATCGGCAGCGTGATCGGGATCTTCTTGCTCTCGTAGTACACCGCGACCATCGCGATCACTTCGACATAGATGAACATCAGCAGCAGCTCTTTCAGCGTGACGCGGACGTTCAGCACGGTCTCGTAGACTTCCTGCGTCATCGCCACCACGGCGAAGGTGCCGATCAGCAGCAGGAAGGCGTTCTCGATCAGCTGGAAGCCTTTGCGGATCAGCGGCATCGGCGGGTTGGGCGGCGGCAGGTCGTTCATCGATCGAATCCGGTTGCGGCGCGGCTTGCGCCTTGAAGCGGCGCATCTAGCGGATCGGGCGTGAAGCGTCTTTGACACGGTCACGCGCTGCGGAAAAACGCCGCTGCGGCGGATGCGCGCCGTCCAAGATCAAGCGATCGGCTGCGCCCGTTCGACCACTGCCTGCTGCGCGCTGGTTTCGATCGCGCCGCGGCCGCGCGCCGCGCGCACCTGCGCGATCGCGGTGGTCGGCGGCACGCCGAGCTCGACCAGCAGCCGCGCCGCGATCATGCCGGCGCGACCGAGCCCGCCTTTGCAATGCACCAGGACGTCGTCGCCGGCACGCAGCCGCTGCCGGATCAGGCGGCCCTCGGTTTCCCAGCGCCGTTCGAACTCCGCGGTCGGCGGGTGATAGTCCGGTATCGGCAGATGCAGCCACTGCATTGCGCGGCGCTCCACCTCGGCGCCGAGCTCCGGCACCTTCAGCAGCTCCAGTTCGCGCCGCTCGACCAGCGTGAGCACCAGCTGTGCGCCCCACGCCTGGATCGCATCGAGATCGGCGGCGAGATCACGCGCCCAGCCGCCGGTCAGCGCGGAATGATCGTGCTTGCCGGGGCAGAAGGTGATGCCGATGCGGCCGTGGTTCGGCCCGGCCCGCACTTCGGCGATCTGCAGCGGATGGGTCTGGCTGGTGCGCAGCGGCGCCATCATTCCTCCAGGGTGTCGAACGCGCCGACGCGATTGATCGCCGGCGCCGCGCCGCAGGCGGCGACGCGGCGGATCAGATCGTCGCGCCGCGCGAGCAGCAGCACGGTCAGGGCGCGCGCGTCGTCGGTGTCGCCGAGCACGTCGCGAACCACCGCGGAGATCGCCGGCTCGGTCAGCCGCGCTACCTTGGCGACGGACGCCGCGAGCGCGTGCCGGGTCATCGCACCGAATACGCTGGCCGCCACCGCATTGGCGCGGGCATCGCGCAGGGTGTCGAACTCGATCACCTCGGCGCCGAAATCTGTCTTGCGCGCGCCGCGGGCCCGATAGGCCAGCGCGCCGCCCTGGTCGATCCGCACCACGCCGCCGTCGCGCGTCACCAGCACGTTGTCGAGGTCGACGCCGAGCACGTCGCGATTGGCGAGCCAGGCATCCACCGCAAAATCGCGGCAGACCTCGGCGGCGACGCCGTTCTCCGGATAGGCCAGAGCTTCGCCGAGCGAGGCGCCGCGCAGCATCGCGCTTGCGATCGCGAGGCCTCCGCCGCGCGTCACCAGCTCGACCTCGGCGACGTTGGTGCCGGCGAGCCGATACAGCCGATTGGCCAGCACCTCGTTGCGGGCGTGATCGTCGCTCGGCGGGGTTTTGACGTACCAGGCGCGGCCACCAGCGTCGGCGTATAGGCCGCCGGCATTGGAGCCGGCCTGGCCGCCGATCGCGGTCCAGCCGTTGGCGTCGCACAAGGTTCGCGCGCTGTCGCTTGGCTCCGGCATAGACTCCCCGAGGTTGATCGCGCGCGCCTCGCAATTTGCGCGAAATCAAGCGACATCCCGCCGCCCGCCGATTAGCGTAGCGCCGCCGCTGGCCTACGCAACATCGACCAAACGCTGACGAGCCGGGAGCGAGGCGATGTCATTCTCGAGGTTCTGGGACGTGTTCACCGGGCGCGACACGGCGCGCGCGGGCCGGATCGACTGGGACGCCAAATACGGCACCGACACCCGCTCGACCGTCGAGCTGCACGGGCTCACCATCCCTCACGACAGCCGCAGCTTCGGCGAGCGCTATCAGGCGAGCGATCCGTCGGTGCTCAGCGACGCGCTGGCCTTCGTCGGGCTCGATCCGCGCGCCTATCGCTTCATCGATCTCGGCTGCGGCAAAGGCCGGATGCTGATCGTGGCCGCCGAGCTAGGCTTCAAATCCTGCGTCGGCGTCGAATTCGCCGACGAGCTGGCGCAGACCGCGAAGGCCAACGCCGCGGCGGCCGGCTTCAACACGATCTCGATCGTGCACGGCGACGCCGGCGCCTACGCGTTCCTCGACGAGCCGTTCGTGCTTTATCTGTTCAACCCGTTCTCGCACCAGATCATGGCGCGGGTGCGCGACAATCTCTCGAAGCTGCGCCGCGCCGAGTACTACGTGATCTACAAGAATCCGCGCGAGCGCCGGATCTTCGACGAGATGCCGACGCTGCGCTATCTCGGCACCCCGCCGGCGCACAAAGGCGTGTGGGGCGTGCATGTCTGGGCGCCGCGGGGCGCGTAGTTCGTCCGATCGAGATTCCAGGTTCGCGAGCTTTCGCTCGCGCCCCGGAATGACTGGGTGGAGCCATGCGTGCGCCTCTCCACCCGCTGTCATTCCGGGATGCGTGCGACAGCACGCAGACCCGGAATCTCGCAGTGTTCCGCTTACGCGCGAAGCCGTCCATCATGGGCGACCGCTCGCTTCTGACGTCATCCCCGCGCAAGCGGGGATCCAGTATCCCAGAGAGCTGGTGATCGGCACGAACGCTCTGGAATACTGGGTCGCCCGCCTGCGCGGGCGATGACGGACCATTGTTATTTGCCTGCATCGCGATTCCGGGCTCACGCGCTGGCGCGCGTGCCGGAATGCCTCGCTGCGTCACCCGAACGCGTAGCCTGAAATGCGCTTGTTGCCGATCAGGTCGCTGAATACGCGGCGGCCTTGGTCGGAGCCGGCGGCGCCGGCGGTGACCATCAGCGGGATCAGATGTTCTTCGCGCGGATGGCAGGCGCGGGCGCCGGGGGCGCTGGCCCAATGTGCCAGACGGTCGTTGCGGAGCGCGGCGTCGGGCGCGGTCGCGGCTTCCGTGAGCCAATGATCGAACGCTTCCGATTCCGCCTGTTGGCCGTCGAAGAAAGTCGAGAGGTTGTGGAAGCTGTTGCCGCTGCCGATGATCAGCACGTTGTCGTCGCGGAGCGGCGCCAGCGCGGCGCCGATCGCCAGATGCTGCACCGGATCGAGGTCCTGCTGCAGCGACAGCATCACCACCGGGATCTGCGCCTCCGGATCGACGATCAGCATCGGCACGAACACGCCGTGGTCGAAGCCGCGTACCGCATCGGTGGCGGTGGCGATGCCGGCATTGCCGAGCAGCGCCTGCACCTGTTTGGCCAGCGCCGGATCGCCGGGCGCCGGATAGCTCAGCCGGTAAGTGTGCTCGGGAAAGCCGTAGTAATCGAACAGCATCGATGGGGCGGCCGAGGTGCTGACGGTCGGCAGCGCCACCTCCCAATGGCCGGACACGATCAGGATCGCGCGCGGCCGCGCCGGCAGTGAGGCGAGCACGCCGGACAGATAGGCGCGCAGGCCGTCATAAGCGTGCGGCCCGAACCGCCGCGGCGGCTCCATCCAGAAGCAGGGGCCGCCGCCGTGCGACAGGAAGATGGAGGGTTGACGGGGCATCGTCGTGATCTCCCTGATTGGAAGTGATGTTGAGCGGCCGCGTCACAGCACGCGGCAGGCTTCCTCGAAGGCGAGCCGCGGGTTGCGCGGAAACAGCTTCTCGGCGTCGCCGTAGCCGATGTTGCACAGGAAGTTCGACTTCCAGCGGCCGTCGGGGAAGAACTCGGCATCGAGCGCGGCGTGATCGAAGCCGGACATCGGACCGGCATCGAGCCCGAGCGCGCGGGCGGCGAGGATCATGTAGGCGCCCTGCAGCGCCGAGTTGCGCTTCGCCGTCTCGGTGATCAGCTCCGGCTTGCCGACGAAGCCGCTGCGCATGTCGCGTGCGGGAAACAGCTGCGGCAACAGGTCGTGGAATTCGGTGTCGTAGGCCACGATCACGCAGCACGGCGCCGCCTTGACCTTGTCGACATTGCCCGGCGCGACGCTCTTCAGCAGCCGCGCCTTGGCCTCGGCGCTGCGCACGAACACGAAGCGGCCCGGATTGCTGTTGGCTGCGGTCGGCGCCCATTTCACGAGATCATACAGGGCGTGGATAGTGTCGTCGGTCACCGGCTTCGAGGTCCACGCATTGTGGGTGCGGGCCTGAACGAACAGCTGGTCGAGGTGGGGGTCGGGCAGCGAAGTGCTCATGGGGCGGGTTCTTGTCTGGGACGAGGGGAGAGGCGCCCGCCGCCGGATGCGGCGGGCGCGGAACGTCGAAGCGATCAGTTCTGCTTTTCGAATGCGGCGCTGATCTCGAGGCCGACCTCGTCGCTGATCAACGGCACATATTTCGTCACGCCGAAGTCGCTGCGCTTGATCGTGCCGGTGAGATCGAAGCCGACCGTCACCTTCTTGTTCAGCGGATTGACGCCGGCGCCGTGCAGCCGGGCGTCGAGCGTCACCTTCTTGGTGACGCCGTGCAGCGTCAGCTCGCCGGTCACCTTGGCCTGGCGCGGGCCGGTCACGTTGACGCTCTGCGAGGTGAAGCGGATCTCCGGATTCGCCTTGGCGTCGAGCCAGTCGGCGGCCTTCAGCTCCTCGGTCAGCTTGTCGACTGGGGTGTTCACCGAGGCGGTCGGTAGCTTGATGTCGAAGCTGCTCTTGGCCGGGTTGGCGCCGTCGAGCTGCAGCGTGCCGGAGACGTCGCCGAACCGGCCGCGGAAATCCGAAAAGCCCATATGCGACACCACGAAGCCGACCTGGGTGTGGTCGGGGTCGATCGCGTAAGCGCCGCTCTCGACCTTCACCGGCTCGGTCTTCACCGCCTGGGCCTTGGCGGCCTTCGGCGCGGTCTCGGCGAACACGGCGGGCGCGGCCACCAGGGCGGCGGCCAGGATCGGAAACAGCAGGCGTCGTTGGATCATGTGCATCCTCCAGTTTGGCTGTCCCCCTGACTTAAGAGCGGCTGCCCGCCGAAGAAAGAGATGAAGTTTTGCGGTTCTTCATCTAAAATTTCGATGATGAACGACGGCCTCACCCTCGACCAGATCCAGCTCCTGCTCACCGTGGCGGACGAAGGCAGCTTCTCCGGCGCCGCCCGCAGGCTGCGGCGGGCGCAGTCGGCCGTCACCTATGGGGTGCAGAAGCTGGAGCAGCAGATCGGCGTCGCGCTGTTCGATCGCTCCGGCTACCGGCCGGTGCTGACCGAGGCGGGCCGCGCGCTGCTGGCGCGGGCGCGGCGGATTTCCGAGGAGGCGGCGGCGTTTCGCGATCAGGCCCGCAGCCTCGCCGGGGGCCTGGAGTCGGAATTGACCCTGGTGCTGGACTCGATGTTTCCGATGCCGCGGATGGTCGATGCGCTGCGCGCCTTCACCGACGCCTTCCCCACCGTGCCGCCGCGGATATTCGTGCAGTCGCTCGGCGCCTCGGCCGAGCTGGTGCTGAACGGCACCTGCGTGATCGGGCTGGTGCCGGAGCCGTTCAGCGACCATCCCGATCTGAAGCGCTCGACGCTGTCCACCGTGCAGCTGCTGCCGGTGGTGGCGCAGGGTCATCCGCTCGCCGCGATCGCCGGCCCGATCCCGACCGACGTGCTGCGCCGCCATGTGCAGCTGGTGCTGACCGATCGTTCGGCGCTGACCGAGGGGCGCGACTACGGCGTGCTGTCGACGCAGACCTGGCGGCTCGCCGATCTCGGCACCAAGCACGCGATGCTGCTGGCCGGGCTCGGCTGGGGCAGCATGCCGACCCATCTGGTGGCGGACGATGTCGAGGCCGGCCGGCTCAAGCTGATCCAGCCGATGGAATTCGAGGACCGCACCGCGCAGCTGGTGATGACCGCCGCGCACCTCGCCGCCCGCCCGCTCGGCCCCGCTGCGCAATGGATGCTGAACTACCTCCGTGCCCAGAGCCCGCGCGGGTGAGCCGTGCTCCTCAGAGCCCGACTGGAAATGCGGGCAATGAACTCGAGCACCTTCGTTTCAACCCGTCATGCCCGGCCTTGTGCCGGGCATCCACGCCTTGCGGCGAAAACCGCATGCAAAGGCGTGGATGGCCGGGACGAGCCCGGCCATGACGAAACTCATCGTCGATTGGACGGCTTAGGAAAGCCTTTGCTGTCCGCATGTCCGGTCGGGCTCTGAGAATGCGGGCAGCGTCCGCTCGCCCTCAGCTCTTGCCCGGCGCCGCGAACGTCCGGTCCGGCGACAGCTCGGCGTCGTAGGCCATTTCCATGACGATCTTGAACAGCCGGTCGCAGCGCTCGTCGGGGGCGAAGTGGGTGTCGTCCTTGATCCAGCCGAGCGCCTTTTCCCAGCTCGGCGAGCGGCCGATATAGGCCATCGTCCAGTTCGGGAATTCGCGTGTCTCGACCTCGGCGGCCGACATCACCTGGATCTTGCCGTGGCGCGGGTCGTGCCGGATCACGTCGAAGATCCGCTCCACGGTCTCGCGCGGGCCTTCCAGCACCTGGGCGAAGAAGCCGCAATTGAAGATCAGCGCGCCGGTCAGGCCGAGCGCGTCGTTGTTGCGGCGGGAGGTCGCGAGGATGCCCTCGATCTCACGGGCGACATGCGCGACATCGCCCTCGATCCGATTCTCGCTGACGTAAAGCAACCGATACAAATGCGATTCAGTCATCACCGCGCAGGTTTAGACGGAGTAATGCAATCAGCCAATCCTCTGCCGCCATTGAGGAGCGCTGCGCCTCGCGCTGCCTTGCGCGGCGTCAAAACACCCCTGCGTCTTCTCACCCCCTGTCATTCCGCAGCGCTCGTGACGCGCGCGAGTCCTGAATTCTCGCAGTCGTGAATCGAAAGCGCGGCCGCGAACGGGCGCGGTGATGACTCGCTAAAATTGTCGGGATGCTCCGTGTCGCGCCGATGTCCGTCCGAGTCATTCCGTGGCGCTCGCGCCAGCGAGCGAACCCGGCATCTCGATCCCTGGATCAACGAGGGCCTGACATGACTCCGGGAGCCGAGAACGCCGGATTGTCGAGCGCAGCGAACTTCATCAGCGGTCGTGAAAGCGCCTCAGCTCAGCATCGGCCACAGCCGATACGCCACCGCCACGGCGAGCACGATCGCGGCCCAGATCAAAGCGTGGTTCAGCCATTGGCTGGTGGTGGTCCCGCGCAGTAGGCCGCGGCCGACGAACAGCGTCAGCGCCGACAGCATCGCGACGCCGACCACCGTCGAGGAGTCGAACAGTTCGCCGCTATAGGCGGTGTCGTTGACGATCGCCGCCACGCCGCCGGTGACCACGATCGCGATCAGAAGCCAGAAATACGCCATGGCCGAAGTCTCGGCCGCACCGCGCGCCCCTGTCAATGCGGGGCAGCGACGCGGGGGCAGGGGGCTTGCGCGTGCGCTTAGGGCGGCAGTGTCGCCAGATAGCTGGCGATCGCCGTCATGTCAGCGAGCGTCATCGCCGCGGTGTTGGCCTGCATCGGTTCGGCCAGCGCGCCGCGGCGCAGGCCGTGTTTGAATTCGTAAAGCTGCCGCACGATGTAGCTCGGCGAGCGGCCGGCGATCGGCGGGATGGTGTCGGTGCCGTGCAGGGTGTCGCCGTGGCAGCCGGCGCAGGCCGGCACCCGCTCCGCCTCGGCGCCCGCGACCAGCTTTTGTCCGCGCGCGATGCTGCCGGGCGGCACATAGGCGGTGAAGGTGACGCGCGCGTCGCGGTTGACGTAGTTCTCCTCGTCGTCCGGCACCTCGACGATGCGGTCGCCGAGCGGCTCGGTCGCGCCGCCGCCGCTGGGTGTGTAGTACCAGTTCGGGGTCGTGGTCGCGGGCGCTCGCTCGCTCTCGACCACCTTGATCCGCGCCGGCAGCCGGATCGCCGCGTAGTAGGCGGCGGCCTGGTCGATCTCCTCCGGCGTCAGCTCCTTCAGCGCCGCAATCATCCGGAATACATGCGCCCGCGCCGGTGCGCCGGTGCTGCGCGCACCGCTGCGATAGTCGTCGATCTGCCGCTTGATGTAGTCGGCCGGCAGGCCGGCGAGGCTGGCGTTCTCCGGCCCGCCGATGCCCTCCGGCCGGTGGCAGCTGCCGCAGGCGCGCAGGTTCGGCTTCCGCCCCAACGCGACGATCGAGGGCATCGCCGCGTGCGCGTCGGGCCGCCAGTCGAGCGCGAAGAACAGATCCCGGATCTGCGTCAGCGTGTAGCCGGCCTCGCTGCCCGCCACGTGCCGCACCGTGCCGTCGTCGGCCGGCGCTACCGTGCCCGGCGGCGCGATCGGATAGGCCCACACCGGCGGCGCCTCGTCCTGCGCCAGGCCTGCGGAGGCGGCACACAGCGCGGCCGGCACCAGCAACAGACGCATCGCCCGGCCCACGCGTCTCCGCAGCCGCCCCATCCGTGCCTCTCCGCGTCCGAGCACGCGCCTGCGGCGCTCGCCCCAGTTGTTATTTGCGGCTCAGCAGCGCGATGAGCAGCGCGCGTTCGCCGGCCGGTCGCGCAGGATAGGTAGTTTGGTATGGCCGTCAATCGGCAATGGGGGAAGGCAACGGGGACTCGACCGAGCGATCGTAAAGGCGATGCCAAGCCGGTTCATGGCTTGGCGGTCCGGTGCGCTCGATGAGCTGATGGCGTTTGCAGTCACGCGTAGGGCGGGTCAGCCGAAGGCGTCACCCGCCGACATGCGACGCGAAGGAAGACGGCGGATGACGCTGCGCTCATCCGCCCCGCGGTTGATCCCGTCGTCCGCGTCTCAGCGTTTCAGGCGGCGGAGGATACCAGCAGGCGCGTGGCCAGCTTGTGGACTTGCCGGACGCCTTGCTGATCCAGATTCCAGGTCGCGACTTCGCTGCGGATCAGATCGGGGTGCTTCTTGCTGACGTCCCGCAGGGCGTTGCCGACCGACTTGCGCAAGTACTCGCTGGCGTCGCTCCGCAGCGGCGACAGCAGTGCGACGGCGGCTTCGGGATGGGCGCGGAAGTAAGGCCGCGCCGTCCATATCCGCAACCCCTCGGTCACGGCGCGCCTTGTGTTGGCGGATGCCGCCGACAACCACTCCCGGATGGTCGGCAGCGCGGCCTCATAGCCGGTGTCCGCGCAGAACCGGTCGAATGCCTTGGCCAGAATCTCCTGCACGCGCCAATCGTCGTCCTGGCTGACTCGCTGCTTCAGCACGGCGAGCGCATCGCCGTCGCCGGCGGCCAGACGCCCGAGAATGAACGTCGCCACACAGCGGGCTTGATGGACCTCGGATCGCAACAGCTCCAGTGCGACGTCTTTCGACCGCGCCGCATCGCCGGACGCGATCACTTCGTCGGCCGCCAGTTCGAGATCCTTGAACCCGTTCGCCGTGCGCCTGGCCCGTTCGACGATCGCCGTTGTGATCCGCATCATGGTCTCGGTTTGAGCTTCGCAGGACACTATCGCGATCGTGGCCGCGCTTCCATGCGCGCGGCGTGGACTCGGTCGGTGCAATAATGATGCGCGCTCAGCGCGTAGGGCGGGTTAGCCGAAGGCGTAACCCGCCGATTTGCGGCGCCAGTGAAGGCGGCGGATGACGCCGCGCTTATCCGTCTCCTATGAGCTTGAAGCACGGGCCATTCCGCAGATCGCAGCCCGCTCCCTCTCCCGCTTGCGGGAGAGGGTTGGGGTGAGGGCGACGCGGGTCGTGAGTCCAACGTGTAGCCCGCGCGAGCGAAGCGAAACGCGGGACGAAGCGCGGCTCACAGATCGCGATAGGCCGCTTCGTCGGACTCCAAAAGCCATTCGGAGAATGTCGCGAACGGATCAACGTCACGTACCGGGAGCCTCGTCCGACGCGGCGTAAGTCCGACATCCCGACAAGGCGATGCTTGCATCGCATCGACCAGATCGTGCCCGCTCTGAGCCATGTCGACTGCGGGTATGCCAGTTGTCCTTCCGGCGTCACGAGCGATGCCGGACGGCCTCCGCTTGTTCGTCATAGAACACATCCTTGCAAAAGACCCCGTGGTCGCTTCGCTCGCGCGGGCTACGCTTGCTTGCCGGTGAGGCCGAGATGATCAGGCTCGTTGTGCGCCGAAAGGCGAAATGTGCCGACAGGAACGCCGGCCTCTACCAGTCTGGAGAACACCCGATCTAGGCGTTTTTTGTACCAGTCGTAATGGCGGAACGGATGATGCTTCAGCAGCGCTTCTTTCCCGAATGCAGCTTCTATCATCAACTCGAATCGCGATATCTGGCCAAGTCGCCCTCCTTCTCCAATTCTGCTTATTTGGTCATCATTGTATGGCGATATAGCCGTTTGAACCTCATTAAGGTCTCTAAAGCCGATCGTCTTCAGTAATCGTGCCAGCCAATCGTAGGCTGCTTCCGATATTCGCCCATCTGGCCCCAAATTCTTGTCTAGGAACTCTTTGATAGAGCGCGGAGTAATTTCAACGCCAGCTAGCTTCCCCTTCTGGACGTCCTGGCTAGCCTTTTCGTTCAGTTGCCGATCGGCTTCATCGATGGCTTGAAATTCCCTGTCGGCGACTTCAAGCATCCCCGCAAGGGCCATAAATCGGCGGTGAATTTCTGTCGGTATAGTGTCTGATGACTTGTACTGTATATCATGCTCGATCTCTGCCCATGCGTGCTGCAGGATCGTTCGGACCTGTATTTCGGTGACGGCGCTCTTGAACCGCGAATATTCAGCTAGCCCAGAGCGAATACTTCTTATTTTGACTAGATAGTGGACGCTTTGGTAGCCAAAACGGTCCTCTTCGATCAATTCAAGTCCTTTGTTTGATTTTTCAAGTATTTCAAATTCTTCATTTATTATCGTGTCTATATCAGAGAGTGTTCCCAAGAATTGGGTGATCACCCTGACGCCGGCGAGGTCGGTTATGTCGCTAAGAGGGTTTTTATATTTTGGCTTAGAAGGATCAACATCAGATGGCTTGGCTGCCTTTTTTGCGAAGCTTGTAGGGTCTTTTGCTCTGGCTTGAATGGAGTGGATCTTGATGTTGCGGGCCTTGATGCACTCATCGAGTATTCGCACCACGACTTCGGAAAGGGCGGAATAGAAATTCTGTTCCTTAAGGTAGTCCACCAGGGCCTTTTGAGCGTGAGATTGTAGGTCACAGAGTGGAGGTTCTGTCGTTTGATCGTTGTTAGGTGGCTGGTCGGCAGACATGCAGAAGGCCATTTGATAATGTGGGTGTCTGAAAAGGCGTCGGAACTATATTCTTAGAAGGTAAGAGGTGGCAATGAATCAGGTGGTGTTTTCGAATGGGGGCGGCGCGTAGGGTGGATTAGCCGAAGGCGTAACCTGCCGATGTACGGTATCGATGGACACGAGGGGCGGTGCTGCACTAATCGACCTGCGGTTTTGGGGGGGGCTGGGCTTGATCCGCGGTCGAAGTAGTCGCTAGGAGGCGCCGTCCCGGCCTATCTGGGCACCGCGGATATTTGGTGGCGCATTGTGGATGTCCGGGATAACTCCGTTTCACTAGAAGATCTTTGTCGCTGTCCTGAAACAATGTTCGGCGATTCGTCGAGGCGTTTCAGTCTCTGCCGAGCCTGTCTTCCCTATTGACTTTGCGGTAATCAGTTGTGGGGCGCGCATTGCAATGAGGTGCTGATGACAAAACGTACTATCCCCATGGCGATCGCCTATGATTTCGATGGGACACTTGCGCCGGGGAATATTCAAGAGAACAGTTTCCTGCCCGCAATTGGCATGAAAAAGAGTGATTTCTGGACAAAGAACAAAGAGCGCGCCGCCAAGCATGAAGCTGACGAGATTCTGTCTTACATGACTTTCATGCTCGAACGAGCGAAGGCTGAGGATGTGCCCGTTCGTAGGCAGGATTTTGCCAAACACGGCAAAGAGGTGAAGCTATTTCCAGGGTTAGAAAATTGGTTCGAGCGCATTGACGAGCATGCGAAGGAATTGGGCGTGCGTCTCGACCATTTTGTAATCTCCTCGGGCATCAAGGAGATGATTGAGGCAACGGACATAGGAAAGAAATTTAAGAAGGTCTTTGCGTCATCCTTTGCCTACGATGCAAATGGCGTCGCCAGTTGGCCGGCCCTCGCAATCAACTACACAACGAAGACACAGTATCTATTTCGCATCAATAAGGGTGTTCTATCCGTGAATGAGCACGGGCTCATCAATAAGTTCGTTGCGCACGAGGATCGGCCAATGCCGTTCACGAACATTGTATTTATTGGAGACGGCGAGACCGATGTTCCCTGTATGAGGTTGGTCAAAGAGCAAGGCGGTCATTCGATTGCTGTGTATCGTCCGAATGCCTCAAAGCTTAAAGCCGAAAAACTCATAGAGGATAGGCGAGCGGACTTCATCGCACCGGCCGACTATTCGGAAGGGAAGCAGATCGAAGCTATAGTAACTGCGATTATCGACAAGGTGGCCGCGAGCCACCAACTGAACTGCATGAAGTCGCGCTAAAGAGGAGCTCGGCGTAGCCGAGCGTCTCGAAAGGTGAGGAGGACGTAGGGCGGCTTCGTCGAAGCGCCCCGCCGATCCACGTCATGAAGACGGCGGATGACGCTGCGCTAATCGCCCCTAGGGGTTAGGCGTTCCCAACTTGTCGTTTGACAGGATTCCGTATCTGGATTATATTCCCATACATCCCGCCCCATCGAGGGGCGCGTTGCCGGGACGCTGGTCGTCGCGGGGCGGGGTGTGGCGCCTGCGGGTGTGGGGTGGACGTCGCCCTGTACCTCCGGGAGGCTGAGGGTCGCCGTCCGCCGCTACTACGAGCGGCCGCCGCGACAGAGGCTGGACGGGTACGGTAGAGGCCGGGGAAAGCCCGCAAGCTCGCCGTGTCCCGGAAGAACGGTCCTTCAGCCAAAAGTCGCCACGGTGGAGCGTCGAAAGACGTTTCCGCGGCGCTCGCGCTTCGGCGATCCGAGGCATGAGGCCGCGGGTACTACCAAAGGCGCGTCTTTCGGCGCTCCACCTCCCTCGGCCCGATGGCCGACCGGAGGCCCCCTGAACCCACCACTCACGCAAGGCTTTTGCGGGCAACGCGGCCGCATGCGCGCGCGCCCGCTGGTATCAGCATCAGGAGGGAGCGATGCCGACTTGGCCGACCGAACAACTCAGCTGGGATCACGCGCGGCTGGATGCGCTCGAGCAGCAGGCCAGCGCCGAGCGGGCGCAGCTTTGGCTCGATATCGACAGGCTGGCGGCACGCCGCGCGCTGCAGCGCGCGCTGGCAGATGAAGCGCAGGCGCACAAGCGTTGCCCAGTGAAGAACTGCCGCCGGGCGCGCGGCTGCCGCACGCCGATGCTCTGCGCCGTGGTGCCGATGGACCCGCCGACCGAGTCACAGTGGAAGATGATCGACACGCTGTACACCAACCTGCAGCGCCGCCGCCGCGATCAGGCGCTGGCGCGGCGGCAGGACGGCGAGCGGATGCGCGATGGGCGCAAGGCGGGGAGCGGGCGATGACGGTGGGGAGGGCGCTTTGCGATGATGCCGGCCGCGGAGCTGCAACGCGCTCGATCCGTCATCCTCCGCGCAAGCGGAGGATCAAGTCTTCCAGAGAGCCTGCGGTCAGCAACGCGCGCTCTGGAATACTGGGTCGCCCGCCTGCGCGGGCGATGACGATGATGGTGATGAGAGCGATGGTGGGGAGGCCGCTTTGCGCTGATGCCGGCTCCGAAGCCGCAACGCGCTGGGTCCGTCATCCTCCGCGCAAGCGGAGGATCGAGTATTCCAGAGCGCTTGCGGTCAGCAACGCGCGCTCTGGAATACTGGGGCGCTCGCTTGCGCGGGCGATGACCGTGAGGGGCGGTGGCTCAGAAGCCGCCTTCTTCGTCCTCGTCGTCGTGTTTCTTGCCGCCGATGGTCTTGAGCTTGGCGAACACCGCGTCGACGTCGAGATCTTCCTGGCTCTTGCCGGAGGTCGCCGCTTCGAACTCGGCTTCCTTGCGGGTGGTCTCGGAGGCCGGAAGCAGCGTGGCGCCGCCATACTGCTGGTCGGTCGGCTTCTCCTTGGCGGCGCGCTGCACCTCGAAGTCGAGGTCGAGCTGCGAGCACAGGCCGAGCGTCACCGGGTCCATCGGGGTCAGGGTCGCGGCGTTCCAATGGGTGCGGTCGCGCACGGATGCGATCGTGGTCTTGGTGGTGCCGACCAGGCGCATGATCTGCGCGTCCTTCAGCTCCGGATGATTGCGGACCAGCCACAGGATCGCGCTCGGGCGCTCGTGGCGGCGCGACACCGGGGTGTAGCGCGGGCCCTTCTTCTTGGCGGCCTGCGGCAGCACCACCTTGCTCTCGGCGAGCTTCAGGCGATAGTCCGGGTCCTTCTCGCCCTTCTCGATCTCGTCGCGGGTGAGCTGGCCGGTCGAAATCGGGTCCATGCCCTTGATGCCCTGGGCGGCGTCGCCGTCGGCGATCGCCTTGACCTCCAAGACATGCATCTTGGTGAAGTCGGCGACCTGATCGAACGTCAACGCCGTGTTGTCGAGCAGCCAGACGGCGGTGGCCTTCGGCATCAGCGGTGCGTTGCTCATGGCAAATCTCCTTTGTCCCTTGCCCCTCCGGATTCGTCCTGAGGCAAGGCGGGTCGTCGAGGATGACGGGAATTGCCGCTTATATATGCTGTCCGGGGCTCGCCGCGCAAGGAGCCTTGCTAAAGTGCAGGTTGAACGGCCTTGACAGTGCCGCAAACCCGGCCCAATTCCTACCCCGTTCGACCGCTGCGCAACGCCGTTGGCGTGCGCCCGTTTTCCGCCGGTTCTGCTCGGCGCCCAGGCCCCCGGATCGTTGCCAATGCTCGCCAAATCGCCGCTGAAAATCGTGTTGTGCTCGCCGCGCGGGTTCTGCGCCGGCGTGGTGCGGGCGATCGATACCGTCGAGCGGGCGCTCGCTCTGTACGGCGCCCCGGTCTATGTCCGGCACGAAATCGTCCATAACAAATACGTGGTCGACAGCCTGCGCGCCAAGGGCGCGATCTTCGTCGAGGAACTGGAAGAGATCCCGGACACCAAGGCCCCGGTGGTGTTCTCCGCCCATGGCGTGCCGAAGTCGGTGCCGGAAGACGCGCTGTCGCGGAATTTCTTCTCGATCGACGCCACCTGCCCGCTGGTCACCAAGGTGCACCGCGAGGCGGCGATCCATTTCAAGCGCGGCCGCGAGATCCTGCTGATCGGCCATTCGCACCACCCCGAAGTGGTCGGCACCCTCGGCCAGCTCCCGGCCGGCGCGGTGACGCTGATCGAGACCGCGGCCGATGCCGAGGCGTATCAGCCGAAGGACCCCAACAACCTCGCCTTCGTCACCCAGACCACGCTGTCGATCGACGACACCGCCGGCATCGTCACGGTGCTGCGCGAGCGCTTCCCGAACATCTCCGGGCCGCACAAGGAAGACATCTGCTACGCCACCACCAACCGCCAGGCGGCGGTGAAGAAGGTGGCGCCGGTGGTCGACGCCATGATCGTGGTCGGCGCGCCGAATTCGTCGAACTCGCAGCGGCTGCGCGAAGTCGCCGAGCGCGAGGGCTGCAAGGTCGCGGTGCTGGTGCAGCGCGCCTCGGATCTCGACTGGAGCCAGTTCGAGGGCATCAAGGTGCTCGGCCTCACCGCCGGGGCCTCCGCCCCCGAGGTGATCGTCGAGGAGATCATGGGCGCCTTCGCCGAGCGGTTCGACCTGTCGGTCGAGACGGTGTCGGCAGCGGAAGAAAACGAGTTCTTCCCGGTGCCGCGGGTGCTGCGCCCCGACGCCGCGGAATAACCGGCCGGACCCGGGGGCGCCCTTTCATCGCGCCCCGTCTTGGTCTAGGAAGCCGCCAGCTTTTTTTCCTTCTGATCGGATCACGCCATGGCGGTCTATACCGACGTCGCCGCCGACGAGCTTGCGGATTTCCTGAGCCGCTACGACATCGGCGACTTGTTGTCCTACAAAGGCATCGCCGAAGGCGTCGAGAACTCCAACTTCCTGCTGCACACCTCGCGCGGCTATTTCATCCTGACGCTGTACGAAAAGCGCGTCGCCCGCGACGATCTGCCGTTCTTCCTGTCGCTGATGACGCATCTGGCCGGCAACGGCATCAGCTGTCCGCAGCCGGTCGCCGATCGCGAAGGCCAGACGTTGGCGACGCTCGCCGGCCGTCCGGCGGCGATCATCAGCTTCCTGGACGGAGTGTGGCCGCGCAAGCCGAGCGTGGTGCATTGCGCCGGCGTCGGCCAGGCGCTCGCCAAGATGCATCTGGCGGGGCGCGACTTTGCGATGAAGCGGGCGAACGCGCTGTCGGTCGCCGGCTGGCGGCCGCTGTTCGCCGCCGCCGAGGCGCGCGCCGACGAGGTGCAGCCGGGCCTGCGCGATTTTCTGGCCGCCGAACTGAGCTATCTGGAAAGCGGGGTGTGGCCGTCCGATCTGCCGCAAGGCCTGATCCACGCCGACCTGTTTCCCGACAACGTGTTCTTCATCGGCGACGACGTCTCCGGCATCATCGACTTCACCTTTGCCTGCAACGATCTGCTCGCCTACGACGTGGCGATCTGCCTGAACGCCTGGTGCTTCGAGGCCGATCACGCCTTCAACGTCACCAAGGCGCGGGCGCTGCTCAGCGCCTATACCCGCGAGCGGCCGCTCGAGGCCGCCGAGCAGGCCGCGCTGCCGCTGCTCGCCGGCGGCGCCGCGCTGCGCTTCCTGCTGACCCGGCTGGTCGACTGGCTCAACGTGCCGGAAGGCGCGCTGGTCAAGCCGAAGGACCCGATGGAATACGTCCGCAAGCTGCGCTTCCAGCAGAATGTCGCCGGAATCCGCGACTATGGTGTCGAGATCGCAGGGGCGGTGGCGTGAGCGAGGCTGACCAGAAGCCGGTGATCATCCACACCGACGGCGCCTGCTCCGGCAACCCCGGCCCCGGCGGCTGGGGCGCGATCCTCAAATTCGGCGACGTCGAAAAAGAGCTGAAGGGCGGGGAGCCCCACACCACCAACAACCGGATGGAGTTATTGGCGGCGATCTCGGCGCTCGAAGCGCTGACGCGGCCGTGCTCGGTGGATCTCTATACCGACAGCCAATATGTGAAGAACGGCATTGGCAGCTGGATTCACAACTGGAAACGCAACGGTTGGAAGACCGCCGACAAGAAGCCGGTCAAGAACGTCGACCTGTGGCAGCGCCTCGACGCCGCGCTGAAGACTCACAGCATCCGCTGGCACTGGGTCAAAGGCCACGCCGGCCATGCCGAAAACGAACGCGCCGATCAGCTTGCGCGGGACGGGCTGGCGGAAAATCGGCTGAAGGGGCGGGTTAGTTAGCAAGGTCCTCATGGTGAGGAGGCGCGCAGCGCCGTCTCGAACCATGAGTTGGTAGCAGGCTGTGCTCGCGGCCATCCTTCGAGACGCCCGACTTCGCTCTGCGAGCGAAGCCGGGCTCCTCAGGATGAGGTCAGTGTACGTTACTAATCACAGCTGCCCGAGCAGCGTGTCGCCGCCGGAGACTTCGACCTTGCCGGGGTTCGGCTCGAGGTTGAGAGTCTTCACCACGCCGTCTTCGACCAGCATCGAATAGCGCAGCGAACGGGTGCCGAGGCCAAAGCCCGAGCCGTCCATTTCCATGCCGATCGCCTTGGTGAAGTCGGCATTGCCGTCGCCGAGGAAGATCGCTTCATTGCGCTGGTCGGTGTCGCGCTTCCAGGCGTTCATCACGAAGGCGTCGTTGACCGAGACGATCGCGATGGTGTCGACGCCCTTGTCCTTGATCGCATAGGCGTTGAGGAAGATGCTCGGCAGATGCATCTTGTGGCAGGTGCCGGTGTAAGCGCCGGGCACGGCGAACAGCGCCACCTTCTTGCCCTTGAAGATATCGTCGGTGGTCTTCACCTGCACGCCGTCTTCGGTCATTACCCGAAACTGCGCGTCGGGCAGGCGGTCGCCAACCTTGATGGTCATCGGTATCTCTCCCTGTTGTGCGGATGATTTCTAGCCCGTGGGTATGACAGTGACAATATTGCGGGATCGGTCGGGTGTTTGTGCTGGTAGGCGGCGGCGCGTGCTCCAAGCGTAACGCCGTCATTCCGGGGCGCTCGCGCCAGCGAGCGAACCCGGAATCTGACACCGGCATGATAACTGCGAGATTCCGGGTTCGCGGCCGTTTGGCCGCGCCCCGGAATGACGTGGAGGGCACGAGAAGAGCAGGCGTTTACGCCGCCGCCTGATTGCTCTTCTTCTCGTCGCGCAGTTCGCGGCGCAGGATCTTGCCGACGTTGGTCTTCGGCAGCGTGGTGCGGAATTCGATCTGCCGCGGCACTTTGTAGTTGGTCAGTTCGTTGTGGCAGAACTTGATGATGTCCTCGGCGGTGACATCCGGGTCCTTCTTCACCACGAACGCCTTGACGGCTTCGCCGGTGCGCGAGTCCGGCACGCCGATCACCGCACATTCCAACACACCGGGATGGCTCGCGACCACTTCCTCGACTTCGTTCGGATAGACGTTGAAGCCGGAGACCAGGATCATATCCTTCTTGCGGTCGACGATCTTGGTGAAGCCGTCCGGTGACATCACGCCGATATCGCCGGTGCGGAAGAATCCGTCGGCGGTCATCACCAGCGCGGTCTCGTCGGGACGATTCCAGTAGCCGGACATCACCTGCGGACCCCTGGCGCAAATCTCGCCGGGGGTGCCAAACGGCACTTCCTTGCCCTCTTCGTCGCGGATCGAGAGCTCGGTCGACGGCATCGGAAGCCCGATGGTGCCGTTGAACTCGGTGACGGTCGCGGGGTTGCAGGTCAGCACCGGCGCGGTCTCGGACAGGCCGTAGCCTTCGGCGATCGGGCAGCCGGTCATCTTCAGCCAGGCTTCGGCGACCGGACGTTGCACCGCCATGCCGCCGCCGTTGGAGATCTTCAGCTTGGAGAAGTCGACCTTGTCGAAGCCCGGCGCGTGGAGCAGGCCGTTATACAGCGTGTTGACGGCCGGGAAGCTGTTGACCTGATACTTCATCAGTTCCTTGATGAAGCCCGGGATGTCGCGCGGGTTCGGGATCAGCAGGTTGACGCCGCCGGCGCGCATGCCGAGCAGGTAGCACGCGGTCAGCGCGAAGATGTGGTACAGCGGCAGCGCGCAGACGATGAACAGCTGGTCGACATGCGGCGGCTTGGCCAGCGCCGGCTGCAGCCAGGCGTCGTTCTGCAGCACGTTCGCCACCACGTTGCGGTGGAGCAGCGTCGCGCCCTTGGAGACGCCGGTGGTGCCGCCGGTATATTGCAGGAAGGCGACGCTCTCGGGACCGATCGCCGGCTTGGTGAATTTCTGGCCGCGGCCGGCCGAGACCGCATCGTTGAACGAGACCGCGCCCGGCAGCGAATAGGCCGGCACCATCTTCTTCACCTTGCGGACCACCAGATTGACGATCACGCCCTTGAAGCCGAGCATGTCGCCCATCGTGCCGACGATGATGTGCTTGACGGGCGTGCGGGCGACCACCTGCTCGACCGTGTGGGCGAAGTTCTCCAGCACGATGATGGCTTCGGCGCCGGAATCCTTGAGCTGATGCTCCAGCTCGCGCGGGGTGTAGAGCGGGTTGACGTTGACCACCGCGAAGCCGGCGCGCAGCACCGCAGCGATTGCCACCGGATACTGCAGCACGTTCGGCATCATCAGCGCAACGCGCGCGCCCTTCTGCAGACCCTTGCCCTGCAGGTAGGCGCCCAGCGCGACCGACATTTCGTCGAGCTCGCGATAGGTGATCGCCTTGTCCATGCAGATGAAGGCTTTGCGATCGCTGTACTTACGGAAGCTTTCCTCGAACAGATCGACCAGCGAGGGATACTGCGTCACGTCGATGTCGGCCGGGACGCCCGGCGGGTATTGCTTGAGCCAGATCCGCTCCATGGTGTGTTCCTCGTGTCGCCTGCCCGAAGCATTCCGCTTCGTGCGTTATGATTGTTGCATATCGGTTGGGGGCGGCGAATTGGCCGAAAGACGCCGCAGGTCGTTTGCTGCGCTGCGAAATAAGTACTCGAAAACCGCGTTCGACCTCCCGTTCGGCGGAGTATTGAGCGAAGCCAACACCGAACGCAAGCGGCCGCACGCCGCAGTGCGACGGCGGTCTGTGAACCATCAAGCGGCAGCAACGAGAGGTTGATTCAGGCTGCCGTAACGGTCGTCAGGATTTCGGCTTGGCGTCGCTGGCTGCGCTGCTCGGTGCAGGTTTGGCGGCTGCCTTCGGCTTCGGCTTGGCCGGGGCGGCGGGCTTGTCCGCGGCGGCTTCAGGCTTTGCCGTCGCATGCTTTGGGCTCGCATGCTTGGTGCCGGCTGGCTTGGCACCGGCAGCAGGCTTGGCCGGCTTGTTGGTATCGACGACGACCGCGGTACGCGGCTTGCTGCCCTTCGGCGCGGCCTGATCGACGCTGGCTTCCTGACCTTCCGAAGCGGCGTCGTTCTTCTTCGCGACCCGGGCTTTCTTCTTCTTGGCCGGCTTGACGGCCTGCCGCTCGGCATCGCTGGCCTCGGCGGCGATCAGCGCCGGACCGCTGCGGGTCGGACCGGTATAGACCAGCACCGGCTGGGTCGGTTCAGGTTCGGCGGCGATCATGTCGACCGGCCGCAGCGCCGGCGTCTGGAACATCGACATCACCGGATTGCCCGACAGCGCGTTGGCGACGGTTTCGTCTTCGTCGCTGGCCGGGCGCTTGCGCTTCGGTCCGCACATCTCGTCACGCAGATCCGGCGGCGCTGCGGCGATCGGCGCCAGATTGTCGACGGTGCCGAGCGACGGCGTCAGCCAGGCAAGGGTGTTGGTGGAGAAGCCGCGCTCCAACAGTTGCGCGGCCTTCACGGCGCGGTCTTGGCCGGAGCTGGCACCGAGCACAACGGCGATCAGCCGGCGGCCGTTGCGCGTGGCGCTGGCGACCAGATTGTAGCCCGAGGCGCAGATAAAGCCGGTCTTGAAGCCGTCAGCGCCGGGATAGCGGCCGATCAGCTTGTTGAAGTTCCGCGTCACCCGCTTGCCGAAGCGGATCGCCGGAATGTGGACGTAGTATTCGTATTCGGGCAGGTCGCGGATGATGGCACGAGCCAGGATCGCAAGGTCGCGCGCCGAGGTCACCTGCTCGTCGGCGGGCAGGCCGTTGGGATTGACGTAGTGGGTCTGCGTCATTCCGAGCCGCGCCGCGGTATCGTTCATCATCGCCGAGAAGCCGTCGATCGAACCGCCGACGCCTTCGGCCAGCACCACGGCCATGTCATTGGCCGACTTCACCATCATCATCTTCAGCGCGTTGTCGACGGTGAGCTGGGTGCCGGCGCGGAAGCCCATCTTCGAGGGCGATTGCGCCGAGGCGATCGGCGACACTGTCAGCAGAGTGTCCGGTGTGATGCGGCCCTGCTTCACCGCCTGCAGCGTCACATACAGCGTCATCAGCTTGGTGACGGAGGCCGGATGCCACGGGTAGGTGGCGTTGTCGGCCTGCAGCACCTTGCCGGTATCGGCCTCGATCAGCAGCAGCGCTTCGGCATTCGCGACGCGTGGCAGCACGGTCAGCGACAACAACGCCGCAACGACGATGGTCAAAAACGAGGATGAACGGCGAGGCTGTGCAGTGATGAAAGGCACGTTCCGATTCCGGTCCTGTGAGTTCCGTCGCGCCGACGAGATCGCGGCACGGTGACGTTCGGGTTTTCAGGCGGTGGCCCCAGCAAACCCGACCCTATACCGGCTCGCGCCCGCAGAACAGGGCTTGGCCCCGGGTAATCGGGGACGAAAAGGGCTGAAATTCGACCGATCAGAGTTGTGCGTCGGCTGCCGGGCTCATTGCCGAGCGCGCGCTCTCCTGGACCATGAATTGCGCTCGTGCCAACTGCGCAAATGCGCCGCCGCGCGCCACCAGTTCATCGAACGTTCCGCTTTCGATCACTTTGCCGTTGTCGAACACCAGAATACGGCTGGCGTCACGAATGGTGGACAGCCGGTGCGCGATCACGAAGGTGGTGCGGCCTTTCATCACCTCGTCGAGCGCGAGGTTGAGTTTGGCCTCGGTCACCGCGTCAAGTGCCGAGGTGGCTTCGTCGAGGATCAGGATCGGCGGATCCTTCAGCAATGCACGCGCGATCGACAACCGCTGCCTTTCGCCGCCGGACAGCATGCGTCCGCGCTCGCCGGCATTGGTCTCGAACTTGTGGTCGCTGCGCTCGATGAACTCCAGTGCTTGGGCGCGCTCGGCGGCGAGGCGCAACTCTTCCGGCGTCGCGTCCGGCTTGCCGACCCGCAGGTTATCGGCGATCGAGCGGTCGAACAGCAGCGCTTCCTGAAACACCACGCCGATGTTCCGCCGTAGCGACGCCAGTGTAATACCCCGGACGTCCATGCCGTCGACTTTGATCACGCCGGACTGCGGATCGAAGGCGCGATGCAGCAGCGCGATCGCGGTCGACTTGCCGGCGCCGGTGGCGCCGACCAGCGCGATGGTGTCGCCGGGCAGGGCGGTGAAGCTCAGGTCCTCGACCGCTGGCCGCTTGCCGTCATAGGAGAACGACACGTTCTGGAATTCGACCAGGCCGGACAGCCGGCCGCAGTCGATCGCATCGGCGCGGTCACGCACGGCGGGCACGGTATCGAGCACCGCGATGAATTCGCGCAAGCGCGGCGCTTCCATCAGCACGTTGTTGATGAAGTTCACCACCTGTTCGAGCCGCTGGATCAGCAGCGTGGCGAACGAGACGAACATCACGATCTCGCCGACGCTGGTGAGCCCCTGCTGGTTGAGGTAGATGCCCAGCGCGAAAATCGACAGCACCGTGATGGTGGTGGAGGCGCGGGTGATCACCGTCACCAGCGCCCACCACGACAGCACCGGCATCTGCGCCGCGAGCAGCCGCCCCGAGACGTTGCGCAGCCCCTGCACCTCGGCGTCGACGCGTACGAAGCTCTGCACCAGGGCGACATTGCCGAGCGCGTCCGAAGCGCGAGCGGAGAGATCGCTGTACTGGGCTTCGACCTCGCCCTGCATGCCGTAGGTCTTGTGCACCACCAGTGTGGTCAGCACCGTGAACACGACGCACAGCACAAACAGCAAAATTGCCAGCCGCCAGTTGATGTACAGCGACAACGGCAGTAGCACGACCAGCGACAGAATCGCGGCGAAGTGCTCGCGGAAGAAGCCGAGCCACATCCGCCACAACGCGTCGGTGCCTTGCAGCATCACCTTCATCAGCCGGCCCGAATGGGTGCCGGTGTGGAAGCTGATCGGCAGCTGCAGAATGTGTTCGAAATAGCCGGTGAGCACGGCCTGGCGTTGCCGATGCGCCAACCGGTCGGCCTGCAGCGCAACCAGGGCCGAGCACATGATGGTGAACAGGCCAAAGCCGACCCATGCGCCGAGTAGCGGCCAGGGCGAGCGCGTCTCCGGCACAAGTGCGCCGGTGGCGAGATTGCCGCTCATCACGTCGACGATCCGGCCGAACAAGATCGGCTCGGCGAATTGCGCGGTGGCGAGCAGCAGATTGGCGACGGCAAGAATCCAGCCGAGCCGCGCCTCCTTGCCGAGCAGTTGCAGCACGCGGGTGTAGAGATGGATTAGCGACATCAGCCGGCCCAGGACGAAACAATTATCGTTAGATCATTTCAGCGTCCGGCGAAATGTGTTCGCGCATCTGTCCCGGGTGTGTTCGGACGGACCGAATGCGTACGCGGCCGACCTCGGACGGTCACCGGGGCATGCAAGCTCACGGCCATCGCGGCTCAACGTGGCAACGTGCCGCAGATTGCGGATGACGCCGATTCGGCCGTTGGGAAAGCCTTGGCTGGAGCCCGCAAAGCCCTGCCATGCGGGGCTTTCCGACACCCTATACCGGGTTCCAAGTACAGGAAATCACAGCGGGATTCTCACGTTGTCGTGGCCGCGGAGTTGATCCGCGTCAACCAGCCTTGACGGGTCGGATGGCATGGTGACGATGCGTTAACAACCCGACTTCTACACCCCACGTCGGATCGTTCGTGATCCGCTCTTCCGCTGTTTGTTGGAGCCTTGCCGGTGGGTGATCTGACCCTTCCGATCAATTCGGGCGCCGCACTCGCTATCCACGTCGCGCTGTCGGCCGGGATCGTTGCGGCGATCATCGTGGTCGCGGCCTGGCTGCGCGAGAAGCGCTCCGGTGCGCGGCCCGACGTGCCCTACGAAGGCGGCGTGCTGCCGGCGCAGCCGCAGCAGGGGCCGCTGAATGCGCCGTACTTCCTGATCGCCGCGCTGTTCGTGATCTTCGACATGGAAGCTGCGATCCTGTTCGCCTGGGCGGTCGCCGCGCGCGACGCCGGCTGGCTCGGTCTGATCGAAGCCGCCGTGTTCATCGGCGTGCTGCTGCTGGCGCTGGTGTATCTGTGGCTCGACGGAGCGCTCGACTGGGTCAAGGGCAAGCGCCGATGACGATGACGCCGCAACATCCGGGCATGCCGGGCGAACAGCGCTCGGTCGAAGAACATATGGCGCTGTCGAGCCTGTTCACCACGCTCGAAGACCTCACCGCATGGTCGCGCAAGCACAGCCTGTGGCCTTTCAATTTCGGCTTGTCGTGCTGCTACGTCGAACAGGTCACGGTGCTGACGCCGGTTTACGATCAGGCGCGGTTCGGCGCCGAAGTGATCCGCGCTTCGCCGCGGCAGGCCGATCTCCTCGTCGTGTCCGGCACCGTGTTTCACAAGATGGCTGCGCCGCTGCTGCGCCTGTACGAACAGATGCGCGCGCCGCGTTGGGTGATTGCGATGGGCGCCTGCGCCTGCTCGGGCGGCATGTACGACATCTATTCGGTGGTGCAGGGCGTCGACCGCTTCATTCCGGTCGATGTCTACATCCCCGGCTGTCCGCCGCGGCCGGAAGCGGTGCTCGATGCGCTGATCATGCTGCAGCAGCAGGTCGGCAGCGAACGTCGTCCGCTCGGTGTCACCGTCGGCAATACCGCCGGCCTGGGCTTCGACGCGCCGCGCCGGCGCGACCAGCGCCATGACGAACGCATGGCGCAGACCCTGCTTGATCCGCCGGAGTCATTGTGAGCGCATCCGAACTCGTCACCGAGCTCAGCGCGCGCTTCAAGGACGCGGTGCTGGGCGAGCAAATGACTGCCGATCGGTTTCCGACCGTATGGATTCGGCCGGACGCGACGATCGACGTGCATCGCTTCCTGAAGCAGGAGATCGACCGGCCGTTCAAGATGTTGGTCGACCTGTGGGCGATCGACGAAACCGCGCGCAAGCATCGCGAAGGCCTGCCGCCGTCCGGCATCACCATCGCCAGCCACCTGATGTCGCACGAGCGTAATGCCGACATCCGGATCAAGATCGCGCTCGATGCCGAATATCCGCGCGCCAAGTCGATCGGCTCGGTGTTTCCCAACGCGCCATGGTACGAGCGCGAAGCCTACGACATGTTCGGCGTCGAGTTCGAAGCTCAGCCGCACTCGCTGCGTATTCTGCTGCCGCCGGGCTGGGAAGGCCATCCGATGCGCAAGACCCAGCCGGGTCGCGCCACCGAACGGCCGCTGTTCAACATGACGGCGTCGCTGTTCGACGCCAAGGAGCACGCGCTCGCCGCTGATCCGGAGAAGTTCGGCCTGCCGACGCATCGCGACGGCGTCGAGCTGATGATCCTGAACTACGGGCCGCATTCGATGGCGACCCACGGCGTGTTCCGGATCGTGCTGGCGCTCGACGGCGAAGAGATCGTCGCAGCACGGCCCGATATCGGCTTCCATCATCGCGGCGCCGAGAAGATGGCCGAGCGCCAGACCTGGCATAACTTCCTCCCCTACACCGACCGCGTCGATTACTTGGGCGGGGTGATGGGCGAGATGCCCTACCTGCAGGCGGTCGAGAAGGCCTGCGGCATCAAAGTGCCGGACCGTGCGCTGACGGTGCGGATCATGCTGTCGGAAATGTTCCGCATCATGAACCACCTGCTGTTCTACGGCACCATGGCGCAGGACACCGGGGCGATGTCGCCGGTGTTCTACATGTTCACCGACCGCGAGCGCGGCTACCGGGTGATCGAGTCGATCACCGGCGCCCGGATGCATCCCGGCTTCTTCCGCATCGGCGGCCTGTCGATGGATCTACCGGAGGGTTGGGACCGGCTGGTCCGCGAATTCCTCGACTGGATGCCGTCGCGGCTCGACGATTACGAAGGCATGGTGCTGCGCAACGAGATTTTCCGCGCGCGCACCAAGGGCATTGCGGCTTACGACACTTCGATGGCGCTGGATTGGGGCGTCACCGGTCCGGGCCTGCGGGCCACCGGCTATGCCTGGGACGTGCGCAAGGCGCGGCCCTATGCGGGCTTCGAAAATTTCGACTTCGAGATTCCGGTCGGTCACGCCGGCGATTGCTACGACCGCACGGTGGTGCGGGTCGAGGAAATCCGGCAGTCGCTGAAGATCATCCGGCAGTGCGTCGACAACATGCCGTCCGGCCCGATCAAGGCCGATCATCCGCTGACGACGCCGCCGCCGCGCGAGCGGATGCTGCACGACATCGAGACCATGATCCATCACTTCGTCAGCACGAGCTGGGGTCCGGTGCTGCCGCCGGGCGAATACACTGGCCAGGTCGAGACCGTGCGCGGCCTGACGCAGTTCGCGCTGATCTCGGACGGAGAACCGTCGAGCTATCGCACCCGGATTCGCACGCCGTCGTTCGCGCATCTGCAGATGATCTCCGCGGTGGCGCCCGGCATGATGGTGGCCGATCTCGTCGCCTATCTCGGCAGCATTGACTACGTGATGTCGGACGTCGACCGATGAGCCTCAGTCCCGCCCTCAAGACCGCGATTCAGCATGCTGCCGCCACCCATGGCGGCGCGAAGGCTGCGATGGTGGAAGCACTGAAGCTGGTGCAGGAAGCCGAAGGCTGGGTGTCCGACGCGCACCTGAAGGAAGCCGCCGACGTCCTCGGCGTCACGCCTGCCGAGATCGACGCGCTGGCGACGTTTTACAGTCAGATCTTCCGATCGCCGGTCGGCGACACGGTGATCCTCTTATGCGACGGGCTGAGCTGCTATCTGTGCGGCGGCGATGCGGTGCGCGATGCGGTGATGAGCAAGCTCGGCATCGGCTTCGGTGAAACCACGCCGGACGGCAAGTTCACGCTGATCAACATCTGCTGCGTCGGCGGCTGCGATCGCGCCCCGGTGGCTCTGGTCGGCCCGGAACGTAAGCTGATCGGTCCGCTGACGCCGGACGATCTCGACGCGCTGATCGGCGGCGCTGCGGTGGGAGGCCAGCCATGAGCGACAAGCCGCTCACCGGCCGCGCTCGCGCCGACCGTCAGCCGCACAGCCTCGCCGCTTGGCGGGGGCTCGGCGGCTATGCGGCCCTGTCGCTGGCGCTCAAGCGGCATAGCCCGGAAGCGATCATCGCGATGGTCGAGGCCGCGGGCCTGCGCGGCCGCGGCGGCGCCGGCTTTCCGACCGCCAACAAATGGCGCTTCATGCGCACCGGTAGCGAGAAGGCCGGTCCAGGCGCACGCTATCTCTGCGTCAACGGTGACGAGACCGAGCCCGGCTCGTTCAAGGACCGGCTGTTGATGGAGGCGCTGCCGCATCAACTGATCGAGGGGGCGACCATCGCAGCCTATGCGATCGGCGCCACCGAAGTGATCATCCTGGTGCGCGACGAATATCGCGCCGCTGCCACCGCGCTGAGCCGCGCGATTGCCGAAGCGGAAGCCGCAGGGCTGCTGGGCCGCGATATTCTCGGCTCCGGCTTCGATCTGACGATGCGCGTGCACGCCTCCGCGGGCCGTTACATCGTCGGCGAAGAGACCGCACTGATCGCTGCGATCGAGGGCGAGCGTCCGGTGCCGCGGCATCGGCCGCCTTATCCGGCGGTCAGCGGCCTGTGGGGCCGGCCGACCACGGTCAACAACGTCGAGACGCTGTCGTCGGTGCCGTCGATCATCGAGAACGGCGCCGACTGGTATCGTTCGCTGTCGTTCACCGACGAAGGCGGCACCAAGCTGTACGGCATCTCCGGCTGCGTCGAGCGCCCGCAACTGATCGAAGCGCCGATGGGCTCGACCGCGCGTGAATTGCTGCATCGTGCCGGCGGCATCCGCAATGGCCGTGCGCTGCTGGCGTTCCAGCCCGGCGGCGGCGCCACCGCGTTCTTCGAGAAGGCCGAGCTCGACGTGCCGCTCGATTTCACCAACGCCAAGAAGGCCGGCAGTTCGCTCGGCACCGGCGCGCTGATCGTGCTCGACGATCGCGCTTGCCCGGTGGCGGCGATCGGACGCCATATGCGGTTCTACGCGCGCGAGAGCTGCGGCCTGTGCACGCCATGCCGCGACGGTTTGCCGTGGGTGGCGAAGCTGCTCGACACGCTCGAAGCCGGCAAGGGCACGCGCGCCGACATCGACCTGCTGCACCACCACGTCGCGCTGTCCGGTCCCTCGGGCCGCTCCTATTGCGACCTCAACACCGGCGCGCTGACGCCGCTCCGCAGCGGTCTCGAACGCTTCGGTGATATCTTCACGGCCCACCTGCAGGGCTTCTGTCCGGTGGGCCGCGCATGACCAAGAAGAAGATCGAGATCGACGGTCGCGTCATCGAAGCCAAGGACGGCGAAGACCTGTTGTCGGCGTGCCTGACGCACGGCATCGACGTGCCGTATTTCTGCTGGCACGGCGCGCTCGGCTCGGTCGGCGCCTGCCGGCAATGCGCCGTGAAGGTCTATGACGGTCCGGACGACAAGGAAGGCCGCATCGTCATGAGCTGCATGACGCCGGTCGCCGACGTCGAGCGGGTCTCGGTGAGCGATCCGGAAGCGGTGGCATTCCGTGCCCAGGTGATCGAGTGGCTGATGGTCAACCATCCGCATGATTGCCCGGTGTGCGAAGAGGCCGGCTCCTGCCATCTGCAGGACATGACGATCGCCACCGGTCATATCGATCGCCGCTACAAGTTCACCAAGCGCACCCACCGCAACCAGGATCTCGGGCCGCTGGTGACGCACGAGATGAACCGCTGCATCGCCTGCTATCGTTGCACCCGGTTCTATCGCGACTATGCGGGCGGGCGCGATCTCGACGCGTTCGGCGCCCATGACAACGTGTATTTCGGCCGCGCCGAGGACGGCCCGCTGGAAAGCCCGTTCGCCGGCAATCTCGCCGAAGTGTGTCCGACCGGCGTGTTCAACGACAAGGGCTGGTCGCGCGATTATTCACGCAAATGGGACATGCGGACGACGCCGTCGATCTGCCCGCATTGCTCGCTCGGCTGCAACATTCTGGTCGACCAGCGCGACGGCCGGGTGAAGCGGGTGCAGAACCGCTACCACGGCGCGCTCAACGGCTACTTCATCTGCGATCGCGGCCGCTACGGTCCGCTGCACGTCGTCTCCGAGCATCGGCTGCGGCAGCCGCTAATCGGCGGCGCGCCTGCGAGCGAGCACGAAGCTGCCTCGGCCGCCCATGCCATCGTGGCCGAAGGCGCGATCGGGATCGGTTCGCCGCGTGCCTCGCTGGAAGCCAACTACGCGCTGCAGCGTCTGGTCGGGCCGGAGCGGTTCTTCGCCGGCGTGTCCGATGTCGAAGCCGGTCTGGTGCGGCGTATCGTCGAGAGTTTGCGGGCTGGGCCTGCCAAGATCGCGTCGCTGCACGAGGTCGAGCACGCCGATGCCGTGCTGGTGCTCGGCGAAAACCTCACTGGCACCGCGCCGCGACTGGCCTTGGCTCTGCGGCAAACCGCGCGCGGCGCCGAGCGCGAGCTTGCCGCGCAGAAGGGCGTGCACGCTTTCCTCGATCCGGCGGTCCGTACCGCCGGCGAGGGGCGCCGCTCGCCGATCGTGCTGGCGACGCCGCTGCCTGATGCGCTGGACGATCTTGCTGCGCTGTCGCTGCGGCTTGATCCCCAGGGCGTCGCCGCGTTCGGTGCGAGCGTTGCAGCGGCACTTGGCGCAGGCCCCGCCGAGGCGGTCGAGGAGCATTCCGAAGCCGCGCGGGTCGCCGAGATTCTGGCGAACGCCGAGCGGCCGCTGATCGTCGCCGGCTGCGCGCTGATGTCGGCAGAGATTATCGAGACGGCGGCGCGCATCGTCGCCGCGCTCGGCACGAAAGCGCGGATCGTGCTGCTGGCGCCGGAAGCCAACAGCATCGGGCTCGCGCTGCTCGGCGGCGACGGCCTCGACAGCGCTGCCGCTTTGCTCGAACGTGGCGGTGCCAAGACCGCGATCGTGCTCGAGAACGATCTGTTCGACCGTGCCCCGCGCGCTGGCGTCGAGCGGCTGTTCGCTGCCGCGAAGGGTGTGGTTGCGCTGGACTCGATGGCCAACGAGACCACCGCGCGCGCGGCGGTTGCGCTGCCGGTGGCGCCGTTCACCGAGGCGACCGGCACCTTCGTCAATTATGAAGGCCGGGCGCAGCGCTTCTTCGCCGCGGTGGCGCCGCAGGATTCCGCACCGGCAAGCTGGCGCCGGCTCGATGCGTTCGGTGCCGGCGACTGGCACGGGCTCGACGCGCTGATCGGCGATCTGATCGTCGAGCGTCCCGATCTCGTGGCCGTGGCGGACGCTGCGCCGGGCGAAGATTTCGGGATGCCCGACGGCAAGGTCACCCGCGCGCCGCGGCCTTACACCGGCCGCACCGCCGACGATCGCGCCGGGCAGTTTGCCGATGCGGTGATCCCGGTCGATCAGGATGGGCCGCTGACTTTCGGCATCAAGGGCGCGCGCGGCACCGCAGTGCCGGCGCCTTTGATCACCAGCTACAAGACCTCCGGCCTGCATTCGGCCAATAACGTGACGCGCTTCCTGGAAGAAGTCGGCGGCCCGTTGCGCGGCGGTGATCCCGGCACCTTGCTGATCAAGCCGGGCGAAGCGTCGCTGCCGGATGCCGTGCTGCAGCCGATCGAGGCCGGCGAAGGGCTGTGGCTGATCCCGCTGCACGACACCTTCACCGGCGGCGAATTGAGCCGTGCCAGTGCGTTACTTGCTGCGCGCCGGCCGGCACCGCGATTGCTGCTGCATCCTGACGACGCGGCGCTGCACGGTTTCCGTGACGGCACAGCGGTGCAGGTCGACGGCAATCCCTGTGCGCCGGTGGTGACTTTGGACGCTTCGGTGCCGCGCGGCACCGTGGTGATCAGCGCCGGCTCGTGCCAGCCGCGCGGGCCGCTGCGCCGGGTCAAGGTGGAGGCGGCGCCATGATCGGTATGATCATCACCGCCACGATTTCAGTTGCGCTGATTATGGTGCTGCTGGTGCTCGCCGGCACCTTCACCTGGGTGGAGCGGCGGCTACTCGGATTCGTGCAGGAGCGTTACGGGCCGAACCGCGTCGGCCCGTTCGGGGCGCTGCAATGGGTCGCCGACACGGTGAAGATTCTCACCAAGGAGGATCGTCCGCCGCCGGGCGCCGATAAGCTGCTCTACATCCTGGCGCCGGCCGTCGCGGCGACGCCGGTGCTCGCCGGCTTCGGCGTGGTGGCGATCGGTGACGGATGGGCACTGTCCTCGGTCGATGTCGGCTTGTTGTTTCTGCTCGGCATGCTGGGGCTGACCGCTTATGCCGCCGTGCTCGGCGCCTGGGCGTCGAACAACCGGTTCTCGCTGCTCGGCGGCATGCGCGCCGCGGCGCAGATGCTCGCCTATGAGGTGTTCCTCGGCCTGTCGCTGATGGGCGTGGTGATGATCGCCGGCTCGTTCTCGATGGCCGAGATCGTCGAGGCGCAGCGCAGTGTCTGGTTCGTGCTGCTGCAGCCGCTCGGTATGGCGCTGTTCACCATCGCGGGCGTCGCCGCCGCGCACCGGCTGCCATTCGACTTGCCGGAATCCGAGAACGATCTGATCGCCGGTTTCATCACCGAATACACCGGCATGTCGTTCGGCCTGTTCTTCCTCGGCGAATATCTCGCGGTGCTGCTGGTGTCGGCCCTTGCAGTGACGTTGTTCTTCGGCGGCTGGCTCGGGCCGTGGCTGCCCGGCCCGGTCTGGTTCGGGCTGAAGACCGCGGCGATCGCGGTCGCGTTCGTCTGGATCCGCGCCACGCTGCCGCGGCCGCGCTACGACCAGCTCCTGAGCTTCGCCTGGAAGGTGGCGCTGCCGCTGTCGCTGCTCAATCTGATGCTGACCGGCATCGTCGTGGTGGCGAGGAGCGCGTCATGATCGGATTCGGATGGCTCGAAGCGCTGTTGCGGGTCGGCCGCAAGCTGTTCGTCAAGCCGGAGACCCAGCTCTATCCGGAAGTGAAGCCGAAGCTGTATCCGCGCGCCCGCGGCCGCATCGTGCTGACCCGCGATCCGGACGGCCAGGAGCGCTGCGTCGCTTGCAATCTGTGCGCGACGGTGTGTCCGGTCGGCTGTATCGATCTTTCCAAGGCGGTGGCCGACGACGGCCGCTGGTACCCGGAGCATTTCCGCGTCAACTTCGCCCGCTGCATCTTCTGCGGCTTCTGCGAGGACGCGTGTCCGACGGCGGCGATCCAGCTCACACCGGACTACGAATTGTCGGAATGGCGCCGCGACGCGCTGGTGTACGAGAAGCACGACCTTCTGATTTCCGGCGAAGGCAAGGTACGCGGCTATCGCTACTGGTCGTTCGCCGGCAAGGCGATCCCTGGCAAGGACAAGGGCGAGGCCGAACACGAGGCGCCGCCGGTGAACCTGAAGGGGCTGCTGCCATGAGTTCGCTGCTTGCGATCTATGCCGGCGCCTTCGCGCTGATCTCGGCTGCGCTGTCCGTGACGCGGCCGAACGCGGTGCACTCGTTGCTGTATCTGGTGGTGACGCTGCTGGCGCTGGCGGTGTGCTTCTTCGCGCTCGGCGCGGCGTTCGCCGCCGTGCTGCTGATCATGATCTATGCCGGCGCCATCGTGGTGCTGTTCGTGTTCGTGGTGATGACGCTGCCGATTTCGCCGGAAGCGATCACCCGCGAGCGCGCGCTGCTGCGCGGCGCCTGGCCGATACCTCTCTTGATGTCGGTACTGATCGTTGCGCCGTTCGTGTTCGGCGAAATCGGCCTGAAGGCCACCGGTCAGCCAGCGCCGGTGTCGGCCCAGGAGGTCGGCAAACTGCTGTTCGGGCCGTGGGCGCTGGCGATCGAGCTCGCATCGCTGCTGCTGCTCGCCGGCTTGCTCGGCGTCCGCCACATCGGTCGCAACGACCGTAGCCCGAGGAGCGGATCATGACCGGCTCCGACCTGATCGGCATCATGATCCTGGCCGCCGGCCTGTTCGCGATCGGCGTGTTCGGCGTGCTGGCGCGCCGGGGCATGATGTTTCAGCTCGTGGCGCTGGAGGTCGCGCTCAGCGGCCCGGCGCTCGGCTTCATCGCCGCCGGCGCCTATCACGCCGATCCCGAAGGGCAGGGGATGTTCATCCTGGTGCTGACGCTGGCCGCCGCCGAGGTCGCGGTCGGGCTGGCGTTGTTCCTGCGTCTGCGCCGGCTCACCGGCACTGACGACAGCGATGCCATCAGCGGGCTGAAGGGGTGAGCATGGCGCATCTGCTTCCGTTCGTCCCGGTGCCGGCGCTGCTCGGCTTCCTGATTTTGTCGCTGATCCCGGTGCCACTGTCGCGCGCTGCGGTGATTGCGCTCGGCGTCGGCGCTGCGGTACTGCCGGCGATCCTGTTCTTCCCGGTCGGGCTGTCCTGCATCGAAGGCGTCTGCGTTGCCGGCGCGGTGGTGCCGATTCTGTCGATCGACACCGGCGTATTCGTCGCGCAGATCGCGATGTCGATGGACCCGCTCAGCATGGTCACCGGCGGCACCGTGGTGCTGGTTGGCGCGCTGGTGCTGATCTATTCGGGCGCCTACATGGCGTCCGAACCGCTGCCGGATCTGCGCCGGTTCTTCGCGGTGATGAACTTGTTCCTGGCCGGCATGCTGGCGGTGGTGTTCGCCGCCGACGTCATCCTGCTGTTCCTGGGCTGGGAAACCATCGGCCTGTGCAGCTTCATGCTGATCGCGTTCTACGACAAGTTGCCGAAGGCGGTGGCGTCGGGGCGCAAGGCGCTGATCACCACCCGCGTCGCCGACAGCTTCCTGCTCGCCGGCCTAATGATGCTGTTCTTGAATGCCGGCACCACGCGGCTCGACGGCATGCTGGCCGCGGTGCCGGCAATTGATCCGTGGCGTCTGGCGCCGATCGCCGGACTGATCGCGCTCGGCGCGCTCGGCAAGTCGGCGCAGTTTCCATTCCACACCTGGCTGCCGAGCGCGATGGCCGGCCCGACACCGGTGTCGGCGCTGCTGCACTCCGCCACGATGGTGGCGGCCGGCGTGATCCTGCTGGCGCGGCTGGCGCCGCTGTTCGCCGCCGCGCCGGAAATCTCCGCCATGGTGGCGATGCTCGGCATCCTCACCGCGGCGCTCGGCGCGCTGGTCGCGCTGATCCAGACCGACGTCAAGAAGCTGCTGGCGTTCTCGACCATGAGCCAGATCGGCTTCATGGTGCTGGCGCTCGGGCTCGGTGCGCCCGCGGTGGCGCTGTCGCACTTTGCCATCCACGCGGTGTTCAAGTCGCTGCTGTTTCTCAGCGCCGGCGTGATGAGCCACGCCGCTGGCGGCTCGACCGCGATCGAGGCGCTACGCGGCTCGCGCTATCGCCAGCCGCTGGCGTTCTGGAGCTTCGCGGTCGGTGCCGCCTCGCTCGCCGGCCTGCCGGTGATCACCGCCGGCTGGTACTCGAAGGAAGCCGTGCTCGCCGCGGTGTGGAGCAGCGGACCTTGGGGCGTACCGTTGTGGCTGCTGGCCGCGACCGCCGCGGTGCTGACCGGCGCTTACGCATTCCGCGTCGTGTTCATCGCCGCCAGCCAGACCGCCGATCTCGCAGCTCCCGCCTGGGGCGGTCTCGCCGTGGTGGTGCCGCTGACGGTGCTGACGCTGGTTGCCGTGGTCGGTGGCTTGTCGGTCGGCGCGCTGATCCAGTTCACCGGCGGCGCCCCGGTGCACACGCCCTTGCTGCCGACGCTGCTCGGCGCCGCCGCGCCGATCCTCGGCGTGCTGTTGGCACGGCAATTGGTGAAACACCCGCAGGAGCTCGACGCGCTGGCGAAGCGGATGCGCCACGTCCGCATCTTCCGGTTCGAGGTGCTGTACTACTATTACTTCGTCCGGCGCTTCCGCCGCGTCGCAACGGTGCTCGGCAATGCCGAAGGCACCGAGGCAGTGGCCGACGCTGTCGCGCTGCGTCGTGAGGGCGTTGACGTGCCCGGACTCGTCACCGACGATCCGCTCGGCCGCGGTGCCGGTCAGGTCCGCGGTATCCGCACCGACCTGATCACGCGCGCCACCGACGGTCAGACCCCGGTGGTGCGGATGGTAGCCGGCGATCCGATCGGCCGGCTGCTGATTGTCGTGGCCCGGCTGTTCGTCGGGTTCTTCGTGGCGCGGTTCAATCCGGACCGGATCGATCGCGCCTGGATGGGTTTGGCCGGCGGTGCCGGACACGCCTGGGCGCTGGTGCGGCTGACGCAGACCGGCCGCGTCCGTGATCACTCGCTGTGGATCGCGCTCGGTTGCGCGGGACTTCTATTGTTTGCCTGGGGGACGTCATGGCGTTGATTGCGCTCATCCTGCTGCCTGCGATCGGCGGCCTCGTCGCATTCTTCGTCGCCGGCAAGGGCGAGCGCGAGCGTTGGGTCACGATTGCGACCTTCGCGCTGATGCTGGTGCTGTTGGTCGGCGTCGTTGCGACCGGCGCCGAGGGGCGTTGGTACGACAAGGTGTCGTACCCCTGGGTGCCGTCGTTCGGCATCTCGCTGGATTTCGCGATCGACGGCCTGTCGGCGACGATGATCGCGCTCGCCGCCGGGCTCGGCATCATCTCGGTGATGGCGTCGTGGTCGGAGATTCGCACCCAGTCCGGGCTGTTTCATGCCAGCCTGTGCTGGACCGTAGCCGCGACCGTCGGCGTGTTCCTGTCGTTCGACCTTCTGATCTTCGCGTTCTTCTGGGAAGCGATGCTGGTGCCGGCGTTCACGCTGATTGCGGTGTGGGGCCATGGCGACAAGGAAGGCGCGGCGCTGAAATTCCTGATCTTCAACGCAGTCGCGGGCTTCGGCTTGCTGGCGGCCTCGTTCGCGCTGGCGGCGATGGCCGACCACATGACGTTCAGCGCATTCGAACTCGCCGAGATGAAGCTCTCGACGCCGGTTCAAGTGTGGATGCTGCTCGGCTTCTCTCTGGCCTTCATGGTCAAGCTGTCGGTGCCGCCGTTCCACGCCTGGTTGCCTGAAGCGCACACGCTGGCGCCGACCGCGGGCTCGATCCTGCTCGCCGGCCTGCTGCTGAAGACGGGCGCCTACGGGTTGTTCCGGTTTGCGCCGATGCTGTTTCCCGACGGTCTCGCGGCCGTCGCGCCTTACGGCATCGCGCTCGGCGCCGCCGGTGCGCTGTATGGCGGCCTCGTCGCCTGCGGCCAGAACGACGCCAAGCGGCTGGTCGCCTATACGTCGATCGCCCACATGTCGATCGTGCTGATGGGCATTGCGGCCGGCGTGCACTACGCGCTCGCCGGTGCCGCGGTCGAGATGATCGCGCACTCGTTCTCGGCCTCAGCGCTGTTCCTGCTGATCGGCGCGCTGTACGAGCGCACCCATACACGCGACCTGCGCCAGCTCGGCGGCCTGCAGCAGACCGCACCGAAATTCGCCGCGGCGTTCGCGCTGTTCTGTTCGGCGCTGCTGGCGCTGCCCGGCACCGCGAACTTTGTCGGCGAGGCACTGGTGATAGTCGGCATCTTCCAGGTCAATTGGGTGTTCGCGCTGCTGGCGCTGTCCACCCTGATCGTCTCGGTGATCTACGCGACGCGGCTGCTCAAGGGGCTGGTGTTTGGCCTGCCGCAGCCCAAGCCGCCGCTCGCCGATATGACCTGGCGTGAGTATTGGCCGATCCTGGTGATGGGTATCGGCACGCTGATCGTCGGCCTTTATCCGCAGAGCCTGCTGGCGCTGCTCGAGCCGGCCATCAAGGCCGCGCTGATCCACACGCCGTGATCGCCGCGCCATGACCGCAGCCCAATTCGCCGCGCTCTCGCCACTCGTGGTGCTGGCCATCGCCGCCGTCGCGGCCATGATGCTGGTGCCGCTGGCGCGGCTGCAGATCGTGCAGGCTTCCGCAGCGGCGGGGCTGGCGGTGGCCGCTGCGCTGGTGCTGCTGCGGATCGGTGCCCCGGCGGCGCCGATGGGCGCGCTGTTCACCGACGACGGTCCGGCGCGGTTCGGCATCGTGTTCGCGTGCCTAGTGTCGCTCGGCGCGTTGGTGTTTCTGCGCACCGGTCACCCCGCCAAGGAGGCGCCGTCGCTCCTGGTGCTGGTGGCGATCGGTGCAGCCACCTTGGCCGGTGCCGGCCACCCCGCGACGCTGTTTCTCGGCATCGAGATCCTCAGCCTGTCGCTGATCGCGTTGTTCGCGTTTCGGCTGACCCGGCAGGGGCTGGAAGCTGCTTACAAGTTCCTGGTGATGAGTGGGCTTGCGTCCTCGGCGCTGCTGCTCGGCATTGCGCTGATCTTCGCCGAGACCGGCGCGCTCGATTTCGCCGGCTGGGGCGGCCGCGGCGCGCTGACCGCGTTCGGCACCGCGCTGCTGCTCGCCGGCCTCGCCTTCAAGTTTTCGCTGGTGCCGTTCCACATGTGGACGCCGGATGCGTTCGAGGCGGCCCCCGCGAGCGCCGCGACGCTGGCCGGCGTGGTGTCGAAATCGGCCGTGGCGATCGTGATCCTGCGGCTGGCACTGACCGCCCATCTGCCGGAGCCGGTGTGGAGCCAAGGTCTCGCCGCGCTCGGTGGCGCCTCGGTTCTGATCGGCAATCTGCTAGCGCTGCGGCAGCCGCAACTGCCGCGGATGCTCGGCTACTCGACGATCGCGCATTCCGGCTACATCGCGCTGATCATCGCCTCCGGCACACCACATGCCGGCGAGGCGGTGCTGTTCTATCTGGCGATCTATGCCCCGGCGATGCTCGGCGCGTTGTGCGTCTCCGCCGCACTCGGCCGCGCGCCGACGCTGCCCGATCTGCACGGGCTGATGAAGCGGCGCCCGTTGGAAGCGGTCGCGCTGTCGCTCTCGCTGTTGTCACTCGCCGGCCTACCGGCAGCGGGCGGCTTCATCGCCAAGCTGTTCCTGTTGCGGGTCCTGATCGACGGCAGCCTGTGGGTGCTGGTTGGGATCGTGGTTGCCGGCTCGTCGCTCGGCTTCTTTTACTACGCGAAGTTCTTCACCGCGCCGTTCGTCGGCCACACCCACGACGAGTCCGAGCCGCTGCCGCAGCTCGATCGCGGCCTGTTGATCGTCTGCATCGCGTTGATCATCATCTTCGGCGTCGCCCCGGCCGGGCTGATGAACGTCGTCGCTGCGACGATGGCGCCGTAGCGGCACTCGCTTTTCCCCGCGTGTAGGGGAGAGGTGGGATAGGCGTAGCCATCCGGCTGAGGTGGCGTGTCCCGCGAGGCCGAGACTCAGTGCTCGCGTCGCCCTCACCCCAACCCTCTCCCGCAAGCGGGAGAGGGAGCGTGCTGTGCCGGGGAAGTGTATCGCTTCCCGTTCTTACGCCGCGTTCGCCAGGCGTCCGGCGGCGAGGCCGCGGTCGATGTCGGCGAGGATGTCGTCGATATGCTCGAGGCCGATCGACAGCCGCACATAGCCGTCCGACACGCCGGTCGCGAGCTGCTCTTCGGTGGAGAGCTGCGAGTGGGTGGTCGAGGCCGGGTGGATCGCCAGGCTGCGGGCGTCACCGATATTGGCGACGTGATAGAGCAGCTTGAGCGCGTCGATGAACTTGCGCCCGGCCTCGCGACCGCCGGCGAGTTCGAAGCCGACCAGACCGCCGAACTTGCCCTGGAGATACTTCTCGGCGCGCTCGCGGGCGACGCCGCTCTGCTTCGACGGATGGATCACCTTCACGACTTCGGGGCGCTTCTCCAGATAGTCGGCGACCTTCTGGGCGTTCTGGACGTGACGCTCGATCCGCAGCGGCAGCGTTTCCAGACCCTGAATGATCTGGAAGGCGTTGAACGGCGACAGCGCCGAGCCGAGGTCACGCAGCAGCGTGGTGCGGGCCTTGATGATGTAGGCCACGGGGCCGATCGGCTTCACCGCTTCGACCCAGACTGCGCCGTGATAGCTCGGGTCCGGCGTGTTCAGCGCCGGCTGACGCTGCGGGAACTGCTCCCACGGGAAGTTGCCGCCGTCGACGATCAGGCCGCCGATCGAGGTGCCGTGGCCGCCGAGATATTTGGTTGCCGAATACACCACGATCGCTGCGCCGTGCTCGAGCGGCTTCACCAGCAGCGGCGCTGCGGTGTTGTCGACGATCAGCGGGATGCCGTGCTTGCGGCCGATCGCGGCGACTTCCTCGATCGGAAACACCGCCAGCTTCGGGTTCGGCAACGTCTCGGCATAGTAGGCGCGGGTGCGTTCGTCGGTGGCGCGCTCGAACGCCTGCGGGTCGGACGGATCGACGAAGCGGACTTCGATGCCCTGATCCTTCAGGGTGTTGGCGAACAGGTTCCAGGTGCCGCCATACAGGTCGGTCGACGACACCACGTTATCGCCGACGCGGGCGAGGTTCTGTAGCGCAAAGGCCGACGCGGCTTGGCCGGACGCGACAGCGAGCGCGGCGACGCCGCCTTCAAGAGCCGCGACGCGCTGCTCCAGCACATCGGTCGTCGGGTTGCCGATCCGGGTGTAGATGTTGCCGAGCTCCTTCAGCGCGAACAGGTTCGCCGCATGCTCGGTGTTGTGAAACTGGTACGAGGTGGTCTGGAACAGCGGCACCGCGACCGAGCCGGTCGCTGGATCGGCGCGCCAGCCAGCATGCAGGGCGAGGGTTTCGGGGTGAAGTTTCTGGGTCATGGCGACATCCTTCCGGCAATGAAATTCGGGCTGTAAACCGCGCGCTCATGACGGCAACGCAGGTCCGCGGGCCGTCATCAGGACGCCGCAGGGTGGCCAAGTCAATCAATGGGCAGAAATAAAAATCTCCGTCTCGGCAGTATGGCCACGGCGATGCGTTCATTCTTCGCCGATTGCGGGAAGAAAGAGAAAAATTTTCCCAATCCTACAATTGGGAAGCCCGCGCAGGGACGGCCCCGGCGCAAACAGAAAAGGCCACCATTGCTGGTGGCCTATCTGTCCGATCCGATGAAAGAGATGCTCCGGCGGGGATACCGCCGAGGTGGGCTTAGGCGTCGAGATTGCGAAGCTGCGCGCGGTTGCGCAGTTCGATCTGGCGGGCGCCGGAGAAGCCCAGGATACCCTTGCTCTGCAGCTGCGACAGCGCGCGGGAGACGGTTTCGAGGGTGAGGCCGAGATAGTCGCCGATGTCGCGGCGGCACATCGGGAGCGCCATCATGCCGGCGACGGCGAGGCGGCGGTCCATTTCCAGCAGGAAGTTGGCGACCCGCTCCATCGCATTCTTGCGGCCGAGCAGCAGCATGTGGTCTTCGGCGTGGCGCAGCTCACCGGCGGTCATCGACCACAGGCCGCGGGCGATGTTGATGTCGGTGGCGGCGGCCTGTTCGAGGCTGCGGCGCTTGATCAGGCGAACGGTTGTGTCGACGATCGCTTCGGCGGTGAGGCGGTGGGTCGGTCCCGACTCCAGCCCGAACACGTCGCCGGGAAGATAGAAGGCGCCGATCTGGCGGCGGCCGTCGGACAGCAGCTTGTAGCTGCGCACGGCACCGGATACCACCTGGTAGACGTATTCGGACGGCTCGTCCTCGCCGTAGATTTCCTCTTCCTTCTTATAGGTGAATTCGGAGGCGATCAGACCGGCGTGACCGGTGGTCGCGAAGAACTGCTCTGCCGGAGAACACAAAGAGGGATCGATGGGCGCGTGGGCGGTGGCGGGCGTCCTGAGCGACTGGTTCAGCATCTGGCCATCTCCTTTGATCGGATGGCCAGGGTTGTACGGAAGATTCCGAGGACGAGGTATTTCGCTCCATATCTTAAGTGGGTTCCCCTAAGTAGGTTTACGGAGGCTGGGAGCGTGCGCCCCCGTCCGCTTCTGTGCGGAAAACCGAAGTCTTAACAAGATCTTAATATGATGGGCGAGGGAGCCGTCGCGGCTCGCTCAGGCTGCGGCGCCGCTCTCTTCGAGAGCGGCCCGGATATGCCAAACCAGGCTCTCTTCGAGGTGGGGTTTCACCACCACGTGCTGCACGCCGACGACGCTGGCGCGGCTGGAGATCGTCTCGTCCGGATAGCCGGTGATCATCACGATCGGCGCGCGCACTTTGCGCTCGCGCAGCCCGCGGGCGAGGTCGATGCCGTTCATGCCGGGCATCTTGTAGTCGATCACGATGCAGTCGACCGGGCCTTGGTCGATGGCGTCGAGTAGCGCCGGTCCGCTCCGGAACGTGCGCACCGCGAAGCCATCAGTTTCCAGCAGGAAACGCAGCGATCCGAGCACGCCCTGATCGTCGTCCACAACGTAAACGATGGTTTTTGCGGGTGCGTTCGGCATTACCAAACCTCACGCACCAATGAGCGCTGCGAAAACTGTCATACTGGTAGCATACGGGCTACCAACGAAGCCGGATTGATCTGTCTCAATCCTTGATAACGCCACCGCGCATCGCCATCCGCACGAGTTCCGACAGGCTCGAGGCCTGCATCTTGGTCATCACGTTGGCGCGATAGACCTCGATAGTACGCGGGCTGATATCGAATTCGCGCGCGATCACCTTGTTGGACATGCCGGCAATCAGGCCGTCCATCACCTGGCGTTCACGCGGGCTGAGCGACTGGATCCGTGCCGCAATATCCTGCGCCACAGCTTCGCTCTTGGCGCCTTCCTGGGCCTGCTTCAGCGCCGTTTCGATCAGTCCGATCAGTCGGTCGTCGTCGAACGGTTTCTCGATGAAGTCGGAGGCGCCAAGCTTCATTGCCTCGACCGCCAGCGGCACGTCGCCGTGGCCGGTCATGATCAGCACCGGCAGCTTGCTGCCAGCCGCTTTCTGGCGCTTCAACAGGTCGAGACCATCGATCCCCGGCATCCGGACGTCGGACAGGATGCAGCCGAATTCCACGTCCGGCAGGTCGAGAAATGCCTGCGCGGATTCGTACAGTCTGACCTCGTAGCCGGCCGAGCTCAGCAGGAAGTCGATCGATTCCCGCATCGCCAGGTCGTCGTCGATCACATGCACGGTTCCCTTAGGCATCAGTCAAATCCCCGACGGGCGCCAGCGGCAGCGTGAAGCGGAACGTCGCGCCGCCGGCGCTGTTCGTTTCCGCCCACATCCGGCCGCCATGAGCCTCGATGATCGAACGGCTGATCGAAAGTCCGACCCCCATTCCGGTTTCCTTGGTGGTGAAGAACGTCTGAAACAGCTTGGCTTTGACCTGCTCCGGCAGACCGCTGCCGGTGTCCGAGACGGTGACCTCGACCATGTCGTCCGCCACGCGCGCGTTGCCAGCGGACAACTCCTTCTTATCGGAATTGGCCATCGCTTCCAGCGCATTGCGGAACAGATTGACCAGAACCTGCTGGATCTGAACCCGGTCGACCAGCACCAGGTCGTGGGCCGGATCGAGGTTGAAGCGCAGCACGACGCCTTGTTCCCGGGCGCCGGTGAGCCCGAGCGCACCTGCCTCTTCGATCAGCTTGGCGAGGCTCTCGACCCGTTTTTCGGATTCGCCGCGCGCGACGAAATCCCGCAGCCGACGGATGATTTGGCCGGCGCGCAGCGCCTGCTCGGCGGCGCGTTCCATCGCGCTTTCGATCTTGACCGTGTTCGGATCGGTGCTGCCGGCGAGCAGCCGGCGCGAGCCCTTCATGTAGTTGCTGATCGCCGACAGCGGCTGGTTCAGTTCGTGCGCCAGCGCCGAGGCCATTTCGCCCATCGCGGTCAGCCGCGAGACGTGGACCAGTTCGGCCTGCAATTCGTGCAGCCGCGCCTGGGTCTGCTGATACTCGGTGAGGTCGCGGATGAAACCGGTGAAGTAGCGCTCGCCGCCGGATTCCATCTCGCCGATCGACAGATGGATCGGGAAGGTGCTGCCGTCCTTGCGGCGGCCGGTGACGATGCGGCCGATACCGATGATGTGGCGTTCGCCGGTGTTGTTATAGCGGTCGATGTAGTTGTCGTGACGGGTGGCGTCGGGGCGCGGCATCAGCACGCTGATGTTCTGGCCGATCGCTTCGCGCTCGGACATGCCGAACATCCGCTCCGCCGCGCGGGAGAAGAACCGCATGATGCCGCGGCCGTCGATCAGGATCATCGCGTCCGGCACGGTGTCGAGGATCGAGCGAAGCTGGCCCTGCTGCAGCCGCAGTTCCTGCTCGAGCACCTTCTGCTGATCGATGTCGAGCACGATGCCGCAAAGATAGGAGGCTCCGTCCTCGTGGACGACGCCGCCGCGGGCGCGCAGCCAATGGCCGGGGCGGTCTTTCTCCGCCACCCGGTACATCACGTCGATCTTGTCGCCGTGCTCGATCGATTGCTGCAGTGCGAGGGCGATTTGCTCCCGATCGTCCGGATCAAGCAGGGAGATGAAGGTGTCGTAGGTGAGGGGAGCGTCGGCCGGCACGCCCAACAGCTTCCGCGCGGTCGCCGAACACGCCAATTCCTGGGTGGCGAGATTGAGCTCCCAGGTGCCGACGCCGTACCCGTCGATGCCCTGCTGCAAACGGCGATCGCGCGCGAGGAGTTCGGTCGACGGTGGGGCTGGTTCGGTCACGCGACGCCTGAAATGCTCTCTTTGCCGCTCTTAACACAACGGCATTCCGATCCGCAACACGGCGCGCGGACGCGACTTCACAACCAGCGGAAGGCGGGACGCCCGCCGCTGCCAGGGTCACTTAAACGGCGGCGGCGCGCCGATTTCAACTCGCTTTTTTGGCCGCCCGATCGTCTTCCGGCGAGTTCAGGTAGAACCCGGACATGGTATCGACCCAGCACAGATGATCGTGCACTTCCCGCACCCCGCAGACGTTCTCGGCGACCACCACCGCGGCCTGCCGCGACCGCTCTTCGGTGATCACGCCGTTGAGGTGCACCACGCCGTCCCGCACCAGCACGCTGAGGCCGAATGGGCGCCAGTCGTTCCGTTCGATTTCGGCGATGATCTTGTCGCGGATCTTGTCGTCGGCCGCGTTCGGCTCGGGGGCTTGGCGCGCCAGGTCGGCGACAGCGCGCAGCAGGTTCTTGCGGGTGACGATCCCCACCAGCAGATCGCCGCGCATCACCGGGAAGCGTTTGACGTGGTGCTTCTCCATCAGCTTCACGATGGTTTCGATCGAGGTGTCTTCGCTGACGGTGTGGGGATGGTGCGTCATCACCTCGCCGACCTTGCGGCCGTGCTCGTGGACGAAGTCGCCGGCGCAGGTGCCGGGGCCGAGCAACATCCGCAGCCAGCGCCCGCGCTTGCGCTGGGTTCCGATTTCGGCGCGGCGGATGAAGTCGCCTTCGGAGATGATACCGATCAGCTTGCCGTCGTCGTCGACCACCGGTAGGCCGCTGACGTGATTGTCGATCATTGCATTGGCGGCATCGACGATCGACGCATCCGGACCGATCGTGACAAGTTGCCGGGTCATGATTTGGTGAGCACGCATATCCAGTCTCCCCTAAGCCGCGGCGGCAATCCGAGCGCCACGCCGGTCGCACCGTGGCTTGTTGTGTCGCTGGCCCCTGCGACGCGTCAATGCGAGATCAACGCGGGCAAGGTCAGCGATTTGAAGATGCCTCTCGTCACACCGCCGAGGATGAACTCGCGCAGCCGCGAATGGCCGTAGCCGCCCATCACCAGCAGGTTGGCGCCGCTGTCGGCGGCGAACGACAGAATGGTGTTGTGGATGCTGCCGGGCGGCGAGGTGAGCTGGTGTCCGGTCGCCGCCAGATCGTGGCGCATCAGGTGCGCCAGCAGTGCGGTCGACGACGCCTGTCCGACCACGTCCTCATCTTCGTTGACGGAGACGACGTCGATCATCTTCGCCCGGGTGAGGAACGGCATCGCGTCATGCACTGCGCGCGCCGCGGGACGCCCGCCGTCCCAGCAGATCAGGATGCGGTCGAAGGCGAGCGGACCGGAGTGGATGTAGGGCACCATCAGCATCGGCTTGCCGGAATTGAACAGCACCGCTTCCGGCAGCGGGTCCTGGTGACCCGGCTTGGCGCGGTCCGGCTGCACCAGGACGGTGAGGTCGTACAGCCGCGAGATTTCCGACAGGGCCTGATTGGCCAGCACCGGCGTATCGCACACCGAGCGTGCGCCGTGCGTGACGCCGGCGGCGCGGGCGGCAATCTCGAACTGATCGAGCCGCGCGGCAGCCTCATCGGCATCGGTGTTCTGCTGGGTGGCGGCGGCATAGTATGCGGCTGATGCGCCGACCATGATGGCCGGATTGATCGGCTGATAGGTGCAGACGATGCCGTCCAGATGCGCATCGAATGCCTTCGCGACCGAGACGGCGCAGGCGACCACGCCGTCGGCCGGTCGATCGGCCGGGATGTGGGCGACGATGTCACTCAGCATTGCAGGACTCCCGCTTCCAAGCGTGTCGGATCGGGAGCGGAATATATGGCGGTGCTTGCGGGTTACTTTGATCTAGCTCATCGTATCTGAAAGCTCTGTTGCGGGATCATGGCTCCGTTGCAGTGGCCGGAAGCGGTGAGCGGTGGCTGCAGGATTGTGGTTGCCGCGGTGGTTCCCGGGAGGTGCCCGATGACGTACTCGACGGTGATGGTCGCGCTCGCGTTCGACCAGCCCAACGCGTGTCGTCTCAGCATCGCGGCGGAATTGGCAGAGCGCTTCGAGTCGCGCCTGATCGGGATTGCGGCCTCCGAACTGAGCCCGCCGGTGTACTACATGTCCGGCAGCCAGGCCGAGCGCCTGATGGTGGAGGGGCTCGCGACCATCAAGCAGCGTCTGTCGGATCTGGAAGCCGAATTCCGCCAGGCGATGAGCGGCCACACCCGCGAACTGCAATGGCGCAGCGCCATCGAACAGCCGTCGCGCTACATCGTGCAGCAGGCGCGCGCCGCGGACATCGTGGTGTGCGGCGCCGGCGTGTCGAGCCTGCTGTCCGATCCGTTCGCGTCAGCCGCTCCGGCCGACCTCGTGATGGAGATCGGCCGCCCGCTGTTGGTGGTGCCGCCGAACGTCTGCCGGATTGATCTGTCGAGCGTGCTGGTGGCGTGGAAGGACAATCCCGAGGCGCGGCGCGCGATCGTCGACGCGCTGCCGCTGCTGCGCCAAGCCAGCCACGTCACCGTGGTCGAGATCGTCGAGAGCGAAGAAGACCATGGCCGCGCCGCCGCGCTTGCCGGTGTGCATGACGTCGTCGATTGGCTGTCGCGTCATCACATCCATGCCATCGGTGAGGTGCCCGAACACACCGGCGATGTCTCCCGGCAGATCACCGACATCGCCCGCCAGGTCGGCGCCGGCATCGTGGTCGCAGGCGCCTACGGACGTTCGCGCTTCCGCGAATGGATCCTCGGCGGCGTCACCCAGCATCTCTTGGAGCAGACCTCGCGCTGCGCCTTCCTGGCGCGCTAGCGACCTTCCAGCACAACTGGCTGTGCTCCGGCGCCACAAACTCGGCGCCGGCGTGTCTAATGCCGGGGATGCGCGGCGTGCCGCCGCCGGCCGCGGTGACTGCTCAGATTTGCCAGCGCCAGCCGTTTGGCGAGCTCGGCGCAGATCAGATAGCAGATCACAATCACGGCCAGCATCAAGCCGAGTTGTGCCCCGATCGGGGCGAAGCCGAACACCGATCGCAATGGGCTCACCACCAACGCGATGGCGAAGGCGAGCGCGCCGAGCGATGTCGCGGCCAGGATCCAATGCGGGCGGCTGGTCCAGAACGGGCCGCTCGAACGGATCAGGAAGATCACCAGGATCTGGGTCGCGATCGATTCCACAAACCACGCCGTCTGGAACGTCGCTTCCTGGGCGTCGAAGACGTTGAGCAGCACGGCGAAGGTGGCGATATCGAACACCGACGACACCGCGCCCATGATCATGGTGAAGCGCAAGATGCTCTTCATGTCCCAGCTGTGGGGTCGTTCGACATCGCCTGAATCGACGCTGTCGAACGGAATGCCAATCTCGGACAGGTCGTAGAGCAGGTTGTTGAGCAGGATCTGCATCGGCAGTAGCGGCAGGAACGGCAAGACGATCGAGGCCAGCGCCATCGACAGCATGTTTCCGAAATTCGAGCTGGTGCCCATCCGCACGTATTTGAGGATGTTCGCGAAGGTCCGCCGTCCTTCGCGGACGCCGTCCGCCAGCACCGCGAGATCGGAATCCAGCATGATCATGTCGGCGGCCGCGCGGGCGACATCGGTGGCGCCTTCGACCGACAGGCCGACATGCGCGGCCCGGATCGCCGGTGCATCGTTGATGCCGTCGCCCATGAAGCCGACGACGTGGCCGCGGCGCTGCAGCGCCTGGATGATTCTGGTCTTCTGGTCCGGATCGACCCGTGCGAACAGATCGACGTGCTCGATCCGCGCGGCGAGCGCGGTCTCGCTGAGCTCGGCGATCTCGGCACCCGTCAGCATTTGCGCATTCGGCAGACCGACCGCATTGGCGACATGCTGTACCACTGCGCCGTGATCGCCCGAGATCACCTTCAGCCTGACGCCGAGGGATTGCAGCGTCGCGATCGCGGCGGCGGCATCCGGCTTCGGCGGATCAGAGAACACGCAGAAGCCCATCAGGACGAGGTCGCGTTCGTCGGCGAGGCTGATCTCGGTGGTGCCGGCGGGCATCCGCTTGGCCGCAACCGCCAGCAGCCGGTAGCCCAGCGTCACCTGAGCCTGTTGCAGCTGCTCCAGCGCGGCTCGCGCAGTGTCGTCAAGCGGCCGGACCGCGCCATCGCCGCCATCAAGGCCGGTGGCTCGCGACAGGATCGCCTCCGGGGCGCCTTTGCTGATCAGCCATGGCCCATCGCCGTCGGCGGCGAGCACCGAGACGCAGCGGCGTTCGAAATCGAACGGTACTTCGCCGAGCCGCTGCCAGGAGGCAGTTTCGGGCAGGTTCGGATGGGACAGAACGGCTTGGTCGAGCGGGCTCCGGACCCCTGTCTCGAACCGGCTGTTGATCGTGGCGAAGGTCAGAAGCCGATCACTGGTGGCGCCGTCAGGGCCAAGGTGATCGACAAGTGTCACGGTGGCCTGCGTCAGCGTGCCGGTCTTGTCGGTGCACAAGACGTCCATCGCGCCGAGGTCGTGGATCGCCGACAGCCGCTTGACGATCACCTTCTTGGCGGCCATCCGCAGCGCTCCCCGCGCCAGCGTCACCGTCATCACCATCGGCAGCAGCTCTGGCGTCAGGCCGACGGCGAGCGCCACCGCAAACAGGAACGACTCGATCGGCGGCCGGCCGGCGACCAGATGGGCCAGCAGCACGAACAGCGTGAGAAATACGGTGAGCCGGAGGATCAGCAGGCCGAGGCTGTGCACGCCCTTTTCCAGCGCGGTCTCGGGCTCGTTCGCTGCCAGCGCGGTAACGATGCCGCCGAACCGGGTGTCTTGCCCGGTCGCCACCACCAGCATCACGGCGCTTCCTCCGACCATGCTGGTCCCTGCGAACAACGCATTGGCCGCGTCCGCCGGGGTCGGACTGTGGCATGGCCCGCTGTTCTTTGCCGATGGAAACGCCTCGCCGGTCATCAGGGATTCGTTGACCTGCGCGTTATGGGCCTCGATCACGACGCCATCGGCCGGGACCAAATCGCCGGCGCGTAGTTCGACCACGTCGCCGGGCACGATATCCTCGACCGGCAGTGGGGTGACCTTACCGTCGCGATAGACGTCGGCCCTGACTGCAACTGAGCGCCGGAGGTTCTCGGCCGCCGCTTCGGCGTGATGCTCTTGGACGATGTCCAAAGTGATCGAAAAGGTGATCACCGTCAGGATGATGACGAAGCTGCCGAGATCGCCGCTGATGCTCGAGATCGCGGCGGCGACGAGCAGGATCGCCACCAGCGGATTGAGCATCCGCTTGCCAATCTTGGCGAGCAGTGATTGACCGGCCGGCGGGTGGAAGGCGTTGCGGCCGTAGCGTGCGAGCCGGTGTGCGGCCTCGTCGGAGCTCAACCCTTCGCGCCGACTCTCGAACTGGGCGAGCAGCGTCTCGATCGGGTGGAGCCAGAACAGCGGGCGATCTTGCACGAGAAAACCGATGTGTTGATCGGCATCAAGGGACGGAATATCGCCAGATGCGATCCTGTCGCAAAAGTTCGACGCTACGCCCGCTTAACCATCGGGCAAGCCTCGATGGATTCCACGGACGCGTGACTAAGCGATGACATCTTCGTCGTCCTATATGTCGGTGGCAATACCCGCTGCGAATCCGGTCAAAGGACCGCATATTCGAGTGCGTCGAAGTATCAGTACGAGGCCATGATGCTGCAGACACCGGTCACCCCCATTGCTGCCGAACCGCCCGCCCCCAAGCCGCCGGCCAGGCACCTCGGCCCGAGCGACAGCGACCGCACCCTGCATGCGACGCTGGCGCCGCTGACCGGCGGGCTGTCGCCGACCGCGCTGACGCTCGCCTATGCCGACTGGCTGTCACATCTGTTCTGGGCACCGACGCAGCGGATGGATCTTGTCAACGAAGCGCTGCGCCGTGGGACGCAGCTCGCCGAAGCCTCGGTCGGTCAGACCGCGCCATGGTCGCTGATTGCTCCGCAGCCGCAGGACCGCCGCTTCAGCGCGCCGGAATGGCGCGAGCCGCCGTTCAACCTGATGGCGCAGGGCTTTCTGCTGGCCGAGCAGTGGTGGCACGACGCCACCACCAACATTCGCGGCGTCTCCGAGCAGAATGAGAAGATCGTCGAGTTCGCGACCCGGCAGATGCTCGACGTCTTGGCGCCGTCGAACTTCGCCCTCACCAACCCGGAAGTGCTTCGCCGCACCGTGTCGACCGAAGGACGCAATCTCGCCGATGGCTTTCGCAATTGGTGGGAAGATCTGCTCGAACTGATGGCGCACGAGCCGAAGCACGATTTCGTCGTCGGTAAGGACGTCGCGGTCACGCCGGGCAAGGTGGTGTACAGCAACAAGCTGATCGAGCTGATCCAATACGCGCCCGCCACCGAGACGGTGCGGCCGGAGCCGATCCTGATCGTGCCGGCCTGGATCATGAAGTACTACATTCTCGATCTGTCGCCGCATAATTCGCTGGTGAAGTATCTCACCGATCAGGGGTACACCGTTTTTATGATCTCGTGGCGCAATCCGACTGCCGCGGATCGCGATGTTTCGCTCGAAGATTATCGCCGCCTCGGCGTGATGGCGGCGCTCGACACGATCGGCGCGATCCTGCCGGAACGGCCGGTGCACGCGGTGGGTTATTGCCTCGGCGGCACGCTGCTGTCGATTGCGGCGGCTGCGATGGGACGCGACGGCGACAGCCGGCTCAAATCGATCACGCTGTTCGCCGCCCAGACCGACTTTACCGAGGCCGGCGAGCTGACGCTGTTCATCAACGAGAGCCAGGTAGCCTTCCTCGAAGACATGATGTGGAATCGCGGCGTGCTCGACACCACTCAGATGTCCGGCGCGTTCCAGATCCTGCGCTCCAATGATCTGATCTGGTCGCGGCTGGTGCATGAATATCTGATGGGCGTGCGCTCCGAGCCGAACGACCTGATGGCCTGGAATGCCGATGCCACCCGGATGCCATACCGGATGCACTCCGAATATTTGCGCAAGCTGTTCCTCGACAACGATCTGGCTGAAGGCCGTTACACCGTCGATGGCCGGCCGATCGCGCTGTCCGACATCCACACGCCGATCTTCGTGGTCGGAACGCAGCGCGATCACGTCGCGCCGTGGCGGTCGACGTTCAAGATCCATTTGCTGGCCGACGCCGATGTCACCTTCTGTCTGACCGGCGGCGGCCACAACGCCGGCATCGTCTCGCCGCCGTCGCCGAAGGCACATGGTTATCAAGTGATGACCAAGGAAGCCGATGGTCCGTATGTCGGACCCGACGATTGGTTGAAGCAGGCGCCCCACGCCGAAGGCTCATGGTGGACCGAATGGGTGCATTGGCTCGCCACCCGTTCCGGCGAGCCGGTCGCGCCGCCGCGCATCGGATTGCCGGACGTCGATCCGGGCGCACTTCCGGCCGCGCCTGGCAGCTACGTGCTGCAGACCTGAGCGGCCTGCGGCAACGCCGCCAGCGCTAGCGACAGCGTCTCGGCCGGCGTGCCGCCGGCGTCGATCGTGGTCCATCCGACCACGCCCTGCGCGTAGCTTTGCTGCTGCCGGACGATCTCCGGCGTGGCATCGGAGGCATCGCCGATGCGGCCGGCGACCCGTGCGATCCGCGTGGCGAGATCGGCGGTGAGAAACAGGCCGTGGAACGGGACGCCGAGCCCGGCAGCAACGCTTTCGATCGCGCGGCGCTCCTCGGGCTTGGAGAACACCGCATCGACAATCACCGAATGTCCTTGCTTCAAGATATGCGCGGCGCGCTCGGCGAGGCCGCGATAAACCGCCTCCGTCACCTCGGCGGTGTAGGCTGTCGCCGGGAGCCTCTCGGTGTCGGCGACGCCGTGCAGCCGTTTGCGGGCCACATCCGAGCGCAGCACCACGGCGCCGGGCAGGGGCGGGACGTGGCCTGAGAGAGCGCGAGCCAGCACCGATTTGCCGGTGCCGGATAGCCCCCCGACCGCGATCAGCCGGGGCGGTGGCGGCCCGATCAGCCGCAGCGCCAGATCAAAATAGGATTCCGCAATCGCCCGATTGGCTTGCCTGATCGTCTCATTGGCGGCGGGCCGCGCCAGCATCACCTTGGCGCGGATCGCGGCGCGCATCGACAGCAGCAGCGGCAGTACCGACAGCGCATCGAGATTGTCCGCGCTCGTCACCGCGAGATAGCGGTTCAAGAGTTGTGCGGAGTCGCTGCCGCGGCCGTAGTGCAGCAAGTCCATCAGCGGAAAGGCGAGATCGTACAGCACGTCGACCGAGGCGAAGGCCGGGTCGAACTCGATGGCGTCGAATAGCGTCGGCTTGCCGTCGATCACCACGATATTGGCGAGGTGCAGATCGCCGTGGCACCAGCGGACGAAGCCTGCCGCACCGCGCTGCTCCAGCAACGGACGCAGCCGTCCGAGCGCATCGCGACTGCTCGTGTCGAGCATCGCAACGTCGGCTGCAGCAAAACCGCCTGCAGCAAGCTCGTTGGTGTCGTCAGCCAGGATCGGTTCGATCGATGCGACCCAAGGCGCAGTCGCCGCCAAAGGCGCGGCCTGATGCGAGGCGGCGATCGCATCGGCGACGGCGTCGATCAGCTCAGGGCCGAGCGAGCCGGCGCGGGCGAGATGATCCAGCGTGGCGCTGTCGTCGAAACGCATCATCTCGACGGCCCATTCCACCGCGGGCCCGTCGCCGCCGATCTGTAACGCGCCCTTGTCAGTGCGTGTGACCGGGACGACACGGCGATAGATCGCGGGCGCGAATCGGCGGCCGACGGCGAGCTCCTGCTCGCAGGCGATCTTTCGTTTGGCGAGGGTCGAATAGTCCAGAAATGGGAATTTGACGGCACGCTTGATCTTCAGCGCCCGGTTCCCCTCGAGGAAAACCGCTGCACCATGGGTGTCGATCTGCACCACGGGCGTGTCGCCGGCACCATGGCCCAGGAAGCCGAAGACCTCTTGTTGCGGGGGGGCGGTGGAGCTGGCGTCTGGGGCGGACATCGGGACTACTACTTAGGCGGCTGCGGAACTGTCCGAGGATGGATCACGTTGCATCCCGATTGCGCAATCCGGGCGGGCAGATCATGAGCATTGTTGTAGGAAAAACAAGCGGCGCCCCGAATTGCCGGTGGTTTGACCTTGATCAATTCAATTCGCCAAAGCTGCGGTCAATTTGCACACCAACGACGATTAGCAGGGCCGCCATTGGGTCGCCACAAATCGTTGGCGAAAATTCCGAGTGATTGGGTCCGGTCTTGTATAAGTTTCTAGAGGCAACCGTTGCCGACCATATGACGCGAGCGGTGAAATCCGTGTCGCGCGAACTGACCATGCGCGAGTTGGAGGACAAGTTCGAGCACGACGACTTCAACGCCTATCCGGTGGTGGAGGATCAGCGTGTCATCGGCATGGTGACAAAGTACGATTTCCTGAGTTGTTTCGCGTTCCACCCGACCCAGATGCTGCCGCATTACGACGACCTGATGAATCGGACCGTCGGCGACATCATGTCGGGGGACTTCCTCTACGTGCACTCCGATACCAAGCTCACCCGGGTGTTGCAGTTGATGGTCGAACACCAGACCCGCAGCATCCCGGTGTTGGACGCCGATCGCAAGCTGGATGGTATCATCTCGCGCGAGGACGTCATCAAGGCGCTGGCGACCTTCACCAAGGTACGCTAACTGCGCGAGCAGTACGCGTCCCTCCGTCGCGCCAGGCCGACATTGGCTTGTTGCAGCAACTGTCGTACACCTTTGCCGCGCAGATTCCGGATCGTGCGACGGCTGCCGTTCGCGGCCGGCCGTCCGGTGTCGAGGTGAGATGTCGACCTATCGATTGAGCACCCTGCTGTCGCCCGGAGCCGTGGCGGTCGTCGGCGCCAGTCCGCGGCCGGCCTCTCTTGGCCGCGCCGTTCTGACCAATTTGCGCGAGGCGGGATTTAAGGGGCAGATCGGAGTCGTCAATCCGCGCTACCCGGAGATCGGCGGCATCAAGACCGTCGGTTCGATCGCGGAACTCTCCTTCGTTCCGGATCTGATTGTCATTACGGCGCCGCCGCGCTCGGTCGCCAAGGTCGTCGCCGAAGCTGGCGAACTCGGCGTTGCCGGCGCGATCATCATCAGTTCGGAGATGGGACGCGGTAAAGGCTCCTATGCGGAAGCTGCGAATCGCGCTGCGCGCAAGTCCGGCATCCGGCTGATCGGGCCGAACTGTCTCGGCATCATGATTCCGGGCGTCAATCTCAACGCCAGCTTCGCCGCCCACATGCCGCGGCGGGGCAATTTGGCGCTGATCTCGCAGTCGGGCGCGATTGCGGCCGGCATGGTGGATTGGGCGGCCGTCAAGGAGATTGGTTTCTCCGGCATCGTCTCGATCGGCGATCAGCTCGACGTCGATATCGCCGACATGCTCGACTTCTACGCGGCCGATCTCGAGACCCGCGCGATCCTGCTCTACATCGAAGCCGTCACCGACGCCCGCAAGTTCATGTCGGCGGCGCGCGCCGCGGCACGGGTCAAGCCGGTGGTGGTGGTGAAGTCGGGCCGCATGGCGCACGGCGCCAAAGCGGCTGCGACCCACACCGGCGCGTTCGCCGGCGCCGATGCGGTTTACGAGGCTGCGTTCCGCCGCGCCGGCATGCTGCGGGTGTACGATCTGCGCGAGCTGTTCGACTGTGCCGAAACGCTCGGCCGCGTCAGCGCGCCGCGCGGCAAGCGTGTCGCGATTCTCACCAATGGCGGCGGCATCGGCATTCTGGCGGTCGACCGTCTGGCCGAACTCGGCGGCGAGCCGGCGACGCTGTCGGCCGATCTGCACAAGAAGCTCGACGCGATCCTGCCGACCTCGTGGTCCGGCTTCAATCCGATCGACATCACCGGTGACGCCGACGCCGAGCGCTATGCGGCGACGCTGTCGATGCTGCTCTCCGATCCGGATAATGACGCGATCCTGGTGATGAACGTGCAGACCGCCGTGGCTTCGCCGCGGGACATCGCCCGCGAAGTGATCCGCGTGGTCGGTGAGGAGCGCGTTCGCCGCACGCTGTTCAAGCCGGTGTTTGCGGTCTGGGTCGGCGCCGAGGAGGCGGTCACCCATGCCTTCGACGCCGCCTCGATCCCGAACTATCCGACCGAGGACGACGCAGTTCGCAGCATCATGAACATGGTGCGCTATCGCGAGGCGGTACAGCTTCTCACCGAAGTGCCGCCATCGCTGCCGAAGGATTTCGACCCCGACACCGAGACGGCGCGGGCGATCGTCGAGAAAGCGCTGCGCGAAGGCCGCACCTGGCTCGATCCGCTGGAGATCAGCGGTCTGTTTGCGGCGTATCAGATCCCGATGATTCCGACGCTGGCGGCCACCAATGCCGAGGAAGCGGTGTCGTGGGCGTCGTCGTTTCTGTCGCAGGGCGTCACCGTGGTGGTGAAAGTGCTGTCGCGCGACATCCCGCACAAGTCCGACATCGGCGGCGTGGTGCTCAATCTCACCAGCGTCGAAGCGGTCCGCGTTGCGGTGAACGAAATCATGGCGCGTGCCGCCAAGCTGCGCCCCGACGCGCGGCTCGAAGGCGTGATGGTGCAGCCGATGATCCTGCGCCCGAAGGCGCGCGAGCTGACCATCGGCATTGCCGACGATCCGACCTTCGGTCCGGTGATCGCGTTCGGTCAGGGCGGCACCGGCGTCGAACTGATCGACGACCGGTCGCTGGCTTTGCCACCGCTCGATCTGCCTCTCGCCGAGTCGCTGATCGCGCGTACCCGTGTCTCCAAGTTGCTTTGCGCCTATCGCGACGTGCCCGAGGTGAAGCGGAGTGCGGTGGCGCTGACGCTGGTGAAGCTGTCGCAGATGGCGGCCGACCTGCCGGAGATCCGCGAACTCGACGTCAACCCGCTGCTCGCCGATGAAAGCGGCGTGGTGGCGATCGACGCCCGCGTCGTGGTGCGCCCGCCGGAGCGCAAATTCGCCGGCCTCGGCAATTCGCACTTCGCCGTGAAGCCGTATCCGACTGAATGGGAGCGGCATCTGACCGTCAAGGATGGCTGGCGCGTACTGGCGCGGCCGATCCGTCCGGACGACGAGCCGGCGATCCACGAATTCCTCAAGCACGTCACGCCGGAGGATCTGCGGCTGCGGTTCTTCGCGGCCATGAAGGAGTTCAGCCACGCCTTCATCGCCCGGCTGTCGCAGATCGACTACGCCCGCGCGATGGCGTTCGTGGCGTTCGACGAAATCACCGGCGAAATGCTCGGCGTGGTCCGCATCCACTCGGACTCGATCTATGAGAGCGGCGAATACGCCATCCTGCTGCGCTCCGATCTGAAGGGCAAAGGGCTCGGCTGGGCGTTGATGAAACTGATCATCGAATACGCCCGTTCCGAAGGCCTGCATTATGTCTGCGGCCAGGTGCTGCGCGAGAACACCGCGATGCTGCGGATGTGCCGCGATCTCGGCTTCGAAACCAAAACCGATGCGTCCGAGCCGGACATCCTTAACGTTCGGTTACCGCTGACCGAAGAAGCCGCGCGCGCCGCCAAGCTGGCGTGACGACAGCGTCGCGCGAGAGCGCCTCCTCATGATGAAGCTGTGCCGTGCTTGCTACAGCCGGTTCACGGAGACCACACGGAAGGTGTGCATGTCACCTTCCTCGCGCAGCGACACGTACTCACCTTGGACGAAGCGTTCGTCGGCGAAGTGATAGCCGGCTTCGTCGGGCAGTTTCGCAGCACTGTCATATTGAAATGCCCATGATCCACCCGGACGGTGCACCAGGTGACCGAGGTTGTCCGGCTGATGCGGCCGTTGCCGTGCCACACGGCAGGCTTCGCGGTGCTTCTTCCAGATTTCGGCGTCGATCCGGTCATTGCCGTCGAGCGGAGCGATGATCACATAGGCGATGTTCGCTTCGCCTTCAGGATGTCCAGGTTCTCGTGCGAGTTCGAGCCTGATCTGGCGGAAGCACGCCGGCAACGAGGTGTTGAGGATTGCGGAGGGCGTAGCTTTGGTCATTGTTTCGCTCCTGGCATCGCGAACGATGCTGACGCAGAGCAGAAGCGGCATAATTGATTTGCATCAATCGCGGTACACGACGCAAACTGTGCGCTGCAACGCGTCGGGGCGAATCGAAACGGAGCAGCGCATGCTGGCCTTCGAGACCGGATGGGACCAGCCGTGAGCCTCGCGCCTGTGCTGAATGCCAAGACCGATGGCGATACGCTGGAGCTCAAGCCGAAAGGGGCTTGGACCGCGACCAACAGCAAATTCATGGAGCAACTGTCTGAGGACGTTGCTCCTCAGATCGCGGCGGCGAAGTCGCTCACCATCGATATGGCGGAGATCGGCGAGATCGACACGATCGGCGCCTGGGTGCTCGAAAAGCTATCGCGCAGCGCCGCACAGGCTGGCCGCACCGCGCAGTTCAAAGGCATTTCCGCGAGCTACGCAGAGCTGATCGACGAGGTGCGGCAGCTCAATCGTCGTGGGCCAACCCCGCACCCGAAGCCCAACCCGATCATCGCGAAGCTCGACGAAATTGGTCGGTCAGCCTGGAGCGCCACCACTGATATCGCGGTGTTTCTGGCAATGCTCGGTGCCCTCGGTGCCGTGCTGCTGGGTGTGCTGCGGCGGCCGCGCTCGCTGCGACTGACCTCGTTGACTTACCAGGTCTACAGGGTCGGCTGGCAGGCAATCCCGATCATGGTGCTGATCACCTTCCTGATCGGCGCGATCATCGCCCAGCAGGGGATCTTCCACTTCCGTAAGTTCGGTGCTGATTCCTATGTCGTCGACATGGTCGGCATCCTGGTGCTGCGCGAGATCGGCGTGCTGATCGTCGCGATCATGGTCGCCGGCCGGTCGGGGAGCGCCTACACGGCCGAGCTCGGCTCGATGAAGATGCGGGAAGAGATCGACGCGCTCTCGACCATGGGCCTTGATCCCGTTGAGGTGCTGATCCTGCCGCGGATCATCGCGCTGGTGATCGCGCTGCCGATCCTGGCCTTCATCGGCTCGATGGCGGCGCTGTATGGCGGCCTGCTGACGGCGTGGTTCTATGGAGGGATGCAGCCCTCGGTATTCATCGCCCGGCTGCACGAGGCCGTGTCGCTGAACTCCTTCCAGGTCGGGATGTGGAAGGCGCCGTTCATGGCGCTGGTGATCGGCATCGTCGCCTGCAGCGAGGGCCTGCGGGTCAAGGGCAGCGCCGAGTCGCTCGGCCTGCAGACCACCACCTCGGTGGTGAAGTCGATCTTTCTGGTGATCGTGCTGGATGGATTGTTTGCTGTTTTCTTCGCGTCGATCGGGATGTAGCGATGGACGCGCTCGCTCAACTCTATGCCATCCGCGTCGCCGACCTCGTGGTCGGATTCGGCCGGCAGACCGTCCTCAATCATCTGTCGCTCGATGTCCGCCGTGGTGAAATCCTCGGACTGGTCGGCGCGTCGGGTGGCGGCAAGTCGGTACTGATGCGCACCATCATCGGGCTGATCCCCAAGCAAAGCGGGCATATCGAAGTGATGGGCCACGATACCGAGCGCGGCTTCGGCCGGGCGCGCGGGGCAGTGGCGGCGACTTGGGGCATCCTGTTTCAGCAGGGCGCGCTGTTCTCTTCGCTCACCGCGCGGCAGAACGTGCAGTTCCCGCTGCGCGAGATGCTCGACATGTCGGAGAAGCTGCAGGACGAGATCGCCACCGCCAAGCTCGAGATGGTCGGTATCGCCCCAGACGATTGGGACAAGTACCCGTCGCAGCTGTCCGGTGGCATGACCAAGCGTGTGGCGCTGGCCCGTGCGCTGGCGCTCGATCCCTCGATCGTGTTTCTCGACGAACCCACCAGCGGCCTCGACCCGATCGCGGCCGGTGACTTCGATCAACTGATCAAGACCCTGCAAACCACGCTCGGGCTCACCGTGTTCATGGTGACTCACGATCTCGCCAGCCTCAACGTCGTCTGCGACCGCGTTGCGGCGCTGGCTGACGGCAAGATCGTGGCGGTGGGGCCGATGCGCGAATTGCTGCAATCCGAACATCCCTGGGTGCGGGCCTATTTCCACGGCAAGCGCTCGGCGATGCTCCAGCCCAGACAGGACTAGGACGCCACGCCATGGAAACTCGTGCTCCTTTCGTGATCGTCGGTGCGTTCGTACTCGCGGCGATCTTTGCGGTGTTCGGCTTCGTGTTCTGGCTGCACAACACTTCGGGCGTCGGTGCGCGCACCAGCTATCACATCCAATTCCGAGATCCGGTGCCGGGGCTGCTGGTTGGCGCCGCCGTGCTGTTCAACGGCATCCGGGTTGGCGAGGTCACGGCGCTGTCGCTGGCCTCGGATGATCCGCGGCGGGTCGATGCGACCATCGCGGTGGCGCCGTCAACGCCGGTCCGTCCGGACACCAAGGTTGGCTTGGATTTCCAGGGCCTGACCGGCGTGCCGGTGGTGGCGCTCGAAGGCGGCAAGCAGCTCAGCGGCTCGGCGATCGCCACCACGCTGGTGGCCGAGCCGGGAGCGGGCATGAGCATGACCCAGGCTGCCCGCGAGGCGCTGCGCAAGGTCGATACCGTGCTCGGCGAAAACTCCGGCCCGCTGAAAGACACCATCGCCAACTTCAAGACGTTCTCGGAGTGGCTGGCGGGGAAGACAGAGAAGCTGGACGGGATCCTTGGCGGTGTCGAGCGGATGACCGGCGCGAACGAACCGGTGGTGAAGAAGGTGGTGTACGACCTGTCGGCCGCGACCGGCTTCCCGCCGCCATCGCCGCCGCTCAAGGCGCAGCTCACCATTCCGGAATCCAATACGGTGGTTCTGTTCGACAGCCAGAAGATGCTGCTGGCGCCCGGTCTGGAAGTTCCGGCCTTTGCCGGCGCGCAGTGGAGCGACAGCCTCCCGAAGATGCTGCAGGAGAAGCTGATCCAAAGCTTCGAAAACTACGACATCGCCCACGCGCCGATGCGCCCGAACGATGCCGTGCAGCCGGACTACCAACTGCTGACCGATATCAGGAGTTTTCAGGTGATCGGTGAAGCGGATGCGCTTCGCGCCGAGATCGCGTTCAGCGCCAAGATCATCGACAAGGAAGGCAAGCTGGTTGCGGCCAGGCTGTTTCAGCAGGCGACGCCGCTCGACAAGCCTGAGCCAGCTGCGGCCGTCACCGCGTTCGACAAGTCGTTCGATACCATCGCCAAGGAGCTGGTGCCGTGGGCAGCGCAGGCGCTCGCAGCCGGTCACGCCGACGCCGAGCCGGCCTCGACACCCCCAGGCAGGTCGACTACCGCTCCAAGGTCTTCAGGTACGACAAAAGGTCGTTGATCTGGTCTGGATCGAGTTCGAACGCCGGCATCCGCGGGTGGCCGGTATAAATACCTTCAGCAAACGCCTCTGCCAGCGTCTCGACGGGATAGCGCGTGTGAAGCGTGCGGAACGGCGGGGCCTGTTCGAGCCGACTTTTACCGCTACGGCCGATAGCATGGCAGCGCGCACAGTGTGATTTGGCGAAGCCGAGGCCGCGGCGCTCCGACGGAGTCGCGGCGGCCGCCGCTTGGCTGGCCACAATTAGCAGGATCGCCGTGCAGGCGAGTAGTCGTCCCATGAGCCGCCCGGTCGGTAAAAACAGGTCGCCAAACAACGACTTGCACGATGCATGACGGTCGTGTCATGACCTTGATCTGTGTCAAGCTGCCTTGACGAATTGCCGACATATTAACTCTTCTGGCGCAGAATGGGCGGTCAGTTGACGGCGATGCGCGCCAGGAGAGTTCAGTCTGGCGACCGCATGGAGTGATGGATGCCGCATCTCGCTTATCCGACGACGACTTGCGAGGGATTTCGCTGTGAGACGCACTGCGCGGTGCGTGGGCTGGCGATCTGTGGCGAACTCGGCCCTGCCGACCACGAAGAGTTCGAACGTCTTGCCCAGCATGTCCGTTACGGGCCGAAGGAAGCGCTGTTCTCCGAGGACGAAGTCGCTGACTCGGTCTACAGCCTGATCGAGGGGATCGCCCGCCTGTACAAGCTGCTGCCCGATGGCCGTCGCCAGATCATCGGCTTTGCGCTTCCCGGCGATTTCCTCGGAATGGCACCAGGTAACCGCTACTCCTTCTCGGCCGACTCGATCGGCGGCGTGACCGTCTGCAAGTTCTTCCGCGGTCCGTTCCTGCGCTTCATCGAAAATCGCCCGCAGATGTTGCTCCGCATGAACGACTTCGCCACCCGCGAACTCAGCCTCGCCCAGGATCAGATGCTGCTGCTCGGCCGCCGCTCCGCCGAGGAGAAGGTCGCTGCCTTCCTGGTCGGTTGGCGCGATCGTCTGGCCCGGCTGGAAGGCGTCACCAAAACCGTCAGCCTGCCGATGGGCCGTCAGGACATCGCCGACTTCCTCGGCCTGACGATCGAAACCGTAAGCCGCACCTTCACCAAGTTGGAGCGGGAAAAACTGATCGTGATCGTTCCGGACGGGGTACGCGTGCTGGACCCGAAACGCTTCGACGCGCTCGCCGCGGCCTGAAACGCTTCACTTTCGGCCGCGCATCCGCCCGGAATCCCACCCGAGGCTACCGATGCGCGACGAAACGCCGGCCTATCTTCGAGCCCGGCATTATTTCTACGAAATCCTCGAATCCCAGGCGCAGACCTCGCGCATGGGCGTCGTCGTCAATCGCTTCATCGTCTTCTTCATCGTGCTCAGCGTCGGGATCACGGTGATGGAGTCGGTGCCGGCGATGCGCGACGACTACAGCCGGCTGTTTCAGGCGCTGGAGCTGCTGTGCCTGGTGGTGTTCTCGATCGAATACTACATCCGGATCTGGATCGCGCCCGAGCATCTGCCGTACCACCACATGAGCCCGCTGCGCGCTGCGTGGGCCTACATGATCAGCCCGCAGGGTATCGTCGATTGCATCTCGGTGATGCCGCTCTGGATCGCGCTGTTCGGTCCGGACGACCTCCGGGTCTTGATCATCCTGCGGATGCTGCGGCTGCTGAAATTCGCCCGTTATTCGTCGGGCATGCGGTCGCTGCTGGAAGTTCTGGAGAGTGAGCGCCGGGCGCTGATGGCCTGCCTCGTGATCCTGGCGTGCGCGACTCTGGTCTCGGCGACCGCGATGCACATTGCCGAGGGCCACGTGCAGCCCGAGAAGTTCGGCACCATTCCTGACGCGATGTGGTGGGCGATCGTAACGCTCAGCACGATCGGTTATGGCGACGTCGTGCCGGCCACCGGAGTCGGCCGGATGATCGCCGCCGCCACCATCATCTGCGGCCTGATCATGATCGCGTTGCCGGTCGGCATCGTCGCCAACGCGTTCTCCGAGGTGATCCACCGCCGCGACTTCATCGTCAATTGGAGCATGGTGGCGCGGGTGCCTTTGTTCTCGCATCTCACCGCCGGAGACATCGCGCACATTATGCAGCTGCTGCAGGCGCGGCAGATCGAGCGCGGCGAAGTGGTGTTCCGCCGGGGTGAGCCGGCGACCGCGATGTATTTCATTGCCGAAGGTGACGTGGAAATCGAGCTTGGGCCCGAGGACAAGGGCCGCCGCATCCGACTCGGCACCGGGCACTTCTTCGGCGAGATTGCAGTACTAAAGCGGGTCGAACGCTCGGCAACCGTGAGGGCGGTGTCGCGGACGCGGCTGTTGGTCCTGGATGGCGCCGATCTACGTGCGTTGATTGCCCGCGAGCCGAGCATCGCGCGCAAGATCAACCAGATTGTCGAAGGCCGTACCGGCCGTAACCTCAACCTCGAGATCGCTGATCTCGAGGGGCAGGCCGACGTCTCGGTGGAAGAGAACGCGTAAGGCGCTAACGGCGCTTATTCCGCCGCCATCGCGTACAAGCTCGCGATCTTGATCGGGCGGTGCTTGCTGCGGCGCTTCGGAAACTCGCTGGCGCGCGTCAGCGAGCGCTGGGCAGCCAAAAACGCCATCACCTTATTTCCGGCGTCAGCGAACGAGGCGCCGAGCGGCAGGCCGAACTTGCGGCAGTCTTCCGGCGACAGCGGTTGTTTGGCATGGCGGAGCGCCATCGCAGGTCCCCACCACCAGCCCGGAGCCGGAGACCGGTCGTCCGCCGGAACGGCGCGCCAAGCCGCCATTTCCTGAGCCAAACGGTTAAATTCGATGTGCTGTGCCGGATGCATGTCGTACGTCCCTGTTGTGCCGGCATAACGTCCGAAAGCCCAAAAGGTTGCAGGTCGCTGGCGTCCGTCGCCGTACGAGCAATAGTCCGGTACCGTTCTCAGTCGGGAAAACTCGTGCTAACCATTCGCATATGAACCAGCGTGCCGCGATCGACATCCGCCATTCCACTTGTCCGCACGACTGCCCCTCGGCCTGCGCACTCGACGTCGAAGTGATCGACGGCTCGACCATCGGCCGGCTCCGCGGCTCGAAGCGGCAGACCTACACGGCCGGCGTCGTCTGCGCCAAAGTCGCCCGCTACGCCGAGCGCATCCATCATCCCGACCGGCTGACCTATCCGATGCGCCGCACCGGATCGAAGGGCTCCGGACAATTTGCGCGCATCTCCTGGGACGAGGCGCTGGACGAGATCGCGGCACGGTTCGATGCCGCCGAGGCGGAGTTCGGCGCGGAGTCGGTGTGGCCCTATTACTATGCGGGCACCATGGGGCTGGTGATGCGGGACGGCATCAACCGGCTCGCCAATGTCAAAAAGTACTCGCGGTTTTACTCGACAATCTGCGCGAATGTCGCCTGGGCGGGCTTTGCGGCCGGTGTCGGCAAGGTCGCCGGCGTCGATCCGCGGGAAATGGCGAAGTCGGATCTGATCGTGATCTGGGGGACTAATCCGGTCTCGACCCAGGTCAACGTCATGACCCACGCCGCCCGGGCCCGCAAAGAGCGTGGCGCCAAGATCGCGGCCATCGATATCTACGATAACGAGACGATGCAGCAGGCCGATATCCGGATCATCCTGCGTCCGGGGACCGACGGGGCCTTCGCCTGCGGTGTGATGCACGTGCTGTTTCGCGATGGTCTTGCGGATCGCGGCTATCTGGCCCGCTACACCGACTGTCCGGACGACCTCGAAGCGCATCTTAAGACGCGGACGCCCGCATGGGCCTCCGCGATCTGCGGTGTGCCGGAGGCGGAGATCGAAGCGTTTGCGCATGCGGTGGGCCACACCAAGCGCAGCTTCTTCCGGCTCGGCTATGGGTTTACCCGCAGCCGCAACGGCGCCGCGCAGATGCACGCTGCGCTGTGTATCCCGGCAGTGACGGGGGCGTGGCAGCACGAAGGCGGCGGCGCTTTCTTCAACAATGGCGCGATCTTCGGCTTCGACAAGACTCTGATCGAGGGGCTGGATCAGCTCGATCCGGCGACGCGGATACTGGATCAGTCCAAGATCGGTCGCATCCTCACCGGTGATGCCGAGGCGCTGGATGGCGGCGCGCCGGTCAAGGCGATGCTGATCCAGAACACCAATCCGATGACCGTCGCGCCGGAGCAGGAGTTGGTCCGCGTCGGCTTCGCCCGCGAAGACCTGTTCGTTGCGGTGCATGAGCAGTTCATGACCGAGACCGCGCTGGTGGCCGATATCGTATTGCCGGCGACGATGTTCTTGGAGCACGACGACCTGTATTACGGCGGCGGCCATCAGCACATCTCGGTCGGCGCCCGGCTGGTCGAACCGCCCGGCGAATGCCGCTCCAATCACCAGGTGCTCCAGGGGCTGGCGCAGCGGCTCGGCGTCGATCATCCGGCGTTCGCGATGACGCCGCGTCAGGTCATCGATACGACGCTGAAAGCCAGCGGCCATGGCGGCATCGAGCAGCTCGAGGCTGATCTTTGGCGCGATCTACAGCCGGATTTCCGCGAGTCTCACTTCCTTGACGGCTTCGCGCATCCGGACGGCAAGTTTCACTTCCGGGTCGACTGGGGCAACGTCAACCTCGCGCGCAAACTGCGGCTAGGACCGTGGCAGGAGATGCCCAGCCTGCCGGATCACTGGGCGGTGACCGAACAGGCCGATGCGCAGCATCCGTTCCGGCTTGCTACGAGCCCGGCCCGCAGCTTCCTCAACACCACCTTCAACGAGACGCCGTCGTCGCAGGCACGCGAGGGCGAGCCCAACGTGATGATGCACCCGGCCGATGCCGCCGAGGTCGGCGTCGGTGAGGGCGATCTGGTGATGCTGGGGAATGCCCGGGGAGAAACGATGCTGACGGTCCGGCTCAGCAGCGGACTGCGGCGCGGCGTCTTGATCGCCGAATCAGTGTTTCCGAACCGGGCTCATCGCGGCGGACGTGGAATCAATGTCCTGACCAGCGCAGAATCAATCGCGCCGCACGGCGGTGCGGCGTTTCACGATAATAAAGTCTGGATAAAGAAGGCTGATGCGCCACTCGCGAAGCGCGACTGAGGCCCGATTAATCCGGTCGTAACCGGAGGTCGGCAGTCGTTATCGCTTCGCGAGTTGCGCGTTCAGGCTCAGCGCTGGTGGCCGAGGCCGATACCGAGCTTCAGCGCCTTCTGGCGCAGCGAGCCGACGGTCCGATTGGTCAGACGGGCGATTTCCGCCACCGGAGTGCGCGCCTTCGAATGCGCCTTCAACTCCTTGATGTCTTCCTTGGTGTACTCGCGGCGAGTGATCTTGCCCTTCTTGGCGGCCTTGGCCTTGGTAGCGGTCTTCGCCGCAGCCTTGGTCACGACCTTCTTGGCCTTCTTCGACTTCGCTGCGGTCTTCGCAGTCTTTGCTTTCGCTTTCTTTGCCACGCGTAGGCTCCTTTAGTGAAGCGCCCTTCTACTACACCCATTCCGTGCCGACAATTCGGAAATTGAGAATTTCGAACTGATCGAGGCGGCTTCGGTTAGCATTAGTTTAAGTGTGTGTAGTTGGCAATTTGGCGAAATTAGGTACTCGCGCGTAGTGACTATCGCCGTTTTGTCGATGTCTTGGCTCGTTGACACCGGTCAAACTGCTGCAAATCACTACACCGGCCCGGCGCGTGCCGGGTTTTCTCGCAAAGTGGAAACTTGCCACCCAAGAGTGCAAATCGGTGCCCGTCAGCCGTGTATTTCCGAGGATCGGTGCTGCTGATGGAGACGATTTGTCGCGAATAACGCGGTGGGACGTGGTCGCGCTTAGTGTGCGCGGGCTACGCAATCCATCCAACCAAAGGCGTATCGGGGGGGCGCCGCGAGATATCAGCGCGACGAGAACAGTGGAATGCGATTGATCAGCGCGGCTGTTTCGCGTTTGGCGCGAGTGCGGCGCGAGTGCGGGCGAGCGTGCGCTCGTAATAGTCCTCGCGCTCTTGCTTCAGGCTGATCTGCAGATTTCGGAAGGCTGCAATGCGTTTCGCGATCTCTTCGCGTTCTCGCGATGCAATCGTTTCAGGACGAGACACTTCAGCCTCGGAGTGTTGGGTCGCCGGAGGTATTTGCGCTCGTGAGTCGGTTTGGAACTCGGTAATTCCGCGAGCACCGGTCTGAATGCCCGCCGCAGCCGCGTCCTCAGAGCCACTATCCAGGCTGCTGCTTTCGCTGAAATCAGCGGACTCGGAGTTTGGCAGTTGCGACGTCGTCATTGCTCTTCCTAAAAGTCATCATTGGGAGCGCTGATCAGGGGCGTCAATCGAAATCGCTGCCAACAGGCTGCGGTGGTGGATAAATCGTACGGTTGGTTGCGGTGAAAGCGGTACTCGGTAGCCCAGCGCGAAAGTTGGAGCGGGCGCCAATAGCCAAGATCGATCTCGACTCCCTGAGCATCGAAGAACTCGCCGCCTTCCGGGACGAAGCGACCGATAAGCTCGCCGAGAAGGTTGCCGCGTGCCAAGCCGAGCTCGCGATGCTGTCGCGCTACGGCAAGGTCACCAAGAATGGGCCCGCTGCGGCCGAGGCCAAGCCGCGGAAAGAAGCCAAGGACGCTGGGTATTCCTCGAAAGATCAGTCCGCAGCGGCGTAAGCAGCCCGCTGCTGCGACCTATAGGGCGCCGACTAAGGATGTAGGCGGTTGTTTGAGTCCGGCGCGATGACGCCGCGGCGCTGCTCACGGCTTGCAATCTCTTGCCGCATCGTTCTTATTTCCGGCTCGCGGTGACGATTGATCGGTTTTGCGCCGCGTGGCTGCTTTCCTCAGATCTCCTACCGGAAATCCAATATGTCGGATCATCACGGCCCTCTCCGCGTCGGCATCGGTGGCCCCGTGGGCTCGGGCAAGACTGCGCTGATGGACCTGCTCTGCAAGTCGATGCGCGAGCGCTACGACATCGCGGCGATCACCAACGACATTTACACCAAGTGGGACGCCGAATTCCTGGTGCGCTCCGGCTCGCTGACGCCGGATCGGATCGCCGGGGTGGAGACTGGTGGCTGCCCGCATACCGCCATCCGCGAGGATGCGTCGATGAACCTCGCCGCCGTGGCCGAGATGCGCAGCAAGTTTCCGGGGCTCGATCTGGTGCTGATCGAGTCCGGCGGCGACAACCTGGCCGCGACATTCTCGCCCGAACTCGCCGACATCACCATTTATGTGATCGACGTCGCCGCAGGAGACAAAATCCCCTCCAAAGGCGGCCCAGGTATCACCCGGTCCGACCTCCTGGTGATCAATAAGATCGATCTGGCGCCCTATGTCGGTGCGTCGTTGGAGAAGATGGATACCGATGCCAAGCGAATGCGCGGCGCGCGGCCGTTCGTCATGACCAATCTGAAGAAGAGCGACGGACTCGATCGCATTATCGGCTTTATTGAAGAGAAGGGTGGCCTGACGCCGCGGCAGTCGGCCTGAGCCTCCGCCGGCGCAGCTACCTGCGGTATCTCCGCGTGCGCTGCAGTACCAACTTCGTGATTGTTGGGGCGGGAACGAAATCAGGCCGGGCGTGGTTGAACCGCTCTTGGAATTCGTGCCCCACCGACCGTCCTCCAGGATCGTTCAGTTGCGCTCAGGTCGACGCTTCTTCATGGTGGGGCCGGTTTCGATACGTTGAATAGGTGAGGCGGACGCTCCGCCTCGGACAACGAGTAAGAGCGTGGTTCGGCTTGGCTTCATCATCGGCTTGATCGCTATCATAGGGGTGGTGCTGTCAGGCTTTTCCGCATCCCGCGTCTATGAGCAGGAAGCGGCGATCCAGCGCATCGCGCTCGGACGGGCCATCGACGTTCATGCCAGCCAGGTTCAGGACCGCCTCACCGAGCGCGAACTGCTCGGCCGGGTCGCTTCAGGCCTGTTTCGCAAGCCCTCGGTGATCAAGGCCGACATGCTGCAGCCGCTGCGGTCGTCGATCTACACCTTCAAGACCGATTTCGTGCTGGCGACCTGGGTGGCACGGCTGAAGCCCGAGGAAGTGCCGGCCGCCGAGGCCGAGCTGACCAAGGCGGGTTTTCCCGATCCGACCGTGCGCGACTATGACGGCAAGCCGCTCGATCTGAGCAGCCCGGTGCCGCTCGACGTCGTGATGGATGTCGAGCCGCGAAACGCCGAGACCATGGCGCTGACCGGCCGGATGCTGGATCATGATCCGGTGCTCGGCCGGACCTTTGCGCAGGCCCTGGCCGAGGGCCAGCCGCACGTCTCCGATCCGGTGCCGCTAACGGGCAGTGGTCCGGTCGGTGTCGTTCTGGCGGCGCCGGTGATGAACACCGACAGCTCGGACATCGTCGGCTTCGTCACCTTCTCCTATAAGCTCGCCACGCTGATGCTCACCAACGACGATCTGTCGTTGTTCTCGGTGGTGCTGAAGGATCCGAGCCGCGAGGGTTATGAGCTGCTCGCCGACGAAAGCGGCGAGATCACCTCGCGGGTGGCGCACCCGGAAGGGGCTAATCCGATCATCGTTCGCACCGTGACGTTCGGTAATCGGGACTGGTCGCTGGCCTATTACCCGAAGATCGATCCCTATGACCGCGCTCAGAAAATGGCGCTGATCATCGGGCTCGCCGGCCTGGCGCTGACGCTGATCGTCTGTGGGCTGTTCGGCTATGTCAGCTACAGCAACATCCGGCTGCGACGCGAAATCCAGATGCGGATTGGTTTCGAGCGCCGCTTGACTGCGGTGATCGACGAGCTCAACCACCGGGTGAAGAATATTCTGGCGGTGATCCAGTCGATCGTGACCAGGACGCTGCGCCACGGCTCCGATCTCGACGTCGCGCGCGAGCTGCTGATCGGGCGGATTCATGCGATGTCCAACGTCGTGTCGCTGCTCAGCGACAGCCAGTGGCAGGGCGTGATGCTCAAGGGCCTGTTCGAAGGACGGGCAATCCCGCATGCCGACCGCATCGAGGTTGACGGTCCTGATATCGCGGTCAGCGCGCGGGCGGCACAGAGCCTGTCTCTGCTGTTCTTCGAGCTGGCGTCGCATTCCGATGAAGGCTTGGCCGTGGTCGGCAAGCACCCGCGGGTGGTTGCGAGCTGGACCGTCACAGGCGAAGCCAAGGACGCAACATTTCATTTCCGCTGGGAAGAGTTCAACACCAGCGCGTCGACCCGGCGTCCGGATAGCGAGTTCGGCATTATCCTGCTTGACCGCGTGGCGCCCGAAGCGCTCGGCGGCACATCGAAGCGCTACTTCACCGACGTCAGCTACGTCTATGAGCTGACCGCGCCGCTCGATACAGTCGTGGACGTCAACGAGCGTGATCGCACCGGGCAGATCACCGCGCCGGTGCGCCCGATCCGAAAATCCCCGAAGCAGCCCCGCTAGTTCGCACGCAAACAGCCGGATCTGGCCGAAGCATGCTCGGCCAGATCTCGGTCTGTTCGCGAGGGGGCGCCCCGCATGGATCGTGTTTGGGGAGTGATACCGGCGCCAGAGATCGCTCGATGCGTCATTGGATCGAGCGATCCCCGCCGGGTCGGCGGTGGATCAGCCGTTGCCGCCAATCACGGCACGGACGGTGTCGTCGGGTCCGAAGTCTTCAGCACCGTCGACATAGAGCAGCGCACTAAGCTTCGACCGGGCTCGGTTGACGCGGCTCTTGATGGTGCCGACCGCACAACCGCAGATCGCCGCGGCGTCCTCGTAGGAAAACCCGGAGGCTCCAACCAGGATGAGCGCTTCACGTTGGTCCTGCGGCAGCTTGTCGAGGGCGGCGCGGAATTCCTCGAACTCGAGATGCGCGGTCTGTCCCGGTTGCGACTTCAGGGTCTTGGCATAGCTGCCATCGGCGTCTTCGACCTCCCGGCGCCGCTTGCGATAGTCGGAGCGGAACAGGTTGCGAAGGATCGTGAACAACCACGCGGGCAGGTTCGAGCCCGGCTGAAACGAGTCGATGTTGGCGAGCGCTCGCAGCAGGGTTTCCTGGACCAAGTCGTCAGCACGATCGGCGTTGCCGCTCAGCGAGATAGCGAACGCGCGCAGGCTCGGCACGGCGGCGAGAATGTCGTCACGAAGGGAATCGGTGAGAGGCATTAGTCCCTCCCTTCGGTCGCGGTCGAGTCCGAGGCATTGGCCGCTTCGGCCGCCTGCTGCGGATCGTCGAGCTTCTTGATCAGCTCCGCGAACCGATCAGGAACGCCTTGCCGGACCACGTCGTCGTACATCGCGCGCAATTGATGTCCGATCCGGGCCTGGATTTCGGCGTTGAGACCTCCCTTAGTGCCTGGAGCCGACTTCTTCATGGTTTGAGCCTTGAATTCTTGCATGACTGATCCAATGTTTTCCCCATGGTCAAGTCCCCTGAACTTCGAGGGTTTTCTTGATCTGTCGCCGTTCACGGGACCCTAATGCGATCCCGGCATGAAAGTTCCACACGGGAATGGAACTTTTGCCCCGCTCGGGCGTAGTTGCCCTCGCAGAGGTGCCGGCCCGCCGCTGGCGATGGCCGAATGACTGATGGAGTGGGGATGTCGAGATCACAGGTTGTTGCAGAGCATTTGCCCTTGCTGCGCCGCTATGCGCGCGCGCTGACCGGTAGCCAGACCTCCGGCGACGCTTACGTAGGCGCCATGCTGGAGGCGCTGCTCCAGGATCCGGCCCTGCTCGACGAGCGGCACGGTCCTCGGGCCGGTCTTTTCCGTTTGTTTACCCAAATTTGGAACTCGGTCGCCCTGAACGACGAATCCGACGTTCGCACGCTGCCGATGCCGTCGGAACGCCGCCTGTCGGCGATCACTCCGCTCCCCCGCCAAGCCTTTCTGCTGTTGTCCCTCGAAGGCTTTTCGGAAGAGGAGGTCGCCTTCGTACTGCAGGCCGAGGTCACCGAAGTCCGTCAGTTGGTCGAAACCGCCGGCAAGGAGATGGCCGAGGAGATCGCCACCGACGTTCTCATCATCGAGGACGAGACCTTCATCGCGATGGATCTCGAGAGCCTGGTCAAGGGCTTGGGCCATAACGTGATCGGTGTCGCCCGCACCCACGCCGACGCGATCGCGCTGGCACGGACGAAGAAACCGGGCCTGATCCTGGCTGACATCCAGCTTGCCGACGGCAGCTCCGGCCTCGACGCGGTTAACGAACTGCTAAGGACCTTCGAAGTGCCGGTGGTGTTCATCACCGCCTATCCCGAGCGCTTCCTGACCGGCGAACGTCCGGAGCCGGCTTTCCTGATATCCAAGCCGTTTCAGCCTGCGATGGTCTCAGCGGTTGCCAGCCAGGCGCTGTTCTTTCAGCGCAACTCGCGCAACCGTAAGCCCAACGCGGTTGCTTCCTGATCACTCCGCCATAGGCCGAAAACGACCAACGCCGTCCGGCTCTGCCGGGCGGCGTTTTGCTTTGCTGCGAGTGAGGTGCCGGAGGCTGGGAATCAAACAGGGCGCGGCTGGCATCACACAGCCGCGCCCTGTATCGCCGGCTTCGGGGCAGGGGGACTTAACCGGCGCCGGATGAACGCCGGTAGGTAAAAACCGTTCCGCGTCAACTGCTAAAAACGTTAACACGCTCTGTTGATCGATGGTTATCGAACCGCTTTGCCGCTCCCGCGATTAATCATTGTGTGCATCGCGAACGCATAGTTGGCGGTGCCGCAACAGGGAAAAGCGGCATAACGCCAGCTACAACAAAGCGGCAAGATACCATGTCACAGATCGTGCGGGGAATTTTGGGCGCCATTGCTATCACCGGAACGCTTGGCGCGGCTCAACTGGCTGTCGGCGAAGACCTCGGTCACGCCGGACTGATGCAGCAGGCGTCCGTTGCCGCACCGGCAGCCCAAGACGTCAACCGTTCGGGCAAAGCCGATCGTGCTGGTATCAGCGGCGATGTGCAGCCCGGCCAGACCTTTGCCGTGACGCTGATCGGCCAATCGGTTCTCGTCCGAATCCCCAAGGAGCAGGCCGACGGAGCGGCGAGCGGAGCGCCCGCGGCCACCACCAAGCCGGCGATGGCGCCGAAGCGGATCGTGGCCTGCGAGCCGGTGGTCAGTGTACTTACCGAGGTTGCCAAGCAGCTCCAGCCCGGACGTTGCGTCGCGTAACGCTTTCCATCAGACAACAGAGCATCCGACATCCGCCCCTGGGGCGGATGTTTCCGTTTGAAGGGGCGTGGTGAGTGGGCGTTAGGCCGGCGTGCCGACGTCAGTCACCGCCGGGAAGCTGCGGGACGTCCTCGGGCATCAGATGCTCCTTGAGCACCAGCCCGACGATCAACAGCGGGGAGGCCAGGAAGCTTCCCATCGGCCCCCATAGCCAAGTCCAGAACGCCAGGGTGATGAACACCGCCAGCGCGTTCAGCGACAGCCGCCGCCCGATGATGGTGGGGGTGATGAAGTGGCCTTCGAAGAAGGTCAGGAGCGTAAAGCCCAACGGGGCCAGCAGCCCGGCTCCCAGGGTCGGCATGCTGATGATGCCGACCACCGTGAGCACCACGAACATCACGAACGGCCCAATGATCGGGATGAAATTCAGCACCGCCGCCAGCGCCCCAAGGCCGGCCGGGTTCGGCATGCCGGCGGCGGCACAGATCAGGCCGGTGGCGGCGCCGTAGCATAGGTTGATGACGGTGACGGTCAGCAGATAGGCGCCGAGGCTGCCTTCGATCTCGTTGAGGATACGCAGCGTCCGCAGCCGGGCATCGCGGCCGGCGAACACCATCACCAGCGATCGGCGAAGATCCTTCCAACTCGCCACAAACAGCACCAGCATCACCAGAAACAGCAGGAGTTCGGTCAGGGTCGGGGACAGGAATTCGAACACCCAGTCGATCTTCGGCATTTGCACCGAGCTCTGCGGCAGGCTCTCGGAGCCACTCAACGAGCTTTGGATCTGCCGCCACATCTGCAGCGGGCGATCGAGCACGTGCAGCTTTTCGCGCAGCAGGGAGCCGACCTCGGGAATCCGGCTGCTCCACTCGATCAGCGGAGCCGAGATCAGCCCGATCATGAACGTGACTGTGCCGAGCCCCAGCGCCACGATCAGCACCGCGCTGACCGCGCGGGGAATCCGGAAGCGCTCCAGGAAGCTCGCCGCCGGCGACACCATGGTGCCGACCACGAAGGCGGTGACCATCGGCAAAAAGAATGGCTTTCCGACGTAGAGCAGGCCTACCAACAGGATCACCAGCAGGGCGACTAAAGCGAGCGCAACGACTTCGGTGCGCCGGATCAGCGGCGGCCGCTCGTCCTTGCTGTCGGGAAGCGGCGTGCCGGCAGGCTCGGCGGGAAGTACGCGCAATGGACCACCCAGCGTCTGAGTTATGTGTGGAGACGTGGAAGTCGACGGCGAGCGGGCCGGATGACGGCGCAACCATCGAAGACTGCCGCTGCGTGCAACGACGATCGACCAAGAAGGTTCCGGGCTCGCTGCGGACGCCTTCACGCATCGCTTGAGCCAGGTGCGGGAACGGACTGGAGCGCGACCGCGTTCTCTCGCCGACGCCGAACGGACGTCGCAACTAACAGCGGGGACTTTCCATGATCACCACGATGCTGTCTGCATGCGTCCCGCAGCGGGGACGCGCGTTCAATTCGGTGGCGGCGACCGGTGCTGCGCTTTTGCTCGCGCTTGCACTGCCGGCAACTCCGGCCGCCGCCCAGGCGCTCGGCTATGCGGCGCAGCCGCCGCAGTTTGCGCCGTTCGAGTCCGACGAGGCGGTGATTGCGCCGTCCGAACCCGCCGATAACGATGTTGCGGTCGACGCGAACGAGGACGCGCAGCTTCCCGACCGGTTGCGCCGGACGGTGGTGAGCTATCCGAGCAAAGAGCCTGCCGGTACCATCGTGATCGATACCTCGAACACCTATTTGTATTACGTGCTCGGCGGCGGTCGGGCGATCCGCTATGGCGTCGGCGTCGGCCGCGAAGGCTTCACCTGGGCCGGCGTCCAGACCATCACCCGCAAGGCCGAGTGGCCGGACTGGCGGCCGCCGGCGGAGATGATTGCGCGCCAGCCCTATCTGCCGCGCTTTATGGCCGGCGGCCCGGGCAACCCGCTCGGTGCGCGGGCGATGTATCTTGGCTCCACCGCGTACCGCATCCACGGCACCAATGATCCGTCGACGATCGGCAAGTTCGTCTCCTCGGGCTGCATCCGGCTCACAAATGAGGACGTTGAGGATCTGTTCAGCCGGACCGGGATCGGGACCCGCGTCGTGGTGCTGCCGAAGTCGGGCTCGCATCCGATCGAAGCGCGCGCGACCCCGCGGCCGGGCCGGCAGGCCATGAACATCTCAGCCTCGTCGATCGACTAACGCCAGACAGCCGGAGACCGTCATGCGCAAGCTCACCTCACGCCACATCGGAATCGGTGCCGCGGCACTTGCGGCTGTGACCGTGGCGACGCCCCCGGCGCATGCGCAGGATTTCTTTCAGGCGCTGTTCGGCGGTTTCCAGGCACCGCGCTATCAACCGCGGATGCCGGCGCTGCCGTTTGCGGATGACGGGTATGGCCGCGATACGCGGGAGCGCGTCTCGCGTCCGAGCGCGCGCACCTATTCGACCGGCGGGCAGGCGTATTGCGTCCGAAGCTGCGACGGGCGTTATTTCCCCATCTCGTCCAGCGGGGGCGATACCAAGGCCGAAACATGCAACAGCTTCTGTCCGTCGAGCGACACCAAGGTGGTGTACGGCTCGTCGATCGAGAACGCCCGCACGTCCAGCGGCAAGCCGTATTCCGAGTTGCCGAACGCGTTTAAATTCCGCACCGAGATCGTCGCCGGTTGCACCTGCAACGGCAAGGACCAGTTCGGCCTCGCTAAGATCCCGATCGAGGACGATCCGACGGTGCGCAAGGGCGACATCATCGCCGGCAAGGACGGCCTAATGGTCGCGGCCCGTAACGCCTCCGGCAACGACGGCAAGGTGGCGCTCGCCCCGGCCTCTGGCGCCGATCACGTCCGCGCCGGCTATTCCAAGGTCCCGGTGCTGGCCCAGGACTAATCCCTCGGCTGCGAACAGTTGGGAAGCCGCGCGTCTGTCACGCGCTATTTCTCATGGGAAGTTACGATAGTTCCGAACTTGGAACTGATCAGCGTCTTGGCGATTGATCCGGTGCGGCGCGACCGCGGGTTGGAGCTAGGAAGATGAGCATTCTGATCGGAATTCTGATTACATTTCTCGTCGTCATTTTGGTGCTGTATCTGATCAACATGCTGCCGATGGACGGCCGCGCCAAACAGATCGCACGGATCATCGTCATCATCATCGGCGTCGTATCGCTGTTGAAATATCTGGCGGTGTTCTAAGCCAGCAATCCGGCCGGGCCATCGCCCGGCCTTTTCTTTGGTCGCCGCAAAGCAGACCCGTCGTCAGTCATTCCGATAGTGCCGACAAGCGAAAAGCCCCGGCTCTCGCCGGGGCTCTGCATGTCGAGCTGTGATGTCGATCACTTCAGGGTCGAGAACCAGTCGTCGACGTCTTTGCGGACTTGGTCCTTGGCGTAGCCGTAGCGCTCCTGCAGCTTGCCTTCGAGCTGGTCGCGGCGACCTTCGATCACGTTGAGATCGTCGTCGGTGAGCTTGCCCCACTTCTCTTTGACGTTGCCCTTGAACTGCTTCCAGTTACCTTCAACGCGGTTCCAATCCATCCTGTCCTCCAATGTTTGGATGCCGGTCAACGGGCGGTGCTGAGGATGGTTCCGGCTTCCGCTGCGGCAAGCCGTCACCCAAGGCTTGCGCTTTGCGGCCTCGAAATCAGCAGCAAGTAACGAGCTACCAAAGCAAAAGACCTCCCCCTGGCGGGGGAGGTCTCGTGACTGCGGAAGTAACAGGTCTGCTGATTTAGCGCGCCGAGTCGAGATGCGCCGCCTTCGCTTCGCGGCGGCGCTCATGCAGGATGAACTCGGTGTAGCCGTTCGGCTGAGCGCGGCCCTTGAAGATCAGGTCGCACGCGGCTTCGAACGCGACGCCATCGAAATCCGGCGCCATCGGACGGTACAGCGCATCGCCTTCGTTCTGCTTGTCGACCACCACGGCCATCCGCTTCAGCGAATCCATCACCTGCTCCTTGGTGACGACGCCATGGTGCAGCCAGTTGGCGAGATGCTGGCTGGAGATGCGCAGCGTGGCGCGGTCTTCCATCAGGCCGACGTCGTGGATGTCCGGCACCTTCGAGCAGCCGACGCCCTGGTCGATCCAGCGCACCACGTAGCCGAGGATGCCCTGGCAGTTGTTGTCGATCTCCTGGCGGACATCGTCCGGCGCCCAGTTCGAATTCGACACCGGGATGGTGAGGATGTTTTCGAGCTTGGCGCGCGGGCCGCCCTTGGCCAGCTCCTGCTGGCGCCCGATCACGTCGACCTGGTGATAGTGCAGCGCGTGCAGCGTTGCTGCGGTCGGCGACGGCACCCAGGCGGTGGTGGCGCCGGCCTGCGGATGGCCGATCTTCTGCGCCAGCATGTCGGCCATCTTGTCCGGGGCCGCCCACATGCCCTTGCCGATCTGGGCGTGGCCGGGCAGGCCGTCGACCAGACCGGTGTCGACGTTCCAGTCCTCGTAGGCCTTGATCCAGGGCTGCGCCTTCATCTCGTTCTTGCGGATCATCGGACCCGCTTCCATCGAGGTGTGGATCTCGTCGCCGGTGCGGTCGAGGAAGCCGGTGTTGATGAAGCAGATCCGCTTGCTCGCATTCTGGATGCAGGCCTTGAGGTTCACCGTGGTGCGGCGCTCCTCGTCCATGATGCCGACCTTCAGCGTGTTCTCGGTCAGGCCGAGCATCTTCTCGACGCGGCCGAACAGCTCGACGGTGAGGGCGACTTCATCCGGGCCGTGCATCTTCGGCTTGACGATGTAGACCGAGCCGGTGCGGCTGTTGCGGGTCTTGCCGAGGTGCTTCAGATCGTGGATCGCGATCAGTCCCGACACCGCAGCGTCGAGGAAGCCTTCCGGGATCTCCTGACCTTCGCTGTCGAGCACCGCATCGGTCCACATGTGGTGACCGACGTTGCGCATCAGCAGCAGGCTGCGGCCATGCAGCGAGATTTCCTTGCCGTCCGGCGCGGTGTAGGTGCGGTCGCCGTTGAGCGCGCGGGTAACGGTCTTGCCGCCCTTCTCGAAGCTTTCCGACAGCGTGCCGTCCATCAGGCCGAGGGTGTTGCGATAGATCAGCACCTTGTCGTCGGCGTCGACGGCGGCGACCGAGTCTTCCATGTCGAGAATGGTCGAGACCGCCGACTCGATGATCAGGTCGGCGACGCCGGCCGGATCGTCCTTGCCGATGGCGCTGGCGCGGTCGATCTTGATCTCGATGTGCAGGCCGTTGTTGACCACCAGCACCGCACTCGGACTGGCGGCATCACCGCGGAAGCCGGCGAACTGGGCCGGCTTCTTCAGGCCGGTGGCATTGCCGCTCTTCAGCTTGGCCGACAGCTGGCCGGCGATCACGCTGTAGCCGGTGACGTCGCTGTGGCTTCCGGTGGCGAGCGGCGCGGCCTGGTCGAGGAACGCCTTGGCCTTGGCGATCACCTTGTCGCCGCGCGCCTTGTCGTAGCCCTTGGCCTGGGTGGCTTCCTGCGGGATCGCGTCGGTGCCGTAGAACGCATCGTACAGCGAGCCCCAGCGCGCATTCGCGGCGTTCAGCGCGTAGCGCGCGTTCGACAGCGGCACCACCAGCTGCGGGCCGCACAGCTTGCCGATCTCTTCGTCGACATTGGCGGTCTCGACCGGCGCGGTCGCCGGCTCGGGCTGCAGGTAGCCGATCTCCTTCAGGAACGCGGTGTAGGCCGCCATGTCCTGCTTCTTGCCCTTGTTGGCGAGATGCCACGCATCGATCTTGGCCTGCAGATCGTCGCGGGTCTTCAGCAGCGCGCGGGTCTTCGGCGCCAGATCACGAACGATCGCAGCGAGTCCGGCCCAGAATACGTCGGGAGCGATGCCGGTTTTCGGCGCGGCCTCCTTGGCGATGAAGTCGAACAGCACAGGCGCGATTTTCAGTCCGTGGGCGTCAATACGATTCATTTTTGGATGTCTCGCGAGAAAACGGCGCGCTGGCGCCTTTTCAGGGGTCAAATGACCGGTCGCCGCGTAGCGGCGCCGGGTGCTCCTTTTAGCGTCAAAGGTCGCCAAAAGAGAAGGCCCGCACTGTCTGACTGCAGTCAGGCGCCGCCGGGAACCCTTTCTTTCCCAGCCCAAACACCGATCTGCCGGGAGTCGCGGCAGGAAGGAGGGCGGCACGGCCCTTGCTCAGCTCAGACTCCAGATGCGGCCGAGAAAGACTGTCTCTGCCAAGTGGCGACGAGGGGCGAAATTTCTCTACGGATCGGCAGAGGTGGAATGGAATGATTTTCTTCCGGCCCTGCTTGTGTCGCGGAGGCGGAGAAAATAATTCTAAACAGCCCCAGGTGGCGATGGAGCGGACATGCGATTTCTTCCAGTGTTTCTGGATCTGGCGACGGGACCCGTGGTGCTGGTGGGCGCCGGCGAGATGGCGCGCGCCAAGCTGCGGCTGTTGCTCGGCGCCGGTGCTTCGGTCCGCTGGTACGTCACCGATGGCGACCGCGATCTGGCCGGCCTGACCGAGGCCGAGCGGGCGCGGGTGAGTTTCCCGGACGGCGATCCGGCCGCCGCTGACCTCACCGGCGCGATCGCGCTGCTGTGTGCGGGTGCTGGCGAGATCGCTGCCCCGCTGGCCGCGAAGGCGCGGGCACTCGGCGTGCCGGTCAACGTCATGGACGAGCTGTCGCACTCGACCTTCATCTTTCCCGCGATCGTCGATCGCGGCGACGTGGTGGTGGCGATCGGTACCGGCGGGTCTTCGCCGGTGGTAGCGCGTCGTCTCCGCGAACTGATCGAGACCGTGGTGCCGGCGCGGATCGGCGAGCTGGCCGCGCTGATCGGCCGCTGGCGCACGCCGATCAAGACACGGATTCCTGAATTCCCGCTGCGCCGCCGGTTCTGGGAGCGCGTCGTCGACGGCCCGATCGGCCGCGCGGTGCTCGACGGGCGGCTGGCGGATGCCGAGACCGAACTGAAGAAGATCGACGACGCTACAGACTACGCGCGGCATTCGCTCGGCCGCCGCGCTGACGGTCACGTCAGCATCGTCGGCGCCGGTCCCGGTGATCCTGATTTGTTGACGCTCAAAGCTCTCCGGGCGCTGTCGGACGCCGACGTGGTGTTCTACGACGAGCTGGTTTCGCCCGAAATTCTCGACCGCATCCGGCGCGACGCCAAACGCGTGCCGGTGGGCCGCCGTGTCGGCCAGCCGGGCATCGGTCAGGACGCGATCAACAAGCTGCTGGTCGAAGCGGCTCGGTCCGGCCAGCGCGCCGTGCGGCTGAAGGGCGGCGATCCATTCGTGTTCGGCCGCGGCGGTGAAGAGGTCGAAGCGCTGCGCGAGGCCGGCGTGTCTTACGCGGTGGTGCCGGGTATCAGCGCGGCGCTTGGTGCGGCGTCGCAGTTCGAGGTGCCGCTGACCTATCGCCACGAGGCGCTGCGCATCACCTTTCTCACAGCCCACAAGGCCAAGGATGCCGAGGCCGTCGACTGGTCGGCGCTGACTGATCAGAAAATGACGGTCGTGGTCTACATGGGCATGAGCGCGGCGCCGACGATCCGCGAAGGGCTGCTCGCCGCCGGCCGCGCGGCCGATACCCCGGTCGGCGTGTTCGCGCGGGTGACGCGTCCGGACGCTGGCTCGGCCGTCGGCACGCTCGAAGATCTGCCGGCGCTGGTCGAGCAGGTCGACGGCGGCCCGGCACTGCTGGTGATCGGCGACGTCGTCGCGCACTCGGCGCCGTGGCGCCAGCAACAACTCCTGCAACTCGTTTCGACCTATCAGATGGCCGCCGAATGACGTCCCCGCTGCAACAGAAGATCAAGATCACCGGTCCCTCGGTGGTGACCGCAAACCGAACCACCGATGGCGTGGTGATTTATCGAACCGCGCAGAGCGGCTGGTCGACCGATCTGGCCGACGCCGCCATCGTGCGCGAGGCCGAGCCGGCGCGCGCGCTGCTCGCCGCTGCGACCGCCGATGATGTCGGCGCGGTTGGTGCCTACATCGCGCCGGTGGAAATCGGCGCCGACGGGGCGATCAGTCCCGGCAATCTGCGCGAGAAAATCCGCCGCAATGGCGTCACCATCGCGCTGCCCGTCCAGGTTTGAGGGCTGTTTCATGTATGCTTACGACGACATCGACCGCGCCATCGTTCACGAGCGCGTCGAAGAATTCCGCGACCAGGTGAGCCGCCGTCTCTCAGGCGACCTCACCGAGGACGAGTTCAAGCCGCTGCGGCTGATGAACGGCGTCTACCTGCAGCTCCACGCCTACATGTTTCGCGTGGCGATTCCGTACGGCACGCTGTCGTCGGCGCAGCTCCGGAAGCTGGCGCATGTGGCGCGGACCTACGACCGCGGCTATGGCCATTTCACCACCCGGCAGAACATCCAGTTCAATTGGATCGCGCTGAAGGATCTGCCCGACGCGCTTGCGGATCTTGCCGAAGTCGGCATCCACGCGATGCAAACCTCGGGCAATTGCACCCGCAACGTCACCGCCGATCAGTGGGCTGGCGTTGCGCCGGGCGAGGTCGAGGACCCGCGGGTCTGGGCCGAAATCCTGCGCCAGCACACCGCGCTGCATCCGGAATTCTCGTTCCTGCCGCGTAAGTTCAAGTTCGCCATCACTGCGTCGGATCACGATCGCGCCGCGATCAAGATCCACGACATTGGCCTCAAGCTGGTCAGGAATGACGCCGGCGAGACCGGCTTCGAAGTTCTGGTCGGCGGCGGGCTCGGTCGCAGCCCGTTCATCGGCCGGACCATCAAGTCATTCGTCGCGGGCCGCGACATCCTCAGCTACATCGAGGCGATCCTGCGCGTCTACAACCAGTACGGACGCCGTGACAACATCTACAAGGCGCGCATCAAGATCCTGGTGCACGAGCTCGGCATCGAGAAGTTTGCCGCCGAGGTCGAACAGGCGTGGCGCGAGATCGCCGACGGCCCGCTGACGCTCGATGACGAGATGATCGAGGATATCCGCTCGCGCTTCATCTATCCGGCCTATGAGAAGCTGCCGGCCGAACCTGACGAGCTGCGCGCCGCGGCCGGCGATGCGCGGTTCGAAGCGTGGCGCAACAACTCGGTCGCGCCGCACCGCCAGGATGGCTATGCCATCGTGACGTTGTCGCTGAAACCGGCAGGCGGCCCGCCCGGTGATGCCACCGCCGAGCAGATGGATGCGGTCGCAGACCTGGCCGACAAATACTCGTTCGGCGAGATCCGCGTCGGCCATGAGCAGAATCTGGTGCTCCCACATGTCGCCAAGCGTGACCTGCCGGCGCTGTGGGCCGCGCTCGACAAGCTCGGTCTTGCCACACCGAACGTCGGTCTGGTCAGTGACATCATTGCTTGCCCGGGGCTCGATTACTGCTCGCTGGCGAATGCGCGGTCGATCCCGATCGCCCAGGAATTGTCGCGCCGGTTCGCCAGCCCCGAGACCGCCGCGCTGATCGGGCGGCTGCACATCAACATTTCCGGCTGCATCAATGCCTGCGGCCATCACCACGTCGGCCATATCGGCATTCTCGGTGTCGAGAAGAACGGCGAGGAGTTCTATCAGATCACCATCGGCGGTCGTGCCGACGAAGGCGCCGAACTCGGCGTTCTGATTGGCCCCGCGGTGCCGTACGGCGAAGTCGCCGACGTGATCGAAGATATCGTCGAGGCCTATCTCAGCCTGCGGCAGCGGCCGGACGAATTGTTCGTCGACGCCGTGAAGCGCCTCGGCGTCGAGCCCTTCAAGGAGCGGGTCTATGCCACTCGTTAAGAACGGACAGATTTCGGTCGATGAGTTCGTTGCCGTCGCCGACGACGCAGAGTTGCCGGCCGCGGGTTCGGTGCTGATTTCGGCTGCGCGCTTCCTGGCCGATCCCGAGCGCCTGGTGGCGCGCAACAGCCCGCTCGGCGTGATCTGGCCGAACAACCGGGATGTCGCCGAGCTGAAGCCCTGGCTCGACCGTCTGGCGCTGATCGCGCTGGTGTTTCCCACCTACAAGGATGGCCGCGCCCACAGCCAAGCGCGGCGGCTGCGAGAGGTCTATGGTTATCGCGGCGAACTGCGCGCCACCGGGCAGGTGCTGCGTGACCAGTTCACCTTCCTGGTCCGCAATGGCTTCGACACGCTCGACGTCAAGAAGGAAGCCGACGCGCACGCCTTCGGCGAAGCGACGCATCGCTACACCGAGTTCTATCAGCCCACAGGCGACGGTCACCGCAGCGCGCTGCAGCTCCGCCGCCAGCGGCATCTGACGTCGGCGACGTAGCCCGAACGCATTCGTCATTGCGAGCGCAGCGAAGCAATCCAGCGCCCCGCGTGCGGCATGGATTGCTTCGTCGCTCCGCTCCTCGCAATGACGCGGCTGTCTTTGTCGATTGACCTGGTGCGCGCTTTGCATCAAATGCGCCGCCATGAGCAATCAGCTTCTCGACCGTGTCGTTGCCGAAATCGCCGATGAGATGGCGCAGCGGACGGACCGCGGCGAGGTGGCGAGCTACATTCCGGAACTGGCGCGGGTCGATCCGAAAGCGTTCGGCCTCGCGGTGATCGGTGCCGACGGCCATGTCGCCGCCGCCGGTGATGCCGACGTGCCGTTCTCGATCCAGAGCATCTCGAAGGTGTTCACGCTGACGCTGGCGCTGGGCAAGGCCGGCGATCGGCTGTGGCGGCGCGTCGGCCGTGAGCCGTCGGGCTCCGCCTTCAACTCGATCGTGCAGCTCGAGCACGAGCGCGGCATCCCGCGCAATCCGTTCATCAATGCCGGCGCGATCGCCGTCACCGATCTGATCCTGTCCGGGCATCAGCCGCGCGAAGCGCTCGGCGAAATCCTGCGCTTCATGCAGTTTCTGGCCGGTGATTCCACCGTCGCGATCGATGAAGCGGTGGCGAAGTCCGAGCAGCGCACCGGATTCCGCAACGCTGCGCTCGCCAATTACATGAAATCGTTCGGGGTGCTGGACAATCCGGTCGAGTACACGCTCGGCGTCTATTTCCATCACTGCGCGATCGCGATGAGCTGCCGACAGCTGGCGATGGCCGGCCGCTTCCTGGCGCATAACGGCCAGAACCCGTCGACCGGACTCAACGTGGTGTCGAGCGAACGCGCGCGCCGCATCAACGCGCTGATGCTGACCTGCGGCCACTATGACGGTTCGGGCGAATTCGCCTATCGGGTCGGCCTGCCGGGCAAGAGCGGCGTCGGCGGCGGCATTCTCGCGGTGGCGCCGGGCAAAGCCTCGATCGCGGTGTGGGCGCCGGGGCTCGATGCCGCGGGCAACTCCCATCTCGGCCGCGTCGCGCTGGAGGCGCTGACAAAGCGCATGGGCTGGTCGATCTTCGGCGTCTGATGATCAGGCGGGCGATCCGGCGCAACAAAAAGGGCCGAACGCGTGCGCCGGCCCTTCGTCAGTCGCTCTGTTGATCACGGCAGCGGCGCCGCGCAAGCTGCGGTGTCATGGCCGCTTGGTGGACTGCTCTTCAAGCATCGCGATCTCGTGATACCAGCTCGAGCAGGTCAGGATATTGGCCGGATTCGACGCCGCCTCGCTGCTCGGAAGCGCGGTGCGGTTGGCTCCATCCCGGCCGCCGACCGGGAACTGGTAGATCTTGGCGGAGGTCTGATTCAGGCTACTCACGCGATCTCTCCTTTCTCTCCTTCGGGTCGATGAAGCTGGCTCGACGAGCGGTCTGGCCGCGCGCCGCAACGGATGATAACGCGATTGCTTCGCGTGCAGGCAGAATGATCAACAAAGAACCAGCCGCTGGCGATTCTTTGCGCATTCGCCCGTTTGCTGACGAACTCGGCATTGGATTGATGCAACGCGGCCGGGATGGCTTGGTTGCGCACTCCCCCCTTCCGAGAAAATCGTGCGCCCGAGGGGTTAATTTTGTTCACCGCGGTGGGTGCGGGGAAATACGGAGGAATCTGGCGTTCCGCGCTCCGCGACCGCGCAAGGCCCACACTGTCTTGCGCATCGAACTTGCCGCGCGACCGCTGCGGACCTGCCTGCGGCGATTTGGCTCATTTTGGCATATTAAATGCTTCATGTTCGCAGGACCGAAGGCCGCCGGGTGCGGTTCCGTGTCCGTCATCGGCCGAATACCGGTGGCATCTCCAACGAGAGGACCGCATGACCAAGTACAAGCTCGAGTACATTTGGCTCGACGGCTACAAGCCGACGCCGAACCTGCGCGGCAAGACCACCATCAAGGAATTCGAGATCTATCCGACGCTTGAGCAGCTTCCGCTGTGGGGGTTCGACGGCTCGTCCACGATGCAGGCCGAAGGCCATAGCTCGGACTGCGTGCTGAAGCCGGTCGCGATGTACCCGGACGCTGCGCGGAACAACGGCATTCTGGTTCTGTGCGAAGTGATGATGCCGGACGGCGTCACCCCGCATCCGACCAACACCCGCGCCACCATTCTGGATGACGAAGGCGCCTGGTTCGGCTTCGAACAGGAATACTTCTTTTACAAGAACGGTCGCCCGCTCGGCTTCCCAGAGGCCGGCTATCCGGCTCCGCAGGGCCCGTATTACACCGGCGTTGGCTACAAGCACGTCGGTGATATCGCCCGCCAGATCGTCGAAGAGCATCTCGACCTCTGCCTCGCCGCCGGCATCAACCACGAAGGCATCAATGCCGAGGTGGCGAAGGGCCAGTGGGAATTCCAGGTGTTCGGCAAGGGGTCGAAGACTGCCGCCGACCAGATGTGGATGGCGCGCTACCTGATGCTGCGTCTTACCGAGAAGTACGGCATCGATATCGAGTTCCACTGCAAGCCGCTCGGCGACACCGACTGGAACGGCTCGGGCATGCACTGCAACTTCTCGACCAGCTACATGCGGGAAGTCGGCGGCAAGGAGTATTTCGAATCGCTGATGAAGGCGTTCGAAGACAATCTCGACGACCACATCGCGGTGTACGGTCCGGACAACCACATGCGGCTCACCGGCAAGCACGAGACCGCACCGTGGAACAAATTCTCCTACGGCATCGCCGATCGCGGCGCCTCGATCCGCGTGCCGCACTCCTTCGTCAACAACGGCTACAAGGGCTATCTGGAAGATCGCCGCCCGAACTCGCAGGGCGACCCCTACCAGATCGCGTCCCAGGTTCTGAAGACGATTTCGTCGGTCCCCACCTCGAAGTCGGCGGCCGCCGCCTGAACCTCCAAGGCGACTGCTCGCGGCCCGGACGCAAGTCCGGGCCGTTGCCGTTTTGATGTCCTCACCCGATTGCTCTCGTTTGTTTTGGCGCGTTTTTTCGTACGAATTGCTGGTGCTCTCAGTCGCAGCGCTCGGGCGCCCATCTTCACCTTTCAGCCACTGTTGACGTGCAACAACTGCTCGGCGCGTCGTGAGCCGGTGACGGGCCGGCAGTGCCGATCGCGCGCGAATGGGGAATCTGGACAATGTTTCGCGGGGTGATGGCCGTTCTCGGCCTGTTGGTGCTGGCCGGTTGTGCCGGCGGCGATGTCGCACCGTCGGTCGATACGCCGTCGATGTATCAGAGCATGGCGCGTGAGGGTGCCAAGGTCGATGTCGCCGCAGCGGCCGTCATGATCTCACAATATCGCCAGAACAACGGGCTTGGCCCGGTGACGGTCGATCCGGCGCTGACCAAGCTCGCCGAGGACCAGTCCTCGACCATGGCAAGGCGCAACAAGCTCGACCATGACGTCAAGGCGCCGCTGGCGCAGCGGCTGAACGCCTCCGGGTATCCGGCAGCGGTTGCGGTCGAGAACGTCTCTGCGGGCTATCACACGCTGGCGGAAGCGTTTTCGGGCTGGCGGGATTCGCCGCCGCATCGGGCCAACATGCTGAAGAATGGCGTCGACCGGATCGGCATCGCCGCCAGCTACGCGCCGGGCACCAAATACAAGGTGTTCTGGACCATGATCCTCGCCTCCACCGACACGCCCCGATAAAGCGGGCGTGATCGGCTCCCTCCGTTGGCGCAATTGACGCTGGCGCCGCGCATCGCCAAGTTGCCGGCGTTGTTGCTTAAGGTGCGACCGACCAGATGGACTCGACACCGCACAGGAAGGCCGCAAGGCCCTGCGACGCGCGCCGCGTGCTGGTGCTGCAAGGCGGCGGTGCGCTCGGCGCGTATCAGGCCGGCGCCTACCAGGCGCTGTGCCATCACGATTTCGAGCCGCAATGGCTCGCCGGCATCTCGATCGGCGCCATCAATGCCGCGATCATCGCGGGCAATCCGCGCGAGCAGCGCGTCGAGAAGCTGAAGCAGTTCTGGGAGATGGCGTCGTCGCCGGTGCCGTGGCAGCCGCTGCTGCGCGACGACCACGTGCATTCGCTGTTCAATGAGACCTCGGCGGCGATGATCGCCACCTTCGGGGTGCCGGGCTTCTTCACCCCGCGGTTTCCGCCGACGCATCTGCTGCCGTCTGGTAAGCCTTCCCACCTCAGCTATTACGACACCGCGCCGCTGCGTTCGACGCTGGAGCGGCTGGTCGATTTCGACCGCCTCAACCACAACGGCATCCGCCTGAGTGTCGGTGCGGTCAACATCGTCACCGGCAACTTCGTGTATTTCGATACCACCAAGCAGACCGTCGGCCCTGAGCACATCATGGCTTCGGCCGCGCTGCCGCCCGGATTTCCGGCGATCGAGATCGACGGCGAGTATTATTGGGACGGCGGCGTCGCCTCCAACACGCCGCTCGACTATGTACTGGACTGCGAGCAGCGCGACGATCTCTTGATCTTCCAGGTCGATCTGTTCAGCTCCCGCGGCCGCCTGCCGGAAACACTGCTGGAGGCCGCCGAGCGCGAGAAGGACATCCGCTATTCCAGCCGCACCCGGCTGAATACCGACAAGAACAAGATGATCCACAACACCCGCAAGGCGCTGCGCGATCTGATCGATCGGCTGCCGGCGGAATTGCGTGACGATCCGGCCTACGCCATCCTGCATGAGGCGGCCAAAGAGAACACCGTCACCGTGGTGCATCTGATCTATCGTAAGCGGGACTATGAGGCGTCGTCGAAGGACTACGATTTCTCCCGGCTGAACATGATCGAGCATTGGAAGGCCGGCGAGCAGGACGTCTACGTCTCGATGCGCGACCAGAGCTGGCAACAGGCGCCGCAGGACGGCGAGACCATGGTGACCTGGGACCTCACCCGGGATGCATTCGAATAAGCGGCCCGATCTGCGCCGCTTTCTCAACCTCGCGAACAGGAGCGGATGATGACGAATTTGACAGGCAAGACCGCGGTCGTGACCGGCTCGACCTCGGGCATCGGGCTCAGCTATGCGCGCGCCTTCGCCAAGGCCGGCGCCAACGTCGTGATCAACGGCATGGGCGACGCGGACGCGATCGAGAAGGAGCGCAAGGCAATCGAGACCGACTTCGCCGTCAAGGCGGTGTATTCGCCGGCCGACATGCTGAAGCCCGCCGAGATCGCCGAGATGATCAAGCTCGGCGAAACCACTTTCGGTTCGGTCGATATCCTCGTCAACAACGCGGGCATCCAGTTCGTGTCGCCGGTCGAGGACTTCCCGGTCGAGAAGTGGGACGCGATCATCGGCATCAACCTGTCGTCAGCGTTCCACGGCATCCGCGCCGCGGTGCCGGGCATGAAGAAGCGCGGCTGGGGCCGCATCATCAACACCGCCTCGGCGCACTCGCTGGTCGCCTCGCCGTTCAAGTCGGCTTATGTGGCCGCCAAGCACGGCATCGCCGGCCTGACCAAGACGGTGGCGCTGGAGCTCGCCACCCACAAGATCACCTGCAACTGCATCTCGCCCGGCTACGTCTGGACGCCGCTGGTCGAAAAGCAGATCCCCGACACCATGAAGGCGCGTGGCCTCACCAAGGAGCAGGTGATCAACGACGTCCTGCTCGCTGCCCAGCCGACCAAGCAGTTCGTCACGCCCGAGCAGGTCGCCGCTCTCGCAGTCTATCTTTGCGGCGACGATGCCAGCCAGATCACCGGTGCCAACCTGTCGATGGACGGCGGTTGGACCGCGGCTTAAGGCGGGTTTGGGGCCGCCCACATTCGGTCGGGCTCCGCCTTCGCTCGCGAACGAACGTGATCCTCCGCGCAAGCGGAGGATCGAGTATTCCAGAGCGCCATGGCCCTGGAATACTCGATCGCCCGGTCAAGCCGGGCGACGACGTGAGTGTGATGAAGTAAGTCTCGCTGCCCGGGCGCTGCCTTCGATCACCATGAAGGGCATCAGCCGTGAGGTGGTGCCATACGCGATCGACCACCTGCGTGACGGCAGCGAGGCCTCGGCGGTGGTGATCGAGAAGATGCCGGGATTCGACTCACCCCGTCTTGCCGAACGCCAGCACATGCCCGCCGAGACGTTCGCAGACGATCCAGAACAGCATCACGGTTTCGAAGGTCCGCGCCGCTTGATGCTTGCGGCTATCTCTTCGCCCGCTTTTGCACCGCTTGCTCCAGAGCCATCCGGATGTAGCGTTGGTAGGGGACACCTGCAGCCTTCGCCTGCTGGCGGACGGCAGACAGCAGTTGCTCCGGCAGTCGCAGGTTGACCGACTTGTCTTTCGGTTTCATTTCGAATTGCATGGTGACCATGCCCGACAGGTCGTAATCGGAGAGGTCCGCGTCGGCGACGAAGGCTTCCGCCTCTGCGTCACTTTCCAGCTTTGGCAGCTTCTTCTTCATAGGCGGCGATCTCCTTGCGGTGCATGTAGCGGGCGCTAATAGGCCGGATGAGCGTCCGCTCGCGCAGCGTTCTGAGGGTGAACACCACGAACACCATTCGTCCCGCTTCGGTGCGGCCGATTGCCTTGAAGCGCTCCTCGGTCGTGGAGTGAGCCGGATCAGGAAACACGCTTACCGGGCCGCGAAACAGGCCTTCGATTTCGGCGACCGTGACGCCATGTTTGGCGCATTTGGCTCGATTTCCGAGATCCCAATCAAAGCCGGCAACTTTCATAGGCCGCCTCTAGCAAAATAGGCATTTGTATAGACAAATGTCAATGCAAAGCCAATATCCGTAGCGCCTCGAACAGAGCCTTAAGTCGTCTCAGTGCGCCTTCGCGCCGAACGCCAGCACGTGCAGGCCGAGGCGTTTGCGGACGATCCAGAACAGCATCACGGTTTCGAAGGTGAGGGCCGCGGAGGTGGCGGCGGCGGCGCCGTAGCCGCCGAAGCGGGGCACCAGGATCAGGCACAGCGCGAGATTGACCGCGAACGCCAGCGCGTAGGCTAGCGCGCAGACATGCTGGTGGCCGAGCATGTTGAGCAGCCGTTCCACCGGCCCGATCGCGGCGCGGACCATCAGGCCGATCGCCGCAACGAACATGATGCCGTAGCCGGACGTGAATTGCGGCCCGAACAGCCACAGCAGCGGTTCGCCGAGCGCCAGCAGCGCCAGCGTTGCGACCAGCGACGGCCAGAACGTCCACACGATCGCGTGGCGGACATAGGCCGCCAGCCGGACCTTATCGCCGGCTGCGTTGTACTCGGTGAAGCGATGCGCGGTGGTGGCCGACATCGCGTAGTGAATGAACGACACCAGCGCCAGCGTCTTCACCACCGCATAGTAGATGCCGACTTCCTCGGGCGTACTGAACTGCTGCAGCACCAGCACGTCTGTGTAGGACAGCAGCAGGTAGAAGCTCTCGACCAGCAGGATCGGCAGCGAGGTGGCGAGCCAGCCGCGGACGTCGTAAGCGCGCGGGCCGGGCGGGACATGGCCGGCCAGCCTGCGGTTGAGCGCGATCATCTGCCCGAGCATCGCGATCCACACCGCCGCACAGCTAGCCGCCATTGCGGCCACCGCGCCGAGCTCGAAGCCTAGGACAAACAGCCCGGCGGTGAAGCCGATGATCAGCGCCTGCCGGATGATGAACTGCGGCATCAATCCGAGCCGCATCCAGTCGTGCGAGCGGGCGATGCCGTCCTGGGTGTTGGCGACCACGAAGGCCGGCAGCGTCAGGCAGCCGAGATACAGCGGCACGACGGTGGCGTCGCCGATCAGCGGCGCCAATGCCCAGACCAGGAGCGCGAGCAGCAGCGACACCGCGCTGGAGGCCGCCAGCGTGCCCCAACGGCTGCCGGTCAGAAAGCCGCGCAGCCGGTCGAGCTCGCCGCGCGCGCGATATTCCGGAATGATCTTCTGGGCCGAGGCGGAGATGCCGAAATCCAGCATCGATCCGAGCAACAGCACCCAGGTCCAGACATAGACGTAGATGCCGTAATCCGAGCCGCCCATCCAGCGCGCCAGCAGGATCTGAGCCCCATAGGCGAGGCCGGCACTGACGACACGGATCAGGAAAATGGTGCCCGCGAGCCGGTTGGTGAGCGAAGTTTCGTTGGAACCGCCGAACAGAGCGGTGAGGCGCGCTTTCAGCGTCGCCAGGGGCGTTGCTGGTGGAGAATCCATGACAGCCAAAAGCGTTTCCCCGAACCGGCCGCATCGGGCGCGACGCGGCGTCGATCTCGTCTAGCAACCAGATGTTAAGATTCGGTTCGGTGTGGCAGGGACGCCGTCACCCCGCGCCGTCGTACGCGACTTGTGCAGTCAATTGCGGCCTTGCGCTAGCGCGCGCATGAGGTTGTAAGCCTGCCTCGGCATCTCAAATGATCTGAGTGGGTGCTCGCGCGGATGTGCGATGAAGGCGAGTTGTTCATACGCGTTGGAAAGCTTCTAATCGTTGCTGATCACTTTGCTGGCAGGCAGCGAGACGCGTGATGCAGGCTGAGACTGTGTGCTCAGCAGTCGCGTCAGGAAAACCACTACAACGCAAGTTGTCGCAGCCCAATTCGTGAGCAGCTAAGTAACAACACAGTGACGTCGAATGCCGATTTATAGCGATGTAGTCGGTGGTTGAGCGAACTAACTATTAAGACCTGCCTCGTAGCTTTGCGGAGCCGGACCGGGGCCGCAATCAGAGTCCGTGCAAGTCGTTCTCAGCCGCTGAACCGGAATTCGCCGTGACCTCTTCCGTCAAGCCCACGGGCGTTGAAGTATTCTTCGACGCCGACGACATCATCGTGTCCAAAACCGACCTGAAAGGCCGGATCACCTACGCCAATCGAGTGTTCACCGACATCTGCGGCTACAGCGAAGCCGAACTGCTGGGCCAGCCGCATTCGATTGTGCGGCATCCCGACATGCCGCGCTGCGTGTTCAAGCTGCTGTGGGACACCCTCGCCGAGGGGCGCGAGATCTTCGCCTACGTCAAGAACATGACGAAGTACGGCGATCATTATTGGGTGTTCGCACACGTCACGCCGTCATTCGACGCCGCCGGCACGGTGATCGGCTATCACTCCAATCGCCGTGTGCCTGAGCGCCGGGTCGTTGCCGCGCTGGAGCCGGTCTATGCCGAGCTGCTGGCGCAGGAGTCCCGGCACCGCAACGGCAAGGACGCGCTCGCGGCCGGCTATCAGCACATGATCGATTTCGTCAAGTCGAAGAACATTTCCTATGATCAACTCGTCTTCTCTCTTTAAGGCCGGTCTCTGCCTCGCCGTCACCGTCGTCGGCTCCCTTGTTGCTGTGGCGGGGCTGACGCTCGGCGCGCCGCTGCTGCTGCAGGTCGGACTCGGCGCCTCGCTGCTGGGTGCCGCCGGCGTTGCCGCGATGCTGCTGCGGCTGAACCGGATGCTGACGCAGATCGATGAGGTCTGCGGCCGGATTGCCGACGGCGACTTCGAGGCTCGGCTGATCGGGCATCGCGACGGTGGACGCCTGCTCGAGATGCAGAACCGCTTCAACGACATGATCGACCGCTGCGACGCGTTCGTGCGCGAGTCCAGCGCCGCGATGGCGGCGATCCGCGACGACAAATACTATCGGCACATCCTGCCGCAGGGCCTGCGCGGTTCGCTGCTGATCGCCAGCCGCACCATCAACGAGGCGATGCAGGCGATCGAGACGCGGGTCGCGGCATTTAACGCCAACACCGCCGAGTTCGAGACCGCAATCGGCACGGTGATCGACGCGGTCGGCGCCGCCTCCAGCAACATGGGCGAGACCGCCACCAGCCTCAACCGCGGCGTGATCGCGACGCGCGATCGCACCCTGGCGGTGTCGGCTGCCAGCGAGCAGGCCTCGACCAACATGGAGACGGTGGCGGCGGCGACCGCCGAATTGACCGCCTCGGCCAACGAGATTCTCAGCAGCGTCAATCGCTCGGCCTCGATCGCTCAGGCCGCGGTGGCGGCCTCCGATCACGCCCGCGACACCGTCGGCAGCCTATCGACCGCCACCGAACGGATCGGCGCGATCGTGCAACTGATCGAAGAGATCGCGTCCCAGACCAATCTGTTGGCGCTCAACGCCACGATCGAGGCGGCGCGCGCCGGTGACGCCGGCCGCGGCTTCTCGGTGGTGGCGCAGGAGGTGAAGTCGCTGGCCGAGCAGACCGCCAATGCCACGCGCGACATCTCGCGCAGCATCGCCGAAGTGCAGGAGACCACCCGCGCCGCCGTCGATGCGATCTCCGGCATCGGCCGTTCGATCGGCGAGGTCGATGATATCACGCACCAGGTGGCGCTCGCGGTCGAGGCGCAGACCGCCGCGACCGGGGAGGTCGCGCGCAACATCGAAGAAGCGTTTGCCGGCATTCGCGACATCTCGGGCAACATCCAGGGCGTCGGTAGCAACATCACCGAGACCGAGCAGCATGCCGAGGTGACGCTGTCGGCGTCCGGCACGCTCGCGCAGCAGGCCCGCTCGCTCGGCGACGCGGTGCGTGACTTCCTGCGGACGCTTCATCGCGATGGTACGGAGCCGCTCAAGGCTGCTTGAGCGAAGGTTGCCTCAAGGAGCGCGCAGCGCCATCAAGCGCTGCGTCGAACCAATTGCGCCGCACAGGTTAACGCAAGTTCATCTAGATGAACTCGCTCGTCAGCGCCCGTTCAGCTGCAACTTCCTAAGCTCGAGACAGTTCTGATGGTTCTCGATCGTAAGGAGGTTGTCCGATGAATCTGAAACTCGCCGTTGCTGCCGCAGCCGCTCTGAGCGCGGTCGCGCTCTCGCCGGGCATCGCGTCTGCGGCGATGCCGAACGGTCTTCCCGGCGCCGCGCAGGCTGCCGGCAGTCCATCCGCCCAGGTCGATCAGGTGCGTTACGTCTGTAACGCCTGGGGCCGCTGCTGGTGGCGCCCGAACTACTACGGCGCTTACGGCTACTACGGTCCGCGGTTCTATGGCCCGCGCTATTATGGCCCGCCGCGTCCGTACGGGCGGCACTACGGCTGGCGCCGTTGGTGATCGCCGCGCTCAGGCGCAAAATCTCTCAACTGATGCAAGCAATGACGGGGCCCGCGGGCCCCGTTGTCGTGTTCACGGCTGGGTCGGCTCGCTGCGGTCCTCGCAGACATCGACCCATTCGGCGCCGACCAGCTCGGCCATGCGCTGCGGGGCAATTCGCACTGCGCTGTGAGTCGAACCCGCTGCCGGCACGACCACATCGAACGTCTTCAGTGAGACGTCGCAATAGATCGGCAGCGGCGCCTTGAGGCCGAACGGACAAACGCCGCCGACCTCATGGCCGGTGAGATCGGCGACCTCGTGAACGCCGAGCATCTTCGGCTTGCCGCCGAGCAGCGCCTTCGCCTTCTTATTGTCGAGCCGCATCGTCCCGCTGGTGACGATCAGCACCACACGCTCGCCGACGCGCAACGACAGTGTCTTGGCGATCTGCGCCGGCGGCACGCCGTAGGCTTCGGCGGCGAGCGGCACGGTCGCGGAACTCATCGTCGATTCTTCGACCGCGATGTCGGGGGCATGTTGGGCAAACCATGCGCGAACGGATTCGAGGCTCATGCGGCTCCTCATGGCCGGCATTCCGGGCCGGCAATCGAGCGGCCGATATGCCGCAAAGCAGCACGTGGCGCAAATCTCAGCGCGCGGCCACGATCTCCACCAACGCGGTCAGCGATCCGATGCGGTGGTCGGGCTCGAAGCCGAGCACGTCCATCTGGGTGCGCAGCGCCTTGAACAGCGTCTGCGGCGAGAGCGGCCCAGGCCTCCGTAGTTCGCGCGCCATCGCCTCGCGGCTGACGCGCTCGATCCAGGCGACGTTAAAGCCGAATGCCTTCGCCCCCGCCACGTCCCAGGGATTGGAAGACACGAACAACATCTCGCGCGGCGTCATGCCGAGCCGCGCTTCGGCCAGCGCATAAGCGCGCGGATGCGGCTTGAACGTCTTGGCTGCGTCGACGCTGATCACGTCGTCGAGCACGCTGTGGAGGCCGGTATTGCGGGTGAGGGCGCCAAGCATATCGGGGCTGCCGTTGGACAGGATCGCACGCTTGCAGGGTGCAAGCGCCTCCAGCGCCGACAGGGCTTCGGGGTAGAGCGCGAGATCGAGATATTTCGCGAAGATGCGCTCGAATGCGCCGCCGCCGGCCTCGATGCCGAGACAGTCGAGCGTGTAGGCGAGCGAATCGCGGGTGACGACGGCGAAGTCCTCGTAGGTCCCCATCTGCGAGCGCAGCCAGGTGTATTCGAGCTGTTTGATCCGCCAGATCTGCGTGATCACCTCGCCATAGCCGGGAAACTCCCGCTCGGTGATGGCCGCAACCGACTGGATGTCGTACAGCGTGCCATAGGCATCGAACACGACGGCCTTGATGGTCATGTGCGGCAGCTTTCAGTTGAGCTCGTCACGGCGATCTGGCCTTTCCGCTTTCGTCCTTGCGAGGAGCAAAGCGACGAAGCAATCCAGAGGCCGACAGCTGGCGCTGCCGGATTGCTTCGCTTCGCGTGCAAGGACGATATCGTTGGGTCTAGATCCCCAGCAGCTTACGGGCGTTCTGCTTCAGCACCTTCGGGCGGATCTCGTCGCGGATCTCGAGCTTGGCGAAGTCCGACAGCCAGCGGTCCGGGGTGATCACCGGCCAGTCCGAGCCGAACAGCATCTTGTCCTGCAGAATCGAGTTGATGTAGCGCACCAGGATCGGCGGGAAGTACTTCGGCGACCAGCCCGACAGGTCGATATAGACGTTGGGCTTGTGGGTCGCGACCGACAGTGCCTCCTCCTGCCAGGGGAAGGAGGGGTGCGCCAGGATGATCTTCATGTCCGGAAAGTCGGCGGCGACGTCGTCCATATACATCGGGTTGGAGTACTTCAGCCGCATTCCCATGCCGCCCGGCATGCCGGAGCCGACACCGGTCTGGCCGGTGTGGAACAGCGCGATGGCGCCGCCTTCCTGGATCGCTTCGTACAGCGGATAGGCCAGCCGGTCGTTCGGGTAGAAGCCCTGCATGGTTGGGTGGAATTTGAAGCCCTTGATGCCGTAGTCGGCGATCAGCCGCCGGGCTTCGCGCACGCCGAGCTTGCCCTTGTGCGGATCGATCGAGGCGAATGGAATCAGCACGTCGGAATTTTGCCGCGTAATCTCGATCATCTCGTCGTTGTTGTAGCGGCGGAAGCCGGTCTCACGTTCGGCGTCGACCGGGAAGATCACCGCGGCGATCTTCTTGGCGCGATAATACGCGGCGGTCTGCGGGACCGTCGGCGGGTGCTTGTTCGGCGAGCCGAAATATTCGGCCATCCGCGCCTGGAAGTCGTCGTAGCCGTCGTCGCCGTGGCAGCCGCACGGCTCCTCGGCGTGGGTGTGGATGTCGATGGCGACGAGATCGTCGGGATTCAGCATCGGGCGTTTCCTTCGGGCATTTCTCGCCTTCTTGCGGCGAAGAATTGATTATGGTGTATAATTATTTTGCGGAGCTGTGAAGCGGCCCAAACCGTCGGCGTCCGGCGAATTTTGCGCCTTACCTTGGTGTGGCCGCCGGCCCAGCGCTGGTTTTCCGCAATGGCCTGCCGGTTCCGGCGGTGGATCGATTGACAGGTCGGGAGTCGCTGGATAGATACAGCACCGACCCGGGCGGGCTTCCGCCGGCGGGCTGTTATCGTTTTGTATTCGGCCAATTGTCACGGCCTTTCAAACAGTCAGGATAGACCCATGAAGGTCCGTAACTCGCTGAAGTCGCTGCTCACCCGCCACCGCGAAAACCGCCTGGTGCGCCGTAAGGGCCGGCTCTACGTCATCAACAAGACCCAGCGTCGGTTCAAGGCCCGCCAGGGCTGATTGCGCTGGGCCGCTCGCGGCCCGCGCCTCGATCTCACGCCGCTGTGACGCGCGCGCTGCTTTGCAGCGCGCTTTGTCGTGTCTAGACTGTCGCAATGGCGTTCGCCCCTCGACATTTTCGGTTCGGCCTCTGCGCCTTGGCGCTTGCGACTTTGGCGCTGGGTATGCCTGAGGGCGCGCGAGCCCAGGCCCCCGACGGACCCAAGCATCCGCTGGAGAAGCCGCTCGCGCAGCCGCCGGCACCGCCGGAGAAGCTGCCGCGGGTGCCGACCGACCGCACCAAGGGCCTCGACTTCCTGTTCGGTGCCCTGAAGGCTGCGCCCGATGAGGCCAGCGCCAAACACGTCGAAGGGCGAATCTGGGCGCTGTGGAGCCAGACCACCAGCGACACCACTGCGCTGCTGATGGCGCGCTCGAAGGTGGCGATGGATGCCAAGCAGTTCGACGTCGCGTTGAAGCTGCTCGACGCCGTGGTCAAGCTGAGGCCGGATTACGTCGAAGGCTGGAACCGGCGCGCGACGATTTACTATTTGCAGAACGACTACATGCACTCGCTCGAAGACATCGAGCAGGTGCTGGCACGTGAGCCGCGGCATTTCGGTGCGCTCGCCGGCCTCGGCATGATCATGCAGGAACTCGGCGACGACAAACGGGCGCTCGATGCGTTCCGCAGGGCGCTCGCGCTCAATCCGCATCTCGACAAGGTGCCCGACCTCGTCAAGACGCTGTCGGAGAAGGTCGAGGGCCGCGACATCTGACGCGCTTCTGCGTCGTCGTGCTTTGAATCCGGCCGAACCACCCCACATCCAAGGTCCACTCAACCGTCGCTGCACGGACGATGTGCCGCGCGGTCGATTCGACATCAGCACGGGAGATCCCAATGAGCACGACATCCGGTTCGGCGAAATGGCAGGGCGGTATCAAGGACGGCAAGGGCGCGATCTCGACCAAGAGCGGCGCGCTGTCCGAATATCCCTACGGCTTCGCCAGCCGGTTCGAAGGCAAGCCCGGCTCCAACCCTGAGGAACTGATCGGCGCCGCCCACGCCGCCTGCTTCACCATGGCGCTGTCGCTGATCCTCGGCGAAGCCAAGCTCACCGCCGAGCAGATGGAAACCAAGGCGGACGTCACGTTGGAGAAGCAGGGCGACGGCTTTGCCATCACCGCGATCCATCTGACGCTCACCGCCAAGATCCCCGGCGCCGACGACGCCACCTTCCAGGACTGCGCCGCCAAGGCCAAAGCCGGGTGTCCGGTCTCGAAGCTGCTCAACACCAAGATCACGCTGGATGCAAAGCTGGTGAGCTGAGCTCTTCTTCAGTCATTCCGGGGCGCAGGCGAAGCCTGCGAACCCGGAATCCAGAGGTTGTTAGGCTTGAGGTCAGGACATCTCGGGATTCCGGGTTCGCCGCTGCGCGGCGCCCCGGAATGACGATCGGTTCGATTCTAATCGCAGAGCCTCAGTCACATCTCCGCGTCGCTCGGTCCGACATAGGCAATGCGGACCATGTTGGTGGCGCCCGGAGTGCCGAGCGGGACGCCGGCGACGATGATGACGCGCTGGCCGGACTTGGCGAAGCCGTCGCGGAACGCGATGCGGCCGGCGCGCTCGACCATGTCGTCCTGATCCTTGGCGTCTTCGGCGACGACGCAATGCACGCCCCACACCGCCGACAGCTTGCGCCCGGTGCTGATGCTCGGGGTGATCGCCACCACCGGCACCTTCGGCCGCTCGCGTGCGACCCGTAGCGCGGTTGAGCCCGACGAAGTCCAACAGATGATCGCCGACAGGTCGAGAGTTTCGGCGATCTGCCGTGCTGCGCCGGCGATGGCATCGCCGGCGGTCGCTTCCGGATCGGGGCGCTGCGCCGTCACCACCGTGCGATAGGTGACGTCGCGCTCAACTTCTTCGCCGATGCGGTTCATCGTCGACACCGCTTCGACCGGATATTTGCCGGCGGCGGATTCGGCCGACAGCATGATCGCGTCGGCGCCTTCATACACCGCGGTGGCGACGTCGGAGACTTCCGCTCGGGTCGGCACCGGGCTGGAGATCATCGATTCCAGCATCTGGGTCGCGACCACCACCGGCTTGCCGGCGCGCCGTGCCATGCGGGTCATTTGCTTTTGCAGGCTCGGCACCCGCTCGAGCGGCATCTCGACGCCGAGGTCGCCGCGCGCCACCATCAGCGCGTCGGAGACGTCGAGAATGTCCTGCAGCCGGTCGATCGCCTGCGGCTTCTCGATCTTGGCCATCACGGCGGCGCGGCCGCGGATCATCCGCTTGGCTTCGACGACGTCTTCGGCGCGCTGCACGAAGCTCAGCGCCACCCAGTCGATGCCTGTCTCGCACGCCGCCTCGAGGTCGGCGCGGTCCTTGTTGGTCATCGCCGACATCGGCAGATCGGTGTCGGGCAGGCTGACGCCCTTGCGGTCGCTCATCTTGCCGCCGATCACCACGCGGGTCACCGCGCGATCGCCAACCGTCTCTTCGCAGATCAAGCGCACCTTGCCGTCGTCGAGCAGCAGTGCGTCACCGACCTTGAGGGCCGCCAGGATCTCCGGATGCGGCAGATACACCCGCGTTTCGTCGCCCGGCTCCTTGATCGAGTCGAGGACGAAGTTCGAGCCGTTGTTGAGCTGGATCGGCCCGTTGGCGAACGAGCCGAGGCGCAGCTTCGGCCCCTGCAGATCGACCAGGATGCCGATCGGGCGGCCATAGCTGCTCTCGACGTTACGGATGGTCTTCACCAGCTCCCGCATCTTGTCGTGCGGGGTGTGGCTCATGTTGATCCGGAACACGTCGGCGCCGGCCTCGAACAGCTTGCGGATCATCGTGCTGTCGGAAGAGGCGGGGCCGAGCGTGGCGAGGATCTTGATCCGGCGCAGGCGTCTCATGGCTTGGTCCCGGCCTCGCCTGGATTGCCAGGCGTGGCGGGGGCGGTGCGGCCCGGCGACGGAGGAATGCCCGGCAAGCCGGTCCCCGGCGCCCCGGGCATTCCCGGCAGCTTCTGCATGTTCTGTTCGTTACTTTCAGTCAATTGCACGGTCCAGGCCCGTTGCTCGCCGGTGTCGACCTCGAAGAAGCCGGTGCGGTCGAAGCCGCGCGCCAGGCAGTTCTCGGTCCCCTTGATGGTGAATTCCTTGTCGCGCGAGCACATGAAGGCCTGGCCCGACCACTCGCCGCCGCGGTCGTAATCGAGCGCGTAGATGTAGTAGTAGCGCGCCACCAGAGCGCCGCGGAGCAGCGTCTCGCAGCTTCGCGACGACACGTTCCACCAGCCCTCGGTGGTCCAGCCGTCGACGTCCTTGTAGCCCAGCGCGATTCCCACCCGGCTCGAGGTGTTGTTGCACAGCCGGAAGTCGGCGGCGGCCGGAGCGCTGCCGCACAGCAGCGCGCCGAAGGCCAGCGCCGCCGTCACGGCGGCCGCGGGCCGGGCCCAGATATGCCGGAAGGGGAGGGAATCTGTGATGATCATGCAGCCAAGCTATACCAATTTGCTGATGATTTCGCGTGACAGGGGCGGCCTGTCAACGGCGGCGCCGCCGCGGGCGGTCTGCCGGCAGCGCGCTCGCCGCGCGGCGGAGTCGGCTGTACCCCCTAGATGTGGCAAAATCTCAGCCCGTCCCCATCTGGGGAAGACCGCAAGCCCGAGCAAAGGTGACCGCATGGACGACAGCACCCGGACCGAATTGGAAGCGGCGGCGTTTCGCCGTCTGGTGGCGCATCTGCGCGAACGCACCGACGTCCAGAACATCGACCTGATGAATCTCGCCGGGTTCTGTCGCAACTGTCTGTCGAACTGGCTGAAGGACGCCGCAGATGCGCAGGGCGTGGCACTGAGCCGGGAGGAGAGCCGCGAGGCGGTCTACGGTATGCCGTACGAAGCCTGGAAGGCGAAGTATCAGAGCGTTGCCACGCCGGACCAGGTCGAAGCGTTCAAGAAATCTCACCCGCACAGTCACTGACGCGGCGCCGTCACGCCGCGCATCAAGGCGCAATTTCGGCGCCGGCGATTTCCGCTGTGGGTCGCTGTGGATGGGCGTGATGCCCCTTGACGGGAGGCGCCGCGGCGAAGAGTGTCCGGCGCAGATGCGGCGCGCGAGGCGACCGCCCCGCCGCTTTTTCCAATCATTATCTGCCAGGAGTGCACGATGGCCACCTCCGCTGCCGCCGTCCAAGAGGATCCCGCGACCAATTTCGCCAAGGACCAGCTTCGGGCGATCATCGAGCGGATCGAACGTCTCGAGGAAGAGAAGAAGACGATCTCCGACGACATCCGCGACGTCTATGCGGAGGCCAAGGGCAACGGCTTCGACGTCAAGGCGCTGCGCACCATCGTCCGCATGCGCAAGCAGGACGCCAACGAACGCGCCGAGCAGGAGACGATCCTGGAAACCTACATGCAGGCGCTCGGGATGCTCTGAGACCGTTTGGGTCTGTTGCCGCTGCCGGATCGGCCCGCAATGGCTGCCGATCTGGTGAGGCGCCGAAAACAAAAGTGCCCGGGACCAGCCCGGGCACTTTTTTTTCAAATCAGATGCTGCCGCAGAGGTCAGCGGGACGCGTCGCCCGGAAATGCCGTGGTGGTCAGCGTCGCCACCGCCGAGCCGCTGAAAGCGTCGGCGTAGAGGCCGGGCTGCGGATCGTCGGCGAAGCTGGTGGCCAGTGTCGCCTCGGGCTTGGCCAGATAGCCGCTCAGCAACGTCATGTCGGGATCGCCGATCACGGTGGCAGCGGTGTGCATCGCCCGCGGCATCAGGATCATGGCGCGAATCCAGACGTCGTTGTCGCGGCTGCCGGCGGCGGCGAGCCGTGCCGAGGTTGCGATCACCGTCTTGCCCTGACCAGACGACTTGCCGATCACACTGTCGACCTTGCCCGATACCGCGGCGTGCCGCTGCAGCGATGCGCGCGTCGGCGGCAGCGGGGCGCTTGCGGTGACGACATGCGGATGGCGGGTCTGGGCGTGCTGGGAGGAATTGTCCTGGGCCATCGGCGCGTAGGCTAGCGCATTCATCGCGGCGGCCTGTTCTGATTTGTCGGCGGCGGCCAGTGCCTGGCGGGCGCTGATGGCGGCGACCTGGGCCGGGCTCGCCTGCTTCGGCGCCACCGGAATGTCGTCCCAGAACCCGCGGGCGTTGATGATGTCGGCCGGGCTCTGCGGCTTGGCGTCGGCGGTCTTCGATTCTGCCGTCTTCGGCTCCGCAGTCTTGGCCTCTGCCTTCGCAGCTTGGGCCGGGCGCGGCGCCGGCAATACGACGTTGCCGGCGGAGGCGAGCTGGATGGCGCCGGCGGGCTTGGCGCGCGGCATCGGCACCGGATCGCTGGAGCCGACGTCGGCCGGCTTGACGCCGGCCGCAGCCGCAACCGCATCGGCAGCCGCAACCTTGATGTCGGCCATCGGCTTGGCACCGGACGGTGCCGCTGTCGCGGCGGCTTCGTCCTCGTCGTCACGCGACTTGCCGCCGAACAGCGCGGCGAGGAAGTTGCTCTTGGCCGGGGCCACGGTGCTCCCGTCGCGGCGCTTCTCGATGTCCGCCAGCGCCAGCTCGTAGCCACGCAGCGGCTTGCCGTTGGACGGGATGTGGACGGTGCGGCCGTCCGGGAACACGCGGGCAAGCTGGTCGGGGGTCATCCGCGGCCAGTGCCGGATACCGCCGGTATCGAGATGAACGAAAGGCGAGCCGGAAGTCGGATAGAACCCGACGCCGCCGCGCTGCAGCCGCAGGCCGGCGAACCGGATCTGCTCCAGCGCCACGCCCGGGATGAAGAAGTCCATCGCGTGGCCCTGCATGTGCTGGCTGTGGCGCGCCACACCCGAGGAGCGGCGGCGCAGCATGGCGTTGGTGGCAGGGGAGCGGTACGCGGAGATGATCTGGATCGGCTGTTTGGCGTCGACGTCCCGGTACACTTCCCACAGAATGTCGAACAGTTGGCGGTCCATCACGGTCTGTTCCTGGGACCGCCAGTCGCGCAGGAAATGATTGAGCTGCTTCAGCGCGTCTTCGTCGTAACGGCCGCTGCGCTTGAAGGTGACCGTGAGGCTTTCGCCCGAATGGGTGTGGTGGAACGACAGGGTCCGGCTGTCGCCGACCGCTGATGCGTCGTGGACCGAGCCGGCGCCCGCCAGCAGCAATGCCGTCGTCAGTACGGCGCCGTAACCGGCCCTGGGCATCGACAGTGATTTGAGACGGCGCGAAAGTGCAGCCAGCACGAAAACAGCCCCACCAATGGTCGACCAACAAACCCTGCCCGCGAACCCCAAGTCAGCGTGGCAGGGCGACGTGCCGTTACCGAAGTTAGCGATCCGGAAACGGCGTCCGTGACCCCAAGTCGATCATCAACCTTAACCCTCTGACTATGGCGAAATCGAGCCCGGTGCCGCAATCTAGATGGAGGATGGTTAATGTGAGTTAACAAACAAGGGCCCGCCTCGCGGCGAGCCCTTGATAACATTCAACTACTTTTCGCGTCCGAAGGGGGACGCGGTTACTGATCAGCGGGCGTAAACCCGGCGCTGATTGCGCTGAGCCGGCTGCTGCTGACGCGGCTGCGGGCCGCCGAACAGGTTCTCCAGGAACGAGAACGGGCTCGACGAGGCTCCCGACGAGCCGGTGTAGTCGCCGGCGACACTGACGCCGTCGGGCAGCCGGGTCGGGCGGGTGTAGTTCGGCTGGGCGTGGGCCACCACGGCTTCGAGGTTCTTGCCCTTGTCGTTCTTGAGCAGCGCCAGCATCGTCGCGTCGCGGCCGTAGACGTCCTTGCGGAGCTGCAGCTTGCCGGCGTCGTCAACGAACGCGGTTTGATAGGTGATGTTGACCGGGATCGGGGTCGGGAACTTCAGATCGACCTCGCTGCGGCCGTACATCGCCCGGACCTTGGCCGGGGTGTAGTCCTTCTCCGGCATCGCGATGTTCAGCAGCGTCGACGCATACACGTCCGGGTTCTGCACCCGCATGCAGCCGTGGCTGAACGCGCGCTCTTCGCGGGCGAACAGGTTCTTGTCAGGGGTGTCGTGCTGATACACCAGGAACTTGTTCGGGAAGTTGAAGCGGATGCGGCCGAGGGCGTTGGCTTCGCCCGGCGGCTGCGAAATATGGATCGAGCCGTCGCGATTACGCTCGAGCTTCAGACCCATGCGGTCGAGCACGGTCGGATCCTGCTGCAACGCCGGCAGATACTCGTTGTAGATGATCGACGGCGGCACGTTCCAGGTCGGGTTGACGGTGATGTACTTCATCGTCTCCGTCAGCAGCGGGGTGGCGTGCTTGCCCGGCTTGCCGGTGACGACGCGAGTCGTCCACACTTCGGCGCCGTGCTGCATCACCTTCAGCGTGTAGTCCGGAATGTTGAGGATCACATAGGCATCGCCGAGCGACGGCGCGCCGAGATCGCGCGGCAGCCAGCGCCAGCGCTCCATGTTGACGATGATGGTGTCGATGGTGCGGTCGCGCTTCGGCGTGTTCAGCGCCTTCACGGTGCGCTCGTCGAGCACGCCGGTCGCCTTGAGGTCGGCGTGGTCCTGGAATTTCCGCACCGCCGCCGCAACCGTCGCGTCGTAGGTGGTGCTCTCTGGGTTTTCGCTGACGCCGAGGCGGGCGCGCAGCTGCGGCACGCGCGGATCGTCCATCTTCACTTCGGCGCGCTTCTTGCGGGCCGGCTGATAGCGCAGCGTCTCGCCGTCGGCGATCTTGATCACCGGCTTGTCGCCTTCGCCGCGCAGCTCGGCGAGCTTCTTCTTCAGCTCGCGATACAGCTTGTGCGGCGGGTTGTAACTGTCGAGCGCCGTGGACGCATCGGCCGCGGTGGTGACCTTCGCCAGCACCTGGGCCGGATCGATCGGGTGTTCCGGATACTGGATGTCGGCCGACACCTGCGACCAGTGCATCCGGCCGCTTTGCGCCTGACGCGCATAGTCCATCATGCTCTCGGTGAGCCGCAGCTCGGCTTCGGCGAGCGCCTCGGGCGAGGTCGCGGCGCTAAAGCTCGGCACCGGATAGTCCTCCGGATCGAGGCCGTCGGCGGCGGCGTCCTTCAGACGCGCGATCACCCCCTTGGCCTGTGCGGTCAGCGCGCCGGCCTTGGTCCACACCGGCGCGTAGTCGCGGGTCTCGTAGAACTTCTCGACCGCGCTGCGCTCGGCCTTGCGATCGAAGTAGCGCGACGCGCTCTTGGCGATCAGATCGCGAAGCTGGTCGGCCACCGGCTGGTCGGCCGACGCAACCGTGCTGGCGGGCTTCTGCGGTTCGGCCGGCTTGGTGGTCGTTGCCTGATCGGTCGCCGGCGCGGCGGGAACGGCGGCAGGAGCGGTGGCGGTTGCCGCCGGAGCTTCCGTCTTGGGCTCGGCTGCGGGCGCAGTTGCCGCGGTGTCTTTGCTCGGCTCGGGCGCAGCCGGCGCCGGGGTGGCGGCAATGTCCTTGGCGGGTTCGACAGGTGCCGGAGCGGCAGCAATGTCGGGCTTGGCGGTGGCGTCGGGTTTGGCGGCAGGGGTTTCGGGCTTGAAGTCACCGACCGAGGGCGGCGGCAGATCGACCGGGCTTGGCACCGGCACGGCGGCATCGATCGCGAGATCCGCGGGCGACCGCGTCGGCGATTGCGCCAGGACGGAGGTCGCCGACACGGTGAGGAAGGTCGCCGCGACGGCCATCAGCACGCCTTCGAAACCGCGGCGTCCAGTCGAGTGATCTCGCATTCGTCTACCCCTTGGGAAAGCTGCCCGGCCGGCAGTTCGTGACTTGCAGTTTGGTTCTCGAGTGTCAGGGCACCCGCTCGTGGATCGGCACGCGGCCGATCTCACGTCTCAGTCGGAGGATACACAGGCCCGGTTCGAGCGGCCAGCATCGGCCGGGCAGACTCACGACAAACTGACCCCAGTTGCAGTTGGCTAGGGCGGTCAGTGGCTTGTGCCACGGGCCGCCCTGGTTGTCTGTCACTATCGCGCCACGGTTCAAAAGGTTCCGCGAATCAGCGATCCGCAGGCCGCCATGCGACAGCCACATTCGGTCCTGAGGCCCCGAAAACTTACAGGGCGCGGGTAGTCCTCGTTATCGCGCCTCGGCCTGCGCGGCGCGCTCGGCTTCGATCTCGTCGAGTTTGCGATACAGCGTCGAGCGGCCGATCTTCAGCCGCCGCGCCACTTCGGACATCTGGCCGCGATAATGCGAGATCGCGAACCGGATGATCTCGCGTTCCATTTCGTCGAGCGGACGCACTTCGTCGTCCGCGGTCAGCATCGACAGATTGCCGACGCTCGGCAGCGGCGCGATCGGCACTTCGCTTGCGGCGACAAATTGCGGCTCGCTGCGTTCGATCACCAGCGGCTCGCCGGTTGTATCTTCTGCCGGCACGACCGATGGGGCGATCGCCAGCGGGAAGTCGGCGAGGCCAAGCTGATCGCCGTCGCTCATCACCACGGCGCGGTACACCGCGTTTTCGAGCTGGCGGATGTTGCCGGGCCAGTCGAGCTGCGCCAGCCGCGCCATCGCTTCGCCGGTGATGCCACCGATGCTGCGCTTCTCTTCGGCGCAGAACCGCATCAGGAAATGCCGCAGCAGCGGTGGAATGTCTTCGCGGCGGGTGCGCAGTGGCGGGATCGTCAGCGGCAGCACGTGCAGCCGATAGAACAGATCCTCCCGGAACTGGCCCGCCTTCACCCGGTCGAGCAACCGGCGGTTGGTGGCCGAGATGATGCGGACATCGACTTTGACCGGCCGGCGCCCGCCGACCGCTTCGACCGCGCCTTCCTGCAGCGCGCGCAGCAGCTTGACCTGCGCCGTCAGCGGCAGCTCGCTGACCTCGTCGAGAAACAGCGTGCCGCCAGAGGCCTCGACGAACTTGCCGTCGTGGCGCTCGGTCGCGCCGGTGAATGCACCTTTCTCGTGGCCGAACAGAATCGACTCGACGAGATTGTCGGGGATCGCGCCGCAGTTCACCGCGACGAACGGCTTGGCGCGGCGGTCGCTGGAACCGTGGATGGCGCGCGCGAACAGCTCCTTGCCGACGCCGGATTCGCCTTCGATCAGCACCGGGATCGCAGAGCCTGCAGCCTTTTCGGCGGCGCGCAGCACCGGCGCCATCGCCTCGCTGCGCGTGATGATATCTGAGAACGTCAGCCGGCCTTCGCGGGCATGGCGGATGCGCTGCAGCTCACCCTTCATCGCGCTGGCATTCAGCGCATTGCGCAGAGACACCTGCAGACGCTCGATGCCGACCGGCTTGACGACGAAGTCGTGCGCGCCGGCACGCATCGCCGACACCACATTGTCGATGCCGCCGTGTGCGGTCTGCACGATCACCGGCACGTCGAGTCCGCTGGCGCGAATCTTCGACAGCACGCCGAGTCCATCGAGTCCGGGCATCACCAGATCGAGCACCACGGCGTCGATTGCCGGTGCATCGGGCGCGGTCAGGGCTTCTACCGCAGCGTCGCCGCTATCGACCGAAATCGCCTCATAGCCGCACTTCTGCACCATGTTCTCGACCAGCCGACGCTGTACTGCATCGTCGTCGGCGATCAGAATACGCTCAACCATTACTCGCTACTGCCTCAACCCGAACTGTCCCGAATTGGTGCAGGATTGCGACGAATGCGTTAACGCTTGGTGAAAATGCAGATGGTTATCCGCTGTTATCCGAAGGCGTGCGGCCAGATCTCGAGCGCGCCGCGATAGATCATGTCGCCTGCCACATAGAGAATGATGGCGAGGCCGATATAGGCGATCCAACGGTGCTTATGCAGCAGCCGTGCGATGAAGCTTGCGGCGAGACCCATCAGCGCGATCGACAGGGCGAGGCCGAACACCAGAATCACCGGATGCTCGCGTGCCGCGCCGGCCACCGCCAGGACGTTGTCGAGCGACATCGAGACGTCGGCCAGCGTGATCTGCCACACCGCCTGCGCCATGGTCTTGGTCGGAGCGCCGGTTGCCGCACCGCCGTCGCCTTCGAGCGCATCGACGTCTTCGGGCGGGTTGCGCAGCTCGCGCCACATCTTCCAGCACACCCACAGCAGCAGCACGCCGCCGGCGAGCAGCAGCCCGATGATTTGCAGAAGCTGCACGGTGACACTGGCGAAGGCGATGCGGAGCGCGGTGGCGACCACGATGCCGATCAGGATCGCCTTACCGCGCTGCTCTTTTGGCAGCCCGGCAGCGGCGAGGCCGATGACGACGGCGTTGTCGCCGGCGAGCACCAGGTCGATCATCACGACCTGGGCGAACGCGGTGAGGCCTTCGGGCGTGAAGATTGCGAGAAAGTCGGTCATCGGGCGCTCCGTGAGCGTCCAGTCCGACATCACAGTTCAGACGAACTGCCAGAGGGGCCCGGTCCAGGACGTGGTGCATGCGGCGCAGTCGAAAGGCTGCGTCAGATCGCTTGCGTCAGCGCCGATACCAGCACCAGACCGCACGATGGTCAATCGCCGCACGGTCAGAGCCGAACTGTTCGGGAACGAACGCTTTGCAGCGGTGTCGTAATCCTGCCGCCAAGCTCGATCAAGGCGGCGAGGGGCTGTTCGAGCCGCGCTGCCTTGTCGCAGGGCGGCTCCCCTTGAAGGAAACTGTGACTTGCGAAGCCGGTGACGGAGCTAGTAGCGTTTCGCAAGGCAAATCGCACGCGATCTGAAAGCACCATGGCGAAATCTGCGACCTCCCGTACCGCAAAGTCCTCTTCCCGCAAGTCCACCCCCGCCAAGCCAGCACCGCGCAAGGCCGCGCCCAGCAAGGCGAAAGCGGCCAAGACCGCGGCCGCGGGACGGAAGACCGCAAGCAAGCCGGCGAAACTGCCCGAGTGGAATCTGACGGATCTGTATCCGGCGATCGACTCGCCGGAGGTCGCCGGCGATCTCGATCGTCTCGATGCCGAATGCGCTTCGTTCGAAGCCGACTTCAAGGGCCGGCTGGCGGAAGAGACCGCGAAGGACGGCGGCGCGCTGTGGCTCGCCGGCGCGGTCAAGCGCTACGAGGCGATCGAGGATTTGGCCGGCCGGCTAGGTTCCTATGCGGGCTTGGTCCACGCCGGCGACAGCGTCGATCCGGTGAAGTCGAAATTCTATGGCGACGTCTCCGAGCGCCTGACTGCCGCTTCGGTGCATCTGCTGTTCTTCACCCTCGAGCTCAATCGCGTCGACGACGCGGTGCTCGAGACCGCAATGCATACGCTGGAGCTCGGCCACTACCGGCCGTGGATCGAGGATCTGCGCAAGGACAAGCCGTATCAGCTCGAAGACCGCATCGAGCAGCTGTTCCATGAAAAGTCGCAGACCGGCTACGGCGCGTTCAACCGTTTGTTCGACCAGACCATCTCGTCGCTGCGCTTCAAGGTTGGCGGCAAGGAACTGGCAATCGAGCCGACACTGAACCTGATGCAGGATCGTGCGCCCGAAAAGCGCAAGGCGGCCGCCGAGGCCTTGGCCAAGACCTTCAAGGCGAATGAGCGCACCTTTGCGCTGATCACCAACACGCTCGCCAAGGACAAGGAAATCTCCGACCGCTGGCGCGGCTTCGAAGATGTGGCCGACAGCCGCCACCTCGCCAACCGGGTCGAACGCGAAGTGGTCGATGCGCTGGTCGCCTCGGTGCGCGCGGCGTATCCGAAGCTGTCGCACCGCTACTACAAGCTCAAGGCCGGTTGGTTCAAAAAGAAGAAGCTGCCCTATTGGGACCGCAACGCGCCGCTGCCGTTCGCCGCGACCGGCACGATCGCCTGGCCGGAAGCCCGCAACATGGTGCTGACCGCCTACAAGGCGTTCTCGCCGGAGATGGCGCAGATCGCCGAGCGGTTCTTCACCGATCGCTGGATCGACGCTCCGGTGCGGCCCGGCAAGGCGCCTGGCGCATTCTCGCATCCGACCACGCCGTCGGCGCATCCCTATGTGCTGATGAACTATCAGGGCAAGCCGCGGGACGTGATGACGCTCGCCCACGAACTCGGCCACGGCGTGCACCAGGTGCTGGCCGCCAAGAACGGCGCGCTGATGGCGCCGACGCCGCTGACACTGGCCGAGACCGCCAGCGTGTTCGGCGAAATGCTGACCTTCCGCCGTCTGCTGACTCAGACCAAGGACCGCAAGCAGCGTCAGGCGCTGCTCGCCGGCAAGGTCGAGGACATGATCAACACCGTGGTCCGGCAGATCGCGTTCTATTCGTTCGAGCGGGCGGTCCACACCGAGCGCCGCAGCGGCGAGTTGACCGCGCAGCGGATCGGCGAGATCTGGCTGTCGGTGCAGGGCGAGAGCCTCGGCCCGGCGATCGAGATCAAGCCGGGCTACGAAAGCTTCTGGATGTACATCCCGCACTTCATCCATTCGCCGTTCTACGTTTACGCCTATGCGTTCGGCGACTGTCTGGTGAACTCGCTGTATGCGGTCTACGAGCACGCCCAGGAAGGCTTCGCCGAGCGCTATCTGGCGATGCTGTCGGCGGGCGGAACCAAGCATTATTCCGAACTGCTCGCCCCGTTCGGCCTCGACGCCAAGAACCCCAGCTTCTGGGACGGCGGCTTGTCGGTGATCGCCGGCATGATCGACGAGCTGGAGGCCATGGGGTAGGGCGACTGGCTGTCGTAAAACATTTGTTGAACGGAACGGCAAGGCGCGTTATACGTTTGTATAACGCGCCTTGTTCGTTGCCGGGCGTGCGAGGCTTAGGCCGGCGCATTCTGGGAAAGATTGGATCGCGATGAAGATCGAAATCAAGAAGATTGGGAATTCCGACGGCTTGTTGCTGCCGAAGGAACTGATGCAGCGCCTCGATCTCAAGCGTGGGCAGGAACTGCACATCACCGAATTGCCCGGCGGCGGATTCCAGGCGTTGCCGTACGACCCCGACTTCGAGCGAACGATGGCAATCGCCGACGAGGTCATGGAGAAGTACAAGGACACGCTGGCTGCCCTCGCCAAATGAGGAGCTTTCGATGGGCGAGCCTGTCGAGCCGAGCTGGATCACCTACGAGCAGGCGATAGCGATGCATGCCAGACAGCTGCGCCGATTTGGCGGCGCGCCGGGGCTGCGCGACGAGGGCATGCTGCGGTCGGCGCTCGAACGTCCCATCAACAAATGGCAGTATGAGCACTGCGATCTGCCGGAGCTTGCCTCCGCCTATGCGTTCGGGCTGGCCAAGAATCACGCCTTCGTTGATGGCAACAAGCGGATCGCCTTCATGGCGATGGTCGTCTTTCTGGCCAAGAACGGCATCGTCTTCGAACCTGCTCCCGCCCATGCGACCATGATCATCCTTGCCCTCGCGGCCGGCGAAGTCAGCGAGGCTAGCCTGACGCGTTGGATCCGGGACAACTGGCCGGCCTGACGTGCGGTCGACGATCGCGTCGTCACTTCGAGCGTGCGATCATCTCGTCATGAGGTCACGACTGATCCGCAGCACGGAATAATCAGTCGCTGCTTGTTGCAATCGCTTCGTAACAGCTTGTTCTAATCGTTTGTTGCGATCACACTGCACAAGCGATCGGTGACGGCGGCCTAGACTTTGGAATGAACCCAAACTGGCTAGGCTAACAATTGCTGCAGTGCCGTTGCCCTCGCAATAAGATTGCGCTAATTGCATCCCCCACTTCTCGAAGATGTCGGAGAGACGAATGGCAGAGCACCACGAGTTTGCCTACACGACTGCCGATGGCAACGACTACGCCGCGCATGAGCAAACCTATGAAGGGTTCATCAAGCTGGTGAAGTACGGCACCGCCGCCGTCATCGTGATCGTCGCCCTCATGGGCATTTTCCTGACTTGATCTGTGCTGGAGTGCGCCGTTACACGCGGCGCTCTCTCGGAGAACGCCCCGGCAAAGTGGAGTCCGGTTTGCCGCCTGGACGTTCTCCAAACAAATAAGTAAGCGCGCATCCCGGTCCCAAAACCGGTCCCACTTTTGCGGGGTGCGCGCATATCTCGCTCGCTCACGCGCGTGCTTCGCGCCGCCGGAGGCTCCATGAAGATTGCTGTTGCCAAAGAACAAGATCCCGCCGAGCCGCGCGTCGCGGCGACGCCCGACACGGTCAAGAAGCTGAAAGCTCTCGGCGCCGAAGTCGCGGTCGAGCCGGGCGCGGGCCTCAAGTCCGGCCTGCCGGATTCCGATTTCACTGCCGCCGGGGCCACCGTATCCGCCGACGCTCTGAAGGACGCCGATGTCGTCTTCAAGGTGAAGCGTCCGGAGGCGTCCGAACTCGCCAGCTATAAGCGCGGTGCGCTGGTGCTGGCGATCATGGACCCGTACGGCAATGACGCTGCGCTGAAGAGCATGGCGGATGCCGGCATCGCCGCCTTCGCGATGGAGCTGATGCCCCGCATCACCCGCGCCCAGGTCATGGACGTGCTGTCGAGCCAGGCCAACCTCGCCGGCTATCGCGCCGTGATCGACGGCGCCGAAACGTTCGGCCGGGCCATGCCAATGATGATGACCGCGGCCGGCACCGTGCCGGCGGCGAAGGTGTTCATCATGGGTGTCGGCGTTGCCGGTCTGCAGGCGATCGCCACCGCGCGCCGTCTCGGCGCCATCGTCACCGCGACCGACGTGCGTCCCGCCACCAAGGAGCAGGTCGAATCGCTGGGCGCCAAGTTCCTCGCCGTCGAAGACGAGGAGTTCAAGAACGCCCAGACCGCCGGCGGCTACGCCAAGGAAATGTCGAAAGAGTATCAGGCCAAGCAGGCCGCTCTGACTGCCGAACACATCAAGAAGCAGGACATCGTCATCACCACCGCGCTGATTCCGGGCCGGCCCGCGCCGCGCCTGGTCACCGCCGAGATGGTGAAGTCGATGAAGCCCGGCTCGGTGCTGGTCGACCTCGCGGTCGAACGCGGCGGCAACGTCGAGGGCGCGGTCCCCGGCCAGATCGTCGAGACCAACGGCGTCAAGATCGTCGGCTACACCAACGTCGCCGGCCGCGTCGCGGCGTCGGCTTCGGCCCTTTATGCGCGCAATCTGCTGAGCTTCTTCGAGACCCTGGTCAACAAGGAGAAGGCGCTGGCGGTGAATTGGGACGACGAACTGGTGAAGGCCACCGCGCTGACGCGCGACGGCGCCGTCGTTCATCCGAACTTCCAGCCCAAGTCGGCGTGAGCGCGACCGCTTAAGGAGAGTTGCTATGGAGCATATGGTTCAAGCGGTCGATCCGTTCGTGTTTCGGCTGTCGATTTTCGTCCTTGCCGTGTTCGTCGGCTACTTCGTGGTGTGGTCGGTGACCCCCGCGCTGCACACGCCGCTGATGTCGGTGACCAACGCGATCTCGTCGGTGATCGTGGTCGGTGCGCTGCTCGCGGTCGGCGTGTCGCTGGTCGGCAGCGACAACGGTCCGCTGTGGGCGCGCGGCTTCGGCTTCGTCGCGCTGATCTTCGCATGTATCAACATCTTCGGCGGCTTCCTTGTCACCCAGCGCATGCTGGCGATGTACAAGAAGAAGCAGAAGTGAGTAGGGGCCGTCGATGAGCGCCAATCTTTCCGCATTTCTGTATCTGATCGCAGGCGTCCTATTCATTCTGGCGCTGCGCGGTCTGTCGTCTCCGGCCACCAGCCGTCAGGGCAACCTGATGGGCATGAGCGGCATGGCGATCGCCATTGCCACCACGCTCGCCGGCCATCCGCCGGCCGATCTGCTCGGCTGGGTGCTGGTGATCGCCGGCATCGCGATCGGCGGCGCCATTGGCGCGGTCATCGCCAAGAAGGTGCCGATGACCTCGATGCCCGAGCTGGTCGCCGCCTTCCACTCGCTGGTCGGTATGGCCGCGGTGCTGGTCGCTGCCGGTGCGTTCTATGCGCCGGGTGCGTTCGACATCGGCGAGCCGGGCAACATCCACGGCCAGAGCCTCGTTGAAATGTCGCTCGGCGTTGCCATCGGCGCGCTGACCTTCACCGGTTCGGTGATCGCGTTCCTCAAGCTGTCGGGCCGCATGAGTGGCGCGCCGATCCTGCTGCCGGCACGGCACGTGGTGAACATCGCGCTCGGCGTCATCATGTTCGCGGCGATCATCTACATGGTGATCACGCAGAGCGAGGTCGCCTTCTGGGTGATCACCGGCGTCGCGCTGCTGCTCGGCATCCTGATCATCGTCCCGATCGGCGGCGCCGACATGCCGGTGGTGATCTCGATGCTCAACTCCTACTCGGGGTGGGCCGCGGCCGGCATCGGCTTCACGCTCGGCAACTCGGCGCTGATCATCACCGGCGCGCTGGTCGGCTCCTCGGGTGCGATTCTGTCCTACATCATGTGTAAGGGCATGAACCGCTCGTTCATCTCGGTCATCCTCGGCGGCTTCGGCGGTGAAACCGCGGCGGCCGGCGGTGGCGGCGGTGAACAGCGCCCGGCCAAGCTCGGCTCGGCCGACGACGCGGCCTTCATCATGAAGAACGCCTCGAAGGTCATCATCGTGCCGGGCTACGGCATGGCGGTGGCTCAGGCTCAGCACGCGCTGCGTGAAATGGCCGACTCGCTGAAGAAGGAAGGCGTCGAGGTGAAGTACGCGATTCATCCGGTCGCCGGCCGTATGCCGGGCCACATGAACGTGCTGCTCGCTGAAGCCAACGTGCCGTACGACGAAGTGTTCGAACTTGAGGACATCAACTCGGAGTTCGCGCAGGCCGACGTCGCGTTCGTGATCGGCGCCAACGACGTCACCAACCCGGCGGCCGAAGAGGATCCGTCCTCGCCGATCTACGGCATGCCGGTGCTGCAGGTGTGGAAGGCTGGCACCGTGATGTTCATCAAGCGGTCGCTCGCCTCCGGTTACGCCGGCATCGACAACCCGCTGTTCTATCGCGACAACACCATGATGCTGCTCGGCGACGCCAAGAAGATGACCGAGAACATCGTCAAGGCGATGGCGCACTAACCGCCGACGCCCTGCCCAAAACGAAACGCCCGGCCGCAAGGCCGGGCGTTTTTGTTTGGGGCCAGACCCACTATCCACGTCATGGCCGGGCTCGTCCCGGCCATCCACGTCTTGCTGCGCGTCGACGCCGAAAGACGTGGATGCCCGGCACAGGGCCGGGCATGACGGAGATTGGTGTAAGCCTCACATCCGGTGCATGACGCAGAGCTTGTTGCCGTCGGGGTCGCGCAGGTAGGCGAGGTACAGCTTCATGTCGCCCATCGCGCGGATGCCGGGCGGGTCTTCGCACGTCGTGCCGCCGGCCGCGACGCCGGCCGCGTGCCAGGCGTCGGCCTCTTCCGGGGACTTCGCCACGAAGCCGATCGTGCCGCCATTGGCGGCAGTCGCCGGTTCGCCATTGATCGGCTTGCTGACCGCGAAGGTGCCGGTCTTGGTGCGGTAGAAGATGCGATGACGATCGACCATCGCCGGCGGCACGCCGAGGGTGCCGAGCAGTTTGTCGTAGAAGTCTTTCGCCGCTTCGAGATTGTTGGTGCCGATCATGACGTGTGAAAACATGGCGTTTCCCGTGTGCTCCTTGGTGTTTTTCACCCTGAGGGTGCCCGCCGACTATACCGATCCGATGCCACCTGGCGATACCGCCCGAGCATCAGCTGCGCCGATTGTACGCATGGCGCTGGGCCTGGATCGCCGGATGTCGGGCAGGGTGATTGGTGGTATCCGTGTCTTAGTTGGCAGCGTTCTGCCCGGAGAAGGGACGTCATGACGGTTGCGGCAAAATCCGAGATTCAGATCGACAACGACGAGGTGCGGGTTACCGAGTGGCGGCTGCCGCCGGGCTCGGCGACCGGTCACCACACCCACGGCATGGACTACGTCGTGGTCCCGATGGCCGACGGCGAGATGACCATCGTGGCGCCGGACGGGACGCGCTCGCTGGCCCAGCTCAAGACCGGCCGCTCCTACGCCCGCAAGGCCGGTGTCCAACACGATGTCCGCAACGAATCCACAGCCGAAATCGTGTTTCTCGAGATTGAGTTGAAAGCTTAACCTCTCGTTAAGCGGCAGGGCCCAGCTTCGCCTCGCGGCCCGCTCGGTGGCGCTCCGAACACCTCGTTCCGATGCCACCGATCGGTCGCAGTTGATCCCTCAATCAGCCTCAAACTTCCAGCATCACACGTGCGGGGAAGAGGCCGGCCATGCTGAAATTCATCACCGAAAAACTGCTCGGGCAGATTCTGCCGTCGGTGGTCGCGACCGTGATCGCCGCCTACGTCGTGAATCAGTACATCGTCGCCAGGCCCGACGCGCCGCCCCCGGCCGCCCCCGCGACACAGCAACTCGATATCACCAAGGCCGCCAAGCCGGCCGAGCCCGTCGCCGTAGCGCTGCCGGCGGAGGCTGCTCGGCCCGAGCCGACCCGGAGCGAGCCGCTCAAGGTCAAGCTCAGCGCCGACAAGATCTCCACTGAGAAGGCCGCGGCCGACAAGCCCGCCGACCGCCCAGTGGGACGGCACCAGATCACCGTGCACGACAACAAGGCGGCGGTCCCGTCCAAGCCGGTCAGCACCGCGTCTGCGACGCCGGAGCCGGTCAAGGTGCCGGAGGAGCGCAGCGAGCCCGCGCGCGATCCCAACGAGCTCGTCAGGGCCGCCGTCGAGCGTCTCCGTGCGTCCGCGCCCGCAGAGGCGCCGCGGGCCACCGAAACGCCGGGACGTGCCCCCGAGCCGCTGAAGGTGCCTGAGCCGCCGCGCGCCCAGGAGCCGCCGCGGCAGCAGGAAGCCGCGCGCGTCATCGCCCCGGCGTTGCCGCCGGCCGTCAACGTCGCGCCGACCAATGTGTCGATTGCGCCCTACGCCAATCCGCCGGCAACCACTGCCTCCGTGCCGGCCAGTAGCCGCCCTGCCGATTCGATCGACCTGCGCGACAGCGATCAGCACCCGCCGACCCCGCCCGCCGATATTCCGGGCGCACGCGCGGATGCGTCCGGCGACGGCAATGCCGCCCGCAAGCCGTCGGTCGCGGAGGATGTGTTGTTCACCGCCAAGTCGGTGATCCACTCGGTCCTGCCGCGGTAGTAACAACCGCGATATCCACAGTCATCAATGCCCGGGCGTCGCCCGGGCATTTTGTTCTGTGGGGCAGGTCGCCGATCGAGCGCCAAGCAGCACCGAAAGAAGCAACAACGAAAAACGCGGGCCCGGGGCCCGCGTTCTTCAAACTCAGTTCGCTTCGTCGCCGAAAGGCGCGATTAGCGCGCCGCCGCGGCCGGACGGCGATCCGCGCCGAAAGCCGGCTTCGGCTTGCTCGGCAGCAGGCCTTCGCGCTGCAGCTTCTTGCGGGCGAGCTTACGGGCGCGGCGTACGGCTTCCGCCTTCTCGCGCGCCTTCTTCTCGGACGGCTTCTCGTAATGTCCGCGCAGCTTCATCTCGCGGAAAATCCCCTCGCGCTGCATCTTCTTCTTCAGCGCCTTGAGGGCTTGATCGACGTTGTTATCGCGAACGAGAACCTGCACGCGGCATCCTCTTCAGAGTGATCGGATCGGAATTTATTGGATTAGGCGGGGCCGACAACGGCCAGGCCCTCCACCTAGAGGGCGCCCATGTACCAGATCGGGCCGGCAATGTCCACCTGACGCGACAATTAAGTTTTGCGACGTTGGTCGGTTCCGTCAGCGTTTTCCCGGCTCGACCACCGTGACATGGCCCATCTTGCGGCCGGGCAGGGCATGGCGCTTGCCGTAGAGGTGCACGGTCGCCCCGGGAACGGTCAGCCAGCGGGTATAGTCGTGAACATCGGCGCCGATCAGGTTGGTCATGGTCACCGCGCCGTGCCGCACCGGCTCCGCGAGCGGCCAGCCGGCGATCGCTCGGATGTGCTGTTCGAACTGCGAGACCGAGGCGCCGTCCAGCGTCCAGTGCCCGGAATTATGCACCCGGGGAGCGATCTCGTTGACCAGCACCTTCGGGCCGTCCGCGCCGGGCACCACGAACATCTCGACCCCGAGCACACCGACATAACCGAGCGCATCGGCGATCGTCTTGGCGATCCGGCGAGCCTCGCTCGCCACCGCGTCGGGGATCGCCGCCGGCGCCTTGGAAACTTTGAGAATGTGGTCGCGGTGCTCGTTTTCGGTGACGTCGTAGCTCACCACCTGGCCATCGGCGCCGCGCGCAGCGATCACCGAGATCTCGCGCTCGAACGGCACGAAGGCCTCCAGAATCGCAGCCCGCGTCTCCAGGCTGGCCCAGGCCGCTTCCGGATCGTCGCCCGGGCGCAGCATCACCTGCCCCTTGCCGTCATAGCCGAACCGCCGGGTCTTCAGCACCGCGGGCAGACCGAGCCGGGTCACCGCGTCGCGCAGCGTCTGCGGCGAGGTGACGTCCGCATAGCCGGCGGTGCCAATGCCGAGCTTGGACACGAAGTCCTTCTCGGCCAAGCGGTCCTGGGTGGTCTCCAGGATGGTTTGGTTCGGCAGCACCGGTTTGCGCGCCGCCAGAACCAGCGCGGCGGAAGCGGGCACGTTCTCGAACTCGTAGGTGATGACGTCGACGTCGGAAGCAAACGATTCCAGCGCTTCGACATCGGCGTATTCGGCGCAGGTGCCGTTCTGCACCACGTCGAACGCCGGCGAATCCGGGTCGGGCGAGAATATCTGGCACTTCAGCCCGAGCCGGGCCGCGGCGAGCACCAGCATCCGGCCGAGCTGGCCGCCGCCGAGAATGCCGATGGTATCACCGGGCTTCAGCGGTTCACGGCGGGATGTGCTCACGCTGCGCCCTCCGGCCGGGCCGCGACCGAATCGGTCTGCGCCTTGCGCCATGCCGCCAGCCGCGTCGCCAGATCGGAATCGGTCAGCGCCAGCACGCTCGCGGCGAGCAGCGCCGCGTTGATCGCGCCGGCCTTGCCGATCGCCAGCGTGCCGACCGGGATGCCGGCCGGCATCTGCACGATTGAATACAGCGAATCCAGGCCCGACATCGTCTTGGATTCCACCGGCACGCCGAACACCGGCAGCTCCGTCAGCGCCGCGGTCATCCCCGGCAGATGCGCAGCCCCGCCGGCGCCGGCAATGACAATGCGGTAACCCGCTGCCTTTGCGCCCTTGGCGAAGGTATAGAGACGGTCGGGGGTGCGATGCGCGGAAACGATCTGGGCGTCATGGGCGACGCCAAGGGCGGTCAGGGTGTCGGCGGCATGCCGCATCGTCTCCCAGTCCGACTGGCTGCCCATGATGATCGCGACGGGAGCTGTCATTCAAACGATTCTTTCGAGCGATTCTGTCGTGAATCCAGAAACATAGGTGGGGATTATAGGAACGCCAGCCGCTCCGGCCAAGGCGTCCGGAATGCACTATCCTTTCTTGGTGAAGAGCGGCAAGTGTTGTGGCGGTTCTCCGGCTGATTCTGATGAAAAAGAAGCCCATCCGCCCCTCGTCCGCCCGCCGCTCCGTCGACCGTGGGACCCCGAAACCTGCCGCCAAGAAGCGAAAACTGCCGACTGCCGGGCCGCGCCCGGCCCCGGCGACGCCGCGGGCGCAGGTTGCCGGGGGGCGGCTGCCGGCCGATCCGCAGCTCAAGATCCGCCGGCTGAAGGCCCAATTGGCCGCCGCTCTGGCCGAGATCGACGTGCTGCGCGCGTCCGCCGAAACCGACTTCCTGCTCGGCATCGCCAATCGCCGCGGCTTCGAGCGCGAGCTCGGCCGGGCGCTGGCCTACATCAAGCGCTACGGCGCCGGCGGTGCGCTGATCATGCTGGATGTCGACCGGCTGAAACCGGTCAATGACACCCTCGGCCATGCCGCCGGCGACGTCGTGCTGAAGGCGGTGACCGAGGCGCTGCTGCGCCACGTCCGGGCGTCCGATCTGATCGGCCGGCTCGGCGGTGACGAGTTTGCCTTGCTGTTGTGGAATCTCGACGAAACCGACGCGCGCGCCAAAGCGCTCGGCTTGGAGACGGCGGTCGACGAGCTTGCGATCCGCTATGGCGATCAAACGATCGAGGTCGGGATCTCCGCTGGCGTTGCGATGCTGACGCCGGAGATGGACGCTGCCGAAGCGTTCGCCGTTGCCGATCAGGCGATGTATGCCCGCAAGGCAGAGCGCCGCGCGGCGTCGGCTGCCAAGACGTCGGCAGCCAAGATCAAGCGATGATGTCGGGCGTGATCTGATCTTCGATGAAGGCGATGCGATCACGCAGCGCCAGCTTGCGCTTCTTCAGCCGCTGCAGACGCAACAGATCGGGCGCAGGCGAATGGTGCAGCGCATCGATCGCGGCGTCGAGATCGCGGTGCTCTTGTTGCAGCTTAGCCAGCTCGGCACCGAGGTCGCCCTCGTCTTCGTCGGTCATGATCAGTGTCGGCTTGAACCGGTTCGCGAAGCGCGGCCCGGTTGCGGAGGAATGTCGATCAGTTCGCCGTCATTATCGCCTTTGCGGCGTTGCGAGCAAGCGGTGCGTCCGCGCATCGTGCGGCGTACGACCTTCGTCAGGTGAATAATTCCAAAACCCGCGTTCGGACATTCGATGCTTTCGCGGAAACCCCTCATCCTCGGGCGTTTGCGGGGATGAACTGATCGTGCTCACGAATCGTTTCGTGAGGCGCGAAATTATGACGCGGATATTTCAAGACCTATCGACAGACGCCACCAGAGATGTACACTTCCTCGTCCGGATGGAAACTCAGTCTCATCAAAAGAGGAGGTTTCGTATGGCAATTCAGGCGCATCTCGTCGAACTGGAACGCAAGCACAAAGTTCTGGAGACCGAATTGCACAACGCTCTCGCCCATCCTTCTACGGACGACGTGCGTATTGCCGAGCTGAAACGTCGCAAGCTCATGGTCCGGGATCAAATCGCGAAACTGAAGCAAACCAAGACCAGCGTACACTGACCTCCCTCACTGCACTGCAGCAAAGCTGCCCCTCGCTGACGTCCGCATCGATGATGCCGACGACGTGATGGCGACAGCTTCGGGACATCATTCACCTCTGACGCCGAAGAGCCTTCCGGGCGGCGCCAGAGGGGATTTGAAGTCCCAATCCCCAGGTGATTGACGCCGGTCACAGCGCCGCAAGGCGGCGAGGTGATCGGCAATCGCCATAAACGCCGCAGATCCTGGCAACCAATCCCAACCACTTTGATCAATCGGCGCGATGTTCGCGTGAGTGTTCATTGCTCGACGCGAATCCGTGTGTCGCGGACAGTGCCGATTCCCGATCCGATGATTGAGCACGCTGGCCCGCCGCGCATGGCGGCCGACGCGATGCTTGCACCAGTATTGACGCAAGAAGCGCGACGCCGCCGCGTACAGCGCGTTACTCGGTTGAGCGCACCTCTCCGAACCGTTCCCATTGCTTGCCGGTGAAGCGCATGAACTGGACCTGTTCGATCGGAAGGTGGTCGTCGGCCGCAGTCTGGACCTTGATCCCCGGCAGCAGCATCGGCAGCTCCAGCTGTTTGATCGAGAGCGCCTGCTTCATGATGTTGTCGCGGCTGAGATCGTTGCCGGCCGCCTTCAGCACGTGTTCGAGCACCATGCCGTTGTTGTAGCCGTTGACGTAGTTGGAATCGCGCAAGTCGCCGTCCGGAATGTACTTCTGCATGTAGGCCCGCCAATCCTTTACGCCGGGATCGTCGGTCCATGCAGGATCGAGCGGATCCTTGACGTAAGCGGTCGAGATGATGCCGACACCGGCGTCGACGCCGGCCGGCTCCATCACCGATGACATCCACACCGAGACGTTGGACAGGAAGCGCATCGGCTTCCAGCCGATCTCGAATGTCTTGCGGATCGCCTGGGCGGCGAATTTCGGTGTTGCTGCGATGATCAGCGCGTCGGCCCCGCTGGCTTTCAGGCTGACGATCTGCGAGTCGATGGTCGGGTCGGTGACTTCGTACATGCTCGCGGTCACCGCCTTGTCGTAGCGCTCGCCGAGCACATCGCGCAGTCCGGCAAGATAGTCGCGCCCGAAATCGTCGTTCTGAGCGATCACCGCGAAGGTGGCGTCCGGCTTCTTCTCCAGGGCATAGCGGGCGTACATTCTCGCTTCGTTGCGGAACGGCGCCATGATGCCCATGATGGCGAGTGGGTACTGCGAGATGTCGCCGAATTTGGAGGCGCCGGAAGCGACGAATAGCTGCGGCACCTTCTTGCTCTGCAGATATTTGGCGATTGCTGTGTTGTGCGCGGTGCCCATGGTGGAGAAGATGAACGAGACTTCGTCGCTTTCGACCAGCCGCCTGGTCTGCTCCACCGTTTTCGGTGGCACGTAGCCGTCGTCGAGTGAGATCAGGTTGATCTTGCGGCCGTTGATGCCACCGCGATCGTTGACCATCTTGAAGTAAGCGAGCTCGCCCTTGCCGAGAATCCCGAATGCCGAAACCGGCCCGCTATAGGGCATGGTCTGCCCGATGCGGATTTCGGTCTGGGTGATCCCCGGCTGGTCCTCGGCTGATGCGGCGGTGCCGATCAGGCCGAGGGATACGGCGAGCAATGCCCGCGCGGTCGTCATGCGCATGCTGGTTTCCTCCGTTTGGTTTTTTGCTGGTGCCGGTCGTTGAATGTGCCGGTCGTCGTTTCGGTCGAATGGTCGCTGCAGGATCGGAGATTGGCGATCGGCCGCAGGCGACCGGAGTTTTCATTGGCTTTGGGCTGTTCTCTTCGCGCGAACCGCTTTCGATCGCGCAAAGCCGCTGTTGCGGTGCTCGGGGCGGCCCTCGGGCGCCCTCGGCCATCGTTTCGATCACTTAAGCGACGCTGGCCGCGCCGCGAATATCGGCGAGACCCGATCAGTCACACCGCCCGATCAGCCTCGAGAAATCCACCGGAGGAGATCGCGACGCTGTCCTTGGTTGCGGTGAAATGCTTGGCCAAAGCCGCGACCGCCGCCTCGGCGTCGCGCCTGATCACCGCATCGACGATGGCCGCATGCTCGATGTCGACATCGGCCGGATCGCGCCCGGAGTCGCGCCGGATCGACAGCCGTCGGTAGCGTTCGCTTTGTTCATGCAGAAGGTTGCGGAAGCGCAGCAGCCAGGGTGAGTCATAGCCGCTCACCAGCGCGAGGTGAAAGGCGTTATGGTGCTTGGCCCATTCGTCGTAGTGCAGGGGATCGTCGCCCGGAAAACGGTGCGGAAACGCCTTCAGAGTCCCCCAGGTGGCTTCGACCGCATTGAACCAAGCCTGGTCGCCGAGTTCGATTGATCGCCGTAGCATCAATCCCTCGATCTCGATGCGCGATCGGGTGACGTCGGCGAGATCCTCTAGAGACACCGGGCTGACGCGGAAGCCGCGTTGGTCGGCGGCCTGCACCAGCCCGTCGGCGACGAGGCGGGACAACGCCTCACGGACGGCCGCGAGGCTGACCGAGAACTGCTTGGCGAGGCCGGCGATGTGTAGCTTTTGTCCCGGCAGCAGGCGGGTCGCCAAAATATCGGCGCGTATCCGCTCCTGGACCGCGGAGGTCAGGCTCCGCGGGCCGTCGCCATCCAACGCATAGTGAAGGATCGGACTTGCGCTGCTCATGCTGCGAACAAATCGCAGGATGGGCCGCGCGTCAACGGAAAATCGATTTTCGATATTTCGGGATAGGGCGGGCTTCTGTCCGCGTGCGATCAGCCGGTGAGCGTGGCGACGTGGTCGGCAATCGCCAGCGAAGCCGTCAGCCCAGGGGATTCGATCCCGAACAGGTTGATCAGCCCCGGCACGCCATGCTCACGCGGGCTCTGCACTACGAAATCCTGCACAGCGACCGACGGCGGCACGATCTTGGGCCGGATGCCGGAGTAACCGGGTGACAGCGCGCCGTCCGGCAGGCCCGGCCAGTACTTGCGGATCGCCGGATAGAACCGTTCCGCGCGCGCCGGATCGACCACGTAGTCGAGCTCGTCGATCCACTCGACGTCGGGACCGAACTTCGCTTGGCCGCCGAGATCCAGCGTCAGATGAACGCCGAGCCCGCCGGGCTCCGGCACCGGATAGATCAGGTGGGAGAACGGCGCGCGCGCGCTGCAGGTGAAGTAATTGCCCTTGGCGAGATACGGCGTCGGCACCAGCTCCGTCGGCATGCTGGCGATCGAACGCGCCACAGCGGTTGCGCAGAGGCCGGCGGCATTGATCAGCATCCGGCAGCCCAGCGTCATCGGCATCTCGCCGCCGATCTCGAGCGCGAGCAGCTCGCCTTCACGGCGTGCCGACAGCAGCGGCGCGTGAAACGCAAACGCCGCGCCGGCGGCTTCGGCGTCACCGCGCAGCGCCAGCATGTAAGAGTGGCTGTCGACGATGCCGGTCGACGGCGACACCAGTGCGGCGACGCAGGACAGCGCCGGCTCCATCTGCTGCGCTTCGGCGCCGTCGATCGCGCGCAGATCATCGACGCCGTTGGCGGCGGCGTGGGCTCGGATCGATTCCAGCTTGGCGGCTTCCGCCGCGGTGGTGGCGACGATCAGCTTGCCGCATTGCCGATGCGGAATGCCGTGATCGGCGCAATAGGCATACAGCGCGCGGCGGCCGGCGACGCAGAGCTGCGCCATCAGGCTGCCGGCCCGATAATAGATGCCGGCGTGGATCACTTCACTGTTGCGCGACGAGGTGCCGGTTCCGATCGCTTCGGCCTGCTCGACCACGATCACTTCGCGGCCCTGCTGCGCCAATTTCCGCGCGATCGCCAGCCCGACCACCCCTGCGCCGACGACGACGCACTCAACTTCTTCCATCGATCCGCGCTCTTGTTGCGATTGACTCGTCCCGCGGCGTTTATGATCGGGTTAACCATCTCGGGTCAATTGATGAAAATTCGCGCAATCACTGCCTGCCGGGCCAGCGGTGTTTACATGTTCCAAACATCTCTTGCACCAGACTCGGATTGCAATCTCTGGGTGTTTTATGACGGCGCGGATGAGGAAAGCGGGCAGGGGGGCAGCATGTGCTGCATTGGGCACCTGTCTGTTTTCGTCGGCGGCTAACGCGGCGCCCGGCTTCGTGCCCTCCAGCTACATCGGCAACATCGAGCCCGAGATCCTCTGGGAGTTGCTGATCGGCGGCTTCGTTGTCGCGTCTTTCATGTGCGCGACCGCGCTGTGGGCGACCTCGATGCTGCGCAAGCAGCGCCGCGCCCATCGCCGCAAGAACATGCTGGTCGATTCCGTGCTGAACAAGCTGCAGCAGGGCGTCGTCATCGCCGATTCCTCGGGCCGGATCGTGTTCTGCAACGATCGCTATCTCGAGATGTACAAACTGACGCGCGCCGAGGTCGCGCCGGGAATGCCCGGGCGCGATCTGTTGGCACTGCGCCGTGCCCGCGGGATGCTCGATCTCACCAATGACGAGTTCTACCGCAACGCCGGCCTGCCGCAGGGTTACGTTTCCGAACTGCCCGACGGCCGCTGCATCCAGGTCAAGTTCTCGCGGCTCGCCAATGGCGGCACCATTGCGACCCATGACGATTGCAGCGAACTGCGCCGAATGTCGAAGGAGCTGTCGACCACCAAGCAGTTCCTGGAATCGGTGATCGACAACATCCCGGTCTGCGTCGCCGCCAAGAGCATAGAAGACGGCCGTTACATCCTGGCCAATCGGGCGTTCGAGACCCTGTCGGGGCTGAGCCGCGACAAGATCATCGGCGCCACCGCCGACCAATTGTATCCGGCGCGCTCCGCGGCGAGCATCCGCGCGGCGGACGAGAGCGCGCTGCAATCCACCACCGGCGCCTATCAGTCCGAGCTGACCGTCGAGATGGGGCGGGGCGATCGCATTCTCGCCAGCAACCGCGTGGTCGCCCGCAACGAACACGGCGAGCCGGAATTCCTGATCGCGCTGTTCGAGGACATCACCAATCGCCGCGCATTGTCGGTCGAATTGGAAAAGACCAAGCGCTTCCTCGAACTGGTGATCGACAACATTCCGGTGGCGCTGACGGTGCAGAACACCGCGGACGGCCGCTACGTGCTCGCCAACCGCGGTGCCGAGATCATTCTCAACCGCCGCCGCGAGGATGCCACCGGGCTGACCACCGGCGAAATCTTCAACGCCAAGGAAGCGCGGCTGATCGCCGAGCGCGACGAACTGGCGATCCGCAAGGGCGGCCTCGTCGTCGAGGAGCATCCGATTTCGACCGCCGGCGGCTTGCGGCTGTTCGTCACCCGCCGGATGACCGTGACCGATCAGGCCGACCAGGTGAACTATCTGATCAAGACCCATGTGGATGTCACCGACCGCCGCCAGACCGAGGCGCGGATGGCCCATATGGCGTATCACGACGGCCTCACCAACCTGCCGAACCGCGACGCCTTCCTGAAGTCGCTGACCCAGATGATCGAGGCGTGCGACAACGCGGTCGATGAATTCGCGGTGCTCTCCGTCGACCTCGATGGTCTGAAGGAGATCAACGATGTGTTCGGCCACGCGATCGGCGACAAGCTGCTGGTCGAGGTGGCGCGGCGGATCGAATGGGCCTCGCGCGGCGGCGTGGTGGCGCGTCTGTCCGGCGACGAATTCGGCCTGATCATCGATGGTCCGCAGCCGGCCGCGGCCCGCAATCTCGCCGGCATGGTGGCGAAAGCGCTCGCACCCGGCTTCGTCATCGACGACAAGACGGTGCGGATCGGCGTCACCACCGGCGTGGCGCTGTTTCCTGCCAACGGCACCGACGCCGCTTCGCTGCTGGCCAATGCCGGCGCTGCGCTCTTCCGCGCCAAGGCCAAGGCGCGCGGCTCTGTCACGGTGTTCGAGCCCGAAATGGACATGCAGATCCGCGACCGCCGGGTGCTGCATCAGGATCTGTCGAACGCGATCCGCAACGGCGAGATGTCGCTGTACTACCAACCGCAGGCGTCGAGCACCAAGCGCGTCGGCAACAACGATATCGTCGGCTTCGAGGCGTTGACGCGCTGGCGCCATCCGACCCGCGGCTTCGTGCCGCCGAGCGAGTTCATTCCGCTCGCCGAAGAGAGCGGGCTGATCGTCGAGCTCGGCGAATGGATCTTGCGCGAAGCCTGCCGTCAGGCCGCCTCATGGGCGCGGCCGCTGCAGGTCGCCGTCAACCTGTCGCCGGCGCAATTCCTCAACACTGATCTGGTCGCCTTCGTGCACGAGGTGCTGCTGCAGACCGGGCTCGAACCGGGCCGCCTGGAGCTTGAAATCACCGAGGGCGTGCTGATCGAAGATTTTGATCGCGGCCTGTCGCTGCTGCGCCGGCTGAAGGCGCTCGGCGTCCGGGTGTCGATGGATGATTTCGGCAGCGGCTATTCTTCGCTGACCTATCTGCAGGCGTTCCCGTTCGACAAGATCAAGATCGACCGCGCCTTCATCATGAACCTCGGCCGCAATCCGCAATCGGCGGCGATCGTTCGCGCCGTGATCGGCCTCGGCCACGGCCTCGGCGTCACGCTGGTGGCCGAAGGCGTCGAAACCCAGGATCAGCTCGACTTCCTGGTCGACGAGTCCTGCGATGCGGTGCAGGGCTATCTGATCGGCAAGCCGGCGCCGATCGATCAGTATCGCTGGCTGGTCGGGCTCGATGCGCTCGACGACAGCACCCCGCTCCGCGCTCGCGAAGCAGGCTGATCGCCCGCTTCGCCGAGCGCGGAGAAGTTCGTCGAGAGCTTAGGCGCCGGTGTTGTCCGGCTTGCCGCCGAACGCCACCGGGGTCTGCGGCCGCTCATCGACATGCAGCGTGAACAGGTCCGGCCGCGAATAGTGGCCGACCGCGTCGAAGTCGAGCTTCGAGCCGAGGATGTCGTCGGTGTCGATGTCGGCGGTCAGGATGCCTTCTTCGTCGAGCAGCGGGCCGGCGAGGATTTCGCCGAGCGGCCCGACGATCACCGAGCGGCCGCGCATCATCCACTCGTCCGGGCCGGCCTCGATCCGGCTGGCATAGTCCTCCGGGAAGTCGGAGCGCCGCATCACCTGGCAGGCGCCGATCACGAAGCAGCGGCCTTCCAGCGCGATGTGGCGCATGGTTGCGATCCAAGTTTCACGGTCGTCGGCGGTCGGCGCGGCCCAGATCTGCACGCCCTTGGCGTAGTAGGCGGCGCGCATCAGCGGCATGTAGTGCTCCCAGCAGATCGCGCCGCCGAGCTTGCCGTAGGGCGTGTCGACCACGGTGAGCGTCGAAGCGTCGCCGAAGCCCCACACCAGCCGCTCCGAGCCGGTCGGCATGAGCTTGCGGTGGACGCCGAGCAGGCCGGTTGGCGCCAGATACAGCGCCGTGCAATACAGCGTGCCGCCGTCGCGCTCGATCACGCCGACCACGGCGTGGAGGTCGTGTTCGGCGCAGGCGGCGACGAGCTGATCCACTTCCGGTCCCGGAATAGTGATGGCGCCGCGGACGTAGCGGGCGAAATCCTCGCGGCCTTCCGGCGTGCGCCGTCCGATCGCGCAGCCGAAATCGAGGCCTTTCGGATAGCCGCCGATGAAGGCTTCCGGAAACACCGCGACCTTTGCGCCCTTGGCGGCGGCTTCGCCGATCAAGGCGACGGTGCGCGCGGTCGCACCCGCGGCGTCGAACGGAATGGTCGTCGCCTGCACTGCTGCGACTTTCAACTTGGCCATCTGATGAGTCCTTATGATGCGGTGGTGAGGGTGACCTGCGCGTCCTGCCAGAGCGGACGGTCGAGATCGAACAGATCGCGGGTGCGGGTGTAGGCGGAGGCGCCGTGCATCCGGCCGACGAGATCGAGCGCGGCGTGGTCGACGCGCGGGCGCTCCGGATCGCCGGTCAGGACGTGTTGAGCGTAGTGCGCGTGCAGCACTTCTCCGACCACCATCACCTGGCCGGGGCCGGTGTCGAGCCAGTGGGTGCGGCGGCATTCGAATGCGACCGGCGAGGCGGCGATCCGCGGCGGGGAGACGGCGACGCTCGGCAGCGTCTGAAGACCGGCGAGATCGAGTTCGTCGACCTCCGGTGGTGCTTCGACGCAGGTCGCGTTCATCGCCTCGACCAGGCTGAACGGCACGAGGTTGACGACGAATTCGCCGGTGGCGCGGATGTTTGCGGCGGTGTCTTTCGGCGCGTCGGGCCGCGCCAAAATGCCGAGCGCGACGACGGGGCGATCGGAGCCGAACATGTTGAAGAATGAGTAGGGTGCGGCGTTGACGCAGCCGTCGGGCGAGCGCGTGACGACCCAGGCGATCGGTCGCGGCATGATGGTCGACGCCATCAACCGATAGCGATCCGCGCCGGACATCTTGGCGAAGTCGAAGTGGCGCTGCGGCTGCTCGACGCTGGCGAAGGGCTTGTCGCTCGGCCGAGCTAACGCATCGACCGGAGATGATATCAGCGTAGTGCTCATCACGATCCTGCCACCGCGACGCTGCGCGGGTGAAAGTTAGTTATCCGTCATGGCCGGGCTTGTCCCGGCCATCCACGTCTTTCTTGCGGTCCAAGCTGCAAGGCGTGGATGGCCGGCACGAGGCCGGCCATGACGAGGTTGAGAGATGTGCCAAAATCCATTGGCAGAAGGTTCGGACGTGATGTTCGTTCTCAGGCCCGGGTGATCTTCACGCTCTTCGGGTCGAAGCCCTTGGCCACGGCTTCCTTGTCGGCCGCGCTGGCGATCGTGGTGTCGACGAACTTGCTGACGTCGGGCACGCGCGGCAGCAGCTTGTTTTCGACGCCCCATTTGGCGAGCGTGTCCATCTTGGCGATCTGCGCCGGCGTCAGGGTCGCCTTGATGTCGCTGAACGACTTGGCGCTCCACGCCGGATCGTAGCTGGACGCTTTCTCCAGCACCTCGACCGGAATGTTCTTGGCAGGCTCCAGCGTGCGGAACCAGCCGTTGACCAGATCGTGGTTCTGGCTGGCGAAGAACAGCGCTTCGGAATTCGCCATCAACATCCGTTTCAGCACGTCGGGGCGGTCCTTGAAGAAGCGGTTATTGGCGGCGAGCACGATCACCGGCGTGACGTTCTGCGACACCACCTGGGCGAAGCCGGCGTTCTCGAAGAACGATACGAACGGATCGTAGGTGAAGAACGCATCGATGCGCTGCGAACCGACTGCGTCAGCGAGTTCGGCGGGGCCGACATTGACGAAGGTGACATCCTTACCCGGCGTCAGTCCGGCCTTCGCCACGGCTTCCTGCGCGTTCTGGAACGCGGTGATGCCGAAGGTGCCGTAAATTTGCTTGCCCTTGAGGCCGGCCAAATCGGTGATGCCCGACTTCTTGGTAGTCAGCACGGCCGAGCGGAAGATCGCCTGCGACGACACGGTGGTGACCGGCGCGCCGATCGCCATCGTGGTGACGGCGGCAAAGTCGGACAGCGTGCCGATGTCGGCCGCGCCGGAGACCAGCGCCTCGGTGATCGCTGGCGACGCGGCGAGCTGGATCATCTCCATCTTCAGGCCGTGACGCTCCGCGATATCGGTGCGCATCAGCACGTGGGCGATCTGGGCCGACACCGTGGTGGTGTTGAACCAGCCCATCTTGACGACATCGCTACCCTGCGCCCGCAGGATCGACGGCGCCGCGAGCGGCATGGTGGCGGCAAAGCCGGCGGCGAGCTGACCGAAGCGGCGGCGCGATAGAGTGATTGTCACGGCTTATTCCCCTTTTTGCCATTCAGGCTTCAGCGTCTCCCAGAGGTCGTTGACCGTGGAGACGAACCATGGATCGGAACGCATTTCGGCGGTGCGCGGCCGCGGCAGCGGCACCAGCACTTCGTCGCGCACGCGGCCGGGCCGCGGGCTCATCACCACGACGCGGTCGGCGAGGAACACCGCCTCTTCGATGCCGTGGGTGACGAAGATCACCGTCTTGCCGGCCTCCGAGGAGATGCGGGCGATTTCTTCCTGCAGCAGCACGCGGGTCTGGGCGTCGAGCGCGCCGAACGGCTCGTCCATCAGGAGGATGTCGGGATCGGGCGCCAGCGCACGGGCGATCGCGGCGCGCTGCTTCATGCCGCCGGACATCTGATGCGGATACTTGTCTTCGAAGCCGGTGAGATGAACCGTCTTGATCAGCGCCCGCGCGATCTCGGCGCGTTCGGTCTTCGGCATGCCCTTCGCCTTCAGGCCGAACTCGACGTTCTGCTGCACCGTCATCCAGCCGAACAGCGCGTAGTCCTGAAACACCACGGTGCGCGACGCGTCAGGTTTCGAGATTGGACGGCCGTCCTGCAGGATCTGGCCGCTCGAGGCCGATTGGAAGCCGGCGATGATGCTGAGCAGCGTCGACTTTCCGCAGCCCGACGGGCCGAGCAGCGAGATGAACTCGCCTTTCTTGATGCGCAGCGACACGCCGTCGAGCGCGATCACCGCCTGGTGGGTGGTCTTGGAGTCGTACACCTTGCCGACATTGCGGATGTCGATCTGGACCTCGGCAGTGGTCGCCTGCGGCACGGCAAGCTCGGCGGCAGCCAAGGTGGCGGGTGCGAATTGTGCGTTCATGGTGAGGGCCCTCAGCTGCGCTCGGAAGGAGCCCACGCGTTCACGCGCCGCTCGATACGTTCAAGGATGGCGGACATCGCGAAGCCGATCAGTCCGATCGTCACCATGCCGGCGACGACGTTGTTGATCTGGAAGAGCATGCGCGACTGCTGGATCAGGTAGCCGAGGCCGGTCTGGGCGGCGATCAGTTCGGCGGTGACGACGCACATCCAGCCGACGCCGAGCGCGATGCGCAGGCCGGGCAGGATGATCGGCAGCGAGGCGGGGATCAGCACGTCAGTGAACAGCTGCCAGGGTTTGGCGCCGAGGCAGAGTGCGGCGTTCATCTGGTTGCGGTCGAGGCCGCGGATCGCCGTGTAGGTGGCGATGAACACCGGGAAGACGGCGCCGAGGAACACCAGAAAGTAGGAGGCAGCGTCGCCGAGGCCGAACCACAGGATGGTGATCGGGATCCAGGCCAGCGGCGGGATCGGCCGCAGCGCTTCGATCACCGGCCGGACGTAGTCCGACACCGTGCGCCACCAGCCGCAGAGCAAGCCGAGCGCCAGACCGACCACGCAGGCGAGCAGGAAGCCGACCGCAACGCGCTGCAGGCTGGCGCCGAGATGCACCCAGAGCGAGCCGTCGAGCGCGAGTTGCCACAGCGCTTCGGCGATCGCGACCGGCGAGGGCAGCAGGAAGCCGTCGACCAGATTGAGCTGGGTGATCGCCTGCCAGATCGCGAAGAACGCGGTGAGACCGACCGCGGCCCGCATCGGCCGCCCCGCAAAGGCATTCTGAATCATCGCGAACCGCGGCCTCATCGTTTCAACCGGCAGGCGGCCCGCATCGGCTTCCGCTTCCATCTGCAATCCTCCTTTGGTCGCGCTCCGTCGTCGCGTGACCCCTGAACTTTGGAATATGTCGGATAAATCCGTCAATCTGAATCGGTGAGAGGTCGGAACATAAATCGAGCAAAACCGCAGAATATCCGCTTAACTTGACGCCATTTGCCGGAGCATTGTGCATTGCGGTCAATTTCGGCCATAAATCATCGGGAAAATCCGACAATAGACGTTGCGGCCGAGATCGGACATGGTCGGCGCGCTTCCGCGGTGGGGGACGACGTTGGATATCGAAGGAAAATTGGCCCGGATCGGCATCACCGGGTCGCTCTACAAGCTGTATCTGACTGCCGTCGGGCTCGGCGGCGCGTCGGTGACGGCGGTCGCGGCCAAGGCCGGCCTGCCGCGCACCACCGCGCATGATGCGCTTGCCAAGCTGGAGGCCGAAGGGCTGGTCCGGTTCGTTGACCACGGCAAGCGGCGCTTCGTCGTGGCCCAGGAGCCCGGCATCCTGCTGGAGCGGCTGGAAGCACGCCGGCAGATGCTGGAAGACGTGATGCCGGTGCTGCGCTCGATGTATCACCACGAGAGCGGCCAGCCGAACGTACGCTTCCATCCCGGGCCCGAAGGTATCCGCACCACGCTGTGGGATACGTTGTCGGGTGGCGACAAGGTGCTGCGCGCGACGCTGTCGATGCGCGAACTGATGGCCGAGCCCGGCCTGGAAGAAATGGAGCACTATCTGCAGGAGCGCGCCCGCCGCGGCATTTGGTTGCGGGTGATCCGCTCGGTCGAGCGCGACATCGCGCCGATCTGGCCGTCCAGCCAGGAATTGTGCCGCGAGCTGCGCTACGCGCCGCACGAGCACACGCTGTCGATGACCTGTTTCATCTACGGCAACAAAGTCTGCCTGATCTCGTCCGCACGCGAGAGCTACGGGCTGATCATCGACAGCGCCGAATTCGCCGCGTTCCAGGCCTCGATGTTCGACGCGATGTGGAGTCTCAGTACGCCGGATACCCAGCCAGCGATCCTGACGCCCGACGGCGAGGGATGAGCGAAGTACCGGCGTTCGCGACGGTTGAGTAGCGTGCGATAGGCCGCTACAGCTTGCGGTTCTGATCGAACCGGCCTGGAGCTGTAGAGACGCTGAGGACATGACGGAGCACGCTGGATATTCCGCGCCGGCCGAGGTTGCCGGTGAGCCGCTGTTGCGTATCGAAGCCGTGGAGAAACGGTTCGGCGGTTTCGTCGCCGTCGACCGGCTGTCGCTGGACATCAAGGCCGGCGAGTTCTTCGCGCTGCTGGGTCCCAGCGGTTGCGGCAAGACGACGCTGCTGCGGATGCTGGCGGGCTTCGAGACGCCGGATGCCGGGCGCATCCTGCTGAACGGCGTGGATATCGCCGCGGTGCTGCCGCACGAGCGCCCGGTCAACATGATGTTCCAGAACTACGCGCTGTTTCCGCACCTCACCGTCGCGGCCAATATCGCGTTCGGGCTGAAGCGGGCGCGGCTGCCGCGCAAGGAGATCAAGGCGCGGGTCGCCGAGATGCTGGCGCTGGTCAGGCTCGAAGGGCTCGGTAAGCGCAAGCCGGATCAGCTTTCCGGCGGCCAGCAGCAGCGCGTCGCGCTGGCGCGGGCGCTTGCGCTCCGGCCGAAGCTGCTGTTGCTCGACGAGCCGATGGCAGCGCTGGACAAGAAGCTGCGCGAAAGCACGCAGCTCGAACTGATGGCGCTGCAGAAGCGGCTCGGCATGACCTTCGTGATCGTCACTCACGATCAGCAGGAGGCGATGACGGTGGCTGATCGGATCGGCGTGATGCGCGCCGGCAAGCTCGATCAGGTCGCGGCACCGCGGCAGCTCTACGAAGCGCCGGCTTCGCGCTGGGTCGCGGAGTTCGTCGGCGACGTCAACATGCTGGAAGGCAGCGTCGCCGGCCGCGACAACGGCCGCATCACGGTTGCGACCGGCGGGGCCGGTGAGGTCGTGGTGGCCGAGCCGCGTGCCGCCCTGGAGGCCGAGGCGATCTGCGTCGCGATCCGGCCGGAGAAGATCAAGCTGTCGCTGCGCGGCCCTGCCGCCGACGCCGGCCATGCCGATGCGATCAACCGGCTCGACGGCACCATCACCGACATCGGCTATGCCGGCGGCATGACCAGCTACAAGGTGCGGCTCGATCACGGCGCCACCTTGCTGGCCGCAATGGCCAATACGACGCGGCTCGACGTCGATGCGTATCACGCCGGCCAGCATGTGGTGGCGTGGTTCTCGCCCGACGATTGCGTGGTGCTGACCCGATGAGCGGCCGCCGGATTTTCACCAAACCGGCGCGGCTCGCGGCCGTCGCGCCCTATGTCTGGATGCTGCTGTTCTTCCTGGTGCCGTTCGGCTTCGTGGTGAAGATCAGCCTGTCGCACACCGCGATCGCGCAGCCCCCTTATACGCCGGTGTTCGATCTTGCCGCCGGCTGGACCGCGCTGCGTGCGGCGTTCGACGCGCTGTCGGCGGACAATTTCAAGCTGATCTTCGGCGACCACCTCTACGTCGTTTCCTACTTGCGCAGCCTTACCGTCGCGGCGGTGTCGACCGCGATTCTGCTGCTGATCGGCTATCCGATCGCCTACGCGATGGCGCGGCTGCCGCGCCGCTGGCAGCCGTTGGCGATGATGCTGGTGATCGTGCCGTTCTGGACCTCGTTCCTGATCCGGATCTACGCCTGGATCAACATCCTGCAGCACGACGGTCTGCTCAATCAGCTGCTGCTGGCGCTGCATATCGTGTCGAAGCCGGTGGTGTGGCTGTCGACCGACACCGCGATGTATGTCGGCATCGTGTATTCGTATCTGCCGTTCATGGTGCTGCCGCTGTACGCGACGCTGGCCAAGCTGCCGCATTCGCTGTCGGAAGCCGCCGCCGATCTCGGCGCCTCGCCGCGGCAGGCTTTCTGGCTGGTGACGTTCCCGCTGTCGCTGCCCGGCATCGGCGCCGGCGTGCTGCTGTGCTTCATCCCGATCGTCGGCGAGTTCGTCATCCCCGATCTGCTCGGCGGCTCGACCTCGCCGATGATCGGCCAGACGCTGTGGCTGGAGTTCTTCACCAACCGCGACTGGCCGGTCGCCTCGGCGCTCGCGGTGCTGCTGCTCGGCGTGTTGCTGCTGCCTCTCCTGATCTACGAGCGCGCGCAGCGACGCCAGCTGGAGGGGAGGTCGTGATGGGCGGGATAGCCTTTGTCGCGAGCGTAGTCTCAGGTTGCTGCGAAGAATACCCTCCCCCTCCAGGGGAGGGTACAAAAACATGAAGCTCTCCCGTTTCAACCTCGTCTCGCTGACGCTGGGGCTGGCGTTTCTGTATCTGCCGATCGTGATCCTGGTGGTGTATTCGTTCAACGACTCCCGCCTGGTTACGGTGTGGGGTGGCTGGTCGCTGCGCTGGTATCGCGAGTTCTTCCAGGATCAGCCGATGCTGGATGCCGCCTGGATGAGCCTGCGCGTGGCGCTGACCTCGGCCACAGCAGCGGCGGTGCTTGGTACGCTGGCGGCGGTGGCGCTGTCGCGCGCGGGCCATTTCAAGGGCCGCACGCTGTTCTCCGGGATGCTGTATGCGCCGCTGGTGATGCCGGAAGTGATCACCGGCCTGTCGCTGCTGCTGTTGTTCGTCGCGATCAACGCCGAGCGCGGATTCTGGACAGTGGTGATCGCCCATACCACGCTGACGATGTGCTTCGTCGCGGTGGTGGTGCAGTCGCGGCTGCATGCGCTCGACCGCAGCATCGAGGAGGCGGCGATGGACCTCGGCTGCGCCCCGGTGGAAGCGTTCCTGCGCGCCACCGTGCCGTTGATCTGGCCGGCGATCGCGGCGGGCTGGATGCTGGCGTTCGCGCTGTCGCTCGACGATCTGGTGATCGCCAGCTTCACCACCGGCCCTGGTTCGACCACGCTGCCGATCCGGATCTATTCGGAAGTGCGGCTCGGGGTGAAGCCGGAGATCAACGCGATCTGTACCCTGATCATCGCGGCCGTGACGGTGCTGATCGTCATCGCCTCACTGGCGTCGAAGCTGTCGAAGACCCAGGCCGACAACGCCGCGCCGATGTGATGTGGCACAAGTCCTCGTGCTGGCGAGGAGCGTAGCGACGACGCATTCCAGCAGCTCGATGTTGGGCGAGCTGGATTGCTTCGCTGCGCTTGCAATGACGGAGAGGGGCATGCCGGTGCGTAGCCGGCGGCTACGCAGATCACGCTGAGCTGATCAGTTCGCCTTCGGCTCGGGCTGCGCGGCGGCAGGTGCGTCGGCCGGCGGCTCGGCGTCCTGTTTCTTGCCGGTGATCCGTTCGAGCACCGAGCGCACGGTGTCGCGGGTCTTGCGATCCTTCACGGCGTCGAGCAGCGGCGCCGAGGCGGGCGAGCGGCGGATCAGGCTTTCCGGGTCCGGGAAGATCAGCGGATCGTCCCACGGGCCCTGCACGATGAACGGCAGGTCGAAGCCGGGCTTGGCGGCGGAGCCGCCGGCAAGGCTGGCGACGCCCTTCAGGTCGTACTCGCGCGCCGGCACCGAAGCAGTGCCGCTCAGCGAAATCCGCGCGGTGGGGCCGTCGATCCGCACCTCGTCGGCAGTGGCGATGCCGTCCGCAAACCGCACCGAAACGGTGAGCTTGTCGAACGGGGTGTTGCCGCTGCGGAAGTTGCCGCCGCCGGACAGCGGCCGCCGCTCCAGCCGCTTCAGCAATTGTTCGACGTTAAAGCCGCTGATCGCGCCGTCGTGGCCGGTGAGCAGCGCGGAGCCGTCGAGCGATTGCGCCAATCCGAACGGGCTCGCACCTTCGGCTTCCAGTGACACGCTGAGGTTGCCGCGCCCCGACAGGTTGCGTACGCCGAGCAGGTCGGCCGCGCAGGTCTGCAGCTCGACGTCGTTGAACTGAAATTGCGCCTTGATGCTGGCGGCCTTGTCGGAGCGCGAAATGCCGAACGTACCTTGCGCGATGCCGCCATACACTTGAGCCTCGCCGACGCTGAGCGCCAGCGCACCGCCGCGCAGATTGGCGCTGATCGCGGTGCGGCCGAGCGTGGTGCTGCCGATCGAAACTTTCGCGGCCGACAGCCGCATGTCGAGATCGACCGGATCGGCCGACGACAGATCGAACAATTGCCGGTTCCAGTCGCGCGCGCCGCTGGCGAGCAGGCGGATCGTCGACAGATACGGCGTGACGTCGATGCTGCCGGCGGCGAGCGTCGCCTGCAGGCCCTGATGGCCGCCGGCGATGCTGTAAGTCATCACCCCTTCTGCGACGTTCTTATCGAGCTCGACGTTGACGTTGGTGAGCGCGATCGAAGAGCCGACCAGATTGGCGCGGGCCTTCAGCGCGAAGCGGCCGAAGCCGCCGGTGCCCGGAGGCTCCTGTCCGGCCCAGCGCAGCGCGTTGCGCAGCGAGGCGCTGTCGGCGCTCACCGTGCCGATCAACGACAGGCTGGTCTTGTTGGTGATGGTGCCGTCGAACGCGATCTTCATCGGCGCGCCGGCGAGCCGCAGCTTGATCCCCGACGTGTCGCCGCGCAGCGCCGCGATGAAGTCGGCGACGGTGATCGAGCCGTCGAGGCGTTCGCCGCGGAAGTCGAACTGACCGGTCGCCGCGAAGGTGCGCGAGATCGACGGCCATGCCAGCGACAGGTCGATGTCGTCGATATGCTCGTGAACGCCGGCTGTTTCGTCGCGATAGCTGAGTTCGCCGTCCTGCAGCCGGATCTCGGAGAACGACACTTGATCGTCGAGACCGGGCTTCATCGTCCGGGTCAGGCTGTCGATGAACGGCGTCCAGTTGCTGCGGCCGTCGGCGTCGCGCACCACGTGGATCGACGGCTGGTTGAGCATCACGTCGGCGATCTCGAACCGGCGCAGCAGCAGCGGCAGCAGCCGCAGGTTGGTGATCAGCGTCTTGACGCTGAGCGCCGCGTCGGCGCCGCCGTCTTCGTCGCTCTTCAGGCGTACGTTGCTGAACGTCACGGTGCTGCGCGGGAAGATGGTGACGTCGATATCGCCGTCGACCACCAGCTTCAGGCCGGTGGCGGCGCGAAGCTGCTGCTCCACGGCCTGGCGCAGGGCACCGCGGTCGATCGTCAGCGACAGCGCGAACGCCCCTGTCACGGCGACGGCGATCAGCACCGCCACCGAGATCCCGAGGCGCTTAATTCCTTGGGCCATCGCCAACCAGTTTCCGGAACGTGAGCGTGAATGAGGTGTGTGAGAGGCGGCTCCCAACAGGGCCGTACCCGGGGCGCAACTTGCTCGGTTTTCTTGGCGCTTTCAAGGCTTTCCGGGTGTTACAGGGCCTGGTGCAATTGACGGGTTGCGGGGTTTTTGCCTAATAGACCTAATCGCAGCAAAGCCGGCTCAAAGGTCCCTGCATCATGAACAAGGTCTACCCCGACGCCAAGGCGGCACTCGACGGCATCTTGCGGGACGGCATGATGATCATGTCCGGCGGCTTCGGCCTTTGCGGCATTCCCGAGACCCTGTCCGACGCGATCCGCGACGCGGGCGTCAAGGATCTCACCTTCGTTTCCAACAATGCGGGCGTCGATGGCATCGGCCTCAGCCGGCTGCTCGAAACCCGCCAGATCAAGAAGATGATCTCGTCCTATGTGGGCGAGAACAAGCTGTTCGCGCAGCAGTTTCTGGCCGGCGAGCTGGAATTGGAATTCGCCCCGCAGGGCACCCTGGCCGAGCGCATCCGCGCCGGCGGCGCCGGCATTCCGGCGTTCTTCACCAAGACCGGCGTCGGCACGCTGGTGGCGGAAGGCAAGGAAATCCGCGAGTTCGACGGCGAGAAATACGTGATGGAACGCGGCCTGTTCGGCGACATCGCGATCGTCCACGCCTGGAAGGGCGATACCGCCGGCAACCTCGTGTACCGAAAGACCGCGCGCAACTTCAATCCGATGATGGCGACTGCGGCGAAGATCACCATCGCCGAGGTCGAGCATCTGGTGCCGGCGGGCGAGATCGATCCGGATCATATCCACACCCCGGGCATCTTCGTGCAGCGCATCGTCCACGTGCCGAACGCGAAGAAACACATCGAGCAGCGTACCACCCGCAAGCGTGCCGAATCGGCGGCGAGCTGAGGAGATCCCTGATGGCTTGGACCCGCGAACAGATGGCGGCGCGCGCCGCCAAGGAATTGCGCGACGGCTTCTACGTCAACCTCGGCATCGGCATTCCGACGCTGGTCTCGAACTACATCCCGGATGGCGTCGACGTGGTGCTGCAGAGCGAGAATGGCATGCTCGGCATGGGGCCGTTCCCCTACGAGGGTGAAGAAGACCCGGACCTGATCAACGCCGGCAAGCAGACCGTCACCGAGCTGCCGTCGACCAGTTACTTCTCGTCGGCCGATTCCTTCGCGATGGTTCGCGGCGGCCATATCGATCTCTCCATTCTCGGCGCCATGCAGGTCGCGCAGAACGGCGACCTCGCCAACTGGATGATTCCGGGCAAGATGGTGAAGGGCATGGGCGGCGCGATGGATCTCGTCGCCGGCGTCAAGCGCGTCGTCGTGGTGATGGAGCATTCCGCCAAGGACGGCCCGAAGCTGTTGAAGACCTGCAACCTGCCGCTCACCGGCGAGCGCGTCGTCGACATGGTGGTCACCGATCTTGCGGTGTTTACAATCGACAAGCACGGCAATGACGGCATGGCGCTGATCGAGCTTGCCGATGGCGTCACCCTCGACGAGGTCAAGGCCAAGACCGAAGCCGAATTCCGCGTCGCGCTGAAGAACGCCTGATTCCGCGGCGCCGCGCACCGCCGCCGTGAAGCTGCGGCGGCACGCCGCGCGGTGTCCGGTGATCTTGAAACCCGTTACTGTTCCCCTAGATCGAGCGGTACCGGCCCTGTGATGCGGGGCCGGCACGCCGCTTGAGTGTGTCGCCCGGCAGGTGCTCACTTGCCGTAAGCCTTTACACGCGGCCGCGCACTCTCAAGGCCTGATCTCATAGCGCCGCTCGCGATGCGGCTTGCCGCTCCTCGCGCGCTCTGCTGCGGGTTGGCTGCGGGAACTCGGCCGTGAGCTGCGGCGTCTTTGTCGGACGAAGGAGCAATGCTCCCGTCGAGGGAGCGCAGCGGGGGGAGTCACCGTCGTGGAGCTCAACAAGAAGACCCAGTTCAACATCTGGTACTGGCTGGTCGCACTCTTCGTCTTGCTCGGCTTCCAATACCTTTTCACCACCGCGACGCTCGTCGCGCAGCTTCCTTACAGTCAGTTCGAGACCTATCTGGCCGAAGGCAAGATCGCCGAGGTCGCGGTGTCCGATCGCTTCATCCAGGGGCGCTTCAAGGAAGCGATCGACGGCAAGCCGATGTTTATTACCACCCGGGTGGAGCCTGATCTGGCGCGCCAGCTTCAGGACAAGGGCGTCGTCGTCACCGGGCGGATCGAGAGCACATTCTTCCGCGATCTGTTGTCCTGGGTGGTCCCGGTCCTGCTGTTCGTCGGCGTCTGGATGTTCATCATCCGGCGGATGGGCGGCGGGGTCGGCGGCGGCCTGATGCAGATCGGCAAGTCGAAGGCCAAGGTCTATGTCGAATCCAACACCGGCGTGTCGTTCGCCGATGTCGCCGGCGTCGATGAGGCCAAGGACGAATTGAAAGAGATCGTCGATTTCCTGAAAGATCCGGACGGCTACAGCCGGCTCGGCGGCCGGATGCCCAAGGGTATCCTGCTGGTCGGTCCGCCCGGCACCGGCAAGACGCTGCTGGCCAAAGCGGTGGCGGGCGAAGCCGGCGTGCCGTTCTTCTCGATCTCCGGCTCGGAGTTCGTCGAGATGTTCGTCGGCGTCGGTGCCGCGCGGGTGCGCGATCTGTTCGAGCAGGCCCGCGCCAAGGCTCCGGCGATCATCTTCATCGACGAACTCGATGCGCTCGGCCGTGCCCGCGGCATCGGGCCCTACGCCGGCGGTCATGACGAGAAGGAGCAGACGCTGAATCAGCTCCTGGTCGAGCTCGACGGCTTCGATTCCTCGACCGGCCTGGTGCTGCTCGCCGCCACCAACCGCCCCGAAATCCTCGATCCGGCGCTGCTGCGCGCCGGCCGGTTCGATCGCCAGGTGCTGGTCGATCGGCCGGACAAGGCCGGCCGTATCCAGATCCTCGGCGTGCATATGACCAAGGCGAAGCTCGCCCCGGATGTGTCGCCCGAGCAGATCGCGGCGCTGACGCCCGGCTTCACCGGCGCCGATCTGGCGAACCTCGTCAACGAGGCGACGCTGCTGGCGACCCGCCGCAAGGCCGATGCGGTGACGATGCAGGACTTCAACAACGCGATCGAGCGCATCGTCGCGGGGCTCGAGAAGCGCAACCGCCTGCTCAATCCGAAGGAGCGCGAGATCGTCGCCTATCACGAGATGGGACATGCGCTGGTGGCGATGGCGCTGCCCGGCGTCGACCCGGTGCACAAGGTGTCGATCATTCCGCGCGGCGTCGGCGCGCTCGGCTACACCATCCAGCGTCCGACCGAGGATCGCTTCCTGATGACCCGCGAGGAACTGGAGAACAAGATGGCGGTGCTGCTCGGCGGCCGCGCGGCGGAAAAGATCGTGTTCGGCCATCTGTCGACCGGTGCAGCCGATGACCTGATGAAGGTCACCGACATCGCCCGCGCCATGGTGACGCGCTACGGCATGAGCGAACGGCTCGGCCACGTCGCGCTGGAGAAGGATCGCCGCTCGTTCCTGGCGAGCGACCAGCCGTATTACGGGCCGCAGGAACGTAGTTACTCCGATGAGACCGCGGCGGCCGTCGACGACGAGGTCAAACGCATCGTCGATGCCACCTTCGATCGCACCGTCAAGCTACTTGGCGAGCGGCGCGACCAGCTCGAACGCTCGGCGCGCCGGCTGATGGAGAAGGAGACACTCGACGAGCAGGACCTGCGGGCGTTTGCCGGCGAAGGCGCGCGAGCGCCTCAATCTCCGGCCGAGGCACCGGCCTGAGCCAGTGCCGACACGACTGATCAGCGCCGGCCGCCCGAGAACATCGGCGACTCGCCGGGCAGCAGATTGGAACGGATGTCGCTGTCGGTGGTGCCGTTGTACTGGGTGTAGCCGGCCGACAATGACAGGCTGACATTCGAGGTCGGCTTGATCTCGATGCCGGCGTTGACGGTGGTGGCTGCGGTATTGCTGCTGGCGAAGCCCGGCGAGGTCAGCGAGGTGAAAACGTCGGGCTTGTACTTCAGGCTGTCGACGCCGCCGAACAGCGTCACCGGCATGTCGCCGACGCCCTTGAAGCGGTAGCCGTATTGCGAGCCTTCGGACGCGAGCGAGCCGAAATTGCCGAATGCGCCGGCGCCGCCTGGGCTGTTCCAGCCCAAGCCGCCGGCCAGCGGTGTCACCGGAGCGCTGTAGCTCCGTGCCACGAAGCCGCTGCGCAGCTCGCCATTCTCATCGGTCTCAGCAGTGAAGCCGGGAACGTCGCTCCAGCTCAGCGCTTTCCAGCTCTCGGTCGCGCCGCCGCCGAAGCCGAACGGCCCGCCGGGCACCCAATAGCGGATCGGTGCCACCTGCGCCTGGGCGGACGCTCCGGCGAGGAGCATCGCGGCGAGGGCGAGGCCGCAGCGGGCGGCGACAGGAGAGATCCGGATCTGCGTCATCGGGCGGATTATACGGTCGTGGACGGGTCGGGGCCAGCCGGTGCTGCGGATCGCCGCAGCGCCGGAGTTCCGCACCTATCAGCCACGGGATGAGGGCGGCAGCGTGGCGGCCGGCTCATTCCGGCAGGTCGGAGAACCGGGTCAGCCAGATCACCGGCGGAATGCTGGCGGCGACGATGATCAGGGCCGCCAGGGCGCCGTCCTCGAAGCTGCCGCGGCTGGCGTATTGGTAGATCGAGGTCGACAGCGTCTCGACGTTTAGCGGCCGCAGCAGCAGCGTCGCCGGCAGCTCCTTCAGGCAATCGACGAACACCAGGATCGCTGCGCCGACCAGTGCCGGGCGCAGCAGCGGCAGGTCGATCTTCCAGAGCGTGACGAGGCGGCCGGCACCGGCGGCGCGGGCCGAGTCGTCGTAATCGCGCGGGATGCGGTCGAACCCGGCCTTCAACAGCCCGGTCGGCACCGCCAGGAAGCGGATCACATAGGCGGCCACCACCGCCCCGCCGGTGCTCATCAGGATCAGGCCGGGCGACGGATAGCCGAAGGAGCGGAAGATGTTGGCGACCGTGCCGTCGATCACCAGCACCGGCGTCAGCAGCCCCAGCGCCAGCACCAGGCCGGGTAGCGTGTAGCCGAGCTGGGCGACCGCCATGGCGGCGCGGGTGGTGCGGGCCTCGCGCCAGCGCGTGGCCAGCACCACGATCAGGCCGAGCCCGAGCGCGATCAGGGTGGCGAGCGCCGCGAGCGCCACGGTGTGCAGGGTGTCGCGCCACAGCGCCGGGTCGATCCCGATCGACAGGCTGCGGCGCAGGCTTTCGCCGAGCAGATAGGCGGCCGGCAGCACGAAGCCGAACAGCGGCGGCAGCAGACAGGCCATGGTTGCGAGGCCGCCCTTGAGGCCGCGCAGCCGCGTCCGCGACCGCAGCCGCGGGCTCTCCGCCGACAGCTCGACGCTGGCGTTGCGCCGGCCGATGCGCTCGATCGCGATCAGCAGCGCGGCGAAGCCGAGCAACACCAGCGATAGCTGCGCCGCGCCGGCGAGGCTGCCGCGATTCAGCCAGGTGTTGAACACCGAGACGGTGAGGGTGCGGACGCCGAGATATTCGGAGGCGCCGATGTCGTTCAGCGTCTCCAGCGCGGCAAGCGCGACGCCGACCGCCAGTGCAGGCCGTGCCATCGGCAGCACCACCCGGCGCAGGATGGTGAAGCGGCCGGCGCCGAGCGTCCGCGCGGCCTCGATCGCATCCGTTCCTTGCGCCTGAAACACCGCGCGGGCCGACAGATACACGTAAGGATACAACACCGCGGCGAGCAGCAGCATCGCGCCGGGCAGCGAGCGCATTGGCGGCAGCCATTGCACCGCCTGCGCGGCCGGCATCACCAGGCTGAGCGCGCGATGCACCAGCCCGAGCGGCTCGAACAGATCGACATAGACGTAGGCCGACAGATAGGTCGGGACCGACAGCGGCAGAGGTAGTAGCCAGATCAGCGCGGAGCGGCCGGGAAAGTCGTGCGACGACACCAGCCAGGCCGTAGCGGTGCCGATCAGCAGCGTCAGCGTGCCGACGCCGGCGATCAGCAGCGCGGTGTCACTCACCGCGCGCGGCAGCACATAGGCGATCAGATGCGACCACACCTCCGGCGCCGGCTGCAGCGCGATCAGCATCAGGCTGACCACCGGCGCGGCGACGAGCAGGGCGGTGAGGAGAGCGAGGACGAGGACTGTCTGGTCGGAGGGCGGTGACGGCCTCATTGCAGACGTCGCTCTGTCTTGCCACCAGGCGACAAGACGTCGCCGTCCTGAAGGTCGTCATGCCCGGGCTTGTCCCGGGCATCCACGCCTTCAGGCTCAGCTTCGCACGTGGCCGTGGATGGCCGGGTCAAGCCCGGCCATGACGGAAAGTCAGTCCCGTTTGTCAGTTGTCGAATCCGACCTTGTCGACCAGCGTCGAGGCGGCCTTGCGGTTGGCGGCGATCTTGGCGATCGGCAGCGGATCCGGCTTCAGCTTGCCGTAGCCGGCGATGATCGGGTTGAGCGGCACCCCGGCGCGGATCGGATATTCGTAGTTGGCGTCGGCGTAGATCTGCTGCGCCTTCTCACCGGCGAGCCATTCGATCAGCTTCACCGCGTTGGCCTTGTTGGGCGCGTGCTTGGCGAGCACGACGCCCGACAGATTGACATGGGTGCCGCCGCCTTCGAACGTCGGCAGCACCACACGGGTCGCGTCCGCCCAGGCCTTCTTGTCGGGATCGTTCAGCATCAGCGCCCAGTAGTAGGTGTTGCCGATACCGAGATCGCATTTGCCGGCCGCGACGTCGCGCGCGGTCTCGCGGTCACCGCCGGACGGCTTCTGCGCCAGATTGGCCTTCAGGCCACGCAGCCATTCCTCGGCCTTGGCCTCGCCGTGCTTGGCGACGTAAGCAGCGAACAGCGCGTTGTTGTAGATGTGCTGGCCGGAGCGGATGCAGATCTTGCCCTTCCACTTTGGATCGGCCAGCTCTTCATAGGTGATCGCTTCCTGCTTGACGCGATCCTTCGAGGCGTAGATCACCCGCGCCCGCATCGAGATGCCGGCCCACTGGCCGTTCGGATCGCGGAACTGCGCCGGCACGATTTCGTCGATCACGGGCGAATTGATCGGCTGGCTGATACCCGCCGCCACCGCATCGTCGATCCGGCCGATGTCGACCGTCAGCAGCACGTCGGCTGGGCTGTCGGCGCCCTCGGCCTTGATCCGCTGCTCCAGACCCGAGCTCGCCGAGATCACGTTGACGGCGATTCCGGTGTCCTTGGTGAAGGCATCGAACAGCGGCTGCACCAGCTTGGTCTCGCGGTAGGTGTAGACGTTGACCTGCTCGGCGGCCCCGGCGGCGAACGGCACGAAAACGGCGGCAAGTGCGAGGGCAGCGGCACGGAAACGGCTCATACGGCGGGCTCCTGACGAAAATCGAGAACGCTTGTCAGTAGCTCAGGCCATCAGGGCAGTGCAGCGGCGCAATGTCGCGATTAGAACTATTCCAGCCCAGCGAAGCGCGGCGGCGCCGGTCAGCGCAGCTGCTCAGCCAGCATGTCGCGCACCTTGCCGACCAGCGCCGGCTCGTCACGGCGCGGCGGAACCAGGCTGAATTCGACTTCGGGCAGCGGCGGCAGCCGGTTGCCTGCGGCCAGCACCACGGCGTCCGCCGGCACGGCCGACGCGTTGAGGCAGGTCAGCCCGAGTCCGGCGGCCAACGCCAGGTGCAGTCCTCCCACGCCGGAGGCCGAGTGCATCACCGTGTGCGGCAGCCGGTGCGCCGTCAGTGTGCGCGCGATGAAGCGCTGCAGCGAGCAGGTGTCGGGCAGCACGACGAGCGGCAGGACGCCGTCGTCCGGCATCACGAACGAGCGGTCGGCGACCCACAATAGCGGCTCGCGCCGCAGCTTGATCCGCTTGGCCGCGTTCCGCCGCGACGGACGGTCGAGAATCGCCATCGACAGGCCGATGTCGAATTCATCGGAATCTGCGGTCTCCTCGATCAGCGCACTCTTGCGGATCGAGACGTGTAGCCGCAGATGCGGAAACTTGTCGCGCACGCGGCGCAGGATGCCGGGCAGCGCACCCGGCCGAAAGTAATCGGTGATCGCCAGCCGCAGTTCGCCGGCGAGCTGGGCGGCGTGCATGTCCCGATAGGCTGCGTCGCTCAGCGCCAGCAGCTGGCGGGCGTGTCCGATCAGGCGTTCGCCGGCGGGGGTGAGGCTGGCGCCGCTCTTGCCGCGCCGGAACAGCGGTTGCCCGCACATCTCCTCCAGCTTGCGGATCTGCTCGCTGACCGCCGATTGCGACCGGCATAAGCGAGGCGCTGCCGCCGACAGGCTGCCGGTCTCGGCCACCACCACCAGCGCGTTAAGGAGATCGAGGTCGAACAGCCGGCTCATCATCCACCCGAAAATCAGATGGATGATATCGTATCTTCCCGTTTTTCAGGAGAAAAGAGCCGCGGCATGATCGGCATCGACATCCACCACCAGAAAGCAGCGGATATGCCCGGCATCACCCTGACGGTCTCCCTTCCCCTCGACCCGGCGCTGACCGGACGGCTCGCCGCCGCGGTCGCCGAACTCACCTGCCGGGTGCTGCGCAAGGAACTCGATCGCACGGCGGTGTTTATCCGCCATCATCCGGCCGATCAGTGGTTCATCGCCGGCCGTGCGCTCAGCGACTGGCGCAAGAACGCATTCAAGCTCGAGGTTACGATTACCGACGAGACCAATACCAAGGCGGAAAAGGCCGCGTATCACCGCGAGGCGTTCGCGCTGCTGTCAGAGCTGATCGGTGACCTGCATCCGCACTCGAATATCCATATCATCGACTGCCGGGCGGCGGCCTATGGCTATGGCGGGGTCACGCAGGAGGCGTATGCGTATTGCGCGCCGGGCTGACAACGTCCGGCGCGGCAACGGCCTCAGAGCAGCAGGTTGCCTGCACCGTTCTGGCAGGCCGGGCATTTGCACGCATGGAAATTGACTTCGGCGGCGACGTATTCGGCGCCACAATGAATGCAGGCGATCTTCAGATGCGGACGTCGATCAGCGCTGCAGCTGGCCGCCCGGGCGACCAGATACTGACCGAGTGCATTCTGGTCGCCTTCGGCGACATGATAGTTCGCACTCACGAGCATCCCCCGGATTGTGCATGTGCGAGATAGTCTAGCACACAGCCCTCGGGGGAATGCAATTCGAATAGCTGCAATCGAATCGCGCAATTCGGTGGCGCAGCGGTGTTGTAATGCCGAGAGTGAATCAAACCTTGCACGAATGGTATTCAGGCCATGAGGTCCGATCCATAACGGGGCTAACGCCGCCCCGCCTGCGCGCCGTTGCCATTGCCGTTGTCGTCGAGCGCGCGGCGCAGGCGGCGAATGATCACGCTGCGCGCGCGCTCGTCGGCCGCGGCTTCGACGCTGGCGTTGATATCGAGCAGCAGCTTCGACATCTCGTTGTGCCAGTCGAGCTTGACCACTGATTCGGGCTCGAGCCGCCGGCGATGCTTGCCGTCCTGCGCGGTCGGAACCGGCGTGGTGAGTTCGTAGACGTCGTCGAGCACAGGCTGAAAGATTTTCGCGGCCGGCAGCACGCCGCCGCCGAGTCGCTCCGCCAAGGCGGCGATCGCGGTTTCCTCACCATGGGCGAGGAACAGCCCGCGATCGATCGGCCGCCGCTCGGTGATCCAGCGCGTCAGCTCGCCGGCGTCGGCATGGCCGGAGTAATCGTCGATGCGGCGGATCCTGGCTTTGACGCGGACTTCTTCGCCCATGATCCGCACCGCCTTGGCGCCCTCTTCGAGGAAGCGGCCGAGCGTGCCGTTGGCCTGATAACCGACCAACAGAACGGTACCGGTGGAGCGGCACAGCCAGCGCTTGAGATGATGGCGGATGCGGCCGGCATCGCACATGCCGCTGGCGGCGATGATGATGTGAAAGCCATTGAGCTTGGCGATCGCCTTGCTCTCTTCCACCGTTTCGGTGAAGCGCAGATGCGGCGAGGCCAGCAGCCGTTCGACATCGACGTCTTCGTCGAGATCGGCGGCATGGCGGCGGAACACTTCGGTGGCGCGGATCGCCAGTGGTGAATCCAGGAAGATCGGCGCGCTCGGGATCGTTCCCTTTTCCATCAGGTCGATCAGGTCGACGATCAGCTCCTGGGTGCGCTCGACTGCGAATGCCGGAATCACCAGGGCGCCGCGCGCTGCGGCCGCGGCGTTGACCTCGGCGGCGAGCCGCTCGTGGCGGAGTTTGGGCGAGGTCGGCTCGCGCACGCGGTCGCCATAGGTCGACTCGCAGATCACGTAGTCGAAATGCGCAGGCGCTTCCGGATCGGGCTGCAGCAGCTTGCCGTCGGGGCCGATATCGCCGGAGGCGAGCAACCGCAGCGCCGATGACGAGCGTCCCTCGCCGTCGATCTCGATTTCGATCGAGGCCGAGCCGAGCAGGTGACCGGCGTTCCAAAACCGCGCGCGCACGCCGGGGAGGACGTTGACCCAGCTTTGGTAATCGACCGGATAGAACGACGACAGCGTCGCGATCGCGTCGGCTTGGGTGTAGATCGGGCTGACCTCGGGCTTGCCGCGCGCGGCGTTGCGGCGGTTCAGCATCATCACTTCGGACTCCTGGATGCTGCCGGCGTCGGGCAGCATGTAGGAGCACAGATCGATCGTGCCGCGGGTCGCCAGGATCCGCCCCTTGAAGCCCTCGCGCACCAGTTTCGGCAGCAGGCCGCTATGATCGATATGCGCGTGTGTCAGCAGCACCGCGTCGATCTCGGACGGGCGGAACGGAAACGCTCCGTAGTTCAGCTCCTTCAGCGTCTTGTGGCCCTGGAACAGGCCGCAATCGACCAGGAAGCGCTTGCCCTTGGTCTCGAACAGATAGCAGGAGCCGGTGACGGTGCGCGCAGCGCCGCAAAATCGGATGGTGACACTCATGCGCGGGTCTCCTGAATGGTCGTGCCGATCTCGGCTCGCAGCGCCTCGACGAACAGATCGTCGAGTGTGATCGCGTTGGTCGGGTGCGGCACGGTGTGGGTGGAGCGGATGGTGCGGATGCCGGCGGCGGCGAAGTCGCGCAGCATCGCCGGGGGAAACAACGCGTGGGTGATCACCGCGTCGACAGACGTTGCGCCGGCGCCGAGCAGCGCGCGGGTGCAGGCGATCAGCGTGCCGCCGGAGGAGACGATGTCATCGACCAGCAGTGCCGGCCGACCCGCGACCGCGCTTGCATCAGGGAACGCGATCTCGACCGAGCGGTCGCCGTGGCGGATTTTCTGCGCCACCGCCGACCGCGTGCCGATCAGTTTGGCGAGCGCATCCACCCATTGTTGGGATTCGGAATCCGGTCCAACTACCACGGTGTCAGGATCGAGCGTGCCGCGCAGCGCCGCGGCGATCGCCGGCATCGCCGACAGCTCGTCCGCTGCGATGCCGGGGAACACGTCGCCGAGCCGCGGCGTGCGATGCAGATGCGGATCAACGGTGATGACGCGGTCGACCAGCCCTGCCAGCAGCCGGCCCATCGCTTTTTGGCTGATCGCGTCGCCGGGATGGAACGCGACGTCCTGGCGCATGTAGCAGAGATACGGCGCCAGCAGCACCAGCCGGCTGCAGCCTTCGCGGCGCAGCGCTTCGGCGGCGAACAGGACGGTCACCAGCTTATCGTTGGGCTGGTCGAGCGGCAGATACAGGATCGTGGTCGCAGCCGCGGGGCCGACATTGACGGCGATCTCGCCGTCCGGAAAACGGTGCTGCGTGATCAGATGCGCCGGCACGTCGAGCCTGGCTGCGAGCCGAATGGCATCGTCCGCAGCCGAGTCCAGATAGCGCAGGGCGACGCTCACGACACCAGGTCCACGTCGGCCGGCGTATGGTGATTGATCGCGAAGCCGGACTCCGCCTGCGCGGCGGCCAGCGCCAGATCGAATTCGGCTTGGTCGGACGCATACACCCGATACAGCGGCTCACCCTTTTCGACGCGGTCGCCGATCTTCTTGAACAGATCGATGCCGGCGCCCTTGGCGACCGGCGCGGCGGCGCTGCGGGCGAGGCGATTGATCCGCAGACAGTCGATGCCGTTGACCACGCCATCGGCGGCCGCCAGCACGTCGGCAGCGTAGCTGCCGAGCTCGGATGGGCACGGCGACGGCCCCTGCGCGTCGATGATCTGCTGCATCTTCTTCAGCGCCGCCCCGCTGTCGAGCAGCTCCTTGGCGCGGGCATAGCCGGCGCCGCCGCGCAGCTTCGGATCGTATTCCAAGAGATGCGCGGCAAGCCGCAGCGATTTCTCGCGCAAGTCGGCCGGCGCGCCGGGCTCGTTGCCGAGCACCGCCATGACGTCGCGGGCTTCCAGCACCGGGCCGATACCGCGGCCGATCGGCTGGCGGCCGTCGGTGGTGACCACCTCGACGCCGATCCCGAAATGATCGCCGACGAATTCGAACAGCTTGCGCAGCCGCATCGCCTCGTTGGCGCTGGCGACCTTGGCAGAGGGGCCGACCGGGAAGTCGATCAGCAGCCGGGTCGAGCCGGCGGCGAGCTTCTTCGACATGATCGAGGCGACCATCTGCTCCGGCGTGTCGAGGCTGAGCGGGCGTTCGACCGAGATCAGGATGTCGTCGGCGGGCGACAGGTTGACGTGGCCGCCCCACACCAAGCAGCCGCCGCAGGAATGGACCACCTGCTTCATCTGATCGACGTCGAGATCGACCCGCGCCAGCAGCTCCATGGTGTCGGCGGTGCCGGCCGGCGAGGTGATGGCGCGCGACGAGGTCTTCGGAATCATCAGTCCGTGCGCGGCGACGATAGGCACCACGATCATCGTGGTGCGGTTGCCGGGGATGCCGCCGATGCAGTGTTTGTCGACGACGATCGGGGTGTCCCATGTCAGTTTGGTGCCGACCGAAGCCATCGCGCCGACCAACGCCAGCAGCTCGTCGGTCGAGGTGAAGCGCGCGGCGCTGATCAGGAACGCGGCGATCTCCATGTCGGAGTAGCGGAAGTGCGCGAGGTCATCGACGATCGCGGTGATCTCCGCCGCCGACAGCGTGTGGCCCTGGATCTTGGCGCGCACCGCATCGAGGCTGGCGGGCGACCGCGCCGGCGTCACCGACACCGCACTGCCGACCGGCTCGTTGAAGCGGCGGAACGCCGGCTCCGACAGGCCGAGTTCATCGGGGCCGATCATCGCGTCGTCGTCGGTGATCATCAGCGTCGCCAGCAGCACCTTGGAGTTGATGCGCAGTTCGACGCGGCTGAAGCCGCGAAACACTTCGGGTCGCAGGGCGCGCGAACGGCGGGAAAGCACCGCGACGTTTTCGCGGCCGGTATCGAGGCTGATCCGCCGGATGGTCAGCGGCGGGCGGGAGAGATCGGGAGCATTCAAGATAGCGCAACTCCGCGCATCGGCCGGGCGGCCTTCAGGAGCGCGTGGCGAAGCGGCGGGTGCCGGGACACGCGATGGCCGAGGCTAGAAGCTCGGCCCGCGGGTCTATTTGATGCGTGTCAATGTCCTGCGCGGCCTTGGGTCGCGGTTCAAATCCCGGCCGATGCCATCGCGCGGCCCAGGTACTCGCGCAGCCGCGCCAGCGGCACATCCTGTTCGCGCACCAGGCGAAAACCCAGATGGATCGGCGGCAGGCCGGCCGAACAGCCGCCGGCTTTGGCGTCGCGGATGAAATCGGAGACGTAAGCGCGGTGCAGCCCTTCGGCGATCCGCACGCCGCAATTGGCGGTCTGCGCCTGCGGCCGGCCGGCGGCGTCGATCGCGGTGCGGTCGAAGCAGGTGGTGGTCCATTCCCAGACGTTGCCGGACAGATCGAGCAGTCCGCGCTCGTTGGCGCCGAAGCCGCCAAAGCTGCGCAAGCTGGCCGACAGATCGTCACGATCGGACTCGCGTTCATAACGCGCGATCCACCGTACCGACGGATCGTCGCTGTCCGAGGCCAGCCCGTCATCCTTGAACTTGCTGCCGGCCGCAAACGCCCATTCGGCGTCGGTCGGCAGCCGGTAGTGTGCGCCGGTCTTGCGCGACAGCCAGTCGGCGTAGGTGGTGGCGTCCTGCCAGGACACCTGTACGGCGGGCCTGTCGGCGCGAACCGCGGTGTTGGCCGGCATCGGATGGCAGGCGCCATCGTCGACGCAGAGTTGATAGTCCGCCGTGCTGACCTGATGCAGCATGATCGACAGCGGTCGGTCGAACTGCAGCTTGGTCCGCGGCGCCTCGATCTGCCGGCCATCGCGGGTGAATTCGCCGGGCAGCCGGTAGTCGATCGCGCCCGGCGCGATCTCGACCATCGCCTGCTGGCCGTCGAGCGCCGCGTCGCCGTGGCCGATCACCAGCGGCGTGACCGCCAAAGGCGTGGCGAAGCCGGCGAGGGCAGCGAGGGCGATCTTGGCTTTGAAGGCGAGCAGCATGGCAGCAACCAGGTCATCTGTCCGTCATTGCGAGGAGCGAAGCGACGAAGCAATCCAGCTCCGATCGCTGGACTGGATTGCTTCGCTTCGCTCGCAATGACGGGTGGGACGCGAGGGACCCGCGCGGACGCGGGTCCTGGTGGCGGAGGTGATTAGTTCGTCGGGCCGCCCGGGATCGGGCCGGGTGCGCTGACCTGCTTCATCAGGTCGTCGTTCCACTTGCCGTCGACCTTGAAGTGCGCGGTGGCGCCGAGCTCGATCGCTTCGATCAGGTTGTGGTTGAGGTAGGCGTAAACGCCCGGCTGCTTGAAGGTGTAGAGCGCAGCACCGGCCGAACCGCCGCGAATGAACCAGGTCTCCAGATTGGTCTCCGGCGGATTGGCGAACTTGCCGGTCTCCCAGACGTAGTCGCCGTGACCGCCGATCAGGTGCGGGCGGGTGTCGCGGTTGGCCTGCGAATGCACGATCAGCACGGTCTCGCCGACCTTGGCGGGCATCGCGTTCTTGCCGGTCAGCGCTCCGACCTTGCCGTTGAACACCACATGGGTCGGGATCAGCTTGCGCATCACCTCGGCGGTGTCGACGTAGGATTCGGCCGGCGACGCATAGGCCTTGTATTTGCCGTTCTGATCCTTCGGCACGTACATGTCCTGCTCGCCGATGTAATAGACCCGGTCGTAGCGCAGCGGCTTGCCGTTCCGATCCTTCAGGCCGTCACGCGGCAGCACCATGATGGCGCCGTTCATGCCGGAAACGACGTGCCACGGGATCATGTTGCCGCCCGGAGCGCAGTGATACACGAATACGCCCGAGCGATCGGCCTTGAAGCGCAGCACCACCTGTTCGCCGGGATTGATCAGCGTCAGCGCGCCGCCACCGAGTGCGCCGGTCGAGGCGTGGAAGTCGATGTTGTGCGGCATGGTGTTGCTGGCGGGATTGACCAGCGTCAGTTCGACATAGTCGCCCTCGTGCACCACCATCAACGGTCCGGGCATCGAACCGTTGAAGGTCATCGCCTGGAATTTGGTGCCGTCTTCGTCGATCACCACTTCCTTTTCCTGCACCACCATCTTGAATTCGACGACCTTGGGTCCGTCCTTGGTGGCCTGCTGATGCGCGTGCACGAACGGCGGTGCGACCAGTTCGACCTTCTGGCGCGGCAGCTTGGAGACATCGTCTTCCGCGGCGGCTGCTGCCACGGTCGGCGCGCTGAGTAACAGTGCGGTGACGGCAGCGCTCAGCAGAGTATCTCGGCGGGTCATCATGGTGGAGGTCCTTGCGGCTGGATTGAAACTCGGCTGGCGCAACCATGCTCCTGCCGCGCCACCGCTGTTTGTCCCAGCACAAGCTCGCAGATGAATACCTTTCAACTGCGGGATCGCCCGCATCCGTCATTCGTCGGATGTGACAACTACGAGGTGTAGGAACCCTCCGAAACGTTGTCGCGCGACAAAGAACGCCGCCGCCCCGGGCCTCAGCATGGCGGGTCAACGGAGACGACAATGTCGATTGACCGCACCCTCGTAGTCGAAGACGTGATGCGCCGATGGCCGGCGACGATCCGGGTGTTCCTGGATTTCAAGCTCGCCTGCGTTGGCTGCCCGATCGCGACGTTTCACACGATCGAGGATTCCTGCAACGAGCATGGCATCGCCGAGGCGCCGTTTCTCGCGGCGCTACGCGAGGCGGTGGCGCAGTCTCAGGAGGTCTTATCGTCGGGCGCCTGATCGGCCAGCACCACGAGTTGATGTGGCTCGCGCAGCACGATCTTCTGCCGGCCGCTTTCGATCAGGCCCTTCTGCTCCCAGCCCGACAACAGCCGGCTCACGGTGTGCAGCGTGGTGCCGGTCATCTGTGCGATGTCCTGCCGGCTGATCGGGAAGTCGATCTGCACGCCATTCTCGACCTTGCGGCCGCTCTGCTTGGCGAGCCGCAGCAGCGCATGGGCGACGCGCTGCTCGACCTGCTGGGTCGACATCTCCACCACCCGGGAATGCGTCTCCTGCAGCCGGCCGCCGACGGTGCGCAGCGTGTTGGTGGCGAGCGCCGGATACTGCTCGACCAGCCGCGGCCACGCCGCGGTCGGCCAGGCCAGCACGATCGAATCGTCGACCGCGGTGGCAGTCGCCGGATAGCGGTTGAGCCCGATCGCCATCGCCACACCCAGCGTCTCGCCGGGCGCGACATAGCGCACCACGATCTGCTCGCCGGCCGGCGTCACCTTGCTGGCGCGGACGTGGCCGTGCAGCAGCACAAAGAACGAATGAGCGTCCTCGCCCTGTTCGAACACATGGCCGTTCTTGGGAACCCGGATCGACCGCGCCTCCAGCAGCACGGCGTCGAGCTCCGCCGGGCTCAGCCCCGCAAACAGCGGCAGTTTCGCAACCAGGGAAGTATCGATCGTCGCCATCGAGGCTCTCGCGCCAGGGTTCGGTCCGCGCCAGCTAAATCGCGATTGCCGGCGGGGGGCAAGGGGGAAGCCCAGGGAGAGATCTACGTGACAAGCGGAATATCGGTCAGCGGAAAGTCGTTGCCCTTGCACAGCAGGGGGGCATTCAAAGCTTTGGCCAGCGCATAGGCGAAGCAATCTCCGTAGTTGAGAGCTGCTTTGTGGCCGGTCCCTTTCCCGAACCGCAGATGCGCCGAACGCGCGTATCCGGCCTGCTCGGTGGTGACGGGCTCGATCCGGATGCGGGCCGCCGCGATGAAGTCATCAAGCCATCGTTCGGCTTTGGCTGGCTGAATGTCCTTTAGTCCACGAAGAGCGATCGCGGCCTCCAGCAAATTGCCCGAGGAGAGAACCGGTTGGTCGTCGGAGGCGATGAGCCGCGCAAACTGGGCTGCCTCTGGTTCCTCGCGAAAGATCGCAATGATCGCCGACGTGTCGATGACGATCACGTGGGCAATCCGTTCTCATCGTAGCCGAGAATCTCGTCTGGAGTTCTCCCGGTGTCAGGCAATGCGGCGTACCGGCCTCCGATTTTCAGCAGTCGTTGCGCGATCTGGTCGGTTTGGCGGCGACGATGCTCGCGGGCGAGCTGTTCGCGCAGCGCATTGGTCACCGCCGCAGTGAGGCTCTCCCCGGTCATGCGGGCCAGCTCTGTCGCTAACTGATGAGCTTCGTCGTTCTTGATGTTGAGATGCATGCGATCTCCGATTGGTAGAAAAGTCGCATTTGTCTACCGCGCCATGTAATTTGGTCTGGCGGGAGGCGCTTGACAAGGGGGGGGGGCGTCCAAGGGACTGTATTCCTAATATTGCCTTCCATCGGGGGCGTTTCCGGGACGCTGTGAGATGCGGGGTGAGGCGGTGGCGCCTGCGGGCGGGAAGCAGACGTGCTTCCTTCCTTCGGGAGGCTAAGGTCGCCGTCCGCCGCTACGACGAGCGGCTGCCCTGTGCGTGGCTGGACGGGCGCAGAGGATGCGGGGAGATCCTCGCCAGACCCGGTCACTCACGCAATCATTTGCGGGTACCGCTTCCGCATGCCCGGAGCGGATGCTTCGCGCGCGATGTAGGGTTCGCTCACACCGCCGCAGGCATGTGGGCGAACACCACTTCGATCAGCGTGCCGGATTGCGGCGCGCTTTTGATGTGGAAGGTGGCGCGGTTGGCTTCGACCAGCGCCTTGGTCAGCGACAGGCTGACGCCGGCGGCTTCGGTGCGGTCGCTCGGCGTGCGGAACGGCTGCAGTGCGGCGGCGAGTTCGTCGTCGTTGAGACGGCTGCCGGTGTCGCGGACGCGCAGCACCACTTCGCCGGCATCGCTGAGCGCTGTCGAGACGATCACCTGTCCGCCGGCATTGGCCAGATGGATCGACGTACTGATCAGGTTCATGACGATCTGGCGCAGCGCCTGTGCGTCGGCCACCACCGTCGGCAGCGAATGCGCCAGCGAGGTCCGGATGATGATGCGCTCGCGGTTGGCGCGCGGCTGCATCACCGCGACGCTCTGTTCGACCAGCTCATTGAGGTTGATGCTGGCGAAGGCGAGATCGAGCTTGCCGGTCTCGATCCGCGACAGATCGAGCAGATCGTCGACGATGCCGATGACGCGTTCGCCCGAAGCGCGGATGTCCTTCAAGTAATCGACGTAGCGCTCGTTGCCGAGCGGGCCGAACCGTTCCTCGATCATCACTTCGGCAAAGCCGATAATGGCGTTGAGTGGCGCCCGGATCTCGTGGCTGAGCCGCGCCAGCACATCCGCCTTGGCGCCGGCGGCGCGTTCGGCGAGCCTTTTGGCCTGGCTCAGTTCGGTTTCGGTACGCTGCACCTGCGACAGATCGCGGAATACGGCGAAGAAATTCGGCCCGTCGGCGCGGGTTCGGCCGATCGTCATGCTGAGCGGAAACAGTCCGCCTTCACGCACCTGGCCGAGCGCTTCGAGCCCGTGGTCGAGCACGCTCTGGGCGCGGCCGCTCTTAATGCTGTCCAAGTAATCGAGCACGGCGGCGCGGCTTTCAGGCGCGAACAGCTCGATCAGATTGTGCTGCGCCAGCGCGTCACCGTCGTAGCCGAACAGCGCTTCCGCGCTGCGGTTGGCGGCGCTGATCTGGCCGGCCTCGTCGAACATCAGCACGCCTTCGGCGGTGGTGTCGAGAATCGCGCCGAGTTCTTCGGCGTTCGCGGCGCCGACCACCGAGGGCGCGTCCTCGAGCGCAGTCGCCGGCGCGAACGGCAATTCGGGCACGGCGGTCGGTGCAGGGGTGGGCGAGCAGATCAGCGCCAGCGCCTGATCGCCGTCCCAGGCGATCGTGAACAGCCGCGCTTCGGTCGGGGCTGCGTCGCCGCCTTGCGCTGCGGTGATGGTTATCGGCGTGCCGGTCTCCGAACCGCTGCTGGATTCGCCGACGCCAGAGTCGACATACAGCGCATCGAGGCCGCCGGCCTCTTCGAGCGCGGCGACGCTCGGAAAGCCCATCCGCGCCAGAAACGCGGGGTTTGCATAGAGCAGCCGGTCGAGCCGATAGATCAGCACGCCGACCGGCATCAGATCGAGCAGCAGGCGATCGCGCGCGCTGGCGCCGCTTGCCGGCGTGGGCGTCGGCGCGAGCCACTCGGCGCGCGGGGCCTCCGGCGTCTCGGCGGGGGCGGCTTCCTGCTCCGGCGCAACTTCGTCGTCGGCAATCGATGGAGCATCAGCGGTCGGCGGAGTTTCGCTTGCGAGCCGGGCTGCCAGTTGCTGCGCCAGTTCGTGGAAGGCGCTGTTCTCGCCCGGGGTCAGCGACGGCGCACGCGCGTCGTTGGCGGCGCGGAACGGCAGGACGTTTTTCGGGGTATCCACGGGCGTGTCCAAGGGGTTCAGGAGCGGGTCCAGAGCAGGGGCCTGGTCTGAAGCGGGGGAGTGCGGCGCGCGATCGGCCGACAGCGGCTGCGGCCGCGGCGGCGGTTCGTTCGAGCCGTGCCGGCGGAGCGCCGCGAGATAATCGAGCGCGGCGAGATCGCGGCAGACGCCGAAGCCGCGATAGCCGGCAAAGGCGCCGCCCTGATCCTGCACCGGCAGACCGGACATTTCGATCGGCAGCCGCAGTGCGGCGCCGTCAGCCGGCCATTGCAGCGTGATGCCGCTCCAGGTGTGGCGGGTGGCAAGTGCGGCCGCGACGAGACCTTGCGGATCGAGCCTGAGCCGGTCGGCGACCTCGCTCCAGCGCTCGCCGAGATTGGCGGCGGTGTGCGGGCCGATCAGGCGGAGGAATTCGTCGGAGGCGATCGCCAGTCGGTCGGCCAGATCGATCTGCCAGACGAAGCGCAGCGGATGCCGGCGCGGCGCAGGCAGTTCGGGCGCCGTGTCGACGGCGGGTGCAGCGTCGGTTGCCGCCGGCTCTGCAGCGGCCTGCTCGGGTGCCGCGGATTGTTCGGTGGCCGGCTGCGGTTCGTTCGCGGCGACGTCCGGTTCTGCCGGCTCGTCGGCGACGGCCTCGATGTAAGGCGAAGGCTCATGCGTCGTTTCAGGCGCGACAGGCTGTTCGACTGAGACCACCTCGGCGGCGGGCTGTTCGACAGGAGCAGCCGGCGGCGAATGCGGCGCGTTGCTATCGACACTGTCCACCTGCGGCTCGGTCGCTGCCGACTGCGCCTCGGCAGCGGGGGCGACGTCGTCGAGCAGCGTGAATTCGGCGGGCGCTTCGCTCAGGATCGCGAAGGTCTCGTAGTCGGGCTCAGCCGATGCCGCCGTGGTTTCGGCCGGCTGCTGATCGGATGAGGGTTCTGGAATCTCCCGTTCGACGGGCGGCTGCGTAGCGCTGGACTCGTCGTTTGCTCCCGGCGCAACCGCGATCGGCTTTGCCGCTGGCTCAGCAGCCTGCGGAGCTTCGACAGTCGGCCCGGCCTGTGTGGCCGGCTCGACCGGCGCCTCAACGGCCGTGGGATGCTGGGCTTCAAGCTGTGGATCTGAATCAGGCTGAGGCTGCGGTTCTCGAGACGTGGTCTTCGGCTGCGGAGCAGGCTCCGTGATGGTGCCCGGCGCCAGCAGCGCGATCAGGCCAACATCCGCGCCGCTGCCGACCCGCTGCAGCACCAGATGGCCAAATCCGATCGGCGTTTCGGCACGGCCGAGCCGCAGCGCGTCGGCGCGCGCCTGGTCGAGACCAGCCTCACTGAGATTGCGGAAGCCGAGCAATGTGCGCGCGGCGGCGCTGGAGCCGACGAACAGGCCGTCGCTGGCAAAAGCTGCGATCGGGGTATCGACGCCTTCGACCAGGCCGCGCAGCCGGTCGATCAGCGGCATCGGGCGGCCGATCGATTCTGCTGCGGCGATCAGAACCCCGGCGCTGCCATCGGCGAAAAAGAGCCGGGTGCAGGCGCAGGTCACCAGCGCGCCGAGCGGGGCGCCGAAGCCGCGCAGCCGTTCCAGCCGCGTCGCGCCGTTCTGCGGCAGCTTGGCGGCGAGCTGGGCGACCTGACGGCGATGCGGATCGGCGGGACGGAAGCTGCGGCCCGCGAGCTCGGCGGCGTTGGCGGCGCCGAACAGCCGAGCGGCGACTGGGTTTGCCCAGAGCACGCGGCTGCCGTCGGTCGACCACAGCCACGCCGGCAACGTCCGGGTCGCGTGCACCGCGAGCCGGGGATCGTCGACCCCTCGCAATTGAAAGTCCCAGTTCGTCATCGCTACTCGTACGCCCGGCTCGCCAGCGGTTGCGCCTGTGGCCGACAGAGCGCGGGGCCTGAGAACCTTAACAATTCATTATCGCCAGCGGCTCCCGTTAGGTCCACGTTTGCGATGAGGCTATCCCGTCTTAAGCGCCGATAACCTTAATTTGGCCACGCCTGAGGACCTGGAAAGCCCTGATCGCGTTGGAAGGTTGCAAAACCATGACGATCGGTCACGATGCGCTAGTCGACATCCGCCGGTCACACCGGCGATGCGATAGGTCGGTAAGGTCTTCGGCGCCGGGTCGAGCAGCGGCGTAACAGGCGGAAGGAGCTGACGATGGATCAGGAAGAGCGTGATCGGTTCGAGATTCCCAAGGAAATGCGCTCGATGGCCGAGGCTGGGTTCGATCAGGCCCGCAAGGCGTTCGAGCACATGCTGTCCAGCGCCCAGCAGACTGCCGCCACCATCGAAGATCGCGGCGCCGCCGCCCGGGCCAATGCCAAAGAGATCACCGGCCGCGCCGTCAGCTTCGCCGAGCGCAACGTTCATGCGGCGCTCGACTACGCCCAGCAGCTTGTCCACGCCAAGGACCTCGGCGACGTGATGCGGGTGCACACCGAATACGTTCAGTCGCAGATGAAAGCGCTCGCCGAGCAGGCCAGCGAGCTCGGCCAGGTCGTCACCAAGGCGGCTCAGGACGTGGCCAAGCCGAAGAGCTGAGCCTTTACGTCCTAATCGGCCCGGCGGGGCACCGGCCCCGCCCACCACGCCCATGGCGCGAAATGTGGCAGTGCAATGCAATTTTATGTTGCATTGCACAATTTCTGTGGTATTTTGTGACGAATGGACGGCCTAGGTCGTCCCGGCTCGGCGTCCAGCCTGAAGATTGCGCAGGCCGCTCGCGCGGGTCACTTCGATTTGCCCCACCAGCGAAGGATGCCCCTATGGCCGACTCGAGCGATCCGTTTTCCACCGTGATGCCGTTCCAGCTTCCGGAGCAGGTCCGCGCCTTCGCCGAAAAGGGCGTGTCGCAGGCCCGCGAAAGCTACGCCAAGCTGAAGGACGTCGCCGAGACCCAGAACGGCACCATCGAGGCGGTGTTCACCTCGGCCAGCAAGGGCGCGACCGACTATTCGACCAAGGTGTTCGACTTCGTGAAGACCAACACCAGCGCCAGCTTCGACTTCGCGCAGAGCCTGATCGGCGCCAAGACCCTGCCGGACATGATGGAATTGTGGACGTCCCACGCCAAGAAGCAGATCGAGACGCTGACCGCGCAGACCAAAGAGCTCACCGAGCTGACCCAGAAGGTCGCCGCCGAGACGGTCGAGCCGATCAAGGCCAACGCCTCGAAGATCTTCAAGCCCGCCGCCTGATCCGGCCCGGTTTTCAACGTTTTCAGGGCCCGGGCCATGCGCCCGGGCTTTGTCGTCGGAAGGTTGTTGTCGACAGTACCCCCGACATTGGTTTTGCAGCCGAACACGGTCTTGCCAAAGCGCGGCGTTGCACCTAGTTTCCGCCCGTTCGCGGGCCACCTCGGCCGCGCCGGATGCAGTTGTAGCTCAGTTGGTTAGAGCGCCTGTCTGTGGAACAGGAGGTCGGTGGTTCGAGCCCACCCAACTGTACCACTCCTAAAATCCCTCTTTTCAGATCGATCAGCCGCCCAGCCGCCGACAAAGCGTCGAGCGGACCAAGATCGCGTGCGCAGGCCCGTGGCTATGCGGCACTCCCATAATACCGTTTCGGGGAGATTCATCGTATTCACCTTAACTCTATCTTGATGCGCCTCGACCTAAGATTGCGACAAGTTGCGTTGAGTTTAGTAACCGGAGTTTGCGGATGCGCCTGAGTAAGCCGCGCATTGTCGTTTTGGGCATTGCTCTCGCCGCCGGCGCTGCTGCCGCGTTCCTGGCGAGCAGTTCGGACTCGGAGCGACCCCGTCAGGTCGCGGAGCCGATTCCCCAGCTCCAGACCGTCGATGTTCTCGTCGCGAAATCGAATATCGCGCTTGGACAACTCGTCACCCCTTCGGATGTCCGGTGGCAGAGCTGGCCGGCCGACAGCGCCAGCGAGCACTTCCTCCGCCGCGACAAGATGCCCAACACCGAAGCGTTTCTGGCCGGGACAATCGCGCGCTCGCCGTTCGTTGCCGGCGAGCCGATCCGCGAAGTCAAACTGGTGAAGCCCAATGGCTCCGGCTTCATGGCGGCGATCCTGCCGACCGGCATGCGCGCCGTCTCGACGGAGATTTCGCCGGAAACCAGCGCCGGCGGCTTCATTCTTCCCAACGACAAAGTCGACGTGATCCTGACCAAGCGTGACAAAAGCTCCGACATTCCCGGCGCTAAGGACACGGTGACGTCGACGACGATCCTGACGAATGTGCGCGTGCTCGCGATCGACCAGCTGCCCAAGGAGCGGGAAGGGCAGAACAACGTGATCGGCAAGACGGCGACTCTCGAGCTCACAGGCGATCAAGCCGAGGTGCTGACGCGGGCCCGGCAGTCCGGCACGCTGTCGCTCGCGCTGCGCAGCATCGCGGACGCCCGGCTTGTGGCCGAGGCATCGGACCAAGGCGACAAGCAGATCACGATATACAAAGGCACGGACAAAGAGCTCTACAGCTGCGCGCCTCTCTGCGAACGCCGATAGCCTTCCAAGAACCCCCACGAGGCGGTGAGTCTAGCAAGGTGGACCGTCCCGCCTTGCCGGCGCTACGCGGCGACTGAATAGCCCAAAACCACCTGCCGAGATCGTCCCCCTGCCGGCCGCTTGCTGAGCGGGCGGCCGCCATCGCGTTATGGCATTCCGTTCGGAACGGAATGGCGGACGGTCACGTTGCTTGAAGCGAAACAAAGCGTGGGGAGCCGGCATGACCGACCGGGAATTGAGCGATCAGGCGGTCGCCGTGTTGGTGGATGTGGCCCGGACAGCCGGCCGTGACCTCAATGCGGGCCAGCGTCTCGAACTCGACCGGCTGGTTTCGGATGGCCTGGTGGCCGTCAGTCATTCCGGCGATCCGGCCGGGAAGCGTCATTATCGTCTGACCGTGGCAGGTCAAAGCGCCTTGGACCAGCGCGGCGTCGGCGCCAACGAAGCTTAGCGTCCAGCCTTGTCGCGCAACGCCGGCTCGCGCGCTGCTTGCGAATTCCTCGCGCCTCACGCACACTCCGCCAATCAGCCAAATAATAACAAGGCGGCCGAACGCCTGCGGGGAAACGTCAGCACAGCAGGGGGGCCATCCATGATCTCGAACCATTCGATCTCGCCGCGCGTCGTTCGTCGTCATGGTCTTGTTCTGGCCGCCAGCTTTGGTCTGTCACTGATTGCAGGTTCAGCGCTGGCCTACACCGCCGAGCAGCAGCAGGCGTGTACGGGCGACGCGATGCGGTTGTGCGGTGCGTTCGTTCCGGACGTCGACCGGATCACCGTCTGCATGGTGCAGAACAAAGCGCAGCTCACACCCGCCTGCCGCGCACACTTCGGGCCGACGCCGGTGGCGATGCAGACAAACGAGGCCGTGCGCCGCAAACCAACCAGCCTCAAGCCCCGCAAACCTCACAAGCGCGAGCGGCAGTAACTGACAAAGCCTCCGCGGTTCCGGGATCCGCGCGACAGCTTGCCGCGTTGGTGCCGAAATCGACGCGCATATCTCGCGCCTGAGGAGAGCTTTGTGACAGAGATCGATCACCGCGCCGAACTCGACCGCCATCTGCAGTGGTTCGAGTCCAAGCTACCACCCCGGCCGGCGCATTTCGTCGGCTGGCTGCGGCGGCCGTCATCAAAGTACGTTCGGCTGCCCCTCGGCGTCGCCCTGGTTGGCGGCGGCATGCTGAGCTTCCTGCCTGTCCTGGGCTTATGGATGCTGCCGCTCGGCATGGTGCTGATCGCCCAGGACGTGCCGGCGCTGGAGAAGCCGACCGCACGGACGCTGAACTGGATCGAGCGCAAATGGCTGGAGCGGCAACGCGGCCGCGGTGCGGATACTAAGCCGTTCAGTGCTGATCAGCAGACGGCGGGCTCTGATACATCCGCCAAGACCGCGGCCTGATCAGCAGCGCTGTCATCAAGCCGCTATTCAAAAACCGTCTTCGGGACTCAATGAGGGCCTGTGCGCGGCGTCAATCCCGGAACTGGTGTGACTCAAAAACCAGCCGGTCGCTACAATCTGGCGAGGCGATGATCACTGCCTGCAATTTTATCTTTCACGAATCAACGAGCTGATTCACTTTGCCGCCAAGGTCAATCGGGAGGCCAAGGTATGAACGTCATCGTTTTTGCTTCGCGTAAAGGCGGCTCGGGAAAAAGTACCCTGGCTGCTCACTTGGCTGCACAGGTTCACAAAGCCTCGCGTCCGTGTCTGCTGATCGATGCCGATCCGCAGGGCTCGCTGACGCTGTGGCACAAACTTCGCGGTACCAACGAGCCGCCGCTGCGGACCGCAACGCGGTCGATCACCGACATCGTGGCCGCCGCTAAGCGCGATGGCATCGAATGGATCTTCGTTGATACGCCGCCGAACCTGTCTGCGGTGGTCGACGATGCGATCCGCAACGCCACGATGGTGATCATTCCGGCGCGGCCCGGCGTGTTCGACGTCAACGCGGTGCAGGATACGATCCAGACCTGCCGCTCGCACCGCAAGCCCTACGCGGTGGTGCTCAACGGCGCCCCGGCGCTGCGTGACGAGGTCGAAAGCCGGATCGTCACCATCGCGCGCGATGCGCTGGCCAAGTTCAAGGCTCCGGTCTGGGGTGGGCAGATCACCAATCGTGCCGATCTTCTGATGGCGCTCGGTGAAGGCCAGGGCGCCCGCGAATACGCCGCCGAAGGCCGCGCGGCTTACGAGATCAGCCGGCTATGGGCGGCGATCGAACGCTCGGTGAAGGCGATCCGCGGGGCCGGAAATTCCGGCATGCACAAGCAAGCGGCCTGATCGCAAACCAACACGACTGCAGCGCGCGGCCACCCGCGCGTTTTTTCATGAGTTGTTGCGACCGATCGCCGCGTGCGCGCGGCCAGATGATTGCGCAGAAAAAAACCGGGCCCACGAAGAGCCCGGTCTAAGGTCTTTGGCCTGATAGGCCGACACAATCACCTTCCAAGAGGGATAGCTGAGCCGCCGCGCCACTGGAGGAGGGGGACTTGATGCAGCGCGACCCCTCAACGTGAGAACGATTTGATCCGCGATCCGGCGGCCCGGCAAGCGGGCCCCCCGCATGTCAGACATGCGGAGCCCCGGGAGCGACAAATCAGCCCGGCCAGCGTTGCGCCTTGTTGACCACGAAGTCGCGGAACACCTGCACCCGCGCCACGGTCTTCAATTCTTCCGGATAGACGAAGTACGTGTCGAGCTGGATTGAATCTTCCTCGCCGAACAACTGCACGAGCCGGTTGGTGTCCTCGATCAGGTAATCCGGCAGCGCCGCGATGCCGAGGCCCTGCTGGCAGGCGCGCACCAGGCCGAGGATGTTGTTGACCTTGAAGTAGGGCTCGCGCGGACCCATGCCGTTGCGCCCGGCTTCGATCAGCCAACTCCGGTTCTGCAGATGCGGCGGCACCTGGCTGTCGCTCAGCATGATCAGCCGGTGATTGTCGAGATCCTCCAGCGTCCGCGGCGTGCCGAAGTTCTTGATGTACTCCGGCGAGCAATAGGCGTGGAAGCCGATCGAGAACAGCTTGCGCTGGATCAGATCGGGTTGGGTCGGCTTGCGGGTGCGGATCGCGACGTCGGCCTCGCGCATCGACAGGTCGAGCTCTTCGTCGGTGACGATCAGCGAGATCCGGATCTCGGGATACAGCGCGGTGAATTCACCGAGCCGCGGCACCAGCCAGTGAATGCCAAGCCCCGGCGTCGTGGTGACCTTGAGGTCGCCGCTCGGCCGCTCGCGGCTGTCGGTGAGCTTGGCGCGTGCGGCCTGCAACTGCATGAACACGTCATGCGCGGTGCGGAACAGCAGATCGCCCTGTTCGGTGAGGATCAGGCCGCGGGCGTGGCGGTGAAACAGCGACACCGAGAGCTCTTGCTCCAATGCGCTGACCTGCCGCGACACCGCCGACTGCGACAGCCCGAGCTGCTCGCCGGCATGGGTGAAACTCCCCGCTTCGGCAGCGGCGTGAAAGACCTTCAGCTTATCCCAGTCCATATCGGTGAACCCGTCGCGGTGTCGCGCCATCCAGAGAGTTATTCGGCCGCTTGGCGGTCGCCGGCGCGCAGCGCCAGGAAGCGTTCGGCTTCGAGAGCCGCCATGCAGCCCATTCCGGCTGCGGTGACGGCTTGGCGGTAGGTCTCGTCGGCGACGTCGCCGGCGGCGAACACGCCAGGTACCGAGGTTGCGGTCGAATTCGCCGCGACCTCGACATAACCGGACGGTTTGAGCTTGATCTGGTCTTTGAACAGCTCCGTCGCCGGCGCATGACCGATCGCGATGAACACGCCGTCGGCCTTGACCTCGCTGGTCGTGCCGCTCTTGACGTTCTTCAGGCGCACGTGGGTGACCTTGGTCGGGTTCTCGGCGCCGCAGATCTCATCCACCGCGACGTCCCAGATCACCTTGATCTTCGGATGTTTGAACAGCCGGTCCTGCAGGATGCGTTCGGCCCGGAAGTGATCGCGCCGGTGGACGATGGTGACGCTGGCGGCGAAGTTGGTCAGGAACAGCGCTTCCTCGACCGCGGTGTTGCCGCCGCCGATCACCACGACATCCTTGCCGCGATAGAAGAAGCCGTCGCAGGTCGCGCAGGCCGAGACGCCGAAGCCCTTGTAGGTCTGTTCGGACGGAATACCGAGCCAGCGCGCCTGAGCGCCGGTGGCGAGGATCAGCGTGTCGGCGAGATAGACGTCGCCGCTGTCGCAGGTCAGCCGGAACGGCCGCTGGCCGAGGTCGAGATCGACCACCAGGTCGGTCTTGATCCGGGTGCCGACATGCAGCGCCTGCTTCTCCATCTGCTCCATCAGCCACGGGCCTTGGATCACATCGGCGAAGCCGGGGTAGTTCTCCACGTCGGTGGTGATGGTGAGCTGACCGCCGGGCTGCATGCCCTGGATCAGGATCGGCTCCAGCATCGCGCGAGAGGCGTAAATCGCGGCGGTATAACCGGCGGGCCCGGATCCGATGATCACGACCTTGGCTTGAACCGGACTCGGCATGAATCAGTCCCCGAAACTGAGGGCGGCGCGACGCAGGGAAAGGCCTGGCTGGGGCATCGCCAATGGGCGGAAGATCAGACAGAAGTCTATGTTATTTGGCGAGCTATGCAAGATTTGCAATACCTCCGTGCAGGATTTCCCACCAAGAATAGAAAACGAGCTGTGAGCATCGCGAAATAAAATTACCCAAATTTCGCGGGGTGCGCTAAGAGAGGCTGTTTCTAAGCCGAATCCGCCTTGCGGGAATAGCACCAGCGTGACCAAGAGCCTCGACCAGATCGACCTCAAGATCCTGCAGGAAATTCAGGACGACGGCCGAATCACCAATGTCGAACTGGCCAAACGGGTCGGGATTTCGCCGCCGCCGTGTCTGCGGCGGGTGCGGACGCTGGAGGAAGAGGGCTACATCCTCGGCTATCGCGGGCTCCTCGATCCGGCGCATCTCGGTTTCGACGTCACGGTGTTCGCCTCGGTGCATTTGTCGAGCCAGGCCGAGGCCGACCTGCGCGGGTTTGAGGAATTCGTCCGCAACGAGCCGCTGGTACGCGAGTGCTGGATGCTGTCGGGCGAAGTCGACTTCATCCTGAAATGCGTCGCGCCCGACATGGCGACGTTCCAGAATTTTGTCGCCCATCTCACCGCCGCCCCGCACGTCCGCAACGTCCGCACCTCGCTCGTGCTGCGCAATTCGAAATACGCCGCCGCGGTGCCGCTGGAGTTAAAGGCGGCGACGACCTGAAGCCGCCGCCGCGATCGTTTCAGCGCTGCTGCAGAGTCAGCGATCGCGCCGCAGGATGCGGTCGAGGCTGATCGGTCCGCCGCCCGTCGTCACCAAGTACAAGCACGTGAAGCACATCGCGATCGCCAAGCTGCCGCCGTTCAGGAGCGGCAGCCAGACCGGCGTTGCGCCCTTGAAGACGTGGCCGAGGAAATACGCGAACGCCATCTCGCCCGACAGGATGAAGGCGACCGGGCGGGTGAACAGGCCGAGCATTAGCAGCGCGCCGAGGATCAGCTCCAGGCTGCCCGCCGCGCCATACAGCGAGAACAGCTCGACCTTGGCGAACATCGGCACAGCGGGAAATTTGAACAGCTTGGCCACGCCGTATTGAAACAGCAGCAAACCGGTGATGAAGCGGAGCAGGCTCAGGGCAAACGGCTGCCAACGCGCGAACGACTGATTCATGGACGATCCTGATTCTCGAGGTGGGGCAGTCGCGGCCGAGCAAGAATGCCGCCGACCGTACGGAACCTTGCCGCAACACCATGGCACCAGCGACTGAATTCACCGTGAGCCGCTGGAGTTCGGGCAACAAAAAAGCCGCGGCGAAGCGCGGCTTTTTCGTTTCGTTGGCGGTGTGCGCTGGTCAGCGCCACTCGACCTTGGCGATCTCGTAAGCCTTGGCGCCACCCGGGGCCACGACCTCGACCGAGGAGCCCGCTTTCTTGCCGATCAGCGCCCGTGCCAGCGGCGAGGTGATCGAGATCTTGCCCTTCTTGGCGTCGGCTTCGGCCTCACCGACGATCTGCCACACCGCCTTCTTCTCGGTGTCCTCGTCGATCAAGGTGACGGTGGCGCCGAACTTGACGGTGTCGCCCGACAGCTTGCTGACGTCGATGATGTCCGCGCGCGCCAGCTTGTCCTCAAGCTCGTTGATCCGGCCCTCGTTGTGGGACTGCTCTTCCTTGGCCGCGTGGTATTCGGCGTTTTCCGAGAGGTCGCCATGGGAGCGCGCTTCGGCGATATGTTCGATGATGCGCGGACGGTCCACCGACTGGCGATGCTTCAACTCGTCCGAAAGTGCGGCGTACCCGCTCGCAGTCATCGGTATCTTTTCGACCATCGTCTCTTCATCCTTCAAGAATACGTTGCGGATCGCCGAACCCTGCTCGCCCGCAACGTCGTCGGGTGTTTACGGCGGCGCCGCGCCTGTGCGGCGTCCGAAGTCGGTTCAAAACGGCACCAGAGCTGTCCGGCAAACGCCGGAGAGAACAATTCCAATGCGGGCGGGTTCCCCGGCCTGACGGCCTGTCAGTCGATAGCCGGCCGCTCGGGCCGGGCGACGATCAGCTTTCGGAAAAGTAGCTCTGCAGGGTCCGGACCTCAAGGTCCCCATCCAAATAGGCCCGGATGCCCTTTGCGGCGGCCACCGCGCCCGAAAGAGTGGTGTAATAGGGAACTTTATGCAAGAGGGCAGCGCGCCGCAGTGACCGGCTGTCGGCCAGCGCCTGCGGCCCCTCGGTGGTGTTGAACACCAGTTGCACTTCGCCGTTCATGATGGCGTCGACGATGTGCGGACGGCCTTCCAACACCTTGTTGATCTTCTCCGCCGGCACACCGTGGTCCGCCAGATAGCGCTGGGTCCCGGAGGTGGCGATCACCCTGAAGCCAACCGAGTGCAGCAGCTTCACGGCGTCGAGGATCCGCGCCTTGTCGCTTTCGCGGACCGACACGAACACCGTGCCCTTGCGCGGCACGCGGGTGCCCCCGCCGAGCTGGCTCTTGGCGAAGGCGACCTCGAACGAGCGGTCGAGGCCCATCACTTCGCCGGTCGAGCGCATCTCCGGGCCGAGCACGGTGTCGACACCCGGGAAGCGCGCGAACGGGAACACCGATTCCTTGACGCCGACGTGGTCAAGCGTGCGCTTCTTCAGGCCGAGGTCGGCGATCTTCTCGCCGGCCATGATTCGCGCCGCGAGCTTGGCGACCGGCATGCCGATCACCTTGGCGACGAACGGCACGGTACGGGACGCGCGCGGATTGACCTCCAGCACGTAGATCTCGCCGTCCTTGATGGCGTACTGCACGTTCATCAGGCCGACGACGTCGAGGCCGAGCGCCAGCTCACGGGTCTGGCGTTCCAGCTCGGCGATGGTTTCGGCGCTGAGCGAGTGCGGCGGCAGCGAGCAGGCGGAGTCGCCGGAGTGAATGCCGGCCTCTTCGATGTGCTCCATGATGCCGACGATGAAGGTGTCCTTGCCGTCCGACAGGCAGTCCACGTCGACTTCCGTCGCGTCCGACAGATAGCGGTCGAACAGCAGCGGGTTGGTACCGAGCACGGTGTTGATCTGCCCGGTCTTGTCGTTCGGATAACGTGCCTTGACGTCGCCCGGCACCAGCTCGGGCAGGGTGCCGAGCAGGTAATCGCTGAGCTGATTGTCCTCGCGGATAATCTGCATGGCGCGGCCGCCGAGTACGTAAGACGGACGCACCACCAGCGGCAGGCCGAGTTCGGCCGCGACCAGGCGGGCCTGCTCGACCGAGTAGGCGATGCCGTTCTTCGGCTGCTTTAGCCGCAGCTTGTCGAGGATGCGCTTGAAGCGATCGCGGTCTTCGGCGAGGTCGATCGCGTCCGGGGAGGTGCCCAGGATCGGCACGTCGGCGGCTTCAAGGGCGCGCGCCAGCTTCAGCGGCGTCTGGCCGCCGAACTGCACGATCACGCCGCGCAGCGTGCCGTTGGAGCGCTCGGTGTCGATGATCTCCAGCACGTCTTCGGCCGTCAGCGGCTCGAAATACAGCCGGTCCGCGGTGTCATAGTCGGTCGACACCGTTTCAGGGTTGCAGTTGACCATGATCGATTCGTAGCCGGCGTCATGCAGCGCGAAGCAAGCATGGCAGCAGCAGTAGTCGAACTCGATGCCCTGGCCGATCCGGTTCGGACCGCCGCCGAGGATGATCACCTTCTGCTTGTCCGACGGCCGGCTTTCGTCCGACGCTGGGCCGGCGAACGGCGCCTCGTAGGTCGAGTACATGTAGGCGGTCGGCGAGGCGAACTCCGCCGCGCAGGTGTCGATGCGCTTGAACACCGGGCGGACGCCGAGCGCACGGCGCTTGGCCTTGACCTCGGCCTCGGTGGTGTTGGCGAGCACGGCGAGGCGGGCATCGGAGAAGCCCATTGCTTTCAGGGTTCGCATGCCGAACGCATGATCCGGCAGACCTGAGTCGCGGACCCGGGCTTCCATGTCGACGATGCCGCGGAGCTGCGCCAGGAACCAGGGATCGATCTTGCAGGAGTTGAAGATCTCTTCGTCCGACCAGCCGAGGCGCATCGCCTGCGCGACCTGCAGCAGCCGGCTCGGCGTCGGAGTGCCGAGCGCCGCGCGAATCGCGTTCTTGTCGTCGCCGCGGCCGAGCCCTTCGATCTCGATCTCGTCGAGACCGGTGAGGCCGCTCTCAAGGCCGCGGAGTGCCTTCTGCAGGCTCTCCTGGAAGGTGCGGCCGATTGCCATCACCTCGCCGACCGACTTCATCGCGGTGGTCAGGTTGGCGGAGGCGCCGGGGAATTTCTCGAAGGCGAACCGCGGAATCTTGGTGACGACATAGTCGATCGTCGGCTCGAACGAGGCCGGCGTTGCACCGCCGGTGATGTCGTTGGCGATTTCGTCGAGCGAATAGCCGACCGCCAGCTTGGCGGCGACCTTGGCGATCGGGAAGCCGGTGGCTTTCGACGCCAGCGCCGACGAACGCGACACGCGCGGGTTCATTTCGATCACGACCAGCCGGCCGTCATCCGGGTTGACCGCGAACTGCACGTTGGAGCCGCCGGTTTCGACGCCGATCTCGCGCAGCACCGCCAGCGAGGCGTCGCGCATGATCTGGTATTCTTTGTCGGTGAGCGTCAGCGCCGGCGCGACGGTGATCGAATCGCCGGTGTGCACGCCCATCGGATCGAGATTCTCGATCGAGCAGACGATGATGCAGTTGTCGTGCTTATCGCGCACGACCTCCATCTCGTATTCCTTCCAGCCGAGGATCGATTCTTCGATCAGCACCTCGTTGGTCGGGGAGGCGTCGATGCCGCGTTCGACGATCTCGATGAACTCGGCCTTGGTGTAGGCGATACCGCCGCCGGTGCCGCCCATCGTGAACGACGGCCGGATCAGCGCCGGGAAGCCGATCTCGTCGAGCGCGCGCAGCGCATCGGGCAGGCTCTTCACCTGGCGCGAGTTCGGGGTTTCGAGCCCGATCTTGGTCATCGCCTCGCGGAACCGCTCGCGGTCCTCGGCCTTGTCGATGGCGTCGGCGGTGGCGCCGATCATCTCGACGTCGAACTTTTCCAGCGTCCCGAGCTTGCGCAGAGAAAGCGCGCAGTTCAGCGCGGTCTGGCCGCCCATCGTCGGCAGCAGCGCGAAGCGGCCGGGGATGACGTAGCGCTCCTTCTCGATGATCTTGGCGACGATCTCAGGGGTGATCGGCTCGATATAGGTCGCGTCCGCCAGCTCCGGATCGGTCATGATCGTCGCCGGATTGGAGTTGACCAGGACGACCCGATAGCCCTCCTGCTTCAGCGCCTTGACCGCCTGCGTGCCGGAATAGTCGAATTCGCAGGCCTGGCCGATCACGATGGGACCGGCCCCGATGATGAGGATGGTGGAGATGTCGGTTCGTTTGGGCATCAAATCTCGCTGACGCGGGCGGAAATCGCGGGCACAAAAAAAGGGCGCGCAGTCGCGCGTCCCTCAGGTCTTCAAGCGCCGGGCCGTCCCAGGCGCGCGGGAGGTTCTTAGACCAGTTTCCCGGGCGGCGAAAGGCCTTCGAGTCGCCCGTCAACCGGCAATTACAGCAAGATCTGGAGGCCCAGCCTGGACTTGAACCAGGAAAAAGGGCGTTGCACCGCCCCCGCGTTAATCTTCCGCCACCGGGCCGAGCGCATCTTGGCACTTCACGAAGGGGTGATCCAGCCCGGAGCGCGGCTATCCTTAATGCAATGCGGCCTTTGGGCTTTGGTCATTTAGGAATTGGGGCCGGGCATAGCGGCGTCCGCAGGTTGCGGGCGGCGGCGCGGTGCAAAAGTACCGAACTGTCTGGGGCTCGCGGCTTTGCGGCCCTTCCCTTCTGGTCGAGCTGGCGGTCACGAACTCGTGTCTGCGCCCGCGTAACAGCCCGGCGCGAGCCCCGTATCTTGAGCGCAACAGCCAGGCTGATGGCCTCGGCCTTAACCTCGTGAGGACAGCTCATGCGCGCTCCATTTGGTCGTCTTGCTCTCTGCGCCGCCGTTGTGGGGGCGCTCGCGTGGTCCGCTCTCGGACCGTCTCGGGCGGCCGAGGAGCCAGTGGTGATTCCGCCGCCGCAGCTCGATGCCAAAGAGGGCGGCGGGATTCAGACGGCCGTATTCGCCGGCGGCTGCTTCTGGGGCGTGCAGGGCGTGTTCCAGCATACGGCCGGTGTGGTCAATGCGCTGTCGGGCTATGCCGGCGGTAGCAAGGCGAGCGCGAGCTATCCGCTGGTGTCGACCGGCACGACGGGTCACGCGGAGGCGGTCGAGGTCAAATACGATCCGAAGCGGATCTCCTACGGCAAACTTCTGCAGATCTACTTCTCGGTCGCGCATGATCCGACGCAGCTCGATCGCCAGGGGCCGGACAGCGGGCCACAGTATCGCTCGGCGATCTTCACCACCAGCGACGAGCAGAAGCGGGTCGCCGACGCCTATATCGCGCAGCTCGACGCTGCCAAGGTGTACGGCGCGCCGATCGTCACCAAGATCGGACCGCTGAAGGGCTTTTATGCCGCGGAAGCCTACCACCAGGACTACCTGACGCTGCATCCCAGCCAGCCCTATATTGCGTACAACGACCTGCCGAAGATCGAAGCCCTGAAGAAGCTGTTTCCGACGGAGTATCTCGACAAGCCGACGCTGGTGAGCAGCGTCAAGGCCACCAACTGACGGCGGGGCTCGACGGTTCAGGAGGAGCGATGTCCGACACCAAAACCACCACGCCCGGCAAGGTTCACAAAAGCGAAGCCGAGTGGCGCAAGGAGCTGACGCCGATGCAGTACGCCGTGCTGCGCGAGAAGGCGACCGAGCGGCCGTACACCGGCGAATACGAATACGAGACGCGGCCCGGCACCTATGTGTGCGCCGGCTGCGGTCAGACGCTGTTCGAGTCCGATACCAAGTTTGATTCCGGCTGCGGCTGGCCGAGCTTCACTGCGCCGGCGGCGACGGGCGCGATCGACGAGGAGCGCGACGTCAGCCACGGGATGATCCGCACGGAGGTGCTGTGCTCACGCTGCAGCGGCCATCTCGGCCACGTGTTTCCCGACGGCCCCGGGCCGACCGGGCTGCGCTACTGCATCAATTCGGCGGCGCTGAAGCTCCAGCCGAAATAGCGGGTCGCAATTGGGCACGATCATCAGCGAAGCGGGCGTCCTTGGCGCCCGCTTCTTGTTTGTGCAGTTCACAAAAGCGAAACGAATTCATTCAGATAGCGCAATCGTGGCGACCTTGATTCGCAAATCCGCGCATCGTGCCTATATGAAGTGGGTCGGAATTGAAGCCGCCGGTGCCGATCAAGATCGCGTTTCCGTGTGGCCCATCACCCCAGTCAGGAGGCCACTTCCGCCATGGCGTTCAGCTACGATACCGCCGCCGAACTGTTTCCCGCAGCGATCCGTAAGAAACGCCGGACCGGGGTCGCCTATCGCCGCTTCAGCAGGGCGGCCGAAGCGGTGCGCTACGCGATTGAGGAGTTGCCGGCGGATTGCCTGAACGGCGCCTATCTGCAGGTCGACGAAGCCCGCTTCGACCACAAGGGAATCCGCACGCTTTACGAGAGCGACGAATACCCGCTGCAGCGCCGGGCGTCGTGATCGAAACCCGTCTGCGCCAGCACGCGATCTCTTTAAAACGCCCTGAAGCTCTGGATGTCGCAGCGATCGACGATCGCGGCAAACCGATAGGTCTCGAGCTTGCCGCTCTTGTAAAACAGCGCGTAGGTCTGCCGCGCCTGATCCGGTGCCTTGCTGCGCAGGCACACGATCCACGGCGTGACGGTGACCGGATCGGCCTCGATCGGACCGGCGATCTCCCAAGGCTGCGGCAGCTTGGCTTCATCGCCGACCTTCTTTAGATCAACCGCCATCACCGCCGCCTTCGGCGCCTTGTCGCCGCCATCCGGCAGCGCCTCGAGAATCGAGGAGCAGCCGACGAGGGCGAAGCACGCCGTCAGCCCGACTGCCATCCACGCAATGTCGCCGAAACGTCGAATAGGCTGGTCTCCGTCCGCTGGGTCCCGGGTCACTTCCAAGCGGCGCGGGCTGCAATGATCGCACCCATCTAGTCGATCTTGGGCGACAAATCAAAACGGGTGCCCGCGACCAGAGATAGAGCGTCGCAGTTTCAGATCGTCTGGTTATACGCACCCACTTCGGGATGCTGGCGCAGCACAACATTCATGGCCTCGAACATGTCGTGCATCCGCTGCTCCGACACCGGGCTCTCGACCACCACCACCAGCTCGGGCTTGTTGGACGAGGCGCGGACCAGGCCCCAGCTGCCGTCTTCGCAAGTCACGCGGACGCCGTTCACGGTGACGAGATCGCGGATCGGCTGGCCGGCGACCTTGTCGCCGTTGTTCTGCGCTTTTTCGAAGTGCTTCACGACCTCGTCGATCACGCGATACTTCACCTCGTCGGCGCAATGCGGCGACATCGTCGGCGACGACCAGGTCTTCGGCAGTGCGTCTTTCAGCTGCGACATCGACTTGCCGGGCGCGCGGTCGAGCATCTCGCAAATCGCGATCGCCGACACCAGGCCGTCGTCATAGCCGCGGCCGAGCGGCGCGTTGAAGAAAAAGTGGCCAGACTTCTCGAAGCCCGCCAGCGCCTTGCTCTCATTGGTGCGGCGCTTCATGTAAGAGTGGCCGGTCTTCCAATACTCGGTCTGGGCGCCCTGCTGTTGCAACACCGGATCGGTGGCGAACAGGCCGGTGGATTTGACATCGACGACGAAGCGCGCGTTCGGATGGATCGCCGACATGTCGCGCGCCAGCATCACGCCGACTTTGTCGGCGAAGATCTCCTCGCCGGTGTCGTCGACCACGCCGCAGCGGTCACCGTCACCGTCGAAGCCGAGCCCGAGATCGGCCTTGTGCTGCAGCACCGCGTCGCGGATCGCGTGCAGCATCTCCATGTCTTCGGGATTGGGATTGTACTTCGGGAAGGTGTGATCGAGCTCGGTGTCGAGTGGGATCACCTCGCAGCCGATCGCTTCCATCACCTGCGGGGCGAACGCGCCGGCGGTGCCGTTGCCGCAGGCGACCACCACCTTGAGCTTGCGCTTCAGCTTGGCATGCTTGGTGAGATCGCCGATGTAGCGGGCCGGGAAGTTCGGATGAAACACATACGAGCCGGCGCCCTGCTTGAACGCTGCGCCGAGCACGATCTCCTTCAGCCGATTCATCTCGTCGGGGCCGAAGGTCAGCGGCCGGTTGGCGCCCATCTTGACGCCGGTCCAGCCATTGTCGTTGTGCGAAGCGGTGACCATCGCAACGCACGGCACGTCGAGCTCGAACTGCGCGAAATACGCCATCGGCGTCACGGCCAGGCCGATGTCGTGCACCTTGCAGCCGGACGCCATCAGGCCGGCGATCAGCGCGTATTTGATCGAGGCCGAATAGCCACGGAAGTCATGCCCGGTGACGATCTCTTGCGGCCGGCCGAGCTCGGCGATCAGCGTGCCGAGGCCCATGCCGAGCGCCTGCACCCCCATCAGGTTGATCTCCTGGCCGAACAGCCAGCGCGCATCGTATTCGCGGAAGCCGGTGGGCTTCACCATCGGCTCGGATTCATAGGCGTAGGTGTTGGCCGTCAGAAGCGGCTGCGGCGTCGGGAACATGGCCTGCGCGCCCTTGTGGAGAAGACCCCCGATGCCGATTTGCTGCGCGAGATAATCGGCTTCGACGCCGAGCGGCTGATGGAGATGGAGGTCGGCGGCCTGACGGGGCCGGCTACCGCGAGAGGACGCCGGAGCGGCTGCGCAGCGCAACGGCTATCGCGATCGCTACTGGGAGACCGGGCCGGCACGGTCCAACTGCGGATCCGAAGCTGCGCAAGGGCAGCTACTTCCCCGGCGTCCTGGAGCCCCGCCGGATGGCCGAGGAGGCGCTGACCGCGGGGATCCAGGAGGCCTATGTGCACGGCGTCTCGACCCGCTCGGTTGACGATCTGGTCAAGGCGATGGGGATGAGCGGCATCTCCAAGAGTCAGATCTCCCTGCTGTGCGAGGAGATCGACGACAAGGTCAAGGAGTTCCTCGGCCGGCCGATCGAGGGCGATTGGCTGTATCTCTGGATCGACGCCACCTACGTCAAAGTGCGCCAGGCCCGGCCGCATCGTCTCGGTGGCGGTGATTGTCACTGTCGGCGTCAACAGCGACGGAAGGCGCGAGATTCTCAGCCTCGATATCGGCCCGTCCGAAGCCGAGACGTTCTGGACCGCGTTCCTGCGCGAGCTCGCTCGCCGCGCCCTGCGCGGCGTCAAGCTGGTGGTCTCCGACGCCCACGAGGGCATCAAGGCCGCCGTCAGCAAGATCTTCAACGCCACCTGGAAGCGCTGCCGCCTCCACTTCATGCGCAACGTGCTGGCGCATGCCGGCAAGAGCGGACGCCGCGTCGTCGCCGCCTTTCATCGCCACCGCCTTCGCGCAGGACAACGCCGAGGCCGCCCGGTCACAATGGCGCTCGTCGCAGATAAGTTGCGGCCGAAGCTGCCCAAGCTCGCCGCATTCCTCGACGACGCCGAGACCGACGTGCTGGCCTATATAAGCTTCCCGCCGCACATCGCACCAAACTGCACTTGACCAATCCGATTGAGCGCCTCAACGGCGAGATCAAGCGCCGCACCGAGGTCGTCGGCATCTTCCCCGACGAGGACGCCATCGACCGCCTGGGGGGCGCCATTCTGCTCTAACAGAACGACGAATGGGCGGTCCAGCGCGCCCGCTACATTACGTTGGAAACCGTCGCTCCGATCGGCGATGATCCCGCCGTCAGCCTCCCGGCATTCGCCAGCTGACCGGCCCGGACCCTACCGGCCATCCCGGTGACCCGTCGCCATACACCACGAAAAGGGACACCATCCCGTTAAAAGTCGCAGGAAGGCTGGCATTCCAGTATCTCAACGGCTACGTACATAGCCAGCCTCATTCCCTGTATTCTCGATCAGGGCATGCTTTGAATTGTGTGCCGAGTCGAAGCTGGCGGCCTTTGCCTCAGAATCGACCCTAGGCTGATTAGGCTTTGGAGGCCGGAGGGGGTAACTACGTTGGCTCTCGTACTCGTCACAGGAGCTTCCGGTTTCATCGGTCGCGCGCTCGTATCGACCTTAGTCGCAGGTGGTTATCACGTGCGCGCCGCCTGTCGCAATCCGGCTGGATTGGTCGATGTGGCTGGCATCGATATCGTCAAGCTACCCAACCTCTCGATGCCAATTCATTGGGATGCCTTTCTAGAGAATGTTCAGTTGGTTGTTCATTTGGCAGGCGTGGTCCACCGCGCGGACGTCACCAGGGCCGAGTATGATAGGGTTATTACAGAAGCGACCGGCGAACTTGCGCAGTCCTGCCGGCGATGTGGAGTCTCGCATTTGGTGTTTGTATCCTCGATTGGTGCTCAGACGGGACCTTCCGCCAATTTCACCGTGACAGAGGACGATGAGCCACAGCCCACGACTTACTATGGCAAGGCAAAGCTCGCTGCGGAGGGACTCGTCAGTATGGCTGGCGTCCCATTCACGATCTTACGCCCGGCGGTAGTTTATGGGCCTGGTGCCAAAGGCAACGTGGCAGCCTTGGCGAAAATTGCGTCTCTCCCACTCCCGCTCCCATTCGCCAATCTTGAGAATCGTCGCTCTCTCGTTGGTGTGGACAACCTCGTCGCCGCGATTCTGTTCTGCCTGAGCCATCCGGCCACGACGGGCCAAACCTATGTCGTTGCTGACCGTGATCCACTTCGGTTATCCGATATTTTCGCAATCCTACGGTCGGCCCGCGGTCGTCCGGCCGCGCTTTTCCCTTTCCCGGCGACCTGGATCGAAAATCTGCTGCACGCGATTGGCAGGGACGCGCTGTGGGATCGGATTGGGCGCAACCTCGTGATCGACTCGGGAAGGCTTTTGTCGGCTGGCTGGCAGCCGCCGATAGACACGCTTTCTGGGCTTAGAGAAATGGCCAGATCCGACATGACGCAGGCCAGGGCACCGTCGAGATGAGCCGCTTGGAATGTCATCCGGCCGACGATGGCGCGGCGACGGCCTATCTTGGACTTTCTCGTGCCCGACCAATTCCGTGGAGCACCCGAGCGTTGCTACCTCAAGGCCGTGAATCTAACAATGAAACCAACCAATCGGTTGTGTAGACATATGACACGTATCGTCTTTGTTGCGACCGAGGATTGGTCGATTATCACTTATCGGCTGCCAGTTTTGCGCGCTGCTCGAGATGCGGGCTATGAAATTCATGTCATTACCCGCGTGGATCGGCACAGACAAGCCATCGAAGCTGAGGGAGCCGTCGTCCATCCGATCGACTTCAGGCGGGGCAGTAGCCGGCCCGACTATCTGGCTCGGACGGTCGTCTCCGTTCGACGGCTCTACAAGGAGATCCGGCCCGACATCGTGCACAGCTTTGCCGTTCAGGCGGTGATCGTTGCCACCTTGGCCACTACAGGGCTTGAGCTGCGTGTAGTCAATTCGGTGACTGGGCTTGGCACCGTCTTTACGTCGGCACGCGGGATAGTCCCCCAGGTCATCGCCATGCTGCTACCCCGACTGTTGGCTCGGCCTTTGACGAGTGCAGTAGTTCAGAATCAGGACGACGTAGATTTTCTAAGACTGCTCGGCGTGCCCGAGCGCAATATAGATCTCGTCGCTGGGTCTGGCGTGGATGTCGATGTCCTGTTGCCTATGTCCGAGCCTCTGGGCGAGCCGACGATCGCTTATGTCGGGCGGATGCTCGAAGACAAGGGCGTTCGCACGCTTGTCGAAGCTCATCGGATCTTGCGGCGTGCAGGTAAAGCGCCTCGACTGCTTCTTGCAGGAACGACCGATCCGCTTAATCCCAGTTCGATCCCTGAAGGGCAGGTCAGGTCCTGGGGCGAGGAGCCCGGGGTGATTTGGCTTGGGCACGTTGAGAATATCGCCGAGGTCTGGAGGGCGGCTCACATAGCAGTTCTTCCTTCGCGCCGCGAGGGATTGCCGAAAAGTCTGCTCGAAGCCGCGGCGTGCGGCAGGCCTCTGATTGCTTCCGACGTTCCAGGCTGTCGCGCCGCGGTCCGATCTGGAGCTAATGGTCTACTCTATCCATTTGGCGATGCGAATGCCTTGGCTGCCGCGATCGTCCGTCTCGTCGACGATCCAGAATTGCGTCGGCGGTACGGTGAGGAGAGTCGGCGGCGTGCGATCGAGGAATTCTCCTCGGCACGCATCGGTCGGGAGATCGTCGGGATCTACGAGCGACTGCTGAGGAGTTCGTCTGGATCCGGCGCTATGCGCCAAAGACTCGGCTAATGCTCGCTTGACGGAGGTGCGTTACGTCCGCCTCCTGCCAGGAAGTCGGCGTAGGTGGCGGTCAGTCCGTCGCGTAGGCTGGTTTTCGCCTTCCAGCCGAGCGCCGCAAACCTCGAGGCATCCAGCAGACGCTGTGGCGCGCCGTCCGGGCGGGATGCGTCGAACTCGATCCTGCCTTCATAGCCGACGACTTCGGCGATCAGCCTGGCCAGGTCGCCAATTGCGGTATCCTTCCCTGTACCGACATTCAGGAAGCCGTGACCGGAGCAATTCTTCATCGCGAACACGCACGCGTCGGCAAAATCGTCGACGGCGAGGAACTCGCGTCGCGGCTTGCCGCTGCCCCACACGCTTACGACCGGCGCATTCGTGGTCTTGGCGATATGGAAGCGACGGAGCAGCGCCGCGACGACATGACCGTCTTCAGGACTATAGTTGTCGCCGGGGCCGTAGAGGTTGGGCGGGGTGATTGCAATGAAGTCGTCACCGAATTGGCGACGAAACGCTTCGCAGAGCTTGGCGCCGGCGATCTTCGCGATGGCATAGGGCTCGTTGGTTGGTTCGAGGGAGCCGGTGAGGACGAATTCTTCCTTCATGGGCTGCGTCGCGAATTTAGGATACATGCAGGCCGACCCCGGAAACAGCAGTTTCGTGACGCCCGTAGCGTGGGCAGTCTCGATGACGTTGACCGTCATTTGTAGGTTGTGAGCGATGAATTCGGCCGTATAGGTGTTGTTGGCGTGGATGCCGCCGACGCGACCGGCGGCGAAGAACACGGCATCGGGCCTATTGGCTCTCATCCAGGCTTCGACGGCCGCCTGCCGCGTCAGGTCGACCTCGTCGCGCGCGACGATCAGGACCTCACAGGATTCCTGCTTCAGCCGGCGAACGATCGCGCTCCCGACCATGCCGCGATGGCCGGCGACGAAGACGCGCTTGTTGCGGAGATCGAAGTGTCCGGTTGATTGCATGGTGACCTCTTCGTCGCTTGCAGAATGGGCTGCAGCCTTGATTCGCCGAGCCTGTCCGATCGAGTGGATACGTCTCATGATCCAATTGAGACGGCAATGGTGCGGTTAGGGGCGGGTCGGGAGAGGCGTTGTTTCCTTCGCCGATGCCCCGTCAAAGCGGTTGCGCGGGGCTTCCCATGCGTGTACGGCCAGCAAAACCACGCAACGAGGCCGCCATGTCGATCGCCGAGTATCTTGACCTTTCCGCACGCATTCTGAGCGAGAGCGCCGCCTATGCAGGGTGTGCGCAGGTCGATCGCGCGGTCGAGGTGTTGGTTGATGCGCTGTCGGCAGGGTATCCGCTGTTGGTCTGTGGTAACGGCGGGTCGGCGTCGGATGCCATGCACATCACCGGCGAGCTGGTCGGACGGTTCCTGAAGGAACGCAGGGCCCTGAATTGCATCTGCCTGTCGTCGAATCCTGCAGTGCTCACCGCCTGGGCGAACGACTACGCATTCGAGACTGTGTTCGCGCGGCAGGTCGAGGCCTATGCGAAGCCGGGTGGTGTCGTCATCGGTATTTCGACCTCGGGCAACTCTAAAAACGTCGTTACGGCCTTCGAAGCGGCGAAATCGTGCGGTATGGCGACGATCGCGCTGACGGGCGAGGGGGGGGGGAGCCTCGCCGCTATAGCCGACATCCTGATCGACGTGCCCTCGCGGTCTACGCCGATTATCCAGCAGGTTCATATCTGCCTGTATCATTACCTGTGCGAGCAGGTCGAAGCGCGGCTGGTCGCAACGGGAGCTTCCTGAGCCCATCGGGGCCGGCTCATTGCGCGCCTTCAGTTGCTGGCGCGGCCGAAGCCGGCACGCACTATATCATTGGCCTGCTTCAGGCCAGGGACTTTGCGAAGCCAATGGCGAATCCAGCCGTCCAGATCGTACGGCACCGGCGTGTTCACCTGCCACCAGTGACGTGGCGTTCGCCCCATCCGGCTCTGCCATTTACCGAAAAATGTTTCGGTGTCCTTCTCGAAAGACCCACTCAGGTTGGATTGCTTCACCTCGTCGGCGGCCTGGTCGATTTCCAGCCACGCATCGGGACAGATCGCAACGCGGCCGCCGATCTCGTGAATGCGCAGAGACAGATCCGGGTCAGCCCAGTAATTGCGGAATTCGGGATCGAACAACCCTCCAGCGGCTTCAATCGAGGCCTTTGAAGCACAGAGCCAGCCGACATACAGGTGGCCATAGACGCTCCATTGTTCCGACTCGCGCCCGCCCGGAGCGCGCTTGCGAAATCCAGCGAGAGCCGGTTCTGCCTGCTGCAGCACGAAATCGAGCATTCGCGCCAAGCTGCCCTCAAGCGGGCGCGCATCGTCGGACCAAAGCAGGACGATTGGAGCGGACGCGTGGCGGTAGGCCTCGTTCATCGCGTGAATGACGCCTCGCCGCTCGATCTCCTGGACGTGCACGACACGCGGGCCGGACACCACGAACGGGCTCACCACAACGATCTCATAATCGACGGCAGTAGCCGTCTTTGCAAATTGATCAATCCGTTGGCGCGCAAGTGCTGGTCGGATCGAAGGTAGTAGAATACTGACGTCCGTCATGACTTTGCCAAAGCAATAGGGGGCGTTCCGAATTCCGCAATCTTGGCCCGATCCGCGATGACCCGCGTCACGCGGCCGTTCTCCAGCGACAAGACGATGTCGCAGCCGCGCAGCGTGCTCATCCGGTGCGCGACGATCAGCAGCGTCATGTCTCGGTCAAGGGCATCGATCGATTCCATCACGGCGGCCTCGGTCTCGTTGTCGAGCGCGCTGGTCGCCTCGTCGAGCGCTAGGACCGTGGCATCCTTGTAGAGTGCCCGGGCGATGCCGATGCGCTGTCGCTGTCCGCCGGACAGCCGCACACCCTGCTCGCCGACCATCGTGTCGAATCCCTCCGACAGGCCATCGATGAAGCCAGCGATCTGCGCCATTTCCGCGGCTCGGGAAACTCGGCCCCGGTCGATTTCGTGCCGCGGCACTCCGAACGCGATGTTCTCGGCAATGGTGCTGTCCGCCAAATATAGCGACTGTGAGACGTGGGCAACCGACCGGCGCCAGGCGACGACGTTGTCCTCGGTCACCTCCGTTTCATCGATCCAGATCTTACCTTCGCTCGGAGGCAACAACCCCATGATGAGATCGAGTAGCGTGCTCTTGCCGCTGCCGGTCGTCCCGATGATGCCGACGCGCGCACCGCGACGGATCGACAGGGACTCGATATCCAGAACCCAGTCCTGGACCGAAGAATAACGAAACTTGACGTGATCGAGTCTCAGCTCCTTGTGGAATGGAAGCCGCTCTCTAAGCGAATCGCCTCGCGGCATGGGCTGGTCGAGCAACGCCAACGCGTCCTCGAGCGTCGCCTGATGCCCCATGATCAGCGACCAGGAATTGTAGCCCTGCTGGAACGCGGGTAGCATGCGCTGGACCCCTAGCGCGAGCGCGCCGAGTGTCGGAAGCGCCGCGGTGAGGCCGCCTCGGCTGTAAAGATAGAGGGCAAGCAACGCGATCGTTGCCATGCCGAGCGACTCCATCACGTAGCGCGGGCTTCCGGAGGTGAACAGGTTGCGCGCTTGCGCCTGACGGACCGCCAGGTCAGCGCCCCTGTACTGCTGGCAAAAAAAGGTCTGAGTTCCGTTGACGAGTACGTCGCGGATGCCGCCCAGGCCTTCCTGCAGGGCTTTGAGCGCGTTAACTTGCTCCCGGGAAATGACTTGGCTGTCGGCTGCAAGACGGATATGCGTCTGGCTCGCCAGCAGCACATAGCAGCCTGCGAAAACGACGGCCGAACCGAGCGCGATGACCGGATCGATCGCGATCAGTGCTGCGACCATGAATATCAGCACCACCGACGAGTTTAGAAGCGTCAGACTCGGCAACAGGACGTCGAACATCACCGAATTGGTCTTGACGGTGATCCCGCTGATCAGCTCGGCGCTGTTGCGCGCCACGTGGACGGCGTAGGGCTGGTACAGCGTTCGTCGGAAGATCTCCATGCTCAGATCGGCACCGGCGTTGAACGTCAGCCAGGTCGACGCTCGCAGCAGCACGAGCCGCATGCCGCCAGCGACAAGCGCGGTCACAGCGAACAGGATTGTGAGAAACAGGATCGGATTGCCGGGATCCACGCCCGTCCACGCAGTCAATCGGCTCATCGCGGCGCGGGTGGTTGGTCCATCCGGGTCGGCGAGCGCGCCGAGGAAGGGCAGCACCGCGCCGAGGGATATGACCTCCATCACCGCGCCGACCAGCATAAAGACGAGCAGCAGCCCGAACTGCCAGCGTCGGCGCGGCGTCAGATGCCCCCACAGCCGCAGCAGCTGGCCGACGGTTCCGCCTCGGGCCTTCCGGATCGACGAAGCCCTATAAAAAGATTCAATCACGATAGGGCTCTCCGACCAATGGGATCGGTTCCGGCCGCGGGATGGTGCGCGTTCCCGCATAGTGCGCTGTCAAGTGAAGCCATCGAGCCGACCGCAGCGGTTCGTCCGTTTCTAGATTGCACAGCAAAAACTCATTCGGATAGGCCTCGACTCTGACGTTTCTCTGATCCCGGCGGGAGTAAAGAGGCATTCTTCATCAAAGTGCGGTAAACGCCTTCGTACATCAGCACGGTTTGGTTGATATCAAAATGCTGCAGTACTCGAAGGCGTGCTAGCTGTCCAAGCTCGCGCCTCTTCATTTTTGGAAGTTGCAGAAGCTCGAGGATGCCTTGGGCAAGTCCGCGCATATTTCCGCATTCTACGACACGTCCCGTTTCGCCAACGATCGCGGCCGAATCGCCAGCATTGGTAACGACGCAGGGTATCTCGCAGGCCATCGCCTCTATAAGAGCAACCGGAAAAGCTTCTCCATGGGAAGGGGAAGCTAAAACATCGAGAGCGCTTAGCAAGCTCGGGATGTCGTTCCTGCGGCCGAGAAGGTGAAAGCGATCAGTCAAGCCTCCGCGGTGGATGGTATCAACCAGCACGCTATTCGAGCCGTCAGCTCGATCTCCAGCCAAGACGAAGTGCACGCTTGGATCAATCTCGTTGATTAGGCCCGCTGCTATCAGGAATCCCATGTGATTCTTTTGCGGATCAAATCTGGCTATCATTCCTACAAGAGGTGTATGCAGGTCAATGCCAATCTCGCTACGAACTAATTCTCGTGCGATTGGATGGGGCGACATGCGCTCGACATCCACTCCGTTCGGAATGATCAGCGCGCCGGTGGGATCATATCCGATGCGTTCATGAGCCTCCCAACCGCGTCTCGAACACGATATGATGCGATTTGGCAGCCATTTCGAAAGAGCGGCACTCAAGCGTATGATTGCATAGGTTGAGTTGCTATAGTATTTGCGATCGAGGTTTCCGGCATGCAGCGACCAGCATCTTGCTTTAATGCCCATGGCAAGCGCCGCGCCCGCCCCGATGAGATTGGCATGTGGCATCCACGTTTGGACCACATCTGGGCCAAAATCACGCAACCATCGAATCAAATCCAAGGTTGCGATCAGTGCAGCTGGGCTGGCGCCGAACGTCACGGTGTCGGTGATAATGCCGATCTTGCGGAATTCTTCTGCTAGTGGCCCTTCGCCCGTCAGCGATAAGACTCGGCAATCGAAGGTGCTGCGGTCTATACGGCGAAGGATCTCCAGCAGCATTCCTTCGGCGCCGCCGACCGATAGGCCGGTGATAATGTGTGCGACTTTGATCATTCGACTTGGCTCAGTATTTTATTCTGATCCACGGCAACCGGCTTCTTGCGCCCTTGGCGATAGCTTCAAGTCGAGGATGTTCTCTCAGAAAATGCAGCACGCCCCTGATGAAGAAATGATAGGCTGCGGACCATGCGATGCGGCCGGTCCGTGCGCCAACGCTGAGTTCTTCGACCGCGCGGGCAAATTTGCCTTCGAGCAGGAAGAGCGCAAGGTAGAAGAACCTGAATGCAACGTAATTGCGGCGAAACTCCTTGTCCAGATACAGCGAAGTGGGCGTCTGCCGCGGTAGACTGTCGAGTTTTGCAAAGATCTTGGCGAATCCTCGCTCGGTATCGTAGTTTGCGATGGCTCGTTCGTGGGCCCTTAAGGCCATGGCAGAGCGCTCATCTTCATGATCGAGATAGTGCCTGACCTTGGATAGTAGCTCTTCTTTGGTTCGGAATACGTCGAACTCGCGTCCGGGCTCGAACATCGCTTCGATCCCGACCGCGTACTGGCTCAGAATGAAGCCGCCGCTTAACGCGATCTCGATCGGTCGTCCCTTCGACTGTCGTATCCGTTGGTTGATGCGGGGGAGTGTGATCGCGTAGTTGTCGAAATTGGATGTGCCCGTGAAGTTTAGGTTGATGCGAGCGCGATTGAACAGCCGCACCATGTCATCGAAGTCGACGAAGCCGTTGTCGGTCCCGTGGCCGAACGCTTCGACGCGAATGCCATTCGATTTGAGAAAGTGGATGTATTCCGCTCGGTCGGCCTGCTTGATGTTGCCGACGAAAGCAACATCGATATCCGGGCGGATCTCGGGATCGCGTCGGTAGGCGTGTCGATCGAACAGCGCGAAAGAGGTGTGCGCTGGGATACCGAGGTGTTCGTAGCGATGGCGCGACAGTTCATCGGGCAGCATCACCAGATCTGCCGATTGTGCGAGGTAGCGGTCGACCCCCTCGAAGAAGTACTCCGTATCGAAGAAGTTCATTACGAGTCGCGCCTTGCTGGCGAGGCGGGCCAGGAAGGTCGGATCGAAGGTCAGATCGCAGGACCACCAGACGAAAACCACGTGAGTGATGCCATGTTTGGCAGCGAAACGCTCTATGTAGTCTTCGAAGCCGCAGTGCCCAAATTTGCGGTAAGCATCGACGTAGTCGATGAAGTGGTATTCGCTCGCATTCGCGCTGATGCCATTGCAGTAGTCTTCGAAGACCCGGTTGATGCCGACGTTGAAATGACTAAGTGCAAGAACTCTACGAATGGGCGGCATCAGCGGTGTTCGGTTTGCGCGCCAGCAAGAAGGCGGGGAGCAACGGGATCCAGAAATAGCGAAGATAGAGGTGTGGATAGCTCATGGCCGATACCGCCATTGCGAATACCGACATGCCGATCGTTACCGCTTCAGCGCGCCAGTAAGTGGCGCGCCGAAGCGCGAAGATGATTGCTGCTAAAAGGAAGCTGGCGAACAAGCACATTCCGGCCAAGCCTGCCTCCAGCCAAAGCAGTAGATAGAGGTTATGAACGTCGAGCGATACGTCGCCGAACGTGAACAGCTCCGAGAAACGGGCGTTCCCCAGTCCGTTGCCCCACAGAAGATTGCCCTTCTGCTGGCCGATAATGTGCAGAGCCGCTTCCATCAGCTCCATCCGCTGGGAGCCGGAGCCGATTGCTTCCAGGCCTTGGCCCGCTAGCCCTGCCTTCGCGGTTGCGAATCGGGGAGACAAATCGGTGAGCACCTGAGGTTCATAGAGGCAGATGGCAAGAGCAAGTGCCAACGTCAGTGAGCCGGTCAAAGATACGAACCTGATCACGTCGCGCCACTCTCGTAGCCTCAGTCCAAAACGCCACATCAGGAAAAGTGCCACGACGGCGATCATCACCGAGAGTGTCAGGATCGAGCTGAAGGAGACGGTAAGTAGGAGAGATACAATTGATACTGCGGATCCCGCATAGCCCAGGATCTGCCAGGCGCCCCTCTCTGTGAGAGACAGGTAGACGTAGTAAGGCAGGACCAGTAGGATTACCACTGCGAAGGAGTTGGCATTCCCATAGGTGCCGATGCCGCGGTTGATTGAGTAAAAGAGGCTTCTTAGGTCGTCCGGACTGGAGTGGTTCACGAGGATGAGCCCAAGCAGCATCGGTGGCAGATAGGCGAGCGCGATCCAGCGAATGCTCTTCCGAAGGTCCAACGGTAGGTAATACATCGCCAGCCACGGCAGGGCGATCAGAACAAATCCGTATTGGGAGAGTACGGAGAGAAAGTTCCACCATTTCAGTGGCGTTTCAAACTGGATCAGGTAGCGGCCGAGCGCAGCGGCGATCATAGCTACCAAGACGAAAGTGACCCCGATCTTGGCATAGACGCAATTGCCGAATTGCCGCACGAGATTCGCGCGCTGCTCAGTGAGCGCAGAGATCAGAAGGGCAAACAGACCGATATCCACGAGGCTAAGGCTGGTGCCGCGCGAAAAGTCGAATCCATAGGGACGAATGTAGAAGTAGGGCGCGGCAAGGATGGTCGCGAGCAGAAGATAGTTTCGGCGTTGAGAAATCCCTGCTTTCACGACAGGACTGGCCGCAACCGGTGTGCCAGCAGTCGGGCTTCGTTCCGCAAAAAACATGCTATAATCGCTCGATCCGAGGGGGCGCTTCCCGCGCTTCTGATGACGTTCCGAACCTTACCGTTCCGAACGGTTGTTCGCTAGCCGGGTTGGGGGGGGGGGGGCGTTCTGTGGCAATAAACAATGTCTTTTACCCCGCGGAGTTGCGGAAATGTCTCAACTGTCCAAGGTGGAGCAGAGCATCAGCGTTCTTCAAGCCGTACCGTCGAAATAACTACGGTACCAATCGACGAATCTAGAGATTCCCTGCTCGATGGTCGTCGACGGCTTGTAATGGAACTGTTCAACCAGATCCGACACGTCGGCATAGGTGTTTGGAACGTCGCCCTGCTGCAGTGGTAGCAGTTCGACCTGAGCCGTCTTTCCCAACGCCTGCTCGAGCGCCGCAATGTAGTCCATCAGTTCGACGGGATTGTTGTTCCCGATGTTGTAGACACGCCAGGGTGCGTTGCTGCTGCCCGGATCCGGCGCGGCCCCGGTCCATTCCGCGTTCGGTGGCGCTGGGCGATCCAGTACGCGAATGACGCCCTCGACGATGTCGTCGATGTAGGTGAAGTCGCGGCGGTGCCTTCCATAGTTAAAGATCTGCAGTTTTTCACCCGAAATGATCGCTTTGGTGAATTTGAACAGCGCCATATCGGGGCGCCCCCACGGCCCGTAGACGGTGAAAAACCGCAGGCCGCTGGTCGGCAGGCCGTAGAGATGGCTGTAGGTATGCGCCATCAACTCGTTGCTCTTCTTACTTGCGGCATAGAGTGAGAGCGGATGGTCGACGTTGTGATGCACTGAGAACGGCATTGTCGTGTTGCCGCCATATACGCTCGAACTGCTAGCATAGACGAGATGGTCAACGCCGTGGTGCCGGCAACCCTCGAGAATGTGGGCGAAGCCGACGATGTTGCTGTTGATGTAGGCCAGCGGGTTGTCGATCGAATAGCGCACACCCGCCTGTGCCGCGAGATTCACCACCCGATCTGGGCGATGGGTCGCGAAGGCGGATTCGATGGCGGCGCGGTCCGCCAGATCAATCCTAAGGTGAGTGTAGCGAGGGTGATCGGCGTGCCGCGCCAATCTGGCTTCCTTGATGACGGGGTCGTAGTAGTCGTTGTGATTGTCGATGCCAACGACGGTCTCGCCCCGTTCGAGCAAGCGGATTGCTAGCTCCGATCCAATGAAGCCGGCGGTGCCGGTGACAAGAATTCGCATGCCCTCAGGTTCCACAGCGTTTAGACCCTCGCACGACGTAGCAATATATCCTCGTCGACACGCGCGCCAGCCCTGGTGCTGGTCCAATGCGGCGGACTGATGGTTGGCAGAAATGCAGGCAGGCTGCGCGCCGGGAGCGCCGTCGCGCGGGCGTCGCAGTCCATGTTGGATGCGGCTGCATTATGCCGCTTTATCACTTTATCAGCCGCACGGGTTCGAGTAAGAGGTTTTTTGTTTTGGTTTTTTTGGTTTTTTGGGATTGAAGGTTGGGTGGTCCTGGGATGACGACTGAGACGAGGCTCAGGATCGGCGGGAACGCGCTGGCGGGCTTGCCTGCGCGTGCGCGGTGGGTGTGGCGCGAGACGCTTGCGCTGAACCTTCTGGCGCCGGAGACGCGTCTGGCGTCGTCGCTGTCTTCGATCGAGATCTTCGTGGCGCTGTATTACGGTGGGGTGCTGGCGTTCGACCCGAAGCGGCCGCTGGCGGCGGAGCGCGACCGCTGCGTGATCAGCAAGGGCCACGGCTCGATCTGCATGTATCCGATCCTGGCCGATCTGGGGTTTTTCCCGGTCGAGGAGCTGTCGCGGATCTGTCAGGCCGGCAGCTTTCTCGGCGGCATCCCCGATCCGGTGATTCCCGGCTACGAGACGGTGAACGGCTCACTCGGCCACGGCCTCGGGGTGGCGAGCGGCATGGCGTTGGGCTTGCAACGGGGCGGCGGCGCCGAGCGCAGCGTGTTCGTCGTCACCGGCGACGGCGAACTGCACGAGGGTGCTAACTGGGAGGCGATCATGTTCGCGGCCCAGCACGGGCTGGACAATCTGCATCTGATCGTCGACGACAACCGCATCAGCATGCTTGGCTTCACCGACGACATCGTCAGCCACGACGATCTGGCGGCGCGGTTGACAGCGTTCGGCTGGAGCTGCGCGCGGGTCGACGGCCACGACGTCGAGGCGGTGCGCGCGGCGCTACTGGCGATGAAGGTGGTACGCGACGGCCGGCCGAAGGCGCTGCTGGCGCGCACGGTAAAGGGCCGCGGCGTGCCGGGGCTTGAGAACGTGGCGCTGTCGCATATCCTGACACCGAAGCGCGAGTTGCTCGACCGCCTGCTGGAGACGACCGCGTGAGCGACGCCAGACCGATTGCGATGCGCGACGCGTTCCTGGAGCGGATCTGGCGCGCTATGGAGGACGACGAGGCGATCTTCTTCGCTTGCGCGGATTTCGGGTCGCCGGTGCTGGACCGGATCCGCGGCGACTATCCGCAGCGCTTCGTCAACGTCGGGATCGCCGAGCAGCAGCTGATCAACGTGTCGGCGGGTCTGGCGCTGGAAGGCTACAAGCTATTCGCCTACGCAATCGCGCCATTCATCACGATGCGCTGCTACGAGCAAATCCGGGTCAGCTTGGCGCTGCTGTCAACGGTGCGGCCGATGAACGTCAACCTGATCGGGGTTGGGGCCGGCTACAGCTACGTGGTGTCGGGTCCGACGCACCAGTGCTACGAGGACCTGACGCTGATGCGGGCACTGCCGAACATGCAGGTACTGTCGCCGGCGGACCACGTCACGGCGGCGTCGCTGTTCGATCACTGCGTATCAGCGCCGGGCCCGAAATATCTTCGGTTCGACGCTCAGCTTCTGCCCGTAGTGTACAACACCCCGCCGGACCTCGGCGCCGGCTTCCACGTCCACCGCCGCGGCGCGCGGCTATGCCTGGTGGCGACCGGCTACATGCTGCACACCGCGTTCGCGGCGGCCGACCGACTCGCGGCCGAGACCGGGGACGCCGTCGGGGTGATCGATCTGTTCGACCTGGCGCGATTCGACTGCGATGCTCTGGCGGCAGAGCTGTCCGGCTATGCCGGACTGGTCAGCCTGGAGGAAGGCTTCCGCGGCCGCGGCGGCATGGACGCGCTGCTGTTCGAGTTCATCGCACGGCGCGGCCTGTCCGGCCGGCTCTTGAACATCGGTGTCGAGGGCGGCTACCGCTTCGAACTTGGCAGCCGCGCCGAACTCCATGAACAGGTCGGCATCGGACCAAACGCCGTTACCGAACAAATCAAATCATTCCAAGAGACGCTTCGGTGAGCCGAGGACGCGCTTCGAATCTCACCATTCGACAGACAAAGTTGGAGTCTTCATGCAGTTTCCATTGATGCGCAACAACATCTCGCGCGAGGATCTAGACGCGGTGATCGCTCATCTCCAGCAAGACGATCCGATGCTCACTCATAGCCACAATGTCCGCGCCTTCGAGAACGAGTGGTCGAATTGGTTGGGGGTAAAGTACAGCGTGTTCGTCAATTCGGGCGCATCGGCTAATCTTCTTACCATGGCAATCCTCAAGATCCGCCATCCTGAAGGTGGTGAGGTGATCGTGCCGCCCCTGACCTGGGTCTCGGACATCTCGTCGGTTCTTCAGAACGGCTTCATGCCGGTGTTCGTCGATATCGATCGGCGATCGCTGGCGATGGATGCACGCCAGGTGCTCGCCAAGCTCACCGATAGAACCCGCGCCGTCTTTCTCACTCATGTCCAGGGGTTCGACGGCTTGGACGACGAACTGATCGCGGAACTGAAGCGCCGCAACGTGCCGCTGATCGAAGACGTATGCGAGTCCCACGGCGCGACCCATAACGGCCGGCGGCTCGGGTCGATCGGCTGGATCTCGAATTTTTCCTACTATTACGCACATCACATGAGCACGATCGAAGGCGGCATGGTGTGCACCGACGATCCGGAGGTCTATCAGCAGATCAGGATGCTGCGGTCCCATGGCATGGTGCGCGAATCAAACGATCCCGAGCTTCGCAGCCGTTACGTCAGCGACTACCCGGAGCTCAATCCGGACTTCATATTCGCGTTTCCAGCCTACAACATGCGCAACACCGAGCTCGGGGGCATTCTCGGACGCAGCCAGCTGAAGCGGCTCGATGCCGCCGTGGCCCGACGCAACGAGAACCTGCATCGCTTCATGCGCCAGCTGGATTCGTCGAAATACCGCACCGACTTTAAGTTCGAGGGATGCAGCAACTATGCATTCAACATCGTGCTAAAGGACGCCGATGACGGGCTGGTGCAGCGTCTGATGACCCGGATGCGCGAGGCCGGCATCGAATTCCGCCGCGGCAGCGCCGGCGGCGGCAACCAGATTCGCCAGCCCTATCTCAAAGGCATAGTTCCAGAGGGGCACCATAAGCTGTTTCCTGAGGTTGAACACATTCATTTCTACGGTTTCTACATCGGCAACTTCCCCGATCTTAGGGGCGACGAAATCGACAAATTGTGCGAGATCATCAACGCCGTGCAATGACGGGGGCGGGGGCGGCACGCTGGCGCCGGTGGAGCGGTAAGGATTGGTTTGTGCGCGTCGTTCCCGCAGGACGGCGCCTCGCGAATGTTGACGGTCATCATGGACATGCCTTCGAATCTCGCCTCGTCACCGGGTCAGCAGAAACGGCGTCGCATAGCCGTCGTCGGCCTCGGCTATGTCGGCTTGCCGGTCGCAGTGGCCTTCGGGCGTGCCGGCGTCCCGGTTGTCGGCTTCGACATCGACGCGACGCGGATCGACGAACTCCGGACCGGCCGGGACAGGACCAACGAGGTGAACGCCGACGAACTCTCGGCCGCGCCGGTTCGCTACACGGCCGACCCGACCGACCTCGCCGATTGCGATTTCCACATCGTCACGGTGCCGACGCCGATCGACTTGGCGAAGCGGCCCGACCTAAGCGCCTTGACGCGCGCATCTGAGACGGTCGGGCGCGCTCTCAAGCGCGGCGCCATCGTCGTGTATGAATCGACGGTCTATCCCGGCGCCACGGAGGAACACTGCGTGCCGGTCCTTGAACGGGCTTCGGGCCTGCGCGCGCCGGACGATTTCACGGTCGGCTACAGCCCCGAGCGGATTAATCCGGGCGACAGGCAGCATCGCTTCGAGACGATTCAGAAGGTGGTGTCGGGGCAGACTCCGGAAACTCTGGACGTGGTAGCCGCGGTGTACGGCTTAGTGGTCAAGGCCGGGATTTACCGCGCCGCGACCATCAAGGTCGCCGAAGCCGCCAAGGTGATCGAGAACACGCAGCGGGATCTCAACATCGCCCTGATGAACGAACTGTCGGTGATCTTCCATCGACTCGGTATCGATACGGCAGACGTCCTCGCCGCCGCCAGCACCAAGTGGAATTTTCTGCCGTTCATGCCAGGCTTGGTCGGCGGTCACTGTATCGGCGTCGACCCTTACTACCTCACCCATCGCGCCGAGATAGCCGGCTATCACCCCGAGGTCATATTGGCCGGCCGCCGGATCAACGACGGCGTCGGGGCGCGCGTGGCCGAGGAGTGCGCCCGCCTGTTGATGCTCCGGGGCGTCACGCAGGGACGCGTGGCGGTGCTGGGGATCACGTTCAAGGAAGATGTGCCTGACCTGCGCAATTCGAAAGTAGTCGACGTAATCCGCGGCCTTCAACGGTTTGGTCTGACAGTCGCTGTGCACGATCCTCACGCCGATCCTGCCGATGCGCAACACGAATATGGCATCGTGCTGCAACGTCTGCAAGACTTGGCGCCCGCGGACGCGGTGATCTTGGCGGTCAGCCATCGCGACTATCTGGAACGAGGTTGGGACCTAATCCGGGAATTGCTCCGGGATGGAAGCGGCGTCGTTGTCGACGTCAAATCGCGGGTCGATCCGGCCATGCGGCCGGAGGGCGTGACGCTCTGGCGGTTGTGACACGGTGGCCCGCACCAGAAGGGGCAGTCGCTTGATGATCGTTCGCTGCCTGCTGCAAATCGCCCTCGCGTTAAATTGCAGCGATCTACGGCGATCGCACGCCGGCCGGCTACGCCAGCAACGAGGGTAGTAACATGTGTGGCATCGCTGGCTTGATCGATCCAAGACTCGTCGGCAACGAGCTTGAGCTGTTGCGGCTAGGGGAGGGCATGGCCAACGCAATGGTGCATCGAGGTCCGGATGCGGGCGGGGTCTGGGTCGATGCTGCGTCCGGCCTCGCTCTTTCGCACCGCCGGCTTTCGATTCTCGACCTCACCGCTGCCGGTGCCCAACCGATGCAGTCCGCCGATGGCCGATGGGTAGTCAGTTACAACGGCGAAATCTACAACGCCGAGGACATGCGTCGTCATCCAGCGCTGGCCACGATCAATTGGCGTGGTCATTCCGACACCGAAGTGATGCTAGAGAGCGTCGCGCGGCGCGGTCTCAAGACGACGCTTGCCGAATTGAACGGGATGTATGCGATTGCACTGTGGGACCGCCGCGAGAGCGTTCTGCATCTGGTTCGCGACCGGATCGGCATCAAGCCGCTGACCTTCGCCTGCATTGGGCACCGCATCGCGTTTGGTTCGGAATTGAAGGCGCTGCGGCCGGCTTTCCTGGAGACGCCGCAGATTGACCCGCGCGCGCTGGCGAGCTTCTTGCGCTTCGGTTACGTGCCGGCCCCGCATGCGATCTTTAGAGGAGTGGAAAAGGTGATGCCGGGCGAGATGGTCTCGTTCGATGGTGGCGGAAGGATCACGCGGGCGCGCTACTGGCGGCTCGACGACGCGGTCGCGGCGGGGCGTCTAGCTCAGCTCGAGGTGTCTGACTCCGAGGCCGTCGACCAGCTTGCCACCTTACTCGCCGATGCCGTCAAGCGCCAGATGATCTCGGACGTCTCTCTCGGAGCGTTCCTGTCCGGCGGCGTCGATTCGTCCGCCGTCGCCGCCCTGATGATCGCGGCCGGCAAGGGCACGGTGCGGACCTTTTCGATCGGCTTCGGAGATTTCGGCTTCGATGAGTCGGCGCACGCTGCCGCCGTCGCCAAGCATCTCGGTACCACGCACACCGAGCTGGTGATCACCGCCGCAGATGCCCTCGGCGTGGTTCCTCAGCTCGCCGAGATGTACGATGAGCCGTTTGCGGACTCGTCGCAGATCCCGACGCATCTAGTGTCGAAGCTGACGCGCGCGCACGTCACGGTGGCGCTGTCCGGCGATGGCGGCGACGAACTGTTCGGCGGCTATAATCGCTATCTGGTAGCCGCCCGGGATTGGCGGCGTATCGTTGCGATTCCGCCGGCAATACGCCGCCTGATCGCCGGCGTATTGGGCCAGGTGCCCCCAGGTCTGGTTGACGGTATAGCGCGGGCGGTGCCACGCGGGTTTCTGCCGGCCCAGCCGGGAGACAAGTTGGCCAAGCTGGCCAGCGTGCTGCCGCTCGACGCCAATGGCCTTTACCGTCGTCTGGTCAGCCAGGTACCAGAGCCGATGGATCACCTTTCCGCCCCAGAGTACGACGCCGACTCTGGTCAATTGATTCCCGACCTTGATATTTTGGATCGGATGCGCTTCACCGACACCATGACGTATCTGCCGGATGATATCATGCAGAAGGTGGATCGCGCCTCCATGGCCGTATCACTGGAAGCGCGGCCCCCGTTGCTCGATCATCGCGTCGTGGAATTCGCATGGCGGCTGCCCAGACGTTTCCTAGTGCGCAACGGCGAGACCAAATGGATTCTTCGCCGGGTCCTCGACCGTTTCGTCCCTCCGCGATTGATCGACCGGCCGAAAATGGGATTTGGAATCCCGTTGGCCGACTGGTTACGAGGCCCGCTGCGATGCTGGGCTGAAGACTTGCTCGAGCCCGCACGGTATGGCGGCGGTCTGCTCGAGCCGGCACCGGCGCGGGAGCTTTGGCGACAACATCTTACGTGCCGCCGCAACCACGCTTACCAGCTCTGGACGCTGCTAATGTTCGAATCTTGGAGGCGACGATGGATGTGAACCCGGAGTTGAGAAACCTTGACAAGGCAGTCGTGCGAGGCTTCGGCGACGAGTGGTCGCGATTTGATCAGAGTACGCTATCCGCTGCCGACCGGGATCGCATCTGGCAGGATTACTTCGCCCTGTTTCCGTGGGAAGCGCTGCCGAGCGATGCCGTAGGCATGGACGTCGGATGCGGGAGCGGGCGGTGGGCCCAACTGGTCGCTCCCAGGGTCCGACGTCTGCTGTGCATCGACGCCAGCACCGAAGCATTGAACGTCGCGCGCCGAAATCTCGCCGGGCACGAAAACGTCGAATTTCGAGAGGCTTCGGTCGAAGCTTTGCCGGTGGCCGATGGCAGCCTGGACTTCATCTATAGCCTGGGTGTCTTGCACCACGTGCCGGACACTGCGGAGGCGGTGCGATCGGTGGCCGCCAAGCTGAAGCCGGGTGCACCGATTTTGCTGTATCTATATTATGATTTCGAAAATCGCGCGGGCTGGTTTCGCGCCCTATGGCGTGCTTCGGAACTAGTGCGGCGCATTCTGTCGCATAGCCCCCACGGCCTGAGCTACGCGATGAGTAACGTTTTGGCTGCAGTCGTTTACTGGCCGCTCGCGCGCTTGGCGCAACTCGCGGATAGAGCTGGTGCTTGTGTCGATTCGTGGCCATTGGCTTATTATCGCGACAAGGGCCTTTACGTGATGCGCACCGATGCCCGTGACCGTTTCGGGACGCAGCTGGAGCAACGATTTTCGCGCGCAGATATCACTACCATGCTCGTCGCCGCAGGATGCGAGGCTCCAGTGTTCTCAGATCAACCGCCATACTGGGTCGCGGTGGCCCGCAAATCGTGACACCACCCGGCATCCTGGTCATCGGGCCGCATCTCAGCGTCGGGGGCGCCGAGTGCCATCTCGCCCAGCTACTTCCTCCACTGAAACGTCGCGGCCTCGACATGCATCTTCATGCCAGGGTGCGCAGTGGAGCGCTCGAACCGGCGATCCTAGCTGCCGGCGTACCGCTCGTCGGGCGCCGCAGGGCTGGGCTGGGTGCGTACCACCGTGCGCAGAACTGGCTCTGCAGTTTCGGGTTCTTCGTCTGGACTTCGACACCTTTTCTACCCGAACCGACGCTGCTCGGTCACTTGACCGCGCTGCTCGCAGGCAATTGGCCGATCATCGTCAGCCGTCGATGGCTGCGAACAATCGCCAGGCGTATCCGAGATTTCGGTCGATCGAGTGCGCGCTCCATCGCCGGACATTGGCGCTGCTGGTCAATTCGACGACGGTGGTTGCGGAGCCGGTCGACGAGTCCGCCGATCCGGCAGAAGGTTGGACTAATTCACAAACGGCGATATCCTGCCCGGACAAGCCGGCTCGTGCGGCGCTTGGGCGGCAATGGGGCTGGCTGCTGACAGCCAAGCCATCATGGTGGTCGCCAATCTGATTCCGTACAAGGGGCGCGCTGACCTGATCGATGGTCTCGGTCTAGTCAGAGACCCGCTGCCTGCCGACTGGCGGTTGGTTCTGATCGGTCGCGATGAAGGTCTGGGTGGGGCCGCGCTCGACGCCCGCGCCTCAGGCCTGGGGATTGGGACAGGCTGATCGGGATCGGCGAACGCAGCGATGCGGCGGCGCAGCTGGCCACGGCCTGCGATCTCGCGGTGATACCCTCGCATCAGGAGGGGGCTCAAACGCGTTGCTCGAAGGACTGGCCAGAGGCGTGTCGACGATCGCCTCTCTCTGCGGCAATGTCGACGCGGTCGAAGACGGTGTGACGGGGCTGCTCGTGCCCGCTGCATCGCCGGCCGTACTCGCGGCCGCCATCCTAGAGCGCTTCATGTTTTGATGGAAGCGTATCCTGCATTGATGAAGTAGCTGGCGCACTCGTCTGGGATGATGGTCCCGGTGAGGCGCCCGATGTGATCGCAAGCGGCGTCGATGGTTCGCTTCTGGGCGATGCGCATCCAGTGCTTGATCTTGGCGAAGACCTGCTCGATTGGGTTGAGGTCGGGTGAGTACGGCGGCAGGTACCAGAGCCTCGCACCGGCTTCTCGGATCATCCGCCGGACGGAGGGCGATTTGTGGCTTCCGAGATTGTCCATAACGACGATGTCGCCTGGCCGCAGCGCCCGAACGAGTTGCTGTTCGACATAGGCGCGGAAGCTCTCGCCGTTGATCGGCCCATCGAATACGCAAGGCGCAGTGAGCCGGTCACAGCGTAGCGCGCCCAGAAAGGTCAGCGTCCGCCAATGACCGTGCGGTGCAAACCCGCGGAGCCGCTCACCTTTGGGGCCCCAGCCGCGCAACGGGGCCATGTTGGTCTTGACCCAGGTCTCGTCGATGAACACCAGCCGGCTTGGATCGAGGCGATCCTGCAGGCTGCGCCACCGCTGCCGCCGCCATGCGACGTCGGCGCGGCCCTGCTCAAGGGCGAACAGCGTTTTTTTAGAAGCTCAGACCTTCGCGCTTGAGGAAGGTCCACACCGCATGGTGCGAGACCTTCACGCCGCGTGCAGCGAGTTCGTCCTTCAGGCCATGCAGCGTCAGATGTGGCGTTTGCCTAATCCGCTCCATGATGAACGCGCGATGCGGCAGCAAGATCGGCTTGCGGTGTCCGCCTATCTTGCCCGGCACCACCGATCCTGTCTCCAGATACAGCCGGTGCCACTTCACGACGGAAGACGGCGCGACGCCGAACCGCTGCGCGACAGCCCGGCAACTCTCGCCGGCCCGCATCGCCGCAACCGCTCGTTCACGAAGATCGTTCGAAAGAGGTCGGACCATCGAAGCTGGTCTCCGATCCAGCCAGCATCTTGAATCATAGACCGCCGACCAACGGAATCCCTTTCGATTCTATCTAGTGATGAACCGCTCTAGATCTGGCTCACGATCCTGAACGGCGGGGCGGCTCGGGCGCGCTGCACGCGAGGCGTGTGCGCAGAATTTGGCTTCGATACCATTGTCGACCACTACGAGTGGCTGTATCGGCGTCACGCCGGTGACCTGGATACTGTCCGGAGCACCGGACCTGTCGATCTGACTGAAATGTCGTCAAACCAACGCATGTCGCTCAGACGTTACCGTAACGTGAGTTCTTGATCATACGGAAGCCCTTGACGAGCTCCGCCAGACCTTGGTCGAGCGACACGGCTGGCTTGTAGCCGGTGGCCTCGATCTTCGCGTTGGACACAATGTAGTTGCGCTGATCCGGATCCTTTCCGACCGGAGCCTCGATATAGACAAAGCTTGGAACCAGTTTTTGGATGCGCTGACACAGCTCGAACTTCGAGATGTTCGCTTCCGATAGGCCGACGTTGTAGATCTGGCCCTTCATCGCCTCGAAATTTCCGATTCCGTGTAGGAACGCTCGCGCCACGTCGCGGACATGGATGTAGTTGCGCTTAAAGTGGCTTTCGAACAGCACCACGAAGCGGTCGTACACGGCGCGGTAGGCAAAGTCGTTGACGAGTAGGTCGATGCGCATCCGCGGTGACATGCCGAATACCGTCGCGAGCCGGAAGCTGATCGCATTGGGATGCTCCATCAGCTCCTTCTCGATGGCGACCTTGTCGATCGCGTATTTCGAGATTGGGTTCAGCGGCGATTCCTCGGTGCAGAAATTGTTCTCGTCGCCAGTCCCGTATGCGCTGTTGGTGGTCGGCATCAAAATGCGCTGGTCCTTGGATAGGTGCCGCAGCATCATCAATATCGCATCGTGGTTGATGGTTTGGGCACCGACGGGATCCTGGCTGCACAGTGGCGCGCCGACATAGGCCGCCAGCGGAATCACAACGTCCGCCTTCTTCAACAGCGACAGCAAAGTGCTCTCGATCCGGATATCGCCTTTCACCACGTCGAAGTCGGGATTGAAACAGACATGATTCAAACTCGTCTGCTGATACATAAAATCGTCCAGCACGGTCACCTTGTGGCCGGCGGCCAGTAGTTCAGGCACCATAATCGAGCCGAGATAGCCCGCTCCACCCGTCACCAAAATATTGTAGGACACGCTTGACTCCAATGATGTCGCCTCAGGATGGGGTCTGCATATCATCCATGCCGATGGTTCGCCACAGCCGAAGGCAGGTTGATTCGGCATTCCGAACGTCATCATTCCAAAGAAACGTCAGGGCAGAACGGTCTCCGCCCGCCGATAATCGTCGGGAATTCCGATATCGATAAAGCGCCCGCGGCTCTCCATACCAAACAGTTTCCGCCCTCTCTCGACCACGGCCGGCAGCAACTCGTACTCTAACGAAAGCTTTACGCCGGCGACGTAGGGAATAGCCCGAAGTGCGGCCGGGTCAATCAGATAGACACCGCCATTGGCAAGTTGCTCCGGCCCGCCGGCGCGCGGTGTGAGCGAACGGATGGCGCCGCCCGCGGCGACGTCCATGCCCATATAGCGCTGCGTGTCGGCCGTGCGGAACAAAGCGAAGGTCCAATCCGATCGCTGACGGCGATGCCAATCGGTAAGGGCCGACAATTCGACCTCGAAGAAGGTATCACCGTTCAGCACCAGAAACGGCGCGGACAATCCGGAGGCTCCCATCAGCAGACCGCCGCCCGTACCGAGCGGCTGTTCTTCGATCGCGTAGGCGACAGGCACACCGCGATAATCGTCACCGAAATGATCGATGATGCGCTCACGCATATGGCCCACCGAGAGCACGAACCGCTCAACCCCCTGGTTGATCCAGTAATCCATCAGATGCGACAGAAACGGCCGCCCGCGAACGCTAGCCATTGGCTTCGGCAGATCGGGCACCGCATCCCTGAGCCGTGTCCCCAATCCGCCGGCCAGAACGATGGCCGTGGTCACGACGCGCACCTCCCGTCCGGCAGCGTCTCTTGGAATGATTTGATTTGTTCGGTAACGGCGTTTGGTCCGATGCCGACCTGTTCATGGAGTTCGGCGCGGCTGCCAAGTTCGAAGCGGTAGCCGCCCTCGACACCGATGTTCAAGAGCCGGCCGGACAGGCCGCGCCGTGCGATGAACTCGAACAGCAGCGCGTCCATGCCGCCGCGGCCGCGGAAGCCTTCCTCCAGGCTGACCAGTCCGGCATAGCCGGACAGCTCTGCCGCCAGAGCATCGCAGTCGAATCGCGCCAGGTCGAACAGATCGATCACCCCGACGGCGTCCCCGGTCTCGGCCGCGAGTCGGTCGGCCGCCGCGAACGCGGTGTGCAGCATGTAGCCGGTCGCCACCAGGCATAGCCGCGCGCCGCGGCGGTGGACGTGGAAGCCGGCGCCGAGGTCCGGCGGGGTGTTGTACACTACGGGCAGAAGCTGAGCGTCGAACCGAAGATATTTCGGGCCCGGCGCTGATACGCAGTGATCGAACAGCGACGCCGCCGTGACGTGGTCCGCCGGCGACAGTACCTGCATGTTCGGCAGTGCCCGCATCAGCGTCAGGTCCTCGTAGCACTGGTGCGTCGGACCCGACACCACGTAGCTGTAGCCGGCCCCAACCCCGATCAGGTTGACGTTCATCGGCCGCACCGTTGACAGCAGCGCCAAGCTGACCCGGATTTGCTCGTAGCAGCGCATCGTGATGAATGGCGCGATTGCGTAGGCGAATAGCTTGTAGCCTTCCAGCGCCAGACCCGCCGACACGTTGATCAGCTGCTGCTCGGCGATCCCGACGTTGACGAAGCGCTGCGGATAGTCGCCGCGGATCCGGTCCAGCACCGGCGACCCGAAATCCGCGCAAGCGAAGAAGATCGCCTCGTCGTCCTCCATAGCGCGCCAGATCCGCTCCAGGAACGCGTCGCGCATCGCAATCGGTCTGGCGTCGCTCACGCGGTCGTCTCCAGCAGGCGGTCGAGCAACTCGCGCTTCGGTGTCAGGATATGCGACAGCGCCACGTTCTCAAGCCCCGGCACGCCGCGGCCCTTTACCGTGCGCGCCAGCAGCGCCTTCGGCCGGCCGTCGCGTACCACCTTCATCGCCAGTAGCGCCGCGCGCACCGCCTCGACGTCGTGGCCGTCGACCCGCGCGCAGCTCCAGCCGAACGCTGTCAACCGCGCCGCCAGATCGTCGTGGCTGACGATGTCGTCGGTGAAGCCAAGCATGCTGATGCGGTTGTCGTCGACGATCAGATGCAGATTGTCCAGCCCGTGCTGGGCCGCGAACATGATCGCCTCCCAGTTAGCACCCTCGTGCAGTTCGCCGTCGCCGGTGACGACGAACACGCTGCGCTCGGCGCCGCCGCCCCGTTGCAAGCCCAACGCCATGCCGCTCGCCACCCCGAGGCCGTGGCCGAGTGAGCCGTTCACCGTCTCGTAGCCGGGAATCACCGGATCGGGGATGCCGCCGAGAAAGCTGCCGGCCTGACAGATCCGCGACAGCTCCTCGACCGGGAAAAACCCCAGATCGGCCAGGATCGGATACATGCAGATCGAGCCGTGGCCCTTGCTGATCACGCAGCGGTCGCGCTCCGCCGCCAGCGGCCGCTTCGGGTCGAACGCCAGCACCCCACCGTAATACAGCGCCACGAAGATCTCGATCGAAGACAGCGACGACGCCAGACGCGTCTCCGGCGCCAGAAGGTTCAGCGCAAGCGTCTCGCGCCACACCCACCGCGCACGCGCAGGCAAGCCCGCCAGCGCGTTCCCGCCGATCCTGAGCCTCGTCTCAGTCGTCATCCCAGGACCACCCAACCTTCAATCCCAAAAAACCAAAAAAACCAAAACAAAAAACCTCTTACTCGAACCCGTGCGGCTGATAAAGCACGACTCGACTGCCAGCGGTCTCAAACTGGAAGGGAACGTGGACAAGTCGGTTCAGCCGGTTCCGGACGGCCTCTTGCCGCTCCGGCCTAGCGAACAGCAACATGAATCCGCCGCCGCCTGCGCCGAGCAACTTGCCGCCGGTCGCGCCGGCCGAACGCGCTGCTTCGTACAAATCATCGATGTCCGGCGTCGACACCCGGTCCGACAGCTGGCGCTTGTACTGCCAGCTTTCATCGAGCAGTTTGCCGAATTCATCTATCGGCCCGCTGCCTTGCAGAATGTTAGTCGCCTCGTCGACCATTCGGTGCATGCGTTTCAATTCGTCTTGACGTTTGTTCAGATTGGCGATTTTGGACTTGGCAACTTCGGAGGCGATGCGCGAGATGCCAGTAAAGCACAACATCAGATGCGACTGCAGATCGCGCTGTCGCTCAGGGTGGAGCACCATTGGCGATACGTCGATTGATCCGCTGCGACTAAAGTCGATCCGATTAAAGCCGCCATACGAAGCCGAAACCTGGTCCTGCGAGCCGACGTTCTCGCCTATCACGTTCTGCTCAATTTCGATCGCCTGTTGCGCCAACATTTCCTTGCTAGCCATCTGGCCGCGCAGGGCATAGAGCGCGTGGATCAACCCGACGGTAAAAGACGAACTGGAACCAAGGCCGGAGCGGGCGGGCAAATCACCATCGTGGTGAATCTCGATCCCGTCAACGACGTTGGCCCAGGTCAGCACTGCCCGCACGGCTGGATGCTCAATGTCGCGGGGCGATGCGACGTTCTCGATGCGTGAATATACAATCCGATGCTTGTGCTCAAAAAACGGCGGCAGACGACGACAACTGATGTAGCAATATTTGTCGATCGTCGTTGCAAGAACCGAGCCGCCATGATTGGTGTACCAGTCCGGGTAGTCGGTTCCCCCGCCAAAAAATGAAATGCGGAACGGGGTACGTGTGATAATCATAGGCTCTGTCGATCTCTGGTAGACGGCTGTTCTCGCCCAACATACCGCCGGATCAGATCCCGCTCGTTCTAGGATTCGCACGCAATCCCAGCTTCGACGCACCGGATCAATCTAAGCGATAATCATGGCGGTGCCAACCACACTAGTCGGCCTTGGCACTCAAGCTTCCGTTCTGGACGGCAAAGTGCAGTGTGTAGGCACATGGCGCATTACATGAGAATAGAGGAGAACACAACCCGGGGAGGATCTGAGACAGAACGATGTCTGACCCGGTGGGCTTTGAAAAACCCCGCAGTCTTAGCGAATCCGATGGCTTCTCCGGATCAATAATCGCTAGACGGCCTGCTTCTTGCCAATACACTCTTGCGCGGCGCCTTAACCCCTCATAACCACCTCTTCCTCCGCTTAAAGCTCTTCAAATTCTTGAAGCTCTTCCGTTGATCGCCGGTGCCACCGAGGTAGAATTCCTTGACGTCCTCGTTGTCGCGCAGCTCGTCGGCGGTGCCGTCGAGGACGACTTTGCCTTGTTCCATGATGTAGCCGTGGCTGGCGACGGAGAGGGCAGCGCGGGCGTTTTGTTCGACCAGGAGGATGGTGACGCCGAGGTCGCGGTTGATCTGCTGGATGATAGAGAACACCTCCTTCACCAGGAGGGGGGAGAGGCCCATTGAGGGCTCGTCCATCAGGATCATCTTGGGCCGGGCCATCAGGGCGCGACCGATCGCCAGCATCTGCTGTTCGCCGCCTGACAGGTAGCCGGCCAGCCCGGTGCGCTCTTTCAGCCGCGGGAAGTAGTTGTAGACCATCTCGATGTCGCGGCCGACCTCGCGGTCGCTGCGGGTGAAGGCGCCGAGCCTTAGGTTCTCCAGCGACGTCATGTCGGAGACGATGCGGCGACCCTCCATCACCTGGAAGATGCCGCGGCGGACGATCTTGTCCGGATCGGTGCCGTCGATTCGCATCCCGTCGAACATGATCTCGCCGCGGGTGACCTCGCCATCCTCGGTTTTCAACAGCCCCGAGATCGCCTTCAGCGTCGTCGATTTGCCGGCGCCATTGGCCCCCAGCAACGCCACGATCGCGCCGTGCGGTACGTCGAGGCTTAGCCCGCGTAACACCAGGATGACGTCGTCATAGACGACCTCGATGTTGCGGACGCTGAGAAGCGGGGCGGGAGCCGACGATGCGCCGGGCTGCGGACGGTGAAGTTCGGCGGCTTCGGTCATGGCGCAGGTCCTGCAGGAATGAGCGTCGTAATGTCGATCTGAGGCATGGGGGTGCCCACTCTCCGCCACCATCCCCCGCGAAAGCGGGGGGACCCAGTATTTCAGAGCGCTGGCTTCTTAAACGCGACGCTGCGGTGTACTGGATCCCCGCCTACGCGGGGATGACGGTGTTATTGGAGAGGCGCCGCGGCTCACAGCGGATGCGGCGCCTCGCTCTTGCATGCAACTACGGCAGGCAAGGTTTCAGCCGTATCCAAGCTGGCTCACCATCCGGCCCATTCCGGCTTGCGCGGCAGGTCGACGGTCTTGACCTTCTCGAGCTTGATGGTGCCCTTGGCGATCAGGTCCTTGAGGTCGCCGTCGGTCGCGCCCGACACCTTGGCGCGGTACAGGTCGATCTTCATGGTGCCGCGGTGGTCCTTGGCGGTCCAGGTCGACGGGTTGCAGACGCCTTCCATGCCGGCCGGCACCCAGTCGGCCTTCTGGTAGAATCCCTTGGCGACGTTCTCGCCGGTGGCGCCGCCGTTCTTGGCCGCCCACTCGATCGCCTCCTTCATGTACAGCGCCGAGCAGACTGCAGCGACGTAATGCACCGGGCGATAGACGTTGCCCGACGGATCGGAGATCTTCGAGATTTCCTCCACCGTCTTCATGCCGGGCGCGTTGCCCCCCCAGGCCACGGCGGTGCGCAGCGGGAAGATCACGCCGTCGGCGGCATCGCCGGCGGTCTTGGCGGCGTTCTCGTCCATGCCCCAAACGTTGCTCATGAACTGGACGTCGACGCCGGCCGCCTTGCAGGCCTTCATCACCGAGATGTTGGAGGCGGCCGTATTGCCGAGATAGGCGTAGTTGGCGCCCGAGCTCTTGAGGCTGAGGCACTGCGCCGAGTAGTCGCCCGGCGCGAGCGCAAACACCAGCGGCGGCAGCACTTCGAAGCCGAGCTCCTTGGCCATCGCCTCGCCGGCGGCTTTCGGGGCGTTGGGGTAGGGATGGTTCGCGCCCATGTGGACGAACTTCGGCGCGCCGGGCTTGCCCTTGGCCTTCCAATCTTCCGCCGCCCACATCAGCTCGGCGCGCAGCGCATCGGAGTAGGACGGGCCGTAGAAGAAATTGTAAGGGGCCGGCTTAGCCTTGCCGCTTGTGCCTTCGGGATCGGTCAGTGCGGCTGCGTAGGAGCCGGATAGGTCGGGGATCTTGTCGTTGGCGAGGAAGCCGGTGAGCGCCTCGGTGTCGGCGGTGCCCCAGCCCATGATCGCCGCGACCTTGTCGCCGCCCGACCATTTCTTGTACAGGGCGATCGCGCGCGGTACCTGGTAACCGTAGTCGTTGGTGTCGACGTTCAGCTGCTTGCCGGCGACGCCGCCGTTCTTGTTGACCCAGGCGAAGGTGTCGGCGACCGCCTGGCCATAGGGCGTGCCGACGTCCGAGGTGCCGCCCGAATAATCGGCGAGGTGGCCGATCGCGATCTGGGCCTGCGCGGTCGCGGAGGCGCCGGCGATCACCAGCGCCAGCGCGGCGCTGCTGAGCAGGGATTTCATCGTCATGGTGTTCTCCTCCAGTGTCGTTTTTATTGCCGTCTTGTGGTTCGTCCGTTCACGCGCTCAATGCGAGAATGGGTAGAGTTTCCAATACGCCTTGATCTGCCGCCAGCGATGCGCCAGCCCATCGGGCTCGAACACCAGAAACAGGATGATGATCAGGCCGATCGCGATTTCGCGCAGGAAGGTCAGGTTGTTGTTGAGCTCCAGCGCGCGGTCGATCGCGCTGCCTTTCAGGCCGCTGCTGAGCCATTCCATCGTCTCCGGCAGCAGCACCACGAAGGCGGTGCCCATCAGCGTTCCCGAGATCGAGCCGATGCCGCCGATGATGATCATCGCCAGGAACAGGATGGAGCGTTCGATGCCGAAGCCCTCGTTGGAGACGACGAGCTGGTAGTGCGCGTACAGCGCGCCGGCGATGCCGGCGAAGAACGCCGCGAGTGCGAACGACAGGGTGCGATATTTGGTGAGGTTGATGCCCATAATCTCGGCCGAGAGATAATGGTCGCGCACCGCCACCAGTGCGCGGCCGTCGCGGGTGCGCATCAGGTTGGTCACCAGGATGTAGCTGACCAGGAGATATGCCAGCACGACGTAGAAATACTGCTTGTCGCCCTGCAGGACGTAACCGAACAGCGAGAACGGATTGGCCATTGCCGGCACCGAGCCGCCGGAGAACCATTCGGCACGCGAGAAGAAGTCGATCAGGATGTACTGCGCCGCCAGCGTGGCGATGACGAGATACAGCCCCTTCAGCCGCGCCGCCGGCACGCCGAACACCAGCCCGACCAGCGCGGTGACGAGCCCGGCGAGCGGGATCGCGAAGAACACCGGGATCGGGAAGTGGTTGTTCAGATACGCCGAGGTATAGGCGCCGAGTAGGAAGAACGCGGCGTGGCCGATCGAAATCTGGCCGGTGAAGCCGACCAGGATGTTCAGCCCGAGCGCAGCGATGCCGAAGATGCCGATCTGGATCAGGATGCTGAGCCAATAGCCCGACAGCACCAGCGGCGCGAAGCACACCAGCACGACGCCCAGGATCGCCATGTTGCGGCTGGTCCTGGTCGGGAAGATTGTAGTGTCGGCGGCGTAGGAGGTGCGGAAATCGCCGGCGGGGATCAGGGAAGCATTCGCCATCGTTAGAGTCCTCCAGCCTTCCACATCATCCTTCGAGACGCCCGGTTTCGCCTTCCGGGCTGCACCGGGCTCCTCAGGATGAGGCCGCCCTCATGGTGAGGAGCGCGGCGGCACACCGCGCGTCTCGAACCATGAGCTGTTCTGTTTAGGCCCGCACCTAAGCTCATATGCGCTCGATGTCCTTGGTGCCGAACAGGCCGTAGGGCTTGATCATCAGGATGATGATCAGCACGTAGAACGGCGCGATTTCGTAGAGATTGCCCCAGTGCAGATATTCGCTGTCGACATACTGGGCGATGTTTTCCAAGAGGCCGATGATGATGCCGCCGAGCACGGCGCCGCCGATCGAGTCGAGACCGCCGAGGATCGCGGCTGGAAACACCTTGATGCCGTAGGCGGACAGGCCCGATGACACGCCGTTGACCACGGCGACCACGACGCCGGCGACCGCCGAGACGGTGGCCGAGATTGCCCAGGCCATTGCGAACACGCTCTTCACCGAAATGCCGAGCGACTGCGCGACCTGCTGGTTGAACGCGGTGGCGCGCATCGCGAGGCCGTATTTCGACACTTTGAAGAACCACGCCATGCCGATCATCATCGCGACCGAGACGACGAGGCTCATCACATAGACCGTCTGAATCTGTAGGCCGCCGATCGAGATCGATTGGGTCGTGAAGATCTGCGGGAAGGGCTGCGGGTTGACGCCGTAGATCCACTTCAGTGCCGCTTGGAACACGGTCGACAGCGCGATCGTCACCATGATCACCGAGATGATCGGCTCGCCGATCATCGGCCGCAGCACGATGATCTGCACCGCGATGCCGAAGATGAACATGAACACCAGCGTGATCGGCATGCCGACCCAGAACGGCAGCTGATATTTCGCCAGCAGCGTCCAGCATACCCAAGCGCCGATCAGCAGCAGTTCGCCCTGCGCGAAGTTGACCACCTGGGTGGCCTTGTAGATCAGCACGAAACTCATCGCGACCACGCCGTACAGCGTGCCGACCACGAGGCCGTTGACGAGGAGCTGGATCAGGAGGTGTGAGTTCATCTTCTTGCCTCCCACGTCATTGCCGGGCTTGACCCGGCAATCCATCTTCTTTGAACGATGGATGCGCGGGTCAAGCCCGCGCATGACGCCGTTAGATGACGATGCTTTTCCACGTCATGTCCGGGCTCGTCCCGGCCATCCACGTCTTGCCGCGGTCGCTGTTTATGGATGCCCGGGACAAGCCCCGGCATGACGGTGGCGGCGAGGGCGGGTGTCATTCCGCTGCCTCCGCATGGGCGTGGCCGCCGCCGAGGTCTACCACCTTCAGCGTCGTCCTGATCCGCTGGGTGGTGCCGTCCTGAAACTGAATAGTCGTGTCGACCGGGATGTCGCTCTTGCCGCCATAGATGCCGTCGATGATGTCGGCGTATTTGTCGTTGATCACGCTGCGGCGGACCTTGCGGGTGCGGGTTAGTTCGCCGTCATCGGCGTCGAGCTCTTTGTAGAGCAGCAGGAAGCGGGCGATCCGCTGCGCCGGCGGCAGGGTGGCGTTGACAGTCTCGACCTCGCGCCGCAGCAGCTCGTACACTTCGGGCCGGGAAGCCAAGTCCGAATAGGTGGTGAAGGCAATCCGCTTCTTCTCCGCCCATTTCGAGATGATCGAGTAGCGGATGCAGATCATCGCTGCCAGCATGTCGCGGCCGGCGCCGAGGATCACCGCTTCGGCGACGTAAGGCGAGAACTTCAGCTTGTTCTCGATGTATTGCGGCGAGAACCGCTCGCCGTGTGACAGCTCGGCGAGATCCTTGATGCGGTCGATGATGACGAGCTGGCCGGCGCCGTTGAAATAGCCGGCGTCGCCAGAATACATCCAGCCGTCTTTGAGGTCGGCGGTCGAGGCTTCCGGGTTTTTGTAGTAGCCGAGGAACATGTTGGGGTGGCGCACCACCACTTCGCCGATGCCCTGGACGTCCGGGTTCAGGACCTTGATCTCGATCTCGGCGCCCATCGGCACGCCGGTTGTGTCGGGATCAACCGCATCCGCCTTGTGCAGCGTATAGGCGCCGAGCAGTTCGGTCTGGCCATACAGCGTGCGCAGCGGCACGCCCATGGCGCGGAAGAACCGGAAAGTGTCGGGGCCGAGCGCGGCACCGCCGGTTGCGGCCGAGCGCAGCCGCGTGAAGCCGAGGCGGTCGCGCAGCGCGCGGAACAGTACCGCGTCGGCGAACGCCGAATGCTGACCCTGGTCGAGCGCGGCCAGGCCGGCCTTCATGCCGATGCCGTACAGCCGCTGCTTCAGCGGCGAAGCGTCCATCACCCGGGCGCGGACGTCGGCGGCGATGCCTTCCCAGACCCGCGGCGCGAACAACACGAAGGTCGGTGCGATCTCGCGGAAGTCGTTCATCATCGTGTCGGGCTCTTCGACGAAGTTGACCTTCATCCGGCACAGCAGCCCTTTGCCGAGCGCGTAAACCTGCTCCATGATCCAGGGCAGCGGCAGTACCGAGACGTATTCGTCGTCCGGTCCCTTCGGATCGAAGCTCAGATAAGTCGCGCAGTGTTTCAGCACGCGCCCGGACGCCAGCATCGCCAGCTTGGGATGCGCGGTGGTGCCCGAGGTGGTGCACAGGATCGCGACGTCCTCGCCCTGCGTGGCATCGACCAGCCGGTCGTACAGGCCCGGCTCGCGGATGGCACGATCGCGCCCCAGCTTGGCGAGCTGATCGGCCGGCAGCAGCCGCGGATCGTCGTATTTCCGCATCCCGCGCGGATCGGAATAGACGATGTGCTTCAGATGCGGCGCGCGGTCGGCGAGCCCGAGCAGTTTGTCGACCTGCTCCTCATCCTCGGCGAACACCAGCTTGGCCTCGCCGTAATTGAGCAGATAGTCGGCTTCCTCATCGAGCACGTCGCGGTACAGACCGAGGCTGAGGCCGCCGATCGCATGCGCGGCGATTTCGGCCGCGACCCAGTCGGGCCGGTTGTCGCCGATGATGCCGATCACGTCGCCGCGGCCGAGGCCGAGTTCGATCATGCCGAGCGCGAAGTCGTGCACGCGGGCCTGATAATCGGCCCAGGTGAACACCCGCCACAGCCCGAGATCCTTCTCGCGCAAGGCGATTTCGGCCCCGAATTCCTTTGCATTGAGCCGCAGCAGTTTCGGAAAGGTGTCGGCTGCCGCGACGCGGCCGGCATAGTCCATCATGCCACGCGCTCCGCCGCCGTCGGGTGGTCCGGCGCATCGTCAGGATCGACCAGCACCTCGTCCTCTTCGCCGAGATACGCGCGCTTGACGTGCGGATCGGCCAGCACTTCGGCCGGATCGCCCTCGGCGATCTTGCGGCCGAAATCCAGCACCACGACGCGGTTGGAGATGTCCATCACCACGCTCATGTCGTGTTCGATCATCACCACGGTCATGCCGAACTCTTCGTTGAGGTCGACGATGTAGCGGGCCATGTCCTCCTTCTCTTCGAAGTTCATGCCGGCCATCGGCTCGTCGAGCAGGATCAGCGTCGGCTCTAGCGCCATCGCACGGGCTAGCTCGACACGCTTGCGCAGGCCGTAGGACAGGGTGCCGGCGGTCGCCTTGCGCACCGACTGCAGGTCGAGAAAATCGATGATCTCTTCGACCTTCTGGCGGTGTGCGAGCTCCTCGCGGCGCGCGCCAAACCAGTATAGCGCGCCGGTCAGGAAGTTGTTTTTGAGGAGGTGGTGGCGCCCGACCATGATGTTGTCGAGCACACTCATGTGATGAAACAGCGCGAGATTCTGGAAGGTTCGACCGATGCCGAGCGACGCGCGGGCGTTCGGCTTCAGGCCGGTGATGTCGCGGCCATGGTAGAACAGTTGGCCTTCGCTCGGCTGGTAGCGGCCGGAAATGCAATTGACGACGGAGGTCTTGCCGGCGCCGTTCGGTCCAATGATCGAAAACAGCTCACCGTTATTCACGGCAAAGCTCACCTCGCTCAGCGCGCGGACGCCGCCAAAGCGCAAGGAGACATTGCGCACTTCCAATGCGTGTTCCAAGCCCGATTTCCTCCCGGACACCGGCCGGCGCGTTGTTCGCGCCTGATCCTCGTGCCGCAGCATTCTTTTGAGCCGCCTTCTGGGAGGCGTTGCTGTCATTTTGCCGAAGCGTAGCTTAGCCGGCCACCCGACGATATTCGACTATTTGAGTTTGGGAAGAGAGACTTGACGCAAGCCGCTGCGTAATCCCGTCTATCGTTACCGTTGACGCAGATATCTGCCCGGCAAGGCGACCCGATGCCGCAGCGGTCGTGTTGTTATCGCAATGCAACAAACACGGCTTAGCGGCGGCGCCAGATCGTTGCGGTGGCGTCGCCGATCGGCAGCGCGTAGCTCGCATGTAATGGAGCTGATGGTCCGATCATCCCGCTGGCCGACAATGTCAGCTCTTTTGATTCCAGGGATGCTACTCGCTGGATGAGCGGGCTGCCGAATCGACGTACAGCCGCGAGAAGACCATGCCGATGAAAATCGAGATCATGGCGGCGCTGAAGGCGTTCATCGAGAACAGGCCGGCATATTCGGCCGGCTGGTAGCTGTGCGGCGGCGGCGCGTAGCGATCGTGCAGGAACAGGTAGGCCGCGACCGGCACGCCAGACAGCGGCAGCATCAGCAGGCGCTCGCTGGGACGAAACAGCACGCTGGCCAGCATCGCGCAGGGCAGTAGAAACAGTTCGACCCCGGAGGGCACGCCGAGCAGCCAGGTGCAGAATATCGTGTTGCCGGTCGCGATCAGGGACAGCGTCACCCGCCCGAGCCGTGATTGGAGACGGGCCAGCGCCGGCACCGCGAGGAAGCACGGAAACGACAGCAGCGTCAGCAACAGCCATGGCATCCCGCCTGTGCCCCCGACGAATGCGACATACAGCGGATAAAACGGCCCGTTGCCGGCCAGCACCAGGGCCACCAGGTTGCCGGTGGCGGCGAGGGGATCGGGATTATCGGCGTAAGCGCGAAACCAGTCGGTGGCGCGGAGCAGGGCAGGGGGCAGCATCGGTCTCACAAGGGGTCGGCGAACGGGCCGGAAGGGTAGCCTGGAACCAGACCGCCGGGAAAGCGTCCGTGATGTGCGCTGCTCGGGTGCCAGGGTCTCACACCGCGGGGATCTTCCCGTCCCGAGAGGCAGGCCCAAGCCTCATCCTTGCCGAAACTGAGCCGCTCGTGGCTCAGACCTCCAGCCATTCCTTGCGGATGGCGGCGTTGGCCTTGAGGTCGTCGGGGGTGCCTTCGAACACGATCTTGCCGTGGCCCATCACATAGACCCGGTGCGAGATCCGCATCGCGATCGACAGCTTCTGCTCGACCAGCAGGATGGCGACGCCGCGGCGGGCGATTTCGGCGATCAGGTCGCCGACCTGCTGCACGATGATCGGGGCCAGCCCTTCGGTCGGCTCGTCGATCATCACCAGCTCGGGATCGCCCATCAGCGTCCGGCAGATCGTCAGCATCTGCTTCTCGCCGCCGGACAGCACGCCGGCCGGAGTGTCGGCACGGGCCTTGAGGTTGGAGAACATATCGAGCATGTCCTCCAGCTTCCATTTGCCGGGGTTGCGCGGGTTCTTGATGCCGAGCATCAGGTTCTGCCGGACCGTCAGGCCCGGGAAGATGTCGCGATGCTCGGGGACGTAGCCGAGCCCGAGATGCGCGATCTTGTAGCTCGGCAGCCCGGCGATGTTCTTGCCCTTGAACAGGATGCTGCCGTGCGGCGGCACTTCGCCCATGATCGCCTTGACCGTGGTGGAGCGGCCGACACCGTTGCGGCCGAGCAGGCTGACCACCTCGCCGGCGTCGATATGCATGTCGACGCCCTGCAGGATGTGGCTTTTGCCGTAATAGGCGTGCAGGTCTTTGACCTCGAGCATCAGGCCGCTTCCTCGCCGAGATAGGCTTCCTTGACCTTCGGATTGCCGCGGATTTCGTCCGGCGTTCCCGAAGCGATGATCTGGCCGTAGACCAGGACCGAGATGCGGTCGGCGAGGCCGAACACCACGCTCATGTCGTGCTCGACGATCAGCAGCGTGCGGCCTTCTGTGAGGCGGCGGATCAACGTGACCGCGCGTTCGGTCTCCGCATGGCTCATGCCCGCGGTCGGCTCGTCGAGCAGGATCACATTGGCGCCGCCGGCAATCGTGATGCCGATCTCGAGCGCGCGCTGTTCGGCATAGGTGAGCAGGCCCGCAGGGACGTCGCGACGCGAGGTCAGGTGGATGTCTTCCAGGATCTGCGCGGTACGCTCGCGCACCTCGGGCAGATTGTCGACGTTCTTCCAGAACGCGTAACGATGCCCGGTCGCCCACAGCACGGCGCAGCGCAGGTTTTCCCACACCGTCATGTTGGCGAACACGTTGGTGACCTGGAACGAGCGCGACAGCCCGCGGCGGTTGATCTGGAACGGCTTCATGCCGGCGATCTCTTCGCCGCGCAGCAGGATGCTGCCGGTGGTCGGCCGCATGTAGCCGCTGATCAAATTGAAGGTGGTCGACTTGCCGGCGCCGTTCGGGCCGATCAGCGCGTGGCGTTCGCCTTGGGCGATCGTCAGGTTGATGTTCTGGATCACCTTGGTGACGCCGAAGCTCTTTTCGACGCCGCGGAGTTCGATCGCGGTGCTCATAGGGCGTGAACCTTGGCGCGGGCGGCGGTCAGCGTGGTGTCCCAGGTCTGCGTGACCCGGCTCCACGCCATCTTGGCGAGGATGAAGCCGCCGATGATCAGCACTGCCGAAGTCACCCAGGTCAGCGGGCTGGCGGCATTGAACGGAATGCCGAACGCCACCCGGTTTGGATCTTCGTGTGGATTGACGGTGTAGTGCACGGTGGTCTCGATCATCAGCATCAGCCCGACGCACAGCGCCAGCGTCGGCAGGGCGGCCATCACATAGCTCGGCAGCATCCGCGTCAGCATGCCGGCGCGCATCAGCGGCCGATGCATCATCAGGACGCCGGTGATGCCGCCCGGTGCGAACAGCACCACGATGATGAAGAACAGGCCAAAATACAGTTGCCAGACCTGGGTCAGGTCGCTCAGCACCAGCGACAGCACGGTGACGAAGATCGCGCCGACGATCGGGCCGATGAAGAAGCCGATGCCGCCGATATAGGCCGCGAACAGCACGGTGCCGGATTGGACCGCGCCGAGATAGGCCGAGTTGGCGATCTCGAAATTGATCGCAGCGAGCGCTCCGGCGATGCCGGCGAAGAAGCCCGAGAAGCAGAACGACAGATAGCGCACCACGTGCGGATCGTAGCCAACGAACTGCACCCGCTCCGGGTTGTCGCGGACGGCGTTGCACATCCGGCCCAACGGCGTCCGGGTCAGTGCGTACATCGCGATGATTGCGATCAGAGTCCAGGCGGCCACCAGGTAATAGATCTGGATCTGCGGACCGAACGACAGGCCGAATACCTTGAACAGCTTGGTGCGGTTGGCCGAGATGCCGGCCTCGCCGCCGAAGAAGCTGCGGAGGATCAGCGCCGAGGAGGCGACCAGCTCGGCGAGGCCGAGCGAAATCATCGCGAACGCGGTGCCGGAGCGCTGGGTCATCACCCAGCCGATCAAGGCAGCGAAGAACAAGCCGGCGAACCCGCCGATCAGCGGCACAAATGGCAGCGGTATCGGCCATTTGTTGAAGCCGAGGATGTTGATGGTGTGGATCGCGAGGAAGCCGCCGAGGCCGTAATACACCGCGTGGCCGAACGACAGCATCCCGGTCTGGCCGAGCAGGATGTTGTAGGACAGCGCGAAGATGATCGAGATGCCGACCAGGCTGAACGTCGTCAGCGAGCCGCCGGAAGCGAATAGCTTCGGCAGCAGTAGCAGCACCAAAGCGGTGGCGATCCAGAGTCCGTAGAACTTGGCACGTTCGGACAGCGTCGGCCGGGGCGGCGCGGCGCTGGAGGCGAGGTCGGTCATGTTTCTCGGGTTCCCAACAGCCCCATCGGCCGGAAGATCAGGATGAGCACGAGCAGCAGATACGGCATGATCGGTGCGATCTGAGCGATGGTCACGTTCCAGATGTCGTTGAGCCAGGAGGCCGCGAGATCAGGACCAAGCGGACCGAACAGCGAGGCGGGCGAGGCATTGATCGACACCGCAAAGGTCTGCAGCAGCCCGATCAGCAGCGAGGCGATGAACGCGCCGGGCAGCGATCCGAGGCCGCCGACCACGACGACGACGAACAGGATCGGACCGAGCAACGCCGCCATGTTGGACTGCGTCACCAGCGACGGGCCGGCGATCACGCCGGCAACGGCGGCAAGTGCGGTGCCGACGCCGAACACCAGCATGAAGATGCGTTCGACGTTGTGGCCGAGATGGGCGACCATGTGCGGATGGGTCAGCGCCGCCTGAACGATCAGGCCGATCCGGGTCTTTTTCAGCGCGACCAGGAGGCCGACGAAGATCACCACCGACACCGCCAGCATGAACATCTTGTAGGCGGGATAGTTGGTCGAGAAGATCGTGAAAGCCGGGAAATCCAGCAGCGCCGGGGTGCGGTAGTCGACCGGGACCTTGCCCCAGATGATCGAGACCACTTCCTCGATCGCGAAGGCGAGCCCGAAGGTGAACAGCAGTTCGGCGACATGGCCGTTGCGGTGGACGCGGCGCAGGCCAAAACGTTCGACCGCGGCGCCGATGGCGCCAGCGAGCAGCGGCGCGATCAGCAGCGCCGGCCAGAACCCGGTCCAGCGGCTGATCTGATAGCCGAAGAAAGCGCCGAGCATATAGAAGCTGGCATGAGCGAAGTTCAGCACGCCGAGCATGCTGAAGATGACGGTGAGCCCGCTCGCCATCAAGAACAGCAGCATTCCGTACAGAACGCCATTGAGGGTGGAAATGACGATCAGTTCGAGCATGATGGGGTTAGGCCGCCTGACGATGTGAGGTCGTCATGGCCGGGCTTGTCCCGGCCATCCACGTCTGTTGTGAGTCCACGCCGAAGGCGTGAATGCCCGGCACGAGGCCGGGCATGACGGGGTGAGGCTTACGGCCGGTCCATCTTGCAGGTGGTCGGCAGCATGGTCTGAGCAGTGTCGATCTTGGCGACCTGCTTCCAGCCCCAGCCGGTCTTTTCTTCATCGAACTGGCCGGCCGGAATGTCACCGAACGACGAGATGTAGATCGGCTGGAAGAACTGGTGGTCGTCCTTCCGCATGATGCCTTCGCCGCCGTCCAGCACTTCGAACTTCATGTCTTCGAGCGCCTGCGCGACCTTCACCGGATCCAGCGACTTGGCCTTTTCGGCCGCGGCCGCGAACATCCGCATCTCGTTCACGGCGCGCGGATACCACAGGCTGAGGTCGACCTTGGCGCGGAACGCCTTTTCGAAGTCCTGTGAGGGCTTGTGATCGACGTTGGCGAAGCCTTCGGTGATCTGGAACACCTGATGGTTGAGGCCGGTCTGCTTGATCGCGGTCGGGCCACCGGCGCCGCCGGCGTAGTAGGTGTACCAGCTCACCTTGAGGCCGGCGTCTGCGGCCGCCTTCAGCAGCAGCGCGATGTCCTGGCCCCAGTTGCCGGTGACGACGGTGTCGGCGCCGGACGCCTTGATCTTGGCGACGTAGGGCGCGAAGTCGGAGATCTTGAGCAGCGGATGCAGTTCGTCACCGACGATCTGGATGTCCGGACGTTTCTTGGCCAGCATCGCCCGGGCCTGGGTCCGCACCGACTGACCGAAGGAGTAATCCTGGTTGATCAAATAGACCTTTTTGATCGCCGGGACGTCCTTCATGTAGTTGGTGAGCGCTTCCATCTTGATGTCGGAGTTGGCGTCCCAGCGGAAGTGCCAGAAGCTGCACTTCTCGTTGGTCAGCACAGGATCGACCGCGGCGTAATTGAAGTACAGAACTTCCTTGCCGGGGTTGCGCTCATTGTACTTGGTGAGGAAGTCGGACAGCGCGCCGGCGACCGACGAGCCGTTGCCCTGGGTGACGTAGCGCACGCCGGCGTCGATCGCCTTCTGCGCCTGGATCAGGCTTTCCTGCGGATTGGTCTTGTTGTCGAGCGGAACGATCTCGACCTTCTTGCCGAGGATGCCGCCCTTGGCGTTGAGTTCGTCGGCGAGATATTGGAAGGTCTTGAGGCCGCCTTCGCCGACGCTGGCGCCGCCGCCGGACAACGGATCGATGTAACCGATCTTGACGGTCTCTTGCGCCATCGCAACCGATCCGAACATCGGCAGCGCGATAGCGACGGCTGCAAGCAGAGCTTTACGCATTTAGCAGTCCTCCCTGAAAACTTTATTCGTTAGATCGTTGTTTCGGTGTTAGCCCAGATCAGTCGTGCGTTTCAACCGCCCTTTGCTGACGATTAGTTAATAAACACCGGCTCCGTCATTGGTCGGTAGCTAGTTGCCGAGCGACGCATCATGCCGTCCAAAAGATGGACGGCGCCTCCGGTTCAAATTCCGTGCAATGGAACCAAGCGATCGGCTGGGCCGAGTGTTGACGACCTGGTGCGTCAACCCGCTGCGGTGTTGCGCGGCGCGCGTCTGCCGAGTGCGACGATCATCGCGCTGATCAGCGGCTTCATGAAGAACGCCTCATTGGCAGGGGTGATGGTCGGCGCGAAGCCGTGCGCGGCAAGTTCCTCGTTGACCACCGGACCCACCGAGGCGATCGGCGTGCGGCTTAATCCCTCGCGCAGGCGGTCTTCGCAGGCATGTGCGCGGGCGACGTCGAACAGCCGCCGCACCTGACCGGAACTGGTCAGCGCCAGCGCGTTGACGCGGCCTTGCGCCATCTCCTCGACTGCGATGACGACCGTCTGTTCGGCCGCGCGCGCGTCGTAGGCATAGGGCAGCACCGCATCGACGATCGCACCTTGCGCCGTGATGGCATCGAGCAGCGCGGCGTGGTCACGTTCGGGATAGAGCTGAACGCCGATCCGGCGGCCCGCGAGATCATAACGTTTCAGCGTGGCGGCGACGCCCTCGGAGGTCGGCGCTTCGGCAGTCACCTGCGGCTCCAGCCCGATCTCGCGCAAGGCACGGCCCGGCTTCGGTCCCCGGATGAAGGTTCGCGTCCGGCCCACCGCCGCGACGAAAGACTGCTCGCGGCCGGTCGCGCGGGCCAGCTTGGTCAGGCGTCGCAGCCCTTCGCCGGTCAGCAGCACCAGATCGTCGAACGGCACGGCGATCAGCCGGTCGATCCAAGCGGAGACCGGGGCCGGGTCGGGCGCATCGCGGATTTCGAACATCGGGCACTGCAGGACGTCGGCGCCCTGTTCGGCCAGCAGCCGGGCGAACTGAGCCTCCTCGCGGGTCTCCAGGATCAGGATACGGGTGCCTTGGAGCCGTTCGGCCATGCAGTCTCGCCCTTCGCCCATTGTCGGGGCATCTTGCGCCGGTCTCCGGGATTGGCGCAAGCGATGCGGCGATGCTACAGCAGGGCACCGCAACGAGTTCCAGCGCCGCCGGCGCTGCCGCCCAGATCGCCATGCCCCATCATCAGTATGTCCTGACTCTATCGTGCCCGGATCGTGCCGGGATCGTCTCCGCGGTGAGCACGTTCCTGTTCGAGAACGGACAGAACATTCTCGACGCGCAGCAATACAACGATACCGAGAGCGGCCACTTCTTCATGCGGGTTGTGTTCAACGCCGCCGAGAAGGTGATTCCGCTGGCGTCGCTGCGGACCGGCTTCGGCGTGATCGCTGCCAAGTTCACGATGGGCTGGCACATGCGGGACCGCGAGACCCGGCGCAAGGTGATGCTGCTGGTGTCGCAGTCCGACCACTGTCTGGCGGACATTCTGTATCGCTGGCGGGTCGGCGACCTGCACATGATCCCGACCGCGATCGTCTCCAACCACCCGCGCGAGACCTTCAGCGGTTTCGATTTCGGCGATATCCCATTCTACCACTTCCCGGTGAACAAGGAGACGCGGCGGCAACAGGAGGCGGCGATCACCGCCCTGATCGCCCAGACCCACACCGATCTGGTGGTGCTGGCGCGCTACATGCAGATCCTGTCGGACGAGATGTCGGCGCGGCTCGCCGGCCGCTGCATCAACATCCACCACTCGTTCCTGCCCGGATTCAAGGGTGCGAAGCCGTACCACCAGGCGTTCGACCGCGGCGTCAAGCTGATCGGCGCCACCGCGCATTACGTCACCAGCGCGCTCGATGAGGGCCCGATCATCGATCAGGACGTCGAACGCATAAGCCATCGCGACACCCCGGCCGATCTGGTGCGCAAGGGCCGCGATATCGAGCGCCGGGTGTTGTCCCGGGCGCTGCACTATCACCTCGACGACCGGGTGATCCTCAACGGCCGCAAGACGGTGGTGTTCACCGACTGAGGCTATTTCACCGGCAGCGTCGCGGCGAGCGCGCGGGCGACGCGGCTCGGCAGCACCAGGCCGGCGAGCTGCCAGCCCGAGCCGGCGAAGTGCAGCCGGATTTCGCTGTAGCTGTCGGCATCGGTGGTGTCGCTGATCCGCACCGCGAATTCGACCGGCTCGACGAAACGGAACCGGCCGAGCGTCGCCAGCACGTTCTTGGTGTCGATGGTGCCGAGCTGAGGCAGGCCGGCGATCGGCGGCAGGTCCTGGACGCCTTCGAGCTTTCCGGTCTTCAGCAACTGCGTCAGATGGTCCGGCGTCAGCATTTTGGCGATCATCGCGTCGGCGATGCCAAGGCCGGCGGCGCGCACCAGCATGCGCTCGGAGGGACGGATCTCGCGGGTCTGTCCGATCCGTTCGAGATAGGCCGCGACGATCTGGTCGGCCAATGACTGCGTTAGCGATTTGACGTCGGTGCGGGCGATTACGCCAGCGCCGTCGCCGCTGCGCACCGCGTCGGCAAGGCCGCCGAGCGAGACGACTGCGGAGCCGACATAGACGATGACCAGAATGATGAGCGCGGCGAGGCCGCCGAAGAACCAGCGCATGATGGTCCAAAACTCCGAGAGACGCGGGAGTCGAGGACGACCGCTGGCGTTCGTCCTATCGGGCCGGCGCGCCCGCGGGCGGCTGTCCGGCTTCGGCAGCCTTTGCCGCTTCGAGCTTTTCCCGCTCGGCCGCCGGCATTTTCCGGAGCCGTTCCTGCTCCTTCATATAGGCGTCGTACCTGGCGGTACCAGGGCGCGGCGGGGCGTCAGCCGGCAGTCCGCCGGCCCACTGCGGCACATAGTCCGCCATCCCGGTGGTGAGCGCGCTGTTGATCGAGCCGCAGCCCGTCAGCGCGCCCAGCATCACCACGGCGCACGCCAAGCGCAGTCCCCGAACCATCCCAACTCGCATCGATACATCTCGCTTCGTCGTCACCGGCAGAAGGCGCCGGTGCGGCTGTCTACCGCGTTCCGACGAACGTTCCAAACCCGCACCGCTATTGGATAACAGCATACCTGATATCGCACCATCATTTCAGTTTCCGTGGCAATGATATGGCCAAGCCTGCGTCGGAACCGTGGACGTCGGATCGTCGGCAACATCGTTGTCGTCGGCCGGTGTGACATCATCCGGCGCCTTGACGCTCCGCCCGCCGACCATCGCGCGCTTCGTGAGACAGCGTCACGCCGTGTCGGCTAAGGTGGGATGGGCCATAAGCCTCGACAAAGAGGCAAGGGAAAAGGAAACACTCATGCGGATGGGCAGACGAACGCTGTTGCAGGCAGCCTTCATCGCACTGGCAGGCGCCGCGCCGATCGCGGTGGCGCATGCGGAGGACACCGTGAAAATCGGCCTGATCGTGCCGATGACCAGCGGCCAGGCGTCGACCGGCAAGCAGATCGACAACGCCGTCAAGCTTTACATCAAGCAGAACGGCGACACCGTCGCCGGCAAGAAAATCGAAGTGATCCTGAAGGATGACGCCGCGGTGCCGGACAACACCAAGCGGCTCGCACAGGAACTGATCGTCAACGACAAGGTCAACGTCATCGCCGGCTTCGGCATCACCCCCGCCGCATTGGCCGCGGCGCCGCTCGCCACCCAGGCGAAGGTGCCCGAAGTGGTGATGGCGGCCGGCACCTCGATCATCACCGAGCGCTCCCCCTACATCGTCCGCACCTCGTTCACGCTGCCGCAGTCCTCGACTGTGATCGGCGACTGGGCGGTGAAGAACGGCATCAAGAAGGTGGTGACGCTGACGTCCGACTACGCGCCCGGCAACGACGCGCTGGCCGCCTTCAAAGAGCGCTTCACAGCCGGCGGCGGCCAGATCGTCGAAGAGGTCAAGGTGCCGCTCGCCAATCCGGATTTCGCCCCGTTCCTGCAGCGCGCCAAGGACTCAAAGCCGGATGCGATGTTCGTGTTCGTGCCGGCCGGGCAGGGCGGCAACTTCATGAAGCAGTTCGCCGAACGCGGCCTCGACAAGTCGGGCATCAAGGTAATCGGTCCCGGTGACGTGATGGATGATGACCTGTTGAACAGCATGGGCGATGCCGCGATCGGCGTGGTCACCGCCCACATCTACTCGGCGGCGCATCCGTCGGAGAAGAACAAGGCGTTCGTCGCCGCCTACAAGAAGGAATTCGGTCAACGGCCGGGCTTCATGGCGGTCGGCGGCTACGACGGCATCCACCTGATCTACGAAGCGCTGAAGAAGACCGGCGGCAAGGCCGACGGCGACTCGCTGATCGCCGCGATGAAGGGCATGGCCTGGGAGAGCCCGCGCGGCCCGATCTCGATCGATCCCGACACTCGCGACATCGTCCAGAACGTCTACATCCGCAAGGTCGAGAAGGTCGACGGCGAGCTCTACAACGTCGAGTTCGACAAGGTCGACGCGGTCAAGGACCCGGGCAAGACGAAGAAGTAGTCGCGGTGCGACGAGCCGTCGTCATGGCCGGGACAAGCCGGGTATGACTGGAAACATCCACGCGTCATTCCGAGGCGCGCGAAGCGCGAACCCGGAATCTCGATCGGTCAACAACCTCTGGATTCCGGGTTCGCTCGCTAGCGCGAGCGCCCCGGAATGACGACAGAGAACTGATTGTTCCTTTTATGACCCTGCTCACCATCCTGTTCGACGGCGTTGCTTACGGCATGCTGCTGTTCGTGCTCGCATGCGGGTTGGCTGTGACGCTGGGGCTGATGAATTTCGTCAATCTCGCGCACGGTGCGTTCGCGATGGCCGGTGGCTATGTCTGCGCAGTGCTGGTCAATCGCGCCGGCTGGCCGTTCTTCGCCGCGCTGCCGCTCGCCTTCCTCGCTAGCGCCGCGATCGGCGCGGTGCTGGAGCGGCTGTTGTACCGTCATCTCTACGCCCGCACTCATCTCGATCAGGTGCTGTTCAGCGTCGGGCTGGTGTTTATGTCGGTCGCCGCAGTCGACTACATCATGGGCTCGTCACGGGTCTTCATGCAGCTGCCGGAGGCGCTGCAGGGGCAGATCGACCTGTTCGGCGTCGGCATCGGCCGCTACCGGCTGATGATCATCGTGATCTGCGGCCTTCTGACCGTCGGCCTGCAACTGACCCTGGCGAAGACGCGGTTCGGCAGCCGGCTGCGTGCGGCGGTCGATGATCCGCGCGTCGCATCCGGCCTCGGCATCAACGTGCCGCAGGTGTTCGCGCTGACCTTTGCGTTCGGCTGCGGGCTGGCCGGCTTCGGCGGTGCGCTCAGCGCCGAGATCCTCGGGCTCGATCCGTATTTCCCGCTGAAGTTCATGATCTACTTCCTGATCGTCGTCACCGTCGGCGGCTCCTCTTCGATCACCGGGCCGTTCCTCGCCTCGCTGCTGCTCGGCATCGGCGACGTCGCCGGCAAATACTATCTGCCAAAGCTCGGGCCGTTCGTGATCTACACCATCATGATCGTGATCCTGATCTGGCGTCCCAATGGCCTGTTCGGCCGCACCGCGGCGCGCTGATGAGCATGTCGACTCCTCCCGAAAACGTCGGCTTCCACGCCCGCCGCACCGCGCGATGGCACTGGGCCGAGTTCGCGTTCTGGGCCTTGCTGATCGGCTGCGGCCTGCTGTTTCCGTCGCGCTATCTGATCATGACCGAGATCGTGCGGCTCGGCCTGTTCGCACTGTCGCTGGATCTGATCCTTGGCTATGCCGGCATCGTCTCGCTCGGCCACGCCGCATTCTTCGGCGTAGGCGCCTATAGCGCTGGCCTGCTGGCGCTGCACGGCATCGTCGGCGAACCGGTGCTGGCGCTGCTGGTCGCAGGTCTCGTCGCCGCTGTGCTCGGCTTCGCCACTAGCTTCCTGGTTATTCGTGGCGTTGATCTCACCCGGCTGATGGTGACGCTCGGCATTGCGCTGCTGCTCGAAGCGCTGGCGGAGCGGTTCTCCAACATCACCGGCGGCACCGACGGCCTGCAGGGGATCGTGATGCAGCCGCTGCTCGGCATCTTCGAGTTCGACATCTTCGGCAAGGTCGGATTCTGGTACACCGTTGCGGTGCTGCTGGTGCTGTTCCTGCTGGCGCGCCGGGTGGTGCATTCGCCATTCGGCCTGTCGCTGCGCGCGATCCGCAACAACCCGCTGCGCGCCTCGGCGGTAGGCATCCCGGTCAACGCCCGGCTGGTCGCGATCTACACCTTCGCGGCGTTCTATGCGGGGATCGCCGGCGCGCTGTTTACCCAGACCACCCAGCTCGCCTCGCTCGACGTGTTCTCGTTCGAGCGTTCGGCTGATCTGATCCTGGTGCTGGTGCTCGGCGGCACAGGTTATCTGTATGGCGGACTGATCGGCGCGGTGGTGTTCAAGCTGCTGCAGGAGACCTTCTCGATCCTTACGCCGCAATACTGGCTGTTCTGGATCGGCCTGGTGCTGGTGGTGATCGTGTTGATCGGCCGCGAGCGGCTGCACCGCTGGGTGCTGTTCCTACCACGTGCGATCGTGCGCGCGGTGCGGGGCGGCAAGCCCGCGGCGGGAGACGCAAAATGACCCTGGCGCTGCAAACCATCGGGCTGGAGAAGCACTTCGGCGGGCTCAACGTCACCCGTAACCTGTCGCTCAATGTCGAAGCCGGCGCGCGCCATGCCCTGATCGGCCCCAACGGCGCCGGCAAGACCACGGTGATCAACCAGCTCACCGGCGTGCTCAAGCCCAACGGCGGCCGCATCCTGCTCGAGGGCCACGACATCACCCAAATGCCCGTGCACAAAAGGGTGCTGCGCGGGCTGTCGCGCACCTTCCAGATCAACCAGCTCTATGCCGACCTGACGCCGCTCGAGACCATCGGGCTCGCCGTGTCGGAGCGCTCTGGTCATGGCGGCGACTGGTGGCGGCGGATGGGCACGCGTGCCGATATCAACGACGAGATCGCCGAGAACCTCGAGCGCTTCAAGCTGCTCGACGTGATGAACGAGCCGACCGGCACACTGCCGTATGGCAAGCAGCGGCTGCTTGAGATCGCGGTAGCGATCGCTACCAAGCCGCGGGTGCTGCTGCTCGACGAGCCCGCCGCGGGTGTGCCGGAGAGCGAGCGCCACGACATTCTCGCCGCGGTCGCCGGCCTGCCGCGCGAGGTGACGGTGCTGCTGATCGAGCACGACATGGACCTGGTGTTTTCGTTCGCCGACCGCATCTCGGTGCTGGTCTCCGGTGCGCTGCTGACCGAAGGCACGCCTGAAGAGGTTGCGCACGATCCGCAGGTCAAGGCGGTTTATCTCGGCGAGGATGCCCATGTCTGAGCTCGTAACGTCTGAGCTCGAAATGCCTGAGCTGGCCAATGTCTGACTTGCTTGCGATCGATCAGCTTCGCGCCGGCTATGGCGAGGCGGTGGTGCTGCCGTCGATGTCGCTGCGTCTTGCGGAAGGCGAAGTCCTGGCTCTGCTTGGCCGCAACGGCACCGGCAAGACCACGCTGATCAACTCCATCGTCGGCGTCACCCGCCGCTTCTCCGGCACCATCGCGGTCGGCGGCGTCGATGTCACCGCGCTGCGCCCGGATCAGCGGGCGCGGGCCGGGATCGGCTGGGTGCCGCAGGAGCGCAACATCTTCAAGTCGCTCACCGTCGAGGAGAACCTTACTGCGGTGGCGCAGCCGGGGCCGTGGACGGTGGCGCGGGTGTACCAGATGTTTCCGCGGCTTGAGGAGCGACGCAGCAATTTCGGCAATCAGCTCTCGGGCGGCGAGCAGCAGATGCTGGCGATCGGCCGTGCGCTGACGCTCAATCCCAAGGTGCTGCTGCTGGACGAGCCGACTGAGGGCCTCGCGCCGATCATCGTTGACGAATTGCTAACCGCGCTCGGCACCATCACCCGCTCCGGCGGCATCTGCACGATCATCGTCGAGCAGAACGCGCGAAAAATCCTCCAGCTCGCGGATCGGGTTGTGATATTGGAACGCGGCGCGATCGTGCATGATGCGGCGAGCGCGGCGCTGAAGGATGATGCCGCAACGTTGGAACGCTATCTGGGCGTCTCCGGCGGAGCCAAGAGCTGACCTTGGGGAGTGACAATGACGCAAAGAACAAAGCCACCGTTCCGAGCCGACGAGGTCGGCAGCCTGCTGCGGCCGCAGAAGATCAAGGAAGCCCGCGCCAAGCTGGAGAAGGGCGAGATCACCGCCGCCAATCTGCGCGAGATCGAAGACATGGAGATCGAGAAGGTCGTCCATAAGCAGTCGGCGATCGGGCTGAAGCTCGCGACCGACGGCGAGTTCCGCCGCTCATGGTGGCACTTCGACTTCTTGAGCCATCTCACCGGCTGCGAGCTCTACCATCCCGACACCGGCATTCAGTTCGCCGGCGTGCAGACCCGCAACGATTCGATCCGCGTCATCGGCAAGCTCGACTTCCCCGACGACCATCCGATGCTCGATCACTTCCGCTTCCTCAAGAAGCACGCCGACATCGCGCATGTGACGCCGAAGATGACCATTCCGTCGCCGGCCGTGCTGCATTTCCGCGGCGGCCGCAAGGCGATCTCCAGCGAGGTTTATCCGGATCTCGATGGCTTCTTCCAGGATCTCGCCAAGACCTATCGCAAGGCCGTGAAAGCGTTCTACGACGCCGGCTGCCGCTATCTGCAATTCGACGACACCGTGTGGGCGTATCTGTGCTCTCAGGACGAATTGCAGAAGGCACGTGCCCGCGGCGACAATCCGGACAATCTGCAGCAGATCTATGCGCGGGTGATCAACTACGCGATCGCCGATCGACCGGCCGACATGGTGATCACCACCCACGTCTGCCGTGGCAATTTCCGCTCGACCTGGATCTCTTCGGGCGGCTACGAACCGGTGGCGGAGACGCTTCTCGGCGGTATCAATTACGACGGCTATTTCCTGGAATACGACTCCGAGCGCGCCGGCGGCTTCGAGCCGCTGCGCTTCCTGCCCAAGGGCAACAAGGTCGTGGTGGTCGGCGTCATCACCTCGAAATTCGGCGAACTGGAGAGCAAGGACGCGATCAAGCGCCGGCTCGAAGAGGCGTCGAAATTCGTGCCGCTCGACCAGCTCGCGCTGTCGCCGCAATGCGGCTTTGCCTCGACCGAAGAGGGCAACATCCTGTCCGAGCAGGAGCAGTGGGACAAGCTCCGCCTCGCGGTGGAAGTCTCCTGGGACGTTTGGGGCAAGTAAGCAGTCTCGTTCCGACCTTTGGATCTGCTTGATGGCCGGGCTTGTCCCGGCCATTTGCGTTTCAAACGAGCCCTGTCATTCAGGGGCGCGCGCGAAGCGAGTGAACCGGGAATCCAGAAGTTATGGCGATGCGGGGTGCTCAACAGCTCCAGTTTCCGGGTTCGCGCTCCGCGCGCCCCGGAATGACGGTGTGGGGGACGGAGGCTGACGGAGTGCCTATCGCCTGGCGTTAGTCGAGCCCGAGATACGCCGCCTTCACCTTCGGATCGGTGAGCAGCTCCGCGGCGGGGCCGGCGTGAACGATGCGGCCGGTTTCGATCACGTACCCGCGGTCGGCGATTTCGAGGGCGGCCGCGGCGTTCTGTTCGACCAGCAGGATGGTGATGCCACTGTTACGCATCGCAACCACGGCGTCGAGGATCTGGTCGACCAGGATCGGCGAAAGCCCGAGCGAGGGCTCATCGAGGAGCAGCAGCTTCGGCTGGCCCATCAGGGCGCGGCCGATCGCCAGCATCTGCTGTTGGCCGCCGGACAGGCCGCTGGCTTGCTGGTCGCGCTTGTCCTTCAGGATCGGAAACATCGAATAGACGCGCTCGCGGTCGGCCTCGATGCCGTCGTCCTTGCGCAAATAAGCGCCGAGCCTGAGATTGTCGGCGACACTGAGCGGGCCGAATATCTGGCGCCCCTCGGGCGACTGGGTGATGCCGAGGCCAACGCGCTTGTGCGGCGCCAGCTTGTCGATGCGTTGGCCGAGAAACCGGATTTCTCCGCCGGACACCGGCTGCACGCCGGACAGCGCCCGCAGCAGCGTTGTCTTGCCGGCGCCGTTGGAGCCGATCAGCGCGACGACTTCACCGGCACGTACTTCGAGGCCGATGCCTTTAAGGACGTCGATCCGGCCGTAGCCGCTGTGCAGGTCCTTCACCTCAAGCACGCGCCGCCTCCCGCGCGCCGTGGCGTCCGAGATAGGCTTCCGCCACTAGCGGATTGTGCCGCACCTCGTCGGGCGTGCCTTCGACCAGCATCCGACCCTGATTGAGCACCAGGATGCGATGCGAGATCTTCATCACCAGCTTCATGTCGTGTTCGACCAGCACCACCGCGATTCCCTGGTCGGCGACGCGGCAGATCAGGCGGTCGATTTCCTCGGTCTCGACCGAATTGCACCCGGCTGCCGGCTCGTCGAGCAGCAGCACCCGCGGTTCGGCGGCGAGCGCGCGGGCGATCTCCAGCCGCTTGCTCGCGCCATACGACAACGAGCCGGCTGCGACGTCGGCGACATCGCGCAGGCCGACCTGATCGAGCAGCGTGAGCGCTGCCGCGCGGGTGGCGCGGTTCTGCCGCGTCACCGAGGTCAGGCGCAGTAGATCGGCAAACAGGCTGCAGCGCTCCTGCAGATGCCGCCCGACCATCACGTTCTCGGCGGCGGTCATGCGGTGGAAGATCTGCAGGTTCTGGAAGGTGCGCGACAGCCCACGGGTGGCGAGTTCGTCCGGCGGCAGGCCGGTGACGTCGCGGCCGTCCAGCTCGATCCGGCCGTGGTCGGCGGCGTACATGCCGGAGACGACATTGAACAAAGTGGTCTTGCCGGCGCCGTTTGGGCCGATGATCGACAGGATTTCGCCGGGCGCCACCGTGAAGCCGACGCCGTCGATCGCTTTGACGCCGCCGAATGCGATGCCGACATCGCTGACCTTCAGAAGCGTCATCGCCGCGCCCTCATGGTCAGCTTCGCCAGCATCGGCACCATGCCGTCGCGCATGAAGATCATCGACACGATGATGATCAGGCCGAGCAGGAAATGCTCGTAGTTCTGAAACACCGTCAGCAGCTGCGGCAGCACCACCAGCACCGCGGCGCCGACGATGCTGCCGACGATCGAGCCGAGGCCGCCGAGCACCACCATCGTCACCAGCTCGACCGAATGCAGGAAGCCCGCCTGATCCGGATTGACGAAGCCGTTCATCATTGCCAGCGCCGAGCCGGCGATCGAGGCGTACACCGCGGCGATGACGAAGGCCTGCAGCTTGAAGCGTTCGACATGCACGCCAGCGGTGCGCGCGGCGATCTCGCTGTCGTGCAGCGCCCGGAAGGCACGTCCGGTGGGCGTGTCGTCGAGGTTGAGCGCGAACCAGGTGCCAATCAGCAGCAGCCCCGCCGTGATCCAGTACCAAGTGTTCGAGCCGGAGACGCGCCAGCCGAACAGACTGAGCTTCGGCACCGGCATGCCGTCAGGCCCCCCGGTCCAGCCGCTTTCGGTGGTAATCACCATCGCTACCAGCACGCCAAGCCCGAGCGTGGCGATGGCGAGGTAATGCCCCTTCAGCCGCAGGATGGGGCGGCCGACCAGAAAGGCGAGCAGGGCGGAGAGCAGAGCGCCGACGAGCACGGCGAGCAGCGCGTTGAGGCCTAAATGCGCCGGCCCGATCGCCACCGCATAAGCGCCGATACCGAAGAACCCGGCATGGCCGAGGCTGACCTGGCCGGCTTTGCCCATCAGAATATTGAGCCCGACCGCCGCAAGCGCCGACACCCAGACCAGCGAGGCGACGCGGAAGTAATAGCTCGATGGAAACAGCAGCGGCAGCACCGCCATCACGACGGCGAGCGTGACCAGAATGACGGACCGGCGTCCGAACAGGTTCAGCATCACTCAAACCCGCTCGACGGTACGACGGCCGACCAGCCCCTGCGGCGCGACGAACAGCACGGCGAGGATGACGATGAAGGCGATGGCGTCCTTATAGGTCGACGACACGTAGCCGGCGCCGAACGATTCCAACAGGCCCAGCAACAAGCCGCCGATCACGGCGCCGAGCGGATTGCCCATGCCGCCGAGCATCGCGGCGGCAAAGCCTTTCAGCGCCAGCAGCGTGCCGACGTCGTAGCTGGTCAGGGTGATCGGGGTGATCAGGATTCCGGCGATGGCGCCGATCGCGGCCGAGCCGCCGAAGGCGAGCGCCATCACGGTGGCAACGTTGACGCCGACCAGCCGCGCCGCGAGCCGGTTGGCGGCGGTGGCGACCACAGCCTTGCCGATCAGCGTCCGCTCCATCACGTAGTACAGCGTCAGCACCACCAGGGCCGCGCCGCCGAGCACCCACAGGCTTTGCGGCTGGATCACCGCGCCGAAGAGGTGGATCGGCGTGTCGCCGGAGAAGGCCGGCAGCTTGTGGAATTGCTTGTCGAACACGATCTGGGCCGCGCCGCGCAGCAGGATTGAGGCGCCGATGGTGATGATAATGAGTGAGACCGCGGAGGCGCCGCGCGCCGGCGCGATTGCGAGCCAATACAGCAACAGCCCGACCACCACGGCGACGATCACCGCCAGCAGGGCCGCCAGCGGTAGCGGCACGCCAGCCGCGTACGCAAACACGGTGACCATGCCGCCGAGCATGACGAATTCGCCCTGGGCGAAATTGACGACGTCGGAGGCGTGATAGACCAGCGTGAAGCCGAGCGCGACCAGCGCATACACCGCTCCGACCGTCAGCCCCGAGATCAAGAATTGCAGCAGTTCGGACATGGCGCCGGAGTGACTTTCAGATCGATTGAACGCGGCAGATCGCCCAGAGCTCTCGTCATTCCGGGGCGCGCGTGAAACGCGCGAACCCGGAATCCAGAAGTTGTTAGGTCGAGATTCCGGGTTCGCGGGCGGGTGCCCGCGCCCCGGAATGACATCCGACTTTGCTCAGCTTCCCGGCTGCACCAGCATCCAATCGCCGTTCTTGACCTCGAGCATCCGGAACGCCGAAAGGTCGAGGCCGAGGTGATCGGTCGGCGACATGGTGACGATGCCGCCGGTGCCGACGAAGCCCTTGGTGGCTTCGATCTCGTCGCGAACCTTCTTCGGATCGGTCGACTTCGCCCGCTTCATCGCATCCACCAGGATGTAGAGGCCGTCATAAGCGTGACCGCCGAAGGTCGAGACCGGCTGCTTGGTGGTGTCTTCGTAGGTCGCCTTGTACTCGGTCACGACCTTCTTCTGAGGATCGTTGTCCGGCAGCTTGTCGGCGACGAGCAGCGCGGCGGCGGGCAGCCGCACGCCTTCGGCCGCCGGGCCGGCGAGCTCGATGAAGCTCTTCGAGGCGACGCCGTGGCTCTGGTAGAACGGCGTCGACGACATGCCGAGCTGCGCGTAGTTGCGGGTGACGATCGCCGGGCCCTGGCCAAAGCCGGGATTGACCACCGCCTCGACGCCCGGGGCAGCCTTGATCTTGGTGAGCTGCGCCGTCATGTCGCTGTCGCGCGGGCCGTAGGTTTCTTCGGCCACGATGCTGACGCCGTAGTTCGGCGCGACCTTCAGACACTGCGCACGCATTGACGATCCGAAGCCGTCGGTGCCGGAGATCATCGCCACCTTGGTGAATTTGCGCGCCTTGATGTTCTCGAAGATCTTCTCGCACGCCATCTTGTCGGTGTGCGGGGTCTTGAACACGTATTTGCGGACAGGATCGATGATTTCGACCGCGCCGGCAAACGAGATGAACGGGATCTGTGCTTCCTCGAACACCGGGATCATCGCCATCGTGGTGCCGGTGGTCGAGCCGCCGATCATCGCCACCACTTTGTCGTCCTCGACCAGGCGGGTGGCGAAAGTGCGCGCCTTGTTGGCGTCGCCGCCGTCGTCATAGACGACGAGTTCGATCTTCTTGCCATCGACGCCGCCCGCGGCGTTGATCTTGTCGACATACATCTTCAGCGTCTTGTCCTCGGGATCGCCGAGGAACGACGCGGGGCCGGTGATCGACAGCACCGAGCCGAGCTTGATGGTGGATTGCGCCAATGCGCCGTGCATCAGCGAGAAGCTGGACAACGCCAGAGCCGTCGCGCCGACGGCGACGCTGCGCAGGACATGCGTGTAGCGAGACATGAATCTGTTTCCTCCGTTGCAGGCTGCGCTTCTTGCGAGCGCCTTTGGCCTGATCCAATCCCGGTGCCTTGTATACGACGCCGACCGCGCCGATCGCACCTTATGCTTTCTGCTGATCGTAAAGCTTAACCGAACGGTCGGTCAATAGTGTTGCGCAAGCGCGCGCCACCGCGGCCGCTGGTGCGGCGCGATCAGCAAGCAGGATGGAGATCGGAGAGGCGGGTGCCGTGCGGCAGCGGCCGGCGCTACAAAAATCAGCAGCGCCGGCGAGGCAACTACGCGTCGCCGCGGCCGACGCTGTGATAGCTGAAGCCGTGCTCGGCCATTTCGGAGGGGCGGTAGATGTTGCGCAGGTCGACGACGATCGGCTGGGCCATTGCGGCTTTCAGCCGCGGCAGATCGAGCGCGCGGAATTGCACCCACTCTGTGACGATCACCAGCGCGTCGGCGCCCTTGGCGCAGTCGTAGGCGTCTTCGCAATACGTGATGTCCGGCAGCTCCGCCTTGGCCTGCGCCATGCCGGCGGGATCGAACGCTTTCACTCGGGCGCCCATGTCGGTTAGGCCGGTGACGAGTGGGATCGACGGCGCCTCACGCATGTCGTCGGTATCCGGCTTGAAGGTCAGGCCGAGCACCGCGACGGTCTTGCCGCGCATGTTGCCGCCGAGCGCGTGCGAGACCTTGCGGGCCATTGCGCGCTTGCGATTGTCGTTGACGGCGAGGACGGCCTCGACGATCCGCACCGGCACGTCGTGGTCATGGGCGGTCTGTACTAGCGCGCGGGTGTCCTTGGGAAAGCACGAGCCGCCGAAGCCGGGGCCGGCGTGGAGGAACTTGGAGCCGATCCGATTGTCCATGCCGATGCCGCGGGCGACGTCCTGGACGTCGGCGCCGACCTTCTCGGCGAGGTCGGCCATCTCGTTGATGAAGGTAATCTTGGTCGCCAGGAACGCGTTGGCGGCGTATTTGATCAGCTCGGCTGTGCGCCGCGCGGTGTACATCAGCGGGCCCTGGTTCAGCGACAGCGGCCGGTAGATCTCGCCCAGCACCTTGCGGGCGCGCTCGTCATTGGTGCCGATCACGATCCGGTCCGGGAACTTGAAGTCGCGGATCGCGGCGCCCTCGCGCAGGAATTCGGGGTTCGAGGCCACTGCCGCATCGGCGGCGGGATTGGTCTCGCGGATCAGCCGCTCGACCTCGTCGCCGGTGCCGACCGGGACCGTCGACTTGGTCACCACGACAGTGAAGCCCTTTAGGGCAGCGGCGATTTCCTTTGCAGCCGCATACACATAGGACAGGTCGGCATGGCCGTCGCCACGCCGCGACGGCGTTCCAACGGCGATGAACACCGCGTCCGCTTCACCCACTGGGGCGGTTAGGTCGGTGGTGAAGTCCAGCCGCCCGGCCTTGACGTTGGCTGCGACCAGCTCGTCAAGTCCTGGTTCGTAAATGGGAATTTCGCCTCGATGCAGGGCCGCGATCTTGCTGGCATCCTTGTCGACGCAGGTCACTTGATGGCCGAAGTCCGCAAAGCAGGCCCCAGACACCAGCCCCACATAACCCGTCCCAATCATCGTGATGCGCATCGCTCAATCCGTTCCGTAAGCCGCCCGGAGCCACCGGACTTGCGCGCCTCTTAGCAGACGGATTGCTGTTTCCCAATGACAGTTTGATGGTGGCATAACCCTGTTTGCACCGATTTATCGATGGTACTCATCTCATCGTCGCCCTTTCGGCGGTGGGAAATGCGTGGTATGGGAATTCACCGAAGCGGAACTGCCCACCCCGCCGTTACATGAATAACGACCAGCTTCTCAACCGGATATCGGACTATTGCCGTCAGGCCGGGATGGCCGAGACGACGTTTGGCCGTCGTGCGGTCAATGACGGCAAGCTGGTGTACCGGCTGCGCGAGGGAAAACGCATTACCCTGGACACTCTGGAGCGGATTGAGGCGTTTGTTGCTGCTGGGCTGGGCGTTGCGCCGCCGCCGCGGGGGCTGGTGGTGCCGCTGGAGCGGCGGGACCCGCGCAGCAACTTCCGGTTTTTCGAGAACCGCCAGAAATATCTATTGTTTGTCCACACTTGCGGGGAAAAGCGGGTGGTGGCGGACCGCGTCGCGCTGGAGCTCGCCAACATCCACCCCCGCCCGCCCGCGCTGCGGGTGTTCGATGCGGGGTGTGGGGACGGCACGGTTCTGGCGCGCGTGTTGCGCGCGATGCATGGGCGGTTCCCCCAGATACCGTTCTACGTCTCCGGCAAGGAGCTCAGCGTCGAGGACCTGCGGCTGACGCTCGACAAGGTGCCGGACCGGCTGTTCGAGCACCCGGCCTCGGTGTTCGTGTTCACCAACATGAACTACGCCGAGGCGCCGTGGCTGACGCCGGCGTCTTCCGCGGCCGCCGCCGGGATGATCTGGCACGAGGTGGCGCTGCGCGGGGGCTCTTCGGGCGAGTTCGAGACCCAGATCGCCGAGCTGGCGCCGTTCCTGCAGGACAATTGGCGCGCCAATGTCAGTCCCCGCACCGGGATGCCGGTGTACGAGCGCCCGGTCGCGATCGTGCTGTACCGCGAGGACCACCGTTTCCTGCTCGACGCCGTGATCCCGCGCGCCGGCCGCACCGAGGCCAATTTCGACCTGATCATCGCCTCGCAGCCGTACCGGGCGAAATCATCCGTCAACTTCCGGGCCAAGCGGATCATCGCGCCGCTGGCCCGCGCGCTGCGCCCCGGCGGCCGGCTGATCGGCATCCATTCCCACGGCCACGATCCCGGATTGGAAATCGTCCAATCGATCTGGCCGGAGGAGAACCCGTTCTCGGTCAGCCGCCACGAATTGTTGCGCGCGGTCAAATACGAGCTCGGCTCGGCTGGTAGAGACCTGAACTTCAATGCCTACGCCGATAACCGCTCGATCTTTCGCTACGATATGGAGGCTTTGCCCAATGAGGTCACCGGACCGATCGGCAATTCGACGGCCTTTGCAGCATGGAATGCCGCGGTGTATGTCGCGCAGATCGAGGACGACCGGCTCACGGAAGTGACCCGGGACGGCCAGTACTTGGAAGCCACCAGAGAAGTTCTGCGCAAGCACAGCGGTCTCTGGTTCAACGACGAATCCTACGTCATCTCGCGCAGGCGCGACTGACATCTCTCAGGATAGGTATCTTTCACGAAAACACCGCCGGGGTCCGGCGGACAAGGGGTTGGTGATGCGCGCGTCTTATATGTTCACGAGTGAGTCCGTGTCCGAAGGCCATCCGGACAAGGTCTGCGACCGGATTTCCGACGAGATCGTCGATCTGTTCTACCGCGAAGGGCCGAAGGCCGGGATCGATCCGTGGGCGATCCGTGCCGCCTGCGAAACGCTCGCGACCACCAACAAGGTGGTGATCGCCGGTGAGACCCGCGGCCCGGCCTCGGTCACCAACGAGCAGATCGAACACGTCGTCCGCGAAGCCATCAAGGACATCGGCTACGAGCAGGACGGCTTCCACTGGAAGACCTGCGATATCGAGATCCTGCTGCATCCGCAGTCGGCCGACATCGCGCAGGGCGTCGATGCGCTGCAGCCCGGCACCAACAAGGAAGAGGGCGCCGGCGACCAGGGCATCATGTTCGGCTACGCCACCAACGAGACGCCCGACCTGATGCCGGCGCCGATCTTCTACGCCCACAAGATCCTGCGGCTGATCTCGGAAGCCCGCCACTCCGGCAAGGAGAAGGTGCTCGGCCCGGACAGCAAGAGCCAGGTGACGATCCAGTACGAGAACGGCAAGCCGCAATACGTCCGCGAGATCGTGGTGTCGCATCAGCACCTCGTCGAGGATCTGACCTCGAACCAGGTTCGCGACTGCGTCGAGCCGTATGTGCGCCAGGCGCTGCCCGCCGGCTGGATCACCGACAAGACGATCTGGCACATCAACCCGACCGGCAAGTTCTTCATCGGCGGCCCGGATGGTGACTCCGGCCTGACCGGGCGCAAGATCATCGTCGATACTTACGGCGGCGCGGCCCCGCATGGCGGCGGTGCGTTCTCCGGCAAGGACCCGACCAAGGTCGACCGCTCGGCGGCTTATGCGGCGCGCTACCTCGCCAAGAACGTCGTCGCCGCCGGCCTCGCCGACAAGTGCACCCTGCAGCTCGCTTACGCGATCGGCGTGGCGCGGCCGCTGTCGATCTACATCGACACCCACGGCACCGGAAAGGTCGCCGAGGACAAGCTCGAGACCATCGTGGCCGAGGTGATGGACCTGACCCCGCGCGGCATCCGCACCCACCTCGACCTCAACAAGCCGATCTACGCCCGGACCTCGTCCTACGGCCACTTCGGCCGCACCCCGGACGCCGACGGCGGCTTCTCCTGGGAGAAGACCGATCTTGCCGACGCCATGAAGCGTGCGGTGTAACTAGAGCCGTACCACCGTCTCTAACCTCTCCCCGCGCGCGGGGAGAGGTCGGGTCGCCGCGGAGCGGCGATCCGGGTGAGGGGGCCTTTCACCGAGGCCGAGCCTCGCGGCTGCCCCTCACCCCGGCCCTCTCCCCGCACGTGCGGGGCGAGGGAGACGAGGCGCACTGCCTCAAACTGCCCGATTCAGTTCGTAGTGCTCAGTTCGACTGACACAGACATCAGGAAACCCATCCGCATGACCGCCAAGTTCACCGATTACATCGTCAAGGACATCGGCCTCGCCGAGTTCGGCCGCAAGGAGATCTCGCTGGCCGAGACCGAAATGCCCGGCCTGATGGCGACCCGCGAGGAATACGGCCCGAAGCAGCCGCTGAAGGGCGCGCGGATCGCCGGCTCGCTGCACATGACGATCCAGACCGCGGTGCTGATCGAGACGCTGGTGGCGCTCGGCGCCGACGTCCGCTGGGTGTCGTGCAACATCTACTCGACCCAGGATCACGCCGCCGCCGCGATTGCCGCAGCCGGCATTCCGGTGTTCGCCGTCAAGGGCGAGACGCTGAAGGATTACTGGGACTACACCGCCAAGCTGTTCGACTGGTCGGACGGCGGCACCCCGAACATGATCCTCGACGACGGCGGCGACGCCACCATGTTCGTGCATCAGGGCCTGCGCGCCGAGAACGGCGACACCGTGTTCCTCGATCAGCACAATTCGGAAGAAGAAGAGATCTTCTTCGCGCTGATCAAGCGCATCCTGAAAGAGAAGCCGAAGGGCTACTTCGCCACGCTCGCCAAGAACATCAAGGGCGTGTCGGAAGAGACCACCACGGGCGTGCATCGTCTGTACGACATGGAGAAGGCCGGCAAACTCCTGTTCCCGGCGATCAACGTCAACGACTCGGTCACCAAGTCGAAGTTCGACAACCTCTATGGCTGCCGTGAATCGCTGGTCGACGGCATCCGCCGCGGCACCGACGTGATGATGTCCGGCAAGGTCGCGATGGTGGCCGGCTTCGGCGACGTCGGCAAGGGCTCGGCGGCGTCGCTGCGCCAGGCCGGCGCCCGCGTCATGGTGTCGGAAGTCGATCCGATCTGCGCGCTGCAGGCGGCGATGGAAGGCTACCAGGTCGTGACCATGGAAGATGCGGCGCCGATCGCCGACATCTTCGTCACCGCCACCGGCAACAAGGACATCATCACCATCGAGCACATGCGCGCGATGAAGGATCGCGCCATCGTCTGCAACATCGGCCACTTCGACAACGAAATTCAGATCGCGCATCTGAAGAACCTGAAGTGGGACAACATCAAGCCGCAGGTCGACGAGATCACCTTCCCGGACGGCAAGCGCATCGTGCTGCTGTCGGAAGGCCGCCTCGTCAACCTCGGCAACGCCACCGGCCATCCGTCCTTCGTGATGTCGGCGTCGTTCACCAACCAGACGCTGGCGCAGATCGAGCTGTTCCAAAACCAGGGCAAGTACGAGAAGAAGGTCTACGTGCTGCCGAAGACGCTGGACGAAAAGGTCGCCCGCCTGCACCTCGCCAAGATCGGCGTCAAGCTCACCGAGCTGCGCAAGGACCAGGCCGACTACATCGGCGTCAAGGTCGAGGGGCCGTTCAAGGCGGATCATTACCGGTATTGATGGGGGAGGGCGCGGCCGCTCACACGCGGCCTCTGCTACCTGCTCACGCCGTCATGGCCGGGCTTGACCCGGCCATCCATCGGACGACAAGAAGCCCCGGAGCGATGCTCCGGGGCTTTTTGTTAACCTGACGCTTAGTATCGACGCCGGCGCTCGTACGAGTCTGTCAGGCGCAGGGATGTCGGCTATGGGTCGGAAGCGGCGCTCTTGAATTGAGAGCGGTAGTCCTAGGATGCAGAAGATCGTGCGAGAAACCGCACCGAACCCTACCCGTATCAGGGCGTGCGTTTGCTCCGATTCAAGAATCTAACGTGCGAACGATAGAAGAGAGGGCTAGTATGTTGCGTCACCTGTGCGGCGGGGCGGCGCGGACGGCAGCCCTAGGAAGCTGGTGCGGAGCAGCTTTGCGTTGAGGCAGATATCGTGATCGGCATAGCATTGCGGCTAAAGAATTTTTTGGGAACGCTCGTCTCTTCAAACGACAGTGAGCCACGCGAAGAAGTGTTCACAGCGGACCTTCCGATACAACGCGCGACCGAGGATCTCCTGGACCGAGGATCGTTCGCCCGCGCTCTCGGTTCGGTCATCTATAGATACCGCGGGTTCGACAGCTTCGTCGTGGCGCTGCGAGGCGATTGGGGTTCCGGAAAGACGTCGATCAAGAACTTGGTCGTCGAGACCCTTTCGCCGGCAGGCGCGCCGCCCATGAAGGTTGTCACTTTCAATGCGTGGCGCTGGGGGGACGACGATGCGATCACACGTGCCTTCTTCCGCGAGATCGAGATTGCGCTCGGCGACAAGGGGCAGTCCCTGTCCGCTCGGCTAAGAGCTCATGAGTTCAGGCGTTACGCGCTCATTCTTGAACGTCTCTCCGGTACAGCGAAACAAGCAGGGACGAAGCTTTCGGAGCAGGTCGTTCTGCTCGGAGGAATCGGTCTGCTGTTAGCGGGCGGTGTCATTACGCTCGACCTGCCGGCGCAGTGGCTTGCTGCGGTCCTTACGGTCCTAGCCGGAGTGATGCTCGTGCTCAGCAATGCAATTGCATTCTTCTGGCGAGACCGAGAAGACGATCGTCCGCTTGACATGGCGCGGGCGTCCCTTGAAGACAGGCTGAAGAGCCTGCCGCGCAACATCCTCATTGTGATCGACGACATCGACCGGCTTGAGCCGGATCAGATACGGACGGTGATCAGACACGTCAAAGCCAATGCTGACCTTCCGGGGCTCAGCTACCTGCTTCTATATCAGCGCGATGTCGTCGAGCGAGCGTTCGACGCCGGCGAGCCCGGATCAGGCCGCCGCTACCTTGAGAAGATCGTGCAGGCGGCCTTTGACGTTCCCGTCGTCGAGGGGGACAGAATAGGGCGCATCGTTCTCTACGAACTTGAAAAATTGACCAAGGGCCTTCCGGAAGATTCCGCGTTCGATCAGACGCGTTGGGGCAACGTCTGGCACGGTGGTTTGAAACATCTTTTCCGTAACCTTCGCGACGCCAAGCGCTTCATCGCCGGAGTCGAGGTGCAATTTGTTCTCCATCGTGGATCCCGCGTTATGGAGACGAATTTGATCGACACGATAGCGCTAGAAGCATTGCGCGTGTTTGCGCCCGACGTACATCTGGCGTTGTCACGTAACAAAGGCATGGTTACTGGCAGCAAAGACCGTGCCAGCGGCGACAAGGATCAGATCAAGGCTCTCTTCGGGCACGCGACCAAAGAGAGTCGCGAGTCTGTCGAATGCATCGCCTCGCAGCTCTTTCCGGTCGTGGGCTGGGCGTACGGTTCGCCTTGGCACGGCTCGGACTTCGAGAGCAGTTGGGCGACTGAAAGGAGAATTTGCTCGGCCGCCTACTTCGATCGCTATTTCTTCCTCAGACTGCCGGAAGGCCAAATACCAGATTCTGAATTCCTTGACTTCATTTCCGGCACCGCCGATCGAAGGCACATCGACGAGGTGGTCTCTAGAATGAGCGCTCGTGGCTTGCTACCAGAGTTGATCGACCGCCTAGATCAGGCCGCAGTAGGAGGCAAGCTCCCGCTGGAGAACATGGATACTTTGCTACCGGCGATCTTCGATATCGCCGAGCCGTTGCCGCACGAGTTCGGATTCAGTTCGAGGATGCCGTTCATTTCGTGTTGGCGCGCAGCTCTTTGGTATCTCAGGTCTGAGCCCAATCAGGGTGAACGGAGAGCCGCATTTGAAAGGGCCGTAAGCGTTGCCGACGGGTTGGCTGTGCCGGGCACCTTGATCGGTCTCGATATTGACCGTCGCAAGAAAGGTGAAGGCGAAAATCTATTCGACGACGACCAGTTGGCCGCGAGCAAGTCAGCCTGGGTCTCGAAGCTCGTCACCCTTCTCCAGAACGAGTCGGAAAAGGTGATCAGAGGACATCACCTGATCGATTATCTCTACCGTTGGCAGGAATTTGACGGCATCGATGGACCAGCCGCTTGGTTCGCGAAAACCACCGCTGATCCTAAGCTCTTGCCCTTGCTTCTTCGGGTCTTTGTCCACCAAGGGCAAGCGCACGCGATGGGCGATTACGTCACTCACAAGGTCGTCAGCTTTAGACTGGACGCGATGCTACCGTTCGCTGACGTTTGTGAGGTGCTGGCTTTCGTACGCTCCTTGCCTTCGCAGTCGGACCCCACGCTGAAGGATGCTTGCGAGCGTTTCATAGAGGCAGCCGAAAGGCATTTGGCGCAGCCTGACGATGCTTAGGCTGCCAAGACAGAAGATCGCTGACCGTCTCAGCCACCAGCCTGGGACGACGGAGCCGAACAGAAGCCCGTAGCCCGTAGGGCAGATTAGCGCAGCGTAATCTGCCATTGCTTTAAGACAAGCCATTCGGCTACTCGGCGGATTGCGCCTTCGGCTAACCCTCCCTACGAACCGAACGGATTGACCACCGCCACGCCGGTCGGCGCGAAATCCGACACGTTCCGCGTGACCACCGTCAGCCCGTGCTCGAGCGCGGTGGCGGCGATCATCAGGTCGGCGCTGTCGTTATGAAGCGCGGCGCTTAGCGCGCCCCAGCGCCGCGCCGCGCGGAGATCGAACGGGACGATGCGCTCGCCATACACGGTCAGGACGCGGTCGAGCCAGGCGGCGAGCGCGGCCGCGAAGTGCTGATCGGTCGCGCGCTGCCGGGCGATGCCGCGCTCGATTTCGCCGATGCTGATGACGCTGATGAAGAGATCGGCGGTTCGCTGGCGCTCGAACCAGGCGACGACGTTCGGGTCGCGCCGCCGCTTGCGCAATTCGGACAGCGTGACGGTGTCGATCAGAAACATCACAGATCGAGATCGCGCATCCGCACGGCGTCGCGCGAAAACTCGCCATCGTCCTGCGGCATCGCCAGCAGCACGTCGGCGAATGACGGGGCGGTGGCGCGTTCGAGTTGCTGAAGTCGTTCGTACTCGGCCACGTCGACCACGACGACGGCCGGCTTGCCATGCTTGGTCACCGTCTGCGGACTGCGCCGCGCGGCCTCGACGACCTCGCTGAACCGGTTCTTGGCGTCCTGCACCGACCAACTCCGCTCGGCCATTTGCGGTTCTTTCTGGCTAGAAAATCTAGCCAGAATATATAGAGCGAAGGCAGTCGCGGTCAAGGCGTAGGCGGAAGGCGGTTCGGTTGGGGGACGGCGGTTCGGCGCGCGCAATGCTCCCCGGATTTCGCTGCGCTTCATCCAGGCTACAGGCCCACGGCGCTGACTGTCGCCCGTCGCTGCCCCGCGTTACGATGGAATTGTTAGTCGGTAGCTTAGATCTGGGATTTCAGGCTGGTCGAAGACATGTTGTCTCATTGGATTGCGGTGATCGTTTTGATTCTCGTCGCCTCCGGGGCAATGGCCCTGGCTTGGCCGCTTCGGAAGAAAGGAAGAGATCCATTCGGTGCCGACGTGAGTGGTCCGGGCTCCGCGATCAGCGGAGGCCATTGCCACTCGGATGGGGATAGCTGTTCGGGCGGGGACGGGGACTAGATCGGCTAGCTCACATTGGTCAGCTGGACTTGATGATCGCTGCGCTCCCCTTATCCAAGCCGCCGCTCACCGCCACCTGTTCACCACCCAGATCGCGCCCCACGCTCCGGCCAGCGTCACGATCATCGCGCCCGCGAGCGCGGCGGCCATCACCGGGCCGCCGGCGGCGGCGAGGGAGGAGGAGCCCTGCACGAACGGGGCGAGCAGCATGGTCACGGCCATGCCGCCGAGCGGGGCGGAGAGGAAGGCGCCGGTGAGGGCGACGGCGATGCTGACGATCCAGCCGAGCGGGCCGCGTTGGCTGGTTCGGGCGTCGTGGATGCCGACCGCTAACGTGCCGAGCAGGAAGGCCAGCGCGATCAGCATCGGCCCGCCGACGCTGCTCTGCGGGATCGCGCCGGTCGCTTGCAGAAACAGGATGCCGATCACGGCACTCAGCATGATGATGGGCATGCGGCGCGTCCTCGCTGCTGGGCGGCGCCGAGAAGCTCGCGGCGGCCCATCGGCATGATCAAGATGGGGGCGCGGAGCCGCTTGCGGCGGCGTCGGTCGGCTTTCCCCTTTGTCCGGGAAGCGGGCTTGCAAGTTCAACGCGCTGCGTTCGGGATGATTACCGGGCTGACGGCCTGTTCGTCCGTCGCGATCGGCGCTCAGGCCGCGCGGCCTGACGGCGCCACAGCCACGCGATCGGTTCGGCTGCGATGCTGCAGCCACAGCAACGCCGCGCCGAACAGCGGGATGAGGATGTCGGTGTAGAACACCACCCCGGCGTTGCCCGGCGCGAAATTGTGCTGCGTCACCATCTGATTGATATGACCGACGGCAGCGCCGAGCGTGAACAGGCCGGGGCCGACGATCGCAGCGAGGCGGAGGTCGAAGCTGCGGAAGGCGGCGAGAAAGCCGACGGCGGAGAACCCGAGACTCGCGGTGGCGACTTCGAACTGGAACGGGCTGTCGGCCCAGCCGATGAACGCCGCCGACATCTTGCCGAAGAAGCCGTGCATCACGAAGTTGTAGAAGTAACAGACGCCGATCGACCAGAACAGGTGCCAGGCCAGCAGCCGGTCGATCACGTCCGGGAATCGCAGCGGCTTCGGCGCCCGCGCGATCGCGACCAGCGCGAACAGCAGGCCGATGACGAGGAAGCTCAGCGAAAAATTCGACAGCACGAACACGATTGTCGCCCTGATCACTTCCGCCATGCCTCGGTCTCCGTTCGGTGATGAGCGCCGCAGCCGCGTAGCTGACGCGCTGGGATCGGGGCGATGGTAGCACTCATTCGGACCACAGCAATCAAGCGCGACGACCCGCCGAACGATCACGGGGCGAGTGCGCGCTGCTACGCGGGGAACCGTTCGACGTGGAGTTCGGCGGACCGTTATGATTGCCCCGTCGCCTATTGCGCGCGTACGGCCGAGATGATTTTTCGCATTGCGGGATTAGGTTCGCACGCTGTTTTAAACGCAGTTCGATCAAGACAACCCGGCGGGTTCGTGTCTATAACCGTTGCGCGGCCGTCCACGCGGAGTGGCTGCCAACGACGCCAAGAAACGCAACCAAGAAAAGCACGAGGAGCACGCCCGCATGCAGACGGCCTACGTCCCCCGCCAGACCCCTTACACGCTCGCGCCCGAAGACACGCTCAACGATCTGCGGATGAGCGAATCCGTCCGGCCGCTCTATGACCATGTGAAGAAGTTCATCGCCGACGTCGTCGAGCCGATGCAGCACGAGTTCGAGATCGCCGAAGCGAAGAATCCGAACCGCTGGTCGTTCAGCCAGGAGCAGCTCGATCTGCTGGCGAAAGCCAAGGCGAAGGCCAAGGAGCAGGGGCTGTGGAACTTCTTCCTGCCCGACGCCGAGACCGGCGAAGGCCTCAACAATCTCGACTACGCCTACATCGCCGCCGAACTCGGCAAGGCGCCGCTCGCCTCCGAAGTGATGAACTGCTCGGCGCCCGACACCGGCAACATGGAAGTGCTGGAGCGCGTCGGCACCCCTGAGCAGAAAGAGAAGTGGCTCAAGCCGCTGCTCAACGGCGAGATCCGTTCGGCCTATGTAATGACCGAGCCGAACGTCGCTTCGTCCGACGCCAAGAACGTCTCGACCTCGGCCGTGCTCGACGGCAACGAGTGGGTGATCAACGGCGAGAAGTACTACATCTCCGGTCTCGGCGATCCGCGCTGCAAGATCATGATCGTGATGGTCAAGACCGATCCGACCGCCGCGCCGAGCAAGCAGCAGTCGCAGATCCTGGTGCCCGTCGACACCCCCGGCGTCGAAGTGCTCGGCCCGATGCACGTGTTCGGCCACGACCACGCGCCGCGCGGCCATATGCACATGCGCTTCAACAATGTCCGGGTGCCGAAGGAGAACATCCTGCTCGGCGAAGGCCGCGGCTTCGAGATCTCGCAGCTTCGGCTCGGCCCCGGCCGCATCCATCACTGCATGCGCACCATCGGCAAGGCCGAGAAGGCGCTCGACCTGATGGTGGCGCGCGGCTTGACCCGCGAGGCGTTCGGCAAGAAGCTGGCGCATCTCGGCGGCAATCTGCAGATCATCGCGCAGGCGCGCTGCGAGATCGAGGCGATGCGGCTGATGGTGCTGAAGGCTGCCAAGGCGATGGACGTGCTCGGCAACAAGGAAGCGCGCGTCTGGGTCAGCATGGTCAAGGCGATGGTGCCGGAGCGCGCCTGCAAGATCATCGACCAGGCGATCCAGATGCACGGCGCCACCGGCATCTCGCAGTGGACCCCGCTCGCCGAGATGTACACCGACGTTCGCCACCTCCGCTTCGCCGACGGTCCGGACGAAGTGCACTGGATGGTGGTCGGCCGCCACGAGCTGACGCTGTAAGCGACCGCTGTCAGTGTGACGACATCAGGGCCGGGGGCATTGTCCCCGGCCTTATTATTTGTGAGATGCGGCGCGAGGCCGGCGTCACGCTCCGCAGGCGCCTCAGCGAAACTTCTTCTTCGCCTTCTTCTTGAACGGCGGGTTCTTGGCCGACGGATCGGCGCGGCGGGCCTTGCTGACATAGGCGGGCTTGTCGCCCTTCGCCTTGCCCGCCTTGAAGCCGTCTTTCTTGAACGGCTTGGCTTTGAAATCGCCCTCGAACGGCTCCTCGCCGCGCGGCTTGAAGCCCTTGTCGTTGAAGCCCTTATCCTTGAAGCTCTTGTCCTTGAACCGCGCCGGCTTGCCGCCGCGCGGAGCGTCGTCGTGCGGCGCGCGCTTGCCCGGACGCGGCGCGTCCTGCTCGCGCGGATCGGGCAGCGGTTCGCCGGACAGCGGCGACCACGAGTCGGGGCGCTTGGCACGGCGCGCGTCGCGATCCGGCTTGCGGTCCGCATCCGGCCGCGGCGGACGCTTGTCCTCGCGCGGCGGGATCGGCTTGGCGCCGATCAGCGGTTCGATGCGGATGTTGTCGTCGTGATCGGGCCGCTTGATCTGCGCCGCGAAGGCGTCCGCGGCGGCCGGTGAAATCTCGAACTCGGTGGTGGTGTCGAGGATCCGGATCGCACCGATGTCCTGCCGGGTGATGCCGCCGCGGCGGCAGATCATCGGCAGCAGCCAGCGCGCCTCGGCATTCTTGCGCTTGCCGATCGCGGCGCGAAACCACACGCCGCCCGCCATCGCGTGCTTCTCGCCGGCCTTGGCCGAGCGCGTCCGCGGCGCCTTGTCGCGCACCTCGTGATCGCGCGGCTCGCGCGCGGCCTTGCCGCCGCGCTCGTCGCGGCCGCGGGTCGGCCGTTCGCCGGGATCGAGAATGTCCTCCGGCGCCGGCATCCGGGCGCGCACCACCCTGGCCAGCGCCACCGCGATCTGTTCGGGCGAGCGCTCGGCGAGCAGCGCCTGAGCCAGCGCCTGATCCTCGGCGGTCGGCTCCTCGGTGAACAGCGGGTCCTGCAGCATGCGCTGCTGATCGAGGCTGCGGATCTCGTCGGCCTGCGGCGCGGTGCCCCAGTTCGCCTCGATGCCGGCGAGCTGCAGCAGCAGTTCGGCGCGCCGCTGCCGCGCCGGCGGAACTAACAGGACGCTGATGCCCTTGTTGCCGGCCCGCCCGGTGCGGCCGGAGCGGTGCTGCATCACCTCGGCGTCGTTCGGCAGCTCGGCGTGAATGACCAGGCCGAGGTTCGGCAGATCGATGCCGCGCGCTGCGACGTCGGTGGCGACGCAGACCCGGGCGCGGCCGTCGCGCAGCGCGTTGAGCGCACCGGTGCGTTCGTTCTGGGTGAGTTCGCCGGACAGCGCCACCACGGCGAAGCCGCGCTCCAGCAGCGCGGTCTGCAGATGCGTCACCGCGCTGCGGGTGTTGCAGAACACGATCGCGGTCGGGGATTCGACGTAGCGCAGCACGTTGACCACGGCGTGCTCGACATCGCTCGGCGCAATGCGGATGGCGCGATACTCGATGTCGGCGTGGCCGCCCTCGGCGCCTTCGACCTCGATCCGCATCGCGTCGTGCTGATAGGTCTTGGCCAGCGCGATGATGCCGCGCGGCAGCGTCGCCGAGAACAAAAGGGTGCGGCGAGTCTCGGGCGTGGTTTCGAGGATGAACTCCATGTCCTCGCGAAAGCCGAGATCGAGCATCTCGTCGGCCTCGTCGAGCACCACGGCCTTGAGCTGCGAGACATCGAGCCGGTTGCGGCGCAGATGGTCGCACAGCCGCCCCGGCGTGCCGACCACGATGTGGGCGCCGTCCGCCAGCTCGCGCTGCTCGCGCCGCGGATCCATGCCGCCGACGCAGGAGACGATGCGGGCGCCGGCGTGGCGATACAGCCAGCTCAGCTCGCGGTGCACCTGCAGCGCCAGTTCGCGGGTCGGCGCCACGATCAGCGCCAGCGGCGCGGCGCCGGGCTCGAACTGCTCGGCATCGCCGAGCACGTCGCGCGCGATCGCCAGCCCGTAGGCGACGGTCTTGCCGGAGCCGGTCTGCGCCGACACCAACAGGTCGCGGCCGACCGTGTCGGGCGCCAGCACCGCGCTCTGCACCGGCGTCGCCTGGAGATAATTACGCTCCGCCAAAGCTCGCGCGAGCGGCGGGGGACTGGTCGGAAATGTCACGAACGACAACCTTCTGGGCGATCACGCCGAATGGGAAATCCCGGGACCGGATCGGTCGACCGGCGGGCCTTGGACGATGCACGTCGCAACAAGCCGCCGATGATGGGAGGTTGCGCTCTTTTAGGCTAATCCTGGTCCCGGCGCCATTGGTTCCTCACCCAGGTCCGATGAACGGCCCGAAAGCCCCCTGTAATGGCTGCGGCGCCCCAGGATCGCCTAGCGGCGATGCGTGGCCGCCAGCTCGATAACGCGCGCGGCCTCGGTGAGGTCGGCGGTGGCGAAGCCTTCGGTCATGGCGGCGCGCAGCCGCTCGAGACGCTGGAGCGGAGCCGAGCTGTCCCGATGTGGTGAAGCCGAGACGAGACTGACGAGGGCCCGCAATTCCAGCATCGGCGAGCCGAGCGCGTGCGCCAGATTGGCCGCTTTCTCGAGGTCGTGGCCGCCCGCATCATCCTGCGGGTCCGCCGCCAGCAACAGCGATCCGCGAAGCCGGTATAGCTCCGGCCCGCAAAACAGCGTCCGGTTGGCCTCCGTGATGTCGATCGCTTCGGTCAGTAACGCCAAAGCATCCTCGACCGCGCCTCCGGCACCAAGCGTCTCGGCGAGCAGCATCAGGCCGTAGGGCCGGATCAGCTCGGCGCCCGTGGCGCGATAATCGTCCAGCCCGGCTTTGATTTCGGCTACGCCCGCTGCCGGGCCGTCCAGCCTGCCGATGGCCCAGCCGCGCAAGATCCGCCCCCAAGCGCTCCAGTAGGGGAAGCGATAGCTCTGGCCGATCTGAATCGCCTGCTCGGCGGCCTGGAGCGCTTCGTTCGGCTCACCACGGCTCTGGCGGATCGAGGCCTCGAAGCTGAGCGCGAAGCCGAGGCTGTGGGGATGATTGAGCTGGATCGCCCGCGCCATCGCCTCGGCGCTGTCCGCGACGGCCGTATCCGGCAAACCGACGAACCACTCGGTCCACGCGAGATTGCATTGCGCGAGAACCGCCGGATCGGAGCCATATTCGAACCGATGGTGATGATGCCGATCGGGATCGTACAGCTGCAACGCCTGCTTCAAAGTCTCCTTCGCGCTACCGAATTGGCCGAGATAGAACTGGGTCAGGCCAAGCGGCCGCTTGGCCTGCAGCTGAAGGCCGTCGTCGCCGGCGCGGTCTGCCTGTTCGATCAAGCGCACGCCGCATTGATGCGCCTTTTCGAGCTGACCTCGCACGATGAAGAACATCATGAGCCCATAAAGGGCCCTGAACAGCAGCCGGTGCTCGCCCAGTCTCCAGCTGAGCTGATAGGCACGGGTGAAGACTTCCTCCACCTGCGGGGCGGCATTCCCCTTGATGGCGAGAAGTTGCGAGCCGCGCTCCAACTCGAGCGATAGTTCTCGCCGTGCCCGCTCGGCCGTGTCGGGTAATCGGCGAAGGATCGCAAGAGCACTGGCAAAGTGGCTGGCAGCCTCGACATTGGCCGAACGCTCGGCGGCCTTGTTGCCGGCCGCCTCCCAATGCGCGATCGCCGCTTCCGCAAGATCCGCGGCTGCATAATGCTCGGCCAGGACCTCGGGAGTTGCCGCGACGACATCAGCGAATTGGGTGGAGATGACTTCCGCGATTCTGCGGTGCATCGATCGTCGCTCGCTCTTGAGCAGCGAGTCGTAAGCAGCTTCCTGGATCAGGGCGTGCTTGAACGAGTATTTGGCCTGAACCTGCGTTCCATGCTGATGGATGAAGCCCTGGCGCAACAGTTCGTCGAGCTGCGCGCGGAGCGCTGGCTGACTCTCTCCGGTGACGGCCGCCAATACTTCGCTGTCGAACGTCCGGCCCAGCGTCGCGGCGACCTGCGCCAGCGGCTTTGCGATCTGAAGGCGGTCGAGCCTTGCCGCCAACGAGCCACGGAGCGTGGATGGAATGCTATCGACGAGCGCCGTCAGTCGCACCGGATCATGGTCGGCGGAAGAAGCACCGGCGAGAACCGCTTTGGTGAGCTCTTCGATGAACAACGGAATTCCGCCGGTCTTGGCGACGATCGACGCAATGATGTCTTCCGGGACGGTCGAGGTCTCGGCAATCTGTGCGGTCAGCGCTCTTGCTTCGTTCTTGGAGAGGCGGCGCAGGCCCAGCCGGGTCACCTGCGGTCCCAGCAGCCATTCGGCCGTCAATTCCGGGCGGAACGTGAAGATGGCCATCACCCGCCAGTTCGAGAGCCGTTCCACGATGTGCCGGAGCAGGGTGGTGGTGGACGCGTCTGCCCAATGCAGATCCTCGATGACGAGGACCACAGGAACATCCTCGGATTGTCTCAGGACCCATTGCGTCAGCACTTCCAGCAGCAGTTCGCGCCGCCGGGCCGGCGGGATGTCCTTGATCGCGGCGGAAACCGGCAACTCGAGTAGCTCGGCAACCAGCGCCGCGGCCTCTGGGGTGATCGTCTCCAAGCCGACGAAGGCGCGCTGCAGATTCGCCGCCAATTCGTCTGCATCCGCCTCGCCGTCAGGTCTCACGACGCGGCGGATCATTTCGATGATCGGATAGAATGCGCTGGAGCGGCTGTATGCCGAGCAGTAACAGGTCATCGGCAGAAACGCTGCCGGCTCGAGCCGGGCCTTGAATTCACGCACCAGCCTGGTCTTGCCGGCGCCCGCTTCGGCTGTGATCTGCACGACCTGGCCTTCACCGTCCTGTGCGCGGAAGAAGCGGTCCTGTAGCAGCGCCAGTTCCTGCTGGCGCCCGATCATCTTGTGGCTGGCGGCAGGCCGTTCCCGGACCGCCTCAGTCCGCTCGCCGGAAACCTCGAACAGATGAAGCAGTTCATCGACGCCGCGCACCTGCTGCAATCCGAGATCGATCAGATCAAAACGTTCGCCGAGGAGTTGCGCAGTCTGATTGGTGATTACCAAACGATCAGGAGCGGCGAGGCTCTGCACCCTCGAGGCAATATTGGGCGTTTCGCCGAGGATACCCATTGCCTCGAAACTGTCCGAGGATCTGAGGTCGCCTGCGATGACGATTCCGGTGTGCATGCCCATCCGCACGTGGATCGCCTTCATCTCCTCTTCGGCATTGAGGCGCTGCAGATTGTCGAGAAGTGCCAGGCCGGCGCGCGTGGCCCGGATCGGATCGTCCTCATGGGCGAAGGGAAAACCGAAACATATAAGGATGCCGTCGCCGATATAGCGGACGATGCAGCCATCGAACTGACGTACCGCGCTCGCGCAGATGTCGCGGTAGCAATAGATCACGTCCTTGAAGTCTTCTTCGTCGAGACGGATCGACATTTCGGTCGAGCCGATCATATCGACGAACAAAATCGTGACCTGGCGCCGCTCGGGTCGCTGATCGCGAACGGGCGCAGAGCCTCCCGACGCACCGGTGACGGCCGTCTCGGAAGCCTCGACGAGGGAAGCGCCGCAGCCGCCGCAGAAGTGCGACCCGAGCGGGCTCCGAAATCCGCAACTCTGGCAATGCAGGCTGAGCTTTGCGCCACAACGTGGGCAGAAGCTCGCCTCCGTCGGGGCCGAGAAGCCGCAGGCAGAGCAACGCATACTGATTAGTGTCCGTTGCTATTTAGACGATAGTATGATTAGCTCACTCCCATCTCTAACGATCGAACATTGGACGACAGGGGCTTAGATTCGTTCATCTCACAGCGAAATGGTTCAAGGCCATGGCGCAAATCGAGAATCCATTCGCCCTCGAGCAGCCACTAAAGCTCTCGATCTGTTTTACTGAGACCTGCAACCTCGCGTGTCAGCACTGCTATTCCGATTGCTCGCCTGACAAGGCGGGAGCGGAATTGAGCAGCGAAGACTGGTCACGCTTTCTGGATGAGATTGCCGAACTCGGCGTGATCTATCTCTACATCGAGGGCGGTGAGCCATTTCACCGGCCGGACTTCCTGCCGTTTTTGGCATCCGCCTCTGGCCGTTTTCTCACCGAGGTGCGTACCAACGGCACGCTGATCACGCCGCAGACGGCCCGCTACCTGAGGGACATCCGTGTCGGCATCGTGCTGGTCGATTTGTTCAGCTCCCGAGCGGAGGTGCATGACGAGATCACGGGTGTACCCGGGAGCCACGCTCGCGCTTGCGACGGGATCAGATCCATGCTGCAGGCCGGCATCGAGGTGCAGACTCTGTGCATCCTCAGCCGCAAGAACGTTGCCGATCTTCAGGGTTACATTGATCTTGCCGACCGGCTTGGGGTCAAAACCGCTGGGGTTTTGCGCCCTTATCCCCTCGGCCGGATGAAGTATCGCTGGGCGGAGTTCGCGCTGTCCCTGGAAGAGATGCACGCGGCGCTCGATGCGCTCCGCCTGCCGCCCGGCATGAAGGTGATGCAGTCATGGCATCCGAATGACGGCAACTCCTGCTGGCAGATGGCGGCGGTGAATGCCTTCGGAGATTCGATCGGCTGCGCTTATCTGCGTGAGTACGTCAATTACGGCAATATCAAGCGGATCTCCTTCATGGAGACATGGGAGCATCCGCTCTACCGGGAACTCAGATCCGGGCGCGTCAAGGATAGTTGTCCGAGTTGTGCATCCAGCCAAGGTTCGCATGGGGGGTGCCGTGCGACGGCCTATGCGTTTCACGGGGCTTGGGACGCCCCCGATCCGTTCGATAAGGTGCTGAACAGGGGAGTAGACCTGCGTGTCCTACCCGAATGGCTGTTACAACCACACCCAAAACCTCCGACTGCGACCACTTAAGGAAATGAAGAGCTGCGTGGTGTTTCGGCCTGATCCGCCGAAGCTGTTCATGCTGAATCTGAACGCGTGGTTTATCCTTGAGCTCTGCGACGGCAGCACCGCCGAGCAGATCGAGCAAAAGTACGTTGCACAGGTTGCGACCAAGAACCCGGAGGAGGATGCACGAAATCACCTCAGAGCTGGACTTCAACGATTGCAGGAACAGGGATTGATCGAACTGACACACCAAGGAGATTGATCATGGCCAACATCGAGTCCTCCGGACTTGCCGCCAGTTTGATTGCTGGCGAAACGCTGGTGCCCCCAACCGTTGCGGCAATTGAGCCGGAGGTCCGATCGGGCGGTTTCTTCCCATTCTGCGATCTTCTCAAGCATGGCGAAGGCAAGCAGGAGATCGAGAAACTCCTGAATGACAGCGTTCTGCTGGGAGCTCTGGTGATCGAGTGGGGCTACGATGTTCCTTTCAACAAGCATGACGAGTTTCGGAAATGGCTGATCGCCAACGAACAGAAACTCGATCAGGTAACCCCCGAGGGGGTCACTTATCGCGGGACCTACGCGGTTTCGTCGACGAGTGAAAAGGGCAGCGGCCTCTACCGCACGATCTGGGCATTCCGGACGCTCGCGGCGCTGCAGACGTTCAACGATGCGATGCACGCGGGCACTGATTTTGCCCGTCTGATCCACGATCTGTCGAGCTATCGCGATCGCGAGCGCGGTGCCGCAAACAGTCAGCAGATCTATCAACCGGTTCGCTGCGCCGATCGGCTAGGATGATCAAACTTGCATTGTGACCAACCATTCTGGACGACAGAGCGGTGACCTCCGCTCTGTGGCAGGCAAGCGGCCCCGGCAAACGTGTCGGGTGAGGAGGAACGGGCTTGAGTCTCATTGGGGACTTGGCCCGTCGAAACACTGATGGCGTCGATGACAACGAACCTGGGTCGCAGATCGACCAAGATAATTGATGTCGTCCGTGCCCACCGGCTGTTTCAGGATCTTGCGCCCGACGCGCTCGACCAGCTCTGTCGTTCCGCATGTATCGTCCGGTTCAGACGGGGACAGACCATCTTCCTCAAGAGAGACGCCGCCAACGCTCTCTTCATCGTGGTCGAAGGCGCGATCCGGGTGAGCTCGGGTTCGGCCGATGGACGCACCGCCATGCTCAATCTGATCGGCAACGGCGAGATCTTTGGTGAAGTTGCCGTGCTGGACGGGCTGCCGCGGACGACGGATGCCATCGCCCACTGCGATTCCGTCTTGCTGTCGATCGCGCGGCGCGATCTCCTCGATCTGATCGACATGCAGCCTCATCTGATGATGAAGCTCATTGTTCTGCTCTGCGGGCGGGTTCGCGCGACCAGTCAGCAGGTCGAATGGTTGATGCTGCAGTCGATGCCGGCTCGGCTCGCCGGCACGATCATGCGGCTGGCGGAGCGTGACACCGACCCGGCTCGGCTTCGTATCGAGCTGACCCAGCAGCAGGTCAGTGAGATGGCTGGGATGTCACGCGAGAGCGTCAATAAGCTGCTGGCGCGCTGGGCTTCGCAAGGGTGGATCAGGCTTGGACCGCAGACCTTGGAGATTGTTCAGCCGGACGCCCTCCGTACGGTTGCGGGCGAAGGTTGATTAGCTCTTTGTCTCCTCTTGGTGGATAAGCCGGCCGCCTCAGGCGGCATCGCGAAGCTGGGCGGGACCACCAGGATCGACCGCCGAGGCGGTCGTTTGTCACCATAGCACGCCACGCCGGCCGCCGCGATTTGAAGGACCACCCCGCCGATCCAACTGGCGGCGAGCAGGGAAAGCCAAACGGCCGGCGGGTCTGCGCCGATGACGAGCACACCGACCGATGTCAAAGCCATGACCGAGGTTAGAAAAGTGCCGGCGGCGCACAGCAGACAGACCGGATCGAGTCCTGAGTGTCGCGTCTCGCCGTACTGAAGTCCGCTCGCGGCGGCAAAGCCGACCCCGCCTGCCACTACAATGACCAGCGATGTCCATTCGGACTGCAGGACGCCAATATCGGCATGACCGACCGAAGCCGCGACGAATGTGCCGCAAGCAAGTCCTGCCATTGCAAGACCGATCCGCTGGATGAGTTGCGTCATATGCCTGATCGTATCCATGATGCTCGCTCCCGAACCATCTCCTTTGCTCACTGTAGTTCGAGGTAGAGCGCACCGTTGTGAACTGGTTCACACCGTCGACACTGGCGCTATCAAGGATCGGTGACATGAGCCGATTATCTGGCGGCTGGTAATCGAGTCTGACGTCGAACTCCACGAGACTCATCTGGCCGTCGCTGATGCGCCGCTGCCGCTGCCTTCATTGTGTATTAACCACGCGGCCGAAATGCTGCTGTGCAATTTATCAGTTGTTGTCTGCTGTCGTGCAACTCGTGGTGTAAGTGAGTCACTGGCGCGTCCTGGAGGCGTGACAATGCACAAGAGACGACCTGAGGAAACGCACCACGTCGCGGGATCGCCGGATCAGCCGGAGACCGCGGGGCTGCAGCGCGAGCTGGCCGAGGCCAGGCAGGCGCTGGAGACGCTGTATGCCGCGCTCGACAATGTCGACGCCGGGCTGTTGATCCTGAATGAAGAGCTGCGCGCCGTTTACAGCAATCCGGTGCTGCACGTGATGTTCAGGGCCAACAGCGCCGAAGAGATCCGGCAGAACCGTCCGCTCTATGCCGAGATGCTGGCCGCCTCCGCGCAGGCGGTCGCGGTCAATCTCGAAGATTACGTGTCGCGGCGACTGGCCTGGGTGCAATCCGGCGATCCGAAGCCGATGGATCTGGCGATGACCGACGGCACCGCGCTGCGCTGTCATCTCGCCGTGCTGCCCGGCGGCGGCCGGATGCTGATCTACAGCGACGTCACCGACATCGTGCGCAACGCCGAGGAGCTGGAGCGGCTGGCGACCACTGACGGCATGACCGGGGTGTATAACCGTCGTCACTTCCTCACGTTGGCCGACCGTGAATGGTCACGCGCCCGTCGCTATGAGCGGCCGATGTCATTCCTGATGATCGACATCGATTACTTCAAGGCGATCAATGACGGCTTCGGGCATCAGGTCGGCGACGAGATGATCGTGCATCTCGCCAAGCTGGCGCGCGACTGCAAGCGGGATTGCGACGTGCTGGCGCGGCTCGGCGGCGAGGAGTTCGCGCTGCTGCTGCCGGAGACCGATCTGGCCCAGGCGGAAGTCGTCGCCGAACGACTGCGCCGCGAAGTCGCCGGCAACGCCCTGGTGGTCGCCTCGCACGCGATCCCCGCCACAGTGAGCATCGGCGTCGCCACCGCGCTGTCGGGCATGAAAGACGTCTCCGATCTGATGAAGGCCGCCGATCAAGCGCTCTACGACGCCAAACACGCCGGCCGCAACCGCGTCATCTGCCGCGCCTGCCACGACCCCGCACCGAGTCTGGTACCGGCCCTCACGCCGCGCTGCGAGGCGGCGACAATGAGGTGAGCGGCATCAGTCTCAGGCTTCTAGGCGAAGCCTGAGACAAGCTGGTGTCGCTACTGATTGGCCGCGATCGCGATCTGAGGTTGGCCGCGCCAGCTCAGGCCGCCGGCAGTCTGGGCCGTGGCCAGAAACGCCACGGTCGCGAGGACAGCCAGAAGATATCTTCCGAAGTCGGACATCATCGCGGCAGCTCCTGGTCAGCCCCCGCCGCGATACTCCCGATTTATGGTTAATGGCTTGCTAACGCGCCACCAACCGGCCCGTCAGGCCGGCTTGCCGATCGTCACGTTGAGGGTGCCGATGCCGTCGACGCCGCAGGCGATGCTGTCGCCGGGCGACAGCGCCGCGACGCCGGCCGGGGTACCGGTCATGATGATGTCGCCGGCCGCGAGCTCGACCTGTGACGACAGCTTGGCGATGATCTCCGGCACGTTCCAGATCATCTCCGACAGATCGCCGCTCTGCCGCTCGGTGCCGTTGACCGACAGCCAGATCTTGCCGGTAGCCGGATGGCCGATCTCGGAGGCCGGGCGCAGCGCGCCGCACGGCGCCGAGGCGTCGAACGACTTGCCGATCTCCCAGGGCTGCTCCTTCTTGCGCGAGGCGATCTGCAGGTCGCGGCGGGTGAGGTCGATGCCGACCGCATAGCCCCAGACGTGATCGAGCGCCTTCTCGACCGGAATGTTCAGCCCGCCGCTCTTCAGCGCGACCACCAGCTCGACCTCGTGGTGCAGATCCTTGGTCAGCGGCGGATACGCGATGGTGGCCCCATCGGGCGCGACCATGTCGGCGTGCTTGGCGAAGAAGAACGGTGGCTGGCGCTCGTCATTGCCCATCTCGCGGACGTGTTCGAGATAGTTGCGGCCGACGCACCAGATCCGGCGCACCGGAAAGCGGTCGGCCGAGCCGGCGACGGCGAGGGCGGGCTGCGGCGGCGGGGCGATCACGAAACCAACATTGCTCATGAGTGTCTTTCGCAAGCCAAGGAGGCGGGGCGGGAGGGCGCGGGATCGGGTCCGGTCAGGTTAGGTTAGGTTAGGTTAGGCGGTGGCGGCGGCCGGCGCCAGCGGCGCGGTGTGGCGCTGCTGCAGCCGGAAGAACGAGGCATAGCGTCCGCCACGGCGCAGCAGGTCGTCGTGGCGGCCGTGTTCGACGATCTCGCCTGCTTCGACCACCAGGATGGAATCGGCATGCATGATGGTGTGCAGGCGGTGCGCGATCACGATGGTGGTGCGGCCGCGGGCGAGATGATCGATCGCCTCCTGCACCAGCTTTTCCGATTCCGAATCGAGCGCCGCGGTGGCTTCGTCGAGCAGCACGATCGGCGCGTCGCGCAGCAGCGCGCGGGCGACCGCGATGCGTTGGCGCTGACCGCCCGACAGTTGCGCGCCGTGCTCGCCGACCGGAGTGTCGTAGCCGAGCGGGAAGCTCATGATGAAGTCGTGCGCGCAGGCGGCCTTGGCTGCGGCGACGATCTCGTCGTCGGTGGCGCCGAGCTTGCCGAACGCGATGTTGGCGCGGACGGTGTCGCGGAACAGATAGACGTCCTGGCCGACATAGGCGGTCTGCTGCCGCAACGACTCGCGCGAGATGGTCGCGGTCGACTGTCCGTCGATGCGGATCTCGCCGGATTGAACTTCGTACAGCCGCAGCAGCAGCGCCAGCACCGTCGATTTGCCGCCGCCGGACGGGCCGACCAGCGCGGTCGTCTGGCCGGGCTCGGCGACGAAGCTCATATGATTGAGCACCGGCTCGTCTGGCCGATAGGCGAATGAGACGTGGTCGAACTCGACCCGCGCCTTGGTGAGTTGCAAGGCCGGCTTGTGGCTGTCGTCCGGCTCGCTCGGCGGGCTGTCGATGATCTCGAGCAGCATCCGGGCGCCGACCAGGCCGCTGTTGAGTTCGATGTTGAGCCGCGCCAGCCGTTTGGCCGGCTCGTAGGCGAGCAGGAACGCGGTGAGGAACGAGAAGAACTCGCCGGGCGTGGCGCCGGTCGCGACCACGCGGTAGCCGCCATACATCAGCGAAGCCGCTACCGCGAAGCCGCCGAGCGTTTCCATCAGCGGGCTGGAGCGGTTCGACACCTTCGCCATCTTGTCGGCGTTGGCCTGAACCGCGGCGATGTTGGCGTCGATCCGGTCGCTCATGGTCTTTTCGAGCGAGAACGCCTTCACGGTGCGGATGCCTTGCAGCGACTCCTGCATCGTCTCGAGAATTTGCGCGTTGCCGGTGAACTGCGTCAGCGCCAGGCCCTTCACGCGCTTCACCAGCTTGCGCACCACGAACGCGGCGGGCGGCGCGACCAATAGGCCGAATAGCGCCATGAACGGATCCTGCACCACCATCACGATCACCAGACCGATCAGGGACAGGAAATCGCGGCCGATCGCGTTGATCAGCAGGTTGAGCACTTCGGTGACGGAGTTGGCGCCGGCGGTGAGGCGCGCGAGGAATTCGGACGAATGCCGCTGCGAGAAAAAGCCGATGCTCTCGCTCATCAGCTTGTGGAACATCCGCCGCTGATTGTTGGCAAGGATCGCGTTCTTGATCTGGGTGAGGATCACCGACTGGCCGTAGGTCGCCGCGCCCTTCAGGCTGAACACCACAAGCGTGACGACCGACCAGAACATGATGCCCTGCAGGTCGCGATCGACATAGGCCTGGTTGATCACCTTGCCGAGCAGGAAGGCCGAACCGGAGGTCGCGGCCGCGGCGATCGCCATCAGGCCGAAGGCAAGCGCATAGCGCCGCCAATAGGCTGCGGCCTGTTCCATCACCAGGCGGCGGATCAGCTGCCACGCGCCATACGGGTCGTCAGTGATCTTGCGTGGGGCTTCGGTCATTCCCGCATTCCATCGACGGCGTCGGACAAGGGTCGCGCGCGAGGAAGGCGTGCGTCTTGGCGGAGTCCTTGCCCCCGATGGGCCGGATTTTCAAGCCAAAACGGCGGAACCAGAGGCGTTGTCAGGCCGGAATTGCTTGCAATTCAACCGCTTGGCGCTGGCGCAGCAGCTTTTCCTCCCACGCCAGAGCGTGGGCCGCGATGGTGTCGAGATCGTCGTAACGCGGGGTCCAATCCAGCGTGCGGCGGATTCGGCTGGTGTCGGCGACCATCGTCATGATGTCGCCGGGCCGGCGCGGTGCCGCGGCGACGGCGAAGTTGCGGCCTGCGACGCGCTTCACCGCATTGATGGTTTCGAATACCGAATAGCCGTGGCCATAGCCGCAGTTCAGCGTCACCGGACCGCCACCCGCGCGCAAGTAACCGAGCGCGGCGCCGTGCGCTTCGGCGAGATCGGTGACGTGAATGAAGTCGCGAATGCAACTGCCGTCCGGGGTCGGATAGTCGGTGCCGTAGACGTCGATCCGGCTGCGCTGCCCGGTCGCAGCTTCCACGGCAATTTTCAACAGATGCGTGGCGCCCACGGTGGCAAGCCCGATCCGGCCCAGCGGATCGGCGCCGGCGACGTTGAAGTAGCGCAGCGCCACGTAGTTGAGACCGTAAGCTTCCGCCGCGTCATGCAGCATGATCTCGGTCATCAACTTGGAGCGGCCATACGGAGACAGCGGCCGCGTCGGCGCGTCTTCACCGACCGGAATGTGGTCCGGGTTGCCGTACACCGCGGCGGTCGAGGAGAAGATGACGTTCCTGACGCCGCGCCGCGTCGCGGCGGCGAGCAGATTGCGCGACGTCGAGGTGTTGTTGCGATAATAGCCGAGCGGATCGCGCATCGAGTCCGAGACGATCACCGAGCCGGCGAAATGGATGATGGCGTCGACGCGATGCGAGGCGATCACGCCGTCGACCAGATTTTCGTCGCCGGCATCGCCGATGAACAGCGGAACGCCCTCAGGCACGAAATGCGAAAAGCCGGTGGAGAGATTGTCGATCACCACCACGCTTTCGCCGGCCTCGACCAGCGCCAGAACCGTGTGGCTTCCGATGTAACCGGCGCCGCCGGTGACGAGTACGGTCATCGTGGTTTCCGTCCAAGGTGCTGGTTCGTCTCGCGCATTTGCGCCAGCCTGTCGACAAACAATGGAATTGCGGTATAGCGGGGCCGCCTCAGCGGCGAATTGCCAGCGTTTTTGCCGGGGATTCGACTCTATGGTTGTCAATCCTGTAACGAGGACCGCGCAATTGCGGGCCTTTTGCGTCAATGTCGGACATCCTCATCATCAAGACCTCTTCCCTCGGCGACGTGGTGCACCAGATGCCCGCGGTCACCGACGCTGCGCGCGCGCTGCCGGGATTGCGGATGAGCTGGGTGGTGGAGGAGGCGTTCGCGCCGCTGGCGCGGTTGCATCCCTCCGTGAGCGAAGTGATTCCGGTGGCGACGCGGCGCTGGCGGTCGCATCTGGCGAGCCGCGCCACCTGGCGCGAGATCGGCGATTTCAACACCCGTTTGCGTGAGCCCGAGTTCGACAAGGTGATCGACACCCAGGGCCTGATCCGTTCGGCGATCATCGCCCGGCTCGCGCAGGGCGAGCGCCATGGCTACGACGCGCAGAGCATCCGCGAGCCGCTGGCGTCGCGGTTCTACGACGTCCGCCACAGCGTCAGCCGGTCGCTCCACGCGGTGGCGCGCAACCGGGCCCTTACCGCGCTGTCGCTGGGCTATCAGCCGGCGGACGACATCGACTACGGGCTGATCAAGCCTGCGCGTGGCGCTGATGCGCCTTACGCACTGCTGCTGCACGGCACCTCGCGCGTGTCGAAGGAATGGCGCGCCGAGGATTGGATCGAGACCGGCCGCTGGCTGCAGGGCCAGGGGCTGCAACCGGTTCTGCTGTGGGGTACCGAGGCCGAGCGGCAGACCGCCGAACGGCTGTCGAGCGCGATTCCCGGAAGCCGCGTGTTGCCGCGTCAGCCGCTCGATCTCACCGCCGGCGTGATCGCGGGCGCGGCCGTGGTTATCGGCGTCGATACCGGCCTATTGCATCTGGCTGCCGCGTATCGGGTGCCGCTCGTCGGGATCTATGTCGCGACCGATCCGGGACTGACCGGCCCGGTCGGCGGCGGTCCGCTGCGGGTGCTCGGCGGCAAGAGTGGCGGCCCATCGGCGCGGCAGGCGATCGAGGTGGCTGAGCAGCTGCTCGGTTAGTTGGATGCAGCGGCGCGCTGCATCTCGATCAGCACCTGTTTGACGAAGCCGTCGATGTCTTCGCCTTCGAAGCGAAACCCGGGAATGCCGGCAGCCTGCGCGGCTTCGACATCACTTGCGCTGTCACCGATCACGAAGCTGCGGGGCATGTCGACCGGCCAAGCCTTGGCGAGATCCAGGATCATGCCGGGGCCCGGCTTGCGATGTTCGCAGGCGACCCGATAGGCGTCGATCGTTCCTTCGACATGATGCGGGCAGAACCGGATGTCGTCGATCAGCGCGCCTTGTGCCTGCAATTCATCCTGCATCCAGCGATGCAAAGCACGGACGTCGTCCTCGCTGAACATGCCGCGGGCGACGCCGGACTGGTTGGTGATGATGAAGACGTAGTAGCCGGCGGCGTTGAGCTGCCGGATCGCCGCGGCGATGCCCGGCATCCAGCGCAAGCGTTCGCGCGTGCCGACATAGTGATCGTTGTAGTTGATGACGCCGTCGCGATCGAGGAAGGCGGCGGGACGGCGCGGCGCGGACGAGGTCATGGCGCCGGCCTGCCCAGCACGACTTCAATCTCGTCGCAGATCGCATGCGCGGCCATCAGATGAATCTGCTGAACCAGCGCGGTTTCGGGGGCAGGCGCAATCAGAAGATGATCGCACAGCGTGCCCATCGATCCGCCGCTCGGGCCGGTCATGCCGACGGTGACGAGGCCGCGTTGACGCGCGACTTCGAGGGCCGCGAGGATGTTCGGCGAGCGGCCGGAGGTGGTGATGCCGATGAAGACGTCGCCGGGTTGCCCGAGTCCTTCGACCTGCCGGGCGAACACGCGCTCGAAGCCATAGTCGTTGGCGATTGCCGTGAGCGCCGAAGTGTCGGTGGTCAGCGCCACTGCCGGCCAGGCGGCGCGGTCACGCTTGTAGCGGCCAATGATCTCCGCGGCGATGTGCTGGGCATCGGCGGCACTGCCGCCATTGCCGGCGAGCAGAATCTTGCGGCCCTGCTGCAGTGCCTTGATTGATGCCGCAGCGATCGCCCGCGACGCGGCCAGCAGCGCTGCATCGCCCGCGGCAGCAGTCATCGCGGCAAGCGAGAGCTGGAAATGGGCGGCGATCTTGTCCTGGCTCACGTCACACCTGAAGGCTGAAACTGAAGGTTCTGGTAAAGCCCAGGGCCGGGTCCGGCGCAAGCCGAAGGGCTCAGACCGCCGGTGCGATGCCGGCGGCCTGCAACGCGCGCAACGCGGCGGCGGTCACGTCCTCGACCGCGATGTCGCGCATGCAGCGGTGATGCTCCATCCGGCAGACCGGCTTGTGGCAGGGTCGGCAGGGGATATCCCCGGGCGCCTGGATCACCGTCTCGATCGGGTTGAGCGGGGCATAATGCCAAGGGCTGGTCGGGCCGAAGATGCCGATGGTCCGGCTGCCGATCGCGGCAGAGACGTGGAGCAGGCCGGAATCGTTGGAGATCACCAGATCGGCCGCCGCCAGCGCCAGGATGCCGTTGCGCAGGTCTGTGCCGGTAAGATCGCGGACATGTGGGCCGCCGGCCGCGACGATCTCCTGCGCCTTGGCGGTTTCGCCCGGGCCGCCGACCACCCAGACCTCAAAACCGCGCTGGGCCAGCGCCTTGCCGGCCTCGACGTAGTAGCTCCAGCGCTTCGCCGGTCCGACAGCGCCGGGCGCGAGCGCCACCACGGTCCGGCCGTGCAGGCCGTTCGCCTGCCGCCACGCCGCAATCTCGGCTTCCGGCACCTGAAGCTGCGGCTCGGGCCAGTCTAGCGGCAGTTCCGGCAGCGGCGGCAGCGCCAGTGCGGCGCAGCGGTCGATCATCCGCGGCAACGCCTTCTCGCCGCGCCGCCAGTCATTGAGCAGGCCGAACCGGACCTCGCCGATGAAGCCGGTGCGTTTCGGAATACCGGCAAGCCAGGGTGCGATGGTCGATTTGAAGGTGCGCGGCATCACCACCGAGGCGCCGTAGCCCTGCTGCCGCAGCTTCGCCGCCAGCGCCCGCTCTTCAGACAGCGAGATCTTGCTGCGCGGCAGGTCCCAGACGATGCCCTGGCGCACCCCGGGCATGTAGTCGACCAGCGGCGCGCACAGCGTGGTCGTGAGGACGTCGACCGGCCGGTTCGGCCAGCGGTCCTTCAGGACCCGCACCACGGTGTGGCAGCGCACGAAATCGCCGATCCACATATACGGGACCAGCAGCACCGGGCTGGTCTCGTTGCGGTCCGGCGCGATCGCCAGGCTGGCTTTGAGTGATTCGTAATTCATCGCTTGTTCTGTTGCCCTGCTTGGCAGGGGCTGATCGGCCCAGCCGGTTAGCGCCTGCGGAGGCCCGCGTCCAGCCGCCATTTCGCGCCGAGCCCATTCCGCATTCACAGCAATTCAGAGTTGAAGTTGCCTGCCCGGGCGGAGTGGGGCAAAGGTGGCCGCGCAAATCGAGGCGGAGAAGTCATGCTGCTGGTTACCGGGGGCGCCGGGTTCATCGGATCGAATCTGGTCGCGGCGCTGAACGAGGCCGGGCGGGCCGACGTCGCTGTGTCCGACTTTCTCGGCCATGACGGCAAGTGGAAGAACCTCGCCAAGCGGCAGCTGGCCGATTTCGTGCCGCCGGCGGAACTCGCCGACTGGCTGAAAGGCCGCAAGCTCGACGCGGTCTTCCACATGGGGGCGATCTCCGCGACCACCGCCACCGATGGCGACATGGTGATGGAGAACAATTTCCGGCTGTCGCTGCGGCTGCTGGACTGGTGTACCGAGACCGGCACGCCGCTGATCTACGCCTCGTCGGCGGCGACCTATGGCGACGGCGAACACGGGTTCGACGATGACTTCTCGCTGGCCGCGCTGAAACAGCTGCGGCCAATGAACCTATATGGCTGGAGCAAGCATCTGTTCGACCTGGTGGTCGCCGAGCGCGCCGCCAAGGGCCACAAGCTGCCGCCGCAATGGGCCGGCCTGAAGTTCTTCAACGTGTTCGGCCCGAACGAATATCACAAGGACACCATGGCCAGCGTGCTGGCGCGGCGGTTCTACGACATCAAGTCCGGCCGGGTGGTTCAGCTGTTCAAGTCGCACCGCGACGGTATTGCCGACGGCGACCAGCGCCGCGACTTCATCTATGTCGACGACGTGGTGCGGGTGATGATGTGGCTGTTCGCTTCGCCTAGCGTCAGCGGCATCTTCAACGTCGGCACCAGCCATGCCCGGAGCTTCCGCGACCTGATCCTGGCCGCCTATGCGGCGCTCGGCACGCCGCCGCAGATCGAGTACATCGACATGCCGGAACAGATTCGCGGCAGCTATCAATACTTCACCCAGAGCGAGGGCGACCGGCTGCGTGCCGCTGGCTACAACGGCGGATTCACCCCGCTCGAAGAGGCGGTCACGTCTTACGTCACTGGTTACCTCGACCGCAGCGATCGCTTCCGCTGATCGCAAGCAACCGTTTGGATTCGGATGTTCAGCTTCGACGCCTTGCTGCAAGCGATCGCTCGTCAGACCGTCCTGTGCGTCGGCGACCTGATGCTCGACGAGTTCGTCTATGGCGAGGTGTCGCGGATTTCCCCGGAAGCTCCGGCACCGGTGATCGCGGTTCAACGCAGCGAGACCAACATCGGCGGCGCCGGCAACGTCGCGCGCAATATCGCGGCGATCGGCGCGAGCTGTATCTTCGTCGGCTTGATCGGTGATGACGCTACTGGGCGTTTTCTGGAGGCCGAACTCGGCAGCGAGCCGCGGATCGAGCCGGTACTGGTCCGTGATGCCTCGCGGCCGACGACCCGGAAAGTGCGGTTCGTCTCCGAGCACTTTTCGACCCACATGCTGCGGGCCGATTGGGAGACGGCGGCGCCGGCCGCTACGGACGTCGAGCAGCGCCTGCTCGATGCGATCCTGCCGCAGCTTGCCCGTGCCGACATCGTGCTCTTGTCCGACTATGCCAAAGGGGTGCTGACGGCGCGGGTCATTCGCGACACGATCGATGCCGCCAAAAAACTCGGCAAGCGGGTGATCGTCGATCCGAAAAGCGCCAACTTCGCGATCTATCGCGGCGCCACGCTGCTGACGCCGAACCGCAAGGAATTTACCGCGGCGACGCGAAGCGCAGCAGCGACCGATGACGAGATTGCCACGGCGGCTCAGGACGCGATGGCGCTCGCCGAATGCGAGGCGATGCTGGTGACCAAGAGCGAGCACGGCATGACGCTGGTGCCGCGCGGGGGCGAACCGATCCACGTGCCGGCGCTGCCGGTAAAGGTGCGCGACGTCTCCGGCGCCGGCGATACGGTGGCGGCTGTGCTAGCGGTGGTGTTGGCTTCCGGGGCGAACTGGGCAACCGCGATGCGGGCGGCGAGTGCGGCTGCGGCGGTGGCGGTCAGCAAGAACGGCACCGCAGTGGTGACGCCGGCCGAACTGCGCCGGCGGATTCTGCCGCATGCCTCGCTGGCGGCGGAAGAGAAAATCATCGGCAGCGATACGGAGCTCGACGAGCGGCTGAAGCAGTGGCGCCGCGAAGGCCTTCGGGTCGGGTTCACCAACGGCTGCTTTGACATTCTGCACCCGGGCCACGTCAAGGTGTTGACCGCAGCGCGCGGTGCCTGTGATCGGCTGATCGTCGGGTTGAACAGCGACGCATCAGTGCGGCGGCTGAAGGGCGAAAGCCGGCCGGTGCAGCACGAACGTGCCCGCGCCGAGGTGCTGGCCGCGCTCGAAGCGGTCGACCTGGTGGCGATCTTTGAAGAAGATACTCCGCTGCGGCTGATCACGCGGATCGAGCCGAGCGTCCTGGTCAAAGGCGGCGACTACACCCGCGAGCAGGTGGTCGGCCACGAGATCGTTGCGGCCAAGGGCGGCGATGTGCTGCTGGTCGATGTGCTGCCGGGTTTCAGCACCACCTCGCTGGTGGCGCGGGCGCGCGAAGGACAGTAATTATTAATACTATCTGATTGCAGGGCGAGCGATGTTGGCACCTATTTCTTCATTTTCGTATCGGAATTGGCTGATCGCTGCCCACGATGCCTTGGCTACCGCAGCGGCAGTCCTTCTCAGTTTCTATCTTCGGTTCGATGGCGAGAATCTGGTCGATCGTCTGCCGCTGTTGCTGAACGTTCTGCCCTACTTCGTCTTCTTCAGTTTCTTTGTTTGCTATGTTTTTCAGCTCACCACGACCAAGTGGCGTTTCATCTCGATTCCTGACCTGCTCAACATTTTGAGAGCAGCGACCACTTTGACGGTTGCACTTCTGGTGCTTGACTACATTTTTCTTGCGCCGAATATCTACGGTGCGTTTTTCCTCGGGAAAACCACTATCGTTTTGTATTGGTTTCTTGAGGTGTTCTTCCTCGCAGGTTCCCGCCTCGCTTATCGCTACTTCCGCTACACCCGCACACGAAACAAGGCTCGCCGGACGGATGCCGCGCCGACGCTATTGGTCGGCCGGGCCGCCGATGCCGAGGTGTTCCTGCGAGGTATTGAAAGTGGAGCGGTCAACAGGCTTTGGGCGGTCGGCATTCTGTCCCCCGCGTCATCTGATCGGGGACAGTCGATCCGTAGCATTCCCGTGCTTGGTGGGCTCGACGATTTGGCAGATGTCGTGGAGGACTTCGCTGGTCGAAATAAGCCGATTCGCCATGTGGTGATGACGCCGTCAGCTTTTGAGAAAGACGCAGAGCCCGAGGCGATCTTGATAAAGGCGCGCAAGCTGGGACTCACAGTCAGTCGGTTGCCTTCGCTTGAAGAAAGCCGCGACGCACCGCGCTTGGCGCCGGTTGCTGTCGAGGATCTTTTGCTGAGGCCCAGTGTTAATATCGACTACTCCAGACTGGAGGAATTGCTTCGCGGAAAAGCGATCGCGGTTACGGGTGGCGGGGGGTCGATAGGGCACGAAATGTGCGACCGAGTCGCCACTTTTGGTGCCGCCCGGTTACTGGTAATCGAGCATTCGGAACCCGCGCTTTACGCTGCAACCGAAGCCTTAGCTGCCCGAGCGAGCAGCACAAAAATCGAGGGCCGGATCGCAGATATCCGCGATCGCGCACGTATATTTCAGCTGTTTAACGACTTCAAACCTGATCTTGTGTTCCACGCCGCCGCTCTGAAGCATGTGCCAATCCTTGAGCGCGACTGGGGCGAGGGCGTCAAGACCAATATTTTCGGCTCGGTCAACGTGGCCGATGCGGCGCGAGCGTCCGGCGCCGAAGCGATGGTGATGATTTCGACCGACAAGGCGATCGAGCCGGTGTCGATGCTCGGCCTCACCAAGCGGTTCGCCGAACTGTATTGCCAAGCACTCGACCGGGAACTCGCCACTTCTTCCGGTGACAAGCGGGCGATGCGGCTGATCTCGGTGCGGTTCGGCAACGTGCTGGCGTCCAACGGTTCGGTAGTGCCGAAGTTCAAGGCTCAGATCGAGGCTGGCGGACCGGTGACGGTGACGCACCCGGATATGGTCCGCTACTTCATGACCATCCGCGAGGCCTGCGACCTGGTGATCACCGCCGCGACCCATGCGTTGAAGTCACAACACACGGATGCGTCGGTATTCGTGCTCAGCATGGGCCAGCCGGTAAAGATCGTTGAGCTGGCAGAGCGGATGATTCGGCTGTCCGGTCTGCAGCCCGGTTACGACATCGAGATCGTGTTTAGCGGCGTTCGACCGGGCGAACGGTTGCACGAAATTCTGTTTGCCGAGCACGAGCCCACCACCGACATCGGCGTTCCCGGCGTCATGGCCGCGTGCCCCAACGAGTTGCCACTCCCGACGCTGCGGCAAGGCCTCGCTGCACTCGAAACGGCTATAGCAGCAGGGCGCCAAGAGGACGTCGTGGCGATCTTGAAGGGGGCGGTGCCTGAATTCCGGATCGAACCGACAGTGCCTGCGCCGTAGCTGCGCCCGTGGCTGACGCGTCACGCTTTACGACGCGCAAACCGCATTAATAGGGCCGCGACCCCCGCTCCACCGAGGGCAAGCAGCACACCATCGGCGGCGATGGAATTCAACGCGATCGAGACTCCGGCCAGCAACGCAAGCGCCAAGTTTATCAGGAAGACAAGCCCAACGACTTCGCGCACCGGAAAGCCGTTATCGGTTGCGCGCTGATAAAAATGGGAACGGTGCGCCAGCCAAAACGGTTCGCGCCGTAGCATTCGCCGCAACAACGTCAGGGTACTGTCGGCGAGATAGTATAGCGGCAGGAGCAGTGCCGCGGTGACATGCCCTTGCAAGGCGAGCTGCAGCAGGCACCAGCCGAGCAGAAGCCCGATCGGCAGGCTGCCGACGTCACCGAGAAAGACCTTGGCAGTGCCTGGCCGGTTGAATGGAGCAAAACCAAGGAGGGCTCCACCGAGCGCCGCCGCAATCAGCATCGGCGACTGCGTCAGCGCTCCGAGCAAGCCGAACACCGCCAGGGCGGCCGTGACCGGCACGCCTTCGGCAGCGGTCATCCAGTCGAGACCATCCATAAAGTTGACGAGATTGACGAACCACAAGCCGCCGATCAGCAGCGCAGTGCGTTCGAGCCACAGCGGCAGGGTGGGAATGATCTGCTGGTCCAACGGCAGCGTGAGCACGACCGCCCCTACACACAGCGCTTGCAGGGCAAAGCGCGGTAGCACAGGAATCGGTCTGATATCGTCGACCGCACCAACGATGGCAATGACGACGGTTGCAGCAAATAACGGCAGGAGCGCCAGTAGCGCGGTGGTTGTGCCGAGAGCCAAGGTCGTGACGACCAGCGTGGCGGCGATGACGGCAATTCCGGCACCCTGCGGCGTTGGAATCTTGTGCGACGAGCGCGCGTTCGGGCGCGCCAGCGCGTAGCGGGCCAACAGCGGCATCAGCACCCAGGTGAGCACGGCACATCCGACTGCTGCGGACATGAACACGAACAGCGCGACCAAGTTCGTCCCCATTAGTCGTTGAGCCTGACGCTGAAAAACATCCTGTCGCCCGTGGCGCTGCGCATCGCGCTATTCCGGAACTTCGATCGGCGCGTCGCCCTTGGCGGCTTTTTCGGCGCTCATGATCCAGATCAAGCCACCGATTCCTCCGACGACGAAGTAAACGGCACCGAACAGCAATGACACCGCGACGCCGTCACTGGGGTTGAGGCCGGCATAGCCGAACGCCAATCCCATGCTGGCTTCGCGCACGCCCCAGCCGGCGATCGAGATCGGGATCATGGTGATCAGCATGATCGGCGGCACCAGCTCAAACAGCTGCACGAAGCTGCTCGGCGATTCGATCGCCCGAGCCACGCACCAAACGATCACCACCGCGAGAACCGGAATGATCAATGAGGTGGCGACGAGGATCGCCGCGCTTTTCGGAGTCGATAGAACCTTCAGGGCGACTTCGGAGCAGCCGCGCATATGGCGGGTGGCCCAGATCCGGTCAAGCAGACCGAACCGCAGAAACGGCAAAGCCAGGAACACGATGCCGGCGCCCAGCGCGGCAAAATCCAGTAGCATCAGTCCGAGACGACCGTCGGCATTGTCGATCAATCGCAGCGTCCACGGCAGTGTTACGAAGATGATCGCCGACAACGCGATCAATCCGGTCGCCCGATCGACGAACACCGAATAGGTGGCCGCGCGCCATCCGGCACCGGCCCGCGCCAGCAGCCAGACACGCACGGCGTCACCGCCGATCGCGGACGGCAATGTCTGGTTGAAGAACGAGCCGATCATCGCGTAGCGCATCGATCGACCCGTGGTCAGCGGTGCTTCGCAGCACGCGCCGATCGCGCGCCAACGCACCGCGTTGACGAACAGCTGGAAGATCGTTGCAGCGACGGCAGCCGCCAGCCAGCCCAAGCTGGTTGTGTCGATCCGTGCGGCGAGGGCGACAAAATCGGTCTTTCGGAGCGCCAGATACAACAGCGCCGCCGAAACCAGGATCTTGGCTGCTGAAAGGAGAAACCGGCGCATGAGAGATCGCTGGGGTCGGAAGTTAACAGGTCGTCAAGAGCGAGCGGCGCCCGGCCATCACGAAAGTTGCCGCCTTGGTAGGGACTTGGGTCCGATCTGGCAATAGCGGCTCCTTGCCCTCTGCCGCTGGGGTCGCAGCTGGCTGAACAGCCACACATTGGATCGTGAAGCGGAAGAGAGATGCCGGCCGGGCGATAGCCGCGCTCGGCCGGCCGGCGATCAAAGAGATGCTGCCGATGCAGCCGGGCGACGTGCCGGCGACGTTTGCGGATGTCGAAGCCCTGGTTCGGGACGTCGGCTTCCGGCCTTCGACCCGGATCGAGGATGGGGTCCGCGCCTTCGTGACCTGGTTTCGCGACTACCACCGGGTGTAGTTTCCTGCGTCTAATTTGCAGTTTTGGCCTTTCGTGTAATCAATTGAATCAAAACGTGTTTGGGTAGGTTTCCCGAACGTTCGCCACATCTGTGGCCGCGTGCTAGGAAGCCGCACCTTCAATTTCCAAGGCACGATGCCATGACTTCCAGCACTGAAACGGCCAAGACCCCCTCACTCCGGATCGGCGTCATCGGCGCCGGGGTGATGGGAACCAATCACGGCCGGGTGCTGGGGGGACTGCCGGGAGTGACGCTGGTCGGGATCGTCGATCCGATGCCCGAGCACCGCGACCGCGCGATCGAGCTGATCGGCTGTAAGACCTTCGCAACGCTCGACGAATTGCTGCTCGCCGGGGTTGACGCGGTGACCATCGCGGCCCCCACCCACCTGCACCATGAAGTGGCGCTGACCTGCATCGGTCGCGGTATTCACGTGCTGGTCGAGAAGCCGATCGCCTCGACGGTGGCCGAAGGCCGCGAGATCGTCGCCGCCGCCGAGAAGGCCGGCGTTACTCTGATGGTCGGCCATGTCGAGCGCTTCAATCCGGCGGTTGCGGCGATCAAGCAAGCGATTCGCGACGAGGATATCCTGTCGATCGGCATCACCCGGGTCGGCCCGTTCCCGCCACGGATGTCCAATGTCGGCGTCGTCATCGACCTCGCGGTCCACGACATCGACCTGATCCGCTGGTTCACCGACTCGGAAATCACCGAGGTGCAGCCGCAGCTCTCCAGCGCCATCGCCGAGCGCGAGGACATTGCGCTGCTGCAATTCCGCACCGCCTCGGGCGTGCTTGCGCATATCAACACCAACTGGCTGACGCCGTTCAAGGCCCGTACCGTCACCGTCGCGACCCGCGGCAAATACGTGATGGGCGATCTGCTCACCCGTCAGGTCACCGAGTGCTTCGGCTTCAAGGCGGACGGCAGCTATTCGATGCGCCATCTGCCGGTCGGCCACGACGAGCCGCTGCGCGCCGAACTGATCGGCTTCATCAATGCGGTTCGCGCCAAGCTGCCGCCGCCGGTCACCGGCGAAGAGGGCGTCGCCAGCCTCGAAATCGCGATCAAGTGCCTCGATCAGCCGGCCCGACCCGCAGCGAGCGCGACGGCGCCCCGCCGCGCCGCCGGCTAGACCGCCGTCTTAGCGACCCGTCTCAGCGCTTTCCCGTCATCCGAACCCGGCAGGACCCATGAATCAGCATCTCCGCAACGACCCGGTGCCCTTCATCGATGTCGGCGCTCAGCGCCGCAGGTTGGGGGCCGGTATCGACGAGGCGGTCGGCAAGGTGCTGAACCACTGCCAATTCCTCAATGGTCCGGAAGTGATCGAGCTGGAGGCCAAGCTTGCTGCCTTCGCTGGCGCCCGCCATGTGGTGACTTGCTCCAGCGGCACCGATGCGCTGTTGATGGTGCTGATGGCCAAGGGCATCGGTCCCGGCGACGCGGTGCTCTGTCCGTCGTTCACGTTCTGCGCGACTGGTGAAGCTGTGGCCCTGACCGGCGCAACGCCGCTTTTCGTCGATGTCGATGAAGTTACGTTCAACATCGACATCGCGTCGCTGAAGCGCGGTATCGGCACCGCCAAAAAGCTCGGCTTGAAGCCGCGCGCGATCATTCCGGTCGATCTGTTCGGCCAGGCCGCCGATCACACCGCGGTCGGCGCGGTTGCGGCGGATGAGGGGCTGTTCGTGGTCGACGACGCGGCGCAGGGCTTTGGCGCCAGCCACCGTGGCAAGAAGCTCGGCAGCTTCGGCCTCGCCACCGCCACCAGCTTCTTCCCGGCCAAGCCGCTCGGCTGCTTCGGCGACGGCGGCGCGATCTTCACCGATGATTCCGAATTCGCCGAAGCGCTGAAGAGCGTTCGCGTTCACGGCCAGGGCACCGACAAATACGACAACGTCCGGCTCGGCCTCACCGGCCGTCTCGACACCATCCAGGCGGCGATCCTGCTGCAGAAGCTGTCGATCTTCGAGGACGAGATCGCCGCGCGCAACGTGGTGGCCGAGCGCTATTCGGCAGCGCTGGCGGATGTCGTCACCGTTCCGCGGCTCGCGGAGGACTGCACCTCGGTGTGGGCGCAGTACACTATTCGCCTGCCGCACGGCGTCGACCGCGACGGTTTTGCCGCGGCGCTGAAGGCGCAAGGCATCCCGACGGCGATCTACTATCCGAAGTCGATGCATCAGCAGACCGCGTATCGCGGCTTCCCGGTTGCCGACGGCGGCCTGCCGGTGTGCGAGCGGTTGTCGCGTGACGTCATTGCGCTGCCGATGCACGCTTATCTTGATGCGCCGACGCAGGATCGCGTAATCCAGGCGGTGCGCGGCGCGCTGGGGCGGTAAGGCACCGTCGTTCGGGTTGGGCACTGAGCCTCCCGGTCATTCCGGGGCGCTCGCGATAGCGAGCGAACCCTGAAACTCTGCCTTCACCACATCGGGATTCCGGGTTCGCACCCTGACGGGCGCGCCCCGGAATGATTCCCGTGTGAAGGGACCGTAGCCAGCCATTCCTGTTTTGCGCTGTCGCGACTTCCTGTAGAAGCGCCTCATGCTCAAGCGCATCTTTACCGTCGGCGGCTTCACCCTGCTGTCGCGTCTGACCGGATTTGCCCGCGACATCATGCTGGCGGCGATCCTCGGCGCCGGTCCGGTGGCGGATGCGTTCTTCGTCGCGCTGCGACTGCCAAATCACTTCCGGGCGATCTTCGCCGAGGGCGCGTTCAACGCTGCCTTCGTACCAGCCTATGCGCATGTCTACGGCGAGAAGGGCGAGGCCTCGGCGAAGCTGTTTGCCGACCGCATCTTCACGCTGCTGTTTCTGTCGCAGCTGGTGCTGCTCGCCGTCGCGCTGGCGTTCATGCCGCAGATGATGAGTATTCTGGCGCCGGGTTTCACCGACGATCCGGAGCAGCGCGCGCTGGCGATCGAGCTGACGCGGATCACCTTTCCTTATCTGCTGCTGATTACCCTGGTGACGCTGTACGGCGGCATCCTCAATGTGATGCAGCGCTTCGCCTCGGCGGCAGCGGCTTCGATCTTCCTCAACATCTCGATGATGGCGACGCTGGCGCTTGCCGCGTTCTTCCCGAGCGCCGGCCATGCCGCCGCCTGGGGCGTGCTGATTTCCGGCGTGCTGCAGTACTTCTTGCTCGCCGGTGACCTGTCGCTGCACGGCGGCTTGCCGCGGTTCTCCCGGCCGAAGCTCGATGAGGATGTCCGCGCATTCTTCCGGGCGCTGGGTCCGGCGACGCTCGGTTCGATGGGCACGCAGCTTGCGCTGTTCGCCGACACGATCATCGCCACCTTCCTGCCGGCTGGGGCGCTGTCGGCGCTGTACTATGCCGACCGGCTCAACCAATTGCCGATCGGCGTGATCGGCATTGCGATCGGCACCGTGCTGCTGCCGGAGATGTCGCGGCAGCTCACTGCGGGGGACGATGCCGGCGCCAAGGCATCGCAGCGCCGCGCGTTCGAATTCACGCTGTTGTTCTCGGTGCCGTTCGTCGCCGCATTTCTCACCGTGCCGGACGAAATCATGCGGGCAATGTTCGCGCGCGGCGCCTTCACCCGCGCCGACGCGATCTCGGCCGGCACCACGCTCGCCGCCTATGCGATCGCGCTGATCCCATTCGTCTTGATCCGCAGCGCGGTGGCGCCGTTCTATGCCCGCAAGGACACTGCCACTCCGGTGAAGGCGGCGCTGACCGGCGTCGCCACCAATGTCGTGCTGAAATTCGCCCTGATGGGCTCGCTGGCGCAGGTCGGTCTGGCGCTCGCGACCGCTGCAGGCGCCTGGATCAATCTGCTGCTGGTGATCTTCTTCTCGGTGCGTGCTGGTTACCTGGAGTTCGATCGCGAGCTGGTGCGCGCGATCCTCAAGTTCGGCGTTATCGGCGTGCTGCTCGGCGCCGCGTTGTGGCTGACCGCCTGGTTCGCGCCGCCGTATCTCGCACTCTTGCCCGCGCTGCGCAGCGAAGCCGCGCTAGCACTGTTGATAGCGGTCGGCGCCGTCACCTACGGCGCCGCGATCCTGATCCTGTTCGGGCCGCGCTGGATCAAGCGCCTGCTGCGCGGCTGATCAAGCCGCGGTGGTCGACCGCACTAGGTTGGTGACGTCCGAATACACCTGCAGCACCGGGTTGATGAAGCGGTGCGCCTTGTTCTTCGACACGATGGTGTCGTGCATCACCAGATGGTCGATTCCCGTGGTGAGGAAGCAGGCCATCGCGTCGCGAGGCGTCTCGACGATCGGCTCGCCCTTGATGTTGAACGAGGTGTTAACCAGCACCGGGACGCCGGTCAGCGCTTCGAACTCCTTCAGGATGTAATAGAGATCGGGCGCGGTCTCTTCGTCCACCGTCTGCACGCGGGCGGAGCCGTCGACGTGGACCACGGCCGGAATCTTGTCGCGCCATGCCGGCGCCACCGGTTTGGCCATCAGCATGAACGGCGAGTCGCCCTTGCCCTCGAAGATCTCGTCCGCGCGCTCCTTCAGGACGATCGGCGCGAACGGCCGGAACGGCTGGCGATGCTTCACGCGGCTGTTGAGAATGTCCTTCATCTCGGCCCTGCGCGGATCGGCCAGCAGGCTGCGATGGCCGAGCGCGCGGGGGCCGAATTCGGAGCGGCCCTGAAACCAGCCGATCACCTTCTGATCGGCGAGCAGCCGCGCGGTTTCCTTATAGACCTCGCTCGAGCGGACCACGTTGATCTGCGGTTTGACGAAGAAACGTTGGGTCGCTTCTTCCACCTCGGCATCCGCATAGGGTCTGCCGACGTAGGCATGCTTCATCTCGAAGCCGCGCTGTTTCTGCTGGATCGCCAGATGGCCGTAATAGGCACAGCCGATCGCGATGCCATCGTCGCCAGCCGCGGGCTGGATCCAGACATTCTCGAAGCCCGCCTCGCGGGCGATCCGGCCATTGGCGACGCAGTTGAGCGCGACGCCGCCGGCGATGCACAGGTTCTTGGCGCCGGTGGTTTCGCGCAGCCAGCGCGCGCGCTCCAGCAGGACCCGCTCGGTGTCGTCTTGCACCCGCCAGGCGAGATCTTCCCAGTGCCGCATCGACGGGCTGTCTTCCCACTTGCCGGGGCTGTCCATGATGTAAGGTTGATCCAGCTCCGGCGTCCAACGCGGCACGGTGAGCTTGTTGTTCTCGAACTGCAGCATCGGCGGGATCGCGTCGGGGCGGCCGTAAGGTGCCAGCCCCATCAGCTCGCCGCATTTGTTCCAGTCGCCAAACACGTAGGTCGAGGCCCGGCTGTAGTACGCGCCAAGGCCCGGCATGTTGTAGAATTCGTCGCTGAGAAAGCCGCGTTCCGGCTCCATCCAGACTTTCTTCAGGCACTCCAGCTTTGTGCCGCTGAACTTGTAGTAGCTCTCGGATTCCCGGGCAAGCGGCGAGGCGTCGTCGCCGGGAAACTGCTCGTCGACATCGGCCCGGTAGCTGCCGACACCGTCGACGATCATCACCACGCCTTCTTCGAACGGACACGGTGCGAACGCGCTGTAGGCGTGCGCGAGGTGATGCGAGATCGTCGCCACCTTGTTGGTGTGATTGCGGAACAGCGGGTGACTGCGGGCGGTGCCGCGCTCGTGTTCCGGCAGGAAGCCCGGCATGTCCTGGAAGATCAGGCGGTCTTCCATCTCCGGCACCGGCAGGATGTAACAGTTGCGCACCACCAGATCGACGTCCGCCATGGTGATGCCTTCGGCGCTCAGGCAGTAGTCGACGACTTCCTTATAGAAGCCGGAGGCGTGCTTCTCACGGGTGATGCGCTCCTTGGCGATGCCGAACGCGATTTCGCCGTCACGCAGCAGGCAGGCGCTGACGTCGTGGTCGTAGGTGTTGAGGCCGAGGATGTAAGTGTGCTGACGGGACATGGGCTGCTTTGTTGTGCGCGGGAGCGGCGCGTGTGGGGCGAGGGACGTCACCTGACAGTCGATCCGCACCGCGATGCGGTTCAGTTGAATGGCACTATAGCTGGACCAGTAAAGTTGGACATCGGTGAGACGCCTGCCGGCGCGTCGTGTTCCCCGAGCGATCGGCCGCCCATGCCGCGCTGCACGCGAGAAAGCGGGCCTCGGCGTGGCTGGAACATCCCGGCCGGTTCGACGTTTGGCAGCATCTCGCCGCGTTCAGCGCCGATCGCGGCTTGACCAAAACCCTAGCTTGATCATAAGCTTGACCGCCGAGGCCGATCACGGGGGCGCATTGACCCCGCGCATTTGAACCGTCTTCCCGCACGACCCCACCAACAACGGGACATGACGGTAACCTGCTCAACGACCGGGAGAACAATCCATATGGCTCAAACTGCTTCCAAGGCCCGCAAGGGATGGACGACGCGCGTTCTCGCCGCCGTCACGCTGACGGCAATTTACGGCTTCAGCCTCGTCGGAACCTCGGCGCTGTTCCTGACCGCAAGCACCGGCAAGGCTGAGGCCCAGCGCGGCCGCGGTCGCGGCCGTGGGCGCGGCTATTACGGCCGTGGCCGTGGTTGGGGCCCTGGCTATTATCGCGGCCGTGGCCGTGGCTACTATCGTGGCTATGGCGGGTGCGTGTTCAATCCGGTTTACGGCCGGGTGATCTGCTACTAATTCGCCGCGGCGGGGCGGAGACGCCCCGACCTGCGTGAGCTTCCAAACAGGTGTATCGGGCAACCGATGCACCTGTTTCTTTTTGCGCCGGGTGCGGGGCGAGCGCGCTGCAGGCGCAAATGCGCAGATTGCGGCCACTGGGTTCATATTTCGGTGTTCGGTCGCGAAGCTCGCGCCGGCGCGTTTGCTCCTGTCATCGATCCGCTGCAAGATGCTTTCCAATCGCATCGGAGGTGACGGTCCCATGGCTCCAACCAAGTTGGCTCCCACCAAGTTCGGCGTCGGCCAGAGCGTGTTGCGCAAGGAGGACGATCCTCTGATTCGCGGCAAAGGCCGCTACACCGACGACGTTGCGCCGGCTTCGTCCGCTTACGCGCTGGTGCTGCGCTCGCCGCATGCCCATGCCACCTTCAGGCTCGATGCGAATGCAGCGCGTGGTCTTCCTGGCGTGCTGACGATCCTGACCGCGGATGACGTCACCGATCTCGGCGGTCTGCCGTGCCTGTTCAATCTGCCGGACAAGCCGTTCAAGGCGCCCGATTATCCGATCCTGGCGCGCGCTGAGGTTCGCCATGTCGGCGATGCGATCGCCTTTGTGGTCGCCGATACGCTCGCGCATGCCCGCGACGCGCTGGAAGCGATCGCGGTGGAGTGGACTCCGCTGCCGGCCGTGATCGGCGCCGCGCGCGCGGTCGAGCCCGGCGCGCCGGAGGTGTGGCCCGACCACGCCGGCAACGTGCTGTTCGATGCCGGCATCGGCGACAAGGCAGCGACCGACGAGGCGTTCGCCAAAGCGCATGCGGTCGCTGAAATCCGCATCGTCAACCCGCGCATCGTCACTAACTACATGGAGACCCGCGCGGCGGTCTGCGAATACGATGCCAAGCGCGATCACTTCACGCTGACGGTCGGCAGCCAGGGCAGTCACCGGCTGCGCGATATCCTGTGCCAGACCGTGCTGAAGATCCCGGTCGAGAAGATGCGGGTGATCTGTCCGGATGTCGGCGGCGGGTTCGGCACCAAGCTGTTTCCGTATCGCGAATACGCGCTGCTCGCGGTCGCCGCCAAGAAACTGCGCAAGACCGTGAAGTGGACCGCCGATCGCGGCGATCACTTCGTCGGCGACTCGCAAGGCCGCGACAATGTCACCACCGCGCGGATGGCGCTGGCGGAAGACGGCAAGTTTCTCGGCATGGATGTCGACCTAATCGGCGATGTAGGCGCCTATCTGTCGACCTTCGGCCCGTACATTCCTTACGGCGGCGCCGGCATGCTGCCCGGTCTGTACGACATTCAGGCGTTCCACTGCCGCATTCGCACCGTGTTCACTCACACCGTGCCGGTCGACGCTTACCGCGGCGCCGGACGTCCCGAAGCTGCTTACGTTGTCGAGCGTCTGGTCGATGCCTGCGCGCGTAAGCTGTCGATGTCGCCGGATGCGATCCGGCGCAAGAACTTCATTCCGCCGCGCAAGCTCCCCTACAAGACCGCGACCGGCAAGGTTTACGACTCCGGCGACTTCGCCACGCATCTGAAGCGCGCGATGGAGATCGGCGACTGGAAGGATTTCGCCAAGCGCGCCAAGGCGGCCAAGAAGCAGGGGCTGGTGCGCGGCATCGGGCTCGCCTCTTACGTCGAGGTCTGCGGCACCATGGGCGAGGAGACCGCCAAGGTGGTGCTCGATCCCGATGGCGACATCACCGTGCTGATCGGCACGCAGTCGAGCGGGCAGGGCCACCAGACCGCTTATGCGCAGATCGTCGCCGAGCAGTTCGGCGTGCCGCAGGAGCGGGTGCGCGTGGTGCAGGGCGACACCGACCGGATCGCCACTGGCCTTGGCACCGGCGGCTCGGCCTCGATCCCGTCCGGCGGCGTCAGCGTGCAGCGCGCCACCCATCAGCTCGGCGAACAGCTCCGCGACATCGCGGCCGATGCGCTCGAGACCAGCGCCGCCGACCTCGAAATCAGCGACGGCACCATCCGGATCGCCGGCACCGACCGCTCGATCAGCTTCGCCGATCTCGCCAAGCGGCCCGGCGTCGATCCTGCCAAGCTCAATGCCAGCGCAACCTTCGCCAGCGCCGACGGCACCTATCCGAACGGCACGCATCTGGTCGAGATCGAGCTCGATCCGGCGACCGGCAAGATCAAGATCGTCAACTACGTGATCGTCGACGATTTCGGCGTGACGCTGAATCCGCTGCTGCTCGCCGGCCAGGTTCACGGCGGCACCATTCAGGGCATCGGCCAGGCGCTGATGGAGCAGGCTGTTTACAACGCCGAGGACGGCCAGCTCGTCACCGGTTCGTTCATGGACTACGCGCTGCCGCGCGCGGCCGATGGCGCGCCGATCATCTTCGAAACACACAACGTGCCGTGCGCCACCAATCCATTGGGCGTGAAGGGGGCGGGCGAGGCGGGGGCGATCGGCTCCTGCCCGGCAGTGATGAACGCGATCATCGACGCGCTGTGGCGGGAATACCGGATCGACCACATCGATATGCCGGCGACACCGGAGCGGGTGTGGATGGCGATCCGCGAACACGAGCGCCGGCACCGGCTGTAAAGCCGGGTCGATCGAATGAGACCTAATAGAGTGGCGTTAAGCCACCGCTGCGAAGGCCGCCGAACCGGCGACCGGTGACGGAGTTGAAACAACCAAGCGGGAGGAATTGCGATGTTGCGAACTGTGATCGTGGCTGGAGCGGTGTTGCTGACGGCGAGCGCCGTGATGGCGCAGCAGGATCTGGTCGATAAGACCCAGAAACTGATGAAGGACAACGGCCGGAACATGATGGTGCTCGGCGCCATGGCCAAGGGCGAGAAGCCCTACGATCAGGCCGCGGTCGATGCGGCGCTGAAGCAGTTCGATGAGACCGCCAAGGACCTCCCGAAGCTGTTCCCTGACAGCGCCAAGGGCCTGAAGCCGTTCGACAGCAAGTACAGCGCCTCGCCGAAGATCTGGACCGAGCGCGCCAAATTCGACGGCGAGATCTCCGACTTCGCCAAGGCGGTCGACGGCGCCAAGGGCAAGGTCAAGGACGTCGACACGCTGAAGGCCGCGATGCAGCCGATCGGCAAGGCATGCGGCAGCTGCCACGAGAACTTCCGCCAGAAGGAAGGCTAACGCGGCAAGCGCCGCCGGCAGCGGAGAATCGGCCGTGGCCAGGACACTCGGAGCCGTGATCGCGGTCGCGGCGATCATCGGCATCGCCGCTTTCTGGCTGCTGACGATGCCGGCCACGGTGTCGGCTGACCGCCTGTCGGCGCGCACCGCCAACCTCGAGAATGGCCGCACCGCGTTCTACGCCGGCGGTTGCGCCGAATGCCACGCCACGCCGAAGCAGGACGATCGCACCAGGCTTGGAGGCGGGCTGGGGCTGAAGTCGGAGTTCGGCACGTTCTACGTGCCGAACATCTCACCCGATCCAAATGACGGTATCGGCAAATGGATAGAGGCGGATTTCGTCAGCGCGGTGATGCGCGGCACGGCGCCCGGCGGCGTGCATCTCTATCCGGCGTTTCCGTATCCGTCCTACGCACATGCGCAGCTCGACGACGTCCGCGATCTGTTCGCCTACATCAAGACGCTGCCTGCGGTGGCCGGCCGAGCTCCGCCGAACGAGGTGCTCTTCCCGTTCAACATCCGCCGCGCAGTCGGACTGTGGAAACTGCTGTTCTTCGACGACACGCCGTTCACGCCCGATCCGGCGCAATCGGCGCAGTGGAATCGCGGCGCGTATCTGGTGAACAGCTTCGGCCATTGCGCCGAGTGCCATAGCCCGCGCAACGCGCTCGGAGGCATCGTCGCGGCGCAGCGTTTTGCCGGCGGGCCCGATCCCGAGGGCAGGGGCTGGGTACCGAACATCACCCAGAAAGGGCTCGGCGACTGGAGCGCCGGCGACATCGCCTATTTCCTGGAGACCGGCATGACGCCGGAAGGCGACAGCGCCGGCGGCTCGATGGCGCAGGTGATCCGCAATACCTCGCAACTCGGCAAGGATGACCGCGAGGCGATCGCGGCCTACATCAAGTCGCTGCCGCCGGTGCAAGGGCCGGTCCGGCCCCCGCGCAAAGCCAAGGCTGGATAACTAGCGATCACTTCGGGCCGAACGCCTTGAAGGTGATGATGGTGTGGGTGTCCTTGATGCCGGGGATCACCTGGACCTTGTCGGCGACGAAATGGCCGATATCGGTCGAGCGATCGACGTAGAATTTGACCAGCAGGTCGTAGTCGCCGGCGGTCGAATAAATCTCCGAGGCGATCTCGGCTTCGGCGATCGCGTTGGCGACGGCATAGGACTGGCCGAGCTGGCATTTGATCTGGACGAAAAACGGCACCATCGCGGGTCTCTCCGGCAGCTTGATTTGCGCCATCAAGCCCAAAACACCCTGTCGGCGCAAGCTCTTGCCGCTGCGGCGTGGGCGCGCTACGACCGCGATCGGCTGCCGGTCCGCCCTCTTATTCAATCGAGCACGTTGATGGCCATTCCGATCGCACTCACCATCGCCGGCTCCGACTCCGGAGGTGGCGCCGGCATTCAGGCCGACCTCAAATCGTTTTCCGCGAACCGTGTCTATGGCGCCTCGGTGATCACTGCGCTGACGGCGCAGAACACCCGCGGCGTCACCGCGATCCACGACGTCCCGGCCGCGTTCGTCACCGCGCAGATCGATGCGGTGTTCAGCGATCTTGCGGTCGCCGCCACCAAGATCGGGATGGTGGCGCAGCGCGGCGTGATCGCCGCGATTGCCGAAGGGCTCGATCGCTGGCACGCCGCCAATGTCGTGCTCGATCCGGTGATGGTCGCGACCTCCGGCGACCGGCTGATCGCGGACGACTGCGTCGAGGCGCTGCGCACCACGCTGATCCCACGCGCCCGCCTCATCACGCCGAACCTGCCCGAGGCTGCCGCACTGCTTGACGAGCCGGTCGCCGACGAGCCGGCCGAAATTGAACGCCAGGGACAGCGACTGCTCGCGCTCGGCTGCGAAGCGGTCCTGATCAAAGGTGGACACGGCACCGGGCCGACCAGCACCGATTACCTGTTCGTGGGAGCCGAGGTGGAAGCGTTGGCCGCCCCGCGGATCATTACCAACAATACCCACGGTACCGGCTGCTCGCTGTCCTCCGCGATCGCCGCCAATCTCGCCAAAGGCCAGTCGTTGCAGGCCTCTGTGGCTGCCGCCAAGCAGTGGGTGAGCGCCGCCATCGCCGCGGCGGACAAGCTTTCGGTCGGGCACGGCCATGGCCCGATCCATCATTTCCACGGCTTCGACTAAGGCCCAAACCGGCCGACCGTGCGCTGTCGTCCAGTCGTCGTACTCCGCTGATAATCCGAATTCGTAAGTAATTTACGATTCGAACGGAACCGATGACTCCCGATCTCGACAAGTCCCTGATTGAAACCGCCTACGCTCGCTGGGCTCCGATCTACGACGCGGTATGCGGACCGGTGATGGTGAAGGGACGACGCGCCGCGGCGGCTGAAGCGCGCGCGCACGGCGGCAAGATTCTCGAAGTCGGTGTTGGTACCGGACTATCATTCGACGATTACGACGCCACGACCGAAATCACCGGGATCGATCTGTGCGAGCCGATGCTTGAGAAGGCGCGCGCCAAGATGGCGACCGGCCGCTATCCGTGGGTCAAAGACGTGCGCCAGATGGATGCGCATGCGATGGAGTTCGCCGACGCGACGTTCGATTGCGTCGTCGCGCAATTCGTCATCACGCTGGTCGCTAATCCCGAGCAGGTGCTGTCGGAGTGCCACCGCGTGGTGAAGCCGGGCGGGCGCATCATCCTGGTCAATCATCTGTACTCGGAAGTCGGCGTTGCCGCGGCGGTCGAGCGCTGGGCGGCGCAGAAGACCCGCGCGCTGGGCCTGCGTCCGGAGTTTCCGTTCGCGCGGCTGCAGGCTTGGGCTCAGGCCACCTCCGACGCGATCCTGGTCGAGCGGCGCAAGCTGAAGCCGTTCGGCATCTACACGCTGGTGTGTTTCGAGCGGACTCCCACGCCGATGGCGGCCTGAGAGCGGGTTCGAAACGTCGCCGCCCGCGGGCGGCCTTGGATGGGACAAGACCGATGAGCGACGACGGTCCGGAACGACGCTTTCGCACCCTGTTCATTTCCGACGTCCATCTCGGCGCGCGAGGATCGCAGACCAATCTGCTGCTCGACTTCCTCCGCGTCCACGATGCCGACACCATCTATCTGGTCGGCGACATCATCGACGGCTGGGCGCTGAAATCGAGCTGGTACTGGCCGCAGTCGCACAACGACTTTGTGCAGAAGCTGCTGCGCAAGGGCCGCAAGGGCGCGCGCATCATCTACGTGCCCGGCAACCACGATGAGTTTCTGCGCAACTATTACGGCACGCATTTCGGCGGCATCGAAGTTGTCGAGAACGCGATCCACACCGGCGCCGACGGCCGCCGCTATCTGGTGATCCACGGCGACATCTTCGATCTCGTTGTGCAGAACGCCAGGTGGCTCGCCCATGTCGGCGACAAGGCCTACGACCTCGCGATCCGGCTCAACCGTGTCGTCAATGCGTTCCGTCGCTGGTTCGGCGTGCCGTATTGGTCGCTGTCGCAATGGGCCAAGCACAAGGTCAAGAACGCGGTGAACTACATCGGCGCGTTCGAAGAGACGCTGGCGCAGGAAGCCCGCCGTCATGGCACTGACGGCGTGATCTGCGGCCACATCCATACCGCCGCGATCCGGGACTTCTACGGCATCAACTACATGAATTGCGGCGACTGGGTCGAAAGCTGCACGGCGCTTGCCGAGCACGAGGACGGTCGGTTCGAGATCATCACCTGGACCGATCTGCTGAAGCGCAATCTGCCGGTGCCGACGGTCGCTGCGCGGGCCGCCTGATGCGCATCCTGATCGCGACCGACGCATGGCACCCGCAGGTCAACGGCGTGGTGCGGACGCTGACGATGATGGCCGAAGCGGCGAAGTCGCTCGGGGTCGACGTGGTGTTCCTGACGCCTGAAACGTTCCCGACGGTGGCGCTGCCGAGCTACCCGGATCTGCGGATCGCGATCCCCAATCCGATCCGGGTCGCGCATCTTATCAATGCCGCGCACGCCGATTGCATCCACATCGCGACCGAAGGCCCGATCGGGCTGGCGGCGCGGCGCTACTGCCGCAAGCGCGGGCTGCGCTTCACCACCAGCTTCCATACGCGTTTCCCCGAATACGTCTCCGCCCGCGCGCCGATCCCGGAGTCCTGGGTGTGGTCGCTGCTCCGCCGGTTTCACGGCGCCAGCCATGCGGTGATGGCGGCGACGCCGGCGCTGGCCGACGAACTGCGGGGCCGTGGCTTCCGCAACGTCGTGCTGTGGCCGCGCGGCGTCGACGGGCATCTGTTCCATCCGCGCCAGGATGCCGATCTCGGCTTGCCGCGACCGGTGTTCCTGTCGGTCGGGCGGGTCGCCGTCGAGAAGAACCTCGAAGCGTTCCTGTCGCTCGATCTGCCCGGCACCAAAGTGGTGGTCGGGGATGGCCCGGCGCGTGCGGCGCTGGAACGCGATTTCCCAAACGCGGTGTTCCTCGGCGCCAAGCAGGGCGAGGCGCTGGCGAAGGTCTATTCCGCCGCCGATGTGTTTGTGTTTCCGAGCAAGACCGACACCTACGGCCTGGTGCTGCTCGAAGCGCTGGCGAGCGGTGTGCCGGTCGCGGCGTTTCCGGTGACCGGGCCGCGCGACGTGATCGGTGATTCCCCGGTCGGTGTGCTGAGCGAGGATCTTCGCGCGGCGTGTCTCGGTGCCCTGGAGATCTCGCGCGAGGCGTGCCTGGCATTCGCCGCCGATCACACTTGGGAAGCCTCGGCCCACGCCTTCCTCGACAACGTCCGCCGGGTGTCGATGCTGGACGCAGACCGGCTTCATCCTCACGGCGCCAAGCCGCATCGGATGGTTGCCTGAGGCGCGCGTATCATCGCACCTTGTCGGCGCGCGCGACGCGGCGTTAGATGCCGGCCATGACCAATTCCCCTGTGCTGCCTGTTTCCGTCGCCGATATCGATGCGGCTGCCGAGGTGCTCGCGCCCGTTGCGGCGCGGACGCCGCTGCTCTCGTCTCCGGCGCTCGACGCCGCGACCGGGGCGCGGGTGTTCCTCAAGCCCGAAGTCCTGCAGCGCACCGGCTCGTTCAAGTTTCGCGGTGCCTTCAACAAGCTGGCCTCGATCCCGGCAGATGCCCGGCGCGGCGGCGTGGTGGCGTTCAGCTCGGGCAATCATGCCCAGGGCGTTGCCGCCGCGGCGCAGCTGCTCGGCGTCCACGCCACCATCGTGATGCCGTCGGATGCGCCGGCCTCGAAGCGCGAGCGCACCGCCGGCTATGGCGCCGAGGTGGTGCTGTACGATCGCGACCGCGAGGACCGTGAGGCGATCGCCCGCGACATCGCCGAGCGCAGCGGTGCGACGCTGGTGCGGCCGTTCGACGATCCGATGGTGATCGCCGGGCAGGGTACGGTCGGCCGCGAGATCGCCGAAGACCTTGCGGCGTTGGGCATCGCGCCGGATCTGGTGGTGGCGCCGGCCTCGGGCGGCGGGCTGATCGCCGGCACGGCGCTCGCCGTCAAGGCACGGTTTCCGCAGGCGCTGGCGATGTCGGCCGAGCCGGAGGGGTTCGACGACCACGCCCGCTCGCTGGTGGCGGGGCGGCGCGAGTCCAATCCGGCCGGTGGACGCACGATCTGCGATGCGCTGATGATGTCGATTCCGGGCGAGGTCACCTTCGCGATCAATCGCGTGCTGCTCGCCGGTGGCGTTGCGGCGTCCGATGCCGAGGTCGGCCGTGCGGTCGGCTTCGCATTCCGCGAGCTGAAGCTGGTGGTGGAGCCGGGCGGCGCGGTGGCGCTGGCAGCGCTGCTCGCCGGCAAGCTCGACGTCCGCGGCAAGACCGTCGCGATCGTGCTGTCGGGCGGCAACGTCGATGCCGACCTGTTCGGCCGCCTGATTGCCTGATTTCGGGCCTGATTTCTAGAGCGCGTTCGCGGAGCAGCCGCTGATTACGAGAAGAACGCGATCTTCTCGGCCTGGCTCATCCGCCGGATCGGCACCAGCGCGTCGCTGCGCATCGGCGGCGGGGCCGCGATCGCGCCATTGGCGATCGCCGCAGCGCCGAGCGAGGCCGGCGCAGCAGCCGCGACTTCGCCGGCGACGGCAGCTGTAGCCATCGCCACCGGTGCAGCGGCGGCATGGATGGCGATCGGCTCGGCCATGGCCTCCATGGGCGCGGCTTCACCGATTTCGCCGACCGGTTCGAACGCGGCTTCCGGCTCCGGCTCCGCGTCGAATGCCTCTGCGGCTGAATTCGGCGCGTCGTCGATCGCCATCGGCTCCGGCGACACCGCGATCTCTTCGCTCAGCGCCTGCTGCAGTGCTGCGATGTCGGATTCGATTTCCGCGGCGGTGCTGGCCGCGGCCGCCGCATAGGCATCATCCTCGGGCCGATATGGCTCCGAGACCTCGGGCGCCGACATCTCGCGGGCGACCAGATCGAGCACCGCGTCGTCTTCCAGACCCTCGGCGTCCAGCGCCACCACCTCGTCGAGCAGGTGAGCGGCTTCCGACTGCTCAGCCGCGGTGACGGCGGCAGGAGCTTCGGCGGGCGTCACCGCCGCCGCAGCGGGCGCGGGCGTCTGGTCTTCGGCTTCGACGAATTCGAGTTCTTCCGACGGCGTGCCCTTGACCACCACGAACGCCGGCGCAGCTGGCGCCTGCGGAGCGGAAGCCGGTTCTGTCGCCTCGGCAGCGGCGGCCTGCGGAGCAACTGCCTGCGGAGCGACAGGCTCAGCCGCGGCCGGCTGCGGCGCGACCGCTTCGGGATCAGCGGCGGCCTGCGGCGCAGCGGCGGGCTCGTCCATCGCGGGTGTAGCGGCAGGGGCCGCTGCGGCTGTCGTCTCCGGCGCGGCCCGGCTCGCGGCGGCTTCGGGAGCGACGCCGGAGATTGCTGCGACGTGCTGCAGCATCCGGTCGAATGCCGCGTCGATCGCATCGCGATCGATTCCTGCGACAAGCCGATGGCCGCTGTCGATGGCAGCGACCTGCTGGTCGAGCAGATCGCAGATCCGGGAGTCGGCGCCGCATTCGCGCAAGGTCGAAGCGACCTCGCTGATCGCGCGGGCGCCGCGATGCGCAGCCACCAGAGTCGCGGTGTCGTCGAGCGTCGCGATCGCCTTGGCGACGCTGGCGCGCGCCTCGCCGATCACTGCGCGGATCGCGGCGAGCGATTCCACGGCGGCTTCGGCCTGGGCCTGCTTCTGAGCCGCGAGGGTCTGTTCGATCCGCGCCACCGCGTCGAGCACCATGCTGGTGTCGGCGTTGCGGTTGCGCTTGGCGTATTCGGTGAGGAACCAACGGCCCCGCGAGGTCTCCATGAAGGCTTCGCGGATCGCATCGTAGTCCGCATCACTCGGCATCACCGGGCGGGCGGAGATCGGCGAAAGGGCGAAGGCTTCGTCGGTCATCAAGGGACTCGTTGCACAATTCACTGCGCGTCACGATAACGATCACCACGATCCGCGTCGAATCGCAATTGAATTGATGTCTCCCGAATCACAAATCCCCATCCCATCACCGGATGCGAAGCGATTCGCGTCTCGGCTCGCCGTGTTCTACGCGACCAGCTTCACGGTCGCCGGCACCTACCTGCCGTTCTTCACGGTGTGGCTGAAGGCCGTTGGAATCGAGGCTTCTTTGATCGGCCTGATCGTCGCGGCGCCTGCGGTGACGCGCTTCACGCTTCTGCCTTTCATCACCGCCGCGGCCGAACGGCGCAACGCAATCCGCGCCGCGATGATCATCACCGCGGTGATCACTGCCCTCGGATTCACCCTCCTCGGGATTCTACGTGCTCCGCTGCTGATCTTCGTGGTGTTCGTGCTCACCGCCTGCTTCTGGACGCCGATCGTACCGCTGACGGACGGCTACGCGCTGAAGGCCGTGGCGCGCTACGGGCTGAATTACGGGCCGCTGCGGTTGTGGGGCTCGGCGGCGTTCATCGCCGGCGCGCTGGTGAGCGGCGTGCTGGCGGATCTGGTGGCGGCGGAGCAACTGATCTGGCTGATCGTCGCATTCGCCTGGGTCGGTGCGCTGGCCGGCTTCGGCTTGCGGCCGCTGGATGCGCCGGCGAAATCGGCGACGCCGCAGCGCGGCGCCTCGCTGCTACGCAATCCGACGTTCCTGACGATCGTGGTCGCGGCGGCGCTGATCCAGGGCAGCCATGCCGCGTACTACACGTTCGCGTCGATCGCCTGGCAGGGCGCGGGTCTCAGCGGCACCACGATCTCGGTGCTGTGGGTGCTCGGCGTCGTCGCCGAGATCGTGGTGTTCGCGCTATCGCCGCGGTTCACCTGGTCGCCGATGTGGCTGATGCTCGGCGGCGCACTGAGCGCGGTGCTGCGTTGGTCGATCACCGCCCAGGATCCGTCGCTGCCGGTGCTCACCGTGGTGCAGTTACTTCACGGCTTCACCTTTGGTCTCACCCAGGTCGGTACCATGGGGCTGCTGGTCCGCCATGTACCCGGCCATGTGATCGCGCGCGGGCAGGGCTACTACACTGCGGCCGCGGGCTTCGTGATGAGCGCCGCGTCGATTGCCTCCGGCGCGGTGTTCGCTCGCTATGGTCTTGCCGTGTACGACATGATGGCGGCGATGGGGCTGGCGGGTGCCATAGTGCTGGTGGTGATGCGTCGCTGGCTGCTTACGCCGGCAAGCGCTGATCAGCCCCACAGCGCCGGTTCGGGCGGATAGACCGTGCTGCCGTCGTAGCGCAGGCCGTCATCGCGATCGCGCGCCAGCAGCAGCGGGCCGTCGAGATCGATGAAGCGGGCGAACGGCGTCAGCAGCATCGCCGGGGCCATCGCCAGCGAGGTGGCCACCATGCAGCCGACCATGATCTGCAGGCCCAGCGCTCGCGCGTCCTGCGCCATTGCCATCGCTTCGGTGAGGCCGCCGGTCTTGTCGAGCTTGATGTTGACCGCATCGTAGCGGCCGCGCAGCGCGGCGAGCGAGGTGCGGTCGTGCACGCTCTCGTCGGCACACACTGCGATTGGGCGAGCGATGGTGGCCAGTGCCTCGTCACGCCCGGCCGGCAGCGGCTGCTCGACCAGCGTCACGCCGGCGTCGGCGCAGGCGGCGAGGTTGCGGGCGAGATTGTCCGGCGTCCAGGCTTCGTTGGCGTCGACGATCAGTTCGGCATTCGGCGCGGCGCGACGTACCGCCGCAATCCGTGCGTCATCGCCGTCGCCGCCGAGCTTGATCTTGAGCAGCGGCCGCGACGCGGCCTTCGCGGTCGCCTCGGCCATCGCTTCGGGCGTGCCGAGCGAGATGGTGTAGGCGGTGGTGGCGGGGCGTGGCGCAGCGCTGCCGAACAGCTCCCAGGCGCGCTTTCCGCTGATCTTGGCTTCGAGATCGACCAGCGCGCAGTCGAGTGCATTGCGCGCGGCGCCGGGCTGCATTGCGGTCTGCAGCGCGCTGCGATCGAGACCGCCCGCCAGCGGCGCGCGCATCGCCTCGAGTGAGGCGAGCGCCGCTTCCGGCGTCTCGCCGTAGCGCGCATAGGGGACGCATTCGCCGCGGCCGACGTGGTCGCCGCTGCGCAGCTCGGCCACCACGACGATCGCTTCGGTCTTGGCTCCGCGGCTGATGGTGAAGGCGCCGGCGATCGGCCACCGTTCGATGCGCCCGTTCAGTTCAGGCGCTATCAGGGAGTTCATTTGCAGGCCTTGTCAGCTCAAACCGAGGGTTGCCCGGAGCTGACAAGTATGGCTGGTAATGAGCTTGGCCCGCAAGGCGGCGTTCGAACCCGGATTGGCTCAAAATGACACAGCAGATAGCGTTGGAGGGCGGTCCGTCGCTCGAACGGATCGCGCGTGGCGAAGAGCTGGCGCTGCGCGCCTCGGGAACATGGACCGCGCGGTTCGCGCCGGCGCTGGAGCGGCTGGTCACCGAAGCGGAGAAGATCGGCGAAACCAAGCCCAACGTCTTCATCGACGTCTCCGGAATTTCGCGGCTCGATACGTTCGGCGCGTGGCTGATCGAACGGATGCGGCGCAACCTCGGTCAGGACGGTACCGAGGCGCGGATCGCCGGGCTGTCGACCAACTATGCCAGCCTGGTCGACGAGGTGCGCCAAGTCGGCGACACCGGACCCGCGCCGCGGCGCGGCGGATCGCTGCGCGCGCCGATCGAGCGGCTCGGCCGCACCATGTACGCGTTCTTCGACGACATCGTCGCGCTGATCAGCATGATGGGCGCGGTGATGGCCGGCGTGCTGCGCGTGATCGTCCGGCCGACCTCGTTCCGGCTGACCTCGACCGTGCACCACCTCGAGCAGGTGTGCTGGCGCGCGGTGCCGATCATCCTGCTGATCACCTTTCTGATCGGCTGCATCGTCGCCCAGCAGGGCATCTTCCATTTCCGCAAGTTCGGCGCCGACGTGTTCGTGGTCGACATGCTCGGCGTGCTGGTGCTGCGTGAGCTCGGCGTGCTGCTGGTGGCGATCATGGTGGCGGGCCGGTCGGGCAGCGCCTACACGGCCGAGCTCGGCTCGATGAAGATGCGCGAGGAGATCGACGCGCTGCGAACCATGGGGTTCGATCCGATCGACGTGCTGATCGTGCCGCGGCTGATCGCGCTGGTGATCGCGGTGCCGATCCTCACCTTCCTCGGCGCGATGGCGGCGCTGTATGGCGGCGGGCTGGTCGCCTGGCTGTATGGTGGCGTCGATCCGGAAGCGTTCCTGCTGCGGCTGCGCGATGCGATCTCGATCGACCATTTCACCGTCGGCATGATCAAGGCGCCGGTGATGGCTGCCGTGATCGGCATCGTCGCCTGCGTCGAGGGGTTGGCGGTGCAGGGCAGCGCCGAGTCGCTCGGCAGCCACACCACCGCGTCGGTGGTGAAGAGCATCTTCTTCGTGATCGTGATGGACGGCGTGTTCGCGATCTTCTTTGCGGGAATTGGAATCTGACGATGACGGGTGCGGCCGATCCGATCATCCGGGTGCGCGACGTCTCCGTGCAGTTCGGCGCGACGCGGGTCCTGAACGGGCTCGATCTCGACGTCCGGCGCGGCGAGATCCTCGGCTTCGTCGGCCCCTCCGGCGCCGGCAAGTCGGTGCTGACCCGGACTATCATCGGCCTGGTGCCGAAGCTGAGCGGCAGCATCGAGGTGTTCGGTATCGATCTCGACAAGGCCAGCAAGTCCGAGCGGCGCGGCGTCGAGCGGCGCTGGGGCATCCTGTTTCAGCAGGGTGCGCTGTTCTCGTCGCTGACGGTGCGGCAGAACATCCAGTTCCCGGTGCGGGAATATCTGAAGCTGTCACAACGGCTGCTCGATGAGATCACCATCGCCAAGCTGGTGATGGTCGGACTGAAGCCGGAAGTGATCGACCGCTATCCGTCCGAACTGTCCGGCGGCATGATCAAGCGCGTGGCGCTCGCCCGCGCGCTCGCGCTCGATCCGGAGCTGGTGTTCCTCGACGAACCGACCTCGGGCCTCGACCCGATCGGCGCCGGCGATTTCGACGAGCTGGTGCGCACGCTGCAGCGGACTTTGGGCCTGACGGTTTTCATGGTAACCCATGACCTCGACAGCCTGCACACCGCCTGCGACCGCATCGCGGTGCTGGGGGATGGCAAGGTGATCGCAGCCGGAACCATCGCCGACATGCAGGCCTCGCAGCATCCGTGGCTGCGTTCGTATTTTCACGGCAAGCGCGCTCGCGCGGTGGTCGGTTCGCCATGATCGGGGTGCGTCAGGAAATTTCGACCGCCGCACTGCGGCTGCGTCGTTTTGCTTCCGCATTCTGCGCTCAAAGCCTGCCGCGTGGCGCGGCGGCTGACGAGCCGGCGGCGCCGCATATTGGTTTGGAGTAGAGGCGAATGGAAACGCGTGCGAATTACTTCCTGATCGGGACGTTCACCCTCGCGGTGATCGCCGCGGCGTTCGGGTTCGTGCTGTGGTTTCAGAGCCTGCATACCACCAAGGCGCGCAGTCCGCTGCGGGTGGTGTTCGAAGGCGCGGCCTCGGGCCTGCGCAACGGCGGCAGCGTGAATTTCAACGGCGTCCGGGTCGGCGAAGTGGTGTCGGTCAAGCTCGACAACCCGCGCCGCGTGGTGGCGCTGGCGATGGTCGAGAACACCGCGCCGATCCGCAAGGACACCCAGGTCGGCCTGGAATTCCAGGGCCTGACCGGCGTCGCCGCGATTTCGCTGAAGGGCGGCTCGGAGACCGCGCCGCCCGTGCCGCTGGACGACGACGGCACGCCGGTGCTGACCGCCGATCCCGAGCTGCTGCAGGACATCTCCGAGTCGATCAAGGCGACGCTGCGCAACGTCAACCGTCTGGTCTCCGAGAACCAGGAGTCGGTGAAGACCTCGCTGGAGAATTTGCAGACCTTCACCTCGAGCCTGGCGCGCAGCTCCGACAAGATCGACAGCATCATGTCGCGGGTCGACGGCGTGATCGCCAAGACCGACAGCGTGATGCAGGGCATCGACGCGCTGGCCGGCGGCAAGGACGGCGGCGAGCTGTTCCAGGCGGTGAAATCGTTCCGCGAACTCGCGGACAATCTCGACAAGCGCTCCGGCGCCCTGATCCTCGACGGCCGCCGCACACTCGCCGACATCAGCCGCGCGGTGAACAATTTCGACCGCAACCCGACCCGGGTGCTGTTCGGGCCGAGCAACACCGCTCAGCAGGAGCAGCCCGCCGCAGCGCCGCCCACCGCCGCCCGCGCCGAGCAGCCGCGGCCGCCACGGCGAAGGCCGCAGTAGGGCGCGAGCTTCGCGTCGAACAGACGGTCCTCAGCGAGGATTATCGTCATCCAGAGGCGCCCGCGCAGCGAGCCTCAAAGGATGACCTTCGCACGCTTGGTTGATTTGTTTCGCCTGCGTCCGGCCAACCCACGCGATCATACCGGTTTCGCGAATCTGCCTTGAATCGTTTCAACCGATCGGCAGACGGTGGAAATCGCGATCTCTGACGTCTATGACAGCCCCTCCCTGGACAACGCTCCAACGCGCGAGGGCCGCATGAACAACGACAGTTCTGGTCCTAGCCCTGCCGTGGCGATACTGCGCAGCCATGCGCGAGAGGATTGGCGGTCGCTTTCGGTCGTCGTGGTCGTCGTCCTGATCTCCAGCGCAGCCAGCGTCGCGGCGCCGTATCTGTTTTCCCGGGCGATCGACCAACTGCCGAAGGACCACGCGTCCGGCGAACTGCTGTACGCGCTGTTCTCCTATGCGGCGCTGATCGGGATCGCGTCGGTGTTGAGCCGGGTGGTCCAGTATCTCTCGGTCATCATCTCCGAGAACCTCGGATATTTCGTCTCCACCGAGCTGTTCGCGCGAATCTTGCGGAAGCGCTCCGAGTTCTTCATCGAGCACAATCCCGCCGAGATCCAGAATGCAGTCGGCCAGGGACGAGGCGCTCTGACGACCATCGCGAACATCGCTCTGATCGTCTGGCTTCCGAGCGCGACCCAAGTCGGGCTGACGCTGGTCACGCTCGGCTATCTGCTCGATCTGCAGATCGTCCTCGCGGTCGCGGTCTACGGCGTGGTCGTCGTTCTCGTCACACTAGGCTCGACGCGAGGGGCGCAGCAACTTCTGGACGCTGCGATGGCCGCTAGCCAGGACAACGCTCGGTTCGCCGGCAACGCGATGAACGCGATGGAAACCCTGCGCCAGCTCGGTGGCTCGACCTGGATGAGCCGGCGCTTCGCCGATCGCGCAGCTGCCGTCAGGGACGGCTGGCGGGCCTACATGCTCAGGCGGACAGGAACTTCGGCTCTGCTCGGTCTTGGTCTCGCAGCCCAGTTCGCGATTAATTTCGCGCTGCTGTTACCGAAGTATCAGGCTGGGGCCGTCAGCATCGGGGACATCGTGCTGTTCAACGCTCTCCTGCTGCAGCTCAACACCCCGTTCGAAATGATCGCGCAGACCATGGACAGTTTCGCCCGATCGCGCGCGCAACTGGTGCCGCTGACGCGCTTCTGGAATGCTCCGGAAGAACACGACGATCGGTCGTCGGCTTCCTTCAGCATCTCCGATGGCACGATCATGTTCGAAGATGTCGGCTACGATTACGGGAATGGGCGAGGCGTATCAGGTATCGGTTTTTCCGCCGGGCGCGGCACCATCACGTTCATCGTCGGCGAGACCGGCGCGGGAAAGTCGACCGTCTTCAAGCTCGCCCTGAAGTCCATTGAGCCGCAGCAAGGCCGGATCACGGTGGATGGCACCGAGATCCGGCAGATCGCGCGCGCCGATTGGTTCAAGATGATCGCGGTCGTTCCTCAGGAGGTGATCCTGCTCAACGAGAGTCTGGCGGACAACATCCTGCTCGGACGGGAGCGGGACGAAGCGCGGTTGCGAGACGTGGCCAGCAAGGCCGCGATCCTTCAGCTGATCGAAGCCCTGCCGGAGGGGTTCGATACGGCGGTGGGCGAACGCGGTCTCAAACTGTCCGGCGGGGAGCGCCAGAGGATTGCGGTCGCGCGTGCTCTGTACGGCGCCCCGGCGATCTTGTTTCTCGACGAAGTCAGCTCAGCCCTGGATGAAGACACCGAACGGGACATCATGGACCACATCCGGGCGATTGCTTGCGACGTCACGGTGCTGGCAATCACCCATCGCCGATCGTTGCTGACGCCGACGGACACCGTAGTTGAACTCAGCGCGAGCCGGGTGGCCGGTGAGGAGCAGACGGTCGGCAGCCACTGAACGCAGTCGCCGCTCATCTCGGTGCAGCGGGTGGCACGTATCTATCCGATTGCCGGCGCAGATGCCCGCGTCGAGCTGGCGCGCGGATCTCGCGCCGGCCGTTCAGGACTCGGCGCCGCCCGTGGGCGGGTTCGGTCTCGCGGAGCGCCTCCGCCGGGATGTCGGCTTTTCGGCCGGGGCGCCGTGCGGCTTCAGGCGAATTCGCATCGCGTGGCCGCCCTGATGCTCCAACTCGAACGCGTTGGTCTTGCGAACGAGGTCGCTCAGCTTGCGGAAGCCGAAGGTTCTGGGATCGAAGTCGGAAGCCAGATTGGACAGGTGCTTGCCGACTTCGCCGAGCGACACCCAACCGTCTTCGCTCTCCATCTGCTTGATCACCCGCTCGATGATCGGAGTGGCTGCGCTCGGCGGCTGAAGCGGCTTCGCCGTCGATGCCGTACCCTTGCTGTCGCTCGCTCCTGCGATCAGGTTCTCGGTGTAGACGAAGCGCCGGCACGCCTGCCGGAAACTCTCCGGGGTCTTCTGTTCGCCAAAGCCGAATACATCGACGCCTTGCTCGCGAATCCGCGAGGCGAGGCGGGTGAAGTCGCTGTCGGACGAGACCAGGCAGAAGCCTTCGAAGCGGCCGCTGTGAAGCAGGTCCATCGCATCGATCACCAGCGTGATGTCGGAGGCGTTCTTGCCGGTGGTGTAGGCGAACTGCTGCTGCGGGATGATGGCGTGTTTCGCTAGAATGTCGGCCCAGCCCTTCGAGCGCGAGGTGGAGAAGTCGCCGTAGATCCGGCGAACGCTGGCTTCGCCGATTTTCGCAATCTCCTCGAACAGTCCGTCGGCGATCTTGGCCGATGCGTTGTCCGCATCGATCAGAACGGCAAGGCGAGGCGAGCGGTGTTCAGAAGGCATGGTGCGTTCTCGGCCTGATGCGGATCGGAAATTGGCGCGTGTCTGATCGTGAGATAACGATGCAGCCCCGCTTCGACAACGCCAAATGAAAAGCGGGGGCCACCGGCCCCCGCTTTGGATCGATTACTTCAGCTGCTGCCCGGACCGGGCAGAGTGCTGTGTTACCCGAGCCGTCCCGCCGCGTGGGCCAGCAGCGTGTAGACCAGTCCGGTCTCGGACGAGAGGTGACCGCGCAGAGCCTGCGGGGCGTTGTCGTCGCGGGCGACCTCGTCGAGCAGGCGCTCGAACTCGGCGATGTAGCGGTCGACGGTCTGCTTGAAGCTGCGCTCGCTGCGATATTTGCGGGCGACTTCGTCGAACGCCTTCTGGCCGGCCGGAGTGTAGAGCCGCTTGGTGAAGGACTTCGCCTCACCGCGCTGGTAGCGCTCCCACATCTCCAGCGCGAGGTTGCGGTCCATCAGCCGGCCGATGTCGAGCGACAGCGACTCCAGCGGATTGCCGCTCATCGCAGCCTGAGCCTGCTGGGCGGCGCGGCCGCGCGGCGGTTCACGCTCGGCGCTGGTGTCGGCACGGTTGAGCAGCTCTGACAGCCAGCCGTCACGGCCCTGGTCGGCGTTGCTCGGCGCGACCGGCGGCGCTTCGGTGCGGCGCGGGCCGACCGGCATGCCGAGGTCCGGCGGCGGCAGCGTCGCGGCGCTGGATTCCCGGCTGCGCGGGGCAGGGCGGGCGGCGACCGTTTCGGCACGTCCAACGCTGGCGGTGGCCAGCACCGGCTCTTCCTCGCGGGTGGTCGCGGTGGCGGCGCGGGTCGGCGTCACCACGTCCATACCGCGGCCGTGGCGGGCGACGATGCGGTTGAGCTCGGCCAGCGCCTCGATCTGGTCGACGATCACCTTGCGCATCTGCGCAGTGCTCTCGGCGGCCTCCTGCGGGATTTCGAGCACGCCGCGGCGCAGCTCCTCGCGGGTGGATTCGAGCTCGTGCTGCATCTCGGCGGCCATCTGCTTGATGCCCTGGACGATCGAGGTGAAGCGATCGGCCGATTGCTTGAACAGCGCGTCGGCTTCCTGGGTGCCTTGCTTATAGACCTGATGCATCGCCTCGACGGTGAGACGGCGCTCCTGCTCTGCGGCGCTGCGCACCGCTTCGAACTGCTGCGTGATGCTGGCGGAGCCGGCACCGGCGGTTTCGGCGACGATCCGCGCGACGTCGCGGGCGCGCTCCTCGGCGGCGGCGAGCGATTCATCCAGCAGGCTGGTGAACCGGCCGAGCCGCTGGTCGAGATCGGCAGTGCGCAGATCGAGGGTGGTGACCAGCGATTCCAGTGCTTCCTTGCGATCGCTGACCGAGGTCGAGGCCTGGCGGTTGCTGTGCTCGAGCAGGTCGGCGGCCTCGGCCAAAGCATGGCCGTGAGCTTCGAACTGCGCCGACAGCGCGCCGAGATCTTCCAGCGCCCGGGCGGTCTTGGTGTGGAAGCCGGTGAGCTGGTCTTCCAGCGTCTGCGTGGCGGCGCCGCTGCGGGCGTTGACCTCGTTCATGGTGGTGACGAAGTCGGCGACGCGGGTGACCAGCGCGCGCTCCAGCGAGTTGAGGTTCTCGTGGGCGCCGGTGAGCACTTCCTGCAGCAGGATGTTGCCTTCACGCAGCCGCTCGAACAGAGCCACGGTGTCGGTGCGCAGGATCTTGCTGGTCTCCTGCATCTCGGTAACCGCGGTGATCGAGACCTGGCGCGACTGTTCGATCGCCGACCGCGACGCGAGGTCGAGATCCTTGAGCGACTTGTTGATCGCGTTGGTGGCCAGATCGCCGGCGCCGGTGATCGAGCGGGCGACTTCGGTGCCGTTGGTCAGGATCGAGTTCGAGAAGGTCTTGCCGCGCGACTCGATGGCGTTCAGCGCATCGCTGGTGACGCGATCGATTTCGGTGGTGAGCTGGCTGGTCTTGCCGGCGATGGCTTCGACCAGCACGCCGCGCTTGCCGTCGATGATCAGCGACAGCCGCTCGGCCTGCTGCTGCACGTAGCCGACGATCTCCTCGCTCTTGGCGGTGATGGTCGAGCCGAAGCTACCGCTGGCGGCGAACACCGAACGCTCGACGTCGGCCGAGGTCGACTTGATCTTGGCGCTGACCTCGTTGGACATCGCCACCAAGGTGGCCTGAGCCGCCGAGGCACTGACCTGGATGTGGTCGGTGGTGTTGGCGGTCACAGCCGACAGCGTCTGCTCGATCTCGGCAGAGAGCGCCTTGATCTGGCTGGCGGCATCGACCGAGCTGGTGGTCAGCGTCGACTGCACCTGGCGGGCGCTGTCGAGGATGGTCGAGGCGGTCGCGGCACCGACGCTGGTCAGCGTACGCTCGACATCGATCGCCAGCGACTTGACGTGGTTGGCGGCTTCGCCCGACGCGGTGGCCAGCGAGGTCTGGGCCTCACGGGCACTCGCCACGATCGAGTCGGCGGTGCTGCGGCCGGCAGCCACCAGCGTGCGCTCGACATCGGCGGCGATCGACCGAACCTGATCGGCCGACTCGGTCGAAGTCGACACCAGGGTGGTCTGGACTTCGCGCGCACTGGCCAGCAGCGTGCCGGCGGTTGCGCTGCCGGCGGCGGTCAGCGTGCGCTCGATGTCGCTGGCCAGCGATTTCACCTGGTTGGCGGCTTCGGTCGAGGTTGCCACCAGGGTGTTCTGCGCTTCACGCGCACCGGCCACGATGGTCTCGATGGTGTTGGCGCCCGAAGCGGACAGCCGGCGTTCGACGTCGGCGGTGAGGGTCGTGACCTGGTTGGCCGCTTCCGACGACGCCGCGACCAGCGTGCGCTGGATGTCGTCGCTGAGCGATTTGACCTTATCGGAGGCTTCTTCCGAGGCCGAGACCAGGGTGGACTGCGCCGACCGGGCGCCGCTGAGCACGGCTTCGGCGGTGGCGTTGCCGGCCGCATACAGCGTACGTTCGATGTCGGTCGACAGCGAGCGGATCTGGCCGGTGACTTCGGACGAAGCCGACACCAGCGTGGCGTGAGCTTCGCGGGCGCTCGCCAGCACCGAGGCCGAAGTGGTGTCACCGGCACCGGTGAGGGTGCGTTCGATGTCGACGGCGAGCGACTTCACCTGATTGGCGACGTCGGCCGAGGTGGTGGTGAGGGCGGTCTGGGCCTCTCGGGCGCTGCTCAGGACCGACGCTGCGGTGCTGCCGCCGGCTTCAGTCAGGCTGCGCTCGATCTCCGAGGCGAGCGACTTCACCTGGGTGGCGACTTCGGTCGAGGTCGAGGTCAGCGTGCTCTGCGCTTCGCGCGCGCTGCCGAGCAGCGACGCAGCCGCATGGCCGCCGACTTCGCTGAGGGTGCGCTCGATGTCTGACGCCAGCGACTTCACCTGAGTGGTGACGTCGGTGGAAGTCGCGACCAGCGTAGTCTGGGCCTCGCGGGCGCCGGCCAGCACGGTAGCGACGGTGGCGGTGCCGGCGGCCGACAGCGTGCGTTCGATGTCGTCGGACAGCGAGCGGAACTGCATCGCGGCTTCGCTCGACACCATGGTGAGCTTGGCCTGAGCTTCGGTCGCGCTCGATACGACGGTGGCGGCCGCGGTGGTGCCGACCGTGGTGAGGGCGCGTTCGATCTCCGCCGAGGTGACTTGCAGCTGAGCGCCGACATCGTTCGACACCGACAGCATCGAGTCGCGTGCCGACTGGGTGCTGCTGCGGATGGTGTCGCTGGTGCTGACCACCAGATGGGTGAGGGTGCGTTCGGCGTCGGCGACGTTGGTCTTGATGCCCTGCGACAGCTCTTCGGCACGCGCCATCAGCATCTCGCTGGCCTCGCGGCCGCTGCTCTCGAACCGGCCGGCGACCGCTTCGATGCGCGAGCCGAGCAGGTCTTCGAACTGCGACACGCGGAGGTCGACGTCGTTGATCACCGCAGTGACGCGGTTCTCCAGGCCGTCGTGGATCTCCTGGAAGCGCGCACTGACGGTGGTGCTGAGATTGGCGGTGCGGCTGTCGATAGTCTCCGTGACCGCGCCGATGCGGCGATCGATCGCGTCGATCGCCTGCGCGGTGCCGTCGGTGAGCGAGTGGGTGAGGTGGGTAAGCCGGGAGTCGATCGCTTCGATCGCCTGCACCGTCCCGGTCGACAGCGTGGTGGTGAGCGTGGTGATGCGGTCGTCGATCACTTCGACGGCGTTCGCGGCGCCGGTCGACAGCGTCGTGGTCAGCGTCGCGATGCGGCCGTCGATGATGTCCGCCGCGCTCGAGGTGCCGGTCGACAGCGTGGTGCTGAGCTGCACGATCCGCGAGTCGATCGCTTCCACCGCGTTGGCGGCCCCGGTCGACAGCGTCGAGGCGAGCTTCTCGATGCGGCCGTCGATGTTGCCGGTGACGGCTTCGGTGCGGGTATCGAGGATGCGTTCGAGCGAGTTGAGATGGTTGCCGACGGTGTCGTCGAGCGACTTGAGGCGGTTGTCGATCGTGCCGTCGAGGCTGCCGACGCGGGTGTCGAACAGGCTTTCAAACTGATGCAGACGGTCGTCCAGCCGCGCGGTGATTTCGCCGGAGCTGCTCGCGACGCGCTGATCGAAATTGTCGACGTAGGTCTTCAGGGTCTCGTTGATGTCCTGGGTACGCTGGCCCATCCGCTCGACGATCTCGCCGCCGAACGTCTTCACGGTGCGGTCGAATTCGGAGATGTGGCGGGTGATCAGTGCGCCGAGCGTGCCGCTGTCGCGCGCGAACTTCTCGGCGAGCTCGGTGCCCTGCTGCTTCACCAGGTCGTCGAACGCGCTCATCTGAATGCTGAGCGTGTCGTGGGTCGCTTCGGTCTGGCTCACCACCTTGGCGACCAGCGTGTTGACGGTGACGTCGAGTGCTTCGCTCGCCTTGTCGCCGCTGGTCAGGATCTGATCGGCGAGGCGATGGCCGGCGTCGTCGATCTTGTTGACCAGATCGGTGCTGCGCAGCTCGAGTTCGAGCAGCAGCGAGTCGCCGGAGTTCTTCAGCGAATCCTGCACCTGCTCGGTGCGCTCCGAAATGCCGTCGATGATGGTCGAGGAGCGCTGCTCGAAATCGGTGGTGATGCGGTCGAGCCGCTCGTTCATCATGTCGTGGACGCGATCGGCCAGTTCGACGAACTCGGCGTGCACATGGCCGGTCTTGAAGTTCAGGCTGGTGGTCAGCCGCTCGCTGGCATCGAGCACCGCGCGGGTGGTCTCGGCGCTGGCTTCTTCGAGGCGGTCAAGCAGTTCGCCGCCGCGCTCACCGAGCGCAAGAATCATGTTGTCGCCGGCGTGGCTGAGGGCGCTGGTGATGTGGGCGCCGCGCTCTTCCAGGGCGCTGGTGATGCTCTTGGCGACTTCGTCGACGCGGCTGGCGATCGCGTCCGAGATCAGTGCGATGTCGTGGCGGAGGTCGATCTGCACACCGGAAATGGCGCTGCGAACCTGCTCGGCCTGACCGACCAGGTTGTCGCGCTGATGCGCGATGTCCTGCAGCAGCGCGCGAATGCGGACTTCGTTGTCCGAATAGGCGCGCTCCAGCGCCGACACTTCGTTGGCGACCAGCGCCTCCAGTTCGCTGGCGCGCGCAATCGCACGCTCGACGCCGTCGCCCATCGCGGCGACCTCGCGGCGGATCGCCTGACCGACGGTTACCACCGAGTCGCTGGCGGCGATTTCAGGTTCGGAAAAGCGGATCGCGACCTGCGCCATCGACTGCGCGATCATCCGCAGCTCCTGGCCGCGCCACGCGAGGCTGGCGAGGAAGTAGAACAGCATCACCGGCGCGAAGAACAGCGCGGCGAGGCCGGCGAGCGCCAGCGTTCCGCCGCTGCCCTGGCCGACTAGCGCCTGCAGGGCGGGCAGGAAGCTGACGGTCAGAATGATGCCGCCGAACACCCAGACGCCGGCGAAAATAGTGGCGAGCGTATAAACGTTACGGGTGGTGCGACCCTTCTGCAGCGACTGCAGCAGCTGGCCGATGGTTTCGCGGTCGTCGTTGGCGGGGCGGCTGGCGAAGCTGCGCTCGGCGGCCGGCTCGAAGCTCGGCGCCGGCGGCGTGATCCGCGGCTCCCCGGCCAGCTCCGTCAGCTCGGAGAAGCTGGGCTCGGGGCTGTCCGAGTTTGGCACACTTTCCTTTGGCCCGGCGGCCTGATCGTCACCGGCCGGAGGCGCATCGGGGATATTCAGGGCTTCCTGAATCGCCGACAGCGCGACTTCGGTCGGATCTTTGATCTTCTTAGGATTGTTCGCCATCTTGATTTACGCCCTTGTTACGCATCCGGGGACGTCGGTTCAGTGGAGACCGCAGAAAGGCCCCTCGGTGCTCCCCCAGCACGGCGAAGTTGAACCCCATTCCCACCGCGCTTTTGTCCGCCACTTCCTGAAACATCCTATTGGCTGGATCGCGCGAATGAAATGGTTTGGATTAAGACTTTCTTAATCATCGTTAACGGCATACCCGGCTAAGCCCTTCGGAGGACGCAAAAATCCTACCGGCCCGAGCGGTAACGGTGGCATTTTAGCGACATCATCGCGGCAACTCGGCGACGTTGTGCCAAAACGGTGCGGCTGCACCTGCAAGGATGCGTTAACTAGACTCGTGGTTCGCTTCTCGGCCTGGATTGCCGAGATGTGGAAAACCGCAATTCTGTGCCGAGGTGAACGTGCCGATACAGGTCGAACGGATCGAATGGATGCCATCGCCGCCGCTGGTTCCGGACTTCGAGCCGATCGATGACGCGCATCTTTATAAGATGACGCTGGGCGACGCCGCACTCGAGCGCGAAGTGCTGCTGCTGTTCACCGCCCAGGCTGCAAGCCTGATGGCGCTGCTCGCCTCCTGGCCGGCCGACGCCGCCGCGCTCGCGCATACGTTGAAAGGCTCGGCCCGCGCGATCGGGGCGTTCGCCGTGGCGGAAGCCGCCACGAGCCTCGAGGACGCCTTGCGCCGCGGCGAGGATGCGGCGGAACCGCTCGCCGTATTGGAAGCTGCGGTCGATCATGCCCGGGCCGCGATCGACGACCGCTTCAACCCGACTCGTCCTGGCTTTTGAAAGGCGTAACGGCTGGCGGAACGTCGGCCGAGACGCTATAGGACTGGCGCGTCAGCCCATAATTCATAAAACGAGCAAAGCGTCCGACGAGCAATCATGGCCAAGATTAACTTCGTTGATCACACCGGTGAAACCCGCACTGTCGAAGTCGAAGAAGGCGCGACGGTGATGGAAGCGGCGATCCGCAATGCCATCCCTGGCGTTGAGGCAGAATGCGGCGGCGCCTGCGCCTGCGCGACCTGCCACGTCTATGTCGACGAAGCCTGGCGCGAGAAGGTCGGCGGCCCGTCGCCGATGGAAGAAGACATGCTCGACTTCGGCTACGACGTGCGCCCGAACTCGCGGCTGTCGTGCCAGATCAAGGTCTCGAACGAACTCGACGGGCTGATCGTCACCACGCCCGAACGCCAAGCCTGATTTCCGCTATTGCTATCGGAGGCGTGTCGCGGGGTCTGCTGCGCGACAGTCTCGTATGAGTTTGTTTCTCAGAACTAAGCCTGCCGCGCTCAGCGCGGCGGCTGCCCGCTTCGTTGGGCGCGCAGCCGCCATTTTGTCTCGGCTGATTTTGAAAGCTCAGCAGCCGCGCCGCTGATATCAATCGTGTTCGATGCCGCGGCGCCACCACGGCCCGAGATTGGTGATGATTTGTTCGGTCAGCGGCGTCGGCTTGCGGCTGCTCTCGTCGACAAGCACCGTCACGGCGCGCGCCGAAGCGACGCAGACGCCCTCGGAAAACACCACCTGATCGAAATGTGTCGACGTGCGACCGAGCTTGACCAGGCCGAGTCCAAGCTCGATCTGGCCCGGCCAGTGCAGTTCGCTGCGAAAGTGAATATCCAGCCGCACCAGCACCCAAGATAGTCCCGGCGGGATCAGTCCGGCGTTCGGATCCTTCATCAGCGTGACCCGGCCGGTCTCGAAATAACTGGCGTAAACCGCGTTGTTGACGTGGTTATTTGGGTCGAGGTCGGCGAAGCGGACGTTGTCGGCGAGACGGAAGGGGAAATCAGCGAGCTGCGGCAGCGCGTGGTCACGAGATCGTGCGGTCAAGGGCCATTCTCCGGGCTTTTTAGAACCATTGAACGCAAAACTTGCGCTAGAACAAGATACCAATATCCATTTATGTCTTTTCTCCCCTGCCGGCCTTGGTTAGACAGGCCGCGACCGGACCGCCCGCGTCCGAACATCTTCAACTGACAAAGAAAACAAAGATGACCGAAACGATCAAAACCGATGTGCTGATTGTTGGCGCGGGTCCGTGCGGACTGTTCGCCGTGTTCGAGCTGGGCCTGCTGGACGTCAAAGCGCATCTCGTCGACATTCTCGACAAGGTCGGCGGCCAGTGCGCCGAGCTCTATCCGGAGAAGCCGATCTACGACATTCCCGGCATTCCGATGGTGACCGGCCATGGCCTCACCGAAGCGCTGATGGAGCAGATCAAGCCGTTCAACCCGACTTTCCATCTCGGCGAGATGGTCGAAAACGTCGAGAAGATCGGAGACCCCGGGTTCCGCGTCACGACTAACGCCGGCAAGGTGTTCGAATGCACCGTGCTGGTGGTCGCGGCCGGCGGCGGCTCATTCTTGCCGAAGCGTCCGCCCGTGCCGGGCGTCGAAGCTTATGAGGGTACTTCGGTGCACTACGCCGTCCGCAAGATGGAAGACTTCCGCGGCAAGGATATCCTGATCGTCGGCGGTGGTGACTCCGCGCTCGACTGGACGCTGAACCTCAACCCGATCGCCAAGAGCATGACGCTGGTACATCGCCGCGATGACTTCCGCGGCGCGCCGCATTCGGTGGAGCAGATGCGCCAGCTCGTCGCCAGCGGCAAGCTCGATCTGAAGATCGGCCAGATCACCGAGCTGCAGGGTGACAACGGCCAGCTCACCGGCGCGACCGTGAAGCTGAACGACAACACCGTGTCGCAGATCAAGTGCGACGCGATGCTGCCGTTCTTCGGCCTGACGATGAAGCTCGGCCCGGTTGCAAATTGGGGCCTGGATCTGGAGAACAACCTGATCCCGGTCGATACCGGCACGTTCGAAACCAACGTCCCAGGTATCTTCGCGATCGGCGACATCAACACCTATCCGGGCAAGCTGAAGCTGATCCTCTCGGGCTTCCATGAGGGGGCGCTGATGGCGCAGAAGGCCGTCAAGTACGTCTATCCGGACAAGCGCGTGGTGTTCCAGTACACCACCTCGTCCACCAATCTGCAGAAGAAGCTGGGCGTGAACTAAGAACGCCGGCTTATTTGATCCTTGAAGAGCGCGCCCGGTGGGCGCGCTCTTTTGTTTTGGGGCTATCCCGCGTAGGTCACGTCAAAGTGACGCCGGGGTGCGCTGGACTTGCCTGAGCGATGGGCGTCAAGAAAGACGTCTCATTCAAGTCTTTCCGAGCTGCTGATCACGGCAATGAAGTTCGCTCTGTCCCATCGCCACAAACGCATCCTGATCATCGCATCCACGCGATCGCGGCGGCGAGCGATCTTTCTGCTCGGTGGCGTCGTGGTCGGCGCCGCGGCGGCAGTACTGGCCCAGCTTGCCGATTGGGCGCAGCTTGTCTTCGCCGACCTGCTCGGCCACTCGCGTTACCTGCCGTTTGTGGTAACGCCACTCGGCTTTCTACTGTCGGTGTATCTGACCAACCGTTTCTTCCAGAATGCGCAGGGCAGCGGCATTCCGCAGGCGATCGCGGCGCGGCGCCTCACCGACCAGACCGCGCGGGCGAAGCTGGTGTCGCTGCGGATCGCGATCGGCAAATTCCTGCTCACGCTGTTCGGTCTTCTGGTCGGCGCTTCGGTGGGCCGCGAGGGGCCGACGGTGCAGATCGGCGCCTCGATCATGTTCGCGCTCGGCCGCTTCTCGCCGCGCCGCCAGCCCGGGCTGATCCTGGCCGGCGCCTCGGCCGGCGTCGCCGCGGCGTTCAACACGCCGCTGGCGGGCATCATCTTCGGCATCGAGGAAATGAGCCGCTCGTTCGAAACGCGATCGAGCACTCTGATTATTGCGGCGGTGGTGGCAGCCGGCCTGACGTCGATCGCTCTGCTCGGCAACTACACGTATTTCGGCACCAGCGCGATGGGACTGCGCGGCGGCATCGATTGGCTGGCCATTCCCGCGTGTGGCATCGTCGGTGGAGCGGCCGGCGGCCTGTTCATCCGATGTGTTGTGGCAGCCGGCGCCAGCACGGCGTTCAATCGCCGTCCGTTGATCGTGGCGCTGCTCTGCGGCCTGGCTGTTGCGGTCTGCGGTTTCGTCTCCGGCGATACGATCTACGGCACCGGATACAGCCAGGTGAAGACGGCGCTGGAGAGCGGCACGGCGCTGCCTGAGGATTTCGGCTTGCTGAAATTCCTCGCGACCACGCTGTCCTCCGTCAGCGGGTTGCCTGGCGGCATCTTCTCGCCCTCGCTCGCCGTCGGCGCCGGGCTTGGCAGCAACGTCGCGACGTTGTTTCCGGCAACGCCAATTGCGGCGATCATGCTGCTCGGAATGGTGGCTTATTTCTCCGGCGTGGTGCAGGCGCCGATCACGGCCTTCGTCATCGTGATCGAGATGACCGACAACCACGCGATGGTTATCCCGCTGATGGCCGCCGCCCTGATCGCCTACGCGACCTCACGGCTGATCGCCGAGGAAGGAATCTACCACGCTCTCGCTAAGCGTTTCGTGCAGCCTGCAGCGTAGCCCACGCGGCTGGGTCACGCTTTACTTTGCGGTCTTGGCGACCTCGGATCTTTGATCATCGAGCACGTCAGCAAGAGTTTGCTCAAACGCGATGGTCGGCCGCCAGTCGAGCATCGACCGTGCTCGGCTTGCATCGCCAAGTATGACATCGGCAGCATCACTCTTGCCCCGTGACGGATCGTTCTGCACGGCGATCGGCACGCGTGCCATTGCGAGCAATTGTTGCAGCATGTCGCCGATCCGGCGCGGCACGCCCGAGGCGATGTTGAGGATCGTGTCGGGCGCGAGGCTGTCGCTGCGGACGATCGTCTCCGCATAGGCGGCCACTACGTCGCGCACGTCGAGAAAATCGCGCTGGCCATCGAGGTTGCCAACCTGCATCTGCGGTGGCGCAAGGCCTGCCTCGATCCGCGCGATTTGGCGGGCGAATGCTGGAACGACGAACGCGTCGGTTTGACCGGGGCCGGTGTGATTAAATGGCCGCAACCGGATGCAGTGCAGTCCCTTGGCGATCAGAGGGCCGAGTGCAACGTCAGCTGCGGCCTTGGAAGCTCCATACTCATCCGTCGGGGCAAGCACCGTGTCCTCGCTGGTCGGATGGATCGGCGGGCGGTTCTTTCCGTAAGCGAGTCCTGAACCGACATGCACCAGCACACAGGCCGGAGCTGCCTGCAGGATTGCGCGCCCGATATTGCGCGGCCCGTCGAGATGCACACGCCAGCTTGCCGACGGATCCGCATTGGCCGCAGAGGGCGCGGCGAGCGCCGCGAGATTGACGACGTGGCTCGGTTGAAGGTCGGCAATCGTCGTGGCGACAGCGCTCGGATCGGTGACGTCGAGAGCGATCACGTTGCCGAGGGCCGGATCGTTGCCGGCTTGAAGCGCGGTTGAAATGATCTCGGCGCCAGAGCCGAACGTCCGACGGATTGCAGTGGCCAAATGCAGCCCGACGAAGCCGGTCGAGCCAGTGATGAGAATCCGGAACGGCCGCGCCGAAGCCGCCATTACAGCCGCTCGCCGCTTTTGAGGCGGGCCAAGTCGGCCTCAACCATCTCGGCGATCATCTGCTCGAGCGAGGTCTCGAACGTCCAGCCGAGCTTTCGCTTGGCCTTGGCCGCATCACCTTGAAGGTAATCCACCTCCGCGGGACGCAAATAGCGCGGGTCGGTCACGACGTATTCGTTCATGTCGAGTCCGACGCAGCCGAACGCCATTTCGCAGAACTCGCGCACGGAGGCGGTACGTCCCGTGGCAATCACGTAGTCGTCCGGCACGTCCTGCTGCAGCATCAGCCACATCGCCCGCGTGTAGTCACGGGCATGGCCCCAGTCACGTTTGGCGTCGAGATTGCCGAGCGATAGTGTGGTTTGCAGGCCGAGTTTGATCCGCGCAACGCCGTCGGTGATCTTGCGAGTGACGAACTCGATGCCGCGCAGCGGCGACTCGTGGTTGAACAGGATGCCGCACGACGCGTGCAGACCGAAGCTCTCGCGATAGTTGATCGTCATCCAGTGGGCGTAGAGCTTGGCTGCCGCGTAGGGCGAACGCGGGTAGAACGGCGTAGTTTCGCTTTGGATCGGCTGCTGGATCAAGCCATACATCTCCGAGGACGAGGCTTGATAGAAACGCGCCTTCGGGCAGGCGATCCGCACCGCTTCGAGGGCGTTCACGGCACCAAGCCCCGTCACAGTTCCGGTGAGCAGCGGTTGTTGCCAAGACGATTTAACGAACGACTGTGCCGCCAGATTGTAGACCTCGTCCGGCTGCAAATCCGTCAGCAGCCGGATCAGGCTGGAGAGGTCGGTCAGGTTGCCATCGTGCAGCGTCACCTGGTCGGCAATACCGAGCCACTTCAACCGGCTGGTCATGCCATCCGCCGAGGCGCTGCGCCGGAGCAGACCGTGAACGGCGTAGCCCTGCGCGATCAAATGCTGGGCCAAGTAGGCACCGTCCTGTCCGGTAATGCCGGTGATGAAAGCCGTCTTGCTCATGGTCGTCAGACTATTCCTATTGTTCGGTCATCGTGCGGACAGGGCGGAGATCGCCGGATGCCGCCTGTTTAGCGGTTTCGAAGCTGCCGTGCCGCCTTAATCGCCTTGAGCGGTCCAAGTCTGACCAGCAAAAGGATCGCGGACCACCTGGCGGCCGGAGATGGCAGCTTGTTGGCGCGCAACAGATTGAGCAGCGCCGCCTGTGCGAATTTGCGCTCGCCGGCCGTCAGGGTGCGAAGCTGCGAGGCGATCGCTTCGAGATCGATCGCCGAGGAGGGGATGCGGGCCGCGGCGGCCGGGTCGGCGAGCTCCAGCATTCGGAACAGCCGCGAACTGTCGCGTTCGAACGGGCCGGGGCTTGCATCATGCCACTCTGGCGGTGCGGCGAGCGCGGCCGAGGGGTCGGGCTGCCCGGCTTGGCGTGCGTCGGCGGCGCGCTTGGCGAGGCGGGCGGAGTAGATCTGACGCAGCTGCCGTGTGCGGGTGACGCTGCTGCTGTGTTCGCGGTAGCGGATCAGCAGTTCCGGAAGGATCGCGAGCTCGCCGATATCCGCGAGTCGGAGCCAGAAATCGTAATCCTCGCCGGCCTCGAAGGCGGCGTGGTAGCCGCCGACACGGCGTGCCGCTTCGGCGCGGAACATGACGGTCGGATGGATGAACGGGCTCTTCTTCATCAGCGTCGCCCGTAGATCGTTCGGGCTCGGGCGCATCTCGCGTCCCTTCGGCTGGCCGTTCTCGTCGATAATGGTGGCCCAGCCGCCGAGCAGCACGACATCGGGGTGGGCCGCCATGTAATCCACCTGCCGTGCCAGCCGGTCAGGCAGGGCCATGTCGTCGGCGTCCAGCCTGGCGATCAAGGGGGCGCGTGCCGCGGACAATCCGCGATTGAGGCCGGCCACCAGACCATCGCGGTGCTGGGTGAGCACGGCAATGCGCGGGTCGGCTGCAGCCGCGTCAGCCAGAATTGCGGGGGTCGCATCGGCGGAGCCATCGTCGATCACCAACAGCTCGAAATCGCGGAGAGTCTGACTTTGAACGCTGCGGATCGCCTCGGCGACCCAGCGTTCGCCGTCGCGCACCGGCATGATCACCGAGACTTTGGGCTGCTCCGGCGGCACGCCATCCCTCATTGCTGTTCCGCCCTGGAAGGCGGGCGGCGAGGAACTTAGACTGCGGGCGGGCTGGCAATGCAAGCGGCCGGCATTGACGCTGCAAAGCCGGACCCGCTAGACCCGCCGGTCAGCGGCCGAGGGGCCGATCTCGGAAATGACGGACAGCACCTTGGATCAGACCGCCGACCGGCACGATCAGCCCTGGCTGTGGATGGACGTCTCGACCAGTGCGCGGGCGCGCTCCGGCCAGATGAATGGCACGCTCCGGGTTGAACAAAGTTACATCCGCGCGCTATCGGCCGAGATGGCTCCAGCGCTGCGGTTCTGCCGCTATGACCCGCTCCGTAGCGACTACGTTGCGGTCGCGACTCCGCCCGACCTGAGCGGCAAGCCCGTCGCCGGCAGGGCCAAGTCGAAGCAGGCGAGCGGGATCGCCGCCGTCCTGAAGCCGATCGGCAAGTCCGTTGAACGCACCATCAAGACCGCAGTCCGCGGCGCGACCGCGTCGCTGCTGCGCAAGACCAGCCAGGCCGAGCCGCTGCCGAAACTTGGAGGGGACGGTCTCGGCGAAGTGCTTTTTCTCGCTGGTGAGAACTGGTCGCGGGTCGACTTTGCCACGGTTGCCCGGATGCGCCGCGAGCGCGGCACCAAAGTGGCGGCCCTGTGCCAGGACTTCATCCCGGCCGTCGCGCCGCAATTCTTCGCTGGCGGCGATTTCGTCACCAAGTTCGACGCCTACGCGCAGTTCCTGATCAAGGAAGCCGACTTGATCGTCTCGATCTCGGAGTCGACCAAACGCGATATTCTCGGCTACGCACAGCGCCACGGCGGTATGCGCGGCGCTGTCGAGATCGTGCATCTCGGCGCTGACATTCCTGCACCGCAGACGGCGCGACGACCGGAAGCGCTGACCGATACGCAGGCCGCGCGCTTCGTGATCAGCGTCTCGACCATTCAGTCGCGCAAGAACTTTGATCTATTATACCACCTCTGGCACAGGCTCACCGAGCAGAACACGCCCGACCTGCCGACGCTGGTGATGGTCGGTCAGCCGGGGTTCGGCAGCAGTGATCTGTTGTGGCAGATCGCCAATGATCCGGTGACTGCCAGCTCGATCCTGCATCTGCCGCGCGCCGGCGACGATGAGCTGGCGTGGCTGTATCAGCACTGCCTGTTCACGCTGTACCCGTCGTTCTATGAGGGGTGGGGGTTGCCGGTATCCGAGAGCCTCGCCTTCGGCAAATACTGCCTCGCCTCCGATGCCTCATCACTGCCGGAAGCCGGCGCGGGCCTCGCGCGCCACCTCGATCCGCTTGATTTCGCTGCTTGGCGAGCCGCCGTCCTTGACCTGATTGCGGCGCCTGAGCAACTTGCCCACCACGAAGCCGCGATCCGCGCCGGTTATCGCCCAGTGACCTGGGCCCAATCGGCAACGCGACTCGCCGACGTGCTACGCGGCTTGGCCGCGACCGAGGCCACCGCCCACCCCAGATAGAGGTCTTATGGTGTCAGTTGTTGCCCATTCGTCACCGTCCCATTCGGTGTTCGACCGGAGCCGTGCCTGGTTGTTGGCGGTGAAAGCGCCCGAGCGGCTGTTCGTGCTGGTGATGTGCCTGATGTATGTGATGCATAACATCTGGTTGGCCCGCACCATCCTGTGGTTCCTGGTGCTTCCGACCCTGCTGATCACCGCCCTGCCGCTGCGCAATCTGACGCCGATCGTCAAGTCCAGTGTTTTCCTCGCCTCGGCTGCTTTCCTCGGCGTCATCATCGCCACGTCGTTGTTCGGTGATGGCGTATCAGGATCGCTGCTGTGGAAGAACATCCGTTACGTCGCAGCGGTGTTGGTGTTCATCACCATCGTGGCTCATCTCGCCAGCCGCGACGGCGATTTTCTTCGCCTGCTGTTCCTGTGGCTTGCACCCGTGGCTGCGCTGGCCGCGATACGCGACGTCGGCACGTTTAGCCATTGGTCGGTGACGGAGATGCTGTCGGTGCGGTTGCAGGGCACCAAGGGGCTCAGCCTGTACTACAATTCCAACGTCGTCGGCCTGATGTACGCGATGCCGTGTGTCGGCGGGGTGGCGATGATGGCAACCCGCCGTCTGCGATCCTGGCAATTTGTGTTGCTGTTTGTTTCTGCGCTGGTGCTTCTCGCGGCGGTGCTGCTGTCGGGCAGTCGAGGTTCGCTGATGGCCGCGCTGGGAGGCATCGGAGTGGCGGTGCTGCTTGCAGCCAATTGGCGGGTGGCAGTGGCTGTCGCGGCTTTGCTGGCGATCGCGGCCGTCGCTGCCCTGCTGACGCCGCTTGCCGGTGAATTGGTGCAGCGGAAGGACAGTCTGCGGTTCGAGCTGTGGCCGGTGTATTTGCACATGGTCACATTGAAGCCGTGGCTCGGCTATGGACTTGCGTTCGACACCAGGGTCATCCTGCCGAACGGCTTGGAAGTGATGAACGGCCACAACATCTTCATGTGCGCAGCGGTCCGTGGCGGTGTTATCGCGTCGCTGGCGCTGGCGGCAGTTGTCCTGGCCGCGGCGGCGAGCGGATGGCGGGCATTTCGGAAGTCCGGCGAAGTGACCGCGCTGGCGCTCCTCGCGTCCTGCCTGGCAGCGAGCGCTGTCGACTACGAGATCATTCCGAGCGATCTCAGCTATCTCTATATCCTGTTCTGGCTCCCGGTCGCGATCTGTCTCGGCGCGGCCTTGGCGACACTGCGGGTTCCCGTTCAGCGACCTGCTACGCCGCCGGCTGACATCGCTGTGTCATAGAATCGATCGCGAACCGCCGCGCTCTGCTCACTGGATTGCCGGATCGATCCGCCATATTGTCGTCCCATCGCGGTGTTTCAGGTGTTGCTATGATCACACATCGACCGACTACACATCGACCGATCCGATTAGTCGCGCGGGCTGCTGTCGCGGCTTTCGCGCTGTTGCTATCCGCGGCCGCCCCGTCGGTCGCCGCGGAACCGACCGCTGCCGGCCTCTGGCAACGCACTGACACCGGCAAGCCCGGCGGCAAGCCGGTGGTCTGGGTGCTGATGCTCGATCGCGGCAACAACATGTATGAGGGCATCGTCGCCAAGAGCTTTCCGCAGGCCGGACAGCCCAACCTGACGATCTGCGAAGAGTGTGAGGACGATCGCAAGAACCAGCCCATCCTCGGCATCTCGCTGATCCGCGACATGAAGCGGAAGGGCCGTGTCTATGAGAACGGCAGCATCCTCGATCCGCGCAACGGCGACGTGTGGAAGGCGATGCTGACGGTCAGTCCCGATGGCCAGACCCTGACGCTGCGCGGCTATCTGATGACGCCGGCGCTCGGCAAGGACGAAGATTGGTTCCGGCTGCCTGACACCGCGATCTCCCAGCTCGATCCGGAGATCGTCACCAAGTTCATGCCAGAGCAGGCAGCCATGCAGGCGGCCCAAGCCGGCAAGCCGCCGGTGGCTGCGCCTGGAACGGCAGGCAAGGCCAAGGCTCCGCCGGCCCCGGCCTCGAAGGGCGGCGCGATGGCGCCGGCAAAGTAGCGCTTCACTCCCTGAATCGGACGGCAGAGATCTTCGAGCTTGCAAAGAGCGCTCTCAGCGGAGAGCGCTCTTTTCATTTGCCGGAGGGGGAGCCTCGTCGAGTCTGACCGCTCTCGTTCCAGAAGCGGTTCAAACAAACGATGCCTACTCAGCGCGCTGAGGAATGACGCCGGGCGGCGGCGGCAGCGGCTGGCTGGTAACGTCGGGGCCGGACTGCAGCGACAGCACGGTCTCGGCCGCCGGTAGAGCGGCGTCGGCCATGGCGGCGTGGCCTTCGGCGGTCGGATGGATCGCGCCGCCATACACCGCCGACACCACGCCCCAGGTTGCGTCATGGATATCGGCCGGCTGGATCGCGGCGGCGAGGCCCTGCGGATAGGTCATCGCCGCGAAGTAACTGTCGTTGGCGTCGCGGATCCAGCGCGCGCGGGGCAGGTAAGCCCGGTAGTTGCTGGCCCCGGCGCCGCAGATCATCGGCGAGTTGCCGGCGGTGACGATATCGGCGTTGAAGCTGTTGCCGCTCTGCGAGAAACAGACGCGATCGAACTCCGGATCGGTGGCGGCGCGGGCGCAGAAGCCGTGGTCGGCGAACACCCGCTGATGCGAGTCGACGAACGTCATCCGCTCTGTCGACGGATCACGGCACAGCACGCCGTTGGAGCATTGCGCCAGATCCTTCAGCCGCGGCAGGAACTCATTGTCAACGAACGACGTGACGGCGCCGAGCCGGGTCGGATCGGCATTGAACGAGGGGTGGATGTCGAAGCCCGCCGGCCCGCCGGGGCAGGGGGTGCCGCGATTCGACAGCGCCGGATTGCCGTAGGCGACATAGACCACCCGCGACAGATCTTCGACCATCGGCTTCAGCGCCTCGCGCAATCGGGCGAAATCGCGCGGCAGCGTGCGGGCCAGTGCGGTACGCGATTCTTCGACCGAGCCGATCACGCCGGAGCGGCGGAACAGCGCGCGCTCGGTCGGTGAGTCGACGATGACGTCGGCGACGAGGCCCGAGAAGTTGATGTCGTTGGCGCCGATCGACAGCAGCACCAGGTCGAGCGTGCGGTCCGGCTGACGGCGGTGCGCCGCTGTGAGGGCGGCGCGCAGTTCGCCGAGCTGACCGTCGACGCTGCCCGGACACGAGGTCCCGGATTTGGTGCGGAAGCACTCGCGGGCGCGCTGCGAGCCGAACAGCCCGTCGGTGATAGTGGCGCCGGTGCAGGCGAGCGGCAGATAGGTGACGGCGATGTGCGGATGGCGAACCGCCAGCGCGAGCGCCGTCCGGGTCTGGTAGCTGTACAGCGAACGGTGGCAGGCGGCGTTGAACCAGGTCGCCGAATAGCGCTGCCAGTTCGCCAGCGTATCCGGAGCCTCGCAGGCGCGGCCGCCTTTGAAGCCGGCCCGGCTCGGCCGGTAGAACTGGCCGATCCCACTGCCGAGATACGACTTGAAGCAGAAGCCTTCATCTGACAGCGCGATGGCGCGGTCCGGATTGCCTTCGCCCGAGCCGATCGAGTCGCCGAGGCCGGCGATGAAGAAGTCCCGCACCATGATCTGGGTGGTGACGCGGAGCGGCGCGTCGGCGCCACTGGTGATGTCCACCGTGGCGACCGTCGGCTTGCCGTAGCGGGCGCGGAAGTTGATCGGCTCGGCGCAGTCCTGGGTGGCGTTACGCGGCCCGTCGCCGTCGTCGAACGTCCAGGCGCAGATCGCGCCGACCGGGACGGCGCCGGCGAGGCGGACCGTCACCGGGTGCTCGGTCGGGGTCAGGTAGCTTTCCTTGACGCCATCGCGGGTGCACGGCTCGTTGACTCGCCCAGTGAGGTCGATACACAGCCGGTTGACGACGTTGCGGGCCCAGCCGCGGCCTTCACTCTGCCGCCCGAGGGTCTGCTCGGACGCCAGCACCGTCAGCCCGTTCAGCGCCTCGACCTGCTCGCGGAAATCGCGCTCCTCCCGGAACAGCCGGAAGCGGTTGCGGACCTCCCAGGCGATCTGGATCGAGCCGTCGGTGACCGGCACCGCGGCAACGGCCGGTGCGGCGGAAGGCGGGGCGACAGGCACCGCCGGAGCCGGAGCTGCCGCCGGGGGCGGCGCGGTGGGCGCAGCCGGTTCGGGGCTGCTCGAGCCGCCGAACAGGGGGATTTGAGCGGAAGCAGGGAGCGACGAGGCGCTCGCCGCCGCGGTCAGCAGCAACAGGAGCGCCAGGGAGCGGAAACGGGACATGTCACCACGCGGCCATGAGGAGATCGCGGCCATTGACGCCGCTGTTGAGGCCAAAATATGGGCCTCGGCGGCGCCGGCAAGCATTGCCGCTGTCAGAGCTTTGAGGAGCGCTGGACGACTTGGCCGACCGGGACCTGGCCGACCGGGGCCCGGGCGGGCGCGGTGGCCGGAGCGGCGGTGGCCGCATGCTCGTTGCCGTTGCAGGCGCTGCGGCGTTCCTGCCATGGCTTGATCACGCTGAGCCAGATTTCCCGCACGCCCATGATCGAGATCGCGATCCCGAACGGCAGCAGGAAGTACAGCACGCGATAGATCAGCAGCGTCGCGATCACATCTTCGCGGGCGAACATCGGCAGCGCCACCAGCATCGCGGCGTCGAACACGCCGAGGCTTCCAGGCGCATGGCTGGCGAAGCCGAGCAGGGTGGCGAGGATGAACACCACCGCCAGCGACACGTAGTCGATGTAGGGGGCGGACGGCATCAACAGGTACATCGCAAGGGCGCAGAAGCCGAGATCGACCACGCCGATCAGCACCTGCACCAGCGTCAGCTTGGCCGACGGCAGCACCACCTTCCAGCCGTTCTGGCCGAGCTCGCGGCGCTTCTTGCCGGTCGCGAGCCAGACGAAATAGGCGGCGATACCGGCCAGACAGGCGACGCCGATCAGCCGGTTGATCTCGTCCGGCAGCAGATCCATCGCGCTGGCGGCGGCCGGGTGCCAGATCATGCCGATGCCGAGCACGAAAAGATTGCCGAGCCAGAACGTCAGGCCAGAGATGAAGCAGATCTTGGCGACATCGATCGCCGAGAGACCGTAGTCCGAATAGATCCGGAACCGGATCGCACCGCCGGTGAACACCGTGGCGCCGAGATTATGGCCGATCACGTAGGAGGTGAACGCCGACATCGCGGCGATGCGGTACGGCACGTGCAGTTTGCCGATCGTGCGCAGCGCGAAGAAATCGTAGAACGTCAGGGTGCAGAACGCACCGACCACACAAAGTGCCGCCATCCCGATTTGGGCCGGGCTCTTGTCGGTCAGCGCGGTCAGGATGACGTTGTGATCGACTCCCTTGAGGGTGCGGATCAGCGACGAAATCGCAAAGCCGATAATCAGGATGCTGGCGACGATACCGACGCGTTTCCAGCCGATATACGTCTTGAAGCCACGCCCCAGCGCGCTCAGCAGTCGATGCATTCGTCCTCCCGGCGGGGCGGCAACGCGACGGACACCGCCTGCAGCGCGACCCTGCTCCCGGCGTCCGACTTACTCATCCGCGCAATTCCTTAGGGCATAAACGGCCCGTCGTGCAATCCGCCGTACTGTCGCGTGCGGACCGCTCATCCATGGGACGGGCGGCGGAATGCGCCCTTGACGTGGCGCAAACGAGCCGTCCGGCGGCTGCATGGCGGCCCCGAGAGGAGCCAGCCAAGCCGGCCCGTCCGATATAGGCGCCAGACGCGCTGCGCGCCATTGCGACTCGATGCGCGGATGGAACCCGGAACGGTGATCGCTGCCGCTGGTTAACGCCCCGACGGCCACGGCAGGCTTGGAAAAGGGCCGCCGGGCGCGAACCGAAAGAGGATCCGCAATGGGACTTTTCACCAAAGACATCAAGACGATGGATGACCTGTTCGTGCACCAATTGCAGGACATCTACTACGCCGAGAAGCAGCTCCTGAAGGCGATCCCGAAAATGGCCGACAAGGCCTCGGATCCGATGCTGAAGCAGGGGTTCCTGACGCATCTGGATGAGACCAAGGGGCACGTGAAGCGGCTGGAGCAGGTGTTCGAAATGCACGGCGTACAGCCGAAGGCGGTCGATTGCCCGGCAATCGACGGCATCATCGAGGAAGCCGATGAGACCGCGGGCGAAGTCGAGGACAAGAAGGTGCTCGATGCGGCGCTGATCAACGCCGCTCAGGCGGTGGAGCACTACGAGATCGTCCGCTATGGCAGCCTGGTATCATGGGCCAAACTGCTCGGCCGTAACGACTGTGCCGCGGTGCTGCAGAAGACCCTCGACGAAGAGAAGGCTACCGACAAGAAGCTCAACACGCTTGCGGAGAGCCAGGTCAATCTTCGCGCCGCCGGCTGAGCCGGTTGCGACATTGATATGACGTGACGATGAGGCCAAAGGCCGCGCGGATATCCGCGTGGCCTTTGGTGTTTTCAACAGCAGTCCTGACGCGGTCGCGTTCAGACTTTGCGTAAAGCGAAATAAGCGCCGCAGAATGCCATCGCGGCGCCCAGCAACAGGGTCGCCAGCCCGGCAAGCACGCCGGCGGCGGTGGGCACCGCGGACGGCGCCGAAGCGGCTTGGCCGGCGGCGGCCAGCACCAGCACCAGCACCACGATCAGAAACTGGCGCAGCTTCGGCGGGATCTGTCCGGCGACCGCATGATTCATCAGCCGCGCCGTGAAGTAACCGCCGGCGAAGCCTCCGGTCGCGACCAGCCACCACGCCAACGCGGCGCTCGCCGGCATGAAGCTGCCGGAGTCGTTGCGCCACAGCCCGCCGAGGTCGAGGCCGACGCTCTGGCCGAGCATATGCAGCGCCAGCGCCATCAACAGGCCGGACATCAGGGCGCCACCCAGGATTAGGTGGCGAGGGTAGTGCGCTTCGGTGTTCGGCATGATCCGGTCCGTGTGTCACCGAATTGTAGAAAACCGAGGCCCTGCCGACAAGTTATCCGGTACGGGCGACACCCGGTGGGCTGAACGCCGCATTGCATCGCCGCGCCGGCTCCGGCATGGACGGCGGGACCGGCAACAGGGGTTTTCGGGTGACGCCACGATCCAACCGAGACGAGGACGGCGATTCAGGCACGGCTTACGCCTACAAGGCCTCGCTGATCGGTGCTGCCCAGCAGTTCGAACTCGGCGACGACGGGCTGATCTGGCGGATCGGCCCGAAAGCCGGGCTGTGGCCCTACGCGACGATCGCGAAGGTTCGGTTGAGCTATCGGCCGGTGTCGATGCAGTCGCGCCGCTACCGGGCCGATCTCCAGGACGTCTCCGGCGGTCGGCTGCGGATCGTGTCGACCACTTGGCAAACGGTGGCGCTGATGGCGCCGCAGGATCAGGCCTATCGCGCGTTCATGATCGAGCTGCACCGGCGGATGCGCGATGCCGGCAGGCGCGCCGAACTGATCGGGGGGCTGCCGCCGGCAGTCCATACCGGTGCTTTGGTGCTGATCGCGCTGGTTGCCGCCGCCCTGACCGGACTGCTGGCGCGCGCGGTGGCGGTGGGGTCATGGTCTGGCGCGTTGTTCCTGGCCGGCTTTGCGCTGCTGTTCGGCTGGCAGATCGGCGGTTTCATCCGCCGCAACCGCCCACGCCGCTACACCTTCGACGATGTGCCGAAGGATCTGCTGCCCTAAAGCGGTCCGTGTCGCTCGGGGCTAGGTGCTGTCCCGCACCACCAGCACCGAGCACGGTGCGTAGCGCACGACGTGGCCGGCATTGGAGCCGAGGAAGTAGCTGCGCATCGCCGGCCGGTGCGAACTCATCACGATTAGATCTGCGCCGACCGCCGCGACCTCTTCGAGGATCTCGTGGTAGATGCCGCCCTGGCGCACGCTGCTCGACAGCCGTTGTGCCGGAATGCCTGAGGTGCGGGCAATCTCGGCCAATGCGGCTTCGGCTGACTGCCGCTGCTGATCGTCGAAATCCGCCGGGACATATTCGGCCAGCATCACAGGAGTGATCGCCAGCACGTGCAGCAGCCGCACCTTGCCGTCGTAGCTGTCGGCGAGCTTGGCCGCGGTGGCGATCGCGGGCTGGGCCAGCGCGGTATCGGCCAGGTCGATCGGGACGAGGATGGACTTGAACATCTCCGGCGCCTCCTGATCAGGGCGAGGGCGACGCCATGGTCCTCCGTCAGCTCGCTTCGCGCAACACTTTCGGGCTGACGAAATGCTGCAGCTTGCCAGTGCCGAACGAGGCATCCGCCCAGTCGGCGATCGGGAAGTCGATCACCACCACCGCCGCAGTCGGCATGCTGCCGGAGAGCTTGCGCCGCTCGGCCTCGTTGCACGTGCAGGTGAGCGCCAACGCCAGTTCGTGCAGGCCCGGATTGTGCCCGATCAGCATCAGCTGGTTGATGCCGGCCGATACCTCATGGATCGCCTGCAATAACTGCGAAGAGCTCGCGCTGTACATTTCCGGCAGGTACTCGACCTGCGGTTCGCGGTTCGCCGGAAACAGTTCGGATAGAACGTCCCAGGTCTGCCGGGTCCGGGTCGCGGTCGAGATCAGCACCTGATCGGGGACCAGATGCTCGGCGGCGAGCCAGGCGGCGATCTCGGCGGCGTCGCTGCGGCCGCGATCTTCCAGGCGGCGATCATGGTCCTTGCCGCTCGGCGCGTCCCTTTCGGTTTTGGCGTGTCGCAGCAGGATCAGACGGCGCATGAGTTCTTTCCAAAGGGCGGAGCTTGCGGATTAATCGAGACCGGCCGGCAGGACAAGGTGACAACCGTCCGTGCTGTCCGTATTGAACGCGTATCTCGCAAGATAGCCTCGTTTGCGGATGCGCTCTTTTAGGAAACGGCATGGATTCGCTCCCGACAAGTGCGACGAATGGACCGGCCGGCTTGTCCGCCGAAGCCGATGCGGAACCGCATGCGCGGCTCACCTTCGACCTCGACGTCGATCTCTGCGTGATCGGCGCCGGCCTCGCCGGACTATCGGTCGCGCTGGAAGCCGCGCAGGCCGGGCTCAGCGTCGCCGTGCTGGAGAGCGGGCGGATCGGCTGGGGTGCGTCAGGGCACAATCTCGGCACGGTGACGCCGGGTTACGGCGTGCCGATCGGCGATCTGATTGCCCGGGTCGGGCTGGATCACGCCAGCGCGCTGTGGGCGCTGACCCGCGAGGGCATGGAGATCGTCCGCGCTCGCGCCACCGAGGAGACGATGCCCGGCGTCGCGCTGTCGGACAGCGCGCTGGAAGTCTCCAGTGTCGATATCGGCGACCGTCTCGTCGAGCGGCTGCAGACGCTCGGCGTCGATTTCGGCTCCGAAGTCGAAGGTTGGCCGATCGACAAGGTCCGCGATGTGTTGCGGACCAACCGCTATTTTCACGGCATTCACTACCCGACCGCATTTCAGCTCGACGGCCGCCGTTACTTGCGCGGCCTGGAGCGGCTGGCGCGGCAGGCCGGGGCACGGATCTTCGAGGAAACGCCGGCGGTCAGCATCGATTTCGCCGGCATCCGCAAGCGGATCTCGACGCCGAATGCGCGGCTGCGCGCCTCCGACATCGTGCTCGCCGGCAGCGTGCATCTCGGCGCGCCGTCGCCCCGCGTCGCCGAAACCCTGCTGCCGGTCTGGCGCACCGCAGCGCTGACGGCGCCGCTCGGCGAGAAATTACCGGAGGCGATCGCGTTCGCCGGCTCGATTGCCGACACGGACGGGGTCGATCACTACCGGATCGTCGGTGGTGACCGGTTACTGTGGGCGAGCGGCGAGACCACTTTCGATGTTGCACCGCAGCGGCTCGCCGGAATCATCCGGCGGCGGATCGCAACGCTGTTCCCCCAGCTCGGGCAGGTCGAAATAGCTCAGACCTTCGGCGCCGCGGTCGGGATGACGGTGCACGGCATGCCGCAAATCGGCGAATTGCGGCCGGGGCTGTGGGTCGCCAGCGGATTCGGCCGGCAGGGGCTCGCCACCACCGCGATCGCCGGGCGTCTGATCGCTTGGGGGCTGACCCATAGCGACGAGCGCTGGAAGCTGTTTTCGCCGTTCGATCTGGTGTGGGCAGGGGGCACCATCGGCCGCATCGTCGGGCAAGGGGTGTATTTCGCCACCCGGGAGGGCGCGCTCGCCGCAGGCGCGCTGGCCCGTTACCGCGAGCGTGCCGCCGCCCGGACCCGGGTCCGTGATGCGCGTGCCGAGGTGAAGCGGGAGGAGCGTCGCGCCCGCGTCGCGCTGCTGCGGGCTGCCGAGGCCGCAAATGTGCCCCCTCCCAATGCGCCGTCGCGCCGGCCGGTGCCGCCGCCTTCGCCGGAATAGCTTCCGGCTGCGTCGACGTTCTCGCGACAATGTGAGCGGGCTCGAATACCGGCGGTGTAACCTGAGGCGCGGCAGCTTCGTACCTGACGGAAGTGCCGCCGGGGCGCCCGCGCCCGTCACGCAGGGAACATCACCATGATCGATCGCCGCATGCTGCTCGCTTCTGCCGCCCTTGCCGCCGTGTTCGGTTTCCGCTGGCTGCGGCCGGACGCCGCCCGCGCGGCCGAGAAGTTCGAGATCGAGAAGACGCCTGAGGAATGGCGCAAGCAGCTCACGCCGATGCAGTACCACATACTGCGCGAGGAGGGCACCGAGCGGCCGTTCTCCAGCCCGTTGCTCAAGGAGCATCGCAAGGGCACCTTCGCCTGCGCCGGCTGTGATCTGCCGTTGTTCTCGTCCGATACCAAGTTCGATAGCGGCACTGGCTGGCCGAGCTTCTGGCAGCCGCTGCCGAATGCGGTCGGCGAACGCAGCGACTCCACGCTCGGCATGACGCGCACCGAAGTGCATTGCCGCCGCTGCGGCGGTCATCTCGGCCACGTGTTCGATGACGGGCCGAAGCCCACCGGGCTGCGCTACTGCATGGATGGCTACGCGCTGACCTTCCACCCGGCGACGCCGAATGCGAGCTGACGCTCCACGGTTGTGACAATCCCGCGAAAGGCTTGTTTCCGCGTCTCAAATGCCGCGGCTGGCGTGGGGAAGTCGCCCGCTTGAGTTGACAATCGGAGCGCCGCCCCCGCATATCCCGAGCACATTAACTTTCAGAAATGTGGCGGCCGGCCCTGATGCAACCTGTGGTGTCGCAGCCGGGGGGCTCCCGTAGCCTGCTGGCCATTCTCGCGGCGGCGATCGTCCTGCCGGTGGTCCTCGCGGCGATCGTATTTCCGACGCCGCTCTACGACACCCGCGAACTGGTCGCCTGGGGGCGCCACTTCCCGCTGATCACCCCGGTGCATCCGCCGATGATGGTGTGGGCCGGCGGCGTGGTCGACCGCCTGTTCGGGCCATCCGGCACCGCTATCGTCGCCGCCAATCAGGTGCTGATGGCCATCGGCTTCGCGTATCTGTACGCGATCCTACGGTTGCTGGTCGAACGGACGATGGCGATCTACCTCGTCGTGCTCGCCGGGACGTCGTTCTACGCTGTGTTCGCGCCGCTATCCTGGGCGCTGAATGCCGATATCCTGCAGCTCACCTCGTGGCCGGCGGTGGTCTATCACTTCCTGCGTGCGCGTCAGGACAATCGCTGGCTGGATTGGATCCTGCTCGGCGTCTGGGCCGCGATCGCAGCGCTGACCAAATACAACGCCGCGGTGCTGTTTCTGGCGATGGCGATCGGCGTCGTCGCGCTGCCCTCGTTCCGCCGCTGCCTGACGCGTCCCGGCCTATATGTGGCGATGCTGATCGCCACGCTGCTGCTGCTGCCGCATGTGATCACCGCGGTGAAATACGGCAGCACCATCGCCTACGGCGAGCGGCATTTCACCGGCTTCGGGTCGATTGGCGATACCGCCCGCCGCATCGGCCTCCTGGTTGCCGGCTATCTGCCGATGCTGCTGCCTGGTGCGGTGATCATCGCGGTGTCGAGCGCGCGCCGGATGATCAATGTGCGGGTGCCGCGGTTTGCCGAAGCCAGCGACGAACTGAAGTTCATCGTCATCATCGATGTGGCGATGGTGCTGATTCTGCTCGGCATGATCATCGGGCTCGGGCTGGAGTACATCGCCCGCTACGGTGCGCCGTTTTCGCTGCTTGCAGTGCCGGCACTGGCGCCGCTGCTGCGCTGGAACGAGGCGCGGCGCGACACCTGCGAACGGCAGACCGGTTGGACGCTGTCGGGACTTTATACGGTGATGAGCGCGGCGGTGATGATCGCCTATCTCGGCCCCGCCTCGCACAGCGGGCTGCAGGAGCCGACCGCCGACGCGGCGCGCCTGATCCTCGAGGACTGGCGCAGTCAGTACAGTTGCGGACCCGGCTATTTCCTCGGAGATCGCCAGACGGTGTACGGCATCGGCATCGCGGCCGGGCCGGAGGGCGATTCGGTCACCATTCACTTCATTCCGGCGACCCGCTGGTTCGACCAGCGCAAGCTGGAGGATCAGGGCGCGGTGCTGGTCTATACGCTGCCGCAGGTGCCGGCGCATTTTGCCGCTGCCTATCCGGGCCGGGCGATGTCGGATGAGAAGCGCATCGATGTGCCGGTGCTGCGCACCCACAACGGCAAAACCAAAGAGTATTTCTATCGCTTCGTGGCGCCCAAAGCGTGCAGCAAGTAGCTGGCGGGATTTAGCTCAGCAGACTCGACCGGCGGATCAGCCCGCCAGCGCCCGCCATTTTTCGGCGGCATCGATCGCGGCGGGACGCAGGTTGTCGGCCGGCAGGCCGCGATGCAAGGCCTTGGCGTATTCGCAGATCGCCATGAAGGTCGATGAGCGGGCCTCGTCGACCTCGCAGGAGTGCACGGTACCGGCGCCGTGGATGTAGCTGATCAATCCCTTCAGCGACGACACTGCAGAATGCGGCTCCGCCGTTTCGGTCTGGTGCAGGCAGGACAGCACCTGCTGGGCGATCTCGATCTCGGTCATGGGTACGCTCTTCGCAACGCTCGCGGACAAACATGCTCGGGCCGGAATGAGGGCCTCGATGCCACGCTTGAATGTCCGGAGAAATGATCTGCCTCAATGCGATAGCGCAGGCCCGACAGGCTGGCGATCACATTGACGCGAACGTTGCATCTGCCGTGCATTTGCCGGTTCCGCGAGGCGGAACGCCGCTCAGGTCCGCTCGGCCATCGCCTTGCGTAAGACTTTCGACAGATCCTCGACCGAGTACGGCTTGTGCAGCAGTTCGAAGCCGTGGTCCTCGTCGGCCAGCATGTGGGCGTAGCCGGAGTTCAGCACCACGGGCAGCTCCGGCAAACGCTTCTTGATTTCCCGGCCCAGGGTCACGCCGTCCATGCCCGGCATCGCAACGTCGCTCAGCACCAGGTCGAAACGTTTGGCGTTGTCGCCAAGTAGCGCCAGCGCCTGTTCGCCGGAGGCGGCAAGGACGGTCTGATAGCCGAGATCGTGAAGCAGCTGGGTGGAGAACTCGCCGACCTCGGCGTTGTCCTCGACCACGAGGATGCAGCCGCGCTGCCGGCCGTCAACGGCGTTAGTGCCGTTGCCGTTGCGGCGCTGGATCGGTTTGTCGCTGAGCGGCAGCCGAAGCGTGATCGTGGTGCCGCGGCCGATCGCGCTGTCGACATTGATGCTGCCGCCGGACTGCTGGACGAAGCCGTAAACCTGCGACAGCCCGAGGCCGGTGCCGCGGCCGATGTCCTTGGTGGTGAAGAACGGCTCGAAGATCCGTTCGATCTGCTCGCGTGGAATGCCGCAGCCTGTGTCGGCGATCGACACCTCGACGAAGACGCCGCGGCCTGCGGCAGCTTCCTGGGATGTCGGCGCCGAACGTGCGACCGAGATGGTGAGGGTGCCATGACCGTCCATCGCGTCGCGCGCATTAGCCACCAGATTGACCAGCGCGGCGTCGAACTGATTGGTATCAGCCTCGACCGGCAGCGGTCGCTCGGCGATGTGGAGATTGAACACAGCACGCGAGCCGAGTGCTGTCTTCAGCATGTCGGAGACGTGCTCGATGTGATCGGCCGCGTCGAACACTTCGCGGTTCTGTGCATGGCGACGCGCGAAGGTGAGGAGCTGGCCGGTCAGCTTCGCTGCGCGATCAGCCGTATCGGAGATCGCATCGACGTAGCGGCGGATCCGCTCCGGCGGCAGCTCGCGTCGGCGTAACAGATCGGCGGACGACCGGATCACGGTCAGCATGTTGTTGAAGTCGTGGGCGACGCCGCCGGTGAGCTGGCCGATCGCTTCCATCTTTTGCGCCTGCCGGAATGCTTCTTCGGCTTTGCGGCGTTCGGTGATGTCGACCGCCTCGGGCACGATCGCGATCACCTTGCCCTGCGTGTCCTGTACCGGGCGCATCTGCAGATCGAACCAGCGCCAGCCGCTGGCTGGCAGGTTGACGTGAAGTTCGCGCCGCACCGTCTCACCGGCCGCGACAGCGGCGATGTCGCTGCGGATCATCTCAGGCAGCCCCGGTGTGCTGCCGAACCATGGCGTGGCCCAAACCGGCTTGCCGACCACGTCCTCGAGCTCGGCCGCGATGCCGGCGAGTGCGGTGCGGTTGGCGTCGATCACCACGCCGTCGACGTCGAGCAATGCCTGATAGGTGTAGCTCGCCGCGAAGATGGTCCGGAGCCGGGCTTCCTTCTGCTGCAGTTCGGCGGTGCGCTGCGCCACCTGCTCTTCGAGCTGCTCGTTGATGTCGCGCAGCGCCGCCTCGGCCTTCTTCTGCTCGGTGATGTCGCGGAAATACACCGAGATGCTCTTGCCGTTGGTCGGCGCCACGCGCAATTCGAACCAGCGCTTGCTCGGCGGATGATAGCTTTCGAACTCGCATGCGACGCGTTCGGTCATCGCCCGCCGATATGCCTGCTCGATCTCGGTGCCGAGCATCATCGGATAGACGTCCCAATACACCTTGCCGATCAGCTCGCCGGCTTTGCTGTTGATCAGCCGTTCGGCGGCGGCGTTGACGTAAGTGAACCGGTACTGTTCATCGAGCGCGATGAAGCCGTCGCTGATCGAGGCCAGAATGCCTTCGGCGTGCTTCCGGGCAGCCTGTGCTTCCTGGCGCAGCACGTATTCGGTCCGCAGCGCCGTCCGCCGGATCGCAGCGGTGTCGAGATTGGCGCGGACGCGTGTGAGCAATTCGCGGGCGCTGAACGGCTTGCTGAGATAATCGTCGGCGCCGGCTTCCAGCCCTTCCAGCTTGGCTTCTTCGCCGGCCCGGGCGGACAGGAAGATCACCGGTAAATCGGCCATCGCCGGATCACCGCGCAGCGCTTTTAGAAGTCCGATGCCGTCGAGCCGCGGCATCATCACGTCGCTGAGCACCAGATCCGGCCGGCGCTTCTTTGCGGCTTCGAGCGCTGCGGCGCCGTCGGCAACGGCTTCGACCTCATAGGCATCGCCGAGCAACCGGGCGACGTAGTCGCGCATGTCGTGGTTGTCGTCGGCCAGCAGAATGTGAGGTCGCCCTGTGGCAGGCGCGGTGACGACGCCGAGATCCTGAGCGCCGGAAGCTGGCGGCAGATCGGCATCGCCACTGTCATCGAGCCAGCCGATCGCCTCGTCGAGATAGGCCTGGGCGCGGACATTGGTGGAGACCTGGAGCGCGGCATGTCGCGGCCGCTCGGCCGGGAGATGCGCGGAGCCGAACGGCAGGGTTACGCGAAAGGTCGAGCCGCGGCCGATCTCGCTCTCGACGGCGATCGATCCGCTGTGCAGCTTGATCAGCTCCTGCACCAACGCAAGTCCGATACCGCTGCCCTCGATCGAGCGGCCGCGCGCGCCTTCGACCCGCCGAAAGCGCTCGAACAGATGCGGGATCTCGGCCTGCGGGATGCCGGTGCCGGTGTCGCTGACTTCGATCACGGCGTGACGGCGGTCCGGATCGGTGCGGACCCGGACCGCGATCTCACCTTCGAAGGTGAACTTGAACGCGTTGGACAGCAGGTTGAGAACGATCTTCTCCCACATATCGCGGTCGACATAGACCGGCTGTGGCAGCGGCGGCGCATCGATCACGAAGCGCAGGCCGGCACGGTCCAGCGCGGAGCGGAAGTTCGAAGCGAGTTCGGCGGTGAACGACGACAGATCGACCGGGGTGAAGTGCGCGGTGACGCGGCCGGCTTCGATCCGGGCGAAGTCGAGCAGGGTGTTGACCAGCTTCAGAAGGCGCAGACCGTTGCGGTGGGCGATGCCGAGCAGCGAGCGCTGTTCGTCCGCAATGCCGTCGCGGCCGAGTGCTTCTTCCAGCGGGCTCAGCATCAGCGTCAGCGGCGTGCGGAACTCATGGCTGACGTTGGAGAAGAACGCGGTCTTGGCGCGATCGATCTCGGCCAGCGCCTCCGCCCGGCGGCGTTCCTCCTGGTAGGCGTCGGCATTGGTGATCGCTGTGGAGATTTGGCCGGCGACCAGGGCGAGGAAGTCCTGGTAGGCGGTGTCGTACAGCCGGAACGGATTGAGCCCCGTGATCAGGAAGCCGCACCGGCCGGTGTCGCCGCTTGCCGGGATCGGTAGCACCACCGCCCGGGTCGGCGGCTGGCGCCAGCCGCCGGTCGGAAACGTGATCCCGAACCGGCCATAGAGATCCGGTACCACGACCGGCGCGTTGAGACGGAAGGCTTCGGCGACCGGCCATGGCTCGTCACCGTCTGCGAGCGACAGCGTCGACTTCACCGCGGGGTGGCCGGCATCGATTCCGGATGCAGCGGCCAGTTCGGCGTGACCGCCGCCGAGGTCGGTCAGATAGATCAACGCGAACGGTAGGTCCTGGGGATTGGTGGCAAGCGCCGCAGCGCTTCGTTCACATGCCTGGCCGACGCTGCGGGATTGGGCTGCACTGGCGGCAAGGTCGCGCAGCAGCGACAGTTGCCGTTCAGTGATGACCCGCTGGGTATCGTCGGTGTTGGCGCAGAAGATGCCGCCCGGCGAGCCGTCATCGGTCGGAATCGGGCTGTACGAGAAGGTGTAGTAAGTCTCCTCGGGAAAGCCGTTGCGCTCCATGATCAGGAGCTGGGCTTCCACATAAGTGCCCTCGTGGCCGCTGGTCGCCTTGGCGAGAAGGGGGGCGATGTCCTCCCAGATCTCCGACCACACTTCCGAGGTCGGCCGGCCGAGCGCCCATGGGTGCTTGCCGCCGATGATCGACTTGTAGGGATCGTTGTAGAGATAGGTCAGCTCCGGGCCCCAGCCGATCCAGATCGGCTGTTGCGAGGTCAGCATGATGCGAACCGCGGTCTTGAGCGCCTGCGGCCAGCTCTCCGGCGGCCCGATCGGGGTCGATGCCCAATCGAACGCGCGCATCAGCGACGCCAGTTCGCCGCGGCCCAGAAAAAGACTGTCTGGGACCGCGTCTGTGCGGCCCAGGTGCCCGCCGGGCGTATCTTCAGCCAAGTGATCCCCCGATCAACCCCTCGCTGTCCCGGTTCGCAACGCGCTGGCTTGGGTTTGGTTCCCGCCGTCAGAGGGGCCCCTTTCGCCAAATGGTCTCGGCAATAGTTGCCCGACCCGGCAAAACCGCCCCGGCCTCAGGTCCCGTTGCTAATCTACAACTCTTTGAAATGGCTTTGTTTTGTTCGTTGGCACGAGGCTTGCGGGAAGCCTCATTGGATCTTGCTGTCAACAGCCGCCACGGGGCGGCCGCATCGGGAGAAGTCAGTAATGGGTATTTTCGGCGCTCTCACCACGTCGGTCGCGGGCCTGCGCTCCAACTCCTATGCGCTGGAGAACATCTCCGGAAACATCGCCAACTCGCAGACCACGGCATTCAAGCGCATCGACACCTCGTTCCTCGACCTGATCCCGCAGGCCGGCAACAACCAGCAGCTCGCCGGCTCGGTGACTGCAGGATCGCGCCTGACCAACACCACGCAGGGTTCGGTGCAGTCCGCCTCGGTGTCGACCTACATGGCGATCAACGGCGAAGGCTTCTTCGTGGTGCAGAAGCCGAGCTCGTTCAGCGACAACAACCCGATCTTCCCCGGCGTCGATAACTTCACCCGCCGCGGCGACTTCTCGCTCGACAAGAACGGCTATCTGGTGAACGGCGCCGGCTACTATCTGGAAGGCGTTAAGATCGACCCGACCACCGGCAACCCGGTCGGCGGCAGCCCGGGCGTCCTGAAGTTCCAGAACGACTTCCTGCCCTCGCAGGCCACCACCAAGATCAGCTACCGCGCGAACCTGGCCTCCTATCCGCTGACCACTAAGCACGACAAGTCGATCCCTGGCTCGGAACTGCTGCGCGCCGCCGACTTCGCCACCAACCCGCAGGTCCTCGGTACGACTCCGCCCCCGTTCAGCGACAACACCAAGACCGGCCTGCAGATCAACAACAAGCAGGGTGTCCCGATCACCGGCGCGACCAAGCTGAGCGGCGTCGCCGGCAGCGACTCGATCGGCGTCGACTTCGCAGTGGGCAACACCATCACGGTCAACGGCACCACCATTACCTTCACCGCTGCAGGCGGCACGGACGACGCGACCAACATCCCGATCGACTCCACGATCGCTAACCTGTTGAGCAAGATCGACGCGATCTCGGCCGGCGGTGCGGCGTCGACTGTGACTTCGGGTGCGGTGGTGCTGCACACCGGCGTCGCCAGCGATCTGGCCATGACGTCCGGCGCTGCGGCGTTCGCCTCGCTCGGTCTCACCAGCCCCGTCAATGTGGTCCGCAACGGTGGTGGTTCGGTCGGTACCGGCAAGGTGACCGGCGTCGACAACCAGACGTTCCTCGACGAGTCGGTCTCGGGCGGCTCCACCACTGCCTACGACGGCAACGGCGCGCCAGTGAACGTGCAGTTCCGTTGGGCCAAGGTCGACTCCGCCACCCTTGGCACCGGCCACACCGACGTCTGGAACCTGTTCTATCAGGTCAATCCGAACGCCACCGGCACGCAGACCGCGTGGCAGAACGTCAACACCAACTTCACCTTTGCCTCCAACGGCCAGATGAGCCCGGTGATCGGCCAGATCACGCTGACCGGTCTGACGGTTTCGGGCGTGTCGCTGGGCGACGTGACGATGGCGTTCGGCACCGGCGGTCTGACGCAGTTTTCCGACACCAACGGCAACGTTCAGGTCAACCAGCTGCAGCAGGACGGCTACTCGGCCGGCCAGCTCGTCAGCGTGTCGGTCAGCAACGACGGCCGCGTGGTCGGTGCCTATTCCAACGGCCGCAATATCGACCTCGCCGAAGTGTCGGTCGCGACCTTCAACGGTGCGAACTTCCTCAAGCGCACCGATGGCGGCGCATTCGAGATCACCAATGAATCCGGCCAGCCTCTGTACGGCAAGGGCGGCTCGGTGTCGGGCTCATCGCTCGAATCGTCGAACACCGACATCGCCGACGAATTCACCAAGCTGATCGTCACGCAGCAGGCTTACTCGGCGAACACCAAGGTGATCACCACGGCCAACACCATGGTGCAGGATCTGCTCAACGTGATGCGCTAGGCGGTGCGGTCCGCCCTCCAAACCCCGGGTAGGTAGTCATGAGTCTCGGAGACGCACTCGCAATTGCAATGGCCGGCCTTCGGGTGAACCAGGCGACGATGTCGCTGGTGTCATCCAACGTCGCCAACGCCGAGACGCCCGGCTATGTCCGCAAGACGGTCAACCAGTCGGCGGTGAATGCGGGGGAGACCGGAACCAGTGTCAAGGTCGTCGGCGTCGACCGTCAGCTCGACGACTACATCCTGGCGCAGCTTCGAACCGAGACCTCAGGAGGCGCCTACGCGTCGCTGCGATCGGACTTCCTGAAGCAGCTGCAGGGGCTGTTCGGCGATCCGAACTCCACCGGTACGCTCGAAGATTCCTATAACGGCCTCACCACCGCGCTGCAGGCGCTTGCGACCAGTCCGGACAGCACCTCTGCGCGGATTGCCGTGCTAAACGCCGCGCAGGCGATTTCGAGCAATCTGAATTCGACGTCCAACGGCATCCAAACGCTGCGCGCCGGTTGCGAGACCGGCATCGCCGACGCGGTAACCACCGCGAACAACTTGATGCAGCAGATCGCCAACATCAACACCCACATCCAGGCCAATCCGCTCGGCGGCACATCGACCGATGCGGCGACCTCGGCGATGCTCGATCAGCGCGATCAGGCGATCAATCAGCTGTCGCAACTGATGGACATTCGTGTCGTCACCAACGGCGCCAATCAGGTGACGGTGTTCACCGGATCCGGCGTGCAGCTCGTCGGCATGGAGGCGGCGACGCTGAGCTTCAATGCGCAGGGCACGGTTTCGCCGACCACGGTGTGGAATCCAAACACGGCAATCAGCGATCTCGGCTCGATCCGGGTCGGCTACGCCAACGGCTCCTCGTCCGATCTGACCAGCTCGCTGAAATCCGGCAAGCTGGCCGCCTATGTCGAACTGCGCGACAAGACACTGGTGCAGGCTCAGACCCAGCTCGATCAGTTCGCTGCCTCGCTGTCGAGCGCGCTGTCGGACAAGACGACGGCCGGCACGGCGGTTACCTCCGGCACCCAGGCGGGTTTCAGTCTCGATCTGTCGTCGATGAAGACCGGCAACACCGTCAACATCTCGTACACCGATACCCTGACCGGTGCGCAGCATACGGTGACGGTGGTGCGGGTCGATGATCCGTCGGTGCTGCCGCTGCCGCAGAACGCCACGGCCGATCCGAACGACTACGCGGTCGGGATCGATTTCTCTGGCCTGTCCGGCTCGGTGGTGTCGCAGCTCAATGCGGCACTCAATAGCCGCAACCTGCAGTTCAGCGGCACCGCGCCGAACATCACGGTGCTGAACAACGCAGGCTTCTCGACGGTCACCGCGGCCTCCGTCACCAGCACCGAGACGTCGTTGACCGGCGGCACCGCGTCGGTGCCGCTGTTCAATGACAATGGTGCGGCCTACACCGGCGCGATTAACGGTTACGGCAGCCAGATGACCGGCTACGCGCAGCGGATCTCGGTCAATGCCGACCTGATCAAGGATAACTCCCGGCTGGTGGTGTATTCCACCTCGCCGCTGACCGCCGCCGGCGACACCACGCGGCCGGACTTCCTGGTCAAGCAGCTCAACACCAGCAAGTATCTGTATTCGGCAAAGACCGGCATCGGTTCGGATGCGGCGCCTTACAAGGGCACGCTGCTGAGCTATCTGCAGCAGTTCGTCAGCCAGCAGGGCTCCAACGCGGCGGCGGCGCAGCAGCTGTCTGAGGGCCAGAACGTGGTGCTGAACACGCTGCAGCAGAAGTTCTCGACGTCCTCCGGCGTCAACATGGACGAGGAGATGGCGCATCTGTTGTCGCTGCAGAATGCCTACGCGGCGAATGCGCGGGTGATGTCGACCATCAACCAGATGTATCAGTCCCTGATGCAGGCGATTTGAGGCGAGCCATGGCGATCGACGGCGTAAGCGGGCGTACTTCCTACATCGGCACCGGGATCCTCAATCTCCGCAGCCAGCTCGAAAACCTGAGCCAACAGCTCTCGAGCGGGCGGATCTCGAACACCTATGCCGGCGACGGCACCGGCCGCAGCCTTGCGATCGGCCTGCGGGCGCAGATGTCGAACATCGCCAGCTACAGCGATACGATGACCAACATCACCACCCGCATCAGCGTGGCGAACCTGTCGCTGCAGCGGATGGCGACGATCAACAGCGAGGTGAAGGGCGCAGCGGTGAGCGCCGGCTCGACGCTGGACAACACCGGCCAGACCCCCGGACAGAAGACCGCGTCGCTCGACTTCTTCGACTCGGTCGACATGCTGAACGCGCAGGTCGGCGACCGCTATCTGTTCGGCGGCCGGATCACCGACACCGCGCCGGTGACCGCCGCCGACAAGATCATGAACGGTGACGGCGCGGCGATCGCCGGGCTGAAGCAGGTGATCAGCGAACGCCACGATGCCGATGTCGGTACCAACGGCATGGGCCGGACGATCGTGTCGACCGGTGCGACCGTCACAACCGTCCAGATCGGCGAGGACTTCGCCGCCAATCCGTATGCAACCCCGACCCCGATCGGGCCGTCGCCGTTCGGCATGAAGCTGAACGCGGTTGCGACCACGATCAGCGGCGCGGTGGTGACCCAGCCGACCGAGACGCCGCCGACCACTCCGCCGGCGGCACCCAATCCCAAGGCGATGTCGATCGACCTCAACGGCGTCATTCCGAACGAGGGTGACACGGTGAAGTTCACCTTCGACATGCCCGACGGGACGCAGGAGACCATCACGCTGACCGCGTCGTCAAAGACGCCGCTCCCGGACGGCTGTTTTGCGATCGATCAGGGCACGCCGACCGCAGTGCCCCCCGTCGCGCCATCTCCCTCGGTCACTGCGGCCAACCTGCAGACGGCACTCACGGCCGCGGTGAAGAAGATGGCCAATGGGCCGCTGGCGGCCGCCTCGGCGATCAAGGCCGGCGACGACTTCTTCAACAACACCCCGCCGCTGCGGGTCGCAGGTACCGCGCCGTTCGGCGCCGCCACGGCGCAAGTCGCCGGCACCAAAGCTAATACCATTTTCTGGTATAACGGTGAGCCGGACTCGGCGACTGACCCAGCTCGCGGCACCGCGGTGGCCAAGATCGATGACGCCATCACGGTGCAATACGGAGCCCGAGCCGATGAGCAGGCGCTGCGCAAACAACTCCAAACCGTGGCGGTGTTCGCCGCAGTGACCACCTCTGCCACCGATCCCTATAGTTCCGGCAAGATCGCTGCGCTCAACCAGCGTGTGGCTGCTAATCTGGCGGTGGTTCCCGGTCAGCAGTCGATCCAGAATATGCAGGCGGAATTGGCCGGCGCCCAGGCTTCGATCAAGGCCACGGCTAACCGTCAGACGCAAAGCAAGGCACTGGCGCAGACCATGCTGAGCTCGATCGAAGGCATCAATAACGACGAGGTCGCGACCAAGATCCTGGCGCTGCAAACCTCGCTGCAGGCATCGTATCAAACCACGTCGCAACTCTATCAGCTCAGCCTCGTCAAGTTTCTCTAGTTAATTATCTCTGAACGGCGGGCCGCCGCTCCGGCGGCCCCGCGGCGACCGATTTGGCGCCGATTAGCTGCCGCAGCTGCAGCACAAGTCCTCCTAAACGCTCACTGATCCCGGCAAACCACGTAGTCTTTCGAGGCTGCGCGGCGCATCTCGACGCCCGTGTCATCTTGCACAAACCAGTGATTTTACGGGCGTTTCCTTCCGTTAAACCCGGTTCTCTGCCTTTACGCATTTTTAGAGTCTGGCCGGCATGGTTCCGCGACCGATCAAGAAGATCGCGTTTGCACACCAGGAAGGTAGCATCACAATGTCCGGTATCGTTCTATCCAACGCCGTTCGCCAGAATCTTTCTTCGCTCCAGGCCACGGCTGACTTGCTCGCCACCACCCAAAGCCGCCTCTCGTCCGGCAAGAAGGTGAACACGGCGCTCGATAATCCGACCAACTTCTTCACCGCCGCTTCGCTCGACAGCCGCGCCAGCGACATCAACAACCTCCTCGATGGCATCGGCAATGGCGTGCAGATCCTGCAGGCCGCCAACACCGGCATCACCTCGCTGAACAAGCTGGTGGACAGCGCCAAGTCGATCGCCAACCAGGCCCTGCAGACGACCTCCGGCTACGCCACCAAGTCGAACGTGTCGGCGACCATCTCCGGCGCCACCGCTGACGACCTGCGCGGCACCCAGAGCTACTCGAACGCGGTTGCCACCGGCAACGTGATCTTCGACGGCACCGCGGGCGGTGCGACCGCTGCGTCCGGCACTGATACCCTCGGTGGCGCGATCGTCAGCATCGCAGCCGGCACCGCCGTCACCGTCCTCGGCGCCGCCGACAACACTGCTCTCGGCAGCGTTCTCAGCGTCGGTACCGCCGCCGCCACCGCGGCCGGCTCCAACCTGATCAGCGACCTCACCAACGGTTCGACCACCACGGCGACCGGTCCGGCTGCGGGCGACTCGATCACGGTGAACGGCAAGACCATCACCTTCACCACTGCCGGTGCAGCCAGCAAGGACAGCAACGGCAACTACACGATCGGTCTCGACCAGACCCTGACCAAGCTGGCCAACACGATCGACGATATCAACGGCAACACCGGCCACTCGTCGACCATCACCGCCGGCAAGCTGGAACTGCACTCGGGCACCAACAGCCCGCTGACGATCGCCGACAACGCCGGCGGCGCCGTGCTGGCCAAGCTCGGCCTGACCGCGCAGACCGTCGACACCGCGGCTGCGACCGCCTCGGCCAACATCTCGGCCACGACGCAGCTGTTCAACACCCATGGTGGTCTTACCACCGCGGCAATCGCTGACGGCACCCAGCTGACGGTCAACGGCAAGACGATCACGTTCAAGACCTCCGACGCTCCGCAGGGGAACAACATCCCGACGGGCACCGGCGTTCTCGGCCGTATCGGCACTGACGGCAACGGCAACTCGACGATCTACCTCGGCGACCAGACCAAGTTCAGCAACGCGACCGTTGGTGACCTGCTCACCGCGATCGATCTAGCGAACGGCGTCAAGTCGGCGACGATCTCCTCGGGTGTCGCGACGATCAGCACCAACTCCGGCCAGACTGCTTCGGACGTCACCGGTGGTATCACCACCATCCGCAGCTCGACTGGCGCCGACCTCAACGTCACGGGTTGGACCGATCTGTTCAAGAACCTCGGTCTGAGCAGCGCCACCGGTACGGGTCCGCTGACCCTCACCAAGCAGCGCACCACCAGCGGCACCACGATGGGCACGCTGATCGCTGACGGCTCCACGCTGAACGTGAACGGCAAGACCATCACCTTCAAGAACGCCGCTGTTCCGACTGCCTCTTCGACCCACCAGGGCATCTCCGGCAACGTCGAGACCGATGGTCAGGGCAATTCGACCGTGTACCTGCAGAAGGGCACGATCGATGACGTCCTGAAGGCTGTCGACCTCGCCACCGGTGTCCGCACCGCTGCGCTGGGTGTCTCCGGCGCGACGATCTCGACCGCCAACGGCACCGCCAACTCGTCGATCACGAGCGGCTCGCTGAAGCTGTCGACCGGCCTTGCCTCCGACCTCAGCATCACCGGCACCGGCAACGCGCTGGCCGCCCTCGGCCTCACTGGCCCGAGCGGCAGCTCCAGCTCGTTCACCGCCGCTCGTGGCGCTTCGGCCGGCAGCCTGAATGGCAAGACGCTGACCTTCACCTCCTTCAACGGCGGTGCGGCCACCAACGTCACCTTCGGCGACGGCACCAACGGCACCGTCAAGTCGCTCGCCCAGCTGAACGCTGCGCTGGCGTCCAACAACCTGACGGCGTCGATCGACAACGCCTCCGGCAAGCTGACGATCGCAGCGTCGAACGACTACGCCTCCCACACTCTGGGCGGCTCGGACGGCGGCGTGATCGGCGGCACTCTGGCTTCGACCCTGACCTTCTCGGTGCCGAACGCGCCGGTGGTCGACGTCAACGCCCAGACCACCCGCGCCGGCCTGGTCAAGCAGTTCAACGACGTGCTCGACCAGATCAAGACCACGGCTCAGGACGCTTCGTTCAACGGTGTCAATCTGCTGAACGGCGACACCCTGAAGCTGGTGTTCAACGAAACCGGCAAGTCGACGATCTCGATCCAGGGCGTCACCTTCAACCCGACCGGCCTCGGCCTGTCGAACCTGAGCTCTGGCGTCGACTTCATCGACAACAACGCCACCAACGCGGTGCTGAGCAAGTTGAGCACCGCCTCGACCGCCCTGCGGTCGCAGGCCTCCGCGTTCGGTTCGAACCTGTCGATCGTGCAGGCCCGTCAGGACTTCTCGAAGAGCCTGATCAACGTGCTGCAGACCGGTTCGTCGAACCTGACGCTGGCCGACACCAACGAGGAAGCGGCGAACAGCCAGGCGCTGACGACCCGCCAGTCGATCGCGGTGTCCGCGCTGTCGCTGGCCAACCAGTCGCAGCAAGGCGTGCTGCAGCTCCTCCGCTAATCGCCGCGTAGCTGATCGAACGACTGAGGGCGGCGGGGGAGACCCCGCCGCCTTTCTTTCTGCCCCGGCTGCCGCCGTCCCGAGGTTCGTGTTGCGGGCAGGGATGCAGTAAGGTGCAGGTGATTCGGGCTCATCTTTTTCAACGGCGCCGTTGCATGACCGATACCGCTCCGAGGGCCGATTCCAGTGCTGCGCCGGTGCCACATGCGCCGGGCCCCGACCGGATCCTCGCTGACATCATCACTGCTCTACCCGAGCTGGCGCGGCATCACGCGCCGGGCGGGGCCGCCTATACGGCGCTGGCCTCGGCCGCGCGCAGCGCGGTGGTGGCGCTGTTCGCCCGCGGCGGCACTGACGTGCCGTTCGGGCCTTTCGGACCGATCAGCTTTCCGTATCATCGAATGGGAGCGGTGGACTCGCTCGACCTGTTCGGGCTCGACGAGCTGATCCTGTTTTCGTTCTACTGGCAGAACCGCGGTCGCTATCGGCGCGTTGCCGACATCGGCGGCAATATCGGCCTGCACAGCCTGGTGATGGCGCGCTGCGGCTTTGCGGTCGAAACCTACGAGCCGGACCCCGAACACATCGCGCTATTCCAGGCCAATATGCGTGCCAACGGCGTCACCACCGTTCATGTCAATGAGGCGGCGGTGTCGGCGCAGGCGGGGGAAGCGGAATTCCTCCGGCTGCGCGGCAACACCACCGGCAGCCACATCGCCGGCGCGAAGCTCGATCCCTATGGCGAGATCGACCGCTTCAAGGTGCGGCTCGCCGCTTTCGATGACATCGCCGCAAAGGTCGACTTCGCCAAGATCGACGCCGAAGGCCACGAGGCGGTGATCATCACCTCGCTGCCGCGCGAGCGCTGGGCGACGATCGACGTCATGCTCGAGATCGGCAGCGACGCCAACGCCGCGGCGATCTTCGACTATGCGCGCGGCGCGGGCGTGAAACTGTTCACCCAAAAGACCGGCTGGCGCCGGGCGGAGACGCTGACCGACCTGCCGACCTCCTACAAGCAGGGCAGTGCGTTCCTCACCGCCAAGGATGCGATCCCGGAGCTGCCACCGTCATGACCTCACGCAATGGCCAGGTAGTATTCCGAGGCGATTGGCTCCGGACGCCGCGGCCGGTCATGATTTACACATTGCTAACGAATCACGCGCAACCGTGATGGCTCGGAATGCCGAGGACGCCGATGACGCAGTCGCGTAACAGCACCGCCCCCATTCCCGACGACGTCCCTGAGGATGTCGCCGCGACGCAGCTGCTGTCGAAACGGCAGATGCTCGGCTATTACGACCACCTCCGGGCTACCCTTGCTGCTGCGCAGGCCTCCGATTGTGAGGGCCGGCCGTTCGCGCAGGAAGTCGCCGCCTCGCTGGTGATTGCCTGGGCCCGCGAAGTCCATGCCGACGGCCGCAAGCTGATGTTCATCGGCAACGGAGGCAGCGCCGCGATCGCCAGCCATATGGCCACCGACTATTCCAAGAATGGCGGCATGCGCGCGCTCTGTCTCAATGACGGTGCGATGCTGACCTGTCTCGGCAACGACTACGGCTACGAGCAGGTCTTCGCAAAGCAGATCGAGCTGTTCGCGCAGGAGGGTGACCTGTTGATCGCGATCTCCTCGTCCGGTCGCTCGCCGAATATTCTCAACGCCGTCGCTGCGGCCCGTGCGCGCGGCTGCCGGGTGATCACCTTGAGCGGGTTTTCGGCCGACAATCCGCTGCGCCGCGAAGGCGACATCAATTTCTATCTGGCCTCCGATCAATATGGATTTGTCGAGCTCGGCCATCTGACGATCTGCCATGCCATCCTCGATTTCGCCTGCGGCCAGCGCGTGCCGCTGCCGGCGGCCGGCTGACCGGACCAGGCGAGCGACGATTCGCGCGGCCCTATCAGGGCGTGCAAAAATGCGTGTATCTCTTGCATTCAGACTTGCAGTGATTCGTCGGCGCCGTGCTCTGGCGCGCCGTGGGACTGGCTTATCAGTAGGAATGACACGATGAAGATCCTGGTGACCGGCGCCTGCGGCTACGTCGGAACCACACTGGTGCCCAAACTGCTCGCACGCGGCGATGAGGTGGTGGCGTTCGACATCATGTGGTTCGGCAACGATCTGCCGCCGCATCCCGCGCTCACCGTAGTGCGCGGCGACGTTCGCGATACCAGCTCGATCGACCTCTCCGGGATCGACGCGATCGTGCATCTGGCTTCGGTCGCCAACGATCCGTGCGGCGATCTCGATCCGAAGCTGACCTGGGAGATCAGCGCGCTCGCCACCATGCAGCTCGCCGACCGTGCCGCCCGCGCCGGCATCCAGCGCTTCGTCTATGCGTCGTCCGGCAGCGTCTACGGCATCAAGGACGAAGAACAGGTCACCGAGGACCTGACGCTGGAGCCGATCTCCGAATACAACAAAACCAAGATGGTGGCCGAGCGGGTGATGCTGAGCTACGCCGGCGACATGGCGGTGCAGATCGTGCGCCCGGCAACGGTGTGCGGGCCATCGCCGCGGATGCGGCTCGACGTCTCGGTCAACATGCTGACCATGCAGGCGCTGACCAACGGCGAGATCACCGTGTTCGGCGGCAATCAGGTTCGCCCCAACATCCACATCGACGACATCACCGATTTGTATCTGATGCTGCTCGATCGGCCCGAGCTGCGCGGCATCTACAATGCCGGCTTCGAGAACATCTCGATCCTGGACATCGCCAAGATGGTCGACGCGCAGGTGCCGACCAAGATCACCGTCACTGCCTCGAACGATCCGCGGTCCTACCGGATCAACTCCGACAAGCTGCTGGCGACCGGCTTCAAGCCGAAGAAGACGGTGAATGATGCGATCCGCGAGATCATCGTCAAGTTCCAGCGTGGCGAATTGAAGAACGAGGATCGTCACTACAACCTGCGCTGGATGCAGCGGAGCCTGCAAGCGTGACCGGAATCGTTCCCGCGTCCGCGCCGTGTGCGATGGCCCGCGCGGGCTTCGACAAATATCTGGTGATCGGTTCGAACTCGTTCACCGGCGCCTCGATGGTCAGCTATTTGCTCGATCAGGGCGCCGACGTCGTCGGCATCAGCCGCTCCGACGAGCCGCATCCTGCGTTTCTGCCGTATCGTTGGAAGAAGGCCGATCGCTTCCGCTTTCGCAAGCTCGACCTCAACCACGATCTCGATGCGATCATGCAGCTGGTGACCGCCGAGCGTTTTCCCTGCATCATCAATTTTGCAGCCCAAAGCATGGTCGGCGAGAGCTGGGCCAACCCGGACCATTGGTTCATGACCAATGTGGTGTCGACGGTCCGGCTGCACGAACGCCTGCGGACTTGCGATTTCCTCGAGCGCTACGTCCATGTCACCACGCCGGAAGTCTACGGTAACGCCACCGGCACGCTGACCGAGGACGCGGTGTTCGATCCGTCGACGCCCTATGCGGTGTCGCGTGCGGCCGGCGACATGAGCCTGCGTTCGTACTTCCGCGCCTACGGCTTTCCGGTGCTGTTCACCCGCGCGGCCAATGTCTATGGGCCGGGGCAGCGCCTGTACCGGATCGTGCCGCGCACCATCCTGTTCATCAAGCTCGGCCGCAAGCTGCAGCTGCACGGCGGCGGTACCTCGGAGCGCTCGTTCATCCATGCCGCCGATGTGGCGGACGCGACCCGCCGGATCGCTTGCAACGGCAAGCTCGGCGACAGCTATCACATCTCCACGGACCGCATCGTCACCATCCGCGCGCTGGTCGAAATGATCTGCGCGATGATGGGGGTACGGTTCGAGGATCAGGTCGAGATCGTTGGAGAGCGGCTCGGCAAGGACGCCGCCTACAAGCTCGACAGCAGCAAGCTGCGCAGCGAGCTGGGCTGGAGCGACCAGATCACGCTGGAGCAGGGCATCGAGCAGACGATCGCCTGGATCAATCGCTGGTTCGAGGACCTGAAGAGCCAGCCGTTCGACTACGCGCACAAGCCTTGAGGACCGCAATGGGTCAGGAAATCGATCTGCTCGTCAACTATCCGCGCACCAAGCGCAATGTCGACGAGCGCGGCCAGACCAAATCGGAAGAGGATCGCGCGATTGCTCGGCGCTTCGGCAAGGAGTTCTTCGACGGCGACCGCCGCCACGGCTACGGCGGCTTCAACTACATGTCCCGGTTCTGGCAGCCGGTGATTCCGACCTTCCAGCAGCACTTCGGCCTGTCGGCGTCATCTTCAGTGCTCGATGTCGGCTGCGCCAAGGGCTTCATGCTGCACGATATGGCTGAGCTGATCCCCGGCATCACCGTGAAGGGCGTCGACGTCTCGGATTACGCGATCGAGCACGCGATCGACGATATGAAGCCGCATGTCAGCGTCGCCAGCGCGACGAAGCTGCCGTTTGCCGACAAGTCGTTCGACGTGGTGATCTCGATCAACACCGTGCACAACCTCGTTCGTGATGACTGCGCCATCGCGCTGCGCGAGATCGAGCGGGTGGCGCGCAAGGGTGCGTTCATCACGGTGGATGCCTATCGCGACGACGAAGAGAAACGTCGGATGATGGCGTGGAACCTGACCGCGCAGACCATCATGCATGTCGACGAGTGGAAGGCATTCTTCGCCGAGATTGGCTACACCGGCGATTACTACTGGTTCATCCCATGAACCCCGAGACTTCGCGCCGCCTGCTGTTCGACATGCTGCGGATCCGCAGCGTGGAGGAGACCATCGCGGCGCGTTACGGCGAGCAGAAGATGCGCTGCCCAACGCATCTGTCGGTGGGGCAGGAAGCGGTTGCCGCGGCGGCAGGCGCGGCGCTGAGGCCGACCGATCTCGCGGTGAGCGGCCATCGCGCCCACGCGCATTATCTCGCCAAGGGCGGCAGACTGAAAGCGATGATCGCCGAGATCTACGGCAAGGTCACCGGCTGCGCCCGCGGCAAGGGCGGCTCGATGCATCTGGTCGACGAGAGCGTCGGCTTCATGGGCTCGACTGCGATCGTCGGCGGCACGGTGCCGGTCGGCGTCGGGCTGTCCTATCCGATGAAGCTGAACAACACCGGTCAGATTTCCTGTGTGTTCCTTGGCGACGCGGTGCCGGAGACCGGCGTGTTCTTCGAGTCGGTGAACTTCGCGGTAGTGAAACAGCTCCCCGTGCTGTTCCTGTGCGAGAACAATGGCTACTCGGTGTATTCGCCGCTGTCGGTGCGGCAGCCGCCCGGCCGCAAGCTGTACGAGCTGGTCGCCGGCTTCGGCCTCGAGACGCATCACGGCGACGGCAATGATGCGCGCGCGGTGTATGCGGCGCTGAGCGAAGGCGTGGCGGCGATCCGGGGCGGCGAGGGGCCGCGGTTCTACGAGTTCGAGACCTATCGCTGGCGCGAGCATTGCGGCCCGATGTACGACAACGACCTCGGCTATCGCTCGGTGGCTGAATACGAGGCGTGGAAGCTGCGCGATCCGGTGCTGGCGCTGCAGCGCGCGCTGATCACCGAAGCCATCGTGACCGACGCCGATGTGGCCGATATGCAGGCCGAAATCGATGCCGAGATTGAGGAGGCGTTCGCCTTCGCAGAAAGTTCGCCGTTCCCGCCGCCCGAAGACGCCTTCACCGACGTCTATGCGTCGGCAGCAGGCTAGGGGAGGGCGGAATGGCAACCAGCTTCGCCGCCGCCATCAGGGATGGGCTCGCCACAGCGCTTGCGGCCGATGACGACGTGATCTGCTTCGGTCTCGGCACGGATGATCCCAAGGGCGTGTTCGGCACTACGCTCGATCTGCATAAGCAGTTCGGACCGGATCGCGTGTTCGATATGCCGACGTCGGAAGCAGCGATGACCGGTTTTGCGATCGGCGCCGCGCTGAACGGCATGCGGCCGGTGCTGACGCATCAGCGGCTCGACTTCGCGCTGCTGTCGCTCGATCAGCTCGTCAACAATGCTGCCAAATGGCGCTTCATGTTCGGCGGCAAGCGCGGCGTGCCGATCACCATCCGGATGATCATCGGCCGCGGCTGGGGCCAGGGGCCGACGCATTCGCAGAGCCTGCAATCCTGGTTCGCGCATATTCCCGGTCTGAAGGTGGTGATGCCGACCACCGCCGAGGACGCCAAGACGCTGCTGCTCGGGGCAATCTTCGACGACGATCCGGTGATCTTCCTGGAGCATCGTTGGCTGCACAATATGAAGGGCGAGGTCCCGGCGGGCGATGTCCGCGAGCCTTTGGGCAAGGCGCGCGTGGTCCGAAGCGGCGATGCGGTGACCATCGTGGCAATGAGCTACATGACGGTGGAGGCGCTGCACGCCGTCGATCATCTCGCCGCGCAGGGCATCGCTTGTGATCTGATCGACCTTCGCAGCATTCGTCCGCTGGACTGGCCCACAGTGATCACCTCGGTGCAGAAGACCGGGCGGCTGCTTGCGCTCGACAGTGGGCATCTGACCGGGGGCGTCGCCGGCGAGATCGTGGCGCGGATCGCCACCGATCACTTCGCCAGCCTCAAGAGCGCGCCGCAGCGCCTCGCCGCACCCGACGTGCCGGAAGCGACCAGCCCGGCGCTGACCAAGAATTATCACGTCCGCGCCGAGCACATCGCCGACGCCGTCGGCCGGATGCTCGGCCGCGACGTCGAAACCGCCTCTCTGGTCGCCCAGCGCACCTTCCCGCACGACGTGCCGGGCACCTGGTTCTCAGGACCGTTTTGAGGGCGCGATGATGGCACCGGCTCTCAACGTCATTGCGAGCGAAGCGACGAAGCAATCCAGCGCCGGGCATGACGCTATGGATTGCTTCGCTTCGCTCGCAATGACGGGGATGGTGTGGGCGTCTGCACAGCGGAGGCCATCATGTCTGTGACCTTCCGGGCGGCGGTGCTGCATGAACTCGATCAGCCGCTGCGGATCGAGACGGTCGAGGCGCCGTCGCTCGCAGCGGGGCAGGTCCTGGTCAAGCTGGCTTACTCCGGTGTCTGCCACAGTCAGGTGATGGAAGCGCGCGGCGGACGCGGGCCGGATCGCTATCTGCCGCATATGCTCGGCCACGAAGGCTCGGGCGTCGTCGTCGAGACCGGCGCGGGCGTCACCAAGGTGAAGCGTGGCGACCGTGTCATTCTCGGCTGGATCAAGGGGCAGGGCGCCGACACCCAGGGCGTGCGCTACGCCAGCGGAGAACGGGTCATCAACGCCGGCGCGGTGACGACATTCAACGAATATGCCGTTGTTGCGGAGAACCGCGTCACGCCGTTGCCGGCCGGGCTGCCGATGGACGTTGCGGTGCTGTTCGGCTGTGCGCTGCCGGTCGGCGCCGGCATCGTCATCAACATCGCCAAACCGCAAGCTGGCAGCACGCTGGCGATCTTCGGTCTCGGCGGTATCGGGCTTGCGGCGCTGATGGCCTGCAAGCTGTTTGCCTGCAAGCAGGTGATCGCGGTCGATGTCGAGCCCGCCAAGCTGAAGATGGCGGCCGAACTCGGCGCCACCACGGTGATCGATGCGTCGCGCAGCGATCCGGTCGAGGATATCCGAAAGCTCACCGGTGGCCTCGGCGTCGATATCGCGATCGAGTCCGCTGGCCTCACCCGCGTCATCGAGCAAGCGTTCGACGCGACGCGGCGGTTCGGCGGGCTGTGCGTGTTCGCCTCGCATCCGCGGAGCGGCGAGAAGATCGCGCTCGATCCGTTCGAACTGATCTGCGGCAAGCGGATCCTCGGCACCTGGGGTGGTGACAGCAAGCCGGAGCGCGACATCGAATTGCTGGCGGGGCTGTACCGCGACGGCAAGCTGCCGCTCGATGCGATGTTCACCCGCCGCTATTCGCTCGACGAGATCAACGAGGCGCTCGACGATCTGGAGTATCGCCGCAGCGTGCGCCCGCTGATCGAAATCGATCCGTCGCTGAGGTGACGCCGATGCTGCATCCCGAGACCAGTACCGAGCTCGCGGAGATCCGGAAAAAAGCGGGTCGTCGGCGCAGCATCGTGTTCGTCGCCGGCAATTTCAACATCGTTCATCCCGGCCATCTGCGGCTTCTGAAATTCGCCGCCGATTGCGGCGACTATCTGGTGGTCGGCGTCACCGCCGAAACGGGCTACGATTGGATGCTGCCGGCCGAGCTGCGGCTCGAAGGCGTGCGTGCCATCGGCGTGGTTGACCACGCCTTCCTGCTGCACGATGCTGCGGAGGATTTCATCGCGGCGCTGAAGCCGAATGTCGTTGTGAAAGGCAAGGAGCACGAGGGCGCCGACAATCCCGAAAAGGCAGTGCTCGACGGTTATGGCGGCCGCCTGGTGTTCTCGTCCGGTGAGGTTGCGTTCTCGTCTCTCGATCTGATCAAGCGCGAGTTCCGCGAATTCAATCCGTCGTCGATCGTCAAGCCGCTCGACTATCCGCGTCGGCATCGCTTCGAACTGGCCGACCTGAAGAACGTGCTGGCGGGATTTCCCAAGCTGCGCGTGCTGGTGATCGGCGATCTGATCGTCGACGAATACATCGCCTGCGATCCGCTCGGCCTGTCGCAGGAAGATCCGACCATCGTGGTGACGCCGGTGCTGCGCGAACTGTTCGTCGGCGGCGCCGGCATTGTCGCCGGTCATGCGGCCGGCATGGGTGCGCAGGTCGGCCTGCTCACCGTCGGCGGCGGCGACGCGATGGCGGACTTCGCCCGAGAGCGGCTGGCCTCCTACAATGTCGACGCCACGATCCTCACCGACGAGAGCCGGCCGACCACGACGAAGCAGCGGTTCCGCGCCGGCAACAAGACTCTGCTGCGCGTCAGCCATCTCAAGCAGCACGACGTCGATGCCGATCTGCAGACGCGGATGCTGGAGACGATCGAGCACCGGTTGCCGACGACTGATCTGGTGGTGTTCTCCGATTTCAATTACGGCTGCCTGCCGTCTCGGCTGGTCGAGGCGATCGGGCAGGCGTGCCGCGCCCGAGGGGTGCCGATGGTGGCGGACAGCCAATCGTCGTCGCAGGTCGGCGATATCTCGCGGTTCACCGAGATGCTGCTGATCAAGCCGACCGAGCGCGAAGCGCGGCTGGCGATGCGCGATTTCGATTCCGGTCTCGTCGTGCTGGTCGAAGCCTTGCGCGAAAAGGCACGCGCCAAGAACGTGATCCTGACGCTGGCAGCGGAGGGCCTGTTGGTGCACGCCGAAACCGGCAGCGCCGGCACGGTGGTGACCGATCGGCTGCCGGCGTTCAACACCGCGCCGAAGGACGCGGCGGGCGCCGGCGACTCGTTCTTCGTCTGCGCCGCGCTGGCGCTGGCGATCGGCACCGACATTTGGCGCAGCGCGTACTTGGCCTCGATCGCTGCCGCCTGCCAGGTCGGCCGGATTGGCAACATCCCGGTCACCGCCCGCGATATCATCCGGGAGCTCGACACGTGAGCGGCAGCGCCAAGGCGCTGCTGGTCGCGGCCGGCCTCGGCACGCGGCTGGCGCCGCTCACCGACGTGCTGCCGAAGTGCCTGATGCCGATCGCCGGGCGGCCGCTGCTCGGGCTATGGTTGCAGATGCTGAGCGAGGCCGGGTTTTCGGAGATTGTCGTCAATCTGCATCACCACGCCGATCTCGTGAGCGAGTACATCCGCCGCAGTCCGTGGGCGGACCAAGTCGTGCTTGCACCTGAGGAGACTCTGCTCGGCACCGCCGGCACGCTGTTGCGGCACCGCGAGCGCTTCACGGGAGGGCCGACGCTGTTCGCCCATGCCGATAATCTCAGCCTGTTCGATCCGCGCGCCTTCCTCGCCGCCCATGCGGGACGTCCCGCCGATACGGTGATGACGATGATGAGCTTCGTCACCGACCAGCCTCGGAGCTGCGGCATCCTCACGCTCGACTCGGCGGGCCGCGTGCTGGAGATGGACGAGAAGCCGCAGCATCCCAAGGGCAATCTCGCCAACGCCGCGGTGTATATCGTCGAGCCCGAGGTGATCGACTTCATCGCCTCGCTCGGCAAGCCGGTGGTCGATTTCTCGACCGAAGTTCTACCCGTCTTCATGGGGCGGATCTTCGCGTTCCACAACGGCAGCTATCACCGTGATATCGGCAATCCGGCGAGCCTGGCGCTGGCGCAGCTCGACTTTCCGCTGGCGTTGTTGTCCGCAGCCTTTCCCGGTCATTGCGAGGAGCACCCGGATCGGCGCTTTGCGCCGTCCGAGCGCAGGCTCCGCGACGAAGCAATCCTTCGCCGCGCAGTGAAGCCCCTGGATTGCTTCGCTTCGCTCGCAATGACGACCGACGATCCCTGGTATGGCCTGATGGCCGACAACAACGGCGCTCTTGCCCAAGCCTTCGCCCAGGCTGCGGCAAAGACCTATGGTGGCCAGCGATGAGCGGCAGCGTCATCATCGCGGCGATCTCCAGTGACATCGGCGTCCGGCTGGCGCAGCTCTATCGCGCGCAGGGCTACGATGTCATCGGCACGTATCGGTCGAGCGAGAATTTGAGCGAGTTGCAGGCCGACGCCGGCATTCATCTGGTGCATTGCGATCTGACCGATGCCAGCAGCGTGCGGAGCGCGGCGGCAGAGATCGCGGCGCTCGGCAAGCCGTGGGAACGGCTGATCAGCGCCGCGGGACAGTTGTCGCCGATCGGCGATTTCTTCGGCCGTGATTTCGAGGCGTGGGCGGCGTCGCTGTCGCTGAATTCGGTGGCACAGATGCGGCTGCTGCACGCGCTGTATCCGCTGCGTGCGCAAGCCGCGACCGCCAAGGTCGCGTTCCTGGTCGGGGGTGGCATCAACGGTCCGTTCCGCAACTACTCGGCCTATTGCCTCGGCAAGGTGATGCTGGTGAAGCTGTGCGAGCTGCTCGACGACGAGTATCAAGACGTGCACGCGATCGCGGTCGGCACCGGCTGGGTCAACACCAAGATCCATCGCCAGACCGTCGAAGCCGGTGACGACGCAGGCGTCAATCTGCGCCGCACGCTGGAATTTCTCGACAGCGGCGCGCAGGGGACGTCCTACGAAGACATCTTCGGCTGCATCGAATGGGCGTTCGAAGCCGGCCGTACAGCGACCGGCGGGCGCAATTTCTCGGTGGTGCACGATGCCTGGCGTGGCGGCGGTGCAGCGCTGACGGAACGGCTCGCCGCTGATCCGAACATCTATAAGCTACGCCGGTACGGCGACTGATCGGCCGCGCAAGGAGGACACGCGTGAAGCTCTCCGACTACGTCATCGATTTCCTGGCGCGGCGCGGCGTCACCCATGTGTTCGGGATTTCCGGTGGCGCCGCGGTTCATATGTTCGACTCCGCGCAGCGCCATCCGGACGTCACGCCGATCTTTCCGCAGCACGAGCAGGCGGCTGCGATCGCGGCGGACGGCTATGCGCGTGCCACCGGCAAGCTTGGCGTCGCCATTACAACCTCTGGCCCCGGCGCCACCAACCTGCTGACCGGCGTGTGCTGCGCCTATTACGATTCGGTGCCGACGCTGATGATCACCGGGCAGGTCGCCACGCACCGGCTGAAGGGCAAGAACCAGATCCGTCAGCTCGGCTTTCAGGAGACCGACGTCACCTCGATTTTCGCCACGGTGACTAAATACGCGGTGCAGATCTCTGATCCCACCACGATCCGCTATCATCTGGAGAAGGCGTATCATCTCGCATTCGAGGGACGGCCCGGTTCGGTGCTGATCGATCTGCCGGACGATCTGCAGCGCGCCGAAATCGATCCCGACGCGCTGCCGGGTTTCACGCCCGAGCCTGCAGCCGCAATGAGCGATCTCGACGCGGAGATCGCGGCGCTGCTGCGGCTGATCGCGCGCGCGAAACGTCCCGTGCTGGTTCTCGGTGGTGGGCTTGCGACACCGCGGATCGGCGCCGCGCTCGATCAACTCGTCGATCGCCTCGGCATGCCGGTGCTGACCACCTGGGCCGCCACCGATCTGATCGCGGCTGATCATCCGCTGCGGGTCGGGCCGTTCGGCGTCTATGGGCCGCGGCTCGGCAACTTCACGGTGCAGAACGCCGATCTGATCCTGTGCCTCGGCAGCCGGCTGTCGCAGAACGTCACCGGCGGCATCCTGCCGTCGTTCGCGCGCGAGGCGACGATCGTGATGGTCGATGCCAGTCGCGGCGAGATGGACAAGTTCGATGATCGCGGCATCCGCATCGCGACCCGTATCGCGGCCCGACTGGATGAATTCGTGCCGAAGCTGCTCGCCGCAGTCGAGGCGGCGCCGCCGCGCGAGGCTTGGCTGAACACGATCGCGCATTGGCGCATCGCCTTGCCGGACGATCGACCGGGCCCCGCGCCCGACAATGCCGGCTTCGTTGACGCTTATGATTTCATCGACAAGCTCAGCGACGCGGCGCCGGCCGATGAGCTGATCTATGTCGACACCGGCGGCAACCTGACCTGGACCTGCAACGGCTTTCGCATCAAGCGCGGCCAGCGGCTGATCTCGGACTGGAACAACACCGCGATGGGCTACGCGCTGGCGGCATCGATCGGCGCCGCGGTGCAGGCGAAGGGCAGCGTCACCTGCATCATCGGCGACGGCGGCCTGATGCTGTCGCTCGGTGAGCTGGCGCTGCTGAAGCGACACGAACTGCCGGTGCGGCTGATGCTGTTCAACAATCATGGCCATGGCATCCAGAAGCAGACGCTGGAGACCTGGCTCGACGGCCATTATGTCGGCGTCGATGCACCGAGCGGATTGTCGTTCGTGGACTTCCGCAAAGTCGCCGAGGCGATGGATCTGCCGGTGGTCACGATCAGCCGCAGCGCCGATATCGCCGAACGGCTCCGCGAGATCTATGCGCGGAAGGGGCCTGTGTTCTGCAACGTCGAAATCAACCCGGGGCAGAAGCTGTATCCGGTGCTGAAGTTCGGCGCGCCGCTGGAGAGCCAGTTGCCGTCGATCGACGATGAACTGATCAAGCGCGAAATGCTGATCGCGCCGTTCGTCCCCGGTGTGGCGCCGAAGCACAGCGGCGGCGCGGGCGTGTAGCGGCAGGCGGCTTCAACGCCCGCGGCGCAGCGCCCGGTCCTTGGCTTCGTCGAACGGCGCGGCGCACCAGCGCTTCCACATCGTCCGGTAGGCGTCTTCGACCGCGCGGGTGTAGGCAGCCGGGCCGCAGCGCTGCATGATGAAATCGCGCAGGCCGCGGCGGATCAAGCGCAGCCGGTCCAGATCAGGCTTGCTGGCAATCTCGATGTAGCGCGCATCGTCGGTGGCGACGAAGTCGGGCAGGCCAGCCGCAGCCAGCACCGCGCAGCCGACCCGGCTGGGCACGGTTTGGCCGAGCCGGCTGACCACCGGCACGCCCATGTGCAACGCTTCCCAGGTCGAGACACCGCCAGCCTGGGGGAACGGATCGAGGCAAAGATCGATCTGCTTGAGCGTTTCGAGGTGGTCCTGACGCGAGCTCGAGCCAAGCAGGGTGATACGGCTGGCCGCGATGCCGCGCGCGCCGAACTTCTCCAGCAGCGTCTGTCGCACCGCGGGGTCGTCGATCTGATGATCCTTCAGGATCAGCCGGGAGGTCGGTGATGCGGAGAGCACCTGCGACCAGACGTCGATCGCGGCGTCGGAGATCTTGGAGATGCGGTTCAGCGAGCCGTAGGTCAGGTAGCCGTTGCGGTCGAAGGGCAGCTCCGCCGAGCTCCATTGCTGCGGCAGCGGCTCGATGATGACGATCGACGGCAGATCATAGACCGCCTCGGCATAGAGATGGCGGTCTTCGGCCGGGATCGCCACCGGGTCGCCGAGCAGATAGTCCATCACCGGCAGGCCGGTGCCGGTCGCATGGCCCCAGGCGGTGACTTGCACCGGGGCCGGCTTGCGGGCGAACACGCGTAGCCGGTTGCCGCTGGAATGGCCGGAGAGGTCGACCAGGATATCGACTTTGTCCTGCTTGATCTGGTCGGCGAGCTGCTGGTCGCTCATCAGGGTCGCATCCCGCCATTTGTCGGCGGCTGCTTCGAAGGTGTGGGTGGAATCGTCCGGCACCACCACGCCCGAATATAGGATCACCTCGAACTGGCTGTGATCGTGATGTTCGATCACCGGGCGGAACGAGAATGCCGCCGAATGCGCACGGAAGTCGGCCGACACATAGCCGACCACCAGACGCCGATCCGGATCGCGGTCGTTGACGGGGGGCGTTGCGCAGGCGCGATAGATCGGTGCGCCGATTTGCGTCCACCAGCTCTTGCGGGCCTCCTGCTGTGGCTCGACGCCGATGCCGGCGCAGAAGTCCATCGAGAAGATCTTGCTGGAGATCGCCGCTTCGTAGTTCGGCATCAGCTCCAGCGCGCGGCTATGCAAGGCGATCGCGGTCTCGGCATCGCCGAGCGAGGCCATGCAGTTGCCCAGCAGCGTCAGCGCCATGACCGAATTCGGCTCGATCTTGAGCACGGCGGTGCAGGTCGCGAGCGCGTCCTTGACGTTGCGCATGAACAGCAGGGTCTCGGCACGGGCGAGGCCGGCGACGACCGGCCGCTTGCCGATCGACAGCGCGCGATCGTAGCTCGCCAGCGCCTTGTCGAGTTGCTTCAGCTCCTTATAGGTTCCGGCGCGGTTCATGAAGGCGACGTCGTTGAGCGGATCGATCTCGATCGCCTTGTCGTAGTTCGCCAGCGCCTCGGGATAGCGTCCGAGCTTGTGCAGCGCGTTGCCGCGATCGTTCCAGGTGTCGGCGCGATCCGGCGTCAGTTCGATCGCCTTGTCGTAGCTGGCGATCGCGTCTTCATAGCGGGCAAGGCCGGTGAGGGCGAGGCCGCGGTTGGCGTGGGCCAGCATCAGCGTCGGATCGATTGCGATCGCTTTGTCGCACGACACGAGCGCGTCGTCGTAGCGGCCGACGGCGATCAGCATGCTGCCCATGTCGGAGTGGGCCTGCGCCGCCTTCGGATCGATCAGCAGCGCGCGCTTCAGCGTCTTGATGCCGAGCTCGGCGTTGCCGCTCTGATATTCGGCGAGCGCGTAGAAGTGCAGCGCCATGAAATTGTCGGGCGCCTTCTTCAACACCTTCTTATAGGCGGAGCGGGCCTCGTCGAGCTGGCCCTGCTGGTGCAGCACGCGTGCGCGCATCAATAGCAGCGCGGGCTCGTAAGCCTTGTCGGAGGTGTTGCGGGTGGGAATGGCCTTGCTGCGTCCAGGCTGCATCTCAAGGATCCGAATCTGGCGGAGTGATGGTAGCTCCTCAGGCCCTGTGACGCACCTCAGAGAACCCGTAGGCGGGTGATCCTCCGTCAGCCGTGTAAATAATTCATAAACCATGCTGGACCGGCCGTCTGAATCCCGTGCCGGTCCACGGGTCGGCTTGGTGGTGTCGGATCGCCGGTGCCCGAATGAGCGAATCAGTTAATAAATTGGTCGCTAACCGGGCAGGGGCTATCGCGGGCAAACACCCGATCTATTGATTTAATTGACCTTTTTTCCCTTAAGACGCTGTTAACCATATTTTAAATGGCCCCCGCCATAGTCCCGGGTGCTCAGGAAGAAGGTAGGCCGAGAATCGGCCGCGTTGATCCGGTGCGCACGTGTGTCGTGCAGCCGAGGTCCCTCTCCAGAACAGGCGTCTAAACACAACCGGCAAGTGTCGCAGCGGCAACGACCGTTCGACGCGAGCAGCGACGTGCGACTGAAGGTCGACGTCCAGCGCGGATCAGGAAGGTTTGCACCATGGCTGATGTGGTTCTCTCGGCAGCGGTTCGCCAGAATCTGCTATCGCTGCAGTCGACTGCCGATCTGTTGGCGACGACGCAGAACCGTCTTGCTTCCGGCAAGAAGGTCAACACCGCGCTCGACAATCCGACTAATTTCTTCACCGCAGCAGGGCTCGATAGCCGCGCCAGCGACATCAACAACCTGCTCGACGGCATCGGCAACGGCGTCCAGATCCTGCAGGCGGCCAACACCGGCATCACCTCGCTCAACAAGCTGATCGACACCGCCAAGTCGATCGCCAACCAGGCGCTGCAGTCGAACGTCGGCTACTCCACTAAATCCAACGTTGCGGCGACCATCGCGGGCGCCACTCCGAACGATCTGCGCGGCACCCAGACCTTCGCCAGCGCGATCGCGACCAGTAACGTGATCTATGACGGCACCGCCGGCGGCACCAGCGGCGTGTCGCTGACCGACACGCTGGGCGGCGCCATCGGCTCGCTGCCCGGCACCGCGGTCACCAAGAACGTTCCGACCGATGCGACCTCGACGGGCGGTGTGCTCTACACCGGGACTGCGACGGCGACTGCGACCGGCACCGATCTGATCTCGTCGCTCACCAACGGTTTGACCACGACCCCGACCGGCCCGCAGGCCGGCGATGTGCTGGTCGTCGACGGCAAGACCATCACCTTTACCGCCACCGGCACTCCGACGGTCGACAGCAACGGCAACTATACGATCGGCGTCAACCAGCCGATCAACGCACTGCTTGCCACGGTCGACACCATCAACGGCAATACCAGCAATCCGTCGGTGGTCAACGCCAGCGGCCACCTCGAGCTGCACACCGGCACCAACCGCGCGCTGTCGATCTCCGACACCTCGGGCGGCACGGTGCTGGCCAAGCTCGGCTTCAGCGCACCGGTGTCTACGTCACTCGGCACTGGCGCCGCATCGCCGATCACCGCCAGCACCAAGCTGTTCAACACGGTGGGCGGTCTGGGCGCTGCGATCGCCGACGGCACCACGTTGACGGTGAACGGCAAGACCATCACCTTCAAGGCGTCCGATCCGCCGTCGCCGGCCGGCCTGCTGGTCGGGTCCGGTGTGCTCGGCAACATCGTTGCCGACTCCCAGGGCAATTCGACGATCTATCTCGGCACCAGCAACACCTTCACCAACGCCACCGTCGGCGACGTGCTGACGTCGATCGATCTTGCCAGCGGCGTCAAGTCGGCCAACATCTCGGGCGGCGTTGCGACCTTCACGGCCAACGGTACGCCATCCTCGATCAGCGGTACCGGCGTGGTTACGCTGAATTCTTCGACCGGCGCTGACCTCCACGTCACCGGTCCGGCCGACTTGCTAAAGTCGCTCAATCTCACCACCTCGACTGGTTCCGGCCCGACTACGCTCGACGCGCCGCGTATCACCGGCCCCTCCACGATCGGCACGCTGATCGACGATGGCTCGATCCTCACCGTCAACGGCAAGACCATCACCTTCAAGAACGCGCCGGTCCCGCTCGCCTCGGCGACCCACACCGGCGTGACTGGCCACGTCGAGACCGACGGGCTCGGCAATTCGACCGTCTATCTGCAGGGCGGCACCGTCGCCGACGTTCTGAAAGCGATCGACCTTGCCACCGGCGTCCAGACCGCGACGCTGTCGCAGACCGGTGCGACGTTGACGACCCAGCTCGGCTCCGCCAATTCGTCGCTGTCGAGCGGCTCGCTCAAGATCTCGACCGGCAGCGCCTCCGACCTCACCATCAGTGGCACCGGCAATGCCATGCTGGCGCTCGGCCTCGCCGGCAACACCGGCACCTCGACGGTGTTCCAGGCGTCGCGCGCCTCCGGCGCCGGCGGCGTCTCCGGCAAGACCATGACCTTCACCGCCTTCAAGGGCGGCACGCCGGTCAGCGTCACGTTCGGCGACGGTACCGGCGGCACGGTGAAGACGCTGGCGCAGCTCAACGCCGCGCTTGCGCCGAACAACCTCACCGCGCAGGTCGACGCCAACGGCGTGCTGATGATCTCGGCGAGCAACGACTACGCGTCGTCGACGCTCGGCTCGGCTGCGGACGGCGGCGTGCTCGGCGGCTCGATCACCTCGACGCTGACCTTCACCACGCCGAACCCGCCGGTCGCCGATCTCAATTCGCAGGCGGCGCGCGCCAAGCTGGTCGAGCAGTACAACAACGTCATCGCGCAGATCACCACCACGTCGCAGGACGCGTCGTTCAACGGCGTCAACCTGCTGAACGGCGACACGCTGAAGCTGGTGTTCAACGAAACCGGCAATTCGACGCTGACCATCGTCGGCACCGCGCTGACGCCCGCCGCGCTCGGCCTGCCGACGCTGGTCGCCGGCACCGACTTCATCGACAACGCCGCGACCAACAAGACGCTCGCTGCGCTCAACACCGCGTCGACCACGCTGCGCTCGCAGGCGTCGTCCTACGGTTCAAACCTGTCGATCGTGCAGATCCGCCAGAACTTCGCCAAGAGCCTGATCAACGTGCTGCAGACCGGCTCGGCGAACCTGACGCTCGCCGATACCAACGAAGAAGCGGCCAACAGTCAGGCGCTGTCGACCCGGCAATCGATCGCGGTGTCGGCGCTGTCGCTGGCCAACCAGTCGCAGCAGAGCGTCCTGCAATTGCTGCGGTAATCGCAACGGCCCCGGCCTCGCGCCGGGGCGGCGATCACGGGGCGGCCACGTCCCGGGCGACGGCGCGATTCGGCGCCGTGCAATCTCCCGTTGCATTTTTCCCCTGAAAGTACGGCGCGTTTGTACTGGATCGATTCGCAAACCCTGCGCATAAGGAAAAAGGGCTGGAGGATGAGTCGATCTCGGTCCCGTGACCATATGCGAAGGGAGAAGCGATGCCTCTGCGAGTCGAATTGAAGCCGTTCGAGCGGATCGTGATCGGCCAGAGCGTGATCACCAACTCCGACACCCGCACCACGTTTCTGATCGACGGCGATGCGCCGATTCTGCGCGAGAAGGACATTCTCACCGCGGAGACTGCGAACACGCCGGTGAAGCGAATCTATCTCTGCGTGCAGATGATGTATCTGCAGAACGACATCCCAGCTTATCAGGATTTGTATCTAGGTTTCATCAAAGAGTTGATCGAAGCCGTGCCGAGCTTCCGCGAAACGATTGAAGCAACCAGTAATCATATCTTAAGCGGCAATCTCTATAAGGCACTCAGAGAGCTGCGCCCCCTCATCAAGCGTGAAGAAGAATTGTTGTCGAGGTAGCCGATGTCGAGTGCCGCGCAAGCTTACGCCAGAACGGCGCAGAGAACTGCATCTCCCCGCGAGATCGAAGCGCAGGCGCTGCTGAAGGCGGCTAAGCAATTGCAGGACGTCGTCACGAACTGGGACGAGAAGGGCGCGATCGGACTTCAGGAAGCGCTGCTGTTCAATCGCAAACTTTGGTCGATCTTCGTCACCGAGGCGATGCGCGACGACAATCCGCAGTCGATCGAGATCCGGCAGAACATCGCCAACATCGGCGTGTTCGTGATGAGCCAGTCCAGCGCCTTGCAGATCAAGCCGGAAGTCGAACGCCTGCAGGCGCTGATCGACATCAATCGTAACATCGCCGCGGGTCTCAGCGGCCGTCCGTAACGCAATGGCCGTTGCGGTGTGCGCGCACTCTGCTCACATCATTTCCTCTGCGCAGCACAAAGCGCCCGCGCCCGCAACCGGCGGGCCGGGAGATCCGGTCTCATTCCAACTCGGCGTCAGGCGACGCGGTCGGTTGCGAGCGATCCGATGCGCTGCGGCTTCGATTGATCGAGTTCGCGGAAGTAAGCGCGTGCCTTGAGCTGCCAGGAGTCAGGATACTGGCTGATCACCGACTGCGTGTTCTGATCGACCGCCACGTACACCATCTCGGCCGCAGCCTGATCGAAGATCACCTGGCGGGCGATCGAAGACGCAGGGTTGCTTCCGGACTTGGTGGCAGTCGTCGCCGATCCGCTGTCTGCCGCCGTGACGCTTTGTGGCGCCGGCAGATCGGTCGGTACGGCCGCTTGCACCGCCTCAGGCTCCGGCCTGAGGATCGGCGTGATCACCGGCGCCCCCACCGGCTTGATGTTGAAATCGATACTCATGTCAGCCTCCTGGCCTCCATCAGGTCAATCCCACACCTCCTCGAGCATCGTGGCAAACAGTTCTGAAATTCCTCCTGCAAAGATTCCGATGATTTAAATCGAAAGCTTTGCATCGCGCAGGCGTGCAACATCTCGCGCCAATGCGCGTCGGGCCTGCAAGGTCGTCGTGAGGGGAGGCGTTACAGCGAACGGCTGACTGCGATTGGCGTCAGCTGGCGCGGGCTCGGACCGGTGTGACGGCCGTAGGCGGTGTAGGTCTGCGGCGCGTTGCGCTTCTGCACTTCGGCGTTGACGCCTCGCACGATGCCTTCCGACACCGCATGCGCGGTGGCGAGCACGGTCAGGTTGACCTGCAGCATCGCGCGGAACACTTCGTGATGCCGGTGCAGCGTCGCGAGCAGGTCCGGCGTCGCTTTGGACATGTAGGGCTGGCTGGCGCGCACCAGCGTGATCGCGCTGATGTAGCGCTTGGTGCCTTCGGTCTTGTCGGCCTCGAGCCGCATCGCTTCGGCGATCTTGCCGGCACGGACCAGCTCGGTCTCGTGTTCGATCACCTTCAGCAGCGAATCCATCAGCGTGATCAGGCCCTCGGCGAGCTTGCGCGCGTCGGCGGGCGTTGCCACCGGTTGAACGGCGGCGGGCTGGGCTTGCGGGCGTTGCATCGCGGTCATGGCGTCGTCCTTTGCGCTTAGGAGCGGGCTGCCTGTTGCAGGATCAGCGAGCGGTACACGTCGGTGGCGATGCCGACGCCACCGGCCTTGGCGACCATCTGCGAATGCTGTTCGGTCAGCATCGAACGCCAAACGCCGGTACCGACGGTGTCGCCGAACGGTCCTTCGCCCTTCAGCCCGGAAGTCATCTGCGAGAACATGGTGTTGAGAAACATCGCCTCGAAGTCCTTGGCGGTCTTCTGGGCCTTGTCCTGGACCTGCGCCGGCACCTTCGACAGCGCTTCGGCGAGGGCAAAGTCGGGCCGCCCGTTATAGGTCGGTAGGGTCGGCCCGTAGGTCGTGGCGATCGTCATCACATCACCTCGATGTCGGCTTCGATTGCACCGGCGGCCTTGATCGCCTGCAGGATGCCGATCAGGTCGCGCGGGCCGATGCCGAGGCTGTTGAGGCCGTCGACCAGCTGCTGCAGCGACACGCCGTCCTTGACCACGGCGAGCTTCTTGCCGTCTTCGGTGACCCCGATCCGCGAATTCGGCGTGACGACGGTGCGGCCGCCGCCGAGCGGATTCGGCTGGCTCACCTGCGGACTTTCGGAGATCGACACCGTCAGGTTGCCCTGGGCCACCGCCACGGTGGCGACTCGGACGTCACGACCCATGACTATGATACCGCTACGTTCGTCGATCACGATCTTGGCGGCCTGGTCCGGTTCGACCTGCAACTGCTCGATTTCGGTGAGCAGCGCCACCGCGTTGCCCTTGAACTCGCCCGGTATCGAAAGCTGGACGGTCGACGGGTCGAGCGGCTCGGCGCATTTGGTGCCGAGGTAGTCGTTGACGGCGGCAGCGATCCGCTTGGCGGTGGTGAAGTCGGCATTGCGCAGCGCAAGCCGCACGTTCGGCAGCCGGTTCAGGGCGAATTCGATCTCGCGCTCGATGATGGCGCCATTGGCGATCCGGCCGACCGTCGGCACGCCGCGGGTAATCTTGGCGGCTTCGCCCTCGGCCTGGAAACCGCCGATCGCCAGCGAACCCTGGGCGACCGCGTAGACGTTGCCGTCGGCGCCGAGCAGGGGGGTGACCAGCAGGGTGCCGCCCTGCAGGTTCTTGGCGTCGCCCAGCGCCGAGACGGTGACGTCCATCCGGGTGCCCTGGGTGGCGAACGGCGGCAGATTGCCGGTGACCATCACGGCGGCGACGTTGCCGGTGCGGATGGTGGCGCCGCGGATGTTGACGCCCATACGTTCCAGCATCGCCTGCAGCGACTGCTTGGTGAAGGGGATGTTGTTGAGGGTGTCGCCGGTGCCGTTGAGGCCGACCACGAGGCCGTAACCGATCAGCTGGTTCTGGCGGATGCCTTCGATATTGGCGAGGTCCTTGATGCGCGACGTCGCATTGGCCCCCACGCCCGACAGGAGCAGCACGCACAGCGCCGCCGCAGCCAGCCTTACGAGTTGGGTCGATACGCGCGGCATTGTCGGCTCCTGTCGATCCATCGCCGCTGGTGCGAACGATGCGGTCAGTCTTTCCTTGCCAGTCCTGTGCCACCCGCGAATCTGAAGCAACTTGTTGATTTTCCGAGGGGAAGTTCCCCTCTCCGGAGTTCCATTTGGGTTCCAGCCGCGGCGAAACTGCCGTCACCGGCAATTCTTGCCGGGCTGTTTACCCATCGTTAACCATAAACCGGTTTGCTGCGGGTCGGGGGCCTCAGCCCTGTTGCCGCCCTGGGTGTAAGCTGTTCCGCAGGCGAGCCTGGACACGGCGAGAGACACGATGCGCATTTACGGTCCGAACGGCACCACCACATCGACCGGCTCCGGCACTGTCCGGCGCTCCGGATCGAGCACGTTTTCGCTCCCCACCGCTCCCACGCAATCGGAAGCCAAGCCGATCAGTGCGCCTCGGCCGCCGGCGGCGCTGGATGCGCTGCTCGCCATGCAGGGGGTGGAGGATGCCACCGAACGCCGCAAGCGCTCAGTGCAGCGCGGACGGACAGCGCTCGATGCGCTCGACGATCTGAAGATCGGCCTGCTGTCGGGGATGCTGGACGGTGCAACGGTGGCGCGGCTGCGCGCGGCGGCGGCCGAACTGAAGAACTCCTCCGGCGATCCCGGCCTCGACGCGGTACTGGCGGAGATCGAGCTGCGGGTCGAGGTCGAACTCGCCAAAGCCGGCCAAGCCTAAGCCTGCGATTCGTGTTCCCCAGCTATTCCGCCGTTCCGGTGCGATCGGTGCGGACGATATTGTCTGTCACAACCCAGCGCTATATAAGCTGCCGCGCAGGCGGGGTGTTTACCGCCTGATGTGGATCATGGATTGCCCTTGGAAAAGTTGAAAGACTATCGACCATCCGAGAAAGAGCCGTTCATGAACGAGCGGCAGCGCGATTATTTTCGCGCCAAATTGTTGGCTTGGAAGGACGAGATCCTGCGTGAAGCCAAACTCACGCTCCAGGCACTACAGGAAGAGAACGTCAATCATCCCGACTTGGCTGATCGCGCCTCCTCCGAAACCGACCGCGCTATTGAGCTGCGCGCTCGCGACCGTCAACGCAAGCTGATCGCCAAGATCGACGCAGCACTGCAACGTATCGAAGATAACACCTACGGCTATTGCGAAGAGACCGGCGAGCCGATCTCTCTCAAGCGGCTCGAGGCGCGCCCGATTGCGACGCTCTCGGTCGAAGCCCAGGAGCGCCATGAGAAGCGCGAAAAGGTGTATCGCGACGAATAGGTCGGTGGCCTGATCAAAGTTTTACGGCGTCGCTTCCGAGAAGAAGCGGCGCCGTTGTTTTTTGTAGCTGGCGCTTCGGGCCGTTGCGCGCGCGGAATAAGCGCAGCCGATTAGTGCCGGCGCTTGCGCGGCGGCTGTTGCGGCGGTGGAACGTCTTGCGGCTCGGCGGCCTGCTGCTGCGCACGGAACGCTACCACCGGATTGATGTCGCAGTAGGCGCGGGTGCCGGAAGCCGTCACCATGCACTGCTGGTACGAGTCGAACTGGCAGTTACCCGGGTAGCCCCATTCGCCGCCTTGCAGGCAGTAGGGGAAATCGCGGGCCGAGGCCGGAGCCGCCGCCAGGGTGAGGATGGTCGCAGCCGCGAGCAAAGCGGCGCCGGTCTTGGTCATCTGATCTCTCCATTGGGCCCGGCCATTCCTCGCAGGAATCGCCGAACACGGCGGAACGTAGCGTCCCCGGGACGCGATACAACTACGATCGCGGGATGCCGTCGATGCGCCGGATCATGTCTGCGGATGTCTGGGCAAGTGAGTTGTGATCGGTCGTGATGCAGCGTGTGCGTCTCGCGGGTCCTTAGCTTTCCCGCTCAGTCTTTCCGAGTCATTGCCAACAGTCGCGCCAGCAGCTTCTTTGGGTCCATCCGAAGATCCGGGGCGAGGTGGCTGAGGTCGGCGAGCCAGGCGCCATCGGCGGCGAGACGCACGATCTCCAGTGCGGGTGCCGAGTCGGTCTTTTTATACTTCGTCAGCCATGCCCGCATCCTGGCCGACCAGCGCGGTCGCAACAGCGGGTCGGTCATCATCGATACCGCCAAAGCGCCGCCGCACTGGCTATCGTCTTGTTCACTGAGATTGAAAGTCGCCCGGACGTAGGCGCGGGTGAAGCAGCCGTAACTGGAATGATCATCCTGTAGCGCCTCTTCGACGGCGGCACCGAAGATGTCGAGCTGGGCGTCGAAGACCGCCTCGATTAACTTCTCCTTGGTCGCAAAATGATGAAACAGGCCGCCTTTTGTGACACCTGCGGCGGCTGCAACGGCCTGCACTGTTACCGCTTGTAGCCCCCGCTCCATCGCCAGAGTGGCGGCACAATCGATCAAGGCGCGGCGGACGACTTCCGGTTGTTTCTTTCGCTCATGGGCGCTGCTCATTGCGGCGAGGCAACTTTCTTTAGAACGACTGTGGTGAATCCTGGCGTCGCCCCGTTGTCATTGTCAAGAATGTAATATACCAACCGGATGGTATCTTTTGAACGGTTTGCGGCGGCCGGGGGGCTCGCAGCCGTGCGGAGCAAAGGTGAGTTGCGTGACGACGAAGATGAAGGCCGCCCTCCGGGCCGCTTGCGCGTTTGGCGTGGTGGTGAGCCTGGCCGGCTGCGGTGACGGCAAACAAGCAGGAGCCGACAAGCAGGCGCCGCCGGTCGTGGTGAGCGTGGTCACAGTCGCGCCGGAGACGCTGCGCATCGTCAGCGATCTGCCCGGCCGCATCGCGCCGACGCGGATCGCGGAGGTGCGTCCGCGGGTCTCGGGCATCATCATCGAGCGCGTGTTCCAGCAAGGTACCATCGTCAAGCAGGGCGACGTGCTGTACCGGCTGGACCCGGCGCCGTTCCAGGTTCGTGTCGCCAGCGCCAAGGCGACGCTGCAGCGTGCGGTCGCAACACGCACGCTGGCGGCGCAGCAGGCGGAGCGCCAGACCCGGCTGAAGGATCGCGACGTCACCACAGGCCAACTCTACGACAAGGCAGTCGCCGAACTGGCACAGGCCGAGGCGGACGAGGCCTCCGCACGCGCCGGCCTGCAGGCCGCCGAGCTCGATCTGCAATACACCGAAGTCCGCGCACCGATCACCGGCCGCATCGGACGGGCGCTGATCACCGAAGGCGCACTGTTCACCGTCGGTGGCAGCGAAAGCCTGGCGACGATTCAGCAGCTCGATCCGGTCTATGCCGACTTCACGCAATCCGCCAACGAGCTGTTGGCGTTGAAGCGGGCCGCGCAACAGTCTGCTAAGGCCGGTGATGCGATCGAAGCCGAGGTCCGGCTGCGGTTTGACGACGGCGCGAGCTACGCGCATCGCGGCCGCCTACTATTCTCCGAAGCTTCTGTCGACGCTACGACTGGTCAGGTCACGCTGCGCGGCGAGTTTCCTAATCCGGACGGCGATTTGTTGCCCGGCATGTATGTTCGCGTGCAGTTGGTGCAGGGCGAGCAGCCCAATGCGCTGGCCGTGCCCGAGCGCGCGCTACGCCGCGATCCGGGCGGGCAGGCGCAGCTCTACGTCGTTTCGGCCGATCGCAAAGCCGAATTGCGGCCGGTGACGCCATCGCGGCTAGTCGATGGTCGCTGGATCATCGCCAGCGGTCTCCATCCCGGCGATGCCGTCGTCGTTCAGGGCTTTCAGGCGCTGTCGCCGGGAGCGGCGGTCGATCCGAAGCCGTGGCCGAACGCGGCGGCCGCTGGTACGACCAGCGCCGCCTCGCAGGCGAAGTGAGGCTCGGCGGTCATGCCCGATTTCTTTATCGCGCGGCCCGTGTTCGCGTGGGTCGTCGCCATCTTCATTATGATCGCCGGCGCGTTGGCGATCCCGTTCCTGCCGGTGGCGCAATACCCCAACATTGCCCCGGCGAAGATCTCCGTCACCGCGAATTATCCGGGTGCGTCGTCCGAAGAGATCTACCAGGGCGTCGTCCGGCTGATCGAAGATCAGCTCGCCGGCATTCCCGGCCTGATGTACTTCGAGTCGACCACGGATGCGACCGGCCAGATCTCGATCGAGGTGTCGTTCCAGCCGGGAACGTCGCTGGCGCAGGCGACGGTGGATGTGCAGAACCGCATCCGTCGGGTGGAGTCGCGGCTGCCCAGCGCCGTGACGCAGCGCGGCATTCTGGTCGACGAAGCCTCCAGCACCTTCCTGATGTTCATCTCGGTGCAAACCATCGACGGCTCGCTCGATAGCATCGCGGTCGGCGACTACATCACCCGCAATATCATCAGCGAGATCCGCCGGATCGAGGGCGTCGGCAAGGCGCAGTTGTTCGGTACGCAGCGGTCGATGCGGGTGTGGATCGATCCGGACAAGCTGTTCGGCGTCGGATTGACCGTCAGCGACGTCTCGGCAGCGATCGCCGCGCAGAACGCACAGGTCGCCGCGGGGCGGATTGGCGCGACGCCCAATCCGGTGTCGCAGGAAGTCACCGCGCCGGTCCTGGTCAAGGGCCAACTCGGCACGCCGGAGGAATTCGGTGCCATTGTGCTACGCGCCAATCGCGACGGCTCGTCGGTGCGGCTGCGCGACGTTGCCCGGGTCGAGGTCGGCGGCGAGGACTACAATTCCGATAGTCGGCTGAACGGCCATCCCGCGGCGTCGATCGGCGTCCAGTTATCGGCGACCGCCAATGCGCTCGCCACCTCCAGAGCCGTCACTGCCAAGATGAAGGAACTGTCGCAGTATTTCCCGAAAGGGATGACCTACGAGATTCCTTACGACACTACCCCGTTCATCAAGGCGTCGATCGAGAAGGTGCTGTACACGCTCGCCGAAGCGATTGCGCTGGTGTTCGTGGTGATGTTCCTGTTCTTGCAGAACATCCGCTACACCCTGATCCCGACCCTGGTGGTGCCGATCGCGCTGCTCGGCACCTGTGCAGTGATGTTCGTCACCGGCTTCTCGATCAACGTGCTGACGATGTTCGCGATGGTGCTGGCGATCGGCATCCTGGTCGACGACGCCATCGTGGTGGTCGAGAACGTCGAGCGCCTGATGGCGACCGAAGGACTGTCGCCGCGCGAGGCGACCATCAAGGCGATGGGGCAGATCAAGGGCGCGATCGTCGGCATTACGCTGGTGCTGACGGCGGTATTCCTGCCGATGGCGTTCTTCCCCGGCGCGGTCGGTATCATCTATCGGCAGTTCAGCCTGACGATGGTGGTTTCGATCCTGTTCTCCAGCTTTCTGGCGCTGACGCTGACGCCGGCGCTGTGCGCGACGTTCCTGAAGCCGGTGCCTGACGATCATCACGAGAAGGGCGGCTTCTTCGGCTGGTTCAACCGGACTTTCGCGCGCATCGCCGGCCGCTATCGCAATGGCGTCGGCTGGGCGACCAGCCGGACAGCACGGCTGATGGTGGTCTATCTGGCGCTGCTGGCGGGGCTCGGCTGGGCTTACTTGCGGTTGCCTGCGTCGTTCCTGCCGACCGAGGATCAGGGCTATCTGATCGTCGACATGCAAGCCCCGACCGAGGCGACGCAGACCCGCGCGATGACGTCGATCGAGCAGGCCGAGAAGGTGTTCCTCGCCGACCCCAGCGTGTCGCAGGTGTTCACCGTCTCGGGCTTCAGTTTCTCCGGCAACTCGCAGAGCGCAGCGGTAGCGTTCGTGACACTGAAGGATTGGAGCGAGCGCGGCCACGACAGCGCCGGTGCGATCGCCCGGCGCGCCAATGTCGAACTGGCGAAGATCGGCGACGCTGCAGTGATGGCGTTCGAGCCACCGCCGATCGACGGCCTCGGCAACTTCACCGGCTTCACCTTCCGCCTGCAGGATCGCGGCAGCCGCGGCGGCGCGGCGCTCGACGATGCCGCGACGCGCCTGACTGCGGCGGGCGCCGCCAGTCCGGTGCTGGCGGGCGTTCGGATCGAGGGGCTGGCCAATTCGGCCCAGCTGCATCTGGTGATCGACCGTGAGAAGGCGAACGCGCTCGGCGTGTCCTTCGCGGACATCAATGCTACCATCACTACCAGCCTCGGCTCGGCCTACGTCAACGATTTCCCCAACGCCGGCCGGATGCAGCGCGTCACCATCCAGGCGCAGGACGATCGCCGCATGCAGGCGGACGATCTGCTCAAGCTGAACGTCCGCAATGCCAGCGGCCGGATGGTGCCGCTTTCCGCATTCGCGCGAACCGAATGGTCGAAGGGGCCGATCCAGGTGATCGGCTTCAACGGCTATCCGTCGGTGCGCTTTGCCGGCGATGGTGCGCCGGGCCACTCCTCGGGCGAAGCCATCGCCGAGATGGAACGGCTGGCCAAGCAATTGCCGAGCGGGTTCGGTTTCGAATGGGCCGGGCAGTCGCTGCAGGAAATCAAGTCGGGCAATCAGGCGCCGTTCCTGCTCGGGCTCAGCGTCCTGTTCGTGTTCCTGCTGCTGGCGGCGCTGTACGAAAGCTGGTCAATCCCGCTGTCGGTGATGCTGGTCGTGCCGCTCGGCATCATTGGCGCGCTGCTCGCCGTGATGCTCCGCGACATGCCGAACGACATCTACTTCAAGGTCGGCCTGATCGCGATCATCGGTTTGTCCGCCAAGAATGCGATTCTGATCGTCGAATTCGCCAAGGACCTGCATGCCGAGGGCAAGTCGCTGCGCGAGGCAGCGATCGAGGCGGCGGCGATCCGCTTCCGCCCGATTATCATGACCTCGCTCGCCTTCATCCTCGGCGTCACGCCGCTGGCGTTTGCGAGCGGCGTCAGCGCCGGCAGCCAGAATGCAATCGGCACCGGCGTGTTCGGCGGCATGTTGTCCGCCACCGTGCTGGCCGTGCTGTTCGTGCCGGTGTTCTACGTCTTCGTGCTGCAGAAGGTAGAGCGCCGGAAGGCGGCAGGGAGCAAGGGCAGGACAAGCAAGGGCGAGCCGCAATCGACAACGGTTGCGTGATCGCAGGTACTAACGCCAACTCTCTCGTGCCCGGGCTCGTCCCGGCACGACGTCTTTGCAGTCTCTCCGCGAGCCAGACATCGTCGGGTCAAGCACGGCCGTGACGGTGATATTTGGCCACCAACTCACCGTCAGCAGCGCTCACGGGTCAGTAAAAAGGCCGCGGCCTCCGTCCGGAGGGAGAGCCGGAGGAGGCCGCGTTGGAACACCTGACCGCGCCTAGGTTCGCGGCCGGGTGTGGGAGCTCGTTGTCAGGTCATGACGATCAGAACGGGAGCAGCACGTCCATCACCTGCTGGCCGTAGCGAGGCTGCTGCACGTCGGTGATCTGGCCGCGGCCGCCGTAGGCGATGCGGGCCTGAGCGATCTTGCTGCTGTCGATGGTGTTGTCGCTCTGAATGTCTTCGGGCCGCACGATACCGGCGACGATCAGTTCGCGGATCTCGAAGTTGACCCGGATCTCCTGCTTGCCCTCGACCACCAGATTGCCGTTCGGCAGCACCTGCGTTACCACCGCGGCGACGTTGGTCTGCAAAGCTTCCTGGCGCTGCACCGAGCCCTTGCCGTCCGACGACGAGGTGGAGTCGGTGGTCAGGATGCGGCCCGGCAGCACCGCGGTCGCCGGCGTCGTGATCGTCTTGCTGCCGATAAAGTCGGTGATGCCGGAGTCTTCCTTGCTGGTGCGGCTGCGCTGGGTCTCGTTGGCGATGTTGGCCTTGTCGGTGAAGTTCACCGTCACGGTGAGAATGTCGCCGACCTTGGCGGCGCGCTGATCCTTGAAGAACGCGCGCGAGCCGTTCCGCCACAGCGAGTTGGCGTTGTAGGACGCGACCTCCGGCTTCGGCATCGGCATCTGCACCGGCTTGTAGCCGGGCTGCGTGGTCGGGTTCTCGATCGGAGTGAGCGCCGGCCGTTCGCCAATCGCGGCGAGACGATCGATCGAGGAGCAGCCCCCGGCGAGACCGCCCGTCGCCAGCAGGGCGGCGACCAGAACGATGCGTTGCAACGGCACAGGCTTGGACATGAACGTTACTCGGTTTTCGCGTCGGCCACGACGCGCGGAGAGATGACGGTGATCGCGACCTGGCCGCGACCGATCACCGTGCCGGTGATGGTGCGCTTGGACTGCAGGTTGAGCACGTTGACGACGTCGCCCTCGGCGCCGGTGTCGAGTGCCTTGCCGCGCGCGGTGAGATAGATACCGGCCGCGCGATAGATCAGCGTGACGCCCTGGTCGCGGGTCACGAGGTCCGGCTTGGCGAGGTCGGCGCCGCGCAGCACCTGTCCGCTGCGCAGCGTCTGGCGCGCCTGCATGCCAAGGGCGGCATCGCGAGACGCCGCATCGGACGCGACTTCGCTCTTCGGCCGGCGCTCGACGGTGATGTCTGAGGCCTTGATCACTTCGTTACGCTGCACCGGCCGGGTCAGCACGGTTGCCACAACGGTTTCGATCGCGGTGCCGGTCACCCGCATCCGGGCCGGCGCGCTACCTTCGCCGCCGTTGATTTCGTAGCTGATGTCGAACCGGCCGCTGCGCGCGTCGAACTTCTCGCTGACGAGTTGCAGCTTGCCGGCGTAGTTCGCCGGCAGCGTCTTGGTCTCGACGTCGCGGTCGAAATTCACCGTCAGGTCTTCGGGCTCGCCGAGGCCGTGGCGTTGCTGCAGGGTCTGAACCACCTGCTGCTCGATTTCCTTGGCCGCCAGCGTGCGCGCGAGCCGGGTCACGGTGACTTCGGTGATGTCGCGGGTATCGACACCGATCACCTGATGGGCGCGCAGTGCCGCGAGGACGGTGGCGGTCGGCAGCGCGCCGGTGGTGCCGAGGTCGGGCGAGCGATAGATCGCAATACTTGCTGCGGCGCCGGCGTTCTCGATCACGTCGCCGATCCGGACCAGTTCGCCGGTGACCTCGACATGCGGACGTAGCACCGGCGACTTCAGCACGTCGCTTGGGCGCAGTTCGCCCTCGGGCTGTGCCGTGGGCGTTGCGGTCTGGCCGATTGCGCCGCTGCCGGCGGCGGCGACCAGGGTGGAGGCGAGGAGGAGAGCGCGGATCATCAGCCGTCTCCTCAGCGGAACATATTAGAGGTCGATTGCAGCATCTGGTCGGCGGAGCTGACGACCTTGGCGTTCATCTCATAAGCGCGCTGCGCCGAGATCAGGTCGGAGATTTCCGTCACCACTTCGACGTTCGCCATCTCCAGCGTCTTCTGCATGATGTCGCCGAGACCGTCGGCAGAAGCGATGCCGTCCTGCGGCGTTCCGGACGCCGGGGTTTCGATGAACAGGTTGTCGCCCTGCGGCTGCAGACCGGCCTTGTTGATGAAACGGGTCAGGCCGATCTGGCCGATCACGGTGGGCGTGGTCGAACCGGAGATTGTCACCGACACCTGGCCGTTGGCGGCGACGGTGATGCTGGTCGCGCCGTTCGGAACGGTGATGGTCGGCTGCACCGGGTTGCCGTTGGCCGTGACCATGCGGCCGGTGTTGTCCTTGGTGAACGAGCCATCGCGGGTGTAGGCGAAGGTGCCGTCCGGCATCTGGATCTTGAAGAAGCCTTCGCCGCGCACCGCAAGGTCGAGATCGTTGCCGGTAGGGGACAGAGTGCCCTGGGTCATCAGCCGCGGCGTACCGACGGTCTTGACGCCGCCGCCGATGTCGACACCGACCGGCAGGATCGTGCCCTGGTCCGACGCCTGTGCGCCGACGCGGCGGACGTGATCGTAGATCAGGTCCTGAAACTGCGCCGTCTGCTTCTTGAAGCCGGTGGTGCGCATGTTGGCGATGTTGTTGGAGATCACCTGAACGTTGAGCTCCTGGGCCGCCATCCCGGTCGCCGCAGTGTAGAGTGCGCGCATGGTCAGTCTCCGTTAGGCCGGCACTTCGGCGAGTTTCTCGATCGCGGATTTGCGCAGCTCGCTCTCCTGCTGCAGCATCGCCGAGATCTGGGTGTAGGTTCGGGTGACGTCGATCATCTTGGTCATTTCGAGGACCGAGTTGACGTTCGACTTCTCGACATAGCCCTGGCGCAGCATCGACTTGGTGTCGGGCGTGCCCTGGTCGGATGTGGCTGCGAACAGATTGCCGCCCTGCTTGATCAGGCTCTGCGGCCGGTCGAACGTCACCACCCGCAGCTTGCCGCGCAGCGAGTCGATGATCGAGGTGCCTTCCACCACGCTGACGCGGCCGTCCGACGAGATCGACAGCTCCTTGTCGGTCGGCTGGATCACGATCGGGCCGCCGGTGCCGAGCACCGGGAAGCCGGAGCCGTTCACGAGCTGGCCCTGGGCGTTGATCGTCAGCGATCCGTCGCGGGTGAAGCGCTCGCCCTGCGGTGTCTGCACCACCAGAAAGCCCTTGCCGTCGATCGCGACGTCGAGCGGGTTCTTGGTCTCTTGCAGCGCGCCGGTCGACAGATCGTGGTAGGTGGCGCGGTCCTGCACGAAGCTGACGCGCCGGTCCGGCCGCGCGAAATTGTCCTCGTGCGCGCCGGTGTTAAGAAATTCCTGGAACACCGACCGCTCCGCCTTGAAGCCGTTGGTGTTGAGATTGGCGAGGTTGTTCGCGACGACATCCATCTGCCGTTCGAGCACGACCTGCCGTGACAGTCCGACGAGAAGAGCATTCTCCATCGGTGGTTCTCCCTTGAATGACCCGCCGCCAAGTCCTCCCAGACCGGTGGCGGATCGTGCGAACCGCAGGCGCTCTCCCAAGCGCGCGGCTCACCAGACACCTAGCGAAGCTCGTGCCAACTCAGAAAATTCATCTAAATCAGTAGCTTGCTCATTTTAAGGGAGCGGCCGGGCCGGCAATAAAGGACTTGTTGACCATACCGGCCGGCAAAATCTTCCTACCCGCCACCGCCGTGGAAAGGTTCCGTTAACCATTGCCCCATAGCGTCGTGTCATCAGAGCCTTGGGCGCTGGCGGCGTTAGTCTCGCGTTTACGGTTCGCCTCGGCTGCGGCTCGCTTTTTGGGATATGGGCGATTCGGCCGATGGCGGACGCAGAGAAACCGGAAGAAGGCGCCGAAGCCGCCGAAGGCGGGGCGCCAAAGAGCAAGAAGAAGCTGATCATCATCGCTGCGGCGGCCGTGCTGCTGCTCGGCGGCGGTGCCGGCGCTTATTTCTTCCTGTTCGCCGGTCACGGCGAAGACGCGCATCAGGCCGAAGCCGCCAAGGAAGTGAAGCCGCCAAACTTCGTCGAAGTGCCGGAGATCATGGTCAACCTCGCCGGTACGCCGGGCGAGCGGGTGCAATATCTCAAGGCCAAGGTCGTGCTCGAGGTAAAGGACGAGAAGCTCGCCGAGCAGATCAAGCCGAACATGCCGCGGATCACCGACCTGTTTCAGACCTACTTGCGAGAGCTGCGCTCGGGCGACCTGAACGGCTCGGTCGGGATGTTTCGGATGAAGGAAGAGCTGACCCGGCGCGTTAACATGGCGATCGCGCCTGCGCAGGTGTCGGCTGTGTTGTTCAAGGAAGTGCTGGTGCAGTGAGCTGACATGGCTGGCCAGGACCAACTCGACCAGGACGCAATTGCCGCCCAATGGGAAGCCTCCATGGCATCGGAGGATCCCGAGGCCGCGGCAAAGGCGGCAGCGGAGAACGAACTAACCGGGACGATGGCGGAGCAATGGGCCGCCATGGTCGAGGATGGCGGCCGCGATCTCGGCGGTGGCAAGAACGGCGGCGAGCGGGTGCTGTCGCAGGAGGAGATCGACAATCTCCTCGGCTTCAGCGTCGGCGAGGTCCACCTCGACGAGAACTCCGGCATCCGCGCGATCATCGACTCCGCGATGGTCTCCTATGAGCGTCTGCCGATGCTCGAAATCGTCTTCGACCGCCTGGTGCGGTTGATGACGACCAGCTTGCGTAACTTCACCTCGGACAACGTCGAAGTTTCGCTCGACCGCATCACCTCGGTCCGGTTCGGCGACTACATGAACTCGATCCCGTTGCCGGCGGTGCTGTGCGTGTTCAAGGCCGAGGAGTGGCAGAACTTCGGGCTCGCCACCGTCGACTCCAGCCTGATCTATTCGATGATCGACGTGCTGCTCGGCGGCCGCCGCGGCCAGGCCGCGCTGCGCATCGAAGGCCGGCCCTACACCACGATCGAAACCAATCTGGTGAAGCGGCTGCTCGAGGTTGTGCTCGCCGACGCCGAACAGGCGTTCCGGCCGCTGTCGCCGGTGTCGTTCAGCATCGATCGGCTCGAGACCAATCCGCGCTTCGCTGCGATCAGCCGGCCCGCCAACGCCGCGATCCTGGTCCGCCTGCACATCGACATGGAAGACCGCGGCGGCAATATCGAGCTGCTGCTGCCATACGCCACGATCGAACCGATCCGCGGCGTGCTGATGCAGATGTTCATGGGCGAAAAATTCGGCCGTGATCAGGTCTGGGAAGGCCACCTCGCCACCGAGATCGTCCAGGCCGATATTTCGGTCGACGCCGTGCTTTACGAAGCCGAACTGCCGCTGCGGCAACTGATGGCGCTGCAAGTCGGCGACACCCTGCCGCTGGAGCTGCGCGCCGACGCCACCGTGGCGGTGCGCTGCGGCAGCGTCGTACTCACCGAAGGCCGGATGGGCCGGGTCGGCGACCGCGTCGCCATTCGCGTCACCAAACCGCTGCGCAAGCCGCTCACCACCTACGCCATGTTCGAACGTACCGACGAGCAGAGCAAAATGATGGAGGCACAATGAGCCACATTTTCGCAATCGTGATCGAAAGCCTGGTCGCCGTGCTGCTCCTCGTCACCGTCGGTTATTGTTGGCTGCTCAACAAACGCCTGCTGCGGCTGAAGGCCGACGAGCAATCGCTGAAGGCGACGATCGGCGAGCTGATCACCGTCACCGAGATCGCCGAACGGGCGATCGGCGGCCTCAAGCTCACGGTGCGCGAGGTCAACGAAAACCTCGGTCGTGACATCGCCGCGGCCTCCGCGCTGTCCGACCAGCTCAAGAAGCAGCTCGGCGAGGGCGACAACGTGCTGCGGCGCCTGTCGAAGATCGTCGCGGCGGCGCGTCCCGGCGGCGAGCAGCCGGCGGCGGCGGTGTCGGCGGCGCAGGCCAATGCGGCCGCGGCGCAGGCTTTTGCGGAACGCAGGCGACATAACGGCTTGGCTGCATGAACGCACTTCGGGATATCCGCATCCTTCCGGTTGTTCTGGTCGCGGTCTTCGGCCTCGCTGTGCTGAAGATCGCCGGACTGGTGCTCGATGGCGGCTACGTGTTCGATTACGATCCGAACGCGACCAAGCCTTCATGGGCTCAGGAGAACCTGAACTTCCCCGGACGGAAGCCGATCGATCCCGATATCACCGGCTCGGTGCATGGCGAGCCGAAGAAGAAAGAAGAAGAAAAGCCAGCGGTTGCGCCGCCGGAACAGACCAAGCCGGCCGAGACCGAGCCCGAGACCCCGGCAATTTCTCCATCTGAACGCGCGATCCTCGAGCGGCTGCAGGCGCGCCGCCAGGAACTTGAAGCGCGTGCCCGCGAAGTCGAGATCCGGGAGAGCCTGCTCAAGGCTGCAGAGAAGCGGATCGAGTCCAAGGTCCAGGAGATGAAGGAGACCGAGGGCCAGATCGGCAAGGCGACCGAAGAGAAATCGGAAGCCGAAGCGGCGCGCTTCAAGGGCATCGTCACGATGTACGAGTCGATGAAGCCGAAGGATGCGGCGAAGATCTTCGATCGTCTGGAAATGCCGGTGCTGATCGAAATCGCCACCCAGATCGCGCCGCGGAAGATGTCCGACATCCTCGGCCTGATGTCTGCCGAAGCCGCCGAAAAGCTCACTGTGGAAATGGCGCGGCGCGCCACCGGGAAGGCGTCGGTGTCCGCATCGGTGGCGGTGCTGCCGAAGATCGAAGGCCGCCCGACGCCGCGGCAGTGATCAACTGCGCTTAGCTGCTGATCCGTGTCAGCAGCGCCTTGAAGCCGAGCGACGGGGCTTCCGCCGCCATGCCTTCGACCTGCGCGTAGTCGCCGATCGTCGAGCCGTGGAAGTCGACCCGCACCTCGTCGACGCCGAACACCGACTGGATCGCCGGATCGCTGGTGTGCCGGCGCGCCGTGATGGTGCCGTGGATCGTCTGGCCGTTCTGTTCGTAGGCGCCGATATAGGCGAATGCCGAACTGCCGCCGTGCAGCCGGCCATCGGATGCGAAGATCACGCCGACCGCTTTGCGCCGCGGCGTTTCGAATTCCACCTTGTAGAGACCCTTCAGCAGCATGGCGGTCGTCAGTCCAATTCCCAGTGGCGTATCCGCGCCAGATTGGCGGCGGGCGCAGCTTTCATCGTCCATGTCTCCTCGGTGGCGCGAGCCGATCCGAAGCGCCGACACGTCGTGCGGCGTCCGTCAGGACGGCCGACAACGGCGGGCGGGAAGGGCACGGCGATCGCGGTCACACGAAAGGATGGTTCAGGCGGTTGCGCTCCCCGCCTTCTGCATCACTATCAAAAACGTGTTTACCTCGACAATCTAAATCTCTGATTGTGACGCGATGCCGTGCCGAAGCAGGGTGGGCCCGCCGCAGTCGACGATGGTTAAACCACCGTTAACGGCTTTTGTGCCCTAGTGGGGCAGGCTGCGGTTCTGCGCGCTTCCGCCGCGCCGACGCGCATGCGTGAAGCGTAGTATCTTTGTTGGCGGCGAAGCCGCCTAGGACCGGCAGACGACAGAGTCGTTGACTGAAAGACACGACGGATGGCGCGGATGGCTGCCGCTGGAGTTTGGTCACAGGCGCTCGTCGGGCGCGTCGCACGACTCTGCCTTGCCGGCTTGCTGCTGCTGATCGCAGCCGCGCTGACCATTGCGCCCGCGGCCGCGCAAGTGCGCGGCGAAGCCAGCTTCGAAGCAAAGGGCGGATACGGCCGGCTGCTGCTGAAGATGGCCGAAGACGTCGACTCCGACGTCGCCACTGCGGGCCTGATCGTGGTGATCCGCTTCAAGCGGCCGATCGATATTCCGGTCGACAAGCTCGCCGATTCCGCGCCCGGCTATATCGGCTCTGCGCGGCTTGATCCCGACGGTTATGCGCTGCGTTTGGCCCTGACGCGGAAGCTCACTGTCAACGCGATGGCGGCCGGCGAACGGCTGTTCGTCGACCTGCTGCCAGAAAATTGGACCGGCGCGCCGCCCGGACTGCCGCAAGACGTCGTGAAGGAACTGGCTGAACGCGCCCGCGCGGCAGAGCGCGCCCTGAAGGCGCAACGCGCCACCGCCGAAGTGAAGAAGCGGCCACCGATCCGCGTGCGGACCTCGGTGCAGCCGACCTTCGTGCGCTACGTGTTTGAAGTCCCGTCCGACGTGCGGGTGGCGTCGACGCTGACCGACCGCAAGCTGTCGGTGCAGTTCAACACGCCACTGACCTTCGACCTCGCCGACGCGCAGCTCGCCTCGCCGCCGGGTGTTGCTTCGATCGCGCAGAACATCGACGGCGGTAATTCCACCGTCGACTTCACGCTGATCGGCGGCGCCGATGTGCATTCGTTCCGCGAAGAGAAGAACTTCATCATCGATGTCGGCTTTCAACCGGGCGGCGCCGAGTCCGGTCAGACCATGGGGCCGCAGGCACTGAAGCTGCCGGAGATCGGCAAGCTCGATCCCAAGGCGCTGCAGGCAGAGATCCAGAAGCAGGAGCCCAAGGCCGACAACGGCCACAAGCCCGACGCGAAGGACGCAGGCCGCAAGGCTGACGCCAAGGAAGCCGATCACAAGGCGGAGGCCAAGCCCGCGCCGGCTCCGGTGGAAGCCAAGCCCATGAAGCCGGCGACGCCAGCCGGTCCGCAGCCTGCACCTGCTGCGGCTACTGCTGCTGCGCCATCTCCGTCTGTGGCGGGGCCCTCAGCGACGCCGTCGCCAGCCGGCCCGCCTGCCAAAGGTGGCCAAGTCGCTGCCGCGCCCGCGGGGCCTGCGGCGCCGAGCATCGCGCCGCCGCAGACTGCTCCGGCTGCGCCTCAGGCTCCCGCGTCTCCGCCGGCAGTGGCTGCCAAGCCGGTCTCGAATGAGGGGCGGCCGGTCGAGGTGCGGCTGAATACGGATGGGCTTCGCCTGAGCTTCGCGTTTTCTGCTCCGACCCCGGCGGCACTGTTCCGCCGCGGCGACGTGCTGTGGCTGGTCCTCGACAACACTGCGGCATTTGATCTGTCGGCGATCCGCCGCGAGGGCAGTGCGGTGGTCAGCGACGCCAGCCGCCTTCCGCTCGCCAACGGACAAGCAATTCGGATCCGGCTCAGCCGCCCGCAGATCGCGACGCTCACCGAAGACGACGGTGCAGGCAAGGGCTGGACTGTGACGCTTGCCGATGCCGGCCGCGCGGCGTCGCAGCCGCTATCCGCGGTACGCAACATCGCCGACCCGACCCGCGCCAGCGTCTCAGTGTCGTTGCCGGCGCTCGGCCAGGTTCAGAAGCTCGCCGATCCCGACGCCGGCGATACGCTGACGGTGGTCACCGCGCTGCCGCCGCCGCGCGGCTTCATCAAGCGGCAGAACTTCGTCGAGTTCAATCTGCTGGAGTCGATCCACGGCGTCGTTGTCGAGCTGAAGTCCGACGACGTCACCGTTGAAACCACTCCCGATGCCGTGCTGCTGACGCGGCCTGGGGGCCTGACGCTATCCTCCGCCGCGGAGAGCGGCGGCGGTGATGCCGCGTCCGAGAAGCCGTTCTTCGATGTCCGGCAATGGGCGAAGGATCAGACCGGCAGCTTCAAGGACATGCTCGACGAGCGTCTCAACGCCGCATCCGTTGCGGGCGGTGACGACAAGCTCCCGGCACGGCTCGATCTGGCGCGGTTCTACATGGCGCGCGGCCTCTATCCCGAAGCCAAAGGCGTGCTCGATCTTGCGCTGTCCGCCACCAAGCCCGGCCAGGAAGATGCCGCTACCATGCTCGGCCATGCGGCCGCGAGTGCACTGATGTGGCGGCCGGAGCAAACGTTGAAGGACGTCGCCAACCCGGCGATCGCTTCGACCTACGACGCGCAGATGTGGAAGGGCGTAGCGCTGGCGCGCCAGGGCAAATGGGCCGAGGCGCGCGAGAAGCTGAAGAGCGTGCAGTTCGCGATCACGGCGCTGCCGCTCGACATTCAGCGCGCGGTGCTCGCCGCGGCGATGCGGGCCTCGCTCGAAGTGCGTGACTATTCTGGCGCCGCCAAGCTCAGCACCGATTTCGATTTGGTCGGTATCCCGCCGGAGATCAAGCCGCAGGTCGCGGTGATGCGCGGCTGGCTCGACGAGGCGCTCGGCCGCGAGCCGGAGGCGCTGAAGAAGTACAAGGACGCGATGGCCTCGTCCGACCGGCAAGCGGCTGCCGAAGCGCGGTTTCGCGAGATCGTGCTGCGGCTAAAGCGCGAAGAACTGACACCCGCGGAGGCGCTGCCCGATCTGGAGCGACTGTCGGTGAACTGGCGCGGCGACCAGCTAGAAGTGAACACCCAGCAGCTGCTGACTAAGATGTACGCCGACGCCGGCCGCTATCAGGATTCGCTGCAGGCGGCCCGGGTTGCGACCCAGCTGGCGCCGAATTCGGAAGCTGCCCGCAAGGCGCAGGACGATGCCCGCGCGCTGTTCGCGCAGATTTTCCTCGGCAGCAAGGGCGACGATCTGCCGCCGATCGAAGCCCTCGCAATGTTCTACGAGTATCGCGAGCTGACCCCGATCGGCCGGCGCGGCGATGAGATGATCCGCCGGCTCGCCGACCGTCTGGTCGCGGTCGATCTGCTCGATCAGGCCAGCGAGCTTCTGCAGTATCAGGTCGACAAGCGTCTCGAAGGCGCGGCGCGGGCGCAGGTCGCCGCCAAGCTGGCGATGATCTACCTGATGAACCGCAAGCCGGATCGCGCCATCGGTGCGCTGCATTCGTCGCGCATCGCTGATCTTGCCGGCGAACTCCGTCAGCAGCGGCTGTTGCTCGAGGCGAGGGCGCAGAGCGACATCGGTCGCCACGATCTCGCACTCGACATCATCAGCAATATCAGTGGACGCGAGGCGATCCGGCTGCGTTCCGACATCTACTGGGCGGCGCGACGCTGGCGCGAATCCTCTGAGCAGATCGAGCTGTATCTCGGCGATCGCTGGAAGGACTTCACACCGCTGTCGTCGGCCGAGAAGAGCGACGTGATCCGTGCCGTGGTCGGTTACGCGCTCGCCGAAGACGCCCTCGGCCTCGATCGTTTCCGCGAGAAATTTGCGCCGTTGATGACCGATCCGGCCGATCGCGCCGCCTTCGACATCGCCAGCCAGCCGAGCGCCGGCAACAGCGCTGCGTTTGCAGCGATCGCCAAGATGGCCGCCAGCGTCGATACGCTCGAAGGCTTCCTGCGCGAGATGAAGCAGCGCTTCCCCGATGCCAGCGCCCGCGTCAACCCGCCGCCCGGCGCCGACCTCACCGCCACCGGTACGCTGCCCCAGGTCCCGCCGAAGATCCGCGCCATCCAGGCGACGCGGTAGCAATTCTTTCGCCGTCTCGAACCGTCATTCCGGGGCGCTCGCGAAAGCGAGCGAACCCGGAATCCAGCAGTTGTTTTGCGAAGCTGATTCTCGGGCTCACGCGCTTCTCGCGTGCCCGGACTGGCTGGACGATCCATCGGTGTCAGCAGCTTCGATGTCGGCCGACTATCCGCCGCCGGTGTAGCTCTGCACCAGACTGCCTGCGACCAACGACCAGCCGTCCACCAGCACGAAGAAGATCAGCTTGAACGGCAGCGACACCACGACCGGTGGCAGCATCATCATGCCCATCGACATCAGAATCGATGCGACGACGAGGTCGATGATCAGGAAGGGCAGGAACAGCAGGAAGCCGATTTCGAAGGCACGCTTCAGCTCCGAGATCAGAAACGCTGGCATCAAGATGCGGAGCGACAGCTCTTCCGGCGTTGCCGGAGGCGGCTCGCCCGACAGGTCGAGGAACAGCTTGAGATCTTTCTCGCGGACGTTCTTCTGCATGAAGATCCGCAGCGGACCGGACGCTCGCACCATCGCGTCGTCGACGCCGATCTCGTTGGCGATCAGCGGCTTGATGCCTTCATCATAGGATTTCTGCAGCGTCGGTCCCATCACGAAGGCGGTCAGGAACAGCGCCAGCGCGATGATCACCGCATTCGGCGGCGCGGTGGCCGTGCCCAGCGCCGTGCGCAGCAGCGACAGCACCACGACGATACGGGTGAACGACGTCATCATCACTAGGATCGACGGTGCGATCGACAGCACCGTCAGCAGCGCGATCAGTTGGATCGCGCGCTCGGTGACGCCGGGGCTATTGCCGCCGAGATTGATGCTGATGTCTTGGGCCTGCGCAGGCACGATCATCGCGAGACCCGCGATGATCAGAACCGATGAACTGATGAAAACTCTACGCGGGCCGGCCGAGGCGCTCACGTAGGGGACTTCGGGCGGCCGAGCAGCGCGGCCATTTCGTCTTCGAGGCTCTCAAACCCGGTCTTACCGGCGGCCGGAGACGCCTCCGCTGCGGCCGGCTCTTCGGGGGCAGGCTCGGAAGCGCGTGGGGTCGGCGGATTGGGCCGGGCTGGCGGCTCCGGCGCAACCGGAGGAGCAGGCTCGGCCGGCGCATTCGGCGGACGGCGCAGGGCGGCTTCGAGGCGGTTGGCCATCTCGGCGAGATTCTGGTCCGCAGTTGCAAGCGCTGCGGTCACAGGCGCAGCGGGAGGGGGCGGCGGGGCCAGGGGCGCGGGCGGCGGCGCGGGGCGCTCAGTGCGCATTGGGGCGGGCTTGGGTTCGGGACGCGGCGGCCGCGGCATGGCCGGCTCGGCGCGCGGACGGGGGGCCGGCTCCATGCGGGGCTCGGGGCGCGGCGGCTCCGGGCGCAGCACCGGCGGTTCGGGGCGCAGAACGGGCGGCTCGGGGCGCAGGACCGGGGGCTCGGGGCGCGTGATCGGCGGCTCGGGCCGCAAGATCGGCGGGTCCGCCCGCATGATCGGAGGTTCAGCCCGCATGATCGGCGCCTCGACGCGTGGCATCGGCGGCTCGGGGCGGGCGATCGGTTCAGGTACCAGGCTGGCGAACGGATCGGCCGGACGGCGCTCCGGCATTGGCGGCGGCGCGCGGCGCGGCTCCTCGGCCGCACCCGGGCGCAACGGTCGTGTCGGGATCGGCGGCAGTTCCGGCTCCGGCAGCTCGGCGGCGGTATCAGCCTCCCACTGGCCGGGCTCCGGCGCCGTCAGGCGCGGCTCGACGCCAGCGCGGGTCGGCAACTGATCCCGCGACGGGGTGGCACGGACGATGTTGGGCTCGATCACGATGTCGCTCGGCCCGCCGATCATCAGCAGATGCTCGACATTGTCGCGCCGGACCAGAACCAGACGGCGGCGGCCATCGACGGCGGCGGCATCAATTACGGCGAGCCTTGGCATCCGGCCGCGGCTGGCATTGGTGCCGAGCCGATTGCCGGCAAAGCGGCGTACCAGCCAGGCGGCGGCGCCAATCAGCGCCAGAACGGCCAGAAATGCGAGAAAAAACATCAATGGCTGCGATGACATGCTGTATCCCCGGCAAACAACGCTGGCGCCCTGGCGCTTTCCGGAAGCGCCCATTCCGGAATGCGAACGCGACCAGTTCCGGTGACGCGCGGCGGCCCGCCTCGTCCCTTCTTAATAATCCCCGGCAAGAACTGCCATCCGTTTCTTCTTATAATCCACCAATCATGCCGCCCAAATCGCGTTTGCTGCCGTTTTCGCCGCAGTTACCACTGCGTCCGGCATGCAGCTCGAACCTCTTAACCAGTCGTTAACCATAGGGGCGGCAAATTCTGCCTACCCGGCGGAATCGCGTGGCGGCAAGACCGGGGCGGAGGCGGCTATGCCGATCAACGATCTCCCCGAGCTGAACGCGTTGCGCACCAAGATGCAGTGGCATCAGGAGCGCCAGAAGGTGCTTGCGGAAAACATCTCCAATTCCGACACGCCGAACTTCCGGCCGCGGGATCTGGTGGAGCCGAAATTCACCCCGGAAGGTCAGGCCGCCGGCGGTCCGGGCGGATCGCTGCCGCTGATGCGCACCAGCGCGTCGCATCTGACCCCGCCCGGCGGCTCGCCGAGCTTCTCCACCGATAACAAGGGCGGCTTCCAGACCCGTCCGGCCGGCAACGCCGTGAACCTCGAGGACGAGATGCTGAAGGTCTCGTCCAACCAGATGGACTACGCCGCCGTGACCTCGCTCTACAGCCGCAGTCTCGGCCTGCTCAAGACCGCAATCGGCAAGCGCTGAGAAGCGCCGGGAGGCTAAACCATGGCAGACGACGGCAACGACTTCGCCCGCTCGATGGGTATCGCCACTTCCGGCCTGCGCGCGCAGGCGGGTCGGATGCGGGTGATCTCGGAAAACGTCGCCAACGCCGACTCCACGGCGCAGAACGCGGGCGGCGACCCGTATCGCCGCAAGGTGCCGACCTTCACGTCGGCGCTCGACCGCACGCTCGACGCCCGCGTCGTGGCGCTCGGCCGCGTCAAGCCGGACACCTCGGCGTTCCGCGTCAAATACGAGCCGACCAATCCGGCCGCCGACGCCAACGGCAACGTCAAGTACCCGAACGTCAATCCGGTGATCGAGATGACCGACATGCGCGATGCGCAGCGGTCCTACGAGGCCAACCTCAACGTCATCAGCGCCACCCGCCGGATGATCCAGCGCACGCTCGACATTCTCAAAGCCTGATCCGCTTCCCCAGCATCGCACCAGGACACTGACCCATGGCCTCCCCGATTTCAGCAGCGAATGCCTATGCGAGCCTCGGCCGCCTGGCCAAGCCGGCCGGCGCCGACAAGGGGAGCGAAGACGCTCCGTCGTTCGGCAACCTGGTCAAGCAGGCGATGGGCAGCGTGCTCGACGCCGGCCGCAAGTCCGACGCGCAGTCGATGGCGATGGCGTCGGGCAAATCTAACGTGATGGATGTGGTGACCGCGGTCGCCGAAACCGACGTCGCGGTGTCGACGTTGGTGTCGGTCCGCGACCGGGTGATCCAGTCCTACGAAGAAATCATGCGGATGCCGATCTGACGGCGGCACCTTACCGATAGGCATCGTCATTGCGAGCGAAGCGAAGCAATCCAGGGCCGAGCGCACCGCGCTCCTGGATCGCTTCGTCGCTCCGCTCCTCGCGATGACGATGGCGAGACCGAACACCACCACTGCCACAATCGTCGACACAAGGATTCTCTTATGACCGGCCCCGAAACCCTCGACGTCGCCCGCGACGCGATCTGGACCATCGTCGTGGTGTCGGCGCCGCTGATGGTGGTCGGCCTGGTGGTCGGCGTCGCGGTGTCGCTGGTTCAGGCGCTGACCCAGATTCAGGAACAGACGCTGGTGTTCGTGCCGAAAATCTTGGCGATGTTCGTCACCTTGGTGCTGGCGCTGCCCTTCATGGCCGACGCGCTGCATTCGCAGATGATGCGGATCTCATCGCGAATCATCGGCGGTTGACGCATGATCGGAGCCCGCGCCGCTTCGTTGGTCGCATCCGCCGTCGCCGCATCGCGCGGCTGTGGCGCACGACCTTCTGACGCGCGCTCCGAATCAGACAGCCGCGATGCGCATCGACCTGACTTTCCTGCCGGCGCTCGCCGCCACCTTCATGCTGGTGTTCGCACGCATCGGCTCGATGGTGATGCTGATGCCGGCGTTCGGCGAGAGCAACATCCCGACGCGGGTGAAGCTGTCGATCGCGCTCATGCTGACGCTGATCATGCTGCCGCTGCATCGCTCGGCCTATCAGATCGACATGTCGTCGCTGACGCCGCTGTTGGTGCTGATGCTGCAGGAGATCGCGGTCGGCATCGTGCTCGGCGCCACCGCGCGGGTGACGCTGTCGGCGCTGCAGGTCGCGGGCGCGGTGATCGCCCAGCAGCTCGGGCTCGGCTTCGTCTCGGCGGTCGATCCGACCCAGGGCCAGCAGGGCGTGGTGGTCGGCAATTTTCTGACGATGCTCGGTGTCACGCTGCTGTTCGCCACCGACATGCACTATCTGGTGATCCAGGCGCTGAGCGACAGCTACAAGGTGTTCGCGCCGGGCGAGTTGATGCACACCGGCGACGTCGCGGCGCTGGCCACCAAGGCGTTCGCGGCTGCGTTCAAGCTCGGCCTGCAATTGTCGGCGCCGTTCCTGGTGTTCGGCCTGGTGTTCAACATCGGGCTCGGCGTGCTGGCGCGGCTGATGCCGCAGATGCAGGTGTATTTCGTCGGCGTTCCGCTTTCGATCGTGATCGGCTTCATCGTGCTCGCGGTGGTACTGACCACGATGATGGGCGCTTTCCTCGGCTATTTCGGCGGCGTGATGCACGATCTGATGCCACGCTGACGCTCGGCGTCGTTCGGAGCTGAACGATGTCCGAGGACAGTGACGAGAAAACAGAAGAGCCGACACAAAAACGTCTCGACGATGCACTCAAGCGCGGCGACGTGGTCAAGAGCCAGGAGGTCAACACCTGGTTCCTGATCGCCGGCGCCACGCTGGTGCTGTCCTCGTTCCACGAGTCGATCGGCGCCGGCATTCTCGCGCCGATGCGCAATCTGATCGAAAAGTCCTGGATGCTCCGCGTCGACGGCGACGGGCTGATCGCGCTCGCCAAGAGCCTGTCCTACGCGACGCTGGCGGCGATCGGCATTCCGTTGTTGATGCTGGTGATCGTCGCGATCGCCAGCAACATGATCCAGCACCGGCTGGTGTTTTCCGCCGAGGCGCTCACGCCGAAATTCAGCAAGCTGTCGCCGCTCGAAGGCGCCAAGCGGCTGTTCGGCAAGCAGGCGATGGCCAACTTCCTCAAGGGCCTGTTCAAGGTCGTGGCCCTCGGCATCGTGATGGTGGCGGTGCTGTATCCTGAGCACGACCGGCTCGACGCGCTGCTGAAGATGGACGTCTCCGCGCTGCTCGGCGTCACCGTGGCGCTGACGCTGAAGCTGCTCGGCGCGGTGGTGGCGATGCTCGCCTTCGTGGCGGTCGGTGATTACTTCTTCCAGTATCGGCAGTGGCACGAAAAGCAGAAGATGTCGCTGCAGGAGATCAAGGAAGAATTCAAGCAGTCGGAAGGCGATCCGCACATCAAGGGCCGGTTGCGGCAGCTCCGCTATCAGCGGATGAAGAAGCGGATGATGGCCGAGGTGCCGAATGCGTCGGTGGTCATCACCAACCCGACCCACTTCTCGGTCGCGCTGAAATACGAGCGCGGCATGTCGGCGCCGATCTGCGTTGCCAAGGGTGTCGACGCGGTGGCGTTCAGGATCCGGGAAGTCGCGAAGGAACACGACGTGCCGATCGTCGAGAACGTGCCGCTGGCGCGCGCGTTGTACGCCACGGTGGAGATCGACGATGAGATCCCGGTCGAACACTACCAGGCGGTCGCCGAGGTGATCGGTTACGTCATGAACCTGAAGCGGGCGTGGTCCGGCCGCAGCAATTGAGCGGGGCGATGCAGCAGCAGCGAGGAGCGGGGCGGGCGGCGCGCCGCCCTGGCGCGGGAAGCCGGAGCGGATTGTCCTTGATGGCCTGCGGACGGGCCGGAGGATGGTCTTGCGTTTCCGGCCGCGATTCAGGCAGTTGGAGCCGCGCCGCCGCGTGCCCGGCGGGCAAGGGACCGGTTCGGTGACCATGACCATCAACGATCAACAAGCTTCGCCCGAGCCGCGTCCGGCCTCGCCGGAGCCGGCCCGCCGCGGCGGCAGTATCGCGCTTGTGCTGCTGCTGGCCGGCGCCATCGTCGCCGCCGCCGTGGCGTTCATGACGCTCGGCCGAGCCGGCGCCCAGCCTTACATTCTCGGCCTGCTGGCGCTGCTGGCGATGGTCGGTCTGTTCATGCTGTTCGCGTTCGCGGCCGGTATCATCGGCTTCGCCGACCGCTCCGCCGAAGATCCGATCCTGCGGGCGATTCCCGAAAACGCTTTCGATGGTATCGCAGTCACCGACGCCGGCGGCCACGTCGTCTATGCCAACTCGACCTATCTGGCACTGACGGGTGCGGCGACGATGCAGGACGTCCGCCCGGTGGAGCGGGTGTTCATCGGTAATCCCGATGTCTCCGAGGCGGTGTTCCGGCTGCTCAAGGCGGCGCGCGAGGGACGGCGGCTGCAGGAGGAAGTGCGGGTTGCCGGCGCCGACGGCACCGAGGGCCGCTGGATGCGTCTGCGGGTTCGCCCGCTCGGCACCAGCAAGCGCGAGGCCCGGCAGACGGTGTGGTCGATCGCCGACATCACCCGTGACCGCGAGCGCCAGGAGGACGTGTTCCAGACCCTGCAGCACGCGATCGAATATCTCGACCATGCGCCCTGCGGGTTCTTCTCGGTCAATCCGGCCGGCAACCTCGTCTATGTCAACGCCACGCTGGCGAACTGGCTCGATCATGACCTCGCCGAGATCGGCTCCGGTGGCCTGAAGCTGTCGGACGTGGTTTCGGGCGACGGTGCCGCGCTGCTGACCTCGATCGTGCCCGAGCCGGGCGAGGTGAAGACCGAAGTCTTCGACATCGACCTGAAGAAACGCGGCGGCCAGACCGTGCCGGTGCGGCTCTATCACAAGCTCGCCTTCGGCGCCGACGGCACTCCCGGCCCGTCGCGCACGCTGGTGATCAGCCGTGCCCGTGACGATCGGCTCGATCCGCAGCGCGCCGCCGAAATCCGCTTCATGCGGTTCTTCGATCAAACCCCGATGGCGATCGCCACCGTCGACAAGACGGGTGCGGTGGTGCGGGCGAACGCGCGACTTGCCAAGCTGGCGCAAAGCCTCGACCCGGCCGGTGCTTCGGCGTCCAAGTCGATCCTGGCGGCGGCGTCGGCGCGCGACCGCGCGGTGCTGGCAGGCGCGATCGAGCAGGCCGCCAAGGGGCAGGCCGATATCGCGCCGGTCGAAGTGATGCTCGCCAGCGCCAAGGAGCGCTGGGGCCAGTTCTTCGTCACCGCGGTCAGCGATGAGACCGATAACGAAGCGGCCATCGTCCACATGCTGGAAACCACCGAGCGCCGCGCGCTGGAGAACCAGGTCAACCAGGCGCAGAAGATGGACACCATCGGCCAGCTCGCCGGTGGCATCGCGCATGACTTCAACAACGTGCTGTCGGCCATCATGATGGCCAACGACTTCCTGCTGAACGCGCACAAGCCGACCGATCCGTCGTTCCAGGACATCATGCAGATCAAGCAGAACGCCACCCGCGCCGCGACGCTGGTGCGGCAGCTGCTTGCATTCTCGCGCAAACAGACACTGCGTCCGCAGGTGCTCGATCTCGGCGAGGCGCTGACCGACATCGACCGGCTGTTGAAGCGGCTGATCGGCGAGAAGATCTCGCTGGAAATGCAGCACGGCCGCGATCTGTGGCGGACCAAGGCCGACGTCTCGCAATTCGAGCAGGTGATCGTCAATCTCGCGGTCAACGCCCGCGACGCGATGCCCGACGGCGGCAAGCTGACGATCCGCACCGCCAACGTCTCCGCCTCCGCCGCCTCGCAGCTCGGCCACAATGGCATGCCGGCGGCCGACTATGTCTGCGTCGAAGTCTCCGACACCGGCACCGGCATTCCGCCGGAAATTCTCGACAAGATCTTCGAGCCGTTCTTCTCGACCAAGGAAGTCGGCAAGGGCACCGGGCTCGGGCTGTCGACGGTGTACGGCATCATCAAGCAGACCGGCGGCTTCGTGTACGTCGATTCGGAGATCGGCAAGGGCACCACCTTCCGCATCTATCTGCCGCGCCACGAGCAGGTCGCCGAGCCGCAGGCTGAGACGCCCGCGGCCAGCGGCACGGCACCCGAGCCGGCACCGGCGGCGCCGAAGCCGCGCGCCGACCTGACCGGGCAGGGCACCATCCTCTTGGTCGAAGACGAGGAAGGCCTGCGCTCGCTCAACGCCCGCGGCCTGCGCTCCCGCGGCTATGAGGTGATCGAAGCTTCCAACGGCGTCGAAGCGCTGGAAGAATTCGATGCCCATGGCGGCGAAGTCGATCTCGTGGTGTCCGACGTGGTGATGCCGGAGATGGACGGCCCGACGCTGCTGAAGGCGATGCGCGCGCGCAATCCGGAGCTGAAGATCATCTTCGTGTCGGGCTATGCCGAGGATGCGTTCGAGAAGAGCTTGCCGGAGAACGAGCAGTTCGCCTTCCTGGCCAAACCGTTCGCGCTCAGCGCGCTGGTCGCGAAGGTGAAGGAGACGATGGCGCCGAACTGAGGCTTGCGGCGGACAGCGCTCGCTTCGATGAGCGCAATGCCCTTCAATTTCGTCGTGGCCGGGCTTGTCCCGGCCATGCACGTTTTTGTCGTTGATATCTCCGCGTGTCGCGGATGCCCGGCACGAGGCGGGATGACGAGACTAATGGTGGTGCCAGTTCGCATTGCCGATCAGTTGCAATGCGACGGCGCATTTCTTAACGCCTCGTTAGGTTCACCGTACTCCCCGCGACCGAGGGCCGCAGGTGTGCGACGACGCGCCCGCTTCCTTTTTGGAGGCTGGTGCCCATTTTTAACGGAGCTTCCCCCTGCCGGGGATTGAGGGAGTAACATGAATTTCTTGCACCGCACCCGCGGCTTTATGACCGCTCTTGCTGTGGCGATGTCGCTCGCGATGCCGCTGTCGTTGGCGCTGACGTCGGCGGCCGACGCGCGCATCGGCGGCGGCTCGAGCTCCGGTTCGCGCGGCTCGCGCAGCTTCTCGGCACCGCCCAGCACCAACACGGCGCCGGGTGCCGCTCAACCGTTCAACCGCACCTATAGCCAGCCGGGCAGCCCCGGCATGAGCGGCCCGGCGGCGGGCGCCGCCGCCAACAAGGGCGGCTTCTTCAACCGCCCGGGCATGGGCATGCTCGGTGGCCTTGCCGCTGGCTTCCTCGGCGCCGGCCTGCTCGGCATGCTGTTCGGCGGCGGCTTCCTGTCGGGTCTCGGCAGCTTCGCCTCGATCATCGGGCTGGTGCTGCAGGTGGCGCTGGTCGTAATCCTGGCGCGTCTGGCCTGGGGCTGGTGGCAGCGTCGCAACAACCCGCAGGCGGCCTATGCGCCCGGTCCGGTGGCCGGCCAGGGCCCGCGGCCCGATGGCGCCTATGCGATGAACCAGTCGGCCAATCCGGCGGCGCAGCCGGCCTCGCGCGGCGGCTTCGGCTTCGGTGGCGGCGCCAGCGCCAGCAATGACCGGCCGCTGGAGATCAAGCCTGACGACTACGAGGCGTTCGAGCGTCTGCTCGGCGACATCCAGGCGGCGTGGTCGAACGAAGACATCGACCGGCTGCGTCAGCTCGCCACTCCGGAAATGGCGTCGTACTTCTCCAAGGACCTGGAGGAGAACAAGGCCAACAACGACATCAACAAGGTGTCGGATGTGAAGCTGCTGCAGGGCGATCTCGCCGAAGCCTGGCGCGAGGGCGAAACCGACTACGCCACCGTGGCGATGCGGTTCTCGCTGGTCGACAAGACCTTGGAGCGCGGTACCAATCGTCTGGTCGCCGGCAGCGATACGCCGATCGAGGTCACCGAGATCTGGACCTTTACCCGGCGCCCCGGCGCGAGCTGGGAATTGGCCGCGATCCAGCAGACCAACTGACGCTCTGCTCCCGAGCGATCCAGCATCGAAGCGCCGCGGACCTTCCGCGGCGCTTTTTTGTTAGGCTCCGGAGCGGGGTGACGCGGGCAGAGCCGCGTCGATCAGCACAGGGGCCGAACCGATGGCTTACGAACTGTACTACTGGCCGACCATTCAGGGCCGCGGCGAATTCGTGCGGCTGACGCTGGAAGAGGCGGGTGCCGACTATGTCGATGCCGCGCGCCGCAACAAGGCCGGCATGTCCACGATGATGAAACTGATGCAGGCGAAGCAGGGCACGCCGCCGTTCGCGCCGCCGTTTCTCAAAGCCGGCAAGCTGATCATCGGCCAGACCGCCAACATCCTGCTGTATCTCGGCAGCCGTCATGGCCTTGCACCCGCGAGCGAAGCCGGCCGGCTGTGGGTGCATCAGCTGCAGCTCACGATCGCGGACCTGGTGCAGGAGGTGCACGACACTCACCATCCGATCGGCACGATGCTGTACTACGAAGACCAGCGGAAGCCGGCCAAGAAACGCACCGCCGAGTTCTGGGACAATCGCGCGCCGAAATTCCTCGGTTATTTCGAACGCCTGGTCGCCGGCGGCGGCACCTATCTCACCGGGCGCAAGCTGACCTATGCCGACCTGTCGCTGTTTCAGATCGTCGAGGGCCTGCGCTACGCCTTTCCAAAGCACATGAAGACATTCGAGCGCGACATTCCGAAGCTGGTCGCACTACACGACCGGATCGCCGAACGTCCGAATATAGCCGCCTACCTCGCCAGCGACCGCCGCATTCCATTCAACAAAGAAGGCATCTTCCGGCACTACAAGGAGCTGGATAAGTAACAGCCGGACTTTTGGATCAACGACTCTCCCCAAGTCATTCCGGGGCGCGCCGACAGGCGCGAACCCGGAATCTGACCCGAGCACAACAACTTCGAGATTCCGGGTTCGCTCGCGGACGCGAGCGCCCCGGAATGACTGTGGGAAGTGTGGCCGCCGGCTACCGATGCCGCCCGTCGATCGGCGTCATTTTCAGCTGCGACAGTTCGATGCCGTCGATGCAGGCCACGTTCAGCGCCACCACTTCGGTGCCGTCGGGCTTGGCACCGCGGGCGAACACCTCGACGCCGCATTCGCCGCAAAGCTGGTGACTGATGGCCCGTTTGTTGAACAGATATTCCTTCAGGCTGTCCTGGCCGGCGCGCAGCTGAAAGCTCTTCGGCGGCAGGAAGGTGAAGTGCAGTCCCTTCTTGGTGCAGATCGAGCAATTGCACGCCGTCACCATCGCAAGGTCGGTGGTGCATTCGAACCGCACCAGGCCGCAATGGCAGCCGCCGGTCAGGACTTTGACGTCGCTCATCAGGAGGCACTCCGCTGGTCGTGCCGGCGGAGTCTAGCAGACGAAGGGTTGTGCCCGATAGCTGGCGCAGACGGGGCGAACACCGTCCCTCAAACGCCAAAGCCCCGCGCGAGGCGGGGCCGGTCGTCGCATCGGAACTTGCGTCGCTTAAGCGAGCTGGTCGACGCGGGTGCCCTGTCCGGGCGGCAGCGCCGCTTTCGGCGGCTGGATGCTGGTCGTGTCCTTGTCGTCCTTCGGCGGCGGAGGCGGCGGTGGAGGGCTCGCCTGCGTCGTCGGTTGGGAGACAGGAGTCGACGACACGTTCGAAATGCTGCTCATCAGTCTTTCCTCGTGTTGGCCAACGTCCCCCGATCAGATGGTGCGCCGGCGGCGGCTTGCCACCGACCGCGCCCGGGTAGGCATCGGATCAACCGCGATCATCGCGCTGCCCGGTGAACTTTGCGCGCACCCCTGCGCCGGCATTTGCTTCAAATGCCGGGCTTTGGATTGCGGGACATGACGAGGGGGAGGGACGCCGCCGGAGCGGCCGCGCAGCTACTCGCTGCTGTCGCGGGTGATCGAGATCGAGGCGTCGGTCTTGGTGCGGATGCAGCGCATGTCGAGCCGGCGGAAGCGGGTCTTGATGTCGTTGCCGCGCAAAATGCCGACCCGGCCGAAGCAGCGATTGACGCCGCGCAGCGTGTCCGGCTTCGGGATCGTGAACACGATCGCGGCGGCGCTGGCGATCAGGTCCTGAAATTCCGGCGACGGTTTTCGCGCCGGCGCCTGGCCGTAAACCTCGTTCTTCACCGTGCGGCTCGGACACCCCAGCCGCAGCGCTTTCGCGGCCGGATGCGACAGGTAGATCATGTTGGCCGCGGTCTTGCCGATGCTGATCCCATCGATCTGCGCCTTGAGCTGCTTGGCAAGATCGTCGCAACGATCCGCCCGGGCGGGGGAGGCGGCGAATGTCGAGGCGATAGCAGCGGTGGCAATGAGATGGGGCAGGCGGCTCAGCATCAGGTCTTCTCCTCAGTCCCTGGCAGTACTGAAGCTTGCGCCGAAGCCAGATGCAAGAGGACCAAGTTCGCGGCTACTGATCAGCGTGGACATCGGTCAGGGACAATCAGGAGATCAGAGTTTCCCTCGATCGCGTAGTTACCTGGATCAGCGCCAGCGGGATTTGGGGACGGCTGGATGCTCAGTTCGCTTTAACGTTCGGCAGTTTTCGTCGAGCCCACCCCTGCCCCAAAACTCGCCACTAGCAGCGTGTGCAAGGGGCAATACCTGTGCGAGAGCAAGCAGAATAGGCGGCGTTTGGATGAGGGCGGTGACGCGCGAGGGTTCCGCCTACGCTTATCTTTGCGGTTCCCATACGGGATCGACGGAGATTTTCCGACTTCCGGTTGGCGGGAAATCGCTGCAGTATTGCGACCCTGAGTTGTATTTCAGGGTGCCCCGATGTTGGATATTCCAAGCTATTTAAGTCGCGGTGAGCGTGCTCGGCTTTTTCCGGTTCTGGCCGATACCTCAAAGGAAGGTCGAACGGCGTCGATCCTGTTGGCGTGTCTTGCCAATGTGGATGAGTTCGGTCGCTCGATGATGAATACGGTCGGCCAGCGCGCTGGGCCCCGAACGAGGATCGAGACCTTTACTGAGGTCTGCTTCTCGTCTCAGTCAGACAAGATGAGGCCGGACGGCCTGATTGTTCTCACTACGGGTAATCGTCAGTGGCGAGCTCTGGTCGAAGCCAAGGTCGGAAATTCTGAGCTGGAGGTCGGCCAAGTCGAAAGCTATTTAGCGCTTGCGCGCGAGAACGACATCGACGCCCTGATTACGATCTCCAATCAGTTTGCCGCTGTCCCGGCTGTTCACCCTTTGCAGGTCTCAGTATCCGCGCGACGTAAGATCGAGCTGTTTCACTGGTCTTGGATGCACGTCCTTACCGAAGCGAGCCTGCTGCTTGCCAACGATGAGATCCTCGATCGCGATCAGAGGTTTGTCCTCAACGAAATGGTCCGCTTTCTCACGCACCCAAGCGCCGGAGTGAAGGGCTTTGATCAGATGCCCGCGTGTTGGACCGACCTGGTGGCATCTGTTCAGGCGGGGGCCGCGCCGTCGCCTAACTCTGCTGTGACACGCGAGATCGTTGGAGCATGGCACCAAGTCGTGCGCGACCTGTCGCTGACGATGAGCCGACAACTCGGCGTCGAAGTCTCGCCGCGAATCCCGAGGGAACATCTTCGCGACCTCGATGCGCGAGCCAAGGCTGATAGCTGTCACTTGTGCGAGGAGCATTCTCTCGCCGCCACGTTGATTGTGCCGGACGCGGCGTCTCCTCTGGAGGTCACTGCAGACATCAAAACGCGCTCGCTCGCAGTTTCGATGCATCTGAGGGCGCCTGACGACAAGAAGGGAACGAAGGCGAGGCTGAACTGGCTACTGCGCCAGTTTCCGCCCACGACGAACGAGAACTGGCATATCCGTCTGTACTGGCCGGGACGAACCAGTAGCACTCAGCGACCGCTCGCAGCGCTTCGAGAGAACGTCGATCAAGCTGTAGATGAGAAGGCGGGGCAGGTGGTGACGTCGTTCGACGTGATCATGGTGCGTGATATCGGCGCCCGCTTCGCACAGCGCAAGAATTTCATCGCCGAACTAGAGGCGATTGTCCCCCTCGCCTACGATCAAGCTGGGCAGCATCTGCGGGCTTGGCAGCGGACTGCACCGCGTCTTCCGGAGGCAAAGGCTGAGCCCGCGAGCGTCAATACGGAAGCGATGCGCGATGCGGCAGAGCAGGAGCTGACCGGACCGCAAGAGCGGCCCGTACTGGCCCAGCCCATCGTACTGAAATCTGAGCCCGATGTGGATGTCCCACAGGATGGCCTCCTGACTGAGCCGCCACCGGAAGATGCGGCAGGTCCAGTTGGCCCCGATGTGGCCGGGCAGGTCCCATGACGCTCTCCACCCTCCCGTTTTGAACCCTTCAAAATCCCGCCGAAACCGCCTAGACAGGGCCGCGAATTTACCCATTCGAGGCCCCCTCCATGAACGCTCCCACGCCCGTTCCGTCTGCCGCCACCCCGGTTCCGCCCTATAAGCACACCCCGCTGTTTCCGCTGGGCAAGGACGACACCGTCTATCGCAAGATCACGTCGGATGGCGTGCGGGTGGAGAAGGTGCTCGGGCGCGACATGCTGGTGGTGGAGCGCGAGGCGCTGCGGGCGCTGTCGGAGGCGGCGTTCGGCGAGATCAACCATTATCTGCGGCCCGGCCACCTCAAGCAGCTCCGCAAGATCCTCGACGATCCGGAGGCGAGCCCGAACGACAAGTTCGTCGCGCTCGACTTCCTGAAGAACGCCAATATCGCCGCCGGCGGCGTGCTGCCGATGTGCCAGGACACCGGCACCGCGATCATCATGGGCAAGAAGGGCGCGAACGTCATCACCGACGGCGACGATGAAGCCGCGCTGTCGGAAGGTGCGCGCGACGCTTACTTGCGCCGCAACCTGCGCTACTCGCAGGTCGCGCCGCTGTCGATGTTCGAAGAGAAGAACACCGCCAACAACATGCCGGCGCAGTGCGAGATCTACGCCGAGGGCGATGACGCCTACAAATTCATGTTCATGGCCAAGGGCGGCGGCTCGGCCAACAAGAGCTTCCTGTTCCAGGCGACGCCGTCGCTGCTGACGCGCGACCGGCTGCTGGCGTTCCTGAAAGAGAAGATCATGACGCTCGGCACCGCGGCGTGCCCGCCCTATCACCTGGCGATCGTGATCGGCGGCACCTCGGTCGAGACCACGATGAAGACGGTGAAGCTCGCCTCCGCGCGCTATCTCGATGCGCTGCCGACCCACGGCTCCGAACTCGGCAACGCGTTCCGCGACGTCGAGATGGAGCAGGAAATCCACAAGATGACGCAGAGCCTCGGCGTCGGCGCGCAGTTCGGCGGCAAGTATTTCTGCCACGACGTCCGCGTCATCCGGCTGCCGCGCCACGGCGCCTCGTTGCCGATCGGCCTCGGCGTGTCGTGCTCGGCCGACCGGCAGATGCTCGGCAAGATCACCAAGGACGGCGTGTATCTGGAGGAGCTCGAGCACAACCCGGCGCAGTATTTGCCGGAAGTCGAGCAGGCGCTCGGCGGCGAGGTGGTGAAGATCGACCTCAACCAGCCGATGAAGGACATCCTCGCGACGCTGAGCAAGCATCCGATCAAGACCCGGCTGTCGCTGACCGGCACCATGATCGTGGCGCGCGACGCCGCGCATGCCAAGCTGCGCGACCGGCTGGAGAAGGGCGAGCCGCTGCCGGACTACTTCAAGAACCATCCGGTGTACTACGCCGGCCCCGCCAAGACTCCGGACGGCTACGCCTCCGGCGCGTTTGGTCCGACCACCGCAGGGCGGATGGACTCGTTCGTCGATCAGTTCCAGGCGGCCGGCGGCTCGATGGTGATGGTCGCCAAGGGCAACCGCGCGCCGGCGGTGCGTGAGGCCTGCAAGAAGTACGGCGGCTTCTATCTCGGCTCGATCGGCGGCGCCGCGGCCAACCTCGCCGAGCACTGCATCAAGAAGGTCGAGGTGCTGGAATATCCCGAGCTCGGCATGGAGGCGATCTGGAAGATCGACGTCGTCGACTTTCCGGCCTTCATCATCGTCGACGACAAGGGCAACGACTTCTTCAAGGAACTTAACCTGGGCTGAGGTCGCTCTCGGCGGGGTGTAACGCTGGACGCTCGCACCCGCCCCCAAACGTCATTCCGGGGCGCTCACGCAGTGAGCGAACCCGGAATCTCGAAGTTCAGGCCACCCCGAGCGGCTCAACGCAAAACACCTCGGGATTCCGGGTTCGCAGGCTTCGCCTGCGCCCCGGAATGACTGCCTTAGGGCCCGCGGGCTCGGGCTCCGGCATGATTGCCTGGGGCAGGGCTTCTGAGCCCTCCCGAAACAGTCATGGCCGGGCTTGACCCGGCCATCCATCGTTTTGGCTGATGGATCACCGGGTCTCGGCGCTGCGCGCCGGCCCGGTGATGACATTGGTAACTGCGGCTGCGGCGGAACGGCCGCGACGTCGAAGGCTTACGCCCGGGTGCCGGTGAACGGGAACGAGCCCATCGGGCCGATGCCCATTTCGCCGGAGATGCTGTCGCCGCTCACCTTGCCGGTGTAGCTCAGCGTCAGCGGCATCGGGTTGGTGATCGACAGCTTCCAGGCGACGTCGTCGCCGTTCACGGTGCCGTCGAAGATTTCGCCGGCATCGCCGTCGGCGGATTGCGAGCCGGTGAGCGTCGAGCCGTCGGCCTTCAGCGTCAGGTCGGCCTGCCGCTCGCCCATCGGCGTGCTCATGGTGAGTTTCCAGTTTCCGTCGACTGCCATGTGTTTCTCCCCTTGGTCCCGGTCCTCGTGAGTTCACCGGGCCGCCCCTCTTAGTATGGTGCGGGAGCGACAAACAAGCCCGAACGTGCCGCCCCGCTGCGGCCAGGGGCCGCGATAGTCCGTCATCGTGAATCGGGCGGTGTTCTGCTCTGCCGGCCGCGCATGCAGATACCTGTGGTGCAGTGCACGCGTCGTGCTATCCTATGTTAACTTCGGAGGACGTCTCGAGGTTTCCAGCGCCTTCAAGGTGGAGACCCGACATGCGTTTGTCATACGTGAATGCCGCGCTTGCCGTTGCGGCGCTGCTGCCCGGACTGGCCAGCCTCCCTGCCGCCGCGCAGGTCGAGGTGGTGTCTGAAACAACTGCCACCCGCCTGGATATCACCGCCGAGCCCAGTGTTCCCGGCAGGTTCGTGTTGAACGCGACCGTCCGCACCGGTTACGGCGCCGGCGTTCCTGACGGCCGGGTAGTGTTCTACGATCTGTCGACCAGCACCGTGCTGGGCTGGATCGATGCCGGCAAACCGAGCCTCACGGTCGACGGCCTCAAGCCGGGGCGGCATCTGCTGCGCGCCGATTACGCCGGCAGCGCCAGCCGGCTGCCGCTGATCGTGCTGCCGAGCCAGTCGGCCGAGGTCGCGCTCGATGTGCTGGCCCAGCCGCGCCTGACGTTGTCGTCGTCCGATGCTGCTCCGGCACCCGGCGCGGTGGTGACGCTGACCGCCGCCGTCACCGGTCCGCACGGTCTGCCGACCGGCACGGTAAGCTTCCGCGACGGTGACCGGGTGATCGCCGCGCACGTGCCGCTCGATCGCACCGGACTGGCGGCATTCACCACCTCGGCACTCGACAATGGCGTCGGCGGCATTGTGGTCGTGTACGAAGGCGATCATCACTACGCGCGGGCCACTGCGCAGCTGGCACCGAACGAAGATCGCGCGCTCGCGCTCGCCGCCGCCCCGCGGATGTAGTCGCCGCTAAGATTCGGCCGGGATCGGCGTCGATGCGGCCGGTGCTGCAGTCGCGGCTGAGGCCCGCCGCCGGCTGCGGATCGCGAAGCGAAACACCAGATACTGCGCGGCGAACGCTGCGACTTTGAACGCCGGCGCGATCACCATCACGTAGAACGTCCACAGCTTGATATCGCCGGTCAGCGCCGCCGCGATTACCCCGGCGCCGAGCACCAGCATCAGCGCCGCCCACGCGTAACCGGCGATCCGCACATAGTCCGGGATGGTGTCGCCGACGATCGGCGGCACGTAGCGCAGCATCCAGTCCCGGCGCAGCATCAGCAGCCCGACCGCGATGTGGCCGACGCTGGGCTTGATCAGGACGAAGCGCGGATCGTTGGTCAGCAGCGTGGCGCCGCCGAGCACCACCACCAGCGCGACGCTGGCATAGGCCATCACGTCGAGCCGCTGGCCCTTTACTTTGGCGTAGATGAACTGCCCGACCGCGCCGAGCACGGCGACGATCGTCGCCAGCGCGACGTTGCCGGTCGAGAAATACAGCACCACGAAGACGATGGTGGAGAAGAAGTCGCTGCCGAGCTTGGCGAACACCGCCTTCATTGCACGTTTCTCCGCTGTCGCGCCGCCTGCGGAGAACCGCGGCGGAGCGACGTCGCCCCGCCCGATTGTGCGTGGCCCCTCGAGGGAAGTAAACCGCAGCCGCCCGCCGACAAGGGGCGCGTGCCGTTTTAGGGCCGGGGAAACCTCAGTTCGGCGCAACCAGGGCGGTGGCGCGCCCCGGGCTGCCGAACGGCTTGGGCTTGTCCTTGCCGCAGGCAAAGCCGCGCGCCAGCTCGTCGGCCGCCTGGCGTGCCACCTCGTTGGCGTTGCGGTTGGCGGCGACGTCCACATAGGCGACGTGGCACACCGCGCCGGGCGGCAGCCGCGTCACCAACAGCATCTGCTTGGTGTTGGGCCGGCCGCCTTTGCCGAGATCGTCGTTGTCGGCGAGGTGCCAGCGCTGGATGATGGCGAACGGCTTGCCGGCGCCGTCGAGCCGCCATTCGACCGTATCGGTGGTGGAGTTGAACGGGCCGAACGAGGTTTTGGCCGCCGGCTGGGCGCTGGCATCCTTGTAATTGCGGCCGACGCTGACGCTCTGGCGCAGGTCCATCTCCGATACGACCACCACCAGCCCGTCCTGGCCGGGGCACAGCCACTCGCCGCTATCTTCCGGTGCGCCGCCCGGCCGCGCGACCCGGCACGCCTTGGGAGCGGTCGAACTATAGACGCTGCTGGCGCCGTCAGCCTGAGCCGGCGCCATGAACGCGGCCGAAATAGTGAGCGGGAGCAGCACGGCGAGGGCGGGGAGCAGTCGCATTGGCAGGCCTTGCATCGCAGCGGAACCTTTGTCGGTCGGCGTCCGGCTGGGGAAGGTTCGAGCAATTTCCGCTCAGGTACTGCCCTTTGCGGCGGAATCGCTCTAGAACGGCGCCTTCGTGTGTCCGTCCTTTAGCCGCGTTCGAATCGAAGAACCATGCCGCTGTTGTCGAATGACCATTACCGCGTCGGCCGCTCCAAAACCGGGCTCGGCCTGTTCGCCGTCAAGCCGATCAAGAAGGGCGCCAAGATCATCCGGTATTTCGGGCCGCTGCTCGACGCGCACAACAAAAAGCACGACGGCATCGAAAACAAATACCTGTTCGAGTTGAACAAGCGCTGGACCATCGACGGCTCGGTGCGCAAGAACGTCGCGCGCTACATCAACCACGCCTGCAAGCCGAACGCTGAGTCCGACGTCAATCCGCGCAAGAAGCGCGTGATCATCCGCGCCATCAAGAACATCGAGCCGGGCGAAGAGATCAACTACGATTACGGCACCGATTACTTCAAAGCCTATCTGAAGCCGATCGGCTGCAAGTGCGTCTCCTGCGAGAAGAAGCGCAAGAAGAAGGCTGCCGAAGCCCGTGCCGAGAAAGCCAAGCTGAAGCTGAAGGCCGAGCGCAAGGCGCAAGCCGAAGCCGAGAAGGCCGCCCGCAAGGCCGCGAAGGCGGCCGGCAAGGCCAAGCCGGAAAAGCCGTCGAAGCCGGAGAAGGTCGCCAAGTCGAAGGCGCCGAAAGCGGTGAAGGCAAAAGCGACGGCGACGACGAAGGGCGCCGGCAAGGCACCGAAGACGAAGGTCGTGACGGCAAAGGCCGGCAAGACCAAAGCGGCGAAGCCGGCCAAGACCACGTCTCGCAAGGCGACCACCGGCAAGTCCAAGGCAGCCTGATTGTAGTCGCGGCCTCTCCAATCGTCATTGCGAGCGAAGCGAAGCAATCCAGCTCCGTGCACTGAGTTCCTGGATTGCTTCGTCGCTACGCTCCTCGCAATGACGGAGAAGCGGTGCTTATGCAGCGACCGCTGCGCCGCTCCGCTTCAACCCGATGAATTGCAGCTCGGCGAAGATCCCGACCGCCGTCGCCTGCATCAGCACGAAAGCAATGCCGAGCGCGTTCGGTGCGACTGCGCCGCCGAGCAGCAGTGCGACGCTCGCGAGCGTCCATAGTGCGTTCCCGCCGATCACGATCAGCACCAGCGCCCGTGGCAGCACGCTGCGGGTACCGAGCCAGCCGACCAGGGCGGCGTAGCCGATCAGGAACAGTCCCGTCTCCAGCAGCAGCGGCTGCGGCAGGGCGAGCAGGCGCGAGAGTGGGCCGGCCGCCAAGCTCAGCAGCAACGCCATCGCGCCGCTGACCACAGCGTCGGCCTGCAGGGCGCGGCGGAGCAGCGTGGACGGATGGGTCATAGAGGATTGGATCATGGAACATCTCCTTCGGTTGCAGCGATGCCCCGAAGGATGCCGAGATGCGCGACGCAATTCGATTACCTGGCAGGTCAGAAACGCTTTACCTCGGAGGTCATGGATGCTGTGCGGTGTGCGTGCTAGCGTTCGCGCATGAACACCAACGTGTCTTCGATCAATGCCGCCGCCGGCGCGCAGCCGGTCCGGATCGGCGATTACTTGCGGCAGTGGCGGCAGCGCCGCCGGCTCAGTCAGCTTGATCTCGCGCTCGACGCAGAAATATCCGCGCGGCATCTGTCGTTCGTCGAGACGGGACGCGCCTCGCCGTCGCGCGAGATGGTGCTGCGGCTCGCCGAGCGGCTCGACGTTCCGCTCCGTGAGCGCAACGTGCTGCTCGTCGCGGCGGGCTTCGCACCGGCGTTCCCGCAGCGCTCGCTGGATGACCCGGCGCTCGCCTCGGTGCGGGCTGCGGTCGATCAGGTGCTTGCCGCGCACGAGCCGAACCCGGCGCTGGCGGTCGATAGGCACTGGAACCTGGTGTCGGCCAACCGCATGGTCGCGCCGATGCTCGACGGCGTTGCGCCGCATCTGCTTGCGCCGCCGCTCAACGTGCTGCGGCTGTCGTTTCATCCCGAAGGTTTGGCGGCACGCACCGCCAATCTGGGCGAGTGGTGCGCGCATCTGCTGGAGCGACTACATCGGCAGTGCGAGACCAGCGCCGATCCGAAGCTGATCGCGCTGTACGAAGAACTGAAGACCTATCCGGTGCCGGCGCGCGCCGCACCGATCGCAGCGGATGCGGTCGCGGTGCCGTTTCGCCTGCAGCTCGGCGACGAGGTGCTGAGCTTCATCTCCACCACCATGGTGTTCGGCACGCCGATCGACGTCACCCTGTCGGAAATCGCGATCGAGACATTCTTTCCGGCCGATGCGATCACGGGGACGCGATTGCGCGAACTGGCCGCGCGGCTCTGATCCGCCTTGTCCGGCGTTGCCTGCGCCCCATCTGTGTGGGACTGTGCCGGCAACGACAACGAGGAGGCGCCGATGAGCACGCTGAAGCCGCTAACGATCGACGTGGTGTCCGATGTGGTCTGCCCCTGGTGCTACATCGGCAAGAAGCGGATCGAGCAGGCGATCGCGCTGGCGCCGGAGGTGCCGGTCGAGCTGATCTACCGGCCGTTCTTCCTCAATCCCTGGGTGCCGCGCGAGGGCATCAGCCGCGACGAGTATCTGACCAAGAAGTTCGGATCGCCGGAGCGCTACAAGGAAATCGCCGGCCGCATCGCCGAGACCGCCGCGCAAGAGGGACTGGAATATCACCCCGAGCGCGTGCAGCGGCAGCCGAACACGATCGATTGCCATCGCCTGATTCACTGGGCGAGCGCGGTCGGCCACGGGCCGGCGATGAAGCAGCGGCTGATGGAATTGTACTTCCGCGACGGTGGTGATCTCACCGATCCTGAGGTGCTGGTGCAGGCGGCGGCCGAATGCGGCCTCGATGCCGCCGACATCCGCGCCCGGCTCGCCACCGATCAGGACGTCGAGGAAGTCTCGGCGCAGGCGCAGGAAGCCGCCGACAAGGGAATCTCCGGCGTGCCGACCTACGTGTTCATGCACCAATACGCGGTGTCCGGCGCGCAGGAACCGGCGCTGATCGCCCGTGCCATCCGTAAGCTGTCGGCGGAGCTGAACGCGGAAGCCGCGGAGTAATCAGCGCTTCAACAGCCGCTTGGCGAAGTGCCGCAGCCGGTCGCGCGCCGACAGCGTAGCAACGATCGGCGCGAACAGAGGATCGCGTTTGCGCAGCGGCAACACCAGGTCGCCGACCGCGAACCGGCCGCGCCAGATCGGATCGATCATCGGATGCTGGGCGCTGGCAGTGGAGTCGGCAAAGCGGATGTCCGGATCGGCGCAGAGATGCCGGGTCAGCGCCAGTGTCAGCAGCACGCCGGGCGAACAGCGGGCGAAGCTCTCGTCGATGCCGAGCTTGAAGAAATAAGCGCGGTCGGCGTGGCGCAGCACGATGCCGGCTGCGATCGGCGTTGTGCCGGCGGACAGGGTGATCACCTCGCATTGGCCGCGCGAGGCCAGCGCGATCGCGGCGCTGCGCAGCCGGGCCGCAAGCTCCGGCTGCCGCTTCAGCGAGCTGCCGCGGCGGCCTTTCCAACCGCTGTCTTCCAGCGCCAGAAAAATGTCGAACGCCCGCGCTGCCTCGTCGGCAGTTTTGGCCACGGTAAAGCGCACCTCGCCGTGCTCGCCAAGACGACGCTCGAGACGGCGCAGGTTCTTCAGCTTCTTGGTATCGAGGTCCTGGCGCAGCAGGGCTTCGCCGTCGCGGCTGGCGTCGAGGCCGGCGCGGGTCCAGCCGTTGATCAGGCGCGGACTGAGCCCTTCGGTGGCGAGCACGCGCGTGAACGCCGCCATCGCTTCGCCTTCGCGGGCGACGTCGCGTAGCACCAGGGCGCGGGCGCCGGCAGCGCGCGCCTGCGCCATCATCTTGGCGGCGGCGTCATCGGCTGCATCGCGGTCAAGCAGCGGCGTATCGAGCGAGCGGAACGGATCGGCGGACACCAGCGCCGGCAGCGGCAGACGGAACGCGCGCCAGCACGAGATCACCGGCAGGACGCCGATCAGCCGGCCGGCGGAATCCTGCGCGGTCAGTGCGCGCGGGACCGCGTCGTCACCATTCGCTGCAATCACCCATTCTGGCAGGTAGTAACCGTTCGGCTCGATCACCCGGGTCGCCAGATCGCACCAGGCTGCCTTGTCGATCGCGGCGACCTCGGGCAGCGCGCCGGGAGCGGCGGTCGTTGGCGCGACGGCGCGGCGATGCACGAACGGCGTGGTGGGGAACGTCTCGGCCAAAGCTCTCGGTCCTGAATTGTCAAAGCGCGTCCGAAGCAAGCCCCGGCGCGACGGCCAGGAGACTAACCGCCGACTCCCAACATCACCTTGGTTCCACGAGGCAATTTGCCGACAATGTTAACCGCAGCTTTCCTCGCACGCCGCCTTTCGGCGTCGAATTGCCACGTCGCCTGAACCCGCTCTCGCCGGGCGGCGACCAAGAGCGGTCATTGGTCGGCAAGGAGACGCCATGCGACGCGCGATGCTGAAGGCCGCGGCGACCGCCGCCAGCCTGCTGTGCGGAGTGGCTGTTGCGGCCGCGGAAAGCCGGGTCGCGCTGGTGATCGGGCAATCGGCCTATCGGGCGGTGCCGGCGCTGCCCAATCCGGTGAACGACGCCAAGGCGATCGCCGCGTTGCTCGGCGAGGCCGGCTTCGAGGTCACCGAGGCGTCCGATCTCGGCCAGACCGAGCTTCGCGCCAAGGTCGGCGACTTCGCCGCCACGGTCGCGGCGAAAGGGCCGGAGACCGTTGCGCTGGTGTTCTATGCCGGTCACGGTATCCAGGTGGACGGCGAGAACTATCTGATCCCGGTCGACGTCGATCCGAAACGCGAGGCCGACATTCCGCTGCAGGCGGTGCGGCTCGACGACGTGCTCAACACGCTCGGCTCCGTGCCGAGCAAGAGCCGGATCATCATGCTCGATGCCTGCCGCAACAATCCGTTTCCGAGCATCAATAAGACGACAGGGCAGGGGCTGGCGCTGGTCGATACCAAGTCCGGCGCGCCCGGCACGCTATTGTCGTACTCGACCTCGCCCGGCGCCGAAGCCGAGGATGGGGGCGGCGCCAACAGCCCTTACACCACCGCGCTGCTCAAAGCGGGGCGCGAGAACGGGCTGAAGATCGAAGACACCCTCAAGCGGGTGCGGCTCGCAGTGCATCAGGCAACCGAAGGCCGCCAGACGCCGTGGGAGAGCTCGTCGCTGGTCGACGACTTCCAGTTCTTCGCCGCATCGGCCGCCGCGCCAACCGACACCGCGGCGCCGAAGCCGCGCACGGTCGAGGAGTGGCGCGCCTTCCTGAAGGGCAAGCCGGTGGATCAGGCCAACATGTTGATCGTGTCCGACGGTTCGGCCGACGCCTATGAAGCGTTTGTCGGGCTCTACGCCGAGCCGCCGTTTGCACCGGAGGCCAAGCGCTGGCTCGACCGCCATCGCCGGATGAAGGCCTGGAGCCGGGCCGTGCTCATCAACACCGGATCGGCCTATTCGGCGTTCCTGACCGAATATCCCGACAGCGACCTCACCGCGACCGCGCGCAAGCTCGCCGAGCGGCTGCGCAATCGCCCCGACAACGCGGTGGTGGTGCCGGCCGCGCTCGCGACGCCGGTGGTTGCCGCCGTGGCGCCGACCTGTCCGTGCGGGCCGAGCGCTCCGGTGCTGCAGCAGAAGGCTGAGCCCAAGAAGACCGATGTGAAGAAGACCAAGAGCCGGGCCGAGCGCGACGATCCGCCCAAACGCAGCGGCAAGGCCTCGCGGACCCGGGTCTATGTCGAGGACGAAGACGACGGCGTGGTGCGGCGGCCGCCGATCTACGATCCGCCGCCGGGGCCGGTGATTCAGTTCGGCGGCGGTTTCCGCGGCGGCTACGGCGGTGCGTATCGCGGCGGCGGCCAGACCGGACCGAGCCGCGGCCGCTATTGAACGCGGCAACTGGACGGCTGTCGGCGCGGCGCCTGTGAAGCCGCCGCCCGGGCCGCTCACAGCATCGCAAATGCGCTCGACACCATCGCCACCGGCTTGCCGTCGGAGGCGCCGAGCAGCGTGACCCGTCCAAAGCTCATGGTGCGGCCGAGCCTGACCAGGCGGGCGTCGGCGATGACGTCGGTCGAGGCGACGGCTTTCAGGAAATGGGTGGTCTGATCGACCGTGGTCATCGGCCGGAAGCCGCGGTTGCCGGCGCAGACCGCAAACACCATCGCGGTGTCGGCCAGCGCCATCAGGGCCTGGCCGCAGACCACGCCGCCGCTGCGACATAGCCGCTCGGAAAACGCCATCCGCAAAGTTGCGCCGGGCTGCCAGTCAGCCGGGCCGCCGGACGGCGGATCGAGCTCGAGGGTTTCGATCGACAGGCCGAGCTCCAGCACCCAGGGCGCGAACGCCTCCTGCAGCATCTGCCGCGCCTCCTGAAGGCCGAACTCCGCCGCCTGCTGCTCTGCCATGCGTCTCTCCCTGACTCGTTGATTATCCGCATGTTTCGCGGCGTTTCGCAGCATCCCATCCGATTCGGGACGGCTTGAAAACGACACGGTCGATCCCTTAAGTTCGGCGGCATCCGAAAGGGGACACGATGGTCAGACGAGTTGCGTTGGTGGTCGGCCTGGTGGTGACGGCGATCGTGCTGAACGGTTGCACCAAATGCGGTCCGATCTGGGAAGATTGGCAATCGCCGAAATCCTGCCGGTCGGATCATCTGTAGCGCTGCGGCCGGGCACGGCTCGCGCGAAAGGGAGTTTGCGATGAAGATTCTGCACGGCGTTGCCGTCCTGGCCCTGCTGACGGGGCCGGCTTTGGCGCAGGGTGAGGGCCCGCACGTCAATCTGGTGCCGGAGATCGAGCACAAGTCCCCGGAAGAGAAGGCCCAAGACGCGGTGCGGCAGAAGGCCTACCAGGAATCGCTGCGTAAGATTCCGGATGCGCAGGCGCCGAACGATCCGTGGGGTGGCGTCCGCGGCGCCGAGGCGACCCAGCCCAAGGCCAAGCGCAAGACTCACCAGAGCAATTAAGCTCGTCTAACGGCCACTGCTGCGGCGATAGGCAGGTGGTCAAAACGGCACAGATTTTTTCTGCGATTTGAGGATGATGCGCGGACGGAACCCCGGCGTACGCAACTCGTTGCGCGGCCGGATCCGACTAACTCATTCGTTTTCGTTCGCAGGATATCACGTGACGTCGCGCGAGGTGCCGTTCGATCCAAAGGTCTTTCTTCGCAGTGCAGGTACGGGACGCGCCGTTCTGCAATTTCGCGCCGGCCAGACCATTTTCACGCAGGACGAAGCCGCCGACTGCGTGATGTACATCCAGCAAGGCCGCATCAAGCTGTCGGTGATGTCGGAGCAGGGCAAGGGCGCGGTGGTCGCCATCCTGCAGCCCGGACAATTCTTCGGCGAAAGCGGTCTGCTCGATCATCGCCGCCGTGCGACCGCGATTGCGCTGGAAGACTGTACCCTCACCAGCATCACCAACGCGTCGATGATGGCGACGCTGCAGCGTGAGCCGGCGATGTGCGAGCTGTTCACCCGGCACCTGGTGGCGCGCAATTCACGGGTCGAAGACGATCTAATCGATCAGCTGTTCAACAACAGCGAGAAGCGCCTGGCGCGGCTGCTGCTGCTGCTTGCGGACCCGGCCGAGGCGTCGCGGCCGGTGCCGATCGAGATCAGCCAGGAGACGCTGGCGGAGATGATCGGGACGACCCGGTCACGCGTCAGCTTCTTCATGAACAAGTTTCGCAAGGCCGGCTTCATCGACTACAACGGCCGGATCGAGGTGCATCCCACCTTGCGCAATGCGGTGCTGCCGGACCGGCCCCGCGCGGTCGAGCCCGCCCGAAAGCCCGAATAGCTATCGCAATTGATGGATGGAGTGCGGCGGACCTCGTCCGTCTGGGGCCGGCGCGCTGTCGCGGCGCCGGCTATTTCTTCTTGTCGCCGAGCAGGCTGCCGGTGCGGCGATCGACGAAATGCATCTGCGCGCACGCCGGGCAATGCACCAGCTCGAACGTGGTCTGTGCCGAGCTTCCGGGGTCTTCCTGCAGCCAAGCCTGGACCTTCATCCCGGTCCGGGGACACTGATAGAGCACATGCGACATTGGAAGGCCGGTTCCGCCTTTAGTTCTAGGAGAACGACTTGCCGGGTGCGGCCGTCCATGCGCTTGATCTAGATCAATTAGCGTATGATTTTACCGTTAAATTGCGACTGAATCGCATGCAAGCTTAATCCGGTTAATACTGCCGGTAATCGATGCGGGCGTTCACAACCGAATCGTCAAGCCGCTGATCCTGAACGCAAAAGGCCGCCAGCGTCGGACGCTGGCGGCCTGTGCTGGTTTGCTCAACCCTCGCGCGATTACTTGCGGGCGCAGCTCACCTCGATGCGCACCGAGCTGGCGCCGCAGCGCGCGGTCATGATGCCGTTCTCGATCGTGATGTTGTCGCTGAACCGCGCCGAGCCGTTGCCGACGCACAGCGCCGAGACCAGCGCCTCGTCGGCACCGCAGGCGGTGGGGCAGCCGTTGGCCGGGCAGCTGGTCGAGGTCAGGGTGCGGACGCTGGAGATCGAGGCGCCGTCCTTGCCGGCAGGGCCGGCAGGTCCCGCCGGGCCGGCGGGGCCTTGCGGACCGGCTTCGCCTTGCGGTCCGCGCGAGCCTTCGCCGCAGCCCGCCAGGGCGATCGCCGCGCCCGTCAGCGCGATCAGCGTGCCGATCCGAAATCTGTCCATGGCCTGCCGGCGCATTCCTGTCTCCTTGTCGGTAAGGGCCGGTGCCCAAGCAGCACGCGGCGATGACGAGCCTGATTGATACAAGGCGGGCGCTGTCCTGCGCACCCGCGGCGCGAGCCTAGAGCATGTCGGGTTCCGAATGAAACGGAACCTGCGCGGCACTCGCAATGATCAGAGGAGCGACGATAGGGAGGGGCAACCTGTCTGGCGCTGCGACGGGACGAGCGCCGTCACTGACCCACCAAAAACTGTACCCGCAAAAAACAAGGAGCCCCGAACGAGGCCGTGTTCGGGGCTCCGGTCACGGTCGAAACTCCCCACCTCTAGAAAGCTCGGCAATGACGGCCGCAGGCTAGCGGCGGCCGCTCGGCATTGCCTATGCGTAAAATCAAATACCGTTGGCGTTACGAACCGCCATGCCCATGATGGGCATGATGCTGGGTGAGCTGCGCGATCAATTGCTTCAGCACCCGGCGGCGGTCTTCGTCGGTCGTCTCCGACAGCAGTCGGCGATACAATTTCAGGTTTTCGTCGCGGAGAAATTTATCCAAGACGCTCTCCTGTTCGTTTGCTCCCATAGGACGCGGCGGCCATCGCAGCGCGCGCGCCCGTCAGTCACGTCTCCTGTCGAAGCGGATGGCACCCTCAGGCTAGTACGAGCGAAAATGCCTGTCGATCCGAAATGCTGTCCGCCAGTTCCAGGGGGAGCGGTCGGCGCTGTCAGGAAAACCCTGATCTGCCGATACCGCCGCTGCGGCCGATTGCCCTCAGCCGAAGGAATGGATGGTGGAGCGGGGCGGCTGCGGTAAAGCTGGCGCGCGGTCATTGCACGGGACGATGGAAGATGAGTTTTTGGTACGTGGTCGACGCCGTCGCGGTCGGAATCATCCTGCCCTGGATCGTCGCGACCTATCGGCTGCTCGAAGCCTTCAAGCGCGGCACCGGCGCGGGCCTGACCAAATGGGCGATCTACGCCGCGGTCTGCGTGCCGGCGATGCTGCTGGTGATGTGGGGCATCCAGAACCTGCGCTGAGCCTTCCGGCGCAGCGTTCACAGCCGCTCAGTGCCGCCGCCATACACCGCCGCCGCGGTGCCGCCATTGCGGATCCGCCGCGCCTCGGTCATCGCCCGCTGCACTCCGAGATCGGCGGAGTCGCTGGAGAAGGTGATCAGCCGGTTGCAGTTCGGGCACTGGGTCTGAAACCCCTCCCGCATGTTCTTGATCTTCTCCCGGAACGTCACGCGGCAGCGGCCGCACAGCACCCGCACTTTGTCCGGGATCTTCGGAGTGGCAAGAAGGCTATCCATCCTGTCAGTTGTGGCGAAGCCGGGTTGAGAAAGGATGAAGGCGCGGCACGGGACGCCGGTTCGCGCCGCGGGACGCGAGCTGATTTGAATAGGAGGCTCGACCAAGCTTCAAGCGCGAGCTAATCGCTTGCTGATGTTATTCGGCCGGCAGAAAACGCCCGCGACTTGCTGCTTAGCAGGCGGCCGTCCCGACCTGGTTAGTTTAGCTACACTGTAGCTTGGCGTTTCTGTTCGATGCCGTCGTGGACTCGCTCTGCTGGCTAATCGGCCCTGGCTCGCCTCCCGACCGCACGTCGTCAGGATTGGGCGATTGCATTCCAACTCCAGCTTCTACCGAGTTCCGAAATTGTGCCGCTGGTCCTCGTGAAAGCTCCGGATTCCGACAAGAACATATTGCGAACTGAGAACAAATGGGGTACGTTGATTTTGCCGGCTGAGCCCGGCGCCTGTTTGTCCAGTTGGCGAATCCGTCCATAAGGAGCACGTTGATGGCTGCCCCCACCGCATTGCGTATCGTCGAAGGTTCTTCCATGGACAAATCCAAGGCGCTCTCCGCCGCGCTGTCCCAGATCGAACGTCAGTTCGGTAAGGGCTCGGTGATGAAGCTCGGCAAGAACGACCGCGCGATGGAAATCGAGACGATTTCCTCCGGGTCGCTCGGGCTCGACATCGCGCTCGGCGTCGGCGGCCTGCCGAAGGGCCGGATCGTCGAAATCTACGGGCCGGAATCGTCGGGCAAGACCACGCTGGCGCTGCATTGCGTCGCCGAAGCCCAGAAGAAGGGCGGCATCTGCGCCTTCATCGACGCCGAACACGCGCTCGACCCGGTCTATGCCCGCAAGCTCGGCGTCAATGTCGACGACCTGCTGATCTCGCAGCCCGACCATGGTGAGCAGGCGCTGGAAATCGCCGACACGCTGGTGCGCTCCGGCGCGATCGACGTGCTGATCGTCGACTCCGTGGCGGCGCTGGTGCCGCGCGCCGAACTCGAAGGCGAAATGGGCGACGCACTGCCCGGCCTGCAGGCCCGCCTGATGAGCCAGGCGCTGCGCAAGCTGACCGCGTCGATCAACAAGTCCAACACCATGGTGATCTTCATCAACCAGATCCGGATGAAGATCGGCGTGATGTACGGTTCGCCGGAAACCACCACCGGCGGCAACGCGCTGAAGTTCTACGCCTCGGTCCGCCTCGACATCCGCCGCATCGGCGCGATCAAGGAGCGCGACGAGGTGATCGGCAACCAGACCCGCGTCAAGGTGGTGAAGAACAAGCTGGCGCCGCCGTTCAAGCAGGTCGAATTCGACATCATGTATGGCGAGGGCGTCTCCAAGATGGGCGAGATCCTCGACCTCGGCGTCAAGGCCGGCATCGTCGAGAAGTCCGGCGCCTGGTTCTCCTATGACAGCCAGCGGCTCGGCCAGGGACGTGAGAACGCCAAGTCGTTCCTGCGCTCCAACCCGGACATGACCGCCAAGATCGAAGCGGCGATCCGCCAGAACTCCGGCCTGATCGCCGAACAGATCCTCGCCGGCTCGCCCGAACGCGACGCCGACGGCGAAGAGCCGATCGAGGAGTGAGATGGCTCGCGGCCGGCTGATGCCTGTCGCATGATTTCAGGTCGGCGAGCGGTATGCCGGCCTGGAGCCGATCTTTTCTGAAGCCGACTTTTTTAAGACGGCGAGTGCTGCGACCCCCTGTTGCCGGGGATCCCGCGGCGCTCGCCGCATTCGTTTGGGGAACGGCTTGATCTCTGCTCGGGACTGAAGAGGCTGTGTCGAAGCGCTGTTCTCAAACAGACGTCATGCGCGGCCCTAACCCGCCTGCGCGGCCGTAGCCGCTCCGGCGCGTCGAAGGCCCACGCATCATCGCGCGCAGCGCGCACAACCGAGGCAATTGCGAAAAGGATGGATCGCCGGGTCGAGCCCGGCGATGACGTTGTTCTTCGTGGCCGAGGCTGCCTCGGGCCGAGGCTGCCGGCCTCTCAATGCCGGCGAGCCAGCGGCGGCAGCTACTCCGCGGCCCGCGCGTAGTCCGCCGCCAGTGCGTAGTCCTCGACCGGCGGGCACGAGCAGATCAGGTTGCGGTCGCCGTAGACGTTGTCGACGCGGCCGACCGGGCTCCAATATTTGTCGGTGCGCGAGTTCGGCGCCGGGAAGCAGCCTTCGGTGCGCGGATAGGGCCGGGTCCACTCGGCGCTGGTGACGTCGTGCGCGGTGTGCGGCGCGTGGCGCAGCGGTGACTGTTCGATCTTGTAGCGGCCGTCCTCGACCTGCGCGATCTCGCGGCGGATCGCGATCATGGCGTCGCAGAACCGGTCGATCTCGGCCTTCGATTCCGACTCGGTCGGCTCGATCATCAGCGTGCCGGGCACCGGGAAGCTCATGGTCGGGGCGTGGAAGCCGTAGTCGATCAGCCGCTTGGCGATGTCGTCGACGGTGACGCCGGTGGTGGTCTTCAGCGCACGCGGATCGACGATGCACTCGTGCGCGACCCGGCCGCGGGCGTTGCGATACAGCACCGGGAAATGCGGCTGCAGCCGCGCCGCAATGTAATTGGCGTTGAGGATCGCGATCTCGGTGGCCCGCTTCAGGCCGGCCGCCCCCATCATCAGGATGTAGATGTAGGAGATCGTCAGGATCGAGGCGGAGCCCCACGGCGCCGCCGACACCGTACCGCCGCCATGCAGGCCGCCGTTCAGCGGTTCGCCTTCGGCCGGATGGCCCGGCAGGAACGGCGCCAGATGCGCGCGCACGCCGATCGGGCCCATGCCCGGACCGCCGCCGCCATGCGGGATGCAGAAGGTCTTGTGCAGATTGAGATGGCTGACGTCGGCGCCGTAATCGCCGGGGCGGGCGAGGCCGACCTGCGCGTTCAAATTGGCGCCGTCCAGATAAACCTGACCGCCATGGGCGTGGACGATGTCGCAGATGTCGCGGATGTGCTCTTCGAACACGCCGTGGGTCGACGGATAGGTGATCATCACCGCGGCGAGATTCGCCGAATGCGCCTCGGCCTTGGCGCGCAGGTCATCGACGTCGACGTCGCCATGGGCGTCGCAGCCGACCACCACCACGTCCATGCCGGCCATCGCGGCGGAGGCCGGGTTGGTGCCGTGCGCCGACGACGGGATCAGGCAGACTTTGCGGTGCGGCTCGCCGCGCGACAGATGATAGCCGCGGATCGCCAGCAGGCCGGCATATTCGCCCTGCGCGCCGGAATTCGGCTGCAGCGACACCGCATCATAGCCGGTGATCTCGGCGAGCCAGGTTTCCAGCCTGGCGAACAGCACGTGATAGCCGGCGGCCTGCGCCTTCGGCACGAACGGATGCAGGCTGCCGAATTCGGGCCAGGTCAGCGGCATCATTTCGGTGGTGGCGTTCAGCTTCATGGTGCAGGAGCCGAGCGGAATCATCGCGCGGTCGAGCGCCAGATCGCGGTCGGACAGCTTGCGCATATAGCGTAGCAGTTCGGTTTCCGAACGATAGTCCTGGAATGCCGGCTGGGTCAGGTAATCGCTGGTCCGCTTCAGCGCCGCCGGCAGCGCGGTGCTGAGCGCGTCGCCGGCGTCGCGTTCCACAGTGGCGTAGTCGAGCGATCCACCGAAGGCGCGCCACAGCGCTTCGACGATCGCCGGCGTGGTGGTCTCGTCGAGCGAGATGCCGAGCGAAGACGCATTGATCCGCAGGTTGATCTTTTCGGCCTCCGCGCGCGCCACGATGGCGTCGCGGCGATCGCCGACTTCGATCGTCAGCGTGTCGAAGTAGGTGCCGTGGGTCGGCGTCAGGCCGAGCTGCTGCAGGCCGGCCGCCAGCACGGCCGTGCGCCGGTGGACGCGGCGCGCGATCGCGGCGAGGCCGTCGGGGCCGTGATACACCGCGTACATCGCATTGATCACAGCCAGCAGCACCTGCGCGGTGCAGATGTTGGAGGTCGCCTTTTCGCGGCGGATGTGCTGCTCGCGGGTTTGCAGCGCCAGCCGATAGGCCGGCTGGCCATGGCTGTCGATCGACAGCCCGACGATGCGGCCGGGCAGGCTGCGCTTCAGGCTGTCGCGCACCGCCATGAACGCGGCGTGCGGCCCGCCATACCCCATCGGCACGCCAAAGCGCTGCGCCGAGCCGATCGCGATATCGGCGCCGAGTTCTCCGGGCGGGGTGATCAGCGTCAGCGCGAGCAGGTCAGCGGAGACCACGGCCAGCGCGCCTTTCTTGCGTAGTGCCGCGATCACCGCGCGCGGATCGCGCAAGGCGCCCGACGATCCGGGATATTGCAGCAGAGCGCCGAACACGTCGGCGCTTTCCAGCTCGGTCTCCGGATTGCCGACGATGATGCGCCAGCCGAGCGGCTCGGCGCGGGTGCGTAGCACCGCGATGGTCTGCGGATGGGTATCGGCATCGACGAAGAATGCCTTGGCGTTCTTGGCTGCGGCGCGCTCGGCCAGCGCCATCGCTTCCGCCGCTGCGGTGCCTTCGTCGAGCAGCGACGCGTTGGCGACGTCGAGCCCGGTGAGGTCGCAGATCATAGTCTGGAAGTTGAACAGCGCTTCCAGCCGGCCCTGGCTGATCTCGGGCTGATACGGCGTATAGGCCGTGTACCAAGCCGGATTTTCCAGAATATTGCGCTGGATCACGGTCGGCAGGATCGTGCCGTAATAGCCTTGGCCGATCAGCGAGGTGAAGACTTGGTTCTGCGCGGCGAGTTCGCTCATATGCGCCAGCGCTTCACTCTCGGTCAGCGGCGCGCCGAGCTTCAGCGGCTCGCGATGCCGGATCGCATAAGGCAGCGTCTCGGCGACGAGTTGCTCCAGGCTGCCGGCGCCGGCGGTCGCCAGCATCGCCGCGATGTCCTGCGGCGAGGGCCCGATATGCCGACGCACGAAGTCGTTGGCGGCGTCGATCGGTCGGCGATGCGGCATGCTCTGGTCCTCGTCAAATGCAACGGCCCGCTAAGGCAGGTTGCTCGGAAATCTCAGGCGTCTCAATCTCAGCGTCGCCATTGCGAGGAGCGAAGCGACGAAGCAATCCAGAGACACAGCGCGCTGGAATTGGAATGCTTCGCTTCGCTCGCAATGACGAATTCAGGCGAACGGACGGTCCGTCAGGCCGTGTGGGCCTTGTAGGCCGCTTCGTCCATCAGGCCGTCGAGCTCGCTCTTGTCGGCGATCTTCAGTTTGAAGAACCACGCGGCGCCGCCGGCGTCGGAATTCACCAGGCCGGGCTCGGTGCCGAGCGTCTCGTTGACTTCGAGTACTTCGCCGGTGATCGGCGCGTAGACGTCGGAGGCTGCCTTCACCGACTCGACCACGGCGGCGGCTTCAGCCTTCTTCACGGCGCGGCCGACTTTCGGCAGCTCGACAAACACCACGTCGCCGAGCTGTTCCTGGGCGTAGTCGGTGATGCCGATCGTGGCGACGTCGCCCTCGATCTTCAGCCATTCATGATCGGGGGTGTAGAGCGTGGTCATGACAAGTCCTCAGCGCTTGTAGGTATTCGGAACGAACGGCATGGCCGCGACGCGCAGCGGCAGACGCTGGCCGCGCACTTCGGCGAAAACGACGGTGTCGCGCACAGCCAGCGCGGCCGGCAGATAGCCCATCGCCACCGGCGCGTTCAGGCTCGGCCCGAAGCCGCCGGAGGTGACCGTGCCGACCGGCTCGGTCGAATCGTCGCTGGCGAATAGCGGTGCATTCTCGCGGACCGGGGCGCGGCCCTCGGGCCGCAGTCCAACGCGCAGCCGCGCGGTGCCGCCATCGAGCTGGCTGAGAATCGCCGAGGCGCCGGGGAAGCCGCCAGAACGGGCGCCGCCGCTGCGGCGACTCTTCTGGATCGACCAGCTCAGCGCAGCTTCGACCGGCGTGGTGGTGGTGTCGATGTCGTGGCCGTAGAGGCAGAGGCCCGCTTCCAGCCGCAGGCTGTCGCGGGCGCCGAGGCCGATCGGCAGCACGTCGGGGTTGTCGAGCAGCGCGGTCGCAAGCCGTTCGGCGCCGTCCGCCGGCACCGAAATCTCGAAGCCGTCTTCGCCGGTGTAGCCGGAGCGCGAGACGATGCAGGCAAGGCCGTCGAGGCTGAGCTCGGCGACATCCATGAACTTCATCGTGGTGACGTCTGCACAGAATTTCGCCAGCGCGGCTTCAGCCTTCGGGCCCTGCAGCGCGATCAGCGCGCGATCGGTGGGGGCAGTGATGTCGCAGGCATCCGACAGATGCGCGCGCAGGTGGGCCTCGTCCTCGGCCTTGCAGGCGGCGTTGACCACCAGAAACAGCCGGTCGCCGAGATTGGTGACCATCAGGTCGTCGAGAATCCCGCCGGATTCATTGGTGAACTGCGCGTAGCGCTGTCGCCCGGGCGGCAACGCCACGATGTCCTGCGGGATTAGCGCTTCGAGCGCGCGGGCGGCGTCTTCGAGCTTGCCGGACTTCGCCCGCAGCTCGATCTGGCCCATATGCGAAACGTCGAAAAGCCCTGCGGCAGTGCGGGTGTGCAGATGTTCTTTCAGCACGCCAAGCGGGTATTGCACCGGCATGTCGTAGCCGGCGAAGGGCACCATCTTGCCGCCGCGGGCCAGGTGCAGCGCGTAGAGCGGCGTGCGTTTCAAGGATTGGGTGTCGTCACCCGCCAGCATATCCAGGCTCCCAAGGTTCCCGAGACCGATTTCTCGTCACCGTTCGAGCCCCATCTGTCGCTGTGCCTGAGAGCATTATCCCGTCGGCGGACCCGTCCCGGGATCACCCGGCAGGGTCTCTTTCCAGATGTCAGTCGGCCGCGCGGTCCGTTTGCCTGAGAGTTTCCGGGGCGGTTGCTCCTTCGGCGCCGGCCCCCTTCACTGAAGGATTGGGCCGATCTCTCCCGACGCGACTTAGTCTTAGGTAGGTAGGACACAAACACGGCTTCAACAAGGCTGTCAACGCGGCTCGGCGAGCTATCAACGGGTCTTCGTAAACGCCCGTGGAAGTGGGCCTCCCGGCTGGCAAACAACTGGATCTATGCCCACTTTCTAGACAGCGCGCGCCCCCGCGTCTAAAAGGCATGACACCGGAAGAGGTGGGTTCGGCGGGCGTTTCGCGGGCATTCCGGGTGATTGGACGAACATGAGCGGCGTTAACGAAATTCGGTCTACGTTTCTGAACTACTTCGCCAAGAACGGCCACGAGATCGTGTCGTCGTCGCCGCTGGTGCCGCGCAACGACCCGACCTTGATGTTCACCAATGCCGGCATGGTGCAGTTCAAGAACGTGTTCACCGGGCTGGAGAAGCGCTCCTATCAGCGCGCCACCACCTCGCAGAAATGCGTGCGCGCCGGCGGCAAGCACAACGACCTCGACAACGTCGGCTACACCGCGCGGCATCTCACCTTCTTCGAAATGCTCGGCAACTTCTCGTTCGGCGATTACTTCAAGGAACGCGCGATCGAGCTCGCCTGGAATCTGATCACCCGCGACTTCGGCCTGAAGAAGGACAAGTTGCTGGTCACCGTCTATCACACCGACGACGAGGCGGCCGGCTACTGGAAGAAGATCGCCGGCTTCTCCGACGACCGCATCATCCGCATTCCGACCAGCGACAACTTCTGGGCGATGGGCGACACCGGTCCGTGCGGCCCGTGCTCGGAAATCTTCATCGACCGCGGCGAGCACATCTTCGGCGGCCCGCCCGGCTCGCCGGACGAGGACGGCGACCGATTCCTGGAATTCTGGAATCTGGTGTTCATGCAGTACGACCAGGTGACGAAGGACGAGCGCGTGGCGTTGCCGCGTCCGTCGATCGACACCGGCATGGGCCTGGAGCGGATGGCCTCCATCCTCCAGGGCGTCGACAGCGTGTTCGACACCGATCTGTTCCGCAGCCTGATCGACGCCACCGCGTCGGCGCTCGGCCGCGGTCCGACCGAGCAGGACGCCGCGTCGTTCCGCGTCATCGCCGATCACCTGCGTTCGTCGTCGTTCCTGATCGCCGACGGCGTGCTGCCGTCGAACGAAGGCCGCGGCTACGTGCTGCGCCGGATCATGCGCCGCGCGATGCGTCACGCGCAGCTGCTCGGCGCCAGCGAGCCGCTGATGTGGCGGTTGGTGTGGGCGCTGGTGCGCGAGATGGGCCAGGCCTATCCGGAGCTGGTGCGCGCCGAGGCGATGATCGAAGAGACGATGCGGCTGGAAGAGACCCGCTTCCGCAAGACGCTCGATCGCGGCCTCGCGATCCTCGACGAAAAGAGCGCCGGCCTGAAGAAGGGCGACATGTTCGACGGCGAGACCGCGTTCACGCTGTACGACACCTACGGCTTCCCGCTCGACCTCACGCAGGACGCGCTGCGCAACCGCGGCATCAATGTCGATATCGCCTCGTTCACCGACGCGATGGATCGGCAGCGTGCCAAGGCCCGCGCCTCGTGGGCGGGCTCGGGCGAAGCTGCGACTGAAGCGGTGTGGTTCTCGCTGCGCGAGAAGCTCGGCGCCACTGAGTTCCTCGGCTACGACACCGAGACCGCCGAAGGTGTGGTCACCGCGCTGGTCAAGGACGGCGCTGAAGTCGACGCGCTGAAGGCCGGCGAGAGCGGTGCGATCATTGTCAACCAGACGCCATTCTACGCCGAGTCCGGCGGTCAGGTCGGTGACACCGGCGTACTCACTGCCGATGGCGTGCGCTTCGTCGTCACCGACACGATGAAGAAGGCCGGTGATCTGTTCGTGCATCTCGGCACGGTGGAGCAGGGCAGCATCAAGCTTGGCGACGCGCTGGCGCTCGACGTCGATCACGCCCGCCGCTCGGCGATCCGCGCCAATCACTCGGCGACGCATCTGCTGCACGAGGCGCTGCGCCAGGTGCTCGGCGATCACATCGCGCAGAAGGGTTCGCTGGTCGCGCCCGACCGGCTGCGTTTCGACTTCGTGCATCAGAAGCCGATCACGCAGGATGAGCTGCGCAAGGTCGAGGACATCGCCAACGACATCGTGCTGGAAAACGACGAGGTCGTGACCCGGCTGATGGCGGTCGACGACGCCCGCGAAGCCGGCGCCCGCGCGCTGTTCGGCGAGAAGTACGGCGACGAAGTCCGCGTGGTCTCGATGGGCAAGGCGGCGCGCGATCACGGCTCCAACGTGTTCGGCTGGTCGGTCGAACTGTGCGGCGGCACCCACGTCAAGCGCACCGGTGATATCGGCCTGGTGTCGATCACCGCCGAAAGCGCGGTTGCGGCCGGCGTCCGCCGCATCGAGGCGCTGACCGGGCGCGCGGCGCGGCACAACGCCAATGCGGCGATCACCACCGCGAAGCTCGCGGCCTCCGAACTGCGGACCACGCTGGACGACATGCCGGCGCGTATCACCGCGCTGATGGACGAGCGCAAGAAGCTCGAGCGCGAACTCTCCGAGGCGCGCAAGAAGCTGGCGATGGGCGGCAGCGCGGCCGGCGACGGTGCCGCCTCCGACGTCCGTGACATCGGCGGCATCAAGCTGATGGCGCGCGCGGTCGAAGGCATCGAAATCAAGGACCTCAAGGGCTTGGTCGACCAGGGCAAGAAGCAGATCGGCTCCGGCGTGATCGCGCTGGTGGCGACCAGCGAAGACGGCAAGGGCTCGATCGTGGTCGGCGTCACGCCCGACCTGGTGTCGCGGTTCTCGGCAGTCGATCTGGTCCGCAAGGCGTCCGAAGTGCTCGGCGGCAAGGGCGGCGGCGGCAAGCCCGACATGGCGCAGGCCGGCGGTCCCGACGGCTCCAAGGCCGGCGCCGCGCTGGAAGCGATCGCGGCCGCCATCGGCGGCTGAGGTGGATCACGCATTGGCGTGGCAGGTCGAACAGGCCTGCCACAACGCTTGGCCGTCGTTGCGGTGCGCGCTGATCGGCGACTGGTTGCTGCGTTTCGGCGACGGCGTGTCGCGCCGGATCAATTCGGCCAATCCGCTGCATCCGGGCATCGCCACGATCGCGCCGCAGCTCGACGCATTCGATCGGCTCTATCGCGCGCAAGCGCTGCCGCTGATCGTGCGGCTGGTCTCGCTGTTGCCGCCGCAGGTGGAGCGCGAACTCGACACCCGCGGTTTCACGGCCGAGGGTGAAGCCTGCACGCTGTATCGCGATCTGGCGCCCGAGAACTTTCCCGCGATGGCGCCGGATGTCGCTATCACCGCGCGCGCCGATGCCGAGTGGCTGGCGGCCATCGCACGGCTGCAGGCGCAATCACCGTCACATGCCTCCGTGTATGCCCGCGTCGTCGATGCAATCGCGTTGCCGACCGGTTTCTTCGCGCTCCGCCACGACGGCCGCATCGTCGCGACCGCCTATGGCGTGCTGCACGGCGATCTGGTGGTGATCGAGTCGGTGGTGGTCGACGAGGCGCTGCGCGGGCAGGGCCTCGGCAAGCGCCTGATGACCGCGCTGCTCGCCTGGGCCGCCGCCCAAGGCGCCACCGGCGCCTGTCTGCAGGTCGTCACCGACAACACCGCCGGCCGCGCGCTCTATGCGGGCCTCGGCTTCGACCGTGAGCTCTACCGCTACCACTTCCGCCGCGCGCCGACGAAGTAACAACTTCGCCCCGTCATTCCGGGGCGCGCAGCGAAGCTGCGCGAACCCGGAATCCCGATCGGTCGAGCACTGTGCGCATCATCTCGAGATTCCGGGTTCGCTCACTTTGTGAGCGCCACGGAATGACGGGTGAGAAACGAACGTTTGCGGATAAGAGTGATTAATCCGCCGGCACGCCGGCGCGGACCCGCTTCTTCCTGGTGTCGCGTTCGTCGTGGATCACGGCGATGACTTTGCCGACCGGCATGCCGAGCGCCTGCAGAACGGTGGAGGCGATCTCGAAGCTGGCTTCGAGGACTTCGCGGATCACCTCGGTGGCGCCGAGGGTGAACAGCCGGGCGGCGTGATCGGCATCGCGGGCGCGGACGATCACCGGCAGATCGGCGCGCTCGGCGCGGGCCGCGGCGACGACATGTTCGGCGGCCGCGGCGTCGTGCATCGTCACCACCACGGCGGGCGCATCGCCGAGCCCGCATTTGCGCAGGAAGGCGCGCTGGGTGGCGTCGCCATACACCACATTGGCGCCGGCCTTGCGGGCGCGGGCGACCGCCTCGGGATCGACATCGATGCCGATGAACGGCTTGCCCTGCTTGTTCAGGATGTCGCCGACGATGCGGCCGACGCGGCCGTAGCCGACCAGGATGATGCGCGGCGTGTCGCCGGGCGTCGGATCGGTGTGGCCGGCCGCGACCGCCACCGCCTTGCGGGCACGTGCGCTGGCCTTGCGGCTGAGCCGCGCCAGATACGGCGTCAGCATCATGGTGCCCGACGACACCAGCAGCATGAACTGCTCGACTTCGCGCGTCACGAGGCCGCTGGAGCTTGCGAGCCCGAGCACCAGGAAGGCGAATTCGCCGCCACCGGCGAGTAACAGGCTGGCCTCGGCGATCACCGGCCGCGACAGCCGGAACAGCCAGGTGAGGCCGGCGATCACCACCGCCTTCAGCGCCGTCATGCCGATCACCGAGGTGGCGACCATCGCCGGATAGCGCGCGACCTCCGCAAGGTCGATCCGCATCCCGACCGAGATGAAGAACAGCCCGAGCAGCATGCCTTTGAACGGCTCGATATCGACTTCGACCTGGCGGCGGAATTCGGTCTCCGCCAGCACCAGACCCGCCAGGAAGGCGCCGAGCGCCATCGACAGTCCGGCGACGTGGGTGACCAGCGAGGTACCGACGACGACGAACAGGATCGTCGCCATGAACAGCTCGCGGTTGTGGGTCGAAGCCACCAAGCGGAACAGCCGGCGCAGAACCAGGCGGCCGAAGCCGATGATCAGCAGGATCGCGGCCGCCGCCTGCACCAGCGCCATGCCCAGACCGAGCCACACTGCGCCGGTGCTGACCGCGCCGCCGCTCGCCGCGTCACCGGCGGCTTTGCCGAACACCACGATCAGAAACAGGATCGGCACCACGGCGAGATCCTGCGCCAGCAGCACCGCGAAGATGCTGCGGCCGGCAACGGTGGCGAGCCGCTTCTGCTCGGCGAGAAGCTGAAGCACGATCGCGGTCGACGACAGCGCCAGACAGGCGCCGATCACCAGGCTCGATTCCACCGTGTTGCCGAAGATCAGCGCGATGCCGCTGATCGCTGCCGTGGTCAGCACCACCTGCGACATGCCGAGGCCGAACACCAGCCGCCGCATCGTCCAGAGCCGGTCGAACGACAGTTCGAGGCCTATGGTGAACAGCAGGAAGGCGACGCCGAGTTCAGCGAGCCGGTCGACCGCATCCTGCGAGGTGATGGTGACGTAACTCAGCCAGGGCAGGTCGGCGCCGATCCGGCCGAGGCTGTGTGGGCCGAGCACCAGCCCGGCGACCAGAAAGCCGAGCACCGGGCTGACGCGAAACCGCGTCATCACCGGGATCAATACGCCTGCGGTCCCGAGAAACACCAAGGCTTCCCGGTAAACTCCGACATCGTTTTCGACTGACATCGTTCCTTCAATCACGTGAGGTAGCGGAGGGCGACGACATCGATCAAATCGTCGCAGGGCTGCGGCAATAGATCGCGATTCTGCACTTCGGCCCAAGCGGGTTCCCTGGCGCCAGCGTGCACTGCGGCGATCGGTAGCCGCCGCTCGGGTGGACGGTCGCGGCGTCATGCCGCACAACGGAACGATGGAGCACAACACCCCACTGATTTCCACCATCGTGGCCGGCTTGGTGCTGGCATTTGCCTTCGGTGTCGCGGCCCAGCGGCTGAAAATCTCGCCGCTGGTCGGTTATCTGCTCGCCGGCGTTGTGATCGGCCCATTCACCCCCGGCTATGTGGCCGATCAGAGCCTGGCCAACGAGCTCGCGGAGATCGGCGTGATCCTGCTGATGTTCGGCGTCGGTCTGCACTTCTCATTGAAGGATCTGCTCGAAGTCCGGGCGATCGCGATTCCCGGCGCGGTGGTGCAGATCGGCGCCGCAACCGTGCTGGGTGCCGGGCTCGGCCATGCGCTGGGCTGGCCGTTTGGCGCCGGCTTGGTGTTTGGTCTGGCGCTGTCGGTCGCAAGTACCGTGGTGCTGCTGCGCGCGCTGCAGGAGCGCCGGTTGGTCGACAGCGAGCGCGGCCGGATCGCGGTTGGCTGGCTGATCGTCGAAGACATCGCGATGGTGCTGACGCTGGTGCTGCTGCCCGCGGTCGCCGGCTTGCTCAAGGGCGAGGCGACCACCGCCAATTGGCAGATGGTGCTGTGGCCGGTTGCGCTGACGCTCGGCAAGGTGTTCGCCTTCATGGTGTTCATGCTGGTGGTCGGCCGCCGCATCATTCCGTGGATGCTGCACTATGTGGCGCACACCGGCTCGCGCGAGCTGTTTCGTCTCGCGGTGCTGGCGATCTCGCTCGGCGTCGCGTTCGGCGCGGCGGTGCTGTTCGACGTATCGCTCGCGCTCGGCGCATTCTTCGCCGGCATGATCCTGTCGGAGTCCGAGCTCAGTCATCGCGCCGCCAACGAAACGCTGCCGCTGCGCGATGCGTTCGCGGTGCTGTTCTTCGTTTCTGTCGGCATGCTGGTCGATCCCGGCATCGTGGCGCGCGAACCGCTGCCGCTCTTGGTCACCGTGCTGATCATCGTGTTCGGCAAGTCGATCGCCGCGTTCTTCATCGTGCGGCTGTTCGGCCATCCCAACATGACGGCGCTGACGATCTCCGCCTCGCTGGCGCAGATCGGCGAGTTCTCGTTCATTCTCGCCGGGCTCGGCGTCGCGCTCGGGCTGATGCCGGAGCGTGGCCGCGATCTGGTGCTGGCCGGCGCGATCATTTCGATCATGCTCAATCCCGTGATGTTCGTGCTGCTCGACCGCTTCAGCGCCAAAGTCGCGGCGGCGGCGGAAGCCGCCAAGCAGGCCGCGAAGGACGCTGCGGCCGCTGCAATGCCAGCCCAGCCGCGTGGCCATATCGTGCTGGTCGGGCACGGCCGCGTCGGCTCCAATGTCAGCGCCGCGCTCCGCCGTTCCGGTGCCGATATGGTGGTGATCGAGAACGACGACGAGCGGGTGGCGCGGCTGCAGCGTGAAGGCTTCACGGCGATCAACGGCAATGCCGCCGCGCAGGAGATCCTCGACGAGGCCGAGATCGCGCAGGCGCACGGTCTCCTCGTGGCAATCCCCAATGCGTTCGAAGGCGGTCAGATCGTCGCCAAGGCGCGTGCCGTCAACCCCGGCCTGCTGATTATCGCCCGCGCGCATTCTGCCGAGGAGGTCATCCATCTGCGCAGCAACGGGGCCAATCTGGTGATCATGGGCGAAGACGAAATCGCCCGCGCCATGATCGCCCGCCTCGGCGTCGATGCCATCAGCAGCGATGCGGCCGTCAGCCCGATCACCAGCGCTGCGGCACCGGCTTCGGCCGGGGCTGCGGCCTGATTAGTTCACGCCGGCAGCGAGCGCGGTCCGAACAGGATCACGCTCATGCCGACCAGGCAGATCGCGGCGCCGATCACGTCCCAATGGTCGGGACGATTGCCTTCCATCGCCCAGCCCCAGGCCAGCGCACTGGCGATGTAGATGCCGCCATAGGCAGCATAGGCGCGGCCGGCCAGCGGACTGTCGGCCAGCGTCAGTAAGTAAGCGAACAGCGCCAGCGCGAGCATGCCGGGGATCAGCCACAGTGGCGATTTGTCGAGCCGTAGCCACGCCCAGAATGCGAAGCACCCGGCGATCTCCATCAGCGCAGCGGCGCAGAAGGTTAGCAATGACGTCATGAGCGTGGCCGTGGCTTTCGGTAAGTCTGCGAGAGGTTGATGCGGTGAATTCTAAACCGATCGGGGCCGCAAAGAAAAAGGCGCGGGAAGCGATCCCGCGCCTTTTCGTTCGTTCAGTCGGCGCGCTGATTAGGCGGCCTTGGCGTCCATCGCCTTGTGCAGGTTCTGCGCGACCTTGTCGAGGAAGCCCTCGGTCGACAGCCAGCGCTGATCGGCGCCGACCAGGAGCGCGAGGTCCTTGGTCATGAAGCCGGCTTCGACGGTCTGCACGCAGACCTTCTCCAGCGTGTCGGCGAAGCGGGCGAGTTCTTCGTTGGAGTCGAGCTTGGCGCGATGCGCGAGGCCGCGGGTCCAGGCGAAGATCGAGGCGATCGAATTGGTCGAAGTCGCCTTGCCCTTCTGGTGTTCGCGATAGTGCCGGGTGACGGTGCCGTGCGCGGCTTCGGCTTCCACCGTCTTGCCGTCCGGCGTCATCAGCACAGAGGTCATCAGGCCGAGCGAGCCGTAGCCCTGCGCCACGGTGTCCGACTGCACGTCGCCGTCGTAGTTCTTACAGGCCCAGACGTAGCCGCCCGACCACTTCAGCGCCGACGCGACCATGTCGTCGATCAGGCGGTGCTCGTAGGTCAGGCCCTTGGCGTCGTACTCGGCCTTGAACTCGTTGTCGAAGATCTCCTGGAAGATGTCTTTGAAGCGACCGTCGTACACCTTCATGATGGTGTTCTTGGTCGACAGGTAGACCGGATAGTTGCGGATCAGGCCGTAGTTCAGCGAGGCGCGGGCGAAGTCCTTGATCGACTCGTCGAGGTTGTACATCGACATCGCAACGCCGGCGCCGGGCGCCTTGAAGACTTCGCGCTCGATCACCGAGCCGTCCTCGCCGACGAACTTCATCGTCAGCGTGCCCGGGCCCGGGAACTTGATGTCAGTCGCGCGATACTGATCGCCGTAAGCGTGACGGCCGATCACGATCGGCTTGGTCCAGCCCGGCACCAGGCGCGGCACGTTGTTGCAGATGATCGGTTCGCGGAAGATCACGCCGCCGAGGATGTTGCGGATGGTGCCGTTCGGCGACTTCCACATGCTCTTGAGGCCGAACTCCTTCACCCGCGCTTCGTCCGGGGTGATGGTGGCGCACTTCACGCCGACGCCGACCTGCTTGATCGCGTTCGCCGCATCGATGGTGACCTGGTCGTCGGTCGCGTCGCGGTGCTCCATCCCGAGGTCGAAATACATCAGTTCCACGTCGAGGAACGGCGTGATCAGCTTGTCCTTGATCATCTGCCATATGATGCGGGTCATCTCATCGCCGTCGAGTTCGACGACTGGGTTGGTCACCTTGATTTTCGCCATGCGGGATCGGGCCTTCTTGTGATTCTGCGCTTAAAGGGGCGGGAATTGGACTAAAGCCGCGCCCGCTATAGCACCGCGCCGGACGGGCCGAAAGGCGATTGCGGAAGCAATTTGGACGGATTCGCAGCGCGGCTCCGCATGGCTCGGCAACGCCGCGATCGCAAGGCGTGCCGCGACCGGAAGCGGGTAGGGCGCGCGCTGTGTCAAGCGTACTTCACAGCGGTTCAAACCGGCCGGCAAATCCACTATTTGCTTGAGAAATCGCCGCCGCCTTGGCAACGGAAAGGCGCGGCGGCCGCCGGCGTCCGGCCCGCCCCGCCGCGGCTTCCCCCGATCCTCCCGCGCGCCTCGGATCACTCCGAGGGCGCCCGTTTTTGAAAGACCTGCCCATGTCCGGCTCCGGCACCGACCGATCCAAGCCCCCGGCCGCGCTCGACGGCCCGGTGGTGATTCTGGTCGAGCCCCAATTGGGCGAAAACATCGGGATGTGCGCCCGCGCGATGGGCAATTTCGGGCTGACCCGGCTGCGGCTGGTGAAGCCGCGCGACGGCTGGCCGAACATCGCCGCGCAGCGCTCCGCCGCCGGCGCCGACCACATCCTGAACGCGGTCGAGCTGTTCGACAGCGTCGCCGACGCGGTGAAGGACTGTACGCTGCTGTTCGCCACCACGGCGCGCGCCCACGATCAGGCCAAGCCGGTGCGCGGGCCGGAAGCCGCCGCGCAGGAGATCGTCGCCGAGACTGCGTCGGGCGGCTCCACCGGCATCATGTTCGGCCGCGAGCGCCACGGCCTGGAGAACGACGAGGTCGCGCTCGCCAACCGCATCGTCACCTTCCCGGTCAATCCGGCGTTCGCTTCGCTGAACCTCGCCCAGGCGGTGCTGCTGATGGGCTACGAGTGGTTCAAGCACGCCACCCAGAATGCGCTGCCTTACGAGATGCCCGAGCGCAGCCCGCGCGCCTCGCAGCATCAGATCGACGCGTTCTTTTCCAACCTGGTCGCCGAGCTCGACCGCGTCGAATTCCTCCGCCCGCCGGAAAAGCGCGACACCATGCTGGTGAACCTGCGCAACATCTTCACCCGGATGGAGCCGAGCAAGCAGGACATGCACACGCTGCACGGCGTGGTGATGGCGATCGCCGACGGCCGCAAGGGCCCGGCTAAGGGCGGCGTACTCGACGGCGACCAGGCCACGCGATTGCGCGCCCTGCTCGCCGACCGCGCGTCCGGCGGCGCCGAGGCCGATGGAGGCTCGCTGCGCGGGCTGGCGCGGCTGCTGCGCCGCAATCCCACCGACGCCGAGCGGCTCTTATGGGAGAAGCTGCGCACCGACCGACGCTTCGCCGGCAATTTCAAGCGCCAGACCCCGGTCGGCCGCCACATCCCGGATTTCGTCTCCTTCACCCGCCGCGTCGCGATCGAACTGATCAACGACGGTGAGAGCGAAGCCGTCGCCGCCGACCGTGCCGCGCGCAAGGGCTGGCTCGAAGAGCGCGACTACCGCGTGGTGTGGGTCGAGGCCGCCGAGGTCACCGCCGACACCGCCGCGGTGCTGGAGCGGCTGGAGACGGCGCTGGCGCAGTAGGTGCCCTTGCGAGGGCGTTTCGCCAGACATATGCTTTTGGCATATGCCTGAAGGAGGCTGCCCATGACCGATCGGCGCCATGTCCGCCTGTTCCGTAACGGCCGCAATCAGGCCGTTCGCATTCCGGTGGAATTCGAGATGCCCGGCAACGAGGCGATCATGCACCGCGAGGGGGATCGGCTGGTGATCGAGCCCGTTCGCAAACGCGGACTGATCGCTTTGTTGAAATCGATGACGCCGCTCGACGAGCCGTTCCCCGTCATCGACGATCCCGCGCCGGCGCCGGAGAAGGTGCTGTGACGCGCTATATGCTCGATACCAACATTCTCTCCGATCTGATCCGCAATCCGCACGGCGCTGCTGTTCGCCGCATCGCCGAGGTCGGAGAGGGCAACGTCTGCACGAGTATCATCGTCGCCGCCGAACTCCGCTACGGCTGCGCCAAGAGCGGGTCGGTCAGATTGACCAAGGCCGTGGCCGATCTGCTCGAGGAAATCGACGTGCTGCCGTTCGAGCCGCCCGCCGACGAAGCCTATGGGGCGATCCGCTCATCGCTTGAAGCAGCAGGCACGCCGATCGGCAGCAACGACCTCCTGATCGCAGCTCATGCCAAGTCGCTCGGTGCGACCATCGTCACCGCGAACACGCAGGAGTTTGGTCGCGTGCAGGGTTTGGCAGTCGAGAACTGGCTGGCGTGATCTTTCCGGCAAGCGAGTTGTTTGCATTCGGCAGGCCCCGTTGACTTGCGACGCGGCGCACGTTCAGCTCGTACCAAGCGGCGGCTGGCCGCAGCACAAGCAACTCGGGAGGGGACATGACAACGACATCGACGATGCGCCGCGCGGGATGGCTCACCGGCCTCGGCCTGCTCGCCGCAGCGCTGGCCACCACAGGCGCGCGCGCCGACGACGTCGGCGGCACCTGGCTGCGCGAGACCGGCGCCTCCAAGGTCAAGTTCGCGCCCTGCGGCGGCGCGGTGTGCGGCACGCTGGTGTGGCTCAAGCCGGGCGTCGAGACCCCCGCCAAGGTCGGCCAGAAGATATTCTTCGACATGAAGCCGACCGGCCCGAACGCCTGGGCCGGCAGTGCCTTCAATCCGGAGGACGGCAAGACCTACACCGGCAAGATGAACCTCTCCGGCAGCACGCTGACCACCCAGGGCTGCGCGATGGGCGGCATGATCTGCAAATCCGCCACCTGGACGCGGGCGAACTGAGTGGAGGAGGCGCGCCAGCAAGGTCAGGTGAGCTTGCCCAAGGTCATCTTGCCTGACGTTCTGCAGCGCGGCCTCAGAGTCGTGTTCTGCGGCACCGCCGCCGGCCGTGCGTCGGAGAAGGCGCAAAGCTATTATGCGCACGGCCGGAACAAGTTCTGGAGCGTCCTCAGCGAAACGCGCCTCACCGATCGACAGCTGGCGCCGCACGAGTTTCGCGACGTGACGACATTCGGCATCGGCCTGACGGACCTGTGCAAGGATATGGCCGGAAGCGATCACGAGGTTCGGCCGCGGCCGGAACATCGGGTGGTTCTCAGACGTAAGATCGAAGAGAACCGTCCCGACTTTCTCGCCTTCACCAGTCTGGAAGCTGCGAAGCGGTTCGTCGGCCGCAGGGTCGGCCTCGGGCGTTATGAGGAGAGCATCGGAGCGACGTCGATCTATGTGCTGCCATCGACCTCGCCGATGGCCGATTGGAATTGGATGGCGAACAAGATCCACTGGTGGGAGTTTGCCGAACGGGTTCGCGCCTCTTGATCGGGGAGCGCTGTGTCGTTGCGTCAGGTCGCCGTCCGGCGACCGTCAATGGAGTTCAACTTGAGCGTCGCTTTCACCAAGGAAGATAGTGCCGAGACCGCCTCGGAGACCGTGCTGCCGGATCGCCCGATCTCGCCGCATCCGAACCTCGTCACCGCAGCCGGGCTGGCGGCGCTGGAGGCGCAGTTAGCCGAGGCGCGCGCCGCGCTCGAAGCTGCTGGCACGATCGAGGACGTCAACGAGCGCCGCCGCGCCGAAGCGATCCCGCTGCGCGACGCGCGCTACTACGCAGCCAGGGTGCGCAGCGCGCAAGTGATGCCCGATCCGCCTTCCTCCGACGAGATTGCGTTCGGCTCCACCGTCACGTTCCGCCGCGCCGACGGCCGCGTCCAAACCTACCGCATCGTCGGCGAAGACGAAGCCGATCCGAAGCAGGGCACGATCTCGTTCGTATCGCCGGTGGCGCGCTTGCTGATGGGCAAGAGCGTCGGCGACGTGGTGGGGAAGGGCGCGCAGGAGTTGGAGGTGGTGGGGTTGGGGTGAGATGCTTTATAGTTTTGGAGATAGTTGTGCTTAATATCAATGCTAGCATCGATTGATTGATGGCGACGCGAGATCAACTTTATGCAAAATTCGGAATAACTGCAGAGGCAGCTCAATTGTTCGAAGTTGAGCTGGGCACGCTGATTCTGTGTGCTAAGGGCCTGAAGAACGGTTGGCACGTTCTTCCGGATGCTGAGGCCGCCCAATCGGCGCTCAATCAAATTGACCGAAGCACGTTAGGTAACCTATTTAGCTCTCTGAAGGCCTGCGTTGAAATCAACGAAGATATAAGTAGTCGCTTTGTTTCCGCTGTGCGGGCGCGCAATCGACTGAACCATGGCTTCTTTGAGAGGCATCACCTCAAGATCCAGACTGACGAAGGTCGTGATGCGATGATCGCGGATCTTGAGAATTTGCACGATGAGCTCTTCAATGCTTGGCAGATTGCGAGCGCGATGACCGCATGCGCTATGCAGGCGCTCGAAGAGGCCTGCGCCAATGAGGTTTCGAAGCCTGCTTAGCAAGCCGTAGGGCGCAATAGCGAAGCGTATTGCGCCGCTTGAGCTATGGGGATGCTGCGGCTCTGATCCGCTAGCTGATCGTCAACAAAATAGCCTAGCGTCTCAGAAACGCCGAAGGGGCGAGCGTCACGGCCTGGATTCGCGCAGATAGCGCGCTTGTAAGCGCACCAGTTCGCGTCGGCTCAGATGTCCCCCGCGCTGCAGGGACATCAACGTCTGCTCGATATCGTCCAAAACGACATCGTCACCCGCCAGCCGGCTGATGTGACGCGCGAGGACATCGGATTCCGTCGCGGTAAGCTCAACCCGGTGCCGCCGCGCCAGGTCCGCGATCAAGTCGGCAGTAGCGTTGCGGTGGCCGGACATCGGACTTTCTCCCTCCTTCTTATATCACCTAAACGGCTGAAAACCCAAAAGATCCCCTTAGGAATGGAGTCGGCGGGGCGAGCGGAGCTTGGCTGTTGCGCGTGAATGACCGACAGTTCCGGGCGAGGCGCGTTCACTCCGCTTCGGCGCCTACGCGCTGTCCCCGGTCTCTCTCGTTAACGTTTTTCGCCCTTGGCCCGGTCGTGCCGCGTTTGCGCATGTCCATCTCTTGTGTGCGGAAGCTCGCCTCCGCGCGAGATGCAGTTCGTTACTTCTCGCGCGACCTGATTCGCTGTGATTCGTCACCGCTTTGTTCCGGCTGCGTTCGGAACGTTAAGGCGTGCGGTGGCGGCTGTCGCAGGGTGGGACACTTCGGCTGGCATCGGCGGCTTCGACGCCACGGCCGGCACCATGCTAGCGTCCGGCCAACAACAACAGCAGACATCACAGGGAGATCGCCGATGATCACGACCGCCGCCAAGCGGGCCACGTTTCGCAAGCTGCACGAGGCCGGCTGCTTCGTGTTGCCGAATCCGTGGGATGTCGGCTCGGCGCGGGCGCTGGCGTCGCTCGGGTTTCAGGCGCTGGCCTCGACCAGTGCCGGCTTTGCGTGGTCGGCGGGGCGGGCGGACAATCAGGTCAGCTGCGACGACGTGCTGGCGCATCTGACCACGCTGTGTGCGGCGGTGGATCTGCCGATCAACGCCGATTTCGAGAACGGCTTTGCGGACAGCCCCGACGGCGTCGCCGCCAATGTCACGCGCGCGATCGCCACCGGCATCGCCGGGCTTTCGATCGAGAATACGACCACCGATCCGGCGCAGCCGTTCTACGACGACGCGGTCGCCGCCGAGCGCATCAAGGCGGCGCGGGCGGCGATCGACGCCTCGGGTGAGGACGTCGTGCTGGTGGCGCGCTGCGAGGGTTTCTTCAAGGGCGAGCGCGATCTCGCCAAGACCACCGCGCGGCTGGTGGCGTTCGCCGAGGCCGGCGCCGACTGCCTGTACGCGCCGGGCATCACTACCGAGGCCGAGATCACCACGCTGGTGAAGGCGGTGGCGCCGAAGCCGCTCAATGTGCTGATCGCGCAGCCGAGCATGACGGTGCCGATGCTCGCCAACCTCGGCGTCCGCCGCATCAGCGTCGGCGGCTCGCTGGCGCGCTGCGCCTGGGCCGGCTTCCTCGGCGCCGCGCGCGAGATCGCCGAGCAGGGCACATTCACGGCATTCGCCGGAGCGACCAAGGGCGCGGAATTGAACGGGCTGCTTGAGCGAGGATGATCATTCGTGGCTGGGCCTCCACCCACTAAGCCGCCCAGCTCGCCGACAACGCTTCCGCCTGTCGAAGCACGGTCTGCACCGCAGCGTCCTGAAGATCCGGCGGATAGCCGTGCTTGCGGAGAATGCGCTTCACCAGCACACGCATCCGCGCGCGTGCGCTCTCTCGGTGTGACCAGTCCACGGAGATGTTTCCCTTGAGGCTGACAAGGAGTTCGTGGGCGATCAGCTTGAGGGAGTCGTTGCCCATCGCCTCGACCGCGCTGTTGTTTTCGGCCAGCGCGTCGTAGAACGCGATTTCCTCCTGCGAGAGCCCCTGCTCCTCGCCGCGTCGGCGGGCGGCGCGAAGCTCCTTGGCGAGGGCGATCAGCTCCTGCAGCACCTCGACGGTGGAGATGGCGTTGCTATGATAACGGGCGATGGCGGCTTCCAGCCGCTCGGAGAAGCGCTTGGTCTCGACCACGTTGGTCTGGCTGCGCGAGCGAATTTCGTCGTTCAGGAGCTTGCGTAGTGCTTCCAGCGCTAGATTCTTCTTATCGAGCTGCTGCACCTCCGCGAGGAATTCGTCCGACAGGATGGAGATGTCAGGCGACGTGATGCCGGCGGCGGCGAGGATGTCGACGATTTCGGTCGAGACCACTGCGCGATCGAGAATCTGCTGGATGGCGAACTCGCGTTGGGCGTTGCTCTGACCCGAGTTTTCAGCGGATTTCACCAGCGCGATACGGACCGTCTGGAAGAACCCAATTTCATCGCGGATTGCGCGGGCCTCGTCGCTGGCCGCTGCCAGCGAAAAGGCGACAGAGAGTGCACGCACGGCGTCTTGATAGCGGCGATTCTCGCGGCGCTTGCCGTCCTCGCTGGTCTCGCGCGCAGCGGCTTCATGCTGACGGGTGAGAATCCATTCGATCGCTTCAGCCAGCACGACCAAGCGTTGATGCGGTGTCCCGGCCAAGCCACGCTCGTAGTCGAACCCGTGATACATCGCCTTGACGACTTCGTACGCCTTGAGTAACGCGGCGACCGCCTTGGCTTCGTCGATGCCGGCCTGGCGCTGGTCCGCGCCGGAATATTCGCCGAGCGCGTTCTTCAGGTTCTGCGCGATGCCGATATAGTCGACGACGAGCCCGGCCGGCTTGTCGCGGAACACGCGGTTGACGCGGGCGATCGCTTGCATCAGACCGTGCCCCTTCATCGGCTTGTCGACATACATCGTGTGCATCGACGGTGCGTCGAAGCCGGTCAGCCACATGTCGCGCACGATCACCAGCTTCAGCGGGTCCGTCGGATCTTTCGCTCGCTTCGCCAGCAGGTCGCGGCGTGACTTCGGTCCGATATGGCGCTGCCAGCTTTCCGGATCGGCGGCCGAGCCGGTCATCACGATCTTGATAGCTCCGGAAGCGTCGTCATCGCTGTGCCAATCTCGGCGCAACTTGACGATGTGGTCGTACAGTGCCACGCAGATGCGGCGGCTCATGCACACCACCATCGCCTTGCCGGGCAGGGCGGCGGCGCGGTCCTCGAAGTGCTGGACGAGGTCGGCCGCCACCATGGCGAGCCGCTTCTTGGAGCCGACTAAGGCCTCCACAGTCGCCCATTTGCGCTTGATGCGTTCCTGTTCAGTGATCGCCTCGTCTTCGGTCAGTTCGTCGATCTCGGCGTCGACGATCGGCTTTTCTTCGGGGCGAAGCTCGATGCGTGCGAGTCGGCTTTCGTAGTAGATCGGCACCGTGGCGCCGTCTTCGACCGCGCGGCTGATGTCGTAGACGTCGATATAGTCGCCGAACACCATCGGGGTGTTGACGTCGTCCTTTTCGATCGGCGTCCCGGTGAAGCCGATGAACGACGCGTTCGGCAGCGCGTCGCGCAAATACTTAGCGAAGCCGTAGGCAATCACGCCGGTCTTCTGCGCGATCTTAGCGCCGAAGCCGTACTGACTGCGATGCGCTTCGTCGGCGATCACCACGATGTTGCGCCGGTCGGACAGCTTCGGGTAGGTCGTTTCGCCGCCGGCCGGCGTGAATTTCTGTATGGTGGTGAAGATCACGCCGCCGGAGGCGCGGCTGAGCGCCGCCTGCAAATCCTCCCGGCTTTCGGCCTGGATCGGCGTCTGCCGGATCAGGTCGCAGCACATCGAAAAGGTGCTGAACAGCTGGTCGTCGAGATCGTTGCGGTCGGTAATCACCAGGATAGTCGGGTTTTCCATCTGCGGATGGCGCACCAGCTGGCCGGCATAGAACGCCATCAGTAGGCTCTTGCCGGAGCCCTGGGTGTGCCAGATCACGCCGATGCGCTTGTCGCCTTTGGGGTAGTCTTTGACTCCGGGCAGGCCGTAGGCGGCAGGGTCTTCGCGCAGGCCTGGAAAGCCCGGGGACGCCGTTGTCGGCCTGACATTCAGCGCCAAAGCGCGGATCGTCGAATCCACTGCGCGCTTGACGGCGTGAAACTGATGATAGCCCGCGATGATCTTGGCGAGGTCCTTGCCGGTCTCGCCGAACACTGTGAAGTCGCGCACGAGGTCGAGCAAGCGGCGCTGCTCGAAGATACCCTCGATCAGCACGCTGAGCTCGGGATGGCCCTTGGCGGCAATCACGTCGCCATCCGTGGTGCGCCAGGGCATGAAGCGCTCCTGGTCCGCGGTCAGCGAGCCGACGCGCGCGGTGATGCCATCCGAGGTGATCAGCACCGCATTGGTCCGGAACAGCGCCGGGATCTGGTTCTTGTAGGTCTGGAGCTGATTGTAGGCGCCCTCCAGCGTGGCGTTGGCGCCGCCGGGCGCCTTCAGTTCGATCACGCCAAGCGGCAAGCCGTTGACGAACACCACCACGTCCGGCCGCCGGTTAAATGTGCCGGCAATCACCGTGAACTGGCCGGTCGCCAGCCAGTCGTTGGCGGCGGGATCGTCGAAGTCGATCAGCCGGACCTTGTCGCCGCGAATTGTCCCGTCCTCGCCATAGAACTCGACGTCGACGCCTTCAATCATCGCTTTGTGCAGGCGGCGGTTCTCTTCGATCAGCGAGGGCTTCTCGGTGGCGAGCAGCTTGCGCAACGCGTCGCCGCGCGCGTCGGCGGGAATGTCCGGATTGAGTTTGTCGATTGCCGCCGCGAGACGCTTGACCAGCACCACATCCGCATAGGCTTCCCGCTCCGGCGCCTTGCCGTCTGGCCCGATCTCGGCGTCGGACGCCGCCGCATAGCCGAGCCGGGCGAGATGATCGAGGACCATTTTCTCGACGGCAGCTTCGGATAGATAGGCCACACCTGTCTCCGCTCAATTCGTGATAAAAATGATCATGATAGAAATGTCGGACCCGGACTGCCGGCGTTGCCACCGTGACGGGTAATGCCTAGCCCAATCTGACGTGTACCTTCCGGTCGAACTTGTAAGGAGTGCTTACAAGTTGTCGCCTCCGGCGTCAGTTCGCCCTGCGCGAAAACGGCGCGCAAATGATGGGTGATGTTCTGCGGGGTCGTCTCGAACAGCAGGCCGATTTCGGCCAGGGTCAGCCAGACGGTGCAGTCCGCCGGCCGCAACTGCACTGCATCGCGGCCGTCCTCGGTGCTGTAGATTAGTTCGCCCTCTCCCTCGTCGCCCTCAGAATTCATGCGGCTTTCCCGACGATCTTCTCGGCGTCCTTGATACGGATTTCGCCGGACATCAGTTTGGGGAGGAGGAAATCGCGGGTGGCGGCGAGGGCGCGGTTCTCAGCACGGTTTCCCAAGATTTTCTGCAGGAAGGGGCCTGCAATAGTCCCGTACTGCGAAATTGTGGTATGGGATGCAGTCAGTACGTTTCTCTGCAAGAGATTTGTCGGGGAGATTCGTTGATGGCTGTTTGAGGTGCCGGTTGCCATGGAATGAAGCATCGCGCGGAATCCAAAATTAGTAAAAATTCCAAATAGGATTGCTCGATTGGAGCTTTCGGTTGATGTAAAGGCTAAAAACTCGGTCGAGCAGATTTGCTGTCGATCTTGTGCAGGCTCCGGAATCCAGACGCGCTCAATTTCGGGATTAAGTTTCGACAGCAGAATAGAATCCGGCGGGACTATTGTCTTGTTGCTCTTAATCTGCGCCCCACGTTCAAGAGTGGGGGAGCGGCTTGTATCATAAGCAGGCAAACTGAAATGCTCGAATTCGGCGTCAGGTGCTGCGAGAGGAGTTAGCCCGCGGGTATGATGGATTACCAATTGATCTAGGCGAAAGCTATTCCAACCTTCTGGCTCGCCGTTTTTGTCGAGAGCATCTGGAAAAAGCGACCACACATCCGCCGCGAGGTAGGGCGCCCGCCCTTCCATCTTGGCGCGGGTCGGGCCGAAATCGACGAACCAGTCCTTGAAGATCGCCCGCGCCATCGCTTCCAGCGTCTCGTTCATCCGCCGGTTCAGTTCGATCTTGTCGTCGAGAGCGCCGAGGATGGAGGCGATTGCGAACTGCTCCTCACGGTCTGCAGGATATCTAACAATAGCAGTGTGAAGGTGATTTCGATTCAGCCCAGGTACGGCAGCCTTGTCTGAGTAGGCCAGAAAATCAATGCAACGCAAGAAGTAGGAGATGAAGCGCTGATCGTTTCCTTTGAAGTCGCGGACATATAGAGTTGTATTGAGTGGCCAGAAATCACCATCGATGAAGTAGACTTCACCAATCGTGCCGTACCGCCCAGTTACCACTCCAGGACCTTTGACCTTTGCTTCGCTATGAAAATCAGAGGTCCCTGATGATGAAACGATAGGTATCAATCCGCGCTGGCGCGATTGTTGGGGAAGATCGTAGCCGCGCTTTAGCTCGATCACGTCGCCGAGATTGCCGGTGAGCCATTCACCCATGGGGGACGATCTCACTTAGCTTCGCTTGGATGGTCTTCACAAGCCTGTTGCTTTCAGTGAACTGTTCGTCGAGTTTTGCCCGCAGAGCTTCGAACCGCTCTCGAAATGGCACATCATCATCTTCAACGTCAGCCGCGCCCACGTATCGCCCCGGCGTCAGCACATATCCGTGGCCTTTGATGTTCTCCAGATCTGCTGACTTGCAGAACCCGGGCACGTCCTGATAGACGCCCACATCCGCCTCTCCGCGCCAAGCATGATAGGCCCGCGTGATCTTCTCGATATCGTCGTAAGAAAACTCTTTGCGCGTGCGGTCCACCATGTGGCCGAGCTTGCGCGCGTCGATGAACAGGATCTCGTTGCGTCGGTCGCGCAGCTTGGCATCGCGGGCGATGCCGTTGGATTTGTCGCGGGCGAGGAACCACAGGCAGACCGGGATCTGCGTCGAGTAGAACAACTGGCCGGGCAGGGCGATCATGCAGTCGACCACGCCGGGCTTGCCCTCGACGCCTTCGATCAGCGCGCGGCGGATGGTGTCTTCGCCGCTCTGGGTCGATGACATCGAGCCGTTGGCCAGCACCACGCCGGCGGTGCCGGTCGGCGCGAGGTGATGCACAATGTGCTGGATCCAGGCGAAGTTAGCGTTGCCGGCGGGCGGCACGCCGTAAGTCCAGCGCGCGTCCTCGCGCAGCCGGTCGCCGCCCCAATCTGAAATGTTGAAGGGTGGGTTGGCGAGGATGTAGTCGGCCTTGAGGTCGCGTAGTTCGTCCTTGTGGAAGCTGCCCTCGCTGTTCCATTTGATGTCGGCGTCGATGCCGCGCACCGCGAGGTTCATCTTGCACAACCGCCACGTCGTGTAGTTCGACTCTTGGCCATAAACGGCGATGTCGCCGATCCGGCCTTCGTGTTCCAGCACGAATTTTTCCGACTGCACGAACATGCCGCCCGAGCCGCAGCACGGATCGTAGACCCGGCCCTTGTAGGGCTCGAGCATTTCGACCATGACGCGGACCACCGAACGCGGCGTATAGAATTCGCCGCCGCGCTTGCCTTCGGAGCCGGCGAACTGGCCGAGGAAATATTCATAGACGCGGCCGAGCACGTCGCGCGCCTCGCCCTTTTCCTGGCCGAGCGCGATGCCGGAGATCAGGTCGATCAATTCGCCGAGCATCACCGCGTTCAACGCGGGGCGGGCGTAGTCCTTGGGCAGCACGCCTTTTAGGGTGTCGTTGCGCTTCTCGATGGCCATCATGGCCTCGTCGATCAGCTTACCGATCGTCGGCTGCTTGGCATTCGCCTGCAGATGCGACCAGCGTGCCTCCCTTGGCACCCAGAACACGTTCTCGGCGGCATATTCGTCCGGGTCTTCGGCGCCGTCGGGATAGTCGGCCAGCAGCTCGGCGCGCTTGGCTTCGAAGCTGTCCGAGATATGCTTGAGGAAGATCAGGCCGAGCGCGACGTGCTTGTAGTCCGACGGCTCCATGTTGCCGCGGAGCTTGTCGGCGGCCTTGAACAGATCGGCCTCGAAGCCGAGGTCGCCGCCATTGCGATTGCCATTCGGGCGGGCCGGTTTGGTGGCAGGAGGGGTTGCTGGCGTCTGCTTCGGTTCGGCCTTTTTGGGTTCGATCTTCGCAGCCTTCGCCAATGCGACCGAACCGCCACGCCCGCGGCCAGGTAGGATGGCGCCTTCGGCGACCAGCTCGTCCTTCACCGCGTCATAGGTCGTTTCCTGCCATTGCAGCGCATCGCGCAGGCGTCCGTTGCCGGCGGAGCCGCCGAGTTCAGCCAACACCGCCAAGAATTTCTCTTTTCGCGCCTGACTAGCCATTCCGTTCCAACTCGCCTCTTAGTTCTCGTTATAGCCCGGGCAACGGACACCGGCCCGCTGGCCTGGGCGATTGTTTGTGAGCAAAACGGCACAACTTCAATGTGTAATTTTGCCTTGGCTGCCGCGATCCGATCGGGTTGAGCAGATCAGGGCCTAGCGCAAGCAGCTCCTTAATTGTCTACTTCCTCCTCCTCGGTCCCCGCCGCACCACTTCGCGCTTCGGCGGGGTGTAGGCGTCGTCCAGCAGCGCCATGGCTTCGGCGGGGATGCAGGTGGTGAAGACGCCGCCGTGGCGCATGTCGGTGAGGGCTTTGCGGATCGCGGGCTCGCGGTCCAGCCAGTCCTCTTCGGTGCGCGGCGCCGGGCCGGGTTTGCCGGGGCGACCGCGACCTTTTTGAGTGAGCCGCGCCATTTTCAGCACCTCCATCGCCTCGATCAGCCGGTTGAGATCGACCGACGGCGACTGCCAAAGCTCGTCGACATAGCGTTCGGCAAGCTGCTGCAGTTTGCTGCTGAGCATCCGGAGCTTCAGCCGGCGGCCGGCGCGCTCGGTCGGCACGGTGTCGCTGGCGCGCGGCGCCAATGGGTGACGCGTCCAGTTGAACTCACGCTTCCAGCGCCCGACGGTGCCGGCGCTGACGCCAGTCTTCGCCTCGATCTGCTTGTAGGTCAGCGAGGTCTGTTCGATCAGACGGCGCACATGGGCGACCTTGGCATTGGTATGCAGCCGCTTGCAGCCCTTCGGACGGCCGCCAGGGACCGGCGGCGGTCCGTCGTCGAGCGTGGCCAGCACCAGCCGGTCGAGGGAGGAGTCGAGCACACGAATGGGGGAGCGAAAAACCGGGAAGGGCATGTTGGGGCTCCGGTCAAAGCAGGGCATCAATCCAACATAAGAATATATACCTAGGAGATCGCAGGGCAAGGGGGACGTCGCCGCGAGCGCTTCCGCAGCCACGCCCCGGCCCTGACGGAGGATCGTTGGGGCAGGCCACCGCTGCGCCATCGCCCGTGCCGCGTTCAGATCGTTCGACCGCGAATGTTAACTCTTCCGCGCCGTTCACCGACCATGGGCGAGGGGACGCTTCCAGCCTTGGTGTGAGCGGGAAGGCGGACGCACAACTTGCAGCGTTCGCCGCGCCGGCAAGGCCGATTCGCAGCGATTCGTCGCCGCTTTGTTCCGCCTGCGTGCCGAACGTTAATCCGAGCCAGGCGGGCTGTCGCAGAGTGGGACACCATCGGCCGTGCTTGGCCCGGCGCCGGCGCCAAAAACACGAATGCCCGGGACAGGCCCGGGCATTTGAAATTCGATTAGGCAATCAGGTGGCCGCGGTGGCGGCCGGCGGGAACCTGTCAGGTTCCGGCCTTCACCTCTTGGACCGCCTGGGCATAGAACTCGGCCATCTTGGCGCGCAGTTCGGTCTCCGGCAGGTTGATGCCCTTGTCGGTGAGGTCCTTGGTGACCTTGCGCACCACGTCGTCGTCGCCGGCCTCTTCCAGGTCGGCGATCACCACCTCTTTGGCGTAGGCGGCGGCAGCGTCGCCGGACAGGCCGAGCTTCTCGGCGATCCAGAGGCCCAGCAGCTTGTCGCGGCGCGCCTCGGCCTTGAACTTCTGCTCTTCGTCGAGCGCGAACTTCCTCTCGAAGCCTTCTTCGCGCTTGTCGAACGTGGTCATGTCTGTTGTTCCGATCTTGAGCCGGCAGAAGGGCCGGTTTGCGGTGGGCAGGTTCGATGCCTAGATATCCAGAGCCGCCCGTTAAGACAACTGCCACAATGGCGCACAGCGAGGGGTAAAACTCCCGGGCCACCCGGCCGGATCGATTGTATCGGGGGGGCCAATCAGCTAGGTTGCAGCGAGGCTGGGTTCTCGTTCTGTTTCCTATTCCTGGCCTTTCGGCAGCTCCGCCGTGGGCCGCTTTCGTCAGACGGAGCCCACCACCCGATGGATTTCAACAAAACACGGTACATCCCCATGAGCCGGCGACGTCGCATTTACGAAGGCAAGGCCAAGGTGCTGTATGAAGGTCCGGAACCCGGAACGCTGATTCAGCACTTCAAGGACGACGCCACCGCGTTCAATGCCAAGAAGCACCAGGTGATCGAGGGCAAGGGCGTCCTCAACAACCGGATCTCCGAGTACCTGTTTCAGCACCTCAACGACATCGGGGTGCCGACCCATTTCATCCGCCGCCTCAACATGCGCGAGCAGCTGATCCGCGAAGTCGAGATCGTGCCGCTCGAGGTGGTGGTGCGCAACGTCGCCGCCGGCAGCCTGTCGCAGCGTCTCGGGATCGAAGAGGGCACCCAGCTGCCGCGCTCGATCATCGAGTTCTACTACAAGAACGACCAGCTCAACGACCCGATGGTCTCGGAAGAGCACATCACCGCGTTCGGCTGGGCGACGCCGCAGGAGATCGACGACATCATGGCGCTGGCGATCCGCGTCAATGATTTCCTCACCGGTCTCTTCCTCGGCATCGGCATCCGCCTGGTCGACTTCAAGATGGAGTGCGGCCGGCTGTTCGAAAGCGAGATGATGCGGATCATCGTCGCCGACGAGATCTCGCCCGACAGCTGCCGGCTGTGGGACATCAAGTCGAACGAGAAGCTCGACAAGGACCGCTTCCGCCGCGATCTCGGCGGCCTCTTGGAGGCCTACACCGAAGTCGCCAAGCGCCTCGGCATCCTGATGGAAAACGAGCGCCCGGTCGGCTCCGGCCCGGTGCTGGTGAAGGGCTGAGGCGACACGCGCGGTCCTCTGGTCGCACGCATGGCCCATGGTTCGAGACGCGTCGCTTGCGCGACGCTCCTCACCATGAGGATGTGTCCGGGGCCTGCGCCATACCGCGGACCTCATCCTGAGGAGCCCGGCGCAGCCGGGCGTCTCGAAGGATGAGAGCGACGAACGACTGACAGCAGGGCAGGACTACGCCCGGCATGACGAGGGGATCATCGAGGCGACCATGAAGGCACGAGTCACTGTTACCTTGAAGAACGGGATCCTGGATCCGCAAGGCAAGGCGATCGAGGGCGCGCTGAAGTCGCTCGGCGTCGCCGGCATCGCCAGCGTGCGCCAGGGCAAGGTGTTCGACATCGAGCTCGACGGCGCCGCCGACAAGGCCAAGGCCGAAGCCGCCCTCAAGGACGCCGCCGACAAGCTGCTGGCGAACACCGTGATCGAGAATTATGCTATCGAGGTGAAGGGTTAGTCTCCGGAGACTAGGCCATGGCTGACGTGAGCAACGAGCTGATTTTTGAAGTGCTCAAGCAGGTTCAGCAGAGATTGGACAAGGTCGACGAGCTGAAATCTGAAATGAACGCCATGCGCGGCTACCTGATCTCCATGCAGCAGGACGTCCAGAACGTCTATGGAATCCTCGATCGCTATGACGGCCGGCTCGAACACATCGAGCGTCGTCTCGAATTGAACGACTCGCCGACGATGTCTGCGTGATCATCGCCATCGACGCGATTGTCCACTGCCCCTCCACGCGCTAACGGAAACCGCATGAAATCCGCCGTTCTCGTCTTCCCCGGCATCAATCGCGAGCGCGACATGGCGCGCGCGCTGAAGCTCGTCTCCGGCAACGACGCCGCGATGGTGTGGCATGCCGAAACCGAGCTGCCGAAGGGCACAGACCTCGTCGTCGTCCCGGGCGGCTTCTCCTATGGCGATTATTTGCGCTGCGGCGCGATTGCGGCGCGGGCGCCGGTGATGGACGCGGTGCGCAAGTTCGCCGCTGATGGCGGCTTGGTGCTCGGCGTCTGCAACGGCTTTCAGATCCTGTGCGAGTCCGGCCTGCTGCCGGGCGTGCTGATGCGCAACGCGCGGCTGAAGTTCATCTGCCGCGACGTGCATCTGCGCGTCGAACGCAACGACACCCCGTTCACCCGCGGCTACAAGGCCGGCCAGGTGATCAAGGTGCCGGTGGCGCACGGCGAGGGCAATTACGAAGCCGACGAAGACACCGTGAAGCGGCTCGAGGGCGATGGCCGGGTGCTGTATCGCTACTGCTCGCCGGAAGGCGAAGTCGGCGAGAGCCACAATATCAACGGCGCCGCCGCCTCGATCGCCGGCATCGTCTCCGAGCGCGGCAACGTGCTCGGCATGATGCCGCATCCGGAAAACCACGTCGAAGACATCATGGGCTGCACCGACGGCCGCGGCCTGTTCGCCGGCCTCGCCCAGCACTTCGCCAAAGCGGCGTAAGCGGCGCTTACTTCATCGCCGGCAAGTCTTGTCGCTTGATCGATTGATTGAAGCGGATCTTGGCTGCTCGAGGGCACCAAAGTCCTCATCCTGAGGAGCCCGGCAAAGCCGGGCGTCTCGAAGGATGAGGGGACGCATCGCCTGCGGCACATGGTTCGAGACGGCGCTGCGCGCCTCCTCACCATGAGGGTGTGTCCGTGTCGGGAGCATTCGGAGGCATCGCTCCTGCCATCACAAACAGACTGCTTACACCATCCGCAGCCACAAAAAAGCCCCCGCAAACCGGGGGCTTTTCGTTGCGCGCCGCTGCCGGCGCCGCGCCTCAGCTCTCGCCGAACACCCGCTTGAAGATGGTGTCGACGTGCTTGTGGTGATAGCCGAGGTCGAACTGCTCTTCGATTTCGGCGTCGGTCATGTACTTCTTCATGTCCGGATCCTTCTTCAGCAGCGTCAGGAAGTCACCTTCGCCGCGCCACACCGGCATCGCGTTGCGCTGGACCAGCTTGTAGCTCTCCTCGCGCGAGCAGCCCTTCTGGGTCAGCGCGGTGAGCAGCCGCTGCGAGTGAACCAGGCCGCCGAGGCGGTCGAGGTTCTTGGTCATGTTCTCCGGATACACCACCAGCTTCTCGATCACGCCGGCCAAACGATTCAGCGCGAAGTCCAGGGTCACGGTGGCGTCGGGCGCCAGCATCCGCTCGGCCGAGGAGTGCGAGATATCGCGCTCGTGCCACAGCACCACATTCTCCATCGCCGGCATCACATAGGCGCGCACCATGCGGGCGAGACCGGTGAGGTTCTCGGTCAGCACCGGGTTGCGCTTGTGCGGCATCGAGGACGAGCCCTTCTGGCCCTCGGAGAAATACTCCTCGGCCTCGAGCACTTCGGTGCGCTGCAGGTGGCGGATCTCGGTGGCGAGCCGTTCCATCGACGAGGCGATCACGCCGAGCACCGCGAAGAACATCGCGTGGCGGTCGCGCGGGATCACCTGGGTCGACACCGGCTCGACCGCGAGGCCCATCGCTTTCGCGACGTGCTCTTCGACGCGCGGGTCGATATGCGCAAAGGTGCCGACCGAGCCGGAGATCGCGCAGGTCGCGACTTCCTTGCGGGCGGCGACCAGACGGTCACGGGCGCGGCTGAATTCGGCATAGGCGTAGGCCATCTTCAGGCCGAACGTCACCGGCTCGGCGTGGATGCCGTGCGAGCGGCCGATCGACGGCGTCATCCGGTGCTCGAAGGCGCGGGCCTTCAGCGCCGCCAGCACGCGGTCGAGGTCGGCCAGCAGGATGTCGGCGGCGCGGGTGAGCTGGACGTTGAAGCAGGTGTCGAGCACGTCCGACGAGGTCATGCCCTGGTGCACGAAGCGCGCATAGGGCCCGACGAACTCGGCCAGATGGGTCAGGAAGGCGATGACGTCGTGCTTGACCTCGCGCTCGATCTCGTCGATCCGCGCCACATCGAACGCGGCGTCCTTGCCGCCCTTCCAGATCGCCTCGGCGGCCTCCTTCGGGATCACCCCGAGCGCAGCCTGCGCGTCGGAGGCATGGGCCTCGATCTCGAACCAGATCTTGAAACGGGTCAGCGGCTCCCAAATGGCAGCCATTTCCGGACGGGTATAACGCGGGATCATCGCAAACTCGTGGGTTTTGGGGATTACGCCGCGCTTTAGCAGATCGGCGGGGCAGGGGCTAGGGACGGGGAGGGGGGGCGGGCGGGGGGGGGGGCGTCGCCCCCGGGCTTCAGGCCCGGCTGGGCGAAGCCCGGATTCCGCGATTGGCAGGCCCCGTCTTTTCATCGCGTCATTCCGGCCTGCGCGCTCCGGGCGCCCCGGAATGACGAGCGAGGGGGGGTGACAGCTGAAAGGGGGGACCGATTATGTGGCGCAGTCGCAGCCACATCCACTCCCGTCATGCGCGGGCTTGACCCGCGCACCCATCGCGCGCGCCAGCGCGCTATCTTGCGAAGAGTGATGGATTGCCGGGTCAAGCCCGGCAATGACGGCGGTGTAAGCGAGCGGTCGCTAGATGAACGCAGTGACACTCGTGTAAGTCGAAACGGAGGCGGAGTGTCTCAGGTGGTGCTACATCATCAGTCCCACCTGGCACGGTGCTACGCAATTCTGCCTGTCGTCAGTTTCGACGATTTTGGTCTGAACGGTCTTTAAACCGCCTCGCCCCGCGCCTGCAGCGCGGCGTTGCGGATGCCGGCGATATTCGCCTTGTAGGCTTCCAGCGTGCCGCCCTTGAACACGGCGGAGCCGGCCACGAAGGCGTTGGCGCCGGCGGCGGCGAGTTCGCCGGCGACCTTGTCGGAGACGCCGCCGTCGACCTCGATGTCGATCGGGCGGCCGGCCACCATGGCGCGGATCTGCTTGATCTTCTGAACCGCGCTCGGGATGAACGCCTGGCCGCCGAAGCCGGGGTTCACCGACATCACCAGCACCAGATCGATGTCATCGAGCACGTATTCGATCGCGCTCGGGTGCGTGCCGGGATTGAGCGAGACGCCGGCCTTCTTGCCGAGGCCGCGGATCGCCTGCAGCGAGCGGTGTAAATGCGGGCCGGCTTCGGCGTGCACGGTGATGATGTCGCAGCCGGCCTTGGCGAAGGCCTCCAGATACGGATCGCACGGCGCGATCATCAGATGGGCGTCGAACACCTTCTTGGTGTGCGGCCGCATCGCCTTGATCACGTCCGGGCCGTAGGAAATGTTCGGGACGAAATGGCCGTCCATCACGTCGAGATGGATCCAGTCGCAGCCGGCGGTATCGACCGCGCGGACCTCTTCGCCGAGCTTGGAAAAATCCGAGGCGAGGATCGAGGGCGCAATGGCGAGCGGACGGAGCGCGAAGGAGGACATCAGGGCTTCCAGGTGCGTGTGGGTGGATCAGCTTCGCTACCACGCCGCGCCGGTTCCCCGCAAATCCGGAGCGCGCGCCTGGGCCGCGCAGGCCCGGCAGGTTGTGCCGGATGGGGCAGAAATTGCCGTCTCGCCGGCCCGGCGCACGCGAAAAACACCAGCATTTACGGGAGCTTCGCGGCTGGCACGGCGATTGCTGATCCGAAGGTTGGAATGATCCGTGCGTAGTTGCCGGCCGCGGCCAGCGGTGTAATGCGGAGCTTCGATCATGCTGCCTGCCATTGGCGCGCTGGGCGCGCTGTCCGGACTGCTCAATACGCTGAGCTCGACGTCGAAATCGTCGTCGCAGAGCACCAGCTTCACCAACCCGTTTGCCAGCTCGAGCAGCAGCACGAGCACGTCGTCGTTCCCAACCCTGTCGACCAGCGGCTCCGGCTCGTTTCCGTCGAGTGGGCTGTCGCAGGAGACGATGCAGGCTCTGCTCGACGCGCAGAGCCAGCAATCGACCTCCAGCTCCAGCTCGACCGCTTCGAAGACGCGCGACTCCGCGCTGAAGGATCTGTTCAAACAGATCGACGCCGACGGCGACGGCTCGATCACCAAGAGCGAGTTCGAGAATGCGCTCGGCGCCGGCGGCACCAACGTCGCCAATGCCGACAAGGTGTTCAGCAAGATGGACGCCAACAACGACGGCAAGGTCAGCATGGACGAGATGTCGTCGGCGCTGAAGAGCGGCCGTCGGCATCACGCCCATGGTGGCAGCGGTGCGAACGGTGGCAACAGCGGTGGCGGCAGCAGCGATCCGCTGCTGCCGGCGCTGTCCGGCTCGTCCTCGACCAGCGTCACCAATTCCGACGGCAGCGTGACCACCTCCGTCACCTACTCCGACGGCAGCAAGGTGACGATGACATCGGCGGCGACCGGCTCGTCGTCGAGCAGCGCGACCTCGTCGTACAATTTCGTCGAGCAGCTGATCCAGCGCCAGGCGTCGCAGATCCAGGCGGCCTCGGCCCAGTCGCTGTCGGTCAGCGCCTGATCACCGACGCTTGGTCCCGATGATGGATTGCCGGGCTGGACCCGGCAATCATCTCCTCCGACTAGCCGAACGATGATCAACGTGGGCGCGATGGGCCTGCGGATGACGACATCGCACGGCGCAGCGCTGCCGCCTCATATCATCGCTTCGAGCCGAACCGATCGCGCCACGCCGGCTGCGCGTCCTTGAACGGCAGCGCGGTGGCCTCATAGACGCCGCGCGCGATCGCCCGCGCCACCGTGTTGGCCGCGATGGTGCCGAGCTCGGTGAGACCTGCGAGCGGCTCGACCGGTTTGACGCCGGTTGCCGCAGCGAACACCACGTCGCCGTCGAGCGGCGCATGCACCGGATAGATCGCGCGGGCAAATCCGGTCTGCGCCAGCATCGCCAGCCGCTTCACCTGGGTCTTGGTCAGCGCCGCGTCGGTGACGACCGCGACCAGCGTGGTGTTCTCCACCGCGCTCGGCGTCGCTGCGCCCTTGAGCCGCACCTTCAGCATGTCCGGCGTGAACGGCTGCGGCATGCCGAGCCCGCCGAATTCACCGTCCTGTTCGAACGGTGCCGACCAGAACCACGGGCCGTCGCCGATCGTGGCACTGCCGATCGCGTTGACTACCGCGATGGCGCCCACCGTAACGCCGCCAGGTGTTGTCGCCGACGCCGAGCCGAGTCCGCCTTTCAGCGTCGCGGTGGTGGCGCCGAGACCGGCGCCGACGCTGCCGAGCGCGAAGCTGTCGCCGGCGGCTTCGGCGGCCGCGTAGCCGAGATCGCGATACGGCGAGAACCGGCCCCACGCCTTGTCGCCCCCGTTGATCATGTCGAACACCACCGCGCCGGGCACGATCGGAATCGTCGCGTTGCCGATCGCAAAGCCGCGGCCGCGCTCGGCGAGCCAAGCCTGTACGCCGCCGCCGGCATCGAGGCCGAACGCCGAGCCGCCCGACAGCGTGAAGCCGTCGACCTGCTCGACGGTGTTCACCGGTTCCAACAGCACGCCATCGCGAATTCCCGGGCCGCCGCCGCGCACGTCGATCGAGGCGACTGCGGGCTTGTCGAACAGGATCGCGGTCACGCCGGACGCGAGCTTGTGGTCGTGCGCATGGCCGACGCGGACGCCGGCGACATCGGTGATCAGGTTGTGCAAGATGGATCCGTCCGAGAGCTGAGCGAGGGCCGCCATTGTCGGCATAAACAATTGGTCGAAGCAATCCCTCACGGTGCGATCACAAGGCGCGGAACGATGACGCAGCGGCTTGCATGGGCTTTACGCGCGGGTGCATGTAGCCGGCCATGATCCACGACGTCTCGATCCCTGCCGCCCTGATCGCCGGTCTGGTCAGCTTCCTGTCACCCTGCGTGCTGCCGCTGGTGCCGCCGTACCTGATCTATCTGACCGGTGCGACCATCGAGCACGTCGCCGCCGACGAGACCGAGCGCACGTCGAAGCGTGCGGTGATGATCTCTGCGGCGGTGTTTGTGCTCGGCTTCTCCACCGTGTTCGTCGCGCTCGGCGCCAGCGCCAGCCTGGTCGGCAGCCTGATCCGCGCCTATTCGGCGCAGCTCGCGATCATCGCCGGCGTGGTGATCATCCTGATGGGCCTGCACTTCCTCGGCTTGACCCGGATCAACATCCTGATGCGCGAAGGCCGCCTGCCGATCCCGAAGCCGGTCGGGCTGTGGGGCGCTTACGTGATGGGCCTTGCGTTTGCGTTCGGCTGGACGCCGTGCATCGGCCCGATCTTGGCTGCGATCCTGTCGGTGGCCGCGGCCGAAGCGACGGTGGCCAAGGGCGCCGGCCTGCTGGCGGTGTATTCGCTCGGCCTCGGCGTGCCGTTCCTGCTCGCCGCGCTGATGGTCGAACAGTTCTCCGGCCTGTTCGCGCGGATGAAGAAACACCTCGCCACGGTCGAGCGAGTGATGGGCGTCCTGATGGTCCTCACCGGCATCGGCTTCCTCACCGGCGCCATCAGCGACGTCTCGATCTGGCTGCTGAACACCTTCCCGGCGCTGGGGAATATTGGGTAGTTCGTCTCTGAAGCCGCGATGCTAGCCTCATCCTGAGGAGCGGTCCGTTAGGACCGCGTCTCGAAGGATGGCAGCGCACGATGCGTCGCCTCATGGTTCGAGACGCATCGCTGACGCGATGCTCCTCACCATGAGGAGCAGAGGCTGCGCTTTTGCGGATCAAGTTGGATGCGCAGAGCGCTCATCACCGTGAACGCTCTGGAATACTGGGCCGCCCGGTCAAGCCGGGCGGTGACTGTTTGTGGGCGGGGTGATGGTGAGCGCCGCGGGAGCCGCGGCGCAACGATCAGTCGGCTCAGTTGCCGATCTCGGCGTAGCCGCCCTTGGCGTCCCATTTGTAGACGACGTAGTCGATCGCCTTGATGTCGCCCTTGGCGTCGAAGGCCATCTTGCCGAGCACGGTGTCCCACTCGCCGGCCTTGATGGTGTCGATCACCTTCTTCGGATCGGTCGACTTAGCCTTCTCGACCGCCTGCGACCACACCTGGAACGCCGCGTAGGTGTAGAGGGTGTAGCCTTCCGGATCGATGCCCTTGCCCTTGAAGGTTTCGACGATCTGCTTGGCGGTCGGCTTGTTGCGCGGGTCGGGGCCGAAGGTGAACAGCGTGCCTGCGGCGAGCGGGCCGGTGATCGAGGCGAATTCCTTGTCGTTCATCGCGTCGCCGGCCATCATCACGGTGCTGAGGCCCTGGTCGCGCATCTGGCGCAGGATCAGGCCGGCCTCGCGGTGATAACCGCCGATATACACCAGATCGATGGCATCGCGCTTCAGCCGCGACACGATCGAGTTAAAGTCGTTGTCGCCCTTGTTGTAGGACTCGAACATCTTTTCCTGGAAGCCGGCCTTGTTCAGCGCCTTCTTGGTCTCGTCGGCCAGACCCTTGCCGTAGGTGGTCTTGTCGTTGAGGATGGCGACGTTCTTGCCCTTGTAGTTCTTCAGGATGTACTCGGCGGCGACCAGGCCCTGCTGATCGTCACGGCCGCAGACGCGCAGCACGTTCCACAGCTTGCGCTCGGTGAACAGCGGGTTGGTCGAGGCCGGCGTGATCTGCAACACGTTGCCGTCGGCGTAAGCTTCCGACGCGGGGATCGACGACGACGAGCAGAAGTGACCGGCAACGAACGGGATGCCGTCGCCCGCAATCTTCTCGGCGACCGAACGCGCCTGCTTCGGATCGCAGGCATCGTCTTCCACGTCGAGCACCAGCTTCTTGCCGAGCAGACCGCCCTTGGCGTTGAGATCGACCACCGCCTGCTCGGCGCCGTTCTTGAGCTGCCGGCCGAACGCGGATTCGCCGCCGGTCATCGGACCGGCGACCGAGACCTTGATGTCCTGCGCCAGCGCCGTGGTCGAGAGCGCCAACGAGACGCCGAATGCCAAACCGAGAAGCTTGAGTGTCATCGATGAATCCTTGCGATGGATTTGCAAACGAAAAGCCGCGCCCAGGCGGGCCCGAAGCGCCAAACCGGCCGGCATTGTTGGCTGATTTTTACGACAAGTCATCGACAAAATACGGCGCCGGCGGCACCCGGTTGCCGCATTGTGCCGCAGGACTCGCGCGCGCGGGGAGGGACTACCTCAGCTGCCGCGGCCGCCTTCGAGATACGCGGCTCGCACTTCCGGCCGGGCCAACAGATCGGCGCCGGTCCCGCTCATGGTGATCAGACCGTTGACCAGCACGTAGCCGCGATGCGCCAGCTTCAGCGCGTGGTTGGCGTTCTGCTCGACGATCAGCACGGTGAGCCTGTCCTGCTTGTTCAGGGTGCGGATCGCGTCGAAGATCTGCCGGGTGATCAGCGGCGCGAGGCCGAGCGACGGCTCGTCGAGCAGCAGCAGTCGCGGCCGGCTCATCAGTGCGCGGCCGATCGCCAGCATCTGCTGCTCGCCGCCCGAGAGCGTGCCGCCGCGCTGGTCGAAGCGTTCACGCAGCCGCGGAAACAGCGTCAGCACGCGTTCGAGCGTGGCGGCGCGTTCTTCGTTGCTGCCGGTTCCGGCATCGGCGCCCATCTGCAGATTTTCGGCGACGCTCATCCGCGGGAAGATGCGGCGGCCCTCCGGCGACTGCGCGATGCTCATCCGCGCGATCAGGTGTGTCGGCCGCGCGGTGATATCGACGCCGTCGAACACGATGCGGCCGGCCTTGGCGCGCGGCTTGCCGAAGATCGACATCATCAGCGTCGACTTGCCGGCACCATTGGCGCCGATCAGCGCGACGATCTCGCCGGGCGCGATCTCGAGATCGACACCTTTCAGCGCCTCGATCTTGCCGTAGGCGGCGCGGAGGTTTTCGATTTTGAGCAGGGGGGCGGTGGAGGTCATGATGCGACCTCGCCACGCTCACTTTCGTCATGCCCGGGCTTGACCCGGGCATCCACGGACACAAGCACAGCCTTGCCTGCGGGCGTGGATGGCCGGGTCAAGCCCGGCCATGACAAAGTATATGAGGGGAGGCAATTCACAGCCCGAGCTCCTGCTCGACCTTTTCGACCTCTTCGTCCTCGACGCCCAGATAGGCAGCGATGACGCGGGGGTCGTCGCGGATCTCGCGCGGGGTGCCGTCGGCGATCTTGACGCCGTGGTCGAGCACGACGACGTGGTCGGAGATTTCCATCACCACGCTCATGTCGTGTTCGATCAGCAGGATCGAAGTGCCGCCGGAGCGGATCTTGCGAAGCAGTTGGCTGAGCTCGCCGCTCTCGCGCGCGTTGAGGCCGGCTGCAGGTTCATCGAGGCACAGCAGCACCGGCTCGGTGCACATCGCGCGCGCGATTTCCAGCCGGCGCTGATCGCCATAAGGCAGGTTGCCGGCGGCATCGTCGGCACGGCTGCGCAGCCCGATCTGGTCGAGCCAGTAGGTCGCGCGTTCGATCGCCTGCTTCTCGGCCGCTCGCCACGACGGCGCGCCGAACAGGCCGAGGAAGGTGAGGCCGGAGGCGCGCATCAGCGCGTTGTGCTGCGCCACCATCAGGTTCTCCAGCGCCGTCATGCCGGGGAACAGCCGGATGTTCTGGAAGGTGCGGGCCACCTTGGCGATCTTGGTGATGCGGAAGTCGTTGAGCCGGTCGAGCCGGTGGGTCTCGCCACCATCATGCGTCAGGCTGATCTCGCCGGCGCTCGGCCTGTAGAAGCCGGTGATGCAGTTGAACACCGTGGTCTTGCCGGCGCCGTTGGGGCCGATCAGCGCGGTGATCTTGCCGCGGTGCGCAGCGAACGACAGGTCGTTGACGGCGAGAATGCCGCCGAACCGCATGCTCAGGCCGCTGACGCGCAGGATGTTCTGGTCCGCGCTCATCCGTGGCCTTCCTTGACGAGGTCGGACGAGATCGCCTGCTTGTGGTCGAGATACACGGTCGGGGCGCGGTGGCCGATCAGGCCGCGCGGCCGCCAGATCATCAGCAGCACCATCGCCATGCCGAACACCAGCATGCGGAACTGATCGAGGCCGCGGAACAGTTCGAAGCCGCCGATCAGCGTTACAGCGGCGAGCGCGACGCCGAGCTGCGAGCCCATGCCGCCGAGCACGACGATCGCCAGCACCAGCGCCGACTCTTGGAAGGTGAAGGACTCCGGCGAGATGAAGCCCTGCCGGGTTGCGAAGAACGCACCCGCAAAGCCGCCGAACATCGCGCCGGTGGCGAAGGCGGTGAGCTTGGTCGTGGTGGTGTTGATGCCGAGCGCGCGGCAGGCCACTTCGTCCTCGCGCAGCGCTTCCCAGGCGCGGCCGATCGGCAGCCGGCGCAGCCGAATGGTCGCCCAGTTGGTGATCAGCGCCAGGATCAGGATCAGATAGAACAGGAAGACGAGGCGATGCGTCGGCGAGAATGGAATGCCGAGCTGCGCCGCCAATCCGTTCGGCCCCGGCGCCAGCGGAATGCCGAACAGCGTCGGGCGCGGAATGCCGCTGATGCCGTTGGGGCCGCCGGTCAGCGTCTGCCAGTTGATGATGACGAGGCGGATGATTTCGCCGAACGCGAGAGTGACGATCGCGAGATAATCGCCGCGTAGTCGCAGCACCGGGAAGCCGAGGATCATGCCCCAGAACGCGGCGAGGATGCCGGCGAGCGGCAGGCAGATCCAGAACGACAGGCCGAAATTGGTGGCGAGCAGCGCATAGGAGTAGGCGCCGACCGCGTAGAACGCCACGTAGCCGAGATCGAGCAGGCCGGCGAGGCCGACCACGATGTTCAGCCCCCAGCCGAGCATCACATAGGTCAGCACCAGGATGCCGAGATCGAGAATGTAGCGCTGATTGTAGAAGATCACCGGCACCAGGAAGGTGAAGATCAGCAGCGCCGGAGCGACGATGCGGCCGGCGAGGCCGAGTGTCTTGCGCGCGCCGGCCGGCATCATCTTCGAGGTGTCGACCGGGCCCCACCACATCCGCAGCAGTTCGACCACGATCGAGCCGACGAATACGCCGCCGACCATGCCGGCGAGATCGCCGAACCGGGTCCAGTAGATCAGGCCGCCCTCAGGGCCGGCCTCGGTGCGGACACCGATCATCAGCGAAAATAAAACCAGCGCCACGAGGGCGCTGATCAGGGCTTTCTTGAAGATGAAACCGACGCCGACCGTGGCGGCGGCGACAGGGGCAGCAGCGGCGTGCGCGAGTTTTGCCACGTCGGCGCCCGCTCAGACTTTTTCGACTTCCGGCCGGCCCAGCAGGCCGGTCGGCATGAAGATCAGCACGATGATCAAGATCGAGAACGCCGCAACGTCCTTGTACTCGACCGAGAAATAGGCCGACCAGAAGGTCTCGATCAGGCCGATCAGCAGGCCGCCGAGCATCGCGCCGGGCAGCGAGCCGATGCCGCCGAGCACGGCCGCGGTGAACGCCTTGATGCCGGCGATGAATCCCATGAAGAAGTCGATCAGCCCATAATACAGCAGGTACATCATGCCGGCGACCGAGGCGAGCGCGGCGCCGATCACGAAGGTCATTGAGATGGTGCGGTCGACGTCGACGCCGAGCAGTGCCGCCATGGTCTGATCCTGCTCGCAGGCGCGCATGTCGCGGCCGAGCCGGGTCTTGGCCACCAGCCAGGTGAAGATGCCGAGCAGCACCACGGTGGTGACGACCACCAGGATCTGCACGTTGGAGAGCTGGACGTTGAAGCCGTCGGCGCTCTCGTGCAGCGTGTAGCCGCCGGTGATGATCGGCGGCACCGGCTTGACGCGGGCGCCCTGCGACACCTGGGCGTAGTTCATCAGCACGAACGACATGCCGATCGCCGACAGCATCGGGGCGAGGCGGAACGAATGCCTGAGCGGGCGGTAGGCGATGCGCTCGACCGTCCAGCCGTACAGCGCGGTGATCGCCATCGACACCAGCAGCACCACCAGAAGGATCAGCGGCACGAAGCTGAGGCCGAACGACACCAGGATCAGGAAGCTGATCAGCGCGATGAAGCCGCCGATCATGAAGATGTCGCCATGGGCGAAATTGATCATGCCGACGATGCCGTACACCATCGTGTAGCCGATCGCGATCAGGCCGTAGATCGAGCCGAGCACGAGACCGTTGATGAGCTGCTGGGCGAAATAGTCCATGCGCTGCCGTCGTCAGAGGACTCGAAAGAGTGGGACTCGTAGGGTCGTGGATTGCGATCCGAACGGCCCCGCGGCGGAGATCGCGCTCGCATTGCACACACGATGCGGCGAGGGCCCCGGCAGCCGGAACGTCGCTTCGCTTTGGAATTTTCTAACAGTGGGTCGCGATCGCGGCAACAGCGCCCGATTACAACCTTCTTCCCTGTGGACGGCGGCTGCGGCCTGCAGGGTTCCACCGGGCGCGATGTTGCCGCGCAAAAGCCGCGCAAAGATCACGCCGATCCGCGCAACCGCGGGCGCATGATGCTTGTTGTCGGTGTGGGCGCGACACTCTGAAGGAGACCATCGATGTCGAATCAGAATCAGCAGAAGCCGACTCCGAGCCAGACGTCCCCCGGCCAGCAGCAGCAGGGCGGCGGTGCCCGTCCGGGTCAGCAGCAGCAGGATCCGAACCGGCAGGGTCAAGACCGGCAGCAGGGCGGCCAACAGCATGGTGGCCAACACGGCGGGTCCGGCCAAGGCCGCTAACTTAACGATCGCCCGGCCGCAGCTTTCTCCAGACGGCTGCGTGCCGAAGCGACAGCAGGGAGCCCCGCCCCACGGCGGGGCTTTCCGCGTTTGGATAGGTTTTGTCTCAACCGCCATCACGTGCAATCCGACGCAAGTTTCGTGCCGAAAAGCCGAGCCAAGGCTCTCCAAAGTGCCATCCACAGTCGTTACCCGCCGTTAAGGTTAACAAAGCCTTTCCATTGCTGCTGATGGTTAACCTGGGGTTAGCTTTGGTCGCGCGCCGTCGGATTCGGCGTGCTGGCTGGTGGGGCACGGCGATGAAGACGGATTGGCGGATCAGTTCGGTGAACGGAGTTCTGCTGGCGGCCTACATCACGCCGACCTGGCTGATCGTGGGGTATCGGCTGTTCGTCACCCCGATCCACGCACTGTACGACCGGCCCAATATCTCGGTGGCGATCTTCGTCAGCGATCATCTGCATCTCAGCGCGATGGCGACCATCCGGATGGCATGGCTGCTGGCGCTCGCCAAGCTGACGGTCGCCGGCTTCCTGCTGGTGTTCTCGGCGCTGCTGACGCGGCGCTCGGTCCGTCTCTCCGGCGGCTGCAACGAGGCGCTGGCGTTCGCGCTGACGCTGGGCAGTGTGATCTCGTTCGCCAGCATGGTGATGGCCTCGCAGGTCGCCGAGCCCGAAGCGATGCGGCTGCACGCCACCGAATTGCTGCTGTTTCTCGGCACTGCGATTCTGATGCTGGTCGAGCCATCGACGCAATCAGCGGCTGTACCAAGCACCGACACGGCGACGTTCGAACCGAACTATCCGGCTGCAGCGCAACGCTCCTGATCGCTTTTATCCGGCTGTCGTGCTTGCTTGACGCTGGCGCCAGGGCCGGGCGCTACCTATCTCACCGCCTCACGACTGCTAGCGCCGCCGATCGCTCGGGGTGGTGTCGCGATACTTTTTCTTTGCCGCCCGGCGTGCTTAAGTAGTCGCAATGCCGCCGTCCGAGGCGGCCGCCGATCCGGGAGGAAATATCCATGGCCATGACGATGAACGGCGAAGTCCAGTTGGACGCGCCGAAAGATTTGGTGTGGAGCAAGCTCAACGATCCGGAAGTGCTGAAGGTCTGCATTCCCGGGTGCGAAGAGCTTGAAAAGACCGAAGACGACAGCGGTTTTCGCGCTGTGGCGAAGTTGAAAGTCGGCCCGGTATCGGCCCGCTTCAAGGGCAAGGTCACGCTGTCCGATCTCGATCCCCCCAACGGCTACAAGATCACCGGCGAAGGCGAGGGCGGCGTTGCCGGCTTTGCCAAAGGCGGTGCCACGGTTGGCCTGTCCGACAAGGATGGCGGCACGCTGCTGTCCTACGATGTCGAAGCGCATATCGGCGGCAAGCTAGCGCAGCTCGGCCAGCGACTCATCAACGGCTCTGCCAAGAAGCTCGCCGACGAGTTCTTCGCCAACTTTTCCAAGGCCGTGCAGAACGGCAACGGCGCGGCCTGACGGCGCTGCGGCGCCCGATCACGCGGATGTCATTACACGGCCGCGGCTCCGGCGCAGCCCGAGCCGTTCGCGGTTGCCGATCCTGGGGTTGCCCCGTAAGATCGGTTCAAGAAACACAACTAAAAGACGAATGATCGCCGTGCAACGCGGCGGTGCGCATTGAAGAGAGGGCCGATGGCCAAGATTTCCCTGATCGTCAATGGCAACCCTGTGACCGCGAACGTCGATCCGCGCACGCTGCTGGTGCAGTTTCTGCGCGAGAACCTGCGGCTCACCGGCACGCATGTCGGCTGCGATACTTCGCAGTGCGGCGCCTGCGTCGTGCATCTCGACGGCAAGGCGGTGAAGTCCTGCACCACGCTGGCGGTGATGGCCGACGGTCACGAAGTGACGACGATCGAAGGGCTCGCCGCCGACGGCGCGCCGCTGCATCCGATGCAGGAAGCCTTCCGCGAGAACCACGGCCTGCAATGCGGCTTCTGCACGCCGGGCATGATCATGACGGCCGTCGACATGGTGCACCGCAAGGGCCACGACCTCTCCGACGAGACGATTCGCGAAGAGCTCGAAGGCAATCTCTGCCGCTGCACCGGCTATCAGAACATCGTGGTGTCGATCGCGGCCGGCGCCAAGGCGATGGCGAACTCCGACCGCAGCTGACCGGCACTGCGCCGGCCCGCTTCAACGAGGCCGCGCGGCACGCCCAACGAGACGTTAGGAAGCTCAGGGAAGCGCAATGTACGAATTCAAATATCACCGCCCCGGGACCGTTCGCCAGGCCGCCAATCTGCTGCTGAAGAACGAGGACGCCAAGCTGATCGCGGGCGGCCACACGCTACTGCCGGTGATGAAGCAGCGCCTGGCGGCGCCGCCGCATCTGGTCGACCTGTCGCATATCGAAGGCCTCAGCGGCATCGAGATGAAGGGCCGGTCGCTGGTGATCGGCGCCACCGCGACCCACGCCGAAGTCGCCAACTCGGCGATCGTCGGCGAGGCGATCCCGGCGCTCGCCGAACTGGCGTCGCTGATCGGCGATCCGGCGGTGCGCCACAAGGGCACGATCGGCGGCTCGCTCGCCAATAACGATCCGACCGCGGACTATCCGGCGGCCGTGCTGGCGCTCGGCGCCACCGTGGTCACCAACAAGCGCAAGCTGAAGGCCGAAGAGTTCTTCCAGGGCATGTACTCGACCGCGCTCGAGCCGGACGAGATCATCACCAAGGTGCAGTTTCCCCTGCCGAAGAAGGCCGCCTACATCAAGTTTCGCAACCAGGCGTCGCGCTACGCGCTGGTCGGCGTGTTCGTCGCCCGCCGTCCGTCGGACGTCCGCGTTGCGGTCACCGGCGCCGGTGCGGACGGCGTGTTCCGCGTCACTCCGTTCGAAGAGGCGCTGAAGGCGCGGTTCAATTCCAAGGCGATCGACGGCCTGCACGTTTCGGCCGATGGCTTGAACAGCGACCTGCACGGCAGCGCCGAATATCGGGCGCATCTGATCGGCGTGCTGACCAAGCGCGCGGTCGACGCCGCCAACGGCAAGGCGTGAGCCTGGACACGGATCGGCCATGACCGCAGCCGCGCCTCCCGCTTCCGTCGACGCCACGCTCGAACTGCTGACGAGCCGCGGCTATCTCGCCGAGCGGTCGCTGGCGACGGTGGTGTTTCTGGCGCTGCGGATGGGCCGGCCGCTGTTTCTCGAAGGCGAGGCCGGCGTCGGCAAGACCGAGATCGCCAAGGTGCTGTCGGCCGCGCTCGGCCGCCGGCTGATCCGGCTGCAGTGCTACGAGGGGCTCGACGTCGCTTCCGCGGTGTATGAGTGGAATTCGTCGGCGCAGATGATCGCGATCCGGCTGGCCGAAGCCGCCGGCGATACCGACCGCGATCAGCTCTCCAGCGACATCTTCTCCGAGCGCTTCCTGATCAAGCGGCCGCTGCTGCAGGCGCTGGAGCCGGACACGGCGGGCGCGCCGGTGCTGCTGATCGACGAACTCGACCGCGCCGACGAGGCGTTCGAGGCGTATCTGCTCGAAGTGCTGAGCGACTTCCAGGTCACGATTCCAGAGTTCGGTACCATCAAGGCACCGGCGCCGCCGATCGTGATCGTGACGTCGAACCGCACCCGCGAGATCCACGACGCGCTGAAGCGGCGCTGCCTGTATCACTGGGTCGACTATCCGAACGCCGAGCGCGAACTGGCGATCGTGAAGTCGCGCGTGCCGGGGATCTCGGCCAAGCTGTCGCAGCAGGTGGTGAACTTCGTCCAGGCGCTGCGCGAGCAGGATTTCTACAAATCGCCGGGCGTCGCCGAAACCCTCGACTGGGCGACTGCGCTGACCGAACTCGACGCCCGCGCGCTCACCGCCGAAGTCGTCGGCGACACCCTCGGCGCGCTGCTCAAGTACCAGGACGACATCGCCCGGATGCAAGGCGACACCGTGCAGAAACTGGTCAAGGACGCGACCGAAGAGAAGTAATAGGTCTCTTTATCGGGCTCTTTGATTTGTTGTGTGGTTCGGCCTTCGCCACAGCGGCAGCGGACTCCCTCTCCCGCTTGCGGGGGAGGGCTGGGGTGGGGGAGCCCCAGGCACCGTGCGCGCGTCGCCCTCACCCCAACCCTCTCCCGCAAGCGGGAGAGGGAGCAGGCCGCGCAAGCGGCGAGGTTGTGGACCGACTAGGAGTTCGTCATTCCGGGGCGCGAGCGAAAGCTCGCGAACCCGGAATCTGAAGCCGGCACCGACGTCGAGATTCCGGGTTCGCGCCTTCGGTGCGCCCCGGAATGACAAGTTGAGAGAGCGTGGCAAACGATGCAGCGTAATCCGACCGCGATGATCGACCATCTCAATCCGCCGACCGGCAAGATGGCGGACAATGTGGTCGGCTTTGCGCGGGCGCTGCGGGCGGCCGGGCTGCCGGTCGGGCCGGGGGCGGTGATCGATGCGCTGGATGCGCTGCAGCTGATCGAGATCGGCCAGCGCGACGATCTCTACGCCACGCTGGAAGCGATCTTCGTCAAGCGCCGCGAGCATCTGCTGATCTTCGATCAGGCGTTCGCGCTGTTCTTCCGCGCCGCCGAGGACTGGCAGCACATGCTGGACTCGATCCCGCTGCCGGACGCCGCCAAGAAGAAGCCGCCGCCGGCTTCGCGCCGGGTGCAGGAGGCGATGTCGCCGGCGGCGACGCGCGATATGCCGTCGGCCGAGGAGCAGGAACTGCGTCTTGCCGTCTCCGACAAGGAGATCCTGCAGAAGAAAGACTTCGCGCAGATGAGCGCCGCCGAGATCGCCGAAGTCACCCGCGCGATCGAGCGGATGCGGCTGCCGCAGGCGGAGCTGCGCACCCGGCGAGTGCGGCCCGAGCGCCGCGGCCTCAAGCTCGATCTGCGCCGCACGCTGCGGGCCTCGTTGCGCACCGGCGGCGATATCGTCGACATTCGCAAGCTCGGCCTGATCGACAAGCCGGCGCCGATCGTGGCGCTGCTCGATATCTCCGGCTCGATGAGCGAGTACACGAGGCTGTTTCTGCACTTCCTCCATGCCATCACCGACGATCGCAAGCGGGTCTCGACCTTCCTGTTCGGCACGCGGCTGACCAACGTCACCCGCGCGCTGCGCCAGCGCGATCCGGACGAGGCGCTGGCGAGCTGCACCTCCTCGGTCGAGGATTGGGCCGGGGGCACCCGGATCGCGACCTCGCTGCACAGCTTCAACAAGCTGTGGGCGCGGCGGGTGCTCGGCCAGGGCGCGATCGTACTGCTGATTTCCGACGGGCTGGAGCGCGAGAGCGACTCCAAGCTGGCGTTCGAGATGGACCGGCTGCACCGCTCCTGCCGCCGGCTGATCTGGCTGAATCCGCTGCTGCGCTACGACGGTTTCGAGCCGCGCGCCCAGGGCATCAAAATGATGCTACCCCACGTTGACGAATTCCGCCCGGTGCATAATTTGACCTCAATGCACACGCTGATCGCGGCGCTGTCGTCGGCACCGCCGCCGCACCATTTCAGCACGATCCGCTCCGTCGCCTGACCGGCGCCCAGCAGCCAAGCAAGAGGAGACGCCTCCATGCAGCTCGACCGCGACGAAGACATCCTGCGAGCCGCCGAGGACTGGCGTAAAGCCGGCCGCGGCGTGGCGCTCGCTACCGTGGTGGAAACCTGGGGATCGGCGCCGCGTCCCGCCGGCTCCAGCCTGGTGATCAATGACGAGGGGACATTTCTCGGCTCAGTCTCGGGCGGCTGCGTCGAAGGCGCGGTGGTCACCGAAGCGCTCGACGTGATCGACAGCGGCACGCCGAAGCTGCTGGAATTCGGCGTCGCCGACGAGACCGCCTGGAAGGTCGGGCTGAGTTGCGGCGGCACCATCCGGGTGTTCGTCGAAAAGGTCGATTAGTTCGGCGCGTGCGAGAGTGGCCGAGAACGCGATCGAGGAATTGAAACATGGTCTCCGTCATTGCGAGCGAAGCGAAGCAATCCAGGAGCTCAGTGCACCTAGCTGGATTGCTTCGTCGCTTCGCTCCTCGCAATGACGGGTGGCGGCCGCGGGCGTGTAAACCCGGGCTGGTTTCTGAGGTGCGATCTAGGCAAGTGGGGCGGTTACCGTGAAGTTCGAGTTCCTGCAGCAACTCAACGCCGAACGCGCGGCGCGGCGTCCGGCGATCGTGGTGACCGACACCGCGACCGGCGCGCAGCGGCTGGTGAAAGCCGCCGACATCGCCGCCGATCCGCTCGCCGCCGAGCTCGGCAAACAGCTCCGCATGGGCAAGAGCGCAAGCATCGAGGTCGACGGCAACAAGCTGTTTCTCAACGTCTATGCGCCGACCGCGAAGCTGGTGATCGTCGGTGCCGTGCATATCAGTCAGGCGCTGGCACCGCTGGCGCGCTCGCTCGGTTACGACGTCACCGTGGTCGATCCGCGCACCGCGTTCGCCAGCCCTGAGCGTTTCCCTGACGTGCCGCTGATCGCCGAGTGGCCCGACGTGGCGCTGCCGCCGCTGAACATCGATCACTACACCGCCTTCGTGGCGCTGACGCACGATCCGAAGATTGACGATCCGGCGCTGCTGCACGCCTTCGCGCGCGACTGTTTCTACATCGGCGCGCTCGGCTCGAAGAAAACCCACGCCAAGCGGCTGGAGCGGCTGAAGGGGCAGGGCGCTTCCGATGCCGACCTCGGCCGCATTCACGCGCCGATCGGGCTCGCCATCGGCGCAGTGTCGCCGTCCGAAATCGCAGTGTCGATCATGGCGGAGATCACCGCAGCGCTGCGGTTGCCGGCATCGTCCAAGGCGGCCGCGGCATGAAGTTCGGCCCGCGCCGTCCGGCCGATGCGATCGGCGGCGTCACCGTGCATTCGCTGCGGCAGAACGGTCTGCTGCTCAAGAAGGGCACGACGATCGGCCCGGCCGAAGTCGCGGCGCTGGAGAAGGCCGGCATCGCCGAGATCGTGGTGGTTCAGCTCGAGCCCGGTGACGTCTCGGAGGATGTCGCGGCCGCGGATGTGGCAGGCGCGGTCGCCGGCGATGGCGTGACGGTCGATCGCGCGTTCACCGGCCGCGCCAATCTGTTCGCGGCACGGGCCGGTGTGCTGGTGATCGATCGCGCCGTGGTCGATCGCGTCAACGCCGTCGATGAAGCGATTACGCTCGCGACGCTGCCGGCGTTCAAGCCGGTGGTCGAAGGCGAGATGGTCGCCACCGTCAAGCTGATCCCGTTCGGTGTCGAAGGCCGCCTGCGCGATGCCGCGGTGGCGGCGGCGCGGGGCGGCGCGCTGCGGGTCGCGCCTTATGTGATCAAGCGCGTCGGCGTGGTGTCGACGCTGCTCCCCGGCCTTGCCCCGAAGGTGATCGACAAGACGCTGCGCGTGACGGCCGAGCGGCTGGCGCCGGCCGGCGCCGAGATCATTGCCGAGCGCCGCGTCGCGCATGAAGAGGCTGCGCTGTCGGCTGCGATCCAAGAACTTGTTGGGCTCGGCGCGGAGATGGTGATCGTATTCGGCGCCTCTGCGATCGCCGACCGCCGCGACGTGATCCCGGCGGCGATCGGCGCGATCGGCGGCACCATTTCGCATTTCGGCATGCCGGTCGACCCGGGCAATCTCTTGCTGGTCGGCGCGGTCTCGGGTGTGCCGCTGCTCGGCGCGCCGGGCTGCGCGCGCTCGCCGGTCGAGAACGGCTTCGATTGGGTGCTGATGCGGCTGCTCGCGGGGCTCACCGTCACGCGCGCAGATATCACCGCGATGGGTGTCGGCGGCCTGCTGATGGAAATCGTGACGCGGCCGCAGCCGCGGGTGCCGGTCGCCGAAAGTGGCCGCAACGTCGCGGCGATCGTGCTTGCCGCCGGGCGCGGCACGCGGATGGGCGGGCCCAACAAGCTGCTCGCCGATCTCAACGGCAAGCCGCTGGTGCGCATCGTCGCCGAGCAGGCGCTGGCCTCGCAGGCTGCGCGCACCATCGTCGTCACCGGTCATCAGTCCGGCGAGGTCGAAGCGGCGCTGCACGGGCTCGATCTCACCTTCGTGCACAATCCCGACTTCGCCCAAGGCATCGCGTCGTCGGTAAAGGCCGGCATCGCGGCGCTGGGCGAGGATGCCGACGGCGCGATCGTCTGCCTCGGCGACATGCCGCTGATCGACGCGGCCTTGATCGACCGGATGATCACCGCGTTCGATCCCGATCGCGGCGCGCTGATCGTGGTCCCGGTCGCCGAGGGACGCCGCGGCAATCCGGTGCTGTGGTCGCGGCGGTTCTTTGCCGAGCTGATGACGCTCGGCGGCGATGTCGGCGCACGGCATTTGATCGCCAAGCATGGCGAAGCGGTGACTGAAGTGCCGGTCGAAGGCGAGGCGGCGTTCCTCGACATCGATACCCCGCAAGCGCTCGATCAGGCGCGGCGCGGCTAGAGCAGTTACGCGGTTAGATATAATCGGAGCGCAGTTCGGGGCGCTTACAACAATCACAACCTCATGGTGAGGAGGCGCGAAGCGCCGTCTCGAACCATGCGCCGCAAGCCATGCGGCTCCTCATCCTTTGAGACGCCCGGCTTTGCCGGGCTCCTCAGGATGAGGACTCTAGGACCCTTGGTGAGGGCCAAGTCCGCTTCAATCAATGAAGCGCTCTAGCAAGTCGCCAGTCAGTCTCGCGCCTGCAGCCGTGTCGCGAGCTTCGCTGCAGCCTTGGCACCGGCGGCCTGTTTCCAGATCAGCGTGACGTCGCGCTGCAGCGTCAGTCCGCCGACGTCGAGTGCCCGCAAGTTCGCACCGCCCCAGCTTGCCGGCGCCAGTGTGCAGCCGAGACCCGCAGCGACCAGCGCGGCGGCGGTGGATTCCTGCCGTGTCTTGGCGACGATCCGAAACCGTACGCCTGCCGTGCTAAGCAGCCGGCGGCCGGTGCCGACGAGTTCGCAGCCCTGACGCAACACGAAGGGTTGGCCGTCGAGGTCGGCTAGCGCCACGTTGCGACGGCCTGACCACGGATGATCAGCTCCGACGAACAGCCGGAACGGCTCGCTCAGCAGCAGCTTGCGGTGCAGATTACGATGCGGCGCGATCGATAGCGCCAGATCGAGCCCGCCGCTCGCGACCAGCTTTTCGAGCTCGTCGGCCGGCGCTTCGATCAGTTCGATTGCTTCACCATCGGTTGGCAGCAGTCGTGGCAGCCAATGGGTCGTGAGGCTCGGCAGCACGCCGAGCCTGAACCGTGCCGGTGCCGGTCCGCTCAGTTCGCGCTTTGCCTCCGCCAGCGTCTGCAGTGCCATGCGCACTTTGGCTTCGAGCCGTTTGGCGCTCGGTAGGGCGCGGATGCCGCGTCCGTCCGGCGCGAACAGCGCCGTGCCGAAGTCTCGCTCCAACCCCTTCAGGGCCTGCGACAGCGTCGGCTGGGTGACGCCGAGTTGTTCGGCGGCGCGCGACACTGAGCCGGCCTGCATCACGGCGAGAAAGTAGCGCAGGTGCTGCACATTCATTGGAAAATCCAATCGATCTTTCTGAATGATCGATTTTACCAGATCCAGCCTGGGCGGCTAGATCGGCGCTGGCGTCGCGGCAGTCAGGGAGAAGCCGGTATGGTGGTGAAAATCGATCGTCAGGGCGCCATCGGCATCGTGACACTGGATCGGCCGCAGGCCCGCAACGCGCTGTCGCGCGACGTGATTAGGAAGTTGTCCGCCGCGCTCGATGAGTTGGAACGCGATGCTGCGATCGCCACGATCGTGCTGACCGGCCGCGAGGTGTTCTGCGCCGGCGCCGACATCGCCGAGATGCGCAGTATCGATCTTGCGACGGCGCTGGCCGAGGATTTTTCCGGCTGCTGCGACCGGCTGGCCACCTGCACTAAGCCGCTGATCGCGGCGGTGGAGGGCTATGCGATCGGCGGAGGCTGCGAACTGATCGAGATGTGCGACCTGGTGATCGCCGGCACCGGCGCGAGGTTCGGTCACCCGGAGATAGCGCTCGGTACGCTATCGGGCGGTGGCGGCACCCAGCGGCTGGCACGGGCGGTGGGGCGCGCTCGAGCGATGGATTTGATCCTGACCGGCCGACTGATCTCTGCGACCGAGGCCGAGCGGATCGGTCTGATCAGCCGCGTGGTCGACGACGGCACGGCGTACCAGGCTGCCTGCGAGGCGGCAAAACTGATCGCCAGCCATCCGGTACAAGCGGTGCGATTCGCCAAACAGGCGGTCGATCGGGCGGTTTCGGTCGGGCTTGCCGACGGGCTGGCGCTGGAGCGGCGGCTGTTTCACCTCAGCTTCGCGACCGGTGAATTGCAGCCGCAGCTCGAGCGTTTTCTGGCGCGGCGGAGTCCGCACCGCTGATCGGCCGGCCTCCACGCGGGCGATTTGCGCTTCGTTCACCAAGTTGAAACGGCCGGCCGGATAATTTGGAACCCGGGTTGAACCTCGGGGGAGGGGACGTTGCGATTGTTGATTGCCGCGTGGCGCAAAGCCGCGCTGATGGCTGTTGTTTGGATCGCGTGTTTGCATCTCGTTGCGCCGGCACATGCGGCTGGTGCGCTGGCGGTCGGCAAATGCGGCGCTTATGGCCAAGCCTTTGACTATCCGGCGGAGGCGGCCGCGATCGCCGCGGCGCGGCAGCGCTGCAAGGGCGAATGCACCATGCTGACGATGCGCCGGGCCTGTGCGGCGCTGGCCGTCGATATGAGCAATCCCTGCGGCGCGCACGGCTACGCGGTGGAATCGAAGATTTCCTCTTCGCTCAATGCCGCGACCCGGCGCTGCTACGAATATGGCGGCAAGGAATGTGTGATCCGCGCCTGGGCGTGTGACGCCAAGGGCTGAATGCTCTGACCTGAAACGATCGTGAACTGACAGGTCGGGATGGCCGCGCTATCAGCAGGGCATGCAGTTCGATACCAAGATCGCGCTGGTGATCCGCACCGATCTCGAAGCCTGGCAGAAGCTGAATGTTGCGGCGTTCCTCACGTCCGGCATCGCTGCGGCATTCCCGGAGTGCATCGGCGAACCTTATGAAGACGGCAGCGGAACGCCGTATCACCCGCTGATCGGTCAGCCGATCCTGGTGTACGGCGCCGATGGCCCAGGTCTGTCGCGCGCGCTGGAGCGGGCGCTGGCCCGCAACGTCAAGCCGGCGATCTACACCGAGGCGATGTTCAAGACCACGCACGATGCCGCCAACCGCGAGGCGGTGAAGGCGGTGGCGCGGGCGGATCTGTCGCTGGTTGGCCTCGCCGTCCGAGCCGACCGCAAGGTGGTCGACAAGATCCTCGACGGGCTCAAGTTCCACACCTGAGACGAGTGCTATTCAGGCATCGGCCGCGGCCGCTCCTGGAGATCCTCGGCGCGATAGTTTTCCTTGGCGACCGTCTCGGTCAGCTGCTTTTCGGCGGCACTGCGCGTTCGGTTGCGCATCACTGCGTAGGCGATCGCGATCCCCAGCACGATGATTCCGATACCCCACAGCCATTCGGTGGACATGCGTTCTCTCCCTCGATGTTGTGTCGGGACAACCCCAAGTGCTGTCGGGCGTTCCCAATCGTTCGTCTCGTCGGGTGCGGCTTAGCGGCTCGTTAGGCATCGCAGCCGGAAACCGTGGGTGGCAGAGCTGCATCAACGCATCTTAAGCGGCCAAGGGCGCAATGAGGGAACACGGCGACACCGCCGATTCCACGGACGCGAGCGTGACCGACCAGTTGCCCATTCCCCATGACCGCCGGACATCCGATGCGCCGGATAGCGCCCATCCGATGCGCGGTGCCGGCGCTCGGCGGCGGTTTCTGATCGGAACGCTGCTGGTCAACCTTGCTGCGCTCTCGATCGACTTCGCCGTGCTCGATGCACCGCATCTGGCGTTTGCGCTGGGGCTGCGGCTGCTGCTGGTCACGCCGCTGGTGCTGCTCGCGCTGGTGCTCAACCGGCGGCCCGACGACCGGGCGATGCAATCGGCCGTGCAGGCCACGGCCGTGGTGGCGTTCGCGCTGTCGGTGACGGCGATCGGCCAGTTCGCGCCGGAGCCGTTCGCCGGACGCTACATGATGGCGGCGCTGTTCGTCATCTTCGCCGGCGCGCTGGTATCAGCGCTGTCCTGGCCGGCCACCAAGATCATGACCGTTACCGGCACGGTGCTGTACATTCTGATCACCGTCACCGGCCTGCGCTGGCCGCCGGCCTGGACCAATATCGATCTGGTCGGGCTGTGCATCGTCACCTGCGTGATCGCGCTACGCGCCCGTCAGCGCAAGGATGCGCAGATCGCCGAACTGGAAGCGATCCGCCGCAGCGATGCGCGGCTGAAGAGCGATCTGCGCCAGGCCAATGCGGCGCTGGAGCGGCTGTCCGCCACCGACGCGCTGACCGGCGTGTTCAACCGCCGCTACCTCGACGAACTGATCGAGCAGGAGGCGGCCTCGATCGTGCCGTCGCTCGGGCAGAGCGTGCTGATGATCGACGTCGACCATTTCAAGCTGTTCAACGACCATGGCGGCCACGCCGCCGGCGACCGCTGCCTGCAGCAGATCGTCACCGCGGTCCGCCGCAACCTGCGCTCCTGCGATGTCGTGGTGCGCTATGGCGGCGAGGAATTCGCCGTGGTGCTGCCCGGGCTCGAGGAAGCCGAGCTGCACGACACGGCCGAGCGGCTGTGCCTTGCAGTCAGCGACCTGAAGATCCCGCACCCCGGTCTCGGGGGCGGCCGCGTCGTCACCATTAGCGTCGGTATCGCGCCCGCCATCCCGGCCGAAACCCTGGCCGATGCGATCCAGCGCGCCGACCAATCCCTGTATCGCGCCAAACGCGCCGGCCGTAACCGCGTCAGCGCCTGAACGATCGTCCGCCAAAGGGTGGAAAGCCCAGATCTTGATTATGACTGACCGGTCAGTCATAATGTGAGAATGAAGCGTGCCTCAAACAGTCTGCCGATTTCTGCTCCCGTCGCTGCGAAGCGAGCTGCTGCGGCCCGCAGCTCCGCGTCAACGACCAAGCCAGCTTCGGAAGCGGAGGCGCTGTCGACCCGTGCCGCCAAGGCGGCGGAACGGCGCGCCGCAATCATCGAGGCGGCGCTGGATGAATTCACTGCGCGCGGCTTTGCGGCGACCCGGATCGATGACGTCGCCAAGCGCGCTGGCGTCGCCAAGGGCACGATCTATCTGCACTTCACCGACAAAGAGGCGATGTTTCAGGAGCTGGTGCGCACCGCGCTGGTGCCGACCATGCAGCGGCTGACGTCGCCGCCGCCGCCCGGCGTCTCGGCGCGGCAGATGCTCGAGGCTTTCGCCGACGCTTTCGTGAACGATGTCGCGCAGACCCGGCGCGGCGACATCCTGCGGCTGGTGCTGGCGGAGGGCACGCGGTTTCCGTCGCTGGCGGAATTTCACTACCGCAACGTGGTCGAGCCCGGCGTCGCCGGCATTCGCCGCATTCTGGAGCTCGGCGTCGCCCGCGGCGAAATCAGCTCTGCGGCGCTGGCTCAGTTTCCGCAGCTCGCGGTCGCGCCGGTGGTGCTGTCGGTGATCTGGCAGGGGCTGTTCGGCCGGTTCGCGCCGCTCGACGTCCAGGCGATGCTGCGCGCGCATCTCGATCTGATTTTCGGCGAAAGGACGGCGTCATGACGCGACCCTCGCTTGTTTTACGCTGCGGCGCTGCGGCGCTGCTCGCGCTGGCGCTCGCAAGCTGCGGCAAGGGCAACGATCCCGGTTATCAAGGCTGGGTCGAGGCCGATCTGATTTTCGTCAGCCCGGACGAATCCGGCCGCATCACCAAGCTCAAGGTGCGCGAAGGCGACGAGGCGAAGACCGGCGAGCTGATCTACACGCTCGACGACGACCTGCAGCAGGCCGACCTCAACCAGAATATGGCGACGCTCGCCAACGCCAAGCAGACCTTCGACCGCGCCCAATCGCTGTCGAAGACCGGCTCCGGCACCCAGGCCAATCTCGACGCCGCGGTCTCGACTCTGCGGGTCGCCGAAGCGCGCGTCGAGACCTCGAAGACGCGGCTGGCGCGCCGCGAAATCCGCGCGCCGGTGACGGGCACGGTGCAGCAGATCTACTTCCGCGAAGGCGAAATGGTGGCGGCGCAAAAGCCGGTGCTGTCGATCCTGCCGCCGGGCAACATGAAGATCCGGTTCTACGTGCCGGAGCCGGAGCTGCCCAAGCTTGCGATCGGCGAGAAGGTGCGGGTGACGTGCGATAATTGCGCGGCCGATCTGTCGGCGGATATCTATTTCATCTCGACCACGGCGGAGTACACCCCGCCGGTGATCTACAGCCTCGATGAGCGCAACAAGCTCGTCTATCTGATCCAGGCGCGGCCCAACAAGCCGGTGAGTCTGCGGGTCGGCCAGCCGGTCAGCGTGTATTTGCCACCGGCCACCGCGGCGCCTTCGCCGGTCGCGGCCAGCAAGCCATGACCGACGCACCGACCATCGCGGCCGATGCCCGCGACATCGCGATCGATGTCCGCGGCCTGACCAAGTCGTTCAACGGCCGCGAGGTGGTGCACGACCTGTCGATGCAGGTGAAGCGCGGCTCGATCTACGGCTTCCTCGGTCCCAATGGCTCCGGCAAGACCACGACGATCCGGATGTTGTGCGGGCTGCTGACGCCCGACCGCGGCGAGGGCAGCTGTCTCGGCTTCGACATCCGCACCGATGCGGCCAAGATCAAGCGCCGGGTCGGCTACATGACGCAGCGCTTCAGCCTGTATCAGGACCTGTCGGTGCGCGAGAATCTCGAATTCGTTGCCCGGCTGTACGGCGTGCCCGATGCGCGCGGCTCGGCGCGCGAGATGATCAAGCGGCTCGGGCTGTCAGGTCGCGAGGAGCAACTTGCCGGCGAACTGTCCGGTGGCTGGAAGCAGCGGCTGGCACTCGGCGCCTGTACGCTGCCGAACCCGCAATTGCTACTACTCGACGAGCCGACCGCTGGCGTCGATCCGAAAGCCCGCCGCGACTTCTGGAACGAGATCCACGCGCTCGCTGCCGAAGGTCTCACCGTGCTGGTCTCGACCCACTACATGGACGAGGCCGAGCGCTGTCACGAGATCGCCTACATCGCTTACGGCCATCTGCTGGCGCACGGCACCGTCGATCAGGTGATCGCCGGCTCGCAACTCACCACCTGGGTCGCCACCGGCGAAGGCCTTGGCCCGCTTGCGCACGAGCTTGCCGACAAGCCGGGTGTCGACATGGTGGCTCCGTTCGGCACCAGCCTGCACGTCTCCGGCCGCGATCAGGCCGCGCTCGACCAGACGCTGGCGCCGTATCGTAACAACCCGCGGCAGAGCTGGCAGCACGGCGCGCCCTCGCTCGAGGACGTGTTCATCGAGCTGATGAGCCGGTCGAAGGACAATTTCCAATGACCGCGGCCGGGGCCGATGCGCCGACGCCAGGGGCGCCGATCAAGGAGCCGCGGTTCGGCTTCCTGCGCCGGACCTACGCGATGCTGGTCAAGGAGCTGATCCAGCTCAAGCGTGATCGTCTCACCTTCGCGATGATCATCGTGATCCCGGTGATGCAGCTGCTGCTGTTCGGCTACGCCATCAACACCACGCCGCGGCATCTGCCGACCGCGGTGCTGCTGCAGGAGGATTCCGATCTCGGCCGCTCGATCCTGAAGGCGCTGGAGAACACCGCGTACTTCAAGTTCACCCGCGAGGTGCACAGCGTCGCCGAGTTCGATGATCTGCTGCTGTCCGGGCGCGTGCTGTTCGGGGTCGAAATCCCGCGTGGGTTCGAACGCGCAGTGCGGCGCGGCGACAAGCCGGCAATCCTGGTCGCGGCCGATGCCACCGATCCGGTCGCCGCCGGCTCGGCGCTGTCGGCGCTCGGGCAGATCGTGCAGACCGCATTGATGCACGACCGCGTCGGCGGCGATCCCGCCAATCCGCCGTTCGAGATCCGCGCCCACGCCCGCTACAACCCGGCCGCCTCGTCGCGGCTCAACATCGTGCCCGGTCTGGTCGGCACCATCCTGACCATGACGATGCTGATCTTCACCGCACTGTCGGTGACCCGCGAGATCGAGCGCGGCACCATGGAGAACCTGCTGTCGATGCCGATCACGCCGGTCGAGGTGATGCTCGGCAAGATCCTGCCTTACGTCGGCGTCGGTTTTATTCAGGCGTCGCTGATCCTCGGCATCGGAGTGCTGCTGTTCGGCGTGCCGCTACGCGGCAGCCTGGCGATGCTGGCGCTGTTGTCGACGCTGTTCATCACCACCAACCTCGCGATCGGCTACACCTTCTCGACGCTGGTGCAGAACCAACTGCAGGCGATGCAGGCGTCGATGATGTTCTTCCTGCCGTCGATCCTGCTGTCCGGCTTCATGTTCCCGTTCGCCGGCATGCCGATCTGGGCGCAGTATATCGGCGAGTGCCTGCCGCTGACCCATTACCTGCGCATCGTCCGCGCGATCATGCTGAAGGGCTCGACGCTGGAGAACCTTCAGTACGACGCCCTGGCGCTGCTGACGCTGATGCTGATCGCGATGACCATCGCCGTCACCCGATTCCGCCGCACGCTCGACTGATCGCGTCAGCGTTCGCGATCAATTGCGGCTTGGACCAGCTACCGCCTCAGCGATGCGCCGAGGCGGCTGTAGATGCCGCTGCGGCCATAGCTGTCGCGGACGTAGCCGGCAGCCGCCGACCATTCCATCGCCGCCACCTCGAAGCCGGTGAGATGGATACCGATCCGGGTTTGCCGGCTGAATTCATCGGAGGAGCCGGACATCTCCGGCCCAACCCAAAACGCGTCGAACATGCGCCAGCCCGCGGCGAGCCGCGCGCCATAGCTGCCGGCGACGGTGGTGGCGTAGAACGATGACGACAGCATCGTCTCCGGGGTCGGCTCGGCCCAGCTCTCCACCGCGATACGCACGCCGCCATGGGTGCCACGCCAACGCTGCTCGCGGTAGTCGGGCATCGAGGCGCGGTTCTCGAGATCGGGGCCGGCGAGGATCTTCAGTTCGAACGCGCCGGATTTGAAACGCCAGCCCGCCAGCACCGAGGCGCGGGAAATGTCGTTGATATAGGTGAAGCGCCCGGCCTGGTAACGCTCCAAAGCCTCCGACACCATCAGCCGGACCACCGGGCCATTCTCGGCGGTGCCGCCGCCGAACCATTCGAACCCGCCGTAGAGCGAGGCGCCGTTGCGCCACAGATCGTAGCCGCCGAACAGCAGCGACGCATGTCCTTGTCCGCCACTGAACCGGTCGGCCGCCAAGTCGGCCAAAGGAGAGAAGTTGCTTCGACCGGCCGGGAGGTCGCCGGTTAGTCCCTCGTCGTCGTCGGTATCGACGCTCCCGATGTCCGGCGGGGTCACCGCGCCGAAATCGAACGAGGGCGGCGCCGGAAGGTCGAGCTCGGGCTCGTCGAGCGAGGGATCGAAGGTCTGGGCGGTGGCGCAGCCGGCTTGCGCGATCAAGACCGCGACGAGCCCGAACGCGCTCACCACCCAGCCGAAACGCATCGCCACTACTCAGGTAAGCAACTAATACGTGACAATATTTACGTATTAAAGTCCTGGTTGTGACGGCTGTCTAGTACGTTGTAGGGTTGTCGAGGGATTAGTCCGGTTGCGGTTCGTGCCGGTCGCGGCGTGCGATCGCGTGTTCGAGCGCCACTGCGAGCTGACGATCGATGTCGGCCATGCCGTCGATATACGCCTCCGAGAGCGACAGGCCTTCGGGCGAATTCGGCGCGGCGCGTGCTGCCGTCTCGAAGTGGTGACGCAGGATGGTCGGCGACGGATGTGACTTGATCAGTGCGTTGGCGAAGTTCACCAGCGCCTTGATCTGGCCGTTCATGAAGTCGATCTTGTCCATCCGAAATCGGATCCTTTTGTTGATGTAGTACATGAGCGCGAGCCTAGCCCGCCGCCCCTGACTATCCCATTGATCGGTCGCAAGGCCTTGCGGTGACGCAATGTCGCGCGTCACGTCCGCTCAGTTGGGCGTGTACCGCCGCAACTTAGCCGACGAGTTTGATCAATTCCATCGCTGCAGCGGGTGCGCGTACCTTGCCTTCATGGATCACATAGGCGAACACGTCGCGCTTGTGCGGCTTCGCGGTTGCCGCATCGACCTTCGGCAGATCGTCGGGCTCGCCGCCATCGGCCCAGAGCTGCAGCCGCTGTGCCCACGCGGCAAGCGCTTTCGCCGGATAGCCGGTGGCGATCTCGTCCTTGCCCTTCTGCAGCCGTGCGTAGACGAAATCACCTGTGATGTCGGCGATCTCAGGATAGGTCGCGTGCTCGGAGTACACGACCGGAATCTTGTGCTCGCGCAGCAGCGCGATGAACGCCGGCGTCTTGAAACTGTCATGACGAACTTCAACGACATGCCGTAGTTTGCGGCCGTCGATCTCGCGCGGCAGCAGTTCGAGGAATTTGCCGAAATCGGCTTCGTCGAACTTCTTGGTCGGTGCAAACTGCCAAAGCACCGGGCCGAGCCGGTCGCCGAGTTCGAGTACGCCTGAATGGTAGAACCGTTCGACACTGTCGCCGGCTTCCGCCAGGACCTTGCGGTTGGTGGCGTACCGCGGCCCCTTCAGCGAGAACACGAAGCTCTCCGGTACCTCGCTGGCCCATTTGCGGAAACTCTCCGGCTTCTGCGAGCCGTAAAAGGTGCCGTTGATCTCGATCGAGGTCAGCTTGGAGGCGGCATATTCCAGCTCTCGCCGCTGCGGCAGTTTGTCCGGGTAGAACACGCCGCGCCACGGCTCGTAGGTCCAGCCGCCGATGCCGATCCGGATGTCGCCTGCCTGAGCTTTCTTCATGTCTGACCCCTTGCGAAAGTTGCACCCCGTTCCTATCTTGGTTGCAACGGCGACGTCGATGCTTCGATACGGAGCGTGCGACGCCGAGACGACCACTGAATAGTAGGGAGCGCCGGATGTACGCGCACCTGTTGTTCGTGGTCGTTGACCTTTTTGGGGTGCCCTAGCCACCCGATTTCAAAACATTTCTGATCCAAATCGTCCGGGGCTCGCCTTGGCAGAGCTCGTGTGCGCCGCTATACGCATGGCGCGATGATCGATGCCAGCCCAGCCGCGGTCGCGACCCGTGCCCAGCCCGCGGCGGTTCCGCTGCAGCTCTCGGTGGTCGTCCCGACCTTCAATGAACGCGACAATGTCGAGCTGCTGTTCCGAAAGCTGGAAGCAGCGCTCGTCGGCGTGGCCTGGGAGGTCATTTTCGTCGACGACAATTCTCCCGACGGCACTTGGCAGGTGGTCCGCGAGATGGCGCGCCGCGATCCGCGCGCACGCTGCATCCGCCGGATCGGTCGGCGCGGCCTGTCCGGCGCCTGCATCGAAGGCATCCTGGCTTCCGGCGCCCCCTATGCCGCGGTGATGGACGCCGACCTGCAGCACGACGAAACCCAGCTCGCCAAAATGCTGTCGCTGCTGGAGAGCAACGCCGCCGATCTCGTGATCGGCAGCCGCTATATCGAAGGCGGCAGCGCCGACAGCTTCAACCGCCAGCGCGCCGGGATCAGCTCGATCGCCACCCAGGTCGCCCAGAAGGCGCTCAAGATCGAGGTCGCCGACCCGATGAGCGGCTTCTTCATGATCCGCCGCGACCGTTTCGAACAGCTCGCGCCGGAGCTCTCGACCCAGGGCTTCAAGATCCTGCTCGACGTGATCGCGACCGCACGCGGCAGCCTGCGCATCGTCGAGGTGCCGTTCACCTTTGGGTCGCGGCTGCACGGCGAGAGCAAGCTCGACTCCATGGTGGCGCTGGATTTCCTCGGCCTGGTGCTGGCGAAGTTCAGCCACGACGTGTTGTCGCTGCGCTTCATCCTGTTCGCGCTGGTCGGTTCGACCGGTGTGGTGGTGCACTTCGTCACGCTATTCGTGGTGCTGAAGGTTTTCGAGCAGCCGTTCGCGGAGGCGCAGGGTGTCGCCGCGCTGGTGGCGATGACCAGCAACTTCATCCTCAACAATTTCCTGACCTATCGCGACCAGCGACTCAAAGGCTTCGCGATTATCCGCGGTCTGCTGCTGTTCTATCTGGTGTGCGGCGTCGGTCTGCTCGCCAATGTCGGCGTCGCCTTCGCGGTCTATAACGAGCACATCACCTGGTGGTTGGCAGGCGCGGCCGGTGCGCTGATGGGCGTGGTGTGGAACTACGCGATGTCCGGCCTGTTCGTCTGGCGCAAGCGATGATCGGCCGATGAGCGACGCGATGCGGCGTCCCGCCATCGCCACGATTCTGGTCGTGGTCGGATTGGTTGCACTCCGGCTGCTCGCCGCGGCGGTCACGCCGCTGACCTTCGACGAGGCGTATTACTGGACCTGGTCGAAGAATCTCGCCCTCAGCTATTTCGATCACCCGCCGATGGTGGCGGTGATGATCAAGCTCGGCACGCTGATCGCCGGCGACACCGAATTCGGCGTCCGGCTGGTGTCGATCCTGCTGGCGCTGCCGATGAGCTGGGCGGTGTGGCGCGCCGCGGTTTTGCTGTTCGACGACGAACGCATCGCCGCCACCGCAACCGTGCTGCTCAACGCCACCATGATGGTGTCGGCCGGCACCACCATCGTCACGCCGGACGCGCCGCTGCTGGTGGCGTCCAGCTTCGTGCTGCTCGCTCTGGCGCAGGTTGCGGCGACGGGCAGGGGCGTATGGTGGCTCGTGGTCGGCGTCGCGGTCGGGCTCGCGCTGCTGTCGAAATACACCGCGCTGTTCTTCGGCCCGGCGATCCTGATCTGGCTGCTCTGGGTGCCGCCGCTGCGGCGCTGGCTGCTGTCGCCGTGGCCGTATCTCGGCGGCGTGGTCGCGTTCGCGTTGTTCTCGCCGGTGGTGATCTGGAACGCGCAGCACGAGTGGATTTCCTTCGTCAAGCAGTTCGGCCGCGCCAAGCTCGGCGGGTTCGAGCCGCATTACGTCGCAGAACTGATCCCGACCCAGTTCGTGCTGGCGACGCCGTTCGTGTTCATCCTCGGCGTGATGGGCCTGATCGCGCTCGGCAAGCGCAGCACCGGGCCGGCAGCGTCGCGGGTTCTGGTTGCCGCCACGGTGTGGACGATCGCGCTGTATTTCACCTGGCAGGCGCTGCACGACCGCGTCGAGGCGAATTGGCTGAGCCCGCTGTATCCGGCGTTCGCGCTCGCCGCCGCGGTCGGTGCCGCCTACCGGCACTGGACGCCCGGGATCGCCCGCGTGGTGACGGTTTGCCGGCGCTGGGCGGTGTCGACCGGTGCAGTGCTGTTCGCGCTGGTGGTGGTGCAGGTCAACACCGGCGCGCTGACCGGCTATCGACGCGACGCGACGGTACGGTCGGTCGGCGTTGGCGTACCGCAGATGGTGGCGGAGATCGATCAAATGCGGCGGCGGATCGGCGCGAGCTGCGTGCTGACCGACGATTACGGCACCACCGGCTGGCTGGAGTTCTATCTGCCGCCCGGCATCTGCGTGGTTCAGCGCGGCGAACGATTCCGCTGGCTCGCGGCGCCGGCGCCGACGGCCCAGCAACTCGCGGGCCCGCTGCTGCTGGTCGGCGTCGACAACGCCGCGGCGCGGCCGGATATCCAAGCGGCGTTCGGCAAGATCGAGCGGGTCGGCGCGGTTACCCGCTCACGCGGGCCGCTGCTGGTCGACGCGGTGGCGCTGGACGCGCTGTCGGAGCCGAAGGGGCCGATCCTCGATTTCCGGCCGCCGATCTATTGAGGCGATGGGGAGCCGGTCGGCAAACGTGCTGACCACCCGTAGGGGACTGTGCTACAGCCTGGGCTGATCCCCACCTCCCGCGCGTCCGCCGCGCCGATCCCAACTCAACGAGCTCAACAATGAACGACACGGTCTTGATTGCTGGAGCCGGACATGCCGGATTTCAGGTCGCCGTATCGCTGCGGCAGGCGAAGTACGCCGGGCGTATCGCGCTGATCAACGATGAAAAGCACCTGCCGTATCAGCGCCCGCCATTGTCGAAGGCGTATCTCAAGAGTGGCGGCGATCCCAACTCGCTGATGTTTCGACCCGAGAAGTTCTTCCAGGATCAGGCAATCGAGCTGATTTCCGACCGGATGGTGTCGATCGATCGTGACGGCCGCAAGCTGCTGCTCGCTTCTGGCACCGCGATCGATTACGGCCACCTCGTGCTCGCCACCGGCGCGCGCAACCGCATGCTCGATGTGCCCAACGCCTCGCTGCCGGACGTGCTGTATTTGCGCACGCTCGATGAGAGCGAAGTGCTGCGCCAACGGATGCCGAATAAGAAGCACGTGGTTGTGATCGGTGCCGGCTTCATTGGTCTCGAATTCGCCGCCACTGCGCGCGGCAAGGGCCTCGAGGTCGACGTCGTCGAACTGGCACCGCGGGTGATGGCGCGTGCTGTGACGCCGGAGATCTCCAGTTACTTCCATGATCGCCACACCGCGGCGGGCATCCGCATGCATTACGGCGTCCGCGCCACCGAAATCGAAGCCGACGGCGATCGCGTCACCGGCGTCGCGCTCAGCAACGGTCAGACGCTGCCCTGCGATCTGGTGGTGGTCGGCGTCGGCGTGATCCCGAATGTCGAAATCGCCGCTGCAGCGGGCCTGTCGACCGCCGCCGGCATCATCGTCAATCAGCAGCTGCTCACCAGTGATCCGAACATCTCGGCGATCGGTGACTGCGCGCTGTTCGAGAGTGTCCGGTTCGGCGAGACGCTGCGGGTGGAGTCGGTGCAGAACGCCACCGACCAGGCACGCTGCGTCGCCGCGCGGCTGACCGGCGATGCTAAGGCCTATGACGGCTATCCGTGGTTCTGGTCCGATCAGGGCGACGACAAGCTGCAGATCGTCGGGCTCACCGCCGGCTTCGATCAGGTGGTGATCCGCGGCAGCGTCGCCGAGCGCTCGTTCTCGGCGTTCTGCTACAAGGTCGGCAAGCTGATCGGCATTGAGTCCGTCAATCGCGCCGCCGACCACGTGTTCGGCCGCAAGATCCTCCCGCTCGACAAGTCGGTGACGCCCGAACAGGCCGCGGATCTCAGCTTCGACCTGAAGAAGGCGGCGGCGTAAGACTGAGGCTTACCGCGTCATTGCGAGGAGCGAAGCTACGAAGCAATCCAGAGGCCTCGTGCGGAGGTGGATTGCTTCGCTCGCAATGACGTTGCGGGGCGTCACGCCGCCGCCACGAACTCGCGCTTGACGGCCTCGATATCCGCAACCGTCGGCAGCCCGGCTTCGTTGCCGAGCTTCTGGATCTTGAAGGTCGAAGCGGCGCGGGCGAATTCGAAGTGGTGCTGCCAGCTCTGCGCCGGGTTGTTGAGGTACGAGAACACATAGGCGCCGTGGAACACGTCGCCGGCGCCGTTGGTGTCGATCACCCGCTCGCGCGGGATCGGCAGCGCCGGCAGGGTGCGGACCGTGCCGGCCTCGTCGTACCAATACAGGCCACGCTCGCCGAGGGTGATGCCGCCGACCCGGCAGCCGCGCGACTTCAGATACTCGAGCATCTTCTCCGGCGTCATGTCCATCTGCTCGCACAGCCGCTCGGCGACGATCGCGACGTCGATGAATTCCAACAGTTCGTGGGTGTTGGTGCGCAGGCCGCCGCCGTCGAGCGAGGTCAGGATGCCGGCCTCGCGGCAGAGTTTTGCGTAGTGGATCGCTGCGTCCGGCTGATGGCCGTCGACATGCAGGGCGCGGCACTGGCCGAGGTTGAGCAGCGGGAACGGGTGAATGTGCTCGTCGTCGCGGCAGCGGACGATGGCGCGCTTGCCGTCCTTCGGCATGATGAAGGACAGCGACGAGGTGTTCACTTTGCGCGGGTGTACCGAGATGCCGTACTTCGCGCTCATGTCCATGAACATCCGCCCCAGCCAGTCGTTGGCGATGGTGGCGATCAGGTCGGGCACGATCCCGAGCTTGGCGCAGCAGAACGCCGCGGTCACCGCGTTGCCGCCGAACGACACCGCGTAGTCGGACGCCACGTGCTTTTCGTCGCCGGTCGGAAGATGGTCGGTGATGAAGGTGACGTCGATATAGGTCTGTCCGATGAAGAGTGCGTGCATGAGAGTCCCGAGGCTGCGACCTGTTCCGGCGCGTTCAGCATAGCATTGCCGTTCGCGGCGCATTCGCTAAAATTTTCCGCAGGGTCACAACTGATACGACAGCGGTTTCGCCGAAAATCCAGTCATAACGGCGCGCGCGCTGCCTTGTTCCGGGCAGGCGCGATCAGGGAGGCGAGGGTGGCAGTCGCGTGCGAGCGAACGGCTTATGGCGCGTCCGGTGGCGGCGCCGCGGGCGGCACCTCGGCATCGCCCGGGGATTGCGCGCCGATGAACCGGCGCGGCAAACCCGATAGCATCGTGCTGCAAATCACTGCGTGGGGCGGCGTGCTTGCGGGGGAACGTCCATGATCACCGCCATCGATCATCTCGTCGTCCTGGTCAGCGATCTGGACGAGGCGGTCGCGACCTATGAGACGCTGCTGGCGCGCGCTCCGGCCTGGCGCGGCGGCGACGAGGGCTCCGACAACGTTCTGTTTACCTTCGACAACATGTCGCTGGAATTCATGGCGCCGGCCGGCACCTCGCAGAGCGCGGAGCGGCTGCGCACCCTCATCAAGCTGCAGGGCGAGGGCATCGCCAGCCTGTGCTTCCGGGTCGCCGACGCGAACGCCGCGCGCTATCGGTTGGATCGGGTGGCGCTGCAGCCGACGCCGGTCGCCGACGTCGAAGGCCGCGACCGCATCACCAGCGCGACGCTGACCTGGAAGCGGACCCGGACCGCGACCGAGACCACCCGCGGGGTGCGGATGTTCTTCCTTGAGCTCGGCTCCGAGCGGCCGCACTCGCAGGTGATTGGGCCGGCGCCGGTGGTGGGCCTCGATCATCTGGTGATCTCGACCTCCGATCCCGATCGCGCGGCGGCGCTGTACGGCGCCCGGCTCGGGCTCGATATGGCGCTGGACCGCTCGCAGCAGGACTGGGGGCGGCTGATGTCGTTCCACTGCGGCGATCTCAGGATCGAGGTGGTGCACCGGCCGGTGGCGGGCTCGGACGCCAAGAACGACAAGCTGTGGGGCGTCGGCTGGCGGGTCGACGATGTCGAGGCTGCCCGCGAACGGCTGCTCGCCGCCGGCCTGACCGTCACCGCGTCACGGGCCGGGCGCCACGCCGACACCCGCGTGGTCACGGTGCGCAGCGGGACCCGCCGGATTCCGACCCTGCTGGTACAGCGAACGCCACCCCAGGCTCTCGACGCGGCAGAGGGAGACGCGTAGCGCGGCAGGCGCTACCACCAGCCGGGCTGCTCCTGACGGTAGTAGTCTTGCGGCTGGCGGTAATAGCCCTCGCCATAACGGCCGCGACGGGATTGCTCGGGGACGCGTTGCTCCCTGGGCTGGAAGAAGAACCCGAAGCCGCCATCGTTCCAGTCATCGCTGCTGGCCACCGGAACGTCGCTGCTGGTCGGCTTGCGGGTGATGAAGCCGCCCTGCGGCTGATCGCTCAGCACCGCGACGAATTCGGTGCGGTAGTTGGTCTCCGCGCTCAGCGGCTCGTCGGAGATGATGATCGATGAGCGCGGCAGCGCGGTCGGGCCGATCCGCTCCAGCACCTCCGGCGGGATCGTGACGCGGTCGAGCGCGCTCTTAGCATCATCGGCGCTCTCGATCGTCACCGCGCTCCAGCGCAGACCGGCGTCGTTGCGGGCCATCGCGGTGAAGATGTGCGTGCCGATCGGCCGCTCCGGATCGCGGATCGTCACCGGCACTTCGATCGAGAAGTCGAACAGCTCGCCGCCGTCGGGCAGCGGCTTGCGGGTGTTGCGGCGGACGTAGAGCTTCTGGGTCGAGCGGCTGATGTAGATCGACACCGGCTCCTGCGCGAGCTTGGCGTCGGTCGCCAGCTTCGCCGTCTCGGCCTTCTTCGCCGCGGCAGTTTTCGCAGCCTCCTTGGTGGCGGCTGCTGCGGCGTGTTTGGCGTCCGCGTCGGCTTTGGCTGTCTCGAGCTGGGTCGAGGCTTCGCCGAGCTGCTGCGCGGCCTGCTGCTGACGCTCTTCCGCCTTGGCCTTGGCTTCGTCGGTGCTGGCGGCGACCAGCACCTTGTCGGCCGCCTTCAGCGCCGCCTCGGCCCGCGCCTTGGCCCGCTCCAGTTTGCGCAAATTGTCCTTGAGCGGTTTCACCGCGCGGGCGGCTGCGGTCGCGGCGGCCTTGGCGTCATCGGCCGCCTGGGCGGCCTGCTCGGCCTCGCGCACCGCAGTCTCGGCGCGCGTCGGCGCGGCGGCCAGCGCCTCCGCATTCGGCGAGAACAGTACCGGATGGCTGATATCGGCCGGCTCGACGTCCTCCGGCGACACGATCACCCGCATCCCGATCCGGGTCTTGTCGAACAGCTTCTCGGCGAACTCGTAGGGCATCCGGACGCAGCCATGCGATGCCGGATAGCCCGGCAGTGGACCGCCGTGCAGCGCGACGCCGTTCCAGGTGATGCGCTGCATATTCGGCATCCAGGCGTCGTCGTACATCGTCGAACGGTGGTCCTTGTCCTTCTCGACCACCGCGAACACGCCGGCCGGTGTTTCGCGACCCGTGGTCCCGGTCGAGACCGGCGCGCGATAGATCCAGCCTTCGGAGTCGTACAGCGTCACCCGCTGGCCCTTGATCGAGACGATCGCCATGATCGGCTCGCCGGCCTCGCGCGGCGCGGTCGCCTCGGTGGTCGCTGCCGGGCGCGCCCGCTTGGCGTCGGCGTCAGGCGCCGGGGCTGCGACGGCGAACAGCGTCGCCAGGGTGAGGAGGGCGGGCGTCCTGAAGCGCCGCGAGGCGCCATGCTTGATCGTCGGTCGGTTCACTACGCCTCGCTCGTGATCGTTCTGGGCCCCCACGGACCGGACGAATCTCTGCACACCATGATCATCGAAATCACAGCGCGCCGCCACCGGTTGCACGCCGAGGCGAAGCAACGAAGGCTGTTGGGGTGAGACCTCGCAGCACAATGCGGCGGCGCGATGGAGCGGCCGGCGCTAACCGAGCCGGCAGGGGACGCTGAGGTAACCGCGGAACCGGACCCGGCCACCACGCTGCGGCGGGCTGTCGAGAACGTAGTCCGGGAAGCGCGCGAGAAACCGAGACAGCGCGATCGCGCCTTCGAGCCGCGCCAGCGCCATGCCGGCGCATTGATGCGGACCTGACGCGAAGGCGAGATGCCGGTTCGGGCTGCGTGACACGTCGAACCGGTCGGGATCGGCAAACTGCGCCGGATCGCGATTGGCGGCGCCGATGCACAGCGTCAGCGACGTGTTGGCCGGCATGGCGATGCCGCCGATCTCGACCTCAGTGGTGGTGATGCGGTTGCCGAGCTGGTTGGAGCTCTCGTAGCGCAGGATTTCTTCGACCGCGGTCTTGATCAGCGCGGGCTCGGCGATCAGCCGCTGCTTCTGATCGGGATTGGCCGCCAGCGTCACCAAGCCGTTGCCGATCAGGTTGGTGGTGGTCTCGTGGCCGGCGTTGAGCAGGAAGATGCAGTTGTGCAGCAGCTCCTTGGCGGTCAGCTTCTCGCCGCCGGTCTCGCCCTGGATCAGCCTCGTCAGCACGTCGCGCTCCGGATCGCCGGGCTCGGCGGTGCGGCGGGCGATCAAGCTGTCGAGATAGCCGAGAAACTCGGCCACCGCCTCATTGCCGCGCGCGAATGCCTCGGGCCCGATCACCGGCTCCAGCGCCCCGAGGATCGCCAGCGACCAGCCGCGCAGCGGCGCGCGTTCGTCGTGCGGCACGCCGAGCAGGTTGCCGATCACCTCGATCGGAATCGCGGCGGCAAAGTCCTCGATCAGGTCGACCCGGCCCTTGGCGGCCATCGCATCCAGCAGCCGGTCGACCAGCCCGATCAGGTCCGGCTCCATGCCGGCGATCACCCGCGGCGTCAGCGCCCCCATGATCAGGCGGCGGACGCGGGTGTGCGATGGTGGATCGTTGAACACCAGGCTGGTGGTGTGGTGCTCGAACAGCAGCGAATCGCCGTATTTCGGCGCGAATTCGCGTTTCTTGTCGGACGAGAACAGCGTGGTGTTCTTGTAGACCGCGACCAGATCGTCGTAGCGGGTCAGGAAATAGCCGCCGCCGGCCAAGCGCTTGACCGGCTGGTGCGCCCTGAGCGCCTGATAGGTGGGGTAGGGGTTGTCATAAAAGGCGGGCGTCAGACGTGCGAGATCGAACGCTTCCGCGAGCTCTGCTGGGGCCGTTTCCATGTCATTCCCGTTTTTTACGTCTATAGGCGATTTACGACGTTGCCGAAACGCTAAGGAAATCCGCAGGTCAGGTCTTGCGGCGGGAACCCGGGAGACGCATGTCATGCGGCCGGTTCGAGGGCTGGCGCCGGCCGGGAGCGGGCGGTTTCAGCCAATCTCAACACTCACGATTTAGTGCGTCGCAGCGATCCTGATTGACAAGTGTAAAGGTGAGTGCCTACTCACAAAATGACTTCACTGCGCATGACGAGCGACTTGCGCCGGGAATTGATCCTGAGCGCAGCCAAGCGTTGCTTTGCCCGGAATGGCTTTGCAGGGACCACCACCAAGAGCGTCGCGGCCGCCGCGTCGATCTCGGAAGGGTTGCTGTTCAAGCATTTCCCGAGCAAGGCGGCGCTGTATGCCGAGATTTTGGCGTGCGAGCGCGAGGCCGATCCGGCCTTGATGGACTTGCTGGGTGCCGAGCCCTCGACCCAGACGCTGGTGGTGCTGGTGCGGGGGATGGTTCAGCACTTCCTCCACGCCTCCGATCAGCCGGAGCTGGAGGAGGATCAGCGGCTCCGTCTGCTGGTGTCGAGCCAGCTCGATGACGGCGAGTTCGCCCGTCTGGTGTACGAGAAGGTCTCGGGATTGATCGGCCGGACTTTCGTGACGTCGCTGGAGCGGGCGGTCGAGGCGGGGGATGCAGTCAAGGTCGGCGATGAGCCGATGAACCTGTTCTGGTTCGCCCACCACACTTTGCTGATGGCGGCGCTGGCGCGGCTGCCGTCGGTGCCTTGCCTGAGCTACGGCAACGCCGCGAGCCACGAGCGCCAGATGTGTGAATTCATCCTACGTGGAATTGGTCTGAACGAAGCCGTAATTGCCGCCCATCTCGACCGCGAATTGTCGCCGGGCTGGATCCGGGGCGGAAACGACAGAAAGTGCATGACATGACGCTTGCGACAGAAACTCCGCCGTCGGCGCGGAGCTCCAGCGAGAAGCCCCGCCCGCGTCCGGTGCGGACGGTGCGTTGGTTCATCATCGTCGGATTGCTGCTGGCTCTGCTGGTCGGCGGTCTGGTCGGCTTCAACGCCTTCCGCAACCACATGATCGCGAAGTTCTTCGCCAACAACAAACCGCCGCCGATCACGGTGACGGTCGCCGAGGCGAAGACCGAAGTGCTGCCCAATCTGCTCACCGCGGTCGGCGATCTGGCGGCCGTGCATCAGGTCAACGTCACCTCGGACGTCTCCGGCCGCATCACCGACATCCTGTTTCAGGCTGGCTCGGAGGTGAAGCAGGGTACGCCGCTGGTGAAGCTGTTCGAGGAAACCGAACTCGCCGACCTCGCGAACTACCGCGCCCAGGCCAAGGTCGCCGAGCTGTCGCTCGACCGCGCCAAGCAGCTTGCGGCCCGGCAGTTCGGCCCGCAGGCGACGGTGGACTCGGCGCAGGCGGCGTTCGATCAGGCCAATGCCGGCATCGCCAAGACCGAGGCGCTGATTTCGCAGAAGACGGTGCGCGCGCCGTTCGACGGCATCCTCGGCGTCCGTCACGTCGAAGTCGGCCAGTATCTCAGCGCCGGCACCCAGATCGTGACGCTCACCGATCTGTCGCGGGTCTATGCCAACATCACCGTGACGGAAAAGGATTCCGGCACGCTGGCGGTCGGGCAGCTCGTGCGGCTGAAGGTCGACGCCTATCCGGGCCGCGTGTTCGAAGGCAAGATCACCACGATCGAGCCGCAGATCGCGTCCGACACCCGCAACATCCGGGTGCAGGCGACCCTCGACAATCCCGGGCACGTGCTTCGGCCGGGCATGTTCGCCACCACCACCGTGGTGCTGCCGGATAAGCCCGCGGTGGTCACCGTGCCGGAGACGGCGGTCGACTACACGCTGTATGGCGACTCGGTTTTCCTCATCAAGGAAGAGAAGGGCGAGGACGGCCAAGCCAAGCTGTCGGCCGTGCGGACGTTCGTGCGCACCGGCGACCGCATCGACGGCCGCACCGTGATCCTGACCGGAGTGAAGCCGGGTGATCGCGTCGTCGCGGTCGGCCAGCTCAAGCTGCAGTCGGGTGCCGCGGTCGCGATCTCGACCGATCCGCCTCCGCCGCAGCCGAAGACGCCGCCGCGCTACTAACACAAGGAGCGCCGGCTGCGCCCAGTGGCGCGGCCCGCTCGTCATCGAACAGGTCCGGCCGGCGATCGTCGCCGTCCGGGGACAACTCAACCGCAGCTCGGTCGCGCAAGGCGCACCGGGTGTGCGCCACGGAGCGTCCGTATGGTCCTCACAGACATCTTCATCAAGCGCCCGGTGCTGTCGCTGGTGGTCAGCATGCTGATCCTGCTGGTCGGCTTTCGCGCCGCGATGACGCTGCCGATCCGGCAATATCCGAAGCTGTCCAATACCGTGGTGACCATCACCACGACCTATCCGGGCGCGTCACCGGATCTGATGCAGGGCTTCATCACCACCCCGCTCGAGCAGGCGGTGGCCTCGGCCGAAGGCGTCGACTACATCACGTCGTCGTCGACCCAGGGCCAGAGTCTGATCACGGTTTACGTCAAGCTCAACTTCGATCCCAACCAGGCACTCACCGAAGTGCTGGCGAAGGTGAATTCGGTCAAATACCTGATCCCGAAGGAAGCCAACGACCCGGTGATCGTCAAGTCGACCGGCCAGACCACGGCGGTGATGTATATCGGCTTCGCCAGCAACGAGCTGTCGGGGTCGGCGATCTCCGACTACCTGACGCGCGTGGTGCAGCCGGTGCTGTCCACCGTCGACGGCGTCGCATCCGCCGACATTCTCGGCGGCCAGACCTTCGCGATGCGGATCTGGCTCGATCCGATACGGATGGCCGGCCGCGGCGTGTCGCCGAACGACATCACGGCGGCGATCCAGGCCAATAACTTCCAGGCGGCGGCCGGTCAGACCAAGGGCTATCTGACGGTCTCCAACATCACCACCAACACCGACCTGCAAAACGTCGATCAATTCAAACGAATGATCGTCAAGGCGCAGAGCGGCGGTTTTGTGCGGATGGAGGACGTCGCCACCGTCGAACTTGCGGCGCAGAGCACCGACAGCAGCGTGGCGTTCTCAGGCGAACGCGCGATCTTCATCGGCGTGCAGGCGACCCCGCAGGGCAACCCGCTCAACATCGTCACCGGCGTGCGCGCGCTGTTCCCCGAGATCGAGCGCAACCTGCCGCCGTCGATGAGCATGAAGGTCGCCTACGACTCGACCAAGTTCATCCGCTCGTCGATCGACGAGGTGGAGAAGACGCTGATCGAAGCGGTCGGCATCGTCATCGTGGTGATCTTCCTGTTCCTGGCTTCGCTGCGGTCGGTGATCATCCCGGTGGTGACGATTCCGCTGTCGCTGATCGGCGTCTGCACCGCGATGCTGGCGATGGGCTTCTCGATCAACCTGCTGACCCTGCTGGCGATGGTGCTGGCGATCGGTCTCGTGGTCGACGACGCCATCGTGGTGGTGGAGAACATCCACCGCCATCTGGAGGAGGGGAAGAGTCCGGTCCAAGCCGCGCTGATCGGCGCCCGTGAAATCGTCGGGCCGGTGATCTCGATGACCATCACGCTGGCGGCGGTGTACGCGCCGATCGGCTTCCTTGGCGGTCTCACCGGCGCACTGTTCCGCGAGTTCGCCTTCACGCTCGCCGGTTCGGTGATCGTGTCCGGCATCATCGCGCTGACGCTGTCGCCGATGATGTGCTCGGTACTGCTCAAGCACCAGGAGAGCCAGGGCTGGTTCGCCCGCAAGGTCGACCAGGTGTTCAGCTCGATCACGCGCTGGTACGGCCGGCAGCTCGACCGCTCGCTCGACTACCGCCCGATCACCGGCATGTTCGCCGTCGTGATCCTCGGCCTCGTCGGCTTCATGTACATGAACACGTCCAAGGAGCTGGCGCCGGAAGAAGACCAGGGCATCGTGTTCGCGGTGACCAAGGCGCCGAAATACGCCAACATCGACTACGCCAATTACTACGGCGAGAAGCTCGACAAGGCCTATGCCAGCTTCCCGGAAACCGACCTTCGCTTCATCCTGAACGGCACCGCGGGTCCGAACAACGGCATCGCCGGCATGCTGCTGAAGCCGTGGGACGAGCGCAAGCGCAGCGCCATGCAGCTCAAGCCGCTGGTGCAGAAGGAGCTCAGCAAGATCGAGGGCGTCAACGCTTTCGCCTTCAACCTGCCGCCGCTGCCCGGCGGCCCGGGCGGCCTGCCGATCCAGATGGTGATCAACTCCACCGCCGGCTTCCGCGCCGTCTATGAGGAGATGGTCAAGCTGAAGGACGCGGCCCGCAAGAGCGGCCTGTTCATCGTCGCGGACAGCGATCTCGACTTCAACCAGCCGGTGGTGCGGGTGACGATCGACCGCACCAAGGCGAGCGACCTCGGCATCAACATGCAGCGCCTCGGCACCACGCTGGCGACGCTGCTGGGCGGCAACTACGTCAACCGCTTCAACCTCGAAGGCCGGTCGTACCAGGTGATCCCGCAGGTACCGCGCGCCGACCGTCTGACCCCGCAATCGCTCGACGGCTTCTATGTGCCGAGCGCCAGCGGGCAGCAGGTGCCGTTGTCGACACTGGTGACGATCGAGACCGCCACCGATCCGAACGCGCTGACGCACTTCAACCAGCTCAACTCCGCCACCTTCCAGGCGGTGCCGATGCCGGGCGTCACCGTCGGCCAGGCGGTCGACTTCCTCGAACAGCAGGCCAAGAACCTGCCGTCCGGCTTCAGCCACGACTACCTCGCCGATGCGCGGCAGTACGTGCAGGAAGGCAACCAGCTCGCCATCACCTTCGGCTTCGCGCTGATCATCATCTTCCTGGTGCTCGCCGCGCAGTTCGAAAGCTTGCGTGACCCGCTGGTGATCATGATCACGGTGCCGATGGCGATCTGCGGCGCGCTTATCCCGCTGTTCTTCGGCGTGGCGACGATCAACATCTACACCCAGGTCGGCCTGCTGACCCTGGTCGGCCTGATCAGCAAGCACGGCATCCTGATGGTGGAGTTTGCCCGCGAACTGCAGATCAAGGAGGCGCTCGACAAGCGCACCGCGATCGAACAGGCGGCGCGGGTGCGGCTCCGGCCTATCCTGATGACCACGGCCGCGATGGTGACCGGCCTGCTGCCGCTGCTCACCGCCTCGGGGGCGGGCGCTGCCAGCCGGTTCTCGATCGGCCTCGTCGTGGTGGCGGGCATGATGATCGGCACGCTGTTCACGCTGTTCGTGCTGCCGGCGGTGTATGTGGCGATCGGCACCGATCACCGCGCCGCGCTGGAGTCCGATCGCGCCAAGCAGATCGAAGACTATGAGATGGAGCACGGCTCTCCGGCGCTGAAGCCGAGCTGAGCCGAGGCTGCGACAATCCGACCAACAATGGCGGGCCGCTCGGCCCGCCATTTTCTTTTCAACGCACGCGATTCGTCATCGCGCCGACATCTGCTGTCGCGGCCTCGTCAATCTGCTTGTCGCAATGATGCGAAAGAGAGCGCGTTGCCCGGCGTTTGAGCGACCGGTGACGACACCGTTTGCATCATGCGGCGTCAGTTGTGATGCGCCGTTATGGCACCATTGCAAATGCGGTTTGGCATTTGCGAAATCGCACTGATGCGCTTAACTCGGAACCATGAAGCGGAACGAGACCGATGTCGTGGTGCTCGGCGCGGGCATCGTCGGTGTCTGCGCAGCCTTGCACCTGCAGCGCCGCGGCCGAGATGTGGTGCTGGTCGACCGCAACGGCACGGCGGGTGACGAGACCAGCTACGGCAATGCCGGGCTGATCGAATGCGCCTCGGTGTTTCCCTACATGTTTCCGCGCGATCCCGGCCATCTGCTGCGCTACGCGCTGAACGGCTCGGCTGATGCGCATTATCAGCTCTCCGGCATTCCCGAATTTCTGCCCTGGCTGGTGCGGTATTTCCTCGCGTCGTCGCCGCGTCGCGCGGCGCAGACCGCGCAGGCGGCATTGCCGTTGATCCGGCGCAGCCTCGCCGAGCATGAGGCGCTGATCGCCGATGCCGGCGTGCCCGAGCTGCTGCGCAAGACCGGCTGGATCAAGCTGTTTCGTTCGCCGAAGAGCTTTGCCAAGGCGCTTGGCGATCTCGAGCGGGCGCGGCAGTTCGGCGTCGTCGCCGACGTGCTCGATCGTGCCGGCATCGCCGAACGCGAACCGAACCTCACCGGCGATTTTGCCGGCGCGATCCACTGGCTGGAGCCGGGCTCGATCCCTGATCCGGGCGGTTTGGTCAAAGCCTACGCGGCGTTGTTCTCCCGGCGCGGCGGCCGTTTCGTCAAAGGCGATGCGCGCACGCTGCAGCAGGAAGAGGGCGGCTGGCGGGTCGCGACCGAGCTCGGAATCGTCACCGCGCGCGAAGCGGTGGTGGCGATGGGGCCGTGGTCGGACCTGGTGTTCAAGCCGCTTGGCTATAGCTTCCCGCTCGGTGTCAAGCGCGGCTACCACGTCCATCTCACGCCGCGCGGCAATGCCCGTCTGCAACACGCGGTGCTCGACGCCGATCGCGGCTATCTGCTGGCACCGATGAACCGCGGCATTCGTCTGACCACCGGCGCCGAATTCGCGCGCCGCGATGCGCCGCCTTCGCCGGTGCAGATCGCGCAGACGCTGCCGGTGGCGCGCGCGCTGTTCCCGCTCGGCGACACCATCGAGGCTCAGCCATGGATGGGTGCGCGGCCGTGCCTGCCGGATATGCTGCCGCTGATCGGCCGCGCGCCGCGCCATCCCGGCCTGTGGTTCGATTTCGGCCATCAGCATCACGGGCTGACGCTCGGTCCGGTTACCGGACGGCTGCTCGCCGAGATGATGACCGGTGAACAGCCGCTCACCGATCCACGGCCGTTCTCCGCCGAACGCTTCGGTTGAAGCGCCGCGTCCGCGCGTCGGATCGCTTGCATCGCGGCACCAGTCGCGGCGATACTGGTTGACGCGTCAATGCAGGACTGTGGAGCGGCCATGAAAGTCAACGTCGAGATCGATTGCACGCCGGAGGAAGCGCGGCAGTTCTTCGGACTTCCCGACGTGCAGCCCATGCAGACCGCGGTGATGGACAAGCTGCAGGAGCAGATGCTGTCGAACATCGAAAAGGTCTCGCCCGAGGCGTTGATGAAGACTTGGTTCACCTTCGATCCGAAGCTTGCCGAACGATTCGGCGAGATGTTCATTTCCATGACCGGCCTCGGCAGTGCGCTGACCAAGGATAAGAAGTAACCGATCATTGGAGACGCGATGCCCGCCGACCGCGGCGCCAGTCCGAATCGCGAGCGGCTGAAGCCGCCGAGCGTCGCGCTGCTGCTCGCCGAGGCGCGCAGCTTCTTCGAATTCAACGCCAGCCTGCTGCTGTCGCCGCTGCTGCTACAGGCGCCGCGCGGCGACGGCCATCCGGTGCTGGTGCTGCCCGGTCTGCTCGCCAGCGACCTGTCGACCGCGCCGATGCGGCGCTATTTGCGGCAGCTCGGCTATGAGGTGTTCGCCTGGGAGCTTGGCCGCAATCTCGGCGGGATCTACCGGATGCGTGCCCGTCTGCGCGACCGGCTCACCGCGGTTCATGAAGCGACTGGCCGCAAGGTCAGTCTGGTCGGGTGGAGTCTCGGCGGCGTCTATGCGCGCGATCTGGCGCTGCATGCGCCCGAGATGGTGCGCGATATCATCACGCTCGGCAGCCCGTTCACCGGCGACGTCACCGCCACCAATGCCAAGCGGATCTACGAGAAGCTGTCTGGCGAAGAGCTGACCGAGGTGCAGCTCGAAGACCTCGAACCGCTCGGCGGCGAGATGCCGGTGCCGACCACGTCGATCTACTCGCGCACCGACGGCATCGTGAACTGGCGCACGTCGCATCTGGTGCCGTCACCGCGCGCCGAGAACATCGAGGTGGTGCTCGCCAGCCATATCGGCCTGATCGTCAACGCCGCGGTGCTGTGGGCGATCGCCGACCGGCTGGCGCAGCCGGAGGGGATGTTCACGCCGTTCGATCGCTCCGGGCCGTTTGGCTTCACCTACGCCCCGCCAACCCGCTAAAAGGTCCTCGCGCGGCGCGCCGCGCAAAACCAAGAGGGAAGACGGCAATGGCCGACAAGGACAACGATCCGGCAGCGGCGTGGCAGACGATGTTCGGCGAGATGAGCAAGGGTTTTGCGGCCTTCGCCAATCAGGCGCTGGCGTCGCCGGAGCTCGGCAAGGTGGCGCAGCAGGTCGGCGGTGCGTCCGCCGAGGCGCACAAGCAGTTCGCCGACATGATGGACAAATATCTAGCCGGTATGAATCTGCCGTCGCGCGCGCAGATGCAGGAATTCAATAGCCGGCTCGCCGAGGTCGAGCGGCGGCTCGACGAGCTGGCTGCGGCGGTCCAGCCTGCAAAGGCAGGGAAGCCGAAAGGCTAGCCAGCAAAGTTCCAAATCGACGTAGATATCACGATCAACACGTTTTGATTGTGTCGCCAATTTCGAAAATTGGCTTAATTACAATGGCTTAAGGTATTATTTCTGTTGCGCCGCAACATTCATGTTGCGACGCAGCATGGCTTATGTCATATTTTACCTGCCCGGGCCGCAGGTCGGACGGGAAGACCATGGCTCAGACGAGGATGGAGATTTCAGATGACCGATACTGCTAATCACGAGAGCTACACTCAGGCGGCCGAGACGGTTGCCGACAGCGTCAAGCAGGCGTTTCAGCCGGTGACCGACGCGTTCAAGAACTTCCAGACCCTCGAGGTTCCGGAAGCCGCCCGCGACTTCGTCAAGCGTGCCGCTGGCACTGCCAAGGAGAAGGTCGCGGACTTCCACGCCGGTTCGGAGAAGGTAACCTCGGCGATCGAGGAAACCGTCGCCAATTCGGTGAGCGAAGCTGCCAAGATCACCCGCAACATCCAGCAGGCGATCTATCAGGACACCGAAACGTTCTTCTCCGGCATCGATAAGCTGGCGTCGGCGAAGTCGGTCCAGGAGGCGTTCCAGATCCAGACCGACCTTGCACGTTCGCAGGGCGAGGTGTTGGTGTCGCGCGCCAGGTCCGCCACCGAGTACTTCGGCAAGCTGGTCAGCGACAGCGCCAAGTCGGTGCAGGACAACTTCGCCAAGACCTTCAGCAAGTCGGCCTAACCGCCGCTGCTGATGACCCCGAGCCTCTGACGATCGAGGCTCGATGTTCCTCCCGACCTCGGCCCGCTCGCGCGGGCCTTTCTTTTTTTTGAGGCAGCGCGCCGGCCCCGCCTCCGTCATTCCGGGGCGCGAGCGATCAGCTCGCGAACCCGGAATCCCGAGGTTGTTAGTAATGAGAGAGATTCCGGGTTCGCGCTTCGCGCGCCCCGGAATGACTCGGGGAGAGGTCTTCGACCTACGCCCGCCGCGCCACGGGCACCCGCTCGCTTTTCTTCCGCGGTGCTGCGCGCTCGGCTTTGGCCGGCTCCGTGATCGCGTCGATCGCCTGTTCGGCGCCGGCGATCATCAGCGTCGTGACCATCTGTGCATAGGTTTCGCGCGACAGGCCCTTGCCTTCGCGGAACCAGAGATAGTGCCAGTTCAGCATACCGAACAGCGACATCGTTAGCGGCTTCAGCAGCTCCGGCTTGGCAGCCGCGGCCGGGATCGCGGCGGCAATCGCGTCCGACATCGATACCACCAGCTTGCGCTCCAGCGCCTTGAGGGTTTCCTGCTGCTCCGGCGGCAGCAGCTTCAGGCTGGAGATCTGCACCTGATGTTCGGCATCGGCGCCGCGATAGGCTTCGAGCAGCGCCGCCGAAATCGCGAACAGACGGTCGCTCGGATCGCTTTCACCCTGCGCGGCAGCGTCGACCACCGTCACCAGATGCTGCAGGTGATCCTCCAGCAGATCAAACAACACCGCATCCTTCGACGGGTAGTAGTGATACATCAGCGCCTTCGACACGCCGCAGGCGTCGGCGATCATGGTGATCGACGTGCCGGTGTAGCCGTGTTCGGCGAATAGCCGTGCGGAACGGCTGAGAATGCCGCGGCGTTTATCGTCGTAGTCGGTGGCTCGCGTGCGCGCCATGGTGCGTTCAGATCCTATCCGCCGAGGCGCGCTGCGACGCACCACGAGTGTCTGGTTCCGACACTTGCATTGACCGTCCAATTGGTCAATTATATTTCCAACAACGCCGGAGGAGATCGCCATGTACACCCAGGCACTCAACGTGTCCGACGGTGACGAGCGGAACATCGAGGACGCCGACCGCGCCGCGCGGTTCCAGGCGCGGATCGATGCCGAGGAGCGGATCGAGCCGAACGACTGGATGCCGGCCGCGTACCGCAAGACTCTGGTGCGCCAGATCTCCCAGCACGCGCATTCCGAAATCGTCGGGATGTTGCCCGAGGGCAATTGGATCACCCGCGCGCCGACGCTGCGGCGCAAGGCGGCGCTGCTCGCCAAGGTCCAGGACGAGTGCGGCCATGGCCTGTATCTTTACGCCGCCGCCGAAACCCTCGGTGCCTCGCGCGAGGAACTGGTCGATCAGCTGCTCAGCGGCAAGGCCAAGTACTCGTCGATCTTCAACTACCCGACCCTGACCTGGGCCGACATCGGCGCGATCGGCTGGCTGGTCGACGGCGCCGCGATCATGAATCAGATCCCGCTGTGCCGCTGCTCCTACGGACCCTATGCGCGCGCGATGATCCGCGTCTGCAAGGAAGAGTCGTTCCACCAGCGCCAGGGCTACGAGATCATGCTGACGCTGGCCAAGGGTTCGGCCGAGCAGAAGGCGCTGGCGCAGGACGCGCTGAACCGCTGGTGGTGGCCGTGCCTGATGATGTTCGGCCCGCCGGATCAAGCCAGCCAGCACAGCGATACCTCGACCAAGTGGAAGATCAAGCGGTTCTCGAACGACGAGCTGCGCCAGAAATTCGTCGATGCCACGGTGCCGCAGGCGCACTATCTCGGTCTGACGCTGCCTGATCCCGATCTGAAAAAGAACGACGCGACCGGGCATTGGGAGTACGGCACGATTCCGTGGGACGAATTCAAGCAGGTGCTCGCCGGCAACGGACCGTGCAACCGCGATCGGCTGGCGGCGCGGCGCAAGGCCCACGATGACGGCGCCTGGGTGCGTGAGGCGGCCGCCGCCTACGCCGAGAAACGCAAGAAGAAGCTGGCGGCGTAATCGCCGCGACGATCCTTCGGGGAGGACATCACGATGACCACGCCGAACACGCAGCTGTGGGAGGTCTTCATCCGCAGCCGCAACGGGCTGGCGCACAAGCACGTCGGCTCGCTGCACGCCGCCGACGCTACCCTGGCGCTGCAGGCCGCGCGCGACATCTACACCCGCCGTGGCGAAGGCCTGTCGATCTGGGTGGTGCCGTCAAGCGCGATCACCGCCAGCGACCCGGCCGAGGCCGGCATGCTGTTCGAACCGGCCGAGAGCAAGATCTATCGCCATCCGACGTTCTACGACGTGCCCGACGAAGTCGGGCATATGTGAAAACGCGCGATGAGGTTGCCTGACCCGCCTCCCTCATCCTGAGGAGGCGCGTAGCGCCGTCTCGAAGGATGGGCCACACGGGGCTGCATGGTTCGAGACGCATCGCTGACGCGATGCTCCTCACCATGAGGTCCACCGGTGGATAGCTCATAAGGTAAGATCGATGTCCTCCACCACCATCACAGCCACCCCGCTGTTCACCTACACGCTGCGCCGTGCCGATGATGCGCTTGTGCTCGGGCATCGGCTGTCGGAATGGTGCGGGCATGCGCCGATGCTGGAAGAGGACATGGCGCTGTCGAACATCGCGCTCGACCTGATCGGCCAGGCGCGTGAACTCTACAGCTATGCCGGACAGGTCGAGGGGCAGGGGCGCGGCGAGGATCAGCTCGCCTACCTGCGCGAGGAGCGGCACTATCAGAACCTGCTGCTGGTTGAGCAGCCGAACGGCGACTTCGCCCGCACCATCGCGCGGCAACTATTCTACTCGGCATTCGCCGATCCGTATTGGCGGGCGATGATGCAATCGTCCGATGCCACGCTGGCCGCAATTGCCGCCAAGTCGGAAAAGGAGAGCGCCTATCACCTCCGCCACGCGGCCGAATGGATGATACGCCTCGGCGACGGCACCGCCGAAAGCCATCGCCGCGCTCAGGATGCCGTCGACGCGCTGTGGGCGTTCACCGGCGAGTTGTTCGAGACCGACGATGCCGAGCGCCGGCTGATCGAAAGCGGCGTGGCGATCGATCCAGAGAGCCTTCGCGGCACCTGGCAGAGCACGATCGAGACGGTGCTGCGCGAAGCGACGCTGACGGTGCCGAGCAATCCATGGATGCAGCAGGGCGGCCGCAGCGGCCGGCACACCGAGCACCTCGGCCGGCTGCTCGCCGAGCTGCAGCACATGCAGCGGACCTATCCGGGGCTGACATGGTGACGCTGACGGGCAGCGACGCCGAGCTGCGGCAGCGCGCCTGGGATGCCGCGGCGACGGTGTGTGACCCGGAAATTCCGGTGCTCAGCATCGCCGACCTCGGCGTGCTGCGAGAGGTGCGGGTCGAACAGGGCTGCGTCGAAGTCGCGATCACCCCGACCTATTCGGGGTGTCCTGCGATGAACATGATCGCGCTAGAGATCGAGACCGCGCTGGCGCGCGCCGGCATCGCGCCGGCACGGGTGACGACCGTGCTGGCGCCGGCGTGGACCACCGACTGGATGAGCGAGGCCGGTCGCGCCAAGCTCAAGGAGTACGGCATCGCGCCGCCGCAGGCGACCGGCTCGCGCCGCGCACTGTTCGGCGCGCTCGAGATCGCCTGTCCGCAATGCGGCTCGGTCGACACCGAGCAGCTGTCTGAATTCGGCTCGACTTCGTGCAAGGCGCTGTGGCGTTGCAAGAGCTGCCGCGAACCGTTCGATTACTTCAAGTGTCATTGAGCGCCCCATGAACATCTCCGCCAGCATTCCGCGATTTCATCCGCTGACCATTGCCGACCTGCGCCGCGAGGGGCGGGATGCGATCTCGCTCAGCTTCACGGTCCCGCCGGAGCTGGTCAGCGCCTATCAGTTCGTGCCCGGCCAGTATCTGACGCTGCGTACCACGATGGACGGCGAGGAGGTGCGGCGGTCCTATTCGATCTGCTCCGGCCCGGACGAGGGCGAGCTCAGGATCGCCGTGAAGAAGGTCGACGGCGGCGCATTCTCGGTGTGGGCGACCGAGGAGCTGAAGGCCGGCGATACGATCGAGGTGATGACGCCGACCGGACGGTTCGGCGCTCTGCACGCTGCGGAAGAAACGCGCACCTATGTGGGCTTCGCCGCCGGCAGCGGCATCACGCCGATCCTGTCGCTCATCAAGGGCGTGTTGGCGCGCGAGCCGGGCAGCCGGTTCTTCTTGTTCTACGGCAACCGCACCACCGATCAGATTCTGTTTCGCGAGACTCTGGAGACGCTGAAGGACCGCTACCTCGACCGGCTCGCGGTGTTTCATGTGCTGTCGCAGGAAGAGCAGGACGTGCCGGTGATGCAGGGCCGGCTCGACCGCGACAAGGTGCGGCTGCTGCTCACCGCGATGGTACCGGCGGCGAGCGTCGATCACGTCTTCATCTGCGGCCCGACCGGAATGAGCGACGAGGTCGAGCTGACCTGCCGCGATCTCGGCATCGCAGCCGAGCGTATCCATGTCGAACGGTTCGTTTCTGGGCTCGGCGGCAAGCCGCGGCCGAAGGCGGTGGTCGAGCCGGGCGCGCCGCCGAAGGCGATGGCTTCGCTGATCATCGACGGCAAGCGCCGCGAGGTGCCGGTGGCCGAGGGCGAAGCGATCCTCGATGCCGCGCTGCGCGCCGGCGTCGATCTGCCGTTCGCCTGCAAAGGCGGGATGTGCTCGACCTGCCGCGCCAAGCTGGTCGAGGGTGAAGCCAAGATGGACCTCAACTACTCGCTGGAGCCCTGGGAGCTCGCCGCCGGATTCGTGCTGACCTGCCAGGCCAAACCGACCACCGACCGGGTGGTGGTGGACTACGATCATCTGTGAGCGGAGGCAGCAAAGCTCGGCCTATCTGCATCCCGAGGCGCCACGTATCGTCATTGCGAGCCGAAGGCGAAGCAATCCAGCGCCACGCTGCGTGAATCTGGATTGCTTCGTCGCTTCGCTCCTCGCAATGACGTTGACGATACCGGTCATTCCGGGGCGCGCGTAGCGCGAACCCGGAATCCAGAGGTTGTGGAACGATAAGGCTGAACAGCTCGAGATTCCGGGTTCGCCCACTTCGTGAGCGCCCCGGAATGACGACGGGGCGGGCTTACGGCTTCGCCGGATGGATGAACGGCCAGGGACTGGCTTCGCTGTCACGCGGGACGTCGATGGCGATCAGTTGCGGGCCGCCGGCGGCGAGCGCTTTTTCCAGCGCGGGGCGGAAGTGGTCGGGCGAGGTGACGCGCGCCGCGCCGACGCCGAACGACTCGGCGAGCTTGACGAAATCCGGATTGACCAGATCGGAGGCCACCACGCGGCCGTCGAACAGATTGACCTGGTCGCGGCGGACGTTGCCGTAGGCGGAATTGTCGAACACCAGCGTCACCACGCCGATGTTGTACTGAACCGCGGTGGCGAGCTCCTGCACGCCGAACATGAAGCCGCCGTCGCCGGTGATCGCCACCACCGGTTTGTCAGGGTAGGCGACCTTGGCGCCGAGCGCGGTCGGGAAGCCGGAGCCGAGCGTGCCCTGATAGCCGGAGGTGAGGAAGGTGCGCGGTCGATAGATCGGGAAGCCGTACCAGGAGGCGAAGCCGACCTGCGACAGCTCGTCGGTGACGATCGCATCGTCCGGCAGCACCTCGCGCAGGATCTTCAAGTAAGACATCTGCGGCTGGATCGCCTGGATCGCCTCGTTGGTCTTCGCGGTGGCGGCGCGGATTTCGTCGCGGCGGCCCTTGGTCTTGCTGATGCCGGCCTTGCTCACCGCATCGGCCAGTGCGCGGGCGCCGGCTTTCGAATCCGACACGATCGCCGCGTCGGGCGCGAACCGCCGCATCTCGGCCGGATCGATGTCGATGCGCACCGACTTCAACCCCTCGGGGCGGAACGGCCAGCGGAAGGTGGTCGGCAGCTCCATCCGGGTGCCGATGCCGATGATCAGGTCGGTCTGCGGCCACAGCTGATAGGCGGCCGCGAAGGTGAGGCCAAGTTCGTGTCGGTTGCTGACGATGCCGCGGCCGGAGCGGAACGCCACCACCGGCGCGTCGATCATCTCGGCGAGTTCGAGGATCTCGTCGCCGGCCTCCAGTGCGCCGGCGCCGACGAAGATCATCGGCCGCTTGCTCGCCGCGATCAGCTTCGCCGCGGCGGCGACGCGATCCGGATCAGGCGCAGGCGGTGCGATCAGATCGAGCTTCTGCGCGGCACCGGTTTCGGTCGCCTGCGTGAACACATCCCACGGCATCTCCAGCGCCACCGGGCCGCGGCGTCCACTCATCATCTCCTGAAATGCGCGCGCCACCAGCGCCGGCGCGTTGCCCGGATATTCGATGCGCTCGGCCCATTTGATGAAGCTGCGTAGCGTCGCCAGTTGATCCGGCATCTCGTGCAGATGGCCGCGGCCCTTGCCGAGATACGCGCTCGGCACCTGGCCGGTGAGGCACATCACCGGCTCGTTGCAGCCGAACGCGGTGAGCAGCGCCGCGGAGGCGTTCAGCACGCCGGGACCGGGGACGACGCTGAACACGCCGGGCTTGCCGGACGCGCGGGCGTAGCCGAACGCCATGTAGCCGCAGGCCTGCTCGTGCCGCGCGCCGATCACTTTCAGCTGCGATTTGGCGAAGCCGTCGAACAGGCCGTAGATCTGCGCTCCGGGCAGGCCGAACACGGTGTCGACGTCGTGCGCGACGAGGCCCTGCACGATGGCTTCGCCGCCGGTCATGATGCTCATCTGGATATCCACTGCTTGCTGGAAGAATTACTCGGCTTCGTCGATCACACCGTTGCGCAATGTGCCGATGCCGTCGGCCTCGACCTCGATGATGTCGCCGGGCTTCAGATACACCGGCGGCTCGGCGCGCGCGCCGGCACCGGCTGGCGTGCCGGTGACGATCAGGTCGCCCGGCACCAGCGTGGTAAAGGTCGAGATATAGGCGATCAGATAGCGGAAGCTGAAGATCATCCGCGAGGTGCGGTCGTCCTGCCGCGTCTCGCCGTTGACGCGCGTCGTCAGCCGGATGTCGGCGATCTGCGATTCATCGGTGTAAGGCACCAGCCACGGCCCCAAGCTTCCGGTATGGTCGAAGTTCTTGCCCTGGGTAACGTTGAACTTAGCGTGGCGCACCCAGTCACGGATCGTGCCCTCGTTGCACAGCGTGATCGCCGCGACGTGGTTCAGCGCGTCGGCTTCCTTGATGTGGCGGCCGCCCTGGCCGATCACCAGCGTCAGCTCGCCCTCATAGTCGAGCAGCTTCGACGCTCTCGGCCGCACCAGCGGCGCGCCGTGGCCGACGAAGGAGCGCGGCGTGCGCATGAACATCGAGGGGAATTTCGGCGCCTCGCTGCCATCTTTGTATTCGGCGTTGCGGTCCGGATAGTTGACGCCGACGCAGATGATCTTTTCCGGCTGCGGGATCGGCGGCTGAAGCTTCACCGCGTCGCGGGCGAAGTCCGGCGCGGTATGGTCGGCCTCATCGACGATCCGCTGCAGCGCACCGGCCGCGATCACCTCGCGCAGGGTCGGATAATCGTTGGCATGGCGGGCCGACAGATCGACCACCCCATGATCACACACCGCGCCGTAGCGGGTGAGGCCGTTGACGGTGAAGGTGGCAAGGCGAGGGGTGGGCATGGTGATCAACCTTTGATGCCGTCATTCCGGGGCGCGCCGTCAGGCGCGAACCCGGAATCCCGAGGTGCTCTGAACTTCTGGATTCCGGGTTCGCTCGCTTTCGCGAGCGCCCCGGAATGACGAGTTTCATGGTTCGAGTGTGCGCATCCGAGGTTCAATCCGCAATCACCACATCGGCTACGAAGGCCGGCTCGCGGACCTCCTGGCCGAGGAACGGCGAGCCCTGTTCGAACCAGGAGCGCGGCGCAGGCGCTCCCCACAGCGTCTGGCGGCGCGGGTCGCGGAGCGACCAGCGGAGCGGCTCGTGGTCCTGGTCCATGGTCTGGTAGTCGCTGCAATACAGCTCGATGCGGTGGCCGTCCGGATCGCGGACGTAGAGGAAGAACGCATTCGAGATGCCGTGGCGGCCGGGGCCGCGTTCGAGAGCAAACCCGCTCGACGCCATCACGTCGCAGAGGTGGATGATGTTGAGCGGCCCGGGCACCCAATAGGCGAAATGGTGCAGCCGCGGGCCGCGGCCGTTGGTCAGCGCGAAATCATGGACGTTGCCCTTGCGGTGCATCCATGCTGCGGCAATGCGGTCGCCGTCGCCGTCTTCTTCGGCGTATTCGGTAAGGCGAAAGCCGAGCCTTGCGTAGAATTCAATGGTGTCCTGAGTCTCGGCGGCAAACACATTGAAATGGTCGAGTCGCTGCGGATGGCAGCCCTTATAGCGCTCGTAGCGCCGCAGCAGATGCGGCCGCTTGTCCATCGTCGCATAGAGTTCGAGCCGATAACCGAACGGATCGGTCACATGCAGGGTGCGGCCCTGGAATGGCCGGTCGACGAAGCTGTAGATCAGCCCGTTCTCGGCGAAGAAGCTGCCCGCCTTGTCGAGATCGTCTTCGTTGCCGACCTTGAAGCCGAGCCGTGCCGCAGCGGGCGCGTCCGCCTTGCGCAGCACCAGCGAATGATGCTGATGCTCCTCACAGCCGCGCAGATAAGCGGTGGCGTCGTCGCGGTCTTCGACATGCAGACCGATGATCTTGTCGTAAAACTCGACGCTCTTGTTCAGATCGACGACGTCGAGCACCACATGGCTGGCGCGGACGATGTTGAACGGCGGATCAAACACGTGTTGCGGCACCGGCATTGGCGAGGTCCCCAGTACTGGATGTTAGTTTTGCAACGTCATTCCGGGGCGCGCCGTCAGGCGCGAACCCGGAATCCCGAGATCGTGGAAATGAACTGTGCTCGCGGCGAGATTCCGGGTTCGCTCGCTGGTGCGAGCGCCCCGGAATGACTCGGGGAGAGGCTTCGCACTACACCGCCCCCAGCTTCTGAATCTTGTGTGTGCCGCGGGCCAGCGAGACGTGCTTGGTCTCCATGTAGAACTCGAACGAGTAGTCGCCGCCGTCGCGGCCGATGCCGGACTGCTTCATGCCGCCGAACGGGGTCGGCAGATGGCGGACGTTTTCCGAGTTCAGCCAGATCATGCCGGCTTCGAGCGCATCGGCGACGCGCAAGGCGCGGCCCATGTCGCTGGTCCAGACATAGCCGGTGAGTCCGTAGCGGACGTCGTTGGCGATTTGGATCGCCTCCGGTTCATCCTTGAAAGGGATCACGGTCAGGAACGGGCCGAACACCTCGTCCTGTGCCACCTGCATGTCGCTGCGCGCATTCGTCACCAGCGTCGGCTGCACGTAGTGGCCGCCGCCCGGGCCGTCGTGCGGCGCACCGCCGACCGCGATGGTGGCGCCGTCTTTCCGGGCGACGTCGACATAGGAGCAGACCTTGTCGAGATGGCGCTGATGGATCAGCGGGCCGACCTCGGTGGCCGGATCGAGCGGGTGGCCGACCTTGAGCGCGCGAACCCGGGCGGCCAGCTTGTCGATAAATTTGTCAGCCATCGAAGCCTGTACCAGCAGCCGGCTCGACGACGTGCAGCGCTCGCCGTTGAGCGAGTAGATCATGAATACCACGGCATCGAGCGCACGATCGAGATCGGCGTCGTCGAACACGATCACCGGATTCTTGCCGCCGAGTTCGAAGTGCACGCGCTTCAGCGTCGGTGCGCCCTGCGCCATGATCGCCGCGCCGGTCGCGGTTTCGCCGACGAAGGCGATTGCCTTGATCGCCGGATGTTCTGTCAGCGCCTTGCCGGCTTCTTCGCCGAAGCCGTGCACGGTGTTGAGCACGCCGTCGGGCAGGCCCGCGTCCTTGCAGATCCGCGCCAGCATGTCGGCCGTCACCGGCGACCATTCGGCGGGCTTATGCACCACGGTGCAGCCGGCCGCGAGCGCAGGGGCGATCTTCCAGGTCGACAGCATGAACGGCGTATTCCACGGCGTGATTACGCCCACCGGTCCGATCGGCACCCGGGTCGAGACGTTCCAATGCTCCTCGCTCGGCGTGTTGAGCCCGTCGCGCGCCTCTGTGCATTTATCGGCGAAGAACCGGAAGTTCTCGGCGGCGCGGATCGCGGCCTTGGCCATGAAGCGATGCGCCTGACCGGTGTCGATGCATTCCAGCACGGCAATATCGTCGGCGCGCGCCTCGATCGCATCGGCGATCGCGTGCAACAGTTTGCGCCGCTTGACCGGCGCCATGTCGCGCCACGCCGGAAACGCCGCCTTGGCGGCTTTGGCGGCGCGGTCGATGTCCGCCGCCGTGCCGCGCGCCACTTGCGCCAGCACCGTATTGTCGATCGGGGAGGCCGTCTCGAACACTTCGCCGGATGAAGCCGCGACGATCTCGCCGCCGATCAGATGGCCGATGCCATCGGCCTTGAGCTGCTTCAGCAGCGGCGCCGCGCGGTCGAGATTGGCCTGAAATCCGGAAGAGTTCGTGGCGGCATCAGCCATGGCGGGCCTCGGCGATCAAGAGGTCGTGGATCGAGTTGCGCTTCCAGCTCGTCTCCTTGTCGTTGACCACCATGTCGAACGACAGTGCGAAGCCCTCGTCGCCGAACAGCGGATCGAGATAGTGCGAGAGCTGGGCGAAGATGTGGTCGCCGGCGCGTTTGCGCGCCGCAAGGTCGCGGCCTTCGCCGAGCCGCAGCAGCATCGCCATGAAGCCAAAGCCGGGCCGGCCGTCGGCAATCGCGTAGTGCTCGCATCGGATCGCGCGGACCCGCACCCCGCCGACAGGGAAGATCCCGGTCTCGATCGCGGTGCTGCGAACCAGTTCGACGACTTCGGCGATGTCGAGCTTGTCGTCGAGATTGGCGGAATATTCGATGGTGAAATGTGGCATGGATCCCTCGCTTCGGTCGCTTCAGCCGAAGTAACAACTCACGGTGCCGTAAGGACCGTAGTCGGCCTGGATCGTATCACCCTTCGCGGTCTCGATGGCACGGATGAACGAGCCGGCCAGCACGATCTGGCCCGGCTCCAGTGCCAGGCCCTGCGGTGCGATCTTGTTGGCGAGCCACGCCACCGCCGTCGCCGGATGGTTGAGCACGCCGGCGGCGAGCCCGGTCTCTTCGAGCTGGCCGTTCTTATAGGTCAGCGCGCCGATCCAGCGCAGGTCGGTGTCCAGCGGACGGATCGGCCGGCCGCCGAGCACGATGCCGGCATTCGCCGCATTGTCGGCGATGGTGTCGTAGATCTTGCGCGTCGCCTTGGTCTCGGGATCGACGCGTTGCACCCGGGTATCGAGGATCTCCAGCGCCGGCACCACGAAATCGGTGGCGTTCAGCACGTCGAAGATCGTGCAATGCGGCCCGGCGAGGCGGTGCTTGATGACGAAGGCCAGCTCGGACTCGACCCGCGTTGCGATGAAGCGGTCGGTGGGGACAATGCCGCCATCGTCGAAAAACATGTCGTCGAGCAGGATGCCGCTGTCAGGCTCGCCGATGCCGAGCTGGCTCTGCATCGCCTTCGAGGTCAGCCCGATCTTGTGGCCGCGCACGCGGCGGCCCGCAGCTTGCTTGATCTCGATCCAAGCAGCCTGGATTGCGTAGGCGTCGGGAATCGTGATCGCCGGATGATCCAGCGATAGCTGGCGGATCTGCACCTTGGTTTTCTCGGCCTGGTCCAGCCGCTCGACTGCGGCGCGGATGTCGTCGTTCGAAAGCGCCATCGTCGCTCCAGCGAAAATCGTTTCATCCCCGCGCGGTCCATTCAACAAAACCGTCGCGCGGCAGATGATTAACATGTTAAACGATCGCACTCAAACCGAAACCGCTTCTGTTGCGATGCAAAAATCTCCGCCACCGTCATTGCGAGCGAAGCGAAGCAATCCAGCCGCGCGCCCCAAAGCTGGATTGCTTCGGCGCGAAGCGCCTCGCAATGACGGGGATGGGAAAGCTCAGACCAAAGAGCCGCCGATGCGCGAATTCTCGCGCTCGCTGCCGATGCTGCTGCTGCGCAGCCGCGAGGCGGTGATGCGGCACTTCCGGCCGCTGCTGCGCGCTCACGGGCTCAGCGAGCAGCAATGGCGTATCCTGCGTGCGCTCACGGCGGTCGATGCGATCGAAGTCACCGAGCTGGCGCACAACGCCTTCCTGCTTGGTCCGAGCCTGTCACGGATGCTGCGTGATCTCGAAACGCGCAAGCTGGTGGCGCGCAAGCTCGCGAAGGATGATCAGCGCCGCAACATGGTGTCGATCACCGCCAAGGGGCTGAAGCTGATCGAGACGGTGGCGCCGTTTTCGGAAGCCATCTACGCCGAGATCACGCGGCGGACCGGCGGCACCAGGCTCGCCGAGCTGCAGGAATTGCTGCGCGAGCTGGAGGCGAGCCTGATGGCGATGCCGGTGCGCCATGCCGGGAGCGCGGTGGACAGCGATCCGGAATTTCGCTCAACTCGCGGCGGCAAAGTTCGACCGCAGGCGAAGGCCGCGGCGCCGGGAGGAGACGAGGAATGACGCAGCAGCCCATGACCGCTGGCCGCAGGAGTGCGCCGACATGGTGACGGTGCAGGTCGATCGCTTGATCGATTTCGTCGCCCAGGTGTTCGAACGCGCCGGCTCGTCGAAGGAAGAGGCGCGGCGGATCGGCTGTTATCTCACCACCGCCAATCTCACCGGCCACGACAGTCATGGCGTCATCCGCGTGCCGGTGTATATCCGCTGGCGCAACGCCGGTGCGGTGCATCCTGACCAGACCGTCGACGTCCCGGTCGATCTGCCGTCGCTGGCGGTGGTCGACGGCAAGTTCGGCTATGGCCAGACGGTCGGCCCGCAGGCGGTGCGGATCGGCATCGACAAGTGCAAGACGCAAGGGCTGTCGGCGGTCGCGCTGAAGAACGCCGGCCATATCGGCCGGATCGGCGATTGGGCAGAGATGGCGGCGGCCGAAGGCTTGGTGTCGATCCACTTCGTCACGGCGGCGGGCTCGATCCTGGTTGCGCCGTTCGGCGGCGTCGAACGCCGGTTGTCCACGGCGCCGTATTGCGTCGGCATCCCGCGCCCCGACGCGCCGCCGGTGGTGCTCGATCTCGCTACCTCGATCGTTGCCGAGGGCAAGGTGCTGGTCGCGGCGCGCGGCGGCAAGAAGCTGCCGCAAGGTGCGCTGATCAATGCCGACGGTTCTTTGAGTGAAGATCCGGCGACGTTGTATGGCCCGCACGAGAAGGACGGCCCGATCAACCACGCCAATGGCTCAGGGGCGATCCGCGCCTTCGGCGAGCACAAGGGCTCGGGGCTGGCGCTGATCTGCGAGCTGCTGGGCGGCGCGCTCACCGGCAACGGTGCGACCGGTCCGAACCGGCCATTCGCCAACGGCATGTTCTCGATCTACGTCGATCCCAAGCGGATCGATCCGGCGCATGTCTTCGATGCCGAAGTCACCCGCTACATCGACTTCTTCAAGAGTTCAAAAACCGTTGCCGGCGTCGATCAGGTGCTGATCCCCGGAGATCCCGAAACCGCCACCCGCGCCGAGCGCACCAAGAACGGTGTCCCGCTTCCGGATGATACCTGGGCCGCGATCGTCGCGACCGCTCGCGAAGTCGGCGTCGACGAAACCGCGATCCAGGCGGCGACGGCGTGAGATTTCCGTCATTGCGAGCGAAGCGAAGCAATCCAGAGGCCATGAACGCAGCGCTGGATTGCTTCGTCGCTTCGCTCCTCGCAATGACGGGGCGACGATTTCAGTAAGTAACAACCGCTGGGGCAGGAAAGAACGACATGGCAAACAAAGTCAAACAACTCTGGGCCGACGGCAAAGTCGTGGTCAATGGCTGGCTGGCGATTCCGTCGGGGTTCTCGGCCGAGGTGATGGCGCAGTGCGGGTTCGACAGCGTCACGGTCGATATCCAGCACGGCGTGCAAGATTATCAGTCGATGGTCACCTGCTTCCAGGGCATGCAGGCGCACCCGGTGACGCCGATGGTGCGGGTGCCGTGGAACGAGCCGGGCATCATCGGCAAGGTGCTGGACGGCGGCGCCTACGGGGTGATCTGCCCGATGGTCAACACCAAGGAAGAAGCCGAAAACTTCGTCCAGTATTGCAAGTACCCGCCGCGCGGCACCCGCAGCAACGGTCCGATCCGCGCCGGACTGTACGGCTCGTCGGGCAACTATCAGGCGACTGCGAACGACGAGACGCTGTGCATCCCGATGATCGAGACCCGCACCGCTGTCGAAAACATGGAAGCGATCCTCGATGTCGAGGGCATTGCCGGCGTCTATATCGGCCCGTCCGATCTTGGCTTCTCTTATGGTCTGGTGCCGAAGCTCGACCGTGACGAGCCGGAGATCCTGAAGATCTACGACAAGCTGCTGAAGGAATGCGACAAGCGTGGCATCTATCCAGGCATCCACTGCTCCGGCCCCGAAGGTGCCGCGCGCAACATCGCGCTCGGCTTCAAGCTGGTGACGCTGCTCAACGACAGCGGCATCATGGCGATCGGCGCGCGGAGCTGGGTCGCCGAGACGCGGAAGAATTCGGGCGGGAAGGCGTAAGGGCCGCCGCCTTCAATCCCCACTCACCGTCATCCTCCGCGAAAGCGGAGGATCCCGTATTCCAGCGCATTGGTGTTCGGTCGCAAACGCTCTGGGATACTGGGTCGCCCGCCTTCGCGGGCGATGACAGCAGTGTGTGAGGGGCCAGACGCCTTCCGCTTGTGCACCCCTTGCCCTTTGTTAGCGCTTGATCGCCCCGAGTTCCGGTGTTCTGCTCAAATTCAATGCCGGAGCTGCCCTCGTGTCGATCTATGTCGCCCTTCATCACGTCACGCATTACAAATACGACCGACCGGTCGACATCGGCCCCCAGACCATCCGGCTGCGTCCGGCGCCGCATACGCGGACGCCGATTCTGTCGTATTCGCTGAAGGTCACGCCGGCGAACCACTTCATCAACTGGCAGCAGGACCCGCAGGGCAATTGGCTGGCGCGGTTCGTGTTTCCGGAGAAGGCCGACGAACTCAAGATCGAGGTCGATTTCACCGCGGCGATGACGGTGATCAACCCGTTCGACTTCTTCGTCGAAAGTTATGCCGAGAGCTTCCCGTTCTCATATACCGCCGACTTGCAGCACGAGCTGGCGCCGTATCTGGCGACGATCGAGCCGGGGCCGTTGTTCAAAGCCTATCTCGATTCGATTCCGCGCGAGGCCGAAAGCACGGTCAACTTCCTGGTCGATCTCAACGCCAAACTGCGCGAGCGCATCAACTACATCATCCGGATGGAGCCGGGGGTGCAGACCCCGGAAGAGACGCTCGCCAAGGGCGCCGGCTCGTGCCGCGATTCGGCGTGGCTGCTGATCCAGACGCTGCGGCATCTCGGACTCGCGGCGCGGTTCGTGTCCGGTTACTTGATCCAGCTTCGCCCCGATATCGAGTCGCTCGACGGGCCGAAGGGCGCTGCGCACGACTTCACCGATCTGCACGCCTGGGCCGAAGTGTATCTGCCCGGCGCCGGCTGGGTCGGCTTCGACGTCACGTCGGGATTGCTTGCCGGCGAGGGTCATATCCCGGTCGCCGCCACGCCGCATTATCGCACGGCCGCGCCGATCTCTGGCGTGGTCGGCTTCGCCAATGTCGATTTCAAGTTCGACATGCGGGTCGAGCGCATCCGCGAAGCGCCGCGCATCACCAAGCCGTTCTCCGACGAATCCTGGGCGCGGCTCGATGCGCTCGGCGAAAAGGTCGATGCTGATCTGACCGCGCACGACGTGCGGCTGACGATGGGCGGCGAGCCGACCTTTGTGTCGATCGACGATATGGAATCGCCGGAGTGGAACGTCGCTGCGGTCGGCGGTGCCAAGCGGATGCTGGCCGACGATCTGATCCGGCGCCTGCGCAGCCGGTTTGCGCCGGGCGGCCTTCTCCATTTCGGCCAGGGCAAATGGTACCCGGGCGAAAGCCTGCCGCGCTGGGCGTTCGGTCTATATTGGCGCAAGGACGGCGTGCCGATCTGGAAGAATGCCGATCTGATCGCGCCGGTGGTCGGCCAGCGGCCGGCCAAGGTCGAGGAGGCCGAGCAGTTCGCGATCGGCACGGCCAAACGTCTCGGCATCGACACCGACTACGTGTTGCCAGCCTATGAGGATCCGACCCATTGGCTGCAGAAGGAAGCGACGCTGCCGCCGAACGTCGATCCGCACGACAACAAGCTCGCCGATCCGGAAGAGCGTGCCCGCATGGCGCGGGTGTTCGACACCGGGCTGAACACGCCGCGCGGCTTCGTGCTGCCGATCCAGGCGTGGAATGCGGACGCCGCGTCGGCACAGAAGAAGCGCTGGCGCAGCGAGCGCTGGAAGCTGCGGCGCGGCAATCTGTTTCTTTTGCCGGGCGACTCACCGCTCGGCTTCCGGCTGCCGATCTCGTCGCTGCCGCATATCCCGGAAGACGACTATCCGTACATCGTGCCACGCGATCCGCTCGAGCCGCGTGGTGCACTGCCGCTATTCGCGCCGCCGCCGGCGAACGAAGCCGAGCCCGAGCGCGAGCAGATGGCGGTGTTTGAACAGTCGGCCGGCGAAGCGACCACAAGCCAGCCTGTCGAGGAGCAGAAGCTGCGCAAAGGCGGCGTCCGCACTGCGATGTCGATCGAGTTGCGCGAGGGCGTGCTGTGCGCCTTCATGCCGCCGACCGAGACCATCGAAGATTATCTCGAACTGATCGCCGCGGTCGAAGCCACCGCCGAAGAGATGCAGATCCGCGTCCACATCGAGGGCTATCCGCCGCCTTACGATCCGCGCATCGACGTCATCAAGGTGACGCCAGATCCGGGCGTGATCGAAGTCAACATCCAGCCGGCGCAGAACTGGCGCGAGGCGGTGCGCACCACCTTCGGCCTGTATGATGACGCCGCGCAAGTGCGGCTCGGCGCCAACCGCTTCCTGATCGACGGCCGCCACACCGGCACCGGCGGCGGCAATCATGTCGTGGTCGGTGGCGCCAGCCCTGCGGATTCGCCGTTCCTGCGCCGGCCGGATTTGCTGAAGAGCCTGGTGCTGTTTTGGCAGCGACATCCGTCGCTGTCGTATCTGTTCTCGGGTATGTTCATCGGCCCGACCAGCCAGGCGCCGCGGATCGACGAGGCGCGGCACGATTCGCTGTACGAACTCGAGATCGCGCTGGCTCAGGTGCCGCAGCCGGGGGTGAAGGGCCCGTTGTGGCTCGCCGACCGGCTGTTCCGCAACATCCTGGTCGATATCACCGGCAACACCCATCGCGCCGAGATTTGCATCGACAAGATGTACTCGCCGGATAGTCCGACCGGCCGGCTGGGCCTGGTCGAATTCCGCGCGTTGGAGATGCCGCCCGATCCGCGGATGAGCCTCGCGCAGCAGCTTCTGATCCGGGCACTGATTGCGATGCTGTGGCGCGAGCCGCTGGACGGCAAGTTCGTGCGTTGGGGCACGGCGCTGCACGACCGCTTCATGCTGCCGCACTATTTGTGGGAGGATTTCCGCGACGTGCTCGGCGAGCTGGCGCGCGCCGGTTATGCGTTCGAGCCGGAGTGGTTCACCGCCCAGCTCGAATTTCGCTTTCCGGTGTTCGGCAGCGTGTATCACGGCGGTGTCACATTGGAGCTGCGGCAGGCGCTGGAGCCGTGGCACGTGCTCGGCGAGGAGGGCACCGCCGGCGGCACGGTGCGGTTCGTGGACTCGTCGGTGGAGCGATTGCAGGTCAAGGCAGAAGGCTTCGTCGAAGGCCGCCACGTCATCACCTGCAACGGCCGCCGGCTGCCGATGACGCCGACCGCGCGGGCCGGCGAGGCGGTGGCGGCGGTGCGGTTCAAGGCGTGGCAGCCGGCCTCCGGGCTGCATCCGACCATTCCGGTGCACGCGCCGCTGGTGTTCGACATCGTCGACACCTGGAATGGCCGCTCGCTCGGCGGCTGCGTCTATCACGTCGCCCATCCGGGCGGACGGGCCTATGAGACCAAGCCGGTGAACTCGTACGAAGCCGAGGCGCGGCGGCTGGCGCGGTTCCAGGATCACGGCCACACCCCGGGGCGGATCGATCCGCCGCAGGAAGAACGCACACTTGAATTCCCGCTGACCCTCGACTTGCGCACGCCGCTGCTGCATTGAATCATTCCGTATGGGGGATGAGACAATGGCGCAGCAAGGCGGCCCGGCCCGGAAGGCTCGACCGCGCGACCGCAAGGTTGCGCAGTGGAGCCGCGACTACGTGCGCCTGCCCGGCATCCCCGACGAATTCATCGGTGCGGACGGCCAGCCGCGCGCGGTGTGGAGTCGTTATTTCGACGCGTTCGCAGCTCTCTCCGCCGACGAGATCGAGCGCCGCTTCGCCGCCGCCGACCGGCACTTGCGCGATGCCGGTGTCACTTATCGGGCGCCGGGCGACGCCGCCGATCGGGCCTGGCCGCTCAGCCATGTGCCGCTGCTGATCGGTGAAAGCGAGTGGCAGCAGATCGCCGCCGGCATCGCCCAGCGCGCGACGCTGCTCGAAGGCGTGCTGCAGGACATCTACGGCCAAGGCTCGCTGATCGCCGATGGCGCGCTGCCGGCCGCCGCGATTGCCGGCAGCGCCGATTACTTGCGGCCGATGGTCGGCGTCAAACCGCCGGGTGGCCGCTATCTGCATTTCTACGCCGCCGACATCGGCCGCGGCCCGGATGGGCAATGGTGGGTGCTGGGCGATCGCACCCAGGCGCCGTCGGGCGCCGGCTATGCGCTGGAAAACCGGCTGGTGCTGTCGCGCGCCTTCAACGATCTCTACAAATCGATGAATGTCGAGCGCGTCGCCTCGTTCTTCGAGGCGTTCCGCGACAGCCTGCGCGCCACCGCCGATCGCGACGAGCCGCGCATCGGGCTGCTGACGCCGGGCCGGTTCAGCGAGACTTACTTCGAGCACGCCACGCTGGCGCGCTATCTCGGCTTCCTGCTGGTTGAAGGCGATGACCTCGCGGTCGCCGACGATCGTCTGCACATCCGCACCGTCGCCGGCCTGAAGCGGATCGACGTGCTGCTGCGCCGTGTGGATGCCAATTCGCTCGATCCGCTGGAGCTCGACGCTTCATCGCAGCTCGGCGTTGCCGGCCTGATTGATGTTATCCGCAAGAGCGGCGTCGTGGTCGCCAACATGCCGGGCTCCGGCGTGCTCGAAGCGCGCTCGCTGCTCGGCTTCCTGCCGCCGCTGGCGCGCCGGCTGCTCGGCGAAGACCTCAAGATGCCGCACATCGCCACCTGGTGGTGCGGCCAGACGGCCGCGCGCGAAGAAGTGCTCGACCGGCTCGACGAGTTCGTGATCGAAGGCGCGTACGGTCAGAGCGTGCCGGGCTTCTCGCATCATGGCCCGGTGCTGCCCGGCGAATTGCCGCCGGTGGTGCGCGATCATCTGCGCGACGCGATTGCGGCGCGCGGCCTCGACTACGTGGCGCAGGAGCAGGTCCGGCTGTCGACCACGCCAGTGTGGGACGACGGCAAGCTGGCGCCGCGGCCGTTCGTGCTGCGCGTGTTCGCCGCCGCCACTGAAAACGGCTGGGCGGTGATGCCCGGCGGGTTCTGCCGGATCGCCGACCGGCTCGACTCGCGCGCCGTGTCGATGGGCGAGGGCGCCCGCGCCGCCGACGTCTGGGTGGTGGCCGATCATGCGGTGGCGCCGTCGTCGCTGCTCCCCGCCGTCGACAGCGTCCGCATCCGCCGCATCACCGGCGTGCTGCCGAGCCGCGCTGCCGACAATCTGTTCTGGCTCGGCCGCTATCTCGAACGCGCCGAGGCGACGCTGCGGCTGCTGCGCGCGCTCAGCGCGCCGCAGCGCGATCCCGGCAAGGGTCCGCTGCACCATGCGATCGAGAAGATCCAGCGATTACTGATCGCCTGGGGGGCGACCTCGCTCGGCCCGCGGGCGCAGACCGCCAAGATCGCCGCGGACGCGCTGCAGAGCCCGGATGACTTCGGCTCGGCGCTGTCGCTGATCCGCGCCGCCCAGCGCAACGCTTCGTCGCTGCGCGAGCGGCTGTCGCCGGATGCCTGGCACGTCATCACCCAGATGGAAGCGCGCCTCGCCGTGCCGGTCGAGGGCGAAGAGGCGGTGGTCCAGGCGGCGGAGGTCGCGCTGCAGGAGCTGGCGAGTTTCTCCGGCCTGTCGAACGAAAACATGAACCGCGCCGCTGGCTGGCGCTTCCTGCGGATCGGCCGCCGCGTCGAGCGCGCCGTCAACACCGCGCGGTTCGCCCGGCAGTTCTCCTGCGACGGTGCCACCGCCGAAGATCTCGATGTGCTGCTGACGCTGGTGGATTCGCAGATCACCTATCGGTCGCGCTACCTGCTGGCGCCGCTGCTCGCCCCGGTGCGCGATCTTGCCGTGCTCGACCCGTACAATCCGCGCTCGGTGGCGTTCCAGGTCGAAGAGCTCAACGACCACATCGCCAGCCTGCCGGCGCTGCATGAAGGCGGACTGATCGAGCGACCGCAGCGGCTGGCGGTCTCCACTTTGGCCAAGCTGACCGCGGCCGAAGCCGAGACCATCGACGCGTCGTGGCTGTTCGCGCTGGAGCAGGATCTGCTCAGCCTCGCCGAGGCGGTCGGGGCGCACTACTTCCCGCACGGCGCCAGCGCGATGCGGCCGGAAAAGCTGACGGGGCTGGCGTGATCTACGACATTCGCCACGTCACGACTTATTCCTACGGCAGCCAGGTGAGTTTCGCCCGCTGCTCGCTGCGGCTGAAGCCGATCTCCGAGCCCGGCCAGTCGCTGCTGTCGCATGCGATCGAGATCAAGCCGCGGCCGGCGGCCCGCACTGCCCGTACCGACTTCTTCGGCACGGTGACCGAGAGCATCGTGATCGAGGCGCCGCATAAGGTTCTGCGGATCGACAGCCGGTCGCGGGTCGAGGTGACGCGGCAGCCGCCGCCGCGCGACTCCGGCAGCCAGCCCTGGGAGCCGGTCCGCGATGCCGCGCTCACCAGCCCGAGCCTGGGTGCGTCCTCGCCGGTCGGCTACGTGTTTGCCAGCCCGCTGGTGCCGATCCTGCCGGCGGTGACCCGCTACGCGGCGCAGAGCTTTCCGCACGGCCGCGGTGTGCTCGCCGGCACCGCCGAGCTGATGCGGCGGATCCGCACCGAATTCCGCTACGACCCCAAGGCGACGGTGATTTCGACTCCTCTGGCGGAAGTGTTCGAGAAGCGCCATGGCGTCTGCCAGGATTTCGCCCATGTGATGATCGCCGGCTTGCGCGGCCTCGGCCTGCCGGCCGCCTATGTCAGCGGTTATTTGCGGACCTATCCGCCCGAGGGGCAGGAGCGGCTGCAGGGCGCCGACGCGACCCATGCCTGGGTGTCGGTGTGGTGCGGCAACGAACTCGGCTGGATCGGCTTCGACCCGACCAACGACCTGTTGGTTGCAACGGATCACATCGTCCTGGCGGTCGGCCGGGACTTCTCGGATGTATCCCCGGTCGACGGCGTCATCGTCGGTTCCCGCCGGCAGAAACTCTCGGTGGCGGTCGACGTTATTCCGGTCGAGTAGCGCACCGGACAGCCGCAGAGCGCCCGCTAGCTGCTCGCGGACCTGCGCAAGCCGAGAATTAGTTCCCGCCAGTTAGTTATCAGTTCACCAGTCCGATGCCTGGTAGCAACCCCAGGGTGGTGCTTAACTCAACGTTCGCGTTTGCTCGTCAACGTGGCCGCGCCTGAGCTTTCGCATTTTCCCAGGAGGAGTTTTCCATGAGCCATAAGATGATCGCCGTGGCGGCGGCCGCCGCCGCGCTGGCGTTCGCTGCTGCTCCGGCGCTGGCCGGCGCCAGCAAGGACGATGCCGTTGCGATGGTCAAAAAGGCCGTCGAGGCGATCAAGGCCGACGGCGCCGAGAAGGCCTATGTGGTGATCAGCGACAAGGCCGGCCCGTTCGTGAAGGACGACCTCTACGTCGTGGTCTATCAGCTCGACGGCAAGGTCCTGGCGCACGGCGCCAACGCAAAGTTTATCGGCAAGGATATGATCGACGCGCAGGACGTCGACGGCAAGCTCTACGTCAAGGAGCGCGTCGAGATGGCCGCCAAGCAGCCGTCGTTCTGGCAGGACTACAAATTCGTCAATCCGGTCAGCAAGAAAGTCGAGCCCAAGGAAATGTACTGCGAACGGCTTGACAACACCGCGGTCTGCGCCGGCGTCTACAAACTGTGACGGCTGCGCGTATCGCCCCCGCTCGCTGCTGAACTGAAATCAGGACGTTGCTGATGGGAAGCTGGATCAAACACCTCGGACTGTCGTGGAAGGTCCAGCTCGCTCCCGCATTCCTCGTTCTGGTGATGATCTGCGTCGGCGCGTTCGCGCTGGTGTCGCTACGCGATAATCAGCAAAACGTCGACAAGCTGGTGTCGGGTCCGGTGCGGCTCTCCGAGCTTGCCTCCGACCTCAACAACGCCGCCTGGACCGCACACGCCAAGCTGTACCGGATGGCGGCGACCGCCGCCAATGAGAGCGATGCGGCCAAGCTCACCAAGGTGATGAAGGAAACCACCGCGGCGTTGGCGCAGATCCCGACCTCGCTCGGCGAAGTCGAGAAGGCGCTCGGCGCTGACGCGGCCAAGCCGCCGTTCCAGAAGCTCAAGGCCGCTGTGGCCGGCTATCAGAAGCAGGCCAGGAACGCGGTCGAGATGGCCGACGGCGACGCCGGCTCGGCTTTGCTGTTCATCAAGAGCGCCGAGAAGAGCTTTACCGATATCGACTCATTGGTCAGCGACCTGATCCTGTCGACCAACGACAGCCGGGATCGCGAGATCGCCCACACCGGCATCGCGCTCGAACGCGAGCAATGGATGCTGGGCGGCATCGTCGCGGCCGCCGCGCTGGTCGGCGTCGCGTTCTCGTTCCTGATCGGCCGCGGTATCGCCCGCCCGGTGGTGGCGATGTCCGGCGCGATGCACGATCTCGCGGCCGGCAATTTCGAGGTGCAGTTGCCGGGGCTGGACCGCGGCGACGAGGTCGGCCAGATGGCCCGCGCCGTCGAGGATTTCAAAGTGCAGGCGGTGGCCAAGGCGGAGCGCGAGCAGGCCGAGCGCCAGCGCCAGGAGCAGATCGCCGCCGAAGCCCGCCGCGCCGAACTGCATCAGCTCGCCGACGGTTTCGAAGCCGCGGTCGGACAGATCGTCGAACAGGTCGGCGTCGCCTCGCAGGCACTGGAGGTCTCCGCCGGCGCGCTCGCCAAGGGCAGCGCCGAGACCCAGCAGCTCGCCACCATGGTGGCGGCAGCCTCATCGCAGACCTCCACCAACGTACAGTCGGTGGCCTCGGCCACCGAGCAGATGTCAGCCTCGGTCGAAGAGATCGGCCGCCAGGTCAGCGAATCGCGCAAGATCGCGGACGAAGCGGTGCAGCAGGCCGAACAGACCGACGCGCGGATCGCCAAGCTGGCGCAGGCCGCCAACCGCATCGGCGACGTCACCCAACTGATCACCACCATCGCCGGCCAGACCAATCTGCTCGCGCTCAACGCCACCATCGAGTCGGCCCGTGCGGGCGAGGCGGGGCGTGGCTTTGCAGTGGTGGCGCAGGAGGTCAAGGCGCTGGCGGAGCAGACCGCGAAAGCCACCGACGAAATCAGCGCGCAGATTGCCGAGATGCAGGCCGCGACCCGGGAGTCGGTGGATGCCATCAAGGAGATTGGCGGCACCATCGGCAAGATCGCGCATATTTCTTCGACCATCGCCGCGTCGGTGGGCGAGCAGGGCAGCGCCACCCAGGAGATCGCCCGCAGCGTGCAGCAGGCCGCGATCGGCACCAATCAGGTTGCGGCCAGCATCGGCAACGTCAATCGCGGCGCCGCCGACACCGGCGCGGCCTCCGACGAGGTGCTGACCTCGGCTCAGTTGCTGTCCCACGAAAACAACCGGCTGCGCGCCGAGGTGGCTAAATTTCTCGCAACCGTGCGGGTCGCCTGACGCGGACGCCTTTGCTACCCTCCGGCCCGAGCTGCACTCGCAGCACCGTGCCGGGGACGCCATGATCTATCGCCACAGCATCGGCAACGTCTCGTTCGTGTTCGAAGACCTGCGCGACCTGCTCGCCAAGGCGAGCCCGCCGCGCTCGGGCGATCGCCTCGCCGGCATCGCCGCCGATAGCGCCGAGCAGATGGTGGCGGCGCGGATGGCGCTGGCGGACCTGCCGTTGCGGCAATTCCTGTCCGAAATGGTGATCCCATACGAGGCCGACGAGGTGACACGGCTGATCGCCGACCGTCACGACGCGGCGGCGTTCGCACCTGTGGCCTCACTCACCGTCGGCGGCTTTCGTGACTGGCTGCTATCGGATGCTGCGACCCCGGCGGCACTCGCCGCGCTGGCGCCGGGCCTGACACCCGAAATGGTCGCCGCGGTATCGAAGCTGATGCGCAATCAGGACCTGATCCTGGTGGCGAAGAAGTGCAGCGTGGTCACCCGTTTCCGCAACACCATCGGATTGCCCGGGCGGATGAGCGTGCGGCTGCAGCCCAACCATCCGTTCGACGATGCCCGCGGCATCACTGCGTCCATTCTGGACGGCCTGCTGCTCGGCGCCGGCGACGCCTGCATCGGCATCAATCCGGCGAGCGACGATCCGGCGGTGCTCGGCCAGCTGGTGCGGCTGCTCGACGACATCATTACGCACCTGGCGATTCCGACCCAGGGCTGCGTGCTCACCCATGTCACCACGACGCTGCGCCTGATCGAGCAGGGGGCGCCGGTCGACCTGACGTTCCAGTCGATCGCCGGCACCGAAGCCGCCAATCGCAGCTTCGGGATCGATCTGGCATTGCTCGCGGAAGCTCATCAGGCGACGCTGGCGCAGAAGCGGGGTACGGTCGGCGACAACGTGATGTATTTCGAGACCGGACAGGGTTCGGCGCTGTCGGCGAACGCGCATCATGGCGTCGATCAGCAAACCTGCGAAGCACGCGCCTATGCGGTGGCGCGGGCATTCTCGCCGCTGCTGGTCAACAGCGTGGTCGGCTTCATCGGCCCGGAATATCTGTACGACGGCAAGCAGATCGTGCGCGCGGGCCTGGAGGATCATTTCTGCGGCAAGCTGCTGGGCCTGCCGCTCGGGGTCGACATCTGCTACACCAACCATGCCGAAGCCGATCAGGACGACATGGACACACTGCTTACGCTGCTCGCAGCGGCCGGCGTCAATTTCATCATGGGTGTGCCCGGCGCGGATGACGTGATGCTGAACTACCAGTCAACCTCGTTTCACGATGCGCTGTACGTCCGCGATTTGTTCGGCCTGAAGCGCGCGCCGGAGTTCGACGACTGGCTGGTCCGCGCCGGTTTTGCCGGCCCTGATCACCGCCCGCTGACGGATGGTGCCCTGCTGCCGGAGATCGCAGCGCGGCTGATCGCCTGATCGCGCGCCGTCGTCCAGAACCCGCCAAAGAAACGCTGGCCGCTCCGCGGCGGTCGTGATTAGATCATGCATCACGGCCGCGATCGGGCGGGATTTTTGCAGCCGTGGGGAACCGGTCGCGAGTCGCGCAGTTGTATTGAACTTGCCGTTTTTGGGGCCGGTGGTCGAACCGTGCGTGCGGTCACCGCAACCAACTCGGACAGCGTGACGTTCGCGGGGAAAGTTCGATGAAGGCCGAATCCGGGCAGACCAGTCGTCGTATTCTGTGTGTCTTCCCGCGTTACACCAAGTCCTTCGGTACGTTTCAGCACTCCTATCCATTGATGGACAATGTCGCGGCCTTCATGCCGCCGCAGGGGCTGCTGGTGATCGCCGCCTATCTGCCGGACGAATGGTCGGTCCGCTTCATCGACGAGAATATCCGCCCCGCGACTGCAGACGATTTCGCCTGGGCCGACGCGGTGTTCGTCAGCGGCATGCATATCCAGCGGCAGCAGATGAACGACATCTGCCGGCGCGCGCATGATTTCGACCTGCCGGTCGCGCTCGGCGGTCCCTCAGTCAGCGCCTGCCCCGACTACTATCCGAATTTCGACTATCTGCACGTCGGCGAACTCGGCGACGCGACCGATCAATTGATCGCCAGACTCGCCCACGACGTGACACGGCCGAAGCGGCAGGTCGTGTTCACCACTGAAGACCGCCTCGACATGACGCTGTTTCCGATTCCGGCCTACGAACTGGCGGAATGCAGCAAATATCTGCTCGGCAGCATCCAGTATTCCTCCGGCTGTCCGTACCAGTGCGAATTCTGCGACATCCCCGGTCTGTATGGCCGCAACCCGCGGCTGAAGACGCCGGAGCAGATCATTACCGAGCTCGACCGCATGATCGAATGCGGCATCCGCGGCTCGGTGTATTTCGTCGACGACAATTTCATCGGCAACCGCAAGGCGGCGCTCGATCTGCTGCCGCATCTGGTCGAGTGGCAGAAGCGCACCGGCTTTCAGCTGCAGCTCGCCTGTGAGGCGACGCTGAACATCGCCAAACGACCCGAGATTCTCGAGCTGATGCGGGAGGCATATTTCTGCACGATCTTCTGCGGCATCGAGACGCCGGATCCTACCGCGCTGAAGGCGATGCACAAGGACCACAACATGATGGTCCCGATCCTCGAAGGCGTGCGCACGATCTCGAGCTACGGCATCGAGGTGGTGTCGGGCATCATCCTCGGCCTCGACACCGACACGCCGGAGACCGGCGAGTTTCTCATGCAGTTCATCGAGCAGTCGCAGATCCCGCTGCTCACCATCAACCTGCTGCAGGCGTTGCCGAAGACGCCGTTGTGGGATCGCTTGGAGCGCGAGGGCCGGCTGGTCCACGACGACAACCGCGAATCCAACGTCGACTTCCTGCTGCCGCACGATCAGGTGGTGGCGATGTGGAAGGACTGCATGGCGCGGGCCTATGAGCCCGAGGCGCTGCTGAAACGCTACGAGTACCAGATCGACCACGCCTACGCGACGCGGCTGCATCCGTCGACGCCGCAGCGGGCGTCGAAGGCCAATATCAAGCGCGGCATGGTCATGCTGCGCAACATCATCTGGCAGATCGGCATTCGCGGCGATTACAAGCTGGCGTTCTGGAAGTTCGCGCTGCGGCGTCTGGTTCGCGGCGACATCGAAAACCTGCTGCTGGTGATGGTGGTGGCGCATCATCTGATCATCTACGCGCGCGAAGCCTCGCGCGGCCATGCCAACGCTTCGAACTACTCGCTGCGCCTGCGCGAAGCGGCTGTGCCGGCGGAATAAGGACAACGATGAACTCACCTGCCACCCCGCCGCGCTCGCTGGCCGAGCTGCGCCGTTTGACCCCAGCCCGCGTCGCGCTCGGTCGCGCCGGCGCCAGCCTGCCGACCGAGGCGCTGCTGGATTTCACCCTGGCCCATGCCCGCGCCCGCGACGCGGTCCATGCCGGCTTCGATGCCGCGTCGATCGCCGCCGAGCTACAGGCGCTGGGCTTACCGACCCTGCAGGTGTCGAGCCGCGCCGCCGACCGGCGGGACTATCTGGCCCGCCCGGATCTCGGCCGGCAGCTCGACCCGGCGGCGCGTGATCTCCTGGCGGGAGCCCCGCCCGCGGGCGACGTTGCCTTGGTAATCGGCGACGGCTTGTCTCCGGTCGCGGTGGCGGCCCAGGCGACCGCGGTGGTGCGGCATCTGTTACCGCGGCTCGCCGCGGCCCGGATCGGGGTCGGGGCCGCGGTGGTGGCGATCGGCGCCCGGGTCGCGCTCGGGGACGAGATCGGCGCGGCGCTCGGTGCCCGGATGGTGGTGGTGCTGATCGGCGAACGGCCGGGCTTGTCGGCACCAGCCAGCCTCGGCGCTTATCTGACGTTCGGACCGCGCTCCGGCCTCACTGATGCCGACCGTAATTGCGTCTCGAATATCCACGCTTCCGGGATTTCGGCGGACGAGGCGGCTCACAAGATCGCCTGGTTGATCCGCGAAGGCTTGGTGCGCCAGGTGACCGGGGTGGCGCTCAAGGACGAGAGCGGCAGCCTGATGCCGGAACTGCCTCCACCGTGATCCCAAGCTGCCGGAAAACTCGCAACCGGGCCGCGAATCTGGTGGATTCCGGTTCCCAGTCTCGATTCCGAAGGGCGGTCGGTCCGAGCCTGCGCACGTGGTGAATTGCTGCATGTCCCAACACCAGGATCCCGGGCGATGCGACGCTGTCGCATTCGTGCCGGGAAGTTTGGTTAGGACGAGCGATCGACAGGACGGAACAGCGCATGCTGGATAGAAACGTGAGCGACACCGAAGTCGCGGAATTGAAGCGACGGCGGGTTAGCATCGCTTTTGGTCTGGAGCGGCTGGGTCTGATCCCGCTGCGCGCGCCGGTGGTGTCATGCATCATCCTGCTGGCACTCATCGTCGGCGCCGTGTTCGGCATCGAACGGATCAAGATCGACGACTCCCTGAGCCAACTGTTTCGCTCCGACACCAAGGAGTTCAAGCAGTACGAGGAGGTCACCAAGCGGTTTCCGTCGACCGAGTTCGACGTACTGATGGTGGTCGAGGGCAAGGAGCTGCTGGCGCGCGAGAATCTGGAGAAGCTGCGCGACACCGTCACCGATCTGCAACTGATCGATGGCGTCCGCGGCCTGATCTCGCTGTTCTCGGCGCGGCAGGCGCCCGAGCCGGGCAAGCTGCCGGCGGCGCTTTTCCCGTCCGACTTGCCGGAAGGCGAGGCCTACGATCAGTTCGTCCAGACGGTGAAGTCCAACGAGATCATTCGCGGCAAGTTACTGTCGGAGGACGGCACGCTGGCCTTGGTCGTGCTGTCGCTTGATCCGAAGGTGGTGGCCGACAACACGCGGCTGCGCGCCACGATCGGTGAAATGCGCAAGGTGATGGCCGACGATCTCGAGGGCTCGGGGCTCAGCCGGCAACTGTCAGGCGTGCCGGTGATGCAGCTCGAAATCCGCAACGCGGTCGAGCGCGACGGGCTGATCTACAACCTCGCCGGCATCCTGGCCGGCTGCGTCATCGCCATCCTGTTCTTCCGCAAGATCTCGTTCATGGTGGTGGCGGCGTTCCCGCCGCTTCTGGCGATCCTGCTGGCGCTCGGTGTGCTCGGCTGGGCCGGCTTCAGCCTCAACATGTTCCTCAACGTGATGACGCCGCTGATCATGGTGATCAGCTTCTCGGACTCGATGCAGCTGACCTTCGCGGCACGAGACCGGTTGATCGCTGGCGAGGACAAATACACTGCTTTCAAGAACGCCGTGCTGGTGGTCGGGCCGGCCTGCGTGCTGACCCATGCCACCGCCGGCATTTCGTTCATCGCGCTGCAGTTCTCCAATTCCGACCTGATCCGCGCGTTCGGCGAGGCGGGCCTGCTCGCCACCGTGCTGGCGCTGGTCGCGGTGCTGACGCTGGTGCCGGTGTTCGGCGTGCTGCTGGTGCGTCACGAGGAAGCCTTCGCAGCGAAATTCCAGAGCGCCGATCTCGGCGTCAACGCGCTGCGCCGGTTCTGCGCCTTCATCGCGGTGCGGATGGTCGGCCGTCCCGGCCTGTTCAGCCTGCTGGCGGTGCTGGTGGTCGGCGGCCTGGCGGTGATCTACGCCAACCTTGAGCCGCGCTATCGCCTGGCCGATCAGGTGCCCGACAAGGAGCAGGCGGTGCAGGCGAGCGACCGGCTCGACGCCAAGCTCACCGGTGCCAATCCGATCGACGTGCTGATCGAATTCCCTAAGGGACAGTCGCTGTATTCGCCCGAAAGCCTGCAGATCATCGCCGAGGTTCATTCCACGGTCGAGAAGCAGGCCGGCGTCGGTAACGTCTGGTCGGTGGAAACGCTGCGCCGCTGGCTCGCCGAGAAGGCGCATACCACCAGCGTCGATACGTTGAAGGAATATGTCGACCTGCTGCCCGCCAATCTGGTGCGGCGCTTCATCGCCGAGGATCAGACCGCAGTGGTGGTGTCGGGACGCGTGCCCGATCTCGACTCCAGCGAAATCCTGCCGGTGGTGCAGAAGCTCGATCACGCGCTCGACAGCGTGCGGCAGAAGCATCCGGGCTACGAGGTCGCGGTCACCGGTCTGTCGGCAATCGCGGCGCGGAACAGCGCCGACATGATCTCCAAGCTCAACCACGGCCTCACCATCGAGTTTGCGCTGGTGGCGATCTTCATCGGCCTGGCGTTCCGCTCGGTGGTGGTGATGCTGGCCTGCATCCTGCCGGGCATCTTCCCGGTGGTGTTGTCCGGCACGCTGTTGTGGCTGATGGGGGAGGGGCTGCAATTCGCCAGCGTGGTCGCGCTGACGGTGTCGTTCGGCCTCGGCCTGTCCGCCACCATCCACTTCCTCAACCGGCTGCGGCTGGAGAGCCCGCCCGGCGTCAGCGCCGGGCTCGCCGTCGAACGCGCCACCGTGCTGGTCGGCCCGGCCCTGATCCTCACCACCGTGGTGCTGGCCTGCGGCCTCGGCGTCACGGTGTTCTCGGACCTGCCGTCGCTGCGACTGTTCGGTTGGCTCAGCGCCTTCGCGATGGTGGCGGCACTGATCGCCGACCTGTTCATCCTGCGCCCGACCGCGATGTGGCTGATCAGCGTCGCGCACCGCCTGCGCGGCAAAGGTAACGCCGGCTCGGTGGTGTAGCGCACGACAAACGGTCGGCTTGTCGAAAAGTAAAAGCCCTCCGGATCGGCTGATCCGGAGGGCTTTTTGTTGATGGAGCCGAAGAAGGCGGTGATCAGCCGCGGGTCATCGAAATGTTGACGCCGCGGATCTCGCCCTTCGAGCTGATCGCCACCGACTGCTTGTTGCCGTGGGTCGTCAGCGACAGGCTGGCGGCGAACCCGGCGGCTTCCACGAACACTTCGATCCGGCCGCCGCCGGCCTTGCCCTGCAGGCTGCCGTTGACGTTGCGGCTGGTCTCGCTCCAGTTGCCGGAGATGCGGTCGCCGTTGGTGGCGGCGTCGGCGGAAAGGTCGAACTTGTAGCTGTCGCTGGCGCAGCGCAACGTCAGAGCCAGCTGATTGCCGCCGCCGCTGCCGCGATAATTGGCCTTGCAGCGGATGCGCTCCTTCGAGCCGTCGGATAGCGACACCGTCCCAGTCCCCGACCATGCTCCTTCGAACCCGGCGAACGGTCCGGAATCTGCCAGCGCTGCCGATGCCGAGAACAGCATCGCGGCGCCGATCCCGGCCGCCTTCAACGCATGGATGGAGGAAGTGGTGGAACGAAGCAGGCTCATTCTGGCCATCCTTGGGAGATCGCTGGGGTGACGACGGTGGCGTCACGTCGCTGGTTAGTGTGTTCGCCTCGCGGCAGGTTCAAATCACATAGTAACGCTGCGCATGCACGCCAGGGCGCACGGCGCGTATTGTTCCGTCCGCGCTGCTCGCGGAACTATAATATTTGCATCAAATCGGCAACGTTTCGTGAAAAAGCGACAGGTATTCCGCGGCTTTCCGCCACCCGTCCGCGAAGGCGCGTGCGTCGGCACTAATTTGGCCGTATTTGTCACCTTGATCGACGCATCATACCGTTGTGCCGATCGTGTGCACCGCGACCCCTTCCAAGCGGCGCCGTAGATGTGATCGAGAACGGGTTTCGACCCCCAGCCACATATCGAAGGAAGACAATGCAAAAGACCTTGGTTGCGCTCGCGTTGCTGCTCGTTTCGATGTCCTCCGGCGCCAATGCCCAGCAACAGCAGCGCAGCGGCACCGAAGCCGAGCAGAAGGCCTGCTCGCGGGACGTGTCGCGTTTCTGCCGCTCCGTGATGGAGCAGAGCGATCTGGTGATCCTGTCCTGCCTGCAGCAGAATCGCGAGAAGATCAGCAAAGCCTGCAACCAGGTGTTGGTCAGCCACGGCCAGTGAGGCGGTGAGTCGGCATCCGCCGGGCCTGTTTCGGTCCGGTTTGGCGGCCGCGGCGGCGATCCGGGCGAAACTGCGGCCCGGACATCGTCCGTCAAGATCGTTGGTTTAGCCGGCGATTTCCCTTATATGGCGTCGCGAACGGTGCGCCCGGCCCGGCCGGGTGCGGCCGTTCGCTTTTTTTCGTGTTCAAACCAAGTGTTTAGCCAGTGCCGATGACGTCTGCGAGCGAGCTTCGATCGGGCAAGACCCACCGGGACGAGAATTTCCCGGTCGCGTCGTGGATCATCCATCCGCGGCACCGCGACCTGATTCTGGCGTTCTATAATTTCGTCCGGACCGCGGACGACATCGCCGATCACGAGATGCTCGATGCCGAGACCAAGCTCGAATATCTCGATCTGCTCGAAGCCGAGCTGCTCGGCCGCGGGGAGACCCAGCCCGAGGCGGTGCATCTGCGCCGGGCGCTGGCTGAACGCGGCATGCCGCCGCGCCACGCCCTCGATCTGCTGACCGCATTCCGGATGGACGTCACCAAGCTGCGCTACGAGGATTGGGACGAGGTCATCCATTACTGCCGCTACTCGGCGATGCCGGTCGGCCGCTTCATGCTCGACGTCCACGGTGAAAGCACCACGACGTGGCAGGCGTCCGATGCGCTGTGCGCGGGGCTTCAGATCAACAATCACCTGCAGGACTGCGGCAAGGACTATCGCACCCTCAATCGCGTGTATCTCCCGCGCGACGTGCTCGATGCCGCCGGCGCCAAGGTCGAAGACCTCGGCCTGCAGAAGTCGTCGCCCGCGCTGCTGAAGTGCCTGCAGGGTCTCGCGGTGCGCACCGCATCGCTGCTCGGAGATGGCCGGCCGCTCGCCGCCGAGATCAAGGATTATCGGCTCGGTCTCGAAGTCTCGGTGATCCAGGCCTATGCCGATCGTATCGTGCGCATGCTGCAGACCCGCGATCCGCTCAGCGAGCGTGTGCATCTGAAGCCGATCGAATTCGTCATCGCCAGCTTCGGCGCGATGAGCTCGGAGATCGTCCGTCGCAGCTTCGGAAAGGGGCCGGTGTCGCATCCGGCGCCGCGCGCATGACCGTTCACGCCACGCCAGAGCCGGCCGCGCATCAAGGCGTCGCGCTCGGCAGTTCGTTCTACGCCGCGATGCGCATCCTGCCGCGCCCGCAGCGCGAGGCGATGTTCCAGGTCTACAGCTTCTGCCGCTTCGTCGACGACATCGCTGATTCCGATCGGCCGCGCGAGCAGCGGGTCGCCGAGCTGCAGCAATGGCGCGACGACATCGCGGCGCTGTATCGCGGCGCACCGCCGCCGCGGCTTGCCGACTATCAGGAGTCGCTGCGCACCTTCGGGCTGAAGCGCGAGGATTTCGAAGCGATTATCGACGGCATGGAAATGGATGTCGACGCCGACATCCGCGCGCCCGATGAAGCCACGCTCGATCTGTACTGCGATCGCGTCGCCAGCGCGGTGGGACGGCTGTCGGTGCGCATTTTCGGTCTGCCGGAGAGCGACGGCATCGAGCTGTCGCATCATCTCGGCCGCGCGCTGCAGCTCACCAACATCCTGCGCGACATCGACGAGGATGCCGGCATCGGCCGGCTGTATCTGCCGAGCGAGCTGCTGCACAAGGCTGGTATCACCGCCACCGATCCGCGCGTGGTCGCGGCGCATCCGGCGCTGCCGAGCGTCTGCGCGCCGCTGGTCGAGCGTGCGCTCGCGCATTTCGCCGCCGCCGACAAGGTGATGAACCGCAATCCGCGCCGGGTGGTGAAGGCTCCCCGCATCATGGGCAAGTACTACTACTCGATCTTGCAGCTTTTGATCGCGCGCGGTTTCGCAGCGCCGCGCGCCCCGGTGAAGCTCGGCAAGGCTTCGAAGATCGCCATCCTGCTGCAATACGCGATCGTGTGATGTCGAAAACAGTTCACGTCATTGGTGCGGGAATTTCCGGCCTTGCGGCCGCGATCCGGCTCGCCCGCGCCGGTCTCACCGTCCAGGTTCACGAAGCGATGCAGCAGGCCGGCGGCCGCTGCCGCTCGTATTTCGATGCCCAGACCGGGCTCGTCATCGACAACGGCAATCACCTGCTGCTGTCCGGCAATCAGGCCGCCTGCGACTACGCGCGCACGATCGGCACCGAGGCCGGCCTTGTTGGTCCCGCGAGTGCCGAGTTCGACTTCATCGATCTGCCGGCCAATGCGCGCTGGCGGCTGAAGCTCGGCAGCGGCAAGCTGCCGCTGTGGCTGTTCGATGCCAAGAGTCGCGTGCCGGACACCTCGATCGGCGATTACCTCGGCCTGATGCCGCTATTGTGGGCGCCGACCACCAAGCTGATCGGCGATACCATCAACTGCTCGGGCCCGCTGTACGATCGCCTGGTGGCGCCGCTGCTGCTCGCCGCGCTCAACGTCGATCCGCCGGAAGGCTCGGCGGGTCTCGCCGGCGCGGTGGTGCGCGAGACGCTGCTGGCCGGCGGCAAGGCCTGCCGGCCGTTGATCGCCCGCGACGGCCTGTCGGCGGTGCTGGTCGAGCCGGCGGTTGCGCAACTCGCCGCCACCGGCCCCGGGGTGCGGTTCGGCCATGAGCTGCGGGCGCTGACGATGTCGGGCGACCGGGTCGGCGCGCTGCAGTTCGGCGGCGAGGATGTCGTCACCCTCGGCCCGGACGATGTGGTGGTGCTGGCGGTGCCGCCGCGTCCGGCCGCCTCGTTGCTGCCCGGCCTGAAGACGCCGCAGGAATACCGCGCCATCGTGAATGCGCATTTCAACTATGCGCCGCCGCCCGGCATGCCGGCCCTGACCGGGGTGATCGGCGGGGTGGTGGAGTGGCTGTTCGCGTTCCCGAACCGGCTGTCGGTCACCATCAGCAACGGCGACCGGCTGGTCGATGCGCCGCGCGAGCAGCTGGCGGCCGAAGTTTGGGGCGAAATCTGCAAGATCGCCGGGATCTCGGCCAATCTGCCGCCGTGGCAAATTGTCCGCGAGCGCCGCGCGACGTTCGCGGCTACACCGGCGCAGAACGCCCTGCGCCCCGGGCCGGTCACCCAGTGGAGAAACCTATATCTCGCAGGCGATTGGACTGATACGGGGTTACCGGCGACCATCGAAGGATCGGTCCGGTCCGGCAACCGTGCCGCGGACCTGGTATTGGCCGCCGGGCGCACCTGATCCGGCCCTCAACACGGAGACTCAGCAGATAAAATGGATTCCGGCAGCTACACGACTGGTGTCGGGCGCAACGCGCTCGAAGCTTCGATCGATGCGGCGCGTAGCGCGCTGCTGAACTATCGTCGCGATGACGGCCATTGGGTGTTCGAACTCGAGGCCGATTGCACCATTCCTGCCGAATACGTGCTGCTGCGGCACTACCTCGGCGAGCCGGTCGATGCCGCGCTCGAAGCCAAGATCGCGGTGTATCTGCGCCGCATCCAGGGCGCCCATGGCGGCTGGCCGCTGGTCCACGATGGCGACTTCGACATGAGCGCCAGCGTGAAGGGGTACTTCGCGCTGAAGATGATCGGCGACAGCATCGATGCCCCGCACATGGTGCGGGCGCGCGAGGCGATCCGCTCGCGGGGCGGCGCGATCCATTCCAACGTCTTCACCCGGTTCCTGCTGTCGCTGTACGGCGTGACCACCTGGCGCGCGGTTCCCGTGCTGCCGGTCGAGATCATGCTGCTGCCGAGCTGGTCGCCGTTCACGCTGACCAAGGTCTCGTATTGGGCGCGCACCACGATGGTGCCGCTGCTCGTGCTGTGCGCGCTGAAGCCGCGCGCCAAGAACCCCAAGGGCGTCGGCATCGACGAGCTGTTCCTGCAGGACCCGAAGACGATCGGCATGCCGGCCAAGGCACCGCATCAGAACTGGGCGCTGTTCAAGCTGTTCGGATCGATCGACGCCGTGCTGCGCGCGATCGAGCCGGTGATGCCGAAGGGCATCCGCAAGCGGGCGATCGACAAGGCGCTGGCCTTCATCGAGGAGCGGCTCAACGGCGAGGACGGCATCGGCGCGATCTTCCCGCCGATGGCCAACGCCGTGATGATGTACGAGGCGCTCGGCTATCCCGAGGACTATCCGCCGCGCGCCAGCCAGCGCCGCGGCATCGATCTGCTGCTGGTCGATCGCGGCGACGAAGCCTATTGCCAGCCCTGCGTGTCGCCGGTGTGGGATACGGCGCTCGCCAGCCACGCGGTGCTCGAGGCCGACGGCCACGAGGGCGCCAAATCGGTGCGGCCGGCGCTCGACTGGCTGCTCCCGCGCCAGGTGCTCGACGTCAAGGGCGACTGGGCCGTGAAGGCCCCGAACGTCCGCCCCGGCGGCTGGGCGTTCCAGTACAACAACGCCCACTATCCGGACCTCGACGACACCGCCGTGGTGGTGATGGCGCTCGACCGCGCCCGCAAGGACCAGCCCAATCCTGCCTATGACGCCGCGATCGCCCGCGCCCGCGAGTGGATCGAGGGGATGCAGAGCGATGACGGCGGCTGGGGTGCCTTCGACATCAACAACACTGAGTACTATTTGAACAATATCCCGTTCTCGGACCACGGCGCGATGCTCGATCCGCCGACCGAGGACGTCACCGCGCGCTGCGTCTCGATGCTGGCCCAGCTCGGCGAGACGATCGACAGCAGCCCGGCGCTGGCACGTGCGGTCGGCTATCTGCGCGACACCCAGCTTGCCGAGGGCTCCTGGTACGGCCGCTGGGGCATGAATTACATCTACGGCACTTGGTCGGTGCTGTGCGCCCTCAACGCCGCCGGCGTCCCGCATGCCGATCCAATGATCCGCAAGGCGGTCGCGTGGCTGGAGTCGGTGCAGAATCGCGACGGCGGATGGGGCGAGGACGCTGTCAGCTACCGACTGGATTACCGCGGCTACGAAAGTGCCCCCTCGACCGCCTCACAGACGGCATGGGCCTTGCTTGCCCTGATGGCTGCGGGTGAGGTCGATCATCCCGCCGTGGCACGGGGCATCGAGTACCTGAAAAGCACACAGACCGAAAAAGGACTGTGGGACGAGCAGCGTTACACGGCGACAGGCTTCCCGCGGGTGTTTTATCTGCGGTATCATGGCTATTCGAAGTTCTTCCCGCTCTGGGCGCTGGCGCGGTACCGGAACTTGCAGGCCACGAACAGCAAGTTGGTAGGGGTCGGAATGTGATTCTGGGGGCAGTGGACGACCAGGCCGCGGCGCATCGCCAAGATCCGCGGCCGGTACTGATTGTGACGGGCCTGATTCAGGAAGCACGTATCGCGGCGGGGCCGGGCCTCACCGTTATCTGCAGCAGCAGCGATCCGAAGCAATTACGCGCGATCATGGCCGATTTCGACGCATCGTCGATCCGCGGCGTGATCAGCTTCGGCGTCGCCGGGGGACTGGATCCCGCTCTCGAGGCAGGTGACATCGTCATCGCCACCGAAGTTGTGGCGGGTGAACGCCGCTGGGCCTCGGAAGTTGCACTGACCGACGAATTATTGCGGAGCGCCGGGCTCGGCCGTCAGCGCGTCGTGCGCGGCGGTTTGGTCGGAGCCGAGCAGGTGATCGCAGCGCGCACCGCCAAGGCGGCGCTGCGCTCGGAGACCGGTGCGGCGGCGGTCGATATGGAAAGCCACATCGCCGCCGATTTCGCCGCTGCGGCCAACCTGCCGTTCGCGGCGCTGCGGGTGATCAGTGACCCGGCGGGCCGCAGCCTGCCGCAGGTCGTCTCCACCGCGATCAAGCCGAACGGCGAGATCGATCTGCGCAAGGTGCTGCGCGGCATCGCCCGTCACCCGACCTCGATCCGCTCGCTGGTGTCGACCGGCATCGACTTCAACCGCGCGCTGCGGTCCTTGCGCGGCTGTCGGAACTTCGTGCAGGACGCCGTGCTCGGTCGCGGCGGTCTCGTCGCCGAGATCTGAGCGGACTGCGCGCCGCCGGTGAGGGCGGCGCGGACGTGGCTTGCGCCGATGACGCGCTGATCCAGGGCGTGTCGTGAGGCTCGTCGAACCTCACGTCCTGATTTCGTCTTTCAGCCAATCCAGGAACCGGCCGAGATAGCGCGGGTCCGCGCGCGAGGTCGGCTGCGCGAAATACTTCTCACCCTTCACGACCACGTCAGGAAACGGGCAGGCGAGCCGCCACTCCGACTTACCCGGGAAGAACTCCTTCGGCGCGACGATCGAGCCGAAACCCTCGCGCACCGCATGCATCGCGACGAACATGTGGTCGAAGCGGTGGCCGCCTTCGAACAGATGGTCGCGCATTCCCGCTTTCCGCAGCCAAGCTTCCCAGTGCCCCGGCCGGGTGGCTGAGGTGATCAACGGAAATGCGAGAAGATCCTCCGGCTTGTCGATGGTCCTCTCCTGAACCAGATCCAGGCTGCAGACCGGCGTCAGGTGCTCCTCGAACAACGGCGTCGATGCCTTCGAAGGTCCGCCGATCTTGTCGCTGCTGCCCCGGGTGATCAGGAGATCGTGGGACGACACGTCCGGCGTTTGCCCCGTCATCCGGGTCGAAATCCACACCGCCAGATCAGGATTGGCTTTCTCGAACCTCTTGAGCCGCGGCATCAGGAAATACATCGCGAATGTCGACGGCGCCTCGACGGCCAGCACCGCTTTGCTGCGCCGACGACGGACGTACTGGCAGGCGGCTTCGATATTGCGGAACGACTCGCTCAGCTGCTCCGCCAGCACGCTGCCATAGGGTGTCAGCGCCACGCTGCGGCCTTCGCGGGTGAAGACCTGTTGCCCGAGCCAGTCCTCGAGCAGGCGCACCTGCTTGCTGACGGCGCCATGGGTGACGCCCAGCTCCTCGGCGGCCGCACTCAGGCTGTCGCTGCGCGCCGCCACTGCAAACGCCCGCAGGGCGCTCAGCGGCAGTTCTCGTTCTTTCACCATGACCTCCGTGTGACGATGGCGGCCGAAAGGGCTATCGGATTTACGACCTATACTCACGTGTTTGTCGATTTTATTCGATCGATTCTCACATGTGAACGGCCTACCACCCGGGACGTCAGCCGCCACCCCAGGCGGCATTCAGAAACCCGGATGCCCCCATGACGACCCAGCCTTTGATCGAAGCCAACGGCCGCAGCTACGCCAGGCCGCTACGACCCGTTGTCGTGATCTGCCTCGACGGTTTCGACCCCGAATATTTGGAGCGCGGCATTGCCGACGGCGTCCTGCCGACGATCGGCGCACTCAGGGCGGGGGGCTATGTCGGCACGGCGCTGGCGACGGTGCCGACCACCACCAACACCAACAACACCTCGATCGTCACCGGCGTCTCTCCCGCCATCCACGGCATCAACGGCAATTACTATCTCGATGCCGACACCGGCGAAGAGATCATGGTGACGGATGCACGGCGCCTGCGCTGCGGCACCATTCTCGGTGCGATGAGCAAAGCGGGCGTGCGGATCGCGGTGGTCACCGCCAAGGACAAGCTCCTGAAGGTGCTCGCCTATGAGATGGACGGGATCGCCTTCTCATCCGAACACCCGAGCGTTGCCGACCTGACCGCGCTCGGCTTCAAGAGCGGCGAGGAACTGGTCGGCCGCGGCCGGCCGGATCAATACTCCGCCGACCTGTCGCTGTTCGCGCTGGACGCCGGCGTCAGGCTGATGGAGACCGCCAAGCCCGAGCTGATGTATCTGTCGACCTCGGACTATGTGCAGCACAAATACCAGCCGGGCGAGGCGGAATCGAACGACTTCCACGCAGCGGTGGACCGCCGCATCGCGCGGCTGATCGAACTCGGTGCGACCGTCGCTCTGACTGCCGATCATGGCATGGCCGACAAGTCCGATGCGGATGGCCGGCCCAACGTCGTCTATCTCGAGGACGCGCTGAACCAGAAGTTCGGTGCCGGCGTCGCGCGGGTGATCTGTCCGATCGCCGATCCGTTCGTCCGCCATCATGGCGCGCTCGGCGGCTTCGTGCGGGTCCACCTGCTCAAGCCTTGCGATATCGCGGCGATGATGACCTTTGCGCGGTCGCTGCCCGGCGTCGAGCTGGTGCTCGATCGCGCCACAGTGTGCGAACGCTACCAGTTGCCGCCGGATCGGGAGGGCGACTTCGCGGTGTTCACCGATCGCGGCACGGTGGTGGGCGCGCGGCGGCAAGATCATGATTTGTCTGCGCTGGGCGACCATCGCTTGCGCTCGCATGGCGGGCTCGGCGAGCAGCGCGTGCCGTTTGTATTGTCGCGCCCGCTCAAGCGGGACTACCGCGAGCACGCGACTACAGGCGTGTTGCGTAACTACGACATCTTCGACTTCGCCCTGAACGGCGTCGACTAATCCCGCACGATTGCAGCCAAAGAGGAAATCGAGATGCGTGCACTTCGCACCGCTGTGATGGCGCTCGCCATCGGCACGGCCGGCGTGACGGCTGGTCATGCCGAGACGCCGGTGATGGGGACCGGTTCGGCCTTCGCCGCGCCGATCTACATCAAATGGGCAGAACAATTGAAAGCGGCAAAAGGTGTCGCGATCAACTACCAACCTTCTGGATCGTCGGTCGGTCAACTCCAGGTGCTGAAGGGCCTGACGGATTTCGGTGCGTCGGATGTGCCGATGGAGGACAGCAAACTGAAGGAAGGGGACATTATGCAGTTCCCCACCGTCGTCGGCGGCTACGCCGTCGTGGTGAACATTCCCGGTGTCCTGCCCGGCAAGCTACGGCTCACCGCGCCTGTGCTGGCCGACATCTTCATGGGCGGCATCAAATCGTGGGATGACCCGCAGATCGTGCAGCTCAATCCCAGTCTCGCGCTGCCCAACCTGCCGATTTCGCTGCTGTATCATGCGGGCGGCTCGGGCGGCACCTACGCGATCTCGCGCTATCTGTCGAAGAACAGCGCAGCATGGCGCGACAAGATGGGAATCGGCATGACGCTGAGCTGGCCGGTCGGCGCCGGCGTCAAAGGCAGCTACGGCGCGGCTTCGACAGTGCCGATGACACCCGGCGGCATCGGCTATGCCGAGCTGTCCTACGTCACCGCCAACAATCTTGCGACCGTGCAATTGCAGAACAAGGCCGGCCGGTTCGTGCTGCCGAACGGAAGCAGTTTTGCGGCCGCTGCCGAGAATGGCGATTGGTCGGTGCCGAACTATGCGGTCGATCTCACCGACATGCCCGGCGAACAAGCCTGGCCGATCGTCACCGCGACCTTTGCGCTGGTGCCGCGAAGTCCTGCCAAGCGCGCCACGTCGGCCGCCGTGCTGGACTTCTTCCGATGGGCCTATGCGCATGGCGATGGCATCGCGCGGTCGCTGCAGTTCGTCCCTCTGCCGGGCAAGGTCAAAGCCGACATCGTCAAGCATCTGATGATTTGAGCGGACCGAGATGAGCAACAAAAAAGCGCGGCCCGCAGGCCGCGCTTTTGATGATTGAGGCCGTTGTCGGAGCGATCAGGCCGCCGTCGACTGGCGCTTGTCCTTAGTCTCGGTGGCTTCGTCGCGGCGGATCTCGGACAGCTTCTTCTCGACCTGCTCGGAGAACACGTACTGCGCCGGGCGCTGCTTCGACATGTCGATCTCCGGCGCCATCGGGCCCGAGGTCTTGATGCCGCGGAGCGCCACCCAGGCGGCCTTCAGCGGATTGTTGAGCGAGGCCATCGCCGCGGTCGGCTCGTAGCCGCAATGCGCCATGCAGTCCGCGCACTTCTCGTACTTGCCGGTGCCGTAGGAATCCCAATCGGTGGTTTCCATCAGCTCCTTGAAGGTCTTGGCATAGCCCTCGCCGAGCAGGTAGCACGGCTTCTGCCAACCGAAGATGTTGCGCGCCGGCATGCCCCACGGGGTGCACTCGAACTCCTGGTTGCCGGCCAGGAAGTCGAGGAACATGCTGGAGTGCATGAAGCTCCACTTCTTGCCCTTGCCGCGCGCGAACACCTCGCGGAACAGGTTCTTGGTCTTGGTGCGGTTGAGGAAGTGCTCCTGGTCCGGCGCACGCTCATAGGCGTAGCCCGGCGAGATCGAGACGCCGACGCCGAGCTCTTCGGTGAAGTCCATGAACTTGGCGATGTCCTCGGCGGCGTAGCCGTCGAACACCGTGCAGTTGACGTTGACGGTGAAGCCCTTGGCCTTGGCCGCCTTGATCGCCGCGACGGCGCGGTCGAACACGCCCTCCTGCGACACCGCCTTGTCGTGGTGCTCCTTCAGGCCGTCGAGATGCACCGAGAAGAACAGATAGGGCGACGGCTCGAACAAATGCAGCTTCTTCTCGAGCAGCAGCGCGTTGGTGCACAGCGACACGAACTTCTTACGCGCCACCAGGCCGCGCACGATCTCGCCGATCTCCTTGTGGATCAGCGGCTCGCCGCCCGGGATCGCGACCATCGGCGCACCGCATTCCTCGGCGGCGTCCCAGCACTCCTGCGCGGTCATCCGGCGGTTCAGGATCGCGTCGGGATAGTCGATCTTGCCGCAGCCGGCGCAGGCGAGATTGCAGCGGAACAGCGGCTCCAGCATCAGTACCAGCGGATAACGCTTCCGCCCGAGCAGCTTCTGCTTCAGCAGATAACCGCCGATCACCAGTTCCTTGTGAAACGGAATAGCCATTACGAAATCTTCTCTTTCACGGCATGTCGGTTGGGGCGGATCAGGCGGTCGCCAGCTCCGCAGGCAGAACGAATTCGATGTTTTCTTCGCGGCCCGGCAGCACCGAGACGGTGACCGGGACGATCCGGCGCAGCGCTTCGATCACGTCGTCGACCAACACTTCCGGCGCGGACGCGCCGGCGGTGATGCCGACCGCTTTCTTGCCGTCGAGCCAGGCCGGGTCGAGTTCGCTGCCGTCGGCGATCAGGTAGCTCGGGATGCCGGCTTCGGTGCCGATTTCCCGCAGCCGGTTGGAGTTCGAACTGTTGTTGGCTCCGACCACCAGGATCAGGTCGACCAGCTTGCTCATCTGCCGCACCGCCGATTGCCGATTTTGCGTGGCATAGCAGATGTCGCGGGTGTCCGGGCCTTCGATATCGTGGAATTTCTTTGAGAGCGCCACGATGATGTCTTTGGTGTCGTCGACGCTCAGCGTGGTCTGGGTGATGTACGCCACCGGGGTTTCCGGCGGCAGAGTCAGCGCCGCGACGTCCTCGAGGTTCTGCACCAGCAGCACCGGGCCGGGAACCTGACCCATCGTGCCTTCGACTTCCGGATGGCCGGCATGGCCGATCAGGATCAGGGTGCGGCCCTTCGACGTATAGCGCTTGCCCTGGTTATGCACTTTGGTCACCAGCGGGCAGGTGGCGTTGAGCACCGGCAGGTCGCGCGCCGCGGCCTCTTCCTCGATGCTGCGGGCGACGCCGTGGGCGCTGAAGACGGTCACGGCCTTCGGCGGAACTTCCGACAGCTCCTCCACGAAGATCGCGCCTTTGGCCTTCAGGCTCTCGACCACGTATTTGTTATGCACGATCTCATGCCGCACGTAGACCGGCGGACCGTACTTCTCCAGCGCGCGCTCGACGATCTCGATCGCACGCACCACGCCAGCGCAGAAACCACGGGGTTGGGCAAGGAACACTTCGAGGGGGCGGACTTCAGACAAGGGGCACCACGCTCATGATTGTTCGGTCTCCTGGCAGCACGTCGCATTCCCGTAGCATGATCTAGCTGGTATGGGGACACCCGCAACCGCAAGGGACGCAGGGGACTTATTGGCGCAGTGCAGCACGCAATGCAAAACGCCCTTGGCAATCTGGCCTGGTGAGATTACTTCCGCGCACACACCTCCGCCGGCTTGTTTTCGGCCATTTTGTCCAGTCCTTGGTCGCAGAACCATCAAAACTAGTTCGATCGACTCGGAACCCGGCGGGGTGGCCGTATTTTAGGCCAGCCGGTAGCAATAGAAAGAGTGAATGTGCTGAAAAGTGCCATCGTCTACATTGTCAGAGCCAGCACCCGTTTTGCGGCTTTTACTGTGCTGATCGGCGTATTTCTCGCAGTTGCAGCAGGTTTCTATACTTACCAACATTTCGGGATCAACACAGACATCAATCATTTGATCTCGTCTGATCTCGACTGGCGCAAACGTGATATCGCGTTCGAGAAGGCCTTCGACCAGGAACGGCTGATCCTGGCGGTCGTCGAGGCTCCGACGCCGGAATTCGCGAACGCCGCGGCGGCCAAGCTCACGGCCGAATTGTCCAAGAATAACATCAACTTCGACTCGGTGGAGCGGCTCGGCGGCGGGCCGTTCTTCGACCGCAGCGGGCTGTTGTTCCTGCCCAAGGACGAAGTTGCCAAGGCGACCGGCCAGTTCCAGCAGGCGGTTCCGCTGATCGAGATCATGGCCGGTGATCCGTCGATCCGCGGCCTGACGGCGGCGCTCGAGACCGGTCTGGTCGGCCTGAAGCGCGGGGAACTGACGCTCGATTCGACTGCGAAACCTTTCAACGCCGTCGCCGCGACGGTCGAGGACGTGCTCGGCAAGCAGCAGGCGTTCTTCTCCTGGCGCGGCCTGGTCAATCCGGAGCCGCTGACCGACGGCGACAAGCGCGCCTTCATCGAGGTCAAGCCGATCCTCGACTTCAAGGCGCTGGAACCCGGCAAGGCGGCCACCGACGCGATCCGTCAGGCCGCCGTGGACCTCAAGATCGAGCAGGATTTCGGTGCCCGGGTGCGGCTGACCGGTCCGGTGCCGATCGCCAACGAGGAATTCGCCACCGTCAAGGACGGCGCCGTGGTCAACGGCATCGGCACCGTCGTGGTGGTGCTGCTGATCCTCTGGATGGCGCTGCATTCCTCCAAGATCATCTTCGCGGTGGCCGCCAATCTGGTGATCGGCCTGTCGATCACCACCGCGGTCGGCCTGATGCTGGTGGACTCGCTCAACCTGCTGTCGATCGCGTTTGCGGTGCTGTTCGTCGGCCTCGGCGTCGATTTCGGCATCCAGTTCAGCGTCCGCTATCGGTCGGAACGCCACAAGACCGGCGACCTCGATAAGGCGCTGGTCCAGGCCGCCGAATACTCGGCGGTGCCGCTGTCACTGGCGGCGATGTCGACCACGGCGGGCTTCCTGTCGTTCCTGCCGACCTCCTACAAGGGCATCTCCGAACTCGGCGAGATCGCCGGCGCCGGCATGGCGATCGCGTTCTTCACCAGCATCACCGTGCTGCCGGGGCTGCTGAAGCTGCTGAACCCGGCGGGTGAGAAGGAGCCGCTCGGCTACGCCTTCCTGGCGCCGGTCGATCACTTCCTGGAGAAGCACCGCATCGGCATCATCGTCGGCACGATCGGCGTCGCGCTGGCCGGCCTGCCGCTGCTGTACTTCATGCATTTCGACTTCAACCCGATCAATCTGCGCAGCCCGAAGGTCGAGTCGATCGCGACGTTCCTCGACCTGCGCAAGGATCCGAATACCGGTGCCAACGCCGTCAACGTGATGGCACCGTCCGAGCAGGCGGCCCGCGAGATCGAAGCCAAGCTCTCGAAGCTGCCGGAGGTGTCGCGCACCATCTCGCTCGACACTTTCGTTCCGCCGGACCAGCCGGAGAAGCTGAAGCTGATCCAGGCCGGCGCCAAGGTGCTGGAGCCCGCGCTCAATCCCGAACAGGTCGATCCGGCTCCGTCCGATCAGGACAACATCGCGTCGCTGAAGAGCTCGGCCGAAGCGCTGCGCCGCGCCGCCGGCGAGACCACCGGACCCGGCGCCGACGCCTCGCGCCGGCTCGCCGCCGCCCTGACCAAGCTTGCGGGCGCCGATCAGGCGCTGCGCGAGAAGGCGCAGGACGTGTTCGTGCGGCCGCTGCTGCTCGACTTCGAGCTGCTGCGCAACATGCTGAAGGCGCAGCCGGTGACGCTCGACAACCTGCCGGCCGACATTGTGTCGTCGTGGAAGACCAAGGACGGTCAGATCCGCGTCGAGGTGCTGCCGAGCGGCGATCCCAACGACAACGACACGCTGCGCAAGTTCGCCGCCGCCGTGCTGCAGGCCGAGCCGCTGGCGACCGGCGGTCCGGTGTCGATCCTGAAGTCGGGCGATACCATCGTCGCCTCGTTCATCCAGGCCGGTCTGTGGGCGCTGCTGTCGATCTCGATCCTGCTGTGGATCACGCTGCGCCGGATTACCGACGTCGCGCTCACCTTGGTACCGTTGCTGGTGGCGGGTGCGGTGACGCTGGAGATCTGCGTGCTGATCGATCTGCCGCTGAACTTCGCCAACATCGTTGCCTTGCCGCTGCTGCTCGGCGTCGGCGTCGCGTTCAAGATCTACTACGTGACCGCCTGGCGCTCCGGCCGCACCAACCTGCTGCAGTCGGCGCTGACCCGGGCGATCTTCTTCAGCGCCCTGACCACCGCCACCGCGTTCGGCAGCCTGTGGCTGTCGAGCCATCCGGGAACGGCCAGCATGGGCAAGCTGCTGGCGCTGTCGCTGCTGACCACGCTGGGCGCCGTGCTGCTGTTCCAGCCGGCCCTGATGGGCAAGCCGCGGCACATCGACGAGTCCGGCGACACCGATCTGTGAGTCGCTCCGGCCGGGGCGTCGGCGCGCGCCGATGCCCCCGCCGCGGGTCGCGGCCGGGGGCGGGTTTTCTCCCTCCAGCCGTGTTCCAGAGCATGAACTGCCGCTGAGACCGGGAAGCAAGGCGCGATTGCCGCAGGTGACGTCACAGGGCTGGCGTCACCCCCCGCGATCGGACTATACCCACGTCCGGGGGTAGGGGTCGTACGCCATGCGGGAGTCGCCGTGAAATCGGCATGTCACCCGCGCATCACAACTCTGAAAAGAAAGCTCGAGTGCGACGCACCGCCAGCCTTTTGTGTTGACGGCGGGTCCAACAAGCGACGTAAGTATCCCATGCACCAGCCGAATTTAGATCTCGCCGAGATGTTCGCGGCGCGCGAAGCGCAGCGCAGTTCGATGCACGCCCGGCATCTCAACGAGCAGCTCGTCCGCGTCCTCAAAACCATCGGCTACGACGTCGGCTTCCAGAAGGGCACCGGTCAGTACCTCTACGACCGCGATGGCTCGCGCTATCTCGACCTGCTCAGCGGCTTTGGCGTATTCGCGCTCGGCCGCAACCATCCGGTGGTGCGCAAGGCACTGCAGAGCGTGCTCGACGCCGACCTGCCCAACCTGGTGCAGCTCGATGTCTCGACGCTGGCCGGTATTCTGGCGGAGCGGCTGCTCGAGCATGTGCCGTATCTCGACAAGGTGTTCTTCGCCAATTCCGGCGCCGAGAGCGTCGAGGCCGCGATCAAGTTCGCGCGCGGCGCGACGGGGCGTAACGGCATCGTCAATTGCGACCACAGCTACCACGGCCTGACCTACGGGGCGCTGTCGCTGACCGACGACCAGAATTTCCAGGGTGGCTTCGGGCCGCTGCTGCCGGGCGTCACCACCATCCCGTTCAACGATCTCGAAGCGCTGGAGAAGGTGCTGTCGACCCGCGAGGTCGCCGCTTTCATCGTCGAGCCGATCCAGGGCAAGGGCGTCAACATGCCCACCGACGAGTTCCTGCCGGGCGCAGCGGCGCTTTGCAAACGCTACGGCACGCTGTTCGTCGCCGACGAGATCCAGACCGGCATGGGCCGCACCGGCCGCTTCCTCGCCGTCGAGCACTGGAACGTCGAACCCGACATGGTGCTGCTGTCGAAGGCGCTGTCGGGCGGCCACGTGCCGGTCGGCGCGGTGCTGACGCGCAAGTCGATCTTCGACAAGATCTTCAACCGCATGGACCGCGCCGTGGTGCACGGCTCGACCTTCGCCAAGAACGATCTGGCGATGGCGGCCGGCATTGCGACGCTCGAAGTTCTCAAGGCCGAGAAGCTGGTCGAAGCCGCCGCCAAGCGTGGCGCCGAACTGCGGCTGGCACTCACGCGCATGGTCCCTGGCTACGAGCTGCTCAAGGAAGTGCGCGGCAAGGGCCTGATGATCGGCGTCGAATTCGGCCCGCCGCAATCGCTGCGGCTGAAGGCGTCGTGGACGATGCTGGAAACCGCCAACAAGGGCCTGTTCGTCCAGCTGATCACCGTGCCGCTGTTCAAGGATCACAAGATCCTGACCCAGGTCGCCGGCCACGGCCTGCACACCATCAAGCTGCTGCCGCCGCTGACGATCACCGAAGACGACTGCGCCTGGATCGAACGCGCCTTCGACGACACCATCGCCGCCAGCCACAAGGTGCCGGGCGCGATCTGGTCGCTCGGCAAGACCCTGGTCGACAACGCGGTACGCAAGTCGGCGTAGTTTCTCGGAAACGCGCCTACGCAATCAGGCGGCTGCAAACTCCTGCAGCGCGGAAAGTAGTCGCGCCGGCGCTTCCTGCGCGACGCAGTGGCCGACGCCATCGAACGCGATCCGGCTTGCGCCAGGTATCAACGCGCTCGCCCGCGCCGCCATCTCCTTGTAGATCGGCCAGGAGTGTTCGGCGGTGGCAATGCGCACCGGGCAGTTATTCAGCTCGCGCAGCCATCTGAACGGATTGCCGCGCGCGTCGCCGCGATAGACTTGTTCCATCGCCTCGAAGATCGGCCGCAGGATCTCGGTTTCAACATCCGGACTGCATAGCAGCCGCACTCGGCCATCGGGCAGGTGCGCGAAGCCGTGGGTGATATAGGCGCGCAGCGCGTATTCCGACCATGGGGCGAACGCCGGCGCGTTGCGGTAGCGTTCGAAAGCCGCGGCGGCGCTGGCGAATTCGGCCTGCCGGCGCCCCGCGCCGCTGACCGCGGCCTCGCCCTGATCGCTGAGCCGCGCATCACTGCCGGGAACGACGCTCGGATCCATCACAGTCGGCTCCATCGCGAACAGATGGGCAAAGCGGTCGGGCAGCAGCTTGGCGGCGAGCAGCAGATCGGTCGCCCCGGCGCTGTGGCCGATGCCGTAGATTTTGGACAGTCCCAGCGTGTCGATCGCGGCGGCGAGGTCGGATGCGAAATCCGCGAAGTGATAACGGCCCGGCTTGTCGCTGGCGCCGTGACCGCGGCGGTCGAGGGCATAGACCGTGTAGCGGGCGGCGAGGCCGTTCGCGATCTCGTCCCAGATCTCACCGACGAAGCCGGTGCCATGCAGCAGCAGCGCGACGGGCTTGCCCGGATCGGCGTCGCCCCAACGCACCAGTGCGATCCGCACGCCGGCGTTATCGATCCAGAGGCGATGCCGATGGATCAGATGCATTACTTCCCATCCTCCAGGATCATCGTCGCGCCCTTCTCTGCGATCATCGCGGTGGGGGTGTTGGTGTTGCCGGAGGTGATCGTCGGCATGATCGAGGCGTCGACGACGCGCAGGCCATCGAGGCCGTGGAAGCGCAGGCGTTCGTCGACCACCGCGAGCGGATCGTCGGCGCGGCCCATCTTGGCGGTGCCGACGGGATGGAAGATCGTGGTGCCGATATCGCCGGCGGCTTTGGCGAGCGAGGCGTCGTCGTCGCCGACCGACGGGCCGGGCAGATACTCCTCGGGGTGATACGTCGCCAGCGCCTGCTGCTTCATCAACCGCCGCGTCACGCGGATCGCATCGGCGGCGACGCGACAGTCTTCGGCGGTCGACAGATAGTGCGGCGCGATCGACGGCGCGGCGTCGAGCGCGGTCGATTTCAGCTTGATCTCGCCGCGCGAGGTCGGGCGCAGGTTGCAGGCGCTGACGGTGATCGCCGGGAAGCGATGCAGCGGATCGCCGAATTTGTCGAGCGACAGCGGCTGCACGTGGAACTGGATGTTGGCGCGCTCCTGATGTGGATCGGAGCGGGTGAAGATGCCGAGCTGAGATGGCGCCATGGTCAGCGGGCCGCGCCGGCGCAGCGCGTAGTCCAGCCCCATCCAGGCGCGCCGCGGCAGCGAGTGATAGATCTCGTTCAGCGTGCGGCCGCCGCTGACCTTGTAGATCGCGCGCTGCTGCAGATGGTCCTGCAGATTACGCCCGACGCCCGGACGATCGAGCACCGGCTCGATGCCGAGCGGCTTCAGCCATTCGGCCGGGCCGATGCCGGAGCGATGTAGCACCTGGATCGAGCCGATCGCGCCGGCGCACAGCACCACCTCGCGGCGGGCGCGGGCTTCGATCGGCACGCCGTTCTGCAGGAAGCGGACGCCGACCGCGCGGCCGTTCTCGACCAGCACGCGGTCGACCACCACATTGGTTTCGAGCCGCAGGTTGGAGCGGTGCAGGGCAGGCTTGAGAAAGCCACGCGCCGACGACCAGCGCCGTCCGCGCTTCTGATTGACGTGGAAGTAGCCGACGCCCTCGTTGTCGCCGGTGTTGAAGTCGGCGCTGCGCGGGATTCCCATCTCGCAGGCCGCGTTCGCGACCGCATCAAGGATCGGCCATGACAGCCGCGCCGCCTCGATCCGCCAGCCGCCGCCGGCACCGTGATGCTCGCTGTCGCCGAGGAAGTGGTCCTCGAGGCGGCGGAACACCTTGCGGACATCGTCCCAGCCCCAGCCGGTGAGGCCGAGCTGGCGCCAATGGTCGTAATCGGCAGCCTGGCCGCGCATCGAGATCATTGCGTTGATCGCCGACGAGCCGCCGATCACCTTGCCGCGCGGATAGGCCAATGACCGACCATTCAGGCCCGGCTCGGGCTCGGTCTTGAACATCCAGTCGGAGCGCGGATTGCCGATCGCGAACAGATAGCCGACCGGGATGTGAAACCAGATCCAGTTGTCGCGGCCGCCGGCTTCGAGCAGCAGCACCTTCCGGCTCGGATCGGCGGATAGGCGGTTGGCGACGATGCAACCTGCGGTGCCCGCACCCACCACGATGGTGTCGAATTCGCCTTCGATCCGTGCCGTCATCGAGTCCGCCCGTGCATTTTGTCGTTGCGCAGAGGCTTAGCGCCGCGGGCCGGCGCTGTACAGTTGCCGGAGCGGGACGGGGCGGTTAGCCTGCAGGCTTCGACAACTGGAGCCGCATCGTCTCATGCCCGTGATCAACCGCGTCGCCGATCTGCAGCCCGACATCGCGGCCTGGCGCCGCACGCTGCATCAGCAGCCGGAGCTGATGTACGACGTCGAAGGCACCGCGGCGTTCGTCGCCGAGCGGTTGCGCGAATTCGGCTGCGACCAGGTCGTCACCGGGCTCGGCCGTACCGGCGTGGTCGGCGTGATCCGCGGCGCTCGCCCGGCCGGCACCGGCGATCTCAAGGCGATCGGGCTGCGCGCCGACATGGATGCGCTGCCGATCGTCGAGGCGACCGGATTGCCCTATGCCTCCAAGGTACCCGGCAAGATGCACGCCTGCGGCCACGACGGTCACACCGCGATGCTGCTCGGCGCCGCACGTTATCTTGCCGAGACTCGCAATTTCGCCGGCGATGCGGTGATGATCTTCCAGCCGGCCGAGGAGGGCGGTGCCGGCGCCGCGGCGATGATCGACGACGGCCTGATGGAGCGGTTCGGCATCGATCAGGTCTATGGCATGCACAACGGTCCCGGCATTCCGGTCGGTGCGTTTGCGATCAGCCCCGGGCCGGTGATGGCGGCGACCGACGCGATCGACATCCGTATCGAAGGCCATGGCGGCCACGCCGCGCGGCCGCATCTGTGCGTCGATCCGGTGCTGGCGGGCGCGCAACTGATCACCGCGCTGCAGGGCATCGTCTCGCGCAACGTCGATCCGTTCGAAGCCGCGGTGTTGTCGATGTGCGAGTTTCACGCCGGCAACGCTCGTAACGTGATCCCGCAATACGCCGAGCTGAAGGGCACGGTGCGGACGATGACGGCGGAGGTGCGCGACATGGTCGAGCAGCGGGTGCGCGACGTCGTCGCCGGTGTCGCCCAGGTGACCGGCACCAGGATCGAGCTCACCTACGAGCGCGGCTATCCGGTGCTGGTCAACCACATGGCGGAGACCGACGTGGCGATCCAGGTCGCGCGCGACATTGCCGGCGAGTCCAATGTGGTGCCGCTGCCGCCGCTGATGGGCGCCGAGGACTTCGCCTACATGCTGGAGAAGCGGCCGGGCGCGTTCGTGTTCATCGGCAACGGCGACAGCGCCGGGCTGCATCACCCGGCCTACGACTTCAACGACGAGGCGATCGTGTACGGCACCTCGTACTGGGTGCGTCTGGTGGAGACTCAACTGGCGGCGTGAGTGCGGCATCGACTAATTGAGCCGATAAGGTCTTTGACGAGCGCACGGACCTCATCCCGAGGAGCCCGGCGAAGCCGGGCGTCTCGAAGGATGAGGCAGCGGGTGACTCGCGGCGCATGGTTCGAGACGGCGCTTCGCGCCTCCTCACCATGAGGTTTTGTCTGCTGTGAGGGCTGCAGAGCGCTACCCCCGGAACCGATCGGAAACAGAACGGTCCTAGAACTGCGTACGCAGTCGTGTGGCGATGAGGTGGACCGGGCCGCGGTCGCGGTTGAAGGCCGGGTTGGCGACGAACTGATAGTCCGCGGTCAGCCGCCACGAATACACCGGCAGGCTGTAATAGGCTTCGAACACCTTCTCGTCGCCCGGGTTGGGCAGGCGGCCGTCGCCGATGATCGCGGTCAGGCCGCCGGCATCGAGATACGCGATCCGCGACGCCGAGATGTGGTTGAGCAGGCCGCCGATGCCGATGGTGTCGTCGGCGCGGCCCCACATCCGTCCCGACAGCGACAGGCCGGCCGACACCGTGCGGTCGGAATCGGTGAACGCGTTGGTCTCGAGGTTTGGGCTGCTGAAGCCGGCGCGCGCGAACATGCCGATGTCGGCGGTGAGCTGCTGCTCCAGGCTGGCGGACAGGCCGGTCTTGGAGGTGTAGCGGCGCACGTCGGCGATGCTCGGCGTCGTGCCGGTCGCCTGCGCGGCGCGGACCGCATCGGTGAAGTTGCCGAGCCGGGCGCGGTTGAGGAAGCCGGTGACCAGCACCTTGCCGGCAAGGCCCCACAGCTCGTGGCGATGTTCGAGTTCGCCGATCAGCTGAAACTGGCCGAAGCTGGAATCGAGGTCGGTGCTGTTCGGCGTCTGCGGCAGATCGAACACGCCGCCGCGCACCGTCCAGGCGCCGGTGTACCACTCGACCGCGGTGCCGTAGGTGAACGCCCAGGCATCGGCCGCGTAGTCGAAGGTCAGCGCGTCGGCGAGGCCCCAGTTGAGGAAGTCGACCCGCGGGTCGTGGGCATATTTGTTGACGTCGAAGATGTCGCCGACCGAGAATTTGCCGGCGGTGATCACGATCCGCTCGGCGGATTGCTTGCCGGCGAACTGGTTCGGCCCGCCCTGCACGGTCTCGACCGCGCCGCCGAGATCGAGCGTCTGGCGGACGAAATAGCGCGGCACCCGCGCATACGGATAGTTGGCGCCGACCTTGTAGGACTCCGCGCTTGGGAACGACGCGATGCCGAAGGTGCCGCTGAGGCCGAACCCCTGATTGATCTCCGGGTTGACCCAGAACTCGGCGCCGTCCCACAGCTTGGCGCCGATATAGAGCGTGGCGTCGAAGGTCTCGCGTGCCTGGTTTGGGGCGAGGCTGTTGGCGCCGCTATACGGCGAGCGGAAGCCGGGCGCGTATTGCCAGGTGAAGGTGCTCTGGCCATGCACCGCGAATCGCTCCAGCTCCAGCGCATCGATGCCCTTGGTGAACACGTCGGACTTGGTCAGGTCCTCGCCGAGCCGGTAGTTCAGGGCAAGCCGGACCGCATGGGTCAGCACGTCGGACGACACGCTCTGGCCGGCGATCGGGAAGCTGACGGTGCCGGAGCCGAACCCTGTCGCCAGATATTCGGCGCGCGCGCTCCAGGCCGGCGACAGCGGCACATCGACGCCGGCGCCGGCGGCCCAGCCGAGCCGCCACAGCAGCGCGGTCTCCTGCTGCGCGAGCGCGGGATCCGGCGGCCAGCGCAGCCGGTCGTAGCTCCAGGCAAAGCCGGCGGTGACGTAAGGCAGCCAGCCGCCAAACGCGTAGCCGACCCGGCCGCGCACGGTGCCGCCGAGCAACGCCTGATGATCGTGGCCGCCGACCGTGCCCGACGGCAGGGTGTTGCCGGTATTGCCGCCGAGGGTGTTCGGCGAATTGAGGTCGGCCTCGATGCCGATCAGCCAGCGCGATGGCAGCATCCAGTTGTAGCCGGCCTGTAGCCCGATCACGTAGCTGCCGGTGCCCTTGAACAGCTGAAAGGCGTCGAACAGGTCGATCGAGCCGCTGCCGCCGGCGGGGGTGGAGCTCCAGTTGGAGTGACCGGCCACGGCGCTGAAATGCGAGCCGATATAGAACCCGCTCCAGTCGAACACCGCGCGCGGGGCTTCCGGCGCCTTGCGCGCGAGATCGGCCGCGCCGGCGGGCGCGGCGCAGACCGTGGCGGCAGCGAGGATCGGAAAGAGCAGAGTGTTTCGCACGCGCTGGATCGTCCTGGTATTCGATGCTGCGTCCCGTATCACAGCGATCGGCGGGGCGCGGCCACCGATCGGCCACGCCCACAGATTTCACAATGGCGTAGCCGCCGGGCCACAACGGGGACTGGGGCAGGCCGGTGGGGTGCCGCGACGGGCGGCTGGGGTCGGAACGGCGGGCACACGGGATTGGGTTACCTGATGAGGCCGAAACGCTTCATCACCACATAGGCGACAATCGACGACAGCAGCATGATCACCAGCGCCCAGCCGAAGCCGCCGCCGTCCTCGGCAAACGGCAGGCCGTGCAGGTTCATGCCGAACATGCCGGTGACCAGGGTCGGCGGCAGCAGCAGCGCGGTCAGCACCGACAGCACCCGCAGGCTGTTGTTGCCCTGCTCCTCGATCTGCAGGTGCAGCTCTTCCTGCAGCAACCGGCTGCGCTCGCGCATCTCCACCACCGAATGGTCGAGCCCGTCGAGCCGCTGCGCCAGCTTGCCGGCGCAGGGCCGCAGCCGCGGCGCCAGTTCGGCGCCGTCGCGGTCGAACCGGTGCAGCAACACCCGCAGGCCGGACAGATGCCGGTGCAGCCGGACGCAGCTCCGGCGCAGCCGGCCCAGGCCCTGACGCAGCTCGTCGGTGTCGTCGGTGAGCAGCTTTTCCTCGAGCTGGTCGAGCGCCTGCACCATGTCGTCGGCGATCGCTTCGATCGCCTCGGCGACGTTGTGGACGATCAGGTCGAACAGGCCGGCGCAGCTCTCGACCCGGTGGCCGCTTTCCAGCGCCCGCCGGGCGGCGTCGACCGCGCCGAGCGGCTGGTGGCGACCGGTGATCACCAGATGCTCGGTCATCACGAAGCGCAGCAGCCCGATGTCCTCGGTGATTTCGTCGAGGTCGCGTCCGAGGTCGGCGATTGCGCCGTACACGCAGCCGTCGAGGCTGTGGATCTGCTGATAGACGTCGGCGGCCTGCAGCAGCGTCTTGGCCGGCGGCGGCAACGCGGTGCCGCCGATCCACTGCAGCGCGCGGCTGTCGGTGAGATCGAGGTGCAGCCAAGTCCAGCCGTCATGCAGTTCAGGCGTAAAGGTGCCGTCCGGTCCGCTATGCGCCGCGCCGTCGGGGCCGATCCGGAACGCCCAGATCAAGCCCGGCACCGGCGGACGCGCAGCGTCGCCGCCGGCGGCTTCCACCCCGGGGATGCTGAAGCGGATGTCACCCGCGAGCGGCATCACGGTGGGCATCGGAATGCGATCAGACCGAACGCAGCACGACGCTGCGCCGGACCAGAACAGTGGCCACGCGAGATCTGGCGACGCAAGCTGTGGCGACCGAAGAGGTGGGGCGGCTGTCGCGGATCATTCTTGTCACTCTGCACGAACGAATGACGATTTTGCCTCGGCGATTTGACGATGGGATGACAGTGCCGCGCCGGCAGCGATTACCAGGAACAATCCTCGGAAGGTCGCGTTGGGCGGGTGGACTGACAGCGCCACACCCATTCACGACGGAGTTCACAGTATGGCCGCCACCAAAGACAAGGACCTCAACGACCTGTTCCTCGACACCTTGAAGGACATCTATTTCGCCGAGAAGCAGATCCTGAAGGCGCTGCCGAAGATGGCCAAGGCCGCCACCTCGGACAAGCTGCGCGCCGCGTTCGAGAAGCATCTCGCTGAGACCGAAGGCCAGATCGAGCGGCTGGAGCAGGTGTTCGAACTGCTCGAGAAGCCGGCCCGCGGCAAGACCTGCGACGCCATCCTCGGCATCCTCGACGAGGGCAAGGAGATCATGGACGAATACAAGGGCACCGAGGCGCTCGATGCCGGCCTGCTCGCGGCCGCCCAGGCGGTCGAGCACTACGAGATCTCCCGCTACGGCACGCTGAAGACCTGGGCCGGGCTGCTCGGCATGAAGGATGCGGTCAAGCTGATCGACCAGACGCTGCAGCAGGAGAAGACCACCGACATGACCCTCTCCAAGCTGGCCGAGAGCGAAGTCAATTACGAGGCCGCGGCTTAACCAGCCGCGTCTCGCAGGCTATCGGCGGATCGGAATGATGAAGCCCCGGGCACTGCTGCCCGGGGCTTCTGCGTGATGGTCCGTTTGTGAGGCTCAGCCGCCGACGTCGGCGCTGATGACGTCGCCGAACAGCTCCCACTTCTCGCCCTTGAAGCGCATCAGTTGGAGCTGGCTGACGGGTGCGAAGTCGGTCGCCGAGGTGTTGATCTTGATCCCCGGCAGCAGCACTTCGGTGCGGTAGTCCTTCAGGCTGGCGGCCTGCTTCATGACGTTCTCGCGGGTGAGATTGTCGCCGCACTTCTTCAGCACTTCGACCAGGGTCTGCGCCACGCCGTAGCCGACCACAGTGCCGCCATCGAGCTTGTTGCCCTCCGGGAACTCCTTGTCCATGAAGGCGAGGAACTCCTTCATGCCGGCGTCATCCTTCCACTGGTCGTCGGAGACGTCCTTCAGATAGGCCGCAGAGATCACACCCTGGGCGTTCTCATAGCCGGCCGGCTTGATCACGCTGCCGACCGAGGCCGAGACGTTGTTGAGGAAGTGCGTCGGCTTCCAGCCGACTTCGGCCAGCTTCTTGATCGCCTGGGCGGCGAATTTCGGCGTGGTGATGTTGATGAAGACGTCGGCGCCGGTGGATTTCAGCTTGACGATGTGGTTGTCGATCGTCGGCTCGGAGACCTCATAGCTCTCCTTCATTACGATCATCGACTGGCCCTTGGCGCCGAGACCGTCTTCGAAGCCCTTCAGGTAGTCCTTGCCGTAGTCGTCGTTCTGATACAGCACGGCGATCTTGGCGTTCGGCATCTCCTTCAGAATGTACTTGGCATAGATCTGGGTCTCGCTCTGGTAGTTCGGCTGCCAGCCCATCGTCCACGGATAATTCTTCGGGTCGTTCCACTTGCTGGCGCCGGTGGCGACGAACAGCTGTGGTACCTTCTTGCTGTTCATGTATTTGTGGATCGCCGAATTCGGCGGCGTGCCGAGCGAGTTGAAAATCAGCAGAACCTCGTCACTCTCGACCAGCTTGCGTGCCTGTTCCACGGTCTTCGGTGGCGAATAGGCATCGTCATAGCTGACGAAGTTGATCTTGCGCCCGTTGATGCCGCCCTTGTCGTTGATCATCTTGAAATAGGCGGCCTCGGTGCGGCCGATCACGCCATAGGCGGAAGCGGGGCCGCTGTAGGGCATGATGTTGCCGATCTTGATTTCGGTATCGCTTGCGCCCGGATCGTACTTCTTTTGCGCGAACGCGCCGTTCGAGGCTGCGAAACTGAGGAGAACTGCCGCGGAAAGCGCAGCCGCGTGCGAACGGAGTGAAGGCATTTCTGACTCCCTTTTCTTGGATGTGTGATTGTTGTGTCGGGTGCGGGCTCTTGGTGGCCCTTTCCACAAACATTCAACACCTTCCCGAATGGGCCAGCAAGCATCGTCGATAGCTATGACGTCGCACTACGTATTGTTGCGATGCGAAGTAACCGAAAGCGCACTAATAGGTCAGTATAACTACCAGATTATCGATCCGGTTTGGTATTGATGCGCTGCACCCGCTCGCGCGGGTTGTGCGGAGCGGTCCAGTCGTTGTGTGCCGCGTGGCTTCGGCGCAAAGAAAATCCCCCGGCAATCGCTTGCCGGGGGACAATTGAGAATCAGGTCGTGATCGGGAGGCGATCAGTTCGTCGGCGCGTCCGCCGAGATGATGTCGCCGAACAGCTCCCACTTGTCGCCCTTGAATCGCATCATCTGCAGCTGGCTGATCGGAGCGAAGTCGGTCGGCGAGGTGTTGATCTTGACGCCCGGCAGCAGCGTGTCCGGCTCGAAGTTCTTCAGGCTGGCGGCCTGCTTCATCAGGTTTTCGCGGGTCAGGTTGTCGCCGCACATCTCGATCACCTTGTGCAGTGTCTGGGCGGCGCCGTAGCCGTACACCAGATTGCCGTCGGCCTTGTTGGCGCCCGGCATGTATTTGTCGACGAAGGCGTGCCACTTCTTGAAGCTCGGATCGTTGTCCCACTGCGGGTCGGTCGGATCCTTGGCGTAGTTGGCCGACAACACGCCCTGGGCATTGTCGAAGCCGGCGGGCTGCATCACGCTGCCGACCGAGGCCGACACGTTGGTGAGGATCTGCATCGGCTTCCAGCCGAGCTCGGCGGTCTTGCGGATGGTCTGCGCGCCGAACTTCGGCGTGGTGTAGATCAGCAGCACGTCGGGATTGAGCGACTTCAGCTTGACGATGTGGCTGTCGATGGTCGGCTCGGAGATTTCATAGGCTTCCTCGGCGATGATCATCGAGGCGCCTTTCTCGCCGAAGCCGTCCTTGGTGCCCTTCAGGTAGTCTTTGCCGAAGTCGTCGTTCTGATAAAGGATCGCCACCTTGGCGTTCGGCTTCTCCTTCATGATGTACTTGACGTAGATCTGCGCCTCGCTCTGGTACGACGGCTGCCAGCCGATCGTCCACGGGAACGTCTTCGGATCGTTCCACTTGCTGGCGCCGGTAGCGACGAACAGCTGCGGCACCTTCTTGGCGTTGAGATACTTCTGGATCGCCGTATTGGAGGGCGTGCCGAGCGGATTGAACACCGCCAGCACTTCATCGCCCTCGACCAGCTTGCGCACCTGCTCCACCGCCTTCGGGGGCGAGTAGGCGTCATCGTAGCTGATGAAGTTGATCTTGCGGCCGTTGATGCCGCCCTGTTCGTTGATCATCCGGAAGTAGGCTTCCTCGGTCTTGCCGATGGTGCCGTAAGCCGACGCCGGGCCCGAATAGGGCATGATGTTGCCGATCTTGATCTCGGTATCGGACGCGCCGGTGTCGTATTTCTTCTGGGCGAAAGCGGTGCCGGTGAATGCGGCAAAACTGACGGCGACGGCTGCCGAGGCGGCAAGCGCGCGCGAACGGAAGGTGGGCATCAATACAGGCTCCTTGGGATTTTCGATTCTTCTTGTGTGGACGTCGAGGTCCGGAGCCGATTGAACACGCTTCTCGCGTATGCAGCAACCAAAAGCGGAATTACAACCGCACTGCGGCAGGCTGCCAAATGCCGCAGGGCGATAAATATAGAGGCTGCGTGGGAGGGGCGGCGGCGCAGCTTAGTTGCGCAGCTCGCCGCCGATCACCGGGCCGAACAGTTCCCAATGGTCGCCGGAGAACCGCATCATCCGAAGCTGCTCGATCGGATGGAAGTCGTCTGCGGCAGTGTTCACCGTGATGCCTGGCAGCAGGGTGTCGGGCGCATAGTCCTGCAGGCTGGCGGCCTGCTTCATGATGTTGGCGCGGCTGAGATCGTCGCCGGCGCGGCGCAGCACTTCGACGAGGCACTGCGCGGCGCCATAGCCGTAGGCCACCGAATTGTCGCCGCGGTCGACGTCCGGTGCATAGGCGTCGAGGAAGGCGTGGAACCGCTTCATGCCCGCATCGTCACGCCACTGCGGATCGGCCGCGTCCCTGTTGTAGGCGGCCGACACCAGCCCCTGGGCGGCGTCGAGGCCGGCGGGCCGGATCACCGCGGCGATCGAGGCCGACACCAGCGCCTGCACATACAGCGGATGCCACTCCAGCGTGGCGGCGGCGCGGATGCTCTGGGCGGCGAACTTCGGCGTGGTGATCGACACGAACACGTCGGCGCCCGAGGCCTTCATCCGCGCCACGTGGTTGTCGACCGACGGCTCGGTGACCTCGTAGCTCTCTTCTGCGGCGATCATCGACGTGGCCCGATCGCCGAGCCCGTCCTTGAGTCCTTTGAGCAGATCGCGGCCGAGATCGTCGTTCTGGTACAGCACCGCGATCCGTGCGGTCGGCTTGGTGGCCAGGATGTACTTGGCATAGACCCGGCCTTCGGTCTGGTACGGCGGCTGCCAACCCATCGTCCAGGGAAACGCCTTGGGATCGCCGAACCGGGTGGCGCCGCTGGCGGCGAACAATTGCGGCACCTGCTTGAGGTTCAGATATTTCTGGATTGCGGCGTTGGTCGGCGTGCCCATCGCGCTGAACACCATCAACACCTCGTCGCGTTCGACCAGCTTGCGCACCTGCTCGACCGCCTTGGCGGGATTGTAGCCGTCGTCATACGAGATGAACTCGATCTGCCGGCCGTTGATGCCGCCGTGATCGTTGATCATCTTGAAATACGCCTGCTCGATCCGGCCGACGATCGAGTAGGCAGATGCCGGTCCCGAGTACGGCATCAGATTGCCGATGCGGATCGTGGCGGTGCCTGTCGCCGCAGGGCTCTCGGCGCGGGCCGGAGAGGCGAGGGCGAGAACGGCGGCGGACAGCGCCAGCAGCGCGCCTCGGCGCGCACGGCAAAAGCTCAAGGATGGCATGGCTCGATCGGATCATGGGCGCGTGCGGACCGCGGCGCGCTTCGCTGCCATCCTGCATACGCCCGCCGTTCCTCCAGGGACACCCTCCGATCGGGCAACAGCCCCGCCGATGGTGCAGAGGGCGGCAGGGATCATAGTGCGGGTAAAGAAAAAGCCCCTCGCGAACGGGTCGCGAGGGGCTGGCAGTGGTCGGTGCGGGCGGGTTATGCCCGCCGGCCGAGTTTGTGCACCCAGTTCTGCACCGTGTAGGCGATCTGCCGCGAGCCGTGCGGCAGCAGGAAGATGATCAGGACGAGGATCACACCGAACACCGCGCCGGACAGACCCTTGGAGAAGCCTTCCGCGATGTTCGGCACGAACACGATGAACGCCGCACCGACGATCGAGCCCGGCAGCCAGCCGACGCCGCCGACCACCATGCCGAGGAACAGCGCGATCGCGAGCTGGATGGTGTAGCTGTCCGGTGCGACGAACTGCACCGCGATGGCGCCGAGGCCGCCGGCGACGCCGGTGATGCCGGCGCTGATGCCGAACGCCAGCGTCTTGTAGCGCGCCACGTCCACGCCCATCGCCGAAGCCGCGATTTCGTTGTCGCGGATCGCCATCATGGCCCGGCCGGAGCGAGACTTCAGCAGGTTGACCGAGGCGACGTAGATCGCCATCGAGACCACCAGCACGAAGTAGTACAGCCACATGTCCTGGGACATCGGCAGGCCGAACGGCGCGTCGGGCTTGGTGATGACCAGACCCTGGACGCCGCCGGTCCAGTGCTCGAAGTAGTGCAGCTTGAGGAGCTGCGGCATCGCGGTGGCGAGCGCGAAGGTCGCGAGAGCCAGATAGATGCCGCTCAATCGCAGCGCCGGCAGGCCGAACAGATAGCCGCAGATGAAGCAGATCGCGCCGGAGATCGGCAGCGTCAACGCGTAGTTGACGCCGAAGTTCTCCATCAGGATCGCCGAGGTGTAGGCGCCGACCGCGTAGAACGCGCTCTGGCCGAGCGAGAACTGGCCGGAGCCGCCGGTCAAGATGTTCAGCGCCAACACGGCGATGGCGTAGATCAGAACCATCGTCATCTGGAAGATGATGAAGTTCTTGGCGACCAGCGGGGCGAGACACAACAGCAACACCACCACGACCGAGGCGGTGTTGCCGAGCGCCATGTACTTCTTCGGCGTGGTCTCGACCGGTTGGGTATCGTTGACGATTTCCTGGAGTGCGCTCATGTTCAGACTCGCTTGACGATGGTGCGGCCGAACAGGCCAGTGGGTTTCACGACGAGCACGGTGACGATCAGCGCCAGGGCGATCGGCAGTTTGAGTTCGTTGCCGACACCCGGGATGTAGGTGCCCGCGAGGTTCTCGAACACGCCGACCAGGAAACCGCCGACCACTGCGCCGAACGGACTGGACAGACCGCCGAGCACCGCTGCGGCAAACCCGTAGATCAGCACGCCGCCCATCATGTTGGGCTCGAGGAACACCACCGGAGCGATCAGCATGCCGGCGATCGAACCGATCGCGGCCGCCATGCCCCAACCGAGGGCGATCATCCACGATGTGTTGATGCCGACCAGCCGCGCCGATTCAGGCTGCGACGCCGCCGCCCGCATCGCCAGACCGATCCTGGTGTACTGGAAGAACAGGAACAGCAGGATCAGCAGCACGATGGTGACGCCGATCATCCCGGCCTGGTGGGTCGAGATCAGCTGGCTGCCGAGGAACGGCGAGGAGCCGAACGGCGACGGGAACTGCTTGATGGTGAAGTCCCAGGTCAGGCCCGCGACCGAGTTGATGATCGCGAACAGGGCGATGAAGCCCGCGACGTGGGTCAGCACCGGCGCGTTGCCGAGCGGCTTGAACAGCGCCCGCTCGATGATCACGCCGCCCGCGAACGAGAATGCCAGCGTCAGCACGAACGCGCCCCAATACGGCACGCCCCACTGCATCAGCTGCCAGGCGATGAAGGTCGAGAACATCGCCATTTCGCCCTGGGCGAAGTTGAGGTGGTCGATCGCCTGGTAGATCATCACCACGGCGAGCGCCATACAGGCATAGATCGCACCGGTGGCGATGCCAGCCAGGATTTGGTTCAGAAACAGATCCATGGCCGTCTCCTCAGTAGCCCAGATAAGATTTGCGGACGTCTTCGTTGCTGGCGATTTCCGCCGCATTGCCAGACATCACGATCCGCCCGGTCTCGATCACATACGCCTTGTCGGCGAGTTCGAGCGCGAGCTGGGCGTTCTGTTCGACCACCAGGATGGTGACCTTGTCCTCGCGGTTGATCTTGCCGAGGATCTTGAACAGATCCCGCACGATCAGCGGCGCGAGGCCGAACGAGGGCTCGTCCAGCAGCATCAGCCGCGGCCGCAGCATCAGCGCGCGGGCGACCGCGAGCATCTGCTGTTCACCGCCGGACAACGTGCCGGCCTGCTGGGTGTGGCGCTGCTTGAGCACCGGGAAATGCGCGTACATCCGCTCGATGTCCGAGGCGATCGCCTTGGTATCCTTGCGGGTCATCGCGCCGAGCTGCAGATTCTCCTCCACGGTCATCGTGGTGAAGGTGCCGCGGCCCTGAGGCACGTGGGCGATGCCGAGCTTGACGATGGATTCCGTCGAGCTTCGGTTGATGGCCTTGCCTTCGAATTCGATCGTGCCGGTCGAACGCACCATGTTGCAGATCGCCCGCAGCGTGGTGGTCTTGCCCGCGCCGTTGGCGCCGAGCAGGGTGGTGAGGCTGCCTTCGTGCAGGTCGAATTCGAGCCCGTGCAGCGCTTGGACCTGGCCGTAATAGGCGCGCAGGTCGCGAACGTTGAGCATCGCGGTCATTGTTCGTCTTTGCTCCCCAGATAGGCCTTGATCACATCCGGGTCGTTCTGCACCTGGGTCGGCGTCCCCTCTGCGAGCTTGCGTCCGAAATTGAGCGCGACCACGTAGTCGGCTGTGGACATCACCATGCCCATGTGGTGTTCGACCAGCAGCACGGTGATGCCGCGGTCGTCGCGAATGCGGCGGATCAGGTCGCCGAGGATATAGACTTCCTCGTGATTGAGACCGCCGGCCGGCTCGTCGAGCAGCAGGATCTTCGGCTCGGCGGCGAGCGCGCGCGCCAGCTCGACCCGCTTCTGGGTGCCGAACGGCAGGCCCGACACCGTGGTGTGGCCGACGCTGCGCAGATCGAGATAGCCGAGGATATCGTCGACCTTCTTGTTCAGCGCCTTTTCGGTGCTGCGGATCCACGGCATGCGCAGCGAATCCGAAACGATATCGCTGTTGGTGCGGCAATGCGCGCCGACGCGCACGTTGTCGATCACCGACATGTTCGGGAACAGCGCGACGTTCTGGAACGTGCGGCCGATGCCGATCTCCGCGATGCGGTGCGGCGGCCGCGTCAGAATGCTCTCGCCTTCGAGCAGGATGTCGCCTTTGCTCGGCTGATACAGCCGCGACAGGCAGTTGAACAACGTGGTCTTGCCGGCGCCGTTCGGGCCGATCAGTCCGAGGATCTGACCCTTTTGCATGTTGAAAGAAATGCCGTTCAGGGCGACGATGCCACCGAACACGACGCTGACGTCGCGCACCGCGAGAAGCGGCGACGCGGAAGAAGAAGACTGAGCCTGCATCATTTGCAGTGGCCCGGTCGAGGCAGCGTTTTGCTACCTGATCCCCTCGACGACACGCGCAACTTTCCCTCCTTTTGTTCTTTTGTTATCGGATTTTCTTGGTTGCGGCGCAGCTACTCCCCCGAGCGCCGCTTCGATTTTCCTTACCATCGCGACAAGGCGAGGTCCAATGTCGTTGATCAGCCGCTCTTCCGTGAAACGGAAAGCCGGCGCGCCACAGTTGAACGCGTAGGGGCCGGTACCATCGTTGAGTGTGAGTGCAACGCCCGCGGCGTGCACGTCGTCCTGCCACTCGCCGACCGAGATTGCAAAGCCGTGCTTGGCGACCATTTCCTCGGAGCGTTCGATGCCCTCTTTGATGCGCGGCCAGCGGCTGCCGTAGTATTCGCGCATTTCCTTCATTAAAACCGCGCGTTCTTCGCTTTGCAGCGCACACAAGTAAGCGCGGCCCATCGCGGTGGTGGCGATCGGGATTCGCGAGCCGACGTCGAGTTGCACGCCGACGGTGAGGCTCGATCGTGCCTGGCCGACATAGATCATGCTGATCCGGTCGCGCGCGCCGACCGCGACTGCGCCTCCGGTCTGCTGCATCAATTCGTCGCGGTAAGGCTGTGACAAATGCCGGACGCCGAGATTGGCGAGCGCCGCATAGCCTAGCGACATCGCGGCCGGCGCGAGTTGATACTTTTCGAAGCGCGGAACCTGCGTGAGATAGCCGAGCTTGGTGAGGGTGTAGGTCAGCCGCGAGATCGTCGGCTTGGGCAATTTGGTGCGCGCCGCCAATTCCTGGTTGCCGAGCAGCCCGTCATTGGGGCCGAATGCGCGAAGCACTTCCAGGCCGCGGGACAGAGCCACCACGAAACTGCGGTCGGTTGCGGGTTTCTTCGGTGGACGCTTCATCCCTGCACGGCTTTTGGTTTTATGGACGTCGTTGACAATCGACGCTCTTCAAAATAACCCTCGCTGTCAAGATGTGGAATTAATTTTCGCAGTGCGAAACAAACTAAGAAACGCAAACCCAAGGAGAACGGCATGAGCGAAGTAGTCACACGCGCAACGCAGGATCAGGTCGCGATCGTCACGGTCGACAGTCCGCCGGTCAATGCGCTCAGTGCGGCTGTTCGCCGCGGCATTCTGGAAAACGTCAACGCCGCCGTTGCCGATCCCGCCGTGCAGGCGATCGTGCTGGTGTGCGCGGGCCGCACCTTCATCGCCGGCGCCGACATCACCGAATTCGGCAAGCCGGCGCAGCCGCCGGCGCTCAACGACGTCATCGCCGCGCTGGAGAATTCCCCGAAGCCGACGATTGCTGCGATCCACGGCACCGCGCTCGGCGGCGGTCTCGAAGTCGCGCTCGGCTGCCATTTCCGCGTCGCCGTCAAGGAAGCCAAGCTCGGTCTGCCGGAAGTCAAGCTCGGCCTCTTGCCGGGCGCCGGCGGTACGCAGCGCCTGCCGCGCGCGGTCGGTCCTGAGCTCGCCGTGCAGATGATCGTCGGCGGCAGCCCGATCGGCGCCGCTGAAGCGCTCAAGCACGGGCTGGTCGAAGAGATCGTCGAGAATCTGGTCGCGGGCGCGGTGGCGTTCGCCAAGAAGGTGGTGGCCGAGAAGCGCCCGCTGCCTCGGCTGCGCGACGATGATTCCAAGCTCGCCGCCGCCAAGGCCGATCGCTCGATCTTCACCAATGCGGTCGCGGCGATGACCAAGAAGGCGCGCGGCCTCGAAGCGCCGTTCGCCTGCGCCGACGCGATCGGCGCCGCGATCGATCTGCCGTTCGAAGAGGGGCTGAAGAAGGAGCGCGAGGGCTTCATGAAGCTCGTCGTGTCCGATCAGTCGAAGGCGCAGCGCTACGCGTTCTTCGCCGAGCGTGAAGCCGCCAAGGTCGACGGCGTGCCGGACGGCACCAAGCCGCGCCCGGTGTCGCGCGTCGCGATCATCGGCGCCGGCACCATGGGCGGCGGCATCGCGATGTCGTTCGCCAATGCGGGCATCCCGGTGACGCTGATCGAGACCGGCGAGGAGCAGCTCAAGCGCGGCATGGGCATCATGCAGAAGAACTACGAAGCCACCGCGGCGCGCGGCGGCATCCCGGCGGACGCGCCCGCCAAGCGGATGGGCCTGATCACCGGCGTGGTCGGCCTGGAGAACGTCAAGGATGCCGACCTGATCATCGAGGCGGTGTTCGAAACCATGGCGGTGAAGAAGGAAGTGTTCACCGCGATCGACGCCCACGCCAAGCCGGGCGCGGTACTGGCCTCGAACACCTCCTATCTGTCGATCGACGAGATCGCCGCCACCACCAAGCGTCCGCAGGACGTGCTCGGCATGCACTTCTTCTCGCCGGCCAACGTGATGAAGCTGTGCGAAATCGTGCGCGGCGCCAAGACCGCACCGGACGCGCTGCTCACCGCGGTGTCGATCGCCAAGAAGATCGCCAAGGTGCCCGTCGTGGTCGGCGTCTGCGACGGCTTCGTCGGCAACCGCATGCTCGCGGCCCGCTCCAAGCAGTCCGAAAAGCTGCTGTTCGAAGGCGCGCTGCCGCAGCAGGTCGACGCCGTCGTCACCAAGTTCGGCATGCCGATGGGCCCGTTCGCGATGGGCGATCTCGCCGGCCTCGATATCGGCTGGCGCTCGCGCAAGGACCGCGGCATCAAGTCGGAGATCGCGGACGCGCTGTGCGAAGCCGGCCGCTTCGGCCAGAAGACCGGCAAGGGCTACTACAAGTACGAAGCCGGCTCGCGCGCTCCGATGCCCGATCCGGAAGTCGAGACGCTGATCAACGACACGCTCGCCAAGCTCGGCCTCAAGCGCCGCGACATCACCGACGAGGAGATCCTCGAGCGGATGGTGTACCCGATGATCAACGAGGGCGCCCGCATTCTCGAAGAGAAGATCGCGGCGCGTCCGAGCGACATCGATGTGGTCTGGTTGTACGGCTACGGCTGGCCGATCTATCGCGGCGGCCCGATGCACTACGCCGACAGCGTCGGCCTCAAGCACATCGCCGAGCGGCTGTCGGCCTACGCCAAGGCCACCAACGATCCGTCGCTGGAGCCGGCTCCGCTGCTCGCCCGCCTTGCCGCCGAAGGCAAGACCTTCGCCTCGCTCACGCAGCCGTCCAAGGCCGCGGCGTGATCGCTCCTCTCCCTCTCCCGCTTGCGGGAGAGGGCCGGGGTGAGGGCGACGCGGGCACAGTGCCTGGGGACCCCACCCCCGACCCTCCCCGCAAGGGGGAGGGGATACCATGACGTAATGCTATTCCTGCCAGAGACGAAGAGCCGTTAGTTCACCCCCAAATCGCGAAGTGGCCCGCATGTCCCATCCCGGTGAGCAGTACTATCCGCCTGGCGTTCGCTGGGATGCGCCAATCGCGAGGGGGACGTTGCCGGATCTGCTGGCGCAGGCCGCGAAGGACTATGCGTCGCGGCCGGCGCTGGAGTTTCGTGATCGGCAGATCACCTACACCAAGCTCGAAGCGATGGCCGAGACCGCGGCGGCCGCGCTGCTCGCAGCAGGCTATGGCCGCGACTCCTCGGTCGCGCTGTATATCGGCAACACCCCGGACCATCCGATCAATTTTTTCGGTGCGCTGAAGGCCGGCGCCCGCGTCGTGCATCTGTCGCCGCTCGATGGCGAGCGGGCGCTGTCGCACAAGCTCAGTGACTCCGGCGCACGGGTGCTGATTACCACCGATTCTGCCGCGCTGCTGCCGATGGCCGAGAGGTTTCTCGCCAAGGGGTTGCTCGACCGCCTGATCGTGTGCAGCGATGCGAGCTGGGGCGAGTCGGCCACGCCGCTGGCGCCGCTGCCCAGCGATCCGCGGGTGATTACTTACGCCGACTTCATCAAGGGCGCCTCCAAGCCGATGGCCTGGCCGGCGATTGTGCCGGACGATATCGCGCTGTTGCAGTACACCGGTGGCACCACCGGGCTGCCGAAGGGCGCGATGCTCACCCATTCCAACCTGACCTCGGCGGTGTCGATCTACGACGTCTGGGGTCTGGTGCGCGCCAACAGCGGCGGCATTCATCGCGTGATCTGCGTGCTGCCGCTGTTCCACATCTACGCGCTCACAGTGATCCTGCTGCGCTGCCTGAAGCAGGGCGATCTGATCTCGCTGCATCAGCGCTTCGACGTCGCGGCAGTGTTCCGCGACATCGAGGAGAAGCGCGCCACCGTGTTCCCGGGCGTGCCGACAATGTGGATCGCGCTCGCCAACGATCCGTCGCTGGAGAAGCGCGATCTGTCGTCGCTGACGATGGCCGGCTCCGGCGGCGCGCCGCTGCCGGTCGAGGTTGCGCGGCTGTTCGAGCGCAAGACCAATCTGAAGCTGAAGAGCGGCTGGGGCATGACCGAGACCTGCTCGCCGGGCACCGGCCATCCGCCGGAAGGTCCGGACAAGCCGGGCTCGATCGGCCTGATGCTGCCGGGCATCGAACTCGATGTCGTGGCGCTCGATGATCCGAAGCGCGTGCTGCCGCCGGGCGAAGTCGGCGAGCTCCGCGTCCGCGGCCCGAACGTCACCAAGGGCTATTGGAACCGGCCGGAGGAGTCCGCTCACAGTTTCGTCGGCGACCGTTTTCTCACCGGCGACATCGGCTATATGGACCAGGATGGCTACTTCTTCCTGGTCGACCGCAAGAAGGACATGATCATCTCCGGCGGCTTCAACGTCTATCCGCAGATGATCGAGCAGGCGATCTACGAACACCCCGCGGTCCAGGAAGTGATCGTGATCGGCGTGCCGGACGATTACCGCGGCGAGGCGGCTAAGGCGTTCGTCAAGCTGCGCGACGGGGCGCAGCCGTTCAGCATCGACGAGCTGCGTGCCTTCCTCAACGGCAAGCTCGGCAAGCACGAGCTGCCGACCGCCGTGGAGTTTCTCGACGAACTGCCGCGCACCACGGTGGGCAAACTGTCCCGCCACGAACTGCGCAGCCAGCAGACCACCACCAAGACACAGACCAAGTAATTCGTAACAGCAACCCCGCAGGAGCCTGCATATGACCGAGGCCGTTATCGTTTCAACCGCGCGCACGCCGATCGGCAAGGCGTATCGCGGCGCCCTCAACGCCACCGAGGGCGCCACGCTGCTCGGCCACGCCATCGAGCACGCGGTGAAGCGCGCCGGCATCGACCCGAAGGAGGTCGAGGACGTGGTGATGGGCGCGGCGATGCAGCAGGGCGCCACCGGCGGCAACATCGCGCGTAAGGCGCTGCTGCGCGCCGGCCTGCCGGTGACCACCGCCGGCACCACCATCGACCGCCAGTGCGCCTCCGGCCTGCAGGCGATCGCGCTCGCCGCCCGCTCGGTGCTGTTCGACGGCGTCGAGATCGCGGTCGGCGGCGGCGGTGAGTCGATCTCGCTAGTACAGAACGACAAGATGAACAGCTTCCATGCCGTCGATCCGGCGCTGCAGGCGATCAAGGGCGACGTCTACATGGCGATGCTCGACACCGCCGAAACCGTGGCGAAGCGCTACGGCATCTCGCGCGAGCGCCAGGACGAGTACTCGCTCGAGAGCCAGCGTCGCACCGCGGCGGCGCAGCAGGGCGGAAAGTTCAACGACGAAATCGCGCCGATCTCGACCAAGATGGGCGTCGTCGACAAGGCGACCGGCGAGGTGTCGTTCAAGGACATCACGCTGTCGCAGGACGAGGGCCCGCGGCCGGAGACTACCGCTGAGGGTCTGGCTGGATTGAAGGCCGTGCGCGGCGAAGGCTTCACCATCACCGCCGGCAACGCCAGCCAGCTCTCCGACGGCGCCTCGGCCACGGTGATCATGAGCGACAAGACCGCGGCGGCGAAGGGCCTCAAGCCGCTCGGCATCTTCCGCGGCATGGTCTCCTACGGCTGCGAGCCGGACGAGATGGGCATCGGCCCGGTGTTCGCGGTGCCGCGCCTGCTCAAGCGCCATGGCCTCAGCGTCGACGACATCGGCCTGTGGGAGCTCAACGAAGCGTTCGCGGTGCAGGTGCTGTATTGCCGCGACAAGCTCGGCATCGATCCGGAGAAGCTGAACGTCAACGGCGGCGCGATCTCGGTCGGCCATCCCTACGGTATGTCGGGCGCGCGCCTCGCGGGCCACGCGCTGATTGAAGGCCGCCGCCGCAAGGTGAAGTATGCGGTGGTGACGATGTGCGTCGGCGGCGGCATGGGCTCCGCCGGCCTGTTCGAGATCGTGCAGTAAGCCTCACGGGAGTCATTCCGAGGCGCTCGCGCAGCTCGCGAACCCGGAATGACGAATGATAGTTTCGTAGACGAATTCGACCCAAGGAGGATCCGATGGATCTGAATTTCAGCAAAGAAGAGATCGCGTTCCGCGACGAGGTGCGGCAGTTCTTCAAGGACAACGTGCCGGCCAAGACGCGGCAGAAACTGATCGAAGGCCGCCACAACACCAAGGAAGAAATGGTCGAGTGGTACCGCATCCTCAATAAGAAGGGCTGGGCGGTGACGCACTGGCCGAAGGAATACGGCGGCACCGGCTGGAGCAGCGTGCAGCACTACATCTTCAATGAGGAGCTGCAGGCCGCGCCCGCGCCGCAGCCGCTCGCCTTCGGCGTCTCGATGGTCGGCCCGGTTATCTACACCTTCGGCAGCGAGGAGCAGAAGAAGCGCTTCCTGCCGCGCATTGCCAATGTCGATGATTGGTGGTGCCAGGGCTTCTCCGAGCCGGGCTCGGGCTCCGACCTCGCTTCGCTGAAGACCAAGGCGGAGAAGAAGGGCGACAAGTGGATCATCAACGGCCAGAAGACCTGGACCACGCTGGCGCAGCACGCCGACTGGATCTTCTGCCTGTGCCGCACCGATCCGGCCGCCAAGAAGCAGGAAGGCATCTCCTTCATCCTGGTCGACATGAAGACCAAGGGCATCACCGTCCGTCCGATCCAGACCATCGACGGCGGCCACGAAGTCAACGAAGTGTTCTTCGATGACGTCGAAGTGCCGTTGGAGAACCTGGTCGGCCAGGAGAACAAGGGCTGGGACTACGCCAAGTTCCTGCTCGGCAACGAGCGCACCGGCATCGCCCGCGTCGGCATGTCGAAGGAGCGCATCCGCCGCATCAAGCAGCTCGCCGCGCAGGTCGAGTCCGGCGGCAAGCCGGTGATCGAGGATCCGAAGTTCCGCGACAAGCTGGCCGCGGTCGAGATCGAGCTGAAGGCGCTCGAGCTTACCCAGCTCCGCGTCGTTGCCGATGAAGGCAAGCACGGCAAGGGCAAGCCGAACCCGGCGTCGTCGGTGCTGAAGATCAAGGGCTCCGAGATTCAGCAGGCGACCACTGAGCTGTTGATGGAAGTCATCGGCCCGTTCGCCGCGCCATACGACGTCCACGGCGACGACGACTCGAACGAGACGATGGATTGGACCGCCCAGATCGCCCCCGGTTACTTCAACAACCGCAAGGTCTCGATCTACGGCGGCTCCAACGAGATCCAGCGTAACATCATCTGCAAGGCGGTGCTCGGGCTGTAAGGCGCGACGTCCTCTCCGTCATTGCGAGCGAAGCGAAGCAATCCAGAGCCAAGCGCTCGAAGCTGGATTGCTTCGTCGCTTCGCTCCTCGCAATGACGCCCGGTCGATTTTGCTATTCAAGGAAGCATCACGATGGATTTTGATTTGTCGGAGGAGCAGCGCCTCCTCAAGGAAAGCGTCGAAGGCCTGCTGAAGGGCTCTTACGATTTCGACAGCCGCAAGAAGTACGCCAAGGAGAAGGGCGGCTGGAGCCGCGCGGTGTGGGGCAAGTTCGCCGAGCAGGGCCTGCTCGGCCTGCCGTTCGCCGAGGAAGACGGCGGCTTCGGCGCCGGCGCGGTCGAGACCATGATCGTCATGGAAGCGCTCGGCCACGCGCTGGTGCTCGAACCCTATCTGCCGACTGTGGTGATCGGCGGCGGCTTCCTGCGCCGCGCCGGTTCGGCCGCGCAGAAGGCGGCGCATCTGCCCGGCATCATCGACGGCTCCAAGACCTTCGCCTTCGCGCAGCTCGAAAAGAACTCGCGCTGGGATCTCGGCGACGTCTCCACCACCGCCAAGAAGAACGGCGACGGCTGGGTGATCGACGGGGAGAAGTTCGTGGTGCTGAACGGCGAAGCCGCCGACACCCTGATCGTCACCGCCCGCACCAAGGGCGGCCAGCGTGACCGCGCCGGCGTCGGCGTGTTCCTGGTGCCGGCAGATGCCAAGGGCATTACCCGCAAGGGCTATCCGACCCAGGACGGGCTGCACGCCGCCGACATCACCTTCACCGGCGTCCAGGTCGGCGCCGATGCGGCGATCGGCGATCCGGAGAACGCGCTCGAGCTGATCGAGGCGGTGGTCGACGATGCCCGCACTGCGCTGTGCGCCGAAGCGGTCGGCCTGATGGATGAATCGCTCACCACCACGGTCGAGTACATCAAGACTCGCAAGCAGTTCGGCGTGCCGATCGGCTCGTTCCAGGTGCTGCAGCATCGCGCCGCCGACATGTTCGTCGCCACCGAACAGGCCCGCTCGATGGCGATGTTCGCCACCATGGCGGCCGAGTTCGACGACGCCAAGGAACGTGCCGGCGCGATCGCGGCCGCGAAGGTGCAGATCGGCAAGTCCGGCAAGTTCGTCGGCCAGCAGTCGATCCAGCTGCATGGCGGCATCGGCATGACGATGGAAGCCAAGATCGGCCACTACTTCAAGCGGCTGACCATGATCGAGCAGACCTTCGGCGACACCGATCACCACCTCGCCCGCGTCAGCGCCGGCGGCGGGCTGATCTGATCTCTCCACGAGTCATTCCGGGGCGCTCACGACAGTGAGCGAACCCGGAATTTCTCACCTCCGTCATTCCGGGGCGCGCGCAGCGCGAACCCGGAATCTCGGCCGCACAAACACCCTCTGGATTCTGGGTTCGCGAGCCTCCGCTCGCGCCCCGGAATGACGACAACATCCTCATCATTGCCGGGCTCGACCCGGCAATCCATCCCAAGACGATGGATGCGCGGGTCAAGCCCGCGCATGACGTGGTCACGCGGGGCTGCCGCGTTCCGCGATAAGTAACAATCAACAACAAATCCCAGGGAGCCTCGCCATGACCGCCAATCCGTTCGACCTCACCGGCAAGGTCGCCGTCGTCACCGGTTCGTCGCGGGGCATCGGGCGGGCGTCGGCGGAGCTGCTGGCTAAGCTCGGCGCCAAGGTGGTGATCTCGAGCCGCAAGGCCGATGCCTGCGAGGAAGTTGCCGAAGGCATCCGGAAAGAGGGGGGCGATGCGCACGTCATCGCCTGCAACATCTCGCGCAAGGCCGACGTCGAGGGGCTGATCGACGGCGCCACCGCCAAATACGGCAAGGTCGACATCCTGGTCTGCAACGCCGCGGTCAACCCGTATTACGGCCCGCTGCTCGATATCGCCGACGAGGCGTTTGACAAGATCATGGCGTCGAACGTCAAGAGCAACATCTGGCTGTGCGCCCGCGCGATTCCGCAGATGGCCGAGCGCGGCTCTGGCTCGGTGGTGATTATCTCGTCGATCGGCGGCCTGCGCGGCTCCACCGTGATCGGCGCCTACGGCATCTCCAAGGCGGCCGATTTCGCGCTGTGCCGCAGCCTCGCCGGTGAATGGGGCCCGAAGGGCGTCCGCGTCAACGCCATCGCGCCGGGGCTGGTCAAGACCGACTTCGCCCGCGCGCTGTGGGAAGACGAAGCCAACCTGAAGCGCCGCACCGCCGGCACCCCGCTGCGCAGGATCGGCGAACCGCACGAAATCGCCGGCGCCGTCGCGTATCTGGGCTCCGACGCCTCGACCTTCATGACCGGCCAGACCATCGTGATCGACGGCGGCGTAACGACCGCGTCGGTGTAGGCCTCTCCATCGTCATTCCGGGGCGCTCACGAAGTGAGCGAACCCGGAATCTCTCTTCCTTGGCAACAACCTCGGGATTCCGGGTTCGCGCTGCGCGCGCCCCGGAATGACCGGTGAGGGGCAGGGTGCTTAGTACACGTCCTGCTGATAGCGTCCCTGCTTCTTCAGCTCCGACACGAACGCCGTCGCCTCCGCCGCTGAACGGGCGCCGTGCTGGGCGATGATGTCGACCAGTGCGCGTTCGACGTCCTTGGCCATGCGCTTGGCGTCGCCGCAGACGTAGAGGCTGGCGCCTTCGGTGAGCCAGCTCCACAGGTCGCGGCCGACTTCGCGCATCCGGTCCTGGACATAGATCTTCTCGCCGCTGTCGCGCGACCATGCCAGCGTCAGCCGCGTCAGCAGGCCGGCGTTCTTCATCGCCTTCAATTCGTCCTCGTAGAAGAAGTCGGAGGCCGAGCGCTGATGGCCGAAGAACAGCCAGTTCTTGCCCGGCGCCTGGATCGCCTGGCGCTCGTGCAGGAAAGCGCGGAACGGCGCGACCCCGGTGCCGGGGCCGATCATGATGATCGGCTGGCTGGAATCCGACGGCAGCGCGAAATCATGCGCCTTCTGTATGTAGGCCCGGAGCGTGTCGCCGGGCTGCACGCGCTCGGCAAGTCCGGTCGAGCAGACGCCGAGCCGCAGCCGCTTGCCGATCTTGTAGCGCACGCAATCGACCGTCAGCGACAGCCGGCCGGGCGTGGTCTTCGGCGACGACGAGATCGAGTACAGCCGCGGCTGCAGCGGATCGAGCGCTTCGATGAAGGCTTCCGGATCGGGACGGAGGCCGGGAAATTTCTCCAGCGCGGCGAGCACGTCGAGCGTTGCGGCGTCGCCGTCGGGGTCCTCGCCGCTGGCGAGCGCGCGCGCCTTCTTCCGCTTGTCGCCGCCGGTGATGTAGCTGATCAGCTGGAACAGCATGTCGGGCGCGGGCGACAGCGACACGCTGTCCAGCAGCGTCTGCCGCAGTGTCGACTGCGCAATCGGAAATTCCGCCGGCGCGCCGAGCGCGTGCAGCACCGCGTCGACCAGCGCCGGATCATTGGTTGGAAACAGCCCGAAGGAATCGCCGGCCTCGTAGCTCAGGCAATCCTCCAGCTCGAACTCGACGTGCCAAGTCTCCTTCTCCGAGCCCGGCTTGTTGAGCCGGCGCCGTGACAGCACCTTGGCGGTAGCCGGATTGTCGCGCGAGGTGCCGCGCGGCGGCAGCGCCGCGACCGGGGCCGCGTCGGCGGCGAGGGAGGGGGCGCTATCCAGCGTCGGCGCGGTACCGATCTGTTCGGCCAGCGTCTTCACCATCCGTGCGGTGTCCTTGCCGCCGGGGGCGCACAGGTTCAGCCGCGTCTCCTTGCCGTCGAAGATCGCACCCGAGTAGTTGCGGCAGTCGTAGCCGCATTGGCCGCAATCCTGCTGCGCCATTGCGGCCATCAGCTTCCAGCGCAGCGGCTTGCCCTCCGCAAGCTGCATCCGTTCGCCAATCGGCAGGCTTTGGTCGTGCCACGGCGCGCCGCCGTCGTCGTCTTCTGCGGCAGGTGCCGGGCCGCCGGCGAGCAATGCTGCGGCCTGATCGGGCGACAGGGCGGTGGCACCTTGCCCATCGAGCGACACCAGGCCGGCGAAGAAGCCGTTGAGCCAGGCGCGTTGCTCCTCGTTGAACGGCGCGGTCTCCGGCACCAGGAGCGGGATCGGCGGCGGCAGGTTCTGGCTCATGCCACGGTCTCCGGTGATGGTTCGGCTGCGAACAATTGCTGCAGCGCCGCCGCATCGTGGCGGCGGGTGAAGGCGAGGAAGGTTTCGGCAGGCGACGTGCGGCGCGCGAGATACGTCTGCAGCATCCGCGCGATCACGCGTGGGGCATCGTCCTGCTTGACGTCGCGCAGCACCTCGGTGCCGATCGCCGCGTCCGGGCCAAAGCCGCCGCCGACATGGATGTGAAAGCCTTCGACGCTGTCCTCATCCGAGATCGCCACCTTGGCGCCGATCAGGCCGATGTCGCTGATGAAGTGCTGCGCGCAGGAGTTATGACAGCCGGTGAGATGGATGTTGATCGGCGTGTCGAGCGGCACGCGGGGCTCGCAATATTGCGCGATCGTTTCCGCGGTTTCCTTGGTATGCGCGGCGGCGAAGCGGCAGCCGCTGGCGCCGGTGCAGGCGATCAGTCCGGCGCGGAGCGGCGAGGCGCTGATCGCCAGTCCCAGCGCTTCGATCGCCGCGGTAGCCTCGGTCACGCGTGCATCCGCCACGCCGGAGATCAAGAGATTCTGCCACACCGTCAGCCGCAGATCGCCGTCGCCGAAATTGCGCGCGATCGCGGCGAGGCCGCGCATCTGTGCGGACGTGAGATGGCCGGTGGCGAGCCGGACGCCGATCCAGTTCAGCCCCTCCTGCTGTTGCGGGTGCACGCCGAGATGCGCCGCACGATGCTGCGCCGGGCGCGGCGCCGCAGCTTCGGCCGGCACGCGGATCAACTTGCGGCCGAGCTTCTCCTCGACCAGCTCCAAGTACTTGTCGAAGCCGAACGCATCGAGCACGTATTTCAGCCGCGCCTTGTTGCGGTCGGTGCGGTCGCCGTGCTCGATGAACACCCGCACGATCGCATCCGCGACCTCGGTCGCCTCGTCCGGCGCGACGATGACGCCGGTGTCGCGGGCGAAGTCCTTGTGCCCGGTGATGCCGCCGAGTGCGAGGCGAAACCAGATGCCGGGTGCGACGCCGTGACCGTCCGCGATCTGCACCGCCTGGAATGCGATGTCGTTGGTGTCCTCCAGCGTCGGGATCAGTCCGCCGCCGTCGAACGCGACGTTGAACTTGCGCGGCAGCCCGAACAGCGCGCGTTCATTGAGGATGTGGAAGTGCCAGTCGCGGGCGTAGGGCCGCGTATCGATCAGTTCCTGCGGATCGATCCCGGCGGTCGCGGAGCCGGTGACGTTGCGGATGTTGTCGGCGCCGGAGCCGCGCGCCCACAGCCCGAGGCTTTCGATGCCCTGCAGGAGTTGCACGGCATTCTTCGGCGCGATCTCGCGCATCTGCAAATTGGCGCGCGTCGTCACATGCGCGTAGCCGCCGGCGAGGGTGTCGGTGAGATCGGCGAGGCCGGCCATCTGCCACGACGTCAGGATGCCGTTGGGAATACGCAGGCGGCACATATACGAGGTCTGCGCCGGGGCGACGTAGAATAGCCCGTAGTAGCGCCAGCGGAAATTGTCCGCCGGCTTCGGCGCGGCGTTGTCCTTCGCCTGCTGCTTCAGCCGGGCATAGGCATCGAATGGATGCTGTTCGCGCTTCCACTTCTCCGCATCGTTGAGCTTCTTGCCCGACGTGGTGACGCGGTCCTGCGCCTGGAGGTGGATCGCGTCCGGGCCGCTCGGCTGCGCGGCACCGCCAGCCGGCAGGCTGCCACGCGCGGCGCGCGCTGCGGTGACACCGGTGGCGAAGCCTTCGAGATAGCGCTTCTGATCGATTGAGAATTCGCTGCCCATCGCCGCCTCACGCCGCTTGCACGGGGAGGGGCAGGGCGTGGATCAGCTCGGCGTGGTGTCGCCGTAAGCCGCCGCCAGCATCGTCTCGGACAGCAGCGCGTAGGCGTCGCGCCAGGCTGCCGCGAGCTCCGGCGTCCAGTCGGCACCGAGCTCGCGCTCCAGCGTCCACAGCAGCGCTGCGCCGAACGGCGTGTAGTGCGCGGCGCTGACGCCGTAGGCGACGTGCAGCCGCGCCAGCCGCCCCGTGGCGGGCAGGATGGTGTCGAGCGCGGTCAGCCCGGTCACCACCACGTTCAGCGTGCTCATCAGCTTCTTGCCCTGCCGGCGCATGTCGCCGTGAAACAGTGCCCGCAGCTCCGGCGCGGTCGCGAACAGCCGCTCGTAGAACAGCGTCGCGGTCTCGTCCGAGATCGGCGTCAGCCGCGCGAAGCTCTGTTGCACCAATGCGATCGCCTGCGGCGTCATCACGATCCTTGCTTGCGATGTGGTTTCGCCGACATCCGTACACGAAGCGCTGCATCGACCAATCCCCTTTGCACGGGGCGCCTCGAACCGGCGAAAAAAAGCCGCTGCCTGGTTGCTCGCGGAGCGAGGCCAGGACAGCGGCGTTGCTGTCGGAGTTTCGATGACGCCAGGACGCCCCACCGGCATCCCGCAAAGATAGTTCAGCGAATTTCGTGCCACTCTCTGGCAAGAGGTGGATTTGTTCGGATTGTCAGGCGCTTAGCGGCTCTCGCAGCGAGTGCCAGAGCCTGCTCGAAGCCGCCCTACGCCGCTGCCCGGCTGAGCAGCGTGGCGATGAAATGTGCAGCGCAGCGGGAGCCACCGTTTCCGGGCGTCGTGATTCCGGGGCGCTCGCGCCAGCGAGCGAGCCCGGAATCCAGAGATTGTCAGGCACCGGCAAGATTTCGGGTCCGCGCTGGCGCGCGCCCCGGAATGACCAACCTGGTCCCTTGTCAGCGTTTGATCTGCAGCTTCTGCAGATAGCCGGCGATGTCGTCGGGATCGAACGGCGCACCGGTGCATTCGCCGATCCCGTCGGCGGGCGCGGTCGGCAAAGCCGGAGCCGTGCCGACCGCTGCGTCATACAGGTCCGGCCGGAACACCGCCTTGGCGGCGGCAAGCAGATCGGCCGACAGCGGCGCCTGTCCCCAGCGCACCATCTGGGCGTAGTTCCACGCGCCCTGCACCGGGTCAGGCCGCGCCGCGGCCTCGCGCCCGACCAGCAGATAGCGGTCGCTGGTGCGTAGCGTGCCGTCGGCCGCAACCTTCAGCCGGCCGTCGAGCGTGCGGCGGATCAGCTCCGGCGTCACCTCGATCCGGCCCGGCGAGGCGAGCAGGGCGCAAACCTCGTCGCGGTTGGCGACGTCTTCGATGTAGTCGGCGGCGCGGACATGGGCGCGGATCAGCGCTTGCAGCACCTCGGGGTGCTGCGCGGCCCAGTTCGCCCGCACCGTCAGCATCTTCTCGGCGGCGCGCTGGAACAGCTCGCTGGTGAAATGCAGGATGGTGCCGATGCCGAGATCGATCGCCACCGAATTCCACGGCGCGCCGACGCAGAAGCCGTCGAGATGCTTGCTGGCGAGACTCTCCACCATGAACGGCGGCGGCAGCACCACCAGCCGCACATCCTCGTCCGGATCGACACCGCCGGCGCCCATCCAGAACCGCAGATCGTAGTTGTGGCTGGAGAACGGGAAGGTCATCCCAAGGGTCAGCGGCTCCTGGCCCTTGGCGCGGCGCTCGGCGACGACGCGGGCCAGCGCGCGGGCCGAGACGACCGGATCGGCGACATCGCCGTCGGCCATCGCGACGATCGCGGCGTGCAGGTCCGGCGACACCGTGATGGCGTTGCCGTTGACGCCCAGTCCGAAGCCGGAAATCACCGGCACCTTGACGTGGCCGATGCCGAGGCTGGAAGCGACCGCCAGCGGCGCCAGCAGATGCGCGGCGTCGAACAGGCCGATGTTGAATTTATCGCGGACGTTGGCCCAGGAGATCTCGCGCACCAGCTCGACGTCGAGCCCTTCGGCGGCGCAGAAGCCTTTGTCGGCGGCGACGATCAGCGCGGCGGCGTCGACCAGCGGGATGAATCCGATGCGCAGCCGCTCGCTCATTTCAGGCGCTCCAGCTTTCCACTCGTCATGCCCGGCCTTGTGCCGGGCATCCACGCCTTGCTGATGGCAACGCGAGAAAGGCGTGGATGGCCGGGACGAGCCCGGCCATGACGCGCGGAGAGGATGGTGTTGATGGCGCGACGCATCATTTCAGCATCTCCGAAGCCGTGATCACCGACTGGGCGATCTCGGCGATCTTCTTCTTCTCGTTCATCGCGGTGGTCCGCAGCAGCACGTAGGCCTGCTCCTCGGTCAGGCCCTTGGCCTTCATCAGGATGCCCTTGGCGCGGTCGATCACCTTCCGGTCCTCCAGCGCCGAGCGGGCGTTGCTCAGCTCGGTCTCGAGCTTGGCGAAGGCGTTGAAGCGCGAGATGCACAGATCGAGGATGTGCTTCATCCGCTCCTTCTTCAGCCCGTCGACGATGTAGGCGGACACGCCGGCATCGACCGAAGCCTGGATCGAGGCGGTGTCGCTCTGGTCGACGAACATCGCGATCGGCCGCTTCACGATGCGGCTGACCTGGAACATCTGCTCCAGCATGTCGCGGCTCGGGTTCTCGAGGTCGATCAGGATCACGTCCGGATCGATCTGGTAGATCCGCGCCAACAGGTTGGTGGTGCCTTCGAGATGGGTGATTTCTGTCATCCCGGCTTCGCGCAGGCCCTCGGTGAGAATCGCGGCGCGCACCGGGTTCTCATCGACGATGACGATGTTGAGCGAATGGTCCATCAGTCGAGGCGGTACCTATGGAGGGTTGATGGCAGCACAAACCACATCCCGGTCGGCAATTGAAGCAGATTGATTGTGCACCGCCGGCGCTCCCAGGTTCAAACCCGGCAGCGGTCCCGGACCGGTTTTCGGCCGATATTGACGGCGAAACCGCGATCGGGTGGGGTGGGCAAAACCGTTCCGTCATCATCTCCGGGAAGAACGCTGATGCCTTTCGTCATGGCCATCGATCAGGGCACCACCTCGTCGCGGGCGATTCTGTTCCGCTCCGACATTTCGATCGCAGCCTCCGCGCAGCAGGAATTCCCGCAGCATTTCCCGGCGTCGGGCTGGGTCGAGCACGAGCCCGAGGATATCTGGGCGACGACCATCGCCACCTGCCGCGCCGCGATGGACAAGGCCGGCGCGACCGCCGCAGACATCGCCGCGATCGGCATCACCAACCAGCGCGAAACCGTGGTGGTGTGGGATGCCGTCTCTGGCCAGGCGATCCACCGCGCCATCGTCTGGCAGGACCGCCGCACCGCGGAGTTCTGCACCCGGCTGAAGGCCGAGGGGCTGGAGCCGATGGTCACCGCCAAGACCGGGCTGATCATCGATCCGTATTTCTCCGGCACAAAGGTTGCCTGGCTGCTCGACAACGTGCCCGGCGCGCGGGCTCGCGCCGAACGCGGCGAGCTGAAGTTCGGCACCGTCGATTGCTATCTGCTGTGGCGGCTCACCGGCGGCAAGGTCCACGCCACCGACGCCACCAATGCGTCGCGCACGCTGCTGTTCAATATCCATGACGGCGCGTGGGACGACGAACTGCTCAAGCTGCTCGGAGTGCCGCGCTCGATGCTGCCGGAGGTGAAGGACTCCTCGGCGCATTTCGGCGACAGCGTGCCGGAGCTGTTCGGCGGTTCGATCACCATCCGCGGCATCGCTGGCGACCAGCAGGCGGCGACCATCGGCCAGGCTTGCTTCACCCCGGGCATGATCAAGTCGACCTACGGCACTGGCTGCTTCGCGCTGCTCAACACCGGTGCGACGCCGGTGAAGTCGAACAACAAGCTGCTCACCACGGTCGCCTATCAGCTCGATGGCAAACGCACCTACGCGCTGGAAGGCTCGATCTTCGTCGCCGGCAGCGCGGTACAATGGCTGCGCGATGGCCTCGGCGTCATCAAGCATGCCTCCGAGACCGGGCCGCTCGCCGACAAGTCGGATTCGGCGCAGAGCGTGTATCTGGTGCCGGCGTTCGTCGGCATGGGCGCGCCGTATTGGAATCCGCGCGTGCGCGGCGCGCTGTTCGGCTTGACGCGCAACACCGGCCCAGCCGAGCTTGCCCACGCGGCGCTGGAGAGCGTGTGCTACCAGACCTTCGACCTGTGGGCGGCGATGCGCGCCGACTGGCCGGATGCCGATGCTGCCACCACCGTGCTCCGCGTCGACGGCGGCATGACCGCTTCGGACTGGACCATGCAGCGCCTCGCCGATCTGCTCGACGCCCCGGTCGACCGCCCGGTGATCCAGGAAACCACCGCGCTCGGCGCCGCCTACCTCGCCGGCCTTAGCGCCGGCGTTTTCCCCGAACCGCAAAAATTCGCCGACAACTGGCGCCTCGACCACCGCTTCCGCCCTGCCATGAGCGCAGCGACGCGCGAACGCAAATTGGCGGGCTGGGCGAGGGCGGTGAAGGGACTGCTGGCGACGGATGAGGGGGAGTGAGCTCAGGGGCTACGTAAGCCTTAAATTCAAGGGCGCTGATCGAGGCGATGGGTTCGCCGGATTCAGCCTTTGCGATGCTCCGGTGACCGCGTCGCAGGCCTCTCGTTCGTCATTCCGGGGCGCGCGTAGCGCGAGCCCGGAATCCATAACCCCCGTGCTTGGTGCAGATCGAGGCCCTTCCTCTGCGCATCACCGTAACCGAGAGCGCACGGCGTATGGATTCCGGACTTGCGCGCAAGAGCGCGCAATCCGGAATGACGAGAGAGGAACCGTGTGTAACACTCCATCGTGACCTGCGTTGTCTCGGTATGACGTGGTGCGACGCCGTCGCGCTCCGTGCTAACTGCAAATTCCCGGATAAAGATCGACCCAGTCCGGGTTCTGGTCTTCGATCAGTCTGATCTTCCAATCACGCCGCCACTTCTTGAGCTGTTTCTCCCGCGGGATCGCGGCAATGGCGTCGTCATAGATCTCGAACCACACCAGCCGATCGATGCCGTAACGCTCCGAGAATCCCGGCGCTGTCTTGCTGCGATGTTCGTGTACGCGTCGCACCAGATCGTTGGTCACGCCAAGATACAGCGTGCCATGCTTTCCGTTGGCGAGCAGATAGACGTAGTAAGGCATCGAAGCCCACCTGGATGCTGTTCGGTGCCCCTCGTTCGTCATTCCGGATTGCGCGCATTTGCGCGCAAGTCCGGAATCCATAAGCCGTGTCGTCTCGGCTTCGATGATGCGCGGAACGGGATTCTCGGTCCATCATGAATGCGGTGGTTATGGATTCCGGGCTCGCGCTGCGCGCGCCCCGGAATGATGAACGAGAGGGGATACACCCTCGTCATGCGCGGGCTTGACCCGCGCATCCATCTTGCAATCAGGCGTGACGTTGCCATCGCCGCATCGATCGCGATCCGCGCCGTCCGGCGTCGAAGCCGCTGGCATCACGTATTGACAATATTCCTATAAGGACTATAGTCCGTGTCGTCCTGTCCGTGAGGGGCGCTTCTCGAGGGCGCTTGGAAGCGGGACAGATCGTCGGCCGGGAGACCGGCCGGTGAGTTCGGTGGCGGCTGACGTGTCAGCCGAAGCCGGATGACGCGGCGTCCTGCGCGAGGTGGTTCGCACCCACTTCTTCCGGGAGGCAAGAGGTCGCCGTCCGCCGCTACTATGAGCGGCTGCCCATCGCGTGGCTGGACGGGACGGAACGAGGCGGGAGAAATCCCCGTGCTCCCCGCGCCCGGAAGAACGGTCCCGACGCCAAAAGATCGCCGCTGGTGGGCGCGCCGTGAAGGCGATGCGCGATGGATCGCAAGCCATCGCGACCAACCACCAACTCTGCGCCAAGCGGCGCGCCCCCGCCCCTCGTCGTGATGACGACGGGCGCATAGCTCGGGCTCGGCAGAGCCGCGAGATCGCGACGCCGTGGCTGTTTGACAGGCTGAATCGGAACAACGCAGTTCGAGCCGAAGCTCGCGACAAGCCTCGCGATCACGTACGCGCTCGCCCCACTCTCAGCTGTCATCGCCCGGCTCGTCCGGGCGAACCAGTATCCGAGCGCGTTCGTTTCATCGGCCGGTGCCGACCACGCGCTCTCTGCAATACTGGGTCCCCCGCCTGCGCGGGGGACGACGGAGGTGGGGACGGCGGCTTGCGCAGGCGATCACGACTGCAAGAAGTCCGCCGCTGTTACTTCGCCGCCACCTTCTGCTTGCGCCAGGCGAGGTGCAGCGCGCAGGTGCAGCCCTGCGGGTGCGAGGCCAGCGCTGCGTCGTCGGCCGACAGCGGAGCATCGGCTTGCGGCGCCAGCGGCGGCATGCCGGTTTCATCCGTGGCGCCCGTGCTGCGCGATGGGATGTAGTTCAGCACCGGTGCCAGCCAACGTTCGGCGGTGGCGACGTCCCAGCCCTTGCGGGAGGCGTAGTCTTCGACCTGGTCGCGTTCGATCTTGCCGACGCCGAAATAGGCGCTCTGCGGATGGCTGAAATACAGTCCCGACACCGACGAGCCCGGCCACATCGCAAAGCTCTCGGTCAGCGTCACGCCGGCGGAGGCTTCGGCGTCGAGCAGCTCGAACAGTGTCGCCTTCTCGGTGTGGTCGGGCTGCGCCGGGTAGCCAGGCGCGGGGCGGATGCCTTGATACTTCTCCAGGATCAGATCGTCGGCCGACAGCGCCTCGTCCGGCGCATAGCCCCAGAACTCGCGGCGGACGCGGGCGTGCATCCGCTCGGCGAAGGCTTCGGCGAGACGATCGGCCAGCGCCTTGACCATGATCGACGAGTAGTCGTCGCGCTCGGCCTTGAACTTGTCGGCGATCACGTCCTCGCCGATGCCGGCGGTGACCACGAAGCCGCCGATATAGTCGGCGACGCCGCTCGCAACCGGCGCGATGAAGTCGCTGAGCGCGGCGTTGGCGCGGCCTTCGCGCTTGTCGAGCTGCTGGCGCAGGCTGTGCAGCGTGGCGATCGGCGTGGTGCGCGCTTCATCCGCATAGACCAAGATGTCGTCGCCTTGCGCATTCGCCGGCCAGAAGCCGATCGTCGCGTTAGCGGTGAACCAGTTCTCGGTGACGATGCGGTCCAGCATCTTGCGGGCGTCGGCATACAGCGACCGCGCCGCTTCGCCGACCACACCATCCTCGAGGATCGCAGGGAAGCGTCCGGCGAGCTCCCAGGCCTGGAAGAACGGCGTCCAGTCGATGTAGTCGACCAGTTCGGCGAGTGAATAGCTGCTGAAGCTCCGGGTGCCGATGAAGGAGGGCTTCACCGGCTGGGTCGCGGCCCAATCGATCTTGGTGGAATTGGCGCGGGCGGCGGTGAGCGTCAGCCGCTTCTTGTCGGCCTGGGCGCGGTGATGCGCCGCCGAGATCTTGGCGTAGTCGGCACGCACCTCTGCCGCATAGGCGGCGCCCTTGTCCTTCGACAGCAACGAAGAGGCGACGCCGACCGCACGGCTGGCGTCGTTGACGTGCACCACGCTGCCGGCCGGATAAGCCGGGTCGATCTTCACCGCGGTGTGGACACGGCTCGTCGTCGCGCCGCCGATCAGCAGCGGAATGTCAAAGCCGCTCCGCTGCAGCTCGCCGGCGAGGAAGCTCATCTCGTCGAGCGACGGCGTGATCAGCCCGGACAGGCCGATGATATCGGCGTTCTCGGCCTTCGCGGTCTCGATGATCTTGGCGGCCGGCACCATCACGCCGAGGTCGATCACCTCGAAGTTGTTGCACTGGAGCACGATGCCGACGATGTTCTTGCCGATATCGTGGACGTCGCCCTTGACGGTGGCGAGCACGATCTTGCCGGCGGAGGAGCGCTCCCCGGAGTCCTTGCCCGCGGCGAGGTTGGCCGCCTTCTCGGCTTCCATGAACGGCATCAGATAGGCGACTGCCTGCTTCATCACGCGGGCGGATTTCACCACCTGCGGCAGGAACATCTTGCCGTCGCCGAACAGGTCGCCGACCACGTTCATGCCGGCCATCAGCGGGCCTTCGATCACGTGCAGGGGCCGCTCGGCCTTGGCACGCGCTTCCTCGGTGTCGGCTTCGATGAACTCGGTGATGCCGTGCACCAGCGCGTGGCTGAGCCGCTGCTCGACCGGCCACGAACGCCAGGCGAGGTCCTGTTCCTTCTGCTGCTTGCCCTGGCCGCGATATTTGTCGGCGAGCGCCAGCAGGCGTTCGGAGGCGCTCGCGTCACGGTTGAGGATGACGTCCTCGCACACCTGGCGCAGCTCGGGATCGATGTCGTCATACACGATCATCTGCCCGGCATTGACGATGCCCATGTCCATGCCGGCCTTGATGGCGTGATACAGGAACACCGAGTGCATCGCCTCGCGCACCGGCTCGTTGCCGCGGAACGAGAACGACAGGTTGGAGACGCCGCCGGAGACATGCGCGTGCGGCAGGTTTTGGCGGATCCAGCGAGTCGCCTCGATGAAGTCGACGCCGTAATTGTTGTGCTCTTCGAGGCCCGTCGCGATCGCGAAGATGTTCGGATCGAAGATGATGTCTTCGGGCGGGAAGCCGATGCGGTTGACGAGAATGTCGTAAGCACGGGCGCAGATCTCGGTCTTGCGCGCGTAGGTGTCGGCCTGGCCGGTCTCGTCGAACGCCATCACCACCACGGCGGCGCCGTGACGCTTGGCGATGCCCGCCTCGTGGATGAACTTGTCCTCGCCTTCTTTTAGCGAGATCGAGTTCACTACCGGCTTGCCCTGCAGGCACTTCAGCCCGGCCTCGATCACGTTGAACTTCGAGGAGTCGACCATCACCGGCACCTTGGCGATGTCCGGCTCGGCGGCAACGAGGTTGAGGAAGGTGACCATCGCGGCTTCGGAATCGAGAAGCCCTTCGTCCATGTTGACGTCGATGATCTGGGCGCCGTTCTCGACCTGGTCGCGCGCCACCTGCAGCGCGGCGGCGTAGTCGCCGGCGGTGATCAGCTTGCGGAATTTCGCCGAGCCGGTGACGTTGGTGCGTTCGCCGACGTTGACGAACGGAATGTCCTTGGTCAGTTCGAACGGCTCGAGGCCGGAGAGCCGCAGCCGCGGCTCGATCGTCGGGATCACGCGTGGCTTATGCGGCGCGACCGCTTCGGCGATCGCCTTGATGTGGGCCGGCGTAGTGCCGCAGCAGCCGCCGACGATGTTGACGAGGCCGGCTTCGGCGAACTCGCCGACGAGACCAGCCATGTATTCCGGGCTCTCGTCGTACTGGCCGAATTCGTTGGGCAGGCCGGCGTTGGGATAGGCGCAGACCAGCGTATCGGCGACGCGGCTGATATCGGCGATGTGGGCGCGCAGATCCTTGGCGCCGAGCGCGCAGTTGAAGCCGATGGTGATCGGGCGGGCGTGCCGCACCGAATTCCAGAACGCTTCCGGCATCTGGCCCGACAGCAGGCGGCCGGATTTGTCGGTGATGGTGCCGGAGATCATCACCGGCACGTCGATGCCGCGGGCGTCGACGATCTCGGCGATCGCGTACAGTGCCGCCTTGGCGTTCAGCGTATCGAAGATGGTTTCGAGCAGCAGGATGTCCGCGCCGCCGTCGAGCAGGCCGTTGATCTGCTCGCTATAGGCGATGCGCAGATCATCGAACGTCACCGCGCGGTAGCCGGGGTTGGCGACGTCCGGCGAGATCGAGGCGGTGCGGTTGGTCGGGCCGATCGCGCCGGCGACGAAGCGCGGCTTGCCGTCTTCGGCTTCGACCTTGGCGGCGGCGTTGCGGGCGAGGCGGGCGCCGTCGCGGCTCATCTCGTAGGCGAGGTCCGACATGTCGTAGTCGGCCTGCGCGATCGAGGTCGAGGAGAAGGTGTTGGTCGCGACGATGTCGGCACCGGCGCGCAAATACTGCGCGTGGATGTCCTCGATCGCCTGCGGCTGGGTCAGGATCAACAGGTCGTTGTTGCCGCGCAGGTCGCGGTGGAAATCCTTGAACCGCTCGCCGCGGAACGCAGCTTCGTCGAGCTGCAGCTGCTGGATCATCGTCCCCATCGCGCCGTCGAGCACGAGGATCCGCTGCGCGGCGAGGGCCAAAAGTCGAGTGCGGGCTGCGGAAATGGGCTTGGTCATATCGGACACTGCTTACGCGGCCTTCTGCTTGGCGATCGGCCGGAAGCCCAGCAGATGGCTGATGGCGAACACCAGGTCCGCGCGGTTCATGGTGTAGAAGTGGAAGTTGTTGACGCCGTGCTTGGCGAGCTTGTGCACTTGGCCGGCGGCGACCGTGGCAGCCACCAGCTTGCGGGTGTCAGGATCGTCGTCGAGGCCTTCGAACTGCTTGGCTAGCCAGTCCGGCACGCTGGCGCCGGCGCGGGCGGCGAAGCCGGCGGCCTGCTTGAAGTTCTGCACCGGCAGGATGCCCGGCACGATCGGGATGTCGATGCCGCGGGCGCGGACGCGGTCGAGGTAGCGGAAGTACAGGTCGTTATCGAAGAAGAACTGGGTGATGGCGCGCGTCGCGCCGGCATCGACCTTGGCCTTCAGGATGTCGAGGTCGGCATCGAAGCCGGTGCTCTCCGGATGCTTCTCCGGATAGGCCGACACCGTGACGTCGATGTCCGGATAGCGGCGCTTGATCGAGGCGACGAGATCGGCCGAGCTGCGATAGCCCTGCGGATGCGGCGTGTAGGTGCCGCCGAGACCGGTGGTCGGATCGCCGCGAAGCGCCACGATGTGGCGGACGCCGATGTCGTGATACCGCGCCACGACGTCGTCGACGTCGGCACAGGGGGCATCGACGCAGGTCAGATGCGCCGCCGGGGTCAGATCGGTTTCTTTGAGAATACGCGCGATCGTGGCGTGGGTCCGCTCCCGGGTGGAGCCCCCGGCCCCATAGGTGACCGAGACGAAGCTCGGATGCAGCGGCGCCAGCCGGCTGATCGCCTGCCACAAATTGCGCTCCATCTCTTCGGTCTTCGGTGGGAAGAACTCGAAGGAAATCGCCGGAAGCTGCTGCGGCAGGTCGCTCATCTGATGGTCATCCAGTTTGAAAGGGCGGTTCGGGCGTCCACAGGCGCGTGCGGCTGCCCAACGGTCAGGAACCTCCACGAACCGCGTTAAATTAGGCCGAACTGGCTTCGGCGGCCAGCCCACTTTGGGCGATATCAGTTTGGGAAGTTGCCCAAAATAGTCCGTTTTGTGCGTTGGACGGAGCTGGGAGGTGTCCGGGGGTGGGCAAGGCGTATCCCGCGCCTGTTTCGAAAATCAACCGATCTGTCTGATGGTTGTGTGCGGTGCAGCGATTCTGGCGGAACCAGATGAGCCAGACCTTCCCAAGCAGACGGTCATTCTGCCCACTCCGAAAGAAACGGGCAGGGGATCGTCGAATTGCCTAGCCCAATACCTTTGCGCCCGCCTCGGTCGCGCACTAGGTTAGGCAAATGCTGCCACTCTCGATCCTCGATCTGTCCGTCGTCACCACCGGCACACCGCCGGCTGCGGCGTTGCGCAACTCGATCGACCTTGCGCGCCATGCGGATGTGCTGGGCTATGTGCGCTATTGGCTGGCCGAGCATCACAATCTTCCTTCAGTCGCGAGTCCGGCGCCGGACATCATGATTGGGCAGATCGCGGCGGTGACCGAACGCATCCATGTCGGCTCCGGTGGGGTGATGCTGCCCAACCACGCGCCGCTGGTCGTGGCGGAGCGCTTCAAGATGCTCGAAGCACTGTTCCCTGGCCGGATCGATCTCGGCATCGGCCGCGCGCCGGGCACCGATCAGGCGACGATGCACGCGCTACGCCGACGGCTCGACGGCCGCGAGGGCGATGATTTTCTGGAGCGGCTGCAGGAGCTGACGCTGTGGGAGACGCGCGGCTTTCCGCCCGGCCATCCCTACAACAACGTCGTCGCGATGCCCGACGATACGCCACTGCCGCCGATCTGGCTGCTCGGCTCCAGCGACTACAGTTCCGAGCTCGCCGCGCAGGTCGGCATGGGCTTCGCCTTCGCGCATCATTTCGCGTCACACGACGCGGTCGAGGCGCTGACGCATTATCGCAGCAACTTCCGCCCGACGCGTTGGCGGTCGACGCCGCACGGCATTTTGGCCGTCGCCGCCGTTGTCGCCGACACCGATGAGGAAGCGGAGCGGCTCGCGAGTTCGATGGATCTCAGTCGCCTGCTACGCGATCGCGGCCGCTATGTGCCGCTGCCGAGTGTCGAAGAAGCTCTGTCTTATTCGTACACCGACGCAGACCGCGCCTCGATCGCGCGTAATCGCTCGCGGCTGTTCGTCGGCAGTCCGGCGACGGTGCGGCAGGCGTTGCAGCCGCTGATCTCCGCAAGCCACGCCGACGAGCTGATGGTGATTACCGCGGTGTACGATCACGAAGCGCGCAAGCGCAGCTACAGCCTGCTGGCCGATGCCTTCGAGCTGCAGCGCGCGGCGGCGTAGTTCAACAAAGCAGCTTTCGTCATTGCGAGGAGCGCAGCGACGAAGCAATCCAGAGGCTCAGTGCACCGAGCTGGATTGCTTCGCTTCCCTCGCAATGACGTGGCAGGGCTCTCGCCTACCGCTCGCTGAACGTGTCGCGGAACGGGTGGCCCGGATAGACGCCGACGATGCGGAATTCGCGGGAGAAGAACTTCAGTTCGTCGAGCGCGAAGGCGAGGTTGCGGTCCTCGGGATGGCCTTCGACGTCGGCGTAAAACTGCGTGGCGAAGAAGTTGCCGTCGACCATGTAGCTTTCCAGCTTGGTCATGTTGACGCCGTTGGTGGCGAAGCCGCCGAGCGCCTTGTAGAGCGCGGCCGGCAGGTTGCGCACCCGGAACACAAACGTGGTGACGAGCTTGCCCGAACCCTGCGCTGCCCAGCGCGGCTCGCGTGCCAGCACCACGAAGCGGGTAGTGTTATGCGCTTCGTCTTCGATGTCCTCGGCCAGGATGTCGAGACCATAGATCTTCGCCGCCAGCCGCGACGAGATCGCCGCGCAGGTCTTGTCGCCGCGTTCGGCGATGATCCGTGCCGAGCCGGCAGTGTCGCCGGCGACGATCGGCTTCAGTCCGAATTTGCGGATGATGCGGCGGCATTGGCCGAGTGCGTGGACGTGGCTTTCGACCGTCTTGATGTCTTCGAGCTTGGCGCCGGGCACCGCGACGAGCTGATGCCGGATCGGCAGGAACCACTCGCCGACGATGAACAGCTTGGAGGTCGGCAGCAGGTGGTGAATGTCGGCAACGCGGCCGGCGACCGAATTCTCGATCGGGATCATGCCGAGATCGGCTTCACCCGAGGATATCGCGCTCAGCGCGTCCTCGAAGGTGGCGCAAGGCATCGCCTCGGCGGTGGGATAGGCGTCGCTGATCGCGATGTGGGAATTGGCGCCGGGTTCGCCCTGGAATGCGATTTTCATGGTCTGATCTTAGCGTCCTGTGTCTGGCGCGCGTTCTAGCAGCCGCAGCGGTTTTCGCCAGGGGGCGGGGTCAGCCGCCGAGCACCCGCCGTGCGGTCTCGAGATCGGCCGCCGTGTCGACCCCGCGCGGCACGGTATCCACGATGCCGACGTCGATCCGCATGCCGGCCTCCAATGCACGGAGCTGTTCGAGCTTTTCGCGCACCTCGAGCGGCGAAGGGGGCAGCGCCACGAACCGCTCCAGGGCGGCGCGGCGGTAGCCGTACAGGCCGATGTGGTGGTAGCGCGGCCCGTCGCCCCAGGGAGCGGTGGCGCGGGTAAAGTACAGCGCCCGCAGCCGGTCCGCGGCCAGCGGAGAGCCGATCACCTTGACCACGTTCGGGTTGGTGGCCTCTTCCTCGGTATGGATCTCGGCTGCCAGCGTGGCGATGTCGACGGCCGGGTCGGCGAGCGGATCCAGCACCGCGCCGATCTGCTCGGGGCGGATGGTGGGGAAATCGCCCTGCAGGTTGATGACGGTGTCGATCTTCCGCTCCGGATCCAGCGTCTGCAGCGCCTCGAAGATGCGGTCCGATCCGGAAGGATGATCGGCGCGGGTCATCACCACCTCGCCGCCATGGGCGGTCACGGCGGCAGCGATCTCCGGCGTATCGGTCGCCACCGCCACCCGGCCGATCTCCGCCGCCTGCGCCCGGCGCAGCACCTGCACCACCATCGGCAGCCCGGCGATGTCGAGCAGCGGTTTGCCCGGCAGCCGCGTCGCGGCCATCCGGGCGGGGATCAGAACCAGAGTGGCAGGAGATGTCATGGAAGGATCGCTTGCGGCGGATGATGCGCCGCAGCGAATGCCGGAACTGGTATCAGGCTGCCCGAAGCGACGCGTGTGAGGCGTTTATACGGGTTGCCAGCGCAGGGGCAAACCGATATCTCATCCCGACTATAGTCGAGTTGAGAATGCCTCCGATGAACAAGTCCGGACGCGGGCTGGTTTGGAAACGCGAGCGAAAATGGATACTTTCGAACTCAACAAAATTGTCGGCGCGATCTTCGGGACCTTGCTGATCCTGTTGCTATCCAACTTCGCCGCCCAGGCGATCTTTTCCCCGACCAAGCCCGAAAAGCAGGGCTACGCCATCGCCGTGAAGGAAGCCGAGCCGGCTCAGGCTAAGGATGCTGCGCCGAAGGTGGACGAGCCGATCGAGAAGCTGCTGCAGACCGCCTCGGTCGACCAGGGCTCCAAGGTCGCCAAGAAGTGCGCCGCCTGCCACACCTTCGAAAAAGACGGCCCGAACCGCGTCGGCCCGAATCTCTACGGCATCGTCGGCGACCATCGCGGCGAAGGCCGCAACGGTTTCAATTTCTCGGCTGCGATGAAGGCCAAGGGCGGCGCCTGGACGTTCGACGAGCTCAACAAGTTCCTCGCCAATCCGAAGGGCTATATCCCCGGCACCGCGATGAGCTTCGCCGGCATTCCGAACGACAAGGAGCGGGCCGACCTGATCGCCTATCTCAACAAGAATTCCGACAAGCCCGAAGCGCTGCCGGCGACGGCAGAGAAGTAACGGTTTTCCAAGATTGGAATGTTGAACGGCCGGGATTTTCCCGGCCGTTTTGTTTTGCGAAACCGGTGCGGATTAAACATCGGTAACCGGGACCTTTCGCCGCAAGTCGGCCGTGCGTGGGGTGTTATCCTCCGCCAAAATCGCCATAATCGGACGAATCCTCGGACAGTCCGGTCTGGGCGAAGACCGCAGCGAACAGGGATTTCAGTATCGTGACGTTGACCCGACGACATCTTCTGCAGGGCGGCTTGTTGGCCGCAGCGACTCCGGTTCTGAGCTTCAGCCCCGGTCCGTTTGGGGCGAGCGCGGCGCGCGCCGAAACCGCCGTCGATGGTGCGGCCTGGCGCCACGGCCTGTCGCTGTTCGGGGACCTCAAATATCCGGCCGGCTTCGCGCAGTTTGATTATGTGAATCCGAAAGCGCCGAAGGGCGGTATCGCCCGGCAGATCGCGCTCGGCACCTTCGACAATTTCAATCTCGCGGTCGCCGGTGTGAAGGGCAACATCGCCGGTCCTGCGGGGTACCTCTACGAAACCCTGATGACGCCGTCGCAGGATGAGGTCGGCACCGAGTACGGTCTGCTCGCCGAGGGCGCCGCGCATCCCGACGATTTTTCCTGGGTGATCTATCGATTGCGCAAGGAAGCGCGCTGGAACGACGGCAAGCCGGTCACCGCCGACGACGTGGTGTTTTCGTTCGACGCGCTGAAGAAGTATAGCCCGCGCTACGCCTCGTATTATCGGCATGTCGTCAAAGCCGAGAAGGTCGGCGAGCGCGACATCCGTTTCACCTTCGATGCGCCGGGCAATCGCGAACTGCCGACCATCGTCGGAGAATTGATGGTGCTGCCGAAGCACTGGTGGGAAGGCACCGACGCGCAGGGACGCAAGCGCGACATCTCGGCGACGACGCTGGAGCCGCCGCTCGGCTCCGCCCCCTATAAGATCAAGGAATTCGTCGCCGGCCGCTCGGTCGTGCTGGAGCGCGTGAAGGACTATTGGGGCGAGAAGCTGCCGGTGCGGATCGGCCAGAACAATTTCGACGAACTGCGGTTCGAGTACTTCCGCGACAACACGGTGGCGCTGGAAGCCTTCAAGGCCGATCAGGCCGACTGGATCATGGAGAACTCCGCCAAGCAGTGGGCGACCGCCTACGACTTCCCGGCGGTGAATGACAAGCGCGTCGTCAAAGAAGAATTCCCGATCAACGACTCCGGCCGGATGCAGGCCTTCGTGCTGAACACGCGCCGCGAGATGTTCAAGGACCCGCGAGTGCGGCGTGCCTTCAACTACGCGTTCGACTTCGAGGAAATGAACAAGCAACTGTTCTACGGACAGTACAAGCGGATCGCGAGCTTCTTCGAAGGCACCGAGCTCGCCTCCAGCGGGTTGCCTGAAGGGCAGGAGCTGGCGTTCCTCGAAACGGTGCGCGACAAGGTGCCGGCCGAGCTGTTCACGCAGCCCTACACCAATCCAGTCGGCGGCAATCCGGAGGCGGTGCGCGCGAACTTGCGCGAGGCCATCAAGCTGGTGAAAGAAGCGGGCTTCGACATCAAGGATCGCAAGCTGGTCGATCCGTCCGGCAAGCCGGTGGCGGTCGAGATCCTGGTGCAGGACCCGTCGTCGGAACGTATCGCGTTGTTCTACAAGCCGTCGCTGGAGCGGCTGGGCGTTGCCGTCTCGATCCGCGTGGTCGACGATGCGCAGTATCAGAACCGAATTCGCGCGTTCGATTTCGACATCATCACCGATCTGTGGGGCCAGTCGCTGTCGCCCGGTAACGAGCAGCGCGACTATTGGGGATCGCAGGCGGCCAATGAACAGGGCTCGCACAACACCATTGGCATCAAGAATCCGGCCATCGATGAGCTGATCGAGAAGGTGATCTACGCCAAGGACCGGGCCACGCTGGTTGCCGCCACGCGGGCGCTCGACCGCGTGCTGCTGTGGAACTTCTACGTTGTGCCGCAATTCACCTACGGTTTCATGCGCTACGCGCGCTGGGATCGGTTTGGGCACGCGCCGCTGCCGAAATACGCCCGCTCCGGTCTGCCGGCGCTGTGGTGGTACGACGCCGACAAGGCCGCCAACCTCGGCAAGCGCTCTTGAGGATTGCTTCGCGTATGGCGCAGCTCAATCGTCGCAACGTGCTCGCTCTCGGCGTCGGCGCGCTCGCCGCCGCGCAGATGCGGGGCACCGCCGTCGCGGCCGACGGTGAAACGGTCTCCCACGGCATCTCGGCGTTCGGTGATCTGAAGTATCCGGCCGATTTCGTGCAGTTCGACTACGTCGATGCGAAGGCTCCCAAGGGCGGCCTGTTCTCGACCATTCCGTCGGTACGCGCCTTCAATCAGTCGTTCCAGACCTTCAATTCGCTCAACGCCTTCATCCTCAAGGGTGACGGCGCGCAGGGGATGGGCCTGACCTTTGCGACGCTGATGGCGCGGGCGGGCGACGAGCCGGATGCGATGTACGGCTTTGCCGCGTCCAAGGTGGCGATCTCCGCCGATGGGCTGACCTATCGCTTCACGATGCGGCCCGAGGCGCGATTTCACGACGGCAGCAAGCTGACCGCGCGTGACGCCGCGTTCTCGCTCAACATTCTGAAGGCCAAAGGCCATCCGTTGATCACGCAGCAACTGCGCGACTTCATTGAGGCGACGGCCGACGGCGACGCGACCTTGATCGTCACCTTTAAGCCGAAGCGCGGGCGGGACGTGCCGCTGTTCGTCGCCGCGCTGCCGCTGTTCTCGGAAGCATACTACGCCAAGCAGTCGTTCGATGAATCGACCATGGAAGTGCCGCTCGGCAGTGGCCCCTACAAGGTCGGCCGGATGGAATCGGGCCGCTATATCGAATTCGATCGGGTCAAGGATTGGTGGGGCGCCAAGCTACCGGTGAATGTCGGATCGTACAATTTCGACACGGTGCGGTTCGAATTCTATCGCGATCGCGACGTCGCCTTCGAGGGCTTCACCGGGCGCAGCTACCTGTTTCGCGAGGAATTCACCTCGCGGATCTGGAATACCCGCTACGATTTTCCCGCGATCCACGACGGCCGCGTCAAGCGCGAGATGCTGCCGGACGATACGCCGTCGGGCGCGCAGGGCTGGTTCATCAACACCCGCCGCGACAAATTCAAGAATCCGCGGGTACGCGAAGCGCTCGGCTGCGCGTTCGATTTCGAGTGGACCAACAAGACCATCATGTACGGCACCTATGCGCGCACGGTGTCGCCGTTCCAGAATTCGGACATGATGGCGGTGGGCGCGCCGTCGCCGGAAGAATTGGCGCTGCTCGAGCCGTTTCGCGGCAAGGTGCCGGACGAGGTGTTCGGTGCGCCGTTCGTGCCGCCGGCGTCCGACGGCTCCGGGCAGGACCGCGCGCTGCTGCGGCACGGCGCGCAGCTCCTCAACGACGCGGGTTTCCCGATCAAGAACGGCAAACGCCTGACGCCGTCCGGTGAGCCTTTCCGCGTTGAATTCCTGCTCGAAGAGCCGGCATTCCAGCCCCACCATATGCCGTTCATCAAGAACCTCGGCACGCTCGGCATCGAAGCAACCTTGCGGATGGTCGATCCGGTGCAGCAGCGGGCGCGGCGCGATGATTTCGATTTCGATCTGGCCATCGAGCGCTACAGCTTTTCGACAGTGCCGGGCGACGCGCTGCGCAACTTCTTCTCGTCACAGGCTGCCGCCACCAAGGGTTCGAACAACCTCGCCGGCATTTCCGATCCGGTAATCGACGCGATGATCGATCAGGTGATCGCCGCCGACACCCGCATCAAGCTGGTGGTCGCGGCGCGGGCGCTCGACCGTCTGATCCGCGCCGGGCGCTATTGGGTGCCGCAATGGTATTCGGCCTCGCACCGGCTCGCCTATTGGGACGTGTTCGGCCATCCGCCCAATCTGCCGAAATACGCCGGCGTCGGCGTGCCGGAACTGTGGTGGGCGAAGGATACGGCGGCTGCGGCCGACCGGGGGAAGAAATAGCATGGCCGCCTATATCGCTCGCCGCGTCCTGCTGATGTTTCCGACTCTGCTCGGGATTTTGTTCGTCTCTTTTGTCGTCGTGCAGTTCGCGCCCGGCGGTCCGGTTGAACGGGTGATCGCGCAGATTTCTGGCGCCGATACCGGCGCCTCGTCGCGCATCTCAGGCTCGTCCGGTGGTGACTTCGGTGCACGGCCGCAGGTCGCCGGTTCGGCGGACGCGGTGAACTCGAAATATCGTGGCGCCCAGGGGCTCGATCCGGAATTCGTCAAGAGTCTCGAAAAGCAGTTCGGCTTCGACAAGCCGGCGCCCGAGCGCTTCGCGATCATGCTGTGGAATTTTGCGCGGTTCGATTTCGGTAAGAGCTACTTCCGCGATGTCAGCGTGCTGCAGCTGATCAAGGAAAAGCTGCCGGTCTCGATGTCGCTCGGGATCTGGATGACGCTGCTGACCTATCTGATCTCGATTCCGCTCGGCATTCGCAAGGCGGTGCAGGACGGCTCGAAATTCGACACCTGGACTTCTGCGGTGATCATCGTCGGCTTCGCGATTCCGGGCTTCCTGTTCGCGATCCTGTTGATCATTCTGTTCGCCGGCGGCTCATTCTTCAGTTGGTTTCCGCTGCGCGGGCTGACCTCCGACGGGTGGAGCCAGTTTCCCTGGTACTGGAAGATCCTCGACTATTTCTGGCACCTGACGCTGCCGTTGATCTCGATGGCGCTCGGTGCGTTCGCCACCATGACGCTGCTGACCAAAAACTCGTTCCTGGACGAGATCCGTAAGCAATACGTCATGACCGCGCGCGCCAAGGGCTGCAGCGAGACTCAGGTGCTGTACGGGCACGTGTTCCGCAACGCCATGCTGATCGTGATCGCCGGCTTTCCCAGCGCCTTCATCCACGCGTTCTTCTCAGGCTCGCTGTTGATCGAGACCATTTTCTCGCTCGACGGGCTCGGCCTGCTCGGCTTCGAAAGCGTACTCAATCGCGACTATCCGGTGGTGTTCGGCACGCTCTTCATCTTTTCCCTGGTCGGCCTGGTGGTGAACCTGATTTCCGATCTCACCTATATGTGGATCGATCCCCGGATCGACTTCGAGGCGCGGGACGTCTGATGACGCTGATCGCACGCGAGCCGATCGAAACCACCACGCAGGCGCCGCTCGGCGAGGCGGTGCCGCCGACGCGCCACCGTCTGTCGCTGTCGCCACTGAACAAGCGGCGCTGGCAGAACTTCAAGGCCAACCGGCGCGGCTACTGGTCGTTCTGGATCTTTCTGGTGCTGTTCGGCATCTCGCTGTTCGCCGAATTCATCGCCAACGACCGGCCGCTGCTGATCAAGCTCGACGGTCATTATTATTTCCCGGCGGTCGTGACCTATTCCGAGACCACCTTCGGCGGCGACTTCGAAACGGCGGCGGATTATCGTGATCCGTTTCTGCAGAAGCTGATCGCCGACAAGGGCGGCACGGTGATCTGGGCGCCGATCCGCTATTCCTACGGTACTCACAATCTCGACCTGCCGACGCCGGCGCCGTCGAAACCGACCTGGCTGCTGACCGAACAGGAATGCGCCGCGGTTGTCGCCAAGAAGGGCGTCAAGAGCTGCCACGATCTCGAATACAACTGGCTCGGCACCGACGATCAGGGCCGTGACGTCGTTGCACGTCTGATCTACGGCTTCCGGATCTCGATCCTGTTCGGCCTCAGCCTGACGATCATCTCGTCGATCATCGGCGTCGCAGCCGGCGGCATCCAGGGCTATTTCGGCGGCTGGGTCGATCTCACCTTCCAGCGGCTGATCGAAGTCTGGACTGCAATCCCGTCGCTGTATTTGCTCTTGATCCTGTCGTCGGTGCTGGTGCCGGGCTTCTTCGTGCTGCTCGGCATCCTGTTGCTGTTCAGCTGGGTGTCGCTGGTCGGCCTGGTGCGGGCCGAGTTTCTGCGCGGCAGAAACTTCGAGTACATCACCGCGGCCCGGGCGCTCGGCGTGTCCAACGCCAAGATCATGGTCCGTCACCTGCTGCCAAACGCGATGGTGGCGACCATGACGTTCCTGCCGTTCATCGTGTCGTCCTCGGTGATGACCTTGACGGCGCTGGACTTCCTCGGCTTCGGCTTGCCGCCCGGCTCGCCGTCGCTGGGCGAATTGCTGGCGCAGGGCAAGGCCAACGTTCAGGCCCCATGGCTCGGCTTCACCGGCTTCTTCGCCGTCGCCATCATGCTGTCGCTGCTGATCTTCATCGGCGAAGCCGTCCGCGACGCCTTCGACCCACGCAAGACGTTCAGGTGAAGGTGTGATAAACTCTCATTCCGGAGCAGAGGCGATGAACAAGATTGTTCGAGAGTATCCGGTCGATAAGCTGCCGTCGGACCTTCAGGAAGGTCTGCCGCAGCATGGTTGGGTCGAGATCGAATTTAGGCCCAAGGCCGATCGCAAGCCGAGGATCATGCTCGCTCCGCTCGCAGGCTCCGTTCCCAATCTCCACGGCAGCGACGAAGACGTCGTTCGGCATATCCGCGAGTTGCGCGAAGATCACTGATGTGGGCGCGTTTCAAAGATCGGCCGATCTACTTGGACTCGAACATCATCATCTATGCGATCGAGCAAGGTAGCCAATGGGCCGAGACGATCCGCGCATTTTTAGGCGCGATCGATGCTGATGACGTGCGGGTGGTCACCTCCGAATTGACGATCGCCGAGGTCATGCCAAAGCCGATCTCGCTCAAAAACCCCGACTATTTGGAAAAGTACGAGTTGTTCTTTTCACCTCTTAGTCCGCTTCTGACGGTGCCGGTCAGTCGAGATATCCTCCTAGCTTCCTGTCATATCCAGGCTGAACTGGGGATCAAACCGATGGATGCGATCCACGTGGCGACTGCGCGAGCGGCGGGATGTGAGAACTTCTTGACCGAAGACCAACGGCTGGGCCGTGCGATCGCCGGCGGGCCGACATGGCTTCAACTCAGCGAGCTTGTCTGATGGACGCGATCAACCAGCCTCTGCTTGATATCAGCGACCTGTCTGTCGCCTTCCATCAGCCCAGCGGGACGACGACGGCCGTCGATCATGTGTCGTTCCGGATCAAGCGGGGCGAATGCGTTGCGCTGGTGGGCGAGTCTGGCTCGGGCAAGTCGGTCAGCGCGCTGTCTATCCTGAAGCTGCTGCCGTATCCGAGCGCGTCGCATCCGTCCGGCCAGATCCGGTTCAAGGGACGCGAACTGCTCGGGATGTCCGAGCGCGAGATCCGCGGCATTCGCGGCAACGAGATCTCGATCGTGTTTCAGGAGCCGATGACCTCGCTCAATCCGCTGCACACGATCGAGGCGCAGATCGGCGAGATCCTGCAATTACACGGCGGTGTGCGCGGCGCCAAGGCGCGGGCGCGGATCATCGAGCTGCTGACGCAGGTCGGCATTCCCGAGCCGGAGACACGTCTCGCCAGCTATCCGCATCAACTATCCGGCGGGCAGCGGCAGCGCGTGATGATCGCGATGGCGCTGGCCAACGAGCCGGATCTGTTGATCGCCGACGAGCCGACCACGGCGCTCGACGTCACCGTGCAGGCGCAGATCCTGGCGCTGCTCGCCGACATTCGCGCGCGGCTCGGGATGAGCATGCTGTTCATCACCCACGATCTCGGCATCGTCCGTCGCATCGCCGACACGGTGTGCGTGATGCACACCGGCAAGATCGTCGAGCAGGGGCCGGTCGAACAAGTGTTCACCGATCCGCAGCATCCCTACACCAAGGCACTGCTGGCGGCCGAGCCGAAGCCAGACCCGGCGCCGCCGTGTCCCGATGCGCCGGTGGTGATCTCGACCGACGATCTCAAGGTCTGGTTTCCGATCCGTCGCGGCCTGATGCGCAAGACGGTCGGGCACATCAAGGCGGTCGATGGGGTGACGCTGGCGATCCGTAAAGGCGAGACGCTCGGCGTCGTCGGCGAGTCAGGCTCGGGCAAGACGACGCTCGGATTGGCGATGCTGCGGCTGATCTCGTCCGACGGGCCGATCGTGTTTCTCGGCAACGACATCCAGGGCTTGAAGTTCAAGCAGATGCGGCCGTTCCGCCGCGATATGCAGATCGTGTTTCAGGACCCGTTCGGCGCGCTCAGCCCGCGCATGTCGGTCGGCGATATCATCGCCGAGGGGCTCAGCGTGCATCAGCCGCAACTCGGCGATGCCGAGCGCGAAGCGCGGGTGATCAAGGCGCTGAAGGAGGTCGGCCTCGATCCGGCGACCCGCTTCCGCTATCCGCACGAGTTCTCCGGCGGTCAGCGGCAGCGGATTTCGATCGCGCGCGCGGTGGTGCTGGAGCCGAACTTCGTTGTGCTCGATGAGCCGACCAGCGCGCTCGACATGCTGTTTCAGGCGCAGATGGTCGATCTGCTACGCGAACTGCAGCGCAAGCGCGATCTGACCTATATGTTCATTTCGCACGATCTGCGCGTCGTGGCCTCGCTTGCCAGTCATCTGATCGTCATGAAACAAGGCAAAGTGGTCGAGGAAGGTCCTGCGGCCGAGCTGTTCAAGTCTCCGAAGACCGACTATACGCGGGCGCTGTTCGCCGCCGCGTTCCGGCTCGAGACCGCGCCCGGCGGCGCTGCGGCCCAATAGGTGTTTGATGAGCGAGAGCGACCAAACTGACCAGCTCGCGGACCACGCGGCGGATGTCACCGTGTCGGCGCCTGAGCTGATCGGGCAGGGGTTCATGTCCTATCAGCGTTTCGAGGTGTCGATCCGGCGCGACGGCGAGCCGCCTCTGTTGCAGCGGCGGGACGTGCTGCGCGCCAGCCGCGTTGCGGCCGTGGTCCCGATCGATCTGACACGGGACTCGGTCGTCCTGATCCGGCAGTTTCGCCTTCCGGCGCATCTTGCCACCGGGCGCGGCGACATGGTCGAGATCGTCGCCGGCCGGATCGATCCGCACGAGACCGATGTGGATGCGGCGCGGCGCGAATGCATCGAGGAGATCGGCGTCGCGCCGACGCAGCTCGCCGAGCTTTATCGCGTCCTGCCGACCCCTGGCCTCACCGATGAACAGGTCATCTTCTTTGTCGGCCACGTCGATTCCAGCGCGGTGTTGCAACGCGCCGGATTGGCCGAAGAAGACGAGGACACCGAGCCGTTCGTCGTGACGATCGACGAGGCGCTGGCGGCGCTCAGCCGCGGCGCGTTCAACAACGCGCTGCTTGTCACGGCCTTGCAGTGGCTGGCGCTCAATCGTGCGCGGCTGCGCGAGTGGTTTAGCCGAGCCGCTTGATCGCAGTCAGCGTGCTGCCGGCGGCTGCAATCCGCGCGATCGCCTGCTGCGTCGGCTCGATCGCCGTTGCCATGTGATAAGCATTGGCGTGCACGATACTGATGGGGTCGCGTGCGATCGCGACGTGGCCTTTCCAGAACAACAGATCCCCGTGCTTCAGCGCAGACTGCTCATCGAGCGAAACAGACGTGCCGAGCGCGGCTTCCTGCATGTCGCTGTCGCGCGGCGCGGCGATCCCGCAGGCCGCCAGCGCGGTTTGCACCAGACCCGAACAGTCGATGCCGAGACTGCTACGCCCGCCCCACAGATACGGCGTGCCGACGAAGCGCTCGGCAACCGCGACGAAATCGGCTTCGATGTCAGCCAGCGGTGCGACGTGCCGGCGCGGCACGTGCCAGCCTTCCTGTGTCACCGCAAAACTCGCATCCTCGTGCACGATCGCCAGCCGCGCGCCGAGCGGCAGCGTCTCCGCCGGGGGCAGTTTGATCGAAGGACCGTGGAACGCGAAAGTGCGTAGCGCCGTCACCTTGTGGGTCGGCTCAGCGGCCGGCCTATACAAAGCGAGATCCGGTAGCCAGCCGACATAGCCGTCGGTCATCAATTGGCCCCAGGCCCAGCCTTCTTCGGTCCGGTCATAGACGGCGACGCGTTCGCCTTTCAGCGCCTCGGTCTCCAGCATCGCGCCGGCAAACGGCTCGCGCCGCACCGGCGCGACGCCGTAGCTGACCTCGAACACTTCACCTTCGACGAACCGCGCCGCGGTAACTTGGCCTTCGAGATGTTTGGCGGCGAGATCGGGCCGCGCCGGCGTCAGCCTGCGATCAGCCATAGCGCTCGCTCAACAGCGCGAAGATCGCGCGCGCGGCTTGGCATTCGCCGCCTTCGGGACGACCAGGCTTGGCCTTCGGCGTCCAGCCGTAGATATCGACGTGCAGCCAGCTCTTGGCGGCTTCGACGAAGCGCTGCAGGAACAGCGCGCATGTGATCGAGCCGGCAAAGCCGCCGGACGGCGCGTTGTTGATGTTCGCGACCTTGGAGTCGAGCCACGAGTCGTACGGGCCCCACAGCGGCATCCGCCACAGCGGATCGTTCTCCGCGCTCGCGTGGCGCGCGACGTCGAGCGCCAGCGCTTCGTCGTTGGTGTAGTAGGGCGGCAGATCGGGGCCGAGCGCGACGCGGGCTGCGCCGGTCAGCGTGCCGAGATCGATCAGCAGGTCCGGCGCTTCCTCGTCCGCATAGGCGAGCGCATCGGCCAGCACCAGCCGGCCTTCGGCATCGGTGTTGCCGATCTCGACGGTCGGCCCCTTGCGCGAGGGGAAGATGTCGAGCGGTCGCATTGCGTTGCCGGCGACGGAGTTCTCGACCGCAGGGATCAGCACGCGCAACCGCAGTTTCAACCCGGCGTCCATGATCATCGAGGCCAGCGCCAGGACGTTGGCCGCGCCGCCCATGTCCTTCTTCATGATCAGCATCGCACTCGATGGCTTCAGATCGAGGCCGCCGGTGTCGAAGCACACGCCCTTGCCGACCAGCGTGACCTTCGGATGGGACGGATCACCCCAGGTCAGATCGATCAGCCGCGGCGCGCGGGTCGAGGCCATGCCGACCGCGCGGATCAGCGGGAAGTTCTGGGTTGCGAGCTCGTCACCGACGATGACGCTGATGCTCGCGCCGAAGCGCGTCGCCAGTGCGTCCGCAGCGTCGGCGAGTTCAGCCGGCCCCATGTCGTTCGACGGCGTGTTGATGAGGTCGCGCGCCAGCGCCGCGGCCTCTGCGGCGCGGCTGATCGCGGCGGCATCGACGCCATCCGGCGGAACCAGACGCACGGCGGGCGGCTCGGCCTTGCGATAGCGGCCAAACTTATAGGCGCCGAGCGCGAAGGCGAGAGCGGCGAGCCGCACATCGTGAGGCGCGTTGGCGAAACGATAGACGCCGGCGGGCAGCAGCCCGGGCAGGGCGCCGGGACGGAACGGGTCGTGGCTCTTCGCGTCTGGCTCGTCGAGGCCGAATAGCACATGTCCAATCTCGCCGTCCGCCGTCGGCAGCGCGAGGTACTGACCGGGCTTGCCGCTATAGCCGCTCGCTGTTGCAAAGCGCTGAGCTGCTTCGGGCAGATCAGCCCGCACCGCATCCCAGCTCGATTTGGTGACGAACAGAATTGGCGTTGCGGACGGAGTAGGCTCGGTTTGGAAAATCGGGTGCATGCGTTGCGGCTCTTTCGAATCTTAAGGCGGCGCCGATGGCCGGGAGGATTAACCCAACATTAGGGTTAACGCTCTATTGCTGGGCCAGAATTCGTCGGCTTTGTGAGTATGGTGCCATGCGCGACCTGCCTTGTCTTGCCCGGTTTGCCGCATCCGCGGCGCTGACCGTCAGCCTGGCGGTGTCGCTCGCAGGTTGCAAGACCATGGGCATGGCCGATGTCACCGGCTCGCTCGGCAGCCGCAACGAGGCCGCCGCCGATCCGAACCGCGCCGTCGAGATCGCCGGCGATCGCTACCGGTCACGCCCCAACGATCCCGACGCCGCAATCGCTTATGGCAACGCGCTGCGCGCGATCGGCCAGCGCGCCCAGGCCGTCGCGGTGCTGGAGAAGGCCTCGCTCGCCAATCCGAGCAACAAGGCAGTGCGGGCCGCGTATGGCCGCGCGCTCGCCGATAACGGCAATTTCCAGTTGGCGTTCGACACGCTGTCACGGGCGCACAGCCCCGACAATCCCGATTGGCGCATCCTGTCGGTGCAGGGCACCGTGCTCGACCAGATGGGACGCAACGAGGAAGCGCGGCGTTACTACGCCAGCGCGCTGCGGCTTGCACCGGACGAGCCCTCGGTGTTGTCGAACCTCGGCATGTCCTACGTGCTGACCAAAGAGCTGCCGAAAGCCGAAGACACGCTGCGGCGAGCCTATGCAAGCGGCCGGGCGGACTCGCGCGTGCGTCAGAACTTGGCGCTGGTGATCGGTCTGCAGGGCCGCTACGCCGAGGCCGAGTCGATCGTCCGTGCCGACCTGCCGCCGGACGAGGCCGCCGCCAACGTCGCCTATCTCAAGGAGATGGTGAGCGGCCATGATGCCGCCCGAGCGGCGGGCCGTGGCGTGCTAGCCTCCGGCCGCTAAGCTGATCCTTTAAGCGGTCGACCTTACTGCATCGCCGCGATGCGAATGCCGGTCGGGCCCAGGATCACCACGAACAGCACCGGCAGGAAGAACACGATCATCGGCACGGTGAGCTTGGGCGGCAGTGCTGCCGCCTTCTTCTCGGCCTCGTTCATGCGCATGTCGCGATTCTCCTGCGCCATCACCCGCAGGCTCTGGCCCAGCGGCGTGCCGTAGCGTTCCGACTGCTGCAGTGCCAGGCAGACCGACTTCACGCCGTCGAGACCGGTGCGCAGCGCCAGATTCTCGTAGGCTTGCTTGCGGTCCTGCAGATAGGACAGCTCGGCGGTGGTCAGAGTGAATTCTTCGGCGAGCGGGATCGACTGCGATCCGATTTCGATCGAGACCCGGCGGAACGCGGTTTCGATCGACATGCCGGACTCGATGCAGATCAGCAGCAGATCGAGCGCGTCGGGAAACGCCCGCTTGATCGACAGTTGCCGCTTCTGGATCGCGTTTTTCAGAAACAGCATCGGCGCCTGCATGCCGAAGAAGATCGCGGCGACGCACATGCCGATCTTGACCGTCAGCGGCTGGTCGAAATTCGCGATCACGAACACGTACAGCGCCGAGGCCGCGCCGAACGCGATCGGCATCACCATCCGGAAGAACAGGAAGGTGACATATGGCGCCTGGCCGCGGTATCCGGCCATCACCAGCTTGTCGCGCGCGGATTCTTGCGCCAGCCATTTGGCGAGGTTGAAGTCTTCCACCACACGCGCGATGAATTTCTTCGGTGCTTGGCGCAGCGACACCTTCTCCGCCTTGGCGAGACGATCGCGTTCGCGCTGACGCAGGCGCTCGCGTTCGCTGCCGACTGCCTTCATTCGCTTGGCGAGCGTCTCGCCCGCAAAGAACGGAATGATGAGGGTGTAGACCGTGGCGCTGGCCGCGATCGCCGCGAGCAGCGTCGCCATGAACCGCGCGTCGTGGAACTTCTCGATTAGAAAATCCAACATGGCCGCCCTCAGAAGTCGAAGTTGATCATCTTCTTCATCACGAAGATGCCCGCCGACATCCACAGCGCCGAAGCCGCGAGGAGAATGCGACCGGTCGGATGTGTCCACAGCAGAGAGATGTAGTCCGGGGTCGTCACATAGACCAGCAACATCACGATGATCGGCAGCGAACCGATGATCGCGGCCGATGCCTTGGCTTCCATCGACATCGCCTGGATCTTCTCGGCCATCTTTTTACGATCGCGCAGCACCTTGGACAGGTTTCCGAGCGCTTCGGAAAGGTTGCCGCCCGACTTTTGCTGGATCGAGATCACGATGCCGAAGAAGTTCGCTTCGGGAATCGGCATCCGCTCATACAGCCGGGCGCAGGCCTCGCCGATCGGCATGCCGATCGCCTGGGTCTCGATGATGGCATTGAACTCGCCCCGCAGCGGCTCAGGTGAATCGGCGGCCACCATCTTGATCGAGTCGAACAATGGCAGGCCGGCCTTGATACCGCGAACGATAACGTCAACCGCGTCGGGGAGGGCAGCCAGAAACTTCTTCTCGCGGCGGCGTTTGAGATAGCCGAGCGTCCAGCGCGGCAGTCCGAAGCCGGCGGCGAAACCAAGACCGGCCGCGGCCGGTAGTCCGGCGCCTAAGATGATCGCGATGCCCAGCACGAAGATGCCGAGCGAAGCCGAAACCATGCCGAATTTGCCGGGAGTCCAATCGAGACCTGCCTGCGACAGCTTGGCGGTCAGCGGGACGTTCTTCTGCTTTTCGTTGCGGGTTTCGATCTCTTTGAGAGAGCCTTCGATCTGCTCGCGCCGTGACCGCTGCGTGCGATCGGCCTGACGCACGGTGGGCGTGGAGCGCGCGACGGAAGTCAGCCGCTGTTCGACAGTCTTCTCTCCGGACAGCAGCGGATAGACGAAAACCCATGCCACACCGCCGACGGCGATGGCAGCGAAGAAGCCGAGTGCGAGCGTTTGCATTTCTATCGCTCCGGCCTCTTATGAGTTGACCACGACCTCCGCGGCATCCAGCGCCGCGGCGAGTCGTTGCTCTTCGCCGTAATAGCGGGCGCGTTCCCAGAATCGCGGACGACCGATGCCGGTGGCGCGGTGGCGGCCGACGATGTGACCGTTAGCATCCTCGCCCAACAGGTCGTAGACGAAGATATCCTGGGTGATGATGGTGTCGCCTTCCATCCCCACCACCTCGGTGACGTGAGTAATGCGGCGGGAGCCGTCACGCAGGCGAGCCGCCTGGATGATGACGTCGATCGAGGCGCAGATCATCTCGCGGATCGTACGCGAGGGTAGCGCGAAGCCGCCCATCGTGATCATCGATTCACAACGTGACAGGGCTTCGCGCGGATTGTTGGCGTGCAGCGTGCCCATCGAGCCGTCGTGGCCAGTGTTCATCGCCTGCAACAGGTCGAACGCCTCTGGTCCGCGGACTTCGCCGACGATGATCCGCTCAGGACGCATACGCAGACAGTTGCGGACCAGATCTCGCATCGTGATCTGGCCTTCGCCTTCGATGTTCGGGGGTCGGGTTTCGAGGCGCACCACGTGCGGCTGCTGCAGCTGCAATTCGGCCGCGTCTTCGCAGGTGATGATGCGCTCGTCGTCGTCGATATAGTTTGTCAGGCAGTTCAGGAGGGTCGTTTTACCCGAGCCGGTACCGCCGGAGATCAGCACGTTGCAGCGGACCCTGCCGATGATCTGCAGAATCTGAGCGCCCTCCGGCGTGATCGCGCCGAATTTGACCAACTGGTCGAGCGTCAGCTTGTCCTTCTTGAATTTGCGGATGGTGAGGGCTGGTCCGTCGATCGCCAGCGGCGGCACAATCGCGTTGACGCGGGAGCCGTCGGCGAGGCGCGCGTCGCAAATCGGCGAGGATTCGTCGACGCGCCGACCGACTTGGCTGACGATGCGCTGGCAGATGTTGAGGAGCTGTTGGTTGTCACGAAACCGAATGCCGGTGCGTTGAATCCGGCCTGCGACTTCGATGTAAACCGTGCCGGCGCCGTTGACCATGATGTCGGAAATGTCGTCGCGCGACAGCAGCGGCTCGAGCGGACCATAGCCGAGCACGTCGTTGCAGATGTCGTCGAGCAGTTCCTCCTGCTCGGCGATCGACATCACGATGTTCTTGATCGCGATGATTTCGTTGACGATGTCGCGGATTTCTTCTCGGGCGGATTCTCCGTCGAGCTTGGCAAGCTGCGCCAGATCGATCGCTTCGATCAGCGCGCCGAAGATCGTCGCCTTGACTTGGTAGTAGTTCTCGGAACGGCGCGTCTCGACGGCCACCGGCGGCGCTGAAGGGGCGCGCGCTGGTGCCAGCGGTGGTGATGACACGACCGGCTTGGGTTCGACGGCGCGCATCGTCGGCTCCGGCGAGAAGCTCGCCGGTTTCAGGGCCCTGACTTCGTTTTCCGGTCCGCGCTTACCAAACACCTCGATACTCCAACACCAGGCTTACTTGGCCCGCAACTTCTCCAGAATCGGCCCGAGGAACGACCCCTTCGGCTTCTTGGCCTCTCCGCGCCCCGTCAGCCGCTGGGCGATCTGCAGGAACATTTCCGTTGTCTTATGGTTCGCCGCGATTTCCGCGATCATTTGGCCGTTGTTGGCGGCCGCGCCGAAGATCTGCGGCTCGAACGGGATCGAGACGATCGGTGGGCTCTCAATCGCCTTGGCGAACTCGCTCGTAGAGATTTCGGGTCGCTTCGGCACCCCGACCTGATTTAGACAGTAGAGCGGGGGACGATCGTTCGGCCGTCCCGCCTTCAAGAGGTCGATCAGGTTCTTGGTGTTGCGCAGATTGGCGAGATCGGGCGTCGCGACGATCAGGATGTCATCGGCGGTGATGAGGGAGCGCTTGGCCCATCCGGTCCATTGATGCGGCACGTCGAGCACGATGCACGGCATCGTGGTACGGAGCGTGTCGAAGACCGAGTCGAAAGCATCGGCGCCAAAATCGTAGACGCGGTCCAGCGTCGCCGGCGCAGCCAGCAGGCTGAGATGGTCGGTGCATTTCGACAGCAGTCGATCGACGAAGGCGGTATCGACGCGGTCGGGTGCAAACACCGCTTCGGCGATGCCTTGCGGCGGGTCCTGATTGTAGTCGAGGCCGGCGGTGCCGAACGCGAGATCGAGATCGGCGACGACCGAGTCCAGCGCCAGGTCACGGGCGATCGCCCAGGCGACGTTGTGGGCGACGGTGGATGCGCCAACGCCCCCTTTAGCACCGACCACTGCGATGATGCGGCCGACAGCTTTGGCTTCAGGGGCCGAGAACAGATTGCAAATTGAGCGCACGACGTCGATCGGCTGCACTGGCGCGATCGCGTAGTCGCTGACGCCGCGACGGACGAGTTCGCGATACAGCGTCACGTCGTTGACTTTGCCGATCACGATCACCCGCGTGCCCGGATCGCACACCGTCGCGAGCTGGTCGAGACCGGCCAGCACGTCGCTGCGCGCGTCGGTTTCGAGAACGATGACGTTCGGCGTCGGGGCGGAGCGATAAGCTTCGATCGCCGCGACCACGCCGCCCATCTGGATCTTCAGATGTGCCTTGGCGAGACGACGATCTTCGCCTGCAGCCTGCACGGCGGCGGCAGTCTCCACGGTCTCGCAGAATGCTTGAACCGAGACCCGGGGAGCCGGCGCGATGTGATCCTCCGGCCCCGCGTCCGGGGCCGCCGTGGCCGGTTCGTCCTGATTTTGCCGCGAGTAACTGATCATTGTCCGACGCCGCTCAACTTGCTCTTGTCGCTCGTGTCCGGTTTGGTCGTGCGATAGGTGTCGTAGGTCACAGCGCGACGTGCGGTGTAGGGCGGCGTTTCAGGGCGCGGCTGGACCAGATCGGCGGGATTTTCGACCATCGCTGCGAGATTGCGCTGATTGGCGCAGCCGAGATTCCAGTACGGACGATTGTCGTAGTAGCCCTTGTTCTTGATGCTCGGACCGAGATCCTCCGGCCACAACCCGCAGGGCCCCGCCACGGCTGTCACCCTCGGATAGATCAGGCGGATGGTCGCGAACGTGCGCGGGTCGGCCGGACGATAGTGCTTCACCGTCACGCCGCGCGGCGGCACGCCGTTGGCCGCGAGCACCGACTGAATCTCCCGGATGGTGTCGGAGGCGGCGCGGGCGTTGGGCGTGTCGGAGGGCACTTCGGCAATGATCGCGCCGGTGCCTTCTCGCAGCCAGGTCTGGCCGAGCTCGGCGACCTCCGCGCGCTGCACGGGGGTGAGACCGCCCCGGCCGTTGCCGACGAAGACTTCGACCGTGCGATCGGCCTCGCGGATCGCGATCGGATGGCGCTGCCGATAGTCGGTCGGGATGCTCTGGGTGACTTCGACTTCCCGGCTGGTGTGGGTGCAGGCCCCGAGCGACAGCGAGAAACCGATCAAAGCGGCCCCGAGACCGAGGCCGCGTGCCACTTTGGCGGAGGTAGGAGATGTCATCGTGCTGTCCTCGCTCCGCCTAGTCGGTGATGAAGCCGAACCGGCCGCGATAGGTGCGGGCGGGCTCGGTCCGGCCGGGAACGCCGTAGAGCTTGTTGATGCTGCCGAGCAGGTCAGATTGCGGATCCGAGGCGTCGGCGAAGCCGTCGTCGGGCCGCGACAGATCCTTTTGCGCCACGGCGCGCACCACGTAGGGCGTCACCAGCACCATCAGCTCGGTCTGGCGGTTGATGTAGTCGCGGCTGCGGAACAGCGTGCCGAGGATCGGCAGTTGCGCGGCGCCGGGCATGCCATTGATCGCCTGCTTGGTCTGCTCTTGGATCAGGCCGGCCATTGCCAGAGAGCCGCCCGAGGGAATTTCCACTGTGCTTTCGACGCGGCGGGTCTTGATCGACGGCACCGACATGTTGCTGATGATGACAGAGTTGTCGCTCGACACCTCCGAGACTTCGGTCATCACCTTCAGGCTGATCCGGCCTGCGGTCATCACCACCGGCGTGAAGTTGAGCAGGATACCGAACTTCTTGAACGTCACCGACGGCGTGCAGACGCCGTTGGTGCAGGTCACGCCGCTCGGCACCGGGAATTCACCGCCGGCCAGGAAGGTGGCCGGCTCGCCGGAGATCGCCGTCAGATTCGGCTCGGCGAGGGTACGCACGACGCCGGCGCTTTCCATCGCGCGCAGCGTTGCAGTGACCGACGGCAGCGATCCGAATTTGGTGGTCAGTGCATTGGTCGAAACCAGCGGACCACCCGACTGGGTGAATGGATTGGAGTTGTTGAAGTTCACCACGGCGGTGCCGTAGGCCATGTTGGCACTGAGGTCGACGCCGAGCTGCTTGACGATGTCCCGCTGCACTTCGGCAACGGTGATCTTCAGCATCACCTGATCGCGGCCGCGGACCGCGATGTTGTTGACGACCTTCTTGTCTTCACCCACCAACCGCACGGCGAGGTCGTAAGCCTGCTGCGCGTCGATCGGGGAGGTCACCCAGCCGTTCAGCATCACGCCGTCGCCAAGGCCTTCGACCTGGATTTCGGCGTTGGGCAAGGTCTGCTTGAGCGCAGTGCGAAGACCGTTGAGGTCGCGCGTGACTGCGATGTCGTAGGCGGCGATCTGCCGGCCGGCGGAATCGAAGAACACGATGTTGGTCTGGCCGACGGCGGCGCCGATGATGTAGGCGCGCTGCGCCGAACGGACTACCGCATTGGCGATCTTCGGATCCGCAACCAGCACGTCTTTGATGTCGCGCGGCAGGTCGATCACCATCGACTTGCCGATGCCGAGCGAGACCGATTGGGCGTTCAGGCCGGACGATGCCGGTGGGATAGGTGTCGCACGGTAGTCGCTGGCGTGAACCGCGGTCCAGCTCGGGATCATCGTCAGCGCCACGGCTGCGGATAGGGCGATCGCCGTGGTGCGCCAGAAGTGGGTCAATCGGGGGCCGGTATTGCGAGTCATCTCCCGTCCTCCGATCATCTCTGCAATGATGTCTGAGTGGTAATTTCGTAGCGCGCCACCTTGACGGGGCCACGCTTGGCTTCGGTGGTGTCGTTCGAGGCAGTCTGCCGCGCGTCGGCAAGGTTCGGTGCCAGCGACAGCGTTTCGCCTTGTTGTGCGTTAGCGGCGCCGGTCTCTAGGGAGATCTCGGTCGAAATGGCGCGCATGCCGGCAGGCAGGATCGCGGGCACGGAGCCGGCACCATCGGCTTTGACCAACTTCTGTTTGCGGATCGGCTCACCGGCAATGAAGGGCGCGCGGGCGATCGAGCCGCCAACATCGGTGGTGGCGCTGGGTTGAGTGTCGCGGCGGATGAAGTTCGAGCTCGCGCTTGCGGCTTGCCAAGTCTGCCATTGCAGATCGCCAGGCGTCACGGCTTGACCGAGCGGAATGTCGTTCTTGGCGACCAGGACTTCGATCGTCTGAAGCTGGGCAACCGGCGCAGCAGCGGCAGCCGGCTGCGGACCGGCGCTGCTGGCCAGATAAGCGGCGACGCCGCCGGCACCGACAGCGACGGTCAGCACGACAATGCGCGCGGGATTCATACGCTTCACTTTCCACATGACTCGGGCGGCGCACCCGCCGCAGTGAGGCGAGTTGACCAGCTATTCGTCAAAGCATGGTTAATGAGGCGTATCTAAATCGCGTTAACGGGAGGTTCCCGGGCAATCAGCCCAGAGAGAGACGGGCGATATCGACCGCCTTGATCCATTCGGTGTGCGGGTAGATCACCAGCGCGCCCATCGCCAGCGCAATGCCGTAAGGAATGCCGGTTTGCTGGTCGTGCAGCCGCAGGACCCAGCCCTGGCAGGCCAGGCGATAGGGCAGAGGCCACTGCCGGAAGCCGAGCAGCAACAGCGTCAGCGCGCCGCCGAACAGCGAAGCGTACAGCAGGTAGTCCAACAGGTGGTCGAAGCCGAACCATAGCGCCGCGGCGGCCACCACCTTGGCGTCGCCGCCGCCGATCCAGCCCATCGCAAAGCAGCCAAAGGCGACCGCAAGCACCAGCGCGCCGGCCCCGAAGTGCAGCAGGATGTCGTATGTCCCAAGCCCGGTGAGCGGCGCCAACACCAGGAAGCCGGCGACGAGCAACAGCGAAATCCGGTTGGAGATCGTCATCGTCAGCAAGTCGCTGGTTGCGGCGAAGGCCATCAACGCAGGAAACAGCGAAATGCGAAGCAGGTCGGCGATCATCTTGGCCTCGTCGGAACTCTGCGGACAATCGAACCAGCACGGGTTCGAAAGCCAAACTAGACGGCAGAAGTGAATGATCGGGAAATGCGGTCCGTCCTCACCAGACCGTTGCAGCGATCTGGACAAGAACCGCTGCGACTGCGAGCGCGAGGGCTGCGCAGACCATCTGCCGCGCGGCCGTGTCGCGTGAAGACGCAACTGCGCCATCAGGCGCCGGAATCGGTTGGATATGATCGGAACGGTGCATTGCGGTTCTGATCGTGAGACGGAGCGTGAACAAAAAAGGCCCCGGAATGCCGGGGCCTTGATTGTTCGGCCGACCCGCCGATTACTTCAGCGCGTTCTGGACGCTGGTGAAGGTCGAGTTCAGCTTGCCGGCGAGGCCCTGCACCGCGGCAATGATGGCGAGCGAGATGCCGGCGGCGATCAGGCCGTATTCAATCGCGGTGGCGCCGGATTCGTCCTTGATGAAACGCGCAACGATGTTCTTCATCGGGTAGCTCCATGTACACGTGGCTGTCGAACTCTGTTTGGTCTTGCCGGCGTTCTCAGCACCGTGACCATGGAGCTAACCCTAGGGGGGGGAAATTGCAGCGCAGTTAATTCGATTGCGTAAACATGGGGGCATCAGGTGTTTCGTTGGCACTTCCGGGGGAGGGTAAATGTGCTGTTAATTTGAAGTAATTGAGCGGCGAAGTCCTTGTTCTCGGCACGCCGATACCGTGGTCCGGACCAGCGCGACGCAAGCTGCTTCAAAATCGGACAAACTGTATCAAATTGTTCTGTTTGGATTTCAGCTTGATTCATAAATCGGCGGGCGCCTTTTCATTGTCGTGTGCCGATGCCGCTAAGAACCACGTCCGTCGGTTCGTAAACCTTCCACGGTTGAGAGCGCCGTCGATCCATTTCACACGCCATTCGGCGAGCACACTCTGTTCCTTGGGGACTGTTGCACGTGCTTTCTGCGCCTGCGAGTGCCGGTGCTGAGGGGTAATTGCTGATGGCGCGGATCAGGCGAAGCTGATCAAGCTGCCTCTCCATGTTTCTAGATCCGCTCGTTGCGGATGTGTCTCGCCAGCTTCCTAAGTGTGGCGGTCGGCTGACACCTTTGGGGCCAGAACGTCGTGGTTGACGCGCGGTTAACAGCGCGTCGCATTTCGTTTCAATACAGAGAAACACTTCCACAATGTGTTGCGATTAGGTTGCCTCGAACAGAGGTCGACTGACGGAAGAGGGTTACGGATCGATGCCGTCCATCGTTTCACCGGCGCGAGCAATGGCTTGCAAATTTCGTCGTAACCGGAAGGGCTCTGCGGCCGTCGAATTTGCGATCGTTGCCCCGATTTTCTTTGCGTTGCTGTTCGCGATCATCGAAGTGGCCATGATCTTTTTCGCCAGCCAGGTGCTGGAGACCGCGGTTCAGGATTCGTCGCGGCTGATCTTTACGCGGCAGGCTCAGAATTCCTCGATGACGCAGGATCAGTTCAAGACCGAGATCTGCAAGCGTCTCGTCTCGCTGTTCGACTGCAACGGCGTCCGCGTCGACGTGCAGAATTATGGCAGTGACTTCAGCACCGTGAACATCACCACACCGATCGATACCAACAAGAATTTCGTCGACAACATGCAGTACAACATCGGCAAGGCCGGCGACATCATTGTGGTTCGCGCCTTCTATCAATGGCCATTGTTTGTCACCGGTCTCGGCTTCGACACCTCAAATCTTGCCGGCGGTAAGCGACTTCTGTCGGCAACCGCCGCGTTCCGCAACGAGCCTTGAGCGAGTAGCGCGATGCGGTCCAGTTTCCAACGTCTTGTCTTTGTTCGATCGCTCGTGTTGCTGCGACGGCTGCAACGCGATCGCCGCGGCGTGGCCGCGATCGAGTTCGCAATCATCGTTCCGGTGATGCTGGTGATGTTTCTCGCAACCGTTGAAGTCACGTCCGGTATCGCCGTCGACCGCAAGGTGACCTTGGTGGCGCGGACGTTGTCTGATCTGGTGTCGCAGTCGACCAGCGTTACTGACAATGACCTCAAGAATGTGTTTGCCGCGAGCTACGGCGTGTTGACTCCGTATTCGGCGACGCCGGTCAAAGCGACCATCACCGAGGTCTTCGTCAACAAGAACCAGGTTGCCACGGTACAGTGGAGCAAGACGGGGGCCGTCACGCAAAGTGGTAGCTCGGCTACCGCGACGGTGACGAACTCGACCCGGCAGACGGGCGACACCATCACGATTCCGGACGGCCTCAAAGTCGCCAATACCTATCTGATCTTGAGCGAAGTCAGCTATCAGTATCAGCCGACGGTCGCGTACTTCATTCCCCAGGCTGGTATTAGCCTGACCGACCAGTCCTACACGCGGCCGCGACAATCGCTTTGCGTGTTGTACGGCACCACGGTGTGCCCGACGAACTAAGCCTCTTCCTCTTTAGTGCTCACCCGCCGGCTTTTGCTAAAGAGGCATCCCAAAATGAAAGAGGCCGCGCTGTTAACGCGGCCCCATTCGGTTCAGAACCTAAATCTGCTCAGCTTGCAGCGCGCAGATTGTCGGCCGACGACTTGCCAGAGCGGCGATCGGCGACGATTTCGTAGCTGATCTTCTGGCCCTCGCGCAGGGTGCCGAGACCGGCACGCTCGACAGCGCTGATGTGCACGAACACGTCGTTGCCGCCATCATCCGGCTGGATGAAGCCGTAGCCCTTGGTCGCGTTGAACCACTTCACGGTTCCCATGCTCACGGGTGGTAGTCCCTTCTCAATATAGACACGGTCGATGCCCACTTTGTCTCGGTGGGCTGGTGAGATCGAATTTTTGGAAGGGTCGTCAGCGTTCTGAACCGGCTGTACCGGTGGATAGCTAATGTCGTCCGGCCGAAAATCGATTAACAGATATTATGCGAAGCCTGTCCCCAAAACAATCCTGGCATGCGCGATTTTTTGAGCCGCGGAGGTTCCGGAAGTAGGGGGGCTGTCGGGCGCTTTGCCGGTCGGCAAAGCGCCTTGTTGTTAGGCAGTCTGCCTTAGCGACGGCGGAACTGACCGCGCGGCGGACCGCTGCGCGGCGGGCCACCCGGACGCTCGTCCTTATGACGGAAGATCAGCCGACCTTTTTCCAGATCGTACGGGGACATCTCGACCGTGACCCGGTCGCCAGCCAGCGTCTTGATGCGATTCTTCTTCATCTTGCCGGCGGTATAGGCAACGATTTCGTGTCCGGTATCGAGCTGCACGCGGTAGCGCGCGTCGGGGAGAATTTCGGTCACCAGTCCTTCGAACTGGATCAGCTCTTCTTTGGCCATCGGTATCTCCAGATCGGCTGTTCGTTAGCGGTGGGGGCGGTGCTGATGAGCGGTCGGTGCGGGACGGTTTTTGCGCTGCAAAAACGCGACGCCCTGCAGACCCTCACCGTTGCCACCGTGCTGGGAGCGCGGCGCTGCCTCGTGGCGGCTGGCGTCCGACTGGCGGGCAGGCCCGGCTGCGGGACCGTGGCGCCGACGATTCTTTCCCCGCGCCGGTGCATCGCCGCTGCGCGGAGAATGGCCGTGAGGCGCTTGACGGGGACCGCGATGCGGCGGCGGGGTGGGAGCGGCGTGGGCGCCCGGGGTACGACGATCTTCCTTCGGCAACGACACCTTGATCAGTTTTTCGATGTCGCGCAGATACGCCATCTCTTCGCCGGCGCAAAGCGAGATTGCAGTGCCGTCCGCTCCGGCGCGCGCGGTGCGGCCGATACGGTGGACGTAGGTCTCCGGAATGTTCGGCAGGTCGAAGTTGACCACGTGCGACACGCCGTCGACGTCGATACCGCGCGCGGCGATATCGGTCGCTACCAGGGTGCGCAATTCGCCGGTACGGAATGCCGCCAGCACGCGCTCGCGGTAGTTCTGCGACTTGTTACCGTGGATCGCGTCGGCGGTAATACCTGCCCGCGCGAGGCCCTTCACCACCTTGTCGGCACCATGCTTGGTGCGGGTGAAGACCAGTGCCTGATTGACCTTGTCGTCCTTGAGGATCTGAGCGAGCGCGGCCGGCTTGGCGGAATGGTCGAGCTGGATCACCCGCTGGTTGATCCGCTCCACCGTCGAGGACACCGGCGTCACCGCCACACGGGCGGGGTCCCGCAGCATCTGCTCGGCGAGGTCGGCGATGTCCTTCGGCATGGTGGCCGAGAAGAACAGTGTCTGCCGCTTGATCGGCAGCTTGGCGACGATTTTCCGGATGTCGTTGATGAAGCCCATGTCGAGCATGCGGTCGGCTTCGTCCAGCACCAGGAATTCGACATGCGCGAGTTTGAGCGCGTTGCCCTGGACGAGGTCGAGCAGGCGGCCCGGAGTGGCGACGAGGACGTCGACGCCGCCCATCAGGCTGCGAACCTGGCGGCCCATCGGCACGCCGCCGATCGCCAGCGCGGCGCTAAGATGGATGTGGCGGCCATAGGCGTTGAAGCTGTCGAGGATCTGGCCGGAGAGCTCGCGGGTCGGGCTCAGCACCAGCACGCGGCAGGTCTTGGAGGCCGGCTTAATCCGGTTCTGCAGCAGGCGGTGCAGGATCGGCAGCGCGAACGAGGCGGTCTTGCCGGTGCCGGTCTGGGCGATGCCGACGACGTCGCGGCCGGCGAGGGCGAGGGGGATAGTCTGCGCCTGGATCGGCGTGGGGGTGTGGTAGTTTTCTTCCTGAAGAGCGCGAGCGATCGGATCGGCGAGGCCGAATTCCTGAAATGAGGTCAAAAGGTTGGTTCTTTCCATCATGAAAGCAAACGCCCGACGGAGCCCGTCGGGAGCGCTTGGAAACTCTGAGACGCTCGCGTGTCCGGAACGTCGGCTATTATCGGATGAAAGGCGAACCAGAAACCGCTGTTCAGGACAGAACGCGGGATCAGAACACGCGGCTCGCAACGACCTGATGATTCTCTAGGTCTCTCACAGTCATATGGAACATCGCTGCACTGCTTTCAAGGTCCAATTGCTGTTCCTTCGCGATTGGCAGGAAAGTGCAATAATTAATCAGCTTGCGAACATTTGATTGTTTTCTGTGCTGAATGGCCAATGTGCGGTCATTGCTTCTGCCCATTCATTGGGCTGACGTGCTCATGGCGAACTTTGCTCAAATACGAATTGTCCCGCGCGATCATCGCCTTAGGCGCATCCGAGGGCATGGCATACTTCTTGCGATCTTCGTTGCCGCAGACGGCCGTTGGGGCCGCGCATCATGTCTGCGTCAGGGAGATGACACCTCATGCGTATTGAAACCAAGCGACTCGGAGCGACCCCGATCAGCCGCCGGAGCTGGCTGGCCGCGGCGGCCGGTCTGGCTCTGGGCCTGTCGGCGTTCGGGCCGGCCAAGGCGGCGGACGACACCATTAAGGTGGGCGTGCTGCATTCGCTGTCCGGCACCATGGCGATCAGCGAGACCACGCTGAAAGACACGGTGCTGTTTCTGATCGACGAGCAGAACAAGAAGGGCGGCGTGCTCGGCAAGAAGCTCGAGGCGGTGGTGGTCGATCCGGCGTCGAACTGGCCGCTGTTTGCGGAGAAGGCCCGCGAACTGATCACCAAGGACAAGGTCTCGGTGGTGTTCGGCTGCTGGACCTCGGTGTCGCGCAAGTCGGTGCTGCCGGTGTTCAAGGAGCTGAATTCGATCCTGTTCTACCCGGTGCAGTACGAAGGCGAGGAGAGCGAGCGCAACGTGTTCTACACCGGCGCCGCGCCGAACCAGCAGGCGATCCCGGCGGTCGACTATCTCGCCAAGGAAGAAAAGGTCGAACGCTGGGTGCTGGCCGGCACCGACTACGTCTATCCGCGCACCACCAACAAGATCCTCGAAGCCTATCTGAAGTCGAAGGGCGTCAAGTCCGAAGACATCATGATCAACTACACCCCGTTCGGTCACTCGGACTGGCAGACCATCGTCGCCGACATCAAGAAGTTCGGCTCGGCCGGCAAGAAGACCGCCGTGGTGTCCACCATCAACGGCGACGCCAACGTGCCGTTCTACAAGGAACTGGGCAACCAGGGCATCAAGGCCACGGACATTCCGGTGGTGGCGTTCTCGGTCGGCGAAGAAGAGCTCGCCGGTATCGACACCAAGCCGCTGGTCGGCCATCTCGCCGCCTGGAATTACTTCCAGTCGATCAAGACCCCCGAGAACGAGCAGTTCATCAAGGACTGGCAGGCCTACACCAAGAATCCGAAGCGCGTGACCAACGACCCGATGGAAGCGCACGTGATCGGCTTCAACATGTGGGTGAAGGCGGTCGAGAAGGCCGGCTCGGTCGATCCGGACAAGGTGATCGACGCGCTGCCGGGCACCAAGGCTCCGAACCTGACCGGCGGCATCTCTGAAATGCTGCCGAACCACCACATCACCAAGCCGGTGTTCATCGGCGAGATCAAGGCCGACGGCCAGTTCGACGTGGTGTGGAAGACCCCGGGCCTGGTGCCGGGCGACGCCTGGTCTAAGGAGCTGGAAGGCTCGAAGGACCTGATCGGTGACTGGGTGACGCTGAAGTGCGGCAACTACAACACCGTGACCAAGAAGTGCGGCGGCCAGGGCACCTGACGGTTCGCCTGATCATCCGCTGACGTCCGACAAGCGAGAGGGCGGCGACGCCGGTGCGCGCCGCCCTTTCCATCCTCCGACGCACCTTCATCCTTGCCGGGATACTTCAGTGCCTCTCATCCATCTGACGCGCATTCTGTTTGCCGCGGTCGCGATCGCGTTCGCCACATTGGGGAGCTTGCCGGCAGTGGCCGGTCCCTATGAGGACGCCATCGCGCAATTCGCCCAAGATTCCTTCTCCGACAGCGAGGACGCGATCGGCAAGCTGGTCGCCAGCGGCAATCCGCGCGCTGCGGTGATCATCACCGCGCTGCAGGACGGCAAGCTCTACGCCGATCCCGACAGCAAGGCGGCTTTCATCAAGACCGACGACGGCAAGATCGCCAATGCGGCGACCGGCGAGGCGGTCGGTGCGCTGCCGGCCAAGGCCAGCGCGGTCCGGCTCAACAACAAGCTGCGCCGCGTCGTCGCCGGCGCGATGGCCGGCCTGACTCTGCTGTCGCCGGATCTCGACAAGCGAATCCAGGCGGCGCAGTCGGTATTCAAGTCGCACGACGAGACCATGCTGCCGACCGTCGAGGCGGCGCTGAAGGCGGAAAAGAATGCCGCCGCCAAGCGCGCCTTCACTGAGGCGCGGGCGTCGATCCTGCTGTTCAAGCAGGGCGCTTCCGATGCCGACAAGCTGGATGCAATCGCCACCATCAAGGCGCGCGGCGATCAGGAGGCGATGGCGCTGCTCACCGGCGCGCCGTCGAACCAGAGCCCCGCTGTCGCCAGCGGCATCGCCAGCGCCAAGGCGTCGATCGAGCGCAATCTGGCGATCTGGTCGATGGTGCAGAACGCCTGGTACGGGCTGTCGCTCGGCTCGGTGCTGCTGCTCGCCGCGATCGGTCTCGCCATCACCTTCGGCGTGATGGGCGTGATCAACATGGCGCATGGCGAGATGGTGATGCTCGGCGCCTACACCACCTTCGTGGTGCAGGAGGCGATCCGCACCCGCTATCCGGCGCTGTTCGACTATTCGCTGCTGATCGCGGTGCCGCTCGCCTTCCTGGTCGCCGGCGCGATCGGCGTGCTGATCGAGCGCACCGTGATCCGCTTCCTCTACGGTCGTCCTTTGGAAACGCTGCTCGCCACCTGGGGCCTGTCGCTGATCCTGCAGCAGGCGGTCCGCACGCTGTTCGGCCCGACCAATCGCGAGGTCGGCAATCCGAGCTGGATGAGCGGCGCATTCGAACTCGGCGAGATGACCATCACCTACAACCGGCTGTGGATCCTGTGCTTCACGCTGGCGGTGTTCGCCCTGCTGCTGGCGATGCTGCGCTACACCTCGCTCGGCCTGGAGATGCGGGCGGTGACGCAGAACCGCCGGATGGCGGCGTCGATGGGGATTGCTACGTCGCGGGTCGATGCGCTGACCTTCGGGCTCGGCTCCGGCATCGCCGGCATTGCCGGTGTAGCGCTGTCGCAGATCGACAACGTCTCGCCGAACCTCGGCCAGAGCTACATCATCGACAGCTTCATGGTGGTGGTGTTCGGCGGCGTCGGAAACCTGTGGGGCACGCTGGTCGGCGCGTTCTCGCTCGGCATCGCCAACAAGTTCCTGGAGCCGGTCGCCGGCGCCGTGCTCGGCAAGATCGCCATCCTGGTGCTGATCATCCTGTTCATCCAAAAGCGCCCCCGCGGCCTGTTCGCGCTCAAGGGCCGGGCGGTGGAGGCATGAGGATGATTGGAATGCACCACCTCCGCTCCGCGCCGCAGCCGAACTCCCTCTCCCGCCTGTGGGAGAGGGCTGGGGTGAGGGCACTTGCCACGGGCTCAGTGCTCGCTGCTGCGGTTCACCCTCCCCTGGAGGGGGAGGGTCGCTCGCGCAGCGAGCGGGGTGGGGTGGCGAAGAGTTCATCCGCCGTGCCCGCGGTTCACCCCACCCCGGCGTGCACCGCGCTTCGCGAGCTACCCGCCGACCCTCCCCCTCTAGGGGAGGGTGAAGAAGGCTCCGGTGCGATGGCTTTCGAAGCTCTCGATGCGATCGCTTTGCGTGTATGCGTGAGGGACGTGCGTGGTGTTGCGGTGCGGGGGCTGTGCCAATGACCCCGCACATCCTCACCCGCTCGCTCGATCGCGGGGCGACGATCTTTCTGGTGCTGCTCGCCGCGATCGGAATCCTGCTGCCGCTGCTCAATCTGCTGACGCCGGAGTCGTCGGCGCTGCACGTGCCGACCTATCTGATCTCGCTGTTCGGCAAATACGTCTGCTACGCGCTGCTCGCGCTGTCGATCGACCTGATCTGGGGCTATTGCGGCATCCTCTCGCTTGGCCACGGCGCCTTCTTCGCGCTCGGCGGCTACGCGATGGGCATGTATCTGATGCGTCAGATCGGCACCCGCGGCGTCTATGCCAATCCGACCCTGCCGGACTTCATGGTGTTTCTGAACTGGAAGGAACTGCCCTGGTACTGGTACGGCTTCGACATGTTCTGGTTCGCGGCGGTGATGGTGCTGCTGGTGCCGGGCCTGCTCGCGTTCTGTTTCGGCTGGCTGGCATTCCGCTCCCGCGTCACCGGCGTGTATCTGTCGATCATCACGCAAGCGATGACCTATGCGTTGCTGCTGGCGTTCTTTCGCAACGATTTCGGTTTCGGCGGCAATAACGGCCTGACCGATTTCAAGGACATCCTAGGCTTCAACGTCCAGGCCGACGGCACCCGCGCGGCGCTGTTCATGCTGAGCTGTCTGGCGCTGGCGATTGGCTTCTTCATCTGCCGGGCGGTCGTCACCTCCAAGCTCGGCAAGGTGCTGATCGCGATCCGCGATGCCGAAAGCCGCACCCGGTTCCTCGGCTACCGTGTCGAGTCCTACAAGCTGTTCGTGTTCACGCTGTCGGCGTGCATGGCCGGCGTCGCGGGCGCGCTGTACGTGCCGCAGGTCGGCATCATCAATCCGAGCGAATTCGCCCCCGGCAATTCGATCGAGGCGGTGATCTGGGTCGCGGTCGGCGGTCGCGGCACACTGGTCGGCGCTGCGCTGGGTGCGATCGTCGTCAACTACGCCAAGACGGTGTTCACCTCCGGGCCGCTGGCGCCGTATTGGCTGTTCATGCTCGGTGCCCTGTTCGTGGCGGTGACGCTGCTGCTGCCGAAGGGCATCGTCGGCACCGTCAATGCCTGGCTGGCCTCGCGCAAGCTGCCGCCGACCGATGCCGCGGACAGCGCGGCGCGGGAAGACGGCGTGATCCAACCGAAGCCGGCGGAGTGACGTCATGAGCATGCTCGAAACCCGCTCGACCTCGGCGATGTTGTATCTCGACGGCGTCCATGTCTCGTTCGACGGCTTTCACGCCATCAACAACCTCTCGCTGACGCTGGAGCCCGGCGAGATGCGGGCGATCATCGGCCCGAACGGCGCCGGCAAGACCACGATGATGGATATCATCACCGGCAAGACCAAGCCGGACAAAGGCGAGGTGGTGTTCGACGGCACCGTCGACCTCACCAAGCTCGACGAGACCGAGATCGCCAAGCTCGGCATCGGCCGCAAATTCCAGAAGCCGACGGTGTTCGAAAGCCAAACCATCGAGGATAATCTGCTGCTGGCCCTCAACGTCGATCACAGCGTCCGCGGCACGCTGTTCTGGCGGCGGAGCAGGGACGAGAGTGAGCGGATCGAGCGCGTACTCGACATCATCCGCTTGCGCGACGCCCGCGACCGGCTCGCCGGCTCGCTGTCGCACGGCCAGAAGCAGTGGCTTGAGATCGGCATGCTGCTGGCACAGGACCCCAAGGTGTTGCTGGTCGACGAACCGGTCGCCGGCATGACCGACGTCGAAACCCAGCAGACCGCGGAGCTGCTGCGCGAGATCAACAGCCACGACAAGACCGTGATGGTGGTCGAGCACGACATGACCTTCGTGCGCGAACTCGGCGTCAAGGTCACGTGCCTGCACGAAGGCACGGTGCTGGCCGAGGGCACGATCGACGACGTGTCTGCCAATGAGCGGGTCGTGGAAGTGTATCTGGGGCGCTGAGGATGATTCTTGCTGGGTTGTTTCTCGCGCCGTCTCCCCACGCTGCACCGTCATCGCCCGCGCTGGCGGGCGACCCAGTATCCCAGGGCGCCGCGTGTTTACCGCAACGCTGCGGCGTACCGGATCCCCCGCATCCGCGGGGGGATGACGGCCGTGGACGGGACGACGGCCGTGCCGAGTACGCCGGCTCTTGCTGAAGTTACATATTGAGGACGAGCCCATGCTCACCGTCGACAACATCAATCTGTACTACGGCGCCGCGCAGGCGCTCCGCGGCGTGTCGATCGCGGCGGAGCCCGGCAAGGTCACTTGCGTGCTCGGCCGCAACGGCGTCGGCAAGACCAGCCTGCTGCGTGCGCTGGTGGGCCAGCAGCCGATCTCGTCCGGCGCGATCACCTTCGACGGCACCGACATCTCGCATCTGAAGCCGTATGAGCGAGCGCGGCGCGGCATCTCGCTGGTGCCGCAGGGCCGTGAGATCTTTCCGCTGCTCACGGTCGAAGAAAACCTCAAGACCGGCTATGCGCCGCTGAAGCGCGCCGACAAGTCGATCCCCGACGACGTGTTCTCGTTGTTTCCGGTGCTCAACTCGATGCTGAAGCGGCGCGGCGGCGACCTGTCCGGCGGCCAGCAGCAGCAGCTCGCGATCGGCCGCGCGCTGGTGATGCGGCCCAAGGTGCTGCTGCTCGACGAGCCGACCGAGGGCATTCAACCGTCGATCATCAAGGACATCGGCCGGGCGATTTCGTATTTGCGCAATCTCGGCAACATCGCCATTGTGCTGGTCGAACAATATCTCGATTTCGCCTGCGAGCTCGGCGACAGCTTCGCGGTGATGGATCGCGGCGCAGTGAAGTACACCTGCGACCGCGCCAGCCTCGACCCCGCCGAGATCAGCCGGCAGATGGCGCTGTAGGACGGCTTTTGACTCATCAGCTTCGGCATCACCACGCGCGCCTCTCTTCACCTCTCCCCGCGCGCGGGGAGAGGTCGATCGGCGTCGCGCAGCGATGCCGATCGGGTGAGGGGGCGCTTCCGCAGAGCCGAGAGTCTGCGACCCGCGTCGCCTCTCGCCCCAGCCCTCTCCCCGCAACAGCGGGGCGAGGGAGCTCGCCGTGCTCGGGACGAGGGAGCTCGCTGCCTTCCTGGCGTCGCGGACGCTCGACATGATCGCGACCGATACCAGCCTCATCACCTCGCAGACCTTCGCCGCCAATCGCGCGGTCGGCGAAGTGGCCGTCGAGGTGCGGGCGGATGACGGCGTCACGCGGCGCGGACCGGTGCACGAAGCCGGATCGCTCCGCGTGCGCTTTCCATCGCCGGAGCAGCAGGGGCTGTCGGCTGTGCTGGTGAATACCGCCGGCGGCGTCGCTGGTGGGGATCGCTTCAGCATCAGCCTCGACGTTCAGGCCGATGCGCGGCTGACGCTGACCACGGCGGCGGCCGAGAAGGTGTATCGCTCGCATGGTCCCGCCGCGCAGCTCGATATCAACCTCAAGGTCGCGAGTGGCGGCCATCTGGCGTGGCTGCCGCAGGAGACCATCCTGTTCGATCAGGCGCGCGCCGAGCGACGGATCGATATCGAGCTTGCGGACGATGCTTCGCTGCTGCTGTCCGAGATGGTGATCTTCGGGCGCTCGGCGATGGGCGAGACCATGCAGCACGGCCGCTTCGTCGACCGCTGGCGGATGCGGCGGGGCGGCAAACTAGTGTTCGCCGAAACCGTGCGGCTCGATGGCGAGATCGGTGCCCTCTTGGCACGCCCTGCAGTGGCCAAAGCCGGCGTCGCGATCGGCACCGCATTGATTGCGCCGGGCGATGCGGCGCTGGTCGAGCGGCTGCGCGAGGCGGCCGATACGTTCGGCGCCGAGCTTGGGATTTCGGCGTGGAATGGGTTTGCAATGGCCCGGTTCTGCGCCCAAAATGCCGCGAAGCTGCGCGCCGACATGATGACCGTTCTCGGCCGCGCCGCCGGCCGCGCGCTGCCACGGTTGTGGCTGAGTTGATCCCGCGTCACGTCCGAATTTCAGGCTCATTCGATCGAGTGCCTTCATGAACCTCTCCCCCCGCGAAAAGGACAAGCTGCTGGTCTCGATGGCAGCGATGGTCGCCCGCCGCCGGCTCGAGCGCGGCGTCAAGCTCAACCATCCCGAGGCCGTGGCGCTGATCACCGATTTCATCGTCGAGGGCGCGCGCGACGGCCGCAGCGTCGCCGAGCTGATGCACGCCGGCGCCCAGGTGATCACCCGCGACCAGTGCATGGACGGCATCGCCGAAATGATTCACGACATCCAGGTCGAAGCCACATTCCCCGACGGCACCAAGCTCGTCACCGTGCACCAGCCGATCAGGTAGTGGCGGTGTGTTTCCCTGTCGCCCATCCTTCGAGACGCGCCCTGCGGGCGCTCCTCAGGATGAGGGCCGTGCGAGTCGAAGCCCTCATGGTGAGGAGCCCGGCGGCGCTCGAAGAGCGTAGTCGGGCGTCTCGAACCATGAGCTTGTAGGAGAAAGTCGATGATCCCCGGTGAACTGTTCATCGAAGACGGCGAGATCGAGCTCAACGCCGGGCGCGCCACGGTAACGCTGACGGTGGCCAACACCGGCGATCGGCCGATTCAGGTCGGGTCGCACTATCATTTCTTCGAAACCAACCCGGCGCTGCAATTCGACCGCGACAAGGCCCGCGGCATGCGGCTCGACATCGCGGCCGGCACCGCCGTGCGCTTCGAGCCCGGCCAGAGCCGCGACGTCCAGCTCGTCGCGCTCGCCGGCAGTCGCACGATCTACGGCTTCCGCGGCGACGTGATGGGCAAGCTGTAATGACGGATCTCGTGCTGGTGTCTCGCGCTGCCGACTTCGCCGCGCGAAAACATGCCGGGACGCGGCGCAAGGGCGCCGACAAGGAGCCTTATGTCAATCACCTCGCCGAGGTTGCGCTGCTGCTGACGGTCGCGACGGAGGGCGCTGATGCGCCGCTGGTGGCCGCCGGCTGGCTGCACGACACCATTGAGGACACCGGCGTCACGCGCGACGATCTCGCCGAGCTGTTCAGCGAAGACGTCGCCGAGCTGGTGGTCGCCTGCACCGACGACAAGACGCTGCCGAAGGCCGAGCGCAAGCGGCTGCAGATCGAGCACGCGCCGCATCTGGCGCCGCGCGCCAAGATGATCAAGCTCGCCGACAAGATCAGCAATCTTCGCTCGCTGATCCTGTCGCCGCCGGACGATTGGGAACGCGACCGGCTGCTCGACTATCTCGATTGGGCCGAAAAGGTCGCGGCCGGCTGCCGCGGCGTCAACGATCACCTCGAACGTTTATTCGACGAAACCGCCGCGCGCGGGAGGGCCGTGTTGTGAGCACCAAGATTGCACGTTCCGTCTATGCCGACATGTTCGGCCCGACCACCGGCGACCGCGTCCGGCTCGCCGACACCGATCTGATCATCGAGGTCGAGAAGGATCTCACCACTTACGGCGAGGAGGTAAAGTTCGGCGGCGGCAAGGTGATCCGCGACGGCATGGGCCAGTCGCAGGTGACCAACGCAGGCGGCGCCGCCGACACGGTGATCACCAACGCGCTGATCGTCGACCATTGGGGAATCGTCAAAGCCGACGTTGCCATCACGGCCGGCCTGATCACCGCGATCGGCAAGGCCGGCAATCCGGACATCCAGCCCAATGTCGATATCATCATCGGCCCCGGCACCGACGTGATCGCCGGCGAAGGCAAGATCCTCACCGCCGGCGGCTTCGACAGCCACATCCATTTCATCTGCCCGCAGCAGATCGAACATGCGTTGATGAGCGGCGTCACCACGATGCTGGGCGGCGGCACCGGGCCGTCTCACGGCACCTTCGCGACCACCTGCACCCCGGGCCCGTGGCATATCGGCCGGATGATTCAGTCGTTCGATGCGTTTCCGGTCAATCTCGGCATCTCCGGCAAGGGCAACGCCGCGCTGCCCGGCCCGCTGAAGGAGATGATCGAAGGCGGGGCCTGTGCGCTCAAGCTGCACGAGGACTGGGGCACGACGCCGGCGGCGATCGACAACTGCCTCACCGTCGCCGACGAATACGACATCCAGGTGATGATCCACACCGACACGCTCAACGAGTCGGGCTTCGTCGAAGACACCGTGAAGGCGTTCAAGGGCCGCACCATTCACGCCTTCCACACCGAAGGCGCCGGCGGCGGCCACGCGCCGGACATCATCAAGGTCGCGAGCCTCGACAACGTGCTGCCGTCGTCGACCAATCCGACTCGGCCGTTCACCAAGAACACCATCGACGAGCATCTCGACATGCTGATGGTGTGCCACCATCTCGATCCGTCGATCGCCGAGGATCTCGCCTTCGCCGAGAGCCGCATCCGCAAGGAGACGATCGCGGCCGAAGACATCCTGCACGACCTCGGCGCGCTGTCGATGATGTCGTCGGACAGTCAGGCGATGGGCCGGCTCGGTGAAGTGATCATCCGCACCTGGCAGACCGCCGACAAAATGAAGAAGCAGCGCGGCGCGCTGCCGCAGGACTCCTCGCGGAATGATAATTTTCGCGTCAAGCGCTACATTGCCAAGTACACGATCAATCCTGCGATCGCCCATGGTGTGTCGAAGCTGATCGGCTCGGTCGAGACCGGCAAGATGGCCGATCTGGTGCTGTGGTCGCCGGCGTTCTTCGGCGTCAAGCCGGACTGCATCATCAAGGGCGGCAGCATCGTCGCGGCGCCGATGGGTGATCCCAACGCCTCGATCCCGACGCCGCAGCCGGTGCACTATCAGCCGATGTTCGGCGCCTTCGGCAAGGCGCTGACGGCGTCGTCGGTGGTGTTCACCTCGCAGGCCGCCGCTGCCGGCAATCTCGCCCGCGACCTCGGCATCGCCAAGAAGCTGGTCCCGATCAGCAACGTCCGCGGCGGCATCTCCAAGAAGAGCATGATCCACAACGACGCCACGCCGAAGCTCGAAGTCGATCCCGAGACCTACGAAGTCCGCGCCGATGGCGAACTGCTGACCTGCGCGCCGGCTGAAGTGCTGCCGTTGGCGCAGAGATACTTTATGTTCTGAGGGGTAAGCGAAGCACAGCAGCCGCCACACCAACAATCGTCATCCCCCGCGAAAGCGGGGGACCCAGTATCCCAGAGCGTTCGCCTTTGGCGCTGGATTCCGCGACGAACGCCCTGGAATACTGGGTCGCCCGGTCAAGCCGGGCGATGACGGTGGTGTGGGCGGCGAGGTGCGCGCTCACTGGCGCCTCAAGCATCGTGCCATCCCCTTTGCATCCCCGACGCATCCGCCTAATGTCCCGCGCGCCGGCGCATGTCCGGCCTTGCAGACACAAACCGCCGGGAGGAATATTCGTGATCTATGTCGTCGCCACTTTGACCGTGAAGCCCGAAATGCGTGCCGAACTGATCGCCGCTGCCAAAGCCTGCATCGCCGAGACGCGCAAGGAGCCCGGCAACATCGCCTACGACCTGCACGAGAGCGTCACCGAATCTTCCAAGATGGTGTTCGTCGAGCAGTGGGAAAACGCCGAAGCGCTGGAGCCGCATCGCAAGGCCGAGCATATGAAGACGTTCGGTCGCGTCGCCGTCACCTGCTTCGCCGCGCCCCCCAAAATCGAGATCATCACGCCGGCGAACGTCGTCACCAGATAGGAGACACCATGATCCGCGCCACCGCCGTCCGCGGCCAGCATCGCTGGACCGACACCCCGGCCGACACCGTCGTGCTCGATTTCGACGATCGGCATCGCCGCCGCATGGCGATGACCGGGACGCGGGGACTGTCGTTCCTGCTCGATCTGGAGCAGGCGGTGGCGCTGCGCGGCGGCGACGCCCTGGTGCTGGAAGACGGGCGTCTGGTGGAAGTGGTCGCGGCTCCGGAGCCGCTGCTCGAGATCCGCGGTCATGATCCGCAGCACCTGGTGCGGCTCGCCTGGCATCTCGGCAACCGCCATCTGCCGACGCAACTGATGGCCAAGGCGCTGCGCATCCGCCGCGACCACGTCATCGCCGACATGGTCCGCGGCCTCGGCGGCAAGGTGGTGGAGATCGAAGCGCCGTTCGATCCGGAAGGCGGCGCCTACGCACCGGCGCACGACAGCGGCGAGGCGGCGCACGCGCACCACGATCATGCTCACCACGATCATGCTCACCACCATGATCATGGCCATCACGATCATGGTCATCATGGTCACGCGCATCACGACCACGACCACGATCACGGTGATGGCGGCTGCTGCGGGCATGACCATCATGGCCACGACCATCATGTCCATGACGAGCACTGCGGCCATTCGCACAAGCATGAGCACTGAGCCGGAGGCGTCGGCGCAGCCGCTGCCGGCGGAGCAGAGCGCCGCGCTGTTCCGGCTGATGACCTGGCTGTCGCCGGCATTTCCGGTCGGCGCGTTCTCGTATTCCAGCGGCATCGAATGGGCGGTGGAGGCGGGCGACATCACCGACGCTGCCAGCTTGCGCGATTGGCTCGACGCGATGCTGCAGCATGGCGCCGGGTTCTGTGACGCAGTGTTGCTCAGCCACACCTATCGCGCCACCGAGCGCAGCGACGATGCCGGCCTGTCCGCCGTCGCCGAACTCGCCGCGGCGTTCGTCACCTCGGCGGAGCGCCAGCTCGAAACGCTGTCGCAGGGCCGCGCCTTCATCGAGATCGCCCGCAAGGCCTGGGACAGCGACGGCCTCGGCCGTGCGGTGGCGGCATGCGGCGAGGCGATCGCCTATCCGGTTGCGGTCGGTCTCGTCAGCGCCTCGCACGGCGTGCCGCTGTCGGCGACGCTGCACGGCTTCCTGCATGCGGTGACGTCGAACTGGATCTCGGCCGGCGCCCGCCTGATCCCGCTCGGCCAGACCGACAGCCAGCGCGTGCTCGCCGCATTGGAGCCCGCGGTGATCGCCACCGGGACCCGCGCGCTCGCCGCATCACTCGACGACCTCGGCAGCGCCACCTTCCGCGCCGACCTCGCCAGCCTGCGCCACGAGACGCAGTACACGCGGCTGTTCCGGTCGTAGGACCACCCCGTCATTCCGGGGCGCTTGCACAGCAAGCGAACCCGGAATCTCGAAGTCGCCAGCCTGTCAGATTCCGGGTTCGCGCTGCGCGCGCCCCGGAATGACCACGGTGGGGGAATGAGAACTCGCCGCACGAAGGCGAGTGATCGGAACTACCCCACCATCCGGTCGCGGCCGGCCCAGAAGCCGGCGCGCAGGACTTTCTTGTCGATCTTGCCGACGCCGGTCATCGGCAGTTCGGGGACGAACTTGACCTGTTTCGGCGCATGCGCCGAGCCCTTGCGGGTTTTCACCAGCTCGATCAGTTCGCGCTCGTCGGGCTTAGTGCCGGGCTTGGCGACCACCACCGCGGTGACGGCTTCGCCCCATTTGTCGTCGGGCACGCCGACCACCGCGACCATCGCGACATCCTGATGCGTCGACAACACGTCCTCGACCTCGCGCGGGAAGATGTTGAAGCCGCCGGACACGATCATGTCCTTCTTGCGGTCGAGAATATACATGTAGCCGCGGTCGTCCTGCTTGGCGATATCGCCGGTGTGCAGCCAGCCGCTCTTCAGCGTTTCGGCGGTCTGCTCCGGGCGCTTCCAATATTCCGCCATCACGTGCGGCGCGCGCACGCAGATCTCGCCGGCCTCGCCGAGCGGCACTTCCTGATCGTTCTCGTCGAGAATCCGGGCATCGCAGGCCGCGATCGGGAAGCCGCACGACAGGAACAGCTCCGGCTGCTTCGGATCGTGATCGGCCTTGCGCAGCACCGACACCGGATAGCACTCGGTCTGGCCGTAGAGCTGCGAGAACACCGGGCCGATCCGCTCGATGCCTTCCACCAGCCGCGTCGGCGACATCGGCGAGGCGCCGTACAGCACCAGATCGAGCGACGACAGATCGGTCTTGGGAAGAGACGGATGATCGAGCAGCACATAGACCATCGTCGGCACGAACAGCGTGAAATTGATCTTTTCGCGCTCGATCGTCTGCAGCACCGCTTCGGGATCGAAACCCTTCATCATGTGGATAGTGCCGCCGCGGATCAGCGACGGCAGCACCTTGGTGCCGGCGACGTGGCTGATCGGCGCCACGGTGAGATAGCGGGGATCGAACGGGATCTCGAAATCGGCCAGGATCGCATTGGCGAAACCGGCGTTCTCGCGATGGTGGCGCAGCGCGCCCTTGGACTTGCCGGTGGTGCCGCCGGTGTAGTTCAGCACCGCGACGTCATCGAGCCGCGCAAAGTCGCGCGCCGTGGCGCTGCCGGCCTGATCCAACGCGATCAGCAGATCGAGCCCGTAGTCGGCACGGCCGACGGTGAAGACGTGGCGCAGGCCGGTCGCCTGGGCGGCAAGCTCGCCGCCGCGCTCCAGGAAGGCTGCGGCGTCGACGATCAGCACCGCGGCTTCGGAGTCCTCGATCTGATCGAGCTGATCCTGGCGCGAGCCGAGCGGATGCAGCCAGGTGATGGCGAAGCGGCAGAGCTGCGCCGCGACGCCGGCGCACCAGGTCTCGGCGCGATTGGCGGTGAGCAGCGCGACCCGCGTGCCGGGCTGCAGGCCGAGCCCCATGAATACCTTCTGGATGCTGCCGATCATGTCGGTGGCGCCGCGATAGCTCAAGCTGCCGCCGGGCCAGGCGAACGCGGTGCGCGACGGATAGCGCGCCAGCGCTCGCAACGTTTGCGTGCCTGCGGTCGGAAAGGCGTTGAGCTCGGCAGTCATGGCGTCGTGTCTCCCTTGTCTTTGTCATCGGCTGTTGGGCGTGCCAATGTTCGGCAACGACACTAGCACGGCAGACCCGTGCCGTTGCAAACAGAGCAGGAGGAAACTGCCGTGAAATCATCCGACCGTCTGGCGCGCTTCGGCGATCGTCTCAGTTTGCCGCTGATTGCGGCACCGATGTTTCTGGTGTCGGGCGTCGATCTGGTGGCTGCGGCGTGTAGTAGCGGCGTGATCGGATCGTTTCCCACGGTGAATTGCCGTACGACGGAACAACTCGGTGACTGGCTCGGCGAGATCAACCGCCGAATCGCGGCGCACGAGCAGGCGAGCGGCCAGCGCGCCGCGCCGTGGTGCCCCAACCTGATCGTACACCGCTCCAACGCGCGGCTCGGCGACGACCTGAAGCTGCTGCTGCAGCATCGGCCGGAGGTGGTGATCACCAGCGTCGGCTCGCCGCAACCGGTGATCGCGCCGCTGCACGATGTCGGCGCGATGGTGCTGGCCGACGTTGCGAGCATTCGTCATGCCGAACGCGCGGCAGCGGCCGGGGTTGACGGCCTGGTGCTGCTCACCGCCGGTGCCGGCGGCCAGACCGGGTGGCTCAATCCCTTCGCCTTTGTGCGTGCGGTGCGGCAATTCTTCGACGGCGTGATCGTGCTCGCCGGCGGCATCAGTGACGGCGTGGCGCTGCGCGCCGCGATGACGCTCGGCTGCGACCTCGGCTACATGGGCACCAAGTTTATCGCCACCGAGGAGAGCGTTGCCGATCCGCGCTACAAGGCGATGCTGGTGGAGGCGAGCGCCGATGACATCCTGCTCACCAAGGCGTTCACCGGGCTGCAGACCAACATGCTGCGGCCATCGATCGTCGCCGCAGGGCTCGATCCCGACGATCTGCCGGAGCGCGGCGGCATCGATATCGGCAAGGATATCGATGTCGGCGCACGGGAGGATCGACCGAAGCGGTGGCGCGATATCTGGAGCGCAGGCCATTCGGCGTCGGGCATCGGCGGCATCGTGCCGATCGCCGAGCTGGTGGCGCAGACCACGGCCGAATTCCGCAGCGCGGCGTAAGCTGCGCCGGCCATCGACGGCCGTGCGGCGCCGTGGCATGCTTCGGCGATAAACAAAAACACTCTCGGGAGACTACGCCATGAGGAGCTTTCGCGTCACCGATTTCGGCAAACCGCTGAGCGAAGACAACCGGCCGACGCCGGAATTGACCGGCACGCAAGTGCTGGTGCGCGTCAAGGCCGCCGGCATCTGCCACAGCGATCTGCACATCTGGGAAGGCGGCTATGAACTCGGCCACGGCCGCAAGCGGCTGTCGCTGCAGGATCGCGGCGTCGCGCTGCCGCTGACGATGGGGCACGAGACCGTCGGTGAGATCATCGCCGCCGGTCCTGATGCCAAGGACGCCAAGATCGGCGAGATCGCGCTGGTGTATCCGTGGATCGGTTGCGGCGAATGTGATGTTTGCAAAGCCGGCGACGAAAACATGTGCCTGAAACCGCGGTTTCTCGGCGTGTATTGCGACGGCGGCTATTCGGACGAACTGATCGTGCCGCATCCGCGCTATCTGCTCAGCCTCGATGGTCTCGATCCGGTCACCGCGGCGCCCTATGCATGCTCCGGCATCACCACCTACAGCGCGCTGAAGAAGCTCGACTTCTGCCTCGACAGCCCGATCGTGATCTTCGGCGCCGGCGGACTCGGACTGATGGCCCTGGAGCTGCTCAAAGCAATGGGCGGCAAGGGCGCCATCATGGTCGATATCGACGCAGCCAAGCGCGACGCGGCACAGAAGGCCGGCGCGCTCGGCACCGTCGATGCTGCGGCCCCCGAGGCGCTGGCGCAGATCGCCGCCATCGCCAAAGGCCCGGTGCGCGGCGCGCTCGATCTGGTCGGCAATCCGCAGACCGCGCAGCTCGGCTTCGATTGTCTCACCAAGGGCGGCAAGTTGGTGATCGTCGGCCTGTTCGGCGGCGGCGCCCCATGGGCGCTGCCGTTCATCCCGATGCGCGCCATCACCATCCAGGGCAGCTACGTCGGCAATCTTGCGGAGACGCAGGAATTGCTCGACCTCGTCCGCGCCAAGAAGGTGTCGCCGATCCCGGTCACCAAGGTGGCCTTGCCGCAAGCCTATGACGCGCTGCTCGATCTGCAGAAGGGCAAGCTGGTCGGCCGCGCGGTGCTGACGCCGTAGGCTCGTACATCGCCTCCGTCATTGCGAGGAGGCGAAGCCGACGAAGCAATCCAGTTCGGTGCACGCGGCTGGATTGCTTCGCTCCGCTCGCAATGACGGGGGAGATTGCCTGCTATTTGTCGCCCGCCGCGATGCGTTCGGCTTCCGCGACATCTTCCGGCGTATTGGCGTTGAAGAACGGATCGAATGGCGTCACCGGCCATTCCACCTCGGTGCGCCGATAGCGCGCGGTGAAGCGTTCGACCTTGCGGATGTCCTCGTCGACCAAGGCGGTTCGCAGCGCCTCGCGCAGCGCAACCGGCCACAGCGCGATCACCGGATGCAAGTGGCCGTCGGATGCCGCCACGGCAATCTCGGCATTCTGAGCGAGTCGGGCCTGACCGAGCCGAGCCACCAGATCGCGCGGCAGAAACGGACAATCGCCCGGCACGGTCAAAACATGCTGCGCGTACGGCTGCGCCGTCGCCGCCCATTCCATCGCTGCCAGCACGCCGGCGAGCGGGCCGGGGAAGTCGTGCACCGTATCGGCGATCACCGGCAGGGCGAAGCGGCCGAACCGGCTCGGGTCGCCATTGGCGTTGAGCGCCAGCGCGCCACATTGCGGCTGCAGGCGCTCGATCACATGAGCCAGCAGCGGCCGGCCGGCGATCGACCGCAGTGGTTTGTCGCCGCCGCCCATCCGGCGGGCAAGGCCGCCGGCCAGGATGACGGCGGGTGGTCGAACATCAGCCATTGCGCACTCCGCACCACGTCGTCACTCGGCAATGCCCGTCGTTAGCTCACCATGGCGCGGCTCGGCAATAAGAACGAGGCCGAAGGCAATTGACCGCGCGCCGCGGCTTCGTCATCGTCCGCCGCCATGGCCAAGACTGTTCTCGATCTCACCGGGCTGAAATGCCCGCTGCCGGTGCTCAAGACCCGCAAGGCGCTGCCGCGTTTGCAGCCCGGCGATGTGTTGGAAGTCCGCTGCACCGATCCGATGGCGCTGATCGATATTCCGGTGCTGATCGGCGAGACCGGCGATCGCATCATCACGAGTGAGCGCAGCAACGAGGTGATCGTGTTCGTCATCGAGAAGCTCGCCAGCGCACCGGCTGTGGACGGTGAGCAGGACTGATAGCTCCGCCAAGGAACCATCGCCGACCGGTATCATTGATCATCGTTCCATAGGGAGGAGATCATGGCCCGGAAATATTCCAAGAAAGCGTCCGCCAAGGTCGGCCGCGCGATGAAGAAGCGCAAGGCCGGTACGCTGAAGAGCGGCGGCTCCGGCAGGAAGGTCAAGAGCCGCAAACAGGCGATCGCGATCGGTCTGTCGGAAGCTCGCGCCGAAGGCGCGAAGGTGCCAAAGAAGAAAGCCGGTAAGAAGGCTGCAAAGGCGTCGACCAAAAAGGCCACTAAGTCCGGCCGTAAGACGACGAAGAAGACGACCAAGAGGACGACCAAGAGGACGACAAAGTCCAGCAGCACGCGGGCCGGGACGAAGAAGTCATCGGGCCGCAAGTCGTCGAAGTCATCCAGCACGCGAAAAACATCCAGCGCGCGAAAATCGTCTAGCCGCAAATCGTAGTCGCGCAAGTCTGGCAAGAACAAGTCTGCCAAGAAGAAGTCGTCGGCCTGAACACGTACCACTCAAGCGCGAGTCATTCCGGGGCGCCGCGCAGCGGCGAACCCGGAATCTGGAGATTCAGGGTACTGACGGCTCGGCCGCGCAGCCGCAAAATAACTTCGAGATTCCGGGTTCGCGAGCTAGAGCGCTTCATCGATTGGTTGAAGCGGATTTGGCCTTTGCCAAGCGTCCGAAGTCCTCATCCTGAGGAGCTCGGCCTTGCCGGGCGTCTCGAAGGATGAGGAGCCACATCGCCTGCGGCGCATGGTTCGAGACGGCGCTTCGCGCCTCCTCACCATGAGGTTCTACAAGCTGCGACCGCTAGGAAGTGCGGTCCTCATTCTGTCAAAAGCAGAGATGCTCTAGCGCTCGCGCCCCGGAATGACGTGTGTGGGAGACGTCGCGAGATGTCGACCATGCGTCAGAGGTTCGCTGGGAGACGCCGTATCTAAGCCAACTCACCCCGCCTTGCGCTGCCTCGCGTTGGAGCGGCGGGCTTTGGTGGTGGTGCGGGAAGAGCGGGAGGCTTTGCGGCGGCTATGGGCCTTGCCGGTTTTGGTGCCGGATTTGCCGCCTTCGAGACTCTGCTTCAGCGCGTCCATCAGGCTGACGACGTTGCTCTCCTTCTCCTCCGGTTCGGGCAGCTTGATCGACTTGCCGGAGGCCTTGCGCTTGACCAGCGCCTTCAGCGCGGTCTCGTAGTCGTCCTTGAACTTCTTGGGATCGAAATGCGCCGCCTTGGTCTCGAGGATGTGGCCGGCGAGCTCGATCATGTCCTTGGAGATTTTCGGCGACTTGATGCCGTCGAAATACTCGTCCGCATCGCGCAGCTCGTAAGGGTAGCGCAGCGTGGTCGCCAGCAGCCCCTTGCCGAACGGCTCGATCGCCAGCACATGCTCGCGGTTGGTGAGCACGATGCGGCCGAGCGCGACGCGGCCTTTGTCCTTCATCGCGTCGCGGATCACCGCGAAGGCGTCGACGCCGGCCTTGCCGTCCGGAACGATGTAGTACGGATGATTGAGGAAGCGCTGGTCGATTTCATCGGCCGGCACGAAGCTGTCGATGTCGATGGTGTGGGTGCTCTCGATCTGAACCGCTTCGAGTTCGTCCTTTTCGATCTCGATGTACTTGCCCTTGCGCACCTCGTAGCCGCGGGCCTTCTGATCCTTCTCGACCACCTCGCCGGTGTCTTCGTCGATCATCTGCTGCTTCAGCCGATTGCCGGTTTCCGCATTGATCATGTGGAAGCGGGTCTTCTCGACGCTGGTCGTGGCCGGATATAGCGCCACCGGGCAGGTGACGAGGGACAGCTTCAGCGTGCCCTTCCAGTAGGCGCGAGGCATGGGAATTCTCCGAGGGCTCGAGCAGTCGCGACCGGGCGGTCACGTCGATGCTATCATGGGTGGAACTTGAACGGGCATCCCGGGTTTTGGTTCCGACCAAGCCCAGCCTGTCGGCGGTGAGTAAGGAGCGACGGTGGCCAGCAACAAGCTCAGCATCTACCGCAAGAAACGCGATTTCGAGCAGACCGCGGAGCCGCGCGGCGACGCCAAGGTGGCGCCTTCGAAGCAGCGACGGTTCGTGATCCAGAAGCACGACGCTACCCGTCTGCACTACGACCTGCGCCTGGAATATGGCGGCGTGTTCAAGTCCTGGGCAGTGACCAAGGGACCGTCGCTCGATCCGCACGACAAGCGTCTCGCTGTCGAGGTCGAGGATCATCCGCTGGACTACGGCGACTTCGAAGGCACGATCCCGAAGGGCCAGTATGGCGGCGGCACGGTGCAGCTCTGGGACCGCGGCTATTGGGAGTGCGACGATCCCGAGCGCGGCTTCAAAAAGGGCGACCTGAAGTTCACCCTGCACGGCGAGAAGCTGCATGGCAGCTGGGTGCTGGTGCGGATGCGGCACGACCGCAATGGCGGCAAGCGCACCAATTGGCTGCTGATCAAGCACCGCGACGACGACGCCCGCGAGGGCGACGCCAACACCGTGCTCGACGACGACCGCTCGGTCGCCTCGGGACGCGCCATGGCGACGATCGCGGCGGGCAAGGGCAAGGCACCGAAGCCGTTCATGCTGCGCAAGGCGGCCGCGAAGGTGACGGCGGACGCGGTGTGGGATTCCAACACCGGGCTTGCGGCCGATCAGCGCGCGGAGACGGGCGCTGCGAAGAAGGCGACGAAAGCCAAGCCGAAGACGCCCGCCAAAGCGAAAGCTGCGAAGTCCGCGAAACCCGCGGTGCGGAGTAAGTCTGCTGTTCGTGACACCCGCGCGGCCATGCCGGATTTCGTGCCGCCGCAGCTCTGCACCTCGGTGGAACGGCCGCCCGGCGGCGAAGGCTGGGGCCACGAGATCAAGTTCGATGGCTACCGGATGCAGCTCCGCATCGAGCAGGGGCAAGCCAAGCTGCTGACACGCAAGGGCCTCGACTGGACGGGCAAATTCAGCGCGATCGCGGAAGAAGCGACGTCGCTGCCGGACGCGATCATCGACACCGAGGTGGTGGCTCTGGATTCGCACGGCCAGCCGGATTTCGCCGCGCTGCAGGCGGCGCTGTCGGACGGCGACACCGACAACCTGATCTGCTTTGCATTCGATCTGCTCTATGCGGAGGGTGAGGATCTGCGCCGGCTGCCGCTGTCGGAGCGCAAGGAGCGGCTCGCCGCTTTGCTGAAGGCCGCACGTGGCCGTCGCAAGGAAGGCCTGATACGCTACGTCGAGCATTTTGAAACCGGCGGCGACGCCATTCTGCAGTCGGCCTGCAAGCTGTCGCTCGAAGGCATCGTCTCGAAGAAGCTCGATGCGCCGTATCGCTCCGGCCGCAGCGGTGCCTGGACCAAGGCGAAGTGCCGCGCCGGCCACGAGGTGGTGATCGGCGGCTGGAAGACCACCAACGGCAAATTTCGTTCGCTGCTGGTCGGCGTTCACCGCGGCGATGACCTCGCCTATGTGGGCATCGTCGGCACCGGGTTCGGCCAGGACGTGGTCAAGCGCATCCTGCCCGAGCTGAAGGCGCATGAAGCCGATCGCAATCCGTTCAGTGGCGCCAATGCGCCGAAGAAGACGCGCGACGTCCACTGGGTGACTCCGGAGCTGGTCGCCGAGATCGAATTCGCCGGCTTCACCGGCGGCGGCATGGTGCGTCAGGCGGCCTTCAAGGGGCTGCGCGCCGACAAGCCGGCTGCGGAGGTCGAAGCCGAGGAGCCGCAGCAGGTCGAGCTTGCCGAACCAAAGCCGAAGCGCCGGGCCGCCAAGACGGCGAAGCCGCGAAAGGCTGCGGGCAAGCGCGCCGCGCCCCGCCGCGCCGACGCTGCCCGGTCCGAGGTGATGGGCGTGGTGATCTCCAAGCCCGACAAGGAGCTGTGGCCGGAGAGCGAGATCAGCGGCGCCGTGACCAAGCGCAATCTGGCCGATTACTTCGCCGAAGTGGGCGACTGGCTGATCCCGCACATCAAGGGGCGGCCGTGTTCGATCGTGCGCGCGCCCGACGGCATCGGCGGCGAGCTGTTCTTTCAGCGGCACGCCATGCCGGGAATGTCGAATTTGATCGAACTGGCCAAGGTTTCCGGCGATCGCAAGCCCTATGTGCAGATCGACCGCCTCGAAGGCCTGATTGCCGTGGCGCAGATCGGCGGCGTCGAGTTGCATCCCTGGAACTGCGCGCCGAACCGCTACGACGTGCCGGGACGGCTGGTGTTCGATCTCGATCCGGCACCCGAGGTCGGGTTCGACGAGGTGATCGTGGCCGCCAAGGAAATGAAGCAGCGCCTCGAAGCATTGGGGCTTGCGACGTTCTGCAAGACCACCGGCGGCAAGGGCTTGCACGTCGTGGTGCCGCTGAAGCCCGACGACAGTGTCGACTGGAAGGCGGCCAAGACGTTTGCCCAGACGGTGTGTGCGCAGATGGCCGAGGACAGTCCCGAGCAGTATCTGCTCAACATGTCGAAGCAGAAGCGCACGGGAAAGATCTTCCTCGATTACTTGCGCAACGACCGGATGTCGACGGCGGTCGCGGTACTGTCGCCGCGAGCCCGCACCGGCGCAACCGTGTCGATGCCGGTGACGTGGTCGCAGGTGAAGGCCGGTCTCGACCCCAAGCGCTACACCATCGAGACGGTGCCCGCGTTGATGAAGCGGCCCAAGGCGTGGGCCGACTACGACGAGGCGGCAGCCCCGCTCAGGCCGGCGATCAAGGCGTTGACGTCGGGCGCATCATGAGCCCGGCGTGACGCGAGTCCATACCGCTGAAACTGTGCCGCATACGTGGATGCCCGGGACGAGCCCGGGCATGACAGCGTCGATCGGCAGATCGAAGATAGGTTGCGTCAGATCTTGCCGAGCAGCAGCAGGATCAGCAGGATCACGATCACCAGACCGAGGCCGCCGCCGCCGTAGTATCCGGTGCCGTAGAACGGTCCGCCGCCGACGCCGGTGAAGCCGCCCAGCAAGGCGATGATCAGAATGATGAGGATGATTGTGCCGATGGACATTTCCGCTCTCCTTATCGCGGCGGGTCGCCCGAGTGCTCCGCCTGCTGGGAGTGAGAACACGGCGTAACAACGAAGGTTCCGAAGCGGAAACTTGAGATATGGCGCGCGGCCCTGTTGTTTTCGCAATGCTCACTTAGATAGGGGAGTAATCAACCCACGCAGTGACGAGGACGCCCCAATGTCAGCTCCGCTTGTCGTATCGATCCCTCATCGCCTCGGCCGCGACGAAGCGCGCCGCCGGCTGCAGACCGGCCTCAGCCGCGCAGCGATCAACGTGCCGATCCTGAAGGTGGATGAGGAGACCTGGCGCGGCGACCAGATGCTGTTCCGCGTCCGCGCGCTGGGCCAGGTCGCGGCCGGCCATGTCGACGTTGCCGAAGATCACGTCCGGCTGGAAGTGCGCCTGCCGTGGCTGCTGCAGAAATTCGCCGATGCGGCGCGCGTCGTGATCCAGAAGCGCGGACACTTGTTGCTCGAGAAGAAGTAACAAGTTGCGTGCGTCGCACCAAATTATGGCGCTGCAGCAAGTACTTATCGGTAGATTGCATTAAGTTGTAAGTAACCGAATCTTGGAATGCTGGTCGTGCGGGTGAGGGAACCGATTTCCTGATCGGCACAAACCCCGTCAGGCCGTCCGGCTCCAGCTCCCGGGCGGCCTCGGTGTTTGTGGGCGCGCGATCGTTCGCCACTGCCGATGGCCGGAGTCTTGCACAGTCTCTCCCGAGTCATTCCGGGGCGCGCGCAGCGCGAACCCGGAATCTCGCAGCGAGCAGAGCTTTGCGGCGGTCGGTGCCCGCAGCAGATTCCGGGTTCGCTCGCTACGCGAGCGCCCCGGAATGACGAGGCGGGGCTGCGTTGACAGCTCTGCAGACCATGGGGCCTGCTCAGCCGCGCCGGACTCGCTTCGTGCCTATCAGGCGCGCGCGATGCACGGCGACGGGGAGGTGGCGGAACAGGTCGCGGAGCTGCAGTTCGCCCGACGCGTTTTCGCCATCGCCGGTTTCGACCGCATAGCCTTTGGTATCGATCGTGCCATCATACGCATCGGCGGTCGGCCAGTGCCGGCCATCATCGGACAACGGAGCGAGGCCCTTCGCCACGACGACGATCACTGCGTCGCTGCCGCGGGTGCGGGCGAATGCGACGATGCGGTCGCGGTGGACGCCTTTGACAGCGAGCGGCCGGTAGTCGCCATCGGCGAACAGCTCGGCGTGGTCGCGCCGGAGCCGCAGTAACTGATGCGTCCAGGCCAGCTTGACGCGGCCGTCGCTCCAATTCGCGGTCAGCGTTTCCCAGTCGGGCTGGTCGTGCAATGACTCCAGCGCTGCGGAACGCGCGTCGAAATCCACCGGACGGCGGTTGTCGGGATCGACCAACGAGAAATCCCAGAACTCGGTGCCCTGATAGAAATCCGGCACGCCGGGCATCATCGCCTTCAGCGTCACCTGACCGAGCCCATTGAGCGCACCGAGCAGCGACAGCCGGCGGTGCAGCGTCTCGACCGACTCCAGGAACGCACCCGACAGTGTCGGATCGAGGATGCGGTCGATGAAGGTGCGCACGCCTTCTTCGTAAGCGAGGTTCGGATTGAGCCAGTTGGTTTCCTGCTTGCCCTCGCGAGCAGCCTTCAGCGCGAAGCCCTGGAAGCGATCGGCGAAATCCGGATCGGGCGTCAGCGGCCAGGCGCCGAGCAACGCCTGATACAGCATGTATTCGAACGCGGGCGAGGGGGCGCGCATCTCGCCGTCGACGACGAGATGCGGCGCGTTGAGCAGCTTCCATTTGCCGACGGCGCTGGCCCATTCGCCGGGGATTTCGGCGAGCGACGACAGCCGCGCGCGCGCGTCTTCGCCGCGCTTGGCGTCGTGCGTCATCGTCGCGGTCATGCCGTGCGGCCAATCCTGGGCGCGGCTCTGCATTGCGGCGTGGAATGCGGCGGTCGGCATCTCCGGCGCGGCCGGATCGCCGCCGACCTCGTTCAGCGCCAGCAGCCGGTGATAGCGATAGAACGCGGTGTCCTCGAGCGACTTCGCCATCGTCGGCCCGGTGAACTGCTGCACCTTGAGGGCGAAGCGGCGCACCCGCGGCTTGGAGTGTGGCGCGCGGCCCGGCTTCACCAGGTCCATCGTCAGCACGTCTTTGAGGAATTCGAAGATGCCGTCGTCGGCGCCGAACCAGTCGGCCCGCGCCTTGGCGATGGTGTCTTCGATCAGCCGGCGGTCGAGCTGGGTCGGGCTGTTGCCGGTCAGATAGGTGCGATACACCGGGAAGTGCAGCACGTAGAGCTCGAACGCCTGTCGCAGATTGTCGGCGGAAAAATCGCGGGTCGAGTAGTGCCCCGATGCGATCCGCGCCAGCAGCCTGGTGAGCACAGTGAACTCGCTCAGCAGCAACGTCTCCAGCACGCGGCGCTTGGCGGCCTTGAGCACCGGATCGAATGCCGGCGACAGATTGCTGGCCTGGCGCCAGGTCTCGTCGAGCGGCTTCAGGCCATTGCCGTCGAGCAGCACGCGGGTGATGACGTTGAGCCATTCATAGCCGGTAGTGCCGTGGACGCCGGCGAACCGATGCAGCGCCTCGCCTTCGCCGAGGATCTTCTCGATCACCGTGTAAAGCGGCGGAGCGTTAGCGCCTTGCGCCTCGCGGGCCAGCCGACGCAGCCGCTGGAAGTACTGCGCCGGGTCGCGCAGGCCGTCGATGTGATCGAGCCGCAGGCCCTGCAGCTGGCCGTCGGCCAGCAGCTTCTTCACCCGGCTGTGGATCGCCTCGAAGGTGCCGGCGTCTTCGACCCGCAAGCCGGCGAGGGTGTTGACGTCGAAGAACCGGCGGTAGTTGATCTCGCTCGACGCCAGCTGCCAATGACCGAGCTTGTAGTGCTGGCGCTCCAGAAGGTTGTGCAGCGTCTGGATCTGCTGGGTGCGGCCTTCGCCGGCGCGGTAGGCGTCGAGCCCGCGCGCGATCACGTCCGCAGCGCCGGAGATCGTCTGCAGCGCCGCCTTGAATTCGGGGGCTTCCTTGCGCGTCGGACGGCGCAATCCGGTGTAGCGCGCGGCAAGCTCCAGGATCGCGCGGCCGGCGTCGGTCTCGGCGGCGTCCGCCTCGCGCACGATGGTGCGCAGGATCTCGCTGTAGCGCTGCGGCGCGATCGGCAGCCGGTGTTCGTAGTACCAGGCCGAGAAGCTGCCGTCGGCAGGGTCGTAGCGCAGCTCGATCTCGCCGCCTTCCAGCGCTTTGCCGTAGGACGAGCCGATGATCGGCAGCAGCACGCCGCCGCGGGCGCGGAACGGCAGCATCTCCCAATCGATGTCGAACGACGCCGCATGCGGCGAGGCCGGGCCCCATTCCAGGACGTCGAGCCACCACGGGTTGTCGGCGTAGTGCACGCCGACATGGTTGGGGACGAAGTCGAGGATCAAACCGATGTCATGCTGCTTCAGCACGGCGCTGAGCCGGGCGAAGCCTTCTTCGCCGCCGAGCTCGGGATTGAGTTGGGTGTGATCGACGATGTCGTAGCCGTGGGTCGAGCCCTTGCGCGCCTTCATGAACGGCGACGCGTAGAGATGCGAAATCCCGAGACGCTTCAGGTAGGGGACGATTGCGGCGGCGTGGTCGAAACCGAAATCGGCGGTGAGTTGCAAACGGTAGGTGGCAGTCGGAATGACAGGAGGCATTTAGGATTGCTCGAGGCGCCAGGTCACCGCCCACGGCGGAATGATCCGGTTCCAATCGTCGCCCCACAGAATCGTTCCAACGCCTGGGCCAGCGGCGCCGGCTTCGCGCTCGCTGTCCGTCAGATTTGCCGCAAGCCGCAACGTCGACCCATCGCCGAGCCGCCAGTTTGCGGTCAGCATTCCATCATCGGCAACCGCCGCTGTGCCGAACCGTGCGCCGGCGAGCCGCGGCACGATCATGTTGCGGCGAAGCTGCAGCAGCCGCGACACCAGCGCCAGCCGCTGCGCGCCGGCGCCGTCGTCGCGCTCGCGCCAATCGAGCACGGCGCTCTTGAACGTCTCCTCGCTCAGCGGATCGGGGACGTCGTCGCCGTACTTCTCGTAGGCGCCGGCGAACTCCTTGCGGCGGCCGGCACGGACCGCTTCGGCGAGTTCGCCGTGGAAATCGCAGAAGAACGGGAATGGTGCCTGCGATCCCCATTCCTCACCCATGAACAGCATCGGCACCATCGGTGCCAGCAGCGTGATCGCCAGCGCCGCTTCGATCGCTTCGGGCTTGGCGAGGCTCTCCAGCCGATCGCCGAGCGCGCGATTGCCGATCTGGTCGTGGTTCTGCAGGAAGTTGACGAAGGCCAGCGGCGGCAATTTGCCGCTCGGCTCACCGCGCGGCGTGCCGCCGCGATGCGCTGAAGGTTCGCCCTGATACGCAAAGCCGGAGCCGAGCGCGCGGCACAGATGCCCGAGCGGCGCATCGGCATAATCGGAGTAGTAGCCCTGGCGCTCGCCGCTCAGCGCGACATGCCAGGCGTGGTGATAATCGTCGTTCCACTGCGCCCGATACTGCCCGCGCGGTGGATCGGTGACCGGATCAAGCACCGCGGCGATATTGTCGTCGTTCTCCAGCACCAGATGGATATGCCGGCCGGTCTCGGCCGCGAGCTTGCCGGCCTCGCGGGACAATTCGTGCAGCATCGGGATCTCGCCCTGATCCGGGATCGCATGCACGGCGTCGAGCCGCAGCCCGTCGAACCTATAGTCGCGCAGCCAATGCAGCGCGTTCTCGATCGCGAACGCGCGGACTTCGGGAGCATAGTAGTTGATCGCGTTGCCCCAGGGCGTATGCGAATCCGAGAAGAACCCCGGAGCATAGCCGCCGAGGTAATTCCCTTCCGGTCCGAAATGGTTGTAGACGACGTCGAGAAACACCATCAGCCCGCGCAGATGCGCTTCGTCGATCAGCGCTTTCAGATCCTCGGGGCGTCCATAGGCGCTGTCGGGTGCGTACCACAGCACGCCGTCGTAGCCCCAATTGCGCCGCCCCGGGAAATCCGCCAGCGGCATCAATTCCAGCGCGGTGAATCCGGTCGCCACCAGATGATCGAGCTTGTCGATCATCGCGCGGAAGCTGCCCTCCGGCGTGAAGGTGCCGACATGGGTCTCCAGCAGCACCGTCTCGGCCCACGGCCGGCCGCGCCAATCGGCGGCGCGCCAGGCATAGGAGCCGTGGTCGATCACTTCGCTGGGCCCGGCGATATCCTCGGGCTGAAACAGCGAGCCTGGATCAGGGACTTCGAGATCGCCGTCGAGGCGGAAGCGATAGCGCGCGCCGACGCCGATTCCGGCAATCTCGGTTTTGTGCCAGCCCTTGTCGTCGCGCTGCATCGGATGCGGCGCGCCGTCCAGCATCACTTCTGCCTTTTTCGCGTTGGGCGCCCACAGCCGGAATTCGGCGCCGCTCGCAGTAAGACGCGGACCGAAGCTGCGTCCGGTCATGCGATCGTCCCGGCGAAGGCCAGCACCGAGCGGGGCGGCGCCGCACTCGCACTGCCGCACTTCAGCGGCGCGACCTGCACGGTGTCCTTGGTGGTGTCGAACAGCTGGTGCCAGACCGGATAGTCGCTGGTCTTCGGCAGGTGGAAATCGATCGTCTCGACGCCGGAATTCAGCACGATGAGAATCGCATCGCCGCCGGGCTCGCTCGGGCTCAGCATGTAGGCGAGGAAGCGGCCGTCGGGAAACGCCCAGTCCTGCTCGGTCATCTCGGCGGCCGACGGCGTCAGCCACAACACGCCGTAAGAGCCGTCCGCGCGGCGACCGTCGAGCCAGCGCCGCGAGCGCAGCTGCGGGAAGCGGCGGCGGATGTCGGTCATCAGTCCGACGAACTCCACCATGTCGTCTTCGGTATTGGCGCCGTCCCAGCCGACCCAGCCGATTTCGTTGTCCTGGCAATAGGCGTTGTTGTTGCCGGACTGCGAATTGCCGACCTCGTCGCCGGCGAGCAGCAGCGGCACGCCCTGCGCCAGGAACAGACAGGCGAGCTGGTTCTTGCGGAGCTGGCGACGCATCCCGAGAATCTTCGGATCGTCGGTCGGACCTTCGATGCCGCAGTTGTTGCTGTGATTGTCGTTGGAGCCGTCGCGATTGTCTTCGCCGTTGGCAATGTTGTGCTTGTGCTCGTAGCTGAACAGGTCGGCGAGCGTGAAGCCGTCGTGCACGGTGACGTGGTTGATGCTGGCGCGCGGCATCCGGCCATCGTGGTTGAACATGTCGGACGAGCCGGTCATCCGCCGCGAGACTTCGCCGATCAGGCTGCCTTCGCCGCTCCAGTAGCGCCGCATCACGCTGCGATAGCGGTCATTCCACTCCGACCATTGCGACGGAAACGCCCCGACCTGATAGCCGCCCATGCCCAGATCCCACGGCTCGGCGACCAGCTTGACGCCTGCGAGGATCGGATCCTGGCGGATCGCGGTGAAGAAGCCGGAGTTGCGATCGAAGCCGTTCGGGCCGCGCGCCAGCGTGGTGGCAAGATCGAACCGGAAGCCGTCGACATGGCAGACTTCGACCCAGTAGCGCAGGCTGTCCATCACCATCTGCAGCACCCGCGGATGGGTCAGGTTCATCGAATTGCCGCAGCCGGTGAAGTCGTCGTAGTAGCGCGGATTGTCCGGCTTCAGCCAGTAGTATGAGGCATTGTCGATGCCGCGAAACGACAGCGTCGGACCGAGATGATTGCCCTCGGCGGTGTGGTTGTAGACGACGTCGAGCAGCACCTCGATCCCGGCATCGTGCAGCCGCGCCACGGTGGTGCGGAACGAGTCCAGCGGATTGTCCTTGTCCGGCGCGTAGCGGACCTCGGGCGCGAAGAACGAGATCGTGTTGTAGCCCCAGTAATTCACCAGCTTCTTCTCGACCAGGATGCGGTCATCGACAAAGCCGTGAACTGGCAAAAGTTCAATTGTGGTGACGCCCAGCCGTTTGAAATGCGCGATCATCGACGGGCAGGCGAGGCCGCCGAATGTGCCGCGCAGCCCGGGCGGCACATCTTCGCGCTGCTGGGTCAGGCCTTTGACGTGAGCTTCGTACACGATGGTGTCTTCCCAGCGCACGCCGGGCCGGGTCTCGCGCCGGCCGCTGCCGACGGTCTCGTCGACCACCACCGCCTTTGGCATGCCGCGCGCGCTGTCGCGGCGGTCGAACGACAGGTCCTCGCGGGGCGAACCGGTGCGATAGGCGAAGTGCGCCTCGCTCCACACCAATCGGCCGTTCAGCCGCTTGGCGTAGGGGTCGAGCAGCAGCTTATGGGCGTTGAAGCGGTGGCCGCGATCGGGATCGTAGGGACCATGCACCCGATAGCCGTAGAGCTGGCCGGGCGAGACGTCGTTGAGGTAGCCGTGCCAGACGTCCTCGGTGCGTTCCGGCAGTTCGATCCGTTCCAGTTCGCGGCGGCCCTGGGCATCGAACAGGCAGAGCTCAACCTTGTGGGCATTGGCGGAGAACAGCGCGAAGTTGGTGCCGCGCCCGTCCCAGGTCGCTCCGAGACGGGAGTCGGTTCCGGCGGTGAGGCGCATAGCGAGTGTCCCGATCACGAAGTTCGCATAGCCTGCGACTGTCTTTGTTAGCGAACTTCGAAATCGAAGAACACTAGTAAATCTGCCATTCTGACGTGGCTTTGTGCAAAACGATGCCCGATCGCGCGGGCATCGCCAAACCGTCACACTTGCGCGTGCGGGATTTCACGAGACGGATACTCGCCGATCGTTGCCGGCCCGCGCGCGAGCTTGGCGCTGCGCGCGGCATAGGCGTCAATCCTCCGGCGTCAGGAAGATCGCGGCCAGCGGCGGGATCGTCAGGCTGAGCTCCGGCACCAGACCTTCGAGGGTGCGGACCTCGCCGCCATTGCCGACATTGCTGCCGCCGTAGCCGGCCGCATCCGAATTGAACACTTCGCGCCAGCGACCGGGGAACGGCACGCGCACGCGATAGTCCTGATAGACGTTCGGCGAGAAGTTGACGATCACCAGGCAGCGGGAGCGGGTATCGTTGCCCTTGCGCATCCAAGCAAACACATTGCGGTTGGCATCTTCGGTGATCAGCCATTCGAAGCCGAACGGATCGCAATCGAGCTGATGCAGCGCCGGCAGCGACCGGTACAGCTTGTTGAGGTCGCGCAGCAGCGCCTGAATGCCGGCATATTTCGGATATTCGAGCAGGTGCCAGTCGAGCGAGCGATCGTGGCTCCACTCGCGCTCCTGGCCGAACTCGCTGCCCATGAACAGCAGTTTCTTGCCGGGATGGCCGAACATGAAGGCATAATACGCGCGCAAGTTTGCGAAGCGCTGCCACTCGTCGCCCGGCATCCGGCCGAGGATCGAACGTTTGCCGTGGACCACCTCGTCGTGCGACAGCGGCAGAATGAAATTCTCCGAGAAGGCGTAATGCAAGCCGAACAGGATCTGGCCGTGGTGATATTTGCGGTGGATCGGATCCTTGCTGATGTAGTTCAGCGTGTCGTGCATCCACCCCATGTTCCACTTGTAGCCGAAGCCAAGTCCGCCGAATTCGACCGGGCGTGACACCTGCGGCCAGGCGGTGGATTCTTCCGCAGCGGTGGTGGCGTGCGGGAAATTGTCGAACACCTGGCTGTTGAAGCGGCGAATGAAATCGATCGCCTCGATATTCTCGCGGCCACCAAACTTATTCGGGATCCAGCCGCCGGCGGGGCGGCTGTAATCGAGATACAGCATCGATGCCACGGCATCGACGCGGAGGCCGTCGATCCCGTAACGCTCCAGCCAGAACAGCGCGTTGGCAGTGAGGAAATTGACGACTTCGGTGCGGCCGTAATTGTAGATCAGCGTGCCCCAATCGAGATGCCGCCCCTGCATCGGGTTGGCATGCTCGTACAGCGCGGTGCCGTCGAAATTGCCGAGGCCGTGCGGATCGTCCGGGAAGTGGCCCGGCACCCAGTCGAGGATCACGCCGATGCCGGCGGCATGGCAGGCGTCGACCAGCGCGCAGAAATCTTCCGGCGAGCCGAACCGCGAGGTGGGGGCATAGAGACCGGTGGGCTGATAGCCCCACGAGCCATCGAACGGATGCTCGCTGACGGGGAGGAATTCGACGTGGGTGAAGCCCATGTCGCGAACGTAGGCCGGCAGCTGCTCGGCGAGTTCGCGGTAGGTCAGCCACTGGTCGCCGTCCTTGCGGCGCCACGAGCCGAGATGCACCTCGTAGATCGACATCGGCGCCGACAGCGCGTTGATGTTCTCCGGGGCCGGCCGCGGCTTTGGCAGCTGGGTGGCATCGACCACGATTGAAGCGGTCTTCGGCCGCATCTCGGCGGCGAAGGCGAGGGGATCGGACTTCTGCGGCAGCTGCTCGCCATGCGGGCCGGAGAGGTCGAATTTGTAGTGATCGCCGGCACGGGCGCCGGGGATGAACAGCTCCCAATAGCCGTTGCCGCGCACCCGCATCTGGTGGCGGAGCGGATTCCAGTAGTTGAAATCGCCGACCACGCTGACGCGGCGCGCATTCGGCGCCAGCACCACGAAGCCGACGCCGGCGACGCCTTCCAGCTCCATCGGATGGGCGCCGAGCTTGTCGTACAGCCGTTGGTCGGTGCCTTCACCGAGCAGGTAAAGATCGAAGTCGGTCAGGATCGGCGGGAAGCGGTAGGGATCCTGCAGCTCGATCGTCGCGTCGCCGAACCGGGCGCGCAACGTGTAGCGCGGCGAACCGCCGGGCAGCTTGCCGGTGAACAGTCCGGCCGGATGCGCCTGCTCGAGCGGGGCGGATTCGCCGTTGTCGCCGACAACGTCCACCGCCGCCGCATCGGGCAACAGCACGCGGACCACGGTGCCGCCATCCTCCGGGTGTGCGCCGAGATAGCGAAACGGATCGGCGTGACGGCCTTCGAGAACTGCGTAGGCTTCGTCGCTCAGTTGCACGGTCATGGAAGCTCCTCGGGAGGCGGCGACAGGATGCGCAGGAGGCCGGCAAGCGGCACGCGCACCCAGTCGGGACGATGTGCGATCTCGTAGTCGATCTCGTACAGCGCCTTTTCAATCAGGAAGAAGTCGAGCACGCGGTCCGCAGCTGCGGTATCCGCCGGCCACACCGGGCTGTCGCCCATGGTTCGGCGATAGCCGTCGAGGAATGCCGCGGTGGCGCGAATCCGCCATAGATCCAGGGCCTCGGTGAGCCGGCCGGACTCTTCGGATGCGGCCTTCAGCGCGCGATCGAGCGCCGCGGTGGTCGAATAGTCGATCGAGCGCACCAGGCCGGCGACGTCGCGCACCGCCGGCGCCTTGGCGCGGCGCTCGGCCATAGTCCGGCGCGGCTCGCCTTCGAAGTCGATGATGTAGATGTCGTCTTTGACGATCAGCATCTGACCCAGATGGAAGTCACCGTGATGGCGGATGTTGAGCCCGCCATCGTCGCCAAGCAAGCCATGGATGCGCGACATCAGCGTCTCGCGGGCTGCCAGCAGTTCATCGACCAGCGGCCGATCGGTATCTTTCAGCGTGTCGCGACGCCGGCGGAGTTCATCGAGCACGCGCTCGGCCGACGCCGCCACGGTCTCGGCCCAGCCGCGCGAGGCTTCGGCGTTGATCGGCTCCGGTGCGAAGTCGGCCACTTCCGGATGGCTGGCGAGCGCGATGTGCATCTCCGCCACCCGCTGGCCGGTCCGCTCCATGAAGTGCAGATAGGGCGTGAGCTGATCGCCCTCGGCCTTTTCTTCGCTTCTGACCAGCACCCGCTGCTCGTCGATGTAGCGATCGAGATAGGCGGAGGTGACGGTCCAACCGTCGCCCTGATTGCGGGCGAATTCGTGCACCACCGCCACCGCGCTGGTCTTGTCGCCTTCGATCAGCTCGACGCTGCCGAGCAACGCGGGGGTGTTGGTGTAGCCGGCGACTTCGGTGAGGAAGCGCCCCATCTCCAGCTCTGGATTGATGCCGGTCTGCAGGCGCCGATACAGCTTGACCACGTAGTCACCGTCGACCAGCGCGGTCGAATTCGACTGTTCGGTCTCCACGGCACGGATGTTCTGGAACGGCCCGGCCGGCCGTTCCGCCAGCTTGGAGCCGGGCCGGAATTCCAGCCGGTCGCCGTTGTCGCCGGTCACGGTGAGGGAAGCGCGGACGTTCTCCAGCAGGAGAGCGATGAACGACGGATCGGCCGCGACATCCAGTAGGGTGCCCTCGCGGGCGCCCTGACGGACCGCGGCATAGGCCCGCGGATTGTAGCGCTCGCGGTCGAACCGCACCCAGTCAATCTGCATCGGCAGCAGATAGCGCGAGGTGGTGCCGCGCTGTGTCGCCTCGAAGAAGGCGAGCCACGGCCGGTTGTCGCCGTCATTGGCAAACGGAATCGCCGAAGTGAGCCGCGGATGGATCGCGCGTGGATTGCGCTCCGGAAACCAGCGGGTGCGGGACAGGAATGTCGGCAGCACCTCGTGCTCGAACATCGAGCGGGTGCGGCCGAGCGTCATCCAGGTCGAGCCGAGCGGCACCACCAGGGTCACGAATTCCGACACAGCCGACACCGGCGCGACGTGCGGCGCAGTGCCGGGCTCCTGCAGCTTGAACCAATAGAAACCGAAGGGCGCCAGCGTGATCATGTAGGGCAGCTCGCCGATCGGCGGGAATTTGGTGCGGCCGAGCATTTCCTGCGGCACGCGCTCCTTCCACGGCGACAGATCAAGCTCGGTCGCCTGCGCGGCGCGCGACAGGTTGGCGACGCAGAGAATGACTTCGTCCTCATACTGCCGGACATAGGCCAGCACGGCGCGGTTGCTCGGGCGGATGAACGTCATGCTGCCGCGGCCGAAGGCCAGCGTCGACTTGCGCACCGCGATCAGCCGCTTCATCGCGCTGAGCAACGACGACAGGCTGCGCTGCTGCGCTTCGACATTGACCGAGGCGTAGCCGTACACCGGGTCCATGATCGGCGGCGCATACAGCCGCGCCGGGTCGGCGCGCGAGAAACCGCCGTTGCGGTCGGGCGACCACTGCATCGGGGTGCGGACGCCGTTGCGGTCACCGAGATAGATGTTGTCGCCCATCCCGATCTCGTCGCCGTAATAGATGATCGGCGTGCCGGGGAACGACAGTAGCAGCGAGTTCATCAGCTCGATCTTGCGGCGATCATTGTCCATCAGCGGAGCGAGGCGGCGGCGGATGCCGACATTGATCCGCGCCCGCGGATCGGCCGCATAGGTCTTCCAGAGATAGTCGCGCTCCACATCGGTGACCATTTCGAGTGTCAGCTCGTCGTGGTTGCGCAGGAACATCGCCCACTGGCAGTTGGCCGGAATCTCCGGCGTCTGCCGCATGATGTCGGTGATCGGGAAGCGGTCTTCCTGCGCGATCGCCATGTAGATCCGCGGCATCAGCGGGAAGTGGTAGGCCATGTGGCATTCGTCGCTGTCGCCGAAATACTGCTGGACGTCCTCCGGCCACTGGTTGGCTTCGGCGAGCAGCAGCTTGCCCTTGGCATAGGCGTCGAGTTCGGCGCGCAGCTGCTTGATGACCGCGTGGGTCTCGGGAAGGTTCTCGTTGTTGGTGCCGTCGCGCTCGCACAGATAAGGAATGGCGTCGAGCCGAAAACCGTCGACACCGGTGTCGAGCCAGCGCTTCATTACCTTGACGACGGCGCCGACCACGCGCGGATTGTCGAAGTTCAGATCCGGCTGATGCGAGAAGAACCGGTGCCAATAATACTGGCCGGCTTCCGGATCCCAGGTCCAGTTCGATTTCTCGGTGTCGGTGAAGATGATCCGGGTGCCGAGATATTTCTGGTCGGTGTCGCTCCAGACGTACCAGTCGCGCGCGCTGGAATTCTTCGGGCTGCGCCGGGCTCGCTTGAACCAGGCGTGCTGATCCGAGGTGTGGTTGATGACCAGCTCGGTGATGACGCGCAGATTGCGCTTCTTGGCTTCGACGATGAAGCGGCGGAAGTCTTTCATCGTGCCGAAGTCGGGATTGATCGAGCCGTAGTCGGCAATGTCGTAGCCATCGTCGCGCTGCGGCGACGGATAGAACGGCAGCAGCCACAGCGTATTGACGCCGAGCTCCTGAAGATAATCGAGCTTTTCGGTCAGGCCGGCGAAGTCGCCGATGCCGTCATTGTTGCTGTCGGCGAACGCCTTGACGTGCAACTGATAGATGATGGCGTCTTTGTACCAGAGCTCGTCGGAGGTTTCCGCGTCAGATCCGTCGATCGTCGTGATCGGTGTCATTTCATTCATGGCTTCCGCACTCACGCCAGGCAACGGAACAGCAGCGCCGGGTCTCGATGCGGGTCCATCCGCAGGCTGATCCCGCCCCAATCGAGCGCGTGGCGTTCTCCGGTCAGCAGGTTCTCGACCGCAGCGACCGGCCGGCGCTCCCCGGCGACCTCGATCTGGACGTCGCCGAGTGGCAGCCAGAATTCATGGTAGTCGCTGCTGAGCGCGATCGCGACGGCGACCGCGTTGGTGCCGTCGACCGAGGTTTTGACGAAGCCGGTCACATTCGGGTCCTGCACGTCGAGGAAGCGGAGATTGCTGGTCTGCTGCAGCGCCGGGTTGGCGCTGCGGATGCGGTTGATGTCGCGAATGTAGGGCTTGATGTTGCCCGGCTTGTCCCAATCGCGCACCTTGATCTCGTATTTCTCGGAATCGAGATACTCCTCCTTGCCGGGGATCGGTTCGTGCTCAAGCAGTTCGAAGCCGTTGTAGATGCCATAGGTCGATGACAACGTTGCGGCGAGAACGAGGCGCGACTTGAACATCCACGGCTCGCCACCCTGCAGATGGAAGGGCAGGATGTCCGGCGTATTGGTGAAGAAGTTCGGTCGATAGAAGTCGCGCTCCGGATAGTCGGTGAGTTCGCGCAAATATTGCTCGATCTCCCACTTCTGGGTGCGCCAAGTGAAGTAAGTGTAGGACTGCGTGAAGCCGAGCTTGGCCAGTCCCTTCATCAGCTTCGGCCGGGTGAACGCTTCGGCCAGGAAGATGACGTCGGGGTGACGGAGCTGCACCTCGCGGATCAGCCATTCCCAGAACCGCAGCGGCTTGGTGTGGGGATTGTCGACCCGGAAGATTTTCACGCCATGATCGGCCCAGAACAGGATCACGTCGCGCAGCGCGTTCCACAGCGAGCCGGCGTCCTCGCAGGAGAAATCCGGGTTGACGATGTCCTCGTATTTCTTCGGCGGATTCTCGGCGTATTTCATCGAGCCGTCGGGCCGGCGCTTGAACCAGTCCGGATGCTGCTTCAGCCACGGATGATCCGGCGAGCACTGCACGGCGATGTCGAGCGCAACCTCGATGCCGACCACCTCGCAGGCGTCGACGAAGGCGCGGAAGTCCGCCAGCGTGCCGAGCTCCGGATGCACCGCATCGTGGCCGCCTTCCTCGGCGCCGATCGCATACGGGCTGCCGGGATCACCAGGCTCGGCCCAAAGCGCGTTGTTGCGGCCCTTGCGGTTGGTGTGGCCGATCGGATGGATCGGGGTGAAGTACACCACGTCGAAGCCCATCGCGGCGACGTCCGGCAGCCGCGCGATACAATCGCGGAAAGTACCATGGCGGCCGGGCTCGGTGCTCTGGCTGCGCGGCACCATTTCGTACCACGCGCCGTAGCGGGCGCGGGGCCTGTCGATCATCAGCGGCAGCGGTTCGGTGCGGGTGAGGTCGTGCCGCGCCTGGCTGCTGCCCATGGCGTCGCGCAATTCCGGCGATAGCAGCGGCGTGATATCGCCGGTCCGTAGATATTCCTCGCAGCGCTGCTGGATCAGCCGCAGCACCTCAGGATCGTCGGTCTGCGCTTTGGTGAGCAGCCCTGCGCCCTCAAGGGCGTCGAGCGACAGATCCTGGCCGGCCTTCAGCTTGAGTTCGGCACCATGTCGCCAGGTCGCAAACTCGTCCGTCCAGGCTTCGATCGCATAAACGTGACGGCCGAGCTGCTGCGGCGTGAACGTCGCAGACCAGCGATCATTGACGGCGTGCACCATCGGCACCCGCTGCCATGTGCTGTCCTGCTCACGCCGCCAGACCAAAGCCGCGGCAATGACTTCGTGGCCGTCGCGGTAGATGTCGGCCCACACCTCGATCGGCTCGCTGACAATGCGTTTCACCGGGAATCGTCCGCCGTCGATCAGCGGATAGATGTCTTCGATGTGAAAGGCGCCGCGAGTGGCGGCGGTTTGAAGCGCTTGTGTCGACTTGTTCACAATAGCCCACGATCGATTGAGTAAGGTGATGCCCACGATCTAGGACGCACGTCCCATAGTGAACCGGGCGGTTCTCGATTACAAAGCTTCCAGGACGCGCTGGTTCCAATGGAACTCACCCTACGCAATCGCGTTCGATATGACTATCCTGTCGGCGGACAGGCGGATTCGCGGCGCACCCCGCGCGGCGTGTAGACAGCGTGCCTTATGGATTTATTCACCAAAGCTGCCGAGCTGGGCATCCAGACCGAGTTTTATGACGGTCAGGGCCGCCGCCACGTCACGCCGCCAGAAGCCCTAGGGCTGATCATCGACGCGATCCCGGAGGCGGCGGAGCGGCGATTGCTCGATCGGATCGTGGTGATCCGGCAGGGCGAGCCGAACCGTTCGGAGCTGGGGGCAGGCGCGGCCCTCCCGGTGCGCTGGGTGATCATGGCCGCGGCGGCGACGCTGGCCGAAGGCACCGCCGAAGATCGATCCATCGCATGGCCGCAAGATCTGCCGAGCGGCAGCTATCGGGTGCGGCTGACGGACGCATCAGGCCACGCCGAAGAGGTGCCGCTTTTGGTCGCGCCGCCGCACGCGTTTGGCGGCGCCTTCGATCGCTCCTGGCTGGTCGCCGTGCAGCTCTACAGCCTGCGATCGTCACGCAACTGGGGCATCGGTGATTTCACCGATCTGGCCAATCTGATCGAGCTCGCTGCCAGCCTCGGCGCCGGCGGCATCGGCCTCAATCCGCTGCATGCGCTGTTCGACGATCGGCCCGGCGATTGCAGCCCGTATTCGCCGAACAGCCGGCTGTTTCTCAATCCGCTGTATGTCGACGTCGAAAGTCTGCCGGAGTTTTCCGGAAACGATCGGCCAGTCGATGCCCAGACGCTGGCGTCGCTGCGCGATGGCGAACTGATCGACTACGCCGCAGTGGCGGCGGTGAAGTGGCGCGGCCTGCGCGCCGCCTACGAGACATTCCGCACCTCGGCGTCGGCCGCCCGGCGCGATGCGTTCGAGGCGTTTCGCCGCGAGCGCGCGCCGCTGCTGACGCGGTTCGCGTGCTTCGAAGTGCTGCGGCACAAATTCGGCCACCCGTGGTGGGACTGGCCGGAGGAGTGGCGACATCCGGATGATACGCGCTGCGCGCAGTTGCGCGCCGGCCCAGACGGTCCAGAGGTCGAGTTCTTCGAATTCGCGCAGTGGTGCGCCGACGATCAGTTGCGCGGCTGCCGCGATCTCGCGGCCGCCCGCGGCATGAACGTCGGTCTTTATCTCGACGTCGCAGTCGGTGTGCAGAGCGACGGCTTCGATGCCTGGAACGAGCCGGCCGCGATCTCGCGGCTGCTATCGGTCGGCGCGCCGCCCGATCCGCTCAACACCGCGGGCCAGAATTGGGGCCTCGCCGGATTCAACGCGCCGGGGCTTGAGCTGACCGGCTTCGCGCCGTTCCGCGACATGCTGCGCGCCTCGATGCGCTATGCCGGCGCGATCCGGCTCGACCATGTGCTTGGGCTCAACCGGCTGTATCTGGTCCCGCACGGCTTTGCCGCCAATCAGGGCGTCTATGTGCGGATGCCGCTCGAGGCCCTGCTGGCTGTCACCGCGCAAGAAAGTGTCGCGCATCGCTGCGTGGTAATCGGCGAAGACCTCGGCACGGTGCCCGACGGATTCCGCGATCGGCTGGCTGCGTGGGGGATCTGGTCGTATCGCGTGATGATGTTCGAGCGCGACTTCCACCAGGGCTGGTTCTTCGGGCTCGATCACTATTTGCCGAACGCACTGGTCACCTTCAACACCCACGACCTCGCAACCTATTCGGGATGGCGTGCCTCGACCGATCTGCATCTGAAGCGCTCGATCGGGGTCGATCCCGGCGAGAGCGACGACAGCCGCCGGCACGCGCTGGCGATGCTCGGCGATGTGCTCCGCAATCAGGGGATCGAGCAAGACGATATCTACGCGGTGCTGACGTTCCTGGCGCGCACGCCGTCGCGCCTATTGGCGATCGCGCTGGAAGATCTGCTCGGCGTGCTCGATCAGCCGAACGTGCCGGGCACGGTGTCGGAACATCCGAACTGGCGGCGGCGGCTGCCGAAGGCGATCGAAGACATCCCCGCCGTGATCAACCGCCAAGCGCTGCTCGCGGCGACCGCCGACCGTCGCACCGCGGGGTGACGTTTTGCCGAATCCGATCGAAGACTACGCGCTGATCGGCGACTGCGAGACCGCGGCCCTGGTCGGCCGCGACGGCTCGATCGATTGGCTGTGCTGGCCGTCGTTCGATTCCGAAGCCTGTTTTGCCGCGCTGCTCGGCACCGAGAATAACGGCCGCTGGCGGATCGCACCTGCCGAAGAGATCGTGCGTTGCAGCCGGCGCTATCGCGGCGACAGCCTGATCCTGGAGACGACGTTCGAAACCGCGACCGGCAGCATCACGCTGATCGATTTCATGCCGCCGCGCGGCTCGGCATCCGACGTCGTCCGACTTGTGCGCGGCGATCGCGGCCGGGTCAAAGTGGCGATGCAGCTGGTGATCCGGTTCGGCTACGGCGCGGCGATCCCGTGGGTGCGACGCGGCGACGACGGCGCGGTGCTGGCGGTCGGCGGTCCCGACATGCTGGTGCTGCGGACGCCGGTGGCGACCCACGGCAAGGACATGACGACAGTCGCCGAATTCGACGTCGGCGAAGGCGATCAGATCCCGTTCGTGATGACTTACGGGCCGTCGCATCTGCCGGTGCCGGACTCGATCGATCCGGTCGCGGCGCTGAAGGATACCGAGGATTTCTGGGCCGAATGGTCCGGTCGCTGCACCTATCAGGGCGACCATCGCGATCTGGTGATGCGGTCGCTGATCACCCTGAAGGCCCTGACCTTCGCGCCGTCGGGCGGCATCGTCGCGGCGCCGACCACATCGTTGCCCGAGCAGCTCGGCGGCTCGCGCAACTGGGACTACCGGTTCTGCTGGCTGCGCGACGCGACCTTCACGCTGTTCGCGCTGATGAACAACGGTTACACCGAAGAAGCCGCGGCCTGGCACGACTGGCTGCTGCGCGCGGTCGCGGGCGATCCGGCCGGCATGCAGATCATGTACGGCATCTACGGTGAACGCGGTCTACTGGAATGGCAGGCGGATTGGCTGTCCGGTTATCAGGGCGCCCAGCCGGTGCGGATCGGCAACGCCGCGCACGCCCAGCTGCAGCTCGACGTCTATGGCGAACTGATCGACGCCTTCCACCAATGGCGCAACGCCGACCTTGCACTCGACGGCGAGTCCTGGGCTCTGGAATGCAAGGTGCTGCAGCATCTCGCCAAGATCTGGGACCAGCCCGACAGCGGCATCTGGGAGCTGCGCGGCCCCCGCCAGCACTACGTGTCGTCCAAGGTGATGACCTGGGTGGCGTTCGATCGCGGCATCAAGAGCGCGGAGAAGTTCGGCCTCAAGGCGCCGGTCGCCGAGTGGCGTGCCTTGCGCGAGAGGATTCACGCCGACGTCTGTGCTAACGGCTTCGATGCCGAGCAGAACGCCTTCGTCGAGCATTACGGCGCCAAGGTGCTGGATGCTTCGGTGCTGCTGATCCCGGCGGTCGGATTCCTGCCGCCGGATGATCCAAGGGTGCTGGGCACGCTCGAGGCGATCGAGCGCCATCTGATGAGCGATGGCTACGTGATGCGTCACGATCCGCGCGCCAGCAAGGACCCGAGCGTGCCGGCAGAGGGCGCGTTCCTCGCCTGCAGCCTGTGGCTCGCCGATGCCTATGTGCTGGCCGGGCAGATCGATCGGGCGAAGGCGCTGTTCAATCGTGTCGCCGGCATCGCCAATGATCTCGGCCTGCTCGCCGAGGAATACGACACGGTCGAAAAGCGTCAGACCGGCAACTTCCCGCAGGCGCTGACCCACATCGCGCTGATCAACACCGCCAACAACTTATCCGCAGCCAAGGCCGCCGCCGAGAAGCCGGCGGTGCAGCGCTCGAAGCAGAATTAGCCGCCCAGACGCGCGTTCCGCTCCAGGATGAAGTCGATCGCGGCGGCGAAGCCGTCGTCGTCGTTGCGGCCGGTGACGTGCGCGGCCTGCTGCTTGATCTCGTCGGCAGCGTTGCCCATTGCGATCGACAGGCCGCTGACGCCGAACATCGGCAGGTCGTTCTGCATGTCGCCGAGCGTGGCGATCGCGGCCGTCGGGATGCCGAGCCGCTCCGCCATCGCGGCGACGAACGTTCCCTTGCTGCGGCCGGGCGGGGTGACGTCGAGATAGTAATCCTGCGATCGCACCGCCAGCGCGCGGTCGCCGAGCGCAGCCTGCAGCTCCGGCTCGCAGCGTTTGAGCAGCTCGAAGTCGGCACTGACGCCGACGATCTTGCAGGCCTTGCCGGCGAACGACGTCAGGTCCGCCTCCATCGTCGGCGAAAACCGGATGGTGCGCTCCTCATGGGCGACGTATTTGCCGTCGTCACGGCGGATGTACCAATTGTCGTTGGTGAACAGCCAGATGTCTATGCCGCTGCGCTCGAACAGCTCGATGCTGGTCGTCACCGCGCTGTCGGGGATCAGATGCTGTTCGAGCACGTCGAGCGTCGGCGTGACGATCGAGCTGCCGTTGAACGGACCGAGCGGCAGCGTGATGCCGAGCGGATCGCTGTACATCCGCATCCCGACCGGCGGCCGGCTCGAGGTGAGGGTGAAGCCGACGCCGCTGGCTTCCAACCGCGCCACCGCATCACGGGCACGATCGGTGAGCCGCTTGTCGGTGGTGACCAGAGTGCCATCGACGTCGGAGATTACGAGCTGGATGCGGGTCATGGATCGAACCTCAAGGTGGAGCCTTCGTCATTGCGAGGAGCGAAGCGACGAAGCAATCCAGAATCGTGCGCGGAGCTTCTGGATTGCTTCGCTTCGCTCGCAATGACGGTGAGCATCGATTTAATCGCGGATGGGCGTCGGAAGCTGACCGACGATGTCGTCGACGATTGCTTCAACGGGCGCGTCGATCGAGGCGATGATTGGGCGCTCGTCTGGGCTGGGGCGCTCCAGCGTGGCGAACTGGCTGTCGAGCAGGCCGGCTGGCATGAAGTGGTTTTTCCGGGCCGCCATCCGGCCGCCGATCAGCTCGCGGCTGCCGTCGAGAAACACGATCCGAATGTCGTCGCGGCCGTGCACCAGCACGTCGCGATACGCGCGCTTCAGTGCCGAGCAGCCGAACACGATCGAGCCACCGTCCGCGATGACGCGGTCGATCTCGGCAGCGATCGCCTTGAGCCAGGGCCAGCGATCGTCATCGCTGAGCGGCTGGCCGGCGCTCATCTTGGCGACGTTGCTTGCAGAGTGGTAGGCGTCGGCGTCTTCGTAGCGCCAGCCGAGGCGCTGGCCGAGCGCTTCGCCGACCGTGCTCTTGCCGGAGCCGGAGACGCCCATCACGATCAGCGCGCGCGGCTGCGGCTCGGAAGTCATCGGCTCAGGCGACACCGGCATTCTCCGGCAGCGCATCTTGAGTCACCAGCCACACCGTCTCGCCGTGCGAGCGGGCGCGTGCGGACGGCAGATCCTCGCCGGCGAATACGCGGGCAAGGATGTCGCGCTTGGCAGCGCCGTGCACCAGGAACAGCATCTCGGCACAGGAGGCGAGCGCCGGCAGAGTGAGGGTGACGCGCGGCACCAGCGGCTCGACCGGGGCCGTGTCGACACCCGCGACCCAGCGGTCCTGGATTGCGAGCTGCGGTCGCTCCGGAAATAGAGAAGCGGTGTGACCGTCCGGTCCGACGCCGCCGAGCACCAGATCGAACAGCGGCCGGCCAGGTGTGAGCTGGTCGCTGCCGTAGAACGCTTTCAGCTCGGCCTCGTAACGGAGGGCCGCCTCGCCCGGTGTCGCCGCATCGGTAGGGATCGCGTGAACGTTCTGCGGCGGTGCGCGGCCGTCCAGAAACGCGCGCTTGGCCGCGCCGATATTGCTGAGCGGATCGCTCTCCGGCACGAACCGTTCGTCGCTGATGAACCAGTGCACCCGTTGCCACGGAATCCGGTTCTCGAACTCGCCGGCGAGCAGTTCGAACATCTTCTGCGGCCCGGAGCCGCCGGTCAGGCAGATCGCCGGACGCTCGTGGTTCAGGTCGATCCGGGCGATCAGCCGCTGCGCGGCGAGGCGGGCCTGCGCATCGGCGTCGGCCGCGACCACGAGGCGATGATCGGTGCCGCGCATCGGCTAGCCCGGCTTGCGCCAGTCGCGGCCGTCGCGGGCCAGCAGCTCGTCTGCGTCTTCCGGGCCGTCGCTGCCGGCACGATAGATCTGCAAGCCGTGGGCGCCGGCGTTCTTCCAGGCATCGAGGAACGGCTGCACCACGCGCCATCCGGCTTCGACGCCATCGGCGCGCTGGAACAGGATGTTGTCGCCGATCATGCAGTCGTGCAGCAGCGTCTCGTAGCCGTTGCTCGGCGCCACCTTGAAGTAATCCTTGTAGCGGAACGTCATCTCGACGCCGTCGATGGCGATCACCGGGCCGGGCACCTTGGTGTTGAACTGCAGCGAGATGCCTTCGACCGGCTCGATCCCGATCACCAGGTAGTTCTGCGACAATTCCTGCACCGGCGTGCAGCGGAACATCGAGAACGGCGCTTCCTTGAATTTGATCGCGACCTCGGTGCGTTTGCCCGACAGTGCTTTGCCGGTGCGCAGATAGAACGGCACGCCGGCCCAGCGCCAGTTGTCGATCGACAGCTTCAGCGCCGCGAACGTCTCTGTGGTGCTGTCGGTCGCGACATCCTTGGCGCTGCGATAGTCCGGGATATCGGTGTCGCCGATCCGGCCCGAGGTGTATTGGCCGCGCACCGAATTGCGCAGCGCTTCCTGTTCGGTCTGGATCTGGATCGCCGCGAGCACGTCGGCCTTGGCGGAGCGAACCGCGTGGGCGTTGAAATGCGCCGGCGGCTCCATCGCCACCAGCGACAGCAGCTGAAACAGATGGTTCGGCACCATGTCGCGCAGCGCGCCGGTCTTGTCGTAGAAGCTGCCGCGATGGCCGACGCCGAGCTTTTCCTCGACCGTGATCTGGATGTGGTCGATGTGCTCCCGGTTCCAGATCGGCTCGAACATGCCGTTGGAGAACCGCAGCACCAGGATGTTCTGCACCGTCTCTTTGCCGAGGTAGTGATCGATCCGGTAGAGTTCGTGTTCGGAGATGATGCTGAGCAGATGATCGTTCAGCGTCTTGGCCGAGGCGAGGTCGGTGCCGAACGGCTTTTCCACCACCAGCCGGCGCCAGGCGCCGCTGGTTTCCTCGAGCAGCCCGGCGCGGCCGAGCTCGCTCGCGATCGGTGCGAACGCATCCGGCGGGGTGGCGAGATAGAACAGCCGGTTGCCGCCGGTGTTGCGGTTCGCTTCCAGCTTTTCCAGTCGCTCGCGCAACTTGTCGAATGATTGGGGCTCGCTGGGATCGGCGCTGACCGCGGTGACGCAGTAGAGCAGCTGATCGGCGACTTTGCCGTCGACCGGGCGGGTGGCGTATTTGCGCAGGCCCTGCATCAGGCTGTCGCGCAGACCGTCGCTGGACATCTCCTTGCGGGTGACGCCGACGACGCAGAATTTTTCGGGCAGCAGCTTGGCTTCGGCGAGATTGTACAGCGCCGGAATCACCAGCCGATGGGTGAGGTCGCCGGTGACGCCGAAGATGACGAACGCGCAGCCCTCGGGGACCTGGTTGCTGTTGGCTTGCGTGGTCACGCGCGCTCCGATTTCGGTTTCAGTTTCTGCTGCGGAGCCGCCTGCTGCGCCGGCTCGGGATGCTGCTGCGGCTCCTTATGGCCGCCGAAGCCTGCTCGCATCGCCGAGAGAATTTTCTCCGCGAACGTATGTTCCCGGCGCGAGCGGAAGCGCGCGAACAGTGCGGCGGTGAGGACTTCGGCAGGCACTGCTTCTTCGATCGCGGCATTGATGGTCCAGCGACCTTCGCCAGAGTCCTCGACGAAGCCCGAGTAGTTGTCCAGCTGATCGTTCTTTGCGAGCGCCGTTGCTGTGAGGTCGAGCAGCCATGACGGGATCACGCTGCCGCGTCGCCAGACTTCGGCGATGTCGGCGATGTCGAGATCGAAGCGGTGAGCGTTGGGCAGGACGTCGCTGTTGGCATTCTTGAGGATGTCGAAGCCCTCGGCATAGGCCTGCATCAGGCCGTATTCGATGCCGTTGTGGACCATCTTGACGAAGTGGCCGGCGCCGACGGGACCGGCGTGGAGATAGCCTCGCTCGACACGTGGATCGCGCTCCTCGCGGCCGGGCGTGCGCGGGATATCGCCGATCCCCGGCGCCAGCGTCGCGAAGATCGGATCGAGCCGGTCGACGACGGCTTTGTCGCCGCCGATCATCATGCAGTAGCCGCGTTCAAAGCCCCAGATGCCGCCGGAGGTGCCGACATCGACGTAATCGATGCTGGTCTCTTTCAGCGTCTTGGCGCGGCGGATATCGTCCTGCCAGAAGGTGTTGCCGCCATCGATGACGACGTCACCGGCGGCGAGCAGCTTGGCAAGCTGCTCGATGGTGGTCTCGGTGATATGGCCCGCCGGAAGCATGACCCACACGGCCCGCGGCGCGTCGAGCTTGCGCACCAGCTCCTCGAGCCCGCCGGCCCCGGTTGCGCCCTCGCGCGTCAGCGCCTCGACCGCTTGCGGGTCCCGGTCGTACACCACGGCATGATGGCCATCCTTCATCAGGCGCCGGACGATGTTTCCGCCCATCCGGCCGAGGCCGATCATGCCGATCTGCATGCGCAAGTCTCCGTGATTTCTTCTGGGCTGTGCGCGGTGGCGCAGTCCCATTGTCGGTTAGTTACTCCTCGATCTCTTCGTCATTGCGAGGAGCGAAGCGACGAAGCAATCCAGATGCCTCGCGCGGAGCCTGGATTGCTTCGCTTCGCTCGCAATGACGGCGAGATGTCGTCTCACTCCAGCGCTTGTTTGATCGCTGCGCCGAGCGACTTCAGCCCGGCGCCGAGATCGCCCTTGAGGTGAACCCGCAGGGCGCGGCGGCCGCGTTCGGTGAGAACGTCGAAATCGCCGCGCGCCTGTGCCGCTTTAATGACGCCGAAGCTGGCGGTCTGGCCCGGCACCGGCAGGTCGGCAGCATCGTCGGCGGTGATCTGCAGGAAGACGCCGCTGTCCGGTCCGCCTTTGTAGGCCTGCCCGGTCGAGTGCAGGAACCGCGGGCCGAATTCGGCACAGGTCGCCACCCGGCGTTGGTCGCGGACGCACAGCCGGATGTCTTGCAGCGCGTCAATATGCGCGGCGTTGCGCTCGATATAGGCGAGCACGGCGAAATAGTCGCCGGCATTGACGCGCGACAGATGCGCCTTCAGCCAGGACGCGACCGTGCCGTCGGCACCCGCTTTGCGCAGCGCCGCGGCGTTGGCGGCGTCGGTGTAGAGATCGGCTTCGGTGGTCGACAGGGCAGGGGTCTCTGCCGGTAGCGCACCGGACTTCTCGAACGCCGCAGTGAGTTCGCGGGTCTTGATCTTGGCGCTTTCGACGTCGGGTTGATCGAACGGGTTGATACCAAGCACCGCCCCCGCGACCGCGGTCGCCAGTTCGAAGCGGAAGAACTCCTGGCCGATCGCCTCGGTCGATTTCAGCACGATCCGCACCACCGGATGGCCGGCCGCTTCCAGCGCCGCGAGCTTCGACTCTTGGGCCGCATCGGTCTCGGCTTCGGTGCGCAGATCGATGAACAGCCGGTCGTTGCCATAGGCCGACGGCTCGGCCAGCGGCTCGCCGTCGATCGGGATCAGACCCTTGCCTTCCTTGCCGGTCGACTCAGCGATCAGCTGCTCGGCCCAGGCGCCGAAATCCGCAATCGCTTTCGACGACGTGATCGTCACCTTGTCGCGGCCTGCAAGCCCGGCGCAGCCCATCACCAGACCGAGCTGCACCGCAGGGTTCTGCTGCGGCGGCACGTCGGTGCCGCTGGAGCGGACCATCGCCAGCGTGGTGTCGAGCAGCTTGGCAAGGTCGAGGCCCGCGGCCGCAGCCGGCACCAGGCCGAACGGCGACAGCACCGAGTAGCGTCCGCCGATCGTCGGATCGCCGTGGAAGATCTTGGCGAACTTCTGCTCGGTCGCGACCTTCTCCATCGACGAACCGGGGTCGGTGACGGCGACGAAGTGGCGACCGGCCTGATCGGCGCCGATCGCTTCGGTGACACGCGCGAAGAAGTAAGCCTTCATCACGTTCGGTTCGGTGGTGCCGCCGGACTTCGAGGACACGATGAACAGCGTCGAGTCGAGCTTGACGCTGGCTTCGAGCGCGCGGACCTGCGCCGGATCGGTCGAGTCCAGCACGTGCAGCTTCGGGAAACCGTCCTGCCGCGGGAAGGTCTCGGCGATCACTTCGGGGCCGAGGCTGGAGCCGCCCATGCCGAGCACCACCGCGTCGGTGAAGCCCTGGCTCTTCACCCATTTGGCGAAGTCCTGATATTCAGTGAGCTTGGTCTTGGCGACCGACGGCGCGTGCAGCCAGCCGAGCCACTTGGCTTCGTCGTGATCGGTCCACACGGCTTCATCACGTGCCCAGATCTTGCGGATCTTGCCGGCGCTGCGCCACGCTTCGGTCTGCTGCTTGACGCTGTTGCCGAGTTCGCCCGGCAGCGACAGCGTCTGCTTGCCGACGCGGCCGGCCAGCACGGTCTCGCGCTTGAACGCCACCGCGCCGAGCAGCTTGTCGAACGCATCGGCAAACAGCTGCACGCCCTCGGTGACCAGCTTGTCGGTGATCGCATCGAGCGACACGCCGGCACTGGCGAGGCCCTTGATCACGGCGCGGGCGTCGTCGATGTCTTTCTCCAGGCTGTCCTTCGGCTTGCCGTGATCGCGGAAGGCGTCGAGCGTCGCCGGCGGCACGGTGTTGACGGTGTCCGGCCCGATCAGCTCTTCAATGTACAGCACATCGCTATAAGCTTTGTTCTTGGTGCCGGTGGAGGCCCACAGCAGCCGCTGCGGCTTGGCTCCGCAGGCTTCGAGCTTCGCCCAGCGGTCTCCGCTGAACAGCCGCTTGTAGTCCTGGTAAGCGAGCTTGGCGTTGGCGATCGCCACTTGGCCCTTCAGCTCTTCCAGCCGCTCCTTTTCGGACGGATCGTTCGCCTTGGCGATTTTGTCGTCGAGCGCGGCATCGACCGCGCTGTCGATCCGGCTGATGAAGAAGCTGGCGACGCTGGCGACATGCGCCGGATCACCACCGGAGGCGATCAGCGCTTCGAGGCCGGCGATGTAGGCCTCGGCGACCTGGACATAGACCTTCTGCGAGAACAGCAGCGTGACGTTGACGCTGATGCCCTTGGAGACGAGCTGCCTGATCGCGGGCAGACCTTCGCGGGTCGCCGGCACCTTGATCATCAGATTTTCGCGACCGACCGCGCGCCACAGCCGCTCGGCTTCCGCCAGCGTGCCTTTGGTGTCCAGCGCCAGATAGGGCGAGACTTCGAGGCTGACGAAGCCGTCGCGGTGCTCGAGTTTGTCGTAAACCGGACGCAGCACGTCGGCGGCGTTTTGGATGTCTTCGACGGCGAGTGTCTCGTAGAGATCGCCGACCGAGCGGTCGCCCTTCTTCAGCGCCTCGCCGATCGCGCCGTCATATTCGTCGGTCGCCCCGATCGCTTTTTCGAAGATCGAGGGATTGGAGGTGACGCCCTTCACCCCGTCGGTCTCGATCAGTTTCTTCAGGTCGCCGTTGGCGATAAAGCCGCGGGCCAGGAAATCCAGCCAGATCGCCTGGCCGTGTTTTTCGAGCGCTTTGACGGGATTCATGGTGCCTTGTCTGCTGGTTCGGTGCGATGACGGCCTCGCTCGCATTTCCGTCCGGGGATCGAGGCTTGTCAACACGTCCTGACCGGCGCCTTGCACGCCGGCCGATTACCGCCCAATGCGAAGATGACGTCTGAACCGGCAAACGGTTCCCTGACGCCAATCTATCGCAGGGATGTGATGCCAGGATTACAGGCAAATCCAGGCGAAATTCGCTCTTCAGCGATCGAGATCGGCCTTCGCCAAATCCCACAGCAGCGCATACGTCCCAGCCGCAATCAGCTCCGCGCCGGCGGCGGCAATCGCGGTCTCGAACCGGCCGGCAAGCGCCGCCTGGACAGCCGCAGCGCTGGTGCCGTCGATCAGCACGAACCAGTCGGACGCGCCTGGGCTGGTGACGCCGGGCGGATCGGTCAGCGGCTTCGACAGCGTCGGATCATTTTCGAGCAGGTGCATCGAAATGATGCCGTCGAGCGGCAACGGATCGAGCTTGGCCGATAGCCCGGTGCGCAAGGCGTCCTCCCGGCCCGCGACGGGACGGATGCGGACGAGACCAAGCACCGCGCCGCGGCCCTGACCGCGGCTCAGCGTGATCCGTGCGACTCCCCGGATCATGTTCTTGAATTTGGCGATATTGCGTCTCGACCAGTCGGTCTGATTGGCGAGCGCCGTTCGATACGCATCGCTGCTCAGCACGTCGAAGCGCTCGGTCGAATACAGCCCGAGATATTTCGGCGCTGCTTCGAGCGCGACGTAGCGGCGCGCCTCGACGAAGCCATCGATCGCGACTCGCTCGGCGATGTGCTCGCGGTCGTACCAGCGATTGAAATCAGCCTCGTACTCAGGCGCGATGTCCATCGAGGTCAGCAGCATGCCTTGTCCGGCAATCGGCATCGGATGTCCTTTGAGTTGCTATTGGGGGAGCTTGCGCCGCTTGCCCGTCTTGACGGCGTCGCGCGGCTTCAACGTGGTCTGGTGGGGCGCGAGCAGACGGCCGTCCTCAGCGTGAAGCTCGAGCTTCTTGACTGGCCTGCCGTGCTCGACGTCGACAAGGACGGTCGCGATCTCGGTGGGGTGGGCGTCGAATTCTTCGCTCCATTGCCGTAGCGCGACCAGCACCGGAAACACACCGCGGCCTTTCGGAGTGAGCACATATTCGTGATAGGCGCTACCGTCCGATGCTGGCGCCAGCTCCAGGATGCCGTGTTCGATCAGCGCGCGTAGCCGCACCGACAGGATGTTCTTGGCGAGGCCGAGTCGCGCCTGAAACTCGTTGAATCGCCGCACGCCGAACAGCCCCTCGCGAATGATCAGCAGCGACCACCAGTCGCCGATCGCGTCCAGTGCGCGCGCCACCGGGCAGGCGTCTTTCTCGAAGCTGGTTCGCTTCACCATGGTGAGACCGTCCCGATCACGCTGTTGTGTGGTTGCATTATAAAACTATGTGGCGTAAGTGCCAATCAGTTTAAACATGCAACCAGACGAGACGAGCATGAGACTGAGCGGCAAGACGGCCTTGATCACCGGCGGCAACAGCGGCATCGGTCTTGCGACGGCCAAGCTGTTCGTGGCCGAAGGCGCACGCGTGACGATCACCGGCCGTGATCGGGCGAGGCTGGATGCGGCCGCGCACGAGCTCGGCGCGCAGGCGCTCGCGGTCGAGGCCGACGTCACCGACATCGCGGCGATCGAGAACGCGGTCGCCCGCGCGGCGGAGCGGTTCGGCAAGCTCGACATCGTGTTCGCGAATGCAGGCATCCCCGGCGCGACGCCGCTCGGCGGCACTTCGCTGGCGGCGTTCGAGCAGGTGATCCGCACCAATCTGACGGCGGTGTTCTTCACCGTGCAGGCGGCGCTGCCGTATTTGAACGACGGCGCCTCGATCATTCTCAACGGTTCGGTGATCTCGGTGCTCGGCAATCCGGGCTTTGCGGCCTACGCGGCGAGCAAGGCCGGGCTGCGCGGAATGGCGCGGGTGATGGCTTCCGAACTGTCGCCGCGCAACATCCGCGTCAACGTGGTGGCGCCGGGCGGCGCGCGGACACCGATCTGGAAGGACGCCGCGCCGACCGATCAGGCGATGGCGGTGCTCGAACAACGCATCGCGGCGGCGACGCCGCTCGGCCGGATCGCCGAGCCGGAGCACATCGCCAAGACCGTGCTGTTTCTCGCCTCCGACGATGCCGCCCACATCCAGAGCGCCGAAATATTCGTCGATGGCGGTGCCACCGGATCTCCCGCGGGCGTGCCGGCGTTTCGCGGCTGACGCGCGGCCTCAGCCGGCGATCTTGGCAGCGACGTCGGTGATTCCGGCGATCACCGCGTCGCGGATGCCGGGGTCGTAGAGCAGGTGACCGGCGGCATCGATGGTGCGCAGCTCGGCCTCCGGCCATCGCGCCGCGAGGCGCTGCGCGGTGGACGGTGGGCACAAGAGGTCGTAGCGGCCTTGCACGATCACGCCCGGAATGCCGGCGAGCTTTGGTGCATCGCGCAGCAGTTGGTCCGGCTCCAGGAAACAATCGTCGGCGAAGTAGTGCGCCTCCATGAACGGCGTCATCGGCAGCGGCCCGTTGCCAGTCAGCGCGGCGCGGTCGAGCCGCGTTCGCCGCGGCGAGATGGTCGAGAGAATGCCTTCGGTCTCTCCCCAGGCGCGCGCCGCGGGCGCATGCACGGCGGGATCGGGATCGAGGATCCGGCGCCAATAGGCGCCGAGCGGATCGGCGCGCTCGGCTTCGGGAAGTACGCTCAGGAAGTCGTCATTGAGCGCCGGATAGAACCGCGGCAGCGTCGACAAAAACGCGGTTTCAAGCTCCGCGCGCGTGCCCAGAAACGTCGCGCGCAGCACCAGGCCGGTGACGCGCTCTGGATGCGTCTCGGCATAGGCCAGCGCCAGCGTGGCGCCCCACGAGCCGCCGACCACCAGCCAGCGTTCGAAGCCGTAATGGCGGCGGATCGCCTCCATGTCGGCGATCAGATGCGGCAGCGTGTTGGCGTCGCGCCCGCCTTTGGGGCGGCTGCGGCCGGCGCCGCGCTGATCGAACAGCACGGCATGAAAGCGTTGCGGATCGAACAGCCGGCGATGATCGACCTGGCAACCGCTGCCTGGGCCGCCGTGCAGATACACTGCGGGGATGCCATCGGCGCGGCCGTTGCTTTCGACATAGAGTTCGTGGCCGTCACCGACCGCGAGCATCTGCGAGGACAGCGGCGCGTCAGCGCCGGGGCGCTGGTTGGACGGAGCTTCGGCTTCCGGATCGAGCGGCATCCGAACCTGTTAGCGCGAAACCGCGCGGTTTGCGAGCACCGCACGGCGCAGCGCGCGAAGGGCAGGGCTGCACCACAAGGGTTGCGGATCGGCGCCGTGATGGCCACCTGTCAGAGGTGTTCAATCGGGAGCCGGAATGCCGCGATATTTCTTCAACACCCGGATCGGCGAGGAACTGATTCCGGATCCGGAGGGCGAGGAGCTGCGCGACGCCGACCACGCCTGGGAAGTGGCGCGTGCCACGATCCGCGAAATCGTCAAGACCGAGAGCGCGCAGCTCGACCTGATCCGCGCCAGCCTCGAAGTCACCGACGAGGAGGGCGACGTGCTGCTCGAATTTCCCTTCAGCGAGGCGATGCTCGATCTGCCGGAGTCGCCGCGGAACAGGCATTGAGCGGCTGCTGAATTGGCGGTGGCGCGCCTGATCCTGCCACGCTATCACATCTGTCTCGCAACGGAGTGATCATGCAGGACATCTGGCGCCTTCCCGCGACTGAACTGGCCGATCTCGTCCGCAGCCGCCGCGTCTCGGCGCGCGAAGTGGCCGAGGCCGCGCTGCACCGGCTCGACGCCGTCAATCCTGCGATCAACGCGGTGGTCGATCACAAGGCCGAAGACGCGCTGGCGCAGGCCGATGCGGTCGATGCCGCGCTCGCCAAAGGCGAGACGCCCGGCGTGCTGGCCGGTGTGCCGGTGACCGTGAAGGTCAATGTCGATCAGCAGGGCTTTGCCACCACCAACGGCGTGACGCTGCAGCGCGACTGGATCGCCAAGACCAACAATCCGGTGGTCGACAATCTGCGCAAGGCCGGGGCGGTGATCATCGGCCGTACCAACACGCCGGCGTTCTCCTATCGCTGGTTCACCGCCAACAAGTTGCACGGCGAGACGCTGAACCCGCGCGATTCCTCGATCACGCCGGGTGGCTCGTCCGGCGGCGCCGCCGCTGCAGTTGCAGCCGGGATTGGCGCGATCGCCCACGGCACCGACATCGCCGGCTCGGTACGCTACCCGGCCTATGCCTGCGGCGTGCACGGACTGCGCCCGACCATCGGCCGCGTCGCGGCCTACAACGCCTCGTCGCCGGAGCGGCCGATCTGCCCGCAGATCAGCGCCGTCTCCGGCCCGCTGGCGCGGACGATCGCTGATGTGCGGCTTGGACTGCAGGCGCTGGCGCAGCCGGACGCGCGCGATCCGTGGTGGGTGCCGGCGCCGCTCGAAGGCCCGCCGCGCGACAAGCGCGCCGCGCTGTGCATTGCGCCGGACGATCTTGCGGTGGTGCCGGAGGTCCGCGATGCGCTGAAAGACGCCGCGCGCCGGCTCGAAGCCGCCGGTTGGATCGTCGAGGAGATCGCCAACACGCCGCCGCTGCGCGAGGCTGCGGAGCTGCAGGCGCAGTTCTGGCTCGGCGACGGTTACCAGGCGATGCTGGATGCGGCCGAGCGTGAGGGCGACGAAGGCGCGCTGGCGTGTCTGCACGGCAATCGCGACAAGGCGATCGGCGATCTCGCCAGCTACTCGAAGCTGTTGACCCGCCGCGCCACGCTGACGCGCGACTGGCAGACCTTGTTCGAGACCTATGCGGTGCTGCTGATGCCGGTGTGCGGCGAACTGCCGTTCCCGCAGCGACTCGATTTGAAGGACGAGGAGTCTTTCAAGCGGGTGTGGGCGGCGCAGATGCCGCAGGTTGGCCTGCCGTTCATGGGCCTGCCCGGGCTGACCGTGTCGACCGGGATGGTCGGCCGCGTGCCGGTCGGCGTGCAGGTGGTGTCGGGACGCTATCGCGAGGATCTGTGCCTGCTCGCGGGTGGAGCGATCGAGGCCGGCGGCGCGCCGCCGTCGCCGATCGATCCGGTGGCTTGAGACGGAAGCGAGGGGACAATGGCGTCGATCTATGATTTCACCGCCAAATCGCTGGCGGGCAAAGACGTCGCGCTGAAAGACTTCGAAGGAAAGGTGCTGCTGATCGTCAACACCGCCAGCGCCTGCGGCTTCACTCCGCAATATAAGGGCCTCGAAGCGCTGCAGCAGAAATACGGCCCGCGCGGCTTTTCGGTGCTGGGCTTTCCGTGCAACCAGTTCGGCGCCCAGGAGCCCGGCGACGAAGCCCAGATTGCGCAGTTCTGTTCGACCAATTACGGCGTCAGCTTCCCGATGTTCGCCAAGATCGACGTCAATGGCGCCGGCGCGCATCCGCTGTACAAGTTTCTGAAGGACGAAAAGGGCGGCTTGCTCGGCTCGGCGATCAAATGGAATTTCACCAAGTTCCTGGTCGATCGGTCCGGGCGCGTGGTATCGCGGCATGCGCCGACCACCACGCCGGAGGCGCTTTCGAAAGAGATCGAGACCTTGCTATGACCGACACTCAGAACATTGAACTGCCCGATCGTCTGTCGATCGAACCCTCCAGCCCTTACTACAACGCCGATCTGCTCGAGCTCGACGTCGGCGTCCGCTTCAAGGGGCAGGACAAGACCAACGTGATCGAATACTGCGTCAGCGAGGGCTGGATCCGCGTCGCGGCCGGCACCGCCAAGGATCGCTTCGGTAATCAGCTCGCGATCAAGGTCCACGGCCCGGTCGAGCCGTATATCCGCCCGCGCAGCTGAGCTTCGCGTTCCCGGCTGGCGCTCCGCGCGCGGCCGGGACTTTTCTCATCACCTTGCAGCAATGCCGCCCGCTGGTGCGCTTCCGCGCGCCGGCGTGCGTTGGCGCGTCCGGTTTGTGCTTGGACGTTAACGATGTGGAGGAGCGGATGATCTCTCGCGAGAACACCGCCGCACAGATGTTGCGCGCATCCGCGATGGCCGACGGCGATATCTGGTGTCGGCCCCGCGCGAGCATGTGATTCGCGCTGATTCGTCGGTGCTTTGTTCCGCCCGCGTTCCAAAGCTTAAGATCGAGCACGGCGAGTGTCGCATCCGGGGACAACGCCGGTGAGGAGGCACGTACGCACTCGGTGACGATCTCTGCAACGCCGGCAAGCGACGTTCGCCGTGCACTGCTCGGCCGCGTGTTAACGATTTTTGCCGCGATCAGCGCGGTCGCGTGAACACGCGCGTGCAGGTGTTGTGCTCCATCGTCTCGGCGTCGCCGAGATCTAGGGAGCGCGCCACTACGAGAGCTGATTCGCAGTGATTCGGGCCGGCTTCGTTCTACCCGCGTTCGAAACGTTAAGGTCGTGCAGGCGCGGTGTCGCATTCGGGGACATGCGATCCGGCATGATTGCTCGTGCGCCGTCGCGTGCAGCTTCGATGAGGAGGTCGGCTGAGGTCGAGCGCACGAGCGCGAGTATTAACCCATTTTGCCATAGTCGCGGCTTCGCGCGCTAACAGCCGCAGCAGGTGTTGTGCCGTCGCTGTGCCAGCTCGCACGAGATCTGGTGCGGAGTTCGTGTCGCGAGCTGATTCGCAGTGATTCGGGCCCGCTTCGTTCAGGCCGCGTTCCAAAGGTTAAGATCGATCACGCGTCTTGTTACGCGCTGGGACAGTCTTGCGGGCTTTCGGCGCTTTGGCGACGCGCGCTTGCGCTTCGGCGGCGAGGCGGCGGCGGAAGGCGCGGTCGCGCTTGAGATGCCACTCGCGGCTCATTGCGTCGCGGCGACAAGTGAAGCGCTCTGAATGGATCAGCACCCAGGCACGGCCGCGGGTCGATCGCGCGCCGGTGCCGGCGTTGTGCTGGGCGAGGCGGCGGTCGAGATCGAGCGTCCAGCCGACATAGGTGAGATAGCGGCCGGCGCTGGCGCAGCCGAGCACATAGACGAAGCACTCTTCTTCGGCGGAAGCCTCCTGCATGGCGCGAACCTCGCACGGCTGCCCTGAGTCCGGCAATCCGCCGCGGGATGGAGCGGTTGACGGCCGACGCGCCAGCGGCTTCGCTGCCACCAGATGCAACCGAAGGAGACGACGATGGCCGGCAAACCGATGATCGCGCTGGCGCTGCTGGCGCCGCTGCTGTGGAGCCCGGCCGCGACTGCCCAGGACGTGCTGGGCATCGAGATCTGCACCGTGGAGAAAACCATGGAGCGGCGCACCAGCTGCCTGCAGAGCAATGTCGACTTCCTGCACAAGAGCCTCGACAAGGCGCGGCTCGATCAGCAGCAGAAGCTCGATGCGGCCCGCGCGCAGATCGCCGCGCTGAGTGCCGCGGTAGCGGCGCTGCAGAAGCAACTCGCCGAACTACAAGCCGCGCAGAAGCCGGCCAAAACCGAGCCTGCGGCGGCCAAGGATGCGACGCCGTCCAAGGATGCAGTGCCGCCGAAGGACGCGACGCCGCCGAAAACCGACGCGAAGTAGTTCCGCGCTGTCTTCTCCGGCGTCTGCCGCTTGATGGAATATCGCGCTTGCTTGGCAAGGCGCGACGACATGACTTACAACTCGTTCCCGAGACAATAAGCGCGGGGGAGTCTCATCTCCCGCGCACAACAAACATCTCGGGAGAAAACCATGTCCAACGTCCGCATTCTCGCCACCGATCTGGCGTTTCCCGAAGGCCCGGTGGTGATGCCGGACGGCTCGGTGGTGCTGGTCGAGATCCGCGCCCAGCAACTGACGCGGGTGTGGCCGGACGGGCGCAAGGAAGTCGTCGCCAAGGTGCCGGGCGGGCCGAACGGCGCCGCACTCGGCCCTGACGGCAAGATGTACATCTGCAACAACGGCGGCTTCGGCTGGTTTCCATCGCGCGGCACGATGATGCCCGGCGCGCCGGCGCCGCACGAGTATATCGGCGGCTCGATTCAGCGGGTCGATCTGCAAAGCGGCCAAGTCGAGACTCTGTTCGACAAATGCGGCGAGCACCCGCTGAAGGGGCCGAACGATCTCGTATTCGATCAGCATGGCGGCCTGTGGTTCACTGATCTCGGCAAGCGCCGCGCCCGCGACATGGACGTCGGCGCCGCCTACTACATCAAGCCCGGCATGACCGAGATCACCGAGCAGGTGTTCGGCACGCTGCCGCTGAACGGCATCGGCCTGTCGCCCGACGAGGCGACGATGTATGCGGCCGAAACCCCGACCGGACGGTTGTGGGCGTTCGATCTGTCGGCGCCGGGCGAGGTGAAGCCGCGCGACGTGATTTATCGCGGCGAGAAGGGCAAGCCGATCTGCGGGCTCGGCGGCTATCAGATGTTCGATTCGCTGGCGGTCGAGGCCGGCGGCAACGTCTGCGTCGCCACGCTGGTGTCCGGTTGCATCTCGGTGATCGCACCGGACGGCACCCTGGTCGAGCAGGTGCCGACCGGCGACCGCGTCACCACCAATATCGCGTTCGGCGGCCCCGATCTGAAGACCGCCTACATCACTCTGTCCGGCAAGGGCGAACTGATCGCGATGGATTGGTCGCGGCCCGGTCTGCCGTTGAATTTTCTGAACAAGTAGCGAGTCGTCGTCATTGCGAGCCATCGGTCCGGCCTTCGGCCGGCCCGATGACAGGCTCCGCGAAGCAATCCAGCGCTGCGCACGAAGCTCGATTGCTTCGTCGCTTCGCTCCTCGCAATGACGTATGAAAGGCACCGCTGCCATTTCTTGAAGAGGACCTGACATGCCCTGGCTCGAACCCATCACTCTCAGCGGCCCGCACGCGACCTTGGTGCCGCTGGAGCCGGCGCATTGCGACGGTCTGACCGAGGCGGTGCGGGACGGTGAGCTGTGGAAGCTCTGGTACACGTTCGTGCCCGCTCCGGAAAAGATGGAAGCGGAGATCGCGCGGCGGCTGGCGTTGCAGGCGCAGGGCGCGATGCTGCCGTGGACGGTCAAGGATGCGGCCGGCAAGATCGCCGGGATGACAACCTACATGAACGTGGATGCCGGCAATCGCCGCGTCGAGATCGGTTCCACCTGGTACGCGTCCCGCGTGCAGCGGACCGGACTCAACACGCAATGCAAGTTGCTCCTGCTGCAACATGCGTTCGAGAAACTGGACTGTATCGCGGTCGAGTTCCGTACACACTTCTTCAACCATCAGTCCCGGCGCGGGATCGAGCGGCTCGGCGCCAAGCAGGACGGCATCCTGCGCAATCACCAGATCGCACCGAATGGAACGCTACGTGATACCGTGGTGTATTCGATCGTCGCCGCGGAATGGCCGACCGTGAAGGCGCATCTGAACTATCAACTGTTCGACAAGCCCGGCCGCTGAGCCCGCGGGGCGCGGGTTCCCTTGATTTTTATCAAGATTCTGCTTGCTAATCGGCTGATGATCAAAAGAATAGCGCCCCCGATGGGTCTCGTTTGATCTGCGTCATTTTGCGAGGCCTTCGCCGACGCCATTCTACTGCTATGCCGTTCTATCGATTTCATGTCCGCGATCCGATCAACCGCGTCGATGGCCCTGGCCACGACGGCGCGGCGCTCGCCGACGATATCGATGCGACGCTGTTCGCCGCCGGGGTGATCCAGCGGCTCGTTCAGGTGCATCCGGAAGTGCCGCGGACCTGGTCGATCGAAATCATGCAGGACCAGCGCCGCGTCGGACTGCTGCCGTTCGACAAAGGCTGCCAGGTGATGCTGCGACCGGATTGGGTGTGCGATCAGCCGATCGACGTCCACGAAGGCTGGCGCTGAGTCTCAGGTTGGCGGTTCTCGTCATTGCGAGCCGAAGGCGAAGCAATCCAGGGGCTCCATGCACGGGGCTCCTGGATTGCTTCGTCGGCTTCGCCTCCTCGCAATGACGCGAGAGATGCGCTGCTACGCAGCCCCCGGCAACTGATCCGGCCGGTACAAGGTGTCAATCGTCACCGTGCCGCGGGCGCGGGAGACGCACGCGCACATCTTGCCGCTGTCGTGCTTCTGATGCTCGCTGAAGAACACGTCGCGGTGGTCGATCTCGCCGTCGACGGCGGTGACATCGACGGCGCAGACGCCGCATTCGCCACGTTCGCAATCGGAGATGACCTCGAACCCGGCAGCGTTCAGCGCGTCCAGCATCGAGCGGTCGTGCGGCACCACAATCTCGCTGCCGGTGGCGGCGATGCGGACGCGGAATTCGCTGGTCGGCAGCCGGCCGCTGGAGCCGAAGGTCTCGAAGCACAGATCGCTCGCCGGGCGGCCAGCCTGATGCCAAGCGTGGCGGGCCGCCTCCAGCATCCGCAGCGGGCCGCACAGCACCGCCACCGCGCCCTCGGGAAGCGCGCGGAAAGTGGCGTCGAGGTCGAGCCGGGCGCCTTCGTCGCCGGCATAGAGCCGCAGCCGGTCGCGCAGCAGGCTGCGCAGCTCGTCGTGGAGCGCGGCGTCGCTGCGCGATTTCACCGCGTAGTGCATCGTCAGCGCAGTGCCCCGCCGGGCAAGCGCCGCTGCGATCCCCAGCATCGGCGTCACACCGATGCCGCCGGCGATCAGCGCGTAGTGCTTGCGGCTCCAATCGATTTCGAACAGCGAGGTCGGATGGGTGATGTCGATCCGCTGACCCGGCTTGAGTGCCCACATCGCTTGCGATCCGCCGCGGCTGTCACCGGCGAGCCGCACCGCGATCCGCAGGCGTCCTTGCTCCGGCGCGCCGACCAATGAGTAGCTGCGCTTGTCGGGCTGGCCGTCGATCAGCACCGCGACGTTGATATGGCTGCCGGGCGCGCAGGTGGTGACTGCGACGTCAGGCTCAAGCACGATCTCACGGATCGACGGCGTCAGGTCGCGAGTCGAAACAACGGTGCTGCTGGTCCACTGTTCGGCGAAGCGCATCGCGGGCTCCTGTCGATGAGGGGGAAGCTGACTATCTGTCGGCGGCCTGGGTCACCAGCGTCAGCGCCGGCAGCAAGTCGAGATGGGTGCGGCTCCTCAGCGCCAGCCGCAAATTGCGCACCGCGAGCCGGGCGTGTTCGCGCATCACCGCTTCGGCGCGCGCGCCTTCGCGGTTCTCGATCGCGTCGATCACGGCGCGGTGGTGATCCTGCGCAATCAGCAGGATCTGGTGTGCCTCCGGCAGCCCCGATTGCGCCATCACGAAAGCACTCGGCGAGGCGAAGGGCAGGGCGGCGACGCGATCGATCTGCCGCATCACCGGCGCCGAGCCGCACAGCTCGTTGAGCAGCGCGTGAAACCGCGCATTCAGCGCCACATAGGCCGAGAACGCGTCGACCGAGATCGGGTCCTGCCGCACCAGTTCGTCGATATCGCCGAGGCATTGCTTCAGCGGCTCGAGCTGCCGGACGCTGGCGCCGCGCTCGGCGGCGAGCCGCGCGGCGAGGCCTTCCATGGTGCCGCGCAGTTCGATCGAGTCGAGGATGTCGCGCTCGGAGAACGCTTTCACCATGAAGCCGCCGGACGGGATCGCCTGCAGCAGGCCTTCGTCCTCCAGCCGGACCAGCGCCATCCGCACAGGCGTGCGCGACACTCCGGTGATGTCGACCGCCTGCAGTTCCGAGATCCGTTCGCCGGCGCGGAGCTGGCCGGACAGCACCATGTCGCGCAGTGCCAGCTGCGCGCGCACGGTCTGCGACATCGAGCGGTCGGCGGCCTTATCGTTCATCGCTTACTCCGCCGCCTGCAGTTTCGGCGCGTTCTCCTGTGCGACCATGCGGTCGATCAGCTTGCGCGACCACATCGCGCCGGCGTCGATGTTCAGGTTGTAGAACACCCGATCGGGGTTCTCGAGCATCGCGCGCTGCTGCGCTTCGAGGATGATCTCGTCCTCGCGGAAGATGCCGGAGACGCCCTCGCGGATCTCGGTGGTGAGCCGCTGTTCGGTGAGCCGGTAGTTGCGCACGAAGGCCCAGAAGTAGTGGCAGGTGGTGTCGGTCTCGGGCGTCATGGTGTTGAGCACGAAGCCGTTGACGCCCTGCGAGCGATCGCCCTCCGGCGCGCCGGTGCCGGTCGGCGCCACGCCGACGTCGATCGTCACCGTGCCCGGCGCTTCGAACCGGATGATCTGCCAGCGATCCACCAGGCCCGGCTTGCCGAGCTGCGCGGCCCAGAACGGCGGCGGTTCGATGCCGTGCATCCAGCGCGTCACGGTAACGGTGCGGTCGCCATGGGTGACATCGAACGGCGCCTCGGCCACCGCCTCGTTGCCGATCGACGAGCCATGCACATAGGTCTCGTGGGTGAGGTCCATCAGATTGTCGACGACGAGGCGCCAGTCGCATTTGGCGTAGATCGTCTTGCCGTCGCCGGCCCAGGCTGGATCGTTGTTCCAGTGCATGTCGGGGACGAGCGCCGGATCGGCCATCGTCGGATCGCCCATCCATAGCCAGACGAAGCGATGCCGCTCGACCACCGGATAGGAGCGCACGCAGGCCGACGGATTGATCGTCTCCTGCGACGGCATGTAGGTGCAGCGGCCCTGCGGATTAAACTTCAGCCCGTGATAGCCGCAGACCACGGTGTCGCCCTCGAGTCGGCCCTTCGATAGCGGCACCAGACGGTGCCAACAGGCGTCTTCCAGCGCGGCGACGCTGCCGTCCGCCTTTCGATACATCACGACATGCTTGCCGCAGATCGTGCGGGGAAACAGCGCGTGCTTGATGTCGGCGTCCCAGGCCGCCGCATACCAGGCGTTGAGCGGAAAGGCGGGCATCGTGGCCTCCCTGTGCATTATTGATTGGGTTCAGATTGTATACAGGAAAGGTAGAATGACAAGGACAGGCTGCAAAATTGGCCGCGCATTGGTGGCTGATGTATACATAGAGTCGGTCGAGGAGCGTTGCTCGGCTGCGCTGGCAAGGCGGTAAAGGACTGAGCCGAAAACGAAAATGGCCGGGACAAGCCCGGCCATGACGCAAATTCTGATGGATCGATCTTGAGCCTGCCGCCTCAGACCGCGCGCCGGCTCAGCGCGTCGTAGGCCGGCGTGAGCATGGTGATACGCCGGGCCGCCCGAGACCCGCATGTCGCGACGCTCACGCGGGCTACCTGCTTAACTGATCAGCTGCGCCAGTGATGCTTGAGGCACCACGCGATCGAAAATCGCCGTCTCATCCGGCAATATCGTTCCATCCAATAAAGCTCATCGACGATCGCATTGGCCGAACAGCCTTGTGCCGCTCGATGTTCAAGGTAAGGTCTCCAATCGGGGTCTTGTGCAGCAATCCGGAGATCGCTGATAGCCGCGCGTTCTACTTTTGAAGATCGAGTGATTTTGTTGATTTGTCGTGGGGATCTTGGCTGCAGAACGCCCTTAAGGCCGGCAGCTCTTGCTTGACCGTACCCAAATCCCATTCTGAGGCTCGTAGGCTTGTCATTTGTCACGATGACGTTCCAGTGCAAGCGAGCAGCTAAGGGGAGCATTTCTAAGAATAATGGAACCTAATATGGCAGCCAAGGGGCTCTACAGGACCAAAACTCCAGAAAGTGACGCTGAGTACGCTTTTGTTGATTATGGAGTCCCGTCATCTGCCGGGGAAATACCGCGCTCGAGATACGAATCGCAGGGCTACGAACCGCCCTTTGATTCGCTGCCGACTAAGGAGGATTTCGAAGCGCGGAACAACAAAGACTAGTATTATGTGCGAGGCTAGCGGAGCAGGCCGTATTGAAATGCCCGATCTTGTTAAGCTGATTGATATGACGAGCCGGTCCAGCCGTGCGGCAGACGGCACGAGGGCGTGTGCGGCGGACCATTTAATAAGCCGAGTACTTCCTGACGAAAATGGCCGGGACAAGCCCGGCCATGACGCAAATTCTGATGTATCGATCTGGAGCCTGCCGCCTCAGACCGCGCGCCGGCTTAGCGCGTCGTAGTCCGCGTGAGCATGGCGATACGTGGGCCGCCCGCCACCCGCATATCGCTCCGCTCATGCGGGCGACCTGCCGGGGGACCGCCGCGCGCAGACCATCTCGGGATTCCGGGCTCGCGCTACGCGCGCCCCGGAATGACGAACGAGAGAGGCTTTACACTTCCCGCCGGCTCAAAAACGCCAGTCGTTCGAACAGATGCACGTCCTGCTCGTTCTTGAGCAGCGCGCCGTGCAGCGGCGGGATCAGCTTGCGCGGGTCTCGCTCGCGGAGCTGCTCCGGGCTCATCTCTTCGTTGAGCAGCAGCTTCAGCCAGTCGAGCAGTTCGGAGGTCGACGGCTTCTTCTTCAGGCCGGGGACGTCGCGCACTTCGAAGAAGATCTTCAGCGCTTCTTCGACCAGGCGCTGCTTGATGCCGGGGAAGTGGACGTCGACGATCGCCTGCATGGTGTCGGCGTCCGGGAACTTGATGTAGTGGAAGAAGCAGCGGCGCAGGAAGGCGTCCGGCAATTCCTTTTCGTTGTTCGAGGTGATCACCACGATCGGCCGCTTGGCGGCCTTGATGGTTTCGCCGGTCTCGTAGACATGGAATTCCATCCGGTCGAGTTCGAGCAACAGGTCGTTCGGGAATTCGATGTCGGCCTTGTCGATCTCGTCGATCAGCAGCACCGGGCGGTGCTCGGCGGTGAACGCCTCCCACAGCTTGCCGCGCTTGATGTAGTTCTTGATGTCGGAGACGCGCGGGTCGCCAAGCTGGCTGTCGCGCAGGCGGGACACCGCATCGTATTCATACAGGCCCTGCTGCGCCTTGGTGGTCGACTTGATGTGCCAGGTCAGCAGCGGCGCGTTCAGCGCCTTGGATACTTCCTCCGCCAGCACCGTCTTGCCGGTGCCGGGCTCGCCCTTCACCAGGAGCGGCCGTTCAAGCACGATCGCCGCATTGACGGCGACCTTGAGGTCGTCGGTCGCCACATAGTCCTTGGTGCCGGTGAACTTCATGCGTTTCAGCCTCGTCTGATCCGGCGCGCGCGCCGTTGTTGTTGTTTGTTGATTGGTGGTGGTTGGAGGAGAGGGAGCGGCCGCAGGCAGCGACCGCTGACAGGCGGTGTCGGTATCAGGCTCTGCGGATCATCGCCAGCAGCACTAGCACGATCACGGCGCCGATTGCGGAATTGATGATCGCGCGGAAAATTCCGACGCCGAGATTGACGCCGAGGAACGGCAGCAGCCAGCCCGCGACCACGGCGCCGACGATGCCGATCACGACATTGCCGACCAGTCCGAATCCGCCGCCGCGAACAATCAGCCCGGCGAGCCAGCCAGCGACCGCGCCCACCAGAAGCCAGACCAGAATGGAATCGATCCCCATTGCGCTCCTCGTCCTTGTTCGTCTCGCTGCCGGCGCTATGCACCGGCAACAGGCGCGACTTTAGCGCGCATCCTGCGGGACAGGCTACCGATTTTGCAGGCTGCGGCAAGCGGCGGACTGCGCGCGCTGATTGTAGTGATCGCTGGTGGCCGCGCTACGAGGTCGCGTCGGCGTTGGCCGAGTCATGATCCGGTTGCAGCGGTGCGGCGTCCTCGACGAAGGCGGCAGCCGCGGTGACGCAGCAGTCGCGGCCGCGCCGCTTGGCTTCATACAGCGCGATATCGGCGTCGCGCAGCAGCACGGTGGAGTCGCACGGGGCGGCGCCGCAGGCGATACCGACGCTCACCGTGACGCAGCCGCGGGCCGACGCTGGATTCCGGATCGCGAGCGCGCGCACTGCGGCCTGCAGGGTCTCGGCGAAGTCCCTCGCAGCGGCCGCATCGGTGCCCGGCAGCACGATGGTGAATTCCTCGCCGCCGTAACGTGCCGCGAAGCCGTGCACCCCTGCGACCAGGCCGGCGAACAGATGGCCGAGCTGCCGCAGCGCGTCGTCGCCGCCCTGGTGGCCGAAATGATCGTTGAAGCCTTTGAAGTCGTCGACGTCGATCATCAGCACCGACAACGTCGGCGCCGACGTGATGACACGGCCGACGAAGCCGTCGAGCGATCGGCGGTTGGGAAGACCAGTGAGGCCGTCCGTCCGCGCCAATTCCGCCAGACGGGTATTGAGGTCTTCGACTTCTTTTTCGATCGCCTTGCGCCGCGTGACGTCCCGCAAGGTGCTGACGATGCAATCGGTGGGGCCGTCCTCGTTCCGGGTATAGGCGAAATTGGCTTCGAGCCAGACCAGCCGCCCCTCGGGACAGCGCATCCGGAACTCGACGCACAATCCGGCCGGCGTATCCGGCAGCCGGGCGCCGACCGCCTCGACTAACGGCACATCGTCAGGGTGCACCAACACGGTCCAGTACCGGCCGACCAGCTGATCGGGCTTCAGGCCGAGGACGGTCTCGACCGACATCGATACGAACCGCAGGATGCCGACCTCGTCGCTCAGCACGATGACGTCGCCCATGTTGGCGTCGATCAGCCGATAATGCGCGTCGCGTTCGCGCAGCAGGTTCTGCACTTCCTGGCGGGTGCGCAGTTGCGCCGCAAGGCCTGCCGCGAGTAGCACGACGCAGGCCAGCATCGCAGTTGCGACCGCGGCGTCGGAACGCACCGCCTCGCGCCATCCCGCCAGTACCGCCTCTTCGGTGCGCGCCACCGTCACCACCAGCGGATAGCGGGTGATCTGCCGGTAGGCGAGATATTTGGACAGGCCATCGAACGGCGAGACCGTGAGATAGAAGCCGTCGGGACTGTGGGGGAGCGCCTTCTGGAACAGCACGGAATTCGACATGTCGCGGCCACTCTGCAGTGACGGCCACTGGATCAGCAGTCGTCCGTCGCTGTGCAGCAGGCTGATGCTGCCGCCGATGCCGAGATCGATGGACTTGTAGAAATCGCGGAAGTAATCGCCCGCGATGGTCGCCACCACCACACCGGCAAAACGGCCGTGCTCGGTCTCCAGCCGGCGGCTGACGGCGAAGATCGAGTAGCCCGAGGTACGGGACTGAATCGGACCTGTGATCAGCAGCTGGTTGTCGTCATGATCGAGGTGGTAGCGGAAGTAGCTGCGATCGGCATTGTTGAGCTGCGGCACCGGCGTGACGGAGGCGTATTTGATGTTGCCGGCGGCATCGGTGATCGCGACGTCGGTGAGTTGCGGCAGGTTGTCGACGAGGGCGCGCAGCCGCTCGTTGAAGGCGTCGCCCGGATTCGGCCGCCACTTTAGGAACGAGACGATGTCGTCGAGCACCACGTCGGCGCCCTGAAAGGTGTGGGTGGCGTGCTCGGCGAGCGAGTGCGCTAAATTCCGTATCTCGGTTTCATTCTGCGCCAGCGCAATCTTGCGGGAGTCGTAGCCCTTCCACACCACCAGCCCGAGCACGCTGGCGCTGAGCGCGATCACGAATATCGCGACGACCAGCGTCGCGGTGGAGACGCGGCCGATCCAGCTTCGGGACAGGAGAGGGCGAGGGGACATCGACAAAGGCCATTCGTAAGGCGCCTGTGCTTGCACCCCGGATGCTTTACTGAGTCATAATTCCATTGCTCGGATTTGCGCCTATCGGGCGCATCGGGACGAGTTTTCAACAGTCGCAACGGAGGTATTCTGTCTTGACGGGGCTGCAGGGTCGGGCAATCTGTCGTTCATGTTCCTGCAATTCTTCACGTCGCTGCGCGACGCCCAGGTTCCGGTCACGCTCCGCGAATATCTGACGCTGATGGAGGCGCTCGACGCCGACCTCGCCGATCAGAGCGTTGAGAATTTTTACTACCTGTCGCGCGCCGCGCTGGTGAAGGACGAGCGCAATCTCGACAAATTCGACCGGGTGTTCGGCGCCACCTTCAAGGGCCTGGAAAACCTGCTCGACGCGATGGAGAAGGCGGAGATCCCGGCCGAATGGCTGAAGAAGCTCGCGGAGAAATATCTCAGCGAGGAGGAGAAGAAACAGATCGAGGCGATGGGCTGGGACAAGCTCATGGAAACGCTGAAGAAGCGCCTCGAGGAGCAGAAGAAGCGCCACCAGGGCGGCAACAAGTGGATCGGCACCGCCGGCACCTCGCCGTTCGGCGCGCAGGGCTACAATCCCGAAGGCGTGCGGATCGGCCAGGAGAAAAGCCGGCATCAGCGCGCCGTGAAGGTCTGGGACAAGCGCGAGTTCAAGGATCTCGACGGCAACGTCGAACTCGGCATCCGCAACATCAAGGTGGCGCTGCGCCGTCTGCGAAAATTCGCCCGCACCGGCGCGCCGGACGAACTCGATCTCGACACCACGATTCGCGAGACCGCCAATCACGGCTATCTCGACGTGCACATGCGCCCCGAGCGCCGCAATGCGGTGAAGGTGCTGGTGTTCTTCGATATCGGCGGCTCGATGGACAGCCACGTCGCTCAGGTCGAGGAGTTGTTCTCGGCGGCCAAGAGCGAATTCAAGCACATGGAATATTTTTACTTCCACAACTGCCTGTACGAAGGCGTGTGGAAGCAGAACAAGCGCCGGTTCACCGACCGCACCCCGACCTGGGACGTGCTGCACAAGTTCCCGCACGACTACAAAGTGGTGTTCGTCGGCGACGCGTCGATGTCGCCTTACGAGATCATGGTGCCCGGCGGCTCGGTCGAGCACGTCAACGAAGAGGCCGGTCACGTCTGGCTGGAGCGGGTGCTGCGCACCTATCCGCACGCGGTGTGGCTGAACCCGGTGGCGCAGCGGCACTGGGACTATTCGGAATCCACCACCATCATCCGCCGCCTGTTCTCCGAGCGGATGTATCCGATCACGATCGAGGGCCTCGAAGGCGCGATGCGCGAGCTGGTGCGCTAGGATTAGATCGCGCCCTCATTCCGGGGCGCGAGCGACAGCTCGCAAACCCGGAATGTCCCGGATCTACACAGTGAGATGCCGGGTTCGCGCTGCGCGCGTCCCGGCATAACCAACCAAAACTGATAAGAAACGAAAACAAGGAACGACCATGCCCCAGACCATCACCCGCGGTATCAAGACGATGCTCGACGAGGCCAATTCGTCGATCGAGACGCTGACGACCGCGGACGCGATCGCGTTGCACAAGTCCGGCGCCAGCGACGTGGTGATCGTCGACATCCGCGATCCGCGCGAGATCGAGCGCGACGGCAAAATTCCGGGCTCGTTCTCCTGCACCCGCGGCATGCTGGAATTCTGGATCGATCCGCAGAGCCCGTACGCCAAGCCGATCTTCCAGGAAGACAAGAAGTTCGTGTTCTATTGCGCCGGTGGCTTGCGCTCGGCGCTGGCCGCCAAGACCGCGCAGGACATGGGCTTGAAGCCGGTGGCGCATATCGAGGGTGGTTTCGGCGCCTGGCGCGATGCCGGCGGTCCGATCGAAGCCTGGGCGCCCAAGAAGAAGTGAGCGCGGCGCATTGGGAGTCGATCTCCGCTGTCGCATCGTCACACGCGGGCTTGACCCGCGTGTCGCTTGCTTTCTTCGTCATTGCGAGCGAAGCGAAGCAATCCAGCTTCGTGCACTGAGCTGGATTGCTTCGTCGCTGCGCTCCTCGCAATGACGGGGTGGGCTTGATTTCCTTCGACCTCTCCGAGGCCATCCCATGACCACTCACACCGATCCCTTGGTCTCCACTGATTGGCTCGCTGCGCGGCTCGGCAATCCGACCGTCAAGATCATCGACGCCAGCTTCAAGATGCCCGGCGTGCTGCCGTTGCCGGCGGACGATCATCTCGCCGCGCACATTCCGGGTGCGGTGTTCTTCGACGTCGATGCGGTATCGGATCACAGCAGTTCGCTGCCGCATATGTATCCGAGCGCCGATCAGTTCGCGCGCGATGTCGAAGCGCTCGGCATCTCGTCGGGCGACACAGTGGTTGCTTACGATGCAGGCGGCTGGGTCGCGGCGCCGCGGGCGTGGTGGATGTTTCTGTCGTTCGGCCATGCCGACATTCGGATCCTCGACGGCGGGCTGAAGAAATGGGTGGCCGAGGGCCGGCCGACCGAGGCGGGCAAGCCGACGATTACGCCGGGCCGGTTCAGCGCCAAGCTCGATCCGTCGTTCATCCGCAGCCGCGATCAGCTCGTTGCCAATCTCGACAGCGGGGCCGAGCAGGTGATCGACGCCCGGGCTGCGCCGCGATTCGAGGGCAGCGTCGCCGAGCCGCGTCCCGGCCTGCGCGCCGGTCACATCCCGGGCAGCCGCAATCTGCCCTACAACGAGCTGTTCGACGCCGCGACCGGAACGATGAAGCCGCTGGCCGATCTGCGGCAGGCGTTCGAGCGGGCCGGGCTCGATCTCGGCCGGCCGGTGGTCACGAGCTGCGGCTCCGGCGTTTCGGCGGCGGTGCTGACGCTGGCGCTGTATCGGCTCGGCGTGCGCGGCTCGGCGCTGTACGACGGCTCGTGGTCGGAGTGGGGCCTTCAGGACGGTCCGCCGGTCGCAACCGGTCCAGCGGCGTAACCGCAGCTTTTCTTACAGACCGGTACCCGATCCCGGCTGCGGCTGCTCGGCGCGCGGCGTGCGCCGCCGCGCCACCTGACGCCGCTTCTTCAGCGGACGCCGGACCACCGGCTTCGGGCGCGCCACCGGCAGCGGCGTCGCGTCTGGCGGCGGCAGGGTTTCGCCGATTGATCCAGTGACATCTGTGGTCGGATTGTCTGCGGCAGGGGCCGCAGGCGTGGCCGCGTTGGGCGCAGCGGTGGTGTTGGCGGCGGTCTTGGTCCTGTCGCGCGGGTCGCGGCGCGGCGTCGGGATCGGACCGGACAGCGGGGCAACTTCCGGCAGCGCCTCGGCGGCAGGTTCGGTCGCTGCCGGAGCGGCCGGTGCCGCGGGCGCCGACGTCTCGGTAGCGGCAGTTTGCGCTGGTGCAGCCGGAGTGGCGGGTTTCTCAGCTCCGGCCTGCGGCTTGTCGTCGGGCTTTGGCGCGTCGGCCGAAGTCGTCGCAGTCGTGGTGGCTGGCGGCGCCGCCGGAGCCACAGCGTCAGGCGTGGCGGCCTGCTGCTGCGGCTGGGGCGAATTGGCTTGCGGCGCCGGGTCCGGGGCGGCCGGCGTCTGTTCAGCTTGCGGCGGCTGTGCTGCCGGCGCGGCGGCGGGGGTGTCGGCCGCAGCGGGCTGCAGCGCGGCGGTCTGCGCCGGCTCGGGGGCTTTGGCGTCGGGTTTCGCAGCTTCGTTGCCGAGAGATGCGACGTCTGCCGCGGCCGGATCGATTGCACTCGGGCTTTGGTTTGCAACTGCGGCAGGCGGTTCAGCGGTGGGTGCCGGCGGATCGACCCGGAGCATGCTCAGGCTCGGCGTCGGAGCCTCGGGTGCCCGCGCCAGCAGCGTGATCGCCGGCGGACGCACCGTGTGGACGTTCACGAATTGCTCGTGCGCAGCCCGGAGCAGGGCGGCGGCACCGAGACCGAACACCAACAATGAGACCGCAAGCGTCATCGCCGCGAACAGAAACCGGAAACCGGGAAGCATTTCGGATGTATTCCGTCGTCGCACATCGGATCGCGACGACACTTATGACCCACACCAACGCGGCGACCACTACGACATCGGTTCGCGGCGCACTCAAAACCAGCCGCGAATCAAGCCATCTGAGAATAGCGCAAAACGAGTCGCATCACGCGCCGCGAAACGACTCAGCGACTCGATTGCCGCCTGATGCGGCCGAAGGTTGCTGGCGGACGGTCTCAGTCGCGCAGCGCGTGCGCCGAGATGGTTTGGGCAGCCGCACGCGGTAGTCTCTAAAGGCCCTCTCGGGCTGCAAACCCTTCGCGGGCGGCAAATATCGCCAAAATTCGCGTGATTGTGCCGGCCTCGTCTTGAATGCGCCGTGATCCTCCGGCATTTCCGGCCCCGTTAACGGTCCGGTTGCCGCTCCGACTTACAAACGGGTTATGATGAACAAGCGCTTACTGACGTTGCTGGCGTCCGCTGCCGTGGTCGCCGCGGGAACCTCCGCCGCGCTCGCGCAGAGCTATCCCTCGACCCCCGGCGCTTATATCGGGCAAGCCGGCGAGGACCGTCCCGGCCTGCCGAATTTCGACAGCATCGACGATGAGGATGCGCCCACCGCGCGCCAGTCCGCAACGCTGCCGCCGCCCGGCCCGGTGACCTCGCCAGGCGACCCGCGCTACGGCGGTTCGGCCGCGCCGACCTATTCCAATGCCGCCCCGCAAGGCCCGGTGCTGTCGCCTGACGATCCGCGCTATGGCCGCCCGATGGGCGCCCCGACCTATTCCAACGCAGCACCGGCCGCCGGCCCGCAGGGGCCCGTGATGTCGCCCGACGATCCGCGTTACGGCCGCCCGACCGGCGCCACGAGCTATTCGAATGCGGCCCCGGGCGCCGCGCCGCAGGGACCGGTGATGTCGCCGGATGATCCTCGCTACGGCCGTCCAATGGGCCCGCCGTCGGTGATCTATTCCGATCGTGGCGACGGTGGCGTGCGTCCGCCGGCTGGTGTTGGCGGCGGAGCGCCGTCGGCTCAGCCCGGCGCCGATGGCCGGCCGATGCAGGTCTCGGCGTTGCCGCCGGAAGAACAGCCGGACGTCGATCAGACCGTGCAACTGCCGCCCAATCTGCGCCGGCAGGAGGTCGACTTCGCCACCAAGGAGCCGGCCGGCACCATCGTGGTCGATACCGCTAACACTCATCTCTATTATGTGCTCGGCAACGGGCGCGCGATCCGCTACGGCGTCCGCGTCGGTCGCGACGGTTTCACCTGGAACGGCGTGCAGAAGATCACCCGCAAGGCGGAGTGGCCGGATTGGCATCCGCCGGCGGAAATGATCGAGCGCCAACCCTATCTGCCGCGCTTCATGGCCGGCGGTCCGGGCAACCCGATGGGCGCCCGCGCAATGTATCTCGGCTCCACCGTGTACCGCATCCACGGCACCAACCAGCCGTCGACGATCGGCAAGTTCGTGTCCTCCGGCTGCATCGGCATGCTGAACGACGACGTCAGCGATCTGTTCGAGCGCGCCAAGGTCGGTACCCGCGTGGTGGTGCTGCCGGGCTCGCCGCCGAAGAACACCGCAACTGCTCAGGCGCAGCCCGCCATGGCGCCGGGTGCGCAGTCCCCGGCGTTGCCGCCGGCGCCGCTGCCGGGTGCGCAGCCGACGTCGGTAGCGCCGCTGCCGGCACCGGTCACGATCCGCTAAGCGCGACCGATTCCAGATTTGAAACGCCCGCCGGTGGTTCGCCGGCGGGCGTTTTGCTTTTGCGATGATGGTTCGAGACTTAGTGCCGCGTCGGCTTGTGGCCGTGCTTGGCGTGCCAAGCCGGGCCGGGGCCGCGCATGTAGTACATCTCCGGCCGGTAGGGATTGAACGCCTGGACGAAGAACTGCCGCCAGAACAGCCGGATTTCGCTCAGCAGGCTGGTGTCCGGGCCGGCCTGCTCGTCGTGATGCACTTCGGTGGTCGTGGTGAGGCTCGCCATGCTGATCGCCCCAAGGGTCGGCGCCGCGCCGACCCGGCAGCGTATCCGTCGCCGCTGTGAGGAGACGAGTGTTGGACGAGGTCGTTAAAATTGTCTTCGAATCGTTCGTGCCTCGGAAACGCACGAGAACAGGCTTAATCGCCTCTTAACGTCGCGCGTCCTCGGGTTGCCCTTTGCGGGCCGCACCGTTACATCAGCGGCAACCGATTTTCCCCGCACGCACCGCGTTCAAGGACCACGATGGCTCGCCAGTTCGTCTATTTCATGCAGGGTCTGACCAAGGCCTATCCGACCCGCAAGGTGCTGGATAACGTTCATCTGTCGTTCTACCCGGACGCCAAGATCGGCGTTCTCGGCGTCAACGGCGCCGGTAAATCGACCCTGCTGAAGATCATGGCGGGGATCGACAAGGAATATACCGGTGAAGCCTGGGTCGCCGAAGGCGCCCGCGTCGGCTACCTCGAACAGGAGCCGAAGCTCGATCCGGCACTCTCGGTTCGTGAAAACGTCATGCTCGGCGTCGCCAAGCAGAAGGCGATCCTCGATCGCTATAACGAGCTGGCGATGAACTACTCCGAGGAGACCGCCGACGAGATGACGGCGCTGCAGGACCAGATCGAGTCCGCAGGGCTGTGGGATCTCGACAGCAAGGTCGATCAGGCGATGGACGCGCTGCGCTGCCCGCCGGATGACGCCGACGTCTCCAAGTTGTCGGGCGGTGAGCGTCGCCGCGTCGCGCTGTGCAAGCTGCTGCTCGATCAGCCCGACCTGCTGCTGCTCGACGAACCGACCAACCATCTCGACGCCGAGAGCGTGTCGTGGCTGGAAAGCCATCTGCGCAACTATCCGGGCGCCATCCTGATCGTCACCCACGATCGCTACTTCCTCGACAACGTCACGAGCTGGATCCTCGAGCTCGATCGCGGCCGCGGCATTCCCTACGAGGGCAACTACTCGTCCTGGCTGGTTCAGAAGCAGAAGCGGCTGCTGCAGGAAGGCCGCGAGGATGCGGCCCATCAGAAGACCCTCGAGCGCGAGCAGGAGTGGATTGCGTCGTCGCCCAAGGCCCGGCAGGCCAAATCCAAGGCGCGCTATCAGCGCTACGAGGAACTGCTCGCCAAGGCCTCGGAGAAGCAGACCCAGACCGCGCAGATCATCATTCCGGTGGCGGAGCGGCTCGGCAACAACGTGGTCGATTTCGAGCACCTCACCAAGGGCTTCGGCGATCGGCTGCTGATCGACGATCTCACCTTCAAGCTGCCGCCGGGCGGCATCGTCGGCGTGATCGGCCCGAACGGCGCCGGCAAGACCACGCTGTTCCGGATGATCACCGGGCAGGAGAAGCCGGATTCCGGCACCATCACGGTCGGCGAGACGGTGCGGCTCGGCTATGTCGATCAGTCGCGTGACGCGCTCGATCCGAAGAAGACCGTCTGGGAGGAAATCTCGGACGGCAACGAGCTGATCCTGCTCGGCAAGAAGGAAGTCAATTCGCGCGGCTACTGCTCGGCCTTCAACTTCAAGGGCGGCGACCAGCAGAAGAAGGTCGGCTCGCTGTCGGGCGGTGAACGCAACCGCGTCCACCTCGCCAAGATGCTGAAGTCGGGCGCCAACGTGCTGCTGCTCGACGAACCGACCAACGACCTCGACGTCGACACGCTGCGCGCGCTCGAAGAGGCGCTGGAGGATTTCGCCGGCTGCGCCGTGATCATCAGTCACGACCGCTGGTTCCTCGACCGTATCGCGACGCACATTCTGGCGTTCGAAGACGACAGCCACGTCGAGTGGTTCGAAGGTAACTTCCAGGACTACGAAAAGGACAAGATGCGCCGGCTGGGTCAGGATGCCATCATCCCGCACCGCGCCAAGTATAAGAAGCTGACGCGGTAATTCAGCGGCGCCGGGACACCCGGCTTCATCAGGCGGCGGAGGGCATCAATGGCCTCCGGACTATCAGGCGGAAACTTCGCATGGCGCGCCAGTTGGCGCGTGGCGGTGTTTTTGCTCTTGATGTTCGGTGTGCCTCTGGTGCTCTACACACTCGATCGCTTCGCCGGCAATGTTGACGTCTCACTGGCGGAAGCGATCCGGCTGACCACCGGCACGATCGTCGGGTCGTTTCTGTATCTGCTGTTCGCTCTGGCGCTGGTCTTCCCTTGCTTGCAGCGCGTCGCCATGCTCGGTCTGCCGCGCTTGCTCGGCCTGCTCGTTCCGCTGCTGATCCTGCTCGACTTTCCATTTTTCGTGGCCGGCGATGCGCCGACGCCGTTCGGCAGTTCGATCGGCTGGCCGAGCGGTACCGTGCCGATTTATCTGATCACGGCCTTCGGACTGATCGCCGCGATGGCTTTGGCTCATCCTATCCTACTTCCCTTGCGGCCCGTGCAGCGATGGCTCGGCGCTGCCGCGCTCGGGATCGCCATCATTGTTGTTCTGGAATTTGGATTCGTGGTCGGCATCGCGAGCTGGATGGCCTCGATCGTGGCTAACTTGCCGGATGATGAAGCGCCGCCTGCGGCGTTTGTGCCGCTGCTGATCGCGAGCGGCTGGGTGCCGTGGAGCACGCCGCTGTTGTGCGTGGCTTTGCTCGGGCTGGCGACGTGGTGGGGTGTGGCTTCGCGCCGGATGGAGAGACCCGCGGTCTGAGCATCGGCCGCGCGACGAACCGCCTGGGGATTGCAAAATCCAGCAGGATCAATAGCTTTTCCCTCGCAGACTCGGGGGCGCAAGGGACGCTGGATGGCTGACTGGAATGCCGAGCAATATCTGAAATTCGAAGACGAGCGGACCCGTCCGGCGCGGGATCTGTTGGCACAGGTGCCGACCACGGCGCCGCGCAAGGTCGCTGACATCGGCTGCGGGCCGGGCAACTCCACCGCGCTGCTGGTCGAGCGCTGGTCCGAGGCGTCGGTGATCGGCGTCGACACCTCCGCCGACATGCTGCGCCAGGCCCGCGAGCGGCTGCCGCAACACAAGTTCATCGAGGCCAATGTCGCGCATTGGGCGCCGCCGGCTGGCACCGACGTGCTGTTCGCCAACGCGGTGTTCCAATGGGTGCCCGACCATCTCAAGCAGCTCAAGCGGCTGTTGTCGGCTCTCGACAGCGGCGGCGTGCTCGCGGTGCAGATGCCGGACAATCTCGATGAGCCGTCGCACATCATGATGCGTGAGGTGGCGCTGCAGGAGCCGTGGCGGCATCAGCTCTCCAAGGCCGTCGAACTGCGCGACACGCTGCCGAAGCCGAGCGTGTACTACGATGCGCTGAAGCCGTTGTGCAGCCGGCTGGAGATCTGGCACACGGTTTACAACCACGCGCTCGACGGCCCCGAAGCGATCGTCGAGTGGGTCAAGGGCACCGGGCTGCGGCCGTTCATCGATCCGCTCGAGCTGCCGGAACGTAAGACCTATCTGGCGGCCTATACGGCGCGGATCGCCGCGGCCTATCCGGCGCAGGCCGACGGCAAGGTGCTGCTGCGATTTCCGCGGATCTTCATCGTCGCGGTGAAGTAACTGCCGAGAGGCAGCGTCATGGCGGCTCCACGCAGGCGCGTGGTGTTATGCTGCCGTTCCGTTCCGTTCGCTGCCACGAACTGCGGTTAAACGCCGCTCCTCTGCGTCTCGACAGAATCGGAGGGAGTTCCCAAGTGACTGTTCGCCCAATTCAGCTGTTCGGAGCTTTCCTACATGTCGATGACACCCGAGACGCCGCTGCCGCCGAAAGGACTGGGGCTGCGGCCGATCCCCATGCTGATCTTCGGTTCGCGCTGGCTGCAATTGCCGCTGTATGTCGGCCTGATCGTCGCGCAGGGCATCTACGTCATTCTGTTCCTGAAGGAGCTGTGGCATCTGTTCCAGCACTCCTTCGACTTCAGCGAGCAGCAGATCATGCTCGCGGTGCTGGGGCTGATCGACGTGGTGATGATCTCGAACCTGCTGGTGATGGTGATCGTCGGCGGCTACGAGACGTTCGTGTCGCGGCTCAACCTGCGCGGGCACCCCGACGAGCCGGAGTGGCTCAGCCACGTCAATGCCAGCGTGCTGAAGATAAAGCTGGCGATGGCGATCATCGGCATCTCGTCGATCCATCTGCTGCGCACCTTCATCGAAGCCGGCAACCTCGGCGCGGTCGGCAAGGTGAGCGGCTACACGGAGACCGGTGTGATGTGGCAAACCATCATCCACACCGTGTTCATCCTGTCGGCGATCGGCATCGCCTGGGTCGACCGGATTTCGAATCTGGCGACCGAAGAAGAGAAGGCCAAGGGGCATCATTGATGCGCCGCCTGGCCGCGCTGGCAGGTGCCGTCGTCGCAGCCGCATGGCTGACGTTCGGCGTCGCGCCGGCGCGGGCCGCAGACGCCGGCTTCGATCGCTTCCTCGCCGAGCTGTGGCCCGAGGCGCGCGAAGCCGGTGTGTCGCGCGCGACGTTCGACGCCGTCACCGCCGGGCTCGAGCCGGACTACAAGCTGCCCGACCTGATCCTGCCCGGCCGGCCGAAGACCGGCGCGCCGCGTCAGGCCGAATTCGTCCAGGTCCCGGCGGACTATCTGAAGGAAGCGCGGATCGAGAGCCTGGCCGCGCATGGCCGCACGCTGATGCAGCGCTATCGTCCGACACTGGATGCAATCGAGCGCAAGTTCGGCGTGCCCGCCACGGTGGTGCTGGCGATCTGGGGCCGCGAGACCGACTACGGCCGTTACAAGCTGCCCTACGACGCGGTGCGGGTGATGGCGACGCAGGCCTATGTCGGCCGCCGCAAGGACCAGTATCGAACAGAATTCATCCTGGCGATGAAGATCATCGGCGAGGGCGCAGTGACGCGGCAGGGGATGCGTTCGTCCTGGGCCGGCGCCACCGGCCTGACCCAGTTTCTACCGTCCGAGTACTACAAGCACGGCGTCGACTTCGACGGCGATGGACGCGTCGATATCTGGCATTCGGTGCCGGACGCGCTGGCGTCGGCTGCACAGCAGCTCGTCAACAAGGGCTGGCAGAGCGGACTGCGCTGGGTCTACGAGGTCAAGGCGCCGGCGCGCGTCGACTGCACCGAAGGCGTGCCGGAAGTCACCAAGCCGATCGGGCAATGGCTGCGTGAAGGCTTCACGCTCGCCCGGCCGGATCGTCTGAGCGCGACCGAGCGCGAGCAGCCGGCGTCATTGCTGCAGCCCGAAGGCATTTACGGTCCGGCGTTCCTGACCACGAAGAACTACTTCGTCATCAAGGAATACAATTTTTCGGATCTGTATGTGCTGTTCGTCGGCCATCTCGCCGACCGGATGACCGATCCGCGCCCGTTCGCCACCCCGTGGTCGGCCACCAAGCAGCTGCGCACCACCGACGTCGAGGCGATGCAGCGCGGATTGGAGCGGCTCGGGATCTATCGCGACAAGATCGATGGCAAGGCCGGGATGCTGACCCGTGCGGCGCTCGGCGCCTACCAGAAGCGCGCCGGACTGCAGGTCGATTGCTGGCCGAGCGAGGCGGTGCTGCGCTCGATCCAGGCGGCGCGCTGAGGGCAAACAAAAACCCGGCCGATTGCGCGGCCGGGTTCAGCATTCAGACGGGCGCAGGCTGTGCGCCGCGACAGGATCAATCGCAAACGCGGACGCGGCGCGAACGCCACACGCCAGCGTAGTCGTCCCAGAAGCGCTCGCGGACCCAGTGGCAGTCCGGCTCTTCGACATAAACCGGGGCAGGGGCGGCATAGGCGGGGCGGCTGGCGGCGATCGCGCCACCCAGCAGGGCGCCGCCGATCAGGCCACCCGCAACGCCGGCGGCGATCCGGCCGCCATCGGCCTTCGCGGCCGGGGCGACGCCGACCAGCGAACCGGCGATGGTCGCGGCCGCAAGCAGGACGGTGACAGTCTTCTTCATTTGAGAGGCTCTCCTGAGATCGCGCCGCGCCCGGCGCTGTTGAACGAACCGGTAGTCCCCGACGGCACAGCATCAAAAAAGCGCAATGTCGTCAATTGTCGCGTATCGGCTGGCGGATCAGTGTCGCGCAAAAACGGTGTTTTTCGGGCGATACCGTCGACGCCCGGAATCCGGGCGTTCAGGCTGTTGGTTGGTCGGACGCGGCGGTGAAAGGTTCACCGTCAGTCGCAGACTCGGATCCGGCGGATTCGCCAGCCGTAGCCGTCCCAGAACCGCTGCCGCTGCCAGTAGCAGCCGCCGTAATAGCCGGGCGACGCGACATAGGCCGGGGCCGGCGCGTAGCCGTAATAGCGCGGGCCATAGCTGTAGTAGCGCGGGCCGTAGCCATAGCCGCCGCCGTAATAGTAGCCGCCCGGGCCGTAATACGGCGAGGACAGCGCGCCGCCGATGAGCGCACCGCCGATCAGACCGGCGGCGATTCCGGCGCCGAAGCCGTCATGCGCCTGGGCGGGCGCGGTGGACCCGACGGCCGTCACGGCCATCGCAGCGGCCGCGGCCAACGCCATCATCGACTTTCTCATGGCATCACCTCTCGAACGAGCACCGGACCCGATGGGCCGCGGGCGCGACCCCGCCATGGTCCAGCACCCGGAACCTTTCACCATTCGATTGAACGATCCATGAATGCCGCCGCCGCAGTGCTGCCATGGTCGGTTCCGCGCGGGCGATCGTGCCGTTGGATGCGCGGCGAGGGAGCGTGGCTTCCCGGACGTCTGTGCGCCGTCGTGCAGGTTTCAGGTCAGCGCGGGATGTCCCGTTTTCCCCGTTGTAAGGGGCGTGCAAGTTGGGGACGCGCGATCTCGATTGAGCAAAATCAAACGGCCAGTTGCAGATTGGAATAGCTTGAAGTTGCACGTTTTCCTTTTGCGTCTGCGAGTGCATCTCACTATCCAAAAGCTTGTTACTGCTGGATCGAGACCGATGATCGTTTGTTCTTGCAACGTCCTGAGCGACCACGATGTGCGGGCCACTATGCACAGCGAAGGTGGTCCCGCGCGGAACCCCGGTGAGGTTCACCGCTGCCTCGGCTGCAGCCGAAAGTGCGGCCGCTGCATGCACACCATCAAGAACATCATGAACGAAGCGCTGTGCGGCGCGGCAGAGCGTCGCGCCGGCTCCTAAGTGTTTTGATGGGCTGTTGATCGGGTGAGCCGGGATTGCATCTCACCCGCGTTATGATCTAGAATTATTCTAATTCTAAAGCGGCCAGCCCTGGCCGCCGATTGCAGGAGTGACGGATTCACATGAAGGGCGATGCCAAGGTCATCGAATATCTCAACCGCGGTCTGCGCAGCGAACTGACGGCCATCAATCAGTACTGGCTGCACTATCGCCTGCTCGACAATTGGGGTCTGAAGGATCTCGCCAAGACCTGGCGCAAGGAATCCATCGAAGAGATGGTCCACGCCGACAAGCTCACCGATCGCATCATCTTCCTCGACGGCTTCCCGAACATGCAGGTGCTCGATCCGCTGCGGATCGGCCAGAACGTCAAGGAAGTGCTGAACGCCGACCTGCAGGCCGAGATCGACGCGCGCGCGCTGTATCAGGAAGCGGCAACCTACTGCCACAGCGTCAAGGACTACGTGTCGCGCGACCTGTTCGAGCAGCTGATGAAGGACGAGGAACATCACATCGATTTCCTCGAGACCCAGCTCGATCTGGTGAACCGGATCGGCGTCGAGCTGTATCAGCAGCACCACATCGGCGAACTCGATCACGACTGATCGGTTCGTGCCGCGCACTCCGTCGGCCGGTTCGGCCGACGACCGCGCGGGGCTCACGTCGTCCGGCGCGGCTGTTGCGCCGGCGACAGCGGGCAGTCCCGATAGGCTGCCTCGATTGCCGGCTCCGAGCCGTCGACCTTGAACAGAGCCGTGCTGGTGCCGGCGTTCAATGACCTGATCCGCACAACAAGCTGGGTCGACTCGCGCAGGTCGGCGATGAACTGCTGCAGCGCCGCGGGCTCTTCGACGACGATCACCTGATGCCCCAGCAGCACCCGCGACTCCACCGCATCGCGCCCCGGCTTGTCGTCGAACCGATACCCCAGGCTGGTGTTACGGTCGCTGCCGATCTTGAAGCCGAAACCGACCTTCACGATCGGCCGCTTCTCGAAGCAGGTGAGCTGGAGCGTCGCCAGCGAGACCAGCAGCGGATCGGTACTGTTCGACGCCCGGTTGGTCAGGGTGATGGCGCCGGCGACAGGCGCGCCGGTGATGAGGTCTGGCCGCTGATCGATCCGCCAACTGCCGGATTTCAGCGAGCCGTCGCTGACGCATCCGGCCAACACGACGGCGATGACGCAACTCGCAACACGCACTGCAACCTCCCCCGGCCGCAGCGTTAATCTGCAACTTAAGCGTGCGTAACGCAAGCGCGACGCGAAAGGTCGAAATGCGAAGGCCCGGCTTCGGGTGAAGCCGGGCCTTCAGGCTAAGTGGTCGGCGAGAAGCGGATTACGCCGCGCGCACCGAGCTGAGGAAGCGCGCCACCTCGGTCTTGAGCTGCGCGCTGTCGGTCGATAGCGACCGCGCCGCTGCCAGCACCTGCGACGACGACATCCCGGTCTCGGCCGCGCCGCGCTCGACGTCGGCGATGTTGGCGCTGACCTGCATCGTGCCCTGGGCCGCCTGCTGCACGTTCCGCGAGATCTCCTGGGTCGCCGAGCCCTGCTGCTCGACCGCCGAGGCGATGGCGGACGAGATTTCCGACATCTGGCCGATGGTGGTGCCGATCTCCTTGATCGCCGACACCGACTCTTCGGTCGCGGCCTGCATGCCGGAAATCTGCTGGCTGATTTCGTCGGTCGCCTTCGCGGTCTGCTCGGCGAGCGCCTTCACTTCCGCCGCGACCACCGCGAAGCCGCGGCCGGCTTCACCGGCGCGGGCCGCCTCGATGGTGGCATTGAGAGCGAGCAGGTTGGTCTGGCCGGCGATGGTGTTGATCAGGTCGACCACGTCGCCGATCCGCTGCGCCGCCGTGGCGAGCTGATTGATGCGGTCGTTGGTCTTGTTGGCCTGCTGCACGGCCGAGCTGGCGATCCGCGAGGAGTCCTGCACCTGACGGCTGATCTCGTGGATCGAGGATGCCATTTCCTCGGTGGCCGAGGCGACCGACTGCACATTGCTGGTGGCGATCTCCGAGGCGCCGGCGACGGCGGCGGTGAGCTTCTCGGCTTCCTCGGCGGTGTGCGCCATCTTGCTGGCGGAGGCCTCCAGTTCGGTCGATGCGCTCGACACCGCTTCGACGATGCGGCCGACAGCGCCCTCGAAGGCGTCGGCGAGCTTCTGCATTTCCTGCTTGCGCTGCTGTGCCGCCACTTCGTCCTGATGCGCCTTCTGCTCGGCCTCTTCGCGGGCGCGATGATCGGCATTCTCGCGGATCACCACCACGGTCTTGGCCATATCGCCGATCTCGTCGCCGCGCGCGGCGCCGGGAATTTCGACGTCGAGCTGGCCGCCTGCCATCTTGTCCAGCGCCCCGTTCAGCCGCATCAGCGGCCGCGAGATGCCGAAGAAGGTGAACACCATCGAGATCACCAGCGAGATCATCACCACCATGCCGAGGGCGAAGTTGATCCGGTTGGCGCTGGACAACTCGTCCGCGGCCTGGGTCTTGGTCGCCTTGGCGGCCTTCTCGGCGCGCTCCACCGCTTCGCCCATCAGACCGAGCGCCTGCGTCGCGACCGAGTGGGCCTGGCTGATGAGCTGATCGCGCTTGGCCTTGTCGGCATCGCTGGCGCCGCCTGACTGGCCGGATTTGGCCAGCTTGCCGACTTCGGTCATCGCGCCATCGTACTGCGTCGTCAGCGCGCCGATCGAGCGCAGGCGTTCCTTGTCGGCGCCGTCTGCGATCTGCGCCACCGCGGTGCTGATCCCACGATCGATCGTTTCCCGCGCGTCGTGCAGCCCGGTGAGGGCGCTGTCGACCTGCGCCGGCGTCGAGGCGAGGCGGAGCTCGGCTGCGGCAAGCTGCATCCGGCGCAGTGCGACGTTGGCTTCGAGACCGTGATCGGCGACCATCTGCTGCGCATCGGCGCGAGCGTTGACGGCGTTGATCGACCGCTCAGTGGTCAACTGATTGGCCGCCATACCGAGCGACAGCGCGATACTGGTCAAGCTCGCGAGGCCGAGCTTCATTCCGATACTGTTCAGTCTCATGTCGAGAACCTTCGCGTTGGGGGCGGTTCGCCTTCTTTTGGGCCGCGCTGAAATCGTCAGGTGCGCCTCGGGCGCATCGCCGGCAGCACTACGCCTCACCTCGTGAAACCACGGTTAACATTGGGGTTCTGGAATTACCCCGCGCGGCAAATAGTTACCTGTAATCAGGCAGATACGACGCAAGTCGTGTGCTGAGATGCCTTACGTAGTTGTCCGGATGTCGTCCGCGGGTGCTCGGCCCCCGTGCGCCTGGCCGCCGACGAAGCCACGCTGCCGCCACCATGTATTCAGCGGCGGTTCAGCAGCCCGGCGCGCATCATCCCGGCACCACACGATCAAGCGGGATGCGGCGATGCGAACCAACACGGCCGGACGGTGGAGCGCACGAGGATCGGCGATCCTGGGGATCGGCATCGCCGCAATCATCACCGGCGGGACAGCCCGCGCTGCAGAGATCTCGGTGCACGATCTGGCGCTGATCGATCGGCTGACCTGGGGCATCAACGGCTCCAGCGTGGCGCAATTCCAGAAGCTCGGCGCCGCGCGCTGGGTGGATCAGCAACTGCACCCTGCAGCGGACAGCGCGCTGCCGCAGCCGGTCGCCGCGCAGATCGACGCGATGCCCGATGCGGCCGGCCTGACGCCGGCGGCGATCAATGCGTTTCAGGCGCAGGGCAAGGATGCCGATCAACTCACCGATCCGGAGGCGCGCAAGACCGCGAAGCAGGCGTACCAGCAGGCGCTGAACGACCGCGCCAAGCAGGCGGCGAGCCGTTCGATCCTGCGTGCGCTGTACGCTCCCGCGCAGCTCCGCGAGCGGATGACCTGGTTCTGGCTGAACCATTTCAACGTCCACCAGAGCAAGGCCGAGCTTCGCCTGCTGGTCGGCGACTATGAGGACCGCGCGATCCGCGCCCATGCGCTTGGCAAGTTCGGCGATTTGTTGCGCGCCACGCTGCGGCACCCGGCGATGCTGCGCTATCTCGACAATGCCGGCAATGCCAACGGCCATCTCAATGAGAACTACGCCCGCGAGATCATGGAGCTGCACACCATGGGCGTTGGCAGCGGCTACACCCAGGCCGATGTCGAAGCGCTTGCCAAGATCCTCACCGGCGTCGGCATCGACCTGAAGCCTGAGGACCCGAAGCTGAAGCCGGCGCTGGCTCCGCAGCTGGTCCGCGACGGCGCGTTCGAGTTCAACCCGGCGCGGCACGATTACTCCGACAAGACCTTCCTCGGCCACACCATCCGCGGCAGCGGCTTTGCCGAAGTCGACGAGGCACTCGACCTGATCGTGCACAATCCGGCGACCGCGCAGCATGTGTCGCGCAAGCTCGCGACCTACTTCGTGTCGGACGAGCCGCCGCAATCGCTGATCGACAAGATGGCGAAAGCCTTCACCGCCTCCGACGGCGATATCGCCCAGGTGCTGGCCGCGATGATCGCTGCGCCTGAATTCGATGCGTCGCTGAAGACCGCGGAACGCTTCAAGGATCCGGTCGGCTACGTGTATTCGGCGGTGCGGCTCGCTTATGACGACAAGGTCGTGCTCAACACCGTTCCGATTCAGCGCTGGCTCGGCCGGCTCGGCGAAGGGCTGTATCAGCGCCAGACCCCGGACGGCTATCCGCTGACCGCGACCGCCTGGAACGGCCCGGGCCAGATGATGCTGCGGTTCGAGATCGCACGGCAGATCGGTTCCGGCTCGGCGGGATTGTTCAAGCCGGAGCAGGCCGACGCCAAGGATCGCCCGGCGTTTCCACTGCTGCAGAACGCGCTGTATTTCGGCGGGCTCAGCCGGACGCTGAGTTCGACCACGCGCGGCGCACTCGATCAGGCAATCTCGCCACAGGATTGGAATACGCTGTTTCTGTCCTCGCCCGAATTCATGGTTCGTCAACGCGCGGAGGCTCCGCATGAACCGTCGTGATCTGCTGAAAGCTGTCGCGGCCCTCGCACCGGCCGCATTGACCACCACGATCGCGGGCCGCGTTTGGGCCGCGCCGGCCACCGACGCCAAGCTGCTGGTCGTGTTCCTGCGCGGCGCTTACGATGCCGCCAACGTGCTGGTGCCGGTGTCGAGCAGCTTCTACTACGAGTCCCGGCCGAACCTCGCGATCGCCAAGCCGGACGTCGGCAATCCGAACTCGGCCGTGGTGCTCGATGCTGATTGGGGCCTGCATCCGGCGCTGCGCGACAGCCTGGCGCCGCTATGGACGAACCGCGAGATCGCGTTCGTGCCATTCGCCGGCACTAGCGATGACACCACCCGCAGTCACTTCGAGACCCAGGACACGATCGAACTCGGGCAATCGACCAAAGGTTCGCGTGACTATCGCTCCGGCTTCATGAGCCGGCTTGCGGCGGAACTGACGCGGGTGAAGCCGATCGCCTTCACCGAACAGCTGCCGCTGATTTTCCGCGGCCAAGCGGAGATTCCGAATATCGCACTCGGTAATGTCGGTAAGCCCGGCGTGGATGACCGCCAGGCCGAGCTGATCAAGCAGATGTACGCAAAGACCAAGCTCGCGTCCGCAGTGGCCGAAGGTTTTCGTGTGCGCGACGAGGTGGTGAAGTCGATCGCCGACGAGATGACAGAAGCTAATCGTGGTGCGGTGTCGCCGCGCGGCTTCGAGCTGTCGGCGCGCCGGATCGGCCGGCTGATGCGCGAGCAGTTCAACCTCGGATTCGTCGATGTCGGCGGCTGGGACACCCACGTCAATCAGGGCGCGGCGACCGGTTATCTCGCCGATCGGCTCGGCGAGCTCGGCCGGGCGCTCGCCGGCTTCCGCGAGGAGATCGGGCCAGCGGCCTGGCGCGACAGCGTGGTGGTGGTGATTTCCGAATTCGGCCGCACCTTCCGCGAGAACGGCGATCGCGGCACCGATCATGGCCATGGCAGCGTGTACTGGGTGCTCGGCGGCGGTCTCAATGGCGGCCGCATCGCCGGCGAGCAGATCAAGGTGGCGCAGCCGTCGCTGTTCGAGAACCGCGACTATCCGGTGCTGACCGATTATCGCGCGCTGTTCGCCGGTCTGGTGCAGCGCATGTACGGGCTCGATGCCGCGGCGCTGCAACGGGTCTTCGCCGGCGTGCGTCCGGCCGATCTTGGTCTCGTCTGATTGGCGGGTTCGTGTGATCAGCGCTTCGCGACTTCCACCGCAGCTTCGTTGCGGCGGACGAACGGAAGCGTGAACGGCGCATCGTAGAACAGGCCGTAGGGCGCGCCGACCGGCTGCCATGGCGTCTTGGCGAGCGCGGCGATCAGTTGCTGCTCGCGCTCGCGCAGGTCGCGCCCGGTGCCTGAGAAGCGCAGCGTCGCGATGGTCTGTTCCGGCACGGTGACGATCTGCACCCGCGAGTCGTCGGGCTTCGGCGCAGTCTCGGCCGTGAAGGCCGCCGGCAGGAAGAACCGCATCCGCGTCATGCGGTCCTGCGTCGCGGTTTCGACCGGCGCGGTCATCGCGATCTTCTCCGGCCGTGCGACGTCGACGGGCACCGTCATGGCCACGCGTTCGGAGGCGCCCGATCCGCCGCGATTGGCGCCGGCGATGTAGTTGAACAGCAGCGTGAAGGCCTGGCCGTCGGCATTGCCGCGGCGCTCGAGATCGACCTCGGCCGCGACTCTCGGCGCGTATCGCCTGATCTCGATTGTGTCGCTCGGCCGGTCGAGCACGGTGTAGGCCGGCTCCTCGTACAGCCGCAGCCCGACGATGCCGAGGACGGATTCGGCGACCAGAACCGTGTAGTACCAGATCGCCGAAGCCATGCTGCCGTCTCCGCGCCGCGCTGTGTTGCGCTCCTTGACGTCAGCTAATCATCGCACGGCCATCGGCAAGGTTTTATGTCGCGCGGTTCCGTGTTGTATCGCGGGTGGATGCGATTACCATCGATGGTCTGTCGAAGCCGAAAGGTGCCGCTGCATGTGCCGGAACATCAAGACGCTGTTCAACTTCGAGCCGCCGGCAACCGACGACGAAGTTCGCGCCGCCGCGCTGCAGTTCGTCCGCAAGCTGTCGGGTTTCAATGCGCCGTCGCAGGCCAACGCCGCCGCGTTCGATCGCGCGGTGAGCGAGATCACCGACGTGGCCCGCACGCTGCTGCTGTCGCTGCAGACCCAGGCCGCGCCGCGCGACCGCGAGGTCGAGGCGGTGAAGGCGAGGGAACGATCGCGCGCGCGGTTCGGCTGACCGCGCGGGCTCATCGAACGAGACGGATCACGCAAGCGGTGCGATCAGTCCTTGTGCTTGCGCTTCTTCTTTTTCTTGCCGCCCTCGGCATGGGCCTCGTCGTCGAGCGCGATCTCGGCTTCGGCATTCGCGGCTTCGATCGCGGCAGCGACTTCACGCTCGGCAGCTTCGCGCGCCGCCAGCTCGAGAGCTTCGGCGGCAAGACGCTCTTCGAGCTCGCGGGCTTCGCGGGCGCGCTGCGCCTTGTAGTCTTCGTAGGCGTCGAAGATCAGGTGCAGCCAGGGCATCACCTGCTCGATCGAGGGGAGCGCACCGGCGGGGCCGGGCTCACCGCGCGGGCCCTGTTCGCCGCGTGGACCTTGCGGGCCTTGCTCACCACGAGGACCTTGCTCGCCGCGCGGGCCTTGTTCACCACGGGGACCTTGCGGGCCCGGCTTGCCTTGCGGGCCGATCGGACCGGGCTTGCCATCGGGGCCCGGCTTGCCGGCGACGCCGGGTTTGCCTTGCGGACCGGCCTTGCCCTGCGGGCCGGGTTTGCCGACCGGGCCTTGCTTGCCGCGGGGGCCCTCGGGGCCGGGACGGCCCGGATGTCCTTGTGGTCCTGGTCGGCCCGGTTCACCGGGACGTCCGCGCGGGCCTTGCGGCCCCGGACGTCCGCGGCGGGTGGATTCAGCTTCAGCCACGCAACGCCCCCAAACGATTCCTGACGGCGTGACTTTACCAGAGCTTGCGTGACGGCTTCAATTCCGCGGCGGTGCAGCGGTGCTTCGCACGAGCGTGTGCAGTGCGCAGCGACACAGCGCTACTCGGCGGCGTCGCTCCGCGCCACGCTGTCGCTCGGCGCAGCCTTCGGGGCCGCTGCCGCCGGAGCCGGCGATGCTGATTGCGCCGAAGCGGGGGCAGCGTGCGAGGCGGGGCCGGCCGCGGACGAGAACACCAGACCGTCGTCCTTGCGGCAGATGCCGTAGGTGCCGGCGCTGTTCGACGTCAGGGTGATCACCGGCTCGTTGCACTTCTCGCACACCAGCGTGCCGGCGCCGTTGACATGGCCGGGCAGGCGATCCTGCTTGCTGAGCAGCGTGCATTGCTGGCCGAGCGGATCGATCGAGACCTTGGCGCCGCAGGAGAAGCAGTAGCGCGTCTCCGAATGCTGCTTGCCCTGATCGATGTTCGCCGGAATCTTGCTGGCGCACACCGGGCAATTCACCGACACCGCGCGGGTGAACTGCGAGGCGCCCGGCATCCGCAGGAAGATGTTGCCGCTGGTCGAGCGGTGGGCGTGGAAGCGCTGGCCGCAATGCGGGCAGGTCGGCTTGGCGCTGTCGCCGGGCAGGCTGCCGACCTGGAATTCGACCTGCTTTTTGCAGGCCGGGCAGTTCTCGGTCTCGGTGACCAGCTTGCGCTCCGGCGTGCGGCCGTCGGTGATCCGCGCCTCGATTTGCAGCGTGTCGCGTGCGGTCAGCATCTCGATCACGTCGAACGGCAACTGCCGGCCGGTGATCTCGCCGAGCTCGTGGGTGACGCCGATCAGATTGTCGATGCACTGCTCGATCTGCGCCAAGTAAACGGCGGCGGGAATCGACTCGTCGCGGCCGCCCTTCACCGATTTGTGGATCTGGCTGATCGAAGTCTCGAGCTGGCGCGCCAGCACGTTGAGGTTGGCGGCCATCCGCGCTTCGGCGGCGCGCTGGCGCAGCGTCCACACCACGGCGAGCGTCGCGAGGCTGGCGCCGCAGATCGCCGACACCTGACCCCAGAACCAGATCCAGCCCGATTGGGTGCCGAGCGCGAAACCGAGCACGATCATGAACAGACCGGTGCAGGCGGCAATCGTCTCGACCGGATGGGCCGAAAACACTTTCATGAAAGCTTTGCGCAGCACCGCTTAATCCTCGGAAACCTATTGCCTCAACCTATCGTCAATTCCGCCGCGCCGGAAGCCGGACCCCGTAAAATGGCAGGGTTTTACCCATCGAACCCGGCCTCGACGATGGTCGGTATCAGGTGAGTGGCGCTGCATGTGAGTTGCATGAAGCTTGTCACTGCCTCGCGCATTGCTGGCGTTGCGCATCATCCAAGACTGGAAAGCCTGCCTTGGAGGCTTCATCGGTATTCCCGCATAGGTTGTGTTGAGTTGAATCTCAACTATGATCCGCCGCCGTGCATCTGCAACGGCACATGGAGAACAACCATGCGTAAAGCTCTGGTGTTCGGTGTGTTCGGCGTCTTCGCAGTTCTGCTGGCGGCAGTTTCGCCCGCGCGTGCGCAAGCGGAAGTCCTTCTTCCTTATCCTGCTCTCACGATCTTCTTCAGAACGGCCAATCTCGAACCTCTGTCTCAGAGCCAGTTCGTTCTGAATCTCGCGGCGCAAAGTTCGACGAAGGAGCCGCAAGCCAACGTCAACCTGTTCGACGATTTCTATCTGATCAACGGTCAGTGGAGCGGATCGCCCAACAATCTGATCGTCCACTTCAACGGCAGCCTGCAGAACCTCGGACAGCGCGTGATCCCGACATGGATCGGCGTCGCGCAGTTCTCCAACCATGCCATCACCTACGACCTGCAGGCCGGCCTGCAGCAGGTCAAAGCCAAGTACGGCATGCCGGCCGCGCGGGCCACCAGCGTCGTGGTGTACCGCACGATCAACACCGGTCAGATCGTGTACGACTACCGGATTCCGATCGCAGGCGGGCGCTGCCAGGAGTATCTGTTCATACCGGATAACGGCGGCTTCCAGCTCGGCATGCAGGGCGGCTGCTACATTTCGCTCGCGGCGGCGGGGCGTAGCCGCGCCGGACATCGCTGAGTATGCCGATGATGGATGCGGCGCGGCCGCATCCATCACATAAAGGCCGATCGCATGCGGCGCGGGGCTTCACCGATTCAGTTCGGCCCGCGCCGTATCGTCGAGGAAACCCGATCGACCGACCGAGCCGTGGTCGGCCTCTCAGAAGCCTGCGCCGCGATTGTAGGAGTCGACCAGCTGATTGTAGTCGCGCAGCAGGCGCGGCGGCGAGCCTTCCACCATCCATCCCGAGCCGGCGTTGCTCAGCATCATCTTTTCGCCGCTCGAATACGGCGTCTTGTCGCGCTGGCGGCGCATCAGTTGCTTGGCGGTGACGAGAAAGGACTTGGCGTTCGACATGAACATCGAGCCGATCTTGGCGTTTCGCTCGCCCTCGGTGAAAGCCTCGTTCGCTGCGACGGTCTTGCCATAAGCGTCGATGGCCGCTGTCAGCGCGGCCAGATCGGGCTTGTCGGCCTCGGCCGCGCGGATCACGCGCTTGGCGTCGATCATGGTGGCTTCGATCTGGTAGCGCGCCTTGCGGCCTTCGCTGCGTTCGATCGCCGCCAGCTTCTCGGCGGACTGACGGTCCTTGATGACCTCGACGCCGCCGCGCAACTTGCGGTCGGCGTCCGCGAACGCATCCCAGGCGGCGACCAGACGGGGATGCAGGGCTTTGCCTTTCGCCATCTTGTCGTCCTTGTAGTTCTCCTGCGTGTAGTAGTCGTCGGTTTCCTTCAGCAGCGGCTCGAGCTTGCCGACCGCGTCCGCATAGGCAGAGGCTGCGGCTTCGAGCGCGGGTTCGTGCGGCTCGATCGCGTTGGCCTTCTCGACGGCGGCGCGGCAGTCCTTGGTGTCGTAGATCGTGTAGGTGCCGTAGACGATCCGTTCCTTGCCGGTCGGGCCGGTCTTGGCGGCCCAGGAGAAGTAGCGCGCGCGGGAATCGAATGCGCGCGCCGACAGCCGATTGAGGCAGCCGATATAGGCATTGAGCTTTTCGGTGAGAGCGTCCGACGAGTTCGGAGTTTCGGCCGCGAGTGCGGGTGCCACGACGACAAGACACATCAGACTGCCGACGAGCAGTCTGACAGCGGATCGGCGGGTGGCAACCATTCGATTCTCCTTTTTGTTGTATCGGTACAGCGTCGCGGTTCGTTGTCGCCGCGAGCGATACACCGGTTCAGCACAAGCTGCAGGTCCGGTGTCGCCGCCGTGGTGGTTTCACCGTCATGGCGCCCGAATCGCGATGGTAGTGCTAGACGGGAAAGACGAAGCCCGTAAGGGGCGAGCGATAAAGGAGAGCGGGATGCGTGGATTGCTGGGGACCGTGATTGCCGTGCTGATCGGCCCCTTTGCACTGGGCGCGCCCGCCCAGGCGGACGAGGGACGGATCACGCTGACGATCTACAAGGGCGGCTGGGTGATCGGCGGCTCCGGCGGCTCGGGCACGTTGAATTTCCACGGCAAGCGCTATCCGCTGTCGATCGGCGGCCTGTCCTACGGCCTGGTGTTCGGCGGCTCGAAGGCGCAGCTCGCCGGGCGGGTCAGCAACATCCGCTCGCCGCGCGACGTCGCCGGCGTCTACGGCGCGGTCGGGGCCGGCGCGGCAGTCGGTATCGGCGCCCGCGCCATCGTGCTGCGCAACGAGAAGGGCGCGGTGCTTGAACTGAGCGGCTCGCAGGTCGGCCTGATCGCCGATCTCGATCTGTCGGGCCTGGCAATCGGGTTCAAATAGTTCGGCCACGGCGCGCTCCTGAACAACCGCGCCGCGACGCCAGCTTGCGGCGCTCGGTCCGCGCGCCGCAGTGCCCGCAAGGCGCTGGCGCGTTGAACAGCTCGGCGAGCCGCGCATCCTGCAGCGCGATCGCGTCGTACAACGCGAACACCTCCGCGGCGCGCGGTGTGCCGATGATCTCGTCGCGCCGCAATGCGCGCGCCGCCAGCCGGTCGAGACCGTCGGCGAGGCTGGCATCCTGAACCATCACCCACGGTCCGGTCGCGGCGATGAAGTGATGCAGGCGCACGACGAAGCGGTCGGACGGGCTGGCGCCGTCGCCCCAGCGCCCGCAGATCAGGTCGATCTCTGCGCCGTGTTCGGCGACATGGCCGACCGTCCACCACGCCTGATAGGCCGCGACTGCGGCGCCCTCCGTCGAGATCGTGCCCGAGACACGGCGGCTGCTCCGGCCGCAGCACTCGCAGCGGCCTGTGACGTGATCGGCTTCCGGGCTGACCCGTAGCGCGTCCGGGGTGGTGGTGATGCCTTCCTCCGGACTAATCACGACCGGGCATCCTGTCGTGGGGCGGGTAGGGCGGTGATCCGCTGCACCGAAGCTGCGCTGGAGGTCAGAAAACCACACCGCATCGATGCCTCCCATTGCAACCTGGCTGATCATCCCGCAATTTCTGATTGCAGAATGTTCCCGATATGTTCGACTTCGTCAAGCGGCATCGTCGCGGCGAAAGCCGAATACCAGTCGCGCCGCGCCCGCACCCTGTCGGCCGCCCTTGCTTGCCTCGCCGGGCGTTGCTGGCTACAGCAAGTCGCAATCACAAGCGGGTAGGACGTCCTTCTCATGAGCGACAGAGTCATCATCGCCGGCGGCGGCATTGGCGGGCTTGCGGCGGCGTTGACGCTGCATCAGATCGGCGTGCCCTGCGTCGTCTATGAGGCGGCGCGCGAGATGCGGCCGCTCGGCGTCGGCATCAACCTGCAGCCGAACGCGGTGCGCGAACTGCTCGACCTCGGCATCACCGAAGCCGACCTCGACGGCGTCGGCCTGCCGGCGAAGGAATGGGCGCTGGTCGGACTCAACGGCAACGACATCTATGCGGAGCCGCGCGGCAATGCCGCCGGCTATCGTTGGCCGCAATATGCGGTGCATCGCGGCCGCTTCCACATGCTGTTGCACGCGCGCGTGGTCGAGCGGCTCGGTGCCGACGCCGTCCAGCTCGGCCGCCGCGTCGCCTCCTATCGCAAGACCGCTGACGGCGTCGTGGCGACGCTGGAGCACGCCGATGGCGGCAGCTCGGAAGTGACCGGCGCGCTGCTGATCGGCGCCGACGGCATTCACTCTGCGGTGCGGGCGCAGATGCATCCGAACCAGCCGCCGATCCATTGGGGCGGCGCGGTGATGTGGCGCGGTACCACATGGGGCAAACCGACCCGCAGCGGCGCCTCGTTCATCGGGCTCGGCACCCATCGCCACCGCGTAGTGATCTATCCGATCTCGCACCCGGATCCGGCGACCGGGCTGTCGATGCTGAACTGGATCGCCGAGGTCACGCTCGACAATGCCGAAGGCTGGAAGCAGCAGGGCTGGTTCCGGCAGGTGCCGACCTCCGAGTTCGCGCATCATTTCGACGGCTGGGTGTGGGATTGGCTCGACGTGCCGGCGATGATCCGCGAGGCCGACTCCGCTTACGAGAATCCAATGATCGACCGCGATCCGGTCGAGACCTGGCGCGACGGCCCGGTGGTACTGATCGGCGACGCCGCACACGCGATGTATCCGACCGGCTCGAACGGCGGCACTCAGGCGATCGTCGACGCGCGCGAACTCGGCGCCGCGATGGTGACGCACGGTGCCACCGAAGCCGCGCTGGCGGCGTTCGATGCCAAGCTGTGCGGGCCGATCTCGCAGCTGATCCTGCGCAATCGCGGCGCCGGTCCGTTCGGCCTGCTCAACCTGGTCGACGAGCGCTGCGGCGGCACCTTCGAAAACATCGACGACGTGATCCCGCCGGCCGAGCGCGCCGCCTTCATGGCCGGCTACAAGGCCGCCGCCGGTTTCGCGATCGATCACCTCAACGCCGCGCCGCCGACGATTCAGCCCGGCGCGCGGGTGAAGGAGCCGGCGGCGGCGTGAGCTGCGGCGCGCCGGACTCAGCCTTCGCGGGTGCTATCATCCGCCGCGTGATCATCATTCGCCGCCGGCGGCGATGAGGTCGCGGCAACCGGCCGCGCCATTGGACGGCGGACGCGGCTGTTGATCTGAAACAGCGTGTGCACCTTGCCATTGGCGGTGGCGCAGCCGCCGCGCATGTTCGGAAGTATCAACGTCGCTTCGCTCATCGCATCTCTCCATTGCTGTGATGCGATACTAATCGCGACGACAATTGTCTGGTTCGCGTCAGCGTTTTGGTATCGTTAAACGATCGTTAACGCCGTCCGTCCGGGGGGCGCAGCGGCGCGCATCGCTGCCGCGGTCTTCGGTTCGCGTGCGCGCCGTGCCGCCGCCGGCTTAGCCGCCCCAGTTGATGCCGCAGCCGTGAGTATCCGACGCGCAGCGGCTGATCGAGGCGACGTGGAAGTACTCCGGCCCCTGCGTGCCGGTCACCGTCACCTTGGTGGCGAGATAGGGCCGCAGCTTCGGCTCGTCGTTGAACGGGCGGGCATCGATCGCGATGCGCTGCTCGCTGTCGTCGAAATGCTGCAGATAATAGATTGGCGTTTCGCTGCGGGAACCGATCGCGGCGAGCTTGGCGAACAGAAAACCATGCAAGGTCTGTACGTCGGATGCGGGCATGACCAACGTTCCTTCAGGTTGTTAGTTCACCGCCGAGCTTAGGAGCCTGCCGGCGCGCAGCATTGATCGGGCACAATCTAAAGCTGAGTGCGCGCCGAAATCGCGCCTGTGGAGCGTTCGACAATGATGACGAATGCACCGTTTGTTGCACATGCCGGTATGATGGAGTGTCGTTCGGCAGGAAGCGTGCAATTAGTTCGGCCCTGGACATGCAGCCACATTCTCGCAGCGCCGCAGCGCCGCAGCGTCCGAGGTTTGCGCCCGTCGTCGTCACGACGAGGGACGGACGCGCCGCTTGGCGCAAAGTTGGTGGTTGGTCGCGATGGTTTGCGATTCATCGCGCATCGCCTCACGGCGCGCCCACCAGCGGCGATCTTTTGGTATCGGGACCTTTTGCGCCCCTCGCGTCGTCGCCGGGCTCGACCCGGCGACCCATCATCTGGACGAGGGCGACGATTACACAGCGGGTTATCAATGGATGGATGCCCGGGTCGAGCCCGCGCATGACGTCGTGGATACCCTCTCGTTCGTCATTCCGGGGCGCGCCACCGGGTCCGGCCTTCGGCCGGCCCGATGACAGGCTCCGCGCGAGCCCGGAGTCCATAACCACCGCACCTGCGGCGGAGTGAGAACGCCGATCCGAAAGACCGAGACATTGCAAGGCTGCGTCCCGGATTTCGCAGCGCTCCATCCAGCCGGGCAGTGACCGTGTCGCTGGCGCGATCGCCGCATCTACCTTCGCTGCTCGATGTCAGTCTCGCGAGCGATCACTTTGCCGGTTGGGTTGGCGAAACGGTCCGTCCTGCTCGACGACGCTTAGCACAGCGAGGTTCGCTGACAGGACACAGGCAAATTATTCTGTCTCAGGAATAAATCCAAAATGTGTCGCGATAGGAAAAAATGCAGACATGATGAATTTGACGAAGCGCGGAGCTGATGAGCAATGTCGTTGTTATTCGAAAAATGGAATCTGTTGCGGTGGAGAGCCGAACTTGCGGCGATCAGAGTCGAACTTAGAGAACGGCGGCTTTCCCGTTCCACGATCAAAGCCGGCTTCAGAGAGGAGCAGCCTCGTAACGAACTTGGCAGATGGACGCTCGAGAGTGGTGTCGAGGTGTCGACCTCGACCGGATTCTTCACTGGCATCGCGGAGATTGATGAAACATCGGTGGCGCTGAGTAATACGCTCGCTCGCGTCATGGGGGCGTTGGAATACTTACCGAAAATGTCGCCTGCGTTGTACGGCACCGCCGTCCACATTGCGTTCGGGGTAGCGTTAAGGCTCCAGGGGCTTCCAGGCGTGGGAGACATCGAACGGAGTTTCAGTCTCGACACCGTTGATCCCTACTACGGGCTCGCCGGAACGATCAGAACCGATGCAACGCTCCGTAATGTGCAAGGGGATATTATCGCGATCTATGATGTCAAAACCGGTGCCCAGACGATATCGCGGGCCCGAGCGGACGAACTTCGGGCGAAGACGCGGGCCGCGCCGGACACCCCCGTCTTCGAACTGAATGTCGTCCGAGGAATTTCGCGAAAGCAGATTGTTCTAAGCACTTTCAGGTCGCGTTCGCGGGCGCGCCCGATTACCCGAGGGATTTGACATGTCGATGGAAATCTACGTGCTGTCGGACCAGAAGCTGAGTTCGATGGCGGACTGGCAGAGCGTCATCGACGCAAAGGGTTTCCCGCTACGGCTGTCGGCCGCGACCCCGTTTGCAAGCAGCCACGGCGCGTTGCCCGTCGTGCTTCGCGATCGGCCGTCGGCGTTCGAGTGCGATCATTGGGACGCGAAGGTCCTGATGTCCGAGACGCCGAAAGTGACGTTCGAGCGGTCCTGGCGATACGCGCTCGCGTTTCGCTGGGGCGGCGACATCGACGCTGGAGTGTCCGCCTATCTCGCCGCAGCCGCCTACGCCGAGGCGACGGTCGGCCTCGTGCTCGATTGCGCGGAGGGCAAGCTGATCTCGCCGGCCCGCGCCGCCGAGGTTGCCGCTGAGCTGGATAGGAGCCGGGCGTTGATCGAGGAGGCGGTTCGGCGGGCGCTTGAAGGCTTTCGAAAGCCGTGACAGGCGAGGGCGAGGATCTCGCGAGCGGCGTTGGCGCGGGGCTCGCAGCTCGCAGACGCGGCTCTGCCGATCCGGTCCACTCAGGCGAACCGGTATCAGCGCGGAGCGGATAGCTCGTCGGACGGCTTGAGCGCAGCGGACGTCGTGGTTCGGGGATGGCGTCGTGTCGATGCGGCCTGCGTCCGATCCGGCGCGCTTGGGTCTTCCACGCGATGCCTGCGACCTTCGGCGATCGTGCGCTCGGATCAATGCCGCGGCTTGCGGCCTTGTTAGGTTGGGGCGCTGTCTTGAACCGGAGGTTGCCATGATCGCGCGTCGTCGTTTTGCTGGTTTGGCTGTCGCGTTGCCCGCGCTGGCCGCAGCGGTGCTGGAGCCGCGGTCGCCGGCGCGCGCCGGGGACGGGCTGGAGCCGTACGCGCCGCTGCTGATAGAGCTGCCGGGCTGGAAAGCCGGCAAGCTCGGCGGCCTGGCGATGCAGGACGGCGGTAGCCGTATCGTGGTGGCGCAGCGCGGCTATGAGCGCGGCGAGATCCATGTCAGCGTCCAACTGCTCGCCGGCGCGCCGGCACAAAGCCGGCTGGCGGCCGGCGGCACCGGGATGAAGACCGAGGCCAGCCACGGCCCGGCCAACACCACCACCATCGACGGCTTCAAGGTGACGCGGACGTTCCAGGCCAGCGACAAGTCCGGCACCATCCTGATCGCGCTCGGCCCCTCCGCCGCACTGTCGCTGTCGTTCAAAGGCCTCGGCGAAGACGAAGCGCTGGCGACGGCGAAAGGCTTCGACTGGAAAGCGATGCGCGCGGCGGTGAAGTAGCGGAGAGGCGATCGTAGGGCGGATTAGCGGAGCGTAATCCGCCATCTGCGTACGAGGTGCCCGATGCCGAACTACCGTCGTGCCTTCGTTCCGGGCGGATGCTGGTTCTTCACCGTCGCTCTGCTCGAACGCCGCAACACACTGCTGGTCGATCACATCACCGCCCTGCGCGACGCGGTCGCGCGCACGCGGGAGCGCTTTCCGTTCGAGATCGATACCGTCGTGGTGCTTCCAGACCATCTTCACGCGGTGTGGACTCTGCCGCCCGGCGATGCCGATTTTTCGACCCGCTGGCGGCTGATCAAGACGCATTTCGCAAAGGCACTGCCGAAAGAGGAGCGGCTGAGCGCGGTCCGTGCCAAGCTGGGCGAACGTGGCATCTGGCAGCGCCGGTTCTGGGAGCATCTCATCCGGGATGAGGCCGACTACGCGCACCACGTCGACTACTGCATGATCAACCCGGTGAAGCATGGGCTGGTTAGCCGTGTGCAGGATTGGCCGTATTCGTCGTTCCATCGCGACGTCCGACGCGGGGTGTTTCCGCTCGACTGGGCGGGTGATGCCAGTGTCGAAGGTGAGTTCGGCGAAGCCTAGCGTCGCTTGACCGTAGGGCGGGTTAGCCGAAGGCGTAACCCGCCGGGCCAACGTGACGGTGCCTTGGCGCAAGGGCGGATTACGCTACGCTAATCCGCCCTACGGCTGCGTGATCCCGTGGATCATGAGTTGCAGGGCAAATCGGTGTGGAGGTGGAACTGCTTCAGCTTTGCGGGATCATCATACAGATGGCGTCGCGCGGCTGAGCGAAGCGTCATCCGCCATGGTCAAATAGGATGATCCGATGACCCCCGCCGAACTCTCCGAGATCTACCGCGGCTACATCGCCTGCCTGAACCGGCAGGATTGGCCGAAGCTGGACCAATTCGTCGGCGAGGATATGTCCTACAACGGCGAGCGGGTCGGGCTTACCGGCTATCGCGATATGCTGCAGCGGGATTTTCGCGCGATCCCTGACCTTCACTTCGACATCAAATGGCTGGTATCCGAACCGCCGCGGGTCGCGAGCCGGCTGTGGTTCGACTGCACCCCATCGGGCGAGCTGTTCGGCCTTGCCGTCAATGGCAGACGAGTCCGCTTCGCCGAAAACGTGTTCTACGCGTTTTCCGATCGCCGCATCGTGGAAGTCTGGTCGATCATCGACAAAGCCGCCGTCGTAGCGCAGCTCGCGTGAGCCGATAGCGGCTGTAGGGCGGGTTAGCCAAGGCGTAACCCGCCAAACGGCGGCAGAGCTTGCGTCCAAGTGCCGGCGGATTACGCTTCGCTAATCCGCCCTACGGGCTACGGGTTCCATGAATGATATCGAGGTCAATGTATTTCAACTGTTTGGTTGTTATGTAATTGGGTAGCTCCCAAGCGGGGTCCGACGAATATCGAAACATCGTGATATTCTTGGAGGGTATCTCGACGATGTCGTGTCGTTCTTTTTCGAGCAGGATCGCGTGAGTTGTCGTCAGGATCAGAAGATTGCCAACTATCGCTTGCTCTTGGCCCTTGTCGTTGGTGACGAAAGTCAATGATGCCTCTATTCCACCGCCAAACCGTACGATTCTGAGGAAGGATCCATATACATCGTTAGTAAATAGTCCGATTACCATGAAAAGTAGTATTATCAGCGCTGCAAATGCTTGCGCTGCAATCCAGGTCAGTTCGTTGGTGACACACCAGATTGCCAACGTGCAGATTGAGGCCAGGAACATTTTACCCGCGAAGTCGATGGGTCCGATAAAGCTGCTTCCCGGAATCGCGAGGTATGTGAACGTTTTTGGAAATATCAAAGTTGCTGCGCTGGAAACGAATCCCAACAAGGCGATCAACAACGTGAAACGGCTGCCAAAGATTGTCTTCGTGGCCCATTGGGCGATTTCGATTGTCTTCACTGCTCGTGATCGACTTTTGTATGAGACCGGTTTCAGGGTGCCGATTGTTTTTCGCAGAAGGCGAAAGCCCATTTCAAATTGCGTTTCTATGTTGTCGATGATTACTATTAGTAAGGTGAATGTGGCGATCGTTCCTGCGAAGCTGACAAATGTTCCTAGTGCGATTGCGAACTGGATGAAAGGAGTGTTCTCAACTGGAACCCGGAATCCGTTTCGAATTGCGAATGCAGCGGTTGCGTAGATGGCTAGGAGTGAAAGGATCGACGATGCGAGTATAGATTTCAGAATCGTTAATATTGTCCATTGGATCGATGTTGGGAGCGAAGCGAAAAATCTGATTGCTTTGAGGGCGAGATGAGTCAGTAGATCGGGATGACGATTAGAGGAGGGTGCTACGTCATTCTGGGTCATTTCACGCAATGTCTTTCGTTATCGAGTAGTCGTGGGGTTGTTCTTCGATTGAATTGATCAGCTTAAATGGCGGGGAGCGAAAGGTCTGCCTCGCGAAATGGTGGCTGTGTTGTGCAACAATCGATCGCTTGGAGAGGTTCGTTGGTATCTCATGTTTAAGTCTGCTAGCTATCTATCAGCTCGCGCTTGTGTGTTGAGCTATCCATTTGTCTGATTGGGCTGATATATATTTGGTCAATCAATACGTCTTCTGCCAACCTTGCTGTTGTGGTTGTCGTTGCTCTCGCCGTGGCGACCAGGCGTCCTAATCAGATTGCGCGCTGGCTTCAAAAAAGTCGATCGATCTGGGGTGTGTCGTCGATTGTGGGGATCTATACTCGATTTCAAGGATCTCTCTTGGGCTCAAGGTTGCCTCTCCAACGAATGGTATCGATTTGTTGTGGTGGAGGGTTGCTATTCGCTTTTAGGTCCACGCAAGAATAGGGGGCGAGCGATGCGGTTGACCCGCTCGCTGAAAAATATGTCGCAGAGTTGGTTGTCAACGAAGCGGCCGGGCTTTCGCCCGGCCGCTTCATTTTCCGATAGATGCCCGGGTCGAACCCGGGCATGACGTTTGTAGCTTGGTGAGCGCCTGTCGCCCTTACGACAGCGCCTTGTTGCTCTCTTTCACTTTGTCCGCATCGAGATACACGCTGCTTCCCATCTCTTTGAACTTGGCGCTCATCTGGGCCATGCCGTCTTCGATGGTGCCGGAGATGGTCATGCCGGCGTGGCCGACCGGGTAGAGGGCGGCTTTTTCGTTGTCGCCGAGGCCGGCTGCGTAGTCGCGCACATCCTGGGTGATCTTCATCGAGCAGAATTTCGGGCCGCACATCGAGCAGAAATGCGCGACCTTGTGGGCGTCCTTCGGCAAGGTCTCGTCGTGGAAGGCTTGCGCCGTGTCCGGATCGAGGCCGAGGTTGAACTGGTCCTGCCAGCGGAATTCGAAGCGGGCACGCGAGAGGGCGTCGTCGCGGAGCTGCGCGGCGGGGTGGCCCTTGGCGAGGTCGGCGGCGTGGGCGGCGATCTTGTAGGTGATCACGCCGGTCTTGACGTCGTTGCGGTCGGGCAGGCCGAGATGCTCCTTCGGCGTGACGTAGCACAGCATCGCGCAGCCGAACCAGCCGATCATCGCGGCACCGATGCCGGAGGTGATGTGATCATAGCCTGGCGCGATGTCGGTGGTCAGCGGCCCGAGCGTGTAGAACGGCGCCTCGCCGCACTCCTTGAGCTGCTTGTCCATGTTGATCTTGATCTTGTGCATCGGCACGTGGCCGGGGCCTTCGATCATCACTTGGCAGCCCTTGGCCCAGGCGATCTTGGTGAGCTCGCCGAGCGTCTCCAGTTCGGCGAACTGGGCGCGGTCGTTGGCGTCGGCGATCGAGCCCGGCCGCAGGCCGTCGCCGAGCGAGAACGACACGTCGTACTTGCGCATCAGGTCGCAGATCTCGTCGAAATGCGTGTAGAGGAAGCTCTCCTTGTGATGCGCCAGGCACCACTTCGCCATGATCGAGCCGCCGCGCGACACGATGCCGGTGACGCGGCTGGCGGTGAGGTGGATGTATTGCAGCCGCACGCCGGCGTGGATGGTGAAGTAATCGACGCCCTGTTCGGCCTGCTCGATCAGCGTGTCCTTGTACAGCTCCCAAGTGAGCTTGACCGGATCGCCTTCGCACTTCTCCAGCGCCTGATAGATCGGCACAGTTCCAATGGGGACGGGCGAGTTGCGCAGGATCCATTCGCGGGTGGTGTGGATGTTGCGGCCCGTGGAGAGGTCCATCACGGTGTCGGCGCCCCAGCGGATCGCCCACACCATCTTGTCGACTTCTTCTTCCACCGACGAGGTCACCGCCGAGTTGCCGATATTGGCGTTGATCTTGGTGAGGAAGTTGCGGCCGATGATCATCGGCTCGAGCTCGCCGTGGTTGATGTTGGCCGGGATGATCGCGCGGCCGCGCGCGATCTCGTCGCGGACGAATTCCGGGGTGATGAACGCCGGCACCGCGGCGCCGAACGATTCACCGTCGGCCAGCGCTGCTTCGGCGCGCTCGAGCTGCCGCTTGCGGCCCAGATTCTCGCGCTCGGCGACGTAGATCATCTCCTTGGTGATGATGCCGCGGCGGGCGAATTCGTACTGGGTGATCGGCGCATCGCCGACGCCGCGTAGCGGCTGGTGATGCGCGGTGAAGGCTTTCGCCGCATGGGCGGCGCCGACATTGCCGTTGTCTTCCGGCTTGATGTCGCGGCCTTCGTACTGCTCGACGCCGCCGCGCTCCTTGACCCATTCGGTGCGCGGGCGCGGCAGGCCCTTGTTGACGTCGATGACGACGCTCGGATCGGTGTAGGGGCCACTCGTGTCGTACACCGGCAGGTTCGGTTCGCCGGCGCCTTCGCTCAGGATGATCTCGCGCAGCGGCACGCGCAGATCCGGCGCGGTCGCCGGCGTGGCGTAGATCTTCTTGGAGGAGGGCAGGGCGCCGGTGGTGACGGCGGCGCGGGTGGTCTCGGGATTGGAGCGGATATTCATGCCATCCTCCTGTTATCGGTTGTTATTCGGGCCGCTTGGTTCGGTCGTGTTGTCGGTCGGAGCGGTGAGGGCACGTTGCGTGTCGCCCTCACCCCGACCCTCTCCCGCAAGCGGGAGAGGGGGAACTAGCGCTTCGGTCGCGGCGGTGCCTCACGCACGGCCTGCTCCCTCTCCCGCTTGCGGGAGAGGGCTGGGGTGAGGGCGCCGCGGGTCGCGGCCGCTGAAGTCGTTCATCACGCCTTCTCGGCGACGAAATCGAGCCAGGCGCGGACGCGGGCGTCTGGATCGGGGTTCTGCGTCACGTCACTGACCACCGCGATCGAGTCGGCGCCGGCGGCGAAGATCTCTTCGGCCTGCTCCAGCTTGATGCCGCCGATCGCGACCAGCGGGATGTTGCCGACGCGCTTCTTCCATTCGGTGATCTTCGGAATGCCCTGCGGGGCAAACCGCATCGATTTCAGCGTGGTCGGGAAGATCGGGCCGAGCGCGATGTAGTCCGGCTCGGCGGCGAGCGCGGTTTCGAGTTCGGCGTCGTCGTGGGTGGAGAGGCCGAGCGTCAGCCCGGCGCTGCGGATCTCGGCGAGGTCCGCCTCGGCGAGGTCTTCCTGGCCGAGATGCAGATGCTGGGCGCCGGCGACGATCGCGGCGCGCCAGTAGTCGTTGATGATCAGCTTGACGCTGGTGTCCTTCACCGCCGCGAGCGCGTCGGTGACGAGCTGCAGTGCGGCGCCGTCGTCGAGGTCCTTGGCGCGGAGCTGCACGGTGCCGACGCCGAGCGCGGCGAGGCGTTTGACCCACGCGATGCTGTCGACGACGGGATAGAAACGGTCAGGATACGGCATGCCAGAACGGTGTCCCGATCACAGGGGTGGAGGGCGAAGCGAAATCGCGGGCGCCCATCAGCCCCGCTTCGAATCCGGTGCGGCCGGCCTCGACCGCCAGCTTGAAGCCGCGCGCCATCGTCACCGGATCTTCGGCCTTGGCGATCGCGGTGTTGAGCAGCACGGCGTCGTAGCCGAGCTCCATCGCTTCCGCGGCGTGGCTCGGCGCGCCGAGGCCGGCATCGACCACCAACGTGATATCAGGCAGCCGATCGCGCAGCAGCTTCAGCGCGTCGCGACTAACGATGCCGCGCGCGCTGCCGATCGGCGCCGCCCACGGCATGATCACCCGGCAGCCGGCATCGACCAGCCGCAGCGCCACCGACAGATCCTCGGTGCAATAGGGAAACACCTCGAAGCCATCCTTGATCAGGATCGAAGCTGCTTCGACTAAGCCGACGACATCCGGCTGCAGCGTGTCGTTGTCGGCGATGACTTCCAGCTTGATCCAGGAGGTGGCAAATAGCTCGCGCGCCAGCTTGGCGGTGGTTACCGCGTCGCGCACGCCGCGGCAGCCGGCGGTGTTCGGCAGCACGGTGACGCCGAGTTCGCGGATCAGCGACCAGAACTGATCGCCGGCCTTGCCGCCCGCGGTCTCGCGCCGCAGCGACACCGTGACGATCTCGGCGCCAGACTCGCGGATCGAGTCCTGCATGATCGCCGGCGAGGGATACAGCGCGCTGCCGATCAAGAGGCGGGAGCCGAATTCGCGGTCGTAGAATTTCACCATGTTGTCAGCTCCGAGCACGGACTGCTCCCTCTCCCGCTTGCGGCAGAGGGCCGGGGTGAGGGGCGACGCGAGGATTTCACCCTCCCCTGGAGGGGGAGGGTCGCTCGCGCAGCAAGCGGGGTGGGGTGGCGACGAGTTCATCCGCAGTGCCCGCGGCTCACCCCACCCCGTCCCGCAGTCCGCTACGCGGCCTGCGTGCCGACCCTCCCCCTCAAGGGGAGGGTGAACGAGGTGCGCGTGGCTCGCGGCCATCCTCATCCCCCCTGCCGCGGCGTCAGGATCTCGATTTCGTCGCCGGCGGTGACGGGGGTTTCGTCCCATTTGCCGCGGGGGACGACGTCGTAGTTGAGCGCGACGGCGAAGTGGCCGCCGGTGCAGTCGAGCTCGGCCATCAGCGCGGCGACGCTGGCGGACTGAACCTCGCGCTGTTCGCCGTTGATGGTCACAAGCATCGCATCACCTGATTGTCGATCTCGCCGCGCTCGACATAGGCCACCACCTTCTCGGCCAGCGACGGCGCCATCAGGAAGCCGTGGCGATACAGGCCGTTGGTGGCGACGCGGCGGTTGCCGATGGCGATCCGCGGCAGGTTGTCGGGGAAAGCGGGACGCAGCCCGGCGCCGAGTTCGACGATATGGGCTTCGCCGAACGCCGGATGCACCGCATAGGCGGCGCTCAGCAGTTCCAGCGCCGAGCGCACCATCACCAGCTCGTCTTCACTCTCGACGGTGGTGGCGCCCAGCATGAAGTGATTGTTCTGGCGCGGGATGACGTAGAGCGGCCAGCGCGGGTGCATCAGCCGCACCGGGCGCGACAGCTCCACCTCGGCGGTCTTGATCACCACCATCTCGCCCTTGACGCCGCGCAGCTCCGGGGCCTTGTCGCGGGCCGCGAGGCCGCGGCAGTCGATCACCAGGCCGTCGAGATCTTCCGGAGTCATTTCCGATTCGAAATGGATGCTGCCGCCGGCCTCGATCAGCCGCTCGTGCAGGCGCGCCAGCACCAGCCGCGGCTCGACATGGCCTTCGTCCGGGAAGAACAGGCCTTCGCGGAACCGGCCGGCCAGCGCCGGCTCCAGCTCGGCGATGCCGTCGGCGTCGACGCGCTGATGGCCGGTGGTCATCTTGGCGAAGCGCTCGAAGTCGGCGCGGTCGCGCGGATGCGCCACCACCAGCGAGCCGTTGAACACCGCGTCCGGGAATTCCTTGCGCCACATCTCCAGCGAGCGCATGCCGATCTGGCTGACCATCGGCTCGGCGCCCTCGGCCTCGCAATACGGCGCCAACATGCCGCCCGCCCAATGGCTGGTGGCCTGTGTCATCTCGTTGTCGCCGCGCTCGTACAGACTAACCTTGCGGCCGGCGCGCGCCAGCAGCAGCGCCTGCCAAGCGCCGGCGATGCCGGCCCCGATCACCGACACCGGCGCGTCCTTGCGCAGGTCCGGCTTCTCGCTGCGCAGCGCTGCGGCGGTCAGCGCCGAAGAAGCTGAAGCCGAAGCAACTGAAGCCGAAGCAACGGAAGCAAACGCGGAAAGATTGGCGGATTCGGCCCCGCCGCGGCCTTCGACTGTCTGATGCATCCCTGTCCCTTCGCCGGCATGACCCGGATCAGGTTCAAAGGGTCACCGCGGTCTCTGTGCCTCGCGAATCGAAGCGGCGAGCGTGCGGTATCTCAGCTCCTCGTCGGAGCCCCCCTCGGAACGGGCTCAATGTAGGCCGATGCCCTGCCGTGTCAACGTGCCTTTGGTGCGATGCTGGTGGGCAAAGCCGCGCAGCAGGCCGGGTTCCTCGTCGCACGGGCGGCGCCGCCGCGCGTGTTCCGGTTTACGCCAAATTATCCGCCGGCGTGTTGGATCGCCGCAGCCGCAACCTGCAAGCGAGCGCCGCTGCATGACCATCACCGTTGCCGACGCCAACCAGATCAGCCTCGCCAGGCCGCGGCTGTGGCCGCTGGCGATCGGGCTCGGCGTCTATGCGCTGCTGTTGATCTCCGGCGACCGGCTGCTGAACGATCCCGATACGCTGTGGCAGGTGACGATCGGGCAGTGGATCATCGATCACCGCGCGGTGCCGTGGACCGACAGCTACTCGTTCACAATGGCGGGCCAGCCGTGGATCTCGACGCAGTGGCTGGCGCAGGTCGCATTCGCGGCGAGCTATCAGCTTACCGGCTGGGCCGGGCCGGTGGTGATGACGGCGGCCGCGCTCGGCGGCACCTTCTATCTGCTGGCGCGGCTGCTCGGCGCCCGGCTGAACGACACAGCCACCGTGATCTTCGCCGCCGCCGCCCTGGCGCTGACCGCCCCGCACATGCTGGCGCGGCCGCACGTGCTGGCAATGCCGGTGATGCTGGCCTGGGTCGGCGCATTGGTCGGCGCCGCGGACCGCCGCGGCGTGCCGTCATTGTGGACGCTGCCGCTGATCACGCTGTGGGCCAATCTGCACGGCGGCTTCGTATTCGGCATCGCGCTGGTGGCGCCGTTCGCGCTCGATGCGGTGCTATCCGCCGAGCGACCGCGCCGCGTCGCGCTGCTGCTGCGCTGGGCGCTGTTCGGCGTGCTCGCGCTCGCCGCCGGATGCCTGACGCCCTATGGCTGGGACTCGATCCTGGCGTCGCGCAAGATCCTGTCGCTCGGCGAGGCGCTGAGCCGGATCGGTGAATGGGCGCCGGAGGATTTCTCCAAGATCGGCGTGCTCGAGATCACGCTGCTCGGCGGCCTCGGTCTGGCGCTGCTGCGCGGCGTGACGCTGCCGCCGGTGCGCATCCTGATCCTGCTCGGCTTGATCCATATGGCGCTGAGCCACAGCCGCAATCTCGAACTCTTGGCGCTGCTGGCGCCGCTGGTGCTCGCCGCGCCGCTGGCCGCGCAATGCGGCGTCGCCGCGCCGGCCGCAGCGGCGACCTCGTCACGCGGCCTCACCGCTGCGCTGCTGGCGCTGGCGGTCGGCGGCACGCTGGCGTTTGCGACGTGGCACAGCTTCGCGCCGCGTTCGCTGTTCGCGCCGCAGGCCGCGGTCGCCGAGCTCAAGCGGCTCGGAGCCAAGCGGGTGTTCAACGACTACAACTTCGGCGGCTATCTGATCGCGAACGGCGTGCCGACCTTCATCGACGGCCGTACCGAACTGTTCGGCGAGACGCTGGTGGTCGATCACGACGACGCGGTCCGACTGCGCGTGCCCGACAAACTGTTCCGCCTTCTCGATACCTACGCCGTCGATGCGACGCTGCTGATCCCGAGCAGCCCGGCAGCTAAGCTGCTCGACCGTACAGAGGGCTGGCAGAAGGTCTATGCCGATGACCTCGCGGTGATCCACCAGCGCAAGCCCGGTGCGCTGCCGAACCCGGCGCCGTCGGTCACTCTGCCGCGCTGATAATTCCCGCCGGTCAGGCCGCGCGGCTCGGGGCCTGGCGGGGCAGGGTGATGCGCGCGATCAGGCCGTGCGGCGTGCGGGTGTGCAGCGAGAGCTCGCCGCCGTGGCCGCGGGCGATGGCGCGGGCGATCGACAGGCCGAGGCCGAACGAGGAGCTGTCGTCCATGTTGCGGGCGTCGTCGCCGCGCACGAACGGCTGCATCACGCTGTCCTTGTCGGCATCGGCAATGCCCGGGCCGTCATCTTCCACCTCGATGACGATCTCGTCCTGATGCAGCGCGAGCCGGATCGTCACTTCGGTGCCGAACCGCACCGCGTTTTCGACCAGGTTGGTGACCGCGCGATGCAGGTCGCCGGGCCGCGCCATTGCCATCGCGTGCTCGGGACCCTGATACGCGACCTTGGCGCCGATGTCGGCGAACTGATCGGTGATCAGCTGCATCGCGCTGGCAAGGTCGATCAACGTCGGCGCGTCGCGGGTGGCACCGTCGCGCAGGAAGGTCAGCACCGCGGTCAGCATCGCGCCCATCTGGTCGAGGTCGTGCAGCGTCTGGGTGCGCTGGTGATCGTCCTCGATGAATTCGGCGCGCAGCCGCATCCGGGTGATCGGCGTGCGCAGATCGTGGCTGATCGCCGCCAGCATCCGGGTGCGATCCTCGATCAGTGTGGTGATGCGCTCGCGCATCCGGTTCAACGCCCGCGCCAGCGAGCGGATCTCGGCCGGGCCGCGCTCCGGCAGCGGCGCGTCCGAACTATCCAGGCTGAAAGTCTCGGCCGCGGTGGCGAATGCCGACAGCGGCGCCGCCAGCGTCCGCGCCGCCCACAGCCCGAGCAGCGCGAGGCTGACCACGCCGATCAGCAGTGACGCCATCCACGGATTGCCCAGCACCGGCCGGTGCCGCTCCGGCGGCAGCCGCGCGCTGATCGCATCTCCTTCGGGCAGGGTGATGACGATCCGGTCGCCGCCGGCGAGATCGACGCGATAGTCCGGCCCGAGATGCCGGCGCAAATAGTCGATCTGGTGCGGCGGCCAGGCGCCGTCATGCGGACGGGCCACGGCCGTGGTGCCGGCGAGTTCGAGCTCCGGGAAGGCGGCGGCGATGGTGACGATCAGCTGCGGGCGGTCCGCCGCCGGCGTGCGTCCCATCAGTTCGGCGAATTCGTAGAGCTGATGTGGCTCCGGCTGCTGCGGCGGTCGCGGCATGTCGGGCCGGTTGGCGAAGAACGCCGCCGCGATGATGATGTGGCTGGCGATGATCGATGCCAGCACCAGGATCGCGATCTGGCCGCGGATGCCTTCCGGCTTCAGGCCGAAGCCGAGCGCCGCCAGCCGCGCGCGCAGGCTCATGCGGTTTCGACCTCCGGCGTGAACACGTAGCCGCCGGCCCGCACCGTCTTGATCAGCGTGGCTTCGCGCGGATCGGGTTCGATCTTGCGGCGGATGCGGCTGATCAGCACGTCGATCGAGCGCTCGAACGCGCCGACGTTGCGGCCGTGGGTGAGATCGAGCAGTGCTTCGCGCGACAGCACCCGGCCGGCGCGCTCGCACAGCACCTGCAGCAGGTCGAACTCGGCGCTGGTCATCGCCACCAGTGCGCCGTCGGGATTGCGCAATTCGCGGCGCCGGCAATCCATCCGCCAGCCGAGGAAGCCGAGCGTGGTGGCGCCGGGGGTGGCGCTGGCGGTGACCGCGCTCGCCTGCCGGCGCAGCACCGAGCGGATCCGCGCCAGCAGTTCGCGCGGATTGAACGGCTTCGGCAAGTAATCGTCGGCGCCCATTTCGAGGCCAAGGATACGATCGACGTCATCGCCGCGCGCGGTCAGCATGATGATCGGCAGCGCCGAATTGGCGCGGATCTTCCGGCACAGGCTGAGCCCGTCCTCGCCCGGCAGCATCACGTCGAGCACGACCAGATCGACGCGATGATCGGCGATCCAGCGCTCCATCTCGCGGCCGTCCGCGGCCGTGGCGACGTTGCAATTGTTGGCGCGGAGATATTTGGCGATCAGCGCGCGGGTCTCGCGGTCGTCTTCGACGACGAGAATCGATGGTGGTGCGGTGCTCATGGCAGGGGTTTTGCGATGTTTTGCCGGGACTGTAGCAGAGAATCTTGTTTCCGATTGTTTCTACCTGCCGCCCGGCAAAAACCCGCAACTAACTCAAGCCTTTGGCGAAGGTCTTGTTAATCGATTAACCATAGCGTCGGCTTCGATCCAAACCCGGAGCCTGCCCCATGACCGCAATTTCCTCCGCTGCCGCGGGCGGCAGCAGCTATCTCTCACCGCTGCAACTCCTGCAGAAGGAGCTCGCGTCGGAAGTCTCGTCCGGTACCGTGAAATCCAACGACGCCGACGCGCTGTCGTCGGCGCTGCAAGACATCGACTCGTCGCTGCAGAGCAGCCGCTCCAGCAGCAGCTCGGACTCGCGCCCCACCGATCTGAAATCCAAGATCGACGACCTGATCGCCAGCGAAGTCTCGAGCGGCAAGCTGACCACCGATCAGGCCACCGAACTGCAGAACGTGTTCAAGAACACTTTCGCAGGTGGGCCGCCTCCGGGCGGCGGTGCCGGCGGTCCGCCGCCGCCGGATGACGGCACCAGCGCGTCGTCGTCCAGCACCTCGACGGATTCGTCGTCATCGTCCGACATCAGCGACATTCTGAAGCAGTTCCTGCAACTGCTGCAGGATCAGCAATCGTCGACCGCCAACGCCTACAGCGCCAGCGGCTCGGCGGCATCGTCCGGCTCGTTCACCGCGCTGCTGATCAACTACCAGACCTGATCGTCTCGTCTTCTACCCGACAGTGTGACGCCGTCGGTTCGAGCGCATTCCCTTCCGCTTCGGCGCAAAGGGGATGCGCTCTTTTTGCTGGTGATGTCGGAACGCCGTTACGATGCGTGGACGCGGAACCCACGGAACTCTTCGGAACTCGTGAGCGGTCTGTCGACCTAATCGTTTGGTGCGCCGCAAGGCACTAAAAATAGTTCGATTGCGGGAACGCAGTGTGGAGTCCGCGGTTCTGTAGGCACCATTCACAAGCAAAGAGGGCAAGCCAATGAAAGCCAAGACGATCATCGCCGGTCTGCTGGGGACCACGCTGCTCGCGTCCGCCGCCTACGCGCAGAATCCGGCGCCGGCCGACAACAGCAGCACGATGTCGAAGTCGTCCGCTGCGGCGTCCGATTCGCAGCAGCACATGGGTCAGTGGCGTGCGTCCAAGCTGATCGGCGTCAACGTGTACAACCAGGGCAACGAGAAGCTCGGCGACATCAGCGAACTGCTGATCGACAACCAGGGCCGTATCCAGGGCGTCGTGATCGGCGTCGGCGGCTTCCTCGGCGTCGGCCAGCGTGACGTTGCGGTGACCTTCGACAAGCTGCAGTGGGTCAACACCCCGGTGTCGTCGAACACCGCGATGAACAGCCAGACCACTCCGGCCGGCTCGGGCACCTCGACGGCTTCTCCGGCCGCCGGCACCACCACCGGTGCGGCGACCTCGAGCAGCTCCTCGACTTCGGCGACCGCCAACAACGCCGATCGGTGGTATCCGGACCACGCGGTGCTGAACGCCACGAAGGATCAGCTGAAGTCGATGCCGGAGTTCAAGTACTCCAAGTAAGCGACGCGGACTTAAGGTCCCGTCACGCAAACACCGCCGGTTTTGCCGGCGGCGTTTGTGCGCGTTGCGAGGAAAGGGGTCAGCGCGGGACTTGCGGCAGCTCCGGCGGCTTGAGCCGGGTGACCTTGACTTCGAGGATGCCGTTGGCCTCGGCGGTGATCCGCAGCATGTTGGAGTCGAATACCAGGTCCGACAGCCGCAGGCTGGAGATCTCCGAGGAAATCCGCAGGCCGTCCTCGTTGCGCTGATAGGTCGCGATCATATTGCCGACCCGGCGCTGGATGTTGGTCGACTCCGGCTTGAGGTCGATCACCGCCTTGTCGGCGATCGCCTTCTCCAGATAGGGCACCGCGGCGCGGGCGGTGTCGCCGAGCAGGCCGAACGCGGCTTCGGATTCGACCGCCAGCTTGATGTCCGACAGCCGCAACGTCTGGTCTTCCTGATCGAGCGTCGGGCGGCCCCAGATGTGCAGCGTCGCCTCGGTGCCGAAGCCGAAGAAGCTGCGGTTCTCCTTGGCATCGACCAGCAGAGAGATCAGCAGCCGGTCGCCGCTGGCGGCGAGCTTGGCACGCTTCACCGTGATCGCGGCGCGGCTGTCGCCCTCCGGGAAGGTCTTGCCGACGAACTGCGCTTCCAGAATGCGGTCGAGCTCCTGGAACGGGATGTCAATCGGCACCGCGACTTTGACCCCGGCGTTGTCCGGCGCGACCATCTGCAGCGCCGGCGGGAACGGGCATTGTGGCTTGGTCGGACCGGCGGTGATGCGGGTGTCGGCGACGATGCCGAGCGTCAGCGTGGCGGCTGCGGCATCGACCTGCGGCTGGGCTGCGAGCGCCCGGGTCGGCCGAATTTCCAGGAAGAAGCCGTTGGGAATGCCGGCGCCCTGCAGCGGCACCGAGCGGCACAGCCGATCCCATTCGCGCCGGGCGCTGCGCTCCAGCGCGCCGTCGTCGCGGATCTGGCGCTCCAGCACGCCGAGCTGATCGGCGATCGCCTTGTCGATCACCGGCTTGACCTGCTGCGGCACGTCGATGCGGACGCCGCCGACCGAGACGCCGGAATCCGACAGCGCCACTTCAGCGTCGAGATGCGGATCGACATGCCAATTCGGCAGCACCTGCGGCCGCGCACTGATCGCGATCGTGCCCTTGATCTCACCGTTGGCGTTGAACGACTTGATGTTGACGCCGATCTGCTTGGCCATCTTGTTGCCGAGCAGCCGGCCGAGCGTCTCGTCGACCTTGGACTGGGTGTTGGCGGAGAGCGAGCCCTTGGCATTCACCGTGCCGGTGAGCGGCGAGGTGATGGTGAGCTGATCCTTGGCGCCGCGCACCGTCACGGTGCCGCGCGTCGCGGTCCATTGGATGTCGGCGTTCTGCACATATTGCGACAGCGGATTGTTGGCTTTGCCGGAGAAGGTGCGCGGCGCGACGGCATCGACCAGGTCGCGGATGGTCCCGAGCGGCACCGACACCGGCACCACCACGGTGGACTGCCGGATCGGCGGCAAGGGTGGCAGCGCCTGCAGGCTCGGCGGCGAGATGGCGCGCGGCGCCAGCCAGTCGAACGCCTTCAGCGTGACCGTGAATGAAATCGCGACGATCGCGAGTGCTACCAATCCAAACTTGACGAAACGCATCGATACCCCGGGGCGGAACGGCCGGGACAATACAGCCCGGGGGCGGGGGGCGCCAGCCGCGCCAGCCCCGCGGGCCGCCAAGCCGTGGAAAGACCCGCGAACCGCCGCGATATCGCCGGTAACGGCGCCGCAGATGCGGCGGAGTGTTGCCGGAAATTACAGCCGGATCGGTCCGTCGGGCTCGCAGCCCAGTGCGCCGCCGCGCTGTGCCCACAGATTGCACACCGAATCCGCGCTGACCGGGCCTTCGACCACCAGGCACTGGTCTGGTGCCTGATAGAACCGGCAGGAGCCGCAGCGCCGCCCGGAGGACGCGGTCGCGACAAAGCGGGCATCCTGCTGCGATGATTTCCGCGGGATCACCGCCGAACATCCGGCGGCCGGCTGCGCCCGGCCGGTCGTGGCGGCCGTGCAGGTCGCTGCCAGCGTCAGGCCGGCGATGCCGAGCAGGCGCCGGCGCGACACCAGGGCCGCGGAGTCGATCGGCTTGTCCATCACAGTCCCCCTTCGCCGCGGCGCACAGAACGAGACAGGCCGCGATCGGGAGAACTGATAGTTCCGTCGTGCTGACGGTTAGCTGACAACGCTCGCGGTAAGCGGCGATGGATGCTGGACGCAGATGCGCGCGGCCTCCGGCGAGACCGCGCGTTTGAATTAACTCATCGCTTACCGCCGGGGCGAACTCAGCCGCGGCGTCCGGTGCCCGCATCTGCGGCGCGGCGGTTGTCGGGAAGCACGATCACCTTGGCGCCGACGTTGACCCGCGAATACAGATCCTTGACGTCCTCGTTGGTCAGCCGGATGCAGCCCGAGGAGACGTGGGTGCCGATGGTCGACGGCGCGTTGGTGCCGTGGATGCGATACACGGTGCCGCCGAGATACATCGCGCGGGCTCCGAGCGGATTGCCGGGGCCGCCGGCCATGTGGCGCGGCAGATAGGGCTGGCGGGCGATCATTTCCGGCGGCGGCGTCCAATCCGGCCACTCGGCCTTTCTGGCGACCGCCTTGACGCCCGACCAGGTGAAGCCATCACGGCCGACCCCGATACCGTACCGGATCGCACGCCCGCTGCCGAGCACGTAGTACAGATAGGTGTTCGGCGTATCGACGATGATGGTGCCCGGGGCTTCGCGGGTCTGATAGGCGACGATCTGGCGCTTCAGCCGGGCCGGCAGCTCGGCGACGGTGCCGTCCTCGTCTTCCTGGGGCGCGACCTGGGGCTGCGGTGCGCTCTGTTCGACCGGCGCGTAGGCCAGCGGCTGCATCGCTTCCGGCTGCGGCAGGAAAGGCAGGAACGGGAAGGGTAGCGTCTGCGCCGCATTCGCGGGTGCGGCGATGGCAATGGTCCCGATCGCGACGATGGCGACCGCAGCGGCACGGCTGGTGCGCGGAAAACGGATCATGTCGGGTCCCCCTGTGGGTGCTCTGTTCGTTCGCCTCGACGCCTTTTCGGCGACTTGTTGCGTAATCAGTACTCCACCATCCGTTTCCGGACGTTTTCGCCGACCGATGGATTTGGTTTCGTCGCAGTAGGGATTTGTTTCGCCTGTCCGCCCGGCTGGCTCCCGGAGGCGCGCCCGATCGTTTGATCAAGCGCAATTGAGAAAGCCCGCCTGCCCGATAAGCCAAGGCCCTCGCGCGGTGCGGGCAAGGGTCGGGGGAGTTTGACGACATGGCGACAGTGAAGTTTTTCGGCAACGAGGCGGTGCCGCTCGAGATGCACAAGGTGCGGATCGTGCAGAAACTCAACCTGCCGCCGGTCGAGCGCCGCCTGGAAAAGATCACCGAGGCCGGCAACAACACCTTCCTGCTGAAGAACGACGACGTCTTCCTCGACATGCTGACGGATTCCGGCGTCAACGCGATGAGCGACCGCCAGCAGGCCGCGATGCTGACCGCCGACGACTCTTACGCCGGCAGCGCCACCTACACCCGGCTCGAAGACAAGCTGCGCGACATCTTCGGCATGCACTACTTCCTGCCGACCCATCAGGGCCGCGCCTGCGAGCACATCCTCGCCAAGGTGTTCGTCACGCCCGGCAAGGTGGTGCCGATGAACTATCACTTCACCACCACCAAGGCGCACATCGTGCTGCAGGGCGGCACGGTGGATGAACTGGTGACCGACGCCGGCCTCGAAGTGACCAGCGCCAACCCGTTCAAGGGCAACATGGACATTGCCAAGCTGCGGGCGGTGATCGAGAAGGTCGGGGCCGCCAATATCGGCTTCGTCCGGATGGAAAGCGGCACCAACCTGATCGGCGGCCAGCCGGTGTCGCTGCAGAACCTCGCCGACGTCAGCAACGTCTGCAAGGAGCACGGCGTTCCGCTGGTGCTGGACGCCAGCCTGCTCGCCGACAATCTGTACTTCAACAAGACCCGCGAGGATCACTGCAAGACGCTGTCGATCCGCGAGATCACCCGCCGCACCGCCGACCTGTGCGACATCATCTACTTCTCGGCGCGCAAGCTCGGCTGCGCCCGCGGCGGCGGCATCTGTATCCGCGACCGGGCGCTGTACGAGAAGATGCGGCCGCTGGTGCCGCTGTATGAAGGCTTCCTCACCTATGGCGGCATGTCGGTGCGCGAAATGGAAGCGCTTACCGTCGGCCTCGAAGAGACCATGGACGAGGAGATGATCAACCAGGGGCCGCAGTTCATCGCCTACATGGTCGACCAGCTGGTCGAGCGCGGCGTTCCGGTGATCACTCCGGCCGGCGGCCTCGGCTGCCACATCGACGCCAAGCGGTTCGTCGACCACATTCCGCAGTCGCAATATCCGGCCGGCGCGCTGGCGGCGGCACTGTACGTCGCCTCCGGCATCCGCGGCATGGAGCGCGGCACGCTGTCCGAACAGCGCGAGCCGGACGGCAGCGAGATCTACGCCAATATGGAGCTTGTGCGCCTCGCGATGCCGCGCCGGGTGTTCACGCTGTCGCAGGTCAAATACGCGGTCGACCGCATCGCCTGGCTGTACGCCAACCGCAAGCTGATCGAAGGCTTGACCTTCGTCGAGGAGCCGGAGGTGCTGCGGTTCTTCTACGGCCTGCTCAAGCCGGTGACCGACTGGCAGAACAAGCTGGTGGCGAAGTTCCGCGAGGACTTTGGCGACAGCCTGTAATCATCGCTGTTACTTAAGTCTTGCAGCACAAACGTCGTCATGCCCGCGCTCGTCGCGGGCATCCACGTCTTGGAGACCTGTCGAGCAAGGCGTGGATGGCCGGGATGATGCCCGGCCATGACGAGGGCGGCAAACGGACGTTCGATTCCATTCGGTACGACGCCGCGTGTTCGGAACCTGGGAATCCTGAATGCGTTGCTCACGGGGGCAACATCAGGAGGCCAGCATGGCTGCGAAGAAAGCCACCAAGAAGACCACGACGCGCGGACGCAAGCAGGACCGGGCCCGCGTCGCCGCCGGCCAGGACTACGAAGTCCGCTACGAAGCCAAGAAGACCGGCCGCTCCGCGCCCGCGGTGAAGAAGGCCGTCAAGAAAGTCGGCAACGCGCGCAAGAAGGTCGAAAAGCGGCTGGCGAAGAAGGGGTAAACCGGTTCGCTCCGATCTCGGATGCGCTCGCTTTGCTCCAGCGCCGTCCACTGACGCGAAGCACTTCCGCAGCGTCCATCGCCCCGCAGCAACCGCCGCGGCGGCGCATGGTTGGACGTAGCTAGACCTTTCCACGTCATTGCGAGCGAAGCGAAGCAATCCAGGCTGCATACCCTGAGCTGGATTGCTTCGTCGCTGCGCTCCTCGCAATGACGGGGAGAGGCCGGGTGTCAGTGGGTCGGCAGCCGGCTCCCTAAATTCGAGGCTGCCACTGCTGGATCGTTCGACCTCTCATCGCAGAGGAGCATGACAAGCCAGCCCCCTGACACGACAACCGTCCCGTCGGCGACGTTGACACAGCGCATTATTTCGATAATTCTCGATATATGAAATCAGAGGACGCCATTCTCGCGCTCGGGGCGCTAGCGCAGGGGACGCGGCTGGAGGCGTTTCGGCTGCTGGCGGCGCATGAGCCGGACGGGCTCGCCGCCGGCGCGATCGCCGATGCGTTGGCGGTGCCGCAGAACACGATGTCGTCGCACCTGGCGGTGCTGGCGCGGGCCGGGCTGATCCGGTCGCAGCGGTACAGCCGCTCGATCGTGTACCGCGCCGACCTCGCGCGGTTTCAGGAGGTCGCGCTGTTCCTGATCAAGGATTGCTGCGGCGGCCGGCCGGAGTTGTGCGCGCCGCTGATCGCCGATCTGCAGCCGTGCTGCGCGCCGGCCGCAAAACCCACGCGCGGCAAGGCGCGAGCCAAAAGCTGAGGGAGCCTATGGACGTCATCATCTATCACAACCCTTCCTGCGGCACCTCGCGCAACACGCTCGGCCTGATCCGCAACGCCGGGATCGAGCCGCACGTGATCGAATATCTGAAGTGCCCGCCGAGCCGGGCGCTGCTGAAGCAGCTGATCGCCCGCGCCGGACTGACGCTGCGGCAGGCGCTGCGCGAGAAGGGCACGCCTTACGCGGAGCTGAAGCTCGACGATCTGTCGCTCAGCGATGACGATCTGCTCGACGCCATGATCGCGCATCCGATCCTGATCCAGCGCCCGCTGGTGGTGACGCCGAACGGCGTGCGGCTGTGCCGGCCATCGGAACAAGTCCTCGACCTGCTACCACCGCAGCAAGGCGAATTCCGCAAGGAAGACGGCGAGCTGGTGGTCGACGCGAGCGGCCGGCGGGTAGCGACGGCGTAGTGCTTCTTTGAAGGTTGAGTGGCAGAAGGCGCCTGCCTCTCCACCGCCGTCATCGCTCGGCTTGTCCGGCGATCCAGTATTCCAGAGCGCCGCTGAGTTCGTGCGGCGATGTGAGTAGTTGAAAGCGGGCGCTCTGGAATACTGGATCCCCGCCTACGCGGGGATGACGTTGGTGCGGGGATCGTGCCGCTCCCATCCAGGAGTCACCGGTTCGCCAAGAGAGGCCCCTGATGTCCACCTTCGAACGCTATCTCACCCTCTGGGTCGCGCTGTGCATCGTCGTCGGAATCGGGCTCGGGCATTTGATGCCGGGGGCGTTTCAGGTGATCGGGGCGGCGGAGATCGCCAAGGTCAACCTGCCGGTGGCGGCGCTGATCTGGCTGATGATCATTCCGATGCTGGTGCGGATCGACTTCGCGGCGCTCGGACGGGTGCGCGAGCACTGGCGAGGCATCGGCGTGACACTGTTCATCAACTGGGCGGTCAAGCCGTTCTCGATGGCGGCGCTGGCGTGGCTGTTCGTCGGTTATCTGTTCAAACCGTATCTGCCGGCCGAGCAGATCAACTCCTACATCGCCGGGCTGATCATTCTCGCCGCCGCGCCGTGCACCGCGATGGTGTTCGTATGGTCGAACCTGACCAAAGGCGAGCCGCATTTCACCCTCAGCCAAGTCGCGCTCAACGACACCATTATGGTGTTTGCCTTCGCGCCGATCGTCGGCTTGCTGCTCGGACTGTCGGCCATCACCGTGCCATGGGACACGTTGGTGCTGTCGGTGGTGCTGTACATCGTCGTGCCGGTGCTCATCGCGCAGGGCCTCCGACGCTGGACGCTGGCGTCAGGAGGGGACACGCAACTCCAGCGGCTGCTCGGCGTGTTCCAGCCGCTGTCGCTGGTGGCGCTGCTGGCGACGTTGGTGCTGCTGTTCGGCTTTCAGGGCGAGCAGATCATCAAGCAGCCGCTGGTCATTGCGCTGCTCGCGGTGCCGATCCTGATCCAGGTGTATTTCAACGCCGGGCTGGCGTACCTGCTCAATCGGCTGTCCGGCGAGCAGCATTGCGTCGCCGGCCCGTCGGCGCTGATCGGCGCCAGCAACTTCTTCGAACTCGCGGTCGCCGCGGCGATCAGCCTGTTCGGCTTCGAATCCGGTGCCGCGCTTGCCACCGTGGTCGGCGTGCTGATCGAGGTGCCGGTGATGCTGACGGTGGTCGCGATCGTCAACCGTTCCAAGCGCTGGTACGAAGCCGCTGCGGGCGCCCGGTGACGCGGACGCCGGGCTGACGGAGCCCTGATTAAGCGCCTCCGGCCGCCGCACGGAGCGTGGCGCGGGCGACGCCGAACGGTTCGCCCAGCGACAGGCCGCCGTCGATCACCAGCGTCTGACCGGTGATGTAGCCCGCCGCCGGCGAACACAGGAATGCCACCACCTCGGCGATCTCGGCGCCGGTGGCGGCGCGGCCGAGCGGCACCGCGGCTTCGAGCACCGCGCGATTGACCGGATCGTCGCTGAGCTTGGCGCCGACATCGCGATCGACCACGCCGGGCGCCACCGCATTGACCCGCACGCCGCTGCGGCCGAGATGCCAGGCGAGATAGCGGGTGAGCTGTTCGACGCCGGCCTTGGCGACGTGATAGGCGGCGGTCTCATGTGCGACGCTGCGCGCCAGCACCGACGACAGGTTGACGATCGCGCCGCGGGCCTGCGCCAGCTGCGGCAGCGCCGCCTGTGCGGTGAGCATGTAGCCGCGCAGCATCACCGCTTCGGTGGCATCCCACAGCACGGTGCTCTGCTCGGCGAATGGCGGCCGCGCCCGCTGCGTAGGCGCGGCGTTGTTGACCAGGATATCGAGCCCGCCGATCGCGGTCGCGCTCGCCGCCACCGTTGCGGCGATCGCGGCCTCGTCGCTCATGTCGCCGACGATGAAGCGCGCATCGCCGCCGGCGTCCCTGATCGCGCGTGCCGCCGCTTCGCCGGACTCGTGCTTGAGGTTGACCAGCACGACCTGCGCGCCCTGCAGCGCCAGCGTGCGGGCGATCGCAAGGCCGATACCCTGAGCGGCGCCGGTGACCATCGCGCGTCGGCCGTGCAGGGGCAGGGCGGTGCGATCGCTCATCGCGTCGCCGGCGATGGCGGCCGCGCCGGCCGCAGTTCGATCCGGCTCGCCAGCGCGCGCGGCGCGAATGACAGCGCGTCGATCACCGCCTGCGCGACGTCGTCGGCTGATAGGTGCCAGTCCTGCGGCGGCTCGCCGGCGAAATCGGTGGCGACCCGGCCCGGCATCACGCAACTGACGCGGATTCCTAACGGATGCAGTTCCTGCAGCAGCGATTCCGACAGCCCGAGCAGGCCGAATTTCGAGGCGCAATACGCCGCGCCGCCGCCATAGGCGTTGACGCTGGAGCGGCTGCCGATGTTGACGATGGCGCCGCCGCCGCGCGCCTTCAGCGCCGGGATCGCGTAGTGGCAGCAATAGAACGCGCCGGTGAGGTTGGTATCGAGGGTGAGCCGCCAGTGCTCAGGCGGAAACGTCTCGACCGGTCCGAGCAGGCCGACCCCGGCGTTGTTAACCAGGATGTCGAGGCCGTCGAACGCCGTGACGGTGTGCTCGACCAGCCGCTGTACCGCCGCTTCGTCGCGGACGTCGCAGGCGAGGCCGTGAACCCGGCCGTGCACGCCGTCGCGCAGCGCCGGCAGCGCCTGCGCGATTTCGCTCTCGTCGCGGGCGCAGATCATCACCGATGCGCCGGCCTGCGCCAGCGACCGCGCGATCGCAAAGCCGATCCCTTTGCTGCCGCCGGTGACCAGCGCTGCCTTGCCGGCGAAACTCATGCGTGCACCTGTTGGCGCTGCGGCTGCGGCAACGGCCGCGTCAGACCGCGCGGCATTGGACCCGCGAACCAGTCCGGCGGCTGCTCGACATGCGCCAGCGCCAGCAGTTCGGGGAATTGTGCGACGCGGTTCTGCCAATAGGCGGACGTCGCGGTGAGCCGCAGGAAGTCGGCGCGATGATGGGCGTGACGCTGCGCGTCGCCGAGCAGGTGATAGGCGTGCGCCAGCGCCGCGGCCATCGAGGCGTCGTAGGGATAGCCATCGTGGATCGCCTCGATCCAGCGCGCCAGCTTGGCGGCATTGCCGCCGCGGCGGAAGTTCGGATTGTCGAGGAAGTTGGCGACCAAGTTGAAACTGAACCAGATCTCCTTCTGCTGTTCGAGATCCGGCACGCTGTCGCGGTCGATCTCGAAGATCTCCCAGCCGGTGCGCAGCACGCGGTCGCGCGCGAAGCGGTAGCCGAATTCGCCGCGCTCGGCGGAGCGTCCCGGATTGATGGTCTTGTCGTAGCGCTCTTCCTTGGCGCGCGCGTCGCCGAGCGATTGGAATGCCGAGAACATCTCGGTGCCCTTCAGCGGCTGGCAGATGTAGAAGCTCGCCCAGTCGCTGGCGAGCTCGACCGCCAGATCGTAGCTGTCCATCATCTGGCCGAAGGTTTCGTCGGGAAAGCCGATGATGAAATTGGTCGAGACGAACACCTCCGGATATTTGGCGAACAGCTCGGCGCGGGCGCGCAGCTTCGGCTTGGTGGTCGGCTTCTTGATCGTCTTCAGCATCGCGTCGTTGCCGGATTCGACGCCGATCTTGAAGGCGCGCAGGCCGGACGCGACCATCGCCTGCATCACCTCGTCGTCGATCGCCACCGCGATCAGACCGTTGCTGGCGGTCCATTCCAGCCCCGGCACCTGCTCGGCGAGGCCCCTGAACAGCGCCAGCGCGCGCTCCCGGTCCCACAGCAGATCGTCGTCGAGCCAGTCGATCGAGCGGATGCCGTGATCGGTCACGAGGTGCTTCACCTCGTCGATCACGTCCTGCACCGTGCGTTGCCGCAGGCCGAAGCCGTTGAAGTTGCGCACCGTGCAGAAGGTGCAGCGGGCCCGGCAGCCGCGTGCGGCCAGCACGGTGGCGAACGGCTTGTCGGCGCCGACATAGCGCGAGAATGCGCCGAGCCCACCGTAGCGGTGATACTCCTCGATCTGGATCGCCGCATAGAACGGCGTGACGTCCCAGTTCACGGGATTATCCGGTGGCGGTGCGCCGAGCTCGACGATGGTGCCGGCCTCGGTGAACGCCATGCCGACCGGAACGGCGTCCGGGTTGCCGGCCAGCGCGCCGAGATAGCCGATCAGTTGCTGTTCGCCTTCGTGGCGGGCGACGATGTCGCACAGCCCGCTCGCCAGGATCTCCCGATAGTCGAACGTCGCCTGCACGCCGCCGCACAGGATCGGCACCTGCGGGAATTCGCTGCGGATCAGATCGATCACTTCGGTGAAGCACGGCTTGGTGGTGCCGAACATGTACGACACGCCGACATGCGGATGGGCGCAGGCTTTGATCGCATCGCGGACCAGATCGCGCCAAAGGCCGTAGTCGAAGGCCTCGCCATGCGCGGCCTTGAGCAATTGATGATTGATGTCGATCAGGTGGATGCCGAGCGCGGGATCGGCGGCGCGGGCGGCCGCGGCGAGATACAGCAGCCCCACCGGCGGGAAATTGTAGTAGCCGCCGCTGCGGGCGGTGGTGACGTCGAAATAGCTCTGCGGCACCAGCGCCGGCTGGATCAGGATCAGGTCGCTCGGCCGCTGCAGCGAACGGGCTGCGGCGAAGCGGTCGAACTCGGCGCGGATCCGGGCGCGATCATCCGGCGCGGAACTGATGGTCGAACCGACCTTGGTCATCGATGCGGGCTCGCACGCTTGCAGGAACGATTGAACGCAAAACAACCACGGACGCCGCCCGCTGATCCAAGCGCGGCGGCGCAAGACGAATCACTCCAATCACTCTGGGATGAGTAGAGGCGGAGCCGCGCCCCCGGGCTGCTCGGGAAACTACGCGGACGCCGGATCGCGGCCGATGAGCGGCGGCGGCCGGGAGCCGCGACCGCCGGCTAGGGGCAAGGGGATTGGCGCTCAGGCGCTGCGCAGATTCAGCCCGGTCGCGTCTTCGAGTTCGGCGATCGCCTGTTCGGCGCTGACGACCTTGATGGTCGCCATCCCCATCTCGCGCGCCGGCTTCAGATTGACGCCGAGGTCGTCGAGATAGACGCAAGCCTTCGGATCGACGCCGAGCGCCTCGATCATCATCTGGTAGATCTTCGGATCCGGCTTGCGCAGGCCGATCTTGGCGGATTCGATCACGTGATCGAACAGCGCCATCACCTCGGCGACGTACAGCGTCCGCCCCGAGCTCGAACCGATCGCGTTGGCCGGCAGATTGTTGGTAATGCAGCCGGTCTTGTGGTTCTGCTTGATGGTGCGCAGCGCCGCAACCATCTCGGGACGCAGCGTGCCGGACAGCAGCGGCAGGACGTCGCGGCCGCGCACCTCGGCGCCGAGCGCGCGGGATTCTTCAGCAAACAGCTCGTCGAAGGTGTCGAGATCGATTTCCGCGCGCTCGAATTTGGCCCAGGCGTTCTCGAAATGATTGGCGGCGTTGGTACGGCGGATGATGTCGATCGGCAGTCCGCGCTCGGTCTCGAACCGCGCAAATGCCTCGAACGGCGAACTCGTGAGCACCCCGCCGAAATCCCAGATCACCGCCTCGATCATCGCGTTCCATCTCCCCGCTGTTGTTTGCCGGAGCGCTATCACGCGCTCGCGGCGGCGACCAGTCTGATCGCCGATTTTGGGTTCCAATAATGGTTCCTATTTGCATCCCAATCCTGAACCTTTAGGCTGTTTCCTGAATCAGGTCGCCAATGACCTGAGAGGTGACGGGGCAGTTGCGTGCAGGGTCGGGGCATTGGTGAGGGGCTGAGGTCGAGCGTCGTAGACCGGGCACGTCGCGCACGAAGACGGCGGGTGCTTTCGTCCCTCCTCGGTTCGACCGCGCTGGTGGCGGTGGCCATGCCCGCGACGGCTCAGCAGGTCTGGGTCGGTGCCGATCAGATTTACAACACGCCTTCGAATTGGAGTGGCCCAGCCACCGTTCCGGACTCCAACGACACCGCCGTTTTCCGCAACAACGGCGCGTCGACGTCGCTGGTGCTGTCCGGCAGCACCACGCGCAACCCCGACGGTTTCACGTTCGAAGCCGGAGCGCCCGGCTTACTCATCGGGGTTCTGTCCGGCGCTCAGCTCAATTTCAACGGCGCCGGCATCGTGAACAATTCCGGCATCGCGCAGCAGCTGATCATCGGTTCGGGCGGTCAGATCGATTTTCGGGGCAGCAGCACCGCCGCAGACGTCAAGATAACGAATACCGGCGGGACACTGCTCTTCAGCCAGACATCGTCGGGCGGGACGGCGGAAGTCGTCAGTAACGGCGGGAATTTGGCGCTGCGGACCACCACGGGGGCGATCTCGATCGGATCGTTATCGGGCAGTGGAACCGTTCAGGCGACGGCGGTGGGCGGAGTTCCAGTCCAGGCTCTCACCATCGGTAGCCTGAACACCTCGACGGAATTCTCGGGCACGTTTGTCGATAACGGTGCCAAATTCGCGCTGGGCAAGACCGGGACCGGAACGCTGACCCTGACCGGTGACAGTTTCTACACCGGCGGCACCACGATCTCGGACGGAACCCTGCAGCTCGGCAATGGCGGCATCAGCGGCTCGATCACCGGCGACATCACCAACAATGCGACGCTCACCGTCAATCGCGGCAACAGCACCAGCCTCGGCGGCGCGATCTCCGGGACCGGACAATTGATCAAGCTCGGTGGCGCCATTCTGGCGCTGCTCGGCGACAACACCTACACCGGCGGCACGACGATCTCGGCCGGCACGCTGCGAGTCGGCAACGGTGCCACCGGCGGTTCGATCGTGGGCGACGTCGTCAACAACGGTGTGCTGGAGTTCAATCGGTTCGATTCGATCGGCTTCAACGGTGTGATCTCCGGTACCGGCAGCGTCACCAAGCTCGGCAACAACTCGATGCTGCTGGGCGGGGACAACACCTACACGGGCGGCACGACGATCAGCGGCGGTTATTTGCAGATCGGCACTGGCGGCACGACCGGGTCGATCGTCGGCGATGTCGTCAACAACGGGACGCTGGAATTCGCGCGTTCCGACGCCCATACGTTCAGCGGCGCTATTTCCGGCACCGGCAATCTGATCAGCTTCGGCGGCAGCGCCGGCAGTGGCGTTTTCACGGTGACCGGAACCAATACTTACACCGGCGGCACCACCGTCTCCAGAGGCACGTTGCAGATCGGCGACGGCGGTACGTCGGGGTCGATCCTCGGCAATGTCACCAACAACGCCACGCTCGCCTTCAATCGTTCCGACGCGACCAGCTTCGGCGGCGCGATCTCGGGTGGCGGCAATCTGATCAAGCGTGGCGCCGGCAACCTGTCGCTGACCGGTGTCAGCAGCTACACCGGCGCCACCACGGTCGAGGCCGGCACGCTCAGCGTCAACGGCTCGATCGCCTCGTCGTCGCTGACGACGGTGAGTTCCGGCGCTGCGCTCGGCGGCAACGGCACGGTCGGCACCACGCTGATCAACGGCGGCGCGCTGGCACCCGGCAATTCGATCGGCACGCTGAATGTCAGTGGCAACCTGACCTTCACGGCGGCATCGAGCTACATGGTCGAGGTGTCGCCGACCAGCGCCGACCGCGTCAACGTCTCGGGCTCGGCGACGCTCGGCGGCGCCACCGTGAACGCGTCTTTCGCCAGCGGCGGCTATGTCGAGCGGCAATACACAATCGTCAATGCGACCGGCGGCGTGGTCGGCACCTTCGGCACGCTGGTCAATACCAATCTGCCGTCCGGCTTCAGATCGAGCCTCGGCTACGACGCCAACAATGCCTATCTCAACCTGGTGCTCGACTATACGTCTGGCCCATCGGGCCCGTCGTCGGGAGTCAACGGCGGCCTCACCGGCAACCAGAGCCAGGTCGCCAACGCACTGAGCACTTACTTCGCGCGCAATGGCAGCATTCCGATCGTGTTCGGTGCGCTGACGCCGGCCGGGCTCAGCATCGCCTCCGGCGAAACGGCGACCGGCGCGCAGCAGTCGACGTTCAGTGCCATGACCCAGTTCCTGGGCGTGCTGACCGATCCGTCGAGCAACGGCCGCAGCGGGCGGGATGCAGCGTCAGGTCCGCTGGCCTACGCTGATCGCCCCGTGCGCGGCTCGGCGTCCGACGCCTACGCGATGATCACCAAGAGCGCTGCGGCGCCGTTCGTGCCGCATTGGAATGTATGGGGTGCCGGCTTCGGCGGCGCACAGACCACCGACGGCAATGCTTCGCTCGGCTCCGCCACCGCAACCAGCCGGCTTGCTGGCATTGCGGCCGGCGCCGATTACTGGCTGTCGCCGCAGACTGTCGCGGGTTTTGCGATGGCCGGCGGCGCCACGCAGTTCAGCCTGGCGGGCGGCCTCGGTTCGGGCACGTCGGATCTGATCCAGGTCGGCGGCTTCATCCGCCACAGTTTCGGTGCGAGCTATCTCACCGCCGCGGCGGCCTATGGCTGGCAGGACATCACCACCGAGCGGACCGTCGCGATCGGTGGCCTCAATCAACTCCGCGCCACCTTCAACGCCAACGCTTACTCCGCGCGGGTTGAAGCCGGGCATCGCTGGATCGCCCCGGTGATCGGGGGGCTTGGTCTGACGTCGTACGCTGCGGCCCAGGTCACCGCGTTCGATCTGCCGGCCTATGCCGAGCAGGCGGCGGGCGGGACAGGTGTATTCGCGCTCGGCTATGCGGCCAAGACCGTGACCGCGACGCGCAGCGAGTTCGGCCTGCGGACCGACAAGTCGTTCGCCCTCGATAGCGCGCTGCTGACGCTGCGCGGCCGTGCCGCATGGGCGCACGACTTCGATGTCGATCGGTCTGTGACAGCAACCTTCCAGACGCTGCCGGGCGCCAGCTTCGTGGTGAACGGCGCGCGGCCGGCGCGGGATGCGGCGCTGACCACTGTGTCGGCGGAAGTGAGTTGGCTGAACGGCTTCTCGGTCGCCGCCAGCTTCGAAGGCGAGTTCTCGGACGTCACCCGCAGCTACGCCGGCAAAGGACTGCTTCGCTACGCGTGGTGATCGCTCCGGTGAGGGTGGTCGGCCGCGGAACGCGCCTCAATGCATCGTCTTGCTGCTCTTGAGGAACGGCCGGCGGGCGGATTCGTGCTTCTCGTAGAGCTCGAGCCAGCGGCGGTCTTCCGGCCGGTACCACTCGTCCCGGGTGACCTGGGGCAGCGGCATGCTCTTGCTGATGATTTCCTCGAGGCGAAAATATTCGGCAGTCTCCTCCGCCGTCAGCCCAATCAGCACGCGGTTGCCTGAATCGTCGAGTTCGTAGTCGTCGTCCTTGATCATGCGGTTAGTTGACCAGGCGCGCGCGCGTGGTCAACGCGATTGCGGTTTTAACCTAACCAGTCAACCTTACCGGGCCGGTCCGAACTGGTAATCCTACGAGGTAGGTAGGCATTAACCGCTTCTTGTTCCCTTGCGGGTAGGTGTGGACTGCGGCGGTCTGACCGCGCGCACCTAGAAAAGGGACCGCGGAATGCTCAAATCGATATCGGCCCGGATGATCGTGGCCATCACGCTGGTGGCGATCGGCTCCTGTGTCGTGCTCGCCGGCTTCAGCGTGTGGCGCCAAAAAGCGACGATCGACGTCGCCCTGGAGCGCGAGCTGCGCGCCGATTTTGCCAACATCACCGCGGCGACCGAGGCCGAGACCCGAACTACGCTGGCGCTAAGCGACGTGCTGGCGGCGCTGCCGCCGCTGCGTGAGCTCACCAAGGCGAGCGACCGCGACGGGCTGATGAAGCTGCTCAAGGAAGGCCGCGACCTGACCACGCTGCGCGGGCTGTCGCTGTACACGATCCAGGTGCCGCCGGCGACGACGCTGATGCGCATCCACAATCCCAAGACCTTCGGTGACGACGTGTCGACGCGGCGCGCCATGGTGGTGCAGGCGATGACCACCGGCAAGGCGGTCGGCGGCATCGAGCCGGGGCTGGACAATCTCACCGTGTTCGGCACGACGCCGATGGTCGAGGACGGCAAAGTAATCGGCACCGTCGATATCGGCGCGCCGTTCGGCAAGGCGTTTGTCGAGCGGATGAAGGCGCGGTTCGGCGTAGACGTCGCGATCCTGCAGCTCAGCGGCGACAAGACCAACGTGATCGCGTCGAGCGTTGCCAATCCTGCCACCGATCTTGCGACGCTGCGCCGTGCGTTCGGCGGCGACCTGGTGATCGAAAAGGGCGAAGCCGACGGCAAGGCGATCGCTACCACCTTCGGCCCGCTCAAGCGGTTCTCCGGCGAGCCGGTTGCGGTGCTGATGATCATGCGCGACGCCAGCGCCTATGCGGCTCTGGAACGGCAATCGATGCAGTGGCTGGCCTTCGCGGCGATTGCTGCCGTGCTGGTCGCTGCCGCGATCGCGGTGTGGCTCGGCCGCAGCATGGCCAAGCCGATCCAAGCGCTGGGCAATGCGATGCGTGAGATCAGCAGCGGTCGTCACGACGTCGAGGTGCCGGGCCGCGGCCGCAGCGACGAGATCGGCTCGATGGCTCAGGCGGTCGAAGTGTTCAAAGAGGGGCTGATCGAAACCGGCCGGCTGCGCGCCGCGCAGGACGAGCAGCGGGTCACTCACGAAACCGAGCGCCGCAAGGCGATGCACGAGCTGGCGGCGCGGTTCGAGACCGGCGTCGGCAGCGTGGTCGAACTGGTCGGCTCGGCCGCGACCGAACTGCGCGGCACCGCGGACTCGATGGTCGGCACCGCGCGGGAATCCGAGCGCCGGCTGGTGGCCGCGACCGCGGCGTCGCAGCAGGCGACCTCGAATGCGCAGGCGGTCGCCGCTGCCGTGGAAGAGCTCGATGCCTCGATCACCGAAATCGGCAACCGGGTCGATCAATCGGCACGGGTCGCCGGCGAGGCGGCCACGCAGGCCGGCCGCACCAATGAAGAGGTGCGCAGTCTCGCCGAGGCCGCGCAGAAGATCGGCGAGGTGGTGACGCTGATCAGCGACATCGCTTCGCAGACCAATCTGCTGGCACTCAACGCCACCATCGAAGCGGCGCGTGCCGGCGATGCAGGCCGCGGCTTCGCGGTGGTCGCTGCCGAGGTGAAGGCGCTGGCCGAGCAGACCTCGAAGGCGACCGAGGAAATCACCACGCAGATCAACTCGATCCAGCAGGCAACGCAGTCGTCGGTGCAGGCAATCGAAGGCATCACCGGCACGGTGGCGCAGATCAACGAGATCGCCACCGCGATCGCCAGCGCAGTGCGCGAACAGAGCGCGGCGACGCGCGAGATCGCCCACAACGTTGCAGAGTCCGCGCGCTCCACCACGGAAGTCTCCAGCAACATTTCGGGCGTCAATGAAGCCGCGCGCGAGACCGGTGTTGCGGCGGGGCAAGTGGTCGAGTCCGCGTCGGAATTGTCGCGCAGCGGCGAGGCGCTGAAGACCCAGGTCGACACCTTCCTGCGCGAAGTCCGCGCCGCCTGATCAGGCGACAACGGCGACAGTGAGGCGCTGCGGGACACGACGTTCCGCGCGCCTCTTATGGTTAAGAAAACCTCGCCCAATACCGTTCAATTCTCTTTAATCAGATTGGTGGACTGTGCGCGCATGACGCGCGGAGTTCGTTTGTATCTCGTCGGCTCCTTCGTCCTCGTCTCTCTTGCGGGTTGCGGTCGCGGTCTGTTTCAGACCGCTGAGCGCGAACCGTGGCGGGCCGAGGCCGAGATCGCGTGCTTGAAATCCGGCGTGGTGCGCGAAGGACCGGATCTGGTCCGGATCGATCCGATCTCAGGCCCTGGTGTGTGTGGCGCTGAGTTTCCGCTGAAGGTCGCAGCGCTCGGTGAAACCGGCGCGATTGGTTTCGCCGACGACCTGCGTCCGCCGGGAGCGATCGGCGGCGGTAATCAAAGCCAGCCGCGCTGGCCAGGCGGCCAGCCACAGCCGAACTACGCGACACCTCAACGTGGCTATGCCGAGCCGCCCGCGCGCGCCCCGAACTACGGCACGCAGCCGCAGGCCGGCTACGGCGCGCCGCAGGGCGGCTACGGCAAAGCGCCGGTGTCGCTGAATGCGCCGGGCGTGGTGCCGGCTCAGGACGATATCGAACTGCCGCCGGAAGGCGAGCCATCGGCCGATCGCCCGCCGGCAGAGAACGTCACCGGCTATCCGCGCGGTGCGGCGCCGCAGGGCGGCTATCCCGGCGAAACGGAGCGGCCGCTGCCACGGCTCGGGCCGGGCCAGCAGGGCGGCATCACCGGCTCGGTCGGGCCGGTCGCGATCAAGCCGACCGCGACGCTGGCGTGCCCGATCGTGTCAGCGCTCGATCGCTGGCTGGCGGAGTCGGTGCAGCCCTCTGCGATGCGCTGGTTCGGCGTGCGCGTGGTCGAGATCAAGCAGATCTCGGCGTATTCGTGCCGCGGCATGAACGGCAATCCGAATGCTCACATCTCCGAGCACGCGTTCGGCAATGCGCTCGATATCGCCGCCTTCGTGCTGGCCGACGGTCGCCGCATCACGGTGAAGGGCGGTTGGCGCGGATTGCCGGAGGAGCAGGCGTTCCTGCACGACGTGCAGAATTCGGCGTGCCAGATGTTCACCACGGTGCTGGCGCCGGGCTCGAACGTCTATCACTACGATCACATTCACGTCGATCTGATGCGCCGGCGTAGCCAACGCACGATCTGCAAGCCGGCCGCGGTGTCCGGCGAAGTGATCGCGCAGCGGCTGCAGCAGCGCAATCCTTACGCGGGCAGCGCGTCGCCGGGCTCGGGTTGGAACGGCGTCACCGGCTCGATCGGCCGCAATGCGGCGCGTCACAAGGTCGATCGCGACGAGGCCGAGGACGATTAGTCGAACGACGGTTAGTTCGGGCCGCCGGCTTTAGGCGCCCGATAGGCGGCGAGGAACATCGCGGTGGCGCTGTCGACCACGCCCGCAATCCGCGACGGCGAGGGCGGCTCCGACGTCTGAAAGATGAACGGCAGAAACAGCGTCGCCTGACAAGCCTGCATGAACTGCGCGGCGGCGAGTTCGCAATTGTCGATCTGAAGCACGCCGGCCCCGACCTGGGCCTGCAGATAACGCCCGAACCGGCCGATGGTGTTGGCGATCACCCGCTCGTAGTAGCGCCGGCCGATTTCCGGCATCCGCTCGGCGATGGCCATCACGGTGCGGATCGCGGAAGCGCCGCGCGGATTGCAGATCAGCGCGATATAGGCGTTGCCGAATGCGCGCAGCGTCGCTTCGATATCCCTGTCGGGCGCGAATTCGAACGACAGCATGCCTTGCGCCAGGCTCTCCTGCTCGACGATCTCGCAGAACAGCGAATTCTTGTCGGCGAAATAGACGTACAGCGTGCCTTTGGATACGCCCGCGGCGCGGGCGATCTCGCCCATGCTGGCGCCGTCGAAGCCGAACTCCAGAAACACCGCGCGGGCGCCGTCGAGGATCTGGCGCCGCTTGGCGCTGTCCTCGTCGCTGTGAATTGCCGCCGCCGCTGTGGTTGCAACCATTGGTTCAGCCTGTCCTGCAAAATCAGTGGGGGTCGAACGAGGGCAGAAACGCAAGACTGCTACCCTGATGCCAGGAACTTAAGTTGACCGAACCGTTCGGTCAATGGTAGATCAGGGTGACCTGCTAGGGGTACCAGTCTGGCAGGCTCTTTTGTCGTGCGAGCTGAGTTCAGGAGAACCCGATGTCCGGACGCGACCAAGCTGCCCGCGTGCTGCGCTCCGAGCCGGAGAACGGGGAGGCGGTAGCGGCCGCCGGCACGCCCGCGCATCCGGCTGCGCCACACGGCGCGCCGTCGCAGGCCGAGGCGCTGCGCTCGCTGCTGGAAGATCCCTCGACGCTGAAGCTCGCCGATCCGCCCGAGCCCGAAGCGGAGTCGGAGCCGGTGGCGCCGGCCGCGCGTCCGGGCGCCGCCGCCAAGCCGCCGAGCAAGAAGAAGTTCGTGCTGATCGGTGTCGGCATCGCGGCGCTGGCCGCGCTCGGTTACTTCGGCACGCAGTACATGCTGGTCGGCCGTTTCATGGTCGGCACCGACGATGCCTATGTCCGCGCCAACAACACCACGCTCGGTGCCCGCGTGTCCGGCCACATTGCCGCGATCCTGCCGCGCGACAATTCCGAGGTGAAGGCCGGCGACATCGTGTTCCGGATCGACGACGGCGACTACAAGATCGCGGTGGACTCCGCGCGCGCCAAGATCGCCACCCAGGAAGCCACCATCGCCCGGATCGGCCGCCAGGTCGCCGCGCAGCAGAGCGCGGTGGAGCAGGCGCAGGCGCAGCTCGCCTCCGCCGAAGCCGCCGCCAAGCGTGCTGACCTCGATTTTGATCGCCAGCAGGCTCTGAGCACCAAGGGCTTCGCTTCGCGTGCGGTGTTCGAGACCTCGCAGGCGAGCCGCGACCAGAGCGCCGCTTCGGTGCTGGCCGCCAAGGCGGCCTACGACGCGGCCCGCGACAATGTCGAAGTCACCAAGGCGCAGCAGACCGAAGCCCGCGCCCAGCTCACCGAGCTGCAGAGCGCGCTGGCCAAGGCCGAGCGCGATCTCGCTTTCACCAATGTGCGCGCGCCGGTGACCGGCGTGTTCTCCAACCGCCTGGTCAATGTCGGCGACTACATCAACGCCGGCCAGCGCCTCGCCAATATCGTGCCGCTCGACGGCGTCTATATCGATGCCAACTTCAAGGAAACCCAGCTGCGCCGACTGAAGCCCGGGCAGAAGGTCGGCATCTCGGTTGACGCGTTCTCCAGCCGCAAGATCGAAGGCACCGTCGACAGCCTGGCGCCGGCGGCCGGACAGGTATTCACCCTGCTGCCGCCCGACAACGCCACCGGCAACTTCACCAAGATCGTGCAGCGCGTTCCGGTGCGGATCCGCGTCCCCGCCGACGTCGCGCGCGAAGGGCTGCTGCGTGCCGGCATGTCGGTCTATGTCGACGTCGATACCCGGACCGGCGACGCCAAGTAATTCTTTTCTGTCAGCGTTGTTGCGAGGAGCAAAGCGACCAAGCCATCCAGCCCCGTGCACCGAGTCCTGGATTGCTTCGCTTCGCGCGCAATGATGGAAATTCTGTTCGATTATTGACGGCCGCTCAGGTCGGGCGCTGAGAACGTAGCAATGTCCGCGACAACCACGGCAGATACACCGATCGCGGCGCCCGCCGAGCCCTCCGAACACGTCCCGGCGACGCGCCTGATCGCGTTTCTGATCATGGTGTTCGGGATGTTCATGTCGATCTTGGACATCCAGATCGTCTCGGCATCGCTGTCCGAAATCCAGGCCGGTCTGTCGGCGTCATCGTCCGAAGTCTCGTGGGTGCAGACCGCGTATCTGATCGCCGAAGTGATCGCGATTCCGCTGTCCGGCTTCCTGTCGCGCGCGCTCGGCACCCGGAATCTGTTCGCGATCTCGGCCGCCGGCTTCACCTTCGCCAGCCTGATGTGCGGCTTCACCTCGTCGATCGCCGAGATGATCGTGTGGCGCGCGATCCAGGGCTTCCTCGGCGCCGGCATGATCCCGACCGTGTTCGCATCGGCCTACACGGTGTTTCCGCGCTCCAAGTTCAACATGGTCGGCCCGATCATTGGTCTCGTCGCCACGCTGGCGCCGACCATCGGCCCGACGGTCGGTGGCTACATCACCGACCTGATGTCGTGGCACTGGCTGTTCTTCATCAACATCGTGCCCGGCATCGGCATCACCATCGGCGTGCTGGCGCTGGTCGATTTCGACGAGCCGCATTACGAGTTGCTCGATCATTTCGACTGGTGGGGCCTCGGCTTCATGGCCGGCTTCCTTGGTTCGCTCGAATACGTGCTGGAAGAGGGCCCGCGCAACGACTGGTTCAACGACGAGTCGATCTTCATCTTCGCGATCGTCTGCGCGGTCTCGGCGGTGGCGTTCTTCTGGCGGGTGCTGACCGCGCGCGAGCCGATCGTTGACATCCGCGCCTTCACCGACCGCAATTTCGCGATCGGCTGCATGTTCCAGTTCTGCGTCGGCATCGGGCTGTACGGCCTGACCTACATCTACCCGCGCTATCTCGCCGAAGTGCGCGGCTACAGCGCGCTAATGATCGGCGAGACGATGTTCGTCTCCGGCATCGCGATGTTCTGCACCGCGCCGCTCGTCGGCCGGCTGATGGCGCTGGTCGACATGCGGATCCTGATCGCCATCGGCCTGATCCTGTTCGCTGGCGGCACCTGGCAAATGACCTGGATCACCCGCGACTTCGATTTCTACGAACTGCTGTGGCCGCAGATCTTCCGCGGCGTCGGCATGATGATGGCGATGGTGCCGGTCAACAACATCGCGCTCGGCACGCTGCCGCCGCACCGGGTCAAGAACGCCTCCGGCCTGTTCAACCTGACTCGTAACCTCGGTGGCGCGCTCGGGCTGGCGCTGATCAACACCATTCTCGACAGCCGCACCGACCTGCACATCTCGCGGCTGCACGACAAGGTGAACTGGGGCAACGCCCAGGCGGTCGAATTGCTCAACACCTTCACCCAGCGCTTCCAAGGCATGGGCGACGCCTCGATGATGGCGCTGAAACAGCTCACCGCCATCGTCCACCGCCAGGCCGTGGTGATGAGCTACGGCGACGCCTTCTTCCTCCTGACGGTGTTCTACCTTGGCCTGACCACGCTGGTGTTCCTGCTCGCCAAGCCGGCCAACCCGATGGCCGGGCCGGGCGGCGGAGGAGGGCATTGAGGCATCGCGGCTTCCGGCCAATCTGTTTGCCGATGCAATGCCATTTCGTCATTGCGAGGAGCGAAGCGACGAAGCAATCCAAGCCGCATGTGTGGCGCTGGATTGCTTCGCTTCGCTCGCAATGACGTTGCGGGCGCCGAAGCATCAAATGGCGAAGGGCCCGACGTTTCCGCCGAGCCCTTCATTCTTAGAAGTATCAGCCGGCCTGTAAGCCGGGTTCTGGAGGGCACCGCTTCCTTGCGGAGGCGATACGCGACGGCCATTCCTCTGGGACACTGTTTGCACAGCGCCTCGAGCAACCTACCCGGACGGCAAGCCTGACATCGCCCTGCGGAGTTATTGCTGCAAGCAGCAAACTATCCGCGATGCCGTCCCTATTCGGTTTTGCTCCCGGTGGGGTTTACCATGCCGTCCCCGTTGCCGGCGACGCGGTGCGCTCTTACCGCACCTTTTCACCCTTACCCGCCGTCGCAGCTTGCGCTGCTATGGCGCGGCAGGCTTGAGAGCTTGTCGCGCCGAAGCCCCGAAGGGCGTAGGCGGGCGGTTCGTTCTCTGTGGCACTTTCCCTGGGGTCGCCCCCGCCGGACGTTATCCGGCACCGTATGTCGATGGAGCCCGGACTTTCCTCCCCGGCGGCCTTTCGGCGCTTGCCGGAGCGGCCGTCCAGCCGACTGACGCGGCAAGCCATGCGGGCTCGGGCCGCGATCGTCAAGCCGCAAGTGGTGTGGAAGAAGCGCTCAGCCGAGCGCGGCGACGGCGCGGGCTTCGACCGGCAGCCGGTCGAGCAGCGCATGCAGCGTCGCCAGCGTCGAGGCGTCGGCAATGCCGTCGACCTTTTCCGGGCGGAAGTGACGCTGGAACGCGGTGACGACGTCGGTGGTGGCGTGGTCGTAGCTGCCGTTGACCGGGACGCGGTAGCCATAGTCGGCCAGCGCCTGCTGCATCAGCCGCACTTCATCGCCCTCGGTGCCTTGCTTCAGCGCCGGCCCTGGCACGATCCGCGCCGGTTCGACCCACAGGCCGACGCCGGAGGCGGCGAGCGACCGCCACGGAAACTTCTCGCCCGGATCCTTCTTGCGCGCCGGCGCCACGTCGGAATGGCCGACGACGCGGTGCGGCGGCACATCGCGGCGCAGGATGATGCCGCGGCACAGCGCGATCACCGCCGCGATCTGGCGCAGCGGATAATCGGGATAGCCCCAATCGTGGCCGCGATTGATGATCTCGATGCCGATCGAGCAGGAGTTGATGTCTTCTTCGCCGGCCCAAGAGGCGACGCCGGCGTGCCAAGCGCGCTTGGTTTCCGGGACGCATTGCAGGATCCTGCCGTCTTCGAGCACAACGTAATGCGCCGAGACTTCGGTGCCTGCCTTGCACAGCCGAGTGAGCGCGCCTTCGACATCGGGCATGCCGGTGTAGTGCAGGACGATCATGTCCGGACGGCGCGCTTTATTGCGCTCGCCGTAATTCGGCGAGGGCAGCACGTCGGACACCATCGACGAGTCGGGCGTGAAGGTCTGCATAGACAGCATGCCCTTGGGCAAAGGGAGGCCGCGTCGACGTTTCGACTCCAGACCAGCGGACGCTAACGAACCTGACAACATCGGATAACTCAATACTGGCAGGACCACGGCGAAGCTGACCGACGCCGACTGCAACATCCGATTTACTATCTGAGTCCCTTGGGTCTCCTGCAACGCGCTGTCTTCACGATTTTGCCATTTTCTGTGGACGAGCGCGGGTTCGCCGTCCTGCAGCGCAGCGAAAATGCCTGCGAGCGATGCCGCGTTCCTCGGCGCGGGAAGACGGACAGCCGTCAACGGTTTCTTAAGCGTAAGCGCCGTTACTGAGTGGTGAACAGCCGGTGTCAAATTGCCGGCAATATTTCCTGTGACGCCCCATAAGCCGATGGCAATCCATCAGATTCCACGCGGAGAGCCGGGTTCGTCGGTCGCCTTGGTCGGCTGGCGTGGCGCTCCGCCGGCGGAATGGGACGAGGCGAGGCACGATGGGCCGATTGCCCTGCAGCAAGCCGACGATCAGCCGAACCGGTTTCCGCTCCACGCGGGACGGACGGGGCTTTGCCGCGGCCGGGGCGATCGCATGAAGCCGTCCGACGCGCGCCATATTCCGGTGCTCGGCCCTGAAGCGGTCGGCCTGCTCGCGCCGCGCGACGGCGGCATCTATGTCGACGGCACGTTCGGGGCCGGCGGCTACACACGGCTGATCCTTCAGACCGCCGGCAGCCGCGTGATTGCGATCGACCGCGATCCGACTGCGATTGCCGGAGGCGCCGATCTGGTTGCCGAGTCCGGCGGCCGGCTGACGCTGGTGCAGGACCGGTTCTCCAATCTGGCCGACGTCTGCGCCGCGCGGGGCGCCGCGACCGTCGACGGCGTGGTGATGGATATCGGCGTGTCGTCGATGCAGCTCGACCAGGCCGAACGCGGCTTCTCGTTCCGGTTCGATGGGCCGCTCGACATGCGGATGGGGCGCGATGGACCGAGCGCGGCCGATGTCGTCGCGCGCGCGTCCGAAACCGATCTCGCCAACATCATCTACATCTTCGGCGAGGAGCGGTATTCGCGCCACGTCGCCCGCGCCATCGTGGCGGCGCGGAGCGAAACGCCGATCACGACGACCAAGGCGCTCGCCGACATCGTCGCCAAGGTGGTGCGCGCCAAGCCGGGTGAGATCCATCCGGCGACCCGAACGTTCCAGGGGCTGCGGATCTTCGTCAACGAAGAGCTCGACGAGCTGCACCAGGCGCTCGACGCTGCCGAGCGCGTTCTGAAGCCGGGCGGGCGGCTCGCGGTGGTGTCGTTCCATTCGCTGGAAGACCGCATCGTCAAGGCCTTCCTGACCGAGCGCAGCAAGACCGGCGGCGGTTCGCGCCACCTGCCGGAAGTCGCGCAGGCGGCGCCGAGCTTCACGCTGCTCAGCAAGCGGCCGATCGTCGCCGGCGACGCCGAGGTCGCCGCCAACCCGCGCGCGCGCTCCGCCAAGCTGCGCGGCGCCGAACGCACCGAAGCCCCTGCGCATGCCGCCGGCGATCTGCCGGGATGGCCGACGCTCGCCAGCGTGATGAGGGCCGGGCGATGATGCGGCTCGTGCACGTGCTGGTGATCGGCATGCTGGTGTTCGCAGCGGCCTATGTGTACCGGATCAAGATGGAGTCGACGGTGCGCACCGAGAAGGTGCTGCAGATCCAGGCCGAGCTCCGCAAGGAGCGCGAGGCGATCGCCCGGCTCCGCGCCGAATGGGCCCAACTCGACTCGCCGGGCCGGCTGCAGGGCCTCGCCACCCGCCATCTCAAGCTCAAGCCGGTCGGCGCGCGGCAGTTCGACTCGCTGAAGAACCTGCCCGAGCGGCCACCGGCCGTCGTCGATCCGAGCGCTCCCGATCCGATCGCATCGATGATCGAAAAGATCGATCCCGACATCGTCACCGGCTCGCTGCCGGCTCCGGAGCCTGCCCAGTGACCGATCCTTCGCTGCCGCTCGTCGGCCACCACGTCAAATGGCGCCAACGGCTGATCCGCAGCCTGATCTACGGCAAGGACGTCGATCGCGACGGCAAGGCGCGCGCCCGTGTCGGCCTGGCGATGATCGCGTTTGCGGCGGTGTACGGCATCATCGCGTTCAAGCTGTCGATGATCGCGGTGTTCGGCGACGGCCACGGCGCGCGCCGCACCGGCTCGCAGGACGCGGTCGCAACCGCGCGGCCGGACATCGTCGATCGCAACGGTCAGGTGCTGGCCACCGACGTCAAGACGCCGTCGCTGTTCGGCGAGCCGCGCCGGCTGATCGATCAGGACGAAGCGGTCGAACTGCTCACCGCGACGCTGCCCGACCTCGAAACGCAGGAAGTGCGCGAGCGCCTGGCGTCGAAGAAGGGCTTCGTCTGGTTGAAGCGTGAAATCACGCCGCGCCAGCAAGCCGAGATCAAGAAGCTCGGCATTCCCGGCATCGGCTTCCTGCGTGAGAACAAGCGCGTCTATCCGAACGCCGCCGAAGTCTCCCACCTGATCGGTCTGGTCAACATCGACAACCAGGGCATCGCCGGCATCGAAAAATGGCTCGACAACAACGGCCTTGCCGACCTGCACCGCGCCGGCTTCGCGTCCGACCGGATGCAGCGCCCGATCGAGCTGGCGCTCGACGTCCGCGTCACCCACGCGCTGCGCGACGAGCTGATCAAGGCCAAGGAGAAGTACAGCGCCAAGGCGGCGTCGGGTCTGGTCTCCAACGTCAAGACCGGCGAGATCGTCGCGATGGTGTCGCTGCCGGACTTCGATCCGAACAACCCGCGCGAGGCCAACGATCCCGACCGCATCAACCGGCTGACCACCGGCGTCTATGAAATGGGTTCGACCTTCAAGACGCTGACGCTGGCGATGGCGCTCGATGCCGGCAAGGCGACGCTGCATTCGATGTACGACGCACGCGGGCCGCTGCACTACGGCAAGTTCAAGATCCACGACTCGCACAATATGGGCCGCGCCATCTCGCTGGCCGAAGTGTTCACCTATTCGTCGAACGTTGGCGCGGCGCGCGTGGCGCTATCGATGGGCGTCGAGGCCCACAAGGCATTCTTGAAGAAGGTCGGCCAGCTCGACCGGCTGCGCACCGAGCTGCCGGAAAGCGCGTCGCCGATCGTGCCGAAGCGCTGGAGCGAACTCAACACCATCACCATCTCGTTCGGCCACGGCGTCGCGGTCGCGCCGCTGCAGGCGGTGATGGGCATCAACGCCATGGTCAATGGCGGCTATCTGATCCCGCCGACCTTCCTGAAGCGCACCGAAGAGGATGCCAAGAAGCTCGGCAAACGGGTGATCAAGACCGAGACCAGCGACAAGATCCGCTACCTGATGCGGCTCAACGCGGAGGTCGGCACCGCCAAGACCGCCGACCAGATCGCCAAGGGCTATTACATCGGCGGCAAGACCGGCACCTCGGAGAAGGTGGTCAACGGCCGCTACGCCAAGAAGCAGGTGCTGAACTCGTTCACCGCGATCCTGCCGGCGGACAATCCGCAATATCAGGTGCTGGTGATGCTGGACGAGCCGAAGGCGCTGCCGGAGACCCACGGCTTCATCACCTCGGGCTGGAATGCCGTGCCGACCGGCGGCAAGGTGATCGAGCGAATCGCCCCGCTGCTCGGAATCGAGCCGCGGTTCGATCTGCCGCCGCCCGACCGCCTTATTCTTGCGTCATCGAGGGCCGGCCAGTAGCCGCGCGGCCTGCCGCGACGGCGCCATCCCTGCCGTTTTGCGCCGCGCGCTGCTTGCGTTAAAAGCCTCGCAGGCGTGAGAACATCTGTCTCGAATCGGACGCCCCAGGACCATGAAGCTTCGCGACCTCTTCAGCGCTGAGGCCGACATCGCCGCGCCGGCGGCCGATCTCGCCATCGGCGGGATCGCCGTCGACAGCCGCGCGGTGAAGCCGGGCGACCTGTTTTTCGCGCTCGCCGGGGCCAAGACCGACGGGGCGCGGTTCGTCGCGGCGGCGGTCGCAGCCGGCGCGGTGGCGGTGGCCGGCGAACACCGGCCGGAGGGCGACCTCGCGGTGCCGTTCGTGCAACTGTCCAATCCGCGCCTGGCGCTGGCGCAGGCCGCGGCGCGGTTCTACCCGCGCCAGCCGGAGGTGATCGCGGCGGTCACCGGCACCAGCGGCAAGACCTCGGTCGCGGCGTTCACCCGGCAGATCTGGCAGCGGCTCGGCCATGCCTCCGCCAGCATCGGCACTATCGGTCTCGTCACCCCGACGCGCAGCGTGTATGGCTCGCTGACGACGCCCGACCCGATCGCGTTGCATCGCTCGCTCGACGAGATCGCGCGCGAGGGCATCACCCATCTGGCGCTGGAAGCCTCGTCGCACGGGCTCGATCAGTTCCGGCTCGACGGCGTTCGCGTCGCGGCGGGCGGGTTCACCAACCTGTCGCGCGACCACATGGATTATCACCCCACCGTCGCGCACTATCTCAACGCCAAGCTGCGGCTGTTCCGCAATCTGGTGCAGGATGGCGGCGCCGCGGTGATCTCCGCCGATCACGATTGTTCGGCCGAAGTCATCGAGGCGGCGCGTGCGCGCGGCCTGCGACTGATCACCATCGGCCGCAATGGCGATCCCGACGCCGGCATCAAGCTGATCGATGCCGCTGTCGAAGGCTTTGCGCAGACGCTCGACGTCGAACATGAGGGGCGGCGCTACACCATCAAGCTGCCGTTGGTCGGCGAATTCCAGATCGAAAACGCGCTGGTCGCGGCCGGCTTGGTGATCGGCACCGGCGGCGATGCGGCCGCAAGCCTCGCCGCGCTCGAACATCTCGAAGGTGCGCCGGGCCGGCTCGATCTGGTCGGCGCCCGAAACGGCGCGCCGGTGTTCGTCGACTACGCGCACAAACCGGATGCGCTTGCCAAGACGCTGCAGGCGCTGCGGCCCTATGCGAAACGCAAGCTGGTGGTGGTGTTCGGCGCCGGCGGCGATCGGGACTCCGGCAAGCGGCCACTGATGGGCGCGATCGCGGCCGAGAATGCCGACGTGGTGATTATCACCGACGACAATCCGCGCAGCGAAGATCCGGCGACGATCCGCGCCGCCATCCTCGCGGCCGCGCCCGGCGCACGCGAGATCGGCGACCGCGCCGAGGCGATCCGCATTGCCATCAGCGAATTACAGCCGGGCGATGCGCTGCTGATCGCCGGCAAAGGCCATGAAACCGGGCAGATCGTGGGCGACCGCGTGCTGCATTTCAGCGACCACGACGCCGCGAAAGCGGCGCTATCAGCGAGCGCCGTATGAGCAAACAACCGCTTTGGACCTCCGACGCGATGGCGGAGGCGATGGCCGCGACGCGCAGCGGCACGCTGCCGCGCGACGTGTTCGGGATTTCGATCGACAGCCGCACGCTGGCGCCTGGCGACGCGTACTTCGCCATCAAGGGTGATGTTCACGACGGCCACGACTTCGTCGCCGCGGCACTGAACGCCGGCGCGGCGCTGGCGGTGGTGGAGAAGGCGCAGCGCGACAAGTTCGCTGCCGACGCGCCGCTTCTCGTCGTTGAAGATGTACTTGAAGGTCTGCGCCGGCTCGGCGTCGCGGCGCGCTCGCGCCTCTCGGCCAAAGTCATCGCGGTGACCGGCTCGGTCGGCAAGACCTCGACCAAGGAAGGCCTGCGCGGCGTGCTCGGCGCGCAGGGCGCGACCCACGCCTCGGTGGCGTCGTTCAACAATCACTGGGGCGTGCCGTTGTCGCTGGCGCGCTGCCCGGCGGACACCCGGTTTGCGGTGTTCGAGATCGGCATGAACCACGCCGGCGAGATCGAGCCGCTGGTGAAGATGGTGCGGCCGCACATCGCGATCATCACCACGGTTGAAGCGGTGCATCTCGAATTCTTCTCCGGCATCGAGGGCATCGCCGATGCCAAGTCGGAGATCTTCACCGGGCTCGAGCCGGGCGGCATCGCGGTCTTGAATCGCGATACGCCGATGTTCGACCGGCTGTGCAGCAATGCGCTGCGCGCCAATGTCGGTCGCATCGTCACCGTCGGCGCCGATCCGGCCGCCGACGCGCGGCTGCTCGATGTCGCGTTGCATGCCGACTGTTCGGCCGTGCATGCCAGCATTCTCGGTCACGACGTCACCTACAAGCTCGGCATGCCGGGCCGGCACATGGCGCTGAATTCGCTCGCAGTGCTGGCTGCCGCCGAGCTTGCCGGCGCCGACCTCGCGCTCGCCGCGCTGGCGCTGTCGCAGGTTGCGCCCGCCGCCGGCCGCGGCGTCCGCAAGCCGCTGTCGGTCGGCTCCGGCGAGGCGACGCTGATCGACGAGAGCTACAACGCCAATCCGGCCTCGATGGCGGCGGCGCTCGGCGGTCTCGGCCGCGCCGAGGTCAGCGGGCAGGGGCGTCGGATCGCCGTGCTGGGCGACATGCTCGAACTCGGCCCGCGCGGCCCGGAGCTGCACCGGGGCCTCGAAGAGGCGGTGCGGGCCAATTGCATCGACCTGGTGTTCTGCTGCGGCCCGTTGATGCGCAATTTGTGGGACGCCCTTTCCTCCGGCAAACGAGGGGGCTATGCAGGCGACGCGGCCGCGCTCGAATCCCAAGTCGTCGCCGCAATCCGAGCTGGCGACGTCGTGATGGTGAAGGGGTCGCTCGGTTCGCGCATGAAAACCATTGTCACCGCGCTCGAGAAGCGCTTCCCCGACACGACCGCACGCGACGACGCTGCGGTGTAAGGCGGCTTGAATGCTCTATTGGCTGATCGACCTCTCCAGCTCGTTTCCGGCGTTCAACGTCTTCCGCTACATCACTTTCCGCACCGGCGGCGCGATGGTGACCGGGGCGCTGTTCGTGTTCATGTTCGGCCCATGGATCATCGACAATCTGCGGCTGCGCCAGGGCAAGGGTCAGCCGATCCGCACCGACGGCCCGCAATCGCACCTGATGACCAAGAAGGGCACGCCGACGATGGGCGGCCTGATGATCCTGTCGGGACTGACGGTCGGCACCGTGCTGTGGGCCAATCCGCTCAATCCCTATGTCTGGATCGTGCTGGCGGTGACGCTCGGCTTCGGCTTCGTCGGCTTCTACGATGACTACATGAAGGTGACCAAGCAGACCCACGCCGGCATCTCCGGCCGCACCCGTCTGCTGATCGAATTCACCATCGCGGGCGCGGCGTGTTTCGCGCTGGTGTGGCTCGGGCGCGCGCCGCTGTCGAGCTCGCTGGTGATTCCGTTCTTCAAGGAAGTGATGCTCAATCTCGGCTGGGCGTTCATCGTGTTCGGCGCCTTCGTGGTGGTCGGCGCCGGCAACGCGGTGAACCTGACCGACGGCCTCGACGGCCTCGCGATCGTGCCGGTGATGATCGCTGCGGCGAGCTTCGGCTTGATCTCGTATCTGGCCGGCAACGCGGTGTTCGCCGAATATCTGCAGATCAACTACGTCGCCGGCACCGGCGAACTTGCGGTGTTGTGCGGCGCGCTGCTCGGCGCCGGCCTCGGCTTCCTGTGGTTCAACGCACCGCCGGCCTCGATCTTCATGGGCGACACCGGCTCGCTGGCGCTCGGCGGCATGCTCGGCTCGATCGCGGTCGCGGTGAAGCACGAGATCGTGCTGGCGGTGATCGGCGGCCTGTTCGTGCTCGAAGCGGTGTCGGTGATCGTGCAGGTCGCCTCGTTCAAGCTCACCGGCAAGCGCGTGTTCAAGATGGCGCCGATCCACCACCACTTCGAACAGAAGGGCTGGACCGAGCCGCAGATCGTGATCCGGTTCTGGATCATCGCCGTGATGCTGGCGCTCGCCGGCCTGTCGACGCTGAAGCTGCGGTGACGTTGTTAATGCGATCGAGCAGGCACAGCCTCATCCTGAGGAGCGGTCCGCAGGGCCGCGTCTCGAAGGATGTGCCAAATAATCATCCTTCGAGACGCGCGCTGGCGCGCGCTCCTCAGGATGAGGTCGTCCTTGTAGTCGGAGCGTCAGCATGATCCCCGTCACCTCTTTCGCCGGTCAGTCGGTCGCGGTGTTTGGGCTCGGCGGGTCGGGGCTGGCGAGCTGCCATGCGCTGAAGGCTGGCGGCGCCGAAGTGATCGCGTGCGACGACAATCTCGACCGCATGGTCGAGGCGGCGCAGGCCGGCTTTATCACCGCGGATCTGCGCAATCTGCCGTGGACGAATTTTGCCGCACTTGTGCTGACGCCCGGCGTGCCGCTGACCCATCCGGCGCCGCATTGGACGGTGCTGAAGGCGCAGGAGGCCGGCGTCGAAGTGATCGGCGACGTCGAACTGTTCTGCCGCGAGCGCAAGGCGCATGCGCCGCGCGCTCCGTTCGTCGCGATCACCGGCACCAACGGCAAGTCGACCACCACGGCGCTGATCGCGCATCTGCTGCGCGAGGCCGGCTGGGACACCCAGCTCGGCGGCAATATCGGCACCGCGATCCTGTCGCTGGAGCCGCCGAAGGACGGCCGCGTCCATGTGATCGAGATGTCGTCGTATCAGATCGACCTGACGCCATCGCTCGATCCGACCGTCGGCATTCTGCTCAACGTCACCGAGGATCACATCGACCGCCATGGCACCATCGAGCACTACGCTGCGGTGAAGGAGCGGCTGGTCTCCGGCGTGCAGGACGGCGGCACGTCGATCATCGGCGTCGACGATGAGTTCGGCCGCGCCGCGGCGGACCGGATCGAACGCGCCGGCAAGCGCGTGGTGCGGATGTCGGTGCAGGGGCCAGTGACGTCTGGCATCACAGCCGATCTGGAAACGATTCGCCGCATCGACGGCGGCAATTCTACCGAAGTCGCCAAGCTCGGTGGAATCGGCTCGCTGCGCGGGCTGCATAATGCGCAAAACGCCGCGGCCGCTGCAGCCGCGGTTCTGGCGCTCGGCGTCTCGCCGCAGGTGCTGCAGCAGGGCCTGCGCAGTTTCCCGGGCCTCGCACACCGGATGGAGCAGGTCGGCCGCCAGATTGGCGAGAAGGGGACGACGCTGTTCGTCAACGACTCCAAGGCCACCAATGCCGATGCGGCTGCGAAGGCGCTGTCGTCATTCGGCGAGATCTTCTGGATCGCCGGCGGCAAGCCGAAGACGGGCGGCATCGAGAGCCTGGCCGAGTATTTCCCGCGTATCCGCAAGGCCTACCTCATCGGCCAGGCCGCGCAGGAATTCGCCGCCACACTGGAAGGCCGGGTGCCGTACGAGATCAGCGAAACCCTGGAAGTTGCGGTCCCCGCCGCCGCGCGCGATGCCGCAGCATCGGGACTGGCCGAGCCGGTCGTGTTGCTGTCGCCGGCCTGCGCCTCGTTCGACCAGTTCCGCAATTTCGAGCTCCGCGGCACCAGGTTCCGCGAACTGGTGACAGCTTTGGAGGGTGTTGCGGCGGTGTGAGGCCGGCGCTGCGCCGCCAAACTCACGCCCGTCATCGCCCGCGCAGGCGGGCGACCCAGTATTCCAGGGCGTTTCGACTGAAGAGATAGGCTCTGGGATACTGGATCCCCGCCTTTGCGGGGATGACCGTGGAGGGGGATGAAAGCGGAGTGTGGGATAGGGCGGGGCAGCCGTTCACATCCTCGATTCCGCGCCATCGCATTAACCCCTTGGCAACCACGTGGGCGCACCAATGGGCGACCTCTTTGCCCAGGATCGCCGATGATCTCCCGTGACCAACGCACCCCGTTCAGCGAATGGTGGTGGACCGTCGACCGCGTGCTGCTGGTGGCGCTGATCGCGCTGATGCTGGCGGGCGTGATCCTGTCGCTGGCGGCGTCGCCGCCGGTCGCGACCCGGATCGGGCTCGATCCGTTCCACTTCTTCAACCGCCACGTTCTGTTCCTGGCGCCGTCGCTGATCGTGCTGATCGGGGTGTCGTTCCTGTCGCCGCGACAGATCCGGCGTTCGGCGCTGATCGTGTTCGTGCTGGCGATCGGGCTGATCGTGGCGACGCTGCTGTTCGGGCCGGAAGTGAAGGGCGCGCGGCGCTGGATCACGCTGGTCGGTATCAACATCCAGGCCTCCGAAATTGCCAAGCCGTCGTTCGTGATCCTGGCCGCCTGGCTGTTCTCGGAAGCGGCGCGGCGGCCGGAGATGCCCGCGACGTCGATGGCGATGATGCTGCTGCTGTCCCTGGTGTCGCTGCTGGTGATGGAGCCGGACTTCGGCCAGACCATGCTGGTGCTGATGGTGTGGGGCGCGCTGTTCTTCATCGCCGGCATGCGGATCGTTTGGGTATTCGGTCTCGCCGGCGCCGCCGCGGGCGGACTATTCACCGCCTATCTGTTCGTTCCGCACGTCGCCGGCCGTATCAAGCGGTTCATGAATCCGGCCTCCGGCGACACCTTCCAGGTCGACATGGCGAGCGAAGCGTTCAGCAATGGCGGCTGGCTCGGCCTCGGCCCCGGCGAAGGCATCGCCAAGCGCAGCCTGCCGGATAGCCACACCGACTTCGTCTATGCGGTCGCTGCCGAAGAGTTCGGCATCGTGCTGTGCCTCGCGCTGCTCGCGCTGTTCGCCTTCATCGTGCTGCGCACGCTGTCGCGCGCCTATCGCAGCGAGGATCTGTTTTCGCGGTTCGCCGCCTCGGGGCTGGCGATCCTGTTCGGCGTGCAGGCCGCGATCAACATGGCGGTGAATCTGCAACTGATCCCCGCCAAGGGCATGACGCTGCCGTTCATCTCCTATGGCGGCTCGTCGATGGTGTCGCTGGCCTACGGCGTCGGCATGATGCTGGCGCTGACGCGGCAGCGGCCCAAGACCGAAGTCAATGCGATCGAGGCGGCGGGAAGCTACGCGTGAGGCCATGACCGACGCTCCCCTGATCCTGCTCGCCGCCGGCGGCACCGGCGGCCACCTGTTTCCGGCCGAAGCGCTCGGCGTGGTGCTGATCCAGCGTGGATACCGCGTCCGCCTGATCACCGACCATCGCGCCACCCGCTACAGCGGGCTGTTCACCGCCGAGATGACCGACGTGGTGCCGAGCGAGACGGTGCGCGGCCGGACGCCGTGGGCGCTGGCGAAGACCGCGCTGAAGCTCGGCTCCGGTGCGCTGCTCGCCTTCAATTTGATCGGGCGGCTCAAGCCGGCTGCGGTGGTCGGGTTTGGCGGCTATCCGACGCTGCCGCCGCTGCTCGCTGCGACCTGGCGCCGAGTGCCGACGCTGATCCACGAGCAGAACGCGGTGATGGGCCGCGCCAATCGCTTTCTGGCGCCGCGGGTCGACGCCATCGCCACCGGTTTTCCCGGCCATGAGACCGCCTGGCCGGCGCTCGCCGCGAAGATCGCCAATACCGGTAATCCGATCCGTCCAGCCGTCGCCGACGCTGCGACTGTCGCCTACGACCCGCCGACCGTTGGCGGTCCGCTGCGGGTGCTGGTGTTCGGCGGCAGCCAGGGCGCCCGGGTGATGGCCGACATCGTGCCGCCGGCGCTGGAGAAACTGGATCCGGCGCTGCTGCGCCGGCTGGTGCTGACCCAGCAGGTCCGCGACGAGGACATGGGCCGCGTCCGTGCGGTGTATGACCGTCTGCAGCTGAACTGCGAGCTGGCGCCGTTTTTCACCGATCTGCCGCAGCGGTTGGCGTCGAGCCAGCTTGTGGTGTCGCGTTCCGGTGCCGGCACCGTTGCCGAACTGGCGGCGATCGGCCGGCCCGGCATCCTGGTGCCGCTGCCGGGTGCGCTCGACCAGGACCAGTTCGCCAATGCCGGCGTGCTGACCGCGGCGGGCGGTGCGCTGCGCATCGTTCAACCGGATTTTACCCCGGACCGACTCGCGGCCGAGATCACCGCGCTGGCCGCCGATCCGGCCAAATTGGCCCAAATGGCCGCCGCGGCGCGCCAAATTGGCCGTCTGGATGCCGCCGAACGGCTCGCCCACGTAGTCGGACGGGTCGCGAAGGTCTAAGGCCGGGCGGACGAAAACCTCGCAAGGGCGCATTTGCCGGACTTGTCCCGGCCATCCCCGTCTTGCATGAAGTGACCCTGAATCGGAAATGCCCGTGACCATCCGGGCACGACCAGCAACGATAGAGACCCTCCCCATGAGATTGCCGCGCCATATCGGACCCATCCACTTCGTCGGGATCGGCGGTATCGGCATGAGCGGCATCGCCGAGGTACTGTGCAATCTCGGCTACACCGTGCAGGGCTCCGACGCGTCGGAAAGCGCCAACGTCAATCGGCTGCGCGAAAAGGGCATCCAGATCCACGTCGGCCACCAGGCCGACAACATCAAGGGCGCCGACGTGCTGGTGGTGTCGACCGCGATCAAGCGCGACAACCCCGAACTGCTCGCGGCGCGCGCGCAGCGGATTCCGGTGGTGCGCCGCGCCGAGATGCTGGCGGAGCTGATGCGGCTGAAGAGCTGCGTCGCCATCGCCGGCACCCACGGCAAGACCACCACCACCTCGATGGTGGCAGCATTGCTCGACGCCGGCGATCTCGATCCGACCGTGATCAACGGCGGCATCATCAACGCCTACGGCACCAATGCGCGGCTCGGCGGCGGCGACTGGATGGTGGTCGAAGCCGACGAGAGCGACGGCACCTTCCTCAAGTTGCCGGCCGATGTCGCGATCGTCACCAACGTCGATCCCGAGCATCTCGATCACTTCAAGACCTTCGACGCGGTGCAGGACGCCTTCCGCAATTTCGTCGAGAACGTGCCGTTCTACGGCTTCGCGGTGATGTGCATCGATCATCCGGTGGTGCAGACGCTGGTCGGCAAGATCGAAGACCGCCGCATCATCACGTACGGCGAGAACCCGCAGGCGGACGCGCGGCTGCTCGATCTCGCGGCCAGCGGCGGCGGCTCGACCTTCAAAGTCGCATTCCGCGATCGCAAGGCAGGCACCGCGCACGAGATCGCCGATCTCAAGCTGCCAATGCCGGGCCGCCACAACGCGCTCAACGCCACCGCTGCGATCGCCGTGGCGCACGAGCTCGGCCTGTCCGATGACACCATCCGCAAGGCGCTCGCGGCGTTCGGCGGCGTGCGCCGTCGCTTCACCAAGACCGGCGAATGGAACGGCGTCACTATCATCGACGATTACGGCCACCATCCGGTCGAGATCGCCGCGGTGCTGAAGGCGGCGCGGCAGTCGACCTCGGGCAAGGTCATTGCCGTGGTGCAGCCGCATCGGTTCAGCCGGCTGCAATCACTGTTCGAAGAATTCTGCACCTGCTTCAACGATGCGGACGCCGTGATCGTCGCCGACGTCTATCCGGCCGGCGAGGCGCCGATCGAAGGCATCGACCGCGATCACTTCGTGCTCGGCCTGCGCGCCCACGGCCACCGCGATGTCGTCGCGCTGCAGGATTCTGCGTCGCTTGCTGGCGTCGTCGCCGGCCTCGCCCACAGCGGCGACTACGTCGTCTGCTTAGGGGCGGGCAACATCACCCAATGGGCCTACGCACTGCCCGGCGAATTGAAGGCGCTGGGTTGATGGAGCAGCGGACCGCTGCCGCAAGGGTTCTCGTCCCGTCATGGCCGGGCGCGTCCCGGCCATCCACGTGTTTGGCCGTAAGCGTATGAGTTTTCCCGATCTCACGCCCGACCTGAAAGCCGCGATGCCGGAGCTGCGCGGGCGGCTGCTCGGCAACGAGCCGCTGGCGCCGCTGACCTGGTTTCGTGTCGGCGGGCCGGCGCAGGTGCTGTTCACGCCGGCCGACGAGGATGATCTCGGTTACTTCCTGTCACGGCTGCCGGCCGAGATTCCGGTGATGTGCCTCGGGCTCGGCTCCAACCTGATCGTGCGTGACGGCGGGCTGCCGGGGGTTGCGATCCGGCTGTCGCCGCGCGGCTTCGGCGAGCATCGCGTCGAGGGCGAAGTGGTCCATGCCGGGGCCGCCGCGCTCGACAAGCGTGTGGCCGAAACCGCAGCCGCTGCTCAGCTCGGCGGACTGGAATTCTACTACGGCATTCCCGGCTCGATCGGCGGCGCGCTGCGGATGAACGCAGGCGCCAACGGCCGCGAGACCAAGGACGTGCTGATCGATGCCACCGCGTATGATCGCAGCGGCACGCGCAAACTGTTTGACAACGCCGCGATGCAGTTCTCGTATCGCCACAGCGGTGCTGATCCGGCGCTGATCTTCACCTCTGCGCGGCTGCGCGGCACGCCGGCGACGCCGGATCACATCCGCGCCAAGATGAACGAAGTGCAGGCGCATCGCGAGCTGGCGCAGCCGATCCGCGAGAAGACCGGCGGCTCGACCTTCAAGAATCCGCCCGGCCAGAGCGCGTGGCGCCTGATCGATGCTGCGGGCTGCCGCGGCCTCAGAATCGGCGGCGCGCAGGTGTCGGAGATGCACTGCAATTTCCTGATCAACACCGGCGAGGCCACCGCCGCCGATATCGAGACGCTCGGCGAGACCGTGCGCACCCGCGTCAAGGCGCAGTCCGGCGTCGAGCTGCAGTGGGAAATCAAGCGGATCGGCGTCGCGCCCGAAGGGGGCTGAGCCGGCTGCCGCACGCGATCAACTCAGCAGAATTGCAAAGCGACGCGAGTGCCGCACCTCATGGTTTTTGAGGTGAGGGAGCTGGCGTCGCGTTGGGAGGTAGTTCGGGCGTATCCGGCAGCGACAGCACGTGCTTGAGCGGGATTGCCGACACCTGGAACACGCCGCTGAATGGATCTTCCTGCAGCGCGATCAGCCCGAGTGCGACGATCGCGCCGGTGGCGAAGACCGAAAGCGCCGCCGACATCGCACGCGGCTTATCGAGATGCACCAGCGCGATCGCGATTTGGGTGATCACGCCGAGGAGCAGTACGGAGATCCACTTCAGGTCGCTGGTGCGATCGATCGACAGGCTGATCCGGGTATTGCGTGAGGTGCCGGCCCGCACCGCGGAGCTGAGCAGCGCCACATGCACCGCCGCGCCGGAATCGCGGGTGATCGCCGGTGAGCTGATTTCAGTCAGCATCTGATCGTAGGCGAGGCTGGTACGCGGCGCGGCGAAACCGTTCACCGTCGGCCATTCGTCCTTGAGCACCGACGCCACATAGGCTTTCAACGCGACGCGGATGGCTTGCATGTCCGACACCGAGGCAACGCTGAGCGTATAGACGTTCTGCAGTTCGCCGGCCTCGGTCTGCACCGCGCGCGACGCCTGTCGATTGCGTTCGGCGACATCGTAGCCGAGGAAGCCGGTCAGCAATCCGAACAGCACTGCGACCGACGAGAAGAACGGCGCCACCACGCCCTGCAATCGCGCGATCGGTCCGCGCAGCGGCGAGACGAACACCACCACGATCAGCACGGCGGCGACGCCGTAGTACAGCAGCGCCAGCGTCGCAAAGGTTCCAAACGGCGGAAGGTCGAGCCAATCTCGGATCATCTGTTTCTCTTTGTTTCCCCGCAACGGCGCGAAACTGCACCGACGCGGGACCGCCGGAATCACGGTGCAACACCTGCAAACGTGTCCGACTTTGGCGGTTTTCGCCGCCATCGTCCACGGGCGGCGCGCGAGGGTTTTGGCTGCCCTGCACGTATGCTGGTCTAGTGCCACGGTTCCGCCAGACCGCTGCGGCCATGTGCTCAGCGACGGCTGAGGAGACATCCTGCCTTGCATTCGCAATTTGCGCCGCGCCTGCGACAGCTTCGCTGGTACGAGATCGTGCTGATCGCCACTGTCGCAGCGGCGCTGTGCATCTATCTGCCTGTCGTGGTGAAGCGCTCTGCGGTGCAGGGCTTCGGCGACGTGCAGGTGTTCTTCCGTGCGGCGTGGGCGGTGTGGACCGGCTATCCGCTGTATGAAGTCGCCGATCATCACGGCTGGACCTATCACTACCCACCGACCTTCGCGCTGCTGATGGGACCGTTCGCCCATCCGCTCGACGGCTTCCCCAAACCGGAGTGGGCGCTGCCGTTGCCGCTGTCGGTCGCGACTTGGTACGTCTTCAGTGCCCTTGCGATGCTGGCCGCCGTCGATCTGTGGGCGCGGGGGCTCGAACGTGCGCTGCCGCCGTCACTCGATCAAACCGGCTGGAGCGCGTGGTGGCTGCTGCGGCTCGGGCCGGTGGTGGCGCTGCTGCCGTTCTTCGGCGACGGACTCGGCCGCGGCCAGCCGAGCGCCGTGGTGCTGCTGACCATGGTGGCATTCCTTGTGCTGTACTTGCGGGGCCGGATCTACCTTGCGGCCTGTGCGCTGGCGCTCGGTTTCACCATCAAGCTGTTTCCGCTGGCGCTGCTGATCTTCCCGGTGCTGCGCCGCGATCTCCGCACCGTGCTCGCCACTTTCGGCTTCAGCGCGGTGTTTCTGTTCGTGGTGCCGACGCTGTGTCTCGGACCGGCCGAAGTGGTGAAGCTGTACGGCGCGATGTGGACCGAGCATCTCAGCGGCATCTTCACCGGTGTGCCCAATCCGAAGATCGCCGACGAGATCACCTTCACGTCCTACGACATGCTCAGCATCGGCGCCATGCTGGCGCGGATCGCCGCCGGCGGTCTGCCCGAGACCGACACCCTGCCGCGCTTCGCCACCATCGGCCAGCTTGCGTTCGATGCGGTGGTGATCGGGGCGCTGGTGTGGCTCGGCCATGGCCAGTTCTGGCGGCTGAATGGCCCGCAGCCGCCGCTCGGTCCGTCGCTGCTGATCGGCGGCGCGCTGCTCTGTGCGGCGCTGCCGGTGATGCTGTCGGTGTCGCAGCCGAACTACGTGGCGTTTGCCGCGCCCTTGGTCGCGTTGGTGCAGCTCGAAGTCTGGCGGCGGCGAGGGCGGGTGTGCCTGGTGCCGGCGCTGATCGCCTGGTCGGGCGTGATGTGGCTCGGCATGATCGCGACCGAAGGCGGAGTGTGGCAGCCGCTGCGGGTGGTCGGCTTGACCACGCCGGCGCTGGTCGTGCTGCTGCTGTGGGGCTTCGCCTCCCTGCGGCGCGCAGCCGCGCCGCCGTAACGCCGCTTCTCCGAATCGGCCAAATCGGCAAAATGACGCCGCGCGCCGGGTCCGCGGGACGCAGCAGCTTTTCTTCGACTTCAACAGGGACCGCGCGGCGGATCGACCGATGCGACATACCATTCTGTTCGGCGGCACCAGCAAAGAGCGGCTGGTGTCGGTCGCCTCGGCGCAGGCGCTGCACAGCGCGTTGCCGGGCGCCGATCTGTGGTTCTGGAACGACGACGACCGTGTCCATGCCGTTTCGGCGCAAGCGTTGCTGGCGCATGCCCGGCCGTTCGAAGAGGCGTTCGTGCCGGACGGCGAGGACGTCGGTCCGCTCGAAACCGCGCTCGACCGCGCCGCTGCCGACCAGCGGCTGCTGGTGCTGGGCCTGCACGGCGGCGCCGCCGAGAACGGCGAGTTGCAGGCGATGTGCGAACTGCGGCGCGTGCCGTTCACCGGCTCGGGTTCGGCGGCGTCGCACCTGGCGTTCGACAAGGTCGCCGCCAAGCACTTCGCGTCGATCGCCGGTGTCCGTACCGTGAGCGGGATCGCGCTCGCCGATGCCGAGGCGGCGCTCGAAACCTACGGCCGGCTGATCGCCAAGCCGGCCTGCGACGGCTCGAGCTATGGGCTGTTCTTCGTCAACGCCAAGCAGGATCTGGTCGCGGTGCGCCATGCTGCCAAGACCGAGGATTATCTGATCGAGCCGTTCGTCGCCGGCGTCGAGGCCACCTGCGGCGTGCTCGAAGCCGAAGACGGCTCGCTGCGGGCGCTGCCGCCGATCGAGATCGTGCCGGCCGACGGCGGCTTCGACTACACGGCGAAATATCTTGCCAAATCGACCCAGGAGATCTGCCCCGGCCGGTTCGCTCCCGAGATTGCGGCGGCCATCATGGACTATGCCGTGCGGGCGCACCGGGTGATGTCGTGCCGCGGCTACTCGCGCTCCGACTTCATCGTGGGCAAGGATGGCCCGATCTTCCTGGAGACCAACACGCTGCCCGGGCTGACCAAGGCCTCGCTCTATCCCAAGGCGTTGAACGCGCTGGGAATCCCCTTCGTCGACTTCCTTAACGGACAGATCGCGCTGGCCGAGCGCACCGTGCGGAGCTGACCGGGACGCCTCCGGGTTCCATCCGGAGGCCTTGGCGGAAAGTCGCGTTTTCGCCGCAAATCCTTCTCCGGACGCAACAAATTCGGGTCTGAGCAGGCCTGCTTTACGATTTGTTTACCAGGAGGGCCGAAGGTTAACGCTGGCGGCGCATCCTGGCGCTCGGCTGTCGTGGCGTAAGCCGGGCGGAGCTCTTTATCCGTTTCGGTTTGCATTTCTGGCAGACGGTCCGGCCCGCAGGGCTGGTCCGGAACCACCGAGACGTCACCTGCGCCATTGCCCGGAGTAGGCGCGGGCGCAACGTGTAACGAGCTTTTGCAATGGACGGTGGAGGGCGCCTCGCCCGGTCGTCAAGACTGTCGAGGCTTCAGTCTGACCTGAAGGCGGTCGCCCACGCGGTGGCTGCGCTGCTGCGCGAACGCCGTTCGCGCAAGAAGCAGGCGCGGCCGCAACGTTTGGTGCGTCCCGAGCCGTCGCGCGGTGTGATCGCCGTGCTGGAGCGCTGGCTGCCGCGCCGCGTCGGCGTCGCCTTCACCGCGCTGATCCTGCTGGGCAGTGCCGGCATGGGCATCGTCAAGGGCGGTCATGTCGACGAGTTCGTTCAGGCACTGGACGACACCCGCAACGGCGCCGCCAATCTCGCTGGCTTCCGCATCAAGCAGGTCGCAATCGCCGGCCGCAAGCAGCTCACCCAGGACGAGATCCTGGCGATCGGTGGCATCACCGGCCGGTCGTCGCTGCTGTTTCTCGATGCTGCCGCGGTGCGCGACAAGCTGAAGGCGAACCCGTGGATCGCCGACGCCACCGTGCTGAAGTTCTATCCGGGCGAATTGCAGATCGACATCGTCGAGCGCACCGCATTCGCGCGTTGGCAGCTCGACGGACATATGTCGGTGATCGCCGATGACGGCGCGGTGCTCGAGCCATATGTGGCGCGCCGCTTCCTGTCGCTGCCGCTGGTGGTCGGGAAGGGCGCCGGCGAACGAGCCAAGGATTTCATCGCGCTGTTGAAGCGCTATCCGCAGGTGTGGTCGCAGACCCGCGCCGTCGCCCTGGTCGGCGAACGGCGCTGGAACGTCTGGCTCACCAGCGGTCTCGTCATTCGCATGCCCGAGCACGACGTCGGCAACGCGCTGACGATGCTCAGCCAGCTCGATCAGGACGACAAGCTGTTCTCGCGCGACATCACTGCGATCGATATGCGGCTGCCGGACCGTCTGACGGTGCGGCTGTCGGACGCCGCCTTCAAGGCGCGCGAAGAGCTGTTCAGCAAGGACAAGAAGTCCAAAAAGAAGGCTGGTGACGCGTGACCGTCTTCGATCGTACCCAAACGCCGAAGACACGGCCGATTGCGCCGCATCGCACCGCGATGGTGGCATCGCTCGATATCGGCACCAGCAAGATCGCCTGCATGATCGCGCGGCTGAAGCCGTGCCCGCCGCAAGAGGCGCTGCGCGGCCGCACCCATTCGATCGAACTCGTCGGCTACAGCCAGATCCAGTCGCGTGGCGTCAAGGCGGGCGCGGTCGTCGACATGGCCGAATGCGAGAAGGCGATCCGCCACGCCGTGGCGCTGGCCGAGCGGATGGCCAAGGTGCGGGTGGAGTCGGTGCTGCTGTCGGTCTCCGCCGGCCGGCTGCAGGGCCAGCTGATCGAAGCCACCTCCGACATCAAGGGCGGCGCCGTCACCGCCGAAGACATCAGCCGCGTCACCTCGACCGGCATGCACCACGCTACCGGCATCGGCCGCGCTGTGCTGCACGCGCTGCCGGTCGGCTACACGCTCGACGGCGTCAAGGGCATCCGAGATCCGCGCGGCATGGTGGCGCGTCAGTTCGGCGTCGACATGAACGTCGTCACCACCGACGCCACCGTCGCCAAGAACCTGATGCTCGCGGTCGAACGCTGCCACCTCAACGTCGAAGCGATGGCGGCGAGCCCGTATGTCGCCGGGCTGTCGATGCTGACCGACGACGAGGTCGATCTCGGCGCCGCGCTGATCGAAATGGGGGCTGGTACCACGACGATCGCGATCTATTCCGGCGGTCGCTTCGTCCATGCCAGCGGATTTGCGGTCGGCGGGCATCACATCACGATGGATCTCGCCCGTGGACTCGGTGCGTGCATTGCGGATGCCGAGCGAATCAAGACGTTATATGGCACGGTGCTAACTGGCGGTTCCGATGCGCGCGAGTTGATGTCGATCCCGGCCGCCGGGGACGAGCGGGATAGCCCGCAAGTGATCTCCCGCGCCACGATCGCGAACATCATCCGGCATCGGGCCGAGGAGATTTTTGAGATGGTCAGGGACCGGCTGGCGGAGTCGCCGTTTGCGGCAGAGCCCCGGGCGCGTGTGGTGCTGAGCGGCGGTGCGTCGCAGCTCACCGGCGTGCCCGAGCTCGCCACGCGGATTCTCGGCCGCTCGGTCCGTGTCGGCCGTCCGCTCGGCGTCGGCCGTCTGCCGAACGAAGCCAAGAGCGGCTCGTTCGCGGTGCCGACCGGTCTTTTGGTCTATCCGCAGTTCGCTCACCTCGAGCACATCGAACCTCGCCACACCCGCCACATCCGGGCCGACGCCCATGCCGGTTACTTCGGCAAAGTCGGCCGCTGGCTGCGCGAGGGCTTCTGATGACTCTTTTCCGCCCCCTTCCGCTTTCACAGATTGCCCAGGCCATTTGCCGGGGACTTCACGAACCAACGCGCGCGTAATCGAGAGGCAACCATGACCATCAATCTCAATGTCCCGGATATTCGCGAGCTGCGGCCCCGGATCACCGTGTTCGGCGTCGGTGGCGCCGGCGGCAACGCGGTCAACAACATGATCACGGCCGGACTGGATGGCGTGGACTTTGTGGTCGCCAACACCGACGCGCAGGCGTTGACGATGTCGAAGGCCCAGCGGCTGATCCAGATGGGCACTCAGGTCACCCAGGGTCTCGGCGCCGGCTCGCAGCCGGACGTCGGCTCGGCCGCCGCGCAGGAAGTCATCGACGAAATCCGCGACCACCTCTCGGGCGCGAACATGGTTTTCGTCACCGCCGGCATGGGCGGCGGCACCGGCACCGGCGCCGCGCCGGTGATCGCCAAAGCCGCGCGCGAGATGGGTATACTGACTGTCGGTGTGGTGACCAAGCCGTTCCACTTCGAAGGCGCGCGCCGGATGCGCACCGCCGAGACCGGCATCACCGAGCTGCATAAAGTCGTCGACACCCTGCTGATCATCCCGAACCAGAACCTGTTCCGGGTGGCCAACGAGAAGACCACCTTCGCCGACGCGTTCGCGATGGCCGACCAGGTGCTGTATTCGGGCGTCGCCTGCATCACCGACCTGATGGTCAAGGAAGGCCTGATCAACCTCGACTTCGCCGACGTCCGCGCCGTGATGCGCGAGATGGGCAAGGCGATGATGGGCACCGGCGAAGCCACCGGCGAGAAGCGCGCGCTGACCGCCGCCGAAGCCGCGATCGCCAATCCGCTGATCGACGATTCCTCGATGAAGGGCGCCCGCGGCCTCTTGATCTCGATCACCGGCGGCAAGGACCTGACGCTGTTCGAAGTCGACGAAGCCGCCACCCGCATCCGCGAGGAAGTCGATCAGGACGCCAACATCATCGTCGGCGCCACCTTCGACGAGAGCCTCGATGGCATCATCCGCGTGTCGGTGGTCGCCACCGGCATCGAGCAGGCGCAGCTGTCGCGCAATGCCGGCACCCCGGCGGCGGCCGCCGCCGCGAGTGCGGTGGGAAACGATAGCCGCTTGGCTGAGCTGACAGCCAAGCTGCGGGCCGACAATCAGCGGATTGCCGAAGCTGCTGCGATGCGCGCCGCCCAGGCCGCCGCTGCTCCGGCCGCCGCTGTCGTCGACTCGTCTCCGCGCCAGGCCGCCAATGTCGAGCGCGCCGCGCTCGCCGCGATCGCCGCCGCCGTCGGCAACGAGCCGATGCCGCAGGAAGCCCCGGTGCAGCCGGCGTCCTATGGCGACGTCACGGTCCGCCCGATCCCGCAGAAGCCGTCGCTGTTCCCGGATCCGGAACAGTCGCGCGCCGTGTCCGAAGAGCCGCTGGCGCCGGAAGCCTTCGTGCCGCCGGCCGCCGACCGTGCCGCGATGCGCCCGCCGCGGATGCCGCGCTTCGACGAACTGCCGGTGCCGGCCCAGAACGAAATCCGCCAGGCCCGCGGCGATGGCGAAGAGGATCATCCGCAGAAGAATCGGCTGTCGCTGCTGCAGCGCCTCGCCAACGGCCTCGGCCGCCGCGACGACGAGCCGGCTGAAGCGCCGCAGGTCGCCCGCAATGGCGGTCCGCAGATGCCGCCGCTGCCGGAGCGCCGGCCGCAGCGCAGCGTCGCCGATCAGATGGGTAAGGAGCCGGTGTCCGAGTACGCCAAGCGTCCGGCTCCCCAGGGTCTCGACATGCACGGCCGCCCGGCGCCTGTGGCCCCCGCGCCACAGGGCGACGACCATCTGGATATCCCCGCCTTTCTCCGGCGACAGGCGACCTGAAACAATGTCTGAAATCTGACCAAGCTCAGGGCCTCGGCGATCCGCCGGGGCCCTTTTTTGTGGCAAGCCGGTATTCCGGCCTTCAGAATCTAAGTCACTGAAAAATCGTGAGTTTACGACTTTAGGCGGAACTGAAACGAAATCGCGCCGATCACGATTGATGTCGAATTCGATCGACAGGCGGCGGTAATGCGGCGGGTTTGGGGTAACAATCCGTAAAAAAGCGTGAGTTGGCGCGATTTGGGGCAGTGCTATGGTCAATACGGACTTGGGGACGCCTAGAGCGAGTCGCCCGGCCGACAGGACCGGAACGATCTCCGCACTGCGTCAGTGGGACACTTTATTTATGAAGTTCAGCCGGCAAACCACGCTGCGTTCGCAAGCCACGGTGACGGGCGTAGGTGTTCATTCGGGCCGTCCTGTGACTCTGACGTTGGGACCCGCAGATATCGATGCGGGTTTTCTTTTTGTCCGGACCGGACTTGATGGCGCCGATCGCGAGATCAAGGCGACATCCAAGTCGGTGGTCGCCACCGAGCTGGCCACCGTCCTCGGCGACAGCGACGGTCCGCTGGTCTCCACCGCCGAACACATTCTCTCCGCGCTGCGCGGCATGGGCATCGACAACGCCACGATCGAAGTCGACGGCCCCGAAGTTCCGATCATGGACGGCAGCGCCGCCCCGTTCGTCGCGGCCATCGACCAGGCCGGCCTCCGCGAGCAGGCCGCTCCCCGCAAATACCTTCAGATCCTGAAGCCGGTCTCCGCCGCGATCGGCGAATCCTTCGGCGAATTCCGGCCCTACGCCGCCGGCTTCCGCGTCGAAGTCGAAATCGACTTTTCCAATCCGCAGATCGGCAAGCAGAAATATGCGCTCGCGGTCGAGCCGGAGATCTTCCGCCGCGAAGTCGCGCGCGCCCGCACCTTCGGCCGCATGAACGACGTCGCCCGGCTGTGGAAGATGGGTTACGCGCTCGGCGCCTCGTTCGAGAACTCGGTGGTGTTCGACGACGACCGTCTGCTCAACCCGGAAGGCCTGCGCTACTCCGACGAATGCGCGCGCCACAAGGCGCTGGACGCGATCGGCGACCTCGCGCTCGCCGGCCTGCCGATCCTCGGCGCCTATCGCTCGGTGCGTGGCGGCCACAAGCTCAACCACACCGTTCTGACCACTCTGTTGGCCGATCGCAGCGCCTGGCGCGTGATCGAAGCCGAGCCGGCGCGTCGCGCCGTGCGCGGCCACGCCGAAGCCGTCACCGGCCTGGTCGGCGGCATGGTGGCTCCGGCCTACGGTCCGGACGTGTCCTGACCGCAACAGCGCGTCAGGCGATTTTCCACATCTTGCGGCCTGTTAACTGATTGGGCCGGCCGCCTTATTCCCGGCGAATTAGCTGCGTACCCGGTTGGTGAAGTCACCTTTTTCGGCTAAACAGCCGGCGGTTGACTCCACGCTTTCCGGCGCAGGTCGATGGCTCAGGCCACAGCGGTCTGGTCGATTGCCGGGGCACCGTTCTCCATTTGTCGGGTTGGAATTGATGTCGGCACAGCGGATCGCGCTCGGACTGCGGAACGGAGAGACTTCTCGCAGGGGCGATCGCCTGCGGCGCGGGCTGCCGATGATCTTCAGCCTGCTGGCTCTGTCGCTTCCGCTCGGCGGCTGCGGCACCGGCGCGTTGTGGGACAAGTTCCTGGCCAAAGACGACAAGATGGTCGATGAGCCGGCGGACAAGCTCTACAACGAGGGCTTGTACCTGATGAATCAGGACAAGGACACCAAGGGCGCCGCCAAGAAGTTCGAAGAAGTCGACCGCCAGCACCCGTATTCGGATTGGGCGCGCAAGTCGCTGTTGATGTCCGCCTACGCGTACTATCAGGCCGGCGACTACGACAGCTGCATCGGCGCCGCCACCCGCTACGTCACGCTGCACCCCGGCAGCTCGGACGCCGCCTATGCGCAGTACCTGATCGCGGCGTCGAATTACGACCAGATCCCGGACATCTCGCGCGACCAGGGCCGCACCGAAAAGGCGATCGCCGCGCTCGAAGAGGTGATCCGCAAATATCCGACCTCCGAATATGCCAACAGCGCCAAGCAGAAGCTGGAAGGCGCCCGCGACCAGCTCGCCGGCAAGGAGATGGATATCGGCCGCTATTACATGAGCAAGCGCGACTACGCCGCGGCGATCAACCGGTTCAAGACCGTGGTGACGCGCTATCAGACCACCCGCCACGTCGAAGAGGCGCTGGCGCGTCTGACCGAGGCCTATATGGCGATCGGCATCGTCGGCGAGGCGCAGACCGCCGCCGCCGTGCTTGGCCACAACTTTCCTGACAGCCGCTGGTACAAAGACGCCTACAATCTTGTAAAGTCGGGGGGACTCGAACCCACCGAGAACAAGGGCTCCTGGATCAGCAAGTCCTTCAAAAAGCTCGGTCTCGGATAGGACCGTCTCCCATGCTTTCGCGCCTTTCGATCCGCGATATCGTGTTGATCGAGCGGCTCGACATCGAATTTTCCCGTGGCCTTGCGGTGCTGACCGGCGAGACCGGTGCCGGCAAGTCGATTCTGCTCGACGCCTTTGCGCTGGCGCTCGGCGGCGGCGGCGATGCCGCGCTGGTCCGCCACGGCGCCGAGCACGGCCAGGTCACCGCCAGCTTCGATGTCGCCAAGACCCATCCGGCATTCGCGATCCTCAAGGCCAATGGTCTCGACGACCGTGAGGTCGACGAATCCGGCGAACTGATCCTGCGCCGGGTCCAGCTCGCCGACGGCCGCACCCGTGCCTTCATCAACGACCAGTCCGTCAGCGTGCAGACCCTGAAAGCGGTCGGCGCCACGCTGGTCGAAATCCACGGCCAGCATGACGAGCGGGCGCTGGTCGACGCCGCCACCCATCGCCGGCTGCTCGATGCCTTCGCCGGGCTTGAGAAGGACGTTGCCGCGCTGGAGACGCTGTGGGAGGGCCGCCGCACCGCGCGGGCCGCGCTCGACGCCCACCGCACCGGTATGGAGCGTGCCGCCCGCGAGGCCGACTATCTGCGCCATGCTGCCGATGAGCTGAAGCAGCTCGCGCCGCAGGATGGCGAGGAGACCACGCTGGCCGAGCGCCGCGCCACCATGATGCAGGGCGAGAAGATCGCCGCCGATTTGCGCGAGGCGCAGGAGGCAGTCGGTGGGCCGCATTCGCCGGTCGCCTCGCTGGCTGCCGCGGTGCGCCGGCTGGAGCGCCGCGCCGGCTCCGCGCCGCAACTGGTCGAGCCGGCGGTGAAAGCCATCGACGCCGCGATCAACGCGCTGGAAGAGGCCGACCAGCACCTCAACGCTGCGCTGGCCGCGGCTGATTTCGATCCGTTGGAACTGGAGCGGATCGAGGAGCGGCTGTTCGCGCTGCGCGCCGCCGCCCGCAAGTATTCGACCCCGGTGGATTCGCTCGCCGCGCTTGCCGCGCAATACGTCGCCGACGTCGCGCTGATCGATGCCGGCGCCGATCGGCTGGTGGTCCTGGAGAAGGACGCTGCCGAAGCCGACGCCCGCTACAGCGCTGCAGCCGCCAAGCTCTCGGCCGCGCGGACCAAGGCGGCGGAGAAGCTCAACAAGGCGGTGGGTGCCGAGCTGGCGCCGCTTAAGCTCGAACGCGCCAAGTTCATGACCCAGGTCGAGGCCGATGACGCGGCCCCGGGGCCTCAGGGCATCGACCGCGTCGAGTTCTGGGTGCAGACCAATCCCGGCACGCGCCCGGGCCCCCTGATGAAGGTGGCGTCGGGCGGCGAGCTGTCGCGCTTCTTGCTGGCGCTGAAGGTGGTGCTGTCCGACAAGGGCTCGGCACCGACCCTGGTGTTCGACGAGATCGACACCGGCGTCGGCGGCGCCGTCGCCGCGGCGGTCGGCGCGCGGCTGGGGCGGCTCGCCTCCAAGGTCCAGGTGATGGCCGTCACCCACGCCCCTCAGGTCGCCGCCCGTGCCGACCAGCATTTGCTGATCTCCAAGGCTGCCCTCGACAAGGGCAAACGCGTCGCCACCCGCGTCGCCGCCCTGGAACAAGACCACCGCCGCGAAGAAATCGCCCGCATGCTGGCCGGCGCCGAGATCACCGCAGAGGCGAGGGCCGCGGCCGACCGGCTCATCAAGGCGGCGGGGTAGGGTTCTCCTCCCATTGGCAGAGATTCCGGGTTCGCGAGCTTTCGCTGGCGCCCCGGAATGACTCGCTGAGGGGCTGTTTCTCAAAACGCCGTCATTCCGGGGCGCGCGCAGCGCGAACCCGGAATCCCGAGATTCAGGGCACCCTGTCTCAGCCTAGCGTGCGATCGTCTCGAACAGATCGTCCCAGCCCGGATTGTCGCGCTCGATCAGCGCCACTTTCCACGCCCGTCGCCACTTCTTGATCTCCTTCTCACGGGTGATGGCGGAGATCGGGTCGTCGTGGATTTCGAACCACACCAGTCTGGCGATGTTGTATTTCGACGTGAAACCCGGCACGGCTTTGGTGCGATGCTCATAAGCCCGGCGGACGAGGTCGTTGGTGACGCCGACATACAGCGCACCGTCTTTGCGGCTGGCGAGCAGATAGACATAATAGGCCACCGGCGCCTCGCGCGCGGCGAGATTCCGGGTTCGCTTGCTGTCGCAAGCGCCCCGGAATGACTCGCGGTAAAGCTAAACACCTCTCCCCAAGGTCATTCCGGGGCGCGAGCGTGAGCTCGCGAACCCAGAATCTCAAGTGCGAAAAATGGCTGCGAAGACCAAACCCGCTCCCGACGTCGCCACCCTCACCAAAGCCAAGGCCAAGGTGGAGCTGATGCGATTGCGCCTCGAGATCGAGGGGCATGACAAGGCGTACTATCAGGACGACGCGCCGAAGATTTCGGACGCTGACTACGATGCGTTGCGGCGGCGGCTGGAGGCGATCGAGCAGAAGTTTCCCGAGCTGGTCAGCGCCTCGTCGCCGACCCAGACCGTCGGCGCGGCGCCGGCGCGCGGCTTCGCCAAGGTGCAGCACGCGGTGCCGATGCTGTCGCTCGGCAACGCGTTCGCCGATGACGAAGTCGCCGAGTTCGCTCTGCGGGTGCAGCGCTTTCTCAAGCTCGACGACGTGCCTGCGATCGTTGCCGAGCCGAAGATCGACGGCCTGTCGCTGTCGCTACGCTACGAGCACGGCGAACTGGTGCGCGCGGCGACGCGCGGCGATGGATTCACCGGCGAGGACGTCACCGCCAACGTCCGCACCATCAAGGACGTGCCAAACACGCTGAAGGGCAAGCGCATCCCCGCCGCCTGCGAACTGCGCGGCGAAGTCTACATGCTGAAGCAGGACTTCCTCGCGCTGAACAAGCGTCAAGAGGAGGCGGGCGAGACCGTGTTCGCCAATCCGCGCAACTCCGCCGCTGGTTCGCTGCGGCAGAAGGACGTGTCGGTCACCGCGTCGCGGCCGCTAAAGTTCTTCGCCTATGCGTGGGGCGAAATGAGCGACTATCCGATGGAGGAGCCGACCCAGCACAAGATGCTGCAATGGCTCGATCACGCCGGCTTTGTCGTCAATCCCGAGATCACGCTGTGTCATAGCGTCGAAGACGCGCTCGCGTTCTATCGCCGGATCGGCGAGAAGCGCGCGGCGCTGCCGTATGACATCGACGGCGTGGTCTACAAAGTCGACCGGCTCGACTATCAGGAACGCCTCGGCTTTGTGTCACGCAGCCCGCGCTGGGCGATCGCGCATAAGTTTGCCGCTGAGCAGGCGACGACCGTGCTGGAGAAGATCGACATCCAGGTCGGCCGCACCGGCGCGATGACGCCGGTAGCGCGGCTGCAGCCGGTGACGGTCGGCGGCGTGGTGGTGCAGAACGCGACGCTGCACAATGAGGACTACATCAAGGGCATCGGCAATGACGGCGAGCCGATCCGCGATGGCGTCGACATCCGCGAAGGCGACACCGTGGTGGTGCAGCGCGCCGGCGATGTGATTCCGCAGATCGTCAGCGTGGTGATGGAGAAGCGGCCGGATACGGCGAAGCCGTATCACTTCCCGCACAAATGCCCGGTGTGCGGCAGCCACGCGGTGCGCGAAGAGGGCGAGGCGGTGTGGCGCTGCACCGGCGCGCTGATCTGCCCGGCGCAGGCGGTCGAGCGGCTGAAGCACTTCGTGTCGCGGCTCGCCTTCGACATCGACGGGCTCGGCGAAAAGCAGATCGAGCTGTTCCACGAGCGCGGCTGGGTGCGGGAGCCGGCTGATATCTTCACGCTGAAGGCGCGCAATGCCGAACTCAAGCTCGAACAGCTCGAAGGCTACGGCGAGACCTCGGTGCGCAACCTGTTCGCCGCGATCGACGCGCGGCGCACGATCGAGCTGCACCGGCTGATCTTCGCGCTCGGCATCCGCCATGTCGGCGAGGGTAACGCCAAGCTGCTGGCGCGGCACTACGGCACGCTGGATGCGTTCCTCAGCGCGATGCGTGCCGCCGCCGACGCGCAGACCGAGGAGGGCAACAGCTCGGAGGCGTATCAGGATCTCGACAACATCGCTGGGATCGGCGACGTCGTGGCCGAAGCGGTGGTCGAGTTCTTCGCCGAGGAGCGCAACATCAAGGCGCTTGATGCGTTGCTTGCCGAACTCACCGAGGTGCTGCCGGCCGAGCAGGCGCGGCGCGACACCGCGGTCGCCGGCAAGACCGTGGTGTTCACCGGTTCGCTGTCGAAATTCACCCGCGACGAAGCCAAGGCCGCAGCCGAGCGGCTCGGCGCCAAGGTCGCCGGCTCGGTGTCGAAGAAGACCGACTACGTAGTCGCCGGCGAAGATGCGGGTTCGAAGCTGACCAAGGCGAAAGACCTCGGCGTCACGGTGCTGACTGAAGACGAGTGGCTGGCGCTGATTGGCGGGTAGTTCACGGCGTTGCTGCATCAACAGCGTCATCGCCCGCGCAGGCGGGCGACCCAGTATCCCAGAGCGTTGAGGCGATCCGCCATCGCCTCCGCAAGTCATTCCGGGGCGGTTGCGCAGCAAGCGAACCCGGAATCTCGAAGTTGCTACGCGCGGCGTTCGCTCCGGATGAACTCCTCGAGATTCCGGGTTCGCTCACTTGCGTGAGCGCCCCGGAATGACTCGTTGAGGCGCTCCGATGTGAACGCGTGAGGCTCTGGGATACTCGATCCTCCGCTTTCGCGGAGGATGACGGTGAAGGACCGCCGCTCTACACCAGCGTCTCTTCTTCCGCCTTCTCGATCATTTCCTCGGTCGCGATCAGATTGCGGCGCGGCACCAGGAAGATCATCGCCGAGGCGCAGGCGAGTGCCGTTCCGAAGATCGCGATGTTGAGCGGCAACGGCGTCGCGAAATGACCGCCGAGCCAGGCGCCGGCCTGCGAGCACAGCGAGCCGAACCCGAATTGGGTGAAGCCCATCAGTCCGGATGCGGTCCCGGCGGCCTGCGGGCGGATGCTGATCGCGCCGGCGGCGGCGTTGGCCATCACCGCGGCATTGCCGAACATGATGATCATGTGGGTGCCGAACAGCCAGCTCGGCACCTGATTCCAGCCGAGGACGCCCCACGCCAGATTGAGCAGCGCGCCGGCGATCTGCATCGCCAGTCCGAACCAGATCAACCGGTCGAGCGAATGCCGCGGTGAGAATTTCACGCAGAACACGTTGCCCATCAGATAGGCGAAGCCGGAGCTGGCGAACCAGGCGCCATACTCGGCACTGCTGCGGCCCATCTGCGTCACCACGACGTAGGGGCCGCCACCGGCGAAGATGAAGATGATCGCCGACGCCAGCACCTGGCACAGCACGTAGCCGATGAAGGCGCGGCTGCCGAACAGGCTCCGGAGGTCGGTGCGGAATCCGCCGCGCTGCGCGGTGGGCGTGCTGCGGCGGCTCGTTTCCGGCAGCGCCAGCGTGATCGCGGCGGCGACGACGATCGCGCCGGCGGTGACGGCGTAGAAGATCGCGCGCCAGCCGAGCGCGGTTTCGATCACGCCGCCGGCGAGCGGGCTCAGCATCTGCGCGATCATCATCACGGCGATCACCAGACTCAGCATGCCGCCGACGCGGTCGCGGCTGTAGAGATCGCGGATGATGGCGCGGCTGATCACCATGCCCGAGGCGCCGCCGAGCGCCTGCAGGAAACGCAAGCCGATCAGTTGCGGCAGCGTCTGCGCGAAGATGCAGCCGATGCTGGCCGCGACCATCAGCGCCAGCCCGCCGAGCAGCACCGGGCGGCGGCCGAAGCGGTCGGATAATGGCCCCATGATCAGCTGCGAGCAGGCCAGCCCGACCATGTAGAGCGACACGGTCATCTGCGCGACCGAGATGTCGCTGGAAAAATCGCTCGCCAGCACCGGCAGCGCCGGCACGAAGATGTACAGCGCGATCGGCGCCGCGCCGTTCATCAGCACCAGCAGAAGGAGCAGCAGCTTCGACGGCGGCAGGTCGCGCCGGCTGGCGTCGATCGTTGCGTATCTGCCGACGATTCCGTGCATGCGAGATCGGTTCCCGACGGGCCTGCCAGGGCGAAGGATGTGAGCTGGTGGTTCGACTGTAGCCTGCCAGGGCAATGCTAACAGGCGGTTTTTCGGCATAAGGCTATGCGGAAGGCGGGCGAGGGGCTGCTGGTCGTGGGGCCGCACAGGCCTCGGACCGGTGTCATTCGCGCGCGGACTCTCAACCTGTCATTCCGGGGCGCGTGCGCAGAAACTCTCGCGTGTCATTCCGGGGCGCCGCGCAGCGGCGAACCCGGAATCTCGAGGTTAGTGTGCGCGACGCAGCTCCAGGCCGTGCCCGCTTCAGATTCCGGGTTCGCGAGCTGGCGCTCGCGCCCCGGAATGACTCGGGGAGAGGGCGGCACTCATCGCTTCAAGTGTTCAGGCTCCCAGCGGCGCGGTCGCCTGATCGAGCCAGAGTTGGGTGGGGCCGTCGAGGTGGGGGCGGACGGTTTCGCGGACGCGGGTGTGGTAGGCGTCGAGCCAGGATCGTTCCTCGGTACTGAGCATCTCGACCTCGATCAGGCGGCGGTCGATCGGCGCCAGCGTCAGGGCCTCGAAACCGTTCATCGGCTTCTCGGCGCCATCGATCTGTTTCTCGACCACCAGTTCGAGGTTCTCGATCCGGATGCCGAAGCCGTCGGTCTTGTAGTAGCCGGGCTCGTTGGACAGGATCATGCCGCGCTTCAGAGGCGTGGTGCCGAGCTTGGAGATCCGCGCCGGGCCTTCGTGCACCGACAGATAGCTGCCGACGCCGTGGCCGGTGCCGTGCTCGAAATCGATCCCGGCCTGCCATAGGAACTGCCGCGCCAGCGTGTCGAGCTGCGCGCCGGTGGTGCCGTTGGGAAACACCGCGCGGGCGATCGCGAGGTGGCCGCGCAGCACGCGGGTGAAGCGGTCGCGCATCTCCGCGGTCGGCTCGCCGACCGCGATGGTGCGGGTGACGTCGGTGGTGCCGTCCTGATACTGCGCGCCGCTATCGATCAGTAAGAGGTCGCCGGGCTGGATGCGGCGGTTGCTCTTGCGGGTGACGCGATAATGCACGATCGCGCCGTTCGGTCCGGTGCCGGAGATGGTCGGGAACGACACGTCCTTGAGTGCGCCGGTGTCGCGGCGGAAGGTCTCGAGCGCTTCGACCGCATCGATCTCGGTCAGCGTGCCCTTCGGCGCTTCGGCATCGATGAAGGCGAGGAAGCGCGCCAGCGCCACCGCGTCGCGGCGATGCGCGGCGCGGGTGCCGTCGATCTCGGCCTGGTTCTTCACCGCCTTGAGCAGCGCGACCGGATCGGCGCCGCGCAGCGGCTTGCCGCCGGCCTCCTTGATCAGCCGGGTCAGCGCATCGGCCGCGGTGGCGCTGTCGAGCGCGATGGTGGCGCCGGTCTTGGCCAGCTCGCGGAGCATCGGCGCCAGCTCGGCCGGCTCGGCGACCTCGGCGGTCTGTTCGAGATGGTCGCGCACGCTGTTCGACAGTTTGCGGCCGTCGATGAAGATGGTGGGGCGGCCATCCTTCGGCAGCAGCGCGTAGGACAGCGGCAGCGGCGTGTGCGAGACGTCGGCGCCGCGGATGTTGAAGGTCCAGGCGACGGCGTGGGAATCCGACAGCACCAGCGCATCGGCCTTCAGCCGGGCCAGCTCCTCGTTGATGCGCCCGAGCTTGCTGGCCTCGCTCTCGCCGGCGAATTCCACGCCGTGGACGGTGACCGGTCCGAGCGGCGGCGCGGGGCGTTCGCTCCACACCGCATCGACCGGATTGCCGTCGACCGCAACCAGCTCGGCGCCGGCTTTGGCGCAGGCGGCCTGCATCCGTTCGACTGCCGAAGAAGTGTGCAGCCACGGATCAAATCCGAGGCGATCACCGGCTTTCAGATGCGTCTCCAGCCAGCGCTCCGGCGGCGGTTCGACTAGCGACTCGATGCACCACGCATTGCCGTCGACCTGTTTGGCGGCCTGCAAGGTGTAGCGGCCGTCGACGAACAACGCGGCCTGATCGATCAGCACATACGCCAGCCCCGCCGATCCGGTGAAGCCGGTGAGCCACGCCAGCCGCTCGTCGGACGGCGGCACATATTCGTTTTGTTGCTGATCGGCGCGGGGAATCGCAAATCCGGTGAGCTTGCGCCGCAGCAGCTCTTCGCGAAACGCCGATAGCCGCGCGGTGAGTGCGACGCCGCTCTCGGGCTCCTCGAAGCTCTGGAAATGCGACTCGAACATAGCGGTCTGCTCCCTCGACACGTTGCGCACGGCTCACGCGATATGCATAAAGTCCAGCTTATGGCACGAGTTATGCTTGATTTATCGAGCCCGCAAGAGACGGGCGAGAGCTCCGCAGTGCCAGCTGCACCACGCTCTGACAACGCGTCCGGGACAATCCCGGGAGTGTCTCAACTCAACGACGAGGTGATACACCATGCCTGCTTTTACGTTTGAGAAGATTTCCCCGCCGGTCCGCCCGGGTGGCACGCCTCCGAACGTCGAGCCCGAGCAGCCGCAGCCGCGTGGTGTGATCGTGCGCATCCTGGACCGTTTCGTCCAGTCGGCGGTCAGGCGCACCGACCCGAACGGCGACGCCCACAGCCGATTCCCCGACAAGCCCGCGCACTGAGCGTTCGCTCAGTAGCGCTCCCCGTCAGAACGTCTTCACCAGCAGCAGGCTGCTCCAGCCTTCGATCACCAGTTGCCTCAGCAGCACGCAGCCGCGCGCCCGATACGCCGCGATCACGCTCTGCGCCTGCGGCTGCAGCAGCCCCGACAGGATCACCAGGGCGCCCGGCGCCAGGTGCTCGCTCATCGGCTGGGCCAGCGCCCGCAGCGGGTTGGCGAGGATGTTCGCCAGCACCAGATCGAACGGCGCATGGGCGGCGAACACCGGCGAGGCGAAGCCGGTTGCCCATTCGGCCTGAACCAGATTGCCGACGCCGTTGAGCCGCGCGTTCTCGCGCGCGACCGCGACCGACTGCTTGTCGATGTCGGTGGCGAGCACGGTGTGGCGCAGCGCCTTGGCGGCGGCGATCGCCAGCACGCCGGTGCCGGTGCCGAGGTCGAGCACGCGCTGCGGCGGGCCGGCGCGCAACACCAGATCGAGCAGGGTCAGGCAGCCGCGGGTGGTGCCATGATGACCGGTGCCGAACGCCAGCGCCGCTTCGATCTCGATGCCGAGCTTGTTGGCCGGGACACGGTCGCGGTCGTGGCTGCCATGGACGACGAAGCGGCCGGCCGGGACCGGCACCAGCCCTTCCAGGCTCGCTGCGACCCAATCCTTGGCGGCGACGGTTTCGAGGCTGATCGCCTGCGCGGCCTCGGGGCCGGCGGCCTGCGCCACCAGCTCGCGGATATGGTCGAGGTTCGGCTGCTCGCCGAAATGCAGCGCCACTTCCCAGCTGCGGTCTGGCCGCTCGAACGCTGCGATCGCCATCTCGGCCTCGTCGAAGCACTCGCCGAGCAGGTCGGTGACGCGGCGGGCGGTGGCCTCGTCGCCGAGCACGAAGCTGGCGCGGACGGTGGGGGCGGGATCAGTCATGGCAGGTCCGAAGGTTGGCAGCGAAAGGGCGCGGCTGAAGTGATCTCTCAACAGATCGTCCACCGCTTCTGCGCCGGAAACGCACAGCTTGTCCATGACTTATGCACAGGGTTGAATCCGCAAGATTCATGGTTCTCCACAGCCTTCGCGCAACTGTCGACAGATTCGTGCACAGCGTGACGAACGGCTGCGAAGCCTATGCGCGTGGACAGAAAACGACTCGGAGGTTCTGTTACGCACACGCTTCCCAGGGAGTGGTCCGCCCCAACGGATAGCGGGTGCGAAATAGATGCGCGGAACCAGTTCCGTGCCGGCTGCGTTTCAAGTTTTGGTTGTGAGAGTCCTATTGTCGCCTTGTTCTTTGGCCAATGGGTTCGCGCGCTTGGCCGCAGCTCCAATGACGGCGCCGCCAGCGACGATCCCCGACAACGACATGAGGTTTGATGAGCAAGGCCAACGAAGTTCTGTGCGCGACCGCCACCCGGCGCCGAAAACTGTCTACGATGGTGGTCGTTTCAGCCTTGCTCGCAACCGTTGGAACGCCCGCGGCTTTCGCCGAAGGGCAGGGCGGCGTGACGCCGGTAGCTTTCCCGGCTGGGCAGACCGCCATTCCGGCGGGCGTCGATTGCGTCACGGTGCGCTACTACGTCAGCGAACACGGCCGGGCCAAGTCGATCGCCTGGGCGCTGAAGAACGGCTACAGCTGGGCGCAGATCGCCGAAGCCAAGCGCTGCCTGCGCGGCTGAAAAACGCCCGCAGCCGCACTGTTCATCTACAAGTTTTCCACAGTTTATCCACAGGCTTATCCCCAACCTTATCCACGGCTTGCAAACAAGTTGCGGTGGTCGTTGAGGATCGCGGCGGCCGCATTATGGCCGGGGGCGCCGGTGACGCCGCCGCCGGGGTGGGCGCCGCTGCCGCAGTGATAGAGGCCCTTTAGGGGACCGCGATAGTCGGCGTGGCCCAGCAGCGGGCGCGCCGAGAACAACTGGTTCAGGCTGAGCGCGCCGTGGAAGATGTCGCCGCCGACGAGGCCGAACTCGCGTTCGAGATCGAGCGGCGACAGGATCTGGCGGCCGAGCACGCTGGCGGCAAAGCCCGGCGCGTAGCGGTCGACAGTCGCGATCATCAGGTCGGCAACCTCGTCGCGATGGTCGTCCCAGGAGGCGCCGTCCGGCAGCTCGGGAGCCACGTGCTGGCAGAACAGGCTGGCGACGTGTTGCCCGTTCGGCGCCAGGCTGTCGTCGAGCGTCGACGGGATCAGCATCTCGACCACTGGCTCGCGGCTCCAGCCGTGGGTGCGGGCGTCCTGATAGGCGCGGTCCATGTAGCCGAGGCTCGGCGCGATGATGATGCCGGCGGTGAGGTGGTCGCCTTCGCCGGGCAGCGCAGTGAACGACGGCAGCTGTGACAGCGCGACATTCATCCGGAACGTGCCTGAGCCGGTCTTCCAGTGCTGCATCCGTCGGCGGACGTCGTCGGGCAGGGCATCCTGCGGCAGCAGGCGGGTGTACAGCAGCTTCGGATTGACGTTGGACGCCACAAACCGCGCCCGCACGCTGCGGCCGTCGTCCAGGCTGACGCCCACCACGCGATCCTTCTCGACCAGCACCTCGCGCACGCCGGCGGAGGTCTCGATCTCCGCGCCAGCGGCCCGCGCAGCCGCGGCCATCGCCTGGCTGATCGCGCCCATGCCGCCGATCGCGTGACCCCAGACGCCCTTCTTGCCGTTCACCTCGCCGAACGCGTGATGCAGCATCACATAGGCCGAGCCGGCCGCATACGGACTGGCGTAGTTGCCGACGATGGCGTCGAAGCCGAACAGCGCCTTGACCAGATCATGCTCGAACCGGGCGTCGAGCATCTCGCCGGCCGAGCAGGTGAACAGATCGAGCAGCAGCCGCTGCTGCTCCATGGTGAGAGCCCGCAGCCGGTTGGCGGTTCCGAGCGCGTTGAGGCTCTCGCGGATCGCCGGCAAGCCGAACTGCGCCACCAGATTGGGCGGGGCGCGCAGCACAAAGTGCCGCAGCACATCGGCGATGATTTCGAGCTCGGCCGCGAACCCGCCGAACGCTGCGGCATCATGCGGGCTGAGCCGCGCCAGCGAGGCGGCGGTGAAGTTGCTGCCGGTGAGCAGATATTGGCCGTCCGGCGCGGGCAAGAAGTTCTGCGCCTTGCGCTCGACGATTCTGAGCCCGTGATCGTGCAGCTTGAGGTCGGCGATCACTTTCGGATTGAGCAGGCTGACCGTGTAGGCCGCAACCGAGTTACGAAAGCCGGGATGAAACTCCTGCGTCACCGCGGCGCCGCCGACCACGCTGCGGCGCTCCACCACCTTCACCTTCAATCCCGCGCGCGCCAAATACGCCGCGCAAGTGAGGCCGTTGTGACCGGCACCGATGATCAGAACGTCGGGATCGGACATCGGAAGGTTCCCGGACCGGATGTGACAGACGCGTTCGCGGCTGGTTTTGCCATTGTTCACAGAGCGACGCTAGGATGCGGCGCGTCACGGGCCTGCCGGAATCCATCGCCATGGCCGACGATGTCCAGCGTCCGCCGCGGCGGACCGCAGCAGGAAACGCCATGACCGAACCGACCCTCGCCGCGAGCCCGAACAGCCCGGCGCGCAACCGGCAGATCCTGATCGTTTTTACCACCGCGATCTTCGTCAGCGCGCTGCTGCTGTTTTCGGTGCAGCCGCTGTTCACCAAAATGGTGCTGCCGCGGCTCGGCGGCTCGCCGGCGGTATGGTCGGTGGCGATGGTGTTCTTCCAGTCGCTGCTGCTGGCCGGCTACGCCTATGCGCACGGGCTGAGCCGGTTTGCCGATCGCCGCGTGCCGGTCGTGGTGCACCTGCTCGTGCTGGTCGGCGCGCTGCTGACACTGCCGCTGGCGATCGCCGGCGGATGGGGCACGCCGCCGGCGAGCGGCTATGAGCTGTGGCTGCTCGGCTTGTTCGCGGTGTCGATCGGCCTGCCGTTCTTCGCGCTCGCCGCCAACAATCCGCTGCTGCAGGCGTGGTTCGTCCGCACCGGCCATCCCGACGGCCGCGATCCGTACTTCCTCTATGCGGCCTCCAACATCGGCAGCTTCCTGGCGCTATTGTCCTATCCGGTGCTGCTCGAGCCGCTGCTGACACTGCGGCTGCAGAATCTGATGTGGACCGCCGGCTATGGTGTGCTGATCCTGCTGATCGCCGCCTGTGGCTTGCTGCTGCTGCGCGCACCGGCCGCTGCTGCGGCCGACGTGATTGCCGACGATCAGGACGTCCCGGCGCCGTCGTGGTTGACGGTGGGGCGCTGGGTGTTCCTCGCCGCGGTGCCGTCCGGGCTGCTGATCGCCGTTACGGCGCACATCTCGACCGACGTCGCCGCCGCACCGCTGCTGTGGGTGCTACCGCTGTCACTGTACCTGCTCACCTGGGTGCTGGTGTTCCAGTCGCGACCGCTGCTTCCGCACAAATGGATGCTGGCGCTGCAGCCGATCGCGATCGCGGTGATCGTGGTGCTGCTGGCCTATTCGGCGTCCGAGCACAATCTGCTGCTGACGCTCGGCGGACACCTGGTGTGCTTCTTCATCATCGCGATGGCCTGCCATGGCGAGCTGGCGCGGACCCGGCCGCCGGCGCGATATCTCACCGGCTTCTACGTGGCGCTGTCGTTCGGCGGCATGGTCGGCGGCCTGTTTGCCGGGCTGCTGGCGCCGTACACCTTCTCCTGGATCGCCGAATACCCGATCTTGCTGGCTTTGGCGGTGCTGTGCCGGCCGCAGACGCCGGAATGGCGACCGCAATGGTCGGTGGCGATCTGGCTGCTGATCGCCGCGCCGGCGGTGGTGCTGATCACCTCGGCGTTCACCACCGGCAAGCTGCACGAATGGTTCGCCACCAACCGGGTGCTGGTGATCGGCGATGTCGTCGGGCTCGGGGTGGTCCTCGCGGTGGTGCTGCGCGCAGCCCCGGCCAAGCTGCTCGCCACCGTCGTGCTGGCGCTGGTCTTGATCCGGCTGTATCCGGCCGACGAGGGGCGGATCGAAACGGTGCGCAGCTTCTTCGGCGTGCACAAGATCCAGGTGACGGCGGATGGCCGCTTCCATGTGCTGCTGCACGGCACCACGATCCACGGCGCCGAACGCGTGCTCAACGACGATGGCACGCCGGTCACCGGCCGGCCCGAGCCGATCTCGTACTACCACAAGGACGGCGGCATCGGGCAGGCGATCACCGCGATGCGCGAGCGTAAGGGCGGCCCGATCCGCGTTGCCGTAATCGGGCTCGGCTCTGGCACGCTGACCTGCGCGGCGGCGCCGGACGAGCATTGGCGGTTCTTCGAGATCGATCAGTCGATGATCGATACCGCGCGCGATCCGAAATATTTCAGCTTCGTCAGCAAATGCGCGCCGGATCTGCAGCCCGTGGTCGGCGACGCGCGGTTGACCTTCGCGCACGAGCCGGACGGCGCCTACGACCTGATCATCGTCGATGCCTATTCGTCGGACGCGATCCCGATCCATCTCGCCACTCGCGAGGCGATGGCGATCTACAAGGCGAAGCTGGCGCCACAGGGCGCCGTGCTGATGCACGTCTCCAACCGCCATCTCGAACTGGCGAGCGTGGCCGTCGGCATCGCCGATGCCAACGGGCTGAAGAGCTGGGTTGCGTCGCAGGATGCCGGGCGCGACGCCGAATACATCTTCGCCACCTCGGTGGTGATCTCGGCCCGCGAGGCGGCGGACATCGGCTGGCTCGCCGCCAATGACGATTGGACCCTGACCGCGCCGCGCGACGGCGACCGGGTGTGGACCGACGACTACTCCAACGTGCTCGGCGCGGTGTGGCGCCGGCTGCGCGACGGCGAGGATTAGAGCGCTTCTTCGATTGATTGAAGCGAACTTGGCCTTTCCAAGCGCACTAAAGCCCTCATCCTGAGGAGCCCGGCAAAGCCGGGCGTCTCGAAGGATGAGGAGCCGCAGGGCTTGCGGCACATGGTTCGAGACGGCGCTTCGCGCCTCCTCACCATGAGGTTCTGCAAGCTGCGACCGCGAGGAAGTGCGGTCCTGATCCCGTCGAAATCAGAAATTCTCTAGGCAAAACAAAACGCGCGGCCCGGGGAGGCCGCGCGTTTCGATCGGATCAGTCGTGGCTCGGCTCAGTACGCCGAGTAGCCGCCATAGCCGCCGTCATAATAGCCGCGCGGCTGATAATAACGTCGCGGCGCGTAATCCTGGGCGTAGGAGTCGTTCTCGACGTAGCCGTATTGCGGCGGCGCGACGCGGCGATAGCCGGGAGGGGCCGGGTAGCGGCGGTCAGCGTAGCTGCCGTCGGCCGGATAGATGTAGCCGTCATCGGTGACCTGCGGGCGCACCGCGCGCGGCCGGCTCGGCACCAGATCGATCGGCTGGCCGTTGGCATCATAGGTCGGAGACGGCAGCGGTTCGGCGCGGGCGATGGCATTGCCGCCCTTGCTCTTCAGCCGCGCCAGCGCGACCTGCGACGAGCCGGTCAGCGTCACCGTGGTGTTGAGCACGCCTTCCTTCTCGACCAGGGCGTACAACGTCGCGGCGTTGTCGCGGGACAGCCGCACGCAGCCGTGTGACACCGGCACGCCGAGCTTGCCGGCCGCGTCGGTGCCGTGGATGGCGTGGCCCTGCTTGGTGAAGAAGATCGAATGCGGCATCGGCGCATCGTCGAACTCCTTCGAATAATGGTCGGATTCCATCCGGAAGGTCTGGAATTTGCCGTTCGGCGTTTCGTGCGACGGATTGCCGGTCGACACCGGCCAGCGGTATCGCTCGACGCCGTCGACCGCGACGGTGAGCTGCTGATTGTCCTTGTCGACGGTAATGGCGACTTTCGCCTGAGCGGTGCTCGAGACCGCCAGCAGGATCAGGCCGGTCAGAGATACGAGATACGAACGCATTGTGCGGCCTCCTGGCCCGATCCTTTTCACTTCCTTGCCCGCCCGACGGTAATATGCATAGCGGCTGCGACAGTTTCCAGTCGCCGCTGTGCCGCAGCGGCAAAACCTTCGGCATCGTTAAGATGGCTTCGGCGACTCCAGCGGCAGCATCAAGACACCACCACGGCGGAATCTCGGCGAAACGGGAACCCGAGGCGCGCGGGCGTGTTAATGTGCTGCAGAGTCCGCGCCCGGCGTTCTGTCGGGCGTTTCAATCCGGAGGGACATCGATGAAGACCACTGCCAAGGCGTTCGCCGTTCGCGCCGAGCACACCCCGTTGAAAGCACTGTTCGCAGCAGCCGCCCTGGCGCTCGCGGTGCTGGCGATTCCGACCGCGGGTCATTCGCAGGGCATCGTGCGCGGCGCGGAGCAGGGCGCCCGTGAAGGCAATCGCGCAGCCGGACCGATCGGCGGCGCTGTGGGCGGCGCGATTGGTGCTGGCGTCGGCGGCGCGGTGGGTGCGGTGAACGGCGTGCTCGGCCTGCCGAACCACGGCCCGCGCTACCGCTATCACCGCGGCCATCGCTGCAAGGGCTATTACACCCGGAGCGGCAACTTCCGCTGCTATCGCCGCTAAGACGAGCGGCTTATAAACAATCTAGGCGCGGCCATCAGGTCGCGCCTTTTTGTTTGCGACGTGTCTGGTGACGAAGCTGCTGCGCTCAGGCCTTCAGGCGATAGCCGGTCTTGAAGATCCACCACACCACCGCGAGACAGGCGAGCAGGAAGCCGAAGGTGGCGGCAAGGCTGACGGCGACATTGACGTCGGCGATCTCGTAGAAGCTCCAACGGAAGCCGGAGACCAGATAAACCACCGGGTTGAACAGCGCGATGGTCTGCCAGACCGGCGGCAGCATCGAGATCGAATAGAAACTGCCGCCCAGGAAGGTGAGCGGCGTGATGATCAAGAGCGGCACGACCTGCAGCTTTTCGAAGCCGTCGGCCCAGATGCCGATGATGAAGCCGAGCAGGCTGAACGCCACCGAGGTCAGCACCAAAAACGCGAACATCCACACCGGATGCGCGATGTGCAGCGGCACGAACAGGCCGGCGGTGGCCAGGATGATCAGGCCGAGGATAATCGACTTGCTGGCCGCGGCGCCGACATAGCCGACCGCGATTTCCAGAAACGACACGGGGGCCGATAAGATCTCGTAAATGGTGCCGGTGAATTTCGGGAAGTAGATGCCGAACGAGGCGTTGGCGACGCTCTGCGTCAGCACGCTGAGCATGATCAGGCCGGGCACGATGAAGCTGCCGTAATTGACGCCTTCGACCTGGTCGATCCGCGAGCCGATCGCGGCGCCGAACACGATGAAATACAGCGACGTCGACAGCACCGGCGACACGATGCTCTGCATCAGCGTCCGCCAAGTCCGCGCCATTTCGAACAGATAGATCGCGCGGATCGCCCGCAGGTTCATGCTCACGTCCTCACCAGGCTGACGAAGATCTCTTCCAGCGAGCTTTGGCTGGTGTCGAGATCGTGGAAGCGGATGCCGGCGGCGCGCAGGTCTTCGAGCAGCGCGGTGATGCCGGTGTGTTCGGCGCGGGTGTCGTAGGTGTAGATCAGCTTGTTGCGGTCGTCCGACAGCGTCAGGCCATAGGCGGCGAGCTGCGGCGGCACCGTGTCGATCGGGGCGTCGAGATGCAGCTTGAGCTGCTTCTTGCCGAGCTTCTGCATCAGCGCCGATTTCTCGTCGACCAGGATCAGCTCGCCATGGTTGATGACGCCGACGCGGTCGGCCATCTCCTCGGCTTCCTCGATGTAGTGCGTGGTCAGGATGATGGTGACGCCGGTCGCCTTCAGCGCGCGCACCACCTCCCACATTCCCTTGCGCAGTTCGACGTCGACGCCCGCGGTCGGCTCGTCGAGAAACAGGATCTGCGGCTCGTGGCTGAGCGCTTTCGCGATCATCACTCGGCGCTTCATGCCGCCCGACAGGGTGATGATCTTGCTGTCCTTGCGGTCCCACAGTGACAGATCGCGCAGCACTTTCTCGATATGCGCCGGGTTCTTCGGCTTGCCGAACAGCCCGCGGGAAAAACTCACCGTGTCCCACACCGACTCGAACGCGTCGGTGTGCAGCTCCTGCGGCACCAGCCCGATCAGCTCGCGCGCCGCCCGATAGTCGGTGATGATGTCGTGGCCGTCGACCGTCACGCTGCCGCCGGTCGGATTGACCAGCCCGCAGATCGTCCCGATCAGCGTGGTCTTGCCGGCGCCGTTCGGCCCGAGCAGGGCGAAAATCTCGCCGCCCATAATGTCGAGGCTGACCCCGTTCAGCGCCTTGCGCCCGGTGCCGTAGGTCTTGCTCAGATTCTTGACGGAAATGATCGGGGCCATGCGGGCTCGCGAAACTTCGGCGGGGACAGGCGGACCGCAGCCGTAACGTGCGGGCGGCTTACATAAGGACGGCTGAGGATTGGCGCAACCGACAGGACGAACAGGCCGGGGAGGGGAAAATTTCGCGTCGCGGCTTGGTGGCACCGACCCTCGCCACCTCATCGCGTCGTGGCTTCCTGGCACCGAAACCTCACCGCGTCATTGCGAGGTGGCGAAGCCGACGAAGCAATCCAGAGACCCTGTGCACTGGGTTTTTGGATTGCTTCGCTTCGCTCGCAATGACGGAGAGAGGCGGGGTTTTACTCCGCCGCGTCTGCGTCGGCGTCAAACTCGATCATCGCCACGATCGCGCTCTTGCTGGCTGCGACGAAGGCGGGGTCTTTGTTCAGTTCATCGATCGACCGCGGCGGATTGAATACGATGGTGCCGTCCGGATCTTCGGCCGCAAAGGCGAGCAGCTCGGCGGCTTCTTCTTCGGCTTCCTCGATCGTCTCGCCGGCGGTGACGACGCCTGGAATGTCGGGAAACGACACGCTGTAGCTGCCGTCGGCGTCCTGATGGATCAAGGCGACGTAGTGCACCATCACACCCGCTCCACGAAACTGTCGACCACCTTCTTCTCGCCGGCCTTGTCGAACACGATGGTGAGTTTGTTGCCGTCGATCTTAGTGACGTGGCCGTAGCCGAACTTCTGGTGGAAGACGCGGTCCTTCAGCGAGAACGCCGACTCGGTGCCGGTGGACTTGGCGACCAGTTCGCCCTCGATAGTGAAGGGGGCGCGGCGGGTGGTGCCAGACGAGTAGGACGAGCCGCTTTCGCCGAAGCCGCCGCTGCGGCCACCGTTGCTGCCGCCACCGCTGCGACCGCGCTGCGCCTGGGCGCGCTGCCAGCCCGGCGTCGAGTAGCTCGAGCCGAACGACTCGACGTTGTCGAACCGCGACGGGCCGTAGCCGCTCATGCCGCCCCAGCCGGAGCCGCCTTTCGACTCGGTGATCTCGACATTGGCGGCCGGCAGTTCGTCGAGGAAGCGCGACGGGATCGTGGTGTTCCAGGTGCCGTGGATGCGGCGGTTCGTGGCGAAGTACAACTTCGCGCGCTTGCGGGCGCGGGTGATGCCGACATGGGCCAGGCGGCGCTCTTCCTCGAGGCCGGCGCGGCCCTGTTCGTCGAGCGCGCGCTGATGCGGAAACAGGCCTTCCTCCCAGCCCGGCAGAAACACGGTCTCGAATTCGAGGCCCTTGGCGGAGTGCAGTGTCATCACGCTGACGGCGTCTTCGTCGGCGCCGCCTTCACGATCCATCACCAGCGAGATGTGCTCTAAGAATCCCTGAAGATTCTCGAACTCTTCCATCGAGCTCACGAGTTCTTTCAGGTTCTCCAGCCGGCCGGCGGCATCGGCGGAGCGATCCTTCTGCCACATCTCGGTGTAGCCGCTTTCGTCGAGCACGATCTCGGCAAGTTCGGTGTGCGCCAGCGCGTCGCGCTGCACCTGCCAGCGTTCGAAATTCTCGATCAGGCCGCGCAGGCTGCCGCGCGCTTTCGGCTTCAGCTCGTCGGTGTCGATCACCATCCGCGCCGCCTCGAACAACGGAATACGGCGCTTACGGGCGTGGTCGTGCAGCATCTGCACGGTGGCGTCGCCGAGGCCGCGCTTCGGCACGTTGACGATGCGTTCGAAGGCGAGGTCGTCGGCGGGCGAGTTGATTACCCGCAAGTACGCCAGCGCGTCGCGGATTTCGGCGCGCTCATAGAACCGCGGGCCGCCGATCACCCGATAGGGCAGGCCGAGGGTGACGAAGCGGTCTTCGAACTCGCGCATCTGGAACGACGCGCGCACCAGGATCGCGATCTCGTTCAGAGCGTGGCCCTGACGTTGCAGCTGCTCGATCTCTTCGCCGATGGCGCGAGCTTCTTCTTCCGAATCCCAGGCGCCGGTGACGGTGACCATCTCGCCGTCGACATCCTCGGTGCGCAGCGTCTTGCCGAGACGGCCTTCATTGTGCGCGATCAGGTGCGAGGCGGCGGCGAGGATGTGTCCGGTCGAGCGATAATTGCGCTCCAGGCGAATGACCTTGGCGCCGGGGAAGTCGTGCTCGAACCGCAGGATGTTGTCGACCTCGGCACCGCGCCAGCCGTAGATCGACTGATCGTCGTCGCCGACGCAGCAGATGTTTTTGGGGGGAGCGGAGGGGGCAACCACGTTGCCACTCGCTCCCACGTCATCGCCGGGCCGACGCGAAGCGTCGAGACCCGGTGATCCATCTTCTTGTGAAGCGATGGATTGCCGGGTCAAGCCCGGCAATGACGATGAGGCAGAAGGCGTCTGCGACAGCAGCCGCAGCCAGAGATACTGCGCGACGTTCGTGTCCTGATACTCGTCGACGAGGATGAACTTGAAGCGGGACTGGTAGCTGCGCAGCACGTCGGGGTGTTCGCGGAACAGCCGGATGTTTTCCAGCAGCAGATCGCCGAAGTCGGCGGCGTTGAGGATCTTCAGCCGTTCTTGGTACTGCGCGTAGAGCTTGCCGCCGCGGCCGTTGCCGAACATTGCGGCTTCGCCGGCCGGCACCTGCGACGGCGTCAGGCCGCGGTTCTTCCAGCCGTCGATTAGTCCGGCGAGCATCCGCGCCGGCCAGCGCTTGTCGTCGATGTTGTCGGCGGCGAGCAGTTGCTTGAGCAGGCGGATCTGGTCGTCGGTGTCGAGCACGGTGAAGTTCGAGGTGAGCTGCACCAGCTCGGCGTGATAGCGCAGGATGCGGCCGCCGATCGAATGGAAGGTGCCGAGCCACGGCATGCCTTCGACCGCCTGGCCGAGCATCTGGCCGAGCCGCAGCTTCATCTCACGCGCGGCCTTGTTGGTGAAGGTCACCGACAGGATCTCGGCGGGGCGGGCGCGGCCGGTGGAGAGGATGTGGGCGATCCGCGTGGTCAGCACGCGGGTCTTGCCGGTGCCGGCGCCGGCCAGCACCAGCACCGGGCCGTCGAGCGTCTCCACGGCGTCGCGCTGCTCCGGATTGAGGCCGGACAGATAGGCCGGGCCGGCCGCGGCGCGGGCGCGCGCGGCGATGCCGCCGGCGGCGGGCTGATAGCTGGAGAGGTCGAGAGGCTGGCGCTTGGTCGGATCGGTCATGCGAATCGTTTTACCACCCACAGCCGCGCTGCGGGGCTCGAAGGGGAGCCTTTAGAGCAGGATTATCCGCCGATATAGGCGCGGCGTGCCGCTATCGACAGGTTCGGGCGTGCATCCCAGGCCGGCGCAGCGGCTCGTTAAGGCGGTTTCGTTCCGATTTCTCGCGTGAAAATGACGCCTTGACACGCCGAAACTGGCCGGAACTTTCGTTCCAGCCTCGGATTGTTTCGCCAAGCGGCGCAGCCGAAACCGGCGGCGCCTCATCCCAAGAGGCAGCCGCCAGCGGGTGCCTGAGCGAAACGGAGGTCATCACATGTTGGGTTGGGTCGTGACGTTTCTCGTGGTTGCTCTGATCGCGGGTCTGCTGGGTTTCGGCGGCATCGCCGGTGCATCGATCGAAATCGCCAAGATCATCTTCTTCATCGCGATCGTGCTGTTCCTGATCTCGGCGGTGGTCAGCATCTTCCGCGGCCGCACACGGGTCTAAGACGCCGGCCGCTTCTTCGAGGGCATCGCGATGCTGCGTCCGATGCCCTCGGGTTGCGGAAGGGCCCGATGAGCTTCTGCCATCCGCGCAATACTGGCGCGGATGTCGTCTGGAAACGGCGCGACTTTCCGGCTCGCCATATCGACGTGCATCGACATGTTCTCGGATGTCGCCGACAGCCAGCCTTCCTCGGCGTGGCGCAGTTCTTCGAAGGTGTGGATCCGCTTCTCGTCCGCCGCGACGATGTAAACCGCGACCTGCACCGGGTCGCCGAGATGAATCTCTCGCAAGTAGCGAACGTGAGCTTCGGCCGTGAAGGTCGAGCCGCCGCGCGTGTTCAGATAGTCGACGCCGATCCCGAGCTCGCTCCAGATCTGGTCGATCGCGCGGTCGAACAGCACGTTGTAATAGGCCATGTTGAGGTGGCCGTTATAGTCGATCCAGCCAGGCTCGATCTGCATCACCGACGACAGGAAAGGCCCAGATACGGTGCCGATTTCGCTGCTGCGATCTACTTCCAAAGTCAATCGTACCTCCCTTGACCCCTCCGGTATCCTTTGCCACGGTCGCCCCGTTCCGAAGGAGTTTTTATCGTGGGCCTGACCATCACCAACACGCCGAAGCGCGCCGAGCCGCAGGCCGTGGCGAGCGCCATTGAAGCGCTCGCGGCGCGGTTCGGCAACCGCCTCGTCACCTCGCTTGCGGTGCGCGAGCAGCACGGCCACACCACGACCTGGCTGCCGAACCAGCCGCCGGATGCGGTGGTGATGGCGCAGGACACCGCGGACATTCAGGACACGGTGCGGATCTGTGCGCAGCACAAGGTGCCGGTGATCGCGTTTGGCACCGGCACCTCGCTCGAAGGCCATGTCAATGCGCCGGCCGGCGGCGTCTGCATCGATCTCCGCGACATGAACAAGATCCTCGCCGTCCACGCCGAGGACCTCGACTGCGTGATTCAGCCCGGCGTCACCCGCAAGGCGCTGAACGAGAACCTGCGCGACCAGGGCCTGTTCTTCCCGATTGATCCCGGAGCCGACGCCTCGATCGGCGGCATGGCGGCGACCCGCGCCTCCGGCACCAATGCGGTGCGCTACGGCACGATGCGTGACAACATCCTGGCGCTGAAGGTGGTGCGCGGCGACGGCGAGATCATCACCACCGGCACCCGTGCCAAGAAGTCGGCCGCCGGCTACGACCTGACCCACCTGTTCGTCGGCTCGGAAGGCACGCTCGGCATCATCTCCGAGCTAACCATCAAGCTGCGCGGCATCCCGGAGACGATCGCGGCAGCGTCGTGCTCGTTCCCCTCGGTCAGCGACGCCTGCCAGGCGGTGATCCTGGCGATCCAGACTGGCATTCCGCTGGCCCGGATCGAGCTGATGAGCGAATCCCAGGTCAAGGCGGTGAACGCCTATTCCAAGCTGACGCTGCCGGAGACGCCGCTGCTGCTGCTCGAATTCCACGGCAGCGAAGTCGAAGTCGGCGAGCAGTCGAAGAATTTCGGCGCCATCGCCAAGGATTGCGGCGGCGGCGACTTCACCTGGACCACCCGCCCGGAAGACCGCAACAAGCTGTGGCAGGCCCGGCACGACGCCTATTGGTCGGTGCGGGCGCTGCGCCAGGGTGACGGCGTCGGCGTCGTCGCCACCGACGTCTGCGTGCCGATCTCGCGGCTGGCGGATTGCGTCGGCGAGACCGAAGCCGATCTCAACCGGCTCGGGCTGCTGGCGCCGATCGTCGGCCATGTCGGCGACGGCAACTTCCATTGCTCGCTGCTGTGCGACGTCAACGACGCCGAAGAGCTGAAGCGCGCCGACGAGTTCATGCACCGGCTGGTGGAACGGGCGCAGTCGATGGACGGCACCTGCACCGGCGAGCACGGCATCGGCCAAGGCAAGCAGAAGTATCTGCAGGCCGAGCTCGGTCTCGAAGCGCTGCAGGCGATGCGCGCGATCAAGCAGGCGCTTGATCCGCAGAACATCTTCAATCCCGGCAAGATACTGCCGCAAGGGATTTGAACCACAACAACTTTGAGCCGTATGAATCCGCTGCTTGAAGTTGCTGTGAGTTCGCCACAGTCTGTCGCTAGGCGTTGAAATCACGAAGGAACGACGCCAGCGAGGGGCGTCACAACGCCCCCGAGGGGAAACCGCGTGCAGACGACGCTGCTCGGCCTGGCTATCGCGCTGATCCTGGCGCTGCTCGCCGCGCTGGTCGGGCCGTATCTGATCGACTGGAACCAGTTTCGCGGGCCGTTCGAGGCCGAAGCGACGCGGCTGCTCGGCGCCCAGGTTCGCGTCGCCGGGCCGCTTGATGCGCGGTTGCTGCCGACGCCGTCGCTGCGGTTGCAGCAGGTGACGGTGGGCGGCGCCAACGACGCCGGTCGGGTCGGTGCCGCCAAGCTCGATGTCGAATTCAGCCTCGGCTCGCTGATGCGCGGCGAGCTGCGCGCCGACGAACTGTCGATCAACGGGCTGTCGCTCGATCTCGGTCTCGATCCGCAGGGCCGGCTCGACTGGCCGGCGGCCGGACTGTCCAATCTCGCCGCGCTCACCGTCGACCGGCTCAATCTCACCGGCCGGATCGCGCTGCATGATGCGGCGAGCCGCAGCAATCTTGAACTCAGCGACATTGCATTCTCCGGCGAGCTGCGGGCGCAGGCCGCGGCGCTACGCGGCGACGGCAATTTCCTGCTCGGCGGCCAGCGCTATCCGTTCCGGCTGTCGACCAGCCGCGCAGCGGACAGCGACGCGATCCGGCTGCGCGCCGGGATCAACCAGGGCGCCGGCGGGATCGCGGCCGATCTCGACGGCTTGGTGAGGTTCGAGCAAAGCCGGCCCCGGTTCGACGGCACAGCTTCGCTGGCGGCGCTTGCGGCTGCGGCGGGAGAGACGCCGCGGACGCCGTGGCGGCTCGCCGCCAAGGTGGAGGCCGATCCTGCGCTCGCGCGGCTGGATCAGGTTGAGGTCTCCTGGGGCGCCGACGACCGCGCGCTGAAGCTGACCGGCGGCGGCGAAGCACGGTTCGGCGGCACGCCGCGCCTCGATGCCAAGTTGTCGGCGCGGCAGCTCGATGCTGACAGGCTGCTGGCGAAGCCCGGCGATGCTGCGCCGTCGCTGCCTTGGCTAGTGCGGCTCCGCGATCTGGCGGCGTCGTTGCCGCTGCCGCCGTTGCCGGCGCGGGTGTCGCTCGACGCCGACCAGATCATGTTCGGCAACCGCCCGGTCACCGATCTGACCGCTGAGCTGCGCGGCGGTCCGCAGGCCTGGCAGATCGAGCAGCTCGAGCTGCGGGCGCCCGGCGGCACGCGTTTGGCGCTGCGCGGCGGGGCGGGGGCTGCTGACGCGGCGATCACCGGCACGCTCGATCTGTCCGCCAGCGATCCGGATCTGCTCGCCGCCTGGCTGCAGGGTCGCACGCTGGCCGCCGGTGGCCTGACCAAGGCGCTGCGGATCGCCGGCGGGGTCCGCGCCGGCTCCGACGCTTGGGTGCTCGATCCGCTGACGGTGCAGAGCGGCGGCGACACACTGCGCGGCCGCTTCGCCTATCGGGCGCGGCGCGACGATCAGGGCGCACAGATCGACGCCGAACTGAAGGGTGACAGCGCCGATCTCGACGCCGCGCTGCAATGGGCCCGCACGCTGGCCGGCCCCGATGGCGGCTGGCCGGAGCAGGCCAGCCTCACGTTCGATCTCGGCAAGCTCAGCGTCGGCGAACAGGTGTGGCGGCCCGCGGCTGTGCGGCTGTCGTATGATCCGCACCGGATCGCGCTCGACCGTTTGAAGATCGGCACCAGCGCCGGATTGCTGGTGGAAGGCGACGGCGCCCTCGACCGCGACAACGCCGCCGGACGATTGAGCCTCACAGCGCGGGCACCGTCGCCGGGGCCGATCGCGGCGGCGATCGATCCGTTCGCGCCGGCCGTTGCGGCCCGGCTGAAGGCATTGCCTGCCGAGGCCGGTGAGGTCCGTGCCAAGCTCAATGTGTCAACCGAGAAAACCGGCGCGGCGCGGGACCACGTCGAGGCGAGCGGCTCGCTCCAACTGACTGCGCCGCAGCTCAGCGGACGTTTGACAGTGAAGGCGAGCCCGACCGCCGCGGATCTGCGCAAGCTCGATCTCGATGCGCTGGGCCGAAGCGAGCTCAAGCTCGATGGCGAGCTGTCGGTGCCTCGCGGCGAGGCGTTGATGGTGTTGCTCGGGCTCGACCGCGTGATCGCTGCCGGCGATGGCGCGGCGACGCTGCAAGCCTCGGGCACCGGCAAATGGCGCGGGGAGCTGCGCGGCAAAGCCAAGCTGACCGCGGCGCGGCTCGACGCCGAGGCGAACGGCGAGATCGAGCCGTTCGCCGCCGAGGCGAAGGCGGCGCTGTCGCTGAACGCGCGCAAGCTCGATCTGGCACCGCTGCTCGATCTGCCGGCCTCCGCCACCAGCGATGCGCCGCTGTCGCTGGCGACGCAACTGACGGTCACCGGCCGCAAATGGAGCTTCAAGGACATCGATGCCGGCATTGCCGGCTCGCGGCTGCGCGGCCGGCTGGTGCTGACCCGCGGCGAGACGGCCGAACTCGACGGCGAAGCCGGGATCGACACGCTGCCGCTCGGACCGGCACTGCGGCTCGCGCTCGGTGCCGCCGGACGCCCCGCCGAAGAGCCGCTCGGGCAGGGCTGGCTGCGCGGCTGGCGGGGCAAGATCGCGTTTCAGGCGGTGCGGGCCGAGCTGCCGGGCGGCAGCGAGCTGCAGCCGCTGCGCGGCGTGATCCGCAGCGACGGGCGGTCGCTGACGCTGGACAGCAGCGGCAAGCTCGGCGGCGGTGACGCCAAGGCGGTGCTGACCGCCAAACCGGTCGACGCCGGGGTGGCGCTCGATGCACAGCTCAGCTTGAAGGACGCCGACTCCGCGGCGCTGCGCGATGGCGCGCTCGCGCTGCCGCCAGGGAAGCTGTCGCTGCAAGGCACGCTGGCGAGCAGCGGCCGCAGTGCCTCGGCGCTCGCCGGCGCGCTGTCCGGCGGCGGCACCGTGATGCTGTCGCAGGCGGCGATCTCCGGGCTTGATCCGAGCGCCTTCGCGGTCGCGATCCGCGCCGCCGATCAGGGCCAGCCGGTCGATGCCGACCATCTGGCGAAGCTGGTCGAGCCGGCGCTGAAGGTCGGGCCGCTGAAAGTCGACAGCGCGCAGTTTCCGATCAGTGTCAGCGACGGCCGTTTCAAGCTGGCGCCGACCACGCTGCAGGCCAAGGATGCCCGCGCGGTGGTGTCGGGCGGCTACGATGTGGCGGCGGGGCAGGCCGATCTGCGGGTCGCGCTGATTCAGGCCGAGCCGGCCCAGGAGTTGCCGCCGGAGATCCGGATGTTCGGGGCCGGGCCGCCGGACCGGATGGAGTGGTCTGTCGATCTGTCGGGATTGTCGTCGTGGCTGTCGATCCGCCGGATCGATCGCGAAACCCGCAAGCTGCAGATGCTCGAACAGGGAAGCAAACCAGCCGCTGCCGTCGATCCTCAGGCACCGACTCAGTCCCCAGCCAATGCCGATCGCGCTCCGGCGCAGACCTCAAGCCTGCCGCCGCCCACCGCACCGGCGAAGTCGGATACGGCGCCGCCGGCGACTCGCGCGCCATCGGGCAATTCCCAAGCTGGGCCGAAAACCGTGCCCGAGGCTGCACCACAGCCGGCCGCTCCGGGCATCGGGCAAGGGGCTGCGATCAGCCCGGCACCGCCGCTCACGCCGCCATTGCCGGACGCCGATCCGCGTCGCGTGACACCGAAGCCGCGCGCTCAGCCGCAACGACCGTCGCAGCCTCAGCCGCAAACGTCATCTCAGCCGCAAGCATCGACCGCTGCGCCTTCGACATCGCGCGAAAAGCTCGCGCCACTGCCGCCGCCTTTGGAGATCAAACCTGCACCAGGAGACGCGCGCCCGTCACGGCCGCGTCCGCCCCTGATGTTGTCGCCCCCGAGTGCGAGGGCGACCGACTGATCAGCGCACCGATCAAACGATCAGTGCGCTGTCAGCGAGCTCTCGGTCTTGGTATCTGCCACTGCCTGCTGCTGCGCCTGCAAGGCGCGGCTGCGGAAGTAGTCGAGCACGAACAGCCGGATCGCCGAGGACAGGTTACCCTGCTGACGATTGCTGTCGATCTCTCCGACGAGCTCGGACAAAGTCATGTCCCGCACGCTGGAGATTTCCTTCATGCCGTTCCAGAACGCTTCTTCGAGGCTGACACTGGTCTTGTGGCCCGCGACCACGATCGACCGTTTCACCACCGGCGATTTCATGACGCGTCCTCGCCACCGATTATGTGTTGATCGAGCAGTTGATTGGCGCGGCTGACATGATGTTGGTCGAGCGCACGCTGCGATTTGGTCCTGCCAAATCGTGCGCGATTGGCATCTGCGAGTTTAGCGGCTGCTTCCCGCTCGGCTCGCTTCTTGAAGCGTTTCAAATTGACCACGTCGGTCATAACGTCACCCATCATCGATTAAATCGGCAACGGGCGTCGCCAGCCAGGCGGGCACGAATGCACGAAGCCATTAGAGGCTCGATCACCATCAAGAACAAAACCATATCGCTGCTTGGATGCGGTTCAACACTTATTCCGTAAATCGAATAAGGCCGCCGAACCACACCGCCGCAAGTGCAAGTTGACCAATCTGGGCGCGCAAGGGATATGATTTACATCAATTTCCGAAAGGGCATTTTTACGACTCTCGGGGCATCCCGCGAGGCTAGCCCGGATGCGTCATTTTGTCCGGCCGCACCAGCCGGTCAAAATCGACCGCACTGATCAACCCCGAGCGCACCGCTTCCTCCTTCAAGGTCGTACCACGCTGGTGAGCCGCTTTGGCGATCTTGGCGGCGTTATCGTAGCCGATGGTCGGCGCCAGCGCCGTCACCAGCATCAGTGATCGCTGCATCAGTTCGCCGATCCGCTGCTCATCGGCGCGGATGCCGTCGACGCAGTTGGTGGTGAACGAACGCGCCGCATCCGCCAGCAGCCCGATCGACTGCAGCATCGCCTGCGCCATCACCGGCTTGTAGACGTTGAGTTCGAAATGGCCCTGGCTGCCGGCGACCGTCAGCGTGGTCTGATTGCCGAACACCTGGCAGCACACCATGGTCATCGCCTCGCACTGCGTCGGGTTGACCTTGCCGGGCATGATCGACGAGCCGGGCTCGTTCTCGGGCAGGATCAGTTCGCCGAGGCCGGAGCGCGGCCCGGAGCCGAGCAGGCGGATGTCATTGGCGATCTTGAACAGCGCGGTGGCGGCGGCATTCAGGGCGCCATGCACGAACACGTAGGCGTCGTTGCCGGCGAGCGCTTCGAATTTGTTCGGCGCCGTGACGAACGGCAGCTTGGTAATCGCGGCGGCCCGCTTGGCGAACGCCTTGGCGAATTTCGGATGGGTGTTCAGCCCGGTGCCGACCGCGGTGCCGCCCTGCGCCAGCGGATACAGCTCCTTCAGCGCCGATTTGATCCGGGCGATGCTGCTGGCGAGCTGCGCCGCGTAGCCCGAGAACTCCTGTCCCAGCGTCAGCGGGGTGGCGTCCTGGGTATGAGTCCGCCCGATCTTGACGATCTTGGCGAACGCCTTCTCCTTCTTGCGCAGCGCGTCGTGCAACAGCGTCAGCGCCGGGATCAGGTCCGAAGTAATCGCCTGCGCCGCGGCGATATGCATGGCGGTCGGGAACGAGTCGTTCGACGACTGGCTCATGTTGACGTGATCGTTGGGATGCACCGGCTTCTTCGAACCGCGCTCGCCGCCGAGCAGTTCGTTGGCACGGTTGGCGATCACCTCGTTGAGGTTCATATTGGTCTGGGTGCCGGAGCCGGTCTGCCACACCACCAGCGGGAAGTGATCGTCATGGGTGCCTTCGATCACTTCGCGTGCGGCGCGGACGATCGCGCCGGCGCGGCGGTTGTCGAGCAGGCCAAGCTCTTTGTTGGTCTCGGCCGCGGCCAGCTTGACGATGGCCAGCCCTCGGATGATGCCGATCGGCATCCGCTCGGTGCCGATGCGGAAGTTCTGACGCGAACGCTCGGTCTGCGCGCCCCAGTAACGATCGGCCGCGACATCGATCGGACCGAAGCTGTCGGTCTCGCTTCGGGTCGCAGCAGAACGCGCGGGGCGGGGGGAATGGGGCGTGCGGGCCATGATCATCGTCCTGGGAGTTGAGGGTCGAAGAGGGGCGCGGCGGCGCAGGCCGGCAACGCCAAGCGCGCCGGAACGATCCAGCGCGCGGAAGACCTGATAATCGGCAGAGTCGTTACTTCTTGCGGAAGCGGTCGAGCCGCACCACTTCGGCGCCTTCGCCGGAGCGCGCAGGCTGGTCGTCGGAGGACGCGTCGCTGTCGGTGGTGGAAGTGGACGACGGCAGCGCCACAGGGGCCGGAGCCGCGGTCACCAGTTCGGTTACGTCGTCGGACTCGCCGGTCTCGTCGACCTCATCGGCGGCTTCGAATTGCAGCCCGAACTTCACTGACGGGTCGAAAAAGCTCTTGATCGCGGCGAACGGCACCACCAGCCGCTCCGGAATGCCGCCGAACGACAGCCCGACCTCGAAGCGGTCCTCGGTGACGACGAGGTCCCAGAACTGATGCTGCAGCACCACGGTCATTTCTTCCGGATACTGCGCCAGCAGCCGCGGCGACAGCTTCACGCCGTCGCCCTTCGACTGGAAGGTGATGAAGAAGTGATGCTCTCCGGGCAGGCCGTTCTGAGCGACGTCGGTGAGGACGTGGCGAAGAACGCCGCGCAAGGCATCGCGCGCGAGCACGTCATATCGGATGTGGTCGGTGGCCATGTCGTCGTCCCGTCTCGTCGTTCCGTCGCTCGGATGCCTGAAGGCTGGTTCGGCACTGGGGCGGGGCCCGACTCGCGCCGAACATCATGCTACCCCGGCTGCCGCGTATGGTCAGCACCTATCGCGGCAGAATTGTGCGGCGCCGCGCCGGAGAAACCGGCGGTAAGCCATCCTCCAGCCTGCAAAATTCTGAACGAGCAAGGCATGATTAGAATGAGTGGAGGCTTCTGTTGCCAGGTGCCTCCGAACCCCGCCTAACGGAGCTTAACCCGTTAGGGCTTTAAAATGGTCTTTCAAACTGCCTTACGCAGCCTGAGCAACCGGAGCATAGTTGTCGTTGGCAACTATTGCAGTAGCCCGATAACGGCGGAACAATACCGGGAAAAAGCGAGCCCTTTACGCCCTCGTCGATCCTATTTCGCCCCCGCCGAAACCCGCCTTTCCGAAACGAAAAGAGCGGGCTTGGGTGGAGGCGCCGGGTACCGCCCCCGGGTCCGAATGGTTTATTGCGGCGGCCATTTATTTCCATAGTCGGGTTGCCCCGACCCTCCCAATATAGGGGGCAATGTCGGCCGGCGAAAGGGCCTAGCGGCCAAGCACTTGTGGGCGGGCGGCCGGAGCTTCCGAACGGCCGGTCCAGCATCCGGGCAGCTTCGCTGTGCGCGGGCAGGGGGACGGCGGAAAAGCCGGTAGTTGTGCTCCTCGCGGCGGTCTAAAGCTTGCGAATGGCTCTTATCGATGCACCCGATCGTGATGCTGGGGGCGCCCCGGCTGCTCCGGCGCCCGGCCTCGGGGAGCTGTTCGTCGCTTTCGCCAAGATGTCGCTGGCGGGGTTCGGCGGCGTGCTGGTGTGGGCGCGGCGGGCGATTGTCGAGCAGCATCGCTGGATGACCGCCGACGAGTTCAACGAGACCTTCGCGCTCTGTCACTTCTTGCCGGGACCGAACATCGTCAACCTGTCGGTGGTGTTTGGATCGCGGTTCCGGGGTATCCCCGGGGCGGTCGCCGCGTTTGCCGGGCTGCTCGGTCCGCCGCTGCTGATCGTGACGCTGCTGGCGGTGCTGTACGCTCATTACGGCGAGCTGGAGACGCTGCGGCGCATCCTGGCCGGGGTGTCCTACGCGGCGATCGGGCTGCTGTTCGCCGTGGTGTTCAAGATGCTGGTGCCGCTGCTGCGCAAGCGTGATCCGGTCGCGATCGGTCTGCTGGTCGCGGTGTTCGTTGCGGTCGGCGTGCTGCGGCTGCCGATGCCGTGGGTGTTGGCGGTCGCGGTGCCGTTCAGCATCGCCGCAACCTACCTGCTGCGGAGACGCGCCGCATGACCGGGGCGCCTTCGCTCGGCGGGCTCGCCGCGACGTTCAGCACGATGTCGCTGTTCGCGATCGGCGGCGCCAATGCGGCGCTTCCGGAGATCCACCGCGTCGCCGTCACGCTCAATCACTGGCTGACCGAGCAGCAATTCGCCGATGCCTTCGCGATCGCCCAGCTCTCGCCCGGGCCCAACGTACTGATCGTCACGCTGATCGGCTACCAGGCCGCCGGGCTTGCTGGTGCGGTGGTGGCGACTGTCGGGATGTGCGGGCCGAGCGGGGCGCTGGCCTATGTGGTCAGCCGGCTGCTGGGCCGCGCCGGCCGATCGCCATGGCCCGGGATCATCCAGGCGGCGCTGGTACCGCTGTCGATCGGGCTGATGGCGGCGAGCGGCCTGATCCTGGCGCTGGGTTCCGACCGGTCGGCCGGGGCCGTGATCCTGACCGCGACGGTCGCGGTGCTGGCGGCGGTGACCCGGATCAATCCGCTGTGGCTGTTGCTCGCCGGCGGGGTGTTGGGATTTGCCGGCGTTGTTTGATCCAAGCCGATAGGCCAAAGACAGAAGATGCCGTTCGCGAGGCGGGCGGTGCGCAGTGCGGGGAGGAACCGATGGACGAAGCGCCGAGCGGGTTGCGTGAGCGATCGGTATTTCCGAGCTGGATCCGCGGACCGCAGGATTTCGTCGGCGGGCTGGCGCTGATGGCGGTTGCGGCCTTCGCGCTGTGGGCGGCCAGCGATCTCGGCGGCATGCAGGGCTTTCGCTTTGGGGCCGGCACGGTGCCGCGGCTGCTGGCGGTGCTGCTGCTGGGGCTGGGCGCGGTGGTCGCTGCGAGCGGGATCTTCGCCCCAGGGGAGCAACTGGCCAAATTCCATTGGCGCGGGCCTTTGTTCGTCGGCCTCGCGATCCTGTCGTTCGCGGTGACGATCCGGCCGCTCGGCCTCGTGATCGCGGCGTTCTCAAGTTTCCTGATCGCGGCGCTCGGTACGCCGGAAACGCGCTGGGGCGAGACCTTCGTGGTCGGCCTGGTGCTGACCGCGGCCTGCTGCGGGCTGTTCGTGTATGGGCTGGCGCTGCCGTTCGCGCTGTGGCCCGCGTTCCTGACGCAGTGAGGCGGGGATGATGGATCTGTTTTCCAATCTCGCGCTCGGCTTCCAGGTCGCCGCGTCGCCGACCAATTTGTTGCTCTGCCTGACCGGCGCGCTGGTCGGCACCCTGATCGGCGTGCTGCCGGGGATCGGCACCATTGCCACGGTCGCGATGCTGCTGCCGATCACGTTCGGGCTGCCTCCGGTCGGCGCGCTGATCATGCTCGCCGGCATCTATTACGGCGCCCAGTACGGCGGTTCGACCACCTCGATCCTGGTCAACATTCCGGGCGAGGCGACCTCGGTGGTGACGACGCTCGACGGCTTCCAGATGGCCAAGCAGGGCCGCGCCGGCCCGGCGCTGGCGATCGCGGCGATCGGCTCGTTCGCCGCCGGCTGCTTCGCCACCGTGCTGATCGCGCTGGTCGGTGAGCCGCTGACCCGGCTGGCGCTGGAGTTCGGGCCCGCCGAGTACTTCTCGCTGATGGTGCTGGGCCTCGTGTTCGCCGTTGTGCTGGCGCGTGGTTCGGTGCTGAAGGCGGTGGCGATGATCGTGTTCGGGCTGCTGCTGTCGACGGTCGGTTCCGACATCGAAACCGGCGTGTCCCGGATGACCTTTGACGTGCCGGAACTGGCGGACGGGCTCGGCTTCGCCACCGTGGCGATGGGGGTGTTCGGGTTCGCGGAGATCATCCGCAACCTCGACTTCGGCGCCGCGACCGATCGCGAACTTGTGCAGCAGAAGATCACCGGGCTGATGCCGACCCGGAAGGACCTGCGCGACGCCGCGCCGGCGATCGGCCGCGGCACCATCCTCGGTTCGCTCCTCGGCATCCTGCCCGGCGGCGGGGCGGTGATCGCCTCGTTCGCCGCCTATACGCTGGAGAAGAAGATTGCGCGCGACCCAAAACGGTTCGGGCGCGGCGCGATCGAAGGCGTGGCGGCGCCGGAAAGCGCCAACAACGCCGCCGCCCAAACCTCATTCATCCCGTTGCTGACGCTCGGTATTCCGCCGAACGCGGTGATGGCCCTGATGGTCGGTGCGATGACCATCCACAATATCGTGCCCGGACCTCAGGTGATGAAGAACCAGCCCGAACTGGTCTGGGGCATGATCGCCTCGATGTGGATCGGCAACCTGATGTTGCTGGTGATCAATCTGCCTCTGGTGGGTATTTGGGTGCGGCTGCTCCGCGTCCCGTACCGGCTGATGTTTCCGTCGATCGTGGTGTTCTGCTGCATCGGGATCTACTCGGTGAACAACGCCCCGGTCGATGTCATCCTGGCGGGTGCCTTCGGGCTGATCGGCTATTGGCTGGTGAAGCACGACTTCGAACCGGCCCCGTTGCTGCTCGGCATGGTGCTGGGGCCGCTGATGGAGGACAATCTGCGGCGCGCCCTGCTGATCTCGCGTGGTGATGCCTCGGTATTCATCACCCGGCCGCTTTCGGCGTCACTGCTGGTCGTCGCCGCCGGCCTGCTGATCCTGGCGGTATTACCTATGCTGCGGCGCAAGCGCGACGAAGTGTTTGTCGAGTCCGAAGGGTAATTTCAGCGCCGCTAATCCCGCATCGCCGCAACGTCGTTTTCGCCGGTTGATCTGATAGCGAGTAATTCGCTATCACCACGTCTTTCCGGCGGAGACGCACAATGAATTTGTTTGACGGAGCGAGCGCCGCGAGATGCGCTGCGATCGCCCTGATGGCACTCTGGGTGTCGCCCGCCGCGGCCGCCGAGCCGGACCGGTTGGACCAGATCGATTTTCCCGTTCGTACCGTCACCGTCGTGGTTCCGTTCGCCCGGGGCGGACCGACCGATACCGTCACACGGCTGATTACTGCCGAGATGGCGAAGACGCTCGGTCAGCCGATCGAAATCGAGAACATGCTCGGTGCCGGTGGTACGCTGGCGGCGACCCGCGTCGCGCACGCCGCGCCCGACGGCCACACGCTGATTGTCGGCCATCTTGGAACTCACGGCGCCGCGGTGGCGCTGTTCCCCAAGCTCGCCTACCGGCCCGATAAGGACTTCTCGCCGGTCGCGCTGCTCACCGAGATGCCCGTCCTGCTGCTGGCCCGCAAGCAGTTCCCGCCGAAGGACCTGAGCGAGTTCGCGTCCTACGTGAAATCGCACACCGACAACCTCAACGTCGCACATGCCGGCTTCGGCTCGGTGTCATACGCGTCGTGCCTGCTGCTCAACCGCCTGCTCAAGGTCGATCCGACCGGGGTGCCGTTCAGCGGCACCGGCCCGGCGCTGCAGGCGCTGGTGGAAGGGCAGGTCGATTACATGTGCGACCAGATCGTCAATGCGGTGCCGGCGCTGCGCGAGGGCAAGGTCAAAGCCTATGTGATTGCCGCGTCGGAGCGCGATCCGGTGGTTCCCGACATACCCACCGCCCGCGAAGCCGGGCTGCCCGGCTTCCAGGTCGGCGCCTGGACCGGCCTGTTCGCGCCGCGCGGCACGCCGGAACCGATCGTCGCCAAGATCAACGCGGCGGTCTCCCGCGCCCTCGACCAGTCGGATGTCCGGACCCGGCTGACCGACCTCGGCGCCCTGGTACCGCGGCCCGAGCAGCGCGCCCCGGTCGTGCTGGCCCAGCTCGTTCAAGACGAGATCAACCGCTGGGAAGAGGTGGTGAAGGGAAACATCCCCTAGCTGCAACCTCCGGGCGGAGGCCGATCACAGGCCTGCGTGTGGAAGGGCGGCGCAGCGGCCTTGCCGTGGCCATCGTCCCGGGCCATTTTCGCAGCCTGTCCGGATTCTCCTTAAAGCCCACGCGCCCGCAGGCCTGAACCGCCGCGTCCGCGGCATTTTCGAGCCACATCGCCGATGATCCAATATCAGGACCTGCTCGAACGCATCTTGAGCGACGGGGCGGAGAAGCACGACCGCACCGGCACCGGCACGCTGTCGGTGTTCGGGCATCAGATGCGGTTCGATCTGGCGGCCGGCTTCCCGATGGTGACCACCAAGCGGCTGCCGCTGAAGGCGATCGTCCACGAACTGCTGTGGTTCCTGAAGGGCGACACCAACATCAAATATTTGCACGATCACGGCGTCACGATCTGGGACGAGTGGGCGGACGCCAATGGCGATCTCGGCCCGGTATACGGCGCGCAATGGCGCTCCTGGCCGACCGCCGACGGCGGCTCGATCGACCAGATCGCCAACGTCGTCGAGATGATCAAGCGTAATCCGGATTCACGGCGGCTGATGGTCACGGCGTGGAATCCGGCCGACGTCGAGAAGATGGCGCTGCCGCCGTGCCACTGCCTATTCCAGTTCTACGTCGCGAACGGCAAGCTGTCGTGCCAGCTGTATCAGCGCTCCGCCGATGTGTTTCTCGGCGTGCCGTTCAACATCGCGTCCTACGCGCTGCTGACCATGATGGTGGCGCAAGTCACCGGTTTGAAGCCGGGTGATTTCGTTCACACCCTCGGCGATGCGCATCTGTATTCCAATCACCTGGAGCAGGCGCGGCTGCAACTGACCCGCGCGCCGCGCGCGCTGCCGGGGATGACGATCAATCCGGCGGTGAAGGACATCTTCGGCTTCCGCTACGAGGATTTCACCCTGACCGGCTATGATCCGCACCCGCACATCAAGGCCGAGGTGGCGGTGTGAGTAGTAACGCCGCGGAGGTGGCAGGCCTGTCGATCGTTCTGGTCGTTGCCGTCGCTGACAATGGCGTGATCGGGCAGGGCAACGCGATCCCGTGGCGGCTGAAGTCGGATCTGCAGCGGTTCAAACAGCTCACGCTGAACAAGCCGGTGATTATGGGCCGCAAGACCTATCAGTCGATCGGCCGGCCGTTGCCTGGGCGCACCAACATCGTGGTGACGCGGGACGCCGCATTCACAGCCCCGGGCGTGGTGGTGGCGCCGTCATTTACGGCGGCCGAAGAGGTCGCGCGCGGCGATGCGCTGCGGCGTTTTGCCACCGAGATTGCGGTGATCGGCGGGGCGGAGATCTACACGCAGTGGCTGCCACGCGCTGTGCGGATCGAACTCACCGAAGTGCATGCGGAGCCCGCCGGTGATACCTCGTTTCCGCCGATCAGTCCGGAACAATGGCGTGAAGTGGCACGCGAACGTCATACGGCCGGGCCGCACGACAGCGCTGATTTTTCCTATGTGACGTATCGACGCGAAACCACGTGCTGAGCGGGGGCGCGGCACCGTTTGCAATTGACAAACCTTCGTCAAGGCTTAGCTCGCAACGCGGAATGACGCGCGTTGTGCCCGGGGGGACGGTCCCCTATAAAGCCGGGCAGACTGCGGCCGTTCGGCTGCGAAGGAGATGTTTGAATGCCGTGGAAGAATCAAGGCGGAGGCCCGTGGGGTTCGGGCCCCAAGGGTCCGTGGGGCTCGGGGCCACAATCATCGGGACCGCGGCCGCCTGATCTTGAAGACCTGCTCCGTCGTGGTCAGGACCGGCTGCAACAGATCCTTCCCGGCGGCCATTTCAGCGGGCTCGGTATCGCGATCGTGCTGCTCGGCGCGCTGGCGATCTGGGGCCTGTCCGGCTTCTTCCGCGTTCAGTCGGAAGAGCTCGGCGTGGTGCTCCGCTTCGGCAAGCACGTCCGCACCGTGCAGCCGGGTCTGAACTATCACCTGCCGTATCCGATCGAGACCGTGCTGCTGCCGAAGGCGCTGCGCGTCAACACGATCAGCATCGGCATGACGCTGATGAACGATCCGGCCCGCCGCGGTGCGACCATGCACGACGTGCCGGAAGAGAGCCTGATGCTGACCGGCGACGAGAACATCGTCGACGTCGACTTCACCGTGCTGTGGCGGATCAAGCCCGACGGCGTCGGCGACTACCTGTTCAACATCCAGAGCCCGCAGGGCACGGTGAAGGCGGTGGCCGAGAGCGCGATGCGCGAAGTGATCGGCCGCTCCGACATTCAGCCGATCCTGACCGGCGCCCGCTCCACCATCGAAAACGCCGTGCAGGAACTGATGCAGCGGACGCTCGACAGCTACGGCGCCGGCGTGCTGGTGCAGCAGGTGCAGCTGCAGAAGGTCGACCCGCCGCAGCAGGTGATCGATGCCTTCCGCGACGTGCAGGCCGCGCGCGCCGACCAGGAGCGCATGCAGAACGAAGCGCAGACCTACGCCAACCGCGTCATCCCCGACGCCAAGGGCCGCGCTTCGCAGATCATCCAGAACGCCGAAGGCTACAAGGGCCAGGCGGTCGCCGAGGCCAAGGGCCAGAGCGCGCGCTTCCTGGACGTGTACGAGGAATACAAGAAGGCCCCTGCGGTGACCCGCGAACGTATCTATCTTGAAACCATGGAGCGCGTGCTCGGCTCCGCCGACAAGCTGGTCTACGATCCGGGCGCCGGCAATGCGCAAGGCATCGTGCCCTATCTGCCGCTGAACGAACTGACCCGGCGCTCGTCGCCGCCGGCAACCGTGCAGCAGAACCAGCAGCCGATGGGCGGAGGCAACCGATGAAGGCCGGAGTCGCAGGAGTCGTCGCGCTGATCGTGGCGCTGGTCGCTGTCATCGTCGGCTGGTCGTCGCTGTTCACCGTCAATCAGACCGAGCAGGTGCTGCTGGTCCGCCTCGGCGAGCCGGTGCGGGTCGTCACCGAGCCGGGTCTGCATTTCAAGGCGCCGTTCATCGATACGGTGATCAGCATCGACAAGCGGATTCTCGACCTCGAGAACCCGTCCCAGGAAGTGATCGCCGCCGACCAGAAGCGGCTCGTGGTGGATGCGTTCGCGCGCTACCGGATCAAGAACGCGCTGCGCTTCTATCAGAGCGTCGGCTCGATCCCGGCCGCCAACGTGCAGCTCACTACGCTGCTCAACGCGTCGCTGCGCCGCGTGCTCGGCGAGGTCACCTTCATCCAGGTGGTGCGCGACGAGCGTGAGGCTCTGATGGGCCGCATCCGTGCCCAGCTCGACAAGGAAGCAGAAGGCTACGGCATCTCGGTGGTCGACGTCCGGATCCGCCGCGCCGATCTGCCCGACCAGAACAGCCAGGCGGTGTATCAGCGGATGCAGACCGAGCGTCAGCGTGAAGCTGCCGAGTTCCGCGCGCAGGGCGGCCAGAAGGCGCAGGAGATCCGCTCCAAGGCCGACCGCGAAGCCACCGTGATCATCGCCGAGGCCAATTCCGAGGCCGAGCAGATCCGCGGTTCGGGCGACGCCGAGCGTAACCGGCTGTTCGCGACGGCGTACTCGAAGGACCCTGAGTTCTTCGCGTTCTACCGGTCGATGACCGCTTACGAGCAGTCGCTGAAGAGCAACGACACCCGCTTCCTGCTGCGGCCTGACTCGGACTTCTTCCGGTTCTTCGGCAGCCCGGACGGGCGGGCGGCCACGAACGGCGCTGCGCCGGCCGCGGCTGCAGCTCCGGCGGCACCTGCCGCACCGCGCTAAACCGGAACCACGATATTGCAACGGGCCGCCCACCAGCGGCCCGTTTGCTTTTGGCCTTACCCTTCGCCTGCTATGGCCGGTTAAGGCTCCGGTCAGAAGGCGCGACAAAACAACCCTGTAGAGCCGCAGTTGGATTTCAATCGGACGCGGAATTGCTCTAGAACAGGCCGATCAACAGCGGCGCGCGCTGAGCTGCGCTGGGACAACAAGGGCCGCGCGCCGGCCAGGAGGAAGCTGTCGCATGAGGTCTTTCGCGTTCGCCGACCTCCTCATCGGCGTGGGATTGCTGTTCGTTCTGGAAGGCCTGATCTTCGCGGCCAGCCCTAATTGGATGCGGCGGGCGATGAAGAGCGCACTGGAAACTCCGGACAATGTGCTGCGTGCGGTCGGCATCGGCTCCGCGGTCGGCGGCCTGCTGCTGATCTGGCTGGTCCGGCACTAAAGCGCGCGCCCGGCATTGCTGCGCCGGTGACGGTGCCGGAATGCTGTCACGACGTTTTCAACCACGACATCGGGTTTGACGCTGGTTTTCGCCGCAATCAGTGGCGCGGATAGGGTAGCTTCGTTCACCACCGATGCTTGCGCCGGTCCCAGGATCGGGCGCAGTGTTCACGCGACTGCGCTCTCTTTTGCGCACGCCAGGAGATGATTCGACCATGCCCGCTGCGATCGCCTTTAGTTCCCGGATCAGGCCCTTGCGGATCAGGCCGCTGTTCGCCGCGCTGTGCCTCGGCGCGGCGGTGATCGCCGGCCCGGCGCCAGCCTCCGCCCGCGGCCCCGAAGGGATCGCCGATGTCGCCGAGAAGGTGATCGATGCGGTGGTCAACATCTCCACCACCCAGACGGTCGATGCCAAGGGCGGCTCGGGCGAGAGCAAGGGCGGCGCTGCGCCGCAATTGCCGCCGGGCTCGCCGTTCGAGGAGTTCTTCGAGGACTTCTTCAAGAACCGCCGCGGCGAAAAGGGCGGCGGCCCGCGCAAGACCAATTCGCTCGGCTCCGGCTTCATCATCGATCCGGCCGGCGTGGTGGTCACCAACAATCACGTCATCGCCGATTCCGACGAGATCAACGTGATCCTCAACGACGGCACCAAGATCAAGGCGGAGCTGGTCGGCGTCGACAAGAAGACCGACCTTGCGGTGCTGAAGTTCAAGCCGCCGGCGGGCAAGACGCTGACCGCGGTGAAGTTCGGCGACAGCGACAAGCTGCGGCTGGGCGAATGGGTGATCGCGATCGGCAATCCGTTCTCGCTCGGCGGCACCGTGACCGCCGGCATCGTCTCGGCGCGCAACCGCGACATCAACTCCGGCCCGTATGACAGCTACATCCAGACCGACGCTGCGATCAATCGCGGCAACTCCGGCGGTCCGCTGTTCAACCTCGCCGGCGAAGTGATCGGCGTGAACACGCTGATCATCTCGCCCTCGGGCGGCTCGATCGGCATCGGCTTTGCCGTGCCGTCGAAGACCGTGGTGCCGGTGGTCGATCAGCTCCGTCAGTTCGGCGAATTGCGCCGCGGCTGGCTCGGCGTCCGCATTCAGCAGGTCACCGACGAGATCGCCGAGAGCCTGAGCATCAAGCCGGCGCGCGGCGCGCTGGTCGCCGGCGTCGACGACAAGGGCCCGGCCAAGCCGGCCGGTATCGAACCGGGCGACGTGGTGGTGAAGTTCGACGGCAAGGACATCAAGGAGCCGAAGGACCTGTCGCGCATCGTCGCCGACACCGCGGTCGGCAAGACCGTCGATGTCGTCCTGATCCGCAAGGGTAAGGAAGAGACCAAGCAGGTCACGCTCGGCCGGCTCGACGACGATGCCAAGCCGCAGCCGGCTTCGGCGAAGTCGCAGCCCGAACCGGAAAAGCCGGTGACCCAGAAGGTGCTGGGCCTCGATCTCGCCGCGCTGTCGAAGGATCTGCGCGGTCGCTACAAGATCAAGGACAGCGTCAAGGGCGTGCTGGTGACGGGCGTCGACGATGGCTCTGATGCTGCCGAGAAGCGGTTGTCGGCCGGTGACGTCATCGTCGAAGTGGCCCAGGAGTCGGTCGGCAACGCCGCCGACATCAAGAAACGGGTCGACCAGCTCAAGAAGGACGGCAAGAAGTCCGTGCTGCTGCTGGTCGCCAACGGCTCCGGCGAGCTGCGCTTCGTCGCGCTCAGCCTGCAATAAGGCGCAATGGCCGAACCGGCCCGGACCGCGCCTGCCGTCGACTTCGTCGGCGGCGCGGTCGGCTATCGGTTTCGCACCCAGGCGGGGCGCAGCCACGCGCTGCTCAAGGCCACCGGCGTCTCGCCGACCCGTCCGCTGCATGTGATCGACGCCACCGCCGGCCTCGGCCGCGACGCCTTCCTCCTCGCCTCGATGGGCGCGACGGTGACGCTGATCGAGCGGGTGCCGGAGGTGCACGCGCTGCTGGCCGAAGCGCTCGAAGCCGCACGCAGCGAGAGCGACGAACTCGCAGCGATCATCGGCCGGATGACGCTGCTGCACGGTGATGCCCGGGTGCTGCTGCCGACGCTGCAGGCCGACGTCGTCACCATCGATCCGATGCATCCGCCGCGAACCAAGACCGCGCTGGTGAAGCAGGAGATGCGGCTGCTGCGCGATCTGGTCGGCGCCGATCCGGACGTCGGCGAGCTGTTGGCTGCAGCGCTGTCGGCCGACTGCGGCCGCGTGGTGCTGAAATGGCCGCTTCGCGCCGCAGCGCCGCCGGCCGCGCGCAAGCCCTCGCATCAGATCGCCGGCAAGACCGTCCGCTACGACGTCTACGTGCGGCCGCGCGCTCCCTGACCGGCGAGTGCCCGCAGGCTTTCCGAGCCTGCGAAATTCGCATGCAGATGCGTACGGGATCGCACGCCTCAGCGCGGGCGAAGGATGTATGTTTTTCATCAACCGGTGAGCCGTGCGCTCACCCATAACAGGCGCCTGCAACACGCAGCGCGAACGCGGTCGCAACGCCGCGAGGGAGCGAAGACCGGACAGCATCGCGACAAGACGATGCGGCCGGACCAAGGAGGAAGACCCCGCATGCAATTGTTTCGGCACACACCGATCGCCGCCGCGGCTGCGCTGCTCGCAGTACTGAGCGCTGGCGCCGCGTTCGCCGGCGGCAGCTACGATCCCGGCGCCAGCGACAGCCTGATCAAGCTCGGCCAGACCATGCCGTATTCGGGACCGGCGTCGGCCTATTCGACGATCGGGCGGGCCGAGGCCGCTTACTTCAAAATGGTGAACGACAAGGGCGGCATCAACGGCCGCAAGGTCGAGCTGCTCAGCCTCGACGATGCTTACTCGCCGTCGAAGACGGTGGAGCAGGTTCGCCGCCTGGTGGAAAGCGACGAAGTACTGGCAATGTTCTCGATCCTCGGCACCGGGCCGAACATCGCGGTGCAGAAGTATCTCAACATCAAGAGGGTCCCGCAGCTGCTGCCGTTCAGCGGCGCGAGCCGCTGGAACGACGCCGCGCATTTCCCGTGGAGCACAGGCTCGCAGCCGACCTACAAGACCGAGGGCAGGATCTACGCGAAGTGGATTCTCGCCAACAAACCGAACGCCAAGATCGCGGTGATCACGCCGGCCGAGGAAGCCGGCCGCGATTATCTCGCCGGCTTCAAGGAAGGGCTCGGCGAGCACGTCAACCAGATCGTCTCGGAGGCGGTGTACGAAACCACCGACCCGACCGTCGACTCCCAGATCGTCAAGTTCAAGGCCGCCGGCGCCGACGTGCTGTTCAACGAGTGCACGCCGAAATTCGCCGCGCAGGTGATCAAGAAAGCCGCCGAGCTCGGCTGGAAGCCGCAGATCATTCTGCCGGCGGTGTCGAATTCAGTCGGATCGGTGCTGAAGCCGGCGGGGCTGGAGAACGCGGTCGGCATCGTCACTGGCGCTTACCTGAAGGATCCGGGCGATCCGCGCTGGGCCAATGATCCCGGCATGCAGCAATGGCGCAGCTGGATGCAGGCCTACAATCCCGGCGCCGATCCGGCCGACATCTTCAACGTCTCCGGCTACACCTTTGCGCAGATGATGGAGCTGGTGCTGCGCCGTGCCGGCGACGATCTCACCCGGGCTAATCTGATGAAGCAGGTGGAGGCGCTGAACGGCGTCGAGATGCCGATGTTGCTGCCCGGCATCAAGCTGCAGATGTCGCCCGATCAGCGTACGCCGATCCGGCAACTGCAGATGGCGCGCTTCAACGGCACCTCGTGGGAGCTGTTTGGCGACGTGCTGAGCGAGTAGTTGCGCGAGACCCAGGATGGGGGAGGGCGCTTGCCGCTCCCGTCCTGCTGAATGGCGTCGCGCTGTCGACGTCGAGTTATTTCCTTCAACCGCATCGTTGAGTCCATGACCGTACCGACCGGGCCGCTCGCCGGCATCCGCATTCTCGATCTCACCAGCGTGCTGTTCGGCCCTTATGCGGCGCAGATCCTCGGCGACTGGGGCGCCGACGTCATCAAGATCGAAACCCTCGACGGCGACATGTGGCGCTACACCGGGCTGTTTCGAAACCGCGGCATGAGCGGCCAGTTCATGGCGGTGAACCGCAACAAGCGCAGCCTTGCGCTGGACCTGAAGCATCCTGACGGCAAGGCGGTGCTGCAGCGGCTGATCCCGACCGCCGACGTGCTGCTCACCAACGTCCGCCCCGCTGCGATGGCGCGGCTCGGCTTCGGCTATGACGCCTGTGCGGCGCTCAATCCGCGGCTGATCTACGCCGCCGCGACCGGCTTCGGCCAGGATGGCCCATGGGCGGCGCGGCCGGCGTTCGACGAGATCATCCAGGCGGCTTCGGGTCTTGCCTCATCGATCGGCTCGGACGACGAGCCGCAATTCGTACCGAGCCTGGTCGGCGACAAGATCTGCGGCCAGGCGCTCGCTGGCGCGGTGTCGGCGGCGCTGTTCAGCCGCGAGCGCACCGGCAAGGGCCAGCTCGTCGAGGTGCCGATGCTGGAGACCATCGCCGGCTTCAACAGCATCGAGATGCTCGGCGGCTACGCGTTCGATCCGCCGATCGGCCCCTCGGGCTACAAGCGGATGAAGGAGCGCAAGCCGGTGCGTACCAAGGACGGCTGGATGACGATGCTGCCGTATTCCGGCGACAACTGGTGCGCGTTTTTCGAAGCGGTCGGCCGCTCCGAACTGATCGACGAACTCCAGGTGCGCGATCCGGTGGCGCGGGCGGAGAACATCGACCGGATCTATGCGGCGATGGCCGAGATCGCGCCGGCCCGCACCACCGCGGAGTGGGAGGAATTGCTGCTGCGCCTCGACGTGCCGCACACGGCGTTTGCCAAGATCAGCGAGATCGGCGAGCAGGAGCACCTCAAAGCCGTCGGCCTGTTCGCCGCGATTGATCACCCCAGCGAAGGCAAGCTCCGCCAGGCCCGCCCGGCGACGCGCTTCTCCGAAGCTCCGCCCAACCTGCACCGCCCATCTCCGCGCCTCGGCGAACATTCCCGCGAGGTGCTGCTGGAGGCCGGCTACCACGCCGACGAGATCGACGCGCTGGTCCAGGCGAAGGCGGTGGGGGAGGGGTGAGGCGCGCTGCTCAGGGGGCAGACGCGCCGGCGGACTGCACCCGCACCGCATCGCGCCGGATCACCTCGCGAAACCGCGCATCGGTCTGTGTCCACTCAACGACGTCGACCTTGAATGGAAGGTCCGACTCCTCGAACGCTTCCTTCAGTTCGGCAACCTTGTGGAGGCCGAGCGGATCATCTCCGAGCACGGCGAGATCGAGATCCGAATATGGCTTCGCCTGTCCACGAGCGCGCGAGCCGAAGGCGAGAACTTCCCGGTCCGGGATCTGCGTCGCCAGGATATCGCGAACCATCGCCCAGTGTTCGGGGCGCAGATCGAGCTTCAGCAGAGGCGCCGTCATGCCAGCCGCTCGGCGAGACGGTCGTAGAGTACGCGGGCTTCCGCGATGAAGCGCGGGATGCCGCCGACCACTTCCAGCGCAACGTCTTCATTGTAGGTGTGGCTGGTTTTGCTGCGCATTTCGCGGAAGCCGCGCCAGTCGGCCCATTCCCCTAGCAATAGACCCTGTTCACCCGCGGTACGGATCAGATCCTGAAAGCTCATACCGTCGATCAGCGCCGGGTTCGGCGAAGCGAATTCCAGATAGCGCTTCACCATCTTGTGCGCGATCTCGTAGGTGAACTCGAAGCGCTGCACCAAGCCGTCGCGGATCTGAGTATCGGAGATGTCGGCCTGATAACGTGCGAGCCCCTCGATCAGACGATCGAGCGCACGCTTGAGCAGCGAGATGTCTGGCTTCGTATCGGTCATCAACGCTCACCCGGCTGGTGCCGTTCGCGCCGAGCGGCGCCGCAGCGATGGGTGAACGATAGGTCGAAACGAGGGATTTTCAATCGGCCTAGGCCGGAACTGGCTGGGGAACCTGGATTCGAACCAAGACAAACAGAGTCAGAGTCTGTTGTGCTACCATTACACCATTCCCCACCGAGAATGCGCTGACGGATCAGGCATTTAGGAGTGATGCACGGGGCACACTCGACACGGTGCCGGGCGCGGCGGGAGTGGCTCGCGACGCGCCTCGGGTGTGCGGATCTTCTAGCTGCGTCGGCTCCGCCCTGCAAGAGGGTTGCTTGCGACAGATGGGGAGATTGGCGTGAAGACTGCGGCGGTTGGCCGGCACCTTAAGGGGCCACGGGCGCGATGCGCCCAGCTCGTGCTAGTTGAGATAATGTATATCCTGCATATGATATACGGGATCACCGGGCATAGAGGATGTGATGCAGGTGTCGAAATGGGGCAATAGCCTCGCCGTTAGGCTGCCCAAAGCTCTGGTCGACAAGCTCGAACTGAAAGAGGGCGATGAGCTGAACGTGGTCGACATTGTCGAACGAACGCTGGTGGTGGAGAAGGAAAACCGGCGCAAGGCGGCGGTGGAGCGCCTTTCCAAGCTGCAATGGAAACTTCCTGCCGACTACAAGTTTGATCGCGACGAGGCAAACGAGCGGTATCGCGACGAGGCGAATGATCAGTGAAGGCGTTCTTCGATACGAATATCCTCGTCTACATCACCACTTCGGACCCGCGTCAGCAGACGGCCGCAACTTGCCTGAGCAGTGGTGGTGTGGCCAGCGTTCAGGTGCTCAACGAATTCGTCCACGTAGCGCGCCGAAAGCTTCGGCAAGACTGGCCACAGATCGAAGTCGCGCTCAAGCAGCTTCGCGCCGCGCTCGATGACGTACTTCCGATCACTCTAAATACCCACGCCGCGGCCGTTGTCCTTGCACGCGATCACAGGCTGCCGTTCCACGACGCGCTGATCGTCGCGGCTGCTCAGGAGGCTGGGTGTGATGTGCTGTACAGCGAAGACCTGCAGCACGGCCGCACCTTCGGCGCGCTGCGCGTCGAGAATCCGTTTCTGTAAGGCCAGCAACGAAGCCGCTGGAGCGAGGGTAGCCTCGCTCACCTGCGCTCGGCCTCACTCCGCCGCGCGCTGGACGCGGTCGTCTTCGTCCTGGTCGACCGGGATGTGGGTGCGGCCCCAGTTGGTGAGGGCGTTGGAGAGGCGGTCGAGATAGAGGTACACCACCGGGGTGGTGAACAGCGTCAGCGCCTGGCTGACCAGCAGGCCGCCGACCATCGCGTAGCCGAGCGGCTGGCGGATTTCCGAGCCGGTGCCGGTGCCGAGCATCAGCGGCACGCCGCCGAGCATCGCCGCCATCGTGGTCATCATGATCGGGCGGAAGCGCAGCAGCGCGGCCTTGCGGATCGCCTGCTCGGGATCGAGATGCTCGTCGCGCTCGGCTGTGATGGCGAAGTCGACCATCATGATGCCGTTCTTCTTCACGATGCCGATCAGCAAGATGATGCCGATCAGCGCGATCAGGCTGAAGTCGAAGCCGAACAGCATCAGCATCGCCAGCGCGCCGACGCCGGCTGAGGGCAGGGTCGACAGAATCGTCAGCGGGTGGATGTAGCTCTCGTACAGGATGCCGAGGATCAGATAGACCACCACCAGCGCCGCGACGATCAACAGCGGCACGGTCGATAGCGACTGCTGGAACGCCTGCGCGGTGCCCTGGAAGCTGCCGCTGAGCGTCGGCGGCGTGCCCATCTCGGCCATTGCGGCCTGCACCGCTTCGGTGGCCTGGCCGAGCGCGACGCCCTGGGCCAGATTGAAGCTGATCGTGGTGGCGGGGAACTGGCCCTGGTGGCTGATCGACAGTGGCCGCACCGGCACCGTGGTCCATTTCGCGAACGCCGACAGCGGCACTTGGTCGCCGGTGGTCGGCGACTTGACGTAGATCTGGTTCAGGGTGTCGAGCCGGCCTTGCAGCTCCGGCAGCACCTCCAGGATGATCCGGTAGGTGTTCACCTGGGTGAAGTACTGCGTCACCTGGCGCTGGCCGAACGCGTCGTACAGCGTGTCGTCGATCAGTTGCGGCTTGATGCCGAACCGCGAGGCGGTGTCGCGGTCGATCGTCAGCGTCAGCGTCGTGCCTTCGGTCTGCTGGTCGGTGGCGACGTCGCGCAGTTGCGGCAGCGACTGCATCTTCGCCAGCACCTTCGGCGCCCACTCGTTGAGCTCGGTGAGGTTGGCGTCCTGCAGAGTGTATTCGAACTGGGTGCGGGTCGGCCGACCGCCGAGCCGGACGTCTTGGGCCGCCTGCATGAACAGCCGCGCGCCTTCGACCTTCTCCAGCTTCGGCCGCAACCGCGCGATAATCTCCTGGGCGCTGGCCGAGCGTTCGTCGCGTGGCTTCAGCGTGATGAACATCCGTCCGGTGTTGAGCGCGGTGCCGCTGCCGCCGATGAACATCGCGACGCTGTCGACGTCGGGATCGGCCATCACGATCTCGCCGAGCTGCTCCTGGCGCTGCTTCATCCCGGTGAACGAGATGTCCTGCGCGGCCTCGGACGCCGCGGTGATCATGCCGACGTCCTGCTGCGGGAAGAAGCCCTTCGGGATCGCAACGAACAGGTACACCGACAGTCCCACCGTCGCGAAGAACACCATCAGTGTGGTGAAGCGCCAGCGCAGCACCAGATCGAGGCCGCGCTCATAGGCGCGCAGCATCGCTTCGAACGCGCCTTCGATCCACTGATAGATCCGGCCGTGGCGCACTTCGGTGGCCGGCCGCATGAAGCGCGACGCCATCATCGGCGTCAGCGTCAGCGACACCAGCATCGACACCGCGATGGTCATCGCCAGCGTCACGGCGAATTCGCGGAACAGCCGGCCGATGATGCCACCCATGAACAATAGCGGGATCAGCACCGCGACCAGCGAGATCGAGATCGACACGATGGTGAAGCCGATTTCGCGCGCGCCCTTCAGCGCCGCGGTGAACGGCTTCTCGCCCTCTTCGATGTGGCGGGCGATGTTCTCCAGCATCACGATGGCGTCGTCGACCACGAAGCCGACCGAGATCGTCAGCGCCATCAGCGACAGGTTGTCGAGCGTGTAGCCGGCCGCCCACATCAGAGCGCATGCGCCGAGCAGCGCCAGCGGCACCGTGACGCTGGGGATGATGGTGGCCCAGAAGCTGCGCAGGAACAGGAAGATCACCATCACCACCAGCGCGATCGTCAGCAGCAGGGTGAACTGCACGTCCTCGACCGCGGCGCGGATGGTGGTGGTGCGGTCGCTGATCACCTCGACCTTGATGGCCGGCGGAATGCCGGCGACCAACCGCGGCAGCTCCGCCTTGATGTGATCGACAGTGTCGATGACGTTGGCGCCGGGCTGCTTGAACACCACCAGGAACACGCCGCGCTTGCCGTTGGCCCAGGCCGCGGTCTTGGCGTCCTCCGGCCCGGTCACCGCGTGGCCGACGTCGCGAATCCGCAGCGGGCCGCCGTTGCGATAGGCGAGGATGACGTCGTTCCAGTCCTTGGACTCGGTGAGCTGGTCGTTGGCGTAGATGGTGTAGCTGCGGTTCGGCGCGTCGAGCGTGCCCTTCGGGCTGTCGACGGTGGTGATCGCGATCTGGGCGCGCACGTCCTCGAGCGACAGGCCCTTGGTCATCAGCTTGGCCGGATCGACTTGGATCCGGATCGCCGGCTTCTGCTGGCCGCCGATGAACACCTGGGCGACGCCGGTGATCTGGCTGATCTGCTGGGCGATCTTGGCGTCGGCGTTGTCGCTGACGGTGGTGAGCGGCAGGGTGTCGGAGGTTGCCGACAGGATTAGGATCGGCGCATCGGCCGGGTTGACCTTGCGGTAGGTCGGCGGGTTCGGCAGGTTCTTCGGCAGCTGGCCGCCGGCGGCGTTGATCGCCGCCTGAACGTCGTTGGCGGCGGCGTCGATGTTGCGGTTGAGGTCGAACTGGATGGTGACCGCGGTCGAGCCCAGCGAGCTCGTCGAAGTCATCTGCGACACGCCGGGGATCTGCGCGAGCTGGCGCTCCAACGGCGTCGCCACCGACGAGGCCATGGTTTCCGGGCTGGCGCCGGGCAGGCTGGCGGAAATCTGGATAGTGGGGAAGTCGACCTGCGGCAGCGGCGCCACCGGCAGCGCAGGGTAGGCGATCAGGCCGAGAAACAGGATCCCCGCCATCAATAGCGACGTTGCGATCGGGTAGCGGATGAACGGCGCCGAGATGCTCCGGTCCATGGCTATTTCCCGGCCGGCTTGGGCTGCACCGGCGCCGCCGGTTCGTTATCGGCGACCTTGAACGCCAACGGCGTGCCCGGCTTGACCTTGTACTGGCCGCCGACCACCACCCGGTCGCCGGGCTCGAGGCCGCGCTCGACCACAGTGTTCTGGTCGTTGGCGGGTCCGACCACCAGCTTGCGCAGCTCGGCCTTGTTGTCGGCGTCGACCGCGTAGGCATACAGCCCGTCGGTGCCGTGCTGGACCGCATCGTTCGGAACCACCACGACGTCCTTCAAGGTTTTCACCAGCAGCCGGGTCTGCACCGACAGGCCGGGCCACAGCGCGTGGTTCTTGTTGGCGAACACCGCCTTGAGCCGCACCGTGCCGCTGTTGCTGTCGACCTGGTTGTTGACCACCGCAAGCGTGCCGTCTTCGGCGAAGGTGGTCTTGGCGTCGGTGGAGAGCGCGATCACCTGGAGCGGGCGGGCGGCGAGGGCGCGGTTGATGTCGAACACGCGCTCTTCCGGCGCGGTGAAGATCACAGCGATCGGCTCGATCTGCGCGATGGTGACGATGCCGGTCTGGCTCGAGGCGTTGACGATGTTGCCCTTGTCGACCTGGCGCAGCCCGGTCACGCCGGAGATCGGCGCCTTGATCGTCGCGTAATCGAGCTGGGTCTGCGCGTTCGCGATCGCGGCCTCGTCGGCCTCGATCTGCGCGGTGAGCTGCTGGACGTTGGAGCGCTGGGTGTCGGTCTGCTGCTTGGTGGCGAATTCGCCAAGCCGCACCGAGCGGCTGAGGTCGAGCTTGGCGTTGGCGAGATTGGCCTCGTCCTGCGCCTTCTTGGCCTTGGCCTGGTCCAGCGTGGCCTGGAACGGCCGCGGGTCGATCTGCGCCAGCAGGTCGCCGGCCTGGACGATCTGGCCTTCGGTGAAGGCGATGTTGTCGAGCTGGCCGTCGACCCGGCTGCGGACCAGAACGGTATTGAAGCCCTGAACGGTGCCGAGCCCGCTCAGATACACCGGAAAGTCGGCCTTCTGCGCGGTCGCCACCGTCACGGGAACCGCTGCGGTGCGGCCGGCGCCGGCTTTCGGCGTGGAGGTACCCGATTGTGCCTGCGGGGTGCCGCCCGGCGCCGCGGAGCTGCCGCTCTGGACGCGTTGCCAGCCCCAATAAGAACCGCCCGCTGCAAGCAGCAGGCACACGACAACGAAGGCCCTGCGATAGGCGCCGGGTTTGTTCATGCCCGATCCGATGTTCGGCCGGCGGTGACGGCTTCTGGCGACCGGTTCAGCCCGCGCGGCGGTGATTGCCTGGATTGAGGGGTAACTATAGCGGCAATTGCCGCCAGCACATCACAAACCGCATGACATTGCTAAACTTTCATGGAGCGGCAGGGTTCATCGAGCGGGCGCGAAGTTGGGTTGCGGCAGCGCCATCGATCGCTCGCCGGTCGTGGTGACGGGCAGGGCATGAGCTCCAGTTAAGAACTCTTCCAATTGTCAGTTGCGTGCAGCTCGGCCATACCACGGCGCTCGATGCGGCAGGGGGAATGTGCTGCCGCGCGACCGGAGTACAGAATGGAAGAGCTCAACGGCCGGATGATCGCCTGCCAGATCCTGATCACCGGGCTGATTGCGCGCGTCGCCAATGAGCAGCGCGACCCGCTGCAATTCCTCAGCGAGTTTCGCGACGAGATCCGCGCAGTGGTCCGCGGCATCCGCATCGACGGGATGGTGGATACCGAGCGGGTGCGACTCACGGCGCAGCAGACCGTCGATGAGATGTTCTCGTTGATGAAGCCGCCGAGCCCCGCGGAGTAAGTCAGCCCAGGTCTGTATGCGCCTCTCTGCGCGTCCGCACGCGCAGCGTGATGTCCACAGCGCCGTTCCATCGCATCGCTCGCTGCTCATGAAGTGAGCAACAATCGATCACTTCGAGGTGCTGAAGTACCGAGATGTGTCGCGCTTCCGGATGTTTACGGAGGCTGTTTCTTAGAATGATTTTGATCTTGAACTATTCCATCTTGTCGATCGTGACGCTTCGTTGACCCTCGATACCCCGCTCGATACCACCTTTGTTGCACTTGATTAGCGGCAGCACATCTGGGGGCGTGGGATGAACGGGGCAAAGGCACCGAGGTCGTTGCGAGCGGAAGCAACGCTTCGGACTTTCAGCGAATTCGACGGCCATCATGGCCGCAAGGTGTCGGCGGTAGCCGGCATGATCGCGGTGGCGTCGATCGGCGGCGCCGAAGCGCAGCAGTCGAGTCTGCCGGCTGTGACCGTCGATGCCCCGGTGGCACGGCCGAAACCGGCGGCGGCGCGCGCAACGCCCGATCAGGTGCGTGCCCGCACCGCGCTGCGCCGGGCGGCGCGCCGCGCGCAGCCGACCCAGGTGCAGCCGGTACCGTTTCCCAATGCCGGCACGCTGTCGGCGGATCGCAACCCCTATGCGGATGCGGCCGCGCCCTACAAGGTCGACCGGCTGTCGGGCACCAAGTTCACCGAGCCGGTGCTCAACACCCCGCGCACCGTGACGGTGCTGACCAAGGAACTGCTTGAGGACAAGAACGCGACCTCGCTGCGCGAAGTGGCGCGTTCCACCGCCGGCGTCACGCTTGGCACCGGGGAGGGCGGCAACGCGTTTGGCGACCGCTTCTTCATCCGTGGCTTCGATGCCCGCAATGACGTATTCATCGACGGCATCCGCGATCCGGCGATCTCGATCCGCGAGAATTTCTTCACCGAGCAGGTCGAGATCCTGCGCGGTCCGGCCTCGACCATGGCGGGCCGCGGCACCGCCGGCGGTGCCATCAACATCGTCACCAAGCAGGCGACCACCGAAGGCAATTTCACCAAGGCCGAAACCACGTTTGGCTCCGACGCCACCAAGCGCGTCACGGTGGATGTCAACCAGGTGCTGAGCCCGACATTGGCGGTCCGTGTCGACGGCCTGTACCAGGACGCCAAGGTTGCCGGTCGCAACTACGTCACCGACGACCGCTGGGGCACGCTGGCGGCGGTGAAGTGGACGCCGACCGACGCCATCAAGGTCACCGCCAACTACGTCCACACTGATCTCGACGGCCTGCCGGATTTCGGTGTGCCGTACAACACCGCGCTGCGCCGGCCGTCGACCGACGTCAACGTGCCGCGCGAAACCTATTACGGCTTCGTCAATCGCGACTTCCAGAAGGCCAAGCAGGATTTCGGCACGGTCACCGGTGAGTTCGCGATCACGCCGGACCTGACGCTGACCAACCGCTCGCGCGCCGCGCATTCGGTGCTCGATTATATCGGCACGCTGCCGAGCAATCCGACCGCCACCACGGTCTCGCTGGCGTCGCAGAGCCGCTATCAGACCACCGACGTGCTCGCCAACCAGACCGACCTGACCTACAAGTTCGACGTCGGCGGGGTGAAGCACACCATGGTCGGCGGTGCGGAAATCTCGCGCGAAAGCGTGATGCGCGACACCTATGCGGGCCTCACCTCGGAGCTCGCCGGCTTCCAGAGCGGCGGCCGCATCACCGTGCCGCTGCTGGCGCCGCCGAACCTGTTCGAGTTCGCCACCCAGCCGCAGCGCGCCTACAACCCGACCTTCATCAATGTCGACACCAAGTCGGCCTATGTGATCGAAACCGCCAACTGGAACGACGTCGTCATCCTCAACGGCGGCCTGCGCTACGACGACTACAACATCACCGGACACACCGCGGCGACCTCCACCGCGGTGCAGTCGGGGATGTGGAACTACAATCTCGGCGCGGTGGTGAAGCCGCTGCCTTACGCCAGCCTGTACGCCGCCTACGCGACCTCGACCAACCCGGTCGGCGCCGAACTCGACGCCTCGGGCACCGCTTACGGCGGCCTCGTGGTCAACAACGCCACCTTCCAGGCGCTGCCGCCAGAAATGAACAAGGCGGCGGAAGTCGGCACCAAATGGGAGCTGTTCGATCGCCGGCTGCTGCTGACCGCATCGCTGTTCGAAACCCAGAAGTCGAACGCCCGCGAGACCGTCGGCAACAACATCCTGTCGACCGGCGTCTATCGGGTTCGCGGTATCGACCTCGAAGCCTCCGGCAAGATCACCGACCGCTGGAGCGTGTTCGGCGGCTTGGTGCTGATGGAAACCAAGGTGCTGCAATCGATCGATCCGAATTCGGTCGGCGCGCAGCTCGCCAACATCGCGCATCAATCGTTCAACCTGCTCACCAAGTACAAGTTCGACGACCATTGGGAAGTCGGCGGACAGGCGGTGTACGCCTCCAAGATCTACGGCGGCACCTTCGCGGCGATCAACGGCAACGTGCTGCCCGAGCACTGGCGGTTCGACAGCTTCGTCGAGTTCAAGGTCGACAAGCACATGACCGCCAAGCTGTCGGTCAACAACATCTTCAACACCACCTACTACGACGCGTTCTATCGATCGAACTCGCCGTTCGTGTTCATCGCGCCGGGCCGTTCGGTCTGGCTGACGCTACGCGGCGCGCTTTAAGCGCGTCGCGAGACTGGAGCGGCCATGCTGGTCTGTATTCCCGAGGTTCTGCCGAAGTCCGAGGTCGCGGAATTCCGCCGCCTGATGGACGCCGCCGATTGGGAGGATGGCCGCTCCACCGCCGGCGCGCAGTCGGCGATGGTCAAGCGCAACGAGCAATTGCCGCCGGACAGCGATTTGGCGCGTGCGCTCGGGCGGCGGATCGTGTCGGCGCTCACCGGCAATCCGAAGTTCGTCTCCGCCGCGGTGCCGCTGCAGATCTTCCCGCCGCTGTTCAATCGCTACGCGGCGTCGGGCGGCCATCATTTCGGCATCCATGTCGACAATGCGGTGCGCGGTGATCATCTCACCGGTCTGCGTATTCGCACCGATCTGTCGGTCACGTTATTTTTGGCCGAGCCTGACGAGTACGACGGCGGCGAACTCGTGATCGAAGACACTTACGGTTCGCACGAGGTCAAACTGGCCGCGGGCGATGCCGTGCTGTATCCGTCCACCAGCCTGCACATGGTGACTCCGGTCACGCGCGGCGCACGGGTGGCGTCTTTTTTCTGGCTGCAGAGCATGATACGTGATGCGCAGGCGCGCAGCATGATCTACGATCTCGACAACGCCATTCAGGCCCTGGTCGAGCGGCTGGGACGCGATGACCCTGAAACGGTCAAATTGACCGGTATTTATCACAACCTCATCCGCTACTGGGCCGAAGTATGAACAAGTTGAGCTTCCGATCGATCGGCGTTGCCCTGATCGCACTGTCGCTGTCCGCGCCGCTCGCACCGTCCGTCGCACAACAGCCGGCGCCGCCTCCCGCCGCCACCGCACCGTCGCAACCCGCGGCTCCCGCGCCAGTCGCCACTGCTCCCGCGCCGGCCGCATCGCAGGCGCTGCCGGAGGCTGGGCATCAGCCCGGTAGCGTCACGCCCGGCCTGTCCGAGCTGTCGCCGTGGACGATGTTCCTCAACGCCGACATCATCGTCAAAATCGTCATGATCGGTCTGGCGATCTCCTCGGTGATCACCTGGACGATCTTCATCGCCAAGAAGGTCGAGCTCGGCCGCGCCCGTTTCCGGCTGCGCCGCTCGCTGAAGCAGATCGGTGAGTCCCGTTCGCTGGCCGAGGCGCAGATGGCGCTCGGCGACAAGCACAGCGTGCTGTCGATGCTGCTCGCCGCAGCGCTGCGCGAAGCGAAGCTGTCGGCCGGTCTGTCGAGCGATGAAGGCATCAAGGAGCGCGCGGCGTCGTCGTTCAGCGAGTATGTGCGCGCCGAAGGCCGTCACATGCGCCGCGGCATGGGCTTTCTCGCCACCATCGGCGCCACTGCACCGTTCATCGGCCTGTTCGGCACGGTGTGGGGCATCATGAACAGCTTCATCGGCATTTCGAAGTCGCAGACCACCAACCTTGCGGTGGTCGCCCCCGGCATCGCCGAAGCGCTGCTCGCCACTGCGATCGGTCTGGTCGCCGCGATCCCGGCGGTGATCATCTACAATCACTTCTCGCGCGAGATCAAAGTCTATCTCGAACTGGTCGCCCGCGCCTCCGGCGCTGCCGGCCGGCTGCTGTCGCGCGATCTCGATCGCAGCCACGGCAGCGCGCATCGCGCCCGCGCGGCGGAGTGAGCGATGGCTGTTTCGCTCGGCAATTCCGACGATCTCGACGACGATTTCGACGAGACCCACGAGATCAACGTCACGCCGTTCATCGACGTGATGCTGGTTCTGCTGATCATCTTCATGGTGGCGGCGCCGCTGTCGACGGTCGATCTTCCGGTCAGCCTGCCGACCTCGAGCGCCACGCCGCAGAAGCGGCCGGACAAGCCGACCTATGTCAGCATCAAGTCCGACCTTGCGGTCGCGATCGGCGAGAACCAGGTCAAGCGCGTCGATCTGGTCAAGACGCTGGACTCGATGCCGGACATGACCAAGGACCGCTTCATCTTCCTGCGCGCCGATCGTGCGGTGCCTTACGGTGAGCTGATGGAGGTGCTCGAGATGCTGCGGTCAGGTGGCTACGCCAAGATCAAGCTGGTGGCGCTGGAAGCTGTGCCGGGCGCCAAACCGGACGGCAATTGAACGCTGGCGCTGCGAGCGGCCGGGACGACTCCACATGTCCAGCGTGGCGCGGCAGGATTGCTTCGCTTCGCTCGTGACGACCGGGAAGCCCGGTTCCGATCAGATCTGGTTCCGATAAGATATTGACGAGATGTCCGACAGTTATTTCGATCGCAATGGTTCGTACCGGCTGTGGCTGATGGCCGCCGTCGGCGCTGTGGCGTTGCACGTCGGCGGCGCCGCGCTGGCGCTGGTCAGCATGCCGGAGGATGCCGACGACGACGCGCTCGGCGCGCCGGCGATCGAGGTCGGCGTCGAGATGATGTCGCCGAAGATCGAGGCCTCCGATCTGCCGCCGGGCCCGGACACCGAGGCCTCGATGGCTTCGCCGGCGCTCAACGAGCAGAAGGCCGAGGTCAAGGACTCCGACCTGCCGAAGGACACGCCGCAGGAGACCGAGGAGCCGGACCGCGTCGTCACCACCGAGACGCCGAAGAAGGTCGACGAGGAGCAGAAGGAAAAGGCGCAGCAACAGCAGCAGGCCTCGACCGAGTCGGTCGCCGCTGAAGCCACCGCGATGCCGAGCAACGAGTCCGCCAAGGAAGGTCCGCGCTCGGTCGCGCCGGCGCAGGGCGTCGGCAAGGCCGCCGCCCGCATCCGCGCCACCTGGCAGAAGGAGCTGGTGGCGTATCTCGACAAGCACAAGCGCTACCCGAAGGATGCGGCGCAGAAGAACGTGCGGATCGTCGTCGGCTTCGAACTCGACCGCGTCGGCCATGTGCTGTCGATGCGGATCGTCGAAGGCTCCGGCGACGCCGCGTTCGATCAGGCCGCGCTCGACATGATCAAGCGCTCCGACCCCGTCCCCGCACCCCCGCCGCTGGTCGCCGACGAAGGCCTGACCTTCAGCCTGCCGGTGATCTTCCGGACCAAGGGGAAGGGTTAGCAGACCCATTCCCGGTGCCGTCATTCCGGGGCGCGAGCGAAAGCTCGCGAACCCGGAATCTGCTGCGGGCAGTGACCAACGCCGTCATCGCCCGCGGAGGCGGGCGAACCAGTATTGTGGTTATCATCGACTCTCTGGGATACTGGATCCCCGCCTGCGCGGGGATGACATGCGGAGACTCGTTCGCGAACGAAGCAAGGCTTTCTCGCGCTGTCGCCAGTGGCGATGCCCGGAACGACAAACACCACTGCCAAAAGCCGTCATCGCCCGCGCAGGCGGGCGAACCCGTATTGCAGAGCCTTCGTGGTTATCATCAACGCCCTGGGATACTGGATCCCCGCCTACGCGGGGATGACACGGGGAGACTCGTTCGGGCACGAAGCAGGGCTTTTGCGCGGCACGCAGAACATCTCGGGATTCCGGGTTCGCTCGCTGACGCGAGCGCCCCGGAATGACGTTCTGTGGTAAGTAAGCGCCGCTCAATACGTCGCGCGTCCGCCGGAGATGTCGAACACCGCGCCGGTCGAGAACGCGCAGTCTTGCGACGCCAGCCACGCCACCAGGGCGGCGACTTCTTCCACCAGCACGAAGCGGCCCTTCGGGATCTTCGACAGCATGAAGTCGATATGCTGCTGGGTCATCTGGTCGAAGATCGCGGTGCGCGCCGCAGCCGGCGTCACCGCGTTGACGGCGATGTCGTAGGACGCCAGCTCTTTGCCGAGCGATTTGGTCAGCGCGATCACGCCGGCCTTCGAGGCCGAGTAGTGCGCGGCGTTCGGGTTGCCTTCCTTGCCGGCGATCGAGGCGATGTTGACGATGCGGCCGTATTTATGCGCGATCATCGACGGCACCACCGACTTGCAGCACAGAAACGGGCCGTCGAGGTTCAGCTTCAACACCCGCTGCCACTCGGCGTAGTCGGTCTCCCACACCGTCTTGTTGACGCCGGCGATCCCGGCATTGTTGACCAGGATGTCGATCTTGCCGAACGCCTGCAGCGTCGCGTCACGTGCGCGGTCGACCGCGGCCGGATCGGTGACGTCGACCGCGACGGCGATCGTCACGTCGTCGCCGATCTCCTTGGCGGTCCGCTCGGCTAGCGCGAGGTCGTGGTCCCACAGCGCCACCTTGGCCCCCGATGCAACAAACCGCTCCGCGATCGCCCGCCCAATCCCCTGCGCTCCGCCGGTGACCACGGCGCAGCGATGGTTGAGATCGATGGTGTTCATGGCTGCTGTGTCCTCCGATCCTATTCGGCAACTCCGTCATTGCGAGCGAAGCGAAGCAATCCAGGATCGCGAGCACTGAACTGGATTGCTTCGTCGCTTCGCTCCTCGCAATGACAATCTTCCATCCCAGCGAAAGGACTCACAACGTCCAACCGCCATCGATGATATGCGCGACGCCGGTGGTGAACGCGCTTTCGTCGGAGGCGAGGTACACCGCCAGCGCGGCGATTTCCTCGGCGTTGCCGAGACGGCCCATCGGCTGGCGCGACACGAACATCTCGCGGCCCTGCGGCCCGAGCGCGGCGGCGCGGCCGAGCATCGACGGGGTTTCGATCGTGCCTGGGCAGATCGCATTGCAGCGGATGCCGCGGGTGATGAAATCGACCGCGACCGCGCGCGTCAGCGCCGCCACCGCGGCTTTGGTCGCGCCATAGACGTAGCGGTTCGGTGCCGCCTTGAACACGCCGGCGGCCGACGAAATATTGACGATCGAGCCGCGGCCCGCTTCCAGCATCGCGGGCAGAAACGCGCGGATAGTGCGATGCATCGACTTGACGTTGAGGTCGAACGAGAAGTCCCAATCCGTATCCGAGCAGTCGAGCACCGTGCCGTGATGTACGAAGCCGGCGGCGTTGAGCAGGATGTCGACGGTGCCGGCCTCTCGGGCAATCGCTTCGACCGCCGCGGTGTCGCGGACATCGAGCTTCGCGGTGCGCGCGATGCCGTGCTCGGTGAGCGGCGCCAGCCCGGCGTCATCGATATCGGTCGCGAACACCTCGGCGCCCTCGCATGCAAACGCGATCGCCGATGCCCGCCCGATCCCCGCCGCCGCCGCGGTGACGAACGCGCGTTTGCCTTTCAGGCGGTCGGTCATGCTGTTTCCTCCCGACGACGTCATGGCCGGGCTTGACCCGGCCATCCATCGTTCTTCGTGTGATGATGGATGCGCGGATCAAGCCCGCGCATGACGATCATAATGGGCACGTGCCGTGCCCGGGCCGCACCCATCAATGATTATGCCGCGCCACGCCGATGGCGCCGGCGATGTTCTGGTAGCGGGTGGCGAACTCCATGCAGGCGCCGGTGGCGTGCTGGCCGACGGTCGAGCGATACAGCTCCTGCCACGGCGTCTGGTGCTTCGGATAGGCGAAGCCGCCATGGGCGGCGAGGTCGGCGCGGCGCTGCTTCAGATCCTCGTCCGAGATCAGGATGTCGGCGCTGCCCTTGTTGAGGTCGATGCGGACGCGATCGCCGGTCTTCAGCAGCGCCAGGCCGCCATTGGCGGCGGCTTCCGGCGTGGCATTGAGGATCGAGGGTGAGCCCGAGGTGCCGGACTGGCGGCCGTCGCCGATGCACGGCAGTGAATGGATGCCGCGTTTGATCAGCGCCGCCGGCGGCTGCATGTTGACCACTTCGGCGCCGCCCGGATAGCCGATCGGCCCGGTGCCGCGCACGAACAGGATGCAGTGCTCGTCGATATCGAGCGCCGGATCGTCGATGCGGTGGTGATAATCCTCCGGCCCTTCGAACACGATGGCGCGGCCCTCGAACGCGTTCGGGTCCTTCGGATTGGACAGATAGCGCTCGCGGAATTCGAGGCTGATCACGCTGGTCTTCATGATCGCGGAATCGAACAGATTGCCGCGCAGCACCAAGAAACCGGCGTCGTGCACCAGCGGCGTGTCGTAGCGATGGATCACGTCGCCATCGGGGGCGGGCGCGCCGGCGCAGTTCTCGCCCATGGTCTTGCCGTTCACCGTCAGCGCGTCCTGGTGGATCTTGCCGTGGCGCATCAATTCGCCGACCACCGTCGGCACGCCGCCGGCGCGGTGATACTCCTCGCCGAGATAGAGACCGGCGGGCTGCAGATTGACCAGCAGCGGAATCGCGTGGCCGACGCTCTGCCAGTCGTCGATCGACAGTTCGACGCCGACATGGCGAGCCAGCGCATTGAGATGGATCGGCGCGTTGGTCGAGCCGCCGATCGCCGAATTGACCACGATGGCGTTCTCGAACGCCTTGCGTGTCAGGATATCGGACGGCTTGAGATCCTCCCACACCATCTCGACCGCGCGCACGCCGGTCTCGTAGGCGATCTGGCCGCGCTCGCGATACGGCGCCGGGATCGCGGCGCAGCCGGGCAGCGACATGCCGAGCGCTTCGGCCAGCGAGTTCATGGTCGAGGCGGTGCCCATGGTGTTGCAGTGCCCAACCGACGGCGCCGAGGAGGCCACGATCTCCATGAACTGTTCGTAGTCGATCTCGCCGGCGGCAAGCCGCTCCCGCGACTTCCACACCACCGTGCCGGAGCCGGTGCGTTCGCCATTGTGCCAGCCGTTGAGCATCGGGCCGCCCGACAGCACGATCGCCGGGATGTTCACGGTCGCGGCCGCCATCAGGCAGGCCGGCGTAGTCTTGTCGCAGCCGGTGGTCAGCACCACGCCGTCGAGCGGGTAGCCGAACAGCACTTCGACCAGGCCGAGATACGCAAGATTGCGATCGAGCGCCGCGGTCGGCCGCTTGCCGGTCTCCTGGATCGGATGCACGGGAAACTCCATCGCGATGCCGCCGGCCGCCCGGATGCCTTCGCGGACGCGCTGCGCCAGATCGAGATGATGCCGGTTGCAGGGCGACAGGTCGTTGCCGGTCTGGGCGATGCCGATGATCGGCTTGCCGGACTGCAGTTCCGCGCGGGTCAGTCCGTAGTTCAAATAGCGCTCGAGATAGAGCGCGGTCATTCCCGGATTATGCGGATCGTTGAACCATTCGCTGGACCGGAGTTTGCGCCGGGGGCTGCCGGCATCGTGCTTCGTCATCGTGTCTCCCGCACCGCACACATCCTTGAAGCGGATGTTTTGAGCGCCTTTGCTGAGCATGGAACGGCGCGCATGCTGGCATGTCGCACCGCGCTACGCAATCGGCGTAGTGTGATCACGCCGGACTAATTTGCGAGCGCGACAGCGGCGAAATATTCTGCTAAGAGTTGCGTCAACATAAGTCTCACGCCGGCGGCAACGACCGCAACAAATGGCGGGACATCGGGAGGTGCTGGATGGCGTCGGTGCAGATTCACGACGTGCGTAAGTCTTTCGGCGGCTTCGAAGTATTGCACGGCGTGACTGTTCCCATCGAAGATGGTGAGTTCGTCGTTCTGGTCGGCCCGTCCGGCTGCGGCAAATCCACTTTGCTGCGGATGCTCGCAGGGCTGGAAAAAATCACCGCAGGAACGATCTCGATCGGCGAGCGCGTCGTCAACGACGTGCAGCCGAAGGAGCGGGACATCGCCATGGTGTTCCAGAACTACGCGCTGTACCCGCACATGACGGTGGCCCAGAACATGGGCTTTTCGCTGAAGCTGCGCGGCGCCGATCAGAAGACCATCGACAGTAAAGTGCGGCGTGCTGCCGACATCCTCGATCTCGGCAAATTGCTCGACCGCTATCCGCGCCAGCTCTCCGGCGGCCAGCGCCAGCGCGTCGCGATGGGCCGGGCCATCGTGCGCGATCCGCAGGTGTTCCTGTTTGACGAGCCGCTGTCCAACCTTGACGCCAAGCTGCGGGTGGCGATGCGCACCGAGATCAAGGAACTGCACCAGCGGCTGAAGACCACCACGGTTTACGTCACCCACGACCAGATCGAGGCGATGACGATGGCCGACAAAATCGTGGTGATGCAGGACGGCGTGGTCGAGCAGATCGGCGCGCCGCTGGATCTGTACGACCGGCCTGACAACAAATTCGTGGCCGGCTTCATCGGTTCGCCGGCGATGAACTTCCTCGACGGCACGCTGAAGGTGAACAGCGGCCAGCCCTATGTCGAGACCGTCAGCGGCGCCAAGCTGCCGGTGACGGCGGCGCCGGCGAATGGCAACGGCCGCCCCGTCTCTTACGGCATTCGTCCCGAGCATCTCGACTTCGCCGACAGCGGCATTGCGGCCGAGGTCGCGGTGGTCGAGCCGACCGGCTCGGAAACCCAGATCGTGGCGCGGGTCGGCGATCAGGAAGTGATCGCGGTGTTCCGCGAACGGCATCCGGTCGCGCCCGGCGATCTGATCCATCTGCAGCCGCGCGCCGACGTCGCGCATCTGTTCGACAAGGAGAGCGGCCGGCGGATCTAGAGCGTGACAGACAAATACAAGAATTGGTCGATCAACGAACCAATGCATAAAGCGGAACATAGGGAGTGAACGACAGATGACGGACTTTACCCTCGATCGCCGCACGTTGTTGAAGGGTGGCGCGATCACGTTGGCCACGGCAGCGACGATGTCCGCCGACCAGTTGCTCGGCTACGCCAAGGCCTGGGCGCAGGCCTCGCCGTGGAAGCCCGAGCCCGGTGCCAAGATCAATCTGCTGCGCTGGAAGCGGTTCGTTGAAGCCGAAGACGTCGCCTTCATGAAGATCGTCGACGCGTTCCAGAAGGCCAACAACGTAACCATCAACGTCTCCAACGAGTCCTACGACGACATCCAGCCCAAGGCTTCGGTCGCGGCCAATACCGGGCAGGGGCTCGACATGGTGTGGGGTCTGTACTCGCTGCCGTTCCTGTTCCCGAACAAGTGCACCGACGTGTCGGACGTCGCCGATTATCTTGCCAAGAAGTGCGGCGGCTGGAGCGACTCCGGCAAGGCCTACGGCATGTTCAACGGCAAGTGGATCGGCATCCCGGTGGCGGCGACCGGCGGCCTCGTCAACTACCGGATCAGCGCGGCCGAGAAGGCCGGCCACAAGGAGTTTCCGAAGGATCTCGCCGGCTTCTCCGATCTGGTGAAGGGCATGAATAAGAACGGCACGCCGGCCGGCATGGCGCTCGGCCACGCGTCGGGCGATGCCAATGGCTGGCTGCACTGGGCGCTGTGGGCGCACGGCGGCGCGCTGATCGACAAGGACAGCAAGGTCGTCGTCAATTCGCCCGAGACCGCCAAGGCGCTCGAATACGTCAAGGGGTTGTACGAGAACTTCATCCCCGGCACCGCGTCGTGGAACGATGCCTCCAACAACAAGGCGTTTCTTGCCGGCCAGCTCTATCTCACCACCAACGGCATCTCGATCTACGTCACGGCGAAGAAAGACAACAAGGAGATGGCGGAGGACATCAACCACGCGCATCTGCCCGCCGGCCTCAACGGCAAGACCCGCGAGCTGCATCTCGGCTTCCCGATCCTGATCTACAACTTCACCAAGTTCCCGCAGACCTGCAAGGCGTTCACCGCCTTCATGATGGAGCCGGAGCAGTTCAACCCGTGGGTCGAGGCGGCGCAGGGCTATCTGTCGCCGTTCCTGCTCGACTACGAGAAGAACCCGATGTGGACCGCGGACCCGAAGAATACGCCGTATCGCGACGTCGCCCGCACCGCCTCGACGCCGGCCGGCGACGCCCAGATGGGCGAGAACGCCGCGGCGGCGATCGCCGACTTCGTCGTCGTCGACATGTTCGCCAACTACTGCACCGGCCGCGAAGACGTGAAGACCGCCATGAGCAGCGCCGAACGCGCCGCGAAGCGGATCTTCAGGGCGTAACGGGGAAGAGAAGGGGTGGTGACATGCGCCGACCCTTCTCAGCCGACAAAGGCGCCACACCAATGGAAACCTTACGTTTGTCATTCCGGGGCGCGCCACTTGGCGCGAACCCGGAATCCATACTCCCGGCGGTGGTTATGGATTCCGGGCTCGCGCTTCGCGCGCCCCGGAATGACGAACGTGAAGGAGTGAGACCTTCACTCGGCCCGCAAGCGGACGGACGGAGTTAGCATGACTACACTTCAGATGCGCGAGCACTCCGGCCCCACCGCTTGGCAACGCCTGCGCACCAGCCGCAATTTCATCGCGCTGTGGTTCATGCTGCCGGCGGCGGCGTTCCTGATCCTGTTCCTGGCGTATCCGCTGTTTCTCGGCGTCTGGATGAGCTTCACCGACGCGCGGATCGGGCGCGGCGGGGTGTTCATCGGGGTTGAGAACTACGAATGGCTGTGGGACGACAGCATCTTCTGGCTGTCGGTGTTCAACACCATCCTCTACACGGTGGTCGCCAGCGCGATCAAATTCGCGGTCGGCCTGTATCTGGCGCTGCTGCTCAATCGGCACATGCCGTTCAAGGCGATTATCCGCGCCGCGGTGCTGGTGCCGTTCATCGTGCCGACGGTGCTGTCGGCGATCGCGTTTTGGTGGATCTACGACTCGCAGTTCTCGATCATCTCCTGGTCGCTGATCAAGCTCGGGGTGATCGATCAGAACATCAACTTCCTCGGCGACAGCAATTGGGCGCGCGCATCGGTGATCTTCGCCAATATCTGGCGCGGCGTGCCGTTCGTGGCGATCACGCTGCTGGCCGGCCTGCAGACGGTGTCGCCGTCGCTGTATGAAGCTGCGACGCTGGACGGCGCCACCGCGTGGCAGCGCTTCCGCTACATCACCTATCCGCTGCTGACGCCGATCATCGCGGTGGTGATGACGTTCTCGGTGCTGTTCACCTTCACCGATTTTCAACTGATCTGGGCGCTGACCCGCGGCGGCCCGGTCAATGCCACGCATTTGATGGCGACGCTAAGCTATCAGCGCGGAATTCTGTCGGGCCGGCTCGGGGAGGGCGCGGCGATCGCCACCGCGATGATCCCGTTCCTGCTCGCGGCGATCGCGATCTCGTGGTTCGGCATGCAGCGGCGCAAATGGCAGCAGGGGACCGACAATGACTGAGACCACCGCCTCCGATCCCCGGCTCGCCGTCAAAGCGGCCGCCACCGTGGCGCAGAGCGACGACAGCGAGGGAATGAGCTATCTGGAGTCGCTGCCGCGCCGGCTGGTGACGCTGTATCTGCCGCTGTTCGTCATTCTCGTCGTGCTGCTGTTCCCGTTCTACTGGATGGGGCTGACGGCGATCAAACCGGACGAGCAGCTGATCGACATGGAGACCTACAACCCGTTCTGGGTGGTGCATCCGACGCTGAAGCACATCCAGAAGCTGCTGTTCGAAACACAATATCCGCGCTGGCTGTGGAACACGATGTATGTCGCGGCAGCCTCCACCGTGCTGTCGATCGCCGCCAGCGTGCTCGCCGCCTATGCGATCGTGCGGCTGCGCTTCCGCGGTGCCGACACCGTCGGCGGCGCGATCTTCCTGGCGTATCTGGTGCCGCCGTCGATCCTGTTCATTCCGCTCGCCTCGGTGATCCAGGCTTACGGCCTGTTCGACTCGCCGCTGTCGCTGATCCTGGTGTATCCGACGCTGCTGATCCCGTTCTCGACCTGGCTGCTGATGGGCTACTTCAAGACCATCCCGTTCGAGCTCGAGGAATGCGCGCTGATCGACGGCGCCTCGCGCTGGCAGATCCTGATCAAGATCATCATTCCGCTTGCGGTGCCGGGGTTGATCTCGGCCTTCATCTTCTGCTTCACGCTTTGCTGGAACGAATTCATCTACGCGCTGACCTTCCTGCAGTCGACGCCGAACAAGACTGTGCCCGTGGCGATCGTCAACGAATTCGTCGACGGCGACATCTACAAATGGGGCTCGCTGATGGCCGGCGCCCTGGTCGGCTCGCTGCCGCTCGTCATCCTCTACGCGTTCTTCGTCGAGCATTACGTGTCGGCGATGACCGGGGCGGTGAAGGAGTGATTCTGCTCCGTCATTGCGAGCGCAGCGAAGCAATCCAGCTCAGTGCACCGAACTGGATTGCTTCGTCGCGTCGCTCCTCGCAATGACGAAGTGCGGAGATCGCTGAGGCATTGCCGCCCGATCGACCTCATCCTGAGGAGCGCGCTCTTGCGCGCGTCTCGAAGGATGGGCCACACTCGCCTCATGGTTCGAGACGGCGCTTCGCGCCTCCTCACCATGAGGGTCACTGCTCGGGGCCGGCGCGCCCTGTCAATCCACGGAGCGTTCCTTGCACATTCTGATACTCGGCGCCGCCGGCATGGTCGGGCGCAAGCTCACCGAGCGGCTGCTGGCGGACGGGCGGCTCGGCAGCCGCGAGATCACCCGGATGACGCTGCAGGACGTGGTGGCGCCGGTGCGGCCGCCGCATGCCTCGATCGCGATCCAGGTGGTGACCAGCGATCTCGCCGAACCGGGTCAGGCGGCGGCGCTGGTGGCGCATCGGCCGGAGGTGATCTTCCATCTGGCGGCCATCGTCTCGGGCGAAGCCGAGGCGGATTTCGACAAGGGCTACCGGATCAATCTCGACGGCACCAAGCATCTGATCGATGCGATCCGCGCCGAGGGCGACGACTATCATCCGCGGCTGGTGTTCACCTCGTCGATCGCGGTGTTCGGCGCGCCGTTCCCGGAGAAGATCGGCGACGAATTCCTGTCGGCGCCGCTGACCAGCTACGGCACCCAGAAGGCGATCTGCGAACTTCTGATCGCCGACTACACCCGCAAGGGCTTTTTCGACGGCGTCGGCATCCGCCTGCCGACGATCTGCGTCCGCCCCGGCAAGCCGAACAAGGCGGCGTCCGGCTTCTTCTCCAACATCATCCGCGAGCCGCTGAGCGGGCAGGAGGCGGTGCTGCCGGTGTCCGACGAGGTGATGCATTGGCACGCTTCGCCGCGTTCGGCGGTCGGCTTCCTGATCCACGCCGCCACCATGGACACCGCCGCGATGGGGCCGCGCCGCAGCCTGTCGATGCCGGGGCTGCCCGCCACGGTCGGCGAGCAGATCGCCGCATTGGAGCGGGTTGCCGGCAAGGCCGTGGTTGAAAGGATCAAGCGGGAGCCGGATCCGACCATCATCGGCATTGTCGCCGGCTGGCCACGCAACTTCTCGACCGACCGCGCGCTGAAGCTCGGCTTCACCACCGCCGAAAAGACCTTCGACGACATCATCCGGATCCACATCGAGGACGAACTGGGCGGCAAGTTCGTGAAGTAACCGCCTTGCCCCGCACCGTCATTGCGAGGAGCAGCCGGATCGGGGCTTCGCGCCGTCCAGGCACAGGCTCCGCGAGAAGCGATCCAGCTCCGTGCACGGTCTCTGGATTGCTTCGCTGCGCTCGCAATGACGCGGATGGGCCGGCGCCCGCCCTTCGTGCCGTGCCCGGCCACCATTCCGTGAGCGGGGATGTCTTTATCTGATGGTCATCCTATAATAAATCCAGGTCCGAGTTTCATCGACCTTCGAGGAGAAAACGCCATGACTGCCAGCATCGTTGGATGGGCCCATATGCCGTTCGGCAAGTTCGACGCCGAAACCGTGGAAAGCATGATCGTCCGCGTCGCAACTGAGGCGATCGCCGACGCCGGGATTGCGCCGGGCGACGTCGACGAGATCGTGCTCGGACATTTCAATGCCGGCTTCTCGCCGCAGGACTTCACCGCCGCGCTGGTGCTGCAGGCCGATCCGGCGCTGCGCTTCAAGCCGGCCACTCGGGTGGAGAACGCCTGCGCCACCGGTTCCGCCGCCGTGCATCAGGGCATCCGCGCGATCGAATCCGGTGCCGCCAAGGTCGTGCTGGTGGTCGGTGTGGAGCAGATGACCCGCACCCCGGGGCCTGAGATCGGCAAGAATCTGCTGCGCGCGTCGTACTTGCCGGAAGACGGCGACACCCCGGCCGGTTTTGCCGGCGTGTTCGGCATCATCGCCCAGAAGTACTTCCAGAAATACGGCGACCAGTCCGACGCGCTGGCGATGATCGCCGCCAAGAACCACCACAATGGCGTCGCCAATCCCTATGCCCAGATGCGCAAGGATTTCGGCTTCGAGTTCTGCCGCGCCGAAGGCGAAAAGAATCCGTTCGTCGCCGGTCCCCTGAAGCGCACCGACTGCTCGTTGGTGTCCGACGGCGCCGCAGCGCTGGTGCTGACGTCTGCCGAGAACGCCAAGGCGATGGGCAAGGCGGTCAACATCCGCGCCCGCGCCCATGCGCAGGATTTCCTGCCGATGTCCAAGCGCGACATCCTGCAGTTCGAAGGCTGCACCGTGGCTTGGCAGCGCGCGTTGGAGCAGGCGGGCGTCACGCTGAACGATCTGTCGTTCGTCGAGACCCACGATTGCTTCACCATCGCCGAGCTGATCGAATACGAAGCGATGGGCCTGACGCCGAAGGGGCAGGGCGCCCGTGCGATCAAGGAAGGCTGGACCCAAAAGGACGGCAAGCTGCCGATCAATCCGTCCGGCGGTCTCAAGGCCAAGGGCCATCCGATCGGCGCGACCGGCGTGTCGATGCACGTGCTGAGCGCGATGCAGCTGCTCGGCCAGGCGCCGGAAGGCATGCAGATCAAGGACGCCAAACTCGCCGGCATCTTCAATATGGGCGGCGCGGCGGTCGCCAATTACGTGTCGGTGCTCGAACCGGCCAAGTAACCAACAGCCGGGGGTGGGGGATGAATCTGGCGGAATGGCTTGCTGCGAGCGCCCGGCTGCGGCCGGGCGCTCCGGCGCTGCTGACGGGCACCACGGTCGATGCCGACTACGCGACGTTCGCGTCGCGTGCGGCCTCGTTCGGCGCGGCGCTGGCGCGCGATTACGGCATCGCGCCCGGCGATCGCGTCGCGTTGTTCGCGCATAATTGCACGCGCTATCTCGAAGCGCTGTATGGCATCTGGTGGGCGGGCGCGGTGGCGATCCCGATCAACGCCAAGCTGCACGGCAAGGAGGTCGCCTGGATCTGCAGCAATGCGGAAGCGAGGCTGGCGCTGATCTGCGACGACACCGCTGACACTTTCAACGAAGCCACCTGCGATCTGCCGCCCGGCATGGCGGTGCTGGCGATCGACAGCGACGGTTACGACCGTGCGCGCAGCGGCGAGGGGGCCAAGGCGCCGGTCGCGCGCGACGATCACGATCTCGCCTGGCTGTTCTACACCTCCGGCACCACCGGCCGGCCCAAGGGCGTGATGCTCAGCCACGGCAATCTCGTGGCGATGTCGCTGAGCTATCTGGCCGATGTCGACGCGGTGACGCCCGATGATGCGGCGCTGTACGCCGCGCCGATCTCGCACGGCGCCGGGCTCTACAACATGATCCACGTCCGGTTCGGCGCGCGGCACGTCGTGCCGGAGTCCGGCGGGTTCGATCCGGACGAGGTGCTCAGCCTCGGCAAGCAGCTCGGCAACGTCGCGATGTTCGCCGCGCCGACCATGATCAAGCGCCTGGTCGAGGCCGCCAAGCGCCGCGGCGAGGCCGGCGAGGGGCTGCGCACCATCGTCTATGGCGGCGGCCCGATGTATCTCGCCGACATCCGCGAGGCGCTCGGCGTGATGGGCCAACGCTTCGTCCAGATCTACGGCCAGGGTGAATCGCCGATGACGATCACCTCGCTGAAGCGCGCGCTGCACGCCGACGTCGATCATCCGCGCTATCTGCAGCGGCTCGCTTCTGTCGGCACCGCGCAGAGCGTGGTGTCGGTGCGGATCACCGGCGCGAACGGCGAAGTGCTGCCGCCGGGCGAGACCGGCGAGATCGAGGTCAAGGGCTCAACCGTGATGCTCGGCTATTGGAACAATCCGCAGGCCAATGCCGAGACGCTGAAGGACGGCTGGCTGCGCACCGGCGATGTCGGGCGTTTGGATGACGACGGCTTCCTGACGCTGTCGGACCGCTCCAAGGACGTCATCATCTCCGGCGGTACCAATATCTATCCGCGCGAGGTCGAGGAGGCGCTGCTGACGCATCCGGCTGTGCGCGAGGTGTCGGCGATCGGGGTGGCCGATCCGGAATGGGGCGAGAACGTCGTCGCTTGCGTCGTGCTCTCCGACGGCGCCGCGGCCGACGACGCCACGCTCGACGCCCACTGCCTCGCCACCATCGCCCGCTTCAAGCGCCCCAAGCGCTACGTCTATCTCGACGCGCTGCCGAAGAATAATTACGGCAAAGTGCTGAAGACGGAGCTGCGGAAGATCGTGAAGTAATTCGGCAACAACTTCCGATTCCTCGTCATGGCCGGGCTCGTCCCGGCCATCCACGCCTTCGGGGCATCGCGAAGTCAAAGGCGTGGATGCCCGGCACAAGGCCGGGCATGACGAACTGATAGGTCCGAGAATGCCAAGGTCGCAAGATGCTGGAGGCAACCCTCCGCCGTCATCGCGAGCCACCGGGTTGGCGCGATGTCGACGACGGTCGCCGGTTATCGCGTCACCCCCACCATCGCCGGACGATCGTCGCCGTTGATCCAGAGGCCGAAGGTGGTGCCGTCTTCGGTTGCGGCCGCGCGCAGCGATGCGATGCGGCCGAAATACACTGGGCCTTTCAACCAGAGGTCGAGCTGCGTCGGTGGCTCTGGTGTCGGGGCGAGGTGGCCGAGGCATTGCGCGGCGATGCGCTGCGGGTGGGCCGAGGCGGCGGCGAAGCCGGTGGCGCGGGCGTAGATATCGGCGAGGTGCAGCGGATTGTAATCGCCGGTCAGCGCCGCCCAACGCAGCCGCTCGTCGCCAGCGACAGTCCATTGCGTCAGCGGCGGCAGCGACGGCTCGATCGGGGGCGAGGCCATCGCCGCACCGTCGTCGGCGCCGTGGCTCGCCGGTCCGTCGAAGCGGCCGCGGTAATAGAACGTGGTGATGCTTTGCCACGGGCAATCCTCGCCCTGCATCAGTTGCGCCAGGACGTCGAGCTCGATGCCCTTGTCATGCACCCGCCAGCCGGTCGCCCGCACGATCAGGTCGGACGGCGTGTCGAGTTTGATCGCGCCGCTGCGGATCACCCGGTTGCGGAGCTGCAGCGCCCGCCAGATCGGCAGCGGCCAGTCCCGGCACATCAGCAGCGCCATCGTCAGCCGGAAGCCGGTGACATGCGGCGCCAGCAGCATCAGGCGGTCGGCCGTCGCCGCATCGTCGCGGCCCGCAGCGCGTTGCAAGGTCGCCAGCGCAGCGGGACTGATCTGATAGCCGCGCCAGATGAAGCTGAAATCCGGGAAGCCGTCTTTCGGATTCCAGCCGCTCGAGGGCGCGAAGGCGTTCAGCATCAGCGCCGGGCCGAATGGCGGCGCGGTGTAGGTTGTATGATGGGTGGTCATCGCCGCTCGTCTCCGCCCCAAACTGCGCGAAGTCAACGGGTCGGCGGCTGCTTGGTCAATGAGGGCGGTCAAAACCTTCCGCGTCGTGGAGTTTGTCCCGCATGGCGCCATGCCGGGCGCCGGCTTGATCTCGGCGAGCCGGTCCCGTTACATCGCCATGACGGCGCCGATCAGAGCGCCGCGAACCAGGGAAGCGAAGCGCCGCGATGGGGCCACTGGCGGGCACAACAATCGTCGACATGACGTCGGTGCTGATGGGGCCTTATGCCACCCAGATGCTCGGCGATTACGGCGCCGACGTCATCAAGATCGAATCCCCCGACGGCGACGTCACCCGGCAGATCGGTCCGGCACGGCATCCCGGCATGGGGCCGGTGTTTCTCAACGCCAACCGCAACAAGCGCAGCATCTGCCTCGACCTCAAGCACGACGCTGGCCGCGCCGCCGCGCTGCGGCTGATCGCGCGCGCCGACGTGCTGGTTTATAACGTTCGCCCGCAGGCGATGGCGCGGCTGCGGCTCGGCTATGACGACGTCGCGCCGCTCAATCCGCGGCTGATCTATGCCGGCGTGTTCGGCTTCGGCCAGGATGGGCCGTATGCGGCGAAGCCGGCCTATGACGATCTGATCCAGGGCGCCACCGCATTGCCTGCGCTGAATGCGCGCGTCGGAGACGGGACGCCGCGCTACGTGCCGAATGCGTTGGTCGACCGCATCGTCGGGCTCACCGCCGTCGGCGCGATTTGCGCCTCGCTGGTGCATCGGGATCGCACCGGCCAAGGCCAGCGGCTCGACATCCCGATGTTCGAAACCATGGCGAGCTTCGTGATGGGCGATCACATGGGCGGCCTCACTTATGAGCCGCCGCTCGATCGCGGCGGCTACGCACGGCATCTGTCGCCGGACCGCCGGCCGTATCAGACTGCCGACGGCTACATCTGCGCGATGGTCTATAACGACAAGCAGTGGATCAGCTTCCTCACCGCGGTCGGCCGCGACGATCTGCTGGCTGACGACCGCTACACCAGCTTCGCCCGGCGCGCGGTGAACATCGACGTGGTCTATGCCGAGCTGGCGCGGATCTTTCTGACCAGGACTACGGACGAGTGGGTGACATTGCTCGACGCCGCCGACGTGCCAGCGATGCGGATGCACGACCTCGAAAGCATCCTGCACGATCCGCATCTGGTCGCGACGGATTTCTTCCCCGTCGTCGAGCATCCTAGCGAAGGCGCGATCCGCGACATGAAGGTTTCGGCGACGTGGTCGGAGACCGAGGCCGAGCGCCAGCGCTTCGCGCCGCGGCTCGGCGAACACGGCGCCGAGGTGCTGCGCGAGGCGGGCTATGGCGCAGACGAGGTTGCGGATCTGCAGCGCTGCGGCGCGCTGAAGCTGCCGCAGCGGAACTAAGCGTATGAAGCAAGCAGCGGTAGTGCTCAATCGCGTTGCTGGGTGGCCGGCACAGCGCCTCTTCTCCCTCTCCCGCTTGCGGGAGAGGGCTGGGGTGAGGGTTCTTGCCACAGGCTCAGTGCCCGCGGCCCCCCACCCCCGACCCCTCCCCGCAAGGGGGAGGGGAGCGCGCTGTGCTCGACGCGTCGCTGACCGCCTTGATCACAATCGGTCTCTCGTTCGTCATTCCGGGATGCGCTGCGTCAGCAGCGCAGGCCCGGAATCCCGAGGTCGTTGCGCACAGAGATTCCGGGTTCGTGAGCTACGCTCACGCCCCGGAATGACGTTGAGAGGCCATGCGCAGCGAGAAGAGGTGTCCACGTCATGAGCTACATCACCGGCGTGGGTCTCACGCCGTTCGGCAAGATCGATGGCTCGACCACGCTCAGCCTGATGCGCGAGGCGGCGGAGGCGGCGATTGCGGATGCGGGCCTGAAGCGCGGCGATATCGACGGGCTGCTGTGCGGCTATTCGACCACGATGCCGCATATCATGCTGGCGACGGTGTTCGCCGAGCATTTCGGCATCCGGCCGAGCTATTGCCACGCAGTGCAGGTCGGCGGCGCCACCGGCATGGCGATGGCGATGCTGGCGCATCAGCTGGTCGAGAGCGGGGCGGCCAAGAACATCCTCGTCGTGGGCGGCGAGAACCGGCTGACCGGCCAGAGCCGTGATGCCTCGGTGCAGGCGCTGGCACAGGTCGGTCACCCGATCTACGAGGTCCCGCTCGGGCCGACCATCCCGGCCTATTACGGCCTGGTGGCATCGCGCTACATGCACGACCACGGCGTCACCGAGGAAGACCTCGCCGAGTTCGCGGTGCTGATGCGCAGCCACGCCATCGCCCATCCGGGCGCGCAGTTTCGCGAGCCGATCAGCGTCACCGAGGTGATGGCGTCGAAACCGATCGCCTCGCCGCTGAAGCTGCTTGATTGCTGCCCGGTGTCGGACGGCGGCGCCGCGCTGGTGATCAGCCGCGAGCCGACCACTGAACATCGTATCAAGGTGCGCGGCTGCGGTCAGGCCCATACCCATCAGCACGTCACCGCGATGCCCGCCGACGGGCCGTCCGGCGCCGAGCAGTCGATCGCGCGGGCCTGGGCGGCGAGCGGCGCTGCGGTGTGCGACGTGAAGTATGCAGCGGTGTACGACAGCTTCACCATCACGCTGTTGATGCTGCTCGAAGACCTCGGGCTTGCGGCGCGCGGCGAAGCGGCGGCGCGAGCGCGGGACGGCTACTTCTCGCGAAACGGCGCGATGCCGCTCAACACTCATGGCGGACTATTGAGCTACGGCCATTGCGGCGTCGGCGGCGCGATGGCGCATCTGGTCGAGACGCATCTACAGATGACCGGCCGGGCCGGTGATCGTCAGGTCCACGATGCCTCGGTGGCGCTGCTGCATGGCGATGGCGGCGTGCTGTCGTCGCATGTCAGCATGATCCTGGAGCGGGTGCGATGAGCGAGATGGCGATGCCCGATTGGACCGGCGGCGAGCCGACGATCACGTATCAGCGCTGCGGCGGCTGCGGCGCGGTACAGTATTTCCACCGGGATTTTTGCGCGGCCTGTGGCGGCGAGGAACTGACGACGATGGTCGCGAGCGGCGAGGGCGTGGTGTGCGCCGCGACCCTGGTGCACCGCGCCGCCACCGCCGAGGCGCGGGCGCATGTGCCGTTCAAGATCGTGCTGGTCGATTGTGCCGAGGGATTCCGGATGATGGCGCATGGCGCCAACGATCTGGTGATCGGCGACCGAGTCCGCGCCGAGTTCACCAGCTTCACCGGCCAGTTGGTCCCGATGTTCGAGAAGCTGCCGGGCTGATCGCTGGAAGTGCTGCGGCGGGCGCGCGGAGCCCGCCGCGCTTGGACGTCTCAGAAATTCAGCCGCACCACACCCGGACGACACGCTGGGTATTGGGGTCGAGCTCGACATTGCCGCGGTCGGTCCGGTAGTCGCGGGTCAGCATGTCGCCGGTGTGATAGACGCGGAGCACTTTGCCGGTCAGGTCGCATTCCGATGATGTCGCGGTGAAGATCAGCCACGGGATCGGATCGTCGTCGCCACGAAACAGGGAGATTGCCTGTGCGAGTTCTTCGGCGTCGCCGAAGGTCGCTTCCCGGGTGCTGCTGCGGGCGTGGATGCGGACACCGCGGAGCGCTTTGCTCGGGCCCCAGTAGTCGGCGGGATCGCGCGGGATGGTGGCTTCGCCCACGATCGGCGTGATCACCGGCAGCACGATCCCGGTCGGGGCGTCGGCCACAAAATCGAAGTCCTGAATGCCGTCGTCCGGTGGCCGGATGTAGAACCACGGCGACAGCCGCGGTTGCTTCCAGCCGGAGGTCGGCACCGTGCCGTGGGTGACGATGTGAATCTGCGGAGGCTTGGTCTTGACCAGGCTGAGCTCAACCGAAGTGACTTCCAATACACGCTGCATTGCAAAGCTCCTTGGTTTGAAACGCCAGGATGCTCAACCAATGCGAGTGGTGTGTCCAGGGAAATCAACCAGCAGACCGCCGCGGCGTCGGTGCTGTGACAGGCGCCGCGGCGGTAACTGCTACACGATGGGGCGGGCGAGACGCTGCCCTCCGCCGTCGCCGCGGCGGACCAGCAGCAGCGCGATCGCCAGCGTCGGGACCAGCAGGCACAGCCCGAGCGAGGTGACCTGCACCTGCGACAGCGGATTGATGCCGCCGCCCGGCGTCGCCAGCACGAAGCCGCCGATCACCAGCGCGATGCGCAGCGGCCATTCCAGCGCGCCGGCGCTACGGAGATTGCCGATGCCGACCTGATAGCCCTGGATGCCGCCGCAGATGCACAGCGTGCCCGCGGCCGCCAGCGTCAGCAGGCCGAGCGCGGCGAGATAGGGGCTCGGCCCCTGCAGCACCAGCGCCGGATTCATCACGAAGAAGAACGGGATGAAGTAGATGATGCTGCCCACCCACATCGATTCCCATCCGGTCTTCATTGCCGGTGAGCCGGCGATGCCGGCGGCTGCAAAGGACGCGATGGCCACAGGTGGCGTGATCGACGACAGCATGCCCCAATAGAAGATGAACATGTGCACCGCCATCCGGTTCAGCCCGAGCTTCTCCAGCGCCGGCGCCACCAGGATCGCCAGGAAGATGTAGCAGGCGGTGGTGGTGAGGCCGAGGCCGAGGATCAGGCTGGTGATGGCGCACATCGCCAGCAGCAGGAAGGCGTTGTCACCGGCGAGCCGCAACAGATCCGCCGCGAGGCTGGAGATCACGCCGGTCATCGAGAACGCGCCGATCAGCAGGCCGCAGCCGGCCAGGATGCCGATCAGCTCGACGAAGGTGCGGCCGTTGACCTCCAGGAAGCGGACGATGCTGCCGAGGGTCCAGCGGGTCTCCTTGGAGAAGATCTGGTTGAGCACCAGCAGCAGCGCGGTGGCGTAGAACGGCGCGTGGCTCTCGCGCTTGAAGTACAGCAGCATCACCACCAGCAGGGCGATCACGAAGGCGTAGTACCAGCCCTCCTTCAGCGTCTGCCACAGGCTCGGCAGTTCCGAGCGCGGGATGCCCTCGAGCCCGTGCCGTGCCGCATAGGCGTCGACCTGCATGAACAGGCCGATGTAGTACAGCGCCGCCGGCACGATCGCGGCGAGCGCGACTTCGGCATAGGAGACGTTGAGGAACTGCGCGATGACGAAAGCGGTGGCGCCCATCACCGGCGGCGCCAGCACCGCGCCGGTCGAGGCGCAGGCTTCGATCGCCGCCGCATAGGAGGCGCGGAAGCCGCTCTTCTTCATCACCGGGATGGTCATGGTGCCGGCGGTCAGCACGTTGGAGATGATCGAGCCGGACATCATGCCGAGCAACGCCGAGGCGAAGATGCAGACCTTGGCGGCGCCGCCGCGGAACGTGCCGCAGATCGAGAACGACAGGTTGATGAAGAACTTTCCGGCGCCGGTCAGCATCAGCGCGGTGCCGAACACCAGAAAGCCGATCACGGTGTCGGCGAACGCCTGGATCGGAATGCCGAGCAGGCTTTCGCCGGACAGCACGTGGTAGGCGGTCGCCTGTTCCAGCGTCGACTGCGAGCCGCCGAGCGGGCCGAGCCAGCGCGCACCGGCGAACAGCGGATACACCGTGAACGGAAACACGCAGAGCAGCAGGCTCCAGCCGCCGGTGCGCCGCAGCGCCTCCATCAGCAGCGCCCACATCACCAGGCCGGCGATGAAAACATGCGTCGGCGCGCCACCGAACTCCCAGCCGGCTTCGGCCGCTTTCCGGATGGCGCCCATCAGCACCAGCGCCGCCACTACAGTCGCGGCGAACAAGGCGATGTCGTAAAGCGGCACGCGGTCGAGCCGCGCGGTCGACGTGCCCGGGAAGATCAGGAAGGTGAACGGCAGCATCAGCGCAATCAGGAGATAGAAGTACTCCGTATTGAGCTGGGTGTAGCCGATGAAGAACCGCAGCGAGAACTGCTGGTTGATGCACAGCAGGATGGTAGCCGCGGCGGCGGCCACCAGCGCCCAGCGCCAGAAGCCGGTCAGGCTTCGGACGCGGGTGACTTCGGCTTCCTGCATGTTGTCGACCGAGTGCGGATCGTCGAGCACGATCCGTTTGGTCGGGCGGGCGGCGGATTCAGCAGCGCGCATGGCAATGTCCCCGGCGTTGCGATGCGTTACTCGAACCCGTTCGGCAGGCCGGCCCGCTTCAATGCCGCGGCCCTTGCTGTCATCCAGCCATCGCGGAATTCCTGATCACCGGACGGCGCCGCGGCTGCGTACTGCTTCCAAGCCGCGGCCAGCACCTCCTGGCGCTTAATCAGCCCGTCATTGTGAGTCTGATCCTCGGCGGTCCACTGGCCGGCTTCCTTCAGCGCCTTCACCGCGCCGGGATGAAACGGCACCACCCATTTCATCGTCTGGGTCTTCACCGCGAGGCCGGTCGCGCCCGGGGCGCTGTCCTTATAGGCGTCGTAGTCGACGATCATCGCCTTGGTGATCGAGTACACCTGATCGGCCGACTGCGTCGCGTACACGGTGGCGATCGGATACGGGTAGTTCGACAGCTCGATCGGCTTGCCGGGCTGGTGCGCGGCGCCGCAGCTCGACATCGCCGGATTGAAGAACGGCGCGACCTTCTTGACGCGTTCCCACGCCGCCTTGTCGGCATGCGGCATCGGCGGCCAGATCAGGCCGCGCGGCGAGTTCTCGGCTTCCTTGGCCGGGCCGGTGATCGTCGTTCCGAACGCGGCGTCGACGTCGTTGTTGACCAGGCCCTTCCACATCGCGCCGTAGCTGGCGAATTCGACGATCTTGACGTCGTCCTTGGTCAGGCCGCCATAGGCCATGATGCCGAGCGCATTCTGGTTGAGCGCCGGCGAGCCGACCACGAAGCCGACGCGCTTGCCGCGCAGATCCTTGATCTCCTTGACGCCGATGTCGGCGGCGACGCCGAGCGAGGAGCCGTTGCAGTCGACCACGCTGAGCGTGATCTGCAGCGGCTGCGGGCCCCATTCCTTGGCGCCGAACTCGAACACGCCTTCCTGCGCGAAGTAAGTGCCCGATCCCATCCAGGCGAGCTGGGCGCGGCCGTTGCGCAGCGGGGCGAGGCGGGCGACGTCGTTGCCGGCGGGCAGCACGCGGACGTCGGTTCCGTGCTTGTCCTTCATCATCTTGCCGACCGCGACCGCGATATTGAAACCGGCGGTGCCGGTGTCGTAGGCGGTGAATGCCATCGTGGTTGGTAGTTTGATGTCGTCAGCACGCGCGGCGGTTGTGGTGATCAGCGCGCAGCCCACGGCGAATGCCGCGAGCGGACCGAAACGTCCCGTCATGTTTCTCTCCCGAGCGCATCCGCTTTGCGGATTGCTTTGTTATCAGGAGAGCATGTCACCGCAGTCGAGTGATGGCAACGCGATGGCCGCGTCGTCTGCACACGACATCGACGCCGCTCTATGCGACATTACGTCCCGACATCGCGCATGACGTGCACGATGGGTCGGAATACTCGCAAAGTGATTTCAGCTTTCGATCACCGCGACGAGCTGGCCTTCGGCAACGACATCGTCGAGCGCGACGTGCAGCGACTTCAAGGTTCCGTCGGCCGGAGAGGCGACCGGGATTTCCATTTTCATCGCTTCGACAAAGACGATGTCGTCGCCTTCACCGACGCCGTCGCCGATCGACAGCGGCAGCGCACAGACGCGGCCCGCGACTTCGGTGACGATCTTAATCTCGGCCATCGGTGTTCCTCCGGTAGGTTTGTTGTTGTCGGCGCCGGGTTCCGCTGCTGCGGTCGCAGCCAAAAATCTTGCGCCGAGTGGTTACGCGTGGGGCCTTGCGCAGCGTCAAGCGATGTTGTCGGCGCAATTTGCCTGATGTAGCTTTGTCTTCAAGCGGAATTATATTCCGCCTAGCGAAACAAAGAGACGTAACAAGAAACCAAGAACGTAAGATGTGCCGGGTCGGGACGTTGGGCAGTCCCGGTGCATCGGGCATCATAACCACGCAGGATAAAAAGACATGGGACGACGCTCAGAACGACTCTGCAGGCAGGGGGATGTGGCCGGTGACGGCGATGTGATTCAGGTGGTGTCGCGCGCGTTCGACGTGCTGCGCTGCTTCGAAGGCCACGACGTCCGGCTCGGCAATCTCGAAATCTCCAACCGCTGCGGCTTGCCGCGCTCGACGGTGTCGCGTCTCACCCACACCCTGACCCGGATGGGCCAGCTGGTGTATCTGCCGCGCGATCAGAAGTATCGCATCGGCCCCTCGGCGGTCGCGATGAGCACGTCGATGACGCGCGGTCTGCAGCTGCGCAATCTGATCCGCTCGCGCCTGCAGGAGGTCGCCGACCAGATTCCCGGCACCATCGGCTTCCTGATTCCGGACCGCTTCCATCTGGTCTATCTCGAATTCGCCCGCGCCGCGCACGCGCTCGGCCTACATTCGACCACCGGCAGCCGCATCTCGATCAGCCGCACCGCGGCCGGTCACGCCTATGCGGCGTCGCTCGACGACAACGTCGCCGCCGCGCTGGTGACGGAGATCCAGCGTGAAGCCCCGGCCGATGCGGCCTTGCTGAGCGAGCGGATCGAAACCGACCGCGCGATGCTGCGCGAGCGCGGCTATGTGGTGTCGTGCGGTCTGTTCAGCCCGCACATCAACGGCATCGCAGTGCCGATCTGGTCGCCGCAGTACCAGACCTACGTGATGGTGACGATCGGCGTGCTGGCCGCGATGTACGACGAACAGCGGCTGCATGACGAAGTGGCACCGGCGCTGCTCAAGCTCGCCGCGGCGATCGAGCCGCTGGTGCAGAATGCGGATGGCGGCCTGGTGGCGGTGCGCCCGTCTGGAAACAATAACAAGAAGACGATCAGGCCGGAGGGAATGAATGAGTTGGAAGCCGGAGCTCGACGAGCTGGCCCGGCGCGAGAACTTCGCGCGGCAGATGGGCGGCATCGACAAGGTCAAGCGCCAGCATGACCAGGGCCGGCTCACGGTCCGTGAGCGCATCGATCGGCTGAGCGACGCCGGCAGCTTCCACGAGATCGGCGCCGTCGCCGGTCTCGGCGACTACGACGCCAATGGCGAACTGATCAATCTGACCCCGGCGAACTGCGTGTTCGGCCGGGCGAAGATCGACGGCCGCACCGTCGTGGTGGTCGGTGACGACTTCACCGTGCGTGGCGGTTCGGCCGATGCGTCGATCCACGCCAAGCCGCAGATGGCGGAGGAGATGGCGCACGACTATCGCCTGCCGATCATCCGCGTGATCGAAGGATCGGGCGGCGGCGGCTCGGTGAAGACGATCGAGAGCAAGGGCGCCGCCAATCTGCCCGGCGGCGTCGATGGCACCCGCTGGTACTGGTACACGACGGCGAACCTCGCGCAGGTGCCGGTGGTGGCGCTCGGGCTCGGCTCGGTCGCGGGCCTTGGGGCTGCGCGGCTCGCCGCCAGTCACTATTCGATCATGACCCGCAGTTCGGCGATGTTCGTCGCCGGTCCGCCGGTGGTGGCGCGGCTCGGCCAGGATCTCACCAAGCAGGAGCTCGGCGGCGCCGATATCCAGACTCGCGCCGGCGCGATCGATCATGCGGTCGACACCGAGGAAGAAGCCTTCGCTTGCGCGCGGCGCTTCCTGTCGTACTTGCCGTCGTCGGTGCACGAATTGCCGCCGACGCTTGCTTGCGATGACGATCCGGAACGCTCCGACGAGAAGTTGCTGAAGGCGGTGCCGCGTAATCGCCGGCAGGTCTACAAGATGCGGCCGATCATCGAATCGGTAGTCGATCAGGGCTCGTTCTTCGAGATCGGCTCGGCGTTCGGCCGTTCGATTATCACCGGCCTTGCACGACTCGAGGGGCGGGCGGTGGCGGTTCTGGCCGGCGATCCGTATCACTACGGCGGGTCGTGGACCTCGGACACCTGCCAGAAGGTCATTCGCTTCGTCGATCTCGCTGAGACCTTCCATCTGCCGGTGGTGTATCTGATGGATTGCCCCGGTTTCATGATCGGACTCGAAGCCGAGAAATCGGCGACGATCCGGCACGGCGTCCGTGCGATGACGGCGGTCAATCAGTCCACCGTGCCGTGGTGCACGATCATCGTCCGCAACGCCTTCGGTGTTGCCGGCGTGGTGCACCAGCCGGCCAACCGGTTCTCGATGCGCTACGCGTGGCCGTCGGCGTATTGGGGGTCGCTGCCACTCGAAGGCGGCATCGAAGCGGCGTATCGCGCCGACCTCGATGCCGCAGAGGACCGCGACGCCAAGATGCGCGAGATCGAGGAGCGGCTGAACAAATTGCGTTCGCCGTTCCGCTCGGCCGAGAAATTCTGGGTCGAAGAGATCATCGATCCGCGCAAGACGCGTTCGCTGCTCTGCGAATTCGCGCGCCTCGCCGAACCGCTGCGCAAGCCCGGCGTCGCGACCGGCATGCGGATGCGGCCGTAAGCCGAATCGTCATTGCGAGCGTAGCGAAGCAATCCAGGAGCTCGGTGCACTGAACCCTGGATTGCTTCGTCGCTGCGTGGCTCGCAATGGCGGCTTTCGATCAGCGGATGCTAGGCCACCGCCGGCTTGGCAGCCTTGCCGATCGTCAGCGCGGCTGCGGCGGCGATCACGCACAGGGCGCCGGCGATGAAGAACGCCGGCAGGTAGCTCGCCAGCAGGTCGCGCGACAGGCCGGCACCGAATGCGGCGGTGGCGGCGCCGAGCTGATGGCCGGCGAAAATCCAGCCGAACACCAGATTAGCACGCTCCGGGCCGAACTTCTGCGCCGTCAGCCGCACCGTCGGCGGTACGGTGGCGACCCAGTCCAGGCCGTAGAACACGGCGAACAGCGACAGGCCGTAGAACGAGAAGTCGGTGAACGGCAGCGCCAGCAGGCTGAGGCCGCGCAGGCCGTAGTACCAGAACAGCAGCCAGCGATTGTCGTAGCGGTCCGCCAGCCAGCCCGACAGGATGGTGCCGATGAAATCGAACACGCCCATCGCGGCCAGCAGGCCTGCGGCCTGCACCTGCGGGATGTTGAAGTCGGCGCACAGCGGGATCAAATGAACCTGCACCAGGCCGTTGGTCGACGCGCCGCAGATGAAGAAGGTGCCGAACAGCACCCAGAACACCCGCGTCTTGGCCGCGTCGCGCAACGCGCCGAGCGCGGCGGCGTCGATCGAGCCCGGCGCAGCCTGCGCCGACAGCGGCACCGGATCGGTGCTGGTGTCGCCATAGGGCCGCAGCCCGACGTCGCTCGGCCGGTTGCGCATTGCGATCAGCACCGCGACTGCGGCGATGCCGATCAGCGCGCAGACATAAGCCATTGCGATCCGCCAGCCGTAGCGTTCGGTGAGCGAGGCGAGGATCGGCAGGAACACGAGCTGACCGGTGGCGACGCTCGCGGTCATCATGCCGATCACCAGGCCGCGGCGGGCGACGAACCAGCGCGTCGCCACCGTGGCGCCGAGCACCAGCGCTGTGAGGCCGGTGCCGACACCGACCACCACGCCCCACAGCAGCATCAATTGCCACAGCGACGTCATCGCAAGCGATGTGACCAGCCCGATGGAGACGACCAGCAGCGCGGTCAGCGTCACCTGGCGCAGGCCGAACCGGTTCATCAGCGCTGCGGCGAACGGCGCCATCAACCCGAACAGCACGAAGCGGATCGACAGCGCGGACGAAATATCCGCGGTGCTCCAGCCGAATTCTTGCTGCAACGGAACGATGAACACGCCGGGCGCCCCGACCGCGCCGGCATTGACCAGCGCGGTGAGGAAGGTGACGCCGACCATCACCCAGCCGTAGTGAATGTTGCGGCGGGCCAGCGCGGCGGCGAGGGCGTCGGAGATCATGCGGCGGTCCTGTCGGCGAGCGCGCCGGCGGCAACGGCTGCCGGCTGATTGGAAATGATGGCCATCATATAAAATACCGGCGGCAACGCAACTCGGGGATTCCCAAGATCGCGTGAACGGCTCAGCGTTTGCGGTTGATGAACTCCGCCATCAGCGCCTGCGGCTCGCCGGTCAGGTACGACTGGCCGAACACCTTGACCGAATGCGCAACCGCCTGCGGCAGCGGCATGTCTTCCCACGCTGCCATCAGCGCCTTTTGCGCCCGCATCGCCTGCGGTGCGCCGGCGAGCAAAGCGCCGACCAGATGCTCGACTGCGGCGTCGAGCTCGCCCGGCGGCGCGATCTTGTCGATCAGTCCCCAGGCAAGAGCGGTGTCGGCGTCGATGTTTTCTGCGGCCATCACCAGATAGCGCGCGCGCGACCAGCCGATCAGCCGCGGCAGCAGGGCGGCGTGGATCACCGACGGAATTCCGACGCGCACCTCGGGCATGCCGAATTTGGCATCGTGCGCCGCGACACGGAAATCGCAGGCGGCGGCGAATTCCAGGCCGCCGCCGAGGCACCAGCCGGGAATCCGCGCGATCACCGGATAGGGCACGGCCCGCACCGCCTCGCACAGTTCCGCAAGGCCGGTGATGAAGCGCTCGGCGGAACTCTGATCGAGCGTCGCCATCTCGTTGATATCGGCGCCGCCGATCATGCTGCGCTCGCTCTGGCCGGCGACGATCAGCACGCGCAGGCCGTCATCCGCTGCGAGTTGCCGCAATCCGTCCCGGACATCGGTGATCACCGTGGTGTTCAGGATATTGAGCTTGCCGGCGTTGCAGATGGTGAGGCGCGCGACGCCGCGGGAATCGCGGTCGACGCCGCAATGGGTGTTGAGCATCTGCATGTTGGATCTCGTCAGCGAGGGGCGGGATAGGCGCGGCATCATGCCCGGCAATGCTGGGGGGCTGTCAAGCATCCAGCCGGCGCGCTTGTCGTGACCTGGGAATTATAATATGAGTATCATCATATAAAAACAGGAGCCCGCCGATGACGATGCTCGATGCCGCTGCGCCGCCCGATCTCTCAGGCTTGTTTGCGGCCGCGCAGCGCCGCAGCCGCACCGTCGATTGGCAGGAGCCGGGGCCGGTCGCGCGCGCCGCGATGACGATGTCCGGCCTCGAGGTGATGCAGGCGATCCGCGACGGCCGGTTGCCGCCGCCGCCGCTTGCGCGGCTGATCGGCTTCAAGATGGCCGAAGTGCATCCCGGCCGGATCGTGATGCAGCTCGATCCGGACCAGAGCCTGGAGAACACCGCGGGCCTGCTCCACGGCGCGATTGCAGCCGCGCTGCTCGACACCGCGATGGGTTGCGCGATCTCGACGCGCCAGCCGGCCGGGCAGGGCTCTGTGACGATGGATCTGAAGCTCAGCTATTTGCGGCCGTTGTCGGTGCGGTCCGGCACGATCATGGCCGAGGGGCGGGTGGTGAAATTCGGCCGGCAGTCGAGCTACACCGAGGGCTTCGTCTATGACGGCGCCGGCAAGCTGGCGGTGCACGCCACTGCAACTTTTGCGATGCTCGGGGGTGCGCCTGCTGCGGCGCCACATCCGCACGATTCCTGAGGTGAACCGAAACTTGAGGCAGACGCCCGCGTTCGGTGTCATAATATGATCCTGAACATGGCATGGATCGCCGATGCGCTATTCGAAGGAACATAAGCAGGAGACCCACGACCGCATCGTCCGGCGGGCGTCGGTGAAGCTGCGTGAGAAGGGCGCCCACGGCATCGGCGTTGCCGATCTGATGAAGGACGCGGGCCTCACCCACGGCGGGTTCTACGCGCATTTCGCATCGCGCGAGGCGCTGGTGATCGAGGCCTTCAGCTACGCGATGGACCGCTCCACCGAGCGCTGGCGCAAGCTGGCGGAGGAGCTGCCACCGGAGCAGCGGCTGACTGCGCTGGTCGACGGTTATCTCAGCGCCAACCACCGCGACGATCCCGGCCGTGGCTGCGCAGTGCCGGCGCTCGGCGCCGAGATTGCGCGTGAGAGCCCCAAGACCCGCAAGGCGTTCGCCGCCAAGCTCGACGACATGATCGCGATGATTGCGGCGCAATATGTCGATGCTTCGCCGAAGACGGCACGGAAGCAGGCGATGGCGACACTGGCGACCATGATGGGAACGTTGGTGTTGGCGCGGATCGCCGGCAGCGGCGAATTGTCCGACGAAATTCTCGCCGCCGGCCGCGAAGCCGCATTGGCCGAGGCCGGCGCCGCTGCGCCGAAGAAGCCGGCGCGGGTGATCACGGCCAAGCCGAAGAAGGCCGCCGCCAAGGCTGCGACACGGTCGGCCGCGCAAGACTGAAACCTGCTTGCAATCGCCTCCGGCGCGGCCAGCGGTGGCCGCATGCCGCAGCTTGGCCGCTTCCGCATTTCGGCACAGGTGTCGCGCGTCCTGGGCCTTCCCAAACCTGAAAAAATTCTGTTCAAGGGGACGAGAACACAGCCTTTCAGGAGGAAGTCCATGCGCACGGTCGGGCATTTCATCGGCGGCAAAGAGGTCGAGGGCAAGTCGGGGCGTTTCGCCGACGTGTTCGAGCCGATGACCGGCGAGGTGAAGGCCAAAGTCGCCCTCGCCACCAAAGCCGAGCTCCGCGCAGCGGTTGAAAACGCCAAGGCCGCGCAGCCGGAGTGGGGCGCCACCAACCCGCAGCGCCGCGCCCGCGTGCTGATGAAGTTCCTCGAATTGGTGCAGCGCGATTACGACAAGCTCGCCGAGCTGCTCGCGCGCGAACACGGCAAGACCATTCCCGACGCCAAGGGCGACATCCAGCGCGGCCTCGAAGTCGCCGAGTTCGCCTGCGGCATTCCGCATCTGATGAAGGGCGAATACACCGAGGGTGCCGGCCCCGGCATCGACATCTATTCGATGCGCCAGCCGCTCGGCGTCGTCGCTGGCATCACTCCGTTCAACTTCCCGGCGATGATCCCGATGTGGAAGTTCGCACCCGCAATCGCCTGCGGCAACGCGTTCATCCTGAAGCCGTCGGAGCGCGACCCCGGCGTGCCGATGGCGCTGGCGGCGCTGATGCTCGAGGCCGGCCTGCCGCCGGGCATCCTCAACGTCGTCAACGGCGACAAGGAAGCGGTCGACGCCATCCTCGACGATCCGGACATCAAGGCGGTGGGTTTCGTCGGCTCGTCGCCGATCGCGCAGTACATCTATGAGCGCGCCGCGCAGACCGGCAAGCGCGCGCAGTGCTTCGGCGGCGCCAAGAACCACGCCATCATCATGCCGGATGCCGACATCGACCAGACTGTCGACGCGCTGATCGGCGCCGGCTACGGCTCGGCGGGCGAGCGCTGCATGGCGATCTCGGTCGCGGTGCCGGTCGGCAAGGCCACCGCGGACGCCCTGATGAGCAAGCTGATCCCGCGCGTCGAAGCGCTGAAGATCGGTCCGTCGACCGATCCGACCGCCGATTACGGCCCGCTGGTGACCAAGGAAGCGCTGGAGCGCGTCAAGAACTACGTCGATATCGGCGTCAAGGAAGGCGCGACGCTCGCGGTCGACGGCCGCGGCTTCAAGATGCAGGGCTACGAGAACGGCTTCTACATGGGCGGCTGTCTGTTCGACAACGTCACCAAGGACATGCGGATCTACAAGGAAGAGATCTTCGGTCCGGTGCTGAGCGTCGTCCGCGCCCACGATTACGCCGAAGCGCTGTCGCTGCCGTCCGACCATGACTACGGCAACGGCGTCGCGATCTTCACCCGCGACGGCGACGCTGCCCGCGACTTTGCTGCGAAAGTGAACGTCGGCATGGTCGGCATCAACGTGCCGATCCCGGTGCCGATCGCCTACTACACCTTCGGCGGCTGGAAGAAGTCCGGCTTCGGCGATCTCAATCAGCACGGCCCGGATTCGATCCGGTTCTACACCAAGACCAAGACCGTCACCTCGCGGTGGCCGTCGGGCGTCAAGGAAGGCGCGGAGTTCTCGATCCCGCTGATGAAGTAAGCGCCGGCTGCCATGCAGTTCGACCTCAACGAAGACCAGCGCGCCATTCGTGACATGGCGCGCGACTTCGCGGCCGAGAAGATCGCGCCGCATGCGCTGAAATGGGATGAAGACAAGCACCTGCCGCTGGATGTGATCCGCGAAGCGGCGGCGCTCGGCATCGGCGGCATCTACATCCGCGACGATGTCGGCGGCAGCGCGATGACCCGGTTCGACGCGGCGCTGATCTTCGAAGCGCTGGCGACCGGCTGTCCGTCGGTGTCGGCCTTCATCTCCATCCACAACATGGCGGCGTGGATGATCGACAGCTACGGCTCCGACGCGCAGCGTCAGCGCTGGCTGCCGAAGCTGTGCAGCATGGAGCAGGTCGCCAGCTACTGCCTGACCGAGCCGGGCTCCGGCTCGGATGCCGCGGCGCTGCGCACCCGCGCGGTGCGTGACGGCGATCACTACATCCTCGACGGTCAGAAACAGTTCATCTCCGGCGCCGGCGCCAATGATCTGTACGTCGTGATGGTGCGCACCGGCGGCGATGGCCCCAGCGGCATCTCGACGCTGGTGGTCGAGAAGGACACGCCCGGCCTGTCGTTCGGAGCCAACGAGCGCAAGATGGGCTGGAATGCGCAGCCGACCCGCACCGTGATTTTCGAGAACGCGCGGGTGCCGGTCGCCAATCGGCTCGGCGACGAAGGCATTGGCTTCAAGATCGCGATGGCCGGGCTCGACGGCGGCCGGCTCAACATCGGCGCCTGTTCGCTCGGCGGCGCCCAGGCCGCGCTCGACAAGACGCTCGCTTACATGAAAGAGCGCAAGGCGTTCGGCAAACGGCTCGACGAATTCCAGGCGCTGCAATTCCGGCTTGCCGACATGGCGACCGAATTGGAGGCTTCGCGCACGCTGCTGTGGCGCGCCGCCGCGGCGCTCGACCGCAAGGATGCCGACGCCACCAAGCTGTGCGCGATGGCCAAGCGCTTCGCCACTGATGCCGGCTTTGCGGTCGCCAACGAGGCGCTGCAGCTGCATGGCGGCTACGGCTATCTCGCCGAATACGGCATCGAGAAACTGGTGCGTGACCTGCGCGTGCACCAGATCCTCGAAGGCACCAATGAAATCATGCGGCTGATCGTGTCGCGCAAGCTGCTCGAGGCCAATCGATGAATGGTGCCGTGACCGAACCCGATCTGATCGTCCGGCGCGAAGGCTCCGCCGGTGTGATCCGTCTCAACCGGCCGAAGGCGATCAATGCGCTGACGCTGGAGATGGCGCGTGACCTCGACAACGCGCTCGACGCCTTCGCCGCCGATCCGCAGGTCGCGCTGATCCTGGTCGAGGGCGCCGGCGAGCGCGGGCTGTGCGCCGGTGGCGACATCGTCGGGCTCTACAACAGCGCGCGCGAGGGCGGCGATCTCGGCAAGGTGTTCTGGCGCGAGGAATACATCACCAACGCCAAGATCGCGAAGTATCCGAAGCCCTATGTGGCGTTCATGGACGGCTTGGTGATGGGCGGCGGCGTCGGCATCGCCGGCCACGGCAGCCACCGCATCGTCACCGACAAGACCAAGATCGCGATGCCGGAAGTCGGCATCGGCTTCTTCCCCGATGTCGGCGGCACCTGGCTGCTGACGCGCTCGCCCGGCGAGATCGGCACCTATTTCGGTCTGACCGGCGATATCATGAATGGCGCCGACGCGATCCACGCGGAGTTCGCCGACGCCTATGTGCCGACCGCGAACTGGGCGGCGCTGCGCCAGGCACTCACCGAGGCGCCGAGCGGAGCATCGGCCGAGCAGGTCAGCGGCATCATCGCACGCTTTGCGGAGCAGCCGGCCAAGGGCCCTGCCGAACTGCATCAGGCCGAGATCGACCGCTGGTTCGGGCACGAGACGATCGAGCAGATCGTCGCCGCGCTGGAGAGCGATGCGTCGGAGTTCGCGCAAGCCGCGCTGAAGACGCTGCGGATCAAATCGCCGACCAGCCTGAAGGTGACGCTGAAGCTACTGCGCGCCGCGCGGCACAGGGCGTCGCTCGAAGAATGCTTGGTGCACGAGTATCGCGCCGCGCTGCAGGTGTTCGTCAGCGACGATTTCGTCGAGGGCGTCCGCGCCGCGGTGATCGACAAGGACCGTCAGCCAAAATGGCGGCCTGCGACGATCGCAGAGGTGACGCCGGAGATCGTAGCGCGCTACTTTGAAGATCGCGGCGACGACGAGCTGAAATTTCCGGGCTGAAGAACCGGGGACAGGCAAGGGGAGGAAGGGGACATGACGGATATCGCATTCATCGGTCTCGGCAATATGGGCGGGCCGATGGCCGGCAATCTCGCCAAGGCCGGCCACAAGGTCGCCGGCTTCGATCTGGTGGCGGCCTCGTGCGAGGCGGCGAAGGCCGAGGGCGTGAGCATCGCGCCGACCGCGATCGATGCGGTGAAGGGCGCGGGCGTCATCGTCACCATGTTGCCGGCCGGCAAGCACGTGCTGTCGGTGTGGAACGAGATCCTGCCGCACGCCGCCAAGGGCGCGCTGATCATCGATTGCTCGACCATCGACGTCGAAAGCGCCGTGCAGGCGCATGCGCTCGCCGCCAAGCACGACATCGCCTCTGTCGATGCGCCGGTCTCCGGCGGCACCGGTGGTGCCAAGGGCGCGACGCTGACCTTCATGGCCGGCGGCAGCGAGGCGGCGTTCGCGGCCGCCAAGCCCGTGCTCGAAAAGATGGGCAAGAAGATCGTGCATTGCGGCGGCGCCGGTGCAGGCCAGGCGGCGAAGATCTGCAACAACATGATCCTCGGCATCTCGATGATCGGCGTGTCGGAAGCGTTCACGCTGGCCGAGAAGCTCGGCCTGTCGCATCAGGCGCTGTTCGATGTCGCCTCGACCTCGTCGGGGCAGTGCTGGTCGCTGACCAGCTATTGCCCGGTGCCCGGCCCGGTGCCGGCGTCGCCCGCCAACAACAGCTACAAGCCGGGCTTCGCCGCGGCGCTGATGCTGAAGGATCTCAAGCTGTCGCAGGAAGCCGCCAAGGCCGCCGGCGCTTCGACGCCGCTCGGCCAGCACGCCGCCGAGATCTACGCCGCGTTCGAACAGGCCGGGCACGGCGGCACGGATTTTTCCGGAATCATCAACTACCTGCGCGAGCAGGGGCGGAAGTAAGCGTTTGATGTTTCGCACGGCGACACCTCCGTAATCGCCGTCATGCGCGGGCTTGACCCGCGCATCCATCGCTCTTCGCAATCCGATGGATTGCCGGGTCAAGCCCGGCAATGACGGGTGAACTGGCGGTGGACGCTGTGCCTCGTGATCGAGGTGTCGCCATGACCACGTTCCAGCAAGCCCGTTCGTTCCTGCTCCAACACCGCACCGATTACGCATCCGCGGTCGCCGGTTTCCGCTGGCCAGATCCGGTGCCGTTCAACTGGGCGCTCGACTGGTTCGACGCCGAACTCGCCAGTCATCCCGACAGCCGTGATCGTGCCGCGCTGTGGATCGTCGACGGCGCCACCGGCAGCGAGGTCAAGCCGACCTTTGCGGAGCTGTCGAAGCGCTCCAACCAAGTCGCGAACTATCTGCGCGCCAAGGGTCTGAAGCGCGGCGATCATCTGTTGCTGCTGCTCGGCAACGTTGTGCCGCTGTGGGAGACGATGCTGGCGGCGATCAAGCTCGGCCTGGTCACCATTCCGGCCACCACGCTGCTCACCCCGGAGGAGCTGCGCGACCGGCTCGACCGCGGCCGTGCCAAGGCGGTGGTGGCGGCGCCGGATCAGGTCGGCAAGTTCGCCGGCCTCGGCGGCGGCGATCTGCTCCGCATCGTCGTCGGCGACGCGCAGGACGGCTGGCTCGCTTATGCCGAGACCGCGCAGCAATCCGATGCGTTCACGCCGGACGGGCCGACAAAGGCCGACGATCCGATGCTGCTGTATTTCACCTCCGGCACCACCGCGAAGCCGAAGCTGGTGCGGCACAGCCAGCGCTCCTATCCGGTCGGCGCGCTGTCGACGATGTTCTGGCTCGGGCTGCAGCCGGGCGATGTGCACCTCAACATTTCCTCGCCGGGCTGGGCCAAGCACGCCTGGAGCTGCTTCTTCGCGCCGTGGAACGCCGGCGCCACCGTGTTCGTCGTCAACCAGCCGCGGTTCGATGCCAAGAGCCTGCTCGCCACCATCGGCCGCTGCGGCGTCACCACGCTATGCGCGCCGCCGACGGTGTGGCGGATGTTCATCCAGGAGAAGCTGGCGGACTATCAGGTTGCCTTGCGCGAAGTCTGCGGCGCCGGCGAGCCGCTCAACCCGGAAGTGATCGATCAGGTCAAGGCGGCCTGGGGCCTCACCATCCGCGACGGCTACGGCCAGACCGAGACCACCGCGATGGTCGGCAATTCGCCGGGCCAGAAGGTCAAGATCGGTTCGATGGGCCGGCCGCTGCCGGGCTATGTGGTCAAGATCACCGACGCCGACGGCCATCCGGCCACGGAGGGCGAGATCACGCTGGCGCTCGGTGATGCGCGCCCCGCCGGGCTGATGCAGGGCTATCAGGGCGAGGGCGGCAAGCTTTCGGGCGCCGACGGTGAGGTGTATCGCTCCGGCGATGTCGCGTTCGCCGATGAGGACGGCTATCTCACCTTCGTCGGCCGCACCGACGATGTGTTCAAGTCGTCGGACTACCGGATCTCGCCGTTCGAACTCGAGAGCGTGCTGCTGGAGCACGATCTTGTAGCGGAGGCCGCGGTGGTGCCGAGCCCCGATCCGATCAAGCTGGCGATCCCGAAAGCTTATGTGCTGCTCACCGCGAACGCCGAGCGCTCGCGCGACACCGCACTGTCGATCTTCAGGCACATGCAGGGCCGGCTGGCGCCGTTCAAGCGCATCCGCAAGCTGGAGATCGTCAGCGAACTGCCGAAGACCATCTCCGGCAAGATCCGCCGCGTCCAGCTCCGCCGCATCGAGCACGACAACGATCAGGCCGATAGTCTCCGCGGACTTGCCTTCTCCGAAGAGGACTTCCCCGAGCTGAAAGCCGCGCCGGCGAAGGAGGGGTAGTCTGTAGGATGGGTTGAGCGCAGCGAAACCCATCGGCGACGGCTGCGTGCTGCGATGGGTTTCGCCTTCGGCTCAACCCATCTACGGACTTCAAGCACGGCGTCATTCCGGGGCGCGCGAAGCGCGAACCCGGAATCTCTCTTTGCAACAAGCTCGGGATTCCGGGTTCGCGAACGTTCGTTCGCGCCCGGAATGACGTACTTCTAAACCGCGCTTACTTGTATTCGCGCTCGTCCCACCACGGGAAGTAGGGCGGCATGTCGGTGGTGATCTTGTTCTTGAACTGCGCCGGGCGCTTTTCCAGGAACGAGGTGACGCCTTCCTTGACGTCGTCGGAGCGGCCGCGCTCGTAGATGCCGCGGCTGTCGATCTTGTGGGCTTCCATCGGATCGTCGGCGCCCATCATCCGCCACATCATCTGCCGGATCAGTGCCACCGACACCGGCGCGGTCTTGGCGGCGATTTCCTTGGCGAGCGTGCGCGCGGTCTCGAGCAGCTGATCAGCGGGGACCACGCGGCTGACCAGCTTGCCGGCGAGCGCTTCCTGCGCCGGGAAGACGCGCCCGGTGTAGCACCACTCCAGCGCCTGGGCGATGCCGACGATGCGCGGCAGGAACCAGCTCGACGCCGCCTCGGGCACGATACCCCGCTGCGAGAACACGAAGCCGAACCGTGCGGCTTCCGACGCAATGCGGATATCCATCGCCAGCTGCATGGTGACGCCGATGCCGACCGCCGGGCCGTTCACCGCCGCGATCACCGGCTTCAGGCACTTGAAGATCCGTAGCGTCACCTGGCCGCCGCCGTCGCGCACCTGCGGGTCGGAGTAGTCGGTCGAGCCGTCGGCGTTGCGGCGCACCGGGCCGCGGCGGGCGTCGCGATCGAAAGTGTCGGCGCCGGAGGACAGATCGGCACCGGCGCAGAACGCGCGGCCTTCGCCGGTGACGATGATGGCGCGGATGTTGTCGTCGGCGTCGGCCTTGTCGAACGCCTCGATCAGCTCGTGCTGCATCGTCGGATTGAAGGCGTTGAGCTTGTCCGGCCGGTTCAGCGTGATGGTGAGGATTTGATCGGCCACCTCGTATTTGATGGTCTCGAACGGCATCTGGTTTCCTCCAGCGTGTTTTTGTTTGTACGAGTCATGCGCGGGCTCGGCCCGCGCATCCATCTTTATGAAGGAGATGGATGCGCGGGTCGAGCCCGCGCAATGACATTGTGCTTGGGACGCCGCGTACTTTAGCGCGGCACGACCGGCCACGGCTTCTGTTCGCCGCGCAGGCCTTCGAATGCCTTCGCCATGCGCAGCACGCCGAGATCGTCGAACCGTTTGCCGACGATCTGCACGCCGATCGGGAAGCCCGTGGCGCTGTAGCCGCCGTTGATCGAAGCGGCCGGATTCTCCGCCATATTCCAGGGCACGGTATAGAGGATGTGATCGAACGGCCGGTCCGGATCATTCCACGGCGAGGCGACGTCCGCGGCGAAGCTCACCACCGGCGCCACCGGCGAGATCAGATAGTCGATGCCGGCGAACAGCTTGGCGCCGAGTGCGCGCACCGCCATGGTCTGGTTGAAGCCGCGGACGACGTCGACGCCGCTCAGCCGCGCGCCGGGCTCGGCCCAGCGCACGATGTAGGGTAGCACCTTGGCGCGCTGCTCGTCGGAGAATAGCGCCAGATCGCTCCACATCCGCGCCCGCCAGAAATTGTCGAGCCCGTCCATCATCTCGCGGGTGAAGCCGAGTTCGACCGGCTTGATAGTCGCGCCCTGCGCCTCGAATTTAAGCGCCGCCTGGGTGACGATGGTGCGCACCTCGTCTTCCAGCTCCATGCCGAAGCCGAGATCGGTGAGCAGGCCGATGGTCTTGCCGCGCAGCGTGGTGTCGAGATCGCTCCAGTCGAAATCGTGCGGCGGCAGGCTCATGCCGTCGCGGCCGTCGGGCTGCGACAGCACGCTCATCATCAGCGCGGCGTCGTCGACAGTGCGGGTCATCGGTCCGGCGCAGCGGCCGACATAGGGCGGATCGATCGGCACGCGGCCGAGGCTCGGCTTCAGCGCGAAGATGCCGCACCACGCGGCCGGCAGCCGCACCGAACCGCCGATATCGGTGCCGAGATGCAGCGGCCCGTAGCCGGCCGCGCCCGCAGCGCCGGCGCCGGCGGAGGAGCCACCGGTGTTCTGCGACACGTCCCACGGATTGCGGGTGACGCCGTGGAAGCTCGACAGGCCCGACGACAGCATGCCGAAATCCGGCATCGTCGTCTTGCTCCACAGAATGCCGCCGGCTTCGCGCAGCCGCGCGGCGGGCGGCGCATCGGCCGCGGCCGGCGTCAGCGGCGTGATCGGCACGCCGAGCGGCCCCGGCACGCCCTCGGTGGCGACGTTCTCCTTGATCGTCACCGGCACGCCGTCAAGCAGGCCGAGCGGCTCGCCCTTGGCCCAGCGCGCGGTGGAAGCTTGCGCCGCCTTGCGCGCGGTGTCGGGATCGAATCCGTACAGCGCATTGATATGCGGCTCCCAGCGCGTCGCCTGGGCGATCACGGCTTCCATCACTTCGCTCGGCGAGAACTGCTTGCCGTAATAGCCGGCGAGCAGCTCGGTGGCCGAGAGGTCGTGCAGCGCGGTGGCGGTGGTGGCGAGGCCGTCAGACATGCGTAGCTCCGTCGTGGCCGCCGACCGGCAGCCGGGTTTCGATCAGCCGGGCGAACATGCTGGCGCCGACCGGCAGGATCTTGTCATCGAGCACGAAGCCCGGGTTGTGCAGCGGCACGTTGCCGTCATGGCCGATCCAGAAATATGCGCCGGGCACCGCCTGCAGCATATCGGCGAAATCCTCGCTGCCCATCTTCGGCGTTTCGCGGGTCTTCACGTTGGCGTCGCCGACGATGCTGCGCGCTACCTCGGCGACGCGCTCGCTGTGCTCGGGCGCGTTCACCAGCACGCTGAAGATGTCGCGGATGTCGACCTTGATGTCGACCTCGAACGCCGCCGCAATGCCGGCCGCGACCGCGCGCATCCGGGTGCGGATCAGGTTGCGGATCTCGTCGGAGAACGCGCGCACCGTGCCGGCGAGCCGCGCTTCGCCGGGGATCACGTTATAGGCTGAGCCGGAATGGATCTGGGTGATCGACAGCACCGCCGACTGCAGCGGATCGACGTTGCGGCTGACGATGGTCTGCAGCGCCTGGCCGAGCGTCATCGCGATCACCACCGGGTCCTTGGAGCGCTCCGGCATCGCGCCGTGGGCGCCGTAGCCCGAGATGGTGATGTCGAAGAAATCGGCGCCGGCCATCGCCGGGCCGGGCCGGATCGCGATCTCGCCATGGCCGAGGTCCGGCGCGTTGTGCAGGCCGTACACTTCGTCGCACGGAAATTTCTCGAACAGGCCGTCCTTCAGCATCGCGCGCGCGCCGCCGAGCCCTTCCTCGGCCGGCTGGAAGATGAAGTGCACGGTGCCGTCGAAATTGCGGGTCTCGGCGAGATAGCGCGCGGTGCCGAGCAGCATGGTGGTGTGCGCATCGTGGCCGCAGCCGTGGAAGCGGCCCGGGATGGTCGAGCGCCACGGCAGGTTGGTGGCTTCGTCCATCGGCAGCGCGTCCATGTCGGCGCGCAGGCCGATGCGGCGGCTGCCTTCGCCTTTGCCCTTCAGCACGCCGACGACGCCGGTGCCGCCGATGCCGCGATGCACCTCGATGCCCCATTGGCCGAGCTTCTCGGCGACGATGCTCGAGGTCCGCACCTCTTCGAAGCCGATCTCGGGATGGGCGTGAAGGTCGCGGCGGATCGCGGTCATTTCGTCGGCGAAGGCGTCGATACGGTCGATGGTCGGCATGCGCGGGTCACCTCGGCTGTGGCGGGCTCTATGGGACGTCTCGGGCGGCCTGCATGCAAGGAACGGGCAACAGCGGGGCAGGGCAGAGGGAGAGCGGAATCGGCATCGGCGTGAGAGAGACCGCCGCGCCCGACGCCGCAGGCGCCGTGCGTATTCCAGCCGACAATGCGGGCGATGTCAAAGCGCGCGGACGGCGAAGCCGCAGCTTCACTGCAACCCCGCTTTGCGTTGCGCCGCAGGGTCGATTATGAATGCGGCGCACTGGCGCGGAACTTGGCAAGGTCACGGCCGCCGAGCCGGACAGCCACCGCCGCAGCCGCCAGTTTTCGGCGGCCTCGCGGTCCGGGATGCGGGCGTGGCGAAATTGGTAGACGCAAGGGACTTAAAATCCCTCGGCTCGAAAGAGCTGTGCCGGTTCGACCCCGGCCGCCCGCACCAATATTAATCGTCAATGGATTTCCGATGAAAAGGCCGTTTACGAAATTCGGTAGTTTGGTTGCGGACTTGCGCCAAAGGGTGGGCATTGCCACTCGGAGTGACCTTGCCAAGCTGCTTAAAATCCCACTGCGATCGATCGACAGGTGGGAAGCGGGGCAATCTAGGCCACGAGACAAGCAAATCCCGCTCATAGCCGCCGTCCTCAAAACGGATGCGGAAGCGTTGCTTGCCGCTGCTGGCTACACCGCAAGGACGGTAGTCGCGAGCTTCGATCACCCCTTCCCAATCGATGCTCTTTCGCCTGACAGTTTCGAGCGCTTTTGTAAGTACTTCCTGCAGGCCCGATACCCGACGGCCCGCGTCGAGCGGGCTGGCGGGCAGGGGCACACGCAGGACGGTGTGGACATTACAGTCCATCTTGCCGACGGCAATTCCCACAGCTTTCAATGCAAGAGAGTGATCAACTTCGGCCCCGGAAAGGTTCGAACTGCGGTGAACGCCCATACCGTGGCCGCGTCGAAAAAGGTGCTGCTCCTGACCAAAGTGGCCAGTCCCAAGGAGCGCGCCGAGCTTCAAACTGAACCTGATTGGGAGATTTGGGATCGCGAGGATATCTCGCACATGATCCGTCAACTCCCAAAGGAGGAGCAGATCCGTCTGGTCGACATCTTTTTTCGAGGGCAGCGCTTTGCCCTCTTAGGAGAAGACCAAGCCAGCCCTTGGGAAACGACAGCGGAATTCTTTTCACCTTTTGAAAGCCCAGAGGGTCTCTTCAACCATGAATGGGTCCTAGTGGGGCGGCAGCACGACCTCACGCATATGCGCAGTGCTCTAGATGACGATAGCGTCGCAGTCGTCATACTGTCCGGCACAGGAGGTTCGGGCAAATCGAAGCTACTGAAGCAAGCCGTCCAAGAATATGAGGCCGCGCATCCCGAAACTGTCGTTCGCCATCTGTCAAGAAACGCCTCGCTGTCCAAAAAGAGTCTTGAAGATCTTGGGGATCGCCCGAAACTTCTCGTGGTCGATGATGCTCACGACCAGGATGACTTAGGGCTTCTGTTTCAGTATGCGGCAGCCCCGTCCAACGAGGCGAGATTACTGCTGGCCTTGCGTCCCTACGGCCTCACCTACCTCGAATCGCAGGCCAGCACGTTTTCCCTGGTCGGGGACAAGGTCCGGAGGGTCAATTTAGCCCCGCTTTCCCTTGAAGAAACGGAAGAACTGGCGAAGCAGGTGCTTGCCAAGTACTCCGGGCCTGAGGGGCTGGCCAAGTCGATCGCGGCTGTCACCCGAGATTGCCCGCTTGCCACAGTCGTGGGAGCTCAGATCGTCGCGAAACAGAAGCTTAACTTTGATTTCGCTCAGCACGAGGATTCATTCAGAAAGCTGCTCTTCGGGAGATTTCGCGATGTCATTGCCGGTGAAATTGGTACGAAAAGCGATGCAGCAAATATCAAAGCCATCCTTCGCGTACTTGCCTTAGTGCAGCCCTTCCATCCGGAGGACACGTCTCTTCATCAACTCATTGAGCAGATGGAGCAGATCAAAGTGCATGAAGCGATGCGCCTCATCCGTATGCTTACAGAAGCCGGCGTCATCTTCAAACGTGGCGCCCGCTATCGCCTCTCCCCCGACGTCTTGGCGGACTACTTGATTGAAGAGCATTGTGTGGGCCCAGAAGGGGGATCTACAGGCTACGCAGAGCAGGTCTTCGATGTGGCCGATCCGCGCAAATACGGAGAGCATCTTCTCGTCAACCTGGGCAAGCTCGATTGGCGGCGTGCCAATGGAGACACCAGCAATAGCAGGTTGATCGATGGCGTCTGGCGTAGATTGAAGCCACAGCATGAGCACGGTGACCCTCACATCAATGCAGTGAAAGCCGTTGCATACTATCAGCCGGCGAAGGCACTTGATTTCGTCGAAGATCTTATTCGTCGAGGCCTGTATCTTGGACAGTTGGCGGGAGTTCTTCGTCTAGCAGGATACAATCTTCAATATCTTGACCGCGTTTGCGAAGATCTTTGGGAGCTCGGCAAGGACGACAAGCGGGAACTTCACTCGGCCCCCGACCACCCCATCCGGATCCTCGCCGAAATGTGCGAGGTGCGGCCCAACAAACCCTTCGAGTACAACGAAGAGATCGTCGAGTTTGCCATTGGCTTGATGAAGACGCCGGACTCCTGGGCCCGTGTTTACTCTCCCATCGACATCCTTCGGACAATCTTCAAGACAGAGGGGCATACGACCGAGTTCAAGCAGTCCGCGATGTCGTTCGGTCCTTTCTATGTGTCCTCGGCCTTTGTGAAGCCGCTACGCGAGAAGGCATTCGATGCGTTGGTGGAATTGCTAACTGGGAAAGATGTACGGGTGGGGGTTTTAGCCGCTAACTCTCTGGCCGATGCGTTCCGCTACCCGATGGGCCTGTTCGGCGCCACTGTACCCGAGAAGACGCGCGAATCCTGGACTGGAATCTTCCTCGATCACATGAAGAGGCTTGAGGGCGTCCTTCAAGCTGGAGCGGTCGATCCCCTCGTCGCGCTCGCGGTATGGCGTTCGGTTTCTTGGCACGCGAATTATGGTCGAGGAAAGACGGCCGAGGTGGCTCGTCGGATCAAGAAGAGCCTCCCAAATACACTGGAGTTTCGTACGATTGCCGTTCTGATTGGTGGGTACGACGCTGATCTCGGTCGCTTTGACCCAAATGATTATGAAAAAAAATGGGCAGCCCATCTTGAGCGGTTGGCAAGTGACCTGTTTGCCGCTCATCCGGTTACAGAAGAGCTTCACGCATATATAGCCCAACTGCTTGAGAGAATTCGCGTCAGTATGGACAAACCCGGCGCACCTCACGCCGTCTATGGCACCTTGATTGCGGCTTCAACGGACTTCGCAAGAGCGACCATTCATGATGCAATAAGGCACGAGGCTTCCGAAACCCGAGGCTTCGTCTCGACGGCTCTCAGCACCATCTGGAACACTGATCCAGACGAGACCAGGACGCTGATTGCGCAGCTTGTTGCCGCCGGCCAGCCACCGCTTCTCGCGGAAGTGGCGCATGCGCTGGCACGAATCCTCAGAACTGAGCAGTGGGGCGAAAAGGAACTCGACGTCTTGCGTCTCCTGCTCGTTCATGAAAGTGCGCAGGTCGTTGGGGGTGCGATTGCGGCGGTCCGTTCGGTTGCCAAAGCGCGGCCGGACCTCGCCCTGGAATTTACTCGGCTTGCCAAGATCGGGGACTCGAAGGGGCTTGCAAGCGAACTGTTCACGATCTTCGCCTGGGAGCAACTCCTTGGCTTTGGGGTGCTGAAGATTGAGGATGTGCTGATGCTCTTCGAGAAGATCATGCCGCTTCCTAATCTCGAAGATCACTGGATCGAGACATTCCTTGCTCATGCATCGCAGGTGTTTCCGAGAGAGACCGCACAGTTTCTGATGAAGCGGGTGGAGGCAGCAGGAATGGAGGATTGGAGCTTCCGGCCGGTAAACCATGGGCCGTACGGAAGCGTTCCTCTGAAATTCAGGCAGTCGGACGTTTGCGGCGAGTTGCTTGTCATGCTGGCAAACTGGATGAAGGAGGCGAAGGATAGACCCTTCTCATTCCAATATCGCTCGCGGGAATTGTTCGAGGCCATGTTTGGCCCCTACGAAGGCGAGACAGTCGACTTCCTCGACAATTGGGTCAAAGCCGGTGATGCGACCGATATTGCACTGATTGCAGGCATCCTTGCCGAAGCTGATCCGGATTTTGTGTTCAGGCAGGTCGGTTTTGTTGGGCGCCTTCTTGAACGGGCGAAAATGATTAGCTCAGACGCGCAAAAGGGGGCAATCAGTGCCTTGTACCGTTCGGCCATTAGCGGATTGCGATCGGGTGTTGCGGGACAGCCGATGCCGCGCGACCTTGAGACAAAGAAGAAGTGCGAGGAGATTCTAGCCACTCTCCCCCGTTTCTCGCCTTCGTTTGAGCTGTACGACGCACTTCTGAAGGATGCGACGCGTGATATCGAGAGATCACTCAAGCAGGCGGAGGAGTGGGAGGAGTGATATGTCCTGAGGGGGCGATGGTCTGCCGGTGCCGCGTTGAGCGGCTGTGACTTTTCCGTATCCCATACCTAATATTTTTGGGGGCAAGAAAGTGGGTAATTGCCGCTACCCCAACCGCTTCACCATATGCACCACCCGTGCCCCGTTGGCGCGGGTTTCCAGCCGCTCGTGGGCATAGCCGAGCGATGCGTACAGCCGGATGTTCTCTTCGAAGCGTTCGTTGGTGTAGAGCCGCAGTGTCGAGCGGCCGGCCTCAGTAGCGATTTGTTCGGCGAGGTCCATCAGGCGGCGGCCGTAGCCGCGTTTCTGGGCGTCGGGCGACACCGCGACGTTGACGATCAGCAGATCGTCAACGCGGAGTTCGGTTTCGATCAGCGCGGCGAGGGTGCCGTCTGCTTCCAGCAGTTCGAAGCGATGCTCGCGGATCGCGACCGCGTAGTCGGCGAGCATCGGCAGCGGTTTGTAGTCGATCAGCGCCAGCCATTTGCTGTAGGCGCGCATCGTCAGGTCGGTGATTGCGTCGACATCGGCGGGCGTGCCGCGCCGGATCAGCGCGGCCATGCGATGCGTGTCGCGGCGTGCGGCCTCACCCCACTTTCGCCGCGTCCTCCGCCTTGCCGAACACCCGGTCCAGCACCGGCAGGATCGAGGCGTCGTCTTCGGCGTTCATGTCCTTCTCGGCGGCGAAATGCCAGTCGCTGTCGCGCGGCACCGGAGTCGAGGCGTCGCCGCGCTGGATCTTGGTCTGCAGGTCCGACAGTGAGCGCGACCAGTAGTGATTGAGCCTGAGCAGGTCGAGCACCGGGCGGTCGCCCTGGAACGGCCGGCCCATGGTGTCGATGGTTTCGCCCCGCCAGTATTTGTAGAGATGCACGTTGCGGATGGCGCGGATCCAGCGCGGGTTGGCGATGGTCTTGGCCGAGATCTTCGATAGCGGCGAGCGCTTGGTGAAGGCGCGGCTGATCGGCACCGGCGGCCGCTGCTCGTGGCCGGCCGAGCCGAAATACGGCGAGAACACGCCGACCGCGGGCGCGCCGTCGAACCGGCTGAGCACGTCGGTGACCTTGTCGGCGACCGGCGAGAACAGAAACTCGTCGATGTCGATGAACGCCATCCACTTTGCGTCCAGCATGTGCTGCTTGATGCAGTGGCGATACGCCGGCAGCTGCCCGACCTCGACCGGCCAATCGGTCAGCGTCACCAGGCCGCGCGCGATCCACGGCGCCAGCACGTCGCGGAAATGGTCGGTGCTGAAATTGTTGTAAAGGTAGAAATGACCGACGCCGACGGCCTCGTGGAAACGCAGCCATTCGTCGAGGAACGGCGCCTCTTCGCGGAAGATCGCCACCACGGCCAGCGTCGGCACGTCGCGCTGCGCGACGATGCGGTCGCGTGCCCGCGCCCGCCACACCCAGGGTGCACGCAGCATTTGCTTCAATCCCGACACCGCTCGCTCCTTGGAAAATCCGATCGATATTGCGGCGCGACACTGTTCCAAACCTGCCGGTTTGGCAAGGCAAGCCAGGCGCGGCGGAACGTGTGGTTACTTCACCAGTGTCACAGGTAGTTTGGTCAGGTGGACGACCTTATTGGCCACCGAGCCGAGTACCAGATTGCCGATCGCGCTGCGGCCGCGGGTGCCCATCACGATGCCGCTGCAGTTCAGATCCTCGGCGCGTTTGACGATGCGCTGCGCGGTGTCGCCGGTCAGCACCTCGGAGGTGAACGGGATATTCGCCGCGTTCAGCTTGGCGATCGCCGGCTGCAGGATGTCGTCGCTGTGCTCGCGCTGCAGCTCCTCCATCTTCTCCTTTGAGACGTACACCGCGATCTCGCCATACAGTGCCGGCTCGGGATGGGCGTACACCAGCACCAGCTCGATCGGCACGTTGTCGTGGGCGAGGGCGATCACCCAGTCCAAGGCGCGGCCCGCGTTGGCGGAGCCGTCATAGGGGAGGAGGATCTTCTGCATCGGTCGCGTCCTGTTGGCGTTTCCGGGGCGAAGCGGAGACCGTTCGCGCGACGAAAACGCGGCGAAAACAAACGAGGTTTGCGGGGCGCCACCGCGGCCACACTGCGGTCATCACAGCCTGATTTGACCGAAACCTCAACCTGGTTCACACAGCCCGTCACCATGACATCGCAACGCTCGTCCGCCTTCACCGCAGCCCGCGCCGCTGCTGCCGTCACGTTCGCCGCCCTCGGCCTGTCCGGCTGCGCCGGGATGGGCGACAGCGCGCTGTCACAGGCGTTCGTCGATCCGGCCAAATACGAGCTGTATGACTGCAAGCAGCTCGAGGCGGAGCGCAAATCGCTCGATGCGCAGCTTGCCAAGCTGGACGGCCTGATGCGCAAGGCGCAGACCGGAGCGGCCGGGCCGGTGGTCTCCGAGATCGCCTACCGCAACGACTACATCAACGTGAAGGCGCAATCCCGGCTCGCCGAGCAGACCTGGCGGGACAACCGCTGCACCCCGACGCCGGAGCCGCCGCCGGCTGCGCCGGCGCCCCAGAAGCGGGCGGGACGCGGCGCGCACTGAAGGGCGTGCAGGCGAGTTGGCGGTTTCGTGGGCGCCCTCAGAGGCGCCAGTCGTAGATCCAGCTCTGACGCGCCAGCAGCCGGTCCGGGCCGAGCGCCCGCATCGCGACATCGCGGGCGATCGCCGCGGCGCCGGGCAGGTGGTAGATCACGCCGTTCTGCCGGGCGAGCTGCTGCACCCGTTTGACCCGGGGCCGGCGCAGCGCCGCGTAGCGCTGCAGAGTGGTCGCAACCTCCGCGGCGGTGCCGCCGCGGCCCTCGCCATGGCTAGCGGCGAGACCGGCGGACAGCACGGCGGCGTCCTCGATCGCCATGCCGGCGCCCTGGGCGGCGAATGGCAGCATGCCGTGGGAGGCATCGCCCAACAGGGCGATCTGGCCCTGGTTCCACGCTCCGCCGTCCGGCATCGCGAACAGCGCCCAGCGCGTCCAGTTTTCGACGGTTCCGATCAGCGCCTTGGCGGCGCCCGCCCAATGCGCGAAACGCGCAACAATCTCAGTGGGTTCGCCGCGCGCGCTCCAGCCGCGCTGGTTCCATGAGCCATTGACCACCGCCACCAAATTGATCCGGCGCCCTCCTGAGATCGGGTACACCACCAGATGCGCCTCCGGCCCCAGCCAAAGCTGCACTCCGCGAAGCCTCTCCCCATCCGGCATCGCCTCGGCCGGAATCGTGCCTCGCCAGGCGATCAGCCCGGAAAACAGCGGTTGGATCTTCGGAAACGCCACCCCGCGGACGGCCGACCAGATGCCGTCGGCCCCGACCAGCGCTAGCGCCGGTTCCTGACCGCCGCCGGCCGACACGGTGACACCGTTGGCATGGGGCGCGACGTCCTCGACGGCGCAGCCGAGTCGGAGGTCGATCGAGGGATGGGCGGCGACCTTGGCGGCCAGCGCGGCCTGCAGGTCGGCGCGATGCACCACCCAGTAGGGCGCGCCGTTGCGGACGGCGACGTCGCCGATCGGCATCCGGACGATGGCGCGGCCAGAGCGGGCGTTGATCGCGGTGACAGCGTCGGGCACCACCGCGCAGGCGTCGAGCCGCGGCTGCAGGCCGAGCTCGACCAGAATTCGGGAGGCGTTGGGAGAGAGCTGCAGACCGGCGCCGACTTCGTCGAGGCGTTCGGTGCGCTCCAGTACGATGACTCGGAACCCCTTGGCGGCCAGCGCCAATGCGGCGGTCAGGCCGCCAATTCCGGCTCCCGCGACGATAATGGTTCGGGAGACCGCCACGTTGCGGTCAGCGTCCGATCAGGCGACCTTGTCCTTCAGCACGCATTCCGGCGGGCGGGCTTCGCCCGGCTTCAGATCGGCCGCGTAGCGATACAGCGTCGAGCAATATGGGCAGATGATCTCGTTGTCGTTACCGAGGTCGAGAAACACGTGCGGATGATCGAACGGAGGGGCGGCGCCGACGCACATAAATTCCCGCGAACCGATTTCGATCGTCGCAACGCCGGCATCGTTCTGGAAGTGGGGAACCACGTGGTCGGACATTCAGCTCACCTTTGCTGACAGCGGAGGGCAACTAACAGTGCAGCGCACCATACCGGCGCCGCTGCCTGATTCCTAGAGCGGCCGGATAGAGATTGCCCGGTGAAATTCGACACAATCCCGTGGTGTGGGAGAAGCCCTCCTTTCGTCTGATCGGTTGTGTCGAAGTGATGACGCACCATCTCCTAGGGAGAAACACGAGGACCGGATGCGGCTACAACTCGGCGTGGCGAAGTTCTGCCTTGCAATCAGCGCTGTGGCGCTGGTCGCCGCATGGCCGCACGCCCGGTACAGTGCCAAACTGATCGCCGCTCAGGATGATCCGGCGAGCTTGTCGGATCTGCAGATCGCGGAGGCTTTGTGGCGAGATCAGGGCATGATCCCGCGACAGATCGAGGCTGCACTCGCCGCGGGTGATGCTGATCTCGCGCGCAGCCTGGTCGAACTGGCCAGCGCGCATCGGGTCGCGTTGGCTGACGAACTGACACGGCGCGTCGATGATGCGGTCGCTGCGGATCGTGCGCCTGCGCAGGTGGCGACACGGTTCGCGACCGGTCTCGTCACCGGCCAGGCCGACGATCTCGCAGGGCTGTCCGGCACGATCACGGGCGATCTGTTCGTGTTCGGCGATATCCGCGACGTGATCCGCGAGGGCAAACATCTGGCGACCGGGGAGGCTGCTGATCATCTGGTGCTCGGGCTCGCGGCCGCGGGCATTGCAGTGACCGCTGCGACTTATGTCAGCGTCGGCGCAGCGGCGCCGGCGCGGGCCGGGCTGACCCTGGTGAAGGATGCGCGCAAGGTCGGACGTATCAGCGAGGGCCTTGCGAAATGGGCCGGTCGTTCGGCTCGCGAAGTGGTCGATGCGCCGGCGCTGCAACGTGCCGTCGCTGATGCGTCGCTGCTTCGCCCGGCGCAGACGCTCGATGCGGTGAAGGCTGCAGTCCGCACCGAGAAAGCCGGCGGTTTGATGCGGTTCGCCAAGGATGTCGGCAGGATCGGCGAGAAGGCCGGCACGCGCGGCGCGTTCGATGCGCTTAAGGTTGCCGAAAATCCGAAGGATGTGGCGCGGGCCGCGAAACTTGCCGAAGCGAAAGGTGGTCAGACTCGTGCGATCATCAAGCTGCTCGGGCGTGGCGCTTTGCTGCTCACGACCGGCCTGTGGAATTTCGCCTCGTGGATCTTCAGTGCGCTGATGATGCTGATCGGCTTCGTTACCTCGCTGAAGGCCGGCACCGAGCGGCTGACGCAACGCTGGCTCGATCGCCGCAAACGTAAGGCGGCCAAACGCGCGCTTGCCGCAACCAGACAGCCGCAGCCGTCCCTCGGCGCGGCATCTGCCACGGCCGAGGCATAGTGCGAGCGGTGCAGGAATGATAGAGTTCGATGCTGTTCGTTACGCTTACGCGGATCGTGGCCATGCTGGTTCGCCGACGCGGCGGATCGTGTGGCTCGGCTGCGCCCGCCCCCGGGCCTGACGAAGTAATCCTCCACGCTTATTCCCATTATCAACGACGGATACCTGATGCCGAGCTTTGATCACGCCGGAGTCAACATCGCTTACCTCGACGAAGGCGAGGGCGAGCCCATTTTGCTCATTCACGGCTTCGCATCGAACAAGAACGTCAACTGGGTGTATCCGTCCTGGCTGTCGGAATTGAAGCGCGCCGGGCGCCGGGTCATCGCGATCGACAATCGCGGTCACGGCGAGTCCAGCAAGCTGTACGATCCGAACGACTACACGCTCGAGGCGATGGCCTCCGACGCGGTGGCCCTGATGGATCATCTTAGCATCGCGCGCGCCGACGTCATGGGCTATTCGATGGGCGCGCGGATCGGCGCCAATCTCGCTCGGTGGCAGGAGCAGCGGGTCCGCTCGCTCGTGCTCGGCGGTCTCGGCATGGGGCTCCTCAGCAACGAAGGGCGTCCCGGTGAAAACGTCGCGCACGCGCTCGAGGCCGACGCGCTCGACGATGTCACCGATCCGGTTGGTCGCACCTTTCGCGCCTTCGCGGATCAGACCCGTTCCGATCGCAAAGCGCTCGCCGCTTGTATGCGCGGATCGCGCGGACTGATGAGCCGCGAGGACGCCGCGCAGATCGCCGTCCCGGTGCTGATCGCGGTCGGCACAGACGACGACGTCGCCGGCTCGGCACACGACCTCGGCGACATCATTCCGGGCTCGGAAGTGCTGGATATCCCGCGCCGCGACCACATGCGCGCGGTCGGCGACAGGGTTTACAAGGAAGGCGTGGTGGATTTCCTGGCGCGGCGCCCGTGACGGCGCCCCGCCGGTCCGGCCTTGATTCCGTCGCCGCAGCCGCCCACTTTGAAAAGGTGAGGGGTTCGCGATGATGGCGCTGGCTCTCGGAATATCGGCTGGCTTCAAGGGTTTAACGATTCTTGGCACGTGCCGAGCCGGCTTCGACAGTCGCCGCGACAGCGCCGCGGCTGGCGTGGTATAGTGTTCTGAACGACCGATCGAGAGAGCCGGCATGGTGATGCATCAGATCAATCCGCAGAGTGCGAACGTGACGGCGCTCGATCCGATCTGGGAGCGGGTGCGGAGCGAAGCCGAAGACATCGTTCGGCGCGAGCCCGAATTGGCCTCCTTCATCTTTGCGAGCGTGCTGCATCATGATCGTCTGGAAGACGCGGTGGTGCATCGCGTCGCCGAGCGGCTCGATCATGCGGCGCTGTCCGGTGATCTGATCCGTCAGACTTACGAAGACGCCCTGCGCGATCAGCCGGACATCGGCAACGCGTTTCGTGCCGATATGGTGGCGGTGTTCGATCGCGATCCGGCGACGTCGCGCTTCATCGATCCGCTGCTGTACTACAAGGGCTTCCACGCCATTCAGACGCATCGTTTGGCGCACTGGCTGTTCGGCAAGGGGCGCAAGGATTTCGCGCTGTATCTGCAGAGCCGGGCGTCGGCGGTGTTTCAGACCGACATCAATCCGGCAGCGAAGATCGGCCGCGGCATCTTCCTGGATCATGCCACCGGTCTGGTGGTCGGTGAAACCGCAGTGATCGACGACGACGTTTCGATCCTGCACGGCGTCACGCTCGGCGGCACCGGCAAGGAGCACGAGGATCGCCATCCGAAGATCCGGCGCGGCGTGATGATCGGCGCCGGCGCCAAGATTCTCGGCAACATCGAAGTCGGACACTGCGCGCGCATCGCCGCGGGGTCGGTGGTGCTGAAGTCGGTGCCGCACAACATGACCGTCGCCGGTGTGCCGGCCAAGGTGGTGGGGGAGGCCGGCTGCGCCGAGCCGTCACGCACCATGGATCAGATGATCAACGCGATTGGTCTCTGATCGGTCGAATTGCCATCGGCCTCGATTGCGGTTCGCAACTCGCCGCGAGGGGTTGCGGCAGCGGCCGTGAGAAAGTACTGACGGCGACCCCGGCCATGGCCGGTCGCGCGACGAAACGAATACCGTCGGCGCTGCGTCAGCCATCGCCCAGATGAATTGGAGATTACCGTGGACGTTCAGGAAGTCAGAAAACTCGATGCCTATCTCAAGCGGGTGTTCGGCAATCCGAAAATCCGCGTGGTGCCGCGCCCGAAGAAGGAAGATTCGGCCGAGGTCTATATCGGCGAGGAGTTCATCGGCGTGCTGTTCGTCGACGACGAAGACGACGATCGCTCGTTCCAGTTCCAGATGGCGATCCTGGAAGACGACCTGGCCGACGTCGAGTAACCGGATCTATCGCCTCAGCCGCGCACATGCATCTGCGCGGCGAGCTGCGAGATCGCTTGCGCGACGTTCCGCCACTCGGTCAGCCATTGTCGCGGAAACCTGAAGGTGAGGTCGGCGCCTTCGATCCGCATTTCGCTGAGGCACATTCCCGGCGTTTGCCGATCTCGCGTGCAGCGCGCGGCCAGTTCAGGCTGCTCCGTAGCTACGAACAGATCCTCGTTCGCGTAAGGTGAGCCTTCCAGGAACGGGCGCATTGTCAGCCCATCCGTGGTCTGCGGAGCGACCGGCGCGAGATAGCGGGGATAGATCGTGCGCAGCCGTGTCTCAGGCGCCAGCGTGTCCTGGTGTGCGGCGATCGAGACGAAAATCCGATCAATCGGCTGAAATTCGGCGATTTCCTCTGCCGTCTTATGCGTAGCGCGCTCTGGCGGCAGCAGTGACGGATACAGGAACGCGAGGTCGACGCGCTCCTGCGGCCCGGAGCGGCGTTGATACTTCACCCGAAATGCCTTGGTCGGCACATTGAACAGCGTGTCACCAATCGTCACCGGGGTGCGATCCGGATCACCGACCGTCTGCACGTGCCAAGTCGGCCACAGCAGATAGGCAACAGCCGCAATCGAGGCCGCGCCGATCGCACCGCCGATCATCAACGGGACGCGGGAATGATTGCGCCGGGCGCGGGAATCGCGCGGACGGCCCGGAAGCGACGATACCAAAGTCATGACAACGCAGACATCCGACACCACGAATCAGTTGGACTATGCCACGCGGCGAATCGGTCCCGAACGGGATTGTGCGGCGCACGTGAGTAATTCTTCTTCGGCGCGTTAACCTTTTCTTAAGGCTGTCGTGGCGCCCGTCGTCGATTTTTGCGACACCTTCAGCCTACCCATCGAGCTGGGAAGCTGATGTCGCCCGATGCGCTCAACAATCTGTTCTCGCTTCTGATCGGCTTTGCCGTCGCCGGCGCGCTGACCAGCGCCTATCAGGCGATGGCGCAGCGCCCCGCCGGCTTCAGTCTGCTGCAACAGGGCGTGGTCCCGCAGAGCTTTGCGGCACTTCCGTTTCTGATGTTCGCAGCGCCGTTTATCATCATGCGCAACACGCTGACCGGGCCGCGCACCTCCGATCTCCGGCGTGCGCAATTCGTGATGCTGGCGACTCTGCTGGCTGGGTTCTGGAGCCTGATGTCAGGAACCGTGGTTGTGATGGCGTTGCAGGCTCTCGGAGTGTTCACCTGAAAACCATTGCGTCGAGGCCGCTGCATTGTCATGACGGAGCGGACGACAGGAGACAGCGATGGCGATCTACGAACTTGACGGGCAGCGGCCTGATCTTCCGGCAGATGGAAATTACTTCATCGCTGACAGCGCCTCGGTGGTCGGCAAAGTTCGCCTCGGTAGTTCGGTCTCGGTCTGGTTTGGCGCCGTTCTGCGCGGCGACAACGAATGGATCGAGATCGGCGAGGGCTCCAACATTCAGGACGGCACGACTTGCCACACCGATCCGGGGTTTCCGCTCAAGGTCGGCAAAGGCTGCACCATCGGCCACAACGTCATCCTGCACGGCTGCACCATCGGGGACAGCGTTTTGATCGGGATGGGTGCGATCGTGATGAATGGCGCCAAGCTGGCGCGTGGCTGCGTTGTCGGGGCAGGCGCTGTGGTCACTGAAGGCAAGTCGTTTCCAGAGAACTCTCTGATTCTCGGGGCGCCGGCCAAGGTCGCGCGGACGCTTTCCCCCGAACAGGTCCTAGCGATGCTGGCAGGCGCTGGCTTTTATGTCGCCAACGGCCAGCGCTACGCCAAGGGGCTTAAGAAGATCGGGTGAGCAGAGCCGCGGCCCTCGCGGCCGGCTTCCGTCAGGTTCCTTCGGACTCGTTCGCTTCGATTGCGGTCGCGACGCGCTCATGACCGGCCGCCCACAGCGCGTGTTCTTCGCTGCCCTCGTGATAGGGATTGGATTCGGCGGGAATGCTCTGGCGCGCTGCGCGTTCGCCCAGCGTGAACGGATCCGGGTCGGCGGACATCGGCTGCTCCTTAATGTTTGCGATGCAGAGCCGGCGCTACGCTCTTGCGCAGCGCATCCTTCAAGTCGATCGGCACGCCGTGCTTCTTCAGAAGGTCGGCGAACGCCTCGTCGGCGAGCTCTTGGAGTGTCGCCATCCGATCGCGGCCGAGCTGTGTAAGTTTGTCGAGCGTGTCGTCGTCAAAGCCGATCAGCTTGCGCATCGCGTAGTCTCCGCGACGACAAGTTCCAAGGCAAGAAAACGTTCCGGAAGACAAAGGGACGGCGTCCGGGATTCGTTAGCAGGCCGGGTAAGACTTGATGAGGTTATCCAAACGCGGAGCAAGCTCGACGCGCTGGATTAAGACCTCCAAAAAAGGAAAACCTCCGGCGGGGCATCGCCGGAGGTTCCTTGGAGGTTTACAAGTTCCTTTCGTGTTAGCTTAGAAGGTGCGCTGGACGCGGAACGCGCCAGTCCACGTTCCCTGATCCTTGAGTTCATACGCCACCGCCGGCTTGGCGTTACTAACCGCGCCTGGGGTGATGGTGCCGGTGCTCTTCTGATCAAGGAAAGTGTAAATGACTTCACCCGAGAACGTGAGGTTCTTCACCGGAGTCCAACGAGTCACGGTACCGATCTGAGCGATGTTGAAGCTCGGGTCGCAGACACCCGTGTAAGTCACGTTTGCGGCGAGAGTGACGCCAGGAACGCGACCACAGATCAGATCCTTGGCGCCGCCGCTCCACGAGAAGTTAGTGTAGGAACCGAACACCGATGTCGACCAGTTCGGGTTCCAATTGTGGTTGAACGCACCACGAACGCCCCAGACGGACGACTTCTGGATGTCCGTCGAATTGCCAAACACACCGTCTCCCGAGAATCCGAGAGCCACGCTCTGGTAGGCAAGACCCGAACTGCCGTACATCGCAAAGTTGTTTGGGCTGGTACCACCAATCACGTAGCGGCTCGCGCCGTCCGCGTAAGTGGCGCTCAAGTTCAAGCTATCGCCAGCGCCCGTGGGCAAGTTCTTGAGCGACAAAGCGGCCTGAACGGCGTAGCCCCACTTGTCGTCCGGGTGTCCAAGAGTCTCAGACGCCGAACCGGTCGAGCTAGAAGTGTAGTAGCTGGCGCGAATCTGATGCGCAGCAGCCGACACTTGGAAGAGGCCCCAGGCCTGATCGACGCGCACCTGACCGACGATGTCGGGGATCTGCACGCCGCCATACGAGTTTACGCCCGGAACGCCGCCCATGTAGGCCACGGCCGAATTATTAACGCCAAGCGTCGGCGTGGCCGAAGCATTGAACGTCTGAGCTGCGATCGCGCTGACGTTGTACAGACCGCCCTGATTATAGGACGACGGATCTTCCAACGACACGGACGCGGTAACGCCGTTGCCGAACTGAGCAGTGTAGGCAACTTGGTTGATGCCGGTCGAATCGTCGTAGCCGCCGATCAGGTTGGAGGTGATGTTACCTGGCGAGCCACTCCACGGGGTGTCGAACTGCGACACGGCCTTACCAAAGGTGAAGCCCGCGAACTGGATGAAGGCAAAGTAGACGCCGACGCTGCCGTTGGCAGTGGTGTCGCTGCCGCTGGTCCAGGTGAACACCGAGTCGAAGTAGGTGCGAACAACACCGTATTCGGTTGCGGTGCGGGTATCGATATTAAGGTCCGCGCGGGACCGGAAGATCGCGTCGTTCTGCAGACGAGTGTTGTAGCCGGCAGCGCCGTTCCAGGCCGGGGTCCCCGTCATGCCCGAGGCATTGACCGCGACTTCGCCACGCACATAGCCGCCGAGCTTGATGCAGGTGTCGGTGCCCGGGATGTAGTAAAAGCCTGCGCCGTACAGCGAGCAGACCTTCACGTATTCGACCGCCTTGGCCTTCAGCGGAAGATCGGCCGCCTGCGCACCAGCGGTGGCGACGAGGAGCGCCGCACCACCGAGCATAAGGCTCTTCGCAAAATTCATCGTAAACCTCCAAGTTTGCCTTCGAAGGGCATGCCGACCGGTGTTGTGTGCCGGTACCGGCCCGCCCGTGAACCCGACTGCTCGTTGCCAGAGCATGAGCAGTTTGAGCCGGGACGACTTCGAGGTTGCCCCCCTCCGTCAGGGAACTAGATACATAACAAACATAGCTAACGGAAGGATCGAGCGATGGTGCGTCGCGTCATCGGGCGAACCTGTGGTTTTGCAGCAACAGAGTGTCACGATTCTGTCACGTCCAAATTCCGCGATCCGGGCTTGGCTGCGGCCGGCTCTATGCTCGATCACCAGTTGCGACTGGCTTGAAACGACTTTGTTTTCAGGCCATCGCAGCTGCCGCGGGAGATAGAGACGACCAACGAGCGTACGACTGGGACGAAAATTGGCACCTTTGGTCTCAGCTCAAGTTTGGGTACATAACGCAATCACGGCTGCGCCGCGATTTCGGGTTCGTCCGAGTCGACAAACAAAAAAAGACGTTTCGGGGATGATTCGGAGGGGCGGGAATGCCGCATCGGACTAGGGAGCAGCATCACGACGAAGCCGTCACGCGGCCGTCGTTGGTGAGGCAGCCGCTCCAAGCGGTGGGGGCCGAGGAACCGCCCGGTGATTCACAAGCGTGCGCGCACCGCGATTTCGGCGTGTCTCACCAGGTGATTTGGGATTTCGTCTCGATCAGCAACAATCTCGAGGACATGCGCCGCGCGTGGGCAAAGCTGTTCGGAATTAGCGGCTCGCAGTGGCTGATCTTGATGGCGATCGCCGATCTCGACCAGGGAAATGGCGTGTCCGTCGGCGACGTGTCACACAAGATCCACGCTGTCTCGACCTTCGTCACAACTCAAACCAAGATCCTGGAGCGGATGGGGCTGCTCAATCGGGTGCCCTCGACGGAAGATGCCCGCGTGGTGCTGATGTCGCTGTCCGATGAAGCGCGCACCAAGATCGACCGTCTATCGCCGCGTTGGGAAGCGTTGCATGCATATATCTTCAGTGATTTCGACGCCGAGGCGCTCAACGACGTCAAGGCCAAGCTCGAAATGCTGAAGAATAGAACCAAGGAGGCGATGCTGCGGGTGCTCGACGAGCCCTGATCGCCCATTCAGCCGGTTATCAATGTGCCCCAACGGGGTGCGGCCAGCCTTGGGGGAGGCTGGCCGCGCACGATCCGGTCTGGGACGGGGAGGGGTGGGGATTCGACCGGGTCGCGTTTCTCCTATGGGCGTCTGAGGTTCAGCGCTGCTTGGCGCTGGCGGTTGCGATTGCCGGGCGACCGTCGCCGAGTGCGACCCAGGCATTCGGATCGCTCTGCGACTGCCGCTTGACGAAGCGGTAGCCAGTCTCGGTCCAGGCGACGACTTCCTCGTTCTGGTTATCGAGGATGAACTCGCCCTTGTCGGTCTTCACCGTCAGCACCGCGTGGCCTTCATTCTTCTTGTCGCGGACCACGGTGATCAGCAGCGCTTCGCGCGGCCAGCCGGCGTCGATCAGCATTTTGCGCTTCAGCAGAACGTAGTCTTCGCAATCGCCGTAACCATCGTTGGGCAGCGACCACTTTTCGATCACGCCCCAGTGGTCCATGTCGGTCAGCGGCTTGATCGTGTCGTTGACCCAGCGATTGACCTTCAGTAGATCCTGCCAAGCAGTCTGCGTCAGCACGATGTCCCGTGCCTGGCTGCGGCTCCCGCGGCACTCCACCGGATTGTCCGAGCAGAACTCGATCCAACCGATCGGTGCGCGCGTCTCGTCGCCGACGCTGGCGTAGCGAACTCTGTCTTCGGCTTGCGCCGTCGCTGTCAGTGCGACGACGGCGGCAATCACCGCAAGCCCCCGAAATCCCCTGTTGCCCGACATTGTGGCCCCCGTTTCTTGTTGGGACCATCATTTGCACAAACGCTTTGCAGGGCCGCTAAGTCGTCGAAGTAAAGTCGAGACGAATGCAAGTAAAACTGTCGGCGCATTCGATCTATACTTGAATCGAATTTGCGTAAAATTCGAGATATCGGCAATTGATTCAAATTTGAGCTATTAACGCGCGCATCGCTGCGGCACGCGCATTTTCGCGTCGTTGCGCGACGCGCATTAACCGGCCGGAGCGTCCGGCTGCGAGCGATGTTGAGGCGAAAAAGGGCGGCAAGCGCCGGGAAAGTGAGGTGCTACGCGGCTGTGGATCGCTGCGTTCTGTTCACCGCGCGGTAACGCTGTCTTCGAGCGTTTCTTCGAGTTGCTCGTGCACGAACTCCAGCGCGAAGCCATCGTCGAGGTGACGAACGACGCGGGAGGCGACGCGGCCGAGCAGCACCTGCGAGTTCAGCGGGGGGCGCTGCTCTGCGGCAATCGCGGCGCCGGAGCGCGACATGTCGATGATGCGGCAACTCATCCGGCTGCCGTCGTCGAGCGTCAGCACGGCGATCGGGTTGCGCGGCACGATACGGTCGTGGCGGCGATCTTCCGGCAGATTGAGAATGTCGCGATTGGCGAGCCAGGTGAGCTGGGCCGCGAGCTTGTCGCGCTTACGCGGCGTTGCGGCCAAAGTCATCGCGAAGCCATTGTCGATGATACGGGTGATCTTGCCTTCGACGCGGCCGACATGGTCGAGATAGGCGATCACGCGGTCGCCGACATTGCCGATCCCCGGCGCCAACAGCGCCAGCCCGCCGGGCGACATGTTGATCACCTGGCACGGAAATTCACGGCGGTCGGGCAGCATGTAGCGTCCGAGCAGGTGAACTTTCACCCGCTGGAAACGACGACGCTCGAGCGTCGCCGGCTGGCTTTTGGGGTTCTGCAACAACAAAACTGGATTTCCGCTGGCCGGCGCGCTGCCGTAGCTTTCAGCCTAAGGCCGGCACGGTTAACGGCTCGTTAGCAGATCGCCGTCCTTGGTTGTGCCGACTGTTCACGCCGCAGATTGGGTTGTGGGCGCAACGGTTGCGATGACATGCGATCGGCAGATCACTTTGCAGGGTCTTCAAGTAACAACTCGCCTTCATCTGAAAGGCCATGTGGCGAGGCCGATGGGTGCTTCAGGCCGCGCCCGATCGCGCTGAAATCCGCGTTGTTCGATCCTGTTTCGTCGTTGGCCCGGTGTTTGCCGCGTAGTCGTACGAAGTGGACTTTGCACGGAGGGCGAAGGATTAAAGTTCCCGGGGAGCCGCAATTGCAGCGGCTTATTTAAAGGGGCCGGGGCGTAGCCAGCTGCGCTATGCCGCGCCAATTTGCGGGGCGGAGCCATGGCCTGCAGTCAATCAGCCAACGACCTGCTCGCGGCTTTGCCGGCAGCGGATTTTGAACTGCTGCGTCCCCATCTTCGCACGATCGACCTGAAATTCGGTCAGGTTCTGGTCGAGGCGGGGGCGCCGCTCGAACAGGCGATTTTCCCTCACGGCGGCATCATCTCCAGCGTGATCGGCCTCGGCAAGGACGAGGCAATCGAGCTCGCGGCGATCGGCCGGGACGGCGCGGTCGGGGCTGAGGCGGCGCACGAGACGGTGGCGACTGCCGGCGCCGTGGTTCGCTATCCGACGACCGCCTCCGCGATCGAGGTGATGCACTTCCGCTACGCCGTTGACCACAGTTCGTCGCTGCGCAGTCTGCTGCTCCGCTATCAATGGATCCGCGCCGTAAGGGCCGAACGGGTGGCGGCATGTAACGCCGCTCACTCTGCCGAAGCGCGCTTGTGCCGCCGCCTGCTGCAATCGCGCGATATGGCTGGCAGCGACTGCATGCAGCTCGGTCAGGATCTGATGGCGCAAATGCTCGGCGTCAAGCGCAACACGATTTCGCTGATCGCCCACGCCCTGCAACAGCAGGGATTGATCCGCTACAGCCGTGGGCGGCTTGCGATCACCGATGTCGACGGCCTGATGCTGCGCGCCTGCGCCTGCTACAAGACCGACCGCGGTGGCTTCGCCGCAACGGCGGTCGAGCGTCAGCCGAACCTGACGATCCCGCGGCTCGCGCCGGATTATGCCGAGTCGCCGCGACTGCCCTCGTAGACCGTCAGTCCTCGGATCACCTGAAACTTCCGCAGCTTGCGTGGTGGGAAGCGGCGTGGCTGCTGGCCGACCGTTCGCCATGAGGTCAGCCGCAGGCTCGTCAGCGGCCCGATCACTCGGGTGGCGAGGGGCGTTAGGAGGCCGGTGGCGCTTAGGGGCGTGTGGGGGCGCTGGGCGAATGGGAGGAGCAGCAGTTCCAGCGTGACCGGCGTCGCATTCGGCGCTGTGGCGAGGATACCGGCGACCACAGCGACGGTATCGCCGGATACGATGTCCAGCACCTGCTCGATCGAGCGCCGCTGCTCCAGCATGAATTGGTTGGTCAGCTTCTCGCCCTTCAGGTCATGGCCGAGCAGGGCGTTCAGCCGGGTACCGGCGAACCGGAACGGGTATCCAGGCGCGTCGCACGACACCACGAACATGTCGCCGAGCAGGCTGCGCAACGCATCCGGCTCGATCGCGCTGCGATCGGGGGCAGCGGCGCCGTCGCGTTGCTTGTCCCAATAGGCGAAGAACGCCTGGCTCGACGGATGCTTCATGGACGACCTTGGTTCGCGGTCGTCGCGCGCAGGCGGCCTTGGGACAAGACTGTCCCGAAAACGCCCGGCGCGACGCTCCCAGAGTGTTGTGCAGGACCCCTGGTGCAGCGTCCATGCCGCGCAGCTCGAATGGCCGCGCCGTACCCGGCTTTGCGTCGTTAAGGTTAAATTAACTATGGCGTTGCGCGCGCGGGAACCACCGCTACGCTGTCGGCATTCCAACGTTGGCGACTCCAGACCGCCCGCGTTGGTCGAGTTACAGGGTGGCTGAAAAACAGGCCGGCCGACGGATTGGACACGCGGGCTCGTCCGATTCGAACGCTGCTGGCACGGACCGGGGGAGAGGCTTTCTCAGGGCCTCTCCCTTTTCCGTTTGGGGGGCTTTTGGCTCCCCCGGTGTCGGCCGAACGGGCGCTGCCGCCGCTCCCCGAATTCCACTTTGCCGGAAAATGCTCTAAGGGTGCGGATCGCTCGCCCGAGCCGCTCGCAGCAGGTCGCAAGCCGTTGGATTCTCCGCTCGTATCGTCGTCGTTGCCGCCGGAGCCGCCGCAGCCGCAGCGCGAGCCGATTCTGACGCTGCCCGGGGCGGTGACCGCCTACGTGGCGCTGCTGGCGGTGATCCATCTGCGCACGCTGCTGTCGCCGGAGTTCGAGTACTGGACCATCGAGATGTTCGGCTTCATCCCGATGCGCTACGAGCAGACGCTGCTCGACTCGCCTTTCCCCGGCGGCACCGGGGCGAAGATCTGGACCTTCGTCACTTATTCGCTGCTGCACGCCAATCTCAGCCACATCGTGTTCAACGTGCTGTGGCTGCTGCCGTTTGGTAGCGCGCTGGCGCGGCGGTTCGGCAGCCTGCGGTTCTTCGTGTTCATGGCGGTGACGGCGGCGGCCGGCGCGTTCGCGCATCTGCTCACCCATTCCCATGACGTCGCCCCGATGATCGGCGCCTCGGCCTCGGTCTCCGGCGCAATGGCGGCGGCGATCCGTTTCGCCTTCGTCCGCGGCAGCTTCCTGTCGCTGCGCCGCGGCGATGCCGATGCGGCGGCGAAGGTACCGGCGCAGCCGCTGCTGAGGGCGCTGCGCGATCCGCGGGTGCTGGCGTTCCTCGGGATCTGGTTCGGCATCAACATCATCTTCGGGATCGGCTCGATTGCGATCGGCAACGAGGGCGCCAGCGTCGCCTGGCAGGCGCATATCGGCGGCTTCTTCGCCGGGCTACTACTGTTCTCTTTGTTTGATCCGGTGCCGCGGGCCCCTGAGGCGCGCGCCTGACGCGCTGCAGCAGCTCTTTGCGGTTGCGAACGGTTGGCATCTATCGCTGAATCGCCGCATTGTTGCGGTGTCATCGCACCTGGCGCTGATTTGCGCCGGGCTGGGAATGGGAGTCGGCGCCACGCTGTGCCCGCCGATTCTGTCGAGCGTCCATTCCACGCATCGCCGTGACTGATCCGCTGCAAGTGTCACAACAACAGCCGCCGGGCTCGGCAGGCGGCGTTATGGGAGGCGACCATGACCGTGCGTGCGATTCTGGAGTCCAAAGGCCGTTACATCCACACCGTCGAAGCCGCGGCGCGGCTCGCATCCGCGGTGAAGACACTAGCCGAACGCCGGATCGGCGCGGTACTTGTGATGCACGGCACGCGGCTCGAAGGCATCCTGTCGGAGCGCGACGTCGTTCGTGTGCTCGCCGACCGCGGACCGGCTGCGCTGGATGAGCCGATCGGCGCGGTGATGACGCGCGACGTGTTCACCTGCCGTCAGGACGACACCGTCGGCGAGATCATGGAGCGGATGACCGCGGGCAAATTTCGGCATCTGCCGGTGATGGAGCACGACCGTGTGGTCGGCCTGATCTCGATCGGCGACATCGTCAAATCGCGGCTGTCCGAATACGAGCACGAGCAGCGGGCGCTGCACGACTACATCAAGTCGGCCTGAGGCCGGCGGCCGAACCGACGATCAGGCGCCGGCGCCGCCCAGAAACAGCGCCCAAGCCTTGTCGAAATAGGCGTTCTGGGCGCGGGTCGACGCGTAGCTCGTCCCGCCCAGCATCGCCTCGATCATCGGTCCCATTGCGATGCTGTTGAGAAGCTGGCCCGCGAGAAAACGTGCGTCGCCTCGGGCGAGGGCGCCGGCCTTCTGCGCCTCGCTGATCAGCGACAGCAGCCGGTCCATGATCGGATCGTCGGCACGGTTGGCAACGGCCTGGCCGACCACGATCGCTTCGCTGAAGGCGATGCGCTTGAATGCGATCAGCGTGGGATCGACGTTGGTGGCGAGCAGCCAGCGCGCCGCCGCGCGAAGTTGCGTCAGCGCATCCCCGGTCTGGCTCGCCATCGTGGTCTGGAAGTGCGCGAGCGTTTGCGCCCGCGCGTGTTCGACGACGCCTTCGAACAACGCCAGCTTCGAGGGGAATCGTCGATACACCGTGTCCTTGCCGACGCCGCATGCCGCTACGACCTGCTCGACCGAGGTCGCAGCGAAGCCCTGCTGCGCGAACAGGCGCGACGCCGTTTCGATGATGTGAAGCGACTTCGCCTCGACATCGCTTTTGCGCGGACGTCCGCCTTTGGAAGCGGCGGTCAGGGTCGGCATGCAGGTCCTTGATCGTCGCGTTGGCGACGCAGCTGTTTCGAGCAATTCCAATCCCAGATTTGCAATCGCTTGGCAATCTGTCTGGACAGGACGGTCCCGTCCCGTTTATTTCCCGCCCGCCTCGAGACGAGGTATCTGGGGGAAATCGGATGGGAAGCGAGAACAAGATTGTCGTCGGCGTCGCGATTGCGTTGTCGCTGAGTGGCGGCTCCGAAGCGCTGGCGCAGAGCGCGAGCGAAGCATCAGTGCTGCAGCCGGTCACCGTGCAGCCCGCCGAGCGGCGCGCAGTGCGCCGCGCGCAGCCGGCCCCCGCGGCTCAACGCGCCGTGCCGGCGCGGACCCCGGCCCGCGAACAGGCGACGCCGGCGGCGCGTCCGGTCACCCCCAGCAACACCTCGGATCGTTACGTTGTCCGCACGTCCGCAACGGCGACCAAGACCGATACCCCCGTGCTGGAAACGCCGCAGTCGATCTCGACTATCACGCGGCGCCAGATGGACGATCAGAACGTTCAGACCGTTGCCAATGCGCTGCGCTACAGCGCCGGCGTGCTGTCGGATGCCGACACCAATTCGCGCTTCGATAGCGTCTTCATCCGCGGCTTCGGCGCGTTCGGCACCGCGACTAATTACGTCAGTTTCCTCGACGGCTTGAAGCTGCCGCGCGGCCAGGCCTTCGCCAACACAGCGATCGATCCGTTCCTGCTCGACCGCGTCGAAGTGCTGAAGGGACCCTCGGCGGTGCTGTATGGGCAGACCAGCCCGGGCGGCCTGGTCAACCAGATCAGCCGGATGCCGAGCGCAGTGCCTTACAATGAAGTCCGCGTCGAGGGTGGCAGCTATGGCCGCTTCCAGTCCGGCGTCACCAGCCAGGGCGCGCTCGATAAGGACGGCCATTGGCTCTACAGCCTGAGCGCGATCGGCCGCACCTCTGGCACGCGCTACGACAATGTCGACGAGCAGCGCTTCGCCGTCGCGCCGGCTTTGACCTGGGCGCCCGATGCGGACACGCGCTTCACCGTTCAGAGCTACTACCAGAAAGACCCGAAGGGCGGCTATTTCAACTCGCTGTATCCGACCTCGCTGGCGCCGCTGCAGTACCGGCCGTACCTGAACTCCAAGCTCAATGTCGGAGATCCCGGCTTCGACTCGTTCGAGCGTGAGCAGTACGGCATCGGCTATCAGTTCGACAAACGGCTCAACGAGGTCGTCAGCGTCAAATCGAGCCTGCGCTATTCCCACGTCGACGTCGACTTCAAGTCGCTGCAGATGAACGCACCGCTCACCGCCACCGGCACGATCCCGCGCTGGGCATTGCGCTCGATCGAAGATGTCGGCGGGCTGTCGACCGACAATCGCGTGCAGTTCGATTTCGCCACCGGCGCGCTGCAGCACAAGGTCATCACCGGCATCGATTATCAGAACACGCTCAGCAACTGGACCTACCAGCTCGGTGCCGCGACCGCCCTGAATGTCGTTAATCCGGTGTATAATCAGCCGGTCGGCTCGCTCGCCTCGCTGATCGACAATGGCCAGAAGCTGTCACAGACTGGCCTCTATGCGCAGGATCAGATCAGCCTGGGCGGATGGCGCGCGACGCTCGGCGTCCGCCACGATTGGGCCGAGCAGAGCACCGACAGCCGGCTCGCCGGATCGCGCTCCAATCAGTCGGACGACAAGACCACCTATCGGGCAGGCCTGCTGTATCTGTTCGACAGCGGCGTTGCGCCCTATGTCAGCTATTCGACGTCGTTCGAGCCCGTCACCGGCGTCGGTGTCGACGGGCAGCCGTTCATCCCGACCACGGCCGAGCAGTACGAGGGCGGCATCAAGTATCAGCCGACCTTCCTGCCGATGCTGTTCACCGCGTCGGTGTTCGACATCCGTCAGCAGAATGTGCTGAGCCCGTCATCGGTGCCGGGCTTCAACGTGCAGCACGGCGAGGTCCGGTCCAAGGGCGTCGAATTGGAAGCCCGCGGCAACGTTACCGGCGGCCTCGAGCTGATCGGCGCGTTGACGTTCCTCGACACAAGGGTGGCGCGATCATCGAATGCCCTAATCGTCGGCAACCGGCCGCAGGCCGTTCCGGACTTCTTTGGCTCGATGTGGGCGAACTACACGTTCCAGTCCGGCCCGGTCACCGGTCTGACATTCGGTGGCGGCATCCGCCATGTCGGCGCCAGCTACGGTGACGATGCCAACACGCTGCACACGCCGGCCTACACGGTGGTCGATGCGGCGTTGAAATACGATCTCGCGAATGTGACGCCGAGTTTGAAGGGCACGACGCTGACGCTCAACGTCAACAACCTGTTCGACAAGGAATACTATTCGAGCTGTTCGTCGGGGTTCTACTGTCAGTTCGGCAACCGCCGCACCGTGCTGGCCGGGATCAGGTACCGGTGGTGATGATCGACCTGAAAAGGGCGCGCCGCCGATGACGCGGCGTGCCGTTCGACTGTGGGTGTGGGTGCATCGCTGGAGCAGCCTTGTCTCCACGGTGTTCGCACTGCTGCTTTGCCTTACCGGGCTACCGCTGATCTTCAAGGACGAGCTTGGTCCCGACCTGCAGCTCGCAGCGACGACTGCGCCGCCGGGCACTGCATCAGTGGACTCGATGGTCGCGCGCGCCCTCGCGGCGCGGCCGGGCGAGGTGGTGCCATATCTGTTCTACGATCGGGAGCATCCGATCCTGAAGGTGCCGACCGCTGCCTCGATGACTGCCGATCCGGCTTCATTTCACTATCAGGTGTTCGACACCCGCACCGGGCAGCAGATCGAGATCCCGCAGCCGAACGAGGGATTCCTGTATGTGATGACGCGGCTGCATCTCGACCTATTCGGCGGCGTGCCGGGCACGCTGTTTCTTGGATTCATGGGGCTGCTGCTGGTCGTTGCGATCGTATCCGGCGTGGTGCTGTACGGTCCGTTCACGCGGCGCCTTGCGTTCGGCGTGGTGCGGACCGACGGCAGCCGGTGGCGTACCTGGCTCGACCTGCACAACCTGCTCGGCATCGTGACGCTGGCCTGGTTCGGTGTCGTCAGCTTCACCGGCGTTATCAACACGCTGGCAGCGCCGATCGAACTCGCCTGGCAGGCCAATCAGCTCGTCGAAATGGCGGCGCAGGCGAAGCCTGCCGAGATCGAGGGACAACGTGCGTCGACCGATGCCGTGCTGCGCGATGTCCGTGCCGCGGTGCCGGGGATGAACGTGATGACGGTGGCGTTTCCGGGGACGCCGTTCGCCACCCCGTCGCACGTCGCAATCTTTCTCACCGGCAATACGCCGATCACCAGCCGCATCCTCAAGCCGGCACTCGCCGATGCGTCGACCGGGCAGGTGGTCTCGGTGCGCGACATGCCGTGGTACGCGACCGCGCTGTTCATGTCGCAGCCGCTGCATTTCGGTGACTATGGCGGGCTGCCGCTGAAAATCATCTGGGCACTGCTCGACATCGCGACCATCGTCGTTCTGATCAGCGGCCTCTATCTGTGGTGGACCAAGCGCCCGCGCCGCAGGGGGGCTGTGGAAGCCGAAGGCCTCGCATCATGAGCGCGCTGCGACGGCAATGGCTGTGGCCGATTGTGTTGGCGCTCTCGACCCTGTTCGGATTGTTGGCGGCGCTGATCGGCGAGGGCGGGATTTGGCGCGGCCTATGTTGGGTCGCGCTGGCCCTGCCGCTGGGCACGATCGTACTGCACCTGGCGCGCGTTCGTCGCGGGCCGCCCTCGGCGGAGACGTCCCGCGATCTCGACTGATGGTCGGACCTGCGCTTACTCAGGTTTCGACCGGCACCGTCGCCTTGGGCTGCGGTGCGACCTCTTCGATCGCCTCGCGGATCGAATCGATGGCCCGCTCGGCGGCGCGGGCGCCGTGAGCGATGATCTCGTCGGCGCGGTGGAAGTCGAACCAGCCGATCCGGCCCACCCGCGGCGAAATCAGCAGGTCGGGGGGATCGCCGGCGAGCCGCGCCCGGGTGATGCGGTCCTGCATGATGTTGAAGGCGTCGGTCATCACCTTGGAGATGCCGGGGCGTTCCGGGCTGCCGAACAGCTCCTGCTTGACGAAGCGCTCAGGCGAGAAGAATCGCGTGAAGCCTCGTCTCTGTGCCGGAGGTTCCTCGGTTTCGGGTTCCACAACCGCGGCGGCGGCGCTGCCGTGAGAGAAGATCGTGGTGCCATGGCCAAACACGTCACTGGACACGTTGGCGGCGATGACGATCTCGGCTCCGAGCGCCCGCGCGGCCGACACCGGCACCGGATTGACCAGCGCGCCGTCGACCAGCCAGCGATCGCCGATCAGCACCGGCGAGAAGATGCCGGGCAGGGCGTAGGAGGCGCGGACGGCGTCGACGATGCGTCCATGGGTCAGCCAGATCTCGTGACCGGTCGCCACCTCAGTGGCGACGCTGGCGAACTTCTGGGTGAGATCCTGGATCAGAATCGGCCCGAGGGTGGCGTCGAGCTGCGCGGCGAGCTTGCTGCCGCCGATCAGGCCGGAGCCATTGAGCCGAATATCCAGATAGCCGAAGATGTTGCGGGGCTGCAGTCGTCGCGCCCACTCTTCGAGGGTGTCGAGATGACCGGACACATAGGCGCCGCCCACCACCGCACCGATCGAGGTGCCGACCACGACATCGGGCGTGATGCCGTGCGACAGCAGCGTGCGCAGGATGCCGATATGGGCAAAGCCGCGCGCCGCGCCGCCGCCGAGCGCCAGCCCGATGATCGGCCGGCGAATGGTATCGAGGCCGACCTTGTCCGCTGCCGGCGGGTTTGCGTGCCCGCGTCCGATCAAATTCTCCAGCACGGTGGTCTCCTCAACTCGTCAGCCACAGCAGATGTGCCGGCCCGGTCTCGACTCGCGTTTTCGGATCGTGCCACATCGCTTCAAATGCATGATTAATGCCTTGGGCGGCCGGGACTAGGGGAAAATCGTGACGCAATCACGAACAACACGCCCATACCGTTGGGTTTTCGGCCGTTTTCGCCCGGTGTGGCACCGGCTTGAATTTGCCGCGTTTTCAGTGAAAACCATCGCGATGATTTTCAGGGGTAACATCGTCGGGAGCCGGCCGCGGGGGGCGGCTCGGTGGGCACTGGTTGCGGTATGTGCGCTTGCGCTCACCCAGCCCGCTGCTGCGCAATTGTTCAGCGATCGGCCGCCGCCAGTGCCGCCGGCGTCGGTGCCGGAGCCGCCGGCCGGCGGAGCGATCAGTCTGGCGCCGCAGTCCGGTCCCGCGGCTGCCCCGAATCTTCCCGGCGCACTGACCCAGCCGCCCGTCGCCGCGGTGACCCCGCCGCCGATGTCGCCATTGCCGCCGGCTGCTGCGCCGGCTCCGCCGCAGGGCATGCTGGCGCTGGCCGCGCGCTACGGCAAAGACCAGCCGGTGATCAACAGCGGCCTGGTGTGGCGGGTGTACTCCGACAAGCCGGACGAAGGCGGCGCGATCAAACTGATCCGCGAGGATCACGGCGCGACGCCGAACATTCCGCTGCCGCCCGGCAACTACGTGGTGCATGTGGCGCTGGGTCTGGTCAGCGCGGTGCGGCCGGTGACCGTGAAGTCCGACGCCGAGCGCGAGAACTTCGTGTTGCCCGCCGGCGGCCTGCGCATCGAAGGCAAGGTCGGCAGTTCGCGAATTCCCTCCAACCAGATCTCGTTCACGATCTACAAGGGCAGCCAGTTCGACAACGCGCAGCGTGCGCCGCTGCTGCCGAGCGTTGCGGCCGGTGACGTCGCGCTGGTGCCGGAAGGCACCTATTACATCGTCTCCAATTACGGCGACGCCAACTCGGTGGTGCGCTCCGACATCCGCGTCCAGGCCGGCAAGCTCACCGATGTCACCATCACGCATCGCGCTGCGGTGATCACCTTGAAGCTGGTCAGCGAGAAGGGCGGCGAAGCGCTCGCCAATACCTCCTGGTCGGTCCTGACGCCGGGCGGCGACGTCATCAAGGAGTCGATCGGCGCCTTCCCGCGCGTCGTGCTGTCCGAAGGCGAGTACCGCGCCATCGCCAAGAACGAAGGCAAGGTGTTCGAGCGCGGCTTTAACGTCGTCAACGGCGTCGACGGCGAAGTCGAAGTTCTAGCGCGCTGATATCGCGCGCCGGATGCACGCGTAAGGCGATGGATTTCGTCATTCGCGGCGGCCGTGCGCGGACTGTCACAATGGTGAACGCGAAATAACCATCGGGCGACTTAAAACCTTCATATTCAAGCCTTTGCGCCCTGTCGGCGGCTGCGTTTACATCGTCTTAATCGGGAATAGTTCGACTGCACCGCAGTACTCATCCGCGGGGCGCTTCTCGTGTCGGCTGCCGTCACACAAGTTTCCGAAAATTCGACCAGTCAGCTTGCTGCAGACTTAACCGTCCTGCAGCGCAAGTGGTACGCGGCGATTCAGCCGGGACAGTCGCTGCCGAGCTACGAAGAGGTGATGTTGGGGAGCCTGGGGCGGCTTGCCGATCATCTGGTGCTGCTGGAGATCGACGGCGAAACGCCGGAGGTGTCGCGCACCGGCCGGTATGCGCAGCAGTGGCTCGGCGACGAGCGCTGGGACATTCCGCTCGACGCGCTGTCGCCGGACTGCGGCACCGCGCTGGCGCAGGCGGCCTCGGGCGCGCTGCAGAACAAGCGTCCGCATATCGGCACCGCGCACTGCGTCCGCGACGGCATCGTGCAGCGCTATACGCTGCTGGCGCTGCCGACCGCCTCGCGCTGGGGCGGTACGCTGGTCGGCGTCTACGTCAATGAAGAGGCGCAGCGCTACAATCTGCTCGACGCGATCTTCTCCTCGACCGACGACGGCATCGTCGCGCTGACCGCGATCCGCGGCCCCGACCGCCGGCCGTTCGATTTCCAGATTGTCCACGTCAACCAGGGCGCCTCGCAGCTGCTGCGGCACTCGGTGTCCGAGCTGCGCTGGAGCCGGCTGTCGGTCGGGCATCATTTGCTGTGCCGCGCCGAGGTCGCCAATCGCCTGATCGAGCTGGTCGACTCCGACGCCAGCATCACCTTCGCGGTCGACAGCGGCGACCGCAATCTTAGCCTCAGCGCCACCGCATTCGGCGACGTCGTTTCCGCAACTATCTCCGACGTCACCTCGCTGAAGAAGCGCGAGGAGTCGTTCCGCCTGCTGTTCGACGGCAATCCGATGCCGATGTGGGTGTTCGACGCACAGACCTTCGAATTCCTCAGCGTCAACGACGCCGCGGTGGCGCATTACGGCTATCCGCGCGAGCGGTTCGTACGGATGTCGCTGCGCGAGATCTGGCCGCGCGAAGAGTGGATCGCGCACGGCCAGACGCTGCTGGAGATGCGCGACAGCTATCAGTCCGAAGGCAATTGGCGGCACGTCAAAGCCGACGGCTCCGAGATCCACGTGCTGACCTTCGGCCGTCGCGTGGTGTTCGACGGCCGCGACGGCTTCCTGGTCGCGGTGGTCGACATCACCGAGCGCCGCAAGGCCGAGGCCAAGATCGCCCACATGGCGCACCACGACGGACTGACGAATCTGCCGAACCGCGCGCTGTATCAGCAGCGGCTGGAACAGGCGCTGGCGCAGGCCCGCGGCAGCGGCACCATGGTGGCGGTGATGTGCGTCGACCTCGACCTGTTCAAGAACGTCAACGACTCGTTCGGCCATCCGATGGGCGACCGGCTGTTGCAATGCGTCGCCGAACGGTTGCGGCAGCAGATCGGCGACGGCGATCTGGTTGCGCGGCTCGGCGGCGACGAATTTGCGATCGTGCTGACCTCGCTGGCGACCCCGAACGAGGCCAGCAGCTTCGCGGCGCGGCTGATCGAGATCCTGAGCGCGCCCTACGACATGGACGGGCTCGAAGTGGTGATCGGTGCCTCGATCGGCATCGCGCTGGCGCCGTCCGACGGCGACGAATGCGAGGCGCTGTCGCGCAATGCCGACATGGCGCTGTACCGCGCCAAGGCGGCGGGCGGCGGCTGCCACCATTTCTTCGAGAAGGAGATGGACCGCCAGGCGCAGATCCGCCGCGACATGGAGCTCGACCTGCGGCAAGCGTTCGCGCGCGGCGAATTCGAGCTGCACTATCAGCCGCTGATCGATCTCGCCGAAGACCGCATCGGCGGCTTCGAAACGCTGCTACGCTGGCGCCATCCCGAGCGCGGCATGATCTCGCCGTCCGACTTCATCCCGGTCGCAGAGGACATCGGCCTGATCGTCGGCCTCGGCGAATGGGTGCTGCGGCAGGCGTGTCTCGAGGCTTCGTCCTGGCCGTCCGACGTCAAAGTCGCGGTCAATCTGTCGCCGGTGCAATTCCGCAGCCGCAACCTGGTGCAGGTGGTGATCTCGGCGCTGGCGCAATCGAGCCTGGTGCCCCACCGGCTCGAACTCGAAATCACCGAGTCGCTGTTTCTCGCCGACAGCGAAGCCAATCTCGCCACGCTGCATCAGCTCCGCAGCCTCGGGGTGCGGATCTCGATGGACGATTTCGGCACCGGCTACTCCTCGCTGAGCTATCTGCGCAGCTTCCCGTTCGACAAGATCAAGATCGACCGCTCGTTCGTGAAGGATCTGACGCAGCGACCGGACTGCCTTGCGATCGTGCGTGCGATCGCCGGGCTCGGCCGCAGCCTCGACATCACCACGCTGGCCGAGGGTGTGGAGAGCGTCGAACAGCTCGATGTGCTGCGCGCCGAAGGCTGCCACGAGGTGCAGGGCTTCCTGTTCAGCCCGGCGCGGCCGGCCTCGGAGATTTGCGGGCTGTTGATGCGGTTCGGGCGACAGGCCTCGCAGGCTGCGTGACCAGGCGCGACCAAGGTCCGGGGCGCTGAGTTCCCGATTCGCGTGCTAAGCTGTTTGCAGGACAACTAACTGCTTCGGTCCTGGAGCACGCGCGATGTGCATTGCCTGCAATCCCGGTTTTCAATTCGCCGTCCGCTCGCTGTCGCTACCGTCGCGACGCAAGGTCCTGAAGGGCGCAGTCGCGCTCAGCGCGGGCGTGCCGTTCGTGGCCGAGGCGGTGGTATCTAGGTCGGCAAAGGCCGACGGTGGTATCAATGCGCGGCTGGCGAGCGGGCTCGGTGGTGATCAAGCCGCCGGCGCAGCGCAGCCGGTGACGATCTTCACCGCCAAGAAGTTCATCACGATGGAGCGCGGCGCGCCGGAAGCGACGGCGGTTGCTGTCGCCGGCAAGCGGATCGTCGCGGCCGGGTCGCTCGATGAGGTCAAGGCAGCGCTGGATAGTCGGCCGTTCACCGTGGACGAGACCTTTGCGGGCAAGATCGTGATGCCGGGGCTGATCGATCAGCATCTGCATCCGGTGCTCGGCGCGCTGACGCTGGCGGTCGAGGTGATCGCGCCGGAGGATTGGGTACTGCCGGGCGGCACCCACAAGGCGGCCGGCAGCGCCGACGCTTACCAAGCGCGGCTGAAGGCGGCCGACGCCAAGCTCGATAAGCCCGACGCCTGGCTCCTGACCTGGGGCTATCACGCGCTGTGGCACGGCAAGCTCGACCGCGCCGCACTCGACGCCATCAATCCGACCCGGCCGATCGCGGTGTGGCATCGCTCCTGCCACGAATTCTATCTGAACACGCCGGCGATGGCGGCGCTCGGCATCACCGAGGCGATGACGCAGAACCAGGGCAGGGCGAGCACCCAGGCCAACTGGCGCGAGGGCCATTTCTGGGAAGACGGCCTGAATTTGATGATCACGCCGATGCTCAAGGTGCTGGCGACACCGGAGCGGCTGGCCTTCGGGCTGAAACAGATGGTGAGCTATCTGCACGCCAACGGCGTCACCGCCTATATGGAGCCGGGCGCCCTGTACACGCCGGACATGTGGAAGCTGTACGAGCAAATCCTCGGCGCCCCCGAGACGCCGATGTATTCGACCTTCATCGCCGACGGCCGCGGCATCGTCGACCGGGTCGGGCTCGACGGCGCGCTCGATGCGGTGGAGGAGCAGATCGCGGTGGCGACGGAGGCGCCGGGCCGCAAGCTGATGTTCTTCCCCGGCCAGATCAAGCTGTTCGCCGACGGCGCCATCATCTCGCAACTGATGCAGATGAAAGACGGTTATCTCGACGGCCACCTGGGCGAATGGATCATTCCGCCGGACGAGCTGGAGCGCCGCGCCCGGCTGTTCTGGAATGCCGGCTACCAGATCCACACCCACGTCAACGGTGATCTCGGGCTGGAGAAGCTGCTCGACATTCTGGAGAAGCTGAAAGCCGAGCATCCGCGCGCCGATCATCGCAGCGTGATCGTGCATTTCGCCAACTCGACCGAGGACCAGGTCGCGCGGATCAAGCGGCTCGGTGCGCTGGTCAGCGCCAACCCGTACTACACGACCGGGTTTGCGGACAAATACAGCGCCGTGGGGCTGGGGCCGGAGCGGGCGGACGCGATGGTGCGCGCCAAGTCGGTGCTCGATCAGGGCGTGCCGCTCTCCTACCACTCCGACCTGCCGATGGCGCCGAGCGCGCCCTTGTATCTGGCGTGGTGCGGCGTCAACCGGCTGACGCCGTCAGGGCGCGTCGCCGGCCCCGAGCAGCGGGTGTCGGTCGATGCGGCGCTACGCGCGATCACGATCGAGGCGGCGTATTCCTGGCGCCATGAGGACCAGCTTGGCAGCATCGCGCCGGGCAAGATCGCCAATTTCACCGTGCTCGAGCAGGACCCTTACGCCGTGCCGCCGGAGCAGCTCAAGGACGTGCCTATCTGGGGCACGGTGTTCGAAGGCCGGGTATTTCCAGTCGGCCGCGCTTAGTAGGCCGGCGGCCGCGGCACGCTCAGCGCGGACCGCAGCCGGGGCGCTTAGAACCGCGTCACGATCGCGTTCAGCTCCGGGCGCGGCCGGTCTTCGATGTCCTTCGGCCGCGTGCCGATATGGATGAAGCCGGCGAGCTTCTCGTCGCCGCGCAGGCCGAGGCCGCTCAGCACTTCGGGATCGAACGCGATCCAGCCGGTCAGCCAGTTGGCGCCGTAACCAAGCGCGGTCGCGGCCGAGACGATGTTCATGCAGCTCGCGCCGGCCGACAATTCCTGCTCCCACACCGGCACCTTGGGATGCGGCTTCGGCGACGACACCACCGCGATCACCAGCGGCGCTTCCGACAGCCGGCCCTTCTCGGTAGCGATCTGCTCGGCGGTCGCTTCGGGATGCTTGCGGGCGAACACAGCGCCGATCACCTCGCCGGCGCGGGCGCGCGCGTCGCCTTCGAACACGATGAACCGCCACGGCGCGATCTTGCCGTGGTCCGGCACCCGCGCGCCGATCGTCAGGATGGTCTCCAGCTCGTCCGGCGTCGGGCCGGGCCCGGTCATCTCGCGCGGCTTCACCGAGCGGCGGGTCTTGAAGAATTCGATAGGGTCGGAAATGGCTGTTCTCCATCAGGTCCTGCGCCGCCCGCAGGCGTGATCCGCAAGGCGCGCGCGTCGGCCGGCAATCTACCGCATGTCGGCGCGAGGTTCGATCAGAACCGTACCAAATGCATCAGCCGCGGAATCGACCTTCGGCATAGGAAAAGCTTGCCGGCATTCGGCAATTGTCGCCGTCTGCGCGGTCGCCGCGGTTCACGATCGCATTGATCGGCAAGGCTTCTTTGTGGCGCGAAGTTTGCAATCCCAGCACTCGGACGGATTTGGAGTGGGGGCGCATCATGAATATCACCGACCGCCAAGGCCTTGGGCTGACGCCGTATATGCACGTGACCAAGGCGGATTCGGAGAAGTCCACCGACAAGAGCGGCCTCGCTTTCGAAGGTGACGTGTACAGCTTCGCGGACTTGATGAAGGCGCATCCCGAAGCGGTGCGCAAAGTGACGTCCCCGGAAGTCGACGAGATCGCGCGCGTCTGGCTGCAGCAGCAGGATGTCGCACCGACCGGCGCCTCCGACAACGAACCCAATGACGTCTATGCCACCGTCAAGGTTGGCAACGAGGTGGTGGCGACGCTCTACAACAGTGGCCTCGTCAAGATGAGTAATTCCACCGCGGCATCCGTGGATGGCATCGACGAGCCGTCGCTGACCGGGCCGGCGCTGGCGCAGTGGCGGGCGGAGACCTACGCCAAGCTGCTCGGCGGCAAGGTCGAGATCGCCGACACCGCCAAGTCGCAAAGCGAATGGACGCCGTGCGCCGGCAGCGAACGCCAGTACAGCCGCGCCGAACTCGACGCCGCGATCGCCGCCATGCAGAAGGGCACTACCCAATCCCCTGGCGTCGACCGTAGCGCGTAAGCGCGCGTGCGCAAATCTTGGTAAGGCGGGCGGCCGCTTAGTCAATCGCGGCTCGCGCACCTATTCGTCATCGCCGGGTTAGTACCTGCCATCTACGTCATTGCTGCACGCCCCGCCAAACACGAAGATGCCCGGGACCAGCCCGGGCATCACGTTGAAGAAATCGTGTCGAGATCTTTGCTGAACTCTGCAACAGAGTAGAGCTTAGCTCCTTCCATCAGCGCACCGACGAGTATCTGGCCTTTCAGGCACGATACTCGCCGCTAGCCGACGGCTGTTAAGCCGTCCCCCGCATCCGCTTCACGTCCGGCGGGGTCGCCTCGTCCACCAGCGCGGCGATGGCTTCGTCGGTGGGCATCACCTTCTGGCCTTCGCTGCCGAGGCGGCGGACGGAGACCGAGTGGCTCTCGGCTTCCTTTTTGCCGACCACCAGCAGGGCAGGGACCTTAGCGAGCGAATGCTCGCGCACCTTGAAGTTGATCTTCTCGTTGCGCAGATCGATGTCGGCGCGCAGGCCGGCCTTGCGCAGCGCCGCCAGCACCTTCTTGGCGTAGTCGTCGCCTTCCGACGTAATCGTGGTGACGACGACCTGAACCGGCGCCAGCCACAGCGGGAAGTTGCCGGCGTAGTGCTCGATCAGGATGCCGGTGAAGCGCTCCATCGAGCCGCAGATCGCGCGATGCACCATCACCGGCGCCTTCTTGGCGCCGTCGGCGTCGATATAGAACGCGCCGAACCGCTCCGGCAGGTTGAAGTCGACCTGCGTGGTGCCGCACTGCCAGTCGCGGCCGATCGCGTCGCGCAGCACGTATTCGAACTTCGGTCCGTAGAACGCGCCTTCGCCGGGGTTGATCTCGGTCTTGATGCGGTTGCCGCCCTTGGCCTTGATCTCGGACAGCACCGTGGCCATCACGCGCTCGGCGTGATCCCACATCTCGTCGGTGCCGACGCGCTTCTCCGGCCGGGTCGACAGCTTAACCGTCAGTTCGCCTTCGAAGCCGAAGTCGGAGTAGGTCGACAGGATCAGGTCGTTGATCTTGATGCATTCCTCGGCGAGCTGCGCCTCGGTGCAGAACACGTGCGCGTCGTCCTGGGTGAAGCCGCGCACCCGCATCAGGCCGTGCATGGCGCCCGACGGCTCGTAGCGATGCACCACGCCGAACTCGGCGAGCCGCAGCGGCAAGTCGCGGTAGCTCTTCAAACCATGCTTGAAGATCTGCACATGGCCGGGGCAGTTCATCGGCTTCAGCGCGAACCAGCGCTTGTCCTCGGCATCGTCGCCGGCCGACTGCGCCGCGAACATGTTTTCGCGGTACCATTCCCAGTGGCCCGAGGTCTCCCACAGCACCTTGTCGAGGATCTGCGGCGCGTTGACCTCGTCGTAGTCGCCGGCGAGGCGGCGGCGCATATAGCCGACCAGCGACTGGAACAGGCTCCAGCCCTTGGCGTGCCAGAACACCACGCCCGGACCTTCTTCCTGGAAATGGAACAGGTCGAGTTCACGGCCGAGCTTGCGGTGGTCGCGCTTCTCGGCTTCCTCGATCTGATGCAGGTAGGCGTCGAGGTCTTCCTGCTTGGCCCAGGCGGTGCCGTAGATCCGGGTCAGCATCGGGTTGTTGCTGTCGCCGCGCCAATACGCGCCCGCCACCTTCATCAGCTTGAAGGCGGTGCCGATCTTGCCGGTCGAGGTCATGTGCGGGCCGCGGCACAGATCGAACCACTCGCCCTGCTTGTAGATCTTGATCGTCTGGTCTTCCGGAATGGCGTCGACCAGCTCGACCTTGAACGCCTCGCCGTTGTCGGCGAACACCTTCTTGGCTTCGTCGCGGGTCCAGACTTCCTTGGTGAACGGTTTGTCGCGCGCGATGATCTCGCGCATCTTCTTCTCGATCGCCGCGAAGTCTTCCGGGGTGAACGGCTCGTTGCGGAAGAAGTCGTAGTAGAAGCCGTTCTCGATGGTCGGGCCGATGGTCACCTGGGTGCCCGGCCACAGGCTCTGCACCGCTTCGGCGAGCACGTGGGCGCAATCGTGCCGGATCAATTCCAGCGCGCGCGCATCGTCACGGGCGACGAAGTCGATCTGGGCATTGTCTTCGATCGGATCGGCGAGATCGGTCAGCGTGCCGTTCAGCGCCATCACGACGGTGCGCTTGGCGAGCGAGGGCGAAATGCCCTTGGCGATGTCGAGCCCGGTGGTGCCGCGGGGATATTCGCGGGTCTTGCCGTCGGGGAAGGTGATGGTGATCTGGTCCATGGGGGCTACCGGCTTGAGGTTGGAGAGCGTGTATTGGAAGCCGGAGGTGGACGCGGAAGGCTTGTCGCCCGAAGTCTTTTCGGTCATCGGAAGGCTCCTCTGGCTCACTCCTGCGTACGAGCGCAGGTAAGCGGAAAGGGGCTGTATAGCAGGGGAATCGGACGATTCAAGGAACCCGGACCCGGCCGCGGCGCCCATTTCGCCCTGCTGGTGTCGCGGCGCATGCCCGGTCTGGCAGAATTTTAATGCACTTGCATGGAAACCCTGCTAGCCTTCCGGAGTGTCCCGCTCGTTCGCCCCCACCGCCCTGATGCTCGGCAATTTCGTCACCGGAACCTCGGTTCTGGCGCCTGCCGGCATGTTGCCGGATCTGGCGGCCGGGCTCGGGGTGACGATCCGCGACGCCGGGCTGCTGATCACCTTCGGGGCGATCGTGCTGTGCATCGGCTCGCCGCTCACCGCCTGGCTGACCAGCCGGATCGATCGCCGGCTGCTGCTGACGACGACGCTGGCGGTGCTGGCGCTCGGCAATCTCGCCTCCGCCTTTGCGCCGAACTATACCGTGCTGCTGGTGCTTCGGCTGGCGATGCTGTCGGTCGGCGCGCTGTACACGCCGCAGGCCGCCGGCGCGGTGGCGCTGATCGTGCCGCCGGAAAGTCGCGGCGGCACCATGGCCTATGTGTTTCTCGGCTGGTCGCTGGCGGTGGCGCTCGGCGTGCCGCTGGTCACCTTCGCGGCCGATCATACCGGCTGGCGCGGCGCCTATCTCACCGTCGGCGGCATCGGGCTGATCAGCTTTATCCTGCTCTGGCTGCGGCTGCCGGGCGGCCTGACGGCGGCGCCGGTGAGCCTGCGCACCTGGGCTGCGGTGGGGCGCAACCGCCGCATCCTGACGCTGCTCGGGGTGTCGTCGCTGCAGACTTCCGGGCAGTTCGTGGTGTTCACTTTCTTCGGGCCCTTGCTCACCGGCCTGACCGGCGCCGGGCCGCGCGAGATCGCGCTGGTGTTCGCGATCTACGGCGTCTGCGGCTTCGTCGGCAACGTCATCGCCAGCCGCATCGTTGACGGCTGGGGCGCATACCGCACCTCGGCGCTGTTCACCTCGCTGATGCTGGCCGGCATCCTCGGCTGGACTTTCGGCGCCGGGCATTTCGGCGTGATGGCCGTTGCGGTGGCAGTGTGGGGGCTGGGGTTTGCGGCCTCGAACTCGATGCAGCAGGTGCGCTTGGTCACGGCCGATCCGACGCTCGCCGGCGCAACGGTGTCGCTGAATACGTCGGTGCTGTATGTCGGCCAGGCGATCGGCTCGGCGATCGGCGGCACGCTGTTCGCCGCCGGGCTGCTGCACGTCAACGGTTACGTCTCCTCCGCTGTGCTGGGTCTGGCGCTCTGCACGGTGGTGGCCGCGACCCGCGACCGCAGCGCTTGAGCGCGGCGCAGCCGCATCGCGCCGCGCTGCGACGTCTCACATAGTTGATCACGCCCAGCAGCAGCCGCGTGCCGATTAGCACCGGCGCGTGGCTCGGTGAGGCGTGCGGCGGGATCAGCACCGCGATCGCGGTGAAGACGAGGCAGGTGTGCAGCGCCAGCCGGCGGCGCAGCGACAGGGCGGGGGCAGGCGAGGCATCGATCGAACGGACGGCCATGGGAACCTCCAGGCTGATCCGCGATCGGCGGCGTCATCAGCGCACGCCGACCGCGATGGATCGGGACGTGCGTTGATTGACGTTGAACGCTTACGGCCGGCGCTGCCGGCGGCAGACCGCGGGGCGTGCGCCCCGTCGGAAGTATCAGCCGAGCCGCATCGACAGCTCGACATCGGCGGCGAAGGGCACCGACAGATAACCGTTCGCCGAATCGCGCACCCGGGCGAGATAGTCCGGGCAGTGATCGGCGTTGTCGGCGACGATCAGCGCGCCGGGCGACAGCCGGCTTTCGAGCCGGTCGAGAATATCCGCATACAGCGCCTTGGCGCCGTCGAGCAGCACCAGGTCGATGCGGTCGGGCAGATCCTTGCTGAGGGTCTGCAGCGCATCGCCTTCGCGGAATTCGACGAGATCGGCGAGATCGCCGGCTTCGAGATTGGCCTCGGCGCGGACCAGCTTGGCGTGCTCGAACTCGGTGGTGATCAGCCGGCCGCCGCCATTGTCGCGCAGCGCTGCGGCCAGATGCAGCGTCGAAATGCCGAACGAGGTTCCGAACTCGACGATGCTCCGGGCGCGGCAGCCTCGCGCCAGCATGTAGAGCAGCACGCCGGTCTCGGGCGACACCGCGAGGGCGTAGTCTTTCAACCGGCCATACAGCGTCGCGTAGTCGGTCTTGCTACGCATCAGCCGCATCGTGTCGGGTGCTAGCTGATCGAGCTGCGGCTGTGTGGCCTCGGCTTCGTCGAACAGCCGCGTCAGCAGCGGGGCCAGCGGTGAGGTGGTGAGGGTGGTCATGGCGAACTCCAAAAGGGAGTGATCAGCGCGATGTTGCGCGTCCTCAGAAATACGAATAAATATTCGCATTCGCTAATCGCATTCCCCGAGGCGCCGATGGCCGAACGCCGAAGTGGCTCAATTTCCTCGCGAAAACAGCCGCAGCAAGCGCGCTCGACCGAGCTGGTCGCGGCCATTCTGGAGGCGGCTGTTCAGGTTTTGGCGAAGGAGGGCGCGCAGCGCTTCACCACCGCGCGGGTCGCCGACAAGGCCGGCGTCAGTGTCGGCTCGCTGTATCAGTACTTCCCCAACAAGGCCGCGATCCTGTTCCGGCTTCAGAGCGACGAGTGGCGGCAGACCTCCGAGATGCTGCGCGACATCCTCGAGGATCGCCGCGATCCGCCGCCGCAGCGGCTGCGGCGGCTGGTGCATGCCTTCATCCGATCCGAATGCGATGAAGCCGAGGTGCGCGGCGCGCTCGATGATGCTGCGCCTTTGTATCGCGACGCGCCGGAAGCCCGTGCGGCCCGCAAGGCGATGGACGGCACCATGGCGGCATTCCTGCACGAGGCGGCGCCGAACAGCTCCGAGGCCGCGCGCCTGCGGGCGGCGGAGCTGATCAGCCGCACGATCGCGGCGCTTGGCAAAGACTTCTCGAGCCGCCCGCGCACGGCGGCCGAGATCACCGCCTATGCGGATGCGGTCGGCGATATGCTATGCGCTTATCTGAAGACGCTGCGACGAGGGTGAGACGATGCGCAAGCCGGTCCTGACACGGCTGCTGATAGCCTGCCTAGCTGCGACGTCGCTCGGCGGCTGTGCGGCGCTGCCGACGCCGGCGTGCCTGCCGCCATCGCAGCCGATGCTGAGTGCCGAGCTGGCATTCGGCCGCAATATCGGCGACCGGCTCGGCGTCAGCGATGCCGAGTTCAAGCGCTTCACCGCGGAAGAAATCACGCCGCGGTTTCCGGATGGGCTGACGGTGGTGGATAGCGTCGGGCAGTGGCGCGACAGCGAGCGCGGCCACATCGTCCGGGAAAAGGCCAAGCTGGTGACGCTGGTGTTCGCCGACGATCCGGCCAAGCGCGCGGCGCTGAGCGCCATCGCCGACGCCTATAAGCAGCGCTTCAAGCAGCAGGCGGTGATGATCTCGGTGCGGCCGAGCTGCGTCAGCTTCTGAGCGCAGCGGCAGTGCCGCGCTCGGTGATCTGATAATGCGTCGATCGGGGATCGACCGAGGAGCGCTTCAGCCAGCCAAGCTCGACGAGGTTTTCGAACGGCTTCTGCTCGCGCGCGCCGAACACCTGGCGGCGGCCGCCGTTGGTCTGAATATCGCGGATCAGCTTGAAATCGTCGGCGGTCGCCATCGTCGTCTCCAGCCGGGACCGCGCAAGCAGCACTCCGCACCCGTCAGCTTACGGACGTCTTGCGCGCCCGCTTCTTCGGCGTGGCCGCCGATGGATCTGCCGAAGCCGCCGCAGCGGCCTGTTCAGCCTCGCGGGCGAGCCGCAGCGCGCGCAGCCGCTCCATGTTCTTGCGAAGCGCGACGCCTTCGCGCGCGACCTCCGCCATCCGCTGCGCACCTTCCTGCTGTTCGAGCGCCTTGCGGCGAGCCCGTTCGATGCTGGTCGGGGAGGGAGTGGTAGTCTTCTTGTCAGTCATATCCGTCTCCTTCGGCACGCGCGGCAAAACCCGCTCGATCGCAGGGATCGAACGGGCCCATCTGCCGTTTCAGTACATCCGTGAAACGGAGACGCCGGATCAAGCCAGCGCGAGATTTTCCGCGCTGCTCTTGCCGCGCATTCTGTCAACCTTCACCTCGAACGAGACCTGCTGGCCTTCGGCGAGGCCGGACAGCCCGGCGCGCTCAACCGCGCTGATGTGCACGAACACGTCGTTGCCGCCGTCGTTCGGCGCGATGAAGCCAAAACCCTTTTGGCCGTTGAACCACTTTACGGTACCAGTCGTCATTTCCATTCTCCAAAGCACATCGTCCGCGCCAACGTGGCACGTGACGTTTCAACTAATCGATGACTTTGGGAAGGAGCCCGCGGGCGCATTCAGAAAGGCACAGCGGCTAATCGAATAACTAAACCGTATAGCATCTGCCCCTGTCATACAAGGACTATATTGTCGCGCGCTGCCTGCAGGGACTGCAACCGTACCGATAGAGACAATCGCAGCATCATCGCTTATCGATTAGTTCCGCTTCCTTCAGCTTGATGTTCCACTTCGCAATGCCAAGTTTCATGCTCTCCCACGATCCTGTTCTGACCTGGAGTATCGTCGCCCTCGCCACCGCAGGGGTGATCATTCGGCCGCTGCGCTGGCCCGAAGCGGTATGGGCGGTCGCGGGCGCGGTGGCGCTAGTCGTGCTCGGTTTGCTGTCATGGCAGGACGCGCTCGCCGGCGTGCGCAACGGCATCGACGTGTATCTGTTTCTGATCGGCATGATGCTGATCGCCGAACTGGCTCAGCGCGAGGGGCTGTTCGATTATCTCGCGGCGTTCGCGGTCCAGCACGCACACGGTTCGCCGCAGCGGCTGTTCCTGTTGGTGTATGTGGTCGGCGTGTTCGTGACGGCGCTGCTCTCGAACGACGCCACCGCGATCGTGCTGACGCCGGCGGTGTATGCGGCGACGCGCGCGGCGGGTGCTGCGCCGCTGCCGTATCTGTTCGTCTGCGCCTTCATCGCCAATGCGGCGAGCTTCGTGCTGCCGATCTCCAACCCCGCCAACCTGGTGGTGTTCGGCGAGCACATGCCGCATCTCGGCGGCTGGCTGCAGCAATTCACGCTGCCGTCGCTGGCGGCGATCGTCGCGACCTATCTGGTGCTGCGTCTGGCGCTGCGCCGTTCGCTCGCCGCGCAGAGGATCGAGATGCGAGTCGAGACGCCGCATCTGTCGCGCGGCGGCAAGCTCGCCGCGGTCGGCATCGGCGCGATCGCGATCGTGCTGTTGACGGCTTCGGCGCTCGATGTCGCGCTCGGGCTGCCGACCTTCGTGTGCGGCCTCGTCACCACGGCGGTGGTGTTGGCGGTCGCCCGGCAGTCGCCGGTTCCAGTGCTGAAGGGCGTGTCGTGGAGCGTGGTGCCGCTGGTCGCAGGCTTGTTCGTGATGGTCGAGGCGCTGAGCCGCACCGGCGTGATCGGCGCGCTCGGCGGCCTGCTGCGCGAGGCGGTGGCGGATGCGCCGCGGCTCGGTTCGTGGGCGGCCGGCATCGTCACCGCGATCGCCTGCAACATCGGCAACAACCTGCCGGTCGGCCTCGTCGCCGGCTCGGTCGCGGCCGACAATCACCTGCCGCGCGAGACCATCGCGGCGCTGCTGATCGGCGTCGACCTGGGACCGAACTTCTCGGTCACCGGTTCGCTCGCCACCATCCTGTGGCTGGTGGTGCTGCGCCGGAACCAGATCGAAGTCACCGCCTGGCGGTTCCTCAAGCTCGGCCTGGTGGTGACACCGCCCGCACTGATCGCGGCGCTCGCAGCGGCAGTGTGGTGATCCTCTCGGCGCTGCTAACAACGCGCCGTTCCTGCACGTCCGCGTGATCGGTTCTAGCGAGCGCAGGGGTGCCGTCTATATTGTTCGGTATCCTCCTTCGCATTGACTATCCCCACGTGAGACGTTTTGTGCTGATCCTGTTGTTGTTGCTGATCGTGCCGATCGCCGTGTCGGCCGGAAAATACTGGCTGGGCGATCGCAGCGTCGACTGGCAGAGCGCCGACCGTTCCAGCGCCGGGCTGCTGCCGCCGGCGGCGCAGAATCCCGATGCGGTGGTGCGGGTGTTTGCCGCGCGTACGGTGCGCTGGCGCGGCATCTTCGCCGTGCACAGCTGGATCGTGGTGAAGCCGGCGAACGCATCGCGCTACACCCGCTACGACTACACCGCGTGGGGCACGCCGATCCGCGTCAACGGCTTCGTCGCCGACGGTCGCTGGTTCGGCGACGAGCCGCAACTGATCGCGGCCGCCGACGGCGAGGCCGCTGCGGCGATGATCCCGAAGATCGAGGCCGCGGTGAAAGGCTATAAGCTCGCCGCGTACGGCGACTATCGCGCCTGGCCGGGGCCGAACTCCAACACCTTCGTGGCTGCGGTGATTGCGGCGGTGCCGGAACTGCGCACCACGCTGCCGCCGACCGCGATCGGCAAGGACTATCCGTGGGACGGCGGATGGGTTGCCGTGACGCCGTCCGGCACCGGTGTCCGCGCGACGCTCGGCGGTTATCTCGGCCTGACGCTCGGTTGGATCGAGGGCCTCGAACTCAACGTGCTCGGCGCCGTCATCGGCCTCGACCTGCGCCGGCCGGCGGTCAAACTGCCGGGTCTCGGCCGCATCGGTGTCAGTGCGGCGTAAGCTACGAATGTGAGCCGCAGCCGCATGGCGCGGCGACATCCGGCGGCGGTGCGTTGACGCCGCGCCAGCGGGCGTAGCGCCACGGCAGATACCAATGTGCGCCGGGCGGCGGGACTTGCGGAACCAGATCGATCCCGGACGTGCCCCACGGCTGGCAGCGCAACAGCCGCGCCAGCGTCATCCAACCGCCGGCCCACAGTCCGAACCTGCTGATCGCTTCGTCCCCGTACATCGAGCAGGTCGGATAATGCCGGCAGTTGTACCCGACCAGCGGCGACAGCGTGTGACGATACAGCCAGATCAGTCCGCGCCCGATGTTCCGCGGCAGACGCAGCACCGCTGCGATCCAATCAGTTTCGCGACTTGGTAGTTGCATGAGCAGATGCCGTTTCGATGAGCGGCGGTTTGCGCGGTTCCGTTGCGGGGAACCGCGAGGCGCCGACATTTGCGCAACACTTCACCCGAAACTCGCGGGCTGTTGAGCGCATCGCAGCAAAACGCGGTGGTGTTTGCGGTTGATCAAAGTTAGCTTTTTCACAACGGTTAAGTAACAGACACGTGACAGATTCGCGTTGGAACTTGTGACGCAGTTGCTGCCGGAGCGAAGGAAGCCAGGTTGGGACGCGCAGTTCTTTCTTGTCTGAACGGTGGGGCGCTGGGGCTGGTCGCAGCGCTCGGCATCGTTCTACTCGGGTTCGCAGCCGACAGCAGCATTCCTGTCACGGCCGGCGCCGCCAGTCTCGAAGCGCGGCGGCAGCCGATGAAGTTCGGCTGGGTCGCCTGCGATCCGGATTGCGGCGGCTGGATCAGCGCCATCGGCATTGTCACCACCGACACCCCGAAGGATTTCGAGGATTTCGCCCGCGAGCGCAAGCTCGGCGGCGCCACCGTGGTGCTGGATTCGAGCGGCGGCTCGGTCAACGACGCCATCACGCTCGGCCGGCGCTGGCGCAAGCTCGGGCTGGCCACCACGGTCGGCACCAGCGTGCCGTCGGCGTCGCCGCTCGGCAGCCGCGCCCGGATCGAGCCCGGTGCCTACTGTGAATCGATGTGCGTGTTCCTGCTGCTCGCCGGCAATTCCCGCTATGTGCCGGAAGGCGCCCACGTCCGGGTTCATCAGATCTGGATGGGCGACCGCGCCGAGGATGCCCGTGCCGCCAGCTACACCGCGCAGGACATGTCGATCGTCGAGCGGGACATCGGCCGGCTGGCGAAGTTTACGTTCGAAATGGGCGGCACCGGCGATCTGCTGTCGCTCGCCCTCAGCGTGCCGCCGTGGGAAGATCTGCATGAGCTGTCGCGGCAGGAGCTGCGTGACACCAACCTGATCACCACCCAGGCGATCGCCGATCTGTTGCCCGGCCTCGCCGGTGCATCGGCCAAGACCGTGGCATCGGCCGAGCCGAAGCCGGTCCAGGACCGCTTCACCCCGCAGCCGGCGGCCGCCACCAAGACCGCCGAAGCGCTCCCCACCGGCGGCACCGCTGCGGCACAGCCGGGGCACTGAACCAAAGCAACGTCATTCCGGGGCGCTCGCGACAGCGAGCGAACCCGGAATCCCGAGATTGCTGTGCGTTGTCTTTCACAAAGTCGAGATTCCGGGTTCACGCGCTGCGCGCGTGCCCCGGAATGACTCGGAGGGAGCTCCGCTCGCGCCCCGGAATGACTCGGGGGGAAGGGCTACGCCGTCGCCTTGGCGCCGTCGTTTTGCGCTTCGATCTGTCCGATCGCGTCGACCACCGCGTCGAAGGTCAGCAGCGTCGAGGCGTGGCGGGCCTTGTAGTCGCGGACCGGCTCGAGCATCGCGATGTCGGCCCATTTGCCGTCGGGCGGGGCGCCGTTCTCTTTCAGCATCTTGCGCACGGTCTCGCGCAACGCTTTGAGTTCGCTGGCGGTCGAGCCGACCACGTGGCTCGCCATGATCGACGAGGAGGCCTGGCCGAGCGCGCAGGCTTTGACGATGTGGGCGAAGTCGGTGACGGTGTCGCCATCCATCTTGAGGTCGATCGTCACGGTCGAGCCGCACAGTTTGGAATGCGCGGTGGCGCTGGCGTCGGGATGCTCCAGCCGCCCGATCCGCGGAATATTGCCGGCCAGTTCGATGATGCGCTTGTTGTAGACGTCGTTGAGCATGCCGCGAATTCCGATGCCGGCGCTGGGCACGCCGGTCGCCCGGAGGCGGCGACCTTGGCGGTTCCGGCTTGCCGTCTTATATAGGAAGCGTGGCTTTCGAAATGAAGCCTCGCCGTGCGGCTGACTGCGCCGCGCGGAGGCCGCGAGCCGAAATCGGTCAAACACTTGGCCGGCCGGGCTCGCCGAAGGGATCAAGACGACCGGCTGTTGTCCGCCCGTCTGCCCGGTGACACATCCGGCCCAACAAGGCCGGTCGAACGGAGAGAAGATGGACGCCAAAATCAAGCCGATCCGCGGCACCAAGCCGGCCGAAGGCCGCCCCGAATTCCAGCCCGCCGAGCTCGATCCGTCCGAGTTCCTCGAAGTCGCGGTGCAGCCCGATCAGCCGCGCCCGTCGCGCGCCGAGGCCGAAGCCGCGGTGAAGACGCTGCTGTCCTATATCGGCGAGAACACCGAGCGGGAGGGCCTGCTCGACACCCCGCGCCGGGTGGTCGAAGCCTATGACGAGCTGTTCCAGGGCTATCACCAGTGCCCGAAGGAAGTGCTGGAGCGCACCTTCGGCGAAACCGCCGGCTATGACGACTTCGTCCTGGTCCGCAACATCAGCTTCACCTCGCATTGCGAGCACCACGTGATGCCGTTCTACGGCAAGGCGCACATCGCCTATACGCCGGTGGAGCGGGTGGTCGGACTGTCGAAGCTGGCGCGTCTGGTCGACATTTTCGCCCGCCGCCTGCAGACCCAGGAGCATCTCACCGCGCAGATTGCCGCCGCGATCGACGAGGTGCTGAAGCCGCGCGGCGTCGCGGTGCTGCTCGAAGCCGAGCACACCTGCATGTCGGTCCGGGGTATCGCCAAGAAGGGCGCCACCACTTTCACCAGCCGCTACACCGGCGTGTTCCGCGACAATCCGGCGGAGCAGGCGCGGTTCATGTCGATGGTCAGGGACCGCGGCTAACGCGCGAGTCCTGCAAGGCAATTCAATCGTGTCCAGCGAATCGCGTTCAAGTTCTTCACCCGTTGCGCCCGATGATGTCGAGGAAGGCGTTGTGCTGCGCCCGAAATTCGACGCGCACGGGCTCGTCACCTGCGTCGCCACCGACGCGCGGACCGGCGACGTGCTGATGGTCGCGTTTATGAACGACGAAGCGCTCGACCGCACCATCCAGACCGGCGAGGCCTGGTACTACAGCCGCTCGCGCAAGCGGCTGTGGAAGAAGGGCGAGACCTCCGGCCACATCCAGAAGGTGCTGGAGATGCGGGTCGATTGCGATCAGGACGCGGTGTGGGTCAAGGTCGACCAGACCGGGGGCGCCGCCTGTCACACCGGCCGCCACTCCTGCTTCTATCGCCGCATCGACCGCGGCGGCGACGGCGCGCCGGTGCTGATCGAAACCGACGCCGAGCGCAAGTTCGACCCGGACAAGGTTTACGGCAAATAGCCCTGCGGAATCAGGCCAGCCGGCTGGTGACCTCGCGCTGCTGCTGCACCGGATCGGGGCCAGCATTCGCGCCGGTCGGGTCGGCGATGCTGTCGATGTAGTCCAGCGCGGCCGATCGCAATTGGCCATCCTTCAGGCTGATCACACCCGACAGCGTCTGAATGTTCATCGAGCGGGTGTTGTAGTTGCTCCAGGCGCTCTGCTGCTGCTTGCTGCCCGGGGCGCTGGCGCCCTTTTCCTTGTTGTAGAGCTCGAGCGCGGTGTTTGCCGCCTTCAGCGCGTTCAGCCCGGCGATCTCCTTCAGCTCCTTGGCGACATCAGGATTGTCGGCGAAGTACTTCTCGATCTTCGCTTTCCACGGCCCTTCGGCGGTGACGTTGCCGAATTTGTCGACCTGCAGCCTGACGGCGTCGTCGAGATTGACGTTCAATTTCTTGAACGCGTCGGTGAGCTTGGCGGTCAAGGCATCGGTACGCTTCTGCAGGCTCTCGTCGAACGACAGCGCGAGCTGTTCGGTGGCGGCCTTGTCGGCCTTGGCCTTGTCGAGAATCGCCTTGGCGCGATCGGATAGCGTGACGGTGTCGACCGCACCCGTGGCCGCGGTGGTGGCCGATTGCGATGTCGTCGATGCGGTGGCGGATGGAATCGCGCCCGCCTGCGTCTGGCTCGCCAAAAAGGCCGAGGTCCCAGCGGTGGTGGAGTTGGTGATCGCGGTCATGGCTTTCTCCCGATGACTCTGCGCCCCGGTCAAACTCCGAGCGGACTGGCATGAGTCTAGCCATCTTAGGTTAAGCGGGCGTCAAAGGCTGTATCGGGTTTCGGTCGTTAATACTGCGTTAACCATAATCCCGCAGGGTCGCCGGTGACGGAAGGGCGCTCGCAGCGGAGAGCGGGCAGGGGCTATGACGGTCGAGATTTCAAATCCGGCGGTGATGATCGTCGATCCGGCGCGGACCAAGGTCGCCGGCGCGATCAAGCAGGCTGCCGGCGCCACCGGCACCAGCTTCCAGTATCTGCTCGCCACCGCCAAGATGGAGTCGGACTTCAATCCGACCGCCCAGGCCAGCACGTCATCGGCCCAGGGCCTGTTCCAGTTCATCGAGCAGACCTGGCTCGGCACCGTGAAGGAGGCCGGCGCGCAGCTCGGCTACGGCCAATATGCCGATTCCATCACCCGCTCGGCTTCGGGCAGCTATTCGGTCAGCGACCCGTCGGCGCGCGCCGCGATCATGAATCTGCGCAACGATCCGGTGGTGTCCTCGGCGATGGCCGGGGTGCTGACGCAGTCGAACAGCTTCAAGCTCACCGGCGAGATCGGCCGGCGCCCGTCGGACGCCGAACTCTACATGGCGCACTTCATGGGCGTGGCCGGCGCCGCCAAGCTGATCAACGCCGCAAGCGACACGCCCAACGTCGCCGGTGCCGCGCTGTTTCCCTCGGCGGCTGCGGCCAACCAGTCGATCTTCTACGATCGCTCCGGCAACGCCCGCAGCGTCTCCGAGGTGTATTCCAATCTCGCGACGCGCTACGAGGCGGCCGCCAATGCACCCGCAACGCAGAGCGCGATCGCCTCGGTCGCCGGCCTGCCGGTGACGCTGGCTTCGGCCGCACCGCAAGTGCCGGTCGACAACGCCGCGTATCTGGCGAGCTTCCCAGACGTGCGCAACGTCACGCCTGCACAAGCCGGCGACGCAACGCGCACCGCGACGTCGCAGCGCGGCAACGAGCCGATGTTCCGTTCGCTGTTCCTCGGCGGCGACCGCGCCGAACCTGTATCGCCCGCGGTGCAATCGCTGTGGACCTCTCCATCGCAGACGGCCATGCCGTCACAGACGACGATTCCGTCACAGACCGCGCTACCGGATCTGCCTCGGACTCCCGAAGTCCGCACGCCGACTCCGCTCGATCTGTTCAGCGATCGCAACGGCACGTTCGCGAGCTGAGCTTAGTTCAGCCATTCCGCTTGCGGCGACTGCGCTGATTTTGCACCGAGTTCAGGAACGCCTTGTCGGCTTCGATCCGCTTTTCCAGAAACGTCGTGACCGCCTTGATCCGCGCGACGTGAAGCAGGTCTTCGTGGACCGACAGCCAGATGTCGCGCGTGGTGAACAGCTCGGGCATCACCGGAAATAGCTCGGCATTGCCGGACGCCACGTAGGACGGCAGCATCGCGATCCCTTGGCCGGCCGACACGGCAATCGACTGCGCCACCAGGCTTGTGCTGCGGAAGATCGTATGCGGCGGCCGCAGCACGTCGGACAGCCAGCGGTTTTCCTTGCTGTAGATGTAGTCCTCGATGAAATCGATGAAGGCGTGGGTTTCGAGATCCTTCACCGTCGTTGGCGGGCTCCGGCCTCCGAAATACGCATCCGTCGCGTACAGCGAGATCCGGAATTCGCCGACCTTCTTGATCGACAGTCTCTTTCCGTGCGGCCGGAAGAAGCTGACGAAGATATCCGCTTCGCGCCGGCTGAGGTCGAGCAGCCGCGTGTCGGTGATCAGTTCGATCTGGATCGACGGGTAGATTCGGTTGAAGTCAGCGATGCAACGCGTGAGATAGAAGCTGCCGATCCCTTCCATCGCGGCGATCCGCACCGCACCGCCGGCGTCCGCAGTATCGGTCCCGATCGCCTCGACGATCGAGTTCGCCTGGCTTTCCATGCCCTCGGCATATTGCAGCAGCCGCATGCCGATCTCGGTCAGCGTGAAGCCCGACTTGCTGCGCTTGAACAGCGTCGAGTTGAGGCTGCGCTCCAGCTCGCGGACGCGTCGGCTGACGGTGGTGTGGTCGACCTTCAGCTTGGCGGCGGCGCGGACCAGACTGCGCTGCCGCGCCACTTCGAGGAAATAGACGACGTCGTTCCAGTCGTACCTGATGGTGCGCTGAGTCTTCGCCACGCCCGCTGCGGTCTCCCCGGCACGGCCGGCGCCGATGTGCCGACCTTCCGCTTGTGTCCGGACAGCCACCGAACGGGACTACGCCGCGACGATGGGAGCGTACGTCTCCACCAGCCGGTTTGCAAACATGTCCACCTTCGGGATCATCATCTTCTGCCGGCAGACCGCCAGATCGATGTGCTTGGGCATCACCGCGCCGAGCTTCATGACCCGCGGCGCCGCGATGTTGATGTCCCACTGCGGGAAGCCGGTCGGCGGGATCACCACGCTGCCGCCGGGGTAGGGACTGTCGACCCGGTTGGCGAGCACGACCGCGACCCGATTGTCCTCGGCGCGCGGCACAGCGAGCAGTTCGCGCTCGAACGGCTCGCGCAGCGCCGCCGGCCATAGAATGATGTCGGCCGCGCCGATCGCGAGGCAGCGCGAGGTTTCCGGAAACACCGCGTCATAGCCGGACATCACGCCGATGCGGCCGAACACCGTGTCGAACACCGGATAGTCGAAGCCGGCGACCGCCCATTTGCGCTCCTCGGCGGTGAGATGCGTCTTGCGATAGCGCCCGATCTCCTTGCCGTCCGGCCCGATCAGCACGGTGGTCACATAGAGCCCCGCAGCGGCACGCTCGACGATCGGCGCGGCGATCAGGCAGCCGTAGCGCGCGCTGATCTTTGCCACTGCGGCAAGGTTCGCCGCGGCCTGATCGGCGGCCGCAGCCGCTTCCGCTGGTGTCAGGATGTACTGCGCACTGAACGCGTATTCGGGCAGGGTGAGCACCTTGGCGCCGAGCTTGGCGGTGTGATCGACCATGTCGAGCACCTCCGCCACGCTGCACTCGGGCGTCACGTGCATTTGCACCGCCGCCACCTTGGTCACCGATTTCGACGGGATCAGCGGACGATCGGCAACGCCATAGACCGGGGTCTTCTCATAGGGCAGCGCCATGATGCCGTAGGTCTCGGGGCGCCGGTCGGCGATCTTGTCGTTGGCGGTGTAGATCGACTTGTCGGCAGCGGCGTCGAGATCGATGGTGGCGATCGATAGGCCATGGGTGTCGTACGGCACCTTGGAGAGCACGCGGCCCTTCGGATCGACGATCATGCTGCCGCCCGGATAGTAGATCGAGCGCTCATAGCCGGCCTTGGTGGCGGCCACCAGCCACACGCCGTTCTCATAGGAGCGCGCCGGGCCCCACATGTCGGCCTGGTCCATCGCAAAGAAGTTCGCCATGTCGACGATCACCTCGGCGCCCTGCATCGCCATCGAGCGGAAGATTTCCGGGATGCGGCCGTCGAAGCAGATCAACAGGCCGATCTTGCCGAGGTCGGTATCGACCACCGGACAGCCGCGCTCGCCAAACGCGAACCAGTTCTGGTCGTGCGTGGCGAGGAATTGCTTGTGATAGTGGCAGGCGACCTCGCCCTTGCGGTCGAACATGATGCCGGTGTTGAAGATCTTCTCTTTGGCCGGATCCCATTCGGTGATGCCGCTGGCGATATAGACGCCGTGCTTGCGGCTCAGCGCCGACAGCGCCTTGACGAACGGACCCTCGGTCAGCGTCTCGGCGAGTTCGCGGCAATGCTCGGGCGAGTCGAACAGATAGCCGGTGTCCATGCATTCCGGAAACACGATCAGTTCGGCGCCCTGCCGGACGGCGTCCTCGACGTAAGTCGTCGCGAGCGCGATGTTGAAGTCGAAATCGCCCAACTTGGCGAGTGTCTGCACCGCAGCGGCGCGAAACCGGCGCTTCGTCATGTCAGTCTCCAGATTGTAGGGGTGGTTCGGATCTTTCAGGCCCGGCTCAGCCGGCGCCCGTCATTTCTTCACTTCCTGCCAGAAGCGATCGAGGCAGTGACGCTTGAGCGCCATGAATGCATCGCCGGTGGTGACGGCGCGGTCGCGCGGCCACGGCAGGCCGATCTCGACGATCTCGGCGACCTTGGTCGGGCGCCGCGTCAGCAGCACCAGCTTGTCGGCCTGCTCGATCGCCTCGTCGAGGTCGTGCGACACCAGCAGCATCGTGGTCTTCGTCTTCATGAAGATCTTCTGCAGCTGCTCGCGCATCGACATCGTCATCTCGTAGTCCAGCGCCGAGAACGGCTCGTCGAGGAACAACACCTCCGGCTCGGTCACCAATGCGCGCAGGATCGACACCGTCTGCTGCTGCCCGCCCGACAGCGTGTAGGGATAGGCATTGAGATCGATCCGGATCTCGAATTCGGCCAGCAACTTCTCGATCCGCCGCTTGCGCTCGGCGCGCGGCACGCCCATCACCTTGAGTGGGTAGTGGATGTTGTCGATCGCCTTCAGCCAGGGAAACAGCGCCTCGCGATAGTTCTGGAATACGTAGGAGATCCGCGTCTCGCTGATGCGCTGGCCATCGTACAGCACCTCGCCGGCGTCCATCGGCATCAAGCCCGAGATCATGTTGATCAGCGTGCTCTTGCCGCAGCCGTTCGGACCGAACACCGAGATGAACTGGCCGAGCGGCAAGTCCAGGTCGAAGCCGTCATAGATGACAGCGTCGTTGAAGGTCTTGCGCAGGCCGCGGATCGTCATCTTCGCCTGCCGACCTGGCTTCGCAGCGGTGGGCATAGGTGCAGTCTCGGTCATCGGCTCCGGACGCAATTGGAGGACGCTGCTCGGGCTCATTCGCCGAGATCCGCCTTGGTCAGCAGCTTCTCGCGAACGTTGATCGGCCCCGGCACCACGCCTTCGGCAACGAATACGTCGACCAGCGCCTGATAGGATTTGACGTCGGTGTCGTTGAGATCCTTGAAGCCGCGCAAGTAAGGCTGCGCCACCAGATCGAGCTGATCGGCCTTGATCGGCGTGTAGGCCGGCAGCACCGCTTTGTATTTGTTGAAGTCGGCGTTGACGAGGTCGGTGGCCTGGTCGATCACCGCAACGACGCGGCGGGCGACGTCGGGGCGCTCGGTCATGAACTTGGTCGTCATCACCGAAGCGCCGGAATAGAACGGGTCGGCGATCACGCTGGCGACCGGATTGGTCATCGCGCGCTTGGCCTTGCCGGAGGCGACCGCGATCGAGCCGACCGGCTCCAGCGACAGCGTGGCGTCGGCCGTGCCGCCGACCACCGCCGGCACCTGCATCGCGACCGCGAGGTCGACCAGCTTGACGTCCTTGTCCGGATCGAGGCCCGCCGCCTTCACCATGTGGCGGGAGATCGTCCGCCACTGGATGCCGGGCACATGGCCGAGCGTCTTGCCCTTGAGATCGGCGAAGCTCTTGATGGTGCTGTCCGGCTTGACGATCAGCCCGTCATTGATGCGGTCGACCTTGATGCCGCCGCCCTGCAGCCCGAAGATCTTCAGCTTGCCGGGAAATTTCGACTCCGCGATCATCGCGATGCCGGCGGCAGCGCCGGGCGGACCGAAATCGGCGCGGCCGGCGATCAACGCGTCGATGATCTGGTTCGGCGATTCCATCTTGGCGGAGTCGATCTCGATGCAGGCCTTCTCGAACAGCTTCTGATCGAGCGCGACGTAGTAGGCGGTGGTCTGCATGATCGGCAGCCAGGCCGCAGTGACCTTGTCCATCTTGTCGCAGGCCGCCTGCGCGCCGCCGACGGTGGAGAGCGCAGCCGTGAGCGTGGCGGCCAGCAAGAATGATTTGGACATCGTCGTCTCCTTGTGAACGAGGGCAGCGGTGCGGATCATTTGCCCGACCAGTGGATGATCGAGCGCTCGATAAACAGCAGGATCAGATTGAGGCCGTAGCCCATCGCGCCGGCGATCAGGATCGAGCCGTACATGTCGGTGAGCGAGTAGGAGATCTGCGCATCGATGATGCGGTGGCCCATGCCGTCGGTGGCGCCGATGAACATCTCGGCGACGATGATCACCACCAGCGCCAGCGACACCGCCGTGCGGAGTCCGATGAAGGTCTGCGGCAAGGTCTCGAAGAAGATGACGTCGCGGAAGATCCGCAGCGAGGATGCGCCCATCGAACGCGCGGCGAGGATGCGGGTCTGCCGCGCATTCATCACGCCGTAGGCGACATTGAACACGATCACCAGCCATGCCGCGAATGCCGCCACCGCGATCTTGGCGAGATCGCCGAGCCCGAACAGGAGCAGAAACAGCGGAAACATCGCGGTCGCCGGCGTCGAGCGGAAGAAGTCGACGATGAATTCGACCGAGCGATACACCGCTGCCTTGGCACCGAGCACGATGCCGACCGGTACGCCCGCGACGATCGCAATCGCGATCGAGTAAGCGACGCGGACCATGGTGTGCCAGAAATCCTTGGTCATGCTGCCGGACCAGATCGCAGCAGCGGTGTCGCGAAGGGTGTCGACCGGGGAGGGCAGCAGATCCTTGTTGACCCAGCCGCCACGCGCGGCCAGCCACCAGATGCCGAACAGCAGCAGCGGGCCGACAGCGAGTTCGGTCGCGCGTCGCAACCTTGCTGTGGTGGCTTTCGAGATGGCTGTTTGCACGGCGCTCTCCTGCTGATCAGGTCGAAGTCGTTAGTTAGTTCGCTCATCATCGCTGACGGCGGCGCGATGAAAATGACGAATTGTGCAACGCAATGTGCAAATCTGCATATTCAAATCGGCAGGATGAGCGATCAATCTGTAATCATACACTGTCGAGATTGTGGGCAGTCTGGCGCCTTCCGCGGCTTCGCAAGTTGCTGGGTGCCGAGCTCGGAGACGACGAGAGACATCGCGTGCGGAGCTATTCGTTCGCGGAGCGGCTGCAAGTTCGTGGTGGCACGCGGACGTCTGTGGTTGGGCAGTTTCTGCCCCACGGTGGAGCCTTAACGAAACGTCAACGAACTCAGCCGGTTATGGTGAACCCTTTGTTAAGGGGCATGGTTTATTGATCGTTTATGAGAGGCGCCGAAACAGGCGTGAGGTGAAGTTGCGTCGGCCGGAAGTGTCATGATTGTTCGGCAGTTCATCAGTTGGATCCGTCACGCACCGGCCGGCGAACGTGCCGAAGCCACCCGCGCTCTCGCCCGCGCCTGGTTGATTTCCGATCTCACGATCGATGATCGCATCGCCGCCGAAGGCGCGCTGCTATTGATGCTGGATGATCCCGCTGCCCAAGTGCGGCAGGCGATCGCCGAAGTGTTCGCATCCCATCCCGACGCTCCGCCGACGATCGTGCGTGCGCTCGCCTCCGATCAGGCATCGGTGGCGCTGCCGGTGCTGGAGTTCTCGCCGCTGCTGCTCGACGCCGATCTGGTCGACATCGTCGCCACCGGCGACAACGCCGTGCAATGCGCGGTGGCGCGGCGTTTCCAACTGCCCGCCGCGGTGTGCGCGGCAATTGCCGAGGTCGGCTCACCTGCCGCGGCGCTGGAGCTGATCGAAAACCCGCACGCCGAGCTGGCGCCGTTCTCCTGGGACCGCATCGTCGAGCGTCACGGCCATCTCGCGGCGATCCGCGAGTCGATGCTGGCGCTGCCCGATCTGCCGGCGGCGACGCGGCTGGCGCTGGTGGCGAAGCTGTCCGATACCTTGCAGCAATTCGTGGTGGCACGTGGTTGGCTCAGCGCCGACCGCGCCGCGCGCGTGACCGGCGAGGCGATGGATCGCTCCACCATCGCGATCGCGTCGCGCGCCCGCGGCGCCGATATGGCGGCGTTGATGCGGCATCTGTGCGAGACCCGCACGCTGACCGCGGGACTGATCCTGCGCGCGCTGCTATCCGGCAATCTCCTGCTGGTCGAACACGCGCTCGCCGAACTCTCCGGCACTGCGCCGGCGCGGGTTGCAGCGCTGCTCGCCGACGGCGCGCGCGCGTCGCTCAATGCGCTACTCGGCCGCGCCGGGCTGCCGGAAACCGTCTTCCCGGCGTTCCGCGCCGCGCTCGCCGCCGAGCGCGAGATCGGCTTCGTCGCCAATGAATCCAGCGCCGCACGGCTGCGCCGCCGCATGGTCGAGCGGGTGCTGACTCAGTGCGAGACCGATCCGGATGCCGCGGGCCCGCTCTTGATCCTGCTGCGCCGCTTCGCCACCGAATTCGCCCGCGAAGAAGCCGCCGCGCTGCGCGACGAAGTGATCGCCGAAGAAGCCAGCTGGCGCTACGCGCCGGTCGCGGCGTAGCACAGCCCTGCAAGCCAACGATGAGTCATTCCGGGGCGCTTGCGTAGCAAGCGAACCCGGAATTTCGCGCTGTTGAGAGCTCGGCGTTGTCACAATTTCTGGATTCCGGGTTCGCCGCTGCGCGGCGCCCCGGAATGACGAGCCATGGGCGGCCTACTCGTCCGGCGCGATGCTCGGGGCGAGGATGGCTTCGAGGTGTTCGGGGCGATCGCGGTTGACGGCGGCGAGGTAGTCGTCGGCGACGCCGCGCAGCTTGCGGTTCAGCGCCCGCTGCACTTCGGATTTCTGGCCGCCGGCGCCTTCGCGCACGATCGCCTGGATCGCGGCGACGTGGTTGGCGATCAGTTCGGCCGGGACTTTGGCGAGATCGGGCGCGTGCTCGATGATCCGGCACAGGCTGGCCGCTGTCGCGGCCGCGGCCGGAAAGCCGAAGGTGGCGGCGTCGCCCTTGATGTCGTGGGCGGCGCGAAACAGCGCGGCGCGGCTGTCCTTGGTGACGCCGTCGCGCACCAGATCAGCATGGGCGGCGGCGAGCCGCTGGCATTCCTCGGCCATCCAGTCGCCGAACTCGCCGGACAGCGAGGCCAGCGCGGCTTCGGCGCGCGCCACCGGATCGTCCGTGGTCTCGGCCGGGGCATCCTCGGCCAGCCGGCGCATCGCGCGGCGCAGCGGGTTGGCCTGGGTGATCACCTGATGGGTCGGGAAGGTCGCGACCTGAATGTCGCCGGGGCGTGGCTTGCTCATGGCTGTCGAAACGCCTGCTAGGTGTTGACCCGGGCCTTATCGAGCAGCGAGGGCTGCTGGATAATGTCCGCTTCGCCGCCGTGGCGTCGCTCCGGCCCGATATAGCCGGCGGTGGTATTGCGGCGGCGGTCGGGGCCGAAGTAATTGCGGGTGCGGATGAACGGGCGCGGGCTCGCCACCACGTTGAGGATGCGCTGATACAGCCCTTTCGACGAGATCGGCTTGGCGAGGAATTCGGTGACGCCGGCATCGCGCGCCAGCGTGACGCGGCGCTTTTCCGAATGTGCGGTCAGCATGATGATCGGCGCGTATGGATTGCCCTTGGCTTCCGGCTGCCGGATCATCTGCGCCAGCTCCAGCCCGTCGAAGATCGGCATCTCCCAATCGGTGATCAGGATGTCGGGCGAATAGTGGCTGTACATTTCCAGCGCGGTGGCGCCGTCTTCGGCCTCATAGACTTCGCGGGTGCCGAACGAGTGCAGCAGCGTGCGCAGGATGCGCCGCATGTGCGGATTGTCGTCGCAAATCAGGAAGCGCAGCTTGTTGAAGTCGATCCGATACATGGCCCGGCCCGGGAGCGCTGTGCGCCGATAAACGTTGCGTTAACGATAGCGGCGCGTCGTTAAGGAAGGGTTGAAGGGCCGGACGGCGGGCAGGCGGGCAGGCGGGAGGCGAGGGGGCGACTTTCGACTGCGACCGGATATCGCACCCTTGGCGAATCCGGCGGCGCGAGATCGCAGTGGCGGTGGAACCCGAAATCGTGCCGACTAGGGAGTGTACTGATTCGGATGGCGCGCATGACCACGACCACCCCGCATTGCCCGACCTGCAACCTTCCGCTGGAGCTGATCGGCAATCGGCCGCTGGTGCAGGGTTATCAGGTGCGCGAATACAAATGCACGACCTGCGAGACGGTGACCCACCGCGCGATGCCGTGGGACCATTCGCTGACCGAGCCGCACGGGCCGTTCTATCACGAGTAGCTTCGATGCGATCACGCCCCGCACCGGCCGGACCGTCCGCGGCACGATCGCTCCCCGACATCCCGCTTGCTGATAGAGGTCGCCGCGGCGCACGTCGCTCGCGCCGCTTAGCAGTGCGTCACGCTTGCCGTGTGCGCCCTCGTTGCGCTGCACTGCACAACAGAACGTTTAATCAGCGATTATCCATCGCACACGACAGACGCATCGGAGCGGCGATCGGTTGTTCCCGGTCATTCATGATTATGACTCCGGCGCCTAGCATCATGTATCGTTCATGCAGCGACGCAGCCGGCTGTCCCAGCCGGCCTGCGCGCCACGCGGCCCGCGGCCGTGCTCATCAAGGAAAGGGACGACCATGGGTGACGACGTCGTAGCGTTCGCAGTGTTCACGCTGATCTGCAGCGCGTTCCTCGCCGGACTGATGTTCAACTACACCCGCCGCATCAACCGCCTGCGTAGCACCGTCTCCGCCCTGACCACCCTGACCGAGCTCGTCCCGCAACCGGTGCCGGTGCGCAGCAAGAAGGGTTGATCGCCCGACCTGCGTCTTTCACAAGACGCGGGAAAGCCTCTCCTCCAGTCATTCCGGGGCGCGCGCAAAGCGCGAACCCGGAATCTCACGTCGCGTATGGCATGGCCATGCGCGACGCCGCATCGTAAAGCCTACATCCTTCGTCTCTGATCGCTTTGTGATTGCGCCGCGCCGCCGTTCGCGCGGCCCCGCCGTTGCTGCTATCACGCGCGGGGCAGGCCGGTGCCGGCCCGCAGCAGCAGACGGAGGCAAGCATGGCAGTCGACAAAGTAGCCCTGATCACCGCGGGCGGTAGCGGCATGGGAGCTGCGGCGGCGCGCCGGCTGGCCGCGGATGGCTTCCGCGTCGCGGTGCTGTCGTCGTCCGGGAAGGGTGAAGCGCTGGCGCGCGAGCTCGGCGGCTTCGGCGTCACCGGGTCGAACCAGTCGAACGACGATCTGAAGCGCCTGGTCGACCAGGCGATGGCGCAGTGGGGCCGCATCGACGTGCTGGTCAACAGCGCCGGCCACGGCCCGCGCGCGCCGATCCTCGAGATCTCCGACGAGCAGTGGCATCAGGGACTCGACGTCTATTTCCTCAACGTCGTCCGCGCGACGCGGCTGGTGGCGCCGATCATGCAGCAGCAGAAGGCCGGCGCCATCATCAACATCTCGACCGCCTGGGCGTTCGAGCCGAGCGCGATGTTTCCGACCTCGGCGGTGGCGCGGGCCGGGCTCGCCGCCTACACCAAGATCTTCGCCGACCAATACGCCGCCGACAACGTCCGGATGAACAACGTGCTTCCGGGCTGGATCGACAGCCTGCCGGCCACCGAGCAGCGCCGCGACACCGTGCCGATGAAGCGCTACGGCACCAGCGCCGAAATCGCCGCCACCATCGCTTTCTTGGCTTCCGACGGTGCCGCTTACATCACGGGGCAGAACATCCGGGTGGATGGGGGCCTTACGCGGGCGGTGTGAGGCAAGGCGCCCGGAGGGGCAGATCAATTGTTCAGCCGCAGCCTCCGCCCCAAGTCGTCCCCGCGCAGGCGGGGACCCATATCCCCTGGCTTTGCAGGTGTGGGAAGGCGTCGGCCGCAGGGCTTCCATCGAGAGCCTACGGCGTATGGGTCCCCGCCTGCGCGGGGACGACAAGCTGACACGCCGTGCCTGTGGCCATTGGGGTGCGGCCATCCACGTCGGACGGGAGCCGGCACAAATTTGATATAATTTTGTCAAGTTTCCTCCTGCAAGTTTTCAGGAGTTGGACACAATCAAACTTGAGTTCGCTCCTAGCGCCCCGAAAATGGGAAACGAAGCCGGTGAGGGTGAAGGCGTCCGGCTGAACGAGGGGAGCGGGCAACGGGAGCGATTTTCGAGCTCAGCCCGTACGTCAATGAAGACATTCGGGACAATAGCAGCTCTTTTCTTTCTGATCATTCTCGCGAAGGCGGGCGGCCTGACCGCGTTCGACCTCGCTGTGGGCGATTCGTTCAAATTCTCTATGCGGCAGCTTCTGGTCGTCGAACTCGGCCTGCTTGGCTATTTCATCTTCCTCCTAGAAGGAGTCCAATCGTCGATCATGCTCGCAAACAAGCAGTCGGAAGAGACGCTTCAGCGTACCTTCGGCGGGCTGGATCTTGCGAAGCGGCACTCGGAACGGGCCATGGCTATTCTGGCGCCGTATGTCGACCACCAGCCGATCTATGGCTTTGTGGTCGGCCGTCAAATCATCATCATTGCCTGCGCGCTGCTGTTCAAAGCCGCGTATGACGGCGCGTCCCTGAACGAGGATGAGCTCAATCGGCTGTCTGCTTTGGCGATGCATGTTCCCAGCGCAGGAATTACTGTCGCGATGTACGCGGTCGTGGACAATCGCTGGTTTTCGTTCCTGATCTGCTCGGTTGCTGTTGCCTTCGCCTTCCAGGTGACGGCGAAGGTCATGGCCCAGAACTATCCGATGCGCTTTCTCACCATGATGAAGGGCGCAATCTACGTTCCGTTGCTCGCGCAGTACCTCGGGTGTGCATCGCTTCTGGCGTGGCTGCTGAGTGCAATGAGCGCTTCCGGCCGTAGCCGTGTGCAATCTGGAAAGACGTCCTATTTCGATGGGAGGGAGGTTTCCTTCATTGACAGCGTCCAGACGTTCGAGGCGCTTACGAACGAATTTGGCGAAGCAATTCACGACCTCTCAATCGAGATCACTCGGAACCATGCCGAGCACGAATGTTGGTCGGTTCACATCCGAGCGACATATCGCGTTGTGAGCGCGGCCCACCTCTTCGCTCATGTGCTTGAGGTGTCTGATTGCAAGCTGCTGGAGTTCTCCGTCACAGCCAACGCTGGCTCACAGAATGAGCTCCATGAGCAGCGTACCGGAGTCAAGTACACGAGAGTGATCGAAGAAGGGGCCTCTGTCGAAGACATCGAAACCCGGCTCTTTGCAAGGTTTGGAAGTGAAATTCCAGCGGGAAGCTTCGTTACCTGGGATATCCAGCTCGTCACGCCAATTCAGACCACTGGCGAGCCGCCTGGGTTCTGGTTCGATCTGCCGATCCGGAAGCCAGCTCGCGAGGTCAACCTCTATGTCGAGGACAATTGGTCAGCTGACCCCGAGGCCAAGGTCCATTCAATTGATGGTGTGATCGTGCCACGCAGCGTCAAGACTATGTTGCGCCGCGAGAAAGGCAGGCGGCACCTTCACGTCAAATATCCGCCGATCGACAGTCTCCTGCGCTTTTGGTTCTGATCTATCGATCGGAGGCGCTATCCAAGGCGGGGATGCGGAAACTGTGGAAGGGGCCCCAGACGGGCTTCTTTGGCGCGTGCCTCAGCGGAAATTCGCTGATGTGCAGCGAGAGCTTCGCCCTCGGTAATGGCCGGGTGATGCCGCAACGCAACGGTCACCGGACGCCCTCCAACAAAAATTCTGCGAACATTTGGGGGGCTGGGCAACACGTCCAGCTGGCGTAGGGATTCGAGCCGCTTCATTTAGATCACCGCAAGAAGAGATGTGGAGTGCAATCGTTGTCCTGTCCGCGCTTGTCTGCAACAAGGCCGCGCGCGGGTATCAACAGCCCAATACTATATAATAGTTGCATAACTCCGTATAAATTTCAAAGGTGCCTCGTTTGACGGGGGGGCGTCTCAGGTGCCGAAAGCATTCACTGACCTTGAAATTATTCCTGAAATGTTTCGAGTTCTGCGCGGAAAGCCGTTCGATTCAGAGGATAAGGAAGGTGCCAAAGCTCTTAAGGCAAGCCTGATCACCTTCATTGAAGGTAGTGCAAGTGGTAGGCGACCGGTTGTGACGAAGATGACTGTTCACAACTGGTTTCCTCCCCGGAATTGTGCGCCGAAGAAGGAAAGTAAACGCTTTCTTTTGGAGTACCTTCGAGACCAGAAGTCTGCGGGCTTCATCGCCGATGGCATGAAGGCTGAGGGTGATGCGCTGATCAAATTTCTCAGCAGGACCGTGGAGGAGCGGCCCGCGCGCGAAGTGAGTGCCGCTGAACCGGATGAACTACTGGATTCGGCGGTTATTCACAGGTTGGGTGACCTTTTTCGTGCGAGCCGTCGCAACGGAAGGCCAGTGGTTACCGACCTGTTTCGGAACGGTGATCACAACGACGGGGCCGACTGGAGCTACTTTCTTGTGTTTCGCTATTCGACCAATCGGGGAGAGTTGCTTAAGTCGTTTCTTGTTATTCAGAGTCCTGATGCAGAATTCAACGGCTATGGCTTTAACCATTTTGTGTGGGGAGGCGCAAAAAAGGGACAGAACCGTTATGTCTTTAGAGAGTGCGAAGGAGCTGTGCTCACTCTCGAAAAGGCGTACTACTTCGTAGGATATAACTACGTCATCGGCGCAGACAAGCGAGCCGCCGACCCAGCGGTCTTCGAGAATGCCCGTGTGAAGGCCAAAGCACATCCGAACGGAATGGGATTGTTAGCGGCGGAATATGAAGAGATCACCCGTAATTGCGGCCTCTTTAGCGGCGTCGCGATGACGTTGGCCGCTGCTCATCAGCCCATTATCTCGCGCCTTGCGTTTCTTCATCTGGGAACCAAGACCAGCCTTGGCTTCGATATCTCGGATCGGGATATGCAACCTAGAGAACTCTCTCCCAAGGAGTTGGTAGGCGACCTGAAGAAGACCGTAAAGGAACTTCGGCGGCGCGGGGGGCGTGTGTTGGGGATTCAGCTGCAGGAAGCAATTGCAGAAAAAAACTGGGAAAAGAGCGGTGCGGAAGCGCTTGCGCAAAAGATTCTGGGAATGATCGACAATACTCCCGACTGGGAACGTTCCAAGGATCAGGCAGAACGTTCGAAGAGGCAAGGAGGCCGAGCAATACGTGCGGCACGGGTCAAGAGGGTTGCTGAAGGTGCTATCGAAACGTTTGGTCCCAACAGGCCCCGTGAATAGTCCTCAATGTGTACAGATAGGGTAATCGGCTGACAGTGCCGCGGTGAGCGGGCGGCGTCAGGCGGCTACTTTGGCGGCTTGTTTTTCGACTTTCTTTCCCTCCTTCTTGTGCTGTGACGCGGGCAGGTCATCGACGAAGGCGGTGGCCGGTGTGCGGCCGTTCATGCCGCGGCCTTGATGGGGCCGGCGCTGATTGTAGCCGACCAGGTAGTCGTCGAGAACGGTCTGCATCTCGTCGACGGTTTCGAACCAGGTGCGACGGCCTTCGACCCGGAAGTGCTCGTCGGGCAGGGTGCGGTGCAGGCGCTCGACGATGCCATTGGACTGCGGCCGCTTCACCCGTGTGGTGCGATGGTCGATGTCCGCGAGCTGCAAGAACAGCTCGGAGGGATGCTGGTCGGGCCGGCCGCAGAACTCCCGGCCATTGTCGGACAGCACGGTCTCGATTCTAGCGTCATGCGCCTCGAAGGTCGGCTGCACGTCAGTGTTCATCAGATGCACCGCGGTGACCGGCAGCTTGCTGGTGTAGAGCCTGGCCCATGCGTAGCGACTGTGACAGTCGATAGCGGTCAAGCAGATAGACCTTGCCGACGCCCTTGAGCACGCTGACGAAGAAGGTGTCGACGGCGACCAGAGAGCCGGTGTGCGGGGCCTCGATGTGGCGCTCCCGGAACTCCGGCGAGAACCGTTCCAGCAGTCTGGTTTGCTCCTCTGACAGCTCGATGGTGCGCTCGGCGGTGGTCTTCTCGAGCCGCAGCAGGCGCTCGTGCTTGGTCAGCAGCCCGTGGCGCTGCCACACCCCGCGGACGCCGCCGGCGGAGACCTGCACCCCCTTCAGCCGCAGCTCCTGCCCGACGCGCACCGCGCCGTGGCAGGGATGGACCAGCGCGTGGTCGAGCACGGCGGCCTCGATCTCGGCCGAGACGCGGTTGGGATGCGGTCCCCTGGCGCCGGGTAGCCGGTCGATCAGCCCTTCGGCGCCGAAGGTCTGGAAGTTGCGGCGGATCTCGTAGAATTGCTACCGGGAATAGCCCGTCAGCTTGCAGGCGCGGCTGACGTTTTGCAGATCGGTGGCGAGCTCCAGCAGCGAGAGCTTACGCCGTGCTATCTTGTCCTTGGAGGTCATGATCGTTGTCCTTGGGTTCGATTGGTCGTTTGGCGACACCATCAAACCCGCTCGGACGCGGCGTGACCACCGGAACCGGGCGCTCGGACTCTTGCGGTCCGCGCCCGGTTCTTTCGGGGCCAAACGGTCAGGAGATTGCGATCTCAGGACAAAACAGCGTCACGGGTGACCGGTGATACCGCCGACAGGCCGCACGAAGGTAATCCTAATACCCAAACTGCTCGCTCAAGATCCGTTCTTCCAGGCTATGCCCCGGATCGAACAGCATCCGCATTGCGATAGTCTTGTCGGAGATCACTTCGACGCGGCGGACGTCGCGGGCTTCGTCGTGGTCGGCGACGGCGGCGACCGGGCGCTTGTCGACTTCGAGCACGTCGATCACCACGTAGGCGGTGTCCGGCAAGAGCGCGCCGCGCCAGCGCCGCGGGCGGAATGGCGAGATCGGGGTCAGCGCCAAGAGCTGGGCGTTCATCGGCAGGATCGGGCCCTGCGCCGACAGATTGTAGGCGGTGGAGCCCGCGGGGGTCGCGACCATGATGCCGTCGGCGACCAGTTCGCTCATCCGCTCGCGCTCGTCGATGCTGATCCGTAGCCGCGCCGCCTGGTGGCTCTGGCGAAACAGCGACACTTCGTTGATGGCGTGATGGATGTGCACCTCGCCGTAGATGTCGGTGGCGCGCATCAAGAGCGGATGGATCACGGTCTCGCGCGCGGCGGCAAGACGGGCGCGCAAGTCCACCGTCGAATACTCGTTCATCAGAAAGCCGACAGTGCCGCGATGCATGCCGTAGATCGGCTTGCCGCTGCGCATCTGCTGATGCAGCGTCTGCAGCATCAAGCCGTCGCCGTCGCGCGCGACCACGACGTCGGCCTCGTGGGGCTCGGCGTTGCCATAGAGCTGCACCAGCTGCGCCAGCGCGGCCTGCGCCTCGGCGCTGGTCGAGGCGACGAAGGCGATACGGTCGGTCGCGATGCGCGGCGAAACGGGACGGGAAGAAGCGGTGCGGTCTTGCCGCGCGGACGTGCTCATCGAAGGCGGCCTCTGACGGCGGCGGACGGCTGACAGGCCATCGTGGTGCCGGCCGCCTCTCACCGTCGTCGGTCTATACGACCTGTCCGGGGGTGTCGAGGCGAGGGGGCGAGGGCGCCTGTCGGCGTCGGCACGCCACCAGCGTGCATGACCAACAATTCATGCTGATGAACGGAAGCCATCGGCGGCCGTCAGGTGCGGTTCAGTGCCGCGGCTCTAGGGTCGGCACCGTGATCGAGCACCCGGCCGCTCCGGCCCCGCGTTCGGATCAAGCGAATTTCGAACCGACTGTTCAAGGAGACCCACCATGATCAAGACCCTGTCCGCCGCGCTCGTTGCCGTTTCGATGCTGGCCGCCCCGGCGCTCGCCGCCTCCGCCGACAAGACCCCGGCCGCGCCGGCCACCACCCAGACCGCGCCGGCCGGCAAGACCGCGCAGGCCGCTCCGGTGCAGAAGCAGGCCGGCAAGCATCACGCCCAGCGCCATGTCGGCAAGCACCACGCCTCCAAGCATCATGCCAAGCACCAGGCGATGAAGCAGCCGGTCGCCAAGCAGCATCTGTCCAAGGCGTCGATCCGCCACATCGCGCCGAAGCGCGGCTGATCCTCAGCCGTCCCAACGCCCGCCGTGCCGCGCTTCCCCTCGCGGCACGGCGGGCGATTGATTTCGCCGCCCGGCGCGCTATTGCATGAGACATGCGCCGTCCCGCGATCCCATTGCCGACCTTCCTGCGCCCGCTGCGCGCCGCTTTGGCGCTGCCGCTCGCGGCGCTGCTCGGTGCTTGCGCGATCGGCGGCTCGATGTCGTTCGATACCGATCCGCCGCAGCCGTTTCCGGTGAACTATCGCAGCGAGATCCCGGCCTTCCTGCGGACCTATCTCAACAACCCGTCGGGCCTGCGCGATGCGGCGATGGCCGAGCCGGTGCAGCGGCCGGTCGACGGCCGGGTGCGCTGGGTATCGTGCCTGCGCTTCACCCCGCGCGGCGGCACGCTGCAGGACATGGCGATCGTGCATGTCGACGGCCGGCTCGACCGCGTCGCGCCGCATGCCGGCGAGCTGTGCACCGGCGTCGTTTATGCGCCGTTTCCCGAACTGGAAAAATTGTCGCGCTGATCCCGACCGGATCGCAATCTGCCGCGACTAATCTGATGCCGGCCTGGCAGGGACGGGTTCCCGAGTGTTGCGGCGTCGTCACAGTCCTGCTGAATGATTGCTACGCCGTCGCCACCGGGCAACCAAACGATTGCCATGCTGTTTTGAGCACATCGGAACGCATCGAAAGAGGGACGACGATGAAGACGATGAAGAACACTCTGCTCGGCGCAGCGGCGGTGATCGCGCTCTCCGCTCCCGCCTTTGCCGCCGACCTGCCGCCGCGGCCCTATACCAAGGCCGCGCCCGCCTATACGGCGCCCGAGGTGGTTTACAACTGGACCGGCTTCTATGTCGGCGGCCACGTCGGCGGCGCCTGGGCCGGCGATAACAACATCACCGGCAACTCCGGCCGCTTCTTCGGCGGTGTCCAGGGCGGCGCGGACTATCAGTTCGCCACCAACTGGGTGATCGGTATCGAAGCCCAGTATAGCTGGATGTCGTCGAACAACACCGGCGTGATCTTCCCGGGTGGCAGCACCGCGACCGAAGACACCCGCGGCCTCGGCTCGGTCACTGGCCGACTGGGTTACGCCTGGGGCCCGACGCTGGTTTACGCCAAGGGCGGTTACGCCTGGCGCGACAGCGATCTCAGCGTCGCCGCGCTCGGCGGCGTGCCGTCCGGCTACACCACCAGCGGCAGCCGCAACGACGGCTACACCGTCGGCGCCGGCCTCGAATACATGTTCGCGCCGAGCTGGTCGGCCAAGGTCGAGTACCAGTACTACAAGTTCGGCGATACCACCTTCACCGGCGGTCCGGCCGACGTGGTCGGCACCTCGTTCCGCAACGACGAGCACACCGTCAAGGCCGGTATCAATTACCGCTTCGGCTGGGGCGGTCCGGCGGTTGCCAAATACTGATCGGCGATCCGCTAAGTATCTATCCTACCTCACGAATCCCAGCTTCAAGGCCGGCCTCAGCGCCGGCCTTTTTGCGTCGGCCGGAAGAGGGCCGGGAGTCGGGAATCGAAGGTTAACGAGGGTTAAATCCGGCGAAAAATATCGCTTGGGACTCCAAGGCTAGAATCACCCGATGGTCCGGTCATGACATCGGGTTCCAACATGACGACGATCCTGAAAACCCGCATCGATAGCGCTCCGTTCGGCCTCACCTTGGCATTGCTGGGGGCCTGCGCGGTCAATCTCACCGTTCTGGTGCGGTGGCTGTGAGCGCTGGAATGCCTGCCGCCGCCGCGGTTGACCGGCATCAAAGCCGGCCCGCGCCGTGCAGCAATAATTGCCCAAGAGTTGCGGCGCCGCGGATGCGACGCCGCCGATCGTAGCAGCCCTTTGGGCTACTACCCCGTCCTTGCGGAGGACTGATCCGATGAGCGAGACCGACCTACTGGTAGTGGCTGCGGCCGGCCTGTCGACCTTGGTGATCTGGCTCGGCGTCGTCATCCAGGGCCGCATCGCCGCGGCGCTCGCCTCGCGGCACTGAGTCCTGAGCAACGCCAGCCGCGCTCTTGGGCGGGCTCTGAAACCAAACCGGCGCCACGCGGGCGCCGGTCATGATCGGCTGGCTCGGATCGAGCCGGGGAGGCGTGCCGCGTCAGGCCGCGCGTACCGTGCTGAGAAACTTCGCGACCTCGCTGCGCAGCCGCTCGCTGTCGCGCGAGAGCCCTTGGGCGGCCGACAGCACTTGGCTCGATGCCGAGCCGGTCTCGGTGACGCCGTGCTGCACCTCGACGATGTTCGACGACACCTGCTGGGTACCTTGCGCAGCCTGCTGCACGTTGCGGGAGATTTCCTGCGTAGCAGCGCCTTGCTGTTCGACTGCTGCCGCAATCGTCGAGGAGATCTCGGACATCTTGGCGATGGTCTCGCCGATCTCGCGGATCGCCCGCACCGACTGATCGGTCGCGCTCTGAATGCCCCCGATCTGGGCGCTGATTTCACCGGTCGCCTTGGCAGTCTGCTCGGCCAGTGCCTTCACTTCGCTCGCGACGACCGCGAAGCCGCGACCGGCCTCGCCGGCGCGAGCCGCTTCGATCGTGGCGTTCAGCGCGAGCAGGTTGGTCTGGCCGGCGATGGTGTTGATCAGTTCGACGACGTCGCCGATCCGAGCCGCGGCCGCCGACAATTCGCCGACGCTGGAATTGGTGGTGCGGGCCTGCTCGACCGCCTCGGTGGCGATCCGCGCCGAGTCCTGCACCTGGCGGCTGATCTCGGAAATCGATGAGCTCATCTCCTCGGTCGCCGAGGCCACCGACTGCACGTTGGTGGATGCCTGTTCGGAAGCCACCGCAACGCGGGTGGTGCGTTCCTGCGAACGTTCGGAGGTGCCCGCGAGCGTGCGCGCCGAGGCTTCCAGTTCGGTCGACGCCGACGACACCGTCTCGACGATCTCGCCGACCGCGGCTTCGAACGAGTTCGCCAGATTCATCATCACCGTCTTGCGCTCGGCTTCAGCCTCGCGGTCGGCGGCGAGCTTGTCGTCCGCCTCGCGCCGCGCCTTCTCGGCGAGCATCAAATGAATGTCGTTGACGGCATTGGCGATCTGGCCGATTTCGTCGCCGCGTTCGGTGCCGCTGACATCGACATCCTGGCCGCGCGCCATCGCCTGCAGATCGCCGACCAGCCGGGCGATCGGGCGGGCGACACCGAACTGCACCAGCGCGAACGCCGCCGCCAGCACCGCCAGGAATGCGCCGCCGACGATCACCACCGTCGATGTCACGGCGTTCTTTACATCGGCCGCTGCTTCATGCGAGCGCTTTGCCAGCGAGTCGTCGAGGCGTGTGGTGATGGTGCGGACGTGGTCGCGCAGCGCGTCGGTCTGCGGGATCATCGCGCGGTTGAGGCGCGAGGCTTCCTCGTTGTTGTTGGCGAGCGCTTCCTTCTCGAGCTTCGGATAGCTCTTGGTCATGATCTCGTCGAACATCGCCGCCGCCTTGTCGAAATCGGCGGCGAATTGCGGCAGCGCTTTGCGGCCGATCGCAATCTGATCCTGGAAATCCTTGTAGTTGGCGCGGACCTCCTGAACGACCTCATTCATCATCACCGGGTCGGTCTCGGCGGTGAGCCGCCAGATCAGCCGGCCGAAATTGTAAACGCGGGAGTTGACGCGAAGATTCGCCTTCATCCCGGCGACGTCCTTGTCGATCATCTCCGAGTAGATGCCGACCGCCTCGGTGGTCTTCGACGACGAGTGCCACAAACCGAACGCCGTCACCAAACCGAGCAGCAGGAAGCAGGCGAGGATCTTGTAGAGCAGTTTGATGTCCGAGAGTTTCATGGGACGGTCCGTTCGAAAATACGGGCGGGATCTTGAAAATTGGGGAGGATGCCGGGCGGACAGGCATCGCTGGCGCGATCGGCGAGGAGAGTGGCCGCCCGGCGGCCGTTCGGCCGGGCGGCGTGCCTGGATGTGCCGGGCAGGGCACCGAAGCGCGGACTCATGCGAAGACGCTCCGTTGCGAAGCACGAGTGATTTCGCGGTCCGTTTTAACGGAGTGGAACTATTCGATGGTTAATTCGGGAACTGGTACATCTACCAGTGATACGCGGCGGGGCTGATCTCCGCGGAGGAGGCGGCGCCAATGTCCACCACCCGCATTATCGTCCTGGCACCCGGTATGAATGAGCTCGCGGTGTGCGCGCGGTGGCGCGCCGAGACGTTCTCGGTGCTCAACGCCAGCGCAGCAGACGAACTGGCTTCGCTTGAGGCGTTCGTGGCAGATCCATCCGATCAGGTCGCACTGATGGCGATGCATGATGACGAGCCGGCCGGGACCGCGCTGCTGGTTCGGTCCGAGATCGCCCCGGTGCACGATGTCACGCCGTGGCTTGCAGGGCTTTACGTCGCGCCGGCCCATCGTCGCTTTGGCGTCGGCGCGGCATTGGTCGGCGCGATCGAGGACCAGGCGCGGCAGCGCGGCCACCGCCGGCTATTTCTCTACACAACGGATGCGGCGGATTACTATCAGCGGCTCGGATGGAGCATCGTCGATCGCACACGCTGGAACGGCGCCGACACGGTGCTGATGGCGATCGATCTCTAATCTTTGGGGGAGCGGTTCAGCTTGCGCCGCTGCCGCCACCAGCCGCCTCCAACTCGGCCGAGCCGATCACCGTCCAGGGCCTGCTGGCGTCCGGTCCGACCCCGAACAGGTCGATATGGCCGCATCGTCGGCATTCGTAGGTGCGATGCTCGCAGCCGTCGGCTGCAGGCGTGTTGCGCGTCAGGTTGGCCACGGCTCCGCACATCCGGCACGGATGGAAGAAGTAGTCGCGGTGTTGAAACGATCGCATGCCGGATGATTCCCTTCTGGGCGATAAAACTCAGCTTTGCAGCTCTGACGGGAGCGGTATTGCGTTACATCAAGCTTCGCGTAGTTCCAGACAGGGACTTCCAGGAGGCCGACGCGACGATTTTAGAGTATCGATCACTTGGCGGCGCGCTGCGCCTCAGCTTGGCGATGTTCCGAAAACCAGTCACATGCAGACGGAAAATTCAGCATTACGTGGAAAACGCGCTGAGCCCGTGACATCCCGAGATAGTGGGCGACGAGCTGATCCGAATAGATGCGACACTGTGGCAAGGTGCAGGGAGGTCTTGCGGATTGACCGCTCATTGGCTCTCGGATAGCGCCATGCGCCGTACTCCTGTTGCGTTCCGGGTCGCGCTGGGAGTGAAAGGCAGCAGCCGATACACAAGGAATTCCGCGAGCATGATTGTGAACCCGAGCAGCGCCGAGGTCGTCCGCCACGTGCCTCACCGTTGGCTGATCAACCAGTGGGCGAGAGCGGGCGGTCGGGTCACCGACCCCGCCATGGTGCCGTTCTCGTTCGAGCCGGCGAGCATCGACATGCCGCGTTCGATCCTGACCCGGGTGATCGGTTCGGACGAGCCGCGGTATCAAATCCTTCACTATGGATCGCTGCTGTCGGTGGCCAGCGGACTGGAGGCGCGGGGACTGTATCTCGACGAGGTGCTGTCGCCAGCAACGCGTGACTACATCCTGGCTCAATACGACCTCTGCCGCCGCATCCGTAAGCCGGTCTATTCGATCTCTTGCGTCTCGGACGTGCACGATGTGCCGGTGGACTACGAGAAGCTGCTGTTGCCGTTCACCAATGGGCAAGGCGAGGTGCATTGCATCTTCACTGCGACGCTGCTCATCAGCACCGAGGGACGGTTCGAGCGCGACGGCATCTTCGCCAATGGCGACTTTCCTGCGCCCAATTCCGTTGCGGTGTATTCAATAGACGTCGGCCGCGAGGATCACCCGCACCTTCGGGCGGCGATCTGACGGCCTATAAACCGAGATCCGATCCGCGCCTGTGGATTTGCGTTCGAACAAGTCCTTCGACCGGCGTCTCCGTATGATTTTGAACTGAGCGCACTGTGCGCCGACAGTATTCAAGATCAGGGATTCCCGCGGGGGAAAGGGGTTCGATGCAGGATGAGCTGTTTCGCGTTCTCTATGTCAGCCGAAACCGGATCGAAGGACCGCTCGATCGGCTGTCGTCGGAAATCGCCGGCATCCTGGCTACCTCCCGCATCAACAACGCCCGTGCCGGCATCACCGGGGCGCTGATCGTCAACAGCGGGTTCTTTGCCCAAGTTCTCGAAGGGCCGCGCAGCGCGGTCGAGAAAGTGTTTGAGACCATCCAACAGGACCACCGGCACAGCGACGTCCAGGTGCTGCTCGCCAGCCCGATCACTGTTCGCGCATTCCCGAACTGGGCGATGGCGTTCGTCGGGCAGTCGCCGCTCCACCAGCACGCGCTGGCCTGGCTGCAGACCGAAACCGGCTTCCACACCGGCCATCTGATCGGCGAGCGGCTCTACACCGTCGTGATGGAGATGGCCTATTCCCAAGAGGCGGGGGACGTCGCGTAGGGACGAAGCTTGCTTGCGGGGAGATGGTGCCGGCGGAGAGGATCGAACTCCCGACCTTCGGTTTACAAAACCGCTGCACTACCGCTGTGCTACGCCGGCATCGGGCAGACAGCTAGCAGCGCCGCCGCGGATCGACAAGACCGCCGCGGGTGGTTTCCAAGCGGGCGCGTGGCTTGCCGATCGAAAGAGCGCGTTAACGACGTTGCGGCGGAACGCAGCAGGCGGACCCGAAACCGTGCTCGCGCGTTAGGCTTACCGGTCGCGAGCGGCCGTGCCTTAACCCATCTGCCAGGCTTTTCCCTTACCGTTGGCGCATGTCTGATCCTTTCACCCTTCGGCGTCTGGCCCAGGCGCTCGCGCTGCTGACCGTGACCGCGGCTCCGGCTTTTGCCGAGAGCGGCGGGCGGGCGATCGTGATTCCCGGCCGGCCCGGCGTGCCGATCATCATCAACGGGCGCGACGCGTCCTATGCGACGATCGAAGGCGACTGGGGGCTGGAGAGCGGCAACCACGTGCAGCCGACGATCTATGGCAGCCGGCCGGTGGTGTATCCGGAGGTCGGCCACTATTACCCTGGCTCGAACCGGCTGCCCGGCTACGGCCGGCTGGAGGTCGAGCCGCCGGCGGACCGCAAGCTGCCGAAGCCGGCCGAGAGCTTCCATCAATCCTGGGAAGTGGAATCGCGGCCGCCGCAGCCGGCACCGCCGACCCCGATGATCGAACCCCAGGTGCTGATCGCGCCGCCGTTTGACGAGCCGCGGCCCGGTCCACGGCCGTACCGTTGATGGCCGCCCCCACGATCCCGACGACGACATCGAACAGGAGCGTAGTATGCGTACGATGATTTCCGGACTGGTCGCGGCGGTCGCCGTGGTGACCGCGAGCGCCGCACCGGCGCTGGCCTGCGGAGGAGGGCTGTTCGGCAATGGCTGCGGGCCGTGCGGCCCGGTGGTCAGCCCGTGCGGCAACGGCTACGCCACGTTCGAAACCGGCTACGGCTATGGCTACGGTACCGCGTCGTTTGAACGCCTGCCGGACCCGACCCGCTATTATTACGTCAACCAGGGCCCGGCCTATACCGGCCCCGGCCGGTTCGCGCCGCGCCCCTATTACGACGAGCGCGCCGTCTCGGTGTATCGCACCGGCACCGCCTACACCGGGGGCGCCTACGCGCACGCCATGACCCATCAGGTGATCGGCGAGCCGTCCTGGGGCCCGGCGGTGGTGCGCTATCACGGCCGCCATCACGCCCGCTCTTGGGCGCATCGCCACCATGCCGGCTGGCACCACGGCCACCGCAACCACGGCCCGGTGCATCACCCGCGCTATTGATTGATCGGTATTTCGCCAGCTTGAAAACGCCCGTCCGCAGCCGATGCGGGCGGGCGTTGTGCGTTCAGAACCTTAGCGGCGGCCCATCAGGCCGAGCCGGCTGGCCCCGATGTACAGCGCCAGTGCGGCCGCGTTGGAGACGTTGAGGCTCTTGATCTCGCCGGGCATGTCGAGCCGGGCGACGGTGTTGCAGGTCTGCCGCGTCAGCTGCCGCAGGCCCTTGCCCTCGGCGCCGAGCACCAGCGCCAGCGGCTGGCGCAGCTCGACCGCGGCGAGATCGTCGTCGCCCTCGCTGTCGAGACCCACCGTGAGGAAGCCGCGGTCGTTCAGCTCGGTCAGAGCCCGGGCGAGATTCTGCACCAGCACCAGCGGCACCAGCTCCAGCGCGCCGGAGGCGGATTTGGCGAGCACGCCGGTGGCTTCCGGGCTGTGCCGGGCGGTGGTGACGATCGCCTGCACGGCGAACGCGGCCGCCGAGCGCAGGATCGCGCCGACATTGTGCGGATCGGTGATCTGGTCGAGCACCAGCACGATGCCGTGCTGGGGCAGGGTGTCGATTCGCGGCACCTGCAGCGGATCGGCCTCGGCCAGCATGCCTTGATGCACCGCGTCCGGCCCGAGCTGGCGGTCGATCTCCGACGGCCGGACGATCTCCGGCGCGATTCGGGTGTCGATGTGCTCCTCGGCCAGCTTGCGGGCGGCGTTCTCGGTCAGCCACAGCTTGCGAATCTTACGCCGCGGATTGGCCAGTGCGGCCGTAACAGTGTGCCAGCCGTACAGGATCACGGGTCCGTCGCCATCGCGTTCGCGGGCTTCGCGGCGGAACCCGGCAGGGCGGGGTTTGCCGCGGGGCGGGCCATCGCGGCGGGAAAAGCGGGGATTCGGCAGTCTGTCGCTCATGGCGGCGCTTGTCTCACGCTCTCTTGCACAAGGCAATTTCGCTTCCACCGTCCGATATGACGAAGGAGTGTCGAAATCGTCATGGGGTTGGTTGACTTTAGGGGGCCGCATCGCCCATAACCGCGCCGCGTTGCAGGCCCGCCCGCGGGCTCGCTGCGGCTTCCGGTCCCGGTTTTGCCTGCCACAGGCGTTCGGCCGGCGGCACGGGCGGGGGAGTGTCCCGAGTGGCAAAGGGAGCTGACTGTAAATCAGCCGCCTCATGGCTTCGCAGGTTCGAGTCCTGCCTCCCCCACCATCCAGCCGATCGGTTTGCCAACGGCCGATGGTGTTTCCGCAGAGCGAAGAGCCGCGGAACGACTTTCAAAGACGATGGGTTTCGATCCGGCCCCTCAATCCGGCTAACCGATCTTCCGCCCCTGCGGTCTGTCCCTCATTCAGAGAAGCTCTCGTGCGCCCAGTTCTCCTGACGGCCTTGATTCTGATCGCGACGGCTGAAGCCGCTGTTGCCGCTCCCCAATTCGGCGGTGCGATGAAGCTGCCCGATGTAACAATTGCCGCACGTGCGACGGCAAGTGTGGATTTCGGCGCAGCCGTTCGCGATATCCTCAATGCCGAGCAGGTCATTCAGGCCGCGGTGCAAACCGGCAACGAACGGAAACTGGACGAGCAGTCCAGCCGGCTTCTTCAGCTGCAATCGACGCTCGTCAAGGAAACGGAGCAGGGTGACGCGCGTCGCGCGTGCTCGCAGGCTGCTGGCGACCTGTCGGCCGTCGCATCCCTGATGCGGCGCGCGACGCGGGGCGATGAGCCGGCGAAGGCGATGCTGGCAGCCGAAAAGACCGGGCAGTCCTACCGCGACCATCTGGCAAGCTGCGATAAGGCGATTGCCGCCGCCAATCCCAGCCGCTGAGGCGGCAATCGGTCTGGAAAGACGTCTGAGCTGCGGCCGGCGCGCGCAGTGGATTTGAAGGCCGACGGTATCAGCTACCGGTTGGTGACGTCCGGCGCGCGTTGCGGAAACTTCAGTGTGGAACAGCCGGCATCTGACCTTATCAACATGCACGGCAATGTCGCGGCTCGCGGATTTGCAACTGCTCTATTCTTAGTTACGCTCGGGGCAGTTGGATCTGGGAGGATCTCATGCGAGCTGTGATCTTGGTGGTTTTTGCCATCCTGTCGATGGCCGGTAGTGCATCCGCACAGAGCGTGGTGCCACAACGCGACATGTACGGAAATCTGGTCCGCGATCGCGGGTCGAATAACATCGGTCCGGCGGAGCGATCTCAGGCCGGCCGAGGAAACGCGAACGACTTTTCGAGCCGTCAGGGCGCGCCGAACAATGCCGGATCGCGGCCGGATAGATAGAAGCCTATCCGAACCGCCGTTTGGTCGCCGCGGCGCTTATTTGATTGAGATTTGGGTTACCACCAAATCATCGCGCGGTCTGGGCTGCCGCAAACCAGGACGTACTCACGTCCGTAACGGCGGCTCTTGCCGACCGTCTTGATGCACGCCGGATGGATCGCCAGGTTGTAGTGGAAGGGCGGGCTATCGAACGATCCGTGCAGCTTACAGAGGTAGGCATTGTCCGGACCGCAGGTGGTGACGGGATAGAGTCGGCTCCGCGCAGATGCAGGCTCAGACACTGCGATGGCTGAACTGCCCAAAATCAGCGAAATGATCGCAAGCTTACTCAAGTTCATATCAGGTCTCCGAAACCAGAATCCGAATTTCCATCAAGTATCTGCCCGAAAAGCGGGCTGCACCAGATCACGCTTGTAGCACAAGGATCGAAATCCAAGAGGCCAATCTTATCCCGGAGAGGTCAACTGGCGCTTCGCTGTGCGAGGCTACGTCAGAGGGCACAAGAAGATCGCGGCAACGCGCCTAAAGCACCATTCGCGTTCGACGGGATTGGTACAGCGTCTGTGCGAGCAGGCCGAAGAAATACCCGGCCTGGATGGCCGCCTGCGCCGCGAACACGACCACGATCGTTCTTGTGAAGCTGTATCCAAATCCGATACAGATGCCGATCGTCAGGAGCAGCACCAAGGCGAGGGCTTGAAGCAGTCCCACAAGCCGAAATTTCAGTCCAATCAAGAACCCCGCCGCCGCTAAGCCAATAGCCAAATACGCCATTACGGCCTCCCGCGGCTTCCTCCGTGGGCGTGACTCCAGCTCAGTCGAATGGATTGATAAATCATTGCCGCTCTCCCCCCAAGCGCCTTTCGAGCGCCAGCCCCACGTCAGGTGCAGCGATCAGAGCACCGCTCACTCCTGATTGCATGAACATATGACTGTCGAGCGATACTGGGTGGAACTTTGTTTAATTTGAGGAGGGTAGCTCGACTGTCGGGTCAGGAAAGTAACTGCGGATAGTATTTCCGAAAATCGCCCAGTCACTTAATGCCTAATCAAAGTTCGGAATTTGCACCAGGACTGAGACCCGGGAAGTCGGTGGCGCTCCTCGCCAGGGGGGCGATCACTCGTCCCGTGGAAGGGAGGGGCGACCAAAAGTAGGGGCGGCATAGTTCGTAGCCGGATAGCCCGTCCTGCCGGCCCTGATGACCTTCTGAACCGGCCCGGGTACCGACTATCCGGACAATGAGGGGCTGCGGAGGGCGGAAATGGGCCTTTTCGGTCACGGAAGTAGTGAATAGCACCGTCGAGTGTGGCTCAACTGCAACGTGTTTCCGCAGAATGAGGGCGGACGGGGGGAGCTTCTTCAAAAGCCTGTGCCCTATAAGTAAGGTTCTGGGAGATATTCGAGGCTCGAATCGGAGGGACCGGTCGTCTCACCTCCCGACAAGGCCGCAGATTGATGTTCGTCCCCTGGACGCGCCGACCGGCACTGGTTGACCGCGGCCCCTGTGGCGCGATTCAATGAGGTTGCGCGTGGTACGCAAGACGTTTCAGGTGCTTGCTGGTCTGCTGTTGCTGATTTCGATGTCAGCATGCTCGGTTTTGCCGGGCACGGGCCCTTCAAGTGAATCAGTTGAAAATTATGCGGCGGCCGGGGTCCGGTCGACCACGGCATTGCCTTACGCGCTGGTGGACGTCTCGGCCGATACGATCGGCTTCCTGTCCCAGCCCAACGTCGTCTCGTTCAAAGGCTCGTTCAAAGACAGGCGTCCGAAGCCTCAGCAGGTGGTCGGCGTCGGCGACGTGCTGAACATCTCGATCTTCGAAGCCGCGCCAGGCGGTCTGTTCACCCCCGGTCAATCTGCCGGTGCTCGCCCCGGTAACTTCGTCGATCTGCCGCCGCAGGCCGTGGACCAGCGCGGCAATATTTCTGTTCCTTACGCGGGCGAAGTGCCGGCGGCCGGGCGGACGCTGCCGGAAGTTCAGCAGGCGGTCGTCGCGCGGCTGCGGAATCGCGCGATTGAGCCCCAGGTCGTGGTGAGCCTCAATCAGCAGCATTCGAGCGTCGTGAGTGTTCTCGGCGACGTCAATGCGCCGGGCGTGTTCGCGCTCAACAGCGTCGGCGAGAAGCTCCTCGCTGTGGTGGCGCGCGCGGGTGGACCGAAATACGAAGCGATCGAAAGCTATGTGACGCTTCAGCGCGACGGCAAGAAGGTCAAAGTCCTCCTGAGCCGGATCGTCCATGATCCGTCCGAGAACATCTTCATCCGTCCCAACGACGTGATCTTCATCACGCGGGAAGCTCCGACCTTCACGGCTCTTGGTGCTCTCAATCAGAACGTGTTCGGCTACAATTCCGAGCTGACCTTCGACGTCGAAACGCTGACGCTGGCCCAAGCGATCGGCAAGGCCGGCGGCCTGAACGATCAGCAGTCGGATCCGGCCGAAGTCTTTGTCTTCCGCTACGAAGATCGGCCGCTGCTCGAGAAGCTCGGCGTCGACACCAACCGCTTCGTCTACGACCGCATTCCGACCATCTATCACGTCAACCTGCGTGATCCGTCCGGTATGCTGCTGGCCTCTGGCTTCCAGATCCGAAGCAAGGATGTCATGTATGTGGCGAATGCGCGGGTGGTCGACTACTACAAGCTCCTGACGCTGATCAACAACACGGCCAACACCACGTCGAACGTGTCGAACGCGGCAATCAATGTGAACGCTGCGACGAAGACTCGTTGGTGACCAATAGGACCTCTCCGATTGCTTCGGCAGTGGGCCCGGGCGCAAAGCCCGCCCACGCCGAAGCTCTCGGAAAGGTTCAGCTAGGGCTCACCCTCGCGGCGTTTGCACTGGCGCCACTGCCATTCGGCTCCGTCGATACGATCTGGGTACTGGCCTGGGTGGTTGTGCTGTCGCTCACCCTGCTCGGGCGGCCAGTGCGATCTGTTTCCCGCGCCCAATTCCGTATTTTGATTGCATTTTTGGTCGTCTGCGCCGCGTATCTGGTTGTGGCGGCGATCCAGATCATTCCCGGCGTATCGTTTGGACCGAACTCGGCCGCGTGGCAGAGGGCAGGGGAGCTCATGCAGCTCCCGACTCCTCCGAGAATATCGGCTCGCGCGGAGATCCCTGTCGTAACCGCCGGGCATTACCTGCTTCTGGTCACTTCCGTCCTTGCAGGCTTCTGGATCGGAACCTCGCGAAGCAACGCCGAGACGCTGTTCAAGGTCGCCCGCTATTCGATCCTGCTCTACGCGCTATATGGCTTGCTGGCGCGGGCGTTCACCCCGGGATTGGTGCTTTGGCAGCCGAAGACCGCCTACCACGGGGATTTGACGGCTACTTTCATCAATCACAATACCGCGGCCGCCTTGCTCGGCGCCGGGGTGATCTTGTGGGCCTGCTCGATCCAGCAGCAGCTCAGGTCCTTCGGCCCGCTTTCGCTTCGGCTGTTGATGTTGAGCCCGTCGAATGAAGCCGTCGGGATCCAGATTGCCACCCGGGCTGCAGCAGGCCTGCTGTGTTTCCTCGCGCTGCTCTCAACGGGCTCGCGCGCAGGCCTTGCCTGTGCCGTTCTGGGGCTTTTCGCGGCGATCCTCCAGATGGTCGCCGGGCAGCTCCGGCTTCGCTTCGTCTACGGCCTATTGATCGCGGCTGTGGGCCTAGTCGTGATCGCGCTGTGGCTGGCGCAAAGTCAGAGCGTCATGACCCGCGGCATGTTCGATGAAGGCCGGTGGATGGCCTACAAGCATGCTCTCCGCGTGATTGCCGAAAGCCCGATCTTGGGCATTGGCGCCGGAGCCTTTGGCGATGTGTTTCCTGCCTTTCGAGGCGGCGATATGTCGATGTGGGGCGTCTGGGACTACGCCCATTCGACACTCGTTGAAATCGCCGTCGAAATGGGCCTCCCAATCGCCCTGCTGGTCTGTATGTCGGCGATCGGCTCGCTGGTCGTTGTGGCGCGGGCCGGGACGCGTTCAGTCGGTCAAAGTCGGACCTTTCTGTGTGCCATCAGCGGCATCATGGTCATGACCTTCCTGCATTCGCTGATCGACTTTCCGCTGCAGGTTCCCGGCTACTCGATCCCCTTCGGCATCCTGGTCGGCTGTGGCCTCGCTTTGGCGACGCGGGAGCGAGGACCGGAGACGGGCGAGGCTGCGGGGCATCGCTGAGCTGATCACGGCGCTTTCTGGGAGCGCCCACGCAGCTAGCCGGGAGGCGCTGGGCTACTCGGCGGTTCGCTGAGCGGCGAGCTGAAGGCGAGCGGAGACCTTGAGGTCCGCCGGCTCGGCCATCCTTCTGCCGACGTCAAACCAGAGACGAGCATCAGCGCGAGACTGAATCTTCAGCCATTCGTAGTCGGTATTCTGCCAGGAGCGGATCGACGGCGTCAGATTGTCGAGCACAAGGTCGCCGTCTGTTGTCGAGACCAGGAGCACCAGGTGCCCAATCTGGTCGGGCGTCCGCACCACCGACAGCCGCAGCGCTCGCGCCGGCAGCCCGCTTTCAATCAGGCGATGCCTCTTAGTGACGGCGTAATCGTTGCAGTCCCCCGCCTTTGGCCCGATCGTCCAGCCGATCTTCAAATCCGATCCATAGACTTTCTGGATCGGTACGATCTCGGAATTCACGCTGCGATTGATTGCTTCCAGCAATTTGAGCGTCGATGGGGAGAGTTCGACGCGGTCGGTCGGATCGCGATCGGATGCACAATCCATCGGATAACGCATGCAGAACCGAACATGCTGAAAGGGAGCCAAAGCCGGGGTCGCCTCGGCCAGCACCTGGACAGCGCCGCTCCGGCCCGTGATAGGCCGTGCAACCGAGGGGCTGGCAACGACGATGACAGCCGCCAGCGAGAGGATCGGACAGAGCAGCTTCTTCAGCATCGAACGCAACTGATCTTGGGCTTGCCTACGGGAACGGCTGGTCCAGAGGATGCATCTGCGAAGTAAATGAACGGCTACGGATCGAGGTTAACGATCAGTGCTGCTTGTAAAGTGTGCTGTCTCAGCGGGGGCGAGCAGGCGAGCCGGGAACGTGGCTGCGGCAGCCGCTTGCCTCCAGGAGCAGAAGTCTACCAGAAGTCGGCCATAAGGCTACGGCGGCGATGAGGCTCGATGAGGGCCGCTGGAAGCGTCTTTCGCGGGTGACGCTCAGGCGTACGCCAGGCCGGCCTGCAATAATCCGAGATGACGGCGACGCCGGGGTCTTTAAATGTGGCGAGTGATCCGATGAATTGGGTAGGATTCAGTTGTGACCTTCCAGCGCAAAAACCGAGACGTTGCTTCAGTGCCGAAGCGCCTCTCGCGCGGAAGATAAGCCACAGACTGCACCAGGCGCTCTGAGCGCCCGAGGTGCTTGCAGATGTGGCCCTGGTGGCCGTCGGCCTCGAGATACCTATTACAAAGGCATGTCCGCCTTCAGATATCGTGGTTCACTTGAAGAAGAAGAGCCAGACTGCGGCGACCACGTTTTCCAGCGAGAGACCCAAGCCGATGACGAGCAGTCCGATCCATGCCAACAGGGTGGCCGCGTTGAGAGCGACCAGGATCTTAAATACGCTCTTGCGTTTCGGATGAGAGATGAGATCGGTGCTCACGTCTTTGGTCTCGGCGAATTGTCTGTTGCAGTGTTCCTTTGTCGCTCCAGTTACGCGCTGAGTTCACGTCACAGAACGCTTCACCCTAACTGTCTCAATATGCGCCGTACGCGGTGAGCAGTGTCGGGATGGTGACCAGGATGATCCGTAGATCGAGGCGATGCGACCAGTTGTTCGCATAGTACGAGTCGAGGGCAACGCGGCGATCATACGTCGTGGTGTTGCGACCGCTGACTTGCCAAAGTCCCGTCAGTCCCGGACGGCACGCCAAATATTCTGCCGCGCAGTGTCCGTAACGGCTGAGCTCTTCCTCAGTGACGGGGCGCGGCCCCACGATGCTCATTTCGCCCTTCAGCACGTTGAAGAGTTGCGGAAGCTCATCCAGGCTTGATTTGCGAAGTGCGGCTCCGACCAATGTAATGCGGGGATCGCGGCGCAGCTTCTGCGTCAACCGCCATTCCTCGGCCGCCTCCGGATCGCTCTCCAACAGCCTTTGAAGCCGCTCATTGGCGTCGGTGGCCATGGTCCGGAATTTGAGGCAGTCAAATCGCTGTCCGTTGAAGCCGACACGTCGGTGGCGGAAAATCGCCGGTCCGGGAGACGAGATCATCGTCGCGAAGTAGCACAGAAGTAACAGCGGAGCCAAAATCAGCAAGCCCGAAAGCGCCAAGAGAAGATCGAGGGTTCTCTTCGATGCGCAACCGACCGGAGTCGGTCGACTCCTGTCGGCGAGATCAAGCTCCGTATCTGTTCTCAGCAATCCATCCATCGTCGCACTCTCAAAGCCGCCCGTAGATGTCCAGATGAACTGTCACTCAAAGTGTTATTGAATTGAATGTTTATCAAATTGCGGATGGTGAATAAACTGTTGATCGCACCATTGCCGATGCAAGTTCGCGTTAAGATAAATCGCGCTGTTGACATATAGAGCAACAAACCGCCTCGGATCGCGAAAGTCGCGTCCCAACAGCGCTTTCAGACATCATTGGAAATGTTTGCTCGTCCCAGAAATGACGCTGGCTCAGGCGTTGCGGTGATGTCGTTTCAGTGGATATCGAGCTCGTCAGAGTCGAAGACTCCGAGTGGCAACGTTCTCGAATTTGCTCTTTGCCAAGTCCCTAACGGCCTGCGCTATTGCGTGCCGAGTGTCTGCCGATGCAATTGCCTGACGTGGCATCAGAGTTCGCGAAGTAATAGGTCGTGGCTTGTCACTCTGAAGAATTCGATGGTGTGGCGGTCGCTGCTTAGGAGGTCGTTCGCTCATCCGGCTGCGCGGTGCTCGGCGAACTGTGTCGAGGCGTCCTTGGGGCCGTCGAGCGGATTGCTAAGGTCGCCCCGCTGCCTTTGCACTCATGATTGGAGCGGATGCGATGAAAGCATTCGGCGTTCTTCCCCGCGAACTGACTCCCTGCGCCGGATTTGCAGAGCAGGGAGGTTGCTTTGTGTTGCTGGAGGGGGGCGAGGGCTTGCCGTCAATGCGCGGGCCTGCCGGCTCTCTCAGGCTGTATGCTCTCGGTGTCTGGAGGGCTGAGGAGGGGAAGTCTGCTGTCCCCGCATTTGCCGCGGCATCGAAGCGATGGGTCAGGGCAAGAGTTTCGTCACGGCTGCCTTGAAGCGCAACTGGGTGCGGACGTCGAGCTGCTCGACCTGGGTGTCCAGAAACTCTTTCACCCCTTGGTGAGATCGCGCGTAAGCCTGGGCTGGCAGCTCCACATATCCATCCAGCAGTAGTTGGCGAAACTCGGAGACAATCTTGCTTCGTGTTGCATCCGGGGCGAGTGAGGCAACCGGAGCTGCAACTGCGATCCGCCGAACAGCAATCCAGGCTTCGCGCGGAGACGTCTCGTAGGAGCGTTCGAGTAAGGCGAAGGTATCTGCGTCGAGCCGCCCAGCCTGCACCGCCAGGCCAAACAGAACCAGCCAGGCGAAGGACTCGGTCGGGGCGCAGGAGAGGGACTGATCGGCGCGGGTTCTGAGATCCGTGGTCCTGCGATCGAACTCATTCGTCGCCCCGGTCCGGAGTGCGGCGTCGGCGAGCGGGATCTCGAGCATGATCAGCGCGCGTTGCGCACGGGTGTCGCAGGCATCAAGCGCATGAGCTGAGCGACTGTTCAGTACCGTGGAGCTGAAGCTGTCGTCGAATGTCTTGAAGCGCAGAAGATGGTCGGTAAATGCCTCGAAGCGATCGATCGCGATTGCGCGGTGAAAGTTGGCGACCGCCCAGCCGATACCGATCACACCGATCGTAAAACATACGAACTTGAGCGTCGTAGACCGACGAGCATCTGAGGACGTCAATTTGCGGTCTGCTCGTTCTCGTGCTTGGGAGCACCATAGTAATAATAACTGTGGCTGCGATACGAGTAGCCCTCGAGACGGCGCATGACGTCTTCGTCCGTCTTGTTGAGGACGGCACCCAGTAGCCGCTCTGACAGGGAGCGAGAGACACCGACCGCGCTACGGACTTCGTCGCTCATGGTCGCTCCCCACTCGACAACCAGGACGAAGGCGTCGAACAGGTGCGCCGCGGCCTTGACGTCGACCACCGGAAGAATGGGGGGCAGGTCGACGATGATGTACTCGTAATTGCCTGCGGCAGACTTCAACATCCGCTTCACAGAAGGCGAGGTCAGCACGTCCGCGCTGTTGATCGGCTTCATCTCGGTCGCCGATGGCAGAAAATCGAACTTGTAGACCGGATCCGTGACGACCAGGTCGCTCAATTGGAGCTGATCGGCGACGAGTTCGAGCAGGCCGCGCTTGTTCTTATAACCGAGCGTTCTGCTCAGAGACGGATTGCGCAGGTCGCCGTCGATCAGCAACGTTCGCGCGCCGCTCTTCGACAAGAAGGCTGCAAAGCTGGCACAGATCGTTGTCTTGCCTTCTCCGGGGCGGGCGGACACGATGCCGATCACGCGTCCCCCACCGGGGCTCAGGTCAATCGCAACCTTGATATGGCGGAGCGCTTCTGCGGTCGCCGAAAACGGCGCAACGTCATTAATCTTCTCGAAGGCCGCAGAATTCGCCGGGCTTTTCTCGCGAGGTTGACCCGAGACGTTGTCGCGGCGATGAACGAGCTGCTTCACCGCCCGCGACAGCCGGGAGGAGGTTGTCGCGGTCTGGGACGCGAGAGACGGATCCGCGAAGGACGGGATGATCGCAAGGCAGCTGGTGCCCAGGATGGTTTCCAGTTGCGCTCGGGTGTGGATCCGGCGGCTCATCCGATCGCGCGCGAAGGCGGCGAGGATACCCAATGCCAAGCCTGATATGGCGGCGAGGGCGAGGGTCAGATTGGTTTTGGGCGAACTGCGGACCGAAGGCGGCGAGGCAAGGGTGACCACTCGCGCCTCGGTCGACGGAAACGACTGCTGCTGAACCGACTGGGTAAACCGCGTCAGGAAGGTCTCATAGATGCCACGGTATGTGGTGGCTGCGGTTTCGAGCTCTCTCAGATGGACCTGCGCCTGGCGTGTTCCGGTCGATAATTGAAAAACCTCGAGCATGCGTTTGTCGATCGAGTCTTCCTGCGTCTTCGCGATCTGGACTTCGCTGCGGTAGCTTTCGGCAATCCGGCTGACTTCATCCCAGATGGCCTGCCGAACGTTGGCCATTTCTGACCTGAGATTGCGCGCGGCCTGATGGTCAGGTCCGTAACGCGAGCTCCATTCGGCTTCCTTGCTCTGGTTGTCGAGATACTGCTGACGAAGGCGGGTAATAACCGGGTTGCTGAGGGCGTCGGTCACCACCGGATCGGGAATTTCATTGCTTCCCTTTTCCTGTCGTAGCTCGAGAACGCGGGTGATCCGCTCCAGCTTGGCTCGGGCTTGACTGGTTTCGGCTCGGGCCTTTGCAAGCGCGATGCCGAGCTGATCGAGTTCCAGGTCGCTCGCGAGTTTGCCGTCGCCATTCACGATGATCGAATTGCTCGACTTGAAGTCCTGAACCGCCCGATAGGCATCGCTGGCCTGCTGGCGGAGTTCTCCGATCCTCTGCTGCAGCCACTCGCTGGCGCGCCGGGTCGCTTCGAACTTGGCCTGGATCTGGTCCTCGATGTAGGCGTCCGCAAACGCGTTGGCGATGGCGGCCGCTTTCTCCGGCACCAGCGACGTGAACGAAATCTGCTCGATATAGGATCGCCCGAGCCGGATCACCTTGAGATTGTCTTTCACCCGGCTGAGCGCACGTGCCTCGAGTTCGCTGGGCGTGAGCTGCGGCGAGATCGGGCCATCCAGATCCAGAAGCTGATAAAGCCGGTTGCGAAGTCCGGTGCCGGACCCGATGAATTCCGGGTCCTCGTTCAGGCGAAGCTTTCGAATGACCTGCAGGGCCACCTTTTCGGACTTCGTCGTCTCGATCTCGCTTTCGACCGATGCATCCTCGACCATCCGGTTCTCGGTCGCAAACTCCGACTGAGTCCAGGTGACACGTTTGGTGTCGATGATCATGTCGGTTTGGGCGGTGTATCGAGAAGGTGCCGCGGCCAAATAGGCGAGCGCGAGCGCGATCGAGAACACCGTCACCAGGCCGATGAAGCGCCAGTGCCGGGCAACGAAATCGCTGACGTCCAGCAGGGAGAGCGCGTCCTTCCCGGTGCCAATACGAGGCAGGCTACCATCTTGAAGAGGCTGACCGGCGAAGTTCATACGGCAGTCCTAAACCGTCATCGGCGTTGATACGGAGAATACGAGTGACAGGCGGGGTTCAGCGTGTAGCGCTGACCGATCCGCCGGCCGTGACTGACTTGACGTTGTTATCAGTGCCATCGACGGCAACGATAGCGCGGGCGCCGGCGGTGATCTGCGTCAGCAGCGAAGTCCCACCACCGACAGCGGGATTCAGGTTAACGCGAGCCGAGCGGTTCGGGTTGTTAATGATGACACTCCCTGCGGAGCTGGTCGCGGAGGCGGCCGCCGCGGCCGTGGCCGCAGTCGAAAGATCTCCTGCGATCGCCGCGAATGTCGCCTGGAATTCACCATCCGGGAGCGAGGCGACAGCTTGCTGAATCAGCTGGGCGGACTGAGCATCGATCGTCGTGCAGGCGGTGGCCGCTTGCGCAAGGCCAGCCGCGATCGCCGTCTTAAGTCGCGGCGGTGCACTTGCTACTAACTTCACGATGTCCATCGCAAGTGTCGCGTCGGTGCCGACCAAGTCTCGAACGGCCGTTTCCACCGCGCGACCGTCCGTCGTGGGATTCAGCACAGCCTTCGGATTTGATCTGAACTGTGCGATCGCCTGATCAGTGAGCGGCGGATTGATACAGGCGGCTGATGCCGACCAGCTATAGAAGGGGATGGAAGAAACAGCCGCTAAAAGCGCTATGCGACCCAGCCTGCTCGCCATCTGACGACTCCAAGGTACTGTTTATGAATATAAATTTTGTAGTTTTTAGATACATTAAACGCCCAATAGGTTCAACAACGGTCGCCGGTTATAGTTGATTGTGATCAACCAGAGGGCTCGCGATCGAGCCCAGTATGACTATGAAAGATAAAGGGAGTTTCCTTCGTGTTGACATGTATGTCACCGGAGGCAAATAGGGGGATATGTTGAATCCGAGTAGCGGTACCTGTGGGCGAAAGGCTAAAGCGGCGTGAGCAGATGGGGCGGGAAAGCTGAACAGGATCTCGGTTCAGGGAAATTTGAGCGCTGGTTGCCCTTTCTGCCCGCCGGGTTGCGGATCTATGCGGTCGGTGACGTGCACGGCAGGGCCGATCTCATGGAGCGGCTGTTTCGCCTGATCGATGATGATCTGGCTAAGCGCCCGGTGGTTCGCTCCGTGTGTGTGTTCCTCGGCGACTACATCGATCGTGGGCCAAAATCGCGCGACGTCATCGACAGCCTGATCCGGAGATCGCGTGAGAGAGAGCTTGTTTTTCTCCGCGGCAACCATGAGGCCGTCGCGATCAAATGCCTGTCCGATGAAGGCGTCTTCGAAAACTGGATGCGCCGCCTCGGCGGGGTCGAGACGCTAGTGTCCTACGGCATAGAACCGAAGAAGGTGCTGTCAGAAGCGGGTATTGCAGAATTGCAGTCGGCGTTCCGGGACAGTCTTCCGGATGCGCATCACCGGTTCTTGAAGGGACTGCAGAGCACGTTTTCCTGCGGCAACGTATTCTTTGCCCATGCCGGCGTGAAACCAGGCGTTGCACTCTCCGACCAGTCCGAACGAGACCTGCTCTGGATACGCGACGAATTCCTGTCGTCGACGGTGAACTTCGAAAAACTGGTTGTGCACGGTCATACGCCGGTTCAGCGGATTGATGTGCGATCGAACAGGATCAATATCGATACCGGCGCCTTCGCCACCGGGCATCTGACGTGCTTGGTGGTGGATCGCGATGCTCTTAAGGTGCTGGCGACCGGCTAGCCTCTGTTGCGCGCGGATGCTTCCGCCCTTGCTGCCAACAGCTGGTCGATGTGCGAGCGGAAGCCGTTAAAGAACGCCTGTTTGCCGAACCGGGCGGCATGATTGGCGATTTTGGCCGGATCGATTTCGATGTCATCGAGCTGCAGGATCGCCGCGCGGATTTGCTCGACCTCCTGTGCCTGAAAGAACAGCCCGGAGAGTCCGGGTACGACGGTTTCGGTTGCTCCGCCTTTTCCGAATGCGATCACCGGGCGCCCGGCCGCCATCGCTTCCACCGGCACCATGCCGAAATCTTCCTCGCCGGGGAAAATCAGCGCGCGGCAGTGCATGTAGTGGTCCCTCAAGACCTCGAAAGGTTGGGCCCCCATGACGGTCACATTCGGCCCGGCGATCCGCTTCAACTCGCTCAGCATCTCGCCGCCGCCGATCACCACCAGCTTTCGGCCGATCTGGTTGAATGCTTGTACCGCCAGATCCGGGCGTTTGTAGGATACGAGCTCGCCGGCCATCAGGTAATAGTCGCCCAGCTCTGATGCGGGGACAGGTGTGAATGCGGCGGTGTCCACCGGTGGATGGATGACGACGGAGTCTCGGCGGTAGTAACGGCGGACCCGGTCTGCGACCGTCGCCGAGTTTGCGATGAAGCTGTCGACGCGGGATGCGGTCGAAACATCCCACATTCGCAAATAGTGAGACAGCGGCGGCATTAGCAATTTTGTGAGCCGGCCGGCGCCATTCCGATAGTCGTGATACATATTCCAGATGTACCGCATCGGCGTGTGGCAGTAGCACACGTGCAGGGCATCCGGTGGTGCGATAATCCCTTTGGCGGGCCCGGACTCGCTGCTGATGACCAAGTCGTAGCCGCTCAGGTCGAGGTGCTCGAGCGCGAGCGGCATCAGCGGCAGGTACGACTTATACATTGAGCTGGCGCGGGGCAGGGAGTTGATGAACGAGGTCGTCACGCGATGACGACGAATCCGATCACTGACCGCGTCGGGGACGAACACATGAGTGAAAATATCGGCCTGCGGGTAGAGTTCGCACAGAGCCTCGATCACCTTTTCGCCGCCCCGCATCCCGACGAACCAGTAGTGTACGATCGCGACCTTCAACGGATTTCACCCCAGGTTACGGCGTTTCTGTTCACGGATCGCGGCGTTGCTCGACATCCACTCGACCGACCTGCCGAAACTGCCAATGGCGCTGCCGCAAGCTCTCGTCGCTCTTGCGGAGCTTGGCGTTCGTCAGAATCTTTCGGGCCTTGTTGATGACACGTGCGCTCTGCCAGGCCACGTTCTCCAAGCCTTGGACCTCAACTGTATGTGGAGGCATCGGGATGGAAGTTGGCGAGAACCGCTCGATGATCGGGTAGGGAAAGATCGAGTAGATCGGCAGCTGTGTGATCCAGAACGAATCCATGGCCAAATCGACGGTAGCGCGGATCGACCGGTAGCTGTCGAGGAAGCGCTGCGCCGCCATGCGCGACATCAGATAGGCTTGGGCGCCTGCCGGGCTTGTGGTGAAGCGGACGATCGACCGGTCGTAGAAGAAGCCGAGATGAACTGCCTTGGCGTAATGTTTGCCGAACAGCCGGACGTATTCCAACCCGTTGTCGGCGCAGAAGGCACAGAACTGGTCGAGCGGAAAATCGGTATCGAAGATGATGTCGTCTTCGAGCACCAGGATGTACTCGGCCTGGTTGCTGTCGACAAACTGATGGAGGATCGCGGCGTGGCTCGAGCAGACGGCAATTTCCGGAGGAGACAGATTTCGTCCGAAGTTTCGCCGCAGCTCGGCGCTGTCGTAGTGCAAGTTGGGGCACATCAGCGAGGCGTGGGCATCGAAGTACTGCCAATCCAGCGACGTCTTGCTGAGCATGGTGGTCATCTGGCTCCGGCGCGCGGTGGCAGTCGGTAAGCTCAAGACGACGATTTTGACCGATGGGTTCATTGCCTGTGGCTTTGATCTCGGAGCATCCAGCGTGACCTCGAAAACGTCGCGCTGAATGCACGCATTCGGGTGTCTCTAGGACGCCGCCTTGAGAAGGGACCGTCCACGCCATTCCATGACTGGAATCGGGTATTGCGGACCGAGCGAGACGCGGCAGGTTCGCGCCAGGATGTCGAGAGTCCGGCTGCACATGTCTTCCGAGTATTGGATGTCTCGCTTGGCCCACTTCCACGGATTCATCCGATCATCGAACGTGCGCTGCGTCATGATCGGTCGCCAATTAGTATAGACGTGACGGCCGGTGTCGATCAGTCGGTCCACGCCTCGGTTCTGAGCGAATTTCTTGGCATCTTCCGCTGTATCGAGGATCACCGTCAGTCCGGCAGCGTTCGCCGGATCATTGTGCGGCGAGACTCTGAGCTTATTGCTCTTGGACAGGTGCTTCACCATGATCGGGTAGCGCGCACGCAGGCGGGAAATTAAAGGGTCGAGCTTGGGCAGCTGGGCGTGAAGGACCGCGCCGGTCAACTCCGAGACCTTGAAGTTCATGCCGGTGAACGGCGCTTCGTTGGACTCATAAGAGTACTCCCGCGTGTAGCTCCCGGCATCGTGGAACATTCGCGCGCGAGTGAAAAGACGGTCGTCGTTGGTCAGGACCGCGCCGCCCTCGCCGGAATTGAGATTCTTGAATTGATTGAAGCTATACGCGCCGGCATCGCCGATCGTGCCGACACGGCGCCCTTTGTAAGTGAGCCCGACGGCCTGACAGGCGTCTTCAATAATCTTCAGCCGATGCTCGCGAGCAATCGCGACGATCGAGTCCATGTCACATACCAGATTGAGCATGTGAACCGGCATGATCGCTTTGGTATACGGCGTGATCTTCCGCTTGATGTCTTCCGGATCGATCGTCAGGCTTTCGTTGACGTCGACGACGATCGGAACAGCACCGACCATGAGCGGGGCGATCGCGGTCGCCACCCAGGTGTAGGCGGGAACGAGTACCTCATCACCGGGGCCGATGCCTGCCGCCGCCAACGCTGAGATCAGCGCGCTCGTTCCGCTGTTCACCGTCAGCGCGTGCTTGACGCCGATCTGCTTCTCGAGATTTTGCTCGAACTGGGTCGTGTAGCCTTGTTCGCCTCCGCGGTAACGTAACAGTTGACCGCGAGCGACTACCTTCGTTAACGCGAGCCACTCCGAGAATCCAACGCGCGGCATTCGAGGACCCCAATTCGTTGCATTTTGTCCGAAGTTTATCCGTTGTACGTATCGGAGCAATGGGCGATCAGCAAGTGATCGGTCTAAACATAATGAATCCGCGAGACTGGTTCGACGATCTGTGTGTGTCCACAGTCACATTGCGTGAGTGATCGTTGAGAGTGCGCGATGGCGCCAAAACAGGCGGCCTGATGTACCGCCGCTCAGCAATTCCGGTGCGTGCTTAGGCTTCATATACATGTGGCGCGGCGCCCGCGTTTGAAGTCAGAAAACAGAGTTTACCTTATGCCGTCAACCGCCTCTGACGGGATTGGCCTGTTGCTTCCTGCAATCCTCAACAGTTGCCTTCCCACCGGCAGTTCCCCAGGTAGCGCTGCATTGTGACGTCAGCAGTCCGTCCGGTGGAGGCTTGTGGTGCCACACTGTTCGGCGGAGCAGACCCGACTGCCGCTGCGGTTAACCCACTCGGATCTTCGCCAAGATGTTTGTTGCGGAAGAGACGGAACGAGATCAGCATGGATCGAAGACGAAGAAAATGAGCGTCGTGTTGTAAACTGCCGATCGGAGGCGGTTGGACCAGTGGGTGTCTATCTCGGGAGCGCCAAACGTTGACGTGCTCTGTTGATATAAATGTCAACAGTAGGCGGCTCGATGCGATCCAGTTGCTTCGTGCGTTCGCGGCCACCGCGGTTGTGTTTACTCACGCGACGACCCGGATCGGCTATATGTTCCCAGAGGGAAAAGCGAGCTCGCACCTGTTTGATGGGACTTCCGGTCAGGTCAGAGTTGGCGATGCTGGCGTCGACCTGTTCTTCGTGATCTCCGGCTTCGTGATGCTGTATGTGCATCGGAACGATTTCGGCCAGCCGGGATCGGTGACAGGATTCTTCAAAAAGCGGATCGCCAGGATCGTGCCGCTGTATTGGTTGCTCACCACGGTGGCGGTGTCGGTCACGGTGCTGTCGCCGGCGTTATTCACAACGCATTATGCAGTGGCCGACCCGGCATGGATCGCCGGCTCGTATCTGTTCCTGCCCATTCCCGCTCCCGGACGGGAGTTGTCGCCTGTCATCGGGGTGGGGTGGACGCTGAATTACGAGATGTTTTTCTATCTGGTCTTCGGGCTGTTGCTGACGTTACCGCGCCAACTGGCGCTACCATTGTTGCTCGCGTCGTTTACCGTTCTGGTCGGCATGGGATCCGCGTTGGCTCCGGCAGCGCCTTGGGCGAAATTCGCAACGAGTTGGCTGCTGCTGGAGTTTCTGCTGGGGATCGGGGTCGCCTATTGGAAGCTCTCGGGAGGCCAGCTGACGACTCCGGCCGCGCGCGTTCTGGCCGCCTTGTCACTGGCCGTTTTGTTGGCAACTGTGTATTGGACGCCGGACGAGCAGGGCGCTGGTCGGTTTGCATTCTGGGGTATCCCGGCGGCGGGGATCGTCGTTGCGGCGACGAATCTCGACTTGGGGCAGGGACGCCAGCGTCGGCTGGCCGCGGTGCTGGGCGACGCGTCTTATTCGATCTATCTGTTTCAGGTGTTCGCGCTGCCGATGTGGGGGGGCGTGATGTCCCACCTAGGTTTCGGAATGTTGCCGTTCGATCTCAATGTGGTGATCTTGACCATTCTGGTCGTTGCGAGCGGCGTCCTCGGCTGGGCATTTATCGAGCGACCTCTGAGCCGCGCGATCAAGCCGCTGTTGCTTGGGCCGCCACAGAGGGATCATTCGGTCGGGGAATTGCGGTCGTGAAGCCTGTTGCCGGAAGATGCTCCAGTACTTGCCGGGTTTCTCTGTTGCGAGCCCGCGCGATCGTGCAACCGCGCAACTGCAGGGCGATGATCGCTCACCCCTTTGCCAGCGCGGCGTCGCGGGTCTGATGTCTGGTGGGTGATGGGCTCCGAGAGTCACGCTGAGGCGCCGTTTGGTGCGCGAGCCGCGGCGAGCGCCGGCCTGCTGGTCGCCTCGCGCCTGATTACGCGGTGCATCGATCTGATCACCCTGAGCCTGTTGGGACGGCTGCTGACGCCTGCCGACTTTGGCATCGTAGCCATCGCGATGTCCGTGATCTTCATCGTCGAAGCGGTCATGGAAATCCCGATCGGCGTGGCGCTCGTCAGAGTGCGAAATCCCACCGAACGACATTACGACACGGCCTTCACCGTGGGGCTGTTGAGGTCCTGTATCTTGATGGCGGTGGTGATCGCGTTGTCGTGGCCGATCGCCGAACTGTATCGGGACGAAAGGCTGATCTGGTTGATTTCGGCGCTCGGCACCGCGCCGGCAGTCCGGAGCCTGGGAAGCCCGCGGATCACTGAGTTTACCCGTCGGATGGATTATCGGCCGATCGTTGCTTTGGAGGCGATGGGTAAGCTGACGTCGCTTGTAGTGTCGGTGGTGGTGGCTTGGTGCACGGGCTCGTATTGGGCGATCGCTGTCGGGACGATTGCGACGCCGCTCACGATAGCTGTCGCGAGCCACATCGCGTTCAGGTATAGGCCGCGTCTGTCGCTGGCGGAATGGAGTGCATTCTCTGCCTTCGTACGCTGGTCCACGATCAATCAACTGGTCGGGGCTATGAACTGGCAGATCGACCAGTTGATGCTGGGCCGGATGGTGAGCCGTCAGGACCTCGGCCGGTTCTCCATGGCATCTAATCTGGCGTCGTTGCCGACCCAGGTGATCATCGTTCAGCTTCTCAATCCGCTCACCGTGGCGTTTTCGCTGATCCACGACAATCCTGCGCGATTGAAGGATGCGTATCGAGCAAGCGCTGCGATGATCGTCTGCGTTGGTCTGCCGGTGCTGATCGGACTTGGCCTCGTTGCGGATCCGTTGATCCGCCTGGTGCTGGGCGAAAAATGGACGGTGATTTCGCCGATTGTATCATTCATGGCGTTGTCGATTATTCCATCGCTGTTCGTGTCGCCACTATCGCCGCTGTTGATGGCGTTGAACCGGACGCAGGCGCTGTTCCCGATCGCCCTATCGGAATTGCTCTTCAAGATGCCGATTTTGTTGGTCGCGATCTGGCTGTTCGGGATGGAAGGGGCGGTCGGGATGAGAATGCTGACCGCGTTATTCGTGGCAGCGGTTTCGATGCGGGCGGCACAACAAACGATCGGCTGGGCGGCATGGAAGCAGGTCGCGGAGCATTGGCGTTCGATCGTGGCGGGCGCGTTGATGGCGGCTGCGGTTTATCCGCTCACGTGTGACCTGGAACACGAGCCGCAAATTGTTCTGATGGCCGCGAAGTTGGTGGGGGCCGTTCTGTTGGCTGGGGCGGTCTATGCCGTTGCCATCCTGGCGCTTTGGTTTGTCGCAGGGCGACCAGCAGGCGCCGAAGCGAAAATCCTGCATCTCGTCCGATCAGTGATCAGGCGGTAGATCGACAGCGATTGCCGAACTTCGGCCTGATCGGAGCGCATTCGCGATCGCGGTGGCTGTGTTGGCGACGTCAATGCGAGCGGTAAAATAATCCGCGTCGGAAGTCACTGGCGAATGGAAAGAATGTTCTTTGGGTGATCCCGTCCGATCACCAAATCCAGGATGCCTATCCAGTTTCCCTTGCAGCGTCCTCTGCGATCGATCCACGGCTCGGGCTTGAAGGCGCGAACATGGTTCATTACCAGATTGCGCGCGATCAGTCGGATCCCGGCTTTGATAGACAAGGTCCCCTTCCGCATCAGATAGACCGGGTTGACGATCTGCGAATAGCCGAGGCGTACGCCCGCCAGACGAGCGGCTTTGACACCCTGATGAACTCCGGCAAAGGCGGTGGTCAGGGCGAGGCTGCCTCGGCGGCCCACGCGTGCCGCGAAATCGATATCCTCTTGCCAAGCGTAGAGCGGCAGGTTCTCGTCGAAGCGCTCGGCCCCGATGGCAGCGCTGCGATACACCATGTTGCAGCCATACAGCCCATCGAGCGCACAGATTACTTTGGCCTTGGGCCTGCCGTTCCGATCGTTGGCGACGACCAGGGCGATGGCTTCTTCATACGGAATCCCTGCGGTGTTGATCCCATCCGCCAGCAGCGATCCATTCACGGCGACCACTGCAGGATGGTGCTGGAAGAAATCCTCGATCCCCTCGAGGCAATAGGCCGAGGGGACATAGTCATCGTCAAAGAACGCGATGATGTCTGTAGAGCCAAGGAGCAACTCCAGCGCAGCGTTTCGCTGCACGGGAAGTCCCGGGCTGCAGTAGACAACATCGGCGCCCGGCAGCATCGAATCCGAGGACGGAAGGTCTGACGGCTTCACGACCGCAAATACGAACCGGCTTGGCTGGAGGGTCTGTCGGAGAATGTGATCTTTCCAGCGACCAAGCTCCTCGGGGCGACCGGTGCTTGCGACGACCACCGCGATCCTGGTCGACGTCGTCGACCCGTCAACGGGGCTTTCGCTATTTGTCTTCGGCGACGTGTCGAATGACATTGCAGAGATCCGCCCCGGCTTTCCGCCACGTAAAATTCGCTGCCTGCGCTACCCCTTCGGCGGAGCGCTCCAGCCAGAATGGAGCCGAGGCCGCGAGCGACCTGATCGCTTCGATCCACTCCCTGGGATTGTCTGCCGCCGCGTAGAGCGCCCCTTTCCCTGCGACCTCGGGAAGGGCACCGCAGGGCGCGACGATGGCCGGGCAGCCCAAAGCCATTCCTTCCAAAGGTGGCAGGCCGAAGCCCTCCGTGGTCGATGGAAATGCTACGCACAGCGCCGCTTCTAAGAGGGACCGTAACTCACCGTCGGTCACGGATCCTGCAAACACGACATTGGCTGGAATGTTGGGGGACAAGCGGTCAAAGTCGCGGCGATCATGTCCGCCAAACAGGACGAGCTTGATGTCGCCAAGCTCCGGGCTGGAGAAGGCGTCCAGCAGAACCTTGATATTCTTGTGCGCCTGAGTGGAAGACAGCGCGACCACAAAACGCCGCCGCGCAAGCGAGAGACGATCGATGATCTCGGGTGCTCGGGGGTACGTCAGGACGTGATCGACACCGTTATGGATCACCGAAATGCGCTCGGCATCGGCGACGCCGGCTCTCGCCAGTTGCTCGGCGGAGAAATGGGACACTGTCAGAATGCGGCGATGTCTGCGCCCGATCAGCGGCAGAATGGTCTTATACCACGTGCGAAAAGCAGCCGAATAGGACTTCGGCGTGATGAACACTTGTGCATCATGGATCATGGTGATCGCGTTGCCGATCGCCACCGGTCCAAGATTGCAGAGGTTGAGCAGCAGATCGGATCGGGCGGCGCGGGGCAGGTCGATCTGCTCCCACAGCTGCCCGCGCAAGCGGCCATAGCGCTCAACGTGAACGCCTTGCGTGCCGTCCGGTGCGGACTTGGGAGCAACGATCGTCGGTGAGGTCGAAAATACGCCGTCCAGGAGATCCTGGTTCAAAACGATCTGGCGAATAAGCTGATCGGCGACCCGGTGGACGCCGGTAGGTCGCGCTGTCAGGAACTTCCCGTTGATCGTCAGTCGACGAAAGGGCAATGGGTTCACCTAATGCGATCTCCAGAACGCCTCTCGCGTCCTGGCCAACTATCGATCTGCCGACCGCGCCAGATAGTGTCAAGACAACTGTAGAGGGAATAAGATCGCCCGTGCTTGTTTGTTTGGGACAATGGTAAATTCATGGGGCGCTCCTAATGGGAATGGGCGCAAGGCGTCGATCAGCCCGTGGGCATGCGATGATGCTTGAGTTAGTAGGCGATGCGCAGAGTCCGGCGGTCGCCAGGACATCATGGCGGCCACTCCCTACTGCCTGTCCTGATAGCGTAGCTCGGATCGCTCTATTCGCGTACGTGGTCTGGTGCCGCGTCTGGACTGGCGGGATCGGTCCGATCATCGGGACAAGCGGCAGGCTGCACAGCCGCCGGACGGGCATGGCCGGTTCGAAGGAGACGTTGACAGATTTGACTAAAGCGAGAAACTTCAGCGTGGCCGAGCCTCAATGAGCTCCGGCCGCCGACAGCAAGAGAAAGGCTCCGGGGCAGCACCATGACGATCGAAGTCATCGGAATGATCACGCTCGCGCTCGGCGTGATCTGCCTCTTTCAGCCTGTATCTTTCATCATTCACGCCTTTGTATGCTCGATCCTGCTCGGCGCGGCCGCCGCCTTCACGTTGCCGAGCCTGGGCGGCACCAACGTCACCCCATCGCATTTGCTGTTAGGGTTTCTGACGATCCGCATTCTTGCCGAACCGGGTTGTCGGAGCCGACTGTCCGATGCCCTGGCGATAGGGACGCCTGGATTCTGGCTGGCGCTGATCGTGATCGACTGTTTGGTCTCGGCGTATTTCATGCCGAGGCTGTTTGCCGGAGACACCTTCGTCTATCCGGTGCGAACCACCGGCTACATGGTGGTGCTTCAGCCCGCGACGTCGAACTTCACGCAGTCGGTCTATCTGGTCGGAGATCTGGTCTGCTTCGTTCTGATCTGGGCGTATGCGACTTCCTACGTGGGAAGAAGCCAGTTAGGGAGTGCCGCCATCCTATGCGTCGCCGCCAACCTGGCCTTCTCGGTCGTCGACCTCGCCACCTATTATTCGAACACCACTGAAATCTTGTCGTTCATCCGAAATGCCTCCTACGGGTTGTTGACCGAGGTGGAGCTTGCGGGCTCGAAACGACTGGTCGGATCGTTTACCGAGGCGTCCGCGTTCGGATCGATGACGGTCGCGTTCTTTGCTTTCACGTTCCAGCTCTGGCTTTGTGGAGTTTACCGGCGCTTGTCGCTGGTCCTGGCCGTGCTGTCCCTCGGCGCGGCGCTGCTTTCGAAATCGTCAACGGCCTATGTCGGGCTCGCGGTGGTGCTGGGCATCTTCTATTTCCAGATCGTCTCGGCGTCGTTCTCCGGCGCATTGCGTATTGAATCGATGGTTCTGCTGGCCGGGGCGCCGTTCGTGGTGGCGTTCATCATCCTGGGAATTCTCGCCGACGATCGTGCATCGAGCTATGTGGCAGACATTCTCAACGAGTTGGTGTTGAACAAACTGTCGAGTTCCTCGGGGGTCGAGAGATCGCTTTGGAACAGACAAGGGCTCGAGAACTTCTTCGACACCTTTGGGTTCGGCGTTGGCAACGGCAGCATGCGAGCGTCGAGCTTCCCGATTGCGGTGCTTGCGAGCCTTGGAGTGGTTGGAAGCGTCCTCTTCGTCGGGTTCTTTCTGTCGGTGTTCTTGGCGAAAGACGGTAACGGTGTGGACGTGAGGGACGAGGGCTACAGAAAGGCAGCCAAGGTCACTTGTGCGGCGATGTTGGTGACGCAGGTTCTGGCTGGCGCGCTGACAGACCTGGGGCTGCCGTTCTTCATCTTCGCGGCTTTAGCCTGTGCCAAGCGCGATGCGTTGTCGAGAGTGAGGTCGAGCACCAGCTTGGCGCTCGAATCTGGGCTCGGTGTTCTCGCAGCGGCACGCCGATCCGGCGCAAGAGGACTATAGCAAGGTCTGTCGAATACGGTCGGCAAGACGGACCGCAAAGGCCACGATCATAAGAGTTGGATTGGCGTGGCCACTGGTCGGAAAGATCGAGCTTCCCGCGACGTAAAGACCGCGAACGCCGTGCACTTGGCAGTGTTCGTCGACCACGCCTGATCGCGCCGACGCCGACATCCGCGTGGTCCCCATGCTGTGCGCCATGTCGATAATCACGGCGTCGTTGAATGCGCCTTTCGCGACCCATGGTTCCAGGATCGGCTTCGGTAGCTGCACGTGCGCGAAAGCCGACTGCACGATGTGGCCGAGGCGCATGATGGTTCGGCGCTCGTCAGCGTTGATCCGCCAATCGACCCGTGGCAGCGGCAGGCCCAACTTGTCTGTCTTCTCCGACAGCGTGATGCGACTGTCGGGATCAGGCCGCTGCTCGGATATGGCGTCGATCCACACGTCGGTCACCTTGTGCGGAACGCCGCGGCTGAGGAAGTCGTCCGCGGCCACATTGGGCATGTACCGAATGGCGGTTTGGACGATGAAATCCTTGACGGCGACCGGAAGCCGGTTGCTCGACAGCAGCTTCATGGCGGCGCCCTTGCCGAGGAGACCGGCGCCGGCGATGGCACGCATGGCATCCTTGACCTGTCGCTGGCTCTTGCCGGTGAGGAGCCGTTTGACGGCGTCCCATGGGTCGTCCGCCGCATGCTCCGGCATGAAATAGATCGCGGAATTCAAGAGATGTTCTCGCTCCTGCATCTCAGGCGTGATCGCGAGGCCATGCATGTACATCGAAGTGCGGCCGCTGTTGCGGAGGCCGTAGAATCCAAAGCGCCGCATGATCTGGTTGGCGTTCGATCCGCCGAACCTGGCGATCCGCGCGCCGGCATGGTCCATCAGGAAGCGCCCCACCAGATCGTGCTGATTGCCAACTCCGTTGGGGTGGACCGTGGTTGAAGCGAGCAGAAGGCGCGCATTTTCGATACCGCCTCCGGCGATCACGGCGGCCTTTGCGTGCACGGTGTGGCGTTGCCCGTCGATTGTCGCGATCTCCAATCCGCGAAACCCGTCTCCCTCCTGGATCAGATCGAGGCGTGTCGCAGTCGCGTTGAGCAGAACGCGAATGTTGTCGGCTTCCACCCTGAGAAAGTCGGCGCCGAACCGCATAATGTCGAGAGGATCGATCCGGGATCGCGAAAACTGCCAGAAGAACGAGCGAAGCCCCTGCGTGCCGAGTTGGGGTTCGGGAGGTGAAATGCCGAGCAGGGCCCAAAGGGTGTCGTCGTAACGGTTCGGTCCGAGGTTCAGAATGTCGGCTGCCCGATCAAGAAACGGATCGAGGCTGGATCGGTCTATCGGCCAGCCGGAATGCGGGACCCATGCACGCTCCTGAAAATCGATGCCATCGAAAGCTGCCGACTTTCCTGCCCAAGCATGTGTCGAGCCCCCGAGCGCTCGACAGCGGACACCATAAGGTTGCTGGTCCTGAGTCCAGGAGCGGCAATTGGCGCCGTGAAAAGCAATCCTCTTCTGAATCTGGTGAGGGGCGTTCGGTTCGCCGATGCTCTCCAGCGTCGAGAGCTCGGTTGCTTGAGGGGCCTCTTCAAGCAACCCGCTCTCGACGATCAGGACGCGTAGCGGAGCACCTCGCAACTCGCGCGCTACGGTGAGGCCTGCTGGGCCGCCTCCGATGATGACGAGGTCGGCCTCAAAACGAGTATCGGCGCTGAAATGAGCAAGGTTCTCGACAAGCATGATGTCAGCCTACCAGCCTGTGCTGAAGCCGGGAATCTCTTTCACCGCGGGCTGCTCTCACAGAGACTCATCTGTTCAGGGAAGATGTATGCCTGAGGGGGAGGGCGTTGCGTTGCAGTTGCTATAGCGATGTGGAGGGGCTTGCGTCCGTATGCTGGTGAAGCGATGCCGCCTGGGACAGAACGGATCGCCAGACCCGTAGGGCGTTCTCCGTTGAAAATCTCGCAATACTCGTTCGCATCTGATCCAAGCGCTGCGCCTTCTCGTCCTCGCTCATATCTGCGATCTGATGCATTCCCTGAGCGATCGCGTCGACATCCCGCGGGTCGACGAGGATCGCTGATGGGCCGGCGACCTCTTGGAGAGCTCCTCCTCGGCTCAGCAGCGGTATTACCCCATAATGAATCGCCTCGGCTGCCGGTAAGCCGAAGCCCTCAAGTAAACTTGGGAGGATGAATCCTTCTGCGTTGGAGTACAGCCAAAGAAGCTGGGGATCGTTGACGTACCCCGGGATGATGACGCCGGGGGTGCGGTCTGCGGCGGCGATGACGTGTTCGGCGCCAGGCTCCGGGCCGCCGCAGATCACATAGCTATACCCCTTCTCGGCGAGGCCGGTTCGTCCGAAGGCCTCGATCGCCCGCAACTGGTTCTTGCGAGTTCCCAGGCTGCCGACAGACAGAAAGAACTTGCCCGGGATAGATGTCACCGGTTGCTGGTCCGAGGAGCCCGAAGTGAACCTGATCGGCGGATACAGAACGCCCAGACAAGGGAAATCGTCGCCATAGAGCAGCTTGAATTCCTCGCACGAGCTTTCACTGGCGAACAGAAGATGCGGCTTGGCCTCCGCAATGCGATCGAACGCCGCCCGGTAGATCTGCTCGACACCATCCGCGTAAAAGGCCGGATGGGTCAGGGGGCCGACGTCGTGGCACAGGATGATATCGGTTTCGCGCAGGTCGTGGATGAGGACTTCTCTTGGATCGGTAAAGACGATCGGCAGCCTGTTCCGGCGCGACAAGAAGGCTGTGAGTGTCCGGGGATGCCGAACCCGGAGATCGATTTCGACGACGGCCAGACGGCCCAGGATACGGGCAATCAGCCCGGCGGGAAGCCGGTCTAATCCGAGCCTCCAGTAATACACCTTCCGGATCAGATCCTTCGAGCCGGCGATGAGATCGCCGCAGAAGAAGAACTTACCGGTCCTGTTGTTGAGCGCCAGCGTGAAGTCGCAATCGACAAGTCCTGGTTGACCAGACATGCGTAGCTCTTGTTCAGTCTTCAGCCGATCGGCGCCCGATGATGGCCTGATCGGAGGCGTGTGTCATGGCCGTTTTTCCACGCGAATGTCCTTGACCAGAAATTCGCTGGGCGAGGCAATTGCGTTTATTCGGAAGTGCCAGCCCCACTGGCCGACGAAATTCGCGTCATCGATCGTCCATGTCAATTCCTGCCAGTCCGTTTCGCTTGGTATCTCGCGATAGGAAGCGTTGACGTAACCCTTCTGGGATTCATAGTCCAAGCTGAAGCCTGCCTTCGGACTTCCAGGCAGCCGTTTGACCGTTGCGCTGATCTGCAGCCGGCGGGTGCCCCACGGAGCGAATTGCGGCGATACCGCGAAATAGGCGTAGTGACCTTCATTGTTCGCGACGGAGAAATCGAGCCGCCGCGAGGTCGAACCCTCGTCCGCGAACACCTGGGTGGTCTGCGGATTGATCTGCTGGAGACCGCCGCCGCGATTGGTCTCACCAAGAGAGATCGTGACGGTATCCACCTTCGAATAGTCGACATCTTGCAGGATCGGCAGGTCGCGGTTCTTTTTTGCCTGCTGCACGATCGCGTCCGGAAGCTTCGAAACGAACAGGGGCGTGGACGACAGGCTGAGGGGCTTGCCGGCATCCAGAGTGACCTCCGAGCCGTCGGTACGCGTGACCAGAACCGGCGACTGGAAGGTTGGTTCAACCGTCTTGTTCGAGGTGGTCCAAGCGGCCAGTACGGGACCTTGTCGGCCCTCGAAGACAAAGCCCAGACCGTCAGCGTCCGCTCGGACCCATCCAATATAGGCTGGGCGATCGCCCAGCAGACGGATCAGGGTTGTAAGCGCCTCGAATGAGAGCCGCGGTGAAAAGTCCGTGCGAAGCAATCCGTGGTCTGCCTGATCGTGATAGGCCGGCCCTCGCGCCTCGAACCAGAAGATCTTCTCGAACCCGGAGGCGAGCGCGAGCACGTAAGCTTTTGTCAGCAGTCGCGATTGGCCGGCTTCAGATCTCGATTCAGTGGTTGCGACGGCGCCGACTTCCGATATCCACAGCGGGAGAGAGTTGTCGAGGTTATGTGAGGCAAGCATCCGCCGCAGCGTCGATGCCATTGCCATAAACTCGATCTCGCCTCCAGCCTCCAGCAGATCGAGCTTTTCGTAGGGGTGCACGCAGATGAAATCGAAATGTCCGGCCGCGCCCGCTTCGATCGCGCGCTCCAGAAAGTTGACGTCGAAATTTGCGACGCTAACTCCGATCTTTGCCGATGGATCGATCCGCTTTGCGGCAGTCGACGCCTCCTTGACTAGCTCGGCGTAGATGGACGGATTTCCGTTAACGGCGAAGCTGCCGTTGAACTCGTTCCAGATCTCCCAGTGTTTCACTGACCCGCGATAGCGCTCGACGATGGCGCCGACATAGTCTTTCCAGTACTGGATGTCCTTAATTGGGAAAGCGCGCGTGCCGCCATCGGCGGAGGCCCAGGGCGCCAGATAGGCCAGCGGATAGAGGAGGCTGATGCCGTTCGCCGTTGCATCGCTGACGAGCCGGTCCGACGAAGCCCAGTTCCAGGTGCCTTGAGTCGGCTGAATGGTCTGCCATTCCTGGAAGGCCCGCAGCCATTTGACGCCCGCCTTCGCCAGGATCGGATTAAACCGGCGATGATCATCAAGCCATTCGGCGCCGGTGGCGACGCCCCACGGGCTGGTCTGTTGTTCGGTGCGATCGCCGGTCGCATCCGAGGCGAGGGTACTTCGCTGACCAAGGGCAGCGCCGGCAGCCATGATGGTCGCCGTCACCACAATCGGTACCCACCAGCGTGCTCGAGCGCGGAGCTGACCGAAAAAGGATGTGGGGCGCCCAAGACGAGCGCGGTCGAACGCCATTCTGTCTTGTCTCACTCGATCAAGTTGTGACTGCCAGGTGGTCTGAGATGTCCGAGCAGGAGGTGCATATCCTGCTCGCCGGCCCAGATGCTCATGCATCCGCTCTCACAGGAGCACCGCCGGGGACTACTGTGGTCCGGCGCATGATCCGCAGATATTGCTTTTCAAACGACCCGACCAGAGACTTCAGTTGCTGAGCGGGACGCTCCACAAAGTGCCATGACATCGCCGCGAGGATCGCTGCGAGCGGCACGCATACCAGGATGTTGATCCACCAGACGCGGCCGGACGGAATCATGGCTGCGAAGGTCTGTTGGATGACAAATCCGTACAGGTACATCCCGTACGAGTAATCGCGGTCGCGCACAATTGCGAGGCGCCGCGGTGTGGTGAGGCCTAGGAAGATCGCGACATAAGGAACGACCAGCGCGCCAAAATATTCGCCGCCGTAGCGGGAGTACATCCCGAGCAACGCAACCGCCGTGGCGCCCCAGAATACGGACCAGCGCCACGGAATTTCATAGCGGTAGTAATATAGCGACAGGCCGACGATCCCCGAGATCATCAGGGCGAAACCCGGAACGTTGCCGTTGAAGGGCAGATATTGCCATCCATGCCACCACAGGCGGGCGACGAAATGAAATACGATCAGCACGACAACCGAGATCGGACCCAAGATGCGATAGCGTTGCACGCCGGCAATGGCCAGCAGACCGATCGCCCCATAGGTGTACAACTCGAAAGGGACGGTCCAGAGTTGAGCGTTGACGATGTCGGGCTTGGGATTGTCTTGAAACACGCCTGGAAGAAGATAGTGGATCTCGCCAATCGCGTTGAGCAGGTAGAGGAAGAACAGCTTGTCGGTGAAATAGTCGCTCAATGCCAGTGTGGTCAGCATCGGGCCGATCAGAAATGCGGACAGCAGCACCTCTACGGTAAGCGCCGGGAATATTCTTATCGCCCGAAGTCCAAAGAACTTGATGAGTGTCTTGCAACGATCCAGGCTGGCGGCAACCAGAAACCCGCTCACTCCGAAGAACATCGGAAGCACAGATCGCAGGAATGGCCGCGCGGGCGTGTCCCACATGGCGGCATCCGCGGCTTGCCCATAGCTCGTCAGCACGCTGTGCGTCGCGATCACCATGACCGCGAGCGAGACCTTCATGTAGTCGAAGCCGGAAGGGCGTCCGGCGCTTGCATCAAGGCGGTCTCCGAGTGATTGCAATGACATTGCGCGATACCCAGTGATCGTTGACAAGGATGCATTCGGCGTTGAACAGCTTGGCGTTCAACGTAGTGCAGAAATATCGTGATCGCGGTGCGCGAAGTCGCATCGTAGTTCGTGTGCGACGTTGGGTCGTTGCGCTACAACATCATTGTAGTTTTTTGAGAGCCTTTCAAGTGCGAGTTAGCCTCTCATCAAATTGTGCGCGTGAGAGAGGATGGCGTGCGAAGTGTCCGGCTCGCAATGGTTGTTCCGCAGGCATTGGTGTCGAGCGACGACGGTTGCGATGGTTCCTTGCAGCGCTCGCGAGGCGCGATGAGTGGAGTGTGTTGACATATAGGTCAACGCTCGCCGTCGCAGAAACTATCGTTGATCGGGATCAGGCTCGCGTGATCGATCTGCGTTAGCGCTTTCGCTTACAGTCGGGTTAAGAGTAAGCTTAATATGCGAGGCAGATTGCCGTTAGTTGGTTGCAAGGGTAGGGATAGTCATGGCGAGCACCGTGGTTATCAAAGAAGGATCTGGCAGGGACGCGGCCGCGGCATGCACCGTTCCAGATGTTCTTCAGCAGATTGCCCAACGTTTTCCGGAATCCGTTGCCGCCATTTCCGAGCGTGGGCGGATTACCTTTGGCGAGTTTGAGTTTCGTTCGAACCAATTGGCACGATTGCTTGTCAAAAGAGGTGTGAAGGTTGGCTCGATTGTTGTCCTCCTGACTGGGCGCTCGATCGATACGTTGATCGGCATGACCGCGATTTTGAAGGCGGGCGGAGTCTATATGCCCCTTGATATCGGTCTAGGCCCGGAAGCGATCGGCGGCGCCATCCAGGATGCACAGCCGACGCTGGTTTTGACGGAGCATCAACCGGCTTTGATTGACGCGATCGAGCAGCGCCGCCTGAGTGACGAGCTCGATGCCTCGCGGCTTGAGCCCGGTGATCCGTTGGCGCTTGATCTGACGCCATCCTTGCCGGCCTATGTGATGTTCACGTCGGGATCGACAGGGCGGCCGAAGGGCGTTGTGGTGCCGCATCAGGCCATCGTCAGGCTGGTTGTTGATACGGATTTCATGACGTTGTCGCCCGCGACCGTGATGCTGCATGCGGCGCCGTTGGCGTTCGATGCCTCGACTCTGGAAATCTGGGGGCCGTTGCTGAACGGCGGACAGGTGGTCATCGTCGAAGATGCGGTGCTTTCGGTCGAGCGGATCGCCGAGACGCTGGGGCGTTTTTCGGTCAATGCGGCCTGGCTCACCGCCGGTCTTTTCCATCTGATGGTCGACGAGCGACCAGAGGCGTTGTCGGGGCTCACGACCCTGCTGGCCGGCGGCGACGTTCTTTCGCCGGTGCACGTTCGTCGTGCGATGGCACTGCTGCCGGACTGCACGATCGTCAACGGGTACGGGCCCACCGAGAATACGACGTTCACGTGCTGCTATTCGATCCCGCGGACCGGCTGGGGCGATGGGCCGGTGCCGATCGGCTTTCCGATTTCGGGCACGAGTGTGCACATTTTATCGGATGCGCTAGAGCCCGTTCCGGACGGTGAGGAAGGTCAGCTTTGCGCGGGTGGGATCGGGCTCGCGCTCGGCTACCTCAATCGCCCGGAGCTGACCGCAGAGAAGTTTGTCGTTGATCCGTTGTCTGACGATCCGAAGGCTCGGCTTTATCTCACCGGGGATTACGTCCGTCGCCGGAGCGACGGAGCGATCGAGTTCCGTGGTCGGCGGGACCGTCAGGTCAAAATCAACGGCGTGCGTATCGAGCTCGACGGCGTGGAGCAGGCGCTGCGGCAGGATCCGGTCCTGGCCGACGCGGCGGTGGTTCTGTCCGCAGATCGAGGCGACGTAAAGCGGATTGTCGCTTTCTTGAAGCCGCTGCCAGGTGACGCTGCCGATGATCTTGAAGCCGGCATCATCCGCAGACTCAAAGAGCAATTCCCGGCCCAAGCGATCCCATCAACGATCAAGATCGTGGATGAGTTGCCGCTCAACAAGAACGGCAAGATCGACAGAGCGAAGCTGCTGAGTGACCTGATCGCGACGGAGCAGCTGGGCGCGCGTGCCGACGATGAAGACTTCTCTGACGATAGTGTCGGATCGATCGTGGCTGAGATCTGGGGCGCATTGCTGGGCAAGTCGGTCGATGCCAGGGCGAACCTGTTCGATCTTGGCGCGACGTCGCTGCAGATGATCGCGGCGCACGAGCGCATTCAGGCGGCGATCGGGATTCGATTTCCAGTTACGGACCTGTTCGCCCATCCCAGCATCGCCGAATTCCAGGCTTGTCTGGACGGAGCCTCGCATCGGTCGCTCGCCATTGCCGGAGCGGCGCGTGGACGCAGGCAGAGACGTGCGATGAGTGCGGCGTATGGCGCGCTCAATGTTCGGAGCCATCACGCATAGGGCTAGACGGAGCTGAGGCGAGATGTCGGACAGTAATGAGATCGGCTTCGCGATAGTGGGACTTTCTGGTCGCTTTCCAGGCGCACCCGACGTTCAGAAGTTTTGGCAGAACATTAAAGCGGGGCGCACGAGCGTTTCGCGTTTCTCGCCTGAAGAGCTGGAAGACTCCTTCGCGGCCCAGGAGCGTGCCGATCCCGACTTTGTCGCGGCCAAGCCTATTCTGGACGACGTCGATCTGTTCGACAGCGAATACTTCGGGATGTCGCCGCGTGAAGCGGATTTGACAGATCCGCAGCAGCGGATTTTCCTCGAGATCTGCTCCGAGGCGTTGGACGATGCGGGGTATGACCCGGAGCGTTATCAGGGGGCGGTTGGCGTCTTCGCCGGCGCCTCGCTGAACACCTATTTCTTGCGGCACGTCTGCCCCGATCGGACCGCCCTCGAGCGGTTCACGTCGCAGTTTCAGGTAGGCTCCTATTCGGAGCTACTCGGCACGCTCAATGACTTCGTTGCGACGCGGGTCGCCTACAAGCTCAATCTCAAAGGACCGGCAGTTTCAGTCCAGAGTGCCTGTTCGACCTCGCTTCTTGCCGTCGCGCAAGCGTGCGAAAGTCTCGCGGCTCTGCAGTGCGACATGGCATTGGCCGGCGGCGTCTCCGTCACGTTCCCCCAGAAACGCGGGTACATCTATCAGGACGGCGGAATTGCCTCCCGCGATGGCTCCTGCCGGCCGTTCGATGTCGATGCGGCCGGGACCGTGTTCGGCTCCGGTGCGGGCGTGGTGGCAATCAAACGGTTGGCGGATGCCGTCGCTGATCGCGACGCGATCTACGCGGTGATCAGAGGTTACGGCATCAATAATGATGGCGCAGCCAAGGTTGGGTTCACGGCTCCCAGCGTCGGCGGGCAGGCAGAGTGCATCGCGGCCGCGCTCGCGATGGCCGGATTCGAAGCGGAATCGATTGGCTACGTCGAGTGTCACGGCACCGGCACGCCGCTGGGTGATCCGATCGAGATCGAGGGGCTGTCGCAAGCGTTCGCTGAAGCTTCTACCGGTGCGATCGAAGACCGCAACTGCACCCTGGGATCGGTGAAGGCAAATGTCGGTCACCTGGATGCCGCGGCGGGCGTGACAGGGCTGATCAAAACCGCCTTGATTCTTGACCACGGCATTGTGCCGCCTCAGGCAAATTTCTCCGAGCCGAACCCACACCTGGATCTCGCGAAGCGGGGATTCCGGGTGGCGACGGAGTTGCAGGAATGGCCTCGGGGAGATGCGCCGCGCCGCGCCGGCGTCAGCGCCTTCGGGGTCGGAGGCACCAATGTGCATCTGTGCCTGGAAGAGTCACCACCGACTGCGGCGGAGAGCTCGTTGCCGGTCGAGAGTGCTGTGGTTCTCCGGCTGTCTGCCCGGTCCCCCACTGCATTGGAGGCGATGCGGCTCCGGCTGGCCGATCATCTCGAGGCGGCAGTGCAGCGTGGCGAGCGCATTGGCTTGAACGAACTCGCCCACACTCTGGCCGCGGGACGGCGAACGTTCGATCGGCGCTGGGCGGTTGCGGTGAACTCCGTGGAGGGAGCGGTTCAGTCGTTGCGGGAAGTCCGCTCCGACCCCCGACCTTCATCGCTTCGACCCGGCGCGGTTTTCATGTTTCCCGGCCAGGGCGCTCAGTACCCGGGGATGGGGCGTTGGCTCTTCGAGTCCGATCGCGAATTCCGCGCTGATGTCGAGCTCGGGGCGGCGATCGTTAAGGAACACCTTGGCGTCGATATCCTGGCCGTGCTGTTCGACGATCGTGATGTCGAAGATCATGCCATCCGATCGACGACGTTGGCGCAGCCGGCGCTTTTCCTCATCGAATATGCTCTGGCACAGCGTCTGCTCCGGTCCGGTATCGAGCCGAAAGCGATGATCGGCCACAGCCTCGGCGAGTTGGTCGCGGCGGCGCTGGCGGGCGTGATGTCGTATCAGGATGCGCTCAAGCTTGTGGTGCATCGCGGACGGATCATGCAGGCCCAGCCGCCCGGCGCTATGCTCAGCGTGCGGTTGGCGACAAGCGAGCTGTTGGCGCACCTGCCAGTCGGGGTCGAGATTGCGTCCGACAATTCGCCCCGTCTCAGTGTCGCCAGCGGTCCTTTTGAAGCTGTGGAGGAGCTCGAGCGCCGGTTGGAGAGGGCGGAGATTCCCCATCGACGTCTCCACACGTCACACGCCTTCCATTCAGCAATGATGGATCCGGTGGCAGTCGAGCTCGAGAAGGTTGCGGCCGGGATTCCGCTCCGGCCACCGAAGCGTCGGCTGATCTCGACCGTCACTGGAACCTGGATGACCGCGGCGGAGGCCACGTCACCGGCCTATTGGGCCCGTCAATGCCGCGAGCCTGTCAGCTTCCGCGCCGCGCTTAACACGCTGATCGATACGATATCCGAGCGGGTGGATTGTCTGCTGGTGGAGGTCGGCCCGGGTCGAACGCTGTCGACATTTGCAGGGGCCTCATCGTCCGCGTCGAAGGTCCGGGCGATCGTTACGACCGCACCGGACTATGCGGAGCGAAACGACGAAGAGCTCACCTTCGCTCAAGCGCTCGGAGATCTGTGGGCACACGGCGCGAGGCTGAAATCCGATGTTCGTCCAGCCGCGGGTGCCGCACGGCTGCGATTGCCAAGCTATCCGTTCGAGCGCACGCGCCATTGGATCGCGCGTCCTGCTGCGGCCGGTCCTGAGATGATCATGCCAGTCGCATCGGCCCGAGGAGACGCGTTCCCTCAGACCGTTCCTCCGCAGGAGGCGCGTAGCGATCAGGATGGTCTGCGTAGTGTTTCGATGGAGAGTAAGATGTCGGGTGACGAGGTCTCGAAGGCGCTGATCAAGGCGCTTGCGGCTATTCTGTCAGATGTCTCGGGACGACCTCTTTCGGATCAGGAAGCGGCGACCTCGTTCATTTCACTTGGGTTCGATTCCTTACTGCTCGGTCAGGTCGCGCAGCGCGTCAACAAGTCGTTTGGGGTGAAGATCACGTTCCGGCAGTTGATGCGAGATCTCAACTCACTGGACGCCCTGGCTGCGATGTTGAAGGTCTCGGCACCGGCCGACAAATTGCCCCAGGCCGAGCGAGCAGCCGTGAAGCCCCAGGTGGCGATGGTCGAGCGGCCGGCAGAGGCTGTGTTGTCGAAAGGCCCGCCGGCGCCGGTGGTGGCGGGAGCCACGGGAGTCGAGGCATTGCTTCGCGAGCAACTGCACTCGATGGAGCGGATTTTTGCTGCTCAGCTTGCGGCGGTCGGCAAAGAACAGCGCGTCGCTGTCGAGTTGCCTGTTGCGGCGGCGCCGGCCGATAGCAGCTCAGGGAGCGCGGCTGAGACTACCCTTGTGATGCCCGACACGGGTGAGGAAGGGGGCGGGCGGTTTAAGATGTATCGCCCCGGCGCGGCCGATGGCGATCTCGCACTTGCACCGGAGCAGCGCTCCTACATAGAGAATCTTGTCCGGCGCTATAACGACCGCACTCCTGGATCGAAGTCACGCGCTCAGGCGTCGCGCAGAGTTCTTGCCGATCCCCGGACCGCGAGCGGCTTCAATGCGCAATGGAAGGAGATGGTTTACCCGATCGTGTGCAAGCGGTCGAAGGGAGCGTCGATCTGGGATGTCGACGGCAACGAGTACATTGATTTGGTGAATGGCTACGGCCAGACGATGTTCGGCCATGTCCCGCCATTCGTCGCCGCCGCGTTGCACGCACAGTTGGAAGACGGATTCGCGATCGGACCGCAGACCGAACTGGCCGGGGAAGTCGCGGCGCGAATTAGCGCCATGACCGGCAATGAGCGGGTCGCCTTCTGCAACACCGGTTCCGAAGCTGTCATGGCCGCCATCCGGGTGGCCCGCGCTGTGACCGGACGACAGAAGGTCGTCGTGTTCAGTGGCGCCTATCACGGTCAGTTCGATGAGGTTCTGATCAAGTCGTGCCGCGCGGGGAGCGTCCCCGGTGCGCTTCCGATCGCGTCCGGCATCCCGGCCGAAAACGTCGGACAGATGATCGTTCTGCCGTACGGCCATCCAGCAAGCCTCGAGCTTGTCAGTCAAATGGCCGACGATCTCGCCGCCGTTATCGTCGAGCCGATTCAAAGCCGGCACCCGGCTTTGCAGCCGCGAGACTTCGTGGCGTCGCTGCGAGAGCTGACCGCGAAGAGCGGGACGGCGCTGGTTTTCGACGAGGTGGTGACGGGCTTCCGGGTCGACCCCGGTGGCATGCAAAAAGTGTTCGGCATCAAGGCTGACCTAGCGACCTATGGCAAAGTGCTGGGCGGAGGAATGCCGATCGGGGTGGTCGCAGGCCGCGCGGATTTCATGGACGCGCTGGACGGCGGCTTCTGGCAATATGGCGACGACAGCGAGCCGGAAGTCGCGCCGACATTCTTCGCCGGAACGTTCGTTCGGCATCCGATGGTGCTCGCCGCAGCACGCGCTGTGCTTGAGCACATCAAACGGAACAAGGCTGAGATCTATGCGCCCTTGGCGCAGCGCACCGGGCAGCTTGTCGATCGGATCAATTCGCACCTCGACAATTACGGACTACCGACACGGGCTGAGACCTGTGCGAGCTGGTTCTTTGTCGATGGTTCACCTTTGGGGCGGTTCGCTGGCCTGTTGTTTGCCGAGCTTCGCCTACAGGGCATTCATGTCCACGAGGGTTTCCCGTGTTTTCTCACGACTGCACATGAGGCCGTTCAGTGCCAAGCGATCGACGGCGCGTTCGAACGAGCGATAGGGGCCTTCGCGGACGCCGGGCTGATCACGGGAGAAGCCAAAAGCTTCACCAAGAAGTCCACCAGTCTCGGTGACGACGAAGGGCTTCAGGCGCGGAAACCCAAAACAGTACCCCTGACCGAGCCTCAGATGGAGGTGCTGCTCGCGGCGCAAATGGGCGATGCAGCCTCGATGGCGTTCAACGAGTCGGTCAGCATTCGCTTCGATGGGCCCGTCGTCGAGAGTGCGTTGATCAAAGCGGTCGAAGAAGTCGTGCGGCGCCACGAGGCACTTCGTAGCCGTGTCGTTGACTTCACCGGCATGCTCGAGATCAGTCCGGATTTCGTGCCCAAGGTGCCGGTCATCAAGCTCGACGAGGCCAACGCCGATGCCGAACTGGCGCAGTGGCTGGCCAAGGATGCAAGAACGCCATTTGACCTTTTCAAGGGGCCGTTGGTTCGTGCCAGCGTTCTGTGTGTGGGGTCTGGCATCCACGTGCTGGTCTTCACCGCGCATCACATCATCTGCGACGGCTGGTCGATGAACGTCCTGCTCGGTGACTTGGCCGAGATCTACAATGCTTATCGGGAGGGAAGAACGCCGTCGCTGGTGCCTGCCGCGAGTTTCGCCGAACATGCTGCGGAGCGGCCGCGGCCGTCTGCGTCCACGGTTGAGTTCTGGCGAAAGCAGTTTGCGGATGTGCCGGTCGCCTCGGAGCTTCCGCTCGACCGCCCACGCCCGGAGGTCAAGAGCTTCCTCGGTGCATCTCTGCGCGAGCGGTTGGGGCAGGACCTCTGCGGCGGGGCGAGAGAGCTGGCCAAACGCCAGGGCGTAACCCTGTTCACGGTGCTGTTTGCCTCGGTGCAGACTCTGTTCGCGCGGCTTTGCGACAATGAGAGCGTTGTGTTGACCGTCCCGATGGGCGGCCAGGCATTGCTGGATCGGCAGGATCTGGTCGGGCACTGTGTGAACTTCCTGCCGGTGCCGGTCGCCGCTCGGTCGGCGGTCTCCTTCTGTGAACACTTGAAGCATGTCGACGAGAAGCTGAACGAGATCTTCGATCACCAGGACTACACGTTGGGATCGTTGGTCCGTGATCTGGACATTCCCCGTACCATCAACCGGACACCGCTGTCGGACATTCAGTTCAATCTTGAACGGGTCGGCTCTCGGCTGACATTCCGCGGCGCCGACACGCGCGTCGATACCAATCCAAAGGCCTTCGTCAATTTCGACATCTTCATCAACATGATCGAAACGGACGACGACATCACGATCGAGGTCGATTTCGCGACCGATCTTCTGGATCGGACGACGGTGTCGGGATGGCTCGATCAACTCCGCAAGATCTTGGGACAAGCGCTCGAGCAGCCCCAGATCATCCTGCAGGACCTGAAGCTGCAGAAGCCAACCGTTCCTGGGACTGCAGGCGGAACGACCTACGCACTGCAAGCCTCGCGTTTCGACATTCCTCTGGTGGAGATGATCGAGCGGAACTGCGACCTTACGCCTGACGCGGTTGCGGTGGAGTACGAGACGGAAGTTCTGCGCTATCGCGATCTGGAATCGAGGAGCAATCGTATTGCGGGGCTGTTGAGAGCGCTGAATCCGGCCAACGGAGCCCGGGTCGCAGTTGCGGTTCAACGGGGCCTTGATCTGCCGGTCGCCTTAGTCGCGGTCGCGAAAGCTGGGCTCGCCTACGTCCCGGTCGATCCCTCACTTCCCGTGGCTCGGATTCGGCAGATGGCTGAAGCGGCCGAGGTTGCGGCGTTCATCACGTCAGGAGGGGACTGTCCGGTTGCGGCCGAAATGGGGGTGCCGGTGATCGATCTCGTGCGAGATGCCGCACAGATCGATGCAGCATCGTCCGCTCGTCGCGGACCGGTACCCTCGCAGGAGGTGCTGGACTCGACCGCTTATGTGATTTTCACGTCCGGCTCGACCGGAACGCCCAAGGGCGTGGAGATCACTCACCGCGCACTCGCCAACTTCCTCGGTTCGATGGCGGTCCGGCCAGGCTTCGGAGCCGATGATCGGATCGTCGCAGTGACCACGGTGTCGTTCGACATCGCGGTTCTCGAGCTTCTTCTGCCGCTGTATTGCGGCGGACGGACCGTGATCTGCAGCAAGGACAGGTTGCTCGAGCCCGAGAGCGTCGTGCGGTTGATTGAAACCAGCGCTGCGACGATCGTTCAGGCCACACCGACGCTTTGGCGCGTACTTCTTGAAGCTGGTTTGCAGCCTTCGCGCCCGCTTCGCGCATTGAGCGGCGGGGAGGCGCTGCCGCGCGATGTTGCCGAGAAGCTGATCGCCGCAGGCTTCGAACTGTGGAACATGTATGGGCCGACGGAGACCACGATTTGGTCGGCCTGCGGACGGATTGTCGATGCCAGCCGGCCGATCGTCATCGGCGAACCAGTGGCTAATACTGATCTCTACATCCTGTCCGATGACGGAACGCAGGCGCCAGTCGGCACCCCTGGGGAGTTGTGTATTGGCGGACTTGGTCTTGCAAAGGGCTACGTCAACCGGCCGGATCTGACAGCCGCAGCGTTTCCCGTGATGTCGTTGCAGGATGGGGAAGCGGTGCGTCTGTATCGAACCGGCGATTTGGCCACACGCTTGGCGGACGGCAGCATTCAACTGCTCGGCAGACGCGATCAGCAGGTGAAGATCCGCGGCTTCCGCATTGAGTTGGAAGAGATCGAGGCCGTGCTGCGCACCTGTCCAGAGATCTTGGACGCCGCGGTCATGGTCGAGAATGCCGGCACTGCCGACGCCGCGCTGGTGGCTGCCTTCGTGGCGAAGCCGGGCATGACGGTGAGCATCGACAGCCTGCAGCAGACAGCGCAGCTCAGCCTGCCTCACTACATGGTTCCCAACCGCTTTGTCGCGGTTGCCGAAGTGCCCAAGACCGCAAACGGCAAACTGGATCGGAAGGCGCTATCGGCGACGATCGTCAGTCCGTCGATCGTCGTCAGTTTCATCGACAAAGCGGAGGCGCGCGACGAGCCGGCACCGGAGGTTCTGACCAAGGTGATCTCGATCGTCGAGGCCGCGTTGAATCGAACCGGGATCAAGCCGGACGACCGGGTTTTCGCGCTCGGTGCGACCAGTCTGCACGTATTCCGGATGGCTGCGCGGTTTTCCGAAGCGAAGCTGCCGATCCGGGCGCAAGATCTGATGACCAATCCAAGCATGGGCGATTTGGCGCGGCGAGCTTCCGTCGCGGCAAAAGCGCAGTCGTCCGACAAGAAGACGCCATCGCTCGCAGAGTTTCGGCGTTCCTCGAGCCGCGTGAGGACAACATGAAGACGCAGGTCCCCTCAGCAGTCGGACAAGAGCCGGGGATTGAACCGGTCCGCTGCACCAGCATTCAAGAGCGGTTTCTCGAACTGCAGAGACGCAATCCAGGCTCTTCGCTGGCCAATATCGCGATGCGCTGGCAGATGAAGGGAGCGGTGCGCGACCAGACGCTCCAGAAGGCGCTGGACTTTCTCGCCGATCGACACGAGGCGCTCCGGACGAGATTTGAACGCTCGGCCGACGGCTACTCACAGATTGTCGTCGACACTTCGCCGAAACTATCGCTGATCGATCTGTCGCAGCTGTCGAGCGAGCGCTATCAGGCGGAGGCGGAGCGGCTTGCGTCATTGGAGGCGAGGGCGGCGTTCGATCCTGTGGTCGCGCCGCCGTGGCGAACGACCGTGCTTCGGCGCTCGCCGAACGAAGCGATCCTGCTGCTAACGATCCATCACGCCATCGCAGATCTCTGGTCGGTCGGACTGATCGCGCACGAATTTGCCCAGGTGGTCGATGCACTGGAGCGCGGTCAAAGGCCAGACTGCCGCGAGTTGAACCTTCAGTACGTGGACTATGCGCAGTGGCAGTCGGCGTTACTGGCGAGCGACGGCCTGACCGAGGAGCGGCAATACTGGCGCGGCAAGCTGTCGGGGCTGTCACCTTTGGACATCAAACCGACCAGGCAGCCCGTGCTCGATGCCGGCCGCAACGGCGAGATTAGGAGCCGTGTTCTTCCGAGGCTGTTGACGGATGCGCTGCAATCACTGGCGCAGCAGGAAGGCTTCACGATGTATGGGCTGACGTGTGCGGCCCTGACGCGCGCGCTGGGCCGCAAGCTGGAGGCCGACGAGATCGTCATCGGGACGCAGGTCGCCAACCGTGATGATCCGTTGCTGTTCGATCTGGTCGGCCCCGTGGTCAACACTGTGGTCCTGAGGCTCGGAATCGAGGCGGGGAGCGATCCGCTCACGCACGCGCGCCGCATCAGGGACGAGGTCTCGCAGGCGCTGGCGAACAAGGCGCTGCCTTTCGCCGAGATCGCCGCCGGCATCGAACTGTCGGATCGGAAAGATCTGCCGCTCGGCTACGCCATCAACTTCGCCGCCGGCAATGTCGAGACCGGCCAGGCCGGCGTGATCCGGCATGGCGACTTCGAACTGGTGTCGCTGCCGTCGGCGACGACGGGCTGCCTCTACGAATTCAGTTTCTTCTTGGTGGAGCGGCAGGAGGGGTGGCGGATCTCCTGCGAGTACAATACCGACCATCACGTCGCTGCCGCTGCTGATGCGCTGCTGAAAGCGTGGTCGGAGGAGATGGAAGCTCAGGTTGCTCCGATCGAGAGCGACCCGAAGAGCGTTGCGCCCGCTTTGAAGGGCGATCAGCCGGCCGGTGATATCGTTGCGCCTCTTGCGCTTTCGCTCGAACGCAGGATGCCGAACCGCCGTCCTACGCGACCCTATTTTCAGCCGTGCGTGCTGCAATCCGACGGCAAGCTGCCGCCGATCTTCGCGTTGAGCAATCGGTCCTTGTACTATCCTCTGGTAGAGCGGGTAGCGGCGGGGCGTCCGTTTGTCGACTTGCAATGGGCGGATGACGCCGAGTTGCCGCCGCTCGATCAGGACAGCATTTGCAGGATTGCGGCCGACGCGGTTCGGCAGATCCGGGCACACGATCCGGTCGGTCCGTACTATCTGATCAGCCTCTGCCTGATGGGCAACGTCGCGCTCGAAGTTGCGCAGCAACTGAAGAGCCTCAATGGCGAAGTGTCGGTGATCTTTCTGCTCGATACGGTCGCGCCCGGCTACGTGGAATCGATGAGCCGGTTCGACCGTTTCCTCAGGCGAGTCCAACTGACTGACAGGATCATCCCCGATCTGCTCGCACGGATCCGGAAGGTCCGGTCCGGGGACATGAGCCTTGCGGCTGCGATGTCGCAGTACTCGATCGTCAGGAACAATCCACTCGTTCGATTGATCGGCCGCGGCGGTGATGCGCCACGTCCGAGAGCCACCAACGAGGATTTCCTCAATCACGGCCTGATGGATTATCTGCTCGACGCCAGGGCCTTGTATCCCTGGAAGCCGTATGACGGCGAAGTCGTGCTGTTCCGTAGCACGAAATCGCGCGTCGGACGGTTGTTCGAGCGCGGCCTCGGATGGAACAAGGTCGTGAATGGGCAACTGCGGATCTTCGACGTTCCTGGTGCACACGACGACATGACCCGCGAACCCGCGGTCGCCACTATCGCCGAATACATGAGCTGGATGATCGATCGGCGGGAGGGCCGCTGGTCCGCAAAGCGCTCCGTGGGCTGAGGACCGATGTCGTCGGCGAGTAATTATCACAACGTGTCTGTCGGAGGCTCCCGGCGGGGGCTCGGCTGAACGATGCGCTGCGGTGCCGTCGTGCTTCTCATCGCTCTGGTAGGGTTGGTATCGGCAGCGCTGGTCGGAGGCTCGCTATGGGCCGAACGTCACGCCTCGAAGCTCGTCAGGCCAACCGATCAGGCGCGTGTCGGAGAAGTCGTCTTGACGGATTCCACCCGTGACACCGGGACTGCTGTCCGCATCTGGAGGCCGCACAATCCGGTGCCGCGTCCTGCGGTGAGGGCGGGCGCTTCTGATCGGGGGCTGCCGCTGGTGGTTTACGTCCCCTCGTGGGGAGGGCGCCGATCCGAGAACGATGTGTTGCTCTCCACGATCGCCAGCGCAGGCTTCATCGTCGTCGCCATGGACGACATCAGCCACGATCCGCCGGATCCCGCGACGGACGCTGCCGACGAGACGGTTCGGTTGGCGCCTTTCAGCATGCAAACCGCGCAGGACTACGCAAGCTTCCCGACCACCAGTGAGCGTAGAACCCGGCTGGGATATGACAAGCTGCAGCGGGTCTTGGCTGCGCTCCGCACCGGACAAGCGTCAACGATGCTCGAGGGAGTCGATTTCTCCCGGATTGCGGTGGTCGGCTATTCGTTCGGCGGGGCCGTCGCGGCGAGGGCGCTCGCGCTGGATCGGCAATTGGCGGCCGGCGTCGATCTCGACGGCTGGGTGATCCACACTCCTGCAGCCGCCGGGCTGAAGCGGCCGTTCTTGGCGGTATACGCGTCACTGCCATCTGCCGAACGGACATGGTCGCATCGACCGAACTACGAGACCAAGATCGGATGGGAGGATTTCGGCTGCCTGCTGACGCTGGCGCGCTCGTCAGGTTCGGACGTGTTCATGGTCGACGGCGCGAAGCACGCGGACTTCTCCGATCAGCTCTATGCCGAAGGTCGCTGGCGCGATTGGCGGCCGTGGGCCCCCAGACGTATTGCGCCCGAGCGGATGCATGCGATCATCGATACGCTCCTGGTGCAGTTTCTTGTCGGGCATCTGATTCAGCGCGGAAGCCCGCCCAGGATCACTTTTGCAGAGGTCAGGTCGGTGACGGAGATCGAAAGCCTCATCCCGAGCGGGCCGCGGCCGGGCGCCAGTTCGGCCAACTAGATCAGGCACTGCACGATGAGCGAACCGGTTGAGATCTGGGAGATCAGCTTCGACGAAGCCGGGGAGGTGGATTGGCAACTCCTGGATCCGCGCGAGACCGCTGCGGCTGATGCGTTCATCCATGCTGACGACCGTTACCGCTACGGTGTGATCCACAGCGCGTTGCGGCTACGGCTTTCCGAGCTCCTCGGAATGTCGGCGGAGGCCGTTCCGATCGTCGTGGGAGCCCACGGCCGGCCGTTCGTTGCGGGCCGCGCCGCCGAGATCGATTTCAACCTCTCGCACAGCCGGCGGACCGGGCTGATCGCGATCTCCAAGGCGGGGACCGTCGGAGTCGACGTCGAGGATCGTGACGTCGCCGCGGACTATTCCGAAATGATCGATACGATCTTCGAGCAGCACGAGGCCGTTTGCCTGCATCGCTTGGAAAGATCGGTCCGCAATGACCTCTTTCTGCGTGGATGGACCCGCAAGGAAGCGGTGGCGAAGGCGGTGGGAACGGGCTTTCTGCTCGACCCCAAGCTGTTCCAGGTGCCGCTGGACGATAGCGGCAGTTGGACCGTTTCGGTGCGCAGCCCGATGACTCGCCGGCTCGCGCTGATTGATCTGAGCTCGGATGCCAGGGCGGCCGCTGTTGCCGGCGTGGCGCTGCCGGCTCGCCCCCGCGTCCGCAGATTCCGATTCGAGCGGACCCTCCGGGCGCGTGCGGCCGCCACCCGCTAGACCTTAGGCTCCTCCAGACCGTGGCAGGGCGGTGCGGTAGCTGATAGCCGCTGGAGGCCTGCTTACCGGCAGTCGGGGCTTAGTCAGGCGGCAAATCCCGTTCAATCTGTCCTTTTCTGACGCGAAGGGGCCGATAGTCGTCGTCGATTTGCAAGCTCACGTTAACCTTTGACGCTCATTGTCACGATATTGGGCGGAGGGGGCAATGAAGAGCTCTGGAATTTCATTCTCCGAAGTTCCCGAATCGGCCTTCGGACGTACGGACGACGATGCCGGCCCGCCATCGGGCCCGCTGGCCGAGCTCCAGTATTCGTCTCCTTGGCCCTGGGTGGCCGCGATCTTCATCAGCTCTGGACTGTGGGCCGGTATCGGCTGGCTGATCTTCGCCTGATCTCCGCCAGTGAAATCTGGACCCGATCTGTGCTGCTGCGTCATGAGCGCCGGCATGGCTTGATGGCATCATTCGACATCGAGAGCTGAGTCGCTCTGCAGGCCGAGGCCGGCGGGCCGGCCTCTTACGATTTCGAAAGGAACCGCGTCCGATACTGAGTGGATCGAGGGGGAGCACCGATGCGGACCATCCGGATACTGTCAGTCGCCACCGTTCTCATCGCCGCCTATCAGCCGGCCTGGGCCAGCGAGGCCTATGTGAGCCAGCCCACCGGTGGCAAGACGCAGCAGGCGCCGACCGCATCAGCACGAACCACGGCAGTCCCAGTGACGATCGAAAGCGCCGCGCGTTTGATGAAGGCGGCTGCCAAGATGCCTGATCCCGGCACGGCGAACGTGTCGATGATCGCTCAGATCGGTACTTTGAACTCGGCGCTTCTGGCGCAGGTGGGCGGGGGGAATGCCTCGTACATCATCCAACAGGGCTCCCAGAACAGCGCCATCGTCAGCCAGCGCCGGTAGTCGAGACGGTATGCGGTCCGGCCGGGTGTGTACCGCCGCCGAAGCCTTCGCCATTTGCGGCTGGCGGTGCTAAGGACGGGGACCGAGAGAATCGTCCGGGGGGCGGACGATCTCCCATCGCGAGGGTGCAGCAGATGTCATACCCGGCAATGCTATTGGCGGCGATGAGCGTCGGTGGTCTCGTTTGGGAGAGCGGCGCGGTCAAGTCGTCCGCGGCCGACCGGGCCGGGACCTTCCGGGTCGCCAACGAGGTCTATGTCCAGCAACCGCATGGCATGCTTCCGCCGCTTGCGGCCCGCGCCGGGGAACCCCCCAAGCTCTCACCGGAGAGCGGGTTGGTTGCTCCGAAAACCGCCCCGGGCGGTCTGAAGCCTGACGCGCCGAAAAAGAAGGGCTCGCCCGAACTGAGTGGTGGATCGCCCGTTCCGGCCGGCAGCAATGGCCAGGTGTCCTGCGATCCGAGCAATGCGTCGTCGCAAGCCTGCTACAGCGCCACCCAGCAAGCCAGACCGCCGACACGCTGAGATCGTCTCGGCGAGCACCGTCGCCGCCTGCTGAGCGTTGCTACCGAGGTCGTCGCTGCCTAAAAGGGCAGGGGCGCATTGGGGAATAGCGTCGGGACGAATGCTCTCGGCCCGCACCGCGCCGATGCTTTCAGCCGATCGACACGTCAGATCTGCGCAGGGCGAGCTTCATCGCGCTCGGGCGATTTCTTAGACAAGCGGGCGCCGCCGAGACTGCGAAATATCAGTCCCGGATCACATGCCGGCCGGAGCGACCGGAACAGCTGCTTTCCGTTGCAGCTCGAGTTCGCGCATGAAGGCGGTGCCGGCAGCCGGATCCTTGAAGTTCCAGAGATCCTTCTTCACGCCATCGAAGATCAGCGAGTAGACGGCGAGCTGGATGCCTTCACGCACCGCCAAGGTCGTCGGAGAGTTCTTGGTGAAGCCGACATCGGCCTGCAGCAAGCTGTCGATCGCCACATACTTGAAGCCGGTGCCGCTGACGTTGACGGAGTAGATGATCTTCGTCGTCGTGACGGCGGCGAGAACACGGCCGGTCTGGACGCTCACAGCGCGCAGCGACACCGTGACGATGTCCTGCCGGTACTGCATGTTGCCACCGAGACCGAGGTAGTTCGCGCCGATGCCGCCGGTGGTCTCGTTGGTGTCGTATCCGACAATGCCGCCTTCGAGCAGCACGCCGGCGAATCGCAGCGGCGGTAGGCTCTGAGCCTTGTCGCCCTGCAGCGCCGACCGCGTGTTCTGAATGATCTGGCGTTCCTGCAGCAGCGGCTGCAGGTCGGCGCGTTCCGCAACGTCGAACCATTGCCCGCCGCCGGCGGTCAGCAACACGTCGGTGAGAATCGAGCTGCCGCCTTGGGTGACGGCGCGGGAGAACTCAGCGAAGTTGTCGTTCGACTTGTTCTGACCGGTGAGGTCCGGGAAGTTGTAGACGGCGACGTCGAGCTTCTTGGTCGGAGGAGGAAGCTGCTCCAGCACGACGCCGGTCTTCGTCGACGCCACCATCGTCGCCTGCGGAGTCACCGGGTCCTTATCAGTCCCGGTGATAGCGCATCCACCCAAGGAAACAGCCAGCAAGACACACGCCAATGATCCGGCTCTGCTATCCATCGCCGCCGCCCCCCGTTTAACTAACTTAATACTGACCAAGCAATGTTGATGCTCGGTTACGGGCTGGTCGAAGCTGTGGTCGGCGTGCCGCCGATCACGATCACGGACGAACCGCTGCCGACATTGCTGAGCGCCGAGCTCAAGCCGGAGAGGTCGGGCGTGTTGTTGCTGCCGGACTTGGTGCCCATGCCCTGAGCCTGGGCGGTGCTGAGAAGGAAGTTGCCGTTGAGCGGATTGCCGTTGAAGGTCGGGCTGACGGGCCGATAGATCTGTTCGGTCGCGAAGCTGGGCGCTGTGAGAATCGCCAACGCGGCAGCGGCTAGCAGAAACTTCGACTTCATCCTACCCTCCTATAAGCTACAAACAATTCTTCTCAACGTCTGATCGGCAGGCCTCCGATCACCAATGCGCCGTTCGGTAATCGTCCGACCAGGAGGTTCAGCGGCGCTGCACCATTTCCCTGCAGGACGCCGACCGACGTTCCTGACGTACCAAGTAACACAAGATTGGATTGAAGGTTGTTGCCAGCCTGCAACACGCCGACTGCATTGTTGTGTCCGCCGATGATGCCGACGTTGGAGACGTTACCAAAGCCGCTTTGGGCCTGGAAAACCGAGTTATACGAGCCGATTTGCAACGTACTCGCGTAATTTCCGCCAGTTATTTTCGGCGTGGCCATCTCCGGCAGGGACATCTTCTGTCGATTACCGTTAGCAAAATTTGCAGCGGTGCCGTTGCTGAGCGAAGAGGGCGCTAATCCGATCACGGGCGTACCGCCGTTGCCGGTAGCCTGTGAAATATAGGCTGTTTCCGCGTGTGCGATGGTCGCTTGTCCAAGGCCTGCGGCTGCGACGGCCAGCGCGGCCGCCATCGAGGAGAACCGCGATTTCATGGTGAAACACATGATACGCTCCCTTGATTGGATCTTATCGTTAGTTCGGCCCGAATTTTCGCTTCTGGTGACTGGTCGATGATGACGCTGGTCAGCACCTGGTCCGTAGGGCCGGTGAGTTCGAAAGTTCCGCTCTGGGCGTTTTGACTCACGCCGCTTGTCGATTGTTTGAAGACGTTCAGTTGATACTCGCCAGCCGCGGCGCGCTGCGCGTGAAGCACCGCGTCGATCCGTAGAAGGTTGCGGTCCGGCGTATTCCTGATCTCGCAGTCGAGTTCTATCGTCTTGCTCGCGTTGGCGGCGGACGACCAAGTCGAAATCAGCAGCAGGCCCGCACTGCATCGGGTGAGGCGACTGAAATTTCGTGGCGCGACAAACATCGAAATGACGACTCTGGATCTGTGTGAATGAGTTTGAACTAATCGCCTTGCGTGCTGCGGAATTGGAAAGTGATCGTCGTCCACTTCGGGTTCTTTTCGGCGAAATCATTCAATCAGCGCCGCTCATCGCCGAGGTTTGGATAGTTAAACGAGGTTTAATTGCCTCCACAAGAGTGGACTGTGAGTTGAATTAATTTGTCATCGGCCGGGTGGCTGTGTCGGCCAAAGAATCAAAAGAGTCACGATTTTTCGGCGTTTTGTGCACTGCTTTTGCCGGAAATCCGACCGCGTTGACATATGAGTCAACACTGGCGAGGCGGCGGTTCCGTGCCGCGTTGACCTGTATGTCAACGCGCCAGGTAGCAATCGACCGTTAGTGTCTCGATTCCTCAAAAACCGACGTGTTAGCTGGCTGTTAGTTCGGTCCGCGGTTCGCGGTTAGGTTGACAGTTAAAGTAAACAACCGGTTTACGGTTGTCCGAATAGTTAAGTTGGAGTTAAATCGATTTTGAGGGCGGCGATGGTCGTCGACCCCGCTTCGGATAACAGGGAATAAAAACATGCGTATGCTGACAACGTTGGCCGTCCTGTTGGCCACGACGTCGCTGGCTTCCGCCGCGAGCAATGAGTCGTTCATTCTGCAGGCTGGATCGACCAACCACGCGATCGCCGGTCAGACCGGTGGTAACAACAAGCAGGGCACCGTCCAGGTCGGCCGCGGCAACTCGGCGCTGACCGCGCAGAGCGCAGCTCCGTCGAAGACCAACGAGTCGGGCGTGCTGCAGATGGGCGTGCAGAACGGCGCCGTTGCGCTGCAGACCGGCGGCAACAACAAGCAGGGCACCGTGCAGGGCGGCGTGCGCAACTTTGCCGTCACCTCGCAGAAGGGCCGCCAGAGCGCCGCTAACCCGAACGATTCGACGACCGCCCAGTTCGGCGCGTTCAACGGCTCGATCGTCAATCAGAAGGACGGCAACAACAAGCAGACCACGCTGCAGGTCGGCGGCAGCAACTTCGCGGCGACCTCGCAGGATAACGCCGGCAACAACAAGAACACCTCCTCGACCACCCAGCTCGGCGCCTTCAACAGCGCGCTGGTCGGCCAGACCGGCGGCAACAACAACCAGAACACTCTGAGCGTCGGCGTCGGCAACTTCGCCGCCACCAGCCAGACCGGCGCTGCCGGCCGCACCAACGAGTCGTCCACCCTGCAGTTCGGCAACTTCAACCGGTCGTTCGCCGGCCAGGCCGGCGGCGGCAACGATCAGGGCACGCTGCAGTTCGGCTACGGCAACCTGTCGGCGACTGGCCAGAACGCCAACGCCCAGGGCGCAACCAACTCGTCGTTCACCACGCAGTTTGGCATCGGCAACAAGGCGGTGACCCTGCAGAGCACCAAGGGCTCGCCGAGCTCTCAGGCGGTTGGATCCAAGACGACCACTCTCACGACCAGTGAGAAGTATTGGGTTCCGACCGGTTGGACGTCCTACGCGACCTATCAGCCGGGTAGCACAACCAGCACGGCTCCGGTTTCGTATACCGCGCCTGCCACGTATGGCGGGGTGAACAACGCATCGACGCTGCAGGTCGGCAAAGGCAATACCGCATTCACGGTGCAAAATTCGGAAGGAACGCGTACCGGTGCCAGCACTTCAGTTACCGTCCCCGTTTTGGTGGGCAGTGGCTTCAAGTCGAATGGACAGCCCGGCGTAAGCCCTGTTTTCGGGGAGAAGACCGTTGCGTATAACTTCCCTCAAGCGGTCGCTCTGAACGGTGTGAACAACAACGCCGCGACCGTCCAGGTCGGCAAGAAGAATGCGGCGATCACCCTGCAGGATGGCGTCAGTGCGAGCCTCCTTCCGGTGTCGAACGACTCGCTCGTCGCGCAGTTCGGCGAAAAGAACGGCGCGCTTGTTAGCCAGCAGAACGGCCTGAACGGCCAGGCCACTATCCAGCTCGGTGACCGCAACAGCGCCGTCACCCTGCAGAAGAACGCCCCGGTGTCCGGCACGGTGAATGCCGCGGCGACTATCCAGGCCGGCTCGAAGAACCGCGCCTTCACCAACCAGGTCGCCAATCCGCTCAACGCCGGCGCCAACGGATCGCTGATTGCCCAGTTCGGCAACAGCAATACTGCGGTCGCGGCCCAAAGCACCGGGCTGCAGCCGATGATCGGCGCTCTGAGCATGAACACCCAGGCGACGATTCAGGTCGGTACCGGTAACTACGCCGTGACCGCCCAGAACAGCGCGACCGTGACCAACACCTCGGTGACGGCGCAGTTCGGCTCGCACAACGTTGCGTTCACCTCGCAGCACTAAGATGCCTTCGGACGGCGGGACCTTGGTCCCGCCGTCTTTTCTCCAGGCGGCCGAGTACCGTGGCCGCATCTGCCATCGTCAAGATTCTGCAGGTTTCACTCAGGAAGTGGCCTTTAGGGCGCGCGAAATCCTTAATAGACCGGTCCGGTATCTTGTTCCGTTGAACCGTTGTGCGGCCAAAACATACTAAATCTTAGGGCCTGGGGGCCCGCTGCTTGGTGGGATGGATATTCGGCAACACTCCGCCTGTATTCATTCAGCAAGCCAACAAAAAAGGGCTGTCAACCTGTCCGCTTTGGTGCACAATAAACACTACTTGCAAGTGATAGGACGGCGCTTTGTATTGAGGATCGCGGCTGGGTAGGAGGTTCCGCAGTGACGTCTTATCATTTTGATATCGGCGGTCGTGCGCAGAAGGCAGGACGATTTATTGCCCGCGTACGCGACGAATTGCTCAAGGTTCTTTCGGAAAAGAAGAGGGACGGCCTGACCCAACAGGCACTCGCCAAACGCCTCGGCGTCAATCGTTCCGTGATCAATCGCCAGCTCTCCGGCGAAAGCAATCTCACCTTACGCAGCCTCGCTGATCTGGCCTGGGCCATGGACATGGAGCTTTCGTTCGAGCTCCGCCAGCCTGAACGGCATCCCGGACAGAACGAGCCGGTGACGACGTCGACGCTCAGCTACGGACAGATCAAAGTCGTTAATATCCGCTCGGTGAAAAACGACTGCATCCCGGACCAGCGCGCGCGCAACTCCAATTATCAGAGTTTCTCGGGCGCCGCGGAGTAGGGCTGTCATGGCTTTCCCGGACACAGCGGTTGTTGTCAGGATCTCCTGAGCGGCCCGACCGCGCGACAATCCGATCATGTTGCGGTCGTCAGGTCAGATCATTTGATCTTCGCCGAAGCATTGGATGGTGAGCGGCCGCTGTGCCGCAAACCGCGTGTTCGGTCTCTCGCATTATCGACCGTGCCGCAGATCGTTGCGCGATGTTTCTGATCATTACAACGACAAGGCCAGTCTCTGGTCCGCGGTGAGGCCCTCGGGCATCGGAGCGCGCCAATCTCGATCGCCACCCAACCGCGCGACTTTCAAAGTGAGCTCTAGAGCATCTCTGCTTTTGACAAAATCAGGACCGAACTTCCTAGCGGCCGCAGCTTGTAGAGCCTCATGGTGAGGAGGCGCGAAGCGCCGTCTCGAACCATGCGCCGCAGGCGATGTGGCTCCTCATCCTTCGAGACGCCCGGCTTTGCCGGGCTCCTCAGGATGAGGACTTCGGGCGCTTGGCAAAGGCCAAATCCGCTTCAATCAATCGATGAAGCGCTCTAACGCTTGAGACAGGCGCTGCTTGTTGGCAGCACTTTCGAGGCGTCGCCCCGATTCAGTAAGAGACAGAACAACTCTGGAATTGAGGGCTGGGCGTGCGACGCGCGGCCTGCGGTCGGATCTTCATCAGCGAAGTCCGGTGCGAACGGGGAGGGAATCCGTCAATGCGACTGGTTGCGGCTTAGGTCTGCGCCGGAGTCTTGCTCACGGCTGGCTCGACCTCGGCAAAGTCGTCGATCGCGGCAACGGCGATCGACGGGAAAGTTCAGTTGATGGCGGCTGGTCCGTGCTCGAGGGCGACCTGAGGCGCTGCTTGCGACGAGACGGCGAGCGATCCGAGATGTAGTTCGGTGGGGCTGTCGTTGATGACGGCGCGCACGTGGATCATGCCCGGCGATTTGATTTCGCAGGGTGAAAAAATCAGGCTTGCCGCCACCACGATGTAGGGCATCATCGGCTGATCTTTCGGCAGGCTGGTGAGAAGATTGATCTGGTCCTGCAGCGCAGGCACTTCAATGGTCTCCTCAGCGATCGGCCTGTCTTCCCCCGGCAGATAGCATCGGACCCGCAGAGATTTGTACGGCTGGTCGGCGGGCGAGAAGACGTTGAAGTGCACACACAGCTTGGGCAGCGACAGCGGAAACTCGTTGGTCACGAACATCGCCGAGTTGTAGCACCCGATAAAGCTGAGTTTTCCGCCGGCCTCGGTCCGAATGTCGTCGCAGAAGATGCAATAACCGTATCGTTCCATTTGAGCTCGCTTGAAAAAAGGGTGTCAGAAAAGCATGTGGGCCAAAAGGCCTGCTGAGTCTGTTGTCTCAGTCGGCGCGCAGGGCCGGATCGAGCATTCTAGCCCGTGTCGTCCGAACATTCCGATCGAAAGATCGATCGGTTTCAGTGTCGGATCGGTCCCAACGGACATCCATCACTGCGGTTCGACACCGATCCGGGCCCGACAGAATTAATTTCCGTGCTGCGCACTTTGCGGGATCGGATAGCGACGAGACCGCCCCGTCGAACGGGCCAGCTAACTGCCCGGCCGGCACGGCCATTAGGTGTTCGCGCGCCGGCGAGGCCCCGGAAACAGCAACGCTTATTGAGGTAGCAAAGCGCGTAGTGACTGTTGAATAGCCGCCATCTTCACATTGAAATGACGTCATCGGGTGAACTCCCTGTGACACACAGGGTAGCACCTATACCCAATTCTCGTCGAATTCGGCGGACTGATGTACGGTAACCTTTATATAAATTGTGATCTTTTACGTGATCGGTCCAATCGCCGAAAACTGCCACGAAACAGTCCTTGCGCAAGAACCATCCGAAGATGCGCACGTCGGGGGTCTTCAACTCCCACACGGCACTTTGCTCGACGCGTATCATCCTGAATTGACGGACATAAACCAACGGTCGTCCGGAAATATAGGCGTAGAACAGCGCATCGACCTGTTCGGCGGGTGTCGCTTCGCCGAGCCTCTGCTCCGGCTCAGCGCCCCCCAACAAGTTCTCCAGCCATTCGATGAAATTCGGGGTGCCATACAGCAGCCGAGCCGGCTGCGCGCCCGCTCCGAGATCCACCTCGATCCGTCGTATCGCCCCTTGCCGCAGCAGATCCTCGATCGTCACGTGTCCCCGCGCGCTCCCCTTACGATCAGACTCTGTTGCTCCGTAGCGCCCGCCAGAGTACCGCCGGCGTCCACAGAGCTGCCGGAGTCCCCACCGGCAGTCCGACCAGATTCCCCTGCAATTTCGGTCACCTCGTGGCCGAAATTTGCAATTCACGCTTTCGTCCAGCGCCCCGTCGATCGGCGCGCATCCTCCGACAGCACCAGCGACAGCTCAAGATAGACTGCAGCCGATGGTTGTGTGAGTGCTTTCTGCGCCTCATTCACAGCGAGCATTTGCCGGTCATTGCCCTACCGATTTTCAATTCCCGGAGCGCTCGCTGGGCGTCGAGATCATTGTGCGAGGTTAACTCCGGCGAGGGCAGGGCGCGCGCGCCGCGATCCACATTGGAGAAGGCATAACGTTAATAAATACCTTCCGGATTGGCTAAGAATCTCAGCACTTCATCATAGATTAAGTGCCCGCATGATCGCCGTCAGACGGCAGACAAACGGCTCAACCAACCGCTGGCTGAGGCGAGCGTTCGGGCCGGCCGCGAGCTCCTGGACGCCCCGGGTCAGCGCCACCCCGGAGCTGTGCGCCTCGGCTGATGATCGATCCCAGCGGGCGCGGGCATGGAAGCCATTGGATATCGGTTTGTTGCGAAATGGTCGGTCCACGAGCGGGCAAGCCGGGTGCCGCTGCGGCCGGACCTGAACGATACGTACTGGGGCTTGTTCTTCGTGCTCAACGCCGACCGCCGGCAAACGGCCGCTCCTCGATAAGCTCTTCGTCTTCGCCACCCGACCCACGGAATGCCGATCATGTCATCGCGACTGGTTCGTCGCGTGGATAGTGTCGAGCGAGTCGAGGTCGCGTGTACCTGTGCCGAAGAATTAGTCGGGTCATCGGCACGTTGACATATATGTCAACGCACTTTGTTGAAATAACTGATGATACCGCTCAGCCTGCGAGCGAAGTGCTCTTTTACCAGCTTTTTCCCGGCTCAGTTAACCGTTGACTAATCAGTTTGTTGCCGGCCGCCTCCAAAAGGTGTTCGATCCTCACTCTGGGCGTGGGCGGTGAACAGCCCGCATCTGGTTCATAGAGGGGTGAGCCATGCTCCAACGATTGCTTTATTTCATTGCCGGCGTCGACCGGGAGCTGATCGCCCGCTGTCCGCCAACCGACCGAATTTGGGCGATGCAGATCGGCTTCTCGCTCTGCCTGTCGTTCCTGGTGGTGTTCGGCGTCTCGTACTACGCCCTCGGCTATATCGTCGGCTCGACCGCGCTTCGATCCTCGATTGCGGTCGTGATCGCGCTCACCGTGATGATGTTCGACCGTGCGCTGTTTCAGTCAGACTGGTTCGTGCAAGGCGCGTTCTGGCTGGACGACGATCAGTCGAAAAAGGTCGGGGAGGGGCTGAGGCGTTCGGTTTGGCAGTTCGTCCGCATCACGGCGCGCCTCGCCATCTCGCTCGGACTGGCCTGGGTCATCGCTCTGTTTCTCGAGCTCGCGCTATTCTCCGACGCCATCTCCCAGAAGATCGATCGGGATCGGGTCGCGGGCAATCGTCCGATCTACGAGCAGATCGACAAATATGCGTCGGGGCTGGATCGCGAGATCGCGGAAAGTCGCGCTCAATTGACCGCCATCGAACAGCATCAGCGGGAGCTGCTGGCGCAGGCGCCGCTTCCCTCCGATAGTCCAGCCGCTGCGGACCCCGAGGCCGACCGCGAATTGAAGGCGCTGGCTGAACGCGAAGCCACCGTCCGCGGTGAGGTCAGGGAGCTGGAAGCGACGATCAGGGATCAGTCTCTCGATATGAGCGCGGAGCAGTTCGGAGAGAAGCTGCGCCCGACGAATAGCGGGCGGGCCGGCGCCGGAAGACGCTATGAACTCGCCAAGAAGCAGAAGGAAGCTGCCGAGACGCTGCTGCAGTCGCGCCAGGCTGAGCTGTCCGACATCGTTGCGCGGCGCGAGCGCGTGAAGAACGACGCGGCCGCGCGGCTGGCGGCGGACATCGCGCAACGCGACGATCAGAAGCAGGACTTCGCCGCAAAACGCGTAGCGATCCAGAAGCAGGTCGACACCGCGCGCGCCAACCTGCAGCTGCTGGAAAGCCAGCGCGAGGCCAAGGTTCAGCGCTATCGCGAACGCACTCTGGAAGGCGCGTTCGTCCAGCAGAGGAAGGACAGCAACGATCCGCTGGTGCGGCTGACCGCCTATCAGGCCTTGAAGAGCGATCCGCAGGAAGGCCAGGCGATCACCCTGTTCTCGTGGATGATCCGGCTGTTTGTGGTGTTTCTCGAAATCGTGCCGGTGGTCACCAAGATCTTCTTCTCGCCGCCGAGCATGTATGCGATCAACGTCCAGTCGCAGCTTAAGTCTGCGCGGGTCGCCGCACGGTCGATGACGTGGAAGCTGGCTGAGGACGAGCCGGAGCACGATCGGAAGATGCCGGAGCCTGTCGCGCCGATCGAGCCGGCTCATGCCGACGACCGTGTGACCCCGATATTCCCGAGGTTCGAGCCACCCGAGACGGTCCGCGCGCCATCGAATCCAACGGCAAGACGACGATGGGGCCTGCCTGTACGGAAAGCCAAGGAAGAATATCCGGCGCCCACCAACGACCAGGCGATCGTTGCGACGATCCCGGTGCCCGCAGACATCAACGACAAGACCGAGGCCCAGCTGGCGGATGAGGTTTCAGGTGCGCCAGTGGCCGCGGTGGAGCGCGTGCCCTCGGTGGAGGAAACCGTCCCCGCCAGCCCGCCCGAGGAGGCCGAGCGCGTGGTGGTGGTTTACAACGGCGGCGGTATGCGTGACGTCGGTCCTGGCTCGCACGCGCCGGCGGAGACCGAGATCGCCACGCCGCGTCGCGCCTGACAGAGACGATGAGAGTTACGCCATGGGCTGAGTCTTTCGATCTGTGCGAGGCCGCATCTTCGGGTTGAGCGTGATGCGATCTCTCCAATAGATCCGGGATCGAGGCTTGTGGCGTTCCTGGACCTGCGGCGGTGGGGCCGCGAGGTGGACGTGTTCGGTCATCCTGGGGGAGGCGTGTTGACTCGACAATTCGTTGCAACCACAAAGAGATCGTAATCAGAGTTGGGTGTCTTCGATGAGCGCTGTCGGGAAGTCTGCGAACGATCCTCGGTGTGTCCCCCTGATCATGTGCGGTGGCGCCGGGACGCGGCTATGGCCGGCCTCCCGTGAGGTGCGTCCGAAGCAGTTTCTGCCGCTGTTCGGGCCGCGCTCGACGTTCCAGGAAACGCTGCTGCGGGTGTCGGACTCGACGCTTTTCGGCCGGCCGATCATCATCACCAACACCGCCTACCGCTTCATGGTCCGCGACCAACTCGCGGAGATCGGGATTGAAGCCGACGTCCTGCTCGAGCCGGCGCGGCGGGACTCCGGTCCCGCGATCGTGGCGGGCGCAGCGTTCGCCGAGCAGCGTGAGCCGGGCGCGATCGTGCTGGCGCTCGCGGCCGATCACGTGGTGCGGGACAAGGACGCCTTCATCGCGGCCTGCCGCGACGGCCTGGCCGGCGTCGCCGAAGGCCGGATCGTGACCTTCGGGGTGAAGCCGGAGCGTCCCGCGACCGAGTACGGCTACATTTCTCCCGGCGATGCGATCGTCGGCAAGGTCCGCAACGTCGCCAAGTTCGTCGAGAAGCCGGACCTCGCCACCGCCGAAGGCTATGTCGCGGCGGGCTATCTGTGGAACAGCGGCAACTTCATGTTCCCGGCGGCGGCCCTGCTCGAAGAATACAATGCGGTCGATCCGGACAGCGTTGCGACCATCACCGAGGCGGTGACGACGGCCGGCCGCGACCTCGGATTCGTGACGCTGCCGGAAGCCTCGTTCGGCAAAGCCAAGCCGATCTCGATCGATTACGCGGTGATGGAGAAGACCAAGCGCGCCGCGGTGGTGCCGGTCGATTGCGGCTGGTCGGACGTCGGATCCTGGCGCGCGGTGTGGGAGCTCACCGCCAAGGATGGCGGCGGCAATGCCGCGCAAGGCCCCGCGGTGTTCGAAGATTCCCGCAATTGCCACGTGTCCAGCGATCACACGCTGGTCGCGCTCGAAGGCGTTGATGATCTGGTGGTCGTCGCGACCCAGGACGCGGTGCTGGTGTCGCGGCAGAAGGACGGCAATGGACTGAAGCGGCTGGTCGCCAAGGTCAAGACGGTAGCGCCCGAGGTCACCGACCACCACGCCCAGGTCCATCGCCCGTGGGGCTCCTATCGTTCGCTGGATTCCGGTGACCGGCATCAGGTCAAGCGTATCATCGTCAAGCCCGGCGAGCGGCTGTCGCTGCAGAAGCATCACCACCGCTCCGAGCATTGGATCGTGGTGCGCGGCACCGCCCAGGTGACGGTCGACGAACTGATCAAGATCATCCACGAGAACGAGTCGATCTACATTCCGATCGGTGCCACTCACCGGCTGGAGAACCCGGGCAAGATCACGCTCGAGCTGATCGAAGTGCAGACCGGCAGCTATCTGGGCGAAGACGACATCATCCGGTTCGACGACGACTATCGTCGGTCGTAAGACGATCGCCGTCCCGCCGCGCCCCTCCTTGTTGCGAAAGACCGCCATGTTCCCGACGCCGCAGCCGCTTCTGACGGCCAACACTTACGCCTATGAATCCGAGCCGATGGTGAAGCCCACCGGCTTCCGCGAATACGACGCGCGCTGGCTGTTCGGCCAGGAGATCAACCTGATGGGGGTGCAGGCGCTCGGCATGGGGCTCGGCACGCTGATCGCCGAACTCGGCCGGCCGCAAGAGATCGTCACCGGGCATGACTTCCGCGGCTATTCGGCCTCGATCAAATACGCGCTGATCGCCGGCCTGATGGCGTCCGGCTGCAAGGTGCACGACATCGGCCTGGCCGTGACGCCGATGGCGTATTTCGCGCAGTTCGAGCTCGACGTGCCGTGCGTTGCGATGGTCACCGCTTCGCACAACGACAATGGCTGGACCGGCGTCAAGATGGGCGCCAACCGGCCGCTGACCTTCGGCCCCGACGAGATGAATCGGCTGAAGGAGATCGTGCTCGGCGCAGCGTTCAAGCAGGGCGCCGGCTCGTATGTGTTTCATCCGAACTTCCCGGCCCGCTACATCGGCGATCTCACCAAGCATGCCAAGCTGAAGCGCAAGCTCAAGGTGGTGGTCGCCTGCGGCAACGGCACCGCCGGCGCGTTCGCCCCGCAGGTGATGGAAGCGATCGGCTGCGAGGTGATCCCACTCGACACCGAGCTCGATCACACCTTCCCGAAGTACAATCCCAATCCCGAAGACATGGAGATGCTGCACGCGATCCGCGACGCGGTGCTGCAGCACAAGGCCGATCTCGGGCTCGGCTTCGACGGTGACGGTGACCGCTGCGGCGTGGTCGACGACACCGGCGAGGAGATCTTCGCCGACAAAGTCGGCGTGATGCTGGCGCGCGACATGTCGGCGATCCATCCGAACGCGCGCTTCGTCGTCGATGTCAAATCCACCGGCCTGTTCGCCACCGATCCGGTGTTGCAACAGCAGGGCGCCCAGACCGAGTATTGGAAGACCGGCCACTCTTACATGAAGCGCCGCACCAATGAGAGCAAGGCGCTGGCGGGCTTCGAGAAGTCTGGCCACTTTTTCTTCAACGCGCCGCTCGGCCGCGGCTATGACGACGGCCTGGTGTCGGCGATCGCGATTTGCGAGATGCTCGACCGCGCGCCCGGCAAGTCGATGTCGCAGCTGAAAGACGCACTGCCGAAGACCTGGTCGTCGCCGACGATGTCGCCGCATTGCGCCGACGAGGTGAAGTATCGCGTGATCGACGAGGTCGTGAAGCACTTCGAAAAAGCGCAGAACAACGGCGACAAGGTCGCCGGCCAGCCGATCCGCGATCTCGTCACCGTGAACGGCGTCCGCGTGACTTGCGAAGACGGCAGCTGGGGCCTGGTCCGCGCCTCGTCCAACAAGCCCGAGCTGGTGGTGGTGGTCGAGAGCCCGGTGTCGGAGCAGCGGATGCACGACATGTTCGAGGCCGTGAACGTCGTGCTGCGCCAGCATCCAGAAGTGGGTGCGTATAACCAGACGATCTGAGCCCGATCGCCCGGCAAGACCATGCATGGCTAAGCCAGCGGCGCTGAACGCCTAAAGGGTGTCTGCAGAGTTCAGGAAACTGCCATATGACAGGGCAGGTTGGCGGCGTCAGCCGTCACCGTCGCCCTAGGAGGAGGCGGTTGCCGGAGCCAGAGCCACGAGCGAGCCGAGGCCTCTGACATATCCGACACGGTCGGCCGGAGTCGGCTGCCACCAATCAGAGATCAGCTGCTCACGTCCTTTATAGTGCGTGATAAGATCAGTAAACGGACGCTCATTCAGCGGGATCGCGGATTCCAGCTTGTAGATCGACCTGGTGCCCTCCTGTGCATCGAGCTCATCGCTGAAGCGCTGGATTTCCAGACCGCGATAGTTGGGCATCATGTGAAGGAAGCCCAAATGGGCCAGCCGGCTGAGCTGCAGGAGTTCGATCACCGACAGGTCGACGCGGATGTAGCCCTCGGCCGGTGCCATCATCTCGACGCCTTGCGCCTGGCCCTTCGAACAGCAGGCTTCGCCGATGGCGTCAGCCAGAATCGAGAGCTGAAGATGGTAACGCTCGATATCCTTGGCTTTCAGATGGGGACGCTGGCTGAACATCGCTTTGATGTCGGCCATCGCTTTCGAGACCCCCTCGGGGGTTGCTCTGGCGGCCATCTCGTAGTGGCGGCCAATCCCCCGGACGATCTGCCGGACGGCTTCGTCCATGCCCCTAATTCGCCCGTGCTGGTAGTATGATCTAGCCGAAGACCAGCACGCCCACAAAAGGGCGGCCAGAAGGCCGACGACTATCAGCAGAACGATCATTCCAGCCCCCGCTTGAATGTCTCGAAGCAAGCCCCTTAGCGCAGTCCCGTGTCACTGTAATGAGTTCTGGTAATTCAATGGTAAACTAATCGGCGGCGGCGCAAAGTGTCGCGAGGGGAATCGTCCGAGTAATTCCCGTGGGATGATTGCATCGGGATGACGATGTGTCCGCGCCGTCTGGGGGCCGATTGGTGAGTTCGATCCGGCCCAAGTATTTCAACGGGGCAGCTAAGAACTAGCCCCGCTGGGATCGGTCAAGCGGCCGAGAGACAGCGTGCCTACGCCGGGACGGGCGAGTCGCGCGCGCCCGGTCATTGCCCTCAATGCCTTCATCCTTTCCCTGCTAAGACGCTCGCCAGCAGCTCCTTGGCGCTGTTGGTGAGGACGCTGCCGAGTTCGGGTTCGCTGCCCATCATGGTCATGAAGTTCTTGGCGTCTTTCAGCGTGATGTGGGGCGGCAGCGGCGGGACGTTGGGGTCGGTGTAGGCTTCCAGGATCACCGGGCGGTCGGCCGACAAAGCCTCGTCCCAAGCCGCGCCGACGCGGTCGGGGTTGTCGACGAAGATGCCCTTCAGCCCGATCAGTTCGGCGTAGCGGTGGTAGGGGAAGTCGGGAATGCTCTGGGTGGACTCGGTCTTGCCGGCGCCGAGCTGGATGCGCTCCTCCCAGGTCACCTGATTGAGGTCGCGGTTGTTCAGCACCAGCACGATCAGCCGCGGGTCCGACCACTGCTTCCAATATTTGGCGATGGTGATCATCTCGTTGAGGCCGTTCATCTGCATTGCGCCGTCGCCCATGCAGGCGATCACCGTGCGGTCCGGATAGGCCATCTTGGCCGCGACCGCGTAGGGCGTACCGGCGCCGAGCGAGGCGAGGCCGCCGGATAGCGATCCCTTCATGCCGCGACGCATCTTCAGGTCGCGCGCGTACCAGTTCGCCACCGATCCTGAATCTGCGGTGACGATGGCGTTGTCGGGCAGCCGCGGCGAAAGCTCCCAGAACACCCGCTGCGGATTGAGCGGTTCGGCGCTCTGCAGCGCGCGGTTCTCCAGCGTCTTCCACCACGAAGCCACACCGCGCACGATGCCGCGCCGCCACGAGGTCTCGTCCTTCTGGTTCAGCAGCGGCAATAGGGCACGCAGCGTCCTGGCGCTGTCGCCGATCAGGTTGACCTCCATCGGATAGCGCAGGCTGAGGCGGCGGCCGTCGATGTCGATCTGAACACCGCGGGCGTCGCCTGGCTTTGGCAGGAATTCGCTGTAAGGAAACGACGAGCCGACCATTAGCAGCGTGTCACAGCCCTTCATCAGGTCCCAGCTCGGTCGGGTGCCCAGCAGGCCGATCGAGCCGGTGACGAACGGTAGGTCATCGGGCAGGGCGGCCTTCCCGAGCAGTGCCTTGGCGACGCCGGCCTGCAGCCGCTCGGCCACCGCAATCACCTCGTCGGTGGCGTCGAGCGACCCGGCGCCGACCAGGATCGCCACCTTGCTGCCGGCGTTCAGCACCTGCGCGGCGGCCTTCAGGCCGGCTTCATCGGGCACCTGCGCCGGGTAGGCGTGGCCGATGCCGGTGTGGGTGGCGCCGTGCGCCATCGGCGGGTCTTCGTAGTCGAGGCCCTGCAGATCGTTCGGCAGGATCACGCAGGCGACGCCGCGCTTGTCGTGGGCGATCCGCACTGCGCGGTCGATCAGATGGCGCACCTGCGACGGGACGCTGGCGGTCGCGACATATTCGCTGACTTCGTCGAACAGCGTCTGCAGGTCGACTTCCTGCTGATAGTCAGCCCCGATCGCACTGCGCGCCTGCTGGCCGAGCAGTGCCACCACCGGCACGTGATCCATCTTGGCATCGTACAGGCCGTTGAGCAGGTGGATCGCGCCCGGCCCTGAGGTCGCGTAGCACAGCCCGACCTCGCTGGTGAACTTGGCATGCGCCGACGCCATGAACGCGGCCATCTCTTCGTGGCGGACCTGGACGTATTCGATGCGGTCCTTGGCTTTCTCCAGCGCGACGTCGAGACCGCCGACACCATCTCCCGGATAGCCGTAGACCCGCCGCAGGCCCCACTCGGCCACTCGCTGCCAGACGAATTCGCTCACATTCATGTCGATGACCCGTGTTTGCGCGCGCCGTCGCGGGGGCGACGGTGCAAGTGCGGGATCAACGATGGCTTGGAGCAAACGTTGCAGCGCGGGGCGACAGCGGGGGATGCGGCGCTGCCGGTCTCACCGCCTTTTGAGGCGGCCTTCGTCAGGCCGCGCCGGTGAGGCGCAGGATCGCCTGCACGACGAACTGGCTCGATTGCGCGATGAACTGCGTGGCAATGCCGATGCCGGCCAGCGGCAGGATGAAGATCAGCCCGAGCAGGATCAGCATGCCGTAGGGCTCCACCCGGGCCAGCGGATGAGCCAGCACCCGCGGCAGGATGCCGACGGCGATCCGGCCGCCGTCGAGTGGCGGGATCGGCAGCAGGTTGAAGATCGCCAGCACCACGTTGATCAAGAGCGCATTGACGAGGTTCTGCGCCAGCCACTGGCCGGCTTCACCGGGCACATAGCCGACGACGTGAAACGCCAGCGCAGCGACTGCCGCGAGAATGAGATTGATCGCCGGACCGGCCGCAGCAACCAGCACCATGTCGCGGCGCGGATTGCGCAGATTGCGGAAGTTCACCGGCACAGGCTTGGCGTAGCCGAACAGGAACGGCGATTGCATCACCAGCAGCAACAGCGGCAGCAGCACGGTGCCGAACGGATCGATGTGCTTGATCGGGTTGAAGCTGACCCGGCCGAGCATCCAGGCGGTGTTGTCGCCGCACAGCTTGGCCACATAAGCGTGGGCAGCTTCGTGGAACGTAATCGCGATCAGGAGCGGCAGCGCCCAGACCGAGATCACCACCATCATGTTGGACAACGAGCCTGTCATGTCGATCCACTCGGGTTGGGATCGATCGGAAAGCCGAAGATCCGAAGCGGGAACCAGCGAGATATAGAAGCCACGCCGACGCTGCGCCAGCGCCGGCGGCGATGATGGACTCAAAGTAATCCAGCACCTTGCGGCAGCAGCTGTTTATCTCCTCTTAACCATCGGCACCTTGGAGCGCCGCGACGGAGCGCCGAACCAATTGGTGGAACCCGCCGGAACCTGATGCATTAGCGCTGGCCGGCAAGCGGAACCTGGCTTGCCGCAGCTCCCGTAAGCGTCATCGTTCGAGACACGCCGCATGACCACGTTGCCGCCGCATGCTCCGCCGCCCCCGCGTCCGCCGGGGCTTGATCCACTGGCCCGCGAGCAGGCCCAGATCCGCCGGGCACAACGCACCGACCGCCTGCTGCGGATCGCGATCGTCTGGCTGCTGGTGCTGGCGACGTTCTGGGTGGCGCAGCCTTATCTCAGCGCGCTGTGGTTCTCGGCAACGGGCCCGCGGACCGTCACGGCGCGCGGTGAGCTGGCGCCGGCCGAGAAGGCGACAGTCGAGCTGTTCAAGCAGGTGTCGCCCTCGGTGGTGCACGTGTTCGCGCAAAGCAGCCAAAAGGTATCGCCGTTCTTCGCGCAGCAGGAAGCGCCGGTGCAGTCCGGCTCCGGCGTGATCTGGGACGCCGCCGGCCATGTCGTCACCAACAATCATGTCATCCAGAACGCCAGTCAGCTCGGCGTCCGGCTGGCCTCGGGCGAGTTCGTCACCGCGCGGGTGGTGGGGACGGCGCCGAACTACGACCTCGCGGTGCTGCAGCTCGAGCGGCCGCACACGCCGCTGCGCCCGATCGCGATCGGCAGCTCGGACGATCTGCAGGTCGGGCAGGCGACCTACGCAATCGGCAATCCCTACGGTCTCGAACAGACGCTCACCACCGGCATCGTCAGCGCATTGCGGCGGCGGCTGCCGACCGCAGCGGCCCACGAGGTGCGCGGCGTGATCCAGACCGACGCGGCGATCAATCCCGGCAATTCCGGCGGCCCGTTGCTCGACAGCGCCGGCCGGCTGATCGGCATCAACACTGCGATCATTTCCGGCTCCGGCGCTTCGGCCGGCATCGGCTTTGCGATCCCGGTCGATGCGGTCAATCGCGTCGTCACCGCACTGATCACCAACGGCAGCGTGCCGGTGCCGGGCATCGGCATCGTCGCAGCTCGCGAGACCGAGACCGCGCAGCTTGGGATCGACGGGGTGGTGATCCTGCGCACGCTGCCGGATTCGCCGGCCGCGAAAGCCGGCCTGGAAGGTGCGACCGACGACGGTTACGTCCGCGATGTCATCACGGGGGCGAACAGCGCGCCGATCCACAGCATGTCGGATCTCGCCGCGGCCCTGGAAGAGGCCGGGATCGGCAGCGACGTTAAACTGACGGTCGAGCGCGACGGGCGCAGCCGGACCGTCATCGTGAAGGTCACCGACATCTCGCAGCGTCGGCGCACCTGAGGCGCCGACTGTGCGACTAATCGGAACGAATGCCCGCGCCGCCGATTGTTGCAGCAATTGGAGGTGAACGATGGGAAAGGCTTATTACGACATCATCGGCAGCGACAACCGCTGGGGTATCCGCCACGACGACGACCCGACCGGCGCCTATTCCAGCAAGGAAGCGGCGTTCGAGGCCGCCTGCGCCGCGGCGTCCAACGCGATCAAATTCGGCCACGAGGTGCGGATCACCGTGCCGGGCAACGAAGGTTCGGAAACCAATCTCGGCGTGATCACGAACTGAACGGCATCGTTCGAAATTAGAAGAGGTTCTGTGTCTCAGGCGGTCGGGTGCAAGCTCGGCCGCTTTTGCCGTTGTGAGGAGTGCCAATTTTGCGTCATTGCTAGGAGCGAAGCGACGAAACAATCCGGACGCTCCGAGGAGGAGCCTGGATTGCTTCGCTGCGCTCGCAATGACTGAGAGTGAGGCTCCTAGACGTCGCGCCGAATGGCCTCACGCCACCTTTGGCAGTGGGGCCGCTGTCGCCGCGGCCTGATCGGTCACCTCATGGGTGATCACTTCGAAGTTCAGCAGGTTCGCGGTGCCGAACGAGGTGGAGATCGCAACGTCGGCGGCGTCGCGGCCGCGAGCGATGACGATGCGGCCAATCCGCGGGGTATTGTGCCTCGCGTCGAAGGTGTACCAGCGACCGTCGAGATAGACTTCGAACCACGCGGAGAAGTCCATCGGTGCCGGATCCTGCGGCACGCCGATGTCTCCGAGATAGCCTGTGCAATAGCGCGCCGGAATGTTCATGCAGCGGCACAGGGCGACCGCAAGATGCGCGAAGTCGCGGCAGACGCCGGTCTGTTCGGCGTGACCTTCGGAGGCGGTGCGGTCGTTGCGGGCGAACTGATAGCCGAAGGTGATGCGATTGTGGACGTAATCGACGATCGCCTGCACGAGCTCCCAGCCCGAGGTGATGCCGCCGAACAGTGACCAGGCGAGGTTCGACAGTTTGTCGGTGTCGCAATAGCGGCTGCCGAGCAGATACACCATCACCTCATCGGGCAGTTCGGCGACGGGGATTTGACGGGCGCCGGGTGCAGCCTCGTCGGGCAGCCCGGAGTCCTCGATCAGGAAGTCATTGCTGATATCGATGCGGCCGGAGGGCGCGACGATCCGGGTGCAGACGTTGCCGAACATGTCGGTGAAGTCGTGCGCGGGCACGTCCGGCGAAAACCGGATGACGTGCTCGCCGATGACGTGCTGGGCGCGCGACGGATGCACGCTGAGCAGCAGATTGATCGGCGTTTCCTGGAAGCAGTGGAAAGCGATGTTGTATCCGGCGCGAATGATCACCTGCAAAGCTCCGTTGCTGATCGAGAAAGGGCCGATGCGATCGGCCCTGTGTTGTGTTCTCAATCGCGGACCGAACCTGGTGTTCCCGATCAGGTGTGTCGACGGTTGCGCAAATTAGTGGCAGCACGCCGGCGATGAAATGGCCGGCGTGCTGCAGCTTATTCGGTCAGTCCGAACAGCAGAACGGACCGCGCGGTCACTTGATAAACCTCGCCGCAAGCGAACTGCTCGTCTGGAATGCCGCTCGGCAGGTTGGTGTCGATCAGCAGCGACCACTTCGAGCCGTGCGGCACCTCCGGCAGGGTGAATTCGACGACACCGTCGAAGCTGTTCATCACCAGCAGCACGGTGGCATCCTCGCCGTGCCGGCGGATGCCGGTGGTTGGGGCGCGGCCGTCGAGCAGCATGCCGAAGCATTTGACGTTGGGATCGTCCCAATGCTCCTGCTGCATCTCGCCGCCATTGGCGTTGATCCAGGTGACGTCCCGAACCTCGAGCGCCTCGTCGTATTGCCCGGTGAGAAACCGGCTGCGCCGCAGCGTCGGGTAGGTCCGGCGCAATTCCAGTAGCCGTTGGGTAAAGGCGCGCAGATGCTGCGCGGCCTCATCATGGTCCCAATGCACCCAGGAGATTTCATTGTCCTGGCAGTAGGCGTTGTTGTTGCCGTTCTGGGTGCGGCCAAACTCGTCGCCGGCGAGCAGCATCGGCGTGCCTTGCGCGAGCAGCAATGTCGCCAGCATGTTGCGCTTCTGGCGTTCGCGAAGGGCGAGGATAGTCTCATCGTCGGTAGGGCCCTCCACGCCGCAATTCCACGAGCGGTTGTCGGAGTGGCCATCGCGATTGTCCTCGCCATTGGCCTCGTTGTGCTTGTCGTTGTAGCTCGCCCAGTCATTCAGGGTGAAGCCGTCATGCGCGGTGATGAAGTTCACGCTCGCCCAGGCGCGCCGGCCCTGGCGGTTGAACACGTCGCCGGACGCCGACAGCCGCGGGGCCAGCGCCGCAGCCGGAGCTTCGCCGCGCCAATAATCGCGCACGGTGTCGCGGAATTTGTCGTTCCATTCCGCCCAGCCCGGCGGGAAGCCGCCGACCTGATAGCCGCCGGGGCCGCAGTCCCACGGCTCAGCGATCAACTTCACCGAGGCGAGCAGCGGGTCCTGCATTACGGCTTTCAGAAAGCCGCTCTGTTCGTCGAAGCCGTAATGCTCGCGCGCCAGGATCGTCCCGAGATCGAACCGGAAGCCATCGATGTGCATTTCTCCGGCCCAGTAGCGCAGGCTGTCATTGACCATCTGGATCACGCGCGGATGCGTGAGATTGACGGTGTTACCGGTGCCGGTGTCGTTGATGTAGTAGCGCTTCTGCTCCGGCAGCAGCCGGTAATAGCTGGCGTTGTCGATGCCCTTGAACGACAGCGTCGGGCCGAGCTCGTTGCCCTCGGCGGTGTGGTTGTAAACCACGTCGAGGATCACCGCGAGGCCGACATCATGCAGCCGCGCCACCATCTCTTTGAACTCGCGCAAGCTGTTGGGCACGTCGGCGGCGTAGCGTGGATCTGGCGCGAAGAAGCCGATGGTGTTGTAGCCCCAATAATTCACCAGGTCCTTGTCGAGCAGATAGCTGTCATTGACGAAGGTGTGGATCGGCAGCAGCTCGACAGCGGTGATGCCGAGCGACGAGATGTAATCGACCACCGGTTTGGTGCCGAGGCCGGCGTAGGTGCCGCGCAGATGCTCGGGCACCTCCGGATGCAGCTTGGTAAAACCCTTGACGTGGGTTTCGTAGATGATGGCCTGGTCCCACGGTACGAATTTGCGGCCGGGTTCGCCCTTCCAGTCGAAGTCGGGATCGACCACCACGCATTTCGGCACGAACCGGGCGCTGTCGCGCTCGTCGAAGGTGGTGTCGTCACCGCTCTCCATCACATAGCCGAACACGGCCGGATCCCAAGTCAGCGAGCCGGCGTGGGCGCGCGCATAAGGATCGAGCAGCAGCTTGTTGGGATTGAAGCGGTGGCCGTTTTCCGGCTCGTACGGGCCATACACGCGATAGCCGTAGAAGGTGCCGGGGCCGACATCGGGGATGTAACCGTGAAACACCTCGTCGGTGTATTCGGGCAGCTCGATCCGCCGCTCTGTGTCGCCGTCGAACAGGCAGACTTCCACCTTGGTGGCGTTGGCCGAGAACAGCGCGAAGTTGGTGCCATTGCCGTCCCAGCACGAGCCGAGTGGGAAGGGCAGGCCTTCACGAGCGGTGGAGGAGTCGTTGACCACCTGATAGGGCGGCGGACCTTCGGGCTTGGTCGGCGTTTCGGGGGCGGTGATTTTCGCCGGCGGCTCGAGCGTCTCGGTGGCGTCGGTCATCGCCCGGCCTCCGTGATGAGAGAGGCGGCGCCGGCGCAAAGCGCCCGGTCGAAACGGAAAAAAGCTGATCGTGTCGTCATTTGATACGGTCCCCCAAAACGATCTTCACCGACAATGCGGGAAGCCGGAATCCGGTTCCAAGGTCCGGAAGAACGGCGCCCGCCCGTGTGCATCAGGTCGGGCCCCGCGGGGGCCGGTCCGTCGTTGTGGCCCGGCAGCACGAACTGCCGGGCCGACGTTCTTATTTCTTTCCGTGTTACTTTGCGGACTTGGACGACTGCGAGGTGGTGTTGGTGCGGTCGCGCTCGAGCTGCTGGGCCATCTCGAGATGGTGCTGCAGCTTCGGCAGCGTGGTGCCGGCCCACTTCTTCAGGGCGTCATTGTCGCCGCCCTTGGAGTAACGCTCAAACAGCGAGACGGCGTCCTTGTGGGCGGTGACCTGCTGCTCGTCGAAGGTCTCGCTGAATTCGGCGCCGTTGGCGTTCTTCAGCTTGTCGAGCTTGCTCTGATGGGCGGAGTCGAGGGCAGTCGGCAGCTCTGCCTTGACCTTGCCGTCCGACACCATCGCCTTCAGCTCGCTGGAGGTCTTGGTGTGATCGGCGATCATCTGCTTGGCGAACGCCTGTTCGGCGGCGTTGCCCTTGCGTTCGGCGAGCTGGTTCGACTGGATCTCGAACATGTCGCTGATCGCCACCTGCTTGACGAAATCCGCCGTGGACGGCGATACGCCGAGCACCGAATTGATGCCGGTCTTCTCGGTGACCGATTGCGCCAGCGCCGGGGTGGCGACCAGCAGACAGCCGAGAACGAGTGCGGTCCGGTTCATGCGATTATTTCCTTTCAGCTTGCGGCTTTACGATTGACGCCCTTGCGGAGCGCCACGGTGTTGAGCTTGGTGTTGGCGGCCTTTTCCTCGTTCAGATTGGTGGTGAGGAAACGCACGATGTCGTCGTGGCCGAGCTCCTCGGCCCACGCGATCAGGGTGCCGTAGCGGGCGATCTCGTAGTGCTCGACCGCCTGCGCGTTGGCGACGATCGCTGCGTCGAGCACGGTCTTGTCGGCGATCTCGCCGGCGGTCTCGTCGGATTCTTTGATCAGGCCGTCGATCGCCGGGCAGTTCACGCCCGATGGCGTCTCGCCGAGCTTCTTGAACACCTGGTCGAGCCGTTCGATCTGCTTCTGGGTCTCTTCCAGATGCGCCTTCAGGCCCTGCGACAGGTCGCGGTTGGTGGCCTGTTCGATCATCTTCGGCAGCGCCTTGGTGATCTGCTGCTCGGCGTAATAGATGTCGCGGAGGCCGTGCAGCAGCAGGTCCTCCATCGTCTGAATGTCCTTGCTGAAAAATCCCATCGTCGCCTCCGCCCAAATGGTCCGCGTCCCGCGGCTCGACCGGAGAACAGGGGACGGCCGATTCTGTTCCGTCGCGTGGCAAGCGCCCGGGGGCGCGGGGCCGCTGGGCCGGGGCAAGACGGGGCGGGCAGCGGTCCGGCGAACTGTCGGGCAATCGGACGACAGAAGTTGGTGGCGCGCCGGCGAGGGGAGTTGAGAGCCCCGGGCGAACGTGTTACGGGGGCTGCATCGCGGGTGTAGCTCAATGGTAGAGCAGCAGCCTTCCAAGCTGAATACGAGGGTTCGATTCCCTTCACCCGCTCCAGTCTCCGATCAAAATTTGATAGATATTGTTGAGGCTTACGGTCCTCGGACCAGGGTCTCCGTTTGACTCTTGCTGGGCAGCCGGACGTCCAGGGCGCAAATCGGGCGCAGGCCCGCGCCGTCGCGGATCAATCCGGCAGCGCTGGCGTTGCTCACGCCGTGGACCTGCTGAGGCGCGGCAGGCGAGCGGGTGCGGAGCGGCGTGAAGATCGCGACCTTCAACGTCAACAACGTCAACAAGCGGCTGCCGCAACTGCTGGCGTGGCTGAAGGCGGCGCGGCCGGACATCGTCTGCCTGCAGGAGCTGAAGGCGGCTGACGCCGAGTTTCCTGACGCGGCACTGCGCAAGGCCGGCTATGCGGCGGCGTGGGTCGGGCAGAAAAGCTGGAATGGCGTCGCGATCCTCGCCCGCCGCGAGATTGTGGTGACGCGGCGGCGGTTGCCCGGCGCGCCGCACGACAAGCAGAGCCGCTACATCGAGGCGGCGGTCGCCGGTATCATCGTCGGCTGCCTGTACGCGCCGAACGGCAATCCGCAGCCCGGACCGAAATTCGACGATAAGCTCGCCTGGCTGAAGCGACTGAACCGCCATGCGGCGACACTGCTGAAGAGCGGGGCGCCGGTGGTGCTGGCGGGCGATTTCAACGTGGTGCCGACGCCGGCCGATATCTACCCGACCAAGTCATGGGACAAGGACGCGCTGGTGCAGCCGGCGGCGCGCAAGCTGTTCGCGGCGCTGCTGCGCCAGGGTTGGACCGATGCACTACGGCACTGCCATCCGGACGACGCGCCCTATACGTTCTGGTCGTACTGGCGAAACCGGTTCGAGCGCGACGCGGGCTTGCGGATCGATCACTTGCTGCTCGATCCGTCGCTGGCGGTGCGGCTGAAGCGGGCCGGTGTCGATCGCAAGGTGCGGGCGGCACCGCAGGCGAGCGATCACGCGCCCGCCTGGATCGTGATCGATTGAACGCGACGTCAGGGGTCTGTTGAAGAAGGCTAGTTACTGGATCCTGCCGGGATCGGCGCCGGCGCCTTTACCTGTTGCATCAGGTCGTCGTTCCACTTGCCTTCGACGTTGAAATTGGCGCTGGCGCCCAGCTCGACCCCTTCGATCAGATTGTGATTGAGGTATGCGTAGATGCCCGGCTGCTTGAAGGTGTAGAGGGCAGCAGCGGCGGACCCACCACGGACGAACCAGGTTTCAAGATTGGTTTCCGGCGGATTTGAAAACTTGCCGGTTTCCCAAACGTAGTCGCCATGTCCGCCGATCAAATGCGGGCGGGTGTCGCGATTCGCCTGGGAATGGATGATCAACACCGACTCGCCGACCTTGGCCGTCATCGCGTTCTTGCCGGTGAGCGCGCCGACGCGACCATTGAATACTTCGTGTGTCGGGATGAGTTTGCGCATCACCTCACGGGTGTCGAAATATGCCTCGGCGGGCGATCCGTAGGTCTTGTAGTTCCCCTTGTCGTCCTTCGGGACATAGAAATCCTGTTCGCCGACATAGTAGATGCGGTCGTAACGAAGCGGCTTTCCCGCGCCGTCCTTCAGGCCGTCGCGGGGCAGCACCATGATCGCGCCATTCATGCCGGACACGACGTGCCAGGGGATCATCGTGCCGCCGGGCGCGCAGTGATAGACGAAAACGCCCGGGCGATCGGCCTTGAAGCGCAGGACGACCTGCTCGCCAGGATTGATCAGCGTCAGCGCGCCGCCACCCAGCGCGCCCGTCGCGGCGTGCAGGTCGATGTTGTGAGGCATGGTGTTGGGGGCAGGATTGATGAGCGTCAGTTCGACGTAGTCGTCCTGATGCACGACCATCAGCGGGCCCGGGATGGAGCCGTTGAATGTCATGGCTTGAATTTTCGTGCCCTCGTCGTCGATCACCAGTTCCTTCTCATGCACCACCAGCTTGAACTCGACGACTTTGGGGCCGTCGGTCGTGGCCTGCTGATGTGAGTGGACGAACGGCGGCGCGACCAGATCGATGCGTTGGCGGGGCAGTTTGGAGATGTCGTCGGCGGCCGGTGACTGGCCTGGTACGCTCAGCGCGACTGCGATGACGGCGGCGTTCAGGAGGAGACCTCTAGGGAATAACATCGTTGTAATCCCTTCGCCTGGGTACGGGAAAGGGAGGCTGTACTAATCGCGCTCTGGTTGTCCAGCGCCTGTGATGCTCGAAAATCCTGGTCGTTAAAGATCAGTAAAGCCTACGCGGACGGTTCATTGAAAATGCCTCCGTCCGCGCTCCACCCCAGCAAGAGCGAAGTTTAGGCTTGGATCACCTCCATCAAACGGATGGCACAAGCCGCGACCAGCTCTGCGGCCGTTGACCCGCTACAGCCTCGGCACTGCGCCGTCAGCGGCCGGTGAAGTTCGGCGCGCGTTTCTCGACGAAGGCGGCTGCGCCTTCGCGCAGGTCGGCGGTGACGAAGGCACGGCCCTGCTGTTCGGCTTCGTCGTCCAGCACCTCGGCGAGCGGGGCGCTCCATGCCGCTTCGATCTGGCGCTTGATCAGGCCGATGCCGATCGGCGGGCCGGCCGCGAGTTGCTCGGCGATGGCCATCGCCTCATCCATCAGGCGCTCATCGTCGACGGCCTGGAAGATCAGGCCGGATTGTTCGGCCTGTTCGGCGGACAGCGGACGGCCGAGCAGCGCCAGGGCGCGCGCACGCGCCACGCCGATCGCGCGCTGTACGAACAGCGAGGTGCCGGCATCGAGTGCGGCGCCGAGCTTGACGAAGCTCAGCACGAATTTGGCCGAGCGCGCCGCCAGAACGATGTCGCCTGCGAGTGCCAGCCCGACACCGGCGCCGGCCGCGGGGCCGTTGACGGCGACGACGATCGGCTTCGCGGCACCGCGCATCGCCTCCAGCACCGGGCTGAGTTCGGCGCGCATCCACGGCGCGACGTCGGCGCCGGCGTTGAAGGTCTCGCTGCCGAGCGCCGCACCGGCGCAGAAGCCTTTGCCGGCACCGGTGAGCAGGATGGCGCGCACCGCGTCGTCTTTGAGCGCCGCGTTCAATGCCGCGCCGAGCTCGCTGAGCAGGCCGCGGCGCATCGCGTTGTATTGCGCCGGGTTGTTCAGCGTCAGCACCGCGACGGCGCCGCGCCGCTCCGACAAAACCACAGTCATCGCCGTATGTCCGCTTACAGGATCAAGCCGCCGCCGCAGACCAGCACTTGGCCGCTGACGTAGTTGGATTCCGGGCTGCAGAACAGATACACCGCGTCAGCCGCTTCCTCCGGCGTGCCGCCGCGCCCGAGCGGGATCATCCGCGCCATCGCGTCCAGCATCTGCGGCTGCACGCCGACCTTGATGTCGCGACCGGCGACGTCGATGGTTTTCTGCTGCGCTTCGATCGGCTGGGTGAGGCGGGTGTTGATCAGGCCGAACGCGACGCAATTGACGTTGACCTTGTAGCGGCCCCATTCCTTGCACAGCGTGCGGGTCAGTCCGACCAGCGAGGCCTTCGCCGACGAGTAGCTGGCCTGGCCGGCATTGCCGTAGAGCCCGGCGATCGACGAGATGTTGACGACTTTCCGGAACACCTCCTGACCGGCCTCGGCTTCCTTCTTGGCGAAGATCCGGATCGGCTCGGCGGCCGCGCGCAGGATGCGGAACGGCGCCACCAGATGCACGTCGAGCATCGCCTGGAATTGCTCGTCGGTCATCTTCTGGATCGTCGAGTCCCAGGTGTAGCCGGCGTTGTTGACGATGATGTCGAGGCCGCCGAACGTCTCCACCGCAGCGCCGACGAAGCGATCGGCGAAGCCGGCTTCCGAAACGCTGCCATTGATCGCGATCGCGTCGCTGCCCATCGCCTTGATCTCGGCAGCGACGGCGTCGCCCGGTTCGGCGTCGAGATCGTTGACGACGACGCGCGCGCCTTCGGATGCGAGCTTCAGCGCGATGGCGCGGCCGATGCCGCGGCCCGATCCGGTGACCAGCGCCACCTTGCCTTGCAGTTTGCCCATGAGATGTCCTTCAAATTGTTGAACGCACACGCAGTTATTAGTGGGTCGTCATGCCCGGGCTCGTCCCGGGCATCCACGCCTTACGGCGGGCAACGACAGCAAAGACGTGGATGGCCGGGACAAGCCCGGCCATGACGGATGAGTAGTGCTAAACGGCGATGATCGCTTCGCCGGCGAGCTTGATCTCGCCGGTCTGGTCGCGGGCGGTCAGGGCGAGTCGGGCGCGGCGCTCGCCGCCGGCCTCGATCAGCTCAGTGACCTGGCCTTCGCAGGTGATCTCGGCACCGAGCTGGGTGATCGCCGCAAATCGCGTCGAAAAGCTGCGGATCCGGCCCGGCGGCACCGCGTCGCTGAGCGCCTGGCCGAGATAGCCCATCACTAGCATGCCGTGGGTGAATACGTCCGGAAAGCCCGACGCCTTGGCGAAGTCGATATCGACGTGGATCGGATTGTGGTCGCCGGAGGCGCCGCAATACAGCGCCAGCCGGTGGCGGTTGATCGCGGGGAAGCGCTTGTGGACGATGCGGTCGCCGACCGCGGGGGAGGTGGTCATGTCCATCGTGTCGGTCATCCGTTACGCACCACGATGGTCCGCGTCGTGTCGGCAACGTGGACGCCGTGCTGATTGGTGACGGCGGTTTCGACGCCGATCAGCGTCATCGCGCCGCCCTTCTTGTCGGTGACGCTGGTCACCTGGGGGCTGAACGTCAACGTGTCGCCGACCATCACTGGGGCGTGGTAGGTGAAGCTCTGTTCGCCGTGCAGCACCCGGCCGAGATCGATCTGAAGCGCGGTGAGAAACTCGAACGGGTTTTCGTTGTCGAGCATCTCGAGGCAAAACAGATAGGTCGGCGGGATCGGCGGCGCCGCGAAGCCTTCGGCCTTGGCCGCAGCGGCGTCGCGATAAACCGGATTGGTCTCGCCGAGGGTGTCGAGGAAGTAGCGCAGTCGTCCTGCTTCGACATGGGCAGTCACCGGCGTGAACCGGCGACCGACAGCGGATTGATCGACCATCAGAGTTGCCTCACGCGCGCTCGTACAGTGTCACCACACAGGCGCCGCCGAGACCGAGATTGTGCTGCAGCGCGCGCTTGGCGCCGTCGACTTGGGTCGCCTCCGCGGTGCCGCGGAGCTGCCGGGTCAGCTCGTAGCATTGCGCCAGGCCGGTGGCGCCGAGCGGATGGCCCTTCGACAGCAGCCCGCCCGACGGATTGGTGACGAACTTTCCGCCATAGGTGTTGTCGCCGTCGGCGATGAACTTCTCGGCCCCGCCTTCGGGGCACAGCCCGAGCGCCTCGTAGGTGATCAGCTCGTTGTGGGCGAAACAGTCGTGCAGCTCGACGACGTCGATGTCATCCGGCCCGACGCCGGCATCTTCGTACACCTTGGTGGCCGCAGCGCGCGCCATGTCGTAGCCGACCACGCGCATCATGTCGTGCGCCTCGAAGGTCGACGCCGTATCGGTCGTCATCGCTTGCGCGGCGATGCGAACGTCGGTGCGGAGGCCGTGCTTCTTGGCGAAGTCTTCGGACACCAGCACCGCGGCGGCGCCGCCGCAGGTGGGGGGACAGGCCATCAGTCGGGTCATCACGCCCGGCCAGATCACCTGGTCATTGAGCACGTCGTCGGCCGAGACCTCCTTGCGGAACAGCGCCAGCGGATTCTTCGCCGCGTGACGGCTGGCCTTGGCGCGGACCTTGGCGAAGGACGACAGCGGCGTGCCGTATTTCTGCATGTGGCTGAGGCCGGCGCCGCCGAAATAGCGCAGTGCCAGCGGCACGCCGGGGGCGTCGATCAACTGATCGGCGGCGGCGTCGAAGTCCTCGAACGCGCTGGGGCGATCGACGAACACCGAGCCGAGCGCGCCGGGCTTCATCTGCTCGAAGCCGAGCGCCAGCACACAGTCGGCAGCGCCGGAAGCAATCGCCTGTCGCGCCAGATAGAGGGCCGTCGAGCCCGTCGAGCAGTTGTTGTTGACGTTGACGATCGGGATGCCGGTCATGCCGACCTGGTACAGCGCGCGCTGACCGCAGGTGGAGTCGCCATAGACGTAACCGACGAAGGCCTGCTGGATCGCATCGTAGCCGAGGCCGGCGTCGCGCAAGGCCAGCCGCGCCGCTTCGGCGCCCATCAGGTGATACGGCTCGTTCGCGCCCGGCTTGACGAACGGGATCATGCCGACGCCGGCGACGTGGACGGGTGACGCCATTGTTCTCTCCCTAAACTTACCCATTGGACTTTTTATTACCCACGAGTAATATATGCGAGCTGCTGGCGAGTCAATCGATCGGCGCCGGATCAGTTACTTGCCAAATTGCTGCCTGCGGAATTTGTGATGAGCGGACATACCGCCGACGACCGATCACCCTGGATGCCGTTCGAGAGCCGCCGCCGCGCCCGCGACGAAAAGCGCGAGGCGGTGCTGCGAACGGCGGTGCATCTGTTCCTCGAACAGGGCTATCATCGCGCCACGCTCAACGAAGTGGCGGAGCGGCTGAACATCACCAAGCCGGCGCTGTACAATTACTTCCGCAGCAAGGAGGAGATTCTGTTCGAGTGTTGGGCGCTCGGTCAGGAGCAGGTCGACGAGATCATTGCGGACATCAGCCGGTCCGGTGACGACGGACTCGGCAAGCTGCGCGCGCTGGTGCGCGCCTATGCCGCAACGATGGCCACGGAGTTCGGTGCCAGCATGGTGCGGTTCAATCCGCGCGATCTGTCGCCGGACAACGAGAAGACGGTGCGCGCCGCCAAGCGCGGCATCGACCAGACGTTCCGCCGCTTCATCGCGGAGGGCGTCGCCGACGGATCGATCAAGTCGTGCGATCCGAAGCTTACCGCGTTCGCGATCGCCGGATCGCTGAACTGGATCGGCCACTGGTATCAGCGCGACGGCGCGCTGTCGCCGGAGGCGATCGCCGACGAATTCGCGATGCGCCTCACCGAGGGGCTCGCCACCCGATCAACCAAGAAGAAGAGCGCCCTTCAGGCGCCCGACGGCAACAACAACAGGAAACGACCCAAGGGAGGACATCATGAACATCACCCACGGCCTGCGCCGCGCGCTGCAGATCAACCCGGAAGGGCTGGCCACCGTCTGCGCCGGCCGCCGACGTAACTGGCGCGAGGTCGGCGACCGCGTCGCGCGGCTCGCTGCCGGCTTGCGTGCCAGCGGTGTCGGCGAGGGCGAACGCGTTGCCATCCTGTCGCTGAATTCGGATCGCTATCTCGAAATGTATCTCGCTGCCGGCTGGTGCGGCGGCGTGATCGTGCCGCTGAACATCCGCTGGAGCGCGCTGGAGAACGAAGACGCGCTGCGCGACTGTCGCGCGGTGGCGCTGGTGGTCGACAAGGCGTTCGCCGCGACTGGTGCCGCATTGGCGCAGGCGATCCCGTCGATGGTGCTGATCTATGCCGACGAAGGCGACGTGCCGGCCGGCATGCAGAGCTATGAGGATCTGATCGCCACTCACGCGCCGATTCCGGATGCGATGCGCAAGGCCGAGGATCTCGCCGGCATCTTCTACACTGGCGGCACCACGGGCCGCTCCAAGGGCGTGATGCTGAGCCACGGCAATCTGATGGCGAACGCACTCAATGCGCTGGGCGAGGGGCTGTTTCCCGGGACGTCTGTCTATCTGCACGCCGCGCCGATGTTCCACCTCGCCAACGGCGCCGCGATGTATTCGCTGCTGCTGTCGGGCGGCTCCAACGTGATGATCCCGTCGTTCACGCCGGAGGGCGTGATGCAAGCGATGCAGAACGAGCGGGTTACCGACGTACTGCTGGTGCCGACCATGATCCAGATGTTCGTCGATCATCCGGCGCTGAAGAATTACGACCTGTCGTCGCTGAAGAACATCGTGTACGGCGCCTCGCCGATCAGCGAGGCCGTGCTGGCCCGCGCTTCGGCGGCGCTGCCGAAGGTGCAGTTTACCCAGGCCTACGGCATGACCGAGCTGTCGCCGATCGCGACGCTGCTGCATTGGAAGGAGCACATCGGCGAGGGCAAGGCCAAGGGGCGGCAGCGCGCCGCCGGCCGGGCCACGCTGGGTTGCGAAGTGCGGATCGTCGATGCCGAGGATCGCACCGTGCCTTATGGGACGGTCGGCGAGATCTGCGTGCGCGGCGACAACATGATGATGGGCTATTGGGAGCGGCCGGAGGAGACCGCGCGCTCGCTCGCTGGGGGCTGGATGCACACCGGCGACGGCGGCTACATGGACGACCACGGCTTCGTTTACGTCGTTGACCGGGTCAAGGACATGATCATCTCCGGCGGTGAGAACGTGTACTCGGTCGAGGTCGAGAACGCAGTGGCGCAGCATCCGGCGGTGGCGCAATGCGCGGTGATCGGCATTCCGCACGAGGCGTGGGGCGAGCAGGTTCACGCGGTGGTGGTCACCAAGGCCGGCGCCACCGTAACGGCGGAAGAGCTGATCGCCCACTGCAAGGCGTTGATCGCCGGCTACAAGTGCCCGCGCAGTGTGGAGATCACCGAGACGCCGCTGCCGCTGTCCGGTGCCGGCAAGATCCTCAAGCGTGAACTGCGCCAGCCGTATTGGGAGAGCCGCGAACGTCGCGTCAGCTGACGCGGCGGCAGGCTGCCACGCACCATCCGCGCCGCGCCGGATCGCCTCGATTGAGGCGTTTCCCGTGCGGCGTTTTCTTTGCGCTCTGCATGCTGGGTCACTGGCGCGCGCTACACTGGCCCGATCGTCGATTCGTCCTTGCTTGCGATCCGAGGCCCTCCATATGCCGGCGCTTTTGAAACACCTGTCAGTTCCTGCTCAGTCAGAGGCAGCCTCAGGCGGGATCGACCGGCAGCGTCGGTCTCTGGTGTTCGGTGCCGCGGCTACCGCCGGCGCCGCTGCGCTCGGCTTCAGCCCGGCACAGGCGGCGGTGCGGCGCTCCTTCCTGCGATCCGGGATTGACATGTCGGCGCGGGTCAGCGCCGCGCGGCTCGACGCCGAGGTCGCCAAGGCGTTCCCGCTGTTCAACGCTCCGGCGATCCTGCCTGCCTTCGATGCCGCCACCGCGAGCGCGCAGGTTGACGTCGATCTACACCGGATCGTGACCACGACCCGCGTTCCCGAGACCGGAGAGCGGCTGAAGGTCAGCGGGCTGTTGGCGGTGCCGGCCGGCAAGACCGGCGAACTGCCGCTGCTGTCGTGGCAGCACGGCACCATCCTGTCGTTCGATCAGGTGCCGTCGAACCTGACCAAGCTGGCCGATCCGGCGTACCAGCTCAGCGATGCGGCGGATTCGCTGGAGACGCTGTTCAACGTGCAGCGGTTCGCGGCGCGCGGCTATGCGGTGATCGCCGCCGACTATGTCGGCAAGGGGCCATTCCGCAACGGCCGAGGGGAGGGCTACGCAGTCAAAGGCGTCAGCGTCCAGACCTGTCTCGACATGCTGGCGGCGGGCGAGGTGGCGATGGCGTCGCTTGGCCTGAAGCCGTCGAAACTCTTCCTGCACGGCTGGTCGCAGGGCGCGCTCAACACCCAATGGCTTCATCAGGCGCTGCGCCGCCGGTCGCGACCCATTGCTGCCACGGCGGTCGCCAGCCCCTTCAACGATCTGAACGAAGCCTGGAGCTACTGGGCCGGCGCGCAAAGCTTCGCGCTGCCGGCCGGCACGACGTCCTATCCGGCGCTGCCGAACTGGATCTCGCTGTGCATGATCGTTGCGCTGGGCAGTTACGAGCTGAACTATCGCCTCAGCGGTCTGCTCGACAGCGCCATCCGCCCCGAATACCGGGCGATGGCCCGCAAGTACTTGGAAGACTACAAGGTCGTGGCCGATCCGCAGCAGCCGTTCCCGACCGGCTCCGATCTGTTGGTGCCGGGCTTCTTCGAGCGCGCCACCGACGATCGCAACAGCGCCTTCGTGCGTCACCTCGCAGCCAATCGGGCTTCGTATTGGCGCTACGATTCGCCGATCCGGTTTCACTATGGGCTTGCCGACGAAGCGCTGCATCCGGCGATGGTGTATCGGGCGCTGTCGGCCGGCGGTCACCAGGCTGTGGGAATCCCGACTGCCAACGCCAGCCATCGCGCGACCTTTCTCGCGGGGCTGTATGGCGATGCCGCCAGTCTCGGCGGTGCTGAGAATGTGCCGACCTGGTTCGGTAAATTCTAAACGATCCTCACACTCAGAACTGTGCGGTATCGGACATGATGTCGCGGGCGTGCATAGTCCAAGGCGCGCTTGAGCGACCAAACGTCACATAAATTGGCGGACGCGGATGCGGAGACGTCCGAGTTGTTATTTGGTGCAGCGCGATATGTGACAGTTGTGACAACGCTGCAGTGACTGATCTGCCGACGCTTTCTGATCGATATGCACAATAGTTACTGTGACCAGTTGTCACGACAAACTGACGATTAGTTCTGTCAACTGCGGGAGCAATTACCTTCGCGGCGAACTGATCGACGCTCCTTAGACAAAAGGAGCGGTTGACCCTATTGGACCCGCTCTCCAAGACTTCGGCTCCGCTGCCACCAAGAGCAGCCCGGGCATCGATCAGCGTGTGAGCGCGACGACCCGAGACTAACAAGAAGACTTCCCGAGGAACCCGAGGAGAGACGCCCCATGGCCGACAAAAAATTTATCATCGACCGCAGAACTGCGCTCAAGACCGGCTTGGCCGGTGCTGCCGCCCTTGCCACGCCGAGCTTTTTCATCCGCGATGCCTGGGCCGACGATTTCTGCAACATCCCGAAGGGCAAGGAAGTCGTTTTCGGCTTCAACGTTCCGCAGTCCGGCGCCTATGCCGACGAAGGCATGGATGAACTCAAGGCCTATCAGCTCGCGGTGAAGCACCTCAACGGTGAGGGCGACGGCGGCATGCTGAAGACCATGAAGCCGCTGGCGCTCAAGGGCAACGGCGTGCTCGGCAAGAAGGTCACCTTCGTTTCGGGTGATACTCAGACCAAGGCCGATCAGGCGCGCGCCACCGCCAAGCGCATGATCGAAAAGGACGGCGCGATCATGATCACCGGCGGCTCGTCGTCGGCCGAAGCGGTCGCGGTGCAGTCGCTGTGCCAGGACGTCGGCGTGATCTTCATGGCCGGCCTGACCCACTCCAACGACACCACCGGCAAGGACAAGCGCGCCTACGGCTTCCGCCACTTCTTCAACGCCTACATGTCCGGCGTCGCGCTCGGCCCGGTGCTGGCCGAAGCCTATGGCAAGGACCGCGTCGCCTATCACCTGACCGCCGACTACACCTGGGGCTGGACCCAGGAAGAGTCGATGAAGGACGCGACCGAGAAGCAGGGCTGGAAGACCGTCAAGGCGGTCCGCACCCCGCTCGGCGCCGCCGACTTCTCGCAGTACATTACGCCGGTGCTGAATTCCGGCGCCGACGTGCTCGTGCTGAACCACTACGGCAAGGACATGATCAACTCCTTGACCCAGGCGGTTCAGTTCGGCCTGCGCGACAAGATGGCGAACGGCAAGAAGTTCGAGATCGTCGTGCCGCTGTTCTCCGAGCTGATGGCGCAGGGCGCCGGCGATGCGATCAAGGGCATCTACGGCACCGCGAACTGGGACTGGAAGCTCGAAGACGCCGCCACCAGCGCCTTCACCAAGTCGTTCGGCGCCGCTTACGGCACCCCTCCGTCGCAGGCCGCGCAGACCTGCTACGTCCAGGCGATCCTGTATGCCGACGCCGTCGAGCGTGCCGGCACCTTCAACCCCTCGAAAGTGATCGCAGCGCTCGAAGGCTTCGAGTTCGACGGCCTCGGCAACGGCAAGACGCTGTATCGCGCCGCCGACCATCAGTGCTTCAAGGACGTGCTGGTGGTGCAGGGCAAGGAAAAGCCGAAGGACAAGTTCGACCTGCTCGAAGTCAAGAAGATCGTGCCGGCGTCGCAGGTCACCTACGACCCGAGCATCTTCGGCGGCGAACTTGGCTCCAAGGACGCCAAGGCGTGCGGCTGATCTGATCCGGCCGGGTTGCGAGCTGCGGCCCGGCGAGCAGAATCGTGACCGGTCGGCTGAGCCCCGCGGCGCAGCCGACCGCCACGTGTCTCTTGAGCCGCAATAAAGCGCGTACCGCCTCTGACCGATGGTCGGGCGACAGTGACTGCAAAGTTTGTATTGGCCCGCCGGCCGGGGTCGGTCGCCGGGGAATTTCGATGGACGCGCGCCTTGGTGCCGCGGACACAGGGGGAGATTGACCACGCATGGACGCGATCGTTCTGCAGATCCTGAACGGCCTCGACAAAGGAGGGGCCTATGCGCTGATCGCGCTCGGGCTGACCTTGGCCTTCGGCACGCTCGGCGTGGTGAATTTCGCCCACGGCGCGCTGTTCATGCTCGGCGCGTTCTGCGCCGTGGTGTTCAACAAGCTGCTGACGCTGGAAATCGTCAAGATTGATCCGACGCGGACGACGCCCTGGGGCTCGCCGCTGGAGGTCAAGACGCCCTACGTGCAGTCGATGCTCGGCGACTGGGGCAAGGTGCTGATCGATTACTCGGTGCCGGTGTCGATCTTGCTCGCGATCCCGGTGATGCTGCTGATCGGCATCCTGATCGAGCGCGGCCTGATCCGGTTCTTCTACAAGCGCCCGCACGCCGACCAGATCCTGGTCACGTTCGGCCTCGCCATCGTGCTGCAGGAGATCGTCAAGCACTTCTTCGGCGCCAATCCGATCGCTCAGTCGGCACCGGCGCTGTTCTCCGGTTCGCTGCAGATCACCGAGGCGATCGTCTATCCGTACTGGCGCATCGTCTATCTGTGCTTCTCGCTGGTGGTGATCGGCGCGGTGTTTGCCTTCCTCCAGCTCACCACCTTCGGCATGGTGGTGCGCGCCGGCATGCAGGACCGTGAAACCGTGGGCCTGCTCGGCATCAATATCGAGCGGCGCTTCACCATCGTGTTCGGCCTCGCGGCGATCGTCGCCGGCCTCGCCGGCGTGATGTACACGCCGATCGTGCCGCCCGATTATCACATGGGGATGGACTTCCTGGTGCTGTCGTTCGTCGTCGTCGTGGTCGGCGGCATGGGCTCGCTGCCGGGTGCGGTGCTGGCCGGCTTTCTGCTCGGCATCCTGCAGTCGTTCGCCTCGATGAACGAGATCAAGGGCCTGCTGCCCGGCATCGACCAGATCATCATCTATCTGGTCGCCGTGGTGGTGTTGTTGGTGCGTCCGCGCGGATTGCTGGGACGCAAGGGCGTGATGGAGAGCTGATCCGATGAAGCATACCTCCAAACTCGCCGACATCGCGCTGCTGATCGGCTTTGCCATCGTGGTGGCGCTGGGCCCGATCATCTTCACCCCGATCGGCGCCGGCTATCCGGACCTGCTGCAGAAGTTCGCGATCTACGGCATCTTCGCGATCGGCTTCAACATCCTGTTCGGTCTCACCGGCTACCTGTCGTTCGGCCACGCCGCGTTCCTCGGCGTCGGCTCCTACGCCGCGGTGTGGTCGTTCAAGCTGCTGTCGATGGATCTGCTGCCTGCGGTGGCGATGTCGGTGGTGCTGGCCGGGGTGCTGGCGCTGGCGATCGGCTTCGTCAGCTTGCGCCGCTCCGGCATCTACTTCTCGATCCTGACGCTGGCGTTCGCGCAGATGTGCTACAACATGGCATATTCGGTGCTGACGCCGATCACCAACGGCGAAACTGGCCTGCGCGTGCTGCGCCAGGATCCGCGTTATCTCGACGCCGCGATCGGCTACGTCTCGCCGACGCCGTCGCTGTTCGGCATGCAGATCACCGGCTGGACCGGGTTCTACATCTGCGGCGCGGTGCTGGTGGCGGCGTTCGGCTTGTCGATCGCGATCTTCCGCTCGCCGTTCGGCATGACGCTGCGCGCCATCAAGTCGAACCAGAACCGGATGGGCTACACCGGCTATTCGACCCGGCCGTATCTGCTGTCCGCCTTCGTGATCTCCGGCATGTTCGCCGGTCTCGCCGGCGCGCTGCTCGCCGCGACCGATCCGCTCGCGGGCGCTGAGCGCATGCAGTGGACCGCGTCGGGCGAGGTGGTGCTGATGACCATCCTGGGCGGCGCCGGAACGCTGCTCGGCCCGGTGCTCGGCACTGGCATCATCAAGTACTTCGAGAACATCTTCTCGGCCTACAACGAAGCTCAGCTCAAGGCGATGTTCACCTTCGTGCCCGACGGGCTGCGCGAGCCGGTGGTGAAGACGCTGAGCCTGTTCGTCGGCGAAGGCTGGCAGCTCACTCTCGGCCTGCTGTTTATGGCGGTGGTGATCTTCCTGCCGGGCGGCGTGATGGAAGGCATCAACCGACTGATCGGCCTGAAGCACACCCCGAAGGTCAAATCGCTCGGCGACTCGCCGCAGCGTGACGGTCTCGGCGAAATGGTGATCGAGGAGATGCCGTCGCACGACCGCACCGCCGAGATCGAGAAGAACGCCGCCGAGCAAAAAGCGAGAGCCACCGCGCCATGAACGTGAACAGCGACATCGTTCTGCACATCGATCACGTCCACAAGACGTTCGCGGGTCTGCACGCGCTGGCGGATGTGCATCTCGACATCCGTGAGGGCGAGACCCACGCCATCATCGGCCCCAACGGCGCCGGCAAATCGACGCTGCTCAACGTCTGCGTCGGCGTGCTGCCGCCGACGCAGGGCAAGGTGATGTTCCACGGCACTCAGCTCACCGGGCTGAAGCCGTATGAGATCAACCAGCTTGGCGTGGCACGGGTGTTTCAGACGCCGGAGATCTTCGGCGATCTGACCGTGCTGGAAAACGTGATGATGGCGATGCTGTCGCATCAGGACGGCGCGTTCCGGCTCAAGCTGGTGTCGCGGTTCGACGAGCAGGGCGAGATCGGCCAGCGCGCCGTGCAGGCGCTGCGCGAGCGCGGCCTCGGCGGCCATCTGTATCACCTCGCCGGTGCGCTCTCGCGCGGCGACAAGCGCCGGCTCGAGCTGGTGATGGGCTTGGTGCAGAAGCCGAAGCTGCTGCTGCTCGACGAGCCGACCGCCGGCATGGCGCGCGCCGACACCAACGCCACCATCGAGATCCTGCGGCAGATCAAGCAGTCCGGCATGACCATCGTGATCATCGAGCACGACATGCATGTGGTGTTTTCGCTCGCTGACCGCATCACCGTGCTGGCCGGCGGCCGCGTCATCGCGCAGGGCGTGCCCGACGAGATCAAGGGCAACCCGAAAGTGATCGAAGCCTATCTCGGCGAGGAGCAAGTATGACGACGATGACCGCCGAACGACCGCACGCCAACCATGCGGGCGAGACGCCGTATTTCTGCTGCCGCAACCTCAACGCCTATTACGGCGACAGCTATATCGTGCAGAACGTCTCGTTCTCGCTGAACAAGGGCGAGATCCTGGCGCTGCTCGGCCGCAACGGGGCCGGCAAGACCTCGACGCTGCGCTCGATCGCACGCGCCTCGACGCCCGAGCTGGTCTCGGGCGAAGTAATCCTCGACGGCGTCAAGCTGCACGGCAAGCCGAACTATGTCGCCGCCCAGGCCGGCATCCAACTGGTGCAGGAAGATCGCCGCATCATCCCGGGGATGACGGTGGAGCAGAATCTGCAGATCGCGGTGATCTCCGGCAGCGTCGGCTGGTCGTTCGAACGGATCTACGAGCTATTCCCGCGGCTGGCCGAGCGCCGCAAGCAGGAAGGCGTGACGATGTCGGGCGGTGAGCAGCAGATGCTGGCGATCGCCCGCGCGCTGGCCCGCGATCTCAAGCTGCTGCTGCTCGACGAGCCCTACGAAGGCTTGGCTCCGGTGGTCCGCCACGACATCGCCAAGGCGCTGAAGGAAGTACGTGCTGCGGGCATCACCACCATCATCGTCGAGCAGAATGCAGTGGCGGCGTTGGAACTGTCCGACCGCGCCGTGATCCTCGACACCGGCGAAGTGGTGTTCGACGGTACCGCCAAGCACGTCCTCGACAGCGAAGAACTGCGCCATCGCTATCTGGCGATCTGAGGCGTCCGCGCACGCGCGCGCAGCAAGGACGGGCGGTGCTGCGCACCGTCCGTGCCCGCCGAACACGGCGGCGTGACCGGCCACAAACAGTGTTGACTCGATCGCAGGTGCGGGCGTAGGGCTCCGGCCGGGTCGAGCCTTTGCGCGCGATCCTTCCTTCTCATCCAACGAAGAGCACATGGGCCCTAGCAGCTTTGGCCGCCTTCCCCCCGCGATAGGCCGGGCGAATGCGACCGCAACACATCGGACCGCCACCGTGTCGGGCCGCGTGAGCAAGGTGCGCTGCTAGCCGCCTGATCTCACCGTCCCGCCGCGTTGCGGCCGTGGAGGTGAGTGATGTCGATCAACTTCAAAACCGCGTGGTGGCCGGTCTGGACCGGCCGCGCCGCGCGCCCGGCCGAGAGCCGGCGCGCCCACGCCAACGACAACGTCCGCAGCATGCCGCGCCGGGCGCAGCGTCCCGCGCTCGCACTGCATTGGTATGTCGGCTCGGCCGGCACACTGGTGGCCGGATGGACTGTGGTGCCGTCCGGCGCCGCCGCGGGCGCCGAAGGCGGTGACACCGGCGACCGCGTGTACCAGCCGCCCTCGCGCGCGGCGTAAATCCGAGCGCCCGGCGGCTTGCCGGGCAGGAGCCTTCCCGATGGACCATCAACCCAGATCGCCCGCCGCCGCCTTCGTGCGTGCGGCGGGCCTGCCACTCCCGAAATCAGCACCAGACGTGGCCGCGCCGCACCGGCGCCGGGCCGGCGAGGGCGCTTAGCGCCGCTCTCCGAGTTCGGCCGCTGCGCGAGCCGGATCAGGAGAGTCAAATGACCAAGCACATCCCCTTACAGGCGACGGCAGCCTGCGCCGCCGTTCCGCCGAGCGCGGTGCTGGACAGCGCCCATCTCGGCGAGATCCGCGGCGCACTCGGCACTATCGCGGCCGATGACCGCGCGCCCCGGCGTACGCTCAAAGCCCGGCTGCAAACGCTGCTGGCAATCGCCGGTCCCGGCCTGATCGTGATGGTTGGCGACAATGACGCCGGCGCGTTCGGCACCTACACCCAGGCCGGCCAGAACTACGGCACCACGCTGTTGTGGACGTTGCTGCTGTTGATCCCGGTGCTGTACGTCAATCAGGAGATGGTGGTGCGGCTCGGCGCCGTTACCGGCGTCGGCCATGCGCGGCTGATCTTCGCACGGTTCGGTAAGTTCTGGGGCGCGTTCAGCGTCGCTGACCTGTTCCTGCTCAACGCGCTGACGCTGGTGACCGAGTTCATCGGCATCAGCCTGGCGCTGCAATATCTCGGCCTGTCGCAATTCTGGGGCGTGATCGCGGCTGCGGTGATCATCACCTTTGCGGTCTCGACCGGTGACTTCCGCCGGTTCGAGCGGTTCGCCTTGGTGCTGGTCGCCGGCAGTCTGCTGCTGATCCCGGTTGCCGTGATGGTGCATCCGCCGCTGCCGCAATTGGCGCACGATTTCTTCGTGCCGAAGATGCCGGCCGGCGCGCCGCTCGGCGAGGTGATGCTGCTGATCATCGCCATCGTCGGCACCACCATCGCGCCGTGGCAGCTGTTCTTTCAGCAGAGCTATTTGATCGACAAGCGTATCACCCCGCGCTTCATCCGCTACGAGCGCTGGGATCTCTGCGTCGGCATTGGCCTGGTGATCATCGGCGCGGTGGCGATGATCGGGTTCTCGGCGGCGGCGTTTGCAGGCCGGCCTGAGTTCGGCGCCTACACCGATGCGCTCGGCACCGCGCACGGGCTGGAGCAGGCGGCCGGGCGGCTGCCCGCGATCCTGTTCGCCCTGGCGCTGCTCGACGCCAGCATCATCGGCGCCGCGGCAGTCTCGCTGTCGACCGCTTATGCGATCGGCGACGTGTTCGCGGTGGCGCATTCGCTGCATCGCAAGCCGCGCGAGGCGAAGGGGTTCTATGCGGTCTATGCCGGACTGATCGCGTTTGCGGCGGCGCTGGTGGTCACGCCGGGAATGCCGCTCGGCCTGCTCACCAACGCGGTGCAGACGCTGGCCGGCGTGCTGCTGCCGAGCGCAACGGTGTTTCTGCTGCTGCTGTGCAACGACAAGGCCGTGCTCGGGCCGTGGGCCAACGGCCGCGCCGGCAACCTGTTCACCGGTGCGATCGTCGCGGTGCTGGTGCTGCTGTCGGTCATCCTCACCGTGTCGGTGCTGTTCCCCGAGCTCGGCGAGCGAACGATCCTCGGCATCCTGGGCGGCGGCGTGGCCGGCGCGCTGCTGCTGTCCGCACTCGTGGCGCTGATCGCGCGACGCCGACAGAATTTTCGCGCCGAGCCCGTGGCGGAGCCCGCTGTTGCGCCGGAAGAGTGGCGGATGCCGCCACTCGCAACGCTGCCGCCGGCCCGTCTCAGTGCCGTCAGCCGCACCTGGCTGCTGGTATTGCGCGGCTATCTGGTGCTGGCTGCCGGGCTGGTGCTGTACCGCATCTTCGAGCTGATCGCGCGATGAGTTGAGGTCGTCGGCGGCCGCCGCGCAGGCTCAGCGTCGCCGCGACACTGCGGCCTCGCTGGTGCCGACGGTGCCCATCTTCAGCGCCAGCGACGCTACCGCCACGACGCGGTCGATCACCCCGTCGACGTCGTCGAGATCGCAAGTGCCCTCCGACAGCCGCAGCAGGCGCTCGCTGTCCCGCACCGTCTGCTGCGCCATCGCCAGGGCGAAGTGCAGGCCCCAATAAATCTCGGCGTCCGGCTTGCCGGGCAGGGAGCGCCGCATTGCCGCTGCGAATTTGCGCAAGTGGTCGATCTCGCGGTTCTTGATCTTGCGGATCGGCGGAATGGTTTCGATCGCGGCGCGGATCATGAAGCGTGCGGCATCCGAGCGCTCGCTGTCCTGGCCAAGGCAGCCGCGCAATGTCGGGCCGATCAGCGCCCGCAACACCGCCTCGATCGGCGCGCGACCGCCGCCGGCGGTTTCCGCGGCCTTGAGCTCGTTGAACCGCTCGCGATTGGTGGCGATCGAGCGGGTCACGAACAGTTCGGCGATCAGCTCGTCCTTCGAGCCGAAGTGATAGTTCACCGCGGCGAGGTTGACGCCGGCTGCGGCGACGATGTCGCGCAAGGTGACGTCGCCGAAGCCGCGCTCGGCATACAGCCGTTCGGCGGCGGTCAGGATCGCACTGCGTGTGGTGTCGGTGGACATGCCGCTCCGCGGGAAATCATCGTTCTTGCAATTCAAACAGTTGTATGAAACTATCGTTTCACAGCCGGAAGTCAATGCGCCGTAGGCGCTGAAGCGCCGGCAGCTTCGTTTTCGCGGTTCGTGGTCTCCCGGCCCTCGGGGGATGCGGGGCGGAATCCGACTTGCGGGCGCGATGCGGCAGGACGACAGTGCCGCCACCCCGTCGGTCACAACAGTCTGGGAAAACAGTGAGGATCGCCTGATGGATTTCACGATGTCCGATCGCCAAAGCGAATGGCTGGACCGCGTCACCAAGTTCATGAACGACCACGTCCGCCCCGCGGTGCCGATCTACAAGCAGCAGGACGCCGAGGGCGAGCGCTGGAAGGTGATCCCGGTTCTCGAGGAACTGAAGGCCAAGGCGAAGGCCGAAGGTCTGTGGAATCTGTTCCTGCCGCCGTCGTCGCACGACGATGACGAATTCCACGGCGCGGGTCTGTCGAACCTCGAATACGCGCTGCTGTCCGAGCAGATGGGCCACATCTCCTGGGCCTCCGAAGTGTTCAACTGCTCGGCGCCCGACACCGGCAACATGGAAGTGCTGTTCCGCTACGGCACCAAGGAGCAGAAGCAGAAGTGGCTGCGGCCACTGATGGCCGGCGAAATCCGTTCGGCGTTCCTGATGACCGAGCCGGCGGTGGCGTCGTCGGATGCGACCAACATCGAGACCCGGATCGAGAAGGACGGCGATCACTACGTCATCAACGGCCGCAAGTGGTGGTCGTCGGGCGTCGGCGATCCGCGCTGCAAGATCGCGATCGTGATGGGCAAGACCGATCCGAACGCTGCGCGCCATCAGCAGCAGTCGCAGATCCTGGTGCCGCTCGACACCCCCGGCATCACCATCGAGAAGATGCTGCCGGTGTTCGGATTCGACGATGCGCCGCACGGTCACGGCATGGTCAAGCTGGAGAACGTCCGCGTTCCGGCGTCGAACCTCCTGCTCGGCGAAGGCCGCGGCTTCGAGATCGCGCAGGGCCGTCTCGGTCCGGGCCGCATCCATCACTGCATGCGCACCATCGGCAAGGCCGAAGAGGCGCTTGAGAAGATGGTCAAGCGGCTGCAGTCGCGCGTCGCGTTCGGCAAGCGGATCATCGAGTTCTCGGTGTGGGAGCAGCGGATCGCCGAAGCCCGCATCGACATCGAGATGAACCGCCTGCTGTGCCTCAAGGCCGCCGACATGATGGACAAGGTCGGCAACAAGACCGCTCAGCTCGAGATCGCGATGATCAAGGTGGCGGCGCCGCGCATGGCGCAGCGCATCATCGACGAAGCGATCCAGGCCTTCGGCGGCGCCGGCGTGTCCGACGATGCGGGTCTCGCCAAGGATTACGCCAACATCCGCACGCTGCGGCTCGCGGATGGTCCGGACGAGGTGCACAACCGTGCCATCGCCCGGCTGGAGATGAAGAAGTACGCCAACGCGGCGCACTGACCGCGTAGGCCGCATAAAAACGTCATCGCCGGACTTGATCCGGCGATCCATCTCTTGAAAAGATGGATACCCGGGTCAAGCCCGGGTATGACCATTTTGGGATTGTCGGAACGCGCGGCGCGTAACGCGCGAACAAGAACAAGGAGCGTCACTTGGTCGGGAAGCGAAACGACGACGATTACACCGGCACCAAGCCGGTCGAGGAGCGGCATCGGGTCGACGAGGCCCGCCTCGCCGAATGGATGCAGGTGAACGTCGAGGGCTATCAGGGCCCGCTCGAGGTTCAGCAATTCAGGGGCGGGCAGTCCAACCCGACCTATAAGCTCATCACCCCGAACCGTTCCTACGTGATGCGGCGCAAGCCGTTCGGCAAGCTGCTGCCGTCGGCGCACGCGGTCGATCGCGAATTCCGCGTCATCGCCGCCCTCGGCAAGCAAGGCTTCCCGGTCGCCAAGGCCTATGCGCTGTGCACCGACGACTCCGTGATCGGCGTGTCGTTCTACATCATGTCGATGGAAGAGGGCCGGGTGTTCTGGGATCCGACCCTGCCGACCCAGACGCCGGAGTCGCGCTGGGCGATCTTCAAGGCCAAGATCGAGACACTAGCGCAGCTGCACAGTTACGAGCCGGAAGCCATCGGCCTCGGCGACTTCGGCAAGCCCGGCAACTACTTCGCCCGCCAAGTCGACCGCTGGAGCAAGCAGTACAAGGCGTCGGTGGCCGAGCCCATCCCGGAGATGGAGCGGCTGATGGAGTGGCTGCCGAGCACTGTGCCGGTGCAGGAGCGGGTGTCGGTGGTGCACGGCGACTACCGGCTCGACAACATGATCTTCCACGCCACCGAGCCGCGGGTGCTGGCGGTGCTGGATTGGGAGCTGTCGACGCTCGGCGATCCGATGGCCGACTTCACCTATCTGCTGATGCAGTGGGCGATGCCGGGCCTCGCCGAAGCCGATCTCAAGGCGCTGAATATCCCCACGCTGGAGCAGGCTGCCGACATCTATTGCAAGGCCGCGGGCATCGCCGGCGTTCCGAACCTCAATTGGTATCTCGCCTATAACACCTTCCGCCTCGCCGGCATTCTGGCGGGCATCGCCGGCCGCGTCCGCGACGGCACCGCGGCCTCCGACAAGGCCAAGGAATCCGCCGCCCGCACCGTGCCGATGGCGGAGCTGGCGTGGGAATACGCCCAGAAGGCGGGCGCGAAGTAAGCGGCTTCGAGATTGAAAAAGGCGCGGTCCGCAAGGATCGCGCCTTTTCTGTTGCTCTCACCAACGTCATTCCGGGATGCACACCGAAGGTGTGCAGACCTGGAATCCGAGCTGACAAGAAACGACTGACGGCCAAGAGGAGAGTCCGGGGTCGCGCGTTACACGCGCGCCCCGGAATGACGAAATTGCGATCTTGATCTCAAAAAGGTCGTCATCGCCCGGCTTGACCGGGCGACCCAGTATCCCAGTGCGTCTTGGTCATCACGAACGCTCTGGAATACTGGATCCCCGCATGCGCGGGGATGACTTTCGTGTGTAGAGCGGTCCGCTCCGCTCCGCTCATCATCCGGTCTTAGATCGGCTTGCCCGCATAAGGCATCGACGCGGTGAGGCCGCCGTCGACCGGGAAGGCCTGGCCGTTGACGTAAGACGCTTCGTCGCTGAGCAGGAACAACCCCATGGTGGCGAGTTCGTGCGGTTGGCCGGCGCGCTTCAGCGGGTTGAGCTGGCCGATCTTGTGATCAGTGCCGCGCTGCTTGGCATTGTCGAAAACCGGCTTGGTCATGCCGGTCTCGATCAGGCCGGGGCAGACCGCGTTGATGCGCACGCCGGTGCCTGACAGCGAGTAGGCGGTGGTCTGCACCAGGCTGATCACGCCGGCTTTCGACGCCGCGTAGGGGTGGCCCGACGCGCCGCTCTTCAGGCCCGCGACCGAGGCGGTGCACACGATCGCGCCGTGTCCCTGTTTGATCAGATGCGGCATGGTGTGCTTGATCGCCAGGAACGGACCGATCAGGTTGACGCGCAGGATCTCCTGCCAGTGTTCCGGCGTCTGTTCGGGCAGCGGCACCAGCCCGCCGCTGATACCCGCATTGGCCCAGATGCCGTCGAGCTTGCCGTAAGCGGCGATCGCCTTGGCGACGAACCCCTTCACGTCGTCCTCGGAGCCTGCATCGGCCATCACCGCTTCGGCGGTGCCGCCCGCCTTGCGCACTTGCTCGACCGTCTCCTGCACGCCTTCGGTGCGATCGACCGCGATCAGTTGCGCGCCTTCCTTGGTGAACAGCAGCGATGCCGCGCGGCCGATGCCGCTGCCGGCGCCGGTGATGATGATGGATTTGCCTTCGAGGCGGCCCATGCGTTGCTCCCTGCTGATCGCTTCGGCGTTTGCCGTTTGACGGAATTGGAACGACGATCGTTCGATCGACATCGCGCGTTCGACACACAAGTGACTTGAGGCGATGCGAGGTCTGACGTACAGCGACTTGTGACCGGATTGAAAGGATTTTCTCGCATGACGAACGTGCCGCCGTCTTCCAACGACAAACCGTTCGTCGCCCAACATTCGGTGCCGGTCGGCGTCACCGCGACTCGGTGGTGGTGGGTGCGGCATGCACCGGTGCGCAGCGACGGCGGCAACATCTACGGCCAGATCGACATCGACTGCGACTGCAGCGATCGCGTAGTGTTCGATGCGGTCAGCCGGGTGCTGCCGCAGAACGCAGTGTGGTACGCGAGCAAGCTGAAGCGCACCCACATGACCGCGGAAGCGATCTTCGCCGCCGGTTTCCCGCGCCCCGACACCATCACGCAAGAGGCTGATCTCAACGAGCAGCATCTCGGTGATTGGCAAGGCACCAACCGTGCCGCGTTCTTCGCCAAGCTGCCGGTCAATCTCGACACCTTCTGGTTTGCGCCGATCGACGAGCGCGCGCCAAACGGCGAGAGCTTCATGGATCTGTACGAGCGCACCAAGCGCGCGATCGCGCGGATCACTGCCGCGCATCCGGGCGAAGACATCGTCGCGGTCGCGCACGGCGGTACCATCAAGGCCGCGATCGGCGTCGCGCTGCGCGATCAGCCGGAGCGGGGGCTGGCCTTCACCATCGACAACTGCTCGATCACCCGGCTTGATCACATGGCCTCGAACGGCCACGAGGGGTGGCGGATTCCGATGGTCAATCAGCAGCCGTGGATCGCCGATCCGTCGCACGCCGCGATGCACCAGCCCGCGGGCCCTGAATTGGCGACGCCGAGCAAGCTGGCCTAAGCACCATTGTCGAATCCAATCCATCCGTCATTGCGAGGAGCGAAGCGACGAAGCAATCCAGCGTCGTGCACGGACCTGGATTGCTTCGCTACGTTCGCAATGACGGATAAGTCATCCACTCACAACAATCACAACGGGAGAGAAACATGAACTTGTTCGACCTGAGCGGCAAAGTCGCCGTCATCACCGGCTCGTCGCGCGGCATCGGCAAGGCGATCGCCGAGCGGATGGCGGAGCATGGCGCCAAGGTGGTGATCTCGTCGCGCAAGCAGGATGCTTGTGACGCGGTCGCCAAGTCGATCAACGACAGCTATGGCGCCGGGACTGCGCTGGCGCTCGCCGCCAACATCTCCAGCAAGGACGACCTGAAGCGCCTCGCGCAGGAGGCGACTCAGAAACTCGGCAGGATCGACGCGCTGGTCTGCAACGCTGCGTCGAACCCGTATTACGGTCCGCAGGCCGGCATCAACGACGATCAGTTCCGCAAGATCCTCGACAACAACATCGTCGCCAACCACTGGCTGATCAGCGAAGTCGTGCCGCAGATGATTGAGCGCAAGGACGGGTCGATCACCATCGTGTCCTCGATCGGCGGCCTGAAGGGCTCGACCGTGATCGGCGCCTACTGCATCTCCAAGGCCGCCGACATGCAGCTCGCCCGCAACCTTGCCTGCGAGTACGGCGTGCACAACATTCGCGTCAATTGCATCGCGCCCGGCCTGATCAAGACCGACTTCGCCCGCGCGCTGTGGGAGAACCCCGAGACGCTGAAGCACTCCACCGCGCGCTCGCCGCTGCAGCGGATCGGTGAACCCGACGAAATCGCCGGCGCCGCCGTGTTCCTCGCCTCCAAGGCCGGCAGCTTCACCACCGGCCAGACCCTCGTGATCGACGGCGGCGCGACGATCAGCTGACCCTCTGGGTCATTCCGGGGCGCGCGAAGCGCGAACCCGGAATCCCGAGGTTATAGGAACGAGAGAGATTCCGGGTTCGCTCGCTGCGCGAGCGCCCCGGAATGACTCGGGGAGAGGGCGGCTAACTACTCCACCGCCGCATACACCAGATCCCGCACCAGGGTGCGGAAGTATTCGCGCTGGCCGGGGCCCTGCGACATGAACACCGCGAACAGCTGTTCGGCGGGGTCGATCCAGAAGAACGTGCCGGCGATGCCGCTCCAGTAGAACTGACCGACCGAGCCGGGGAAGGGCGAGATGCCCGGCTGGGTGCGGACCGCGAAGCCGAGGCCGAAGCCGTTGCCCGGCGGCAGGATGTAGTTGTCCGGCGGGATGTGCGGCTCGAGGTGATTGCTGGCCATCAGCTCGAGCGTCTTGCGGCCGATGATACGCTCGCCATCCAGGGTGCCGCCGTCGAGCAACATTTGGCAGAACCGCGCGTAGTCCATCGTGGTCGAGACCAGGCCGCCGCCGCCGGATTCCATCACCGGCTTTTCCAGCATGTTGAACAGCGCCACCGGATCGCCGGTCCACGGATCGGTCGGGAACGCCTCGGCGAGCCGGCCCTTGTTGTCGGCCGCGGTGTGGAAGCCGGTCTCGCTCATCTGCAGCGGCGCCAGGATGCGTTCGGTGAGGAACGCGCCGAGTGTCTTGCCGGCGACCACTTCGATCACCCGCCCAAGGATGTCGGTCGACCGGCTGTAATTCCACGCCGCGCCGGGCTGACACACCAGCGGCATCGAGGCGATCAGGGTGGCGTGTTCTTCGTTGGTGATCTTGCGGCTGCGGATCCGCGAGGCGCGGTACATTTTGTGGATCGGGCCGTCGCCGGTGTGGTCATAGGTGATACCCGAGGTGTGGCGCAGCAGGTCCTGGATGGTGATCGGGCGCTGCTGCGGCACCAGTTCGAGCTCGCCGCCGCGCACGATGCCGACGTTGGTATTCTCAAATTCGGGAATGAACTTCGAGAGCGGATCGTCGAGCAGCATCTGGCCGTCTTCGACCAGCTGCATGATGCCGATCGAGACGATCGGCTTGGTCATCGAGAAGATGCGGAAGATGCTGTCGCGGCGCATCGGTGCGTCGGAGCCGGGCGCCTGCCGGCCCAGCGCCTCGAACCAGCCGATCTTGCCCTTGCGCGACACCAGCACGGTGACGCCGGGGATGGTGCCCTTGTCGATCTCGCGCTTGAAGGCGTCCGACATCACCTGCAGCCGGCGCGGCGACAGCCCCAGGGTTTCTGGCTTGGCCTCCGGCAAAGCCGGGGTCTGCGGGGTGGGGGCGGAGGTTGCGGCGGCGGTCGCGGTCATGGCGTTTCCCGATTGCTGTTTTTGTTGTGGTCCGGCGCCGGTGTTCACACGGGTGTCATCCGGGCCTGCGGGGGCATTCCGCGCCAGATTGACCCATAAAATCCGGCTTGAACAGGGTGCTTTTCCGCAGTAACCAGCCGCGGTTTCGCCGCCTTCCAGGCTGGCGCCGACAAGGATGGAGAACGATGGCCAAAGCAAAGTTTGAACGTACGAAGCCGCATTGCAACATCGGGACGATCGGTCACGTCGACCATGGCAAGACGTCGCTGACTGCGGCGATCACCAAGGTTCTGGCGGAGACGGGCGGTGCGACGTTCACGGCCTATGACCAGATCGACAAGGCGCCTGAAGAGAAGGCGCGCGGCATCACGATTTCGACCGCGCACGTCGAGTACGAGACGCAGAACCGTCACTACGCGCACGTCGACTGCCCCGGCCACGCCGACTACGTGAAGAACATGATCACCGGTGCGGCGCAGATGGACGGCGCGATCCTGGTGGTGTCGGCGGCCGACGGCCCGATGCCGCAGACCCGCGAGCACATCCTGCTGGCCCGTCAGGTCGGCGTGCCGGCGCTGGTGGTGTTCCTGAACAAGTGCGACATGGTCGACGATCCGGAACTGCTCGAGCTGGTCGAGATGGAAGTGCGCGAGCTTCTGTCGAAGTACGACTTCCCGGGCGACGACATTCCGATCGTCAAGGGCTCGGCTCTCGCCGCGCTGGAGAACTCGGATCCGAAGCTGGGTCACGACGCGATCCTGGAGCTGATGCGCCAGGTCGACGCCTACATCCCGCAGCCGGAGCGTCCGATCGACCAGCCGTTCCTGATGCCGGTGGAAGACGTGTTCTCGATCTCGGGCCGCGGCACCGTGGTGACCGGCCGTGTCGAGCGCGGCATTCTGAAGGTCGGCGACGAAATCGAAATCGTCGGCATCCGCGACACGCAGAAGACCACCTGCACCGGCGTCGAAATGTTCCGCAAGCTGCTCGATCAGGGCCAGGCGGGCGACAACATCGGCGCGCTGCTGCGCGGCACCAAGCGTGAAGACGTCGAGCGTGGCCAGGTGCTGTGCAAGCCGGGTTCGGTGAAGCCGCACACCAAGTTCAAGGCCGAAGCCTACATTCTGACCAAGGAAGAGGGCGGCCGCCACACCCCGTTCTTCACCAACTACCGTCCGCAGTTCTACTTCCGCACCACCGACGTGACCGGTGTGGTGCACCTGCCGGAAGGCACCGAGATGGTGATGCCGGGCGACAACATCGCGATGGAAGTGCACCTGATCGTGCCGATCGCGATGGAAGAAAAGCTGCGCTTCGCCATCCGCGAAGGCGGCCGCACGGTGGGAGCAGGAGTGGTTGCTGCAATCATCGAATGATCGCAGCAAACGTTCCGTGCGCTCCAACCGCATCTATCATGCGCAAGTGCGATAAATCGCACTCGCGTGGGCGCAGGCGTCGTCGCCGCGATCATCGAGTAACAACTCGAGCGACGTGATGAGCTTGGGGAAGCCGCGCATACGCTTTGCCGTATGCGCGGCTTTTCTTTTCGCTTGGGCATGGCCGATGGCAGGCGAGGCGGCCTGTCCGGACCGGCCGCCGTGCAAAGGTTGCGGCTGCAGGGGCGGTCCTGGCTATCGCGCGCCGGATGGCCACTGCGTCGGTTTCCGCGAGCTCAACCGGGTGTGCGGCACCCCGCCGAGCCGCTGCGTTTTCGAGAATGCGCCGGGCACCGGCGCCAACCGGGAATGCGCGCTGGCGCGCCCGGCGCGGCCCGGATCGAAGCCGGCCGCAGAGCCCGCCCCCAACGCGGCAGTGGAATAGACCAAAGCCTAACCGCGCATCCCACTTGCCAGCAGGGGGGTGCCTATGCTTCAACCGGCGCGTTCGGCGGCGACGCCGGCCCTAGGAGTGTAGCTCAATTGGTAGAGCACCGGTCTCCAAAACCGGGGGTTGGGAGTTCGAGCCTCTCCACTCCTGCCAGGCGCGCTCCGTAAATCTGACAGCTGGTTGAAACTGAACGGCTTTTCTGTCTGCGGCGGGTTGCCGCGACGGTCCCGTGCGCGGCTCTGTCCACCGCCGCGCAGCTTGACGTTTTGCCGAACTCGCCATACAAGGCCTCACTCGCTGCCGGCCCGCTTCGACGGATTTCCGGCGCGGCTTTGATTTCCCGAAAATTGGGCCCGTTGTCGGCTCATCCCCGGCGAGGTTCGCCAGGGTTGGGTTCACCGGGGCTGTTCGGATTTCTGAAACACCCACATTCGACTGATCTGGATCACACGATGGCCTTCAGCCCGTTCAAATTCCTGCAGGAAGTGCGGAGCGAGACCGCCAAGGTGACCTGGCCGACCCGCCGCGAGACCTCGATCACCACGATCATGGTGTTCGTGATGGTGGCGCTGGCTTCGATCTTCTTTTTTGCCGCCGACCAGGTGATCAGCGTTCTGATCCGCCTGTTGCTCGGCGTTTGACGGCAGGCCCCTTACCATGAGCATGCGCTGGTATATCGTCCACGCCTATTCGAACTTCGAAAAGAAGGTCGCCGAATCGATCAAGGAGCAGGCCAAGCAACGCGGCCTGGAAGATCTGTTCGAGCAGGTGCTGGTGCCGACCGAGAAGGTCACCGAGGTGCGCCGCGGCCGCAAGGTCGACGCCGAGCGCAAGTTCTTCCCGGGCTACGTGCTGGTGAAGATGAACCTCACCGACGAAGCCTTCCACCTGATCAAGAACACCCCGAAGGTCACCGGCTTCCTCGGCGCCGAGAACAAGCCGATGCCGATCTCGGAGTCCGAGGCGATGCGCATCCTGCACCAGGTGCAGGAAGGCGTGGAGCGCCCGAAGGCGTCGGTGTCGTTCGAGATCGGCGAGAACGTCCGCGTCGCCGACGGCCCGTTCGCGTCGTTCTCCGGCGTGGTCGAGGAAATCGACGAAGCGCGTTCGCGCGTGAAGGTCGCGGTGTCGATCTTCGGCCGCGCGACCCCGGTCGAACTGGAATTCGGTCAGGTCGAGAAGGTCTGATCGTTACTGTCATTGCCGGGCTTGACCCGGCAATCCATCCGCTTCGTTTGAAGAGGGATGGATGCCCGGATCAAGTCCGGGCATGACGGGAGTGAGCGGGGCTTGCGTCTTGCTCAAAAGCGACGTGGGAGGCGTGCCGGTGATCGCCAGTCATCGGAAAGCGCCCCACCACGGAACCTGAAACCGCCGGTTCGCCGGCAACAGGAGAGTTGGTATGGCAAAGAAAGTGACCGGATACCTGAAGTTGCAGGTGCCGGCCGGAGCGGCGAACCCGTCGCCTCCGATCGGTCCCGCGCTTGGTCAGCGCGGCCTCAACATCATGGAGTTCTGCAAGGCGTTCAACGCGCAGACCCAGAAGGAAGAGAAGAACACGCCGATTCCGGTGGTGATCACGATCTACGCCGATCGTTCGTTCACCTTCGAGATGAAGACCCCACCGATGTCCTACTTCCTCAAGCAGGCGGCCAAGATCCAGTCCGGCTCCAAGGCGCCGGGCCGTGACTTCGTCGGCAAGGTGACCTCCGCGCAGGTGCGCGAGATCGCCGAGAAGAAGATGAAGGATCTCAATTGCGACACCGTCGATTCGGCCATGCGTATGGTCGAGGGCTCTGCCCGTTCGATGGGCCTGCGGGTCGAGGGGTAAGGCGAACATGGCAATCGGTAAGCGTCTGAAGAAGATCCGGGAAGGCATCGACCGCACCAAGCTGTATCCGCTCGACGAAGCGGTGAAGCTGGTCAAGGAGCGCGCCATCTCGAAGTTCGACGAGACCATCGAGGTCGCGATCAACCTCGGCGTCGATCCGCGTCACGCTGACCAGATGGTCCGCGGCGTGGTCATGCTGCCGAACGGCACCGGCCGCACCGTGCGCGTCGGCGTGTTCGCGCGTGGCGCCAAGGCTGACGAAGCCAAGGCTGCGGGCGCCGACGTGGTCGGCGCGGAAGATCTGGTGGAGCAGGTTCAGGCCGGCAACATCAACTTCGACCGCTGCATCGCGACCCCGGACATGATGCCCCTGGTTGGCCGCCTCGGTAAGGTGCTCGGCCCGCGTGGCATGATGCCGAACCCGAAGATCGGCACGGTGACCATGGACGTCGCCGGCGCGGTCAAGGGTGCCAAGGGCGGTTCGGTCGAGTTCCGCGTCGAGAAGGCCGGTATCATCCAGGCCGGCGTCGGCAAGGCCTCGTTCGATGCCGACAAGCTGGTGGAGAACATCAAGGCGCTCGCGGACGCGGTCAATAAGGCCAAGCCGACCGGCGCCAAGGGTACCTACATTCAGCGCGTCGCGGTGTCCTCGACCATGGGCCCGGGCGTGAAGGTCGAGCCGGGCACCGTCCACTAAGTCCGTTGCCCGGACGATGACGATTTGAAGAGGGCGGACGGGGCAACCCGTTCGCCCTTTTTGTTTGCTCGCAAAACAACAAAAAACGGGAGGGGCAGAAATGGCCGACAAGGTTCTGGTGGCGTCGCGGTTTGGGCGGTCGATGCTGGGGAGATTTGCCGAGCGGTTCGAGCTTCTGGAGACCGCCGGCAAGCCGGCGGATCAGGTGTTCAGTGCCGCCGAGCTCGCCGATGTCCGCGCGCTGCTGACGATGGGCGGCCAGCCGCTCGGCCGTGAGACTTTCGACATGCTGCCGGCGCTCGGCGCGGTGGTCTGCTACGGCACCGGCTATGACGGCGTCGACCTGAAGGCGGCCGCCGAGCGCGGCATCGTGGTCGGCAACAGCCCGGCAGCGAATGCCTCCGCGGTCGCCGATCTGGCGCTGGCGCTGCTGTTGGCGCTGATGCGGCGGGTGCTGCCGGCCGACGCCTATGTGCGGGCTGGGGGCTGGTCCGGCGCCAAGCCGTCGCCGATGCTGAAGCCGCCGCGCGGACTGACCGGCGCCAAGGTCGGGGTCTATGGTATCGGCGAGATAGGCCGCAAGATTGCCGCCCGTGTCGCCGGCTTCGAGACCGAGGTCGCCTATCACAGCCGCAGCCGCCACGACGTGCCTTACACCTATATCGGCAGCCTCACCGAACTGGTGGAGTGGTGCGACGTGCTGCTGGTCGCGGTCCGCGCCGGCCCGGATACCGAGAACATCATCGATGCCGGCATGCTGAAGCGGCTCGGGCCGAGCGGTGTCGTGGTCAACATCTCGCGCGGTTCGGTGATCGATCAGCCGGCGCTGATCGCCGCTCTGGCCGATGGCACGATTGCCGGGGCCGGCCTCGACGTGTTCGCGCAGGAGCCGTACGCGCCCGATGCGCTGGCCGAGTTTCCGAACGTGGTGCTGACGCCGCATATCGGCGGCCACACCCAGGAAGCCCACCGTGCGATGCAGGACTGCGTCATCGCCAATCTGGCGGCGTTCTTCGCGGGGCAGGCACTGCCGAATCCGGTGCAGGGGTAACACTTACCGGCCCAGGTCACGCCGACAGGTTGGGAACTGCCGCCAGATCTGCAGCCGAACCCGCAACGCCGACAAGGACATGGTCACCCCGGCTCATCGTCTCGCTGAAGATGAGCGGGCGGGCCGGCGCCTCTTGTCGGACCGCTGAGTCGGTCGACCGGAAGGCTTGCGCGGCCCGGCTCGATCCGGCAAGATTCACCTCGTCGCTGCCGCCGCGGCCCCCTTGAGTGGGCCCCTATGCCAAAATCGTGCCGATTGGCGAAGTTTGCTCTTGGCAAGCGCATTAAGACTCGCTAAACACCCCGCTCCGGGCGTGCCGGCTGTGGTTGGCGCGCCCGTGCGCGCATTCCAATGACTTGATCGATAGGAGACTGTTCCTTCAACTCATCCACCCGGATCGCTGAAGGATGCAGAACACTGTCGCTCGATCGGAATGCGGGCAGGGATCGGAAAGGTCGATAGGCCGGCTCGCCGGACTATTTGCCAGAACGATCTTGGTCCTGTCCAAGACTGCAGGCGCCGAAGCGGAAGCTTACGTTTCCTCAAAGGCTTAATCATACGGCCTGCATAGACGGGTGAAGACCGGATTTTGTGTCCCAACGCTACGGGCGTCGGGATGCGGATAGGGTTCGAACCTCGACACCCCGTTCGGGCGAAGGCGATCAGCCGGAGCCGGTTCGGGAGGGCAGGCAATTCACGATCGTCTCGCCCTACGTGTCCTTGGAGGCTTGTGCCTCGGGGTCGGGTTGGAGCGGGACGGTGGGTGCAACCCGGTGGTCCTGCTCGTAGGGACCGCCAACCGGAGAGAGCTTGCTGTGGAAAGAGCGGCAAAAAAAGAGGCGGTCGAATCGCTGAATGGTCTGTTCCAGACCACCAGCGTCGCGATCGTCGCTCACTATTCCGGCCTCACCGTTGCCCAGATGCAGAAGCTGCGCCAGCAGATGAAGCAGGCGGGCGCCTCGGTGAAGGTTTCGAAGAACCGTCTCGCCAAAATTGCTCTTGAAGGCACCGACGTCGCAGCCATCGGCTCCCTGCTGAAGGGGCCGACTGTGATCGCTACATCCAGCGATCCGGTGGCGGCGCCGAAAGTTGCCGTCGAATTCGCCAAGGCGAACGAGAAGTTCGTCATTCTCGGCGGTTCGATGGGCACAACCGTCCTGAACGTCGATGGCGTCAAGGCTCTTGCCTCGCTGCCGTCGCTCGATGAACTGCGCGCCAAGCTGGTCGGCCTCGTCCAGGCCCCGGCGACCAAGATCGCGCAGGTCACCACCGCTCCGGCTGCGAAGCTGGCCCGCGTGGTTCAGGCCTATGCCTCCAAAAGCGAAGCGGCCTGACGCTTCACTCCCAATCAACCCTGGTTCGAACTGATACCCGTAAGGAACTGATTCAATGGCTGATCTGCAGAAGATTGTTGACGACCTCTCGAGCCTCACCGTGCTCGAAGCCGCTGAGCTCGCCAAGATGCTCGAAGAGAAGTGGGGCGTCTCGGCCGCTGCGGCCGTCGCGGTTGCCGCTGCTCCGGGCGCCGGTGGCGCCGCCGCTCCGGCGGAAGAGAAGACCGACTTCACCGTTGTCCTGGCCTCGGCCGGCGACAAGAAGATCGAGGTGATCAAGGAAGTCCGCGCCATCACCGGCCTGGGCCTCAAGGAAGCCAAGGATCTGGTCGAAGGCGCTCCGAAGCCGCTCAAGGAAGGCGTCAACAAGGAAGAAGCCGACAAGATCAAGGCCCAGCTCGAGAAGGCTGGCGCCAAGGTCGAGCTCAAGTAAGCCGATCGGTTTGGCCGGGCCCGGGTCTCCCCGGGTCCGGCACGATCGCGGTTCGGGCCCTCGGGTCCGGGCGGCAACGGCGAGGCGGGCTGCGGTGTGCCCGGACGAGCCGTCACAGGAATGTGTGGAAAGACGCGGGGACAACCCCTCGAATCTCCACATTGCCGTCCCATATTGGTCCGGCAGCACGAAAGCGCAGGCGCGAGGACGTGGTAATGTGTCCGCGCAGCCTCTGGGAGAATCGGCAATTTCGGGCTTTTTCGGTCTGTGACGATGAGGTTTTCGACGGGCGGGTGCGGCAGCGCCCCGCGCGTCATTTTGCGTTCGGAATTAGTGCTGAGCCGACTTAGGATTTAGTTCCTGAAATCTGGCTCCTGAATTTCGGATGTTCGGTATTCAACCCGGGGGCGAGGCGGCTCGCGCTCCGGAAGGTTCGCCCCACCGGGCGACGAAACGAGAGGCCACGATGGCGCAGCAGACGTTCACCGGTCGCAAACGCGTTCGCAAGTTTTTCGGTCACATCCGGGAAGTCGCGGAGATGCCGAACCTCATCGAGGTTCAGAAGGCGTCTTACGACCAGTTCCTGATGGTCGCCGAACCTCCCGGAGGACGTCCAGACGAGGGTCTGCAGGCGGTGTTCCGGTCGGTTTTCCCGATTTCGGACTTCTCCAACGCCTCGATGCTCGAATTCGTTCGCTACGAATTCGAGCCGCCGAAGTACGACGTCGATGAGTGCCGCCAGCGCGGCATGACCTATGCTGCGCCCCTGAAGGTGACGCTGCGCCTCATCGTGTTCGATATCGACGAGGAAACCGGCGCCCGCTCCGTGAAGGACATCAAGGAGCAGGATGTCTACATGGGCGACATCCCGCTGATGACGATGAACGGTACCTTCATCGTCAACGGTACCGAGCGCGTCATCGTCTCGCAGATGCACCGGTCGCCGGGCGTGTTCTTCGACCACGACAAGGGCAAGACCCACTCGTCGGGCAAGCTGCTGTTCGCCGCCCGCATCATCCCGTATCGCGGTTCCTGGCTCGACATCGAGTTCGACGCCAAGGACATCGTCTATGCGCGTATCGACCGTCGCCGCAAGCTGCCGGTGACGTCGCTGATGTTCGCCCTCGGCCTCGATGGCGAAGAGATCCTGTCGACCTTCTACAACAAGATCCTCTACAAGCGGACCAAAGAAGGCTGGCGTGTGCCGTTCGACGTCAACCGCTTCCGCGGCTACTCGACCGTCAACGACCTGATCGACGCCGACACCGGCAAGGTCGTGCTCGAGGCCGGCAAGAAGCTGACCGTGCGTGCCGCCCGCCAGCTGCAGGAAAAGGGCCTCAAGGCGCTGCGGATGTCCGACGAGGAACTCGTCGGCAATTACCTGGCCGAAGACCTGGTCAACCCGAAGACGGGTGAAATCTATGCGGAAGCCGGTGAGGAGATCACCGACAAGACGCTGAAGATGCTGAACGAGCAGGGCTACAAGGAACTGCCGCTGCTCGACATCGACCATGTCAACGTCGGCCCGTACATCCGCAACACGCTGAACGCCGATAAGAACATGACGCGTGAAGACGCGCTGTTCGACATCTACCGGGTGATGCGCCCGGGCGAGCCGCCGACTCTCGAGTCCGCGCAGAACATGTTCCAGTCGCTGTTCTTCGACGCCGAGCGCTACGACCTGTCGGCCGTGGGTCGCGTCAAGATGAACATGCGCCTCGACCTCGATGCGCCCGATACCCATCGCACGCTGCGCAAGGAAGACATCCTGGCGGTGATCAAGACCCTGGTCGGCCTGCGGGACGGCAAGGGCGAGATCGACGACATCGACCACCTCGGCAACCGCCGTGTGCGCTCGGTCGGCGAGCTGATGGAGAACCAGTACCGCATCGGCCTGCTCCGCATGGAGCGCGCCATCAAGGAGCGGATGAGCTCGGTCGACATCGACACCGTGATGCCGCAGGACCTGATCAACGCCAAGCCGGCGGCGGCGGCGGTGCGCGAGTTCTTCGGCTCGTCGCAGCTCTCGCAGTTCATGGACCAGACCAACCCGCTGTCGGAAATCACCCACAAGCGGCGTCTGTCGGCGCTCGGCCCGGGCGGTCTGACCCGCGAGCGTGCCGGCTTCGAAGTCCGCGACGTGCATCCGACCCACTACGGTCGTATCTGCCCGATCGAGACGCCGGAAGGTCCGAACATCGGTCTGATCAACTCGCTGGCGACCTTCGCCCGCGTGAACAAATACGGCTTCGTCGAGACCCCGTACCGCAGGGTCAAGGAAGGCCGCGTCACCGACGAGGTGGTGTATCTGTCGGCGATGGAAGAGGGCCGCTACGCGGTCGCTCAGGCCAACGTGTCGCTCGACGCCAAGGGCAAGTTCACCGACGATCTGGTGGTCTGCCGCGCCGGTGGCACTCGCGACGTCGTTCCGATGCCGGCCGACCAGGTCGACTACATGGACGTGTCGCCGAAGCAGCTGGTTTCGGTCGCCGCGGCGCTGATCCCGTTCCTCGAGAACGACGACGCCAACCGCGCGCTGATGGGCTCGAACATGCAGCGCCAGGCGGTGCCGCTGGTTCGCGCCGAGGCGCCGTTCGTCGGCACCGGCATGGAAGGCGTGGTCGCCCGTGACTCGGGCGCGGCGATCGCCGCGCGCCGCACCGGCGTGATCGACCAGATCGACGCGACCCGCGTCGTTATCCGCGCCACCGAGGATCTCGATCCGACCAAGTCGGGCGTCGATATCTATCGGCTGATGAAGTACCAGCGCTCGAACCAGTCGACCTGCATCAACCAGCGTCCGCTGGTGAAGGTCGGTGACCACGTCAAGAAGGGCGACATCATCGCCGACGGTCCGTCGACCGATCTCGGTGAGCTCGCGCTCGGCCGCAACGTGCTCGTCGCGTTCATGCCGTGGAACGGCTACAACTTCGAAGACTCGATCCTGCTCTCCGAGCGGATCGTGAAGGAAGACGTCTTCACTTCGATCCACATCGAAGAGTTCGAAGTGATGGCCCGCGATACCAAGCTGGGTCCGGAGGAAATCACGCGCGATATTCCGAACGTGTCGGAAGAAGCGCTGAAGAACCTCGACGAAGCCGGCATCGTCTACATCGGCGCCGAAGTCCGCGCCGGCGACATCCTGGTCGGCAAGATCACGCCGAAGGGCGAAAGCCCGATGACGCCGGAAGAGAAGCTGCTGCGCGCCATCTTCGGTGAAAAGGCTTCGGACGTTCGCGACACCTCGCTGCGGGTGCCGCCGGGCGTGCAGGGCACCATCGTCGAAGTCCGCGTGTTCAACCGCCACGGCGTCGACAAGGACGAGCGTGCGCTGGCGATCGAGCGGGAAGAGATCGAGCGGCTCGCCAAGGACCGCGACGACGAGCAGGCGATTCTCGACCGTAACGTCTACGGCCGTCTCGCCGACCTGCTCGACGGCCGCCAGGGCATCGCCGGTCCGAAGGGCTTCAAGAAGGACACCAAGATCACCCGCGCGGAGCTCGAGGAGTATCCGAAGTCGCAGTGGTGGCTGTTCGCGGCGCCGAACGACAAGCTGATGGCCGAAATCGAGGCCATGCGGAAGCAGTACGACGAGTCGAAGAAGGGCCTCGAGCAGCGCTTCCTCGACAAGGTCGAGAAGCTGCAGCGCGGCGACGAACTTCCGCCCGGCGTGATGAAGATGGTCAAGGTCTTTGTCGCGGTGAAGCGCAAGATCCAGCCGGGCGACAAGATGGCCGGCCGCCACGGCAACAAGGGTGTTGTGTCGAAGATCGTTCCGATCGAGGACATGCCGTTCCTCGAGGACGGCACTCACGCCGACATCGTGCTGAACCCGCTCGGCGTGCCGAGCCGCATGAACGTCGGTCAGATCCTCGAGACGCATCTCGGCTGGGCGTGCGCGGGCCTCGGCAAGCGCATCGGCCAGACCATCGACACCTACTACCAGAGCCAGGATCTCAAGCCGCTGCGCGAGACCCTGAAGAAGATCTACGGCGAGGACGAGACCATCAAGTCGCTCGACGATGGTGAGCTGCTCGAACTCGGCCGCAATCTCAGCCACGGCGTGCCGATTGCCACCCCGGTGTTCGACGGCGCCAAGGAGACCGACATCGAAGAGATGCTGAAGCTCGCGGGCTTCGACGCTTCGGGTCAGTCGACCGTGTACGACGGCCGCACCGGCGATCAGTTCGATCGTCGTGTCACCGTCGGCTACATCTACATGCTGAAGCTGCATCACCTCGTGGACGACAAGATCCACGCCCGGTCGATCGGTCCGTACTCGCTCGTCACCCAGCAGCCGTTGGGTGGTAAGGCGCAGTTCGGCGGCCAGCGCTTCGGCGAAATGGAGGTGTGGGCGCTCGAAGCTTACGGCGCGGCCTACACGCTGCAGGAAATGCTGACGGTGAAGTCGGACGACGTCGCCGGCCGCACCAAGGTGTACGAGGCGATCGTGCGCGGCGACGACACGTTCGAGGCCGGTATCCCGGAATCGTTCAACGTGCTCGTCAAGGAAATGCGCTCGCTCGGCCTCAACGTCGACCTGCACAACTCCAAGCTGGCGGCACCGCCTCCGGCCGAGGCTGCCGAGTAACTCAATGCGTCGAGCCCGGCGGCGTGCGCTTTGCGCCGGCCGCCGGGTGTCTCCGCCGCGCCAGCGTCACGCGCGCGACGGGGAGTGCCTCTGGAATTCCGATTTTGCGGCTGGTGACGACCGGCACGCGAGGAGATGGCGATGAACCAGGAAATTATGAATCTGTTCAATCCGACGACGCCGGCTCAGGTCTTTGACCAGATCCGGATCTCGATCGCGTCGCCGGAGAAGATTCTGTCGTGGTCGTACGGCGAGATCAAGAAGCCGGAAACGATCAACTACCGTACCTTCAAGCCCGAGCGCGACGGCCTGTTCTGCGCCCGCATCTTCGGGCCGATCAAGGACTACGAGTGCTTGTGCGGCAAGTACAAGCGCATGAAGTACAAGGGCATCATCTGCGAGAAGTGCTCGGTCGAAGTGACTCTCAGCCGCGTCCGTCGCGAGCGCATGGGCCACATCGAGCTGGCCGCGCCGGTCGCCCACATCTGGTTCCTGAAGTCCTTGCCGTCGCGTATCGGGCAGCTGCTCGACATGACGCTGAAGGACCTCGAGCGCATCCTGTACTTCGAATACTACGTGGTGCTGGAGCCGGGCCTCACCGACCTCAAGGAGCGTCAGCTCCTGTCGGAGGAGGAGTACCTGCGCGCCCAGGATCAGTACGGTCAGGACAGCTTCACCGCCATGATCGGCGCGGAAGCGATCCGCGAACTGCTCAAGGGCCTGGAACTCGAAAAGATCGACGCGCAGCTGCGCGCCGAGATGGCCGAGACCGACTCCGACATCAAGCACAAGAAGCTCGCCAAGCGGCTGAAGATCGTCGAAGCGTTCCGCTATTCCGGCAACAAGCCGGAGTGGATGATCCTCACGGTCGTGCCGGTGATCCCGCCGGATCTGCGCCCGCTGGTGCCGCTCGACGGCGGCCGGTTCGCGACTTCGGACCTCAACGACCTGTATCGCCGCGTCATCAACCGTAACAACCGCTTGAAGCGGCTGATGGAGCTGCGCGCGCCGGACATCATCATCCGCAACGAAAAGCGCATGCTGCAGGAAGCTGTGGACGCGCTGTTCGACAACGGCCGCCGCGGCCGCGTCATCACCGGCGCCAACAAGCGCCCGCTGAAGTCGCTCGCCGACATGCTGAAGGGCAAGCAGGGCCGGTTCCGTCAGAACCTGCTCGGCAAGCGCGTCGACTATTCGGGCCGTTCGGTGATCGTGGTCGGTCCCGAGCTCAAGCTGCATCAGTGCGGCCTGCCGAAGAAAATGGCGCTCGAACTGTTCAAGCCGTTCATCTACTCGCGGCTCGACGCCAAGGGTCTGTCGACCACCGTCAAGCAGGCCAAGAAGCTGGTGGAGAAGGAGCGGCCGGAGGTTTGGGACATCCTCGATGAGGTGATCCGCGAACATCCGGTGCTGCTGAACCGCGCGCCGACGCTGCATCGTCTCGGCATTCAGGCGTTCGAGCCGGTGCTGATCGAAGGCAAGGCGATCCAGCTGCATCCGCTGGTGTGCTCGGCGTTCAACGCCGACTTCGACGGCGACCAGATGGCCGTGCACGTTCCGCTGTCGCTCGAAGCGCAGCTGGAAGCGCGCGTGCTGATGATGTCGACCAACAACATCCTGCATCCGGCGAACGGCCAGCCGATCATCGTGCCGTCGCAGGACATCGTGCTCGGCCTGTACTACCTGTCGATCATGCGGGAAGGGCTGCCGGGCGAGGGCAAGGTGTTTGCCGACCTCGCCGAGCTCGAGCACGCGCTGTACTCGAAGGTCATCCACCTTCACACCAAGATCAAGTATCGCTGGCATTGGGTGAACGAGGAAGGCCAGAACACGGTTCGTCTGCTGGAGACCACCGCGGGCCGCATCCTGCTCGGTCAGGTGCTGCCGAAGTCGCCGAAGCTGCCGTTCGACGTCATCAACAAGCTGATGACCAAGCGCGAGATCTCCGGCGTCATCGACCAAGTCTATCGTCACTGCGGTCAGAAGGAGACGGTGATCTTCTGCGACCGGATCATGGCGCTCGGCTTCTTCAACGCGTTCAAGGCCGGCATCTCGTTCGGCAAGGACGACATGGTCGTGCCGGGTTCGAAGTGGAAGATCGTCGACTCGACCCGTACGCTGGCGAAGGATTTCGAGCAGCAGTACAACGACGGCCTCATCACCCACGGCGAGAAGTACAACAAGGTGGTCGACGCCTGGTCGAAGGCCACCGAAGAAATCGCCAAGGAGATGATGAAGGAGATCTCCGCGGTTCGGAAGGCGCCGGACGGCTCCGAACAGCAGGTCAACTCGATCTACATGATGGCCCACTCTGGTGCGCGTGGTTCGCCCGCGCAGATGCGTCAGCTCGCCGGTATGCGCGGCCTGATGGCCAAGCCGTCGGGTGAAATCATCGAGACGCCGATCATCTCGAACTTCAAGGAAGGTCTGTCGGTTCTCGAGTACTTCAACTCGACCCACGGCGCCCGTAAGGGTCTGGCCGACACCGCGCTGAAGACCGCGAACTCGGGTTACCTGACCCGTCGTCTTGTCGACGTGGCGCAGGACTGCATCATCACGCAGGCCGACTGCGGCACCTCGCTCGGCATCAAGATGCGGGCGATCGTCGACGCCGGCACCGTGGTCGCTTCGCTGGGCAGCCGTATCCTCGGCCGCACTGCGGGCGAGGACGTGCGCGACCCGGCCACCAACGAGATCATCGTCAAGCGCGGTGATCTGATGGAGGAGCGGGACGTCGAGGCGATCCACCAGGCCGGCGTTCAGGAAGTGAAGATCCGCTCGGCACTGACCTGCGAGCTGGTCAACGGCATCTGCGGCAAGTGCTACGGGCGCGATCTCGCCCGCGGTACCCCGGTCAACCACGGCGAAGCGGTCGGCGTGATCGCGGCGCAGTCGATCGGCGAGCCGGGCACGCAGCTGACGATGCGTACCTTCCACATCGGCGGTGCGGCGCAGATCAACGAGCAGTCGGTGATCGAGTCGAACTTCGAGGGCAAGATCGTCATCAAGAACCGCGCCATCGCCCGCAACGGCGAAGGCCACAATGTTGCGATGGTCCGCAACATGGTGATCGCGATCGTCGATCCGGACGGCTCCGAGCGTGCGACCCATCGCATCCAGTACGGCGCGCGCGTGCACGTCGACGAGGGCGATATGGTCAAGCGCGGCCAGCGTATCGCCGAGTGGGATCCGTACACCCGTCCGATCCTCACCGAGGTCGAGGGTACCATCGACTTCGAGGATCTGATCGAGGATCAGTCGATCTCCGAAACGCTCGACGAGTCGACCGGTATCGCCAAGCGTATCGTTATCGACTGGCGCTCGACCCGCGGTGGCGCGGATCTGCGTCCGGCGATCGTGATCAAGGGCAAGGACGGCAAGGTGCTGAAGCTGGCGCGCGGCGGTGACGCCCGCTACATGCTGTCGGTCGACGCCATTCTGTCGGTCGACGTCGGCGCCCAGGTCAAGCCCGGCGACATCCTCGCGCGTATCTCGACCGAGAGCGCCAAGACCCGCGACATCACCGGCGGTCTGCCGCGGGTGGCGGAGCTGTTCGAGGCGCGGCGGCCGAAGGATGCGGCGATCATCGCCGAGATCGCCGGCACCATCCGGTTCGGTCGCGACTACAAGAACAAGCGCCGGCTCTCGATCGAGCCGCTCGACAAGAACGAGGAAGCGCGCGAGTACCTGATCCCGAAGGGCAAGCACATCCACTTGCAGGACGGCGACGTCGTCGAAAAGGGCGACTTCATCGTCGAGGGCAATCCGGCACCGCACGACATCCTGGCGATCAAGGGCATCGAAGAACTCGCGGCCTATCTCGTCAACGAAATCCAGGAGGTCTATCGACTCCAGGGCGTGTTGATCAACGACAAGCACATCGAGGTGATCGTTCGCCAGATGCTGCAGAAGATCGAGATCACCGACCAGGGCGATACCGACATGATCTCGGGCGAGCAGGTCGACAAGATCGAGTTCAACGCGGTCAACGCCAAGGCGGTCGAAGAGGGCAAGAAGCCGGCAACCGGCAATCCGGTCCTGCTCGGCATCACCAAGGCGAGCTTGCAGACCCGCTCGTTCTTCTCGGCGGCGTCGTTCCAGGAGACCACCCGGGTGCTCACCGAAGCCGCGGTCAACGGCAAGGTGGATCCGCTGGAAGGCCTCAAGGAAAACGTCATCGTCGGCCGGCTGATCCCGGCGGGTACTGGCGCCTCGATGGCCAAGATCCGCGAAGTGGCGATGAAGCGCGATCGTCTGATCCTCGACGAGCGCGAGAAGCAGGCGGCGATCGTTCCGGCCGCTGCGCCGGAAGCCGAACCGCTGTCGCTGCCGCCGGCAGAGTAACGTTCGCTTCTGCCATTCAATCCTGGGAAGGGCCGGCCTTGTGCCGGCCTTTCTCATATCTGGGCCGCATTCCGGGCCTTTTGCCGCCACCTTACGGGTTGTTCATCTTCCCTTCAGGTGAAAGGCGCCTTGCTGTATGCCGAACGACGGGAATCCGGCACAGGGGCGCCGTTTCGCCGTCAAAACCAGCCCCAAGTCGCTGAAGTCACGCTGATTTTCTCGGAGAATCACGCCTCGACCGATGGCGCGGAGCAGAGACACGCTGCGTGGCGATCGATGCCGCGGGATGTTGAAAGAGCACCATGTTTGACCTTGCAATCGTAGGTGGCGGCCCGGGCGGTCTGATGAGCGCCTGGTATCTCAAACGAAAGCTCGGGGGCCTGTGCAAGGTCACCATCTTCGAGGCCTCCGATCGGCTCGGCGGCAAGATCGTCACCCAGAAATTCGAGACCGCGCCGGCGATGTACGAGGCCGGCGTCGCCGAACTCTACGATTACTCGATGACCGGCCCGGATCCGCTGCGGGAACTGGTGCAGCACTTCGGCCTGCAGACCATCCCGATGGATGCCGAGCAGGTGCAGCTCGACGGCGAGCTGCTCAACGACGTGCCGGGCATGCGCAAGAAGTACGGCGACAAGACCGCCGAGGCGATCGTCGCGTTTCGCAAGAAGTGCACCGAGCAGATGACGCCGACCCAGTATTACGAAGGCGTCGGCGCGCACGACAACGAACATCCCTGGGCCTGGACCAATTGCGAGCAGCTGCTCGACAAGGAAGTCGAGGACTCCACCGCCAAGCGCTTCTTCAAGGTGATGGCGAAGTCCGACATCGCCACCGAGAGCCACAACACCAACGGCCTCAACGCGCTCAAGAACTTCGTGATGGATATCGACGGCTATATCGGCCTGTATTCGATCCAGAATGGCAACGAGCAGCTGATCGAGTGCCTGCGCTCGGAGATCGACGCCGACATCCAGTTCAATCATCGCGTCCTCAAGGTCGGCAAGACCGAGAGCGGCCGCTATGAGCTGAACATGATGAACGGCAAGGGGCCGGAGACGCGCGACTTCGATCTCGTGCTGATGTGCCTGCCGCACAACTGGCTCGCCACGCTGAGCTGGGGCAACGAGCAGCTGCGCAAGGCGATGGTCAAGCACGTCGCCTATTTCGATCGCCCGGCGCACTACCTGCGGATCTCGATGCTGTTCGATTCCCCGTTCTGGGGCGACAAGATCCCGGGCTCGTGGTTCATGTCAGAAGCGTTCGGCGGCTGCTGCGTCTACAACGAAGGCTCGCGCCACGACGTCGGCAAATACGGCGTGCTCAACTTCCTGATCGCCGGTTCGGACGCGCTGGCGTTCTCGAACCTGACCGACAAGGAGCTGATCGAGCTGGCGCTGAAGTCGCTGCCGGCCGAGCTCGGCGACGTCCGCGGGCATTTCCTCGAAGGCAAGACCCACCGCTGGCTGTCGTCGGTGAACTGCATCCCCGGCGGCCTGCCGGTGCGCGACGTCATGACCAACCATCGCCCCGAGCCGAAGAACCATCCGGGCTTCGTCATCGTCGGTGACTATCTGTTCGACTCGACGCTGAACGGTCTGCTCGACTCTTCGGACGCCGCCACCGACATCATCGTCACCGAAACGATGAAGCTGCGCCGTGCCCGCGCCCAGGACGGCAAGCCGGTCTCCGACAAGATCGACCGCGACTATTTCGAGAACTATCGCAACCAGGGCCCGTATCGCGAGGTCTGGAGCCGGTTCACCGATCCGGACTATCTGATCCAGACCATCAAGACGGTGTGGGACAAGCCGGGCGGCTACAAGCTGCTGGTCGCGGGCTCTGCCAGCGGCGAGCTGGTTGGCGCGCTGCGCGAGCGCGGCATCGATGCTTACGGCGTCGAGAACAACCGCTACGTCCACGGCAAGACGCCGGAGGCGCTGAAGCCTTACAACAAGCTCGGTTCGGTCGCCGAACTGCCTTTCGAAGACGAAGAGTTCGACTTCGTGTTCGAAACCAGCCTGTGCCACCTCGCCGAGAACCGCGTCGTCAAGGCGATCCGCGAGCTGCACCGCGTTGCGCGCACCGGCGTGATCTTCGGCTCGGTCACCAGCGACATGGATCCGGGCGTGATCGACCGCTACGACCTGCTGCGCGGCGTCAAGAAGCTCGGCACCTGGTGGGAATGGTCGGAGCTGTTCTTCAACAACGGCTTCGACCTGTCGGTGCATCGCAACGATTGCGGCGACGCGCTGTGGGAGCTGGCGGTGAAGGCGGGCAGGGGCCCGGGCCAGTGGTACAGCGACGCCGACAGCCTGCGCTATTCGTTCTTCGACAAGGTCGACGACGAGGGTGACGACGACTGAGCCAAGGTCGTCGCGGACGGCTCGCGTTCGCTTCAGCAGATCCGGCGCCGTGGCTTTGAACGAGTCACGGCGTCGCTTATTGTAGTCGTGCGGTCCGGCCACCTAGCGGTTTTCAATTCATGGCGCGTAAGCCCAATCCTCCCGTCACCCCGGACTCTCCGCCAGGCGACAAGTCCGCCGTCACGCCGCCGGCCGATGCCGCCACCGGCAGTCCTGCGCCGGGCAGTGAAGGCACCGCCGCCCCGGCTTCGCCGCTCGACGAGAAGTTCGCGCTTCCGGTCGGCGCCGCAGCGCCGGTGGTGCCGACCACCAAGCCCCCGGTGAAGCAGCTGATCGCCGACAAGGTCCCGGCCGCTCCCGCGGCCGGCGCCAAAGCCGCCGCGGACGACGGCGACGAGGACGATGAGGACGACGACGAGGAGGATGACGACGACGACGATGAGGACGAGGAACTCGTCGTCTTCACCGCGCGCGAGGCCGCCGGCGCATTCGCGACGGTCGCCGGCTTCATCCGGCCGGTCGTTGCCAACTACAAGAAGATGCTGGCGTTCGTGGTGTTCGGCGTGGTCGTCGAAACGCTGTTCAACGTCATCATGCCGCTCAGCCTGAAGTTCCTGATCGACGACGCGCTCGGCGAGGAGGACTTCCACGAACTCTACAAGATCCTGTCGATCCTCGGCGTCGCCGGCGTCATCACCTCGATCATCGCGGTGTGGTACGAGCGCTGGGATGCGCGGCTGTCCGCGGCGGTGATCTCCGACGTCCGCACCCGGCTGTTCGAACACGTCCAGCGCCTGCCGGCCGGGTATTTCGCCCGCACCAAGCGCGGCGAGATCCTGTCGCGGTTCTCGATCGACATGGCGGCGTTCTCGCGGGTGGTCGAAATCCTCGCCAACACTGCGCTGCTGCCGTTCCTCGAATTGGTCGCCGGCGTCGTCCTGATGCTGTTCCTGAACTGGCAGCTCGCAGTGTTGGCGCTCTTGATCTTCCCGATCACGCTGATCGGGCCGCGCATCCTGACGCCGAAGGCGGTGCAGGCGAACTACGAGCAGAAGGTGCAGGAGGCCGGACTGCTCGGCCTGGTGCAGGAGAACGTCGGCGCGCAGGCGGTCGTCAAGGCGTTCAGCCTGCAGCGCAAGATGTTCGGCTTCTTCTCGCTGCGCAATCAGGCGACGCGGCAGAAGATGGCGCAGGCCACCTTCCTGACCTCGATGGTCGAACGCAGCGTCACCGTCGCGGTGCTGATGCTGCATTTGATGGTGCTGGCGCTCGGCGCCTATCTGGCGACCACCGGTCAGATCACCGTCGGCACCTTCGTCACCTTCGAGAGTGCATTCTGGGAGGTGTCGTACAACATCGCCCATCTGATGCAGTTCATCCCGGTGTCGATCCAGGCGGCCGCCGCGGTGCGCCACATGCAGGAGCTGCTCGACGAGAAGACCCCGATCGCCGACAAGCCGGGCGCTGCCGAGATGCCGCGCATCGTCGACAACATCGCGTTCGAGCGGGTGTCGTTCGCCTATGAGGGCGCCGAGCAGCCGGTGATCGACAATCTCAGCCTGAAGCTGAAGGCCGGCAAGACCATCGCGATCGTCGGCCCGAGCGGCTCGGGCAAGAGCACGCTGCTCAACATGGTGCTGCGGCTGTACGACCCGACCGAAGGCCGGGTCTCAGTCGACGGCGTCGACATCCGCAACGTCACGCTGGATTCGCTGCGCCGGAGCATGGCCGTGGTGTTCCAGGAGAACATGCTGTTCAACATGTCGATCCGCGACAACATCCGGCTCGGAAAGGAAGGCGCGACCGACGCCGAGGTCGAGCAGGCCGCCAAGAAGGCGGAGATCCACCGCTTCATCATGAGCCTGCCGCAGAAGTACGACACCGTGGTCGGCGAGCGCGGCGACACGCTGTCCGGCGGCCAGCGCCAGCGCATCGCGATCGCCCGCGCGGTTGTCCGCGATCCCTCGGTGCTGCTGCTCGACGAGGCGACTTCGGCGCTCGACCAGACCACCGAGGCGGCGATCAACAAGACGCTGATGAAGCTGGCGCGCGGCCGCACCATGATCTTCTCGACCCACCGCCTGACCTCGGTGGTCGACATGGACGAGATCGTCGTCGTTTCCGGCGGGCAGGCGATCGAGCGCGGCTCGCACAAGGAGCTGCTCGCCAAGAATGGTGTGTATCGCAAGCTGTGGGACGACCAGGAACGCCACGGCGCCGGCGATGATGACGACGATGAGGATGACGACGACGAGTGAGGAGCGGGCGGCCCGCCCGCGGGACGCCGTCTTGTGCCGGGCTTGATCGCCTGGACTTAGTCGCCGTCGATATCAGTCCAATTTTGAAGAGCCAGACCGCCTCAATCGGCGAGGCGGCCGAGCACGTTCAGCTCGGCGCGCAGGCGGTCGGCATCGGCGAGATCGGCTTCGATCTCCGCATGCAGCTTGCGCCAGATCGGCACTGCCGCGGCCAGCGTCTTCCGCCCCGTAGGCGTTAGCCGCAACAGCCGCGCGCGCCGGTCCGCCGGATCAATCAGCACTTCGAGCAGATTGCGCCGCTCCAGTGGCTTCAAGTTCGCCGTGAGCGTGGTGCGGTCCATCGCCAGCAGCGCAGCGACGCCGCCGAGTGGGGCAGGCTGCGGACGGTTCAGCGACATCAGCAGCGAGAACTGACCGCTGGTGAGCCCGGCCGGCTTCAGCGCGAGGTCGAACCGCCGCGCCAGCGCCCGCGCGGCCCGTTGGGCGTGCAGGCACAGGCAGCTATCGCGCACCAGCAGCGTGGTTTCGAAACTCGGTTCGGCCGGGGAGCGCATTTGCGAACGGCTCTTGACAACGGAAGGACGATATACGTTGATATCAACCTAAATCGACGGGATCAAGCGCCGCCACCGGCGGGCTGCGCGGGCCTTAAGCCAGCGCGGCATTCATCGCGCCACGTCGATCAGGGAGGACCACCGCATGAAGATCGTGACCAGCCTGAGCTTTCAGGGGCAGTGCCGCGACGCGTTCGAGTTCTACGCCAAGGTTCTGGGCGGTAAGATCACCGCGGCCATTCCATACGGCGATGGGCCTCCGGACATGCCGATCACCGATCCGAAGTACAAAACCTGGCTGATGCATTGCTGGCTCGAAGTCGGCGATCAGGCGCTGATGGGCGCCGACATGGACGTCGGTTGGGCCTCCAACATCGACAAGCCGAAGAACGGATTCGATGTCACGCTGCACACCCAGGACAAGGCTCAGGCGCAGCGCTGGTACGAGCAATTGTCCGAAGGCGGCAAACCGATGATGCCATTCGCCGAGACGTTCTGGTCGCCCGGGTTCGGCTCGCTGATCGACCGCTTCGGCATCCCGTGGATGATCAATACCCAACCCGCGCAGACCTGAAGGCGCCGCGGACCCGGCGAAAAAATGCCGGTCCGATGTCGGCTGCAGCAGGAGTGTTTCGTCCTTGAAGCACGGGAGACTCACGCCTCTAGCGCAAGCCTTTCAACGTCATTGCGAGCGAAGCGAAGCCAACCAACTTCGTGCACCGAGCTGGATGGCTTCGTCGCTTCACTCCTCGCAACGATGCGGCAAGGAATGACGCGGGAAACGCTCGCACAACACGGAAACAGCCATGAACCAATCCTATCGTTGGGTGATCGTTGCGGCCGGCGGCGTGCTCGGCTGCGTTGCCGCCGGCGCGATGTTCTCGCTGCCGGTGCTGATCCGGCCGATGTCGCAGGACACCGGCTGGTCGGTCACCGGTATCTCGACCGCGATGACCATCGGCTTCCTGGCGATGGCCGCCGCCAGCATGCTGTGGGGCAATCTGTCGGACAGGTTCGGCCCGCGCCCCGTGGTGCTGACCGGCTCGGCGGTGCTCGCCGCCAGCCTCGCGCTCGCCAGCCGGGCCGGTTCGCTGATCGAATTGCAGTTGCTGTTCGGCGTGCTGGTCGGTGCTGCGACAGCCGCGGTGTTCGCGCCCATGATGGCCTGCGTCACCGGCTGGTTCGACACCGGGCGGGGCCTTGCGGTGTCACTGGTCTCCGCCGGCATGGGGATGGCGCCGCTGACGATGGCGCCGCTGGCGGCATGGCTGGTGACGATCCACGATTGGCGCGGCGCGATGCTGATCATCGCGGCGATCACAGCCGCGCTGATGATCCCCGCAGCGCTGCTGGTGCGGCGGCCGCCGGCGCTAGCAATGGGCGGCGCCGAGGTTACTTCCGCCGATGCGCCGGACGACATGACACTCAAGCAGGCGGTGCGGTCGCCGCAATTCGTCACGCTGATGCTAGCGAATTTCTTCTGCTGCGCGACCCATTCCGGCCCGATCTTCCACACCGTCAGCTACGCTGTGACCTGCGGCATTCCGATGATCGCCGCGACCTCGATCTACAGCGTCGAGGGGCTGTCCGGCATGTTCGGTCGGCTCGGCTTCGGCCTCGCCGGCGATCGCTTCGGCGCGCAGCGCGTGCTCGTGATCGGCCTGCTCGCGCAGGCGTTCGGCGTGTTGGCCTACGCCTTCGTTGGCGGGCTCGGCGGCTTCTATGCGGTCGCCGTCGCGGTCGGCTTCATCTACGCCGGCACCATGCCGCTCTACGCCGTGATCATCCGCGAGAACTTTCCGCTGCGGATGATGGGCACCATCGTCGGCGGCACCGCGATGGCCGGCAGCCTCGGCATGTCGACCGGCCCCGTGCTGGGCGGGCTGATCTACGATGCCTACGGCAGCTACGCGCCGATGTATGTCGCCTCCTGCGGCATGGGCCTCGCCGCGATGCTGATCCTGGCGACCTTTAGGCCGTTCCCGCAGCGGCGGAGCGAGTTGGCAGTGGCGTAGGAGAGGGGGCCGTTCTGCTGCGCCGGCAGCGCGGCGGGCCTTACGGAGACAGCGCCTCGATGATGCGGCAGTCGGCGACCGTTCCGCAGCTGCATTGGGTGATCATGTGGTCGAGCTCGTGGCGCAGGGCCTTGAGGTCGGCGATCTTGCGATCGACTTCGGCCAGATGCTGCTTGGCGATGGCGTCGATGGCATCGCAGGAGCGGGTGCGGTCGTCAGACAGATCGAGCAACGCGCGGATCTGATCGAGTGAAAAGCCGAGATCGCGGGCGCGTCGGATGAAGCTCAGACGGTTGAGATGCTCGGTCGTGTAGGCGCGGTAGTTGCCCGGCGTGCGCGCGGGGGCCGACAGCAATCCGATCCGCTCGTAATACCGGATGGTTTCGACCTTGGTGTCGGTCTGACGCCCGAGATCGCCGATTGCGAGATGGTCCGTCTGCATGTCTTGACCCTGTAGCTGCTACAGGGTGCATATGGGGTGTCACAACGCTTTGTCGAGGTGACGCTATGGCGACCAACGCCTACAAAACTCGCGTAGAGGGCATGGATTGCGCCTCCTGCGCGCTCAAGATCGAAACGGCGATGCAGCGGCTGCCGGGTGTCGCGGATGTCCGCGTCAGCTATTCGGCTGCCACCTTGGCGCTTCGGTTCGATCAGGACAGAATCTCGCCGAGCACCATCGACGAGGAGCTGCGCTCGCTCGGTTATCGACCGCAGGCAATTGCGCCGTCGCCCAGCAGCATCCGGGCCGAGCGGAAACGACTGCCGTGGTGGCAGGATGCGAAGCTGCAAACCGTCATGATCGCAGCGGCGGTTTTCGCTCTGGCGTTCGCCTTGTCGCATTTGTTTCCGGCCTACGAGCGATGGCTCTATTCCGCAGCGGCTGCGATCTGTCTGATCCCAATCGCACGCCGGGCCTTGATCGGCGCACGTTCGGGATCGCCTTTCAGCATCGAAACGCTGATGACCGTTGCGGCGATCGGCGCGGTCGTGATCGGTGAGGCCGAGGAAGCGGCCGTGGTCATCGTTCTGTTCAACGTTGGCGAATGGCTGGAGACATTCGCGGCGGGGCGTGCACGAGCGGGCATTGAAGCGCTGACCGACGTCGTGCCACGCACCGCGAGACGGCTGCGCGACGGCTCGGACCAGGTCGAGGAAATTCCGGCCGCCGACCTGATGATCGGCGATGTCGTGGTGGTGCGTCCCGGCGACCGTATCCCGTCAGACGGCAAAGTCCTCGACGGCCATTCCGACGTGAACGAAGCGCCGATCACCGGCGAGTCCGTGCCGGTCGCCAAGGCGGTCGGTGATCACGTCTATGCCGGTAGCATCAATGCCAACGGCGAGCTGCGCATCGAGACGACGAATGCGGCGGCCGACAACACCATCGCGCGCATCATTCACCTCGTCGAACAAGCGCAGGAGAGCAAAGCGCCGACGGAACGGATGATCGATCGGCTCAGCCGGTGGTACACGCCAGCCGCAATGCTGCTGGCGTTCCTGGTCATCATCGTGCCGCCGCTCGGCTTCGGCGAGGATTGGGCGACCTGGATCTATCGCGGCCTGGCCACGCTGCTGATCGCGTGTCCATGCGCCCTGGTGATTTCGACCCCGGCCGCGATTGCGTCCGGACTTGCGGTGGGGGCTCGCAAAGGGCTGCTGATCAAGGGCGGCGCGGTGCTGGAAACGCTCGGCAAGGTGAAGACCGTCGCCTTCGACAAGACCGGTACGCTGACGCTGGGGCAGCCTCAGGTGACCGACGTTGTTTCTGTCATCGGTCAGCAGGACGACGCGGTGCTCGCGCGCGCCGCGGCGGTCGAAGGCAACACCAGTCATCCGATCGGGCAGGCGATCGTCCGCGCCGCGAAGGCACGTGCCTTGCAGCTGCCCGTCGTGTTCGGCGGGAGCCAGGCGGTGCCGGGCAAGGCGATTTCCGCGCGTCTGAAAGACGGCTTCGCCTTCGTCGGATCTCCGCGCTTTGCCGCCGAACGGACTACGATCCCGCCGGAGCTTGCGACGACGATCTCGGACCTCGAGCGTGAGGGCAAGACGGTCGTGGTCCTCATCTCTGGAAACACCTGCGAGGGAGCGATTGCGGTGCGCGACGAGCCGCGCCCGGATGCGGCAGGAGCTTTGCGGCAACTGACGTCCAAAGGCATCGCGGTGGTGATGTTGACCGGCGACAACGCACGAACCGCGCAGGCCATCGCCGGACAGCTCGGCATGGAAGCGCGTGCGGAGCTGCTGCCCGACGCCAAGCTCGCAGAGATTAGTCGCCTGAAGGAAGTGTCTCCCGTCGCGATGGTCGGCGACGGCATCAATGATGCGCCGGCGCTCGCGGCCGCGTCCGTCGGCATCGCCATGGGCGGAGGAACCGACGTGGCGCTGGAGACCGCCGACGCGGCGCTGCTGAATGATCGCGCCCATGGCGTCGCGGAACTGATCGCGCTGTCGCAGGCCACGCTCGGCAATATCTGGCAGAACATCTCGATCGCGCTCGGGCTGAAAGCGGTGTTTCTCGCTACCAGCCTGCTCGGCGTGACGACGTTGTGGATGGCGATTCTTGCCGACACCGGCGCCACGGTGCTGGTCACCGCGAACGCCCTCAGATTACTGCGGTGGCGGGCGTGAGAGGCATGATCCGGCGTGCGGGCTTCGAGGCTGGGCGGCAGCTGCCGCGTCCTGTCTGCTTGCGCTTGCTCGACGACGTGTGCCGCTTCAGTTCTTTGTCAGATACAGCGGCGTCCTCACCGTGAGCTGATACGCAGGCTTCGGTGTCCATGACACCTGCGCGGTGATGCCGAACAGGCGGTTGTCGTTGTCGTCGAGCTTGTCGAGGTCGATCCGCAGGATCGGCTGGGTGAAGGCATCGATCGGGGTGAAGCGCAGCAGCTCGGCGCCGCCGAATGACTGTAGGCCGGCGCGCCCGGTGAGCTTCCAGTTGTTGTCCCACTGATAGTAGCCGCCGAGCCAGCCGACCGTGTTCGGATGGATCGCGGCGCGGTCGGCGTCGATCGCTGTGGTGGTGAACTGGACGCCGGCGAGGACGCCGCGGGTCTCGTCGGCGTCGAACGCGTAGGACGCCTCCAGGATGGTGTTGAGCGATGTGGTGGCCAGCGGTCCGCTCGGCACCGAGCGGGTGAGGGTGGTCTGCAGCGTCAGGGTCGGCAGCGAGCCGCCGTCCTGGCGATAGATGTCGGCCTGGACGCCGACGTTCCAGCTGGTGATGTCGACCGAGCTCCAGCCGGCGCCGCTGTTGCTGGTGGTGGTGCTGAAGCCGCCGTACAGCGAGACGCGGTCGTTGACGTCGATCGTCAGCGGTACGTCGAGCTCCACGCTCTGGCTCGCCGGCAGCGTCGGTGCCTGCAGCGGCGGCAGCGCCGCCAGCTCGCGCAGGCGGGACAGCACGGCGATGGTCGGGTTCGAAAAGCCGATCGAGAGCGTGCCGGCCGGGGTGCGCCCGTAGGTGGTGCGGAAGTCGAGGTAAATATTGGGGTAGGTCTGCGCCGGCGTCTCGTCGTCGTCATCGTCGTCGGCCGCGAAGGCCGGGCCGCCGAGGAACTGCAGCGCGGCGGCGGCGATCGCGATCGCTGCCACCCGGCGCCAAGAGTGCGGCAGTGACCGATTTCGCCCCGAACCCGCCATTTGTTTCCACGCATCCCGCGGCCGGCCGACACGGCGCCCCGGCGGCCACTTAGCCATAGCGCCGCCGCTGCCGGCAATCCGGAGCGGCGGCCGGTCTGTGGATCGTCCCGCCCCGCGACGCTCCCGGCGAGCTGGCTCGCCGATCAGTAATCTCAGCGGCATGGCAGGTCGCTACTAAAATACCGCCATGTGGACCGGAAGCCTGAGCGGGGGCGGCTGTCTCGAATCGAGACGCCAAGGGAGCGCGAATCCGTCGCCGAGTCGGTACGGAATCGCTCTTCCGATTGCTCACGATTCTATGAATCGGGTCCCGCGAGGTGCCGATCCGCGTCCCGCGAGCCGGTCGTCGAGGCCGAAATTGGAGCTCGATCGCGCGCCAAGCGGGACGCCACAACGCCCCATTTCATCGGCGTTTCATGACGGTCGGAGAGGTAGTAGAAAGTCGTCGCCGAACCGTCATCTGGCAGCGGTTTTGCCTTGACTTAGGATAGGTCCGCCGATACAACCCGCCCACTTCAAGACAGGCGGTGAGCGTCGCCAACGTCGGAACGGACAACCCGGGCCGTCCTTTCAAGGACTTACGGGCACCACCCTCGACCCAAGACGCTCAAACGCTGTCGACATAAGCCAGGCAATGCCAGGACATTAAGCGTTCTTTCGAGTTCTTTCTCGGCAAGGACGGTTTTGGAAGTATGACCTCGGTAGGAACCGGTCAGCGGAAAGCTGCCCGGTCTTTGCTGCGGTCCTCTGTTGCGTGGAAGCGCTTTCCGCTCAGCGATGGGTGGCTGGCGCGATTTCGCTTTGCGTGATCGGACGATTGGTTCGATCGAGCAGGGCGGCCGCTGGAGCGGGTAGCTCCGAACGAATTTGCGAAACCGACTGACCGGTTTCGCGCGAAGCTTGAGGGTGAAGGCGAAGATGCCGACGATCAACCAGCTGATCGCAAATCCGCGCGTGGTGCAGAAGTCGCGCAAGAAGGTTCCGGCGCTGCAGCAATCGCCGCAGAAGCGCGGCGTGTGCACCCGCGTCTACACCACGACGCCGAAGAAGCCGAACTCGGCGCTGCGTAAGGTCGCCAAGGTGCGCCTGACCAATGGCTTCGAGGTCATCGGTTACATTCCGGGTGAGGGCCACAACCTGCAGGAGCACTCGGTGGTCATGATCCGCGGCGGCCGCGTCAAGGACTTGCCGGGCGTGCGCTACCACATCCTCCGCGGCGTCCTCGATACCCAGGGCGTCAAGAACCGTAAGCAGCGCCGTTCGAAGTACGGCGCGAAGCGTCCGAAGTAAGCGGGGAGAGCATCCATGTCCCGTCGTCACGCCGCCGAGAAGCGCGAAGTTCTTCCCGATCCGAAGTTCGGGAACATCATTGTCACCAAGTTCATGAACTCGGTGATGTACGCCGGCAAGAAGTCGGTCGCCGAAAGCATCGTTTACGGTGCGTTCGACCTGATCGAAGCCAAGACCAAGCAGCCACCGCTCGGTGTGTTCGAGCAGGCGCTCGACAACGTGATGCCGACCATCGAGGTCCGCTCCCGCCGCGTCGGTGGTGCGACCTACCAGGTCCCGGTCGAAGTTCGTTCGACCCGTCGTCAGGCTCTGGGCATTCGCTGGCTGATCGCCGCCGCCCGCGGCCGCAACGAAAAGACCATGACCGAGCGGCTGTCGGCTGAACTGCTCGATGCGTCGAACAACCGTGGCAACGCGGTGAAGAAGCGTGAAGACGTGCACAAGATGGCGGAAGCCAACCGCGCGTTCTCGCACTATCGCTGGTAACGGCGAAGCAACGGAATCAAGGAAGACGCTATGCCCCGCGTTCACGCCATCGAGGACTACCGCAACTTCGGCATCATGGCCCACATTGATGCCGGCAAGACCACGACGACCGAGCGCATCCTCTATTACACCGGCAAGAGCCACAAAATCGGCGAAGTGCACGAAGGTGCCGCGACGATGGACTGGATGGAGCAGGAGCAGGAGCGCGGCATCACCATTACGTCGGCCGCCACGACCGCGTTCTGGAACGGCAAGCGTCTGAACATCATCGACACTCCCGGCCACGTCGACTTCACCATTGAAGTCGAGCGTTCGCTGCGCGTGCTCGACGGTGCCGTGTGCGTTCTCGACTCCAACCAGGGCGTCGAGCCGCAGACCGAGACCGTGTGGCGTCAGGGCGACAAGTACAAGGTTCCGCGTATCGTCTTCGCCAACAAGATGGACAAGACCGGCGCTGACTTCTTCAAGTGCCTGCAGGACATCATCGACCGCCTCGGCGCCAAGCCGGTGGCGATCCAGCTGCCGATCGGTTCGGAGAGCAACTTCAAGGGCGTGATCGATCTGGTCCGCATGAAGGCTGTGGTCTGGAACGACGAGTCGCTGGGCGCGAAGTTCGAAGACGCCGAGATCCCGGCCGAGCTGCTCGACCAGGCCAAGGAATATCGCGAGAAGATGATCGAAGCCGCCGTCGAGCTCGACGACGACGCGATGTCTGCGTATCTCGAAGGCAACGAGCCGGACGAGGCGACCCTCAAGCGCCTGATCCGCAAGGCGGTGCTGACCGGCGCGTTCTATCCGGTGCTGTGCGGCTCTGCGTTCAAGAACAAGGGCGTGCAGCCGCTGCTCGACGCCGTGGTCGACTACCTGCCGTCGCCGATCGACGTGCCGGCGATCAAGGGCACCGACGACAAGGGCAACGAAGTCGTGCGCAAGGCGGACGACAAGGAGCCGCTGGCTCTGCTTGCGTTCAAGATCATGGACGACCCGTTCGTCGGCACCATCACCTTCTGCCGCATCTACTCGGGCATCCTGCAGAGCGGCACCGGCGTGGTGAACTCGACCCGCGAGAAGAAGGAGCGCATCGGCCGCATGCTGCTGATGCACGCCAACAACCGCGAAGACATCAAGGAGGCCTATGCCGGCGACATCGTCGCGCTGGCCGGCCTCAAGGAAGCTCGCACCGGTGACACGCTGTGCGATCCCGCCAACCCGGTGATCCTCGAAAAGATGGAATTCCCGGAGCCGGTGATCGAGATCGCGATCGAGCCGAAGTCGAAGGCCGACCAGGAAAAGCTCGGCGTCGCGCTGGCGAAGCTGGCGGCGGAAGATCCGTCGTTCCGGGTGTCGACCGATCAGGAGTCCGGCCAGACCATCCTCAAGGGCATGGGCGAACTCCATCTCGACATCAAGGTCGACATCCTGAAGCGTACCTACAAGGTGGACGCCAACATCGGTGCGCCGCAGGTGGCGTTCCGTGAGCGCATCACCAAGAAGGCCGAAGTCGACTACACCCACAAGAAGCAGACCGGTGGTACCGGTCAGTTCGCTGCGGTGAGCTTCGTCGTCGAGCCGACCGAGCCGGGCGCCGGTTACATCTTCGAGTCGAAGATCGTCGGTGGTGCGGTGCCGAAGGAGTACATCCCGGGTGTCGAAAAGGGCATCGAGAGCGTGCTGTCTTCGGGCGTGGTCGCGGGCTTCCCGGTGGTCGACGTCAAGGTGACGCTGGTCGACGGTAAGTACCACGACGTCGACTCGTCGGCGCTGGCCTTCGAAATCGCCTCTCGTGCCGCGTTCCGCGAAGCGCTGCAGAAGGGCAAGTCGGTTCTCCTCGAGCCGATCATGAAGGTCGAAGTTGTGACCCCGGAAGACTACACCGGTTCGGTCATCGGCGACCTGAACTCGCGGCGTGGCCAGATCCAGGGTCAGGACATGCGCGGCAATGCCAACGTGATCAACGCGATGGTGCCGCTGATGAACATGTTCGGCTACGTCAACAACCTGCGCTCGATGAGCCAGGGCCGGGCGAACTTCACCATGCAGTTCGACCACTACGCGGAAGCGCCGGCCAACGTGTCGGCTGAAGTCCAGAAGAAGTTTGCCTGATTGTCGCAGGTGTAAGCCGCGACTGAACGGAGAGAGCAATGGCCAAAGCAAAGTTTGAACGTACGAAGCCGCATTGCAACATCGGGACGATCGGTCACGTCGACCATGGCAAGACGTCGCTGACTGCGGCGATCACCAAGGTTCTGGCGGAGACGGGCGGTGCGACGTTCACGGCCTATGACCAGATCGACAAGGCGCCTGAAGAGAAGGCGCGCGGCATCACGATTTCGACCGCGCACGTCGAGTACGAGACGCAGAACCGTCACTACGCGCACGTCGACTGCCCCGGCCACGCCGACTACGTGAAGAACATGATCACCGGTGCGGCGCAGATGGACGGCGCGATCCTGGTGGTGTCGGCGGCCGACGGCCCGATGCCGCAGACCCGCGAGCACATCCTGCTGGCCCGTCAGGTCGGCGTGCCGGCGCTGGTGGTGTTCCTGAACAAGTGCGACATGGTCGACGATCCGGAACTGCTCGAGCTGGTCGAGATGGAAGTGCGCGAGCTTCTGTCGAAGTACGACTTCCCGGGCGACGACATTCCGATCGTCAAGGGCTCGGCTCTCGCCGCGCTGGAGAACTCGGATCCGAAGCTGGGTCACGACGCGATCCTGGAGCTGATGCGCCAGGTCGACGCCTACATCCCGCAGCCGGAGCGTCCGATCGACCAGCCGTTCCTGATGCCGGTGGAAGACGTGTTCTCGATCTCGGGCCGCGGCACCGTGGTGACCGGCCGTGTCGAGCGCGGCATTCTGAAGGTCGGCGACGAAATCGAAATCGTCGGCATCCGCGACACGCAGAAGACCACCTGCACCGGCGTCGAAATGTTCCGCAAGCTGCTCGATCAGGGCCAGGCGGGCGACAACATCGGCGCGCTGCTGCGCGGCACCAAGCGTGAAGACGTCGAGCGTGGCCAGGTGCTGTGCAAGCCGGGTTCGGTGAAGCCGCACACCAAGTTCAAGGCCGAAGCCTACATTCTGACCAAGGAAGAGGGCGGCCGCCACACCCCGTTCTTCACCAACTACCGTCCGCAGTTCTACTTCCGCACCACCGACGTGACCGGTGTGGTGCACCTGCCGGAAGGCACCGAGATGGTGATGCCGGGCGACAACATCGCGATGGAAGTGCACCTGATCGTGCCGATCGCGATGGAAGAAAAGCTGCGCTTCGCCATCCGCGAAGGCGGCCGCACGGTGGGCGCCGGCGTCGTCGCCGCGATCATCGAGTAAGCGGGGAATAGCGAATAGAGGGCGGCGGACGGATGTCCGTCCGCTGCTCACTACTCACCATTCGCGACACGAAAGAAAGAATACGGCAATGAACGGCCAGAATATTCGCATTCGCCTCAAGGCGTTCGACCATCGGATTCTCGATACGTCGACCCGTGAGATCGTCAACACCGCGAAGCGAACCGGTGCGCAGGTGCGTGGGCCGATCCCGCTGCCGACCCGGATCGAGAAGTTCACCGTCAACCGTTCGCCGCACGTCGACAAGAAGAGCCGCGAGCAGTTCGAGATGCGCACTCACAAGCGCCTGCTCGACATCGTCGACCCGACCCCGCAGACCGTCGATGCTCTGATGAAGCTCGACCTGGCCGCCGGCGTCGACGTCGAAATCAAGCTCTGAGATTGTAACGTCCGGTTATCGAACGGACAGAAAGAACAGGAAGCACGCCGATGCGCTCCGGAGTGATCGCACAGAAGGTCGGGATGACGCGGGTCTTTACAGAGGCCGGCGAGCATATCCCTGTGACCGTGCTGAAGCTTGGCAATTGCCAGGTGTTGGGCCACCGCACCACTGAGAAGAATGGCTACGTGGCGCTGCAAGTCGGTTCCGGCTCGCGCAAGACCGTGTATATGCCGAAGGCCGAGCGCGGCCAGTTCGCCGCCGCCAAGGTCGAGCCGAAGCGTAAGGTCGAGGAGTTCCGCGTTTCCGAGGATTCGCTGCTCCCGGTCGGCGCCGAGATCCAGGCCGATCACTTCGTCGTCGGCCAGTTCGTCGACGTCACCGGCACTTCGACCGGTAAGGGCTTCGCCGGCGGTATGAAGCGCTGGAACTTCGGCGGTCTGCGCGCCACGCACGGCGTGTCGGTGTCGCATCGCTCGATCGGTTCGACCGGTGGTCGTCAGGACCCCGGCAAGACCTTCAAGAACAAGAAGATGCCGGGCCACATGGGCGTCGATCGCGTCACCACGCTGAACCTGCGGGTGGTGCAGACCGATGTCGAGCGCGGGCTGATCCTGGTCGAGGGCGCCGTGCCCGGCACCAAGGGCGGCTGGATCCGCGTGCGTGACGCGGTGAAGAAGGCGCTGCCGGCGGATGCGCCGAAGCCGGGCAAGTTCCGGCTCGCCAATGGCGATGCGGCTGCGGAAGCGCCGGCCGCCGAGCAGGAAGGTGCGTGAGATGGAACTGAAAGTCACCACCCTCGAGGGTAAGGAAGCCGGTTCGGTCCAGCTCTCCGACGAGATCTTCGGTCTGGAGCCGCGCACCGACATCATTCAGCGTTGTGTGATCTGGCAGCTCGCGAAGCGGCAGGCCGGCACCCACAAGGCCAAGGGCCGCGCCGAAGTCTGGCGCACCGGCAAGAAGATGTACAAGCAGAAGGGCACCGGCGGTGCTCGTCACGGTTCGCAGCGGGTTCCGCAGTTCCGTGGCGGCGGTCGCGCCTTCGGCCCGGTGGTGCGTTCGCACGCCATCGACCTGCCGAAGAAGGTGCGTATCCTGGCGCTGCGTCATGCTCTGTCGGCGAAGGCCAAGGGCGGCGGTCTGATCGTGCTCGACAAGGCCGAGCTCGAAGCCGCCAAGACCAAGACGCTGGTCGGTCACTTCTCGGGCCTCGGCCTCGAGAGCGCGCTGATCATCGACGGTGCCGAGGTGAACAACGGTTTCGCCGCGGCGGCCCGCAACATCCCGAACATCGACGTGCTGCCGGTTCAGGGCATCAACGTCTATGACATTCTGCGCCGCAAGAAGCTGGTGCTGACCAAGGCGGCGGTCGATGCGTTGGAGGCGCGCTTCAAATGAAATCCATCGATCCGCGCCATTACGACGTGATCGTTGCGCCGGTCGTGACTGAAAAGTCCACGATGGCGTCCGAACACAACAAGGTCGTGTTCAAGGTGCAGGGCGGCGCGACCAAGCCGCAAATCAAAGAAGCCGTCGAAAAGCTGTTCGACGTCAAGGTGAAGAGCGTGAACACGCTGGTGCGCAAGGGCAAGACCAAGGCCTTCCGCGGCACCTTCGGCACGCAGTCGGACGTCAAGCGTGCGGTCGTGACCTTGGAAGAGGGCCACCGCATCGACGTCACCACCGGACTGTGAGGCGGGACCGACCATGGCATTGAAGACCTTTAATCCCACGACGCCGGGCCAGCGCCAGCTGGTGATGGTTGATCGTTCGGCGCTGTACAAGGGCAAGCCGGTCAAGCGGCTGACCGAAGGCAAGAACTCGAACGGCGGTCGTAACAACACCGGCCGCATCACCGTTCGGTTCCGCGGCGGCGGTCACAAGCAGACCTACCGCATCGTCGATTTCAAGCGCACCAAGGTCGACGTTCCGGCCAAGGTCGAGCGTCTGGAATACGATCCGAACCGCACCGCCTTCATCGCGCTGATCAAGTACGAGGACGGTGAGCAGGCCTACATCCTGGCGCCGCAGCGTCTGGCGGTCGGCGACACCGTGATCGCGGGTGCCTATGTCGACGTGAAGCCGGGCAACGTGATGCCGCTGGGCAACATGCCGATCGGCACCATCGTGCACAACGTCGAGCTGAAGATCGGCAAGGGCGGCCAGCTGGCCCGTTCGGCCGGTACCTACGCTCAGATCGTCGGTCGCGACCACGACTACGTGATCCTGCGCATGAACTCGGGCGAACAGCGCCTGGTTCACGGCCGCTGCATCGCGGCGATCGGTGCGGTGTCCAACCCGGACCACATGAACATCTCGATCGGCAAGGCCGGTCGCAAGCGCTGGCTCGGCCGTCGCCCGCATAACCGCGGCGTCGTCATGAACCCGATCGACCACCCGCACGGCGGCGGTGAAGGCCGCACCTCGGGCGGCCGTCACCCGGTCACCCCGTGGGGCAAGCCGACCAAGGGTAAGAAGACCCGTTCGAACAAGTCGACCGACAAGTTCATCCTCATCAGCCGCCACAAGCGGAAGAAGAAGTAAGGAAGCCGGACATGGTTCGCTCAGTCTGGAAGGGCCCGTTCGTCGAGGCCTCGCTGCTGAAGAAGGCCGATGCCGCGCGTGCGTCGGGCCGTCACGACGTAATCAAGATCTGGAGCCGTCGCTCGACCATCCTGCCGCAGTTCGTCGGCCTGACCTTCGGCGTCTACAACGGCCAGAAGCACGTCCCGGTGTCGGTGAACGAGGAAATGGTGGGTCACAAGTTCGGCGAGTTCTCGCCGACCCGCACTTTCCACGGCCACGCCGGCGACAAGAAGTCGAAGAAGGGTTGAGGACGAGACGATGAGCAAACCCAAGCGCGAACGTAGCCTGCCTGATAACGAGGCGAAGGCTGTCGCCAGGATGCTTCGCGTCTCTCCGCAGAAGCTCAACCTGGTCGCCCAACTGATCCGCGGCCGCAAGGCGTCGGCGGCTCTCGCCGACCTCGCGTTTTCGCGCAAGCGGATCGCGGTCGATGTTAAGAAGTGCCTCGAATCGGCTATCGCCAACGCCGAGAACAATCACGACCTCGACGTCGATGCGCTGGTCGTCTCCGAGGCCCACGTCGGCAAGGGCATCGTGATGAAGCGTTTCACCCCGCGCGGCCGTGGTCGCTCGGGTCGTATTTTCAAACCCTTCGCGCAGCTGACGATCGTCGTTCGTCAGGTCGAAGAAGCAAGCGCTTAAGCGAAGGCGCGGGAGACTTTCGATGGGTCAAAAGATCAATCCGATCGGGCTGCGGCTGGGTATCAACCGGACGTGGGATTCCCGTTGGTTCGCCGGCAAGAACGAGTACGGCAAGCTGCTGCACGAGGACGTCAAGATCCGCGAGATCCTGCACAAGGAACTGAAGCAGGCGGCGGTCGCGCGTATCGTGATCGAGCGCCCGCACAAGAAGTGCCGCGTGACGATCCACTCGGCGCGTCCCGGCGTGGTGATCGGCAAGAAGGGCGCCGACATCGACAAGCTGCGTAAGAAGGTTGCCGACATCACCTCTTCGGACGTGGTGATCAACATCGTCGAAATCCGCAAGCCCGAGCTCGACGCGACCCTGGTCGCCGAGTCGATCGCGCAGCAGCTCGAGCGCCGCGTTGCGTTCCGCCGCGCGATGAAGCGGGCGGTGCAGTCTGCGATGCGTCTCGGCGCCGAAGGCATCCGGATCAACTGCTCGGGCCGCCTCGGCGGTGCCGAAATCGCCCGTATGGAGTGGTATCGCGAAGGCCGCGTGCCGCTGCACACCCTGCGCGCCGACATCGACTACGGCGTTGCGACCGCGTTCACGACCTTCGGCACCTGCGGCGTCAAGGTCTGGATCTTCAAGGGTGAGATCCTCGAGCACGATCCGATGGCCCAGGACAAGCGCATGGCCGAAGGCGATGGTGGCGGTTCGTCCCGTCCGCGCCGCGACGCCGCCTGATCGCGCAGAATTCGAATTGAGGGCGTAAAGCCATGATGCAACCAAAGAGAACCAAGTTCCGTAAGGCGCACAAGGGCCGCATTCACGGCGTTGCGTCCTCGGGCGCGACCCTGGCTTTCGGCCAGTTCGGCCTGAAGGCGATGGAGCCGGAGCGGATCACCGCGCGTCAGATCGAAGCCGCCCGTCGTGCGCTGACCCGTCACATGAAGCGTGCCGGCCGCGTCTGGATCCGCGTGTTCCCCGATCTTCCGGTGTCGAAGAAGCCGGCCGAAGTCCGCATGGGCTCCGGCAAGGGTTCGCCGGAATTGTGGGTCGCGCGCGTCAAGCCGGGCCGGGTGATGTTCGAGATCGACGGCGTCAACCAGCAGATCGCTCGCGAGGCGCTGACCCTGGCCGCCGCCAAGCTGCCGATCAAGACGCGCTTCGTCGCGCGTATCGCGGAGTAATCCTCATGGCTGAGATGAAGACTGCCGACATCCGTGCGATGAGCGAAGACCAGATGGACGACGCGATTCTGTCGCTCAAGAAGGAACGCTTCAACCTGCGCTTCCAGCGCGCCACGGGTCAGCTCGAGAACACCTCTCGGCTGCGCGAGGCTCGCCGCGACATCGCTCGCATCAAGACCATCGCCGCGCAGAAGCGCGCCGGCAAGACGAAGTAAGGACCTTTAGACATGCCGAAGAGGACCCTGCAGGGCGTGGTCGTCAGCGACAAGCAAGAAAAGACGATCGTGGTGCGCGTCGACCGCCGCTTCACTCACCCGATCTACAAGAAGACCATCCGGCGCTCGAAGAACTACCACGCGCACGACGAGAACAACCAGTTCAAGCCGGGCGACATGGTGTGGATCGAAGAGAGCAAGCCGATCTCCAAGTTGAAGCGCTGGACCGTCGTCCGGGGCGAACCGAAGAAGACCGCCTAAGCGCGCATTTGCGCATCAGTTTAGCGCGCGAATAGCGCAGCAGAGAGAGGACGAGGTGCATCAATGATTCAGATGCAGACCAACCTCGACGTGGCCGACAATTCAGGCGCACGCCGTGTCATGTGCATCAAGGTGATTGGGGGATCCAAGCGCCGGTATGCGACCGTGGGTGACGTCATTGTGGTCTCGATCAAGGAAGCGATTCCGCGGGGCAAGGTGAAGAAGGGCGACGTGATGAAGGCCGTGGTGGTCCGTGTCCGCAAGGACATCCGCCGCGCCGACGGCTCCGTCATCCGTTTCGACCGCAACGCCGCCGTTCTGATCAACAATCAGTCCGAGCCGATCGGCACCCGTATCTTTGGGCCGGTGCCGCGCGAGCTGCGTGCGAAGAACCACATGAAGATCATTTCGCTGGCGCCGGAGGTGCTGTGATGGCCGCCAAGATCCGTAAGGGTGACAAGGTGATCGTGCTGAGCGGTCGCGACAAGGGCCGCACCGGCGAGGTGTTTGAAGTCCGTCCGGACGCCGGCAAGGCGCTGGTTCGCGGCATCAACGTGGTCAAGCGTCACCAGAAGCAGACCCAGACCCAGGAAGGCGGCATCATCTCGAAAGAGGCGCCGATCGACCTGTCGAACATCGCGATCGTCGGCAAGGACGGCAAGCCGACCCGCGTCGGATTCAAGATTCTCGCGGACGGCAAGAAGGTCCGCGTTGCCAAGCGTTCGGGAGCAGAGATCGATGGCTGAGACCGCTTACGTTCCGCGGCTGCGCACGGAATACGACCGCCACATCCGCACCCAGCTGACTGAGAAGTTCGGCTACGCCAACGTCATGCAGGTTCCGAAGCTCGACAAGGTCGTGCTGAACATGGGCGTGGGCGAGGCGGTGAACGACCGCAAGAAGGCCGAGCAGGCGGCGGCGGATCTGTCGCTGATCGCCGGTCAGAAGGCCGTCATCACCTATTCGCGCGTCGCGATTTCGACCTTCAAGCTGCGCGAAAACCAGCCGATCGGCTGCAAGGTGACGCTGCGCCAGGCGCGGATGTACGAGTTCATCGACCGCCTGATCACGGTCGCGCTGCCGCGCGTCCGCGACTTCCGCGGCCTGAACCCGAAGAGCTTCGACGGCCGTGGCAACTATTCGCTCGGCATCAAGGAGCACATCATTTTCCCCGAAATCGACTTCGACAAGACCGGCGAGTCGTGGGGCATGGACATCACGGTGTGCACCACCGCGCGGACCGACGACGAGGCGCGTGCGCTACTCACCGCTTTCAATTTCCCGTTCCGGCAGTGAGACGCTGAAAAGCCTCTCAAACGCGGAAACCCAGGAGCCTGATATGGCAAAGAAGAGTGCGATCGAGAAGAACAACCGCCGGAAGAAGATGACCAAGAACGCTGCGCCGAAGCGCGCGCGTCTGAAGGCCATCATCGCCGACAAGTCGAAGCCGATGGAAGAGCGCTTCGCGGCCACGCTGAAGCTCGCCGAGATGCCGCGAAACTCGTCGGCGACTCGCATCCGTAACCGCTGCGACCTCACCGGCCGTCCGCGTTCGGTCTATCGTCTCAACAAGCTCAGCCGTATCGCGATCCGCGATCTCGGTTCGCGCGGCCTGGTTCCGGGCCTCGTGAAGTCGAGCTGGTAAGGGGAGGGTCGTCAGATGTCTACGCACGATCCGATCAGCGATCTCATCACCCGCATCCGCAACGCGCAGATGCGCTCCAAGTCCAAGGTTTCGACCCCGGGCTCCAAGATGCGCGCCAACGTTCTCGATGTGCTGAAGTCCGAGGGCTACATCCGCGGCTACGCCACCGTCGAGCATCCGTCGGGCCGCAGCGAGCTCGAGATCGAGCTGAAGTATTTCGACGGCGAGCCGGTGATCCGCGAAATCGAGCGCGTGTCGCGCCCGGGCCGTCGGGTTTACGCCTCGGTGAAGAACTTGCCGCGCGTCAACAACGGCCTCGGCATCTCGGTGCTGTCGACCCCGAAGGGGATCATGGCCGATCACGACGCCCGCGACGCCAATGTCGGCGGCGAGGTTCTGTTCACGGTGTTCTAATCGAAAGCGCGAACGGCCGGACGGTCCGGCCCGGGCGCGCGAAAGAGCGGAAATTGGCGCATCGTCCCGGGCGGGAATTCGCCGGATGATGCAGGGTTAAGAAGGATCGACCATGTCACGCGTTGGCAAGAAGCCCGTCACGGTCCCGTCTGGGGTGACGGCGACCGTCGAGGGACAGACCGTCAAGATGAAGGGGCCGAAAGGTCAGCTTCAGTTCGTCGTGCACGACGACGTCGACGTGAAGTTCGAGGACGGTGCGGTCAAGGTGGCGCCGCGGCACGAGACCAATCGTGCCCGTGCGCTGTACGGGACGGCTCGCGCTCAGATCGCGAATCTGGTGGAAGGCGTCACCAAGGGCTTCGAGAAGAAGCTCGAGATCACCGGCGTCGGCTATCGCGCGGCGATGCAGGGCAAGAAGCTGCAGCTCGCGCTCGGCTACAGCCACGACGTGCTGTACGACATCCCGGAAGGCATCACCATCACGGTGCCGAAGCCGACCGAGATCAACGTCGCCGGCATTGACTCTCAGAAGGTCGGTCAGGTCGCCGCCGAGATCCGCGACTACCGTCCGCCGGAGCCGTATAAGGGTAAGGGCGTGCGTTACGCCGACGAATTCATCTTCCGCAAGGAAGGCAAGAAGAAGTAACGGAGCCGGTCATGTCGAAGATGAAGGTTACGAATGCCCGGCGCACCAACCGGGTCCGGACTGCGCTGCGGCGCACCGCCAACGGCCGTCCGCGGTTGTCGGTGTTTCGCTCGTCCAAGCACATCTATGCCCAGGTGATCGACGACGCCAAGGGCGAGACGCTCGCTTCGGCCTCGTCGCTGGAGAAGACGATGCGCGAGGCCGGCAACACCGGCGCGAACATCGACGCCGCCAAGGCCGTCGGCAAGCTGGTTGCCGAGCGTGCGGTGGAGAAGGGCGTCAAGGAAGTCGTGTTCGACCGCGGCGGCTATCTGTATCACGGGCGCGTCAAGGCCCTGGCAGATGCGGCCCGCGAGAGCGGCCTGAGCTTCTAAATTTCGGTTTGAACGGATACCAGGATCGGGGCGCGAGCCTCGCAAGGATTGGAACACACCATGGCAGCTGAACGCGAACGCGGCGGACGCGAACGGAGCAGGGAGCGCGAGGAGCGCGACAGCGAGTTCGTCGACAAGCTCGTCCACATCAACCGTGTGGCGAAGGTGGTGAAGGGCGGCAAGCGCTTCGGCTTCGCTGCGCTGGTCGTGGTCGGCGATCAGAAGGGCCGGGTCGGCTTTGGCCACGGCAAGGCGCGCGAAGTGCCGGAAGCGATCCGCAAGGCCACCGAGTCGGCGAAGCGCAACCTGACCCGCGTCGCGCTGCGCGAGGGCCGCACCCTGCATCACGACATTGCCGGCCGTCACGGCGCTGGCCGCGTCTATCTCCGCGCCGCCCCGGCCGGTACCGGCATCATCGCCGGCGGTCCGATGCGTGCGGTGTTCGAGACCCTCGGCATCGCCGACGTGGTCGCGAAGTCGGTCGGTTCGTCGAACCCCTACAACATGGTTCGCGCCACCTTCGACGCGCTGAAGCACCTCGACTCGCCGCGTTCGGTTGCCGCGCGCCGCAACATCAAGGTTTCCACTCTGCAGGCCCGCCGCGTCGGTGGCGATGCCGAAGTGGTGGCCGAATAACAGCGTGATCGAGGGCGATCACGCGGTCTTCTGACAAGACGCGATCGGAGTGAACGAGATGGCCAAGGCCGCAAACATGATCAAGGTCGAGCAGATCGGCAGCCCGATTCGGCGCCATCACTCGCAGCGCGAGACGCTGATCGGCCTGAAGCTGAACAAGATCGGCCGCGTCGCCGAACTGCAGGACACCCCTGAAGTTCGCGGCATGATCGGCAAGGTGCAACACCTCGTCCGCGTCGTCGACGAGAAGTAAGGAGACAGGGCGATGAAGCTCAGCGAGATCGCCGACAACGTCGGTTCGCGCAAGAAGCGCATGCGGATCGGCCGCGGCATCGGTTCGGGCAAGGGCAAGACCGGCGGCCGTGGCGGCAAGGGCCAGACCGCGCGTTCGGGCGTGCGCATCAAGGGCTTCGAAGGCGGTCAGATGCCGCTGCATCGTCGCCTGCCGAAGCGCGGCTTCAACAACATCTTCGCGCTCGAATTCGCCGAAGTGAATCTCGACCGCCTCCAGGAGGCCGTCGATGCCAAGGCGATCGACGCCGGCAAGGTGGTCGACGCTGCGGCGCTGGTCGAGGCGGGCGTTCTGCGTCGCGCCAAGGACGGCGTCCGTCTGCTCGGCCGCGGTGAGCTCACCGCGAAGCTGAACATCGAAGTGCACGGTGCGACCAAGTCGGCGATCGCCGCGGTCGAAAAGGCCGGCGGTTCGGTGAAGATCCTCGCCCCGAAGGCGGAAGAAGGCGAGGCAGCGTAATATCCCCGTCAGCGCCCGCTGCTAAAGCGGGCGCCCGGCTTCGCCGGTACGGTGGATTTTTCGACACGCGCGCACCAAATTGAGGCCCGGCGCCGACCCGACCGCCGCATCCGGCGGCGGATCGGGACGAGCAGCGCGGGAGAAAGCCGGATATGGTCTCAGCAGCTGAACAACTAGCGGCAAACCTCAACTTCTCGGCGCTTGGTAAAGCCGAAGAGCTGAAGAAGCGGATCTGGTTCACGCTCGGCGCGCTGCTGGTGTACCGCTTCGGCACGTACATCCCGCTGCCGGGAATTGATCCGAACGTGTGGGAGCAGGTGTTCCGCCAGCAGGCTGGCGGCATCCTCGGCATGTTCAATATGTTCGCCGGCGGCGGCATCCACCGCATGGCGATCTTCGCGCTCAACATCATGCCGTACATTTCGGCATCGATCATCGTGCAGCTGCTGACCACCGTGTCGCCGCAGCTCGAAGCGCTGAAGAAGGAAGGCGAGAGCGGCCGTAAGACGCTCAATCAATACACCCGCTACCTCACCGTGATCCTGGCGCTGTTCCAGTCCTACGGCATCGCCGTCGGCCTCGAAGGCGCGGGCAATGTGGTGTCCGACCCGGGCATGTTCTTCCGGCTGTCGACCACTATCACGCTGACCGGCGGCACCATGTTCCTGATGTGGCTGGGTGAACAGATCACCTCGCGCGGCATCGGCAACGGCATTTCGCTGATCATTCTGGCCGGCATCGTCGCCGAGCTGCCGTCGGCGCTCGCCAACATGCTCGAGCTCGGCCGTCAGGGCGCGCTGTCGACCGGCCTGATCCTGGTCGTGCTGGTGATGGCCGTCGTCGTGATCGCCTTCATCGTGTTCATGGAGCGTGCCCAGCGCCGGCTGCTGATCCAGTATCCGAAGCGCCAGGTCGGCAATAAGATGTTCGAGGGCCAGTCCTCGCATCTGCCGCTGAAGCTCAACACCTCGGGCGTGATTCCGCCGATCTTCGCGTCGTCGCTGCTGCTGCTGCCGACCACGATCGCGAACTTCAACGCCGGCAGCGGGCCGGAGTGGTTCCAGTGGATCGTGACCCAGTTCGGTCACGGCCGGCCGCTGTTCTTGCTGTTCTACATCGGCATGATCGTGTTCTTCGCGTTCTTCTATACCGCGATCGTGTTCAACCCGACCGAGACCGCGGACAATCTGAAGAAGCACGGCGGCTTCATCCCGGGCATCCGGCCGGGCGAGCGCACCGCCGAGTACATCGACTACGTGCTGTCGCGCATCACCGTGGTCGGTGCGATCTACCTGGCGATCGTCTGCTTGATCCCGGAGATCATGATTTCCTACGCCTCGGTCCCGTTCTATTTCGGCGGAACTTCGCTTCTGATCGTCGTCAGCGTGACGATGGATACGGTGGCGCAGGTGCAAGGCTATCTGCTGGCCCACCAGTATGAAGGCCTGATCAAGAAGTCGAAGTTGCGGGGGCGCAAGAAATGAGACTGATCCTCCTCGGACCGCCAGGCGCGGGCAAGGGCACGCAGGCGGGCCGACTGGTCGAGCGGCACGGCATCGTGCAGCTCTCCACCGGCGACATGCTACGCGCCGCGGTCGCGGCCGGCACGCCGATCGGCCTCAAGGCCAAGGACATCATGGCGGCCGGCGGTCTGGTGCCGGACGAGGTGGTGATCGGGATCATCTCCGACCGAATCGATCAGGACGACGCCGCGCAGGGCTTCATCCTCGACGGTTTCCCGCGCACCGTGCCGCAGGCCGAGGCGCTCGACCGTCTGCTCAAGGACAAGGGCTTCGATCTCGACGCCGTGGTCGAGCTCAAGGTCAATGAGGGCGCGCTGCTCGACCGGGTCGAAACCCGCGTCGCCGAGATGCGCGCCCGCGGTGAGGAGCCGCGCGCTGACGACAACGCCGAAGCGCTGGCGAAGCGTCTGTCCGCCTATCGGGCGCAGACCGAGCCGCTGGTCGACTACTACTCCGAGAAGCGCAAGCTGCTGACCGTCGACGGCATGATGACGATCGACGAAGTCACCCGCGAGATCGGCCGGGTGCTCGAGGCTGTCCGCGCTGCGGATGCCAAGAAGGTGACCAAGGCCTCCCGCGCCAAGCGCACGGTCAAGACCGGCGCCAAGAAGGCTGCGACCAAGGCCAAGGGTTCCAAGGCTGCAACCAAGGCCAAGGCTCCGAAGAAGGCTGCGGCGAAGCCCGCCGCCAAGTCGGGCGCGAAGCCCGATTCGGCCAAGAAGGCTTCAGCTAAGAAGCCTTCAGCCAAGAAGTCGTCGGCCAAACAGACGGTTGGCAAGAAGGCTTCAGGCAAGACCGCCGTTGCCAAGAAGGCCGCCGGCAAGCCGGCCGCTTCCAAGGCAGGCAAGGCTGCGGTCGGCAAGACTGCAAAGGCCGGTCTGAAGAAGGCGGCCAAAGCCGTTGCAAAGGCTGGCAAAAAGGCCGCCAAGGCAGTCGTGAAGGCCGCCAAGGGCGCGGCCAAACCGGCAGCCGGTAAGAAGGCGGCTGGCAAGAAGGCGACCAAAAAGGCCGCCGCGACCTCGAAGGCCAAGGCGGTTGCCAAGGCCCCGGCGCGCGGCAACAAGAAGGCCAAAAAGGTCACGAAGAAGCGAGCTTGAATTGGGATTCGGTTGACGAAGCGAAACTGAATCCTTTAATAAGGCCCGAAATCCCGTCGGATTGTTTCAGACGATGCCGGGCCCCAAAACTGAGCGAGGGGTCGGCGTCGTGTTCGCGTTTGTGAACGCCAGCCCGAGTTAGCAAGGAATTGACCGGCCCGTTACGGTCGGTGACAGGAGAGAAGTCTGTGGCCCGTATAGCCGGCGTGAATATCCCGACCAACAAGCGCGTGCTGATCGCGCTTCAGTACATCCATGGCATCGGCCAAAAGAACGCGGCCGACATCCTGGAGAAGGTGAAGATCCCGCTCGATCGTCGCGTCAATCAGCTCAGCGACGCCGAGGTGCTGCAGATCCGCGAAGTGATCGACCGCGACTATCTGGTCGAGGGTGACCTTCGCCGTGAGACCGGCATGAACATCAAGCGTCTGATGGACCTCGGCTGCTATCGCGGCCTGCGTCATCGTCGCGGCTTGCCGGTGCGCGGTCAGCGCACCCACACCAACGCCCGTACCCGCAAGGGTCCGGCGAAGGCGATCGCGGGCAAGAAGAAGTAAGTTTGCGAGTTGCGAATGGCGAATGGCGAGTAGGGGACTTCCCCTATTCGCCACTCGTTGTTCGCCATTCGTCGTTTCGGTGGAGCCGCTGGCGTTACGGCGGCGTTGAGATCACGTAGAAAGGTAGACTATGGCCAAGGACGCCACCCGCATTCGCCGTCGCGAGCGCAAGAACATCGCTTCCGGCATCGCGCATGTGAATTCGTCGTTCAACAACACCACCATCACCATCACCGACGCGCAGGGCAATGCGATTGCCTGGTCGTCGGCCGGCACGATGGGTTTCAAGGGCTCGCGCAAGTCGACCCCGTACGCTGCGCAGGTCGCGGCCGAGGACGTCGCCAAGAAGGCGCAGGAGCACGGCATGCGCACCCTCGAAGTCGAGGTGGCGGGCCCCGGTTCGGGCCGTGAGTCGGCGCTGCGCGCGCTGCAGGCGGCGGGCTTCACGGTGACCTCGATCCGCGACGTCACCACCATTCCGCACAACGGTTGCCGTCCGCGTAAGCGTCGTCGCGTCTGAGTTTTGTTCGCCGGCGGTGTTCACCCCGCCGGCGATTCCATTCGTTGTTTCCCGCGGATTGATCCGCAGTTTCCAATGCTAGCAGCGATGCGCCGGGGCCCCGGCTTCGATCGCCTGGCCAGGAAGGTGACACAGTGACGATCCAGAAAAATTGGCAGGAATTGATTCGGCCGAACAAGCTCCAGGTCACCCCCGGGAGCGATGCCACCCGGTTCGCGACGCTGGTCGCCGAACCGCTCGAGCGCGGCTTCGGCCAGACGCTCGGCAACGCGCTGCGTCGCGTGCTGTTGTCGTCGCTGCAGGGCGCGGCGGTGCAGTCGGTCCACATCGACGGCGTTCTGCACGAGTTCTCCTCGATCGCCGGCGTGCGCGAGGACGTCACCGACATCGTGCTGAACATCAAGGACATCTCGCTGAAGATGCAGGGCGAAGGCCCGAAGCGGATGGTCGTGAAGAAGCAGGGTCCGGGCGTCGTCACCGCTGGTGACATCCAGACCGTCGGCGACATCGTCGTGCTGAACCCCGACCTGCAGCTCTGCACGCTGGACGACGGCGCCGAGATCCGCATGGAGTTCACCGTCAACACCGGCAAGGGCTACGTCGCCGCCGAGCGCAACCGTCCCGAGGACGCGCCGATCGGCCTGATCCCGGTCGACAGCCTGTACTCGCCGGTCCGCAAGGTGTCGTACAAGGTCGAGAACACCCGCGAGGGCCAGATCCTCGACTACGACAAGCTCACCATGACGGTCGAGACCAACGGCGCGATCTCGCCGGAAGACGCGGTGGCGTTCGCCGCCCGCATCCTGCAGGATCAGCTCAACGTCTTCGTCAACTTCGAAGAGCCGCGCAAGGAAGTCACTCAGGAGATCATTCCGGATCTCGCCTTCAACCCGGCCTTCCTCAAGAAGGTGGACGAGCTCGAGCTGTCGGTGCGTTCGGCGAACTGCCTGAAGAACGACAACATCGTCTACATCGGCGACCTGGTGCAGAAGTCGGAAGCGGAAATGCTCCGCACCCCGAACTTCGGCCGCAAGTCGCTGAACGAGATCAAGGAAGTGCTGGCGCAGATGGGCCTGCATCTCGGCATGGAAGTGCCGGGCTGGCCGCCGGAGAACATCGACGAGCTCGCCAAGCGCTTCGAAGATCACTACTAAGCAACTCGGCCTCATGGTTCGCCATGAGGCCTCTTCCTCGGCCTGAAGGAGCGGCGCTGCCGCTCTCGAGGGGTGAGGCTCCACCAGGGCGAACGCAGGTAGCCCGCCTGCAACTCCGACGAACCGTCGGGTATCATCGAGTGAAGGACTGACAACATGAAGCACGGCAAGGTTCATCGGAAGCTCAACCGCACGGCCGAACACCGCAAGGCGATGTTCGCCAACATGTGCGCCGCTCTGATCAAGCACGAGCAGATCGTCACCACGCTGCCGAAGGCCAAGGAACTGCGGCCGATCGTCGAGAAGCTGGTCACTCTCGGCAAGAAGGGCGGCCTCGACAAGCGCCGCCAGGCGATCGCCGAAATGCGCGACATCGAGCAGGTCAAGAAGCTGTTCGACGTGCTGGCGCCGCGCTACGCCGATCGCAACGGCGGCTACACCCGCATCATCAAGGCCGGCTTCCGCTACGGCGACAACGCCGCGATGGCGGTGATCGAATTCGTCGATCGCGACGAAGACGCCAAGGGCAAGGATTCGGGCCCGACGCAGGACAGCAGCGAAGCCGAAGCGGCGTAAGCTGCTTCCTTCCAGTCTGAGTTTTCAAAAGGCGGTGCCGCAAGGCGCCGCCTTTTTCGTTGCGGCATAAGGTTCTGTCCCTACGTCATCCCCGCCCATGCGGGGATCTAGTATTCCAGAGCGCCGGTGATGAGCATGAAGGCTCTGCGATATCGGGTCGCCCGCCTTCGCGGGCGATGACGGCTGGTGGGTGAGGGCGCACGTCCTCGTGTCTGGCGCTGGCGATCGGCGGTCCTGATCGTTACTTCCGTCATCAACGTTGATGATTGAAAACGGGAGCACTCCATGCACATCGATCTTTCCGGCAAGACCGCGCTCGTCACCGGTTCGACCGCCGGCATCGGCCACGCCATCGCCAAGGGCCTCGCCGCGACCGGAGCCAATGTGGTGATCAACGGCCGCGGCCAGGCCAAGGTCGACGCGGCGGTCGCCGCAGTTTCCAAGGTCGCCAAGGGCGGCAAGGTCAGCGGCGTGGCGGCCGACGTCTCGACCGCGGATGGCTGCGCCAAGCTGGTCGCGGCCCAGCCCGACGTCGATATCCTGATCAACAACACCGGCATCTTCGAGCCGAAGCCGTTCTTCGAAATCCCGGATGAGGATTGGCAGCGCTTCTTCGACGTCAACGTGATGAGCGGCGTGCGACTGTCGCGGGCCTATATGCCGGCGATGTTGAAGCGTAACTGGGGCCGCATCGTCTTCATCGCTTCGGAATCCGCCCTGATGATTCCGCAGGAGATGATCCACTACGGCATGACCAAGACCGCTCAGCTCTCGGTCTCCCGCGGCCTCGCCGAACTCACCCGCGGCACCGCGGTCACCGTCAATGCGGTGATGCCCGGTCCGACGATGAGCGAGGGCGTGCAGACCTTCGTGGCCGATCTTGCCAAGCAGAACGGCCAGTCGGAGAGCGAAGCCGCCGCCAACTTCATCAAGCAGCATCGCCCCGGCTCACTGATCCAGCGCTTCGCCACCGTCGAGGAGATCGCCAACATGGTGGTCTATGTGAGCTCGAAGGAGTCCGCCGCCACCAACGGCGCCGCACTGCGGGCCGAAGGCGGCCTGCTGCAGACGATCGCGTAGTTAGGTTCTCGAGTCACAGCCCGCGGCAGCCCTCACCCCAACCCTCTCCCGCAAGCGGGAGAGGGAGCCCGCCGTCGCTCGGGCGGACGCTCCGGACAACAACAATGTTGATTAGCACGACGCCATCAAATGAGCCGTGCAGCGTCGCCTCATCGGCAGCCTGCTCCCTCTCCCGCTTGCGGGAGAGGGGTGGGGTGAGGGCGACGCGGGCACGGCGCTCGTTGAAGAGCGCCTAACCCCATCCCTCCAACACAATCTTCCCGATCGACGTGCCGCTCTCCAGCAACGCATGTGCGCGTTTCAGGTTGGCGGCGGTGATGGTGCCGAAGGTCTGTTGATGGGTCGTCCGCAGCACGCCGGTGTCGATCAGGCCGGCGACCTCGTCGAGCAAATCGTGCTGCGCGATCATGTCGGCGGTCTGGTACGAGGAGCGGGCGAACATCGCTTCCCAATGCAGCGACGCTGATTTCGGCTTCAGCAGCATCGGGTTCAGTGCCGCCGGATCGTCGATCAGTCCAATCTTGCCCTGCGGCGCGAGGATATCGATCAGGCCGGCGAAGTGCCCTTCAGTGCCGGTGAGGCTGGCGATCAGCGCGACCGGCGGCAGCTTCAGCGCGTCGACCTGCGGCTTCATCGGCTTGGAGTGATCGATCACCGCGTGGGCGCCGAGGTCGAGGCACCATGCCTGCGTTTCGGGCCGCGACGCCGTGGCGATGATGGTCAGCCCGGTGAGCCGCCGCGCGAGCTGGATCAGGATCGAGCCGACGCCGCCAGCGCCGCCGACGATCAGCAGCGTGCGCGGATCGAACGCCTTGCTCGGCACCACGCCGAGCCGGTCGAACAGCAATTCCCAGGCGGTGATCGAGGTCAGCGGCAGCGCCGCGGCCTCGGCAAAGCCCAGCGTCTTCGGCTTGCGGCCGACGATGCGCTCGTCGACCAGATGCAGTTCGGCATTGGTGCCGGGCCGCTGGATCGAGCCGGCGTAAAACACCTCGTCGCCCGGCTTGAACAACGTCACCTCGGCGCCGACCGCCTCGACCACGCCCGCCGCGTCGTAGCCGAGGATCTTGTGTTCGCCAGCGGGTGGGGCGGCGCGCTTGCGCACCTTGAAGTCGACCGGATTGACGGAGATCGCCTTCACCGCCACCCGCAGGTCGCGTGGACCCGGCTCGGGCGTGGGCAGCTCAAGATCCAGCAGCGCCTCCGGATATTCGATCGGGAGGCTCTTGGTGTAGCCGACAGCTTTCATGGTTGGGCTCCGTGCAGGGACGTTTGTCGCCGTGCAAGGTCGCCTTCACCGGCCTTTATTGCAAGTACTGTCGTTTTGGGGATATAGTCACCGATCGGATACTATTGGGCCACTCCGCATGAAACGTCGCAACTTTGCCTGTGCGCCGGGCTGCTCGGTCGAGGTGACGCTCGACCTGATCGACGGCAAGTGGAAGGGCGTCATCCTGTACCATCTGCAGGACGGCCGGCTGCGGTTCGGGGAGCTGCGCCGGCGGATGCCGGGCATCACCCAGCGGATGCTGACCAAGCAGCTGCGTGCCCTGGAAGACGACGACCTGATCACCCGCGAGGTGTTCGCCGAGGTGCCGCCGCGGGTGGAATACGCGCTGTCGGAGACCGGCGAGCGGCTGCGCCCGGTGATCGACGCGCTCAAGCGCTGGGGCGAGGAACACCGTGCCCGCCAGCAGCAGCTCGCGCCGCGCGCCGCCGAGCCGCCGTCCGAAACCGCCGAGGCTCAGCCGGCGTGAGCGCCGGCCGCTTTTCCTTCTCCTGGCTGGGCCGGCGGACTATATCTGCTGCGCCATCGATGCCCCCTGTAACGGATTCCCGCATGAACCCGATCCGCACCTTCGCCGTCCTCTGTGTGTCACTCGCCCTCACCACGCCGCTCGCGGCGCAGGATCGGCGGGTGCCGTCGTCGCCGGCGGAGCTGAAGCTGTCCTACGCGCCGATCGTGCAGCACGTGCAGCCGGCGGTCGTGAACGTCTATGCCGCCAAGGTGGTGCAGAACCGCAATCCGCTGCTGGAAGATCCGATCTTCCGCCGGTTCTTCGGCGTGCCCGGCCAGCCGGAGCAGATCCAGCGCTCGCTCGGCTCGGGCGTGATGGTCGATGCCTCGGGCCTGGTCGTCACCAACAACCACGTCATCGAGGGCGCCGATCAGGTCAAGGTCGCGCTCGCCGACAAGCGCGAGTTCGAGGCCGAGATCGTGCTGAAGGACAGCCGCACCGATCTGGCGGTGCTGCGGCTGAAGGACACCAAGGAGAAGTTTGCCACGCTCGACTTCGCCAACTCCGACGACCTGATGGTCGGCGACGTGGTGCTGGCGATCGGCAACCCGTTCGGCGTCGGTCAGACCGTGACGCACGGCATTGTCTCGGCGCTGGCGCGGACCCAGGTCGGTATCACCGACTATCAGTTCTTCATCCAGACTGACGCGGCGATTAATCCCGGCAATTCCGGCGGCGCGCTGGTCGATGTCTCGGGCAAGCTGGTTGGTATCAACACCGCGATCTTCTCGCGCTCGGGCGGCTCGCAGGGCATCGGCTTCGCGATCCCCGCCAACATGGTGCGCGTCGTGGTCGCCTCGGCCAAGAGCGGCGGCAAGGCCGTGAAGCGGCCGTGGCTCGGCGCGCGGCTGCAGGCGGTGACGCCGGAGATCGCCGAAACCCTCGGGCTGAAGCGGCCGGGCGGAGCGCTGGTCGCCAGCGTCACTAAGGGCAGCCCGGCGGAGCGGGCAGGGCTGAAGCTGTCCGACCTGATCGTGTCGATCGACGGTTTTGCGATCGATGATCCGAACGCGTTCGATTATCGCTTTGCCACCCGTCCGCTCGGCGGTGCCGCGCAGCTCGACGTGCAGCGCAGCGGCAAGGCGGTGAAGCTGTCGATCCCGCTCGAGACCGCGCCGGACTCCGGCCGCGATGAGCTGGTGATCACCTCGCGCTCGCCGTTCCAGGGCGCCAAGATCGCCAACATCTCGCCGGCGATCGCCGATGAGATGCGGCTCGATCCGAGCGTCGAAGGCGTCGTGGTCACCGAGCTTCCAGAAGACAGCACGGCGGCGAATGTCGGCTTCCAGAAGGGCGACATCATCGTTGCGGTCAACAACACCCGCATCGCCAAGACCAGCGACCTTGAACGCGTCGCCGGCCAGACGGCGCGGCTGTGGCGCATCATGCTGGTCCGCGGCGGCCAGCAGATCCAAGTCACCCTGGGCGGATAGCCCTTCGGGACACGACCCCCTCCAGAGAGCTCTGCCGATGAATTCCGGCACTGACTTCGCCCCACGTCATGCCCGGCCTTGTGCCGGGCATTCACGCCTTGCAGCGGCCGTTGCAGGGAAGACGTGGATGGCCGGGACAAGCCCGGCCATGACGAAGGTGAGTGGACGGGGCAACTGTCCAGTCGGCACGCAGAATCTTCGCGAAGCGGATGGGGGCACAACGGCATGAGCCCCAAGCGCCCGCAGCAATCCGAGAACCTGTTCGCCGCCGCCGGGCTGGAGCGGGAGGCGCCGCGTCCGTTGCCGGATCGGCTGCGGCCGCGCTCGCTCGCCGACGTGGTCGGCCAGGATCACATCCTCGGCCCGGACGGCGCGCTGACGCGGATGCTGCAGACCCGCACACTCGGCTCGCTGGTGTTCTGGGGCCCACCCGGCACCGGCAAGACCACCGTGGCGCGGCTGCTCGCCGACGCCACCGAGCTGCAGTTCGAACAGATCTCCGCGGTGTTCTCCGGCGTCGCCGATCTGAAGAAGGTGTTCGATGCCGCGCGCGCCCGCCGCGAGATGGGCAAAGGCACGCTGCTGTTCGTCGACGAGGTGCACCGCTTCAACAAGGCGCAGCAGGACTCGTTTCTGCCGGTGATGGAAGACGGCACCGTGGTGATGGTCGGCGCCACCACCGAGAACCCGTCGTTCGAACTCAACGCGGCGCTGTTGTCGCGCGCGCGCGTTCTGATCTTCAAGCCGCTCGATGCGGCCGCAATCGAGCAACTCTTTGCCAAGGCGGAAGCCGCCGAGGGCCGCAAGCTGCCGCTCGACGACGAGGCGCGGGCGGTGCTGGCGCGGATGGCAGACGGCGATGGCCGCGCCTCGCTGACGTTGGCCGAGGAGGTCTGGCGCTCGGCCCGCGAGGGCGAAGTGTTCAATGCCGCGCAGCTTCAGGAGATCCTGCAGCGCCGCGCGCCGATCTACGACAAGAGCGCCGACGGCCACTACAATCTGATCTCGGCGCTGCACAAGTCGGTGCGCGGTTCCGATCCGGACGCAGCACTGTACTATCTGTGCCGGATGCTCGACGCCGGCGAGGACCCGCTGTTCCTGGCGCGGCGGGTGGTGCGGATGGCGGTCGAAGACGTCGGGATGGCCGATCCGCAGGCGCTGGTGATCGCTAACGCCGCCAAGGACGCTTACGATTTCCTCGGCAGCCCCGAGGGCGAGCTGGCGATCGCGCAGGCGGTGATCTACGTCGCCACCGCGCCGAAATCGAATGCGGCCTACACTGCCTACAAGTCGGCGATGCGGCTCGCCAAGCAGGCCGGCTCGCTGCTGCCGCCCAAGCACATTCTCAATGCCCCGACCGGACTGATGAAGAACGAGGGCTACGGCTCGGGCTATCAGTACGACCACGACACCCCGGAAGGTTTCTCCGGCCAGGACTACTTCCCGGAAACGCTCGGCCGCCAGACCTTCTACGATCCGCCCGACCGCGGCTTCGAACGCGAGATCCGCAAGCGGCTGGACTATTGGGCCAAGCTGCGCGCCGCCAAGGGCAGTTAGTCCGCAACTTGTTCGCAGTTGCGGCGAGTTCCAGGTAGCTAAGCCACCATTGAAATCTGCGTATTAGTCGCATTCGAGCGTCGAGAGGCGGGGGGCTGGCCGCTTAGTGCACGCGAAGGCCGAATGCCGACGTCCGCGGTTGCTTTGGCTGGTTGATCTTTCCAAACCGGAAACCAATCGGTTCGGATTGTCACGGCGCGGTCATTTTACCGCTGCGTGCAAAGCCAATGTTAAAAAGCCGCTGGTTGATTAGCTGGCGTGAAGATCAGCCGCATTTCCCATCACCGATAGTTTGCCGCATGACCCGTGCCGACAGCAGCTTCAAGGCGATCGCTCTCGCCAAGGCCCAGGCCCGCACGGCGCTGCGCAATGTCCGGCTCACCTTGATCTCCAACATCGCGATCGCACTGTCGCTGGCCGCGCTGCTGTATCGCGAGAACGGCGAGACGCCGATCCTGTGGTGGCTCGGCGTCGCGATCTCGCTGGCGCTGTTTCGTGCCTGGTGGGTGTCGCGATTGGCAACGGGCGGGGCGGTCGAGACCGCGCCGTATCAGGTGCTGCGCCATTTGACGCTGCTGGCGCTCGCCAGCGGTTTGTTGTGGGGCTTCGTGCCGGCCGCGGTCGGCCTGTTCACCGCGTATCAAGGCATCGACTACGTCACCTTCATCATGATCGGCGCCACCACCGGCGCGATCATTCAGGGCGCGGCCTATTCCCCCGTCGCACTCGCTTTTGCGACGCCGGTGATGGCGGCGACGCTGTTCCGGATCATGATGTCGGGCAACAGTTCCGACTACATCATCCTGTTCGACGGGGTGTTCCTCACCTTCATGCTATTCCGCGCCGCGATCGGCGGCGAGCGGGAGTTCACCGCCAGCCAGATGACTGCGCTGGAGGCGACCGACCTCGCCAATTCGCTGGCGAGCGCCAACAATGAAGTGCTGAGTTCGAACCGCGCGCTGGAGCAGATCGCGCGGGCCGATCCGCTCACCGGGCTGGCCAACCGCAGTCACTTCCGCGACGCCGCGGCGGCCGCGTGTCGCTCCGGGCAGGGCGTCGCCTTCGTGCTGTTCGACGTCGACAACTTCAAGACCATCAACGACACCCGCGGCCACGACGCCGGCGACCGCGTGATCGCCGCAGTGGCTGAGCTGTTGCGCTCATCCTGCGGGCCGCACGATCTGCCGGTGCGGCTCGGCGGCGACGAATTCATCGTGGTGCTGCAGGGCGACGACGTTGCCGCGCGGGCACTGGCGTTGGCGCGGCGGCTGAGCGGCGCGCTGACGCGGCCGCTGCGGGTCGCCGGCCAGCCGTTGGCGATCAGTTGCTCGATCGGCATCGCGGCGCATCCGGGCGGCCCGATCGATGTCGAGGACGTATTCTCCCGCGCCGACGCGGCGCTGTATCGCGCCAAGGACGACGGCCGCGCCTGCATCCGGCTGTTCGACGCGCGGATGCAGGAGGAGTTTCTGCTGCAGCGCTGCATCGACGGCGATCTGCCGGGCGCGCTGGCGCGCGGCGAACTGCATCTCGAATTCCAGCCGCAGGTGGTGCTCGCCACCGGGCAGGTGGTCGGGTTCGAGGCGCTGCTGCGCTGGCGCCATCCGACCGCCGGGCTGATCCCGCCGCCGGACATCATTCACGCCGCGATCCGGCTGCAGCTCTCGGCGCGACTGCTGTCGTTCATCGGCGATGCGGCGTGCGACTTCCTGCGCGCGCTCGACGCCAGCGGCGCGCCGCCGGTCAATGTCGCGGTCAACGTCTCGCCGCGCGAGCTGACGCTGCACTCGCCGGCCAAGATCCTGATGGATCTGACGCAGCGCCACGGCATCGATCCGCGCCGGATCGAAATCGAGATCACCGAAGAAGCGCTGTTCGATCCCAAGCAGTGCGCCCGCGAATTGCAGCGCATCGAGCATTACGGCTTCGGGCTGGCGATCGACGATTTCGGCGTCGGACACTCGTCGATCTCGAATTTGATGAGCGTGGCGCTCGACACCATCAAGATTGACCGCTCGTTCGTGCACGGCGTTAGCGCCAACCGCCAGAACCAGCAACTGATCGCCGCGATCACCGCGGTGGCGCGGCCGCTCGGCCACCGCATCATCGCCGAGGGCGTCGAAAGCCAGGGCGAGGCCGAGACGCTGCGGATGCTCGGCTGCTCCTACGGCCAGGGCTGGCTGTACGGCCGCCCGATGCGCGCCGCCGACGCAGTGGCGTGGCTCGCCGGGCTCGACGAGGAGCGGCGCAGCGAGCGGCAGCTCGCCTAGGCTTGATGCTGCGCCGCGGCCGCCGCATGGTTCGCCGCAACCGATCACACGCAAAAGGAGAACCGCGCGATGAAGTCGTATCGCAAGGAGCTGTGGTTTCAGACCCCGGGGCGGCGGGCGTTCATCAACATCACCGGTGAGGTCGAGCAGGCGCTCCGCGACAGCGGCGTGCGCGAGGGGCTGGTGCTGGTCAATGCCATGCACATCACCGCGTCGGTGTTCATCAACGACGACGAGAGCGGCCTGCACGCCGATTACGAGAAGTGGCTCGAACAGCTCGCGCCGCACGAGCCGGTGTCGTCCTATCGCCACAACCGGACCGGCGAAGACAACGCCGACGCGCATATGAAGCGGCAGGTGATGGGCCGCGAAGTGGTGGTGGCGATCACCGAAGGCCGGCTCGATTTCGGCACCTGGGAACAGATTTTCTACGGCGAATTCGACGGCGGCCGCCGCAAGCGGGTGCTGATCAAGATCATCGGCGAGTAAGATGATACAGCGGCTGCGCGCAAGACCCGGTTAGTTCCGGTTTCCCATCCTCCCTGAAAACAAAAGCGATCACCGCATCGCAACAAACAACAGGGAGAGAACAAATGAGGAGTCTTCGGCTCTGGCTCGGCGCTGCCGTCGCGGCGGCGCTCGCCACCACGGCGCAGGCGCAACAGAACGCGCCCGGCGTCACCGCCACCGAGATCAAGATCGGCAACACCATGCCGTATAGCGGCCCGGCCTCGGCGCTGAGCTCGACCGGCAAGGCGATCGCCGCCTATCTCGACCAGGTCAACGAGCAGGGCGGCGTGAACGGCCGCAAGATCACGATGATCTCGCTCGACGACGGCTTCTCGCCGCCGAAGACCATGGAGGCGACACGCCGGCTGGTCGAAGGCGACGGCGTCGCGTTCATCGCCGCCACCATGGGCACCGCGCCGAGCTCGGCGATCGCCAAATATCTCAACACCAACAAGGTGCCGCAGATCTTCCTGATCAGCTCGGCGTCGAAGTGGAACGACCCCGCCAACATGCCGTGGTCGATGGCGCTGCCGTGGGCGCCGAACTACATGAGCGAGGCCAAGATCGAAGTCGCCTATGCGCGCGCCAAGAACCCGAACGCGCGGTTCGCGGTGCTGTATCAGAACGACGACGCCGGCAAAGACTTCATGCGCGGCGTCAAGGATGCCCTCGGCCCCGACGCCGACAAGGCGATCGCGCTGGCGTCGAGTTTCGAGGTCTCCGATCCCACCGTCGACTCCCAGGTGCTGACACTCGCCAACACCAAGGCCGACGTGTTCATGATCTATAGCGTCACGCCGCGCGCCTGCGCCCAGGCGCTGCGCAAGGCGCACGAGATCGGCTGGCGGCCGATCCGCTTCCTCGCCAGCGGCTGCGCCAACAAGGCGACCGTGATGGACCCGGCCGGCGTCGACGCCGGCAAGGGCGTTCTGTCGCTCGGCTCGCTGAAGCCCTATGTGGCCGAGCCGAAGGACGACAAGGCGATGAGCGCCTATATCGCGTTCATGAAGGCGCGGTTGCCGGGCCTCGACCCGAACAACATCGGCATGGTGTACGGCTACACGGTGGGCGAGGCGCTGGTGGCGCTGCTGAAGCAGTGCGGCAACGATCTGTCCCGCGACAACATCATGCGGCAGGCGGCGAATATGAAGAACGTGCCGCTGTCGCTGCTGCTGCCCGGCATCACCCTGAACACGTCGCCGACCGACTTCCGCCCGATCAAGGACGGCTACCTGCTCGAATTCAACGGCAACGACTGGGTGGTGGTCAGCGAAATGCTGCGCGGTACCTGATGTCCGCGCTGTAGCCCGCTGCAGCCCGCGTCAGCACAGCGATATGCGGGGATCGGACTTCCCACGGGTTCGGTCCCCGGATTTCGCGCCGCTGCATCCGGGCTACTCGGCGTGTTTGCACGACCTTGCTACTTCCCGATCAGCTCGCGGATCCGCGCCGCCAGCGTGTCGACCGCGAACGGCTTGGTCAGCACCGCCATGCCGGGTTCGAGCTGGCCGTTGTTGAGCAGCGCGTTCTCGGCGAAGCCGGTGATGAACAGCACGTTGAGCCCGGGGCGGATCTGGCGGGCGGCGTCTGCGAGCTGGCGGCCGTTCATGCCGCCGGGCAGGCCGACGTCGGTGACCAAGAGGTCGATCCGCGCGTCGGATTGCAGCAGCTTCAGGCCGCCGACGCTGTCGGAAGCTTCCAGCGCGGTGTAGCCGAGGTCTTCGAGCACGTCGGCGACCAGCATTCGCACCGTGGGTTCGTCGTCGACCACCATCACGGTCTCGCCGGTCTGGGCGAACGGGATCTCGGTGGAGTCGGGGAAGCGTTCGTCCTCGGCGGCCTCGCCGCGGTGCCGCGGCAGATAGATGCACACCATCGTGCCCTGGCCGACCTCGGAATAGATCCGCACCTGGCCGCCGGATTGCTGCGCGAAGCCGTAGATCATCGACAGCCCGAGCCCGGTGCCCTGGCCGATCGGCTTGGTGGTGAAGAACGGATCGAACGCCTTGGCGATCACGTCCGGCGTCATGCCGGTGCCGGTGTCGGAGACGCACAGCGAGACGTATTGCCCGGGCGGGATATCGTACAGCCGCGACTGCGCCCGGTCGATCCAGCGGTTGCCGGTCTCGATCGTGATCTTGCCGCCGCTGGGCATCGCGTCGCGGGCGTTGATACACAGATTGAGCAGCGCGCTTTCAAGCTGCGGCACGTCGACCAGCACGCTCCACAGCCCGGCGGCGCCGACATGCTGCACGTCGATGCCGGGGCCGACGGTGCGCTGGATCAGGTCGATCATGCCGCTGACCAGCCGGTTGACGTTGGCGGCGGTCGGCGTCAGCGTCTGGCGGCGTGCGAAGGCGAGCAGGCGGTGGGTCAGTGACGCGGCGCGCTTCACCGCGCCTTGCGCCGCCACCACGTATTTGTCGATCTCGCCGATGCGGCCCTGGCGGATCCGCGAACTCATCAGTTCGAGACTGCCGGAGATGCCGGCGAGCAGATTGTTGAAGTCGTGCGCCAGCCCGCCGGTGAGCTGGCCGACGGCTTCCATCTTCTGCGACTGGCGCAGCTGCTCGGCGGAGCGCAATAGCTCGGCGCGGGCTTCGGCGACGCGCTGCTCGAGCGTCTCGTTCAGCGCGCGCAGCTCGGCGATGGCGCGGTCGCGCTCGGCCACCAGCGCGCGGCGGTCGTCGACGTCGATCAGCACGCCGGGAAAGCTCAGCGGCGTGCCGTCGGGGCCGTGCTCGACGCGGCCGTTGGCCTCGAGCCAGTAGTACTTGCCGTCGGCGCGGCGCACCCGATACTGATGCGCGTAAGGCCCGCCGCGCTTGACTGCTTCCTCGATCGCGGCCGCGAGGCCGGCCTGATCGTCGGGATGCACGGTGGCGACGACCTGCGCCAGGCTGAGACCGTCGCGGCCGAGTGCCGGATCGAGCCCGAACGCGCGCGCAAACGCTTCGTCGACGGTGAAGCGGTCGCTCGCCAGGTCCCACAGCCAGGTGCCGATGATCGCGCCGGCGGCGAGCGCGAGCTGCACCCGCTGCACGTTCTCGCGCGCCAGCTTCTCGCTGTCGCGCAGCGCTGCCTCGGCGCGCTTGCGCGCGGTGATATCGCGGAACAGCACCGAGACCTGACGCAGCTCGGGCGGCTCGATCCGCGTCGCCGATACTTCGATGATGCGGTTCACCGCGATGAACTCGCGCTCGAAATGGATCGGGCGGCCGGTCAGCAGCACGCTGCGATACAGTTCCGCCCATCCGTCGGCCTCGTCGGGCACGAGATCGCGCAAGGTACGGCCGATGATGTTGGGAATCCCGGTCTGCTTCTCGTAGCCGGCATTGGCTTCGATATGGCGATAGTCGCTGAGCGGACCGTGCGGGCCGTCGAAGAATTCAATGATGCAGAAGCCGTCGTCGATCGCTTCGAACAGCGCACGATAGCGCGCCTCGCTCTGGCTGACCGCGGGACTGGAGGGGGACTGCATCGGGATCGACAACCGGCGAGCGTGACACGAACTGTGCGATACAGGACGGGAAGGGCGGCCGCGTTGTTGCGGCCGGCCCGTGCGATGACCGCTCGGGCGCGGCTGCTTGCATTACTCTCCGAATTGCGAGGGTTTGTCAAAGCTGCTTGACACACGCCGCACCCCGCGGCCCCGGGCCGCGGAGCGATGTCACGTCACATCTTGTCAGCCTTCGAAGCCGACGAAACGCGCGGCGTCGCGCACCGGCTTGCGCTCCGACACCACCGCGTTGGCGGGGAACTCGTCGTCCGGCCAGCCGAGCGCGATCGCCTTCATGATCACCTGATCGTCGGCGATGCCGGCATGTTCGCGCACCACCGGTGATTGCATGATGCCCTGGCTGTTGATCACCGCCCCTAAGCCGCGCGACCACGCCGCGTTGACCAGTGCGTTGGTGACTGCACCGCAATCGAATGCGGTGTCGTCGCTGTCGCTCAGCACGCGGTCGTAGGTGATGATGATGCACACCGGCGCATCGAACTGGCGGAAGCCGCGCAGCACCCAATCCTGCCGTTTGGCCTGATCGTCGCGCGCGATCCCCATCGCCGAGAAAAGCTGCTTGGCGACGGTGACCTGCCGCTCGCGATGAGGGCCGGCGAACGGCTGTCCGATCCGGAATTCGCGGCTGTGCGGCACGCCGGCGAGATTGCGCTCGGTGTTGCCGGCGCGAATGCGGTCGAGCGGCTCGCCGGTGAGCACAGTGAAATTCCACGGCTGGCTGTTCATCGAGGAGGGCGCCCGCATCGCCAGTTCGAGGATTTCCTCTATCAATTCCCGCGGCACGGGATCAGGCTTGTAGCCGCGGATCGAGCGGCGGCCGCGGACCACATCGTCGTATTGCATGCGTCTGGTTTCCCCCAAAGCTTCTGATTGGTGGTGATCTTCTGTGGTTTGCGAAGCTTGCGCAAGACGATGCTGCGAATTGCCAAATGCGAATGCAGCTCATCGCGCGAGCTTCGCCTCAGCCCATTCCGAAGACCAAGCGATGCTACCCGCCGATGACGCCCTTCAGGCCGGTGTAGAGCGATCCGACGCCGGTGGCTACCACACCAGCGAGGGGGCCGGCGGTCTGCAGCAGATCCTGAATCATCCGCGCCCTGCGGCGCAGCTGATCTTCGCCGACGTGTGGGCCGAGGAGCCGTGCCACGCGGAACGCAGCGGCGTTAGGTTTGCCAGTCTGCGCCAGGGTCGTCGGCAGCACGCGGAACACCGTGAGGCCGAGAATATGTCCTGATAAGAAGGCGAGCAAGATGCTGGCGCCGTATTCGATCACTTCGCGCCACTCCACCCACACCGTCGGTAGGATCGGCACGTTGTCGTGCAGTCCGGTCACCATCAGCATCGATAGCACGCTGACCAGTGAGGTGCAGAAGCCGAGCAGCGCGGCGCCAAGCAGTCCGACCTTATGGATCGGATAGGTGGCAAGTCCGAACAGCAAGGGGATCGCCACCGAGGCGATACGCAGCCACACCGGAGACACGTCGAGGACGATGGTCACCATCCAATGCGCGCCGACCAACAGCAGGACCGGCAGCAGCATGTAGATGAACGTGTGGAGGCCGTAGTAGCGCAGCGGATGTGCCAATCGTTCGAGCGTTACGCGGGCGCGATCGAGCTGGCGCTGTAGATCGTCAAGTTCGGAGACCAGCTCCTCGATCTCCAGCAATGTCGGTCGGACGTAGCGGAGGTCGCGCGAACAGTTCTTGCAGGCAATCGCCTCGTCCTTGATGGTCTCTACGCAGAACGGGCATTCCATCAGATGTCTCGTCGGGTCTTTGAAGGACGCAGGGCGTCTATCTGCTCGCAGACTCTCCGCAACTCTTCCCGCAGCGCGTCGCGCTTGCTGGCGAGCTGGTCACGCTCCGTAATCAGAGAGGCGGGGATCGCGATGTCGCGCGAACACACGCTGCATACCAGCACATCCGGCGGGTTCTGGCTCTGGCAGTAGAAGCAAGTGATCATTGCTGGCGATCAGGGTGAGACCTTGAGCACGAAGCTGGTCGTACCTGGGCGCCCATCGGAATCCTTTAGGTCGACTCGCAGCATGTGTTCGCCCTGCGGCAGCTCGGCATCCGGTATGTCGATGCCGTTGGCCTGGATGAACGGCTTTAACCGCGGCGTCAGATCGACGTTCGGTGTACGCAGATAAGTCACCTTCACCGAATCCGGATCGATCTTGGTCCCGCCGAAGGACTCGAATTTTAAATGGAGCCTCGTCGGCGAGTGCACGGTATCGCCATCCGCGACGAACTGGATCTTGGGTCCGCGCAGGATGCCGCGGCGGTCGGCCGCGACCGCGCCCTTGGGCGGCGGCAGCTTGGCTTCGTCCTCGGTGATCAGGACCTGACCGGCCATCCCCGGGCCGGCCATCGGAGCAAGAGCGATGCAGGCGACGAGGCCGCGTAGCAATGTCTTCAAGGCAGTATCTCCCGTCAAAAACCGATCGTCAGCGAACACCGCCGTCTCCGATGATGGTGTATGGCGCCCAGAACAGCGGATGGGCGTAGGTGAAATCGGTTTTGCCGTCGCTGCCGACATGGCCGGGGCCGTCGACCAGCGCCATCATCGCCTGCCGCAGGGCTTCGCTGCGCGCCAGCTTGGCGTCACCAGCCTGGCGCTTGAACAAATCGGAGACGAGTTCACGCGCCGACTGCGAGTGTACTGACCAGTTGGTAACGAGCAGGGCTCGCGTGCCGGCGTAGAAGAACGCTCGGCCGAGACCTGAGGCGGCCTCGGCACCGGCGCCGGCGGCCGCGCCGGTGTTGCAGGCCGATAGAACCACCCAGTCCGCATCTAGCTTGAGGCCGAGGATTTCCTCCATGGTCAGCAGGCCGTCGCCGCTGTCGCCAGTGACGGAAGGCGACGACAGCGCCAGCGCCGGCTGCTGCAGCCCGTTGAGCTCGCCCGGGACGAGGCCGTGGGTAGCGAAGGCCAGGACCTTGAAGCCGGACAGGTTCATCGACTTCACGGTCTTCTCTGAGGCGTCCTTGCCGAGGAATAGCACTTTGGACGGATCGGCCTGCAGCGCCAGCGCGATCGATTTGAGCTCGTCGGACGTATCGGGGAGTCGCGGCAGCAGGCCGATTTCGGCGCTGTCGACACCGTCGAGCTTTGGGCTGTTGCGCCGCCTCAGCGGGCCCCCGCGCGTCAGCGTTTCGGGCGCCGTGTTGCCGCCGACATCAGCAACCTTGACCGTGGCGGCTTCCGCCGCCTGTTCCGTGTTGAAGTAGGGATCGCCAAAAGCCACTAGGTCGCCGCGATTCGGTTTGCTGGCCGGCAATTGCCGCAGCGTTCGCAGCGCCGCGGCGGACGGCACAGTGGTCACCGCATGGCTACGCGCCAGCCACGGCACGTCGCGGTAGGAGGCGAACAGAGGATCGGCATCGGGAGCGGCTTCCGCCGGCGCGACCGGCAGCAGTGACAGGGGCAACAGGCCCAGCGCGCCATTAGTGACCACGATCAGCTTCTTCGCTGGCTTCCAGCCGCTTTCGACCGGCTGCAGGAGGAGCGCGTAGAGTTCGTAGCCGAGCTTGAGGTCGAACTCGGGGATATCGGAGATCATCGCCGCCTGGGGCTCGAGTGCCTCGCGCAGCTTGCGTACCTTGCTCTCGATGTCGCCGGTGCTCGCCTTGATCGCCGCGAACGCCACCGGCCCGGATTTCGGCACGGCCCAGACGAAGCAGCCGCTCTGGCCGAAATAGAACGACAGCATCGCCTCGTCATCGGACAGTGTCGCGCGGATCTCCGCCACCGTGGGCGGCTTCGGTGACACCAGGTCGGCATAGGCCGGGAACTTCTGATTGATGTCCTGGCGCGCCTTGTTGCGCTCCGTGCGCAGTGCGTTAATCGATGCGTTGATCGCCTGCACGCTCTTGTCGTCGCGCTCGGAAGAGGGCAGCGACAGCACGTTGTTCAATGTGCCGAGCTGGGCGTTGACCTGCTTGGAAAGGTCCTGCTCCTTTCGCACTAGTGCGGCCAGCGCCGGGTCCTTTGCCGCCGCGCGCGCGCTGGAAGCGGCGAGCGCTTGCTGCACCGAGCGGCCGCGCACCGCATCGGCTAGGCCGAATGTTTCTTCGCCGACCTCACTACGCGACGATGCATTGCGCGCTAGCATCAGGAAATAGGATTCAACCACACCCTGCAGCCGCTGGCTTCGCGCTGCGACGCCGGTGGTGTCGTCGTCGTCCGCGGCCTCGCGCGCCGCCGCCATCATCACCGGGATTGCGGCCTGGAACTCGCGCGTCGCCTCGGCATCGCGACCAGCGCGCATCAGGCCCACTGCTAGCGTGCCGCGCGCCGACGCCGTGTCGAAATGTGTCTCTCCGACGCGGGCAATTTGCCGTTGTACCAGCTGTTCGGCAGCGGCGATGCCCTTGTCGGTCTGGCCTGATGCATAGAGCGAGATGATGCGCGCCGGATTGAGCTCGAAGGAGCGGCGCCGCTGCGGGTCCCAATTAGCGATAGCCTTGTCAATCTGCGCAAACACTGCATTGGCCTCGCGGCCCTTGCGCTGCAGGTTGAGCACGCCGCCGAGCTGCGTCAGCAGCTGGACGTTGGTGACGGCGTCGTCGGCGACGCCGACGGTGGCGTTGATCTCGAGGCAGGCGCGCGCCAGCTTCTCGGCCTCGGCGTAGCGGCCCTGTTCGATCAGGATGTCGGTCAGCGCCATGATGTAGCGCGGCGTGGACGGGTTGTACTTGCCAGTGTCCTTCAAGCGCGACAGCAGCGCGCGGCGGGCATCGGTCTCGGCCTCGGCGAGCCGGCCTTGTCGCGCCTTGGTCCGCGCCTGACTAATGATGGTGAGATCGACCGCCTGCAGTAATTGCGATTCAGATGGCGGGTTTTCCGAGCCGAGGAGCGGCTTGATAGCGGCCCTCCGTCGTTGCTCGCCGAGCCGATAGGCAGACTCGGCCTCGCGGACCTGGCCGCGAGCCTCGAACAGCAGGGCGCGGCCGGTCTCGATTTCGGCTTCCCAGCTCTGGCCAAACACGGCGTAGGACTTGCGCCACCCGGGCAGGAAGCTGGTCCGCGCTTCCTTGATCAGCGCATCGTTGCGGCGAAGATAGGCCTCCGCCTGCGGGATGTCGCCCATCTGGATCAAGAATTGCGCGATGCTGCGGTTGGCGCCGAATTGATAGCCTTTGGAGCCCGCCTGAGTGCCGATCTCCCTGTTCTGACGTAGATAGAGATCGAGCGCCTTCTTCGGATCGCCGGCGCCGGCGTATTGGAGGGCGGCGAGCTGGATCAAGCGACCCATGAGGTTAGGGCTCACCGCGCCGCGGCCGACCTCTATCGCCTTGTCGGCGTCGGCCAGCGTGTCGGCCAGACGGCCAAGCTGGGCGCGGGCATTCGCGCGGTCGAAATAGAACTGGGCCAACTCCGCCTTCGATTCCTTCCCTGTTGGAATCGCGTCGGCAGCAGCCTTGACCTCGGCGATTTTGGCGGCGTTCGGCTTCTCGCTATCGAGAATGGCGGTGATGTCGGCGATGGTGCGGGGCGGCGCGACGAAGCCTGCACTGGCGGCGGTGCCGGTTGGCAGTTTGGGAGCAGCTTCGGTCGGGATCGCTACCGCCACATTGGCCCGCCCGTTGGCGGATTGCATCGCTGCCATCACGCAGGCGCGTACCCGCGGCGTCGCCCGCGCGCGGCACGCTTCGAGACCGCCGCCGCTGCGCATGCACTCCATCACGATCGGACGGCCGACCGACATGCGGCATTGTTCCACAGCGGCTTCCTTGGTCAGGGCGAGTGCCGGCGAGCTTGCGATACTAATTAAGCCGGCCGCGAGGAGACGGCGGCGGAGCCTTGAGCCAACATGGCACTTGCGGAGGAGGAGGGCCTGCTGTTGCATGGCGCTGCTTTCGACAAATGCATTCTCTAAAATACTAGTATTCTAGCGACATCCTGCTTTCGATCACAAGCGAAATAGCGACCCGGTAATTCCGAAAATCCGGAACAATCGTGGTGATCGTCGGGTGCCTTGTGCGCGACGAACCTGGTTTGGAGTGGGGAACCGGACCGCTGGAGGACAGGAAGTGCTCCTGCCGATGCTGTTAGGTGCTGCCTGGATTATCCTCGCGCTGGCGCAGCCGGCGGCAGCGGGAGAGGACGCCGATACGCTCGTGCTGCCGCACGACATCGTGCAGCGAGCGGCATCCTTCGCCGATGACCTGGTGCTGCCTGATCACGCCGAGGCGATCGATGCGCTCACCGCGCCGCGAATGGCGTTGCTGAAGCCGTCCGGCGATGGGCCATTTCCCGCGCTAGTGCTGCTGCATCAATGCGCTGGACTAAATAGTGCGGTTGCGGCTTGGGCGCGGCGGGCGGTCGCGCGAAACTACGCGGTTCTATTGCTCGATGCGTTCAGCGCGCGCGGCGTCACCAGCGTGTGCTATGGCCCGAAGGCCGGGGTCAATCTCGTGCGCGGCGCCAAGGACGCGTTGCAGGCGGCGCAGCATTTGCGCCGAAAGCCCTTTGTTGATCCCAAACGAGTTGCGCTGGTCGGGCTTTCCTGGGGCGGCATGGTCGGCCTGTTGGCCGCGCGCCGCCACTATATAGACGCCTTCGGAACGGGACCGGGCTTTGCGGCCGTCGCTAGCTTCTATCCTGGCTGCTTCCGCATCAAGCCGCCCGGCGGCCGCGACTACGAGCTGGTCGGCCCCGACATCGCCCAGCCGCTGCTGTTGATGATGGGCGACGCCGACACCGAGACGCCCGCCGCCGAATGCGTCGACAAGCTGACGCCGCTCAAGGCCGCCGGCGCCCCGGTGGAGTGGCACGTCTATCCCGGCACGACGCATTGCTGGGACTGCCAGCAGCTCGACGGGCGGAGCAAGACCGATGTCCGCGGCAACCACGTTGTCTACCGCTATCAGCCGGACGTGGTCGCGGATTCGGAGCGGCGGCTGTTCGCGTTTCTGGAGCGAAGCTGGGCGCGAAAGTAAGCGGGCGTCGCCGCACGATTGCAGCCTTTGCCGGTGCGTGCAAGATTGCCAGCCGTGAGGACAGGGGGGCAGGTGCTGAAGACCATCGCGACGCTGGCCGTCGGCCTGCCGCTGGTTGCGTTGACGACGGCGCTGGCCGCATCCCGCCTGTATCAAGGCCTGGCGATCGGACGGATCTCCACTCGCATCAGCGGCCTCGACACCGGCTACGCCCGGCTGATCAGCTTCGACAGCGACCCAATCCAGTTCACGCTCGCCCTCATCGCCGCCGCCCTTGTGGTGGCCTTCGGGCTGTTTGTATTCGCCGGGGTGATGGCGAAGGGTTGGCGGTGGTTCAGTCGCCGTCAATAGCCCTCGGTAGCCCGCATGAGCGCAGCGACATGCGGCGCGGGCTACGCTTCCTGATGCCTAGCCTGGAGATAAGTTAGCCGAAGCGTGGTCTTTGACATGCTGTCGGTCAGAAGAAGTGGCGATCGGGCCCGCGGCGCGGCAAATCCACCGTGACCGGCGGCCGCTTTTGCGCTAGGCACGGCACGAATTTCCCCCGGAGCATCCCATGAGCCGCCGCGTCAAGAAACCTCTCGCCAAGCGTGGCCCCGACGGCGCGCGCGGCAAGCCGGCGCGCGCCGGGCTGGGCGCTAAGACCGGGAAGCCGGGGGCCGGCAAGGCGATTGCGGGCACGCCTGGCGCGGGCAAGCCCGGTGGCGCCAAGCCGTCGCGCGATGCCAAGCCGTTGCGCGCGGGGGGGCCTGCGAAGACCTCGCGCGGCGAGGGAGCGGGGCGGCCGCCGCGGTCCGGCGACAAGCCGGTGCGGTTCGGTGCGGGGCCGGCGCGATCGTCGCTGCCCGCGGGCGAGGGCAGGCCGCGCGCGGCGCAGCCGGCGCCGGTCGAGATCCACGAGCGGCCCGAGGCCAAGCCCGAAGCGCCGCTGCCGACCAAGGTTGAGACAGTCACCGTCACCGCCGACGAAAACGGCATGCGGGTCGATCGCTTCCTCGAAGCGCGGTTTCCCGGCCTGTCGTTCTCCCACATCCAGCGCATCGTCCGTAAAGGCGAGCTGCGGGTGAACGGCAAGCGCGCCGATTCGAAGGACCGGCTGGAAGAAGGCCAGAGCGTACGGATTCCGCCGCTCAAGCTCGATACGCCGAAGCTGCCCGGGCATCTGTCCGAAGCCGAGCAGAAGACGCTTCAGACGCTGAAGGCGATGACGCTGTTCGAAGACGCCGACGTGCTGGTGCTGAACAAGCCGGCCGGGCTAGCGGTGCAGGGCGGCTCGGGCACCACCCGGCACATCGACCAGATGCTGGAAGTGCTGCGCGACAGTAAGGGCCAGAAGCCGCGCCTGGTGCACCGGATCGACAAGGAGACCGCTGGCTGTCTGCTCGTCGCCAAGACCCGCTTCGCCGCGACCGCGCTGACCGGTTCGTTCCGCCACCGCTCGGCGCGCAAGATCTATTGGGCGCTGGTCGCCGGCGTGCCGAAGCCGAAGCAGGGCCGGATCTCGACCTATCTGGCCAAGGACGAGAGCGAAGAGGATTCGATCATGCGCGTCGCCAAGCACGGCGACGACGGCGCCAGCCACGCGGTGACGTACTACGCGGTGGTCGAGACCTCGGGGCAGAAGCTGGCCTGGGTGTCGCTGAAGCCGGTGACCGGGCGCACCCATCAGCTGCGCGCCCACATGGCGCATATCGGCCACGCCATCGTCGGCGATCCGAAGTACTTCAATATCGAGAACTGGCAGCTCCCCGGTGGCCTGCAGAACCGGCTGCATCTGCTCGCGCGCCGCATCGTGATCCCGCATCCGCGCGGCGGCGTGATCGACGTCTCGGCGCCGTTGCCGCCGCACATGCTGCAGAGTTGGAACCTGCTCGGCCTCGAGCACGACCGGTTCGATCCGATCGAACATGCGCCGGAAGAATGACGCCCCGGCGCCGCTTGCGGCGGGGCGCGGCGATGCCGACATGGCTAAGATGACAGCGCTTCCTCTCCACTCACTCTCCCGTCATGGCCGGGCTCGTCCCGGCCATCCACGCCTTGCGACGGCGGCCAAGACGTGGATGCCCGCGACAAGCGCGGGCATGACGAAGGTGAACTATCTGGCCGGTTGCGCACTCGCTGGTCTGATCACCTTGTTTGTCCTCGCCGGCCCGGCCGCCGCGCAGATCATCATTCCGGGCACCGCGCCGTCGAGCATCACGCCGCCGCCGCCACCTCCGTCTGCGCCGCCGCCGGTGATCACCGTGCCGGTGGTGCCGAAGCTCGCCGATCCGCCGCCGCTGACGCATGAGCGGATCCAGCCGGCGCCGGATCTGCCGAAGGCGCAGCTGCGGCGCGGCCGCTCGTTCGGCGACCGGATTCAGGACTGCCTGAACGACTCCACCGCGGCCCAGCTCAATTCGGCCGACCGCGCCGCGTATTCGCGCGCCTGTGCTCAACAGTAGTAGTTCGAGAAACCAAGATGCGTGATCTGTTCGACGAGGTGGCAGGCAAGTCGCCGCTCGATCCCAACGAAGCGGTGCGGCGCACCAGCCGCGCGCAACTGCCGAAGCGGTTCTACACCGAGGCCGGCGTTGCCGAGGAGAACGGCGGCTTCGCGGTGCGGCTCGACGGCCGCTCGGTGAAGACGCCGTCGCGCAATGCGCTGGCGGCGCCGGAGCGGGCGCTCGCCGAAGCGATCGCCGCTGAATGGCAGGCGCAGGGCGAGACCATCGATCCGTCGACGATGCCGCTGACCCGTCTCGCCAACAGCGTGATCGACGGCGTTACCGGCCAGATCGATGCGGTGACCGACGACATCGCCAAGTACTTCGGCTCCGACCTGCTATTCTATCGCGCCGAGCATCCGGAAGAACTGATCGCGCGCGAAGGCGCGCATTGGGACCCGGTGCTGTTCTGGGCCAAGGACGCGCTCGGGGCGCATTTCATCCTGGCGCAGGGCATCGTCCATGTCGGCCAGACGGAGACCGCGGTCGCCGCGGCCGGCGCGGCGCTGCCGGCCGATCCCTGGCTGCTCGGCGCGCTGCATGTCGTCACCACCATCACCGGCTCGGCGCTGCTGGCGCTGGCGCTGGCGCACGGCCGGCTCGAGGCCGATCAGGTGTGGGCCGCGGCGCATGTCGACGAGGATTGGAACATCGAGCAGTGGGGCCTCGATGAGGAGGCCGCCGCGCGCCGCGCCGCCAAGCAGGCGGAGTTCGCCGCCGCCGCCCAGGTGATCGCAGCGCTGGGTTCCCGGAGAAGTTAACGACGGGTTTACGTCCCTCGCTTAGTCTGGGCGGATCGCACTCAGCGCAGCCGCCCGCAAAGGACAGCGATGGCGATTTCGGTCAATCCGAACCTTTCCCTCGTTGCGCTGCAAGGCGTGACCGCAGACGTGCTGCTGCAGCCCGGGTCGGTGCTGCAGGCCAAGGTGCTGTCGGTCGGCGATAACAACCAGGTTCGAATCGCGGTCGGCGGCCAGACCGTCGAAGCCACCACGCAGGTGCCGCTGCAGGCCGGGCAGACGCTGCAGGTTTCGGTGTCGCAGACCGATGCCGGGGTGCGGCTCGCGATCGTCAATCAGCCGGTGACCACCACGACCGCGCAGGCGGCGTTGGCGGCGTCCGGGGCCGCGATCGACAGCGTCACGCTCGGGCCGCAGGCGATCGTGCTGGCCTCGGCGCAGGCGGCGCCGAGCATCGTGCCGACCACGACCGCGCTGACGCCGCAGCAGGCGGCCGCGGTGGCGACCGCCGCCGAAACCGCGGTGACGCAGCAGACCGGGCTGTCGGCGCTGTTTGCCAATCTCGGCGCGGTGGCGAATTCGTCCGGGCTGCCGGCGGCGGTGCGCGACGCCGCGGCGCAGGTGCTGGCGCAGCAGCTGCCAACCGGAGGCGGCCTGACCGGCGCCGACATCCAGAAAGCGTTTCAGAATTCCGGGATCTTCCTGGAAGCCGCGCTGGCGACCGGGTCCGCCAGCACCGGCGCCGGCACCGACCTGAAGGCGGCGCTGCTGGTGCTGCGTCAGGTGCTGACCACCGCTCTCGGGGCCGCGACCGCGCAGGCCGGCGGTCCCACGGCGACGCCGGTTCTGCAGAACGGGCAGGGCACCTCGCTGCTGGCGCTCACCGCCAAGCTCGAGGCCGAGGCCAATCTGCTCGGCGCCACCACTTCGACCGCTGCCGCGACGACCGCGAATGGCACCACCACCTCGCTGCCGCTGACCGCGTCGCCGTCGCTGGCGGCATCGGCCACCGCTGCGGGCGCGGCCGCAACCGGCAGCGCGACTGCCTCCGAGCAATCGCTGGTGCAGAACGTGATCGCCCAGCTCACCGGCACCGCGACCTCGGCGACGGCGTCCACGGCGCAGGCCCAGACCGCGGCGACCAGCACTGCGGCGACGCTGAGCGCGTTGCAGCAGGCGCTGCAGGCCGATCCGCAGACCGCGGCGGTGCTGGCCAAGGCCGGCCTCAGCAATCCGGTGCTGCTGTCGCTGCTGCCAGCGCTGACCGGTAACCGGGTCATCAAGGACGACAGCGGCATCGCGCGCACCAACACGCCGCCGCCGCCGTTTCCCGGCGCGCTGCCGGCCGCCCAGCCGGTGATGCCGGCCAATCTGACGCCGCACGCGCCGGTCGACGCCAATTTGCGCCGGATTCTGACCGAGACCGAAGGCGCGCTGGCGCGGCAGACGCTGCTGCAGGTCGCCTCGCTGCCGGATCGTACCGACGCGGCGCCGGCCCGGGTCGATGCCGCGCAGCCGCGCTGGGCGTTCGAGATTCCGCTCGCCACCCCGCAGGGAACGGCCGTGGCGCAGTTCGAGATTTCGCGAGACCGCGACGAAGCCGCTCAGGCCGGGACGTCGTCCGGGACGGTGTGGCAGGCGCGGTTTTCGCTCGACGTCGAGCCGGCCGGGCCAGTGCACGCCCTGATCTCGCTGCGCGGCGAGAAGACCTCGGTGCGGCTGTGGGCGGAACGCCCCGCCACAACCGCGCTGCTCCGCGCCGGCGCCGCCGACCTCGGCCGCGCGCTGGCTCGCGCCGATCTGGTCTCCGGCGACATCGTGGTGCGCGACGGCGCGCCGCCCGCGCCACGCCCGGCGGTCGCCGGCCATTTCCTGGACCGCGCGCTGTGACCGCAACCGACACCAAGAACCCGCTCGCGATCGCGCTGCACTATGACTACGCCGGAGCCCCGCGCGTGGTCGCCAAGGGCAAGGGCGTGCTCGGCGCCAAGATCATCGAAGTCGCCAAGCAGCACGACATTCCCATCGAGGAGAACGAAGTGCTCGCCGGCGCGCTGTCGCACGTCGAGCTCGGCGACGAAATCCCCGAGGAGCTTTACAAGGCGGTGGCCGAAGTTCTGGCCTTCGTGCTGCGGCTGTCGGGGCGCGGCCCGGTGCGCTGAGCCTCAGCGCGGCTGCGCCGGCGCCTTGCCGATCGGGCCGAGATGGGTGAAGCGGAAGCCGGTCTTGTATTTCAGGCCGTAGCCGAGCGCCCGGTCGAAGCCGATATGGGCCAGCCAGATCATCGCCACTGTGCCGGCATAGGGCACCACCAGCACGATCCCGGCGATCGCCAGCAGCAGCGGCCCGATGGTCGAATGCAGCACGTTGTAGACCACCGCGCCGACTTTGGGCCCGGCCAGATAGCCGAGGAAGCCGAGATCGGGCGCGAAGAACAGCAGCGCATACAGCTCCCAGGGCGCGTCCGAGATCACATAGAACAGCGTGCAGCCGGCAAACACCGCCAGCCCCTCGGCCCGCAGCACGGTCATGATGCCGCCGCTGGCCACGGACGGATCGGCGGAGGGCAGGGCGACGGTCATCGGTCGGCTCCAGCTGGCGGCCCCGCGATATACAGGGCTCGCGACCGAAGCCGCCATCGCGGTTTCGCATCCGGCCGATGCAGATTTGGGGGCGGTGTCGGGGTGCCGTCCTCCGGTCCCGGCCGAACCGGCTCAGGACACGCCAAAAGGGCTAGGCCGGTTCGGTCCAAGGCGGTTTCCTCCTGCGAGGCGCCCTGCTAGAAGGCCTTGATTGTTGCGGTGAAAAGGGCAAAACCTCCGCACGCCCAACCAAGAAAAGAAAACCGGCTTATTGATCATGAAGCACATCCTGGAAGCATTGGACGAACGGCGCACGGCAGCCAAGCTCGGCGGCGGCGAAAAGCGCATCAATGCGCAGCACGCCCGCGGCCGGCTCACCGCGCGCGAACGGATCGACCTGCTGCTCGACAAGCATTCGTTCGAGGAGATGGACATGTTCGTCCAGCACCGCTCGACCGAATTCGGGATGGCGAAGACCAAGATCCCCGGCGACGGTGTCGTCACCGGCTGGGGCACGGTCAACGGCCGCAAGGTGTTCGTGTTCGCCAAGGACTTCACCGTGTTCGGTGGCTCGCTGTCCGAGACCCACGCGGCGAAGATCACCAAGATCCAGGACATGGCGCTGAAGGCACGGGCCCCGATCATCGGCCTGTACGACGCCGGCGGCGCGCGCATCCAGGAGGGCGTCGCGGCGCTCGCCGGTTACTCCTACGTGTTCCGCCGCGTGGTGCAGGCCTCCGGCGTGATCCCGCAGATCAGCGTCATCATGGGCCCGTGCGCCGGCGGCGACGTCTATGCGCCGGCGATGACCGACTTCATCTTCATGGTGAAGAACACCAGCTACATGTTCGTCACCGGCCCGGACGTGGTGAAGACGGTGACCAACGAAGTCGTCACCCCGGAAGAACTAGGCGGCGCGTCGGTGCACGCGACCAAGTCGTCGATCGCCGACGGCGCATTCGAGAACGACGTCGAGACCCTGCTGCAGATGCGCCGGCTGCTCGACTTCCTGCCGGCGAACTCCTCCGAAGGCGTGCCGGAATGGCCGAGCTTCGACGATATCGAGCGTGAGGACTTCTCGCTCGATACGCTGATCCCCGACAATCCGAACAAGCCCTACGACATGAAGGAGTTGATCCTCAAAGTCGTGGACGAGGGCGACTTCTTCGAGCTGCAGGACACCTTCGCCAAGAACATCATCACCGGCTTCGGCCGCATCGCCGGCCGCACGGTGGGCTTCGTCGCCAACCAGCCGATGGTGCTGGCCGGCGTGCTCGACAGCGATGCCTCGCGCAAAGCGGCGCGGTTCGTGCGGTTCTGCGACAGCTTCAACATCCCGATCGTCACCTTCGTCGACGTGCCGGGCTTCCTGCCGGGCACCGCGCAGGAATATGGCGGCCTGATCAAGCACGGCGCCAAGCTGCTGTTCGCGTTCTCGCAGTGCACCGTGCCGCTGGTCACCGTGATCACCCGCAAGGCCTATGGCGGCGCGTTCGACGTCATGGCGTCGAAGGAAATCGGCGCCGACATCAACTACGCCTGGCCGAGCGCGCAGATCGCGGTGATGGGCGCCAAGGGCGCAGTCGAGATCATCTTCCGTCAGGACATGGACGATCCGGAGAAGATCGCGGCGCGGACCAAGGAATATGAGGACCGCTTCCTGTCGCCGTTCATCGCCGCCGAGCGCGGCTATATCGACGACGTCATCCTGCCGCACGCCACCCGCCGCCGCATCGCCCGCGCGCTGGCGATGCTGCGCGACAAGAAGATGGAAATCCCGCAGAAGAAGCACGACAACATGCCGCTGTAACGGCATCGGCTCGTTCGAGTTTGGAAAAGGGCGGTGATCGCGACACGATCACCGCCCTTCGTGTTTGAAGGGGCCGCGTGGCTCCTCGCCTGGCTTATTTCATGGTCCAATCACGATGCGGACTTATAAGGACGCAGCCATTGGCTCAGATGTCTGGTATCCGTGCGCATCGTCGGGCCTAGATGAGATGATGTCCGGATGAGAATTCTGATTTTTGGCTTGGGCTATTCGGCCAGCTACATCGCGCAGCATTTGCAGGACGTCGGGATCGAGGTCACTGCAACCGTCAGAACAACTGCCAAGGCCGAAGAGTTGGGTCGGCGCGGGATCACTGCGCGGGTGTTTTCATCCTCTTTTGCCGATCCTCTGATCGTTGATGATATCAAGTCGAGCGACGCCATTCTGTCGTCGGTCCCTCCGAGTGAATCCGGCGATCCGGTTCTCGCGTCCTTCACTCGCGCGATCACTAGTGATTCCAGGTCGCGGTGGATCGGCTATCTCTCGACGATTGGCGTGTACGGTGATCACCTCGGCAATTGGGTCGACGAAACAACGGCTGCGACGTCGGAAAAACCCCGCTCGCAGCTCCGGATCGCCGCCGAGCAGGCCTGGCTGGCGTTGGGCGCGCAAGTCTTTCGTCTATCCGGGATCTACGGCCCGGGCCGCAACCAATTGGAGAAGCTCGCAGCCGGAACGGCGACGCGTATCATCAAGCCCGGCCAGGTCTTCAATCGAATTCACGTTGCCGATATCGCCGCGGTGGTCGCCGCGTCACTTTCGCGGCCGCGACCCGGCGCCATCTACAATGTCACCGACAACGAGCCGGCACCGCCGCAGCAGGTCGTCGAATTCGCTGCGAAACTATGCGGACGAACACCGCCTCCTGAAATTGCCTTCGAGCACGCCGATCTGTCCCCGATGGCGCGCAGCTTCTATCTGGAGAACTGCCGAGTCCGCAACGATCTGATCCGTACCGAATTAGGGGTTACCTTGGCCTATCCATCCTACCGGGAAGGACTCTCGGCCTTGCGAGCGCTTGGGGAGGGGCCAGCTTAGAGCGGTGCGGAGAGCTTCTGTGCTGTTGGAGCCCTATTCTGGAGCTGAATGCGGGACTGCGCTGCCTTACGCTGTAACGGCAGCTGAACCGAGAATCGGACTAACAAAGGCGTGGTCATAACCTGCTTGCCGCGAGTTGAACGGCAAGATTAAGGCCGCCGGCCTGTTATACTTCGTTGGTTGGGCTGTCCTTCAACAGGGTTAAGTGATCCCGTCGGGTGGCGGCGGGACGAAAAGACCCAGTGGTGAGATTCAGGGCCGGGCGCTCGTGTCTCGAAGCGGCTCTGCATTCAGGCGACGTTGTGCGACCGGACTGGGCTGGCTTCGAAGTGCAGCTAACGCGCCCGAAGTTGGCAACCTCCACCCTCCACAGCCAACGCGTTGCAAAATTTGTGAGTCTCGAAATAACTTCGACGCCCAGTTTTAGGGAATGCCATGGCTAGCGGAGCTCCTCAGACATCTAAGATGCGGGCGGGTGGACGGGCGACTGAAGCCGGGATGGCTTTTCAAGCGGAAGTTGGGACATGGCTCGCCGCCCATCTGCTCGCACGGATGCCGGTCGGCGGGCGGTTCGGCCTCGCCAACGCACCATTGCCGGTCTCGATCCAGCTCGAAACCGGCGACGGGCTCGACGACATCCGCGTGGATCAGGACGATTGCAGCCGTATCGACTTGCAGAGCAAGACCAGCGCCGGGCTGGCCACCAGTCTCAAGAGCCCGCTCGGCAAGACTATCAGCCAGCTTGTTCGCGTCATGATCGACGCCCGCGCCGCCGGCGTCGCGGTCGATCCAGCGAAAGCGCGCGCCGTGCTAGCGGTTGCCGCCGACGCACCGCGCACGCTCGATGTGCTGGAGCGCGGGTGCCGAGCGTTCGATCTAGGCGGCAGCTGGGCAACTACGAAGGCTGGGCGGTCTTCGGCCGAGCGCGACGCGCTCGATCTCTTCGAGACCCATGCGCGGGCAGCATGGGCGACGCATTCGGCCACGACGCCGACCGACGAAGAACTCGCGGCGATGGCACGGCTGTTCCGCATTGTGCGCTTCTCGATGACCGAGGGCGAAGACAATTGGCGCGAAGTCTCGCGTCTGCTCGGCGCACGTCTCTATGGTGCCGAAGCTGCCGGCGATGCGCCGTTGCGCGAGTTGAAGGGCATCATCCGGGGCATGATCGGCAGCGGCGCGCCCGCGAATCGCGCCGGACTGCTGCGCGAGCTTCGCCGGCTAGGGCACAATGACGTCGGCGCCGCCGACTACACCGCCGACCTGGAGCGTCTGTCGGCCGCGACCGAGGTCGAGCTTGCGCGCCTCGAAGGACATACGCGCCTGCCGATCGGCGGGGGCGTTCCCATCACGCGGGCCAGCGATGGTCCCCTCAGTGCGGCTGTCAATACCGGCTCGTTGATCGTCATAGGTGAACCCGGTGCGGGCAAGACCGGCGCGCTCGTGGCACTCGCGCAGGCCCGCCGCGCAGCAGGCGATAAGGTTGTATTCCTCTCGGTCGATCGCTTCCCCGGCGTGGCCATTGCCGCCGATCTCCAGTCTGAGCTGAAGTTGGCGCATCCGCTGACCGAGGTGCTTGCCGCCGCGCCCGGTTCAGGGCGCAAGCTGCTTATCATCGATGCTCTTGACGCCGCGCGTGGCGGTCCGGCTGAAGGCGTCTTCGCCCAGCTGATTGAGGTGCTGGGAGCCTCGGCGCCAGATTGGACCGTGATCGCCTCGATCCGCACGTTCGATCTGCGCAACGGTCGGCGATTCCGTGACGCCATGCCCGGCTCGCCGCCTGATCCGACCTTTGCGGAGTCGGGTCTTGCCTCAGTGCGACATTTCCAGGTGCCGCGGCTTGCGGATGCGGATCTTGAGGCTGCGGCCGTGGCCGCCGCCGATGTGGGCGCTTTGCTTGCCGCCGCGCCGGACAAGCTGCGGGATCTGCTGCGCAATGTCTTCAACCTCTCGCTTGCCGCGCAACTGCTCGCCGATGGCGCGAGCCCCGACAGCATTCGGACCGTCGCCACCCAGGCAGACCTGATCGACGCCTATGAGGATCGCCGCCTCGTCGGCACCGCAGTGCATCAGGCCGCGGCTGCTACCGTCCGCGCCATGGTTGATCGGCGCCGGCTTGCGGTGCGCAAGGTTGTCGTTGGGCACGATCAGCTCGACGCAATCATCCGGACCGGCGTGCTTGCTGAATCCGGCGATCTAGTCAGCTTCGCCCATCACGTGCTGTTCGACCATGTCGCCGGCCGTTTCTTCCTCGAATGGGACGATCCCGAGCGGCTGATCCCCCAGCTCGGCGGCGACAGCTCCATTGCGCTCATGCTCGCCCCGGCGCTCCGCTTCGCGATCGAGCGGCTGTGGCGGCAGGATGATGAGGGCAAGGCGCATGTCTGGCGCCTGATCGCAGATATCTACGCCGATCCGGTAGTTGATCCAGTGCTAGCCAATGTCGCGCTGCGCACCGCGATCGAGCGGGTGGGCGCGAAGGCCGATATCGCCGGGCTGGTCGCGCTGATCGCGGCCCGCCCGAATGACGCAGCGCTGGCCACCATGCTTTCGCGGCTTGCCCGCTTCGTCGGTCTTGCGGTCGATACCGCCGGCACCGTCGCACCGGGGGAAGCACTCGCCTGGGCGTCGATCGCGGACGCTGCGATTAGAGCGGGTTCGCGCGACCTTTCCGACGCCACGCGTGTTCTGCTCCACACCCTGTTCGACAAGGCCGATCTTGCCGAAGCTGAATTGCTCGGCGTGTTCAACCGCGCGGCGCGGGCGCTGCTCGCCTTTGCCTGGGCCGCCGATCCGCCGATGCAGCAGACGGCGACCAACTCGATCCGCTTCGTTGGCAAGAGCTTCGCGGCCGATCCCACCGAGTCGCGGGCATTGCTCGACCGGATACTCCGCGACCCGCATTTCTCGGCCCATGCCGATAGGGAAGCGGCTTGGCTTTCTGAGCAGATCATGCCGATCGCGCGCGCCGACGCCAATTTCGCGATCGAGATTTACCGCGTCCTCTATTCGCGCGACATCACAGACGACAGCACCTCGTTCATGGGCGGGCAGGCGAGCCGGATCATGCCGCTCTCGTCCAACCGCCGCCAGGATTACCGTCGCTGCCGCTACGATCTGGGCCGGCGGGTCACGCGCCTTCTTGAACTGTCGGTGCCACTCGGCACGCGCGCGATCGTCGAGGCATCGCTCGGTGATACTGATCGCGCGATGCCCTTGGGCGAAAATCGCAAACAGGTCGTGGTGCCGGGCCGCGCGCCGTTCGACCTACTCGGCCACGATCGTGAGTATAAGGCCTGGGACGACACTGAGGATCGCCACGGCACGCAGGACGACGATGTGCGCCAGCAACTCGTCGCGCATCTGCGTACCTGCTCGTCTGCGGCCTTTGCCGAGACAGTCGATGCGGCCGCAACCGGCTATGCCGGACCGGCGGTGTGGACGCGTATCCTCGGCGTCGGCGCCGAGCGTATCGGCGAGGTCGCCGACCTGTTGTGGCCGTTCGCCTGCAATATCACGATCCTGGCGCACGGCGACATCGTGCGCGACGCCGTGCGCTTTCTGGCCGCGGTCTATCCGTCGCGTTCGCTTGCCGAGCGGGCGGCATTCGATGACAAAGCGCTGCAGGCCGGTCTATTTACGGACGAAGCCGAGCAGCGCTGGTGGCGCCGCACGCTCAGCCGGTTCCTGTCGCTGGTCGATGCGGACGCGATCGCGACCGATCCGATGCATGCGCTGCGCGAGGAACTTGTCGCGGCCGACGAACTGACCGGCAATCCGCCGACGCGCTCGATGTCGATGCGCTGGGGATCGTCGCGCGGGGTCGTGCGCAGTTTGCTTGCCGGCGAAGGCGTCAATGTCGAGGAAGGCATGGACGCGCAGATGTTGTCCTGGTCCGAGGCGCTCTACGAGAAAGTGGAGGCCACTCCCTCGGGTAGCGGCGGCACGGGGCTGGCAGAGCTTTGGACGGAAATGTCGGCGACCATCGCCTTCTATGACGCCCACACCGATACTCTCCACGAGAAAGTCGAGGAGCCGGTCTGGGGGCATGTAAGCAATGCCGTCGAACGCATCGCCGGTGCCAAGGCCTATGCCCCCGGTGTCGATGGCATGCCGCCGATCGAGGAACTGCTCGCCGTGTTGCGGCGGCTTTGGGCGAGCCGCTTCCCGGAGGCCAAAGAGAAGGACGAAAATTCCAGCCTAAGCGGGGGCAATTGGCAAGTCCGCGTTTATGCGGCCGACGCCTATGTCTCGCTCGCTGACCGATTCGGCGAAGATCATGGCGCGATCGTAGAAATGTTCGACGCGATCCTCGCCGATCCAGCGCCGCAGGTCCGTCTGCGGGCCGCGCAGAACCTGCAGGTGCTGAGCCGCATTGCGCTCGGTAAAATGTGGGCGCTGGCCGAGCGTGTCGCGCGCGACGAGCCACACATCGGCGTGCTCTGCGCCTTCCTGCACCATGTCATCCCGCGCTTTACCTGGCATGATGTCGAGAAGTGCAAGGCGATCATCGAGATTGTCCGCGCACGCCGCGAGGCGGTCGAGCGCGACGGCAAGCCCGGCCGCGACAACGTCGCCGAACAGCTCGGCAGCCTGACCGCGCAGCTCTGGTGCTGGCAGGAAGATGCCACCGCACTCGAATGGCTCAAGGCCTGGGCCGGCGATCCCGCCTTGCACCGCGAGTTCTTCATCTCCTTCCTATCGATGCTGCGCGGCGCCTTCTTCGCCCGCTATGTGGGTGGGCAGGAGCGCGACGCCGGGCTTGCAGATCGCTCGCAGCAAGCGGCGATGGCCATCCTGGAAGCGTGCTCTGCGAAGGCCGAAGCCAGCCATGCCGCGGTGATGGGCGGCCGGGTCGAGGGCGCCGAGCGCGAGGCCGCCATTGCCACCTACCAGGCTGCGGAGTCAGTGATCGGCCACCTCATGAACCAACTCTATTTCGGCTCGGGCGCGCATGCCGACAATCGCGCGGCGGCGGTAGGACTCGCTTCAGCGGACGTAATGCGCCGGTTCCTCGGCGATTATCGCCCGATGCTCGCGCTGCTGGCGGCGTCGCACGAACCGTCGACGCACCATCACCTCGTCGAACTTTACGAGTTTCTGATTCCCGGCGATCCGGCCGGCGTCTTCGACGCGCTCCATGCGCTGCTGACAGGCCCGGCCGCGCGCGAGGGCTATCATCACGAAGGCCTCGCCGCGCCGGTCATCGTGCGGATGATCACCCGTTACATCGCTGATTACCGCTCGATCTTTGAGGACGACAAGCGGCGCGCCGCGCTCGTAGAGATCCTGCGCTTGTTTTCGGACGTTGGTTGGTCAGACGCGCTAAAGCTGCTCTACGAACTTCCGGATCTGCTTCGCTGACGTGACCCTACTTTGCGCCGCCTGTTGCTATGCTGTTCCCGTGGCTCGCTCCAGGCAACCTTCGATCTGATCGATTGAGCCTCTTCAGTTCGTCGGCGTTGTCGTCTTTCGCGACTTCCAGCAAGCGTAGCCAGGATGAGCGAAGCGACTTCCAGATTTGGCGGTCCCGCATGTCGCTACGTTCATGCGGGCTACTGATTCACACTACGCTTTTCCAGATTTGCACGACAGGCCAGACCTCATCATGAGGAAAGCGCGAATTGCCGTCTTGAACTATGTGCCGCGGGTCCATGCGTGGCCGCATCCCTCGAGACCTCGGCTCCTTGTATTCGTGCGATCTGCTCAGGATGAGGACCAAGTAGCCAGCGAAGGTCCAGATCCGCGCCCACCATCGAGACGCGCTTAGGGGGCCCCAGGGGCTAATTGTTGGGCTGCCTCAAATGCGAGCTATGCGCGGGCCTGTTGCGCAGAGTCTGGGCATCGGTGCCGCCGGCGGCTGAGCCGGAGGGGCGTTATCTGAGGAATTTCTCGGGGGAAATGCGCGTAGCCGGAGCCGTCAGGCGCTGGCACGGCGATTGCTTAGTAAGTTCCGGTCAACGACGACCGCCGTCCGAGAATTGCCAAGCCGGTGTCCGGCAGACAGCAATGGGACAGCTCTCCCGCCGATGGAGAGCCGCGGTGTCGTCGAGGCTCCGCCCCCTTGTTGCTTCCTCCGCTTGTGCGTTCCGACGCGGCCTTTTCAGCAGCAAACGGAGCACGGAGCAGATGTCCTACCTCGCGCCTTCTGAATTCGTCACCAAGATGGTCGACGCTGGCGAATCCAAGATCTTCATGTCCACCCGCGACACGGTGATCCGCGCCTATATGGCCGGCGCCATTCTGGCGCTCGCCGCCTGGTTCGCGGTCACGATCAACGTCAATACCGGCCAGCCGCTGATCGGCGCACTGCTATTCCCGGTCGGCTTCACCATGCTGTATCTGCTCGGCTTCGATCTGCTCACCGGCGTATTCGTGCTGTCGCCGCTGGCGTGGCTCGATAAGCGTCCCGGTGTCACGATCGGCGGCGTGCTGCGCAACTGGGGCCTGGTGTTCATCGGCAACTTCGCCGGTGCGCTGACGGTGGCGTTCCTGATGGCGTTCGTGACGACGTTCGGCTTTACGCAAGATCCCGACAAAGTCGGCACGGTGATCGGCAATATCGGCGAGGGGCGGACGCTCGGCTATGCGGCGCACGGCGCGGCCGGCATGGCGACGCTGTTCTTCCGCGGCATGCTGTGCAACTGGATGGTCTCCACCGGCGTGGTGATGGCGATGATCTCGACCACGGTGCCGGGCAAGGTGCTGGCGATGTGGATGCCGATCCTGGTGTTCTTCTACATGGTGTTCGAGCACTCGGTGGTGAACATGTTCCTGTTTCCGTCGGGCCTGATGTTGCACGCCAAGTTCTCGATCCTCGACTATTTGGTTTGGAACGAGATCCCGACCGTGCTCGGCAATCTGGTCGGCGGGCTCGCCTTCACCGGGCTGACCCTCTACACCACCCACGTCCGCACCGCGGCGAAGCGCCGGATCGAAGCTGCGCCGATGCCGCGGGTTGCGGCATAATCCGATCGCGTCCGGGAGCTTCGCCCGCGTAGGGTGAAGCTCCCATTTTCTTGGGTCGCAGCAGGGCGCATGGCGCAGCAGCTCACAGTCTCGATCGGGCAGGCGTCGTCGCCAGGGCGCAAGCCCGTCAATCAGGACTTCTATGGCGCGCTGATTCCGGCCGAGCCGCTGCTGACCACGAAGGGCATCGCGCTCGCGCTCGCCGACGGCATCTCGTCGAGCGACGTCAGCCAGGTCGCGAGCGAGTCCGCGGTCAAGAGCTTTCTCACCGATTACTACTGCACGTCGGAAGCCTGGTCGGTGAAGTCGTCGGCGCAGCGGGTGATCGCGGCGACCAACTCATGGCTGCATGCCGAGACCCGGCGCAGCGATTATCGCTACGATCGCGACAAGGGCTATGTCTGCACCTTGAGCGCGGTGGTGCTCAAAGGCGCGGCAGCGCATCTGTTTCACATCGGCGACAGCCGGATCTACCGGCTGGCCGGCGCCTCGCTGGAGCAGCTCACCGAGGATCACCGCGTTCGGCTGTCTGCCGAGCAGAGCTATCTGGGCCGCGCGCTCGGCGTCAATCCGCAGGTCGAGATCGACTATCTGGCGGCGCCGGTCGCCCCCGGCGATCTGTTCGTGCTGGCGACCGACGGCGTGTACGAGCATGTGACCCAGCGCTTCGTCGTGCAGATGCTGCGCGATCATGCCGACGACCTCGACGCCGCGGCGCGGGCGATCATCGGCGAGGCGTTCGCCAACGGCAGCGACGACAATCTCACCGTGCAGCTGGTTCGGATCGAGACCGTGCCGGATGCGGATTCGATCGACCTGTTCGGCCGGGCGGCCGACTTGCCGTTGCCGCCGCTGCTCGAGCCACGCGCCGAGTTCGATGGCTATCGGATCCTTCGCGAGCTGCACGGCTCGAGCCGCAGCCACATCTATCTCGCCAGCGACCTCGCCACCGAAGAGCTGGTAGCGCTGAAGATTCCCTCGGCCGATCTGCGCGACGATCCGGATTATCGCAAGCGTTTCATGCTGGAGGAATGGGCGGCGCGGCGGATCGACAGTCCGCACGTGCTGAAGCCGTGCGCGGTGCAGCGGCCGCGCAGTTATCTTTACGTCGCCTTCGAGTACATCGAAGGCCAGACGCTGGCGCAATGGATGATCGACCATCCGCGCGCGGAGCTCGAAACCGTCCGCGGCCTGATCGAGCAGATCGCCAGGGGCCTCTACGCGTTCCACCGCAAGGAAATGGTGCATCAGGATCTGCGTCCTGCCAACGTGCTGATCGACCGCAGCGGCACGGTGAAGATCATCGACTTCGGCTCGGTGCGTGTCGCCGGCGTCGCCGAGCTTGGACCGGCGGGGGGCGACGAGCTGCTCGGCACGGTGCAATACATGGCGCCGGAATATTTCGCCGGGCAGGGCGGCTCGGCGCTGTCGGATCAGTTCTCGCTCGGAGTGATCGCCTATCAGATGCTGACCGGCCGGTTGCCCTATGGCGCCGAGCTGGCGCGCGCCAACCAGGCGCTGAAATCCCGCAAGCTGCGCTACAGCCCGGCCGCCGACCACAATGCCAAGGTGCCGGTCTGGGTCGACCGCGCGCTGCAACGCGCCGTCAGCCTGGAGCCTGCCAAGCGCTATCCGGCGCTGTCGGAATTCGTCCACGACCTGCGGCATCCGCGGGCCGACTATCTCGACGCCCGGCCGCAGCCGCTCGCCGCGCGCAATCCGCTATTGTTCTGGCAACTGTTATCGGCGCTGCTCGGATTGATCGTGGTGGCGCTGCTGGCGCGGCTGCATGGCGGCATTTGAGCGATCACGCCGCGACTGGAGCGATATTGAACAGGCTGCGGTTCTCGGGCAAGCTTCGCCGCCTTCAATCATCCGGGCTCATCGTTCATGCTCCGCATTGCCGTTCTGTGCCTGATCGCGACGGTTGCCGCCGCCTGCGCCGCGCGCGCCGCCGATACCGAGAAGCTGCTGCTGCAATCGCCTAAGGGCTTCAAGGTGGCGGCCGAAGCCAGCAACGCCAAAGAAAGCACGACTGTGTTGGTGCCCGGCACCGAGAACATCGCCAGCGCCAGCACGCGGATCACGGCGCAGACGCTGTTCAAGCAGACCGACCAATCGCCCGAGGCGTTTCGCGAGGCGAGCCAGAAGAGAGCTGCGGCGGAGTGCCCGGGCGCGCGCTTCGAGCAGCTGCGGCACGGCAATGAAAACCTGTATCCGATGGTGATGTGGAGCGAGAGTTGCCCGCAGGCCAAGGAGGCCGGCAAGCCGGCGCTGACCTGGTGGAAGGCGGTGCAGGGCCGCGAGAATTTCTATGCACTGCGGATGACCGCGGTCGCCGAGCCGGATGCCAAGCAGCGCAAGCTGTGGACTCGGTTCTTCGAGGTGACGCGGGTCTGCGACAGCCGCGTTCCCGGCCAGCGCTGTACGACCAAATAATCGGGCGGGCGGCCGGCCGATCGGGTGCGGCTTTGATGCCGGACATGGCGGGGTCATCATCGGCGGCCTATAAGGTCGTCACCGGGGCAAGGACGCGTGCATCGACATGACTGTACCGTGGCATCTCGTTGCGCTGGCTTTCGCCGTCTGCCTCGTCGTTGCGGCACCCGGGTTCCGGCGCGTCTATTACTTCGTTAGCCTGTGCTATGCGGGCGCGATCGCGGCGCAGAGCCTGGTGTTCGCTCTGCTGTTCGCCACCACCATCTCCGGCTGGGTGATGCTGCAGCTGTTGCTGCTGCTGGTGTACGGCGTGCGGCTCGGCGCGTTCCTGGCGGTGCGCGAGCGCAATCCCGCTTATGCGGCCGAACTCGCCCGCGCCGAGCGCCGCACCGCCGAGCTGAAGCTGTGGCATCAGATCGCGATCTGGCTTGGCGTCAGCCTGCTGTTCACGCTGCTGTTCCTGCCGGCGCTGCTGACGTTGTCGCTGCAGGCGCAGGGCGTGTGGCCGGTGTCGACGCCGCTCGGCGTGATGATCATGGTGGTGGGGCTGTGGGTCGAGAGCCTCGCCGACTGGCAGAAGTATCGCTACAAGGCAGAGCACCCGGCGCATTATTGCGACACCGGGCTGTATCGCTTGGTGCGTTGCCCGAACTATCTCGGCGAGATGGTGTTCTGGTTCGGCGTGTGGTTCTCCGGCCTGTCGGCCTATGGCTCCGGCGCGGCCTGGGCGCTGTCGCTGCTCGGGATGCTGTACATTCTGGCGCTGATGACCGCCGCATCCGCTGGGCTTGAGCGCAAGCAGGACGAACGCTACGGCGATCGGCCGGACTATCAGGAGTACGTTCGGACCGTGCCGATCCTGTTTCCGTGGGTGCCGCTCTACACCTTGCGCAAGCTGCTGATCCGGTTTCGCTGAAGTTGGCCGGACGCACAAAAAAGCCCCGCGCGAGCGGGGCTTTTCGTGAGCGATGCGAGGCCGATCAGAACCGGCGGAAGCAGCGGCCGTGACGCCAGGCGTAGCCAGGAGGGCAGGCGCGGGGCGCGACGACGCGCGGCGGCACAACGACCGGACGGCCATAGCCGGGACGCGCATACATCGGACGGCAGCGGCCCATCGGACCACGCGCCCAGCCCGGACCGCAGCCTTGCGCGACCTGGATCACGTCGCCGGACGCGGGCGAGCCCAGCGGCGCCAGCGGCATCGCATTGGCGGCACCGGCTCCCACCAGCGTTGCGGCAAACAAGGCTGCGGCAAAGATCTTCTTCATTTGTCAGTTCTTCCCTTCACTGGCCGATCAGCGGCTCTGTGACCCTCGCGGCCGCTTCGATCCGAAGCCGGCACGCGTGTTATTCGTCCCCAGATTTCGTTTAGCCGATTCGGTCTGAACACGGCATGAATGCAGCCGCACCCGTCTGCACGCTGGCGGACACAGCGATGCGGTGAAGTCGCGAGCGAGCTGTTAGTTGGCGTTGCCGCTGCTCGGAGCGGCGCGGGGCGCGGGGGCTGCGCCGGTGGTGACGCCGTTCTGGGCGTTCGGATCGGCGCCGCGAGGCGTCACGTCGCGAACGCCCGGCGGCACCGGCGGCGCGTTGTGCGCATCGGTCTGGCCCGGGGGCGGCGGTGAGGTCTGGGTCGCGACCGAGGGATTGTTCGGATCGGTCGACGGTCCACTCATGCCATAGAACACGGCGGCGAACGCCAGCACGATGGCGACGGCGAACAGCGCGAGCCGGCCGGACGTCACCGGGCCTTCGCGCATCTCCGGATCGGCCTGCAACTGCGCATCGAGCTGCGACGGCGTGCGGGGATCGTCGGGCGCCGTGTCGCGCCGGTAGGGATCGTCAGGATTGCGTTGCGCCATGGAGTCCTCCTTTCGGCTTCCTCCACCAATCCATCGCCTAACCTTCCGTTCCCGCGCCGGCCTTGGTTCCCCGGCCGAATCAAGATCACCACCGGTGGAACGTGTTGCGGTGCACCGGACATGATCGTTCGCCGAGCCGCGACGTGGCGGCACTTCATGCAAGCGGGATGCGGCTTTTGAGACATCAAAATGCGAACAGGCGGAATGCCTTGAACGCGCGGCTTTTTGTGGTGCGCGAGGCGGAAAAACCAGCTTAGACTGTTTCGAAACAGAGACCGCTTCAGCGGCCGAATGGCCCTTGCGGTCCAATGCCTTTCGCGAGGGCCGGATGGGAATCGACCAGGGACCGATCAGTCTCGATCAGAAATACACGCAGCACTCAGGACACGTCTTCCTCACCGGCATCCAGGCGCTGGTGCGGCTGCCGATGGCGCAGGTCCGGCGCGACCGCGCGGCCGGCCTCAACACCGCCGGCTTCGTCACCGGCTATCGCGGCTCGCCGCTCGGCGGCTACGATCAGCAGCTCGTCGCCGCGCGCCATCATCTCGAACAGTACAACGTCAAATTCCAGCCGGGCGTGAACGAAGACCTCGCCGCCACCGCGATCTGGGGCACGCAGCAGCTCAATTTGTCGCCCGGCGCCAAGTACGACGGCATCACCGGCATTTGGTACGGCAAGGGCCCAGGCGTCGACCGCTGCGGCGACGTGTTCCGCCATGCCAACGCCGCGGGCTCGGCCAAGCACGGCGGCGTGCTGTGCCTCGCCGGCGACGATCACGGCGCCAAGTCGTCGACCGTGCCGCATCAGTCCGACCACGCCTTCATCGCCGCCTTGATGCCGTATCTCTACCCGTCCTCGATCCACGAGATGATCGAGATGGGTCTGCTCGGCATCGCGATGTCGCGCTACTCCGGCTGCTGGGTCGGCATGAAGGTGATCACCGAGACGGTGGAGACCACCGCGGAGATCAATCTCGCCGACGAGATGAAGCCGTTCGTGATTCCGACCGACTTCGAGATGCCGCCGGGCGGACTCAATCTGCGCTGGCCCGACGACCGCTACGATCAGGACCGCCGGCTGCAGGACTACAAGGGCTTCGCCGCGATCGCGTTCGCCCGTGCCAATAAGGTCAACCGCATCACCATGGATTCGCCGAACGCGCGGTTCGGCATCATGGCGTCGGGCAAGAGCTACGAGGACGTGCGCCAGGCGCTGCGCGAGCTCGGTGTCGACGAGCAGGTCGCCGCCCGCATCGGCCTGCGGCTGTACAAGATCGGCATGCCGTGGCCGCTGGAGCCCGAAGGCGTGCAGGAATTCGCCCGCGGGCTCGAAGAGATCTTCGTCGTCGAAGAGCGCCGCGAGATTGTCGAGAACCAGGTCAAGCAGCTGCTGTTCGGGATGCGCGAGCGGCCGCGCGTGATCGGCAAGATGGACGACCGCAACCATCGCTTCCTGCCGTTTGCCGAGGAGCTGAGCGTCGCCAAGGTCGCGACCTCGATGGTCGACCGGCTGCTGGCGATGGAGATCGATCCGACGATCGCCGAGATGCTGCGCGCCAAGGCCGACTGGTTCCACGGCCGCGACGCCTCGCAGGTCCAGGCGGTGGTGCCGATCGCGCGCACGCCGTATTTCTGCTCAGGCTGTCCGCACAACACCTCGACCAAGGTGCCGGAAGGCAGCCGCGCGCTCGCCGGAATCGGCTGTCACTTCATGTCGCTGTGGATGGATCGCTCGACCGAGACCTTCACCCACATGGGCGGCGAGGGCGTGCCGTGGGTCGGTATCGCGCCGTTCACCGACGAGAAGCACATCTTCGCCAATATCGGCGACGGCACCTACTTCCATTCCGGCAGCCTCGCGATCCGGCAGTCGATCGCCTCGAAGGCGAACATCACTTACAAAATCCTTTACAACGACGCGGTGGCGATGACCGGTGGTCAGCGTCACGACGGTGATCTGTCGCCGCAGCAGATCACCTACCAGCTGCATTCCGAAGGCATCCGCGAGATCTATCTGGTCTCCGAAAATCCCGAGGCCTATCCGGCCGACAGCATTGCGCCGGGCGTGCATCTGCGCCACCGCGACGAGCTCGACGCGGTGATGAAGGAATGCCGTGAGATCAAGGGCGCGTCCGCGATCGTGTTCGTGCAGACCTGCGCGGCCGAGAAGCGCCGCCGCCGCAAGCGCGGCCTGATGGAGGATCCGGCGCGCCGGGTGATGATCAACGCCGCGGTGTGCGAAGGCTGCGGCGATTGTTCCGTGCAGTCGAACTGCATTTCGGTCGAGCCGCTCGAGACCGAGCTGGGCCGCAAGCGCGCCATCAACCAGTCGACCTGCAACAAGGACTACTCCTGCCTCAAGGGCTTCTGCCCGTCCTTCATCACCATCGACGGCGGCAAGCTGCGCAAGCGCGCGGCGGTCGATCTTGGCGACCTGGGCGCGTTGCCTGAGCCGGCGACCCGGCCGGGGCTGGATAAGCCGTACAACGTCGCGGTCGGCGGCGTCGCCGCCGGCGGCGTGCTGACGATCGGCGCGCTGCTCGGCATGGCGGCGCATATCGAAGGCAAGGCGTCGATGATCCTCGACATGTCGGGCCTGGCGCAGAAGGGCGGCGCGGTGCTCAGCCACGTCCGGCTGTCGGACAAGCCGGAGGACGTCACTTGTTCGCGGATCGTCACCGGCACCGCGGACGTGCTGATCGTCGCCGACGAGGTGATGGCGATCTCCAAGGAGACGCTGTCGCTGTGCGAAGCCGGCCGCACCCACGGCGTCGTCAACACCCATCTGATCCCGATCGCCGACTTCATCCGTAACCGCGACTTCGATTTCCAGACGCGCAAGGTCAACAGCGTGCTCGAAGCGGCGCTGCGCAAGGATTCGGCGTTCCTGGACTTCACCAAGGCGGCCGAGACGCTGCTCGGCGACTCGATCGCCACCAACATGATGATGATGGGCTTCGCCTATCAGCAGGGTCTGCTGCCGCTGTCGGCGAAAGCGATCGAGCAGGCGATCGAACTCAACGGCGTGTCGATCAAGATGAACACCCAGGCGTTCCGGCTCGGCCGGCTCGCCGCCGCCGATCCGGCGCGGCTGGCCTCGCTGCTGCACGGCGCCGATCATGCGACGGTCGGCAAGACCCAGGGCGAGATGTCGCTTGACGAGATCATCGCGCATCGCAGCGCGCTGCTCACCTCGTATCAGGGCAAGCGGCTCGCCAAGCGCTACGCCGATTTGGTCGCCAAGGTGCGCAGCGCCGCGGAGGCCGGCGGCTACGGCGAAGCGCTGCCGCGCGCGGTGGCGCTGAACTACGCCAAGCTGCTCGCCTACAAGGACGAGTACGAAGTGGCACGGCTGCTGACCGAGCCGGGCTTCGAACAGCAGATTCGCGACCAATTCGAAGGCGACTACAAGATCAGCTTCAACCTCGCGCCGCCGATCCTGCCCGGCATCGATCTCACCGGCCGGCCGAAGAAGCGGCAGTTCGGCGAGGCGATGCGGCCGGTTTTCCGGACGATGGCGAAATTCAGCTTCCTGCGCGGCACGCCGCTCGATCCGTTCGGCTATCATCCCGAGCGCAAGCTGGAGCGAAAACTGATCGCCGACTACGAGGCGGACGTCGCCAGCGTGCTGCAGCATCTGTCGCCGGCGACGATCGACACCGCGGTCGAGCTGCTCGCGATGCCGGACCGGATTCGCGGCTACGGCCCGATCAAGCAGAAGTCGGTGGACGACACCGCGCCGCGCTTCGCCGAACTCCGCGCCAATCTGCGCGACCCGCAACCCGCTCCGCCGCGGCAGATGGCGGCGGAGTAGGTCGGCCAACATCCTCTCCACGTCATTGCGAGGAGCGCAGCGACGAAGCAATCCAGGAGCCCAGTTCATGGAGCCCCTGGATTGCTTCGCTTCGCTCGCAATGACGGAGAGGTCTTTCCCTCTGGCTCACTGTGACGATGTGGCCTCAAGACATTCCGCGACGTGGTAATTGTCCCCGCGCGCGAACACGCTTGCCAAGGTCGCTTGGAGCGGTCACAAAAACCGTCCGACCAAACGCCAGCGGAGAACTGCGTTGACAATAAGAGGCAAGGCTTACATTGCCGGCATCTACGAACATCCCACGCGCCACGCGCCCGATAAATCCATCGCCCAGCTCCACGCCGAAGTCGCCAAAGGTGCGCTCGACGACGCCGGCCTGACCAAGGCCGACATCGACGGCTACTTCTGCGCCGGCGACGCGCCCGGCGGCGTGATGGCGATGGTCGATTATCTCGGCCTCAAGGTTCGCCATTTCGATTCGACCGACACCGGCGGCTGCTCCTATCTGGTGCATCTCGGCCATGCCGCGGAAGCGATCGCCGCCGGCCGCTGCTCGGTCGCGCTGATCACGCTGGCCGGCAAGCCGCGGACCGGCGCGCTGCCGCCGCGTCCGGTCGGCGCCGAAGGTGACTTCGAACTGGCCTATGGCGCCACCACGCACAACGTCTATGCGATGTGCGCCGCGCGTCACATGCACCAGTACGGCACCACGTCCGAACAGCTCGCCTGGATCAAGGTCGCGGCCTCGCATCATGCGCAGTACAATGAGCACGCGATGCTCCGCGACGTCGTCACCGTCGAGGACGTGCTGAACTCGCCGCTGATCGCCGATCCGCTGCACCGGATGGATTGCTGCGTCGTCACCGACGGCGGCGGTGCGCTGATCGTCACCACCGAGGAGATCGCGCGCAGCCTGAAGAAGCCGCTGGTGCGGATGATCGGCGCCGGCGAGGCGATCAAGGGGCCGCGCGGTGGCCACAACCTCGACCTGACCTATTCGGCCGGCGTGTGGTCCGCGCCGCCGGCGTTCGAGATGGCCGGCGTCACGCCGAAGGACATCAAGTACGCCTCGATCTACGACAGCTTCACCATCACGGTGCTGATGCAGCTCGAAGATCTCGGCTTCTGCGAAAAGGGGCAGGGCGGCAAGTTCGTCGCCGACGGCAACCTGATCTCGGGCGTCGGCAAGCTGCCGTTCAACACCGATGGCGGCGGTCTGTGCAGCAACCACCCGGTCAATCGCGGCGGCATGACCAAGCTGCTCGAAGCGGTGCGGCAGCTCCGCGGTGAGGCGCATCCCAAGGTGCAGGTGCCGAACTGCGACCTCGCGATCGCCCATGGCACCGGCGGCATGCTCGGCATCCGCCACGCCGCCTCGACCTGCATTTTGGAGCGCGTGTGATGAGCAGCCCCGTGAAATATCCCGCGCCTCAGGGCAACGCCGAAACCAAGCCGTTCTGGGATGCTGCGACCGAAGGCAAGCTGCTGATCAAGCGGTGCACCGCTTGCGGCGAAGCGCATTACTTCCCGCGCGCGCTGTGCCCGTTCTGCTTCTCCGACCAGACGGTGTGGGAAGAGAGCAAGGGCGAGGGTGAGATCTACAGCTACAGCCTGATGCGCAAGTCGCCGACCGGTCCTTACGCGATCGGCTACGTCACGCTGAAGGAAGGCCCGTCGGTGCTGACCAACTTCGTCGACTGCGATTTCGCGTCGCTGAAGATCGGCACCAAGGTCAAGGTGGTGTTCAAGCCCAGCGACGGCGGCGCGCCGCTGCCGTTCTTTACGGTGGCCTAGCCGCGTCATTGCGAGCGAAGCGAAGCAATCCAGCGCCCGCGTATGGCGTATGTGGATTGCTTCGTCGCTTCGCTCCTCGCAATGACGGGGAGGCCGGTTTTTTCGTCAAAGAGATAAAACAAAGGAGAAGCCGATGTCGGCCCGCTATGACGAACTGATGGCGCTGAAGAGTGTCGGCCAGAAATACGCCTACACCGACCGCGATGTGATGCTGTACGCCTATGGCATCGGCATCGGCGCCGATCCGATGGACGAGAAGGAGCTCGGCTTCGTCAACGAGGCGACCTACACCGAGCGTCCGTTGAAGGTGGTGCCGACATTTGCGTCGGTCGCGGCCTGGGGCGCGGGGCCAGGCGAGATGAATCTCAACCGGCTTCTGGTGGTCGATGGCGAGCGTGACATCACGTTCCACCGGCCGATGCCGGTGGCGGCGAACATCACCGCCGATTCCAGCGTCGTCGAAGTGTACGACAAGGGCAAGGACAAGGGCGTGGTGATCCGTCACCAGACCATCCTGCGCGACGAGGCCGGCGAGGCCCTGGCGACGCTGCTGGCGTCGCGCTTCGCCCGCGGCGACGGCGGCTTCGGCGGCCCGGCGCTGGAGCAGCCCGAGCCGCACAAGATGCCGGACCGCGCGCCCGATCGCAGCGTCGACATCTCGACCCGGCCGGATCAGGCGTTGATCTACCGGCTGTGCGGCGACCGTAATCCGCTGCATTCCGATCCGGAGTTCGCCCAGAAGGCCGGTTTCCCGCGCCCGATCCTGCACGGCATGTGCACCTACGGCCTGACCTGCCGCGGCGTGCTGCAGACCTACGCCGATTACGACGCGTCGGCGTTCCGGCAGCATGCGGTGCGGTTCTCCTCGCCGGTGTATCCGGGCGAGACCGTCACCATGGACATGTGGAAGGACGGCAACGTGATCTCGTTCGAAGCGCGGGTGAAAGCGCGCAACGTCACGGTGATCAAGAGCGGCCGGACGGTGCTGGGCTGAGTGGAGAACGACGCTTATTCCGAGTGATGCGTCATGCCCGGACATGATCCCGGCATCCGTCGCTTCGAACAAGATGGATTGCCGGGTCGAGCCCGGCAATGACGACAACAGACGCGGTCAGCGCGCAGCAACAACGGGAGGACGCGATGGGATTGCTCGACGGCAAGGTGGCGTTGATCACCGGGGCGGGCGGCGGGCTGGGTGAGGCCTACGCCAAGCTGTTCGCGCGCGAAGGCGCCGCGGTGGTGGTCAACGATCTCGGCGGACCGCGCGACGGTTCGGGCTCCGACGCCGGCATGGCGCAGCAGGTGGTCGATGCCATCAAGGCTGCGGGCGGCCGCGCCGTCGCCAACACCGCCGACATTTCGACGATGGCCGGCGGGCAGTCGGTGTTCGAGGACGCCATCAAGCATTTCGGCCGCGCCGACATCCTGGTCAACAATGCCGGCATCCTGCTCGACCAGACCTTCGCCAAGGTCTCGGAGGCGAACTGGGACAAGGTGATGAAGGTGCACCTCAAGGGCACGTTCTGCGTCACCCAGCCGGTGTTCAAATGGATGAAGGACAATGGCGGCGGCGTCATCGTCAACACCTCGTCGACCTCGGGCCTGCTCGGCAATTTCGGCCAGAGCAACTATGGCGCGGCGAAGGGCGGCATCTGGGGCCTCTCCAACGTGCTGGCGATCGAAGGCCGCAAATACAACATCCGGATCTGGACGCTGGCGCCGGGCGCGCTGACCCGGATGACCGAGGACCTGCCGCGCTACCGCGAGAATCCGGGCGCGGCGCTGACGCCGGAAGGGATCGCTCCGGCGGTGCTGTACATGGTCTCCGGCCTGTCCGGCGACCAGACCGGCAAGGTGCTCGGCGTCTCCGGCCCGCGCGGGGTGCGCGAGATGAAGCTGATGGAGATGGAAGGCTGGAAGCCGCCGCACGACGCCTGGTCGGCGGAGGACATTGTGACCCACGCCGGCGAGATTTTCTTTTCGGAAGAGGCTATCAAGGCGGCCGGGCGCCCGCGCTGAACGGGCGCCGTGCGGCGCCGCCGGGAAATACCCGGCGGCGAGCGCCGGTGCTGCGCAGTTCGATCTGCCGGCATCGGTGAAACCCATCGAAAGGCCCACTTCATGAAGCTCACCCCGGAAGCCGCAGGCACCTTTGCCATCGCGCCGACCCCGTTCCACGACGATGGCAAGATCGACGACGTTTCGATCGACCGTCTGACCGATTTCTACGCGGAGGTCGGCTGTGAGGGCGTCACCGTGCTCGGCATTCTCGGTGAGGCGCCGAAGCTCGATGCGGCCGAGGCCGAGGCGGTGGCGACCCGCTTCATCAAGCGCGCCAAGTCGATGCAGACGATCGTCGGCGTCTCGGCGCCGGGCTTCGCCGCGATGCGCCGGCTGGCGCGGCTGTCGATGGATGCGGGCGCGGCCGGCGTCATGATCGCGCCGCCGCCATCGCTGCGCACCGACGAGCAGATCACCACCTATTTCCGCCAGGCCACCGAGGCGATCGGCGATGACGTGCCCTGGGTGCTGCAGGATTATCCGCTGACGCTGTCGGTGGTGATGACCCCGAAGGTGATCCGGCAGATCGTCATGGACAGCGCATCCTGCGTGATGCTGAAGCACGAGGACTGGCCGGGGCTCGAGAAGATCACCACGCTGCGCGGCTTCCAGAAGGACGGATCGCTGCGCCCGCTGTCGATCCTGTGCGGCAATGGCGGCCTGTTCCTCGATTTCGAGATGGAGCGCGGCGCCGACGGCGCGATGACCGGCTACTGCTTCCCGGACATGCTCGTGGACGTCGTCAAGCTGTCGAAGGCAGGCCAGCGCGATCTCGCCCATAACCTGTTCGACGCGCATCTGCCGTTGATCCGCTACGAGCATCAGCAGGGCGTCGGGCTGTCGGTTCGCAAATACGTGCTGAAGAAGCGCGGGCTGTTGTCGTCGAGCGCACAGCGCAAGCCGGGCGCGAGCCTGACCGACACGGCACGCGAAGAAGTCGATTATCTGCTGTCGCGGCTGGCGCGGGTCGACAAACGCGCCGATCTCGAACCGCGCAGCAAAGCTGCGGAGTAACACCATGACCGTTGAAGCTGCCGCGCGTCCCGCATCGACCATCGTGCTGTTGCGTCAGGCCGCGGCGGGCTTCGACGTGTTCATGATGGTCCGGAATTATCAGGTCGAGTTTGCCTCCGGGGCGCTGGTGTTCCCCGGTGGCAGCGTCGATGCCGGCGACCGCGACATCGTCGGGCGGCCGGAGCTGTATGCCGGCGTCGACGGATCGGTCGGCCCGGCGCTGGAATTCCGGATCGCAGCGATCCGCGAGACCTTCGAGGAAAGCGGCATCCTGCTGGCGCGGCCGCGTGGCAGCGACGCGCTTGTCGCCGCCAGCCGCGCCGCCGAGATCGAAACGGCGCATCGCAAGGCGCTGTGCGACGGCAGCCTCGCGTTTGCGCAGATCCTGGCCGACAACGAGCTGGTGCTGGCGCTCGATCTGCTGGTGCCTTACGCGCACTGGATCACGCCGGAAAAACTGCCGAAGCGGTTCGACACCTGGTTCTTCCTGGCCGAAGCGCCGCCCGAACAGCTCGGCATGCACGATGGCGGGGAGACCACCGATTCGATCTGGCTGTCGCCGCGCGAGGCGCTCGACGGTGGCGACAGCGGCCGCTTCACACTGCCGTTTCCGACCACCCGCAATCTGATCCGGCTGGGCCAGCAGCCGAGCGTCGCCGCAGCGCTCGATCACGCACGTGCACAGAGCATCGTGACCGTGCTGCCGATCATGACCAAGGACGGCGACAAGCGTTTGCTGCGGATTCCGGCCGAAGCCGGTTACGACGGCGAGCTGTTCGAATTCTCCGGCGCGTAGTTCGCAGCCGCGGCATCGCAATGCAGCGCGCGGCGCATTGCATTGCGAGATAATAACTGCGTCTGCATCTCGTCCGCATTCTGGTTGACGCTCTCTCGACTGCGCGCAACACTTCCGCTCGGCCCGGCAAGAGGCCGTGTAGGGAGCGAATGCATGAGGAAGCCTGCTGACGCGGTGCGGACTGCGCACCGACCTGTCCAACATCCAGCGATACGATTAGCTGCGAGGCGTCTCGGCGCCGCGGCGCTGATGGCCGCGCTGCTGTCGCCGGCAATCGCCGTCGCGCAAGACGCCAAAGGCTCCGCCGCGCATATCCGCGCGGTGACAGGTGCGGTCGACAGCGCGGCGATCGTCGCCAACGCCAAGACCACCAAGGACTGGCCGAGCTACGGGCTCGACTACGCCGAGACCCGCTTCAGCAAGCTCGACCAGATCAATGCCGACAACGTCAAACAGCTCGGCCTGCAATGGAGCTATAGCCTCGGCTCCGAGCGCGGCGTCGAAGCGACGCCGGTGGTGGTCGACGGCATCATGTACGTCACGGCGTCGTGGAGCGTCGTGCATGCGATCGACACCCGCACCGGCAAGAAGCTGTGGACCTTCGATCCCAAGGTCGATCACTCAAAGGGGTATCGCGGTTGCTGCGACGTCGTGAACCGCGGTGTCGCGCTGTACAAGGGTAAGGTGTTCGTCGGTGCCTATGACGGCCGGCTGATCGCGCTCGATGCCGCGACCGGCAACAAGGCGTGGGAGATCGACACGCTGATCGACCACGAACATTCGTACACCATCACCGGCGCTCCGCGGGTGTTCAACGGCAAGGTGGTGATCGGCAATGGCGGCGCCGAATACGGCGCGCGCGGTTACGTCACCGCTTATGATGCGGAGACCGGCAAGCAGGCGTGGCGCTGGTTCACGGTGCCGGGCGATCCGAGCAAGCCGTTCGAAGACGAGTCGATGGAGAAGGCCGCCAAGACCTGGGACCCGGCCGGCAAATGGTGGGAGAATGGCGGCGGCGGCACGGCGTGGGACACCATCACGTTCGATCCAGATCTCAACCTGATCTATGTCGGCACCGGCAACGGCTCGCCATGGAATCGCAACCTGCGCAGCCCGGCGGGCGGCGACAATCTGTATCTGGCGTCGATCGTCGCGCTGAATGCCGACACCGGCAAATACGTCTGGCACTATCAGGAGACGCCCGGCGACAACTGGGACTACACCTCGACCCAGCCGATGATCCTCGCGGACATTCCGATCGACGGCAAGCCGCGCAAGGTGATCCTGCACGCGCCGAAGAATGGCTTCTTCTTCGTGATCGACCGCACCAACGGTCAATTCATCTCGGCGAAGAACTTCGTCGATGTGAACTGGGCGACCGGCTATGACTCCAATGGCCGTCCGATCGAAGTGCCGGAGGCGCGCTCTGCGGACAAATCGTTCGACGCGATCCCGGGGCCGTATGGTGCGCACAACTGGCACCCGATGTCGTTCAATCCGCAGACCGGCCTGGTGTACTTGCCGGCGCAGGGCGTGCCGGTCAATCTCACCGGCGAGAAGGCGCTGACCCAGAACAAGATGGAGCCGTTCAAGTTCGGCTCGACCACGGGCTGGAACGTCGGCTTCACGCTGAACGCGGTGCCGCCGAAGAACCTGCCGTTCGGCCGGCTGGTGGCGTGGGATCCGGTGCAGCAGAAGGAAGCCTGGCGCGCCGAATACGTCTCGCCGTGGAATGGCGGCACGCTGACCACCGCGGGCAACCTCGTATTCCAGGGTACGGCTGACGGCCGCTTCGTCGCCTACAACGCCAAGACCGGCGAGAAGCTGTGGGAGAGCCCGCTCGGCACCGGCGCGGTGGCAGCGCCTGCGACCTACATGGTCGACGGCGTGCAATACGTCTCGATCGCGGTCGGCTGGGGCGGCGTATTCGGCATCAGCGCCCGTGCCACCGAGACCGAGGCGCCAGGCACGGTGTACACCTTCGCGGTCGGCGGCAAGGCCAAGATGCCGGAGTTCGCCAAGTATCAGATGGGCAATCTGCTCACCGGCATCGAATACGATCCGAAGGACGTGGCCGAGGGGACGGCGATCTACGTCGCCGCCTGCGCCACCTGCCACGGCGTGCCCGGCGTCGACCGCGGTGGCAACGTCAAGAACCTCGGCTACTCGACCACCGAGCGGATCGCCCACCTCAAGGACATCGTGTTCAAGGGGCCGTTCCGCGACAAGGGCATGCCGGACTTCACCGGCAAGCTGACCGAAGCCGACGTGGTGAAAATCCAGGCCTTCATCCAAGGCACCGCGGACGCGATCCGGCCGAAGAAATAGCCGTCGACACATTGCTGCCGCCCGGCTGATCCCGGGCGGCGATCGCTTCCACCACAACCTGAAGACCCCGGCAGCCCGGGGCTGCTTCGGCGATTGTTGACAGCGCACCGACGCTGTACTGTCGGCGGCGCAAGTGCGGGAGGAGGACGCCCGCACAGGGAGCGCCGGTCTCGTCAGCATGCTAAACGCTGTTTCATCGTTCATCCAGAGCGTGAGGACACGCACGCTCTCGATCGGACAGATGACGTTCGGCAGCTTCCTGTTGCTGCTGACGATCATCGCGGCCACCTCGATCGGCAGCGTGGTGGCAATCCGGCATATCGACCGCACCTTCGGCGAATTGCAGCGGCTGCAGAGCGTCGGCGATCTCGCCGAAGAGATCGAGCGGCGGATGAGCGATCTGCGCTTCGCCGCGCGCCAGGCGGTGACGGAGCCCGGGGCGCAGCCGGCCAGCAAAGTGTTCACCGCCGCATCTGCACTCACCGAACTCCTGAAGAAGACCCGCCTGGAGCTGGCGCCGGATCAGCAGGAGATGCTCGACGGCGTCACCGAGCGGCTGACCAATTATCGCGACGGGCTGCAGCGCATCACCGAGTTGATGCAGCGCCGTGGCGAGCTGGTGGCGAAGATCCCGGCGCTGCGCGAGGCGTTCGAGGCGACGATCGCCGGCCTGTCCGATCGCAAGCTCGCCGGCGAACTGCATTCGGCTCAGATCAAGGTCGGGGCCGCGCTGCTGTCGCGCGACCTGATGGGCGCCAGCGACGCGGCGCGGCGGATGCGCGCGCTGCCGATCGGCGATGCGACTGCGGCCCGGTCGGTGCGCGACTACGCCGAGCTGATCGCCGCGACCGCGGCGGTGGAGCAGGAGATCGCCGATCTCGACCGCGACGTACTCGGTACCGAGGGGCGGTTGATCGGCAAGGTGACCGAACTGCTGCGCGATGCCGCCGCGCGTCGCGGGCGGGTGCTGTCGCGCGATCTCGCCCGCACGCTGGCCGAAGACAAGTGGCAGAGCATCGTGCTCGGCATCGCCGGCGTGTTGCTCGGCTGGATGGCGGCGGCCTTCGTGGTCCGCCGCACCGTCGGACCGCTGACGGCGATTACCCGGGCGATCCGCTCGCTGGCGGCGGGACAGCAATTCACTGCGATTCCGGCGACCGACGTGAAGAACGAAATCGGCGACATCGCCCGTGCCGCCGAAGTGTTTCGCCGTACCCTGGTCGAGGCCGACAACGCCCGCGAAGCCGCGGTGCGGGCGCTCGCCGAGCAGCGGCTCGCCGAAGAGAGCTATCGCAAGTTGTTCGAAGGCTCGATCGACGGCATTTATGTGACGACGCCCGATGGTGCGCTGCTCAACGCCAATCCGGCGCTGGCGCGGATGATGGGCTACGACAGCCCGGCCGAACTGATCCGCGCCACTGCCGACGTCACCACCACGATCTACATCGATCCGGCCAAGCGCGAGCAATATCGCGAGCTGATGCAGCGTGACGGCATGGTGCGCGAATTCGAGTATCAGGCGCGCAAACGCAACGGCGACGAGCTGTGGCTGTCGGACAGCGCCGGTGCGGTCCGCGACGAGGCCGGCAACGTCATCCGCTATGAAGGCGCGGTACGCGATATCACCGATCAGAAGCGCGCCGAGCAGGCGGTCGCCGAAAGCCGGCTGCTGCTGCAGCAGGTCATCGACACCGTTCCGGCGGTGATCAACGTTAAGGATACCGAGCTGCGCTACGTGCTGATGAACCGCTATATGGCTGGCGTGTTCGGCATTCATCCGCGCGACGCGATCGGCCACACCACCGCGGAGCTGATGTCGCGGTTCGGCTCGCACAAGACCGACGCCAACGACAAACGCGTGCTGGAGACCGGCGAGGGGCTCGGCTTCTATGAGGAGGAGTATCGCGACGCCACCGGCGCGGTGCGGCAGTGGCTGGTCAACAAGATGCCGTTGAAGGATGCCGACGGTCAGATCGAGCGGATCGTCACGGTGGCGCTCGATATCGGCGAACGCAAGCGCGGCGAACTCGAGATGCGCCAGGCCAAGGACGCGGCCGAGGCGGCGCTGCGCAACCTGCGCGAGACCCAGCAGTCGCTGATCGAAGCCGAAAAGCTCGCCGCGCTCGGCCGGCTGGTCGCCGGCGTCGCGCACGAGGTCAACAATCCGGTCGGCATCAGCCTGACGGTGGCCTCGGCGCTGGAGCGCAAGGCCGCGGTGTTCGCCACCGAGGTGGCGCGCGGCGAGCTGAAGCGGTCGCGCCTCAACGAGTTTCTGGAGACAACGCGCGATGCCTCGTCGCAGCTGGTCGCCAATCTCAACCGCGCCGCCGAGCTGATCCAGTCGTTCAAGCAGGTCGCAGCCGACCGCAACTACTCGGACCAGCGCCTGTTCGATCTCGGCGATCTCACCGAGCAGGTGGTGATGAGCCTGCGGCCGGGCCTGCGCAAACACAATCTGACGCTGAACGTCGAGTGCCAGCCCGGGCTGATGATGAATTCCTATCCGGGCCCTTATGGCCAGGTGCTGACCAACCTGTTCCTGAATTCGGTGGCGCACGCGTTCCCGAACGGCCGTGCCGGCACGGTCGAGATCCAGGTGCGGGCGGCGGGCAACGATCACGTCGTGGTGGCGTATTCCGACGACGGCTGCGGCATGAGCCTCGACGTCCGCCGCCGCGCGTTCGATCCGTTCTTCACCACGCGGCGCGACCAGGGCGGCACCGGCCTCGGTCTGCATATCGTCTACAACATCATCACCAACCGGCTCGGCGGCCGGCTCGAACTCGACTCCGAGCCGGGGAACGGCACCCGCATCCTGATGACGCTGCCGCGGACCGCGCCGCAGGAGCGCGCCGAGCTGTCGGCGGCTTCGGCCTCATAGGGAAGGGCGCGGACGACCGCCGCTGCGGCGCGTCAGTCGGCGGGCGCGAGCCAGCGCAGCGTGGCGCGAAACAGCTGGCTGGATTTTCCGACCAGCGCGGTGCCGGTCATCACCGCGGATTTTCCGTCCGACGTGCCGGTGACGCCGACCCCGACCGGCTCCTTCTGGCCGCCGAACAGCGGATTGGCGTCGGGGCTCGGGGTGTGCTGGGTGACGGTGACCTCGCCCTTGAAGCTGTCGCCCGAGACCACGTAGCTGCCGACGTAGTACAGATAAGCGTCGCCGCCGAGGATCTTGCCGTCGCGAAACAGCGCCACGCCGCTGCCCTTGCCGGAGCGGCCGTCGAGCAGATCAACGTGGAGCGAATACAGCCCGTTTTTCATCACGTTCCCCGCTGCGCCCACAACTGATCGGACGCACCGTCCCGTTATGCCAAAGCGGGTGAACGGGCGTCAACGTGACAGGATATCCGGTGCCCGCCGGCGAGCCGGCGAGCCTCCTCGCGGATGGAGCCCTCGGCTCGGGGCGCCGAGGGCAGGGGGCGGTGATCAGGCCGCCCGGACGGTGTTGAGGAACTTGGAGACTTCGGTCTTGAGCCGGTTGCTGTCGGCGGACAGCGACTGGGCCGCGGTCAGCACCTGCGACGAGGCCGAGCCGGTCTCGCTCGCCCCGCGCTGCACGTCGGTGATGTTCGATGACACCTGGTGCGTCCCTTGCGCCGCCTGCTGGACGTTGCGGGAGATCTCCAGGGTGGCTGCGCCTTGCTCTTCCACTGCCGAGGCGATGGTGGAGGAGATTTCAGACAGCTTCTCGATGGTCGCGCTGATGTCCCTGATCGCGTTCACCGACTCGTTGGTGGCGCCCTGGATGCTGGAGATCTGCTGACTGATATCACCGGTGGCCTTGGCGGTCTGCTCGGCCAGGGCTTTGACTTCCGACGCCACCACGGCGAAGCCGCGTCCGGCCTCGCCGGCACGCGCCGCTTCAATCGTGGCATTGAGCGCGAGCAGGTTGGTCTGGCCGGCAATGGTGTTGATCAGTTCGACCACGTCGCCGATCCGTGCGGCAGCCTTCGACAGTTCGCTGACGCGGTCGTTGGTCAGGCGCGCCTGGCTGACGGCGTCGTTGGCGATCCGGGCCGAGTCTTGCACCTGGCGGCTGATCTCGTTGACCGACGACGACAGCTCCTCGGTGGCGGAGGCCACCGACTGGACGTTGGTCGAGGCTTCTTCCGAGGCTGCGGCCACCATCGTGGTGAGCTCCTGGGCGCGCTCGGCCGTGCTCGTCAGCGTCGTTGCGGACGCTTCGAGTTCGGTCGAGGCCGACGACACGGTATCGACGATTTCGCCGACCGCGGCTTCGAAGCCGTCCGCGAGTTGGATCATCTCCTGCTTGCGCCGCTGCGCCGCGATCTGCTCTTGTCGGGCCTGGGCTTCGGCTTCCTCGCGCGCCTTCTGTTCGGCATTCTTGCTGATCACCACCACGGTCTTGGCGATGTCGCCGACTTCGTCGCCGCGTGTCGCGCCGGGAATCTCGGTGTTGAGCTGGCCGTCTGCAATGCGGCCGAGCGCGCCGTTCAGACGGGTCAGCGGGCGGGCGACGCCGACGAAGGTGAAGATCACCGACCCGATCAGCGCCAGCATCACGATGATCGCGACCGCGAAGCTGACCCGGTTCGCCTGCACCAGCACCGCATCGGCCTCTTCCTTGGCGGTGCGATAATTCTTGCTGGATTCGTCCACCGCCGCCCGCATCAGTTCAGCCGACCGGTTGGCGATCCCGAGCGCTGCGGCCGCGATCTCGAGCTTGCCGGATTCCAATTTCAGAGCGCTCGCTGTCAGTTCGTTGAACGATTTGCCCGCGTCGGCGAGCTGATCGATCTCGTCGCTCAGCGATTTGTCGGTGACGACGCTGCGCAGCCGGCCCAGCGTATCGTTCAGCTCGTTGCCCCGCGTATCGATCGCCTTCTTTTGGCCGTCCTCGCCGGTGACGCTGAAGCGCCAGGTCGCTGCGCGGATGGCGTTGAAGTGCGAATCCGCTTCGTACAGGATCCGTTCGGCTTCGAGGCGATTGGCGGCGGTCGCGGGCGCGGTCCGGATCGCATCGAGCGCGGTACGCCATTCGCCGCCCAGCGCGTTGCGCTTGCCCGTAATGTCGAAGATCTGCCTGATCGTTTTGACCAGCTCCGTTCCCTGCTTCTCGTAGTCCTTGTTGAGCGCGGCGATCTGGAGCAGGCGGTCCTTGTTCTCCTGCTTCACCGTGCGCTGGGCGGCGTTGTCGATTTCCTTCGCCATCCGTGCCGTCATGTCCGTGAGCGACGCGATCGGCTTGTCGAGATCGCCCGGAGCCTTCGCCAGCCGGATATCGCGGACGGCGAGCTGCATGCGGCGCAGCGCGATATTGGCCTCGAGGGTGTGCTCGTTGATGTACTGCTGCCCGTCGGCAAGCGCATTGGCAGCCTCGATCTTGCGCTCGGCGACGAACTGATTGGCGAGCATGCCGCCGGCGAGGATGACGCCGAGAAGGCCTGCAGCACCGAGCTTGTTACCAATGCGATCGAACTTCATCGTGACACTACCTAATTCGTGGTTGTGTCCGCAAACTGATCGCGGGGCGATTATCAAATGGTGAAAATAGGTTCCAGTAGAACTACCAACCTCGATCTGAATCGTGATGCCGTGCGGCGACGCACGATGCGGCGATGAGTTGAGCGCCACCGTTTCCTGCTCGCTCCGCGAACATCGCGTACGCCTTGTGGATGAAGGGCATAACGTTACTTGGGGGGAGAGGCGCGACCGGGCTGATCCCGTCGGTATTCGCTCATACCAAGGTCGTGTCGCGGGAAGGCGCCAGGGATGTCCCTGCGCGAATTTATCGCATGTGCCGAACGGCAACTTGCGGCGACCCGACCGATCCCGGCGGTCGCGTTTCATCGAAATTCATAGATGGGACGGCGGAGGCGGCCGCCGCATGGAGCGGGGGCGGGAGGGTGTCGGTGGCGCGCTAATCAGAACAAAACTGCGAACTCATATGTTATTGAAATTAAAATGTAGTTTGTGATCATAATTTCGGTTATGACGCCAAGCTCTGTCCCCACATATGCAGTTTTTGGAGAGGTGCCGCTGCATGTCATGCGCCGTCGCCCCCTGGGGGGCTCGGCTTCGCTGTTGTACTGATCCGGATCCAACGGCAAGGAAGCTGGGGCACACTTTTGACTGTTGATCCGGTGCAGAAGCTGATTTTGGTAATGGTGATGCAGCGGCGCCTAGACGGCCCTCGTGCGCTAAAATTGGGTGGGATACAGGCACCTACACCCCCACAAAGATGCCCTGCCGTCAGCGGCAAACGCGAACGCGCCAGCATGAAGGGGCTATCGACGCTCAAAGAAGCAAGAGGAGTGTGGGTATTCTTTCTCTTCAGTTCACAGCCGCCGGAACGCCTTGATCAGCAACAGATCCCGCATCCGTGTTTTTGCTAGTGCGCAGCTTCCGTCCAATATCCCGCCTCACATTTTGAAGCGCGTCGGCGAAGTCGTCCGCTGCCATGCTCAAGCTTTCCGGTGACGACGCTACTTCAAGCGCCTTTTGATCCCATTCCTTGCTGAGCTGCTTTGCCAGCGCATAAACAACGGTTCGGCCGACGCGCAAGATCATCGTGCGCTCCGCATGCTGCTTGACGAGTGTCCGCATCACTTCGGGATCAGGCGCGTCAGCATATTCCGCTTCAAGGATGGACTTGATTTCCGTAATTGACGGGTAGTTCATGTTGATAAAGAGTTGATTAGGCTCCATGACAAAGCGGGCCGCGCGGCCCTTGATACCGTTGTCTTCAATTTCCTGCTCGTCGTGGAGCAAGATGATTTCAGGGGCGCGCTCGACATTCTTAAAGAGATCGGCTCGCTTTGCCCCGTTTGGCAACACGGAAAGATCGGTCGGCTTCTGACGGCTGGCGTTGCCGCCGTCCTTTTGCGAACCCACTGGATCTGGCTCGACTGCCGAGCCACTGCCATTGGCGACGTTGGTCGAGCCATTCAGAGTGATCCGCGGCGAGAGGCGGCGAACGCGAAGGTTGTTCAGGAGATTTTGAAGCTCGTTACGAATGTCATCGCTGCTCGCGCTATCGGGCGCAAGCGATCTGATGAGTTCAATGAGCCATTCGGGGCGATTGTCGCGCACGATCTCCGCGAAGTCCGTTGCGAGAACATTCGGCTGCTCTCCCTGCGCATAGCGGAGAAATTGGCGATAGCCGTCCGGGACGATCGGATAACCGTCGGGCAGTTCGATGTGAACAGAGATATGACGGGGGCCGAACGGAATACCGAAGATCGGCGCGTCAAAAGTCCAATTCTTGCCTTTGCGAAGGTCGTACATCTCATCTTTATAGATAACGGCGCATGTGCTGACGGCTGACGCGACAGCGCCACTAATCGAGTTGTTGTGGCCAGTGCCGGCATAGGGAGCGTCATACAGGTAGTGGATTTTGATGCCGTTTGCGCAGGTTACAGTTTCGTGGCGCTCGAAAAAATTCAAGCGGCCGGAGATCGGTAAGAAGGCGCGATTGCCGTCGAGTTTATGTGTGCCCTTCAGCAGCGTGACCCTGACACCATCGGGCAAGCGATAAAAACGATGATAGAGGTACGTCGCAAGCCATTGTGCGTCCTGTTCGGGATCGCCGTTGTATGGGTCTTTCGCCGTATCCTGATCTTCCTCGTTGCCGTGCAACAGCACTTCCGTCCAATCCTCTGACAATGCGCGACCTTCTGTCATCGCGATGTCGGTGACGTCAGCCACTTCAACATACTCGCCGGTCTCAGGATCGTGTCGCCGCAAGATACCGTACACGCCATCAAGCTTGCACAGGATCACTTCATGGACTGCACCGTTCCTGCAGGAGCGATAGCGCATGCCGCGCTGATTTGACGGCAGAGACGCGACCTTGGCGCCCATGCCGAAATTTCCGTGCAGGCTCTTTTCCTTGCGGAGCGACGACGCGATGTTGCAAATTCGTTGAAGCTCGACGGCATCCAAGCCGGGGCCAGTATTCCAAATCGTCAGCTTCGGCGTCCCATTCACGGGCGTGGCGCTGATTTCCACCAGCCTGCGCCCTTCCGGCGCGTATCGCGCTGCTTCCAGCGCATTCATCATCAATTCGCGGATCATTGCCGTCTTCGGGCAACGCTCAATCAGGCTTGCAACGAGAAAGGGCTCGTCAACAACCTCCAACGCCTTAACGGTCGCGCTCATATCAACTCCTCAAAATTTGAGTCATCCCAGCTTTTGCGCGTAGCGACGCAAATTATCGCCGCACGCTCGGAGGGGCTTTTCCTCCGAGCGCAGGCAGATCGAGCTACGCGACCGCTTTTGAGCGATGCTTGATCAGTGCCTTTTCAAATTCGCCAACGGCAAACTCGTGGCTAGCTTCATTTTTAGACAACTTTTGAGGATCGAAGCGCGCCATGTCGAGAACCAACCGGTAAGCACCCGCGATGTCATTCAGATAGCGGTCGAGGAAGAGAAAAGGATCAGTCGACCAGACGACACGATCACCTTCAATCTTCATCAACCCTTTGAGGCCATACACGAGCGGCATGATAAGGCCGTCGGGATAGCGGTAGCTGACTTTCAGTCCGAGGTAGTGAGTGAGCGGCTGGCTCACCACGAACCCGCTTTTGTCTTTGGCTGCAGACCGCCGCGCCGGATCGTAGATCTTGACAATACTAGTCGCGCCGAACCGATAACCGTGGGAGTTGTATGCCTCTGGGAAGTCAGCGTAGATTTTGTCGTAAAGCTTCGGCAGATCTTTCAAAATGTCAAAGCAGCTTGCGACAGTCGCGTTGATCAACTCGTGAACCGGCCCATCGGTGCGCCTCGTCACTTCAGGGTTGACCATCAGCTTGTCAAATAGCTTCGAGCACTCGCCCTTGTTGCGATAGATGTTCTGCGGCGCGACTGAATGGCCCGGTGGAAGCAGCCTCTCTTCGCTAGCCTTGTTGAGCGGGATCCAAGCCAAGGCAAGCAAGTCGCGCACCTTGATGGGGCGGCTTTCGTTGCTTTCCCACTCGTTACTTTTCCACTCAACGCGATCGGCAATCTCTTTGTCCAACCTGCTCTGGATCTCCGCATAAAGACCCATCTTATTCGACTTGGTTTCCTGTGTCAGTTGCGCGTTATTATTGCGAGCCGCACAGATGTCCAAGACGGACATTTCGAACTGCTGGACGTTGAACTCGTCGTCGACGTTCGCTGGCACGATAAGTTCGACCGGCACGAGAAAATCGAACTTCTCTTTCATGCCTTCGAGTTCGCTGCGGTGAGCGTCCCACTGCTCCTTCATGTCTTCCCAAAGTGTAATTCTCCCCAGTTCGGCTTCGTCCAAAACATGTGAAAGCATGTGGATGCCGATACCGAGCATGTTGTGTCCGCCATCCAAAATACCTTCAGTCGAAGGATCTTCGAAATGCAAGTCGAACCGGCTGCGTTGCAACGCCTCATAGTTCGACGTGCCAAGAAGAATACCTTTCGACTTGAAAGGAAATAGTTCGGGCGTCGTTTCGAGAGAATGCAGGATGGCGTCGGTAACGCTGCCGGTCTTTGCCGCACGAGGATTGGCTTCGAGTGAGACGTTATCGAAAAGGGGAAACAAATCTCGCCCGCGCACGAAACCGATATACCGCTTAATTCCGGCAATAGAAGTCTCGACCTGAACGTGGCTCAGGCGATCCTCGTCACGCGTGTTGGGCTGCTCTGCTAAGATAGCAAAGCGCAAGATCAGCCTAGGTGATGCGGAGGGGGGCATAATAAACCAGTCCTTCTGTATGAAGAGACTGGCTTCAGCTGCGCTGTTCCTAACGAACAAGACACGGCCGGCACTGCCGAACGGGTTGGTCGCTTTCCAGCAACCGCTCAACTGAAACCATCTCAGGTTTCTTTTCAGCCTCCATCCGGAGGCGGGACATACTTTGAGCGAATCTTCTGAAAATGCAACCCCCGACTTCGGGGAGCGGGCACAGCCGCGTCAAAACGGCCAGCCATGGGAGCGCGCTCACGGGCCACTTCTGGACTTCTGTGGAGGTGCCCCCGGGAAGAGATTGAACTTCTGTCGGAATTCGGTGCCGTCGGGCGCTTGGTGGAAAGGGACGCGCGTCTACTTCTCGTACCGCATTGGTAAGACGCTGCCGCAGCTGTCGTCGTTCATCGAAAGCAAAGCTGCTGGCAAGAATTTCACCCGCACAAGAATCTTGGGCTATCGGGCAGGGTTGCAGCCTGCCCACCAAACGACGACGGGACCCCACCACGACGTCGGCGGCCCTTCGCAATTTCCCTATTTTGCGGCAAAGGACTTTTAGGCGATCGCGCTTCTTCACTACGCATCATCGTGGGGCAGGCCCTTACTCGATGTCGGATGCTCGGACTGGAAGCTACTGACGCTTACGTTAGTTGCACTTCATCTCCGACGGATTGTCCTTGGTTTTATTCCGAATGGTGGCAGTTTGGCGCGCTCGGAAGGATTCGAACCTCCGACCCTCGGAATCGAAATCCGATGCTCTATCCAGCTGAGCTACGAGCGCGGGGCCGGGGTGGGGCTTGCCGCCCGGCGAGGGCTTTCGAATACCCCACTTTTGCAGGCGCTTACAAGGGGGAGGGGGCCCCCATGATTTCGCCGGAATGTGCGCATTAACGTCGCGCAAACCAAACTCGGCCAAAGTGCCGGTGCCGGCCGAGGCCGGCCCGCTCCCCTTGTCGCCACGGGTTTCGACCGAACCATGCGTACGCTGTTCTCGTCGCTGTTATTGCCGCTGATGCTGCTGGCCACGCCGGCACGCGCCGATCTCCACATCACCCGGGATCACGGCGGCTATGTCGAGGAGTACAAGGCCAAGTACCAGCGGATCCGGGATCGCCGCGAGCGGGTCATCATCGACGGCATCTGCAATTCGGCCTGCACCCTGGTGTTCGGGATCGTGCCGCTGAACAAGATCTGCGTCACCCCGCGCGCCAGCTTGGGCTTCCATCAGGCCTATTACGACAAGGCCTTCACGTTCGGCATCAAGGTCACCAGCCTCGAGGGCACCTCGGAGCTGATGTCGTATTATCCGCAGCCGGTGAAGGACTGGATCGCCCGCAACGGCGGCCTGACCACCGAGATGAAGAAGATCAAGAACGGCGTCGATCTGTGGAAGATCGTCGATCCCTGCCCGGAAGAGTATTGAGCCCATCGGCGGTCTGACGGCCGAAGGCCGAGCGCCGGTCCAGCCTTTTCGGCCTCATGTCAGGCCGATCGTTCCCGCCATCACCGCCACGCATTGTCCGCCGATCGCGGTGGTGGTGACTTCGCCCCCGCGCTTCTCCGCGCTGGCGAACAGCAGGCTCGGGCGGCCCATCTCGAACCCTTGCAGGATGGTTTTCGACAGCGTCAGATCGGCTTCGGGGCGCAGCTTCGCCAACAGGCCGATCAGCGCGACATTGGCGCTACCGGTGGCCGGGTCCTCGGGGACCTTGTTCAGCGGCGCGAACATCCGGGCGCGGATGTCGATGGTGTCCTCCGCGGTCTGCACATAGAGCAGGACCTTTGACGTCGGGTAGCCGGCGATGTGGTCGCCGAAGAGGTCGGCGCGTGGGCTGGCGGCGGCGAGGGCGGTGCGGCTCTTCACCTCCGCGATGATGAAGCCGGTGCCGCAGGATGCGATGCACGCCCGGTGGTTGGCGATCTCGATGTCGCCCTCGCTGAGCGAGCAGGCCGCCGCGATGACATCGGGGGCAATCTCGTCGGTCACCGACAGGGTCTGCGGCGACGTCAGGCGCGCGCCGGTGACGGCGCCGCCGTCCTTGATCAGTTGGATCGGGACGAGCCCGGCCTTCTCTTCGAACACCACGCGATCGCCGGCAATGCTGCGGCCGTAGCTCTGCCCGATGCGGGCCAGCACGAAGGCGGTGCCGACATTCGGATGGCCGGCGAACGGCAGTTCGCCGTTGGGCGTGAAGATCCGAACCTGCGCGGTGTGGGCGGGGTCTTGCGGCGGCAGCACGAAGGTCGTCTCCGACAGATTGAACTCGCCGGCGATCGCCTGCATCTGCGCACTCGACAGCTCTTCCGCGTTGAGCACCACGGCGAGGGGATTGCCGCTGAACTGCTCGGAGGTGAACACGTCGACGGTTTCGAACTGCAGGCGCATGGCGGCTCCGGACGATGACGAACGCGCGGTGAGGGAAGGGCGGCGCGTTGATGATGACGATCCGTGCTGGTCGCGGCGGTTGCGGCATGGCATGGACGTTGCGCCATCGGGCGCTTGCCCGTCACCATACGATCGGGCCCTCGGGGAAACAATGAACCGTAACGCAGAGCATCTCGCTGGCCGCGCCGCGCCCGCTGTGTTTGTCGTGCTGTGGAGCACCGGCTTCATTGGCACCAAATACGCGCTAGCCGGTGCGGAGCCGCTGACCTACCTGTCGATCCGGATGATCGCGGTGGTGACGCTGATTGCGGTGATCGCCGCGATCGCGCGGCCGCGCTGGCCGAACCTTGCCGGCGTCGGCCACAGCATCGTCGCCGGACTGCTGGTGCACGGCGTGTATCTGGCCGGCACCTCGATCGCGATCGCGCATTCGGTGCCGGCGGGCCTGTCGGCCTTGATCCCGGGCCTCCAGCCGATCCTGACCTCGACGCTCGCCAATCGCTGGCTCGGCGAGCGCGTCACGCCGCTGCAATGGCTGGGGCTTGGGCTCGGTCTCGGCGGCACGCTGTTGATCCTGCACAGCCGCAGCCTGACCGGCGACATCGGCTGGGGCTGGCTCGCCTCGGCCTGTTCGCTGATCGGCATCACCATCGGCACGCTGTACCAAAAGCGGTTCTGCACCGGCATCGACTGGCGCGCCGGCAACATCATCCAATTCCTCGCCGCGCTCGCGCTGTTCGCGGTCGGCGCCCTGCTGTTCGAAACCCGGGTGGTGAACTGGACCACCGAGTTCGTGCTGGCGGTGGGCTGGCTGGTGGTGGTGCTGTCGATCGGATCGATCGGGCTATTGTACTGGTTGATCCGGCATTCCGCCGCGACCTCGGTCGCCAGCCTGTTCTACCTGGTGCCCGGCACCACCGCGCTGATGGCCTATGTGCTGTTCGGTGAAAAGCTGGACGTGGTGTCGATCGTCGGCATGGTGATCTGCGCGGCGGCGGTGTTTCTGGTCAACCGCGCCAAGGCGTAGAGGCGCAGGGCAGGCCGCACTCGCTTGCGCTCTGCGCGCAGCAAAAAGCCTCCGGGCAGGTGCTCCGGAGGCTTTCGCAGGCCGACGCGGATGAACCGCTCAGCGCTTGGATTTCTTGGCCTTCTTCGCCTTCTTCGGCGCCGCCTTCTTGGCCTTCTTCACGGTCTTCTTGGCTGCCTTTTTGGCCTTCTTGGGCGCCTTCTTGGCCTTCTTGGCGGCCTTCTTCGGAGCTTTCTTGGCTGCCTTTTTGGCGGCCTTCTTGCCTGCCTTCTTGGTCGCCTTCGCGGCCTTCTTGGCGCCGGCCTTCACCTTCTTGGCGACTTTCTTGGCCGCCTTGCGCGCCTTCTTGACCACGGTCTTGGCTGCATCGGTGGCCTCGGTGATCACCTCGCCCACCTGCTCGATAATCGGCTTGTCGTCGTCCATATTGATCCCCCAAGGGTTTGCAGATAACCGCGACGATAGCCGATTCGCGCAATTAGTAACGCTGCTAAGCGAAGTTGTTCAACGCTGACGCAGCTCGGCATAGGCCGAAAGCGCCCGCTGCCGGCCGGTTTTGTGGTCGACGATCGGCCGCGGATAGTTGCCGCCGAGCTCGATGCCGGCGGCGGCGAGTTCGAGCGGCGTTGCGGTCCACGGCTGGTGGATCAGGTTGTCGGGCAGGCCTGCCAGCTCGGGGACCCAGCGCCGGCTGTAGCTGCCACCCGCGTCGAACTTCTCGCTCTGCAGCAACGGGTTGAACACCCGGAAATACGGCGCCGCGTCGGCGCCGCAGCCCGCAACCCACTGCCAGTTACCGGGATTGCTGCCGGGATCGGCGTCGACCAGCGTGTCCCAGAACCACTGCTCGCCGAGCCGCCAGTCGATCAGCAAGTGCTTGACCAGGAACGAGCCGACGACCATGCGGACGCGATTGTGCATCACCCCGGAGTGCCACAGCTCGCGCATTCCGGCGTCGACGATCGGGTAGCCGGTGCGGCCGCGCTGCCAGGCGCTCAGCGCCGCCTCGTCGCTGTGCCACGGGAAGGCGTCGAACGCCGGCTGCAGATTGCGGGTCGCCAGATCCGGATGGTCGAACAGCAGATGCCGGCAGAACTCGCGCCAGCCGAGCTCGCTCAGGAATTTGTCGATGTCGGGCGCGATCGCCGGCCGCTCGGCGGCGGCAAAGCGCGCGGCGTACCAGACCTGGCGCGGACTGATTTCGCCGAACCGCAGATGCGGCGACAGGCCGGAGGTGACGTGCCGATCCGGATAGTCGCGCCCGTCCGCATAGCCGGGCAGGCCCGCGAGGAAGTCGGACAGCCGCGCCTGCGCGGCGGCTTCGCCCGGCGTCCAGGTTTGGCGGAGGCCGCCGGCCCAGTCCGGCGCCGTCGGCTCGAGCTGCCAGTCGCCGAGCTGATCACTCGGCGGAGCCGGCGCCGGCCGCAGCGCCTTCGGGCGGGGCAGGGGCTGTGGTGGATCGCCGAGGCTGAGCACCCGCCGCCAGAACGGCGTGAACACCCGCATGCCGCGGCCATCCTTGCTGCGGATCGCACTCGGCGCCACCAGCGTGTCGCCAGGGTGGCGGTGATATGCGATGCCGGCCACCGTGAGGGCATCGGCCAGCGCATCGGCGACAGCCCGATGCGGAGCGATCTCGATCTCGTTCCAATGCACCGCCGCCGCATCGCTCTGCTGCGCCAGTTCGGCCAGCACCGCGGCCGCCGGCCCGCGCCGCAGGATCAGCGGCGCACCGGCCACAGCAAGCTCGGCCTCGAGCGAGCGCAGCGATTGCCCCAGCCACCACCGCGCTGCGCCGCCAAGGGGGCGCACATCGTCGCTCACCTCATCGAGCACATAAACGCCCAGCACAGCCGCACCCGATTGCGCAGCAGCCTGCAACGCCGGATGATCGGCAAGACGGAGATCGTCGCGAAACCAGACGATGACGGGACGGGAGCTGGCGGTTGTCAGCACGTGGGCTCATCCTGGATACGAGGCTGCGATTTTGCGCCGCTGTCCGGCTGCGTCTGCAACCATCGACGAGGCGTTCCGTATTTGACAGGATGCATTCTGCTTTGTTCAGGAGGACGATTTGAAGCGCTACGGTCTGCTCTATCTGGCAACATTCATTGTCCTGATTCCGCTCGACTTTCTGTTCCTCGGCACGATCGCCAAGAGCTTCTTCCAGTCGCAGGTCGGCGAGATGCTCGGCGAGGTGAGGCTGTTGCCGGCTGTGCTGTTCTACCTGCTCTACGTCGTCGGCATCGTCATCTTCGTCAACGGCTCGGCGAACGCGACTTGGCAATCCTCGTTGTTGTACGGGGCGCTGTTCGGGCTGTTCTGCTACGCGACCTTCGAGCTGACGTCGCTGGCGCTGCTGAAGCACTGGACCTGGCCGGTGGTGGCGGTCGACATCTCGTGGGGGGCGTTCATCACAGCGGTATCGGGAACGCTCGGCCTGCTGCTCGCCGACTGGTGGTCGCCGCGCTGACCGCCGACGGCTCGACACTTAAGACGCTGAAGGACTGCTGAATGACCGGTGCGGCCAAATGGCCGCCCGGCAAAGCCGCTTTGCCGCAATTGCGCCGCCAGTGCGCCCAACCGCCGCCGGAGCGGCTTGCGAATTGAGCCGGCGAGACCGCTGCTGCGACAAATCGGCAACCCTGTTTCGAAACATCGTGGGTAATTCCGATCGAATCGAGCGCAGGAGCGAAGTCTTAACCAAGCGTTTACGCCAGCGTGGAAATGCTGGCCCAGAGCCAGAAAAACGAGTGAAAGCAATGACTGCCGTCGCCACCGCCGAACTGTTCGGCATCGACCCTCTCAACGTTTCGGATCGTTATACCGCCGCGCAAGCGCTCGGGGTCGTGCGGGATGGGATCATCACCGGCGAAGGCCCGACCACCCGCGGTCGGGTGCATTTCTCCCGCACCCTCGACGCCGCCGACACCGCGTGGTGCATGGGTATCCTGACCGCGTCCGCGGTCGACAATCAGCCGATCAGCCGGGCCGAGGCCGAAGCGCTGTTCGAGATCAACGATGCTGCTGCCGAGCGTGTCGATGGCGGCCGGTTTGATGATCTGTTCGCCAAGGCCGTCGCCCATCACGCCGCGGCCGCCTCCGGCCTGCCGGTGCCGGCGCGCAGCGTCGCACTGTCGCCGGACGTCGCGATCGAGTCCTGGGCTCCGACCCAGGCGGTCGGCGTCAACACCGAAGTCCTGGAGTGGATCTCGCGCCAGATGCGCGGCACCCGGCGCAGCAATCACACGCTGATGCGGCTGGTCGCCACGCTGGTCGGCGTCGCGACGCTGCCGCTGATCAGCCAGGTCCCGCAGATTTTCGATCTCGGCGTCTGATCGTCCGAAGCCAAGTTCTGCAAGCAAGCGGCGGGGTTATTTCCCCGCCGCTTTTTGTTTGGAGGTCTCGCCGTCGAGGCCGAGGGTGCGGCCCGGGAAGCCGGCGGCATCGAAATAGCGCTGCTCGCCGACGCGCTGCATCGCCAGCACGGTGCGCAGCCCGTTGGCGGCGTATTTCGAGCGCACCGTCTCCTGGGTGGCTTTCGGCACAGCGCCGTTCGGCATCGCCTCGGTCATCACCCGGCCGATCAGCTTGCCCTTGGTGGTCGGATCGAGCCCCATCAGCTTCGCCGCGGTGAACCCGACGTCGGCGTTGCTCACCGGCAGCGGGTCGGCGAAGCTGGCTTTGAAGTCCGGGCCGGTCGCCGCCATGAAGTTCATGGTATCGCCGCGGCTGAACGAGCCGTGCATGCCCTGGCCCTGGCGCAGCACGGTGTCGGCGACCTGCACCGAGCACTGCGTCTGCTCGGCGCAGCCGGACGCGTAGGACCGGAAGTTGACCACGATCGTTGGCGTCGGCGTCGCGGCCTTGCCCTTCAGGTTGAGCGCCGACAGCGGCAGCGCGCCGGGGAAGCTGCCGAGCGAGTCATCGACGAACAGCCCGCTGACGTAGTCCTGCTCGAGCAGGGCCCGGATGGTGCGGCCGGCGAGCTTCTTGTCGCCGGTCGGCAGGTAGATCAGGTCCGAGCCGCCATTGGTCGCAACCACCAGATCCGGCTTGGCCGTATCCTTGCCGAGCACGCCGTTGCCGGCCTTGGGGTGGGCGTTGTCGCCGACCGGCGCGTTGCCGTTGTTGGGATCGAACAGCGGCAGCTTCAGCGCCTTCGCCAGATCGATGGCGAGGAAGCCCATCGGCAGGAAGCCGGCCGGGGTGTCGTCGTAGCTCGCCTTGGCAGACGGCGAGGTCTTGCTCTGCTTCGAGATCGTCGAGAAGCCGTGGTCGGCCGAGACGATGATGTTGGTCGAGGCGGAGAGCCCGAGCTCATCCAGAGCTTTGCGCAATTGCGCGAGGTTGTTGTCCGCATTGCGAATTCCGGCCAGCGAGGTCGGCCCGTTAATGCCGGGTGTCAGCTCGTTCAGGCTATCGCCTTGATTGTGCTGGCTTCCATCCGGATCGCGGGACCAGAACACCAGCACGAAAGGCTTGCCGCGCTGCTTGAACAGCGGCAACACCGCCTTGGCGGCGACGTCGGCGAAATAGGCCTGCTGCACGACGTTTGCGACCAGTGTGCCGGGCGTCTTGGCGTCGCCGGCCTTGGCGTTCTCGCCGCGGGCCGGTGGCTTCTGCGGCAGCCCGAGCTTGTCGAGCTCGGCCTTGAAGTCGTCAGGCAGGGGCACGCCCTTCGGCGAACCGGTCGCATCATCGATCACGATCGAATGCGGACCCGGCTTGTCGGCCCGGTCGGTGTGGTCGAACAGCAGGGTCGGGCCGAGCTTGCCGATCGCCGCGGTGCTCAGCCCCTTGTCGCGGGCGAGCTTCAGCAGGCTTTCCTCGTTGAGGTAATTGCCGTCGAAATGATTATCGATGTCGCCGACGACGTCATCGTTCTCGATGAACGGAACCACGGTATTACCGGCCGGCGGAACGCTGTAGCCGGTATAGATGGTGTTGCTGAAGGTGCCGGTGTCGCCGAGATAATGCCCAGTCGCCATCGCCGAACCGTTCGCCATGGTGAAGGTCGGAAACAGCGAATGCGGATTCTTGAAATTGACGCCCTGATCGCGGAGCGCGGCCATCGCCGGGGCGGTCTCCGGGCTGACGGACTTCGCCCGCAGGCCGTCGGGAATGAACAGAATCAGGTTGCGGGGCGGAGTGTTCTGGGCGAAAGCGGTGGAGACGGACAGCAGGCAGAGGCCCGCGGACAGTAGGGCGAGTGTGCGGCGCATGACAGGGCCTTGGGTTGATTGGGGCCCACGCTGGGGACCCCTTCGCAATATCTAGTTTTCCCCGGCGACAGAATTGTTACAAGCACACCCGCAATGCCCCGTCGCTGCCCCGCCCGGGACAGCAGAACCATCCAAGGTTGCAAGAAAAAGAGCATGTTCAAACGAATTCTGATCGCCAACCGCGGCGAGATCGCCTGCCGGGTCATCAAGACCGCGCGTCGTATGGGTATCGAGACGGTCGCCGTCTATTCCGAGGCGGACCGCGACGCGCTGCACGTCGAAATGGCCGATGAAGCGGTGCTGATCGGCCCCCCGGCGGCGGCCGAGAGCTATCTGGTGATCGAGAAGATCGTCGAGGCCTGCAAGAAGACCGGCGCCGAGGCGGTGCATCCGGGCTACGGTTTCCTGTCCGAGCGTGAGGCGTTCGCTAAGGCGCTGGCCGAGGCCGGCATCGTGTTCATCGGCCCGAACCCCGGCGCGATCGCCGCGATGGGCGACAAGATCGAGTCGAAGAAGGCCGCCGCGCAGGCCAAGGTTTCGACCGTGCCTGGCTTCCTCGGCGTGATCGAGGACGACAAGCACGCGGTGAAGATCGCCGACGAGATCGGCTACCCGGTGATGATCAAGGCCTCCGCCGGCGGTGGCGGCAAGGGCATGCGCATCGCGCACTCGCGGGCGGAAGTCGCCGAAGGCTTCAACCTCGCCAAGGCCGAGGCCAAGGCCTCGTTCGGTGACGACCGGGTCTTCATCGAGAAGTTCATCGTCGATCCGCGCCACATCGAAATCCAGGTGCTCGGCGACAAGCACGGCAACGTCATCTATCTCGGCGAGCGTGAGTGCTCGATCCAGCGCCGCAATCAGAAGGTGATCGAAGAAGCGCCGAGCCCGCTGCTCGACGAAGTCACCCGCCGCAAGATGGGCGAGCAGGCGGTCGCGCTGGCCAAGGCCGTGAACTACGACTCCGCCGGCACCGTCGAATTCGTCGCCGGCCAAGACAAGAGCTTCTACTTCCTCGAAATGAACACCCGCCTGCAGGTCGAACATCCGGTCACCGAAATGGTCACCGGCATCGACCTGGTCGAGCAGATGATCCGCGTGGCGGCCGGCGAGAAGCTGGCGTTGGCGCAAAAGGACGTCACGCTGAAGGGCTGGGCGATCGAGTCCCGCGTCTATGCGGAAGATCCGTTCCGCAACTTCCTGCCGTCGATCGGCCGCCTGGTGAAGTATCGCCCGCCGGCCGAGAGCGCGGCTTCCGGCATCACGGTGCGCAACGACACCGGCGTGCAGGAGGGCGGCGAGATCTCGATGTTCTATGACCCGATGATCGCCAAGCTGGTGACGCACGGGCCGTCGCGCGCCGCGGCGATCGAGGCGCAGACCCACGCGCTCGACGCGTTCTACGTCGACGGCATCCGCCATAACATTCCGTTCCTCTCGGCGCTGATGACGCATCCGCGCTGGCGCGAGGGCAATTTGTCGACCGGCTTCATCGCCGAGGAATTCCCGCAAGGCTTCCATCCGCGGGTGCCGGAGGGTGAAGTCGCCCGCCGCATCGCTGCGGTCGGCGCGGCGATCGACCGGGTGATTGGCGAGCGCAAGCGCAAGATCTCGGGCCAGATGATCGGCCGCGCGGTGATCCGCGAGCGCCGCCGCTGTGTCTGGCTGGAGCGCAGCGAAGTGCCGCTCGACGTGATCCGCGAAGGTGAGGCGTTCGTCGTCCGCTTCGCCAATGCTGACGGTTCGCTCGGTCAGCCGCACCAGTTGCTGTCGTCCTGGATGCCGGGCGATCCGGTGTGGGAAGGCACCATCGACGGCCATCCGGTCGCGGTGCAGGTCCGCGCGATCCCGAACGGCTTCAAGCTGGCGCATCACGGCTACGAAGTGTCGGTCAACGTTTTCACCGAGCGTGAAGCCGCGGCCGCGCGCTGGATGAAGGAAGCCGATAAGGCTGACACCGGCAAGAAGGTGCTGTGCCCGATGCCGGGCCTGATCGTGTCGATCGCGGTGACCGAAGGCCAGGAGGTCAAGGCCGGCGAGACGCTGGCGGTGGTCGAGGCGATGAAGATGCAGAACGTGCTGCGCGCCGAGCGCGACGGCACCGTCAAGAAGATCCACGCCGCGGCCGGAGCGACGCTCGCGGTCGATGCGCTGATCCTCGAGTTCGCGTAAGCCGCCGTGGCTTGGCGCGACCGCCGCAGCGCATTGCGGGCAATCCTCACCGGATCCGCCTGCGTGCGCCCGGCGTCGGTGTACGATGCCATCTCGATCCGGATCGCCGACGACCTCGGCTTTCCGTTCGGGATGTTCGGCGGCTCGGTGGCCTCGCTGGCGATCCTCGGCGATCCCGACATCGCGCTGATCACGTTGACCGAGCTTGCCGAGCAGGTGCGGCGGATGAGCCGCGCCGCGGCCCTGCCGGTGGTGGTCGACGCCGACCACGGCTACGGCAATGCGCTCAACGTTCGCCGCACCGTCGAAGAACTCGAAGCGGCGGGCGCCGCGGGTCTCACCATTGAAGACACGCTGCTGCCGCAGGCTTACGGCGAGGCCAAGCCGCAGCTTGTGTCGCGCGAGGAGGGGCTCGGCAAGATCAAGGCCGCGCTCGATGCGCGGCACGATCCCAACCTAGTTATTTTCGGCCGCACCGGTGCCTGCTCAATCACCTCGCTCGATGATGCGATCGAACGCGCGCTGGCCTATGAGGCCGCTGGCGTCGATGCGTTGTTCTTCACCGGCGTGAAGACCCGCGCGCAGCTCGAAGCGATCAGCGCCGCAACCACGCTGCCGCTGGCGCTCGGTAGTCCGCCGGCCGAGCTCGGCGACTTCGATCATCTTGCGGGCAGGCGTGTCCGCATTGCGGTGCAGGGCCATGCGCCGATCGCTGCTGCGACCGAGGCGGTGTTCAAAACGTTGTCGGCGATCAAAGCCGGCGCCACGCCGAAGCAATTGACCGGGCTCGCCGGCGCCGACCTGATGGACAAGGTGACGCGCGCCGACGTCGTCACCGATCGGGGCGAACACTTCCTCGGTGTGAAGCGCTGATGAGCGAGATCATCCGGCAGGTGACGATCCGCGGCCGGGTGCAGGGCGTCGGCTATCGGACCTGGCTCGCTCACACCGCCGAGGCCATGGGTCTGCAAGGGTGGGTCCGTAATCGCCGTGACGGCAGCGTCGAAGCCACTCTGGCCGGTGGCGACCACGTCGTCAGCGAGATGATCGCGCGATGCCAGCACGGCCCATCGGCGGCGCGGGTCGAAGCGGTGGTGGCAGAGACCGCACAGCCTGACGTCCTGAACCTGCGTCAGCCGGGCGAGCGTTTTTCGATCCTGTCGACCCTGTGAGACTGGCGCGACGCTGGCTTAGCCTGCGATCTGCCTGAATGTCGCCGCCAAAGTCCGGAGCGCCGCGCGCCGGCTCGCATCGCTGACGCGGGAGTGCAGCACGACCGGCGACGCAGGCAGGCGTGGCAGCTTCAGTTTGGCACCGACATCGACGAGTCCGGGCGGCGCGATGCGTTTGGCCAGCGGTGCGACGGCGAGGCCGGCGAGCGCCGCGGCGACCACCGCACTGACGCCGCCGCCGACGAACACTTCGGTCCATGACACCCTGGCCTTGTCGAGCGCTCGCACCGCGGTTGCCCGTACGCCGCACGGCGCAGCGAGCGAGGCCAGCGCAACGGGCGCGCCGTGGACGAGATCGAAATCGGGCGCTGCGAACCAGCCGAATTCATCGCGCAGCAAGGTCTCCCCACCGCGTCGCCCCGCGCTTTCGCGGATGCAGATCGCATCCAGCTCTGCGCGATCGAACGCGTCGACTAAGTCGCGCGAGAACCCAATGTTGACTTCGATCCGCAGGTCGGAGCGCCCTCGGCCAAGCCGGGCCAGCAGCGGCACCAAATCCGGCCCGGCGACGTGGTCGCTGATTCCAAGCCGGAGTGACTGAACGATCACGCGCTCGCTGGCGACCGCGCGATCGTTCGTCTCGATCAGCGCGCGGGCCCGATCCAGAAATGCCGAGCCTTCTGCGGTCAGCCCGACCGAGCGCGGCGAGCGCTCCAGCAGTCGTCGTTCGAGCAGCGCCTCCAGGCGCTGCAGCCGCATGCTGACCGCGGCCTGGGTGGTGCCGAGCGCTTCGGCGGCCCGCGTGAAGCTGCGCAGGTCGGCGACGTGGACGAAGGCGCGTACCGCGGCGATGTCGAGGTCGATCATCTCATCATCAGAAATCGTTATGATTGAAACGCAGATTGATACTGTAGCGTGATCTATGGGCGGGGTCTAGCTTCTGCGGCATCGAACACTTGTTGAGAGGAGCTACCGATGCCGCTGATCACCGTGCATTATTCGACGCCGCGCCCGACCTCGGACCTGAAGCCGCGGATCGCCGCCGCGGCCAGCGATCTCGCCGCCACCATCCTGCACAAGGATCCCAAGGTGACGGCGGTGATCGTGGAGCAGGTCGATCCGGACGACTGGTTCGCGGCCGGTGCCTCGCTGGCGGATCAGAACCTCGCCAGCTTCTGGCTCGACATCCGGATCGTCGACAGCAGCAACACTAAGGACGAGAAAGCGGAGTTCATTGCTGCGACCTACGCCCGCATGGGCGAGTTGCTCGGACCGCTGCATTCGGAGAGCTATGTCCACGTCAACGGCGTGCGGGCCGACGGCTATGGCTTCGGTGGTCTGACCCAGGAGCAGCGCTATATCGCGCGCAAGCTCGCAGCCACACCGCGATCGGCAGCCGTGGCGTAAGCGCGCGCAAACGCGGTGGCGGTTAGTTCCGCCGCCGCGTGGCAGTGAACGGCGCCGGCCGGTCATCCGTGCTCGTCGGGCTAATGCGCTCCATCATGGTGCCGGCGCGGGAGGCGCTGTAGCCGAGCAGCCATTGCTCGAACGCAGCCGGCGCCAGTGCTGGCGCATACAGGAAGCCCTGGGCGACGTCGCAACCGAGCTCGCTCAGGAGCTGGAATTGAGCGGGGGTCTCGACGCCTTCGGCGACGACGCTGAGGGCGAGGCTCTGGCCGACCCGCACCACGGTGGTGACGACGGCGCGGGCGGTGGGGCTGGTCTCAAATTCGCTCATGAAGCCGCGATCGATCTTGAGCTCGCGGATCGGCAATTGCGCCAGCCGGTTGAGATTGGAATAGCCGGTGCCGAAATCGTCGAGCGACAGCCCGACCCCGATCCGGCGCAGCGCCATCATCGTCTCGTGCGCGGTCGAGCGGTTGTCCTGGGCGACGCCTTCGGTGACTTCGAGCATCAGAGCTTCGGGCGGCAGGTGATAGGTCGCGAGCGTGTCGGCCACCAGTGTCGGCAGCGCTGGATTCTCGAAGTTGATCGGCGACAGATTGACGGCGACGCTCGGCACCTCGAGTCCCTGGTCGCGCCATGCCCGCATCTGCCGGCAGGCCTCGCGGATCGACCAGCACGCGATCTGGTCGATCAGGCCGCACTCTTCGGCGAGCGGAATGAATTTTGTCGGCGGCACCGGACCGAGCGCCGGATCGTTCCAGCGCGCCATGGCTTCGACGCCGTGCAGCGCGCCATCGCCGGTGCGGATCTGCGGCTGGTAATGCAATTCGAGGCGGCTGTTCGCTAGCGCCGAGCGTAGCGCGGCCGCATAGGCCATCCGCTGCTCCGCCGCGCCGTGCATGTCGCAATTGAACAGCCGGTAGGTCGAGCGGCCCGAACGCTTGGCGCGATACATCGCGGTGTCGGCCTGGTTGATCAGCGTGTCGAGGTCGGTGGCGTTGTCGGGATACAGGCTGACGCCGATGCTGGCCGACATCGGCACCTGGCTGTTGCACAGCGCGAACGGTACCATCAGCGCCTCGCTGATCCGAGCCACCACCGGTTCAATCTCAGCCGGCTCCCGGTTCGGAAGCACGACGACGAATTCGTCACCGCCGAGCCGGCCCACAACGTCGCCGGGCTGAACCTGATCGCGCAGCCTTCGGGCGAACTCGATCAGGAATTCGTCGCCGGCGGCATGGCCCAGCGTGTCATTGATGTCCTTGAAGTTGTCGACGTCGAGAAACGCCAGCGCAACGTTGCGGCCTCGCGGGCAGGCTGCGGTCGCTTCGCCGATCAGATCGCGCAGCCGCGCCCGGTTGGGCAGGCCGGTCAGCATGTCGAAATAGGCAAGGCGCGCGATCTGCGCCCGCGACTCCATGCGCTCGATCGCGAGCGCGCCGAGATGCAGGCAGGCATCGACGATGCGGTGATGCCAATGGCTCGGCGGACGGGAGGCACGGAAATAGAACGCGAAGGTGCCGATCACACGGCCGTCCTTGGCCTTGATCGGCGACGACCAGCAGGCGCGCAGCCCGATTTCCAACAGCCGCTTCTTGAACGGCTCCCAGCGCGGATCGGTGTCGATGTCGAGCGCCAGCACCGGTTCGCCGTAATACGCCGCGGTGCCACACGCGCCGACCTGCGGGCCGATCGACACGCCGTCGAGCGCGCGCGAGTAATCCTCGGGCAGGCTCGGGCCACCGAGCGGGTGCAACAGCCCCTGCGCGTCGACGTGCAGGATGGTGGAGACCACGTCCGGCGCGATTTTCTCGACAAAGCGGCACATCCGGTCGGCGACGTCGGTGATCGGAATCTCGTCCGCGAGTGCGCTGAGCGTCAGCTGCTGCAGCATACGCAATTGCCGGGTTTCCGAGATGTCGGTCAGCAGTGCGAAGACCTGCGTGATCCTGCCTTGCGGATTGCGCAGCGCTTTCACGTCGGCCGAGATCCAGATCTCGTCACCATTGTGATCGTAAACCAGGATCTCTTCTTCGCCGCCCTCGGTATCGGCGATCCATCGTTTCAGGCTGGCGATCGTCCGGCGATTGGTGTGGTTGCCGGCGAGGAGATCGATGACATTGCGGCCTTTGACATCCGTGGCGCCGTAGCCGAACAGGCTGGTGAACGCGGCGTTGGTGTAGAGCAGCCTCAGATCGGCATCTGTAACCAGCACCGCACGGGTGGTGCGGTCAGCGATCGAGGTGAGTAGTTCGATGCCTTTGCGGCGCTCCATCTCGGGCGTGATATCGCGCGCGGTGACGAGAGTGTAGTTGTGGCCGTACGTGCTGATCGTCGATTGCGTGAGCTCGGCGCTGATGACTTGGCCGTCCGGTCGTGGGATTTCGAGAATGGCGACGCCGTTCGATGTAGCGTGCGGGAAGAAGACACCGGAAGTTGGCTTCGAGGTCGTTCCGGCGAGGCCGATGACCTCGGCGTGACGTCCGACGATGTCCGTGCGACAGATCCCCCAGATCCGTTCTGCGGCTCGGTTGAAAAGGCAGACATTGCCAGCATCATCGATAACGACAGCAGCATCGCGCGTCTGGTCGAGCGCGGCGCGCCACAGCGACTGATTATCGGGAGAACTGGTGGGGCGTTGGATCATTCTTCAAACGAGGTACTAGGACAACTACGAGGGTGGCGCGGCCGCGGCTAATGAGACCGTCGCTGATCTATCCTTGCTAACGTGACGAAAGCGTTGTCAGTGCCGCGCGGCGGGAACCGAGCGGTTTCATCCTTACAATTCCGTTGCTGGAGTCTGTGACTCGACGCGACGGCCGCTGGCCAAATCGAGCTTTACGGCTGATTGTGACTGTCGCGGTTCCGGCGAGTCATCCCTTCATGCGCGCGGATCGATGCCGGCGGAGGAGGTCAGGCGGTCTCGGTTGTTGTCGAGCGGGTTTCGCCGAAGATGGTCTCGAACGCCGCGCGGAGAGCGATATCCACGTCGGTCATCACCACGGGCAGGCCGAGGTCGACGAGGCTGGTGACGCCATAGCGCGGATCGCTGATGCCGCAGGGGACGATCGCCTTGAAATGCGACAGGTCGGGTTCGACGTTGATGGCGATGCCGTGCAGCGACACCCAGCGTTTCAGCCGGACGCCGATCGCCGCGATCTTGTCCTCGTAGCCGTCGCCTTTATCCGGGCGGCGGACCCAGACGCCGACCCGATCCTCGCGACGCTCGCCGCGGATGTTGAAGGCATCGAGGGTGGCGATGATCCATTGTTCGAGCGCTGCCACATAGGCGCGCACGTCCGGGCGCCGGCGCTTCAGGTCGAGCATCACATAGGCCACGCGTTGGCCGGGGCCATGATAGGTCAGCTGGCCGCCGCGGCCGGTGGTGAACAGCGGGAAGCGTTCCTCCAGCAGGTCGGTGGCATGGCCGCTGGTGCCTGCGGTGTAGAGCGGCGGGTGCTCCAGCAGCCAGACCAGCTCGGGCGCGTCGCCCGCAGCGATCGCCGCGGCCCGTGCCTCCATGGTCGCCACCGCCTCCGGATAGTCGACCGGCGAATCGGAAATCTGCCATTCCACCGCCGGCGAGCCGTCGGCCGGCTTTAGAGCGGTCCAATCCAGCGTCTGGCGGGGGGAAGTGGGGGCGTTAATCATTGGATAACCATAACGTGGTGTCGTCGACCACGTCTTCGTTCCTCAGGCAAGTCAGTCCGGGTTCCAGTGCCGACACTCGATAAAGTTTCCGTCGATCTGATGGTGGTTCTCGGGACCACCTCAATGCCGATCCACCAAGTGCTGCGGCTGAGCCGCGGCGCCATCATCGAACTGGACGCCACCGAAGCCGACGAGGTCAAGATCCTCGCCAACAACATGCCGATCGCTTCCGGCATGGTTTTGGTCGATCGCAACCGAATTGCGGTCGAGGTCAAACAGATGTTGCCGCGATCCCCAGATCGAAGGTGATCTGGCCTTGTGGCCTCATCATTGTTTTGTTAAATGGGCGCCGTCGATCCGGTCGGCGATGCCCGAAACCGGTCCCAAGCGCTCGTGGCGGAATTGGTAGACGCGCTGCCTTGAGGTGGCAGTGAGTAAAATCGTGGGGGTTCGAGTCCCTCCGAGCGCACCACTTCCGCGCCGGCCGGCAGTTCGGCGCACCCCTCCCAAACAACCTGACGACCTGATCTCGCGCATAAGAACTGCGAGAACGTTGGCATTGGATGCCAAAGCCCGATCGTCAGAACAGGCGGGGATCGAGGGTGAACGGCTCGATGTCTGCGATTCTGATCCGGTCGGCGCCAGGATGCCGGTGGTTGATCAGAACGTTCAGATCGGGTGATCCGTCGATCGGGACGATCGCGGATGGGACCCGCAGCAGCGGGGCCGAGAGCGAGGCGTGCCACGCATTACCGCGCTGCTGCGTCCAGCTTTCTCGACGTCGCCAATCGGTCGGAAGGGCGGAAAGTGGCACGTCGTCGACGGACAAGTCGTCCGGTGCTTCGTAGCGCACCATCGTCAGCTCAGGCAGCAGCAGCGGGTCTTCGACGTGCACCAGCTTCTCCAGCACACAGAGAGCGGGCGATGTCGCGCAGTAGGTGACGGGCCGGCCGACGGTGTTCCAACGGCCGTCGAAGAGCAGTCCATAACCACCGTCGAACGTCTGCGCATGACGGGCGAGAGACAGTCGCCACAGGCGCATCAGGCGGCTGCGCCCCAAGCAATCTTGCCGAGCACCATCTCGATCAGCCTGGCGCCAGCCTCGGTTTGCGCGACGGTGAGGGGTGTTTCGCCGTTGAGCTCAGCCAGAGGGCGGCGAAGCCAGGGGCTGGCCTTGTCCACGCCGAAGGTGTCCTCGGCGAGGCTCTGAATGCGCAGCAGGCGGACAGCCCGATCGGATTCGTCGATCGTGAGTGGCTGATTGCGCTCGGCGCGGTGTCGGCGTGTCCGCTGCGGGATGACGAACTGCTCGATTTCCTGATCGCTCAGTCCGGCGCGGCTCAATCCCTGGAGGGCGGCGAGGGGGAGCCGGTTGCGGACCACCATGGCCAGGTCTGCCTGGGACCGAACCGTTGCACCGAGTACCGGCTTGCCGCCGAGCTTATCCGCGACCGTTTCAATGATGGACATCGTTTGCCCCACCTATAGCGTCGGCAATATGCCATCAATTTAATGGCAAATTGCCGGACGGCAAGGGGCGGGTGCGGTAACCGGATCAGTGATTGAGCGGGCGAGGGCGGCTGCCGGTGTCGAGCGGGGCGCGCTGCAGGCCTTCGGGGGCGATTCCGACGCTGCCGGCGATCGGGCGGGCGGCGGCGCCGATATCGATCGACATCGTGCGGCCATTGGCTTGGCGGACCTGCGGCGCCGCTTCGTGGGCGGCCCGATCGGCTTTTACCGAGACCATGGCGCGGATCATCGGGGCGGTCCGTTCGGGAAGCGCGAACAGGCTCGGTGACGGGACCGGCAGGGTGATCAGGCTGTCGGTCGATTCGACCAGAGTCTGCCGCGGCCACGGCGCGTGCTGCGGCGTCGGCACTTGGCCGCGCGCCAGGCGATTCGACCGGATCGGCGCGCTGCCTGGAATCAGGCGGTCGCGATCGAGGCCGATGTCGGCGAGTTCGGGGGCCGGCAGCATCTCCTCATTGGCGAACACGAAGCGCGGCACCTTCGGCCAGCGCACCTTCGCCACCGTCTCGGAAGCCGGATGCAGCCGCCACTCCTGCGGTTCGGTCGGCGTCTTCGGCAGCTCCGGCGTCGCCGCGACCACGTGCACGATCTTGTAGCCGCCCGCCTTCAGCGCCTGAAGGATGCGCGGCAGCGCCGCCACGGTGCGCGGCTGGATGTCATGCAGCAGTAGGATACCCTTGCCCTTCGCGGCCAGCCGGCTCATCGCCAGATGGAACACGGTGTCGGGCGAGACGTGGCGCCAGTCGTCGGCCGGGAAGTCGGCGCTCCACGCCTGGATGCCGCGGGAGGCAAGGTATCCTTCAACCGCTTCGGCCCGCAGCAGGCCGGGAATGCGGAAGAACGGCGACAGCGCGGCGCGGTCGCCACCGAGCGCGGCGAGCGTCGAGGCGATGCCTTCGTCGACCTCCTGCTGGGCCTGCTCCACCGACATCCGGTTGAAGCTCAGCGGATGATTCTGGCTGTGGGTGCCGATGGTGTGGCCGGCGTCGCGCAGCTTGCGCACGCCGGCGGGAAACGTCGTCGCCATCCGCCCGACGACGAAGAACGTCGCCTTGACGCAGTCCTTGGCCAGGATGTCGAGAACCTGATTGCTTTCGCGCGGCAGCGGGCCGTCGTCGAAGGTCAGCACCACCTCGTGGTCGCGCAGCGGCAGCGTCTCGCTGTATTGCATCGTGCCGATGCGCGGATGCTCGCGCGGATCGACGACCAGCGTGCGCGATGTGCCGAGCGCATCGGGATTGCCGGGGCAGCTTGCCGCGCGGGCCTGTTGGGGCGGGAGGGTGAGAGCGGCGGCGACGCAGGCCGCACCAACGAGAGACGAAATTCGCAACGAACGTTCAGACAACAGTGCACCGCCTTCACGCGACCGACAGCGCGGTTCACGACGCCCGAATCCCAACCCGGACCGAAAAATAAAACCGCGTCATGAACGGCTGCTTAACCGTTCAAAGTTCCATGGCGATTCTGGGACGCGGGGCCGGCTCAGCGCGCAGTGCGGCCATGCGTATCCGACGCCACCGCGTGACCGGCTTCGTCGGAGGGCACCACGTGCACGACGCGGTAGTGGTTTTCGCGCAGCCAGCGCAGGAAGGCCGGCATCATCTCGGCGGTCTGCTTGCGCGGATCGTGAAACAGGATGATGCCGCGGCCGGTTGCTGTCAGCCGCTCGGTGATCAGCTTGAGCTGTTCGTCGGGCGTCATCGGATTCCAGTCGCTGGCCCACAGATCGGCGCCGAAAACCGGAATGCCGCGCGCCTGCAGATCATCCAGCAGCGCGGGGGTGGATTCGAAATACGGGAAGCGGAAGAACCGGGTGGTCGCCACCGGAATGCCCTTGGCGCGCATCACCGCTTCGTCGGCCGCGATGCCGCGGTCGATCTCGGTCAGCGCGTCGGCATGGCTCAGCGCCGACAGATGCTGATGGGTGTAGGTGTGGTGGCCGATGGTGTGACCGCCGGCCGCGATCCGCCGCACCATGTCGCCCATTTCGGACGCGGGTTTGCCGACCAGGAAGAACGTGGCGCGGACGCACTCGTCGGCGAGCGCCTTCAGCACCGTCGGGGTCGTGGCGGCTGGACCGTCATCGAACGTCAGCACGACTTCGCGATCAGCAAGCGGCAGGGTTTGCGGGAAGCTCTTGAGGCCGACGCGCGGAGAGGTCGCCGGATCGACGGTGAGCACCCGCGAGGTGCCGAGCGTGCCGGGGCGGGGGCACTCGGCGGCGTGAGCAGTCCCGCCGAGGGCGGCGAGGGCGACAAAAGCAGCTGCGGTGCGCGCGATGATCACGACACCCTCCGGGTTGGCGGATTGTTGGTGGGTGTCACGAATATCATTGCGCTTTGCTTCACCGATTGGTTATTGCCACGGGCATTCGCGCCGCCGTTCGACAGTGCATCTTGCCCGACGGCGCCCGATTTCTGCAACCAGTAAAACCCGCGGGAGCCCCCATGACCGACGACGTGGATGCGGTCGTGCGGCCCGATCTGGCCGCTCTCGATCCTGTGGCAATGCGGGATGACCATGGCGATCTCCGGGCCGAGTTCGTCGAGGCGGTGTCTCACGCCATCGCTGCCGAGGACGCGGGTTCGCTGCGGGCCGTGGTGTCCGAACTCCACGAGGCCGACCTCGGCGACCTGATCAAGGCGCTGGATTCCGACGAGCGGGTCCGGCTGGTGGAACTGACCGGGGCCGATTTCGACTTCTCTGCGCTCAACGAAGTCGACGAAACCGTCCGCGAGGAGATCCTCGAAGAGCTCGAGCCGGCGACCGTCGCCGAGGGTGTCCGCGAACTGGATTCCGACGACGCCGTCGAGCTGCTGCAGGTGCTCGACGAAGAGGATCAGGATGAGATCCTCGATAAGCTGCCGCCCTCCGAACGCGATGCGCTCGAGCGCAGCCTCGACTATCCGGAAAGCTCCGCCGGCCGGCGGATGCAGACCGATTTCATCGCCGTGCCGCGGGACTGGACCGTCGGCGAAGCGATCGACTTCATGCGCGAGACCGCCGAGCTGCCGGATCGTTTCTACGAGATCTACGTCGTCGACGGCGTCAATCACTGGCAGGGCGCGGTGTCGCTGGATCGGCTGCTGCGGTCGCATCGCAATGTGCCGCTGCCTGAACTGGTCGACGAGGACCGCCGCAAGGTGTCGGTGGACGACGATCAGGAGGAGGTCGCCCGGCTGTTCGGCAAGTACAACCTCGTCGCCGCCCCCGTGGTCGACGGCCAGAAGCGCCTGGTCGGCGTCATCACCATCGACGACGTCGTCGACGTGATCGAGGAAGAAGCCGACGAAGACCTCAAGGCGCTGGGCGGCGTCACCAGCGATGAAGAACTGTCCGACCGGATGTGGACGATCGCGCGCGGCCGGTTCAACTGGCTGCTGGTCAACCTCGCCACCGCGTTCCTGGCGTCCTCGGTGCTCGGCCTGTTCGAGGATCAGCTACAGCAGATGGTGGCGCTGGCGGTGCTGGCGCCGATCGTCGCCAGCCAGGGCGGCAACGCCGCGACCCAGACCATGACGGTGGCGGTGCGGGCGTTGGCCACCCGTGAACTCGGCGCCTGGAATGCGGTTCGGGTGGTGATGCGCGAGGCGCTAGTCGGCCTCGTCAATGGTGTCGCGTTTGCGCTGATCACCGGCATCGCGGCCTACGCCTGGTTCAGGGTGCCGGGCCTCGGCGTGGTGATCGGGCTGGCGATGATCTGCAATCTGGTCGCCGGCGCGCTCGGTGGTATCCTGATCCCGATGGCGCTGGAAAAAATGCGGGCCGACCCGGCCGTGGCCTCAGGCACCTTCGTCACCACCGTCACCGACGTGGTCGGCTTCTTCGCCTTCCTCGGTATCGCAACGCTGTGGTTCGGACTGAAGTAATCCTCTTCACGGGCTGTTAACGCTGTTGGCGGACGATTCCGTCCATGACCCAGATACAGCGGCTGCGGCTCAAGGCGGACGGACGGATCGTCGAACTACGCGACGGCCACGAGTTTCCGCTCGTGCCCAATGGTGCCGAATCCGCCGGGCGCGGATCGGAGCCTGAGCCGAAGGTGCGCGACCTGCGGCGGCGGGCGGGCCTGACCCAGACCGAATTCGCCGCGCGTCTTGGCGTTCCGGTCGAGACCATCCGGAACTGGGAGCAGGGCAAGCGCAGCCCGCGGGGACCTGCGCGTGCGCTGCTGACCGTGATCGCCCATACGCCCGATGTGGTGTTTGCGGCTTTGGCCGGTCGGCGGGAAGAAATTAGTAAGCTCGTCGCAGCGCCAGCGATTGGCAGCGAGTGCTGATCGGTTCATACTACTTCTGATCAGTCTGCGTACCCAAAATGCGGGACGATCGTCATGCAGACCGCCGACGCGCACTTCGTCGAGGCCCATGGGGCGAAGATTCCCCCAATCGGGCTCGGGACCTGGGAACTGAGCGGCCATAGCTGCGCGCGGATCGTCGAGCAGGCGCTCCGCCTCGGCTATCGCCATATCGACACCGCCCAGATCTACGAGAACGAGCGCGAGGTCGGTGAGGGCATTCGCAACTCCCACATCCGCCGCGATCAGCTGTTCGTCACCACCAAGGTCTGGACCACGCATTTCGCGCCCAATGACCTCATTCGCTCGGCCAAGGAGAGCCTGGTCAAGCTGCGGCTGTCCGAGGTCGATCTGCTGCTGTTGCACTGGCCGAACGCGCATGTGCCGCTGGCGGAAACCCTCGGTGCTCTGTCGCAGGCCCGCGCGCTCGGCCTGACGCGGCATATCGGTGTTTCGAACTTCACGGTCGCGCTGCTCGCGGAGGCGGTCGCGGTCTGTCCGGCGCCGCTGGTGTGCAATCAGGTCGAGTACCACCCGTTTCTCGATCAGCAGAAGGTGCTCGCCGCCTGCGCGCTGTACGGCATGGCGCTGGTCGCCTACAGCCCGATCGCCCGCGGCAACGCCAAGAAAAGCGAAGTTCTCACCAGGATCGGCACCGTGCACGGCAAGACCGCGGCGCAGGTCTGCCTGCGCTGGCTGATCCAGCAGAACGTCGCGGCAATTCCGCGCAGTTCGCGGCTCGAGCGGCTGGCGCAGAACATCGACGTGTTCGACTTCGAATTATCGGAAGCCGAAATGCAGGAGATCTTCACCCTCGGCAGTCCGAAGGGACGGCTCACCACGATGGCGACCGCCCCGGTGTGGGACTGAGCGCTACCCGCCGTTGACCTCGCTGCCGGAATAACGCACGTCGCTGAGACGACCTTCAGCGTTCCGGTGACCGATGTTCTTCCTGCTCTCCAAGATCCTCGGCTTCTTCGTCCATCCGTCCAACACGATCGCGATGATCTGTGTGGCGGGCCTGGTGCTTATGCTGACGCGGTGGTGGCGGGCCGGGCGGGCGCTCTTGATCGGCGGCGTCGTGCTGCTGCTGATCGCCGGTTACTCGCCGCTCGGCAACGTGCTGCTGCTGTCGCTGTCGGAGCGGTTTCCGCCCTGGCACGAGGCCGGGCGCGCGCCGGATGGCATCATCGTGCTCGGCGGAGCGATCGATTCCGAACTCAGCGCGGCTCGTAACACCCTCGAACTCGACGCCTCGGCCGAGCGTGTCCTTGCTACGCTGGATCTGGCGCGGCGCTATCCGAAGGCGCGGATCGTGTATAGCGGCGGCAGCGGCAATCTGATCCAGCGCTCGGTCGCCGAAGCGCCGCTCGCCGGCGAACTGCTGGAGCGGTTCGGTCTGGCGTCGGATCGCGTGGTGCTGGAGGACAAGTCGCGGACGACCGCCGAGAACGCCGCCTATACGCGTGCTCTGGTGTCGCCGAAGCCCGGCGAACTCTGGCTGCTGGTGACGTCGGCGTTTCACATGCCGCGGTCGATCATCGCATTCCGTGCTGCCGGCTTCGACGTCGTGCCGTATCCGGTCGATTGGCGAACGCGCGGCAGCGAGGACGCGGCACGCACGTTCTCGACGCTCGCAGCCGGGCTCGCCCGCACCGACATCGCCGTGCATGAATGGGCGGGGCTGCTTGCCTATCGGCTCGGCGGCAAGACGACGTCGCTGCTGCCGTCGCCGTAAGCCACTCAGTCGTGGCGCGGCAGGCCGAGCCGGTACACGCCGCGGAAGTCGTTCGGATCCGCCGGCTTGCCCTTGCGGTAGATCACCAGTCGGCCGTCCAGCGCCAGCGCCACGGCCGCGCGCCGGATCGGCATCAGCAGGCCATGCCAGTCACCTTCGGGGCGAAGCGCGTGAGCGATCTCCGGCGCGCTGAGCGTGCCGTGGCCGGCTTTATTCAGCACGGCGAGGATGTCGTCTTCGAGGGCGGAGACAGGCGAGGCGGGGGCAGGCGCCGAATCGTGAGGGGTCATGGCAATGCAGTGCCGCAATGGCCGGCGCGCCGCAACCTCGACCGATTGACAGTCGCAGCGGCCGTGGATTGATTGCCGAGGGACGCATCGCTGCGGGGATGAAGGGAGTTTTCGGCCATGGCGCGGACGCTGGTGATCGGCAACAAGAACTACTCGTCATGGTCGATGCGGCCGTGGATCGCGCTGAAGGCCACCGGCGTCACATTCGATGAGGTGGTGATCCCGCTCTACACCGGCGATGCCGACAAGCGCCGCATCCTCGCCTTCACGCCGGCCGGCAAGGTGCCGGTGCTGGTCGACGGCGACGTCTCGATCTGGGATTCACTGGCGATCATCGAATACGCTGCCGAGCGCTTTCCCAAGGCCCAGCTCTGGCCCGACGATGTCGCCGCGCGGGCTCACGCGCGGTCGGTTGCGGCTGAGATGCACTCCGGCTTCGTCGCGCTCCGCACCGAGTGCGGCATGAACATCCATCGGCCGGTCGGCGCCAAGCCGCTGTCGGATGCGGCGCGTGCGGACATCGCGCGGGTGCAGGAGATCTGGACCGACTGCCGTCACCGCTACGGCCGTTTCGGGCCGTATCTGTTCGGCCGCTTCAGTGGCGTCGATGCGATGTTCGCGCCCGTCGTGCACCGGTTTCGCACCTATGCGGTCGAGGTCGACCCGATCGCGCAGGGCTACATGGAAGTGATGATGGCGCTGCCGGCATTCCAGGAATGGACTCAGGCAGCCCTGGCCGAGACCTGGATCATCGACAAATTCGAGACCGATTGACCTGCGGAAGGGGATTCATTCCCAAGCCCCTCCGGTTCCTCGCTTTCAGGCGCCTAGATCGCTGAAAAACAAGCAAAATCGGGGCGCCAGCCATGCGTGATTCACTGGCCAGGAGAGCGTCTCGCGTGCTATAAGCGCGCGGGGTTTGGGGGGAGCCGATCACACCCGGCAACAGGGATCGGATCGGTATTCAAGTGGCGCAGGAGTTGAGCGTTGAAGCACAAGTTCGTGGTAGGTGAATCCGTCTATTTTACCGCCAGCAACGTTGCCCGTCCGGCAGCCAGCGGTATGTACGAAATCGTCCGGCTGCTCCCGACCGATGGGTCTGATTGCCAGTATCGTATCAAGAATATCTCCGAGGCGTTCGAACGAGTCGCCAAGGAGAGCCAGCTCAGCATCTGCTGAGCCCCGCATCGTCTTTCTTCCAAAGACATACCAGCCTCTGAGATCATCATCGCTGTCCTGACGTCCCTTCGGGGGCAGGGGACAGCGATCTCGGGGCCGCGTTTCGCCAAGTCTTGCGCCCATTTTGGTCGTAAAGCCGGTGTTGAGTAGCCGGATCGGCGCTCAGGGGACAACGCGCATGGATTGGGCTGCTTGGTCGACTTGGCTCGACCAGATTCTGCATTCACCAAATTTTCCGATGTGGGCCACCGTCGCGGTTGCGGCATTCGTGGCGCTGCTGGTGCTGATCACGTTGCTGCGGGCCGACAAGTCGGTCGCTAACGGCGCGCTGGTGGCGATCACCATCGGCGCGATCGGTCTGGCCGGCTATTCGGCGTTTCGCGGCTTTGGCAGCTCGGGGAACGGGCAGGCCTCCGGAGAGGCACGCGATCCGATCGCCAAGGCGATGCCGGCACTGGCCTGCGTCGACGACCTTGCCGGCGATATGGTTCTGGCAGCCTGCGAGAAGGCGCTGTTCAGTTCGCCCGAGACCGTCGCGGCCGCGGTGTCCTATGCGTCGGCCCGGCTGGCGCGGCTGACCGCCCTCGGTGACGTCGCCGCCGCCGACAAGCAGATGACGCCGGAGCTGGCCCGGCTGCGCCGCGCGATCGAGCGCGACCGCTATGGGCTGATTGCCTATGTGCTGTCGTCGCAGGACCGCTGCCAGCCGACCGACTGCGCGGCATTCCGGTCGCTCACCGATTCCAGCCGGATCGCGGCGAATATCGGCGACCATCTCTACGAGACCACCCTAACCCGTTACGCGCCGAGCTGGGGCGGACTGCCGATGACCGCGGCCGGCGCAGGGCCGATCCCGGCAGCTCCTGCTGGGGCTGCGCTCCCGGTGCCGGGCGCCACGCCGGCGCTTGCAGGCGTTACCGAAGCGCCGAGCGGCAAGCCGACCGACATCGACTTTCCGACCTCGGCCTCAATTCCGCCCGTCAGCATCATGACGGAGCCCGCGCCGGCAAAGCCGGCGGCGGCTGCCGCTGCCGCTGCCCACGGCGCAGCCGCCAACGCCAAGAGCGCCCCGGCGGCCAAGAAGCCCCCGGCGCCGCCGGCTGCGGCCCAGGCGTCGGCCACCCACAATGCTGCCGGTGCGGCTGCCGCCAATCCTCCGCCCGCCAAGAGGCCGCCCGCTCCACCGAAACCTAAGCAGCCCGCGCCGGTCCAGCTTGCGCCGGAAGAGGCACCCGCGGAAAACTGACGGCGGCATTCTTCAGGAAGCGAGACAGTCGACCTCAATGGCTCTGCATTTGATCAAGCTCGCGGTGGGCTGCGAGTCGGTGAAGGATCTGACCGAGCGGGTGGCGGAGCGCGCCAGATCGGGTGGGCGGCATATCCACATCACCCGCATGGTGCCGAAGCGCGATGCGGAGTTGCTCGACGGCGGCTCGCTGTATTGGGTGATCCGCGGTGAAATCGCGGCGCGCGAAAGGCTGATTGCAATCGAGCCGTTTCGCGACGGCGACGGCATCAGCCGTTGCCGCCTGGTGCTGGAGCCGGAGGTGCACCCGGTCAGCCCGCGGCCGATGCGGGCGTTCCAGGGCTGGCGCTATCTCACCGCATCCGATGCGCCGCAGGACCTCGGCAAGGCCGCCGAGGGGATCGCGGCGATGCCGGAAACGATGCGCCGCGAGCTGCGCGAACTCGGGCTGCTGTAGGCGCGGCTATCCGCTTTAAACCGCGATATTATCGATCAGCCGGGTTTTGCCGAGCTTGGCGGCGACCAGCAGCCGGATCGGACCTTGCTTGGGCGATTTGATCGGCGCCAGCGTCTCGGCGTGGCGCGCTTCCAGGTAGTCGAGCACGAAGCCTGCTTCGGTGATCAACTCGGCGCCCGCGGTCAGCGACGACTCGATGCTCTTGCCCGCCTTGATCCGCTTCGCGACCTCTTTCATCGCCCGGTACAGCGTCGGCGCAACCGCGCGCTCCTCGGCCGACAGATAGACGTTACGGGACGACATCGCGAGGCCGTCGCGCTCGCGCACCGTCGGCGCGCCGATCACCTTGACGCCGAGGTCGAGATCGGCGGCCATCCGCGTCACCACGCGGAGCTGCTGGAAGTCCTTCGAGCCGAAGATCGCGACGTCCGGCCGGCACTGGATGAACAGCTTGCCGACCACGGTGGTGACGCCGCCGAAGAAGTGCGGGCGGAAGCGGTCTTCGAGGCCGGCGACGGCGGGGCCTTCGGTCGAGATCTTGGAGGCGAAGCCGTCCGGGTACATCACCTTGACGTCGGGATTCCAGATGAGGTCGACGTTCTCTCCCGCGAGCTTGGAGGCATCAGCCTTGAAGGTCCGCGGATACGAGCCGAAGTCCTCGTGTGGGGCAAACTGCGTCGGGTTCACGAACACCGAGACCACCACCTTGTCGGCGCGCCGCTTTGCCAAGCGAACCAGCGACAGGTGCCCGTCGTGCAGCGCGCCCATGGTCGGTACCAATGCCACGCTGGCGTTGCGCTTGCGCAGCTCGGCAAGCGCGCGGCGAAGGGCGGGGAGAGTGCGGGCGACAACGGGAGGACGGGACATCGAAGGCTCGATCGCGGTCAGCGGAGACAAGCCGCTCCAGGCGGCGGCGGAAAGGAATCCGATCTTATCAAGCCCCGGCGCTGACCGCCACCGGGGCGGCCTGCTGCGGAGGCAGCACGTTAAGCTTGATCGCGACCATCAGGCGCGCCGCGGATTCATGATGAAGCGCGAAGCCGCTTCCGTCACGGCCCATCTTACGCAATTTGCTTGACCCTCGACATGGCCGATTTGAAGATCGGCGACGAAAGGGAGATCGATGCTGATTGAGGCCCCCGAAAGTCAGTCCGGCTCGGCGCGCGTGATTGTGCTCGGCAACGAGAAGGGCGGCTCCGGAAAATCGACGCTGGCGCTGCACATCGCGGTGGCGCTGCTGAAGGCGGGGCAGCGGGTCGCAACCATCGATCTCGATTGCCGGCAGCGCAGCTTCACCCGCTACATCGCCAATCGCCAGGCGTGGTCGCAGCACGCGCGGCTCGATCTCGAACTGCCGGACCATTGCTGCCTGACCCTCGGCGAGACCATGCAGGTCGCCGACAATGAAGCCGACGAGTTTCAGCAATTCGCCGACGCCGTCGCAGCCGTCGAACACGATCACGACTTCATCGTGATCGATACGCCGGGCTCGGATAGTTATCTGATGCGGCTGGCGCATTCGATGGCCGATACGCTGGTCACGCCGATCAACGACAGCTTCCTCGATTTCGATGTCCTCGGCGGTGTCGATCCCACGACCTTCGAAGTCACCGGCGCAAGTCACTACGCGGAGATGGTGATCGATGCGCGGCGCCGGCGTCGCCAGCTCGACGGCTCGGACACCGACTGGATCGTGGTGCGCAATCGTCTGTCGACGATCGGGTCGCGAAATAACCGGATGGTCGCCGCCGGCCTGAAAGAGCTGGCGATGCGGATCGGCTTTCGGCCGCTCGACGGATTTGCCGAACGGGTGGTGTATCGCGAGTTCTTTCCGCGCGGCCTGACGGCGCTCGACAACCTCGATGCCGCGACGCTCGGGACGCGTCCGAGCATGGGGCACGTCACCGCGCGCGAGGAGGTGACGGATCTGCTGCGCCGGCTGAAGCTGCCGCTCGACGAGCGCGGCCGCCGTCGTGCCGCCAACCGCGCCGAGTGGTTCGCTCAGGCGGGGACGCCGCTCGAACTGCATGACATCGTCGGCGTGTAGTTCAAATTTTACCCAATCCTCTTCATTCTTTGGTCGGACATCAAAGCGGCACGCGCAGTGATCCGATGTCGCTGCCGCACCCTCCGGAGAAATTTCGAATTCGTACAACCCATTGAACGGCGAAAACTATTCCGATCGGCCGCGGCTTTGTGCAGTTGCACAAGGAGGGGGCGCAGATCCGCTAATCTTTGATCTTCCTGTCATATGACTGTGATTTATAGTCGTATGGTCGATCATCCTGGGCATGGGGCTACTGATCGACTCAGGATGGATGATGACCCGCGGAATAACAGTTCTGCTGGCGCTGTGCCTCGTCTCGGCCGTCGCTTACTTCACCGCCTCGAAATGGGCGATCCGGCATCAGACGCTGACGTTATACGATGCTTCGCGTCAGCGGCCGGTCGAGATCGACATCGCAGTTCGCCGTGACAAGGAGATGCAGGCCGAAGGCGGCCTCGCGGAGCTCCCGGTTGCGGTGCTCAATCACGGCAACACCGTCAAGTTTACCGAGTACTCGTTCCTTGCCAATCTGTTCGCCGCGCGTGGCTATCTGGCGATCAGCATTCAGCACGATCTGCCGACTGACGGTCCGCTGGTAACCAAGGTCGGAGAGCCTTATGTCGGCCGGCTGCCGGTGTATGAGAAGGGCGTCGCCAATATCGACTTCGCCGTTACGCAGCTGAAGACCATTCTGCCGAACGCCGACTATCACCACCTCACCATGGTCGGGCATTCCAACGGCGGCGACATTTCGATGTACTACGCCCATCTGCATCCCGAGCTGATCCGGCGGGTGGTGACGCTGGATAATCTGCGGGTGCCGTTCATGATCGACGGCAAGTTCAAGACGCTGACGTTCCGGTCCGAAGATCCGGTGTTCAAGACCGACCCCGGCGTGGTGCCGGCTCAGGAGGTCTGCGACAAGGCCGGCATCACGGTGGTCAACACCCAGTTTCAGCACACCGAGATGAGCGATCGCGGGCCGACGAGCGTCAAAAATGCGATCGCGGAGTCGCTCGATCGCTTCCTCGACGATGGCACCGCATCGATTAAGCCGAAGCCGGTGCCGCGCGGCCCGAGCGCGGTGGCCTCGGCCAAATAGGGAAGCCACCGCTGGCGGGCGTTGACGCTCGATCCCGCCGTCTCCACATAGGTCTCGCTGTTCCAGAGCGAGCCGTGATGTCCCGCGAGCCGACCTCAACTCCATCCCAGACGACCGTCCGCGACAACGGCACGGCGACGCCTGCGCCGTCGTCGTCCGCGGAGATTGCCGCCTTCGTCGCGAAGGCGCGCCAGATGGCGCCGAATGCCGCCGGAGCCCGCGGTCGCCTGGTGTTCGCGCTCGATGCCACGATGAGCCGGCAGCCGACCTGGGACATGGCCTGCGCGCTGCAGGCCGACATGTTCCGTGAGGCAGAGGCGATCGGCAGTCTCGATATTCGCCTGGTGTATTATCGCGGCTTCAACGAATGCCGGGCCTCGACCTGGATCTCGTCGAGCGCCGAACTGGCGCGGCTGATGGGCAAGATCGATTGCCGCGGCGGGCATACCCAGATCGGCCGCGTGCTAGCCGACGCCCGCAAGGAGGCGATCGCCGCCGGAGTCCGCGCCATCGTGTTCGTCGGCGACGCCATGGAAGAGCAGGCCGACGATCTCTGCGCCAAGGCGGGCGAGCTCGGCATGCTCAAGGTCCCGGTGTTCGTGTTCCAGGAAGGCGTCGACCCGGTCGCCGAGCAGACGTTTCGCGAGATCGCGCGGCTGAGCGGTGGGGCGTGGTGTCGCTTCGACCCGGGCGCTGCGGCGCAGCTCCGCGAGCTGCTGCGCGCCGCTGCTGCGTATGCGGCCGGCGGGCGGGAGGCGCTGCAGCGGCTGGCCGCGAGCGGCGGCGGCGCCGCGCTGCTGCTCGGGCAGATGCGATAGCCGCGCGCAATCCGGCGGCGGTGCTTTTTCTCGACGACCAACTTATATTCCGGCCATGCCTACGTTGATTGCCGGCGCTATCGCCGTTTTCGTGCTCTACACGCTGCTGCAGATGTTCCGGTCGGCCAATCCGGCGGTGCTGGCGCGGGCGCTAAAAATCGCCGGCGGGATCGTCACCCTGGCGGCTGCCCTGTTTACCGGCGTCAAAGGCGAGCTCGCGGTCGCAATCCCGCTCGGCCTGTTCGGCGCCGGGCTGCTTGGCTGGACGCCGCTGCAGAATGCCGGCTTCGGCAATCTCGGCGGGTTGTTCGGAGGGCTCGGCGGGCGCTCGCGGGGACAGGCCTCGACGGTGCGGTCGCAGTATCTGGAAATGGTGCTGGACCACGACAGCGGTTCGATGACCGGGCGGATCCTGGCCGGCCCCAATGCCGGCCGCTCGCTCGACGAATTCGACCTCGGCCAGCTGGCAGCGATGCTGGCCGGCTTCGATGCCGAGAGCTGTGCGCTACTTGAAAGCTATCTGGACCGCCGGTTTCCCGCTTGGCGTCAGAACGCGCATGGAGATGCGGCAGGGGGGCAGCGTAGCCAGGCGTCGGGCAGCAAAATGACGACCGAGGAAGCCTATGAGATCCTTGGCCTGCAGCCGGGAGCGGGGCCGGACGAGATCGGACGCGCCCACCGCACCCTCATGAAGAAATTGCATCCCGACCAAGGGGGGTCGACGTACCTTGCCGCCCGGGTAAACGCGGCCAAGGATACCTTGCTTCGAACGCATCGCAGCTAACTCCAGCAACGCAACTTTACGCTACAGACTGCGAGTGCCCTGATCCCGAATTGACGCCTCGGGTTGCCCGCCGCTTCGGCGTGGCTGTTGATTCAACTTTTATCGATCAATCCTTGACGAGTGGTTTCGCCGTGTTCCCGTCGTGCGCGATCGTTCGGTTCGATGCCGGCGCGGCGTTGGAGAGCATGGGCTCCGCATCTTCCGCCACGTCTTCAGCGGCGCTGTGAGGCCAAACGAAAAACGCGGCCGGGAGGGCCCGGCCGCGTTCGTGTTCTTCGAGATATCGGAAAGATCAGTTTTTGATGGTGAAGCAGGAGATGTCGGAGCGCTTCAGCTTGCGGCACACCGCTTCGGCTTCATCACGTTCCAGGCCAGCGAAGCGGGCGCGATACAGCTTGCGGTCGCCTCGGGTCGTCACGGTCTCGGTGAACGGATCGGCCTTGCCGAGCAGGCCACTGGCGTGCTCGCGGGCCGCCTCGAGGCGCTTGCGGGCTTCCGGCTCGCTTTCCAGCGCGCCGACCTGGATGATCCAGCCGCTGTGGGCGACAGTCTTGATCGCGCCGTTCTGCTGAACCGCCGGAGCAGCTGGGGTCGGAGCCGCCGGGGTGGGGTCGGCATAGGCCATCGCCTGCGAGTGCTTCGGCGCCATGTTGCCGGGCAGCACGCCGAGGATGCCCTGGCCGGTGCCGTGGCCGGCTGGCTGCTGGATCGCTTCGGGGCGGGCTTCGACACGGGCGACCGCGGCGTTGGAAGTTTCGGCCGGATCCTGGCGGGGCGACGGGATGGCGTTGGTGACGGGCGGGGCGGCGACGGCGGAGGCGAGCTTGATCGGGGCGGATTTGACCTGGACGGTCTTGACCCGGACCGGCTTCATCGGCTCGGCCGAGCCGGGAATGATCTGCAGCGGCTTGGATTCCAGGCTGCCGCTGTTGAACGGGCCGGGCTCCGGCTTGGCTTCCGCTTTCGGCTCAGGCGCAGCGACCGAGCGGGTCATCGGCGCGGCGGGGCGGGGGACTGGGACAACGGCGGCTTCCGGCGCGGCGGAGGCGACCTGAACGGCGCCCTGCACCTGAACCGCCGGCGCCGGACGGGTATCCTCGGCGACCTCGGTCTCGTCCGAGCCGGGCGAGCGCTCGCTGATGGCGGCAACGGTGCGGCGAGTCGCGCCCTTTTCCAGATTCTCGGCCAGCAGGTTGCGCATGATGGCGTCACGCGAGCCGCCGCTGCGGCCGCCGAGCACGACGCCGACCAGGAAGCGGTTGCCGCGGTGCATTGAGGTGACGAGGTTGAAGCCGGAGGCGCGGGTGTAGCCGGTCTTGATGCCGTCGACGCCTTCGACATTGCCGAGCAGCCGATTGTGATTGCGGATGGCGTGGCCGCGATAGTTGAAGACGGAGGTCGCGAAGTAGCGGTAGTAGCGCGGGAAGCGGTCCTGGATCGCGCGGCCGAGGATCGACTGGTCCCGGGCGGTGGTGACCTGCTCGTCGTTCGGCAGGCCGGAGGCGTTACGGTACACGGTGCGTGACATGCCGAGCGCCCGCGCCTTGCGGGTCATCAGCTTGGCGAAGTCGGACTCGCTGCCGCCGACGGTCTCGGCGTTCACCACGGCGGCGTCGTTGGCCGAACGCGTCACCAGGCCCTTGATGGCGTCCTCGACCCGCAGCGTCGAGCCGGGGCGCAAGCCGAGCTTGGTCGGCGCCTGCTCGGAGGCGTGCTCGGAGACTTCCATCTCGCTGTCGAGGCTGAGTTTGCCCTGTTCGAGCTTCTCGAACAGCAGGTACAGCGTCATGATCTTGGTGAGCGACGCCGGGTGACGAAGGCTGTCGGGGTTGGTGGCGGTGAGTACCGCACCGGTGTTGCCGTCGACGATGATCGAGGCGAAGGCGGGGTTGTAGCTGTTGCGCTCGACGTGATGGCGGGCGTGATGATGACGATGCCGCTTCCGGGCGTCGGCTGTGTCGGTTGTAAAGATCACCGCGGCTGAGATCGTCGCCAAGCCGAGCACGCAAACTCGCAGCGCGCGCGAGCTGAAGGAAATATTGCGGTGCATGAACGTCCCCGTCCGATCTTTCATCATTCACCGGGCCGTGAGGCAAAATTAAGCCCGTGCGGTCCGGTGACGTTGGAATCCAGCGTTGGAATCACTCGCTTGCCCGGCACCAGCGGCAGCTCCCGATCGATCGGGTAAGCGGCTGAATTGACGCGGCTTTTCGTGGCGAGCGCAAATGTTTAGGGATTCAGGTTAGGAGCGGGCGGTTTCGAAAAGGTTAAGCATCTGTTGCGTTGATGCCGAGGATTCGCCGGATTGGTATCGCAATGCAGCATATTCCGCCACCCCGGGCTCGGCTCGGGGTGGTGGATGGATGATGCCGGACTCTGGATGAGCGGCGGGCCGGATCGGCCGCGGCTTACTTGGCGACGCGGAGCTTGGAGAGCGAGGAGCCGATCTGGGCGAAAGCGGTCCCGATGCCGCTGGACGTCGTGGTCGAAAAGAAGCTCCCACTGTCGGCGCAGTATTTCAATACCGCTGATTCCGGGTCGCCATCGGTGTTCACCTGGATGGTGTAGATCAGCACCGGGTTGGTGTTGGTGGCCGACGCCCGAATGTTGTCGCACAGAATCCGCTGACGTGCGTCGATCTGGCCGTAGTATTGCACTTGCCCGTTCCCGTAGCTGGGCCAGCGGTCCATCGTGTTCAGGCCGTCCGACAGCAGAATGATCGCATCGGTGTACTTATAGTTGGCGTCCTTCGCCGGGGTGTTCAGCGGAACTCCCGACTGCAGCGAGAGCCAAGCCCAGTGCATGCCGATCGGCTGATTGGTGCCGCCGCCTGCAGTGAACGCATCGATCTTGTTCTTCAGCGTCGTCGCATTCCCCGATGAGTAGACCGACGTCATCGGCGTGATCTCGGGAGGGCAAACCGATGAATTGAGCAACTGGTATCGAGCCGGAAAGCGCGTCGCATCGCTTGTCGGTGCGTCCTTGGTGGTGTCTGCGGGTTGATCGCGGTCGGCCACGCACCCCTTCCAGATGTTGGTGCTGTTATAGGGTGTCCATGTCCGGCCGTTATTCCGGCAATCCGTTTTGCTGTAGTACGTGATGTTCGACCACCAGACTGTGCTGCAGCTGCCTTCATATTCCGGCCAGTCGTCCCATTTCAGCCAAGTCGCGTTCTTGTTGCTGAGGCCGACGTTGACCATGTGCGCGAACGGCACGATCGAGACGTACACGTCGTCCGCCGACTGAGCGCTGGCGCGGAGCGTATCAATGAGACTCTTCGCGGCCGTCTTCATGGCGTCGAGTTTGCCGTCATCGGCCATCGATCCGGTGACGTCGAGCGCCATCGCGACGCGGAGGCGGGTGCCGCCCCAGGTCGTCGTGGTCGACGATCCGATCGCCATCGTTTTGAAGCCGAGGATCTTCATGAATTGAGTTGGGACCGAGCCCTGGCCGCTCATCGCAATGGTGGAGGAGCCGGAGCTGTCCTTCGCCGTATAGGTCGCGGTCACGGTCACGGCGCCGGACTCTTTGTTGGTGTAGAGGCTGTTGAAGTAAGTCTGCGCCTTGCTCGACACCTGGTCGGGGGTGATGGCGCCGACGCCGAGATCGCGGGACAGCATCAGGGCGGCCGAATCGAGCGCGTTTTGCAGCGAGGTGCGGGCGTTGTTGGCGCGCGAATAGTCCACAGCCATGCCGATGAAGCCGAGCAGCGGCACCAGCGCCAGGGCGAAGATCACAGCGATGTTGCCCCCGGTCGCCTGCGGGAAGCGGCGCGTCGCGCGCGTCAGTTGGGCCGCAAGGGAGATAATGGACATAACGGTACCGATCCTGGCTCTTCGCGGAGCAAGATCGGGCGGTATGGATAAACGCCGCGTAAAATGAGTCTCAGAAACTCGCTAAACTGCGCCATAAATGCCGCGAAGCCGGGCGTTTTGCTTGCTGGTCCGTCACCAAGATTGGCGGGATTTGCGGGTTTCTTCTAACGCGGGATTAACCCTGCGGCCTCCAGCGGCGGTGCTCAGCCTGCCGCCAGGCTAGGGTGTGCCTCCGGGATTTCCGCGCTTGCAGCAAAACCGCACTCGACCCATATTTACCGTATTCCGCCGCTGCGTCGTGCCGGGAGCCGCTGCGCTGTGGGCGTGGTCGGCATTTGCGCGCTGACCGCAGGTCGCGGTTCCGGCGCTGGGTTCCCTGGGGATTTAAATACCGAAAGCCATGCTGCAACCTTCTCTAAGCCACCCCGCTGCCGGCCCCGCCGGCGACCGAATGAGCCGGCCGCGCGCGATGGCAGGCGACGGAGGCCGTTCCGGCCCGAGCACGCCGTCGACCTCGGTCATCACCAAGACCAAGCCGCGCACCAAGCGCCCCAATCTCTATCGTGTGCTGATCCTGAACGACGACTACACGCCGATGGAGTTCGTGGTTCACGTGCTGGAGAAGTTCTTCCAGATGGACGTCGAGGCCGCCACCAAGGTGATGCTGCACGTCCATCATCACGGCATCGGGGAGTGCGGCGTTTTCACCTACGAGATCGCCGAGACCAAAGTGACGCAGGTGATGGATTTCGCCCGCAAGCATCAACATCCTCTTCAGTGCGTCATGGAGAAAAAATAGTAGCGGGCGTGTCGCCAAACTCGGAACAGGTTTTGCATTGGTCCAAGCTGGCGGGTTTTCCCGGACTTGCTGGGTGGACGGACTGATACGGAACCAGTCTTTCGCGATCAGGTTTGGACACTATATCTGGAAAGGTTGTTGTTGCGTCACGATGCAGCGGCGATCATGATCAGCGGGGGACACAGAGGACGAGATGCCGACATTTTCCCAAAGCCTTGAGCAATCCCTCCATCGTGCGCTCGCCATCGCCAACGAGCGTCACCACCAGTACGCAACCCTCGAACATCTGCTGTTGTCTCTGGTCGACGATTCCGACGCGGCCGCAGTCATGCGCGCCTGCAGCGTCGATCTCGACAAGCTGCGCACCAGCCTGGTCAACTATCTCGAAACCGAATTCGAGAATTTGGTGACCGACGGATCTGAGGACGCCAAGCCGACCGCCGGCTTCCAGCGCGTGATTCAGCGCGCCGTGATCCATGTGCAATCCTCGGGTCGTGAGGAAGTGACCGGCGCCAACGTGCTGGTTGCGATCTTCGCCGAGCGTGAAAGCCATGCCGCGTATTTCCTGCAGGAGCAGGACATGACGCGCTACGACGCGGTCAACTACATCAGCCACGGCATCGCCAAGCGTCCCGGCGTGTCCGAAGCTCGCCCGGTGCGCGGTGTCGACGAAGAGACCGAGACCAAGGGCGGCGACGACTCCAAGAAGAAGGGCGACGCGCTCGAGACCTATTGCGTCAACCTCAACAAGAAGGCCCGCGACGGTAAGATCGATCCGGTGATCGGGCGCAATGCCGAGATCAGCCGCGCGATCCAGGTGCTGTGCCGCCGGCAGAAGAACAACCCGCTGTTCGTCGGCGAAGCCGGCGTCGGCAAGACGGCCATTGCTGAAGGTCTCGCCAAGCGCATCGTCGATGGCGAGGTGCCGGAGGTGCTGTCTGCCGCCACCGTGTTCTCGCTGGACATGGGCACGCTGTTGGCAGGTACGCGCTATCGCGGTGACTTCGAGGAACGCCTCAAGCAGGTCTTGAAGGAGCTCGAAGCGCATCCGAACGCGATCCTGTTCATCGACGAGATCCACACCGTGATCGGTGCCGGTGCCACTTCCGGTGGCGCGATGGATGCCTCGAATTTGCTCAAGCCTGCCTTGGCTTCGGGCACCATTCGGTGCATGGGCTCGACCACCTATAAGGAATACCGTCAGCACTTCGAGAAGGACCGCGCGCTGGTGCGGCGCTTCCAGAAGATCGACGTCAACGAGCCGACGGTTGAAGATGCGATCGCGATCCTGAAGGGGCTGAAGCCTTACTTCGAGGACTATCACAAGCTGAAGTACACCAACGAGGCGATCGAATCCGCGGTACAGCTGTCGTCGCGCTACATCCATGACCGGAAGCTGCCGGACAAGGCGATCGACGTGATCGACGAGTCGGGCGCGGCGCAAATGCTGCTGTCCGAGAACAAGCGCAAGAAGACGATCGGCATCAAGGAAATCGAAGCCACCGTCGCGACCATGGCGCGGATCCCGCCGAAGAGCGTGTCGAAGGATGACGCCGAGGTGCTCAAACATCTCGAGCAGACCCTGAAGCGCGTGGTGTTCGGTCAGGACAAGGCGATCGAGGCGCTGTCGGCGTCGATCAAGCTGGCGCGTGCCGGCCTGCGTGAACCGGAGAAGCCGATCGGCTGCTACCTGTTCTCGGGCCCGACCGGCGTCGGCAAGACCGAAGTCGCCAAGCAGCTCGCGTCGACGCTCGGCGTCGAACTGCTGCGCTTCGACATGTCGGAGTACATGGAGCGTCATACCGTGTCGCGTCTGATCGGCGCGCCTCCTGGCTATGTCGGTTTCGACCAGGGCGGCCTGCTGACCGACGGCGTCGATCAGCATCCGCACTGCGTGGTGCTGCTCGACGAAATCGAGAAGGCACATCCGGATCTGTACAATGTGCTGCTGCAGATCATGGATCACGGCCGGCTCACCGACCACAACGGCAAGCAGGTCAACTTCCGCAACGTGATCCTGATCATGACCACGAACGCGGGTGCGGCGGATCTGGCTCGGCAGGCGTTCGGCTTCACGCGCAACAAGCGGGAAGGCGACGACCACGAGGCGATCAACCGGCAGTTCGCGCCGGAATTCCGAAACCGTCTCGATGCGATCGTGTCGTTCGCGCATCTCAATGCCGACGTCATCGGCATGGTGGTGGAGAAGTTCGTGCTGCAGCTCGAAGCTCAGCTCGCGGACCGCGACGTCACCATCGAGCTGTCCGAGCCCGCCAAGGCGTGGCTGGTGCAGCACGGCTACGACGAGCAGATGGGTGCCCGGCCGATGGCTCGGGTGATCCAGGAGCACATCAAGAAGCCGCTGGCCGACGAAGTGTTGTTTGGCCGGCTGAAGGGTGGCGGCCACGTCAAGGTCGTGCTGGTCAAGGACGACGCCGTCGCCGGCGTCGAGCTGGAGAAGATCGGCTTCGAATTCCTCGACGGCCCCGTGACGCCGAAGCCGGAAAATCTGCCCGGCAAGAAGCGTGGCGGCTCGGCCCGCAAGGCCAAGGTGAAGGATCAGGTCGAGAAGGCCTGATCTGAAACCGACGATCTCAATCAGCGAGGCCGGCGAGCGATCGCCGGCCTCGTCGTTTGTGGAGCTACCGAGTGCTATTCCGGTGGCCGTGTCGGTGACGGTCCGGCCGGCGACGGCTGCTCGTCGGTCGGCGCCGCGTTAGGCGCTTCCGGCTTTTCCGGTTCGGCCACAGGGGGCGGAGCAGATGGCTCCGTAGGTGCCGTTGCGGTCGGTGCAGCAGGCTCGGCTGCCTCGGGCGGAGCAGGCTGAGGTGCCTCTGGAGCGGCAACAGGCGGGCTAGCTGGGGCTGGCGCAGGGGCAGGTGAGGGCGGTGTCGGCGCTGGTGCCACGGTTGGCGCCGGCGGCGCCGCGGAGGCCGGAGGCGGCAGCACCACGCCCTCCGGCGGGATCATGGCCCAACCGTAGGCCTTCAGTTTGCCGCCGCCGAGCGGCAGCACCATGGTGCCGAATACCGGGGGCGCATTGCCGAGTGCCGTCCGATACGGCGCCGGCAGCTCGTCGGTGCGTTTGAACTCGTCCGTGCTCCACACCACCAGGGTGCCGGAGCGCTTCAGCCGGTCGGCCGTGATCCAGGGGCTCTTGGCAAAATCGGCGTCGATGAACACCGACGGACGCGGCGAAGCGTATGCTGCGACGAAGCCGGCCTCGCGCGTGCTGCCGGTGACGATATCGAGCGGATGGGTGGTCCGGCTCTTCCACACCGACTGCATCGCTTTGGACAGCGCCTTGGCCGGATACAGCTCGGTCGGCACCGGCCCGCTGCGGTAGGCACGGGAGTAGGTCGAGGTCGCGTAGCCGATCGGGACGCCGAACAGCACCAGCATCCAGGCGGCGATCGCAAGGCGCGGCGCGCGGATCGTCAGCCGGGCCGGCAGCAACGCCACCAGAGCCAGACCGGAGAACGCCACCAGCGCGCTGCCGGTGTAGGCGCCGATCGTGAACCAGCCGAACACGCTGCCGAGCCCGACTAGCATCGACGGCAGCACTGCCGCTGCGACCAGCAGCGAGCGATCGAACGCGCTCGGAGCAGTGAGTTCGAGGTCCGCCGGCTCGCCCTGCAGCGGCAGCCGCGGGATGAAAGCGAGGCCGGCGATCACGATCAGTCCGAGGTTGAGTCCGACTTGGCCGAACACGAAAGCGAACGCCGCACTGATCCGCGGCCACAACCCTGTCGCTCCGTCGTCGGCGACAGCCGAGGCGACATGCGCCTGCGCCAGCCACATCAGGTGCGGCAGCAGCACCACGAAACAGGCGCCCGCGGCGACCGCCACGCCACTGGTCGCCAGCCGGCGACGACCATCTGCGGTCAGCACCAAGTGTCCGATCAGCACGAGGACAAGTGCAGCGCCGGCATGGTTAGTGGAGATCAGAATCGCAGCGGCAATGCCGAGCCCGATCCAGCTCGACCGCATGCCGCCGAGTACGGCGCGGCGATAAAGTAACACGACAGCGACCGCAAAGGGCAGGCTGGCGATCGCCGGATCGTAGGCGGTGACCTGCGGGCCGAAGCAGCCGATCAGGATGGTGAGCGCCACAGCGAGCGTCGCTCCGCTGGCGCCAAAGATCGAGGCGCCAAGGCGCCACAGCAGCGCCAGCGTCATCAGCGCGGAGCCCAGCGCGAGCAGAAGCTGTGCGCCGTTCCAGCGTCCGGTGGCGAGCGAAACGAGTTCGGTCAGCCACGGCGCCAGCGGTGGATACTTCCAATAGCCGCCCTGCAGCTCGCTGCCGAACAGCGCCATTTCGTAGCCGACGGCGGGCAGTCCGGGGAAGCTGATGGCGCTGATGAACCACAGCGTGCCGTACAGGCCGAGCACCCACAGCAGCAGCCGCTGCGGACGGTTGCGCAGCATGTCGAAAAGACTGTCGCAGGCGCCGAGCAGCAGCGTCAGCGGCAGGAAGCTGGCGCGCGCGGCGGCGGGAGGCGCCGCCGCCGCAGGAGTCGCGGCCGGCGCCGGTGCAATCTGTCCGGTCCCACGTGCCGGCCTGGGCTGCTTGGTCTGCGGTTGCTTCGGCTTCGGGCCAGGAAGCGGCTTCGGCGCGGTTTGCGGTTTGACCGGTGGCGGCGCAGGCCGGGGCTCCGCGGTGGCCGGTGCCGGCTTGGCGGCCGCAGGCGCGGCGGAGACCTGAGCCTCGTCGGCGCTCGATGCGACAGCGGTCTCATCGTCCGGCGGCAACGCTCGTGCAGCGGCGGCCGGTCGCGGCTGACCGCCGTGATGCTTCTTCTTCGGCCGGCGCTGTTTTGGTTGTTTGCGCTTGATGGTCGTCGTCCCCTGGCGAGTCCGAACCTGCGGTATCGATGCCGCGGTTCGCGCGTGGCGTTTCGAATCGACGTTTTAGTCCAACGGGTCGACCAGGCAATTGCCGGAAAGACGAGGCGACAACGAGGCTTGCGGTATCGCTGCGCCGTTTCGACCCAGACTCTCGCACAGCTTTTGGCATCGGCCGCAGCGCTGGCATTCGGATCAGTTTCGGCCATCATGCGTTCCCGAAACTGCGTCGTTGAATTGCTAGTCCGTTGCCTGGGTGAGTCAAGGAATGCGGCCGTTGAAGGGAAACCGCGCATGATCCGGCCGCCTTGGCTCGCGCCCGTTGCGGCCGCGCTGACCTTGCTCGCCTGCGCTCCGGTGTATGCTGAGGATACGCCACAGCCAAAGACGGACGCCGCCGCACCGCCGGCTGCGGCCGAACCGAGCAAGCCAGCACCTGCCGCGGACCAAGCCAAGCCTGCAGCAGAGCCCAATCAAGCCATACCCGGCGACAAGCCGGCCGATGCCACCGACAAGGGCGGTGATGCGGGTACGCGGGAGTCGATCTGCCTGATGATCGAATCGGCCGCCAAGGCTCACGATTTGCCGCTGGAGTTTTTCGCCCGCGTGATCTGGCAGGAGAGCCGGTTTCAGCCGGATGCCGTGGGCCCGGTGACACGCAGTGGTAAGCGCGCGCAAGGCATCGCCCAGTTCATGCCCGGCACGGCCAACGAGCGCCGGCTGCTCGATCCGTTCGATCCGGTGCAGGCGCTGCCGAAGTCGGCCGAATTCCTCAAGGAGCTGCGCGATCAGTTCGGCAATCTCGGGCTTGCAGCGGCTGCCTATAACGCCGGGCCGCGCCGGGTGCAGGAATGGCTCGCCGGGACTGGCGGTATGCCGCTGCAGACGCGGGACTACGTGTTCGCGATCACCGGTAGTTCGGTCGACGACTGGGCCAAGGCGGGACGTGCCGCAAAGCTGCCGGAGACCAAGGCAGACACCGATTGCCGCACGCTGATGGCGCTGTTGAAGCGGGCGCCGAATCCGTTCGTCGCCGAGCTCGAACAACGTGTGAAGCTCGGCGCCGATCGGCCCTGGGGTGTGCAGCTCGCCGCCGGCTTCAATCGCAACCGCGCGCTGGCGAGCTACGCGCGAGCGATGTCGCGGCTGAGCGGCGTGATCGGCGAGCGCGACCCGACATTGCTGAGCGGCCTGTTCCGCAGCCGCGGCACCCGGCCGTTCTATCAGGTGCGGATTGGCGCCGACACGCGCGGCGAAGCGGACGATCTGTGCAAGCAGATCCGCCGGGCCGGGCAGGCGTGCCTGGTGCTGCGCAATCGAGGCTGACGGCCCGAGGCGGATCAGAATTGGGAGCGCAGGTCGCTGAGCTGCGTGCGGAGCTGCTGATTGACGCGCTCGGTTGCGCGCAGCCGGAGCGCGATGTCGAGTGGCAGCGAATCCACGTGGCGCCGCGGCGTCTCCAGGACGAGGCCGGCCATGTTCTCGAGGCGCCAGACGATCCGGCCGAAATAGGAGATGCCCTGACGGGGGATCATCAACTCGACGGTGTCCGGCACGGCCGCAGGATTGTCGACCTCGACCTGCGCGCCGTTCCCCGAGAAGTTGCGGACGATGCAGTCGAACGTGGATGCGCGAGCCTGAAACACCAGGCGGCCGCCATAGTAAACGCGCTGGCGAGCTGTGCACCTTCGATCGAACATCCCCGTCTCCTGTCGCGATGGTTGTGTTTTGCTATCACAGGTGGTGGCGATTCTCGAATTCGACTGAAGAGAAACCGATGGTTAAGGTAAACGCAGCGCCTTGACCGCAGCGCCCTGGGCAGCGCGTATGGGGCGTAACTCGCAGAGACCGCATGCCCGTTTCCTCCTCGACTTCGCCGCACTGGCACAGCCCCGGCCGTGCCTTTCTCCGCGGCCTGATTGCCGCTAGCGGCAGTGTGCTGACGCTGGTGCTGTTCGCGACCTTCATCGGCATCGGTGCGCTCGCCCATGACAGCCATTTCAGCCTCGGCTGGGTGCTGCTGAGCACCGTGCTGGTGTGGGCCGGCCCGGCACAGATCATCCTGATCTCGTCGCTCGGCTCCGGTGCGACGCCGGTGCAGGCGGCGATCGCCGTCACCGTGTCGGCGATCCGGCTGTTTCCCATGGTGGTGTCGGTGCTGCCGATGCTGAGGACCCCGACTACAAAGTTGCGGCATCTCGTGCTGCCGGCGCACTTCGTCGCGGTGACGATGTGGGTGGAGTGCTTCCGTCTGCTGCCGCAGGTGCCGCGCGAGCGGCGAGTTGCCTTCGCCAATGGTCTCGGCACCGGCCTGGTCTCGGTGTGTCTCGTTGCCAATGTGATCGGCTTTCTGCTCGCGGCGAACCTGCCGCAGTCGTTCGGCGCTGCGATCCTGCTGCTGACCCCGCTGGCGTTTCTGCTATCGACCGCGCGCAACTGCCGCGAACTCGCCGACGTCGTCGCGCTGCTGCTCGGGCTGGCGCTGTTTCCGCTGGTCGCGCTGCTGCATACCGGCGTCGACGTGCTGATCAGCGGCGTCTCGGCCGGGACGATTGCCTACGGCGTGCACTGGATGCGGCGACGGAGGCGGGCGTGAGCGACTTCATCGGCAATTGGCAGGCGCTGATGGTGCTGGTGCTCGCCGGCGTGCTGCCGAACGAAGCCTGGCGGATGCTCGGGTTGTGGCTCGGCGGTGGCATCGACGAAGGCTCGGAGCTTTTGATCTGGGTGCGCGCGGTCGCGACCGCGATCCTGGCGGGCGTGATTGCCCAGATCCTGTTCCTGCCGCCGGGCGCATTGGCGAGCGTGTCGCCGATGCTGCGCTATGGTGCGGTGGCGGCGGGCCTTGCGGTGTTTCTGGCCGCGCGCCGCTCGATCTTCGCCGGCGTGGTGGCGGGCGAGGCGGTGCTGCTGATCGGCCAACTTTGGTGGCGGTGAAACCTGTGCGGTTTCGCGCTACACCGGGCTGTCAGTGAGAAGGCGCATAATGATGGACAGAGGTGAGATCCGCGAAGGCGAGGTCGTGGTCGAGGCGCCGCCGCCGACCGATGCCGGTCTGGTGTTCATCGGCCGCATTCACACGCCCTGGACGTCGCGCGGCGAGACGCCGCGGCAGGGCAGTCACGACGGGCCGGTGTGCCGGCTCGAGATCTTCGAGCCGTGGATTCAGGCGCTCCAAGGACTCGACAAGTTCGCCCATGCCCAGGTGGTGTACTGGCTGCATCTCTCGCGGCGCGATCTGGTGATCCAGCGTGGCCACGGTATCGACGGACCGCGCGGCACCTTCGCGCTGCGCTCGCCGCTGCGACCGAACCCAATCGGGATTTCGTCGGTGGCGGTGGTCGGGATCGAGGGCGCGACCGTCTTGGTGCGCGGCCTCGATTGCCTCGACGGCACGCCGCTGATCGACTTGAAGCCGGATCGCTGCGTGCACTCGATGGTGAAGTAGCCGTCTCAGCTCTGTGACAGCGCCGCCTTCAGTTGTGCGGCGTGTTGTTCGAGCACCGCGGGCTCTTCCTTGCGCGAGGCCGGCGGCAGCAGCGGCACGCCTTCGTGGCGCAGCATCACGTGCATGTGCAGATGATAGACCACCTGGCCGGCGGCCGGTTCGCTGAACTGCTGCACCACGATGCCGTCGGCTTTGAACGCCTTCATCGCCGCGTGTGCGATCTTGTGTGCGCCGCGCGCCACATGGGCGAAATCCTCGGGCGTGATGTCGAGGATGTTGCGCGCCGGTGCTTTCGGGATCACCAGCGTGTGGCCGGTCGAACGCGGCATGATGTCGAGGAAGGCGAAGACGTGATCGTCTTCATAGATTTTGTGACACGGGATTTCGCCGCGCAGGATCTTGGCGAAAATGTTCTCGGGATCGTAAGCGGTCATGGTTGCTCCGGGCTTGGCGGCGCGATTGTCGTCACCGTGCATAGGCGGGTCAAGCCGGATCGGCGATGTTACCTTTTTTAAAAGGACCGGCTTCGGTCAGCTCGCGGCCCATCTCGTCAACATACATTCGTTCGCGCTTGAGATAATCGGCGATCGCGCGGCGCAGCGCCGGGTCTGCGATGAAGTGCGCCGAGTAGGTGGTCTGCGGCAGATAGCCACGTGCGATCTTGTGCTCGCCCTGTGCGCCGGCTTCGACCACCTTGAGGCCGCGCGTGATCGCAAAGTCGATCGCCTGATAGTAGCACACCTCGAAATGCAGAAATGGATGATGCTCGATCGCGCCCCAATGACGGCCGAACAGCGTGTCGCCGCCGATGAAGTTGATCGCGCCGGCGATCCACCGGCCGTTACGCTTCGCCATCACCAGCAGCACGTCCTCGCTCATGCTCTGGCCGATCAGGGAGTAGAATTCCCTGTTCAGGTAGGGCCGTCCCCATTTGCGCGAGCCGGTCTCGATGTAGAACTCGAAGAACGCGTCCCAAGCGTCCTCAGTGATATCCGCGCCGGTGAGGTGATGGATGGTGATGCCATTCGCCACCGCATCGCGCCGCTCGCGCTTGATGCCCTTGCGATGGCGCGAGTTCAGCGTCGCGAGGAAATCGTCGAAGCTTGAATAGCCGGCATTGTGCCAGTGAAACTGCTGATCGGTGCGTTGCAGGAAACCGCGCTCGGCAAGGAAGCGCCACTCGCTCTCTCGCGCGAAGGTGACGTGCACCGACGACGCCTTGCTGAGATCGCACAGCGCCATCAGACCGTTCACCAGCGCGCCGCCGACACGCGCCGGATCGACGCCATCGCGGATCAGCAGGCGCGGCCCGGTTGCAGGGGTAAACGGCACCGAGACTTGAAGCTTGGGATAGTAGCTACCGCCGGCGCGCTCATAGGCGTCGGCCCAGCCGCGGTCGAACACGTATTCGCCCTGCGAATGCGATTTCAGATAGCACGGCACGAGCCCGACGATACGTCCATCCTCGCGGGCGATCAGGTGCCGCGGCCCCCAGCCGGTGCGGGCACTTGCCGACCGCGACTGTTCGAGCGCGGCGAAGAACGCGTGGCTGAGAAACGGATTGTAGGCGGCTGTCGCGGCCGTGCGGGCGCTGCCGGCTCCGCCGGTCCGATCCGGATGAGGGACGATCGTCCCGGAGCGCGCGCAGGCATCCCAATCGGCGGCGGAGATCGCATCCACCGATGACACCGCTTCCAGCGTGATGTCGGATGTTGTCGTCAAACCGCCGAACCGGTGGAAAAAGCGCTGCTGACTGTCATTCCGCAGAGATTGGGCATTTGCCGCGCTTCGTTCAAGACCGGTTGCGGTCACGATTACGGAACAAAGCCCTCGAAGATCATTTGGTCGGCGTAGCGGGCGGCGCGGGCGCGCTGCTCGGGGGTGCGCACCGTCCAGCTCAGCAGTGCGCAGCCGAACAAATTGCGCGCGATCCACGGCGCCGGGGCAGGGAGGTCATCGACCCGGTAGGCGACGAAGTGCGGCTGGGTTCTGAGACCGTGCTTCAGCGCCACCATCGGGTCGCGCTGCGCCTCGTTGAGCTTGGCCCAATAGGCGTCGTCATAGCTACGCTCCGCGGTGATGCCACGCGGCAGCTTCGGCGCAAGCTGGCGGAGCGCCAGCACCTGGTCGGGATCGAACGACATTGCCGCGACCGGGCCCTTGTAGCTGTCCAGCACCTGGAGCAGCCGGCGCGCGAGCTTGCGGTCGCCGTCGAAATGGCTCTTCAGTTCGATCACCAGCGCCGCGCGGCCGGCGACGAGGTCGCACAGCTCGCCGACCGACATCATCCGCTCGGGCGTATCCTTGAACGGCACCTGGCGGAGCTGTGCTGCTGTCATGCCGAGCAGGGCCCCGTCACCGTCGGTCAGTCGGCCGAGATCGTCGTCATGGTGGACCATCGCTTCACCGTCGGCGGTGAGCTGGATGTCCACTTCGATACTGAAATTGCCGGCGATCGCTGCGTTGATCGCGCCGGGCATGTTCTCGACGATGCCGCGGGCGCGGTCGTGCAGGCCGCGATGCGCGACCGGTCGGGCGGTCAGCCAGTCGGGCGCGCGCATCGCTCTGTCTCCCGCGGGGTTACGCGACTTCGAACAGGCCTTCGACCTCGACCGCGGCATTGGCCGGCAGCGAGGCGACGCCGACAGTGGTGCGGGCGTGGCGGCCCTTGTCACCGAACACGGCGACCATCAGGTCGGAAGCGCCGTTCATCACCTTCGGCCCGTCGACGAAGTCCGGCGTCGAGTTGATGAAACCGCCCAGCCGCACCACACGCACCACCTTGTCGAGATCGCCCAGCGCCGCCTTGAGCTGCGCCAGCAGGTTGATCGCGCAAGCGCGCGCTGCGGCGTTGCCCTGTTCGATCGAGACGTCGGCGCCGAGCTTGCCCTGGGCGACCAGCTTGCCTGCGCCGTCGAAGCAAACCTGCCCGGATACCACCAGCAGATTGCCGGTGCGGACGAAGCCCACATAGTTGGCGACCGGGCTCGCCGGCTCGTGCAACACGATGCCCTGCGCGGTCAGTTTCTGCTCGATCACCCCGGTCATGCCGATCCCCATTGCTCGTCGCGTCTCCCGGCGCTCCGTTCGGCCGGGCGGTCTTGTTTGGCCGATTGCGCAGGCTGTGGCAAGCAAGCCGCTGCAACTCGCAAAGCCCGCTCCGCGTGCAGCCGTGTCGGCCGGCAGGTTCCGATCAAATTGCGTTTGAACCAAATTGCTCCGTGATTTCACCGCAATCCGGTGGTCCACGAATCCGGGCCGTTGCGGCGACTCCGGCCGCTGCTTATTTTAATCCGACCGTTATCAGGGAGACGACATGCCCGTGTCACGACAGACGACGCGACCGAGCCGGGGACTGCTGGCAATCGTGGCGGCCTTCGCCATGTCGAGCGGATCGGCAGCCATTGCCGGCCCCGCGATCAACTTCCTGCCGCACCAGGCGCTGTACGACCTCAGCCTGGTGAAGACCCGCAACAACGCCTCGATCAGCACGGTGCGCGGCCGCATCCTGTACAATTTCTCCGGCAACGCCTGCGAAGGCTATACCTCCGATTTCCGCCAGGTCTCGGAGATCCAGAGCGGCGAGGGCAAGAACACGCTCAGCGATCTGCGTTCGTCGAGCTGGGAGGACGCCGCCGGCAAGAGCTACCGGTTCAAGATCGGCACCCGGATGGACGACTCCAAGGAGAGCGACGTCGACGGCATGGCCGAGCGCACCGGCGATCATATCACGGTGAAGCTGAAGCAGCCGGTGCAGAAGACGTTCGAACTCGACGGCTCGACCGTGTTCCCGACCGAGCAGATCGAACGCATCATCGAAGCCGCGCGCGCCGGCAAGTCGCTGCTGAACCTGTCAGTATATGACGGCTCGGACAACGGCGAGAAGGTCTACAATACGCTGACGGTGATCGGCCAGCCGATCAAGGGCAGCGGCGCGGTGGCGTCGCCCGATCCGTCCACCAATGACGATGCGATGAAGGCGCTGACGCGCTGGCCGGTGACGGTGAGCTACTACGATCGCGACGCCAAGTCCGCCACCGGCGAACAGACGCCGGTCTATGCGATGTCGTTCGAACTCTACGAGAACGGCGTATCGCGTTCGCTGGTGCTCGACTACAACGACTTCGTCCTCGCTGGCGCGATGGGCAAGCTCGAGGTCAAGTCCGACAAGCCGTGTAAGTAACAAGGCCCTCGCGATCCGTTATTGCGAGGAGTATCGCGACGAAGCAGTCCATCTGTGCGTGCGTAACGCTCCTGGATGGCTTCGCTGCTCTCGCAATCGCGCGCCTTCGGGCTGATCTCCGTCATCCCTGCGGCTTCTGCACCCGATCGAATGCGATGCCGCGGATCACCGCGGCGTCGCCGAACTTCTTGCGCAGGTCGTCGATCGCGCGTTCGGCGTGGGCGGAGCGGCGGTCGAGCATGTCGTCCTCCGCCGGGCCGGTCTGCTCGGTCAGCGCGCTGACGCCGGTGCCGATCAGCCGGAACGCGGTGCCGTCGACTTCCTTGCTTAGCATCTCGCGCGACACCGAGAAGATCCGGTTGGCCATTTGGGTCGGCGCGTGGATGGTCTGGGCACGGGTGCGCTGGCGGAAATCGGCGGTCTTTAGTTTCAAAGTAATGGTCGAGCCGGAGAGGGCGGCGCTTTTCAGCCGCGACGACACCTTCTCCGACAGCCGCCACAGGATCTTCTCCAGCGTCGCAAGGTCGCGGATGTCGTCCTCGAAGGTGGTCTCGTTGGAAATCGATTTGGCGCCGCGATCAGGCACCACCTTGCGGTCATCGATGCCGCGCGCCAGCCTCCACAACCGCCGACCTTCGTCGCCGAACTGCCGCATCAGCTCGATCTCATCGGCGCGCTGCAGATCGGCGATGGTGCGGAAGCCGCGACTTGCCAGCCGCGACGCGGTGGCCGGGCCGACCCCGAAGATGAAGCCGACCGGCCGCGGCGCCAACATCTCGCGGGCTTCGTCCTGATCGAGCGCGGCGAAGCCACGCGGCTTGTCGAGATCGGACGCGATCTTGGCGAGGAACTTGTTACACGACAGCCCGACCGAGACGGTGACGCCGATGTCGCGCTCGACCTCGCGGGCGAACTTCGCCAGCACCTTGGCGGGGATCATGCCGTGCATCCGCTCGGTGCCGGCCAGGTCGAGGAACGCCTCGTCGATCGACAGCGGCTCGACCAGCGGCGTCAGCGCCCGCATCGCTTGCCGCACCTCGCGGCCGACCCGGACATACTTCGCCATGTCGGGCCGCACCACCGACGCCGAGGGGCACAGCGCCAGCGCCTTGAACATCGGCATCGCCGAGCGCACCCCAAAGGTACGGGCGATGTAGCAGGCCGCCGAGACCACGCCGCGGTTGCCGCCGCCGACGATCACCGGCTTGTCGGCAAGCTCCGGATTGTCGCGCTTCTCCACCGTCGCATAGAACGCGTCGCAGTCGATATGAGCGAGCGACAGAGTTCCGAGCGACTGGTGCCGCAGCAGGCGCGGCGACCCGCAGGCCGTGCAGCGCCGCGCCTCGGCGCGCTGGTCGGCGAGGCAATCCCGGCAGAAGCCGGGCGCAGTCCGTGTGCCTGGGTCGTCGCCGCTCACGGCGTGTCACGCTCCCATGGCTTGTCCTCCAGCACCTGCAGGGCTGCAGCGACGTTGGTGGGGTGAAGCTGGACCGAGTCGGCGAACGCTTTTGCGGTGGCGTCGTCGCGCAGCACGAAGTTGAGCACGCTGATCAGGAACTGCGGATCGGCGGCGGAACTGCGCAGAGTCTCCGGGCCGATCCCGGTCTCAGCGAGAAACAGACCGAGCCGCTCGGGCTCTCCCGCGATGAAGGATAGCGCCTGAATCGCCACGATTTCAGCCGCTTGGCGAGGATCTTGAAGCCGCTTTCGCATCGGTTGTGTTTGCCTTTCCGTAACTTCTCGTCTCTATTTTATTCAATCATGCCCGAGTCTTGCGGCTTGTCGAACGATCGCGGGCCGCCGGCCCGGGCATTTTAGTGCGAGTAGTGGAGGGGCGGGATGGCGAAAACCGTCCTGATCGTCGAAGACAACGAGCTCAATATGAAGCTCTTTCGCGACTTGCTGGAGGCCCATGGCTACCAGACGGCGGGAACGAGCAACGGTTATGAAGCGCTCGACCTGGTTCGCAAGCTGCGCCCCGATCTGATCCTGATGGACATCCAACTGCCGCAGGTGTCCGGGCTCGAAGTCACGCGCTGGATCAAGGACGATGCCGAACTCCGTCACATTCCGGTGGTAGCCGTCACCGCATTCGCGATGAAGGGCGACGAGGAGCGAATCCGCGAAGGCGGCTGCGAAGCCTATTTGTCGAAGCCGATCTCGGTCGGCAAGTTCATCGAGACGGTCCGGCGGTTCATCGGCTAGGAGTGGTATCGTGTCAGCGCGTATCTTGGTGGTCGACGACATCCCGGCGAACGTCAAGCTGCTCGAAGACCGGTTGTCGGCCGAGTATTTCGACGTCATCACCGCATCGAACGGCATTCAGGCGCTGGAGATCTGCCAGCGCGCCGAATGCGACATCGTGCTGCTCGATGTGATGATGCCGGACATGGACGGCTTCGAAGTCTGTCGCCGGCTGAAGTCAAATCCGAAGACGCATTTCATCCCGGTGGTGATGGTGACGGCGCTCGACAGCCCGGCCGATCGCGTGCGCGGCCTCGAGGCGGGCGCCGATGATTTCCTCACCAAGCCGGTGTCCGACGTCGTGCTGATCGCACGGGTGCGGTCGCTGACCCGGCTGAAGATGATGACCGACGAGCTGCGGATGCGGGCGATCACTTCGCTCGAAATCGGCATGCAGGCGCCGGAGCGCGAAGCCGTCGCCGATCAGGGAAAAGGCGGCCGCATTCTGCTGGTCGACGACCGGCCGTCGTCCTACGAGCGGCTGGCGCCGCTGCTCAGCGCCGAGCACGACGTCGACGTCGAGACCAATCCTTCGGAGGCGCTGTTCCACGCCGCCGACGGCAATTACGACCTGCTGATCGTGTCGCTGGGGCTGGAGAATTTCGACGGGCTGCGGCTGTGCAGCCAAGCGCGCTCGCTGGAGCGCACCCGGCATGTGCCGATCCTCGCGATCGCCGATGCCGAGAACAATGCGCGGCTGCTGCGCGGGCTCGAGATCGGCGTGAACGACTATCTGCTGCGGCCGGTCGACAAGAACGAATTGATGGCGCGGGCGCGGACCCAGATCCGCCGCCGCCGCTACACCGATCATCTGCGCGACAATGTGCAGCATTCGATCGAAATGGCGATCACCGACGGTCTCACCGGGCTGCACAATCGGCGCTACATGGAGAGCCATCTGGCGACGCTCGCCGAGCAGGCGGGCGCACGCGGCAAGCCGCTGGCGCTTATGATCCTCGACATCGACTTCTTCAAGTCGATCAACGACAGCTATGGCCACGATGCCGGCGACGACGTGCTGCGCGAGTTCGCGCTGCGGATCAAGAAGTCGATCCGCGGCATCGATCTCGCTTGCCGCTACGGCGGCGAGGAATTCGTGATCGTGATGCCGGAGACCGATCTGCACGTCGCCCAAATGGTGGCCGAGCGGCTGCGCCGCGCCATCGCTGGCGAGCCGTTTGCAGTCGAGAAGGGCGCGCGCCGGATCGAGGTCACGATTTCGATCGGGCTGTCGACGCTGGAGCGCAAGGGCGAGCCGATCCCCGACCTGCTGAAACGCGCCGACACCGCGCTGTACCGGGCCAAGCACGACGGCCGCAATCGCGTGGTCGCCGCGGCGGCGTAATGCCGCCTCTGGCATTGTTCCCAAAATGGGAACGTGCTACTAACGAGGATGCGTCTGATCGCCCGCAACGTGCTGGTCGAGTTCTGGGGCAAACACCCGGAAGCCAAGCCATCTGTCGAGCGTTGGTACGCGTTGATCAGGGCGGCAGGCTGGACCTCAACCGACGACGTTCAGAAGGCCGCGCCCAAGGCCAAAGTGCTCAATCGTGAGCGCGTCAGATTCGAGATCGCTGGCGGCAATTTTCGATTGGTGGCCGCCTTCGATTTCCGTCGTCAGATCGCGTTTGTGAAGTTCATCGGGACGCACGCCGAATACGATCGGATCGATGCGTTGACCGTGTCGCAATTCTGAGGAGATCGCTGTGGACCTTCGCCCGATCCGGACTGACGAGGATCACCGCGCCGCACTGGCCGCGATCGAAGCTTGCTGGGGGGCGCCGGAAGGATCGGAAGAGGGCGATAGGCTCGATGTCCTGTTGGCGCTGGTCGAGCTTTATGAAGCAAAAAGGTGGCCGATCGCGATTGGCGAAGAACAGGACCCGGTCGATGTACTGCAATACGCCATCGACGAACTCGGACATACGCAGACTGAGTTGGCCGAACTTCTCGGCTCGCGGTCGCGAGCGTCCGAGGTGCTGTCGCGTCGTCGCGCACTCACCGTCGAGATGATCCGCAAGATCGCGAACGCCTGGAAAATTCCCGCCGACCTTCTGGTTCGGCCTTACAAAACCGAACACGCAGCCTGAGACCGGCCGCTCCACGTGGAGTTCAACCGCAGCCTCATCCCTGCTGGAGCAGGCAGCAAATAGAAACGGGGCCCGAAGGCCCCGCGGAAGGAATGCCGTCAGCAGGCCGAAGCGGCTTACTTGATCTTGGCTTCCTTGAACTCGACGTGCTTGCGCGCGACCGGGTCGTACTTCTTCTTGACCATCTTGTCGGTCATGGTGCGCGAGTTCTTCTTCGTCACGTAATAGAACCCGGTGTCGGCCGTCGACACGAGCTTGATCTTGATGGTGACCGCCTTGGCCATGATCTCAAACCTCGAATTTCGGAATAAACAGGCGAGGTCGAACGTCAGGACCCGCGTTTGGCCGGCAAACTAGCCACGGCTGCCCGAAAGTCAAGGTTCTCTGCAGGGATAGGCGACCGGGATCGACGAAATCGCCTCCAAGCCCTGAAATTCGCACCCAAAGCGGCCAAAAGCCGGGCAAATCCGACAAGACAGCGTTCCGCGCATCGCAGATCTTCCTACGGCCGCCCTCGATTTCGGAGCGCTGCGACCCATCTTCGGAACCTCGACCCCGATTCTGTCACGAAAGGCCCCAGATGAGCGTCAGTGAGCCGGCCCTGCGCATTGCGGAGAATTCTCAACCCGAACCTCCACCGAAGCCGGGATCCTGCGGGGCAGCGCTGCCGGGTCCGGCGATGAGCGCGGGGCTGACGTTGGCAATGGCCGCTGCCGCGGGCATCAGCGTCTCCAACATCTATTACAACCAGCCGATGCTGGGGGTGATCGAGCGCGACCTCGGCAACCCCGCGCTCACCGGGATGATTCCGACCGCCACCCAGCTCGGTTATGCGGTCGGGCTGTTCCTGCTGGTGCCGCTCGGCGACCTGACCGACCGCCGGCGGCTGATCACCGGGCAGTTCGTGCTCCTGGCGGTCGCGGCCGCGCTGGTGGCGTTGGCGCCGTCAGCCTGGCTGATCATCGCCGCGTCGCTGGCGCTCGGCGCCTGCGCGTCGGTGGCGCAGCAGGTTGTGCCGTTTGCCGCGGCGTTGGCGGCGCCGGAGCGCCGCGGCAAGACCATCGGCCTGGTGATGGCCGGGCTGTTGTGCGGCATCCTGCTCAGCCGGACGGTGGCAGGATTTGTGGCCGGTCACCTCGGCTGGCGGGAGATGTTCTGGCTGGCGGTGCCGGCGGCGCTCGGTACTGCGGCGCTGATGGCGTGGCTGCTGCCGCGCCATCACGGTCACCTCGACATCAGCTATGGAGCGGCTCTGAAGTCGCTGGCTTCGTTATGGCGTCAGCAGCCGGATCTGCGGCGAGGGACCGCGGTGCAGGCGGCGCTGTTCGCGTCCTTCAGCGTGTTCTGGACGGTGCTGGCGCTGCATCTGCAGGAGCCGAAGTTCGGGCTTGGGGCCGAGGCCGCGGGCCTGTTCGGCCTCGTCGGCGTCGTCGGGGTATTCGCGGCGCCGATCTCCGGCCGGATCGCGGATAGAAGCGGGCCGGGCCCGGTGATCGCGCTCGGCGCCGCGCTGGTTTTGGTGGCGTGGATGTTGTTCGGGCTGTGGGGCAGCATCGCCGGACTGCTGATCGGCGTGGTGGTGATGGATTTCGGCCTGCAGGGCGCGCTGATTTCCAACCAGCACATCGTCTACGCGCTGGTGCCGGAAGCGCGAAACCGGCTCAACACCGTGTTCATGACCGGGATGTTCATCGGCGGATCGATCGGCTCGGCCGGCGCGGCCTTCGCCTGGGCGCACGGGGGCTGGACGGTAGTGAGCCTCTACGGCGGCGCGCTGGCGGCGATCGCCTTGCTGCTGGAACTAACGGCACGGTGGTCGCGCCGTTAGTTCGAGTGTGCTGGTGAGATGCAGGCCGGGCGCTCAGCCGCCCGGTAGCATGTCCTTCTGCATCTTGCCGCCGTAGAAGTGGAAGAACGGCAGCGCGGCGTCGTGGCGCAGCGGACCGGTGGCAAGCCGGCGATCGAGTTCGCCGAGCACGTTCTTGGTCATCGGATGCAGATCGGCGAGCGGCTTGGAGCCGAGCTCGACCCACACCAGCTCGACCAGCTCGGCATCCGCATGCACCACGCCCTCGACGCGGTGTGCGATTGCCGAAGCATCGGCGGTGAAGAAGCGGGTGTCGAACCGCTTGATGCGGCCGGGCGGAGTGATCGCGCGCGCGATCAGAAACAGGCCGGACGGATCGGGCAGCAGGCCGGCTTCGGCGAAAGGCTGCCACGGACCGTCCAGCTTCGCTTTGGTTTCAGTCTTGCAGCCGAGGCACAGCCCGGTCTCTTCGCAGGCTTCGCGGATCGCCGCGATCGCCAGCGCGCGGGCGCGGGACGGCGTGGTCTTCGGGCTGCCTTTCAGCAGATTGGCTTCGAGCTCCGGCGGGATCGGCGCTGCGACCGGGACCCGGACGTCGCTTTTGTCGACGCGGCCGCCGGGAAACACGAACTTGCCGGGCATGAACACGACGTTGTCGTGGCGCTTGCCGACCAGCACCTTCGGCGTCGAGCCGCTGCGGTCCACCAGGATCAGCGTCGCGGCGTCCTTGGGGCGGAAATAGGGGTGGTGGCTGGCTTCCTGGTGATCCTGCTCGACCTTCGGTTCGGTCTGTGTCGCGGATTCGGTCATATCGCTCCCGTTGTCGTTTCTTGTTGGTGTTGTTGTTCGTCGTTGTGCCGCCGCGTGGGAATCGCGCCGTCAGTGGTCCGGGTTGGTCTCGTCGAAGCCGTGCATCCGGAATGCCCATTGCAATCCGACCACGGCGCCTTTGACCGGCTGCAGCAATAGCAGCGAAGCCAGCAGGGTGAAAGGCAGGTAGATCGCCAGCTGCAATTCCACCGGCGGCGCGTAATGCGTCTCGATCGACAGCGCGATCGGCACCACGATGTGGCCGACGATGACGATTACAAGATAAGCGGGAAGGTCGTCGGCACGGTGGCCGGTGAAGTCCTGGCCGCACTGTGTGCAGCTGTCAGCGGTCTTGAGGAACGCGCGAAACATCCGGCCTTCGCCGCAGTTCGGGCAGCGGCCGCGGAAGCCACGCCACATCGCCTGCCAGACGTTGCGCTGCTGCGACGGGGCGGATTGCGGAGGCCAGACGATCGGCTCGCGGGTCAGCGTGCTCATCAGCGTTTTCCTCTCCCGGACTTGGTTTTTTGTTTCGGCTTGGCGGTTTTTCGCGGCTTCACCCGTCCGGGCTTGGCGCGCGCCGTCTTGCCGTTCTCGGTTTTCAGCTTGGCCTTGCTCTTCCCCTTGGTCTTGCGTGCAGTCTTGCGGTGCGTGAATTCGACGCTGGCGTTGCTCACCAGCTCGAACCGCAGCGCGCCGGCCACCGGTGCAGCTTCCACCAGCTTGACGTCGACCACATCCCCCAGCCGGTGCATGGCCCCGCTGCGCGAGCCGATGAGCGCATGGCGGGTTTCGTCGTAGTTGTAATACTCGTCGCCGAGCGAGCGGATCGGGATTAGCCCGTCAGCGCCGGTGTCGCTCAGCTTGACGAACAGGCCGGCCTTGGTGACGCCGGAGACGCGGCCCTGGAACGTGGCGCCGATCCGGTCGGCGAGATGATGCGCGATCAGCCGGTCGACCGTCTCGCGCTCGGCCTTCATCGCGCGCCGCTCGGTAAGCGAGATCTGCGCGGCGACTTCCGCCAGCGTCTCGGTGGTCTCGCTCGGCGGCAGCGCGCCGTCGCCGAGATCGAGCGCGCGGATCAGCGCGCGATGCACCACGAGATCGGCGTAGCGGCGGATCGGCGAGGTGAAGTGTGCGTAGCGACGCAGATTGAGGCCGAAGTGGCCATAATTCTCGGCGGCATACTCGGCTTGCGCCTGCGACCGCAGCACCACCTCGTTGACCAGCGGCTCGGAATCCTCGCCTTTGACCATCGCCAGAATGCGGTTGAACTGCGCCGGCCGCAGCGCACCTTGCTTGGCGAACGACAGATCGAGCGTCTTCAGGAAGTCGACGAGGTTGTGGACCTTCTCGACGCTGGGCTCATCGTGAACCCGGTAGATCAGCGGCAGCGCCTTCTTCTCCAACATCTCGGCGGCTGCGACGTTGGCGAGGATCATGAACTCCTCGATCAGCCGGTGCGCGTCGAGCCGCTCCGGCACGATGACGCGGTCGACAGTGCCGTCCGGCTTCAGGATGATCTTGCGCTCGGGCAGATCGAGGTCGAGCGGATCGCGCTCGTCACGGCCGCGCTTCACCACCGCGTAGGCTTCGTAAAGCGGCTTCAGGATGGTTTCGAGCAGCGGGCCGGTGATGTCGTCGGGCTTGCCGTCGATCGCGGCCTGGGCCTGTGCGTAGCTCAGCTTTGCCGCCGAGCGCATCAGCACGCGGTGGAACGAATGCGAGCGCTTGTGCCCCTGCGCGTCGATCACCATGCGGACGGCAAGAGCGCCGCGCGCGTCGCCCGGCTTCAGCGAACACAGATCGTTGGAGATCCGCTCCGGCAGCATCGGCACGACGCGGTCGGGAAAGTACACCGAATTGCCGCGGCGCAGCGCGTCGCGGTCGAGTGCCGAGCCGGGGCGCACGTAGTAAGCGACGTCGGCGATCGCGACATGCAGGATGACGCCGCCTTTGTTGTTCGGATCCGGATCAGGCTCGGCGTGGACGGCGTCGTCGTGGTCCTTGGCGTCGGGCGGATCGATCGTCACCAGTGGCAGATCGCGCCAGTCTTCGCGGCCCTTCAGCGTCGCCGGCTCCGCGGCTTCGGACTCGCGGATCGCGGAGGTAGAGAATTCCTGCGGGATATCGTGGGTGTGGATCGCGATCAGGCTGATCGCCTTTTCGCTGGCCAGCGAACCGAGCCGTTCCTTGACGCGGCCTGAGGCGAGGCCATAGCCGCGGGTGCGGATCAGGTCGACGCTGACGAGATCGCCATCCTGCGCGCCGCCGGCATCGTGCGCCGCGATGTTGAGTTCGCGGCCGGCCTGCTTCTTGTCGACCGGCACCATCCGGCCGCCACCTTGCGGCAGCGCGCGGAAGATGCCGAGGATACGGGCCTTGCCGCGCTCGAGGACACGGATGACACGGCCGACATAAGCGGGGCCGGCCTCGCGCGGATCGGCGGTCTCGACATGCAACAGCGCGCGATCACCAACGCCTGCTGCGGTGCCGGGCTTGATCCGGCGCGGCGTATGGATGCGGATCTTCGGCGCGTCGCCGTCCTGCTCGTCCCATTCGGACGGGGTGGCGATCAGTTCGCCGTCGGCGTCGCGCGAGACGATATCGGCGAGCAGGGTCGGTGGCAGCGTGGCGGGCTCCGACACCTTGCGGCGGCCGCTCTTGCGAATACTGCCGCCGTCGGCGAGCTCGCGCAGCATGCGCTTCAGCTCGGCGCGATCGGCATTCTTCAGGCCGTATTCGCGCGCGATCTCCCGGGTCCCGACCTTGCCGGGGTGGGCACGGATGAAGGCGAGGAGAGTGGCCTTGTCCGGAAACTTCGCGTCGCGCGGCTTGCTCACATCTATCCGTTCTTGGCGGCGCTACCCTTGGCCGCGTCTTTAGGCTCGGCGGCCTTCTTCGCTGCTGTCTTTGCGGCGACAGGCGCGCGCGCCTTGCTGGCGGCGGCGCCTTCAGCTTTCGGCTTGGCCTTCTTGGCAGCCGCCTTTTTCGCGGGCTTGGCTTCACCGTCGGCATCGGCCTTTTTGGCCGCGGCTTTCTTGGCCGGCGCCTTCTTGGCCTTGCCGCCGCCCTTGGCGGCGCGCTCGTCGAGCAGCGCGATCGCTTCGGGCAGGGTGATGGTGTCTTCGGTTTTGTCGGAAGGGATCGTCGCGTTGACGCCGCCGGCGGTGACGTACGCACCGTAGCGGCCCTTCTTCACAGCGACGGCACCGAGGCTCGGATGATCGCCGAGCGCCTTGCCGGGATCGGAGCCGAACCGCCGCTTGCTCGGGCCCTTGGCGATTTTCTCGGCGATCAGCGTCACCGCGCGATTGAGGCCGATGGTGTGCACATCGTCGCCGGCCTCGAGGCTGGCGTAGGTCTTTTCGTGCTGCACATAGGGCCCGAACCGGCCGATGCCGGCCTTGATCGGCTGGCCGGTCTCCGGGTGCTTGCCGACTTCGCGTGGCAACGCGAGCAGCTTCAGCGCCATTTCGAGATCGACGTCGGACGGCGAGGTGCCCTTCGGGATGCCGGCCCGCTTCGGCTTTTCGCCCTCGGCGTAGTCCTTGGCCTCGCCGAGCTGGATGTAGGGGCCGAACCGGCCGGACTTCACCGCGACCTCGAGGCCGCTGTCGGGATCGGTGCCGAGCACACGATCGGCATCCCCGGCGCTGTCGGAAGCGAGCGGCCGGGTGTAGCGGCATTCCGGATAGTTCGAGCAACCGACGAAGGCGCCGAATTTGCCGGCTTTCAGATTGAGCTTGCCGGTGCCGCAGCTCGGGCACTGCCGCGGATCGCCGCCGTCCTCGCGCGCCGGATAGATGTGCGGGCCGAGCATCTCGTCGAGCACGTCGAGCACCTGGGCGACGCGCAGGTCCTTGATCTCGTCGACCGCGCCGATGAAGTCGCGCCAGAAGTCGCTCAGCACCTGTTTCCAGGACACTTCATTATTGGAGATGCGGTCGAGGTCTTCTTCGAGCCCGGCGGTGAAGTCGTATTCGACGTAGCGGGTGAAGAAGCTCTCCAGGAACGCGACCACGACGCGGCCCTTGTCCTCGCCATGTAGCCGCTTCTTTTCCAGCCGGACGTAGCCGCGATCCTTCAGTACCTGCAGAATGGAGGCATAGGTCGAGGGCCGGCCGATTCCGAGCTCTTCCATCCGCTTCACCAGCGAGGCTTCGGAAAACCGCGGCGGCGGTTCGGTGAAATGCTGCGTGACGGCGAGGGTCTCGCGCTTCAGCGCCTCGTTCTCGGTCATCGCGGGGAGGCGGCGGGAATCCTCGTCCTCGGAATCGTCGTCGCGGCCTTCCTGATAGGCGGCGAGGAAGCCATCGAACTTCACCACCTGGCCGGTGGCGCGCAGCTCCAGCAAGCGCGACCCGGCTTTCGCCTCGATGTCGACGGTGGTGCGCTCCAGCTCGGCGGACTCCATCTGGCTGGCGACGGTGCGGATCCAGATCAGTTCGTACAACCGGGCCTGGTCGGAATCGAGGTTGCGGCTGACGTCGGACGGCCGGCGCGACAGGTCGGTTGGGCGGATCGCTTCGTGGGCTTCCTGTGCGTTCTTGGCCTTGGCGGTGTATTGGCGCGGCGCTTCCGGCACATAGGCGCTGCCGAAATCCTCGGCGATCACCTTGCGCGCCTGGGTGATGGCGGACGGATCGATCTGCACACCGTCGGTACGCATATAAGTAATGAGTCCGACGGTCTCGCCGCCGATATCGACACCTTCGTACAGCCGCTGCGCCACCCGCATGGTGTGGGCCGGCGGGAAGCCGAGCTTGCGGCTGGCTTCCTGCTGCAGCGTCGAGGTGGTGAACGGCGCGTAGGGGTTGCGGCGCGCCGGCTTGGCTTCGACGGTGGCGACCCGGAAGTTCGCCGCCTCGATTGCCTTCTTGAAGTCTTCGGCCTCGGCGCCCGTGCCGATGTCGAGCCGCTGGATCTTCCTGCCGTCGGCGCCGACCAGGCGGGCCTCGAAGGTCTCGCCGCGCGGCGTCGCCAGGGTGGCGATCAGCGACCAGTACTCGCGGGGGACGAACTTCTCGATTTCCGTTTCGCGGTCGCACACCAGGCGCAGCGCCACCGACTGCACACGGCCGGCGGACCGCGCGCCCGGCAGCTTGCGCCACAGCACGGGGGAGAGGGTAAAGCCGACCAGATAGTCGAGCGCCCGGCGCGCCATGTAGGCGTCGACCAGAGCGCCGTCGATCTGGCGTGGGTGCTTCATCGCGTCGGTGACCGACTGCTTGGTGATGGCGTTGAACACGACGCGCTCGACCTGTTGGTCCTTGAGCGCACGCTTCTGCTTCATCACCTCCAGCACGTGCCAGGAGATCGCCTCACCCTCGCGATCAGGGTCGGTGGCGAGGATCAGCTTGTCCGCACTCTTCAGAGCTTTGGCGATGTCGTTGAGCCGGCTCGCGGCTTTCGGGTCGACTTCCCAGATCATTTGGAAGTCGGCGTCCGGGTCGACCGATCCGTTCTTCGCCGGCAAGTCGCGCACGTGCCCGAACGAGGCCAGAACCTCGTAGGACGAGCCGAGATATTTGTTGATCGTCTTGGCCTTCGCGGGCGACTCGACAATGACGAGGTTCATCGCATTCCAAGCATCAGATGAAGAGAAAAAGGCCGGTCTGCGAGACTCGCGCCGGCCAGATTGCCCGGAACATGGGTGGTGACAGGGGCGCTGTCAAATCGCCGCTCGGGCAGGACGCCACATCTTCCGACCACCTGGGCCTGAAATTCACAAAACATAAACCTAGAGATGCACAACCTATGCGTGTATATCGCTCTTCATCCATCTATTTTGGAGTGGATCGATTCCGCCAGGAATGGTGCCCCAATGTCACCGCCGTCCGACAGCAAGAAGAGCTCCCGTTACACCCGTCCCGGCGACGGCGGCCCCGTGGAAGCAGCCCAATACCTGTCAGAAGCGACAGGTCAACTGATTCAGGTCGCCCAGGCGCATCGCCTCGACACTCTCTGTTACCTGCTCGACATGGCGCGGATGGAGGCCCGGGCGATCGTTCGCCGGCGGCGCAATTCCAGCACCGAGTGAACAAGTTCCCTGATCCTGCTGATCCGGCGGGGGTCTTCAGTCTGGTCTCAGATCTTAGGTGAGGTTCTGTGGGGGCCGTTCGGCAGTACAGCGTCGGCCAATGCCGACGCTGTCACGAGGCGGTTGCAGTTTACGTCTAATTAACCGAACCAGTTCACGATTCGAACGTCGGAGCGGGCCGGATGTACGTCCGCTCCTGGACAATGGCTCGAGGCTCACCGCTTCGGGCCGTTGGCTTTTTTGGAAGGCGTTTGCCTCAGCTCAGCGACACCAGCCCGCCGCCATGGCGCTCTAGCCTTCCGGCGAGTTCGAGCTCCAGCAGGACGGTGCGCACCGCCGCCGGTGCGATGCCGCTCAATCGGATCAGGTCGTCGATCCCCACAGGACTTGGGCCGAGCAGCGACAGGATGCGGGTACGGTCTCCGGCGTCGGGCTCGCCGGTGGGCGGAGCGTGCTCCGGCTCGCGGCCGGGCATCTCCAGCGGCCGCTCCAGGATTGATGCGACGGCCGCGACGATGTCGGCGGCCGAGGTGATCAGCGTCGCGCCTTGCTTGATCAGGTCGTTGGTGCCGGCAGCGCGCGGGTCGAGCGGGGAGCCGGGGACGGCGAACACCTCGCGGCCTTGATCTGCGGCGCGCCGAGCGGTGATCAGCGAGCCTGAGCGATAGGCGGCCTCGATTACCGCGACGCCGACGGCCGCGCCGGAAATCAGCCGGTTGCGGCGGGGAAAATCCTTGCCGCGCGGGACGTGGCCGAGCGGCATCTCGGAGATCGCCGCGCCGCGTGCCTGGATGATATCGAGCAGCAGATCCTCGTGCTCGGCCGGATAGATCTTATCGTGACCGCCGGCGAGGACCGCGACGGTGCCGCTGGCCAGGCTCGTCCGATGCGACGCCTGATCGATGCCGCGGGCGAGCCCGGAGATCACCACGAAGCCGCTCGCGCCGAGATCGGCGGCGAGCTGCGCGGCGAATTTCAGGCCGGCGCCGGAGGCATTGCGAGAGCCGACGATCGCGATCATCGGCCGCGCCATCACGGCGAGCGCATCGGGCAGGGCATGAACGCCGAGCAGCGGCGGCGCGTCGTCGATTGTGGTGAGGCGCGGCGGGTAGCCGGGCTCGCCCGGCGCGACCAGCTCGACGCCGATCCGCCTTCCGGCCTCAATCTCGCGCCGTGCCTCGTCCTCGGATGGAATCCGGCCCGCGCGCGCGGCGCCACCGCGCCTGGCGAGTTCAGGAAGCCGCTCCAGCGCAGTGCGCGCCGAGCCGAAATGATTGATTAGCGAGCGGAAGGTGCGAGGGCCGACATTGTCGGCCCGGATCAGCCGCAGCCAATCCACTCGCTGCGCTTCGGTGAGGACGGTCGTCCCCTGATCGCTGCTACGCTCGCCCACATCCGCCCCCGCGAGCGGCAGTGTTGCGCAACTTTAACGTGTGTTCAAGGTCGCCGACAGCGCGGCTGGAGGTATTATCTGATCGCGCCCGCTCAGCGCGATCGGGCGCCTTCGGAACAAGAGCGACGCTTACTTCTTCTGGCCGATCTTGCTCTCGGTGCCGGCCTGCAGCCGCATGATGTTTTCACGGTGCATCCAGAACAGCAGCAGCGTCAGCACGGCGAACAGCGAGGCGAGGGCGTCGTGGCCGAACCACCACAGGAAGATCGGGGTGACGAAGCTCGCCACCAGCGCCGACAGTGACGAGTAGCGGGAGGTGAAGGCCGTCGCTAGCCACATGATGCAGAACACCACCGCAGCCGGCCAGAACAGTCCGATCAGTACGCCGATATAGACGGCGACGCCTTTGCCGCCTTTGAACTTCAGCCACACCGGAAACAGATGGCCGAGGAAGGCGCCGAGCGCCGCCAGCATCGCGGCGTTGGCGGCGATCGCATCGGTGCCGGAGGCGAGATAGGCGGCGAGGATGACGGCGGCGGTGCCCTTCAGCGCATCGAGCAGCAGGGTCGCGGCGGCGAGGCCCTTGCGGCCGGTTCGCAGCACGTTTGTGGCGCCGATATTGCCGGAGCCGATCGAGCGCAGATCCTGGGTGCCGGCGATCTTGGTGAGGATCAGGCCGAACGGGATCGAGCCGAACAGATAACCAATCACCAGCGCGGCGATGTAGATCCCGATCATCACAACTCTCCAAACACTCTAGCGCGGCAATAAAGTCAGACGCTCCCGGTCATTGCGAGGAGCGAAGCGACGAAGCAATCCATTTCTGTGCTCGGTATTTCTGGATTGCTTCGCTGCGCTCGCAATGACGGATCGAAAGGCCTAGTTCAAGCGGCTGACTCAACCAGCCTTCAAATCTCACACATGCTCATAGACGGTGCGGCCGCCGACGATGGTGCGGGTCACCCGGCCGGAGAACCGCGCTTCGTCGAACGGCGTATTCTTGCACTTCGATTTCAATTCGTCCGGATCGACCAGCCACGGCACGTCGGGATCGATCACGATCAGGTCGGCGGGCGCACCGGAGCGCAGCGTGCCGCCGGGCAGGCCGAGCAGTTCGGCCGGACGGGTCGACATCGCGCGGATCAGGCTCAGGAAGTCCAGTTCGCCGGCGTGCACCAGCCGCAACCCGGCCGGCAGCATCGTCTCCAGCCCGATCGCGCCGTCGGCGGCTTCGGCGAACGGCAGCCGCTTGACCTCGACGTCCTGCGGATTGTGATCCGACATCACCACGTCGATCAGCCCGGAGGCGATCGCCGCGATCAGCGCCTTGCGGTCGGCTTCGGTGCGCAGCGGCGGCGCCAGCTTGAGGAAGGTACGATACGGCCCGATGTCGTTCTCGTTCAGCGCAACGTGGTTGATCGAAACCGACGCCGACACCGGCAGGCCAAGGTCGCGGGCGCGCTGCAGGATCTCCAGCGACTCGATGCAGCTCAGCGACGCGGCGTGGTAGCGGCCGCCGGTCAGCATCACTAGGCGAATGTCGCGCTCGAGCATCACCGTCTCGGCGGCGTTGGGGATGCCGGCGAGGCCGAGCCGGGTGGCAAACTCCCCCTCGTTCATCACGCCTTCGCCGACCAGGTCGGGGTCCTCGGTGTGGTGCACGATCAGCGCATCGAAATCGCGCGCGTAGGTCAGCGCGCGGCGCATCACCTGCGCGTTGGTGATGCTGAGGTCACCGTCGCTGAACGCCACCGCGCCGGCGGCCTTCAGCAGACCGATCTCTGTCATCTCCGCGCCGGCCAGACCCTTGGTGACGGCCGCCATCGGATGGATGTTGACGATCGCGGTGTCGCGGGCGCGGCGCATCACGAAGTCGACCGTCGCCGAATTGTCGATCACCGGGTTGGTGTTGGGCTGGCAGACGATGGTGGTGATGCCGCCGGCGGCTGCGGCCTGGCTGGCGGATGCGAAGGTCTCGCGGTGGCTCGCGCCGGGTTCGCCGACGAAGGCGCGCATGTCGACCAGACCGGGCGCGACCACCATGCCGGCGCAGTTGATGATGTCGGTGCCCTCAGGAACGCCGGCAGCACCGATGCCGCGACGGGCATCGCGGATCACGCCGTCGGCGATCAGCACGTCGCCGATGCCGTCGAAGTCGCGTGAGGGGTCGATCAGGCGTGCGTTGGCGAGCAGGATCGGGCGGCGATCGGTCAGCATGTTGTTTCCCGTTCCGGCATCAGGCGTTCGGCAGGTTGCGGGCGAGCGCTTCGAGCACCGCCATACGCACCGCCACGCCCATTTCAACTTGTTCGCGGATCACCGACTGGGCGCCGTCGGCGACGATCGAGTCGATCTCGACGCCGCGGTTCATCGGGCCCGGGTGCATCACCAGCGCGTCCGGCTTGGCGTAGGACAGCTTCTTCTGGTCGAGCCCGAAATAGTTGAAGTACTCGGCCGAGGAGGGCACGAACGAGCCGTTCATGCGCTCGCGCTGCAGCCGCAGCATCATCACGATGTCGGCGCCGTCGAGCCCTTCGCGCATGTCGCGCGCCACCTCGACGCCCATCCGTTCGATGCCCGCGGGCAGCAGCGTGGAAGGCGCAACGACGCGGACGCGGGCGCCCATGGTGTTCAGCAGCAGAATGTTGGAGCGGGCGACGCGCGAATGCATCACGTCACCGCAGATCGCCACCACCAGCCCTTCGAGTCGGCCCTTGTTGCGGCGGATCGTCAGCGCGTCGAGCAGCGCCTGGGTCGGATGCTCATGGGCGCCGTCGCCAGCGTTGATCACCGAGCCGTCGACCTTGCGGGCCAGCAGTTCCACGGCGCCTGAGGCGTGATGCCGGACCACCAGGATGTCCGGGTGCATCGCGTTCAGCGTCACCGCGGTGTCCATCAGGGTCTCGCCCTTGCGCATCGACGATGATGACACGCTCATGTTCATCACGTCGGCGCCGAGGCGCTTGCCGGCGATCTCGAACGACGACTGCGTCCGGGTCGAGGCCTCGAAGAACAGATTGACCTGGGTGCGGCCGCGCAAACTGGTGCGCTTTTTGTCGACCTGCCGGTTGAGCTCGACATACTCCTCGGAGAGGTCGAGCAGGCCGGAAATGTCGGCGGCGGAAAGCCCTTCGATTCCCAGCAGATGCCGGTGACCGAGGACGAAAGTCGATTTTGGGGCGGGGGTCATTAAAGCAAGAGCTATAGGGAGAGTTGGAAAGCCGGGCAAGCGCCAACGGGGCGCCGCGCGGAATAATCCCCCGGCGTTGTGGAACAGCCGGCATTTCGGCCTTGCAGCGTGTCACACTGGCGTGCGGTTGGTCGAAAGTCGGAAGCTCTGGTAAAGCGGTCCGGCGCTTTCCGTGCCCAGTCAGGAGCTCCCATGCCGACGCTTGCGACCGCGCTGCTCGACGCCCTCAAGGATCACGGTGCCCGGGAGATCTTCGGCATCCCCGGCGATTTCGTGCTGCCGTTTTTCAAGGTGATCGAGGAAAGCGGCACGCTGCCGTATTTCACGATGAGCCACGAGCCGGCGGTCGGCTTTGCGGCCGATGCGGCGTCGCGCTATCGCGGCAGCATCGGCGTCGCGGTGGTGACCTACGGGGCCGGCGCGTTCAACCTCGTCAACTCGATCGCCGGCGCCTATGCGGAGCGCTCGCCGGTGGTGGTGATCGCCGGTGCGCCCGGCGCGCGCGAACGCACGAGCGGTTATCTGCTGCATCACCAGGTCCGCACCGTCGATTCCCAACTTGCGGTATTCAAGGAAGTCACCTGCGATCAGGCCGTGCTGAGCGATCCGGCGACCGCGCCGGCCGAGATCGCGCGGGTGCTGCGGAGCGCACTCGAATTGTCGCTGCCGGTGTACATCGAGTTTCCGCGCGACATGGTCGACGCCAAGGTCGACCCGGTGCCGAAGCTGCCGCGGCGCGAAGCCGACGCCGGAGCGCGGGACGAATGCGCGCAAGAAATCCTGGATCGGATCGCCAAGGCGAAGTCGCCGGTGATGGTGGTGGACGTCGAAATCCGCCGCTACGGCGTCGAGCAGCAAGTCGCCGCGCTGGCCCGCAAGCTCGGCCTCCCGGTGGTGACGACATTCATGGGCCGCGGCCTGCTGGAGGGTGCCGACGACGTCGTGGCCGGCACCTATCTTGGCGCCGCCGGCGATCCGGACTTGTCGGCCCTGGTCGAGAGCGCCGACCTGGTGCTGATGTTCGGCGTCATCCTGTCGGACACCAATTTCGCGCTGTCCTCGAATATGACCGATCCGCGCCGCACCGTGCTGGCGACCGGACGCGAGGTGCAGATCGGCCACCACGTCTATCGCGATCTTCCGCTGGCTGACCTGATCGCCGGTCTCGACGCCCACGCCTCGCAGCATCCGCCGCGGCCGCGCAATGTCGGGAAGGGGATGTCCTATCCCCGGGGGCTGACCCTCGACGCATCGCCGATCGCGCCATCGGACATCGCCACCGCGATCAACGATCTGTTTGACCGCCACGGCAAGATGCCGATGACCGCCGATATCGGCGATTGCCTGTTCACCGCCATGGAGATCGACAATACCGCGCTGGCGGCCCCGGGATACTACGCGGGCATGGGGTTCGGCGTGCCCGCTGGTATCGGCGTTGCCGCGACCGGCCTGCGGCCGCTGGTGCTGGTCGGCGACGGTGCGTTCCAGATGACCGGCTGGGAGCTTGGCAACTGCAAGCGCTACGGCCTCGATCCGATCGTGGTGCTGTTCAACAATTGCAGCTGGGAAATGCTACGGGTGTTCCAGCCGGAATCGAAGTTCAACGACCTCGACGACTGGCATTTCGCCGATATCGCGCATTCGATCGGCGGCTTCGGCGAGCGGGTCACGACGCGCGCCGAACTCGCCGCGGCGCTGCAGCGCGCGGTCGAGCGGCGCGGGGTATTCTCACTGATCGAAGTGATGCTGCCGCGCGGCGCGACTTCCCATACGCTGGCGCGGTTCGTCACCGGCTTCAAGGCGGCGCGTGAACGAATGAAGTGAGGGCGCGGCGATCCGCCGTGTCCTCGGGGCGGTTTTCTGCGTAACATGCGCGCGAATCCGCATCGTTCCAGGACCGCCATGACGCAGCCTTCCTTCGCCACCCACGAGGTGTTCAACCAGTCGCCGCCGCTTCCGGACCTCGACCTGTTGGGCGCCGACCGGCCGCTGCTCGAGGCGGTCACTTTCAATCAGGGGGCTAACGCTCATATCGAGCTCGAAGCCTTCGGCAAGGCGTGGGGCACCACCGAGATGGCCGAACGCGGCCGTCTCGCCAACGAATACACCCCGAAGCTGAAGACCTTCGACGCCAAGGGCGTGCGCCGCGATCAGGTCGAATTCCATCCGTCCTATCACGAGCTGATGGCGGAGAGCTTCAAGGCCGGCCTGCATAACTCGACCTGGGACGCACACGGCAAGCCCGCCGGCAATGCGTCAGAAGTGGTGCGCGCCGCGAAGTTCTACATGGCCGCTCAGGTCGAGACCGGCCACCTCTGTCCTGTGACGATGACACGCGCGTCGGTCGCGGCGCTCGGCTCGCAGCCGGACCTGCTGGCGCAGGTGATGCCGGTGCTCGGCACCCGTCAATACGATCCAAGCTTCGCGCCATGGACCGCCAAGCGCGGCATGAGCATCGGCATGGGCATGACCGAGAAGCAGGGCGGCACCGATGTGCGCACCAATGCGACGCGCGCGTTCCGCGATGGCGATGCGTACCGCATCGTCGGCCACAAATGGTTCATGTCGGCGCCGATGTGCGACGCCTTCCTGGTGCTGGCGCAGGCCGACGAGGGACTGAGCTGTTTCTTCATGCCGCGGTTTCAGCCTGATGGTTCGGTCAACGAGATCCGTTTTCAGCGGCTGAAGGACAAGCTCGGCAACCGCTCCAACGCATCGTCGGAGGTTGAGTTCACCGGCGCCTACGCGCTGCCGGTCGGCGAGCTCGGCCGTGGCATCCGCACTATCATCCAGATGGTGCAGCTGACGCGGCAGGATTGTGCGACTGCGTCCGCCGGCCTGATGCGATCGTCGCTCGCTCATGCGCTGCATCACACCCGGCATCGTACCGTGTTTCAGAAGCGGCTTGCCGACCACTCGCTGATGATATCAGTTCTCGCCGACATGGCGCTGCAGGTCGAGGCTTCGGTGGCGCTGGTGATGCGGTTGTGCCGCGCGTTCGACGAGGCACCGAACGATCCGCTCGAAGCCGCCTATATGCGGCTGCTGACACCGGCGGTGAAATACTGGATCTGCAAGTCGGCGCCGCCGTTCGTGTATGAAGCGATGGAGTGCCTCGGCGGCAATGGCTACGTCGAGGACGGCATCCTGGCGCGGCACTATCGCGAGGCGCCGGTCAATGCGATCTGGGAAGGCTCGGGCAACGTAATGTGCCTCGACGTGCTGCGGGCGATGTCGCGCGAGAGCGATGCCGGCACCGAAGTGCTACAGGCGCTGATCCAAGATACGTCGGCGCTCACCGGCGGACCGGCGGCGGCCGGCCTGATCGCCCGGGCGCTGCTGCAGGTCGACAACGAGCGCACCGCGCGGCTCGCGGTCGAGATGCTGGCGAAGCTTGCTGCGGCTGCCGCGCTCAACGAAATTCACCCGCCGCATGCCGAACTGTTCGCGCGGACTCGTTTGGTGGCGGAGCCAGCAACGCTCTACGGCGCCGCTGACATTCCGACCGAGATTGCGAAGGGTCTGCTGGGGCGCGTGCTGCCGGAGATGTGAGGCGGGTGCGTCAGTCCCGTCATTGCGAGCGAAGCGAAGCAATCCAGAGGCTTAGTGCAATGAGTTTCTGGATCGCTTCGTCGCTTCGCTCCTCGCGATGACGGGAGCTAGACACTCATTCAACCGACCGCTTCGCCTTCCGAGAAGTACCAGCGGCCGCGGGCTTTGCGAAATTGCGAGCGTTCGTGATGGCTTTGCTCGGGGCCGCCGCCGCGGCGGAAACGGGCGACGAACTCGACGGTGCCGCGGCTGCCTTTCTCGCTGCTGCCGAGCACCCGCAATTCGAGGAAGTCGGACTCCTCCATCCAGGCGCGGTTGACGTCGTGATCGAACAGATCGCGCCGTTCCGGATCGGTGGTCTCGACGATGTAGTCGAAATCCTTCAGCGCGTAAGCTGCATAGCGCGACCGCATCAGCGCTTCCGGCGATGCCGCAGGCCGGGTGCGGGCGAGCAGGGGACCGCAGCAGTCGTCGTAAGTTTTTCCCGAGCCGCACACGCAATTCATCGCATCGATCCTGTTACCTGCTCACTCGGCCCGGCGTAGCGCCGCGAGCCGGTCGAGCGCGCCCTGCAGGATGAAGATCGCCGCGTGCTCGTCAATGACCTTGGCCCGTTTCGCCCGGCTGACATCGTTGGCAATCAGCTCGCGCTCGACCGCGGCGGTCGACAGTCGCTCGTCCCACAGCCCGATCGGCAGTTCGGTGAGCCGAGCGAGACTGCGCGCGAAGGCGCGGGTCGACTGCGCGCGCGGGCCCTCGCTGCCGTCCATGTTGAGGGGCAGGCCGAGCACGAAGCCGCAGGCGGTGCGTTCGGCCGCCAGCGCCAGCAGCCGGGCGGCATCGGCGGTGAACGCCTTGCGGGCGATGGTCTCGACGCCGGTGGCGAGCTTGCGGTCCGGATCGGACGCGGCGACGCCGATTGTCTTGGTGCCGAGGTCGAGGCCGAGCAGGCCACCGCGGGCCGGCCAATGCGCGGCGGCTTCGATCAGAGGAAGGATCAGGGCAGGCATGACGCCCGCATAGCACGCGCGGTCGACTTGCCAAAACATCCATTGGTTCGTCGTGAGGAGGGCGGGGCGCCATAGCGGAGCCACGAGGCGGCGTGTAAAAGGGCCTCGGCGGGCAACGAGGCTGCGCCGCTTCCCCCTACAATCGCGAGAGCCTGATCATGTGGCCGGATCGCCGTCTCCTCGACCTGTTCGCTATCGAATGTCCGATTCTGCTCGCCCCGATGGCGGGTGCGATGGATGCGGAACTCGCTATCGCCGCGGCCCGCAGCGGTGCGCTGGCCTCGCTGCCGTGCGCGATGCTGTCGCCGGATAAAGCGCGCGAGCAGGTCGGTACTTTCCGGGAACAGATTTCGGCGCCGATCAATCTGAACTTCTTCTGCCATCAGGTGGTGACGCCGGATGCTGCGCGCGAACAGGTCTGGCGCAAGCGATTGACGCCGTACTTCACAGAGCTCGGGCTCGATCCGGCGATGCCGGCGCCGGCGGCGAGCCGGGCGCCGTTCGATGCGGCGATGTGTACGTTGGTCGAGGAGCTGAAGCCCGAAGTCGTCAGCTTTCATTTCGGTCTGCCTGAGGCTGCACTACTCGACCGCGTCAAGGCGACCGGTGCCAAGGTGATCGCATCGGCGACGATCGTGCGCGAGGCTATCTGGCTGGAAGAGCACGGCGTCGACGCGGTGATCGTGCAGGGTGCTGAGGCCGGCGGCCATCGCGGCATGTTCATGACCGACGACATTGCGCAGCAGCCGGGATTGTTCGCGCTGCTGCCGCAGGTGGTCGATGCGGTTCGGGTGCCGGTGATCGCGGCGGGCGGCATCGCCGACGGTCGCGGCATCGCGGCGGCGTTCGCGCTCGGTTCGGCCGGCGTGCAGATCGGCACCGCGTATCTGCGCTGCCCGGAATCCCGGACCAGCGCGCTGGTGCGGGCCCAGCTCGCACAGGGCACCGACGAAGCGACCGTGATCACCAATGTGATGACCGGGCGGCCGGCTCGCGGCGTTGCCAATCGCTTGATGCGCGAGGTCGGGCCGGTGTCGCCGGACGCGCCGGCGTTCCCGCACGCGGCCTCGGCCTTAGGCCCGCTGAAGGCGGAAGCGGAGAAGCAGGGGCAAACCGACTTCACCAATCTGTGGGCCGGGCAGGCGGTCCGGCTCGGCCGCGACATGCCGGCGGCCGAACTCACCCGCGCGCTGGCCGCCGCCGCGCTGGCGCGGCTCAGCCAGCTCGCCGGCTGAGGCAGGGCGGTCGGCGCACCGAGGTTGCGACGCGAAACCCGGCTCTGCTATACGGCGCAGGTCGATATCTCGCAGAAAGGCCCTATATTATGTCGGTCGACGCCGCCACTGTCCGCCGCATCGCGCATCTGGCGCGGATCGCCGTGACCGACGACGAGGTGCCGCATCTGCAGGGCGAGCTCAACGCGATGCTGGCCTTCGTCGAGCAGCTCTCGGAGGTCGATGTCGATGGCGTCGAGCCGATGACCTCGGTGACGCCGATGCAGATGAAGAAGCGCGCCGACGTGGTCAACGACGGCGAAATCGCCGATCAGGTGGTGGCGAATGCCCCGTCGACCGAGGATCACTTCTTCCTGGTGCCGAAGGTGGTCGAATAAAGGACACGCCGATGTGCCTGCTGTGCGACGACGAGAAGGCCTACCAAGCCTATCTGGACTACCTCGACGCGATGGGCCGGCAGGGCAAGGTCGTCGATGCCGATAAGGCGATGGATGCGGTGCTCGACCAGTTGCAGGCCGCCGATAAGGCTCGCCGCGATGCGCCCGAGAACGACAAGACGCTGTCGCCGTTCTTCTGCAGCCCGGTCAATAAGTAGGCCTCAGGCCTTCTTCAGCTTCCGCACTCGGCGCAGGTCGGCGTTGATCTGCGACTGCCAGCCGCGACCCAGGGCGCGATAAGCGTCCAGGACGTCGGCGTCCAGCCGCAGCGTCACCGAGCTTTTCGGCTGCGCCCCCAGCGGCGGCCGGCCCCGACGAACGACCTTGCCGTCGATCCGATACTCCGCACGATCAAGCATTTCATCGGTCAATTCCGGTGCATCGTCGGGGTCGATCCAAGGCTTACGTCTGCTTGAATCGCTGGCGGAGCTTTTGCGCTTCTCCGGCATGGCAGTACCTCATCGAAATGATGTGTTGGTCTTCTCCGCGAGCAGTCCAGACCATCATCACAGGTCGTCCATTCAGCCATCCTGCGGTGATCTGCCGTAGCTCGCCATGCCCTTTCTGTTCGCTGTCGAAAGTGGCCGAGTCTCCGGCAAACACCTTCGCTGCATCGATGGCGAAGTCGATCCCGCGTTCCCGCAGGGTGACGTCCCGCTTTGCCGGATCAAACGTGATCGCCATTGAATTATGTAACTACAATAATCTTGTCGTCAATGGTCCGACTGTAACTGGCGGGCAAATCGGTGCAATCGCTTCATTTCCCGGAGGCGCTGTGCTAGCCAGCGCAGCAACAGAGCCGCACGATCCGCGGCGCCCGTGACCGGCCTGTCGCCGGCTTTTATCCAGGCGTGCCCTGAACCATGACCAACCTGACTTCGCTGACGCTGGCCGAGGCCCGCGATGGCCTCGCAAACAAATCCTTCACCGCGGTCGAGCTCACCGATGCCCACCTCGCGGCGATCGAAGCCGCGCGCGTGCTCAATGCCTATGTGCTGGAGACGCCGGACCAGGCGCGGCAAATGGCGAAGGCCGCGGACGCGCAGATCGCCAAGGGCGAGGGCGGGCCGCTGGCGGGCCTCCCGCTTGGCATCAAGGATCTGTTCGCCACCAAGGGCGAACGCACCACCGCGTGTTCCAAGATCCTCGGCGACTTCAAGCCGACCTACGAGTCGACGGTGACGACGCAGCTGTGGCGTGACGGCGCGGTGCTGCTCGGCAAGCTCAACAACGACGAGTTCGCGATGGGCTCGTCGAACGAGACCTCTTGCTTCGGCCCCGTGATCAATCCATGGCGCCGTGCCGGCTCCGACGCCAAGCTGGTGCCGGGTGGTTCGTCCGGCGGCTCGGCGGCCGCCGTTGCGGCCGGCTTGTGCCTCGGCGCCACCGCGACTGACACCGGCGGCTCGATCCGGCAGCCGGCCGCGTTCACCGGCACGGTCGGCATCAAGCCGACCTATGGCCGCTGCTCGCGCTGGGGTATCGTCGCGTTCGCGTCCTCACTGGACCAGGCCGGCCCGATCGCGCGCACGGTGCGCGACAGCGCGATCCTGCTGCGCTCGATGGCCGGTCATGATCCGAAGGACACCACCTCGGTCGATCGGCCTGTGCCCAATTACGAGGCCGCGGTCGGCGGCTCGGTGAAGGGCATGAAGATCGGCATCCCGAAGGAGTATCGGCTCGACGGCATGCCGGCCGAGATCGAGAAACTGTGGAGCCAGGGCGCCGAGTGGCTGAAGGCCGCGGGCGCTGAACTCGTCGAGGTGTCGCTGCCGCACACCAAATACGCGCTACCGGCCTATTATATCGTGGCGCCGGCGGAGGCCTCGTCGAACCTCGCGCGCTATGACGGCGTCCGCTACGGCGCGCGCGTCAATGGCCGCAACATCATCGAGATGTACGAGAACACCCGCGCTGCCGGCTTCGGCGCCGAGGTGAAGCGCCGCATCATGATCGGCACCTACGTGCTGTCGGCCGGCTATTACGACGCTTACTATCTGCGAGCCCAGAAGGTCCGCACGCTGATCAAGCGCGACTTCGAGCAGTGCTTCGATCAGGGCGTCTCGGCGATCCTGACCCCGGCGACGCCGTCGGCGGCATTCGGCATCGGCGAGAAGGGCGGCGCTGATCCGGTCGAGATGTATCTGAACGACATCTTCACCGTGACGGTGAACATGGCCGGCCTGCCGGGCATTGCCGTTCCGGCGGGCAGCGACTCGCAAGGTCTGCCGCTCGGGCTGCAGCTGATCGGCCGGCCGTTCGACGAGGACACCTTGTTCTCGCTCGGCGAGGTGATCGAGCAGTCCGCCGGTCGGTTCACGCCGGCCAAGTGGTGGGCCTGAGGCCGATCGTCCGCACGGGTTTGACGTTGCGTTTGCTGGCGCCGTTGGCCATTGTTGGCCGGGGCAGGGTGTTGCATGAGCGCTGACGACGTCCAAGGTCCACCGCAAGGTGTCGATCAGATCCTCGGATCGCCAAAGCTGGCCGCGGCGATCGAGAGCGACCGCTACAAGCATCTGCTGGACAATGTCCCGGTGGCGATCGCGGTGTCGCGCGGCTGCGGCGCGGATCAGCAGGTGGTCTATATCAACCAGGCGTTCGAGGCGCTGACCTCGCTTTCAAAGCCGGATGCCTGCGGCCAGGGCTGGTCGTGCCTCGATGGCTTCGCCGACCAGGATGACAGCGGCCGCCTGCTCGGTGCCGCGATCCGCGATGGCGAAGATTTCCTCGGCGTGTTCCGGAAAGTTGCGCCGTCCGATCGGCTGCTGATCGTTCAGGCCTATGCGGCGGTGATCGAGAGCGACGACGGCGTCGAGAGCTATCGGATCGTTGCGCTGGTCGACGTCGGCAGCCGCGAGCGGGCGCAGATCGAGCGGTTCGAAGTCCAGATCCGTGAACGCGATACCCTGATGCGCGAGCTGCAGCATCGGGTGAAAAACAATCTGCAATTGATCACCGCGCTGGTCCGCCTCGAAGCGCGGTCGGCTGCGGAAGGCGAGACCGTGGCGCTGGCGCGGCTCGCCAGCCGGATCGAAGCGCTGACCGCGCTCTACCGGGTGCTGTCGGACGAAAGCCCGCATGCCGATGGCGGACAGATCGACCTCGGCCAGTATCTGTCGGACATCGCTAACGCGGTGATCCGCGCGAACGCCAGCTCGGACGTCAACTGCGAGGTCAATGCTGGCTATTGCCCGCTGTCGGTGAACATCGCGATGCCGGCCGGGCTACTGGTCAACGAGATGCTGACCAACGCATTGAAGTACGCCTTCGTCGGTCGCGACGGCGGACGGATCAAGGTGATCTGCGAGACGGACCAGGGCCGCGTCAGGATCATCGTGTCGGACGATGGCGTCGGCCTTCCCGAGGGGCAGAGCTGGCCATCGCCGCGCAAGCTTGGTTCGCTGATCCTGCAGACGCTGAAGGAGAATGCCCGCAACGTCAGCTTTGAAGCGCGCAGCATTCGCGGTCAGGGCGCGTTCTTCACCATCGGCTTCGATGCGCCGTCGTCGCCCGCCGCGAATTGATCGCACAGCGCGCCGCCTTGCTTATGCCACAAGCCGACTGCCAGCTTCCCCCGGTTCCGCAGCGTTAAGTGGACCTGAACCTTTGCAGTCGATGGTCCGCAGCAGCAAACTTGCCGCCCTTTCAACCGGTGTCCTCTCGATGAAGCCGTGGAGAGATCGTCTCCTGTCCGCAGCCGCAGCCTGCCTCGTCCTTGCCGGCTGTGCCTCGGTTTACAACACGCCGGTCAACGTGCCGATCGAAGGAGTGGTCGCCGACAAGGTTGCGTCGGACGTCGGTACGCGCAGCGAAGACGCCATCATCGGCCTCTCGTTCTCGGGCGGCGGCACACGGGCGGCGGCATTCTCGTTCGGCGTGTTGTCGGAGATGGAGCGCCTGCCGCTGCATGGTGCGCGTTCGGCGATGCTCGACCGTGTCGGCTTCGTTTCAGGAGTCTCCGGCGGGTCGGTGACTGCCGCCTATTTCGGACTGAAGGGGCGCGCGGCGCTCGGCGACTTCCGCGAGCGCTTCCTGCTGCGCAATGCGGAGGAGGAGCTCCAGACCACGCTGTCGCTCAACACCATCGGCAAGGCGTTCACCGGCGGCATCAACGACTCCGTCGGGTTCACCCGGTGGCTCGACGCGCATCTGTTCGAGGGCGCGACCTTCGCGCAGCTGCGCGGCGGCGACCGGCCGACAGTGTGGATCAACGCCTCCGATATCTACAATCGCGTGCCGTTCGTGTTCAACAGCACGGCGTTCTCCGCCATCTGCAGCGACCTCGACGCCTATCCGCTGTCGAACGCGGTCGCGGCCTCGGCGGCGGTGCCGCTCGCATTTGCTCCGGCGGTGGTCCAGGCGTTCCCGGGCGCCTGCAATACGCCGCTGCCGCGCTGGGTCCGGCGCGCCGCGACCGAGGGTAACTCGTCGCCGATGCTGAGCTCTTACGCCAAGGCGGTGCTGCGCTATCGCGAGGGCGCGGTGCCCTTCATCAAGCTGCTCGACGGCGGGCTGGTCGACAATTACGGCGTCTCGGCGCTGACGATCGCGCGCGAGTCCTCTGAGACGCCGTACGGTCCGCTGACCCCGCAGCAGGCGGTCAAGCTGCGGCGGCTGATGATGTTGGTGGTCGACGCCAAGACCGGCATCTCGGGCAACTGGGTCGACACCATCGAAGGTCCGAGCGGCGTCGAGCTGATCAAGGCCGCGGTCGACACCACGATGGATGCCAGCGTCGGCGCCAGCTACACGGCGTTCGATCGCACGATTTCGGATTGGCGCGACAAATTGGTGCGCTGGCGCTGCAGCCTGTCGGCAGCGGACCGCGCGCGCTACGGCGCCGGCCCCGGCTGGGACTGCCGAGACCTGCGGTTCTTCGTCGGCCGTCTGGCGTTCGATCAACTCGAGACACAGCGGGCTGCGGCGCTGGAGCGGATCGCCACGCGTTTCGTGCTACCGCCCCAGCAGGTCGACGAGCTGATCTCCGCCGGCCGCGACGTGTTGCGGCAGAGCCCGGTCTTCCGCGCCTTCGCGGCCAGCCTGTAAGACCGTCGCCGGCCGGGCGTTCGGCCGCGCTGGCGCGCGCCTTGCGCCGGTTGCAGGGGTTTTCTCCGCGCCCGGAGCGGAGTAGAAACCGGCTTATGAACGCACCTGTCAAACCTTCGAAGCTCATCAAGGGCGCCACCGGCGATTGGGAAGTCGTGATCGGGCTGGAGATCCACGCCCAGGTCTCTTCCAACGCCAAGCTGTTCTCCGGCGCGGCCACCGCGTTCGGCGGCGATCAGAACACCCACGTGTCGCTGGTCGACGCCGCGATGCCCGGTATGCTGCCGGTGATCAACGAGGAGTGCGTGCGCCAGGCGATCCGCTCCGGGCTCGGGCTGAACGCCAAGATCCATCTGCGCTCGGTGTTCGACCGGAAGAACTATTTCTATCCGGACCTGCCGCAGGGCTACCAGATCAGCCAATACAAATCGCCGATTGTCGGTGAGGGTGAGGTGGTGGTCGACCTGCCGGACGGCGACAGCATCACCGTCGGCATCGAGCGGCTGCATCTCGAGCAGGACGCCGGCAAGCTGCTGCACGACCAGCATCCGACTTCGACATTCGTCGATCTCAACCGCTCCGGCGTCGCGCTGATGGAGATCGTCTCCAAGCCGGACATCCGCTCGTCCGAGCAGGCCAAGGCTTACGTGTCGAAGCTGCGCACGATCCTGCGCTATCTCGGCACCTGCGACGGCGACATGGAGAAGGGCAGCCTGCGCGCCGACGTCAACGTCTCGGTGCGCCGTCCCGGCGAGCCTTACGGCACCCGCTGCGAGATCAAGAACGTCAACTCGATCCGCTTCATCGGTCAGGCGATCGAATACGAAGCGCGCCGCCAGATCGGCATTCTGGAAGACGGCGGAACGATCGACCAGGAGACCCGTCTGTTCGACGCCAACAAGGGCGAGACCCGGTCGATGCGGTCGAAGGAAGAGGCGCACGACTATCGCTACTTCCCCGATCCGGATCTGCTGCCGCTGGAATTCACCCAGGCCTATGTCGACGATCTGAAGGCCGGCCTGCCGGAATTGCCGGACGCCAAGAAGGAGCGGTTCGTCCGCGACTTCGGCCTCTCGGTCGAAGACGCAGGCGTGCTGGTCAGCGAGCGCGAGAGCGCCGAGTTCTACGAGGCGGTGCTGGCGCAGTTGAAGGATCAGGACCGCGACGGCAAGCTCGCCGCCAACTGGGTGATCAACGAGCTGTTCGGCCGCCTCAACAAGGACGGTCAGTCGATCGATGCGTCGCCGGTGTCGGCGGCACAGCTCGCTGCGATCGTCGAGCTGATCGGCGAGGGCACCATCTCGGGCAAGATTGCCAAGGAGCTGTTCGAGATCGTCTGGACCGAAGGCGGTGATCCGCGCACGCTGGTGGAACAGCGCGGCATGAAGCAAGTCACCGATCTGTCGGCGATCGAGAAAGTGGTCGACGATATCGTCGCCGCCAATCCAGATAAGGTGGCACAAGTCGTCGCCAAGCCCGCGATGCTCGGCTGGTTCGTCGGCCAGGTGATGAAATCTTCCGGCGGCAAGGCCAATCCGCAGGCGGTCAACGACCTGCTGAAGCGCAAGCTCGGCCTCTGACGAACGACCTTCGTCGTCGCGCGCGAACCGCCGCGACGACGTTTCGTGCGCCCGCGACGGCGGTGGCGCTCGCGAATCAGCCGCATCTTCTCGTGCAGAAAACCCCTGTGCCGGAGCGTTTGGACGCTCCGGTGCGGCATCGCGCCTGAAAATTTTTTCATTGCCAAAGATTGCGACTCAGAGTCCGCAGACGGCCTCGCGCGACCGACTCGGCGCTCCGCCCGGTTTTGCAAAGTAGTTAGTTAGCTCGATTTGTGAGTTGATGAAATCGCTGCGGCACAGGCGTTTCCTGCGATCTTGACAAGTGCCGATGCAGGTTTTTCGCGCATAACTCGGTTCGCGCGAGCGATCTTCCGACGCCTCGTTCGCTAAGACCGCCTGTGCGCGAGGGACAACTCCCATCAACTCTTCCTTAAGCGGGACACTGTTTTTTTCAAAGCGTTGGTGTATTCGGGAATTAGTGCATCTCGATTCCCGAGTGCACGCAGCAGCAATCAAGCCATCTCACTTATCGGAGGGCAACATGGCCAAGAAAGCAGCGAAGAAGGCGGCGACCAAGAAAGCGGCGCCGAAGAAGGCGAAGACCGCGAAGAGCGCGGTGAAGAAGACCGCGAAGAAGACCACCAAGAAGGTCGCCAAGAAGGCCGCCAAGAAGAAGTAAGCTCGCTTTCGAGCGGGTGCCGGCAGCATCACTGCCGGCCGCGTCACTGGACAGGCTCTTCGCACCGCGACACGAGCGAGGTCCTAGTCGACGAGAGGGTGTCGGCGAGACATCAGGTCAGACGACCGGATCCGATAGCGGCAGGGATCACCAGCCGCCGAAGAGCCCGGTAGAAGAAACGGTTTTTCTTCGAACGGTGCGGACGCAAGGTCCGCAGTTTCATGGGCGGCGAGCCGCGTGTGAGATCTGAACCTGACGTGTTCGCCGACGCCCTCGTTGTTTGTGGGGCCCATCGCCCCGCGCCGGCACGGTCCGGCTTATCCAGTTCCATCCCTCCACATCCACCGAGTTCGATCAGCCCGCGGCAGCCATTTGCGCCCGCGGCCCGACGTGTCGTTTCCCCAGGCGGTTGCGGCGATGGTTATCGGTTCGCCAAACCGGAGGGTAAACCGTCTCTCACCGAATTCGAAAAACCATTGCGGCACAGGCATTTCTTAAAATGCCTCGCGAGGAGTGCCGCGGCGCGTTCAGAAATCGTTCAGTGCAACGCTTAAACTGCTCTTCAAATTTGATCGGCCATGATTGCCCCATAACACGCCGGGTCACGGCGGTGGGGACGACAAACAGAGGACAGGAGCCGCCCTCGGTTCGGCGGCGAAAGATGGAGATCAAAGATGCTGCAGGGACATCTGAATATCGAAACCGCGATGCCGATCGAAGCCGGGGAGAACCCCGATGCGCTGTTCGACCTCGGCCTGCTGTTCGCCTCGGGCCGCGGCGCGCCGGTCGATCTGATCGCCGCTCACAAGTGGTTCAACCTCGCCGCGCTGAAGGGCCGGGCCGACGCGATCGCGTATCGCCGCGAGCTGGCCGAGCTGATGTCGGCCGACGAGATCGCGGTTGCCCAGCGCGAAGCCCGCGCCTGGATCTCCTCGCACTGATGGATCGCTCGCTTCCGCTGACGGAATGCGGCGCTTGGTATCGCCTTATGGTTCGTCCTAAGTCGCGCTGACCGCCGCAACTGACCGCGGATATCTTCTCCTCATGCTCCACAAAGGGAGCTTTCAAAGGAGGAGATGCCCATGAAACTCAAATCAGTATTATGTCTCGTCGCCGGCGCCAGCGTGTTTGCTGCCTCGGCCGCGTTTGCCGGCGAGTTCGGCACGGCCGACGAAGCCAAGGCGATGCTCACCAAGGCCGCTGCTGCGGTGAAGGCCGATAAGGCCAAGGCGCTCGCCGAGTTTGCCAAGGGCGAGGGCGGTTTCAAGGATCGCGACCTGTATCCGTTCTGCGGCGGGCCGGACGGCCTGTTCACCGCGCACCCGACCCTGACCGGCAAGAGTCTCAAGGATCTCAAGGACAAGACCGGCAAGCCGCTGGGCGAAGAGATCTACGCCACCGCCAAGGAAGGCGAGGTCAAGGAAGTCGCCTATATGTGGCCGCGCCCGGGCCAGACCGATCCGGTGCAGAAGGTCAGCTTCGTCACCAAGATCGGCGACCAGACCTGCGCGGTCGGCTACTACAAGTAACCCCTTCGGCAGCGAGACGGCGGCGGTGCGTCAGCCGCCGCCGGATCTTATTGCACCTTGATGCCTGCCGCGCGGATCACGTCCGCCCAGCTCCGCTTCTCGTCGGTGATCTTCTGGCGCAGCGCCTCGGGCGTCGAGGCCTCGGGCATCATCATCTGCGTTTTCAGCTTCGTAATGACGGCCGGATCGGCGAGCGCCACTTCGACCGCGCCGTGGATCGCCGCGATCAGTTCGGGTGAGGTGCCGGCCGGCGCGATCAGCGCGTTCCAGGCGTCTGACTGCACGTCGATGCCGCTCTCCTTCAGCGTCGGCACGTCGGGCAGAAACGGGGAGCGCTCCGGCGTGGTCACCGCCAGGATCTTCACAGTTCCCGCCCCCTGCTGCGGCGCGACCGAGATCGCCGGCAGGCATGCAGCCTGGACGTCGCCGCGCATCAGCGCAGTCATCGCGTTCGGCGAGCCGGCGTAGGGGATGTGCACCATCGCGGCGCCGGCCTTCTGCGCGATCGCTTCCATGCATAGCTGCGACAGCGAGCCGGCGCCGATCGACGCGTAGGCGAAGCCGCTTTTGTCGCTTTTCACCTTGGCGAGAAACTCAGCGACGCTGCCGATGCCTGCGGTCGCCGGCACGGCGAGCACGCTCGGCATCCGTGTCAGCAGCGTCACCGGTGCAAGGTCGCGCTCCGGATCGTAGGGTAGCTTCGGAAACAGCAGCGTGTTGATGGCGAGCGGTCCGGGGATCGAGATGCCGAGCGTGGCGCCATCCGGGGCCGCCTTGGCCACCGCATCGGTGCCGATATTGCCCGAGGCGCCGGGCTTGTTTTCGATCACGAAGGTGGAGCCCGGGTGCTGCGTATGAAGCTGGTCGGCAAGCACCCGGCCGACAAGATCTGGCGTCGATCCCGCGGCAAACGGCACTACAATCCGCACGGTCTTCGGCGGCCACGCGGTCGGCTGCGCCGCGGCCGCGCTGCTGACTGCGCACGCCGCGATGCCGAGCATCGCGAGCGTCGGCGGCAGGGTCCGGCGGAGGAGGTGTCCCAGCATTTGCATCGGTCCCGTAAAGAATGATACCCGGATTTCGCCCGCATGGCGCCGCGCTGCGGCAGGCCGTGCGACGGCGCGGACCATAGGTGGAATTGGCCGGTGCGCAAACCGCCGCATGCGCCGGCCGAGACAGGAGTGACGCGATGGGACTTGCGTTGATGATCGTCGGCCTGGTGCTGTTCATCGGCACCCATGTCGTCACCACCCAGCGCGATCTGCGCAGCCGCCTGATCGGGATCGGCGGCGAGGCGGTCTACAAGCTCGCCTATGCGGTGGTGGCGCTCAGCGGCCTGGCTCTGATCGCTTACGGTTTCGGATCCTATCGCGCGCACGGCTGGATCGACGTCTGGTATCCGCCGCATTGGACCAAGCATCTCACCGCGCTCTTGATGCTGCCGATGGCGATCCTGCTGGCTGCGGCGTATTCGCGCGGCCGTATCTACGCGGCGGTGAAGCATCCGATGCTGACTGCGGTGAAGCTGTGGGCGGTCGGCCACCTGATCGCGAACGGTGATCTCGGCTCGATCATCCTGTTCGGTTCGTTGCTCGCTTGGGCGGTGTTTGACCGTATTTCGCTGAAGCGGCGCAGCGACGCCGGCGGTCCGCCGATCCCGGTCGGCGGCGTCAAGAACGACGTCATCGCCATCGTGGCCGGCGTCGTGCTGTATCTGGCGCTCGCCTTCGTCTTCCATCCCTACGTTATCGGCGTGTCCGTGTTCGGAGCCTAAGCATGTCTGTTCAATCGACGATCCGGCGGAAGACCGCTCCCGACATCCGCGCGCGCAAGGGCGGTGATCCGATCGTGATGCTGACCTCGTATCACGCACACACCGCCTCGCTGGTCGATCGTTACTGCGACGCCATTCTGGTCGGGGACTCGCTCGGCAACGTGATGCACGGCTTCGAGACCACCGTTCCGGTGACGCTCGAGATGATGATCCTGCAGGGCCATGCGGTGATGCGCGGTTCGCAGCACGCGCTGGTCGTGGTCGACATGCCGTTCGGTTCGTATGAAGCGTCGAAGGAGCAGGCCTTCCACTCTGCTGCGCGGATTCTCAAGGAGACGCACTGCGGCGCCGTGAAGCTCGAAGGCGGCGTGCGGATGGCGGAGACGATCAGGTTCCTCACCGAGCGCGGCATTCCGGTGATGGGCCACATTGGTCTGACGCCGCAGTCGATCAACACGCTGGGCTCGTTCCGCGCACAGGGCCGCGAGGAGGGCAGCTGGGCGCCGATCGAGGCCGACGCAAAGGCGGTCGCCGAGGCCGGCGCGTTCTCGGTGGTGGTGGAAGCTGTCGCCGAGCCGCTCGGTCGCAAGATCACCGAGATGATTTCGATCCCGACCATCGGCATCGGCGCCAGCGCCGCCTGCGATGGTCAGGTCTTGGTGCTCGAAGACATGCTCGGCCTGTCGCCGAAGCCGCCGAAATTCGTCAAGCGCTATGGCGACCTCGGCCCCGGCATCGAGGCGGCGATCAAGGGCTATGCCGAGGAGGTCCGTTCGCGGGCGTTCCCCGGGCCTGAGCATGTTTATGGGATGAAGTCGAAGGCGTGAGGCGATCGCCAGGGCGTGCGCGCCGGTCGAGGTATCCCCTTGATCCGGCTCGCTTTGCCTTGCCAGCGCCATAACGCTAGGGTATCGCCCGCGCGGCGGCGAGGGATGGGCTAGCGGCGGCCCTGTTGGGCTGTTGCGCTGTCGGGACAGGAAGAATCTCCAAGTGTCTGAATTATTTAACGAAGTCGACGAGGAGCTGCGTCGCGAGCGGCTCAAGAGGCTGTGGGACAAGTACTCGATCGTTATCGTCGGCGGGGCGCTCCTGATCGTGGTCGGGGTCGGCGCCTGGCGCGGCTATGAATATTACGAGGCCAAGAAGGCGGCTGAAGCCGGCGCGGCGTTCGTCGCCGCTGCGGACCTTGCCGAGCAGAACAAGCACACCGAGGCGGAGGCTGCGTTCGACAAGATCGCGGCGTCGGCGCCTGCCGGCTATCGCACGCTGGCGCGGCTGCGGGCCGCGGCCGAGATCGGCGCGCGAGATCCGCAAGCCGCGGTGAAGCGCTACGACGAGATCGCAGCCGATCGCAGCCTCGCGGCACCGTTCCGTGAACTCGCCAGCATCCGCGCCGCCAACCTGGTGCTGGAGACCGCGAGCTACAACGATCTGGTGCAGCGCCTCGAGCCGGTGGCGTCCGGCAACGGAGCCTTCCGTCATACCGCGCGCGAACTGCTGGCGCTGGCGGCGTGGCGGGCCAACAACGTGGCGGCGACCCGGCAGTGGATCGACAAGATCACCACCGACGCCGAAACCCCCGGCAGCCTGCGCAGCCGGTCCGATGTGCTGCAGGCGCTGCTGCCGCCCACCGCGACCAAGAGCTGACGTCGTTCGAGCGACCGCGACACCAAAGATTGTGAGAGATAATCCATGCGCCTGTCGCACCGCCTGATTCCACTCGCCGTGCTGGTCGCGCTGTCCAGCGCTCTGGCCGGCTGTGGCAGCATGAGCAGCTTCGATCCGACCGACATGTTCGACTTCCTGGATCAGAAGAAGAAGCTCGCCGGCGATCGGAAGCCGGTGTTTCCGGAAGGCGTGCCGGGCCTCGAGCAGGGCGTGCCGAAGAGCCTGTACAAAGACGAGGTCGAGCAGCAGCAGCGCCAGCAGGCCGCCGCCGAGGCCGCGCCAGCGCCGGTTGAAGAGAAGCCGAAGTCCACCGCTCGTTCCAAGAGCCGGCACAATTCCTCGGCGCGCCGCCCGGCCGCGCCGGCCGCTGAGGCCGCCGCCGAACCGGCCGCCGAGGAAGAGGGCGGCGCCGCCGCCGTGCCGCCGGCGCCGAAGCCGGCCAAGCAGTCGCGTCGCCGCGTCACCACCCCGCCGGCCGACGATCAGTCCTCCGCGCCGGCGCCGGCGCAGTCGCAATCCTCCGGAACAGCTCCTTCCTTCCCGGCGCCGCTGCCGAGCGGCAGCTTCCAGCGCTAATTCAGGCTCCGGCCTCGAAGGTCTGACCCGAGCGACATTGACAGGCCGCCGCTTCTCGGCGACGGATCAGCCATGTCTTTCACCCTCGCAATTATCGGCCGGCCCAACGTCGGCAAATCGACGCTGTTCAATCGCCTCGTCGGCCAAAAGCTGGCGCTGGTCGACGACGCGCCCGGCGTGACCCGTGACCGCCGTGAAGGCGAAGGCCGGCTCGGCGATCTCAGCTTCACGCTGATCGACACCGCCGGCCTCGACGAGGGGCCGAAGGGCTCGCTCACCGCCCGGATGCAGGAGCAGACCGAGACCGCGATCGAGCTTGCCGATGCGCTGCTGTTTGTGATCGACGCCCGCGCCGGTCTGACCCCGAACGACCGCGCCTTTGCCGACTTCGCCCGCCGCGCCAACAAGCCGGTGGTGCTGGTCGCCAACAAGAGCGAAGGCAAGCACGGCGAGGTCGGCGCGATGGAGTCCTACGCGCTCGGCCTCGGCGACCCGGTGCAGATCTCCGCCGAGCACGGCGAGGGCCTGGGCGAACTCTACGACGCACTGCGTCCGTTGCTGCCGGAGCCGGTCGAGGACGAGGAGGACGACGAACTCGCCGACCAGAGCGAAGAGGCGATCGCGACGCGGCCGATCCGGGTGGCGATCGTCGGCCGTCCCAACGCCGGCAAGTCGACCTTCATCAACCGGCTGCTCGGCGAGGAGCGGCTGCTGACCAGCCCCGAAGCCGGCACCACCCGCGACTCGATCGCCGTCGAGGTTGAATGGAAGGGCCGCGACTTCCGCGTGTTCGATACTGCCGGGCTGCGCCGCCGCTCGCGGATCGAAGAGAAGCTGGAGAAGCTGTCGGTTGCGGATGCGCTGCGCGCGGTGCGGTTTGCCGAAGTCGTGGTGCTGATGATGGATGCGCAGCACCGCTTCGAGGAGCAGGACCTGCGGATCGCCGACCTCGTCGAGCGCGAGGGCAGGGCCCTGGTGATCGCCGTCAACAAGTGGGACCTGATCGAGCGCCAGGGCGGCCAGATCGCGCAGCTTCGCGCCGATGCCGACCACTGGCTGCCGCAGATCAAGGGCGTGCCGATCGTCGCGACCTCCGGCATGCTGGGCGAGGGCGTCGACCGCCTGATGCAGGCGATCCAGGATGCCTATGCGGTGTGGAACAGGCGTGTGCCGACCGCGGCGCTGAACCGCTGGTTCGAGCAGGCGACTTCGCAGAACCCGCCGCCGGCGGTCTCGGGCCGCCGCCTGAAGCTGAACTACGTCACCCAGACCAAGGCGCGGCCGCCGAGCTTCGTGGTGTTCTGTTCGCGCGCTGATGCGGTGCCGGAATCGTATTTGCGCTATCTCGTGAACAGTCTGCGCGGCGCGTTTGAACTGCCCGGCACGCCGGTGCGGATCACGCTGCGCGAGAAGGCCAATCCGTTCGCGCACAAGCGTAAACGCAAGTCATGACCGAGGAAGCCTCAGCGCAGCAGCCGCCGGTGCCCGGCATGACCGGGCCGCGCCGCGCCGCCGTCGGCTTCATCTTCATCACCATCGCGCTCGACATGCTCAGCGTCGGCATGATCCTGCCGATCCTGCCGAAGCTGATCGAGAGCTTCTCCAACGACAACACCGCGGATGCGGCGCGGATCTACGGTCTGTTCGGCACCGCCTGGGCGCTGATGCAGTTGTTCGCTTCGCCGATCCTTGGCGGGCTGTCGGATCGCTTCGGCCGGCGGCCGGTGATCCTGCTGTCGAATGTCGGGCTCGGCCTCGATTATATCCTGATGGCGCTGGCGCCGTCGCTGTGGTGGTTGTTCGTTGGCCGGGTACTTTCGGGCATCACCTCGGCGAGCATCTCTACCTCGTTCGCCTACATCGCCGACGTGACGCCCGCGGAGAAACGTGCGGCGGTGTTCGGCATGGTCGGTGCCGCGTTCGGGCTCGGCTTCACCTTCGGCCCGGCGATCGGTGGTCTGCTCGGTGGCGTCGATCCGCGGCTGCCGTTCTGGGTGGCGGCGGGGCTGAGCCTGGCGAATGCGCTGTACGGGCTGTTCGTGCTGCCGGAGTCGTTGCCGCGCGATCGGCGCTCGCCGTTCCGCTGGAAGTCCGCCAATCCGATCGGGGCGGTGCGGCTGCTGAGTTCGAACGCGCGGCTGGCTGCGCTCGCCGTCGTCGAGTTCTGTGCCGAGGTGGCGCACGTCGCGCTACCGGCAACCTTCGTGCTCTACACCGGCTATCGCTACGGCTGGGATCAGACCACGATCGGGCTGGCGTTGGCGTTCGTCGGCGTCTGCACCACCATCGTGCAAGGCGGTCTGGTCGGCCCCGCGGTGAAGCTGCTCGGCGAGCGCAATGCGCAGATCATCGGCTATGGCGGCGGCGCGCTCGGCTTTCTGATCTATGCGCTGGCGCCGAGTGGGACGCTGTTCTGGATCGGCATTCCGGTGATGACGCTATGGGGCATCGCCGGGCCGGCAACCTCGGGGATGATGACCCGGCTGGTCTCGCCGTCGCAGCAGGGCCAGTTGCAGGGCGCCACTACCAGCGTCAAGAGCGTCGCCGAACTGATCGGCCCGTTCGTGTTCACGATGATCTTCGCGTATTTCATCGATGGCGGCGCACCGCTGCATCTGCCAGGCGCGCCGTTCCTGGTCGCCGGTGCGCTGCTGGTGGTGTCGGTGGTGATCGTGGCCCTCGCATCGCCCGCGCCCGACAGCAAACAGGCGCCGCAAGCGGCGCCTGAAAGCTGAACGGACGATGGATCGTCGGCTTACTTCTTGACCAGCGGGCACTCGCTGTCCGCCAGCGGACGCGCAGCGTCTTCGGCGGAGATGTCGGCGACCTTCTTGTAGTAGTCCCACGGGCCCTTGGATTCGGCCGGTGACTTCACTTCGAACAGGAACGCCGGCACCATGCGGCGGCCGTCGGCGCGGATCACCGATTTGCCGAACGGCAGATCGTCCGCCGGGATTTCCTTCATCTTGGCGACGACCTTGGCGCCGTCATGCGGGTTGCCGCCCATCGCTTCCAGCGTCTTCAGATAGTGCAGCACCGCGGCATACACGCCGGCCTGAGTCATCGACGGCTTGGCGTTGTTCTTGGCCTGCTTCTGGAAGCGGTCCGCGAACGCACGGGTGTTGTCGTTGAGGTCCCAATAGTAGGACTCGGTGAAGGTCAGGCCTTGCGCCGTCTTCAGCCCGAGCGAGTGCACGTCGTTGATGAACAGCAGCAGCGCGGCCAGCTTCTGACCACCCGCGGTGATGCCGAACTCTGCGGCCTGCTTGATCGAGTTGGTAGTGTCGCCGCCGGCATTGGCGAGGCCGATCACCTTGGCCTTCGACGCCTGCGCCTGCAGCAGGAACGACGAGAAGTCCGGGGTGTTCAGCGGATGCTTGACGCTGCCGACCACCTTGCCGCCATTGGCCTTGATGACCGCAGTGGTGTCGCGCTCGAGCGCGGCGCCGAACGCGTAGTCGGCGGTGAGGAAGAACCAGGTATCACCGCCGGCCTTGGTCAGGGCCTGACCCGTGCCGTGCGCCAGCATGTAGGTGTCGTAAGTCATCGAGATGGTATTGGCGTTGCACGCCTTACCGGTCAGGTCGGCGCTGGCGCCGCCCGAGTTCATCAGGATGCTGTTCTTCTCTTTGACCAGATTGCTGATCGCGAGCGCGACGCCCGAGTTCGGCGTGTCGGTGATCAGGTCGACCTTGTCGACATCGATCCACTGCCGCGCCAGGTTGACGCCGACGTCAGGTTTGTTCTGGTGATCGCCGGAGACCAGTTCGATCTTCCAGCCCTTCGCTTCGAGCCCTGAATCAGCGATCGCCATCTTGGCGGCCACCACTGAGTTCGGGCCGCCGATGTCGGCGTACAGGCTCGACATGTCGTTAAGTACGCCGATCTTGGCGGTTTTGTCGCCGGACTGGGCCGACGCCGGCAGGATCAACGCCGCACTCACCAACGCAGCAGCGATGGCGTGCGAGAACACTCCTCTCATCACTTCCCCCTTTGTATGGATAGCTGATTGACTGCGGATGTTTCCCCGCTTGTAGTCAGTCAATCGCGCTGCCGGGCCGAAGTCAATCGGCCTGGGGGTCTTTCAGGGTGCGAGAGGGGCCGTCGAACAGCTTGCCGGTTTCGGTAAAGGACGGCAGGCACAGCGGTAGCAACAGCTCCGCGGCCTGGTCCGGCGTCGGCAGAGTTTCCGGGTCTTCGCCCGGCATTACGCTGGCGCGCAGCTTGGTCCGGGTCGGACCGGGATCGAACAGGTTGATGCGGATCGGCGTGGTGTTGACCACTTCCTTGGCCCACACCTGAACCAGCGTTTCCAGGGCGGCCTTCGATGCCGCATACGGGCCGCGGTAGCCCGGCGCCTTGCCACCGGCGCGCGAGGTCAGGAACACGGCACGGCCGGCATCGGAGGCTCGCAGCAGCGGTTCCATGCAGCGCACGAGCTGGAAGTTCACATTCAGGTTGATGCCGATGACGTCGAGCCACGGCTTCAACTCGATATGGCCGAGCGGCGAAGACGGGCCGCCGATGCCGGCATTGCCGACCAGGACGTCGAGCTTGCCGTGGCGTTCGTAGATCGTGCCGCCGAGGCGGCCGATCGCCTGATAGTCGGTGAGATCGAGCGGGACCAGCGTCAGCGGATGACCGCCATCCTTACGCACTTCGTCGTCGAGCTCTTCGAGACCGCCCTGGGTGCGAGCGACGGCGATGACATGCGCGCCGGCCTTGGCGAGCGCCTTGGCGGTGGCGTAGCCGATGCCGCGCGAGGCGCCGGTGACGAGAGCGATGCGGGAGGCGAGAGGTTGGGTCATGACAGGTCCGGCTCAAGATATATCGCGCATTGTCATACGCGGACCGGACCCGAGTATCCATCCTCTAAAAGAGGTATCGTGGGCGTCGTCACCGGCGTGGCCGATGACGACGTCAAGGCCGCGGCCTGATCAGCTCGCCTCGGCCAGCAGCGACAATTGCCGCGGCGCCGACTCGGTCTGATTGAGATCGGTGAGGCCGGTCGGATAGTCACCGGTAAAGCAGTGGTCGGTGAACTTCGGCAACGCCGGATCGCGGCCCGGTTCGCCCATCGCGCGATAGATGCCATCGACCGACAGGAACGCCAGCGTGTCGGCGCCGATCAGGTCGCGCATCTCTTCGAGCGAATGCGTTGCGGCCAGCAGGCCGGCGCGATCCGGGGTGTCGATGCCGTAATAGTCCGGGTGGGTGATCGGCGGTGAGGCGATGCGGAAGTGCACCTCGCGGGCGCCGGCATCGCGCATCATCTTCACGATCTTCTTCGACGTGGTGCCGCGGACGAGGCTGTCGTCGATCAGCACGATCCGCTTGCCTTCGATCGCGGCGCGGTTGGCCGAGTGCTTCATCCGGACGCCGAGTTCGCGAACGCTCTGGGTCGGCTGAATGAAGGTGCGGCCGACATAGTGGTTACGGATGATGCCGAGCTCGAACGGCACGCCGGATTGCCGCGAATAACCGATCGCTGCCGGCACGCCGGAATCCGGCACCGGAACGATGACGTCCGACTCGACGTGGCTCTCAAGTGCCAGCTGGGCGCCGAACGCCTTGCGAACGTCGTACACCGAACGGCCGCCGACGATGGAGTCCGGACGGGCGAAGTAGATGTACTCGAAGATGCAGGGGCGGGGCGGCTGCGGCGGGAACGGCTTGTGGCTGGTAACGCCGTGGCGGTCGAACACAATCACTTCGCCGGGCTCGACGTCGCGGACGTAATGCGCGCCGATGATGTCGAGCGCACAGGTCTCCGACGCCAGGATCGGGCAGCCGTCGAGTTCGCCGAGCACCAGCGGACGGATGCCGAGCGGATCGCGGGCGCCGACCAGTTTCTTGTTGGTCAGCGACACCAGCGAATAGGCGCCTTCCAGCGCGCGCAGCGACTCGATGAAGCGCTCGATGAAGCGGGTCTTCTTGGAGTGTGCGACGAGATGCAGGATCACTTCGGTGTCGGTGGTCGACTGCATGATCGCGCCGCTGCGGATCAGCTCACGGCGCAAGGTGAGACCGTTGGTGAGGTTGCCGTTGTGGCCGACCGCGAAGCCGCCGGCGTTGAGCTCGGCGAACAGCGGCTGGACGTTGCGCAGGATGGTTTCGCCGGTGGTCGAATAGCGGACGTGGCCGATCGCCGAATTGCCCGGCAGCCGCGCGATCACGTCGGCGCGGGAGAAGGTGTCACCGACCAGACCGAGGCGACGCTCGGAATGAAACCGGCCGTTGTCGAACGACACGATGCCGGCGGCTTCCTGGCCGCGGTGCTGCAGGGCGTGCAGGCCGAGCGCGGTTATCGCGGCGGCATCGGGGTGCCCGAAAATGCCGAACACGCCGCACTCTTCGCGCAGCGTGTCACCGTCAGTATCGAAAACGGTATCGTCGAGAATGTGTTGGTCGCGAGCGTCCGAAGCGGGCGTTGCGGCGTCGTCGGAAGAGCTGGGCATCGCGTCCATCGCGCCTCTCATGTGGGACACGCTCAGCGCGTGGCCGGTTTGCCCTCTATCAGCTTTTTCAGGCCGTCACGGGCAGGTTTGCTATAGCCGTCATTGGCACCGGGAGCAGCCGAATCCTCGGTCTGCTGCTGGTCTTCTTCCGGCTTGTTCTTCTTGAACCGTTTCAAGATGGTATTTTCAGGGTCGTCCGGCAAGAGCGTCATCAGCCAATCACCGGTTCCTTGCAGAACCGTGCGCGACTTCGCGTTGGTGACCCACTCGGGACGCTGCTTGTCCGGCACCAGCCAGTTGAAGAACAGATACGCCACCACCACGATCAGCAGACCGCGGGCGAGACCGAACAGGAAGCCGAGGGTGCGATCGAGCGCGCCAATGCGCGAATCCAGGATCATGTCCGAGATCCGCACCGTGATGATCGACACGATGATCAGGGTGCCGAGGAAGACGCCGGCGATCACCACCACGGCGGCGACCGTCTCGGACGAGAAATAGGTCCGCGCCGTCGGCATCAGCTTCTGGAATGCGTACAGCGTCACCAGCGCGGCGGCGCCCCAGGCCGCGATCGACAGCACTTCGCGCATGAAGCCGCGCACCATCGCGAGCAGCCCCGACACCAACATCACCGCGAGAACAACGAGATCAAGGATGGTAATCGGCATCGGCAGGTCAGGTCCGCTCGGTCAGCACAACGGCGAATCGGCGTGCACGGGGTCGGCACAGGTGACGGTGGTATGGCACGCGGCGCAAGGCGAGAAAACCACCCCCGTCCGCCTCGCCACAGCAATGTTCCGCTGGGTTAAAGCTTGGTGGCCGGATACGTTCAGCTTGCGCGGGCGTTGTATAGCGGCGTGCTCCCGAAACGTCACGCCGCTTCAACCCTCCTGGCGCCGGAATCGCGCCGGTGTTGCATTTGAGGCAGCTTTCGTCCGCGGCGCACCATCGTCGTCGCCCCGCCGTGTGCCGCGAGCGGCGATGTCCGCCACCAGGCTGGAGAGGCCGCCGACGGATTGCAGCGTCAGCCCCGCATCGCTCGGCGCTTCGCCGCGGGTCTGTTCCGGCAGCACGGCGCGGGCAAAGCCGAGTTTGGCTGCCTCTTTCAGCCGCGCCGGTGTCTGTGCCACCGGGCGCACCGCGCCGGACAGCGAAATCTCGCCGAAATACACCGCATCGGTCGGCAACGGCGCGTTCGCCAGCGACGACACCAGCGCCGCGGCGGCGGCCAGGTCGGCGGCGGGCTCGTTGATGCGCAGGCCGCCGGCAACGTTGAAATAGACGTCGTAGCCACTCAGCTTGACGCCGCAATGCGCCTCGAGCACCGCCAGCACCATCGACAGCCGTGCCGAATCCCATCCGACCACCGCGCGCCGCGGCGTGCCGAGCGTCGAGGGAGCCACCAGTGCCTGTAATTCCACCAGCACCGGCCGGGTGCCTTCGATGCCGGCAAACACCGCGGTGCCCGGCGAGCCGAGGTCCCGCTCGGACAGAAATAGCTCCGATGGGTTGCTGACTTCGCGCAGGCCCAAGCCGGTCATTTCGAACACGCCGATCTCGTCGGTCGGGCCGAAGCGATTCTTGACCGAGCGCAGGATGCGGAACTGCTGCGAGCCTTCGCCTTCGAACGACAGCACGGCGTCGACCATGTGTTCGACCACGCGGGGGCCGGCGATCTGCCCGTCCTTGGTGACGTGGCCGACCAGGATGATCGCCGCGCCGGTTTTCTTGGCGAAGCGGATCAGCGCCTGCGCCGAGGCGCGGACCTGGGTCACCGTGCCGGGTGCGGACTCGACGGTGTCGGTCCACATCGTCTGGATCGAGTCGATCACGATCAGCTTCGGCGTCGCGCCTTCCGACAGCGTTGCGATGATGTCCTCGACGGAGGTCTCGGCCGCGAGCTCGACCGGGGCTGAGGCGAGCCCGAGCCGTTCGGCGCGCAGCCGCACCTGGGCGATCGCTTCTTCGCCGGAGATGTAAACGGTGCGGTGACCGGCCTTGGCCATCAGGCTGGTCGCCTGCGTCAGCAGCGTCGATTTGCCGATGCCCGGATCGCCGCCGACCAGCAGCACCGAGCCGCGCACGAAGCCGCCGCCGGTGACACGGTCGAGCTCAGCCATGCCGGAGGGCAGGCGAGGGGCGTCGTTGCTCTTGCCGGCGAGCGATTCCAGCTTGAACGTCCGGCCACGCCGCTTGGCGCGGATCGACACCGGCACCGCGTTATCACCGGCTTCCTCGACCAGCGTATTCCACTCGCCGCAAGCCTCGCATTTGCCCTGCCAGCGATTGAACGCCGCGCCGCAGTTCTGACAGACGAAGGAAGAGGAAGCTTTGGCCATGACGTCCACGTGGATGGGAAGAAAGCGCCCGACACGCGACGGCCCGGCAGTTGCCGAGTATGTTCGCTTTTTGTTCCAGATGCAAGTCGCCGCGACCGATTGAAGGCGATCGCCAGCCACCTTTCACAGGTTGCATTGACCTGGTGCTAACCCGCGGCCGCGATGATCCGCCGCGAACAGAGACGGGGCGAGGGACTGCGCGTGATGATCAAGGCTGCCGATGCCGCGCCGGGCGGCGGACCGACGCTTGGCTGGTGGGCCGCGGCGGCTGCGCTTCTCGTGGTGCTGCTGGTGCCGTTGCTGATGGTCGATGTGCCGCCGGTGCTCGACTATCCCAATCATCTGGCGCGCTACTTCGTGCTGGCGCATCCGGACGATCCATTCCTGTCGCAGGTGTACGCGCCGCATTGGCGGATCCTGCCCAATCTCGGCATGGACGTGATCGGCGCAGCGCTGCTGAAAGTGTCGAGCGTTCACGTCGGCGGCCGCATCCTGCTGGCGCTCAGCCTGCTGATGCCGGTGATCGGCGCCATCGTGTATCACCGCGTGGTGTTCGGCCGGTTCTCGTATTGGTCGCTCGCTTCCGGCGTCGTTGCCTACAATGCGGTGTTCTTTCTCGGCTTCATGAACTTCCTGCTGTCGCTCGGCCTGGCGCTGATCGGCGCGGCCGCCTGGATCGCGCTGCGCCGGCGTAACCGCAACGTGGCGGCCGTGCTGATCGGCGCTGCCTTCGCTGCTTTGACGTTCTTCTCGCACATCTTCGGCGTGGCGCTGTTCGCGCTTCTGATCGGCAGCGAAGAGATGGCGCGGATCGTGCGCGCCCGGCGGGATGGCGCGCCGGCGTTCCGCGAGATGGTTGTCTCGGCACTGCTGCTGGCGCTCGCGCTCGCTCCCGCGGTTGCGCTGTATCTGGCGAGTCCGCTCTCCGAAGCCGGCGCCGGCGTCGGGCCATGGCGCGGCCTCGCCAAGCTGTGGGACCTGTTTGCGCCGGTGATGACGACCAGTGAAGTCGTGACGATGCTGAGCGTCGCTGCGTTGTTGATCACGCTGGGGCTGGCGATCCGCGGCGCTCGGCTGGCGCCGGCGTTGCCGCTGACTCTGCTGGTGCTGGCGGCGGGATTTGTCATCGTGCCGGCGATGTACAAAGGCGGCAGCTTTCTCGACATTCGCCTCGCGGTGATGGCGGCCGTGCTGCTGTTCGCCGGCATGCTGCCACAGCTCTCGCCGCGTCGCGCCGCGGTGGTGGCGGCGCTGGTGATCGCATTGATTGCCGGGCGCTCGGCCTATGTGGCGCAGGACTGGTACGACCATCGCCGCGATCTCGCCGAGCTGCGCGCTGCGATCGCCCATGTCGAGCCTGGCGAGCGGGTGCTGATTGCCCGCGGCCGCGAGGTCGATATCATTGCCTCGGCTCAGGCCGGGCGCGCGCTGGCCCGCTACTTTCCGCTCGACAACCACGTCGGCGCGCTGCTGACGATCGAGCGGCGCGCGTTCTGGCCGCTGATGTTCGCCGACGCCACGCAGCAGCCGCTGGTGGTGAAGCCGGCCTTCGCCTCCTATGCGGCGCCGCTGTGCGAGCCGGTGGAGCTGGCGCTATTGATGGAGACGGCGTCGCTGCAGGTCGGGCAGGCGGGGCACCGCTGCAAGACGTATCTCGCCGACTGGCCACACCGCTTCGATGCGGTGCTGATGCTGGAGCCGCCCGTCACGGCGCCGTCGCCGGAGCTGTCGCCGGTCTATCGAGGCAATTATGTCGCGTTGTATCGCGTAACGCCGCCGAAGGCCGAGCCGGGTTCCGCTGGCCGCGTTCATGCCGGTGAGGTAAGCTCGCCGGTGCAATGACCCCGCGTCGTCACGATAGCAATTACGAGCGCCGCAAGTGGCGTCAGGTCGCCGGCCATTTCGGCATGGGCGCAGCGTTCGGCGCGCTGTTCGCCGGCCTCGTGCTGTTCAACAATTACTTCGGTCTGTCGAGCGTGATCGCCACCAGCGAGGCGCCGACTTTGGTGCGGATCATCTTTGTGGTGGGCGTCGCCGGATCATTCGCCTTCATGGCGGCGATCACCGGCTTTCTGTTTCTGGTCCACGAGGATTGAAAAGTTAAGCGAGGCCGATCCGTCATTGCGAGCGAAGCGAAGCAATCCAGCGCAGTGCACTGGGCTGGATTGCTTCGTCGCTTCGCTCCTCGCAATGACGGGGAGAGTTTGTAATTGAAACGCGGCCTCAGCTCGCAGGAGCCACCGGCTCGACCGCTGCCGGTTCGGTCGCCGGCTTGGCGTCGCCGCCTTTGTAGATCCGGGTGTAGCGCCGGCCGAGGCTGGTGAGCACCTCGTAGCCGATCGTGCCGAAATGATGGCCGAGTTCGTCGACGGTGATGCCGTCGCCGATCAGGGTCGCCATCATGCCGCGGCGTGCGGCGTTGGCGGGCAGGTCGGTGACGTCGACCGCGAGCAGGTCCATCGAGATCCGGCCGGCGATCGGGCAGCGCTGGCCGGCGATGATCACATCGGCGCCGCGGGTGCCGTCGCTCGAGCCGGCGGCACGGAAGTAACCGTCCGCATAGCCCGCCGACACCACCGCGATCTTGCTCGGGCGCCGTGCGCTCCAGGTCGCGCCGTAGCCGACGGTGTCGCCGCGCTCGACGCTGCGGACCTGGACGATCCGCGCTTTCAGATCGACCACCGGCTGCATCGGATTGTCGGCTTCCGGCGTGGGATTGATGCCGTACAGCGCCGCGCCGGGGCGGACTAGATCGAACGCGAACTGCGGCCCCCGGAAGATACCCGACGACGCCGACAGCGACGCCGGCACGCCGGCGAATTGACCGGCGATCTCGCGAAATGCCGCGGCCTGCTTGGCGTTGAGCTGATGGTTGACGAGATCGGCGCAGGCGAGGTGGCTGATCACCAGCGTGATGCCATGGTCACCGGCGATGATGCGCGGCACGATGCCTTGCGCCTCGACGACGGTCAGGCCGAGCCGGCTCATGCCGGTGTCGATGTGGAGCGCCGCACCGCCTCGCCAGCCGGTGCGGCGGCAGAACACGTCCCATTCGGCGAGTTCGTACAGATCACCGATTACGGGCTGGCAGTTCAGCTTGGCGAATTCGTCGCCGGAGTTCGGGAAGAACCCGTCGAGCACGTACAGCGTCGCCTCGGGGGCGGCTTCGCGCACGATGCGGGCTTCGCTGAGCGTGGCGACAAAGAAGGTCTTGCAGCCGGCCGCGAGCAGCGCCTTGGTGACGGGACCGGCGCCGCAGCCATAGGCGTCACCTTTGACGACGCCGGCGCATTCGGAGGGGATGGCGGTCTTCTCGAGCTTGCGCCAGTTCGCGACCAGCGCGTCGAGATCGACGGTGAGAATGCCGGTTGCTGCCGCGTTGGCCGCGGCGAACTCAGCAGCTTTGCCCGCCTCCGGCGTCAACAACTCGGCGACGGTGGCGTTCGGATCGGGAAGGATATGCATGGCGCACCTTATGCGTTGCCTGCAGCGCGTTCAACGGCGGCCGGCGCGGCTCAGATCCGCTTCGGCATCAAATCCGTTCGGGCAGATGGCTGTCGTCGGTGAGATCGCTGAAGCGGGTGAACTGACCTTCGAACTGCAGATCGACGGTGCCGGTCGGACCGTGGCGCTGCTTGGCGATGATCACTTCGGCCTTGCCGTGCACCAGCTCCATGTCGGTCGCCCACTTCTCGTGCTCGGGCGTACCCGGCCGCGGCTCCTTGTTCTGCAGATAGTATTCCTCGCGGAACACGAAGATCACGACGTCGGCATCCTGTTCGATCGAACCGGATTCACGCAAGTCGGAGAGCTGCGGCCGCTTGTCGTCGCGGGATTCAACCTGACGCGAGAGCTGCGACAGCGCGATGACGGGGACGTTCAATTCCTTCGCCAGCGCCTTCAGGCTGGTGGTGATTTCGGTGACTTCCTGGACGCGGTTGTCGCCCTTCTTGCTGGAGCCCTGCAGCAGCTGGATGTAGTCGACCACGATCATGTCGAGGCCCTTTTGCCGCTTCAGGCGGCGGGCGCGGGCGGTGAGCTGGGCGATCGACAGACCGCCGGTTTCGTCGACGAAGAGCGGCAGCGACTGCAATTCGATCGAGACGTCGCGGAGCTTGTCGAAGTCGGCTTCCGAGATGCCGCCGCGGCGGATCTTGCTCGACGCGATCTCGGCCTGCTCGGCGAGAATACGGGTGGCGAGCTGTTCGGCCGACATTTCGCAACTGAAGAAGCCGACGATGCCGCCATTGACGGTCTTGGTCGAGCCGTCCGGCTGCACTTCGCCGCGATAGGCCTTGGCGACGTTGTAGGCGATGTTGGTGGCGAGTGCGGTCTTGCCCATGCCGGGACGGCCGGCGAGCACGATCAAGTCGGAGTGCTGCAGACCGCCCATCCGGGTGTCTAGGTCGCGCAGTCCGGTGGAGATACCCGACAGTTTTCCGTCGCGCTGGAACGCCTTCGCCGCCATGTCGACGGCGGTGGTCAGCGCCTGGGAGAATTTCTGGAAGCCGCCGTCATAGCGGCCGGATTCCGCCAGTTCGTACAGCCGGCGCTCGGCGTCTTCGATCTGGTTCTTCGGCGCGAAGTCGACCGGCGCGTCGAAGGCGACGTTGACCATGTCGGTGCCGATGCCGATCAGATCGCGGCGCAGCGACAGCTCGTAGATCGTCCGCCCGTAGTCCTGGGCGTTGATGATCGTGGTGGCTTCGGCGGCGAGGCGGGCCAGGTATTGCGCGACCGTCAGGCCGCCGAGATCGAGATCGGCCGCCAGGAACGTTTTCAGCGTGACCGGCGTCGCGATCTTGCCGGCGCGGATGATGCTGGCAGCGGTCTCGAAGATGGTCTGGTGGATCGGCTCGAAGAAGTGCTTCGGCTCGAGGAAGTCCGACACCCGGTAGAACGCGTCATTGTTGACCAGGATCGCGCCCAGCAGGGCCTGTTCGGCCTCGATGTTGTGCGGCGCGGTCCGGAAAGCCGGCGCGCCGGGTTCCGGCGCGAGCTTCAGAACGTTCGAATCAGATGCGGCCATAGCTCTCGAATATCGGGTCGAATTTGTCGTATGCGGGGCGCGACTAAAGCGCCGATTTGCTCGGGAGCGAAAGCCGCAATCGCGCGTTATGCACCAGCGCGACAAGAATGTGGATGACCGCAACAGCCGCCATCACACGTGCTTGACGCGTTCCGGCGTGACCTCCGGCGGCATTGAACCTCTAGCGGCGGTCGGACGACAGTTCAAAATGGACGGTCGAGACAGATCGATCCGCTCCAGTCGGGGATTCGTAAGAATTTTCGGCGATGATAGCGGCAAGACGCGATCACCGAGGCTCCCTGACGGGATGCACTCGAACAAGGTGACGCGGTACAGGGCAAGAGCGTCGAGGACTTCGCAGCGGCTCGCGAGGCGCCTCGGATGATGGACAGAGCAGATGGCGCAGCAGTATTGCCACGACCACTCCGACCGCGATTGGCTGACCTCGCTGATCGATTCTTTCGAGCGCGCCTCGGCTGAAGAGGCCGAGCATCGGCCTTGCGACCGCGAACTGCTGTGCGCTGCCGAGGCTCATCTGGCACGCCCGCTGCCCCTGGCGCCGGACCATGAGGATCCGGTCCGTCTCGTCAGCTGAGAATTCCAACACTGCCCGGCAGGTTTGCTCGCCGGCGCGTTGCAGCCGCGGCTAGCGGCTGCTTTCAATCCCGCGAAGTCGTTTCTCCCCCGCCGCGATGTCGTCGCGAGTGATCGGCTGTTGATCACTACGACACCTACTTCCGCCGCCGTGCCGAATTGCTCAAGGACGACGGCGTGATGCAGCGGCATTCGATCGGCCGCTCCGATGGCCCCGGTTTCACCTATCCTTGGATCGCCAAATACATCTTCCCGGGCGGCTGCCTGCCGGCCCTCTCGAAGGTGTTGCCGCTATCGAACGCGCCGGACTTTTGGTGTGCGACATCGAAATCCTACGGCTGCATGACGCCGAGACGCTCGAAGCCTGGCGCGAGCGCTTCCTGGCGGATCGGGAGGAAGCCGAACGGTCATACGACGCGCAGTTCGGGTGCCGCGTTGGATGAGCGGCCGAGCAGCAGACGAAATACTCCGTCCATCGACTTGCCCCAAAACCGGACGCCGACAGCGAAGCGGCGCCTCGGCTGCATCAACGGCGGCCGTGAAGCTCTGCTCTTATCGCTGTGACCCAGACACGGCCGAAGCGTTCACAGGTAACATCCGCGTCATGACCAACAGGCTGATCAGCTGCCTCATTTCATGCACGGTGATGTTCCATCTCTCCCTTCCAATCATCTCACAATTCGCTAAAAGGTCACCGCCGCTCCAGCGGCGATTGTTTGCATCGGAGGGCTAAATGGTAAGCCGATTGCTCAGTTCGGTAGCGGTACTGCTCGCGCTTGGGATCACCGTCGCGCAGCCCGCCCGGGCCCAGAATTTAGAGGCGGGCAAGAGCTCGGCACAGATCTTCGCGAGCACCTGCTCGGTCTGCCATAAGAGCCCGCGTGGCCTGCTCCGCACCGTGCCGCCGAATGCGGTCGGGTCGTTCCTGAGACAGCACTACACCACCAGCGCCGAAATGGCGTCGGCGCTCGGCGCCTATCTGGTGTCGAACGGTGCGACCGACGCTCGCGGCCGGCAGGATGGACCTGCCGAGCCGAAGCAGCGGCGCCAGCGTCGCGGCGCTCCCGAAGCGGTTGCTCCGGACGAGGCTGCGCCGGCGCCGCAGGCGGAAGAGCCCAAGGTTCAGCGCGGTCGCAAATCCAAGCGCCGTGCCGCTCCAGTCGAGGCTGCGCCTCCGGCGGAGAGCGCGGCTCCGGCTCCGGGTGCCGAAGCAGAACCGACCGCCGCGCCTGAGCCGGAAGCCAAGCCGACCAAGAAGCGCCGCGACAAGAAGCGGCTGCGCGAGAAGCCGGCTCAGCCCGAAGCCGCCAAGCCCGAAGCTGCCAAACCTGAAGCCGCCAAGCCGGAGGCACCTGCGGCTGAGCCCAAGAACGGCGAGGCTGGCGCTGATCCGAAGCATGGAGCTGGCAAGCCCGCTGCGGCGCCGGCGGCCGAAACTCCTGCGCGCACCGATCCGGTGCCAGCCGTGACCCCGGCGCCGAAGGCTGCGGAGCCTGAGCCGGCCAAGCCGGCGGCTCCGTCCGAGACCAAGGCGCCCGAATCTCCTGCGCCGGCCGCCGCGACGCCGAAGCCGGCTGCTCCGCCGCCGTCACCGGCCGGTCCGCCGGCCCGACAGTCGGAAACGCCATCGGCGCCGTCGACCGAAGTGGTTTCGCCGCCCGTGCAGGCGCCGTCCGGATCGGGCGACGTGCCGGCCTCGAAATAAGCACCCAGGTGTTCTGACGATCAAAGGGCCGCGCGATGCGCGGCCCTTTTTCTTTGGCAGGCAGCCAAGGCTTGGTTTTGGAGAGTGCGCTCGGCCAGTGAGCGGGCAACAGAAAGCCCGGCCTGATTGCTCAGGCCGGGCTCCGGAAATGGTCGGCTGCAGGCGAGGCTTACTGCTCGGCCGGCTGCTCTTCGCCGAACTCCGCGTCCGGATCGAAGAACTCGCCGGCGGCGGCCAGCGCCTCGGCGGCAGCATCTTCGTCCTCGCGGCGGGTCGAGATGTCTTCACCGCGGTTGATGCGCTCGGCTTCCTCGGCGCTGCGCGCCACGGTGACCGACACTTCGACTTCGACTTCCGGATGCACCGCGACCTGGATCGAGTGCTTGCCGATGGTCTTGATCGGGGCGTCGAGCAGCACCTGGCTGCGATCGATCTTGACGCCCTGGCCGTCGAAGCTGGCGATGATGTCGCGCACCGACACCGAACCGAACAGCTGGCCGCCTTCCGACGCCTGGCGGATCACCACCACGTTCTGACCTTCGATCTTCTCCGCGACCTTGGTGGCTTCGGCCTTCGCGGCGATGTTACGCGCCTCGAGATCGGCCTTCATGTGCTCGTACTTCTCGCGGTTGGCGGCGGTGGCGCGCAGTGCCTTGCCGCGCGGCAGCAGGAAGTTGCGCGCGAAACCGTCCTTGACGCGGACCAGCTCGCCCATCTGACCGAGCTTGGCGACACGTTCCAGTAGAATGACTTCCATGATGATCTCCTCGTGTGTTTGCGAAAGACGTTGAACTAGTGAGTAGGGGGAGGCGGCATTGAGCGGCGCTCGAAGTAGCGCTGCCGTAGATTGAGGAAGGCGTCGCCGAGGCCGAGTGCGATCAGGCCGACGGCGGGCCACAGGAAGATCAGCATCAACGCGTAGGTCGAGCTGAGCAGAAACAGGCGGCTGCGCGACGCCATCGTCAGCGTGTGCAAGGTCGCCGCACCAGTGAGCCCATAGGCGACGAACAGCGCCGCGCTGGCGGTCTTTCCGAACATCGAGGTCAGGCCGCCGACGAAGCTGAGTGCGAGCGCCAGCGACAACACCGCCAGAGTCATCGGCGGTAGCGTCACAGTCCGCAGATCCGGCCACGGCCGGCCGAGGCGGTTGGAGGCAGAGGTAATCTTTGCAGCCAGCCACAGATTGAGCGTGAGGGTCACCATCGCCACCGTGGCGGCGGCAGGCGGCGCGATCGCGACCAGCGCGTCAACCAGCGCGGCGTCGCTGCCGGGCGTGCTGCGCGGACCGAGCGCGCGCTGCAGGCCGCTACGCAGGCCGTCATTGATGGCGGCGCCGTCGGTGCCGAGCGTGAACAGAGCGGCCATCGTGGTGGTGGCGGCAAAGCCGGCCATCCACACCACCAGGCGGCCGACCGGATACCATTCCAGCGCGGGCGTTTCGCCCTGCGCGGCTTCCGCGGGGCGCGCCAGCAGCGCGAGATGACCGAGCCAGCAGGCCGGCACGGCGATCGTCACGACAAATGCAATGGCGTAGGAGAAGCTGACCAGCGCAGCGAGGCCGATGGCGGCGACCAGACCGCCGATCGCGGCGGCGAGCACGCCCCAGCCGAGCGCGGCCACCATCAGCGGCAGCGGTGCCAGATAGAACAGCAGCAGGGAGATCAGCGCGCCCGAAACGATCGAGACGAACATCAGCGCCGAAGCACAGCCTGCGGCGAGCGCGATCAGAATGTTGATCATCATCAGCTGTCCCGCTCCCTTCGAGCGGTTAGAGGCGTTTTGCCCCAACCATCGGCGACCGGACGACCCGGAAGCCTTATGAGAAAAAAGACGAGAGCCCCGCGGCGCGGACGCCGCGGGGCTGCTTCGATTAGCGGATCACGTAGGGCAGCAGACCGAGGAAGCGGGCGCGCTTGATGGCGCGCGCGAGCTCGCGCTGCTTCTTGGCGGACACGGCGGTGATGCGGCTCGGCACGATCTTGCCGCGCTCCGAGACGTAACGCATCAGCAGCTTGGAGTCCTTGTAATCGATCTTCGGCGCATTCGCTCCCGTGAACGGGCAGGTCTTGCGGCGGCGGAAGAACGGACGGCGTGCACCTGCTTCAGCCATGATGCTTACTCCTCGACTGCTGCTGCGGGGGCGTCGGCGTCTTCACGCGGACGGCGCGGACCACGATCGCCACGGAAACCGTCGCGGTCGCCACGGCCTTCGCGATCACCGCGGAAGCCACCCTCGCGGGGGCCACGGTCGTCGCGTTCGCGATCCCGATCGGCCTTGCGCATCATCGCCGAGGGGCCTTCCTCGTGTTCGTCGACGCGCACCGTCAGATAACGGATGACGTCTTCGTTGATCCGCTCCTGGCGCTCGATCTCGGCGACCACCGCGGCCGGGCCGTCGATGTTCAGCAGCACGAAATGCGCCTTGCGGTTCTTGTTCATGCGGTAGGTCAGGGAGCGCAGGCCCCACGACTCGGTCTTGGTGACCTTGCCGCCGAGACCTTCGATCACGCCGGTGATCTGGGTGGTGAGCTCTTCGACCTGCTGGGCGCTGGCATCCTGGCGCGCCAAAAAGACATGCTCATAAAGAGGCATGGTTGTCCTTTCTCGTGTTAGCGCAGAACCGGCGGCAAGCCCTTCGAACCCTTCGGAAAGGACTCGACTGCTCAGAAGGCGGAAGCACGGGACGACGAGCCGACTGGCCCTGCCGCATCAAAATCGCCAAGGGAGATAAAGCCCAGGGGAGATCATGGTGAGACCGTCCGTTCAGCTCCCGGCCGGGATCTGCGGATGCGCCGTTATACGGATTTCGGTCGCCTTGGCAAGGGACTGAAGCTGCCGTTTCGGCCAGCGGTCGGCCGATTCCAGTGCCCGGCGTCTCGAGGGGAGCGCCAGGTTGGCGGTAGCGGGTGCGGGCGGTCGAGCGGCCGTGCCGGTGAGGCTGGATGCCACGAACCGGCCCTTTCCCTGACGTTTGGCCTGATACATGGCAATATCGGCGGCCCGGAGCAGGTCGTCCACTGTCGCGCCATCGTTCGGGAAGGTTGCCGCGCCGATGCTGACGCCGATGTCGAGCCGGCCGTGGCCCGCCAGTTCGAACGGCTCGGCAATCGCTGCGATGATTCGCTGTGCGACAGGAGCCGCATCGTCCGTCCGTGTTCCGGGCAGCAGCACCACGAATTCGTCGCCGCCGACGCGAAACACCTGATCTTGCTCGCGGACGCTGCTGCGGAGCCGCTCCGCGACCGAAACGAGCACGGCATCGCCGGCGGCATGACCGAACCGGTCGTTGGCGCTCTTGAAGCCGTCGAGGTCCAGACAGAACACGGTGAGCGGCTGGTGGCCGGCCGCATCGGCCCCGCGCAGCAACCGTTCGAACCGCTGCCGCTTCAGCACCCGGTTGGGAAGCCCGGTGAGAGAATCGTAGTTGGCGAGACGGCGATTCTTCCGCTCGGAGAGAAACAGGTTGAGCAGCACCTCGTAATTCTCGAGCAGGACGAGAGCCATGCCCAGGCCCCAGATCGGAACGAGCAGTCCGACGATGTACATATAGGGCAGCGGCGACAGCACCATCGCCACGCTGTAGGGCGTGCCGAGCAGATAGATCAGCGTAATTCCGTAGCGCGGCGTACCCGAGTTGCGGGACGAGATCCCGCCCGCAAGGCCGGAGATGAAGATGCCCGCCATCAAAATCAGCAGCCACTCGCCGGAGATAGCGCAAAGCCCGCAACCAATTCCGTAGCAAATCGCCCAGGACATGCCGAGATAGAGCGGCAGGACCGCATTGCCGGGGCGACCGGCCGCTTCGTCGCGCTGCAATGCAGCAAGCGCGGAGTAGCGTGCCGCGCCGAACCCAAGTTCGACCGCGAGCCAGACCATCGCCCAGATTGCACCGGTGGTGGCAGCGACCACCGCGGCCATCAGAGTTGTGGAGAAGATCGCCAGCACCAGCGTGCGCTTCCTGGTCTGCGTATGCAGCAGCAACTTGCGAACGATCGAGGCGGGCTGCGGCTGCGGGCCGCTGATCAGCCAAGTGATGATCGGACTGGATGGGCCGATTGCGCGCAAAAAGCTCGCATTTGTCGGAGGCAAGTATCGTTCGCTGATCAATCGCATGAGGAATAATCGTCCGCTGTGCTGGTGATAGCGGTAGCCGGGAAAGCGTTGATGGGTTCCTTAAAAGTCGTACGCACCTTCCTGTACGGTAAATGCATTTCGCAGATGCCGGCTGTGCGACCCGGCGAGGCGTTGCCGAGACGATCACAACAAGCCTGTGAGTCACAGGGCTGTTCGAAAGGATGTTAGACAGCAGTCAACTTGACACGACGGGGCCGGGCGGTGTCTTACGGCCCCGACTTCAGAGACAGGTTCAGGAATCCAGATGACCGCAGCATTCACTTTTCCGGGGCAGGGGTCCCAGGCCGTGGGCATGGGCAAGGCGCTCGCCGAAGCCTTCCCGGCGGCACGGGCGGTGTTCGACGAAGTCGACGCGGCGCTCGGCGAAAAGCTGACCTCGATCATCTGGGAAGGCCCGGCCGAAACGCTGCAGCTCACCGAGAACGCACAGCCGGCGCTGATGGCGGTGTCGCTGGCGACGATGCGCGTGCTGGAGGCTGAAGCCGGCGTGTCGGTCGGCAAGGATGCCGCTTTCGTGGCCGGTCATTCGCTCGGCGAATATTCCGCGCTGGCGGCGGCCGGCAGCCTGAGCGTGAGCGACACCGCGCGGCTGCTGCGGATCCGTGGTCAGGCAATGCAGAAGGCGGTGCCGGTCGGCGTCGGCGCGATGGCTGCGCTGCTCGGCCTCGATTACGACACGGCCGTCGCCGTGGCGGCCGAAGCCGCGCAGGGCCAGGTGTGCCAGGCCGCCAATGATAATGGCGGCGGACAGGTCGTGGTCTCCGGTCATAAGGACGCGGTGGAGCGCGCGGTCGAGATCGCCAAGGGCAAGGGTGCCAAGCGTGCGATGCTGCTGCCGGTGTCCGCTCCGTTCCATTGTTCGCTGATGCAGCCGGCGGCCGAAGCCATGGCCGAGGCGCTCGCGGGCGTCACCATCAAGGCACCGGCGGCACCGCTGGTCGCCAACGTTCTGGCGTCGCCGATCACCGATCCGGATGAAATCCGCCGCCGCCTGGTCGAGCAGGTCACTGGCACTGTACGCTGGCGCGAGTCGGTCGCCTTTATGGCTTCGCAGGGCGTGAACCAGTTTCTGGAGATCGGCGCCGGCAAGGTGCTGAGCGGCCTGGTGAAGCGGATTGCGGATGGCGCGACTGGTATTTCCGTAGGTGGCCCCAACGACATCGCGTCGGCGAAAGACGCGCTGGCGGCCGGACGCTCGGCATAAGCCGGCACAAGGAGGCGAGATGTTCGATCTGACAGGCAGAACCGCGCTGGTCACCGGCGCAACCGGCGGCATCGGCGGCGCGATCGCCCAGGCGCTGCACGGCCAGGGTGCCACCGTGGCGATCTCCGGCACGCGGCGCGAGGCGCTCGACGCGCTGGCCGGTAAGCTCGGCGAACGCGTGCACGTGCTGCCTTGCAATCTGTCGGATGCGGCGGACGTCGAGGCGCTGGTGCCGGCTGCGGCCGAGGCCATGGGCGGGCTCGACATCCTGGTATGTAACGCAGGTATCACCCGTGACAATCTGTTCGTGCAATTGCGCGACGAGGATTGGGACGAGGTGATCAAGGTCAACCTGACGGCGACCTTCCGGCTGACGCGCGCCGCCACCAAGCTGATGATGCGCAAGAAGTTCGGCCGCATCATCGCGATCACTTCGGTGGTCGGCGTCACCGGCAATCCGGGGCAGGGCAACTACACGGCCTCGAAGGCGGGCTTGATCGGCATGATCAAGACGATCGGCGCCGAATATGCCAAGCGCAACGTCACGGCGAACTGCATTGCGCCGGGCTTCATCGCGACGCCGATGACCGACGTTCTCAATGACAAGCAGCGCGAGGCGATTCTCGGCAAGGTGCCTGCCGGCCGGCTCGGCACGCCGGACGACATTGCGGCTGCGGCGGTTTATCTCAGTTCAAATGAGGCCGCCTACGTCACCGGTCAGACCATTCACGTCAACGGCGGGATGGCGATGATCTGACAGCAATCTGCGAGCTTGTGGCGGCGCACGCGGTCCCCCGCAGTCGCCGCGGGCTTGTGGTCAATGCATCGGAAGTATGATAACCGAACCACTGGCGGACAAGCAAAGAAGGCCATTGCAGGATGTCCAAACCCTGTATATTGGCGATGGGGAGCTTGCCGCCCGGGTGGTCGGCTTCGACCCGGGGACGGGGGCAAAATCAACACACTTCGCGATGCGACGGGAACTTAGCGAGTTGACGCACCACGATGGCTCGTATCGTCTGTCGGTCGGGTCGAAACGGAACAGCACGGGGTTAAATAGATGAGTGAGATTGGCGAGCGGGTTAAGAAGATCGTGGTCGAACACCTTGGTGTCGAACCCGAGAAAGTTGTCGATAGCGCCAGCTTCATCGACGATCTCGGCGCCGACAGCCTCGACACCGTCGAACTCGTGATGGCGTTCGAAGAAGAGTTCGGCTGCGAAATTCCGGACGATGCCGCCGAGACGATTCTCACCGTCGGCGACGCCACCAAGTTTCTCGAGAAGAACGCAAAGAGCTGACGCTCCGCGCGGTGTGATGGAAGCCGGACGGACCGCACAAAAGCGGTCCACCGGCTTCTTATTTTGCACCGCGCATTCTACGCCGGAGTGCTGGAGATGAGACGGGTTGTCGTCACGGGCCTTGGCATGGTGTCGCCGCTGGGCTGCGGCGTCGAACCAACCTGGAGCCGCGTGCTTGCCGGCGAAAGCGGTGCACGCAAGATCGACGCGTTCGACGTGTCGGATATCGCCAGCCAAATCGCCTGTATCATTCCGCGTGGCGACGGTACCAACGGCACCTTCAATCCTGATCAATGGATGGAGCCGAAAGACCAGCGCAAGGTCGACGACTTCATCGTCTATGCGATGGCGGCGGCGCGTCAGGCGCTTGATGACGCCGGCTGGCGTCCCTCCACCGAAGAAGAGCGCTGCGCCTCGGGCGTGCTGATCGGCTCCGGCATCGGTGGTCTGCAGGGCATCGCCGAGACGGCGCTGCTGCTCGAGCAGCGCGGCCCGCGCAGGATCTCTCCGTTTTTCATTCCCGGCCGCCTGATCAATCTGGCGTCGGGTTATGTCTCGATCGAATTCGGCCTCAAGGGTCCGAACCACGCGGTTGTCACCGCGTGCTCGACCGGCGCGCATGCGATCGGCGATGCGGCGCGGCTGATCGCGCTCGGCGACGCCGACGTGATGGTCGCCGGCGGTACCGAATCTCCGATCAGCCGTCTGGCGATGGCCGGCTTTGCCGCTGCGCGTGCGCTGTCGACCGGTTTCAACGATGCGCCGACCAAGGCTTCGCGGCCCTATGACAAGGATCGCGACGGCTTCGTGATGGGCGAGGGCGCGGGCGTCGTCGTGCTGGAAGAGTACGAGCACGCCAAGGCGCGTGGCGCACGGATCTATGCCGAAGTGATCGGCTACGGTCTGTCGGGCGACGCTCATCACATCACCGCGCCGAGCTCGGATGGTGACGGTGCGTTCCGTTGCATGAGCGCCGCGATCAAGCGTGGCGGCATCGCGGTGTCGGACATCGACTACATCAACGCGCACGGCACCTCGACGCCGCTCGGCGACGAGATCGAACTCGGTGCGGCGCAGCGTCTCCTGGGGAACGCGGCATCGCGCGTGTCGATGTCGTCGACCAAGTCGTCGATCGGCCATCTGCTCGGTGCTGCCGGTGCCGTGGAAGCGATCTTCTGCGTGCTGGCGATTCGCGACAACGTCGCGCCGCCGACGATCAATCTCGACAATCCTTCGGTCGAGACCGCGATCGATCTGGTGCCGTGGAAGCCGCGGTCGCGCGAGATCAACGTTGCGTTGTCGAACTCTTTCGGGTTCGGTGGCACCAATGCGTCGCTGCTGTTGCAGCGCGTGCCGAACTAACGCGCGCGCCTTCATCCACCGTTTCGCCGCAATCGCTGCTAAACCCTACGCGATCCGTTAGTTTCGGAGTATGATCGGTTGCAACCCTCATCCGCCTGGATAGACTCCAGACCGGACATTGCATCGAAGTCGTGATCCCGAATGTCGCCGGTGCAGATTGCGCCGGCCCCAATGCGAGCCGACAGGATTCAGGTTGCACCGATGAGTGAAAGGCCGCCGATTTCGCCGAGAAGCCCGCGTGCGGCGCTTGAGCCCGAGCAGCTTCCGCCGCCGCCGAAGCGGTCCGATCACGCCCGCAATCCGCTGGTGATCATCGGCAACGCGATCATCACCTTCATCGTGGTTGTGATGATCGGTGCCGGCGGCTTGTACGTGTATGGCAAGAACAAGCTCGAAGCGCCAGGCCCGCTGGCACAGGACAAAGTCGTCAACATCCCGCAGCGCGCCGGTCTCGACGACATCGCTCAGATCCTGAAACGCGAAGGCGTGATCGAAGACGGGTGGCTGGTGTTTGCGGGCGGTGTGATGGCGCTGCGCGCCCGCACTGAACTCAAGCCCGGTGAGTATCTGTTTCAGAAGAGCGCCAGCCTGCGCGACGTGATCGGAACCATCGTCGAAGGCAAGGTGGTTCAGCACGCGGTGACGATTCCCGAAGGACTGACTTCGGAGCAGATCGTCGAACGCCTGTCCGACAATCCGATCTTCACCGGCAGCATTCGTGAAATTCCGCGAGAAGGAACGTTGCTGCCGGAAACCTACAAGTTTCCGCGTGGCACGCCGCGCGAGCAGGTGATCCATCGCTTGCAGCAGGCGCAGAAGCGGGTGCTCAGCGAGATCTGGGAGCGCCGCAGTCAAGACCTGCCGATCAAGACGCCCGAGCAACTGGTGACACTGGCGTCGCTGGTGGAGAAAGAGACCGGCAAGCCGGACGAGCGCACGCGCGTGGCCGCGGTGTTCGTCAATCGGCTGCAGAAGAAGATGCGTCTGCAGTCCGACCCGACGATCATCTACGGACTCGTCGGCGGCAAGGGCACGCTCGGCCGTCCGATCAAGCGCAGCGAGATCACGCAGCCGTCCCCGTACAACACCTATGTGATCGACGGACTGCCGCCGGGGCCGATTGCCAATCCGGGGCGCGCGTCACTGGAGGCGGCCGCCAATCCGGCGCGCACCCGCGATCTGTACTTCGTCGCCGACGGCAGCGGTGGTCACGCCTTCAGCGACAATTACGAGGTGCACCAGAAGAACGTCGGCAAGCTCCGCGCCCAGGAAAAGCAGCTCCAGAACGACACCGTCGAGCCTCCGGAAGAAACACCGCCGGCCGCAGCCGCGCCGGCTACTGAGCCGGCTGCCGATCCTGCCGCGTCAGCCGCGCCGGCGGGGGCGCCGAAGGCCGGCAAGAACGGCGCGCAGAAGCGCCGCGCCCGCAACGCGACGCCGAACGGTGCGACCGAGTAACTTGCACGCGCCCGGCAGTTCACATCGCGGCGGAGTTTGCGTTAAGTTCCGCCGGCCGATACGCGGCGATTCTTAAACCTCGAAATCCGGAGACAGTGACGCGATGTCGTTATCGAGCATGACCGGATTTGCGCGCAGCCACGGTGCCAGCGGCCCCTACGTGTTCGAGTGGGAATTGAAGTCGGTGAACGCCAAGGGCTTCGATTTCCGGATGCGGCTGCCGCCCGGCTGGGACGACATCGAGCCGCCGGTCCGCAAGCGTGCCGCCGAGGTGCTGTCCCGCGGCACCGTCTACGCCAATCTCACCGTCAAGCGCGCCAACGCGGTGTCGGGCATCCAGATCAATCAGGATGTACTCGCCTCGGTTTTGAAGGTTGCCAGTGAGATAGCCGGCAAGGTCGACGCGGTCGCGCCGAGCATCGATGGACTGCTCGGCATCAAGGGCGTCATCGAAGTGGTCGAGCCCGAGGCCGACGAGGCCGAGGAGAAGGCCGCACGCGCCGCCGTCGAAACTGCATTCGGTGACGCGCTGAAGAGCCTGATCGAGATGCGCAAGCGCGAGGGCGCGAGCCTCGGCGCGGTGCTGGCTCAACGTCTGGATGAGCTGGAAGCGCTCGCCAAGCAGGCCGAGGCCGCGCCCGGCCGCAAGCCCGATGCGATCAAGGCGCGTCTTGCCGAACAGATCGCGGCGCTGCTCGATACGTCCGACCGTTTCGATCCTGATCGGCTGCATCAGGAAGCCATCATGATGGCAACCAAAGCCGATATTCGGGAAGAGCTCGATCGCATTGCGTCCCACATCGCGCAGAGCCGCGAGATGCTCGCCAAGGGTGGCGCCGTCGGGCGCCGGCTCGATTTCCTCGCGCAGGAATTCAACCGCGAGGTCAACACCTGCTGCTCCAAGTCGATCGATCTGGAGCTGACCAATGCCGGACTGGCGATGAAGAACGTCGTCGAACAGTTCCGCGAGCAGGTTCAGAATCTGGAGTAATCATGAGCGACGGAGCGGCGGGCGGCTACAGCGGTGTCGAGCGGCGCGGGCTGATGTTCGTGCTGTCGTCGCCCTCCGGCGCCGGCAAGACGACGCTGTCGCGGATGCTGGTCGAGCAGATGCCTGGGTTGCAGATGTCGGTGTCGGCAACGACACGGCCGATGCGGCCCGGCGAGGTCGACGGCCGCGACTATTACTTCGTCGATCGGCCGAGATTCGACGAGATGGTCGGCGCCGGGGAATTCCTCGAATGGGCCAACGTGTTCGACAATCGCTATGGCACGCCGCGCGCCCCGGTCGAAGCCGCGCTCGCAGCCGGCCGCGATGTGTTGTTCGACATCGACTGGCAGGGGACGCAGCAGCTCCGCAGTCGCGCTGGAAGCGACGTCGTCAGCGTCTTCATCCTGCCGCCGTCCGTGCAGGCGCTGGAGCATCGGCTGCACACCCGCGCGCAGGATTCCCACGACGTGATCCGCGGCCGGATGAAGAAAGCCGGCGACGAGATGAGCCACTTCGACGCCTACGATTACATCGTGGTCAACGACAATATCGGCGTTGCCTTCGAGTCGGTGCGCTCGATCTTGCGCGCCGAGCAGCTCAAGCGAGAGCGCCAAGTCGGATTGGACGCCTTCGTCCGCGGGATGCGCCAGCAGCTCGAAGGCTGACGATCACGCCGCAGAACGCTTCTGCGCCAGCGCCAGCAACTGTTCGATTTCGTCTGCTGCGGGCGGAGCAGGCTCCGCAACGGATCGGCTCGCCGTCTCCGATGCTGCCCGCGACTGAGCGCTGTTGAGGTCTGAGGCCCCGACCTCCGCCGCACCCGGCCGAATGCTGTCATTGGCGATACGACGCTCGCGGGCCGCCTTGATCCAGGCGGGCGGTTCGACGTCATGCTCCGACGCGACGTGTTCGGCAGGCGGCGGTGCTGCCGGCTTGCGTCGCGGAGCATCGAGGTCGATCGGGCTCGACCGAAAGTCGTTTGTGTAAATGTCAGTTGCAACCGGTTCAGTCCGGCCCGCCCAGAGGTCGGGACGTCCGCCGGGCTCACGCCGGACGATCGGCTCGCTGCGGCCGAATTTCATGAGTGCGGCCGCGATGCCGCCGGCGACCGCGAGGGCTGCGAGCAGGGCGCCGATCAGCGTGGCAAGCGTGCCCGCGCTCATCGATTCCTCGGTGATGGACGCCGGCGCCGACTTGGTCGCCTTTGCGGCCTTGCGCAGCTTGTCGGTGGCATCGGCATTGGCGGGCGCGCTACCGGCCGCTGAATCCGACCAGCGATCGTTCATCGAGGTTGGAGCGGGTGCGCTCGACGGTTCGGCCGCGGGGGCAGGCGTTGCCGCGGCCTGTGTCGCCTCCACCGGCGCTGTGAGCACCGGTGCGGGGAACGGCGAATTGGTCGTCGTGGGAGCGGCGGTCTGCGGCTGCTGAGGCGCTGCGAATTCGGCGCGGGCATCGGCAACGGAGGAGCGCAACGGAGCGGCACTCGATTGCGACGGCGCCGTCGGTAGCGTCATGCTTGGTGCAGAAGCGGACTTGGCTTTGGGAGATGGAGCTGGACTAGTTGCTGCCGCGGCGGGGGAGCTGTCGGCAGTATCGGTCGCCTCGGGCGAGGTCGCTTCCGTAGGATTTGCCGCTGCTGATGCGCCGTCGACCTTGCGCAAGTACCAGCACTTGCGCTTGGCGGCGTGGTCGGCCCGGTAGAACCAATGACTTCCGGCCGGGGTGGGCGCGTTCGGTGCCGACAAGCAGGTGTCGGCCTGCGCCGAAGACAGGGGGCTTGCTGTGATCGCAACGCTCGCGATCGCGCCGGCGCTCACGGCCAACAGCAGTTTCGCGGATCGGTTGTGCATGGCATTCCCCATTCTGACGCGGACAACGGAACTTCTGTTCGCCCGTTTTTTCCGCGACAAATGGGGTCGCAATATGCCGACAATCCGGTGAGGGTGAGACAATTCGGAGCCTGGCATTGCGGGCTTTGGGAACCCGCAATGCCAGGAAGAAGGCGACGATTAGTTCGTCAGCATGATGCGGCCGACGACCTTGCCGGCGCGCAGCTGATCGATCCACTTCTGCGCGTCCTGCATCGGCTCTTCCTTCATCGGCGTCGGCTTGACCTTGCCAGCACGCGCGAGTGCCAGCAGCTCTTTGGTCTCTTCGAGCGTGCCGACCATGAAGCCTTCGACGGTCATGCGCTTGTAGATCCACTGCACCATCGGCAGGCTGAACTGGCCACCCATCAGGCCCGACACCACGATCTTGCCGCCCCGCGCAACCGTGCTGACGGCGAAGTTCATCGACTTGTCGTTGCCGGCGAAATCCACCACGCCATCGAAGCCGCCATCGGTCTCCTTGAAGATGCGCTTGGCAACATCGGGCTCCGATGGATCATAGGCAACGGCCGCGCCGTTCTTCAGCGCCGCTTCGCGCGCTACGGGGCTGAGATCGGCCACCGCGATCGGCTGCTTGAACATCGCCTGAGCCAGCGACAGCCCCATCATGCCGACGCCGCCCAATCCAATCAGTAGCAGATTGCGCTGACGCGGCCGGTCCACCAGACGCTTCAGGGCGCCATAGGCCGTGATACCAGAACACATCAAAGTCGCCGCGACGTTGGTCGGTAGCGGATCGTAGTCGAGCAGGTACTTGGCGTCCGGTACCAGCACGTGGGTCGCGAAGCCGCCGTCGATCGAGACGCCGAGAAAGCGGTTCTTGGCGCACAGGTTTTCGTCGCCGGCGAGGCAGTCACGGCATTTGCCGCAGCCGATCCAGGGAAACACCGCCTTCTTGGTGCCGATCAGATCCTGCGGAGCATCGGGACCGACTTCGGCAACGACACCGGCGATCTCATGGCCCAGGGTGAACGGCAGCGTCATGCCGCGCGTGGTATCAAGCTTTTTGCCGCCGCCGAGATCGGCGTAGCCGTCCTGAATGTGCAGGTCGGAGTGGCACAGGCCGCAGCGCTCGATCTTCACCAGCACTTCGCGCCCCTGCGGCTTCGGCGCATCGATGATGGTCTCGCACAGCGGGGCGTCGAATTTCACCAGAGATTGGCGACGCATTTGCGTCATGTCGGGTTTCTCCCTTTCAGGCTTGTGTTCTTATCGCGCGACTATTGGCCAATTCGTTCGCCATGGCAACAAAACCGGAAACGGGCACGGTCTCGGCACGCCGCGCCGGATCGATTCCGGCGGCCGCTGTGAGCTGTGCCGGATCGACGCCAAGCGATTTGAGGCTCTGGCGCAGCATCTTGCGGCGTTGACCGAAAGCGGCGGCCGCGACTTGCTCAAGCGCTGCGCGATCGCACGGCTCCGGTTGCTGACGAGGCACCAGTCGCACCACAGAGGAGGTCACCTTCGGCGGCGGCACAAAGGCGGACGGCGAAATGTCGAACAGCATCTGCGTCTCGGCGCGCCAGTTCGCCAGCACCGCAAGCCGGCCATAGGCGTCGTCGTCGTGATGCGCGACGATGCGCTGCGCCACTTCGCGCTGAAACATCAGCACCATCATCTCGTACCACGGCGGCCATGGCTCGGCGCACAGCCAGCCGATCAGCAACGGGGTGGCGATGTTGTACGGCAGGTTGGCGACGATCCGGGCGCGATCGCCGTTCAGCAGCGGGCGCGGATCGAACTCCATGGCGTCGCCGCTGATAATCTCGAGGCGGCCAGGATAGTGCGCAGCGATTTCCTCCAGCGCGCCGAGTGCGCGCTCATCTCGCTCGATCGCGATGACACGCTTGGCGCCGGTCGCCAGCAGGGCGCGGGTGAGACCGCCCGGACCGGGCCCGATCTCGACCACCGTGACGTCCTCGAGCGGGCCGGCTGCTCGTGCGATGCGCGCCGTCAGATTGAGATCGAGCAGGAAGTTCTGGCCGAGCGATTTCCGCGCAGCGAGATCATGCCGCCGGATCACCTCGCGCAGCGGCGGCAAATCGTCGATCGCGCTCATGCGGTCTTGGCCGATGCCATTTGTGCGGCGAGCTTCAAGGCCGCGATCAGACTCGAGGGATTGGCGCGTCCGCTGCCAGCAATGTCGAACGCCGTGCCGTGATCGGGTGACGTTCGGATAAAGGGAAGACCAAGGGTGACGTTGACGCCTTCGTCGAATGCAATGGTCTTGATCGGGATCAGCGCCTGATCGTGATACATGCAGATCGCGCAGTCATAGGTTTTGCGTGCGGCCGCATGAAACATCGTGTCGGCCGGCAGCGGTCCGCGCGCATCAATGCCTTCGCCCCGTAGCATCTCGACTGCGGGTGCCACCACGGCGCGGTCCTCATGGCCCAGCGCCCCATCTTCCCCGGCATGGGGATTGAGGCCGGCGAGGGCCAATCGGGGCTGCTTGATCCCCATGCGTTCGCGCAGATCTTTGACGACGATCCGCGCGGTCGACACGATCAAATCGGTGGTGAGTTGGGTGATCGCGTCGCGCAGCGAGACATGGATCGTCACCGGTACGACCGCGAGAGTAGGGCACCACAGCATCATCACCGGCTGCGGCACGATGCCGTCTCGCTTGGCGAGTTCGGCCAGAAACTCGGTGTGGCCGGGATGGTGGAAACCGGCTTGGTACAGCACGCTCTTGGCGATCGGATTGGTCACGACGGCGGCTGCGCGGCCGCTCTGGACGTCTGCCACGGCGTGCTCGATCGAGGCGATCGCAGCCGGCGCACTGGTGTCGTTCGGTTGGCCTGGCTGCGCGGTTGCCATGTGTCCCGTGGAGACGATCGGAAGGGCAGTGGCAAACGCAGCCACGGCGTCTTCGGCTTTGACCTCGGCGAGTGGAACGTCGAGGCCAAGCAGCTTGGAACGGCTGGACAGACAGCCGGCATCACCAAGCAGGTAGAACGGCGGCAGTCCGTGTTGCTCGCGCTGTAGCCACGCTGCCAGGGCGATGTCGGGGCCGATCCCTGCTGGTTCGCCGAGTGTCAGCGCCAGTGGTTTTGCCATTCCGGTCATGATCGACTCCGAGGCGCGGACCGCCGGCACTTGTGCCGCAAGGAAGCTCGCTGGAACGTCTCAGCGATACTCGATCATCGCGGCTTTGCGTACTTCCTGCAGATACTCTTTCGACTTCGCCTGGAACTTCTCGCCGAACAGCTTCTCACGGATTTCGCGCTTGCGCGGCGTGTCGGCTGTCGACTGCTTGCGCTCGCACAGGGCCACCATCTCGATGCCCTGCTTGGTGGCTTCGGGCGGGGTGAGGTGACCTACCGGCGTCTTGTCGAGGATCTCGCGGAGGGCCGGCGGCAGGTCGGCGGAGGTCTTCATCACGATGCCGCGGATCGCCGCATTCGGCATCGCTTTGAAGACGCGATCCGCCTCAGCGCAGCTCGAGATGCGGCCGCGAAGCTGCTCCGCTTCCTTGCGGCGGGATTCCAGTGACTCCGAACCCGAGCCGCGCGAAACGATCATCACCACGGGCCGGAGTTGATACTCGAAACTTTCGACGGCTTTGGAGTCGTCTCCGCCCTTGAGCTGCGCCTGAACTTCGCGCTCGCTGACCTGGAGGCTGTCCTTGAAGCGGCCGCGCACCAGGCTCGCCCAGACCATTTCGGCCCTGATCCGCGACTTCAACGTATCCGGCCGAATGCCTTGAGCGGCCAGCATATTCGTCATCTGCGCGGTGCTCATCCGCATCCGCGACGCCATCGTGGAGAAGGAGGAGTCGATGTCGGAATCGCTGGGATTGACGCCGTACTTCTTGGCTTCCTTGATCTTGACCTTCTCGTCGATCAGATCCTCGAGCACCTGCTGCCGGCTGTCCGCCTTGTGCGACATCCGGTTCAGCTTCAAGCGCTGATCGATGTCGAAATTGGTGATCGGTTCGCCATTGACCATCACCACCACCGACTGAGCCTGGCCCTGCGTCGTTCCAAGACCCAGCGTCGCCGCCGCACAGCACAGCGCCAAGCCAATGATGCGAAGGGAAAGCTTGCTCGTCATGGGTCGCGTTTACCTCACAGCCGATCGGGTTCTGGGTGGTGGCGAGCCGGAAAACGGTTCAGGCCCGCGCGGCGCGCGCTATTGGCCGAACATGCCGCTCGATGCGCCAGACACACTCTGCTGCATCGCAAACATGCCGATGGTGCGGAGTCCGATCTGCACCATGACCGAGTGGTTGAGCGTCGGCGTCGTTCCGTAGTTGGCGTAGGAATAGCCGGTGACGTAGTTCAGCGCCAACACGAAGCAGTCGTCCACGTAACCGGCGCCGACGATGTATTGGTTGATCCTGTTAGCTTCAAGATCCCAACGGGCGCCGCCAGAAACCACCCAGTTAGAAGCAAGCTTCACGGAGCCGGTTCCGAGAATGCCCTGACGACGTGTCAGGAAGCCGAGATCGGGCTGGGCGGCGTAGTTGCCGTAGATCATGCTCACCGACCAGCGATTGAAGCTGGCGCTGGCCTCGGCTTCGAACCGCTCGACGTTGAACGTCGCTTCGTTGAAGCGTGCGCGGGTCGTGAACTTGTAGGTCGAGTTGGGCGAGTACGACACCCGGCCGACATAGTCCGACTTCGGCTTGGCCAAACCGGAGTCGAGGCCGGTGTTGGTGGCGTCCGCCACCGCGAACGAGTTCAGGCCGAACAGCTGATAGGACTGGCCGAACAGCACGTTGACCGAGCCGCCTTGATCGAACTGCGTGGTCGCCTGGACGCCGACATTGGCGCGGCCGCCACCTTCGACGCGGTCGTAGCCGGAGAATTTGTCGACGCTGAACAGATTGCTGGCGTCGAACACCATGGTCTGTGCGTCTTCGTTCGGCAGCTTGCCGGCGTAGGACTCGTTCGGACGGATGATCACCTGCGCGATCGGCTCGATCGTGGTGGTGCCCCACGGCTGAACGTTGATGAACGGATAGCGATATTCCAGGCCGACGGTCGGCATCAGCCGCATCGCCTGAGTGTCGCCCGGCAGCAGATAGTTCGACACGCCCGGCTGGTTCGAAATCGAGGCGTCGATCGCGTCGGCGCGCAGCGAAGCGAACGGGGTCCAGATCTGGCCGTAGGGGTCGGTGAACGACCGCCGCCAGTCGGCCTGCGCGGTCAACCGGGTGTAGGTGCCTGGAACGCCGCGCAGCAAGCAGCTCGACGGCAGCCGCGCCGCCGGATCGGCCGACGTGTTGAGGCAAAGCCCCGTGGTGTTGGCGATGGTGGTGACCGGATCGAACTGCGCCGTCTGGCGGCTCAGGCTGGTCAGGTTGGTCTTGTAGCTGAACTCGCCGCCGAAGATGTTCTGATCGAGCGTCTTCGAATAGTCGAGCACCGGGTGCACGACCGGGATCTGGCCCTGAATATCCGCCGCTGCCCAACCGAGATAGTGGATCGCGCGAATGTCGAAATACGACCGGTTGCCGACGCCAGTCAGATAGATCTGCGACGTCGCTTCGGTCGATTGATTGAGGAACGTGCCCCAGCTGTCGCGATATTGCGCCAGCCGATAGTCCAGGAAGAACGCGCGATCGGACATCAGCACGCCTTCCCAGCCCCAGACCCATTTGTCGTTGAGTGCGAACTGGCCTTTGGTATCGACGGCGCCGCGGAGGTCGCGGTTGCCGGGCGTATTCGCTCCGAAGGCGGCGGGGTCCGACTGGTTGATGCCGTAGGCGCGGACCTCGTAAGCACCGTCCAGCAGGCGCTGCCGGAACTCGCCCTGCATCAACACGCCTTGCTTGGTGGTGATGCGCGGGGTGATCGTGACGTCGTAGTCGGGCGCGAGCGCCCAATAGAATGGGATCTCGAAGCCTGAGCCGAACGTCGTGTTGCTCGTGTAAGCCGGCATCAGGAAGCCGGTCTTGCGCGCGACCGTCGGATCCGGGGTCGACAGATACGGCATGTAGGCGAGCGGCACGCCGAAGAACTCGATCCGAGCATCTTCGAAATACAGCATCTTGTCGGTCTGGTCGTGGATGATCCGTGCACCCTTGACCTGCCACAGCGGCGGCTTTTTCGGATCGTCCTTACAGGGCGCGCACGCGGTGTACACGCCGTTCTGGAACACGTTGTAATTGCCGCCGGTGCGGTCCGCGCGCGACGCCGCGATGCGTGTGTCCTGCGCCGTATCGACCCGCAGCGAGTCGACGAAGCCGTCGCGATAGTCGTCCGACAGATCGAGGAAATTGGCGTAGGTGATTTTGCCGTCCGCATCGGTCATGCGGACGTTGCCCTCGGCACGCAGCCGCTTGGTGTCCTGGTCGTAGACCAGACGATCAGCCTCGACGGTGGTGCCGTTATAATACATCTGCACGTTGCCGACCGCGGCGACGCGCTTGTTATTGTAGTCGTAATTGACCTCGCTGGCCTGAACCAGCATCTGGCCATTGTTGGCGGCCGGCGGCGGAGGCGGCTTCGGCCGGGCAGGGCGCGGATTGTAGGTGTAGCCCTGAGCGGAGGCGGAATCGATCGCGACCGCCTGCATCCCGCCCGCAAGCGCGAGCACAGCAAACGGCGTCAGCAATACAGCCGTCACCACACGCTCGCGGCGCACCTTGGTGCGCCGACGCTTGGTCGACAGCTTTCCATGGAGGGCGGCCATCGCAGCCACTATCCGTCCTCCTGATAGAGCAAGGCTAGAAATCCAGCGAGACCGCCCACGCACACGGGCAACCACGCTGCAGCAAGCGGATGCATCAGTTCAGCCTTACTCAAATCCTCGGTCACTTTCGACAGGATATAGAGCAGAAAGCCTGCGGCCACGCCACTCAAAACCATCTTTTGCACGCCGCCGAAACGGAAGAATCGCAAGCTCACAGAAGCAGCTAGCATGACCATCGCGGCCAGCAAAAACGGCTTTGCCAGCAGCTTGTGATACTGCAGGCGATAGCCAGCGGTCGCAAAACCGGAGTTTTCCGACGACTTGATGTAGGTCGGAAGTTGCCAAAAAGACACACTTTCGGGCGTGGCAAAACTGTTGCGGACCTGCGCGAGTGTGAGTGACGTCGGCAACTCAAGGGTGTCTTGATCTACCGGGGCACCGTTCATTGTATAACGGCGTACGTTTTTAAGCAGCCAATGCCCCGGTTCGAGCACCGCCTCCCGCGCCTCGATTCGGTCCTTGAACTGGAAGTCGGGTTCGAATCGAAACACCGTGATGCCGGTGAGGACCGCGCCTTGTTGCTGGCTGCGTGCGGCGTTGATGATCGCCTGTCCGTCAGGGCTGACCTGGTTCATCCAAAAGCCGTTGGCATCCTGCAGCCCGCCGGTGTTCTCACCGAACATTTCGGCTTCCATCTGCTTGGCGCGCTCCTGCATGTGCGCGGACAGCGGATTGAATACGGTGGTGGCAAAGATGCCGATCGCGATCGCGCTCCACAGGGCGGGTGAGATGAACTCCCAGGCCGAAAGCCCGGCAGCGCGTGCCACCACCAGTTCAAGGCTGCGCGACAACGCCAGGTAGCAGGTCATGCCGCCGATCAGGATGCAGAACGGCAGCAGCCGTTCGAGCAATTGCGGCACGCGGCAGAACGAGGCCTGCGCGACATAGAACGCCGAGACGGCGAGGCCGCCAGCACGGCGCAGCAGGTCGACATAGTCGACGAACACTAGCAGCACGAATAGCCCGAAGAACACCCCGAGCGAGGCGATCACGAAGCGGCGAGCGAAATAGCGTCCGAGCGTGTTGACGACCATCATGCGCCCCGCGTTACGCCGGCACCGGTCGCCGGATCAACCGGGCGATCGACGCATTGAAGGCGTTCAGGGCTTCAGTTACACGCGCCGGCGGTTCGATCACGACGTTGCGGTTGATCAGCCATAGGCACGTCCCGGTGGCGACGAACAGCAGCAGATACTGCAACCCGGCCACGTAAGGCGTCTTGTTGGCGATCACCGACAACGCGAACCCGGCGAGTCGCACGACGAAAGCGACCAGCACCGCGCCGGCCATCGAGAAATTGCGGCTCTGTCGGGTGGTGCGGGCAAGGCCGAGGAAGGCGAAGGCGACCGCGGCGAAGAAGAACGGATAGATCGGCGCCAGCAATCGATCGTGCATTTCCGAGCGGAATTCGGTCGGCAGCCGCGCGAGCAGCGGATCGTTCTCCGCCGGCCACAACAGCTCCCACAGATAGCGTTCGCGAATGCCGTAGGCGACATCGCGGGCACGCGAGAACTTCGACATGTCGAAGGCGTAGCGGCTGAACGCCACTAACGCGGGCTCTTCCTTGCCGGTCTGGAAACGCTCGAGGTGGCCGTCTTCCAGTACCAGGAATGAGCCCTTGTCGTTTTTCACGACGGTGCCGTGGTCGGCGATGATGCTGATGCGCTCGTTGGGCGCGCGGGCGTCGTCGATGAACACGCCGACCAGCAGACCGCCCGGCTGACGTTCGCGAACCCGGATCGTCAGCCCCTGTTCGAGCTGAGCGAACCGGCCGGGCTGCAGCACGTTGGCGAGCACGTCGGCGGTGATCTCGCTGTCCCACCGCGCGATCCGGCGAAGCCCATCAGGGGCGATATAGGCACCGATGATGATCACGAGCGCCGCCACCACCATGGTGGCGTAGAAGAACGGCCGGAACAGCCGAATCGGCGACAGGCCGGCGGCGTTCATCACGATGATTTCGGAATCGGTTGCGAGTCGGTTGAGGGTGTGGGCCACCGCGATCATCAGCGCGATCGGGGCGATCACCAGCACCAGCACCGGTACGGCGAGGCCGGTCAGCCCGAGAAAGGTGATGATGGTCTGGCCCTGGCTGGTCATCAAATCGATGCCGCGCAGCGCCTGGGTGATCCAGATCACACCCGTGAGGCTGCCCATCACGACCGCGAACGACACCAGCGTCGTGCGGAAGATATAGCGGTCGATGGAGCCCATCGCTCAGTACGATCCCCTCGAATCCGGATTCTATGGCCGCCCGGATTCATGATGAATCCTCCCCAGGGCGGAAAGCCCGGCCTTGTCCCAGGTTGCCATTACCATCTGTCTGATCTGTCAACAAAATGGCCGGGACGCGGCGCACTGGGGATATGGTTAATGGTGCGCGACCGGCTCCCGAAGACCACAGATTCCCGTCTCGCGCAATGTAAAGACAGGGCGACTGCCCCGTTGACGGTGACCTCGCCGCCGATCCGCCGGCGGGGCGCCGCGCAATCCACTTTCCTGTGAAAGCTGCGCGGCTTAGCGATGTTGTCTTGACTTGACGCCTCAACGCTCCAAAACAACGGCTTTGGACCCGCGCCTGCCGGATCGTTTCCGCCGACAGCCTGTTTTTGGAGGAATGCCAATGCCCGACGCCGTCAAGGTCGGTTTCGTCCCGTTTTCTACGCCCGCGCGCGGCACGCTGATCGTGTTCTGCGACGACGGTCTGAAGTTCGGCGCGACGGCGACCAAGGCCTTGGGGGCAGCGGTTGCCACCGTCAAGCGCGCGGCTGCCACCGCGCAATTCAAGGGCAAGCCCGGTTCCGCCCTCGATCTGTTGGCCCCTGAAGGCTTGAAGGTCGGCCGCCTGATCGTCGTTGGCGCCGGCAAGGTCGCGTCGATCAATGATTACGATCTGCTCAAGCTCGGCGGCGCCGTTGCCGGCAAGATCGGTGCGGGCGATACGGCCGTGACGGTGATTGCCGATCTCCCGACCGGCGCGATGAAGCCCGAGCAGGCGGCTGCGATCGCCTCCGGCATCCGGCTGCGGGCCTACAAGTTCGATCGCTACAAGACCAAGAAGAAGGACGACGAGACCGGCGCGGCGAATGCCAGCGTTACGCTCGCGGTGGCCGATCCGGCAGCGGTCAAGAAGGCGTTCACGCCCGACAGCCATGTCGTCGATGGTGTCATCCTGGCGCGCGAGCTCGTCAACGAGCCGCCGAACGTGCTGTATCCGGAAGAATTCGCCAAGCGGGCGGCACAGCTCAAGAAGCTCGGCGTCGAGGTCCAGATCCTCGACGTCAAGGCGATGACCCAGCTGAAGATGGGCGCATTGCTCGGCGTGTCGCAGGGCTCGGCACATCCCGGCCGCACCGTGATCATGCGCTGGAACGGCGGCAAGAAGGGCGAGCAGCCGCTCGCCTTCGTCGGCAAGGGCGTGTGCTTCGACACCGGCGGCATCTCGATCAAGCCGTCGGCCAGCATGGAAGACATGAAGGGTGACATGGGCGGCGCGGCCTGCGTCGTCGGCCTGATGCACGCGCTCGCGGCCCGCAAGGCCAAGGTCAATGCGGTCGGCGCAATCGGCCTCGTCGAGAACATGCCGGACGGCAACGCGCAGCGGCCGGGCGACATCGTCACCTCGATGTCGGGCCAGACCATCGAGATCATCAACACCGACGCCGAGGGCCGTTTGGTGTTGGCCGACGTGCTTTGGTACGTGGCTCAGAAGCATAAGCCGAAGTTCATGGTCGATCTGGCGACGCTCACCGGCGCCATCATGGTGGCGCTCGGCACCGAATATGCCGGCCTGTTCTCCAACAACGATCAGCTCGCGGAGCGGCTGACCGCCGTTGGTCAGTCCACCGGCGAGAAGGTTTGGCGGATGCCGCTCGGCCCGGAATACGACAAGCAGATCGATTCCCAGTTCGCCGACATGAAGAACACCGGATCGCGCAACGGCGGTTCGATCACCGCGGCGCAGTTCCTGCAGCGCTTCGTCGACGGCACGCCGTGGGCGCATCTCGACATCGCCGGCACCGCGATGGCCTCGCCGAAGAACGAGATCAATCAGAGCTGGGGCTCGGGCTACGGCGTCCGTCTGCTCAATCAGCTCGTGGCGGAGTACTACGAAGCCAAGAAGTAATCGGCGCGATGACCGAAGTGCTGTTCTATCACCTCCAAGGCAGGACCGTCGAACAGGTGCTGCCGCCGCTGCTCGAGAAATCACTCGCGCGCGGCTGGCGGGTGGTGGTGCAGTCGACGTCCGAGGAGCGGGCCGACGCGCTCGACTCGCATCTTTGGACCTATCGCGACGACTCGTTTCTGCCGCACGCCACCTGGCGTGTGGCAGATGCCGCGCAACAGCCGATCCTGCTGACGACGGGCGAGGGCAATCCGAACGGAGCCAAGGTCCGGTTCCTCGTCGACAACGCAGCGCTGCCCGAGGATTCGGGCAGCTACGAACGGATGGTGCTGCTGTTTAACGGCGATGACGACGAGGCGGTGGCAATGGCGCGCGACGCCTGGAAGCAGTGCAAAGCGAAGGCTTTTGAGGTGACGTACTGGCAGGCCGACGAGGCCGGTCGCTGGCAGCGGCGGGACTAGGCGGGCGAGACCAGGCAACAGGCTGTGGATGCTGAAGACGACCGCAGGGCTACGGCAAGGCCGTCACGGTGGTGCCGTAAATCGGTGATTGGACAAGTGCTTAAGATCTCTATTGGGGCGCGATCGATCGTGTATCAGAAGTTTTCCGTGCGGCCGCTGTTCATCACGCTGGCGCTGACCACGCCCTTGCTTGCGGGCTGTTCCGGCACCCCTGAATTCTTGTCGCGCGATGCCGAGTGGTTCTCGAAGCCGGGCCGGGTGTTCATCAAGAACATCTCGATCGAAACCCCGCCGCTGACGCCGGACAAACCGGTCACCCCGGAAGACCTGATCAGCGCTGACGGCCGCTGCCCTGGCATGGGGCCGGCGCCGGGCGATCCCAACGCACCGCAGGACGGGCAGGCCGCTCCGATGACGGCAGGCGGCACCGTCGCGCTCGGCCACACCGAATGCGACGTCGCGCGCGGCCTCGGTGCGCCGGATCATGTCAGCCTGTCGAACAATGAGCGCGGCGACCGTCTCGCGGTCCTGACCTACAACCGCGGGGCGCGTGCCGGCATCTATACCTTCACGGCGGGCCGGCTCAGCGCGATCGAGCGTGCACCGGACGCTGTTCAGGAACGCAAGCCGACGCGCGCGAAGAAGCGAAGCGCGCGATCGGCGCAGTAGCGCTCAGCTTTGCGCGGCGTCCTGCGCCGCGCTCGCCTCCAGCCACTTCTCTTCCGCAGCTTGCAAGGCCGCCTGCGCGTTGGCGCGCGCGGTGCTGAGTTGAGCGGCCTGTTTCGGATCGCGGGTGAAAAGGTCCGGGATCGCCAGCGCCGCATCGATCTTCTCGATGATCGCGGTGATGCGGTCGATCTCCGCTTCGGCATCGGCGATCTGCTGCTTCAGCGAAACCGTCTTCTTGGGGCGCGGTGCCGACGCCTTGGCGGCGCTGTCATCGGCTTTGCGTTCCTTGGTCTCTGACGACGTCGTTCGGGCGCCACGGGAGGACAGCACGGCCCGGCGATAATCGTCGAGATCGCCGTCGAACGGTTTCACCTTGTGCTCGGCCACCACCCACAATCGATCGGCGCAGGCGTCGATCAGATAGCGGTCGTGCGACACCATGATCACCGCGCCGGGGAAGTCGTTGATTGCCTCCGCCAGCGCCGCGCGGCTGTCGATGTCGAGATGGTTGGTGGGCTCATCGAGGATGATCATGTTCGGACCGTAGAAGGTCGCGAGCCCGAGCAGCAGGCGCGCCTTCTCGCCGCCCGACAGGCTCTTGACCAGGGTGTCGGCCGCCTTGCCGGAGAAGCCCATGGCGCCGGCGCGCGCCCGGATCTTGCTCTCCGGCGCATCCGGCATCAGCCTGCGGACGTGGTCATAGGTCGAGCCGTCCTCGTTCAGCTCATCGAGTTGATGCTGCGCGAAGTACGCGATCGACAGCTTGTCCGCCCGCGTCACGGACCCCGAGAACGGCGCCAACCGGTTCGCCAGCAGCTTCACCAGGGTCGACTTGCCGTTGCCGTTGGAGCCGAGCAGCGCGATGCGGTCGTCCGGATCGATCCGCAGCGTGACGTGGCGCAGCACGGGATGTTTCGGATCGTAGCCGACCGCCACGTTGTCGACCGCGATGATCGGCGGCGACAACGTTTTCTCAGGGGCCGGGAAGTTGATCTCCGGAGTATCGTCCGCGACCAGCGGTGCGATCGGCTTCATCTTCTCCAGCATCTTGACGCGCGATTGCGCCTGCCGCGCCTTGGTGGCCTTGGCTTTGAAGCGGTCGACGAAGTCCTGCAGATGCTTGCGCCGCGCTTCGTCACGCTTCGCGTTCTTGGCGTCGAGCGCCAGCTTGTTGGCGCGGAAATCCGCGTAGGCCGAGTAACTGCCGCGGAAGTGGACCAGCCGGCCGCGGTCGAGATGCAGGATCTCGTTGACCGACGTATCGAGTAGGTCGCGATCGTGGCTGATCACGATCACGGTGCGCGGATAGTTGGCGAGATGATCCTCGAGCCACATCGTGCCTTCGAGGTCGAGATAGTTGGTCGGCTCGTCGAGCAGCAACAGGTCGGGCGCGGCGAACAACGTCGCGGCCAGCGCCACGCGCATCCGCCAGCCGCCGGAGAATTCCGAGCAGGAACGCGCCTGGTCGGCATCGGAGAAGCCGAGGCCGCTGAGAATGGCGCTGGCCCGCGCCGGCGCGGAGTGCGCGTCGATGTCGACCAGCCGGGTCTGAATATCGGCGATGCGGTGCGGGTCCAGGGCGGTTTCGGCTTCGTGCAGCAGCGCGGCGCGCTCGATGTCGGCGGCCAGCACCACCTCCAGCAGCGTCTCAGGCCCGTTCGGGACCTCCTGGGCGAGGCTGCCGATCCGCCATCGCGGCGGCAGGGTGATCCGGCCGGTCTCGGTTGCAAGCTCGCCGCGGATCGCGCGAAACAGGGTGGATTTACCGGCGCCGTTGCGGCCGATGAAGCCGACGCGAGCGCCGGGGGCGATCTGGACCGAACTTTGGTCGATCAACAGCCGTCCGGCGAGCCGGATCGAAATGTCGGTAAGCGTGAGCATGGCGCGTTTTGGCCGGGTCGGGCCGCAAAGGCAACCGGCACGAACAGATCAGTGCCGGATGAATCGCCACCCGCAGCTTGCCCGCGCGCGGCGGCGCCGATATAAGCCCGGCAACTCCTCCCGCCCTTAGCTTTCAAGGACATTCCATGGCGATCGAACGGACTTTCTCGATTCTCAAGCCCGATGCGACCGAGCGCAACATCACCGGCGCGATCAACGCGCTGATCGAAAAGGCCGGTCTGCGGATCGTCGCCCAGAAGCGCATCCGTATGACCCGCGACCAGGCCGAGACCTTCTACGCCGTGCACAAGGAACGCCCGTTCTTCGGCGAGCTGGTCGACTTCATGATCTCCGGCCCGGTGGTGGTTCAAGTGCTCGAAGGCGAGGGCGCGATCGCCAAGTACCGCGACGTGATGGGCGCGACCGATCCGTCGAAGGCGGCTGACGGCACCATCCGCAAGCTGCACGCCAAGTCGATCGGCGAGAACTCGGTGCACGGTTCGGACGCGGCGGAAACGGCCAAGATCGAGATCGCCCAGTTCTTCTCGGGCAACGAAATCGTCGGATAAGCATTACCCGTCGGACGTCCCCGGCCGCTGATCTTCGGCGGCCGCGGGATGCCGGCGCAGTCGGGGAAAGATCGTGGACTGGGTGCTGCACGTCTTTGACCCCGCGACCTTCTGGTCGATCGTCGCCCAATTCAAGAGCGGCGTTCAGCAGCCCGAATTCTGGATTTCCGTCGGCAAGATCATCTGGATCAACGTGCTGTTGTCTGGCGACAACGCGCTGGTGATCGCGCTCGCGTGCCGCGGGCTGAAGCCGAACCATCGATTGTGGGGCATGGTGCTCGGCGCGGGCGCTGCCGTCCTGCTACGCATCGTCTTCACCGGCATCGTCGCCACGCTGATGGAGTGGCCTTATCTCAAGCTGGTCGGCGGCCTGGCGCTGCTGGTGATCGCCGCCAAGCTGGTGGTCCCCGAGAACGAAGACGAAGACAGCGTCCAAGCGGCCTCGCATCTTTTGCACGCCGTTCAGATCGTTGTCGTTGCCGACATCATCATGAGTCTCGACAACGTCATCGCGGTCGCGGCTGCCGCGGATGGCAGCGTGCCGCTGCTGATCCTTGGGCTCGCCATCAGCGTTCCGCTGATCGTGGCGGGCGCGGCACTGATCCTGATGGTTCTGGAGAAACTGCCGATCCTGGTGTGGGCCGGTGCTGCGCTGCTCGGCTGGATCGCCGGGCAGGTGATCGCCACCGATCCGGTCGTGCTGCCTTTGGTGCACAAGCTCGATGCGCCGATCGGCGGTCAGCTCGACGCGCTGTTCGCAATGGTGGGGATGTACACGCACCTCGCCAGCAACGGCGGCGTCGGCGAGCATTTGTTTGCCGTGGTCGGCGCCATCGTGGTGCTGATCGCGGGATCGATCTGGCGAAGCCGGCAATCGGTCGAGCAGGGCGCATAACCGCAGCTTGCCGCTGCCGCACCGGACAAGAAAAAAGCGAGCCGGGCGGCTCGCTTTTTCCATGACCTGAAAGTGGGCTGGTCTCAGGCAGTTCCGGCGACTAAGCCGTGGCTGTGATCGGCCCCATCGTGACCGCAGCACTCGACGGTGCGGGTGCGATCATAGGCTTCGCGCACAATGTGGTAGCAATCGCAGGTGCGGCTTTCCAGCGCCTGGCGATCCACGATCCGCACCGCACCGCGGCGCTTCTCCACCACACCTTCAGCCTCGAGCTGCAGCAGCGCGTTGGTGATGCTCGCACGGCGAACGCCCATGCTGGAGGCGAGCAGTTCGTGTGTGATGTACAGCACGTCGCTTTGAATGCGATCGTTCGCCAGCAGCAGCCAGCGTGCAAGACGCTGATTGATTTCGTGCTTGGCGGCGCAGAGCACGCTCTGTGTATTTTGGGCGATCAGAGCCGGCACGTAGCGCAGCATCTCTTCACGGATCTGCGGCCGGTCGGCCATCACCCGTGCCAGATCGTCGGCCTCAACCCTCAGCGCAGTTCCCGGCATGCACACGACCGAGCGCTGCGACGCGACATCGGCTCCCAGCACCAACGGAACCCCGACGTAGCCGAAATAGCCGACCATGGCCGTTTCAACGAAGTCGGTGCGGGTTCCAGAGAGGTGCGACACCAGGCCGTCCTCGATGAAGTGAACGCATTCGACGCGTCGGTTGGCCTCCTGCAGTACAGCGCGACCGCGAAACTCGACGGGCCGGAGCAATGGTTTAAGCGCTTCGAAATCGTCCGGTGCGAGCTGCGCCAGAATTCGATTTCTCACCGCAGGAGAGCTAGCTTGAAGATCGTTCGCCAAAATATCAACGGCTCCTTGGTGATGGGTGGATGTCCGTGGAACCGGCTGCGCCGATTCAGAAGGGAGCTTACCGGACAGAGGCGGGGGTGGCCACGTCTGGCAGGTGTCCAATATTGTCGCATCCTCGCCGCAGTGACGACGCAGTTCGGCGGTGCAGCAAACGGCATCGCGGCTCGCATGCGCGAAATTGAGTCAGTGCGAGTGAAACAGGCAGCAGCGGTGAGGCGGACGAACTACGCGTGCTGCAGATTGCAGCGTGCGCTGCATCGGAACTGATCAGTTACGCTACGTACTACACGAGATCAGCACGGTGCGTTGCGCGACACTTGCTATACCACAAATTTCGTGTTGCAATTGACCCGCAATCGGATCTGGCCCCTTCGGCTTTATGTTTCGCGACTGGGAAATCGATATCGCATTGGGTTCGCCGTTTGTGGCGTGGCACGCGGGCAGCGTGCCGCGTCTTTTTTGTATCTAGATCGGGAGGCAGGCGATGCAAAAGGGCACCGTCAAATGGTTCAACCCCACAAAAGGGTATGGCTTCATCCGTCCGACCACGGGCGATAAGGACGTTTTCGTCCATATTTCGGCGGTCGAGCGCGCTGGGCTGAGCACGCTCAACGAGAACCAGGCGATCGAGTACGATCTGGTCGAAAATCGCGGTCGTACCTCGGCGGAGAACCTGAAGATCTCCTAATTCAAAGCCGAAGGTTCGTCGGACTGCCCCCGGTCGAAAGCCGGGGGAACTTCGTGCTGCCGCTCAGCTGGCCGCGGGCACGATCAGCGTTCGCTCAGCTGCGCTTCGCGTGGCGGACCGGCAGAGATCGCCGTCGAACCGGAGCAAGCCGGCAGCGAGCAGCCGTAGCGCCTCTGGGTAGATGCGATGCTCGACCGCGAGCACGCGTGCGGCCAGCGTGTCCGGCGTGTCGTCGTCCTGCACCGGGACCGCGCCCTGGACGATGATCGGGCCTGCGTCGGTGTCCGGCGTGACGAAGTGCACTGTGGCGCCGGAGATCTTCACGCCGGCGCGCAACGCCTGGCCATGCGGATCGAGGCCAGGAAACGACGGCAGCAGCGACGGGTGGATGTTCAGCATCCGGCCGTACCAGCGCTGCGCGAACTCGGCCGTGAACAGCCGCATGAAGCCGCCGAGGCAGATCAGCTCGATGCCGCGCGCGTCGAGCTCGGCCTGCAGCTTGGCTTCGAAGCCGGCGCGATCCTTGCCGAACGGCTTGCTTTCGATCACCACGGTGGCAATGCCGCTGCGCTCGGCGATCGCAAGACCGCCCGCCGTTGCTACATTGGAAATCACCACAGCGATCTCGGCCGGAAAGCCGTCTTCAGCCGCGGCTTCGATCAGCGCGGCCATGTTGGAGCCGCGCCCGGAAATCAGGATAGCAACGCGAGGCTTCATCGGTGCGCTCACCAGGCGAGGTCAAGGTGGCCGTCATAGACCACGCGCTGCTCGCCCTTGGCGGCAATCACCTGACCGAGCAGGTGCACGCTTTCGCCGCTGGCGGTGAGGCTCTCAGTGACCTGATCGACGGCGTCGGCCTTAATGATCATGACCATGCCGATGCCGCAGTTGAAGGTGCGCAGCAGCTCGAGTTCGGCAATCTCGCCTTGTTCGGCGAGCCACTTGAACACCGGCAGCACCGGGATCCGCGGCAGGTCGATGCCGACGCCGAGATGTTTCGGCAGCACGCGCGGGATATTCTCGGTGAAGCCGCCGCCGGTGATGTGGGCGAGGCCTTTGACGGCGCCGGTGTCGCGGATCGCCTGCAGGCAGGACTTCACATAGAGCTTGGTCGGCGCCAGCAGCGCACCGCCGAGCGTCATCACCGGCGAGAACGGCGCTGGCGCGTCATAGGGAAGGCCGGATTTCTCGACGATCTTGCGGACCAGCGAGAAGCCGTTGGAGTGCACGCCGGAGGACGCCAGCCCGATCACCGCATCGCCTTCGGCAATGTCCTTCGACGGCAGCAGCGTGCCGCGTTCGGCAGCGCCGACCGAGAAACCGGCGAGGTCGTAGTCGCCGTCCTTGTACAGGCCCGGCATTTCGGCGGTCTCGCCGCCGATCAGCGCGCAGCCGGACTCGCGGCAGGCTTCCGCCACGCCGGCGACGATCTCGGCGGCCGCCTCGGGATCGAGCTTGCCGCAGGCGAAGTAATCGAGAAAGAACAGCGGCTCGGCGCCTTGCACCACGAGGTCGTTGACCGACATCGCCACCAGGTCGATGCCGATGCCGGTGTGCAGGCCGGCGTCGATCGCCACTTTGATCTTGGTGCCGACGCCGTCGGTGGCGGCGACCAGCACCGGATCCTTGAAGCCGGCCGCCTTCAGATCGAACAGGCCGCCGAAGCCGCCGATCTCGGAATCTGCGCCGGCCCGTGCGGTGGCGCGAACCATCGGCTTGATCAGATCGACGAGCCGGTTGCCCGCATCGATGTCGACGCCGGAGTCGGCGTAGGTGAGGCCGTGCTTCCGCTCGGTCATGCCCGGTTTTCCCAATTCAAGCTGTGCGGCACCCGGGCATCCGTCGCCAGGGCGGAGCCCGCCGTCGATTTCGCCGGCGCGACGACGCTAGACCTAAGTCCCGCTTGTCCGCGCCCGGCCGATGTTTTGGGGTGGTTACGTCGGATTCCGCCAGCGTGCAATGGCTCGCAAGGGGACCCAGCATGGTCTATGTAGAAAACCAGCCCGCTCAACCGTCGAAAGTCGAGGTTTTTCGGCGGATTTGGGCCGGAAGCCGGGAACGTTGCGTGAGCATTCCAAACATCATTACGCTTTGCCGCATCCTGTTGGTGCCGGTGATCGTCTGGGCGATTGCGTCCAATGAGATGGAAATCGCCTTCGCGGTGTTCGTGGTGGCCGGGGTCAGCGACGCGGTCGACGGGTTTCTGGCCAAGCGCTTCAACATGTCCAGCGAGCTCGGCGCGCTGCTCGATCCGCTCGCCGACAAGGCGCTGCTGGTCTCGATCTACGTCTCGCTCGGGATCTGGGGGGCGATCCCGCGCTGGCTGGTGATCCTGGTGGTGTCGCGCGACATCATGATCGTCGGCGCGGTGATGATCTCCTGGGTGTTCGGGCGGCCGATCCCGATGAAGCCGCTGATGGTGTCGAAGCTGAACACCGTCGCCCAGGTCTCGTTCGCCGCGCTGATCCTCGGCGCGCTCGCCTTCGGCTTCGAACCGGCGCCTTACGACCTCTTTCTGATGGGCGCGGTGACCGTCTTGACCTTGCTTTCCGTCTCCCTCTATCTCGTCGAGTGGATGCGGCATATGAGCACGATCGAGCCAAGCCGTTGACCGCGTCGGCCGGCCGCGTTTTGGGCCGGCATGGAGCGCCCCGTGCCAGTTCGCGTTGAACCTCGACAATTAGCCCTCGACCTGCCGCATGCCGAAAGCCTGTCGCGCGAGGATTTCCTGGAAGGTTCAGCCAACACCGCGGCGCTGTCTCTGATCGAGAGCTGGCCGGACTGGCCCAACCGTATCATGATGCTGGTTGGCCCCGAGGGCAGCGGCAAGAGCCATCTGGCAGCGATCTGGGCCGAACTGGCGGGCGCGCGGTCGACCGCAGCGCAGGCGCTGAATGCCGCAGCGGTGCCCGGCGCGCTGGCGACCGGCGCGGTGGTGGTGGAAGACCTTGTGCCGGGCAGCTTCGACGAGCGGGCGCTCTTCCACCTGATGAACATGGCGCGGGAAGACGAGGCCTATGTGCTGTTCACCGGCCGGGTCGAGCCGGCAGCCTTGTCGATCGACCTGCGCGACCTGAAGTCGCGGCTGCGGGCCGTGCCGGTGGTGTCCCTGCTGCCGCCTGACGATGCGCTGTTTCGCGCCCTGATCGTCAAGTTCTGCGCCGACCGCCAGATGTGCATCGACGCTGCGCTGGTCGGTTACCTCGCCAACCGGATCGACCGGTCATTCGTGGCCGCGCGCCAGGTGGTGGAAAAGCTCGATACCATGGCGCTCCGGCTGGGCCGCCCGGTGACCCGGGCGCTCGCATCCGAAGTGCTGCGCGCCGACTAGCGCCCGCCCTGCGGCATATGGCGGGAAGGCGGGCCGCTTGACGGTTTCTGCGCCTCGTTTCTCAATGTCATGGAAACGTCATGCAGCGTCAGCATTGTCTCGCGGCGCCGCAGCCGCGGTGCGCCCCATCCTGGTCTGGATCAATTTCTCATGGACTCCGAGCAAGTGATTGCCATCGAAGAGAAAAAAGGCGAGGCCGAGCCGGCGTCGATGATTGCTGCCGGCCCCGAGCGATTCATCAATCGCGAGCTGTCATGGCTTCACTTCAACCGTCGGGTGCTCGAAGAATCGGTCAATCCGCACCACCCGGTGCTGGAGCGGGTGCGGTTTCTGTCGATTTCGGCCAACAACCTCGATGAATTCTTCATGGTCCGCGTCGCCGGTATCAAGGCGCAGATCCGCGAAGGCATCACCGAGCGCAGCCCGGACGGCCTGACGCCGTCTGAACAGCTCGCGCTGATCAACGAGGCGGTCTCCAAACTCGCCAGCGACCAGCAGTCGATCTGGCGGGAGCTGCGCGGCGTGCTTGCCGACTCCGGTATCCTGTTGCTGGACGGCAAGGACGTGACCAAGGCGGAGCGCTCCTGGATTGAGGATCACTTCCTCCACAACATCTTCCCGCTGCTCACGCCGCTGGCGATCGACCCGGCGCATCCGTTCCCGTTCATCCCGAGCCTCGGCTTCACCATCGGCCTGCAGCTGGCACGGGTCTCCGACGGCAAGCCGATGAACGCGCTGATCCGCATGCCGGCGCGGATCGACCGCTTCATTCGTCTGCCTGCGAACGGCCGCGACCAGACCGTCCGGGTGATGACGCTGGAGCAGGCGACCTCGCTGTTCATTGGGCGGCTGTTCCCCGGCTACCACGTCAAGGGGCAAGGCTCGTTCCGGATCATCCGCGACAGCGAACTGGAAATCGAGGAAGAGGCCGAGGATCTGGTGCGGCTGTTCGAGACCGCGCTGAAGCGTCGGCGGCGCGGGTCGGTGATCCGGATGGAGGTTGACGCCTCCATGCCGGAGGAGCTGCGCGTGTTCGTGCAGCGCGCGCTCACCGCGGCCGACGACGAGGTGTTCCTGGTCGACGGCGTGCTGGCGATGAACGAGCTGTCGCAGCTCACCCGGGTCGATCGTCCTGATCTTGAATTCGTGCCTTACGTGCCGCGGCATCCGGAGCGGGTGCGCGACCATGGCGGTGATATCTTCGCGGCAATCCGCCAGAAGGACCTGATCGTCCACCACCCGTATGAATCGTTCGACGTCGTCGTTCAGTTCCTGCAGCAGGCGGCGCGCGATCCCGACGTCGTTGCGATCAAGCAGACGTTGTACCGCACCTCGAACAACTCGCCGATCGTGCGCGCGCTGGCGGAAGCCGCCGAGGCGGGCAAATCGGTGACGGCGCTGGTCGAACTCAAGGCGCGGTTCGACGAGGAAGCCAATATCCGCTGGGCGCGCGACCTCGAGCGCGCCGGCGTGCAGGTAGTATACGGGTTTCTGCAGCTCAAGACCCACGCCAAGCTGTCGCTGGTGGTGCGGCGCGAGGGCGGCAGCCTGACGACGTACATCCACACCGGCACCGGCAACTACCATCCGGTCACGGCGCGTATTTATACGGACCTGTCGTACTTCACCTCCGATCCGATTCTCGGCCGCGACGCTGCGCGGGTGTTCAACTACATCACCGGTTACGCCGAGCCGAGCGACATCGAGAAGATGGCGGTATCGCCGATCACGCTGCGCAAGACCATGCTCGAGCACATCCGCGGCGAGACGACCTTTGCCCGCCACGGCAAGCCGGCAGCGATCTGGCTGAAGATGAATGCACTGGTTGATCCGGAGATCATCGACGCGCTGTACGAAGCCTCGCGGGCAGGGGTCTCGGTCGAACTGGTGGTCCGCGGCATCTGCTGCCTCCGTCCGGGCGTACCCGGTCTGTCGGACAACATCCGGGTCAAGTCGATCATCGGCCGGTTCCTCGAACACGGCCGTATCTATTGCTTCGGCAACGGCTACGGCCTGCCGAGCGCCAAGGCGGCGGTGTACATTTCCTCGGCCGACATGATGCCGCGCAATCTCGACCGCCGGGTCGAAGTGCTGTGCCCGATGCTCAACCCGACCGTGCATCAGCAGGTGCTGGAGCAGATCATGGTCGCCAACCTGAAAGATACCGAGCAAAGCTGGCGGTTGTTGCCGGACGGATCGTCGACGCGTATGAAGGCGGCCAAGGGCGAGGAGCCCTTCAACGTCCACAACTACTTCATGACCAATCCGAGCTTGTCCGGCCGTGGGAAGTCGCTCCAGGAATCCTCACCCCGCCGGCTCACCCGGCGTGCTGAACGTCAGCAGTCCCAGCAGACTTCCTAAGGGACGACGACGTTGAGCAAGCAGCCGCACAGGCGCGAACCCAGCGTCGCCGTCATCGACATCGGCTCGAACTCCGTGCGCCTCGTGGTCTACGAGGCGCTGGCGCGCAGTCTGGTCACCGTCTTCAACGAAAAGGCGCTGTGCGGCCTCGGCCGCGAGGTGCAGACCACCGGGTTGCTGACCAAGGATGCCGTCGGCAAGGCGCTGGTGGCGCTCCGGCGGTTTCGTGCGCTGATCCGGGTGATGAAGGTTGGCAAGGTGTTCGCGATCGCGACCGCCGCATGCCGCGATGCCAAGAACGGCCCCGACTTCATCGCCGAAGCCGAGCGGATCTGCGGCGTCACCATCGAGATCCTGTCGGGACCGCGCGAAGCCAAGCTGTCGGCGCTCGGGGTGATCTCCGGCGTGCACAAGCCGAACGGCGTCGTCGGTGATCTCGGCGGCGGCTCGCTCGAACTGATCGACGTCCGCGGCAACGCGGTGCGCAAGGGCGTGACCCTGCCGCTCGGCAGCCTGGCTCTGCAGGACGCTTCGCAGAAATCACTCAAGCGCGCCGAGCGGATCGCTCAGCAACTGCTGTCCCAGGCGGGACCGCTGAAGACCGCTCGCGGCCGCACGTTCTACGCGGTCGGCGGCACCTGGCGTGCGCTCGCCCGGATCCACATCATCCAGAGCGGCCATTCGCTCAAAGTGATGCACGGCTATTCGATCTCGGCAGCCGAAGCCTTGCGGTTCGCGCAGCGGCTGCGGGTGCTGGCGGCTGCTAATCAGCTCGCCGATATCGAAGTCGTCGCGGATGCGCGGCGGCCGCTGCTCGCTTATGCGGCGGTCGTGCTTGAATACGTCATCCGCATCGCCAAGCCGAAGACGATCGTGTTCTCGACCTATGGCGTGCGCGAAGGACTATTGTACGAGCAGCTGCCGCCGGAGGAGCGCGCCAAGGACGGGCTGCTGTGCGCCGCGCAGAACCTGAACCTGTTGCTGTCGCGGTCGGCGCGGCACGCCGAGGAGCTGATCGAGTGGACCGATCGGCTGTTCCGCGTCGCCAAGGTCAAGGAAACCGATGAGGATCGCCGGCTCCGCCGCGCCGCCTGCCTGATGTCCGACGTCGGCTGGCGCGTGCATCCGGATCATCGCGGCGAGCAGACGCTGTCGCTGATCGCCAATGCCAATTTCGGCGACGTCACCCATCGCGACCGCGCGTTCATGGGGCTGTCGGTGTACTACCGCTACGCCGGTTTCAGCGAACAGAACGAGCCGCCGATGTCGGCGCGTGAGCTGGTGACCGAAGCGCTCGACGAACGCGCCCGGCTGCTCGGGGCCGCGTTCCGGGTGGCGCATCTGATCAGTGCGGCGCGGCCTGGCGTGCTGCCTGCGACGCACTTCCGCACCGAGGGCCGCAAGCTGATGCTGGTGTTCGAGCACAGCCTGGTCGATCTCGTCGCCGACCGCGTCGGCAGCCGGTTCAAGCAGCTCGCCAAGATGGTCGGGCGCTCCGGGACCATCGTGCTGCGCTGAAGCCAGCGCAACTCTTCGCGGCTCACACCAGGATGTGGTTGACCGGCTTCGGCAGAGGCGGCAGGTCGGTTTCGCCGAGCGCCTCGCGCAGGTTGATCTCGATGGTATCGGCCAGCGCAGCGATCGGCAGATCGTTGGGCAGTTGGCCGAACGGCTCTTCCAGCTCGGAGCCGAGCGCGTCGAGGCCGAAGAAGGTGTAGGCCGCCAGCGCCGTGGCGAACGGCGTCAGCCAGCCGAGCGTGTTGGCGAAACCGAACGGCAGTAGGAGGCAGAACACGTAAGCGGTTCGGTGCAGCAGCAGCGAATAGCCGAACGGCACCGGCGTCGAACGGATGCGTTCGCACGCAGCCTGTACCATCGCCATCTGGCCGATGGTGCGATCGATGATCTGGAACGGGATGTCGCGTAGTTCGCCGCTACGATGCAGCGCCGCCAGTTCGGCCTGCATCGCCGAGAGGATGACTTCGGGCGCGTTGCAGCTGGCCTCATAGCGCGCGCGGGTTTCGGCGGTGAGATGGCGCGTCACCTTAGTGGTGTCGCTTCCTGGGCGAAGATGCAGCACCAGTGCTTGGGCGAACGCCATCGCCAGCCTCAGCAGCGTCCGCCGGCTGCGTTCCGGCTCTTCGCCAGAGCAGGGCAGAATCTGCGTCTGCCGCGCCAGATTGCGGCTGAGACAGATCAGCTCGCCCCAATGCCGGCGAGCTTCCCACCAGCGGTCGTAACAGGCGTTGTTGCGGAAGCCCATGAAGATCGACAGCGCGATGCCCAGCACCGTGAACGGCGCGCTGTTGAAATCGGAGACGAGGCCCGGATAGGCGTGGTGCGCCCACACCACCGCCACCGACAAGGCCGCGATCAGCAGGGCCTGCGGAAAGATCCGCTGCACCACCGAGCCTTGAACCAGAAAGAAGAGCTGAAGCAGATTAGGCTGCGGTCGAACGATCATTGTTCGGCGCTTGAGCTCCGAGTGGCTGCGCTGCGGTCGACCTGAATCACCTTGCCGCGTTCGATCGCAAGCGACAGCCGGCCGTGCTTCAGAGCGAGAGCCGCCTCGCCGAACAACTCGCGGCGCCAGCCGCGCAGCGCGCCGACATCGGCATTGTCGTCGGCCGCGATCTGTTCGAGGTCGTCGACGGTTGCGATGACTTTGGCAGCGACCGCGTGGCGCTCGGAGGTCATCCGCAGCAGCACCTTGAGCAGTTCGACGATCGCGGTGCCGTTGGAGTTGTTCCGCGGCTTGTCGATCTTCGGCAGCGACGCCATATCGCGCGCGAGCCCGCGCTGCACCGCTGCGACGATCTCGGTGCCCCATTTCGACCGATCGAACCCCTTCGGCAGCGAGCGTAGGTTGGCGAGCTTTTCCAACGAGGTCGGCGCGTGGGTGGCGATGTCGCCGAGCGCATCGTCCTTGAGCACGCGCGAGCGCGGCACGTCGCGGCTCTGCGCTTCCTGCTCGCGCCAGGCCGCGATCTCCATCAGCACCGCAAGCTCTTTGGGCTTGCGCACGCGGGTCTTCAGCCGCTCCCAGGCGCGCTCGGGGTGGACGTCATACGTATTCGGCGAGGTCAGGACTTCCATTTCCTCGCTGACCCAATCGCTGCGGCCGCGCTTCTTGAGGTCGGCATCGAGTGCGGCGAACACGTCGCGCAGATGGGTGACGTCGGAGACCGCGTAGTGGACCTGCTCCTGGGTGAGAGGGCGGCGCGACCAGTCGGTGAAACGGTGGGTCTTGTCGGGACGGTGACCGGTGATGCGCTCGACCAGCTGGTCGTAGGCGATGCTGTCGCCATAGCCGAGGACCATCGCGGCGACCTGGGTGTCGAAGATCGGGTGCGGTACGATCCCGGCGCGGTGCCAGACGATTTCAATGTCCTGGCGGGCGGCGTGGAAGACCTTCAGCACCTGCTCGTTCGCCATCAGGTCGAAGAACGGCTTCAGGTCGATGCCTTCGGCGAGCGCGTCGATCACCAGCGCTTCGTCGGCGCTCGCCATCTGCACCACGCAGAGCAGCGGATAGAACGTCGTCTCGCGCAGAAACTCGGTGTCGACCGTAATGACGGGATGGCGGGCGAGACGGGCGCAGGCGTCGGCAAGCTGCTCGGAAGTTGAAATCAGGTCCATTAAACTCTGTCGCGTTCGGGGGACGGTTCGGGCGACGATCGGCCGTGCCGGCTGCCCAAAGCCGTCGAATCCGGTCCACTAGACACGCTCGCCCGGCGGCGATCAAGTTCCGCAGAAGGTTTCCAGCACCCGTTCATGGGGCTGCGGCGGCTCCGCATAGCGGGCGAATTCCGCCTTTTCCTCGAAGGGGTTGGCGAGCACCGTCAGGATCTCTTCGAACGGCGTGAAATCGTTTCGGTCGACGGCAGCCCGGATTACCGCCTCGATCCGGTGATTGCGCGGGATATAGGCTGGGTTGACCCGCCGCATCGCGGCTTGGCGGGCCGCGGCATCCTCCGGCTCGGCTGCGATCCGGGCGCGCCACCGCGGGGCCCACTCGTCGAACGCCGCCGGATCGGTGAACAGGGCCCGAACCTCACTAAGATCCGACGGATCGCCGGCGGCATCGCTCAGCCGGCGGAAGGCGAGCGTGAAGTCGGCTTCGCCCTTGGCCAGGGCAGCCACGAATTCCTGCGACAGCTGCTGGTCGTCCGGCTGACTGGTGAACAGGCCGAGCTTGGCCGCCAGCTTGGCGAGATAGGCGGCGTTGAACCGCTCGGCAAAGCCGCCGAGCGCGGTCTGGGCGATTTCGATGCCCTTGTCGTCGTCATCCGCCAGCAGCCGGACCAGGCATTCGGCTAGCCTGGTCAGGTTCCACAGCGCGATCGGCGGCTGGTTGCCGTAGGCATAGCGGCCGAACTGGTCGATCGAGGAATAGACGGTCTTCGGATCGAACGTGTCCATGAAGGCGCAGGGGCCGTAGTCGATAGTCTCGCCGGCAATCGAGCAGTTGTCGGTGTTCATCACCCCGTGGATGAAGCCGATCATCATCCAGCTCGCCACCAGTTCCGCTTGCCGGCCGATCACGCCTTCGAGCAGGGCCAGATAAGGCGAGGGCGCCTGCGCCGCCTCCGGGTAGTGGCGGGCGATGGCATGGTCGGCGAGCGCCCGGACGCTGTCGAGATCGCCCCGGGCGGCAAAATACTGGAACGTGCCGACCCGGATGTGGCTGGAGGCGACCCGCGTCAGCACCGCGCCGGGCTGGATCGGATCGCGCAGCACCGTTTCACCGGTCAGCACCGCAGCGAGCGAGCGCGTCGTGGGGATGCCGAGCGCCGCCATCGCCTCGCTGACGATGTATTCGCGCAGCACGGGACCGAGCGCGGCGCGGCCATCGCCCATCCGGGAAAACGGCGTGCGACCGGCGCCTTTGAGCTGAATGTCGCGGCGGACTCCGTTCCGATCGACCACCTCGCCGAGCAGGATCGCCCGGCCGTCGCCGAGCTGCGGCACGAAGTTGCCGAACTGGTGGCCGGCATAGGCCATCGCGATCGAGGCTGCGGCCTCCGGCATTTGGTTACCGGAGAGGATCGCGGCGCCCTCGGGCGTCTCGAGCAGGTCCGGATCAAGCCCGAGCTGAAACGCAAGCGGGCGGTTCAGCTTGATCAACCGAGGGGCGGCGACCGGCGTCGGCGCAACCCGCGCGAAGAAGTTCGGCGGGAGCGCCACGTAGCTGTTGTCGAACGGAAAATGCGCTGTCATCGATCACCAGTTAAGAACGCTTCGCCGTTTCGACAATCCGCCGGAAACCGGCCGGTTTCAACAGCTTCCGCGGAAAAGCTGCAATCCGGAGGCGGGTAGGCGAAAGGTTGTAAAGGGGACTTGCGGCCTGCTTTGAACGCGGTGGTCCCCCGTTCCGCATTTGGTTGCCGCGGTGGGTTCGCTCGGGTAAACCCTGACGCTCTCCGCAACGGCTTGCGGACACGCGATTCTGCCTAAAGACGGCTTTCCCGGGATTTCCATGCACCGTTATCGAACCCATACCTGCGGCGCGCTCCGCGACAGCCATATCGACCAGACCGTTCGCCTGTCCGGCTGGTGCCATCGCATTCGCGACCATGGCGGCGTGCTGTTCATCGATTTGCGCGACCATTACGGCATTACCCAATGCGTTGCCGATCCGGATTCCCCGGCGTTCAAGGATGCCGAAAAGCTCCGCGCCGAATGGGTGGTGCGGATGGACGGCCGTGTCCGCCGCCGCCCCGAAGGCACCGAGAATCCCGACCTGCCGACCGGCGCGGTCGAAGTGTTCGTGACCGAGATCGAAGTGCTCGGCCCGGCGGGCGAACTGCCGCTGCCGGTGTTCGGCGAGCAGGAATATCCGGAAGACGTGCGGCTGCGTTATCGCTTCCTCGACCTGCGCCGCGAGAAGCTGCACCAGAACATCATGACTCGTGGCGCCATCGTCGACTCGATGCGCCGGCGGATGAAGGAGCAGGGCTTCTTCGAATTCCAGACCCCGATCCTGACGGCGTCGTCGCCGGAAGGCGCGCGCGACTTCCTGGTGCCGAGCCGCATCCATCCCGGCAAATTCTACGCGCTGCCGCAGGCCCCGCAGCAGTACAAGCAGCTGCTGATGATGTCGGGCTTCGACCGTTACTTCCAGATCGCGCCGTGCTTCCGCGACGAAGACCCGCGCGCCGACCGTTTGCCGGGCGAGTTCTATCAGCTCGACGTCGAGATGAGCTTCGTCACTCAGGACGACATCTTCGCCGCGATGGAGCCGGTGATCACCGGCGTGTTCGAAGAATTTGCCAAGGGCAAGCGCGTCACCAAGGGCTGGCCGCGCATCGCGTTCGCGGACTCGATGCGCAAGTACGGCACCGACAAGCCGGACCTGCGCAACCCGATCGAGATGCAGGACGTCTCCGAGCATTTCCGCGGCTCCGGCTTCAAGGTGTTCGCCCGCATGCTCGAAGAGCAGCGCAACCAAGTCTGGGCCATACCGGGTCCCGGCGGCGGCTCGAGAGCGTTCTGCGACCGCATGAACTCGTGGGCGCAGGGTGAAGGTCAGCCCGGTCTCGGCTACATCATGTGGCGCGAAGGCGGCGAGGGCGCCGGTCCTTTGGCGAACAACATCGGACCGGAGCGCACCGAAGCGATCCGCGCCGCGCTCGGCCTCAAGGCCGGCGACGCCGCATTCTTCGTGGCCGGCGATCCGTCCAAGTTCGTCAAGTTCGCCGGGCTCGCGCGCACCAAGGTTGGTGAGGAGCTGAACCTGATCGACAAGGATCAGTTCTCGCTCGCCTGGGTCGTCGACTTCCCGATGTACGAGTACAACGAGGACGACAAGAAGGTCGACTTCTCGCACAACCCGTTCTCGATGCCGCAGGGCGGCATGGATGCGCTGACGTCGCAGGATCCGCTGACCATCAAGGCGTTCCAGTACGACATCACCTGCAACGGCTACGAGATCGCCTCGGGCGGCATCCGTAACCATCGCCCCGAGGCGATGGTGAAGGCGTTCGAGATCGCCGGCTACGGCGAGCAGGAAGTGATCGACCGGTTCGGCGGCATGTACCGCGCCTTCCAGTACGGCGCTCCGCCGCATGGCGGCATGGCGGCCGGCGTCGACCGCATCGTGATGCTGCTGTGCGGCACCACCAACCTGCGCGAAATCTCGCTGTTCCCGATGAACCAGCGTGCCGAAGATCTGCTGATGGGTGCGCCGTCCGAGGTGTCGCCCAAGCAACTTCGCGAACTGCACATCCGGCTCAATCTGCCCGACACTAAGTAAGCGTCAGGCAGCGAGTCGAAACCAACCACAATGGCGGGGGAACGTATGGCGTCGTATTCCGAAGATCTTCAGGCGGCAGCGCTCGGCTATCATCGCCGGCCGAAGCCCGGAAAGCTGGAGATTCAGGCATCGAAGCCGCTCGCCAATCAGCGCGACCTCGCGCTGGCCTATTCCCCCGGCGTTGCCGCAGCCTGTAACGCAATCGCAGCCGATCCGGCGCAGGCCGCCGAACTCACCGTGCGATCCAACCTGGTCGCCGTCGTCACCAACGGCACGGCGGTGCTCGGCCTCGGCAATATCGGGCCGCTCGCTGCCAAGCCGGTGATGGAAGGCAAGGCGGTTCTGTTCAAGAAGTTCGCCGGCATCGACGTGTTCGACATCGAGATCGCGGCCGACACCGTCGATCGCGTGGTCGAAACGGTGGCCGCGCTGGAGCCGACCTTCGGCGGCATCAACCTCGAAGATATCAAGGGGCCGGAGTGCTTCGAGATCGAGGCGATGCTGAAAGACCGGATGAAGATCCCGGTATTTCACGACGATCAGCATGGCACTGCGATCATCGTCGGCGCCGCGGTGAAGAACGCGCTGGCGCTGACCGGCAAGGACATCTCCAAGGTCAAGATCGTCGCGGCCGGCGCTGGCGCAGCGGCGCTCGCCTGCCTCAATCTGCTGGTGTCACTCGGCGCGCAGCGCAAGAACATCTTCGTCTGTGACCTCGAGGGCTTGGTGTACCAAGGCCGCAATGTGCTGATGGACCGCTGGAAAGAGGTCTACGCGCAGAAGACCGACAAGCGGACGCTGGCCGAAGTCATCCCGGGCGCCGACATCTTCCTCGGCCTCTCGGGACCGAACGTGCTGTCGCAAGACATGGTCAAGCAGATGGCGGAGCGGCCGTTGGTGATGGCGCTCGCCAATCCGACGCCCGAGATCATGCCGGAAGACGTCCGCAAAGTGCGGCCCGACGCGATGATCTGCACCGGACGCTCGGACTTCCCGAACCAGGTCAACAACGTCCTGTGCTTCCCTTACATCTTCCGCGGCGCGCTCGATGTCGGCGCCACCGCGATCAACGAGGCGATGAAGCACGCGGCCGTCGATGCCATCGCGCAGCTCGCGCGCGAGGCGCCGGCGGACCCGGTGTCGGTCGGTCTCGATAATGACGAAGCGTTCGGCTTTGGGCCGGGCTCGCTGATCCCGAGCCCGTTCGATCCGCGCCTGATCTTGCGGATCGCGCCGGCGGTGGCGATGGCTGCGATGGATTCCGGCGTCGCGACCCGTCCGATCACCTCGTTCGACGATTACTACGCGCAGCTCGAGCGCTTCGCCTTCCGCTCCGGCCTGGTGATGAAGCCGGTGTTCGCCAAGGCGAAGGGCCAGCCCGTCCGCGTTATTTACGCCGAAGGCGAAGACGAGAAGGTGCTGCACGCGGTGCAGACCATCCTCGAGGAGAAGCTGGCACGGCCGATCCTGGTCGGCCGTCCGTCGGTGGTCGAGGCGCGGATCAAGCGCTCGGGCCTGTCGATCCGTCCCGGCGAGGACTTCGACCTCGTCAATCCGCAGGACGACCCGCGCTATCGCTCCTACGTGCAGTCCTACATCGACATCGCCGGACGCGCCGGCGTGACGCCGGCAGCGGCACGCACGGTGGTGCGGACCAACTCGACGGTGATCGCGGCGCTCGCCGTGGCGCGCGGCGAGGCCGATGCGATGATCTGCGGCCTCGACGGTCGCTACATGAACCATCTGCGCCACGTCCGCGACGTGATCGGCCGTCGTCCCGGCGTGTCGGACTATGCCGCGCTGGCGCTGCTGATCACGAAGAAGGGTCCGATCTTCATCGCCGACACCCAGGTGCGGCCGAATCCGACCGCCGAAGAGCTCGCCGAGTTGGCAGCGCTCGCGGCGGTCCACGTGCAGCGCTTCAATATCAAGCCGAAGATCGCGTTCCTGTCGCATTCGGACTTCGGCAGCTTCCCGACCGACTCGTCGCTGAAGATGCGCCGCGCCACCGCGATCCTGGCCGAGAAGCATCCGGAGATTGAAGCCGACGGCGAAATGCAGGGCGACAGCGCGCTGTCGGAAACGTCGCGTCAGATGATCCTGCCGCATTCGCGGCTGACCGGCGTCGCCAACGTGCTGATCATGCCCAATCTCGATACCGCGAACGTCGCCTATCAGATGATCAAGGTGGTGGGCGAAGCGCTGCCCGTTGGCCCGATCCTGATCGGCCCGGCATTGCCGGCGCACATCCTGACCCCATCTGCGACCGCGCGCGGCATCCTCAACATGACCGCGGTGGCGGTGGTCGAGGCGCAGGAGCGGGCTGGCCGGCATCAGGGAACGCTGTTCGCCTGAGGCGCCAGGTCAGGCCTGTCGTTTTTTGTTCGTTTGAAAACCCCATGCACCGCGCCCATACTGACGGCGCGGTGCGGCGCGTTCGCCGCTGTCGATGGGGATGCACATGCCGGCCTTGATCGCACTCGGGCGCTTTCTGTTCTCCATTCTGTTCATCTATTCCGGCGCGATCAAACTGCTCGATCTGCCTGCCACTACCCAGGCGGCCGGCAAGTTCGTTGTGCCCGAGATGCTGGCCACCTACACGGCGCAGCTCGAACAGGCGGCCGGAATGCCATTCGCCCAGATGTTGGCGCTGGCGGCGGGCGGCATCGAGCTCTTGTGCGGCTTGCTGATCGCGCTGAATTTCGGGGCGCGCTTCTGCGCGCTGGTGCTGATCGTGTTCGTGGCGATCGGAACCTATTACTTCCACGATTTCTGGAACCAGACAGGTGCCGATGCGCAAGCCAATCTGGCGGTCGCGCTGAAGAGCCTGTCGCTGGTCGGCGGACTGCTGATCATTGCCGGGATCGGCAGGGGCGGCGCGGCGTCCGGCGGCCACGCCTGACGCTCGCTTAGCTGCGGCGCCAGGCGGTGACGCTGACCTCATGGTCGGCGTCGAGGATCTGGCGGTCGGCCGGGTGCAGGCCGTGCGCTGACAGGATCTGCTCCGGCGTCCGCTCGGGCACGCCCGGGAAGCAGGGCTCGCCACCGGGGAGCCGGGCCTGCGGAGCCTGCGACAAATAGAACGTGTCGTAGCGATCGAAGAACAGCGCGAACACTTCGGGGCCGCCGATGATCGCCACGGTCCCGGCGGTCACGCCGGCACGGGCGCAGGCCTCCGCGAACGAGGCGCCCGCCGGATTCCACAGCAGCGCTTTCGGGTTCGACGGGTCGGGTGCCAACCCGGCGACTTGCCGGGTCACGATCAGCCGGCGGCGCAGCGGCGAGTTGGGCTGGTCTTCGAACGAATTGCGGCCGTGGACGATCAGGTCGGCGCGGTCCAGCGCTGCGGCGAAGAACGCCTGATCACCTTTGTACTTCAAGGCGTCCGGCATCAGCCGATTAGCGTCGGCGAGGTTGCCCTCGGCCGACACGATGACGTAGCCCTCGATCGTCAACGCCGGCGTCGCCGTCATTGGCGCTTCGCAATCCGCATCTGCAAGGCGATGCGGCTTATTCGGAGATCGTCTGCACGACGGCGCTGACCGGCCGGGTGCTCACCGTCGGCAGCGGATTGCTCTTGGCGAGCTCCTCGTCGTACTGCGGCAGCGTCTGCACCGGCGCCTTGGCACGCATCTGCACGACCTTGTAGCCACCGGCCTTCAACCGCCGCAGCAGCTCCGGCAACGCCTCGGCGGTGCTCTTCTGGAAGTCGTGCATCAGGATGATGCCTTTGCCGAGCTTGTCGAGCTTGTTCATCACGTTGTCGACGACCTGCTGCGGCTTGCGCACCTTGAAGTCGAACGAGTCGATGTCGCAGGAGAACATCGCGACATTGCGGGTGCCGAGATAGGTCACCAGCGCCGGCGGATGCTGCAGCGCAGGGAAGCGGAAGAACGGCGACGGCGCTGTGCCGATCGCCCACTTCACCGCGGCGAAACCCTTTTCGATTTCGTCCTTGGCCTGCTGCTCGGTCAGCTTCTTGTTGCCCAGATTGGCGTGCGACCAGGTGTGCGAGCCGACGGTGTGGCCGGCTGCGGCGACCTGCTTGAGGATTTCGGGGTGGTAGGTGGCGTGCTTGCCGATCGGGAAGAATATCCCCTTGGTGCACTGGTCGCCGAGCGCCTTCAGCACCGCCGGGGTGTTCACCGGCCACGGACCGTCGTCGAACGTCAGCACCACTTCCTTGTCACGCAGGAAGTCGAGCTGCTTGAAATGCTCGAAGCCGAAGCCGGGGCCGCCGGTGGTGTCGATCTCGACCACGCGGCCGACACCGAGCGCATCGGGATTGGCGCAGACCGGTTTGGCCGCGGCTGCCGCTTGTGGGGCTGGCGCTGGAGCAGGGGCGGCCTGCGGAGCGGCGGGAGCGGGAGCTTTCGGCGCCTGCGCAAAGGCCGCGGTCGTCCCGATAGACACCACACCTGCAACGATCAAAGCTGCTGCTGTCCGCATGCCGAAGTCCTTCTGCCGTTTGGCCGTCCGAGCGAGCGCGGCCCGAGTCGGACCGGCGCGCATCGCCACGCCAAGGTAGAGGCTCGCACCCAGCCGTGCCAACGGCTTTTTGCCACGGCTGCGGAGTTGCCCGCAGATTCGAAGGTGCGCAGCTCAGCGCAGCCGGACGATGAAATCGGTGCCCTTGCCGGTCTCGCCAGCGGCGATGCCCTGGTCGGATACGATCAGCGAGCCGCCATTGGTCAGCGCTTCGGCGATCCTCTTCATCGCTTCCGGCGGGATGGTCAGGCGATCGAGCGCTTCGGTCGGGCTGTTGATGTGAAGCGAAGCTTTCGACTCTTCCGTCAAGGCATTGCCGTGACGGCGAGATTTGCGCTGCACTTCAGGTTCCGCTTTAGACAGTGCGACCGGCAGCGACACGACAGACCAGCGCACGCTCTGATCCTTGTCGAGCTCGGCGGTGAAGATGTGGGTGCCCAGCGGACGGTCGCTGGCGGCAATCGTCACCGGCACGTCGAACAGCGGCGTCTGGTTCTGCCGGACATACAGCTTGCCATCCTTGCCGCTGACGAAGGCCGCAATCTGCTCCCTCGGATTCGGCGCAGGCAGCGTCGGGGCGGCGGCGGTGTGCTCATCGCTCGTCGGCGCGTGCGACTGGTCCTTGGCGCCGGACGAGGTCGCGGCTTTGTCGTCGCTCGTTGCAGCGGATGCCTTGGGCTGGTCGGTAGCCGGGGTGGCCTCGGCGGCCGCAGGCGCCTTGGCGTCAGCAGGGTTGGCGTCGGCAGGCTTGGTGTCGACTGGCTTGTCCTGAGCCTTGGCAGCCTTGGCGGGATCGACGGGCCCGGTTGTCGCGGGAGCGGTGTCGGTGGTCTCAGGCGCTTTGCTCGATGAGGCATCGGTCAGCGTCACCGTCGCGGCGGCCGCATCCGCGGTCCGGACCGGCGAGGCCGATGGCTGGTCGCTGCCGAGCGCGAGGCCACGCCGCAGCTCGTCGGCGACAAGCGTGGGCTCCGCCGGTTGGTCATTGACGGCCGCCTTGTCGGATTTGGTCGTGGTCGCCGGCTTCGGCGAATCCGACATCATCGGCTCGGGATCCGGCGCGACCTTCTTGGTGGCGAGCAGCGGATGAGCAAAGCTCACCGGCGTCACGTCGCCGGGGGCGACGATCACGCGGGCACCCATCCGGGTCCAGCCCCACATCTTCACCGCGAACGTCATCGGCATCCGGATGCAGCCATGCGAAGCCGGGTAACCGGGGAGAGCGCCGGCATGCAGTGCGATCCCCGACCAGGTGATGCGCTGCATGTAGGGCATCGGGGCGCCGCTGTAGATATTCGAGCGGTGATATTTGCTCTTCTGGATGACGCTGAACACGCCCATCGGGGTCGAGTGCCCACGCATCCCGGTTGACACCGGCGTCTCGGCAAACAGGCCGTTGGCGTCGTACACCCGAAGCTTTTGCTGCTCGATCGAAACCGCGATCACCACCGGCCCTTGCGGCTTGGTCGCCTGCTTTTCGATCTGCTTTTCAGCCTTGTGGTCGAGCTGAAGCCGCTTGCGCGGATGCTGATAATGCCGCTTCGGCGCAGCCGGCGGCGGCTCGTCGTAAATCGGCACTTCGTCCGACCAAAACCAGGCGGGCGAGGCTTGCACGGGCGTGGCCGCCATCGCAGTGGCCATGATGCCTGCGGCGATCGTGGCCTGCGAAATGGTCAATCTCCCAGCACCGGTGCGCTTGCTGGTGCGGGAGTAACGCTCGTCGGTGAAATCGGCTTCGCATTGAAAGACGCGCACGCAGTTCTTCCCCGAATCTTGCCAGCAGGATTTTAGATTAGTGTCTCTGGCGCGAGACGCGTTCGCCTTCGTGGCGAACTGTCGCGCAATCTGTTCGACCGTAACAAAAAAGCTTCACCGGAGGTTAAACGCGGCGGCGGGCAGGAGTTGCACCTTTCAAACCGGCAACGTGCTCACCAAATGCACAGAACCGTTTCTATGGAGAATTCGATGAACCGGCGTGCCTCTCAGTTTCGCCTCTCCCGCTTCAAATCCGCGACCCTGGCGCTGCTCGCGCTGGCCGTGACGGGCGCCTCCACCGCTGCTGTGGCCGCCGACGATCCGGATCTGATCTTCCGACGCTCGACGGTGTTCAAGCTGCTGAGCCCCAACGACAAGCTCGCCGTGTACGGCATCGACGATCCGGAGATCAAAGGCGTCGCCTGCCACTTCACCGTGCCGGAGCGCGGTGGCTTCAAGGGCTGGCTCGGTTTGGCCGAGGAGGTCTCCGACATTTCGCTGGCCTGCCGGCAGGTCGGACCGATCCACTTCACGAAGAAACTCGATCAAGGCGACGACATGTTCAGCCAGCGCCGCTCGATGTTCTTCAAGCGGATGCAGATTGTCCGCGGCTGCGACGCCAAGCGGAATGTGCTGGTTTACATGGTGTACTCGGACAAGCTGATCGAGGGCTCGCCGAAGAACTCGACGTCGTCGGTGCCGGTGATGCCGTGGGGCGCGGACGCAACAATCGAGAAGTGCGGGGACTTCTTCAAGTAACGATCAAGTTCAAGTAACGATCAAGGCGTCGGCGCTTCGGCTGCGGAGAGCAGCGAAGCGCCGACGTGTCATTTTGGCACGTCGAAATTCACGGCACTTGGAATTCAGGCTGACTCCCGCTCAGACGAGAGCGGTTGCGCCGCGACCGAGCGGGCCGGTGCGCAGTAGCCGATGAGACGCACGAGGCGCTGCGGCATGCCTTGTGTGGCGGAATGGCCGAACGGTCCCTGCAGCGCCATCTCCCCCGATGTCGCGACGCCTCTGCGGCCGTTGCGGAGCAGCTCAGTGTGTAGAGCCTCCGGGCGGGTGGAATGGCGCCGTTCTGTGGGACGGTCGCTGCCAGTGCCGTCGCCGAGCGCATTACTGGCCATTTTTGTCTCCTCCATCATGTATGAACGCGGCCGATCCGGAATCGTTGCCGCACGTCGCCAAGCGACGCGTGGTCCGAACCGAAACGGGCTTTCGTGACGCAAACCGGATCAGCCGGCGCGGCGAGGGGCGAGATCCGTTAATCTTTGGATCTCCAACGTCCAGGTCTCTGCCACGGCAGCGGTGTAATGCACCGCAATGATCTGCACCCGACGTCACAGCGCGGCTCAAAGCTGGATCACGCCAAGCTCCGCAACTAATCATTTGTAGAGCCGATCCAAAGAAATTACCAGCCTCAACTATCCAACGGCCAAAGTTGGTAACAGAGGGTGGGTGGATCCCTCGTTCTCGGACCGCTGCGTGTAACGGGATGCACGCCCTACTAAGCGTCGATTGATGACGTGGTGATGTCACCGCAGCCCACCGGATGGATCAGCGCCAGCAACTTTAGTCGTGCATGGCCGCGTCTTGGGCTGAACCAGAGCGCACTGAAATCCCGATGGTTTTTTCCGCAATGTTTCGTCGAGGACGGTCCGACGAAACAATTCGCGGGTGGGACGAAACCATTCGGCTGCGCGCTTGCAGCGGTCTGGAAACACAGCGTGGTTATCAACTGTTCAACGACAGCGGCGGGGCCGGCTGACGACCGGCAGGAGACCTCGAATGCGGAGCTGGAGCCTGTTCCTTGCCCTCGCTTTGGTGGCCAGCGGTGCTTCATCCGCCGGCTCATCGGAAGGACGGCTGCCGGGCGCCGGGACCTTCGCCTATCTCGGCACCCCTGTCGCGGAAGTTGCTGCGGTCCGGGATGGCGCAGTCTGGCGAGGCGGCGACCTCGCCGAATGGAGTCGGAATTGGTGACGATGTTTCGGATGGCTGCGCTGGCGGTCGGTTTCGGCCTGATGATCGGCCATGCGGCGCAGGCGCAGACCCATACACAGACCCGGTCTCTATTTGGTGCTCAGGATGCTCGGATGGAGTTCATCCGCCAGTGCACCGCGCACATGACCGGTCGGTGGGCGCATCCCGACTCTGTTTGCGGCTGCCTGCACGATCACGCCGCGGCTAAAGTGTCCGATAGCGACCTGCGTCAGGCGCTGCTGCGCGGCATCCGCGAGAGTGGCGTGCCGACCATCGACAACGATTGGGTGCCGCAGACCAAGCAGTCGCAGATCAGCGCCACCTTCACGCTGATCGCCAAGCCTGCTCTGCAGTGCATGTTCGATCCGGCCGACTAACAGATCTGCCTTCCGGACGTGAGCCAGTCAGCGCCGCACGCGCGGGATGCACTTGACCGTCGCCACGACGCCCGAGGCCGACAGTGTCGATCCCGTGACTTCCTTGATCTGACCATTGGGGCAGGAGCCATCGTCGACCAGGATCTTCTGGCCGAGCCGCAGTTCGGTGATGTCCTGTTCGCGGAAGACTTGCAGTTGTTGTGCGGCGGCCGGCGTTGCAACGGCGAGAAGCGCGGCGGCTCCGAGCACGATCACGGTCAGAGGCGAACGCAAAGGTTGTGAACGGAACATCGGATCTCCTGAACGGTGGCGCGGCATGAGGGCATGATTCGATCGCAGGGCCAAACTGCATGGAAAATCGGGCGATCTGTGGTTTGATCCGCGCGCCGGTGTCAGACCAAACAGAAAGGAGCGCCCACCCGCATGAGCGATAACGATCTCCAGCGCCGCATTCTCGATGCCGTCGATGCCGGTTTCGACGCCCAACTCGCCACCACGCGTGACTTCGTTGCAATCCCCAGCACTCGCGGGGCCGAGGGACCGTGCCAGGACATGATCGGAGATCTGCTCCGGCAGCGCGGCTATGAAGTCGACGACTGGCATATCGACCTTGAGGATCTCAAGGATCTCCGCGGCTATGGTCCGATCGAGCACGATTTTTCGAAAGCGCGGACCGTGGTTGGCACCTATCGGCCGTCGACCAATGCCGGCCGATCGCTGATCCTGCAGGGGCATTGCGACGTGGTGCCGACCGGGCCGCTGGAGATGTGGGATACCCCGCCGTTCTCGCCCGCGATCAAGGACGGCCGGATGTACGGCCGCGGCGCATGCGACATGAAGTCCGGCACCATCGGCGCGCTGTATGCGTTGGATGCGATCAAGGCCGCCGGCCTGCGTCCGACGGGGCGGATCCACTTTCAATCGGTGATCGAGGAGGAGAGCACCGGCGTCGGCGCGCTCTCGACCCTGCAACGCGGTTATCGCGCCGATGCCTGCTTCATTCCCGAGCCGACCGGCGGCAAGATGGTGCGTTCCCAGGTCGGGGTGATCTGGTTTCGGTTGAAGGTGCGCGGTTTTCCGGTCCACGTGTTCGAGGCTGGGTCGGGATCGAACGCCATCACCGCGGCGTATCACTTGATCCTTGCGCTGGAGAAGCTCGAGGAGGAGTGGAACAGGCGCGCGGCGAGCGATCGCCACTTCAAGAGCGTGGCGCATCCGATCAACTTCAATCCCGGAATTATCAAGGGCGGAGACTGGGCATCCAGCGTGCCGGCCTGGTGCGACGTCGATTGCCGCATCGCCATCCTGCCAGGCTGGTCGGTCGCCGACCATCAGGCCGAGATCATGGCCTGCGTCACCGCGGCGGCGCGCGATCACCGCTTCCTGTCGAACAATCCGCCGCAGGTGGAGTGGTCGGGCTTCTTGTCGGAAGGCTATGAGCTGACCAACTCGGCTGAACCCGAGGCCGCCTTCGGCAAGGCGTTCTCGGCGGTGTACGGCGGAGCGCCCGAGGATTTAGTGTTCACCGCGCTGACCGACACCCGGTTCTATGGCCTCAACTACAACATCCCCAGTCTTTGCTTCGGCGCTTCCGGTGCGGCGATGCACGGCTTCAATGAGTACGTCGATCTCGACTCGCTGCGGCAATCGACTAAGGCGACCGCGCTGTTCATTGCCGAATGGTGCGGCGTCGAGCTGGTCTGAGGCACAGCTCGCGCGCCGCGTCGATGACCTGACAGGTCATTGCATCGAGGCGGACCGGTAGGCATCGGTCCGCTGGACAAATCCAAATGAGCGACGGTCGGCAGCCCGCGCCGCCGTCGCCACACCGGCGGGCAGGGGAGGCGCGACCATGACGCCGCTGGAGAAAATCAATTCAATTCCGCTGCCATTCGCGGCGCTGATGGGGCTGCGCTTCACCGAAGCCGAACCCGACCGTGTCGTCGCCACGCTGCTGGTGCGTGACGATCTCTGCACCGTGGGTGCAAGCATTCATGGCGGCGCCGTGATGGCGCTGGCCGACAGCGTCGGCGCGGCCGCGACCGTGATCAACCTGCCGACCGATGCCAAGGGCACCACGACGCTGGAGAGCAAGACCAACTTCATCGGTCCGGCGAAGGCCGGCTCAACCGTGGTGGCGACTGCCACGCCGGTGCATCGCGGACGGCGGACCCAGGTGTGGCAGACCCGAATCGAGACCGAGGACGGCAAACTGGTGGCCGTGGTCACGCAGACGCAGATGGTGCTATGATAAGGTTTGAGCCCTCTGTAAGATTACGAGGGTGCGACGCAAAACCGCTCCCCGAGCACCGTTTGCGCTGCCTCAAGCTTCCTTAACCGCCTTAGTTTAGATAGGTTTTGCGAAAGTTCGAGGGCTCTCTGCCGTTCTTTCCTAGGCGTCGCCTGCGAATGGGTCTTGAATATTATTGTGCAATGCACAATATGACTTCTGTCTAGGGAAGAGAACGCCTCCTTGAGGGTCATCCCGAGAGGAGAGAAGACTTATGCACGACGCTCTCATCGCCGATCTCACCGGCTCAAAAGGGACGATCCGATCCCTGATCAATCAAGAGCTGCCGCTGCTGCGGGATCACCTGTTGCGCCTCGATGCCGAAAGCCGGCGCGATCGCTTCAATGGCTTCGCCGACGAAGGCTTCATCGATCGCTACGCCATGAAGTGCGGCGGCGACGGCACCATCATCATCGCATTCTTTGCGGAAGACGGCTCTGTGCATGCGGCTGCTGAGCTGCATCAGCCCGATCTGCACATCGACTCGCTTCCCGAAATCGCCTTCAGCGTGGAAAGCCATCTGCGCCGCAAGGGCATCGGCAGCATCCTGTTCAAGCAGCTGATGGAGGTCGCACGCTCGCTCGGCTACGAGAAGCTGCGGATCACCACCGGCTCGCAGAACCAGGCGATGCGCGCGCTCGCTAACAAGTTCGGCGCGCACCTGACCTTCCGCCAGGGCGAATCGACCGGCACGATCGATCTCCAGCACGAGGCGGACACGGTCGCGCCCGCGCGCTCGATCGACATTCCGGGCGGCGCGGCCAATGCGCTGATCTCCTTCAATCAGGCTTGCTGGAACCTGTTTCTGAGAATGTCGGGCTTCAATCGCGCGGCCTGACGATCCGGCTGCACAAAACAACAACGCCGCGTGCTAACAGCTCGCGGCGTTCTTTTTTGGTCAGAGGCTGGTGCGCTCGAACGGCCGAGCGCGAATGCCGGTCAGATCCGCTTGTCGTTACCGACGATCCGGCGCGACACCCGGCGCTCAACCACGACAGAGCGCTGGAAGCCCTGTTCGCCGGTGATCACCCGCGAAGTTCGTGCCGAGGCACGGGCCGACTTCCGGACTTCCTTCAACACGGCTTCGATCGGCATCCCCATCAGGGACGCGGCAATCTCCGCCTGCGAGTCAACGTCGTCGGTGATGCCGGCCGCCGCAAAGATCGCTTCTTCAAGAGTCGGCGGGTCGCGTCGCACGCGCCGCACGCCATATTTGGTATTCCAGTCTTCGCTCATCGACGGCCCCGGGTTGAGTGCGTTTACCTAGTGGAGCCGATGTTGCATTGCAATATTGAATATCGGCGACGCGAACCGGACCTTGGTCGAAGGTGGCGGACCACCGCTTGCGGCAGATCAAACAGGGAGCAGATCATGGCTGCCCTGCGCCGAAGCGCAGGGCGCTGCGTACTGATTAGGCTCTGAAGATCGTGAATCCGAGAATCAGCAGCACGACGAAAATCACCACGAAGATGTAGAACAGAATCCGCGCGATGTCGGCAGACGCGGCGGAAATTCCGGTGAATCCGAAGATGCCGGCGATGATCGAAACGACCAGAAAGATCAGCGCCCATTTCAAAATCGTCATTAGGTTCTTCCTTGGCTGAGACTGCCGGCTTGAACGACGCGCAAATGCAATAGTTCCGACACGGGGTTGGCCCGATCGAGCGGCTGACGCAGGGGAAAAGCCGGGGCCCGATGCCCATCCTGATGCTTGCGGCAAGTCGGTTTTCGACGGCCCGCGGGTCTCCTCCACAATCCTTTGTCGCGCCGGGTCAGTTTAAACCTGCGTGGGGATTGGCTAGATTGCGCCCGATCGAGGCTGCCTGTGGCGGCCGGGGGCTGCTTGCCGGGGGCCGGCGCGGCCCGCGTGTTTGGGGATGAATGATGATGACGAGATCGTGGGCCGCCGGCGGGTCGGCTGTCCTGCTCGCGCTGTTACTTGGGGGCGCGATCACCTCCGCACACGCGCAGTCGGCTGATCTGGTGTTGTGCGATCGGATCGCCGCTGACCCGGCCGATCCCGACAAGCCCGCCGACGCGAAAGGCGTGATCGAGATCGCGCCCGGCGATGTCGCGACCGCCATCAAGTACTGCCGTGTTGCTTCCGCCGGATCGCGCCGGGCGATGTACGCGCTCGGTCGTGCCTATGCGGCCGGCGGGCAGAGCGCCGAGGCGATGGCCGCTTATCGTAAGGCCGCGGACAAGGGCTCGAGCGCTGCCATGGTCGAACTCGGCGTGGCTTACGCGACCGGCGTCGGGCTGCCGAAAGACGATGCCAAGGCGCGGCAGCTCCTGGAGCGTGCTGCGGCCGCGGGCAACCCGCGCGGTATCAGCAACCTGGCGGCGCTCGGCGGTGGGGCGTCGTCCGACCCCGTGAAAACCCGAGCCTTGCTTGCCAAGGGCGCGGAGAGTAACGCCGAGGCGCAATATCAGCTCGGCATGATGTTGGCCGACGGTATCGGCGGTCCGAAAGACGACGTCGGCGCGCGAGCTCTGTTCGAGAAGGCGGCGGGGCAGGGCCACCCCGGTGCTCTGCTGCAAATGGGCGCGTTCGCCCAGGCCGGCCGCGGCGGTCCGAAGGACAGTGACGCGGCCAAAGCGTACTACGAGAAGGCTGCCGCGCTCGGCAATGCCGACGCCAAGGCGGCGCTGAAGCGGAGCGATTGCCCCTATGTGCTTAAGGACAAGCGCGGAAACATGGTGACAAACCTATGCTTCTAGGCAATCGACGCAGCCGCGCCTGACTGGCTTCAACCGAATCAACACACACTCGACCACGTCCTGGAGCGGCGGCGCCGCGCGCCCCTGATCCAGGTCAATCAAGGGGCGTAGCCTTCATGCAACAGACGCGGGACCGATTTCGAGTGCTGCCCCGGGGACATCGGCGCAGCGCGCCGGCTCTTGGTCCGGCTGCGGCGCCCGCGCGGCAGGTGCTGTGCCCCGCGTCTATTGCATCCGCCCAGGCGGCCCGAGGATAGGCAATGAGCCAGCAGAAGAAGGGCATCGGTCTCCTGGTCAGTGCCATCGGAGTCGTGTTCGGCGACATCGGCACCAGCCCGCTCTACGCCCTGAAAGAAACCTTCGCCGGCCACCACCCGATTCCGGTGACGCCGGACAACATCTTCGGCGTGCTGTCGCTGGTGTTCTGGACGGTGATGCTGCTGGTGACGGTGAAGTACGTCATCGTCATCATGCGCGCCGACAACCACGGCGAGGGTGGCAGCCTGGCGCTTTTGGCGCTGGTGACCGAACTGACGCGCGGACGCCGCGTGCACTATCCGCTGATGATGCTCGGGGTGATCGCCGCCGCGTTGTTCTACGGCGACAGCATGATCACGCCGGCGATTTCGGTGCTGAGCGCCGTGGAAGGCCTCGAAGTCGTCACGCCGGACCTGAAGGCCTATGTGGTGCCGATCACGGCCGTGGTGCTGACTTTGCTGTTTGCCATCCAGTCGCGCGGCACCGGATTGGTCGGGCGGCTGTTCGGCCCGGTCATGTGCCTGTGGTTCCTGACGCTGGCCTTGCTCGGGATCGCCAACATCGTGCATGCGCCCGAAGTGCTCGAAGCGATCAGCCCCACCTTCGCGATCGAATTCGTGTTCCGTCATCCGCTGATGAGCTTCTACGCACTCGGCTCGGTGGTGCTGGCCGTCACCGGCGGTGAGGCGCTGTACACCGACATGGGGCACTTCGGCCGCTTTCCGATCCGGCTGGCCTGGTTCGGCCTGGTGCTGCCGGCGCTGCTGCTGAACTATTTCGGCCAGGGCGCTCTGCTGATCCACGATCCGTCGGCGATCCAGAACCCGTTCTTCCGGCTTGGGCCGGAATGGATGGTGGTGCCGATGGTCGGGCTGGCGACGCTGGCGACCGTGATCGCGTCGCAGGCGGTGATCTCCGGCGCCTACTCGGTGGCGCGGCAGGCGATCCAGCTCGGCCTGCTGCCGCGGATGACGATCGTCCACACCTCGGGCGAAGAGGCGGGGCAGATCTACGTGCCGTTCACCAACTGGACGCTCTATCTCGCGGTGATGGCGCTGGTGGTGGGCTTCCAGTCATCGAGCAATCTGGCGGCGGCCTACGGCATCGCCGTGACTGGCACGATGATGATCGACACCATCCTGGTGTCGTTCGTTGCCGCTCTGCTGTGGCGGTGGCACCCGGCCGTGGTCGCGGTGGTGATCGGCACGCTGCTGCTGCTCGACTTCGCGTTCTTCGCCGCCAACATCATCAAGGTCGCGCAGGGTGGCTGGTTCCCGCTGTTCATCGGCTTCATCTCGTTCACGGTGCTGACGACTTGGCGGCGTGGGCGAGCGCTGGTGCGCAAGCAACTCAAGAAACAAGCGGTGCCGCTGGACGTGGTGCTGCGCGCGCTTGGGCCGAACGTGTCGCGCGCCCGGGGCACGGCAGTGTTTCTGACCGCCGCGACCGATGGCGTGCCGCCGGCGCTGCTGCATAATCTGAAACACAATCAGACCGTCCATCAGCGGGTCATCCTGACGACGGTGAGTACGGCCGAAACGCCCTACGTGCCGGACAGCGAGCGCGTGCATATGACCGATATCGGCGACGGCTTCCATCGCCTGATCATCCGCTACGGCTTCATGCAGACGCCGGACGTTCCGGCCGCGCTTTCGCTGTGCAAACAGTTCGGGCACGAGTTCAACATGATGTCGACCTCGTTCTTCCTGAGCCGCGAAACCTACGTGCCGAGCCTCAATCCCGGCATGGCGCTGTGGCGCGAGCGGCTGTTCACGTTCATGACGCTGAACGCGACGCGGGCGACGACCTTCTTCAAGATTCCGACCGACCGTGTGGTCGAGCTTGGGACGCAGCTCGAGATCTGACGACGCCGATCAGGCAAGCCCGAGCGCAAAGGCGAGGGTGCCGACGGCGGCGTGCGAGGCGATCAGCGGCCAGATGTTGAGCGTACGCCAGTACACAAATCCCCACACCACGCCGAGCAGGAAGGTGTTGAGTAGTAGCGCCGGATCGCCGTAGCAGAGGTGGATCAGCGAGAACAGCGCCGCCGAATACAGCACATAGGCCCAGCCGCCGTGCTCCATCCGGTCTGTGATCAGCTTCGGAATCGAGCGGCACACCACTTCCTGGCACGGACTTGATACCAGCACGTAGAACGGTGCGAAGCTGAGCCAGGCCAGTGGCTGCGCGTCGAAACTGAACAACCGGGTCTGAAGCAGCATCACCGCCGAGATAAGGCTGGTGACCGCTAGTGCGCCAAGCCAATGCCGCCATTGGTGCGGACGCCCGAAGCCGAGTTCGGTGAAAGAGAAGCCCGCCCACAGGCACAGCCCAATGCACAGGGCCGATACCACGATCAGGGCGCCCATCCGGTACTCGAACGGCAGCAGCCCGAATTGGATGGCGAGGCCCGGCGCTGCCAGCAGCAGCGTCAGCCCGGCCAGTGGGGCGAAGCGGACAGCCGGATGCGGGGCCGCCGCGGTCTGGGTGGGAACCTGTCGCAAAAACGTCATGAGACCCATAATCCGGTATTAGCCGGTGGGTTCCAGTCCGGAAGGCTCCGAGGGTCAGCGGCGCACGCCGGCCCCGACGCTGATGCTGCCGCCGAGCTTGACGCAGGTTGTGCCGCCTTCGACCTGGACGAAACCCGGGCCGAACGCCGAGCATGGATTTCGCCCGGACGCGAGTGGGCGCGTCGGCGCGCTACTCGGTTCCGCGCGCGCCACAGGCGCCGCCGATTTGTGCGGTTCCGCACCGGCTGAGGCCGGTATCAGGACGGCAAGGACGATCAGCATCCGTTTCATCGGTGCTGCTGTAGCGCCTCGGCGCTCATCTGGCCAGTCGCGGCAGATGTGGAGCCGAGTGGGCTTGCCCAAAACCTGCCGCAATCGCAACGCCGTGCTGAGTGGTGGAAGGACCAGGGCTGCGGCAGCCGGCGTGCTTGACGGCACCCGACAGCTCCGGTTTGAGGATCATCGCCGCGGGCGGCGGCCAGCCGCGTGTGGTACGGGGCAAGGGACGGGGATTTCGATGAGAACGATCATGGTACTTGCCGCGCTGCTCGTGTCGAGCGCGGTGCTGGCGCAGAGCAATGCACCGGCTGCCGGCACTGCGCCGGCCGCTACCAACGGGACGCCGATGGTGGGCGATCAGCCGTTGGTGCAAATCAAGCCGAAGGACCACAAGGCGGCCAAGCACACGGCGGCCGCCAAGCCGTCGATTGCTGATCAGGTGAAGGCCTGCGTCGAGATCGAGGACGCTACCAAGGAGCGGCTGGATTGCTTCGATGCGGTGTATCCGCCGAAACCGAAGGCGACCAAGGCGGGTGCCAAAGCGAAGCCGGCCAAGACTGCGGCGGATTGTCGCCTGCTCAAGGAAGAGGACGAGCGGCTCGCCTGCTACAACGGCTTCTTCGACAAGGCGCCGGCCGCCGCTCCGAAGACATAGTCTCAATTCCGCTGGTCGGCCTCAGCCGTTGAGGCCGGCCAGCGCACTGTCGGGGTAGCGCGCGCCGACGGCGGCGCCGGCCGGCAGCGCGTCGCGGATGGTCGCAAGGTCATCCGCGCTCAGCGACACCTCGGACGCACCGAGGTTTTCATCCAGCGTCGCGATCCGCCGCGTACCGGGGATCGGAATGATCCGATCGCTCTGGTGCAGCAGCCAGGCGATCGCAAGCTGCGCCGGCGTGCAGCGTTTAGCGGCCGCGAGCTGCCGGACCTTCTCCACGAGCTTCAGATTGGCATCGAGATTGTCGCCGACGAACCGCGGCGAACGGCGGCGGTAATCGTTCACTTCGAAGCTACTGGCGTCGTTGATCGTACCCGTCAGCATGCCGCGGCCAAGCGGGGAGTAAGCCACGAAGGCAATGCCGAGCTCGTTGCACGTCGGCAGCACTTCGGCTTCCGGATCGCGGGTCCACAGGCTGTACTCGCTCTGCACCGCGGCGATCGGATGCACCGCGTGCGCCCGGCGCAGCGTTGCCGCCGAACACTCCGAAATGCCGAGGGCGCGGACTTTGCCGGCCTCGACCAGCCGCGCCATCGTGCCGATGGTTTCCTCGATCGGCCGGTTGGTGTCGATGCGATGCACGTAGTACAGATCGATGATCTCGACGCCAAGCCTCTTCAACGAGGCGTCGCAAGCCTGGACGATGTAGGCCGGCGAGTTATCGATCGTGCGCTCAAGCACGTTGTCCTGGCGGACGATGCCGAATTTGCTGGCGATGCGCACGTCCGGGTGCGCGCGCAGAAACGATGAGAGCAGTTGCTCATTGTGACCGCGGCCGTACATGTCGGCCGTGTCGTACAGCGTGACGCCGCGTTCGTAGGCATGCTCTAGCGTGCGCAGCGATGAGGCATCATCAGAGGAGCCGTAAAATTCCGGCGACATCCCCATGCAGCCGAGTCCGATCTCACCGACGTTGATTCCGCTGCTGCCGAGAATTCGCTGCTTCATCGCACTCACTCCGACCTCAATGCACGGCACGATCTGACGCGGGAGTTATGTCACGGCGACGACAGGCAGCGCATTGAATTGGCGCAAACGAAGCTTCTCAGAAGGGGCTGGTGAGTAGTTACCGTGAACGTCGACGCTGGAACGTATCGACGATCAGGCGGCCGCCGGGTCCATCGAAAACGGCGCGCTGCGCGGGCAGCAGGATTGCTCGACTTCACCATCCGCCCAGGCGCAACCGCCGCCGGCGCGCTTCGCCACATACAGCGCGCGGTCGACACGTTCGAGCAATTGCGCCGTGGTGATTCCAGCCAGCGTCGCATGACTGACGGCGATGCCGGCGCTGGCACCGATGCACACCGGCAGCTCCCCCAGCAGATACGGCATCGACAGGTCGAACACCGCCTTGCGGGCCAAGGCCAGAGCTTCGTCGCGGCCCTTTTCGGCGCTCTCGACCGACTTCAGCAGCATGAACTCGTCGCCGCCGAACCGTGCGGCGACGCCCTCGGCGCCGACGCAAGCGGTCAGCCGCTCGGCGACCTGGCGGAGTAGATCGTCACCGGTGTGATGACCATGGCGATCATTGATCGGCTTGAAGCCGTCGAGATCGATCGCCACCACGGCGAAGTGTCCTGCCATCCCCGACAGCGCCTGCAGGAAGCCGGCGCGGTTCGGCAGGTCGGTGAGGAAATCGTGCGTCGCCTGGCGCGCCAGGCGGTGCTTGGCCTCGAGGCGCTCGGTGAACGCGGCGCTGAGATGCTTCGAAGCTTCGCGCAGGGTCAGCCAGAACAGCACCAGCATGCCGGCGCCGATCTTATAGGCAATCTCAGGCCGCATCATTCCGGCGATCATGATCGGCGTCAGCAGAGCGGCCGAGGCGGTGAGAATGATCCACGGCCGGATCGCGGCGCGCGATACCATGCCGACGCAGTACGACATCGACAGTCCGAACGACACCCAGGCACCTGGCCCGTCGCCGAGTTGCAGTGCACGGAACGACAGCGCGCCGAGCGCGAGGCTGAACAGGGTGGCGCCGGCGCCGTACAAACGCTCCCAGCGCACCACGTCGGCATCGGTGAACTGCGCGGCGCGCGTCTTGTAGCGCAGGAGTGAAACCACGCGGGCGGTGGCCATGATGAAGATGCACAGCGTGATCACCGCGTAGCCGGGATCGCCGCTGATCACCGTCAGTGCCAAGGCTCCGGTGACGGACGTAACACCGATCGCGGCCACTTGTGGCAGCGAGGTGTAGAGCAATTCGACCAACTCGCGGCGAATCCGCGGGTCGGGATGCAGGAAACGGGACAACACCGGAAAGCGCATAGTCGCAACATCGTAGACAGTTCCTAATAAGCGATAGCAACTGCGCCCAACGTTGGTAGCCGGGTGGGCGTATCCTTAATGAAATGTTTGCGGTGGAGCGGCCAGGGGTCTTCGCAACCGCTGCGCCGGCCTGGCGTTACACGGGCGGCCAGTTGCGGAGTGCCATGTCGGCGAGCTTGCGCAACTGATCGGAGGAGGCGCCGCTCGCCGCCTGCACCGCCATACCCTGCAGGATCGCCGCAACGTAGCGCGCCAAATCGCCGGCATCGGCGGTGGCTGGCAGATCGCCATCGGCGATCGCGCGGGCGAGGCGGTCCTGCAGGTCCTGCTCGCCCTTGGCGCGCCGGGCGGTCAGTTCCTGCTTAATCGTCTCCGCCGCTTCGCCGCAGCACAGCGCGCCTTGCACCGCCAGACAGCCGGGGTTGCTGGGATCAGTCATGGCGTCGACCGCGCCGTGCAGGATGTGTTCGACCACTTCGCGCGCGGTCGGCTTCTGCAGGCCGGCCTTATAGTAGCCGCCAGGGCCGTCGACGTAGCGGTCGAGGGCCTTCCGGAACAGGTCTTCTTTGTTGCCGAAGGCCGCATACAGGCTCGGCTTGGTGATCCCCATCGCCTCGGTGAGGTCGGCCATCGAGGTGCCTTCGTACCCCTTGCGCCAGAACACATGCAAAGCGAGGTCGAGCGCCGCATCGACGTCGAATTCGCGGGGGCGTCCCAGGGCCATGGCTGGATCTCCAGAGATTTCTACCGACCGGTAGATAAGTCTCTTGACAGTGGATGTCGATAGTCCATCTATACCGGACGGTATGGATATGTGCGTCGCAACATGGTCCGAGAGGCGTCTCGCCAGCTGCATCGCACCCACGAGTTACTGAAGTTGCTGGGCTTTTTGCAAGCCCGCTATGGTTGAACGGGAGTCATCATGGCGAATAAGATTGGTCGAAATGTCGCGCTGGGTGCCGGGATTGTGGCGGCTTCGGTAGCTCTCGCCGGCGGCGCGGTGCTGATGGAGCGCACCGGAGCCGCGCAGGCGGAAACGGCAGCGGCGGCGCCGGCCGCTGTGCCGGTATCGGTGGCACTGGTCGAGGCCAAGGCCACGACCCCCTCCGAGGAGTTCTCGGGCCGGCTCGAGGCGATCGAGCGCGTGGAGATCCGCTCGCGGGTCGCCGGCGCCGTCCAGGAGATCCAGTTCCGGGAAGGCGCCCTGGTAAACAAGGGCGACTTGCTGGTCCGGATCGACCCGTCGCTCTACGCCGCCGAGGTCGATCGCGCCCAGGCGCAATTGTCGGCGGCCCGCGCGCGCGTCGTCTTCACCAAGGCCGATGTCGAGCGCAGCCAGCAGCTCTCCAGCGCCAGCATCACCCAGCGCGAGGTCGACAACCGCCTCAACGCCTATCGCGAGGCGGAGGCAAACCTCAAATCCGCCGAGGCGGCGCTGAAGACCGCCGAGCTGAACCTCAGCTACACCGAAATCCGCGCCCCGGTCTCCGGTCGGGTCGGCAAGGTGGAGATCACGGTCGGCAATCTGATCGCCGCCGGTCCGAGCTCGCCGCTATTGACGACGCTGGTCTCGGTCAATCCGATCTATGCCAGCTTCAATGCCGACGAGCAGGTTGTGACCCGCGCGTTGAAGACGCTCGCTGATGAAAGAACGCCGGGCGCCATCGAACGCATCCCGGTCGAGATGACGACGATTGCGGGTGGGGCACCGGTGAAAGGCAAGATGCAGTTCATCGACAATCAGGTCGATCCGCGCTCCGGCACGGTGCGGGTGCGCGCCATGTTCGACAATGCCGATGGCCGGCTGATGCCGGGCCAGTTCGCGCGGCTGTCGATGGGGCAGCCGAAGCCCGAGCCGGCGCTGTTGGTCAGCGAGCGCGCAGTCGGCACCGACCAGAACAAGAAGTTCGTCATGGTGGTCGATGGCCAGAACCACGCCGAATATCGCGAAGTGACGCTTGGGGCCTCGGTCGATGGCCTGCGCGTGGTGGCGTCCGGGCTGAAGGCCGGCGAGCGCATCGTCGTCAACGGCCTGCAGCGGGTCCGTCCCGGCGTCACCATCAAGCCTGAGACGGTGGCGATGGATGCCGCCGCGAACAAGACGGTGGCTCAGAACTAACCGTTGCGGCTTCGCCGCCAAGGCGGAGCCGAACCTCCTTCTTCTCGTCAGACATCACGCGGCAGACGTCCCGTCCGCCGTGCAGGGATCATTGCGCTCGTGTGCGGGCGAACCGGCGGATCACAGCCATGAATTTCTCCAAGTTCTTCATCGATCGCCCGATCTTCGCCGGCGTGCTGTCGGCGGTGATCTTCCTCGCCGGCCTGTTGTCGATGCCGGTGCTGCCGATCTCTGAATATCCGGAAGTCGCGCCGCCGACGATCGTGGTGTCGGCGCAATATCCCGGCGCCAATCCGAAGGTGATCGCCGAGACCGTATCGACGCCGATCGAGGAGCAGATCAACGGCGTCGAGAACATGCTCTATATGAGCAGCCAGGCGACGACCGACGGCAAGATGACGCTCAACGTCACTTTCCGGCTCGGCACCGATCCCGACAAGGCGCAGCAGCTGGTGCAGAACCGCGTCTCGCAAGCCGAACCGCGGCTGCCGGCGGAAGTCCGCGCGCTCGGCATCACCACCATCAAGAGCGCGCCCGACCTCACCATGGTCGTGCACCTGATGTCGCCGAACGACCGCTACGACATGACGTATTTGCGCAACTACGCGGTGCTCAACGTCAAGGATCGTCTGGCGCGGATTCCCGGCGTCGGCCAAGTGCAGTTGTTCGGCTCCGGCGATTATTCGATGCGGGTCTGGCTCGACCCGCAAAAGGTCGCCGAGCGCGGTTTGTCGCCGGCCGACGTGGTGCGCGAGATCCGTGCGCAGAACGTCCAGGCCGCAGCCGGGCAGGTGGGCAGCTCGCCGGGCGAGCCGGGGCTCGACCTTCAGCTCTCCGTCAATGCACAGGGGCGGCTGCAGACCGAAGAGGAGTTCGGCGAGATCATCGTCAAGAACGGCGACAACGGCGAGGTGGTGCGGCTGCGCGATGTCGCGCGGATCGAGCTCGGCGCCGCCGACTACGCGCTGCGTTCACTGCTCAACAACAAGTCCGCGGTGGCGGTGCCGATCTTCCAGTCGCCGGGCTCGAACGCGATTCAGATCTCCGACAACGTCCGTGCGACGATGAAGGAGCTGAAGCAGAACATGCCGGACGGCGTCTCCTATGACATCGTCTATGACCCGACCCAGTTCGTCCGGGCCTCGATCGAAGCGGTGATCCACACGCTGCTCGAAGCGATCGCTTTGGTCGTGCTGGTGGTGATCCTGTTCCTGCAGACTTGGCGCGCGTCGATCATCCCGCTGATCGCGGTGCCGGTGTCCGTGGTCGGCACCTTCGCGGTGATGCACGTGTTCGGCTTTTCGATCAACGCGCTGACATTGTTTGGCCTGGTGCTGGCGATCGGCATCGTGGTCGACGACGCCATCGTCGTGGTCGAGAACGTCGAGCGCAATATCGAGCGGGGGCTTGGGCCGAAGGAGGCCGCTTATCAGGCGATGCGCGAGGTCACCGGGCCGATCATTGCGATCGCGCTGGTGCTGGTCGCGGTGTTCGTGCCGCTCGCCTTCATCACCGGCCTCACCGGGCAGTTCTATAAGCAGTTCGCCTTGACGGTGGCGATCTCGACGGTGATCTCCGCCTTCAATTCGCTGACGCTGTCGCCGGCGCTCGCCGCACTGCTGCTGAAGGGCCATGACGCACCGAAGGACGCGCTGACGAAGGCGATGGACAAGACCCTCGGCTGGTTCTTCGTTCGCTTCAATCGCTTCTTCACCCGCAGCTCGGAGGCCTATGGCGGCGGCGTTCGGCGCGTGGTGTCACGCCGTGCAGCGGGCATGGGCCTGTATTTGCTGCTGGTCGGCGCGACGTTCTATCTGTTCCACGCGGTGCCGGGCGGATTCGTGCCGGGGCAGGACAAGCAGTATCTGGTCGGCTTCGCGCAGCTCCCGGACGGGGCCACGCTGGACCGCACCGAGGAAGTGATCCGCCGGATGGGCGAGATCGCCCAGCAGGAGCCGGGGGTCGAGAACTCGATTCAATTTCCCGGCCTGTCGATCAACGGCTTCACCAACTCGTCGAACTCCGGCATCGTCTTCATCGGCCTGAAGGACTTCGCGGAGCGCAAGGACAAGTCGCTGAGCGGCAATGCGATCGCGCTGTCGCTGAACAAGAAGTTCGCCGGCATCCAGGATGCGTTCATCGCCATGTTTCCGCCGCCACCGGTGGCGGGGCTCGGCACCATCGGCGGATTCAAGCTGCAGATCGAGGATCGCGCGGGGCTCGGCTACGAGGCGCTCAACGAGGCGACCAAGGCGTTCGTCGCCAAGGCAAGCGCGCAGAAGGAACTGGCGGGGCTGTTCACCAGCTATCAGATCAACGTGCCGCAGCTTTATGCCGATGTCGATCGCACCAAGGCCCGGCAGCTCAACGTGCCGGTGACGTCGATCTTCGAGACGATGCAGATCTATCTCGGATCGCTCTACGTCAACGACTTCAACAAATTCGGCCGAACCTATTCGGTGCGGGTGCAGGCCGACGCCAAGTTCAGAGCGCGGGCGGACGATATCGGCCAGCTCAAGGTGCGTTCGGACTCCGGCGAGATGATCCCGCTGTCGACGCTGTTGCGGGTCAAGGAAAGCGCCGGGCCGGAGCGGGCGATGCGTTACAACGGCTTCCTCACCGCCGACCTCAGCGGCGGCGCTGCGCCGGGTTTCTCGACCGGGCAGGCGCAGGCCGCGATCGAGCGGGTTGCCAAGGAGACGCTGCCGAAGGGTACCTCGTATGAATGGACCGAGCTGACCTACCAGGAGATCATCGCCGGCAATTCATCGCTGATCGTGTTCCCGGTGGCGCTGCTGCTGGTGTTCCTGGTGCTGGCCGCGCAGTACGAAAGCCTGACCTTGCCGCTGTCGATCATCATGATCGTGCCGATGGGCCTGCTCGCCGCGATGTTCGGCGTCTGGATCAGCAAGGGCGACAACAACGTCTTCACTCAGATCGGGTTGATCGTGCTGGTCGGCCTGTCGGCCAAGAATGCCATCCTGATCGTCGAATTCGCGCGCGAACTCGAATTCGCCGGGCGCAAGCCGATCGAGGCGGCGATCGAAGCCAGCCGCTTGCGACTGCGGCCGATCCTGATGACCTCGATGGCGTTCATCATGGGCGTCGTGCCGCTGGTGACCTCGACCGGGGCCGGCTCCGAGATGCGGCACGCCATGGGTGTCGCGGTGTTTGCCGGCATGATCGGCGTCACGGCATTCGGCATCTTCTTCACGCCGATGTTCTACGTGCTGTTGCGCGCCCTGACCGGCAACCGGCCGCTGACGCAGCATGGCGAGGGGACGGTCGATCACGCCGCGCCATTGGCACCGGCAGCGCACGACGCCGAACCGCGTCGGCAAACGGCGATCGGGTCGCATCCCTGATGGGACCCGATCAGCTCAGACGGCGGAGGCGGACTTATTGGACCTGTTCGGCCTGTCCGCGTGCGGACGGGGCGGCGTCCTCGCCCAAGGTCTGGCGCGCGATCCATCCCGTGACGGCGCGGAGATCACCACCGCTGTCACGATAGGCCCGGAGCTGGGCATCGGCCGAGCTGCCGCGCTCCAGGATCTCGCGGCAGCCTTCGACCTCTTTGGCGCAGCCAAGGTCTTCGGCATGCGGCAGCACGCGAGCGATGACCTGGTCGAGAAACTCGCGGATCTCGATCGGACCGTCCTTCGACGCAAAGATGCAGTCGGTGCCGTAGCGCTGAGCACGCCATTTGTTTTCGACCGCGATCGCGCGTTCGACGTTGCCGACCTTGTGGGCTGAGGCGGGATGCTCGCAGAGATACTTGATCAGAGCACGATACAGCGACGCGATCAGCACCGCGTCCTCCAGGCGCGTACACACGTCCGGTGCGCGAAGCTCGAGGGTGGGGTGACGCAGCGACGGCCGCAGTGCCCACCAGACGTAGCTTTCGTCCGGCATCACGCCCGATCGCACCAGCGCCTCGACATAGGCGTCGTACTCGGCCTGAGTGGTGAACAACTCCGGCAGGCCGGTGCGGGGCAACTCGTCGTACGCGGCGAGGCGATAACCGCGCAGGCCGGTCTCCTTGGCATTCCAGAACGGGGACGACGTCGCCAGCGCGATGAACAGCGGCAGATATGGGATCATCGCCCGCATCACCGCCACGCGCTCGACCGGCGGTGGGATCTGGACGTGGACGTGCATGCCGCAGAGCATGTTGCGGTGGCCGATGGTCCGCAGGTCCTCGATCATTTCCTCATAGCGTGGCTTCGGGCTCGGCTTGGAAAATCGCCACGACGCGGTCGGGTGGGTGGCGCTGGCCATGATCACCAATCCGTGCGGCGCCGCCGCTGCCGCCACCTCATTGCGCAGGAAGCGCAGCTCCTCGCGGGCGTCGCTCGGATCGACGTGGACATTGGTCGCCACTTCGATCTGTGCCTGCAGCATCTCCCGCATCGCCTGACCGCCGGTCGACCAGCTCGCAGCCTCGAACAGGATGTTGGGCGTCTGCATGGCGACTTCGAAGGTCTTTGCGTCGGCGAGAAAATACTCTTCCTCGATGCCGAACGAATAGGCAGCATTGGCATCGATGCCGATCGCAGACCGGATCACCAGGTGCTGCTGATTGGCACTCAGGTTGAGTCTGAGCTTGTCGAGGATCTTCGGATCAAACATGGGTCTGCAACCAAGCTTCGAGGAGGGCGGCCTGCCACAGCCGCGAATGACCTTTCGGACTCATTTCTGCTTCGGGGTGATCGAGCATGTGATTGATGAACTCAGGACGATACAGGCCGCGGCTGCGCGCGGCGGACGAGGACAGGGTGTCGCGAACGTAGTCGAGGAATTCTCCCTGCAGATGCCGCAGGGCCGGCACCGGGAAATAGCCCTTCGGCCGGTCAATGACCTCCGCAGGAAGCAGCGCCCGGGCCGCCTTCTTGAGAATGTATTTGCCGCCGTCGCCGAGCTTGAGCGAGGTGGGCAGCCGGGCGGCCAGTTCGACCACCTCGTGGTCGAGAAATGGTACCCGCGCTTCGAGGCCATGGGCCATGGTCATGTTGTCGACCCGCTTGACCGGATCGTCGACCATCATGATTTCGGCGTCGATCTGCAGCGCCTTGTCGACCGGCGAACTCGCCGAGGTGCGGTCGAAGAAGCTCTCGACGAACTCCGAGCTGTAGTCGTCCGCGACCAGATCCGGCGTCAGCAGTTTGGCGATGTCGGAGTGCTTCCAGTCGAAATACACTTCGCGATACTGGTCGGAGGCATTATTGGCGGTGAGCAGGGAAGGGTACCAGCTATAGCCGCCGAACACCTCGTCTGCGCCCTGACCGCTTTGCACCACGGTGACCCGCTTCGCGACCTCGCGGGACAATAGATAGAAGGCGACGGCGTCGTGGCTGACCATCGGCTCGGACATCGCCTGGATCGCGTCCGGCAGATGCTGCAGAGCCTCCCGGCCGTCGATCCTGATCTGCTCGTGGGCGGTGGCGAAGTGCTTCGCCACCAGGTCGGAATAATAGAACTCGTCGCCCTGGTGTTCGCCGATACTGTCGAAGCCGATCGCGAAGGTTTTGACGTCGGCATGGCCGAGCCTGGCGAGCAGAGCCACGATCAGCGACGAGTCGAGGCCGCCGGACAGCAGGACGCCGACCGGGACGTCGGCGACGCGGCGGCGATCGACGGCGTTCCGCATTGCGTCGGTGACCGCCTCGGTCCATTCCTGCTCGGTCATCGCCCGATCGTCGCGCCGGGCGCCGACCGCGAAACTCCAATAGCGCCGCGTGGTCCTCGATCCATCGGGCTCCAGGGTGAGAATGGTGGCTGGTTCGAGCTTCTTGACGCCACGCAGGATGGTGCGCGGCGGAGGCACGGCGGCATGGAAGCTGAAGAAGTGATGCAGTCCGACTGGGTCGAGCGACGTATCGACGTCCTCGCCTGCGAGCAGCGCGGGCAGGTCGGACGCGAAGCGGAAATAGTCGGGGTGATCGATGTAGTACAGAGGCTTGATGCCGAGGCGATCACGCGCCAGCACCACACGGCCGCTGTCGCGCTCCCACAGCGCGAAGGCGAACATGCCCTTGAACCTGGTGACGCAATCGGCGCCCCAGGCATGATAGCCCTTGAGGATGACTTCTGTGTCGCCTTGCGAAAAGAACCTGTAGCCACGCTGCGTGAGCTGTTCGCGCAGCTCGCGGAAATTGTAGATGCAGCCGTTGAAAACGATCCCGAGGCCGAGTTCGCTATCGATCATCGGCTGCTGCGAAGCAGCGGCCAGATCGAGAATGCTGAGGCGGCGATGCCCGAACGCCATGCTGCCTTGCGCGAACAATCCTTCCGCGTCAGGTCCGCGCCGATGCATCGCGCGGGTGACGGCCTTCAATGACGAAATCGAGGGCTCGCCACGCATGCGGATCTCTCCGCAGATTCCACACATCTTTCTCCGGGGCCTCCGTTGCCGATATTTTAAGCTCGCTCGACAACATTCTGGGCAACCGTGGGTTCCTGCGGCAGATGCGCCGCCGTTGGCATGAAGGGACGAATTTCGACCGGCCGCGAGGGGCGCGAAATCAGCACGTGATTAGCAGGGACTTCGGACCAATGCTGTTCGGTGTCGAACGGCTCCGACGCCACGACCAGCGGGCCGTCATCGCGATAATATAGGGTGTTGGCCGTGTCGTTATGCGCGAAGCGGAAGGCGTAGAGGTCGTGTCCGTTCGCCAGCGCCGACGTAAACCGCATCCGTTCGCGCAAGCCGTCTTCGTCGACCAATGCGCTCAGCGCGCGCATCACACGCTGGGTTGCGCCGATCGGATCGTGCTCCAGGCCTTCGCCCATCATTGCCAGAAACACCGCTTCGGAATCGGTGGTGCCGAGCCGCGACGGATACAGATGATCCGGGATCATCGCCTCGACCTTGCGCCGCAATCGGCTCCAGCTGCCGATGAAGCCGTTGTGCATGAACATCCACCGTCCGCACGCGAACGGGTGGCAGTTCTGCCGCGTCACCGCCGTTCCAGTCGCCGCGCGAACGTGGGCGAAGAACATATGCGACTGCAGGTGTCGGCAGAGGTAACGCAGGTTCTCGTCCGACCACGCCGGCCGGGTCTCGCGATAAAGCCCCGGCTCGGGATGAATGCCGTACCAGCCGAGCCCGAAGCCGTCTCCGTTGGTGCTGCCGGCGGATTCCCGGGCGCGGAGGCTCTGATTGATCAGGGAGTGGACCGGTTCGGTGACGTAGCTGTCGAATGACGTTTCTTCTCCGCGGTATGCCAGCCAGCGGCACATCGATTCACCTCGAATTTCATTTGGCGCAGCGGCGCACATCGCGGGTCAACCCGAGCGCGAGAGACCAGTTCCGCAGGGCGCGCGGCAAGGGATAGGAACTGCGGTGAAGGATCCGGGTTAGCGGGCACGATCCCGTCCATTGAAGCATCGCCGCGCGCATGAACATCCTCGACCCGCAAGGTCCAGTCGCGTACGGGAACTCGACCATCCTGATCGACTCGGTTGTGATCATGTTGGCGATCGTGGTGCCGACAATCGTCGCGATCCTGGCGTTCGCATTTTGGTTCCGCGCTTCCAATCCGCGCGCCAGACATCGGCCGGAGTTCACCTATTCGGGCCGGATCGAACTGGTGGTGTGGTCGATTCCGACGCTCACCGTCATCCTGCTCGGCGGCGTCACCTGGATCGGATCGCATCAGCTCGATCCTGCCGCGCCGGTCGAAGGCACCGGAAGCCCGGTCCGCATCCAGGTGGTGTCGATGGACTGGAAGTGGCTGTTCATTTACCCGGATCAACGCATCGCGACGGTCAACACACTGACCGTGCCGGTCGGCGTGTCACTGCAGTTCGAGCTGACGTCGGCGAGCGTGATGAACGCGTTCTTCATCCCGCAGCTCGGCAGCATGATCTACACCATGAACGGCATGGTGACGCGGCTCAACCTGCGCGCCGATGCCGAGGGCGATCTGCGCGGATTGTCGTCGCATTTCAGTGGCGACGGCTTTCCCGACATGACATTTCCGGTGCACGTGGTCTCGACCGTGGCGTTTCCCGACTGGGTTGCCGAGACTGCGAAGAGCGGCCGCGAGCTCAACGCTGACAGCTATAAGGACCTGATGAAACAAGCACCGGAGAGCGGAACGCCGACCTATCGGCTGGCTGATCCGTTGCTATTTCACGCGATCAGCACCCAGCAAATCCCGCCACAGTCGGGACCGCGGCCGACCGAACAAGGCGCGCCGTCCCACATCGAAGCGAATTGGGGAGCCAACGCGATATGCTCGGCAAGCTCGACTGGTCGGCCATTCCGATTGATCAGCCAATCCCGCTGATCGCTGCGGCGATCGTGATGGCGGCGATCCTTGCCACGCTGCTGTGGGCGGGGATCAAGGGCTACTTCCCGTATCTTTGGCATGAGTGGATCACCAGCGTCGATCACAAGCGGATCGGTGTGATGTACGTGCTGCTGGCGATGGTGATGCTGCTGCGCGGCGGCACCGATGCGATCATGATGCGAACCCAGCAAGCGGTCGCCTATCAGTCGCCGGGATATCTGCCGCCCGAGCACTACAACCAGATCTTCTCGGCACACGGCACGATCATGATCTTCTTCGTCGCCATGCCGTTCGTGATCGGGCTGATGAACCTGGTGGTGCCGCTGCAGCTCGGCGTCCGTGACGTGGCGTTTCCGACTTTGAACTCGGTCGGGTTCTGGTTGACCGCGAGCGGCGCGCTGCTGGTCAACCTGTCGCTGGTGATCGGCGAATTCGCTCGCACCGGCTGGCTGCCGTTTCCGCCGCTCTCCGAGCTGAGCTACTCACCGGGCGTCGGCGTCGACTATTACGCCTGGGCACTGCAGATCTCCGGCATCGGCACGCTGGTGGCCGGGATCAACCTCGTCACCACCGTGCTCAAGCTGCGGACCCGCGGCATGACCTACTTGCGGATGCCGATGTTCTGCTGGACGACGCTGGCCTCGAACTTGCTGATCGTCGCGGCGTTCCCGATCCTGACCGCCACCTTGGCGATGCTGCTGCTCGACCGCTACCTCGGCTTCCACTTCTTCACCAACGAGGCCGGCGGCAACATGATGATGTTCATGAACCTGATCTGGGCCTGGGGTCATCCGGAAGTTTACATCCTGGTGCTGCCGGCGTTCGGCGTGTTCTCCGAAGTGGTGTCGACGTTCTCAGGCAAGCCGCTGTTCGGCTATCGCTCGATGGTGCTGGCGACGATGGCGATCTGCATCATCTCGTTCATGGTGTGGCTGCACCACTTCTTCACCATGGGGGCGGGGGCCACCGTCAACGCGGTGTTCGGCATCGCCAGCATGATTATCGCGGTGCCGACCGGGGTGAAGATCTACAACTGGCTGTTCACGATGTATGGCGGCCGGATCCGGTTCGAGACGCCGATGCTGTGGGCGGTTGGCTTCATGGTGACGTTCATTATCGGAGGGCTCACCGGCGTTCTGGTTGCGGTGCCGCCGGCCGACTTCCAGCTCCACAACAGCATGTTTCTGGTGGCGCATTTCCACAACGTCATCATCGGCGGCGTGCTGTTCGGCGCGTTCGCCGGCTACACCTACTGGTTTCCCAAGGCGTTCGGCTTCCGCCTGCACGAGGGGCTCGGCAAGGCCGCGTTCTGGTTCACGCTGATCGGCTTCTACGTCACCTTCATGCCGCTGTATGTCGCCGGCCTGCTCGGCATGACGCGCCGGCTGCAGCACTACGACGTCGCCGCCTGGCATCCTTGGATGATCGTGGCGGCGATCGGCACCGGGATCATCAGCATCGGCGTGATGCTGCAGATCGTGCAGTTCGTCGTCAGCATCCGCCACCGCGACGAGTTGCGCGATCGCACCGGTGATCCGTGGGATGGCCGTTCGTTGGAATGGGCCACCGCGTCACCGCCGCCGGTGTTCAATTTCGCGGTCGCCCCTGATGTTACGGGCGAGGATGCGTATTGGGCCGCGAAGCAGAAGGCGCAGCAGCACGGTCTCGAAACCCGCACGCAGGACTATCGCGACATCGAGATGCCGTGCAATTCGCCGACCGGCATCGTATGCGCGTTCTTCGCCACGGTGATGGGCTTTGCGATGGTGTGGCACATCTGGTGGATGGTGGTGCTCGGCGGCATCGGCGCGTTTGCCACCTTCGTGGTGTTCGCCTGGCGTGACCACGACGAATACGTCGTTCCCGCCGCCGAGGTCGAACGGATCGACCGCGCCAATATCGCGGAGCGCAAGGCGGCGCTGAGCGCCGTGGCCGCGTCATGACCGAGGTTGCGCTGTCGCACGGTCAGGCAGACCCGCACCATCTGGGCGGGCTGCAGTCGGTCGGCGCCAGCCACGCCGGGCCGGCCTCGAAGCGGATCGTGGCCGGCTACGGCTTCTGGATCTTCCTGTTGTCCGACATCGTGATGTTCTCGTGCTTCTTTGCGAGCTACGCGGTGCTGTCGGGCGCCACCGCCGGCGGGCCAGCCGGTGCGCAGCTGTTTGATCTCCGCAACGTCGCAATCGAGACGGCTTGCCTGCTGCTCTCGAGCTTCACCTGCGGCATGGCGAGCCTCGCCGCTGCGGTCGGCAGCCAGCGCTGGTTTCAGGTCGCGATGGCGGCGACCGGCATGCTCGGCGCGGCGTTTCTCGGACTGGAGCTGCGCGAGTTTGCCGACCTGGTGGAGCAGGGGGCCGGCCCGACCCGCAGTGCGTTTCTCTCGGCCTTCTTCACGCTGGTCGGCTGCCACGGCCTGCACGTTACCGCGGGTGTGCTGTGGCTGCTGACGATGATGGCTCAAGTGTTCGCCAAGGGCTTCCGGGCCGACATCTGCCGGCGCCTATTGTGTTTCGCGCTGTTCTGGCACGCGCTCGACATCATCTGGGTGGCGATCTTTTCGATGGTCTATCTGTTGGGGAGCGGCACATGAGCGAGCAGCGAAGCGGCCACGGCGGCGAGCTCTATGACGTCGCGCCCGGCGATGAAGAGGAAGTCCGCATCGGCCCGCGACTGCTCGGCTATGGCGTCGGGCTCGGTCTGTCGGTTCTGCTCACCGCGACGTCGTTCTTCATCGCCGGCACGGATCTGGTGTGGCAGCCGAGCATTCCGGTGGCGATCGCGGTGCTGGCGATCGCTCAGATGGGCGTGCAGCTCGTGTTCTTCCTGCACATCACCACCGGTCCCGATAACACCAACAACGTGCTGGCGCTCGCGTTCGGCGGCCTGATCGTGCTTCTGGTGGTCGGTGGCTCGATCTGGATCATGGGCCACCTCAATCACAACATGATGCCGATGGAGCAGATCATGCGGATGGGCGGCTGAGGCAGCCCGATCAGCTCGGCGCGCCGAGAGGTACGCGAACAAACAGCGCGGTGCCGTGTCCGGTTTCGGTTTCCAGTTCGACGGTGCCGTCGACCAAGGCAAGTCGCTCCCGCATGCCGACAAGTCCGAGCCGGCGGGACGAATGCTCGTCGGCCTGTTCAGGAGGGATGCCGCAGCCGTCGTCCTCGATGATGCAGATCACGTCGCTGCCGCGGAATTCGAGGATCACGCCGACCCGGGTCGCATGGGCGTGGCGGACCACATTGGTGATGCCTTCCTGCACGATTCTGTACAGCGCGCTTTCGATATCGGCCGGTAGCCGTCGTTCGCCGAGACCGAGATGCAGATCGAACACCAGGCTGCAATGCGGCTCCCAGCTTGCGACCAGTTGGGACACGGCGTCTTCGAGCCCGAGCGTGTCGAGCGCGGTCGGCCGTACTTCCCATGCCACCCTGTGCAGGCTGGTGCTGAGATCGTTGACGATGTGCTTCAGCGACGCGACCTTTTCGGCGAGGCTGGCCGCCGTGGGCGTGCCGCGCGCGAGCGCATCCAGGCCGAATTGAACGAGGGTGACCATCTGCCCGAGATTGTCGTGCAGTTCGCGTGCGATGCGTTTGCGCTCGGTTTCCTGGTCGATCATGGTCTGCCGCAGCACCTTGAGCACGTCGGCTTCGGCCGCGGCGCGGCGTTCGCTCTGCACGACCAGCTTCCGCGCCGTGGTGCGGCATTCCACCAACCGGCGGTCGAGGGTCGCCAGCGTCCTTGCTTGGCGGGTCGCGTAGCGCATCGCCCGTTCGAGCACGATGGCATCGAACTCGCCCTTGACGAGGTAATCATTGGCGCCGACCTCGGTTGCCGCCTGATCGACCATCGGGTCGCCGTGGCCGGTCAGCACGATGATCGGCTTGATGTTGCCGCGATCGCGCGCGTCGCGGATCAGATCGAGCCCGCTGCGCGGACCGAGGCGAAAGTCGACGAGATAGAGGTCGTGCTCTTTGCGATCGATCGCGGCCGCCGCCTCGTCGAACCGCGATACCCAGTCGAGCGTTGCCCGAAACCCGGGGATCTTCTGCAGCATCCGCTGCATCGTCAGGTATTCGACCTCCGCATCGTCGACGAGCAGGATTCGGGACGCGATCGCGCTCACGGCCGATAAGCCTCCGTGGTCGGAAGCGAGGCCGTGTTCATCCAGAAGTGCCAGAGCGAGCGGATCGCCTCGACGTAGTCGGCGATATTGGCCGGCTTGACCAAATAGGCGTTGAAGCCGATCGAATAGGCTTCGGTGATGTGCTTGGCACTTTCCGAGGTCGACAGTGCAATCACCACCAGATGCCGTACCGTCTCGTCCTGCCGCAACAGCCGCACGACTTTCCGGCCGTCGAGCCGCGGCATGTTGAGGTCGAGCAGCACGAGCGCAGGGGTGGGTGCGTCCGCACGGCCGGCGAACCGGTTGCGGCCATAGATGTAATCCAGTGTCTGCTCGCCATCGCTGACGAAGCGGAGATCGGCGGCAATCGAGGCCCGCGCGAAGACTTCGGTCAGGATCAGCTTGTCGTAGTCGTGGTCTTCCGCCACCAGCACCGTCGGAAGCGTGCGCTCGCGGGTCATTTCAGCTCTCCGTCGTGTCCTGCTCGCACAACGGCAGCGTGAAGGTGAACACCGATCCCTGTCCGACGTGGCTCTTTGCCGAAATCGTGCCGCCGTGCCGATGGACGATCTTGCGGCAGATCGCCAGGCCAATTCCGGTGCCTTGATATTCGTCCGGACCGTGGAGGCGCTGAAACGGCTCGAAGATCTGCTCGCGGTATTGCTCATCGAACCCAATTCCGTTGTCGGCGATCGTGATGCGTGCTCTCCGTATGTTCGCGCCGGCAGGCGCCGGCAGCGGGCTATCGATCGTCGCTGCGATGGTCACGCGAGGCAGCCGCTCGGCATCGCGATACTTCACCGCATTGCTGATCAGGTTCTGCAGCAATTGCCGGATCTGGCTGCCGTCGCACAGCACCGTGGGAAGCGGATCCGAGACGACTTCGGCACGTGCATCCTGCAGCATCGGCTTCAGATCGGACAACACCTCGGCCAAAATCTGGTTGAGGTCGACCGGTTGCAGCGGCCGGGCCTGCCGGCCGATCCTGGAGTATTCGGCCAGATCGTTGATCAGCGCGCGCAACCGGCGCGACGACGCCTCGATCCCATTCACCATCACGCTGAGGCGGCTCCGCGCTTCAGGGAGTAATAGATCGCTCAACAGGCCAGCGAATGCTTCGATGTGGCGCAGCGGCTCCTTGAGGTCGTGGGCCGCGACATAGGCGAACGATTCCAGCTCGTCATTACTGCGGGATAGTTCGCGGTTGGCATTCTCCAGTTCTTCGGCGCGGCCGAGAATAACGTCGACCACGAGATCGCGGATCTCTTCCGCCGCGACGATCTCATGGCTACGCCAAGGGCGCGATCGGTCGCGGACTTCCTCGCGCCAAGCCTCGAACGACGCGCGGGTCTGTAGGCGCTTGCCCCGCGGGCCGATCTGCACCGGCTTGTGCGGATCGCCACCCCAGGTCACGGTCTGTGCCACTTCAGGCCGGAACCACAGCATCAGCGTCGTCGAGGCCCGCCCCAGGGGCACGGCGAGCAGGCCGCTGGCGATGTCCGAATACACCTCGGCCTCGGGAAAGCTCGCCGAGAGCTGCTGGGTTTGAAAGATGCCGCGCGACTCGCGGTGCGACAGCCATGACGCCAGAGCCTGGATCTCGTCGGCGGATGGGGTTCGTCCGAAGGCGGTGACACCGTCGAAGCTGCTCAGCGCAAATCCGGATGCGCCCATCAAGGTGAGCATTTCGTCGCTGACGCGGCTGAGGCCGGCGGTGAGGCCTTGCTCGTCGCCGAGCTCGTGCAGCAGCCTGTTCTGGATGGCGCGCATCCGCACGCTGTGGCGGACGATTTCGGCTTCCTCGAGCACGCCGATCTGCCAAGTCAGCACCTGGGCGATCAGTTCGCAGGCCTGCCGGACTTCGTAGGAGACAAAGCGCGGCGTCAGATTGTGGCAGGAGATCATGCCCCAGAGCCGGCCGTCGCGCACGATCGAGATCGACATCGCGGCGTGCATGCCCATGTTGACCATGTACTCGAGATGGGTCGGTGATACGCTGCGCAGCACCGAGAAGCTGAGATCGATCGGGCCGCCGACCCGCGGGTTGACGTCAGGCACCAGCGGCGAGGGGCGATACCCGATGTTCGGGATGATGCGGACGGGATTGATCGTGTACAGCGCGCGCGATTGCGCGGGGATGTCGGACGACGGAAAGTGAAAGTCCATCAGCGACGGAATTCCGGTGTCACGGTCTTCGGCGATCACCTGACCGCTCCAGTCGGCCGCGAACCGGTATACCTTGATCCGGTCGAATCCGGTGATGCGGCGGACTTCGCTGGCTGCAATCCGGCAGGCGGCCGGCAAATCGGCCGCGGTCTGCAGACGACGGATCGCAACGCGGACACTGCGAAAGAACTCGTTCGTGTAGCGCGACTCGTCGCGCGGCTCGAGTTCGAGAATGACCAGAGAGTCGTGCCGGTGCAGAATGCCGTTGAACGCGCGTTCTCCTTCAGACGTCGCGACGTCCACCCGGATCGGGTTCATGGCCGCCGTATCGCCGCCGTAGAGAACGTGCGTCAGCCGCGCGAAGCTGGCAGCGGTGATGTGGTTGGCGATCGACACGTCGAGCAGCGCAGCAGGCGACTGCCCGAGCAGATCCTCCACGTTGGCGCTGACGGATACGATCCGCAGATCGGCATCGACTAAGGCGAACAGGTAGCCGTGGGGTTGGATCGCGCCGGGAATATGAATCGGTTCGCGGTCGCACTCGGTAAGGTCAAGCGCGAGCCGCCCGCTCGGATCTGTCACGGCTGCATCGGGCGGGCCTGGATTTGATGAAGAGCTCATCGTTCATCCTGCCCATGATCGCCCGCAACCGGCAGCGTGAACCAGAAGGTCGAACCTTTCCCCGCAATGGTGTTGACGCCGACACGTCCGCCATGACGCTGAACGATCTTACGACAGATCGCGAGGCCGATGCCGCTGCCCTCATAGTCGTCTGGGCCGTGCAGCCGCTGGAACGGTTCGAACACCTGATCGATATATTTCTTGTCGAAGCCGATGCCGTTGTCGGTGACGCAGATCCGGATGGCCGGCTCCGCTCCGATCTCGGGACGCCCGCCATTGTCGTCCGGTTCTGCATAGACGTGAATTCGGCAGGGCCGCGCCGGATCGCGATATTTGAGCGAGTTGGCGACCAGATTCTGCAGCACCTGACGGATCTGGTTATGGTCGCAGCGCGCGAACGGCAGCCGGTCGGCCTGGATCTCGGCGCGTGCTTCCGCGACCCGCGGCTGCAGGTCGGCCAACACTTCGTTGAGGACCGTTTCGAGCGACACCCAGGACAGGGGCTTCGATCGGCGGCCGAGCTGCGAAAATTCCGCCAGATCGTTGATCAGGTTGCGCAGCCGCCGCGACGATTTCTCGATGCCGCTGACCATGACGCCGAGGCGCTCATCCCCCATTTCGTGGATGTTGTCGGCGAGCAGGCCGGCGAACGCCTCGATATGGCGAAGTGGCTCCTTGATGTCGTGCGAGGCCACGTGGGCGAACGATTCCAGCTCCTCGTTGCTGCGGGCGAGCTGGGTGTTGATGCGTTCCAGCTTTTCGGTGTTGCGCAGAATGACGTCGATGATCAGGTCGCGGATTTCAACAGCGGCAGCAACCTCGTGCGGCTGCCATGCGATTGCTCGGCCGTGGGTCTGCTCGGTCCAAGCTGCAAACGAGGTGCGCGGCCGCAGGCGCCCGGATTCAGCCGTCACCGACTTGTCGGGATTGCCCGCCCAATACACCGTCTGCGCCACTTCGGGCCTGAACCACAGCATCACCCGGCGGGGCGGTGTGCGCGACAGGGGGACGGCGAGAACGCCGCTCGCGACCTCGGCGCAGGCGCTGGCTTCCGGAATGATGGTCGACAACCTGTCGGTCTGGAATAGTTCGCTGCCGCCGGAGCGGCCGGCCAGTTGCGCCAGTTGATCGATGATCGGCGAGGGTGGGGTCTGCCCGATCGTGATCACGCCTTCGCGGCTATGCAGGCAAAGGCCGGATGCTCCCATCAGCTCGAGCAGCGCTTCGCTGTTGCGCGCCAGTCCGGCTCGATGATCGTGCAGTTGTTCGATGTCGTTGATCAGGCTGCGCTGAATCGCCTGGCCCTTGAGCGTCTGGCGTGTGATCGCTTGCTCTTCCATCACCCCGATCTGCCAGGCCAGCACCTGGGCGACCAGTTCGCAGGCCTGACGGCCGTCGAGATCGACGTAGTTCGGCTTCCGGTGATGGCAGGCGATCAGCCCCCAGAGCCGCTCGCCTCGCAGAATCGAGATCGACATCGTGCCGTGCATCCCGATATTGCGCATGTATTCGAGATGCACGGGCGACACGCTGCGCAGGATGGCAAAGCTGAGATCGATCGGCCGCCCGGTGATCGGATTGAGGCTTGGGGAGACCGGCACCGGCCGATAATTGATATCGGGAATGATCCGGACCGGGTTGATCGTGTAGAGCCGGCGCGCCTGCGCCGGGATGTCGGAGGCCGGAAAGTGCAGGCCGAGATACGACTCGACCTCGGCGCGTCGATTCTCTGCGATCACTTCGCCGCTGAAGTCGGGAGCGAAACGATAGATCATCACCCGATCGAATCCGGTGATCTCGCGCACCTCTTGCGCGGCGGCCGCGCAAGCGGTTTCCAGCGTCTCGGCGGCCTGCAGGCGGCGGATCGCGCTGTTGGTACGGCGAAAGAACGCCTGCGGCTCTGCGACGTCCAGCTGCGGAGGCTCGAGTTCAAGGAAGACGAGCTGATCGTGGCGGTGCCAGGAGCCGACGAAGTCACCGCCTTTTCGCACCGAGAATCCGACCGCGATCGGCGCTCCCACGGCTGCTCCGGGCTCGGCCAAGGCAATCGTCAACCGGTTGTGGGTTTCGGAATCGAAGACATCGGCCGCTGAACGGCCGATCAGGTCGCCGATTGCCAGTCCGGTGAGTTCGGGAAGGTTGTCGCTGCCGGCGACGACCGTCATGTCGGCGGCGAGGGCGAGCAGCAATCCATGCGGCTGGATAGCACCGGGGATATGGATCGGCTCGTCGTCGCAGGTCGATAGGTCTGGCTGCCTGGCGACGGATCCTTCGGTCATTGCATTCCCGCCTGAGTGTCGATTGCTGGGCACGCAGCGTCTTGTGCCGCCCTTCAACGACCGATGCCGCCTGAATGCTGGCCCGCCATGGCGCGCACCGTTTTGCGCAAGATCAAGAGGATGAGGGAAGGTCCGCCGCTGTCGACCAAATTGGTAACAAAATGCCAATCTTCGGCGCTCCCTGTCGACCCGTCGAAATCTGCAGAACGGGAGACTTCGCTGTCTACAACCCGGAATTTTCCAGCCAGCCCATGTCCAGCGCGAAGCGGATCAGTTCGACGCGGTTGGTGAAGCCCAGCTTCTCCATCGCGCGCGCCTTATAGGTCTCGACGCTCTTCGGCCCAACCTGCAGCTTGGCGGAGATCACCTTGTTGCTGTGCCCGACCGACGCCAGCCGGAGCACATCCAACTCGCGGGAGCTGAGATGCGAGATCTGGCTGGTTTCGCCGAGATTTGTCGGCGCGGCATGGACGACTCTGCCCAGCGCCTGACCGGCGATCGCCGGATCGAGATACACGCCACCCTTGGCCACCGCGTGAATTCCACGGATCAGTTCATCGGTGGCCGATCGCTTGAGAATGTAGCCGGCGACGCCGAGCTTCAGCAGCCGGCGCAGATTGGCACCGTCTTCCTGCACCGAGACGACGACGACGCGGGCCTTGGGACGGGCTGCGAGGTACTTCTGGATGACCTCCATGCCATACATGCCCGGCATCGACAGATCGAACACGGCCACGTCCGGCTGCAGTTCGATCGCCCGACGGAGCGCTGTTGGACCATCCGCTGCTTCGCCGACGACGTCAAACTCGGGATCGGCTTGGAGCAGCATCTTCATCCCGCTCAAGACCACCGGATGATCGTCCGCGATGAAAATCCGGAGATGTCCCTGATGCACCCGTCGCGTGAGTTTCTGATCCATCGTCCACACCATCCACCGCACAAGATCGCGGTGCCGAAAGGGTTCTCGTTGCCCCCTGATCTTCACGGCGAAAACTACACCCGGCGGTGTCGTGGTCGGTTGGCGCAAATCAAATCGGAACGTCAGGAAATCCTGACGTTGGAGTCCAACATCCAGCATCGTACGGACGGTTCGCTTCTGTCAGCCCAAATTGACGCTTCGAGACGTCGGCGTAAGTTCACCCCCGCGTCCTGATCACAGAATCTTGATGATTATCGGGGCGGGGCGCACGAGAGCCGAGCTGAGACGCTTCCGAAATTTCGGATGCAGACAGTGAAGCGATCATCAGATCCATTGCTGACACCGCGAGCACTCGTTCGGCGTAGCAGTGAACAACTACCTGCGTGCGGGTTCAGCACGAAACTGATCGTTAGTCTCTTAGGAGGTTATCCATGGTAGACGATCCGAACAAGGTCTGGCCGACTGGGCTGACCATCGCGGAATCGGAAGAGCTCCACAAGCACGTGATCGATGGTTCGCGCATTTTCGTGGCCATCGCGATCGTGGCGCATTTCCTGGCGTATGTTTACTCGCCCTGGCTGCACTAAGGAGTATCGAAGATGAATCAAGGTCGTATCTGGACTGTTGTGAAGCCGACCGTCGGTCTCCCGCTGCTGCTCGGCAGCGTTGCCATCATGGTCTTCCTGGTCCACTTCGCTGTGCTGACGCACACCACCTGGGTCGCGAAGTTCATGAACGGTAAGGCTGCCGCGATCGAGAGCTCGATCAAGGCCGTCTAAGACAGTCTCTGACTGTTGCTGCGGTGGCTGGGATCCGAGGATCCCCGCTACCGCGGTCAGCCAGGCTTCCTGGCTCTTCCCTGGTTCCTGCGCGCTTTCCGACCGCGCGCTGGTGTCGGTTGATCTGCCCGGGACGTGAAGGAGAGATGCCATGACGTTTCAAGTCATTCTCTGCTACGAGACCGTCCGCCAGGTTGCGGGTCTGGAATCTGAATTGAAGACGAACGGTTTCGAGAAGGCTCAGGTTCTTCCGAACGGGACCGTGCCGAACCGCGGCAGTATTACCGATCTCACCAATGCGATCAGCAAGCTCGGCGTCCTGCGCGCGACCGCTGCGGGCCTGGCCGAAACGATCAGCCGAGGCGGTGCTGTTGCGATCGTGCCTGCGCATTTCGGTGCGGGCGGCAAGGCCACCGAAATCATGAAGAAGTACAATCCGATCGTCAACAAACCGGTTGCCAAGCCGCGTGCATGGGACGATGCGGCTCCGTTCTCGTCGCTGCTGCATCTGCCGGTGCTGAGTAAATCGCAGCCGTTCAAAGGACATTCCGGCACGCCGTTGATCATCGAGCAGCAGGACGCTTACCGCTCGAATTCGGGCGAGCCGCTGGTGATCAAGCAGACCGGAGGCTACCGCTCGATGTCAGGGACGCCTCTGCTGCTCGACGGCGAAACCTATAAGTCGTTCTCGGGAACACCTTTGTTGGTCGAACAGAAGGGCGCCTACAGTTCGTTCTCCGGCACGCCTCTTCTGGTGGACAGCAACACGCTGTTCCTCACCAGAGCCTGAGTGCGGAGCCGACCGTCCATTTTCCCTCTGCCGACAGTGTTTTCAGCCATCACTGTCGACAGTCCGCGGTAACTCGAAGATTTAGCGAGCCTGCCATCTCGCGCACCTCCCGAGTTGCTTACGGCGCAGGCGGCACTCTTGAGGTGCCGCCTGCGAACTCGGACATCCTTCCTCCCAGCCTGTTGCATTACTGCCGCTTCGAGCTCTCTTGCGGGGCGTCCCTGCCCGCAGGGGCATGTGGCCGCCAGACGACATCATCCGACGTCGTCACTGGCGCCTGCGTGCCGCATCGCGCGACCGCGTTGGCCGCCGGCAAGGTCGCGTGAACGGGATATCGATGGAAGAGTGGATTTGTGGACGATCGGCGCCCGACCGCATTCGTCAGGTGCGAGGTCATGGCCTCGTCAATCGGCCGTCAACGCCTGCAAGGGCAACAAGGGAGATCGGGAGGGAGCTCCGAGGTCTCGGACTCTCCAGGAGGACAGAGCCGTCGCTGCGGGCTCCCTCCGTCACTCAGGAACGGGAAGTTACTTCTTAGCCGGCGCGGCCGGCGCCGCTGGTGCGGGCGCCGCGGCGACGGACTTACCGTTCATGAAAGCGGCCACCCAGGAGGTGTTTTCGAGGACCGCGAAATGCACGGCAAAAGCCATGACGGCCACGCTGCCGAGCAGCAACGGAAGACCGACTGTCGGACTGACAACGGTCCAGATACGACCTTGATTCATCTCAGTGGCTCCTTAGTGCAGCCAAGGCGAATACACATACGCCAGGAAGTGCGCCACGATCGCGATCGCCACGAAGATGCGCGCGCCATCGATCACGTGCTTGTGGATCTCCTCGGATTCCGCAATCGTCAGACCCGTGGGCCAGACCTTTTTCGAATCGTCGACCATTAGATGACCCTCTTGTTGCGTCGCGTAGTTCACGCGACCGCGCTGTGACACTAGGCCGGCGCGACGCGTAGTAAATCGGGGATGACATGCGGGGTGGTCCGTCTGAACACGGACTCGTGATCGTCGCGTCAGGAAATCCCTCTAGGAGCCGGGGCTAGTCAGGAAACGAATGGTACGTGTCGCCGGCGGTGAGCACGGGCAGTCATCGCATCTGGCCATGCGGCGGGCGAGTCCTGGAGGTGACCGATGCCGGCGTTGGGAGCTGAGATTCGGGTCAAGCCGATCCCAGCGTTTCGCGCGGGTGAAGCTGTGCGAAAAGCGGCGGTCGGCGTGCCTGTTGGGCCTTGCGGGAGCCCGGTATAAAGATCTCATAAAGAACCGTCGGGCCCGATATAGGAGCCGTATAGGCGTAGCTACGATTGCGTGCCGCGATGTCTTGACGCCGTGTCCGCCGTAATTTCAGGGTGCCGGAAACTGCGGGCAGGTGGCCCGCTGAACGTCACAGGGCGCCATGACTGAAGCCGTTTCCGACGTCGCCATTGCGAAGGACTCTCCCAAGCCGAATTCGTTCTGGACGCTTGCCCTGGGGTCGATCGGGGTCGTCTACGGCGATATCGGCACCAGCCCGTTGTATGCCCTGAAGGAAAGCCTCACCGCAGCGTCCGCGGGCGGAGCGCTGACGCAAGAGATGGTCTTCGGCGTGCTGTCGCTGATGCTGTGGACGCTACTGATCATCGTCACCTTGAAATACGTGCTGCTAATCATGCGCGCCGACAACCACGGCGAGGGCGGCACACTGACCTTGATGGCGCTGCTGCAGAGCGTGATGCGGCGTCGGTTCGCGGCGATCTCGCTGCTCGGCATGGCGGGCGCCGCGTTGTTCTACGGCGACGCCATCATCACGCCGGCGATCTCGGTGCTGTCCGCCGTGGAAGGCCTGAAGCTGGTTGCGCCGGGCTTCGATCCGTACATCCTGCCCCTCAGCATGGCGATCCTGGTCGGGCTGTTTCTGGTGCAGAGCTGGGGCACCGCGGCCGTGGCGACGTGGTTCGGGCCGTTGATGCTGATCTGGTTCGGCCTGATGGCGGTTGCCGGCACCGCCAATCTGATCGGCAATCTCCATATCCTCGGTGCGGTCAATCCGATCTACGGTATCGAGTTTCTGCTGCATCACGGCCATGCCGGCCTGCTGGCGCTCGGTGCGGTGTTCCTGACAGTGACCGGCGCCGAGGCGCTATACGCCGACATGGGGCATTTCGGCCGGCGGCCGATCCAGGTGGCGTGGCTGGTGCTGGTGTTTCCGTCGCTCGCGCTATGCTACCTCGGGCAGGGCGCGATGTTGCTGTCGTATCCGGAGCGGCTGGAGAACCCGTTCTTCCTGCTGTTTCCGGATTGGGCGCTGTTGCCGATGGTCTGGATCGCGACCGGCGCCACGATCATCGCCAGCCAGGCGGTGATTTCCGGTGCCTATTCGCTGACCCAGCAGGCGATCCAACTCGGGCTGCTGCCGCGGATGGAGATCCGCCGCACCTCCGAAACCGAAAAGGGACAGATCTACATTCCGCGCGCCAACTGGCTGCTGCTGATCGCGGTGCTGTATCTGGTGTTCGCGTTCAAATCCTCGAGCGCGCTGGCGTCGGCCTACGGCATTGCCGTCACCGGCACGATGGTGCTGACCAGCATCATGGCGTTCTTCGTGATGCGGAAGTGTTGGCATTGGCCGGCGGCGGTCGCGACCGCGGTGATCGTCCCGTTCCTGATCATCGACCTGATCTTCCTGATGGCCAATCTGCTCAAGATCGTCGATGGCGGCTGGATCCCGTTGATGATCGGCGTCGGCCTGATGGGCGTGATGGTGACGTGGCGCCGTGGCTCCAAGATCGTGGCGCGGAAGACCGTTCGAGACGAAATCGATCTGAACGATTTCATCGCATCGATCTCGGCCTCGTCGTCGATCAGCCGGGTTCGCGGCACCGCCGTGTTCCTGACCGGTAACCCCAACTCGACGCCGACCTCGTTGATGCACAACCTCAAGCACAACAAGGTGCTGCACGAGAAAAACGTGATCCTGCGGGTCGTGACCGAAGACGTGCCGCGCGTCAGCGAGGACGCGCGGCTGAGCTATGAGCCGGTCAACGACAGCTTCGCCAAAATCACGATTCGGTTCGGCTATATGGAGACGCCGGACGTTCCTAAGGCGCTTGTGGCGTGCCGGCCGCTCGGTTTTGCCTTCGACATGATGAGCACCTCGTTCTTCCTGTCGCGGCGGGTGATCCGTCAGGCAACCCCGTCCGAGATGCCGCGTTGGCAAGGCCTGCTGTTCGTCAACATGGCGAAATGGTCCGACGACGCCAGCTTGTATTTCAAGATTCCGACCGGCCGCGCGGTCGAAGTCGGAATGCAGATCACGGTGTGACGGACCGCGACGCCTGAGAAGCTAAGCGCGGCACTCCACGAGCAGGCGGGTGGGCGGCTGACGCCTGGATGAGCGCTCGCGCGCCGCCGCCGCGACGTCCGCCTATATGGCTTTCCTATATCTTCGCCGCTGAAGCGATCTCGAAAACCTACGCCGCAAGTGGCACCTCGGCTGGGTACGAGTTGGGCGCGTCAACGACGTGGCCCGTCGCAGAAGAGGCCTTCAATGTCCGACATTCTGATGCTGGCGTTATGCGCCGGACTGTTCACGCTGGCGATCGGTTACGCCTATGCGTGCGAGCGTCTTTAGGAGAGCCGCGATGACGATCGATTACGCCCTGGCGGGCGCCGTGACCGCGGCACTGCTCGCCTATCTCACCTACGCGCTGCTGCGTCCCGAACGGTTCTGAGTTCGGCTCGGACGCACAACAAGGACGACTTTCATGACCCTCATCGGATGGTGTCAAATCGCGCTGTTCGCGGCCATCGTCGTCGCGCTGGTCAAGCCGCTCGGCTGGTACATGACGCGTGTCTTTGCTGGCGAGTGGACGCCGCTGACGCCCGTACTGCGCCCGGTCGAGACCGTGCTGTATCGCGCGGCTGGTGTCGATCCGAAGCAGGAACAGCATTGGCTGACGTTTACGCTCGCCATGCTGCTGTTTCACATCGGCGGCTTCGTCATCATCTACGCGGTGCTGCGCCTGCAGGCGCTGCTGCCGTTCAATCCGGCGGAGCAGGGCGCGGTGGCGCCGGACCTGGCGTTCAACACCGCGATCAGCTTCCTGACCAACACCAACTGGCAGAACTACGGCGGCGAGAGCACGCTGTCCTATCTGTCGCAGATGCTGGCGCTGACCCACCAGAACTTCTTGTCGGCCGCGACTGGCATCGTTTTGGCGATGGCGTTGATCCGCGGATTTTCGCGTGCATCGGTGCGAACCGTCGGCAATTTCTGGGTCGATATCACCCGCTGCACGCTGTACGTGCTGCTGCCGATCTGCATTCCCTATGCGCTGTTTTTGGTCTGGCAGGGTATGCCACAGACCTTGGGCAGCTACGTCGACGCGACCACGCTCGAAGGTGCCAAGCAGACGATCGCGGTTGGCCCGGTAGCTTCGCAGGTCGCGATTAAGATGCTCGGCACCAATGGCGGCGGCTTCTTCAATGCCAATGCCGCGCATCCGTTCGAGAACCCGACCGCATTGTCGAATTTCGTGCAGATGTTGTCGATCTTCGTGCTCGGTGCCGCGCTGACCAACGTGTTCGGTCGGATGGTCGGCAATCAGCGGCAGGGCTGGGCCATTCTCGGCGTGATGGGCGTGCTGTTCGTTGTGGGCGTCGGGATCGCCTACTGGGCCGAGGCTTCCGGAACGGCGACGCTTGATGCGCTCGGGATCACCGGCGGCAATATGGAAGGCAAGGAAGTCCGGTTCGGCATCGTGGCGTCGGCGCTGTTCGCCGTGGTGACCACCGCCGCCTCCTGCGGCGCGGTGAACGCGATGCATGACTCCTTCACCGCGCTCGGCGGCATGATCCCACTGATCAACATGCAGCTCGGCGAGATCATCGTCGGCGGTGTCGGCGCCGGCCTCTACGGCATGCTGCTGTTCGTGGTGCTGGCGATCTTCGTCGCCGGCTTGATGGTCGGCCGCACCCCGGAATACGTCGGCAAGAAGATCGAGGCCCGCGAAGTGAAGATGGCGATGCTGGCGATCCTGGTGCTGCCGCTGATGTATCTCGGCTGGACCGCGGTCGCCGTCGTGCTGCCGTCGGCGGTTGCCTCGATGGGCAATGCCGGGCCTCACGGCTTCAGCGAGGTGCTGTACGCCTTCACCTCGGCGACCGCGAACAACGGTTCGGCCTTCGGCGGGCTCACCGGCAACACGTTCTTCTACAACCTCACCTTGGCAACCGCGATGTTCGTCGGCCGCTTCATGATGATCGTGCCGACGATGGCGATCGCAGGATCGCTTGCGGGCAAGAAGCTGGTGCCGCCGTCGGCCGGCACGCTGCCGACGACCGGCGGGCTGTTCGTCGGCCTGGTCGTCGGCGTGATCCTGATCGTTGGCGGCCTGACCTTCTTCCCGGCGCTCGCGCTCGGCCCAGTCGTCGAGCAGCTCTCGATGACCGCCAAGACCCTGTTCTGAGACATTCGGAGTGACTGCAATGGATGCGGTTCAAATCAAGACGCGCGGCAAGTCGTCGACCTTGCTGGATCCGAAGATCGTGTTGCCGGCGATCGGCACATCGCTCGCCAAGCTCGATCCTCGGGTGATGATCAAGAATCCCGTGATGTTCGTGGTGGAAGTGGTCGCGGCGCTGACCACGGTGCTGTTCGTACGGGATCTTGTCACTGGCAGCGCGGATCTGTGGTTCACCGGGCAGATCATCCTGTGGCTGTGGTTCACAGTGCTGTTCGCCAACTTTGCCGAAGCGGTCGCCGAAGGACGCGGCAAGGCGCAGGCCAATACGCTGCGCGAAACTCGCGTCGGGACTGTCGCGAAGCGGCTGCTGATGTCTGGCAACACCGAGCTGTATGAAGGTGTCGCGGCCGAGCATCTCGCGGTCGCCGATCTGGTGCTGGTCGAAGCCGGAGACGTGATCCCCGGCGACGGCGAGGTGGTGGAAGGTGTGGCCTCGGTCAATGAGGCGGCGATCACCGGCGAGTCCGCGCCGGTGATCCGGGAATCCGGCGGTGACCGTTCGGCGGTGACCGGCGGCACCACGGTGATCTCCGATCGGATCGTGGTGCGGATCACCGCGGAAGTCGGCCATTCGTTCCTCGACCGGATGATCAAGCTGGTCGAAGGCGCGGAGCGGCAGAAGACCCCGAACGAGATCGCGCTGAACATTCTGCTTGCCGGGCTCACCATCATCTTCGTGTTCGCAACCGTGACGATCCCGAGCTTTGCGGCCTATGCGGGCGGCCAGATCTCCGTGGTGATCCTGGTGGCGCTGTTCGTCACGCTCATCCCGACTACCATCGGCGCGCTGCTGTCGGCGATCGGCATTGCCGGCATGGACCGGCTGGTGCGCTTCAACGTGCTGGCGATGTCGGGCCGTGCCGTCGAGGCCGCGGGTGACGTCGACACGCTGCTGCTCGACAAGACCGGCACCATCACGCTGGGCAATCGCCAGGCGACCGCGTTCCGTCCGGTGCGGGGCGTTAGCGAACGCGATCTGGCCGACGCTGCTCAGATGGCATCGCTTGCCGACGAAACGCCGGAAGGCCGCTCGATCGTGGTGCTGGCCAAGGAGAAGCACGGCATTCGCGGACGTGATCTGGCGGAGCTGGGGGCCCACTTCATTCCGTTCACCGCACAGACCCGCATGAGCGGCGTCGACATCGGTGGATCGTCGATCCGTAAGGGGGCCGTCGACTCGATCCTCGTCTCCGTCGCGGCTGTCCCCGGCGTTGCAGTCACCCAAGGAAATGCCGCGCGCGCGATCGAGACGGTATCCAACGTCGAGGGCGCCCAAGAGCTTGTCGCGATCGCGGACGAGATCGCCAAGGCCGGCGGCACACCGCTTGCTGTCGCGCGTGACGGCAAGCTGCTCGGCGTCATTCAGCTCAAGGACATCGTCAAGGGCGGCATCCGCGAACGCTTCGCCGAACTGCGGCGGATGGGCATCCGCACGGTGATGATCACCGGCGACAATCCGATGACCGCCGCGGCGATCGCCGCCGAAGCCGGTGTCGACGATTTCCTCGCTCAGGCGACTCCGGAGGACAAGCTCAGGCTGATCCGCGACGAGCAAGCCAAGGGCAAGCTGGTGGCGATGTGCGGCGACGGCACCAATGATGCGCCGGCGCTGGCGCAGGCCGATGTCGGCGTGGCGATGAATTCCGGCACACAGGCGGCGCGCGAAGCCGGCAACATGGTCGACCTCGACTCCAACCCGACCAAGCTGATCGAAGTGGTCGAGATCGGCAAGCAGCTGCTGATGACGCGCGGGGCGCTGACCACGTTCTCGATCGCCAACGACGTCGCCAAGTACTTTGCCATCATCCCGGCGATGTTCCTGGCGTTCTACCCGCAGCTCGGCGTGCTGAACGTCATGCATCTCGCCAGCCCGCAGAGCGCGATCCTGTCGGCGATCATCTTCAACGCGCTGATCATCATCGCGCTGATCCCGCTGGCGCTAAAGGGCGTCTCGTATCGCCCAGTTGGCGCAGCGGCGCTGCTGCGGCGCAATCTTCTGATCTATGGCCTCGGCGGAATCCTGGTGCCCTTCGTCGGCATCAAGGCGATCGATCTGGCCGTCTCGGTCCTGCATCTGGTGTGAGGAGAAGTCGTCATGTTGAAGCAAGTTCGCCCCGCTGTCGTGTCGCTGTTGGCGCTCACCATGATCACCGGTCTGGCCTATCCGCTCGCTGTCACCGGCATTGCCGCCGTGCTGTTTCCGTATCAGGCCCAGGGTAGTCTGGTGGAACGCGGCGGCCAGATCGTCGGCTCGGCGTTGATCGGGCAGGAGTTCAAAGAGGACCGTTATTTCCATGGCCGTCCTTCGGCCACCACGGCACCCGACCCGGCCGATGCCAGCAAGACGATCCCGGCACCGTACAATGCAGCGAACTCCGGCGGCTCCAATCTCGGTCCGACCAGCAAGGCTCTGGCGGATCGTATGAGCGAAGACGTGGCCAAGCTGAAGGCTGAGAACCCAGCCGCCGCGATCCCGGTCGATCTCGTCACCACCAGCGGCAGCGGGCTCGATCCGGATGTCTCGCCGGAAGGCGCGTTATTTCAAGTGCCGCGTGTCGCCAAGGCGCGTGGCGTCCCTGAGGAGCAAATCCGCAAACTGGTCACAGCCTCTGTGCAGCCGCCGCTCGGCGGCGTGCTCGGCGAGCCGCGCGTCAAGGTATTGAAGCTCAATCTGGCGCTCGACGCGGCGGTGCCGCGCTGACGCGCGCTGCTAGGCGAGTCCGCTGCGGTCGGATATATTTTGCCGATGCCTGATCCGTGCGCTGAGCCGCCTTCGCGACCATCTCCGGACGCCTTGCTTGAACAGGCAAGGCGGCAGGAGCCGGGCACGGGCCGGCTGAAGGTCTTCCTCGGCGCGGCTCCGGGCGTCGGCAAGACCTTCGCGATGCTGCAGAGCGCGCACGCCCGCGCCAAGGCCGGGGTCGATGTGGTGATCGGCTACGCGGAGACCCACGGCCGCGCCGAGACAGAGGCCTTGCTCGCCGGCCTGGAGACTGTCCCGCGCCGGCGCATCGCCTATAAGGGCCAGACCCTCGAAGAGATGGACCTCGATGCGGTGCTGGCGCGCCGCCCGCAGCTCGCCATCGTCGATGAGCTGGCGCACAGCAATGCTCCGGGCAGCCGCCATCCCAAGCGCTATCTGGACGTGCTGGAGCTGCTGGCGAACGGCATCGACGTCTACACCGCGGTCAATATTCAGCACATCGAGAGCCTGAACGATGTGGTGGCGCAGATCACCACGGTCCGGGTGCGTGAGACCGTGCCGGACTCGGCGTTCGAGCGCGCCGATGCGATCGAACTGGTCGACCTGACGCCGGACGACCTGATCCAGCGCCTCAAAGAGGGCAAGGTCTATGTGCCCAAGCAGGCCGAGCGCGCGCTGGAGCATTATTTCTCGCCGGGCAACCTGACCGCGCTGCGCGAACTGGCGCTGCGGCGTACCGCCGAGCGGGTCGACGAGCAGCTGTTGTCGCACATGCAGGCCAATGCGATCGCCGGGCCGTGGGCAGCGGGCGAGCGCGTGCTGGTGTGCGTCAGCGACGATCAGCGCTCGCAAGGGCTGGTCCGCTATACCAAGCGGCTGGCCGACCGGCTGCGCGCGCCGTGGACGGCGATCAACATCGAGACGCGGCGCAGTCTGTCGCTGACCGAGCAGCAGCGGGATCGGCTCGCCGATACGTTGCGTCTGGCCGAGGCGCTCGGCGGTGAGGCGCTGGCGATCCCCGGCGGCGATCGCAGCCTGGCGCACGACATCCTGGCATTCGCGCGCGCCAACAACATCACCCAGATCGTCGTCGGCAAGGCACCGCGCTCGTTCTGGTCCGAAGCGCTGCGCGGCTCCACCGTGCACGAGCTGGTGCGTGGCTCCGGCAACATCTCGATCCACGTCATGACCGGGACGGCGGTTTCGGCCGAGGAAAACCGGAGCCGTTCGCTGCGGCCGGCGGAGGGCAGCGAGCCGTTCAACCCGTGGCCGTATCCGATGGCGCTCGGGATGGTCGGTATCGGCCTCGGCGTCGCCAAGCTGATCGAACCGTTCTTCAGCATCGAGAACGTCGACTTGGTGTTTCTCACCGCGGTTGTCGGCGTTTCGGTCCGCTATGGACTCGGGCCGTCACTGCTGGCGAGCCTCGCGGCATCGCTCTGCTACAACTTCTTCTTCCTGCCGCCGGTCTACACCTTCACCATCACAGACCCGACCAATATCGTCGCGTTCTTCTTCTTCATGCTGATTGCGATCCTGGTGTCGAATCTCGCCGGCCGTGTCCGCGCCCAGGCTACCGCAGCCTCGCAACGCGTGCGAACAACGGAGTCGCTGTACGCTTTCAGCCGGAAGCTCGCCGGCACTGCTGCGCTCGACGACGTGCTGTGGGCGACCGCCTATCAGATCGCGCTGATGCTGAAGGTGCGGGTGGTGCTGCTGCTCCCCGAGCAGGGCCGCATCGCCGTCAAGGCCGGCTATCCGCCGGAGGATCAGCTCGATCCGGCAGATCTGGCCGCAGCGAATTGGACGTGGGAGAACGACCGCGTCGCGGGCCGCGGCTCCGACACTTTGCCCGGCGCGAAGCGGCTGTTTCTGCCGATGCGGACCGGGCGGGGGCCGATCGGCGTGATCGGGATCGATGACGACCGCGCCGGGCCGTTGCTGACGCCGGACCAGCGGCGGCTGCTCGACGCGCTCACCGACCAGGGAGCGCTCGCAATCGAGCGTGTGCATCTGGTCGAGGATATGGACCGGGTCAAGCGCGATGCCGAATCCGACCGATTGCGGCAGGCGCTGCTCACCTCGATCTCGCACGATCTGAAGACGCCGCTCGCCGCGGTGCTAGGCGCGGCAACCACGATGCGGGATCTGGCGCCGCATCTGAGCGATGCGCAGCGGACCGAACTGATCGGCACCATCGTCGAGGAATCCGAACGTCTCAACCGCTTCATCGCCAATCTGCTGGACATGACCAAGCTCGAATCCGGTGCCGTGGTGCCGAACAGCGCGGCCCACGATCTCGGCGAACTGGTCGGCGCCACGCTGCGCCGCGCGACGTCGATCCTGGCTCAGCATACGGTGAAACTGGATCTCGGCCAGGATCTGCCGATGATCGAGGTCGATCCGGTGCTGTTCGAACAGGCGCTGTTCAATCTGCTCGACAACGCAGCGAAATACGCGCCGGCTGGCAGCGCGATCCAGCTTCGGGCTGTGCAGAGCGGCGGTCAGGTCGAGCTCCAGGTGCGCGATGAAGGTGAGGGGATTCCGCCTGCCGAGTTGGAAACCGTGTTCGACAAGTTTTATCGTGTGCGAAAGGGCGATCATATAAGGCCCGGCACCGGCCTCGGCCTGGCGATCGCACGAGGTTTTATCGAAGCGATGGGCGGGCGACTGTCGGCCGGCAATCGCTCCGATCGCAGCGGTGCCGCGATGACCATCCGTCTTCCCGTCGCATCGCGCCGCGATGCTTTGATCAGTGCAGCGTGAGTGCCATGGCGATTAAAGTTCTGGTCATCGACGACGAACCGCCAATTCGGAAGCTTCTGCGGATGGGCCTTGGAAGCCAAGGCTACGAAGTGATCGAAGCCAGCAACGGCAAGCTTGCGCTGCAGGCGATGGCGAACACGCCGCCCGATCTCGTCGTGCTCGATCTCGGGTTGCCGGATCTGCCGGGCCATGAGCTGCTTCGGCAGATCCGTTCGCAGAGCGAGGCGGTGCCGATTGTCGTGCTGTCGAGCCGTGGCGATGAAGCCGGAAAGGTCGAAGCGCTGGACCTCGGCGCTGACGACTACGTCACCAAGCCGTTCGGCATGGATGAACTGCTGGCGCGCCTACGTGCCGCGCTGCGGCATCAGCTTCAGGTGCAGGGCGAGCGTCCGCTGTTCCGCGTCGGCGATCTGTCGGTCGATCTGGTGCGGCGGATCGTCAAGCTCGGCGACAAGGAGGTCAAGCTGTCGCCGAAGGAATACGATCTGCTGCGCGTGCTGGTGCAGCACGCCGGCAAGGTGCTGACGCACAAGTTCCTGCTGCACGAATTGTGGGACGAACTCACGGACGCGCAATATCTGCGGGTCTATGTCCGCCAGCTCCGGCAGAAGATCGAACCCGATCCCGAGCGTCCGCAGTATCTGCTGACGGAAACCGGGATCGGATATCGATTGAAGGCGCCGAACTAAGCTCGCCGGTTCACGCGAGCTCTGCGACCGACTGTTCCTGTGCCGCAGGCGTCACGACGACGTCCCAGCGGCCGTTGCCGACGTAGCGCCGGTCCATCGTGCCGTCATCGTCGAGCGTGAACAGATGCATCCAGCCATTGTCGAACAGTGTGCGCACGTCCGGGTGGCGATCGAGGATGGTGGTAATCGCCTCGTGTGGAGCTTCGATCAGAACCGACAGCCGGAGCGGCTGGTGGACGAGGCGTTCGCCATCATGCACCGATTGCCACGGCAAGCCGCCGCGCAGCAGGCCGCCATTGCCTTCGACGACGCCGATCCCGCCGGTGACGTTGTGCAGCAGCTTGTTGCCGGCGCCGAATGTTTCCGGCGCGACGGTGGAGCCGTAGTACTGCAGGCTGATCCAGCTCGCGACCACCACTGGCGCGGTGAGGATCAGCTCGAGCACCGAGAAATCTGTGTCCTTGCGCCAGTCATAGTCGTGCAGGAAGGCTTGGCCCTGAAGGTCACGACCGCTGGTGTGGGACCGCGGCGCGGCGATGAAGGCCCGGCAGCCGGCGAGCGCCCATTCAGGGCGGACCTCGGCCCAATCGCGTGCCCGCCGTGCAATCGCGCCGCCCGTCACCGCCCGTGGCAACCGCAACGCCCGCTCACTCCGCGTCAACGCGCCGGCGGTGGCGAGCCAGGCCCGCGTTTGCGCGAGGTCTGCAGCGTGGACCGGCGAGGGATGATCTGCATCGTACAGCGTCACTGCGTCCGTGGTGGTGTCATGCAGCGCGCCGACGAACAGCGTATCGGCCGGGATCGCGATGCCGCGACCGGCGAGCGCAGCGCGGACCTCCGGATCGTTGAGCAGGCCGGCGAGTAGCCGCGCATTGACGTCGCCAGGGAAGCCACCGCAAGCGCCACAATGCAGCGCGCTGGCGTGGGGATTGTTGACGACGCTGGCACCATGCCCGGCGATCAGGACCAGCGGCGCGAATGGCCCCGTAAGCGACATCGCCTTTAGCACCGCTTCGGCCGTGTCAATCCGAGCACCGAGAGCGAGCGGCGGATCAAACTGCGGTGCCGGATCAGCGCTTGTCTTATGCTGACCGGCCCTCAGGCCATCGCTGAGCAACTTGGCGACATAGACCGGCCCCATCGACTCGACGAAAGCGAAGGACGAGATCGCGGCCAGCTTGAAGCGGCCCCAGGCGCGCTTGGCGCGCGCAGCAACACGTTTTGCCCGGTCGTTCGCCTCGTGTGCGTGCGAGTGTCCGCCGCAGCTGGTGGTGACGCGCGGGGGCAACAGCACCGGCAGGCGGGCTTCGACGACGTCGGAGGCGAACCGCCGATGCGCAATCGGAAGGCCGAAGAAGCCGCCGAAGCCGAGCGTGCGGATCCGCGGATCGAGGCTTTCCAGTGCGCGCCGGAACGGCTCGGAGCGAACGTCGATGCAAAACGCCATTTGCAGCGTTGGGCGATTATCCGGCCTCGGCTGCATTGAGGTCGACAACACGGTCTGAAGCTTCCGCTGCGCGGCGCGGTCAACCGCGTCCTGCAGGGTGGCGTTGATCTGATCGTCTTCCGCCGGCTGCAGCGGCTGCGCGTAGGCATCGATCGCGTCGGCCCAATCTGCCGCGATCCGGGCCTGGTACTTGCGCAGCAGGGCCGACTCCCACACTGCGCAGATGGCGATGAGATCGGTCACCGTTGTGTCGGTGCGGCCGGCAAGCTCTGCCTGCCAGAACCGGTAGCGCGCGAGCTGAGCCCACCCGCCGAGACTGATCAGCAGGCGATGGAAGTAGCTCTCCGATGCAGCTTCGCTCAGGCCAAGCTGCTCCACGGCGCGGATCAACGCCGCTTCGGCAGTCTCCGGAGCAGCGGCGACGTCCGCCGCAAAGCCGGTGAGGCCGAAGATCTCTGGCGTCAGGTCGTGGGTCGCGGTCAGCCGCCAGGCCGCATATGCGTTCGGTCCCTTCGGTGCGGCCCACAGCGCCTGGCCGCGATCGAAAAAACCGCTCGCCCAGGCGCTGATGCGCTCGGCGACGAAGCTGGTCCAGTCGAAGCCCGAGACAGCGCTCGCAAGCTCGGCGACAGTCGGCAGCGCCTGCGGCGGCGCGATGTCGATCTGCGCAGCCCGCTTTAGGTCGGCGATCGTTGGCGGACGTGAGGTTGGCGGTGCGGCGTCGAGCGCAGCGGCAAGGTCGACGTCGCTGATCTCGCCGGAAGCGATCCGCTCGGCGTACCAAGCTCTTGGCATCGTCAAGGCCGCACCTGCGACGCGGCGAAGCCGGGCGGCCGCCGTAGCCAGCGGTTCTCCGCTCTGGCCGAGGAACGGGTTGACCGCGACGCTCGACTCCAGCGGCCACAGCGGCGGGATGGCGCGGGCGGCGCGCCCGGCTGCCTCATGCACGGCGGTGAGGTTGAGCTGAGGGACGGGGGGCTTGGTCATCAGCATGGGTGGGCTCCTTCGGCCGGATCACGAGGTGGTGCGGCGGACCAGCCGCTCAGCAGGCGATCGAGGGCGGCGTTGATGTAGAGGCCGTTCGACAGATGGACGCGCAGACCTGCGGTCGCAGGGTGCGAGGTCCACAGCGGGAACAGCGCCTGGGCGATGGCGATGCCGCCGAAGCTCAGCACCGCCAGCGATATCAGCGTCCATTCCAGCCGGCCGGGCGCGAGCGGCGGCGGCAGTGTGCCGGCGGTCAGCCATTCGGCGGCCGTCTGGAGCGCGAAGTAACCGGCGGCGGTTGCGGCGGAGTAGATCGCGGTGCGGCGGGTCAGCAGCCGCGGCGCGGCGTCGGCCAAGCCTTGGGCCAGCAGATAGGCGACGCCGAACACCAGGATGGCGCCGAGCGCGAGCGACTGCGGCGGTTTGTGATCGAACCCGAACATCAAGCCGAAGCCGGCGCCGATCGCCACGTAGATCGCCAGTGCTGCCAGGAAGGCCCGCGCCACGGCCTGGCCGCTCGGCACCGCGATCGGACCGGGGCGGCGGATCGCGACGATCTGTTCGACCGCGCCGCCTGAGGCGAGGAAGGCGTGCGCCTTGTAAAGCGAGTGGGCGACGATGTGCAGCAGCGCCAGCGGAAACAGCGCCAGCCCGCATTCCAGCATCATGAAGCCCATCTGCGCCACGGTGGACCACGCCAGCGAGGTTTTCACCGCCGGCTGGGTCAGCATCACCAGTGCGCCGAACAGTGCGGTGAAGCCGCCGACCATAGCCAACACCGCAAGCACGCCGGGCACCGTTATCATCAGATCGGCGAAGCGGATCAGCAGGAATCCGCCGGCATTGATCACGCCGGCATGCAGCAGTGCCGACACCGGCGTCGGCGCTTCCATCACTTCGGTGAGCCAGCCATGGGTAGGGAATTGCGCCGACTTCAGTAGCGCTGCAACAGCCAGTAAGCCGGCCGCAATCATCGCAGCGGCCGGCGCATCACCGGCACGTGCGACGGCGTTGATGGTGGCGATGTCCGTGGTGTGATATGCGGTCGCGAGCAGCGCCACGCCACCGAGCATCGCGGCGGCACCGACGCTGGCAAACAGCCGCTTCTTGCGGGCGGCGCGCTGCGCCGTGGCGCGGTTCGGATAGAACAGCAGCAGTCGGTGCAGACACTCGCTGGTGGCGATCCAGCATGCAGCGAGCTGCACCAGATTGCCCGACTGCACCAGCAGCAGCACCGCGGCGACCGCCGTGCACAGCCAGCCAAGAAACGCGCCCTGACGCGCCTCGCCGTCGAGATACGTCCGCGCGTAGCGCACCACGATCCAGCCGACGAAGCCGACCAGGAGCAGCATGGTGGCGCTGACGGCATCGAGCCGCGCCGACAGGCCGACGCCGGCGAAGCCTATCAGAGGGCTCGTCGCGGGGCCGACCATGATCAGCACCGCGAGCGCACCGGCGGTGATGACGAAAGCCAGCAGTGCCGCGGCCTCGGCTATCGCCGGCACCAGCGGCGGGCGCCGGCCGGGTCGCGCGAAGGCGAACGCTGCGGCGATCAGCAGGGGCAGCGGTGCGGCGAGCGGCAGCAGATCGAGGGGCACGAGGCTGTTCTCCGATGCGGGCGATGAAGGTTCGTCGCCGGGATAGACCGGTGGCCGGATCAAAGAAAATGCATTGTTTTCGGAATGACGTTCGCTAAAATCGAACGATGAACGCGCTCAACTACAACCATCTGCGCTATTTCTGGGCGGTCGCGCATGACGGCAATCTGACCCGCACGGCGCAGCGGCTGAACCTGACGCAGTCGGCGCTGTCGGTGCAGATCCGCAAGCTCGAGGAGCGGATCGGCCACGCGCTGTTCGAGCGCCGCGGTCGGCAATTGCATCTCACCGAAGCCGGTCGCATCACCCTCGATCATGCCGACGCGATCTTCGCCACGGGTGAGGAGCTGATCGATACGCTGCGCAACACCGGGGTGGCGCGGCAGGCGCTGCGGGTGGGGGCGCTGGCGACGCTGTCGCGCAACTTCCAGATGGCGTTTCTGCGCCCGGTGCTCGGCCGGCCCGACGTCGAACTGATTTTGCGCTCGGGAAGTGCGGCGGAGCTGTTGCAGCTGCTCGGGGCGCTGAGCCTCGATGTGGTGTTGATCAACCACGCCCCGGCGCGCGACAGCGTCAACCGGCTGGTGGTGCACCGGCTCGCCGAGCGCTCGGTCAGCCTGATCGGCACCCGCGCCCGGCTGCGGCGGAAGGGCAGTCTCGAAGACCGGCTGCGCAGCCATCCGGTGATCGTGCCGACCGCGGGCAGCAGCATCCGGATGGGCTTCGACGCGCTGGTGGCGCGGCTCGGCATCCGGCCGCAGATCGCCGCCGAGGTCGAGGACATGGCGATGATGCGGCTGCTGGCGCGGGAGGATCTCGGTCTCGCGGTGCTGCCGCCGATCGTGGTCAAGGATGAGCTCGACGACGGCCGGCTGATCGAAGCCGAGCAGCTGTCCGGCATCGTCGAGACCTTCTACGCGGTGACGATCGAGCGGCGCTTTCCCAATCCGGTACTGACCAAGCTGCTGCGGGCGAAGAAGATCTAGCGGTGGAAGCGGGGCGGACCCAATGCACTTCGCGCGTGAAGCGGTGTAGCTTCGGCGAAGTCGGCGCGGCGTAGCGTGCGCGGTCTAAAGAAGGCGACGGGTCTCGACATCATGGACAAGTTTCCGGTTCTGCTCGATCTGGCTGGAACCTTCGTATTCGCGCTCAGCGGCGCGGTGGCCGGAGCGCGGCGGCGGCTCGATCTGTTCGGCGTGCTGGTGCTGGCGTTCGCGGCCGGCAATGCCGGCGGCATCACCCGCGACGTGCCGATCACCGCGGTGCCGCCGGTCGCGGTGCAGGACTGGCGCTATCTCGGGGTGTCGCTGCTCGCCGGCCTCGTCACCTTCTATCTGGTGCCGGTGGTCGTGCGGATCAGCAGCGCGATCCTGTTGTTCGACGCTGCGGGGCTGGCGCTGTTCGCCGTCACCGGCGCCACCAAAGCGCTGGCGCACGGGCTCAGCCCGGTGACGGCGATCGCGCTCGGCGTGGTCACCGGGATTGGCGGCGGCATGGTGCGCGACATGCTGCTGGCCGAGATTCCGACCGTGCTGCGCGCCGAGCTGTATGCGGTGGCGGCGGCGATCGCCGCGGCGATCATCGTGCTCGGCCAGATGCTGCATTGGCCCGACGGGCCGGTCACCACCGCGGCGCTGCTGGCGTGCTTTGCGCTGCGCGTCGCCGCGATCCGCCGCGGCTGGCGGTTGCCAGTGGCGAAGATCGAGGAGCCGGCGCCGAGCGACAAGCCGGGACAGGGCAATTAGCGGGCGGTGACCCCGCGCCGGTGTCGCAGCCAGGAACGGAGCGTTCGCGGTCGAGTTGCATCGATCAACAGACCCGCGCCGGTGAGTTCCGCGCGCGGCATCCTCGACACGCGGACATCAGGAGACACCGATATGAAGGGCGCCATCGTTCTGTTGAGCGGCATGCTGCTCGCCACCCCCGCCGCCGCGCAATCGGCCGCGCAGGCACCCGGCGCGCCGCCGGTCGCGATCAGCTCGACCACGGCGGGCTTCATCCAGCAGGTCGCGATCTCGGATCTGTTCGAGACCGCCTCGGCGCGGCTTGCGCTCGCCCGCGGCACCGACGCGCAAAAGCAGTTCGCCAATCAGATGCTGCAGGACCATGGCAAGACCTCGGCCGACGTCCGCCGCCTGATCGCGCAGCGCGGGCTCAAGGTCGACGTCCCGAGCCAGCTCGATCCGCCGCATCAGGCGCTGCTCGACAAGCTTAACGCCACCGAGGGCGACGCCTTCGCCGCGACCTATGCCGAGCAGCAGGTGCAGGCGCATCAGCAGGCGGTGACGCTGTTCCGCGGCTATGCGGGCAATGGCGACTTCTCCGAGCTGAAGCAATGGGCCGCGCAGACGCTACCGGTGCTCGAGCATCATTTGCAAATGGCGCAGCAGCTCGGCAGCGGCAACGCCGCGACAGTCGGCACCTCGCCGGCGAAATAAGCGCTGTGACGGGCGATCATGAGTGTGGGTATCACGTCATTGCCGGGCTCGACCCGGCAATCCATCTTCTTCTTCGATGCGTGCTGACGCACGGGATGGATGCGCGGGTCATGCCCGCGCATGACGCGGGTAAATGGGGACAGGCTTTGTGAACGCGCTCGGCAGAACGTCGTCATTGCGAGGAGCGCAGCGACGAAGCAAACCAGGCTTAGTGCACGGAGCTCTGGATTGCTTCGCTTCGCTCGCAATGACGGTGCGGCAATTCCTCTGCGTTACGGCGCGATCCGGATGACCACTTTGCCGAGCGCGTCGCGGCTGGCGAGGGTGGTGAAGGCGGCGCGGAAATCTTCCAGCGCGAAGGCCGAGACGATCGCCGGCTTCAGCGCGCCGCTGGCGAGCAGCCGCGATAGCTCGGCGGTGCAGCGCGCCAGCACGTCCGGCTCGCGCCGCGGCAGTTGGGCGAGGTCGACGCCGAGCAGGCTGCCGCCTTTCAGCAGCGGCAGGTTGAACGGCAGCGCCGGGATGCTGCCGGCCGCGAATCCGACGACGATGTGCCGGCCGTTCCAGGCGATCGAGCGAAACGCTTCGACCGCGACCGGCCCGCCGATCGGATCGAAGATCAGGTCGGCGCCGTGACCGCCGGTCAGCGTCTTGAAGGTGTCGCGCCAATCCGGCTGGGTGTAGTCGATCACGGCGTCGGCGCCGAGCTTCAGCGCGAAGTCGCGCTTCTGTTCGGTGGATGCTCCGGCGATGACACGGGCGCCGAGCAGTTTGCCGATCTGGATCGCCGCGGTGCCGACGCCGCCGGCGGCGCCGAGCACAAGCAGGATCTCGTCCCGCTGCAGCCTGGCGCGCTCGGCGAGCGCGTAGTAGGCGGTGAGGTAGTTGGCCCGGAACGAGGCGCCTTCTTCCGGTGAGACGCCGTCCGGCAGCGGCGCGACCGCGTCGGCCGGCACCACGATGTATTCGGCGAGCGCACCGGAGCGCGCCATCCCCATCACCATCTGGCCGGGCGCAAGGTTGGCGACGCCGTCGCCGGCCGCGTCGATCACGCCGGCGAATTCCGTGCCGGGAATGAACGGCAGCGGATCCTTGGTCTGATAGCGGCCCTGTACTTTGAGGCCGTCGACGAAGCCGATGCCGACCGCCTGCACCCGGACCCGCACCGATCCCGGTGTCACCGCCGGCCGCGCGATCTGTTTCAACGCGACCTGGTCGATCGCGGCATAGTCTTCGACGACGACGGCTTTCATCAGGGGCTCGGGCGCTGGCAAGGGCGATGGTCCTTTTCGTGAGAGGAAATTAGGCGGGCTTTCAGCAGATCTTTTCGAACCGGAAGAATCCGCCGTCGGGCGGCAGGCCGTCCGGCTCGGCTTGATGTTCGAGCTCGTGCTCGTGCGGATCGGGGTGACGGTCGTTGTAGTATTCGACGATCTTGAAGCCGCATTTGTTGACGTAGAAGTGGATATTGCGGCGTTCGAAATACGGCGTGTGGGTCTGCCACACTTTGGTCTGCGGATAGCGCTGTTCGATCGCCCGCCACGCGGCGGTGCCGAGGCCGCGGCCGTGCGCCGACGTGGCGATGAAGAACAGGTCGAGCGAATTGTGCTGGGTCGAAGCGTCGATCCGCACCACCACGCCGCCGACGCGTTCGCCGTTCGCGATGATGTGCAGCACCTCGGCGCCCGGCGCATCGAACGATCGCTGGATGTCGCTGTCGGCTGGAATGCGCTCGCCCGGAATCGAGCCGAACTCTTCGACCACGGCGACCGCGAACGCGTCCTGCAGCTCGCGCATGAAGACGGGGAGATCCTGTTTCGCCGCGGGGCGAAGCGTGACGTGCTGGTCGGGGCGGTTCAAGCTCGAGAGCTCCTGTTGGGCTCGGTCGGCAGAGAGGCCGAGCTGGCTGCGTTGAATCGCAGCCTTCGTCCGCGATGGTGGCGTCGAGATGGCGCGGGCTCGATCGCATTTGCGCATACAGCGATCGGCGGCGCGGCGCTTGCGTTGATCCGCCGCGGGCTTGACCGCGCCAGCGGCAGCGCCAATGAAGGCGCGGTGGTCACGGCGAACGAGGGACGGGCGATGCCGCATCTGGTGATGGACTATTCCGGCGACGATCTCGGCCGCGACCGGATCGCGCCGCTGCGCGCGCAGCTTGCCGTCGCCGCGGCGGCGACCGGCGTGATGCAAGCGGCCGACATCAAGGTGCGGGCGCGCGGCTTCGACGACTATCTGGTGGCGGGCAAGCGCGACAGCTTCGTGCATCTTGCCGTGTTCATGCTGGCCGGCCGCACGCCGGAGCAGAAGGTCGCGCTCAGCGTCGCGCTGCGCCAGACCCTGGTCGAGCATTGCCCGGACATCACCAGCCTCAGCGTCGACATCCGCGACATGGACCCGGAGGCCTACAAGAAGCGGCTGAAGCAGGCGTAGGGCGTTGGGTCGCGGCCTCTAGCGGCGAAGCAGCGCCATCATCTCGCGCCAATGATAGATCTGCAGCTTCGGCGCAGCGGTCCGTGCCGCCGCGATCATCGCCAGCGCGACGTCGCCGGCGTCGATGCCGCGATAGCGATCGGCGGCGCCGCGCAGCAGCGGGTTGATGATGTGTGCGAGCGCAATGAACAGCCGCTCCACCGGGCGGTGCTCGGCGCGCTCGCCCATCAGCATCGACGGGCGGAAGATCGCGGTGCGGGGAAAGCCCAGCGCGATGATGTCGCGCTCGGCCTTGCCCTTGGTGCGGAGATAGAACGAGCGTGAGGCCGCGTCGGCGCCGACCGCGGTGACCAGAAACACCGCCTGCGCACCGGCCTCGCGCGCGATCCGCGCGGCCTCAACCGGATAGTCATGGTCGATCTTGTAGTATGCAGCTTCGTCCGGCGTCTGCTTGCGCGTGGTGCCGAGCGCGATGAACACCTCGTCGGCTTTGAGCTGCGCGGCCAGCGCCGGCAGCCGGTCGAGATCGCCGATCAGCACCGTCAGCTTCGGATCGCTGAAGGCCAGCGGCCGCCGCACCACCGCGATCACCCGCGCATAGTCGGCGCTGTCCAGCAGTCCGCGCAGGAGCTGCGAACCGATCAAGCCTGTCGCGCCGAACACCAGCGCGGTTTTCGAAGCGGAGCTATCGCCGGATGTGACCATGTGCGACAGGATGGCACAGGCGCGTGGCGGACCGCAACGCCAAGCCGCACAGCATCTGCGGCGACGGTCAAGGCGAAGGTTCCTCAGAAACAGTTTCCAGCACTATCCGGGACGCGCGGTGAAGCACGCTGCGCCGATCGGCCGAACGCGATGTCACTTGGCTAAAATTGTATCGAGTGCGTGGTGGATTTAGATAGCGGATAGAGGCACAACACGCGGACTTCAGTGTGCGAGGTCGCGACGTTCGAGATGCAGGGTTCGGTTGTCAGAGTCACGTTATCCCTGATCGGGCCGGGCATCATCAGCGTGTTCGGCATCGCGTTTCTTGCGGCCTGGAGCTACGACCGGCGGCGGCCGTATCTCGTCCTTCTGGCCGCCGCGTGTGCGCTGTTCGCGCTCGGTGCGTCGAGCCAGATTCTCTATTGGCCGCGCGACACCGGCCTCAATGCGATGGTGTCGGGCGCACTCTACACCTGCGCGGTCATCGCGGCCGTCGAAGGCGTGCTGAGCCGGTCGGGCAGGGCGTTCGGCTTGTGGATCGATATTGCGATCTTCGCCGCGTTTTCCCTGGCGCTCTGGTACTTCTTCTACGTCGATCGCAGTCTGCTGGCGCGGATCTACGTGCAGAATTTCGGCTACGGACTTCTGCTCTGCGTCGCCGCGCTGCGGCTTTCGCAGCTCAGACGCGGCCGCGTGGTCGACCGCATCCTGTTCTGGACGCTGTTTCTGTTCGGGCTGCACTTCTTTCCGCGCACCGTGTTCACGGTCGGCGTGTCGCCGCCGGCCGGTGAACCCGCTTTCGCCGACTCCGTGTTCTGGCAGACGCTGCAATTGTCGCTCGCCGTCCTCGGCGCAGCGTCGGCGATGGCCACCTTGGCCGCGGCGGTGTCCGACCTGATCGATGATCTGCGCCGCGAGCGCGATCTCGACCATCTGACCGGACTGCTCAACCGCCGCGGCTTCGAGACGGAGATCGCGGCTCCGATGCGCCGCGCGCCCGCAGGCGGGGCGCTGATCCTGTGCGACGTCGACCATTTCAAATCGATCAACGATACGTTCGGTCATGACGTCGGCGACGTGGTGCTGCAGGAGATTGGGACGATCCTGCGCAGAACCGCCCGCAAGGGCGATCTGGTCGGCCGCTGGGGCGGCGAGGAGTTCGCCGTGTTCCTGCCGGACGCATCGCGCTCCGATGCCGCCGAATGCGCCGAGCGGCTCCGCCAGACCATCGCGAACAGCCGCATTCCCGGTCTGGACGACAGATCAGTGACCGCGAGCTTCGGGGTGGCGACGATCCGTGAAGCCGGCGACTGGGCGGCGCTGTACAAGCTGGCGGACAGTCGGCTTTATGTGGCGAAGGCATCGGGCCGGGACCGCACGGTCGATCGCGGGATGTCGGCCGATAGATCGCTGCGCGAACCGGTCGCGTAGCCCGGATCAGCGAAGCGATAGCCGGGAGCGGCATCTCGGCGGCACTGCCGGGCGGCGCTGCGCATTCGGAACAGCGCTGTACGCACCAGGCGTAGTTCGCCGCGTCCGTCTGGATCACACTGTCACGGGATCACACTGTCAAACAGCCACGGCGTCGCGATCTCGCGGCTCTGCCGAGCCCGAGTTTTGCGCCCGTCGTCATCGCGACGAGGGGCGGGGGCGCGCCGCTTGGCGCAAAGTTGGTGGTTGATCGCGATGGCTTGCGAACCATCGCGCGACGCCGTCACGGCGCGCCCACCAGCGGCGATCTTTTGGCATCGGGACCGTTCTTCCGGGCGCGGGGAGCACGGGGATTTCTCCCGCCTCGTTCCGTCCCGTCCAGCCTCGCGATGGGCAGCCGCTCATAGTAGCGGCGGACGGCGACCTTCTGCCTCCCGGACGACGTGGGTGCGAACCACCTCGCGCAGGACGCCGCGTCAGGCTCGACGCCGCTGCGCCATGCAGCTTCGCCAAACCCTCACCGGCTGGTCTCCCAGCCGGCGATCTGTCCCGCTCAACGACGCCTCGCGAAGCGCCCCTCACGGACAGGACGATGCGGACTATAATCCTTGTAGGAATATTGTCAAGTGGCATAGCCCGTAGCCCGGATGAGCGCAGCGATATCCGGGAGCGGCATGTCAGTGGTGCGAAGAGTCCCGGGTCTCGCTGCGCTCACCCGGGCTACGCTTTCTTTTCCGATCCACAGGACGCCGACGGCCAAGTGGAGCCGACCTTGGCATTGGGCTGCAGAATGCGTCATCTTACGAGAATGAAGGCCACACACAGTACCACCGGCATCGCGCTTCCGCGGATCTGACGCTGGAAGCTGCAGCAGGCGATCGCCCGGATCGCTCGCTGTCGGTCACCCGAGAAACTCGGGTGAGCCATCGCCGCATGCGCGGCTTGCGAACCATTGGTCCTCATGATGCATAACGTCTTCGAAAGCCCGTTCAAGGGCATCACGCTCGATCGCCTTGTCGCCAATCCGAATATCCGGGTCGGCCGCTACAGCTACTATTCGGGCTATTATCACGGTCATGGCTTCGACGACTGCGCCCGCTTCCTTCTGCCGGACGACGGTGTCGACAAGCTCGTGATCGGTTCGTTCTGCTCGATCGGCTCGGGCGCGGCTTTCATCATGGCCGGAAACCAGGGGCATCGCAGCGACTGGATCAGCACCTTCCCGTTCTTCTGGATGCCCGAAATGCCGGCCTTCGCCGGCGCGGCAAACGGATTCCAACCCGCGGGCGACACGGTGATCGGCAACGATGTCTGGATCGGCACCGAAGCCATCGTCATGCCCGGCGTCAGAATTGGCGATGGCGCGGTGATCGGCGCGCGGGCTGTGGTGACGAATGACGTCGAGCCTTACGCCATCGTCGGCGGCAACCCCGCGAAGGTGATCCGAAAGCGGTTTGGCGATCCCGACATCGCGCGGCTGCTCGAGCTTCGCTGGTGGGACTGGAGCGACGATCAACTGAGAGTTGCTATGCCCATCCTGACCAGCGGCGACATTGCGGCCCTTCACCGTCACTGGCAGACGGTCGTCCAATCGCAGCGCAGCTAGTCCCGTAGCCCGGATGAGCGCAGCGACATCCGGGAACAGCATCTCGGCGGCGCGAACAGTCCCGGGTGTCGCTGCGCTCACCCGGGCTACGCTGATCCACTCGATGGACTCTGGGCATCGTTTGCGCGTCCGACCTCACCGCCGTCATTCCGGGGCGCGCCGCCTTGCGGCGCGAAACCGGAAACTCACGGCACTTTGGTGAGGGCCAAAGGTCACCGCATTGCCATCTCGCGAGCACAGGGAGTATGGAATTTCGGGTTCGCGCTCCGCGCGCCCCGGAATGACGAGCAAGGAGGTCCGATGAGTGCATCATCCGGCTATCTGGCGCTGGTCTACAAGGACAGCGACACCTGCTACGGCGTCGCCTTTCCCGACGTGCCCGGCTGCATCTCGGCCGGCGACACCTTCGAGCAAGCGATCGACAACGCCGCCGAAGCGCTCGGCGGTCACCTCGCATTGCTGCGTGCCGACGGCGATCCGATCCCGCAGCCACGAAGCATCGAGCAGTTGCGCGACGACCCGGAGTTCGTCGCGGACGCCGCTGATGTCGTGGTGGCGTTCGTCCGCCCGCATGCGGAGCGAGCGGCGGCGGAGTGACGAGCCGCATCGTCTGCGGCCCGGATGAGCAAAGCGATATCCGGGATCAGCATCTCGGCGCACGAAGACTCCCGGGTATCGCTGCGCTCACCCAGGCTACGCTTGCTGTCGACCCGAGGAAGTGGTTTCGATGACCTGCGATGTCAAAGAAGTGCTCATCGCGCTCAATGCGGTAATTGGCGGCGGCGAGATTGATGTCGATGCCGTGAAATCGCTCCGCTGGTCAGTCGACCCGGAGATGGAAGGACTGATGGATGATATTTATCGGGAGCTGATAATATTCGCGAGTGATGACGATGACAGACGCCGGGATCGATCGTATGACGAAACTTGGCGCAGGAATATGATCAAATGGCGCGATCGGTTAACGAGCGCTCTTGAACGAAGGGACTCGTTGTCCTGAGCTAGTCCCGTAGCCCGGATGAGCGAAGCGACATCCGGGGGCAGCATCTCGGCGGGGCAAAGAGACTCGGGTATCGCTGCGCTCACCCGGGCTACGCTTGCTAAGCAGCAGTTTCCGATGTTTGCGTCACGTCGCCACGGCCTGCCAGGAGGCCGGCGACCGAGATATCCTCGTCGAGCGCGTCCCAATGCAGGCCGACGCGGCTCAATTCCACCTGTGCGCGCTCCGCAGGCGTCGCTCGCAACAGGCGTGGAAACCAAGCCAGCGGCACGCCGAGGGTGCGGCCATCCGACAGCTCGACCCACATCGTGTGATCGTCAAAGCGGACGCTGGTGGCTGAAATGGTCATGCCATGCTCTCAGGATCAGGTCGCGGTTTTCAGCGACGGCCAACACTATAGCGGAAAGCTCGCGCCGATTGAACCCGTAGGCGTCGGCGATCGCGATCTCCGGAACCAGCCAGATCTTGGCATCCTTTCCGCCGCCCTTGACATGAATATGCGCCGGCTCGGGCGGCAGCCCTTCGTTGGAGAAGAAGTAGTATCTCAACCCGTCGCGGCGAAATACGACCGGCATAGATGCCTCCAACGTCGCAGCCCATCGGCTCGGTGAGATTGGCGGATTACGCTATGCTAATCCGCCCTACGGCTAGGCTTGCTGCGGTTACCTCGCATCCTTTCCAAAGATCTTCTTGGCAAGCGCGCCAAGGTCCGCATCTTTCGGGCCGGGTGATGCCTTTAAGAGGTCGAATTTAACCCCTGCATCCCGCAAGATGCGCCGGACCTTTGCCAATCGGCGTTTCCCCTTCATTAGTTCGAAGGGCGAGTGTGTTGCTGCCTTCGCGGCCTCTGCACTAAGCTTGCCGTAGTTTATTTGGCCGATGGTCCCGAGTTTCCGAGCAACGTCGACACGTCCGTTCACGTATGACGAAATAATCTCGTCGTGCTCGCCATCGGTGATTTCTTTCATGAGGTCGTCAACGTTGATGTCTAAATCTTTGAGGTAGTTTGATAAAAAGTCCTTTGTGCAGAAATAGCCCTCCACATCGATCCCCGCAGTAACAAAAGGTTCAGCCCCTGTCTTCCTAATCTCCTTTTTCCATTCGTCTACTTCCTCTTGTGTCAGATAATCTCGATCGCGATGAACGATGATTGCAGCCTTCGAGATGTCTTTGATTTGTCGAACAAGCGGCTTCAATAGGTGTGGGGTAGTGACCCCATTGTAGGGAAGTATGGCGGTCTTCTCTGTGTCGAACCCCGAATTGCGAAGTAGAAAAGTTATTAGGTTCGTTATTCTGTCTTCGGTCAGTAGAATTGCTTTGTATTTTCCCTCTGAGATTTTTTCCTTTATGTCCAGTGCTCCTAGTTCCAGTAAAATATCAACTTGGTCATCGGGTTGCGCCGTTTCAACTGCCCCAGACCGAACCCAAAGAATTTTGGCGTCATTGTACATCGTATCTATCACGTGACGTGAGTGAGTGGTGACCATCACTTGAACGTCGCGATCTATTGATAAAGATGATAGTAATGAGCAGAGGAGTCTTTGATTGTTTGGGTGGAGGTGTGAGTCCGGTTCGTCAAGTATGATGAGCTTGGGTGCAAAAAGGTGGAAGTAGGATAGAATTTGAATGGATTGAAGTAGTCCTGTTCCGGCTAGATCTAGCGGAACTCGACGGGCGCCTTCGGCTACGCTGACCGTTATGTATTGGTCGACCGACGAATTGAATACGACTTCTAGGCGCACCGATGGAAATATTAGGGCCAGATCATCTTCGAAGGCGCTCCATTCTGGCTTGCTGTGTAGTCTGTAGAGGATGTTTCGCAGGACGATGTTTGCGTCGCCCCGAGCCAATGCTCTTAGAAGTACGCCATCAGAAACGTAATTTTCAGTTCGAGAGACGCCTGCAAGCCCTGGCGAGAATACCGAGTAGGGGGCGTCGAGTTTCGAGACAGATTTCGCTGAATCTGTATTGTCGACGGCAACCAGAAGGTTGGTAATTCGGCCCTTCCGAATGGTCAGGTCGAGTTCTTCTCCATTGTCAAACGTGAATGTTATACTGATAGAGCGGTCTGCATCCTCAAGTAAGCGTCCTCCATGTCCTAATGAGTAGGGGTCTTCGGACGGTATGTATATCAGCTCAGTTGGGCTGATTGTCAGGGAGGTCTTATCCTTCGCGGGCCACTTATTCAGGATGCTGAGCGATTGAAAAAGCGTGAATGCAAAGTGAACGGCTTGAATGATGGTGCTCTTGCCTGAGTTGTTTCCTCCGACCAATATATTGACGCCGTCCACGTCAAAATTGACAGAGTCTAGTCGTTTGAATCTCTTGATCTGAATATTTCTAATCTTCATAGGTGTTCTCATAGAGATGATCGCTCGGCAGATCTGCCGAGCGATCGTTGGATTGAATTGGCTTTGATCCCGTTTTGTTGCGTTTACCGCGTCATCCTCATAGCGGTCTCCACTGTCGGTATTCGGTGTGCCTCACGAACACCCCGTCGTCGATCCGCAAGTATCACACTTCATACACGTCCCGTTCCGCACCAGCGTGAAGTTGCCGCACTCTGAGCACATCTCGCCTTCGTAGCCCTTGGCTTTGGCTTCGGCGCGGCGTTCGGCTTTGGTCGGGGCGGCCTGGGTCGCGGCGGTGGTGGCTTTGCTCCACTGCAGCGCTTCCAGCTTCTCGGTCGGCGACAGATCCGTCTGCACTTCCTGCTTCAGCGCGGTTGCGCCTTCGAGGGCGTCGCCGACGCGGGAGGAGGCCAGCGCGGTGACGGTCGGCGAGGCGCCGGCCGGGGCGTTGCGCGGCGTCGTCTCCGCCGGGTGGGCGGGGGTGCTGCGCATCACCACCAGATTGTCGGTGCGCGACCGGGTCAGACCCTTGGACAGATACTTGGTCGCCGCCGCGGGGCCGGCGATCACGCCGCCATCCGGCACCTTGCCTTCATCGACGCCCTTGCCGATGGCGTCGAAGCCGGTCTCGGTCGGATCGACATGGGCGAGGTCGAACCGGCCCATGTAGCTCACCGCCAGCTCGCGGAACACGTAGTCGAGGATCGAGGTGGCGTACTTGATCGAGTCGTTGCCCTGCACGGGGCCGGCCGGCTCGAACCGGGTGAAGGTGAAGGCGTCGACATATTCTTCGAGCGGCACGCCGTATTGCAGGCCGAGCGAGACCGCGATGGCGAAGTTGTTGATGAAGGAGCGCAGCGCCGCGCCTTCCTTGTGCATGTCGATGAAGATCTCGCCGAGGCGGCCGTCATCGTACTCGCCGGTGCGCAGGTAGACCTTGTGGCCGCCGACCACCGCCTTCTGGGTGTAGCCCTTGCGGCGATCCGGCATCTTCTCGCGCTCGCGCATCACCACGATGCGCTCGACCAGGCGCTCGACCACCTTCTCGGAGACGTGCGCGGCGCGGGCGGCCATCGGCTTGTCGAGGAAGGTGTCGATGTCCTCGTCCTCGTCGTCGTCCGCGATCAGCTGCGCGTTCAGCGGCTGCGACAGCTTGGAGCCGTCGCGGTACAGCGCGTTGGCCTTCAGCGCCAGCTTCCACGACAGCATGTAGGCGGACTTGCAGTCCTCCACCGTGGCGTCGTTCGGCATGTTGATGGTCTTGGAGATCGCACCGGAGATGAACGGCTGCGCCGCGGCCATCATCCGGATGTGGCTCTCGACCGACAGATAGCGCTTGCCGATCTTGCCGCACGGATTGGCGCAATCGAACACCGCGTAGTGCTCGGGCTTGAGATGCGGCGCACCTTCGACCGTCATCGCGCCGCAGATGTGGATGTTGGCGGCCTCGATCTCGCGCTTGGTGAAGCCGAGCGCGGTGAGCAGGTCGAAGTTTGCTTGCGCGATCTGCTCGGCTTCGATCTTGAGGACGTCCTTGAGGAAGTCCTCGCCGAAGGTCCATTTGTTGAAGGCGAACTTGATGTCGAACGCGGTCGGCAGCGCCTTTTCGACCTTGGCGAGCGCTTCATCGGTGAAGCCCTTGGCCTTCAGGGTCGAGGCATTGATCGCCGGCGCGTTCGACAGCGAGCCGTGGCCGACGGCATAGGCCGAGATCTCTTCGATCTGGTGCTCCGGATAGCCGAGCACGCGCAAGGCGGCCGGCACGGCGCGGTTGATGATCTTGAAGTAGCCGCCGCCGGCCAGCTTCTTGAACTTCACCAGCGCGAAGTCGGGCTCGATGCCGGTGGTGTCGCAGTCCATCACGAGGCCGATGGTGCCGGTCGGCGCGATCACGGTCACCTGGGCGTTGCGGTAGCCGTGCTGCTCGCCGAGTTCGAGCGCCTTGTCCCAGGCCGCCTTGGCGTGGGCGACGGCGTCCGGGATCGGGCAGCCGGCGTGGTCGAGCGGCACCGGGTTGACCGACAGCGCCTCATAGACGCGGGTCTCGCCATGCGCGGCGCGGCGGTGATTGCGGATCACGCGCAGCATATGGTCGGCGTTCTTCTTGTAGCCGGGGAAGGCGCCGAGCTTGGCGGCCATCTCGGCCGAGGTCGCATACGCGGTGCCGGTCATGATGGCGGAGAGGGCGCCGCACAGCGCGCGGCCTTCCTTGGAGTCGTAGGATAGACCCATGGTCATCAGCAGGCCGCCGATATTGGCGAAGCCGAGGCCGAGGGTGCGGAATTCGTAAGACAGCTCGGCGATCTGCTTGGACGGGAACTGCGCCATCAGCACCGAGATTTCGAGCACCACGGTCCACAGCCGGCACAGATGCTCGTAGGCGTCGAGGTCAAAGCGGTTGGCACCGACGTCGTAGAACGCCAGCAGGTTCGCCGAGGCGAGGTTGCAGGCGGTGTCGTCCAGGAACATGTATTCCGAGCACGGATTGGACGCGCGGATGTCGCCGGACGCCTTGCAGGTGTGCCAGTCGTTCATCGTGGTGTTGAAGTGCAGGCCGGGATCGGCGCTGGCCCAGGCCGCGGTGCCGATCTTCTCCCACAGGTCGCGGGCCTTCAGCGTCTTCACCACCTTCTTGTTGGTGCGGGCGGTGAGGTGCCAGTCGCCGTCGGTCTCGACCGCGCGCAGGAAGTCGTCCTTCAGCGACACCGAGTTGTTGGAGTTCTGGCCGGCGACGGTGAGATACGCCTCCGAATCCCAGTCGGTGTCGTAGATCGGGAAGTCGATCTCCTTGTAGCCCTGCTTGGCGAACTGGATGACGCGCTTGATCATCGCGTCCTGCACCAGCGCGCGGCGCGCCAGCTTGACCTCGCGGCGCAGCGCCGGGTTCTTCTCCGGATCGAAGCAGTCGTCGCCCGAGCCCTGGCAGTTGACGCAGGCCTTCAGGATCGCCTTGAGGTGCTTCTGGTTGACCTTGGAGCCGGTGACGAGAGCGGCGACCTTCTGCTCCTCCTTCACCTTCCAGTCGATGTACGCCTCGATGTCCGGGTGATCGACGTCGACCACCACCATCTTGGCGGCGCGGCGGGTGGTGCCGCCGCTCTTGATGGCGCCGGCGGCGCGGTCGCCGATCTTCAGGAAGCTCATCAGGCCGGAGGACTTGCCGCCGCCCGACAGGCGTTCGCCTTCACCGCGCAGCCGCGAGAAGTTGGAGCCGGTGCCGGAGCCATACTTGAACAGCCGGGCCTCGCGGACCCACAGGTCCATGATGCCGCCGTCGTTGACGAGATCGTCCTCGATGCCCTGGATGAAGCAGGCGTGCGGCTGCGGGTGCTCGTAGGCCGACTTCGACTTGGTCAGCTTGCCGGTCTTGTAGTCGACGTAGTAGTGGCCCTGGCCGGGACCGTCGACGCCGTAGGCCCAATGCAGGCCGGTGTTGAACCACTGCGGCGAATTCGGCGCCACCATCTGCATCGCCAGCATGTAGCGCAGCTCGTCGAAGAAGGCGCGCGCGTCGTCTTCGCTGGAGAAGTAGCTGCCCTTCCAGCCCCAATAGGTCCAGCAGCCGGCGAGGCGGTCGAACACCTGCTTGGCGGAATGCTCGGAGGTGTAGCGCTCGCTCTCGGGCAGAGCGGTGAGGGCGTCGGTGTCGGCGACCGAGCGCCACAGCCACGACGGCACGCTCTCTTCTTCGACCTTCTTCAGGCGTGCGGCGACGCCGGCTTTACGGAAATACTTCTGCGCCAGCACGTCGGAGGCGACCTGCGACCAGAACTCCGGCACCTCGACATTCTCGAGGCGGAACACCACCGATCCGTCCGGATTGCGAATCTCGCTGGTCGTCAGCCTGAACGCGATGTCCGCGTAAGGAGACTGGCCGTCCTTGGTGTAGCGCCGTTCGATCTTCATCTCGTGCCCCGTTCAAGTCGCCCGAACCCCCGCCTTGGGTGGCCCAGGAAGTTGCTAGATGGACGAACCTTGTTCGCCCGGCGAGCCGTGACCCGGCTCCATCTGTTTTCGCGGGCAGAGGCGACGGCCGCATTTTTTGCAGCCGGACACTCCACCCAACATAACGCCCCATGTCGCTTTGCGAGCCGTTTTGCCGGCCCGTCGGAATGCGCCCCAACGGTCGATTTAGGAGCAGACGACGCCTCGCCCCGCTGCCGCTGTGGCCGTCGGAGGTGGTCGGTCTGGACCCTTCTGGGAAACGTCCGGCGGGACAAAAACACTCCCTCGCTGGACGGCCCTGAAGCTAGGCCGACTCCGTCCGACCCGTCAAGCAATAGTGCGGGTTCCTGAATCAAATACTAAATGTGGTGGATTAGGGTGGAAAACAGGGGCCGCGGCTCGCCCTGACCCGGTCAAGTATCGGTGAGTCCTCAGAGATTCCAAAGATCAAAAACGCGGCGCGGCGCCGCCGATCGCGGCTGCACCCGCTGTTCACAGGACAGGTATTTTTTCGCTTCAGGGGCTTGCCAAACCCGACTCAGGAGAGACGGCCAAAAGGTGTCTGATTACGGGTGGCGCCGGCCACCCAACACCGGCATTCTGTGCGCTCCTCCTGCCGGGTTTTCCATGTCCGATCCTTCTCCGATTCCCGCGCGCGGCCGCATCGCGTCCGGCGGCCTGGTGTTCCTGACCGTGACCACGGTGGCCTGGGGCCTGAGCTGGCCGGTCACCAAATATCTGATCGCGCAGTGGCCGCCGCTGCCGCTGCGTGGGCTGACCGGCATCGCCGGCTCGCTGGCGCTGTTCGGCTATGCGGCGCTGCGCGGCGACAGCCTGGCGGTGCCGCGCGACCAGCGGCTGCGGCTGGTGGTCTCGGCGTTCTTCAACGTCACGCTGTGGATGGCGGTGATGGGTCTGGCGCTGCTGTGGCTGCCGGCGGGCGAGACCGCGGTGATCGCCTACACCATGCCGGTGTGGACCGCGCTGCTCGCCTGGCCGCTGCTCGGCGAGCTGCTGACGCTGCGGCGGGTTGCGGCGCTGGCGCTGGCGTTCGGCGGCATCGCGGCGCTGATGGGCGCGGCGGGCTTCGCCGCCAGCATGACGAAGCTGCCCGGCATCCTGCTGGCGCTCACCGGGGCACTCGGCTTCGCGCTCGGCACCATCTTCCTGAAGCGGTTTCCGATCGCGCTGCCCGGTGCCACGTCCGCGGCGTGGCAGATCGGGCTCGGCTGCATTCCGGTGGCGGTGATCGGGCTCGCCTTCGAGATCCCGCACGCCTCGGTGCTGACGCCGCTCGGCTGGGCCGGGCTGGTGTATCTCGTCGTGATCCAGTTCTGCGTCGCGTACGTCTGCTGGTTCGCCGCGTTGCAGCGGCTGCCGGCATCGGTCGCGGCGATCGGCACCATGGCGACGCCGGTGATCGGTGTCGTCGCTTCGGCGGTCGCGCTGCATGAGCCACTTGGCGTCGGCCAGATCGCCGCGCTGGTGATGACGCTGACCGGCGTGGCGCTGGCGACGCGGTCCTGATCCACGGCAATTGCCGGTGGACCGCGCCGCGCGCGGCCTGATACAAAATGCCGTCGCCGCCATCTCACGAGCGGCGCGGACAACGAACAAGACCCCAGGGGCATGAAATGACGTCCAACACGAAGAAGCTGCTGGTGACGGAATCGTTGTCGCAGCGGGGCAGGGCGCTGATCGCCGCGCGCGGCGATATCGAGATGATCGAATTTCCCAACATGATCTCGGCGGAGGATTTCGACGCGCTGCTGCGCGCCGAGGCGCCGGTGCACGGCGTTGCGCTCGGCGCCACAAGGTTCGGCGAGCGCGAACTCGACGCGGCGCAGGAGATGCGCGTCGTGGCGCGGATCGGCGTCGGCTTCGATGCCATCGACGTGCCGGCGCTGAATAAGCGCAAGGTGCCGCTGATGACCGCCGGCACCGCGAATTCGCCGTCGGTCGCCGAGCAGGCGCTGTTCATGATGTTGACGCTGGCCAAGCGCGGCGCCGAGCTGCACGCGCTGGTGAAGACCGGCGCCTGGGCGACGCGGCTCGGGCTGCTGCCGTTCGATCTGTTCGGCAAGACGGTGCTGATCGTCGGCTTCGGCCGGATCGGCACCCGCACCGCCAAGCGCTGCCTGGCGATGGAAATGACCGTCTTGGTGTACGACCCTTACGTGCCCGCGGCGGCGATCGAAGCGGCCGGCTGCAAGGCAGTGGACGATCTCGCTGCGGCGCTCCCCGACGCCGATTTCGTCAGCCTGCACTGCCCGAAGACGGCGGAGACCACCGGGCTGTTCGATGCGGCGCTTCTGTCGAAGATGAAGCCGACCGCGTATCTGATCAACACCGCGCGCGGCGGCATCGTGGTCGAGCAGGCGCTGTACGAGGCACTGCTCGCGGGCAAGCTCGCCGGCGCCGGGCTCGATGTGTTCGAGCAGGAGCCGCCGCCGCACGGCCACAAATTGTTCGATCTCCCCAACGTGATCATCGCGCCGCACGTCGCCGGCGTCACCCGCGAAGCGCTCGACCGGATGGGCGAGCAGACAGCCCGCAACATGCTGAGCGTGCTCGACGGCGATCCGATCCGCGTCAACGTCGTCAATCAGGACGTGCTCGGTTAGTTGGGCGCTCGGCGCTCATCACCTTGGCGCACGTCATTGCGAGCACCCGGATCGGCGCTCCGCGCCGTCCGACCACAGGCTCCGCGAAGCAATCCAGGGCCGCAAGTCCGAGTTGGATTGCTTCGTCGCTTCGCTCGCAATGACGCCTCAAAGATCATTGCATCATCACCAAAACAAGATTCGGGGAGAGGTCGATCATGGCGTTCAAGGAGTACGGCGATTACGACGGCGTCGGCCTCGCCGAACTGGTCCGCAGCAAACAGGTCACGGCGGCTGAACTGCTCGACGAAGCCATCGCGCGGACCGATGCGCTCGATCCCAAGTTGAATGCGGTGGTGGTCCGGCACGACGACTACGCGCGCAACCAGATCGAAGCCGGCCTGCCGCAGGGGCCATTCAGCGGTGTGCCGTTTGTCTTGAAAGATCTCGACCTGCTCGCCGGCACGCGAACGACCTTCGGCGCCAGCCTCTACAAGGATTTCGTCGCGCCCCACACCGGCACGCTGGCGGGACGGTTTCTTGCAGCCGGCGTGACGATCTTCGGTAAGAGCGCCAGCCCGGAATTCGGCCTGATGCCGACCACGGAGTCGCGGCTACACGGCCCGACCCGCAATCCGTGGAATCTCGATCATTCTTCCGGCGGCTCGTCGGGCGGTGCTGCGGCGGCGGTAGCCGCGCGCATCCTGCCGGTGGCGCACGCCAGCGACGGCGGCGGCTCGATCCGGATTCCGGCGTCCGCCTGCGGCGTGTTCGGGCTGAAGCCGACGCGGGCGCGCAATCCGATCGGCCCGGATCGCGGCGAGGGCTGGGGCGGCTTCGCCTGCGGTCACGTCGTAAGTATCAGTGTCCGTGATAGTGCGGCGATGCTCGACGCGCTGCACGGCCCGGAGCCATCGAGCCCTTACGTTGCGCCGCCGCCCGAGCGTCCGTTCGCGGAGGAAGTCGGGCGTGAACCGGGGCGGCTGCGGATCGCGTTCACCGACCGCTCGGCCTACGGCGATGCGATCGATCCGGAAGTCGCGGCGGCGGTGCGTGATACCGCGAGGCTGCTCGAAGGCCTCGGTCACCACGTCGAAGAACGCGCGCCGGTACTACCTGCCGATCCGGCGCAAGTGATCGCCACCATCGTTGCCTGCAACACCGGCCTTGCGGTGCAGCTCGCCGAACAGACAGTCGGCCGTGCGATGACCGAGCGCGACTTCGAAGTGCTGACGCTGGCGTCGGCCGCCAATGCACGCAAAGCGAGCGGTGTCGATTATTGCGCGGCGCAGCTCGCCGCGTTCCAGATCTCACGCGCGATGGCTGATTTCTTCGCCAATGTCGACGTGTTCTTGTCGCCGACGCTCTGCACGCTGCCGCTGCGGATCGGCGAGATCGATACCATGGCGCACGACCTCTCCGGGATCAGCCCGACGCTTCGTCGGTATATTCCGGGCACGAGCCTGTCTAATATGTCCGGACAACCGTCGATGTCGGTGCCGCTGGCGTGGAGTGCGAGCGGCCTGCCGATCGGCATGATGTTCGCGGCGAAGTTCGGCGACGAAGCCACGCTGTTGCGTCTTGCTGCGCAGCTCGAGCGCGAACGGCCGTGGAAAACTCGGCGCCCACCGGTCTGTGCCTCGACATAGCCACACAAAATAGAAACCAGCGACCATTGTCTGCGTTGACGTGTTCGGCCTTGGTGTTGTCTTCAGGCCGACTGGAGGAGCTTTGTATTGACTGCCAACGACCCGACCGATGAAGCGCTCGCGGCGATCGCGAGCATCTTCGAAAAGCCCGACGCCAAGGCGGAGGCGCGAGACGAAGTGGTGCCGGAGGAGGGCTCGCCCTCTGTCCCGCCGTCGTCCGATGCCGACGCGCAGGGCGACGAGCCTGTTGCGGCCGAGGCAATGTCCGACAGCGATGTCTCCGACTCCGAGTCAGCCGCTGAACCGGTGAAGATGACCGACGAGCCCGCGTCGGGAGCGGTGCCGGAGCCCGACGACAGCGACGACGATCTCGAGCGCTATACCCGCGAGGGCCCGGGACCGCTGGATGCGCTGCGCTTCAAATGGCGCATGCGCCGCGACGACCGCGGTTATTTCGTCGACGAGACCATCGGGGCCAGCGTGCATCCGATTTCCAGCGGGCCGATGTCGCGTGCTGATGCCATCGCCTTCATCGAGGCCCGCGACCAGGAGACCCGGCGCCGGTTCGAGGCGCTGCGCCACGAGATCGTGATGGGCCCGTCGGAGCGGGGCTATGACGAGGACAGTGACGAGCTCGACGACGCGCGCTAAGCAAGGGCCGCGCTGAGCCGGCCTGTGGTTCCTACCGCCTGCGGCCGGCCGTGCGCCGCATAATGCACCACCTGCGGCGGTCAAACGACGGCAGCGCCCGCTCTGCGGCAAGCTGCCGCACCACCAGGACTAGATCAATGTACCAGAGCCTTGAAGCCGACCTGCGTTCACTTGCGGATGCGGGGCGGCGACGTAAGCTCCAGCCGCGCGCCGGTGTCGACTTCACGTCCAACGACTACCTGGGCCTCGCCGAGTCCGATGAACTCCGCCAGGCCGCCGCCGATGCGATCGCGCGCGGCGTGCCGGTCGGAGCCGGCGGTTCGCGCTTGCTGCGTGGTAATCACGAAGAGCACGAAGCGCTCGAAGCGGAAGCGGCCGATTACTTCGGTGCGGAGAGTGCGCTGTATCTCGGTGGCGGCTTCAGCGCCAATCATGCGATCTTTGCGACGCTGCCGCAGCGTGGCGATCTCGTGCTGTACGACGAACTGATCCACGCCAGCGTGCACGAAGGCATGCGCCGTGGCCGCGCGACCTGTGAGAGCATCCCACACAGCGATATCGACGCCTTCGATACGCGTTTGCGGCAATGGCGAGCCGGCGGTGGCTGTGGTCGCGCCTGGATCGCGGTCGAAAGCGTGTACAGCATGGACGGCGACAGCCCGCGGCTCGACGAGCTGGTCGCGGTGGCGGATCGGCACGACGCCATTCTGGTGATCGACGAGGCGCATGCTACCGGCGTCTGCGGGCCGGAGGGGCGGGGGCTGGCCGCCTCATTCGAGGGCCGCGCCAACGTGATCACGCTGCACACCTGCGGCAAGGCACTGGGCACCATGGGCGGCTTCGTGCTCGGCCCGAAGATCGTGCGCGACTTCCTGGTCAACCGGGCGCGGCCGTTCATCTTCGCCACTGCGCCGTCGCCGCTGATCGCTGCTGTGACGCGGGCGGCGCTCGACATCAGCCGCAACCGGCCGGAGCGGCGGGTGCGGCTCGCATCGCTGGTCGCGTTCGCGGACCGCGAGCTGAAGCAGCGCTGCGGCATCACCTCGTCCGGCTCGCACATCCTGCCGATCATTGTCGGCGCCAATGCCACCGCGGTGGCGCTGGCGGCATCGCTGCAGCGGCGCGGCTTCGACGTCCGCGCGATCCGGCCGCCGACGGTGCCGGAAGGCACTGCGCGGCTGCGTATCGCGCTCAGCGCCAATCTGTCGGAGGAGGTGATCGCCTCGCTATTCGCAGCGCTCGCCGAAGACATGAGGGCAGCAGCATGAGTGCGCGGATCATCGTCACCGGTACCGACACCGGCATCGGCAAGACCGTGTTTGCCGCCGCGCTCGCCGGCGCGCTGGATGCCAGCTATTGGAAGCCGGTGCAGTCCGGCCTCGAAGACGAGACCGACGCCTGCGCGGTGCAGCGGCTGTCGGGACTTGCCGCCGATCGCATCCTGCCGGAGCGCTACCGGCTGAACACGCCGGCTTCGCCGCATCTCGCCGCGGCGATCGACGGCGTCAGCATCGATTACAATGCGCTCGAATTGCCTGCGGTGCCGCGTCCGCTGGTCGTGGAAGGCGCTGGCGGACTGATGGTGCCGCTGACGCGCGAGGTGACTTACATCGACGTGTTCGCGCGCTGGAAAGCGCCGCTGGTGCTGTGTGCCCGCACCTCGCTCGGCACGATCAACCACACGCTGCTGTCGATCGAAGCGATCCGGGCGCGCGACATTCCGCTGTTCGGCGTCGCCTTCCTCGGCGACGAAAACACCGACTCCGAACAGATCATCACCGAGCTCGGCCGCACCCGCCGGCTCGGCCGATTGCCGCTGCTGGCCACGCTCGAGGCAGCCGCGCTGCGCGCTGCGTTCGCGGCGGCGTTCGATCCGCGGGACTTTGTTGGAGACGCGCCATGAGCCACACCTCGCCGGTCTGGCATCCGTTCACCCAGCATGCGGTGCAGGGTGAACCCCTGACGATCGTGCACAGCGAGGGCGCCTGGCTTCAAGCCGACGACGGACGGCGTATCTTCGATGCGATCAGTTCGTGGTGGGTGGTGACGCATGGCCATCGCCATCCGACGATCATCTCGGCGATCAAGCAGCAGGCCGATCAGCTCGATCAGATCATCTTCGCCGGCTTCACCCATCCGCCGGCCGAACAGCTTGCGCAGCGCCTGGTCGAGATCACGCCGCCCGAGCTGACGCACGTGTTCTACTCCGACAGCGGCTCGACCTCGGTCGAGGTCGGCTTGAAGATGGCGCTCGGCTATTGGCTGCATTCCGGTGAAAGCCGGCGGCGCATCCTGGCGCTGGAGGGCGCGTATCACGGCGACACCATCGGCGGCATGTCGGTCGGCGAACGCGGCGTGTTCAATGCACCCTACGATCCGCTGCTGTTCGACGTCAGCCGGCTGCCGTTTCCACGCGCGGGAGCCGAGCAGGCGACGCTCGACGCGCTGGAGCAGGCGTGCCGTGCCGAGGCGGTGGCGGCGATCATCGTCGAGCCTCTGGTGCTCGGGGCCGGCGGCATGCTGATCTATCCGCCGTGGGTGCTGGCCGAGATGGCGCGGATCTGCAGGGCGCACGGCGTGCTGCTGATCGCCGACGAAGTCATGACCGGCTGGGGCCGCACCGGCACGCTGTTCGCGTGCGAACAGGCGAACGTCGTGCCCGACATCGCCTGCTACTCCAAGGGACTGACCGGCGGCTCGGTGCCGCTCGCAGTGACGATGTGCCGGCGCGAGATCTTCGACGCGCATTTCTCGACCGACCGGCGCAAGACGTTCTTTCACTCCAGCTCCTACACCGCTAATCCGATCGCCTGCGCCGCGGCGCTGGCTAATCTTCAGGTGTGGGGAAGTGAGCCGGTACGGCAGCGGATCGATGATCTCGCCGCAGTTCACGCCCGTGCGCTCGATCGTTTTCGCGACGACACGCGCTTCGCCAACGTCCGCCAGATCGGCACCATCGCGGCAGTCGATCTTCAGGTCGGCGACAGCGGTTATCTCGCCGACGTCGGGCCGCGGCTGTATGCGTACTTCATTGCTCGCGGTCTGTTGGTCCGTCCGCTCGGCAACACGATCTACCTGATGCCGCCCTATTGCAGCACAGCGGCGGAGATCGAGGCGGTGTATGATGCGATCGCCGCGGCGCCCGAGGTGCTGGCGCGTAGCTGCGACGTAAGCTCGCTCTAAGACCTCATGGGGAGGAGGCGCGAAGCGCCGTCTCGAACCATGTGCCGCGAGCTCGTGCGGTGCCTTCATCCTTCGAGACGCCCGGCTCCGCCGGGCTCCTCAGGATGAGGAGCCCGTGCTTCGTTGGCGCTATCGCTTCAGCTGATCGATGAAGCATTCGAGGCGAGGGGGGAGAGCAGACTGTCTGCTGTTACTTCTTCGGGGTGAACGCCTGCGAGATCCGGGCCCAGGTCTTCTCGTACACCGCGGCGGTTTCATCGAGGCCGGCCTTGAGCGCGTTCCAGGTTTCGTCGCCAGCCGCCGACAATTGAGTCAGCTTCGGGCCGAGCGTCTTTTCGGTTTCTTCGGTCCAGCGGCGGAGCTGGGATTCCATTTCCTTGCGGCCCTGTTCGAGCGCTGCGGCGGTGCCGGTCTGGATCGTCTCCAGCGACGACAGGAACGACTGCCGCTGTGCTTCGGCGCGGGCGGCGAGCGCATCCTTGACCAGCCCGGCCTGATCGCCGGCGGTGCCGAGGAATTTCTGGAACGCCAGCTCGACCTCGTTCCACTGCGCTGAGACGGCCGACAGCGCGGCGTCGGTCACCTGCTTCGAGGCGCCAAGATCGGCCTGCAGCGCGTTGACTTGCGTCTGGAAGGCGTCACGCGCGGTGCGGAGCTGCGCAAGGGCTTCCTGCGCCTTGGCGCTCGAAGCATCGCCGAGCTTGGCGGCCGCTTCCTCGATCTTGGCGATCGTCGCGGCGGACTCGTCGAGCTTCTGCTTGGTCCATTCCAGATAGGCTTGAGTGAGATCGGGCTTGGTCATGGCAGCCTCCTTTTGAAGTCAGGCCGTGGGGGATGGTTGGGCTCCGAACGCGGAGCCGAGCGGGGGATGGACGTCGGACGGGGCGCCTGCGCCGATGCCGAGCAGTTCGGCCAACGCCAGCCGCCGGACGGCCGTCTCGACGGTCCGCTTTCGCTCGGCGTCGAATGTGTCCCAGCCGAGTGAACTCAGCATGACGTTGCGCATGGTGCGGAAGTTGGAGATCGCGCCGAGCACGATCGCGACACGGACCTTCAGATCCTCGTCGTCCGGCGAACGTCCGGTGGCGGCGGCCACTTCGGCGATCAACGCGGCCTGAAACCGCGCGACCGATTGGTAATAGATGATGCGGAAGGCATCGTCGGCGTCGCGCTCGCAGCGGACGAAGAACACCGTCCAGGCCTCGGGCTCTTCGTCGCCGGCGATGAACTGGAAGAAGCGCATCACCACCGCGTCGATGTGACGGGCGGGGTCGGCGCTGGCCGTGCGGAGCTGGTCGATCAGCGGCTCGATCCGGGATCGCATGTAGTCGGCGATCGCTTGCGCGGCGGCGAGGTACAGCTCGCGCTTGCCGCCGAAATGATACGGGATCGCCGCCTGATTGACTTTGGCCCGCTCGGCGAGCTGGCGGGTGGTGGCGCCGTGGTAGCCGACCGAGCCGAACACCTCGATCGCTGCCTCGATCATCCGGGCGCGCGTGTCGTGGCTTTGCGAGCCGAGCGCGGGCCGGAGCAGGTCGGTGTGGCCGTTGGACTTCATCGTCGACGCCTCATTGGCATCTGTTTAATTCATTCGAATGAATGAGGCTTTGCGCTGGATCAATCGTGCGCGCCCGCGCGCGATAGCCGCTGTCGCAGGCATAGGGGGCCTTCATGTTTTCACGCGGACGCACCACTTGTGCGCCTGGTTCGAGATGGTCGAGCCCGAGTCCCTACGACGAGGTCGTCCAGGGTTCCTGCCGCGGCACGGCGTTGTGAGAGCGGTTTTGTGTTTGATGAAGCGCCATCATCCAAAAGAAAAAGGCGCCCCGCGAGGAGCGCCTTTTCCCTGACTGGTATCGCGGAAGCGATTAGTACGAGTAGTACATCTCGAACTCGACCGGGTGCGGAGTCATTTCGAACCGCGCGACTTCGGTCATCTTCAGCTCGATGAAGGCGTCGATGAAGTCGTCATCGAACACGCCGCCGGCCTTGAGGAAGGCGCGATCCTTGTCGAGGTTCTCGAGCGCTTCACGCAGGCTGCCGCAAACGGTCGGGATCTGCTTCAGCTCTTCCTTCGGCAGGTCGTACAGATCCTTGTCCATCGCCGGACCCGGATCGATCTTGTTCTTGATGCCGTCGAGGCCGGCCATCAGCATCGCCGCGAAGGCGAGATACGGGTTGGCCATCGGGTCCGGGAAGCGGACTTCGACGCGCTTGGCCTTCGGCGAGGTGGTGTAGGGGATGCGGCACGAGGCCGAGCGGTTGCGGGCCGAGTAGGCCAGCAGCACCGGCGCTTCATAGCCCGGGACCAGACGCTTGTAGGAGTTGGTCGACGGGTTGGTGAAGGCGTTGATCGCCTTGGCGTGCTTGATGATGCCGCCGATGTAGTGGAGGCAGGTTTCCGACAGGTCGGCGTACTTGTTGCCGGCGAAGGTCGGCTTGCCGTCCTTCCAGATCGACTGGTGCACGTGCATGCCCGAGCCGTTGTCGCCGTACACCGGCTTCGGCATGAAGGTCGCGGTCTTGCCGTAGATGTGGGCGACCTGATGGATGCAGTACTTGTAGATCTGCATCTGGTCGGCCATGTGGGTCAGGGTGTCGAACTTCATGCCGAGCTCGTGCTGGGCCGAAGCGACTTCGTGGTGATGCTTCTCGACCTTGACGCCCATCTTGGCCATCGCGCCGAGCATTTCCGAGCGCATGTCCTGCACGGAATCCTGCGGCGGAACCGGGAAGTAACCCGCCTTGGTGCGGATGCGGTGGCCGAGGTTGCCGCCTTCGTACTCGGTGTCCGAGTTGGTCGGCAGTTCCGACGAGTCCAGCTTGAAGCCGGTGTTGTACGGGGTCGCCGAATAGCGCACGTCGTCGAACACGAAGAACTCGGCTTCGGGGCCGACGAACACGGAGTCGCCGATGCCGAGCGCCTTGACCTGGGCTTCCGCCTTCTTGGCGATGCCGCGCGGATCGCGGTTGTAGGGCTCGCCGGTCGACGGCTCGAGAATGTCGCAGGTGATCACCATGGTGGTCTCTGCGAAGAACGGGTCGATCGTCGCGGTCGACGGATCCGGCATCAGGGTCATGTCGGACTCATTGATCGCCTTCCAGCCTGCGATCGAAGAACCGTCAAACATGGTGCCTTCGGAGAAGATGTCCTCGTCGATCATCGACACGTCGAAAGTGACATGCTGCCACTTGCCGCGCGGATCGGTGAAACGCAGATCGACGTATTTCACGTCGTTGTCCTTGATGGATTTCAGGACTTCTTTAGCGGTCGTCATGAGTACCCCTTTGCTACGGGTCGTCGTGAAATGGCGGCCGGATCGGCCGCCAGGTGATGCGATCAGGCGAGGGTTGATAGGCCGGGTGCTTAGATGGCGTCCAGTCCGGATTCGCCCGTCCTGATGCGGATGGCTTCTTCAATGTTGGAAACGAAAATCTTGCCGTCGCCGATGCGGCCGGTCTGGGCGGCGCGCCGGATGGCGTCGATCGCTTTCTCGACCAGGTCGTCGGCGATCACGATCTCGATCTTCACCTTGGGCAGGAAGTCGACGATGTATTCCGCGCCGCGATACAATTCGGCGTGGCCCTTCTGCCGGCCGAAGCCCTTGGCTTCCGTGACCGTGATCCCCTGCAATCCGACTTCCTGCAGCGCTTCTTTGACCTCGTCGAGCTTGAACGGCTTGATGATGGCTTCGATCTTCTTCACTTACACTCTCCCCGGACTTCCCACGTCGTGAGTCGGCATGTGTATGCCAGATTGCGCGACGCTGCGCAGTTGATCGATAACACCGCGGCCGACTGGGTGAGCAACACCATCCCCAAATCCCGCCAGGCCGGAACTCGGAAAACGGTCGCGCAGACCCCGCCTCAAAGAGGCGAGCGCGAGGGATCGAAACTGGCTTCCGTAAAAGCAGGGTCCGTGCCAATTTGCGCATCGGCCGATTATGAAGCTTTATCAGGATATTAATCGCCCGCAGCGTTCACTGAGCGGATGCAAAATGGGCTTTGCCTGATCAATTGTTCAGCAATCAGCCTACCGATTGTGCATTTGAGGGTTTTGTCCGGTCTCGCACCGTTGATGCTGCCTTCGCTGCAGGCGACTGTACCGGGAATTGGGCATGGAACTGTTGACGCCCGCTGAAATGGACCGCGCCGACCTGTTGACGATCGCAGGCGGATCGTCAGGCTTCGCGCTGATGTTGCATGCCGGCCGCCACGTCGCCCAGGCGGCGATCGATCTCGCCGAGGAGGGCCCGATCCTAGTGATCGCCGGTCCCGGCAACAACGGCGGCGATGGGCTGATTGCCGCGACCGAATTAGTTGCGCTCGGCCGCACCGTGCATGTGATGCTGCTCGGCGAGCGCGAAGCGCTAAAGGGCGATGCGGCGCTGGCGGCGCGGGAGTGGAAGGGGCCGCTGTTGCCGTTCCTCACCCAGTCGATCGGCTCGCCGGCGCTGATCATCGATGCGCTGTTCGGCTCCGGCCTAAACCGGCCGGTGAAGGATCAGGCGCTCGAGGTGATCGAGGCGGTGAACCACAGCGGCGTGCCGGTGCTGGCGGTCGACCTGCCGAGCGGCATCAACGGCGCCACCGGCGCCGTGATGGGCGCGGCGATCCGGGCGCGCGAGACCGTCACCTTCTTCCGCCGCAAGATCGGCCACCTGCTGCTGCCGGGCCGGCTGCACTGCGGTCAGGTCCGGCTGGTCGATATCGGTATCGAGCCCGGAGTGCTGGGCGAAATCCGGCCGCAGGCGTTCGAAAACGATCCCGATCTGTGGCTGCCGGACTTTCCGGTGCCGCGTGCCGACGGCCACAAATACGGTCGCGGCCATGCGGTGGTGGTGTCAGGCGAGTTGTCGCAGACCGGGGCGGCGCGGCTTGCTGCGCGGGGCGCGCTCCGTGCCGGGGCCGGTCTGGTGACCGTGGCATCGCCGCGCGATGCGCTGGCCGTGAATGCGGCGGCGCTGACTGCGGTGATGGTGCGGCCGGTCGATACGCCGGATGAGCTCGGCACGATGCTGGCCGACCGCCGTTTCAACGCCATCGGGATCGGGCCGGGCGCGGGGATTGGCGACGAGACCCGCGGCAAGGTGCTGGCGGCGCTGGCTGCCGGTGCCGCGGTGGTGCTCGACGCCGACGCGCTGACCAGCTTCGCCGGGCATCCGGACGAGCTGTTCGAGGCGATCAAATCGGCCAGCAATCCCCAGGTCGTGCTGACCCCGCATGAAGGCGAATTCCCGCGCTTATTCAGCGATATGAGCAACAAAAATCCACTTCGCTCGAAGCTTGAACGAGTCCGCGTAGCGGCGCAGCGCTCCGGTGCCGTGGTGCTGCTCAAGGGCGCCGATACGGTGGTGGCGTCGCCGGACGGCCGGGCGGCGATCGCTGCCAATGCGCCGCCGTGGCTGGCAACCGCCGGCTCCGGCGACGTGCTGACCGGGATCATCACCGGCCTGCTGGCGCAGCGCGTCCCGGCGTTCGAAGCCGCCTGTATCGGCGTGTGGATGCACGGCGAGGCGGCGTGCGAGGCCGGTCCGGGTCTGATCGCCGAGGATCTGACCGAGACCCTGCCGGCGGTGCACCGCCGGGTCTATGACGCGCTCGGCATCGAGTACTGAGCGGTTCCGAAAAGAGTCTCTATTCCTCCTGGGCTTGGAACCGGACTCTCAGGTGACGAGATAGCTGCGCACTAGCCGCGGCTCCGACCATTTCGCCGCGTAGGACTCGATCAGCCACAGCCCGGGGTACTCGGCCGCGAAGGCGATGCGCTGGGTCTGGCCGGCGTCGATCGCCAGCGTGTCGAGCCAGAACGGCTTCCAGCCGTCATCGAGCCGGTCGAGCAGCCGGAAGTGGTGGCCGTGCAGGTGAAACACCATCGGCATGGTGGCGTGGTTGGTCAGCGCCAGCACCACGGTGCGGCCGCGCTTGACCTGAAACGCCGGGCCGGCCGCCGGGTTAAACTTGTCCGGCGCGAACCAATCGAGCTGCGCGTTGACCAGGGCGCCGAGCAGCAGCTCGGCGCGGAGCGCGCCGCCGAGCGGCAGTTGGCTGGGCAGGCCGTTGGCTGGCAGCGGCGCCGGCTGCGGCAGCGGCGCCGGGCGGAGCGGCGGATCGCCGGTATAGACCAGCTTGCCGAGCTCGGTCGGCTTGCCGCCATCGTGCAGGGTGATCGCCGCCCGCGATCCGGCGGCCTTCGGGGTGTCGATCAGCGCATCGACGCGGCCGCCCGGCGCGATCACCAGCGCACCGCCGCGCGCCAGGAACGGCTCCGCCGGCTGGCTGTCGAGGGCCATCACCCAGACGCTGTGATCTTCGATTTTGAGCGCGATCACATTGCGTTGGCAGGCGTTGATGAAGCGGAATCTAAATCGGCCGTTGGTCCGGACGGCAAACTCCGCCGACGGCTTGCCGTTGACCGTGTAGAGCCACGGCGTCGCGCCGGCATCGACGCCTGCGGGGCGGGGCTTGCCGTCGTCGCCGAGGCGATAGTCCTCGATCAGCACCACCTGATCGCCGTCGGCCTGCGGCGGCTCGGGCTCGGTGACGATCAGCGGCAGCGCCGGCATCGGTGCCGGTCCGGCGTCGGCGGCAAGTCGCAGATCGGCGAGCAGGGTGCCGGCCGATCGTAAGGTGAGCAGGAAGCTGTCGCTGCCGCCGGGCGGGACCGGCTGCATCTTCACCAGTGGCTCGGCTGCACCGGCGCCGCCGAGGCCGCGCAGGGTCAGCAGCGCCGGCTCGGCGAGCTTGTTGTCGAATTGCACCGCGACCTCGTCGCCGCGCAGCAGCGGCGGGCCTTCGAGGCTCAAGACCGGCCGCGCCACCGCAGCCGCGCCCGGTTTCAGGACGGCCGAGCCCATCGCGGCGCGGAGCACCAGCGTCTTGCGTGCCGGCGCAGCCGCAGCCTGGATCGGCAGCGCTGGCGCGGCCGCTACGGCGCCAAGGCCGGCGAGCACGGTGCGGCGGGACAGGGCAGGCGGCTGATCGGTCATGCGTGATGCGGACCACGTTCGCCGCGCGCTGTCCAGCGGTCTGCGACAACGTGAGGCTTGAGGCGGCCGAGATTCGGCCCCTAAGACTGAGTTCCCATTTGCTGCTTGACGAGGCTGCCTTCTCCATCATGACGACGATCGAAGCTGCCGGTTGGCTCGACCGACTCTCTCTTATTCTCGACGCGTTTCGGGAGATTCACCCCGAAATCACCGCCAACCAGATCCTCGTCTTGCTGCAGATCGGCGGCAAACCCGGCATCACCCAGCGCGAGCTCTCCGATCGCACGGGCCTCAAGGACGGCACGATTTCGCGAATCTGCGCGCTGATGTCCGAACGCGGCCACCAGGATCGCGCTGGGCTGTCGATCGTCGATATCCGCGGCGTACCGGGCGATTACCGCCTGAAAGGTCAGTATCTGGTCGGTCGCGGCACCGACCTCTATGCCCGCGTACAGTCGTTGATGACCGCCGGCAGCTGAGCGAGGAGGCGGTTTGGGGCGGTAACCCGTGTCGGCTCGCAGCAAGCGTCGCCGATCTGCGACGGCCCGCCGCGGTTGGTAAAAGCTGCGGGTTTCTCTTGATGCGGGCCCTATATGTCATGCTATAAGCCGCCGCCCGCGGCATCGCGGCCGGACATGATGCTCTTCGCGGGCGTGGCGGAATTGGTAGACGCGCTGGATTTAGGTTCCAGTGACGAAAGTTGTGGGGGTTCGAGTCCCTCCGCCCGCACCACGCAAGTGCTTTTGCTCATGACGATTTTCGGAGGGCCGTCCGCCAGGACGGATGTCCGCCAACCCGATGGTGCAGGCCGCGAGGCCGCATCGTACAGTTCGACCATTTCCGGTCCTTCGGCCGGAGCCAAGAGAAGAAGATTGACGCCATGCAGGTCAAGGAAACCGTTGCCGACGGATTGAAGCGCGAATTCCAGGTCAATGTCCCGGCTGCGGACATCGACGCCAAGATCGACGAGAAGCTCGCCGATCTGAAGGACAAGGTGCGCCTCAACGGCTTTCGTCCGGGCAAGGTGCCGACCGCTCACCTGAAGCGCGTCTACGGCCGTTCGGTCGCCGCCGAGACCATCGACAAGCTGGTCCGCGACACCAATGACGGCATCTTCTCCGAGCGTGGCTTCCGGCTCGCCACCGAGCCGAAGATCACCATGCCGCAGGATCAGAAGGAGATCGAGGACATCCTCGAGGGCAAGTCCGATCTCAACTACACCGTGGCGATCGAAGTCGTTCCGGCGATCGAACTGGCCGACTTCAAGAGCTTCTCGGTCGAGAAGCCGGTGGTCGAGGTTGCCGATTCCGACGTCGATGAAGCGATCAAGCGCATCGCCGACGCCAACCGCGCCTATGCCGACAAGGCGGAAGGCGCCAAGGCCGAGACCGGCGACCGTGTCACCGTGTCGTTCAAGGGCACCATCGACGGCGTCGCGTTCGATGGCGGCACCGGCGAGGACATCCCGGTGGTGATCGGCTCGGCGTCCTTCATCCCGGGCTTCGAGGATCAGCTCGTCGGCATCGCGGTCGGCGAGACCCGCACCATCAAGGTGACGTTCCCGACCAACTACGCCAGCGAGACGCTGGCCGGTAAGCCGGCCGAGTTCGAGACCACGGCGACCAAGCTCGAGGCTCCGCAGGAGACCACGATCGACGACGAATTCGCCAAGACCCTCGGCCTGGAGTCGCTCGACAAGCTGAAGGAAGCCGCCAAGGCCCGTCTCGCCGCCGAATACGCCGGCGCTTCGCGGCTCAAGGTCAAGCGCCAGCTGCTCGACCGCCTCGACGAAGCCCACAAGTTCGATGCTCCGCCGTCGCTGATCGAGCAGGAGTTCGAGGTGATGTGGCGGTCGATCAACGCCGAGATGCAGTCGACCGGCAAGACCTTCGCCGACGAGAACACCACTGAAGACGCCGCGAAGGAAGAGTATCGCAAGATCGCCGACCGCCGCGTCCGCCTCGGCCTGGTGCTGTCGGAGATCGGCGAGAAGAACAAGATTCAGGTCACCGACGACGAAGTCAGCCGCGCGGTGATCGAGCGCGCCCGTCAGATGCCGGGCCGCGAGAAGGAAGTCTGGGACTTCTATCGCTCCAATCCGGAAGCGTTGGCCCAGCTCCGCGCCCCGATTTACGAAGACAAGGTGGTCGACTTCATCCTGGAGCTCGCCAACGTGACCGAGAAGCCGGTTACCCGCGAGGAGCTCTACAAGGACGAAGACGACAAGACCGCGGCCTGATCCGCATCGTCTCAAGAATCATCGCTGCGGCCGCCGTGACACCGTCACGGCGGCCGTTTTGCGTCGTCAGGCACCGTTAACGATGCGGCGTGAAAGCCGGCTCGCCGGCGGCGAAAAGCCGTTCGTCGGTTTTGCCGGGATTGGCCGAATCGGTATCAACTCACGGGTGGAAACGGGGCCCACCCTTGTCGCCGCGCAATCGGCTCATATCTGTGACCTCGCTTCACGTCCTGCATCACGGGGCGAACGCCTGCGGCGGAGCCGTTTTTGTCGCTCCCGCGAGCTGTCGCCTACGACAACCCTCAGGTGATTTATGCGCGATCCGGTGGAAACCTACATGAACCTCGTGCCGATGGTGGTCGAGCAGACCAACCGCGGCGAACGAGCCTACGACATCTTCTCGCGCCTCCTGAAAGAGCGGATCATCTTCGTGACCGGCCCGGTCGAAGACGGCATGTCGACGCTGATCGTCGCGCAGCTTCTTTTCCTCGAAGCGGAAAATCCGAAGAAGGAAATTTCGATGTACATCAACTCGCCGGGCGGGGTGGTGACATCGGGTCTGGCGATCTACGACACCATGCAGTTCATCCGCCCGCCGGTCTCGACGCTGTGCACCGGTCAGGCTGCGTCGATGGGCTCGCTGCTGCTCGCCGCCGGCCACAAGGACATGCGGTTCTCGCTGCCGAACGCGCGCATCATGGTGCATCAGCCGTCCGGCGGCTTCCAGGGCCAGGCGACCGACATCATGCTGCACGCCCAGGAGATTCTGAACCTGAAGAAGCGGCTCAACGAGATCTACGTGCATCACACCGGTCAGACCTACAAGGCGATCGAGGATGCGCTGGAGCGCGACAAGTTCCTGACCGCCGAAATGGCCCGGGAATTCGGTATCGTCGACAAGGTGATCGACAAGCGCCCCGAAGATCCCGCGCCGGCCCCGAAGGCTGGCTAGGCCGCGAGCGTCCCGAGGTCGGGCATTTCGCCCTCGGGATTCTCACAGGAAAGCCCCAATGTTCCGCTTTCGTGCCGAGCTCCCGCGTGACAATGGCGCAACGCTGCGTTGATTTCAGCGACCAAGGGTCGCGCAGATGCAACAAATCACGCTATTGTCACGTCGGCCGGCGTCCGGCCGATTAGCGAATTCTTGATAGACGGGTGACAGTCTGATTGGCTGAACCTGATCGACGAAAGTGCTTGGGGGATTCGAACTCGGTCGCGGTTCGCGGCCAGACTGATGCGGGGGTCTTTTCTGGTACGGAAATTGCTAACTTTAACTCGACTGCCGGGCATCGGCTCGGATCAGGCGATGACCGGAAAAAGACCGAACGGCGGACGGAGATAGAAATGAGTAAGGTCGGTACGAGCGACTCCAAGAACACCCTGTACTGCTCGTTCTGCGGAAAGAGCCAGCACGAGGTCCGCAAGCTGATCGCCGGCCCCACGGTATTCATCTGCGATGAATGTGTGGAACTGTGCATGGACATCATTCGCGAGGAGAACAAATCCTCGCTGGTGAAGTCGCGTGACGGAATCCCGACGCCGAAGGAGATCTGCAAGGTTCTCGATGACTACGTCATCGGCCAGAACCATGCGAAGAAGGTTCTCTCGGTCGCGGTCCACAATCACTACAAGCGGCTGAACCACCAGACCAAGCACAACGACGTCGAACTGGCGAAGTCGAACATCCTGCTGATCGGTCCGACCGGCTCGGGCAAGACGCTGCTGGCGCAGACGCTGGCGCGGATCCTCGACGTGCCGTTCACGATGGCGGATGCGACGACGCTGACCGAAGCCGGCTACGTCGGCGAGGACGTCGAGAACATCATCCTGAAGCTGCTGCAGGCGGCCGACTACAATGTCGAGCGGGCGCAGCGCGGCATCGTGTACATCGACGAAATCGACAAGATCAGCCGCAAGTCGGACAATCCCTCGATCACCCGCGATGTTTCGGGCGAGGGCGTCCAGCAGGCGCTGCTGAAGATCATGGAAGGTACGGTGGCCTCGGTCCCGCCGCAGGGCGGCCGCAAGCATCCGCAGCAGGAATTCCTGCAGGTGGACACCACCAACATCCTGTTCATCTGCGGCGGCGCGTTCGCCGGCCTCGAGAAGATCATCTCGTCGCGCGGTCGGACCACCTCGATCGGCTTCGCCGCGCAAGTGCTCGCGCCGGAAGATCGCCGCACCGGTGAGATCTTCCGCCACGTCGAGCCCGAGGATCTGCTCAAGTACGGCCTGATCCCGGAATTCGTCGGTCGTCTGCCGGTGGTCGCCACCCTGGAAGACCTCGACGAGAACTCGCTGAAGAAGATCCTGACCGATCCGAAGAACGCGCTGGTCAAGCAGTACCAGCGGCTGTTCGAGATGGAGAACGTCGAGCTCACCTTCGCCGACGAAGCGCTCGGTGCAGTCGCCCGCAAGGCGATCGAGCGCAAGACCGGCGCCCGCGGCCTGCGGTCGATCCTGGAGAGCATCCTGCTCGAGACCATGTTCGACCTCCCGGGCCTGGAAGGCGTTGAGGAAGTGGTGATCTCGCGCGAAGTGGTCGATGGCACCGCTCGGCCGCTTTACATCTATGCCGACCGCACCGACCGTGCGGCCGAGACCAGCGCCAGCGCCTGACGCGCAGCGCCGACGCGGCGGCCCTCCGGGCCGCTGCCGCAACGATCAGAACGGGCTGCCGCCGCGTGTGGCGGCTCGTTTCTGTGCATCAGCATTCCGCGCCAAAGCCGGACAAAACGTTGCGTTTTCCACGACTTGACACCCCACCGCCGGATAGCCACCTAATTGGTCGGCGATGACAAGCGTTTTCAGGATTCGTCTCAATCATTCCGGAGACCGAGGCCCTGACCGGCCGGAGAAGACCGGACACCTCCGCACCTCGTGACGGCAGCGCCGATGGCGGGCCGAGGGCGAGGGGGCAAAACGAAAGGAACGGGGCCATGACCGCCACCAAACCCAGGCCATCGATCACCTACGGCGAAAGCCACTCCTATCCGGTTCTCCCGCTGCGCGACATCGTCGTGTTTCCGCACATGATCGTGCCGCTGTTCGTCGGCCGCGAGAAGTCGATCCGCGCCCTCGAAGAGGTGATGAAGAACGACGCGCTGATCATGCTGGCGACGCAGAAGAACGCGTCCGATGACGATCCGGCTCCCGATGCGATCTACGAGATCGGCACGCTGGCCAGCGTTCTGCAGCTGCTGAAATTGCCCGACGGCACCGTCAAGGTGCTGGTCGAAGGCCTCGCGCGCGCCAAGGTCGACAAGTACACCGATCGCGCCGATTACTACGAGGCTGACGCCGTCGCGCTCGAAGACAGCGATGCCAGCTCGGTGGAAGCCGAAGCGCTGGGCCGCTCGGTCGTGTCCGACTTCGAGAGCTACGTGAAGCTCAACAAGAAGATCTCGGCCGAAGTGGTCGGCGTGGTGCAGTCGATCACCGACTTCGCCAAGCTCGCCGACACCGTCGCCTCGCATCTCGCCGTCAAGATCGCCGATCGCCAGGGCATCCTGGAGACGCTGTCGGTGACGCAGCGGCTTGAGAAGGTGCTCGGCCTGATGGAGAGCGAAATCTCGGTCTTGCAGGTCGAGAAGCGCATCCGCTCGCGCGTTAAGCGCCAGATGGAGAAGACCCAGCGCGAGTACTATCTCAACGAGCAGATGAAGGCGATCCAGAAGGAGCTCGGCGACGAAGACGGCCGGGACGAACTCGCCGAACTCGAAGAGAAGATCGCCAAGACCAAGCTCTCCAAGGAAGCGCGGGAGAAGGCGCAGCACGAGCTGAAGAAGCTGCGCCAGATGTCGCCGATGTCCGCGGAAGCGACCGTCGTGCGCAACTATCTCGACTGGCTGCTGTCGATCCCGTGGAACAAGAAGTCCAAGGTGAAGAAGGATCTGGAAGCGGCGCAGGCCGTGCTGGATTCCGATCACTACGGGCTCGAGAAGGTCAAGGAGCGGATCGTCGAGTATCTCGCGGTGCAGTCGCGCGCCAACAAGCTGTCGGGCCCGATCCTGTGCCTCGTCGGCCCGCCCGGCGTCGGCAAGACCTCGCTCGGCAAGTCGATCGCCAAGGCCACCGGACGCGAGTTCGTCCGCGTGTCGCTCGGCGGCGTGCGTGACGAAGCCGAGATCCGCGGTCACCGCCGCACCTACATCGGCTCGATGCCCGGCAAGATCATCCAGTCGATGCGGAAGGCGAAGACGTCGAACCCGCTGTTCCTGCTCGATGAGATCGACAAGATGGGCGCCGATTTCCGCGGCGATCCGTCCTCGGCTCTGCTCGAGGTGCTCGACCCCGAGCAGAACGGCACCTTCAACGACCACTATCTCGAGGTGGACTACGATCTGTCCAACGTGATGTTCATCACCACGGCGAACACCCTGAACATTCCGGGGCCGCTGATGGATCGTATGGAGATCATCCGGATCGCCGGCTACACCGAGACCGAAAAGGTCGAGATCGCACGCAAGCACCTGATCCCGCTGGCGCTGACCAAGCACGGCCTGGAGCCGAAGGAGTGGTCGATCGACGACGACGCGTTGTTGCTCGTCATCCGCCGCTACACCCGCGAGGCCGGCGTCCGCAACCTCGAGCGCGAGATCTCTACGCTCGCGCGGAAGGTGGTGAAGGACCTGATGCTGTCGAAGAAGAAGTCGGTCCACATCGACGAGAAGCAGATCGAGGAATATCTCGGCGTGCCGAAGTTCCGCTTCGGCGAGATCGAGAAGGACGATCAGGTCGGCGTGGTGACGGGTCTGGCGTGGACGGATGTCGGCGGCGAGCTGCTGACGATCGAAAGCGTGATGATGCCGGGCAAGGGCCGGATGACTGTCACCGGCAACCTGCGCGACGTCATGAAGGAATCGATCCAGGCGGCGGCGTCCTACGTCCGCAGCCGCGCGATCACCTTCGGGATCGAGCCGCCGTTCTTCGAGAAGCGCGACATCCACGTCCACGTGCCGGAGGGGGCGACCCCGAAGGACGGCCCGTCGGCCGGCGTGGCGATGGCGACCACCATCGTGTCGGTGCTGACCGGCATTCCGATCCGCCGCGATATCGCCATGACCGGCGAGATCACGCTGCGTGGCCGGGTGCTGCCGATCGGCGGCCTCAAGGAGAAGCTGCTCGCCGCGGCCCGCGGCGGCATCAAGACGGTGCTGATCCCCGAAGACAACGCCAAGGATCTCACCGAGATTCCGGACGCCATCAAGGGTGGTCTCAACATCATCCCGGTGGCGCGGATGGACGAGGTGATCGCCAACGCGCTGACCCGCGCGCCGGTGCCGATCGTCTGGGAAGAGGAAACCAAGCTGCCCGGCACTCCGGACAGCGCGGAAGCCTCCGACGAAGCCGGCGGCGGCCTGACCGCCCACTAAGGCGGCGACAGCCTCACACCGACATCAACGGCGCCCTGCGGGGCGCCGTTTGCGTTTCGGCGCTGGGGAGGCCGATCAGGCGGGCTAGGGCGTCTTCCGGCAGCGCGGGGCTGAACAGGTAGCCTTGCATCTGATGGCAGCCGAGGCGGCGCAGCAGGTCGCGCTGGGCGGCGGTCTCGACGCCTTCGGCGAGCGTGATCTTGTTGCCGGCGGCGGCGATCTGCACGATCGCCCGGACGATGGTGGCCGATCCGGCTTCCTCGGTGAGGGTGTCGACGAAGCTTTTGTCGATCTTGATCTTGTCGATCGGGAAGCGGTGCAGATAGCTGAGCGACGAATAGCCGGTGCCGAAATCGTCGAGTGCGATTTTGACGCCGAGATCGCGGAGCTGATTGAGGATCGCCAACGTCGACTCGTTGTCCTGCAGCAGCAGCGCCTCGGTGATCTCGAGCTCGAGCCGGTGCGCGGCCAGTCCGGTGCGGGCGAGCGCCGCAGCGACCTTGAGCGGGAAGGTGGCGCGCCGGAACTGGATCGGCGACACGTTGACCGCAACCGTCATCGACGCCGGCCAGCCGACCGCGACACGGCAGGCCTGATCCAGCACCCATTCGCCGAGGTCTTCGATCAGCCCGATGTCTTCCGCCAGCGGAATGAACTCGGCCGGCGAGACGAAGCCGCGCAGCGGATGCTGCCAGCGCAGCAGCGCTTCGCAGCCGGCGATCGCGCCGGAATTCAGATCGACCAGCGGCTGGAAGTGGAGCTGGAAGTCGTGCTCGGCCACCGCGCGCTTGAGCTCGGTCGCGAGGTCGTGCCGGGCTTTGGCCTTGGTATCCATCTCGGGCATGAAGAACCGATAGGTGCGTCGGCCTTCGGCTTTTGCTGCGTACAGCGCGAGGTCCGCCTTGGCGATCAGATCGTCGACCTCGCAGCCGTGCTCCGGTGCCAGCGCGATGCCGATGCTGGCGTCCGGCGAGATCACTTGGCCGGCGCAGTCGATGCCATCGCGCAGCGTGGACTGCAGCTTCGCCACCAGCTCCCGGACGTCGGTGGCGTCGGCCATCACCACGGCGAATTCGTCACCGCCGAGCCGCGCGACGTAGTCGGCCGGCGTCAGGCAGCGCTGCAGTCGCTCGGCGATGACCTGCAACAGCTGATCGCCAACCGGATGACCGAGGGTGTCGTTGACGATCTTGAACTCGTCGATGTCGATGTAGAGCAGCGCTAGCTGATCGCCGGGCTCGATCGCGCCGAGCGCGTCGCCGAGATGCTTGCGAAACGAGGAGCGGTTCGGCAGGCCGGTGAGGTCGTCGTAGTGCGCGAGATGGTGGATGCGGGAGTCCGCGCGCTTGCGCTCGGTGATCTCCTCGTGGGTCATGACCCAGCCGCCGCCCTGGATCGGCTCGCGGGTGATCAGGATGGTTCGCCCGTCGGGAAGTTCGACCTCGAACGCACTGTGAGTGCCTGCGTTCTTGAGGGCGAACGCCTGATAGGATTCGAGCAGATGCGGATCGTGGCCGGCCTGCTGCAACTGGCGCACGATTTCGAAGGTGCGCATGCCGAGCTTCAGTGCGTCGGCAGGCAGGCCATAAAGATCGAGGTAGCGCTGGTTGAACAGCAGAAGCCGTCCTGCGGAATCGAACAGCGACAGGCCTTGCGCCATGTTGTCGACCGCGATGCTGTAGCGCTTTCGCAAATCGGTTTCCTGCCGGATGATCTGGCGACCGAGCTGAAACAACACCACGGCAACCGCGAGCGCAGAGGCGCATGCGACCGCCACCATCACCCACAGCTCATGCCACCAGCTCGACAGCACGCCGGTGACCGAGCGCGACACCACCACGAACACCGGCTGCTTGGTCAGCATCCGCGATGCGGCGAGCCGCTCAGCGCCGTCGAACGGGCTGTTCACCCGCTGGGTGACGCTCGGATGCAGGAACAGCGGTTTGAGATCGGAATCGAGGAAGTTCTGGCCGTTCGCCTGAGTGAAGCGCGGCCAGCGCGTGATCAGCGTACCGCCGCTGGTGAACACCGCAATCGAAGCGTCCTCGCCAAGCACGATCGAGGAGGCGAGGTTCTCGTACCAGGTGTTCGGAATCGTCCGGGTCAGAATGCCGGTGGTCGCGAGGGTCGGGCCGCGCAGTCGCTTGACCAGGGTCAGCGCCAGGCTGCCGCGCACCGGATCGCGGATGAATTCGGCTTCGCCTTCGTCGCGTTCGTAATCGGCGGTCCAGCGCTTGAAGCTCGGATGCTGGCCGATCGCGACGTTCGGCAGCGGCCAGCCGCGCGAGGAGTTGATCAGGACGCCGCTGGCGTCGAACAGGTCGAAGTCACCGAGCTCGCCGGCCTTCAGCGACAGCAGCGTGTGGGTCGACAGCGCTTTGGCGAGCGGGAAGGCCTGTTCGAGCGAGGAGGCGGTGTCGCTCTGATCGGCGTTGAGGGTCTCGAAGGTGCGGTCGAATTGACGGGCGAGCAGCAGGGCGGTGTTGCCGAGCTCGCGTTCGGCGTTGCGCAGGACGCGTTCACGGCCGTCGGCGATCATCCAGGCGGTGACCATCGAGATCGCGGCGATCAGCAGCACGCCGATCCCGACGATCCATCGCACGGACACGTTTCCCGGTCCTCGCAACAGGCTGCGCGCCCGTGCGTTCCACCCAACCCTTGCCATTGACCACCCCAGCCGGCGTCTTGATGTCCTCCTCACTACCGGGGGTAGATGGAAATCTCGTTAGTACATTTACCGGCACTTTCTCCGCTCAAAAGCACGCGGCGCAGTCGGTGAGACCGCTATCGGTACTATGTTGGGTAGAAAATAGTGCGGTGCGGTACCTAAATCCGCGTCGGCTCTTGGCCGATCCCTAACGGCGTCTCCGGACGTTCGGAGATCGTTCACCAGTGGAGAACAATTTTCTCTGGGTCGGCGAGCAGAAGTCTGCTGGCGTCACCGCGTCGAGCGCTGGAGGTGGGCGGCAGACGCCGGGAGCCTCGGGCAGCGGCGCGAGAACCATGGTGGGCGGCGAGAGATTCGAACTCCCGACCCTCTCGGTGTAAACGAGATGCTCTAACCAGCTGAGCTAGCCGCCCGCCGCGCCTATCTACCGCGTGGGCCATGGTCTGTGCAAGGCAGGCTGGACCGGCGCAGGGCCGATCCAGCTTTGCGGTGGCCTCGGCGGCCCTTAGCTCTCGGCCCGCGAGGCCGCAGGCTCGCGCCGTGTCCCCATCCGCTGCAGCACCGCGAAGAACGCCGGGACGAACAGCACGGCGAGGCCGGTCGAGGCCAGCATGCCGGCCACCACTGCGACGCCGAGCGAGACGCGGGCGCCGGCACCGGCGCCGGTCGCGAGCGCCAGCGGTAGCATGCCGAAGATGAAGGCGAACGAGGTCATCAGGATCGGGCGGAACCGCAGCCGCGCTGCTTCCACCGCAGCCTCGGCCACCGGCATGCCCTCGATACATTTCTCGCGCGCGTATTCGACGATCAGAATCGCGTTCTTTGCCGCGAGCGCGATCAGCAGCACGATGCCGATCTGGGTGTAGAGATCGTTCGGCAGGCCCGACCATTCCAGCGCCGCGACGGTGCCGAGCAGGGTCAGCGGCACGGCGAGGATCACCGCCAGCGGCTGTAGCCAGCTTTCGTATTGTCCGGCGAGCACGAAATACACCAGCAGCAGCGCGACCGCGAACACGTAGTAGATCTGATTGCCGACCACCTGCTCCTGATACGACATCCCGGTCCACGCCGTGCCCATCGACGAGGGCAGCGACTTGGCGGCGACTTCGCTCATCAGCGACATCGCTTCGCCGGAGCTGAAGCCGGCCGCCGGGCTGCCGACCAGCGTCGCGGCGGGGTACAGGTTGTACAGCGTGATCAGCGGCGGGCCGACTTCGTCGGTCAGGTACGCGACCGCGCCGACCGGCACCATCTGGCCATTGCTGCCCTTGACCTTCAGTTTCAACACGTCGTCTGGCCGCAGCCGGAACGGCGCGTCGCCCTGGACGTAGACCTGGAACACGTTGTTGAACTTGGTGAACTGGTTGACGTAGGTCGAGCCGAGATAGCTTTCGACGGCGGAGAACACTTGGCCGACGGTGACGCCGAGCGTCTCCGCCTTCATCCGGTCCACCACCAGGCGGAGCTGCTTGACGTTGCCCTTGAAGGTCGAGGCCGCGTGGGTGATGCCGCTCTGGGTCGAGGCGTTGGCGGCGAGCTGTTCGGTGGCGTTCTGCAGCGCCAGGAAGTCCGAACTGCCGTTCTTCATCTCCACCATCATGGTGAAGCCGCCGGTGTTGCCGATGCCCTGGATCGGCGGCGGCAACAGCACCAGCGCAGTTGCGGTGTCGAGCTGGCCGAGCGCGGCGCGCACCTTGGCGGCGATCGCATCGATGCTGAGATCCTTGGTCTTGCGCTGATCCCAGTCGTGCAGCACCACGTACAGCATGCCGGCGTTGTACATCGTGGCGTTATTGTCGAGCGGCGAGACGCCGGAGACGCCGATCACGCTTTCCACGCCCGGAGTCTTGCGCACCAATTCGACCGCCTTGGCGACCGCGGCGTCGCTGCGCCCGGCGGAGGCCGCATCCGGCAGCTTCAGGCTGATGATGAAATAGCCCTGATCTTCCGAGGGCAGGAAGGCTGTCGGCACCCGCGACACGCCATAGAACGCGACCCCGACCAGCACCAGGCCGACGATCGTGGTCAGGATGCTGAACGCCACCAGGCGGCGGATCAGCGCCGCATACACCGCCTCGCAGCGCGCATACACCGCGTTGAAGATGCGATAGACGATGCCGCGCTGTTCCGGCGGCACCGGCGCGCGCAGCCATAGCGCGCATTGCGTCGGCTTCAGCGTCACCGCATTCACCGCCGAGATGAGCGCGGTGGCGGCGATCACCAGCGCGAATTGCTGATACATCTTGCCGGTGAGGCCGGGCAGGGCGGCGGCGGGCAGGAACACCGCCATCAGCACCAGCGTGATGCCGATGATCGGACCGAACAGCTCCGACATCGCCTTCACTGCGGCTTCGCGGCTCGACATGCCGCCGGCGATGTGCCGGGACACGCCTTCGACGATGACGATGGCGTCGTCGACCACGATGCCGATCGCCAGCACCAGCGCGAACAGGCTGGTGGTGTTGACGGTAAAACCCATCGCCGACATTGCCGCGAACGCGCCGATGATCGTCACTGGCACGGTGGTGGCGGGGACCAGCATCGCCCGCCAGTCCTGCAGGAACATCAGGATCACCACCAGCACCAGCACGGCGGCGATGAGGAGCGTTTCGTAGACCTCGTTGACCGAAGCGGTGATGAACTTGGTGCTGTCGAACGACACCTTGTAGTCGAGGCCGGCCGGGAACGAGCCCGCCATTTCCTTCATCTTGGCGTTGACCGCCTGCGCCACCGATAGCGCATTGGCGCCCGAGAGCAGCGAGATCGCGATTGCGGCCGAGGGCTTGCCGTCGAGGGTGGCGTTTTGGCCGTAAGAGGAGGCGCCGAGTTCGACGCGGCCGATGTCGCCGATCCGCACCAGCTGGCCGCCGCCCTGGTCGACCGCTTTGACCACGATCTTCTCGAAATCGGTCGCTTCGTTGAAGCGCCCGACGACATCGAGCGCATATTGGAAATTGACGATCGAGGGGGCCGGCGGGCCGCCGACCAGGCCGGCGGTGACCTGGTTGCTCTGCTGCTTCACGGCGCTGATCACGTCGCTCGGCGTCAGGCCGTAGCTTTGCAGCTTGTCGGGATCGAGCCAGATCCGCATTGCGTAGGATCCGGAGCCGAGCACCGAGACGTCGCCGACGCCGGGCAGCCGCGCCAGTTCGTTCTGGATATTGATCTTGGCGTAGTTGGCGAGAAACAGATTGTCGTAGCGGCCGTCCGACGAATACAGGCTGACGAACTGCAGAATCGCCGTCGACTTCTTCTTGATGTTGAGGCCTTGGGTCGAGACCGAGGTCGGCAATTGCGCGCTGGCGAGCGACACCCGGTTCTGCACCAGCACCTGCGCCATGTTCGGGTCGGTGCCGATGTCGAAGGTGACGATCAGGCTGTAGCTGCCGTCGCTGGCGCTGGTCGACTGCATGTAGATCATGCCCTCGACGCCGTTGACTTGCTGCTCGATCGGCAGCGCCACCGAATCCATCACGGTGCGCGCGCTGGCGCCCGGATAGGTCGCGGTGACCGACACCGTCGGCGGCACCACGTCGGGATACTGCGACACCGGCAGTCGCATCAGCGCCAGGGCGCCGAGCAGGACGATGAGGAAGGCGAGGGTGTTGGACAACACCGGCCGTTCGATGAAGAAGCGCGAGAACATGGGCAACGCCTCGTGAGGGCCGGTGGACTCAGGGTTTCGCGGTGCCGGATTCGGCTCCAGGGTTCAGAGCAGCGGGGGCCGGTGTTGGCGCCGTCGGGGCGGCCGCCATCGCTCCGGCGACCGGCGCGACGGTGTTGCCGGCGATCGCGCGCTGGATCGCGCCGATCACCACCCGGTCGTCGGCCTTCAGGCCCTTGGTGATGACCCGAAGCTGTCCTTCCTGCGGGCCGAGCGTGACTTGGCGCTGCTCGACCACGTCGCCGGCCCCGACCACCATCACGTAGCTGCCGGTCTGGTTGGACATCACCGCGGTGTCGTTGATCAACAGCGCGTCGTCGAGCTTGCCGACCGCGACGCGAACTCGCACGAACAGGCCGGGCACCAGCGCCACATCCTTGTTCGGCAGCGTACCGCGGAGCTGCAGCGTTCCGGTCGACGGATCGACCTGCGGCGCGATGTAGTCGACCTTGCCGGCATATTGGAACGAGGTGTCCGACGACAGCGCGACCTGGATCGGCATTTCCAGCCGTTCTTCACGCATGTCCTTCAGCGTCTTGCCGCGTTTGGCGAGCGCGTCGCGCAGATTGATCTGCTGCTGCTCGGTGATGTTGAAATACACGTACAGCGGATCGACCTGGAGAATGGTGGCGAGCTTGGTCGGGCCTGCCGATCCGACCAGGGTGCCGACGTTGACCAGGCGCCGGGTCACCACACCGTCGAACGGCGCCGTCACCGTGGTGTAGCCGAGCGAGGTTTTGGCCAGTGCCAGCGACGCCTGCGCGGCTGCGACCTGGGCGTTGGCCGCTGCCAGATTGGTCTGGGCGTCGTCGACGTTGCGCTGCGAGGCGACGTCTTTCTGGCCGAGGATCGATTGCCGGTCGGCTTCGCGTTGGGCGTTGGCCTGCTTGGCTTTGGCGCCGTCGAGCTGGGCCTGTTGCAGGTCGACCTGCGCCTGGTATTGGGCCTTCTCGATCTTGAACAGCTCGCGATCCTTCTTGACCGCTTCACCGTCGAGATAATCGATGCTCTCGATAAAGCCCTGCACCCGCGCTTCGAGATCGACCGAGGCGACCGGCGAGGTGTTGCCGGTGAATTCCGCATAGAGCGTCACGGGCGCCTGTGTCGGCTTGGCGACGGTGACCTTAGCGGGTGGCGGCGCGGCGTATTTGTTCTCTTCCTTGCAGCCCGCGAGGAGGAGGGGCGCGCCTGCGATCAGCGCAGCGATCCCGACCCGTCGAGTAGACGCCAAAGATGCGAAGCGGGCGCAAATCATCCGAATGTCTCCGTGTCGCGCGCAGGCAGATCGTTGCGGCACGGGAACTCAGAACTGATTCCTCGGTGGTGGTCCAACGATTGGGACAAAATCGTGGCTGCTCTGCGCATCGTCGGATGCCCGGCGGAGCTCCGACGGCCTCTCGCTAGCTCGTGCTAGGCCTGCTCTTCGAAGATCGTCGCCAGATGCACGATGGTCTCGACCGCCTTCTCCATGTCCTGACGGCTGACCCATTCCAGACGGGAGTGGAAGGCGTGCTCGCCGGCGAACACGTTCGGGCAGGGCAGGCCCATGAACGACAGCCGCGCACCATCGGTACCACCTCGGATCGCGGCGGTGACCGGCGTAAGGCCGGCACGGCGGATCGCTTCGCGGGCGTTCTCGACCAGCTCGGGATGGCGGTCGAGCACCTGCTTCATGTTGCGATATTGCGGCTGGATCTCGATCCTGGCGCGCGAGCGCGGATAATCCAGCATCACCTCTTCGACGATGCTCTGCAGCAGCGTCTCCTTGTCCTTCAGCCCGGCCTCGGTGAAATCGCGGACGATGAAGCTGACGCTGGCTTTCTCCAGCGTGCCGGTGATTCCGATCGGATGCAGGAAGCCTTCGCGTCCTTCGGTCGTCTCCGGCGAGCAGCCGGTCTTGGGCAGCCGCTCTATGATCGCGGCGGCGATCTTGATGGCGTGCTCGATCTTGCCCTTGGCGAATCCCGGATGGGCGCTGACGCCTTCGATGGTGATCAGCGCGCTGTCGGCCGAAAACGTCTCGTCCTCGATGTGACCGGCGCTTTCGCCGTCCATGGTGTAGGCGAAATCGGCGCCGAGCTTGGCGAGATCGACCTTATCGACGCCGCGGCCGATTTCTTCGTCCGGGGTGAACAGGATCTTGAGCGTGCCGTGCTTGATCTCCGGGTGCGCCAGCAGAAACCGCGCCGCATCCATGATCTCGGCGACGCCTGCCTTGTTGTCGGCGCCGAGCAGGGTGGTGCCGTCGCTGGTGACGATGTCGTGGCCGATCTGATCCGACAGCGCCGGATGCTCCGCCCGTCGAATCACCTGTGAGGAATCACCCGGCAGGACTATGTCGCCACCCTGATAGTCCTTCCACACCTGTGGTTTGACACCGGCGCCTGAACAATCGGGTGAGGTGTCCATGTGGGCGCAGAAGCAGATCACCGGGACGTTCTGCTTCGCGGTGGTCGAAGGAATCGTCGCGTAGACGTAGCCGTGCTGGTCGAGATGCGCGTCGGCGAGTCCCAATTCGCGCAGCTCCTGCGCCAGCAGCGCGCCGAGGTCTTTTTGCTTTTCTGTGGACGGGCAGGATTCGGAATGCGGGTCCGATTGGGTGTCGATGGTGACGTAGCGGAGAAAACGCTCCAACACGGTGAAGTCGAAGTTAATCGCGGTCACGTCCGAACTCCCTTGCAGGCTTGCAGCACCCGAACGCGGGACCATGCGCTTCGGGCACGCGGCATTCCTGTTGATATCCGGTCCTGACCTGCGGCGCGACCCAGGGAGCGGCGTGCTGCGCCGCCAAAAAGAAACGGCAGGCGGGGCGGATGCCCGAGCCTGCCGTTCTTCAATCTGAACTGGAGCTCCGATCCCGATCCGATCAGGACCTGCACTCCAGCGCATTGCTGCGACGAGCGTTTTTCACGGACCCGGGACAACCGAGTCGCCCGTTGAAAAACGCTCTGGAAGCAGAATCAGATCGCTTCCTTGAGTTCCTTGGCGGCGCGGAACGCCACCTTCTTGGAGGCCTTGATCTGGATCTGCTCGCCGGTGGCCGGGTTGCGGCCCATGCGGGCGGCGCGCTTGCGAACCTGGAGGATGCCGAGGCCGACGATCCGGATGCGCTCACCCTTCTTCAGGTGCTTGGTGATGCGGGTCACCATGTCGCCCAGAATGGCTTCGGTCTGCTTCTTCGACAGCTCGTGCTCTTCCGCGAGCGCCGCTGCGAGATGCTTCAAGGTCACCGTCGCCGGCGTCGCGGATTTGGCAACTGCTTTCTTCGCCATATAGCCCTCCTGCTGTGTGTGGCGGCTTAGAAACTAAGACGTAGCAGGGCTTAGACGATTCGGGTGGGCGCTGCCTACGTCGTTTGCCCCGTAAACAGCGCATTATTTGCATTCGGGTGTCGAAAAATGCCGACATTAAAGGCGAAATGCAAAGGCTGTGCACGAGAATGGGAATCTCTGCCTCAAGCCGCTTGACTTGGGGGAGCGAGCCCTTTAATTCGACCGCCACTGCGGCGGTTGACGCAAAACCACGCGGGAGTAGCTCAGTTGGTTAGAGCGCCGGCCTGTCACGCCGGAGGTCGCGGGTTCGAGCCCCGTCTCTCGCGCCACTTCGCCAAGATGGCGATTGGCGCACTGCAGTCCCCCTCTGAAACCTCCTGAAGTTCACAGCGATCTCATCGCGGTCCGATGCTGTTTGCCGTCTGGGCCTCAGAGCCCGACCGGAAATGCGGGCAAGACATTCAAAGGCTTTCACAAGCCGTCCCATTGACGATTAGTTTCGTCATGGCCGGGCTTGTCCAAGCCATCCGCGCCTTTTCTCGCCGTTTCGCTGCAAGACGTGATGCCCGCCACGAGGCCGGGCATGACGGATGGAAACGAAAGTGCTCGATTTCATTGCCAGCATGTCCAGTCGGGCTCTCAGGCTGAGTCTGCGCGGGTCTCTGGCTCGATCCGCGGATAGCAGGCGAGGGCACTGACGCGCGCTGGCGCGGATGTATCGAGAATGCTTGCTGTTTGCATCTGGCAGGTATGCAAAAGGCCGCCGAGGTGGCGGCCTTCTCAACCCTCTGTTACCGCTGATGCGCGGTCGGGGATGTGTGGCTATCTCACTGTCGAGCGGCCAGCGTCCGTGACGGTCATCTGCTTGGTGGCCTTGATGACCTGGGCCGTCTGGCTGTCGGCTGCGGTGGTGCGGGCTGTAATTCCCAGCGCTGCTACGCTGATACCTGCGATGAGAGCCACCACCACGATCTTCAGGTGGGTCGCACGATCCGCTGAATGCAAAGAGTGGTTCATCGCTGCCTCCCCGCGGCGCTTGTTGTTGCCGCGTCGACAAACGGACGATAGCCTTGCGTGTGTTTCAGGAAAGTTTCGCCGGTTCCGAAAATGGTTTCGTCCGCGCTGCGTATGGTTTCTAACGCGTTGACGAGTTCGGTTGTGAATGATGAGTCACGAATTCGTGCAGGTGAGGATCGGATTCACGCCGAGGACCTCGGTCTTGCCACAGCTTGGCTTGCGCCCCCTGTTGCACTGCGCTAAGCGGTAGAACAATTCAAATGCGAACGAGTCTGCGGCAGCGCAACAGCCGCGGGGTTAGGGAACGGGTGATGAGTGGCATTCTGTCTAACTACCTGCCAATCGTCGTTTTTATCATCGTTGCGGCTGGTTTGAGCTTCGTTTTGCTGGTGGCGCCGTTCGCGGTGGCGTATCAGCAACCGGACCCCGAGAAGCTCTCCGCCTATGAATGCGGATTCAATGCTTTCAGCGATGCCCGCATGAAATTCGACGTCAGATTCTACCTCGTCGCCATTCTGTTCATCATCTTCGACCTCGAAGTCGCATTTCTGTTTCCGTGGGCGGTCGCCTTCGGCAAGCTGGGCGCGACCGGCTTCTGGTCGATGATGGTATTCCTTGGCGTCCTGACCGTCGGCTTTGCCTACGAATGGAAGAAGGGCGCGTTGGAATGGGATTGAGGCCTGAAACGATGCAGCCGACGCCGTCGCAATATCCGACCGGCGCGCAGCCGCTGATCGCGCGGCCCGCCACCGGCATCATCGACCCCAACACCGGCAAGCCGGTCGGGGCGGACGATCCGTTCTTCCTCAACGTCAACCGCGAGCTGTCCGACAAGGGCTTCTTCGTCGCCGCGACCGATGACCTGATCACCTGGGCGCGCACCGGCTCGCTGATGTGGATGACGTTCGGTCTCGCCTGCTGCGCCGTCGAGATGATGCAGCTGTCGATGCCGCGTTACGATGCCGAGCGGTTCGGCTTCGCGCCGCGTGCGTCGCCGCGTCAGTCCGACGTGATGATCGTTGCCGGTACGCTGACCAACAAGATGGCCCCGGCGCTGCGCAAGGTTTACGACCAGATGCCGGAGCCGCGCTACGTGATCTCGATGGGATCGTGCGCCAACGGCGGTGGCTACTATCACTATTCGTATTCCGTGGTGCGCGGCTGCGACCGCATCGTCCCGATCGACATCTATGTGCCCGGCTGTCCGCCCACCGCCGAAGCGCTGCTGTACGGCGTGATGCTGTTGCAGAAGAAAATCCGGCGGACCGGCACTATCGAACGCTGAAGAAGGCTGTTTCATGGACGACAACGGGCTCGACACCCTGGGTCAGACGATCGTCGGCGCCTTGCCGGGAATCGCGACCGGTCACTCCGTCGCGTTCGGTCAGCTCACGCTGACCGTCGATGCCGGCAAAATCGTGGAGGTGATGCGGCTGCTGCGCGACGATCCGCGTTTCCGCTTCATCAGCTTCATCGACATGACCGCGGTCGATTATCCGGGGCGCGCGGAGCGGTTCGAGATCGTCTACCACCTGCTGTCGCCGAAGCTGAACGAGCGGGTCCGGGTGAAGGCCGAAGTCGGCGAGACCACGCTGGTGCCGTCGATCATCGACGTTTTCCCCGGCGCCGACTGGTTCGAGCGCGAAGCCTACGACCTCTACGGCATCATCATCACCGGTCATCCCGATATGCGCCGGCTGCTGACTGATTATGGTTTCGAAGGTCATCCGCTGCGCAAGGATTTTCCGCTGACCGGGTTCGTCGAGGTTCGTTACGACGACGACCAGAAGCGGGTGATCTACGAGCCGGTGCGGCTCAATCAGGAGTTCCGTAAGTTCGACTTCCTATCGCCCTGGGAAGGGGCTGACTATCCGGTCCTTCCCGGAGACGAGAAGGCGGGAGTGAAGTCGTGACCTCGTTCGCTGTTCGTAATTCGCTATTCGCTTTGACGCGGAGCCCGCTCCATGGCTGACGCTGCTGCTCCCGACGCTGCCAGCGTCCGCAACTTCACTATCAACTTCGGCCCGCAGCATCCGGCGGCGCACGGCGTGCTGCGTCTGGTGCTGGAGCTCGACGGCGAGGTGGTCGAACGGGTCGATCCGCATATCGGCCTTCTGCATCGCGGCACCGAGAAGCTGATCGAGCAGAAGACCTACCTGCAGGCCATTCCGTATTTCGATCGGCTCGACTACGTCGCGCCGATGAACCAGGAGCACGCATTCTGCCTCGCGGTGGAAAAGCTGCTGGGGATCGCGGTGCCGCGCCGCGCGCAACTGATCCGCGTGCTGTATGCCGAGATCGGCCGTATCCTGTCGCATCTGCTCAACGTCACCACGCAGGCGATGGACGTCGGCGCGCTGACCCCGCCGCTGTGGGGCTTCGAAGAGCGCGAAAAGCTGATGATGTTTTACGAGCGAGCATCCGGCAGCCGGATGCACGCGGCGTATTTCCGCGTCGGCGGCGTGCATCAGGATCTGCCACCGAAGCTGGTCGACGATATCGACGCCTGGTGCGACGCATTCCCGGCGGTGGTCGACGATCTCGACCGGCTGCTCAGCGACAACCGCATCTTCAAGCAGCGCAACGTCGATATCGGTGTGGTGACGCTGGATCAGGCCTGGGCGTGGGGCTTCTCCGGCGTGATGGTGCGCGGCTCGGGCGCAGCCTGGGACCTGCGCAAGGCGCAGCCTTACGAGTGCTACGCCGAACTCGATTTCGAAGTGCCGATCGGCAAGAACGGCGACTGCTACGACCGCTACCACATCCGCATGGAAGAGATGCGGCAGGCGGTGCGGATCATGAAGCAGTGCATTGCCAAGTTGCGCGAGCCGGCCGGGCAGGGGCCAGTCGTCGTCGACGACCACAAGATCTTCCCGCCGCGCCGCGGTGAGATGAAGCGGTCGATGGAAGCGCTGATCCATCACTTCAAGCTGTACACCGAGGGCTTCCACGTCCCGGCCGGCGAAGTCTATGCCGCGGTCGAAGCGCCGAAAGGCGAGTTCGGCGTGTATCTGGTCTCGGACGGCACCAACAAGCCGTACAAGTGCAAGATCCGCGCGCCGGGCTTTGCTCACTTGCAGGCGATGGACTTCCTCAGCCGCGGCCATCTGCTCGCCGACGTCTCGGCGATCCTCGGCTCGCTCGACATCGTGTTCGGAGAGGTCGATCGGTGAACGCACCCGGGCCCATCCAGTTTGACCGCGCTACCGGCGCTCTTGAGGGCGCCGGCGCCCTCGAGCGCATGGCGGCGTGTGCGCTGGTGATGGGCGCGCGGGTGTCGTCGACCTTCTCGTATCGCGGCTACAACGCCGCGGCGAATTTGATGCGCAAGGCGCTGCCGGAGCGCGATATCGCGATCAAGCTCAATCCCGACGCGACCTTCGTGTTTCCCTACGGCGACGGCTATTGGAGCAAGCTGCTGCAGCGCGATTACTCTTACGAGATCGAGCTGGACCTGTTGTTCCGCGACGCCGCCGACGTCGACTACACGCTGGTCGATTGCGGTGCGAATTACGGCTACTGGTCGGTGCTGGTGTCGAGCGCGCCATTCGGTGCGCATCGCACCCTGGCGATCGAACCGTCGAGCCAGAACTTCGCGCGGTTGACGCACAATGCGCAGGTCAACGGCAACCGGTTCTCGGTAATGAAGTGTGCGGTCGGCGCCGCGCGCGGCACCGCGAAACTGTCGGGCACCAAGCACGAGGCCTTCAGCATCGCCGGCAAGCCCGACGCCGACGGCGAGACTGTGCCGGTGATCCGTCTCGATGATCTGATCGACGACGGCCATCTGCCGCTCGGCGGCAAGTACATCGTCAAGCTCGACGTCGAGGGTGTCGAGATCGACGCGATCCGCGGCGGCGAGCGGCTGCTCGCTGAAGACACCGCGATCCTGTGCGAAGAGCACGGCAGCGACCGCGATCACAAGGTGTCGCGCTTCATCCTCGAACACACTCCGCTGAAGCTGGTCGTGTACGACCCGCAAAGCAATCGCTACGAGGCCGTAGTCGACCTCGGCATTCTCGACCGGATCAAGGTCGCGTCGAATGTCGGCTACAACGTCGTCGGAACCGCAAGCGCGTTCTGGCAGGCCCGGATCCAACACCTGAATGCGAGCGTGGCGCAGCGCTCGGCGAGAAACTGAGCATGTCCGTTCGTCGTCTGGCACCGAAAGAGCTGCAACCCGAGAGCTTCGCGTTCACCGCGGAAAATCTCGCCTGGGCGCAGAAGGAAATCACCAAGTATCCGCCGGGCCGGCAGTTCTCGGCGGTGATCGCTATCATGTGGCGGGCGCAGGAACAGTGCGGCGGCTGGCTGCCGGAAGCGGCGATCCGCACCGTCGCCGACATGCTGCAGATGCCGCATATCCGCGCGCTGGAAGTGGCGACCTTCTACACGATGTTCCAGCTCAACCCGGTCGGCAAGAAGGCCCATGTGCAGGTTTGCGGCACGACGCCGTGCCGGCTGCGCGGTGCCGGCGAGCTGATCGAGGTCTGCAAGAACCGGATCCACCACGACCCGTTCCATCTGTCGGCCGACGGCGACTTCTCCTGGGAGGAGGTCGAGTGCGCCGGCGCCTGCGTGAACGCGCCGATGGTACAGATCTGGAAGGATACCTACGAGGACCTGACGCCCGAGACGCTGAACAAGGTGCTGGACGGCTTCGCCAGCGGCAATCCGCCGGCGCCGGGCCCGCAGAATGGCCGGCAGCACGCGGCACCGATTACCGGCCCGACCACGCTGAAGACGGGTGGTATCAACGTATCGCCGGTCGACGCCAACGGGCCGCCCTTGACCGATGACGAGGCGAAGCGGGCGGGGGCGGCTGCCAACGTCCAGGAACGCCCCGCGCCCAAGCCGCCCGCAGCAGACGCCACCGAGAAGAACCCGCCATGACGACGCCCGCCCCGGTGGGGCGCGCCGTCGCGGAAAGCGCGAGAGCCATGCCGATCCCCGTTTACATGCTGCTGCACGGTGTCGCCGCCGCAGCGTTCATATTTCTGCTGCAGCGCTACGCGCTCGGTGCAACACTCCAATCGAGCGTGATCTGGGCGCTAACCTTCGGGGGTTGCGCTACCGGGCTCGCTTACATGCAATCCAAACGCTGACAGGGAACGCCGCAAGCCATGCTGGACGACAAGGACCGCATCTTCCGGAACCTGTACGGTCTCGACGACTGGACGCTGAAGGGCGCGCGCCGTCGCGGCGCGTGGGAAGGTACCAAGGCGATCATCGACAAGGGCCGCGACTGGATCATCAACGAGATGAAGGCGTCGGGCTTGCGCGGCCGCGGTGGCGCCGGCTTCCCGACCGGCCTGAAATGGTCCTTCATGCCGAAGGACAATGCCGACGGCCGGCCGAGCTATCTGGTCGTCAACGCCGACGAGTCCGAACCCGGCACCTGCAAAGACCGCGAGATCATGCGCCACGACCCGCACACGCTGGTCGAAGGCTGTCTGGTCGCGGGCTGCGCGATGGGCGCCCACACCGGCTACATCTACGTGCGCGGCGAGTTCATCCGCGAACGCGAGCGGCTGCAGGCGGCGATCGACCAGGCCTATGAGGCCAAGCTGATCGGCAAGGACAACGTCCACGGCTATCCGTTCGATCTCTACGTCGCCCACGGCGCCGGCGCTTACATCTGCGGTGAAGAAACCGCGCTGCTCGAGAGCCTCGAGGGCAAGAAGGGCCAGCCGCGGCTGAAGCCGCCGTTCCCGGCGAACGTGGGTCTGTTCGGCTGCCCGACCACCGTGAACAACGTCGAGTCGATCGCGGTTGCGCCGGACATCCTGCGCCGCGGTGCGGCGTGGTTCTCGTCGATTGGCCGTGCCAACAACGTTGGGACCAAGCTTTACGGCATCTCCGGCCACGTCAACACGCCCTGCGTCGTCGAAGAGGCGATGGGCATTCCGTTCCGCGAGCTGATCGAAAAGCACGGCGGCGGCATTCGTGGCGGCTGGGACAATCTGCTGGCGATCATTCCCGGCGGCGCGTCGTGCCCGCTGATCCCGGCGGCCGATTGCCAGGACCTGATCATGGACTTCGACGGCACCCGCGCGGTGAAGTCCAGCTTCGGCACCGCCGGCGTGATCGTGATGGACAAGTCGACCGACGTTGTCGCGGCGATCGCGCGTATCAGCTACTTCTTCAAGCACGAAAGCTGCGGCCAGTGCACGCCGTGCCGCGAAGGCACCGGCTGGATGTGGCGCGTGCTCGACCGCATGGTTGAAGGCCGCGCCCATAAGCGTGAAATCGACATGCTGCTCGAAGTGACCAAGCAGGTCGAAGGCCACACCATCTGCGCGCTCGGCGATGCCGCGGCCTGGCCGATCCAGGGCCTGATCCGCGCCTTCCGCCCCGAGATCGAGCGCCGCATCGACGACTTCTCGCGCAAGGCCACGCTCGACGATCAGGGCGTGCTCGATCCGGCGCACATGCAAGCGGCGGAGTGACTGCCATGATCAAGATCATCGTCGACGGCAAGGAAGTCGAAGTTCCGCCGGAGTACACGCTGCTGCAGGCCTGTGAGTCCGCCGGCGCCGAAATTCCGCGGTTCTGTTACCACGAACGACTGTCGATCGCCGGCAACTGCCGGATGTGTCTGGTCGAACTGAAGGGCACGCCGAAGCCGGTGGCGAGCTGCGCCTGGGGCGTGCGCGACTGCCGTCCGGGCCCGAACGGCGAGCCGCCGGAGATCTCGACCAAATCGCCGATGGTCAAGAAGGCACGCGAAGGCGTGATGGAGTTCCTGCTGATCAACCATCCGCTCGACTGCCCGATCTGCGATCAGGGCGGCGAGTGCGATCTGCAGGACCAGGCGATGGGCTACGGCGTCGACCAGAGTCGGTTCGCCGAGAACAAGCGCGCGGTCGAGGACAAGTATCTCGGCGTGCTGGTCAAGACCTCGATGACCCGCTGCATCCAGTGCACCCGCTGCGTGCGCTTCGCCGCGGAGATCTGCGGCGTGCCGGAAATGGGCGCGATCGGCCGCGGCGAGGATATGGAGATTACCACCTATCTCGAGCGGGCGCTGACCTCGGAGCTGCAGGGCAACCTGGTCGACATCTGCCCGGTCGGTGCGCTGACGTCCAAGCCGTATGCCTTCGCGGCGCGGCCTTGGGAGCTCGGCAAGACCCAGTCGGTCGACGTGATGGACGGCGTCGGTTCGGCCATCCGCGTCGATACCCGCGGACGCGAAGTGATGCGCATCCTGCCGCGCGTCAATGAGGCGATCAACGAGGAGTGGATCTCCGACAAGACCCGCCACGTCGTCGACGGCCTGCGCACGCAGCGGCTCGACCGGCCTTACGTTCGTGAGGGCGGCAAGCTGAAGCCGGCGAGCTGGCAGCAGGCGTTCGCCGCGATCAAGGCCAAGCTCGACGGCACGTCGGCCAAGAAGATCGGCGCGATCGCCGGCGATCTCGCCGCGGTCGAAGAGATGTTCGCGCTGAAGCAGCTGCTCGCCAAGCTCGGCTCGACCAACGTCGCGGCCCAGAACGTCGCGGCGTTCGATCCGAAGGCCGGCCGCGCCAGCTACATCTTCAATCCGGGCATCGTCGGCATCGAGCAGGCCGATGCGGTGCTGATCATCGGCTCCGATCCGCGCAAGGAAGCGGCAATCCTCAACGCCCGCATCCGCAAGCGCTGGCGGGCCAGCGGCATGCCGATCGGTGTGATCGGCGACCAGGCCGAGCTGACCTATCACTACAACTATCTCGGCGCCGGCACCGACACGCTGAACGACCTGATCGCCGGCAAGCTCGGCTTCGCCGAGACGCTGAAGAACGCCAAGCGTCCGATCATCCTGGTCGGTGCGGCGGCGACTGCGCGTCGCGACGGCGCGGCGATCCTGTCGCTGGCCGCCAAGCTCGCCGCCGACGTCGGCGCGCTCGACGACGGCTGGAACGGCTTTGCGGTGCTGCATCCGGCAGCCTCCAGCGTCGGCGCGCTCGACATCGGCTTCGTGCCGGGAGCAGGCGGGCTGGGCGCAGCTGAGATGGCGACGGCCGGCGGCGTCGACGTGCTGTTCTCGCTCGGCGCCGACGAGGTCAAGGTGCCGGACGGCGCGTTCGTGGTTTATATCGGCACCCATGGCGATCGCGGCGCACACCGCGCCGACGTGATCCTGCCGGGCGCCGCTTACACCGAGAAGTCCGGCATCTACGTCAACACCGAAGGCCGCGTGCAGATCGCCAATCGGGCTTCGTTTCCGCCGGGCGATGCGCGCGAGGACTGGGCGATCCTGCGGGCGCTGTCCGAAGCGGTCGGCGCCAAGCTGCCCTACGACTCGCTGGCGGCGCTGCGCAAGGCGCTGTTCGCCGAGGTGCCGCATCTGATGCGGGTCGATCAAATCGAGGCCGGCGATCCGGCCGATCTGCGCAAGCTGGCGGCCGCCGGCGGCAGCGTCGAAAAGACGCCGTTCAAGCCGGTGATCGCCGATTTCTACATGACCAACCCGATCGCGCGGGCGTCCGCGGTGATGGCGGAATGTTCCCGCCTTGCGTCGGGGCAATTGCTGACGGCGGCGGAGTAGGCGGGACCCATGGCTGAATTCTTCGCGACCAACCTGTGGCCGCTGCTCGTGGTGATCGGGCAGAGCGTGCTGCTGTTGGTCATCCTCCTGATCGCGATCGCCTACATCCTGCTCGCCGACCGTAAGATCTGGGCGGCGGTGCAAATCCGTCGCGGCCCGAACGTGGTCGGACCGTGGGGCCTGCTGCAGTCGTTTGCCGACTTGCTGAAGTTCGTCCTCAAGGAGCCGACCATTCCGGACGGCGCCAACAAGGGCCTGTTCCTGCTGGCGCCGCTGGTGACCTGCGTGCTGGCGCTCGCGGCCTGGGCGGTGATTCCGGTGAATGCCGGCTGGGTGATCGCCGACATCAACGTCGGCGTGCTCTACATCCTCGCGGTGTCGTCACTGTCGGTGTACGGCATCATCATGGCGGGCTGGTCGTCGAACTCGAAGTACCCGTTCCTCGCCGCGCTGCGCTCGGCCGCGCAGATGGTGTCGTACGAAGTCTCGATCGGCTTCGTGGTGATCTGCGTGCTGCTGTGCGTCGGCTCGCTGAACCTGACCGCGATCGTCGAGGCCCAGGACGGCAAGTGGGGCATGCTCGGCTGGTACTGGCTGCCGCTGTTCCCGATGTTCGTGGTGTTCTACGTCTCGGCGCTGGCCGAAACCAACCGCCCGCCGTTCGACCTCGTCGAAGCGGAGTCGGAACTGGTCGCCGGCTTCATGGTCGAATACTCGTCGACCCCGTATCTGCTGTTCATGCTCGGCGAGTACGTGGCGATCGTCACGATGTGCGCGATGGGCACGATCCTGTTCCTCGGCGGATGGTTGCCGCCGGTGCCTTACGCGCCCTTCACCTGGGTGCCGGGCATCGTCTGGTTCTCGCTGAAGCTGCTGTTCATGTTCTTCCTGTTCGCGATGGCGAAGGCGATCGTGCCGCGCTACCGCTACGACCAGTTGATGCGGCTGGGCTGGAAGGTGTTCCTGCCGCTGTCGCTGGCGATGGTGGTGATCGTGGCGTCGGTCCTGCAGTTCGCCGGCCTGGCACCGAAATGAGGCTTCGATGAACGTCACCGCTACCGCCCGTTCGCTGCTTCTGACCGAGTTCGTATCGGCGTTTTTCCTCGCCATGCGTTACTTCTTCAAACCGAAGCCGACGATCAATTATCCTTTCGAGAAGAACCCGATCTCTCCGCGGTTCCGCGGCGAGCATGCGCTGCGCCGTTATCCCAACGGCGAGGAGCGCTGCATCGCCTGCAAGCTGTGCGAGGCGGTGTGCCCCGCGCAGGCGATCACCATCGAGGCCGGTCCGCGCCGCAACGACGGCACCCGCCGCACGGTGCGCTACGACATCGACATGGTGAAGTGCATCTATTGCGGGTTCTGCCAGGAGGCGTGCCCGGTCGACGCGATCGTCGAGGGGCCGAACTTCGAGTTCGCCACCGAGACCCGCGAAGAATTGTACTACGACAAGGCCCGCCTGCTGGCCAACGGCGACCGCTGGGAACGCGAAATCGCCAAGGCCATCTCCCTCGACGCGCCGTACCGGTGAGCTGACGCCATGTCGATGCCCGTCCTGTTCTTCTATCTCTATGCCGGGGTGGCGATCGCCGCCGCGGTGATGGTCGTGGTCGCCCGCAACCCGGTGCACTCCGCGCTGTTCCTGATCCTGGTGTTCGTCAACGCCGCCGGCATGTTCGTGCTGATGGGCGCCGAATTCCTGGCGATGATCCTGATCGTCGTCTATGTCGGCGCCGTCGCGGTGCTGTTCCTGTTCGTGATCATGATGCTGGATGTCGACTACAGCCAGCTGCGCGAAGGCTTCCTCGAATATCTGCCGTTCGGCCTGTTGATCGGCTTCATCTTCCTGGCCGAGCTGCTGCTGCTGGCCGGCGGCTGGGTGATCAGCCCGACCGTGACCAAGGCGGTGACGTCGCCGATTCCGACCGGCGTCTCCAACACCGAGGCGCTCGGCCTCGTGCTCTATACCCGGTACATCCACTACTTCCAGGTGTCGGGCATGGTGCTGCTGGTGGCGATGGTCGGCGCGATCGTGCTGACGCTGCGCCACAAGAAGAAGGTCAAGCGGCAGGATATCGCCGCGCAGAACGCCCGCTCCAAGGAGACGGCGATGGCGATCCGCCACGTCAAGCCGGGGCAGGGCCTGTCCGACAACGATGCTGCGGAGTGGGTGCGATGAACGAGATCGGTCTCGGCCATTTCCTGTCGGTCGCCGCGGTGCTGTTTACGCTCGGCACGCTCGGCATCTTCCTGAACCGCAAGAACGTCATCATCATCCTGATGTCGATCGAGCTGATGCTGCTCGCCGTCAACATCAACCTGGTGGCATTCTCGATCTACCTGAATGACATCGTCGGCCAGGTTTACGCGCTGCTGGTGCTCACCGTCGCAGCCGCGGAGGCCGCGATCGGCCTTGCGGTGCTGGTGGTGTTCTTCCGCAACCGCGGCACCATCGCGGTGCAAGATATCAACTTGATGAAGGGCTAGGGCATGATCGGCAATCGTTTGCGGATTGACGGCATGTCCGGGGGGCTGAAGGCGCGCGCATGATCCAGGCTATCGTATTCCTGCCGCTTGTCGGCGCGCTGATCGCGGCCGTCATTGCGCTGGTGGGCGCCCACGCCCGCAACCCGAGCGGCGACACCGTCGAGCATCACGATGATCACGGCCATGGCCACGACGCCCATGGCCACGACGCACATGGCCACGCGGCGCACGGCCATGATGCTCATGCGCATGAGGCTCATGGTCACGACGACCACGCGCACGACGATCACGCTCACGGTCCGGTCGAACCGGCCGCTGCCGGCTCGCGTCTTGCCGAGATCGTCACCACGACGCTGCTGCTGATTTCCTGCGCGCTGTCCTGGGTGACGCTGGTCGAAGTCGGCTTCATGCACCACGATTCACGCGTAGCGTTGTTGCCGTGGATCAATTCCGGCGAGCTGCAGGTCGCCTGGGCGCTGCGCGTCGACACGCTCACTGCGGTGATGCTGGTGGTGGTGACGACGGTGTCGTCGCTCGTCCACCTGTATTCGATCGGCTACATGCACGAGGATCCGCATCGGCCGCGGTTCTTTGGCTATCTGTCGCTGTTCACCTTCGCGATGCTGATGCTGGTGACCGCCGACAACCTGCTGCAGCTGTTCTTCGGCTGGGAAGGCGTCGGTCTGGCGAGCTACCTGCTGATCGGGTTCTGGTACCAGAAGCCGTCGGCCAACGCCGCCGCCATCAAGGCTTTCGTGGTCAACCGCGTCGGCGACTTCGGCTTCCTGCTCGGCATCTTCACGGTGTTCGTGTTGGTCGGCTCGACCGATTTCGACACCATCTTCTCGGCGGCGCCGGGCCTGACCGGCAAGACCATCAACTTCTTCGGCTGGCACGCCGACGCACTGACGCTGGCCTGCCTGATGCTGTTCATGGGTGCGATGGGCAAGTCGGCGCAGTTCCTGCTGCACACCTGGCTGCCGGACGCGATGGAAGGCCCGACCCCGGTGTCGGCGCTGATCCACGCCGCGACCATGGTCACCGCCGGGGTGTTCATGGTGGCGCGGATGTCGCCGCTGTTCGAACTCGCCCCGAATGCGCAGGCCGTGGTGATGTTCTTCGGCGCCACCACCGCGTTCTTCGCGGCGACGATTGGTCTGGTCCAGAACGACATCAAGCGGATCGTGGCGTATTCGACCTGCTCGCAGCTCGGCTACATGTTCGTGGCGATGGGGGCGGGCGCTTACTCGGTCGGCATGTTCCACCTGTTCACGCACGCCTTCTTCAAGGCGCTGCTGTTCTTGGGCGCCGGCTCGGTGATCCACGCGATGCATCACGAGCAGGACATCCGCAACATGGGTGGCCTGAAGGACCGCATCCCGTTCACCTACGGCGTGATGCTGATCGGCACCCTGGCGCTGACCGGCTTCCCGCTGACCGCAGGCTACTTCTCGAAGGACGCGATCATCGAGGCGGCGTTCGTCTCGAAGAACCCGCTGGCGTTCTACGGCTTCCTGATGACCGTGGTCGCCGCGCTGCTGACCTCGTTCTATTCGTGGCGCCTGGTGTTCAAGACCTTCCACGGCGAGCCGCACGATCGGAAGCATTACGAGGCGGCGCATGAGAGCCCGCTGGTGATGACGATCCCGCTGTTCGTGCTCGCCTTCGGCGCGCTGGCGGCCGGCTATCCGTTCAAGGAGCTGTTCGCCGGTCACGGCATCGAGGAATTCTTCCGCTCGTCGCTGAAGATGCACCCGCACATCATCGAAGAGATGCACCACATCCCGGCCTGGATCGCGTTGCTGCCGACGGTGATGATGGTGGTGGGCTTCCTGGTGTCCTGGTTCTTTTACATCCGGCGCCCGGATATCCCGATGGAGCTGGCCAGCCAGCATCGGCTGCTCTACCAGTTCCTGCTCAACAAGTGGTACTTCGACGAGTTGTACGAGATCATCTTCGTGCGTCCGGCGAAGTGGATCGGTCGCCAGCTCTGGAAGAAGGGCGATGGCATGCTGATCGACGGCTTCGGCCCCGACGGCATCTCCGCCCGGGTGCTCGACGTCACCCGCGGGGTGGTCCGGATGCAGACCGGCTACCTCTACCACTACGCATTCGCGATGCTGATCGGCGTGGCCGGTCTGATCACCTGGTTCATCCTCGGCTTGGGGGGCCGGTAAATGTCGGCTTCGATCATGACCTGGCCGGTGCTGTCGGTCGTTACGTTCCTGCCGGTGCTCGGTGCGGCACTGGTCTATCTCGCCCGCGGCGAGGACGAGGCGGCGCGGCGTAACGCCCGCTGGATCTCGCTGTGGACCACGCTGATCACCTTCGCGGTGTCGCTGCTGCTGGTGTGGCACTTCGATCCCGCCAACCCTGGCTTCCAGTTCGTCGAAAAGGCGCCCTGGCTCGGCAACACCATCACCTATCACATGGGTCTCGACGGCATTTCGCTGCCGCTGGTGATCCTGACCACCGCGATCATGCCGTTCTGCATCATCGCGAGCTGGCGCTCGGTGACGGTGCGGGTGCGCGAATACATGATCGCGTTCCTGATCCTCGAAACGCTGATGATCGGCACCTTCTCGGCGCTGGATCTGGTGCTGTTCTATCTGTTCTTCGAAGGCGGCCTGATCCCGATGTTCCTGATCATCGGCATCTGGGGCGGTCCGCGCCGGGTGTACGCGTCGTTCAAGTTCTTCCTGTACACGCTGCTCGGCTCGGTCCTGATGCTGCTGGCGATCATGGCGCTGTACTGGAACGCCGGCACCACCGACATTCCGACCCTGATGCGTACCTCGGTCCCGAGCGGTCTGCAGACTTGGGCGTGGCTGGCATTCTTTGCTTCGTTCGCGGTGAAGATGCCGATGTGGCCGGTGCACACCTGGCTGCCGGACGCCCACGTCGAAGCTCCGACAGCAGGTTCGGTCGTGCTGGCCGCGATCCTTCTGAAGATGGGCGGCTACGGCTTCCTGCGGTTCTCGCTGCCGATGTTCCCCGACGCCTCGGTGTATTTCGCGCCGTTGATCTACACCCTGTCGGTGATCGCGATCATCTACACCTCGCTGGTCGCGCTGATGCAGGAGGACATCAAGAAGCTGATTGCGTACTCCTCCGTGGCGCATATGGGCTTCGTCACCATGGGCATCTTCTCCGGCACCACCCAGGGCGTTGCCGGCGCGGTGTTCCAGATGATCAGCCACGGCATCGTGTCGGGCGCGCTGTTCCTCTGCGTCGGCGTCGTCTACGACCGGATGCACACCCGCGAGATCGCCGCCTATGGCGGCCTGGTCAACCGGATGCCGCTGTACGCGCTGGTGTTCATGGTGTTCACCATGGCCAATGTCGGTCTGCCCGGCACCTCCGGCTTCATCGGTGAATTCCTGACGCTGCTCGGCACCTTCCGCGTCAACATCCCGACCGCGACGCTGGCGACCACCGGCGTGATCCTGTCGGCCGGCTACGCGCTGTGGCTGTATCGCAAGGTGGTGTTCGGGGCGATGACTAAGCCGGCGCTCGCCAGCATCAAGGATCTGACCTGGCGCGAAGGTCTGATGATGGCACCGCTGGTGGTTCTGACGATCCTGTTCGGCTTCTATCCGAAGCCGGTGCTCGACATGTCGGCCGCCTCCGTTCAGCAACTCGTCAACAACTACGCCGCCGCCGTGACTGCCGTGAAGGCAGCGGCGCTGCCGTGACCGGCAAGGACTGATCCAGATGAACTTTGAAACAGCCGGTTACCCGCTGCTTCCGATCCTGCCGGAACTGGTTCTGGTGGTGGGGGCGATGCTGCTCCTGATGCTCGGCGCGTATCGCGGGCCGAAGGCCACCGGCACCGTCACGGTGCTGGCGATCCTGCTGCTGGTCGCCACCGGCGCTCTGGAGCTGTTCGCGCTGCCGGCCGGCAAGCTGGTCACCTTCGGCGGCAGCTTCATCGTCGACGATTTCGCCCGCTTCCTGAAGGTGCTGGCGCTGATCGGCTCGGCCGTGACGTTGATCCTGTCGCTCGAAGTGCTGACTCATCCGACGCGGCGGATGTTCGAGTACGCTATCCTGGTGCTGCTGTCGTCTGCCGGCATGCTGCTGCTGATCTCGGCCGGCGACCTGATCATGCTGTATCTCGGCCTCGAACTGATGAGCCTCGCGCTCTACGTGGTCGCGGCCAGCAACCGTCAGGATGCCAAGTCGAACGAAGCCGGCATGAAGTACTTCGTGCTCGGCGCGCTGTCGTCCGGCATGCTGCTGTACGGCGCCTCGCTGATCTACGGCTTCACCGGCACGGTGCAGTTCTCGGGCATTGCGGCTGCGGCCAAGGACGGCAATGTCGGCCTGGTGTTCGGCCTCGTGTTCCTGCTCGCCGGCTTGTGCTTCAAGGTCTCGGCGGTGCCGTTCCACATGTGGACGCCGGACGTTTATGAAGGCGCGCCGACCCCGGTCACCGCGTTCTTCGCCTCGGCGCCGAAAGTGGCGGGCATCGCGATCTTCACCCGGGTCACGCTGACGGCGTTCCCGAGCATCGCGCCGCAGTGGCAGCAGATCGTGATCTTCGTGGCGATCGCCTCGATGGCGCTCGGCTCGTTCGCGGCGATCGGCCAGAAGAACATCAAGCGCCTGATGGCGTATTCGGCGATCGCCAATATCGGCTTCGCGCTGGTCGGTCTGTCGGCCGGCACGGTCGAAGGCGCGCAGGGTGTGATCGTCTACATCTCGATCTATGTGGCGATGACGCTGGGCGCGTTCGCGGTGATCCTGGCGATGCGTCGCAACGGCATGCACGTCGAGAACATCAGCGACTTCGCAGGCCTGTCGCGGACCAATCCGCCGCTGGCGTTCTTCTTTGCGATGCTGCTGTTCTCGTTCGCCGGCATCCCGCCGCTCGCCGGCTTCTTCGCCAAGTTCTATGTGTTCATGGCCGCGATCAAGGCCGGCATGTTCGTGCTGGCTGTGGTCGGCGTCGTCACCAGCGTGGTGGGCGCCTACTACTATCTCGCCATCGTCAAGGTGATGTACTTCGACGAGCCGGCGCCGGGCGTCGATCCGGTGCGGCCGGAGCTGCGCGGCGTCCTGATGGTCGCCGGCCTGTTCAATATGCTGTTCTTCGTCTACCCGGCACCGCTGGTGAACGCAGCAACAGCGGCAGCCAAGTCGCTGTTCTAAATGACAGCGCTGCATCTCGGATCAAAGGCGGCAGCGGCGGGCTATAGGCTCGCCGCTTTCGATTCCACGGGCTCGACCAACGCCGAGGCGCTGACCAGCGCGCGAGCAGGCGAGGCGGGCCCGATGTGGTTCGTCACCACCGAGCAGACCGCCGGCCGCGGCCGGCGCCAGCGCGCCTGGATCGCGCCGCGCGGCAATCTCGCCAGCAGTGTTCTCGAAGTCATGCGAGTGCCGCCCGGCACCGCGGCGACGCTCGGCTTCGCGGCGGGGCTCGCGCTCGAAGCCGCGCTGCAGCAGGTCAGCCTGGAAGCGCGGGCGCGCTCAGGGATCGATTTTGGTTTCCGGCTGAAATGGCCGAACGACGTGCTGGCGTCGGGCAAGAAGCTCGCCGGCATTCTGCTCGAAGCCGAGAATGTCGGTGATCGCCTTGCCGTGGTGGTCGGCATCGGCACCAACGTCATCGCGGCGCCGACCGATACGCCGTATCCGGCGGTCTCGCTGCACGACCTTGGCATTTCGGTGAGCGCGGAGGATTTGTTCGCGGCGCTATCCGACGCCTGGACCGAGCTGCGCAGCATCTGGGACGACGGCCGCGGCTTTCCGGAGATTCGCCGGCGCTGGCTGGAGCGCGCCGCCGGTCTCGGCGAACCGGTGTCGATCCGGTCGGGCGACAGCGCGCTCGAGGGCGTGTTCGACAGCATCGACGACACCGGCTGTCTGATCGTGCGCACCACCGACGGAAGAAGGGTGCCGGTTTCAGCCGGTGACGTGTATTTCAAAGGCGTCGCATCAATGGGAGCGGCGTGATGGCGCGTCCGGACGAGTTTACATTTGCGCCGCTCGGCGGCGTCGGCGAGATCGGCATGAACCTGTCGATCTACGGCCTCGGCAATCGCGCTCAGCGGAGCTGGCTGGCGGTCGACCTCGGCGTGTCGTTCGGCGACGAGGAGCATCTGCCCGGCATTGATTTGATCATGCCGGACATCCGCTTCCTGGAAAAAGAGAAGAAGAACCTGGTCGGCCTGGTGCTGACCCATGCGCACGAGGATCATTTCGGCGCGATCATCGATCTGTGGCCGAAGCTCGGCTGCCCGATCTACGCCACCAAATTCAGCGCCTCGCTGTTCGCCGCCAAGCTGGCGGCCGAACGCACCACGCTGAAGATTCCGATCACCGAAGTGCCGTCGGGCGGCACCATCGATCTCGGCCCGTTCAGCGTCGAGTTCATACCGGTGGCGCATTCGATTCCGGAAAGCCACGCGCTGGCGATCCGCACCTCGGTCGGCACCGTGCTGCACACCGGCGACTGGAAGATCGATCCGACCCCCGTCGTCGGCCCGCCGACCGACGAAGCGCGGCTGCGCCAGCTCGGCGACGAAGGCGTGCTCGCGCTGATCGGCGATTCCACCAATGCGGTGCGCGACGGCCGCTCGCCGTCCGAAGCTGAAGTTGCAGTTTCGCTCGCCGGCCTGATCAAGTCGGCGAAGGGCCGCGTCGCGGTGACGACCTTCGCATCCAATGTCGGCCGTATTCGTGCCGTCGCCGATGCGGCGAAAGCGGCCGGGCGCGAAGTCGTTTTGGTCGGCCGCGCGATGGACCGCGTTGCGCAGGTCGCCCGCGAGACCGGTCATCTCGATGGCGTGCAGAGCTTCCGCGGACCCGAGTATTATGGGCACTTTCCGCCCGACAAGGTGCTGGCGCTGTGCACCGGCAGCCAGGGTGAGCCGCGCGCCGCGCTGGCGCGAATTGCCAGAGACGACCATCCCGAAATCACCCTCAACAAGGGCGACTGCGTGATCTTCTCGTCGCGCACCATTCCGGGCAACGAGAAGGCGGTCGGCAGCATCATCAACGGGCTGGTGACGCAAGGCATCGAAGTGATCACCGATCGCGATCACCTCGTCCATGTCTCGGGCCATCCGCGCCGCGACGAACTGCGCGAGATGATCTCCTGGGTGCGGCCGCAGCTCTTGATCCCGGTGCACGGCGAGGCGCTGCATCTGAACGCACACGCCAAGCTGGCGCGGCAGATGGGCGTGCCGAAGGTGATGACCTGTCGCAACGGCGACCTGATCCGCCTCGGGCCGGGCGATCCGGCGGTGATCGATCAACTGCCGTCGGGCCGGCTCTACAAAGACGGTACAATCCTCGAGCAGGACACCTCGCGCGCCGTGGTCGAGCGCCGCAAGATGGCGTTCGCCGGCTGTGCCTTCGTGGCGTTGGCGTTGACCGAGGCCGGCGAACTTGCCGACGATCCCGAGGTCGATCTGGTCGGCATGCCGGAGAACAACACCGCGGGTGAACCACTCGAAGACATCGTGTTCGATGCCGTGGTTGCCACCGTCGAGGGGCTGCCGCGCGCAAGGCGGCGCGATCCGGACTCCGTGGCGGAATCGGTGCGACGCACGGTCCGCTCGATCGTTCAGGCGGAATGGGGCAAGAAACCTTTGTGCACGGTGCACGTGCTGACGGTTTGAGATAAACACCAACAAGAACACGACAACGAAAGAGGGTGACCATGCTCGGGCGGCTCAACCACGTGGCGATCGCGGTGAAGGATGCGGTGCAGGCCGCCAAGGTCTATGGCGCCGGATTCGACGCGGCGATCTCGGAAGCGGTGCCGCTGCCGGAGCACGGCGTCATCACCGTGTTCGTGACCTTGCCGAACACCAAGATCGAGTTCATCCAGCCGCTCGGGGAAGCCTCGCCGATCGCCAAGTTTCTCGAGCGCAACGCGGACGGCGGCATTCACCACGTCTGCTACGAAGTGCCGGACATCATCGAGGCGCGTGACCGCCTGACCAAGGAAGGCGCGCGGGTGCTCGGCGACGGCAATCCGAAGATCGGCGCGCACGGCAAGCCGGTGCTGTTCTTCCATCCGAAGGATTTCTCCGGCGCGCTGGTCGAGATCGAACAAGCCTGATCGATGGCCTCCACCGTCGCCGGGCTGATCGCGATCTACTTCGTCTTATGGTGGATCGTGTTGTTCGTGACGCTGCCGTTCGGCGTGCGCAGTCACGCCGAGAGCGAAGGTGAGGGGCCGTCTCCCGGCACCGATCCCGGCGCCCCAGTGGCAACGCTGCTGGCGCGCAAGGCGCTGTGGACCACGCTGATCTCGGCGGTGATCTTCGCCGTCGCTCTGTACGCGTATCGTTCCGGCTGGCTCGGCATCGATCGTCTCGCCAAGCTGATGAATCTGCCGCTGTAGCCGCTGCGCGCCGAGTCACGCGCTGTCGTGGCGACATGCTGTGGTTCGGCGCTGCGCGTAGAGCGCAGCGGCCTCACGGGCGCATGCGCGATTCGCGGCGATGAATTCGCTGCGTTCAATCGATTCTACAAGTCGCGGACGCGCAGCGGCTCTTTTTGCCAAATGTATCTGGGTTGGATTCGCCTGCGAGCAGCGTCGGCTGCTTGGCGATTCGTCGAATGAAAAATAGTGCCGAAATGGCGCTGAAAAAGAAAAAGCAGGGCGCGGCGCCCTGCTAAAAAACTTGTCGACCCTATAATTTCCCCGAATAGTTGTTCGTATTGTTTGGCCGGGCGACGTTCGTTGGTGAACGTCAGGGTTCCTCCCGAGACTTGGACCACTCAGACCTCGCCGCAAGGCTCAGCCTGTAGCCACATTGGTAGCCTATTCTAAGCGTCTTGTCATCATTCACGGCAACGAATGTTCAAATTTAAGGCAAGACGTGAAATGAACGAGAACTCGCCAGCTGCACGCGGTTTGCAGTTTCGTTTGGCGCGGTTGCCGAGCTGTGCGATGCTGCGTTGGTCAACCGAACGCAACCGACCTGCATGATAATTCACCCGCCCAAAGGACTGTCTGCGCTGCGCCGACGCCTCGGACGGCTGATTCCGTTGGTGGCTGTGGTGTTGCTGGTGCAGCTTTTGGCGCCGATCGGGGCCGTGCGCTTCATTGCCAGCGCGATTGCCGATCCGGTCGGCGTCGCGCCGCTTTGCGCCGAGATGGCGAGGCCGGGGCAGGCCTCACACGCCGGCATACCGTCGGCGCACGACTCGGGCTGTTGTGCGATCTGCGCCGTCGGCCTCAGCGGTGCGCCGATGCCGGCGCTGCCGCCGCAGGATTTCGTGGTGGCGCGGTTTGCCGAAGTGGTGGTCTGGCACCTTGCCGATTCGGCGCCGGTCGACCGTTGCTCGTTCGCTCACGCCCAGGCGCGTGGGCCGCCGGCTCTGGTCCCAGCCTCTGCCTGACCGCGGCGTCCGCCGCTCCTTTCAATGTTCGACAATCGCCGGACGGCGCGTCGCCCCGCAAGCGCGGGGAACGCGCCTGACGTGGCTTTCGTTCTGACTTCCTCAACTGACAGAAAGACCCACCCATGAAGATGTTCATCCGCAGCGTTGCGTCCGTCGCCGTCGCCACCTTGCTGTCGACCGCCGCCGTCCAGGCCGCCGAGGTCAAGGCCGGCGATCTGGTGATCAGCCAGTCGTGGAGCCGCGCCACCCCGGGCGGTGCCAAGGTTGCCGGCGGCTTCCTCACCATCGAGAACAAGGGCAGCAGCGCCGACCGCCTGGTGTCCGGCACCGCCGACATCGCCGGCAAGGTCGAGATCCACGAGATGTCGATGGACAACGGCGTGATGAAGATGCGCCCGCTCGACAAGGGTCTGCCAATCGAGCCCGGCAAGACCGTGACGCTGATGCCCGGCAGCTACCACATCATGCTGATGGATCTGAAAGGCCCGCTGAAGCAGGGCGACAAGGTGCCGATGACGCTGCAGTTCGAAAAGGCCGGCAAGGTTCAGGTGACGCTCGATGTCGAAGGCGTCGGCGCCAAGGCGCCGGGCGATGCCGGCGGCAGCATGATGAAGATGGACCATGGCACGATGGATCACAGCGGCCACGGGATGAAGAAGTGATGCGGCTGCGATCCGTATCGGCAGCGGCGGCCCTCGCGGCCGCCGCGCTCGGCGCCGCGCCGGCGCTGGCTCACGTCACGCTGCAGCCGAACGAGGCCACTGCGAGCAATTACTTCCAGGCGACGTTCAGCGTGCCGCACGGCTGCGACGGCAGCGCGACGCTTGCGGTGCGGGTCAAAATTCCGGACGGCGTGCTATCGGTGAAGCCGCAGATGAAGCCGGGCTGGTCGGTCGACATCAAGACCCGCAAGATCGAGGGCGAACAGCCGAAGCTGCACGGCAAGACCATCACCGAGACCGTCGACGAGGTGACCTGGCGCGGCGGGCCGCTCCCGGACAATCTCTACGACACTTTCGGTCTGGTGATGAAACTGCCCGACGCTGCCGGCAAGACGCTGTACTTCCCGGTGGTCCAGGAATGCGAAAAGGGCGTTTCGCGCTGGATCGAAATTCCAGCCGCGGGACAGAAGTCCGACGCCCTGCATGAGCCGGCCCCGGCGCTGCGGCTGAAGCCGAAGGCGCCGTGACGGCGGGCTATACTCACACGCGCCGCCGCGCGCGCCGGCTGGCCTGGATCACGGCGATCGCCGTGCTGCTGTGGCCGGCGCTCGCGGCCGCGCATGCCAGCCTCGTCGCCAGCGATCCCGCTTCTGAAGCGGTGCTGGCGACGCCGCCGACTACTTTCACGCTGACCTTCAACGAACCGGTCACCGCGCTGCTTCTGCAATTGATCGACGCGCGCGGCCGCAGCCAGGCGATCACGGCGATCGATCAGGACGGCGCGACGCTGCGATTTGCGCCGCCGGGCGCGCTCGGCGAGGGCGCCCATGTGCTGAGCTGGCGGGTGGTCTCCGCCGACGGTCACCCGATCGGCGGCGCCCTGACGTTCTGGATCGGCACGCCCGGCCAAAGGCTGCCGCCGATCGTCGTGCCGGACGATCCGGCGCGCCGCACAGCGATTTGGGCAACGCGCATCCTGGCCAGCTTCACGCTGCTGACCGCCGTCGGCGGCGCGGCGTTCCTGGCCTGGATCGCAGCGGCAACGGTCGCGGGCGCAGCGATGCTGACCGCTGGACTCGCGCTGCTCGGTCTGGCCTCCGTCGTGTTGTCGGCCGGCCTGCAGGGGCTGGACGCGCTCGATCTGCCGCTGGCCAGGCTCGGCGATGCCGCGGTGTGGCGCGCCGGCGCATCGGGTTCGTTCGGCGATGCGGCTGCACTGTCCGGGATGGCCTTCGTCCTGACGCTGCTGGCGCTGCGCTGGCGCGGTTGGAATGCGAGGCTGCTGTCGCTCGGCGCCGTGGTGAGCCTCGGCACAGCGTTCGCCGTCAGCGGGCATGCGGCCACAGCCGAGCCGCGCGCGCTCTCCGGCGCGGCCGTCTGGCTGCATGGCGTCAGCCTGGCGCTGTGGATCGGTGCGCTGCTGCCGCTGGCGATCGCGGTCGGCAGGCGTGATGCGGCGCCGGCGACGCTGCGGCGGTTTTCCAAGGCGATCCCGCTGGCGATCGTAGCGTTGCTGATCAGCGGCATCGCGCTAGCGGCGATCGAACTTGGCCGGATCGATGCGCTGTGGCAGAGCGATTATGGCCGTGTGCTGATCGCCAAGCTGGCGCTGGTTTGCGTGCTGCTCGCTCTGGCGCTGTGGAACCGGCTGAGGCTGACGCCGCTGCTGCTGGCCGGCGAGGTGTCGGCGGTGCGGAGAATGCGGGCCAGCATCGTGGCCGAGCTGGTGTTGGTGATCGCCATATTGGGCGTGGTCGGGCTGTGGCGGTTCACCCCGCCGCCGCGCAGCGCCGCATCTCAATCGGCGGCAGCCTCGGAGATGGTGCATCTCCATACCGAGCGGGCGATGGCTACCGTGACGCTGGCGCCCGCCCAAGCCGGGCCTGTCGAGATCGAAGTGCTGCTGCAGACGGCCGAGGAGGCGCCGCTTGCCGCGCAGGCGCTGACCGTGACGCTCGCCAATCCTGACGCCGGGATCGAGTCACTCAGCGCCGAAGCGCGGAAGACGGCGGACGGACCCTGGCGGGCACGGCTGACGGCGCCCGTGCCTGGAAAATGGACGCTGACGCTCGGCATCCTGATCTCGGATTTCGAGAAGGTGAACCTCGAAACCCCGATCGTGATTCGATAGTCGGGTGCCGAGCACCCGGTCGCCGTGCTAGACCGCAAGTGTCCCGCACCGACCTGAGCACCGGCCAATCCGGCCCGAATTGCAGAGTTGCGCGGCTCCCGCCCTTGTGTTTTCGCGTCCGATCCGGTTTCACTGGCGCAAAATCAGCTTCCACCCGATTCTCCGAGCAAATCCCATGCGTTTGTCGCGATTCTTCCTGCCGATCCTGAAGGAAAACCCGAAGGAGGCCGAGATCGTCTCGCACCGGCTGATGCTGCGTGCCGGCATGCTGCGGCAGGAGGCGGCCGGCATCTACGCCTGGCTGCCGCTTGGCCATCGGGTGCTGAAGAAGATCGAGCAGATCGTCCGCGAGGAGCAGAACCGCGCCGGCGCGATCGAACTGCTGATGCCGACGCTGCAGCTCGCCGACCTGTGGCGCGAAAGCGGCCGCTACGATGCCTACGGTCCGGAGATGCTGCGGATCGCCGACCGGCATAAGCGGGAATTGCTGTACGGCCCGACCAACGAGGAAATGATCACCGAGATCTTTCGGGCCTACATCAAGTCCTACAAGAGCCTGCCGCTGAATCTCTATCATATTCAATGGAAATTCCGCGACGAGCAGCGTCCGCGTTTCGGCGTGATGCGCGGCCGCGAATTCCTGATGAAGGACGCGTACTCGTTCGACGTCGACGAAGCCGGCGCGCGCAAATCCTACAACAAGATGTTCGTCGCTTACCTGCGCACCTTTGCGCGGATGGGCCTGAAGGCGATCCCGATGCGCGCCGAGACCGGCCCGATCGGCGGTGATCTCAGCCACGAATTCATCGTGCTGGCCGAGACCGGCGAGTCCGGCGTCTACATCGACCGCGACGTGCTGAACCTGCCGGTGCCGGATGAGAACGTCGATTACGACGGCGACCTCACCCCGATCATCAAGCAGTGGACCTCGGTCTATGCGGCGACCGAGGACGTTCACGAGGCGGCGCGCTATGAGAGCGAAGTACCGGAGGCCAACCGCCTCAACACCCGCGGCATCGAGGTCGGCCAGATCTTCTACTTCGGCACCAAGTATTCCGACTCGATGAAGGCGAACGTCACCGGTCCGGACGGGACCGATGCGCCGATCCACGGCGGCTCCTACGGCGTCGGCGTGTCGCGGCTGGTCGGTGCGATCATCGAGGCCTGCCACGACGACAACGGCATCATCTGGCCGGAGGCAGTGGCACCGTTCCGGGTGACGATCCTCAATCTGAAGCAGGGCGACGCCGCGACCGACGCGGCCTGCGACCAGCTGTATCGCGAGCTGTCGGCCAAGGGCGTCGACGTTATGTACGACGACACCGATCAGCGCGCTGGCGCCAAGTTCGCGACTGCGGACCTGATCGGCATTCCGTGGCAGATCCATGTCGGTCCGCGCGGGCTGGCCGAAGGCAAGGTCGAACTCAAGCGCCGCAGCGACGGGTCGCGTGAAAATCTCGCACTCGCCGATGTGGTCGCACGTCTGACGTAATAGGCACTTATCCACCGCGGGCCTGAACGGCGAGGGCGGCGTCGGCCAGATAAAGCCCGAATCGTGTGAAATTCGGACTATGGATCACGCCATGAACGAGCCAGTTCGAACTCCTCCTTTTGCGCCATTCGAATGGCTGATTTCCGGGCGCTATCTGCGCGCGCGCCGGCGTGAGGGGTTCATCTCGGTGATCGCCGGGTTCTCGTTCCTCGGCATCATGCTCGGGGTGGCGACGCTGATCATCGTCATGGCGGTGATGAACGGCTTCCGCAAAGAGCTGCTCGACAAGATCCTCGGCCTCAACGGTCACCTCCTGGTGCAGCCGCTGGAAAGCCCGCTGACTGACTGGAAGGACGTCGCCGACCGGCTCAGCGGCGTGCAGGGCATCAAGCTGGCAGCTCCGGTGGTCGACGGCCAGGCGCTGGCATCGTCGCCGTTCAACGCCTCGGGCGTGTTCGTGCGCGGCATCCGCGCCGACGACCTCAATCATCTGTCGTCGATCGCCAATCACCTGAAGCAGGGCACGCTGGAGGGCTTCGACGACAGCCAGGGCGTCGCAATCGGACGCCGGCTCGCCGATCAGCTGTCGCTGCACGCCGGCGACAGCATCACGCTGGTGGCGCCGCGCGGCGCCGTGACGCCGATGGGCACCACGCCGCGGATCAAGCCCTATAAGGTCGCGGCGGTGTTCGAGATCGGGATGTCCGAATACGACTCGACCTTCGTGTTCATGCCGCTGAAGGAAGCGCAGGCGTATTTCAACCGCGCCAACGACGTCACCGCGATCGAGGTCTATACCGACAATCCAGACCGCATCGACGTCTTCCGCAAGGCCGTGACCGAAGCGGCCGGACGGCCGGTGTTCCTGGTCGACTGGCGCCAGCGAAATTCAACGTTCTTCAACGCGCTTCAGGTCGAGCGCAACGTCATGTTCCTGATCCTGACGCTGATCGTACTGGTGGCGGCGCTCAACATCATCTCCGGCCTGATCATGCTGGTGAAGGACAAGGGCGCCGATATCGCGATCCTGCGCACCATGGGCGCGAGCCAGGGCTCGATCATGCGAGTGTTCCTGATCACCGGCGCGGCGATCGGCGTGGTCGGCACGCTGACCGGGTTCTTCGTCGGCGTGCTGGTGTGCATGAACATCGAGTCGATCCGGCAGTTCCTGTCCTGGGTCACCAACACCGAACTGTTCTCGCCGGAGCTGTATTTCCTGTCGAAGCTGCCGGCTGAGATCGATTTCGCCGAGACCAGCGCGGTGGTGATCATGGCGCTGACGCTGTCGTTCCTCGCCACGCTGTACCCGTCGTGGCGCGCCGCGCGCCTCGATCCGGTCGACGCGCTGCGCTACGAGTAAGGCGAAACACGATGGAGCAGGGCGCCGAAGACATCCCGGTCGTGTACCTTCACGACATCAAGCGCCAGTATTCGCAAGGCGAGGCGACTCTGACGATCCTCGACGGCGCCAGGCTGGCGCTCTGGGCGGGCCAGTCGGTGGCGCTGGTGGCGCCGTCCGGTTCGGGCAAGTCGACGCTGCTGCACATCGCCGGGCTGCTCGAGCATCCCGATGAGGGCGAGGTCTATGTCAGCGGCGCGGCAACGTCGGCGCTGACCGATGCCGAGCGCACCCAGATCCGCCGCACCGACATCGGCTTCGTTTACCAGTCGCACCGGCTCTTGCCGGAATTCACCGCGCTGGAAAACGTCATGCTGCCGCAGATGATCCGCGGCCTGAAGCGCAAAGAGACGATCAGCCGCTCCAAGGAAATCCTGTCCTATCTGGGGCTCGCCGACCGCATCACCCATCGGCCGTCGGAGTTGTCCGGCGGTGAGCAGCAGCGCGTCGCGATCGCCCGCGCGGTGGCCAATGCGCCCCGCGTGCTGTTCGCCGACGAGCCGACCGGCAATCTCGATCCACACACCGCTGATTACGTGTTCAACGCGCTGATGCAGCTGGTCAAGGCGACCCAGGTGGCGATGCTGATCGCCACCCACAACATGGAGCTCGCCGCCCGCATGGACCGCCGCGTCTCGCTGCAGGACGGCGTCGTGGTCGAGCTGGAATAGGGCGCTCGGCTTCAGCCCATTATTGGCACGTCATTCCGGGGCGCTCGCGTCAGCGAGCGAACCCGGAATCCCGCGGTGCAGGGTGAAGTGCCTCAACGCAGAACATCTCGAGATTCCGGGTTCGCGCTTGCGCGCGCCCCGGAATGACGGGGCATCGGGGAGAGCCGCGCTCGCCCTCAGTGCTGACGGCGGTGCTTGCGCTTCTTCTTGGTCGGCTGCTGCTGCGGCGCGGTGTACCACGGGTTGGTCATGCAATCGGCGCTGCGGCCCGAGGCCGACATCCGGCACTGTGCCATGGTGTCGTAGCTGCACTCGTCGTACCAGTCGTGGTAGCTCTGATACACCCGCAGGCAGACCGGATAATCCCGCGCCTCGGCGGTGGTGGTCAGGCCGAGGCCGGCGAGCATCGCGATCAGGAGCAGCTTGCGCATCTTCGTTCGGATCCTTGTTGAGCAGCCGGTCGCGGTGGCGGCGACTCGGCGCACCCGAGAGTGTGACAGAAATCTATGACGGAGCAGGGGCGGCGCACATGCGCCGGCTCAATGCCGCCGGGCGCGGCGCGAACCGGGCCCCGCCGGCGGCTGATACCACGGATTGGTCAGACACTGGGCGGCGATCCCCGATGCGGCCGGTTTGCACTGGTCGATCGATATGTAGCGGCACTCGTCGTAGCGCACCGGGCCATACACCCGCAGGCAGACCGGGTAGTTGTCGTAAGGCTGTGCCGAAGCTGCTCCCGGCAGCGCCAGCCCGATCAGCAGCACCATCGCTCCAATCCGCATCGTCGCCTCCGCTGCTGCGCGGTTCATAAGCCGCGCGCCTTTCGTTCCGTGCGCCAATCCCGAATGACCGTCAATGCGGGGTGGGGCCGGTGAATTCCGGGGATAGTAACGTCTCATTAACGGTCCAGGTTGCTGCGCCGGCCGCTTGCTTGACTCTAGAACGAAATGAGAACATTGTTCTTGTTATGTTCACAAGGTCAGGGAGGCGGACGATGTTGAAGATCTTCATCCAAGAAGCTGCGGCGCTGACGTCGATTGCACTGTTCATCGGCATGGTGGCGGTGTGGGCTCAGGTGTTGGCGCAGGCCTAAGCGCGGGCAAGCGTTGCGACCGCTTCGGCATAGCGGGGATAAGGTCGCCGCCGATGCTTGCGGTGAAGGGTGAGGGAGCCCACCATTGGGCTTCCGAGTCGGTTGCCGTGACGGCGGCCGGTTCCGCAAACCACTCGTCCCAACCCGCACGTTTGTCTGAAGAGCCGCCGCGCCGATGAGCAACGCCGGATTCGTCCATCTGCACGTCCACTCGGCCTATTCGTTGCTGAAAGGCTCGATGAAAGTCGCCAAGCTGGCCGAGCTGGCGAAGGCCGACCGACAACCAGCGCTGGCCCTGACCGACACCGACAACATGTTCGGCGGTCTGGAATTCTCTGACAAGCTGTCGGGCTACGGCATTCAGCCGATCGTCGGCCTCGAACTCGGCATCGACTTCGGCGACCAAGATCCGAACTCGCGCCATGGCGCCTTGGCGACGCCGGCGCGGATCGTGCTGCTGGCAGCGCGCGAGCAGGGCTATCGCAGCCTGATGCGGCTGAACTCCCGGGCGTTCCTGGAGACGCCGGTCAATCAGGTGCCGCACGTCAAGCTCGAGTGGCTCGCGGGCGAAACCGACGGCGTGATTGCGCTGACCGGCGGCCCGGACGGGCCGATCTCGCTGGCGATGCTGACCGATCCGGCGCTCGCCGCGCAGCGCTGCGAGCGGCTGCAGCAGGCGTTCGGCGATCGGCTGTATGTCGAACTGCAGCGTCACGGCACCGAGGCCGAGCGCCGCGCCGAAGGCGGGCTGATCGATCTCGCTTACGACAAGGGCCTGCCGCTGGTTGCGACCAACGAGCCGCATTTCGCCAGCACCGAGGATTACGAGGCGCACGACGCGCTATTGTGTATCGCCTCCGGCAAGCTGATCGCAGAGACCGATCGGCTTCAGCTCACCCCCGATCACCGTTTCAAGACCCGCGCCGAGATGGCGGTGCTGTTCGCCGATCTGCCCGAGGCGCTCGCCTCGACGGTGGAGATCGCGCAGCGCTGCGCCTATCGGCCGCTGACCCGCAAGCCGATCCTGCCGCTGTTCACCGTCGGCGCCAGCGTCAGCGACGCGGCGGAAGCCGCCGCCGCTGAAGCGGCCGAACTGCGCCGCCAGGCTGAGCAGGGCCTCGCCAAGCGGCTCAGTGTTCACGGCCTGTCGCCGGGCACGACCGAAGAGGACTACAACAAGCGGCTCGCCTTCGAGCTCGACGTCATCACCCGCATGAAATACGCGGGTTACTTCCTGATCGTGTCGGACTTCATCAAATGGGCCAAGGCTCACGGCATTCCGGTCGGTCCGGGCCGTGGTTCGGGCGCAGGCTCGCTGGTGGCGTATTCGCTGACGATTACCGACCTCGATCCGATCCGGTTCGGCCTGCTGTTCGAGCGCTTCCTTAATCCCGAACGCGTCTCGATGCCGGACTTCGATATCGACTTCTGCCAGGATCGCCGCGGCGAAGTGATCGAATACGTGCAGCATCGCTATGGCCGTGATCAGGTGGCGCAGATCATCACCTTCGGTACGCTGCAGGCGCGTGGCGTGCTGCGCGACGTCGGCCGCGTGCTGCAGATGCCGTACGGCCAGGTCGACAAGCTGACCAAGCTGGTGCCGCAGAATCCGGCGGCCCCGATCACCCTGAAGCAGGCGATCGAAGGCGAGCCGAAGCTGCAGGCGGCGCGCGACGAAGACCCGATCGTGGCGCGCGCATTCGACATCGCGCAGAAGCTCGAAGGTCTGACCCGTCACGCCTCGACCCACGCGGCCGGCATCGTGATCGGCGATCGCCCGCTCAGCGACCTGGTGCCGCTGTATCGCGATCCGAAATCCGACATGCCGGTGACCCAGTTCAACATGAAATGGGTCGAACCGGCGGGCCTGGTGAAGTTCGACTTCCTCGGCCTGAAGACGCTGACCACGCTCGACGTCGCGGTGAAGCTGCTCAAGCAGCGCGACATCCATGTCGACCTGCACACGCTGCCGATCGACGACGCGCCGAGTTATCAGATGCTCGCCCGCGGCGACGTCGTCGGCGTGTTCCAGGTTGAAAGTGCGGGCATGCGGCGGGCGCTGATCGACATGCGCCCCGACCGGTTCGAAGACATCATCGCGCTGGTGGCGCTGTATCGCCCGGGCCCGATGGCGAACATCCCGACCTACTGCGCCCGCAAACACGGCGACGAGGAGCCCGAATATCTGCATCCGATGCTGGAGCCGATCCTGAAGGAGACGTTCGGCGTCATCATCTACCAGGAACAGGTGATGCAGATCGCGCAGGTGATGGCCGGCTACTCGCTCGGCGACGCCGACCTGCTGCGCCGCGCGATGGGTAAGAAGATCCGCGCCGAGATGGACAAGCAGCGCGCGATCTTCGTCGAAGGCGCGGTGAAAAATGGCGTCGCCAAGGACGCCGCCGACACCATCTTCGACCTGCTCGCGAAGTTCGCCGACTACGGCTTCAACAAGAGCCACGCGGCCGCCTATGCGCTGGTGTCGTACCACACCGCCTATATGAAGGCGCATTATCCGGTGGAATTCCTCGCCGCGTCGATGACGCTGGAAATCCACAATACCGACAAGCTGTCGGAATTCCGCGCCGAGGCGCAGCGGCTCGGCATCAAGGTCGAGGCGCCGTCGGTCAACCGCTCCGGCGCCACCTTCGAGGTCGGTCCGAACACCATCTACTACGCGCTCGCCGGCCTGAAGGGCGTCGGCATGCAGGCGGTGCAACAGATTGTCGAGGCGAGGGGGGATCGGCCGTTTGCCTCGCTCGCCGACTTCGCCGCACGGGTCAATCCGCGCGCCATCAACAAGCGCGTCATCGAATGCCTTGCGGCCGCCGGTGCGTTCGACTGCCTCAACTCGAACCGTGCGGCGGTGTTTGCGGGTGCCGACGCGATTGTCGCCGCCTGCCAGCGCAATCACGAAGCCGCCACCAGCGGCCAGAACGATATGTTCGGCGGTCTGTCGGATGCGCCGTCGATCATCCTGCCGCAGCTCGAGCCGTGGCTCCCGGCGGAGCGGCTGCGCCGTGAATACGATGCGATCGGCTTCTTCCTGTCCGGCCATCCGCTCGACGACTACGCCACCGCCTTGAAGCGGCTGCGGGTACAGTCGTGGGCCGAATTCTGCAAGGCGGTGAAATCCGGCGCCACCGCCGGCAAGGTCGCCGCCACCGTGGTGTCGCGGATGGAGCGGCGGACCAAGACCGGCAACAAGATGGGCATCATGGGCCTGTCCGACCCGACCGGGCATTTCGAGGCGGTGCTGTTTTCTGAAGGGTTGGCACAGTATCGCGAGGTGCTGGAGCCGGGGGCTGCGGTGCTGATGCAGCTCGGCGCCGAACTACAGGGTGAGGACGTGCGCGCCCGGGTGCTGCACGCCGAGCCGCTCGACGCCGCGGCGGCGAAGACTCAGAAGGGGCTGCGCATCTTCCTGCGCGATACCAAATTCCTCGACTCGGTCGCCAAGCGGCTGCAGCCGCCGGAGACCAAGGTGGCGGGCGGCAACATCGCGCTGGTGCTGCGGCTCGATCCGCAGACCGAAGTCGAGTTCGATATTCCCGGGCGCTACCACGTCTCGCCGCAGATCGCCGGCGCGATTAAGGCCGTGACCGGCGTCGAGCACGTCGAAACGCTATGACCATCGCCTTGTTCTCGCGTCACGGAAAACGGACGGCGAGGCGGTATTTGTCCGCGAATTGGTCGCGGATTGTTCAATCGCCGTTCAGATTGGGACGCGCTGAAATGCGATCGGCGGCGCTGCGCCGGTTCCGGCTGCGCCCTTGCAATGGGTCCCGGCCATGCGTCTCAATCATCTTGTTTCGGTCGTCTCCACCATCCTCGTTGTGCTGATCGCCGGGCCGGTTGGTCCCGCGGCTGCGCAGCAGCAGGAAAAACGCATCGCGCTGGTGATCGGCAATGGCGCCTATGCCAAGGCGCCGCTCTCCACCGCTGCCAATGATGGCGGCTTGATCGCGCAGACCTTGCAGGCAGCCGGCTTCGACGTCAGCGGCGCGCGCGACCTCGACGGCGACACGCTGCGCGGCGCGTTTCGCGACTTCGTGAAGAAGGCCGAGGACTCAGGGCCCGACACGGTCGCGGCGGTGTATCTCGCCGGTTATGGCGTGCAATACGCTGGCGAGAACTACTTCATCCCGGTCGACTCGCGGCTGTCGCGCGATACGGAAATTCCCACTGAAGGCCTGCGCGTCAGCGACTATCTGCGCCAGCTCGCGGCGCTGCCGCTGAAGACCAGCGTCGTGGTGCTCGATCTGGCGCGCGAGCAGCCGTTCGTGCCCGGCGGATCGATCGCCTCGGGTCTGGCGATGGTCGAGCCGAACCCGAAGATGCTGATCGCCTTCAACGCCGCGCCCGGTACGGTGGCGCCGGAGGAGCGGGGCGCCTACGGCGTCTATGCGCAAGCACTGGCCGAGATGATCCGCACCGGCGGCCTGACGTTGCCGCAGCTGTTCGATCGTGTGCGGCTGCGGGTCAATGAGACCACCAAGGGCGCGCAGGTGCCGTGGGATACGCAGAGCGTGGAGTCGAACTTCATGTTCTTCGATCGCGCGCCCGACGCACCGCCGCTGCCGGCGCCGGATCAGGCGTTGCGCAGCAAGCCGATCCGCGACATGGGGGCCGCCGAAGCATATGCGGCCGCACTCGATCGCGACACGCTGCAGGCTTACGAAGACTTTCTCGCGGCCTATCCGAACGATCCGCTGGCCAAGCGGGTGAGGGCGATCGTCGCCGCGCGGCGTGAGGCGATTACTTGGCGGCGGACGTATCGCGTCGATACGCCCGATGCTTATTGGTCGTATCTCCGCCGCTATCCGCGCGGCCCGCACGCGGCGGACGCCCGGCGCCGGCTGGAGATCCTCGCGGCTGCCCTGGAGCCGCCGCCGAGCTTCACGGTGATCGACTATGACGTGCCGCCGCCGCCGCCGGACGAGATCGTCTATGTCGACCGGCCGGTGCTGATGTTCAGCGATCCGGTGTTCGACTTCGCGCCGCCGCCACCGCCGCCGGTGTTCTTCCTGCCGCCACCGCCGCCGGACTTCGTGGTGCTGCCGCCACCGCCGCCGCCGATCGGCCTGTTCTATCTGCCGCGGCCGTTGTTCGTGCCGATCCCGGCCTATGTGCGGCCGCCGGTCTATGTGCAGCCGCCGCCGAACAACATCATCTTCGCCAACATCCACAACACCACGGTCATCAATCAGGTGATCAACCAGCCGCCGGCCGCTCCCGCCAACCCGGCTGCGCCGGTGGTGAGTCCGCCGGTGGCCGGGCCTGCGGTTGCAACTCCCGGAGCGCCGGGAGCGACTGCGGCTGCCGTGGCCTCCGGCGCTGTGTTGGGCGCGGCGCTTCCGGCTGCCGCGCTGCATCGCGCCACGCTGATCCAGCAGGGCAAGGCGCCGGTGCCGCAGAGTGCGTCGATTGCCACGACGCCGCCGGGCGGGTTTGCGCAACGTCCGAGCGTTCAGCCGCAGGGCCCGCGTCTGGCGCAGCCCGCCGCCGCGCCGACCCCGGCTCCGACTGCGACCGCGCCGGCCACCGTGCCCACGCCCGCTCCTGGCACGCCGCCGAGCCAACCGACCGGACCAGCCGTCGCGCCGCCGACGGCGCAGGGCCGGCCGGGGCCAGGCGCGCCTGGCGGCGCTGCACCGGCCGGCCAGGCGCTGCCGGTCCCTGGAACCAAGGGATTGCCACCAGCGCCAGGAGTCGCCGCTCGCCCGGGGGCGTCGGGCGCTCAGCCGCAACCTCCTGGTCGGCCAGCGCTCGGCCCGGGCGGCCCGGCCGCGGCCAAAAACGGGGTCCTCGCGCCGCCGGCCGGATCGGCGCCGAAGCCGCCCGCAGCTCAGCCGCCAGCCGCCGCAGGTCCGGCCGTGCGTCCGGAAGCCGTTCGCCCGCAGCAGCCTCCCGCCGCCAGGCTGCGGCCGACCCCACCGGTGACGGCGCCTGCCAGGCCGGCGGGACCGCCGCCCAGCGCAGCCGCCGACCGCCGTCCGCCGCCTGCGGCTCCGCGGATCCAGCGTCCCGCACCGCCGACGGTGTCCCGTCCGGTTCCGCCGCCGATGCATGTGGCTCCCCGGGTTGCTCCGCCGCCTCCGCCCCAGCATGCGGCTCCGCGGATGGCGCCGCCGCCGGCTCCGGTTCGCGCGGCACCGCCGCCGCCCCATGTCGCCCCGCCGCGGCCGCCGGCACCGCCAAGGGCCGCCCCGCCGCCGCGGCCGCAGGGCCCCGCCAAACGGTGCCCGCCGGGCGTGAAGGAGTGCTGATAAGGGCGAGGGCAGGCCAAACTGGCGGATCGCGGCCATCGCGGTCCGCCACTCAGGCGCGATCTCGGCCGCTCCGCCTTGCGTTATCGGGGAATCCCGCTATAACGCGCGCCATCTCACACGGAAACATGGCTCACAAGGCCGTCCGGTGGCACCGGGCCGCGCAGGGATTCGTCCCCAGTTCGGCACGGTTGCCCACACGTTTCCGGAGGAACCAACCGGAGAAGATACAATGGCGCTTCCTGAATTCTCTATGCGTCAGCTGCTCGAAGCTGGCGTGCATTTCGGTCACCAGTCGCATCGCTGGAATCCGAAGATGGCGGACTACATTTTCGGCGTCCGCAACAACATCCACATCGTCGACCTGACCCAGACCGTGCCGCTGCTGCATCGCGCGCTGCAGGCGATCAGCGACACCGTCGCCAAGGGCGGCCGCGTGCTGTTCGTCGGCACCAAGCGCCAGGCGCAGGACGCGGTGGCTGATGCCGCCAAGCGTTCGGCCCAGTACTTCGTCAACTCGCGCTGGCTCGGCGGTACGCTGACCAACTGGAAGACGATCTCGGGCTCGATCCGCCGCCTGCGTCACCTCGAAGACGTGCTGAGCTCGGCCGACGCCAATGCCTACACCAAGAAGGAGCGTCTGGAGCTGCAGCGCGAGCGCGACAAGCTCAATCGCTCGCTCGGCGGCATCAAGGACATGGGCGGTCTGCCCGACCTGATTTTCGTGATCGACACCAACAAGGAAGACATCGCGATCCAGGAAGCCCAGCGTCTCGGCATCCCGGTCGCTGCGATCGTCGATACCAACTGCGATCCGAAGGGCATCACCTATCTGGTTCCCGGCAACGACGACGCCGGCCGCGCGATCGCGCTGTACTGCGACCTGGTCGCCCGTGCGGTGATCGATGGCATTTCGCGCGCGCAGGGCGACATGGGCGTCGACATCGGAGCGGCGTCGCAGCCGCTGCGTGAAGACCTGCCGGCGGCGCAGGCGACCACCTTCCAGGGCCTGCCGGGTCCGCGCGGCACTCCGGACGACCTCAAGAAGCTGCCGGGCGTGTCCGGCGCGATCGAAAAGAAGTTCAACGACCTCGGCATCTTCCACTACTGGCAGCTCGCCGAGCTCGATCAGGCCACCGCACATCAGATCGGCGAAGAGCTCGGTCTGCCGAGCCGGGCCGATGCCTGGGTGGCGCAGGCCAAGTCGCTGACCGCCGAGGCGGAGTAATACGAGGCGATGCGGCCGGCTTCCGGCCGCATCGTTCCGTCGTCAAAATCTGAGATGTGTTCCTGATTGCGAACCGCGGGCTTCGGCTGCGCGGTCGCACTCACAGGCAGAGGGCTTATTAGCGATGGCAACGATTACTGCAGCAATGGTCAAGGAGCTGCGCGAGACCACCGGCGTCGGCATGATGGATTGCAAGCAGGCGCTCGCCGAGACCGACGGCAACATCGACGCCGCGATCGATTGGCTGCGCAAGAAGGGCCTGTCGAAGGCCGCCAAGAAGGCCGGCCGCGTCGCCGCGGAAGGTCTGATCGGCGCGCTGACCGACGGCACCAAGGGCGTTGTCATCGAGGTCAATTCCGAGACCGACTTCGTCGCGCGCAACGAGCAGTTCCAGGGGCTGGTCAAGATGATCGCCCAGGTCGCGCTCAAGGTCGGCGCCGATATCGACGCGATCAACGCTGCTCCGGTCGGCTCGACCAACGTGGCCGGCGCGATTGCCGACGCGATCGCCACCATCGGCGAGAACATGACGCTGCGCCGCGCCGCCGCGCTGAGCGTGTCGCAGGGCGTGGTCGCCAGCTACATCCACAACGCGGTGATCGACGGCGCCGGCAAGATGGGCGTGATCGTCGCGCTCGAATCCGCCGGTAAGGCCGACGAACTCGCGACCCTCGGCCGCCAGCTCGCGATGCATGTCGCCGCTGCGAACCCGCAAGCGCTCGATCCGACCAGCCTCGATCCTGCTGTCGTGCAGCGCGAGCGCGAGGTGATGGCCGACAAGTATCGTCAGCAGGGCAAGCCGGAAAACATGATCGAGAAGATCGTCGAGAACGGCCTGAAGACCTACTACAAGGAAGTCTGCCTGCTCGAGCAGGCCTACATCCACGACGAGAAGGGCAAGTCGGTCGCGCAGGCCGTCAAGGAAGCCGAAGGCAAGGTCGGTGCGCCGATCAAGATCACCGGCTTCGTGCGCTACGCGCTCGGCGAAGGCATCGAGAAGCAGACCTCCGACTTCGCCGCCGAAGTCGCTGCCGCTTCCGGCCAGAAGTAATCGCGGCTCACGCGAAATCCTCCCGGCCTTCGGGCCGGGAGCCAATCTTCAAGGGAGCGACCGCAACATGGCTGAGCCAATCTACCGTCGTGTGCTGGTCAAGCTGTCGGGCGAATACTTCGCCGGTCCCCAGGACTACGGTATCGATCAGGCCACCATCGATCGCGTCGCCGGCGAACTGATCGCCGCCCGCGGCCTCGGCATCGAAATCGCCGTCGTGATCGGCGGCGGCAACATCTTCCGCGGCGTCGAAGTTTCCGCCCGCGGCGTGTCCCGGACCACCGGCGACACCATGGGCATGCTGGCCACCGTGATGAACTGCCTGGCGCTCGCCGAAGCGCTGCAGCGTCACGGCCAGAAGGCGCGCACGTTGGCCGCATTGATGATGCCGGAAGTCTGCGAGCTTTATACCCGCGCTGCCGCCGAACAGACGCTTGCCGAGGGCGGCATCGCGCTGCTCGCCGCCGGCACCGGCAATCCGTATTTCACCACTGATACCGCCGCCGTGCTTCGGGCCGCTGAAATCGGCGCCGGTGCGGTGCTCAAGGCGACCAATGTCGACGGCGTTTACAGCGCCGATCCGAAGCTCGATCCGAATGCGAAGCGGTTCGAGAAACTCACTCATTCCGAAGCGCTTGCCGGCGGCTACAAGGTGATGGATGCGACGGCTTTCGCGCTTGCCCGTGAAACCTCGCTGCCTATCATTGTGTTTTCGATCGCCGAACCCGGTTCGATCGGCGCGGTGCTCAGCGGCGCGGGACGGGCCACTGTAGTCGCGGGCTGATAAGCGATCACGCGCGTATCGCGCGCCGATGTTGATTTGAGATTCGAGAAACCAGAGAGGCGGGTATGTCCGACAAGTTCGACGTCAACGAATTGAAGCGGCGTATGCAGGGCGCTGCGCAGTCCCTGAAGCACGAGCTCGGCGGTCTGCGCACGGGGCGCGCCTCGGCCTCGATGCTCGAGCCGGTGCAGGTCGACGCCTATGGCAGCCACATGCCGCTCAACCAGGTCGCCACCGTATCGGTGCCGGAGCCGCGGCTGATCTCGGTGCAGGTCTGGGACAAGTCGATGGTGAAGGCGGTGGAGAAGGGGATCGTCGATTCGAACCTCGGCCTGTCGCCGGCGACTGAAGGGCAGGTGATCCGGCTGCGGATCCCCGAACTCAACGAGGAGCGCCGCAAGGAGCTGGTCAAGGTCGCACACAAATACGCCGAAGCCGCTCGCGTCGCCGTCCGCCATGTCCGCCGTGACGGCCTCGACACCATCAAGAAGCTGGAGAAGGCCCACGAGATCTCCGAGGACGATCAGAAGCGCCTCGACCAGGAGGTGCAGAAGGCCACCGACGCCACGATCGCCGAGATCGATCAGTTGCTCGCGAACAAGGAAAAGGAAATCCTTACGGTCTAATCTTTCGGCCGTGCGTGCGGGACGTGGTCGCCCGGCCGCGTCCCGGCGGTGATCCGGCCAAACGGATCGCTGCCCAGTTCGGGACCCGGGCGGTTTTGCAGCGACCGCGGGCACATCTCGGGCCTTGTCGTCGTGGCGACTATAACTTACTGATCTCGAATAATTTCTGGCAGCGAGCCGGTGACCTTCTCGCGGGATGACGCTTCGGGAATGAGCTATGTCGAAAGCTGCCGCGCCTCTGCCTGATCCGTCCGATCCACCGAGCGCGCCCGCGCACGTGGCGATCATCATGGACGGCAACGGCCGCTGGGCCGCCGCGCGGGGGCTGCCGCGTGCCGAAGGCCATCGCCGCGGCGTCGAAGCGCTCCGCCGTGTCGTCCGCGCTTCCAGCGAACTCGGCATCCGCTATCTGACCATCTTCTCGTTCAGCTCGGAAAACTGGGCGCGGCCGGCGACCGAAATCGTCGACCTGTTCGGGCTGCTGCGTCGCTTCATCCGCAACGATCTCGCATCGCTTCACCGCGACGGCGTCCGCATCCGGGTGATCGGCGAGCGCGATCGGCTCGACCGCGACCTGTGCGCGATGCTCGACGAGGCGCAGGAGCTGACCCGCAACAACACCAAGCTCAATCTGGTGGTGGCCTTCAACTACGGCTCCCGGCAGGAGATCGCCAATGCGGCGCAGCGCCTGGCGCGCGAAGTCGCCGAAGGCAAGCGCGACCCGGCGACGATCGATATCGAGACTCTCGGCCGTTATCTCGACGCCCCCGATATTCCGGATCCCGACCTGATCATCCGCACCAGCGGAGAACAACGATTGTCGAATTTCCTGATGTGGCAGGCGGCGTACAGTGAATTGGTATTCGTGCCCATTCACTGGCCGGATTTCGACAAGGCCGCGCTGGAAGGCGCGATCGCCGAATATTCGCGGCGCGAGCGCCGGTTCGGCGGGTTGGCCGCCAAAACAGGATCGTGACACGCGTGAGCCAGGACAAGGCGGCGCCGGCGCCGGCGGCCGAGCAGGGGTCCCGGAATCTGATTTTGCGAATCGCAGCCGCGCTGGTGCTGGCGCCGGGCGCGATCGCGATCGCTTATCTCGGGGGCTGGCCGTGGGCTGTGCTCGCGACCGCCGTCGCGGTCGGCTTGTGGTTGGAATGGCTGAGTATCGTCGGCCTCGGCCGTAACTGGCCGGTCGTCGGGGTGGGCGGCCTCGGCCTTGTGGTCTGCGGTGCCGCGCTGGGAGCTGGGGTGCCGTGGGTGGCTGCCGCCGCGATCGTGCTTGCGCTCGCCGTTTTGGCGCTGCTCGGCGGCGGGCAGCGCCGTTGGGCGACGTCTGGCTTCGGCTACGCCGCGGCTGCCCTGGTCGCCTCGATCCTGATCCGCGCCGATCCGGACTACGGCTTTGCCGCCTTGATGCTGATTCTTTTGATCGTCTGGGTCACCGACATCGGCGGCTATTTCGCCGGTCGCGGGATTGGCGGGCCGAAGCTGTGGCCGCGGGTCAGCCCGAAGAAGACCTGGGCGGGGGCGATCGGCGGCTTCGTTCTGAGTCTGGTGATCGCGGCTGGCTTTGCCCAGTTCGGTCTTGGAAAAATGCTGCCGCTGCTTGTGCTTGCGGTAATCCTTTCAACTGTTTCTCAGCTCGGTGATCTGTTCGAATCCGCGGTCAAGCGCCGCTTCGGCGTGAAGGACTCAAGCCACATCATTCCCGGCCACGGCGGGTTGATGGATCGGCTCGACGGCTATGTGGCGGCTGTCGTGGTGGCGGCATTGATCGGGCTGACGCGCGGACCGCTGGATGGTATTGGCCGCGGATTGATGGTGTGGTGACGCAATGAGCCCTGTTCCTTTAAAAAACGCCGAGCGTGCCCATAGCGGCGTCCGCACCGTCAGTGTGCTCGGCGCCACCGGTTCGATCGGCGACAGCACGATGGACCTGATCCGCGCCGAGCCCGAGCGCTACCGGGTCGAGGCGCTCACCGGCAACGCCAACGTCGCCGGCCTCGCAAAGCTGGCCAAGGAGTTCAACGCCCGCTTTGTCGCCGTCGCCGATCCGGCCCGACTCGGCGAATTGCGCGCGGCGCTGGCCGGGACCGACGTCGCCTGCGGTGCGGGCGAGAGCGCCGTGATCGAAGCGGCGGCCCGGCCGGCCGATTGGGTGATGGCGGCAATTTCGGGGGCGGCCGGTCTGAAGCCGGCGCTGGCGGCGGTCGACCGCGGCACCACCGTGGCGCTCGCCAACAAAGAGTGCCTGGTGTGCGCCGGCGACTTCTTCATGAGCCGGGCGACCGCTGCCGGCGCGCAGATCCTGCCGGCGGATTCGGAGCACAACGCGCTGTTCCAGGCGTTGGCCTCCGGCAACCGCCATGAACTGACCCGGGTCATCATTACTGCGTCGGGCGGACCGTTCCGGACCTGGGCTGCCGCCGACATCGAACAGGCGACCCTGGCGCAGGCTCTGAAGCATCCGAATTGGAGCATGGGCCAGAAGATCACCATCGATTCGGCATCGATGATGAACAAGGGCCTCGAGGTGATCGAGGCTTCCTACCTTTTCGCGCTGTCGCCCGATGAGATCGACGTGCTGGTGCATCCGCAGTCGATTGTTCACGGCCTTGTCGAGTTTGCCGACCGCTCGGTCGTGGCTCAGCTCGGTGCGCCGGACATGCGGATTCCGATCGCGCACTGTCTCGGCTTCCCGGATCGCATTACCGGGCGTGCGGCGAAGCTCGACCTCGCCAAGATTGGTCAGTTGACCTTCGAAGCTCCTGATTTCGCGCGCTTTCCCGGTCTGCGACTGGCTTATGACGCGCTCCGCACCGGCAATGGCGCCACCACCGTGTATAACGCCGCCAATGAGGTGGCGGTCGCGGCTTTCATCGCGCAGAAGATCCGGTTCGGGGCGATCGCGCGGCTGGTTGAAGACACGCTCAACAGCTGGGTCCGCGCCGGCAACCAGGCGCCGCTCGGCTCCGCCGACGACGCCATCGCGCTTGACCAACAGGCGCGAAACCTCGCTGCCACCCTATTGCCTCAAATTGCCGCAAAGGCATCCTAGAGGAGATAGGGAACAGGGCCGTCGGTTCTGCTCGAAGGGAATGGGATGGCCGATCTTTTTCTGAATAGTTTCCATACGTTGAGCCACGGACTGGTGGGGTATGTGGTGCCCTTCTTATTCGTGTTGACCATCGTGGTGTTCTTCCACGAGCTCGGCCATTTCCTGGTGGCGCGCTGGAACGGCGTGAAGGTTCTGACCTTCTCGATCGGTTTCGGTCCGGAGATCGTCGGCTTCAACGACCGCTACGGCACCCGCTGGAAGCTGTCGGCCGTGCCGCTCGGCGGCTACGTGAAGTTCTTTGGTGACGACAGCGAGGCCAGCACGCCGTCCGGCGATGCGTTGTCGCAGATGTCGGCGTCCGAGCGAGCGGTCAGCTTCCACCACAAGCCGGTGGGGCCGCGCGCCGCGATCGTGGTCGCCGGCCCGTTGGCCAATTTTATCCTGGCCGTGGTGCTGTTCACCTTCCTGTTCAGCGTGTTTGGGGTGCCGAATACCTCCGCGCGTGTCGATGGCGTGCAGCCGGGCAGTGCCGCCGAGGCGGCTGGCTTCAAGCCGGGCGACGTGGTGACGTCGATCAACGGTAGCGCGATCAGCAATTTCCTCGAGATGCAGCGCTTCGTCGGCGCCGAAGCCGGCAACCAGCTCAAATTTACCGTCAAGCGTGGCGATTCGACCGTCGATCTGGTGGCCACCCCCCAGCTCAAGGAGATCAAGGACCGCTTCGGTAACGTCCAGCGCCTGGGCATCCTCGGCATCAGCCGCTCGACCGCGGCGGGAGAGGTGACCACCGAGCAGGTCAATCCGGCGGTGGCATTCTGGATGGGGATCAAGGAGACCTGGTTCGTCGTGGACCGAACGTTCTCCTACATCGGCGGTATTTTCACCGGCCGGGAAGCGGCCGACCAACTCGGCGGCCCGCTGCGGATCGCGCAGGTGTCGGGGCAGGTGGCCACGATCGGCTTTACCCCGCTGCTGCATCTGGCGGCGGTGCTGTCGATCTCGATCGGCCTGTTGAACCTGTTCCCGGTTCCGTTGCTGGATGGCGGGCACCTGTTGTTCTATGGAATCGAAGCCGCGCGCGGCCGGCCGCTGTCGGAGCGGGCGCAGGAGGTTGGGTTCCGGATCGGGCTCGCCTTGGTGCTGATGTTGATGATGTTTGCGACCTACAACGACATCCTTCACCTGGCGTCGTCGTGAGTCTCCCATTTGTCAAACGTGGCGGATGGGCAACGTGTTGGAATGAAATTGAAATCGCAGCGCTAAAGGACGTTTGCCGGGGCGGCAAAATTGTCTACAAGCGAGGCAACCTGGGGATTCTGTCGGTGCGGGGGCTCCGTGCCGGCATCGGAATGACAAGGGCGCGTTGCGCATGAAAGTTGGAATGCGAGTGTTGCGGGGGGTAGTCGGTGCCGCCCTGGTGTTTTTCGCCGTACCGGTCGCCACGACGGCGGTCGGGGTGGTGATGGCGTCTCCTGCCGCCGCCCAATCCGCTTCGTCGATCGCGGTCGAGGGCAATCGGCGGGTCGAGGCCGAGACCATTCGCTCCTATTTCAAGCCGGGTCCGGGCGGGCGGCTCGACCAGGGCTCGATCGATGACGGCCTCAAGGCGCTGATCGAGACCGGCCTGTTCCAGGACGTGCGCATCAACCAGGCGGGTGGCCGTCTGGTCGTCAGCGTCGTCGAAAACCCGGTGATCGGTCGCCTCGCGTTCGAGGGCAACAAGAAGATCAAGGACGAGCAGCTCTCGGCTGAAATCCAGTCGAAGCCGCGCGGCACGCTGTCCCGCCCGATGGTGCAGGGCGACGCGCTGCGGATCGCCGAAATCTATCGCCGTTCGGGTCGCTACGACGTTCGCGTCGACCCGCAGATCATCGAGCAGCCGAACAACCGCGTCGACCTGGTGTTCGTGATCACCGAAGGTCCGAAGACCGGCGTCAAGTCGATCGAGTTCGTCGGCAACAAGGCCTATTCGTCCTATCGCCTGAAGGACGTGATCAAGACCCGCGAGAGCAACCTGCTCAGCTTCCTCGGCAACGGTGACGTCTACGATCCGGACCGGGTCGAGGCCGACCGCGATCTGATCCGCCGTTTCTACCTGAAGCACGGCTTTGCCGACGTGCAGGTGGTTGCCGCGCTGACCGAATACGATCCGGAGCGCAAGGGCTTCCTGGTCACCTTCAAGATCGAGGAAGGTCAGCAGTACCGCGTCGGTTCGGTGACCTTCGAATCCGCCATTCCGACCCTCGACGGCAACTCGATGCGCAGCTTCTCGCGCGTCAATGTCGGCTCGCTCTACAACGCCGAAGCGCTGGAGAAGTCGGTCGAAGAGATGCAGATCGAGCTGTCGCGCCGCGGCTACGCGTTCGCGACCGTGCGTCCGCGCGGCGATCGTAACTTCGACGAGCACACCGTTTCGATCGTGTTCTCGATCGAAGAGGGGCCGCGCGTCTACATCGAACGCATCAACGTCGTCGGCAACACCCGGACCCGCGATTACGTGATCCGGCGTGAGTTCGACATCTCCGAAGGCGACGCCTACAACCGTGCGCTGGTCGACCGCGCCGAGCGCCGCCTGAAGAACCTCGACTTCTTCAAGACCGTGAAGATCACCACGGAGCCGGGCTCTTCGAGCGACCGCGTCATCCTGGTGGTCAACCTCGAAGAAAAGTCGACCGGCGACTTCTCGGTGTCGGGTGGTTACTCGACCAGCGACGGTGCGCTGGGTGAAGTCTCGGTCTCGGAGCGTAACTTCCTCGGTCGCGGCATCTTCGCCAAGGCGTCGGTGCAGTACGGTCAGTACGCCCGCGGCTACTCGCTGTCGTTCGTCGAGCCGTATCTGCTCGACTACCGCGTCGCGCTCGGCCTCGACCTGTATCAGCGCGAACAGCTCGCCAACCGTTACATCTCGTACTCGACCAAGACGCTCGGCTTCAGCCCGCGCCTCGGCTTCGCGCTGCGGGAGGATCTGTCGCTGCAGATCCGCTACTCGCTGTACCGGCAGGAAATCACGCTGCCGTCGTACCTGAACAATTGTAACAATCTTTCGACGGATCCGAATTCCTGGACTCCGCAGTACGCCAATTTCCGGGCAAACAATCCGAACGGCATGCAGCTGGGGTGCTATGCTGATGGTGAAGCTTCGCTGCCAGTTCGTATCGGTCTGGCTGGCGGTGCCTACTGGACCTCGTCGCTCGGCTATACGCTGACCTACAACACCCTCGACAACATCAAGAACCCGACCGACGGTCTGCTCGTCGACCTGCGTCAGGACTTCGCGGGCGTTGGCGGTGACGTGAAGTTCATCAAGACCGCGTTCGACGCTAAGTACTATACTTCGCTGGTGTCCGATCTGGTCGGCTTGATCCACCTGCAGGCCGGTAACCTTAGCTCTTACGGCGATAATCAGCTGCGGATGCTCGACCACTTCCAGATGGGGTCTAACCTGGTTCGTGGTTTCGCTCCGAATGGTATCGGTCCGCGCGACATCGGCACTTACGCCATGTATGGTTACGGCGGCGACGCGCTCGGCGGCACGAATTACTGGGGTGCGTCGGTCGAGTTGCAGATGCCGTTCTGGTTCCTGCCGAAGGAAGTCGGGCTCAAGGGCGCCGTGTACGCCGACGCCGGTTCGCTGTTCGATTACAAAGGCCCGACGTCTTGGACTGTAACTGGCGAAGTGAATGCCCCTGGTTGCGTACCCGCTAGCCAGACGATGATTGGTAGCTGTGCCGGCTTGAATTACGACGACACCAACCTCGTCCGTACCTCGGTCGGTGTCGGCCTGATCTGGGCGTCGCCGTTCGGTCCGCTGCGCTTCGACTATGCCGTACCGATCACCAAGGGTAAGTACGACCGCGTTCAGGAGTTCAAGTTCGGCGGCGGGACCTCGTTCTAAGTCCCGCACTCCGGACCACGACCGAAGGAATGGCATCCACGTCGTTTTTCCCGCCGCGTCCTTCGTCGACCCTGGCCGAGATCGCCAGCCTGACGAAAGCAACGCTGGTTGATGCTTCGCACGCGGAGCATCGCATCACCGGACTGGCCTCGCTCGACGAGGCCGGCCCTATGCACTTGAGCTTCTTCGAGAACCTCCGCTATTCGGATGAGCTCGCGAACACGCGCGCGGGCGCGTGCCTTGTCAGCGAGCGGTTTGAGGGCAGGGTGCCGTCGCACGTCGCTGTGCTGCGCGCCCGGCGTCCGTTCCATGCCTTCGTGGCCTACGCCCGGCATCTGTATTCCGATGCGTTGCGTCCGCACACCGGCATCGGAGCGCCCGGCATCGCGCCCACGTCGGTCATCCATGAGAGCGCCAAGCTCGAAGACGAGGTCACGGTCGAGCCGCTGGCGGTGATCGGGCCCGACGTCGAGATCGGCGCGGGAACGGTGATCGGGGCGGGGGCGGTGATCGCCGCCGGCGTCAAGATCGGCCGCGATTGCGACATCGGTGCCGGCAGCCACCTCCAGCACGCGCTGATCGGCAACAATGTGCTGATGCATCCGGGCTGCCATATCGGCCAGGACGGCTTCGGCTTTATCTTCGCAGGCCAGCACACCAAGGTGCCGCAGACCGGCCGCGTGATCATCCAGCACGATGTCGAGCTCGGCGCCGGGACGACGATCGACCGCGGCTCGCTGCGCGACACGGTGATCGGCGAGGGCACCAAGATCGACAATCAGGTTCAGGTCGGCCACAACGTAACAATTGGTCGACATTGCGTGATCGCCGCCAAATGCGGTCTTGCCGGCAGCCTGACGCTGGGCGACAACGTCGCGCTCGGCGCCATGGTCGGCATCAACAATCATGTGGTGATTGGCGACGGCGCCCAGGTGGCGGCGATGTCCGGGGTGAAGGACAGTATTCCCGCAGGTGAGCGCTGGGGCGGTATCTTCGCACGGCCGACCAGAACATGGTTCCGGGAGATGCTCGCGGTGCGGCGGCTCGCTGAAGGCAGCGGAGCCGACACGGCGGCAAGACCCGATGACGACAGGGATGAAGGACGGGGGTGATGGAATCGCCGATTCGCTTTGAGAAAGTTGACATCAACACCATCCTCAAGACCCTGCCGCACCGCTTCCCGTTTCTGCTGATCGATCGCGTGATCAACATCCGCGAGGACTACAGCGGCATCGGCATCAAGAACGTCACCGTCAACGAGCCGGCGTTCCAGGGCCACTTTCCGGAGCGGCCGGTATATCCTGGCGTGCTGATGATCGAGGGCATGGCCCAGACCGCGGGCGTGATCGGCATCCTGTCTGTCACCGGCACCGAGAAGCCGCGCGCGGTGTATTTCCTGACCATCGACAAGTGCAAGTTCCGCAAGCCGGTGATGCCTGGCGATACCGTCGAGTATCACCTGACCCGCACCGGACGGCGCAAGACGATGTGGTGGTTTCACGGCGAGGCCAAGGTCGACGGACAGATCGTGGCGGAAGCCGATGTCGGCGCGATGCTGGCAGATTGACGGGCTGAATGAGCACAATTGATCCGACTGCGCGTATCGAAGACGGCGCCGTCATCGGCGACGACGTGACCATCGGGCCCTTCTGCACCATTGGTCCGCACGTCAGCATCGGCGCCGGTACAACGCTGATCGGCCACGTCAACGTCACCGGCCACACCACGATCGGCGAAGGCTGCACCATCCATCCGTTCGCCTCGCTGGGCGGCGCGCCGCAGTCGACCGGCTACAAGGGTGAGCCGACGACGCTGATCATCGGCAACGCCTGTACCATCCGCGAAAACGTGACGATGAACACCGGCACGGTCGGCGGCGGCGGCGTCACCCGCGTCGGCGACCGCGGGTTCTTCATGGCGGCGAGTCATGTCGGCCACGACTGCATCGTCGGCAACGATGTGATCTTTGCCAATGCCGCGACCCTCGGCGGCCATTGCGAGATCGGCGACTTCACCTTCATCGGCGGCATGACGGTGCTGCAGCAGTTCACCCGGGTCGGCCCCCAGGTGATGATCGGCGGCATGAGCGGGCTGCGCACCCACGTCATTCCCTATGCGCTCGCCAACGGCATCTATGCGAAGCTCGCCGGGTTGAATATCGTCGGCATGCGCCGGCGGAAGTTCACCAAGGAGCGGCTCGCGATTGTGCGCTCGTTCTTCAACGACCTGTTCTACAGCAGCGGTCCGCTCGCCGAACGGCTCGAACGGGTGCGTCCGCGCACGGCGGAGGATCCGGCGATCGCCGAGATCGTCACGTTCATCGACGACATCAAGGGCCGCGGCGGTCGCGGCCAGCGCGTCGCGCTGTGCATGGCGCGTGAGGGCGGTGCGGCCGTTAATGACGGCGACGACGCCTGACCTGCGGTCGGCGCGGCCATGACTGATCCATCACTGCAGATTGGCGCGCCCGTCGGCATCATCGCCGGCGGCGGCACGCTGCCATTCGCCGTTGCCGACTCGCTCGCCGCGCGCGGCCTGACGCCGGTGCTGTTCGCGCTGAAAGGAAGCTGCGACGCCGAACGCGTCACCGCCTACCGGCATCATTGGCTGCGGATGGGAGCTTTCGGCAGGCTGCTGCGGCTGCTCCGCGCCGAAGGCTGCCGCGACCTGGTGTTCATCGGCTCGCTGGTGCGGCCGGCGCTGTCGGACATGCGGCTCGACTGGGGCGCGATCAAAGTGCTGCCGGCGGTGCTCGCGGCCTATCGGGGCGGTGACGACCACCTGCTGACGGGCGTCGGCCGGCTGTTCGAGCGTCACGGCTTCAGGCTGCTCGGTCTGAAAGACGTCGCGACCGACGTACTGATGCCGGAAGGCTGTCTCACCCGTGCCGTCCCCGATGCCGGCGTTCAGGTCGATATCGCCAAAGGGCGGGCGGTGCTGGCGGCGCTCAGCCCGTTCGACATCGGCCAGGGCTGTGTGGTGATCGACGGTCATGTCGTTGCTGTCGAGGACACCGGCGGGACCGATGAGCTGCTGCGGCGCGTGGCGCAGCTTCGCGACGCCAGGCGGATCCGCGCCAAGCCCGGCCACGGCGTTCTGGTGAAGGCGCCGAAGACCGGTCAGGACCTGCGCTTCGACCTGCCGGCGCTCGGGCCGAAAACCATCGAAGGACTGATCGCCGCGCAGCTCGGCGGCGTCGCCGTGGTGGCCGGGCATACCGTCGTGGCCGAGCCTCAGGAGATGATCGCGGCCGCCGACAAGGCCTGCGTGTTCGCGATCGGGATGCCCGCATGAGCAGCGGCGCTGCCAAGGCCGGGGATCGGGTTCGCACGGTCTATCTGATCGCGACCGAGGAATCGGGGGATCGGCTCGGCGCCGCGCTGATGCGCGAGCTCAGGGCGCGGCTCGGATCGAATGTCCGGTTCGCTGGCGTCGGCGGCCACAGCATGGCCGGCGAGGGGCTCGCCTCGCTGTTTCCGATCGAGGAGCTGTCGATCATCGGCTTCGCCGCCGTAGTGCAGCGGCTGCCGCTAATCCTGAAGCTGATCCGCCGCGCGGTCGACGCGGTGCTGGCGGCCAAGCCCGACATCCTGGTGATCATCGACAGTCCCGATTTCACCCACCGCGTGGCGCGCCGGGTGCGGAAGCGTGATCCGTCGATTCCGATCGTCGACTACGTCTCGCCGACGGTGTGGGCGTGGCGGCCTGGACGGGCGCGCGCGATGCTCGGCTATGTCGATCACGTGCTGGCGTTGCTGCCGTTCGAGCCGGCCGAGTATCGAAGGCTGCAGGGCCCGCCGTGCAGCTATGTGGGTCATCCGCTCACCGAGCAGTTCGGTTCGCTACGACCCGACACCGACGAGCAGGCGCGCCGCGAGGCATCGCCGCCGGTTCTCTTGGTGCTGCCGGGCAGCCGTCGCAGCGAAGTCCGCCATCACGCTGCTGCGTTCGGTGACACGCTGGCGCAGCTGAAGCGCGACGGTGTCGCATTCGAGGCAGTGTTGCCGACCACGCCGCATCTGGAGAGCCTGGTTCGCTCTGCAGTCGCAACCTGGGAGGTGCAGCCGCGGATCGTCGTCGGCGAGCAGGACAAACGTGCGGCGTTCCGGATCGCCCATGCGGCGCTGGCCAAGTCGGGCACCGTGACGCTCGAGCTCGCGATCGCCGGCGTGCCGATGGTGACGGCCTATCGAGCCGGCAGCGTCGAGATCTGGATCGCGCGTCGCGTTGTCCGTCCGGGCACCGTGATCCTCGCCAATCTGGTGATTGGGGACGACGTGATCCCGGAGTTCATCCAGGAAGATTGCGTACCCGACAAGCTCGCCCCGGCTGTGCGCGACCTGCTCGGCGACACGCCGGCGCGGCGGCGCCAGCTCGCGGGCTTTGCAAAGATCGACGACATCTTGTCGACCGGCGAGCAGACGCCGAGCGGACGTGCGGCCGACATCGTGCTGGACGTGATGCGCCGCGCCTGATTGCCGCCGGCCGCTGCGATTGAAGAAGGTAATTGTTGCAATCAATTCTCAATAGATTGGAGCTAGCCTGCCGACGCGTCGAACCTCCAGTTTGCGCGTCCATGGACCGGAGAGGACGCGGACCGTCTCAACCGGAGCTCTCCATCTATGAAGAAAACCAAAATCGAGTCAGCCTCGGCGCTTGATGCGCTGTTCGCGTCGGTGAACGTCGTTCACCGCAGGAATTTCCTCGCAACCGGCGCTGCCGCCTTCGGTGCGGCTGTGTTGCCTGCGGGGGCGACGGTTGCGGATGCTAAGCCTGCACTGGCCACGGCGCCGACGGAGCAAGATCGTCGCTACATGACGCAGGCCATCGAATTGATGCGCAAGGCAGGTGTCGTCGAAAAGACGGGTGGCGCTTTCGGCGCCGTCATCGTGCGCGACGGTGAAGTTCTCGCGGCGACTGGTAATAGCGTGCTGCGTGATAACGATCCCTCGGCACACGCCGAAGTCAATGCGATCCGCGCGGCGTGCAAGAAGGTCGGGGCGCCGAACCTGCGCGGCGCCACGATGTACACGAGCTGCGAATGCTGTCCGATGTGCTACGCCACCGCTTACTGGGCGCGGCTCGATCGGATCTTCTACGCGGCGTCGTGGACCGACTACGCGGATCTGTTCGACGATTCCAATATCGGCGCCGATATGAAGAAGCCCTACGCAAAACGCCAGGTTAAGATCGCGCAGATGATGCGAAGCGACGCGCAGAAGGTGTGGCAGGAATTCCGCACCCTTCCGGATCGCGCCCGCTACTGAGGCTTCGCTCCGGCATAGCCACAAAGCAAAACGGCGAACCGCCTGGCGGTTCGCCGTTTCTGTTTTCAGAGAGCTGGAGCGATCAGCCGCGCTTGCTCATCTCGACGTAGTTGCGGGTGGTCGCGCCGGTGAAGAGCTGGCGCGGACGGCCGATCTTCTGATGCGGATCTTCGATCATCTCGCTCCACTGGCTGATCCAGCCGACGGTGCGGGCGACCGCGAACAGCACGGTGAACATGTCGGTCGGGAAGCCCATCGCCTTCAGCGTGATGCCCGAATAGAAGTCGACGTTCGGGTACAGCTTGCGGTCGATGAAGTACTGATCGCTGAGCGCGATCTTCTCGAGCTCCATCGCCACCTTGAGCAGCGGGTCGCCGTGGTGGCCGGTTTCGGCCAGCACTTCGTGGCAGACCTGCTGCATGATCTTGGCGCGCGGATCGTAGTTCTTGTAGACGCGGTGGCCGAAGCCCATCAGCCGCACCTGCGAGTTCTTGTCCTTCACCTTGGAGATGAAGTCCGGGATGTTCTCGACGGAGCCGATCTCCTTCAGCATCGCCAGCGCCGCTTCGTTGGCGCCGCCATGCGCCGGGCCCCACAGGCAGGCGATGCCGGCCGCGATGCAGGCGAACGGATTGGCGCCCGACGAGCCGGCGATACGGACGGTCGAAGTCGACGCATTCTGCTCGTGGTCGGCGTGCAGCGTGAAGATCTTGTCGAGCGCGTTCGCCAGCACCGGGTTGACGACGTATTCCTCGCACGGCGTGGCGAAGCACATCCGCATGAAGTTGGCGGCGTAGGACAGCGAGTTCTTCGGATACACGAACGGCTGACCGACCGAGTATTTGTAGGCCATCGCCGCCAGCGTCGGGACCTTGGCGATCATCCGGATCGAGGCGATCATCCGCTGGGTCGGATCGTTGATGTCGGTGGAGTCGTGATAGAACGCGGCCAGCGCGCCGACCGAAGCCACCATCACCGCCATCGGATGCGCGTCACGACGGAAGCCCTGGAAGAACCGGGCCATCTGCTCGTGAACCATGTTGTGGCGGGTGACGCGGTAGTCGAAGTCTTCCTTCTGCGCCTTGGTCGGCAGTTCGCCGTACAGCAAGAGATAGCAGGTTTCGAGGAAGTCGCCTTTTTCAGCGAGCTGTTCGATCGGGTAACCGCGATACTCGAGAACGCCTGCGTCGCCGTCGATGTAAGTGATTTTGGACTGGCAGCTCGCCGTCGACGTGAAACCCGGATCGTAGGTGAACATCCCGGTCTGCGCGTAGAGCTTGCCGATGTCGATGACGTCGGGACCGACTGTCCCGGTGAGCACCGGAAGATCGAAGTTCTTGTTTCCAACCGTCAGCGTTGCCGTTTTGTTGTTGGTCGTTGCGTCCATCGTGTGGTCCCCGATGTTCGTTGGCGAAACCAGCCGTATGCGCAGCGCTCTTGCGAGCGAGACTGGTTGTCTTGAAGCGCTGGCGGAAAGGCGTAGCTCATTGCAGTGTGCACTGCAAGGCGGCCGGACGCGAGCCGTTTCCCGGGTTTTTTACGCGGCCTGATCGGCGAGGCGGGACAGGCACTCGTCGCGCCCCAGCACCGCCAAAACGTCGAAGATTCCCGGCGATGTGGTTCGTCCCGTGAGTGCCACGCGGAGCGGTTGCGCCACTGCACCCAGCTTCAGCCCAGCCTGCTCGGCGAACGTCCGCATCGCGGCCTCGGTCGTCGCCGCCGTCCACGGCGTGACGTCCTCCAGCGCGGCGCGCAGCCGGCCGATCAGCTGTCGGGTTTCGGGCGTCAACACCGCCTGCGCCTTGGGATCCAGGGCCAGCGGCCGGTCGGCGAAGATGAAGCCGGCGTTGTCGAGCAGCTCGATCAGCGTCTTGGCGCGTTCCTTCAGCCCCGGCATTGCCTGGGTGAGCTTGGCACGGATGCTGTCGTCGAACTTCGCTGCAATCGCCGAGCCCTGCGGGATGTATTTCAGCAGGTCCTCGAGCAGGGTCACGAGAGAGTGATCATCGCTCTGACGGATGTAGTGACCGTTGAGGCTCTCGAGCTTGGCGAAATCGAACCGCGCCGCCGACCGGCCGATCGCCGGCAGGTCGAACGCATCGATCATTTCCTGCGTGGTAAAGATTTCCTGATCGCCGTGGCTCCAGCCGAGTCGGACCAGATAGTTGCGCAGCGCGGCCGGCAGGTATCCCATCGCGCGGTAGGCGTCGACGCCGAGCGCACCGTGGCGCTTTGACAGTTTCGAGCCGTCGGGACCGTGGATCAGCGGGATGTGCGCCATCACCGGCAGCTCCCACTCCATCGCGTCGTAGATCTGCTTCTGGCGCGCCGCGTTGATCAGATGGTCGTCGCCACGGATGACGTGGGTGACGCCCATGTCGTGGTCGTCGACCACCACCGCCAGCATGTAGGTCGGGGTGCCGTCGCCGCGCAGCAGCACCAGATCGTCGAGGTTCTCGTTCTGCCAGGCGACACGGCCCTGCACCTGATCCTCGATCACGGTCTCGCCGGTCAGCGGTGCCTTCAGGCGGATGGTCGGCTTGACGCCTTCCGGAGCCTCGGACGGATCGCGGTCGCGCCAGCTACCGTCGTAAAGCTTGGCACGGCCCTCGGCGCGGGCCTTGTCGCGCATCGCCGCCAGCTCCTCGGTGGTGGCGTAACAGCGGTAGGCCTTGCCGGCCGCCAGCAGCTGCTCGGCGACCTCACGGTGCCGCGCGGCGCGCGCAAACTGGTAAACGGTGTCGCCGTCCCAATCGATCCCGAGCCATTTCAGCCCGTCGAGAATGGCGTCGATCGCCTCCTGGGTCGAACGCTGGCGGTCGGTGTCCTCGATTCGCAGCAGCATCGTGCCGCCGTGCTTGCGCGCATACAGCCAATTGAACAGCGCGGTGCGGCCTCCGCCGATGTGCAGAAAACCAGTGGGCGAGGGCGCGAAGCGGGTGACGACGGGACGGGTCATTCGAACCAAATGCAGGGAAGGGAACGCGCCGGAGCGGCGCGCAGGGTGTATAGCAGGATCGGCGCATAACTAAAGTGGTCCGCGCAGCCCCTGGGGGTTGGCGCGGGGCGGCGGATTTGGCAGATACCCCTTTCGGTTCCGACCAGTAGGACGATTGACGCATGACGACGGCAGATACAGCGGCGGGCGAGGCAGGGCGCGACTTCATTCGCGACATCGTCCAGGCCGATCTCGACAGCGGGAAGCACCGGACCATCGTGACCAGGTTCCCGCCGGAGCCCAACGGCTATCTGCATATCGGCCATGCCAAGTCGATCGCGCTGAATTTCGGCATCGCGAAGGAATTCGGCGGCCGCTGCCATCTGCGGTTCGACGACACCAATCCGACCAAAGAAGAACAGGAATACATCGACTCGATCCAGGCCGACGTCCACTGGCTCGGCTTCGACTGGGGCGAGCACATGTTCTACGCCTCGGACTATTTCGAGCAGCTCTACGCCTGGGCGGAGCTGATGATCAAAAACGGCGACGCCTATGTCGACGATCAGTCGCAGGACGAGATCCGCGCCAGCCGTGGCACGCTGACCGAGCCGGGTAAGAACAGCCCGTTCCGCGACCGTTCGGTTGAGGAGAATCTCGATCTGTTCCGGCGGATGAAGGCCGGCGAATTCCCGAACGGCGCGCGGGTGCTGCGCGCCAAGATCGATATGGCGTCGGGCAACATCAACCTGCGCGATCCGGTGCTGTACCGCATCCTGCATGCGCACCATCCGCGCACCGGCGACAAATGGTCGATCTATCCGAGCTACGACTACGCGCACGGCCAGTCGGATGCGATCGAGGGCATCACCCACTCGATCTGTACGTTGGAGTTCGAGGATCACCGGCCGCTGTACGAATGGCTGCTGTCGAAGCTGCCGGTGCCGTCGCAGCCGCGGCAGTACGAGTTCGCGCGGCTCAACATCACCTACACGCTGCTGTCGAAGCGTGTGCTGACCGAGCTGGTGCGCGGCGGCCATGTCGCCGGCTGGGACGATCCGCGGATGCCGACGATGGCCGGGATGCGGCGCCGCGGCGTGCCGCCGGCGGCGCTGCGTGACTTCGTCAAGCGGATCGGCGTTGCCAAGGCCAACAGCGTGGTCGATCTCGGCATGTTGGAATTCTGCATCCGCGAGGAATTGAACCGCACCGCGCAGCGGCGGATGGCGGTGCTGAAGCCGCTGAAGGTGGTGATCGAGAACTACCCGGAAGGCCAGACCGAAGAGCTCGAGGCGATCAACCATCCGGACGATCCGAGCCTCGGCACCCGCAAGATCGCATTCGGCCGCGAGATCTACATCGAGCAGGACGACTTCATGGAGAACCCGCCGAAGAAGTTTTTCCGGCTGTCTCCGGGCAATGAGGTGCGGCTGCGCTATGCTTACTTCATCAAGTGCCGTGAGGTGATCAAGAACGACGCCGGCGAGATCGTCGAGCTGCGCTGCACCTATGATCCGGAAACCCGCGGCGGCAACGCGCCCGACGGCCGCAAGGTCAAGGCGACGATGCACTGGTTGCCGGCGGCGCAGTCGGTGAAGGCCGAGATCCGGATCTACAATCAGTTGTTCGCCAATCCGGCGCCGAGCGCTGCGACCTTTGCCGATGACCTCAATCCGCAGTCGCTCGAGGTGCTGACCGAGGCGCGGATCGAGCCGGAGACGGCGGCCAGCAACTCGACCGAGCCGCTGCAGTTCGAGCGCCAGGGTTACTTCGTCCGCGATCGTGACTCGACACCGGATAAGCCGGTGTTCAATCGTACCATCGGGTTGCGCGATACCTTCGCCAAGGAAGTCGCGAAGGGCTGAGCTACCACTGATCCTGATTGCGCTCCGCCGGTGATTGCCGGCGGAGGCATTCTGCTCCACTGTTCCGCTCGCGGCGGACGGGGGCGGGTGCCGTGGAGCGGCGCGATCGGACCAGAGCACGGACATGGCCGACCGGGGTGCCGGCGGGCGCCGGTGCGTTGCTGCCGTCCGGCCTGTCGTGGGGACCGGCTTTTCTTGATCTGTTACGCGACTGGGCGCGGGCCGAGGCGGGGCCGGGCCGCTTGCTGCCGTGGACGCCGGTGGCATTCGGCGCCGGTATTGCCTTGTACTTCGCCGCCGATCACGAGCCGGTTGCCTGGGTGGCGGCAGCGACCGCGGCGGCGTTCGGAAGCGCGGCCATCCTGCTGCGGCGCAGCCAAGCCTTCGCACCGGTCCTGTTGCTGGCGGCTCTCGTGGCAGGCTTTGCGACCGCGTCGCTGAAAGCGGCACGGATCGCGCATCCGGTGCTGGCCGCGCCGGTGTTCGCCGCGGAGCTGCGGGGCTTTGTCGAAATCCGCGAGGAGCGCGAGCGCACCGATCGCTTCGTCCTCCGCGTGACGCAGATGCAGGCGGCGCGGGTACCATCGCTGGAGCGGGTGCGGCTGTCGGTGAAGAAAGGGACGGCGCCTGCGGTCGGCAGCTTCGTGACATTGAAGGCGCGGCTGCAGCCGCCGCTTCAACCGCTGCGACCGGGCAGCTACGACTTCGCGCGCGATTTGTACTTCCAGGGCATCGCGGCGTCCGGCTTCGTACTCGGCGCGATCACCACCGCCGAGCCGCCGCAGGATGGCGGCTGGCGCTTGCGCTACGCCGCGGTGATGCAGGGCCTGCGCGATGCGATCGACGCCCGGATCCGCGCGTCGCTGGGGGGCGATCCGCGCGCGATCGCCACCGCGCTGCTCACCGGTAAGCGAGACGCGATCTCGACCCCGGTGAACGACGCGATGTTCATCTCCGGTCTCGGTCACGTGCTGTCGATCTCCGGTTATCACATGGCGGTGGTGGCCGGCGTGGTGTTCTTCGCGCTGCGTGCCCTGCTGGCGCTGATCCCGCGGCTGACCGTGACGTTTCCGATCAAGAAGGTTGCGGCCGCGGTCGCGCTTCTGGCGGCCGCGTTCTATCTGGCGCTGTCGGGTGCGGAAGTTGCGACCCAGCGCAGCTTTCTGATGACCGCGGTGGTGTTGATCGCCGTGATGGTCGACCGCCGCGCGATCACGTTTCGGACCCTGGCGCTGGCCGCACTGGTCGTGCTGTTGATCGCGCCGGAAGCGTTGGTGCATCCGAGCTTCCAGATGTCGTTCGCGGCCACACTTGGGTTGGTGGCGCTGGTGCAGATCGGCATGCCGGCGCTGTTCGCGCAGGCCGATAGTTCGACTGCTGCGCGGGTGGCGCTGTGGGGCGGGCGGGAGATTGCACTGCTGGCGCTGGCTTCGCTGGTCGCCGGCTTCGCGACGATGCCGTACGCGGCCTATCACTTCCACCGCATCACGCCCTATGGCGTGCTCAGCAATCTGGCGGCCATGCCGGTGGTGTCGGCGATCGTGATGCCGGCGGGGCTGCTCGGGCTCGCGGCGATGCCGTTCGGGCTCGATGCGCCGTTCTGGCGGATCATGGAACTCGGGATCGACTGGATGATCCTGGTCGCTCAATGGGTGGCGTCGCTGCCCGGCGCGGTCGGCCGCGTCACCGCGTTCGGCACCGGCCCCTTGCTCGTCGCCTCGCTCGGTATCGTGATGCTCGGTCTGCTCCGCTCGCCGCTGCGCTGGGCCGGGGCGCTCAGCGTTGGCGTCGCCATCGCCTGGGCGGCGCTAACGCCGCAGCCGGAGGTGCTGATTGCCGGCGACGGCAGGCAGGTCGCGGTACGCGGCGCCGACGGCCGGCTGCGCCTGATGCAGGGCGGCGCGGATAGCTTTCGGCTGAAGGAGTGGCTCGCCGCCGATGCCGATTCCCGCGCCCCGGATGCAGCATCGCTGCGAGCCGGCGTCTCCTGCGATCCGGACGGCTGTGTGACGCCGCTCGCCGACGGACGGTTGGTCGCACTGTCGCTCCGTCCCGATGGGCTCGCCGACGATTGCGCCCGTGCCGTGCTGATCATCACCGCCGGCCAGCCGCCGCCGGATTGCGCCGCACGGGTGATCGGCCGGGACGAATTACAGGCGAATGGCGCGCTGGCGCTGCGGCGGCGCGGAAACGATCGAGGGCTGTTCGTGGCGGAGGCCGCCCGACCTCGCGGCCAGAGTCGGCCCTGGGCTCCAGCGGCGACGGACGCGGCTATCTCGACCGAACCTTCAAGCCGCCGCCGTGCGCCGATCGACGCAACGCCGGCGCCACAGGACCAAGTGGGCGACGAGTAGGGCGCAAAGGCCCGCACGCCGACGACAGAGCGGGAGACCAGCTCTGTCCGCTGCGCGCCTCAATACTTGCGGTACAGCCCGATCAGCTTACCCTGGATGCGGACGCGGTTCGGCGGCAGGATCCGCACCTCATAGGCGGCGTTGGCCGGCTCCAGCGCGATCGAGGCGCCGCGGCGGCGGAAGCGCTTCAGCGTAGCTTCCTCTTCGTCGATCAGCGCCACCACGATGTCGCCGGTATCGGCGATGTCGTTCTTCTGGATCAGCGCCATGTCGCCATCGAGGATGCCGGCTTCGACCATCGAGTCGCCGCGCACTTCCAGCGCGTAGTGCTCGCCGCTGCCGAGCATGTCGGCCGGCACGCTGATGGTGTGGCTGCGGCTTTGCAGGGCTTCGATCGGCGTACCGGCCGCGATCCGGCCCATCACCGGCACCGCGACGCTGCCGCGATCATGGTCATCCTCGGCCGGCGCCGGGCTCGGCGGCCGCACCTTGCCGAGATTGCCTTCGATTACGCTCGGGGTGAAACCGCGGCGGCTGTTGCCGGGCATCCCGCCGGTGTCGGGCAGCTTGATGACTTCGATCGCGCGGGCGCGATTGGGCAGCCGCCGGATGAAGCCGCGCTCTTCCAGCGCGGTGATCAGGCGGTGGATGCCGGACTTGGAACGGAGGTCGAGCGCATCCTTCATCTCGTCGAAGGACGGCGGCACGCCGGCTTCCTTCAGTCGCTCGTTGATGAATTTCAACAGCTCAAACTGCTTGCGCGTCAGCATCGGCAAATCCCCAGTCGGCGATGATGTGCCGGTTCGAGGTGCGTTTCGGTTCGGGCCACGAGCCCTTGTGAGAGCGTCACCGTCGCCGAATCTCGAAAACAAATCATGAACGGACACTATCTGTTCGGGGTGTGTTCCGCAACCTCTTAATCGAAATCTAGGATTTTCACGGGTCGCTATAGCGGGAGCTTAAGGATGACGCAGGGTGAACCGGCGGGTGCGGCCGGCGCGAAAGCCGGGCGCACGATCAGCGCTTCCGCCGATGCCAGCCGCGCCAGCAGCGACGAATCCTGGCTGTCGACCGGAGTGGCGAGCTGCCGTCCGGTCTCGTCGCGCGACAGCGTGGCGCGCAGATAGTCCTCGCGCTGATCGTTGGCAGAAAGATCCGCGCCGAGCAGCGCCGGCTCGCGGACATGCCGTGGCTCGCTCATGCCGCACAGCGCGCGGATCAGCGGCACCATGAACAGCACCGCGCAGACGTAGGACGACACCGGATTGCCGGGCAGGCCGATCACCCGCATCGGGCCGAGATGACCGTGCATCATCGGCTTGCCCGGGCGCATCGCGATCTTCCAGAACGCGATCGTGGTGCCTTCGGCCTCCAGCGCGCCTTTGACCAGATCGTGGTCGCCGGCCGATGCGCCGCCGGTGGTGACGAGCAAATCGACGCCGAGATCGCGCGCCTGCCGGATCGCGGCTTGGGTCGCTTCCAGCGTGTCGGCGGCAATGCCGAGGTCGATCACGTCGGCGCCCTCGGCGCGCGCCAGCGCACGCAGCGCGTAGCCGTTGGAATAGACGATCTGGCCGGGAGCGGGCGCCGTGCCCGGCATCACCAGCTCATCGCCGGTGGCGAGCATCGCCAGCCGCGGGCGGCGATGCACCGGCAGCGCCGCGTGGTTCATGCCGGCGGCGAGCGCGAGGTCGCGGTCGTTCAGCCGGTGACCCTGGCGCAGCAGCACCTGGGATTCCTTGAAATCGATTCCGGCCGGGCGGATGTGACGGCCGGGTTTGACGGCTTCATTGACGGTGACGCGGTCGCCGTCGCGCACGGTGTCTTCCTGGATCACCACGGCGTCCGAACCGTCCGGCACCACGCCGCCGGTGAAGATGCGCAGCGCTTCGCCTGGGCCAATGCCGATCGTCGCCGGGCGGCCGGCCGCGATCTCGCCGATCACCCGGAGCGTTGCCGGTGTCGCCGCCACGTCCGCAGCGCGCACGGCGTAGCCGTCCATTGCCGACATCGCCTGCGGCGGCTGGGTCCGCAGCGCGGCGAGATCGCGCGCCAGCACGCGGCGGTGCGCGTCCTCGATCGCGACCAGCTCGGTGTCGAGTCCATGCGCACCAGCCAGCACCGCGGCCAGCGCGTCGTCGACCGGCATCAGAGCCATCGGGCCTCTCCCTCGCAGGCAAGTTGAAATCGAACCGTCACGATCCGGCTTTAGGTGGCGCGCAGCGCCCGCGCAAGATGCGCTCGGCGTCGGCGGCGAGCGCGGCGTGCCGCCGCGTCGGCCTAAATCATTATTGTCGAACCGTCGTCTTCGCCTGTACGACCGGTTCCAGGCATCGAGCGGACGTGGAGCGCGCAGATGGAAGATTTCCCGAAATGGTTCCTGCGGATCATGGTCGTGGTCGGCATCATCGCGTTCGGCTCGGTGTATTGGATGCGCCACGACTGGAGCAAAGGCTGGGCGCCGTCGTTCAACGCCGGCGATTACGGCCCGCCATCCGCATCCGCGCCTGAGCCTGCAGCGGCCCCTGTAGCCGCGCCGGCCGCGGCTCCGAGCGAAGCCGCGCGGCCTGCGGCAGCGCCGAGCGCACAGGCGAGCCGTACGTCGACGCCGTGCCAGCCGATCGGCCGCACCGCCAAGGGCGAGCTGGTGTACTCGATGGATTGCCGGGCGCTGCCGGCGCAGTAACGAACGGTCGCGGCATTGCGCGCGAGTCCACGCCGCAGTGCTTCTGAAGCGTTAATCGATGATCTCGGCGCCTTCGGCGCTGAGGCGGGCGAGACCGTCCTTCATCTGCTGTACGCGCTCCGGCGAGTGGCCCTGCCACTTGGTCACTTCGGCGACGATGCGCAGCGGATGCTTCGAGCGATAGGACAGCGTCGGATTGCCGGGAAATTTCTTGTCGGTGAGATTGGGATCGTCTTCGAACGGGCCGGTCGGTTCGACCACATAGATCCGCTGCGGCGCATCGCCGGCGGCGAGCTCGGCGCCCCAGATCGAAGCGTCCAGCGTGCCGGAGAAATACACCCAGGACAGCGGCGCGACGGTGGTGAAGTTGGACTGGTAGCCGATCACGATCAGCTCCCCGGGACCGAGATCGGCCCGTGTCCCGTGGAAGAACTGACGCACGAACATGCTGACCGCTGCGGACATGAGGGGCGCGCTCCGGTGTGACTGAACCGACGACAACGACGTCGGTGTGTGTCGGGTTCATCAGCCTCGAGGCTGATACCGAGCGCGTCGCGGTTTCCTTCGCCCCGGCTCAAGACGCATTCGGGCCGAGCAGGAGAGGCTGCCTTAAGTCGTTGCCGGCGCTTGGCCGCCGTCGTCGGCCTTGATCATCACCGGCAGATAGACGCTGGCGAATTCCGGCGGCAGGCGGCGCGGGCGGCCGCTGCTCAGTTCGATGCACACCAGTTGCCAGCGTCCGCGCATGATGGTGGCGCCGTCGCGCAGGCGGATCAGCTGGAAGCGGCGTTCCATCACCAGCTTGCCGTCGCTGCCATAGATCCAGGTTCCCAGCAGCAATTCGTCGCCCAAATGGCTCGGCAGCAGGTAGTCGTATTCGCCGCGCCGGATTGCCATCGCCCGATCGATCCGCTGCCAGTCGGCGAGCGACAGCCCGAGCGCTTCTGAATGCGCCCAGCCGACGCTGTCGCACCATCGCACATAGACCGAGTTGTTGGTGTGGTTGAGGCCGTCGATATCGGCCGGCGCGGGCGTCATCGGTAGCGTGAACGGGGCGGGATGATCCCAGGCAAGATCGGCAGAAGCGTCGGTCATCATCACGTCTCGTCGGTCGTCGGTTTCGCGCGCTTACAGCCCGAGCTGATCGAGGGTGCGGGCGACGTCGTCGCTGGAATGCACCTGGACGGCGTGCAGCCCGCGCTCGCGCGCGGCTTCGATGTTTTCCGCCAGATCGTCGAAGAACACAATGCGCTGTGGTGCAACGCCGATCGCCTTGACGACGTAATCGTAGGTCTCGGCGTGCGGCTTACGCATGCCGATCTGCGACGACAGAAACAGTTCGCGGAAGTGCACCAGCAGCTCGGCATAGTGCTCGGAGAAATGCGCGATATGCGCATCGTTGGTGTTGGACAGCGCGTACAACGGCAGCTGCTTGGCGGCGCGGTCGAGCAGCGGCGCGATGCCCGGCATTTCGCCGATGAAGATCGCGTTCCAGCCTTCGCGCAACTGTTCGTCGGTCAGCGTCAGCCCGAGCGCGCTGCGCACGGCGGCGAAGAACTGCGCATCGGTGACGTGGCCTGTCTCATAGCGATGGAAGGTGTCGTCCTGCGCCAGCTTGGCCATCAGCGCATGCGGATCGCTGCCGAGCTCGACGGCCCACGCCTTCAAGGTGCGGCGCAGATCGTAGTCGATCACCACGCGGCCGAGATCGAACAGCAGCGCATCGGCGGCGCCGGGGGCGAGGGCGGTGGTCATGCTGAGAACCTTGTCGATGAGATGCTGCGAGTCATGAGGTGGCGACACAGACGCATTTTGGTTAAAGAATGTTATAGACTGACGAAACCGTTTGGTAATCCGCAGCCGCTACAAGAAATGCCGCTGCGAAGCGCATCTTGCTGCAATCACCTTGCACCGTATGCGGGGTCGCGGCGCCGGGTATTGACCAGCGGCGATCCGCTCATGCGCTTCGGACTTCCCATCTTGCTGCCGTCGTCGACCGCATCGGATCCAAGCCGATGAAGGGTGGTGGTGGACGCCTGTCCTCGGGCAACAACAAGAAGAAGCCCGAGGAAGCTCACGCCACCCACGGCTGGTTCGTCACCTTTGCCGACCTGATGGGCCTTCTGGTCAGCTTCTTCGTCATGCTGGTGTCGTTCTCGACCCAGGACTTGCGCAAGATGCAGATCGTGGCCGGCTCGATGCGCGACGCGTTCGGCGTGCAGCAGAACTCGCGGTTCGCCGGCGTGATCGAGACCGACGGCGTGCCGGTGCAGGGCCACGTCAAGAGCAAGCGCAACGTCGCACCCGATCAGGCCAGCAACACGCCGCATCTGGAAGAGGCCGGTGGTTCGGGGAGCGCCGCTTCTCATGCCAAGGCCGAGCGCGAATTCGCGCTGGCTTCCGCGTCGCTGCGCCAAGCGCTGCAGGACGTGCCGGAACTGGCCGAGATGTCCAAGAACGTCGTGTTCGAAGAGACGCCGGTCGGGCTCAATCTCGAACTCACCGATCAGGACGGCCGGCCGATGTTTCCGGACGGCTCGGCGGTGCCTTACGAACGCACCCGCAAGCTGGTCGCCCGGCTCGCTGCGCCGCTGCGCGCGACCTCTCTGCGCGTGATCATCGTCGGCCACACCGCGGCGACCGTGGTACAAGCTGGCGATGACGATCCGCTCAGCCTGTCGGTGAACCGAGCCAATGCGGTGCGCGAGGTCCTGAAGCAGGAGGGCCTGCCCACCAGCCAGGTGCTCTCGCTGGTCGGCAAGGGCGACGGCGAACCGCTGTTTCCCGATGCGCCGACACTCGCCGCCAACCGCCGCGTCACCATCACCTTGATGCGCGAGAACCCGCCGTTGCCGCCGGATCTGCAGCGCTGACAACCGGTTGAGCTGACGACTTCGATTGGCGGCTCAAGCTCAGAAGCACAGTCCGACGCGGCGGCCGCGCTTCCACACCATCCGGCATTTCTTCTTGGTAGCACCGTGCAGCATCTCGAAGCGCTGCGGCAGATTGGCGTCGGCATTGAGCTCGACGCAGGCGCCGCCCGCCGAGTAGTCGACGACGCGGCACGGGATCACCGGCAGCTTCGGGCCGACGATCAGATTGGCATTCCCAGAGACGAGCCCGCTGGGGCGGACGCGTGCAAACCGTCGCGGCTGAGTCATACAAGTGGCTCCCGGCTGGCTGGATAAGGGGGCAGCCCGATTGCAACCGAGACTTGTTAAATTCGAGTTGTTGTCGACTCTAAACCGGCGCTACTTCCTCGCAACTAAGCCGCGTCCCGGACAGCTTCGAGGGAGCCGGGGCGCGGATGCTTAATGCCAGGTTATGAGTTTGCAGGCCGGATCTCGATCCGCTTCGCCGTCGAGGGTGACGGTTCCACCTTCGGCAGCGTCACGGTCAGCACGCCGTTCTTGAAGCTGGCGCTGACCTGGTCGGCGGCAACTGCGACGTCCAGCGGAATCCGGCGTTCGAACTTGCCGTAGAAGTGCTCGCTGAACTGCTTGTCCTTGGCCTCGTTCGACGCCGTCTTTTCACCGCGGATCGTCAGCGTACCGTCGTCCAGCAGTACCTCGATGTCTTTCTCCTCGAGGCCCGGCACTTCGGCAGCAATCTTCAGCTCCTTGTCGCCATCGGTGATTTCGAGTTTCGGCCAACCGGTACTGAACGGCGTCAGGGCGCCGGCACGGGCCGGCACGTCGAAGCCGCGGAATACGTCGTCGAACAGCCGATTCATCTCGCGGTGCAGCGACAGGAACGGGTCGCCTTCGAACGAGCGGGGCGCGGGTTGATTGGTCCGGCCCCAGGGGATGATGTCGCGCATGTTCATGGATGCCTCCTCGTACTCAGTCTTGAAGTCCTCGATACTGTTAGTTGTGATCTGGAAGTCGCCCGCGTATCGCGGGTGCGCTTTCGATTTGGGCGCGGTTGCGCCGCCGTCAAGGGGCAGGGTGGTAGTCCCGTGGGATGGGCTCGAAGATTTCTTTCGCGCACCGTCTTGAAAACGGTAACGCCGTGTCCAAGTCATCGGCCGTCCCGGTTTGGAAGGAGGAATTCGGGAGGACCACAGATGCGATCTACCAATTTCGAACACAGCTACGCGCCTGGCGCCGCCAGCGTCACGACCTTGCGCCCCTCGGCAACGGTCTATGATCATCCCGATCAGGTGCTGCGCGACGACGCGCTTTGCACAGCCGAAAAGCGCGCCATCCTCTCCTCATGGGCGTCCGACGCCAACGCCGTCGAGCAGCAGCCGTGGCTGCGTCTCGCGCCGGGGCACCGCAATCCGGTGCCGCTACGCGCAATCCTCGACGCGCTGCAGCGGCTCGATGACGACGATCCGCCACCGAAAGGCGGGGCCTCGATCCGGCTGAGCGGCGACCGCGCCGCTCAGCATGATCCGTCCGACGACTACCGGCCATCATGGAGGAGGCATTATGGTCTGGCGCCACGTATCAACCAGTTTCGACCCGTCCCGCTGTCCGGAGTGCGGCGCGACCATGCGGCTCGTGCGCGTCGAGCCACGACCGGTCGGACGCAAGGTTGAGTTCGAGCGCCACATCTATCGCTGTGAAGACTGCGCCAACACCAGCCGTTTCGTGATCGACCGGCAGGCGGTGGACTACGCGTTCGCGTAACGACGCCGATCCGCGTCCCGCGATGCGGCGGCCAGGCTACCCCGGTTGCCGCATCATCTTCCGCCATAGCGGCTTGACCAGTTCCAGCACGATCAGCACCACCAGCGCCGCGGCCGCGGTGAGGCCGAGATCGTCCGGATGCAGCGGGCCGAACCGGAACAGATCGCGCAGCCAGGGCCATGCCAGGCTGGCGATCAGCACCACCGCGACGATGCCGAGCATCCCCGCCAGCATCGCGTTGGGACGCCGAAGAGCCGTCAGCAGCGAGGCGCTGAACGAGCGATTGACGAAGATCAGTCCAACGAAACTCAGCACCAGCGCGAAGAACGTCAGCGCGCGCAGCTCGGTGTCCGGCATGGCGCGCATCTGGCCGATCACGAACACGCCGGCGACCAGCACGAACACCAACAGGCCCTGCAACATGCCCCACACGATCAGCGCCCGGCTGAACAGCGGCTGCTCCGGATCGCGGGGCGGGCGGCGCATCGCGTCGTCCTCGGCGGTCTCCGCCTCGAACACGATCGAGCACACCGGATCGATGATCATCTCCAGGAACGCGATGTGGATCGGTCCGAGCAGGATCGGCAATCCGAACAGCAGAGGCAGCAGCGCCAGCCCGGCGATCGGCACATGCACGGCGAAGATGAAGCCCATCGCCTTGACGAGGTTGTCGTAGATCCGCCGTCCGAGCCGGATCGCCTTGACGATCGAGGCGAAGTCGTCGTCGAGCAGCACGATCGCCGACGCTTCGCGCGCGACGTCGGTGCCGCGGCCGCCCATCGCGATGCCGATATGTGCGGCCTTCAGCGATGGCGCGTCGTTGACGCCGTCGCCGGTCATCGCCACGACTTCGCCGTCGGCTTTTAGCGCTTCGACGATCCGCAGCTTCTGCTCCGGCATGATCCGCGCGAACACGGTGGCGCGACGCAGCCGCTCGGCGAGCGCGGCGTCGTCGAGCGTGGCGATCTCTTCGCCGGTGACGCAACTGTCCGCATCGATCCCTGCCTGGCGCGCGATCTCCTGCGCGGTCGCCGGATAGTCGCCGGTGATCATCACCACGCGGATGCCGGCGGCACGGCAGTCGGCGACGGCGGCCGGCACCGATGCGCGCAGCGGGTCGGCGAGGCCGACGAGGCCGAGGAAGTCGAAGCGGAAGCCGAGCTGGGTCTCCGGCCAATCCTCGTCCGGATGCGACGCGCGCGCGACGCCGAGCACCCGCAGCCCCTCGGCCGCCATCGCATCGACGGTGCGTGAGACGTTGCCGAGCGCGGCGGCATCGAGGCCGCACATCCGCGCAATCGCTTCCGGCGCACCTTTCGCCGCCACCACGTAGTTGCTGACATCGTCCGGGTCGCGCCAGACCTGGGTGATCGCCAGCAGGTCGCGGCGCAGCCCGTAAGCGTGGACGAGGCTGCGGGCGCCATTGCCGTTGGGCAGATGGTCGCCGGCGAGCCGGTGCAGCGCGAGGTCCATCGGGTCGAACGGATCGGGTGCGGCGGCGAGCAGGCCGGTTTCCAGCAGCGGCGCGAAGCCTTGCGGCAGCGCGCCATCCTCGCGCGGCCGGAACACCTCGCCAGAAGGAAGCCGCAGTTCGGCGACCGACATCCGGTTCTCGGTCAGCGTTCCGGTCTTGTCGGTACACAGCACGGTGGCGGAGCCGAGCGCCTCGATCGCGGCAGCGCGCCGGGTCAGCACCCGGGCCTGCGAGATCCGCCAGGCGCCCATCGCCATGAACACCGTCAGTACCACCGGGAATTCTTCCGGCAGCATCGACATGCCGACGGTGATGCCGGCCAGCACCGCGTCGAGCCATCCGTCGCGCAATGCGCCGTAGAGGATCACGACCAGTGCAGTGAATGCGGCGGCGATGATGCCGAAGGTGCGGACCAACGCGCGGGTCTGCTGCTGCAGCCGTGGCGCTTCGGTCTGCATCGAGCCGAGGGCCTGACCGATCTTGCCGATTTCGCTGCGTGCACCCGTCGCGGTCACTTCGGCGAGGCCGCCGCCGCGCACCACCAGCGAGCCGGAATACACATTGGGCTGATCGTCGCCGCCGGGACGATGCGACGCGGTAGTGTCGGCTTCGTCCCGGCTGAGCTTGCGTACCGGCACTGACTCGCCGGTCAGCAGCGACTCGTCGACGAGCAGATCGTCGGCCTGCAGCAGCACCGCCTCGGCGGCGATGCGATCGCCCTCGGATAGTACGATGACGTCGCCGCGCGCCACCTCGCGCCCCGCAATGCGTTTGCGGACACCGTCGCGGATCACCAGGGCGCGCGGGCTGGTGAGATCGCGCAGCGTCTCCAGCACGCGCTCGGTGCGCGCTTCCTGCACCACCGTGATCACCACCGACAGGGTGGCGAAGATCAGCAGGATGATCGCTTCCTTGAGATCGCCGAGCGCCATGTAAACCACGCCGCCGCCGAGCAGCAGCGCCAGCATCGGCTCGCGTACCACCTCGAACACGATGCCGAGCAGGGTGCGGCGATCAGGGCTTGGCAGCTCGTTGTAGCCCTCGCTGGCGAGCCGTTCCGCAGCCTCGCGCTCGCTGAGGCCGGAGATGCTGTCGGAGGGAGAGGCGAGGTCGGGCATCGGGAAACCTGACGTTCGAGAGCCCGCCGATGTTAGCCTATTTTCGTCTCGCGCTCGCGACGTAGTCGCCCGACTTGCCCCCGGTCTTGGCGATCAGATGAATGGCTTCGATCCGGACGCCGCGTTCGGCCGCCTTGATCATGTCGTAGATCGTCAGGCACGCCACCGACACCGCGGTCAGTGCTTCCATCTCGACGCCGGTCGGGCCGGTGACCTTGACGGTGGCGCGAACGATGCAACCGGGCAGCTTGGCATCCGGCGTAATGTCGAGCGTGACCTTCGACAGCGCCAGCGGATGGCACAGCGGGATCAATTCGGCGGTGCGCTTGGCCGCCATGATCCCGGCGACGCGCGCGGTGCCGAGCACGTCGCCCTTCTTGGCGTCGCCGCTGAGGATCAGCTCCAGCGTCGCTTTCTTCATCACCACGCGGCCTTCCGCGACTGCGACGCGTTCGGTGGCCGGCTTTTCCGACACGTCCACCATCCGCGCCTCGCCGCTGGCGCCGATATGGGTGAGGGCGGGGGTGGTTGCGGCGCGAGTGGTGGACTTTTTAGCCACGGGAAGGCCTCGCAATGAGGAGGAGAGAGCGATCGCAGCACGCGTTCACCCTCCCCTGGAGGGGGAGGGTCGGACGGCGCAGCCGTCCGGGGTGGGGTGAGGCCGCGCGTGACGCCTTTGCGGCGCGGCTCGTCGTGATCGAGAGGCTGTCACCCCACCCCGTCACGGGCCGCGCGATGCGCGCCCCGTGCCGACCCTCCCCCTCAAGGGGAGGGTGAAGGCCGAGGCGTGGCGCAGGGATTGTCACTAATTAGTCCCGGTCTGCTGCGGCGTCGTTTGACGCGTCAGCAGGGCGCGGGTGGCGGCGGTGACGTCCGGCTGCCGCATCAGGCTTTCGCCGACCAAGAAGGTCGACATCCCGACGTGGGCGAGGCGGGCGAGATCGGCGGGCGTGAAGATGCCGCTTTCGCCGACCATCAGGCGATCGTTCGGGATCAGCGGCGCCAGCGCCTCGCTGGTCGCCAACGTGACTTCGAAGGTCCGCAGGTTGCGGTTGTTGACGCCGACCATCGGCGACCGCAGCTTCAGTGCGCGCTCCAGTTCGGGGGCATTGTGGACTTCGAGCAGCACGTCCATGCCGAGGTCGAACGCGGCGTCCTCGATGTCCTTGGCGGCGGCGTCGTCGAGCGCCGCCATGATGATCAGGATGCAGTCGGCACCGTGGGCGCGGGCCTCAACCACCTGATAGGTGTCGTACATGAAGTCCTTGCGCAGCGCCGGCAGCGACACCGCGGCACGCGCGGCGACGAGGTAATCGAGGCTGCCCTGGAACGACGGCGTATCGGTCAGCACCGACAGGCAGGCTGCACCGCCGGCCTTGTAGGCGCGGGCCAGCGCCGGCGGATCGAAGTCGGCCCGGATCAGGCCCTTCGAAGGCGAGGCCTTCTTGATCTCGGCGATCAGCCCGTAGTCGCCGGCCGCATGCTTGGCCCGCAGCGCCTTGACGAAGCCGCGCGGCGGCGACGCTTCGCGGGCGATCGCCTCGATCGCAGCCAGCGGACGCTCGCGCTTGGCGGCGGCGATCTCCTCGCGCTTGTAGGCTTCGATCTTGGTCAGGATGTCGGACACGGCGATGCCACCTACGTTGCTATGATCAAGTCGCTTAGTCTTCTCGTCATGGCCGGGCTTGTCCCGGCCATCCACGCCTTCACCGTTGCGCCGGCCCCAAGGCGTGGATGCCCGGGACACGCCCGGGCATGACGGCAACTGGTACTTCAGGCCGCCGCGGAGACCGCGATCAGCTTCTTCAGCCGCGCTTCGGCGGCGCCGCTGTCGATCGATTGGGTGCCGAGCGCGACGCCTTCCTTCAGATCCTTGGCCTTGCCGGCGACGACCAGCGTCGCGGCGGCGTTGAGCAGGGCGACGTCGCGGTATGGGCCCGGCATGCCTTCCAGCACGGCGCGCAGCGCCACCGCGTTGGCCTGGGCGTCACCGCCCTTCAGCGCGTCGGCCGGCGCGCGGGGCAGGCCGGCGTCCTCGGGGCTGATCTCGAAGCTGGTGATCTCGCCGTTCTTCAGCTGGGCCACCGCGGTGGTGCCGGACAGCGTGATCTCGTCGAGGCCGTCGGAGCCGTGCACGACCCAGACCGCCTCGGCGCCGAGATTCTTCAGCACCTGCGCGAGCGGCTGCACCCATTGCCGCGAGAACACGCCGATCATCTGACGCTTGACGCCGGCCGGGTTGGACAGCGGTCCGAGCAGATTGAAGATGGTGCGGGTCGCCAGTTCGACCCGGGTCGGGCCGACGTTCTTCATCGCCGGATGATGAGTCGGCGCGAACATGAAGCCGATGCCGGCTTCGTTGACGCAGCGGCCGACCTGCTCGGGGGGGATGTCGATCTTGACACCGAGCGCGGCGAGCACGTCGGCGGCGCCGGATTTCGACGATAGCGCGCGGTTGCCGTGCTTGGCGACGGTGACGCCGCAGCCGGCGACCACGAACGACGCACAGGTCGACACGTTGACCGAGCCGGAGCCGTCACCGCCGGTGCCGACGATGTCCTCCGCGTCCGCCGGCGCCGACACCGGCAGCATCTTGGACCGCATCGTGGTCACCGCGCCGGTGATCTCGTCGACGGTTTCGCCGCGGACCCTGAGGCCCATCAGCAGCGCGCCCATCTGCGACGGCGTCGCGTCGCCGGACATCATCGCGTCGAAAGCGTCGGTGGCTTCGTCGCGCGTCAGCGTCGCGCCGGTCGCGACCTTTGCGATAATCGATTTGAAATCAACCATTGTCCCTTTCGGTGACGAAACGGCGGCACTCAGCCGTCAGTTCGTCGCCGCCCCCGTTGCCTGCGCCACCGCTTCCTGATTGACCTTGGTGCCGATGTCCTTCTCCAGCCAGGCGATGTACTCGCCGACCTGTTCGTCGCGCAGCCGCTGCACCAGATTGTCCTTCAACTGCTGCATCTGCGGCGCGTTGAGGTCGGCGGTCGGCACGGTGTCGCCGGTGACGCGGAACACGTACCACTCGGTGGCGCTGCCGCCCTGAACCTGGCCGGCGCCGTCCTTGGCGGTACGGAACACCGCGTCGACCACCGTGTTCGGCAGGCCGGCATCGGCGCCTTCGCGCTTGATGCCGGAGGCCGTCTGCACGGTGACGCCGGCCGGCGCGACCTCCGCGAGCTTGGCGCCGCCCTGCAGCTTCTGCACCAGCTCGGCCGCAAGCTTGCGCAGCTTCTCGGTGACCTGCTCGGCGCGCCAGCCGGCCTCGACCTTGTCCTTGACCTCGTCGAGCGGCCGTTCGTGCGACGGCGTGATGCCGAGGATGTCGTACCAGACGTAGCCGTTCTGGAAGCTGATCGCGTCGTTGTCGACGCCCGGCTCGCTGTTGAAGGCGGCGTTGGCGAGTTCGAGCCCTTGCGGGATCGCCGCCACCGGTGCGCCGTCCGGCCCGCGGCCGGCGCGGTCGATCGCGTCGATCGTCACGGCGGTGAGGCCGAGCTGCTTGGCGGCGTCGACCACGCTGGCGCCGCCGCCACGCGCGTCTTCCATTTTGTCGTGCAGCTCCTGCACCTGCTTGCGTGCGCGTTCCTGCGCAAGGTCACGCTTCAGGCTGGCCGCCACGCTGGCGTAGTCCGGCTGCTTGCCGGGCTCGATCTTGGTGATTTCGAGCAGCACGGTGCCAAACTGTCCCTGCACCGGCTGGCTGACTTCGTTCAGCGGCAGCGCGAACGCGGCTGCGGCGACCTTCTGATCGAGCATCTCCGACTGGCTGACCAGGCCGAGATCGAGATCGGCCGGCTTGACGCCGCGCTCCTTGGCGAGGTCGGCGAAGCTGGTGCCGCTGGCGATCTTGGCGCGGGCCGCCTGGGCCTCTTCGACGTTCGGAAACACGATCTGCAGAATCTGGCGCTTCTCCGGAGTCGACAGCTTGTCCTTGCGCTGCTCGAACAGCTTCTGCGCGTCGGCGTCCGACACCTCGGCCCACTTCGCGATCGATTCCGGCGTCACCACCAGGAACGAGATCTTGCGATACTCGGGGGCGCGGAACTGCGCCTTGTGCGAGTCGTAGAACGCGGTGAGGTCGGCGGGCGAGGGCGCCGGGATGGTGCCGGCCTGCGCATCGGTCAGCTTCAAATAGTCGATGGCGCGCTCTTCATTCTGAAACTGGCTCAGCGCCTGCATCAGCGTCTTCGGCGGCTCGAGGCCGGCGGTGAGGCTGCCGGCGATCTGGCGGCGGAGCGCGACGCGGCGCTGCTCGGCCAGATAGCGCTGCTCGGTGAAGCCGAACTGGCGGATCAGCTGCTGGAAGCGGTTGGCATCGAACTGGCCGTTGGCGCCCTTGAAGTTCGGATCCTCCAGGATCGACTTCATGGTGTCGGCGTCGGACTGGCCGAGGCCGAGCCGTCGCGCGTCTTCGTCGAGCGCGGCTTCGGCGATGGTCTGCTGCAGCACCTGGCGATCGATTCCGATCGCGCGCGCCTGATCTGGGGTCAGCGGCCGGCCGAACTGGCGGCCGATCTGCTGCAGACGGTCATTGTAGGTCTGGCGGAATTGCTCGGTGGAGATTTCGGTGCTGCCGATCTTGGCGAGCGTCGACCGGCCGAATCCGCGGAATACGTCGGCAATACCCCAAACTCCGAAGCTGACGATCAGGACGCCCATCACGATCGTCATGATGGTCTTGCCAATCCAGTTGGATGAGGCTTTGCGCATTCCTCGGAGCATGGAGTCACTTTTTGTCAGGAGGGAACCGGCCGCGCTGGGTCAGCGCGGGGGGCAAACTAGCGTCGCCGGCTTGAAAATCCATCATAAAGTGCCGTCTGGGGCGTCGCAACCGCAGCCAATGTCGCGGTCGGTGCAGATGCCATCCCGTTGCAGCGGCCAATGCTGCGGATCGCCGCAGCGCTCGCGTTCACGTCTCCTTGAGTCTCGCAATCGGCTCTGCTAGCGGAACGGTTCAACCCTTTATTGCGAGAGTGCTCATGCCGGTCCCCGCCGTTCGTCCTCTGATTGCTGGAAACTGGAAGATGAACGGCCTGAAGGATTCGGTGGCCGAGCTCGATGCGATGCTGAAAGGCGCCGCCGAGCTGCCGCAGGGCATCGATCTGTTGGTCTGCCCGCCGGCGACGCTGGTCGCGAGCTTCGCCGCGCGAGTCGCGGAAGCGCACGCCGGCAAGGCGCTGCCGTTCTCGATCGGCGGCCAGGATTGCCACGCCAATGCGTCGGGGGCCCACACCGGCGACATCGCCGCCGAGATGCTGGCCGATGCCGGCGCGGCTGCGATCATCGTCGGCCATTCCGAGCGCCGCGCCGATCATGCCGAAAACGACGCGATCGTCCGCGCCAAGGCGCAGGCGGTGTGGCGCGCCGGGCTGGTGGCGATCGTCTGCGTCGGCGAGACTCAGGGCGAGCGCGACGCCGGCCACACCCTCGATGTGGTCGCCGGCATGCTGGCCGGCTCGCTGCCGGATGGCGCGACCGCGGCGAATCTGGTGGTGGCCTATGAGCCGGTCTGGGCGATCGGCACCGGCCGCACCCCGACAGCGGCCGATGTCGAGGAAGTTCATGGCTTTATCCGCAAGACTTTGAGCGATCGGTTCGGTGCGGCGGGCGAGACCATGCGGATCCTGTATGGCGGCTCGGTGAAGCCCTCGAACGCCCGCGAATTGCTGGCGGTGCCGCATGTCAACGGCGCGCTGATCGGCGGCGCCAGCCTGAAGGCGTCCGATTTCCTTGCGATTGCGGCGGGCTGCCCCTAACTAAACCGCGCCAAGCGGTATTCCTGCGGCGTTTCCCGCGCGGCGCGGGGGTGACAAATCCCCGCGCGATCGTGTAGACACCGCGCGACTTCATTTATCCCGCAAGCCTGTCGAGCAGCCGCCCGCCGGCGCCTATCGGCCATTCGGCGGCGTTGGCTTGCGATGGAAGGGTACGATGCAGACTGTCATTATCGTCATTCACCTGATGTTCGTGCTGGGCCTGATCGGCGTGGTGCTTCTGCAGAAGTCCGAAGGCGGTGGCCTGGGCGTCGGCGGTGGTGGCGGTTTCATGTCGAGTCGCGGCACCGCCAACCTGCTGACCCGCACCACCGCGATTCTCGCGGCCGGGTTCTTCGCCACCAGCCTGCTGCTCACCTGGCTGGCGAGCTACAACCGTAAGCCGACGACGATCCTGCCGACCGCCGCGCCGATTCAGCAGCAGGCCCCGGGACAGCCGGCGCCGCCGCTGTCGCAGGGCGGTGGTCTGCTCGACACGCTGAAGCAGACCGATCAGCAGCAGAACCAGCAGCCGGCGGCACCGGCCGCGCCTGCGGCACCGACCCCGCCGCAGTCGCAGTAAGCATTGCCGATATGCGCTGACGGGGCCTCGCATCTGGTCTGAGGCCCCTTTAGCAATCGTCTGAAATAGCTGAGTTTTCAGCGTCACCCACAGGCATTCGTCAAACTGCCCGAGGGGTTGCGAATCGCTTTGGCGAATCGGACCGGCGGCATTAAAGGTAAAGTCCCATGGCGCGGTATATCTTCATCACCGGCGGCGTGGTCTCCTCGCTCGGCAAGGGTCTGGCATCAGCGGCACTCGGTGCGCTGCTGCAGGCGCGTGGCTACAAAGTCCGCCTTCGCAAGCTCGATCCCTATCTCAACCTCGATCCCGGAACGATGTCGCCGTATCAGCACGGCGAAGTGTTCGTGACTGACGACGGCGCCGAGACCGACCTCGATCTCGGCCACTATGAACGCTTCACCGGGCGGCCTGCGACCAAGCAGGACAACATCACCACCGGCCGGATCTACCAGGACATCCTGACCAAGGAACGCCGCGGCGACTATCTCGGCGCCACCATCCAGGTGGTCCCGCACGTCACCAACGCGATCAAGGAATTCATCGTTAGCGACAATGACGGTTACGACTTCGTGCTGGTCGAGATCGGCGGCACCGTCGGCGACATCGAGGGCCTGCCGTTCTTCGAGGCGATCCGCCAGATCAAGAACGATCTGCCGCGCGGCGACGTGATCTACATCCACCTGACGCTGCTGCCCTATATCCCGAGCGCCGGCGAACTGAAGACCAAGCCGACCCAGCATTCGGTCAAGGAACTGCGCTCGATCGGCATCCAGCCGGACATCCTGCTGTGCCGCACCGACCGCGAGATTCCCAAGGAAGAGCGGCGCAAGCTCGGTCTGTTCTGCAACGTCCGGGAAAGCGCGGTGATCGAGGCGCGCGACGTCGACAACATCTACGCGGTGCCGGAGGCGTATCACGCCGCCGGACTCGACGATGAAGTGCTGGCGGCGTTTGCGATCGCCGCCAAGGAGCCGCCGCAGCTGGCGCGCTGGCACGAAATCAACGAGCGCATCCGCAATCCCGAAGGCGCGGTGACGATCGCCATCGTCGGCAAGTACACCGGGATGAAGGACGCCTATAAGTCGCTGATCGAGGCGCTCAGCCACGGCGGCATCGCCAACAAGGTCCAGGTCAAGCTCGACTGGATCGAGAGCGAGGTGTTCGAGAACGAGGACCCGGCGCCGTTCCTCGAGCACGTCAACGGCATCCTGGTGCCCGGCGGCTTCGGTCAGCGCGGCGCCGAGGGCAAGATCGAGGCGGCACGGTTCGCGCGCGAGCGCAACGTGCCGTATTTCGGCATCTGCTTCGGCATGCAGATGGCGGTGATCGAAGCGGCGCGGAATCTCGCCGGCATCGAACAGGCCAACTCGACCGAATTCGGCCCGACGCCGGAGCCGCTAGTCGGCCTGATGACCGAATGGGTGCGCGGCAACGAGCTGGAGAAGCGTAACCAGGCTGGCGATCTCGGCGGCACGATGCGGCTCGGCGCCTATCCGGCGTCGCTCAAGCGCGGCAGCCGGGTCAGCCAAGTCTATGGCGGCGCCACCGAGATCTCGGAGCGCCATCGTCACCGCTACGAGGTCAACACCGCCTATAAGGACCGGCTCGAACAGCACGGCCTGAAGTTCTCCGGCATGTCGCCGGACGGCGTGCTGCCGGAGATCGTCGAATACGAGGATCACCCCTGGTTCATCGGCGTCCAGTTCCACCCCGAACTGAAGTCGCGTCCGTTCGACCCGCACCCGCTGTTCGCCTCGTTCGTCCAAGCGGCGCTGGTGCAGAGCCGGCTGGTGTAAGGCGGTTCGCCAGTTAGTTCTCGAACAGCACGAACGCCGCCCAGACCGACGGGTCTTCGGCGGCTTTGATCTTGCCGTGGATCGCCTCGATGCGGACTTTGCGTAGCGCCGAGGCGTAGTCGAGATTGTCGTCGGCGAGCACCTGGTAAAGCCGCGCCATGAAATTCGCGGTGCCTTCGTCGCTGACTTCCCACAGCGTCAGGAGCGAACGCCGGGCGCCGGCGATGGCGAGCGCGGTCGGCAGGCCGCGGACGCTGCCGATCCGGCTCGGATCGCCGAGCGCGGTCTGGCAGGCGGACAGCACGACGAGGTCGGCGGCCGACAGATTCCAATCCATCAGTTCGCGGGCGTAGATCACGCCGTCATCGCCGTCGTGCCGCGGCGGGCGGTCGAGCAGGGGACGCGCGGCGACGAGGCCGCTACGCCACAGCGCGTCGGTGCGATCGGTCGCCGCCTTGTAGAAGCCGTGGGTGGCGAGATGCAGCAGCGTCGCGCCTTCGGCCTTGCTGCGGATTGAGGCTTCACCGGCATTGCCGGTCATCGTCGTGCTGGCGATATCCCTGCGCTGCAGATCGGGCGCGATGCGCTCGATCTCGGTCTTGGTCGAGGGCAGTTGACTGGCCGCGCCGGCATAGTCGAGCCCGCCGACCAGCACCGCCTTGCTTTCCGCAATCAGTTTGTCGTCCTGCTCGGCGAACACGATCGCGTCAGCGCGGGTCAGGAACCGGGTGTCGTAGATCTCATCGAGATGGCGGCCGTTGCCATCCTGCAGCATCGCAAACGGCAGGCTGTAGAGGTCTGCGTCCGGCACCAGAAACAGCCGCGTGACGCCCGCGAGCAGCGGCTTCAGCGGCCCGATCAGCGTCGCGTACAGGCGCCGGAACGGCTGGGTGCGATCCGCGTCGGCCACGCTGGGGGCGGTGAAGCCGTCGAGCGGGCCGAGGTCGATCACCTGCGGCGGCTTGCCGTGACGATGGATCACCGCCTGCAGCCGTGCGGCCGGTTTCGGTTCGGCCGGATTGACCCGGCTGCCGCGGCCGCTGACGAAGAAATCGACCAGCGCGTCGGTCGCCCCGAGTTTGTCGGCGACCGAGGGCAGTTGCACGTCGGCCGGCGGCCTGGTGCCAGCGCGTGCGGCGAGCTGGTGCCGCGCCTCCTGCAGACGCTTCAGCACGTCGCGGGCATCGTCGTCGAGCTTGCCGGAGGACAGCATCTCCTGCTGCTGGCCGGACAGCCGCAGCACAGCGCGCGCGAGTTCGCGCGTCGGCTCGTCGGGCAGCCGGTCGAGCGTCAGTCGCAGCAACGTGCGCTCGCCGTCCTCCATGGTCTTCCAGCGCGACACCGCGTCCGCATAGGCGACTGCCGCCGTTGGATCGATCAGCGCGTAGCGGCCGTATTCGTAGAGGATATCGTCGGCAAGCTTGCGCATCGTCTCGGCGACGTAACGGTTGCCGGCGGTGCCGACCTCGCGCAGCATCCAGTTGAAGGATTGCTGCTCGACGTCCTTGAAGGTCGCCAGCGCATCAGGATCACCGCGCTTCAACCGTGTCACGGCGACGCCGAGCAGGGCGTCGAACGTGATCGGATGCTGGCGCGCGATGGTTTCCTGCGAGCGGTGATACGCGTCGAGCCGCAGCGCCAGCGCACGCGCGCTATCGCCGCGACGTTCGTAGTGATCGGCTGCAAGCTGCGCGGATTTGATCCGCAGCAGGTCCGGCGCGCCGTTCCAGTCCTTGACCCGCGCCATCGCTTCCAGTTCGGCCGTGCTCAGCGCGCGGTCGGGATGGAAGTAGGCCTTGGCGTAGGCGATCCAGGTATCGGCCTGGGCGACGTGCTCGGAGGTGGGATCGGCGAGTTCGGCGGCGCAACGCTTCTGCAGCGCGAGGGCCTGCATGGTCTCGGCCTCGTTGCCCATCGCCAGATGATCGAGCGCGAGATTGCTGGCGCTGACCAGCGCCTGGATGCTGCCGACGCCGTAATGCGCGATGCTTTTCTTCAACAGCGGCGCGTCGATCTTGGCGGCGAGGTCGGGATGGCCGACCATGCGTAGCGCTTCGGCGTAGTTGTTTTCGGTGCGCCAGGTCAGCGGCTCGTTGTCGCCGAGCGCCTTGCGCGCGCCGAGATAGGTCTCTTCCGACAGGTTGAGTCCGGCCGCCACCGCGCCATTGTCGGTGAGCAGTGTCGCGAGGATGTCGCGGCCGGCGATGTCCTGCGCGCTGTTCGGCCCATAGATCGCACGCATCCGTTTGCTGGCCTCGACCGCGACCGGAATGCCGCGCTCGTACTGGACGGTGCGTTCCAGGAAGCGGGCGTATTCGAACCACAGTGTGGTGGCCTCAGGGCTCGTCTCGCGCGCGGCGCGGGTGTTGGCGGCCTCGGCGAACAGTTCAGAGGCTATCGCGGTGTCGCGGCGGCGCTCGAACAAGGTGGCGGCGCTGAGATAGGCCTGGATGGTCAGCGGGTGATAGCTGCTATCACGCACGGCGCGCAGCGCGGCGGTGAGACGCTGGCGACCGCCGTCGCGATCTCCGGCCTGCAGTGAACGGAATGCATCGTTGATCTTCGCCACCAGTTCGCGCTCGGTCGGCGCCCCGCGCTGCTGCGCTTGGGCTTGCGCGGCGAAGGTCGGAACCAGCACAGGGGGAAGGGCGAGCGCTGCGAGGAGCAGGCGAGCGACAAAACGAGTACCGATGAATAGGCGTGGCGGTAACGAAATTGGCATGCCGGACCGGGCGGCCTCGTTACTTGCAGTTCGCGGTGCTGTCGCCCGCGCGTGCCACCGGCTTGCCGTTGATGAACACGCCCGAGCCGCTGCCGATCACCACCCCGCCGCAGCCGGTGCGGCTGCCGCCGATCGCCGCCGGCTTGCCGTTGATGAAGACGTTGTTTGAGCCTTCGACGATAGCGCCGTCGCTGGTGGTGTCGCCGGCGCGGGCTGCCGGCTTGCCGCCGACTATCACGTCCTGACTGCCGCCGGTGACAACGCCCGGCGCTCCGCTTGCCGGCGATTCGGCCAGCGCCGACGCTGCGCCCAGCATCAGCAGCAGAGCGATCGCCGAGGCTGCGCCACAAGCAGGGCACAGCGCGCCGCCGGCGCTACGCTCGGGTGGTGTGGCCATACCTGACTCCTTGGTGGTTCGGCGATTTCCGTGAATGACCATGACTTGCGATGGACATTCCCCCTGCGGTGGATGATGTTTTCATCGCAACCGTAACGTGTCCGGCGACTTCTCTTCAGGGGAATGGAAATGACACCTTCGGTCAACCTCTACGCCTGGGCGATCCCGGCCTGGTCTTCCGAATCCCCGGTCGACCACACCTGGGTCACCAGCTACGACAACCAGGTTCATCCCTACAGCACCATCGCCGACGTCGTCGTAGCGGGCCAGTCGTTCTGGTACTGCTGGGGGCCGTTTCATCCGCAAGGCGGAACGCCGATCAATCCGACCGGCGCGCTCGGCCAGCAGTCCGGCAATCTCAAGCTCGCGCAGTGCCTGGTGCAGCCGAATGCGGACTCCAACACCACGGCGGCGGCGCGCGGCACGATCTACACCTATGGCGTCGACGGCGTGTGCCACCAATTAGCCAATCAGGTGTTGTACGCGACGGCGAACGGCAGCGTTCCGCCGCTGACGGTCAGCAAGGCGCGGGGCTACCCGCTGTCGAGCTTCATCTACGGCACCTACGGGCTGCAGCACACCGCCTGGGCCGCCAAGGTCGCTTCGTGCAGCGGCGCGCAATTGGTGGCGCGGCTGGCGCGGCCGGGCGGGCTGACGGTGGTGGCAGGCGGCGAGGGCATCGCAGTGGACGAATTCGAACGACGCGCGACCGAAGTGCTGGCGACCGAGCCGGCGAAGCTGGCCAGCCTGCTGCGGCTGCGCGGCGAGGTGCAGCGCTTTGCGGCGCAGCCCTGGCCCGGCACTGGTCAGCCCAGCGCCGAGGCGCTGAACGCCCGCAATCAGCACCTGATCGACGAAGCGGCCAAACTGCTCGGGCCGGAGCATTTCAGAAAGCTGTTCGGCGCCGAACCCGGCGCCAAGGTGACGCTGGTCGACCCGCGGACCGCGGCCACCGCCGGCGAAATTCCGCCGCCGAAGCCGCGCTGACGCCGCGCCGTTTGCGTCAGCGGACCGGCAGCAATTAGCCGGCCTTCAGCTTCGCTGCCTTGCGCAGCGTCTCGTCGATCCGGGACTGCCAGCCCGGGCCGGTCGCCTTGTAGTGCTCCACCACGTCGGCGCTGAGCCGGATCGACACCGGGACTTTGGTCGGCGCCTTCTGCGGACCGCGACGGCCTGGAATCTTCGCGAGGAATTCCGATGTCAGGTCTTTCGCCATGATGTTCACGGGCGTCGCGTTGGCAAAATCCTCTGCGGTCCACTCGGGGTTGTCTTCATCGAAAACAGGCTCGCTGCGTTTACGGGGCATGGCGCCTCATTTCCTTGTCGTGCGCGCGGCGCAGGCTGATCGGACGAAGCCGATCGCGATAGGTGAACACCAAGCAATAGGCGAGGCCGTCTATATATCCGTAAGCGCGAAATCGGTCCTCACCGTAGTCGAAGCGACCGTCACGGATGATGGACCGCACGCGCAAATCGACCCAACGCGCCAGGGAGATGCCGTGCTTGGCACGGTTGATCGCATCCTTGGCCGGGTCGAAATCCGACATTGCTGTATATACAATTTGTTATGGCAATGTGCAACTCTGCTCCTTGCGCGGCGGGCAAGACAACCCCCGTCGCTTACCGCTATAAGCGCCACAACGATGTGGAGGGCGTCATGATCTACGAGTCGCGAGTCTATCGCTGTGTGCCGGGCAAGCTGCCGGCGATCCTCAAGCGGTTCGAGACCATCACCTTAAAGCTGTTCGAGAAGCACGGCATCCGTCAGGCCGGATTCTTCACCACGTTGGTCGGCGCTTCCAACCAGGAATTGACCTATCTGCTGGCCTGGGAGAGCCTTGCCGAGCGCGAGCAGAAATGGACCGCATTCGCCACCGATCCGGAATGGCTCGCCGCCAAGGCCGAAACCGAGAAGGATGGCCAGATCGTCGACAGCATCACCAATCAGCTGTTGGTGCCGACCGCGTTCTCTGCGCTGAAGTAATTCGGATGAGTATCAGTTTCGATCGTCATTGCGAGCGAAGCGAAGCAATCCAGCGCCGAGCACGGGGCTGGATTGCTTCGTCGCTGCGCTCCTCGCAATGACGGACTCGTTCATGTCCAACGGTTTCGACCATATCGTTCATACGGTGCGCGATCTCGATGCAGCCGCTGATCTGTATCGGCGTCTCGGCTTCATCGTCGGCGCGCGCAACGTTCACCCCTGGGGAACACATAACCGCATTGTCCAGTTCGATCGCTTCTTCATCGAGCTGCTGACGATCGGCGAGCCCGACAAGATTCCGCCGCACCGCGACGGCGCGTTTTCATTCGGGGCGTTTCAACGCGATTACCTGGCGGTTCGCGAAGGTCTGTCGATGCTGCTTCTGGCGAGCGACGATGCGGCAGCCGACCTGCGCCGGTTCACCGACAGCGGCATCGCGGCCGGCGAGGTGTTCACGTTCGGACGGGAAGGGCGGCGCCCCGACGGCAGCGTGGTGAAGCTGCAGTTTTCGCTGGCGTTCGCGCGCGATGCGCTGTCGCCGCAGGCCGGCTTCGCCACCTGTCAGCATCACTATCCGGAGAATTTCTGGAATCCGGCGTTCCAGGCGCATGCCAATGGCGCGCGCGCTGCGGCGGCGGTGGTGATGGTCGCCGACAATCCGACCGATCATCACATCTTCCTCGAAGCCTTCACCGGCAGCCGCGATCTGCGTTCGACGTCGATCGGCGTCACCGCGCCCACCAAGCGCGGCGAGATCGATATTGTCGAACCGGTGTCGCTGCGCGACCAATACGGCATCACGGTTCCATCCGAAGGCGAGGGCGCAAGCTTCGTCGGATTACGGATTGCCGCCGATGATCTCGGCGTGGTTGAACGGCTGCTGCAAGACCACAAGATCCCGGCGGCGCGCCATGTCGGCCGCCTGGTGGTGCCGAATGTCTGCGGCGCGACCCTGATCTTCGAACAAGGAACAGTGCGGTGAACAAGAGCATTGCGCCCGCGACCAGCGTCGTGGCGGGCAACGTCAAATTCGGCAACGCTTTGCCGCTGTCGATCATTGCCGGCCCGTGCCAGCTCGAAAGCCGCGCACACGCGCTGGAGGTCGCCTCGGCGCTGAAGGAGATCGCGACGCGGCTCGGCATCGGGCTCGTCTACAAGACCTCGTTCGACAAGGCCAACCGCACCAGCGCCGCCAGCGCCCGTGGTCTCGGCCTCGACGCCGCGCTGCCGATCTTCGCCGAAATCCGCGAAAGTCTCGGCATGCCGGTGCTGACCGACGTGCACGAGAACGAGCAATGCGCGCGCGCCGCCGAAGCGGTCGACATCCTGCAGATCCCGGCGTTTCTGTGCCGGCAGACTGACTTGCTGCTTGCGGCCGCGGCGACCGGCAAGATCGTCAACGTCAAGAAGGGGCAGTTCCTGGCGCCGTGGGACATGGGCAACGTGGTGTCCAAGATCACCTACGCCGGCAACACGAAGGTGCTGGTGACCGAGCGCGGCGTGTCGTTCGGTTACAACACGCTGGTGTCGGACATGCGCGCGCTGCCGATCATGGCCAAGACCACCGGGGCGCCGGTGATCTTCGACGCCACCCATTCGGTGCAGCAGCCGGGCGGCAAGGGCACCTCGTCGGGCGGCGAGCGTGAATACGTCCCGGTGCTGGCGCGCGCGGCGGTCGCGGTCGGCGTTGCCGGCGTATTCATCGAGACCCATCCTGATCCGGATCACGCGCCGTCAGACGGACCCAACATGGTGCCGCTGCGCGAGTTCGAAGCGCTGATCAAGACGCTGATGGAATTCGACGCGCTCGCCAAGAAGCGGCCCGCGGTCGGGGCCGTTTGATGCCGTCAGCCGGTGGTGCAGCCTCCTCATCGCGGCTGCCGCCGGCGCTCAACATCATCGCTCTATCAAGCTTCGCCGCGTCGCTGTCGACGCGCGCGCTCGATCCGGTGCTGCCGCGGATCGCCGAGGAGTTCTCGGTAACGATCACCACCGCGGCGGGTCTCGCCGCGGTCACCGCCTTCACGTTCGCGGTGGTGCAGCCGGCGATCGGTGCGCTCGGCGATCTGTTCGGCAAAGCGCGGCTGATGATCGTGTGCCTGGCGCTGCTCGGCTTCGCCAGCCTGCTCGGCGCGTTGTCATCGTCGTTCACCGTGCTGTTCGTCTGCCGTATCCTCGCCGGCATCGGCTCGGGCGGGGTGTTTCCGGTGGCGCTGGGCCTTGCCAGCGATCTCGTCACCGTCGATCGCCGGCAGGTGGCGATCGGCCGTGTGCTCGGCGGTTCGATGGCCGGCAATCTGCTCGGCGCCTCAGCCTCTGGCGTGATCGGTGATTTCCTCGGCTGGCGCGGCGTACTGGCGATCCTCGGCGTGCTGGTGATCGTCGCCGCGATCGCGGTGGCGTTCGGCGCCCGCGGCGCCAAGATGCCGCCGCGCAGCGCCGAGATGGACCTGCCGGCGCTACGCCGCGGCTATCGCACCATCTTCAGTAATCCCAACGCGGCGATCTGCTTCACCGCGGTGCTGATCGAAGGCACCTGCGTGATGGGCGTGTTTCCTTACGTCGCGGCATTCCTGCACGAGCAGGGCGAGCAGAGCCTTGCAATCGCCGGCCTGGTGATCGCCGGCTTTGCGATCGGCGGGCTGATCTACACGCTGACGGTGTCGCAATTGCTGCCGCGGCTGCGCACCACCGGCATGATGATCGGCGGCGGTCTTCTGGTGGCGCTGCAGCTCGCCGCGATCATGCTCGGCCCGCATTGGCAGGCGCAGATGTTCGCCTTCGTCCTGATGGGGATGGGGTTCTACATGCTGCACGGCTGCATCCAGGTGTTCGCGTCCGAACTCACCGAGACCGCGCGCGGCACCGCGATGTCGCTGCACTCGTTCTTCTTCTTCATCGGCCAGACCACTGGCCCGATCGCCTACGGCTTCGGCCTGTCGCATCTCGGCAAGACCGCGACGCTGACCCCGACCGCGCTGACCATGGCCTCGCTCGGAATCGTGCTGGCCCGCATCCTCAAACCGCGCCCGCCGGCGGATGCAGTCGCTCGCGAGTTGCCACTCTAACCGCGGGACTCCGTGGCGATTGGTCCTGGTCCATCTCCGCCGGGCAATGCCAGCAGCCCTTGCAGGGTCTCGCGATCGCCGAGCACAGCGCGGATCTCGCGCGGGTCGAGCCAGCCGGCCGCCTCGCTATAACTTTCAGCGTCGTCGATCAGCACGCGCGCGGTCGCCAGATGCGGATCGATACGGCCGCGCGGGCGTGGAGGATGGAAGGCCAGTGCGGCGAGATGGAGCTCTCGGAGTCGTCGGTCGCTACAAAGCGCGCTCAGCGGATCGGTTGTCTGGTTTGCCTGGCAAAGACGATCGGCGAGTGCGTGGACCTGAGCCAGGATCGCCGGCGGATCGATCTGCTCCGGAGTCGTCATCAGCAACGGACGCGAGCGGGAGACACGCGTCGTCAGCAGCGCCACCGGGATCGCGAGCAGCAGGCCGACGATTACCGGCGTCATCCACAGTAGCAGCGGCCACGACACCAGCCACGCTCCGATCGCCATGGTCGCGCCCAGCGCTGTCGGGAGCGCGTAGCGGCGGACGACTTCCAGCAACGGGATCGCGCCATCGCCGCGATGCTGAACCTGCCAGCCGGCGTCGCGGCCGAGCAGGATCTCGATCACCGCGGTGGATTGAAACACCATCATCACCGGCGCGTTCAGAGCCGAGATCAGCGTCTCTAGCAGCAATCCGCCGAACGCGCGCAGGCCGCCGCCGAACTTCCTGCGGGTTTCGTTGCGCATCAGCACCAGCCACAGGGCTAGCAACTTCGGCAGGATCAACAGTCCCATCGTGCCGGCGAACACCCAGGCGGCGCGCACCGGGTCCTGCGCCGGCCAGATCGGAAACAGCGAGAAGTCCTTGGGGAAATATTCGGGGCGGACAAACTGCGCCTGCAGCGAAATCAGGATGCCGGCAATCAGAAACGCCAGCCACATCGGCGCGGTGAGATAAGCGCCGATTCCGGTGAGGAAATGCAGCCTCGACACCCAATGCAGTCCGCGGGCGGTGAGCAGCTTGCCGTGTTGCAGATTGCCCTGGCACCAGCGCCGATCGCGCGCGGCGAAATCGAGCAGTGAAGGTGGGCACTCTTCGTAGCTGCCGCGCAGCGTTGGGGCGAGGTGAATGCGCCAGCCTGCGCGGCGCATAAGCGCCGCTTCGACGAAATCGTGGCTGAGGATTTCACCGCCGAATGGTTTGCGGCCCGCCAACGTCGGCAGCCCGGCGCTGCCCGCGAACGCCGATACCCGGATGATCGCATTGTGGCCCCAATAGTTGCTCTCGGAGCCGTGCCACCATGCTGTGCCGGCGGCGATCATCGGCCCGTAGATGCTGCCGGCGAATTGCTGGACCCGCGCGAACAGCGTGCGCGCCTGGACCACGACCGGCAGAGTTTGGATCAATCCGACGTCGCTGTTCGCCTCCATCGCGGCGGCGATACGCACCAGCACGTCACCGGTCATCACGCTGTCGGCGTCGAGGATGACCATGAAGTCGTAAGCACCGCCGAAACGTTCGACCCAGTCGGCGATGTTGCCGGACTTGCGTGCCGTATTGTGGGGCCGGTGTCGATAGTAGAGACGGTCGTGTGTGGCGGCGAGTTCGGCATAGCAGCGCTCTTCATCGATCCATACTGACGGATCGGTGGAGTCGCTGAGCACGAACCAGTCGAATTGTGCGCCGCGTCCGGTTTCGTCGACCGATTGCCGCGTCGCCTGTAGCCTCGCGAACACCACCGGGGCGTCTTCGTTGTAGGTCGGCAGCAGCATCGCGATCCTGGAAGAGACCGCCGGAACAGAGCCATCCGCCATGATGCCGATATCGTCGCGCCAGCCGCAGCACAGCACAGTGAAGCCGGCCAGCGCCGACACGAACGACAGTGCGACCCAGGCGAACAGCGCGGCGAACAGCACCAGCACCACGCCTTCGAGAACCGTGATGCCGCCGACCTGTAGCACCTGATACATCTCGTAGATGCCCGCCGCGGACAGCACTGCGGTCGCGACCATGATCAGCACGCGGCGCCAAGCGGCCGGCGATCGGACGGCGGCAGCCCGGGGACTCTGCAGCAACGACTGCACCGGCATCGGCAACGGTGCGTTCGCAGGCAGCGGTTCGGCTCGGCGCGAGGTGTCGCTGTAGCCCTCGCGCCGCGGCCCGATCACGGCGTCCATCGGTACAGCCAAACTTCCGAGACCGCCGCGTCGCCCTCGCACACGACCGCCCGTAATTCGACCGGGGCTCGCGCCTGCGCGAGGTCAAAGCTGAGCCGCCAGCCGCCCATCGCCGGGTTCGGTTGGGTCACGATATTGCGGATCTCGCCCTTGTCGGCGGTGACTACGCCGCGGATCGCGGCGGCATCGACGGTCTTCAGCCGCTCGCCGGCGAAGTCGAGCACGAATAATCGTTCGGTGTCGCCCCGCGCGCTGACGCCGGTCCGCACGAACCGTGCAAGCGCCTTGGGTTTCGGCGCGTCCGGTCCCCAGTGTAGGCGATAGGTGTAGATGTGTTCGCCCTTGGCGCGTAGCGGCTGCTTGGGCTCCCAGAACGCCGCGATATTGTCGTGCACCTCTTCGCGGGTGGGAATCTCGATCAGTTTGACGGCGCCATCGGTCCAGTCGCCGATCGGCTCGGCCCACAGGCTCGGCCGCAGCTCGTATCGGGATTCGAGATCTTGATAGTTGGCGAAGCTGCGTTCGCGCTGCATCAGGCCGAAGCCGCGCGGGTTGCGGTCACTGAACGAGCTGATCTGCAGATCCTTCGGATTGCACAGAGGCCGCCACAGCTCTTCGCCGCTGCCGTTGAAGATCGCGAGCCCGTCGGAATCGTGCACCGCGGCGCGGAAGTCCGGGGTATCGGCCGGATCGTTCGGGCCGAACAGAAACATGCTGGTCATCGGTGCCAGTCCGGCATGCTGCAGATCGACGCGCGGATACAGCGCCATCTCGACATCGAATACCGTGGTGTCACCGGGCCGGATGGTGAAGCGGTAGGCGCCGGCGACGCTCTTGCTGTCGAGCAGCGCATGCACCACCAGCGACGATGCGCCCGGAGCAGGCCGCTCAAGCCAGAATGTCTTGAACAGCGGGAATTCCTCCCCGCTCGACTGGCCGGTGTCGATCGACAGGCCGCGCGCAGAGAGGCCGTAACGCTCGCCCTTGGTGACGGCGCGAAAGTAGGCCGCTCCGAGGAAGGCGCTGACCTCGTCGTAATAATCCGCACGCTGCAGCGGCGCATGAATCCGAAACCCCGCAAAGCCGAGATCGGCATCCGGCGGCGGCGCGACGTCGCCGAACGAGAAGTCGTCCGCGCGATACGGCACGTGGCGCGCCTTGCCATCGGCGACTTCAAAGATCGTCACCCGGTTCTTGTAGAGGAAGCCGCGGTGGAAGAACTGGACCTGAAACGGAAGGTTCTCGGCACGCCAGAGCGCGCGCTCGGGTCGAAAGCGCAGCGACCGGTAGGCGTCGTAGCTGAGGTCGTTCAGCGAGGCCGGCAACGAGCCGTCGGGTGCCTCATAGGGTTTGCTCGCCAGTTCGCGCGCCAGCTTGCGCACCATCCAAGGATCGAAGTCGATCGAGGAAGAGCGGTCCGCCGCGGCGGGATCGGGCTTTGCCTGCAACAGCGGCAACGCCGCCAGCCCGGTCAGAACTTGCCGCCGGTTCAATCTCGCTTCTCCGCCTAAACCTTGCAGTTCCGTTGAAACGTTCGCGAGCGCGAAAAGTTCCACTCTGTTGCGAGATGCGCGACGTTGAGGCAATGTCAATCGACGGCGCCGCCGACTTCAAGCCGATCGCACACCTCTACAGGTCGCAGGTCTATCATCTCGGCGTGCCGCAGGAGATCCGGCCGCCACTGCTTGTGGACGACGCGGTGCGGCTGTAGCGGCCACGGCAGCGTCGTCAGTGATGCGGACGATGTTCGCCACCAGAGGGGCTTTGCGGCATTGGCCAGAGCGCAAAACCCGCGACGCGGTTGATGTCGGCGAGCCTGCGCTCGGAATCGCCGTGCAGTTCAAGTGACGCCAACAATTGCAGCAAGCGATGGTGCACGTCGCGTGCGAGGTCGGCCGGCAGAGGCGCTTCATCGAAGGCCTCGATGTAATCCTGCACCAGATGAGACAGCACACGGCACAGACCGCGTTGCGCCGGATGATCTTCGGCGAACTGCTCAAGCTTGTCTTGGAATGATTTGAAGGTGTGCAAGCCGTGGTGCTGATGCGCAGTCCACGAATACAAATCGTTCATGTCAGCCTCCTCGGATAACAGAAGAAGCTGCGATTAATTACCTGGTCTCGCGCCGTTCCGCAATCCCTCCAGCCGGAACGCCATGCACCGCGGGGCGCATGGCGTCTGCGCGTGCTCCGGCTAACCCCGTCCGCGATACGGCTGCACGCCCTGATCGGGCACCCAGACGTCCTTCGGCAGTTTGCCGGTCTGCCAGAACACGTCGATCGGGATGCCGCCGCGCGGGTACCAATAGCCGCCGATGCGCAGCCATTTCGGTTTGATCTCGGTTGCGATCCGTTTGCCGATCGCCACGGTGCAGTCTTCGTGGAAGGCGCCGTGGTTGCGGAAGGAAGCGAAGTACAGCTTCAGCGATTTCGACTCGAGGAGCCACGGCCCCGGAACGTAATCGATCACCAGATGCGCGAAATCCGGCTGGCCGGTCACCGGGCACAGCGAGGTGAATTCCGGCGCGGTGAAGCGCGCCAGGAAGTTGGTGTCCTTCTGCGGGTTCGGCACCCGGTCGAGCTTGGCGGCTTCCGGCCGGTCCGGCCATTCGACGGCCTGGCCGAGCTGCAGGGATGGGGAGGCGGCGGATTTGCGAGGTGTTTTCGACATGGCTTGAACTTGTGGTCTCCGTTACCGCCGTCCTAGAGCATTTTCCGGGGCAGGGGAATCCGTTGCAAAACCGGTGCGTTCGCCGTTGGTCGGGCCCCATGGGGCGGGCGAGCGGCCTTTTCGTGCCCGGAGCCATGCTGTAGAAGCGGCGCAACTCCATTCCCTCCATCCGATCAAGAGGCATTCATGACCGCCATCGTCGACATCATCGGCCGCGAAATTCTCGACAGCCGCGGCAATCCGACCGTCGAAGTCGACGTGGTGCTCGAGGACGGCTCGGTCGGCCGCGCCGCCGTTCCGTCGGGAGCCTCCACCGGCGCCCATGAGGCGGTCGAGCTGCGCGACGGCGACAAGGCCCGCTATCTCGGCAAGGGCGTGCAGAAGGCGGTCGAGGCGGTCAACGGCGAGCTGTTCGACGCGCTCGGCGGCATGGATGCCGAACAGCAGGTGCAGCTTGATCAGACCATGATCGAGCTCGACGGCACCCCGAACAAGGGCCGGATCGGCGCCAATGCCATCCTCGGCGTGTCGCTGGCCGCGGCGAAAGCGGCGGCGGCGTCTTACGACATGCCGCTGTATCGCTATGTCGGCGGCACCTCTGCCCGCACCCTGCCGGTGCCGATGATGAACATCGTCAACGGCGGCGTGCACGCCGACAACCCGATCGACTTCCAGGAATTCATGATCATGCCGGTCGGCGCGCCGACCTTTGCCGACGCGCTGCGCTGCGGCTCGGAGATCTTCCATACCCTCAAGGGTGAATTGAAGAAGGCCGGCCACAACACCAATGTCGGCGATGAAGGCGGCTTTGCGCCGAACCTGCCGTCGGCCGATGCGGCGCTCGACTTCGTCATGGCCGCGATCGGCAAGGCCGGCTACAAGGCCGGTGACGACGTGATGCTGGCGCTGGACTGCGCCGCCACCGAGTTCTTCAAGGACGGTTCCTACGTCTATGGCGGCGAGAACAAGACCCGCTCTCGCTCGGAGCAGGCCAAGTACCTCGCCGATCTGGTCGCACGCTATCCGATCGTGTCGATCGAAGACGGCATGAGCGAAGACGACATGGACGGCTGGAAGGAACTGACCGATCTGATCGGCGGCAAGTGCCAGCTCGTCGGCGACGATCTGTTCGTTACCAACGTCACCCGGCTCGCGGACGGCATCAAAAACGGCCGCGCCAACTCGATCCTGATCAAGGTCAACCAGATCGGCACGCTGACCGAGACGCTGGCCGCCGTCGAGATGGCGCACAAGGCCGGCTACACCGCGGTGATGTCGCATCGCTCGGGCGAGACCGAGGACTCCACCATCGCCGATCTCGCGGTCGCCACCAATTGCGGGCAGATCAAGACCGGCTCGCTGGCGCGCGCCGACCGCACCTCGAAGTACAACCAGCTGCTGCGCATCGAGCAGGAGCTCGGCTCCAGCGCGCACTACGCCGGCAAGGCGGCGCTGAAGGCGTTCCGCTGAACTAGAACCGCGTCATTGCGAGCGAAGCGAAGCAATCCAGAGGCTGGATGTCGGAACTGGATTGCTTCGTCGCTTCGCTTCTCGCAATGACGGATAGGTTATCAGCGCGGCCTTGAACCCTGCGCGCGGCTGCCCCAAGGTGCGGCCGCGCTGACAACAAGCAGGGAGACGACGCGTGAGTGAGACCACCGGACTGCAACTGCGCTCGCTGATCAAGGCGAGCGGTGACCTCGAAGTTTCGCTGCTGCCGGTGAGCATTCCCGAGCCCGGCCCCGACGAGGTCGTGGTCCGGGTCGAAGCCACCCCGATCAATCCCTCCGATCTCGGCCTGCTGTTCGGCGCCGCCGACATGTCGACCGCGAAAGCGTCCGGCACGGCGGACGCGCCGGTGATCACCGCCAAGGTGCCTGAAGCGGCCATGAAGGCAATGGCCGCGCGGCTCGACGAGTCGATGCCGGTGGGCAATGAGGGCGCCGGCACGGTGATCAAGGCCGGCCGTTCGGATGCAGCGCAGGCGCTGCTCGGCAAGACCGTGGCGATGATCGGCGGCGCGATGTACGCGCAGTATCGCCTGATCAAAGCTGCCGACTGCCTGAAGCTGACCGACGGCACCACCGCGGCCGAAGGCGCCTCGTGCTTCGTTAATCCGCTGACCGCGCTCGGCATGACCGAGACAATGAAGCGCGAAGGCCACAAGGCGTTGGTGCACACCGCCGCGGCGTCGAACCTCGGCCAGATGCTGAACCGGATCTGCCTGAAGGACGGCATCGATCTGGTCAACATCGTCCGCAGCGAGGCGCAGGCCAAGCTGCTCCGCGATATCGGCGCCAAGTACGTGGTCGACTCCACGGCGCCGACCTTCCTCGATGATCTCACAGACGCGCTGGTCAAGACCGGAGCCACCATCGCGTTCGACGCGATCGGCGGCGGCCGGCTTGCAGGCCAGATCCTGAGCTGCATGGAAGCCGCGATCGGCAAGACCGCAACTGGACCCTACAGCCGCTACGGCTCGAACGTGATGAAGCAGGTGTATATCTACGGCAGCCTCGATACCAAGCCGACCGAGATCGTCCGCAATTTCGGCTTCGCCTGGGCGGCCGGCGGCTGGCTGCTGTTCCCGTTCCTGCAGAAGATCGGTGCCGCCGATGCGGCCAAGCTCCGCGCCCGCGTCGCCGCCGAGCTCAAGACCACCTTCGCCAGCCACTACACCAAGATCGTGTCGCTGAAGGAAGCTCTGACCCTCGACGCCATCGCCGCCTATAACAAGCGCGCCACCGGCGAGAAGTACCTGATCGATCCGACCAAATAATCGCCGCGATCGCCTGCGAAACATGCTGGCTCTGGTTGAGAACAAGAGTTAGTCTCAATCAGAGCGGCAAGCAGGGAAAGCAGCATGGATCAGATGGCTGAGCAGCGTCCGTCGGAACTGGCGGAGGCGACCGCTGCGTTGATCAACCACATCGTCGGTGCGATCGAGGCGGCCGCTGTGGTGATGGAGCCGTTCTATCACCTCGAATTTGTCGGGATCTTTCCCGCGCTGGTGTACGCGGCGATGCTCCAGGCGCTGCCGCGCAACACCGACTACCGGCCGATGCACGGCCGCAGTAAAGGCAACGATCTCGCCGACGGTACGCATACCCGCGTGAAGATCGATTTGTTTCCCGAATACATCCGGCACTTGCCGCCGCAGCAGCGCTCGGTCTGGCGCATGGTCGGAGATGCGCTGTGTTCGGAGCCGGTGAAGAACGCATTCCGCCGCAAGCTGGCGCCGGCGCTGGAGAAGCGATTTGGCCCGGACGCGCAGGACGTCGGAATGTTTCCGATCCCGATCCTGACCCGCGATGTGCCCGGCTACAAGATTACGCCGCACACCGACACGCATTGGAAGGGCATCACCGTGCAGCTGTATCTGCCGCGGGACGAAGCCCACACCGACATCGGCACGATCTTCCATGACGTTTTGCCGGACGGGTCGATGCCGAAGGCGCGGCAAATGAAGTTCGCGCCGAATTCGGGCTATGCCTTCGCGGTCGACAAGCACAGTTGGCATTCGGCCGACACCGTGCCTGCGGGCGTGGAGACGCGGGACAGCATTCTGCTGACGTATTTCGTCGACCAGGGCGTTCTCAAGGTGCTGCGCAATCGCGGCAAGCGGCTCGGCAACTTCCTGCTCAACGAAATCCGCGCGCGGACGTGATACACTTCGTCATTGCGAGGCGGCGTAGCCGACGAAGCAATCCAGCGGGCAGTGCGCCGGATTCCTGGATTGCTTCGCTTCGCTCGCAATGACGCTGGATGAGCTCACCGCTCCGCGGTCGCCAGCTTGGCGCCGAGTGCGACGAAGGCGGCGGCGAAGCTGCGGCGGAGCCAGGTCATGACTTGCGGCCTGGTGATGACGTGGTCGCGCAGCCAGGCGGCGAACAGGCCGTAGATCACGAACACCACGAACGTCATCAGCATGAAGATGCCGCTGAGCTCGATCATTCGGCCGAGCGGATGGGCGTCATCGGCGGAGACGAACTGCGGCAGGAAGGCGAGAAAGAAGATCGACAGCTTCGGATTGAGGATGTTGATCAGCACGCCGGTCACCGTCATCTGCAGCGCCGATGGGGCGCCGACGTCGCTGTCGACGCTGAGCGGTCCGCGCTCGCCGAGCGTCTTCCACGCCATGTACAGCAGATAAGCGACGCCGAGATACTTGAAGAGCTGAAACGCCACCGCGCTCGTGTGGAGCAGGGCGGCGAGGCCGAGGATCGCGGCCGCCATGTGCGGCACGATGCCGATGGTCGAGCCGAATGCTGCGATGGCGCTCGCCCGCGGCCCGCGCGACAGCCCGGTGGCGACCGTGTAGAGCACGCCGGTTCCGGGCGAGGCGACCACGATCAGCGAGGTGATGAGAAATTCGGCGGTCACCATTGCACGCTCCGCTCCTGCCAGACACTTGCAATTTGCCTCGCACCCCTGAAACAGTGCGCGCCAACAGACATAACACGAAATCGGAGACCGCAATGGGTGGACCGCTCGCCGGCATCAAAGTGATCGAGATCGCGCAGGCGATCGCCGGGCCGATGGCCGGTATGATCCTCGGCGACATGGGCGCCGAAGTGATCAAGGTCGAGAAGCACGACGGCGGCGACGATGCCCGGCACTGGGGCCCGCCCTTCATCGACGGCGACTCTCTGCTGTTTCACACCTACAACCGCAACAAGCGCTCGGTGACTCTGGACATCAAGAACCCGGACGATGTCGCGCGGCTCAAACAGCTTGTCCAGGATGCGGACATCCTGATCCAGAACCTGCGCTCCGGCGTGGTCGCGTCGTGCGGCATCGGGCCGGACGTGATGTGCGCGGTCAATCCGCGGCTGATCTATTGCTCGGTCTGGGCGTTCGGCAAAGCCGGTCCGCTGAGCAAGGAGCCGGGCTTCGATCCGCTGCTGCAGGCCTATGGCGGGGTGATGTCGCTCACCGGCGGTCCTGAGCATCCGCCGACCTTCTGTGCGCCGCCGATCAACGATCGCGCCACTGCGCAGTGGTGCGTGATCGGCGCGCTGGCAGCACTTCAGCAGCGCCACGTCACCGGCAAAGGCTGCGTGATCGATACCTCGCTGTTCGACACCGCGGTCGGCTGGGTCGACATGTCGCTGAGCGGCTATTTGCTCGACGGCGAGCCGCCGGCTCGCCATGGCACCGCCAGCGGCACGCTGGCGCCGTATCAGGTGTTCGAGACCGCCGACCGTCCGATCGTGATCGCCGCCGGCAACGACCGGCTGTTCGCGCGCTGTGCCGCCGTGCTCGGCCATCCGGAATGGAGCGCCGACCAGCGCTTTGCGCGGGTGCGCGACCGGCAGGCGCATCGGCCCGTATTGATCCCGCTGATGCAGGAGGTGCTGAGAACCCGCGGTGCCGCCGATTGGCTCGCGGCCTTCAAGAGCGCGGGCGTGCCGGTCAGTCCGGTCAATGATATCCCCGAGCTCGCCGCCACCGAACAGCTCGCCGCGGCCGATCTGCTGCGCACGATGCCGGACACCGGCCTCAAGGTCGCCGGCCTGCCGATTCTGTTCGACGGCCAGCGGCCTGATCCCGAACTCGCCACGCCCAAGCTTGGCGCGCACAACCATGAGGTGCTGGGTAACCGCGCTGCGGCCGAATAGGGCGACGCGCGCACCAAGTTAGGTGAGGGGACCATCAAAACCGCGTCATCGCCACACGACTGTCGCATGTTGCGCTTTCTCCGTCATCGCGGCGGGCTAGGCTCGCCGCGACTGTTCGTGGCTTACGGAGGATTTTGAATGGCCCCACCATATCGCGTCGCCGCCGTCGTCGGCAGTTTGCGCAAGCAGGCGTATTCGCTGCGCACTGCGCAGGCCCTGAGCAAGCTCGCGCCGGACACGCTGAAGCTGGACATCGTTACGCTGCACGGCCTGTCGATGTACAATCAGGATCTCGAGACCGACGCGCCGCCCGCCGACTGGACCGCGTTCCGCGACAGCATCAAGGCCTCTGATGCGGTGCTGTTCGTGACGCCGGAATACAACCGCTCGATTCCGGGCGTGCTGAAGAACGCCATCGACGTGGGTTCGCGTCCGTACGGCAAGAGCTGCTTCGACAAGAAGCCGGCGGGTGTGCTGTCGAATTCGCCCGGCGCGATCGGCGGCTTCGGCGCCAACCACCATTTGCGGCAGTGCCTGGTGTTTCTCAACATGCCGACGCTGCAGCAGCCGGAGGCCTATGTCGGCGGCATCGGCGATGCGTTCGGCGAGGACGGTGCACTGGTCAAGGACTCGCTCCGCGAGTTCCTGCAGAAGTACATCGACGCCTTCGCCGGCTTCGTCGCCCAGCAGTACAAATAGCGCCAGACACCTGTCCCGCCGGTTGTAAAGCTGGCGGGACAGTTGCGCGCGTTAGCCGTGCGTTAACCGCGCTGTCCCATGGTCCGGCCATGGTCACCCGCAGTCGCCTCAAATCGATCCTCGCCGGCATCGCGCTGTACGCGATCGCTGCGGCCGTGATCGGCTATTTCGGCGTCAATGCCTACACCGGCCGCTACGGCCTGACGGCGCAGCAGGAGCTCGACCAGGAAATCACCGCGCTCACCGCGGAACTGGTGCAACTGCGTCAGCAGCGCGCCGAGGCCGAGCAGCGAGTCTCGCTGCTGCGCTCCGACCGGATCGACCCTGATATGCTCGACGAGCGCGTGCGCTATCAGCTCGACTTCGCCAATCCGGCGGACTTGGTGCGGATGCTGCCCGAGCGCTGAGTGCGCAAATTCCAAAAATCTGGACGAACGATTTCGAAAGTTTCGCGTCGCTGCACTGCGGCATATTGATTTGCGCGCAGCGACATAGCGATCCTTTCAAGCCGCTATAAGTTACGATAGAGAGGCTCATCTCATCTCTCATCGGAATCGCCATGGCCGCACCCAAGAAGAGCGCCGCGAAGGAAACAGCACAGGACAAGGCTGGAGGAGCGTCACCATCGAACGTGCCGCCTTTCACCAAGGAACAGGAGCTCGGCGCTTTTCGTGAAATGCTGCTGATCCGCCGCTTCGAAGAGAAGGCCGGTCAGCTCTACGGCATGGGTGCGATCGGCGGTTTCTGTCATCTCTACATCGGTCAGGAAGCCGTCGTCGTCGGCATGCAGATGGCGCTGCGCGAAGGTGATCAGGTGATCACCGGTTATCGCGATCACGGGCACATGCTCGCCTGCGGCATGGAAGCCAATGGCGTGATGGCCGAACTCACCGGACGCCGCGGCGGCTACTCCAAGGGCAAGGGTGGCTCGATGCACATGTTCAGCCGGGAGAAGAGTTTCTTCGGCGGACACGGCATCGTCGGCGCGCAAGTCTCGCTTGGCACCGGCATCGCCTTCGCCAACCGCTATCGCGGCGATGGCCGCGTCTGCCTCGCTTATTTTGGCGACGGCGCCGCCAATCAGGGCCAGGTGTACGAGAGCTTCAACATGGCGGAGCTGTGGAAGCTTCCCGTGGTGTACGTGATCGAGAACAACCGCTACGCGATGGGCACCTCGGTGACGCGCTCCTCGGCGCAGACCGATTTCTCCAAGCGCGGCGTGTCGTTCAACATTCCGGGCGAGCAGGTCGACGGCATGGACGTGCGTGCGGTCAAGGCCGCTGGCGACAAGGCGGTTGCACATTGCCGCGCCGGCAACGGCCCGTTCATCCTCGAGATGCAGACCTATCGCTATCGTGGTCACTCGATGTCGGACCCGGCGAAGTATCGGTCGCGCGAAGAAGTCGACAAGATCCGCAACGATCAGGATCCGATCGAACAGGTCCGCAAGCGTCTGCTCGCGCTCGACATGACCGAAGACGATCTGAAGGCGATCGATGCCGAGGTGCGCAAGGTCGTCAACGAGTCGGCGGACTTCGCCCAGCACGATCCCGAGCCCGATCCGTCCGAACTGTACACCGATGTGTATCGCTGATCCCCGCCTTGCCGTGTCGCGGCTGCTTCCCGCCTGACTGAATGACTGCGGAGCCCCAATGCCAATCCAAGTTCTGATGCCCGCGCTGTCGCCGACCATGGAGAAGGGCAACCTGTCGAAATGGCTCAAGAAGGAAGGCGACAAAGTCAAAAGCGGTGACGTCATCGCCGAGATCGAGACCGATAAGGCGACGATGGAAGTCGAAGCCGCCGACGAAGGCACGCTCGGCAAGATCCTGATCCCGGAAGGTACCAACGACGTCGCGGTGAACACGCCGATCGCCACCATTCTCGGCGACGGCGAAAGCGCAACCGATGCCGACAAGGCGTCGGACCCGGCCGCGCAGAATAAGGCCTCGCAATCGGCCCCACCGGCGGCGGAGCCCGAAGCCGCACAGGCCAAGTCCGCAGCGGCGCCGGCGCAACACGCGCCAGAAGCACCGACGGTGTCGGCGGCTGCCGATCCGGATATTCCGGCCGGCACCGAGATGGTGACTGTGACGATCCGCGAAGCGCTGCGCGATGCGATGGCGGAGGAAATGCGCCGCGATCCCGACGTGTTCGTCATGGGCGAAGAGGTCGCCGAGTATCAGGGCGCCTACAAGGTCACGCAGGGACTGCTGCAGGAATTCGGCGACCGCCGCGTGATCGACACCCCGATTACCGAGCACGGCTTCGCCGGCGTCGGCGTCGGTGCCGGCTTTGCCGGGCTGAAGCCGATCGTCGAGTTCATGACCTTCAACTTCGCCATGCAGGCGATCGATCAGATCATCAACTCGGCGGCGAAGACGCTGTATATGTCGGGCGGTCAGCTCGGCTGTTCGATCGTGTTCCGCGGCCCGAACGGCGCCGCCTCGCGCGTCGCCGCGCAGCACAGCCAGGACTACTCGGCCTGGTACGCGCAGATCCCCGGCCTCAAGGTGGTGGCGCCGTATTCGGCCGCCGACGCCAAGGGGCTGCTCAAGGCGGCGATCCGCGATCCCAACCCGGTGATCTTCCTCGAGCACGAGATGCTGTACGGCCAGCACGGCGAAGTGCCGAAGCTCGACGACTACGTGATCCCGATCGGCAAGGCGCGCATCGTCCGCGAGGGCAAGGATGTCACGCTGATCTCGTGGTCGCACGGCATGACCTACACGCTGAAGGCCGTCGACGAACTGGCGAAGGACGGGATCTCGGCCGAGGTGATCGACCTGCGCACGCTGCGTCCACTCGACACCGAAACGATCATCGCCTCGGTGAAGAAGACCGGTCGCGCCGTGACGGTCGAAGAGGGCTGGCAGCAGAACGGCGTCGGCGCCGAACTCTCCGCCCGGATCATGGAGCACGCGTTCGATTACTTGGACGCGCCGGTGACGCGCGTATCCGGCAAGGACGTGCCGATGCCGTATGCCGCCAATCTCGAAAAGCTGGCACTGCCCAGCGTCGCCGAGGTGGTCGAGGCCGCCAAAGCCGTCTGCTATCGGTGAGCCTATGACCGGACCCAAGCAACAGCCGCTGCCGCCCGACGTCGCAAACCGCGAAGACGCGATCGAGGTGCTACGCGCCTTCGTGCTCGACGGCGGTCTGTCGATCGCCTTCATGCGCGCGTTCGAAGATCCGGAGATGTGGGGGCTGCTGCTGGTCGACATCGCCCGCCACGCCGCGCGCGCCTATGCGCGCGAGAGCGAATACACCGAGGACGAGGCGCTGGAGCGCATCGTCGAGATGTTCGAGGCCGAGCTGTCGCGCCCGACGGACACCGGCGCCACCACCGAACGGCCGCAGTAAGGTTCTGTCCTCATGCCGATCAACATTCTGATGCCCGCGCTGTCGCCGACCATGGAGAAGGGCAACCTTGCGAAGTGGCTGAAGAAGGAGGGCGACAAGGTCAAAAGCGGCGATGTCATCGCCGAGATCGAGACCGACAAGGCGACGATGGAAGTCGAGGCCGCCGACGAAGGCACGCTGGCCAAGATCATCGTGCCCGAAGGCACCCAGGACGTTCCGGTCAACGACGTGATCGCGGTGCTGGCCGCGGACGGCGAGGACGTGAAAGCGGCTGGGGCAGGAGCCGGCAAGGCCGAGGCGCCGAAGCCAACAGCATCATCCTTCGAGACGCCCGCTGCGCGGGCTCCTCAGGATGAGGGCAGTGCGGGCGGCAAGACAGAGACTCCGACAAAGCCGACAACAAACCCAGCTCCTCGCCCTGAGGAGGGCGCGCCAGCGCCGGTCTCGAAGGGCGAAGCCACGCATAACGGCGCCCGCGTGTTCGCCTCGCCGTTGGCGCGGCGGCTGGCGAAGGATGCCGGCATCGACATCGCCCGCGTCACCGGCACCGGCCCGCACGGCCGCGTCATCGCCCGCGACGTCGAGCAGGCCAAGAGCGGCGGCGGCCTGAAGGCGCCGGCAGCAGCCCCAGCGGCCGGTCCGGCGATCGCGCCGGCGATGTCCGATCAGCAGATCCGCGCGCTGTATCCGGAAGGCTCCTACGAAGTCGTGCCGCACGACGGCATGCGCCGGACCATTGCGCAAAGGTTGACGCAGTCGACCCAGACCATTCCGCATTTCTATCTGACGATCGACTGCAACCTCGATCGGCTGCTCGCCGCGCGCGAGGACATCAACGCCGCCGCGCCGAAGGACAAGGACGGCAAGCCGGCCTACAAGCTGTCGGTCAACGACTTCATCATCAAGGCGATGGCGATCGCCTTGCAGCGCGTCCCCGACGCCAACGTGTCGTGGACCGAAGGCGGGATGCTGAAGCACAAGCATTCCGATATCGGCGTGGCGGTGGCGATGCCGGGCGGGCTGATCACCCCGATCATCCGCACTGCCGAAACTCAGTCGCTGTCGTCGATCTCGGCGCAGATGAAGGACTTTGCCGCGCGCGCCCGCGCCCGCAAGCTGAAGCCCGAAGAGTATCAGGGCGGCACCACCGCGGTGTCCAATCTCGGCATGTTCGGCATCAAGGACTTCACCGCGGTGATCAACCCCCCGCACGCCACCATCCTGGCCGTCGGCACCGGCGAGCAGCGCCCGATCGTCCGGGACGGCAAGATCGAGATCGCCACCATGATGAGCGTGACGCTGTCTTGCGATCACCGTGCCGTCGACGGCGCGCTCGGCGCCGCACTGATCGGCGCCTTCAAGACGCTGATCGAAAATCCCGTGATGATGATGGTGTGAACGTCTTCCCCTCTCTCCTTGTGGGAGAGGGTGCCACCTGTGGCCGGGTGAAGGGAAGAAGAGCGAGTAGTTATGTCCGACACCTCCTTCGACGTCATCATCATCGGCTCCGGACCCGGCGGCTATGTCGCGGCGATCCGGGCGGCGCAGCTCGGGTTCAAGACCGCGATCGTCGAGAAGTCGTACCTCGGCGGCATCTGCCTGAACTGGGGCTGCATCCCGACCAAGGCGCTGCTGCGCTCGGCGGAGATCTATCACTACATGCAGCACGCCAAGGATTACGGGCTGTCGGCGGACAACATCTCGTTCGATCCGAAGGCGATCGTGCAGCGCTCGCGCGGGGTGTCGAAGCGGCTGAACGACGGCGTCGGCTTCCTGATGAAGAAGAACAAGATCTCAATCATCTGGGGCCAGGCGACCATCGACGCGCCGGGCAAGCTCACGGTCGCTGCCTCTAAGACCGAGGCGCCGAAGGGTGCGCTGCCGCCGGGCAGCTATCAGGCCAAGCACATCATCGTCGCCACCGGGGCGCGGCCGCGGGTGTTGCCGGGGCTCGAGCCGGACAAGAAGCTGGTCTGGACCTATTTCGAGGCGATGGTGCCGGAAGTGATGCCGAAGTCGCTGCTGGTGGTCGGCTCAGGGGCGATCGGCATCGAGTTCGCCTCGTTCTTCCACACCATGGGTGCCAAGGTCACCGTGGTCGAGGTGCTGCCGCAGATCCTCCCGGTCGAGGACGCCGAGATCGCCGCGCTGGCCCGCAAGCGGTTTGAGAAGCAGGGCATCAAGATCCTGACCGGCGCCAAGGTCACCAAGCTCGACAAGAAGGCAGATAGCGTCGTTGCCACCATCGATCCCGGCAACGGCAAGCCGGAGACTGCCGAATTCGACCGTGTGATCTCGGCGGTCGGCGTGGTCGGCAATGTCGAGAATCTCGGCCTCGACAAGCTCGGGGTGAAGCTCGATCGCGGCACCATCGTCACCGACGGGCTCGGCAAAACCAATGTCCCCGGCATCTATGCGATCGGCGACGTCGCTGGGCCTCCGATGCTGGCGCACAAGGCTGAGCATGAGGGGGTGATCTGTGTCGAGGCCATCAAGGGCCTGCATCCGCATCCGCTCGACAAGAGCCTGATCCCGGGCTGCACCTACTGCCAGCCTCAAATCGCCTCCGTGGGCCTCACAGAGGCCAAGGCGAAGGAGCAGGGCCGGGAGATCCGGGTCGGCCGTTTCCCGTTCACCGCCAACGGCAAGGCGATTGCTCTCGGCGAGGACCAGGGCCTGGTCAAGGTGATCTTCGACAAGAGGACTGGGCAGCTCTTGGGCGCGCATATGATCGGCGCCGAAGTCACCGAGCTGATCCAGGGCTACGTGGTGGCGATGAACCTCGAAACCACCGAGGAAGAGCTGATGCACACCGTCTTCCCGCATCCGACGCTGTCGGAAATGATGAAGGAAGCCGTGCTCGACGCCTACGGCAAAGTGCTCAACGCCTGACCCCAACGGCTACTAAGTGCACCTGAAAAGGGTGTCCGCCAGGACACTCTTGTTGCTATGCCGCAACAGTTCCGCATCATTTAACCGTCTTTGACGGTCGCTCTTGCACACGCCGCTTTTTGGCCACACCGGTCAATGAGATCATCAGACCTAAGCCGAGCGCAGGTCGATGGTCTTACCGGGAGGGTCCGGAAGCCCGATAGCGAGGCGGCCGGAAAGACGAGTTCGCGAATGTTCGCCACGACGCCGATGAGGTCGATGCCGACGAGCCACCAGGTCACTGGCGGCGCCGCGAACCTGTCGGGAGCGGTTAGTGCGGGCTTGCTCGGCCTCGGCTCCCAAATTCACGTCTTCAAAAAGTCACTGTCTGCCGCGGATTTGCAGCGGCTCGGCCGTCATCTCGCCAAACAGCAGGGCGATGGTGAGGTTGCCCAGCTCCCGGCGACGATCTTGCGCAATCATGGCCACATAAGGTGCGATCACCTGACCGTCGAACAGCCGACGGCCGGTCGCGGCCGTGACAGAAATTTGACCGCCGCAGCGTTGGCAACCGACCCGTCCGAAACGGGTGTTGCCGCGACAGAGGAGAGGGCGGGAGCGTGTTGGATGGAAAGCCGGCGGGTCGTTGCGACCACACCGGGGGTGACCCGCGAGATGTGCGATGCGGAATTTTAAGCGTAGCGTTTTTGCCGCGTTGCTGATCGGCGCAGGAGCGAGCGCCGTCCCGGCGGCTGCGTTCGAAGGCACCCCGGTTCGTCCGGAGGACACCGCGATCCCGGTCGCCACCAGCCAGCCGGCCACCGCGCCGGCGCTGAAGAAGGCGCTTCCGGCGGCGCCCTCGACCACTTCGCTCACCGCCTTGCAGTATGCCGCCGAAGGCGGTCACCCGATCGCCCAGTGGCGGCTCGGGAAGATGTATGCCGACGGCAACGGCGTCGACCAGGACGACCTGCGCGCGTTCGACTATTTCAGCAAGATCGCCAACGCCCACGCCGAGGACAGTCCGTCGGCGCCGCAGGCCGCGATCGTCGCCAACGCCTTTGTGGCGCTCGGCCGCTACTATCTCGACGGCATCCCGAATTCGAAGGTCAAGCGCGATCCGGAGCGGGCGCGCGAGATGTTCTCCTACGCCGCCTCGTATTTCGGCAATGCCGACGCGCAGTACGATCTGGCCCGGCTGTACATCGACGGCGTCGGGGTGCCGCGCGACTTCCGCTATGGCGCGCGCTGGCTCGGCCTCGCCGCCCAGAAGGGCCAGCATCAGGCCCAGGCCATGCTCGGCCAGCTGCTGTTCAACGGCGAGAAGCTGCCCCGCCAGGCCGCCCGCGGCCTGATGTGGCTAACCCTGGCCCGCGATGCCGCGACGCCGGAAGAGGCCTGGATCAAGGACAGCTACAACAAGGCCTTCTCCAAGGCGTCCGACGACGACCGGGTGATGGCGCTGCAGATGCTCGAGCACTGGGTCCAGGGCCGCCGGGACTGATTGATCCCGCCACGTTCGCTTTCCCCAGAGGTGGCGAACGACGCGAGCCGTCGAAGGTGACGGTGAGCGCAGGGCCTTTGGTCATCCTTCGTGGCCGCCGCTGCGCGGCTCTCCTCCGACTGCCAATGAGATTGCGCGTACGTCGCTACGCTGCTTCGAGGTCGAGATCCGCCCAGACCGGGACGTGGTCCGAGGGCTTTTCCCAATTGCGCACATAACTGTCGATGCCGACGTGGCGCAGCCGGTCGGCGGCCTGCGGCGACAGCAGCAGGTGGTCGATCCGCAGCCCCCAGTTCTTCTGCCAGGCGCCGGCCTGGTAGTCCCAGAAGGTGTACTGGCCGGGCGCATCGGTGGTGGCACGCAGGGCGTCGGTGAGGCCGAGGCCGAGTAGGGTCTGGAAGCTCTCCCGGGTCTCCGGGCGGAATAGTGCGTCCTCGGTCCAGGCGGCCGGATTGTGGACGTCCTCCGGCTGCGGGATGACGTTGAAATCGCCGGCCAGGATCAGCGGCTCCTCGGTCTTCAGCCGCTGCTGGGCGTAGTCGCGCAGCCGTGCCATCCAGCTCAGCTTGTAGGGATACTTCTCGGTGCCGACCGGGTTGCCGTTCGGCAGATACAGGCAGGCGACACGGACGACGCCGCGCTTCAAAGACACCACGCCCTCGAGAAACCGGGCATGGACGTCGGCATCGTCACCGGCGAGGCCCGGATTGGCTTCTTCCAGCGGATATTTCGACAGCAGTGCCACGCCGTTGAAGGTCTTCTGGCCGTGGGTGACGACGTTGTAGCCGAGCGCCTCGATCGGCTCGCGCGGAAACGCCTCGTCGACGCATTTGATTTCCTGCAGGCAGACCACATCGGGCTGGCAGTCCTGCAGCCAGCTGACCAGATGGTCCAGCCGCTGCCGGACCGAGTTGACGTTCCAAGTCGCAATCCGCATCGCGCCGTCCGTTGCCCGGGATGATTTGCGCCGCGGCAGATCGTGCCGTGCAGCGCTGTGATAGAGCAATCCACGTCGGACGCAAATCGGCGCGGCGATCGCTGTGAGCCGCTGCGCGATCGTCCACGGCAGCGCGAACAGCCGAGAGCGGAGCGCCGGGCATGTCGAGTCGCGGAGCACGGATGGTCGAAGCCATGCAGCTCAGGGGCATGACCAAGCAACATGCCTTGGCCTTCGCCATGGGCGTCAACGAAAGCACCGTGACCCGCTGGAAGAACAACGGCCCGATCTCGGTCGATCACGCCGTGCTGCTGTGCGGCGTTCTCGACATCTCGCTGGACTGGTTCCTGACCGGCCGCGGCCGGATCGACGGCCACGCCCTCCCGCCACGTGCCGAGCCAGCTGATTCGAGACTCGTCAGCTGCGTCCGGCGAGCCGAGATGCGGATGTCGGAGCGCTCCAAGACGCTCCTGATCGCTTTCATCGCCTCGTTATTCCCCGAGGTCTCGGACCTCTGAGCGACGGAAGTTGCCGCCCGCGCAAGTTGAGCGGCTGTAGTTTGCACGCAATGCAATCATAAGTTGCATTTTGCGATGGGTGCCTGCGTTACGGTGATGCAACTCTCGGTTGTATAAAGTCCGAGGGTTCAACCCCACCCCGTAGCCCGCCAGGAGACCACCATGGCCACCAAAATCACCATCAACGTCACCAACAACAGCCCTAACTCTCAGAATTTCTTCTTCTTTCAGCAGCCGGCCGTCTATTCCGGCGGCCCCAAGGTCTACACCAACAGCCTCTACAGTCGGGAGGTGCTGCCGTATTCGACTTCGGGGTCGGTGCTGAGCTTCACCATGATCCTGCAGTACTATGCTGGTGTGCAGCAGCAGGTGGAGCCGCCGCAGATCGGACAGCCGTCCGGGCAGCTCGGTGCGATTCAGGCGATCGACCTGACCCCGGCGTCCGGCGGGACGCCCACGAAGAATACGACCAACATGACGGTTGATCCGTCGCTGGGTCTGTCACCGGCGTTCACGACGCAGGACCCGCAGTCCGGCTCGTTCCGGATCAACACCCCGGTGTATGATCCTGCGCTGATGAACTACAGCGCCGGATCGGCGGTGCAATCGCTGACCGGCGCGATCACGCTGTCGAACTTCGTCACCGCTCAGCCGAACACGCATCTCGACTGCCAACCGATCATCAAGTTCTACGTGCAGACCGGCGACTACACTGCCGGAACGGTGATGAATTTCACCTCGTCGTCGGCGACGGCGGCGCTTTGCGACGCGACCCCCGGCTTCACCACGTTCAACGTCAGCTACAACTCCAACGGCACCTGGACGGTGAAAAATATGGCGGTGTCTCAGCTCGCCAACGGCAGCCGCGGTCTGATCGAGAAATCATCCTTCACGACCGAACTGAGCGCGGCGGCCCTGATTGCCGAGGTTCTCAACGAGGCAGGTACGGGACTGGTTTCATCGGGCTTGGCGGCGAATTTCCTGCGCCCGATCACCGTGACCAACCTCACGGCGCCGGGCGCGATCATTCGGAACCGCGACTACCAGGTCGGCCCGGCCGGTGGCCGGTATCAGGGGGTGACATGCACGGATATCACCGGAAATACCGCGGTGTTCGACTAAGAGCGAGCTAAGCTCTTGGTCGGTTAGAGCCTGAACCGGCGGTACTGCTTAGTCACGGCCGGAGGCGATGGCGCCTCCGGCCATTCGCGTTGACGAAGACGACGGAAGCGACGCGACAGTCATGGCGACGACGATCACCATCAATCTCAAGAATAACAGCAATGCTTCGCTGGATTTCTGCTTCTTCCAGCAGCCCGCGCAGTATTCGACCGGCGCTCAGGTCTATGTCAGCAGCCTGTGCGGTCAGCCTTTGCTGCCTTACACCACGTCCGGCGCTGTGCTCAGTTTCATGTTCACGCCGAAATCCTACGCCGGCGTTCAGCAGCAGATTGCCCCGCCAACGCCGGGCCAACCGGTCGGGCAGGCGGGCGCTCTTCGCGCGATCGAGCTGACGCCGGCGCAAGGGACGCCGATCAACAACACCACGACAATGTCGGTGTCGCCGTCGCTCGGCCTGTCGATGCCGACGTCAACCGACGACGTGCCGGTCGGCGCGTTCCGGATCGTCACCGCGGTGTTCGACCCGACGCTGACCAACTACAACGCCGGCGTGGCCATGCAGTCGCTCGCCGGTGGGATCCTGCTGTCCAATTTCGTGACGGCGTCGCCGAACGCGCGGCTGGACTGTACCCCGTCGCTGAAGTTCTATGTCCAGACCGGCAAGTACGTCGCCGGCACGGTGTTGAGCTTTGCGTCCCTGTCGCCGACCGCGGCGCTGTGCGATGCCGCGGCGGGCTACACGGCGTTCGATGTCAGCTACAACACCGATGGCACCTGGACGGTCAAGAACATGGTGGCTGGACGACTGAAGGACGGCAAGCTCGGTCTGATCGTGAAGTCCGAATTTACAACGTCCTGACGCGCGCGCCGCGCCAAAACGCTCTGCTATCCCGGCAGTCCCCGCAACACCAGCGCGAGGCAGACGATCACCATGATCGACGGTAGCGCCCAGCGGCAGTGTGAACGCAGTCCCATGGCGAGGACGTGATAGCGCGAGGCCGGATCACTGCGCGGCTTCCACAGCAGCGCGTCGATCAGCACCACCACCACGAGATAGAAATAGCCGAGCGAGATGATCTTCGCGATCGGCGTGTTCAGCGAGATCGAGCCTGGAAAGCTCGCCTCGTAGGTGAAGCTGATCGCCGCCAGCGCCAGCAGGGCGGAGAACACCAGGCTGCCGTGATCCTTGGGCGCGGTACCGGGGATCCACAGCACGAACAGCGACACCGCCAAGGTCGAGACGATCGGGATGAACAGCCGCAGCAGATAGCGCTCCGACAGCCGCTCGATTCCGACGGTCGCGTTCAGCCGAGAATACGCCCGCGCGTTCCAGCCGGCGGCTTCGTCGTAGAAGAACGTCAGGTCGAGCGGGCGCCAATCGATCACCGATAGTTTCGGTTCGATCCGCGAGAACAGCCGGTCGGTCTCGGTGGTCACCAGCATCGCGTCCTGCTTGGCGTAGCGCGGCAGCGAGAACGACAGCGACAGCCGCTGGCGGTCGAATGGAAACGCCGCCATGTCGACGCCGACCCGGAAATCTGCCTCGTAGCGTTCGACCAGCACCACGCTGCCGTCCGAATAGACCGAGACGGCATCGGCCTTGGCGCGCGGCTCGCCGAGCTGATTGTCGATCGCCAGACCCGGCGTCCAGATCCCGGCGATATACTGCCGAGCTTCGGCGCCGACACGGTCGATCCGCGAGGTGCCGGCGTCGAGCGGATCGAACCGCCGGCGCGGATCGGTCCAGCGCTGGGTGACTTCGATGTACAACCGCGCGCGGCCGATCACCTCGCGGATTTCGGTGATGTCGAGTACGCGCAGGCCGATGCGGACCTTGACCGGCAGCTCGACGCCTTCGGGCAGCCCTTCGGGCGGCGAGCTCGCCGCGGATGCGGGCGCGCCGCACAGCGCGAATAAAACGATCAGCAGAGCCGCCAGCAGTGACTTCATGCCTGGGCCTCGTCGCGCGGCCTCAGCATCCGGGCCAACAGCGAGAAGGCGACAAAGGCGAGCACGGTGCCGATCAGCGCCGCCGCGATCAGTTCGATCCGGGTCCGCTGCAACGCGGCGCCGTGCGACGGGAAGCTCTTCACCGCGGCGATGTTGCCGATCATCCGGCCGGAGAAGTCGATCAACGGTTGCACCAGGATCGCGCCGGTCTCGCCACCGATCCGATACGGGCTGATCTCGCGGGTGCGGGCGAGGCGGATCGCGCCGTCGCGCAACAGGCCGGTGAACAGCGGTGTATCGGTCGAAGCGAGCGCGATCAGGTCGCCGAATTGTTCTCCCTTGTCGCCGGGCCCACGCGGTGGCAGCTCGGCCAGTGATTGGCTGAGCACCACCGCGATATCGGCATTGGTCAGCGTCTTCACCTGTTCGAGGATCGGCTCGAGATTTAGGCCGGCCTCGACGGTGCCGACGAAGCGGTCGCCGTCGTTGATCACCGCGATGCCGCGCACGAAGGTGCCGGCGACGCCAATCTCCAGGCCGACCTGCGAGCGCCGCGTCTTGTTGGCGGCGAGCACCATCTGCCGAAACTTCGTCAGGTCGTCGCCGAACTTATCCGGCAGATGCAGCCGCAACAGATAAGTCATGTCGGCGGCGTGAAAGCCGAACACCGGCACGCCCTGGCTTTTCAGATACGCATAAGGGGCGGCCGTGAGCTCCGTCAGCGCGGCGCGGTCGCCGGCGGCAAGCGCACGCGCGACGGCGCGCTGCCGTGCCGTGGTCTCCGCCTGGGTCAGCGCGAACCGTCCGGCTTCGTCGAGCGCGGCGGTGATCGCCTGGCTGACCGCCGCCATCTGGTGATCGCGGTCCCGCGCGATCACGTCGTTTTGCATCGAGAAGGTGAGGGCGAGCATGGCGCCGAAGCTCAGCGCCAGCACCAGCGCTGTGATCATGCCGGCTTGGACGCTGGAGACGCGCAGAGGCACACGGGGAACGCTGGGAGGCGACGACATCGAGGTTTCCGGGGGCTGTTGACCCATCCTCGACATGGCGCGCAGCGCGCGGGGCATCGCGCGCTGCCAAAAGGTCGTTCGGAGGGTTCTTTGGCCGCGCCTTAGCGGAATTGGGAACCGGAACCAAGAGCAGAAGGTACGGCAGGGGACGTTTGTCTTGACCGAGCGTCTCAAAGCCAACGGCTGCGGGTGCTACCCAGCCGCCGCAACCGTCCTGTCGGCGAGGTCGTCAGATCGAGAAGCTGGTGCCGCAGCCGCAGGAGGCGGTGGCGTTCGGGTTGTTGACCCGGAACGAGGCGCCGATCAGGTCGTCGACGAAGTCGACTTCCGAGCCGGCCAGGAAGGGAACCGAGGCGGAATCGACCAGCACCACCGCGCCATCCCTGGCGATCACCAGATCGTCGTCGGTCTTGGTGCGGTCGACGTCGAATTTGTACTGGAAGCCAGAGCAGCCGCCGCCTTCGACGCTGATCCGCAGCATCGCGCCCTGGCCTTCGCCCTTGAGGATTTCGCCGATCCGGCGCGCCGCGCGTTCGCTGATGGTGACGCTTGATTCCGTCATCTCGCCGCTCCGTGTCGTCGGGCAGGGCCCGTCATTGGATTTCTTTGCCAACAATAGTTAAGTGCGCCGCACCGCAGAATCAAACGTTGAAGGACGAGTCGCGCGCGTGTCGGTCGGTATGGCAGCTCCCCGTGCAGCCTTTGGCTGCGATCCGGACCACAGCCGCGGCCGGCAATTCCATGAGCCGCCGAGCCGGATCCGCAGCGCGTTTCGCCGCGATTGCGACCGCGTCATCCATTCCAACGCGTTTCGCCGGCTGAAGCACAAGACCCAAGTCTTCGTTTTTCACGAAGGCGATCACTACCGAACCCGGCTGACCCACAGCCTCGAAGTGGCGCAGATCGCCCGCGCGCTGGCCCGCCAGCTCGGGCTCGACGAAGACCTCACCGAAACGCTGGCGCTGGCCCACGACCTCGGCCATCCGCCGTTCGGCCACGCCGGCGAGCGCGCGCTCGACGCTTGCCTGAAGGATGCCGGCGGCTTCGACCATAATGCGCAGACGCTGCGGGTGCTGACGGCACTCGAACACCGCTATCCCGAGTTCGACGGGCTCAACCTGACCTGGGAGACGCTGGAAGGCGTGGTCAAGCACAATGGCCCGCTCACCGACCGCGCCGGCGCGCCGCTGCCGCGTTATGCCGAGCATGGCGTGCCGCGCGGCATCACCGAGTTCAACCAGCGCTTCGATCTGCAGCTGTGGAGCTTCGCCTCGCTCGAGGCCCAGGTGGCGGCGATCGCCGACGACATCGCCTACGACGCCCACGACATCGACGACGGCCTGCGCGCCGGCCTGTTCGGCATCGACGATCTGGTGGAGGTGCCGCTGGCGGCGCGGATTATCGCCGCGATCGATAAGCGCTATCCGGGGCTCGACGACGGCCGGCGCGGCGCCGAGCTGGTGCGCGAGCTGATCTCGCACTTCATCGGCACGGTCGCGGCCGAGGCGGAGCGTCGGATCAGCGAGGCGGGGCCGGGCTCGGCGGATGACGTTCGCCGTGCGGAGCGGGCGCTGGTGGCGTTTCCGGCCGAGACAGCCAAAGCCGAGGCCGAGATCAAGGCGTTCCTATGGACCCGGATGTACCGCGCCGAGCGGGTGATGAAGGTGATGCGTGACGCCGAGGCGATCGTCGCCGACCTGTTTCAGCGCTATTGCGACCATCCGTCGGACCTGCCGCCGGACTGGCTGCCGGCCAACGGCCCGGTGGCCGAGTGCGAAGCCGACCGGCTGCTGCGGATTCGCAATTTCATCGCCGGGATGACTGACCGCTACGCGCTCGCCGAGCATCAGCGGCTTTTTGACTCGACCCCGGATTTGCGTTAGGCGGCGCCTCGACCGGCCCGAAACGGCCGCTCCATTTTCCCCTTGTCAGATATGGCCGAGCTCCCGATGTCCACGCATCTTTTCGCCCGTCTCCTGTCGCGCGTGCACGCTGTGTGCGGGGCGCTGATCGAAGAGGGCGCTCTGCCCGCCGGGATCGACCTGTCGCGTATCGTGGTCGAGCCGCCAAAGGACGCCTCCCACGGCGACATGGCGACCAACGCCGCGATGGTGCTGGCCAAGGACGCCAAGGCCAAGCCGCGCGATCTCGCCGACAAGATCGCCGACAAGCTGCGCGCCGAGGAGCTGATCGACCAGGTCGCGATCGCCGGGCCCGGCTTCATCAACCTGACGCTGAAGCCGGCGGTGTGGGCGGAGGCGCTGCGCGCCGTGCTCGACGCTGGCACAGGTTACGGCCGCAGCACCATCGGCGGCGGCGAGAAGGTCAACGTCGAATACGTCTCGGCCAATCCGACCGGGCCGATGCATGTTGGCCACTGCCGCGGCGCGGTGTTCGGCGATGCGCTGGCCAATCTGCTCGACACCGCCGGCTTTGCCGTCACCCGCGAGTACTACATCAACGACGCCGGCGCCCAGGTTGACGTGCTGGCGCGCTCCGCCTTCCTGCGTTACCGCGAAGCGCTCGGCGAGGCGATCGGCGAGATTCCGGAAGGGCTGTATCCGGGCGATTACCTCAAGCCGGTCGGCGAGGCGCTGAAAGCCGAGCACGGCGCGTCGCTCAAGGAACTGCCGGAAGCGCAGTGGCTGCCGACCGTCCGCGCCAAGGCGATCGCGATGATGATGGAAGCGATCAAGGGCGACCTTGCCGCGCTGAACATCACCCACGAGGTGTTCTTCTCGGAGCGTTCGCTGATCGAAGGCGGCCGCAACCGCGTTGCCGAGACCATCGAGTTCCTGCGTGCCAAGGGCGACGTGTATCAGGGCCGGCTGCCGCCGCCGAAGGGCGCGCCGGTGGAAGACTATGAGGACCGCGAACAGACGCTGTTCCGCGCCACCGCCTATGGCGACGACGTCGATCGGCCGCTGCTGAAGTCGGATGGCTCCTACACCTACTTCGCGTCCGACATCGCCTATCACAAGGTCAAGTTCGACGCCGGCTTCGCCAACATGGTCGACGTCTGGGGCGCCGACCACGGCGGCTATATCAAGCGGATGCAGGCCGCGATCCAGGCGGTGACGGCCGGCAAGGGCGCGCTCGACGTTAAGATCGTTCAGCTCGTGCGGCTGCTGCGCAACGGCGAGCCGGTGAAGATGTCCAAGCGGGCCGGCGACTTCGTCACGTTACGTGAAGTGGTGGATGAGGTTGGTTCCGACGCCGTCCGCTTCATGATGCTGTTCCGCAAGAACGATGCGGTGCTCGACTTCGACCTCGCCAAGGTGATCGAGCAGTCGAAAGACAATCCGGTGTTCTACGTCCAGTACGGCCACGCGCGCGGCCATTCGATCTTCCGCAACGCGCGGGAGGTGGTACCGGATCTGCCCGAGGATTCGAAGGTGCGGGCTGCGATGCTGCGGCAGGCGCCGCTGGAGCGCCTGAACGATCCGGCCGAGCTCGAACTATTGAAGCGACTTGCGCTCTATCCGCGGATCGTCGAAGCCGCCGCCCAGGCTCACGAGCCGCACAGAATCGCGTTTTATCTCAATGAGCTCGCGAGCGAATTTCATGCGCTTTGGACGCATGGCCGCGATTTGCCTCATTTACGCTTCATTATCAATAATGATGCAGAGATTACCAGGGCGCGCTTGGCGATGGTCCAAGGCGTCGTCTCGGTTTTGGCCTCGGGGCTCGCCATTCTCGGCGTCACTGCGCCGGACGAGATGCGATAGGGGATCGGCCGTCAGATGGGGATCTGGAGCGGCTTGTGAGAGCGGCCGTGTCGTCTGCGAGGGCGCCTTGGGCAGCTTTCCCGAATGGGACGCGACATCACGATGACGGATCGATATCAGAGCCGACCTTTTCCGCTGGACGATGACGACAGCCGGGCGTCGTCCCGCTATCCGCAGAAGCCGGAAAACGATCCGCTCGCCGAACTCGCGCGCCTGATCGGTCAGACCGATCCGTTCGGCCAGACCGCTCCGCGCACCGAGCCGGCGCCGCCGGTCGCACCGCAGACGCGCTCCACCGATTTCCGCGCCAGCCGTCCGGTGCCGCCGCAGGCCGAGGACGAGTTGTCGCCGCCGCCGATGCCATCGTGGATGCAGCATCGCCAGACAACCCGTGCGCCTGAGCCGGCGCGCACCCAGGAGCCGACCTTTGCACCGGAGCCGGATTTCAGCCGGCCGCCGTCATTCATCAATGCGGCACCGCCGCGCCGCGCTGAGGCTCCGAGCTTCGAGCGCGCGCCGGCGATCCAGCCGCCGATTGATCCGAACCCATTGCAGATGCGGCCGATCGAACAGCCCGCGATGGATCTGCGCTCGCTCGATCCGCGGTTCGACCCGACGCCGCCGGCGCCGCCGGCGCCGCCGGAGCAGCGTCAGCTCGATCTGCCGCCGCCGGATCGCGTGCACTACGACCCGCAATTCGAACCGCTTCCTGCGACGTCGCTGGAGCCTGATCGCTACGACGAGGCGCTGTACGGTCAGCTTCCGGCCGATCCCGCGCCGATCGGCGGCTACCAGGAGTCGCCATACGGATACGAAGACGGCTACGACGATCAAGCCGAGCAGGGTGCACTGAAGCCGCGCCGCAATACGATGGTGACGGTGGTCGCGATCCTCGCGCTTGCGGTGGTCGGTACCGGAGGCGCGCTGGCGTATCGCACCTTCGCCGGCACCACCCGCACCGGTGAACCGCCGGTGATCAAGGCTGATACCAGCCCGACCAAGATTCCGGGCCCGTCCAACGACAACGCCGGTAAGCCGATCCAGGATCGCCTCGCGTCCAGCAATGGCGTCGAAGCGTTGGTTTCTCGGGAAGAGCAGCCGGCCGCCGATCCGTCGCGGATGCCCGGTTCGGGCCCGCGGGTCGTGCTGCCGCAGCTCAACCAGAACCCCAATCCGCCGCCGGTCGCGAGCGTCGCGCCCGGTGCCAAGCCGAACCTGACGCCGCCGCCGAACAACGGCACGCTGGCGGGTGACGAGCCGCGGAAGATCAAGACCTACAGCATCCGCCCGGATCAGGCCGATGCGGCGGCTCAGCCCGCCGGTGCGGCCCGCACCGCGGCGCCTGCCGCCCGGACGCCCGCACGCGGCGTTGCCGACGCCAACGCCTCGGCGGGCAATACGCCGCTGTCGCTGTCGCCGAATTCGGCCGAGACCGCAGCGCCGCGGCCGCAGCGCGTCGCCTCGGCGCCTGCGTCAGAGCCGACCGCCACCTCCGGCGGCTACGTCGTGCAGGTGTCGTCGCAGCGCAACGAGGCGGACGCCAAGGCGTCGTACCGCAGCCTGCAGAGCAAGTTCCCGTCCGTGCTCGGATCGCAGCCGCCGCTGATCAAGCGGGTGGATCTCGGCAGCAAGGGCACCTACTACCGCGCGATGGTCGGACCGTTCTCGTCCGCCGAGCAGGCCCAACAGGTCTGCGGCAACCTAAAAAGTGCCGGCGGACAGTGCGTCGTCCAGAGGAATTAACGGCGGTTTCCTTGACCCTGGAGGCGCGCGCGGGCTAAGCGGCCATGTATGGCACCGCGCGCTTTCATCACCGGTATTGCCGGCTTAAGCCTCAGCGACGATGAGCGCGGATTTCTCCGCGAATCTCGTCCCTGGGGCTTCATCCTGTTCAAGCGTAATGTCGACAACCCGGCGCAAGTCAAAGCGCTGGTTGAAGAATTGCGTGGAACCGTGGATTCCCCGGACGCGCCGGTCCTGATCGACCAGGAAGGTGGCCGGGTGCAGCGGCTCGGACCGCCGCATTGGCCGGTGTATCCGCCGGGTGCGGTGTTCTCCGCGCTCTACGACGTCGATCCCGAGGCCGGGCTGACCGCCGCGCGGCTGAGCGCCCGGCTGATTGCGGACGATCTCGCCGCGCTCGGTATCACCGTTGACTGCCTGCCGCTGGCCGACGTGCCGATCGCCGGCGCCGATGCGGTGATCGGCGACCGCGCCTACGGCACCAGCCCGGACAAGGTCGCGGCGATCGCCCGCGCCGTCACCGACGGCCTGGCGCAGGGCGGCGTGCTGCCGGTGCTCAAGCATATCCCCGGTCATGGCCGCGCCACTGCCGACAGCCATCATCGCCTGCCGACGGTCGACACGGCGCGCGAGGAACTCGACCGCACCGACTTCGCCGCGTTCCGGCCGCTCGCCGATCTGCCGATGGCGATGACTGCACATGTTGTGTTTAGCGCGCTCGATGCCGCCCAACCCGCGACCACTTCTGCGACAATCATCGACCAGGTGATTCGCGAATCGATCGGGTTCCAAGGATTGCTGATGAGCGACGACGTCTCGATGAACGCGCTGGCCGGCAGCATCGCCGAGCGCACCCGCGCGATCGTCGCGGCGGGCTGCGACGTCGTCCTGCATTGCAACGGCAAGCTCGACGAGATGCGCCAGGTGGTGGCCGAGACTCCGGAGCTTCAGGGCAGGGCGCTGGTCCGCGCCGAGGGGGCGCTGGCCGCCCGCCATGCTCCCCAGCCGTTCGACCGCGCGGCGGCGCGTGCCGAACTCGACGCATTGATCGGCCGCGCAAAGGTGGGCGCATGACCGCTGAGATTCTGCAATTCGAGACTGGCCGGCCTGTCGAGCAGCAGGCCGACCAGGACGACGCGCTCGTCATCGACGTCGAGGGCTATGAAGGCCCGCTCGACCTGCTGCTCACGCTGGCGCGGCAGCAGAAGGTCGACCTGCATAAGATCTCGATCCTGGCGCTCGCCGATCAGTATCTGCTGTTCATCGAAGAAGCGCGGAAGATCCGGCTCGAACTCGCCGCCGACTATCTGGTGATGGCGGCGTGGCTCGCCTTCCTGAAGTCGCGCCTGCTGTTGCCGGAACCGCCGGCCCAGGAAGGTCCGAGCGCCGAGGACATGGCGAACGCGCTGGCCAACCGGCTGCGCCGCCTCGAAGCGATCCGCGAAGCCGCCAACCGGCTGATGACCCGCGCCCAGCTCAATCGCGACATCTTCCCGCGTGGTCAGGTCGAAGAGATCGCCGAGATCAAGCATCCGAAATTCACGGCGACGCTGTACGACCTGCTCAGTGCCTACGCGTCGCAGCGCCAGTCGCGCGTGCTCACCACCGTGCATCTTGCCAAGCGCACGGTGTGGTCGCTGAGCGAAGCGCGCGCGTCGCTGGAGCGCCTGGTCGGGCTCGCCGAGGATTGGAGCCGGCTCGACGAATATTTGCTGCGCTACATGCCCGATCCGACCCAGCGCGCCACCGTGCTGGCGTCGAGCTTCGCGGCCGCGCTCGAACTGGTGCGCGAGGGCGAGGTCGAGCTGCATCAGTCGGGCCCCTTGGCGCCTTTGTATTTTCGTAAGCGTCCGCCGTCTCCAGCGATGGAAGCGGCAGCCTTACCGGATGCTCCGGTCGGGTAGTGGAAGAAGGAGACCGAGCCATGGCAAGTCTGGCGGAGAAGCGCATCGTGGAGTTCGAACAGCCGGTCGAACATCTCGCTGATGACAGCGCCGAACAGCAGCCGCAGTCCCGGCCCGAGGAGCTGCGTCTGCTCGAAGCCCTGCTGTTCGCGTCCCCTGAGCCGCTCGATCAGGCTGCGCTCGCCAAGCGCATGCCGGAAGGCGTGGACGTCAAGGTCGCGCTGAAGCAGTTGCAGGAGGACTACGCCGGTCGCGGCGTGAATCTCGTCCGCATTGCCAACAAGTGGACGTTCCGCACCGCCGGCGATCTCGCCTGGCTGATGACGCGCGAGTCCACCGAAACGCGGAAGCTGTCGCGTGCCGCGATCGAGATGCTGGCGATCATCGCTTATCACCAGCCGATCACCCGGGTTGAGATCGAAGAGATCCGCGGCGTGGCGACCTCGAAGGGCACGCTCGACGTGCTGCTGGAGACCGGCTGGATCAAGCCGCGTGGCCGTCGCAAGACGCCGGGCCGGCCGCTGACCTTCGGCACCACCGAAGCGTTCCTGTCGCAGTTCAGCCTGGAGTCGCTCACCGACCTGCCGGGCCTCGAAGAACTCAAGGGCACCGGCCTGCTCGACACCCGCCTGCCGACCGGCTTCAGCGTGCCGACGCCGTCGGACGATCCAGCGCTGCGCGAAGACGAAGACCCGCTCGAGCCCGGCGATCTCGACCTGGCGCTGGCGCCGCAAGCCGACCCCGAGCTGGATCTGGAGGGCGAAGCCGGGGCCGCCGAAGCTGCGGCGTCGGAAACCGCCGTGGCCGTGAGCGCCGCGGAGATCGGCGAGGCCCAGCTGGGCGTTGCCGAAGCTTCTGAGCAGGATGCGGCCGCGCCGGAAGTCGGTTTCGCCGAGACCTCGCATGACGACGCCGAACCGGTCGAAACCGGCTTTGTCGAGACCTCTGACGATGAGGCCGAGGCCGAAACCGGCTTCGCCGAGACCGAGGAGGCCGACGAGACCGGCGAGACCGGCGAGATCGAAGACGCCGCCGAAGTCGGCGAAGTCGACGATGGCGAGCTGGAAGCCGAACAGGCCGACTCTGGCGATTTCGATGCCGAGGAGGACGTCAGCATAGAGATCGAGACCGTCGAAGTGGAACTGGTCGCATCGGATGATCAGGATGAGGACGTCGTCGCCGAGGCGGACGACGTCGCGTCTGATGACGTCGAAACCGGGGAAGACGAGACCGACCAGACCGACGCTCCGGAACTCGATACCGCTGAGCCGGAAGGCTCCGACGAGGACGCTGAGCACGACGCCCACGGCGAGGATGATCAGCACCAATAAGTCGGCGCTACGCCTCGAAAGGAACTGGATCAGCGGCGATCAACTCGCCGTTGCGACAGCTTAAATCCTTGTTTCGGGCGGCTCTTTCACCTAGCTTCGCAAGTGAATAGGGCTGGCGCGCCGGTCGAGTTTCGGGAGAAGGCAGGATGGGTTCACTCAGTATCTGGCACTGGATCGTCGTTATCGCGGTCGTCCTGCTGCTGTTCGGTCGTGGCAAGATTTCGGACCTGATGGGTGACGTCGCCCAGGGCATCAAGTCCTTCAAGAAGGGCTTGCAGGACGATGAAAAGACGGCCGAAAAGTCCGAGCCGGTGAAGTCGATCGACCACACCTCGACGCCCGGCGCGACCAACCGCACCGACGTCGGCAGCAAGGCGGTCTGAAGCGCGGTCGCAACGCGCCTGATCCGTCTTCGAGCCCCGTGCGGCATCGCCGCGCCGGGGCCGCTTGATCCGGCGACGGCACGCGCCGCCGGATGACACAAGGGTGAGCGCATCGCGGGGACGGCGGGGCGCGCCCGTAAGCGTCCCGGCAGTTGCGCGGGCGCATTGAGGCATAGTCGGCACGTTTCATGTTCGACATCGGGTGGAGTGAACTGATGGTGATCGGGGTGGTCGCGCTGATCGCGATCGGCCCCAAGGAACTGCCGGGCGTGCTGCGCACGGTCGGGCAGTGGATGGGCAAGGCGCGCCGGCTCGCCACCGAATTCCAGGGTCAGTTCCAGGAAGCGATGCGCGAGGCCGAGATGGCCGACCTCAAGAAGTCGTTCGACGAGGTCAAGGAAGCCACCAGCGGGCTGTCGACCAACAACATGCTCACCAAGCTGTCGAGCCAGGTCACCGACGCCATGGCGCTCGACAAGGCCACCAACATCGATACCCCGCCGACCGAGCCGACGACGCCGGCGCAGCCGACTGCGGAGACCTTCGTCGAGGCGACCCAGCACGATGCGGCGGCGTCCGAGCCGCTGGCGATCGTGCGCGAGGCGCAGGCCGCCGAGCCGGCGAACCTGCCGGTCGCCGCCGAAACGCATGCGCTTGCCACGCCTGATGCCGCGCCGCCGGATCTCGCGCATCCCGAGCCGGCGAAGGACGCCAAAGCGTCATGAGTGCCGAGGATATCGAGGCCTCCAAGGCGCCGCTGATGGACCACCTGATCGAGCTGCGGTCGCGGCTGATCAAGGCGCTGCTCGGCTTCGGCATCGCGTTCATCTTCTGCTTCTTCTTCGCCAAGCAGATCTACAACGTGTTGGTTTGGCCGTTCGTCTGGGTCGCGGGGCCGGAGAACTCCAAGTTCATCTACACCGCGCTGCTCGAATACTTCCTCACCCAGCTCAAGCTGGCGATGTTCGGCGCCGGCTTCATCTCGTTCCCGATTATCGCCACCCAGATCTACAAATTCGTCGCGCCGGGCCTCTACAAGCACGAGCGCAACGCCTTCGTGCCTTACCTGATCGCCACGCCGGGCTTCTTCCTGCTCGGCTCTCTGGTGGTGTACTTCCTGGTGCTGCCGATGCTGGTGCGGTTCTCGCTCGGCATGCAGCAGATGGGCGGTACCGAAACCGCGCAGATCCAGTTGCTGCCCAAGGTGGGCGAGTATCTGTCGCTGATGATGTCGCTGATCTTCGCGTTCGGCCTGGCGTTCCAGTTGCCGGTGATCCTGACGCTGCTCGGGCGGATCGGCGTGCTCACCGCCAAGCAGCTCAAGGAGAAGCGCCGCTACTTCATCGTCGGCGCCTTCATCATAGCAGCTGTGCTGACGCCGCCCGATGTGATCAGCCAGGCTTCGCTCGCGATCCCGCTGCTGCTGCTGTACGAAGGCTCCATCATCGCGGTTTCGATGGTCGAGAAGAAGCGCGCTGCGGCGGAGGCGTCGAACACCTCGGACTCGTCGACCCCGGCGGCTTGAGCCTTCCCCGCTCGTGATTGTTAGTTGCCGCTTCGGCGGTCGTGCCGGGCAGGGCTAGGCTGGTAACCCGGTCAGCATTGCGCGAGTTTCCGAATCGACCGCATGTTGGCGCATGCAGCGAGGCTTCGTCGGTTGGCCCGTTTGCTCCACCGCCGAGCGCCGTTATGCGCCTTGTCCAACATGCGATCCTGGTAGTCCTGGCGCTGGTGCCGTCGATCGACGCAGCGCGGGCGCAGACGAGCTGCACGGGTCGCTGTGCGCAGCAGGCCGCCGACCAGGAGGTGCTGCTGGCCCCATTCAACAGTCTGCTGTCGAGCGCGCAGGGGCGGGCGGTGCTCGACGCCAATCTCGCCAAGCAGGTCGAGATCTATCTGAACTCGACCCAGGCCGAGAAGATCGCCGCAGGCACGGTGCTGATCCTGCCGGCGGTGCCGGCCAACGTGCTGCTGCGCGCATTCCCGGGCAATCCGGCTTATGGCTACGATGCGCAAGGCATTCCGACCGCGCCGACGCTGCCGGCCTCGATCCTGCGGATGGAAGCCGCGATCATCGGCAGCAATCAGATCGTGGCGATGAAGCCGTATTTCGGCACCAGCGACGTCTATGGCAACGCTTACGGGTATCTGCCCGGCCAGACCGACAGCTACGGCAATCCGCCGCCGTATCAGGTTTCCGCTGCGATCTTGAGCAACCCGTTCACGCCGCAGAATTCGTCCTATTTGGCGTGGCAGAACCAGCAGACGCCCGGCGCGTACAACATCAACTGGGTGCTCGGCGACTCCAATGTCGGCGATTTCCCGAGCGCCCATACGATGCTCGCGACCTCCAACGCAGTGCCGTTCGCGATCCTGGCGCCGGGCTATTATCAGCAGTTCGTCATGGCGGCGGCGCAGTTCTCGTACGACCTCAACGTCTATGCGGCGCACTATCCGCTCGACGTGATCGGCGGCCGGATCATGGCGACCTACGTCACCGCCAACATGCTGGCCGGCAATCCGCTGTACGCCTCGGCTGATTTCAACACCACGAACCTGTCGTCGCTCGCGACCGAGATGCAGGCCTATCTCGGCGGCGGTGCCAGCTCGCCCTATGCCTCGGCGTGCGCCAATCTGATTGCCTGCCTCAGCAGCGGGGTGATCCCGACCGCCGCCAGCTATCAGCAGCAGGCGCAGGCCTATCGGCATTTCCTGACCTACGATCTGCCGTCGGTCGGCCCGACCGATCTTGCGCCCGTGGTGCCGGCGGAAGCGCACTATCTGATCGCGACGCGCTATCCGTATCTGACGACCGCCCAGCTCGACGAGATCCTCGCCACCACCGAGCTTCCGTCGGGTGGTCCGCTCGACAACGGCACCGGCTGGGCGCGGCTCAATCTGTATGCTGCGGGCGGCGGCTACGGCGCGTTCCGCAGCAACGTCACCGTGACGATGGACGCGTCGCAAGGCGGCCTCAACGCGTTCGACGTCTGGAGCAATGACATCTTCGGCCCAGGTGGACTGACGCTGGCAGGTACTGGCACGCTGGTGCTGGCGGGGGCCAACACTTACACCGGCGGCACCCGGGTCCAGAGCGGCAGCACGCTCGGCCTCAGCGGCAGTCTGCTCGGGCCGCTGTGGGTGGCGTCTGGGGCGAGCTTCGTCGTCGGCCGGAGCGGCACGTTCACCGGCGCGCTAAGTAACGACGGCACCGTTTACAATGCCGGCGTGGTCGATGGCAGCTTCAGCGGCAGCGGCGCCTTCACCAACGCCGGTTGGCTCGGCGGAACCGGCACGTTCGGCTCGCTCGATCTGCGTGGCGGCTCGATCGTGTCGCCAGGTCATTCGGTCGGCACCATTCAGGTCTCCGGCAATCTCAGCGTGTCGGCGGGCACCGCTTACTTCGCGCAGGTCGAGGGGAGCACCGCGGATCTGATCCAGGTCGGCGGCACCGCGAACCTATCGGGCGGCACCGTCATCGCCGGCTTGATCGGACACAGCCCGATCCTCGGCCAAGCCTATCCGATCCTCACCGCGGCCGGCGGCATCACCGGCAGCTTTGCGAGTGCGGTGACCGACGATCTGCCGTTCCTCGCCGCGTCGCTGAACACCTCGGCCAACGCGGTGACGCTGACGCTGACCCGCAACGCTGTTCCGTTCGCCAGCCTGGCGACCAGTGCTAATCAGGCCGCCGTGGCCAATGCGCTCGACGCCGGCCCGGCAGCGAGCGGGCTCGGCCTGTTGATCGCCACGCAGTCGACTGCCGGGGCGCCGCGCGCGTTCGATCTGCTGTCCGGCGAGGTTCATGCCAGCGCCCAGTCGGCGCTGCTCGACGACAGCCTGCTCCTGCGCGAGGCGGTGCTCGGGCGGATGCGGCAGAGCGGGGGCGCCGACACGGTGCTCGCCACCGGCCCCAGCGTGTGGGCGCAGGGCATCGGGACCTGGGGCCGCAATGGCAGCGACGGCAATGCGGCGGAGGCGACCAGTTCGGTCGCCGGCTTCGTCAGCGGCGTCGATTATCGGTTCGGCTCCGGCTGGCAGGTCGGCCTCGCTGGGGGCACAACGAGCTCCACCGTCACGGTCCGCGACCGCGCCAGTTCAGCCGATATCGATACCGCGCATCTTGCTGGTTACGCGTCCGGTGAAGCCGGCCCGTGGCGGCTGCGTGCGGCCGCCGCCGCCAGCTTCAGCACGCTGTCGACCAGCCGCTCGGTGAGTTTCCCCGGCGTCACCGACATCGCCGGTGCGCGCTACGATGCCACCACCGCGCAGGCGTTCGGCGAGATCGGCTACCGCGTGCCCGTCGGGCAGGCCGTCGCCGAGCCGTTCGGCGCGCTGGCGCTGGTGCATCTGCATCGCGACGCTTTCGCCGAAGGCGGTGGCATCACCGCGCTGGCGGGGACCAGCCGCAACGACGACATCGGCTTTTCGACGCTGGGCGGCCGGCTGACCACCAGCTTCACGCTGTCGCCCGGTCTGGTGGCGATGCCGCGGTTGGCAGCGTCGTGGCAGCACGCGTTCGGCGCCACGGCTCCGATCGCGGATCTGGCGTTCCGCAGCACCGCCGAGCCATTCGCGGTCGCCGGCGTGCCGCTCGATCGCGACACTGCGCTGGTCGAATGCGGCTTCGATCTGCAGCTCGGTCCGCAGGCCCGGGCCGGACTATCGTACGCCGCCCAGCGCGGCGAGCGGGGCCGGCGCGACCAGGTCCGCGGCCTGTTGAGCTGGCAGTTCTGACCGGTCTCCGTTGCCGTGCCCGGCCTTGTGCCGGGCATTGCCGTCTTCTACAGACGTTGCTCCGCAAAACGGAAATGGCCGGGACGGGCTCGGCCATGACGAGGCGATTCCATGCACGACATCAAAGCGATCCGCGACAATCCGCAGGCCTTCGACGCAGCGTTCACGAGGCGCGGTCTGGCGCCGATCGCCGACAGCCTGATCAAGCTCGACGAAGCCCGCCGCGCCGCGGTGCAGGCCGCCGAGCAGGCGCAGGCCCGGCGCAATGCGGCGTCGAAGGAGATCGGCGACGCCAAGAAGGCCAAGGACAACGCCCGCGCCGAAGCGCTGATGGCCGAGGTCACCGAGCTGAAGACCACGATGCCGGCGCTCGACGCCGCGGTGAAGGAGGCCGACGAGGCGCTGAAAAAGGCGCTGTCGGAGATCCCGAATCTGCCGCTCGCCGAGGTGCCGGAAGGCGCCGACGAGCACGGCAACGTCGAACACCATCGCTTCGGCGAAAAGCCGAGCTACACGTTCACGCCGAAGCCGCATTACGACCTCGGCGAAGCCCTCGGCATGATGGACTTCCAAGCAGCCGCGAAGATGAGCGGCGCGCGCTTCACCGTGCTGAAGAAGGGCATCGCCCGTCTTGAGCGCGCGATCGGCCAGTTCTTCCTCGACGTCCACACCGGCGACCATGGCTACACCGAGGTTAATCCGCCGCTGCTGGTGAAGGACGACGCGATGTTCGGTACCGCGCAGTTGCCGAAATTTCGCGAGGATCAGTTTGCCGCCGGCGCAATCGGCAGCGGCGGCGAGGGCTACTGGCTGATCCCCACCGCCGAAGTCTCGCTGACGAATCTGGTGCGCGAGTCCATCCTCGACGAGAAAGAGCTGCCGATGCGGCTCACCGCGCTGACGCCGTGCTTCCGCGCCGAGGCCGGTGCCGCAGGGCGTGATACTCGCGGCATGATCCGGCAGCATCAGTTCACCAAGGTCGAGCTGGTGTCGATCACCACCCCGGAGCAATCGAAGGACGAGCACGAGCGGATGCTGAGCTGCGCCGAGGAAGTGCTGCGCCGGCTCGGACTGCACTACCGAGTCATGACGCTGTGCACCGGCGACATGGGCTTTGCCTCGCAGAAGACCTACGACATCGAAGTCTGGATGCCGGGCCAGGGCGAGGGCGGTGCGTACCGCGAGATCTCCTCGTGCTCGGTGTGCGGCGACTTCCAGGCTCGGCGCATGGACGCGCGCTCGCGTGGCCCGGACGGCAAGCCGCGTTTCGTTCACACGCTGAACGGTTCAGGCACGGCCGTCGGCCGTGCGCTGATCGCGGTGATCGAAAATTATCAGCAGGAAGACGGCTCGATCGCAGTCCCCGACGTGCTGCAGCCTTATATGGGCGGGCTGAAGGTGATCGCGAAGGCGTAAGGCTGATGACTCTCTCCGTCATTGCGAGCCAACGGGTTGGCGCAAAGCGTCGCCCGATGAAAGGATCGGCGAAGCAATCCAGCTCCGTGCACCGGGCTCTGGATTGCTTCGCTGCGCTCGCAATGACGCTGATACTTGCGGTGACCTTCTTCGTTTCAGTTTCTGTGCTGCCTGCGTTCGCTGCCGGGCCTGCCGAAATGATCTCCGATTTCCGCGCCAAGAACGGCGAGGGCAAGGTGGTGATGGACGCGACGCTGAATGCGATCGCGCAGCGGCAGGCGGTCGCGATGGCGTCGAAGGACGTCCTCAGCCACGAAGCCGGCGGCTCGTTCACCTCGCGCGTCGCGCCGGCCAAGGTGTCGCGCGCCGCCGAGAACATCGCTTACGGCTATCCGGATTTTCCGAACACGCTGAAGCAGTGGATTAACTCGCCCGGTCATCGCGCCAACCTGCTACTCAAAGGCGCCTCCAAGGTCGGCGTCGCCAGCGTCCGGTCGAGCGCGAGCGGCCGGACTTATTGGGCGATGGTGATCGCCGGCGGCGACGAGAAACCGAAGTCGAAGGCAAAGCCGCCGGCCAAGTCCTCGGGCAAACAACCGGCGAAATCGGCCGCAGGCGCCAAGGCCGCGGCCGAACCGCCGGCCACTTGGAGCAAGCAGCTCCCGAAACCTTCCGCCGCACGGGATTGCACAGTGCGGATGCTCGGCCTCTGCCTCTAAAACTGATTGCAAAGCGCGTCGTGCGCGACTTTCCGAACCGTTCGGCAACACGCCGCATCCGGAAATAATTGGAATAGTTCGAACAGTGCGCGGCGCTAAGCGTCCACCTGCTTGCTATGGCCAATTATCGCGGATTTTCCAAGTCATGCGCGTCGACGTTGCTGTCATGTTTGGACCCATTCAAATTGTTCCAGAGCGGCTCGCCCCCCATAAGCCGTTTCCAGTTGTTACAGCTGGGGACTTGGAATGCCGGGTTGGGAAATATCGCGAAAGGTTGCGCTCGCGAGCTGTAGTTTGTTGATCATCGATGGCTGCTTGAGCCGAGAGGGGCATGCTCAGACGAGCCTGCCGTCGGTGACGGTCGATGCGCCGAAGGCGGCGCAGGCGCGGACCGTACGCGCTGATCGCCGTTCGACCGCCACGCAGCAGCGCCGCACCACGCAACGCGTGACGCCTGCTCCGCCTCCGGCCGCGATCGTGCCAGCCTCCGCCACCACGCTGTCGAGCGCGACCGGACCGGTCAATGGCTTCGTCGCATCGGGCAGCGCCACCGGCACCAAGACCAATACGCCGCTGATCGAAAGTTCGCAGTCGGTCTCGGTCGTGACCCAGGACCAGATCCGCGACACCGGCGCTCGCACGGTCGGCGAGGCGCTGGCTTATACGGCCGGCGTGCAGACCCAGCCGTTCGGCTACGACGCACGCTATGATCAGTTCATGATCCGCGGCTTCTCGTCGACGCAATACGGCAATTATCGCGATGGTCTGCGCCAGGGTAACGGCCTCTACGCGTACTTTCGCAACGAGCTGTACGGTGCCGAACGCATCGAGGTTCTGCGTGGGCCATCGTCGGTGCTGTACGGCGCCAACGACGCCGGCGGGCTGGTGAACTACGTCAGCAAGATGCCGCTGCCGTATCGGCTCAACGAAGCCGGCTTCGACGTCGGCAATTTCAACCGCTATCAGGGGCGGTTCGATTTCAGCGGGCCGGTGCCCGGCCATGACGATCTGCTGTATCGCTTCACCGGCCTGGTGCGCGACAGCGGCACGCAGATTCCTGGCACCTGGGACGACCGCGTCTACCTCGCACCGAGCGTCACCGCGAAGCTGGGCGAGGATACGACCCTCACAATCCTGTCTGAGTACACGCACAGCAAGGCCTCGATGTGGCCGTACTACATGCCGAACCCGATCACCGGGCAGGCCACCAACATCCGGCTCGGCGATCCCGCGTTCGATGCGCTGAAGATTTCGCAGGCATCGGTCGGCTACCGGCTGGAGCATCGCTTCAATCCGGCGCTGACGTTCAGGCAGAACGTGCGCATCGGCCATGCGCGGCTCGACGGCGACATGATCGACGGGCTCGGCCTTTCGGACGACGGACGCACGCTCAACCGCTATGCGTCCAATTTCAAGGAAACCCTGAACACGTTTGCCATCGACAGTCAGATCGAAGCCAAGCTGGTGACCGGACCGATCAGGCACACCGTGCTGACGGGTGTCGATTATTTCCGGCAAGCCACGAATTTCGGCTACTCGGTCGGGACGGCTCCGCCGCTGGACCTGACCAATCCGGTGATCGGCGTCGGATTTCCGACCTCAGCACTGTCGCTGGCCGCCGCCAATCGGCAGACGCTCGGGCAACTCGGCCTCTATGTGCAGGATCAGCTCGCGCTCGGCGGCTGGCGCCTGACGATCGGCGGCCGGCAAGATTTCTCCGAGCTGTCGCAGTACAACGAACTGTCGAGCACGACCACCGACAGCAAGCCGGATCGCTTCACCGGGCGCGCCGGGCTGCTGTATCTGTTCGACAGCGGCGTCGCGCCTTACGTCAACTACGCGACGTCGTTCCTGCCGCAGGCCGGAACCACGGCGCCGGGGCGGGGTGCATCGCCGTTCGCGCCGACCACCGGCGAGTCGATCGAGGCCGGCATCAAGTATCAGCCGCGCGGCTGGAATAGCTATTTCACCGCGACCTGGTTCAACCTGACCAAGGACAATGTGCTGACGGTCGATCCGGTGTTCGGCGCGATGTATTCGGTGCAGACCGGTCAGATCCGGTCGCGCGGGACGGAATTGGAGGCCGTGCTGTCGCTCGCGGAGGGGCTCAAGGGGATCGCGTCGTACAGCTACACCAGTGCCGAAGTGACGCGCAGCAACGATGCCGATCTCGGCAAGGTGCCGATCGGCGTCCCGACCCAGCAGGCGGCAGTGTTTATGGACTACACGTGGCAGACCGGCGCGCTGGCCGGGTTTGGTCTTGGCGCGGGCGTGCGCTGGATCGATCGGACCTGGGCGGATTCGATCAATACCGTGCGCAATCCGGCGATCACCGCGTTCGATGCCGGCGTGCATTACGATTTCCGCGGCATGCGGCTTGCGGTGAATGCGCGCAATCTCGCCGACGAACGCGTCGGCATCTGCAACGGCGGCAATTGCACCTTCACGCAGGGCCGCACCGTGCTCGGCAGCGTCACTGCGCGCTGGTGACGTTCGGCGCCACCTTGGCGACCCCGCGTCTCGGGCGGGCCGGCCGATTCCGGCCGGCTTGGGCCTGAATTTGCCTCTCGCGGCTGGGCCGGATATGACGACGGCCTTAAGAAAGACCTTCAGAGAGGCGGCCCAGCGACATGCGGATTCTGTGCACCAACGACGACGGCATTCATGCGCCCGGCCTGCAGACGGTCGAACAGATCGCCCGTGCGATTTCCGACGACGTCTGGGTGGTGGCGCCCGAGCTCGACCAGTCCGGGGTGTCGCATTCGCTGTCGCTGAACGATCCGCTGCGTCTGCGCGAAGTCGGCCCGCGGCACTTCGCGGTGCGCGGAACGCCGACCGACTGCGTGATCATGGGTTCGCGCTTCATCCTCAAGGACAAGGCGCCGGATCTGGTGCTGTCGGGCGTCAACCGCGGCCGCAACGTCGCCGAGGACGTGGTCTATTCCGGCACCATTGCCGGCGCGCTGGAAGGCACCATTTTGGGCCTGCCGTCGTTCGCGCTGTCGCAGGAATTCACCATCGAGACCCGTAACGCGCCGCTGTGGGAGACCGCGCGGACTCACGCGCCCGACATCATCCGCAAGGTGATGGCCGCGGGCGTGCCGAAGAACACCGTGGTCAACATCAACTTCCCGGCCTGCACACCCGACAAGGTCAAAGGCGTGGTGGTGACGCGGCAGGGCAAGCGCAATCCCGGCTTCCTGCGCATCGACGAGCGTCACGACGGCCGCGGCAATCCGTACTACTGGATCGGCTTCGAGAGGATCAAAGTCGAAGACATGCCGGCCGAAGGCACCGATCTCGCTGCGCTCGCCGCCAACTTCGTCTCGGTGACGCCGCTCAAGCTCGACCGCACCGACGAAACGTTCTCCGCAGCGCTGACCAAGACGCTGGCGTGAGATCGAGCGCGTAGGATGGGTTGAGCGCAGCGAAACCCATCTAGCAGGTCGCCCGAGGTCGACGGGGCGCGGCGTTCAATGGCGTACGGTTGAGAGGTCGCGCGGCGAAGCGGCCAGGAGGAAGCGTGGCCGCGCAGGTCCCCCGTCGCATGTCATAGTCGGACGCGTGGGCATGCCGCTACGCGCTGTCTTTCAATTCTGCGGTCAATGCAAATGCCCCTCCCTGATCGGTTCCACATCGCCGCGGATCCTGAGTACGCCCGTGCTGCCGCAGAACGTCTGTTTGCTGCTGTTCAGCAGCAGCTCGTCGCCGTTCTGCCCAAGACCTGTGAGCTCCTGCACATTGGTGCGACGTCAGTTCCGGGATGTCTCACCAAGGGCGACCTCGACATCGTCGTCCGGGTGGAGCGCAAAGACTTCCAGGCCACGGAGGCCGCGCTCGCCGCCCGCTACGCGCGCAATTCAGGTTCGGTGCGGACCAACGAGTTCGCCGCCTTCGAAGACGACGCCAGCACGCCCCATCTCGGCATCCAGCTCACCGTAAAAGGCGGAGCGTTCGACGTTTTTCACCGCTTTGCCGACGCGCTACGCGCCGACCCGGCTCTGGTGAGACGCTACAATGAGCTTAAGCTGGCGTATGACGGGCAACCGATGGACCGTTACAGGGGCGCAAAGGACGCCTTCGTGACGGACGCGCTGCGTGGTGGCTCGGCTGAACCCGGGGGTGAGCGCGGGGAGTGACGCGGCAGCTACGCCGCGCCGCGCAGTGTGGCGTCGAGAGCCTGCTTCAGGGATTCGATCTGGAACGGCTTCTGCAGTGCGGGGCGGTCGCGATAATCTTCCGGCACGCCCTGGGTGCCGTAGCCGGTGGCGAAGATGAAGGGGCGGTTCCGCGCCTTCAACAGATCGGCGACCGGCGAGATCACCTTGCCGTTGACGTTGACGTCGAGGATCGCGATGTCGAATTCGGTGGCTTCGGCGAGCTGCAGCGCCTCGTTGATTTCGCCGGTCTCCGCGGCCACCGAGAACCCGAGCTCCTCCAGCATGTCGACGACCATCATGCGGATCATCGCTTCGTCCTCGACCAGGAAAACGGAGCCGCCGGTCGGACTCGGTGTCGTCATCGGGTGATGTCCTCGAGAAGGTGCTGTCGCGCGCCGGTCGATCGCACCGGCGCTTTCAACGAACACCGTCGCAAATAAGCGACGCGATGGCAATTGCAAGCTCGGCGCGCGTGTGCGTGACGGTCCGCACTTGCAAGGTTTCGTTCCGCACGCCAACACTCTGCTGAGAATCGCGCCAACTGGAACCCGACCGGGCGAGGCGCACGACCGATCGCGAGACCCGAAATGCCGAGCCCCGCGGCGCCGCCGCCCGAAAAGATGATGTTCCAGCTCAGCCTGCGGCGGCGCGGCATCAGCGATCAGGCGGTGCTGCGGACGATGGAGGCGGTGCCGCGCGACCAGTTCGTCGACCCCAACTATCGCGACGGCGCCTGGCGCGACACCGCGCTTCCGATCGCCTGCGGCCAGACCATCAGTCAGCCGTTCGTCGTCGCCTTTATGACCGAGCAGCTCGAGCTGCGGCCGCGCGACCGCGTGCTCGAGATCGGCACCGGCTCCGGCTACCACGCCGCGGTACTGTCGCGGCTTGCGGCGGACGTGCTCAGCTTCGAGCGCTTCAAGACGCTCGCCGATCGCGCCCGCAAACGACTCGCCGAGATCGGCTGCCGCAATGTCGAGGTGGTGTTCGGGGACGGATTCGATCTGCCGGAGACCGCCGGCACCTTCGACCGAATCCTGGTGACCGCCGCCGTCCCCGAGCTGCCCGAGCGGCTGCTCGAGCGACTCGATCCCGGTGGTGTTCTGATCGCGCCGGTCGGACCACCCAACGGTCGCCAGAAGCTGCTGCGTGTGCGCCGCACACCGACCGGCGATGAGCACAAGGTGCTGGGCGAGGTCCGTTTCGTGCCCGCGCTCCGCGGCACCGCACGCGAACTCTGAGCGCGCTCGATTTTTCGATTTCTCAGCGTCAACAAGCGGTTTCCTCGCAAGGTTAAACGGTTGTTTACTGGCGCGGTGTTTACTCAATTTACCAATCGTATTGCGTATGAGTGAGTAACCATGTCCCGCGTTGCCGCGTTGCTTTGCTCGCGCCGCGCCCCGCAGATTGCGGTGCTGGCGTTGATGTCTGTCGGTTTCAGTGCGTGCAGCGCCGACATGCAGACACGCTTTCAACAGGCCCCGTTCGGGCCGGTTGAGACCACCGGATCGGTGGCGCCTCCACAACACCGCCAGGAACTGCCGCAATACGCGCGGCCCCAGTATCAGTCCCAGCCGCAATACCAGTCGCAGGCGCTGCCGCCGATCACGGCGCCGTCGTCCTATCCGGTGGCAAACGGGGGCGGGGGCTTCTCCGGCGGCGGTCGCGGTGTTGCGTCCTACGAACCTCCGGCGCGTGCGCCGCTCGATCAGACCGGCACCGTGCAGGCGCCGCGCTCGGTCGCTGCAGCCCGGCCGATGCCTGCCGCTGCTCCCGCCGCCGCGCCGGTGCATGCGCCCGGCACCACGATCATCGTCGGCACCAGCGATACGCTGGAAATCCTGGCTCAGCGCTACAACGTCTCGACCGCCGAGATCCTGCGCGCCAACGGCTACAAGGGCCCGCGCCGGCTGCAGCCCGGTCAGCAGCTGGTGATCCCGAGTCGCACCACGGCGACCGCCCAGGTCGCGGCTCCGATCGCCGCGCCGGTGGCTGCTCCGCCGGCTCCGCGTCCGGTCGCGACCGCTGCGCCGGCTCCGGCCCGGGTGCACTACGTCAACAATGGCGACACGCTGATGAATATCGCGCGCCGCAACAACATCTCGCTCGGCGAGCTGGCGCGCTACAACAACCTCACCACCACGACCAAGCTGAAGCCGGGCATGAAGATCAACGTGCCGGGCGCTCAGGTCGCTGGTCTCGCGCCGGCACAGCCGCCGATCCAGGCGCCGGCCGCCGCGCCGATGGCGGCAGCGCCGGTGCGGATGGCCAACGTCGCTCCGACTGCGCCGGCCGAGCCGCCGCAGAAGGCCCGGATGGTTGCGCCGACCGAAACTCCTGAAGCCGCTGCCCCTGCCGAAGCTGCGCCGGTGAAGGCGGCCGAAGCGACCGGCGCGTTGCCGAGCTTCCGCTGGCCGGCCCGTGGCCGGGTGATCGCAGCCTACGGCGCCAAGACCAATGGCAAGTCCAACGACGGCATCAACCTGTCGGTGCCGGAAGGCACGCCGGTGAAGGCCGCTGAAGATGGCGTCGTCGCCTACGCCGGCAGCGAGCTGAAGGGCTACGGCAATCTGGTGCTGATCCGTCATTCCAACGGCTACGTCTCGGCCTACGCCCACGCCAGCGAACTGATGGTGAAGCGCGGCGAGACCATTAAGCGCGGTCAGGTGATCGCCAAGTCTGGCCAGAGCGGCGAGGTGTCCTCACCGCAGCTGCACTTCGAAATCCGGAAGGGATCGACTCCGGTCGACCCGCTTAAGTTCCTCAACGGCGCCTGAGCAACGCGGTTGAGCGATACTGGGGAAGAAGAAATGCCCGGCCCGAATGGCCGGGCATTTTTATTTGATGCCGCGATCCATGAAGCCGAACTAACAATCTTTAGGGACGAGTCCTCGTCCACTTCGGATTCGCGGGGCGAACGAGGCCGCTGACGAACGCCCTGATGGCGTCGAGCAACGGACGTTGGTCACCTGCAAAGAACCAGTGGTCGTCGCCGTCGAGCTCGACGAATTCGGCACCGGCGATCCGAGCGGCCATGTCGCGTCCCGCCGCGATCCGGACGGCGCGGTCGCCGCGGCGGTGTAGCACCAGGGTCGGCACAGTAAGTTGGGGCAGCAACTCCAGGACATCGGCGTCGCGCAAAGCCGCCAGCACCGCCCAGATGCCACCGGGACTGGAAGCAGCGCGGAGCAGCCCGGCCCACCAAGCTTTGGATTTGGCGTCGTGCGCCAGGCTGGGGCCGAAGGTCTCGATGCCGGCTGCGCTGCCCCATGCGCCGATCAGCTGCCGGCGCCAAACCTCGTACTGCTCCACCGTCAAGGCGTATGGATAGTCCGGGGCGCGGCACCCTTTGGCAAGCGAGCCGAACAGGATCAGGCCGGCGACGAGGCGGGGATGATCGACCGCGAATTTGATGCAGGCCGGCCCGCATTCGGATGCACCAAACAGCACGACGCGGCGCGCCCCTGCGGCCCGCAGCACGGTGCCGATATCCTCGGCGGTGACGTCGACATTCGGCGCGGAGCCGACCCGGTCGGACAGTCCGACGCCGCGGCGGTCGAAGATAATCAGCCGTCCGAGCGCCATCATCGAAACGAGAAAGGCCCGGCACGACGGATGCTCCCAAACCCGTTCGACATGCGACACGAACCCCGGCATGACCAGGATGTCGAGCTCGCCGTTGCCGAAGGTCTGATACGCCAAGTGGATGCTGTCGCCCTCGGCATAGCGCGTCGCCGGGACGGCGAGAGCGGCGGGCGGCGCCGCCCCATGCATCAACTCCTCGGTTTCGGTCTCGGGCGTCACCCCAAGTTCATCGCGCAGCCGCCGGGTCAGCGCGGCGTGATGGCGTTCCGCAGCCAGGCGGTCACCTGCCAGCAGCAGACTGCGGATCAGATGGCGGCCGTAGATCTCGCTGAGCGGATCTAATTCGACCAGACGCGTCGCGCGAACTGCGGCTGCTGCGTGATTGCCGGCGGCGTTGTTGTCCTGCACCAAGCGCTCCAGTGCGTGCAGGTAGCGTCCGCGCAGCGCCTCGCGGCGGAAGAACGCCCATTCTTCGAACTCGGCGCAATCCGGCAATGCGAAGCCGGCGAGAAAATCGCCGTGATAATAGCTGCAGGCTTGCGCGAAGTCTCCACGCTCACAGGCGGCTTCAAACAGCTGCGTGTCGACGCTGAGTTCGACCGAGGGCGACCAACGCAGGCTGGTGCGGTCGGTCTCGAACACCGGCTGACCCAGCGCCTGCTCGATGCGGTGCAGCAAGCGCCGCAGCCGCGCGCGTGCAACGTCGATGGCGCTGTCCGGCCACAGGAGGGTGGCGACGACGTCGCGGGACACAACTGCACGCGCTTCTGCGAGATGCACCAGCAGCGCCAGCCCCTTGCGCAGATTGAGCCTGACAGGACCGTCGAAGCTGCGGATCTCGGGAAACCCGAAGGTTTGGAGCTGAAATCCGGTCACGACATCTGTCCCGGTGCGATCCGGCGTGGGCCGAGGGGACGGGCAGGGGACGGTGCGGCGGTAGCAATCGTGCCTGATCGCCGTCGAATGGCGGTCGTTACCGCATCGCCTGCCGCCGCCGGCGGCGGCCCAACCGGAAACGCACTCATGATCAAACGCCTCCTGATCCCGACCTACGGTCTGTTGAGCTATGCCGTGTTCCTTGTCTCGATGATCTACGCGCCCGGCTTTTTCGGCAACACGCTGGTATCGAAATCGATCGATGTCGGCGGCGTGTCCAGTCCGGGCCAGGCCGTCCTCATCAATCTTCAACTGATCGGCCTCTTCGCGATCCAGCACAGCATCATGGCGCGCCAGCGCTTCAAGCAGTGGTGGGCGAGGCATCTGCCCGCGCCGTGCCAGCGCAGCACTTACGTGCTGCTGACGAGCCTGCTGCTTCTGTTGCTGTTCTGGCAGTGGCGGCCGATTCCGGTCGTGGTCTGGAGCACCAGCGGCATCGCCGCCTGGTTGCTGGTCGTGCTGTATTGGCTGGGCTGGGGGCTGGTCTTGGCGTCGACCCACATGATCGATCACCTCGATCTGTTCGGGCTTCGCCAGAGCTTCTCAGCGCTGCGCGGCACCGAGCCTTTGCGCCCAACGTTCCGGACGCCCATCCTGTACAGGATGGTGCGGCACCCGCTGATGCTCGGTTTCTTGATCGTGTTCTGGGCGACGCCTGAGATGACGGCGGGTCATCTGCTGTTCGCGGTCGTCATCACGATCTACATCCTGATCGCGCTGCAATTCGAAGAGCGTGACCTGATCGCCGAATTCGGTGCGACCTACCAGCAGTATCGCGAGCGCGTTCCGATGCTGCTGCCTCGTGTCCTCCGCCGGACCGCACGACGGCACGCCGCTGGACAAGCCGGCGCCGTGCGCGATGAGAGCGGAGCGGCGGTTTCGCCTCCATCCGGCGGCTGAGCCGGCCGGCGAGAGGTTGCACGAACCTTTCGGTGATCCGATCGGTTCAGCGATCGAACTTGTAGGATGCCTGTACGAAGGTGCCGTAGCGCTCGACCCGGATCGGCAGCAACTGGGTCGGCACAGGGCTGCCGAAGCCTGCGGTGTCGACGTCGGTCGCCCACATCGCCCAGTAGCGGCCACCGACACCGACGTTGAACCTCGAGGTGATGTCGTAAGTCAGAATAGCTTCGAGTTGGACACCGCGGCCGGTGCCCCATGCGGGCGAATCTTTGCTCGCTTCGTCTGTGCGAGCATAATGGATGTCGAGCGCGGAAATATGCGTGTAAGGCAGATAAGCCGCGTCGACGACCAGCTTGGTGTTCGGCGCGACAGCCAAAGTGCCGTTGGCGCCGATCCGCAGCGAGTGCCAGTCTTCGTACTGGCTGATCGAAATTCCATCCGACGATCCGCAGAATGCTGTCGGAAAAGCAAGCGCGATCTGGTGGCAATTGAACGCATCCTTGCGGTCGCGGTAGAAATTGTAGCCGGCGAACACGCCGAGCTTGCCGAACGTGTCGCTGAACAGATCGATGCCCACGTCCAGCGTCGCGTACCCGATCGTGCCGGTGACCTTGTTGTGATCTGTGTTCGAATACGCAGTCGCGCCTTTTGGATAGGTGGGGAACCAGTCTTCGTCGTTCATCTTGCCGGCCACCAACCCACCGCCGCCGGCAAATCCCTTGAGAAACAGCTTTTGCGGACCGTCGATCCGCCAGAACACTTCGCCGGAATGACCGTCGCTCTCGTAGGTGAGGCGCGATACCAGATGTTCCTGGAGCGCGCTGTTGGTGCTCATCGTCAGATCGTTCTGATAGCGGCCGTGGCTGTACCAGTAACGGGCGCCGACTTCGAACTGCCAGGCCGACCAGCGATCGGCCGCGTGCGCTTTCACCGGCAGCAGCGGCGCCTGATCGAAACCGCCGTCGCCGCGGCCGAAGTAATAGTTCAGCCCGAGCTTTATCAGGTGCATGTCCTGATGCACCTGCGTGGGGGCGCCGGCGGTGTCGACCAGGGTCTTTGGGTCGAACGGAATCTGCAGAAAGCCGCCGCCGGGCGTGTCGATGCCGCGGCGACCGAAATTGGCGTAGTCGTATTCGGCGCGCACCGCCCAGCGCGACGACAGCGCGTACTCGATCCCGGCGCCGACGGTCCAGCCCCACCGCGTGGTGTCGAGCTCAGCAGCCGGCTGATTGAGATAGTCGGAGGCGTTGGTCGTCATCCGGAAGTTGCCGACCAGAACCGCGCCGCCGCCTTTTAAGTACATCAGCGAGCGCCCGTCGGGACCGAAACTGTGGCCGAGCCGGCCGGTGAGGGTGCCCAGCATATGTTCGCGCACGCGGCAGTTCGCTGAGACGAACTGACCGGAGTAAGCGAGGCAGGTGTCGGTGCCGTCGGCGTCGATCGCCGACGCATCGAGTTCAACACCAAGCACCCAGGGCGATCCGGGAGCCTGCCAGTTGTAGCCGGCCTGCAGACCGGCCAGGGCTTTGGGGGCGCGCACGGTGTCGCCGTAGATCGACGGTCCAAACGGGTTGTCGACCTTCGCGGTTCCAAATCCGGCGCCGAGATGGCCGCCGAGATAGAAGCCGGTCCAGCTCCAGGCCGGAATGGCTTTGACGGCCGGAGGCCGCGACAGATCCCCAGCTTGCGCAGCGCCGCAGGATGCGGCGAGCACGGCAGAAACCCAGATGATGGACGTGCGCACGGCCTTTGCCCTCAAGGTCGCATGATCGACGCGGCAACACGACCGCCAGCGCGGCGGCGCGTGTCCGCGAATCGAGACTGCAGTTTAGGGACGAGATGTTCGGTTTGCGAACTCGGTAAGCTCCGAGTCCGGTTCGACTGTTGATCGAACCGAACTCGTGAAGGCTGTTACTTGGTTCCGAGTCGCACCTTGAGGCGGCCGGCGAGATCCTGCACGAACTGCCAGGCGACGCGGCCGGAGCGGGAGCCGCGCGTGGTCGACCATTCCAGCGCTTCGCGCTCGAGCTGCTCGTCGTCGATCGCGATGTCGTAGTGCGCGCAGTAGCCGCGCACCATCGCTAGGAATTCATCCTGGCTGCATTTGTGGAAGCCGAGCCAGAGGCCGAACCGGTCGGACAGCGACACCTTTTCCTCGACCGCTTCGCCTGGATTGATCGCGGTCGAGCGCTCGTTCTCCATCATGTCGCGCGGCAGCAGATGCCGCCGGTTCGAGGTCGCGTACAGAATGACGTTGTCGGGGCGGCCCTCGATGCCGCCTTCGAGCACGGCCTTGAGCGATTTGTACGAGGCGTCGTTGCCGTCGAACGACAGATCGTCGCAGAACACGATGAATCGGAAGTCGGAGGCGCGCAGCAGCGTCATCAGCGCCGGCAGGCTCTCGATGTCCTCGCGGTGAATTTCGATCAGCTTCAGCCGTCCGGCGACGTCGGGCCGCTCGTTGACATGCGCGTGAGCGGCTTTGACCAGCGACGATTTGCCCATCCCGCGCGCGCCCCACAGCAGCGCGTTATTGGCGGGCAGGCCGGTAGCGAACCGCTCGGTATTTTCGATCAGCGTGTCGCGCATCCGGTCGACGCCCTGCAGCAGCGACAGGTCGACCCGGCTGACCCGGGGAACCGGTGCGAGACGCCCCTCGGGCTGCCAGATGAACGCATCCGCCGAATTCAGCGCGGCATCGGCCGGGGCGGCGGAAGTGCCCGCCAGGTGGGCGGAAATGCCCTCCAAGGCCTTGGCGATCCGCTCCAGCAATGCGCCGTCGAGGGGCGCGCCGGGGGACGTCCCCGATGGGCGGCGCTTTGCCGCCGCTGCACGGGCGGGCTTGCGGGTGGCGGACTTCGGGGCGGCTTTGGCGGGGCGGGATTTTGTCTTTTTGGCCATGCTTGCACTTCCTGATGCCGCAGCCATATCGGGCCATGTCACCCCCGGCAACCCATGGAAATGGGAGCGCTATGAGGCGGGTGGCAGCGTTGCAATTGGGACCGCGGCGGTTATAGTCCGCGCGAATTTGCGCCCCCCGGCCGACGCTTCCGCGCCGGGCCGGCTCGCTTGCTTTCACGGGGAATCCGAATGTTCGTTACGCCCGCTTACGCCCAGGCTGCTGCCGCCGGCGGCGACGCCAACAGCATGATCATGTCGCTGCTGCCGTTCGCGCTGATCTTTGTCATCATGTATTTCCTGATCCTGCGCCCGCAGCAGAAGAAGGTCAAAGAGCACGCCGAGATGGTGAAGAACATTCGCCGCGGCGACACCATCATCACCTCGGGTGGTCTGGTCGGCAAGGTCACCAAGGTGATCGATGATGATACCGTCGAGTTCGAGCTTGCAGACGGGATTCGCGCACGCCAGATGCGCCAGATGATCACCGGCGTCCGCAGCAAGGGCGAGCCGGTCAAGGATGCTCCCGAAGCCAATGGCAAGGCCAAGGGCAAGAAGGACAAGGACGCTCCGGCCAAGACCGAGGGCGACAAGACCGAGCCGGCGAAGGACGACACTGCGTCGAGCTGATGCTTGGACGCGCCGCCTCTTTCGGTTTCTGACGGGACAACTCGATGCTTTATATCTCACGGTGGAAGGCGCTGGCGATCATCCTGACGGCGCTGGCAGTGTGCCTTTGCGCCGTTCCCAATTTCTTCCCCGAGAGCACCGTCAAGAGCTGGCCGAAATGGGCGCAGCGACATCTGGTGCTCGGCCTCGACCTGCAGGGTGGCTCGCACATCCTGCTCGAGGTCGACGCCAATTCGGTGAAGAAGGACAAGCTCGATTCGGTTCGCGACGACGCCCGCCGGGTGCTGCGCGAAGCCCGGATCGCCTATACGGGTCTCGCGACCAAGGGTGACTCGGTCGAGGTCCGGATCAGCAAGGACACGGATGTTCCGGCCGCGCTCGCCAAGCTGCGTGAGCTGTCGCAGCCACTCGGCGGTCTGCTCGGCTCGAATGGCCAGCGTAGCCTCGAAGTCTCCGACGCTGGCGGCGGCCTGATCCGCCTGACGGTGCCGCAGGCCGCGATCGCCGACCGTGTCCGTCAGTCGGTCGATCAGTCGATTCAGATCGTCGAACGCCGCGTCAACGAACTCGGTACCGTCGAGCCGTTGATCCAGCGCCAGGGCGCCGACCGCATTCTGGTCCAGGTGCCCGGTCTGCAGGATCCGACCCGGCTGAAGGAGCTGCTCGGCAAGACCGCCAAGCTCGACTTCCGCATGGTGGACAGCTCGGTGTCGGGCGACCAGGCGATGGGTGGCAACGTCCCGCCGGATTCCGAATTGCTGATGAGCGCGTCGTCGCCGAAGCAGCCTTACGTGATCAAGAAGCAGGTGCTGGTGTCGGGCGCCGATCTTACCGACGCGCAGCCCGGCTTCGACCAGCGCACCGGCGAGCCGATCGTCTCGTTCCGCTTCAACACCAACGGCGCCCGCAAATTCGCCCGCGCCACCACCGAGAACGTCGGCCTGCCGTTCGCCATCGTGCTCGACAACGAGGTGATTTCTGCTCCGGTGATCCGCGAGCCGATCACCGGCGGCTCCGGTCAGATCTCCGGCAGCTTCACGGTGCAGGGCGCCAACGACCTGGCGATCCTGCTGCGCGCCGGCGCGCTGCCGGCGCCGCTGACCATCATCGAAGAACGCACCGTCGGTCCGGGCCTTGGCCAGGACTCGATCGAGAAGGGCGAACGCGCCGCCTATGTCGGCTCGATCCTCGTCATCGTGTTCATGCTGCTGACCTACCGGCTGTTCGGCGTGTTCGCCAACCTCGCGGTGGCGGTCAACGTCGCGATGATCTTCGGCATTCTGTCGTTGCTCAACGCCACCCTGACGCTGCCTGGCATCGCCGGCATCGTGCTCACGGTCGGCATCGCGGTCGACAGTAACGTGCTGATCTACGAGCGCATCCGCGAGGAGATTCGCGCAGGCCGAAACGCGATCTCGGCGATCGACGCCGGCTTCAAACGCGCGCTGGCGACGATTCTCGACTCCAACATCACCACCTTCATCGCCGCCGCCGTGCTGTTCTATATCGGCACCGGTCCGGTGCGCGGTTTCGCGGTGACGCTTGGTATCGGCATCATCACCACGGTGTTTACCGCCTTCACTTTGACCCGACTGATCGTCGCGACCTGGGTGCGCTGGAAGCGGCCGCACCACGTGCCGATCTGACGCATCGAATCCGAGAGAGCCACACGTGACACACTGGATTTTGGTCGGGCTGGGCGTTCTGATTGCGGTGCTGACGGTCGTCAGCATCTTCGGCTGGCTGCCGTCGCTGCGCATCGTTCCCGACAACACCCACTTCGACTTCACCCGCTTCCGCCGCATCAGCTTCCCGATCTCGGCGGTGCTGTCGATCGCCGCGATCACGCTGTTCTTCACCCACGGGCTGAATTTCGGCATCGACTTCCGCGGCGGCACGCTGCTCGAAGTCCGCGCTCATTCCGGTGCGGCCGATATCGCGGGCATGCGCGACACGCTGAGCAAGCTCAACCTCGGCGATGTGCAGCTGCAGCAGTTCGGCGGTCCGGCCGAAGTGCTGATCCGTATCGCCGAGCAGCCCGGTGGCGACCAAGCCCAGCAGGCGGCTGTGCAGAAGGTGCGCGCCGCGCTCGGCGACTCGGTCGACTATCGCCGCGTCGAAGTGGTCGGCCCGCGCGTCTCGAGCGAGCTGCTCGCGTTCGGCATGCTCGGCCTGATGGTCGCGATCCTGGGCATCCTGGTCTATCTCTGGTTCCGGTTCGAATGGCAGTTCGCACTCGGCGCAATGATCGCCAACGTGCACGATATCGTGCTGACGATCGGCTTCATGTCGATCAGTCAGGTCGACTTCGACCTGACCTCGATCGCGGCGCTGCTGACCATTCTCGGCTACTCGCTGAACGACACCGTCGTGATCTACGATCGTATCCGCGAGATGCTGCGGCGCTACAAAAAGATGCCGATGCCGCAGCTGCTCAACGAGTCGATCAACTCGACGCTGTCGCGCTCGATCATCACCCACGTCACCGTGACGCTGGCTCTGCTCGCGCTGCTGCTGTTCGGCGGCCATGCGATCCACTCGTTCACGGCGGTGATGATGTTCGGCGTGGTGCTGGTCGGCACCTACACCTCGATCTTCATCGCGGCACCGATCCTGATCTATCTCGGCGTCGGCACCCATCGGCTCGACGAGCCGGCTGAGAAGCCGGCGAAGCCCGAGCCGGTCGCGCCGCCCGCGGCTGAAGAGGTTCCGGCGCGGTTTGTCGATCCGGAGCCGACCGCACCGGCCGCCAAGCCGGCCAAGGCCGGTAAGCCGAAGAAGCGGTAAGTCAGGCGGGCAGGGCTGCTGGCAAGAGGCAGCCCCGGCCGGCTTGTTTGAACCGTTGCCGTGCCACCGCATTGACGCGCTGTCGCCGCTCGCTGCCGAGCGGCGCAAACCTGTAGGGTGCCGCCGCATGACGCCAACGCTCGACGCAGGACGCTAGCTCGTGGCGCAGCGCTCCGAGTTTCCGCACTTTCCCCGCATGGCCGCGGTCGACGCCTACGGCAAAGGCGGGTTCTATTTCGCCGACATGTCGCATCAGGGATCGCTGCTGTTTCTGCCCGATGCGGTGTGGGGCTGGGACGTGACCAAGCCGGAGCAGATCGACCGCTACAGTCTGCAGCGCGTGTTCGATAACGCCAACGCGATCGACACGCTGATCGTCGGTACCGGCGCCGATGTCTGGATCGCGCCGCGGCAGCTGCGTGAGGCGCTGCGCAGCGTCAACGTCGTGCTCGACACAATGCAGACCGGTCCGGCGATCCGCACCTACAACATCATGATCGGCGAGCGGCGGCGGGTCGCCGCTGCGCTGATCGCGGTACCATGAGCAAGACGGCCGACACCGGCGCTGCTGCGTTCTGCGCCAATTTGGTGCGCGAGGCCGACTTCGACCGCTATGCGGCGACGCTGTTCGTCCCACCCGAGAAACGCCGGTCGCTGCTGGCGCTCGCTGCCTTCAATGCCGAGATCGTGCGGGTTCGCAGTCAGGTCAGCCAGCCGCTGCCCGGCGAGGTCCGCCTGCAGTGGTGGACGGATCTGCTTGCCGGGTCGGCACATGGCGGCGCCGAGGGTAATCCGGTCGCGGCCGAGCTGACCCGGGCGATCGCCGAGCACGGGCTACGGATCGAACCGCTGACGCGGCTGATCGAGGCGCACATCTTCGATCTCTATAACGACCCGATGCCGGACTGGACGGTACTCGAGCCGCATCTGGTGGAGACCGATGGGACGCTTCTCGCGCTCGGCGCCCGCGTTCTTGGCCACACCGGCGCGCAAGCAGAAGCGATCGATCACGTGGCGCGGCACGCCGGAGTTGTGGTCGGAGTCGCGCGCATCGTGGCGCGGCTGCCTTATGATTCCGCGCGTCGTCAGCTGTATCTGCCGAACGATGTGCTGCAGCGGCACGGCTGCGACTTGGAGCAGGTGTTCGGCGGCCAATCGGCCCCCGCGCTGAAATCCGCGCTCGCCGATGTCATTGCGGACGCCCGCAAGCATCTCGATCAGGCGCTGCAGGAGCTGACCGAGCTGCCGGCTTCAGTACGCCCCGCCTTCCTGCCGCTGGCGCTTGCGCGCCGCGATCTCGACCGGCTGGCGTCCCCGGAACGCGATCCGTTCACGCCGTTCGATCGCTCGCGCCTAGCGACGTTGTGGACGCTGTGGCGAGCGAGCCGGAGCAAGCTGTTTCGTATGTAACGGGACCTCTCCGCGTCATTGCGAGGAGCGAAGCGACGAAGCAATCCAGCGCTGTGCATGAAGCTCTGGATTGCTTCGCTCCGCTCGCAATGATGGAGAAGGCTTGTGCGCCTTCAGACAGCGACGCGCGACGAACGACTACGCCGCCTTCGGCAGCTTCAGATGCGCGGCGATCCAGCCGTCGATGTCGGCGAGGGCGCGGGCGCTGAGGGCCTGCTTCTTGGCGACCGACTTCTCCGGACCGCGCAGGCGCTTGCCGTCCGGGCCTTTGGTCGGCGGGTTGGCGAGCGGCGGGAAAAGGCCGAAGTTGATGTTCATCGGCTGAAACGAGCGCGGGCCGGCATCGATGGTTTCGATGTGGCCGCCGGTGATGTGGCCGAGCAGGGCGCCAAGCGCTGTGGTCGGCGGCGGCGGAGCCAGCGGCGCTCCGAGCACATCGGCTGCTGCGGCCAGGCCAGCGAAAAGCCCGACGCTAGCGGATTCGACGTAGCCCTCGCAGCCGGTCATCTGCCCGGCGAACCGCAGCCGGGGCGCCGCGTGAAGCCGGAGGCTTTCGTCGAGCAGTTTCGGCGAGTTCAGAAACGTGTTGCGGTGCAGGCCGCCAAGCCTTGCAAACTCAGCGTTTTCGAGCCCCGGGATGGTACGGAAAACACGCAGTTGCGCGCCGTGCTTCAACTTGGTTTGGAAGCCAACCATGTTGTACAGCGTGCCCAGCTTGTTGTCCTGCCGGAGCTGCACGATGGCGTAGGGCTTGACCGTCGGGTTGTGCGGGTTGGTCAGGCCGACCGGCTTCATCGGCCCGTGCCGCAGCGTCTCGCGGCCGCGCTCGGCCATCACTTCGATCGGCAGGCAGCCGTCGAAATATGGCGTGTCCTTTTCCCAATCCTTGAAGTCGACCTTCTCGCCCTCGATCAGCGCGTCGACGAAGGCGTCGTACTGCTCGCGCGTCATCGGGCAATTCAGATAGTCGGCGCCGGTGCCGCCGGGGCCGACCTTGTCGTAGCGGGACTGGAACCACGCCACCGACATATCGATCGAGTCGCGGTGCACGATCGGCGCGATCGCATCGAAGAACGCCAGCGCAGTCTCGTCGGTGAGGCTGCGGATGGCGTCGGCGAGCGGCGCCGAGGTCAGCGGGCCGGTCGCGACCACAACGCTGGCCCATTCCTCCGGCGGCAGGCCATCGATCTCTTCGCGGCAGATCTCGATCAGCGGATGCTCCGCCAGCGCCTTGGTGACCGCGGCCGAAAAGCCATCGCGGTCGACCGCCAGCGCGCCTCCAGCTGGCACCTGGTTGGCGTCGGCCGCCTGCATGATCAACGAGCCGAGCTTACGCATCTCGGCATGCAGCAGCCCGACCGCGTTGTTGGCGGCATCGTCGGAGCGGAACGAGTTCGAGCACACCAGCTCGGCCAGACCATCGGTCTTGTGGGCCTCAGTGGTACGGACGGGCCGCATCTCATGCAGCACCACACGCACACCTGCGCGGGCGATTTGCCACGCGGCTTCCGAGCCGGCGAGGCCGGCGCCGATGATGTGAACGACGGGTGAGGCGGAGGGGGTGCTGCTGGTCATCGGCTACAGCTAGCTTGTTTCGGTCGCGGGGCAAATCCCGTTTGCGACGCTGCGGAACTGCCCGACTCTTCTCCACAAACGACAACGCCCGCCAGGAGGCGGGCGTTGGCCGTAGAAGGCAGAAACAGGCGGTCGGGTCAGCCGTTGTAGTGACCCGAAGCGACGCGCGGGATGTCCGAACGGTCAAGTCCGATGTCGGCCAGTTCGCGATCGCTAAGCTGGGACAGCTCAGCGACGTTGCGCTGGTAGTCCCGGAACGCGCGGATCGCGCGGATGAGCGAAAGCAGCATGGGATGGTCTCCTTGTCCACGATTCAGTTCTTCGGAAGAACCGAAGCGTCGAAAGGAATATAGGCGACGAGTCGGGAATCCAGCAGCGTAAATGCTGCACCGCAGCTAATCCGTGGATGCATACCATCGGGAAGGAATGATTAACCCTTCTGCGCTGGCTCGGCCTCCGAGATCTGCTCGCAGCTTGGGGCGGGGGACCTGCTGACCTCGCGCCTCGGGGCCTTCCGAGCTGAAATATAGTGCATTTTCAGCGCAATCTAACCCTGCTCTCCGCCGCTTGAGACTTTCCACCGGAAATCTAGTGCCGGTCAGCTCCGCCGTCCGAGTTAAGACGTTCGGACAATTCGGTCCGCTCCCATGCACTATACGCATAAATACGGAGGTCGTGAATGAGTATTCATGGCGAATCGATGGATTTGATCTGCCGCAATGCACAAAACGGCCGCCGACCTCTGAGAACGATCGGCGGCCGAGGTGGGGAGCTTGCCGATGAGTCGGCTCAGGTCCCGTTGCGCTTCCATTGCAGCAGGTTGGCCGGGAAATCAGCTGCCGACCGCTTGAGCGGGCTGGGCGGCGGCAATCGCGGCGGATTGGGGTTCGGTTCGACCGCCTTGCGATACAGATGCCAGGTGGCATGGCCGAGCAGCGGGATCACCACCGCGAGCCCGAGGAAGGCCGGCACCGAGCCCGCCACCAGCAGAAGCGCGACGATGGCGCCCCAGGCGGCGATCGGCAGCGGGTTGACCGCGACCACCCGGAGCGAGGTGGCCATGGCGTCGCCGATCCCGGCATGCCGGTCCAGCATCATCGGGAACGCCACCACGCTGAGGCACAGCGCCGCCAGTGCGAACAGGAAGCCGACGCCGCAGCCGACCAGGATCAGGCTCCACCCCTCCGGCGTGCTCAACACGCGCCGGGCGAAGTCGGGGATCGCAGCCGCCGGGGCATAGCCGAACAGCGCGACGTAGATTGCCTGCGCCGCCGCGAGCCACACCAGAAACAGTGCCAGCAGGATCGCGCCGAAGCCGAGCATTGCGCCGAGCGATGGTGACCGCAGCACCGCCAAGGCATCCGATGCGAACGCCGGTTCGCCAAGCTCGCGGCGCCGGCTCAGCTCATACAGACCGAGCGCGGCGAACGGGCCGAGCAGCGCGAAGCCGGCAGCGAGCGGGAACAGCAGCGGCAGCACCGCGTAGCCTTGCACCAGCCGCGCCAGTACCAGGCCCAGCACCGGATAGATCAGCACCAGCATCACGGCGTGGCTCGGCACCGCCTTGAAGTCCTCCCAGCCTTGCCGGAGCGCGGCGCCGAGATCGGCAAAGCCGATGCGGTGGACTGCGGGGGTGGCCTCGTCCGCAGCGATGGCGGACGGAGCAGAAGAATAGGTCGTAGCCATGCGTAGCGTCCTCCCATGTTCGACAGTGGTGATCACCGGCCGTTACGCCATGACGGCGGGCCGGGCGCTTCTTGCGCGGAGACGAACGATCAGAAGGAGCCAGACGCGAGAGCAACGAACGAACTGGTCCTGTGACCCGAGCTTGCCGCGACCTGTGAAGGTATCCTAACGCCGCTTATCAGCAGTCGTTGCTCAAGCTTTGGTGAGCTTTCGATGCTGCAGTGCGACGAGATTTTGGTCACTACACGTTTGCTCAATTCTGCTGGTACGCTCTGCAGTGATCCGCGCGCGGAACCCAGATGGCGTCAGCGCTGTTGATGCGGACGATGCGTGGCATCGCAACAGGGGGAGACAGCATGAGCATTTTCGGGAAGATCATGAGCGCGATTTTCGGCGACAGCGCCGCTGCGGCGCCAGGTGGCGCAGCCGCGCCCGCGCCGGCACCGGCAACGACCGCTGGCGCCGGCACCGCGCCGGCGCCGACTGCACCGCAGCCGACGGCCGCACCGTCGGTCGACGTCGCACCGATCCTCGACAAGGCCGTCAAAGCCAAAGGCGAGAAGCTGGAATGGCGGACTTCGATCGTCGATCTGATGAAGGCGCTCGATATCGACTCCAGCCTGTCGGCCCGCAAGGAGCTCGCCAAGGAGCTCGGCTATAGCGGCGACATGAATGACTCGGCGTCGATGAACATCTGGCTGCACAAGCAGGTGATGAGCCGGCTGGTCGCCAACGGCGGCAAGCTGCCGCCCGAGATCAAGCACTGATCCCACACGGCATCTTGGATGGTGAGCCGTGCCGCTCGCTTGCGGCACGGCGTGGCCGCGCCGGTTGCTTTACGACTCGAAGATTCGAAACACAGCGCTGGTGGTCACCAGCAGCTTGTCGCCGGCGAGTGCTTCGGCGTCGATGAAGGCGAGGCTGCGCGACAGCTTCTTCATGGTGGTGCGGCCGGTGATCCAGCCGCCCGGCTCGATGGTGGCGATGAAGCGGCTGTCGAGCGACACCGTCGCGCAGCGCCGCTGCCCTGCGAGCACGACCGAGAATCCCAGAATGGTGTCGAGGAAGCCGAGCAGCGCACCGCCGTGCAGCACGCCGTTGGGATTGCCGTGGCGATCGTCGCTGAGGAAGCCGAACTCCGGCTGGCTGTCGCCGCTCTGCCGCCAGTAATACGGGCCGTTGGTGCCGATATAGCCGTCCTGAACGGCGAACGGTTGAAAGCCCGGCGGCGGTGACACAGTCATTGGCGGCTCCTGCGCGGAGCGCGGCCGCAGGAGGTCACAGGATGAACCGGCGGGCCGCGCGCGGTGGAACCGATGCCACAGCGCGCGGCGGCGGGCAATCGCCGGACCGTCGCAAACGGTCCGGCCAAGTCGTCACGCGGTGAGGTCGGCGTATTCCGGGTGAGCGTCGAGATAGTCGGCGACGAAGCCGCAGCCGGCGCTGACCTTGGCACCTTCGGCACGGATCAGATCGAGCGCGCCGCGCACCAGATTGGAGGCGATGCCGCGGCCGCGCAGCGGCGGCGGAGTCTCGGTGTGGGTGATGACGACGCGGCCGCCGGTGCGGCGATAATTCGCGAATGCAATCTCGCCATGGGCGTCGAGTTCGAAGCGGTTCAGCGCCTTGTTGTCGCGCACGCTGGCCGCGGCTGTGGTCCCGCTCATAGCGTCTCCTCGTGTTCAATGTCCGGCGCGCGGCAGGAGCCGTGTGCCGTTGGCTGTCAAGGTGATGCCGGCCCCGTTGAAGTCAAGGGGACGGCGAGGTGGCAAGCGCGGCGTCGTTGCGACGCAGGCCACGATGGATGGTGTGGAGGGTAAGGCCACACCGCGCTGCGCCGCGCAACCCGGACAATCCCGGAGGCGACGGCGTTCAGCTGCGTGCGTCACCGCACCAGGATCGTCATGGCGCGGAGCTGCAACGCCGGCAGCTTCGATTAGTTCTTCAGCGACGCCTCGAGCATCTGCCGCACCGACCACGCCTGATCGTCGACACTGCCGCGGATGTCGTCGATCCGCCATGATGTGCCGTCGCGCACCAGCTCGTAACGGATCACGCCGTCGGCGGCGACCTTGCGCGACTGACTGCCGATCAGCGCCACGGCCAGCGTCGCGCGGGCATCGTCCTGGCTCTCGGTCTTGATGACGAACGATTTGATGTCCGGGTCCTGCGAATTGCTCACCGGATCGAAATCGATCGGCCCGATCTCGCCTTGTGGCACCTTGGCCTCGGCCTTGGTCCACAGCGCGGCCAGAGACTTCGACAGATACTTGCCGCGCTCCTTGGCGTTGTTGACGAAGGCGCCGCCGGCATTGTCCTTGGCGGCCGCCTTGTAGAGCCGCGTCAGCAGGGCCGCGGGATCGGCCGTGGCCGGTTTGGCTGCAGACGCCGCGGCTGGCTGGGCCGGCGCCTGCGCAAGCGCGGCAGCGGGCAGGGCGACGGCGGCGGCGAGGCAGGCGAGTGAAGCGAAGGCGGAGCGGCGGATGAGCATGGCGGATCCTGTCGGCAGCGAGGATCGCGGCACCGGCTCAGTCGCGGCCCTCATCCGGAATATTCAGCACGGTGCCGCACGCCTTGCAATGCACCGCATCGGAATCGTGGCGCTGCAGCCCGCACACCGGGCAGGGGAAGCGCACCTTGTTCGGACTGATCAGTGCCCGCGCCAGATTGAAGAACAGCGTGACGCCGAAGATCATGATCACCACGCTGATCATCCGCCCCAGCGTGCCGGGCAGGGTGATGTCGCCGAACCCGGTCGTGGTCAGCGCGGTGACGGTGAAGTACAGTGCGTCCGCGTAGTTGGCGATCTGCGGATTGCTGAAACGTTGGGTCTCGAACACGATCGCCGTCATCACGAAGATGAACACCGCCAGCCGCGCCACTGCGATCACCACCTCCTCGTGGTGACGGAAGAAGGCGCTGTCGCTGCGCAGCCGGGTCAGCATCTGATAGTCCTGGAACGCGCGCAGCGTGCGCAGGATCCGCAGGAAGCCCGCGCCCTCTCCGGGCAGCGGCGCCAGAAACGAGCCGATCGCCACCAGGTCGGTCCAGGTCGCGAGCCGCCCGAATTCCCGCATCGGCCTGCGGCTGGCATAGAGCCGCGCCAGGAAGTCAACCAGGATCAGCACGCCGAATCCGGTATCGAGCGCCTCGACGATCGGATTGGGCGGCAGAAACGACGTGCCGACGATGAACAGGATGGTGACGACGTCGAACGCCAGCAGGCCGTAGCGGAACGCCACCCCACGCGGCGTCGCGCCGTCATACAGCCGCCGAACGGCGAGTCGGACATCGTGCAGCGTCATGACCGATTATTGGCCTGGGAGGGGCAGCGGAGGCAATGGGGCGGAGTGGCCAACGGATCGGCGACGGCCAATTACACTGCGCGCAGGATGAGGACGGACAGCTCTACTTCCCGCAATTCCAGATCGGCCCGATCGGCGTCTGCGTCCAGCACGGCCCGAAGCTGCCGCCGTTGTAACGCCCGCGATAGAAGCCGGCGCGGCCGAGATAGCGCCACTCACCGCTCCAGGGACCGTTCCAGCGATAATAGTCCGGCGTCGGATCGATGTACCATGGCCGCTTCGGCCGCAGCAGCGCGCGCTGCGCCGGCGACAGCTTCTGCATGTACAGCGGCACAGCATTGTTCGGCGGCTGCACATAGCCGGGCAGGAAGCCATACCCCTGCGCCCGCTTGGCGTGCTTCTTGTGCGAAGCGGCCGAACTGGCGGCGGGGAGCAGGGCGAGGGCGACGATAAGGGTGAGGGAGGTGAGGCGGGGCATGGGCCGGAGCTTAGAGCAGGTGTAGTGGCAAGGGCGACTCAAAGATCGAACACGAAGGCGGACCACACCCGTAGCGCCCGGGAGCCTAGCGTTATGGCCAAGGTCAAAGTTCGGGGCGTCGCTTCGTTCGTGTTGACCAACGCTACGCCGAGCAGAACCCAAGTTTGCGATAATTCATGATCCCTCGCCACAAATCTTTCAGCCGCTCATCGATCAGATCTTCCGGCTTAGAGCGCAGATATGAGAAGAGGCTATGATCTTCGTGTGGCACAAGCCCAGTATGGCAGGTGTGACAGAGAGTGATCAAATTCGCAGGGTCGGTAACACCACCATTTTCCCAAGGTCTGATGTGGTGGACATGGAGCACGAGATCTAAATGATCGTCGGGATTACGACCGCATATACGGCATCTGCGCCTATCCCGCTTAAGGACCTGCATTCGGACTTTTGGAGTTGGCGCGCGTCGGAAGGCTGTCTTTGGAAGAAGGTTCAAAGAGGCGAAGCCGGCCTCGCCGTGAGGAACAACGGCTTCGGCGGCAAGAAGTCTTTGAAATACGGATCGCCCCAGGTTCTCCTCGACGATGGCGTTTCCTCCGCCAAGTAGAAAGAGCTCTATTTCTTCCAGAGTGTGGATGACCGCATACGGTTGGTTGAGATGTTGCCATAGTTCAACGAATTTCGGATACACCAACCGCGCTTGCCGCAGTTCCTCGCGTCGCTCTAAATTGGCCCATCCCGCCCATTGGGATTGTGTGCCGAAGATGATGCGACCATCGTCTTCAGCGGTGATTGTGATTGCGTAATACAAGCAATCAGTCCTAGGTGTGGCGAGTTGTGTTAGGCGCTGATCCAGATCACCCAGCATTTGATCAGCCTTGAACATCGCATATTCGCTCCACTGCTTTGATCAATCAGTCCGTCGTCGGCGTCAATTCAAACACAAGTCCATATTTTGCGGCTTCGACCAAGTCGCCGCGTCGCAGGGCCTCGCGGACGTTTTCTAACTTTCCTACCTCCGCAGGCGGCAAGTACGGAGACCATGCGGTATGATCATCGATCAACTCGACCTGAATCTCGGCGCAGTAACGACCTTCGTGGATGAACTCTTTCGACAAACGGGTCACCGTCGCCTCCGATGAATGAAATTTGCGACCCATCGATATTATTCCGCCGCCTCGTCCGCCTTCCGCTTCCGCACCGGCCCCTTCTTCTCCAGTACCGGCTTCAGGAACTTGCCCGTGTAGCTGCGCGGCGCTTTGACGATGTCTTCCGGCGGGCCCCAGGCGACGATTTCGCCGCCGCCGTCGCCGCCTTCGGGGCCGAGGTCGATGACCCAGTCGGCGGTCTTGATGACTTCGAGATTGTGCTCGATCACCACCACCGTGTTGCCCTGCGCCACCAGTTCGTGCAGCACTTCGAGTAGTTTCGCGACGTCATGGAAGTGCAGCCCGGTGGTCGGCTCGTCGAGAATGTAGAGCGTGCGCCCCGTCGCGCGCTTGCTCAGCTCCTTGGCGAGTTTGACGCGCTGGGCTTCGCCGCCGGACAGCGTGGTGGCCTGCTGGCCGACATGGATGTAGTCGAGACCGACGCGCTGCAGCGTCTTGAAGGTTTCGCGGACGCGCGGCACCGCCTTGAAGAACTCGGCGGCTTCTTCGACCGTCATGTCGAGCACGTCGGCGATCGACTTGCCCTTGAACAGCACGTCGAGCGTTTCGCGGTTGTAGCGCTTGCCCTTACAGACGTCGCAGGTGACGTAGACGTCGGGCAAGAAGTGCATCTCGATCTTGATGACGCCGTCGCCCTGGCAGGCTTCGCAGCGGCCGCCCTTGACGTTGAACGAGAACCGGCCGGGCTCATAGCCGCGCGCCTTGGATTCCGGCAGGCCAGCGAACCACTCCCGGATCGGCGTGAACGCGCCGGTGTAGGTCGCGGGGTTCGAGCGCGGGGTGCGGCCGATCGGTGACTGATCGATGTCGATGATCTTGTCGATGTGCTCGAGGCCCTCGATGCGGTCGTGCGGCGCCGGCGGCTCGGACGCGTTGTTCAGCTTGCGGGCGATCGCACGATACAGCGTGTCGATCAGCAGCGTCGACTTGCCGCCGCCGGAGACGCCGGTGACGCAGGTGAACAGGCCGAGCGGGATTTCGGCGGTGACGTTCTTCAGATTGTTGCCGCGAGCATTGACCAGCTTGATGGTGCGCCGATGGTTCGGCGGCCGTCGCTCCGGCACCGGCACGTCAAGTTCGCCGGTGAGATATTTGCCGGTCAGCGACTTCGGATTGCGCATGATCTCGGCGGGCGTGCCCTGCGCAACGATGTGGCCGCCATGGACGCCGGCGCCGGGGCCAATGTCGAGCACGTAATCGGCGAGGCGGATGGCGTCCTCATCGTGCTCGACGACGATGACGGTGTTGCCGAGATCGCGCAGCCGCTTAAGGGTGTCGAGCAGCCGGGCGTTGTCGCGCTGGTGCAGGCCGATCGACGGCTCATCGAGCACGTAGAGTACGCCGGTGAGGCCGCTGCCGATCTGCGAGGCGAGGCGGATGCGCTGGCTTTCGCCGCCGCTCAATGTGCCGGACGAGCGCGACAGCGTCAGGTAGTTGAGGCCGACGTCGAGCAGGAAGCTGAGGCGGTCGCGGATCTCTTTCAGGATGCGGACGGCGATCTCGCTCTGCTGCTTGTTGAGCACGTCCGGCACCTTGGCGAACCAGTCGCCGGCCGCCTTGACCGACAGCTCGGAGACTTCGCCGATGTGCTTGCCGCCGATCTTGACGCACAGCGCCTCTGGCTTGAGGCGATGGCCGTGGCAGGCGTCGCACGGCACGTCGGAGAAATACTTGCCGAGCTCCTCGCGCGCCCATTCGCTCTCGGTCTCGCGGAAGCGGCGCTCGATATTGGTGACGACGCCCTCGAACGGCTTCTTGGTGTCGTAGGAGCGCACGCCGTCTTCGTAGGAGAACTTGATCTCGTCGTCGCCGGAGCCGTGCAGCAGCACGTTCTGGACCTTCTTGGGCAAGTCCTTCCACTTGGTGTCGAGCGTGAACTTGTAGTGCTTGCCGAGCGCGGTCAGCGTCTGCAGGTAGTACGGCGAGGACGACTTCGCCCACGGCGCGATCGCACCCTTGCGCAAGCTGAGCTCCTTGTCGGGCACCACGAGATCGGCGTCGATGTGCTGCTCGATGCCGAGGCCGCCGCATTCCGGGCAGGCGCCGTAGGGGTTGTTGAAGGAAAACAGCCTGGGCTCGATCTCCGGAATGGTGAATCCGGACACCGGGCAGGCGAACTTCTCCGAGAACAGGATGCGCTCGGCACCGCTCTTATCGTGGATCTTTGCGACCTTCTTGTCGGCCTTTTTCTTTTTGCCTTCGACGTCGTCGTGGCCGGGCTCAGCCGCCGGCGGCGCGGCGGGCGCGTCCGCAAACTCGATCACCGCCAGCCCCTCGGCCAGCTTCAGCGCGGTCTCGAAACTTTCGGCGAGGCGCTGGCCGATGTCGGGACGGACCACGATGCGGTCGACCACGACGTCGATATCGTGCGGGAATTTCTTGTCGAGCGTCGGCGCCTCGGCGAGCTCGTGGAACGCGCCGTCGATCTTGACGCGCTGGAAGCCCTTCTTCAGCCAGTCGGCCAGCTCCTTGCGGTACTCGCCCTTGCGGCCCCGCACCACCGGCGCCAGCAGATACAGCCGCGTTCCTTCCGGCATCGCCAGCACGCGGTCGACCATCTGCGACACGGTCTGGCTTTCGATCGGCAGGCCGGTCGCCGGCGAGTAGGGCACGCCGACGCGCGCCCAGAGCAGGCGCATGTAGTCGTAGATCTCGGTGACGGTGCCGACGGTCGAGCGCGGATTCTTCGAGGTGGTCTTCTGTTCGATCGAGATCGCCGGCGACAGGCCGTCGATCTGGTCGACGTCCGGCTTCTGCATCATCTCGAGGAATTGCCGGGCATAGGCCGACAGCGACTCCACGTAGCGGCGCTGGCCCTCGGCATAGATGGTGTCGAACGCCAACGACGATTTGCCGGAGCCGGACAGGCCGGTGAACACCACCAGCTTGTCGCGGGGGATGGTGACGTCGACGTTCTTGAGATTGTGCTCGCGGGCGCCACGAATGGTAATGGCGGTCCGGCTCGAGGCCGCGGGGGTCTGACGCTTGGCCTTGATCACTTCGTCCATGCGGGTGTCCAGACGCGCGACAACGCGCCGGTTGGGGCGCGCGCCGGAGCGTCCGGGGCTGGCGCCGGTTGGGGCTGAGCCTGGAACATAGGAAGAACGCGACGCGATTGCCAGAGGCTGCGGGCGTCCATCAACCGGATTGTTGGCGATAAGGGCGTGGGTGGCTGGGTTCCGCTGAGGCCGAGCCGGGACGATGCTGTCTACGCAATCTGCCGCGGCCGACGCGAAGCTGCTGCATCGATTCGAAAGCAAAAAGGCCGGCGCAAGGCCGGCCTTCCGCAAGCGCGACTGAAATCAGCCGACGCGAAGCTCAGTAGCGCGCTACGATCGGGCCGCCCCAGCGATAGTTGATGCGGGCGGTGACGACGTCGACGTCCTGCTTGATACGGTCGATCGAAGTCGTCGCAAAGGTAATGTCTCGGCTACCCATGAATAGGTGGTCGTACTCGACACCAAAGGTCCATGCTGGTGAGAAGCCGTATTCTAAACCGCCCCCTACCGCTCCTCCCCAACGCGTTTCACTAGCGGTGTCTGTAATCGCACCCGTTCTGTTGCCATAAACGGTGTACTTGTCGCTTGTGACCGCAGCCCCCCCCTTCACATAGAGCAGTGCATTGTTCCACGCGTAGCCCACACGCGCCGTAAAGAGTCCAAAGGCGTCGATCTTAGTATCGTTGGTTGTCCCTGGAACGACGAGCAGACTAACATTTGATCCCTTGAAATCGGCCCAGTTGCCCTGCGCTTCGACGCCGAACACCCACGTCCCCACCTGCCAGTTGTAACCGATCTGTCCGCCGACAGTACCGCCGGAGGCATCGTGGCACCCCTCTCCCAGGTTCGACACGAGCGGCTGCGCAGTGGTGCCTGCGAAATCCCAGCAATTGCGGCTGGTGCCCCAGCCGCCGTTGGCGCCGACGTAGAAGCCGGACCAGTCGTAAGCCGCGGCAACGATCGGCGGTGCCTTGGTGTAAGGACGAGCCGCGAGATCGGCAGCCATCGCCGGCGCAGCGCCTAGCGCGATCAAACCGATAGTCCCCAACAGAAATTTCTTCATCGCAATCCCCCCGGTTCGTCTGTGCTTCACCGGCTCTCGGTCCGCGGTGTCCCCGCCGCAGAGCGAGAAGCGCGAGCGCCCCTCGAAATTCCACGTGACGACCATACACGCAATGCGAGCAACGCGCCGTCGCGGAAATGCAACAGTCGCGAGTGAAATGTGATTCCTAAAACCATGGATAGATCGCCTAAGAGAGGTTGCGCGTAATTGCGGGTCACCGCTGAGACACGGTCGCCGCAGCACGGCAGGCCGGGTGACATGCGGACGCTCTAGCGCGATTGAAATTTGCACTTCACTTTGGAACAAAAATAGAACAAACTGACCGAGATCGTCCCGGTGGATAAATCCCGTCCGACGGGCGTTTTCGTTGGTGGACGTATGGGCGTAGCGGCGGCGACAGCGTAATCGCTTGAGGCTGGGACGGCTCGCGCCAGCTTGGGCGCGACCGCAGCGGCGGAGCAGGACGGCGGGCGGTCGCCGGCCGGTTGCGGAGCCGCTCAGTCAGTATGGTTTTGAGAGGAGACGTCGATGGCGGGTAGCGTGAACAAGGTGATCCTGGTCGGGAATCTCGGTGCCGATCCGGAGATCAAGCGGACCCAGGATGGGCGTCCGATTGCCAACCTGCGGATTGCCACCTCGGAGTCCTGGCGTGATCGCGCCACCGGCGAGCGTAAGGAAAAGACCGAGTGGCACCGTGTCGTGATTTTCAACGAAGGGTTGTGCAAGGTCGCCGAGCAGTACCTGAGAAAAGGCGCGAAGGTTTACATCGAAGGCCAGCTGCAGACACGCAAATGGACCGACCAGAGCGGCGCTGAGCGCTACAGTACCGAGGTTGTGCTACAGAACTTCAACTCGAACCTGACCATGCTCGACGGCCGCAGCGGCGGCGGTGGAGGTGGTGGCGGCTATGGCGACGACAATTCCGGCGGTGATTTCGGCTCCAGTGGCCCGTCGGGTGGTGGCGGCGGACGCCGGCCGATGCCGGTCAGCAGCGGCGGCGGCCGCAGCGACATGGACGACGACATTCCGTTCTAAGTCCACCGTTCTTAGCCATTCCGTTCCGGCCGCGCCGGCGGGAATGGGATACGAGCCGACGGCCGCCGCGCCCCGATCGCGGCGGCCGTCGTCGTTTGTGGACCGAGAGAGACCCGCTCAGCCTGTCAGCAACGCCCAGCCGAGCTGGAATTGGCTGAGGGCGAATAGCGTACCGAACAACCGCTGGTTATAGCGGGCGAGCCAGCGCGGCAGGCAGATATCGAAATTGTCGGCGCGGTCGTCGGTGTAGCGCGCCGCCAGCGTCGTCAGCGGACAGCGCATCCGGTTCAGCACCAGCACCAAAACTTCGCCCCACACGAAGACGCTGAACCACAGCGCGGCCACCAGCTGCCCGAGCCAGACCGTCACAGGGATCGCCAGGATCGAGGACGCAAAGAACGCCCAGATCGCGGTGTGCAGCAGCCGCACGGCGGCGAGGGCGCGCGCGTCGCCTCGCCCGCGGGTGGCTGGTGGCGTCATGGCGAGGCTTCGTCGTCGGGCAGGCGGCTCGCCAGGATCTTGTCGATCCGGCGGTGATCGAGGTCGAGGATTTCGAACCGCCACCCTTGGAAGTCGAACTTGTCGCCGACGGCAGGCAGCGCGCCGAGATGGGCCAGCACCAGGCCGGCGACGGTGTGATAATCGCGCGGCGTCGGCACCAGAATGCCGAGCAGATCGCCGAATTCGTCGACCGGCATCCAACCGGCGATCAGATACGAACCGTCGTCGCGGCGCACTGCCGCCGGCTCCGGCGGACCATCTTCGGAGCTGAACGCGCCGACGATCGATTCCAGAATATCGGCTGTGCTCACCACGCCCTCGAAGCCGCCGAATTCGTCGTACACCAGCCCCATATGCACCGAGGCGTTGCGCAGCATTAGCAGGGCGTCGCGGGCGTCGGCCGAGGCCGGGATTACCGGTGCGTCGCGGACCAGCGCGCGGAAGTCCGGCGTGTCGCCGCGCAGATAGATCTCCAGCACGTCCTTGGCCTGGATGATGCCGATCGGGTCGTCGCGATCGCCGTCGGTCGCAGGCAGCCGCGAATGCGGGCTCTCGACGAAGGCAGCCCGGATGACCTCCGGTGGATCGGACACGTCGATCATGTCGACCTCCGGCCGTGGCGTCATCACCGCGCCGACCGGGCGGTCGCCGAGCCGCATCACGCCGGCGATCATCTGCCGTTCGCCTGGCTCGAGCACGCCGGCGGTCTCAGCCTCCAGCACCAGGCTATGGATCTCCTCTTCGGAGATCTTGTCCTCGGGCTCACCGCTCTGGCCGAGCAGCGCCAACATTGCCTTGCCGGAGACGTCGAGCACCACCACCACCGGCAGCGAAATCTTGGCGAGCAGCGCCATGGCCGGCGCGACCTTCACCGCGACGGCTTCGGGGTCGCGGAGCGCGAGTTGCTTCGGCACCAGCTCGCCGACGATCAGCGTCGCGTAGGTGATCAGCGTCACCACCAGGCCGACGCCGATGATATCGGCGAACGGCACGCCGGTCGCTGCCAGCCAGTCGCTCAGGCGCTGGCCCAGCGTCGCGCCGGAGAACGCGCCGGACGCCACGCCGACCAAGGTGATGCCGATCTGGACGGTCGAGAGAAAACGGCCCGGATCTTCGCTCAGCTTGAGCGCCTGCCGGGCTCCGCGAACGCCGCGCTGCGCCAGGATTGAGAGCCGCGCCGGGCGAGAGGAAACGATCGCCAGTTCGGACATCGACAGCAGACCGTTGACGACGATCAGGACGACAACGATTGCCAATTCCACCGAGAGCATGATGCTCGCGCGACCCCCTGCATTGTTTTCGTGCAAGCATAGATAGGAAGTCGCGGCCGGAATCGGAACCGGGAGGCGTTATTTCGTCGCTTCGGTCGCCTTGGCCTCGTTCCACAGCGCGTCCATCTCGGCGAGCGTGGCGTCGTCGGGCGAGCGGCCCTGGGCCGCCAGCGCCTGCTCGATATAGGCGAAGCGGCGCTCGAATTTGGCGTTGGCGCCGCGCAGCGCGATTTCCGGGTCGGCATTGGCGTGGCGGGCAAGGTTGACCAGCGCGAACAACAGATCGCCGGTCTCTTCGGTAATGTGCGCCTGATCGCCGCGGTCCAGCGCGGCCTCGATCTCGTCGGTCTCCTCGCGGATCTTCGCCAGCACCGCGCGCGGATCGTTCCAGTCGAAGCCGACCTTGGCGGCCTTGCGCTGCAGATCCATCGCCCGCGACAACGCCGGCTGGCCGGATTTGACGCCGGCCAGCACCGAGCTGGATGGCTGCTCGGTGAGGCCACGGCGGGCGGCGCGCTCGGCCTTTTCCTCCGCCTTGATCCGGTCCCAGACACCCTCGACATGCGACGGCGTCAAATTGCCCTCGGCATCGGCAAACACATGCGGATGGCGGCGGATCATCTTGCGGGTGATAGCCTCGACCACGTCGCCAAACGCAAAGGCGCCGCGCTCTTCGGCGATCCGCGCGTGGAACACCACCTGCAACAGCAGGTCACCGAGTTCTTCGCGGAGATCGTCGAGATCGTGGCGGGCGATCGCTTCGGCGACCTCGAACGCTTCCTCGATGGTGTAGGGCGCGATCGTCGCGAAATCCTGCTCGAGGTCCCACGGACAGCCGGTCACCGGGGTCCGGAGCGCAGCCATGATCTCGATCAGGCGGGCGATATCGCGGGAAGGGGTCATGGCGTTGGTCCGGGGCAGGAGGAGGCTTTGTCTCCTATGCCGCAACCGGCGCCGCCATCCCAGCGAAAATCGCGGCATTTGGCGCGCCCGCCGCACGGTGCTACAGCCATGCGCATGACCGACCATTCATCCGACAAGACCGCGCTGGTGCTGTTCTCCGGCGGGCAGGACTCCGCGACCTGTCTGGCCTGGGCGCTGGCGCGCTTCGCCCGCGTCGAGACCATCGGCTTCGATTACGGCCAGCGGCATCTGATCGAATTGGAGTGCCGCGCGCGGCTGCTCGACGGCTTCCGCGCCATCAGCGATGATTGGGCCGCCAAGCTCGGCGACAATCACACCCTGACGATCCCGACGCTCGCACAAATCTCCGACACCGCGCTGACCCGCGACGTCGCGATCGCGATGGGCGCCGATGGCCTGCCGAACACGTTCGTGCCCGGCCGCAATCTGATCTTCCTGAATTTCGCGGCAGCGCTGGCGTATCGGCGCGGCATCACCGACATCGTCGGCGGGATGTGCGAGACTGATTACTCCGGCTATCCGGACTGCCGCAACGATACCATCCAGGCGTTGCAGACGGCGCTGTCGCTCGGTATGGCGCGCGATATCACGCTACACACACCGCTGATGTGGCGCGACAAGGCCGCCACCTGGCAGCTCGCGCAAGAGCTCGGCGGCGATGCGTTGGTCGATCTGATCCGCGAAGACTCGCACACCTGCTATCTCGGCGAGCGTGGGGCACGTCACGATTGGGGCTATGGCTGCGGCGAATGTCCGGCATGCCGGCTGCGCGCCAAGGGCTGGATCGAGTACGCCTCCGGCATCTGATCCGTACTCTTTCGTATCATCGAGCCGCAACGGTGCGCGTGCTAAAGCTGGCGTCTCGACGCTACGGACATGCTCGCCATGCCGCGCTCCTTCGTTTCGATCCGCCGCCGCCAGATTCTCCAAGCGATCGGCGCGGCGCTGACCATGCCTGCTGGGACGGTGCGGCTCGCAGCCGCGCCCGGTAGCGCCGCGGCGGCTCCCAAGCCTGAGAAGCTGGCGCGGCTCAGCGCCTTCTTCGATCATGAAGTTTCGTCCGGAAAGCTGCCGGGTGCCGTGGTGCTGATCCAGCAGCACGGCAAACCAGTGTATCTGCAGTGCTTCGGCTGGCGTACCGCCGCGCGGCGTCACCGGATGACGCCGGATACGATCTTTGCGCTGCATTCGATGACCAAGCCGATCACCAGTGTCGCGGCGATGATGCTGATCGATGAAGGGCGCCTCGGACTGCCGGATCCGCTTTCGAAGTACGTTCCCTCGTTCGCGCACGTGAAGGTCGGGATCGAGACCGTCGAAGACGGCAAGCCGGCGCTGAAGCTGGTCGATCCGGATCGGCCGGTGACGATCGAAGATCTGCTGCGCCACACCTCGGGAATGACTTACGAGTATATCGGCGGCGAACTGATTATGGCGGCGTATCAGCAGGCGAACCTGTTCGCCGGCCGGTTCGACAACGCCCAGTTCGCGGAGCGGATGGCCCGATTGCCGCTGGCGCGCCAGCCCGGCACTCTGTGGCGCTACGGCCATTCGACCGACGTGCTCGGCCGCGTCATCGAGATCGTGTCAGGCGAGCCGCTGTCCGATTTCCTTAAGCACCGGCTGTTCGATCCGCTCGGCATGACCAGCACCAGTTTTGTGCTGCGAACCGAGGCGGAGCAGGAGCGGATGGCCGCGGTATTTCCCACCGATACCGTGCTGGCCGATGCCGAGCGGCAGCGCCGTGCGCATCCGGAATGGCAGTCGGGCGGCGGCGGACTGTTGTCGACCGTCATGGACTACGCGCGGTTCGCCCAGATGCTGCTGGAAGGCGGCGAGCTTGACGGCCGCCGCTATCTGAGCCCTGCGGCGTTCAAGATGATGTCCACCGATCAGATCGGTCCCGGCTCCGGCGTCGAACGCGACTACTTCTATTTTCCCGGTGACGGCTTTGGCTACGGCTACGGTCTCGCCGTGCGGGTCGAGCCGGGTGAGGCCAATCCGCCGGCGCCGGGCTCGATCGGCGAGCTGAAATGGGACAGCGGCAGCGGCACCTATTTCGGCGTCGATCCGTCGCTCGACATGATCTACATCCTGATGCAGCAGACCGAGACTGAACGCGGCCGGGTGGTGCCGATGTTCAAGAAGCTGGTTTACGACGCCTTCGCCGTCAGCGACTGAACCAGCGAGCGGCCGCCCGTATAGGTCGACCAAGCCGACAGCGCCATTCGGCCTTTCAGCGTTAGCGCCTTCTCCAGCACCAGCAGCGGCTGCGGCTCGCAGCCGAGCTGCTTCTTGTAGTCGTAGCCTCCGGCGCCGAGATCGAACTGCTCGATGCCGTTGTCGATCAGCCAACGGATGATCTCGCTCGCGAGCACAATGCCGGGCGATCCGCGGCTCCATTCTGCGCCGGCGTTCCCGAGCCGCACCGTCGTGCAGCTCTGCCGATGCAGCAGGCTGTAGGCGACCGCGACGACGGAGTCGCCGGACTCCATCACCGACAGCATCGCCTGGCCGCGCGAAAACACCTCGCGATAGAACCGTGCATAAGCCGGCCGGTCGAGTACGTAGCGCTTGCCGAGCGCGGCGATGCGCGCGCGTTGAAACTGATCGAGCTTACCGAACAGCTTTGCGGTGTCGTCGCCGGGCGAGGTGATCATCCGAACCCGCACGCCGCCGAGCGCGTCGAGAGTGCGATGGTGCTGGCGCAGCGCCTTGCGGAATTTGCGCGGACGCGACTCGAGATAGTCGTCCCATGAGCGCGGCAGCGTGGTGACGTTGCGCACTGTCGAAGAGGGCGTGGATGCGAGCAGCGCCAGAGGATTGACCTTGCCGCCCGCGGTCAGCGGCAGGTTGCACAGCCGCACCACGTCGACGTCGGGCATCGCCGCCAACGCGGCTGCGAAAGCCGCGGCAGCCGCTTCCGGCGTCGAGGGGGCGGCGGGGCCGAGCAGCGGCACGTTGTAGTCCGACACCGAGAGGTCGGCGAATTCGACCAGCGCTACGCCGCACACCCGGCGGATCACCAGCGGCAGCAGCATCGCGATCTCGTCGCGGAAGCTGTCGCGGACGGTGATCAGCAGGGGCTCGGTGGACGCGGAAGGCCCGAGCAGTCTCAACCAGGCGTTCAACCAGTCGGGAGATTGAAACGGGGTGATCGCCGCGGAAGGGCCGAGCGCCGCGGCACGTTGCAGAAACAGTTCGGAGTCGCACGTCGCTTCGGCGAGATAGCGGCCGGCGGCATTTGCCGCCCACCGCATCGGTCGATCAAAATCGATCTGCGCCATCACCCAACTCGCTGCCGCCGCAGCCTCGCCATACGCGATCTGTCGGCAGGCTGCAGATTAGCGCCGATCGGTTCGGTTCTCGTTGACGTCAGTGACGCACAGCCCAAACTTGTCGCATCAGCGTTAACGCGGCGGTGACTCAGCCGCCGAAAACGCTTCTGACTGTGGAAAATCGCCGGGTTGCAACTCGATCGGATGGCCGTGCGGGGTGCGATCGGCGGCGCGGTCCCAGGCGTTGCGGTATTGATGCTGGGTCGCGAGGCTGGCGACGCCCTTGGCTGCGACCATCTGTTCCAGCGTCGCGAGCCAATGGCGGTAGTAGGTGTCGCCGCAGTCGGGATCGCCTTCAGCTTGGGCTCGCCGGATCTCGGCCGACAACGCCGCCGCCCATTCAGGCCAGGTGAAGAGGCCGCGGCTGTGCAGCGTCACCGCCATCGCAAAGGCGTGGGCTTCCCAGGGCTCCCGGAACACTGGGCCGTCATCGTCCTGAGGCAGGCCCGGCACGCTGCGCGCCGCGATCGCCGCAGCCTCGGAATGGCCGCTCATCACGCCGGCTCCAGATAAGAATCCCAGGCATCGACCGAGACCCGTGAGGTCGGGTCGGCATCGTCGCCCCACAGTTCGCGTGCTTCGAATGCCACCGTGTACAACCATTGCGGCTGCTCGCCGCCGCCATGCGCGTGGCTGTCGGGAAACACATGCGCGCCGTGTACCAATTCGATCGTGCCGACCCGGCCGCGGACGTAGCGCGGCAGCCGAATATGGGTTCGTGGATGCAGCTCCTTGGCGCGGACCCGATCGCCGACGCCGAACCGGGCAGGGACCGCGGCTTCACGTTCGGTCGGTGCACCGCGCGTCAGCATTGGTGCCACGTCCGCGGCCGAGAGCACCGATACATGCTTTGCCGGATGCAGCGGGCGGCCCGCATCGATTTCATCCGCGGTGACAAGGCCGCGCTCGGCCATCAGCGTTTCGAGGCCTGCGAGCCAGAGCTGATAGTAGCTCTTCGACAGATAATCGATCGGTGCACGGTTCTCGCGGGCGAACCGCGACATGTCGATGTTCCAGCCGCCGGGACGTCCCATCGCCAGCGTCAGCGCGAAGGCACGGCGCTCCCACGCGGCATGAAACAGCGGCTCATCGCTCTCGGGCATCACTGGCCCGAAGCCGTCCATGCCGCCCATGTCGTGTGCGCCGTTCATTCCGTGATCTCCGCGGGTGGGCAAGCAAGGCCGGTGCCGATCATGCTGTCGCGGGTGACGAGGTCGGCGAGCTGATCTTCTTCGAGATCGTCGCTGCCGACCGGACGCATGGGAATGACCAGGTAACGTATTTCCGCAGTGGAATCCCACACCCGGATCGCCGTGTCTTGCGGCAGCGTCACACCGAATTCGGCCAGTACCGCGCGGGGTTCTTTGACCACACGCGAACGATACGGCGCCGATTTGTACCAGACCGGCGGCAGGCCGAGCACCGGCCACGGGTAGCAGGAGCACAGCGTGCACACGACCATGTTGTGGGTGGCCGGCGTGTTCTCGACCGCGACGATGTGTTCGCCCTGGCGGCCGGTGTAGCCGAGCTCGGCAATCGCTGCGGTGGCGTCGTGCAGCAGCCGCTCGCGATACGCCGGGTCGCTCCAGGCCTTGGCGACCACGCGGGCGCCGTTGCGCGGGCCGACCTTGGTCTCGTAGGTTTCGATCAACTCATCGAGTGCCGCGGGATCGACATAGCCCTTTTCGGTGAGGATGGTTTCGAGCGCGCGCACCCGCAGCTCGGTCTCCGACAATTCGGAATGGTCGTGATCGTGGTGATGATGATGCTCATGGTCGGCCATGAAGTTGAGGATAGGCGGAAGTCGCGGAAGCTGTCGAGCCGGCCGTCTGCTAAGGCTGGTTCCATGCTTCCGCTGACCCGCGCCCTGACCGTTTTGCTGCTCGCCGTGATCGGGCTTGCCCTGCTGCTGTCGGGCGAAGCCTGGGCGGCGAACGGCGCCTATGCGGTCGATGCCACCGACATTTCCGAACTCGGTTCGTGCAAGCTGGAAAGCTGGTGGTCGCGAGCCACCAACGCCGACTTTTCGGCAGTGGCGAACCCGTCCTGCGTGGTGGACCTCGGTCGTCCTTTCGAGCTGACGCTGCAGGCGAGCCAGGCGCGCGCCGACGGCGACTGGAGCACGACACTGTCCCCGAAGCTCAAGACCGTCCTGGTGCCGACTGCGGTCGGCCGGTTCGGTCTCGCGATCGAGGCGGGCGGCTCCTACGATGCAGCCAGCCGCAACAACACGGTCGCGTTCGTGACGCTGCCGGCGACCTACCGGCTGTCCGAGACGATGCGGGTCAACCTCAACGCCGGCTGGCTGTGGGATCGGACGATCGACCAGCACTATCTCAGCTACGGCGTCGGCTTCGACTGGAAGTTCACCGACACGCTGCAACTGACGCTGGAGGGGTTCGGCCTCTCCGGCGCTCCCGACGACAGCGCCGGCAAGATTCGGCCCCGCGCGCAGGCGGGCGTGCGCTGGCGGCCCAATGAGATTTTCTCGATGGACCTGATCGTCGGCCACAACATCACCGGGGAAAATGCCCGCTGGATCACGCTCGGCACCACGGTGCGGTTTCCGGAAGCGTTCAAATAGCCGGGCCGCGGCGGGCAGAGACAGCATGGCGCAGATTGCGCTAAGATGCCGGAAAAATCCGAGGAGGTTCCGATGATCACCACCGTCGTGCAGTTTCACATGGCGACGCCGATCAGCCTGGAGGACGCAAAGAAGCGGTTCGAGAGCAGTGCGCCGAAATACCAGAAGCTGCCGGGCCTGATCCGCAAATATTACATTCGCTCCGAGGACGGCGCGACCGCCGGAGGCATCTACCTGTGGGAAAGCCGCGAGGCTGCCGACGCCGTCTATGGCGGCGAATGGCGCGCCCGCGTCGCCGCCTTGTACGGCGCCGAGCCGGTGATGAGCTGGTTCGACAGCCCGGTGATCGTCGACAACGCCGACGGCGGCACCATCACCACCAGCGCGGCGGCCTGATCGCGCTCAGGTCCACATCCGCCGCATCCGCGAATTGATGTCGATACGCGGGCCGCGCTGCGACGCCGCTGCTGCGGCTTCAGGCGTGACGCGCGGCCAGCTGGTGCGTTCGAACAGTGGCAGCAGCCGCTCGGGGATGAACCGGGTGCGTGACGCATAAACGTGGCGATCGCCTTGGGCGTTCTGGCCGTGGGTGAAGAAACGCTGCGGCACCACGAGGTGCAGATCGTCCTTCGCTCGGGTCATCGCCACATAGAGCAGGCGGCGCTCTTCCTCGATCTCGGCCGAGGTGCCGGTGCCGAGGTCGGACGGCATGCAGCCATCGACGACGTTGAGCACGAACACCTGCTTCCATTCTTGGCCCTTGGCGGAATGGATTGTCGACAGGATCAGATAGTCGTCGTCGAGCGTCGGCACGCCGGCCTGATCGGAGGTTGCGTCCGGCGGATCAAGCGTCAGCTCGGTGAGGAAGCGCTCGCGCGACGGATAGCCCGAGGCGATCTGTGCCAGTTGCACCAGATCGGCCCTGCGGGTTTCAGCATCCTCGTGAATGCGATCGAGATGCGGCGCGTACCAGATCAGCGCCCGCTCGATCTCGGCCGGCCAACCCGCATCGCCGCTGCGCAGCTCCTGGACCGCCTCGACAAAGCCGCGCCAGTCGGCGCCGGCGCGCGGCGGCGCGGGCAGGGCGGCCAGCATGCCGAGCGGATCGGCCGCGGCCGTCATTGCATCCAGCGCCTTCTGCGCCGACGCCGGGCCGACGCCCTGCATCAGCAGCATTACCCGGAATCCGGCGACGCGGTCTCGCGGGTTCTGCACGAAGCGCAGCAGCGCCAGCATGTCCTTGACGTGCGCGGCATCGAGAAACTTCAGCCCGCCGAATTTGACGAACGGAATATTGCGCCGGGTCAGCTCGAGCTCCAGCGGAGCGGAATGCGACGAGGTGCGGAACAGCACCGCCTGCTGCTTTAGTGTCGCGCCGCCTTCGCGGGCGTCGAGTACGCGCTCGACGATATAGCGCGCCTGATCGGCCTCGTCGCGAACGCCGACCAGCAGCGGCCGCGAACCTTCGGCCCGATCGGTCCATAGGTTCTTGGTGAAACGCTCGCGCGCCAGATCGATCACGCCATTGGCGGCCGACAGGATCGCCTGGGTCGAGCGATAGTTGCGGTCCAGCGTGACCACGCGAGCGGGCGGATTGAAGGCCTTCGGGAAGTCGAGGATGTTGCGCACCGTGGCGGCGCGGAACGAGTAGATCGCCTGGGCATCGTCGCCGACCACTGTGAGGCCGGCGCCATTTGGTTTGAGTGCCAGCAACACCCGAGCCTGCAGCGCGTTCGTGTCCTGATACTCGTCGACCAGCACGTGATCGAACCGGCCGCCGATCTCTGCGGCGAAGGCCGGCTCCTCCATCACCTGCGCCCAGTACAGCAACAGGTCGTCGTAATCGAGCACGTTGTGGCGCTGTTTGGCTTCGACATAAGCCGCGAACAGTTGCTTCAGCTCGGCGGCCCAGCCGGCGCACCACGGGTAGTTGGCGCCGAGCACGACATCGAGCGGCTGGCCAGCGTTGACGCAGCGCGAGTAGATCGACAGGCACGTCGCCTTGGCCGGAAATCGGCTGTCGGTCTTGGAGAAGCCGAGGTCGTGGCGGACCAGGTTCATCAGGTCGGCCGAGTCTTCGCGGTCGTGGATGGTGAAGCCGGGATCGAGCCCGATCCGATCGGCATAATCGCGCAGCAGCCGGGCGCCGATGCCGTGGAAGGTGCCGGCCCAATGCAGCCCGCCGCTCAACGCCGAGGCGCGGTCGCCGAGCACCTTGCGGGCGATCCGCTCGACCCGGCGGGTCATCTCGGCGGCGGCGCGGCGCGAGAATGTCATCAGCAGGATGCGATACGGGTCGGCGCCGCCGACGACGAGATGCGCAACCCGGTGAGCCAGCGTGTTGGTCTTGCCGCTGCCAGCGCCGGCGATCACCAGAAGTGGCGGGCAGGCAGCTGCCCCCGCGCCGTGCTCGACGGCGCAGCGCTGCTCGGGATTGAGGCCGTCGAGGATCGGAGCGGGCAAGGACACGAATCAGCGCCTGTCGGGTGAAGGATGGACGCTCCCAGATTCCTGCTTTGTTCGCAATCCCGGCATGGCACAGGTGTCACACACCGGTGTCCACGGCGAACTGTGCGGCTCGTAGCAAAAATGTCGCGCTGCCCCGGCTATGCTCCGCCATCCATTAGGCTATCCTCGGTTGTGGCGACCGCGGGCGGCCGCCTTGGCGATGGACACGACGCGCAAGCGTCACTGCAACAGGTGGGGAGAAGTTGATGGCAAGACGATCCATTCTGGTCGGAGCCGCGATCCTGGCGATGACCTCCGGCGCGGCCTCGGCGCTGGAGATCGACACGCTGGCGATCGAGAGCGGCAAGCTGGTGATCACCGGCAAGACCACCAAGGCTGGCCAGGAGGTCGAGGTCGTCGGTACCGGCGACAAGGCCAAGAGCTCGTCGTCGCGTCGTTTCAAATTCTCGCTGTCGGACGTCCCCGAGACCTGCAAGCTCGACTTGAAGTCGGGCACCGAAACCCTGACCGGCCTGCTGGTCGCCAATTGCGGACCGCGCGGTCCGAAGGGCGAAGCGGGCGCCGCCGGCGCTCCAGGTCCGGCAGGCCCCGCTGGTCCTGCAGGCCCGGCGGGTCCCGCCGGTCCGAAGGGGGATGTTGGTCCTGCCGGTCCCGCGGGACCTGCCGGTCCGGCTGGTCCCTCAGGCGCCGTTGGCCCTGCCGGCCCGAAGGGTGAAGCCGGCGAAGCGGCGCCGAAGAACTGACCGAGCTTGCATGCGATCCGGCTGCGCGGCATCGCGCCGCGCGGCCGCACTGTGCGGCAGGCCAGCGTTTGACATCGAGTCCGGCGCGCGCCAGTGTCTCTGCGGGTGGATACGGCCCGCCGCTTGCGCCCCTTCAGGGGTATGGTGAACGTATCAGAGCGACCCGTGCCCCCTTTGCCGAGGCGAACGGAGTCAGTAACGCAAGCATCTGACCTGATCAGTTCGCCCTGCAGAGGGTTCATGATGCGCGATTTCCGCGACGCAAAGGCCATGGCGCAAACACTGCGCGAGGCCATTAAGCCGAAAGCCGAACTCACCCGAAGTGAGAGCCTGGAGCTGATTGCCAAGGTTCTGGGCTGCCAGAACTGGAATGTACTGTCGGCCGCTGTCCAGTCCGCCGGGCAGCCGACGCGAAGTTCTGAGCGCGAGGAAGTTCGGCTCGATGCGGCGATCGTGGATCGCTACGTCGGTTTCTACGAGCTCGCCAATCAGGGCGTGATGACGATCAGCCGAGAGGGCGGACGGCTGGTGTCGCGGCTGACCGGGCAGCCGGACGTGCCGCTGTTCGCCGAGAGCCGCACACAGTTCTTTGCCAAGGTCGTCGACGCGCAGATCAGCTTCGTGACTGACTCGTCAGGCGTGGCACAATCGCTGGTGCTGCATCAGAACGGTCTCGATATCCCGATGCCGCGCATCGACGCCGAAGAGGCTCGGCGGATCGAACAGCAGCTCGCCCAGAAACTGACGAGTAACCGCCCGAGCCCCGGCACGGAAGCTGCGCTGCGCCGACTGATCGACGGGATCTACACCGGTCAGCCCAACTACGACGAGATGACCGAGGCGCTGGCCAGGGCCACCAGACAGCAATTGGCAAAGTTGCACGAGGAGATCGCGGAGGCCGGCGCGGTTCGGACCGTCGAGTTCGTCGGCGTCGGCAATGGCGGCGTTGATGTCTATCTGGTGCAGCACGAGCGGCGGCCGCTGTACTGGCGGATCGGCCTCGATGGCCGCGGCGCCGTTTCGACCGCTTGGGTCGCGCCGGGGCTGTAACGCTCTGAGCGGCAGCACTCCGAAGTGCTCGATAATGGATCTTCCGGAGTCATCGAGGAGGAGGCTCGCCAAAGGCGGGGTTCAGTGCATCGATGACGCTGGCAAGCTGCATCTCGCATTCGCCAGCGGCGATGGTGCGTTTCAGCACGTCGAGCACGATGGCGGCGGCGCGGCGGGCGGCATCGACCAGGCTGAGATTGCGGGCGAGGCCCGCAATCAGAAGGCCGGTGTAGAGATCACCTGTGCCGGCCGCCGCCAGCTCCAGGCGCGGCGACGGCAGTCGGGTGGAGTTCGTGCCTTCGAACACGATGTTCTCGAGCGAGTCGTCAGGCGTATCCACCAGCCTGCAACTGGTCACGACGACACGGGCTTCCCGCCAAACCTGCATTCTGTCGACCGTGACCTTGAGCTCTGACCATGTCGCCAGCGGGTGGCCGGCGATCAATCCGGCCTCGAACTGGTTGGGCGTCAGAAGATCGGCGAGCGGGACGAGCTCGTTGCAGATGCAAGCGGCAACGTCATCGGGCACGAACACCCCGACATGGGAATCTCCCATCACCGGATCACAGATGTAGGTGATGGCGGGATTGAGTTGTCGGGCGCGTTTGACGAAGGCCGCCACCACCTCGCCGTTGGCGCGCGAGCCGAGGTAGCCGGACACGATGTAGCGGCTGGTTTCGATCAGCCCGCGTTCTTCGATCCCGCGCAGCAGTTCGCCGACCAGCTCGGCGTCCAACACCCGGCCGCGCGTGCTTCCGAGGCCCGGATGATTGGAGAGCAACGTCGTCGGCACCGCCGCCACGTTCAGCCCGTGCGCCTGCATCGGCAGCACGGCGGCGCTGTTGCCGACGTGGCCGTGTGCCACCTGGCTCTGGATCGAGATGATGGACGTCGTCATCGGCGTCGTTCCGTGGTTCATTTTGCAGCCGCCTCGGTGGCGGAGCGATCGGCTGTCGCGCGATAAGGCATGCGGCCGTTGAGCACAACATAGGCGAGTCCGCCGATCAGCAGGCCCCAGAATGCGCCGCCGATGCCGAGCAGCTTGATGTTCGCGGCCGAGGCCAGGAACGTGATCAATGCCGCCTCGCGCGAGGTCGGGTCTGCCATCGCCCCGGCAAGGCTGCCGCCGATGGTGCCGAGCAGGGCCAGACCGGCGAGGGTGGTGATGAAGGTGGCAGGAAACGCCATGAACACTGCAGCGAGAGTGACGCCGAACACGCCGACCAGCACATAGAAACAGCCTGCCGCGATGCCGGCAATCCATCTCTTGGTCGGGTCTTCGTGGGCCTCCCGGCCGGTGGCGATCGCAGCCGTGATCGCCGCGATGTTGAAGGCGTGCGAACCGAACGGCGCCATGATGAGCGAGCCGAGACCGGTGACTGTGACGATCGGATTGGCGCTGGTCTTGAACCCGTCGTTCCGCAGCACCAGCATCCCCGGCATGTATTGACCGGTGAGCGTGATTAGGAACAGCGGCAACGCGACCGACAGCAGCGCATTCAGCGAAAACTCCGGCATGCTGAACACCGGGGCCGCGAAGACGAGTTTGAGGCCGGACAGATCGACGCGACCTTGCGTCAGCAGGAACGTGAGGCCGAGCAGCAGAATGCCGACCACGGCGTAGCGCGCGGAGAAGCGCTTGAATGCAACGTAAGCGGCAATCAGCAAGCCGACCAGCCACGGATCGACGCTGGCGCCGCCGAAGGCTCCGATCCCGAACTGCAGCAGAATGCCGGCGAGCAGGCCCGATGCGATCCCGGGCGGAATCAGACGGATCACCTTTTCGAAATAGCCGGACAGGCCGAGTAGGACGAACGCCGCCGCCGAGATCATGTAGGCGCCGATCGCCTCCGCATAGGGCGTCGTCGCCAGCGCGGTCACCAGAAATGCCGCCGCCGGCGTCGACCACGCCGTGATGATTGGCTCACGATAGTGCAGGCTCAGCAACAGCCCGGTCAGTCCGACGCCAATCGAAATCGACCAGACCCAGGATGCCGTCAGCTCGGGACTGAGGCCCGCGATCTTGGCAGCCTGAAACACTAGGATGAACGTGCCGCCGTAGTTGACGATCACCGAGATCAGGCCGGCGATAACCGGGTGGGTGAGGTCGCCGAGGCGGATCGGAGAAGGAGTGGGGCGGGACGGCATGCGGTCGACAATCCTCTGCTGGAAGCGAGGCGAGCTCAATGGATTGACATCTAGCCATCAGGTGGCCTGATGTGCCCGGCCATTCTCCGCCACAAGGGCAGACCAATTGTTCAAGCACTCCCAACTCGAATCCGTCAAAGCGTGGGTCGCCCATCCGGCTCATGCGGCGATGCCGCTGCACGCGCGGGTGCAGCGTGCCATCCGCCAGCTGATCGTCGATGGTGCGCTGGGCGCAGGCAAGCCGCTGCCGGCGTCGCGCGCCCTTGCGCAATCGCTCGGAGTGTCGCGCGATACGATCGAAGTCGCCTATGGCCAGCTTCACGCCGAGGGCTTCATCGAGCGCCGCGTGGGCAGCGGCAGCTTCGTCGCGGAGATGACGGAGTTCACGCCGGGCCGCCGTCTGGCGCAGCGGGACGCTCTGCTGGGCAACCGGGCGCCGAAGCTCAGCAAGCGCGGAGCCGCGATGTTCGGCAGCGGCGGCATTCGCGAGCAGCTGTTGCCGCGGCCGTTCGTCCATGGCGTGCCGGAAACGCGGACGTTTCCACTTCAGCTCTGGGAGCGGCTGGAGCGCCAGGTCCGCAAGGAGATGGGTCCACACACTCTGCTTCACTGCGATCCGCAGGGCAGCGAGCCACTGCGCCGCGCCATCGCCGACTACGTCAACCTCGAACGCGGGGCCCGCGCCTCGGCGGATCGCGTCCTGGTGCTCACCAGTTCGCAGCAGGCGCTGTCGCTGTGCGCGAATATGCTGCTCGATCCCGGCGACCGGATCTTCATCGAAGATCCGGCCTATTACGGCGCGCGCAAAGCATTCGATGCCGCAGGCGTGGAGTGCGTTCCGATTCCGGTCGACCGTCAGGGTCTCAGCGTCGACCAGATCACGGCCCAGCCGCGCCGGGCCAAGGCGGTGTTCCTGACGCCGTCCCACCAGTTTCCGACCGGTGCGACATTGGCGCTGGACCGCCGCCTCGCACTGATCGAATGGGCGGCCCGGCACCAGGCGTGGATCATCGAAGACGACTACGACAGCGAATTCCATTACGCCGGCAAGCCGACGGCGTGCGTGCAAGGTCTCGATCCGCACGACCGGACGATTTACATCGGCACCTTCACCAAATCGCTGTTTCCTGGTTTGCGGATCGGATACGTCGTGTTGCCGCCGCAACTCGTCAAGCCGATGACGGTTGCGCGCACGCTGCTGGATGGTCACAGCGCCTCGATGGCGCAGCTGACGCTGGCCCGGTTCATGGAGGGCGGCCATTTCGGCGCGCATGTCCGCACGATGCGCGGTGTCTATGCGACGCGCCTGGACGTCCTCGTCCGCCTCGTCCGCAAACATCTGTCCGGCTTTGTCGAGCCGCGCGTTCCGGTCGGCGGCCTGCAACTCCCCTGTGTGCTGACGTGTGACTTGCCGGAGCGAACTGCGGTCGAAGCCGCACACCGCGTCGGGATCGAAGTGCTCGGGCTGTCGGGGCTGCACCATGCCCGCGACGGCGAAGCCGGCTTCCTGATGGGCTTTGCTGCGTACACGCCGCTCGAAATCGAAGGCGCCGTGAAGAAGCTCGCCAAAGCGCTTCGGGCGGCGATCAAACCCTAACCACGGCGCGTTGCTCTGCCCGGAATTGGCCGGCTGTCGCAACCAGAAATGGCCGGGAGAACCAGACCGCGCTCGTGCTAAATACTGATCACCGGTTGTAACCGCGGACCCACATTGGAAGACTGCCGGCCAGCCTCATTGATCGGAGGCGGATGGATACGATGCCTACCAACCTCGAGATTTCCCCAGACGATATCGCACGCTTCGGCGCGGATCCCGCCGCTGTCTTTGCGGCCAATCTGATGCTGGTCCGCGAGCGTATCGCGGCCGCTTGCGATCGCTGCGGGCGCAGCCCTGCGGATGTTCGTCTTTTGCCCGTCACCAAGACGGTGCCGGCGAATGTGCTTCGCCTGGCCTATGCGGCAGGCATCTCCGAGTTTGGTGAAAACAAGCTGCAGGAGGCCCGTGACAAGCGCGCTATGCTTGCGGATCTGCCGATCCGCTGGTCGATCATTGGCCACCTCCAGACTAACAAGGTGAAGTATCTCGTCCGGTTCGCGTCGGAATTCCACGCGCTCGACAGTCTGCGGCTTGCCGACGAGCTCAATCGTCGCCTGGATGCGGAGGGGCGGGATCTCGACGTGTTCGTGCAGGTGAACACCTCCGGCGAGGCAAGCAAATACGGCCTTGCACCCGGTGATCTCGTCCCGTTTGTCGAGCGTCTGTCCGACTATCCGCGCCTCAAGCCACGCGGCCTGATGACGCTCGCGGTCTTCAGCACCGACACCGAACGTGTTCGCGGCTGCTTCCGGCTGCTGCGCGATCTGCGGGATCGCATGGTGAAGATCCATCCCGACCTGACGCAACTGTCGATGGGGATGTCCGGCGATTTCGAAGTTGCGATCGAGGAGGGCGCGACCGTGGTGCGGGTCGGACAGGCGATCTTTGGCGCACGGTCGACCACCGACAGGTTGTATTGGCCGCAGGCAAGCTTCGATCGGTAGGTCGGCAGACCGAACCTCAGCGCGGCTCTTCTTTGCGCGGCTTGCGCTTGGCGCGTTGCCGGACGTCGTCGATGCGTCCTTCGGCGGTGTCGCGGAACAGGGCGGCGCGGACCAGCAGCATCAGCGTCACCGGCGTGGTGATGGTGACGAAGCCCAGGATCAGCACCTCGTGCAGCAGCGGCCGCATCTGCAGCAGCGAAAAGCAGAGCATCGACGCGGCGACGATGAAGGCGGTGCCGAGTGTGGTCCCCAGCGTCGGCGCATGGGCGCGCTGGTAGAAGCCGCGCAGCCGCAGCAGTCCGATCGATCCGATCAGCGTGATGCCGGCGCCGAACAGCAGCAGCAGCGCTACGATCCAAGCCGCCCAAGCTGGAAGATCCGCCGCGTGGGTCATTCGATCACCTCGCCGCGCATCAGGAATTTCGACAGGGCCACGGTGCCGACGAAGCCGAGCAGGGCGATGATCAGCGCCGCTTCGAAATACACGTCGGTGCCGGTGCGGATGCCGACGGTCAGCATCAGCAGCATGGCGTTGACGTACAGTGTGTCCAGCCCAAGCACGCGGTCCTGCGCGCGGGGTCCAACCAGCATCCGATAGGCAGCGCAGGCCATGGCGAGGGCGAGCATCACCTGCGCAATCACGACCGACCAGGTCAGCACCAGACTGCTCATTCGAAGATCTCCAACAGCAGACGCTCGTAGCGTCCCTTGATGCGTTCGACCCACTCGCTCTCGTCGACCAGATCGAGCACGTGAAGCTGCAGCACGCCGGTCTCCCGGGTGAAGTTCACCCACAGCGTGCCGGGCGTCGAGGTGATGATGCAGGCCAGCACCGCGAGCCCCTGACGGCTGCGCAGATCGAGCGGAATATCGACGAAGCCGGAGGTGATGTTGTCGCGCTGGCCGCCGAGGATGATGCTGGCGACCGCGATATTGGACCGCACCACGTCGATCAGGACCAAACCGGTCAGCCGGATGATCGCGCCTGGATTGCGGACACGATCGGAGTCCGATTGCAGCAGGCTGAGTAGCCAGCCGCCGATCAACGCGAACAGGCTGCCGAGCAGGATCGGTCCGAGCGCGATGCTCTGGCTCAGCCACAGCCACATCGCCAGCATGCACAGCGAAATCAGCGGGAAGGGCAGCACCCTGTTCATGAGCCGCCTCCGGTCTTCACCCGCGTCGCAACCGGCGCCAGCACGCTGTCGGTATAGGCGGCCGGCGCATGGAGCGAATTGGCCGCGCCCTGCATGTAGGTCATCGCCGCCTGCGGCTGCACGGTCATCGCCGCACAGCCGAGGAGCAGGAGTGCGATCGGGACGATCTCCGCAAGCCGCACCCGCGGATCGGCCCGCTCGCTGGGCGTCCACAGCGTGCGGATGCCGGCGCGGGTCATCGCGATCAGCATGGTGAGACCGGACGCCATCAGCAGAGCCAGCAGCGTCCAGTGCAGCGGCGAGATGCTGCTGCCGGTGTCTTCGCCGAGCAGTGCTGTCAGCATCGCGAATTTGGCGATGAAGCCGGACACCGGCGGCAGGCCGGCGATTACCGCGGCGCAACCCACAAAGCACCAGCCGAGGATCGCCATCGAGGCGGGGATCACCATCCCGACTTCCTCGGCGTCCGGATCGTCAGGCATGTCCTCGCCGTAGGCTTCGCGCGTCACCGCCAGCATGTCGGCACCTGGATCGCGGCCGCGTTCCAAAAGCTCGATCAGCATGAAGAACGCGGCGATCGCGAGTGTCGAACTCACCAGATAGAACAGCGCCGAGGCTGTGACCGCAGGCTTGCCGGATGCGGCCGCGACCGCCAGCACGGTGCCGGACGACACCAGCACCGCGTAGCCGGCGAGCCGCGAGATTTCCTGCGATGCCAGCGCGCCGATCAACCCGAACAGAATGGTGGCGATGCCGGCGGCGATCAGCCACTCGCTGCCGAACAGCGCCGAAGCGCCACTGCCGGCGCCGAAGAACAGCAGCGACAGCCGCAGCAGGATGTAGATCCCGACCTTGCTCATGATCGCGAAGATCGCCGCGACCGGGGCCGCTGCGGCCGCATAGGTGGTCGGCAGCCAGAAGCACAGCGGCCACATCCCCGCCTTGACCATGAAGGCGACGCCGAGCACGGCAGCGCCGGCTTCGAGCAGCGCCCGGTCCTGCGCCGGCACCTCGGTAATCCGGATCGCCAGATCGGCCATGTTGAGCGTGCCGGTGACGGCGTAGATCAGGCTGACACCGATCAGGAACAGCACAGAAGCCGTCAGATTGATGGCGATGTATTGCAGCCCGGCCCGCACCCGCGCCTGCCCCGAGCCGTGCAGGACCAGGCCGTAGGACGCGGCCAGCAGCAGCTCGAAGAACACGAACAGGTTGAACAGATCGCCGGTCAGAAAGGCGCCGTTCAGCCCCATCAGCAGGAACTGCATCAGCGAATGGAAATGTGCGCCGACCCGGTGCCACCGCGCCGTCGCGAAGATCGTCGACGCGAAGGCGAGCAGGCTGGTGAGCGCCAGCATCAGCGCCGACAGCCGGTCCGCTACCAGCACGATCGCGAACGGCGCCGGCCAATCTCCGAGCCGGTACACCGCGATCGGCGCCGCGCCGGTCGCGGTCGGAAGATCCGCGGCGCGCATCAAGAGCAGCGCGATGATGCCCATGATCGCGATCGAGGCGAGATTGGCGAACGCCTTGATCTGCTGATAGCGCTCGTCGATCAGCAGCATCGCCGCGCCGACGAACAGCGGCAGCAGGATCGGCAGGATGATCAGATGGTCGGTCCAGCTTGTCATTCGTGGTCCCGGCCGTCGACGTGGTCATTTCCGGTCAGGCCGCGCGACGCCAGCAGCACCACCAGGAATAGCGCCGTGGTGGCGAAGCTGATGACGATGGCGGTGAGCACCAGCGCCTGCGGCAGCGGATCGGCGAACGCTTGAGGATCGACGATCTGTCCCTTCTCCAGCACGGCGGCGGCGCCGACCTTGAGGCGTCCCATGCTGAAGATGAACAGGTTCACCGCGTAGGACAGCAGCGCCAAGCCGATGATCACCTGGAAGGTGCGCGGTCGCAGCAGCAGCCAGACCCCGCAGCCGGTCAGCACGGCGATGGCCAATGAGACGATCAGTTCCATCGGCTGGCCTCGGGCGTTGCGGCGCGGCCGCCGGAGGGGCGGCGATGGCCGCGGATCGATTGGTGGGCCAAGGCCAGCAGCATCAGCGCGGTCGCGCCGACCACCAGCGAGAATACCCCGAGGTCGAACAGTGCCGCGCTGGCGAGCGGCACCTTGCCGATCAAGGGGATCTCAGCATAGGCGAAGGCCGAGGTGAGGAACGGGCGGGCCAGCGGTAGCGCCGCGGCGCCGGTGAACAGCGCCAGCAATAGCCCGATGGCGATCCAACGCAGCGGATGGATGCGGAGCCGCGCTTCAATCCAGCGGGCACCGCCCGCCATGTATTGCAGGATCAGAGCGGCCGCCATCGCGATGCCGGCGACGAAGCCGCCGCCGGGCTGATCATGACCGCGCAGCAGCAGATACATCGCCGCGATGAAGATGAACGGAAACAACAGCTGCATGATCATCGCCGGCACTGCGAGATAATCGGCGATGGTGTCGCCCTTGCGGCGATCGGCATCGGCGTCGTCGTGTTCGTCCTGCAGCCGTTGCTGCTCGGGGATGTCGATGCTGTCGGCGGCGGGGCGGAAGCGGCGGAGCAGGGCGAACACCGTCAGCGCCACCACTGCCAGCACGGTGATCTCGCCGAGCGTATCGAAGCCGCGGAAGTCGACCAGGATGACGTTCACGACGTTGGTGCCGCCGCCGTCCGCGTAGGCATGGCGCATGAAGAACTGGGCGATGCTATCCGGCGCGGCGCGGGTCATCACCGCATAGGCCAGCAGCGCGACGCCGATGCCGGCGGCCGCTGCGATCGCGAGGTCGCGGATCCGCTGCACACGCTTGAGCACGCTGCGGTTGGCGGTGATCTCGCCGGTCTCGAGCTGCTTCGGCAGCCAGCGTAGCCCGAGCAGCAACAGCACTGTGGTGACGATCTCGACGCCGATCTGGGTCAGCGCCAGGTCCGGTGCAGAGAACCACACGAAGGTGAGGCAGGTGGTCAGCCCCGATCCTCCGATCAGGATCAGTGCCGCCAGCCGGTGGAATTTGGCCACGGCGGTGCCGCCGAGCGCGCAGGCGATGCCGACCGCCCACACCACGGCGAGCGCCGGATCGATATCGTTGAACGCGACCGGCGCGAGGCTGAGACCGCGCATCAGCACTGGAACTGCGGCTGCAATCAACGCGACGCAAACCAGCAAAAGCAATTGCGGCTGCAGCCGGCGGGTGCCGAACACGCGCTCGATCGCGCGGGCCCAGCGCCACGACACCGTCACAAGCACCAGGTCGAACACCCGCTGGGTCTTGAAGCGGCCGGCGAACAGCGAACTCGTCAGCCCCTGCTGCAAGGGCTCGCGCAGCATCACGTACAACAGAACGCCGCCGATCAGCGCGATCACGCTCATCAGCAGCGGCCAGTTGAAGCCGTGCCAGACCGCGAGGCTGTAATACGGCGTCGCCGCGCCGAGCACCGCATGCACCGCGAGCTGCAGGAACGGCCCGATCGTCAGCGACGGCACGATACCGACCACCAGACAGGTCAGCACCAGCAGTTCGACCGGAAACCGCATCCAGCGCGGCGGCTCGTGCGGCGTGCGGGGCAGGTCGACCGGCGGCGGGCCGAAGAACACTTCGCGGATGAAGCGCAGCGAATACGCCACCGTGAACATGCTGGCGAGAGTGACGATATAGGGCAGGGCGTCGTCGAGCAGCGAGCCGTCGTGGGTTTCGATCGTCTCGGCGAAGAACATTTCCTTGGACAGGAAGCCATTCAAAAGTGGCACGCCGGCCATCGCCGAGGCGGCGACGATCGCCAGTGCGCCGGTCTTCGGCATGAATTTCCAGAGACCGCTGAGCCGGCGCAGATCGCGTGTGCCGGTCTCGTGGTCGATGATGCCGGCCGCCATGAACAGCGACGCCTTGAAGGTCGCGTGGTTGAACACGTGGAAGATCGCGGCCACCAGCGCCAGCGGGCGGTCGAGGCCGATCAGCAGCGTGATCAGGCCGAGATGGCTGATGGTCGAGTAGGCGAGCAAGCCCTTCAGGTCGCGCTGGAACACTGCGAGGTAGGCGCCGACGATGAAGGTGGCGAGGCCGGTGGTGCCGACGATCCACAGCCATTCATTGGTGCCGCCGAGCACCGGCCACAGCCGCACCAGCAGGAACACGCCGGCCTTCACCATGGTGGCGGAGTGTAGATAGGCGGAGACCGGCGTCGGCGCCGTCATCGCCCGCGGCAGCCAGAAGTGGAACGGAAACTGTGCGCTCTTGGTCAGCGCGCCGAGCAGGATCAGGATCAGCGTCGGCACGTACAGCGCGTGGGCGCGGACCTCGGTGCCGGCTGCCAGGACGGCGTCGAGGTCGTAGCTGCCGACGATATGGCCGAGCACCACGACGCCGGCGAACAGGCACAGCCCGCCGGTGCCGGTGATGGTCAGCGCGACGCGGGCGCCTTCACGCGCCGCGGCGTTGTGGTGCCAGTAGCCGATCAGCAGAAACGAGAACAGGCTGGTGAGCTCCCAGAAGAACACCAGCTGGATCAGATTGCCGGACAGCACGATGCCGAGCATCGCGCCCATGAAGCCCTGCAGGAACGAGAAGAACCGCGGCACCGGGTCGGACGGCGACATGTAGTAGCGCGCGTACAGCACGACGAGGGCACCGATCGCTGTGATCAGGCACGCGAACGCCCAGGCGAAGCCGTCCAGCCGCAGCGTGAAGTTCAGGCCGAACTGCGGCAGCCAGTCGAGCTGATAGCGGATCGGCGCAGCATCGGCACCGGGATACAGCGGCACCAGCAGGAACAGACAGCCAAGCGCGACGGCCGCCGCGAGCCAAGCCTCGGCATTACGCGCGTTGGCAGGCAGCAGCGCCGCAAGCAGGCTGCCGGCGAACGGGAGAAGGATCACCGCGAGAAGAAAGACGTTCTGCGGCATTCCTCGGTCCTTCCAATCCTGTTCGTCGCTCCGCAGCCCTTTCGGCAACGTTCTTGGTCACGATTCATTTTATGGGGTTCGAAGGCGCCCGGAGCAAGACCAATGAGCCAGATTGGCTGGCCGCGATAACCATTCAGGCCCGCCGCCGGCGGTCCGAAACGTCGCACCAAGCCTGCGTGGACTGATACCGCGGTGCGCCCGTCCTGACAGGGCCCGTGCTCGGGAGGCTTCGTAGTTTGGTGACTGCGCGGACATTCGTTGGTCCGACGTCGGTGCGACGTTTTACCCCACGTTTCGCCGGTCCGACGGCAGGCTCGCTGCTGTCGGCGCAAAGACGTCCGCAGGCGATCACTGCACAGTGAGACCGCACCGCGAGTCGGTGTGGATTGTCGGCAGCGGCGAGGGCGCCGCAGTCGATGAATGAGTGAATGAAGGAGCTTCTCGAGTGGACATTCCGCGGATCTTTACCGTCAGCGAAAGCGCGCATCGCATCCACAATCCGTTCACGGCGGAGAAGTTCGCGGCGCTCGGCGCTTCGCTGCGGATGGAGCCGGGGACCCGCGTGCTCGACCTCGGCAGCGGGTCGGGCGAGATGTTGTGCACCTGGGCCCGCGATCACGGGATCAGCGGCACCGGGATCGACATGAGTCCGTTGTTCACCGCGCAAGCGCAGCTCCGCGCCCGCGAACTCGGCGTCGCCGATCGGGTTACGTTCGTTCATGGCGATGCCGCCGGCTATGTCGCGGATGCGAAAGTCGGCGTGGCGGCCTGTGTCGGCGCCACCTGGGTCGGCGGAGGCGTCGGGGGCACGATCGAGCTGCTCGCGAAGAGCCTACAGGACGGCGGCCTCATCCTGATCGGCGAGCCCTACTGGCTGCGATTGCCGCCGACCGAGGAGGTCGCCCAGGGTTGCCGTGCCCAGGCGAGCTCGGACTTCCTGCTGCTTCCGGATCTGATCGCGTCGTTCGACGCGCTGAATTACGACGTCGTCGAAATGATGCTGGCCAGTCAGGACAGCTGGGACCGGTACGAGGCCGCCAAGTGGCTCACCATGCGGCGATGGCTCGATGCCAATCCCGACGACGAGTTCGCGCCTGAAGTCCGTGCCGAGCTGACCACGTCGCCGGAACGCTACACGCGGTACGGCCGCGACTACCTCGGCTGGGGCGTGTTTGCGCTGATGGCTCGGTGAGCCAGCCTCGATCGGCTTCCAGCCCAAAGCGGTTGCACTGCCGTGAGCCAAGCCCGGGGAAATCCGGCGAGGGGCCTCCAAGCGGTCCGCGCGTCTGGGCTACCGGCCGCCGATCGAAGGAGCAGCTTCCGTCGTCGCTCTCGAGTCCGGCATGGACCTGATGGCTGGGCTTCCGCCGCTGGCCGGGCGGTCGTTCGCGACAGCCAGATCCAGCCGGCGACGCCGCATGGCGCAGGTTCGGACGTCGAGACTGGTGGAGCTTGAAGGCGCGATTTGATCGGGCAGCAGCAACACATTGCAGCGTCCGGCTGGTCGTATTCCCCAATCCGTAATTCGCATAAGGTATATTATGGAATATATCGATACGTGAGATTTGCCAGATGCTTGTCTGGCATACACAAAGTTCTGCGTGCGCAACGCTTCATGGCTCTGGGTTTCCGTTTAGTCGACGCCTCGAAGCCGCGAGCATCTAGACCTTGGTCTCCGAATGATCGCTGCAGCATCGACGCCGCGGCCAAGTTACAGCGCGCGGTCATGCGCTCGGCTCGGTCACGGCGCGGCCTTCCGGCAGGCTCAGCCGTGCCTCTGGACGCCTGCGCGACCGTCGCCCCAAGCCGTCCGCCGGTCGTGCATCGCTCGGACCTGGGGCGTCCGCAGGCTCCGGTGCCGATCGGTCCGTCTCGTCCCAGCGCGCCATGGCGTCCGGCCACAACCTGGTCCGGTCGATGGCCCGGCCATCCACCGGCGGCTCAAAATCGCTTGACCGGACCAGCCGAAATGATGACCAAGGGCGCGTCGACATTTCGGGTGCGTTCTCACAAAAAGACCACGCGGGCAGGAGGAAGCGAGATGAGTTTTTCACGCAGGAGCTTGTTGAAGGCGTCGGCGGCGGCAGCCGCGATCGGTGGCATCGGTGCGCCTTGGGTGGCACGGGCCGCTGAGGCCGAATTCAAGTACAAATACGCCAACAACCTGCCCGACACCCATCCGCTCAATGTTCGCGCCCGCGAGATGTCGGCAGCGATCAAGGCCGAGACCGACGGCAAGGTCCAGATCGACGTTTTCCCGAACAACCAGCTCGGCTCCGACACCGACATGCTGAGCCAGATTCGCGCCGGCGGCGTCGAGTTCTTCACGCTGTCAGGCCTGATCCTGTCGACCCTGGTGCCGGCGGCATCGATCAACGGCATCGGCTTCGCATTCCCGGACTATGAGACGGTCTGGAAGGCCATGGATGGCGAGCTCGGCGGCTACGTCCGCGGCGAAATCCAGAAGGCCGGCCTGATGGTGATGGACAAGATCTGGGACAACGGCTTCCGCCAGACCACGTCCTCGACCAAGCCGATCAACGGCCCGGACGACTTCAAGGGCTTCAAGATCCGCGTGCCGGTGTCGCCGCTGTGGACCTCGATGTTCAAGGCGTTCGATGCAGCCCCCGCCTCGATCAATTTCAGCGAAGTCTATTCGGCGCTGCAGACCAAGGTGGTCGAAGGCCAGGAAAACCCGCTGGCGCTGATCTCGACCGCCAAGCTGTACGAAGTGCAGAAGTACTGCTCGCTGACCAACCACATGTGGGACGGCTTCTGGTTCCTGGCCAACCGTCGCGCTTGGGAGAAGCTGCCGCCGGACGTGCGCACGATCGTCGCCAAGCACATCAATGCCGCCGCGGTGAAGGAGCGCGAAGACACCGCCAAGCTCAACGCCACGGTCAAGGAAGAGCTGACGGCCAAGGGCCTGCTGTTCAATCAGCCGCCGGTGATGCCGTTCCGCGACAAGCTGCGCAGCGCCGGCTTCTACGCCGAGTGGAAAGGCAAATACGGCGATCAGGCGTGGTCGCTGCTCGAGAAGTCCGTCGGCAAGCTGGCGTAACGGCTGGCCGATATGGCGAGCGCCGACGCTTCCCAGCTCACCGCCGGTGAACGGCTCCACGCGCCGCAGCGTAAGACGCTGATCGGCGCGCTGGAGGCTGGGCTCGGCCTGATGGTCGAGATTCCGGCGGCGATCCTGGTCGTCGTCGAGGTCGTCGTGCTGTTTGCCGGCGTGGTATCTCGCTACGTCTTCCACAGTCCGCTGATCTGGTCCGACGAACTGGCGTCGATCCTGTTTCTGTGGCTGGCGATGTTCGGCGCGGCGGTCGCATTCCGTCGCGGCGAACACATGCGGATGACAGCGATGGTGGCGGGGGCCTCCCCGCGCCTGCGCGCCTGGCTCGATCTGGTCGGCATCTGCGCGGCACTGGCGTTCCTGCTGCTGATCGCCGCGCCGGCCTACGAATACGCCTACGAAGAGAGCTACATCACCACGCCGGCGCTGTCGCTTGCCAACAGCTGGCGCGCCGCGGCGCTGCCGGTCGGCATCGCGCTGATGGCGCTGTTCGCAGCTCTCCGGCTGATCCGGTTCGGCGATCTCAAGCTGGTGTTCGGCGCTGCGCTGACCGTCGCGCTGCTGATCGGCGCGTTCTGGCTGGCGCAGCCGCTGTTCAAGCCGCTCGGCAACCTCAATCTGGTGATCTTCTTCGTCGGCGTGGTGGCCACTTGCGTGTTCGCCGGCGTGCCGATCGCGTTCGGTTTCGGCTTGGCGATCTACGGCTACCTGGCGCTGACCACCACGACACCGCTGCTGATCCTGGTCGGCCGGATGGACGAGGGCATGAGCCACCTCATCCTGCTGTCGGTGCCGCTGTTCGTCTTCCTTGGTCTGCTGATCGAGATGACCGGGATGGCGCGGGCGATGGTGGCGTTTCTCGCCAGCCTGCTCGGCCATGTCCGCGGCGGCCTGCATTACGTGCTGGTCGGTGCGATGTATCTGGTCTCCGGCATCTCCGGCTCCAAGGCCGCCGACATGGCGGCGGTGGCGCCGGTGCTGTTTCCCGAGATGAAGGAGCGCGGCGCCAAGCCGGGCGATCTGGTCGCCCTGCTCTCCGCCACCGGCGCCCAGACTGAAACCATTCCGCCGAGCCTGGTGCTGATCACCATCGGCTCGGTCACCGGCGTGTCGATCTCGGCACTGTTCACCGGCGGCCTGTTACCCGGCGTGGTGCTGGCGATCATGCTGTGCGGCCTGGTGTGGTGGCGCTATCGCGGCGAAGACCTTAGCCACGTCAAACGCGCGCGCGGCAGCGAGATCGGCAAGGCCTTCATCGTCGCCCTACCCGCGCTGGCGCTGCCGTTCGTGATCCGCGCCGCCGTGGTCGAAGGCGTCGCCACCGCCACCGAAGTCTCGACCATCGGCATCGTCTATGCCGTGGTGGTCGGCATCCTGGTGTACCGCAAGTTCGATTGGCGCCGGCTGCGGCCGATGCTGGTCGAGACCGCGGCGCTGTCGGGGGCCATTCTGCTGATCATCGGCACCGCCACCGGCATGGCCTGGGGCCTGACGCAGTCCGGCTTCTCGCGGGCGCTGGCGGCGGCGATGACCGGCCTGCCCGGTGGCTCCGCCACGTTCCTGGCAGTGTCGATCGTTGCCTTCGTGATCCTCGGCAGCGTGCTGGAAGGCATCCCGGCGATCGTGCTGTTCGGGCCGCTGCTGTTTCCGATCGCCCGCGCCGTCGGTATCCACGAGGTGCACTACGCCATGGTGGTGATCCTGGCGATGGGCATCGGATTGTTCGCGCCACCGTTCGGCGTCGGCTATTATGCGGCCTGCGCGATCGGCCGCGTCGATCCCGCCGAAGGCATGCGCCCGATCTGGGGATATATGCTGGCGCTGCTGATCGGCTTGATCGTGGTCGCGGCGATCCCGTGGATCTCGATTGGATTCTTGTAGAGGCGCTGCGGGGAGAACGCAGCGGCGCCGTCGTGAAGTGAGAGGCAGGTCGTCATGAGCACCCCGCAAGGTCATTACAGCATCGGTCTGGACAAGACCCCGGCCAACTTCGTGCCGCTGTCACCGCTGAGCTTCCTGGAGCGCACCGCCAACGTTTATCCGGAGCTGACCTCCGTGGTGTACGAAGGCCGGCACTACACCTGGAAAGAAACCCGCGCGCGCTGCCGCCGCTTCGCCTCCTGGCTGACCCGTAGCGGCATCGGCCGCGGCGACACCGTGGCGGTGATGCTGCCCAACGTGCCGGCGATGGTCGAAGTTCACTTCGCGGTCCCGATGGCTGGCGCGGTGCTGAACGCGCTGAACATCCGGCTCGATGCCGCGGCGATCGCATTCCAGCTCGATCACGGCGGCGCCAAGATCATCCTGGTCGATCCGGAGTTTTCGGGCGTCGTCGCCGAAGCGCTGAAGCTGATGACCAAGCCGAAGCCGCTGGTGATCGACGTCGACGACAAGATGTTTCCCGGCAGCCACCGGATCGGCGAGCTCGAATACGAATATGCGGTCGCGTCCGGCGATCCGACCTTCGCCGGCCATCGCCCCGAGGACGAGTGGGACGCGATCTCGCTCGGCTACACCTCCGGCACCACCGGCAATCCGAAGGGCGTGGTGACGCATCATCGCGGCGCGTATCTCAACGCGGTCAGCAACATCCTCGCCGGCAATCTCGGCCAGCATCCGGTGTATCTGTGGACGCTGCCGATGTTCCACTGCAACGGCTGGTGCTTCCCGTGGACGATCGCGGCCGCGGCCGGCATCAACGTCTGCCTGCGCAAGGTCGATCCGGCCAAGATCTTCGAGCTGATCCCGAAGCACGGCGTCACCCACATGTGCGGCGCGCCGATCGTCTATAACGCGCTGATCAATGCACCGGAGGCGCCGAAGGGCGCTGCGACGAAGCCCGTCGTCGGCCTGATCGCCGGCGCGGCGCCGCCGATGGCGGTGCTGGCCGGCGCCGAGACCATCGGCATCAAGCTGACCCATGTGTACGGCCTCACCGAAGTGTACGGCCCGGCGTCGGTCTGCGCCGAGCAGCCCGGTTGGGACGATCTGCCGGTCGCCGAGCGCGCCAAGCTTAAGCGCCGCCAGGGCGTGCCCTACCCGATGCAGGAAGCCGTCACCGTGCTCGATCCGGAGACGATGCAGGAGGTGCCGCGCGACGGCGAGACCATCGGCGAGGTGATGTTCCGCGGCAACATCGTGATGAAGGGCTATCTGAAGAACGAAAAGGCCACCAAAGAAGCGCTCGCCGGCGGCTGGTTTCACACCGGCGACCTCGGCGTGCTCGACGCCGACGGCTACGTCATCATCAAGGATCGCTCCAAGGACATCATCATCTCGGGCGGCGAGAACGTGTCATCGGTCGAGGTTGAAGACGTGCTGTACAAGCACCCGGCGATCCTGTTCGCCGCCGTGGTCGCCAAGCCCGACCCGAAATGGGGCGAAGTCCCCTGCGCCTTCGTCGAGCTGAAAGACGGCGCCACCGCCACTGAAGCCGAGATCATCGCCTATTGCCGCGAACACCTCCCCGGCTTCAAGACCCCGAAGAGCATCGTGTTCTCGTCGATCCCGAAAACCTCGACCGGCAAGATCCAAAAATTCATGCTGCGCGATCAGGTGAAATCGGCGAAGGCGATTTTGGAGTAATACTTCCCATCATTCCGGGCGCGAGCCGCACCGCCCGGGATACCTCGCGTTTGTCATTCCGGGGCGCTCGCAAAGCGAGCGAACCCGGAATCCATACGCCGCAGCAGTGCGATTACGTCGGGCGCTCGTCGATCTACCTTACCAAGTAACTAACCGCAGGGGTTATGGATTCCGGGTTCGCGCTTCGCGCGCCCCGGAATGACAAAAGAAGGCCGGACGCGTGGCGGCCTCAGCCCGCGATCTCCAGCCGCATCCCATCGAACCCCGGCACTACGCCCTCCGGTAGTTCCTTGCGCAGCGTCTCGTAATCGATGTCGGCACTCATGTTGGTGATCACCGCGCGCCTCGGCTTGAACTGCTCGATCCATTTCAGCGCGGTTTCGATGTTGAAGTGGCTGGCGTGGTGCTTGTAGCGCAGGCCGTCGATGATCCACAGGTCGAGGCCTTCAAGGGCGCCGAAGCTCGCTTCCGGAATATCATGGACGTCGGGCGTATAGGCCGCCCCGGCGATCCGATAGCCGAGCGCGGGGATATCGCCATGCTTCAGCAGAAACGCGGTCAGCGTCAGGTCGCTGCCGGCGCCTGCGATCGTCTTGCTGTCGCCGGCCTCGATCTCGCGCGATTTCAGGATCGCTGGATATGAGCTGCCCGGCGCCTGCTTGAAGCAGTAGGCGAAACGGCACAGTACGTGCTCGCCGGTCGATTGGTTGAGATACACCGGGATGCGCCGCTTCATCGCCATCACCACGGAGCGCAGATCGTCGATGCCGTGGGTCTGGTCGGCGTGCTCGTGGGTGAGGAACACCGCGTCGAGATGATCGACGTCGGCGCTGATCAGTTGCTCGCGCAGGTCAGGCGAAGTGTCGATCAGCACGCGGGTGATGCCGCCGTCCGGCGTGATGCGCTCGGCCAGCAGCGAGCAGCGCAGCCGCCGGTTCTTCGGGTTGGACGGGTCCGCGGCGCCCCAGCCGAGCGCCGGGCGCGGCACGCCGGCGGAGGAGCCCGAACCGAGGATGGTGAGCGTCAGCGTCATGCGGCGACCCCGATTGTCAAAGGCGTCATGCGGCGGCGGGCGCCGGCACCTTGCCGAACAGGCGGAAGAAGTTCTCGGTCGTCTGGCGGGCGATCTCGTCGAGCGACACGCCGCGGACCTCGGCCAGCACCTTGGCGGTCTCGACCACATAGGCAGGCTCGTTGCGCTTGCCGCGATATTTGCCCGGCGCCAGATACGGCGAGTCGGTCTCGACCATGACACGGTCGGCCGGCAGTTCGGCGGCGAGATCCCGCAGCGTCTGCGACTTCTTGAAGGTGAGAATGCCGGTGAAGGAAATCATCAGTCCGAGGTCGATGGCCTTCATCGCGAGATCGCGACCGCCGGTGTAGCAATGCAGCACCGCGCGAAAAGCTCCCTTCCCCATTTCGTCTTCGAGGATCTTGCCGCAGTCATCGTCCGCCTCGCGGGTGTGGATCACCAGTGGCAGCCCGGTCTCGCGCGCCGCCGCGATGTGGGCGCGGAAGCCGCGCTCCTGCGCAGGCCGCGAGCCCATTTCGTAGAAGTAATCGAGCCCGGCCTCGCCGAACGCCACCACCTTGGGATGCTGCGCCAGCTTCACCAGCTCATCGGTGGTGATGCCGTCTTCCTCGTCGGCATGATGCGGATGGGTGCCGACCGAGCAGTACACGTTGGGAAACCGCTCCGCGATAGCTACCAGGTCCGGCAGCTTCTTGACCCGTGTCGAGATCGTCACCATCCGCCCCACCCCGCTCACCTCGGCGCGGGCGACGATGCCGGCGAGATCGTCGGCAAAGTCGGGGAAGTCGAGATGGCAGTGGCTGTCGACCAGCATGGCGTCAGCTTGCCGCCGGCTCGACGTAGCGCGGGAAAATCGGCGCAGGGGCCGGCAGCGGCGTGCCCGGCACGATCCGGGTCGGCAGCGCCGCGAAGTCGCGCGAACCTTCCGCAACGCCGAGGATGTCGAGCAGCTTCGCCGCCGAGGTCGGGATCGCCGGCTGTGCCAGGATCGCAATCTGCCGCAGCACTTCGGCGGTGACGTACAGCACCGTCTTCTGCCGCGCCGGGTCGGTCTTGGCGAGCGCCCACGGCGCTTCGCCGGCGAAGTAACGGTTGGCTTCCGCCACCACCGCCCACACCGCGTTGAGCGCCTGATGGATCTGCTGCGTCGCCATCGCGGTCCGCGCCTGCGCGATCATGCCGTCGGCCATCGCCAGGATGGCGCTGTCGGTCTCACTGAACGCGCCATGCTCGGGCACTTTGCCGTCGCACTGCTTGGCGATCATGGTGAGTGAACGCTGCGCCAGATTGCCGAGGTCGTTGGCGAGATCGGCGTTGATGCGGTTGACGATCGCCTCGTGATTGTAGCTGCCGTCAGAACCGAACGGCACCTCGCGCAGGAAGAAGTAACGCACCTGATCGACGCCGTACTGGTCGGCCAGATTGAACGGGTCGACGATGTTGCCGACCGACTTCGACATCTTCTCGCCCTTGTTGAACAGGAAGCCGTGGGCGTAGACGCGCTTCTGGATCGGGATTCCCGCCGACATCAGGAACGCCGGCCAGTACACCGCATGGAAGCGGATGATGTCCTTGCCGATGACGTGAACGTCAGCCGGCCAGTAATGCCAGTTCTTGTCGGATTCATCCGGGAAGCCGACGCCGGTGATGTAGTTGGTCAGCGCGTCGACCCAGACATACATCACGTGCTCGGGATCGCCTGGCACCTTGACGCCCCAGTCGAACGTGGTGCGCGACACCGACAGATCCTTCAGCCCGCCCTTGACGAAGCTGACCACCTCGTTGCGGCGCGCGTCCGGGCCGATGAAGTCCGGCTGCTCCTCGTAGAGCTTCAACAGTCTGTCCTGATAGGCCGACAGTTTGAAGAAGTAGCTCTTCTCCTCGACCCACTCGACCGGCGTGCCCTGCGGGCCACGGCGAACGCCGTCCTCGCCGACGACGGTTTCATCCTCGGCGTAATAGGCTTCGTCCCGGACCGAGTACCAGCCGGAATAGCTGTCGAGATAGATGTCGCCGCTGGCCTGCATGCGCTTCCAGATTTCCTGGACGGACGCGTGATGCTGCTCCTCGGAGGTACGGATGAAGCGGTCGTAGGAGATGCCGAAGCGATCATCCATGTCGCGGAAGCGGCCGGCATTGCGGGCGGCAAGCTCAGCCGGCGTCATCCCCTCGCGCTGCGCGGTCTGGATCATCTTCAGGCCGTGCTCGTCGGTGCCGGTCAGGAAGAACACATCCTTGCCGTCGAGCCGCTGGAACCGGGCCAGCGCGTCGGTCGCGATCGCCTCATAGGCGTGACCGATATGCGGCGCGCCGTTCGGATAGGAGATCGCCGTGGTGATGTAGAATGAATTTCGCTGCGCCATCTGCGCGGACGCCTTTCAAATCTGGATCGGTTGAGCGCGGCGGCGCTGACCATGCCGGGCGATCGATCGCCGGATCGGCGTCAGCGCACCGCCTCCGCGAGAAGCCCGAACACCGAAAATACCAGCGGTTTCCGCTCGAGATTGTAGGCTTCGGTGTCGCGTGCGGCGCGGCCGATCTTTTCCCATACCTCCGCCAGCCGTGCAAGGCGCGGCAGTTCCGCGTTCGGATCTGGCGTGCGGAGCCGCGCCGCGACCCAGCGGTCGACCCCATCGACAAAGGCCTGCAGCGTCGCACGATCGGTGCCGCCGATCGCATCGCCAAGCGCGTGCAGCGCGCGGGGATCGACATTCGGCAGGCTGTCGAGCAGCGCGGTCGTGGTCTGCTGCAGCGACAAGGCGCCGCCGCCCATCAGCATCAGCGCGCGCGCGACGCTGCCTTCGGACGCCGCGGCCGCTTCGCCGAGCTGCGGATCATCGCGCTCGAGACCGGCCGCATCCGCCGCTGCGGCGATCACGTCAGCGGTCGCGAGCGGGCGCAGCATCAGCTTGCGGCATCGCGACTGGATGGTCGGCAGCACGCGCGCCGGCGCGTTCGACAGCAGCAGGAACAGCGAGCGCTGCGGCGGCTCCTCGATCACCTTGAGCAGCGCGTTCGCCGAATTGGCATTCAGGTCGTCGACGGTGTCGACGATGCACACCCGCCAGCCATCGATCGCCGCGGTGGCGCCAAAGAACGAGATCGTCTCGCGCGACTCATCGACGGTGATGACGTTGCGCAGCACGCCTTTGTCGTTGACCGAACGCTCCAGCGTCAGCAGCCCGCCATGGGCCTCGGCCGCGATATGGCGCGCCACCGGATGATCGGGGTCGATCGCCAGCGAGGCTGCGCTCCGCACCGCGTCCGATTGCGGCTCGCGATGCGTCAGCACGAACCGCGCCATCCGGTACGCCAGCGTCGCCTTGCCGATTCCCTGCGCGCCGCCGATCAGCCAGGCATGGGCAATCCGGCCGCCGCGATAAGCGTCGAGCAGCGCTTGTTCGGCGGCGTGGTGACCGTACAGCTCGGTGGTCTCGCGCGGATGCCGGACGGTGTTTTCCGGCGCCGCTGCCTTCGAGGCGGCCTTGCGGGCGCTCATGCCGATTTCGCCCCGCTGCGGGCTGGCTCCAGCAGACGCAGCCGTACCGCCTGCCAAATCCGGTCGGCGACCTCCTCCGGCTCGGCGTTGGCATCGATCAGCACGCAGCGCTCCGGCTCCTGCGCGGCGATCTGGCGAAATACCTCGCGGAGGCCACGGTGGAAATCGATCGCCTCGGATTCGAACCGGTCCGGCGTCTCGCTGCCGCGGCGCACCGCGGCGCGCGCCAGCCCGATCTCGACCGGAATATCGAGGATCACGGTGAGGTCCGGTTTCATGTCGCCGATCGTCACCTGCTGCAGCGCGTTGAGCAGATCCAGGCTCACGGCGCCGAGCTTGCCCTGATACGCCCGGGTTGAATCGTAGAAGCGGTCGCACAGCACCCATTCGCCGCGGGCCAGCGCCGGCTCGATCAGGGTGCGAACATGGTCGTCGCGGGCGGCGGCGAACAGCAGCGCCTCGGCATCGGCGCCGCCGATCAGCTTGCCGATCCCCGCCAGCAGCGCGCTGCGGATCGCTTCCGCGCCCGGCGAGCCGCCGGGTTCGCGGGTCACCAGCGCGCGCAGCCGCGCCTTCTCCAGCCGCTTCGCCAGCAACCTGATCTGAGTCGATTTGCCGGCTCCCTCTCCACCTTCAAAGGTGATGAAGCGCCCGCGCAATGAACGATTTGTCGGCTTCTTTTGAACCATGGTCAGAGCTTTGCCATGCCGGCCCGCACCAGGCCGATCGCCAGCTCGCTGGCGCCGTCGAGCGCGCGACGCATGGTCGAGCCGACCGGATCGGCCTCGGCCGCCTTCAGCGGCACCTCGACTGCCAGATTGGGGCCTCGCCACACCCGGACCATCCCAACCCGCTGGCCGGATTCGACCGGAGCCGGCACCGGCCCCTGATACACGATCCGCGCGATCAGTTTGTCGCTGCCGTTCTTGCGCACCATCACGCGGACCGGCTCGGCCGGCGTCAGCGGGACGTAGCGCTTCTCACCGCCGAACACCCGCGCGTAACCGATCGTCGCATCATTGGCGAACAGCGACCGCGACTCGAAATTGCGGAAGCCCCATTCCAACAGCTTCTTCGCTTCGCTGGCACGGTCATCAGCATCCTCGAGACCGTTCACCACTACGATCAGCCGCATCCCGTTCTGCACCGCCGAGCCGACCATGCCGTAGCCGCCCTCCTTGGTGTAGCCGGTCTTGAAGCCGTCGGCGCCCGGCATCGCGTTCAGCAGCGGATTACGATTGGTCTGGCGGATCTTGTTCCAGGTGAACTCCTTCTCACCGAACAGCGGGTAGTATTCGGGATAGGTCAGGATGATGTGGCGGGCGAGCTTCGCCAGCTCGCGCACGCTCATCTTGTTGTCGGGGTTCGGCAGCCCAGTGGAATTGGCGAAGGTCGATTGCGTCAGCCCGATCTCGCGCGCCCGCTTGGTCATCAGCTCGACGAACGCCGCTTCGCTGCCGGCGATGCCCTCGGCCAGCACCATGCAGGAGTCGTTGCCGCTCTGGATGATCGCGCCGTGCAGCAGATTGTCGACCGAGATGATGCTGTGGATCTCGGCGAACATCGTCGAGCCGCCGGCCGGCGCGCCGCCATTGCGCCACGCATTCTCGCTCACCCGGTATTCCTGGGTGAGTTGGAGTTCGCCGGCCTTGAGCAGATGAAACACGGTTTCGACCGTCATCAGCTTCATCATGCTGGACGGCGCGCGCAGTTCGTCGGCGTTCTTCTCGAACAGCACGCTGCCGCTCTCGGCATCGACCAGGATGGCGCTCGGCGCCTGCGCCTCGAAACCGGAATCGTCCTTCTTGGCGCCCTGCACGCTCTGGTTGGCGGCGGTCACCGGCCCTGCCCCAATCGCAATGGCGATCAGGCCCGCCAACAGGCCGCGCCAAAGGGACGAGCGCGGAGAAAGCAGCGAAGTCAGGACGGCCATCGACGGGATTTCCAGGGCAGCGTTACGACCGCCGGCCGTGCAACCGGCGCGGCCGTTTTCGATTGTGGTGACGGACGATCAATCCTACCGTGAGCGCAAGCTCGCTTCCACACAAACTCAATAACAATCAGGGCGGATACACCATGGCTTCCACACGCACCGTCACCGTCAATGGCATCGAGCTGTTCCTGCGTGAACAGGGTGAAGGTCCGCTGGTGGTCCTGTGCCACGGCTGGCCGGAGCTGTCGTATTCGTGGCGGCACCAGATCGGCGCGCTCGCGGACGCGGGCTATCACGTGGTGGCGCCGGACATGCGCGGCTTCGGCCGTTCCTCGGCTCCCCAAGCGGTCGAGGCTTACAGCATCTTCGATCTGGTGGGCGACATGGTGGCGTTGGTGGCCGAACTCGGCGAAACTCGCGCCGCGATCATCGGCCATGATTGGGGCGCACCGGTCGCCTGGCACGCGGCGCAGTTTAGGCCAGATCTGTTCGCGGCGGTCGCGGGCCTCAGCGTGCCGCCGCCGTGGCGCGGTAAAGGCCGGCCGCTGGACCTCTTGCGCGCCGCCGGCATCACCAACTTCTATTGGCAGTATTTCCAGAAGCCCGGGGTCGCCGAGGCTGAATTCGAGCGCGATGTCGCCGGAACGATGCGGGGCATGCTGTGCGGCGGCTTCGCCGACCCGGCGCGCTCGCTGTTCGTGCCGGAAGGGCGCGGCTTCGTCGGCCGGTCAGCCGCCACGCTGCCGCTGCCGAGCTGGCTGACCGAGGCCGAACTCGCCTTCTTCACCGAGCAATACAAAGAGAGCGGCTTCCGCGGCGGCCTCAATTGGTACCGCAATATCGATCGCAACTGGGAGCTGACCGCGCCCTGGCAAGGCGCTCAGATTCGCCAGCCCGCCGCGTTCATTGCCGGCAGCAACGACCCGGTGATTTCCGACAAGATGAGCGGGAAGCATCTGGCCGCGATCGAGCGGGTGCTGCCGAATCTGAAACAGAAGCTGATCATCGACGGCGCCGGACATTGGATCCAGCAGGAAAAGCCCGATGAAGTGAATGCGGCGCTGATCGCGTTTCTGAAGGAAAATTACTGAGACGATTGGAGCGGCTGGATCGAGCCGCTCAGTACAGGCCGCGGGCCGACAGCAGGTTGCCGATCTCGTCGTTGCGGCGGACCGGGGCGCTGGCCGGTTCTGCATCGGCTTCTTCGGAGCCGACATTGTAAGAGACCGCCCGCGGGTTCGGCGCCAGCGCCTGCCGGTTCGAGCGGCTGCTGCGCGAGGCCGAGACTTCGGTGGTGGCGCCGACTGAGGCGACGTCCATCGAGGTGTTGCCGAGCGAGTATGGGCGCCCTTCCGGCAGCGGAATGTCGCCGCGGATCCGGCCGCCTCCGCTGCTGGCGCTCGCGCTGCCGAAGTCCGGCACGAACGGCTTGGCCGACGCGATGCGGACGCCTGTGGGCGCCGGGGCCGGTTCGCCCTGACGCAGCGTCGCGATCAACTGCCGGTCGTCGGAGCCTTCGAGGGGCGCCCGGCCGACATATTCGACCCGCACCTTCGCGGTGCCTCTGTGTTTGAATTCAAGCAGTTCGGCGGCTTTGTTCGAAACGTCGATGAGCCGGTTGCCGTGATACGGGCCGCGGTCGTTGATCCGCACGATCAGCGACCGGCCGTTGGCCATATTGGTCACCCGGGCGTAGCTCGGGATCGGCAGGGTCGGATGCGCCGCCGACAGCGACGCCATGTCGAACACTTCGCCGTTGGCCGTCAGCCGGCCATGAAAGTCATCGCCGTACCAAGAGGCCAAGCCTTCGGCGCGGTAATGCGGATTCTCTTCAGGAACGTAGGTGCGGCCGGCAACCACGTATGGCTTGCCGACCCGATAGGTGCCGCCGCCCTTCGGCACGGGCTCGCCGAAAGCAACCACGCGCGGGCTCGACGACACGCCGTATTTCGGATCAAGCCGGCTGAATTGGCCGTTCTGGGCACAATTGGCAAGGACAAGGCAGGCACCCGCAGCGACCACGACACGCGCGGCACGGCCTTTGGAATCTCGCTCGCGAATCCCCATGAGTCCCCGAATACCATTCCCGCAGCCCGCGCCCAACTCGGCGCTTCCCCAGCCGCGACCGATGCACGCCCATTCCGGCATCGGTTGGGACCATATCGCACAGCGAACACGGCGAAAATGGGACCGCTCAAACTTGATCGATTGATGGTTAAGGCTTTTTCGGTCCACCAGCCGCCGCCGCCGCACTCAACGCTCTTCATCGCACGCTTGCCCCCGCACGCCGATTCGCGGAACACTGCGCCGCAGAGTGAAAGGACCGCCTGTGACCGCCCCCCTTCTCGATCGCACTCCGTCCCGTACAGATCTCGCTTGGGCGATCGCCCTCGGGGGCATTGCAACCGTGTCGTTCGCGGCGCTGCTCTATGCTTCGTGGCAGTTCGCCGGCACGCTATTCCTGATCTTTGCGGGCGTGCTGTTCGGCGTCTTCCTCAATGCGCTGACCGAGCTCACGGGTAAGCTGGTCGGCGGGCCACATGGCCTACGTCTGGCGCTGATCTGCCTGGTTCTGACCAGCCTGACGATCGGCGTGGCGTTTCTTGGCGGCAACACCATCAGCCAGCAGGCCAAGGCGCTGTCCGGCACGATCAAGACCCAGATCGTCAACGTGAAGGCGTTCCTCGAGCGCAATGGCGTCGACACCGGCTTCCTCGAGCTCAACACCACGCCAAGCGCAGCGCACCCCGAAACCACAACGCCCGTTCAGCCACGCAACCTGCCGAGCGCCGGCGAGATCGCTTCCGGCGGCGGCGCGATCGTCAGCCAGACCCTGAAGCTGATCCTCGGCACCATCGGTGCCGTCGGCAACTTCTTCATCGTGATGTTTCTCGGGCTGGCCTTCGCGGCGCAGCCGTCGGTGTATCGCAACGGATTGGTGCGGATGGTGCCGCGGCGCTATCGGGCGCAGGCAGATGTCATCGTCACCGACACCGGCGAGATGTTGAAACGCTGGCTGCTGGCGCAGCTGATCACCATGATGGCGGTGTTCGCCGTGACCGCGACCGGTCTTTCGTTGATCGGAATTCCTGGAGCGTTCATCCTCGGCATCCAGGCTGGTCTGCTCGCCTTCATCCCGACCGTGGGCGCCATTCTGGGCGGGCTGATCATCGTGCTTGCCGCGATCGGCTCCGGCTGGATCGCCGTGGTCAGCGCCTTCGTGCTCTTCCTCGGCGTCCACGCGCTCGAAAGCTACATCCTGACGCCGTTGATCCAGCGTCAGGCGATCGACATCCCGCCGGCCACGCTGTTCGCGATGCAGATCCTGCTCGGCATCGTGTTCGGGCTGTGGGGGCTGGCGCTGGCGTTGCCGCTGATGGCGATCGGCCGGGTCGTGCTCGACCATCTGCGCGGCGAGGAACCGGCCGAGCTGATCGCTCCGGCCGGCGCCGCACCTCTGGCGATTACCCCTGAGACGTAAGCACCGTCTCGGTGTGCTCGACATCCGGCGGCGCGGCGAAGAAGCCGCCGACGAGGCCGCGCCACTCGGTGAAGTTCTCCGAGCCGCGGAAGTCGACGGTGTGGTTCTCCAGCGTCTGCCACTTCACCATCAGGCGGTAGCGTTGCGGCTTCTCGATCGACTTGTGCAGCTCGAAGCCGCAGAACCCTTTGGAGCGGCCGAACGCCTCGCGCGCCTTGGCGACCGCGGCTTCGAAGTCGGCCTCGCTGCCGGGTTTGACGTCGATCTGTGCGATTTCGGTGATCATGCGCGTGCGCCTCGTCCGTGATGGGACGAGCGTCTTATCGCACCGGGCGGCGCAATTGAAGCGGTCGGAAGCGGCGGCTTAGGCGACCGCCTGCCCGACCTCGCCGCCTCGTGCGACAACCTGATGCTCGCGTGCCTGCGCGGCCTTGCGCCGGCTCTCCTCGAGCGACACCGGCTGCTCCACCGTTGCGACCACGCGATTCCGGCCGCCGCGTTTGGCTTGATACAGCGCGGTGTCGGCCGCGGCGAGCAGCACCTCGAGCTCGACACCCGCCGGGCCGCCGGCGACGCCGATCGAGACCGTGGTCGCCACTGGCGCGTCGTCGACCTCGATACCGCAATTCTGGAACGCCTCGCGGACGCGGTCGGCCGCGGTGACCGCCTCGTCGATCGGGCACGGCAGCAGCGCGGCGAACTCCTCGCCGCCGATCCGGCCCGACAGGTCCGATATGCGTAGCGAATTGGTAACGATGGCGGCAAACAGCTTCAGCACTTCGTCGCCGGCCGGGTGACCGAACCGGTCGTTGATCGACTTGAAGTGGTCGATGTCGAAGATCAGCGCCGACACCGGCCGGCCGGCGATCGCTTCGCGCTCGATCATCCGGGCGCACGCTTCGGAGAAGCCGCGGCGGTTGAGCATGCCGGTCAGCGGGTCCAGCGACGCGGCGGTCTTGTGCAAGCTGACCGAACGCTCGGACACCAGCATAAAGATCACGAACACGGTGCCGATCGCGTACAACACCAGTTCAACGGCAAACAGCACCACCCAGACGTTGCCGGCGAAGCCGGAATGCGGCGACGGCCACAGGTCGGCCAGCACGATCGGCAGCATCAGCACGGCGCCATGCAGCAGCGGCACCACCATCGTCGGCCAGCGCCGATGCATCGCTTTGCGACGCTCGGCAGCGAGCTGGCTGGCGGTCAGCCCCGCATAGGCGGCGACGATCGCGGCGCCGATCGTCATCCGCAGCGCGTCCTGCTCAGGCGGCAGACTGGTGACAGCGGCGAGCCAGGCGAGCGCGCCGAGGAACAGGCCCGGCCAGCTCGGCTTCAGGCCGTGGAACACCCGAGCTGCGTTCCACATCATGCCGCAGGCGATAAAGCCGAGGCTGGCCATCGCCAGCGTGATCACCTCGCCGAATACCGGAGTGAGGATGGTCCATAGCGCCACCGTGATGGCTCCGAGTAGGTAGGCGTTTCCCCACCAGTTCAGGGCCGGGATTTTCTCCTGGCGGCCGAAATAGTGCAGCATCACACCGAGCAGCGCGCAGATCAGAGTCGCAACAAGGAACAGTGTCGAGATATCGAGCGACATGGTGGGGTACTCGGTGGTGGCTTCCGGTGATGGCATTTCAACACCGCGGGCGCGGCGCTGATCCCCTCATGCAGGCGATTTGACTCCGGGTGAATTGAAATCGCGTTTGTTCGACAGGTCCGATTTGTCCGATAACTCGCTGGAAATTGCCGACAATTTGCGTGCAAAGCCACGCTCGCCGGTAAGCCTGCCCCCGGCCGCTTGCACCATTCCAAACGGCAATAAAAAAGGGCGCCCCGCAGGGCGCCCTTTGGATCGACCGGTGAGACCGGGAAAGATTAGCGCTTCGAGAACTGGAAGGAGCGGCGGGCCTTGGCCTTGCCGTACTTCTTACGTTCGACGACGCGGCTGTCGCGGGTCAGGAAGCCACCCTTCTTCAGCACGCTGCGCAGCTCCGGCTCGAAATTGGTGAGCGCCTTGGAGATGCCGTGACGAACCGCACCGGCCTGGCCGGACAGACCGCCGCCGGCGACGGTGCAGATCACGTCGTACTGGCCGGCACGGGCCGCGGCGACCAGCGGCTGCTGGATCATCATGCGCAGCACCGGACGGGCGAAGTAGGTTTCGACCTCACGGCTGTTGACGGTGATCTTGCCGGCGCCCGGCTTGATCCAGACGCGGGCAACCGCGTCCTTGCGCTTGCCGGTGGCGTAGGCGCGACCGAACTTGTCGACCTTCTTGGTGTAGGTCGGCGCGTCCGCGGCAGCGACGGTGGTCTTCAGCGCGGCGAGCTGGTCGAGAGACTGCATGGTCTCGGACATCTTATGCGGCCCTCATGTTCTTGCGGTTCATCGCACCGATGTCGAGCTTCTCGGGCTGCTGAGCTTCGTGCGGGTGTTCGGCGCCGGGATAGACGCGCAGGTTGCCCATCTGGACGCGGCCGAGCGGACCGCGCGGGATCATGCGCTCAATCGCCTTCTCAACCACGCGCTCCGGGAAACGACCTTCGAGGATCGCCTTCGCAGAGCGCTCCTTGATGCCGCCGATGAAGCCGGTGTGATGGTAGTAAACCTTGTTGTCGCGCTTGCGACCGGTCAGCACCACCTTCGAGGCGTTGATGATGATGACATTGTCGCCGCAGTCGACGTGCGGGGTGTAGGTCGGGAGGTGCTTGCCGCGCAGGCGCATCGCGACCAGCGTGGCGAGCCGGCCGACCACGAGACCGGTGGCGTCAATAATGACCCACTTCTTCGTGACTTCGGCGGGCTTGGCCGAAAACGTCTTCATGAGAATGATCCATGACAGGGGGAATTCGGTGCACGAAGCACCGGACTGCGGGCGCTTGTAGAGAAGCACCGCTTTCGCGTCAATCCCTCTCGGTCTGAATTTCGCTTGTTAAACCAGATGGTTACAAATAAGGTGCAATAATACCTTCTAAAACATCAAGCGACTGGAATGGAATAGGTCGACGTCACATGGGCGATCGGATCCGGCGAGGTGCCGGACAGCAGCGTCACCTCCCCGACCGCCAGCCGCCGGCCGAGCTTCAACAGCTTGGCGACCGCCACGACGTCCTGGCCGGGCTGGCCCTTCCGCAGGAAGTTGATGTTGAGATTGGTGGTGACGGCGAGCGCGACGGGACCGATCGCCGACAGCAGCACGACGTACATGGCAAAATCCGCCAGAGCCATCAGGGTCGGCCCCGAAACGGTGCCCCCGGGGCGCAACATCCGGTCGCTGTAGCGCTGCCGTAATAGAGATGTGCGACCATCGGCGGTCTCGATCGAAATGTCACCGTGGCTGAACGCCTGCGGGAACTCGCGCTGCAGAAATTCTTCGAGTTCGGCTACGCCCATCCTCGCATGTGTCATGTCGTTCCCGCCCCTGCTCTCGCTTCGTTCGGCTTGTTACAATAAGGTGACGCTCGTTCCCAGCGCTTCATTTTGTTCCCGGACGTCGCCATGACCGTGTTGCCCGCTTTCGCTGCGACCCAGCCTTCACCGATTCTGTTGCGTGAGACCGTCGACGGCGGTGTTGCAGTGCTGACGTTGAACCGCCCTGCGGCGCGCAACAGCCTGTCGCTGGAGATGATCGACGATCTGCACGCGGCGCTGGATCTGATCGGCCGCGATGACGGCGTGCGTGTCGTGGTGATCGCCGCCAATGGACCCGCGTTCTGCGCCGGCCACGACCTCAAGGAGCTGACCGCGCATCGCAACGACGCCGATCGCGGCCGTGCCAGCTTCACCCGGATCATGACCGCCTGCAGCGCGATGATGCAGGCGATCGTCAAGCTGCCCAAGCCTGTGATCGCAGCGGTGCAAGGCGTCGCCACCGCGGCGGGCTGTCAGCTGGTCGCGAGCTGCGATCTCGCCATCGCGTCCGAGCAGGCGACCTTCGCGACGCCCGGCGTCGATATCGGACTGTTCTGCTCCACCCCGATGGTGGCGCTGTCCCGCAACGTGCCGCGCAAGAATGCGATGCACATGCTGCTGACCGGCGAGCCGGTCGGCGCCGAAGAGGCCCGGCAGATCGGCCTGATCAATCGCGTGGTGCCGCACGGCACCGAGCGCGCCGCAGCAGTGGCGCTCGCCGAGCAGATCGCCGGCAAGTCGGCCCACACCATCAAGATCGGCAAGGAAGCGTTCTACCGCCAGGCCGAGCTCAACTTGGCCGACGCCTATCACTACGCCTCCCAGGTGATGGCCGAGAATATGATGGCCGCCGATGCCGAAGAAGGCATTTGCGCCTTCCTGGAAAAGCGCCCGCCGGAATGGAAGGATCGTTGATTAGCTCTTTCGACCATGCCCCGTCATTGCGAGCGAAGCGAAGCAATCCAGGGCCAAGCACCGGAAGCTGGATTGCTTCGTCGCTTCGCTCCTCGCAATGACGGACTTGTAAGATGAACCACGACAGCTACCCCGACAACGACATCCGCGCGATCCTGAATGGTGTGAAGACGATTGCGATGGTCGGGGCATCGCCGCTCAACGTGCGGCCGAGCTACTTCGTGTTCAAATATCTCACCGAGCGCGGCTACGACGTCATTCCGATCAACCCCGGACAGGTCGGCAAGAGCCTGCTCGGCAAGCCGTTCGTGGCGTCACTGAAGGACATCGACCGGCCAATCGACATGGTCGACGTGTTCCGCGGCTCCGCGCATGTGATGCCGGTCGTCGACGAGGTGCTGTCGCTGTCGCCGCTGCCGAAAGTGATCTGGATGCAGATCGGGGTGCGCAACGACGAAGCCGCCGCAAAGGCCGAGGCCGCCGGCCTCAAGGTGGTGATGGATCGCTGCCCGAAGATCGAATACGGCCGGCTGTCGTCGGAGATTTCCTGGATGGGGGTGAATTCGCGCACCCTCAGCGCCAAGCGCGCGCCGATTCCGGTTAAGGGAATGCGGCTGTCGCTCGATCGTCAGAGCGTCGCCGGTGCCAATACCGCCGCGTCCGACCGCGCCGTGAAAAGCCGCAACGAGGCGGGCTGAACGCCGCAGCGCGGCTGCCCGCCCGCGCTTGACCTGATCCGGGGTTCCGATCAGATAGCTCAACCATCAGCCAGAGTACGGAGGGATCGACCATGACCGAACGCAACCCGGGATTCGCGACACTCGCGGTCCATGCCGGCGCCCAGCCCGATCCCACCACCGGTGCGCGCGCGACGCCGATCTATCAGACCACGTCTTACGTGTTCAACGATGCCGACCACGCCGCCTCGTTGTTCGGCCTGCAGGCGTTCGGCAACATCTACACCCGCATCACCAACCCGACGACCTCGGTGCTCGAAGAGCGCGTCGCCGCGCTGGAAGGCGGCACCGCCGCGCTCGCCACGGCGTCGGGCCACGCCGCGCAGTTGGTTGCCTTGCAGCAGTTGATGCAGCCCGGCGATGAATTTATCGCCGCGCGAAAACTCTATGGCGGGTCGATCAATCAGTTCACCCACGCCTTCAAGAGCTTCGGCTGGAACGTGGTGTGGGCCGACACCGACGATGTCGCCAGCTTCCAGCGCGCAGTGTCGCCGAAGACCAAGGCGATCTTCATCGAGTCGATCGCCAATCCGGGCGGCAGCATCACCGACATCGAGGCGATTGCGGAAGTCGCGCGCAATGCCGGCGTGCCGCTGATCGTCGACAATACGCTGGCGACGCCCTATTTGATCCGCCCGATCGACCATGGCGCGGACATCGTGGTGCATTCGCTCACCAAGTTCCTCGGCGGCCACGGCAACTCGCTCGGCGGCATCATCGTCGATGCCGGCACCTTCGATTGGTCGAAGGACGGCAAGTATCCGATGCTGAGCGAGCCGCGGCCCGAATATCACGGCCTGAAGATCCAGGAGACGTTCGGCAACTTCTCGTTCGCGATCGCCTGCCGCGTGCTCGGCCTGCGCGATCTCGGTCCGGCGCTGTCGCCGTTCAATGCCTTCATGCTGCTGACCGGCATCGAGACGCTGCCACTGCGGATGCAGAAGCACTGCGAAAACGCCAAGGCGATCGCCGAATTTCTCTCCACCCACAAGGCGGTCGATGAGGTCAACTACTCCGGCCTCGCCTCCAGCAAATACGCCGCCCTCGCCCGCAAATACGCGCCGAAGGGCGCCGGCGCAGTGTTCACCTTCAGCCTCAAGGGCGGCTACCAGGCCGGCGTCGATCTCGTCGCCAATCTGAAGCTGTTCTCGCATCTGGCCAATGTCGGCGACACCCGGTCGCTGATCATCCACCCGGCCTCGACCACCCACAGCCAGCTCGACGACGCCCAGAAGACCGCGGCTGGTGCCGCGCCCAACATGGTGCGGGTGTCGATCGGCATCGAGGACAAGGATGACCTGATCGCCGATCTCGACCAGGCGCTCGGCGGCTAACCGGGAAAACACTGGAGCAGCGTCGTCGAGGAGCCGGCGATGAGTAGCGGCCATTTCGAACTGCGGCGGCTGGAAGCGCTCAGCAACACCGTGTTCGGCGTCGCGATGACGCTGCTCGCCTACCAGGCGCCGCGCGAGAAGTTCGCCGGCGGCGATCCGCAGTGGCACGAGATCTGGCACGTCTACGGTGCCTTTGTCTCGACGCTGCTGCTCAGCTTCATCGTCGCCGGGATGTTCTGGTACAGCCACCAGCAGCGGCTGGCCTACACCACTCACGCCGGCCGCAGCGAGGTGATCGGCAATCTGTTCTTCCTGTTGTCGATCATCCTGCTGCCGGTGACCTGCGGCCTTTACGGCAACAACTACGACTCGCCCAACGTCACCACGCTGTACGGCTTCAACCTGTGGCTGATCGCGCTGTTCAACACCGCGCTCTGGGCCATGGCGGTCGCGCCGCGCGGCGACTGGCTGAAGCTGGCGACGCCGGCATTTTCGTTTGTGCTGTTCAGCTTCGCGACATTGGTCTGTCTGGTCGAACCGCACTGGCCGAAATTCATCTGGCCGCTGGCGTTCCTGTCGCCCGTAATCAGCGCGTGGAGCGAGAAGCGGCGATAGCAACTCTTCATGACGGCATTCGTTGCCGCGATCGAAGTCGCCGCAGCCGCCGTAACTTGGCGGCCCCGAGGACCGTGACGCAGATCCATTCGAAGAACGGACTGACCAAGGCCCCTCAGAGCCTGACTTGAAATGCGGGCAATGAAATCAAGCACTTTCGTTTCAACCCGTCATGCCCGGCCTTGTGCCGGGCATCCACGTCTTGCAGCGAAAACAGCAAGCAAGGCGTGGATGGCCGGGACGAGCCCGGCCATGACAAAACTAATCGTCAATTGAACGGCTTAGGAAAGCTGTTGAATTTGCTGCCCGCATTTCCGATCAGGCTCTCAGAGACTAAGCCCGGCCGGGATCGACCAGGAGTTTGATGCAGGCGTCCGCCTTCGACAGCGTCGAAAAGGCAGCAGCCACGCCCCCGCGTCCGACTGTCCCCGAGATCAGGGGAGAGACGTCGCAGTGTCCCTCCGCGATCGCGTGCAGCGTGTCGGCGAATTCGGCGGGGCTGTAGCCGAACACGAACCGCAACGAGAGCTGTTTGTTGATCGCCAGCGACGGCTCGATCGTATCGCTTTCCATGCAGACGCCGACCACGATGATGGTCGCCGTCGGCGGGGATTTCTCGATCAGCTGCTGCAGCATACCCGGCACGCCCACGCATTCGAACACCACGGCATCGCGGATCGTGCGGCCCTGCAGCGTCGCGGCGCCGAAGCTCGCCAAGGTCGCGGGAACGTCGAGAGCCTCCCAGCGATCGTGTGGCGAGTGCTCGCCTGGATCGATCACCACATCGGCACCGAGCGCCACGGCGGCGGCGCGGCGATGCGGTGAGAAGTCGCTGGCGATGACCGGACCAATCCCCCGCGCCTTGAGCGCGGCGATCACCGACAGACCGACCGGTCCGCAGCCGATCACCAAGGCCACGCTGCGCGGTGTCAGCGGAGCACTGGCAACGGCATGTGCGCCGACCGCCATCGGCTCGGTGAGCGCAGCGCGCACGTCGTCAAGCCCATTCGGCACCTCGAGCAGCAGCGCCTCTTGCAGCACCATTCGTTCGGCAAAGCCGCCGGGAAAGCGGTTCGAGTAGCCGACGAGTTCGCTGCCCGCCGGGCCGAATGCGGCCGGCACCGAAACCACCTTGGTGCCCGGAGCAAGGGTTTTGTTGCAGCCAGGACCGTGATCGATCACTTCGGCGCAGAACTCATGGCCGAACACGACGTCCTGGGATGGGTCGAGGCTGGGTCGCCCGCCGGCGCGGCGGGTGAGCGCGATCATGTGATCGAGATGATGAAGCGCGTGAAGATCCGATCCGCAAATCCCGCAAACCAGCGTCTTCACCAACACCTGGCCGTCGCCCGGTGTGACTTCGGCGATGTCTGTGTCGACCAGCTGGCCGGCACGCCTGACGACAGCCTTCATTGCACACCTCCCGCCAGAGCGTTCATGACGCGCGGCAGATTGGGTTGCCCAGTGTGCGCGGTCAGTCCGCCATCGACCGGCATGGCAACGCCGGTGACATATGACGCGGCATCGGAGGCGAGGAAGGCGATGACTTGCGCGATCTCCGCTGGGCTCGCGAACCGCCCTATCGGCACACGATCTTCCCAATCGGCGCGCAGACCCGGGATACCCTGAACGCCTGCGAGGATCGGCGTGTCGACCGGACCAGGGCACACCGCATTGACCCGTATTCCATCACGCGCATGATCGATTGCTGCGGTGCGGGTGAAATTGATGACGCCGGCCTTCGCAGCGTTGTAAGCCGCGAATCCGAAGTCGCCGGCGAGGCCCGAAGCCGAGGCGGTGTTGACGATGGCCCCTGCCCGCTGGGCCACCATCACCGGAAGCGCCGCCTTGCAGCCGAAGAACACGCCGTCGAGATTGATCGCGAGCACCTTCTTCCAGTCTTCGACCGGCAGTGCAGCAATCGATGACAGGCTGCCAATCCCAGCGTTGTTGACCAGCACATCGATCCGCCTGAAGGCCGCTACCGCACCGTCGATCAGTGCAGTCACCGATGCGAAATCGGACACGTCGGTGGTGATGAACCGTGTGCGCTCGGCGCCGAGTTCAGCCACCAAGGCATTACCCGCCGCCGCATCGAGGTCGCCGATCACCACGCTCGCGCCTTCGGCATGAAGGAGCCGCGCGGTCGCCGCGCCGATGCCGGATGCTCCACCTGTGATCACCGCGGCTTTGCCGCCAAAGCGCGTGCGCTCATTCATCCTCTTGTCCTCCCTGTTCGATGCTTATAATTATAGTGGACTATAATAACAGCGCGGCAGACGCTGCAACAGGGAGGAATGAGATGGCAGAACAGGATCGCCTGGTCGGCGGACAATTACTGGCAAAGACGCTGAAGGCCGCTGGGGTCAGCCAGGCGTTTGCGCTGCACGGCGGACATCTCGAAGCGCTGCTCAAGGGATGCATCGAGGAAGACATCGCCCTGATCGATTTCCGTCACGAGTCGTCGGCCGGCCACGCTGCCGATGCGTATGCGCGTGCGACCGGCAAGCTCGGGGTCTGCATCGTCACAGCCGGGCCCGGCTTCACCAACGCGCTGTCGGCGATGACCAATGCGCAGCTCGATGGTTCACCGGTCCTGTTCATCGTCGGTGCGCCGCCGCTGCGCGAGATCGAAACCAATCCGCTTCAGGGCGGGATCGATCAGGTCGCGATTGCGAGGCCGGCCGTAAAATGGGCGTTCTCGATTCCCAGCACGGAGCGGATCGCCGATCTCACCGCGATGGCGATCCGCAAGGCGATGACACTGCCGCGCGGCGCCGTTCTGCTCGAAGTACCGATCGACGTGTTGCACATGAGCGTCGCGGCTGGGCGTGCCACTCCACCGGCCGGTGTCGGCGTCAATCCGCGCCCCGCGCCTGCCCCGGCTGAGGTTGCGCGATTGGCTGAACTGCTGCAGGCGGCCAAGCGTCCCGTGCTGATCGCCGGCAATGGCGCAGCTAATCGCGAAACCGCGGAGGCGCTGCGGGCATTGTGTGCCAGAGTGCCACTTCCGGTGTTCACCAAGTCACTTGCGTCAGGCATCCTGCCGCCGGGCCACCTCTGCAATGGCGGTGCCGCCGGCAACCTCGCCTTACTGCCGATGCTGGGGATCGAACGGCCGGATCTGGTCATCCTGCTGGGCGGCAAGCTCGGCCTGCTGCTTGGCGGGCGTTCGGGCGTGCTGGTGCCGCACGGCGCAACGCTGGTGCAGATCCACGGCGATGCGGCCGAGATGGGCCGGATCCGCGACGTCGATCTGGCCATCCTGGCGGACTGCACCGAGGCAACGCGCGCGCTCGACGCTGCCGTGAAAGACGCCCAGTTCAAGGAAATGGAGGCTTGGCGAGCGCAGGCCGTCTCGGCAACCGGGCTGTTCGCAACGATGTTTCCAGAACAGGAAACGACACGAGGCATCCATCCGTATCACGCGGCCCGCGCCGTGGCTGACGCGGCAGGGCCGGAGGCGACCTATGTGTTCGATGGCGGGGAAGCGGCGTCATGGGGCGCAGCTGCAGCGGTCGTCGACCGCCCGGGAGCGCTGCTCAGTCACGGCTATCTCGGCTGCCTGGGGATCGGACCGGGGTTCGCGATCGGCGCCCAGCTCGCCGCTCCGGAGCGGCGTGTGATCCATCTGACCGGCGACGGCGCGCTCGGCTTCCACCTGCAGGAACTCGACACCATGGTGCGGCACCGCTTGCCGATCGTCACCGTGGTTCTCAACAATGAAGTCTGGGGAATGTCGATCCACGGGCAGCAAATCATGTTCGGCAGCAACTATCATGTGATCTCGAAGCTGGGCGGGACGCACTTTGCCAACATCGCCCAGGCTTTCGGCTGTCATGCCGAGCGTGTGACCCGGTTTGCCGACATCGCGCCGGCTCTGGGACGCGCTTTCGCCAGTGGCGGCCCGGCGTTTATCGAGGTGATGACGGATGCTGACGTGGTGCATCCTGTGACGGTGGCGATGCTCGGTCAGGTTCAGGAAGGCAGCAACGACGTGTTGATCCCCTATTACGAGAATATCCCAGCAGATACGGCCTGAGATGACGCTATCGACGAGCACTCTGGAATCCCGGCGGCGCGGGTTGGTGACAGCCGCGCACGCCTTGATCCGCGAATCCGGCGGTGCCGGGTTTTCGATGATTCAGCTCGCCAAGCGAGCGGGAGTGAGCCCGGCGACGCCCTACAATCTGGTCGGGACAAAGGCCGACCTGTTGCGGCTGGTCGTGCGCGACGAGTTCGCCGCGTTCGAAACCCGCCTCGCCACCCGGCCCCCGGGATCGCCGCTCGCCCAACTCGAAGCGGCGATCGATCTGGTGGTGAAGCACTATTGTGCAGAGCCGGCGTTCTATCGCGGTCTTTACGCCGCGATGCAGGGCGAGCACGCCGCCGAGCTGCGCGGGATGATGCTCGCCGAAGGGCAGCAATTGTGGTGCGCGATGGTGCGCGCCGCAGTGGACGCCGGCGAAATCGAGCGCGTCGTCGATGACGAAGCTTTCACCGAGGTGCTGCTGCGCGCGATGGCCTCAACCACGGAAGCCTGGCTAGCCGTGAACTGGAGCCGGAAGCGTTTCGCCCAGGAGATGCATTTGGCGACGCGCCTGCTGCTGCTGGGCGTGGTCACCAAAACGGCTCGCAGCCGGATTGCTGCTAAATTCGCATCGTCGCGCCGGACCAGCGTGCGAAAGCCTGCACGAACGAGCCGGACTGCCAAGTCGTAGTCGGCCGCCGCGGCTATGCCGATAGGACTGGCTTGGATGGAAGCCGCTCAGCAGCACCGCGATCAAGCGCGGTTTGATGGTCGCTTGTCGCCGTCAGCCGTTCAGCCTGCAGCACGGCCAGCGTCAGCACCACCAGTGCCATCGCCTGATGTGCGAGGGCGAGGTCGATCGGCGCGGCGTACAGCACAGTGAAGATACCGAGCGCGGCCTGTGCGGTCAGCGCCAGGAACAGCAGCACCGCGCCGCGTGCCGCGGCCCCTGCCCGCGTGCGCAGCGCGTCGATCATGTGCAGCGCCGCCAATGTCCACAGTGCATAGGCCAGCATGCGATGATCGAACTGCACGGTGAGATGATTGTCGAACAGGTTCTTCCACCACGGGCTTTCGAACCACAGCCGCGCCGCGTCCGGGATCAGCGCGCCGTCGATCGTTGGCCAGGTGTTGTACACCCGCCCGGCGCGCAGGCCGGCGACCAGCGCGCCGGCGTAGAGCTGCACGAAGGTCAGCCCGAGCAGCAGCAGTGCGGTCGCTTTCAGCCGCGTCGGGGCGGTCGCGCGCGCCCGGTCCGACAGCCGGCGCAACGTCCAGACGATTGCGGCGTAGATGAGCAGCGCCAACGACAGATGCGTGGCGAGCCGCACCTGCGACACTTCGGTCCGCTGCGACAGGCCGGATGCCACCATCCACCAGCCAACCGCGCCCTGCAGCGCGCCGAGCGCGAAGATGATCCACAGCGCCCGCTTCCACTGCGGGCCGATCGCGCCGCGCCACAGGAACCAGAGGAACGGCAGCAAATAGACGATGCCGATGACCCGGCCGAGCAGCCGGTGGCTCCATTCCCACCAGAAGATCGTCTTGAACTGATCGAGCGTCATGCCGGCGTTCAGTTCGCGATATTGCGGGATCTGCTTGTAGCCGGCGAACGCGGCGTGCCACTGCGCATCGGTGAGCGGCGGTAGCGTGCCGGTGACCGGCTTCCATTCGACGATCGACAACCCGGATTCCGTCAGCCGCGTCGCCCCGCCGACCAGAACCATCACGGCGATCAGGGCCGCCACCAGGGTCAGCCAAATCCGTACGGCGCGAACTCGGGACGATGGCGGCGCCGCGGCGATGGTCATAAAGCATCCCTTGAACGGATTTTTCCGCACTCTATAGTCCGGCCGTTCTTACGCGCAAGGCGTTGCGAGAACGCATCAACGGCGTGTGAGCGAGGCATGAATATTCGAACCCGCAAATTGATTGGAACCGTCGGCCTGCTGCTGCTGGCGATCGTATGGTCGCTGACCGCGATGGCGTTCGCGCAGGCGCCGGTGATCGCAGAATCGAAATGGCTGCAGGCGGTGTACTACGTGGTCGCCGGCCTCGGCTGGGTGCTGCCGGCGATGCCGCTGGTCACTTGGATGTCGCGTCCCGATCCGACCGAATAACCGAGCCGCTGCAATTCAAAACAGAAACGCCGCCACCGGTGCAACGGTGGCGGCGTTGTTGTTTCAGAGATGAGAAGCTCGGATCAGAACAGGTAGTTGAACCGCAGCATCGCCTGGTGGCGTTCGAAATCGTCGAGATCGAGGTGGCGCGGATCGTTGCAGGCCTGGCCGGCGACCTGCGTGCTCCAGGTGCCCGACAGACCGATCTTCTCGGTCAGATGTGCCGAGAACGTCGGGCCGATATACACTGCATCGCCGGAGAACCGGTCGAGCCCGAGGCCCTCATAGGCCCGCACGTAGCGTGCCTCGACGCCGAGGATCAGCGTCGGATTGAGCTTATAGGACAGCGCGCCCTGCACGGCGAATTCGGAATCGTGCGACCAAGCATTGGCGAGATCGCGCGAGGCGCCGCCGGAGTACCAGAGGTTGAACGCCGCGAACAGCGTGCCGCGGATCAGCTCCTTGTCCATCAGCGCGGCGAACTCGGTGCCGTAGATCTGCGCGTCGAAACCGGTGAGTTCATCGACTCGGTTCCAACCCGGCGCGGCGTGCAGCGTCAGCCCGAACGGCATCTCGTCGCGATCGAGCACCTTGTAGCGGAACTCCATCGACGCGCCGGCGATCGCGTTGCGCCGGTTATCGATCATGTCGGGCACGCCGCTGATCTGGGTCGAAGCGAAGCTGACGCCGGGAGCGACGCGGAAATTGTCGGTCAGCGTGAACTTGAACTGCGACAGCACGCCGACGCCGGTGTAGGAGCCGAACCGCCGGCCGAACCGCCCGACGTTCTCGATCTCGAGTTCGATCTCGCCCTTCTTCCCGATGTCCGAACCCATGCTGAAGCCGAAGATGTGCTCGGTATCAACATCGTCATGGTCGGCCTTGGCGACAATCCCCTGCTCCAACGCCGGTACCGCAACCCTTGCGGATGGGGCGGCCGTATAGGACAGCCAGCCCGGCAGTTCCTCCGCGGCCGCCGCCGGCATCGCCAGCGCCGCGGTGAACAACGTCGCCATCGCTGCAGTCAGCGTCGTCTTACAATCGGAAATTCGGCCGCAACGGCCGCGCCACTTGGCAATACGCGCAATCATTAGTCGCCCCCGATGAATTCCATCGGTCTACTAATTGCAATTGCGAATGCCTCTCGGTCAAAGCCTTTTGTTTACAGGCCCTGTAAATGCGAGGCGTCTGAAAATTGATCGATGACAATGATTAGTAGTTGCGTACCGCGGCAGGATGGCAACGTTCCGCGACGGACGCCGCAGCCGGCTAACGATCAGCACCTTGAGCGACGTCGGCGGTGCAATGTTGCCGAAGCGGTACTCATCTACGACCGCCGGCATCCGTGCCGGCACGCTGCAAAGGACCGGACATGACCAAGCCTGCCAAGATCAACATCGGTATCCCGGAAGACAAGCGCGAGAAGATCGCCGACGGCCTGTCCCGGCTGCTCGCCGATTCCTACACGCTGTATCTGATGACGCACAATTTCCATTGGAACGTCACCGGGCCGATGTTCAACACCCTGCATGCGATGTTCATGACGCAATACACCGAGCAGTGGACCGCGCTCGACCAGATCGCGGAGCGGATCCGCGCCCTCGGCTTCCCGGCTCCCGGCACTTACAAGGAGTTCGTCAAGCTCGCCTCGATCGCCGAAGTCGAAGGCCAGCCCAAGGCGATGGAGATGGTGCGGCATCTGGTGACCGCGCAGGAAGCCACCGCGCGCACCGCGCGCGAGCTGTTCCCGCTGGTCGAAGACGCCAACGACCAGCCGACGGCCGACCTTTTGACTCAGCGTCTCGACGTCCACGAAAAGACCGCCTGGATGCTGCGCAGCCTGTTGGAAGACTGATCAGCCACCAAGTCGACTTGGGCGGTTTGCAGCGACGCTGCGGACCGCCTTTGCTTGTGAGAACCGCTATCGACTTTCGTCTCAAGGCGCGACGACCGAACTCAAAAAGCCCTGTGTTGCAGTTACTTTTCGTCGTTTGTGAAGGTTATCCGGCAGTCTTGCGATTGACCCGCATCAAAGATCGCTGCTGCGAATAAGAATTACTCTAGAGACCCTTCCGCATCGTCGCGGAGCGACCGTCGGTCCCCCCTCTGCGATGCCATCCTGCCCCTGGGGGTTCTCATGAAAACCGCACAAGTGTTGCTCTTGGCGACGGCGCTCTCCGTCTCGTTGTCGCTCCCGGCCCGTGCCGCCACCGACGAGCCGATCTCTCCGATCAAGCCGGCCGTGGTGAAAGATCCGAACCTGGTCGAGCTCGGCAAGAAGCTGTTCTTCGATCCGCGGCTGTCGAAGTCGGGCTTCATCTCCTGCAACTCGTGCCACAACCTGTCGATGGGCGGCTCGGACAATCTGAAGACGTCGATCGGCCATAACTGGCAGAAGGGGCCGATCAACGCGCCGACCGTGCTCAACGCCAGCCTCAATGTCGCGCAATTCTGGGACGGCCGCGCGCTGACCTTGAAGGATCAAGCCGGCGGGCCGATCGCCAACCCGGGCGAGATGGCGTTCACCCACGCGCTCGCGGTTGACCTTCTGAAGTCGATCCCCGGCTACGTCACCGAGTTCAAATCGGTGTTCGGACAGAACAGCACAGTCGACATCGACGAAGTCACGCGCGCCATCGCCGCGTTCGAAGAGACGCTGGTGACGCCGAACTCGCGGTTCGACAAATGGCTGCAGGGCGACAAGAAGGCGCTGACGCCGACCGAACGGGCCGGCTACGAGCTGTTCAAGGACTCCGGCTGCACCGGATGCCACAACGGCGCAGCGGTCGGTGGCAATACCTTCCAGAAGATGGGCGTCGTCGAGCCGTACAAGACCGACAATCCGGCCGAGGGCCGCTTCGCGGTCACTAAGGAGGAAGCCGATCGCTTCAACTTCAAAGTGCCGACGCTGCGCAACGTCGAACTGACCTATCCCTATTTCCACGACGGCGCGGCGCAGAAGCTGTCTGACGCCGTCGAGACCATGGGACGGATCCAGCTCGGCAAAACCTTTACGCCGGAGGAGAACGCCAAGATCGTCGCCTTCCTCAAGACGCTGACCGGTGACCAGCCCAACTTCAAGCTGCCGATCCTGCCGCCGTCGAGCGACAAGACCGCTCCTCCGAAGCCGTTCGACTGATCTCGGCCAACCAGGCGCATTGCGGACGGCGGAGCTGACACGCCGTCCGCACGCCACCGATAGTCTGGCACGACGGAACTAACTCATGACGTCGATCTGGAGCCGACTGGCGCGGCCCGGCCGGCTGGCGCTCGCCCTTGTGCTGGCCGCCATTGGCGGCGCGGTTGCCTGGGGTGGTCTCAACACCGCGATGCACGCAACCAACAGCCTGGCGTTCTGTACGTCGTGCCACGCGATGCGCGACAACGTGTATCAAGAATACAAGACCACCGCGCACTACACCAACCGTACCGGCGTTCGCGCCGTCTGTTCCGACTGTCACGTTCCGCGCGACTGGAGTCACATGCTGATCCGCAAGGTGACGGCCACCAAGGAGCTGTATCACTGGGCGATCGGCAGCATCGCAACCCGCGAGAAGTTCGAGGCCAAGCGTCACGAACTCGCGCGTCACGAATGGCAGCGGATGCGCGCCAACGGCAGCCGCGAATGCCGCAACTGCCACGCCTTCGAAGCGATGGACTTCCACAAGCAGACAGCGAAGGCGGCAGCCGCGATGCAGGAGGCCAGCAGGGCCGGCAAGACCTGCATCGATTGCCACAAGGGCATCGCCCACAAGATGCCGGACGTCACAGCAGGTCACCGCAAGGCGTTTGCGGCGCTGCAGGTCGACGCCGGCAAGCTGGCTGCGGCACCAAGCGCGACGCTGTATGCGATCGGATCCGTGCCCCTGCTGCTCGGCGATTCCAACGAAAGCGCCGGCGAACTCGCGGCCAGCACCGCGGTCACAGTTCGCGCCGTCGATCAAGGGCGACTCACGCTTGAGTTGACCGGCTGGCAGCGCGAGGGCTCTCCCGAACTTCTGTATCAGCGCTTCGGCAAACGCATCCTCGCCGCGACGTTGACCGAGGCGGCACGCGCGCGGCTTGAGAGCCTGGAGACCGCGACGGATGACGACACCGGTGATCAATGGACGCAGGTGCGGCTCTTGGTCGGCGCGGCGCCGGGCCGGTTCGTCGGTTCGCGCGCTCCGCTATGGACTCTGGCGGCGCGGATCGAGGACGATAATTGCACCCTGTGTCATGCGTTGAAGCCGCCGGGTAGTGCCAAGGCGGACGCCTGGATCGGCCATCTCAACGCCATGAAGCGGCTGACCGCGCTCGACGGGGAGGAAGTCGCCCTGCTCCGCGCTTACTTGCAGAACCATGCCAAGGACGTCGCGCCAGCGCCGTGAACTCGCGCGCTAGCTGCTCCGCCCGATGCCCCGTGCCGCATCCGGCATCAGGCCGGACAGGATCACGCGCAGATCTCGCAGCGAGCTCTCCCGGCCGTCCCAGGCGATCCGCGGCAGGGCTAGCGGATCGATCGGGCCTGCCCCGATCACGCCGGGGATCGACGTCATCGCCCCGGCGACCCCCGCCTCCTTGGCCATCGCGACATGCTGCGGACCGAAGCTGCTGCGCTCACCGAACGGATACGCGAAGTGCGAGGCGTCGCGGCCGAGCGCGGCCTGCAGCACCGCGCGGCCCATTGCGATTTCCTTTTGTGCCGCCGCGTCCGGCAGATTGGCCAGCACCGGATAGTTCACCGTTGCGCTGCCGATCGTCACCTTCGGATCGACGGCGAGCCGGCCAATTTCGTCCCAGTCCATCACAGCCTCGCGCGTGACTGACGCGAGATCGACCGCATAGCGCTTGCATAGATCCTGGATCGCCGCGGTGAGTGCCCCGGGCGTCATGGTGCGCAGCCAGCTCGCGAGGAAATGGAATACCTGCGCCTTGTCGGCAACCGTCGCAGTGTCGAACCGGCGTTCGTTGTGATCGATCAGCAGCGTGATCCGTTCGGTGCGCGCGATCACCTGCTCCAGCGCCAGCCACCAGGCTTCACCGATCCCATCCGGAAACGCCGTCGGCAGATACACCGCGAACGGTACAGCGTGCCGCGCCAGGATCGGATAAGCGAAAGTGGTGATATCGCGGGAGCCACCGTCGAAGGTCAGGCAGACGAACCGACCCGGGGGGCCCCCTTGAGCGATCCGGGTGCAAACCTCGGCGGGCGAGATGACCGGACAATTCCAGCGTTTCAGCGCGCGCAACAGGCGGTCGAGAAACTGCGGTGTAATCTCGCGAGCGCGCAGCGGCTGAAACCGGTCGCGGCGCCCCGGACGCACCCGATCGAACCGTAGGATCACCCCGCAGCCGCCGCCCTTCCATTCCGAGAAGCGCGCAGCACCGCTCGCATAAGCAAGCTGCAGCCGCGCCGCCGTCCACCAGCCGTTCGTCGACAAGGTTCAGTCCTTTGCGGCGCCGGGACCGGCAGCGGTTTCGTGGGTCATCATTACGCTTTGTTGAGATTTGTTTGTAAAGGTCCGCAGCGTTGCGCTAGTCACGCCTAGTTTATTCTCATTGGATCGCCGGATGACGATGATGGCCGAGCTGATCGAGGCCCGGACCGCCGATCGCATGGCGGCCGCGCAGAGCCGGATCGCCGACGTCGAGATCATCCCCGACATCGACTCCGCCGAACCAATCTGGCGCGCGCTCGAGCAGACCGGTCAGCATTGTTCGCCCTATCAGCGGTTCGACTTCCTCAGTGCCTGGCAGCGCCATGTCGGCCGCGCCGAGGGCCGACAGCCGTTCATTGTGGTTGCGCGCGACGTCGAGCGCCGGCCGCTGCTGCTGTTGCCGCTGGGTCTCGAACGCAAATTCGGCGTCCGCGTGGCGGGATTCCTCGGCGGTAAACACTCGACCTTCAACATGCCGTTATGGCGCCGTGATTTCGCGGCCAGCGCGGGTGAAGCCGACATCGCCGAGCTGATCAGGCGGATGCGGGATATTGGCGGAGCCGATCTGCTCGCATTCGAACAGCAGCCGGCGCGCTGGAACGATCTCGCCAATCCGCTGGCCCGCCTTCCCCACCAGCCGTCGGTCAATGATTGCCCGGTGCTGGTGCTGCCGCCCGGTGCGGCCCCGAGCGACTTGATCAGCAACTCGATGCGCCGCCGGCTCAAGGGCAAGGAACGCAAGCTGCAGGAGCTGCCTGGCTATCGCTATGCCCAAGCTCGCACGCAAGCCGATGTCGACCGCCTGCTCGAGGCGTTCTTCCGGATCAAGCCGGTGCGAATGGCGGCGCAGAATCTGCCGAACGTGTTCGCCGAACCCGGCGTCGCCGATTTCATCCGGCAGGCCTGCTCCACGGAGCTCAGCGGCGGCGGCCGTGCGATCGAAATCCACGCGCTGGAATGCGACGACGAGATGATCGCGATGTATGCGGGCGTCGCCGACGGCAGCCGCTACTCGATGATGTTCAACACCTACACGCTGTCGGACGCGGCGCGCTACAGCCCCGGCCTGATCCTGATGCGCCATATCATCGATCACTACGCCGCCTGCGGCTATCGCTGGATCGACCTCGGCATCGGCTCGGATGACTACAAGAAGATGTTCTGCAAGGACCTCGAGCCGATCTTCGACAGCTTCATCCCGCTGACACCGCGCGGACAGGTCGCTGGTGCGGCGCTGTCGGCGATCGGCCGCGGCAAGCACGCGGTCAAGCACAGTCCGGCGATGATGCAATTGGTGCAACGCGTGCGAAGCGTGCTGCCGCGCTGAAATCAAAGTTCCTTCAGATTGCCCAAACGAAATGCCCGGGACTAAGCCCGGGCGTTTCTCGTTGATCTGTTCGGTGGCTTTACGCCGCTGCGGATCGCTGTCCCGGCTCGATCGGATCAATCGGCTCGGCGGCGCGCAGCATCGTCACCTCGGAGAAGCCGACCGCAACGAGCTGCTCGGCCATTTTGGCGCGCGCCTCACTGGTCATCGTGGGCGCCGGCACGACGGCGGCCTGGGCCTGCGACGTCAGCAGCTCTGCCGGCAGGTCCGACGCGGTGCCGGCATCAAGCAGCACGTGGTCATACACCCGCATCAGTGCATCGATCGCCAGCGACAGCCGCGGCGAATGCAGCAGCATCCGGTCGAAGCCGGGCTTGCCGGCGCTGACCAATTGCAGCGACGAGGAGCGGTCGCGGGTGATGATCTGGCCGAACGCCGCCTCACCCAGCATCAATTCGGCAAGACCGGGTGCCGAGGGATCGATCGACGCGACCTTCAGCATCGCGGAGGATTCCGACAGGTCGATCAGCACAACCTTGGCATCCTGGGCGAGCCGGCGGGCCAGCACCAGCGCCGTCGTGGTAACCGAGTCGGTGTCGCCAGTGCCAAGCACGGTGAGTTTCCTCCCGCCCTCACCGGCCGTGCGCAAACGTTGCACCAGCGCTTCGATTTCTCCGACCGGCGCAGCGGCGGCCGCAGCAACGGGCGCAGTCTCGACCGGAGCCTGCTCGAGGCTCGGCGCGGGTGTAGCCGGCGCAGCAAAGGTCGGCGGTGCTGCCGGTGTGGGGCGCACGACGGGAGCCGCTGCCGCAACCGGCACCAGATCCGGCTCGACAACCGCCGGCGCAGCCACCTCACGAGCTCGCGGCTGGGTCATCCGCAGCAGTTCGCCGGTCGCGATGCTGCCCGAGGTCAAGAGCAGCGTCGCCAGCGTGGCGATCAGCACGATCGGCAACTTCTTCGGATAGTCGGGCGTATTGGAGACGATCGCACGCGAGATGATGCGGCCATCCGACGGCGATTGGTCGATCGTCTCGCGCGTCGTCGCTTCACGATACTTCGCCAGATAGGACTCCAGCAGATCGCGCTGCGCCTTGGCTTCGCGTTCCAGCGCGCGGAGCTGCACGTCCTGGCCGTTGGTCGCTGAGGCTTGCTTCTTCAGCTGATCGAGGCTGGCCGAGAGGTTCTCCACCCGGCTGCTGGCGATCCGGGCATCGTTCTCGAACGAGCGCGACAGCTTCACCGCTTCATCGCGGAGCTGTTGATCGAGGTCGGACAGCTGCGCCTTCAGTTCCTTGATCCGCGGATGACCGCCGAGCAGCGTCGAGCTCTGTTCGGCGAGCTGCGCGCGAAGCGTGACCCGCTGCTCCGACAGCCGGCGGATCAGTTCGGAATTCAGCACTTCGGAAGCTTCGATCGGGCCGCCGCTCTTCAGCATCTCCTTGATCAGCCGGGACTTGGCTTCGGCATCGGACTTCAGCGCACGGGCGTTGGCGAGCTGGGCGTTGATGTCGCCGAGCTGCTGGTTCGACAGCGTGGTGTTGTTGGTGCCGATGAACAGGCTCGACTTGGAGCGGAAGTCCTCGACCTTGTCTTCGGCCTCCGACACCTTCTTGCGCAGCGACTCGATTTCCCCGGACAGCCACTGCCCCGCCGCCTTGGCCTGCGCCTGACGCGCGTTCTGCTGCAGCACCAGATAGCCGTCTGCGATCGAATTGGCGACGCGCGCGGCAAGCTCGGGATCTTCGGACTGGAATTCGACCACCATCACCCGCGACTTGTCGACTGCGTACGCGGTCAGTCGCTCATAGTAAGCGTTCAGCACGCGCTCTTCCGGCGTCATCGCGAACGGATCGCGGCCGATGCCGATCAGCGCCAGCAGCGATTTGATCGGATTGATGCCTTTCAGCACCGGATCGAATTCCGGCCGCTCGGCGAGCTTGTTCTTCTTGATGATCTCGAGCGCGAGTTGGCGCGACAGCAGCAATTGAACCTGGCTGGTCACCGCTTCCGGGTCCGGGCCGCTGCGCTGATCGTCGCGATCGCCGCTCGGACGCAGGAAGGTGTTCTCGCGGCCGTCGATCAGGATTCGCGCCTCGGATTTGTAGCGCGGCGTGATCAGGTTCACGATCGCCAGCGAGACGACCAGCGCAAGCAGCGTCGGCGCGATGATCAGATGCTTTTTGCGGGCGAGCGCCTGCCCGATCAGCCGCACGTCGATGTCGCCGTCGGGCGGCAGCGGTGCCGGCTTTTCGATCTGAACGGTACGAGTTGGGGGGCGCTTGAAGATCGCCTGACGAATCGCAGGCTTCTGCGCGGGAGTCGGGGCGGTTTCGGTTGCAGCCGCTGAAGTTGCAGCGGTGGAGGATTCGCGTAATCGGGCTGATGCCTTCGCCGTATCGGTGTTCCGGCGCCAGAACGCGATCCGCATTGTCTACTCCTACGTGACGCGACCAACCGTCAGTTCGGTTCCGACTACAAACCATTAAGGTTGCTGTGCGGTTAATCTCGACGTAGACGGGTAACTAATTCATGCTGCCCGCGCTTACGCAAACACGTTTTGTTAACCACGAAAGTCGTTAATCGGAATCGACTTTTCCGGATCAATCCATGCCCCGCGCCGCCATTCTGACTGGCTTCTGTTCCGCTGCGCGCTGTCACGGCGGATGGCGCGGCGCGCCGTGCGCACCGGCGATCCGATGACCGCTGCCACTCAGGATCAGCCGCTCCGGATCGTCCATGCGGTGCGCGCTCCGGTCGGCGGTATCATCCGCCACATCCTCGATCTCGCCAACGGCCAGGCCGATCGCGGCCATCACGTCGCCCTAATCACCGACAGCCTCACCGGCGGCGACCGCGCTGTGGCCGCGCTCGACGAGATCGCGCCGAAGATGAAGCTCGGCGTCTATCGGCTGCCGATCCGGCGCGAGCCGAGCATCACCGATCTTTTCGTCTGGGGCCGCTTCGTTCGCCTGATCGCGACGCTGCGGCCGGACGTGTTGCACGGCCACGGCGCCAAGGCCGGCATCTTCATGCGCGTGGTGCCGCGGCCGGCCGGCTCGATCCGGGTCTACACCCCGCATGGCGGCTCGCTGCACTACCCGACCACGACCTTCAAAGGGCAGCTCTACAGCCGGCTCGAGCGGCTCTCGATGAACCGCACCGAACTATTCTTGTTCGAGAGCGAGTTCGCGCGCTCAACCTATGAGCGCATGATCGGCAAGCCCGAGGGGCTGGTCCGCTGCGTGTTCAACGGCGTCACCGCCGGCGAATTCGATCCGGTTTCGCTGGCGGCCGATGCCACCGACGTCTGCTACGTCGGTGAATTCCGTCACATCAAAGGCGCCGATCTGCTGATCGACGCGATCGCGCGGCTGCGGGCCGAGGGTCGTTCGGTGACGCTGACGCTCGGCGGCGACGGCGAAGAAACCGCGGCGTTGAAGGCGCAGGTGGCGCGGCTCGATCTCGGCGCCGCGGTGCGTTTCATCGGCCACGTCAAAGCTCGTCATGGTTTCGCGCAGGGCCGTCTGCTGGTGGTGCCGTCGCGCGGCGATTCCATGCCCTATGTGGTGATCGAAGCTGCCGCTGCCGGCGTCCCGATGATCGCCGCCAATGTCGGCGGCATCCCGGAGATTTTTGGTCCGGACCATCGCGACGCGTTGTTCGCCCCGAGCGATCCGGCCGCGATGGCGAAGGCAATCGCGACCGCGCTCGACGACCTGAATGCCGCCCGCGACCGGGCCAGGCGGCTGCGCGAGCGGATCTTTCTGCACTTCTCGCAAAAGGCGATGGTCGAAGGCGTGCTCGCCGGCTATCGCGAAGCCTTGGCGCAGCAGCGCTGAGCGTCGGCGGCCGCGCTAACCGTTTCTTGCGACTTTTCCGTTAAGGCCCGGACCGGGGGAGTTCGCCGGACGACAAAGTCGTGCCGACGCAAGAGACGGACATGAACAGATGGAGCCGATCAGCGCACGCTCGATGATCAGCGCTGCAGCGACGGAAGCCGTGGTCGCCAGCGGCGACGGCGCGCCGCGCGTGGAACGCCGCAAGCGTTTGTCGCCGGCCGCCCTCGCCGTCGCCAATCAGAAGGTTCCGCCGGCGTTTTCGCCGATCGTGATCGCCGGCTCCGTCCGCCTGGCCGATTTCTTGGTGATCGCCGCCGTCGGCATCGCGCTGTACTTCGCGCTGGTGGTCCGCCGCGATGGCTTTGCTTGGGAGTACATCGCGGCAATCCTCGGCACCACGGCGACCGCAGTCGTCGCATTCCAGGCGGCCGACCTCTACGAGGTGCAGCTGTTCCGCGGCACCTTGAAACAGATGACCAGGATCATCTCGACGTGGTCGATCGTATTCCTGCTGTTCATCGGCGCATCGTTTTTTGCCAAGCTTGGCGGCGAAGTGTCGCGGCTGTGGCTGGGTTCGTTCTTTTTCGCTGGCCTCGCCTTGCTGATCATCGAGCGACTGTCGGTGCGCGCGCTGGTGCGGCACTGGGCGTCGCAAGGCCGGCTCGACCGCCGCACCGTGATCGTCGGCGCAGACGCTAATGGCGCCAAACTGATCGAAGCGCTGAAGGCCGAGCACGCCGACGCCTCCGACATCCGCATCCTCGGCGTGTTCGACGATCGTAACGACGCCCGTTCGCAATCCACCTGCGCCGGCGTGCCGAAGCTCGGCAAGGTCGACGACATTCCGGAATTCGCCCGCCGCACCCGTGTCGACCTCGTGCTGTTCGCACTGCCGATCTCGGCCGAGACCCGCATCCTCGACATGCTGAAGAAGCTGTGGGTGTTGCCGGTCGACATCCGGCTGTCGGCGCACACCAACAAGCTGCGGTTCCGGCCGCGCGCTTATTCTTATGTCGGCAAGGTGCCGACGCTCGACGTGTTCGAAGCCCCGATCACCGATTGGGATCAGGTGATGAAGCAGGTGTTCGACCGCGCGGTCGGCGGCTTCATCCTGCTGCTCGCCGCGCCGGTGATGGCGTTGGTGGCGCTGGCGATCAAGCTCGACAGTCCGGGGCCGGTGCTGTTCCGCCAGAAGCGGTTCGGTTTCAACAACGAGCGCATCGACGTGCTCAAGTTCCGGTCGATGTATCACCATCAGGCGGACCCGACGGCGTCCAAGGTCGTCACCCGCAACGATCCGCGCGTCACCCGCGTCGGCCGTTTCATCCGCCGCACCAGCCTCGACGAGCTGCCGCAGCTGATCAACGTCGTGTTCAAGGGCAACCTGTCGCTGGTCGGCCCTCGCCCGCATGCGGTGCAGGGCAAGCTGCAGAGCCGGTTGTTCGACGAAGCCGTCGACGGCTACTTCGCCCGCCACCGTGTCAAGCCGGGCATCACCGGCTGGGCCCAGATCAACGGTTGGCGCGGCGAGATCGACAACGAAGAGAAGATCCAGAAGCGCGTCGAGTTCGACCTGTATTACATCGAAAACTGGTCGGTGCTGTTCGACCTCTATATCCTGCTGAAGACGCCGTGGGCCCTGCTCAAGGGCGAAAACGCATACTGAGGCGCTCGTTTCACGCGCACTCCCTACACCGTCATTCCGGGGCGCCGCGCAGCGGGAACCCGGAATCCCGAGGTTGTTGAAACGTCGTGCCTCACCAGGTCGAGATTCCGGGTTCGCGAGCTTCCGCTCGCGCCCCGGAATGACGAGATGAGAGTTTGCTACTTATTCCCGTACGACACACCCATCCCGGCCCGGACGTCGGCCTGGATGCCGTATGGCGCGATTGGATAGCGCAGGCCGTTCTTGGCGAGCTGCTTCATGCCGTCGATCGCCTTGGCAAGATGCGCGGGGCTGAGCGCCATCAGTATCTCTTCGTCCGGCACGCCGCCGTAGCGGCGTTCGGCGAAGCACGGCAGCGACAGGCTCGGCTCGCCGGTCTTCAGCGCCCTACCCCAGGAATCGGCGCAGGCGGTTTCGCCGACCACGCTCCATTCGAACTTCTTATAGCCGGCATACTGCAGCCCGTTGATCAGGATGATCATCTGACCGGGCGTTGCATAGACGAGGCAGATGTCCGGCGGATCGAGCCGGCCGCTCGCCAGCGGCGAAACTGCCATCGCCTGGTGATGGCCGAACGGCACCACGTCGAGCGCGTGCTGACGCGCGCTGGCGTCCTCCTGCGTTGCATGCCAGACGCCGACGTACGACCGTCCGGCAAGCCATTGCTCGTCCTGCGGCGCCAAGCCGATCACCGCGCGGCACTGCTCGCCGACCAGATCGGCGGCGGTGATACCGACGGTCCAGCCGAGCCGCGACGCCATCGATACGATCTGGTCGGTGGTGTGGATCGCGTTCGGCCGGCGGATCTTCGGCACCGCCTCCATCTCGGCGACGGTCCGGAACAGCTTCATTCCGATCACCGTGGTCTTCAGCCGCAAGAGCGCGTTGAGATCGGCGACCAGGCCGGCGAGATCGATGCGCTCCGGCGCGGCGGCGGCATCCATGGCGGGCTCCCTTCGGTTTGTTATTGGTCTTGGTCGCGCTCAGCCGAGCCGCCAGCCGACCTCGGCCGCGAAGCTCTGATAGAACTCGACCTCGTAGGCGCGCTCCGGCATGGCGCGAACGCGGGCGTCGAGCGCATGAGCATCGTCGCCGACCAGGATGCGCCAATCACCGCGGCGCACGCCGTCGAGGATACTCCGCGCCCGCTCCTTGGCGATCGCGCGAAGGTCGTCGTCGGAGGTCTGCGATAGATCGATCCCGGCGGCCGACAGACGCTGTCGCATGCCGGTGACTTCTTCGGCGCTGAGTTCGTCCGAGCTGTCGCCAAGCTGGATCCGCCGGGAGTTCGTCATGATCGACGTGCCGATGTGGCCCGGCATCACCACCGAACAGCGGACATGCGGTGCATTCAGCCGGAGATCGCCGATCAGCGCTTCAGAAAATCCCTTCACGGCGAACTTCGCGGCGCTGTAGGCGGTGTGCGGCACCGTGGGGCCGAGCGAAGCCCAGAAGCCGTTGACGCTGGAAGTGTTGACGATGTGACCGTGGTCGGCGGCGATCAGCATCGGCAGGAAAATGCGCGTGCCGAGATACACGCCGCCCCAGCAGATGTTGAAGGTGCGCTCCCACTGTTCGCGGGAATTGGCGATCATGCTGCCGCCGCCGCCGATGCCGGCGTTGTTGAACAACAGATGGATGCAGCCGGTGGCATGCTGGGCGGTGACCTCGTCGCGAAACCGCTGCATCTGCGCTTCGTCGGAGACGTCGACGACGTGGGTGGTGATCCGCACGCCTTGCGGCAGACCGTCGGCCTCGCACAGCCGCCGCGTTTCATCCATCGCGGCTTGCGCAACGTCGCAGATCGCGACGTGGCAGCCTTCGGCGACGAGCTGGCGGGCGAGTTCACGGCCCATTCCCGCACCGCCGCCGGTGATCACGGCAATCCTGCCGGCGAAATCCCTCATGGTCGCGTCGTCCCTTCCCGTTTTTTGATGCGCTCCGGTTCGAGCCGGAGCTGCAGGGGCGAGCTTAGCTGCAGGTCATCGCTTGCGCGAGTCCATCGCAAGGCATTGCAGCCGGCCTGCATTCGTCGTCAGGCGCGTCCCGGACAGCGCCGCGCTTTTGCGATTCGGTGAATTGCCCTAGTCTTGCAGGCAGATTCAGTCGATCCTTATGGAGTCCCCGATCATGCTGGCAGCCACCCTTCAGACCGCGGCGTTTCTGTTCCTGCTGCTGGTCGCGCTTCTGGTGTTTTCGGTGTTCGTCGCCTTCACGGCGCCAGCGCTGACCAAGTCGCCGAAGCCCGGCTTCACCACGGTGCTGATGTATTTTGCCGCCGAGCTCGCCGCGCTGATCGTGGCGATCTGGATCGTGGTCGAGGTGTCGTCGTTCGAACTGTTGCCGGTTTTGATCGCGCTGGCGATCGCCGCGGTGGTGTTCGCCCCGCAGCTCGTCGCCAAGATCCCGCTGCCGGAGCCGGTCGCCGGTTTTCTCGGGCGCAAGTAATCCCGCTGCGGAGCCTACCCGCGCCGCGCGGCGGGTCAGGCCAAGCAGAGCTCGCCACGATGCTGGAAAACCGCCCTCCGGGGCGGTTTTCGTTTCTGGGGAGATGAAAGCTAGGTTTAGTGGGCGTGCGCGCGGCGTATCCGGGCGATCGCGCCGGCGGTGATCTGCATTGTCACGCCGGCGAGCCAGCCGATCAAAATCAGCCAGCTCCAGACCGAATGCAGGTTGAGCCGCAGCACCACGGCGCTGACGGACGCAAACGCCGCGAGCGTCGCCAGAAACGTCCCGAATGCGCTGAGAAACTCCGCGGCGTCGATCTTGCCGCTGGCGCGGCTGTCCTCGTCGGCACCGTGGAATGGCAGCGGCGGAATGTCGATGCCGAGATAAAACCCGATCGCGCCGAGCGCGATCATCCCCAGCAAGAAGCCGATTGTGGTCAAGGCCGCGAAGCTGGTGCCGACATGAGCGCCGACGAAGGTGCCACACGCCGCGCCGGCCAGCGCCAGCCCGGTTCGTTCGAGAAAATGGGCGGCCTTCCGTACACGCAGTCGCATCGTCGAATCCTCGCTTGTCGCGATGCAACGACGTTATGACATTTCAATGAACCGCGGAAGGATGTGGGCTGCCGGTAACCTGAGGCCGTCACGGTCAGATCGTCGCGGCAAGCCGCCGCCCCGCGCAGCCAAGGCGACGCGGGACGGCCCTGGTCGATCAGAAGTTGAACGTCGTCGACAACAAGTAGGTCCGTGGCGCGCCGAGCCCGATCGCGGTACCGCTATAAGACGACGCGTAGTAGGCCACGTTTTCCACGTTCTCGATCGCTGCCCGCACCACGATTGGCTTGCCGTTCCACGGCGACAGGAAGGTGTACCGGGCTCCGAGATCGAACCGCGTCCACGCTGGCAGCACCTGGGTGTTGGCGGCGTTGGCAAAGGTCCAGCCGGTGTGGATCACACGGCCCGTCAACGTCAGGCCGTCGACGCCCGGCACGTCGACCTCGGCGCCGAGATTGACGTTGACCCGCGCAACGCCCGGCGCACGATTGCCGTCGTTGAGACCTCTGTCGGTCTTTTCCAGCACGCCGTCGATAAACGTGGCGCCGCCGAGCAGCCGCAGGCCCGGCGCCATTTCACCGAACACGTTGAGCTCGGCGCCACGGTTGCGCTGCTCGCCGTTGGCCGACAGCGTCAACACGCCGTTCGCACTCGACGCGATCGCGCTCGGCTGCTTGATCTCGAACAGGCTGCCGGTGACGCTGATCTTGCCGAAGTCGACCTTCACGCCGGTTTCGACCTGCTTGGTCTGGAACGGCGCAAACACCTGGCCGACATTTTCATAGCCGATCCCCACGGTCGTGCCCGGCTGCAGCCCTTCGATGTAGTTGGCATACAGCGTCACGTTCGACAGCGGCCGGATCAGCAGCGCATAGGCCGGGCTCCAGGCTGCGCCGTCCTGCCCGGTGGTGACGCCGGTGAGCAGATCGGTCGAGCTGTTGCTGACGTGCTGGCGCCGAACGCCGACCACGGCCTGAACGCCGCCGTTCAGGATCGACATCGTATCCGCGGCCCCGACGCTCCACTGCTTCAGGCTGACAGAGTTGCTGCTTGGGACCGAGAACAACGGTTCGGGGATCGCTTTGTAGTTGTAGATGTTCGATCCGACGAGACTGTTTGCGCCCAGATAGGAGCTGTCGCTGGGACGATCGAATACCCCGTAGTTCACCACGAATTTGTGGTTGATCGGCCCGGTGTCGGCCTCCCCGCGTAGCCCGACTTCACCGGTCTTGGCCGTGAACGTCTGCTCGCCGGCGAACGGGCGCGAGCCATAGTCGCCCGCCTGGTTGATGATGGTCGGCGACAGGAATTTGAAATCGATCTTGGCCTGATGATACCCGGCCGCGCCGTACACCGTGAGGCCGGGCGTGACGTCGACTTCGGCGCGCACGGTAGCGAAGGTGTCCTTCGGTTTCCAATAGGCCCAATCCGGAATCGCGTTGGAGTTGGCCGCGGGCGCGGGCGGCAGCGGCACAACGCTCGACTGGAAACTGAAGAACCGGATCGGCGGATTCAGGTTGTTGGCCTGATAACCGACGTCGGCCGAGACCCGGACGTTCTCGCCGCGATAATCCAGGCCCAACACGGCGTTGCCGAATTCGCTGCTCTGCCGGTCGAACGGCGTCTTGCCGTCGCTGTAGCTGCCGTTGAAGCGGACGCCCCACTCCTTGTGCTCGCCATAGCGCCGCGCCACATCGGCCTGCAGGCCGAATTGCGAGCGCGAGGCGTAGGTCGCGGTGAGCTGGGTGATGTCGTAATCCGGCGCCTTCTTGGTGACGAGATTGATGCTGCCGCCGACCGCGCCCAGCGGCGAGATGCCGGTGAGCAGCGCGGTCGGGCCTTTGAGGATTTCGACCCGTTCGATGAAATTGGCGCCGACGCTCCAGAACGGCGCCATGCCGTACATGCCGTTCAGCGCCAAATCGCCGACGTCGTAGTAGAAGCCGCGGATGAAATAGCCGTCCTGCCCGCCGCCGGCGGACGTCACCGCCCGCACCGATGGATCGTTGGCGACGACGTCGCGGATCGTGCGCGCCTGCTGATCCTGCATAAGCTTGGCGGTGTAGTTGGTCTGGCTGAACGGCGTGTCGAGCAGGCTGCGATTGCCGAGGAAACCGACCTGCCCGCCACTCGCGACCTGGCCGCCCGCGTAGCTTGCCGGCAGCGCGCCGAGCGTGCCGGTCGACGGTGTCACGTATGGCACCGGCGCGACCGGCGCAGGCGGCCGCGCCTCCCGGCGAGCGGCAACGCGTCGCGTGGTGCCGGCGCGCGTGCTGGCGACTGGACGCGCGGTGCGCGCCCGCTCGGCCCGCGGCGCATCCACGGTGACGGCCGGCAGATTGGATTGCGCTTGCGCGCCCTGCGGAATTGGAATCGTCAGCGCGACCGCACCGACGGTGCAGAGCAGAAGAGTTCGCCCTGTCGCTTTTGTTGTTGTTTGAAACATGCCCATGCCCCGATGTTGCTGGGAGGCCCAGCGCCATCGCTGCTGTAATCGAGCATGTCCGTCCGAACACGAGGTCGCAGCATAGAATACCTCAAACCGGCCGCGCGACGCGGACGAATGGGGGCAATCGACAAGTGATTAGTTGATGGAAGGTTCTTCAGCGCCTGTCAGCGATTAGCTGATGCACAGTGCTTGCGAGTGCGCGTATCGACGCAAGTCCGAGATGCGACAAATTGTCGTGTCAGACTGTCTTTTGATCGATTCTGAGAACTGTTACTTCGGAGCGAGTAGTAATTCCGACTTCGCCCGGCGATTGCGCCAACCTAGCTATTCGCAGTCCTCTTATCCGGCGCCGGATGACTTGGCAGATCATCGTGGGGGTGGTGATGGACGGCGGCTGTGACGTCGGTGAGACCGTCACCAGCCGTCCCATCGATCATGGTCTGCCCGAATTCGATCGTGCGCATACCGGCGCCGCCATCGTCCCCGTCCCGCTCCAGCAGCCGCCAAGGGATGAAGGCATTCTTCACCGATTGCCAGAACGACGACATGTCGTGCGCCCTCTAAAGCTCGTCTCGATAAGGAGTGTTGGACCTAGCGGCCGCGACCCGCCTAAATTCTATGGCTGGAGCCGAGGCAGAATAAAGCGCGCCATAACTCGCGCCGCACTCGATGAACAAAATACCGAAGGCCGATAAATGGTCGGAGCGAAAGGATTTGAACCTTCGACCCCTAGTCTCCCAGACTAGTGCGCTAACCGGGCTGCGCCACGCTCCGATGCCGTTTCGGCCCTGATGCTGTAGCGGCGATCGCGCGTTCGCGCAAGCTGCGGAAGATCAATTCGGGGGCGTGTTTGGCGAAGAATGCGGGGCAGGATCTGGCGTCCGGTCCGCACGCGACCTCAGACGCCGCCGGCCGTTTACGCTCCCACGGTCTCCATACTCTAGTGCCCGAGCGCGGTGCTGGGCATCGGCAAGTCGACGGCCCTCACATGCTCGCCGACAAGCCCAATCGTGAATGATTGGGACAAGTCCGGCCGCGACGAAACTGAAAGCTCTGCCGAACCTTAGACCGGAGTCTTGAGCTTATTGCTCAAGACCCTCGCCTGTCCTCAGCCGTCCTTGATCGCGGCGTCGAGCAGTTCGCGGCAGGCGATCAGATCGGTCAGTGCGGCGCGAAGCGGACCAAGATCGACCGGTGGCGGAGCCGGCGGCGCCTTGGCGGCGGGGAACTCCAGCGGCGGAAGATCGAACCGCGGCGGGCGGCCGGGAGCTGCCATGACGGGAGCCGGCTCGACGGCGAAATCGTCGTCGTGGTCGTCGTCCTCGTGATCGTCGAACCGCGGCGCGTGGCGCGACTCGGCCTCGAGGGTACGTCGCGGCGCGGGTGCTGCGCGCCGATCCGGTTCGGCCATCGTGGCGTGCAGGTCGAGCCCTTCGTCCTCACCATCGTAGTCGTCGTCATCGGCATCAATGCCGCCGGGAACGGGCTCAAACTCTTCTTCCTCGGCCACGGTCCGGGTGATCGCCGCCTCGACCGCGCCGAAACTGGCGTGGACCTCGGCGTCGGCCAGCCGCTGCACCGATTTAATGCCGTGCTCTTTCAGGATCCGCTGCACACCGCGGATGGTGTAGCCCTCGCCGTATAGCAGACGGCGGATGCCCTTGAGCAGATCGACGTCGTCGGGCCGGTAGTAGCGCCGCCCGCCCGACCGCTTCATCGGCTTGATCTGGGTGAACCTTGTTTCCCAGAACCGCAGCACGTGCTGTGGAATGTCGAGCTCGGCTGCGACCTCGCTAATGGTGCGGAATGCGTCGGGTGCCTTGTCCAAAGGCCAGCTCCCCGTCAGCTGCCGGATGCGGTTGCGGCTGCGTTTTCTTCAGACTCGTCGTCGGCTGCCGGCACGGCACCATTGGCGTTGATGCGCTGCTTCAGGATCGCCGATGGCTTGAACACCATCACCCGGCGCGGCGAGATCGGCACTTCGGTGCCGGTCTTCGGGTTGCGCCCGATGCGTTGCCCCTTTTGCCGGACCAGGAACGACCCGAACGACGACAGCTTCACCGTCTCGCCCCGCTCGAGGCAGTCGGTGATCTCTTTCAACACCAGTTCGACGAATGCCGACGACTCGGTGCGCGACAGGCCGACCTTCTGATAGACCGCCTCGCATAGATCGACACGTGTGACTGTTCGTCCGGCCATCGCCTGCCCCACCTCACGGCGAAAGAAAAATCCGCGCTGAAATTAAGAGGTTAACTACCGGCGGTCAACTCCACCGCGTCTCAAAGTTAGCACCGAACGCCATGGAAATGCTGCTAAAATTTTACGCGCACAACTACCAGCGGAGCAGCGCGGCGCCCCAGGTGAAGCCGCCGCCCATCGCCTCGAGCAGAACGAGGTGGCCCTTCTGGATGCGGCCATCGGCGACCGCAGTGCACAACGCCAGCGGAATCGAGGCCGCCGAGGTATTGCCGTGGCGGTCGACCGTCATCACAACCTTCTCCGGCGCGATATGCAGCTTCTGCGCCGAGGCGTCGATGATCCGCTTGTTGGCCTGATGCGGCACAAACCAGTCGACATTGTCGGCGCTGGTGCCGGAGGCGTTGAAGGCGTCGACGATCACCCCGGTGATCATGCCGACCGCGTGCTTGAACACCTCGCGCCCTTCCATCCGTAGATGGCCGACGGTTTGGGTGCTCGACGGGCCGCCGTCGACGTACAATTTGTGTTTGTGACGGCCGTCCGAACGCAGATGTGTGGTCAGCACGCCGCGGTCGGCCGAGGTGCCCCAGCCTTCCTGCGCTTCGAGCACGATCGCGCCGGCACCGTCGCCGAACAGCACGCAGGTGCCGCGATCATTCCAGTCGAGGATGCGGGAGAACGTCTCGGCGCCGATCACCAGCGCTCGCTTGGCCGAGCCGGCGCGCAGGTAATTGTCCGCAGTGGCGACCGCGAACACGAAGCCGGAGCACACCGCCTGGAGGTCGAAGGCGACACCGTGGGTCATGCCGAGCGCGGCCTGAACCTGCACCGCGGTCGCCGGGAAGGTGTGGTCGGGGGTCGAGGTCGCCAGCACGATCAGGTCGATCTGATCGGCGGTCAGGCCCGCATTGTCGAGCGCCGCCTGGGCGGCCTTGGTGGCCAGATGCGAGGTGAATTCGCCGTCGGCGGCGATGTGGCGTTCGCGGATTCCGGTGCGCTGGACGATCCATTCGTCCGAGGTGTCGACCGTCCGGGCCAGTTCTTCGTTGGTTAGGACCCGCTCCGGCAAGTAAGCGCCGCAGCCCAGTACGACCGAACGAATCACCGTCACGAGACAACCTCCTGAGCGCTCGGCGTCGCGACCAACGCGCCGGCATCACGATTGAGCGTTTGATTGATCTTGGTCAGGAGATCGTAGCGGACCATGTCATAGCCAACATCGACTGCGTAGGCAAAGCCCTCGGCATTGGTTCCGCCGTGGCTCTTGACCACGATTCCGTTAAGCCCGAGGAAAACGCCGCCGTTGGACTTGTTGGGGTCCATCTTGTCCTTGAGCGCCTTGAAGGCGTCGCGCGCGAACAGATAGCCGATCTTCGACCGCCAGGTCCGGGACATCGCGGCGCGCAGATATTCGGCGAGCTGGCGGGCGGTGCCCTCCGCTGCCTTCAGCGCGATATTGCCGGCGAAGCCCTCCGACACGATGACGTCGGCGGCGCCCTTGCCGATGCCGTCGCCCTCGACGAAGCCGATGAAATCGAAACGCTGCGAATTCATCGCGCGCAGCAACTCGGCCGCCTCGCGGATCTCCTCGCCGCCTTTGATCTCTTCGACGCCGATATTGAGCAGGCCCACGGTCGGCCGCTCCAGGTCGAACAGCACGCTGGCCATCGCCGCGCCCATGACCGCGAGCGCCTTCAGGTGCTGCGCGTCGCCGCCGATCGAGGCGCCGAGATCGAGCACCACCGAATCGCCTCGCATGGTCGGCCAGGTGGCCGCGATCGCCGGACGGTCGATGCCCGGCAGCGTGCGCAGGCAGAATCGCGCCATCGCCATCAGCGCGCCGGTGTTGCCGGCCGAGACCGTGACGTCGGCCTCGGTCTTCTTCACCGCGTCGATCGCCTGCCACATCGACGATTTGTAGCGACCGCGGCGCAGCGCCACGCTCGGCTTGTCGTGCATCGCCACGGCGACATCGGTGTGAATGACGCGCGAGGCTTTGCGCAGCGCCGGATGCGCGGCCAGCTCTTTCTCGATCAGCTTGGCGTCGCCGTAGAGCAGGAATTCAACGTCCGGATGCCGGCCGAGTGAGATCGCCGCGCCGGGTATCACGACGGAGGGGCCGAAATCGCCCCCCATTGCGTCGAGCGCGATTCGAACTTTTTGAGGCATGGGCGTTCCGGAAGCCTGATCGCCTGCGACCTTGTGCGCTTGGCCGTGGACTCAAAAAAAGCCCCGTCGGGGCGGTGAAAAGCGTGCAGCGCTGCACACCGATTTGGCCGGACAATAGCCATTCTCCGCCCCGATACAACATCTTGATCGGGCAGATTTAAGTCGCATTTCGTAGCGTGTGCGCATGATTTTCGGCTGCGAACAGGCCGCGTCTGCGGCGGCTGGGCAAACGCTGTCCGCTCAGCCCTTTTTCGGCTTGCGCGGACTGTCCGAGGCCGCTGGCTGTTGCAGCGCTTTCAACGCCGCGAACGGGTTCATGTCGGGATCGTCGCGATCGACGACCGGCTCGAACACCGCGTCCGGTTTGCGCGGATAAGGATCGAGTCCGAGATACAACGCATCGGTGGCGACGCGGCCGATATCGATGATGCCGCGTTCGATCGCCTCCGGTGGATCGCCTGGATCGGGCTCGCCCTCCTCGTCGACCGTGTCGGACAGCTCGCGAATCTGCTCCGGCGGCAGGAAGGTGAGATCGACGCTCTCGTCGATGACATTGTCGACCGGATCGAGCGTCACCACGCAGGTCTGCGTCACCTTGGCGCGCACCCGTCCGGTGAGATGGACGCGGCCGTCAGTGAACGGCTTCAGATCAAATGACGCGGTGGCCTCCGCGACCCCGCGCAGATCGCCGAGCGCGCTGATCGCCTCCCGCTCCGCAGCGCTCGCAACGATGTCGCGGTGCAGCCCGGTTTCGGGAATCTGCAGCACCACCACCGGCACGCTCCACGGATTATCTTCGCTCGCCATCGTCGAAAGTCCTCGTCTTAAGCGGTGGGCTGCGGAAACGGCAGCTCGCCGCTGCGCAGCTTGGCCGGCGGCACCGCGTCGAGCGCGTCAATCACCTGCCCGACATAGACCGCCAGCTTGCGCGCGTTCTCAATGTCGGCGCCGTCGAGAACGTTCCGGTTCAGCGCCAGCTCGAGGTCCTCGCGGCCTTCCGTCAGCGCCAGATCATACGCCGCCGAGCGGCCGTAGAATGCTTCCCCGAAGGCCTGCATCCGCTTCGGCACCGACAGGTCGCCGACGCCAAGCTCGCGCAGGTTGGCGTCGAGGTCGCTGCAGAAATAGTCGAACAGCGCCTGGGCGAAGGTCGATGCGTCCTGGATGCTGCGAATCCGCCGCAGCACCAGCCACAGATGGACCACCAGCATCTCGAATCGGCCGTTGACGGTGTCGGCGACGCCGAATTGCTGGTAAAAGACCGGCAGGCGCGACTGCGCCACGATCGTGCCATAGATCGCTTCAATGGTGCCGCGCGACGGCGTCCGGGGCGGACGGAGCAGATTGAACGGCCAAATCATTGCGGGTTCCAGGTCCGGGCCCGTACGGGCCTTTCGGGATTGCTTTCCGAGTTCCTGCCCGGTACGTCAACGCCCTGCGCGATGCAAGGGGATGAGGCCAACTCCCGGATGAGTATTTCGATCGACCGACGCGGGCGCGCCAACGCGCTGCGAAGCCGTTTTTCGCTGCCGCGCAACCTCGGCCTGGCCGTGGCGCTGACGCTGGTCGGCGCCGGTATGGGTGCCTGCACGTCAGAGCAATTCCAGAAGGGCTACATTCTGCCCAATGGCGCGCTGGAGCAGATTCCGATCGGCGCCAGCCAGGATCAAGTGCTGCTGGTGATGGGCACGCCGTCGACGGTGGCGACCCTGGACGGCGAGGTGTTCTACTACATCTCGCAGCGCACCGAGCGTGCGGTGGCGTTCATGCCGCAGAAGGTGATCGACCAGCGCGTGATCGCGATCTATTTCGACAAGAACCGCCAGGTTCGCCGTATCGCCAATTACGGCCTCCAGGACGGCAAGATCTTCGACTTCATCAGCCGCACCACGCCGACCTCCGGTCAGGAGATGAGCTATCTGGCGCCGCTGTTCCGGCTGATCAGCTTCCGCTAAGGCGGAGGCGGATCAACGCAATGATGTTGATGGGTAGGATGGGTTGAGCGCAAGCGAAACCCATCTCAGAAGCGTCGTCCCGGCTACGCCAGTCCCTTCCCCCGCGCCCACTCCGCAATCGTCGCGTTGACTTCATCGGGTGCGTCCTGCTGCACCCAATGCGACGCGCGCGGCAGCTTGTGCAGGGTGAAGTCCTCGACGAACTGCTCGTTGCCTTCGGTCAGCGCGATATCGAGCGCGAGATCGTCCTTGCCCCAAATCAGCAGCGTCGGCACGGTGATCACCGGATTGCTGCCGGCGCCGCCGGCAAGGCCGGAGAAATTGGCCCGATAGTAATTCAGCATCGCGGTGGCCGCGCCCGGCTGCAGCATGTTGCGGCGATAGATCTCGAGTTGTTCGGCCGGGATCTTCTGGCTGTGGCTCTTGAACATCTTGACCAGCGGCGCGCCACCCTTGCGGGTCAGCAGCCATTCCGGCAGCCACGGCAATTGGAAGAACGCGACGTACCAGGAGCGGCGGCGCTGCGCCCAGCCGCGGGCGAGCTCACGCGCAAACGCATCCGGATGCGGTGCGTTGAGGATGATCAGCCCGTCGAGATGCACCTTGCCGCGCAGCGCGGTCTGCCAGGCGATCACGCCGCCCCAGTCGTGGCCGATCAGAATACGGCGCTTGCCGCCAAGCGCGGCAAACAGCGCCGCGACGTCGTCGGTAAGGTGCTCGATCGAGTACGCCGCCTTGCCCTCGGGCCGCGACGTGCCGCCATAGCCGCGCAGATCCGGTGCCGCCACCCGCCAGCCGAGCTCCGCCAGGAACGGGATCTGCCGATGCCAGGATTGCCGCGCCTCGGGAAATCCATGCAGCAAGAGCGCGACGGTGTCGCCCTGCCCCGCGGTGTCGACCGCAAAGCGCAGTCCGTTGGCCTCCAGCGCCGCCGTCTCGATCGCCATCCCTCAAATCCCTGCCCTGTGCTGGCAGATCCTACACTAGGATTTGTCCTTGTTGATCTTCTTGATCTTGGCGTCCGTCGTCTCGATCGAACTCGCCAGCTCCAGAATCGCCTTCGACAGCAATTCGATCGCTTCCTTCTGATCCTGCGACTTGGCCGCGCGCAGCGCGTAGTTCTTGGCGGATGACAGCGACATGGGATCATTCCTTTGCAGCCGGTTGGTGACGTGTCCCGTCACTATCACGCGGAAGGAAAGGTCGCAGCCCCAATGCATTGATCCTCATCCTGAGGAGCCTCGGCGCAGCCGAGGCATCTCGAAGGATGGCCACAGGCGCGGGCAGCGCCGCGACCGTAACATCATGGTTCGAGACGCATCGCTTCGCGGTGCGCCTCGAACCATGAGGGCTTCGCTAGGCGCAAGAAAGAGGCTCCGTGGCAATCGCCGCGGAGCCCGTTGCGTCAGCTGCTCGAAGGCGACTAACTACTTCTCTTCTTCCATCGACACCGCGACGGCGGCGTTGGCGGAAAGGCGCACCTTGTTGCCTTCAACTTCGGCGACCAGGCCGCCGTCGATGAAGTGGTGATGGCCCTTGTGATGGCCCTCGCCGCTGTCCTTCTTGGTCAGCTTGATGCGATTGCCGTCGACACGATCGACGGTGCCGACATGCACGCCGTCGGCGCCGATGACTTCCATATGTTCCTTGATACCGCTCACACCGCTCATGTCGTGATCCTTCCGCAAGATGGGAACGGGTAACGCGGCGAGTTCCGATAGGTTCAATCCGAAGACGGGTGAGCTCGGGAGCGCTCTGCGATAGCGGCCTCAAAGCAAAAGCCCCGCGGCTTCGCCGCGGGGCTTTGTGTTGGACCAATCGGTCTGACGCTTAGTGCGCCAGGATCGCCAGCAGCAGCAGGGCCACAATGTTGGTGATCTTGATCATCGGGTTCACGGCCGGACCCGCGGTGTCCTTGTAGGGATCGCCGACGGTGTCGCCGGTCACCGCGGCCTTATGGGCGTCGGAGCCCTTGCCGCCGAAGTGGCCGTCCTCGATGTACTTCTTGGCGTTGTCCCAGGCGCCGCCGCCCGAGGTCATCGAGATCGCGACGAACAGACCGGTGACGATGACGCCGAGCAGCATCGCGCCGACCGCCGAGAACGCCGCCGACTTGCCGGCCGCACCGCCACCCGCGATCGCATAGATCGCGAAGTAGACGAAGATCGGCGACAGCACCGGCAGCAGCGACGGGATGATCATTTCCTTGATCGCCGCCTTGGTCAGCAGGTCGACCGCCTTGCCGTAGTCCGGCTTGTCGGTGCCCTTCATGATGCCGGGCTTTTCGCGGAACTGGCGACGCACTTCCTCGACGATCGCGCCGGCGGCGCGGCCGACCGCGGTCATGCCCATCGCGCCGAACAGGTACGGCAGCAGGCCGCCGAACAGCAGGCCGACCACGACGTACGGGTTGTTCAGCGAGAAGTCCGGGGCGACGCCGACGAAGTACGGCGACTTCTGCGCAATGAAGAACTTGAGGTCTTCATTGTAGGCCGCGAACAGCACCAGCGCGCCGAGACCGGCCGAGCCGATCGCGTAGCCCTTGGTGACCGCCTTGGTGGTGTTGCCGACGGCGTCGAGCGCGTCGGTCGACTTACGCACTTCCTTCGGCAGGCCGGCCATTTCGGCGATACCGCCGGCGTTGTCGGTGACCGGACCGAAGGCGTCGAGCGCGACGATCATGCCGGCCAGCGCCAGCATGGTGGTGGTGGCGATCGCGATGCCGAACAGGCCGGCAAGGCTGTAGGTGATCAGGATGCCGGCGATGATCACGATCGCGGGCAGCGCGGTCGCTTCCATCGAGATGGCGAGACCCTGGATCACGTTGGTGCCGTGGCCGGTGACCGAGGCCTGGGCGATCGATTTCACCGGGCGGAAGTCCGTGCCGGTGTAGTATTCAGTGATCCAGATGATCAGGCCGGTGACCGCGAGGCCGACGATGCCGCATTCGAACAGCGCCAGACCCGTGTAGGACACGCCGGGCAGCGGGCCGAAGCCGATCAACTGGTGGATGACGACGCCGACGCCGATCAGCGACAGCACGCCGGTGGCGATCAGGCCCTTGTACAGCGCGCCCATGATCGACTGGGAAGCGCCGAGTTTGACGAAGAAGGTGCCGACGATCGAAGTCAGGATGCAGATGCCGCCGATGGCGAGCGGCAGCGTCATCACGTTCTGCAGATGCGCCGGATCGGCGCTGCCGAAGAAGATCGCGGCGAGCACCATGGTGGCGACCGCGGTCACCGCATAGGTCTCGAACAGGTCGGCCGCCATGCCGGCGCAGTCACCGACGTTGTCGCCGACGTTGTCGGCGATCGTCGCCGGGTTGCGCGGATCGTCCTCCGGAATGCCGGCTTCGACCTTGCCGACGAGGTCGCCGCCGACGTCCGCACCCTTGGTGAAGATGCCGCCGCCGAGACGGGCGAAGATCGAGATCAGCGAGGCGCCGAAGCCGAGAGCCACCAGCGCGTCGACCACGGTGCGGCTGTTGGCCTGCAGACCGGCGAAGTGGATCAGGTAGATGAAGTAGAGGGTGACGCCGAGCAGCGCGAGACCGGCAACCAGCAGGCCGGTGATCGCGCCCGCCTTGAAGGCGAGCTCGAGGCCGCCGGCGAGCGAGGTGGTGGCCGCCTGCGCGGTGCGGACGTTGGCGCGCACCGACACGTTCATGCCGATGAAGCCGGCCGCACCGGACAGGATCGCGCCGATCGCGAAGCCGATCGCCACGAGGATGCCGAGGAAGTAAGCGAGCAGCGCGAAGATCACCACGCCGACGATGGCGATGGTCATGTACTGGCGCTTCAGATAGGCCTGCGCGCCTTCACGCACCGCGCCCGCGATTTCCTGCATCCGCGCGTTGCCCTGGTCGGCGGCGAGCACCGACGAGGTCGCCCAGATGGCGTATACGATCGATAGCGCTCCGCAGAGCACGATCACCCATAGAGCTGTCATACCTGATTGCCTCAGTCCCGAGTTTCACCCCCGTGCCTGCGCTGCGGGAGCGGCGCGGGCGCGCAACAAGATGGCGTGCCCTCTTTTGCGGGGCAGCCTCAAATCGCGGCGAACCTTGCCAAAATCACAGGTGCTCCGCAATCGCTGCGAAGGGACTAAGCTGGGCTTTTCCGCTGACCTTCGGAGTATTCCAGCGAACTTCCTCGCGTCGGAATACCAGTGACTAAGCGTCAGAAATGACTGAAAGACAGCGTCTTCAGCGGGATTTCAGCGCCGCCCGCGCCGAGCCATCGCGGCGGTGCGGTTCCGTCTTCGGCAACGCCGATGACTGTCACCTGCACATGGCTCCGCTGCGCCGCAGCAAGGAACTGATCGAGATTGGTTTGTGCAACGCCGCAAAGCAGTTCGTAGTCATCACCGCCGCTGAGTAATCGCGCCAGCTTCGACTCATCGGTTCCCGTGATCGCACGCGCAGCCTCCGACAACGGCACGGCGGCCGCGTCGAGAGTCGCGGTGACACCGGACGCGGCGCACATCTTGGCGAGATCGCCGGCGAGCCCGTCGGAGATGTCCATCGCCGCGCCGGCATAATCGCGCACGGCCTCGGCCAGCGCCGAGCGCGGCTGCGGTACCCGGTAGCGGTCGATCAGGAACGCACGCTTCTCATCGTGGGCGGTGGTCGCCCGGCCCTGCAGCAGGTCGAGCCCGAGCGCGGCATCGCCGATCGTGCCGGTGACGACGATAGCGTCGCCCGGGCGCAATGCGTCGCGCGCCACCATCCGGCCCGGCGGCACCCGGCCGAGCGCAGTCACTGAGATCATCATCGGGCCGGGAGTCGAGACCGTGTCGCCGCCGAGCAACGGGCAGCGGAACGTCGCCGCATCCTCGCCGAGCGCGGCGGCGAACGGGGCCAAAAAGCCCTCATCGGCCTGGCGCAGCGCCAGGGTCAGCAGGAAGCCGGCAGGCTCGGCGCCCTTGGCGGCTAGATCGGAGAGATTGACCCGGAGTGCCTTGCGGGCGATCGCCGCCGGCGGATCGTCGGGAAGATAATGCACGCCTTCGACGATCGCGTCGGTGGTCAGCACCAGATCGCAGCCCGTGGCAGCCAAGACAGCGGCGTCATCCACCAGCCCCCGCGCCCCCGGATCGGTCGCCAGAGGCTTGAAGTACCGCGCGATCAGATCGTCTTCACCGGAGGGCATGGTTTACTTCCCGCGACCGGTTTTGTGCCCGGCCAAATCCCGCGCGCACTGAGAGGCCAGAAAGCCGCCGCGCGCAAGTCGGCAGGGCCGACGGTTCAGCCGCGCTCAACCTTACCGCTCACTCGGCATCTAGCAGGGTCGGATCTTCGACCTCGCCGATCGCGCGCCTGACGAACTGCACGATGGCAGGGCCCTGAGCATCCGCCATCTGCTGCGGGGTGGCGCCGGTTTGCTCGTGGGTCCACACCGTCCAAACAGCGACCACACCTGGTTGGGCTTCGATCACTGCCGTACAAAATTTGGTCGTGCGATCACAGCCCATGCCGACTCTGTCGGGATAAATCATCTTTCTGATCTGGTCGTACTGTGGCTCTCCTCCGACCGTGCCGTAGCTTTTCAAAAGGTCGAGTTTGCTGCGGTCGAACAGATTGAACCGCTCAGGCAAACGTCGCAAAAGCCCCTTATGTTCGCCGCGGCAGAGCGCCTGCGACCAACGCCGCGTCAGCCGCGGGCAGATGCTCACCGAGGCGAGGTGCTCGCCGGTGTAGCGGTACTCGTGGATCAGGAAGTCGACGTGATCCATCGGCATCGGTTTGGCCGGATTGCGGGCGGCCTGCCGAATCTGGTCCGCGAAGCTTCGGGTTTGCCGGCCGCCGAAATCGAAAACGTGGTCCGGCCCTCTCAGGGCGACGATTGGAACGACGATATGCTGCCCCGCGACGGCGAAGTGTGCATCCGAGGCAAGGAAATTGATGTCAGGCGGTCGCTGACCTGGCGGGCTGACGACGATCCACGCGACGGCAGCGACGAATGCAAAAAGGCCGAGCAGAACAATCCAGGAGTGGCGAAAAGATCCCATGACCAGGCCCCGGCATCATTGCGGGGTCTGATAACTCAAATTCGTTGCAACTTGGCCTGCCCGGTCCATCGAATTTAACACGTCACAACGCGTTACTTCGTAAACTCGTCTTCGCGGAACCGCCGCGCGATCTGGTCGAGCACGGCATTGACCATGCCGGTCTCGTCCTTCTCGACGAAGGCGTGGGCGACGTCGACGTATTCGGAGACGACGACCCGCGCCGGGATGTCCTTGCGGTGTTCGAGCTCGTAGGCCCCAGCCCGCATCACCGCGCGCAGGATGGCGTCGATCCGCGCCAGCGGCCAGCCCTTGGCGAGCAGATCGTCGATCAGGGGATCGATCTGCTTCTGATCGCGCACCACGCCGGCGACGATGTCGCGGAAGAACGCCGCTTCGGCCGGCAGATACTGCTCGCCCTCGACCTCGTTGCCGATCCAGAAGCTCTCGAACTCGGCGAAGGTCTCGTTGATGCCGGCGCCGCCGATGTCCATCTGGTACAGCGCCTGAACTGCCGCGAGCCGGGCCGCCCCGCGGCGGTTGGCTTTGCGCTCGCCTTTCGGCACCGGTTTCTTGAACGCGGGTTTGTTGATCTCGGCCATCTGCATCAGGCCTTCGCCAGCCGGCGCTTGATCCGCAGCATCGCCAGGGCGGCGCGCGCGGCGTCGCCGCCCTTGTTGAGGTCGCCGGGCTTGGCTCGCGCCCAGGCCTGCTCGTCGGTGTTTACGGTTATGATGCCGTTGCCGAGCGGGAATTTGCGCGCGACGCTGAGGTCCATCAGCGCACGGGCCGACTCCATCGACACGATCTCGAAATGGATGGTTTCGCCGCGCACCACGCAGCCGAGCGCGATCGCAGCATCATACGGCTTGCCGGCGGCCTCGGCGGAATCGATCGCGATTGCCACAGCTGCGGGGATCTCCAGCGCGCCCGGCACGGTCAGCACGTCGTGGGTGGCGCCGGCGGCCTTCAGCTCGGCGACCGCGCCTTCCAGCAGCGCGTCCTGGATGTCGTCATAGAACCGCGCCTCGACGATCAGGACGCGCGCGCCCGAAACGTCGGTCTGGTCTTTCAGGGGTGCGCGCCGCGCGTCTGCCATGTGTCGCTTCTTCTTCGGTCGGTTGTCTGCATCTCGGCCAGTACGGACCTCATCCTGAGAAGCGGCCCATTGGCCGCGTCTCGAAGGATGAGCGCCGCGAAGCTCATGTTCGAGACGGCGCTTCGCGCCTCCTCACCATGAGGGCCTGCGGGTTGTAGGCGGAGGCCGGCGCAAAGCCAAGCCCGCGCATGGCGTCCTTCGGCGGGCTGCCGCCTATTTCATCTCGCTCAGGCGCGCGGCATAGCGGGCCATCAGGTCGACCTCGATATTGACCTCGCTGCCCACCTGCCAGCCGTTCAGAATCGTCGCCGACAGCGTGTGCGGGATGATCAGCACCGAGAATTTGGTGTCCTCGACGGTGTTCACCGTCAGCGAGGTGCCGTCGAGCGTCACCGAGCCCTTCGGCGCGATGAACCGCGCCAGCTCGCGGCTGGTTTCCAGCGTGAAGCGGGCCATATCCGGCAGCTCCTCGCGCGCCACCACCTTGGCGATGCCGTCGACATGGCCGGTGACGATGTGGCCGCCGAGCTCGTCGCCGATCTTCAGGGCGCGCTCGAGATTGAGCCGGGTGCCCGCGGTCCAGGCTTTCGCCGTGGTCTTGGCCAACGTCTCGGCACCGGCGTCGACCTCATACCAAGTCTTGCCGCCTTCGGTGCCGGAGCCGACCACGGTCATGCAGATGCCGTTCGAGGCGATCGAGGCGCCGTCGGCGATGGTCGACTGGTCGTAGGCGCAGCGGATCCGCAGCCGGTGCAACTGGCCCTGCGCGACCGGCTTGACGGTCTCGATCTCGCCGATGTCGGTGACGATGCCGGTGAACATGGAGTGCCTTCTAGTTCGAATCGTAAATGGTAAGGGTATCCGCGCCGACGCGCTCGGTGCTGCGGACACGCCAGTGCGGTGAGTCGCTAATCGCCTTCAGCGGCAGGCCGTGCAGCGCATCGATGCCGTCGGCGCCGATCGGATTGTCGCTGCGCCACAGCCAGATTTCATCGGCGAACTCGCCGGCGACCAGCGAGGCGGCGACGCGGGCGCCGCCTTCGACCAGGAGGCGCGTCACGCCCTTGTCGGCCAGCGCGTGTAGCACAGCCGGCAAGTCGAGGCCCGGGGTGTCGGCGCAATCGGCGACGTGGATCACCTCGGCACCGGCCGCACCGAGCCGCGCGGCAGTAGCAGCTTCGACGGTCTCGGAGGCCATCAGCCACAGCGGCGTGGTGCGGGCGGAATGCAGCAGTTTGCTCGTCGCAGGGATGCGTAAGCTCCGGTCGAGCAGCACGCGGATCGGCGACTGCGCCGCCATGCCAGGCAGCCGGCAGGTCAGTTCCGGATCGTCCGCCAGAACGGTGCCGATCCCGACCAGCACCGCGTCGGAACGGGCGCGCAGCAGATGGGTACGGGCGTTCGCCGCCTCGCCGGTGATCGCGACCGGCTTTTGGCCGGCGGCGGCGATCTTGCCGTCCGCGGAGACCGCCAGCTTGAGAGTCACCTGCGGGCGACGGTCGCGGATGCGGCGAATGTGGCCGGCGTGGTCGCGCGCAGCCTCCTCGGCGCAGACCCCAATCTCCACCGCGATCCCGGCGGCGCGAAGCCGAGCGTGACCTTGACCGGCGACCAGCGGATTGGGGTCTTCGATCGCCGACACCACCCGCGCAATGCCGGCGGCGATCACCGCATCGGCGCAAGGCGGGGTGCGGCCATGATGCGAGCACGGCTCCAGAGTCACGTAAAGTGTGGCACCGCGGGCGGCCTCACCGGCCCGGCGCAGCGCTTCGACCTCGGCATGCGGACGGCCGCCATCCTGGGTCCAGCCCCGGCCGACGATCACGCCATTCTTGACCAGCACCGCGCCGACCGCGGGGTTGGGCGCAGTGCGCCCCTGGCCGCGCCGGCCGAGCGCCAGCGCCAATTGCATGAAGCGGCGGTCGGCGGAATCGCCGGCTTTGGCCGCCTTTTCGGCGGCGAGCTTCTGGCCGATCTGCTCCTCCAGGATGCGGAAGATCATTTGCGGACCAGCGCCGCCCTCGCCTCGTCTTCGTGGGAGAGTTCGCCGAGCACGGCCTCGAAATCCTTGGCCTCGCGGAAATTGCGATAGACCGAGGCGAAGCGGACATAGGCGACGTCGTCGAGCTTGCGCAGGTGATCCATCACGCTCTCGCCGATCGTCTCCGACGAGATCTCGGCCTCGCCGCCGCTCTCCAGCTCGCGCACGATCGCCGATACCATCTGCTCCACCCGCTCCGGATCCACCGGCCGCTTGCGCAAACTGATCTGCACCGAGCGCACCAGCTTGTCGCGATCGAACGGCACCCGGCGGCCGTTGCGCTTGATCACGATTAGCTCACGGAGCTGCACCCGCTCGAAGGTGGTGAAGCGGAAGTTGCAGGCGATGCACACCCGCCGGCGCCGGATCACCGAGGAATCCTCGGTCGGCCGGCTATCCTTCACCTGGGTATCGAGGCTGTTGCAGTTCGGGCAGCGCATCGCGACGCGTCCTCAGAGCGGTCCGAGGGGATCGGTCCCTCACCTTTCGTCATGGCCGGGCTCGTCCCGGCCATCCACGCCTTGTGCCGTCGCCACGCTTGAAGGCGTGGATGGCCGGCACAAGGCCGGCCATGACGGGGTTGTTTACTGATAAATCGGGAAGCGGTCGGTCAATTCCTTCACCCGCTGCTTCACCGAAGCTTCCACCAGCGGCGCGCTGCCGTCCGGCGATTGTGCAATGGCGTTCAGCACTTCGGCGATCAAGTGACCAACCTGCTGGAACTCGGCGACGCCGAATCCACGAGTCGTCGCCGCCGGGGTGCCGAGGCGCAGGCCCGAGGTCACGAACGGCTTCTCCGGGTCGAACGGGATACCGTTCTTGTTGCAGGTGATGCCGGCGCGGACCAGCGCCTTCTCCGACACGTTGCCCTTCAGCCCCTTCGGTCGCAGGTCGACCAGCATGAGGTGGTTGTCGGTGCCGCCCGAAACCAGATCGAATCCAGCCGAGCGCAGCGTTTCCGCAAGCGCCTTAGCGTTTTCGACGACGTTCTTCGTGTAGACCTTGAAGTCGGGCTGCAGCGCTTCCTTGAACGCCACCGCCTTCGCAGCGATTACGTGCATCAGCGGGCCGCCCTGCAGGCCCGGAAAGATCGCCGAGTTGAACTTCTTGGCCAGCGCCTCATCGTTGGTGAGGATCAGGCCGCCGCGCGGGCCGCGCAGCGACTTGTGGGTGGTGGTGGTGACGACATGGGCGTGCGGCACCGGCGAGGCATGGACTCCGCCCGCCACCAGGCCGGCGAAGTGCGCCATGTCGACCATGAAATACGCGCCGACGCTGTCGGCGATCTCGCGGAAGCGCTTGAAGTCCCAGGCGCGCGGATAGGCCGAGCCGCCGGCGATGATCAGCTTCGGCTTGGCTTCCTCGGCGAGCTTGGCGACCGCATCCATATCGATCATCTGGTCTTCGCGGCGCACCGTGTAGTGCACCGGCTTGAACCACTTGCCGCTCATGTTGACCGGGGCGCCGTGAGTGAGATGGCCGCCGGCGGCGAGATCGAGGCCCATGAAGGTGTCGCCGGGCTGCAGCAGCGCCAGGAACACCGCCTGGTTCATCTGGCTGCCGGAATTCGGCTGGACGTTGGCGAAGTTGGCGCCGAACAGCTTCTTGGCTCGGTCGATGGCGAGGTTCTCGGCGACGTCGACGAATTCGCAGCCGCCGTAATAGCGGTTGCCCGGATAGCCTTCCGCGTACTTGTTGGTCATCACCGAGCCCTGCGCTTCCAGCACCGCGCGGCTGACGATGTTCTCGGAGGCGATCAGCTCGACCTCGTGGCGCTGGCGGCCGAGTTCGCCGCGGATCGCAGCGGCGATCTCGGGATCGGCCTGCTCCAGCGAGGCGGAGAAGAAGCTGTCGGGCGCGGACGCGGGATTGGCTGTGCTCATGGGAAAAGTCTCCACCGTCGCAGCCGGTTCATCGGGTGCGAGCGGTTACGGGATAGCGGTTCGGAAACGGCGGCTGCCGCATAGCACATCCGGCCCCGCCGGCCAAGGATCTGAACCATGCATTGCGGCATCCGGCCTCAGCCCCGCCCAGATATGGTGGCTGCGACAGAGTTGCAGAAGGGCTGCCAAACTGCCTGGAAACTCCTGGTTTTGTGCCGACCGGCGGTTCTGCCAGCTCCCTTTTCCCTTTGCGGAGGGAGCCGTGGCCTTCGACGAGCCTCGTCTTATGCCAGGTTAGGCCCGCACCTGCCCTCGACAGCGCCACCCGTCGGACTTAGCTTTTCGCCATGAACCTGATCCGCCGCACCTTCGATCTCGACTTGGCGACCGACGAGCGCCTGAAGGCGCTTGCGGCCGAGCGAGGTCAGGACGAAGCAGCGGTGCTCGCCAAAGCACTCGCGCTGCTCGACTCAGTGGGCGAGATCGAAATCCCGGATGTTGCGGAAGATCGTCGGCGTCTCGACCGGTTTCGGGAAACCGGCGAAGCGGTGCCGATTGCCGAAGTCCGGGCCTGGGTCGAAAGCTGGGGCACCGATAGCGAGTTGCCACAGCCACCGGCGCGGCCGGTGGGATGATCCGGTTCGCACCGGAAGCCGTCGACGATTTAGCGCGGGTGCGTGACTTTCTCGATGAGAAGAGCCCTGACGCTGCCAAGCGCGCTATCGCCACGCTCTTTGCTGCCCTTCAGCGCCTCGAAGACTTTCCGAATCTCGGTCGTCCGACCGACGACGTCAGTATTCGCCAAATTGTCGTTCCGTTCGGATCGGCCTGTTATGTCTTGCGCTACGTTTTAGGCGACAACGGCGATCTTCTCGTCCTGCGGGTTTGGCACGGTCGCGAGGCACGGACATGAGCGGTTGGCGGTAGCATGACGCAGAATTGATGGTGGCATCGCTGAGTTCGGCTTAGTGACAAACAAACCTGCATAACCTGTCCAAGTCCACTCCCCCTTGCGGTAGGGGGCGGGGGGCACGAGTCAAAAGCCTGCCACTCCGGCGTAGCTGATCGCCGAATTTAGCGTTTGACGGGACCTCGCTAGCAGCGCAACCGGACCACGCCTCACCTCGTCGCCCTCGCCCCCACTCGCCCATACTGTCCGCGAAAAAGCCCTGAGCCATTCGATGGCGCTGATTGAAAAATACGTTCCGGCGTTCAGCTTCAACGAGCGCCATGCCATCCAGGTCGACGCGCCGGGCGACAAGGTGCTCGACGCAATTCTCAGCTTCCGGCCGGAAGATGATCGGTTCTTCCGCCTGATGATCACGTTGCGCGAACTACCTATGCGTACCGTGCGCCTATTCGGCGGCGGCGGGCAGACCACACCAAAAGTGTTCGGCATCGACAACTTCACGCTGCTCGAACACGACGACCAGGAGGTGGTGTTCGGACTGGTCGGCCAATTCTGGCGACCCGATTTCGGCCTCGTCCGCATTGCGGATGGCGCAGCGTTCGCCGCATTTCAGCGCAGCGGCTTCGTCAAGCTCGGACTCAACTTCACGATTGCTCCGCAAAGCGACGGCCGCATTCGTCTGACGACCGAGACCCGCGCGTTCTGCCCCGATCGCGGCGCGCGCCTGAAGCTGTTGCCCTACTGGTACGCCGTCCGTCCGTTCAGCGGCGTGATCCGCCGCCGCATCCTCGCCGGCCTGAAGCGCCGCAGTGAGGCGGCGGGGAGCCAGCCACCAACGGGGCCATAACACCGCTGTTCGCATCACTGAGCCAGATAGCCCGAATTGGTCAACCGACGTCTATTGCCTTGCTCAGAAGGGCTGGCGTGGCGAACCGTTCGAGCGCGGCAGTTGACCATTTCCTGCCAGAGGCGCGGAATACACCATCGGGCGAGCGCGGAGCCTTTGTTGAACTGACCAGTGGTCCACGGCTGTGCACCGCCTGAACGACGCGGAGGTTGCCATGGAAGACCGATGGCTCGCATGGGCGAAACAGCTTCAAGCAATTGCCTCGACAGGCCAGTCCTTCTGCAAAGACGAGTTTGATCAGGAGCGCTATCGCGAGATCGCTCACATCGCCAACAGCATGATAGCTCAGCTGGGGACCGTACCGATCGAGCGCATCGAAGGCCTCGTGTCGGACTTCGCTAAGGGCTACGCCACACCCAAAGTAGACGTCCGTGGGGCTGTGATCGAGAAAGACAAAATCCTTCTCGTTCGCGAGAGGAGCGACGGGTGCTGGACACTTCCGGGAGGCTTTGCGGATGTCGGTCGCTCCGCGTCAGAAAACGTCGTGAAGGAGATTTGGGAAGAGGCCGGAATTGCCGTATCGGCACGGAGCCTCTATAGCGTTCGCCACAAGGCAAAGCAGCCCTACGAGCCGGACGCGCGCGATTTCTACAAGCTATTCTTCATTTGCGAAAGAACAGATCTGACGGCCCCGTCAGCCCGCGGTGAAACGACCGACGTCGACTTTTTCCCGGCGGATCGCTTACCCAGGCTGTCCCGCGGCCGCGTTGTCGAAAGCGATATAGAGGCTGCATTTGCGTTCCAGCACGGCTCGTTGCACACAACCATTTTTGATTGAGGATCGGCGACGCAAGAGGACAGCGGCTCAGGCGGGCTTGCTCGTATCGGTGCTGGTACCGCCCGCCCAAACGCTCAGTTCTAAAAATGAGACTTCGCCCTCCTCGCCGCCGCCACCGTCTGCGGGATCGATATCGTCACGGTCGTCCAAACGATCTGCTGCTCCACCATATAGTAGCCATGACTGAGCTTGTTGCGAGCTCTGTAGGCCAAGCCGAGCTGAAGCTCCGGAAAACGCGCTTCCAGCGTCGGGTCGAGCTTTGCGAGTTCGTTGGCTGCGACACCGATCGCTTCGGCGCATTTTGCAGCGGCGTCCTGGGTCTTTGGATCTTTTAGGAAGCTCTCGTAGTTCACGCCGGCCAAGTGACCTTCCAGCCGCTCCCCCCAGGCGATGATATCGTTCAGCCAATCGAGGACCGAGCGCCGGCTCACGGCAACGGCACGAGATCAGTCTGGATGCGGGCGGCGACGTCCGGAGCGAGCAGACCGGCAGTGACGATTTCGACTCGACAACCGAGTAGTGCTTCGAGAGCCTGCTCAGCACGGGCGAAGTCGTAAAGCGAAGTGGTTGGGGCGGCATCGACAAGGATGTCGAGATCGCTCCGCCGAGTGTCTTCACCGCGCGCGACTGAGCCGAACAGGCGTGGATTAGTCAGCCCGAACTCGCTGAGGATCACCGCCAGTCGATTGCCATGCGCGGCAATGGCTTCGGAGGGTCTTAGGAGCTCGGTAGTTGCTCGGGGCATACCTTATGTTAGCAGATTGGAGCCGCGGCGCCGAGGTGAATTTACAACCTTCGGGCGGCATCTGGTTCACCGATCACGTCCCGGATTTCGCAGCCTTGAGCGGGCTACCGCGCTAGCTACAGCGTCTCCTGCTTCGCCCCGCATTCCTTGCAGGTGTAGGCCACGCGGGTGACGCCCTTCGGGGCCTTCACCTTATTCGGGGCGCCGCATTTGCCGCAGGTGGCCATGATCACGGTGTCGCCCTGCTTCACCGTTACGTTGCGGTTCGCCATCGCCTCGCGCATCAGCCGTTCGGCCTCTTCGCGCATCGCCTTCTTGTCCATGTCGTCCATCGTTCGTTGTGTCGTCGCCACGCGTTGTAGCGCAGCGCGATGACGGCGACCGCATCAAATCCGCAGTGCCCTGCGAAAATCGGTTGACAGTGGGGCTCTGCAACCTCGCCCTGGCCTCACCGCTCGTCCGGCCCAGCCTGCGGGCGTCGCAGCCGCTTGCCTGGCATGACCAAGCTGCCGGGATGCCCCTTGCAATGCCCGCGCGGCTCGCCAATCTCTGCTGTCCCGCTCAACCACAATCCGAACCTCAATCCGGAGCTCATTGATGACCGACGCCCCCTACACGCCGCCCAAAGTCTGGACCTGGGACAAGGAGAACGGCGGCAAATTCGCGTCGATCAACCGTCCGATCGCCGGCCCCACCCATGACAGGGAGTTGCCGGTCGGCAAGCACCCGCTGCAGCTGTACTCGCTGGCGACGCCGAACGGCCAGAAGGTGACCATCCTGCTCGAGGAGCTGCTGGCGCGCGGCCATAGCGGCGCAGAATACGACGCCTGGCTGATCAAGATCGGCGACGGCGACCAGTTCTCGTCCGGCTTCGTCGCGGTCAACCCGAACTCGAAGATCCCGGCGCTGCTCGATCGCTCGGTAAACCCGCCGCAGCGCGTGTTCGAATCCGGCTCGATCCTGCTCTACCTCGCCGAGAAATTCGGCGAATTCATTCCGAAGGATCCGGCCGGCCGCACCGAATGCCTGAACTGGCTGTTCTGGCAGATGGGCTCGGCGCCGTATCTCGGCGGCGGCTTCGGCCATTTCTATGCCTATGCGCCGGAAAAGTGGGAATACCCGATCAACCGCTTCGCCATGGAAGTGAAGCGGCAGATGGACGTGCTCGACCGCCGCCTCGCCGAGACCGAGTATCTGGCCGGTGCCGAATATTCGATCGCCGACATCGCGGTGTGGCCGTGGTACGGCGGCCTCGCCAACGGCGTGCTGTATGGCGACAGCGCCACCTTCCTGGATGTGGCGAGCTACAAGAACGTGCAGCGCTGGACCAAGGCGATCGGCGCCCGCCCCGCGGTGAAGCGCGGCCGCATGGTCAACCGCATCAGCGGCGACCTCTCCACCCAACTCCACGAACGCCACGATGCCAGCGACTTCGAGACGAAGACGCAGGATAAGCTCGAGGCTAAGTAATCGGGAGAATTCAGACGGGGTCGCGTCAGCGCCCTCTCCTCCCCCACGTCATTCCGGGGCGCGAAGGCAGTTCGCGAACCCGGAATCTCGAGATTAGTCAGGCGAGCGTTTCCACAAGCTCGGGATTCCGGGTTCGCTCCCTGACGGGAGCGCCCCGGAATGACGGGGCAAACGGGTCGGTCCGCTGTGCCGAACTACACGCTGTGCCTGGGCGTCGCGACTTTGCCTTGGGTCGTGGCGATGCCCATCTCGAAGCTGTCGGCGATGCGGCGGGCGCGGATGATGAATTCGGCCGCCACCTCCGGGGTGAACAGCTCAGTCGCAGTCGCTTCGAACAGCTTGAGCCATCGGTCGAAATGCTCCGGCGCGAGGTTGAGCATCAGGTGCGGCCGCATCGGCCGGCCGCCATAGCGCCCGGTCTTCAGCAGCATCGACGACCAGAAATCGGTGATCTGGGCGATGTGGTGATCCCAGTCGTGCACTGCGCGGTCGAAGATCGGCCCGATCACCTCGTCCTCCCGGGCGCGGCCATAGAAGGTTCGCACCAGCTGGGCGATCTGGTCGTCGGTCAGAATGTCCGAATGGGCAAGGCTCATGACGACGATGTAGGCCACCCGGCGGCGCTGCTCAAGCCGGCCAGCCTTCGAGAAACGATCAACTCGTCGCCTGGCCTTCCAGGATCGCCAGATCGCGTTCCAGCAGCGGCAGCTGCTGGATTGCGAAGCGGCGGATCAGGTCGTTGTCCGGATGCAGCAGAAACCGCCGCATCAGCGCGATCATGCGGCGGAATTCCTTGACCTGCTTGGCGTGGAAATCGGCCATGAACCGCTCGCCGACGGCGCCGCGTAGGCCGGCCAGCTCGTTGCTGAGGATCACGTTGGAATGGTCGGGAAAATCGATCGACAGCAGCGTGAAAGTGTTGAGTCGGAACACCTGCTGGTCGCGCTCGCGGGCCTGCCGGGCCTGATCGGCCGCGAACTGCCGGAGCGCGTCGTCGCCGCGCGAATCTGCCAGCCCGGCGGCCTGAGTCTGAAACATGTTGAACTGGTGCAGGTAGCGCAGCACGTCGGCGGCGTTCGGCGGCCAGCCGAACACCTGCTTGATTCCGAGCGCCTCAACCAGGGCATGTTGTCGGGGCGTTTCTGCGCTGGCGATGACGCCGACGAAAATGACGATGGCCGGCAGGATCGCAACCAGTCCCGCGATCAGCCGCATCATCATCCGTGCACCGCCTGCTACAACCCCGTGTAGCCAGCTTTCACCGGATCATTGCTGCCGTCAAGCTCGCGTAAATAGACCAAACCGCACACCGTCAGGCGGTTGTCGTCGGTCTCGCCCGCCTCGACCAGCGTGCGGATATAGCTTTCGACTTTGGCTTTGGCATTCTCGGCCGCTTCCTGGTTGGTCAGCAGCCCATAGGTCTGGATCACGCGGTCAATGGCGCGTTGCATATCGTCCCCTTGTTGTCAGGCCGCAATCTTCGCGGACTCGAAGTTGGAGATCGCCTTGTTGGCGAGACGGATCGGATGGGTCTCGCCCCGCTGGAACATCTGCACGATCAATTCGAGCAGGCCGTCGTGGGTCGCCGTGGTGTCGGGGATCGCGCCGGTGCGACGCAGATAGTTCGCCGCGATATCGTAGGCCTTTCCGATCGTGTCGACGTTCATCACCCGAAGCCCTCGCTCGATCAGCATCGTCCTCTCCAACGGCTGGCGCAGGGATAAGTATCGAGGCAGACTAAGGTTCCAGAAGGTTCCGCGAAAATTCGGCAGCGCAAAACAAATCGGCCTCCCTTGTGGGGAGGCCGAGGACGACAGGTCTGGAGACTGACAGCGCGCGGGCCTGCTTCTTGTGAGCAGCGGCTCGGCAGTTGGCCGGCCGACGTTGGCGCGTATCTCTTAGGCGGCCTTACAGCCGATACAGGATCTGGTCGGTCCAGAACCGCTCGAGGCGATGCAGCGACTTGTTCAGCGTGGCGAACTCCTCGCTGGAGATGCCGCCGACCTGCTCCACCGTCTTGACGTGCTTCTGATACAGCGCCTCGACGATATGGCGGACTTCCTGGCCCTGCGGGGTCAGACGGATCCGCACCGAGCGGCGATCGACGCGCGACCGCTGATGATCGAGGAAGCCGAGTTCGACCAGCTTCTTCAGATTGTAGGAGACGTTGGAGCCGAGGTAGTAACCGCGGGTGCGCAGTTCGCCGGCGGTCAGCTCCTTGTCGCCGATGTTGTAGAGCAGCAGCGCTTGCACCGAATTGATATCAGCGCGACCGCGACGATCGAACTCGTCCTTGATGACGTCGAGCAACCGGCGGTGCAGTCGCTCAACCAGAGTGAGCGCCTCGAGATAGAGCGGCTGGACCGGCGTGTTGGCTGCTACTGCGGGTGCGGAGGTTTCCGCCGCCGTGGCGACTGCTTTGATCATGACACTTCCCCTGTCGTCTTTTTTGATCGACTTATTCGACGAAACTTCTGTCTCGTCTGATAGGTCCACCTTAAGGGGCCGCTTTGAACATCAGCTTAAATAAGACGATAAAGAGATCATGAATTTAAGACAGTGAACCGTGCATTAAGCCTGCAAATCAAGGGCTTTTTGCAACGATTGATTCACGGATCGACGGCGATTCAAGGGTTTTCCGGAGCCCCGTGTCGCATTTGAAGACAGCTTCGATCGAATTTGAAAGATCTGCGTAACGGATCCGGCGCCGCGTCCGCGATCCGGTTAAGGTCTTCACAACCCTATCCGGACCGCGTTTCGATAAAATGCCGCGAGCTTGTTTACGCGACGCCGCGGTTGCGGCCTTCCCAATATGGGGCACGCAGCACCTTGCGATCGATTTTGCCGAGACCGGTCACCGGAATCGCTTCGACGAAATCGATCGACTTCGGCGACCACGGTGCGCCACGCTTCTCTTTGACGTGCGCCTGCAGTTCGGCGGCGTCGTTGTTGGCGCCGGGCTTCAGCACCACGAACGCTTTGACGGCTTCGCCCCATTTGTCGTCGGGCACGCCGATCACCGCAGCCGACGCGACCGCATGGTGCGCCATCAACGCATCCTCGACTTCGCGCGGATAGATGTTGAAGCCGCCGGAGATGATCATGTCTTTGGTGCGGTCGACGATATAGAGATAGCCATCCGCATCTTTCACAGCGACGTCGCCGGTGTGCAGCCAGCCGCCGCGGAACGCTTCCGCCGTCGCTTCAGGCCGCTTCCAATAGCCGTCCATCACCAGCGTGCCGCGCACGCAGATCTCGCCGGGCTCGCCGGTGCCGACTTCGCGCATCTCGGAGTCGAACAGCTTGACGTCGAGCAACGGGCTCGGCCGGCCGCACGAACCGAGGCGTCCGGGCTTGGAGTCGTCGTGGTCGACCTTGCGCATCGTGGTGATGCATTGCGGCGCTTCTGTCTGGCCGTAGAGCTGCACGAACACGTTGCCGAAGATCTTGATGCCCTCGCGCAAGCGATCCGGCGACATCGGTGCGGCGCCATAAACGATCATGTCGAGCGAAGACAGGTCGTGACGCGCCCTCACCTGCGGCGCATCGATCAGCGCGTAGATCAGTGTCGGCACCAGAAACGCCGCGGTGATCTTGTCCTCGGCGACGACGCGGCAGTACGACTCGACCTCGAAGCCCTGCACCAGCCGCGTGAAGCCGCCGCGCATCATCACCGGATAGACCGTCACGCCGGCGGCGTGGCTGATCGGCGTGGCGGCGAGATAACGGATGTCGGCGGGCCAGTCCCAATCCGAATACAGGATCACCGCCATCGTGGTCAGCGCGCGATGCGGGATCATCACGCCCTTGGAGCGGCCCGTGGTGCCCCCGGTGTAGGCCAGCCACGCGATGTCGGAGGTCACACTGTCGTCGACCAGCGGCGCCGGCTGAACCACTGCGAAGCCATCGAGCAGGTCGCGAGCGCCGTTCACCGCTCCGAACGACAAGAGATGTTTCAGCCCAGGCACGCGGGCGCGGATCGCCTCGCCGCGCGCGGCGAACTTGCCGCCTTCGACGATCAGCGCATCGATCTCGGCATCCTCGATGATGAAGGCGTGGTCGTCCTCAGCCGCCATCGGATGCAGCGGCGTGTAGCGCATTCCCATCACCGTGGCGGCGCAGATCGCGGCCCAGGATTCGGCGCGGTTCGACGACAGGATCGACAGCGCGCTGCCCTTGGCGAGTCCGCAATCGCGAAACAACGCGATGAAGCGGCCGACGGCGTCGCCGAGTTCGCGATAGCTCCAGCGAATGCTGCCGTCGGCGATCGCCGGACGGTCACCGTAGCGCGCAATCGCATTGATGATCAGGCTGCCGCCCGTGCCGCCGGAATGAAGCTGGTCCATGGTTTCCCCCTTTGTTGTGGTTATTGTTGATACGGCGCCGCCTTGCGTGATGCGGCAGCGCTCGCCGCACGCGCTATGGCGGCCGTTCGCGCGCCGCCATCCAGGCAAGCGCCAGATAGGCGGCGAGCAGCAGCGCTTCGCCGAGCACCACCAGCAGGCTGCCGCCATAGATCGTCGGGAACATCAGTTCGATCACCGCCATCGACACGACGGTCGTCAGCCACACAACAGCGCCCCACGGCGTCGCGAGCCACAGCCCGACGGCGGCGACCAGCTCGATCACCGCGAAATAGATGGTGGCGGTCTGCCAGGCCATGGTCTGGACTTCGAACGCATCGTCTTCGCCGCCGACGAAGCCGGTGATCTGCGCCCAGTGGTAAAGTCCCTTGGCGACCGACAGCACCGCCATCACCCGCAGGAACAGCACCAGGCGCCGCGTCCAGTCGTTCTCATGATTATCCGGCCGCTCCGGCGAGATCGCCGCGACCGAAATCGCCTGGTCTCGCGGCGGTTGTTCGCGTGGTGGAAGTTCGGACATGCGGCTCGGCTACCGGATCGGTGGTGGTGCGGTGCGGTCTGACCTGACTCTTGGCCCGCCGGGCCAGCAAAATCAATCGGCTGTGATCGCCACGGAACATTCTGATTGCGCCAAATCAACAGTGCAGTGACGCGGGGGTGCCAAAATGCTACTTTCCATGAACACAGCAGAGCCTGCAGGGAGAGTTGGCACCATGGCGATCAAGTTCGGCCGTCCCATCGAGATTCGTGACCCCTCGACCCGGCCCGCCGCTCCGCCGCTCGATCTCACCATCCGTCCGCGCCGCAACCGCAAGACCGAGTGGGCTCGCCGTTTGGTGCGTGAGAACGTCCTGACCACTGACGACCTGATCTGGCCGATGTTCGTGATCGACGGCACCAACCAGCGGGTTCAGGTCGCCTCGATGCCGGGCGTCGAGCGACTCAGCGTCGACCAGATCGTTCGCGACGCCGAGCGCGCCGCCAAGCTCGATATCCCGTGCATCGCGCTGTTCCCGTTCACCGAGCCGTCGCTGCGTGACGAGCACGGCACCGAAGCCTCCAATCCGGAAAACCTGATCTGCAAGACGGTTCGCGCGATCAAGAAGGAATTCCCGCAGATCGGCGTGCTGTGCGACGTGGCGCTCGACCCCTACACCAGCCACGGCCATGACGGCCTGATCGAGGATGGCCGCATCCTCAACGACGAGACCGTCGCGGTGCTGGTGCAGCAGTCGCTGGTGCAGGCCCAGGCCGGCTGCGATGTGATCGCGCCCTCGGATATGATGGATGGCCGGATCGGCGCGATCCGCGAAGCGCTCGATGCCGCCGGCTACCTCGACGTTCAGATCATGGCCTATGCGGCCAAGTATGCGTCCGCCTTCTACGGCCCGTTCCGCGACGCGATCGGTTCGGCCAAGGCGCTGACCGGCGACAAGCGCACCTATCAGATGGACCCGGCCAACACCGACGAGGCGATCCGCGAGGTCGAACTCGATCTCGCCGAAGGCGCCGACATGGTGATGGTCAAGCCGGGCATGCCGTATCTCGACATCGTCCGCCGCGTGAAGGACACCTTCGGCGTTCCCACGTTCGCCTATCAGGTGTCGGGCGAGTACGCGATGATCGCCGCGGCCGCCAACAACGGCTGGCTCGACGGCGATCGGGCGATGATGGAAAGCCTGCTCGCCTTCAAGCGCGCCGGCGCCAATGGCGTGCTGACCTACTTCGCCCCGGCGGCGGCCGAGAAGCTGCGGCAGCAGGGCTAAGTTTCCATCCTGGCCTCTTTCAACCCTCCATCGATTCGCCGGCCTGCGGCGGATCAATGGAGGGTTTGTAATGTCGCGGCAGCCTTGCAAGGCGCGCCTGCCGTCGCCATGTCGAAACCCGACCACCGTTCTCTCGGAACGGTGCAACGGGGAGCAGGCTGATGGCTGACTATGGCGGGAGTGGCTGGCGCGGCGGCGAGGTACGGCCGGCGGCGTTCGATCCCTGGCTCAATCCGGAACTGTTTCAAGGCGTGCTGACCAAGCGCGTCTTCGCGTTCCTGATCGACCTCGTGGTGCTCACCATCCCGGTGCTGGTGGTCACGGTCTTCATCGCGATGTTCGGCCTGGTGACACTCGGCATCGGCTGGACGCTGTTCTGGCTGGTCTCACCGCTGTCGGTGATCTGGGCACTGGTGTACTACGGCGCCTCGCTCGGCGGCCCGCACTCGGCGACGATCGGCATGCGGACCATGGGCCTCGAACTCACCACCTGGACTGGCGAGCCCGGCTACTTCGTGCTCGGCGCGGCGCACGCCTTCCTGTTCTGGCTGTCGCTGTCGATGCTGACGCCGCTGGTGCTGCTGGTCGGGCTGTTCAATGCCCGCCGCCGCCTGCTGCACGACATCGTACTCGGAACTGTGATTATCAACAGCACCGTGCCCGCCTCCCAGCCGGCGCGCTCCTACTAAGGGCGAAAGCGATTGACCGGAGACGGACGTAAGGCGATGCTGGTCAGGTTGGAGGCCGACGACCCGACGTGACCCAGCACTCGCGCGACACACCGCAATTCTATCTGACGGCCCCCTCGCCGTGCCCGTATCTGCCGGGCCGGCACGAACGCAAGGTGTTCACCCACCTCGTCGGCAACAAGGCCGGCGAACTTAACGACCTCCTCACCCATGGCGGCTTCCGCCGCAGCCAGTCGATCGCCTACCGCCCGGCCTGCGACCAGTGCCGGGCCTGCGTCTCGGTGCGGGTGATCGCCAACGAATTCAAGCCGTCGCGCAACCAGCGCAAGCTACTGGCCCGCAATGCCGACCTCGTCGGCGAGCAGCGCAATCCGGTGCCGACCTCCGAGCAGTATTCGGTGTTCCGCGCCTATCTGGACCAGCGCCATCGCCACGGCGGTATGGCCGACATGACGGTGCTCGACTACGCGATGATGGTCGAGGACAGCCACGTCCAGACCCGGATGATCGAGTATCGCAAGCGCTCGCCCGACACCGGCGTCACCGGCCGCGGCGGCGAGCCGATCGCGGCGGCGCTGACCGACGTGCTCGGCGACGGGCTGTCGATGGTGTATTCGTTCTACGAGCCGAACGAGCAGCACCGCTCGCTCGGCACCTTCATGATCCTCGACCACATCGCCCGCGCGCGGCGGCTCGGCCTGCCCTACGTCTATCTCGGCTATTGGATCGAAGGCTCGAAGAAGATGGACTACAAAGGCCGCTACCTGCCGCAGCAGCGGCTGGCACCAAGCGGCTGGCTGCGGGTCGATGCCTTCGGCGAAATGCAGCCCGAGCCGCAGGATTAGCCGCGGCCTCGCGACACGCTGGCGCTCGCTCCATCACTCCCTCTCCGCTCCACCAGGTGAGTCAATGGGACAGCAGAAGCGCGCTCCCGCATCATGACCGCTGCCCCGCATTCGCTTCGACCTCACCGGGAATGATCTCGACCGTTGCAGTCATGCCCGCAGCCAGCTCGACGCCGGAAGGCACCCGGTCGAGATGAATGCGGACCGGGATGCGCTGGGCAAGACGCACCCAGGAGAACGTCGCCGCCACATTCGGCAGACCGAAACGACCGGGTGTTTCGTTGCTGTTCTCGATGCCCCGACCGATGCTCTCGACATGCCCGACCGCCGGCTGATCGAAACCCATCAGCTTGACCCGCGCCGGAGCTCCCACACGGATTTCTTGGAGTTTCGTCTCTTCGAAATAGCCGGTGATCCAGAAACTCGCCCCGTCGAGGATCGCGACATTTGTCACCCCGGCGGTCGCATAGTCGCCGGGCCGAAGCTTCAAATTGGTGACATACCCATCGACTGGAGAGCGAATGACGGAGCGCGCAAGATTGAGTTTGGCCAGCTCCAGCGTCGCCACCGCCGCCTGATAGGCCGCAGTGGCCATCGCCGCCGCGCCGCTCGATTGCTGGAGCGCTTCCTGTGAGACCACGTCATTCAGTTTGAGTTGCTGCTTCCGTTGAGCCGTGGCTTGCCGCACCAGCATATCCTGGTACTTCGCCTCAACGTCAGCCTCCGCCAACGCCACAGCCAGCCGAAGCCGCTCCGGGTCGATCTCGTAGAGAACGTCGCCACGTTTCACATACTGATTATCGGCGATCGGCACGGAGCGGATCGTGCCAGAGACTTCCGGCGCGATCTGGACCACATCGACGCTTACCCTGCCGTCGCGAGTCCAGGGCGTTCGTTCGTAATGGCTCCAAGCCTGAAGGGCGACGATTCCGGAAATAACGAAGACGCAGAGCGTCAGAGAATAGTGGCCGAGCAGTGATCCAAGCGATTTCACAATGACAGTCCGATCATTGGCAGGGACTGCATGAGCAGACCGCAAACGATGACAAAGATGGCGATTTCGACGAGCGGCCGATAGGCGAACAGGCGCGAGACGCCGATGTCGGTGCAGACGCGCATCGTCGCGATCGTGATGATCAACCCGATGAACGCAACGACGACGAGGCCGGGGATCAAGACGCCTCCGATATTCAGATCAGCGATCATCAGCCAGGGCTCCTTTCCTTGCGGCTCCATTCGCGCCGAGCGCGAAACGCAGGTCGATCAACAGATCGAATATCCGCGACCGGCCGATCTGTGAGCTGTGCTCCATCATCGCCGTCAGCCGCTCAATGCGCTGATCGAAATCGATAAGGACGGCTGGCGTTATCGGTCTCCTGCCGCGAAAGTGCGCGGCAATCTCGGTGAGAAGACCTTCTATTGCAGCGCGGGCCTCGCCCTTGAACTGCGGGATCGTCTTACGAAGCTGACCGGCGACGTGACCGATACGAAGAAGGCGGAGCGTATCGTCGAGCACGTCTGCATAGGCGTTCCTTGCCGCTCGCAGCCTCGGCAGCTGCAGCGCCGTTCGGTCAATCATCAGACTTGTCCAACGCGCCTCGTTCGGCGCGCCGCCCAGAGCGCGGCGGCCGACGTCCCGTCGACTGAGATGAAGCAGCCGATTGATCGCGACGTCGACCGGCACCGTCTGGAATATCGACATGCTGACCGCGGCGAACCCAACCGCCACGAACAGCGCGATCGCCATATTGAGCGAGGCCGCGAAATCGCCGATGTAGCTCGTTCCCAGCCCGGACAGGATCGGAATGGTGAGAGTGATGCCCATCGCCATGAAGGCCGTCGGCGCTCGCGCTTGGAGAGAGCCGGCGAACAGGAACGCGGGGGCAAGGACCGCAACGAGCACCGCGAAGTTTGTCACATGAGGAAGGATGACGAAGCTGTAGAACAGGCTGATCAGCACGCCGAAGATCGAGCCGACGATATATTTGACGACGAACGGCAGAGGTGTGTCGACATTTCCGAACAAGGTGCAGCAGACGCCGAGAATGGAGACTGCCGTTCCGCCGTCGGGCCACGCCGACCATATCCAGAAGGCGCAGCCGGCAAGGATGCCGACCATTGCGCCGAACGCTGCGCGGGCTGCCATCCATGGATCGCGGTGATAGACGTACCCCTTTGCAAGCTCGGGGCCGTGCAGCGCTGTTGCTCTTCGGACGCGCCGGTTGGCGGTCATGCTCTGACTGAGCTTGTCGCAGTCGTTCAGCAGGCCGATCATTTCCGCCAGATGGCCGGCAAGGTTGGCACCTACCCTGTCGACAGGCATCGTCGCGTCCGTGCCCAGACATTTCTGAATTGATCTCGCACGCCCGATCAGACGAGCAGCTTCCGCCTGCTGATCATCATCCGGCTGATTGACTGCGATCCAGCCTCCCACATCAGCGACCAACGCGGCCGGTTCATCGACGGCTGCGTGCTCGACGCTGAGAGAACGTACGCGCTCCTCGATCTCGGCCGTGAGTGGCAGAAGCCGAGCGAGCCGGTCGTGGATGAGCTGCACTGTCTCGCGGCGGGGCCTGGCAGACGCGGAATCGTATGGAAGATGTGTCGCCAGCCCCTGAATCATCAGAAGGTCGACAGCGAGCTGTTCGCGCCGTTGGCGGTTATCTTCCGACAATCCCGTCAGCGCGACACTCGCAAGCCGGCGAGCGTCCTGCAGCATCGCTGATAGCTTGCCGGTGAACTGGCCCGTCATCGGCTTTGGCCAAACATATCGATGGATCAGAACTGCGCAGAGAATGCCGATGCAGATCTCCTGGACCCGCAAGGAAGCCGTGTCGAAGACTGCGCCGGGCTCAAGTACGCTTGGAAAGCCGATCAGGCTCGTCGTGTAGCCTGCAAGGACAAAAGCGTAGGCTCGTGGTGTCCGATCGAGCAGCGAGAGAAACAGGCAACGGCCGATCCAGCCGGCGAGGATCAGGCAGCACACGATCGGATCGTTGACGAAGTTCGGCACGATCGCGACGGTCGCTATTGCGCCCACGAACGTCCCGGCGAAGCGATACACGCCACGGCTGACTGAGGCTCCCGCAGATGTCTGGGAGACGATGTAGACCGTGACGATGGCCCAAAACGGCTTGGGCAACCCGATCCGCAGCGAAATGTAATAGGCGAGCATCGCCGCGGCGAAACTCTTCGCCGAAAACAGGACCGCATCGGCATCTTCCTTCCTGGCGGGCTGGCGGAGAAAGTTCGCCAGCGCCTGGCGCGCTGCTGCGTGGGTCTGAGTCAAAGGGGACGTCCGGACGGCATGGAGTTCATGGCGCCAGTTGTGACCAATTTGCAGAAGCGAATAAATTCGGTATTACGACAACAAATCCCTGAAAACGGCCATTCGCATGCCCGTGCAATCTATCGTTTCCGTTTTCAACCCCGACCTGACGCGTCTGCCGGCGGTCGCCCATCGGCTGCATTTCTCGGACCATGAGTCGGAGGTGCCGTTGCATGTGCATCGGAAGGGGCAGCTGATCCTCGCCCTGCACGGAGCCGTCACCTGCACGGCCGCCAATGAAATCTGGATCGTGCCGCCCAACTGCGGGGTATGGATTCCTGGCGGCGTGCCTCACAGCGCGCGCGCGACTGCCAATGCCCAGCTCAATTACCTGTTCGTCGAACCGGAAGCGGCGAACCTTCCCTGCTCCAGTTGCACGCTGGCGATTTCTCCGCTGATCCGAGAATTAGTCGAGCGTCTCGCAGAGGAGAGTGCGGACTATCCCGCAGACAGCCATGCAGCCCGAATGGCGCGCGTGCTGCTGGACGAACTCGCGGACATGCCGCGAGAGCGGTTCAACCTACCAATTTCCAGCCATCCAAAGATCCGGGCCATAGCCGACGCTCTGACAGCCGAACCGTCCGACCGCAGGACCTTGAGCGATTGGGCAAAGCAGGTCGCAATGAGTGAAAGATCATTGGCGCGGCTGCTGATCCGCGAAACGGGACTGACATTCGGACGCTGGCGGCAGCAACTCCACCTCGTCGTCGCGCTCCGGGAACTTGCGAGCGGCGAAGCGGTGCATAACGTTGCGGCCGAACTCGGCTATGAGTCAGTCAACGCCTTCATCACCATGTTCAAGAAGGCGCTTGGAAGCACACCCGCTCAGTACTTCGCGCAGCGTCACGCGCTCACGAAGGCGGGGTCAAATGAGCAGAAGCGTGTTTGATCAGGCATCAGCTTGTTCGACAGGCAGACCCAGACGCTCGGATTTTCCGCGTCGTGCACTACCCGCCGGTCACGTAGTCGAACACCAGCTTGATATTCAGCACGACGATGATCGCTGCGATCAACGACGCGATGGCGGTGAGCCAGCGCGGCGCAACGAATTCGCCCATCTTCGCCCGGCTGGCGGTGAACACCACCAGCGGCACCACGGCGAACGGCAGTTGCAGGCTGAGCACCACCTGACTGAGGATCAGGAGCTGTCCGGTGCCCTTCTCGCCGGCGATGATCGTCACCGCAACCGCCGGAACGATTGCGATCAGTCGCGTCACCATCCGTCGCAGCCAAGGCTTGATCCGGATCTGGATGAAGCCTTCCATCACGATCTGGCCGGCCAGCGTGGCGGTGATGGTCGAGTTCAGGCCGCAGGCGAGCAGCGCGATGCCGAATAGCGTCGGCGCCAGCGTCGAGCCGAGCAGCGGCGCCAGGAAGGCGTGGGCCTGGTCGAGTTCGGCAATGTCGGTCTGACCGGCATGGTGGAAGGTTGCGGCCGCCAGGATCAGGATCGACGCATTGATGCTCAGCGCGAAGGTCAGCGCGATCGTGGAGTCGAAGGTCGCGAGTTTGATCGCTTCGTGCTTGTCGGCGGGGCTTGTCCCGAAACCGCGCGTCTGAACCAGGCCGGAGTGCAGGTAGAGATTATGCGGCATCACCGTGGCGCCGAGGATGCCGAGCGCCAGATACAGCATGCCGGGCTCGGTCAGCACCCGCGTGGTGGGGGCAAAGCCGCGGATCACCGCGCCCCAATCCGGATCGGCCATTGCGATCTGGACCGCAAAGCACGCCGCGATCACGCCGAGCAGCGCCACGACGAACGCCTCGATCCAGCGGAAGCCGAACGCCTGCAGGGCCAGCACCAGGAACACGTCGGCCGCGGTGATCAGCACGCCGATCTCGAGCGGAATACCGAACAACAGATTGAGCCCGATCGCAGTGCCGATCACTTCGGCAAGGTCGGTGGCGGTGATGGCGATCTCCGCCGACAGCCACAGCGGCCATGAGACCCAACGCGGATAGGCGTCGCGGCAGGCCTGGGCGAGGTCCCTGCCCGCGCCGACGCCGAGCCGCGTGCACAGCGACTGCAGCACCACGGCCATGATGTTGGAGACCAGCGCGACGGTGAGAAGTGCGTAGCCGTATTTGGAGCCGCCCGCGAGCGAGGTCGCCCAATTGCCGGGGTCCATGTAGCCGACCGCGACCAGATAGCCGGGGCCGAGGAAGGCGATCAGCTTGCGCCAGAACGGACCCTTGGCCCGGGTCGGCACGGTCCCGAACATCCCGGCGAGCGACGGCTCGCCGCGCGCCAACCGCCACCCCGTGGTCTGCTCCGGTGCCGGCGAGGGTTCGGCTGTCATTTGCGGCGATCTTGCATCCATCGCATCACAATGCAGGCTCACACAGCTTCTTGCAAGTCATTTGCAATAGCAAGAAGGTAGCCAAGCACTGGTCGATGACGATATTTGCGGTCAAGGAGCCTCCAGCGGCCGAGTCGCGGGCCACTTTGAACACTGCCACAAAAGACGTCAGTGGTCATTGATCAGGCTTCGACCGTACCGTGTCGGGTACCGGACGAGATACCGTTGCGATTTTCCAGCTTGCGTTCGCCCTCAAATCGCGCACAACGCCGCCATGACAAATCAAGCGCCAGAGCGGATGTCTTTTAGCGGCTTGCTGGGTTGGGCCACCAAGCCTCCGCAAGCCTATCTCGTGTACGCGATCTGCGTCGTGCTGGTCGGCGGCGTGTCGTTCTATGTCGGGACGCTGAAGCCAAAGCACACGCCGGGCCTGCCCCCTGCTCCAGCCGCTACAGCGCCGCAGAGCAAGTGACGCCCCTTGCGGCTCAGTGCAGCCGCAGGTTCGGGACGATCGGCAGGAACGTCAGCAGCAGGAACAGCGGGATCAGCACCAGGCCAGCCCGCAGCGCGTAGCCGAAGAAGCCCGGCATCTTGATGCCGCGCTCGGTGGCGATCGCATAGACCATGAAGTTCGGCGCGTTACCGACATAGGTCAGCGCGCCCATATAGACCGAGCCCATCGAGATCGCCGCGAGCGTACCGGCGAGCGGCCCCATAAGCTCGGCGGGGCGTCCGCCTGCCAGCTCGAAGAACACCAGATAGGTCGGCGCGTTATCGAGCACCGCCGACAACAGGCCCGTGAACCAGAAATACGGCACCTCGCGCGGCGTACCGTCGCTCGCCGTCACCGCCTCCAGCAGCGGCGCAAATAGCCCGCTCTTGCCGGCGTGCAGCATCGCCAGCACCGGGATGATCGCGACGAAGATCCCGGCGAACAGCTTGGCGACCTCGCGGATCGGCTCCCAGGTGAAGCCGTTGGCGGCGCGATGCTCGTCCGCCGTCCACCACAGCGACAGCAGCGCCAGCACCACCAGCATCGCGTCGCGCACCAGGTTCTGCAGCGCGACCTTGGTGCCGTAAACGTCGAATTCGATGCCGGGACGCCACTGCGCGCAGGCCAGAATGGTGGCGATGATGCCGGCGATCAGCAGGAAATTGATGCCGCCGCGAAATCCGATCGGCGCCTCGGCCGTCTTGGCCGGCGCATCGTGGCGCGCATACCAGCGGTCGAGCAGATAGAACACCACCAGCAGCACGCCGGCGACGATCAGGGTCTGCTGCCACAGGTGTTGGACCGGCCAGAAGAAATCCACGCCGCGCAGGAATCCGACGAACAGCGGCGGATCGCCCAGCGGGGACAATGCGCCGCCGATATTGGCGACCAGGATGATGAAGAACACTACGACGTGGACGTTGTGCTGCCGTCCCGCATTGGCGCGGATCAGCGGCCTGATCAGGACCATCGCGGCGCCGGTGGTGCCGATCAGGCTGGCGCACGCCGTGCCCACGGCAAGCAGTCCGGTGTTGATCAGCGGCGTCGCTCGGATGGTACCGGTGACCAGGATGCCGCCCGACACCGTGAACAGCGCGAACAGCAACACGATGAAGCTGAGATACTCGGCGAGCAGCGCATGGATCAGTGATGCCAGCGCGATGTCCCAGCCGTAGACGATCGCAATCGGCGCCAGTGCCAGCACGCCCCAGCCGGCGGCGATCTTGCCGTAATGCGCGTGCCAGACCTTCGGCGCCAGCAGCGGTCCGAGCGCGATCGACAAGAGGATGCCGGCGAACGGCACGCCCCAGGCCCAGCCGAGCGCCGCGCCATCGAGCTCGGCCGCCTGCGCTGGCCCCGGAAGCGCGGCGAAGACGAGCAGCGGAAGTAACAGGCGAAATCGGCGGGAGCAGCGTTCGATCATCGCATCCACTTCAAGGCAATTCGGGAGCGAGACGCAAAGCCAAACGAACGGCCCGCCTGCGACATAGCGCGCAGGCGGGCCAGCATCACGCGATGCTGCGTCCGAACTTGTTGGACTTCGGGAAGCCCTTCGGCGGCAGCCGGCCGGCGTCGGCGCGGTTGCCGCGCCATTCGGCGAGTTCCTTCATGGTCGCGCTGAACTCGCGGCCGGCGGAGTCGCGCCAGCTGAGGCCCTGCTTCGACGAGAAGGTGGCGATATCGGACAGGCCGCCGTCCTTGTACTTCTGCAGCCGCACGCCGCGGCCACGGGTCATCTCCGGCACCTGATCGAGCGGGAAGATCACCATCTTACGGTTGTCGCCGATCACCGCGACGCTGTCGTCGCCCTCGCCGACCACCGTGAGCGCGCGCGCCTCGTTGGGAATGTCGACGTTGAGGATCTGCTTGCCCTTGCGGGTCGAGCCGACGCACTCGTCCTCGTTGACCATGAAGCCCTGCCCGTCATGGCTGGCGATCAGGAATTTGCGTCCGCCGGTGTGCACGAACACGGTGACGATCGCGGCGTCCTGCTCCATGTCGATGAACATGCGGATCGGCTCGCCATGGCCGCGGCCGCCGGGCAGCTTGGCGACATCGAGCGCATAGAACCGGCCGTTGGTTGCAAGTAGCAACAGCTTCGACGTCGTCTCGGCGAAGAACGACTGGCCGAGCTTGTCGTCTTGCTTGAAGTTCAGCCCGGACAGGTCCTCGACATGGCCCTTCAGGGTGCGGACCCAGCCCTTGTCGGAGATCACCACCGTCACCGGCTCGCGCTCGACGAAGGCTTCTTCGATCGCGGCGAGATCGTGCTCCGGCGCGTCGGCGAACTGGGTGCGGCGCTTGCCGAGCGGCGTCTTCGGCCCGAACATCTCGCGAACCTTGCGAACCTGTTCGCCGACCTTGGCCCACTGCTCCGTCTCGGATTTCAGGATCGCATTGATGCCCTTCAGCTCCGCGCGGAGGTTCTTGTCCTCGGTGCGGATCTCGAATTCTTCGAGCTTGCGCAACGAGCGCAGCCGCATGTTGAGGATCGCCTCGGCCTGGATCTCGGTGAGATTGAAGGCCTTCATCAGCACCGGCTTGGGCTCGTCCTCGGTGCGGATGATCTTGATCACCTTGTCGATGTTCAAGTACGCGATCAGATAGCCGCCGAGCACTTCGAGCCGATGCTCGATCTGGCCCTTGCGATACTCGGAGCGGCGCAGCAGCACGTCGCGCAGATGATCGAGCCATTCGCGCAGGCACTCGGCGAGGCCGAGCACCTTCGGAATCCGGCCCTTCACCAGCACGTTGAGATTGAGCGGGATCCGGCTTTCCAGCTCGGTCAGCCGGAACAGCGATTCCATCATCAGCGTCGGATCGACGCTGCGCGACTTCGGCTCGATGACGATGCGGACGTCCTCGGCGGATTCGTCACGGATGTCGCCGACCAGCGGCAGCTTCTTCTCGTTCAGCAGCTCGGCGATCTTCTCGATCAGCCGCGACTTCTGCACCAGCCAGGGGATCTGCGTCACCACCACGGTCCAGGTGCCGCGCGCGCCCTCTTCCTGCTCCCACTTGGCGCGGGTGCGGAACGCGCCGCGGCCGGTGGTGTAGGCCTCGGCGATGCTCTCCTTGGAATCAATGATGATGCCGCCGGTCGGGAAGTCCGGGCCCTTGACGAAGCGCAGCAGCGCTTTCGACTTGGCGTCGGGTTTCTCGATCAGATGCAGCGCGGCGTCGCACAGCTCAGCGGCGTTGTGCGGCGGGATCGCGGTCGCCATGCCGACGGCGATGCCTTGCGCGCCGTTGGCGAGCAGGTTTGGGAAGCCGCCGGGCAGCACGACCGGCTCTTTCGACTGGCCGTCGTAGTTGGCGCGGAACGCGACGCCATCCTCGTCGATGCCTTCCAGCAGCAGGCGCGCGACGTCGGTCATGCGCGCTTCGGTGTAGCGGTAGGCCGCCGGGTTATCGCCGTCGATATTGCCGAAATTGCCCTGGCCGTCGACCAGCGGGTAGCGCGACGAGAAGTCCTGCGCGAGCCGCACCAGCGCGTCGTAGATCGACTGGTCGCCGTGCGGATGGAACGAACCCATCACGTCGCCGACGATCTTGGCGGACTTCTTGAACGGCGTGCCGGGGTCGAGCCGCAGCAGCCGCATGCCGTAGAGGATGCGGCGATGCACGGGTTTGAGGCCGTCGCGCGCGTCCGGCAGCGCCCGGTGCATGATGGTCGACAGCGCGTAGGCGAGATAGCGCTCTTCCAGCGCCTCGCGAAGCTGGACCTCGTGAATCTCGGCCGGCTCCGGCGGAATCAATCTTTTTCCCATGGCGTGGGGTTATCCCCTGACCGGAAGCGGAGCAAGCGCCAGCGGGCTTTCCGGCCTTGCGGATTCGCCTGGAACCTGGGCGCCCCCCTCCTGGGCCGCCGAGTCGAACCGGGCGCGGGCGCGCTCAATCTCGGGGAAGTTCTGCTCCGCCCAGCCGACCAGGGCCGTCAACGGTCCAAGCACGGACTCGCCCGACGCCGACAAACGGTACTCCACACTGGGCGGCTTGGTCGGAAACACCTGCCGGGCGACCAGCCCGTCACGCTCGAGATCGCGCAGCGTCTGGGTCAGCATCCGCTTCGAAATGTCTGGAACATCTCGCAGCAGCGCATTGAACCGCATCGGCTTTTCGGCCAGCGCGATCAACAGCAGCGTGCTCCATTTGCAGCCCAGATGGTCGAGCACGTTGCGCACCGGACAGCGCGACGCGTCGAAGCCGAGCTCGCGCCAGGCGGCATAACGGTCGGTCAGCGTGGCGCGGTGCGCGGCGACCGTCAGGTTATCTGCAGGTGACCTTGTCACGAAATACTGCCTCCTTACGCGGCCGGACGAAGGTCTCCAATATAGACCTACCCTCAATTGAAAACCACCAGGAGATCCTGATGTCCGCCTCCCGTTTCCTCGTCACCGGTGCCAGCGGCCAGCTCGGCCGGCTCGTCATCGACGGCCTGCTCAAGACCGTCCCGGCCTTCCAGATCGGCGTGCTGGTCCGCAGCGAAAAGGCCGCCGCCGAATTCGCTGCCAGAGGCCTGCACGTCCACAACGGCGACTACAGCCGTCCCGACAGCCTCAAGGCCGCCTTCGCCGGCGTCGACCTTGCTCTTCTGATTTCCTCCAGCGAGATCGGCCAGCGCACCGCGCAGCACCGCAACGCGATCGAAGCTGCCAGGCAGGCCGGCGTGAAACTGCTCGCCTATACCAGCCTGCTGCACGCCGACACCTCGCCGCTGGGGCTCGCCGAGGAGCACCGGCAGACCGAGGCGGCCTTGAAAGCGTCCGGCGTACCGCACGCCCTGCTCCGCAATGGCTGGTACAGTGAGAACTACGCGGCTTCGATTCCGGCCGCGCTGGCGCACGGCGCCCTGCTCGGCAGCGCCGATGGCGGCCGGATCGCCTCCGCGGCGCGCGCCGATTACGCCGCGGCCGCGGTTCGTGTGCTCACCGCCGCGGAGCCGCAGGCTGGCCGCATCTACGAACTCGCCGGCGATGCGGCCTACACGCTCGCTGAGTTCGCAGCAGAACTGTCGAGGCAATCCGGCAAAGCAGTCGCGTATCGCGATCTGCCGCAGGCCGACTACCAGGCTGCACTGGTCGGTGCCGGCCTGCCCGGACCGTTCGCCGCGCTGCTGGCGGACTCCGACGCCGGTGCCGCCAAGGGCGCGCTGTTCGACGACAGCCACACCTTGAGCCAGCTGATCGGTCGTCCGACCACGCCGATCGCGGCGACGATCTCCGCAGCTCTGAAAGCCTGATGCCGCGATCGCGGCATCTCGCGGATGTGACGCGGCCGGCTACGACTCCGCCGGCCGCTGCAGCGCGCGGGTGATCGCATTGATGAACCCCGCGCGGGCGTCCGAATGGCTTTGCCCGCGCGGCTCGAGCACATTGCGCAGCAGGAAGCGGCCGGTCAGCTCGAAGCCATCGAACAGGTCCTGCCCAGACCAGCCGCTCTCGCACGCCGTCTCGTCGTCACGCAGGAACGCCGGCAGTCGCAACAGGCGGTCGCGCCACGGTTCGCCGGCGCTGCGCGAAACGGCGCTGCCCGACTTCGGAGACACATAGATCAGTTCCGTGGTGCTGCCGGTCGCGGCGCAGACGGACAGATCGAGCCCGAAGCCGAGCTCGGCCAGGATCGCCAGTTCGAACCGGATCAGATGCGCGGCGGCGACTCCGAGGTCGTCAAAATCGTCGAGCGTGAACAACAGCCGCTGATAGATGTCCTCGTGCGGATCGCGCTCCGGCAGCAGCCGCGCCAGCGCGGCCAGATGGGTGACGCCGTACACCGCATAGGATGATGCCAGCAGCGTCGCGGCGCGCATCTTGGTGGCTTCCAACTGATAGTAGCCGAGATGCTCGTCGAGCCTTGCCCGCCATGACGCCAGCACGCTGTTGCCGGGCTGCAGCAACGGCCGCATCCGCGCCGACGCCCCGCCCCGCACCATGCCGAGATGCCGGCCATGCTCGCGGGTCAAAAGCTCGACGATCGCGGCGGACTCGCCATGGCGCCGCACCCCGAGAATGATGCCCTCGTCGCTCCATTCCATCGGACGAGCCTATCGGATTTCGCGCAGTCGCGCCTGCCGGCCTTACGCGGTGAACCAGCCTCGGGCGTCGCCGGTGTAGGACAGATACAGTCCAGCCGCAGTCAGGATGCAGGACGCAATATCGATCCACAGTCCGGCTTCGATGCCGCTGTCGCCGACGATCTGGGCCAGCGACACCACCGAAAACACCAACGAGGCGGTCAGCACCGCCCTCGCCCAGTTCTTGCGGGCGTGGGCGGCGAGCCACACCAGATAGCTCAGCAATACGATCAGGCCGGCCGCCATGGTGTTGGCGGCGGCCACCACACCGGCCGACATGCTCGGCTCGATCACGGTGCGATCCTGAAACGCCACCGAGATGCAGTCGAGCATCAGCGAAGTGAGCAGCAGCACTTCGAACCAGTACACATTGCGCGGCAGGCTGGTGGTGGTGCTGGTGGTCATTCCTTGGGGAACTCCAGGCCCATTTCGCGGTAACGATCCGGATCGTTACCCCAGTCCTCGCGCACCTTGACGAACAGGAACAGGTGCACCGGCTGCTCGAGGATCTCGCCGATCTCCTTGCGGGCCTCGGCGCCGATCGCCTTGATGGTCGCACCGCCCTTGCCGAGCACGATTTTGCGCTGGCTCTCGCGCTCGACGAAGATGGTCTGCTCGATCTTCACCGAGCCATCCTTGCGCTCGGTCCAGGTGTCGGTCTCGACCGTCGACTGATACGGCAGCTCCTGGTGCAGTTGCCGGAAGATCTTCTCGCGGGTGATCTCGGCGGCGAGATGGCGCAGCGGCGCATCCGACATCTGGTCTTCGGGATAATGGAACGGGCCCGGCGGCACCTGCGCAGCCAAGGCCTTGCGCAGATCGTCGACACCGTCGCCAGTCAGCGCCGAGACCATGAAGGTCTGATCGAATGCCAGCCGCTGATTGGCGGCCTGGGCCAGCGCCAGCAGCTTTTCGCGGGCGATCAGATCGATCTTGTTGAGCACCAGCAGCTTCGGCCGGTCGACATTGGCAAGGTTGGCCAGAATGTCTTCGGCCTGCTCGTTAATCCCGGCACGGGCATCGAGCAGCACGCAGACGATGTCGGCATCGTGCGCGCCGCTCCATGCAGTCTTGACCATCGCGCGGTCGAGCCGCCGCTTCGGCGCGAAGATGCCGGGAGTGTCGACCAGGATGATCTGCGAGGCATCTTCGATCACGATGCCGCGGATCAGCGCGCGCGTGGTCTGCACCTTGCGCGACACGATCGTCACCTTGGAGCCGACCAGCGCGTTGACGAGTGTGGATTTGCCGACGTTCGGCGCGCCGATCAGCGCAACGAAACCGCAGCGGGTCGCGGCGGTCGCCGCGTCTTCATGTTCAGCCATCATTGCCGCCTGTGCCGACGCCTTCACGCGCCAGCATCGCCGACGCCGCGACCTTCTCGGCCGCGCGCTTGCTGCCACCGACACCTTCGGCCGGCTCGAGGCCCGGCAGTATGACGGCGACACGGAATTGGGGATCGTGATGCGGACCGGTGCGCTCGACTTCGCGGTACACCGGCGTCGGCAGGCCGCGGGCCTGTGCCCACTCCTGCAACACGGTCTTGGGATCGCGCAGCGACCGCGCCGGCTTGCGCATCCGCTCGGTCCAGTTGCGGCGGACGAAATCGGACACTGTGTCGTAGCCGCCGTCGAGATAGATCGCGCCGATCACCGCTTCGCAGATGTCGCCGAGCACCGACTTGCGCAGCTTGGCGCCGGCGCCGGCCCCCACCGTGCCGAGCTTGATGCCTTCGACCAGGTCGAGACTGCGGGCCACGTCGGCGCAAGTTTCCTTGCGAACCAGATCGGCGAGCCGCTTCGACAACTCGCCTTCGTCGGCATCCGGAAACGCCCGGTACAGCATGTCGGAGACGATCAGGCCGAGCACGTGATCGCCGAGAAACTCGAGCCGCTGATAGCTGTCTGTGCGGCGCGCGGACTTCAGCGCGGAGACGTGGGTGAGCGCGGTGGTCAGCAGCGCCGGATCGGCGAAGCTGTGGCCGAGCCGTTGCTCGATCGCGGCTGCGGTCGCCTTGGACTTCGCCTTGCTGGCGCGCCGCTTCTTTGCAGCCGAAGGCTCCGCCGCCGGAACATCCTGCGGTTGCGGTTCACTGGCCGTCGAGGGTTGCTCGACGTTGGTCACATCATCGCTCATCGCACGATGGAGAAGATACGGCTCCAGCGCACCGCGGTCGGCCAGCGCCAGATCTGCCAGGCGTGCTCGCCCTCGGCGATCGAGAAGAAGATCATCTGGGCGCGGCCGATGATGTTCTCGTAAGGCACATAGCCCACCGCGGACAGCACGCGGCTGTCCGTGGAGTTGTCGCGGTTGTCGCCCATCATGAAGAAGTGGCCGGCCGGCACGGTGTAGACGTTGGTGTTGTCGTAGAAGCCGTTGTCGACGCAATCCAGCGTCTCATAGGACACGCCGTTCGGCAGCGTTTCCTTCCAGCGCTTGACGCGCGCGGTCGCTTCCGAGCCGCACGGATCTTCGCCGACGTAGTCCGACAGCCGCTCGCGGTCGACAGGCTTGTCGTTGATGTACAGCAGGCCTTCGCGCATCTGGATGCGATCGCCCGGCAGACCAATCACGCGCTTGATGTAGTCGGTGGAGTCGTCCTTCGGCAGGCGGAACACCACCACATCGCCGCGGTTCGGATCGGATCCGAAGATCCGGCCGGAGAACAGCGGCGGCGACAACGGGATCGAGTAGTGGCTGTAGCCATAGGTGTATTTCGACACGAACAGATAGTCGCCGACCAGCAGCGTCGCCTTCATCGATCCGGACGGAATGTTGAAAGGCTGGAACAGGAAAGTGCGGATGATCAGCGCGATGATGAGGGCGTGAATGACGACGCGGATGGTTTCGCCGACGCCGCTCTCAGATTTGGTTCCGGATGTCACGCTCATCGCTTTCCCGATTCCCGTCGCGGGGAGCCGCGCGGTGGACGACTGGACTGGTGCGGAACGGGTCCAGGTGATGGGCGAGACGTAGGCCGCAGCGACGGACACCGCCACGACCGGCGCTCGTTCGCCGAGGACTCGACCCCGCTGGGGATTCCGCGCGGTTTTAGACTGTTGTCGCGACCGGTGCAATCAAGCGTCGCGGCATCGCGGGCTAATGCTATGACGAATCAACCGCTTTTCCGTCTCACGAGGACGTGGCACCGGTCGCCTCGGCGGCCGCCGGGATCGCCGAGATCACCACGAAAGCCTGCGCGAGCGGCCATTCGTCGGTGATCGACAGGTCGATCCGCGCCGTCATGCCTGGAGGGGTCAACGCGGCGAGCCGGGCTTTGGCACCGCCGGTCAGCATCATGGTCGGCCGGCCGCCGGGCAGATTGACCACCCCCATGTCGCGCCACCACACCCCTTGCCGGATACCGGTGCCGAGGGCCTTCGAGCAGGCCTCCTTGGCGGCGAACCGCTTGGCGTAGGTGGCCGCGACCAGTTCCGACTTCTTGGCACGCCGCTCGGCCTTCGCCCGCTCCGCCTCGGTGAACACCCGATCCAGGAACCGCTCGCCGTGACGTTCGATCACCTTGGCGATCCGGGTGATGTCGATCAGATCCGAGCCGATGCCAATGATCATGCGGCGATCGCCTTGGCGCGGCCGCGGTCCATGGCGGCCCGCATCGCCCGCACGGTCTCGCCGAGGCCGACGAACAGCGCCTCTCCGATCATGTAGAAGCCGATATTCAGTTCGACGATCTGCGGCAGCTCAGAGATCGTCTCGGCGGTGGCATAGTCGAGACCATGACCCGCGTGGACTTCGAGCCCGGCCGACCGCGCTAGCGCGGCGCCGGCAAAGATCCGCTGCCATTCGGTATTGGCCTTCGCAGCATCGCCGTCGGTAATCGAGTCGCACCAGGCCCCGGTGTGGATTTCGATCGCTGGGGCCTTCAGCTTCGCCGCCATCTCGATCTGCGCCGGATCGGCGGCGATGAACAGCGAGGTCCGGATGCCGGCATCGTTGAAGCGCGCGATCGCCGGCCCGAGCGAGGCTTGCTGGCCGACCACGTCGAGGCCGCCCTCGGTGGTCAGCTCCTCGCGCCTCTCCGGAACGAGACACACCGCATGCGGCTTCACGCCGAGCGCGATCCTGATCATGTCGTCGGTTGCCGCCATTTCGAAGTTCAGCGGTTTGGAAATCTCCGCCTTCAGCCGCTGCATGTCGGCGTCGCGGATGTGGCGGCGATCCTCACGCAGATGCGCGGTGATTCCGTCGGCCCCCGCCTCGATCGCCGCGAACGCTGCCCGCAACGGATCGGGATGGCGACCGCCGCGGGCGTTCCGCAGCGTGGCGATGTGATCGATGTTGACGCCGAGACGAAGCGGAGGAGTTTTGGACATTATCGAGAACCGAAAGACTTGGAGTGGATATCACTCGTCATTGCGAGGAGCGAAGCGACGAAGCAATCCAGTTCAGTGCTCGTTGTCCTGGATTGCTTCGCTTCGCTCGCAATGACGAACATACTAACTGCCTCGTGCGACCTCTGGCCTCAGCCGTTCACCCGCTCGACGTGAGCGACGACGTCCTTGGCGCGCAACTGGGCGATGATCGCGCTGAGATGCTTGAGGTCATAGACCTCGAGATCGATGGTGAGCTCGGTGAAATCGGGCGAACGTCGGCTCATGTTGATGTTGTCGATGTTGCCGTCGTGCTCGGCGATGACACCGGCGATCTGCGCCAGGCTGCCGGGCTCGTTGACGTTCTGCACGAACAACCGCGCCGGGAAGCGCTGCGGCGTGGTCTCGTCGATGTCCCACTTCACGTCGAGCCAGCGCTCCGGCTCTTCCTCGAATTCCTTCAAGTCCGGCGACTGGATCGGATAGATGGTGATCCCCTCGCCCGGCGTGACGATGCCGACGATGCGGTCGCCCGGCACGGCGCCGCCGTTCGGCGCGAACTTCACCGGCAATCCGGAATGCAGACCGCCGATCGGAATCACCGAGCTAACCTTGCCGGTCTCGGGGGCCTTGCCGATCACCTTGTCCGGCACATCCTTCTTGCCGCCGAACCGCGCGATGCGCTCTTCCTTGTAGTCCGGGTACATCGCCCGGGCGACATCGGACGCCTTCATCTCGCCGCGGCCGACTGAGGCCATCACGTCCTCGACCGAGGCTCGCGCAAGCCGCGGCAGCGCGCCCTTCAGCTTGTCGTCGGCATATTCGATCTTGGCGCGGGCAAACAAACGCTCGACGATGCGGCGGCCGAGACCGGCATATTGATCGCGCATCGCAACGCGGGTCGCACGGCGGATCGCCGCCCGCGCTTTGCCGGTGACGGCGAGCGATTCCCATGCCGCCGGCGGCGCCGATTGCACCGGCGACGTCAGCACTTCGACTTCGTCGCCGTTCTGCAGCTCCGACGACAGCGGCGCGAACTTGCCGTTGATCTTGCACCCGACCGCGCTGTTGCCGACGTCGGTGTGCACCGCATAGGCGAAGTCGACTACATTGGCCTTGCGCGGCAGCGCGATCAGCTTGCCCTTCGGCGTGAAGCAGAACACCTGGTCGTGGAACAGTTCGAGCTTGGTGTGCTCGAGGAATTCCTCGGGGTTCGAGCTTTCCGACAGCATCTCGATGGTGTGACGGAGCCAGGCGAACGCATTCGACTCGCGGTTGAGCAGCTCGGTCGGTGAGCCGACGCCGTCCTTGTAGAACGCATGCGCGGCGATGCCGTATTCCGCGATCTGATTCATCTCGCGGGTCCGGAACTGCAGCTCGACGCGCTGCTGGCCTGGACCGATCACCGTGGTGTGCAGCGAACGATAGTCGTTCTGCTTCGGTGTCGAGATGTAGTCCTTGAACCGCCCCGGCACCATCGGCCAGGTCGTGTGCACGACGCCGAGCGCGCGATAGCAGGCCTCGACGTTATCGAGGACGACGCGGAATCCGTAGATGTCGGAGAGCTGCTCGAAACCGACCGACTTCCGCTCCATCTTGGTCCAGATCGAGAATGGCCGCTTCCGCCGCCCGGTGACCTCGGCGGTGATGCCGTGGCGGGCGAGATTGGCGGAGAGCTGACTTTCAATCTCGCCGATCAGATTGCGGTTGCGTTCGGCCAGCGCGTCGAGCCGCTGCATCACGACCGTAAAGGCTTCCGGATCGAGGCTGCGGAAAGACAGGTCCTCAAGTTCCTCGCGCATCTCCTGCATGCCCATGCGGCCTGCGAGCGGCGCGTAGATGTCGAGCGTCTCCTCGGCAATGCGCTGACGGGCGGCGGGCGGCACGAACTCGAGCGTGCGCATGTTGTGCAGACGGTCGGCGAGCTTGATCAGCAGGACGCGGACGTCGTCGGCGATCGCCAGCAGCAGCTTGCGCAGGTTTTCGGCCTGCTTGGCCTCGCGCGACACCAGTTCGAGCCGTTTCAGCTTGGTCAAGCCCTCGACCAGGGCGCCGATTTCGGGACCGAACATGGTGTCGATCTCGGTCCGGGTCGCCTCGGTGTCCTCGATGGTATCGTGCAACAGCGCGGCAACGATGGTGGCGTCGTCGAGCTTGAGGTTGGTCAGGATCGCGGCGACTTCGAGCGGGTGCGAGAAATACGGGTCGCCGGAGGCGCGGGTTTGCTCCCCATGCGCCATCATTGCGTAAACGTACGCCCGGTTGAGCAGATCCTCGTCGGTATTCGGATTGTAAGACCGGACCCGCTCGACCAGATCGTATTGCCGCATCATGCGGGCACGGGATCGGGGCTTGGCGGCAGCAGACGGCTCGGCGACAGCGGCTGCACCGCCGGCCTGCTCCATCTGCTTCGAACTCTGGCGTCCTGACGCCATTCCACAACCTTTATTGCATTGCAGCGACGGCGGAACTCCGCCCTCGGAGCTTTAATTACGCCCGCTAGCCCTCTGATCTTGTGCCATGAAAGGAACCAGAACGGCCAGAAAAAACCGCGATTTCGGCGGAGTTTAGGTCAGGGCAGCAATGCGCCGGACACTGTTCCGTGTGCACCCGATTCTCTTTCGAAAACGAAAAACGGCCCGGAAGCGATCCGAGCCGTTTTTGCAGAGCATCACGGAAACGTGCAAAGCCGCCGTAGGGCTTATTCGTCTTCCTCGGGCTGCTCTTCTGGAGGCGCCAGGCCCTCCAGACCCTTAAGCAGCTCTTCCTCGGTCATCCGCTCCATCGCCACTTCGGTGTCGTCGGCATCGACGCTGGCGCCGGCCGAACCGATCAGCGGAACGGTATCGGGCTCCGGCTCATCGACCTCGACGAACTTCTGCAGCGAGTGCACCAGCTCTTCCTTGAGGTCTTCCGGCGAGATCGTCTGATCGGCAATTTCGCGAAGCGAAACAACGGGGTTCTTGTCGTTGTCGCGATCAATCGTGAGCGGCGAGCCGGACGAGATCATGCGGGCGCGATGAGCGGCCAACAGGACGAGGTCGAACCGGTTGTCGACCTTGTCAATGCAGTCTTCCACGGTGACGCGCGCCATGGCCAGTCGCTCCGTTCAATAGGACCAAAATCGGGGTTAGACCGCTACCTATAGCGCGAAGGCGGCTTTCGCAAGCAGCAATTTGTCATTTGGCCGATCAGCCCCACTCTGATAATGCACCCGACATTCCGGGACGGCCGGCCAGTGGCCAACTCGGACGAACACGAGTCCGACAACAAAAGGCTTCTTTTCAGAAAGAAAAGTATAGAATACCGGCTGATGCTTCGTGCGGTTGAAGTTTGTGCCGGTTGCCCAGCGCGACGGCTATTCGTGCAAAAATTGACTTGAGCTGCGCAGCTATTTCCGTTGCGCCAAGAAGCTGACAACAGACACATGAGAGATCTTGATGTCCACTTCCTCCAGTAACAAAATTGCGCTGTTCATCGACGGTGCCAACCTTTACGCAACCGCAAAGACTCTCGGCTTCGACATCGACTACAAGCGGCTGCTGAAGGAATTTCAAAGCCGCGGCAATTTGGTCCGCGCCTTCTACTACACCGCGATCATCGAAGATCAGGAATACTCGTCGATCCGCCCGCTGATCGACTGGCTGGACTACAACGGCTACACCGTCGTCACCAAGGCGACCAAGGAATTCATCGACGCCTCCGGCCGCCGCAAGGTCAAGGGCAACATGGACATCGAGCTTGCTGTCGATGCCATGGAGCTGGCCGAACACATCGATCAGATGGTGTTGTTCTCGGGCGACGGCGACTTCCGCTCGCTGGTGGAAGCCGTGCAGCGCCGTGGCGTCCGCGTCACCGTGATTTCGACGATTTCCAGCCAGCCGCCGATGATCGCCGACGAGCTCCGCCGCCAGGCCGACATCTTTACCGATCTGGTCGAGCTGCAATCGAAGATCGGCCGCGATCCCGCCGACCGCCCGCCGCCGCGGGAACCGCGAGAGCCCCGCGAACCGCGTCACCACGCGCCGCAGTTCCTGCAGCGGCCCACTGCCTTGGCGTCGCGCGCCGGCGCTGACGACTTCGAAGACTAAGGTCCATGCCGACGTTGACGCGGGGCTCCGGGCCCCGCGTCCCGACCTCCCTCACCGACCCTGACCGCGACTGCCCGTTCTGCCCGCGTCTCGCTGAATTCCGCAGCGAAGCCCGCGCACGCGAACCGGGCTGGTTCAACGCGCCCGTCCCGTCCTTCGGCGGCGCCGACGCCTCGCTTCTGATTGTCGGCCTTGCGCCGGGCCTGCAAGGCGCCAACCGCACCGGCAGGCCGTTCACCGGCGACTATGCCGGCGACCTGCTCTACGCCACGCTGATCGACTACGGCTTCGCCAAAGGCCATTATCAGGCCAGACCCGACGACGGGCTGCAATTGATCGGCTGCCGGATCAGCAACGCGGTGCGTTGCGTGCCGCCGCAGAACAAGCCGTTGCCGATCGAAATCAACACCTGTCGGCGCTTTATGATCGCCACGATCGAGGCGATGCCGAAGCTGCGCGCGATCGTCCTGCTCGGACGGATCGCTCACGATTCAACGCTGAAGGCACTCGGCCTCCGCGCCGCCCAGGCCCCGTTCGGCCACGGCGCCGTGCACGAAGCCGGCCGCCTACGCCTCTACGACAGCTACCATTGCTCGCGCTACAACACGAACACCGGCGTGCTGACGACTCAGATGTTTCGCGATGTGTTCGCGCGGGTGCGGGCTGATCTCGACGCGTAGTTGGATCAGAAAGAATTGTCATTGCGAGGAGCGAAGCGACGAGGCAATCCAGAGGCCACACGTTCTGAGGCCTCTGGATTGCTTCGCTTCGCTCGCAATGACGGGGATGGGCCCTCCGAAACTGCTAACTAGCGCCGATTGCCCTTGAGCCATTCCAGCACGTCGCTGGCGTTCCGATCCGGTGGAAATACCGGATAGAACACGTGGCTGATGCGGCCGTCGTCGATGATCAGCGCCATGCGCTTGAGCAGCGTCATACCGGCGACCTGCATCGTCGGCAGGTTCAATGCACGGGTCAGCGCGAGGCTCTCGTCGGACAGCACCGCAAACGGCAGATGCAGCCGGGTGGCCATCTCGGTTTGATAAGCGGTCGATTGCGTCGACAGACCGAACACCGCATCGGCGCCGGCGGCCTTCAACTCGGCGAATAGATCGCGGAACGAACAGGTCTGCGGCGTGCAGCCGCGCGCACCGGGGATCATGTCCCAGTCGTCGACCAGGCTGATCTGACCGGGCACGCCCGTCCGCGGATAGACGAACAGCGCGGTCCGCCCGGGCAGCGACGACAGCGTCACCGAGCCTCCATCTGTCGCCGGCAGCGCGACCGACGGGATCGCGGCGCCCGCTAGATGCGCGGCGGCGCCATCATCGTCCGGTGCTGGGATCGCGCTCCAATCGACCTTGAGAAGATCTGGCTGCTTGGTCATGGGCGCCTCCCTCCGACCGGCTCAGCCGCGCGACCGCAGCAGACGGCCCTTCTCGCGGCTCCAATCGCGCTTCTTCTCGGTCTCGCGCTTGTCGTGCAGCTTCTTGCCCTTGGCGAGGGCGAGCTGCAGTTTGGCACGGCCGCGTTCGTTGAAATACAGCTTGAGCGGAATCAGCGTCATGCCTTCGCGCTCGACCGCACCGATCAGCTTGTTGATCTGCTTGCGATGCAGCAGCAGCTTGCGCGGCCGCTTCGGCTCGTGATTGAAGCGGTTGGCCTGCGGATACTCCGGGATATTGGCGTTGATCAGCCAGATCTCGCTGCCGCGGGCGTCCGCATAGGACTCCGCGATCGTGGTCTTGCCGTTGCGGATCGACTTCACCTCGGTGCCGGTCAGCGCAATGCCGGCCTCGACGGTGTCGTCGATCGCGTAGTTGAACCGCGCCTTGCGGTTCTCCGCGACCACCTTGATCGGGCGTTCGTTCTTCTCGGCCATTGTGGGCGATTCCTGTCGGCGCCGTCGTCGTCACCTATGGCGACGGACCGGCGCCCTTCTTCAACAAATCCCTGATCTCGGTCAGCAGTTCTTCCTGCCGCGTCGGGGTCGGCGGCGGCGACTTGGCCTCTTCCGCCTGTTGCTTCAACTTGTTCAGCGATCGGATCACCGCAAACAGCACCGCCGCGACGATCAGGAAGTTCAGCGTCACCGTGAGGAAATTACCCCAGGCGAGCACCGCCCCCTGCTTCTTCGCGTCGGCCAGCGTGCCCGCCGTGACCGTCTTCGACAGCGGCGTGAAGTAGTTGGAGAAATCCAACCCGCCGGTAACCGCTCCGATGATCGGCATGATCACGTCGCCGACCAGAGAGGTCACGATCGCGCCGAACGCTGCACCGATGATGACGCCGACCGCGAGGTCGACGACATTGCCCTTCATCGCGAAGTCGCGAAATTCCTTGAGAAGCCTCGAGCCCTTCTGCTCGAAGTGACGGACGGAATCGGTGCTGTTCATGCGCTCCCTGTCAGTTGATGACTCCTGCGTGCACCATCGCCGCACGGATCGTCTTGCCGGTCGGTTCGGTCACCGGCATCAGCGGCAGCCGGACCTCTTCCTGAATACGGCCGAGCAGCGTCAGGCCATGCTTGGCACCGGCGACGCCCGGCTCCTTGAACACGGCGTCGTGCAGCGGCACCAGACGGTCCTGGATCTTCAGCGCGCCGGGATAGTCGCCCGCGAACACCGCGCCCATCAAATCCGAACACAGCTTCGGCGCGACGTTCGACACCACCGAGATGCAGCCGTGGCCACCGGCCGCCATATAGGCAAGCGCGGTCATATCCTCGCCCGAGAGCTGGATGAAATCGGGACCCATCGCGTGGCGCTGCTGCGACACGCGGCCGAGATTGGCGGTCGCATCCTTGACGCCGACGATGTTGTCGAGCTCGTACAGCCGGCTCATGGTGTCCACCGACATGTCGACGACCGACCGCGGCGGAATGTTGTAGATGATGATCGGAATCCCGATCGCATCGTTCACCGCCTTGAAGTGCTGATACATGCCTTCCTGGGTCGGCTTGTTGTAGTACGGCGTCACCACCAGCACCGCATCGGCGCCGGCCTTCTCGGCGTGGCGCGCGAGCTCGACGGCTTCGCGAGTCGAGTTGGAGCCAGCGCCGGCGATCACCGGCACGCGGCCCTTGGCCTCCGCGATGCACCACTCCACCACCTTGTGGTGTTCCTCGTGGCTCAGCGTCGGGCTCTCGCCGGTAGTTCCGACCGGCACCAGGCCGTGGGTGCCCTGCTCGATCTGCCAGTTCACCAGGCTGCGAAACGCCTGTTCGTCGAGCGCGCCATTTTTGAAAGGCGTGACCAAGGCGGTAAACGACCCCCGAAATTTCGTCTTGGCTGCCATTCTATTCTCCTCAACGCCCGCCACCTTGCAACGAAGCGCCCTTCATACCGAGTCCCCACCCGACGGGAAAGGGTCCCATCGGCGGAGAAACCGGCGGTTTTGAGGATTCTGATCGGCGGTGGCCGCGGATCTCAGGCGGACGGCGCGACGGCGTAATCGTCGTCGGAGACATGCTCCATCCAGGTGGCGAAACTGCCGTCCAGCGCTTCCTGCATCGCAATATGGGTCATGCCGTTGGTCGGCGAGGCGCCGTGCCAGTGTTTCTCGCCCGGCGGAATCCACACCACGTCGCCGGCGCGGATCTCCCGCACCGGCCCGCCTTCGGTCTGGATCCGGCCGACGCCGGTCACGACATACAGCGTCTGGCCGAGTGGATGGGTGTGCCACGCGGTGCGCGCGCCCGGCTCGAACGCCACGCGCGTGGCGGCCAGCCGCGCCGGCGCCGGCGCGGCAACGATCGGGTCCTGCCACACCGTGCCGGTGAAATAGTCCTTGGGCGCCCGCTGGGTCGGGCGTGAACCCGCCGCGAAGATGTCCATCGACCAGGCTCCTTAGGTTTTGTCGGCCTTCTCCTTGAACGCGGCGTAGCGCGCCTTGGTTTCGGCGTTCATCGGATACAGGCCGGGCAAGACCGCGCCCTTGTTGACCTCTTCGACGATCCAGCCTTCCATCCGCTCCTGCTCCGGCCCCTCGGCGAGCACGTGGTCGAGCAGCGCCTGCGGGATCAGCACCGCACCGTCCTGGTCCGCCACGATGACGTCCTTCGGGAACACCGCGACGCCGCCGCAACCGATCGGCTGGTCCCAGCCGACGAAGGTCAGGCCGGCCACCGACGGCGGCGCAGCCGCGCCGTCGCACCACACCGGCAGACCGGTCCCGAGCACGCCCTCGAGGTCGCGCACCACACCGTCGGTAATCAGCGCCTTGATGCCGCGCTTGACCATGCGGGCACAGAGAATGTCGCCGAAGATGCCAGCGTCCTTGATGCCCATGGCGTCGACCACGGCGATGCAGCCTTCCGGCATCGCCTCGATCGCCGCGCGGGTCGAGATCGGCGAGGCCCAGGACTCGGGCGTCGCCAGATCCTCGCGCGCCGGCACGAAACGCAGCGTGAACGCCTCACCGACCAGCCGCGTCGCACCTGGACGCAGCGGCCGCGCGCCGCGCATCCAGACGTTGCGGAGCCCCTTCTTCAGCAGCACCGTGGTGATGGTCGCGGTCGAAACGCGCGACAGGATGTCGATGGCTTCCGGGGTCAGTGACATGAAGAGAGAGCTCCAGTGATTGTCGGCGCATCTTGCGGGCCGCGACTGCCGCGTCAAGACGCAACCCTGCGATCAGCAGCTCTCTCCAGCGCATGGCGATCATCGCAATTTATCACCTTCAAAGTCGCAGACTTATCGACCTCGCATGAGTTGCGAAGTGCTTTTCAGGCGCTCGGAAAAGGCGCTATCGCTGCCGGTAGCTTTGTGAGATCGTTGAAGCATGACCACCCCACCTCCCAGGATGCTGCCGAGCGGTGACACCGCGATCACCGTCGAGTTCGGCCGCGATATCAGTGATGAAGCTAATCGTCGCGTGCTGGCGCTCGATCGCAAGCTGAAGCAAGCTCCGATCTCCGGCATCGTCGAAACCGTGCCGACCTATCGGTCGCTTCTGGTGCATTACGATCCGGAGACGATCGGCTTCGGCGCGCTATCCGATCAACTGGTAACGCTCGCGCAGACGCCCGACGAAAGCGAAACCGTCGCCAAGCGGCGCTGGCGGATTCCGGTGTGTTACGGCGGCGAGCACGGTATCGATCTGGAGGATGCGGCGCAGGCTTTGAACACCACACCGGATGCGCTGGTCGCGCGCCACGCTGCCGGCGATTATCGCGTCGCCATGATCGGCTTCACACCGGGCTGGTCGTATCTTTCCGGCCTCGATCCGGCGCTGGCGATGCCCCGGCGGCAAGCGCCGCGACTGCACACTCCGGCCGGCACGATTTCGGTCGGCGGAATCCAGACCGGCATCCAATGTCTGGCCGGACCGAGCGGATGGCACCTGCTCGGCCGCACGCCGGTGCGCACTTATCAGTTGCATCGCGAGCCGATCTTTTTGCTCGAACCTGGCGACGCCATCAGCTTCGCGCAGATCGACGCCAAGGAGTTCGCCGAGCGCGACGATGCAGCGTCCCATGGTGAAGTCGTCGCGGAATTGCTGAGCGCATGACGAAGCTTGTGATCGATAGCGTCGGCCCGGCCACCTCCGTGCAGGATGCCGGGCGCCACGGCGCGCAGCGTTACGGCCTGCCGCCGAGCGGCGCGATGGACCGGCTGTCGCTTGCCGCCGCCAATGTGCTGGTCGGCAACAGCGCGTTCGCGGCGGCGATCGAACTCGGCCCGCTCGGCGCGAAACTGAGCCTCCGCGACGGCGCGGTGCGGCTGGCGCTGACAGGCGCCGAGCGGCCCGCTGCACTCGACGGCAAGCCGCTGGCATTCAACGAGTCGTTCATGCTCACCGAAGGTCAGATCCTCACCGTCGGCGTCGCGCGTGGCGGCGTATTCAGCTATCTGGGAATTGAAGGCGGCGTCGGCGGCGAGCCGATGTTCGGCAGTCTTGCTGTCAACGCGCGCGCCGGTCTCGGCAGCCCCTACCCGCGGCCGCTGCAGGCCGGCGACACCATTGAGGTCAAGTCCGCGGCACCGGCGCTCGAACGCCGCCTCGACCTGCCCGAGCAACAAGACGCGCCGATCCGCGTCGTACTCGGTCCGCAGAACGATGAGTTCGGCGACGCGGTCGAGACGTTCCTGGCCGGCGAATGGACGATCTCGGCGACCAGCGACCGCATGGGCTATCGGCTCGACGGTCCGCAGATCTCGCATCTCCACGGCCACAACATCGTCTCGGACGGCACCGTTGACGGCAGCATCCAGGTGCCCGGCTCGGGCCAGCCGATCGTGCTGATGCCCGATCGGGGCACCAGCGGCGGCTATCCGAAGATTGCCACGGTGATCTCGGCCGATCTCGGGCGGCTGGCGCAGCGTCAGCCCGGCCGGCCGTTCCGCTTTCAGGCGTTGAGCGTCGACGAAGCTCAGGAAGCTTATCGCGCGATGGCCAGGCTGACCCGCTCGCTGCCTGACCGGCTGCGCGACGCGCAGCACGCCACCATCGACCTCGACGCGCTGCTCTCCGCCAACGTCGCCGGTGCGGCGATCGACGCGCTGGCGGCGGAGTAATCGAATCTGACGACGGGACCAATCGGGATGAAGATCGATCTAAACTGCGACCTCGGCGAAGGCTTTGGCGTCTGGCAGATGGGTGACGATGCGGCGATGATGCAGATCGCCACCAGCGTCAACATCGCCTGCGGCTTCCACGCCGGCGATCCGGACATCATGCATGCGACCGTCAAGCTCGCGAAGCAAAACGGCGTCGCGATCGGCGCGCATCCGGGCTTCCGCGACCTGCACGGTTTCGGCCGCCGGCCGGTGCCGGGGATCACAGCCGCGGAAATCGAAAACCTCGTCGCCTATCAGATCGGCGCGCTGCAGGCGGTCGCGGCCCTCGCCGGCCACAAGGTCACCCACGTCAAGGCGCACGGCGCGCTGTCCAACGTTGCCTGCGAAGACGATATGACCGCCCGCGCGATTGCCTCGGCGATCAAGGCGGTCGATCCATCGCTGGTGTTCGTCGTGCTGGCGAACTCGAAACTGATGGTCGCAGGCGAAGCAGCCGGCCTGCCGCTGGCGCACGAGGTGTTTGCCGATCGGGCCTATGAGGACGACGGCAATCTGGTGTCGCGCAAGAAGCCTGGCGCGGTGCTGCACGACCCCGATGAGATTGCCGAACGCGTGCTGCGGATGGCGCAGGACGGAGCCGTCGTCTCCGTGACCGGCAAAGTGATCAAGATGCGCACCGACACGGTGTGCATCCATGGCGATACCAAAGGCGCGGTCGAGATCGCGCGCGGCGTCCGCCGCAAGCTGGAAGCCAGCGGCATCACCGTCGCGCCCTTTGCCGGCACCTGACGCGTAGCTACGCCCCGATCAGGGCCAGCAGCTCGGCGGTGAGCGCGCCGTCCGCGTTCCATTCATTCAGAATGGAGAAGTGATGATGCCGCGGCAGGATGCTCAGAGTGATGGGCAATCCTGCCCGCGCAGCGACGTTGGAATAGTCCAGCGACTGACGCTGCAGTTCGGGCAACTCGTCGCCGCCGACCACCAGCAACTGTGGCGCAGTGCCAAGGCGGGTGCGCCGGATCGGGCTCAGGATCTCGATCTCCTGCCGGTCGAGGCGTAGCGCGTCGTCGAGATAGCACAGCGCAATCGGCTCGAGATCGAAGATGCCGCTGATGCACACCGCGCCCCGGACCGCGGAATGCGCGCTCGCGACCGATGCGAGATGCCCGCCCGCGGACCAGCCGCTGACCACCAGCCTGCGCCGGTCGAAGCCGAAGCGCTCGATGTCGGCAGCGAGCACATCGAGCGCCAGATCGATTTCGGCGACGATGTCCGATAGCCGCGCCGTCGGTGCCAACGTGTAGCCGACGACGGCGACATCGATGCCGTGCGCGTTAGGGCCATCGGCGACGAAGGAGAACATCTCCTTCGAATTGCGCTGCCAATAGCCGCCGTGCAGAAACACCAGCAGCGGCGCGCCGGTTTGGCCGGAACCAAAATAGTCGAGCGAAGTCCGCTCGCGATCCGCATAAGGGATATCGAGCCGCGCTCCGGGACCGGCGCGGCGAACAGCGCTGTGCTGTCGCCAGCGTTCCAGCCATTGCGGGCTGTCGATCACAGCCGCGCTGTTGTTGTAGGCGGCATCGAGAGCCGCACGATCCATCCCGCGATAGACCGATCGCGACGCGTGGGGGGCTGCAACGTCCACGTCAGGAATCCGCCGTCGCTGCAACCTTGCGGCCTGTGCCGACATCGCTGGTCAGTTGCTGCGTGATGCTGCGCCGAAGCCTGTTGAACTCGACCGACGCCACGTCGCGCGGCCGAGGCAACTCGATCTCCACGTCTTGGTCGATCCGGCCCGGCGACGAGCTCATCACCACGACCCGATCGGCGAGCAGAACCGCCTCCTCGACCGAATGGGTGACGAAGATCACGGTCAGCTTGGTGCTGCGCCAGATCTCGATCAGTTCTTCCTGCAGCGCTGCGCGGGTCAGCGCGTCGAGCGCACCGAACGGCTCGTCCATCAACAGAATGTCGGCGTCGTTTGCGAGTACGCGGGCGATCGCCACGCGCTGTTTCATGCCGCCGGAGAGCTGGTGCGGGTAGCGGTCTGCGAATGCCGTGAGCCCGACCATCGCCATGAACCGATCGGTCAGTTTGTCGACTTCCTGCGCGGCGACGCGGCGATGGCTGGGGCCGAAGCCGATGTTCCGCCGGACCGTCAGCCATGGAAACAGCGCGTAGTCCTGAAACACCATGCCGCGGTCGGGGCCAGGTCCCCTCACCTCGCAGCCGTACACGCCGACTGAACCCTGGGTCGCCTGCTCGAAGCCGGCGATGATCCGCAGCAGGGTCGACTTGCCGCAGCCGGAGGCGCCGAGCAGGCAGATGAACTCGCCCTTACGCACCGTCAGATCGACGCTGCGTAGCGCTTCGACCGGGCCGTTCGAGGCCTGATAGATCTTGTTGAGCCCGCTGACCTCCAGGATTACCGGCGGCGCGTCGCGATGGGTGGCTTGATCAAGCATGATGCTGCGGGCTCCAGCGCAGGAAGTAATTGCTGAGGGACACCAGGATGCGGTCCGACAGGAATCCGGTGATGCCGATGATGATCATCCCGGTGATGACCAGGTCGGTGCGCGACAGTGTGCGGCCATCCATGATCACGGCACCGAGACCTTCGGGCACGCCGGTCATCTCGCCGACCACGATCAGGATCCAGGCGAACGACGCGCCGAGCCGGAGGCCGTTGAAGATGCTCGGCAGCGCCGCCGGCAGCACGACGGATCTGAACAGTTGCGGACCGTTGCAGCCGAGCATCCCGGCCGCCTCGAACAGCCGCACATCGACCGATTTCACGCCGAACACGGTGTTGAGCAGGATCGGATAGAACGCGCCGAGGAACACCAGGAACACCGCCGACTTCGGCCCGAGGCCGAAGAAAATCATCGACAGCGGCAGCCAGGCGGTAACCGGGATCGGCCGCAGCAGGGCGAGCGTCGGATCGAGCAGCGCACGCAGCAGCGGAATCCGGCCGATCATCAGCCCGAGCGGAATCCCGAGCAGCGCCGCCAGGAAGAAGCCGCCATACACGCGCTGCACTGACTTCCAGAAATGGATCGGCAGGCTGCCGCTATAGGCGTCGTCGTAGATTCCGCCGAAGGCGAAATCCCACATCATGGTCGCGACGCCGGAGGGCGGCGGAACCAGCCGCGTCCCGGTCCAACGCACCATCAAGTCCCAAACCAGCAGCAGACCGAGCGGCACGATCAGCGCAAGGGCGGCAGTGCGGAACCTGGCTGTGAGTTTGGCGAACTGTCTGGTGCTGCTGCCGCGTACAGTCGCGGCAGCCTTGGTGATCGCGGGGCCACTCATGGCGGATGGGGAGACCGTACTTTCCAAGCTCATCTGTCGCTCACGACGCCGAGATGGCCTTGATGAAGCTTGGATCAATGAACGTCTTGTAGTCGGGGAGCTGCCGGATCTGCTTCTTGTCGAGCATCTGGGCGCCGTAATACTGCGCCTGCTTTAGAAACTGATCATCGATGTTCCAGGTCAGCTCGACGTTCGGCGCCGCCTGCTCGATCGATGCCTTCTGCTGGCCGAGCTTCTGCATCGCCATCTCGACGAAGGCATCGCGGTTGCTCATCGCATACTCGCTGGCCTTGCGATGCACCTTCAGCAGCGTCCGGATCAGTTCGGGGTCTTTCACGATCAGCTCGCGCCGGGTGCTGAGCACCATGTTCAGCGAACCGGTCGGCGTCGAATACGGGTACTCGACGATCTTGCCGACGCCGCTGGCGAGGCTGATACCTGCCGCCGGCTCGGCGCCCACATAGGCGTCGATGTCGCCGCGCGCCAACGCCGGGGCCATGTCGCTGAACGAGACGCGGACCGCCTGAATATCCTTGATCGACATGCCCTCAGCGGCCAGCCGGTCGAGGATGACGACCTCCTGGGTCGAGCCCGGCCAGATCGCGACCTTCTTGCCCTTCAGATCCTTGATGCTGGCAATGCCCGAGTCCTTGCCGGCCACCACCGCCATGCCACGATTGCAGGCCGCGCCAACCACCACCACGGGTTCGCCGTTGGCGCCGCCGAGGGTTGCGGCCGCGAGGCCGAAGATGCCGAAATCGACCGAGCCGGTGACCACAGCGTTCTTGCCATCGGTCGGGCTCTCGAACGGCACCACCACCACCTTGACGCCCGCCGGCACGAATTTCTCGTAGAAGTACGGCGTGATGCCGTGGATCAGCTTCAAGGTCCCGACCTTGATGACGCGATCCTCCGCAAGCGCTGTCAGGCTGGTGGCGGCAAGCGCTGTCGCGGTCACCGCAAGGCGGATGAAGTGGCGTCTGGTGCTGTTGTGCATGGCTTCCTCGCTGCTGATCCCGGCAAGCCACTGTAGGTGCGACGCAACAACATCAGAAATTTATTGTTTATATCGGTTTTATAAGCTGGCTTAATAGAACCATGCTCGCCCCGCTCGACCTCCGCCTGCTGCAGACCTTCATCGTGCTGGTTCAGACCGGCAGTTTTTCCGAAACGTCGCGGCGATTGGGCCGGACCCAGCCGGCCGTCAGCCTGCAGCTCAACCGGCTGGAGGAAGCAACCGGAGCACCGCTGTTCACCAAGGTCGGCCGCAAGCTGGTCCTGACTAATCATGGTGAGCTGGTGCTCGGCTATGCCCGCACCATCATGGGCCTGCAGGACGAACTACGCGCCCGCCTCGCCGCACCGAAGCTCGACGGCGTGGTCGTGCTCGGGATGCCCGATCTGTACGCCGCGTATCTGCTGCCGGGCATTCTGGCTGACTTCCGCAGCGCCTACCCCAATGTCGATGTCGAGCTGAAATGCGCGCTGTCGAGCAAGCTGATGGCGTCGGTCGAGCGCGCGGAGATTGATCTGGCGATCGTCACGGGGATGCCCGCGTTCAAGGTCGGCGAGTTGGTGGCACAGGAAGAGCTGGTATGGGTTGCGTCTGAGCGAAGCTCAGTACACCTCGAAAACCCAGTGCCGCTGGCGATGCTCCCGCCCGGCAACATCTTCCGCGATTTCGGTCTCGCGGCGCTCGAAAGCATCGGCAGAATCTGGCGGCTGAGCTGCATCAGCGAGAGCATCAGCGGCATTCAGGCGGCGGTGTTCTCAGGGATCGCGGTCAGCGTTGTTGGCAAGAGCTCGGTGCTGCCGGGGATGCGTATGCTCGGCCGCGGTGATACGTTCCCCGCCCTGCCCAAAGTCGATTTGGTGCTCTACCGCTCGGCGCGAAGCTCCAATCCTGCGGCAGAGGCGCTCGCCAGCGTGATCGTCCGGCACTTTGCAAATTCAGCGCTCGCTCCCGCGGCGCGTTTCGTGCGAACCCAGGCGGGCAGCGGTTCACACGAGTAGTAGCCGTTGAACGAAACGATCAGGGCAGCCGTAGATGCGGGGCGGCGATCACGATCGCACCGATCAGACCGAATGCTGCGCCGAGCATCAGGACGTGAATATCGACGGCGACCGCCGACCACGACCGAAGCCGCTGGGCTGTCGCGGATTGCAAATGAGGCTGTTGTCGCACCGGTCCGTCTCCTGGTTCCGTAGAACAAGAAAGGCCTGGCCGTCGTCCTCCGCAAGACGGCCGCCGAAATAACAACGGGGCCGCTGCGCGGGTCCCGGAACCGGAAAAATTCGCCTCCTTCGGAACCCCACCGAAGAGCATTCTTCTCGCCCAACGGAGTTCCGGCCCGCCTTGCCAGCGCCGCCGATCCGGTTTAGCTCCTCTCCCACCCCAATCCAGGCAGTTCGACCATGCAGCAGGCCACCGCGCCCAAGATCAGTTTTGTTTCGCTGGGATGCCCCAAGGCCCTGGTCGATTCCGAGCGCATCATCACGCGGTTGCGCGCCGAGGGCTATGACCTGGCTCGCAAGCATGACGGCGCTGACCTCGTGATCGTCAACACCTGCGGCTTTCTCGACAGCGCCAAGCAGGAATCGCTGGCGGCGATCGGCGAAGCGATGGCGGCCAACGGCAAGGTGATCGTCACCGGCTGCATGGGCGCCGAGCCGGAGCAGATCGAAGCCGCCTACCCCGGCGTGCTGTCGATCACCGGACCGCAGCAATATGAAAGCGTGCTCGAGGCGGTGCATCGCGCGCGGCCGGCGCTTCACAACCCGCATCTCGATCTGGTGCCGCCGCAGGGCGTGCGGCTGACGCCGCGGCACTACGCGTATTTGAAGATCTCCGAGGGCTGCAACAATCGCTGCAGCTTCTGCATCATCCCGAAGCTGCGCGGCGATCTCGCATCGCGCCCGGCCGGCGACGTGCTGCGCGAAGCCGAGAAGCTGGTCGCTGCCGGCGTCAAGGAGCTGCTGGTCATCTCGCAGGACACCTCGGCCTACGGCGTCGATGTCAAGTACGCAGAGAGCCCCTGGAAGGATCGCAGCGTCCGCGCCAAATTCCTCGATCTGGCAAGCGAGCTCGGCGAGCTCGGCGCCTGGGTGCGGCTGCACTACGTCTATCCGTATCCGCATGTCGACGAGGTGATCGGCCTGATGGCGGACGGCAAGGTGCTGCCCTATCTCGACATCCCGTTCCAGCACGCCAGCCCCGACGTGCTGAAACTGATGAAGCGCCCGGCCGCGCAGGACAAGACGCTCGACCGGATCAAACGCTGGCGCGAGCAGTGCCCGGATCTGGCGTTGCGCTCGACCTTCATCGTGGGCTTCCCTGGCGAGACCGAGCGCGACTTCGAATTCCTGCTCGAATGGCTGGACGAAGCCGAAATCGATCGTCTCGGCGCGTTCAAATACGAGCCGGTCGCCGGCGCACCGTCGAACGCCCTGCCCGATCAGATCTCGGACGAGGTCAAGCAGGAGCGCTGGAACAGGCTGATGGCGCGGCAGCAGGCGATCTCTGCCCGCCGGCTGAAGCGCAAGGTCGGCACCCGTCAGCAGGTGATCATCGACGAGATCGGCCCGACCGTCGCCAAAGGCCGCTCCAAGGCCGACGCGCCGGATATCGACGGCGCGGTCTATCTGTCGAGCCGCCGCCCGCTGCGCGTCGGCGAAATCGTCACCGCCAAGATCGACCGCGCTGACGCGTACGACCTCCACGGCACCGTGGCGGGGTTCTGAACTCGCCGCTAACGCACGGCTCCTCGACATCTAATCACGTCATCGCCCGGCTTGTCCGGGCGACCCAGTATTGCAGAGCGCTGATTGCTCTACACCAGCGCTCTGCAATACTGGGCCCTCCGCTTTCGCGGAGGGTGACGGCTCGTTGTGGGGTGACGTTGTGCGACCTTACGGCTTCAGAATCGAGGCACCGGTCGTCACACGCCCTTCCAGATCGACGTGCGCCTTGGCGGCGTCCTTGAGCGCGTAGGCGTGGTTGATCGGGACGTGCAGCTTGCCTTCGATCACGGCTGAGAACAGCGTATCGGCGCCCTCGATCAGCTCCTTGCGGGTCCCAATGTAGTCGTTCAGCTTCGGACGGGTCGCGAACAGCGAGCCGTGGTTGTTGAGCTCGGTGAGCGGGAACGGCGGCACCGGGCCTGAGGCGTTGCCGAACGACACGAACAGCCCGCGCGGCTTGATGCACTTCAGAGAGCCGGGGAACGTCGCCTTGCCGACGCCGTCATAGACCACGTCGCACAGCTCATTGCGGCTGATCTGTTTGACTCGCGCTACCCAGTCCTCTTCGTTGTAGAGGATGACGTGATCGCAGCCATTGGCCAGCGCCAGATCGGCTTTGGCCTTGGAGCCGACGGTACCGATGACATGCGCGCCGAGCGCCCGTGCCCATTGGCACGCGAGCAGACCGATGCCGCCGGCGGCGGCGTGGATCAACACCCGGTGGCCGGGCTCGACCTTGAAGGTCTTGTGCAGCAGGTACCACACCGTCAGGCCCTTGAGCATCAGCACGGCGCCCTGCTCGTAGGTGATGTGGTCGGGCAGCTTCACCAGCTTGGCGGCTTCGATGTTGCGCTCGGTGGCATAGCCGCCGAGATTCGCGTAGTACGCGACGCGGTCGCCGGGATGGAAGTTGGTGACGTGCGGGCCGACCGAGACGACCTCACCGGCCGCCTCGTTGCCGATCACGAACGGCAGCGACGGCGCTTTGTAGAGTCCGGTGCGGAAATACACGTCGATGAAGTTGAGGCCGACCGCGTGCTGGCGGATGCGGACCTCGCCCTCGCCCGGCGGCGGCAGCTCGACGTCCTCGTAGACCAGAACCTCCGGTCCACCCACCTGATGCACCCGCACCGCCTTCGCCATTATCGTCCCCTCAGGTCTATTGTCAGCGTCACGGAATGCCATCGCCCCGGCCTTGTCAACCGGCGGCGATGCGGCAGCGCACGGCGTCAACGCGGCTTGGCGCGGTTACGCTTGGCCAGCACGTTGAAGAACTCCACCGCCGCCGAGAACAGGATGGCGAAGTAGATGTAGCCGCGCGGGATGTGGAACGCGAAGCCATCGGCCACCAGCGCCACGCCGATCAGCACCAGGAACGCCAGCGCCAGCATCTTGGTGGTCGGGTGCTCGGAGACGAATCGCGCCACCGGACCGGACGAGACGTACATCACCGCCATCGCGATCAGCACCGCCGCGACCATGATCTCGATGTCCTGGGCCATGCCGATCGCGGTGATGATCGAGTCGATCGAAAACACCAGGTCGACCACCACGATCTGTACGATCACCCAGAAGAACGCCCGATCGGCGGTCGAGGCTTGCGCCTCGCCGTTCTTGGCCTCGACCTCGGCATGAATCTCGTGGGTCGCCTTGGCGATCAGAAACAGGCCGCCGAGGATCAGGATGATGTCGCGCCAGGAGAACGCCCTGTCGGCGATGCTGAACACCGGCGCGGTCAGCCCGATCAGCCACACCAACACGCTGAGCAGCATGAGCCGAAACAACAGCGCCAGGCCGAGGCCGATCTGGCGCGCGCGGGTCGCCCGCGGCTCGGGGATTCGGGACACCAGCACGGACAGGAAGATCACGTTGTCGATGCCGAGGACAATTTCGAGCGCCGTCAGGGTGAGCAGCGCGGCCCAGGCTTCGGGACTGGACAACAATTCGATCATCGGGGGGCTCGTCGGAATAAGCGGATGACACTATCGGCAAGGCAGACATAGAGGGCGACCGCGCACAGCACGATGGTAACCGGCAGCGGGACTTCGAAGTCGCGGACAATTGCATAGGCAGCGAGCACCGCCCACAGCGCGATCAGCGCCAGCGTCAGCGTGCGCAACCGCGCCACGCGCACCGGATGCACGACGCGAAACGGCACGAAGGTGAGCACGATCAAGGCTGCTATTCCCAGGCTGCCGACGATCGCCGGCGGGTGCAGCAAGAACAGATAGAACGCTGCTGCGTTCCACAGCGCCGGAAAGCCGCGGAAGTGATTATCGTCGGTCTTCATCCGTCGGTCGGCGAAGTACATCGCCGAACTGATCACGATGCCGATGCCGAGCAGCGGCGCTGCGATCGGCAATAGCAGACCACTCGCGGTGATCGCATAGGCCGGCACGAACACGTAGGTGACGAAATCGACCACCAGATCGAGCACGTCGCCCGACCAGTCCGGCTGCAACCTTGCGACGTCCAGGCGCCGCGCCAGCGGGCCGTCGATCGCGTCGATCAGCAACGCCAACCCGAGCCAAGCGAACATCCCGGCCCAATGCTGGCGGACGGCTTCCAGCATCGCGAGCAATGCGATCGCAGCCCCTGCGGCCGTAAACAGGTGCACGCCGAGCGCGGCGGCGCGGCGTATGCCCGATCCGGGCGGCAATGGCGAAGGGTCCAGCTGGGTCATCGGGCCTCGTGCATATCAGGTTGGGTACCGGTCTGCACAATCAGTTGCGGCGTTCCGTCGCGCAAACGGCCGGAAACGTTAATGTTTCGCGGCGGACTTGAAATCGTCGCTGACGAGAGCAATTGTCCGTGCCATGACCCAGAGCCTGATCGAGCCTAACAGCTACGACGCCATCATTGTCGGCGGCGGTCCCGCCGGCCTCACCGCCGCCATCGCGCTTGCCGAGACCGGCGCAGCCACCGCACTGATCGCGCGGCTGGTGCCCTACGGCGATAATCGCACCACGGCTCTGCTGGGCGATTCGATCGACATTCTCGACCGACTTGACGTCTGGCGGCGCTGCTCAAGCAAGGCCGCCGCGCTGCGGTCGATGCGGCTGGTGGACGATACCGGCCGGCTGATACGGGCCCCCGAAGTGAAGTTCGCGTCCGATGAAATCGGCATGGACGCGTTCGGCTACAACATCGAGAACCGTGCCCTGCTGGTCGGCCTCGAAGAACGCGCGGCCGAGCTGTCGAACCTGCAGCGTTTCGACGATGAAGCTGAATCGGTCGTGCCGGGCGACGACGAAGTGATCGTTCGGATCCGCGGCGGCCGAACCATCTCGGCCAAGCTGGTGGTCGGCGCCGATGGCCGCCAGTCGCAGTGCCGTGAAGCCGCGGGCATCAAGGTGAGCAGCCGCGCCCTGCATCAGTCGGCGCTGACCTTCAACGTCAAGACCACCCGCTCCCACGACAACGTCTCCACCGAGTTTCACACCAAGGAAGGCCCGTGCGTATTCGTGCCGCTGCCGGGCCGTCGGATGAGCATCGTCTGGGTCGCCTCACCGAAGGAGGCGCAGCGGCTGATGGCGCTGTCCGACGACGAATTGTCGGCTGCGGCGGAGAAGCAGTCGCAGTCGATCTACGGCAAAATGACCGTCGAGCCCGGCCGCAATCTGTTTCCGCTGGCGATCGAGAAACCGGCCGCTTACGCGCAGCAACGCATCGCCTTGGTTGGTGAAGCCGCTCACGTCGTGCCCCCGATCGGGGCGCAGGGGTTGAATATGGGGCTGCGGGATGCCGGCGACCTTGCCGAGATCGTGCGCGACGCGCTGGCGAACGGCACGGATATCGGCTCGGACGCCGTGATGGCGCGCTATGGCCGCAGCCGAGGACCCGACATTGCCAGCCGCACCGCCGCGATCGACATCGCCAACCGCACCCTGCTCAGCGATCTCTTACCCGCGCAGATGCTGCGGGCGGCGGGGATGCATCTGATCAGCTCCGTAGCCCCGATCCGCCGGTTCGCGATGCGCGAGGGGCTGTCGCCGTTCTGGCGCTCGATCTGAGGACGGCTAGCCCGGGAACGGGATCTGCCCGGTCCGGATCAGCCACATCACGGTGGTGAGCGTCACCACCGACATGAAGGTCCCGATCAGCACCGCGACCGACGCCGGCTCGACCCACGTATTGTATTGCCGGGCGATCACGAACACGTTCAGCGCAGGCGGCAGTGACGCCATCAGCACTGCAGTCGCTGCCCATTCGGGCGAAAACGGCCCGAACGCCAATATCAGACAAAACACGATCACCGGGTGCAGCAGCAGCTTGACCGCCACCAGGCTGGGGATCTCCCACGGCACCCGGCCGAATGGCCGCAGCGCCACAGTAACGCCGAGCGTGAACAGCGCTACCGGCGCCGCTGCATTCTGCAAGAAGCCCAGCATCTTATCGACCGCGACCGGCAGCTCGACATGGAACGCGGCCGCCGCCGCTCCGCAATAGGCGGCGACGATCAGCGGGTGGAACAGGATCTCCCGCAGCACCGCGATGATGGTCGGGATCAGCGGCCGTTTGTCGGCAGCGGTGAGCGCCATGCCGAGCGGCACGATCGAAAACAGAAAGATCGTGTCGAAGCAGAAGATCAAAGCGGTCGGCGCCGCCGCCTGGGTGCCAAGCACCGCCAACGCCAGCCCCGGCCCCATATAGCCGATATTGCCGTAGCCGCCGGACAGCGCCGCCATCGTTGCTTCCCGCATCGACAGCTTGCCGATCAGCCGGCCGAGCACCCCTGACAGGAAGAAGGCGATCGCGGTCGCCAGCGTGGTCGCCAGCACGAACGGCAGGTTGTTCAGTTCCTCGAACGGCGTCTTCGACATGATCCGGAAGAACAGCGCCGGCAGCGAGACGAAGACGAGGAAGAAATTCATCCAAACCAGGCCCTGTTCGGGCAATTTCTTCCAGCGTCCGCAGGCGAAGCCGACGAAGATCAGGCCGAAATACGGCAGAGCGAGATTGAGAATATCGATCATGCAAAATGCGGCAGCGGGGCGTTGGAACCTAGCGGTATCAGGGAAACCCCGGGTGAACCACCGCGGAGCAGAGTCGCCGGTTTACCACTAGCGTCCGCCGCCAAGCTGGTCTATCCGACTCCCATGATCAAGACGCGAACCGCTAAATTTCAGATCGGTCAGATCGTCCGCCACCGGATCTTCTCGTTCCGCGGGGTGGTGTTCGACATCGATCCGGAATTCGCCAACACCGAGGAATGGTGGCTGGCAATTCCCGAAGAGGTGCGGCCGAGCAAGGACCAGCCGTTCTACCACCTGCTGGCGGAGAACGCGGAGTCGGAATACGTCGCCTACGTGTCGGAGCAGAATCTGCTGCCCGACGATTCCGGCGAGCCGATCCGGCATTCCCAGGTCGCCGAGATCTTCATCAAGGACAAGTCCGGCGGCTACCGGCCGCGCAATCCGTCGCTGAACTAATCGAGGACGCTCGGTTTCGATCGACGCATCGACCCGCCCAGCCGGGACTGATTGCCGGAACGCGCCGTCTCACGCGAAAGCACAAAAGCGCAGAGAGCCACATCCCTGCTAGGCTGTCGTGGGAAGGAGCTCTCATGACGCTGACGCCGGAGCTTTTGCGCCAGACCCTTACGATTGTGCTGAGCTTGGCGAAACAGGAGGGCGGCTTCGACTACCGCCTAATCGGCACCGCCGCGGACCTGCTGCGCGGCGTGCCGATCGAGCCCTGCGACGTCGACTTCCTCATGCCCACACGCAGCGATGTCGACACCTTCGCGCGGGCGCTTGCCGCCTACCGATGCCTGAGCCCGCCGACCTGGATGCCCTGTTGCGTGCAGTATTACGCGGCGTTCGAGGTGGGCGGCGTTCAGGTCGATGCCAGCACCGTCGAGCCTCCGGCGCAGTCTGCTTTCATCGAGGCCTTCGGCGGCGGCCCCTGGACGCACTTTTCCGAGATCGCCGTGGGCAACACGCGCGTGGCGGTGGTGGCGCCCGAATTGCGGCTGGCGACCGAACTCTGCCGTGATCGAAAGGATCGCGCCGAAATAATCGCCCGCTGGATGCGCGATCACGGCTGTGACGCGCCGCTGCTGAAGAACGCCATGGAGGCCCGCGGCATCGACCCGGCAACCCAGTTGTCCGTGATGGCAACCGTCACCGGCTGACAACGCGGCAGGCGCCGGCGAGTACGCAGAAAACAGAAAGGGCGCCACCTGGGCGCCCTTTGCATTTTGCGATTGCAGTCGCGTGTTACTTGGCAGCCGGGTTGGCGCCGGCCGGAGCCTGAGCTTCCAGCTTCTTGCGCTGCTCTTCAGCGCGCTTCTGTAGCTCTTCCTGCAGCTTCTTCTGGGTCTCTTCGAACTGCTTAGGATCGGTCGGCGGGCCGTCATAGGCCTTGGCGAACTCGGCCAACGGCAGCGGCAGCGTCAGCGGCGCGCCGTTAGAGTTGATCGCCTGGACGATCAGGTTCTGGCCCTTCTTGAGCTGATTGATCAGATCCGGCGTCGCTTCGTAGTCCGACATACAGCCGTTGGCGAAGCAGATCACATACGGGCTCTGCTGCGGCGCGTTGCTGTCGACGATGATGCGGGTGCCGTGCACGAGCTGCATGCCGAGCGGCAGCGTCACGCGCAGGATCTTCTTCGGCTCGCCTTCCGGCTCGATGATCACAGCGGCGATCACCGGCTGACCGGATTCGATACGGCCGTCCTTGCCGGTGAAGCACACCTGCTTGGCGTTGGCGTCCTGCCCCTTGAGGCAGAACTTGGTCCAGGGCGCGTAGATCAGCTGAACCTGTTGCTGCTCAGGCTGTCCCTGGGCGGGAGCCTGCTGCGCCGGCGCCGGGGCTGCCTTCGGCGCCGCCTTAGGGGCTGCCTTCGGGGCGGCCGGCTGCTGGGCCTGCGCGGCGGGGACGATGGTCAACGCCGCGAACGCGGTCGCCGCCAGCAGGGCGAAGGCCCGCCCGCGCGGCCCGGCCGACGCGACCAAGTTGCAAGACTTCATTCGGAAAACCCTTTCTGAAACGGTCGCGCACCCCAACCTGCGACGCTGGAGCTGACAGCGGTCCGTTTGGCCGCTGTCTCGGTGCCAATTGAGGCGGTTACGTGACGAGCCGGTGGGCATCATCGACTGCCCGCCTTCAATACATTGGCGAACGCAAAGATCAATGGCAACAATCCCCGGGCACCGGTTTCCAGCCGCTAATGTGGTAAAAATCCCGGCGTGGGACGCGTCGAATCAGAACACCGCTTCATCCGCCGAATCAAGGCCCTCGCCGTCGCGTTCGCGATCGGCGCTGGATGCCTGACCGGCGCCACCTCGGCAGGCGCCGAGCCGGCCGGCACTCCAGCACCTGCGATCGTCAGCCATGCGATCGCCATGCACGGCAAGCCCGCGCAGCCGGCCGACTTTACCGCGATGCCCTACGTCAACCCGGACGTCCCCAAGGGTGGCCGGATGATCGCCAGCGTTGTCGGCGCGTTCGACAGTCTCAACCCGCTGATCGTCAAAGGCATCGCCGTCCAGCAGATGCGCGGTTATGTGATCGAGAGTCTGCTGGCGCGCGGCCATGACGAGCCGTTCACCTTGTACGGCCTGCTCGCGCGCTCGGTCGAAACCGACGACATTCGCAGCTACGTCACATTTCGGATCGATCCCCGCGCCCGGTTTTCCGACGGCAAGCCGGTCACCGCCGAGGACGTGCTGTTCTCCTGGAAGCTACTCCGCGACAAGGGCCGGCCGAACCTCCGCCTGTATTACGGCAAGGTCGCCAGCGCCGAAGCGCTCGATCCCCTCACCGTCCGGTTCGATTTCGGCGGTGCGCCGGACCGTGAGCTGCCGCTGATCCTCGGCCTGATGCCGGTGCTGCCGCGCCACGCGGTCGATCCCGACAGCTTCGAAGAAACCTCCCTGAAACCGCCGCTCGGTTCCGGCCCCTACCGTGTCACCAATGTTCAGGCCGGTACTAGCGTCACCCTGACGCGCGACCCGAACTATTGGGGCCGCGACCTGCCGATCAACCGCGGCCTGTGGAACTTCGACGAGGTGCGGATCGATTACTTCCGCGAGTCCAATGCACAGTTCGAGGCGTTCAAGCGCGGGCTCTACGACTTCCGCGTCGAGACCGATCCGCTGCGTTGGAGCGAAGGCTATGACTTCCCCGCCGCACGGCATGGCGACGTGATCCGCGACGCGATCAAGCCGGGCACGCCGGAGCCGACCGACACCCTGGTGTTCAACACCCGCCGTCCGGTGTTCGCCGATGTTCGGGTGCGCGAGGCGCTGCTCAACCTGTTCGACTTCGAGTGGATCAATCGCAACTACTTCTTCGGCCTCTACACCCGCACCGCGGGGTTCTTCGGCGGCTCGGAGCTGTCGGCCTATGGCCGCGCGGCCGATGACGGCGAACGCAAGCTGCTCCAGCCATATCTGTCGCGGCTCCGCGCCGACATCCTGGACGGCAGTTTCAGGCTGCCGGCGAGCGACGGTTCGGGCCGCGACCGCGCCGGCCTGCGCCGGGCGCTCGATTTGCTGGAGCAGGCCGGCTACCAGCTCGACGGCACCGTGCTGCGCAAGCGCGACACCCGCCAGCCCCTCACCTTCGAGCTCTTGGTGACGACGCGGGAGCAGGAACGGATCGCACTGGCGTTCGCCCGCGACCTCAAGCGCGCCGGCATCACCGTGTCGGTCCGCACCGTGGATGCCGTGCAGTTCGATCAGCGCCGCCTCGCCTACGACTTCGACATGATCCCAAACCGCTGGGACCAGTCACTGTCGCCCGGCAACGAGCAGTCGTTCTATTGGGGGAGCGACGCCGCCGACACGCCGGGCACCCGCAACTACATGGGCGCCAAGGATCCGGCGATCGACGCGATGCTTGCGGCGCTGCTACGTGCCCGCGGCCGCGCCGATTTCGTCGACGCCGTGCGCGCGCTCGATCGCGTCCTGATCTCGGGGTTCTACGTGGTCCCTGTGTACAGCGTGCGTGAGCAATGGATCGCGCGCTGGAATCGTTTAGAACGTCCGAAGGCCACTGCCCTGACGGGTTATCTTCCCGAAACATGGTGGTATCGGCCGCCGCCGCAGCAACCGCCGCAGAGGTGATCCCGTGAGCCCGCCCAACACCTCGCCGACGCTCGACGGACTGTTTCGCCGCACCCTCGCCCGTCAGCCGGATGCGATCGCGCTGATCGATCCGCCGGACAAGCAGCGCATCACCGGGCAGCCGCCGCGGCGCATGACCTATGCCGAGGCCGACCGCGCGATCTCGGCGCTGGCCGCGCATTTCGTCACCGCCGGTCTGCCGAGCAATTCGGTGATCGCGGTGCAACTGCCGAACACCATCGAATTTCCGCTCACCGTCCTGGCGGCACATCGCGCCGGTCTCGTCGTTGCGTTGCTGCCGCAGCTCTGGCGCCACGCCGATCTCACCGCCGCGCTGAACCGCACCGGTGCGCGGGCGATCGTGTCGACACGCTGGATCGACGGCGTCAGCCACTCCGATCTGGCCATGAACGCCGCGGCGGAAGCTTTCTCGATCCGCCATGTCTGCGGCTTCGGCGATGACCTGCCCGAGGGCATGGCCTCGCTCGACGCCGCGATGGAAGATCCCACCGCATTGCCGCCGGCGCCGGGACCACAGGAAGCCCGCCGCGCCGCGGTGATCTCGTTCGATACCACCGGCGACGGCGTCCGGGCGATCCCGCGCAGCCATCTGCATCTGATCGCAGGCGGTCTGGTTGTCTTCCTCGAAAGCGCGATCCCGCAGGGCGCGGTGCTGCTGTCGGCGCAGACGCCGGCGACGTTCGCCGGGCTGGCCTCGTCTATGGTGACGTGGCTGCTCAGCGGCGGCACGCTGGCCCTGCACCACCCGTTCGATGACGCGTTACTGGAGCGGCAGATCGTCGACCTCGGCTGTCAGGCCCTGGTCGCACCGGCGCCCCTTGCTCTCCGCCTCGGCGAAGCCGGACTGACAGCGCAGGCTCCGTCGCTGCGCAGCGTGGTGGGCCTCTGGCGCGCACCCGAGCAGGTCGCCTCCAGCCCGAACTGGATCGGCACGCCGGCCCACTTCACCGACATCTATCTGTTCGGCGAAGCCGGATTGTTCGGCGCCCAGCGCACGGCGGAAGGTACTCCGGCTGCGATCATGCCGGGGCCGCACACCGCGCCGCGCGATCATGCCGGCGGTTCGACTGCTGGCGAAATCCTGATCACGCCGAAGGGCACGCTCGGGCTGCGTGGTCCGATGGTGACGCTCGCCGCCTATGCGCCGCTGCCGCCGCTCAACAGTTCGATCCCGATGGCGCCGCCGCCAGACTACGTCGACACCGGCTACGCGGCCCGACTCGACCGTGCCACCGGCTCGATCTGCATCACCGCTCCACCTGCCGGGGTGATGGCGGTCGGCGGCTATCGCTTCCTCGCCCAGGACCTGCAGGAATGGGCGAAGCGGCTCGGCCAGGGCGCGCTGCTCACGGCGCTGCCGGACCGGCTTAGCGGCTATCGGCTCGCAGGCCGCGCACAGGACAATTCCAGAGCTCGTGAAGCACTTGCAGAACTCGGCCTAAACCCTTTGATGGTCGAAGCCTTCCGCGATGCTCCGAAGGTCGATGAAAACCGCGCATCGACGTTGACGCCGCATTAACAGCGACGGCTTACGGTTTTCGCCTCGACCGCGGGAGCCGTTCTTGGAATGTCGTACCACGCGCCTATCCTCGTCGTAACCGACGATGAAAGCTCGCCGACCCTCGCAGCACTGACGGACGCCAAACTGTTTCCAGTGCTCGCTTCTGCATGGCCGGAAGCTGGCGAAGCGGTTGGCCGGCTGCGACCGTCGGCCGTGGTCGCAGATGGCGGTGCGCCCGCCGGCTCCCTTGAGACACTCGCCCGCCAGATCGGCTTGCTCCAGCCCTACGTGCCGCTGATCGCGATCGGCGCCGATGGCGGCCTGCCCGACAACGTCATGCCGTTCAGCGCCGATCCGCGCGAGCTGATCCATCTGGCGCCGCGGCTGCGGGCCGCGCTGCGGGTGCGGACACTGCACGCCACCGCGATGCGGCGCCTGACCGATCCGAGCGGCCTCACTGAACTGTCCGACCATGATCCGCTGCAGGACGCGACCGTGCTGCTGATCGGCCGCGGCGCCGCCTATCCGGCGCTGTCGGTGGCGCTCGGCGAACGGGTCGGGGTGGTCGGCGCGCTGTCGATCGAAGCCGCCGCCAAGCATCTCAACGCCCGCGATCTCGACGGCATCGTGCTGGCCGAAGGCTTCAGCTCACGCGTGGTGGATGCCTTTCTCACCGTGCTGTCGGAAGACACCCGGTTCCGGCATCTGCCGATCGTGGTCGGCATTCCGGCGCCGCACGGCAGCTTCGAACTGCCCAACCTCGAATTCGTCGACGGCGATCCGGCGCGGATCGTCGGCGCCGCGCTGCCGCTGGTGCGCCAGCACGCCTTCGAGGGCCGGCTCACCCGCACGCTGGCTTCGCTCGATGCCGGCGGGCTGCTCGATCCCCGCACCGGCCTCCTCACCGAGGCTGCGTTCGAGCGCGATTTTGCGACCGCCGTGTATCAGGCGCAGACTCGCGGCGAAGGCCTGTCGGTCGCGCGTTTCGTCCTGCACCGCGCCGATCGCCGCGCGGTCAACGACGCCGCACGGATCGTCAGCCGGCTGATGCGCAAGATGGACTTCGGCACGCTGCAGACCGACGGCACGCTGCTGGTGGTGTTCGCGGCAACTGACCTGCGCAACGCCCAGGCGATCGCGCGGCGGCTCAGCAGCGTGATCAAGCAGACGGCTCACAGCGCAAGGCGCGAGGCCCGGATCGATCCCGACGTCAGCGTCGCGACCCTGATGCCGGACGAATCCGCCCGCGCCATCCTCACCCGCGTGGTGCAGCAGGACCGCCGCCGCGCGGCGTCGTAGGCGTCCAGCCAAGACGATCCCGTCATTGCGAGCGCAGCGAAGCAATCCACGGGCCGGTGTACGGAGCTTCTGGATTGCTTCGTCGCTGCGCGCCTCGCAATGACGCTGAGGCGAAATCACGCCGCCTTGCGGTTCTCGGCGAGGTCGGCGAGCTGCTTGAGGATATCGGTCGTCCCCATCAGCCGTTCTTCCGGCGTCTCCCAGACCTGGAAGAACACCACCTTCATGTCGGGCCGCACCTTGGCGGCTTCGCCGTGGCGTTTGATGAAGAACACCAGCTTGTCCGGTTGCGCGAACGCGTTGTCGCGGAAGCTGATGACCACGCCCTTCGGACCGGCGTCGACCTTCTCGACATTGGCGCGGCGGCAATACGCTTTGATGGCCGCGATCTTGAACAGATAGCGCACCTCGTCGGGCAGCGGACCGAAACGGTCGCGCAGCTCGGCGGCAAAGTTCTCGATCTCCTCGTCGGTGTCGAGATCGGCGAGCCGGCGATACAGCGACAGCCGCACCGCAAGATCGGCGACGAAGTCCTCCGGGATCAGCACCGGCATGCCAATGGTGATCTGCGGCGACCAGCGGTCGGCGACCGGCTCGTCGACGATGCCGGCCTTGAGGTTGGTGATCGCCTCCTCGAGCATCTGCTGATACAGCTCGAAGCCGACTTCCTTGATGTGGCCGGACTGCTCCTCGCCGAGCAGATTGCCGGCGCCGCGAATGTCGAGGTCGTGCGAGGCTAGCTGGAAGCCGGCGCCGAGCGTTTCCAGCGATTGCAGCACCTTCAGCCGGCGCTCCGCCTGCGCGGTGATGTTGTGCTGCGGCAGCGTGAACAACGCGTAGGCGCGCAGCTTGGAGCGGCCGACGCGGCCGCGGAGCTGATACAATTGCGCCAGGCCGAACATGTCGGCGCGGTGCACGATCAGCGTGTTCGCGTTCGGGATATCCAGGCCGGATTCGACGATCGTGGTCGACAGCAGGATGTCGAACTTGCCGTCGTAGAAGGCCGACATGATGTCCTCGATCACGGCCGGCGGCATCTGGCCGTGCGCGACCGCGACCTTCATCTCCGGCACATGCTTGTCGAGGAAGTCCTTCACCTCGGCGAGATCGTCGATCCGCGGCACGACGTAGAAAGCCTGACCGCCGCGATAGCGCTCGCGCAGCAGCGCCTCGCGGATCATCAACGGATCATGCGGCGCCACGAAGGTTCGCACCGCGAGCCGGTCGACCGGCGGCGACGCAATGATCGAGAGGTCGCGCACGCCGGTCATGGCGAGCTGCAGCGTGCGCGGGATCGGCGTCGCGCTGAGCGTCAGCACGTGGACCTCGGAGCGCAGCTGCTTCAGCTTCTCCTTGTGGGTCACGCCGAAGTGCTGCTCCTCGTCGACGATGACGAGGCCGAGATCCTTGAACTTGATCGACTTGCCGAGCAGCGCGTGGGTGCCGACGACGATGTCGAGCGTGCCGTCGGCGATGCCTTTCTTGACCTGCGACAGCTCCTTGGTCGAAACCAGTCGCGACGCTTGGCCGACATTGACCGGGAAGCCACGGAAGCGTTCGGTGAAAGTCTTGGCGTGCTGCCGCGCCAACAGCGTGGTCGGGACCACGACCGCGACCTGCTTGCCGTCGAGCGCCACCGCGAAAGCCGCGCGCAGCGCCACCTCGGTCTTGCCGAAACCGACGTCGCCGCAGACCAGACGGTCCATCGGCGTGCCCTTCTCCAGATCGCCGAGTGCCGCGTTGATCGCGGCGAGCTGGTCCTCGGTTTCGTCGTAGGGGAAGCGCGCGCAGAACTCGTCATAGAGCTGCGGCTGCACCGGCAGCTTCGGCGCCTCGCGCAGATGCCGTTCGGCAGCGACCTTGATCAGTTCGCCGGCGATCTGACGGATACGGTTCTTCAGCTTGGCCTTGCGCGCCTGCCAGCCCGAGCCGCCGAGCTTGTCGAGTTCAACCGTGGTGCCGTCGGAGCCGTAGCGCGACAGCAGTTCGATGTTCTCGACCGGCAGGAACAGCTTGGTGTCATTGGCGTAGTGCAGTTCGACGCAGTCGTGCGGCGCGCCGCCGACTTCGAGCGTCTGCAGGCCGACGAACCGGCCGATGCCGTGCTCGACATGCACCACGATGTCGCCGGTCGACAGGCTGGTGACTTCGGAGATGAAGTTGTCGAGCTTCTTGCTGGCCTTGCGTTGCCGCACCAGACGGTCGCCGAGTACGTCCTGCTCGGTGATCACCGCAAAGGCGTCGGTCTCGAAGCCGGACTCCAGGCCGACCACCGCCAGCATGGTTTCGTTGCGCGGCGTCGCCTGCACGGTGCGCCAGGAATTGACGCTGGTGAGCGCGACCAGCTTGTGGTCCTTCAGCATGCTCGCCATGCGGTCGCGCGAGCCTTCGCTCCACAGCGCGATCACCACCTTCTTGCGCGCAGCCTGCAGCGCATAGACGTGCGCCACCAGCGTCTCGAACACGTTGACGTTGGCGTCCGCGCGCTCCGGCGCGAAGTTGCGGCCGGCACGGGCACCGGCATCGATCACGTCGCTGGTGTCGTCCGGCAGCGCGAACGGCGTCAGCCGCGCCAGGGCGACGCCTTCGAGCCGCGCGGTCCATTCACTGTCGGTGAGATACAGCCGATCCGGCGGCAGCGGCTTGTAGATCGCGCCGGAGCCGGGCTGCTCCATCGCTTCGCGCCGGGCGTCGTAGTAGTCGGCGATCTGCTTGAAGCGCTCGCGCGCAGCGTCTTCGCTCTGCGGCTCGATCGCGACCGGCGTTCCCTTCAGGTAATCGAACAGCGTGTCCATCCGCTCTTGGAACAGCGGCAGCCAGTGCTCCATGCCGGGATGGCGGCGGCCTTCGCTGACCGCGGCGTACAGCTGATCGTCCGGATGCGGCGCGCCAAACGCGGCGACGTAGCCCATGCGGAAACGGCGGATGGTCTCGGTGACGAGCTGGAATTCAGACACCGGCACCAGGTCCAGGCCGCGCATGGTGTGCAGCGTGCGCTGGGTCTCGGCGTCGAAGGTGCGGATCGATTCGAGCTGGTCGCCGAAGAAGTCGAACCGCACCGGCTGGTCGAGGCCGGCCGGAAACAGATCGAGAATGCCGCCGCGGACCGCATATTCGCCGGCTTCACGCACGGTCGATGCGCGGCTGTAGCCATTGTGTTCGAGCCAGGCGACGATCGAATCCATCGGCACGACGTTGCCTGGCGCAACCGACAGCGCCTGCGCGGCGATGATCTCGCGCACCGGCACCCGCTGCACGGCGGCGTTGACCGTGGTCAGCACGATCAGCGGTTTGTCGCTGCCGGTCAGGCGCGACAGCTTCGCCAGGGTGGTGACACGCTGCGCCAGGATGCCGGCGTGCGGCGAAACGCGGTCATAGGGTTGGCAGTCCCAGGCCGGAAACTGCAGCACCTCGAGATCGGGCGCGAAGAACTCCAGGCTGCGCGCGAGCTGCTGCATCCGCGGACCATCGCGGCAGATCACCGTCAGGCTGACAGCGGGCGCCTTGGGCTTGGCCACGACCGCGCGGGCCAGATCGGCGATGATCAGCCCCTCGGCGCCTTCGGCGACGTTGGCGAAGGTCAGCGCCTTGCCGGACGTAAGCTGTTCCGCCGGCGACCTGCTCGGAGTCTTCATACGGCGCCGTCCTGATGGCCGTAGGTCTTGATCCGTTCGAACAGACCGCCCTTAAACTCGGCCGGCAGCGTGTCGCCGCCGGCGACCGCGGCATAGAGATCGTGGTCGTTGACCTCGATCAGCCGTTCCAGCTCGTCGAGCTCCGCCTCCGACAGCGTGCCGATCTCGGCGTCGGCGAACTGGCCGAGAATCAGATCCATCTCGCGTGTGCCGCGATGCCAGCAGCGGAACAGAAGCCGCTTGCGGCGGTCGTCGAGCCCGCCGCTCGACCGTGTGGTGCCCGTCATGTCGAAATCCACCTCAACGCCAAAAGCCCGGACGTGCCGGGCGGCCCTGATATAGCGACCGGGATCGCCGCTGTCAGCCCGCACTGGCGCATTGCAATCGGCCGCAAATGCAGCCAACCCTGCGGGCAACCGCCCATCCACCCGCTTGGTTCGATGCGCCCTGCTCTGCTCAATCCGCTGTTCGCCCCGGTCACCAGCCTGACCGGCGTCGGACCGAAACAGGACAAGCTGTTCCGCTATCTGCTGGACCGCGACGACACCCCGCGGCTGGCCGATCTGCTGCTGCATCTGCCGAGCAGCGTGATCGACCGGCGCGCCCGGCCGAAAATTCGCGACGCGGTGCCGGGAACGGTGGTGACCCTGGAGGTGACGGTCGATCGCCACCGCGCGCCCCCGCCGGGCCGCTCGCGCGCGCCGTATCTGGTCTATGCCGGCGACGACACCGGCGACGTGGTGCTGACGTTCTTCCGCGCCAAGCCGGACCATGTGCAGAAGCTGCTGCCGGTCGGCGCCAAGCGCTACGTCTCGGGCACCGGCCAGCTCTACGACGGCACGCTGCAGATCGTCCACCCGGACCGGGTCGTCGACGAAGAGGCCTTCGCCAAGCTGCCGCAGATCGATCCGGTCTATCCGCTGACCGAGGGGCTGGCGATCGGCTCGCTGCGCCGGGCGGTGGCGCAGGCACTGACCAAGCTGCCGGCGCTGCCGGAATGGATCAGCCCCGAGGTGCTGCGGCGCTGCCGGTTTCCCTCGTTCGCCGAAGCGCTGAAGCACGTCCACATCCCGGATCAGCCGACCGACATTCTGCCCGATGGGCCGTATTGGTCGCGGCTCGCTTATGACGAACTGCTCGCCGGGCAGCTTGCTTTGGCGCTGGTGCGGGCGCAGCTCCGCCGCCCGGCCGGCAGCCGCAACGCCGGCGACGGTCGGCTGCGCCACAAGATCATCGACGCGCTGCCTTATGCGCTGACCGCCTCCCAGCAGCAGGCCGCGGCGGCGATCGCCGAAGATCTGCGCCAGCCGGTGCGGATGCTGCGGCTGCTGCAGGGCGACGTCGGAAGCGGCAAGACCGTGGTGGCGCTGCTGGCCGCAGCGGCGGTCGCAGAAGCCGGCAAGCAGGCGGCGCTGATGGCGCCGACCGAAATCCTCGCCCGGCAGCACATCAAGACCATCGCGCCGCTGGCCGAACGCGCCGGGATGCAGGTCGCGATCCTCACCGGCCGCGAGAAAGGCAAAGAGCGCCGCGAGATCTTGGCGCGGCTCGAAAGCGGCGAGATCGATTTTTTGGTCGGCACACACGCGCTGATCCAGGACGACGTGATCTACAAATCTCTGGCGCTGGCGGTCATCGACGAGCAGCACCGTTTCGGCGTGCGCGAGCGCCTGGCGCTGACCAGCAAGGGCGCCGATGTCGACGTGCTGGTGCTCAGCGCAACGCCGATTCCGCGGACGCTGGTGCTGACTTACTTCGGCGACATGGACGTTTCGGAACTCCGCGAGAAGCCCGCCGGCCGCCAGCCGATCGACACCCGTACGCTGTCCGATACGCGGCTGCCGGAAGTAATCGACGGCATCGGTCGCGCGATTGCCGCCGGCAAGCGGGTTTACTGGATCTGCCCGCTGGTCGAGGAATCCGAGAACGTCAAACTCACCGACGCCGAGCAACGCTTCGAATCGCTGCTGCAACGGTTCGGCGATCATCAGGTCGGCTTGGTGCATGGACGGATGCGCGGCAGCGACAAGGACCTGGTGATGGGCCAGTTCGCGCGCGGCGAGATCAGCGTGTTGGTCGCGACCACGGTGGTCGAGGTCGGTGTCGACGTCCCCGAAGCCACCATCATGGTGATCGAAAACGCCGAACGGTTCGGTCTGGCACAACTGCATCAGCTGCGCGGCCGGGTCGGCCGCGGCAGCGAGGCGTCGACGTGCTTGCTGCTGTATCGCGAGCCGCTGGGCGAGCTGTCGGCGGCGCGCCTGCGGGTGATCCGGGACACCACCGACGGTTTTCGGATCGCCGAGGAAGATCTCAAGCTGCGCGGCGAAGGCGATGTGCTCGGCACCCGGCAGAGCGGCCTGCCCGGCTACCGGATCGCCCGCTCCGAAGTCCATGCCCAGCTCATCACCCAGGCGCGCGACGAAGCGCTGCGGATTTTGAAGGACAACCCCAAGCTCGAAGGCCCGTCCGGCGAGGCGCTACGCTGCCTGCTGTATCTCTACGAACGCGACGAAGCGATCCCGCTGCTGGGAGCCGGTTAGAGGGCCATCTCGGGAGTTGGGTGAGCAGCCCCGCGTGCACGACGCTCGACCCGATTACGAAAATCAGACTCGAGCGCCGGCGTCATAGGTTCAGTTGTTCAGTTGCGGCGATCGGCATAGCCGGACGGCAATTTCTCCGGCGGGCAGTCGATAACGCTTTGATCGTCGCGGTCACGCCGCTCCATGAAGGTAATCGTGGCGAATTCGTCGATCACCAGCTTGGGATAGGTCGGTCCGGCATCTCGATAGGCGCGCATCGCATCGAGATGATCGTTCTGAAAACAAACCGTCTTCTTGGGATCTCGCGCGATCCAATCCGGGAAGAAGATCACGCCGTGCAGTTTGCGCTTGGGCAGATTGACGGCAACGCTGACGCAAGTTCCCGTCGGTTCGTCCCAGGAAATCTTGTAGATGCCCTCGCCCAGCCGGACGATGTGGGCGAACTGGTCGCGCACCCAACGTCCGCCGACCATACCGCTGTGAATCCGGTAATCGATCGTGTTCTCGTTCTTCACGTAGAGCTCGTACTGCCAGCCATTGTCATACGTGTAAATCAAATGGCTTCCGACAAAATCTACCAGTTCGGCGGGATGAAGGGATTCACTGACCTGAGACATATCGTGCTCCTGTTTGCATTTGCCGGATCATTGCATCTGAAAAATCGAATGAAAAATCTTCATTTCGGTGCATTATGATCTAATAATCCGAACGATGGAGGCGACCGTGGCCCAGGTGCCAAAAACGACGGTCGAGCAATGGGCCATATTGAGAGCGGTCGTCGAACTCGGCACCTACGCGCAAGCGGCCGAGACGCTGCATCGGAGTCAATCGTCGATCAGCTACGCCATCACCAACCTGCAGCACGCGGCGGGCGTTCAGCTTCTTCAAATCGAAGGTCGCCGAGCTGTCCTCACGGAGGCGGGCCGAGCGCTTCTGGCCGAAGTCGAACCCCTCATCGACGATTTTCTGCGCATCGAACAAAGGGCGTCGGCTGTGGGGCATGGCGAGCGCGTAGTGCTCCGGCTTTTGGTCGACAGCGTCTTTCCAAAACCCAGGCTGCTGGCCGCCTTACGCCGCCTGGCCGAGGTCCATCCGCACGTCGATGTTCGTCTCCGTGAAGCGGTCCGCCTGCCGATGCCGGAGCCGACCGACAGAACTTACGACATCGCGATCGCCCAGCCGGTGATTGGCGCGCGGTATGGCAAACGCGTAGCGGATGTCGACCTCATTGCCGTCGCCGCGAAGGGCCATCCCCTCGCGCATCGCACCCGCCCGATCAGCCGGGCGACCTTGGCGAGACACTTACGGATCGAGATTCGGGATCTCGAATTGTCAGCTCCCACGAAGGGGCAGACCGGCGGCAAAGCGTGGCACATGAGCACGATCGACTCCGCGCTCGGCGTCGTCCGCGAGGGGCTCGGCTACAGCTGGCTGCCTCGTCACTCGATCCAAGGCGACCTGGAACGCGGCGATCTCGTCGAGCTGTCCTTGAGCGAAGGCGGAGAAAGGCGCATCCCGCTGGACCTCTGCCTTGCCGATCACGAGTCCGCCGACGGCGCGGTCTTGTTTCTCGGCGAGGCGTTGATGATGCACGCGGAGTGACCGCAGTCCTGCGACAGAGGTGTCAATAAGGCGATCTGCTCACCTTGACGCGCCCCCGAACGCGCAGTCACCCCATCCGCCGGACGCCAGCTTAATCGACCTTGTCGGGCGCCTTGGTGACGCGGCGGCGCGAGAACGCCGATTCCGGCTCTCCGGGTTCGCGGACCTTCTTGGCGGCCAGCGCGGTCGCTGCCAGCGCTGCGATCTTCTTCTGCGGATCGGAACCCGGCTGCACCACGCCCGCCGACATGATCAGCGTCGCGGCCTCCTCGGCACTCATGTCGACCGGGATCACTTTGCTGCGCGGGACGTAGAAGAAGAAGCCGGTGGTTGGGTTCGGCGCGCACGGCAGGAACACCGAGATGTGCTCGTCCTGGCTCGGGATCTTGGTCGCGACTTCCTGGTTCGGCGGCAGCGAGATCAGCACGATCGACCACATCCCCGGCTGTGGGAACTCGACCAGGCCCACTTTTCGAAGGCTGTTGCCGTTGCCCGAGAACAGCGTCTCGAACACCTGCTTCAGGCCGCGGTAGATCGCCCGCACCACCGGCATCCGGCCGAGCAGCCGCTCGCCGAGATCGACCAGGCTGCGGCCGATCAGGTTGGCGGTGAGGAAACCGAGCAAAGTCAGGGCGACGAACGCCACGACCAGGCCGGAGCCCGGCACAGCAAACGGCAGATAGGTCTCGGGGCGGTAATCCGGCGGAACCAACGGACGCACGAAGCCATCGACCCAGTTCACGAACCACCAGGTCAGGTAGAACGTGATCGCCACCGGGCCTGCCACGATCAGGCCGGTCAGGAAGTAATTGCGGAGACGCCCCATCACGCCGCGCGGCGGGTCCGGCGGAAGATCACCGGTCGGGGTCGGAAGCTGGTCGGTCATCGGCAGTCCAGGTCGGTGCTACGGATGTCGCGGCCGAAGCCCCGACGCGAAGTTCACTGTAGCAGAGCGCCCTGGGGATAAGCGATCGATCCGACCCGGCCAGGCTCGATCGCGGCACTTCGGCGTTCTGCCAACGCCGCCAGATATAAGGGCTTCGGCAGCCGCCAACAACCGGCCGGGTGTGGACAGCCGGCCGGCCGCGACAACTTGCCGGATGCCTCGGCAGATCCTTGCGAACGCTTCGCGCCGAGGGGCCGCTGGGCGTGTGAACGCCCTATTCCACCGTGACCGACTTCGCCAGATTGCGCGGCTGGTCGACGTCGGTGCCCATCACCACGGCGGTGTGGTAGGCGAGCAGTTGCACCGGGATGGCATAGACCATCGGGGTGAACGCCGAGGGCATGTCCGGCATCACGATCGTCACCATCGACTCGACGGTCGCCTCCTCGGCGCCCTTGGCGTCGGTCATCAGGATGATCCGGCCGCCGCGGGCCGCGACCTCCTGCATGTTGGAGACAGTCTTTTCGAACACCCGGTCATACGGCGCGATCACCACCACCGGCATCTTCTCGTCGATCAGTGCGATCGGGCCGTGCTTGAGCTCGCCGGCGGCATAGCCCTCGGCGTGGATGTAGGAGATTTCCTTGAGCTTCAGCGCGCCCTCCAGCGCCAGCGGATACGACGTACCGCGGCCGAGATAGAGCACGTCCTGGGCTTTGGAGATGTCGCGCGCCAGCCGCTCGATCTGCGGCTCGTGGGTCAGTGCCGCAGCCATCAGGCGGGGCAATTCGATCAGGCCGTGCACCAGCTTGGCTTCGTCGTCATCAGTCAAGGTACCGCGCGCCCGTCCCGCCGCGATCGCCAGTGCCGCCAAAGCCGTGAGCTGGCAGGTGAACGCCTTGGTCGAGGCGACGCCGATCTCGGGGCCGGCCAGGGTCGGCATCACCACTTCGCTCTCGCGGGCAATGGTCGAGGTCGGCACGTTGACCACCGACAGCGTGTGCAGCCCCTGCTCCTTGGCGTAGCGCAGCGCCGCCAGCGTGTCGGCGGTTTCGCCCGACTGCGAGATGAAAACCGCCAGATCGCCGCTGCGCAGCGGCGCTTCGCGGTAGCGGAATTCCGACGCGATATCGATCTCGACCGGCAGCCGCGCAAAACGTTCGAACCAGTACTTGGCGACATAGCCGGCGTAGTTCGCCGTGCCGCAAGCGGTGATCGACAGATGCTTCACATCCTTGAAGTCGAACGGCAGCTTCATCGGCAGCGCGATCCGCTCGCTCGCCATGTCGAGATAGCGCGCCAGCGTGTGGCCGACCACTTCCGGCTGCTCGTGGATCTCCTTGGCCATGAAGTGGCGATAGTTGGCCTTATCGACCACAAACGACGAGGCGCCCGACTTCATCACGTCGCGCTTGACGACGTCGCCCTTGGCATCGCGGACTTCGGCGCTGGTGTGGGTCAGCACCACCCAATCGCCGTCGTCGAGATAGCTGATGTCATCAGTGAGCGGCGCCAGCGCGATCGCGTCCGAGCCGAGATACATCTCGCCATCGCCATAGCCGATCGCCAGCGGCGAACCCTTGCGGGCGCCGATCATCAGATCGTCGTAGCCCTTGAACACGAAGGCCAGCGCGAATGCGCCGCGCAGCCGCGGCAGCGCTGCCTTCACCGCGTCCTGCGGCGACAGCCCCTTGGCCAGAAACGAATTGACCAGATGCGCCACGACTTCGGTGTCGGTCTCGCTGGCGAAGGTGGCACCGCCACCTTCGAGCTCGTCACGCAGCTCGCGGAAGTTCTCGATGATGCCGTTATGCACGACCGCGACGCCCGACGCCGCATGCGGGTGCGCATTGGCCTCGTTGGGTTTGCCGTGGGTCGCCCACCGGGTGTGCCCGATCCCGACATGGCCGGCGAGCGGCTGCCGCTGCAATACCGCTTCGAGATTTCTCAGCTTGCCTTCGGCCCGGCGGCGCATGAGCTCGCCGTCTTCGAGCGTTGCGACCCCGGCCGAGTCATAACCTCGGTACTCGAGCCGCTTCAGCGAATCGACCAGCTGCTCAGCAACCGGTCCACGTCCCAGAATTCCGATGATGCCGCACATGCGGTTGAATAATCCCCAGTTCGCCGGGCGACCTGCCGACGCTCCCGACTTCTAGCGGCTTCTGTGAAAGCCTTGGTAGTCAACAATTATTGCGATTTGACACAAGGTTAAGCCAAACCGGCGGCTTCAATGCGCCTTCGGCTTGCGATGCCGCGACTTGGCGTCCCGGAAGCGCTTGGCCCAGCCGTCCTTGGCGGTCTGCACGTTGCGCTCGACTGCCAACGCGTCGTCCGGCACGTCCTTGGTGATCACCGAACCCGAGCCAACATAGGCGCCGGTACCGATCTTGACCGGCGCGACTAGCGACGAATTCGAGCCGATGAATGCGCCCGCCCCGATTTCGGTCTTGTGCTTGTCGAATCCATCGTAATTGCAGGTGATGGTGCCGGCACCGATGTTGGCCGACGCGCCGATGTGGGCATCACCGATATAGGTCAGGTGATTGACCTTGGCGCCGGCGTCGATCTGCGCGGCTTTGGTCTCGACGAAATTACCGATCTTTGCACCGTCGCCGAGCGACGTTCCCGGCCGCAACCGCGCATAGGGACCGACCTGCGCCTTGCTGCCGATCTTTGCTTCGGAAAGGTGGGAGAACGAGTGGATTACCGCGCCGTCGGCAATCGACACACCGGGGCCGATCACCACGAACGGCTCGATTACCACATCCTTGCCGAACGTCGTGTCGGCGGCGAGATACACGGTCTCCGGCGCGATCAGCGTCACCCCCGCCGCCATCGCCGCCTGGCGCAGGCGGGTCTGCATCACGGTCTCGGCCTCGGCGAGCTGCGCCTTGGTGTTGATGCCGCGGACCTCGTCCTCGCTGGTTTCGATCACGCTGGCGGTCAGGCCGAGGTCCCGAACGATCCCGACCGCATCGGTCAGGTAGTACTCGCCCTTGGCGTTGGCGTTGCCGATCTTGTCGAGCACGTCGAGCGCGATCTTGCCGTCGATCGCCATCACGCCAGCATTGCACAGCGTGATCTTCAGTTCATCGGCGCTGGCGTCCGCCTGCTCACGGATCGCCGTCAGCTTGCCGTCCTCGACCACCAGACGGCCATAGCCGGTCGGATCGGCCGCGCGGAAACCGAGCACCACCAGAGACGAGCCGTTGTGCAGCGGCTCGCGCAGACGGGCGAACGTCTCGGCCGAGATCAGCGGGGTGTCGCCGAACGCGATCAGCAGATCGTCGGCGCCCTGGGCGATCGCCTCGCGAGCCGCCAGCACCGCATGCGCGGTCCCGAGCCGCTGCGCCTGGATATGGATGGCCGCGTCAGAGCGGACACGTTTGGCCTCGGCGCCGACCGCCTGATGATCCGGACCGATCACCACCGCGAGCCGGTCGCGTTCGCCATGCGGCGCCGCGCTCAGCACGTGGGCGAGCAGCGAGCGGCCGGCGACCGGGTTCAGCACCTTCGGCAGCGAAGATCGCATCCGCGTCCCCTCGCCCGCGGCAAGCACGATCGTCAGGCTGTTTCTGGCAGTCATTTCAACATCCATGGTCTGGTGATGCGGCCCTCATAAAGGGTTTTGCCACGAAGGGGAAACGGGTTTGCGGCTCCGGCGGCAAGCGCGGCCCACCTGAAAACGGCAATTCCCTGATACTGTTGGGCATCTGATTCGCGTTGCGCGCTTCAAGGCTTTGAGACCATCCGATGGCCAGAAAAACCGACGATCTGGCAGACAGCTTCGCGACCGAGGAAACGGGCGGCTGGCTGACCCGGCTGCTGGCAGATGAAGAAGAGCTCAACACCCAGGACAAGTGGCGCCTGGGATCGTGGGCGGTTGCCTCGCTCGGTGCCGTCGTGCTCGCCGTTATGGCGGTCCAGAACGTCACCGACCGGCGCCGCGAGCAGACGGCGGCGGCGGACGTCGCTCAGCAGTCGCAGATGATCCAGCGCCTCGCCAAGGACACTCAGACGGCCACCAGCCGGCTCACCGCGGCGATCGAGTCGCTGAACACCGACCGCGACCGGCTGTATGCGCGCGTCGGCACGCTCGAACAGGGCCTGGACTCGGTCACAGGTTCGATCGCGCGGGTGCAGGCGGGCGGCAGCAAGCCGCACTCACCCGCGACCGACAATCCGATGGACCGTTGGGGACCGGCCGCAACCCTGCCGGAGATCCCCACCAAAGAGACGCCCCCACCTGCGCCGCCGGTCGCTCCGGTCGAAACCAAGCCGAATACGCCCGCCGCCCCTGCCAAGAAGCTGGGTGCGATCGAGCCTGCTTCCAACGCGGCCGCCCCGGCATCATCCCCCGCGGTCGCTGCAGCCGCTGCAGTGGCACCCGCTCCGGCCAAGCCGGAAGAGCCGGCCGCGGCCCAAGCTCCTGCTGCTGTGGAGGCGAAAAAGCCGTCGGATGACAAGGCGGTGGCGGAGAAACCTCAGGAGAGATCTCGGCTCGACAAACCGCGGCTGGAGCCGGCACCGCCAGAGCGGCCCGCGGCGCAGACCGCGGCGGCGATGATTTCGACCACGCCGTTGATGCCGTCGCGGTCGATCTTGGCACCGCCGGATCCCGGCGCGGCCAAGCTGCTCGAGCCTAAGGCGGCGACGTCGCCCGAAGAGACCAGCGAGGACGCCGAGGCTGCCGCCGAGACGCCGGCGCCGCGCACCGACTTCGGCGTCGACCTCGGCGCCGCCAACACCGTCGAGGGGCTGCGCGGGTTGTGGCGCAAGCTGTCGAAGACCCAGAAGGCGCTCAAGGGCCTGCAGCCGATCATCATGATCAAGGAAAACGGCAACGCCACCCAGTTGCGGCTGGTCGCCGGTCCGATCGCTGACGCCGCCGCTGCGGCGAAGGTCTGCGCGGCGCTCGGCAGTGCGGACCGGTCCTGCGAAGCGTCAGTCTATGACGGCCAGCGTCTGCCGATGGCAGCGCCTGCGAGCGCACCCCAACCGGCGCCGCAACGCCCGGTGCGCCGGCATCGCGAGCGCGTGACCTTGCAGCAGCCCGAACCGCCGCCGCCTCCGCCGGCACCAGCGCAGGATGCACCTCCGCCGCCACGGCCGGCCACCCTGTCATCGATCCTCGGCATCCGCTAAAAGCTCGGGGCGGCCTCGATCACGAACGCCGCGTCAGCTTGTTCGCCCTCTCGAAGCGCAGCATAATCACGCTATGAAGAAAAAGCCGTTCCGCCTTACTCCGTATCAGGTGCAGTTCCTGCTGATCGTCGGTTTCCTGACCGTCGGCTACGCGCTGTACCTGCGTTACCTCGCGATCGAGCTGTCGACCGTGGCTCTGGCCTGCGACGCAGGTTTGCGCTCGATGCTGTGCAAAGCCCGATTGCTGATGACGTATCTGTTTCAGAATTCGGTATTCGGCATCGCCGCGTTGGTGATCGCGGCGCTGCACTTCATCCGACCGTCGATCGTGCTGCTCACCGGCGGTGTGATCTGCGCCGGCCTCGGCATCGTACTTTACAATATCGGCCTGTCGGGGATCGCGATCGGGCTGCTTATTTTGGGGTTTGCGCGACCCGCGCCCGCCACAGCGTGAGCGCGAGCATCGCGTAAACTGCGCAGGTCCACAGCGACTGCCAGTTCTTCGGCCCTTCGTTGAACACCGTGTACAGCGCGCAAACGGCGAACAGGCCGGCGAACGAGGCTTCGGCGATCGGCCGGAGCCCCTGCTGCGGCCGGTTCAGCAGCATCAGCAGGAACAGCGGCACCACCGCCATCGTCAGCGACGCGAACGGGAAGTCGCGGTAGCGCGGATCGAAGGTGAAGCCGAGCGCGGTCTGAGCGCCGATCAGCACGGTGACCGCCACAGCCAGACCAAGCGCCCACGTCGCAAACGAGTGCGACCGGTCTTCGCGCGGTCCGAACAGATCCAGGAAGGTCGGAAGCGGCCGGCCGGACATCAACGCATGCGCGCCGAGGATCGGCGTCAAAATGCCGCTGGCGAGCAGCAGGCTCCACTGCGCCCAGCGCCCGACGCCGTAGCTTTCGACCAGCAGCTTGTCGACCGCGATACCGAGCAGGATGCCGGCGACCGTCGCCGACGTGCCGACCGCCAGCCAGGAGATCAGCCGCGGCGCCCACGGGCGCCGACGCAGCGTCAGGATTGCGGTCAGAAATACCAGAACGCTCAGCGTCATGCCGGCGGCAGCATCGAGCTTCCAATACGGGAAGTTGCTGATCGGCACACCGGCCGGATACTTCTCGGCACGGTTGTCGGCGTCGATCAGGCCCCAATAACCGCCGACCGTGCCTTCAAGGTCGCGCTTCCAAGGCTGGTCATAGGCTTCGATCAGATTGACGCGGAAGTTCTCCGCCTTGGCGAGAGCGAGAATCTCCGAAACCACCCGCGCCTGGTTGGCACGCGACGGCAACGCGCCTTCGCGCATCCGGCCGGCGCTCGGCCATCCGGTTTCGCCGATCAGGATTTCCTTGCCCGGGAAGGCGACCGCGACCTGCTTGCGGATCGCATCGACGTGGTTCGCGGCGTAGCGGGCGCGAACCGGCATGTCCTCCCAGTACGGCAGGATATGGATCGTGACGAAATCGACCGCGTCGTAGATCTCGCGGTTACGCAGCCAGTATTCCCAGACGTCCGCATAGGTCACCGGCACCTTGGCCTGCGCCTTCACTAGCCGGATAGTCGCAGCCAGATCCGCCGTCGTCATCTCGCCGCGAAGCAAGACTTCGTTGCCGACCACCAGACCTGTGATCACGTCCGGATAGGCTTTGGTGAGTCCGACCGCGGTTGCGATCTGCGCAAGGTTCTTCGAGCGGTCGTTCGACAGCCAGATGCCCTGCAACACCTTCAGCCCGACCTTGGCGGCGAGCGGCGGCAGCTGGTCGAGGCCGTTATCGATCGAATAGGTACGAACGCACTTCGAGATTTTAGCGAGCTGCGCCATATCCTGCGCGATCTGCTCGGCGTCGATATGCGTCGTCGGATCGAGCGGCGTCTGCGCGCCGCGGAACGGCGCGTAAGAGACGCATTCCAGTTTGGAGTTGGCTTCGATCGGCGCTCGTTCGAGCGTGATCGGCGTGGCGATCCACCACCACACACCGAAGATCATGGCCAACGAGATCGGGATCAACAACAGCGGCGTGCGCAAGGATTTCGATTCCGTCCGTCGTAAAAGGGTCCCGTCGATTAGCCGCTCGCGACCGATCTGCCAAGGCCGCCTTGTGCACTGCGCCGTTCAGCCGCCACGACAACAGACGTTCTTCCGCCATCAATTCGTCGCCATGCACCGAAGGACGAACTGCCATTGCTGGACAAAATCAAAAATGTCCGTCATGGGATTCTGCCGAGGGCCACGCCCTATCGGCGACGAATTCAAGCGGCATCAGGTGGATGGACCGGCGCCGCGATGGCCCGGCAACGAGATCGGGGACACGATGCGACGAGTATTCCTTGAGTTCCAGAACGCGATGCTGCGTTGCCTGGCCGTGAGCGGTCTTGCTCTGTCGGTCGGCGTCGGCGGCGCGATCGCCCAGAGCGGTGATCTGCGCGCCCAGGACCAGACGCAGAAGCCGCCGGCGGCCGCCAATAATCAGCCGGCTCAGTCGACTGCCGACGCGCTCAAGGAAAGCCAGAAGAAGACCGACGAATTCGCCGAAGCTGCGCAGGCAATCAACGGCCCCGCCGGCAATCCCGAATGCGTCTGGCTCGGCCGCCGCGTCGTGGTGCTGATGTGGCGCGACGACCTCGACACCGCATTCCGTCACCTCGACATGTACGATCGCTTCGGCTGCCCGACGGGTCACATTCAGGCGGCATTCAGGTGTGTCGTGCGATCTGGTCCTATCGACCCGAAAGCTCCCGACAGTCTCAGCGGACGCGTGCACGCATGCTGGATCAATCCGACCGCCCAGCAGCAGCCTGCCGCAGCGGCCGCAACGCCTCCCGGTCCGGCCGCCAAGCCGGCGCAAGCGCCTGCCCCGCAGCAACCGGCGGCTCCGGCTCCCGCACCTGCGAAATAACTCCGCGGCGCGCTGGAACGTTCGGGATTTTCTCGGGTTTGGTCGCCGGACGCCCTCAATTCGCCATGGGGTCGGCCGAGTTGCTTGGACACGGGGCGCATCCGTACAGTGATGCGCCCACGATGTGGACAGACCTCGGGGACGGGTTAGTCCACCTGCCAAACTGGCCCCTTATGGTTTAGTCGCGATGCGCGCTGTCGTCGCCGTTCTGCTTTTCGTCACCGCCGCTCACGCCGGGCTCTGGGGCCTCCTTCGGGAGAAACAACAAGCCGCCGACTTCACCGGCATGCTACCGAGCGTGTCCTACGCGCCGTTCGATGGCTCTGGCCATCCGGACGTCGACAACTTCCCGACCGCTGAGCGGATCCGCTCCGACCTGAAGAAGCTGTCGGCGCAGACCCGCGCCATCCGTCTGTATTCGTCGACCGGCGGTCCCGAGATGGTGCCCCCGATCGCCAATGAGTTCGGCCTGAAGGTCAATGTCGGCGCCTGGATCGACAAAGACGTTACCCGCAACGAGCGCGAGATCCAGGCCGCGATCGACCTCGCCAAGCACAACGCCAATGTCAGCGGCATCGTGGTCGGCAACGAAACGGTGTATCGCGGCGATCAGATCCCGCTGGAAAATCTCGGGCTGAGCGAGGAAGAGCGCTACCGTCTGGTGGCCGAAGAGAACCAGCGGGTCCGGGACGCCGAAGCCCAGCCGGCCGACAAACGTGACGAAGCGGTGCGCTGGGCCACGGCCGAAAACAACGTCCGTCGGCTGACCCGCCTGATCCAGCGCGTGAAGTCTCAGGTCAAAGCGCCGGTCACCTCTGGCGAAATCTGGAACATCTGGCTCGAGCACCCCGAGCTCGCCTCCTCGGTCGACTTCATCGCCGCGCACGTCCTGCCTTACTGGGAAGGCTTCTCCGCCAAGCAGGCGGTCGATCAGGCGATGATCATCTACCAGAAGCTGCGCGAGGCGTTCCCCGGCAAGCGCATCGTGATTGCCGAATTCGGCTGGCCGAGCGCGGGCTATAACCGCAAGGCCGCGGTGCCCGGTCAATTCGAACAGGCGGTGACGCTGCGCAACTTCGTCAGCCGCGCCGACTCGATCGGCATGGAATACAACATCGTTGAAGCGATCGATCAGCCCTGGAAGTTCTTCGAAGGCGGCGTCGGTCCGTATTGGGGCTTCCTCGACGCCTCGCGCCAGCCGAAGTTCGCTTGGACCGGCCCTGTGGTCGATCCGAACTACTGGAAGCTTGCCGGCATCGCGTTGCTGGTCGGCATCCTGCTGTCGCTGCCGATCCTGCAGCTTGCCGCGCCGACGGCGATGCAGACGCTACTGCTGTCGGCGGCCGCCCACGGCGCCGGCGCCTGGGCCGCGACGGTGTTCGCCTATTGGAACGGGCACTACTTCCTGTTCGGTTCAGCCTTCGCGCTGACGCTCGGCATGATCCTGCTGGTGCCGCTGGTGGCGATCGCCCTCGCCCGGATCGAGGAAATCTCGGCGGTCGCCTTCGGCCGCAAGCCGCGCCGCCTGATCACCCGCGCCCTCACGGACGCCCAGGAAGCCCGGCGCGCCGCCGCGCTCGCCAAGGGCGAACCGGTGACCTTCCCCAAGGTCTCGATTCACGTCCCGGCGTATTTTGAACCGCCGGAGATGCTGAAGCAGACGCTGGATGCGCTGGCGCGGCTCGATTACCCGAACTTCGAAGTCGTGGTGATCATCAACAACACGCCCGACCCGGCCTTTACCCAGCCGATCCAGGATCACTGCCGCGAGCTCGGCGAACGCTTCAAGTTCATCAACGCCGAGAAGGTCAAAGGCTTCAAGGCCGGCGCGCTGCGGATCGCGATGGAGCGCACCGCGGTCGATGCCGAGATCATCGGCATCATCGACGCCGACTATGTGGTGACCCCGGACTGGCTGAAGGACCTGGTGCCCGCCTTCGACGACCCGCGAGTCGGCCTGGTGCAGGCGCCGCAGGAGCATCGCGACGGCGACCGCTCGCTGATGCACTACATCATGAACGGCGAATATGCCGGGTTCTTCGACATCGGCATGGTCCAGCGCAACGAGTACAACGGCATCATCGTGCACGGCACGATGTGCCTGATCCGCCGGGCCGCGATGGACATGGCCGGCGGCTGGTCGAGCGACACCATCTGCGAGGACTCCGATCTCGGCCTCGAGATCATGGAGCACGGCTGGCTCACCCACTACACCAACACCCGCTACGGCTACGGCCTGCTGCCGGACACCTATGAGGCGTTCAAGAAGCAGCGGCATCGCTGGGCCTATGGCGGCTTCCAGATCATCAAGAAGCACTGGCGCCGGTTCCTGCCCGGCAACAGCCGCCTTTCCCGCGACCAGCGCCGCGAATTCGGCCTCGGCTGGCTGAACTGGCTCGGCGCCGAAAGCCTCGGCGTGGTGGTGGCGATCCTCAACCTGATCTGGGTGCCGATCGTGGCGTTCGCCGACATCGCGATTCCCGACAAGATCCTCACCCTGCCGATCATCGCCTCCTTCATCGTCACGCTGGCGCACTTCCTGGTGCTGTACCGGCTGCGGGTGAAGATCGGCGTGCCGCAGATGCTGGGGGCGATGATCGCGGCGATGTCGGTGCAGTGGACGGTGTCCCGCGCCGTCGCCCAGGGCCTGATCACCGAGCACCTCGCCTTCGCCCGCACTTCCAAGGGCGGCTTGACGATGATGTCGGTGGAATTCCAGGCGTTCTGGGAGGCCGTCATCGGCGTGCTGCTGCTGATCGGCGCCGCGATCCTGGTGGTCTCCAACAGCAACATCCAGATCACAGAGATCTATATTTTCGCCGGCGTCTTGGTGCTGCAGAGCCTGCCCTTCCTGGCGGCGGTGGCGATCGCGATTCTGGAGAACTCGCGAATCAACCAATTCGGCTGGTGGACCGCGACCGCGGTGCGGACCGCCGAATTGATCGGCCTGCGCCCCGTTGCCCTGCCGACCCCGATCCCGGCGCCGCAGAAGGTCGCCTCCGAACTTCACCGCGACGCGTAAGCGCGTCGCCGCCGTGCGCGCCAGCTGATTGGTTGCACGAGGAAGATTGGATAAATATCTGTGGGCTTGAGCCAATTCGGCTTTGGCTGCGGCTGGCGCGGTTACCGCGGGTATTGACCCCGCCGGCCCCGCCCCCTACACAGCGCCTCACGTGAGCGCGTAGCTCAGCCGGTAGAGCACGTGACTTTTAATCATGGGGTCGAGGGTTCGAGTCCCTCCGCGCTCACCATGCGCCTTACTCGTCAGATCGAAGACTGATCGGCTCGTCCAGAGCTGGCTCTTTATTCTCTTCGTCGACGGTCACTTGGCCCAGCAGCTCCCAAATCGATCGCCGTCACCCGTCCGCTCCGTGAGCTCGATTCGACCGGGAATGCGCGCACCAAGGGCCTTTTGGCAATCCGCTGGTCCACAATAAAGCGGCCGAACCCGGCATCTCGCTACCGCCTTACGACCAACGGATCACGCAGCGCTCACGAAAATTTGAGCCGGCTCAATGTTCGGTCGGGGGGAGCGGGTCATTATGCGCGCCATCGAGGGCCGCAACGCGGCTCGGCGATGCGCAGAAACCCCATTATGAGGTCTCAAAATGGCTGACAAGACGCTGACCGGCCTGACGGTCGAGGAGTCCGAAGAGCTCCACAAGCACGTGATCGATGGCACCCGCATTTTCGGTGCGATCGCGATCGTCGCGCACTTCCTCGCCTACGTTTACTCGCCCTGGCTGCACTAATTAGCTGCCCAAAGGAGTATAGAATATGAATCAAGCTCGTATCTGGACTGTGGTGAAGCCGACCGTCGGTCTCCCGCTCCTGCTCGGCAGCGTCACCGTGATCGCGATCCTGGTGCACTTCGCTGTGCTGTCGCACACCACCTGGTTCTCGAAGTACTGGAACGGCAAGGCCGCGGCGATCGAGTCGTCGGTCAACGTCGGCTAATCAATACTGCTCTTCTGAGCTGTGTTGCCAAACCGGGCTCCGAAAGGGGCCCGGTTTTCGTTTGGGGGCAGGCTCTGCCGCGGCGAGCCTTTGAATGCCCTCCCGCGGCGCGCGGTCAGGCCCTCGCCTTCGGCGCGGCCAGCGCGGTCGCGGTGCGCTTGATGGTCTTGGCGACCAGCAGCGCCTGCTCCTTGGTCAAGGCGAAGTCCTGCACGCCCTTCTGGGTGGTCAGCGACAGAATCATCACCTCCGGCTGAGCCTCCGGCCAGCCGGTGGCGAAGGCGGTGACGAAATCGGCCGAGGTCGAGCGCTGGGTCATCGAACGAAACTCCTTGGAAAAGCTCGCGGCTCATTGGCCGAAACCGGCCGCGCTGGCAAGCATCCGCAAGGCTAAGTCGCCCAGGCTGCGTCACCGCGCCGGCACGAACGCCGTCACCTCGAGCTCGACCTTGGCCCGGGGATCGACCAGCCCGCCGATATAGAGCAGCGTCGACGGCGGAAAGTGCCGGCCCAGCGTCTCCTTCCAGGCCGCACCGATTCCGGTCCCAGCGGCCTCGTATTCGGCGCGGCTGGTGAGATACCAAGTCAGCCGTACGATGTGCTCTGGGCCGGCGCCAGCCTCCGCCAGCAGCCGGGTCACGCGGCGCAGCGCGGCGCCGACTTGCGCGGCGAGATCGTCTGATTCGTACTCGCCCTGATCATTGGTGCCGGTCTGGCCCGCCAGCACCAGCCACTGACCGGGACCGTTGAAGGCGACGCCGTGCGCGAAGCCTCGCGGCTTGGCCCATCCATCCGGTTGCAGCACCCGCATCGTCGATCCTCCCTTGGTCACCGGCTTGTTCGCCGCTTTGACGGCAATTGCGCGCACAAGCGGCGGCGGAAATCAACCGCAGCGGCCGCAGGCAGGCCTCTGCGGCGCGGCGGTTGCCAAGCCTGCCGTTGTCGAAGATAGAGCGACCTCAGGAAACGCCGACGCCATCAACGAGCCAAACCGCCGCGATGACCCGCTCTCCCTCGATGTTGAAGGCCGCGCTGTGGATGGCCGGCTGGCTCGCGCTGATGGTGATCGTCGCCGTCGCCGGCCGCGAGACGCTGCGCGAATTGAGCGTGTTTCAAGTGATGGAACTGCGCTCGCTGATCGGCTTCGCGATGCTGTACCCGCTGATCCACAAGGCCGGCGGGCTGACCGCGATGGCGACGGCACGGCCGCTCGCGCATCTGAGCCGCAACCTGGTGCACTACGCCGCGCAGATCGGCTGGTTCTACGCGCTGACACTGATTCGATCGGCCAGGTGGTGTCGATCGAGTTCACCATGCCGATCTGGATCGCGATCCTGGCCGCGACCTTCCTCGGCGAACACATGAACGTCTGGAAGATCACCGCGGTCGTGCTCGGGCTGATCGGCGTCGTGGTGATCGTCCGTCCCGCCACCTCGTCGGTCGACCCGGGACAATTGATCGCACTCGGCGCGGCCGTCGGCTTCGGCATTTCGGTCACACTGATGAAGTCGCTGACCCGCACCGAGAGCACGCTCGCGATCATCTTCTGGATGCTGATCATCCAGAGCGCCGCCGGCCTGGTGCCGGCGCTGTGGCTGTGGCAATGGCCGTCGGCCTATGTCTGGGCCTGGATCGTGATCATCGCGTTCTGCGGCACGTTCTCGCACTACTGCATGGCGCGGGCGCTGACTTACGCGGACGCCACCATCGTGGTGCCGATGGACTTCCTGCGGGTGCCGCTCTCGGCAACCGCGGGCTGGCTGCTGTATGGCGAGCGGCTCGACGCCTACACGGTGATCGGCGCCGCGCTGATCCTGACCGGCAACCTGCTCAATCTGCGCGGCGGACCGCGGCCGCCCGCCGCGGCCCCGATCCGGAATACGCGCTAGCCGTCGAGGCCGGCGGCCTTGCGCAGCGCGGCGTTGATGCGGTCCTGCCAGCCCGGGCCGCCCTCCTGGAAGTGTTCCAGCACGGCCTGATCAATCCGCAGCGACACCATCTCCTTCACGCCCGGCACTGCCTGACGCTTCGGCGGCGCTTCCACCGGCTTGGCGGTGACCTTCTTGAAGGCGGCCTCCGCCTCGGTGCGGGCATCGTTCAACGTGCGGGGGCGGCGGGGCGGCTGCGACATGGCGGTTTTCTCGGCAGGTTGAGCAGACTTAAGGCGTTGACGAGACTCGTCGAATGACCGGCGAGCACACTCCGCGACAGCTGAACAAAAGCCGCGCATCGCGGCGCACAAGACTCAGCTGTGACGGAATTTCTTACGGTTGATCACGCCCTCTTGCGGGCCGCAATAGTAATTGAATCGCTAACGAGCACGTTCGCAATCGAGATGTCGGGAGCAAAGCGCGCGCGAGGCGTGCAGTGCAGAATCGAATTTCTCAAAACGAACGCATTTGTGTTGCGACATCGTCAGAGTTCCTAGTGTATAGTTCGAGCAACTGAGGTGGTGATCACTTCAGTCGAACACATGCCTGACGTTTCAGTTCATTCGAACTCTCAGGCCATTCAATCAATCAGGTCCAACGCTTTTGGAAGATGAGGAGGTCACGATGCCGGCGATTGCTGAAGTCCTGTCGACCAACGTTCCTCGTCCCGCACCACGCGGCAGCGATCTCCCCACCTGCCCGGTCTGCGCCGACTCGATGGTCGCAGCCGAAGCATCGGCCTATCTCACCGAAAGCGTCGTGAGCTATCTGTGGACCTGCGACACCTGCGGCTATGGTTTCGTCACCAAGCACTCGGTGAAACGGTTTTCCTGCAACTAATCGGGCGAACCGATCAGGCGCTCATATCAGGGATCGTTCCCGGCCGCATCGGACCACATCCGATGACGACGGGAACGGTCACCTAAAGATCGACGCCTCGACATCGGCAACACTGCGGGATGGCCCATCAGCTCATCAGCCTGCTCCGCCGCTCCTCGCGCCCTGGTGCTCAACGCGCATTGCCCCCGCCCGCTGAGTGGCGATATTGCCGGGAGACTAGGTCCAGCACTCTGTTAGGACAAACAAGCTACGATCGCCCTCACGCTCCCAATTTTCTCGACGTGGTGCCATCGGCGCTTCTCTTTGTTCCGCGCTTGTGCCGGTAAACCAATCCTCTCTGGCTTTCGCAACCGAACGTCTGCACCGCCAATTGCCTGCGATACAGGCCGAATGAACCGCGCTGATTCCCGATCCAACGCGACGCCATCCGCGATTGGGCACCCAAAGATTGGGACGGATTGCCACTTCTAAAAGACGCATTGCAAAGCGGGCCCGCTTCCACCCGTCTTCCATTAAGTTCCCGACAGCAATCCCCTTCTTAGCATCTGATCCTGACGCTCCCGATTTCCGGGGATGAGGACCGACCCTCCGCGCAATCACACCATGCGCGCCGGCTCGCAGACCACTCATCGCGTCGGTTGGCACTCGGCATAATAGCGAACGGCTAAAATGTACTCTGCACTCGACCGATCTTGGACAGATCAGCTTTCACAGAAAGCTATTCAGAAAGCAACAGAGCTCAATCTGCCTCTCAATCCGGAGATTTACGAAGTCCTTTTTGTGTACTTCCTCGGCTCACACAAATCATTGAGTACCGCGTTTGATGCGTTGACCGCACAGACCTGCAGCCCCACGGCACGCGATCTCGCACGGCTCCACCAAACCCACCTCTCCGCTCGTTCGACCGCCGGGCGCATCGACTCGATCGGCGAGTCCGTTCGCGACCAAACCACCAGCATCGCCACCGCGATCACGACCGCGTCGACGGCGACGGCGCATTACCAACACGTGCTCGCAACCGCCGGTCATGTGCTGCAGCTCGAGTCTACGAGCGGCAGCGCTCGGTTCGCGATCGACAAGATCATCGCGTGGACTGAACACATCAGTTCAACGAATGCGCTGCTGGTCCAGCAACTGCAATTGGCCGCGGAACGAGTCGCGGCTCTTCAGCAACAACTCGACGATGTCCGCAAGGATGCAATGACCGACCCTCTGACCGGCGTCGGCAACCGGAAGCTATTCGACCTCACTTTGTCACGCACATTGCCGCGAGCGACCGAGGACGAACCGCTGTCGCTGCTTCTGATCGACGTGAACCATTTCAAGGATTTCAACGACACGTACGGCCACGCCGTCGGAGACGACATCCTTCGGCTGATCGCCAGAACGTTGCAGGACAGCGTTCGCGACGGCGAGCTTGTATGCCGTGTCGGCGGCGATGAATTCGCGACGATTTTGCCTGAGCAATCGCTTCACGATGCACTCGCCATGGGCGAACGAATTAGCACTCAAATCACGCAACGTAAGCTCTACCGGCGCTCCACAAAGCAGACGATCGGACGGTTGAGCGTCTCCATCGGAGCATCCGAATGGAACACGGGCGATACCGCAGAGACGCTATTCGAGAAAGCCGACCACTGGATGTACGCTGCGAAACGTGCGTCTCAGACTCAAGCGCCTCCTATCGATGAGAGCGCTCCAAGTCGGCAGATTCGGTCGCCCACCCCCCTCGTTTGGCACGACTCCTATAGCTGCGGGCACCTGACCATCGATACACAACACCGCGCGCTCTTCGATCTGGCCAACAAGTACCTCGCCTGCGGTGCTGACGGTGGAGACTGTGATCGCATCGCACGATCTATCGTCGCGGCGGTTACCAAGCATTTTGCCAGCGAAGAGGCTGTCCTGCGAGCACATGGCTACGAAGAGCTCGACGCTCACATCGCCGAACACACGCGCCTTCTTGCCGAGCTGAAGGACCGGGTGTGCGCCGTTCTGGCCGGGCAACAGCCACGCGACCACCTGAGCGACTTCATCATCCAGTCGGTCGTTCTCGGCCACCTCATGCACGATGACCGACGCTTCTTCGCAATCGTCACTCAAACTTCAAGCCACGCAAACGGAGGACCCCGGCCTAAGCACGAGAAGTGCGCTTCCCCCGGATGAAGAACGCACCCTACTGCAAAAAACTCCATCCGCCAGACTCCAAGCTCTGCACCAGTGGAACCGCTCCCATGACGATCACTTGGAAACCATCTCACGCGATAGACAATGGCATTATTGATGAGGACCACAGGGCCATCATTCAAGCCATCAGTTCCATCTACAGCCTACTGGGCGACAACGAAGACGCAGTCCAGATCCTCGCAGCAACCCGAGAACTCCGAACTCTAGCCGAAGCGCACTTCGCTCGCGAAGAGCATCTGCAGGAGCTTCTCGACTTTCCCAATCGGGACGCCCATCGCGATGAACATATCGATCTGCTGAATGAAATTGACCTGCTTCTACGCGAGCTCGAAACGGCTGCCGAGAAGGTGTCGAGTGCCATGCGATTTCAGCTGAAAGGCTTCTTTCATCGATGGATTCTTGACCACGCCCTGGCGTCAGACCTCGAGATGCAACCGTACTTGGCCCCCACCATCAGTTCCGATAACCGCATTTGGCAAGCCGACAATGAGCTCGAAGACCGTTACTGCGACAGCTTTACGATTCACTGATCGCACACCAGCGAGTTCTCCCGCCCGGATCACGGTCATCACCGACTCGTCGGCCCGCACGAAGAGGCTCAAGCAAGCGTTGCAGAGGCATATCAACGTCCAATACGCGACACTGCCGAAGACCTGCGCCCGACTGTCCTCGGACGATCAGCTCATCGTCTGGGCTGACCTCAAATCGGTCGAGACCATCTTTGCAATTCGTAAGTTTCTGGATCAGAACCGGGGCGTCACGCAGCGCATCTTCCTGATCGAGGATCGCATCCATCCCGCATCAGCCCAAGCATACGCATTGGGGGCGACACACGTCCTGATCGTCGATCAGTCGATGACGTCGCTTCACCGGTTCTTGCGCGATTCCGCTGCCCAGAATCCGAATGCCGAGACCGAGGCCGCGGCACAGCATAGCGCCCAAATGTTGGAAGCTTCGTTCACGGCCATGAGCAATGGCGAACTCGTGGACATCGATGGACTTCAAGACTGCGCCGATTCGACCATCAGCTGCCTCAATCGCCACGGCCTCTCTGGCTGGCTCGGCGTCGTTCGCCGTCATCATAAGGCCACCTATCAGCACGTCCTCCTGGTGAGCGGCGTGTTGGTGGACTTTGGCATCAGCCTTGGGCTTCGGCACGCTGATCTTCGAACGCTTCATCTGGCGGCCATGCTGCACGATATTGGAAAAGCAAAGATCCCGCTCAGCATTCTGGACAAACCAGGCCGACTCGAGCCCCAGGAACGACTGATCATCGAACGGCACCCCTCGATTGGCTTCGATGCATTACAGGACAATCCCCGCGTGACGCCTGAAATTCTCGACGGTGTAAGGCACCACCACGAGTATCTCGACGGCAGCGGGTACCCCGATCGGCTGTCCGGCAGTGAGATCAGCGACATCGTTCGAATGCTGACCATCGCCGACATCTTCGGTGCGCTGATTGAGGAACGGTCGTACAAGCCTCCGATGCCTCGTCAGCAGGCCTACAACATCCTGCTCCAGATGACGACGAGGCTCGAAACCGCACTCGTGTCAGCGTTCGAGACGGTTGCCCTCGAACGTTGAACTCACAATCTGGGACGAGCCTGCTGGTAGCAATTGGCCTCAAGGCAGCTCAATGCCGGCTCCGACGTTGCGTGCGCTTTGGGAAGAAAGAAATGACGGCATGTCAAATGCCGCCCAATCCCAGCGTATGGAATTGTTAATCCTTCCACCAGGCAGCCAAGACGACGATCATCCTTCGTCGGTCAGGTCATGCGAAGGAAGATATCGAGGGACCTTCCGCCCTCGCCGCCCGCACGACCTGCCGCCATCAGGGGAATCCGATCGGCTCGCGCGTCAGATGGGCTACAGCCATATTGCGCTCGGAACGCACGGCTGAATTCCTGTGGACTAACAAACCCGACGCTAAGGGCAATCTGGGCAATCCGTCTCGTCTCGTTTGGATCACTGAGAGCTCGACAAGCCTGCCCGAGCCGATAATTCCTGATGTAAGCGGCTACGCCTCCGTGCGGCTCAAACAGCCGGTATAGCAGGCTACGCGATACGCCGAGCCCGCTCGCAAGAGTTGCAGGAGACAACCTCGGATTTGCAAGCTGCGCTCTGACGATGCGCCTGGCCCGCTCGACCAGGCCCATCACCACTCCATCGCGGGCCTCACCAAGGCTTCGTGAGCCCGGCACAAGACACGCAGACAGCATCGCCTCTGTCGCCTTAGCGATACCTGGAGCGTCGTCCTGTTTCACATGCGCCAATTGCCGCTCGAGCGCCAGAAGGTAGTCCGAAAGCAAGGAGGCAAGCGGAGACTGAAGGATGCTGTTGTTGAGCTTGTCTATTGCCGCCGCGTCCTTTGCAAACAAATCGCGCGGAATGAACACCATCAACGTCTCGATATCATTCATCTCACCGTGGCAGGCCTGCCCCAGCGAGTAGAATCCGATTTGACCAAATCGTTCGCTCGCGTTTCCGGCCGCCTTACGATCGCCAGCGATCGTGCAATTCGATCCAGACTTCAAGAGATAGAGATACCAATGGTCAGCGAGCGCCCGGCGAACGGCTTGCGTATCCCGCTTGAACTTGGCCCCGGGGTTCTTCTCCTGGCAAACCGCGATGGCGCCCAGATCCCACGTCGCCAATTCCACAGGCCGTGTCAGCGATTTGGCAGAGTTTGGCTCGAGATCTGCAACATCGCGCAGCTTCTCTCGCCAGGCGTCGAACCGATCTTGGCTGGAAAGGTCTGCCGTCGAGAAACGCGCAGGCTTGAGCAAGCGATCTGAATTGGCCGTCTTCGGCATCTCATACTCTCCGAACGATCGCCCGTTTGCTTCTCCTTGATGTCAACGATCAAATGATACATCAACATAGTGAGGCCCACCCCCAAGGGACATGATACTCCACGAGTAGATCCCGTGAAGTACCACAACCGCATGGCTGGTTTCACCCTGCCCGACTAACTACGCTCCACGCCCGTGCCATCCCCCTATGGATTCGCCGGGTATCAGTCAGAACTTCGAGCTTGATCTGTCAGGAAAATGGTTAGTTCATGTCCCTGACGACGGGTTTTCCTGACAAGGCGAGAGCCTGCTTAGTATGAACGGCGTCTAGCCATGATCTCTGAGCATCGAGCAGAGGTCGTCGCCCAACGGCGTCAAACTAATGCCTGAATTCAAGCGTGAGGGGCTGGTCGCTCGATCAAGCTATTGAATCGGCCCGTCGTGCGCCAGCACAGGCGCGCAGGCGAGCGCCGCGTAGTGCGCGGCGCGGGCGATCAGCGCGGCAGATCACCCCGTTCCCAGCCGGCGCGGGTGCGGAGCCTGAACTCTTCGAACTGACCGGTGGCGATCGCGGCGCGGATGTCGCGCATCAGCCTTTGGTAGTAGGCGATGTTGATCTCGGACAGTAGCATCGCGCCGAGCGTCTCGCTCGACTTCACCAGGTGATGCAGATACGCCCGCGAACAGTTGCGGGTCGAGGGCCAGTCGCTTTCCTCGTCGAGCGGCCGCGGATCGTCGGCGTGCTTGGCGTTGCGCAGGTTGATCGGGCCATACTGCGTGAATGCCAGACCGTGGCGGCCATTACGGGTCGGCATCACGCAGTCGAACATATCGATGCCGCGTGCCACCGCCTCCAGCATGTCCTCCGGCGTTCCGACGCCCATCAAATAGCGCGGCCGCTCCGCGGGCAGGATCGGCGCCGCCTCCTCGATCATCGCCAGCATCACGTCCTGCGGCTCGCCGACCGCGAGGCCGCCGATCGCATAGCCGTGGAAGCCGATGTCGATCAGCCCCTGCGCCGAGGCGTGGCGCAGCTCCGGCACGTCGCCGCCCTGCACGATGCCGAACAGCATGTAGCCGTCCGGCGCGGTTTCGAACGCGCGCTTGCAGCGTTCGGCCCAGCGCAGCGACAACTGCATCGCCCGCTCGATATCGGCGCGATCGGCCGGCAGCCGCACGCATTCGTCGAGTTGCATGGCGATGTCCGAGCCGAGCAGACGCTGCACCTCGATCGCGCGCTCCGGCGACAATTCGATCGCCGCGCCGTCGATGTGCGAGCGGAACGTCACCGCCTGTTCGTTGACTTTGCGAAGCTGCGCCAGCGACATCACCTGGAAGCCGCCGGAGTCGGTCAGCATCGGACCATTCCAGGTGGTGAATCGCTGCAAGCCGCCGAGCGCCGCGATCCGCTCGGCGCCGGGCCGCAGCATCAGGTGATAGGTGTTGCCGAGCACGATATCGGCGCCGGCGTCGCGGACTTCGCGCCAGTGCAGCCCTTTCATGGCGCCCGCGGTGCCGACCGGCATGAAGGCCGGGGTGCGAACGACGCCATGCGGCGTGGTGAGCCGGCCGGTGCGCGCGGCGCCGTCGGTCCCGAGCAGTTCGAAGTGATTGGGCACGGTCATGGGGTGATGTCGTTCCGGAACAGCAGGCTGGCGTCGCCATAAGAGTAGAACCGATAGCCGGTTTGAATGGCGTGGGCGTAGGCCGCCTGCATGGTGTCGAGACCGCAGAATGCCGACACCAGCATGAACAGCGTCGACCGCGGCAGGTGGAAATTGGTCATCAGCACGTCGACGGCGCGGAAGCGATAGCCCGGCGTGATGAAGATCGAGGTTTCGTCGGCGAATGGCGCGATGCGGCCGTCATCGCGCGCCGCACTTTCCAACAAGCGCAGCGACGTGGTCCCGACCGCGACGATCCGGCCGCCGGCTGCGCGCGCTGCGTTCAGCGCATCCGCGGTGCCGGAGCTGATCGTGCCCCATTCGGCGTGCATGCGATGCTCGCTGGTGTCCTCTGCCTTCACCGGCAGGAACGTCCCTGCCCCGACATGCAGCGTGATCCGGTGCAGCCCGACGCCCCGCGCGGCCAGCGCGGCTTCGAGTTCGGCGGTGAAATGCAGCCCCGCGGTCGGGGCCGCGACCGCGCCCTCATTGGCGGCGAACATGGTCTGATAATCGGTAGTGTCCTGCGCGTCGGGCAGGCGCTTGGAGGCGATATAAGGCGGCAGCGGCGTGGCGCCGATCTCAGCGATCGCCTGGTCGAGCACCGGGCCATGGACCGAGAACGCCAGCGTCACCTCACCGGCTTCGCCCTTGGCCTCCACAGTGGCGTCGAGATGCCCGAGCAGGCAGACCCGACCGTCATGGCCGAAGCGCACTACGTCGCCCGGCAGCAGCTTCTTGGCCGGCTTGACCAACGCCTGCCAGCGGGCGCCGTCGAGCCGCTTGATCAGCGTCGCTTCGATCTTTGGCTCGAGGCCGCGGCCGATCCGGCGACCGGTCAGCTGCGCCGCGATCACCCTTGTATCATTGACCACCAGCTGATCGCCGGGCGCCAGCAGCGACGGCAGATCGCGCACGATCCGATCCTCGAGCGGCGCGCCGGGGCGCACCACCAGCATCCGCGCGGCATCGCGCGGACTCACCGGCCGCAGCGCGATGTTCTCGGCAGGCAGATCGAAATCGAACAGATCGGTGCGCATGATTCCAGTACGTCATTGCCGGGCTCGACCCGGCAATCCATCCTCTTCAAAAAGATGGATGCCCGGGCCTCCGCCGCGCCGAAGAGGGCTACGGCCCCGCAGGCGGGTCAAGCCCGGGCATGACACCTTCTTGATGGCTACGCCGGCCTGAACGCGGCCGACGTATCACTGATCAAGCCGCAGCGTCGGCCGCGATGCTGGCCTTGACGATCTTGTCCGGATCCTTGACCGGCTCGCCGCGCTTGATCTTGTCGACGTTCTCCATGCCTTCGATCACCTTGCCCCAAACGGTGTACTGCTTGTCCAGGAAGCGGGCGTCGTCGAAGCAGATGAAGAACTGGCTGTCGCCGGAGTCCGGATTGGCGGCACGGGCCATCGACGCGGTGCCGCGGACGTGCGGCTCGGCGTTGAACTCGGCCTTCAGCTTCTTGCCGGAGCCGCCCATGCCGGTGCCCTGCGGGCAGCCGGTCTGCGCCATGAAGCCTTCGATCACGCGGTGGAACACGATGCCGTCGTAGAAGCCCTCGCGCACCAGCTCCTTGATCCGGGCGACGTGGTTCGGCGCCAGATCCGGGCGCATCTCGATCTTCACGGTGCCCTGGGTGGTTTCGAGGATCAGGATGTTGTCGTTATCAGCCATGCTCTCTTCTCTGTTGGTTTGGGACTCTGTCTGCGATCGTCGAACCGCAGCATGAACGGGCGTCCGGCGACGGCGCCCCCCATCGAGGGCGTGAATGGCAGTGGCGTGCATCGCTGCAACGCCTCCATCACCGCAACGCGATAGGCCAGGCTGTCGTCCCGGCCGCCCTCCGGGCTTTCAAAGGTGATCCGCGGCTTGCCGAGGATCTCGCCGCTGCGGGTGAAGCTCACCAGCACGGTGATCTGCATGCCGGGATTCCCGACCGGCAGACGCGGCGGACGCCAGCATTGCTTCATCACGGAAAACAATGCGTTGAGATTGTCGATCGGCGCGTTCTGCGCAGACGCGGGGCGAACGGTGAGACCGATCGTCCCTGCGATCAAAGCTACCGCGACTATCGTCAGTCGGCGCGGCAGCAATGAGATCGCCTATTTCACGTCGGAGGCGACCTGGACCTTCACCATCTTGTCCGGATCGGTCACGGCGCCGCCGGGCGAGGTCGGCGAAGCCTTCTTCAGCTTGTCGACGACATCCATGCCGGACACGACATTGCCGATCACGGTGTACTGGCCGTTCAGGCTCGGGCCGTCGGCGAACATGATAAAGAACTGCGAATTGGCGCTGTCGACGCTGTCGCCGCGCCGGGCCATGCCGACCACCCCGCGGGTGAACGGCACGTTGGAGAATTCCTGCTTCAGGTTCGGATACTTCGAACCGCCGGTGCCGTTGAAGTTCTGACCGTCGCCGGTCTGCGCCATGAAGCCACCCATCACGCGGTGGAACGGCACGTTGTTGTAGAAACCTTCGCGGGCAAGCTGCTTCAGCCGCTCGGCGTGCTTGGGCGCGATGTCGGCCCGGAGCGCGATCACGATGCGGCCCTTGGTGGTGTCGATGACGAGCGCGTTCTGCTTGTCGAGATTGGCGGGCAGCGGCTGCGCCAGCGCCGGCAGCGCAAACAGCAGCGCCGCGAAGAGGCCGATCAGACGGATCATGAAAACTCCGGGTCGGTTAGGCCGGCGAGCCGGCGGCAAACTTGGATTTCAGGGCGGACGCCACCTCGGCCGGAACAAAGGCCGAGACGTCACCGCCCATCGCAGCGATCTGCCGCACCAGTGTGGCGGTGATCGGGCGCACACCAACCGAAGCCGGCAGGAAAACGGTATGGATCGCCGGCGCCATGGTCTCGTTCATGCCGGCGATCTGCATCTCGTAGTCGAGATCGGTGCCGTCGCGCAGGCCGCGGATCATGATGGTCGCCCCCACCTTCTCGGCCGCGGTGACGGTGAGATTGTCATAGGTGGTGCAGCCGAACGCGCAGCCGGCCGCCTTGGCGACCGGGCCGAACACCTGTTCGACCATCGCGAGGCGCTCCTCGGTGGTGAACAGCGGCTTCTTGCCGGGATGAATGCCGATCGCCACCACGAGCTTGTCGCACAGCGCCACGGCGTGGCGGACGACGTCGAGATGGCCGTTGGTAACGGGATCGAAAGACCCCGGATAAAGCGCGATGCGTGACATCCGGCCCGTCTAGCGCGGCGCGCGGGATCGAGCAAGCGGCGCCAGTTCCTTCAAAACTGCAGCTGGCAGGCGGATTTATTTCGCGCTGCGGATCGAACCGGATCGCGGCTTCGCGCGTCTTCTGCATGGTAACGGGAGGCGCCTGAAAACACACACGTTTTTACGGGTTTGTTTCATGCGCCCGAAAGCCAAGAAACAAATCCCCGCGGTCATGAAACCTGAATGGCCGGGCGATGAAGACGTTCTGAAACCAGCGCTGGGTAAACCAGCCGCATCGGGAAGCGACAAAGCACTCCAGGCCGAAACGGCCGGACCATCGAGACGACAGGGGACACCGTCATGATCAAGGCTCTTTCCGTGATCGCGATCGCCGCCTTTGCTGCCGCGGCAGTCACCATTCTTCCGGGCTTTGCCCCGCAGGTCGAAGCCAGCGTTCCGCAGGCTCTGGCCAAGGGCGACCGGCTCGACATCCGTCCCCTCGGCACCGCCTGCTCGGAGCAGGCCTGGCCGAATTTCGAGCCGTCCTGCCTCCGCAACGCCAATGCCAGCCACGCGCCGATCGGTCAGGCGCGGCTGGTGACGGCGGAACGACATTAAGATTTTGGCGTTATCCGACCGCTAGTTTCCGCAAAGCGCTTCCCTCCAAGGGCGCTCTGTACCGAAGACCCCCGAGTTGCCCCCTCGGGGGTCTTTCGATTCTGGCGATCGTGCAGCCTGCTGACTGCGCGCCATAGCGTGGCGCTGAGGCGGCGAACGGACGCCGCCTCTCCTCGAGCGCCGGCCTAGCCGCCGTTGCCGTTTTCGCCGTCGTCGGTCTCCGGAATGCGCTCGACCGAGACGACCTTCTCGTCATCCGCGGTGTCGAACACGATCACGCCCTGCGTCGAGCGGCCGGCGACGCGAATGCCTTCGACCGGGCAGCGGATCAGCTGACCGTTGTCGGTGACCAGCATGATCTGGTCGGAGTCTTCGACCGGGAACGACGCTATCAGCTTGCCGTTGCGGCTGTTCACCGACATCGCCACGATGCCTTTGCCGCCACGCCCGGTGGTGCGGTACTCGAACGACGAGGTCCGCTTGCCGTAGCCGTTCTCCGAGATCGTCAGCACGAACTGCTCGGACGCCGACATTTCGGCATAGCGCTCCTGCGACAGCGCCGCGGACGTATCGCCCTCCTCGGCTTCAACTTCCGGCGTCTCGATCGGCTCGTTCTCCTCACCGGTCGCGGCACGGCGGATCGCGCCGGACTGCTTCAGATAGGTCGAGCGTTCGGCCGGCGTCGCCTCGAAGTGACGCAGGATGCTGAGCGAGATCACCTTGTCGCCGGACGACAGCGCGATGCCGCGCACGCCCATCGAGGTGCGGCCGCTGAACACGCGCACGTCCGGCACCGGGAAGCGGATGCACTGGCCGCCGGCGGCGGTCAGCAGCACGTCGTCGCGCTCGGTGCAGATCTGGACGTCGACGATCGCCTCGCCCTCGTCGAGCTTCATCGCGATGATGCCGGAGCGGCGGACGTCGACGAAGTCGGACAGCTTGTTGCGGCGGACGTTGCCCCCGGTGGTGGCGAACATCACGTCGAGCTCGCTCCACGAGGCTTCGTCCTCCGGCAGCGGCATGATCGTGGTGATGCGCTCGCCCTGCTCCAGCGGCAGGATGTTGATCAGCGCCTTGCCACGGCCGTTCGGCGGCGCCAGCGGCAACCGCCAGACCTTTTCCTTGTAGACCTGACCGCGCGACGAGAAGAACAGCACCGGCGTGTGCGTCGAGGCGACGAACAGCCGCGAGACGAAATCCTCCTCGCGGGTGGCCATGCCGGAGCGGCCCTTGCCGCCGCGGCGCTGCGCCCGATAGGTCGACAGCGGCACCCGCTTGACGTAGCCGGCGTGCGACACGGTCACCACCATGTCCTCGCGCTGGATCAGGTCTTCGTCTTCGACCTCGCCTTCCTGCTCGACAATCTCAGTCCGCCGCGGCGTTGCGAACTCGGCCTTGACCTCGCCGAGCTCGGTCTTGACGATCGTCTGCACCCGCGCCCGCGAGCGCAGGATTTCCAGATAGTCGGCGATTTCGACCGCGAGCTTGTCGAGCTCTTCGGAAATCTCTTCGCGTCCCAGCGCGGTGAGGCGCTGCAGCCGCAGATCGAGGATCGCCTTGGCCTGCTCGAACGACAGCCTGGCGGTGCCGTCCTCGTTGAGCTTGTGGCGCGGATCGTCGATCAGCGTGATCATCGCCGCGACATCGGCGGCCGGCCAGTCGCGCGACATCAGGGTCTCGCGCGCCGTGTTCGGATCAGGCGAATTACGGATCACGCGAATGATCTCGTCGATATTCGCCACCGCGATCGCGAGGCCGACCAAGATGTGGGCGCGATCGCGCGCCTTGTTGAGCAGGAATTTGGTGCGGCGGGTGACGACCTGTTCGCGGAATGCGACGAAGACCGTCAGCAGATCCTTCAGGTTCATCAACTGCGGCCGGCCGCCTTCCAGCGCCACCATGTTGGCGCCGAAATTGGTCTGCAGCGGCGTGAACTTGTAGAGCTGGTTGAGCACGACCTCAGGTACGGCGTCGCGGCGCAACTCGATCACCACGCGGAAACCGTCGCGGTCGGATTCGTCGCGCAGATCGCCGATGCCTTCGATCTTCTTCTCGCGCACCAGCTCGGCGATGCGCTCGACCATCGTGGCCTTGTTCACCTGATACGGAATCTCGGTGACGATGATCGCTTCACGGTCCTTGCGGACGGTCTCGATCTCGACCTTGCCACGCATCACGATCGAGCCACGGCCGGTCTGATAGGCGGCGCGGATGCCGGCGCGGCCGAGAATGATGCCGCCGGTCGGGAAGTCCGGACCCGGCACGATCTTGTTGAGATCGTCGATCGACAGCGCCGGATCGTCGATCAGCGCGATACAGGCGTCGATCACCTCGCCGAGATTGTGCGGCGGGATGTTGGTGGCCATGCCGACCGCGATGCCGCCGGCGCCGTTGACCAACAGGTTCGGGAACTTGGCAGGAAGAACCTGCGGCTCCCGTTCCGAATTGTCGTAGTTCGGCTGGAAGTCGACGGTGTCCTTGTCGATATCATCGAGCAGCGTCTGCGCGATCTTGGTCAGGCGGGATTCGGTGTACCGCATCGCCGCCGGCATATCGCCGTCGACCGAACCGAAATTGCCCTGACCATCGATCAGAGGCACGCGCATCGAGAAGTTCTGCGCCATGCGGACCAGCGCGTCGTACACTGACTGGTCGCCGTGCGGGTGATACTTACCGATGACGTCGCCGACGGTGCGTGCCGACTTGCGATACGGCTTGTTCCACTCGAAGCCGTTCTCGTACATGCCGAAGAGGATACGGCGATGCACCGGCTTCAACCCGTCGCGCGCATCCGGTAGCGCTCGCGCCACGATCACGCTCATCGCGTAATCGAGATAGCTGCGCTTCATCTCGTCGAGAATGGATACGGGGCGAATATCCGAGGGCGCCAGCGGCTCCCCGGGCTTCTCGTCGTCTTTGTCGGACAAGGGTGAATTCCGGTCAGAATCTGATCGGATTCGTATAGCGTATCGGGGTGTTGTGAACCACCCTTTCGGACGCGGTTTTCGAAGGTTTTTCCGCTCGTTTTTCCAAAGACTTACGGGGCGTTTTCGACGGTCGCGAAAAGCCTTCGTGAAAGGCGCCGAAATTGCCGCGATCGGCGCTTCCGCAAAGCGCCGATTCGCGCCCTCAATCCGGCCGCGGCACCGCGCCGAAACGGTCGACCACGACGTCGCGCTTGTTGTCCTCGACCCGCACCGTCATGGCGTATCGGCCGTCGACCAGATCCTTCGCCAGCACCTCAGTGTTGCGATGGAGCCAGCTCACGCCGGCCCCGTCCGCCGCATCGATCGACAGATCGAGCACGGTGCGGGTGGCCGCCAGGCGCTGCTCGATCGCCAGCAGAAGGTCATCGACGCCCTCGCCGCTCACCGCCGACACCAGAAGGCACGGATGATCCTCAGGCCGGCGCGCCGCGATGTTCTTCAATTCGTCCCGCTGCTCGGGCTCGAAGCGGTCGATCTTATTCCAGACTTCGACAATCCGGCCGCTGGCCGCATCGACGCCGAGCTGGCGCAGCACGTTGTCGACGTCGTGCTGCTGCGCTTCGGCATCCTCGTGGCTGATGTCGCGGACATGCAGGATCAGATCGGCTTCCAGCACCTCTTCCAGCGTCGCGCGGAATGCGGCGACGAGCTGGGTCGGCAGATTGGAGATGAAGCCGACGGTGTCGGACAGCATCGCCTTGCCGCCGTGCGGCAATTGGATCGCGCGGAGCGTCGGGTCGAGCGTTGCGAACAGCATGTCGGCCGCCTGCACGTCGGCCCGCGTCAGCCGGTTGAACAGCGTCGACTTGCCGGCGTTGGTGTAGCCGACCAGCGCGACCACGCGATACGGCACGCGCTGCCGACCGGCGCGATGCAGCCGCCGTGTCGCCTGCACCTTCTTCAGCTCGGACTCGAGTTTGGTGATGCGCTCGCCGATCAACCGGCGGTCGGCCTCGATCTGGGTTTCGCCAGGGCCGCCCATGAAGCCGAAGCCGCCGCGCTGGCGCTCGAGGTGGGTCCACGAGCGCACTAGGCGCGAGCGCTGATAGTTGAGATGCGCCAGCTCGACCTGGAGGGTGCCTTCGCGGGTCTTGGCGCGGCGCCCAAAGATTTCCAGGATCAGGCCGGTGCGATCGAGCACCTTGGCGTTCCAGGCTTTCTCCAGGTTGCGCTGCTGGATCGGCGACAGCGCGCAATCCATCACCACGAGGTCGGCTTCGTGCGCGGCAATCAGCCCGACGATCTCTTCGACCTTGCCCTTGCCGAGATAGGTCGCGGGACGAATCTGGCTGATCGGCGTGAGCACCGCCTCGACGACGTCGAGGTCGATGGCGCGCGCAAGACCCGCGGCTTCATCGAGCCGCGCGTCGTTGTCGCGGACGGCCGTATCCGCCGCGTCAGGATCACCCCGGCGCGTGCGCAAATACGGACCGACGACGATGACTCGTCCAGTCTCTCCGCCCTGCCCCGATCGCGGACGATCGGCGCCCTCGTCAATGCTGCGGGGTTCCAATCAGGCCCGCCTCAAGCTGGCGAGTCCTCGCCGCTTTCGAACAGCTGGATCGGCGCCCCCGGCATGATCGTCGAGATCGCGTGTTTGTAGACGAGCTGCGAATGACCGTCGCGCCGCAACAAAAGGCAAAAATTATCGAACCAGGTGACAATACCCTGCAACTTCACCCCGTTGACCAGAAAGATCGTCAGGGGAGTCTTTGTCTTGCGTACGTGGTTGAGGAAAGTGTCTTGAAGGTTTTGTGCGCGGTCTGCCGCCATTTTTTATCCCGCAATTGGTTTTGTCTTTTCTTGCCGGTGCGCGTCTCTCTATCGGAGCTCCACCCCGGTTGCCGACTCCTCCGAGATCCCCCTCCGGAAGCCGACGTCCGATTAGAGGGTAGGCATGGCTTTTAAGCAAGCAACTAAAACCCCGAGTGGATGCTCCCCGCGCCGCAAAGCTTAAGAAAACACCGCAAATCGGTGAAACTGCTCTCTTAGACGTTTGGCCAATGCGCCCGGCGTGCCGTTGCCAATCGGCTGCCCGTCGATCGCCACCACCGGCATCACGATCTGGCTGGACGCGGTCACGAATGCCTCGGCGGCACCGGCGGCCTCGGCCGGCGTGAACGGCCGCTCCTCGAACCGAACCTGCAGCGCTTCGAACGCATCCATCAGCACCGCACGGGTGACGCCGGGGAGTATGCCGGCCTCGGCCGAGCGGGTCACCACCCGGCCCTCTTTGGTGACGATCCAGGCGTTGCTGGAGGAGCCTTCGGTGACATAGCCGTCGCGGTCGACGTACCACGCCTCATAGGCACCGGTCTCGCGCGCCGCCTGCTTGGCCAGCACGTTCGGTAGCAGCGCCGTCGACTTGATATCGACCCGCGGCCAGCGATTCTCCGGCAGCGTGATCACCTTGATGCCGTGAGCGGCGTTGGCCTGCCCCTTCGCCGGATCGAGGCTGCGCGCCGTCACCACCACGGCGGGCTTCACCGACGCAGCTGGAAAGCCGTGATCGCGCCGCGCCACGCCGCGCGTAACCTGCAGATAGACGATGCCGTGATTCACCCGGTTGCGCCGCACCACTTGGTGCATCACGACGGACAAGGCCGCGAGCGGCATCGGCTCCTTGATCCGCAATTCGCCGAGCGAGCGCTGCAGCCGCGCCAGGTGCCGCGGCATGTCGACCAGCTTGCCGCCGCGCACTTCGCAGACCTCATAGACGCCGTCGGCGAACTGATAGCCGCGATCTTCGATGTTCACGCTCGCATCGCGCATGTCGAGATAACGGCCGTTGACATAGGCGATGCGCGACATCGATTGAATCCAGGTCTGAGATATGAATGGAAGGACGACTTAGCCGACGCCGAGCGCCTTGAGCTTGCGGTGCAACGCCGAGCGTTCCATGCCGACGAATTCGGCGGTGCGCGAGATGTTGCCGGAGAACCGGCTGATCTGCGCGATCAGATAATCACGCTCGAACGCCTCGCGGGCCTCGCGCAGCGGCAGACCCATGATGTGCTCGCCGTTATTGCCGGTCGGCATCGTCGGCACCATCGAGCCGACATCCTGCGGCAGCATGTCGGCGGTGATCACCGCATCCGGTCCGCCACCGGCCAAAATCATCAGCCGCTCGACGTTGTTGCGGAGCTGGCGGACATTGCCGGGCCAGACATGCGATTGTAGCACCGCCATCGCGTCCTGGCCGATCTGCCGGCGCGGCAGGCCGGTCGCCGCCGAGATCTGCTCCATGAAGTATTCGATCAGTTCCGGAATGTCGTCGCGACGCTCGGACAGCGGCGGGACGCGGATCGGCACCACCGACAGCCGGTGATACAGGTCTTCGCGGAAACGGCCGGCAGCGATTTCCTCTTCGAGGTTACGCGCCGTCGACGAGATGATGCGGACGTCGACATTGACTTTGGTGGTGCCGCCGCAGCGTTGGAAGGTCTGCTCGACCAAGACACGCAAAATCTTGTTCTGGGTCTCGCGCGGCATGTCGGCGATTTCGTCGATGAACAACGTGCCGCCGTGCGCCTCTTCGAGCGCGCCGGCCTTGCGGGAATGCTCGCCGTTGGCTTCGACGCCGAACAGCTCGATTTCCATTTTCTCCGGGGTGATCGCCGCGGCGTTGATCACCACGAATGGCCCCTCGGCGCGCGACGACGAATTGTGCAGCGTCCGCGCCGCCAGCTCCTTGCCGGCGCCGGACGGGCCGACGATCAGGATCCGGCTGTTGGCCTTGGCGGCGCGCTCGATGGTCTGGCGCAGCTGATTGATGCAGGCGGAGCGGCCGACCAGCGTCGAGGCCGACGGCGCGAGCTGCTTCAGCTCGCGCACCTCGCGCTTCAGCCGCGAGGTTTCGAGCGCCCGGGTCGCCACGAGGATCAGCCGGTCGGATTTGAACGGCTTTTCGATAAAGTCGTAGGCGCCACGCTTGATCGCCGCGACCGCGGTTTCGATGTTGCCGTGGCCGGAGATCATCACCACCGGGACGTCGGTGTGATCCTTCTTGATCTGTTCCAGCAATTGGAGACCGTCGAGCTTGCTGCCCTGCAGCCAGATGTCGAGGAAGATCAGGTTGGGCCGCCGATTGGCGATCTCGGCCAGCGCCGAATCGCTGTCGCGCGCGGTGCGCGTGGAGAAGCCTTCGTCCTCGAGAATACCGGCAACGAGATCGCGGATGTCCGCTTCATCGTCGACGATCAGAATGTCATTCGCCATGGTCGCGCCTGTCGCTTTAGCTGCCGCTGGCAGCCGCTATCCTTGGTTCGTTCTCGGCCTGCTGTTTTGGTTCACCCGATCCGGGAGGTGATGCCGGCTGACCGGACATCGCGAATCGGAGGCGCATCCATGCACCGCGCTGGCCTGGACGAACGTGGGATGCGTCGTTGAGTTCAATGCCGCCGCCGTGGTCGACCAGCACGCGTCCGACGATCGCAAGACCGAGGCCGGTGCCCTTCTCACGGGTGGTGACGTAGGGTTCGAGCAGCCGCGAACGGCTTTCTTTGGGCAGACCGATGCCGTTATCGATCACGTCGATCACGACAAAGTCGCCGTCGCGTGCCGCCACCACTTCGATCTTGCCCTTGCCGAGTTCTTCCTCGGGCACGGCCTCGATCGCCTCGGTGGCATTCTTGATGATGTTGGTGAGCGCCTGCGAGATCAGGCGGCGGTCGAACCGCGCGTGCAGCGGCTCGTCCTTGATCTCGGTTTCGATGTCGACGTCGGGATGCCCGACACGCATCAGGAACACCACCTGCCGCACCGTGTCGCCGACATCCTCGCCTTCGATCACCGGTTTCGGCATCCGGGCAAACCGCGAGAATTCGTCGACCATGCGCCGGATGTCATCGACCTGACGGACGATGGTGTCGGTGCACTGCTCGAAGATGCTCTTGTCCTCGACGATCACCTTGCCGAACTTGCGCTTGATCCGCTCCGCAGAGAGCTGGATCGGCGTCAGCGGATTCTTGATCTCATGCGCGATGCGGCGCGCGACATCGCCCCAGGCCGAGGTGCGCTGCGCCGACACCAGCTCGGTGATGTCGTCGAGCGTGATGATGTAGCTGTCGCTGGTATGGCCGGTCTGCTCGGCGGTGACGCGGACGTTGAGGATGCGTTCGCGACCGTCGCGGATGATGGTGATCTGGCCCTGCACCAGGCGCTGCGATCCCTCGCGCGCATTGGCCATGATCTCGTCGAGCTCGGGGATGATCTCGGACAGCGGATGGCCGAGCGCTTCGGCCTCGGCGTGACCGATCAGCTTCTCGGCCGAGCGGTTGAGGATGCCGATCGACAGCGAGCCGTCGACGCCGATGATGCCGGCGCTCGCTGACGACAGCACCGCCTCGATGAAGCGGCGCCGGCTGTCGATCAGTTCGCTGGCGCTGACCAATTCGTCGCGCTGGGTGCGCAGCTCCTGGGTCATCTTGTTGAAGGTCATGCCGAGCTGCGACAGGTCGCCCTCGGACTTCGACACTGGCACCTGGACGTGCAGGTCGCCGGTCGAGACCAGATGCGCCGCGCCCATCAGGCGACGGATCGGTGCCACCAGCCAATTGGCGAAGTTCAGGCCGATCAGCACCGCAGACATCAGCACGGTGAGCGCGATCACCGTGAACATCAGCGCGAACGCGACCTGGACGCCAAGCCGGCGCGCTTCGAGCTCGGAATATTCGGCGACGCTGGCCTGGGTCTGGCGCAACTGCGCCACGACGTGCGGATCGAGGAAGCGCGCAACGTACAGGAAGGTGTCTTCGAAGCCTTTCAGCCGGATCACCGCGGCGACGTAATTGGCTTCGATGAACACCGCGATCTGCGGTTCGGTGTCGTCGACGTTCTTCAGGAACTCCGGGGCCGGCACGTCGAAATCGCGGCGGATGCCGTTCTGCGCCGCCTCCAGGATGTTGCGATCCTTGTCGATCAGCATCGCGCCCGGCAAGTTGCGGGTGGCGGCGTCGTTGGTCAGGAATTCGCGGAAGGATTTGCGGTCGAGGTCGAACAGCGCCCGGGCGTGCGAGATGTCGTTGGCCATGCCGAGGATGTCGCCGCGGATCAGCTGGCCGTGCTCGTGCAGATAGGCGTTGGCGACGATCAGCGAGTTCTGGATCACGGCCCGGGTCGGGCCGGAGAATAGCCGGTCGAGGCCGCGGTCGAGCGTGACGTTGGCGACGATCGACACCAGCACCGCCGGCAGCACCGCGATCACCGAAAACAGGCTGACGATCTGGATGTGCAGCCGTGACGCCGCCCGCCCCCGCCGGCGGGCCTGGACCACCTTCCAGACCTCGCGGGCAATGATGCCGAGCAGCAGCAGGATGGTGACGGCGTTGATCAGCAGGAAGCTGACCACGACTTCCCGGGTCGGCGCGATCGGCGTCAGGCCGGTCAGGACGATGAAGGTCAGGAACGCCGAGAACAGCGCAATGCCGACCGCCATCGGGGCCAGCAGCTTGCGCCAGGTGCGCAGCCGCGGCTCGGCAATCGAGGGGTCGTCAACGGGTTGGGCCGACGTCTCTGCGCTGGTCATTCCGGCAATAATCATTGAATGCGTTCGGCCGCCGAATTGGGCAGACCGTGTGATGCATTCCTACAACAATGTTGCTCAATTGCGACAATATCGCGGCGCCTCGCCCGAGCCACCTCGGGCGAGTACGCGGTCCACAGCCGAAAAGCTTGCCCCGGCGTCTCAGCCGCCGGTGCGGTAGACTTGGATGTCGAGGTCGCGGATCTTCTTCCGCAGGGTGTTGCGGTTGAGCCCCAGCAAGTCGGCGGCCCGAATCTGGTTGCCGCGAGTCGCCGCCAGCGCGGCGGTGAGCAGCGGCACTTCGATCTCGCGCAGCACCCGGTGGTAGAGGCCGGGCGGCGGCACACCATTCGGGAAGCCCGAGAAGTGCGACGACAGATACATTTCGACCGCGCCACCGAGGTTGTCGACGGTGTGCGGAGCGTTGCCGCCCGCGACCACCGGCGGCGGCGCCAATTCGCCGTCGATCACCGAGGCGGTGATCACTTCCTGCGGGTACAGCGCAGCCAGTCGGCGCGCGAGATTTTCCAGCTCGCGGACGTTGCCCGGCCAGCGATGCTGCTTCATCCGCTCGAGCGCCGCGGCATCGAGCTTCTTGGCCGGCAGGCCGTCCTTCTCGGCCAGGGCAAAGAAGTGCCGGACCAGATCCGGCAAGTCCTCGATGTGCTCGCGCAGCGGCGGCAGCCGCAGCGGCACCACGTTGAGGCGGAAGAACAGGTCTTCGCGGAACAGGCCCTGCTGGATCAGGACGCGGAGGTCCTTGTTGGACGCCGCGACGATCCGGACGTCGGTCTTGATCGGGGTGCGGCCGCCGACCGTGGTGTATTCGCCTTGCTGCAGCACGCGCAGCAGCCGGGTCTGCGCCTCCATCGGCATGTCGCCGATTTCGTCGAGAAACAGCGTGCCGCCTTCGGCCTGCTCGAACCGGCCCGAAGCTCGGGTGTTGGCGCCGGTGAATGCGCCGCGTTCGTGGCCGAACAATTCGGATTCGATCAGATCGCGCGGGATCGCCGCCATGTTGACGGCAACGAACGGACCGTTGCGGCGCTTGCCGTAGTCGTGCAGCGCCCGCGACACCAGCTCCTTGCCGGTGCCGGACTCGCCGGTGATCATCACCGTGAGGTCGGTCTGCATCAGCCGCGCCAGAACGCGATAGATTTCCTGCATCGCCGGCGAACGGCCGACCAGCGGGATCGAGTCGAATTCGCCTTCGTCGTTGGCGCTGCTGATCCGTTCCTTCGGCTCGGCGAGCGCGCGGCCGACGATCGCGATCAGTTCCTTCAGGTCGAACGGCTTCGGCAGATATTCGTAGGCGCCCTTCTCCGATGCACGGATCGCGGTCATGAAGGTGTTCTGCGCGCTCATCACGATGACCGGCAGGTTCGGGCGCAGCTTCTTGATCCGCGGCAGCAGATCGAATGCGTTCTCGTCCGGCATCACCACGTCGGTGATCACCAGATCACCCTCGCCCTGGCTCACCCAACGCCACAGCGTCGCCGCGTTGCCGGTCAGCCGCACTTCGTAGCCGGCGCGCGATAGCGCTTGGTTGAGTACCGTGCGGATGGCGGTGTCGTCGTCCGCGACGAGAATACTACCTGCGGGCATTGGGAGTCCTCATCTTGCAGTCTGTGAGGCATCGGACGACGCCGGCGCGTCCTCGCCGTTCGGGGATTGAAGGGCCTTAGCGGTGTTGAACATCGGCATCAGCACCCGGAAGGTGGTTTTGCGCGGCTGCGATTCACACTCGATGATGCCGCCGTGATCGCCGACGATCTTCGCTACCAATGCAAGACCGAGGCCGGAGCCGGACGGCTTGGTGGTGACGAACGGATCGAACAGGTTCGGCAGCAGATCTTCGGGAACGCCGGGACCGTTGTCCCGCACACAGAATTCCAGCGGCAGCGACACCCTTGTCTTCTTGCCCGGCACCGACAGCCGGACACCGGGGCGGAACGCGGTGGTGAGTTGGATCTCGCCATCGGAGCCGAGATCGACCACAGCCTCGGCAGCGTTCTTCACCAGATTGAGGAACACCTGGATCAGTTGATCCTGATTGGCGAGCACCGGCGGCAACGACGGGTCGTAGTCCTCGATGAACTTGATGTTGCGGGCAAAGCCCGACTGCGCCAGCCGCTTCACGTGATCCAGCACCGAGTGGATGTTCACCGGGCCGCGCGCGACCGGACGGTCGTCGCCGAACACTTCCATGCGGTCGACCAGCGTGACGATGCGGTCGGCTTCATCGCAGATCAGCCGGGTCAGCATCCGGTCTTCGGCGGATGCCTGCTGCTCCAGCAGTTGCGCTGCGCCGCGGATGCCGGACAGCGGGTTCTTGATCTCATGCGCCAGCATGGCGGCGAGCGCGATAACCGAGCGCGCGGCGCTGCGATGCGTCAGCTGGCGGTCCATCTTGTCGGCGATGGTGCGCTCCTGCAGCATCACCACGATGTGGCCAGGCCGTTCGTTGAGCGGCGCGACGTGCAGATCGACCTGGCGGTCGGCGCCGATCCGCGGCGTGCCGAGATCGACCTTGTATTCGTTGACCGGCGAATGCCCGACGCGAACCTGTTCGATCAGCGCCAGCAGCGGGCTGCCGAACGGCACCAGGTCGGTCAGCGACTGCCGCCGCAGCAACTGCGTTGAAATCTCAAAGAACGATTCGGCCGCCATGTTGGCGTCGACGATCTTGCCGTCCGGGCCGACCAGCAGCACGGGATTCGGCAGCGCGTTGAGGATCGCATCGCTGTCGGTCGGCTGCGCCCGGCGCGGTTCGACGATGGCGTTCATGCGGCGGCCCTCCAGGCGAAATCATCGTAGGCATCGGCGAGCGCGCTATGCACGCGGGCCGGATTCTCTTCGGTCAGGATCGTGGTGCGCCAGCTCTTCAGAACCGACGGCGGAGCGCCGGCGCTGGCAGCGGCCACCTCGAGCGACCAGCCGAGATGTTTGCGAGCGTGACGCAGCCCGATTTTGACGCCGTACAGCGCCAGAATGTCGTCGTAGAGCGTGCGCAAGTAATCGCGCTGCGCGGCGAGCGGAGGCTCGGCCTCGACCTGACCGGTGGTGAGCTGGCGCCCCACCTGCCCCGGCAACCACGGCCGCCCCTGGGCGCCGCGCCCAATCATCACCGCGTCGGCTCCGGAGCGCTTCAACGCTTCGACCGCGCTGGCGTGGCAGGTAATGTCGCCGTTGACCACCAGCGGAATCGAGATCGCGTCCCGGACGGCGCGGACCGCGTTCCAATCGGCTTCGCCCTTGTAGAACTGCTGCCGGGTACGACCATGAACCGTGACGAGCTGCACCCCGGCGTCCTGCGCACGCCGCGCCAGCTCGGGCGCGTTGCGGGAACGATCGTCCCAGCCGAGCCGCATCTTTAGCGTCACCGGCACCCGAACCGCACCGATCGTGGCTTCGATCAGTGTCAGCGCGTGATCGAGATCGCGCATCAGCGCCGAACCGGACAGGCCGCCGGTGACGTGCCGCGCCGGGCAGCCCATGTTGATGTCGATGATGTCGGCGCCGCCGGCTTCCGCGATCCGGGCGCCCTCGGCCATCCAGCGCGCCTCGCAGCCGGCAAGCTGAACGACATGCGGCCCCTGCCCGACCTTGTCGCAACGCCGGACTGACATCCGGCGGCCGGCGACCAGGTCCTCGCTGGCGGTCATCTCCGACACCACCAGACCAGCGCCCAGCTCGGCAACTTGCCGGCGGAACGGCGCATCGGTAATGCCTGTCATCGGCGCCAACAACACCGGATCAGGCACCGCAATATTGCCAATCCTCAAAGGCGGCGAACCTGTTACAGTCGGGCGCGTCACTCGTTGCTCATTTGGTAGCCAGCGCAGTTGCAGGCTCGGCTTCGCTCAATGTTTGAGCATTGTAGATCATTGCCTACAGTTTAGCCAATCATATCTGACATGCAAGTGCGTTGCAGCAATTGTCCCCGGCCGCCGGCGGCTGCGGCGATGGAATCATGCTGCTTTCCTGCTCCGGCATGGTAAGGGCTGTGCACCGGCGCGACCAGCGCAGGCCATCCCAATTCCGTATCAATTGATCCGATGCCGAACTCGCCCCGTACTGCTGCCATTATCGTCGCCGCCGGTCGCGGCCTGCGCGCCGGCGCGGGCGGCCCCAAGCAATATCGCACCCTCGCCGGACGGCCGGTGATCGCCCGGGCGATGGAGCCGTTCTGCACCCATCCGGGCGTGATGGCGGTGCAACCGGTGACGAATCCCGACGACACCGAGATGTTCAATGCGGCGGTGGCCGGCCTGAATTTCCGCCCTGCGGTCGGCGGCGGCGCGACCCGGCAGGCCTCGGTGCGCGCCGGCCTGGAGGCTCTGGCCGAGCTGAAGCCGGATATCGTACTCATCCATGACGCCGCGCGCTGCTTCGTCACCCCGGAACTGATCTCCCGCGCCATCACCGCGGCCGGCACGACTGGCGCGGCGCTGCCGGTGGTCCCGGTGACTGACACCATCAAGCAGGTCGACGCCAACGGCGCGGTCGATGCGACGCCGGACCGTGCGGTGTTGCGGATCGCCCAGACCCCGCAGGCATTCCGCTTCGACGTGATCCTCGACGCCCACCGCCGCGCGGCCTCTGGCGGCCGGGATGATTTCACCGACGACGCCGCGATCGCCGAATGGGCGGGATTGACGGTGTCGACCTTCGAGGGCGATGCTAACAACATGAAGATGACCACCCCGGAAGATTTCGCGCGCGAGGAAAGCCGGCTGATGGCCGCCCTGGGCGATATCCGCACCGGCACCGGCTACGACGTGCATGCGTTCGGCGAAGGCGATCACGTCTGGCTGTGCGGCCTGAAGGTGCCGCACACCCGCGGCTTCCTGGCGCATTCGGACGGCGACGTCGGCCTGCATGCGCTGGTCGACGCAATCCTCGGCGCGCTGGCGGATGGCGACATCGGCTCGCACTTCCCGCCGACCGATCCGCAGTGGAAGGGCGCAGCCTCCGACAAGTTCCTCAAATACGCGATCGACCGTGTCACCGCGCGTGGCGGCCGCGTCGCCAATCTCGAAGTGACGATGATCTGCGAGCGGCCGAAGATCGGCCCGCTGCGCGACGCGATGCGTCAGCGCATCGCCGAGATCACCGGCGTGCCGGTGTCGCGCGTCGCGGTGAAGGCCACCACCAGCGAAAAGCTCGGCTTCACCGGCCGTGAGGAAGGCATCGCGGCGACCGCGTCCGCCACCATCCGGCTGCCCTGGGGCGCCGACGGACTGGCCGGCTGACGATGAGTAGCAACGACGCCCGCGCCCTCGCCCGCTCGTTGCTCGACCTCTGCCGTTCGCGGAAGCTGATGATCGCGACCGCCGAGTCCTGCACCGGCGGTCTGGTCGCCGGCGCGCTGACCGACATCCCCGGCTCGTCCGACGTGATCGACCGCGGCTTCGTCACCTATTCCAACGCTGCCAAGCATGACCTGCTCGGCGTCGAGAACGCCACGCTCACCACCTTCGGCGCCGTCAGTAAGGAAACCGCGATCGCGATGGCGGTCGGCGCGCTGGAGAATGCCGACGTCGATCTCGCGGTCTCGATCACCGGGATCGCCGGCCCCGGCGGCGCAACGCCCGGCAAGCCGGTCGGCCTGGTGCATTTCGCGGTGGCGTCGCGCGACGGCCGGATCTCGCACCGCGAGCAGCGTTTCGGCGCGATCGGCCGCAGCAACGTCCGCCAGCGCTCGGTGGTGGAAGCCCTGCGGATGCTGCTGGAACTCGCCCGCGGTCCGAAGCCGCCGACCAAGGCCAAGCGCGAAGTCGCCACCGGCGTTCACAAACGCGTCGCCCGCTCCCCCCGCCGCGTCGCCGCCAAGCGCCCGCAGCCGAAGCGGCCGGTGAAGCCGAAGAAGACTTAGCGGCGATGCAACTCGTCAGGCCGGCAGGGAGTGTATCACGGGGCCTGATCATCGCCTCCACCCTCCGCGACAGCGGAGGGCCCAGTATCCAGAGCGCTCGTGATCTTCGGAAGCGCTTCGGGATACTGGGGCGCCCGGACAAGCCGGGCGGTGACGGTGGATATTCAAGTATTCAACCTCTCCGTCATTGCGAGCGAAGCGAAGCAATCCAGCTCCGTGCATCGAGCTGGAATGCTTCGTCGCTGCGCTCCTCGCAATGACGCAAGGCTGATGACGGTGCGAAACTAACTACACCCGCGACAGCTTCGGGCCAGTGCCGTAGATCTGGTCGGCACGGGTTTCGAAGGCTTCGGCGAAACGGTGGAAAGCGGTGTCGAACATCGCGCCCATCAGGGTGGCGAGCATCCGGCTCTTGAACTCGTAGGCGATGAAGAAGCCGACCTCGCAGGCGCGCTCGGTCTTGGCCGCGAAGGTCCAGCGGTTCTCCAGATTGGAGAACGGGCCTTTGAGATACTCCACCAGGATCTTCAGATTGGCGCGATCGAGGGTGACGCGGCTGGTGAAGGTCTCCTGCACCAGCTTAAACGACACCGTCATGTCGGCGATCACCACCTCGTTGCCATCCGGCTGCTGGATGCGTTCGCGGATCTTCAGCGCCTTGCACAGCGGCACGAATTGCGGATAGCGCTCGACATCGGCAACGAGGTCGAACATCTGCTGGGCACTGTGCGGCACTCTGCGCCTGTTGGAAAACTGCGGCATCGTCTCGGACTTCAGGTCTTGGACTGTTAGCGGGCTCGCGCCGCGCGCGCCGCCTTGAGCTTGGCGAAGTCGTCGCCGGCGTGATGGGACGAGCGCGTCATCGGGCTCGCCGACACCATCAGGAAGCCCTTGGCGTAGGCAGTGGTCTGATAGCCGGCGAACTCGTCCGGCGTGACGTAGCGCATCACCGCGTGGTGCTTGCGGGTCGGCTGCAGATACTGGCCGATGGTGAGGAAATCGACCTCCGCCGAGCGCAGATCGTCCATCACCTGCAGCACCTCGTGGCGCTCCTCGCCGAGGCCGACCATGATGCCGGACTTGGTGAAGATGGTCGGATCGAGTTCCTTGACCCGCTGCAGCAGCCGGATCGAATGGAAGTAACGCGCGCCCGGCCGCACCGACAGATAGCGCGACGGCACGGTTTCGAGATTGTGGTTGAACACGTCCGGCTTGGCGGCGACCACGACTTCCAACGCGCCATCCTTGCGCAGGAAGTCCGGCGTCAGGATCTCGATGGTCGTGGTCGGGCAGGCTTCGCGCACCGCGCGGATCGTCGCGGCAAAGTGCGCCGCACCGCCGTCGGCCAGATCGTCGCGGTCGACCGAGGTGATCACCAGATGCTGCAGCCCGAGCTTCCGCGTCGCCTCGGCGACATAGGCCGGCTCGTTAGCGTCGAGCGCCGCCGGCATCCCGGTCTTGACGTTGCAGAACGCGCACGCCCGGGTGCAGGTGTCCCCCATGATCATGAAGGTGGCGTGCTTCTTATCCCAGCACTCGCCGATGTTCGGGCAGCCGGCCTCCTCGCACACGGTGTGCAGGCCGTTTTCCTTGACGATGCCGCGGGTCTCGCCATAGCCGCGCGTGGTCGGCGCGCGCACCCGGATCCAGTCCGGCTTCTTCGGCGACAGCGCGTCGGGCCGCGCCGCCTTCTCCGGATGCCGGGGGCGGACGGGATTGGCGGACACCGTATCGACGAGAACGACCATGAGCTGCCTGGGTTTGCGCGAGAACCCTACCTAATCCGGCCGCCCCCGTCCCGCAACCCGGGCTGCTTGCGGGCTGTTATCCCTTGGAATAATGCTCGAATTGTAAGCATAACGCGCATCGCCGGCCGCGCCTTCTGGCGCACAATCCCTGTCCCAGATGACCAAGCCCCGCGTTCCGAAGGCCTCGCCGGACGGAACACATCCCGCCCTCGGCCCGCTGCTGACGCGCCGGTTCTTTGCCCGCAGCGTCCACGAGGTCGCGCCCGAGCTGATCGGCGCAACGCTGCTGTTCGGCGGAGCCGGCGGCGTGATCGTCGAGGTCGAAGCCTATCACCACACCGATCCGGCGGCGCATTCCTATGGCGGGCCGACACCGCGCAACCAGGTGATGTTCGGCCCGCCGGGCGTCGCCTACGTGTATCGCTCCTACGGCATCCATTGGTGCGTGAATGTCGTCTGCGAGCCCGAAGGCTCCGCCAGCGCGGTGCTGATCCGCGCGCTGGAGCCGACCCACGGCCTTGCGGCGATGCGCAAGCGCCGCGGCCTCGACGAGCCACGCAGCCTGTGTTCCGGCCCCGGCAAGCTGGCGCAGGCGCTCGGCATCACCATCGCCCACAACGGCCTGCCGCTCGATGCCGCCCCGTTCGCGATCCACCGCCGGATCACCACGCCGGAGATCGTCACCGGACCGCGCATCGGCATCACCAAGGCGGCCGACTATCCGTGGCGCTACGGGCTGAAGGGCTCGCGATTTTTGAGTAAGCCGTTTCCGCGATCAATTTGATCGAAGCTGGGCCTCATCAAAACCGGTCATCGCCCGGCTTGTCCGGGCGACCCAGTATTGCAGAGCGCTGCGGCTAAGTAACGGGCGCTCTGGGATACTGGGCCCTCCGCTTTCGCGGAGGGTGACGTTTGTTTGCGGCGCAGCGCTGCGGCCTCAGCTTGCCGCCGCCCGCGCCCGCCGCAGATGCTCGGGATACCACACCGTAAAGATCGCAGTGCCGATCAGCACCGCGTAGGAGAGCAGCTCATAGGCGAGTTCGGGCAGTGCGACCTGCTCCATCTTGCCGAATGCCAACGCCGCGTTGATGGTGAAAGCCGTCGCCCAGATGCCGGTCATCAGCACGTTGATGCGGATGAATTTCGGATCGTTCCAGACCGCCGGATCGACATGCTCCTTGGCGTAGTCGAGCGTGAACGGCTTGCCGAGCAGAATGGTCAGCCAGGCCCCGGCTGCCAGCGCGCCGTTAGCCAGCACGCCGAGATGGCGCAGAGTCCAGGTGTCGTTGAACCCCATCACCGCGATGGTCGCGGCGCCAAAGAACACCACGCCGACCCACAGAATGATACCGCGATGGAGCTTCAGCACGCCCATCACGACCGTCAGCGCCAGTGCAACGCAGAGGCCGATCTCGACCCGGAGCAACGTGTCACGGGCGATAATCAGAAACGACAGCCACGGCGCAAACGAGATCAGCAGCTTGAGGAAAGCGAGCATCGGCACAGCCCCGTTGATGCCCGATCCTACGCGACTGCCGCGGTGTCATACTTTGGCGCCGATCAACGCCGAGGCGACGGACAGCCGGTGCAAGGACCGTCATTGCGAGCGGAGCGAAGCAATCCAGACCTCGCGCATTAAGCTGGATTGCTTCGTCGCTTCGCTCCTCGCAATGACCAGGGACATCGCGTTTAATGGCGCTCAGCCGAGCGTGTGGCACACCGCTTCGAGCCGGTTGCCGTCCGGGTCGGCGATGAAGGCTGCGTAGTAACCGGGATGATAATCGCGCAGTCCCGGCGCACCCTGATCGATGCCGCCGTGCGCGAGCCCGGCTTGCCAGAATGCGTCGACCACGGCGCGGCTGGTCGCCTTGAAGCACCAGTGCCGGCCATAGGCCGGCTCCGGCCTGTCGCCCTTGCGGATCGACAGATAGACGCGGTCCGGATGATCCGGCCGCGCCCGCTCGCCATAGCCGAGCCAATCGCCGCGGGCGCCGACCTTGACGACACCGAGCGCCGCCATGATCGCATCGTAAAACGGCTCGGCCACCGCAATGTCGGACACGGTGATCGAGACGTGGTCGAGCAAGGGTCAGCTCGCGTTCTTCAGCCGAAGCAGCGCTTCGAGGATCTTCACCTTGCGTGCGACCGCGGCCTCGCGCTTCTCGCGTTCTTCCTCGACAACTTCTTCGGCGGCGTTGGCGACGAACTTCTCGTTCGCCAGCTTGGCTTCGGCGCGCTTGATGTCGGCTTCGGCCTTGCCGAGTTCCTTCTCGAGCCGGACCTGTTCGGCGGCGAAATCGACCACGCCCTTCAGCGGCAGCGCCGCCACTTCGCCCCGCACCAGGAGCTGCACGGCCCCTTGCGGTGCCGCGTCCGCAAACGAGATGTCGCCGACGCGCGCCAGCCGCTTGATCACGTCGCTCCAGCGGCTCGCCCGCGCATTGGTGTCGGCGGAAGCGCCGGCCAGCACCAGCGGCGTCAGGGTCGACGGCACGATGTTCATCTCGGCGCGCACCGAGCGGATCGCGGTGACGAGATCGACCACCCAGCCGATTTCGGCTTCAGCCGCATCGTCGGTGAAGTCCGGCTCCTGCGGCTCCGGAATCGCCAGCATCGCCGGTCCGGCCATCGGGTCGGTCGCGGCAGAGGCCGCCAGCACTGATACCTCCTCGTCCGAGATCCCCTTGCGCGACCACGGCGCCAACACCAGCAGTCCGTCGCGCGGCGCGGTCACCGCCCACAACTCTTCGGTGATGAACGGCATGAACGGATGCAGGATCTTGAGGATCTCGTCGCGCGCCCACGCCACCATCGCACGGGTTTCGGTCTTGGCAGCGCCCTCCTCGCCCATCAGCACCGGCTTGGCGAGTTCGAGATACCAGTCGCAATACACGTTCCAGACGAAGCGATACGCGGCTTCGGCGGCGTCGTTGAAGCGATAGGATTCGATCGCCTCGGTGACCTCGCGCACCGCGCGGACGGTCTCGTGCGCGATCCAGCGGTTCAGCGTTTCCTTGGCCGCCGTGTAGTCGAAGCCGGCGGGCGCGACGCAGCCGTTCATCTCAGCGAAGCGGCAGGCGTTCCAAAGCTTGGTGGCGAAGTTGCGATAGCCTTCGACGCGGCTGGTTGCGAGCTTGATGTCGCGGCCCTGCGCCGCCATCGCCGCCAGCGTGAAGCGCAGCGCATCGGCGCCGTATTCGTCGATCAGGTTGAGCGGATCGATGACGTTGCCCTTCGACTTCGACATCTTGGCGCCCTTCTCGTCGCGGACGAGGGCGTGGATATAGACGGTCGGGAACGGCACATCGTCCATGAAGTGCAGGCCCATCATCATCATCCGGGCAACCCAGAAGAAGATGATGTCGAAGCCAGTGACCAGCACGTTGGTCGGATAGTAACGGTCGAGTTCGGGCGTCTCGTCCGGCCAGCCGAGCGTCGAGAACGGCCAAAGTGCCGACGAGAACCAGGTGTCGAGCACGTCCTCGTCGCGGGTGATGAAGCCCTCACGCTTGGCGGGATCTTCCGCCATGTCGTGGGCCTGCGCGGGCGTGATCACTTCCTGCTCGACGTAGTAGCCGAGCGCGTTGCCGACCGCCTCTTCCTCGGTTTCGGCCACGAACACCTTGCCGTCCGGCCCGTACCATGCCGGGATCTGGTGGCCCCACCACAGCTGGCGCGAGATGCACCACGGCTGGATGTTCTCCATCCACTCGAAGTAGGTCTTCTCCCAGTTCTTCGGCACGAAGGTGGTCTCGCCCGAGCGCACCGCGGCGATCGCCGGCTGCGCCAGCGTCTTGGCGTCGACGTACCACTGGTCGGTGAGGAACGGTTCGATCACCACGCCGGAGCGGTCGCCATGCGGCACCATGTGGACGTTGGGCTCGATCTTCTCCAGGAATCCGAAATCATCGAGCCGCGCGACGATCATCTTGCGGGCCACGAAGCGGTCGGTGCCGTTGATCTCCTCGGCGAATTCGCGCGCGCCTTCCGGCAGGCCTTCGAGATAGGCGCTGTTGTCCGCGACCGAGATCTTGCCCTCGATGTCGAGCACGTTGATCTGCGGCAGATGGTGCCGCTTGCCGACCTCGAAGTCGTTGAAGTCGTGCGCCGGCGTGATCTTCACCGCACCCGAGCCCTTCTCGGGATCGGAGTATTCGTCGGCCACGATCGGAATCCGCCGGCCGACCAGCGGCAGGATGACATGCTTGCCGACCAGATGCGTATAGCGCTCGTCTTCCGGATTCACCGCGACCGCGGTGTCGCCCAGCATGGTTTCGGGACGCGTGGTCGCGACGACGATGAAGGTCGACGGGTCGGCCGGGTCGAAGGTCTTGCCTTCGATCGGATAGCGCAGGTGCCAGAGGTTGCCCTTCACCTCGATCTGCTGGACTTCCAGATCAGAGATCGCGGTCAGCAGCTTCGGGTCCCAATTGACCAGCCGCTTGTCCTTGTAGATCAGGCCCTGGCGGTGCAGCTCGACGAACACCTTGGCGACCGCGCGGGACAGCCCCTCGTCCATGGTGAAGCGCTCGCGCGACCAGTCGCACGACGCGCCGAGCCGCTTGAGCTGGTTGACGATGACGCCGCCGCTCTCGGCCTTCCACTGCCACACCCGCTCCAGGAACTTGGCGCGGCCCATGTCGCGGCGGCTCGGCTCCTGGCGCTCCATCAGCTGGCGCTCGACCACCATCTGGGTGGCGATGCCGGCGTGATCGGTGCCGGGCTGCCACAGCACGTCGCGGCCGCGCATCCGCTCAAACCGGCACAGGATGTCCTGCAGCGTGTTGTTGAGCGCATGGCCCATGTGCAGCGAGCCGGTAACGTTCGGCGGCGGAATCACGATCGAGTACGGGACGGCGTCGCGGCGATCCGGACGGCCGGCCTTGAAGGCCTCCGCGTCTTCCCAGGCGCGCGAAATGCGGGCCTCGATGTCGGCTGGCTGGTAGGTTTTCTCGATCATGGCGCTGCAATCAAAAAAGGCGCGTCGCCGGGCCGCGAACGCGCTCGTTGGACGACGCTAGAAACCTTCCGGCGCGCCGCAAGTCAACAATGGAGGCCGGTCCATTGGATCAGGCGGAGGATCAGGCGGAGGCAGCGCCTCCGCCAAACGGGCTCAGCGCCCGCGCGAGACCCGCTCGATTTCCTGGCGAACGATCCGCTCGACCAGCGTCGGCAGATTGTCGTCGAGCCAGGCCTTCAGCATCGGCCGCAGCATCTCCTTGACCAGATCCTCGAGGGTCCGGGCATTGTTGCTGAGCACCGTGGTGGCGAGCGAATTGAACGCCGATTCCACCGCCGCGGCGGTGGTCCGCGACAGGATCGGCTGCTGCGGCTCTTCGCTCCAGGCCGCCGCTGCAGGCGACGGCTCGTAGGCCGGCTCCGGCGCGCGCGGCTTCGGCGCGGCTTCGGCGAATTCGATGTCGTCCTCGATCGGCGCCTTTTGAACGGGCGGCGGCGGAGGTGGCGGCGGCGCCGGCTCGGGTTCGGGCTCCGGCAGCGCCATCTCGTCGGTCAGTTCGAGCACGTCGCCATCCGGCTGCGGCGGACGAACCTCCTCCTCCGTGGTGTCGGCGTCGAGGCCGGCCAGCAGCGCGTCGATGTCATCCTGACTGTTGCTCTCGGCCGGGGCCGGCGTTGGCGGAGGCGCCGGCTTCGGCGCAGCGGCGGCGGGTTTGGGCGGCGCGGCTTGCGCCACCGGACTCGGTGCAGACGGAGGTGGGGTCATGGCCGCGGGCTTGCTCGGCGGTGGAGCCGGCTTGGGCGGCTCCGGCTTCGGGGCAACGGCCACCGGCGCTGGAGCCGGGGTCGCGGGCTTGGCTTCGTCATCGGCAATGATGCGACGGATCGACGCCAGAATCTCCTCCATGGAAGGCTCTTGCGCCTTTGCAGGCTGCGTCATCTCCGACTCCACATCATCACGCCCTTCCCGGCGTTGTAACATCAAAGCTCTACGGGAGAGACCGGTTCCGGATCGGCGGCGCCAGGTTTCGCGTTGGAAGCAGGACTTGTCCCCAGCTTCAACTACGGTACGCCCCGAGGTCCGCTCCACGTGTAACAACGTGGAGCGCCGCGAAACACGGGCGCATCTCCGACTCGAATCGTCACGACGACCCGATCAACGGTAGGCAGCCGATTAGTTGTTTGCAAGCAAACGCGCCCGGGCAGAATCCCGGGCGCAGTCGCGGCCGCAATCAGCGACCGTCGGGAGTCCGCACGCCGCCCCAGCTGTCGCGCACCTGCTGGTAGTGCACGCTGGGATCATAGACGTCGGTCTTGAGGCCGAGCACCTGCGGCGACAACCGGCCGACCGCGTTCAGCACCGCATAAGAAGCAACGACGCGGTCATGCTGCGCGGTCACCAGCGCGACGCGGGCATTCACCAGCGCCTGCTGTGCGTTCAACACGTCGAGCGTGGTGCGCTGGCCTGCGCGGGCTTCTTCACGCACGCCGTTGAGCGCGATTTCCGAGGCCTTGACCTGGGACTGCGCCGACGAGACCTGCGCCTTGGCGGCCTGCAGCTGACCCCACGCCTGCACCACGCTGGCGCGGGTCTGGTCGCGCACCTGTTCGAGGTTGAGGCGCTGCTGCGCCAGCGTTTCCTTCGACTGCCGGATCAGCGCGTATTCACCGCCGCCCTGGTAGATCGGGACCGACAGCTGCGCGACGCCCGAAGCGAGGAACTGGCGCGGCGACGAGATCGACGGCTCCCACGACTGCTGCGCGCTGGCCTGCAGCGTCAGTGTCGGGAACAGCGCACCCTCGTTGATCTTCACGTTCAGATAGCTGACATCGATGCCGTACATCGCAGCGGTGACGTTCGGATTCTCGACCAGCGCCAAATTGATCGCCTGGGCGAGCGAGGTCGGCAGATAGCGATCGACCGGCGAGCCCGGCGCGAGATTGCCCGGCTCGGTGCCGATGATGCGGCGGTAGTTCGACCGCGTCGTGGTCAGCGTGGATTCGGCGGCGAGCTGCTGGGTGTTGCCGGCCGCGAGCTGCGCCTGCGACTGCGCCACGTCGGTGCGGGTCACCTCGCCGACGTTGAAGCGATCGTTGGTCTGCCGCAGCGTCTGCTCGAGCACGCGCACGTTGGAGCGCTGCACTTCGAGCGTGGCCGAGTCGCGCAGGTAGTCCATGTAGATGGTCGCGGCCGACAGCAGCACCGACTGCTCCAGCACACGAAGACCTTCACGCGCCGACGACACCTGGCTCTCGGCCGCACGGGTGCGGTTCGCCGTCTGATTGCCGTTGAACAGCGTCTGCGATGCGGTCACGCCGACCGAGCGCGGGACCTGCGTCCCGGACGCCTGAAACTGGTTGCCGGCGACCGACGAAATCACGTCGGTGTACTGATAACCGCCGCTGGCCGTGACGGCGACCTTGGGCCGGTAGCCGGACAGAGCCTGAGGGACCGATTCGTCGGTGGCGCGGACCGAAGCGCGCTGTGCATTGAGCTGAGGATTAGTCTGGTAAGCGCGAACTAGCGCGCCTTCGATGGTATCCGCTCGGGCCGCTGTCTGCGACACGCACGCCAGAACGATGCCGGCAGCCGCGAGGCCGGAAATCCGCTTAAGCCCATCCATTCTGGCAATCCAATCCTGAACTTTTCCCCACACCGGACTTTCCGGTGCCCAACGCCGTGCGCTCGGCCGAACGATGTCCGGTAAGTCCATCCTCACCATAGGACACGGAATTGACCGAAGAAACCCCCCGGCCGTGGTGCACAACGAAACTTGCGAGCTGGGGCATTCGCGCCACAGGTATGATTCCTCGAAAGAATCCGGCCGCTTGCGTCAGAATTCGAAGGCCGGCGCGCGCTCCAAACCGGGCAGCACGGGAATCGACGCATCGAACAGAATGCGGGCACCGTAGTCGCCGTGCGAACGGGTCACCACGGTAACGCGCTGCGGCCGACCGTTGGCGAAGGCGCCGACCAGGCGGCCGCCGAGCTTGAGCTGATCGTACAGTGCGGTCGGTTCGACCTCGGTGGCGCCGCACAGCAGGATCGCGTCGAACGGCGAGTCGTGCAGATCGCCCTTCGCCGCCTCAGCGACCCGGACATTGACGTTGGACAGCCCCAGCGCCGGCAGCGTCGAGCGGATGCGCTGCGCCAGCGATTCGTCATCGATCGTCGTGGTGACGCGGGCAACCAGCTTCGCCGCCACGGCCGCGATGTACCCGGTCGGACAGCCCACCACGAGCACGCGATCGTCGTGCTGCAGCTCGGCAGCCTGCAGCATCCGCGCGGTCATGATCGGATTGAGCATGAAGTGCTTGTGGCCGTCGTGGCCTTCGATCTCGAGATCGAGGTCGAGATAGACCAGCTCGCGCTTCGATTCCGGCACGAATGCCTCGCGTGGCAGCGCCCGCATCGCATCGATGATTCGCCAATCGGTCACGCTGGCAGGCCGAATTTGCCCGTCGACCATGTTTTGCCGCGCGCGCTCGAATTCCAACATCCTCGATCCCCTGCGTGAAACCCGCGCCATCCATGCTGCAACGCCGCTGAAAACGCAACATGTCGCCGCACTCAACAGATTTAGTGCAAAGGGGGCTTCACGCGGCGCAGATCATCCCCTACATAGCCCTCGCCGTCACGGCGGCTCGCCGCGGCGTTGCGGCGGAAAACGGCCGGTGTGGATCGACCGATTTCTGCTTTCCAACGCCGAACGGCTTTGTTATACGCTGCCCCGCGAAGCGCTGCTTCGCATGTTCCCTGGTAGCTCAGTGGTAGAGCAACCGGCTGTTAACCGGTTGGTCGCTGGTTCGAATCCGGCCCGGGGAGCCATTCTCATTTTCCATCATTGCAGGTCGTGACGCCCACGCTAGCTCGTGGGCTCCCGAGGATTCGCCAGCTCCCTCACATCGGCGCGCCAGCGACCTTTCACGCCGCTGTGACTCCGCCTCCCCCGACCCCCGGAACGTTCTCGCGCCGACGCACGTTGCGTCGGCATCGGAAACAAAGAGGGAGACCACAGATGTTGAAGCCGATCACCTTTGCCGCTGCCGTTCTCGCGGGCGCCGTGGCCCTGACCAGCGCCGCCTCGGCTCAGCAGCCGACGCAGATGCGCGGCCAGCTTTACGGCGAGACGTATCGTCATCAGGGTTATCAGGAGCGTGGCTACCAGGAGCGCAATTGGCGCGACAGCAACGCGTTCTGGCCGGGCCAAGTGGCTGCCGGCGTCGTTGGCGGCGCGATCGGTGCGGCGGGAGCTATCGCCACGGCGCCGTTCGAGGCCGGCTATCAGGGCAACTACGACATGCGCAGCTACGCCGAGCGTAACGGTTTCGTCTGTCTGCCGGGCACCACCTTCCGCGGCGAAGACGGACGGATGCACCTCTGCCAGTAAGAAGCCGTTCAGCATAACGGTCGAACCGAGCCGCCTCCTCCCCCGGGGGCGGCTTTGTTTTTGACCGCATCCGTTGCGGATCAGCTCACCACGCTCCGCGCGACGAAGGCGGATCGCTAAAATTGTAGCGATCGGCTCAACCGGCCCCACAACAGTTTTTGCCACACTCAGGTTCGGACAGGGGAGCCGAACCATGAGCGAAGCCGAATACGATCTGTTGCTGGAATCGATCAGCGACGCCGTTGCGGAAAGCACGCAGGACAACGTCGTGCGTCCGAACATAGTGGCGACGATGCGCCGTGCCGCCAACGACAATTCGGTCGAATGGCCGCTGCTGCCCTTCCCGTCCGACTGGTACGCCTCCTGCTGAGCGAGGCGCTGCTGCCGCCCTAGCGGCCTTCCTGCGCGACGGTGTCCGCCAGCGAATCCAAATGCCGCTCCGCCAGCTCTTCGATCACCAGATCGGGCTTCTCGCGTTCGATCAACGGCGCGATCTCGCGTGACGGCTTGAAGCCCGACCGGGCGACATAGACCACCTCACCAAAACTGCGCGACGAAGGTCCGTCCGCGCCTATGCGATTCCAAGCGCAACGGTGCACCCGACGCGGTTCGCGTCGAGCCTAAGGGAAGACGGCTAAGTGCTTGATTGGAAAGTGGAGGCCACGACCAGAATTGAACTGGTGTACACGGTTTTGCAGACCGTTGCGTAACCACTCCGCCACGTGGCCCCACGCGGCGAACTCATATACGGCCGAACGGCGATAGGCAACCGTCGCACAGCACGTTGCAGCGATCGAGATCGCCGCGTCAGGCCGCGGCGCGGGCGCGCGCCCTCACCCGCGCTTCTTGCGGCGCCAGTCGCGCTTCTTCGGCTTCGGGGCCAGATCCGGCCGCTCGGCCCGGACCTGCTTGAACCGCGCCAGCATCCGGTCGAAGGCTGACAGCAAGGCGGTCTCGATCTCGGGGCGGTGCTCCAGCCGCGACAGCAGCATGGCGGCGGCTTCCAGCGTCGACAGCCCGTCGCGGCGCGGCTCCTTGCGCAGCCGGCCGTAGCGCGACGGCGCCGCGGGGTCGAGAATCACCCGCTGGCACTTCAGCATCCAGGCGTTGCGCCACCACAGCGCCTTGGCCTGGCTCCAGGTGCCGTCGAGCAGCACCACGCCCTCGATCTCGTCGAGGATCATGTCCTGATACGGCTCGGGCTGCCCCTTGGCGTCGACCGCGAGGATCTCGCGCCCCTCGGCCAATTCGGCCGCGCGGGCCGAGCCAAGATACAGCACCGCCCAGCGCGACGGATCGTGCACGGTGCGGCCGAGCGCCTTGGACAGGCTCGGCCATGACAGCCCGATCCGCACCACCGCGTTCTTGAAATGCTGCGCGGTCAGCCGCGCGGTGCCGAGCGCGCGGTCCTGCTCCTGAGGATGCTGCAGAATCAGAAGCTGGATGCGGCTGGCGATCGGCTCGACGGTGTCGCAGATGCACAGCGGCAGCGCTTTGCCGCAGCGCTCGCACTCCGGCTCCGGCGCGCCGAGCTCTGCCGCAGGTGTCTGGTGTTCGGTCGTCATCTCGTTCCTACTCCGCCGGCACTGCGGCCGGCGCACCGCGGCGCCAGCGCCGCTGCCGCACCCGGTCGATCAACAGATAAATCACCGGCGTCGTATACAGCGTCAGCACCTGCGATACGAACAGCCCGCCGATGATGGTGATGCCGAGCGGCCGGCGCAGCTCGGTGCCGGGGCCGACCGCGACCACCAGCGGAATCGCCGCGAACAGCGCCGCCAGCGTGGTCATCAGGATCGGCCGGAATCGCACGATACAGGCTTCGAAGATGGCGTCGGCGGATGGCAGGCCGCGGTCGCGTTCGGCCTCCAGCGCGAAGTCCACCATCATGATCCCGTTCTTCTTGACGATACCGATCAACATGATGATGCCGACGAAGGCGATCACCGACAGCTCGGTGCCGGTGACCAGCAGCGCCAGCAGTGCGCCGAGCCCCGCCGACGGCAGCGTCGAGATGATCGTCAGCGGATGCGCCAGGCTCTCGTAGAGCACCCCGAGGACGATGTACATCGCGATGAAAGCCGCCAGGATCAGCAGCGGCTGCTTATTGGAGGTGGCACGGAAATCGCCGGCATTGCCGTCGAACGAGCCGCGGATCCCCTCCGGCATGTGCAGTTCGTCGACCGCGCGCTGAATGTTGGCGGTCGCCTCCTGCAGCGGCACGTCGGGCAGCGTGTTGAACGACACCGTGGTCGACGGCACGCCCTGGGTATGAGCGACCGCCAGCGCCGCCAGCCCGCGCTCGGCGCGCACCACCGCCGACAACGGCACCTGATCGCCGCTGGTGCTGTCGACATAGATCCGCTTCAGGTCGGTCGGGTCGGTCTGGAAATTCGGATCGATCTCCAGCACCACCTGATACTGGTTGCGCTGGGTGTAGATCGTCGCGATCTGACGCTGCGAGAATGCGTTGTTGAGCGCGTTGTCGATGTCCTGAATCCGCACGCCGAGCCGCGACGCCATGGTGCGGTCGATCGACAGCGTCAGCTGCAGGCCGCCGTCGTCGCGATCGCTGGTGACGTCGGTGATACCGTCGACCGTCTGCATCCGCTTGGCGACGATCGGCGCCCATTTCTGCAACAGGTCGAGATCGGGACTGCTCAGCGTGTACTGATAGTTGGATTCGCTGGAGCGGCCGCCGCCGCGCAGATCCTGGGCGGCGAACATGAACAGCCGGATGCCGGCAACGCGGCTGAGCTGCCGGCGCAGGCGATCGATCACCATCTGGGTGGTGACACCTTCGCGTTCGGCGGTCGGCTTCAGATTGATGAACATCGTGCCGCGATTGGCGCCGCCGGCGCCCGGTCCGCCGCCGCCCAGCACCGAGCCGACGCCGCTCACCGCGGGATCGGCCATCACGATGTCGGCGAGCTCCTCCTGCAGAGTCCGCATCGACTGGAACGAGATGTCGGCCGAGGCGCGGGTCGAGCCGATGATGAAACCGGAATCGTCGATCGGGAAATAGCCCTTGGGCACCTTAATATACAGCGTCACCGTGAGCGCGATGGTGGCGATGAACACCACAACTGTCAGCCACGGCACCGACAGCACGCCGCGCAGCGTCCAGGCGTAGAAGCCGACGATGCGGTTCAGCGTGCCTTCGACCGCGCGATCGAACCAGGTCTGTTTCGGCGACGCTTCGGCGCGGATGTAATGGGCGCAGATCATCGGCGTCACCGTCAGCGACACCACGGTCGAGACCACGATCGCAAACGTCAGCGTCAGCGAAAACTCGCGCAGCAGCCGGCCGATCAGGCCGTCCATGAAGATCAGCGGCGCGAACGCTGCGACCAGCGACAGGCTGATCGACAGCACCGTGAAGCCGATCTGCCGGGCGCCCTCCATCGCGGCCGGCAGCGGCGCCATGCCGCGCTCGAGGTTGCGGTACATGTTCTCGATCATCACGATCGCATCGTCGACCACGAAGCCGACCGCGATCGCCAGTGCCATCAGCGACAGATTGTTGATCGAAAACCCGCTGATCCACATTCCGGCGCAGGTCCCAGCCAGCGCCAGCGGCACCGACACGCCGGCGGCGATCGTCGGCGTCAGCCGGCGCAGGAACAGCAGCACCACCGCCATCACCAGCACCGCGGTCGCCAGCAGCGTCCACTGCATGTCGTCGACGCTGGCGCGGATTGTGCCGGTGCGGTCGGCCAGCACCGAGATATCGACACCGGCCGGAATCCACTGCTTCAGCTCGGGCAGCAGGGCTTTGACCCGGTCGACGGTCTCGATGACGTTGGCGTCGCCCTGCTTGGTGATCTGGATGATCACCGCCGGCTGCTTGTTGTACCAGGCGATGGTGCGGGCGTTGCGGGTGGCGTCGCTGACGGTGGCGACATCCGACAGCCGCACCGTGCCGTTCGTATCGCTCTTGATGACGATGCTGCGGAACTCCTCCGCGGTACGCATCTGCGGATTGGTCGACAGTGTTTCGGTCAGCCGCGGCCCGTCGAATGAGCCGACCGGGCCGACCGGATTGGCGTTGATGATCGCGGTGCGGACGTCGTCAGTGGAAATGCCCGCATTAGAAAGCGCGACCGGGTTGAGCGCGATCCGCACCGCAGGCTGGTCGGCGCCGGAGACCGTCACGTCGCCGACACCCGGCACCTGCGAGATGCGCTGCGCCAACACCGTGTCGGCGACGTCGTAGATCGCGCTCGCCGGCATGGTCTTGGAGGTCAGCGCCAGGATATAGACCGGCGCCGCCGCGGAGTTGAACTTGCGGAACTTGGGCAGCGTCGGAAGATCTGTCGGCAGATCGCTGACCGCGGCGTTGATCGCCGCTTGCACATCGCGCGCGGCGCTATCGACGTTGCGGCCGATCGAGAACTGCAGTTGAATGCGGGTATTGCCGAGCGAGCTGGTCGAGGTGATCTGATCGAGCCCGGCAATCTCGCCAAGCCGTCGCTCCAGCGGTGCCGCGACGGTCGAGGCCATCACCGACGGCGCCGCCCCAGGCCGCGACGCCTGCACCATGATCATCGGGAAATCGACGTTCGGCAGCGCCGCCACCGGCAGCACCGCATAGGCCACCATGCCGACCAGAAACAATCCGATCGCCAGCAGCGTGGTGCCGACCGGCCTTCGGATGAACGGGTCGGACATCGAGGCCATTACAGCCCCTCCCCGGCGCCGGCCAGCGGCGGCGATGGCGTCGCCGGCGGGACCGGCGGCAATGCCCGCTCCAGCTTCCGGTTGATGCGGTCGAGCGCTAGATAAATCACCGGCGTGGTGTACAGCGTCAGCAACTGGCTGAGCAGCAGACCGCCGATGATCGAGATGCCGAGCGGAAACCGCAGCTCAGATCCGGTGCCGCTTTCGACCGCCAGCGGCAGCGCGCCGAACAAGGCCGCCAGCGTCGTCATCATGATCGGCCGGAAACGCAGCCGGCAGGCCTGCACGATCGCCTCGTAAGACGACATCCCCTGTCCGCGCTCGGCTTCGAGCGCGAAGTCGATCATCATGATGGCGTTCTTCTTGACGATGCCCATCAGCAGGATGATGCCGATCAGGCCGATCACCGACAGATCCTGGCCGAACAGCATCAGCGCCAAAATCGCACCGACGCCGGCCGACGGCAGCGTCGACAGGATGGTGATCGGGTGGATGTAGCTCTCGTACAGCACGCCGAGCACGATGTAGATCGCCACGATCGCGGCCAGGATCAGCCATGGCTGGCCGGCGAGCGCCTTGGAGAATTCGGCGGCGTCGCCATAGAACACCCCGACGATGCTGCCGGGCATCCCGATCTGCTTCTCGATGGTTTCGATCCGCTTCAACGCCTCGCCGAGTGACGCATCGGGAGCAAGGTTGAAGCTCATCGCCACCGACGGGAACTGCGCCTGGTGCGAGATCGCCAGCGGCGCGATGGTGCGCTTCAAATCGGCGACCGCCGAGATCGGCACCTGGGCGCCGGCATTGCCGGGCACATACAGCTTGGACAGGATCGACGGGTCCTGCTGATAGACCGGCATCGCTTCCAGCACCACGCGGTACTGGTTAGCTTGGCCGTAGATCGTCGAAATCTGCCGCTGCGCGAAGGCGTCGTTCAGCGTGTCGTTGATCGCCTGAACGCTGACGCCGAGCTGGCCGGCGCGTTCGCGGTTGACGTCGAGCGCGGCCCGCAGGCCGCCCTCCTGCGCCTCGGTCGAGACGTCGCGGAACAGCGGATCGCGGCGCAGTTCGGCAAGCAGCCGGTTGGCCCATTGCGACAGCAGCGCCGCATCGGTCGCGGTCAGCGTGTACTGATACTGCGAGCGGCTGGCCTGGGTCGAAATCTGCACGTCCTGCACGGCCTGGAAGTACACGGTCATGCCGGGAATGCCGGCGACGCGCTGCTTCAGCCGTTCGATCACCTCGCCGACGTCGGACTTGCGGTCGCCGCGCGGCTTCAGCGTCAGCACCAGCCGGCCGACATTCGGCGTCGGATTGACCGAGCCGGCGCCGATCACCGACACCACGCCGACGACATCCGGATCGGCTTCGATCGCCTGGGCGGTTTCGGTCTGCCGCGCCTTCATCTCGGCGAACGACACCGCCGGTCCCGCTTCCGTCACCGCGGTGATCGAGGCGGTGTCCTGCAGCGGGAGGAAGCCCTTCGGCGCGATCGCGTACAACACCAGCGTCGCCGCGATGGTCAGGAACGTCACCACCAGCGTCGCGCGCTGATGCTTCAACACCCACAGCAGGCTGCGGTGATAGGCCTCCGCGCCGCGATCGATCCAGGCGGTGATGGTGGCGAGCCCGGGCACCTGGCGCTCGTCGCGGGCATGCTTGAGCAGCCGCGAACACATCATCGGCGTCAACGTCAGCGACACGATCGCCGAGGTGACGACCGCGATCGTCAGCGTCAGCGCGAATTCGCGGAACATCCGGCCGACCAGGCCGGACATGAACAGCAGCGGGATGAACACCGCGATCAGCGACATCGTCAGCGAGATCACGGTGAAGCCGATCTCGCTGGCGCCCTTCAGGGCCGCCTGCATCGGGCTCTCGCCGTCCTCCATGTGACGAACGATGTTCTCGATCATCACGATGGCGTCGTCGACGACGAAACCGGTGCCGATCGTCAGCGCCATCAGCGACAGATTGTCGAGGCTGAAGCCCATGAAATACATCACGCCGAAGCTGGTGATCAGCGACAGCGGCAGCGCCACACCGGCAATGATGGTGGCGCGCATCGAGCGCAGGAACAGCAGCACCACCAGCGTCACCAGAACCACGCTGAGCAGCAGCGTGAACTGGACGTCGTGCACCGAGGCGCGGATGGTTTCGGTGCGGTCGCTGACCACGGTAAGCTTGACGCCGGCCGGCACCAGCCGCTGGATCCGCGGGATCTCGGCGCGGATACCCTTGACCACGTCGATGACGTTGGCGCCGGGCTGGCGCTGTATGTCGAGAATGACGGAAGGCGTGCCTTGGTACCAGGCGCCGGTGCGCTCGTTTTCCAGCCCGTCGACGATCTGCGCGACGTCGCCGATCGTCACCGGCGAGCCGTTGCGGTACGCCACGATGATCGGCCGGTACGCGTCCGCGGCAGCGATCTGGTCGTTCGCCGCGATGGTGTAGGCCTGCTGGGCGCCGTCGAGCGAGCCCTTGGGGCCCGACACGTTGGCGTTGGCGATCGCCGTGCGCAGGTCCTCCATCGAGATGCCGTAGGCGGCGAGACGGGCCAGATCGGCCTGCACCCGTACCGCCGGCTTCAGCCCGCCGAGCACGGAGACACGACCGACGCCGGAGATCTGCGCCAGCCGCTGCGCCATCAGCGTGTCGGCGAGGTCGCTCATGGTGCGCAGCGACACCGTGGTCGAGGTCAGCGCCAGCGTCATCACCGGCGCGTCGGCCGGGTTCACCTTGGCGTAGACTGGCGGGTAAGGCAGGTTCTTCGGCAGAATGCCGGCGGCCGCATTGATCGCCGCCTGCACGTCCTGGGTCGCGCCATCGATGTCGCGGTTGAGGTCGAACTGCAGCGACACCTGGCTGACGCCATAGGACGAGGTCGAAGTCATCGCCGTCAGCGACGGAATCTGCCCGAGCTGCCGTTCCAGCGGCGCCGTGATCAGCGACGCCACGACGTCAGGGCTCGCGCCTGGGAGCTGGGTCGTCACCTGCACCGTCGGAAAATCGACCTGAGGCAGGGCCGACACCGGCAGCGCCAGATAGCCGAGCAGACCGCCGATCATCAGCGCCACGCCAAGCAGCGAGGTCGCGATCGGACGTCGGATGAACGGCTCAGATACGCCCATGAAAACTCACCTCAGCGTTGCGTCCTGACGTCTCGCGCTCCGGCATCGGTCACCGTCGCGCTGGCAGCGGACCGCGTCAGGGCGCCTTGGGCGCACCCGACGACGGGGCTCCGCCTGCGGCCGGTGCCTGCTGGCCGGCTTCACCGCGGCGGCGCTTGCCCTGCCCCTCGCCGGCTTCGTTGCCTCCCTGGCCCTGAGCACCCGGCGGACGACGGCGCTTCTGCGGAGCGAGATCGGCGGTCGGAATCTGGCTGGCATCGCCGATCGTCACCTTGGCGCCGTCGGCCAGATTGGCAAAGCCGGTGGTCACCACCCGGTCGGCCGGCGTCAGCCCCTCGGCGACCACGGCCTCGCTTTCGTTCTGCTGCGTCACCTTCACCGGGCGGGCATGAACGGTGTTGTCCTCGCCGATGATGTAGCTGAACGTCCCGGCGGGGCCGCGCTGCACAGCGGACACCGGCACCACGATCGCCTGCTTCAAGGTGTCGACCTTGAGCCGCACGTTGACGAACTGGCCCGGCCAGAGCTGCAGCTTGGCGTTGGGGAATTCCGCCTTCAGCTTCACCGTGCCGGTGGTCTGATCGACCTGATTGTCGATCCCCTTCAGCATGCCGGTGTCGACCACGGTGACGCCGTCATTGCCGAACACGTCGACCGGCAGCGGCGCTTCGGCGGCCGCGGCATTGACCCGGACGATCTGCTGCTGCGGCAGGCTGAACTGCACCGCGATCGGCTTGAGCTGCGTCAGCACCACGATGCCGGTGGAGTCCGAGGCGTGCACGATGTTGCCCTTGTCGACCTGGCGCAGGCCGGCGCGGCCGGAGATCGGCGCCACCACCTTGGTGTAGCTCAGCGTCGCCGCGGCATTATCGATCGCGGCCTGATCGGAACGCACCTGCGCCTCGAGCTGCGCCACGGTCGCCTTCTGGGTGTCGGCCTGCTGCTTGGAGCCGGCATTGGAGGCCGCAAGCTGCTGATAGCGCGCCAGATCGATCCGGGCGTTGGCGAGCTGGGCTTCGTCCTGCGCCTTCTTGGCGACCGCCTGATCGTATTGCGCCTGATAGATCGCCGGATCGATCTCCGCCACCACGTCGCCGGCCTTGACGTCCTGGCCTTCAGTGAAATTTACCGCGATCAGCTTGCCGTCGACCTGGGCGCGCACCGTCACGGTAGCGAGCGCCTTCACGGAGCCGACGCCGTCGAGATACACCGGCACATCGGCAACCTTCGGCGTCGCCGCCAACACCGGGACCGCGAGGTCCGGCGGCATCCGCCGCTCCGCCTGCTTGGTCTGGATCGCGCGCCAGGCGATGAAGCCGAGGCCGCCGAGGATGGCCACGACCAGCAGCAGCGACACGCTGCGGCGGCGCAGGCGGTGGCCCCAACCGTTGCGTCCGGGCCCGGCGCCGGACGTATCCTTCGCATCCGGCTTAAAGAGCATCGGCCGTTCTTTCCATCTTTGGCTCCCAGCCGCCCCCGAGTGCCTGAAACAGACTGACGATCGCCTGGAAGCGCGCAAGCTGCGTCTGGATCAGCGCGTCCTCGGCCTGGAATAGCGTGAGCTGCGTATTCAGCACGGTGACGATGTCACTGGTGCCGGCGCGGAGCTGCTGCTCGGCGAGATCGAACGCACGCCGCGACGACGCCACCACGTCGCGCTGCAGCCGCAGCCGCTCGGTGTTCTGCTTGATCGACTCCAGCGCGTTGTCGACATCCGCGAATGCCGACACCACGGTCTTGCGATAGGTCTGCAGCAGCTCTTCCTGCTGCGCCTGGGTCAGATCGAAATTGCCCTGGATGCGGCCGCCATCGAAGATCGGCTGCGTCAGCCCCGCGGCGATGTTGGAAAACGTCGCTTGCGGCGTGAACAACGACGCCAGCGCTGCGCTCTGATAGCCGCCCTGCGCGGTGAGCTGGATGGTCGGGAAGAACTGCGCCCGCGCGCTGCCGACATTCGCAGTTGCGGACGCAAGCTGCGCTTCCTGGCGGCGGATATCAGGCCGCTGGGTCAGCAGATCCGACGGCAGCCCCGGCGTCACTCGCGGCGACGACAGCCGCGTCAGCGAACCGCCGGCGATCTTCACGCTCTCGGGCGGACGCGCCACCAGCGTCGCCAGCGCGTTGACGTTCTGCGCCAGCGTCAGCCGCAGCGGCGGCAGCGCGGCGCGCTGGTTCGCCAGCACACTCTCCTGCTGCGCCACGTCGAGATCGGTGCCGGTGCCGGCTTTGAGACGCTGCTTGATCGCGTCGAGAATCCGGCTGGCGCTCTTGATGTTGCCTTCGGCGGTGCGAATCCGGTCCTGGGCGGCGAGCACCTGGAAATACGCGTTGGCGACGCTCGCCATCGTGGTCAGCATCACCGTGTCGCGGTCGAACCGGTTCGCGGTGGCGGTCTCCTCGGCCGCGAGCGCGGCGTCGTGGTTCTTGCCCCAGAAATCGATCTCGTAAGATGCGCTGAGCGACGACGAATAGGTGCTGTAGCGGCGGCCCGCGATCGTGGTGTTGGAGATGTTCGAGCCCGAGGTCTTGACCTGACTGCCGTTGCCGCTGGCGCTGAGGCTGGGCAGCAGCGCCGCGCCGGTGATCCGGGCCTGCGCATCGGCTTGGCGGATACGCGCGACCGCGGCGGCGACGTCGAGATTGACGGTCTGCGCCTCTTCCATCAGTTGCGTCAGCTCGGCGGACCGGAAGCCACGCCACCAATCCAGCGCCGGCGGCTTCTTGACCGCGGTGCGCGACGCAGCCTTGTAGCGATTCGGCAGGTCGAGCGCGGGATCGGGCAGATCTTGCGTGAGGATGCAGCCGCCGGACGCAGCGACCAGCGCCGAGGCCACCACCAGTCGGGCTGCGCGGCCAAGGTAGCGAAGTGTGGTGCTCATGCTGGGCGCGATCCATCTCCCGGCGCGGCGTAAAGCCGCGCACGCCGCGCCACGATCGACTTCGGCGCACGATGTTCTCTGCCAGTCACTTGCAACTCGATCACGGAAGACTGCTGTTTGAAAGCCAGCCGCCATTGTAACGGGCGGAAACGCCGACGCACAGGGCCGTCATCGCCGCGTTCAGTGACAAGTTGTTTCCGGTATCCCGCCGCCTGAGCCGGCTTCGGCGGTGCGATTCTCCCGATTCCATCGGTGTTCCCTCAGCTTGACGGCCCCGCCGAATACGGCAAAGCTTACAAAGATTTCATCTGCTGATACGGCCGTCCGAGGACGATTCCCTGCCCGCCCTTCGAATTTTTTCGCTGCCGGACGTGCTGAAACTCTCGAGCCTGGATGCCGTAACTCGGTCGCCGGTGGGCTAGAGGGGGCTTGGAATGCGCGTTGCTATCGTCGGAACGGGAATCGCGGGGAATGCTGCCGCGTGGGCGCTGTCCCAGCGCTATCCTGTCACAGTCTATGAGCGCGAATTGCGCGCTGGCGGCCACAGCCACACCGTCACGGTCGATTACGACGGCACCTCGATCCCGGTCGACATCGGATTCATCGTCTACAACCAGCTCAACTATCCCGACCTCACCGCGATGTTCGCGCATCTCGGCGTCGAGACCGTCGAAAGCTGCATGAGCTTTTCGGTCAGCGCCGACGCCGGACGATTCGAATGGAAGGGCGGCGGCTCGAACTGGCTGGAAACGGCGGACGGCCTGTTCGCGCAGCGCCGCAATCTGCTGTCGCCGTCATATCTGAAGATGCTCCGCCATATCCTGATCTTCAACGAGCGGAGCGTCGAAGACTTCAAGACCGGCGCCCTCGCCGGCCTGTCGCTCGGCGACTATTTCACCTGCCGCAAATTCGCGCCGCGATTGCTGACCGATTATCTGGCGCCGATGGGCGCCGCGATCTGGTCGGCGCCGGCGTCGGAGATCCTGGATTTCCCGGCGGAGAATTTCGTCGCCTTTTTCAACAACCATCGGCTGCTGCATTACGAACGCCCGATCTGGCGCACCGTGAAGGGCGGCAGCGCGCGCTATGTCGAGAAACTGACCAGCGCCTTCAAGGACGACATGCGGCTCGGCGCCGCCGTCACCTCGATCGAGCGCTCGCCGAAGGGCGTGATCGTCCGCGACAGTCTCGGCGGCCTCGGCGTGTTCGACCACGTGGTGATCGGCGCCCACAGCGATCAGGCGCTGGCGATGCTGTCGGACGCCAGCGACATCGAGCGCGACATCCTCGGCAGCATCGGCTACGCGCCGAACATGGTGTACCTGCATCGCGACCCGCGGCTGATGCCGAAGCGCAAGCGGGCCTGGGCGTCGTGGAATTTCCTGCGCTGGCAGCGCGAGGGCTCGCCGGTCAATGACGTCGCCGTCACCTACTGGATGAACCGGCTGCAGGGGATCGATGCCGACAAGCCGCTGTTCGTCAGCCTCAACCCGCCGTTCGAGCCCGCGCCCGAACTGACCTTCGGCCGCTACGCCTGCGACCATCCGCAATACACCGCCAAGGCGTTTGCGGCGCAGCGCCGCGTCGGCGAGCTCCAGGGCCATCGCAACACCTGGTTCTGCGGCGCCTGGACCGGCTACGGCTTCCATGAGGACGGGCTTCGTTCGGGTCTTGCGGTCGCCGAACATCTCGGCGCCCCGGTGCCGTGGCGCGGCCCGCCGTCGGAATTCCGCGAAGCGGCCGAATAACCATGGCCGCCCTCGCCGCCTCAACCTCCTCGACCCGCGGCGCGCCGCCCGCAGCGGCCGCGTCGCTGTATGTCGGCGAGGTGATGCATGCGCGGCTGAAGCCGGTTGGGCACCGTTTCCAATACCGGGTGATGTCGCTGCTGATCGATCTCGATCGTCTAGATGAGGCCGACCGGATGTCGCCGCTGTTCGGCGTCAACCGGCGCGCGCTGTACAGCTTCCATGAAACCGATCACGGCCCCCGCGACGGCACCTCGCTGCGCGCCTACGCTCAGGCCAGCGCCGCGGCGAAGGGCGTCGATCTCAGCGGCGGCCGGGTGCTGCTGCTGACCTATCCGCGGATCGCCGGCTACACCTTCAATCCGCTGTCGGTGTATTTCTGCTACGACGCCTCCGGCGCCCTCGCTGTGGTGATCTACGAAGTCCGCAATACCTTCGGGGACATCCATCCTTACGTGCTGCCGGTGAGCGCCGGCGAACTCGGGCCCGCCGGTCTGCGGCAGGAGCAGGACAAGCTGTTCTACGTCTCGCCCTTCATCGAGATGGCGATGCGCTATCACTTCCGCATCGTGCCGCCGGGCGAAATCGTGCGCTTGCGGATTCTCGAGACCGACGCGGACGGCCCCGTGCTCGCTGCCACTTTTGCAGGCACGCAGCGTGTTCTGTCGACGGCATCGCTGCTACAGGCTTTCCTCGCGCTACCGCTGATGACGATAAAAGTGATCGCCGCGATCCATTGGGAAGCGCTGCGGCTGTGGATCAAGGGCGCCAAGCTCGTTCCGCGTCCGGCGTCGCCGCCGCCTCCGACCGGCTTTGCAGCCGGCGGTCACGATGCTTATACTCACTAAAGCTAAAGTATGAGCCCGGCGTTGCTCCCGTCCCGCTGGGCGCAAGCAATGGAACTGGAATGTCCGAGTTAGTAGCGCTGACCCCCGACAACGTCGATGACCGTGTGGCCGATCTGCCGCGCTTGGTCCGGATGGCGCTGGCGTTCGGTGCGCGGCTGCAGCGCGGCACGCTCGACGTCACCCTGCCCGATGGCCGCCGCTTCCGCCTCGGCGGCGCCGAACCTGGCCCCGCCGCCGAGATGCGGCTGCACAGCTACGCGTTTGCGTCGCGGCTGATCAATGGCGGCGACATCGGGATCGCCGAAGCCTATCTGAACCGCGAGTGGGATACGCCGGATCTCACCCAGTTCCTGTATCTGTTCTGCGTCAATCACGAGATGATCCAGGCGATGCTGGCGGACAATCCGCTGATGCGGCTGGTGCAGATGGTGCGGCACTGGTTCAACCGGAACACCAAGCGGCAGGCGCGCAAGAACATCTACGCGCATTACGACATCGGCAACGAGTTCTACTCCGCCTGGCTCGATCCGAGCATGACGTATTCGTCGGCGCTGTTCGAAGATCACACCCACGATCTGACCGCGGCGCAGATCAACAAATATCAGCGGCTGGCCGAGGCGATCGACCTCAGGCCGGGACAGTCGGTGCTGGAGATCGGCTGCGGCTGGGGCGGCTTTGCCGAATACGCCGCCAAGACCTTCGACGTCCGCCTCGTCGGCCTGACGATCAGCCGGGAACAGCGCGATTTCGCGCAGAAGCGGATGTTCGAGGCCGGACTCGCCGACAAGGTCGAGATCAGGCTGCAGGACTACCGTGACGAGCGCGGCCGCTATGACCGCATCGCCTCGATCGAGATGATCGAAGCGGTCGGCGAGGAATTCTGGCCGAAATACTTCTCACAGTTGCGCGATCGGCTGATGCCGGGCGGCTTGGTCGGTATCCAGGCGATCACTATCCAGGATCGCTTCTTCCAGACTTACCGGCGCGAGGTCGATTTCATCCAGCGCTACGTGTTCCCCGGCGGCATGCTCCCCTCACCCGGCGTGCTGAAATCGCTCGGCGAGACGTTCGGCGTGCCGGTGGTGCGCGAGCGGGTGTTTGGAGAAGATTATGCCAAGACGCTCGCAACCTGGAGAGACAATTTCCGCGCCGCGTGGCCGAAGCTGACGTCGCAAGGCTTCGACGACCGCTTCCGCCGGTTGTGGGAATACTACCTGTCGTATTGCGAAGCCGGCTTCCTGTCCGGAAACATCGACGTCCGCCAAGTGGTGTTCGCGAAGGCAGGCTGATCTCGGCTGCATGGTCGCCGCGTTTGCTCAATGCGGCGGCATGCGTGCCTTGTCTCGCGCCGCGCGGTCTCTTACCTTGAGGGCCCGCAACGTCACCAGCCGGACAGCATGAGCATCAAGAACGACGTCGTCGACGCCATCGGCAACACGCCCCTGATCAAATTGAAGCGCGCGTCGGAACAGACCGGCTGCACCATTCTCGGCAAGGCCGAGTTCATGAATCCGGGCCAGTCGGTGAAGGATCGGGCTGCGCTGTTCATCATCCAGGATGCGGTGAAGCGCGGTGCGCTGCGGCCCGGCGGCGTCGTGGTCGAAGGCACCGCCGGCAATACCGGGATCGGGCTGGCGCTGGTCGCCAACGCGCTCGGCTTCCGCACCGTGATCGTGATCCCGAACACGCAGAGCCAGGAAAAGAAGGACATGCTGCGGCTGTGCGGCGCCGAACTGATCGAGGTGCCGGCCGTCCCCTACGCCAATCCCAACAACTACGTGAAGCTGTCGGGCCGCCTCGCCGCGCAGCTCGCCGAGACCGAGCCGAACGGCGCGATCTGGGCCAATCAGTTCGACAACGTCGCCAATCGCCAGGCCCACATCGAGACCACGGCGCCGGAAATCTGGAAGCAGACCGACGGCAAGGTCGACGGCTTCGTCGCCGCGGTCGGCTCCGGCGGCACGCTTGCCGGCGTATCGCTCGGCCTGAAGCAGTTCAATCCGAAGGTCCGCATCGTGCTCGCCGACCCGTTGGGCTCGGCGCTGTACAATTACTACAAGAACGGCGCGCTGAAGTCGGAAGGCACTTCGATCACCGAAGGCATCGGCCAGGGCCGCGTCACCGCCAATCTCGAAGGCGCGCAGATCGACGACGCCTATCAGATCCCCGACGATGAAGCGGTGCCGCTGATCTACGATCTGCTCGAACACGAAGGCCTGTGCCTCGGCGGCTCGAGCGGCATCAACGTCGCCGGCGCGATCCGCCTCGCCAAGGATCTCGGCCCCGGCCACACCATCGTGACCATCCTGTGCGACTACGGCAGCCGCTATCAGTCCAAGCTGTTCAATCCGGACTTCATGCGCAGCAAGAACCTCCCGGTGCCGGACTGGATGGAGACCAAGAGCACGATCCAGGTGCCGTTCGAGCAGGCCTGAACGCCAAGGGATACAGGCGCGGCCGCGACATCCTGAGCGACCTCGTTAACCCGCCGCCAACCGTGCTCATACGGGGCGCTGCGCATTAAACTGAAACTTCATGGCGCCGGCCGATCCTTGCGCAAAACAAGGAGCGCGTCGGCTCATGTCCGTGTTCAGGTCGTTCGGCGCCACGCTGGTGGCGGCGGTTGCTGTGCTGTTGGTCTCAGATGCTTTGTTCGGTGACGACAGCTACCGCTTCGATCGGTCGCTGTACGACAGCCGGCTTTATGCCCCGCGACACACGCCAGGCGCGGCGGGGATAAGCGACTTCGACGAGGCGATGACGCCGGCCGAGCGCATCCGCGAAACATTCAGCCAGTTCACCGTCAGCAGCGCCAAGCGCTACACGTCGCGCGCGACGATCATCAGATAGCAGAGCGCCAATCGTCCGGCCTCAGCGCAGGATCTGGCTGAGGAATAGCTTGGTGCGCGCGTGCTGCGGATGGGCGAAGAATTCCTTCGGCTCGTTCGCCTCGATGATCTGCCCGGCATCCATGAACACGACGCGGTCGGCGACCTCACGGGCGAAGCCCATTTCGTGCGTCACCACCAGCATGGTCATGCCCTCTTCGGCGAGGTCGACCATGGTGTCGAGCACCTCCTTGACCATCTCCGGGTCGAGCGCCGAGGTCGGCTCGTCGAACAGCATCACTTTCGGGTTCATCGACAGCGCCCGCGCGATCGCGACGCGCTGCTGCTGACCACCTGAAATCTGGCCGGGATATTTATTCGCCTTGTCGGGAATCCGCACCCGCTCCAGGAATTTCATCGCGGTCGCTTCGGCATCCTTCTTCGGGATGTTGCGCACCCAGATCGGCGCCAGCGTGCAGTTCTCCAGCACAGTCAGGTGCGGAAACAGGTTGAAGCTCTGGAACACCATGCCGACTTCGCGGCGGATCTCGTCGACGTGCTTCAGCGTCGGCCCGAGGTCGATCCCGTCGACCACGATCTGGCCTTCCTGAAACTCCTCCAGCGCGTTGATGCAGCGGATCAGCGTCGATTTGCCCGAGCCCGACGGCCCGCAGATCACGATGCGTTCGCTGCGCGCGACATCGAGGCTGATGTCGCGCAGCACGTGAAACTCGCCGTACCATTTGTTCAGGCCCGCGATCGAGACGATCGGAGTATCAGCCATCAATCGATCCTTCCGTCAGGTCCGCCGGTGCGCGTTGAGCCGGTGCTCGACCGACAGCGAATAGCGCGACATCCCGAAGCAGAACACGAAGTAGATCAGCCCGGTGAACGCGAAGCCGGTGAACAGCGTCGTCGGCGTCGACCAGGTCGGATCAGCAAATGCGGCGCGGAGCTGGCCGAGCAGATCGAACAGCGCGACGATCGACACCAGCGAGGTGTCCTTGAACAGCGCGATGAAGCTGTTGACCAGGCCCGGAATGACGTGGCGCAACGCCTGCGGCAGCACGATCAGCCCGGTGGTCTTCCAATATGACAGCCCGAGCGCGCTCGCCGCCTCCGCCTGCCCGCGCGGGATCGCATTCAGGCCGCCGCGAATGACCTCGGCATTATAGGCACCGGCGAACAGCGCGATGCCGATCAGCACCCGCATCAGATTGTCGATGGTGAAGTTGCCCGGCAGGAACAGCGGCAGCATGTAAGTGGCGAAGAACATCACCGTGATCAGCGGCACACCGCGCCAGAATTCGATAAAGGCGACCGAGAAGATCCGGATCAGCGGGATCGTCGAGCGGCGGCCGAGCGCCAGCGCAATGCCGATCGGCATCGACGCGACGATGCCGGTGACCGACACCACCAGTGTCACCAGCAGGCCGCCCCACATCCGGGTATCGACCACAGGCAAGCCGCCGCGGTCGAGCCGCAGCGCGGCGACCATCACGGCGATGCCGACGAAAATGCCGACCGTGGTCGCCAGCGCGCGCCAACCGTTCCGGACCCCGGTCAGGATGAACACCAGCGCAGTGACGGCGACCGCGGTGAGCAAGAGATCAAGCCACACCGGTTGTGACGAGGCCTGGATCCAGTCGCGCAGCGCCACCAGCGGCCAGCTCAGCCACACCAGAACGGTGTCGAGGCCGAGCAGCACCTGACCGATCACGCTGCCGATCGGCCCGCCCGCGGCGAGCTTGCGGCCGGCGCGGCCGACGCTGTCGGCAACACCGCTCGCCAGGTCTGCGCTCCAGGTGACGCCGAAGCCCTGCACGCCGCCGCCATGCAGCAGAAAGAACGCCAGCACCGGAAAGGCGACGAAGAACAGGCCGGCATTCAGCGTCTTGGCCGGCGCCCGCGGGATCAATAGCGGCAGCAGCAGCAGCGCGCCGAGCGCGAACACCAGATCGACCCGCCAGCGTTCCGGCGTCGGATAGAAACCGTAGATGAACTGCGAGAACTTGGCCTGCACGAACGGCCAGCAGGCGCCGACCGGATGACCGGCCTTGTCGGCGAGGCAGTCGGTGCGGTTCGAACCGGACCACACCGCATCGACCAGCAGGAACTTCAGCGTCGGCACCACGGTGAAGTACAGCAGCAGCGCACCGACGATGGTCAGCAGGATATTGGTCGGCGAGTTGAACAGCCGCTGCCGGATGATGCCAATCACCCCCGGCTGATGCACCGGCGGCGGCCGCTGCGGCACCATCTCGCCGCGCACGAACACTGGCGTCACGGACCCGAGCTCGCTCATGCGCCCATGCTCCGGTTGATCCGCCATGCGTACAGGCTCATCAGCGCGCTGGTGACCAGCGAGATCAGCAGGTACACGCCCATGGTGATCGCGATCACCTCGATCGCCTGCCCGGTCTGGCTCAGCGTGGTGCCGGCGAACACCGAGAACAGGTCCGGATAGCCGATCGCCACCGCCAGCGACGAGTTCTTGGTCAGGTTGAGATATTGATTGGTCAGCGGCGGCAGGATCACCCGCAGCGCCTGCGGGATCACGATCAGCCGCAGCGTCTGCCCGCGCGACAGGCCGAGCGAGGCGCCCGCCTCCATCTGCCCCTTGTGTACCGACAGAATGCCGGCGCGGACAACTTCGGCGATGAACGCGGCGGTGTAGGTCGACAGCGCCAACGTCAGCGCCACGAATTCAGGCGCCAGCCGCGAGCCGCCGACGAAATTGAAGCCGCGCAGCACCGGCACTTCCAGCGAGAACGGCTTGCCGACGATCAGGAACGCGATCAGCGGCAGTCCGATCAGCAAGCCGAGCACGATCGGCCACACCCGCATCAGCTTGCCGGTGGCAAACAGCCGGCGCCGGGCGTAGAGCGGCAACACGATCGCGGCAGCGATTGCAATCAGCAGCGCGACCAGGAAGCCATCGAGCCCCGCCTCGCCCACCAGCCGCGGCACCACGATGCCCCGGTTGGACAGGAAGAAGCTGTCCATCACCGAGACGCTTTGGCGCGGTGACGGCAGCGCGCCGAGCACCGCGAGGTACCAGAACAGGATCTGGAACAGCAGCGGCAGGTTGCGGACGATCTCGACATAGCCGCCGCCGATGCGCGAGATCAGCCAGTTCGGCGACAACCGCGCCAGCGCGACCGCGAAGCCGATCACGGTGGCGAAGAAGATGCCGACGACCGACACCACCAGCGTGTTGATCAGGCCGACCAGGAACACGCGGGTGTAGCTGTCGGACTCCTGATACGGGATCAGCGTCTGGCTGACGCCGAACCCCGCGGTGTGCGACATGAAGGCGAAGCCCGAGGCGATCCGCTGGTTGGCGAGGTTGTCGCGGGCGTTGTCGACGATCTCGTAGCCGATCCAGACCAGCGCCGCGACGAACAGCACTTGGGCGAGCAGGCCCTTCCAGCCTGAGCGACCGCCGAGCACTCGTCGCAGTTTCGCGACGAGCTGTGGCGGCGGTGGACGTGCGTCGATCGCCATCGGCGCGGATCTTTACGCGATCAGCGGATCGGCGGGGCGTACATGATGCCCCCCTTGTTCCAGAGCTTGTTGAGGCCGCGCGCGATCTCGAGCTTGGAGCCGGTGCCGACGTTACGCTCGAACGATTCGCCGTAGTTGCCGGTCGCCTTGATGATGCGGGCGACCCAATCCTTGGTCAGGCCGAGCTGTTCGCCGAGGTTACCGTCGGTGCCGAACACGCGCTTCAGCTCGGGCTTGTCGGACTTGGCCATCTCGTCGACGTTCTTCTGGGTGACGCCGAGCTCTTCGGCATTGACCAGCGCGAACAGCGTCCACTTGACGATGTCGAACCACTGATCGTCGCCATGGCGGACCAACGGGCCGAGCGGCTCCTTCGAGATCACTTCCGGCAGCACGATATGATCGGCCGGGGTCGCCAGCTTCAGGCGCTGGGCGTAGAGCTGCGAGACGTCGGAGGTGAACACGTCGCAGCGGCCGGACTCGTACGCCTTGACCGCCTCGTCGGCATTGGCGAACGCGATCACCTCGTACTTCATGTTGTTGCCTTTGAAATAGTCGGCAACGTTCTGCTCGTTGGTGGTGCCGGTCTGCACGCAGATCGAGGCCCCGTTCAGTTCCAGCGCCGAGTTCACCTTGAGAGACTTCTTGGCCATGAAGCCCTGGCCGTCATAATAGCTGATGCCCGCGAAGTTCACGCCGAGCGAGGTGTCGCGCGACAGCGTCCAGGTGGTATTGCGCGACAGCACGTCGATCTCACCGGACTGCAGCGCGGTGAAGCGGTCCTTCGCCGACAGCGGCACGAACTTCACTTTGCTGGGGTCGTCGAACACCGCGGCCGCGATCGCGCGGCAAACATCGACGTCGAGGCCGGTCCAGTTGCCTTTGTCGTCGGGCGCCGAAAAACCGGGCAGTCCCTGGCTGACGCCGCAGGACAACATGCCGCGATCCTTGACCGTCTTCAGGGTCTGCGCGTCCGCCGACGTCACCGAGAATACGGCGGCGGCTGCAAAGGCGGCGACGAGCGATACACGTTTCATGGAATGACCTTTCAAGGGATGTCCTGGCCGCTTCAATCGGCTTCGTGGGCGATGCGTTCCGATTGGATCCGCCGTTCGATCGCCCGAAGGCCCGCGCGCGGCAGCCGTTGCCCGGCACCATGCTGCAAAACTCTCGCCCGGCATTCGCGAGCCCCTCAGCACGATCTCCAGACAGACCGGTATGCATCACAGAACGAGACGCGCGCCGGGTCAAGGGGTTGACGGCCGTCTTCCAGAAGCTGCTATTACCCCCATTCGTCGAAGTAGCCGAAGCACACGCACGAGCGCTGTCACATTCGGCACAACCACCAGCGAGCCACCATGGACGCCTCCGACTCCAGCGGGACACCCGCGCCGCTCAGCACGCAGACCCGTCTCGTCACCGCAGGGCGCGACACTGCGGCGCAGAAGGGCTTCGTCAATCCGCCGGTGGTGCATGGTTCGACGGTGCTGTACCCGACCGCGGCCGATCTGCACGCCCACCGCGGCGAGTACTCCTATGGACGGCACGGCACCCCGACCACCAAGGCGCTACAGCAGGCGTTGATGGCGCTCGAAGGTCCGCAATGTGCCGGCGTCGGCATCACGCCCTCCGGCGTATCGGCGATCTCCACCGCCCTGCTCGCTGTCGTCAAAGCCGGCGATCATGTGCTGGTGTGCGACAACGCGTATCGGCCGACCCGGCTGTTCTGCGACCAGATGCTGAAGCGGCTCGGCGTCGAGACCAGTTATTTCGATCCGCTGATCGGCGCCGGCATCGCTGCGCATTTCCGGCCGAACACGGCGGTGGTGGTGGTCGAGGCGCCCGGCTCGCAATCGTTCGAGATGCCGGACATCCCGGCGATCGCGGCGGTCGCCAAGCAGCACGGTGCGCTGGTGATCGACGACAACACCTGGGCGACGCCGCTGTATCATCGCTCGCTGGAACAAGGCGTGGATATCTCGATCCAGGCCGCGACCAAATATATCGGCGGTCACTCCGACATCATGTTCGGCACCATCTCGGCCAACGCCGCCGCGTGGCCGAAGGTGTCGGAAGCGATCCGGCTGCTCGGCGTCTGCGCCGGCCCGGACGATGTGTTCCTGGCGCTGCGCGGTCTGCGCACCCTGGAGGTGCGTCTCGCCCGCCACTATCAGGCCGGCCTGGAAATGGCGCGCTGGCTCGCGGCGCGTCCCGAGGTGCAGCGCGTGCTGCATCCCGGGCTCGATACCGATCCGGGCCATGCGATCTGGAAGCGGGACTTCACCGGCGCCTCCGGGCTGTTCTCGGTCGTGCTGCAGCCGTCGCCGCAGGCTGCCGTCGATGCGCTGCTCGACACCGTGTTGCTGTTCGGGATGGGCTATTCCTGGGGCGGCTTCGAAAGCCTGGTGATCCCGTTCGACTGCGCCTCGTATCGGACCGCAACACCGTGGAACCCGGGCGGCCCGGCGCTGCGGCTGCATATCGGGCTGGAATCGACCGACGACCTGAAGGCCGATCTCGACCGCGGCTTCGCGGCGTTCAACGCGGCGCGGTAAGCGCCCGCTCCGTTATTGCGAGGAGCACCCGGATCGGCACTTCGCGCCGTCCGGGCACAGGGTCCGCGACGAAGCAGTCCAGCGCAGCGCAGTGAGCTTCTGGATTGCTTCGCTTCGCTCGCAATGACGGGGATAGTTCTCGTTCTGATCGCGCTGAGCAGCGTCAGACGGTTCGCTGAGCTTCAACGATCGGTTGAAGCGGATTTGGCCCTGCCAAGGGTCCAAAGTCCTCATCCTGAGGAGCCCGGCCTCGCCGGGCGTCTCGAAGGATGAGGGGCCACATCGCCTGCGGCGCATGGTTCGAGACGGCGCTTCGCGCCTCCTCACCATGAGGTTCTGCAAGCTGCGACCGCTAGGAAGTGCGGTCCTGATCTGTCGAAGCCAGAAATGCTCTAGGCTCGATCAGTTCGGTACGCTCTCCGAGCCGCGGGCGTGCGCCTTGATGATCAGCATGATGTTGCGCACGTATATGATGGTCGCCATCGCCTGGCCGAGGATGATCACCGGCTCGCGCTTGGCGATGCCGTAGATCAGCGTCATCAAGCCGCCGCCCATCGAGAAGAACCAGAACGCCATCGGCACCACGCTCTTGCCGGCGCGCTCGCTCGAGATCCACTGCACCAGGAAGCGCGCGGTGAACAACAGCTGCGCGATCAGGCCGAAGGCGAGCCAGAAATCGAACTTGGCGACGAACACGTCGTAGAGATAGTCGCCGAGTTCCTGACCGTATTGAATCAGCATCAGTTCACCTCAGTGGCGACCGGTGTCGCTTTCTTGCGGCGGATCAGCCACCACACCCCGGCGAGATCCATCAGCCCGACCCACAGCCGATCGAAGAAGCCATAGTTGGACTTGCCCGACAATCGTGGCCGGTCGGCGACATCGACGTAAACAATGTCGAAGCCTTCGCGGCGCACCAGCGCCGGCAGGAACCGATGCAGGCCGTCGAAATACGGCAGCGACAGGAAGACGTCGCGCCGGAACGCTTTCAGGCCGCAGCCGGAGTCGCGGGTGCCGTCGCGCAGGATGGCGTTGCGGACCTTGTTGGCGACGCGGGACTGCAGCCGCTTGAAGCCGGTGTCCTTGCGGCCCACCCGCTGGCCGGCGGCAAGGCCGACCCGCGCCCCGCCCTGCTCCAGCGCAAAGATCAGTTCGGGAATGAACGCCGGGTTGTTCTGGCCGTCGCCGTCGAGCGTCGCGACCATGCCACCGCGCGCCGCGCGGACGCCGGTCCGCACCGCCGCCGACTGGCCGCAGGACGCGGCATGGCGAATCTGGCGCAGATTGGGCCGCTCGGCGCGCAACGCGGCAAGCCGCTGCGGTGTGGCATCGGTCGAGCCGTCGTCGACATAGACGATCTCGTAGATCCAGCGCCCATCGAGCGCGGCGGCGATCTCGGCGATCAGCGGGGCGACGTTGTCAGCCTCGTTGCGCACCGGTACCACGATGGACACCGCAGGCGGCGGTCCGGACTGAGACAAGGTTTCAGGCATGCTTCGGAACAATCCGGGGCCGACGGGAACTCGCGGCCGGGCGCTGTCTGCGCGCCCGCTTCTTATGGGGCGGAGCCGCCGCGGGCAACCCTTTTGACGCGATCCCAGGACGGCCCTGGCAGCGGGTCGATGGTGCCATCCTGCCGGATGGTGAACGCCAGCCGCCGCGCCGCGAACCAGTACCGCACCGCCATTGCGCCCACGAGCCCAAGCAAGGCACCGGCGACGACGTCGCTCGGATGGTGGGCGAGCAGCACCAGCCGGCTGACCAGGATGGCGAACACGTAAGCCGCCATCAATGCTGTCAGCCGCGGCCACAGCGCCGCCACCGCAAAGCCAAGCGCCGCCGCGGTGATCGAGTGGCCCGACGGGAAGCTGGCATAAGCCTCGTTCCAGGCGAACAGCGAGAAGTTGTACGGATCGGCGGCACCGCCGACGAACGGACGGCCACGGCCGATGATGCCCTTCAGCACTTCGCCGATCGCGACCGGCACCAGCACGGCCAGAAACAGGAATTGCACGCGGGTGCCGAAACCGATCATCACCGCGCGCGACATGCCGCGCAGCAACGGCACGATCAGCAAGATCAGCAGCAGCAAGCCTGCGAGCACCCACAGCACATAAGCGGACTTGCCGAAATCGGTGATGATCTTCACCGGCCACAGCGACGGCGTGCCCCGCGGCGGCATCAGGCCGATCTCGAACGCATCGACGCCGACCATCAGGATCACGATCGCCAGCGACAGCACGGCCGTCAGCCACAGCGCGTGCCGAGCCCAGCGCCGCGCAGCTTCGGCGCGCCGCGAATGCGACGGCGGGCGGACGAGCTGCGCCAGCGCGCGGCCGATCACCAGCAGCAGCTCAACGGGGTAGATACGCTGCGGCCGGCCGGCCTTGGCGGGCACGGCCATGTTATTGCGTGCCTTCGGAGCGGAAGATCGCGATCGAGACCGGCTTGCCTTGCGAGAAGTTGTAGCCGTCGATCCGGGCAGCAACATTGTACCGCAACCCGATCGCCTCGGCCCGGCTGGCGAACGCCCTCTCGCTGCGCGACTCGACGATCGCGAACCGGCAGGAGCCGCCGAGCAGGAAGTCTGCAGCGCCGGAGCCGTCGGTGAGCAGCGTATCGGTGCCGGTCATGAACACCAGGCTCGGCTCGTGATAGCCGGCCGCGGCCGCCTTCGGCCCGACGCAGACCACCTTGCGCAGCTCGCGGGCGATCTCGACGCTCGGGAACACCGGCCGCAACGTCGGGACCACAACACCAAACACCGCCACGACCAGAAACAGCGACGCCAGCGCGCCGTTGAGCAGCGAGGCTTCGGCGCGGTTGTCGTCGAACAGGCGCCAGGCGAACAGACCGAAGATCAGCGAGCCGGCCGCGAACGGCCACGCCAGGAACATCGGGTGGCGCGTCAGATACACCGAACCGATCACCACCAGCGGCAGGATGATGGCCGGAATCGCGAACCACCACGCCGAGCCGCGCGCCAGCCACGAGCGCGACAGCACCCGCCGCTCGATCGCGCCGGCGGTCATGATTGCGATCGCTGGATACAGCGGCAGCACGTAGTGCGGCAGCTTGGTGATCACCAGTTCGAACACGATCCAGGACGGGACCAGCCAGGCGAGCAGATATTGGGCGCCCGGCTCCCGCCGCGCCCGCCACACCGCCGGCGCCGCCATCGCGGCCAGCGGCGCGCCGGGCCAGAACGTCGCCCAGAACAGCAGGAAATACAGACCGGGAGGCGCGCCGTGGGATTCCTGCGGGCTGGCGATCTTGCTCAGCATGTCGCCGCCGACCGAGTCCGCGAAGAAGGTGTCGCCGGCGCGCAGATAGATCGCGATGAACCACGGCAGCACCCACAACAGCATCCACGGCACACCGAGCAGCGGCCGCAGCCGCCACAGCCAAGCCGCCGAGCGATCCAGGATCGCCAGCGGGATCACCGTCAGCGCGATGAACATCAGGATCAGCGGGCCCTTGAGCAGAATGCCCGCCGCCAGCGCGGTCCAGAATACCGCCGGCACGCTCCACGACCGCTCCGGACCGATGTCGCCGCGCTGCCAGCCGAGATAGGCCCGTGCCATCGCGCCGAGCGCGGCGGTGACGGTGAACAGCAGGAACGCGTCGGTCTTGGCGAGACGCGCCTCGACCCCGAGCAGGATGCAACTACACAGCATCAAGGCGGCGATCACCGCCCCGCGTCGTCCGACGAAGGCCAGCGCCGCCCAATAGGTCATCAAAACCGCGCCGATCGCACCGGCCAGCGACGGCACCCGGTACAGCCAGATCCGGACCTGCGCCCGCGGCAAGCCGAGCTTGCCGGCGGTCTCGACCACGGTGGCCTGCAGCCAATAGATGCCGACCGGCTTCTTGTAGCGAACCTCGTCCTGATAGCGGATGTCGATGAAGTCGCCGGTCTCGACCATCTGCTTGGTCGCCTGCGCGAACCGCGCTTCGTCGCGGTCGATCGGCGGGATGTTGAAGAATCCCGGCAGGAAGAACAGCAGCCCGACCAGCACCAGGAAGGCCGACGCGCGCAGGTGACTGACCGTCACGAAGTCCAGCACCGCAACCAGCCCGCGGCCGGGATCGACGGTGGTTTTAGGTTCGCGCGGCGCGCCGAAACGGGGTCTGGCAGAGGTCTCGATCATCGGCCTCGCATACGCTGAAACCGATACAGCGACAACTGCTTAGCCCGGCTCTATTGAATTCTGACAACAACTGTGTCCGCGGCGCCAGAGGCGTCCATCACGGTGAGCCGGACGAAGCCCGGACCGGGCGGCGCGATCAGCCGCTGCCGCCGTCCGTCGATCTCGCCGACCGACAATCCGTTGACCATCACGGTCATCGGCAGCACCCCGCCGGCAACCTTGACCGGCAGCGCGCCGGCCGAGGCTTCGCTGACCGCATCGATCCGCGATCCGTTCAGGGGAAACTGGATCCGCAGCGCCTTGTCGTCGCCGGGCTGCACCAGATCGCCCGACGACCGGAACCGCCGCAGCGGCAGCGGCAGCTTGGCGTTGGAGGCGACGAGCGTGCCTTTCGGCGCCTTCGGCAGCGGCGCCCGCATCTGGCCGCTGCGGGCGAAGGCGTCGAACAGCACCGGGGCGGCGGCGACGCGGCCGATCATCCCGGGCACCGGGGCGCCATCGGGCCGGCCGACCCAGACCCCGATCGTCATCCGGCCATCGAACCCGACCGACCAAGCGTCACGATAACCGTACGAGGTGCCGGTCTTGAACGCGATCTGGTTGCGCACCGCATTCTCAGGCGGCGGCGTGCCGAGCAGAACGCTGCCGACCTGCCACGCTGCGACTTGATCCAACAGGCGCAGAGTCTCACGCTTGTCGTTGCCGGAACTTGTGATTTCGCGCAGCGGCAGCACGCTGCCGAGGCGCGGCAGCCCGCTGTAAAGCTGCACCAAGTCGATCAGCTTGACGCCGACGCCGCCCAGCCCGATCGCCAGACCCGGCGCTTCATCCTTGGGCAGCACCAGCTCGGTGCCGGCCTGTTTCAGCCGCGAGGCCAGCCGCGAGGCGCCGACGCGGTCGAGCAGTTCGATCGCCGGAACGTTGAGCGACAGCTGCAGCGCTTTCCGCACCGGCACGGTGCCCTGGAACGTCATGTCGAAGTTCTCGGGCGCATAGGCGCCGTACCGCACCGGGCGGTCGTCGATCAGGCTCTCGGGGTGAACGAAGCCGTCCTCGAAGGCGAGCCCGTAGATGAAAGGCTTCAGGGTCGAACCCGGCGAACGTACCGCACGGGCCATGTCGACCTGCCCAGCGCGGCGGTCGTCGAAATAGTCCGCCGAGCCGACATGGGCGAGCACGTCGCCATTGGCATTGTCGACCGCGACGATGCCGATCGAGATGTCGGGGCCGAGCGCGGCGGCGCGGTCGCGCGCCAGCGTCTCGAGCGCGCGCTGCAGACCGGCGTCGAGCGTCAGTCGGATCAGCTTGGCGTTCTTGTCGGCGATCACCGCCTGATCGGCAGAATGCGGCGCCAGCACCGGCATCGGCTTGCGCTGGCGTGCGACCGGCACCGCCCTCGCCTGCGCCGCGTCGTCGTCACTCACGACGCCGTCTTCGACCATCCGCGCCAGCACCCGGTCGCGCGCGGCCTGGGCGGCATCCGGGAAGCGATCGAGCCGGCGCGTTTCCGGCGACTGCGGCAACGCTACCAGCAGCGCCGATTCCGCCAGCGTCAGCCGCTTCGGCTCCTTGCCGAAATACGCGATCGAGGCGGCGCGAATGCCTTCGAGATTGCCGCCATACGGCGCCAGCGCCAGATAAAGATCGAGGATCTGCTGCTTCGACAGCGTCTGTTCGAGTTCGACCGCGCGCACCATCTGCCGCAGCTTGGCGCCGACCGAGCGCTGGCGCCGCGGCTCCATCAGCCGCGCGAGCTGCATGGTGATGGTCGAACCGCCGGAGACGATCCGGCCGTGACTGACGAGCTGCAGCGCGGCGCGTCCGACCGCGAGCGGATCGACGCCGTGATGCTGATAGAACCGCTTGTCCTCGTAGGCGAGCAGCAGCTTGAGGTAGCGCGGATCGACTTCGGTTGCGGCATCGACCGGCAACCGCCAGCGTCCGTCGGCCATCGCAAATGCCCGCAGCAGCTTGCCGTGGCGGTCGACCACCGTCACCGAGGTCTGCCGCGCCTCGTCGAGCGGCAACGGGCCGAGCGAGACGGCGTAAGCGACAAGGCCACCGATTGCGACGGCGATCAGGAGCGCCGACACGAGGGCGGTCGTCCTGATCCTCCCCCAACCTCTCCACCCGTCATTGCGAGGAGCGAAGCGACGAAGCAATCCACGCCGCGCGCGTGGCGCTGGATTGCTTCGCTCCGCTCGCAATGACGCCTTGGCAGGCGTCAGGACCTCTCGCGACGCTGCGGGCGTGTTGGTCGGCCGCTCGCTCATTTCGCAGCCCGCACCTCGATCGTGCCGGTGCCGGTGCGGCCGTAGCGCGAGGGATTGTACATGTCCTCGACCACGGCCTGCGGCAGCACGTATTTGCCGGGTGACACCGCGCGCACCACGTAGGCGACCGTGAACACCGACTTGTCGTCGGCCTTGCGGTCGATCGCGGCGGTGAAGCGGTCATCGCGGAACTCGGTATTCACCGGCTCGGCGCCATCGGCGATCCAGCTCAGCGTGCCGGAGTCGCCCGACGACACCAGATGCGGATTGTCGATCTCCAGGCCCGCCGGCAGGTAATCGGCGATCATGACGTGGCCGTATTCCGGCTTCGGCTCGGTGATCGTCAGCACCACCGCGAAGCGGTCGTTCTGCTTCGCCTTGGCGATGTCGGCCGGCTCGCCGCCGAGCGTGAAGTAATTGCGCTCGATCTTGAAGCCGTTGCTGGCAGCCGGCTCCGGGGTGATCGGCGAACCGCTCACCGTCACCACCGCCTGCACCGGGGAGTCGCCGGTGTTGGCGATCTTGAGCGGCTGAGCCTTCACCTCGTCCGCCTTGTAGCTGCGATACAGCGCCGTCTTCACCGCATCGCCGTTGAGGTCGACCGCCATCGTCTCCTTGGCGAGCGCGCGCGCCGCCAGCACCAGCCAGGCGTTCTCCTGGGTCGAGGTGTAGGGCGACAGGCCGCGCGCGGCTTCGACCCGCTGCACCGCCGTCGTCAGCGTCGGCCGCGGCGCGTTGCCTTCGCTGGCAAGCGACACCAGGGCCGCGGCATCGCGCAGCTCGGAGCCGTAATCGGTCCGGCCGAACACGATCGACGGCTTGGGATTGAGGCTGTCGGCCGCCGCCGCATACACCCGCTCGGCGCGGGCGCGGTCACCGACCAGCGCCAGCGCCGCGGCGAGCTGCGCCTTGGCGATCGGGGTGGCCAGCTTGTCGAGCTTGGTGTCGGCGAGATAGCGCAGGTCACCGATCGGTGCGGCGCCGTTGCGGGCGAGCACATAGAGGCCATAAGCGAGATCGCGGCCGCCGTCCTTCTCCGGCTCGTCGGCATTGACCACCGAGTTACGGATGCGGTCGAGCGCGCTGCGGAACGCGACGTCCGGCACCACGAAGCGCTTCTCGCGCGCCCGGGTCAGGAAGTCGGTGACGTAGGCATCGAGCCAGGCGTCATCGCCGCCGGTCGACCACAGCCCGAACGAGCCGTTCGAGCCCTGCCGCGACAGCAGCCGGTCGATCGCGCCCTTGATCCGCTCGTCGGCGCTGCCGTCCATCGCCAGATGCGCGCCGGCGGCGAGATCGTTGACGTAGAGCAGCGGCATCGCCCGGCTGGTGATCTGCTCGGAGCAGCCGAACGGATAGCGGTCGAGCGCCTTGAGGATGGTGGCGGCGTCGAGCGCGGTCGACATGCTGACCGACAGCGACAGCCCGCCGGTGCCCGGCACCAGATCGGAGAACATGTCGGAGGTCAGCGTCAGGCTGTCGCCCTTGGCCAGCGTCCGGATCGAACGCCGCGCCAGGGTCTGGTTGGCGGGCCGGACGTCGAGCGCATAGTGCCGCGCCAGCGACAGGCCGTTCGGCCCCTGGATCGCGACATCGAGCGCCGCGGTGCCGGCGCCGCCGGCGTCGAGCATCAGCTTGGCCGAGCCGCGCTGCTTGGCGGCAAGCTTCATCGTCGTGGCCGCTTCGCCGCTGAGCTTCACCGGACCGCTGGCGCTGACCTTGATGGTGTAGTCGCCCGCAGCGCCTTCGACGTTGTCGAGGTCGAACGCCATGGTGCCGCGGTCGCCGTTACGCAGGAAGCGCGGCAGCGTGGTCGTCAGCACCACCGGATCGCGCACCGTGACGTCGGTGTTGGCGCGGCCGACCTTGGTGGCGGTCCACGCCACCGCCATCACCCGCGCGGTACCGGCGAATTCGGGAATGTCGAAGTCGATCGTCGCGGTGCCATCGGCCGCCACGGTGACGATGCCGGAATACAGCGCCAGCGGCTTCTGCGTCGGCGGGCTGCCCTGCAGCTCGGCCGCGGAGGAGTCACCGCCGGAACGGATCTGGCCGCGCGCGCCCTGCATGCCGTCGATCAGTTGGCCATAGAGGTCGCGGATCTCCGCGCTGAGCCGGCGCTGGCCGAGATAGTACACGTCCGGCGCCGGCGGCTTGTAGCCGGTGAGATTGAGGATGCCGACGTCGACCGCGGCGACCACGATCTTGGCGTCTTCGCCGGGCGACAGCCCGCCGAGCCGGACCGGCAGTTTCAGCGTGGTCGACGGCCGCACCAAGGCCGGCGGCGACAGTTCGACCGACAGCGTGCGCGCCGCCTTGTCGATGCCGAACCATTTCAGGCCGATCGCACGGCCCGGCATCCGCTGCGCGGCGGTGTCGAGCGGCCGGCGCAGCGTGGTGACCACATAGGCGCCCGAGCCCCAATCCTTGCCGACCGTGAGCTTGACCTGCGAGCTGCCCGGCTTGACCTGCAGCGACTGCGTGGTCAGCAGCCGGTCGCCGAGCACGTTGACGGTCAGAAGACCCGCGGTGCGCGCGTTGACGGTGACCGTCATGGTGTCGCCGGAGGCATATTCCGGCTTGTCAATCGAGGTCTCCAGCAGATCCGGCGTATCGGCCGAACCATCCGAATACCAGCCGACGTCGAACTGCACCGAGGTCAGCGGACCGGCGACATCGGCGGTCTTGACGTCGAGCCGGTAGCGGCCGGGCTCCGGGTTGAACTGCAGCCGGGCCGGCTCGCCGGCCTTGATCGACAGATCGCCATCGGCGACCCGCTTGGTCGACTTCACCGGCTCGTAGTCCCAGGACGAGTTCTGCCGGTACCACTGATAATGCGACTCGATCTTGAGCAGCTCGTAACGCAGGCCATTGCGCGGCAGCGAGCTGCCGTCCGGCGCCACGAAGGCGACGTCGAATTTGGCAACGTCCCCCTCGGCGACGTTGCGGTCGGCGAACAACGGCTTGACGCCGATCATCGCCGCCGCCGGCGCGACCGGCAGCACCAGCTTGCGCTCGACCGCGCGGCCGCCGGCTTCCGCCATCCGGACGAAGATCTGCGCCTCCTGCGGCCGGGTCGAGGACGGCGGCTTCGGCAGGCTCACCTCGAAGGTGGCGGCGCCGTTGGCGTCGGTCTCGGGCAGGTTTTCGAGCGGGGTACGCTCGTTGCTGGTGGTCTCCTCGTCGGCGACGCCGAACTGATAGCCGGCATAGCCCGGACGCCCTTCGGCCGGCGCCACCAGCAGCTCGCCTTCGATCTGCAGCGCCGAGGCCGGCGCGCCGTACAGGAAATGGCCGTCGACCTTAAGTTCCACAGGAGCATCAGCTTTGATCGCTTTGTCCTTGGTGGAAATGTCGAATTCGATCCGATCCGGAACATAGTCTTCGACCATGAAGGTGGTTTCGCCGACGCTGGCGCCCTTCGGATCGGTGAACGCACGCACCCGCCAGGTGCCGGTCGGCACCGCCGAATTGAGCGCGACATCGAGGCTGCGGCCGCCGGCACCCTGATCGGACAGCACGGCCCGGCGGTATTCGACGCCGTCCGGGCGCTCCACCACCAGCGTCATCGGGCTGGCGGTCATCGCCACCCCCTGCCCGTCGCGCAACAGCGCCGTGAGGTGCACGGTCTCGCCGGAGCGGTACACGCCGCGCTCGGCATAGACGAAGGCGTCGGCGCCGGCCGGCACCGCACGCCCGGCGACGCCGCGGTCGGACAGGTCGAAGGCGCTGGTCTTCAGGCTGAGGAAGGCATAGTCGGCCTTGTCGCTGGACGCGGTCAGCAGCGCCGGCGACAGCCCGCCCTCGCCGCGCGCCAGACCGGCTTCGAACAGCACGTGGCCGGAGGCGTCGGTCTTGCGGGTGGCCAGCACCTCGTTGTTGCGCGCGATCAGCCGCACCTCGGTATTGGCGAGCGGATCGGTCGAGGCCAGCGAATTGACGAAGACGTGGACGCCGTCATTGCCGGAGAACGCGGTCAGGCCGAGATCGGAAACGATGAACCACTGGGTGGCGAGCTGGCCGTCATCGTCGGAATTGGCGGTCGGCCCCTTCGGCGCCGCGGTCATCACATAGACGCCGGGCTGCAGGTCGCCGAGCACCTGATCGACCGGGAACGCAGTGGTGACGTCGGCGTTCAGCGCCGCGGTCGCGGTGTCGAGCTCGCCCGACCACACCTTGGCGCCGCGCTCGTTGCCGAGGTCGCTGAGCTGGTAGCGGCTCAGCGTCCGCTGGAAGTCGCTGTCGACCACGGTGTTGATCAGGTTGCGGTCGCCGATCCGGAACACCTGCACCGCCACGGTCGGGGTGTTGACGCTGACCAGCGGAATGCCGCGCTGGCCGGTGCGCGGCAGCACGTAGGCGCGGCCGGTGAAGCGCACGAGCGGCTTGCGGTCGCGGACGTAGACGTTGAACTCGGCCGATTTCGCCAGCGCCTCCTTCACGGTCGACGGCAGGCCGGCGCGCAGATTGATGTTGTAGCGCTCGCCGTGCTTCAGCCCCTCGACACAGAGCTGGCGCTCCTCGTCGCTGATCGCCGGCTTGTCGGTACCGGCCAGCGTCACATAGGGCGCGAAGTCGGTGCGCTTGGCGAGCTCTTCGGAGAACTGGAAGCACACCCGCGGCGACGCCGAATCCGAGTCCACGGTGTAATCGAGCAGCCGGAAGCCATGGTCGGCGCGCAGCTTCTCATATTGGCCGCGGATGTCGGCGACCTCGCGCAGCTCCAGCGAAATCCGCAAGGCATCCAGCGCCGGCCGCCACAGGCTGCGGTCGGCCATCGCGCGGCCGAGCAGCGCCAGCGCGTCGGCCTCCTCGCCCGGGCTCTTGGCGCGCTGGTAGGCGATATAGGCCGCGGTGGTCGCGCGCTCGCGCAGGAAGGTCCGTTCGGAACTGGTGGCGGCCTTGATCTGCAGCACGGTGCGGGCGAGCCGCAGCCAGTTGTCGCCGTCGGACGGATCGAGCGCCGCGATCTGCCCCAGCGTCTGCAGCCCGCCGCGGTAGTCGCCGCGCTTGAACGCAGCGTCGGCGTCGCTGCGCAGCACCGCGGTCGGCTTGTTGGTGGCCGCCGCCTCGCTCTTGATCTGGGCTTCGAGCTTGATCGCGGCATCCGCCAGCTCGTCGCGCTGGAACGCCTTGTCGGCCGCCTGTGCCGATGCGAGCCCGAGCGCCAATCCGGCGCAAAGCGTGAGGGCGCGAACCAGACCGATCATGCTTGAACTCCCTTGCCGCGAACGAGCGTCGCGTTAGACCCTAGCGCTTTAGACCCACGTCATGCCGTGACGAAGATGACGCCGTGATGGCTGCGGGCGGGCGCAAGGCCGCCGGTTTCGCCATCCATCTTCCGCCCTCGCCGGCCAGCCCGGCTCGAGACTCACATCCTCGCCCGCGCGCGCGCCGAAAACAACGCGCCGCATGCGTTGGACGCAGGATGGTGGCAAATGGTTCGGGGCGGTTGTCGCGGAAGCGGATTTTTTGTATCCGGTGGTGCTATAAAGCCCCCACCGGTCCCATAGCTCAACTGGATAGAGTAGCGGATTTCTACTCCGCGGGTTGCAGGTTCGAATCCTGCTGGGATCGCCAGCTGCTCATTGAGCCTTCGTCCTTTCAACGACTTTCGTTTCGTTTTGGCTCACCGGGTCAACAGGTCAGCCAACAGCTGTTATGGAAATGAGCTTCGCTCCGGCGGTCTCAGCAAGCTTATAATGCGGTTTGCTTCCTCGAAGTCCGCGGCGGTTCGCCGATCGTCTTCCATCCGAACCATGCCATAAGCTGAGGTGCGGGCGTGCCTTGAAGCGCGTGGCACACGGCTACGCGCCCTAAGGCCGCCGCCGAATGGATGAGAACTCGCCGACCAAGTTCGATGAGATCGTGTCATCCGATGACGCCAAGAAAACTACTTCCGTGGATATCGACCACACCCCGCCGCGGCTGCCGCCGCCCAACGCAGGATTCAGTATCGATTGGGCTAGTACCGGGAAAGCGGCTCATCGGCTGCACCGCCCCAATAGACGGCCTAGCGTTTTAGTTTAAGTTACTGAAACTAAAATGCTTTTTGTCATTATTCAGCCATTTTGCATGGGCATTTGGTTCCGAGATTTGGAGGAACCAATGGAAATTCTGCTTAAATCAGTGACCCAATGCTGGCGAACCTTTACGTTCGTATTCTGCACGGCGACGATCGCAGCTACCTTGTGGTACGCAGTGCCGATCTACAAGGTTATCGCCCCACTCAGCGAGCGACAGAAACTGCTGTGCGCCGAGAAATTGCTGCTGAACAATGGCGTCACGCCGGACGAGTGCTCCACTATCCCCTGACAAACGTGCTCCGCCCCCGTCTACTTCGCGCTTAAGGATTCCTTCGGGTCAAGGGACGCAGCAGAACAGCGCGTCATCGCCGAGGACAAATTTACCCCTGATTGAAACGGGGATAAAATGCGCGCGCTATGGCGCTCCAAAGATTGCGTGTCATCCTAATCGAATTGCTCGAATCAGGGGATACTCATGAGCGTCTTTTTAGTTACTTGGGATATCAACCGCGCAAGTTCGAATTACGCGGAAGCTCGGCAACGCCTGATAATTCACTTGGAGCGCTATCCTCACATTAAGGACGAGGGGCTCGACTCCGTTTGGTTCATTCAGTCATCAAACAAAGTACAAACCGTTGATGAAGATATACGAACAAAACTTGATGCTAATGATCGCCTGATGGTCACACAACTCGTGCGCGGGCAACACGCAGGATGGCTTCATAAGAGCGTCTGTGAATGGATTGAAGCGCGGCTCTGAGCTGAATCAGACCAAGGCGACCGGTACTAAGCGTGGCCGCTAATCCTGAAGTGAATTGCATTTCAGCCAGGGAAGTTCGCTTTGTCGACAATGACGATTGAAGAGATCCGCATTGCGGCCACGGAGAAACTGACAGCCGAACGCGCCGAAGCCTCGACCATAGCCGAGACCACGCCTACGGCCCTTACACCGAAGCTGGCAGCGTTCTGCGCCACGCTGGCCAGCAGTTCACCTCTCTACCTCCCTGTTGTTCCGGATCGAAACGGCTTCTACGGCTGGTGCAATAGCGGAGTAATGGAAAAAACACGCGTTGACGGTGGCGCACCTGTTTACGGATGGACAATCTGGGAATGGCCTAATGTGCTCGCGACTGCCGAGTTTCATTGCGTCTGGGAGAGCCCAAACGGCGAACTGATCGACATTACACCGAAGCCAAAGGACGAAAAGACTATCCTCTTTGTCCCAGACCGTTCCTACAACAAGGATTTCGATTTCGACAACAGGCCCGGCAATCGCCGATGCAACGCCTACGAAGGCATCAGTAAAACCGTCACCGCAGCTAGAAAAATCGAATCACTCGGGGCATCACAGCTCGCATACGAAATGCGTCGCGCGACAAAGGCCAATGTGTCCCTTCAGCAGTGGATCGAAAATAAGCTACAGGATGACCCTCGGACGGGCATGATTGATCGGTTGATCGAGGCGACGGACCAGCACGAGGCCCACTTCGATACCCTAGGTACCGATGGAATGATCAAACCAGATCGGAAGTTCTTCGATCTTCTAAAGCGCCGGTTAGCGGCGCTAGACCAAGTAAAGGCTGCCTTCCGAACTTAAGGTGGGCCTTATCACCTTCACGCTGGTTTTACGATTTCTAGGCAAACACTCGCTCACGCTCCTAGCTCACCGGCACCCGGGGCTTGCGATGATGCCGGACGACCGGCGGCGCCGGCGGTGCGACCGGCTGCAGCGTCACCACGACCGGGTTGGGCTTGTGATCCATCGCGGCGCCGGTGGCGGCGTCGACGCCCATGCCGACCACGCCGCCGAGCAGCAGGTTGCCGGCGCCGCCGGCGCCGCCGCTGCCGGAGACTTCGCGGGTCAGCGGGATGATCTGCGGTTCAAAGCCTTCCTTGCTCAGGCTGACGGTGATGTCGGCGTTGCGGTTGACCTCGACCACGCACGGCGTGACGCAGGAGAACGGCGCCTCGGTGCCGGACACATCGGCCTTGGCGCCCGACGGCGTGGTCGCGATCGAAATGTTCTCCGTAGTGCCGCGCGTCACCGACGCACACCCCGACAGCAGCAACGCGGCCAGCACCGCGCCTCCCAATGACCGCATCGCAACCCCTCTGATACCGATGCTTCCAGAGCACCGTGTTACAGCGGAATTTCAAGCCGCGGCGGGCCGCCAAAGCCGCAACTGAGACGCAGGGACAAAGCTATCTGCAGAATGTCCCCACGCCGCGCGATCGGCGCCCGGCGGTGGTCCGGCTCGCCGATGATCCCGCGCCGACGACGCGGCAGCGGGCCGGCGGCCGAATCGGGTACCGATCTGACGACCGGCAAGCATTCGAGATCGCGTGGACCAGTCCCAAGCCCGAGCCATTCTGCATCTGAAAGCGGAGATCGTCCGGGTCCGCTCGTTCGGCCAGTCGCACCTCTACAAGTTCTGGGCCTTCAAGGTCGACGAGATCAGCGACCCGGTGTGGACCGATGGTGCGGCGACCACTTCCACGGTGTGGCTGACGACCGATTACGGGCTGCTCGACGGGACCGGCTACCGGGACCGCCGCAAATTCCGGATCGATCCCGGCGGCCGGGTGTCGCTGATCCAGGCCAGCAGCCATGACGGCAGCATCGTCGAGGGCCGCAATGCCGGACGGCTGGCGAGCGGCGTGGCGCGCGCGGTGGCCTGGCCCGGCACCGGGCGCTGATCAGAACTGCCGGCTCTTGAGCAGATACGCCGGGATCGCCAGCCCCGCCCCGATCGCGCCGACGATCGACAGCACGCGCACGAACGCCTGCGAGGCCGCGACGATCTGCGCGGTCGAGGAGCCGGTGGTGTCGGCGGCGACCGCCATATAGCCGAGCATCGCCTGGCCGAAGAACGCGCCCGGCACCATCGGAATGCAGCCGGCCAGCGCCACCGCGTTGCAGGCCGGGCCGAGCCAGCGCAGCGCCAGGATCGCGGTGAACGAGGTGACGAAGGCCGCCGCGAAGGTCGCGGCCTCCAGGCTGCCGCCGGTCTGCTGCACCACGGTGCGGACCGCCAGCGCCAGCGCCCCGGCGACCGCGCACCAGGCCAGCGTGCGCCAGCCGAAATTGAACAGCACGCCGAAGCCAGCCGCGGCCAGCGCGCCGAACGCGGCCTGATGCGCCAGATACGGCAGCATCGCGATCCAGGTCGCGCTCATGTGTGGATCCTCAGCACGAATTCGGCGAGCCACAGCCCGGTGACGGCGAACACCATGATCATGATCACGGTGACGGCGCGGGCGCTGCCCATGGTCGGATAGCCGTCCATCACGTCGGTCTGGGCGTTGGTGGACGGCACGCCCGGCACCAGCAGCAGGATCGACGCCATCATCGCCAGCTCGGTGGTCGAGCTGCCGATCAGCCGCGCGCCGAGACCGCCGAGCGCCGCCGAGATGCAGCCGACGATCGCCGCGACCACGAACACGTTGAAGCGGCGGCCGAGCAGCAAATGACGAACGCCCTGCCCGATGCTGGCCGCCGCCAGCACCGGCCCGAACGACAGCCAGTCCGAGCCGAGCAGCCGGCCGAACGCGGCGCAGGCGGCACCGGTGGCGATCGCCACCAGCCACGGCGGATGCCGCGGCGTCTCGCTCTGCAGCCGCTTCAGCTCGGCCTCGATCGCGTCCGGCGTCATGTCGCCGCGCGAGGCGCGCTTGAGCAGCTCGCGCACCGCAAAGTCGAGCCGGTGGTTGACGCCGTGCGGACCGATCTGAATCATGCGCGTGAAGCTGTGATGGCCGCGCGCCAGCGTGATCTCGAACGAGGCGTAGCCGGAGCGCATCCCCAGCACCTCGACGCCGAGCGCCTCCGCAACCATCCGCGCGCCTTCGTGCACCACGCGCACCGACGCCCCGCTCTGCGCCAGCACCGCGCCGGCCTGCAGGGCGACATGTGAGATCCGCGCCAGCGAATACGGATGGATCGGTTCGAGGTCTGCAGGATCTGGCTGAATCATCGTCATGGTCGGTGGCTATACAGATTGAAGTGGGGCGAAAGCAGGATTGGTCGGATAGGTGCGCTACATGGATACTAACCGCTTAACTAATCGCGGTCGCATATTACCATTTGCGCTTGATCAGTGACGGGTTAACGCCGTTGGCGTTGAACGCTTCCAATTCCGCAATGCAGGTCTATGCTCATCGCGGTCTCGGCCGCTGCTTATTCGAGGAATGGGGTTGAAGATGAAGTTACCGACATTGATCGTCGCCTGCATCGCCGCCGCTGTGGTGGTGTTCGGCGTCCGCAATTTCAAGGCAGAGCCCAACCCGAACGAGGCGACCGAACAGGCGGCGGCCAGTGCGGCTGCGGTCCCGGTCAGCCCGATCAAGACGCTGACTTCGACCTCCTGCCCGTCCGACGGCTGCCCGATCTCTTGCGAGGACGACGACACCCTGCTGTCGGCGTTCTGCGTCAGCGGCACCAAGGCCCGCTTCGCCGACACGCTCAAGCTTGCAAGCGGCAAGCTGACCGCGACCTGCGGCATGGGCGCCAGCAGCATCCTGGCCTATTGCGGCCGGCAGTAACCGCGGCAACGACGGCCCGGCGCAGGCCGGGCCATCGCATCATCGGCCTTACTTGAGGCCGAGCAATTCCACATCGAAGATCAGGGTCGCGTTCGGCGGGATCACGCCGCCGGCGCCGCGCGCGCCATAGCCGAGCTCCGGCGGAATGATCAGCGTGCGCTTGCCGCCGACCTTCATGCTGGCAACACCCTCGTCCCAGCCCTTGATCACCCGGCCCATGCCGATCGGAAACTCGAACGGCTCGTTGCGGTCGACCGAGGAGTCGAATTTGCGGGTCTTGGCGCCGTTCTCGTACAGCCAGCCGGTGTAGTGCATCACGCAGATCTGGCCGCGCGCCGGCGACGCGCCGGTGCCGACCTGGGTGTCCACGATCTGGAGGCCCGACGGCGTGGTGACGGCTTTGACGGATTCGGACATGGCGGGGGTGCTCGACATCAGGGCCGCGGCGGGAGACAGCGCAACGACGGCCAAAGCCAGCACAGCGCCGGCGGGAAAAGCGAAACGCATCGGATTGTCCTTTGGGAAGATCGACGTCGGTCGCGGTGAGGCCCGGTTGTAGCCGCTTGGCACCGATCCGACAACCAAGCCAAGCGGGGCCGCCTGCCGGCCGCTCGCAGCCGACCGCCCCGCCCCGTCATCCCAGCCGACCGCGGCCCCGCGGCGAGCCGGGCCGCGATCGTACGGCTCAGTCCCCCGCGAACAATGACGGCCCGAACTTGTAGTTCACCCCGAGCGACACCGTCTGCAGTCTGTTGCTCTGCGGCGCCAGATTGACGCCGTCCAATGCCGGCGTGACCGACGTCGCGAACACCGGGGATGCCCCGAAGTCGAAGTACTTGTATTCGAGCGCCATCGACCACGACGGCGCCAGCGCGTATTCGAGACCGCCGCCGATGGTCCAGCCCCAATTGGTGCTGGTGTTCGCCAGCGTCGTGCCGCCGACACCGACGGTGTTGAACTCATCCTGCTGGCGATCCCACGCCGCGCCGCCCTTGACGTAGAGCAGCGTGCGATCGATCGCATAACCGCCCCGCGCCGTCAAAGCGCCGATCGCGTCGATCTTGCTGCCGCAGTCGAAGCCGGCCACCACAGGATTGGGATACGCGCCGAAGCAGGTGTTGGTGCCGCGGATATTCGCCCAATTGGCCGAGGCTTCGACACCGGCGACGAGATGACCGAACTGGTAGTTGGCGCCGATCTGGCCACCGAGCAGCGCGCCGCCGAGGTCGACGCGATCACCTGTCGTCGGGGTCGGGAATGGGTCCGCGTAGGTGGTGCGGCCCCAGCCCGCGCCGACGCTGGCGCCGACATAGAGGCCGGTCCAATTGACGGACACGTTCCGCGGCGGCGCCTTGGTGATGCCGGCGGCCGAAGTCTCTGCCGTCTCGACATCGCCGAACTTGTACGAGGTCTGCACGAAGCCGCCGTAGCGCTCGGCGTAGAACTGCATCGGCGAGGTGGTCGCCTCTCTCGGGAAGATCGTGCTGGCGCTGTCGGTCGCGAAGTACCAATAGCGGCCGCCGACGCCGACGCTGAAGCGATCGGTGACGGCGTAGGACAGGATCGCTTCGAATTGCGTCCCCCAGCCGTGGCCGACCTCCGACTGCGGATTGATGTCGGCGCGGAACCAATGATTGTCGAAGCCGGCGCGATTGACGTAAGGCAGATAGGCCGCATCGACCTCCAGCCGCAGCCGTTCGGTCAGCGGCGCGCGAACGTTGAGGCCGAGCGCAACACCGCGCCAGGACTCGGTCTCGCTGAGACCGACGAAGTTGGTGGGAAACGGGACGCCACAGGTGTCGAAGTCGGTCGCGATCTGCCGACAGCCGAAGCCGTTGCCGGTCTGGTAGAACGAACGATAACCAACGAACCCGCCGAGCTTACGGCCGCCATCGTTGATGAAATTGTAGCCGATGTCGGCGCTGCCGAAGGCCATGCGGCCGTCGCGCATCTCCGAGATCGTGTTCGAATAATTCACTTCGCTCGGAAAGTCTTCGTCGTTGAGCTGACCGCTCACAAGATGGCCGAGACCGAGATTGGCCTTGGCGAACAGACCCGAGGCGTGATCGACGCGAACGAAGGCTTCGAGCGAATGTCCGGTCTGATCGCCGTAGATCAGCCGCGAATTTAATCGGCTCGGCTGGAAATTGTCGTTCAGATCCTTCTGCATCCGACCCGAGCTGCCCCAATACCGGGTGCCGGCCTCGATCTGCCAGCCGAGCGGCAGAGCGGCGGCCTTGACGAACAGCGGCACGTCGCCGCCCGCATTGAGCGTCGGTGCGCCCGAGCCTAGCCGATAGTTGAGACCAGCCTTGACCAGATCGAGCTTCTGCTTGAAGCCGACCTCGGAGGCATTGCCGAACTGATCGACGTACGCGGTGTCTTTGGTGCCGAAATCGACGTGATTGTATTCCACGAAGGCCGACAGGTTCGGGCTCAGCGCGTATTCCAGGCCGGTGCCGGTGACCCAGCCCCAGCGCGTGCCGCTTTCGGTGAAGCGGCTGGCGCTGCCTGCGCGCTGCACATCGCTGCTGCCGGTTGCCCACGCCGCGCCGGCTTTGCCGTAGATCAACAGGTTGCCCCAAGTCTGGCCGAGCCGACCGGTGATCGTGCCGAGCGACGACAGCTCGTTGTGGCAGGTGAAATTTCTCCGTGTCCCGATATCGGTGGCGCATTTGGCGTAGCCGCCGATATCCGCTGCGGCGGCGGACGCTTCAACGCCGGCGACCCAGCGGCCGAATTGATAGTTCGCGCCGATCTGACCGCCGCCGAACAGACCAGAACTATCGCCGCGCCCGGGGAACCCGCCCGACGTCGACGCGGCGAGCAGCGCGCCGGTCGCCGACTCCCAGTCGTTGCTACCGAAACCTCCGCCGGCATGGACGCCGAGATAGATCCCGGTCCAGCTCCACTGCGGCAGCGGAACTCCCGGGAGCGGCGCGGCGCTGACCGAGGCCGCGCCGAGCCGGTAGTTGAGGCCGACCTTCACCAAGTGCGCGGTCTGGCCGATCGACACGGTCGATACATCGCCGAACTGATCGGCCATCGTCAGTGAGCGATTGCCGAAATCTGCGTAGTTGTACTCGATCTTGCCCGACAGGCCGGGCAGGAAGGCATATTCGACGCCGGCGCCGAGCAGCCAGCCTGTGCGCGTCTCGGACGCTTCAAGCACATTGACGAAGTTGCCGCTGACCATCCGGCGATTGACATCGGCCCAAGCGGCGCCGGCCTTGCCATAGAACAGTAAATCGCCTGCGGCGTAGCCGAAGCGCGCGGCCAGCGTCCACAGCTCATCAATCCGGCTGGTGCAGGCATAGGTGCCGCGCAGGCATCGCGCCAGGCCGTTGATGGAACCGAAGCTGGCGTCGCCTTCGATGCCGAGCACGTAATTGCCGAACTGCGCGTTGTAGCCGCCTTGAATGCCGGCGATCGCATTGCCGCTCACGCCATGGCCGTAGAAGGCCTCTGCGGCCAGCGCGGCACCGCCGCCCGAGATGCTGTTCCACGCGCTATCCGACGCGGCGGCGCCGACGTGGCTGCCGACGTAGAAGCCGGTCCAGTTCGTGACTGCAACTGCTGATGACGGAAACGGAGCAGACGGCAAATCGGCAGCGTGCGCGCCGCTGCATCCAACGGCCACGATTGACCACACACTCAGCCACGCTGGAACCTCCTTCATCCTGTCCCCCTCGCTCGAAAAGCGCACCACCCAATCCAGGGCAAACATGATTCTGTCAGGGAACTCTACGGTCACGCACGCATGGTGACTGAGCAGAACACAACAAAGTTCCGCAGCCGTACGCTGCCGCGCAAAATCAGCGAAGGTTGTGAGCGCGGCTGATCTCAGTACACTTAGGAAAGGTACGGGGCGGCACGATGCGGAACGGGATGTACTCAATTCACATCCGGATGCTCGACGGCGTCCGCGCCCGTTCGAACGGCGTGATCCTGCTGCGCGATGGCCGGCTGCTCGGCGGCGATCCGTATTTCTTCACCACCGGCCACTACACCGTCGCCGACGGCCGCTGGAAAGGCGAGCTGCTGACACGGCAGCACACACCTTACAGCGAGACGCCGGGGCGACCGCTATTCTCCGGACATGACGTGACGACCGGGTTCTCCGGCAGCTTCGTTGATGATGAGTCCGAGGTGTTCGGCACGTCGCTGATCGGCAGCCGCAGCGTCAGCTTTCGCGCCACGCTGCGGCTGCTAGTGACGGACTAATCGGACGACGAACGTTCGTCGCCCTCGTCACGGACGATGCGAACTACTTCTTCATCTGGTCCTTGGACATGCCATCTTTGGACATGGCATCCTTCTTCATGCCGTCCTTCGCCATCGTATCTTTCTTCATGCCGTCCTTGCTCATCGAGTCCTTGGCCATGGAGTCGTGAGCCATGCCGTCCTTCTTCTCCATCTTGTCCATCGCGTTGGCGGCCGGCGCCATCGCGAGGCTGGAGGAGAACGCGGCGACCATCAGGGCGAGAACGATGCGGGTGCGGGTCATGTGATGTGATCCTTGTCGAAATCGATCGGTGCGGCGATTGCCGCCCTCTTGCTCGACGGATCGGGAACCCGGCTTGTTACGCCGCGCCGAAATAATTCTCGGTCGCAGCTATCCGGGACAACGGTGGTTCGGCACCGCAACAACACCCACGCCGCACTGCAACTAATAAAACCTGTCGCAATCGGCCGGATCTCTGCCTCTCGCCTTGACCGCTCAGCGAGCAATGCTTTAGCGATTCAGACAACAGAAAATGATCGGGAGAGAAACGATGCTGTCACGCCGCCACCTCCTCGTCTCCGCACTGGCAGCGCCCGCGGTCCTGAAATACGGGATCGGCTCGGCGCAGGCGGCAACGACGCTAAAGATCTCGCATCAGTTTCCCGGCGGCACCATCGACAAAGGCGACTTCCGCGACCGGCTCTGCCGCAAGTTCGCCGAGGAAATCAGCAAGCGCTCCGGCGGCGAACTGGTCGGCGAGGTATATCCGGGTTCATCGCTGATCAAGACCAACGCGCAGTTCTCGGCGATGCGCAAAGGCGCGCTCGACCTGTCGCTGTATCCGATGCCCTATGCCGGCGGCGAAGTCCCGGAGACCAATATCGGCCTGATGCCGGGACTGGTCTCGACCTATGAGCAAGGCCTGTCGTGGAAGACCAAGCCGGTCGGCAAGGCGCTGACCGACTTCCTCGCCGACAAGGGCATCGTGCTGGTCACCTGGGTGTGGCAAGCCGGCGGCGTCGCCAGCCGCTCCAAGGCACTGCTGTCGCCCGACGATGCCAAGGGCCTCAAGGTTCGCGGCGGCTCGCGCGAGATGGACATGGTGTTGCAGCAGGCCGGCGCCGCGGTGCTGTCGGTGCCGTCCAACGAAATCTACGCCGCGATGCAGACCGGCGCCTGCGATGCCGGCATCACCTCGTCAACCAGCCTGATCTCGTTCCGGCTCGAAGAAGTCGCCAAGCATCTGACCTCCGGCGCCGACGCTTCCTACTGGTTCATGCTCGAGCCGCTGATGATGTCGAAGGCGATCTTCGACAAGCTGCCGAAGAACCATCAGGACATCATCCTATCGGTCGGCGCCGAGCTCGAAGCGTTCGGCAAGCAAGGCGCGCAGGCCGACGACATCGAAGTCGCCAAGGTGTACGAGAAGGCCGGCGCCAAGGTCGACAAGCTCGACGCCGCCACGGTCGAGAAGTGGGCCGCGATCGCGCGCGACACCGCGTGGAAAGACTACGGCAAGAAGACCGCGACCTGCGCCAGCCTGCTCAAGCTCGCGACCGACGCGGCATGATGCACGGACCAGTTCCGGGCCAGCCGGATCCGACCAGCGCCGCGCAGCGCGAGACCGGCGGCCCGCTCGGCCACGCGCTGGCGCTGGTGAACCGCGCGATTCTGGTGCTGGCGGCGATCGCGCTGGTGGTCGCCTGCGGCATCCTCAGCTACAGCGTGGCAGTGCGCAGCCTGTTCCACAGCGCGACCTACTGGCAGGATGAGGCCGCGGTGTTCCTGCTGGTCGGCGCCACCTTCCTCACCGCCGCCTTCGTGCAGAGCCAGCGTTGCCATATCGGTATCGAGGCGTTCACCGGCCTGCTGCCGCCGGCGGTGAACCGCATCCGGCTGTTGCTGGTCGACATCGCCAGCCTCGCCTTCTGCGGCTTCTTCGCCTGGAAATCCTGGACGCTGACGCACGAGGCTTATGTCGACGGCCAGGTTTCGAATTCGATCTGGTCGCCGCCGCTCGCCATCCCCTACGCGCTGATGGCCGCCGGCATGACGCTGCTGTGCCTACAGATCGCGGTGCAGATCGTGAACTCATTCGGCAGGATCAAGCGCGCGTGACAGTCCTCGGTATTGGTATCAGCTACGGCCTCGCCACGCTGGCGGCGATGTTCTCCGGCATGCCGATCGCATTTGCACTCGGCGCCGTCGCCCTGGTGTTCATGGCGATCTACATGCCGCACGCCTCGCTCGATACGGTGACGCAGAACGTCTACGAGGAAATGGCGTCGATCACGCTGCTGTCGATCCCGCTGTTCATCCTGAAGGGCGCGGCGATCGGCAAATCCCGCGCCGGCCAGGACCTGTACTCCGCCCTGCACGCCTGGCTGCATCGCGTGCCCGGCGGGCTCGGCGTCGCCAACGTGTTCGCTTGCGCGCTGTTCGCCGCGATGGCCGGCTCGTCGCCGGCGACCTGTTCGGCGATCGGCTCGGCCGGCATCCCCGAGATGCGCAAGCGCGGTTATTCCGGTGGCTTCGCAGCCGGGATCATTGCGGCCGGCGGCACGCTCGGCATCCTGCTGCCGCCGTCGATCACAATGATCCTGTTCGCAGTCGCGGCGGAAAAGTCTCTCGGCCGGCTGTTCCTCGCCGGCATCGGCCCGGGCCTGCTGCTTGTGGTGCTGTTCGGCCTGTATGCGGTGGTTCGCTTCCGCCGCGAATACGCGCTCGCCAAAGAGCTTTACGACCAGACCGGCCAGACCTCGCCGATCCTCACCCGCGAGACCTACACCATGGCGCAGCGCTTCGGCGCGCTGCCGCGGGTGCTGCCGTTCGTCATCCTGCTCACCGGCGTGATGATCGCGCTGTACGGCGGCTACGCGACGCCGTCGGAAACCGCAGGTCTCGGCGGCTTGCTGGCACTGCTGCTGATCGCGCTGATCTATGGGGTGTGGAAGCCTTCCGACCTGTCGCCGATCATGACCTCCACGGTGCGCGAGTCGACCATGCTGATGATGATCATCGGCATGTCGCTGCTGTACTCCTACGTGATGAGCTATCTGCACATCTCGCAGTCGGCCGCCGAAGCCATCGTGGCGATGCAGCTGCCGCGCTGGGGGCTGCTGGTGGCGATCCTGGCGCTGGTGGTGGTGCTCGGCTTCTTCCTGCCGCCGGTGTCGATCATCCTGATGACCGCGCCGATCATCCTGCCGCCGCTGCGCGCCGCCGGCTTCGACATCATCTGGTTCGGCGTGGTGATGACCATCGTGATGGAGATGGGCCTGATCCATCCACCGGTCGGCCTCAACATCTTCGTCATCCGCAACGTCGCCCCCGACATCCCGCTGTCCGAGGTGATCTGGGGCACGCTGCCATTCGTGCTGCTGATGATGTTCGCGGTGCTGCTGCTGTGCCTGGTGCCCGGGATCTCGACCTGGCTGCCGGATCTGGTGATGGGGCCGGAGAGCCTCAGATAGATCGGAGGGTGGATCAGGCGCACTCGCGCCGCAATCCACCGCCCTCGCCGTATCAGAAACAAGATGGTGGGTTACGCGCCGACGGCGCTAACCCACCCTATCGGTTGCTACCACGTGACGTAGAAGTCGCCGCGATTACCCATGCTCAAAGCCAGCGCTTTGCCGCCATCGATCGCCGCCTTGGTATCACCGGTCGGCTTCACGCTTGTCGACCCCATCGTCCCGCCGCCACCGGCGTCGGCAAAATGAACCGCCCACGACTGCATGTTGAGGTCAGGCACGTCGGACGCCTTCTGGAATTTGAGCGTGCCGTTCTGCAGCGCGTCGCTGAGCGACTGCGCCTGCTCGGTCATGCCTTTGTCCTGAAGCGCGGTGATGTGACTGGCGATGGCCGAGTGCGTTGCAAAGACGAACATGACGTCGTCGGACACCACCTGGCCTTCGGTCGAACTCGCGAACTGGCCGCCGTTCTTGGCCAGATCCTGCATCGCTTGCGCATTGTTGTAGAGCTTGGCGCCGGCTTCCAGGATGGCGATGTTGTCCGCGTTGCCCTGTTGCTGCCAGAGCGGCGTTCCCGACAGCACACTGTCCCCCGCACTGGTTTGGTCCTTCGAACCTTTCAGCCCGTTGCCGAGATCGTGGATCTGATCGAAGATCGATTTGTTATTGGACGACGCTTTGTCCGACTGAGCCGAGCCCTTGTTGCTGGACCTGAAGGCATCGACCTGGGCCGCGAGTTTCTTGGCCGCGACCTGATCGGACGCGTTCCTCGCCAGCATTGCCTTGGCGTTGTCTGACAGATCCACGATCGTCGCGGGGCCGGACCGCGAAGACGCCGCTGCGCTCGGAGCCGCAAAGCTCCCGCTGCTGAGCCCGGAGATCACGCTGTCGCTGGTGGCGTTCTGCACGCCGATCACGGACTTGATCGCCGACCGGTCCGGAAGCGTGGGAGCGATCGTCGTCATGATGGGCCTCCCTGGCCGCGCCGCTGACCCGGTAGATGAAACGGGGTCGACTCGCCAAAATCGAGTATCAAATGATACGGGTATCTTCAGGCGCGCATTGTTAAGAATGAATTAACGCAACTGTCTTCGACCGGATCACGGCGACCCGCCTTGCCTAAGAATTGTTCTAGATTGGCCTGGGGCCGCGCGACCTAGGACGCTGAACGCACCCGCTTGTTCTTCGCATTCAGCGCATTGACGACGCGGCTGACCGGCGGGCGGCCGAGCAGTGCGGCGACGCTGTTGGTCGCGGCAATCAGCCTGTCCATGTCGACGCCTATCGGCACGCCCATGCCCTCCAGCATGTAGAGCACATCCTCGGTCGCGACGTTGCCGGTGGCGCCCGGCGCATAGGGGCAGCCGCCGAGGCCGCCGGCGGCGCTGTCGATCACGCGGGCGCCCTCTTCCAGTCCGGCATAGAGATTGGCGAGCGCCTGGCCGTAGGTGTCATGGAAGTGCATGGCGAGCGACTGCATCGGGATCGCCTCGGCACAGGCGCGCAGCAGCTCGCGAACTTTCTTCGGCGTGCCGACGCCGATGGTGTCGCCGAGCGAGATCTCGTAACAGCCGAGATCCCACAGCGTGGTCGCGGCATCGACCACCGCCTGCACCGGCACGTTGCCGTCGAACGGACAACCGAGCACGCACGAGATGTAGCCGCGGACCTTGACGCCGTCGGCCTGCGCGCGCGTCAGCACCGGCCTGAACCGCTCGATCGACTCCGCCACCGAGCAGTTGATGTTGGCGCGCGAAAATCCTTCGGAGGCCGAGGCGAACACCGCGACGACCTGCGCACCGGCGGCGCGGGCGGCGTCGTAGCCCTTCTCGTTCGGCACCAGCACATGGAATTCGCCCGGCAGCTTGAGCGAGGCGCGCAGCACCTCGTCGGAGCCGACCATCTGCGGGATCGCCTTCGGCGACACGAACGCGCCGACCTCGACGGTCGACAGCCCCGCCGCAACCAGCGCCTCGACGAAGGCGATGCGATCGGCGACGCTGACCGGCGTCTTCTCGTTCTGCAACCCGTCGCGCGGGCCGACTTCGACGATGCGGATGGTGTCGGTCATGCGCGCTCCACGTATTACTTCGTCATGCCCGGCCTTGTGCCGGGCATCCACGCCTTTCACCGGATCAACGCCCAAAGGCGTGGATGGCCGGGACGAGCCCGGCCATGACAGCGGTGGTTATTCCTCTGCGTCCGGCTCGACTTCCGCGAGCTCGGCGCCTTCCTGGACGATGTCGCCAACCTTGCATTTCACCGCCGTCAGCGTGCCGGCGAACGGCGCGCGCAGGGTCTGCTCCATCTTCATCACTTCGAGCGTGAGGATCGGAGCGCCCTTGTCGAGCTTGGCGCCGGCTTCCGCGAGCAGCGCCACCACGGTGCCGGGCAACGGGGCGACGATCTTGTCTTCGCCGGTCTGCTCCTCGCTCTCGCCGCCGAACGGATCGACCAGGTGCAGCTCGAACCGGCCATGGCGTGTCCGCACGTACAGCTCGGCGCCATCGACCACGGCCTGCACGCGCGAGCGCGTTTCGCCGAGGGCCACGTCGATGCCGTCGCCGGCAGCGCTCCAGGCGAAGGCAAGCTCGCGGCCCGCGATGCTCAGCGCCGACGTGCCGCCGCCATAGGTGAGTTCGATCTTATGGTCAGTGTGATCATGACCCTGTCCGCGGCGGAATAGGAAGGTGCGCTTGCGCCGACCGACCGGCATCCAGCCGGACGTGCGCCACGGCGACACTCCGTCCGCCTTGGCGGCTTCATCCTCACCGCGCAGGATCGCCGCAACCGCGGAAGCGAGTTCGAGATCGCCGAGCGCGTTCGGTGCCGCGGTGAGCGCTGCGAGATGGCGTTCGATGAAGCCGGTATCGATCGCGTTGGCGCGCACCTCGGGACGCGTGATCAGCGCCGATAGAAACGGAATGTTAGTAACGACGCCGCGGACGTCGGTCTCGTTGAGGCCGCGGTCGAGCCGGTCGATCGCCGCCTGACGGGTCGGCGCCCAGGCGATCACCTTGGCGAGCATCGCATCATAGTACGGCGACACGCTGTCGCCGCCGCGATAGCCGGCGTCGATGCGCAGGCCGTCGACCTCGGCCGGCGTCCGCCACGTCGTGATCTTGCCGACCGATGGCATGAAGTTCTTCGCCGGATTCTCGGCATAAACCCGCGCTTCGATGGCGTGGCCGTTCAGCTTCAATTGGTCCTGTGTCAGCGGCAGCGCTTCGCCGAACGCGACGCGAAGCTGCCATTCGACGAGGTCAACGCCGCTGATCAGCTCGGTGACCGGATGCTCGACCTGCAGGCGGGTGTTCATCTCGATGAAGAACACGTCCTTGCCGTCGGACACGAACTCGATGGTGCCGGCGCCGACATAGTTCACCGCGCTCGCCGCGCGCCGCGCCGCGGCACACACCGTCTCGCGCTGTGCGGCGTCGAGCGTCGGCGATGGCGCCTCCTCAATCACCTTCTGGTGGCGGCGCTGCAGCGTGCATTCGCGCTCGAACAGCGACACCAGATTGCCGTGGCTGTCGCCGACGATCTGCACCTCGATATGGCGTGGATTGTCGACATAGCGCTCGATCAGCAGCGTATCGTCGCCGAACGCCGCCTTGGCCTCGCGTTTGGCGCTGACGATTGCGGCGGCAAGTTCGTCGGCCTTGCGCACCACTCGCATGCCGCGGCCGCCGCCGCCGGCCGAAGCTTTCACCAGCACCGGGAAGCCGATCTTGTCCGCGGCCGCGGCGAGCGTCGCTTCGTCCTGCGCCGCGCCGTGATAGCCCGGCACCAGCGGCACGCCGGCCTTTTCCATCAGCGCCTTGGAGCCCGACTTCGAGCCCATCGCGGTGATCATCTCCGGCGACGGCCCGACGAACACGAGGCCAGCATCCGCGCAGGCCTGCGCGAACTCGGCGCTCTCGGACAGGAATCCATAGCCGGGATGCACCGCCTCGGCGCCGGTCTGCTTGGCGGCCTGGATGATACGTTCGATGTTCAGATAGCTGTCGCGCGCTCGCGCCGGGCCGAGCAGCACGGCCTCGTCGGCCTCGGCGACGTGCTGGGCGCCGGCGTCGGCTTCGGAGTACACCGCGACAGTGCGGAGGCCCATCGCGCGCGCGGTGCGGATGACGCGGCAGGCGATCTCGCCGCGGTTGGCGATCAGGAGCGTGCGGAAGCGACGATACAGGGCGGTGCTGGTCATCATCAGATCCTGATCATCACATCCGGAACAGGCCGAACTTGGTCGGCTCGATCGGCGCATTGCTGGAGGCTGAAAGCCCGAGCCCGAGCACCAGGCGGGTATCGGCGGGATCGATGACGCCGTCGTCCCACAGCCGCGCGGTCGCGTAGTACGGGCTGCCTTGCGTCTCGTATTGCGCGCGGATCGGCGAGCGGAATTCCTCCTCCTCCTCCGTGCTCCAGGCGCCGCCTTTGGCTTCGATGTTGTCGCGGCGGAGCTGGCTCAGCACCATTGCGGCCTGCTCGCCGCCCATCACCGAGATCCGCGCGTTCGGCCACATCCACAAAAAGCGCGGCGAATACGCGCGGCCGCACATGCCGTAATTGCCGGCGCCGTAAGAGCCGCCAATCACCACGGTGAATTTCGGCACATTGGCGGTCGCGACCGCGGTCACCAGTTTGGCGCCGTCGCGGGCGATGCCGCCGGCTTCGTACTTCTTGCCGACCATGAAGCCGGTGATGTTCTGCAGGAACACCAGCGGAATGCCGCGCTGGCAGCACAGCTCGATGAAATGCGCGCCTTTCAGCGAGCTTTCGCTGAACAGGATGCCGTTGTTGGCGATGATGCCGACGGGAAAGCCCCAGATATGCGCGAAGCCGCACACCAGCGTCTGGCCGTACAGCTTCTTGAACTCGTCGAACTCCGAGCCGTCGACGATCCGGGCGATGATGTCGCGCACGTCGAACGGCTTGCGGCTCTCCGCCGGCACGATGCCGTAGAGCTGCTCGGCCGGATACAGCGGCTCGCGCGGGGTGCGCATGTTCAGCGGCGGTCGCTGCGGCGGCTTCAAGGTGCTGACGATCTTGCGCGCGATGCCGATCGCATGGGCGTCGTTCTGCGCGTAGTGATCGGTGACGCCGGACTGCCGCGAATGCACGTCGGCGCCGCCGAGTTCTTCGGCCGACACCACTTCGCCGGTCGCGGCCTTCACCAGCGGCGGGCCGCCGAGGAAAATGGTGCCCTGGTTGCGGACGATGATGCTCTCGTCCGACATCGCTGGCACATAGGCGCCGCCGGCGGTGCACGAGCCCATCACCACCGCGATCTGCGGAATGCCGGCCGCCGACATATTGGCCTGGTTGAAGAAGATCCGGCCGAAGTGCCGCTCGTCGGGAAACACCTCGTCCTGCTGCGGCAGGAAGGCACCGCCGGAATCCACCATGTAGATGCACGGCAGATTGTTCTGCCGCGCGATGTCCTGCGCGCGCAGATGCTTCTTCACCGTCATCGGGTAATAGGTGCCGCCCTTCACCGTCGCATCGTTGGCGACGATCATGCATTCGCGGCCCATCACGCGGCCGATGCCGGTGACGATCGAGGCCGAATGCACGTCACCACCGTAGAGGCCGTTGGCGGCGAGCGGCGACAGTTCGAGAAACGCGGTGCCGGGATCGAGCAGCAGGTCGACGCGCTCGCGCGGCAGCAGCTTGCCGCGCGCGGTATGTTTGGCGCGGGCCGCCTCGCCGCCGCCAGCAGCGACCGCCGCCAGCTTGTCGTTCAATTCGGCGACCAGCGCCCGCATCGCATCGGCATTGCGCGCGAAATCGGCCGAACCGGGATCGATCTTGGAGTGCAGCGACATGGCGTTTCCGGCAGGTTCTGACTCGCTTCGGGACCGAAGCGTTGAAGACATCGTGTCATCGCCAGGCCGCCAGGCGCAACCCTAACCTGACCCGGCGCAGCGCAGGACGCGCATAGCCGTTCGGCGCAGCCTCAGGCTTGCGCCGAGCAGTCGTCGAGGTCGCCGCGGCACCTCACGGAGCCACGGCGGATGCCGGATCAGTGGGTCCAGGGCTCGGGACGGCGGAAGGCAAAATTGTCGGCGTAGGCCGCGCGGCGGCGCGCCGGCTCCTTCGGCTCGATCACCTGATACGGGATGCCTTCCCGCTCGCAATAGGCCACCGCCTCGTCGCGGGTGTGGAAGCGCAGGCTCACCTGCTGCTGCATGTCGGACGACGAGGTCCAGCCCATCAGCGGCTCGATCATGCGCGGCTTCTCGGGCTCGTAATCGAGCTGCCATTCCCGGGTCTTGGCGGTCCCGGATTGCATCGCGTTCTTGGCGGGCTTGTAGATCCGTGCGGTCATGGAAGGGTCGAGCCTGTCGGGGTGCGGCGCTGCGCCGGTTTGGTGGAAGCGGCGATCTTGGTGTATTGTTCCGCCGCGTAACGGATCGGGTCGGGATCACGTAGAGTTTTGAGGTTGGTCCCGGCCACTTGTGATTCCGTCGCCTGCGGTTTCGTTTCCTGATTTCCTATATTCCGTCCCCGGCACCGTGACAATCGTGGGGCCCGGCGGACGACCTTCGCAACAACACGGACGATCGGCTCCATGGAAATTCAGGCCATTCTGCCCAGCAAAGGGCGCGATCTGCGGCTCGACCTGTTCCGCGGCGTCGCCAACTGGGCGATCTACCTGGATCACATCCCGAACAACGTGGTGAACTGGATCACAACCCGGAACTGGGGATTCAGCGACGCCGCCGATCTGTTCGTCTTCATCTCCGGCTACACCGCCTCGTTCGTGTACGCCAAGATGATGCTGGAGCGCGGCTTCATCGTCGGCGGCACCCGGCTGACCAAGCGGGTGTGGCAGCTCTACGTCGCGCACATCGTGCTGTTCGTGATCTACATCGTGGCGATCGGCTACGTCGCGCAGCGCTTTTCCGATCCCGAGATCATCAACGAGTTCAACGTCGCCGGCCTCGTCGCCAATCCGATCGAGACGCTGCGACAAGGCCTGCTGCTGAAGTTCAAGCCGGTCAATCTCGACGTGCTGCCGCTCTACATCGTGCTGATGGGGCTGTTCCCGCCGGTGCTGTGGCTGATGCTGCGGCGGCCGGACGCGGTGATGATCGGCTCGTTCGTGCTGTATTTCGCCGCGCGCTACTTCGAATGGAATCTGCAGGCGTTTCCGGAAGGCACCTGGTACTTCAATCCGTTCTGCTGGCAGCTGTTGTTCGTGTTCGGCGCGTGGTGCGCGCTCGGCGGCACGGTGCGGTCGCGCTCGATCATCGACTCGCGCGGGATGCTGTGGTTCTGCCTGGCGTATCTGGTGTTCGCGCTGGTGATGACGATGGCCGGCCGCTTCCAGGAATTCGGCGACCTGTTCCCGCGCTGGCTGTACGACGCCTTCAATCCCAACGACAAAACCAACCTCGCCCCGTACCGTTTCCTGCATTTCGCGGTGATCGTGGTGCTGGTGATCCGGTTCGTGCCGAAGGATTGGAAGGGGCTGGAATGGCGCGGCTTCGACCCCTTGATCAAATGCGGTCAGCAGTCGCTCGCCGTGTTCTGCGTCGGCGTGTTCCTGTCGTTCGTGGCGCATTTCGAGCTGACCATGAGCTCCGGCTCGCTGCTCGCGCAGATCCTGGTCAGCGTGATCGGCATCGCTCTGATGACGCTGGTGGCCTACTACATCTCCTGGTCGAAGCAGCAGGACAAACCCGCCCGCCCTGCCGCCAAGCCCGCCACTCAGGCTGCGCCCGTTGCTCCGGTCGCAGCCTCAGGTGCCGAGCCGCAGCCGGCGCGGTCGCAGCTTCAGGACAGCGGCGTGCCTGCCGTCTCGCCGGCGATGATCGCGGCGGCGCGGTCGAGCCCGGAATAGAGATCGTGGCTGGCGCCGTAGCGGGCGCCGTTCTCGCTCCATGACGCACGGCGTCCCGGCGCCGACGCCTGACGCAGCGCCTCGATCAGATTGCCGGGACCGAACGGCTCCGGCAGCACCACGCCGGCATCGGCGGCTGCGACGTGGCGAGCATAGCCGCACACCGCGGTGGTGATCACCGGTAGGCCGTTGACCACCGCCTCCAGGATCGCGGTGCCGGTGGTGTCGACCCGCGCCGGATGGATCAAAATATCCGCTCCCGCCATCAATTCAGGAATGTCGCGGCGCATCCCGAGCAAGCTGATCCGGTCCGACACCTTCGCATCGCCGGCGAGCCGGCGCATCAGCCGCCCCTGCTTGCTGTCCTCGGCAACCCCGGCCACCACCAGCCGCGCCTCCGGAAATGCCGCAAGCGCGGACACCGCGCGGTCGAGCCCCTTGGTGAGCGGATGCGCCGCCACCGCGAGCCAGACGACGGTGTCACCGACGATGCCGAGCTCGCTGCGGATGCGCTCGCGGGTGCCGTCGGTGCGAAATTCCGGATGTCGCCGGCCGGGATCGATCGTCGGCGGCATCAGCGCCAGCCGTTCCGGCTCGGTGCCCCAGGCGAGTTGGAAACTGTCGAGCTGGTTCTGGCTCAGCAGCAGACACTGCGTCGGCCGTCCGGGTGCGAAACTCGCAGCCTCCAGCCCAAGCTTGATCCGGCGGCGCGCGGTGAAGCGATCGGACCACCGCGCCGGGCGCGCCTTGTCACAGCCGTCGGCGCAATACAGCACGTCGAGATCGATCAGCTTGCCGAAGCCGGCGAGCCGGTCGAAGTCCGGTTTGCGCTGCGCCGCCGCTTCGGCAAAGCGCTGGTCGCGGCCGTGATTGCTCCAGGCGCTGACCGGCAGCAGCTCGATGTTCAGGTCGGTCGGCAGCTCGCCCTGCCGCCGTGACGCCAGGATGGTGACGTCGTGGCCGCGCGCCATCAGCCGCCGGGCGATGCCCATGCAGTCCCGCTGCAGCCCGCCGCTCGGGAACAGCGACACGATCGCCAGTGCGATCTTCATCGGCCAAGCTCCGCAGCAGCCTCAGATACGGTGCAATCGGCACCGGCCGCGTGCCCTGGGAGGCCGCAGCGAAGCCATCGTGAAATGAAGGAAGACGGGTGGTCGGGGCAGCTGGATTCGAACCAACGACCTGCAGTACCCAAAACTGCCGCGCTACCAGGCTGCGCTATACCCCGATCCATGACCCGATCCATGACCCGGATCTCTGGGCCGACGGCCGTCGATACACGGTTCACGTCAGCCCAGCAAGCCGGCCTCAGCGCGACTTGAACAACGGATGCGCCACCCGGTCGCCGGCGGCGATGCCGAGCTTCTTGGCGGTGCCGCCTGAGACCTCGAGCACGCCCGCGACTGGGCCGCCGGAAGCGATGATCCGGGTCGACAGCGGCTCAGTGTTCTCGGCGATCCGCAGGATGGTGCCGTCGCCGCGGATGAAGATCATGTCGAGCGGGATGTAGGTGTTCTTCATCCACATCGAGACCTGCTGCTCGGGGCGGAAGTCGAACAGCATGCCCTGCCCGTCCGGCAGGCTCTTGCGGTACATCAGGCCGATTTCCCGCTCCTGATCGGTGGTGGCGATCTCGACGGTGAAGACGTGCACGCCGGTCTTGCCGACGATCTCGAGCGACTGCATCTGCGCCGCGACCGCGCCCTGCACCAGAAGGCCGCACAGCATCGCCGCCATCGCGAGCGCACCCAGCCACCGCAGCCGGCGGAACTTGAACATTTCAGAAGCCTGCATGGAATCGAACCTGTGTTTCGCGGGCGCCACGGCCGCGCATCGCCGCCGGGATCATGCCGAACGCATTTCCGCCGCGCAAACAACATGCGCGGCGGCCGTCAGCCGATTCACAAATTGGCGATCAAGGATGGCGCGATCAAGAACAGCGCACGTGCTGTGCGCCGTTTGCGCTCGGGTCGCCCGGTCAGTGCGAGGACAGCCCGGGTGCGCCGTTCTCCGGCTGGATCTCGGCCGCCATCATCCCCTTGGAGCCCGGCCCGAACCGCACCAGCACATACTGGCCCGGCCGCAGCTCGGTCATGCCATAGCGGCGCAGCGTTTCCATGTGCACGAAGATATCCGGCGTGCCCTCGCCGCAGGTCAGGAAGCCGAACCCGCGCAGCCGGTTGAACCATTTGACCTGCGCGCGCTCGAGCCCGCTGGTCGGCGTCACGCTGACATGGGTGCGCGCCGGCAGCATCTGGGCCGGATGGATCGCGGTCGACTCGTCCATCGAGACGATGCGGAATGCCTGGTAACCCTTGGCGCGCTGCACGCATTCGACGACGATGCGGGCGCCCTCATAGGCGGTCTGGTAGCCGTCGCGGCGCAGCACGGTGACGTGCAGCAGCACGTCGGGCCAGCCATTGTCCGGAACCACGAAGCCGTAGCCCTTCGAAGCGTCGAACCACTTGATGACGCCGCTGATCTCGACGAGGTTCGCGGCTTCGCCGAGACCCGTAAAGGCATCGCGCGGATTCAGATCGCGGGGAACTGAAAGGTCGCCATGCGCGCCGACCCCGAAGTCCCGCGGCGAGAAATCGCCTGCCGGAAACTCCGCTGCTCTCGGCTTCGCAGCGCTGGCTGCGGGCAAAACGCCCGGCCTTTTGGACTCAAATCCGTCCGACCCCATGACCCCGGACCCCGCACGTCATCAACAAATTCGTCGCATCCGCGACGAGGATGATTCGCCGAGCATTCCCTCAAACTACTCAGGATTGCGCCGCCGCGAATCTGTTGATTCGAAGATAACACCGTGGTCCAAACGGCAAAGACAAAAAAATCGTTACGCGACAACTATAAACAGCCTTGAAAGCCTGCGAATCTTACGAGGTTTCAGTTACCGACGAACGGTCCAAGCGTTTCTCCGATGTCATGACGGATCACCAGATCGGCCATTTCATCTTGTTCGGTCGGCTCTCTGTTGATGATCACGAGCTTGGCGCCGCACTCTTTGGCCAGCATCGGAAAGCCCGCTGCAGGCCACACCACAAGCGACGAACCGATCGCAATGAACAGATCGCAATGCTGCGCCAGATCGGTCGCGCGGCGCATCGCTTCCGGCGGCATCGACTGACCGAACGATACCGTCGCGGTCTTCACCGGCTCGTCGCACGCGGTGCAATGTGGCGCGTGCCCGGTGCGGAAGAACCATTCGCGCACCCACTCCAGCTCATGACGTTTGCCGCAGCCGATGCAGCGCGCGTAGGTGGTGTTGCCATGGAGCTCGACGACGTCGTGTTCGGCGAAGCCGGACATTTGATGCAGATTGTCGATGTTCTGCGTGATGATCGCCGGCACCTTGCCGGCTCTGTACAGCGATGCGAGCGCGCGATGACCGCGGGTCGGCCGCGCCTTCGCAAAGGTCTGCTCCATCGCGAAGCGCCGCCGCCACGCTTCGTCGCGCGCATCCTGGCGCGCCACGAACTCGTCGAACGGAATCGGCTGATTGCGGCTCCATAGGCCGCCAGGCGATCGGAAATCAGGAATGCCGGACTCGGTCGAAATGCCGGCGCCGGTGAATGGCACGATCGACGAAGCGTTCGCGATCATGTCGCCGAGCTGTTCGACCCCGCTGGAAAGGCTGGGTGCGATCATGGTTGGATCATTTCAAACTTACCCTGTCGTCGCGCAAGCGTCCGCGCGCCGCGAGCGAACCGGGAGGACGAGGCTGCGCCGACATCGACGCATCCGCCGCGGAGAAGTTGCCGGTTCCCGTGCTCAGATTCGAAGCCACATTTTTTTGAATTGCAAGAGGGCTGCCCCGGTCGGATAGTTGAACCCGTCTCAACGGATGACCTCCTCTGAAAGAGCCCCGCGCGACCTCCAAGGCGGGGCTCTTTTTCGTCGGTCGTCCGCCCGCGATCGGATGCGAAGTCACGATGTTCAGTGCCCTCGCCTCTCGTTCGCCACACCTCCCCGAGCGCGCATAAGGTCCGGAGCCTCGGCTCCGGACCTTCATCGTTTTGACGTCCGGTCCGGACATCATGGCCGGCGCCGCGAGCGCGCCGCCTGCGCTTTTCATCGCGGCCATTCCGTCGCAGAATCCCCGGCACCTTTCTCAAGGAGACCACCCGCACATGCGTTACCTGCACACCATGCTCCGCGTCCGCAATCTCGACACCGCCCTGAAGTTCTTCGTTGGCGCGCTCGGCCTCAAGGAGGTCCGCCGCATCGACAACGATAAGGGCAAGTTCACGCTGCTGTTCCTGTGCGCGCCGGAAGACGAGGAACTGGTGAAGCAGTCGAAGGGCCGCCCGGCTCCGACGATAGAACTGACCCACAATTGGGACGAAGAGACCTATGGCGAGGACCGCTTCTTCGGTCATCTCGCGTTCGAGGTCGACGACATCTACGCGACCTGCGCAAAGCTGATGGAGCTTGGCATCACCATCAACCGCCCGCCGCGCGACGGTCAGATGGCGTTCGTGCGCTCGCCGGATCTGCAGTCGGTCGAGCTGCTGCAAAAGGGCGACGCGCTGCCGCCGCAAGAGCCGTGGGCCTCGATGCCGAACACCGGCCATTGGTAAGGCCCCTGGGGTCCCGTCCAGCAGAGATCGCCCGCATCCGCTTCGTGAAGCGGAACGACGCGCACAACCTCGCGTTGGTCGAACAACCAACGGAGGACATCAATGGCGCGAGGACTGTTGCTTTGGCTGATCGGCGTTCCGATCCCGATTATCATTCTGTTGTGGCTGTTCTTCGGCCACTGAGCTGACGTCGCTCACCACGCTTTTTTGCCGGTTACAACGGGCTCCGCGAACAGTGGAGCCCGTTTTGTGTCGGCACTTCAGCGCGTCGACGTGGCCTCAACTGACGAACTTGACGCCGAGCGTCGTGCCGCGTCGCCAGACCACTTCGCACTGCCGGCCCTGACGCGCGTCGCGCGAGAAACCGAGCCGCAGCCGCGAGCCGAGCGACTCCGCTTCGCCGAGCACCAGCTTGGCCCCCGAACTCGACAGATCAAGCACCTCGCATGGCCGCGCGGCAAAGCCGCCGTCGAGCGTGATCCAGCCACTCTGGCGTACCGATTTGCGCGCCTCGCGCTTGGTCTTGTCCTTGGCCATGATGTCGTCCTCGGCCTGCTTGGATCGCTCGCCGGAGGGCACAGCGCCGCGGCCAGAGCGAAGCAGAAAGTGAGCGTTCGCGGGCCCCGATCGCTCAGGACCGTCTCTGCTCTAGGTCCCGGGCTGTTGAAAAATCGTTGCAAGATTTAGCGAAAAGTCGGGGTATCGGCAGATCGCTGCGGAGAGCGCTTGCCCCTCCGGAAAAACGCCACTATACGTTCGCCCGCTGCTTCGCCGCGGGCCCGTTCCGGCGCCTGCTGAAACAGCCGTTTCGGGTTAGACCGTGCGTTTCCGCCTGCTTGCGATCCTTGAAGGATCGCGCCAGTCCGGCGGCTTCGCTCCCTTCGTCTATCGGTCAGGACGCCACCCTTTCACGGTGGAGAGAGCGGTTCGATTCCGCTAGGGAGCGCCAAAATCGATGAAAATCAACAGCTTATCTGTCAGTGGGCCGCATCTTAGCGCCTATGTTTTACAGAGCTTTTCGAAGCTGTGTGACCCACTTTCCGGGCCCGGCCCGTTCTCGGCGTTCGCCGCGATCATCGCTTCGGCCGCGGCTGTTTTCGCCTTGGCCGGATCAACCGCAGCCGAGCCGATCGCCTCCGAGCGGATCGAGGTGATCGATGGCGACACGATCCGAATCGACGGGCGGTCGCCGTCGCACCGGCTGGTCGGCTTCAATGCGCCGGAGACGTTCCGGGCGGCAAACGCGGCCGAGCACGAGCTGGGCCTGAAGGCCGCGGAGCGGCTGCGCGCGCTCGTCCGTGCCGGCCATCTGGATTACACTGAGGTGCGGTGCTCCTGCCGGCCGGGCACCGAAGGAACTCCCGCCTGCAACTACGGCCGCCGCTGCGGCGCGCTCCGCGCCGGCGGCGAGGATGTCGGGACCATCCTGATCCGTGAGGGCCTCGCGGTCCCCTTCATCTGCGGCCGCACTGGCTGTCCGCCAACACCAAACCCGTGGCGGTGATCGGTAACGCGAGGAAACCAAATGACGATCGTTAATCGAAGCACCCTCGCCGCGCTGAAGGCCTATAAAGCGATGGACGATGGCAACGCCGTCGTGAACCGCCGGGCCCTGGACGAGGCAATTTCAGCCCTGGAAAACGCGACGGCCGACCCTGCATCGATCAAGATCAACCCGATGTCGACAGCCCCTCGGGACGGCACTCTGGTTTACATCTATGAGGAGAACGGCAGCAACATCCAGTCTACACTGGCTCGCGTCGTCCCGACTTGGGTGACCGACGAATTCATACCGCACGATATCAGCGCCACCGACACCAGCGGCATGAACCACGGCGCAATCCCCAATGAGTTCGCTCTCGGATGGCTCCCGGCTTGAACCTTCACCACGGCGAGAACATCCGGGTAACGATGCGGCGGCTGAAGGTGCCGCGACCCCTCAGAACGAACTGACTTTGATCTCGTGTTCGTACTTCAGGATTCCGCTGACGAGCACAATAGTGCGACCGCCCGGATGATCTTCCACGGAGATCTCAGAGCGCAGGCACCCGGCGGCCAATAGCCCGGCCAAAACATCTTCCAGCCATTCGCCTCTGGATTTTCTCGCGGCAGCCACGAGTTCGTTAATCGTCATCGGTCGGCACCATCCAGCGCATTACAGCGTGGACTCTGCACTTCATCCGGTTGTTTCGCAAGCTCAGGCCGCGCCGGCGTGGTTGCACAATCGGCGCCGCGCCTCACCTTCCGCGAGACACTGAGATGAAGTTGACGAAGGCGCGTTGATTTGCCGGCATCGCTTCAAGGCGCATGCACGATGCTGCGAAGCATGCGGAATTGACCGAGGCGCGGCCGAACCGGCGGACCGCTAAGCGAGACCAGTCTACCACAAGAACAACAAGACTGGGTCGCTTTGGAACTTCACCTCGCGTTTCGGGACGAGCGCCTGCTCATCGCCCGCTTTGTCGTCTCGCTTCTCCAGGATCTCCACACCAGCCTGTTCCCGGCCCGCTCCGGCAGCGTCGGGCGGGATGCGGATGCGGTGCTGGTAGCGTGCTGCGTCACCATCGGCCACGCCGAGGGCCGGCCGATGAACGCCAGCAAGGTGGCGCACGTGCTCGGCATGCCGCGGATGACCGCCGCCAGGCGCCTTGGCGAGCTTGCCGAGGCCGGCGCGATCACCCGGCGCGGCCGCGACTATCTGGTCTCGGACGAGCGGATGAAACAGCTCACGCTGATGGAGCTTCGCCGCATCGCCGCGCGGCTGCGCAAGGCCGCCGATGCGCTCGATCGCACCCAGGCGCGGTGATCCTGTCCGAACGGACAGGGAAAACCGCCCATTTTGGGCAGTCGTGTTGTTGAAACACCGCGCGAACGCGCCCCACAATTCCACCGTTAGTGAGTATGTGGAGTGCAATTGCCGTGATTTACCATTTCCAGGGGCTGCTCGAGACCGACGCCCGGATCATCGCCGAAGACGATACCTACGCCGTGATCGCCGTGCGGGTGGCGAAAGCCACCATCGCCCGCAATCTGCCCTTCCTCGCCGCCCTCGGCGATCTCGCCCCCGCCGCCAAGCCCGCCGCCGACCCGCTGCCGCAGCGCTGAAACGCCAAAGCCCCGCCGCTCGGCAAGAGCGACGGGGCTGGGCGTAAATCGTTGGCGCAGATTGCGCGGGGGAGTTGTCAAGCATATCTTGACAACTCATCCGATGGCGCCATCCAAGCTACGTTCGCAAGGAAAAACCCCGATGTCAGAGACACTACGCATCGATCTTACCGAGCACGAACGGGACGGCAAAACGATCGCGTTCGAATTCGAGATTGTCGATGGCAATGTCCGGATTACAGAGCACTGGTCGGAGGAAGACGAGAGCTACGGCCCCGGCTGTAGGATCAACATTCCACCGAGGGTTTGGGCATTAGGCTGTGCTTGGGTGCAACAGCGACGGGGCGGGGCGACAAGTTTACACTCAGCCGATCCGAATTTACTGATCGCCACTATCAGTTGACATATCGGCCGTTTTAGTTGCTGCCCTTGAACGGCGAGAACGTCACCTCGAACGGGCCGCGCCACAGCGTTTGCGGCGGAGCGCCGGGCAGCGTGACGCGCAGATAGTCCTGATATTGGTCGGCAGCGATCGCCGCGGTGAAGGCCGACGGCAGCGTGATCACCAGCTTGCCGGCGGCAGCGTCCACCACGGCGATATAGTCCGTGAGCGACGCGCGAGCGACCGTAACCTTCTTGTTGTTCACCAGCGCCCATTCGATCACCGCTCCGGTCAAATCCATCGGCGTGCCGTCGGCGTTCTTCGCGGTGCCGTTGATCTGCCAGCCGTCGCCCTGCGGCATGTCCGGCACGCGCGGATGCTGCAACGTCATGTGTCCTGCCCTCGCAATTGAATGGCGCCGCGCGCCTGCCCGATCACCGCCGCAGCGCCGGCCGCCTGCCCCCGCAGCACCACCGGCCCCGCCGCCTGCCCGGTGATGAAGCGCACCGCGATCCGCTGAATGGTGCCATTGCCAAACCCGACGATCAGGTCGATCGCCGGCACGCTCTCGGCCAGCCCGGTGTCGATCAGCACCACCGGCGCCGCGTCATCATCCGGCGCTGCGGACTCGCCCGTCGCCGCCGCGATCGCCACCCACAGCACGGCTTGATCGCCGGCGGCCGCAGCCGCGCTCGCCTGCGCCGCAGCGGAGATCGCCTGCGCCAGACTGTCCGTGAAGCTGGCCACATCAGCCGCAGCCACCGCAGCGACAGGCCCCGCGGCCGAAGCCTCGCCCGCCGCGGCGACGGCCGCCGCAGCGACGGCCAGGCTGGCGGAAGCCGCCGCACCATCGCCGGCCGCGCCGGTCGCAGCCATCACAGCGGCCGCGATCGCCGAGGCCACGGCCGCAAGATCTCCAGCCGCGATCGTCTCGCCTGCCACGGCCTGAAACCCAGCCGAGCCGGTCGCTGCATCGCCGCCCGCGCCGGCATCTGCCTGCGCCACGCTGAGCGTCGCCGCAGCCACAGCAACGCTGACTGCGGCATTGCTCTCCAGGGTCCCCACAACAGCCGAAGCCGTCCCGGCCGCAGCCGCTGCGGCCGCCGCCGTCTCGGCGGCACTCGCGGAGGTGGAGGATCCGGTCGTCGCGCTGTCGGCCGCACCTGCGGTGTCCGCTGCCGCCGCGGCGAGCGCCGCACCGCCCGCGCTGGCCTCTCCAGCCGTCCCCGTGTCGGCAACAGCACCGGTGACCGCAGCCGCGACGCTGGAGGCCTCAGAGGCCGCCCCAGCCTCGCTGATCGCCGGAGATGCAGCCGCCAAGGCAGACGCTGCACCCCCGCTGCCGGCCGTCTCAGCGCCCGCCAGCGCCACAGCACTGGCAGCCGTCAGGCTCTCGCCAGCCGCGCCCGAATCCGCCACCGCCGCGCTCAGCGGCACGCTGCTGCCGATCGCCTCGCCAGAGGCCGCGGTTTCGGCCGCCGCAACGGTAATCACCACTATTGCGGTCTGAGCGGCATCCGATGCCCCACTTTCCGCCGAGGCCGCAACCTGCGACACCAGGACAGACGCGGCGTCGCCGAGAGATGCGCTCTCGGTGAGCGATCCCGAGGCGCTGCTGCCACCGGCGGCCGCCGTAAAGGCAGCCGCGACCAAGACACCCGCGCTAGAATACGACACCGCTCGATTGGTCAGCCCGCCACCGGGGTTGTCGAACTTACCTCCATAGATAGTGTTGGTTGTGTCCGCATACGCAGAGGTGACGCCCACCCACGAAGATGGCGACCCACCTCCCGCAACCGCAATCAGCGAGCCGCCAGCCCCAACATCGATGACGCCATTGTCGGCTGGAACGCCGATCGTGTCGGATGGGGTTGCCCCGGTCGCACCAGAAAGCGCGAAGACGCCTTCAACAACCGATTGATGCGATGCTGCGCCAGTGGTTACGACGCTCGCAGAGGTTCCCGTCGGGACGACAGCGCTCAACAATGCCAGAACGGCGCCGACGTTAACCTGGGTGATTGTAGCAGGCACCCCGCCGATCGTAGCCGACATATAGTCTACGCCGGCCAGATTGAAGACGCATACCACCACGACGCGGTCGGCGGCGGCAGTCCCGATCGGAACGCCGGTAACTGTCGATGTCGTCCCGGTCGATCCCGTGCGCGCAGTGCTGTCCGTTAGCGTCGAGGTGACGCTCCCACCTCCGCCACCTCCAGAACTGGTCTCAGTGACCTCGATAAGCCAATTTATCCAGCCGGAAGCCGTTCCGGTGATCGTCTGGTTGGTCGATGACCAGGACGTCACGCCGCCGGTGCTATGCGCGGCGGTTTCTGCCGTCGCGTCGACACCGTCGGAGATGTTCGTCATGCCGCTCGGCGCGGTCTCGATCGTCGTATCGACGGATCGATGGCCGATGAAGCCGAGCAACATCGAGCTGCCGTCGGTGACGTTGAGCGTCAGCGCCGGCCAATTGATCGTGTTGGTCGTTCCAGCGTTGTTGACGTTGGCGCCGACATCAGCCGTCGTGCCGGAAGATGGACGGGCGATCGCGATTTGAAGCCGCGACGAGCTCGTCCACGTGCCCGTCGTCTCGCTCGACGATGCGGCGATTTTCTTGGCGAACCTGACCGAGCAACTGGTGCCCGTCTTGGTGCCAGTCCCGATCGCCGTCCATCCGGCCGGCAGCGTCGGCGGCGTGGTGGAGCCGTCGCGAAACCCAAAGCCGACGATGACGTCTCCCGCCTGATGAGACGGCAGCGTTGCCGATGTGGTCCCGACCGCTTGGCCGACGACGCTTGCAGTCACGAACGTGCGGTCCTCAGCCGATAGCGATCGACGTGATGTCGGCGTTCTCGTCGACGGTGATCACAATCCGGTCGGTCTGCGGCGGCCCGGCCGAGACACCGGGCTCGATCCAGCAATAGGGAATGCCGGTGCCGTCGAGCTTCGACATCAGCACGTCGGAAATCGGCATCGGAATCGACTCTTTGTCGGTGTTCCAATTCTTGCCGACATAGGGCTGCAGCTCGGCGAGCTTGTCTTGTAAAGCCGTCATGGGTCTATCCTTCAGGTGCTTTTTTGGATTGCGCGCGCAAACTCCGCGCCGCGCGGTCTCGGCGCGCTAGGCGGCCGCGGTGACGACTTCGAGCTGATCCTCGGCGAACCAGCGCTGCTGCTCGACGCCCTCGGCGTCGGTCCAGACGAACAGCACCTCGCGGGTGCCTTCCTTCGGGTCGAAACGCTGCTCGGCGAGCGTGCCGGTGAACGTCGAGTGCGGAATGCGCGCGGCATCCCCGACTTTGAGAGACATCGTGCTGTACTCCTAGGTGGTTTAGGTGATCGTTCCGGTCCAGGTGACGTTGACGGTCCAGCCGTTCTGCACCGTGAAGCTGCCGCCGGTGAACGCGCCGACCGAGTACATGATGCCGGTCGTGCCGCTCTTGGTGCTGTTGGTCACCAGGAAGGCGCCGGCCAGCGTGCCCGCGGCATTGATGCTGAACGAGGTGCTGGTGGTCGCCTTGGAGCCGGCCGACGCCGCATTCCAGCTCACGCTGGGGCGGGTCGAGTTGCTGTAGCCGACGTTCTCGGTCCAGCCCGCATGCGACGCGATGGTGTCGCCCGCGTTGTAAGTCGGTGTCGAGCCGCCGTCGACGAGGCCCATGTACCACGCCGCCGTGTAGGCCGATCCCGCGAAGTACTTGTCGAGCAGATCGTTCTTGCCGGCCGTGGTGACGAGATTTTCGATCTCGGTCTCCCACTGCTTCACGCCGTGCTCGTCGAAGCACTCGACCAGATACCGGCCGCGCGCCTTGGCCTGATCACAGATTGCACCTGGCAACCCGGCGACGACGGACGCAACAGCGCCCGACAGAAGCTCCTCAGCAGCGTTCATTGATGGTGATCTCCATGTTGATTTTGGGATGTGCAGAATCTGCAAACAACGTCACCGCGGCCCGGTCAGGCCGCGGTGTTCGATCGCGCCGAGCCGCGTTTCGACGGAGTCGAGGCGCACGTTCTGGCGGGCGTCGCTGGTGAGGATCTCGGTCATGCGATCGAAGCCGGCGGCGAGCTTGTCCTGCCCCTTCTCGACCGCCATCATCCGCAGCGAGATCAGCGCCAGTTCGCTGCGCAGCTGGGACATCTCGGTCCGCAGCGTCAGATAGACGCCGAAGCCCCCACCGATGCCGCCGGCCAGCCATCCGATCAGGATGAGGATATGGCCGAAATTGTAAGTCGGCTCGAACCGCGGCCGCGGCACGATGTCGTTCATCGTCATGAATGCCCACCCCGAAGTCTAACCGCCCGGCGCACCGCGCGCCGGACGGCATCAGTTGCCGATCACGAGCCCTGCCCGGCGAAGCGTTCGCGCTGGTGCTGCTGGCAGGTGCGGGTCGCGGTCAGATTGGTGTTGGCGCGCTTCAGCGCCACGACGTGCTGGGCCAGTGCGGCTTTCGGGTTCTGCCCCTCGTCGCGGCGCGGCGACGGGACGTTCTCGGCAAGGTTCTCGCAATCGCGCGGGATCTGCACCACCGCAGCCGGCGGGCTACCGCTCGAGGTCGCGCATGCGCTTAAGGTCGTCGCGAGTGAGAGGATCAACGCAACCTTTCCGCTTCGCCAATTCAGACTCATAGTCTTCGACCTTTCGTTGGGCATCGTTCGCTTTGGCTTCGGCCTGCTGTCGCAGCCGCGCAGCTTCCGCAGCCGAAGCGGCCTGCTGTTCGAGCTGCTTGTTCGACCACGCGAGATTGTCGCGCAGCTTCTTGGTCTCGGCGCGCTCGTCGGCGATGCGGGCGCCGAGCACCGCACCAAACATCAGCAGCGCGATGTAGCCGATGGCCGTCGCGGTGCTCACGTAGGTTTCCAGGGCCGGAAACCACCGCACCAACGGAAAGTTGGTGATCAGGATGGCGATCGCCGCAACGACCGCCAGCGACATGATCACCACGTCCGACGTGGCCGCCAACCAGAACAGGTCGATCAACATCTCACTTCCTCCAGATCATGCAGAGCAGCGAGAGCCCGACGAACACCGCCGTCAGCGCATAGAGCCCGCTCGCGTCGTAGCTGATTGCGGCTTGTCCCACGCGATCAGTCCTCCCGCAGGCACCAGGGCCGCTCGCCCCACATCGCATCGGTGCGGCGGTTGAGCAGGCCTTTCATGAAGTTGCCGTTGGCATAGACGTACTTGACCATCGCGTCGCAAGCCTCGCGGATGCGGCCGGCATTCAGATCGCGGGCGATCGACGTTCCGCACACCTTGCCGACGCCGAGATTGACCGCGAACGAGGCGATCGCCGCCTGACGGTGCGGCGGCATCTCCGGCAGCGACGGAACGCACAGCACAACCTTGTCGGCATAGCGCTCGCCGACATGCGCTAGCTCGTGCTCGCACTGCTCCTTGGTGAAGGTCATACCGGCCTTCAACCACGGCCAATCGTAGTTGGTGATTCCGCCGCACACGGTGATCACGCCCGGCGGATCGAACGGCAGGTGCTTCGCGACGAGGTTCATGCCCTCCCAATGCGCGATCAGCACGCCAGCGAGCGCTGCACCTGCAACGGACAGGCCGGCCTTGTGGGTCGTCTTCATGTGTCTGTTCCTGGTTGTTTGAGGATGCGGGCGAGCCCGTAGATGATCGACAGCGCCACGCCGATCACGGCGTAAGCTAGCGGTGGGACCACGCTGGCGATGCCGGGCCACACCATCAGCAGTCCGCCGACGGCCGACCACAGCAGCGCCCCGCCGAGCGCCGCGCGCATCGACCACAACCGCCGCGCCTCGCGCTTCCACTCGTCAATCAGGGTCAAGCGCTTCGGCCGCGCACGCGCGGGCGCGGCCTCGGGATCGAGGTCGGTCATGACGAATGCTCCGTTGATGATCGGCCGCTCGCCGCAGCCTGGACTTTCGGCCGCCCGCTAGGGCGTGGCTGCAAGAGCCGCGTCGATCGCAGCCGTTGTGGTGATCGCGCCGGCCGCGACCTGATCCTTGATGGTGCGTGCCGCGAAGATCAGCGCCTGTTTGCGCGCCGCCTGTGCCCGACCGAAGGCGATCACGGTCGGGGCATCCATCTTCACCTTGGTATTGTCGAGCGCGATCCACTCGAAGTCCGCATCGGGATCTGCCCAGCGATAGTTTCCAGGCTGTGCGCCGCCTGCCACAGCCATCGACGCCATCAGCGCCGCGCCGATGATGTTCTCGCGATCGGTCGGCCGCGATTGGTAGACGACGCCACCGAAGGTGAACCCCGCATCGATCAACTCGTCGCGCTTGATGGTCGTGTAAAGGCTAAGGTCGGCAAACAGACCATATGGCGTCAGCACATCCTGCAGCGCCGCGATGGTCTGACTTCCAGTCTGGTCGCGCGGCCACGGTGTCGGCCTGTTCTCGGCGGTCCATGCCACATAGGCAGGATGGCTTTCCGCCACCAACGCCTGCGCGGCGCTGGAGAACAGCCGCCCATCGTCGGAGAGCCAGTACCAGTCGAACGGATTGAATGGGTTCCGCTGCATTGCGATGATCTCCCTTACAGGTAATATCCTCCGGAATTCACGCCGGCCGTCGTACCAGGCAGGTAACTCCCCCCAGCTCCTCCGACATCGATGACCGCGCCTGCCGACACGTAGTACTTCTGCCCGGTCATATTCCCAGCCCCGGTGATTGAGGAGAATCCCGTCACGATCATTCCCTGCGTTTGAGAGTTGGCAAAGTAGCCGATCGCTACTGCAGAAGAGATCGACAGAGATGCGCTCCCGGAATGGAAAATGCGGCCGGCTCTATAAGCATATTCGTGCCCTCCGACTCCCGCCCCCCCGGAAATCGTCTCAAAAGCCCCCGCCAACGCCTCTGTTCCAAGCACATAGATAGTCCCGCCGTAGGCGGCTTCCTTGTGCGCGAAGTAACAAAAGCCATACTCGACGTTGACCAAGCTGATTTCGCTGGCCGATCCTTGTGCCGTGATGCCTGAGCCATGCGCACCGGTCGTGGCATTGTTGGCCGCGCTGGCCACCTTGACCCCGGAGAGCAGATAGCCCTTGCCGCCCGACGTCACCGCTGGCCCCTGCGAGGCAGAGATCAGAACGTTGGCAGGGGTCGTCACGTCGCCGACGAACTTGACCAAACCTCCCGCCACGCCACCGCCAGCGAGCGGTGGAAGCGTCACCGGCGCATACGTTCCGGGCGCAATGTGGACGGTAATCGTATAGCCGTTCAGAATGAAGTTCGAGGCGACATTCGCCACCTTTTGCAGGGTCTGGAACGCAGCGCCGAGTGTCAGGCCATCGTTGCTGTCACTGCCGGTCGAAGCGTTGACATAGTAGTCGCGCGGCGCGGTGAGCGTCATTGGCCCAGCGCTATTGTGGAGAGATTTCAACTCGAAATAGGTGCCGTTGTAGAACAGCAGCAGCGACGCGTTCATCGACCACTGTCCAGCGACGATAGCGCTGCCGTCCTGGTTCAGGATCAACTTTGCGCCGAGGCCGTTGAAGTTGACTGTGGTTGATCCTGTCGGCGCTGCGCTAGCCTTCACCCAGCAATGGAACCCGGCGCGATACTCCTTCAAGGCCGGCTGCAACGTGGCCACCATCGCGGCGGCGGTTCCGGCGGCGACGACATAGTTCGTAAGACCGCGCTGGATCAGGTTCTGCACCGCCTTGGTAAGCAGGTCGTCGTCGGTACCAACCTCAGCGACGATTTTATCCGACGAATCCGCAAGCGTCGCGCCATTGGCGCGCGCCAGGGAGCGCAACGCGGCAATGATGCCATTGAAAAATGACGCTTCGAGCTCGGTGCCGTCCTCCGCGGTCGCCGAGGAACAATCCTTGATCCAGGTGTCGAACATGTCGAACGTCCGCGTTTCCGCCGGACGCACCGTGACGGCATAGTCGGCCGTTGCCGGCCCGAAGATATCAGCCATTGGTCACCTCGTAGACGATCAGAATTTCCGCATGCACAACGCGGGCAAGAAGGCATTCGAGCGGCCCGATGTCGGGCGGACAGCCGAGCCGCCATCCGGCGCGGAATCGTCCTGCGCGCGGCGGTTGCGACCTTGGCCCGACATAGGAAAAGCTGGCACCGAGATCGACGACGATCTTCATCACCCCGCCACGCCGGCGGCCGGCCTGGGCGTTTCCAGCGCGAGCGCAACCGGCCCGCGCGCCGCACCGCTGCTCCTCGATACACCTGATCGACCAGCCGGCCCGCGCGGCGATCGCCGCGTAGTACTCGCAGCGCGTGCCGCCGATTGCCGCCACCTTGGTGCACAGATCCGGGAAAGGGTCGCAGGCATCCGGCAGCCCGTATTCGGTCATCCATTGATCGTGCGTCTCGCTGTGCGTCGCGCACCAGAATTCTGAACGCAGATCGCAGGCCCGCTTCGCCACGAAGGCAAACACCTCGGCGGCGGCCAGCCAGAATTGACCGAAGGGCGTCGCTGGCGACGGGCCGCCCTCGTGAGTCTGCCATGCGCGTCCGCGCGGCAATGCGACCCTGTCGAACAGGTCGTCTTTCGTCGGACAACGAAACATCGCTGCTCTCAGATCGAGGAGGCGAAGGTCACAGTGCCGAGTGTCGCGATCTCACCCGTCACAAGAGAGATGTCCGCAGCGGGCGCGGCCAGCACATGCCGATCCTCTCCCGTGGCATTGGCGATCGCCTGCCACAGCCAGGACCGCGAGAACGTCGCCGGCGTGGCCAGAAACGGCATTCCCGGGTGTACATCAGCGATGCCGGCGACACGTGAGCGCCGCAGGAAGGCGTCGCGCAGCTCGGCCAGCACCGCTTCGCGCACCGCCGTCGTGTCCGGCGTCAGGCCGCTGACGGTGATGTTGACCACCCGCGCCGCCGCCGCCTGCACCGCGAGCCGGACGCCGGCCGGCATGACTGCCTCGATCGCCAGACGCACCCGCGCGATGTCGGCCGCCTGCGGGATGCCGTCGGCATAGAGCCCGTCCATGATCGGCCATACCCGCACCGAGCCAGGCCCCGCGTAGCGCGGCTCGACATACACCCGGGTGACGCCGGAGACTGCGCTCGCCCAAATCACGTAATCGGCCGGCGACCCGCCGTGAGGCGGGTTGCGCTTCCGGAACAGGATGCGAGCCCGGTAGTCTTCGATGTCTTCCTGATCGAGGCCGAGCGTGATCCCGTCGGCGCCGACAGCGAATGTCGGCGCGGTATCTCCCGTCCACGTGACGCCGGACACAACCGCAAGCGGCGTCCCCGCCTCGGCGTTGCCGGCCTTGCCGTCGGCAGCCGCGATCACATCGAACGACAGCTCGCCGGCGCCGGTCAGCGATCCTCCCGCGGTCGCGAGGTAGATCACCCCGTCGCTGCGCGCGAACTGCGCCCCGGCTTCGATCGCGATCGCAGCGGCCGTGGTCGCCACCACCTTGCCGGGGCCGGCCGGCTGCGCCGATTTGATCGGCAGCCCGAATTCAGCGCCATGCAGCAGCAGGCTGTCGAGATCCGGCGCAGTGTGGGCAAACTTCTGCCGCGAGATGTACGACAGGAATCCGATTACCTCGAACGTCATGCCGCCGATCACTTTCGCGGACACATAGACGTTGTTCGGCCAGATCGAGGCGTCGGAACCCTTCAGGTTCGCGCGATAGGCCGCACGCGCCTTCTCCGCCATCTCGCGCAGGCTCTGGATGTAGAACGGCATCAGGCGATCCCACTCGGCAGGTCATTGAAATCTGGCGACGCCGGCGACGTCACAGACTGCCGCCAGATATCCTCGAACCGTTGGTCATAGACGCGCGCGCCGTCGCGGCCGTAGATCTGCACCGCGAGGTCGCAGCGGTTGAGCGCAAACTGCGCAACCGCCTGCGCCTCGATCTTGGCCGCGGCCCCCTGGTCGATCAGTGGCTGCAGCGCCTCGAGCGCGAGCCGCTCGACCCACTGCCTGATCTCTTCGGTGAGCGGCGCGCGCTCGAACACCCACAGCAGCGAGCCGAGCTCGGTCTCGTGCAGATCGGCGCGGACATCGACGCCATCGCCCCACCATCCGCGCGGATCATCGCCCTGCACCAGATAGCGCAGCGGGTGATCGTCCTCGATGCGGCGATCCGTGAACAGCTGAATGATGACCGCAGTGTGCAGCGCCGCCTTGGCCCGCAGGCCGCCGCGGTTCTGCGGCTCGTCCGCACCGGCGATCGCCCAATCCCCGCAGCCACCCCATGGCGACCAGATCGTATCCCAGCCAAGGTTCGGCTGCTCATCGGAGCTTTCGCCGATGCGGACCTGCAGCCTCGCCATCAGCCGACCCTCGCCATCACGTTGATCGACGCACCTTCCTCGGTCATCACCGCCGCATAGGTGCCGTCGGTGCCGTCGCCGCCGAGATAGACTTTCTTGCCGTCGCCGGGCTTCACCCAGACCTTCTCGTCGGTCGATCGCAGTTCGACCTGGCCTTTCTTCGCGGTGAGGTGGATGCCATCTCCGCTCTTCATCCAGACGACATTGCCTTTGTCGTCGTAGAGCACCGCATTGCCTTCGGCCGTGTTCTTTGGCCGGTAATCCTTGTGCTCGCCGCCGAAGAACATGGTGCGGTCTGAGCGGCCGCCGAGCTGCAGCATCACGCCCTCGGCCTGTTTCGGCGGGTGCGACGTGAAGCCGTGATCCTGAATGCGAACGATCTCCTCCGGCCGCTCGGACTTCAGGCCGCCGAGGTCGAGCAGCTGTTGGGAGCCGCTGTCATCAATCTTCAGCACCCGTGCCCGCCGCAGAAAGCTGCGCAGCGCGTCGTCATGCTCGAAATACGACATTAGCGCTTCCACTCTTCGCCGGATTTATTGCCCTTGCTGTCCTCGCCGCCATAGGAGCGAGGATCGGTCAGCCCCAGCGTTGCAATGCTGCCACCATCGTCCTGGTCGAAGTCGACGCTCTCGATCAGCATGTCCTGCGCAATGTCGAGAAACGGGCTTTCGGTCCAGATTAGCCAACCCGGCGTCCAAACGGTGCCCCCTTCGTCGCGGAATCCCTGCACACGGATCGTCGCCTTTAGGGCGTCGCCGGCGGCGCGTTCCTTGCGGTTCTTCGCCCGTTTCTTCGCCCGCTTCTTGTCGGTGTCTTCATCCTGGACGATCACCACCGGGCGATGCCGCTTGACCGTTTCGTCTTTCTCGCGCGCCTCGACTTCGAGATTGTCCTCGCCGTGGCCCGACGGCCGCTGACCGCGGACGATGTATTCAGAATGCTGGTTCGACCCGTCGTGATCAGCTGAACCGCCCTTAATGTTGACTCCCTCGATCAACCCACCGGCATGGCGCTTGCTTCCAGCCTTGGTGATGTCGACGTCGCCATCAGGACGGCCGGCCAGCGTCATGCCCTGCTGCCGCGCCAGCTTCTCGACACAGCGAAACACGCTCTCGCCCGGCGTCACCTGGTACTTTTCGACCTTGTCGAGCTGCTGATCGGTGCGGAACTTCGCTGCATATTTCTTGCAGACCTCGTTCCCGATCTGGTCCGGAGTCTTGCTCTTGATCGAGCCGGTCTCGTGCTCGGCACTGCCGTCGATCAAGTCAGCCGATTTCGAGCGGCCGGTGACGGTGATGCTGGCCTTTGGCGGATCGCCCTCGAACTGCGGCTGCCTTTTGTCGACCTGGCCGTCGAGCAGAAGGTCGGCGTTGGTATAGATCTTGACCGGCGTACCTTTGGCGAACAGCCGGTTGGTGGCCGATGAACCCATCTCGGCGGCAACTTCGAAACTGAACGACCGCGCCGCTTCGTTGAATGCGGCGTGCACATTGATCTTTTCGAACGCGGACCAGCGCGCGCCGCCGACCACGATGGTGATGATTTCAGGCCCCATCGCGTCACCGCGCCAAGGCTTCGAACGCCAGCGGCATCAGCGATGGATGCACGACGCCATTCCGCTCGACAAGCTCGCCCGATCGCGCCGGATCGGCATAAAGCCGCCAGGACCAATACAGCGACGACTTGCTGAGATTAGCCTCGATCGTCAGCACAGGCGCCAAATCGAGCACCACCCGCGACAGATACTCGATCACCGCATCACGGATAGCCCCGATGGCGCGCGCGAGGTCCATCTCCGACGCCGGCAGATCGAGCAGCTCGCTCTCGAACAACTCGGCAGCCTCGGCGCGGAGCCGAATGCCGCTCGGGCGATCTTTCAAGTCAGCGCGGGCGACAGCTTCGGCGAACGCGGTGAGCGCCGCCAACCGCAGGGCACGGTTCGCCGCATCCCGGTTCGCCGCCGCGGCCGCCGCCGCCGGCGTGACGTAACGCGCGCCAACCGGATTGGCTTGCAGCGACGGCTCGACTGCCAGGGATCGGAATGCCGCGAGCGCCCGATCAGCCGGCAGCGCGTCGCCCAATGCGCGGGCGACCGCAACAACGCCGGCCGGCACGCTGGCAATGGTCTGCGGATCCACGATCAGATCAGCAGCACCATCGAACAGTGCCTGGATCGCGTTGCGTTGCGCTGCGCTGGCGGTGACCTCGACAGGCTCGGTGCTGCGCACCGTTTCAAGCGCTGCCAGCACATCCTGTGTCGCCGCCACCGCTTCGTCGAACACGAAGTCAGGATTTGCCGGCGTCACATTGGCAACGAACGCAGCTGCAATCGCGCCCGCGATCGACTCGGCTGCGAGAAACACCCGGTTGGCGAGCATCGCCACCGAGACCAGCGCGCCGGCGGCGCCCTCACGAATGAAGTTGAGGCGCAGCGCGATGTAGCCCGCCATATCCCGCTCGCGGTAGCGGCGGGCGCCATTGCCACGAACCCGGATCGGGCCATGTGCCGGCAGCACGAGAATGCCGGGGCCGCGGGTCAGGCAAATGGCGACGACCGTCGCGGCGTCGACGTCGGCGCTGTCGGACGCGACGTAAGCCACCACCTCGAAAGTCCGCTTATCTTCGCCAAGATCCTCGAGGAACGGATCGTCGCGCATCGGAAACTGATGCACCACGATCCGCCGCCCGCCCTCCTCGGCGTCGCTCTCCACCCAGAACGGCACGCCCTTGTAGGATGCCGGCCAGAGGGTCTTGGTCCAGTCGCGCGCAACTGTCATCGATCACCTGTTACCCGCCACGCCCTTGCCGCCCGGCGCGGCGTCCGGAGACGAACGGCCAGTCGATCCGGCTCCGTTCGCGCTGATCATGCCCTGAAGCTTTGCGGCGCTTGCCTTGGCCGAGGCGACCGCCTGAACGAGCTCTGGCGCGGGCTTCAGTTCGACTTCGACCTTGACCGTGGTCTCACCCTTGACCTCGGCGCTGCCGGTGAGCTCCGCTTTCACCGGCGGCAGATCGAGAATGTTGCCCTCCCACGGCCGCGCCTTTCGCGGGTCCGACTGCGGCAGCGGTGTGCCGGGTCGCGCATTCTTCTGCTGCTGCTTCGCCGCATCGGCCTCGCTCTTCTTGCGCAGCTCCTCCTGCGCAGCCTTCACCGCCTCGATCTCCTTTTCGGACATGATCGGCGGCAGATCCTCCGGCGACGCCGCGGACATGGCGCCCTCGATCGCCAACAGCTTCAGCCGCAGATCGGCCAACAGCTTCCCGATGTTGGCGCCGGGGTGGCCCTTGATCCGGTCCATCACCGACGGGTCAGTGTTGTTACCGAAAGATTCGTAGAGCCGGATTTTCTCCTGAACAGCGGCCTTCTCTTTTTCGAGTCCGGCGCGACGGTCGGTTTCAGCGCGAACGCGGGCGCGCTCGACCTCCGGCTTGTTGCGGTACTCGATCGCCTCCTCGGTCTTGCGAGCGATCCAGTCCATGCCCTTCGAAGTCCCGATCGCGTCCAAAGCTGCGCCGGCGGCTTCCTTGAGCCGATCGAAGCTCTCCGACAGCCGATCGACGGCCACCTTCGGCCGGTCCAGCACACGCGCGAAATCCTTCATCGCCGAGCCGGACGACTTATCCAGCTTCTCGGTGACCTCCTTCATCAGGTCCCGGTACTGCATCAGCGCCCGCATGCCGCGAGCGAATTCCATATCGGTGAACAGCTGCGGGATCTTCGATAGATCGCCCTTCGTCGCCTTCTCGGTGAGCTCGAGGAACACGGTCAGCAGGTCGCGCCCGGACTTGCGCGCCTTGTCCATCTCCTTGCGCAGATCGATGCCGAACTTCTCGAATTTGCCCGTGGTGGTTTCGCTCTCCATCTTGGCGAAGATGTTCTGCAGCGAGGCCGCCGCCTCTTCCGACGTGCCGGTGCCCGCCCGGATCGTCTGCATCATCGCGACGATGGTCTTGAGCCCGGCCTCGCCCTTGAGGCCGATCGCGGCCGCAGCCGGCGCGATCGAAGCCATGTAGCGGGCCATGTCCTTCAATTCGAACTTGCCGGCCTTGCCGCCGGTGACCAGCACGTCGAACGACGACTGCATCTTGTCGGTCGCGATGCCGAGCGCCTGGTTGAGCGCCAACGTCGTGTTGGCCATGTCGGCGACTTCTGCGCCTGCGGCCTGCGCCGTCTTGACGATCGCCGGCAATGCCGGCATCGCCTGCGGCAGATCCATGCCGCCGGCAACCAGGCTTTCCAGGCCCTTGGTGACGTCGTCGAACGACTTACCCGACGCGAAGGCCAGATCACGCACCGACTTGTTGAGCTTGCTGATCTGTTCGTCGGTCGCATCCGCCGTGATGCCGATGCGGGTCAGCGCCATATCGGTATCGGCAAAGCGCTTGACCGACTGCACGCCGCCATAGGCAACGGCCGCCGGCGCCAACACCCGCGCCGCGGCGCCGACGGCGAGACGTCCGGCGGCGAGTCCGGCGGCGCCGCCAACGCGAGCATGCGCAGAGGCAGCGCGATCAGCCGCAGCAGCGACGTTTCCAGCCGCCGCAACACGGCTGCTCGCTCTTGCTGCGACACCGGAAAGCCTCTCAAGCTTCCTGGCAATGGCATCGAACACGCCGCCGGATTTGTCTGCGGCGCTGATGATCGCTTTGGCCTCAATGACCTTCATCGTCCTCGGCCCCCTCCCCGTCGAGTTCGCCGTTTCTTCGACCATGCGGCAAAACGCTGAAGCCAAATAACCATTTCATCTGCGGTCATCTTCATGACTTCAGAGAACTCGAATCCTAAGCCAAATATCAAGATGTCGGCGGCGTCGTGGGTGTCTGCGACGCCGCCCTGAAAAAATCCTTGACGGCCTCTGTCAAGGCAAGCGCATCGCGATAATCGGTTTGCTCAAGCAGTCCAGGATCGATCTTGTCTCCGGTAGCCGCATCGATCGACAGCGCTGCGATATATTTCGCAACTATTCCCATGTCGGTCTGCGGCAGCAGCGCGCCGACCATGGCGATAATCTGTGTGGGGTCGCCATGGGCCATGATATCGCTGTAGCGCGGCGGCCGCAGGCGGATGGCTGTGATGACCTTGTCACCATGCCCTTGGATCGGCTTGATCAGCGTGCGCGTGAGAGAGCCGTCGGGATCTCGGGTGAATTCAGGCTGGCGTATGGGCTTCGCCGTATCTGACGCGGCGACTTCGACTTGATCTGACATGACGCGATCAGCCGTTCAACGTCTTGTAGCCGCTCGCTGCGATCGAAAGACCGCTGACCTCGCCAGTCGCGAGATTGCCCTGCGGCTCACCCTCGAAGAACGCACCGGACAAGACATGAGTGAGGCCGGTATCGTCCTCGACGAAGGTGACCGGGATGTTCATCAGGTTCATGACGCGCTCGTCCCAGATCAGCGGGCGGTCATCGATCGTGACGAACCGATCGAACGTCAGCTCGGCCTTGCGCACCTTCGGCTTGACCAGCCGATAGACGGTGCCGTCCTGGTTGACGCCGGACTCGTTGGAGATGTTCGAGGCCGACAGCGTGATCTCGCCGCGGGCCGAATAAGGAACGCCGTTGATGACGGTCGAGACCCGACCGCCTGCCGTGTGGGACATGGCTCAGACTCCGCTGTGCAAAAATGAGGAGGCGAACGGCGCGGCAATGGCCGCGCCGGATGATCGTCAGGCCGGGTACTGCAGGAAGGTCGTGGCGTTCGCGGCGAACACGCGGAACTGATTGACCACGTCGACAGGCAAGTAAGCGTTGACGCGATTTGGATCCGACGAACGCTCGACCACGAGGCGCTGCGCGAACAGGTCGGAATTCTCGACCAAGCCGCCGGCTTCGAGCTCCATATAGGCGTGGACACACTCGGCTTTCAGGATCTTGGCGGTGACGATGCCCGGATTAGCGCTCGGGTTGTCGTCGGCCAGGGCACAGCGGCCGTACTTCTGCGTGATGCGCTGCCGCATGTAGCGCACGAAATACACCATCTGCAGCCGGGTCTCGATGTCCAGCCAGGTGATGTCCGGCTGGCCATAGGCGTTGGTCAGATAGGTGGTGACCACGCGGTCGAGCATCACCGTGCCGTCGGCGGCGACCTTGAAGCCCGAGATGGCATCCTGATAGTGCGTGTTCCGTTGAGTGATCGAAAACCAGTTGACCCGCGACTGCGGCGGCCGGATGCCGACCAGATCCAACGTTTGGACCGGCAGGCTGATGCGATAGGCCTGGTCGACTTCACCGCCGAGGTTCTTGTCGCTGGCGATCCGAGCCCCATAGGCCGCTGCCCAGCGCCACGGCGGCGATGGACTGTCGACCACGCCGAGGATCGAGACGTTTGGGTCGTTCCGGCCAGCGCCGAACGAAGCCAAGTTCGCGTAGCTGTCGAACATCACCGTGCAGTAGTGGCCGAACAGCTGCTGGATCGGCGACCACCGGCCGGAGGTGCCGCCGAGGAAATCCTTGACCACGTCGAGCGACGTGGTGTCGGCATAGGGCGAGCAGATGTAATCGAACTCCATGTCGCCGAGCGACGCCAGCGCGGTGCCGAGCGTCGGCACACCGGTGCCGGCGGTGCCGGCCGCGATCGTTAGATATTGCTGCAGCGGGCCCTCGTCGCCCACCAGATCCTTCAGCACCGAGAACTTCGCCATCAGGGCGCCGGCATGGCGCGCCGTCAGGGTGACCACGTTGCTCGCCGCAGCCGCGGTGACCGGGAACGACAGGCTGCGGCCGAACTTGGTGTAGCCCTTGTTGATCTCGGCCGCGAGATTGGTGGCGGCGTCGGAGGTGGAGTCCGTGGTGGCGACGCCAATGCTGACCTTCTCGCCGCCGAGATAGACCGGCAGCGTGCCGGACTTGCCGGCGAGCCCGGCTGCGATGGTGATGGTCCAGGTCTGCGTATTACCGGAGGGATCGGCGAGCGGCAGCATCCAGATCTCGCCGAAAGGGTGGTTCTGCCGTGCCCAGATCGCCTCCTCGGCCAGCATCGAGCCGGCGCCGACCAGCGACTGCGGATCGCCCGACAGGATGATCGGCACATTGGCCGAGGCGCTGCCGGTCGACAGTTTCTGGCCGATCAGCAGCGTACGGCTTGGGCCCTGATAGGGCGACTGGCCGGCATTGACCTCGGCATAGAACAGCGGAACGCGAAGGTTCGACGGGATCGAATTGAACGCGACAGCCATGGCGGATTACTCCTTCATCTGGGCGGTCTTTCCCGCCGGCTTGGTCTCGGGTTGGGTGGCGATCTCCGCGGCCGGAGGATCTGCGATCGCGATATCCCCGCCGATCAGCAGCCGCTCGTAGTAATCGACACGCGGCACCACCGCGCCTTCCGCCGGCATCACGTTGTAGTTGCGCTCCGGCATGCGAACGCGGCCGCCTTCCCGCGGTTTGACGTAGATCGACTCGGTCATGATCCCCTCAGTCCTGGTTCGGAAAATCGAGCGGCATCGAGATGTCAGGCACCGCCTCACGATCGGCGCCGGCGACGTTGACGGCGATGTCGATGCCTTCGAGCGGCGTCAGTGGCTTGGGTTCGAGCGCCGCGGCGATCGCCTTGCAGGTGTCACGCCCGGCGCTTTCAGCCGGCAGCGCATTGGCGACCTCGCGCAGCATCGGCGGCAGCAGGCCGAAGCCCGTCGCCGCCGGGTCAATCGGCAGATGGTCGTCGTCCTTGAACTGGCACTGCAGCGTCAGCACGCGGCAGGCCACCTTGATCCCGGCATCCGACAGGACTTCCCGGTTGCTGCTGCGCTTCCGAATGCGCACCAAGCGGCGAAACAGCACGGGCAGCGCATCGAGCTCGTGCCCGAACCGCCGTACGACCTGGTGCTCCAGCAGATCCAGCGCCGCTTCGAGCCGCGCGTCGGTGTCCGGATAACCGACGATGAACTCCTTGTCCTGCCGCAGCGACTGGATCATGCCGAGCTGGAAACTGATGTCGACCATGCGAGCGAACGGCGGCCCACCATTCTGCGCCGAGAGCGCATCGCCCTCGTCCGCGTCGGTCAGAATGATCACCGTCGGCATCGCATCGGAGTCGCAGTGCTCCGGCGCCAAATCATCGACGCGGCTATCGTAGACACGCCCCTCAGCGATCGTCGGACGGTTGCCCGCTTCACCTTGGACGATGGCGACGGCGAGCAGGCGCAGAGCGGTGCGAGCGAGGGACATGATAACCAGCCGTCAGATGTCGGAGCGCCGCCGCGCCGTCATATGGACGATGGTGCGCGCAGCGCCATCGGGCAGCGTCTTGGTGATCTCGAACTGCTCGCCGGTGCGGTTGCGTACCACCACATCCTTCGGCTGCAGCGGCCAGCGAAGGGACGCTGATGCGAAGGACACGTGCGGCGCACTCACAGCAACTTTCGGCGCGCGATCTTCCTGGAAGGGACTCCGCGCCTGCATGAACTTGGACTCGCTCGGAGCCCGGTAAGCGCCCGTGATCGTGAAGGCCGGCCGTGAAGCGTCGATCCCGCGCGGCAGATTGACGTCATCCTGCTCCGCCATTCCAATCAGCTCGAATCCCTCCTCCTCACCGAACACGCGATCAATCGCGCTCGATGCCTTGGCGGCGGCGATATCGAAGGGAGACGGCATGACGGTCGGACAAACCTGACGAATTGCTCTGCCCTATGACGCAAAAAGCCCGGCGTTTCCGCCGGGCTTTCCGTGAGAGCGGCGATTGCCGGGCTTGACCCGGCCATCCATCACTGCTGCTTGGCGCGCAGCAGCATTTCGGGGCGGGTCGGGATGAACAGCGGATAGCTGTACAGCTCGACACGGTCCCAGGCATCGCGGCCGGAAGTGTCGGCCAGCATCAGGCCGTAGTACTCGCGGCCACGCTGATTGAGGTACGGCTTGAACTCGTTGGCCGGCGCCCAGCCGACCTTGAACGCGCCGCGGGCGCCGATCGGGAAAAACCGCGCCTTGGTGGTGGCGATCGAGATCGTGGAGTCGTCGTCGGTGCCGCGATAGTTGATGAAGGTGATGCCTTCGATTTCGATCGCCGAATACCCTTCGATGTTCTCCAGCAGCGGCGCGCGTTCGTTTCCGAGCTTGGTTTCCTTGATCTGCTTGTGATTGACCAGCAGATCGAAGAACTCGTCGCCGACCAGCGCACCGACGCGGGTGCCGGGGGCCCAGACGCCCTTGGCCTTCTTCATCATCGCGCGCTTGACGTCGCGGCACTTCTTGCGAACGTCGGTGGTGTCGACGTTCAGCTCGAAGTTGATCTCGGCCGCCTCGCTGATGCCCCAGATCGAATACCAGTCGTGCAGCACCGTGGTGCCGTCGGCATCCAGCACCTTGCCCTGGATGGCGCCGAACCGCATGTGCTCCCAGGTCAGCTCGAGATCGTCCATGATCGACGCAGTGCGGTCGGTGACCTCCTGCGCAACGTCCTTGGTCTGCTGATCGAACGGCAGTGCCAGCACGCCGGCCATCTCGGCGGCCAAGATCGTCGATCCCTTGGCGAGACGAACCGCGTTGAACATCTTCAGATCGCCGGCGTTGACCTCCAGCTCCTGCGGCGGAGATCCGTTCGCCGAGGTCGGAATCAGCGTCAGCGTGCGGTCCTTCTGCGCGATCGCGATGGTGCGCGAGCGCGAATAGATCGGCTCGAACAGGTTGAGCGATCCGAGCAGCTGCGGCTTGAAGTCTACTCGCTCCACGATCTCCTCGTTGAACTCGATCGCACCCCAGCCGTTCTGGTTGAAGATGTCCGTGATCAGTGCCATGGCGGTTCGCTCCTTTAGCGGCCGATGATGCCGAGCGACGCCAGGGAGGCCAGCGCGGCGGTTTTCTGGCCGTCCGTGACGCCGGATTTCCACTGCAGCTCGGCAGTGGTCACCTCGGTGTCGCGGGCGGTGATGGTGCGGCGGACGGCGTTGTCGGTCGCATCGCAGCCCTCGTAGAGGATAGCGCCGGCCGGCTTGCTGCCGTCGTAGGGGGCGTAAACGATGTCGCCGGTCTCGATCACCACGTCGACATAGAACTTGTCGCCAACAACGTTGGCCGACGCCCCTGCCGTGATGGTGAACTTGATGCCGCCGCCGGTGAAGGCTGAGCCGTGGGTCGACACGCCGATCGCGACGCCGTCCGGATTTTCCCAATTCACCTTGGTGGCCGCCGAGCAGATGCCGATGTAGCGGCCGTTCTTGGCGGTCGCTGCGATCGGCGCGGTGCCGTCCATCGCGATGGTGCCCGAGTTGGCGGTATTGGCCGCATCAGCCGAGGCACTCGCCGCGGCATTCGCGATGACGACCTCCGGCGACAGCACGGCGCCAGCCAGCAGCTTGCCGGAGCCGGACTTGATCGTCGCCTGCTCGCGCGAGCGATAGCCCGCCGCCTCGGAGACGATGTAACCGCCCGTGCGGTAGATGTTCTCAGTCAACGTCACCATGATCTGATGCTCCCCTTACCGGCGCTTGTTGGTGGCGGCGACGGCCGCGGCGAGCGCGGACTTGTCGCCCTTGCCGTCGCCCTTGGCCTCCGGCGCGGCCAGGCTAGCGGCGGCGGAGCGCTGGGCGGCGTAGTCGGCTGCCGGCGTGGCCGCGGGCTTGCTGGCGGCGACGTTGGCCACCACGAAGGCAGCGACGTCGCCGCCGGACATGCCGGGCGACTTGACGGCGAGATCCAGCGCGGCGGCCATCCGGCCGGCATCGCCCTTGACGCCTTCGGCGCCGAGCGCGGCGAAGAGCCGATCGGTTGCCTCCTTGGCGCCGGCGGTGACGCCATCGGCGCGCGCGGCGCTGACCGCGGCGTCGTGAGCGGCTTGCGAAATGCCGGGATTGTTGTCGCCCCCGGCGGGCTGGCTCTGTGCAGCCATGCTACCTTCCTTGTGTTGAAGCGCCGGGGCGCTGGTTTCGCTCTCGTCGAGAGCAGCTTCGACCGTTCCGGCCACAGCACTGTGGACGGCGGCCAAAAGGCTTTTGTTCGCCACGATCAGGATCTCCGGTTGACTTCCTTGACGAAGGCCGCGAAGGCCTCCTGGCCGTCGCCGACAGCGTCGATCAGGCCGAGGTCGAGTGCTTCGGCCGCGGTGAAGCATTGCGCCTCGGTCTTCAGCGCATCGGCCTTACTGCAGCGCTTCTTGCGGCCCTGCCCGACCGCCGCCGCGAACTGATCGCGCACCGCGTCGACCTGCGCCTGCCAGCGCGCCTTGGTCTCCGCCGGCAGCGGCTCGAAGGCGTTGCCGTCGGTCTTGTGCGCGCCGGACTGGATCAGCGTCACCTTGATGCCACCCTGCTCGAGCGCGCCGGAATAATCAGCGTGCAGCATGACGCAGCCGATCGAGCCGGCGCCGCCGAACTGCGGCGCGATGATCTGGCGGCACTGGCTGGCCTGCAGATACGCCGCCGAATAAGCGAAGTCGGTGAGGATGGCGATCGTCGGCTTGGCCTTCGACAGCGCCGCAATCATCGACGCGGTCTCGAATCCGCCGTTGACCATGCCGCCGAAGCTGTCGACCTCGAACACCACGCCCTTGACGTCGGCGTTGCGGGACGCGCGGGCGATCTGGGTCTGCAGGCCCTGATACGACGTCTCACCGGACATGGCGCCGACCCAACCCCCCTTCTGCACCAGCGAGCCTTCGATCGGGATGATCGCGACGCCGTCGACCATGTCGAACGGCGCATAACCGTTGCGATCATAGGCGCGGCCCATGCGATCGCCGATCACGCCGGCGGAGGGACGGCCGTTCGCGAAGGCGACGTGATCGACGCCGCCGGTGCCGTTCACGATCGTGACCGACTGACCTGTGAGCTGTGGCCCCAGCGCCCGCAGCACCACCTCCGCCTTGCGCGGATCATACATCAGCGGCTGCTCGAACAGCTGACCGCAGAGATGCGGATAAGCCAGATCCATTGATCGACGTCCTTCAGCGCACGAAGCGCAGGCGTTTGGCGTAGCGGGTGCGAAGGCCCTGGGCGGCGGCGCACTTGCGCTCGTAATCGGCGATCATGTCTTGCAGCCGGGACAAGTTGGCCGCAGTCCAGCTCACCTCGTGGTCTTCAAACCGCGCGGCGATCACGCCGCCGCCGAGCGTAATCTCCATCTCCGCACGCTTCAGCGCGGCGACGACGGCGCAGGGCTCGTCGAGATCGACCGAGACGCCGTTAATGACGATCAGGTTCGCCATCAAACCGCCTCGCTCGGTTGCGGCTGCGCATCCTGCTGCTGGTCGGCGGCGACGTCGTTGCCGGCATCCTGCTTGCGCAGGAACGGCGACGGCATGCCGGCGGCGACGTACTTATCGTGCTCGCGCTTTCGCTGCTCGAACACTTCGTCCGGGTCCTTGCCATATTCGGCGCATTCGTCGGCGAGCGACGATGTGCCGTTGTAGATCCGCTCGGTCGACGCCTTCGCGCTCTTGCCGTCGTCGGCGGTCGGCTTGGCCGGGCCCTGGTGCAAGGCCCACACCAGCGCCTCGCGATTGGCGCGGAACGCCTCGTATCCGCCCTTGAGTGCGATGCGCCCCTCACCGATCTCTTCGTCGAGCCAGCTTTCGTAACCCACCTGCTGAATCGGCGCAGCGATGCGTTCGCGCCGACGCGTCACCACTGGCCAGATCGACGAATTCTCCATGCGGGTCGAGGAGTACGTCGCCCCCTCATAGTTCATGGTGAAGCCGCCGTAGCTGATGCCGATCGCCCGGGCCATGCCGCGCGACAGCTCGTTGTTGAGCGATTGGAACTGCGGCCCCGGCGTCTGCGCGCCGTGAAACTTAAGCTCCTCATCCGGCGCCAGGTGCGACACCTGCGGATCGCCGCCGATCGCGATTTCGCTTTCGGCCGCGCGCTCCATGGTGCCCAGGAAGTAGTCGCGGAATTCTTCAGCGAAGGACAGCGGCCGATCGGCGCCAGGGGTAGCCGGAATATCGTCGGCGAGCTGCGAGATCGCCTCGAACGCTTCCTTCGATGGCGACTTGCTGGTGAGCGTGATGCCGAACACCGTCTGGAGGATCGCGGTCTGAATCGTGGCGTCGACCAGAAGCTCCTGCTGAATGTGCTCGCGGAACGCCGCGGCAATCCGGCTGATGCCGCGAACGTCGCCGGCATCCATCGGGTCGAACACGTGCACCACCAGCTGCCGGCCCTCGGCATCATAGGCGCGGTAATCGCGCTTCACCGTGATGCCAGCTTCCTTCTGCTCGATGCGATAGGCGATCGGGCGGCCGTTCGGATCGTGGATCACGCCCTGGAACATGCCCTCGATCTCGCTGGTGTCCTGCACCAGCTTGGTCGGATTCACCAGGCACATCTTGGTGCCGCTGGTGATACCATAGGCGCGGCGCTCCGCCGGCGTCATGTAGCTGATGTGGCCGAGCGCCTCGCCATAGGCCATATCCCACCGCAGCGTGATGTCGATCTGCTGCGGCACGGTGAACTTGCCGCGGAGATCGCACTCGCGCGGGTTCCAGGCCCAGCGCTTCCAGCGCTGCTTGATGGTGCGGACGAGCTCCGCCGCCTCCTCCGGGCTGTAGCCGAGATCGGCCAGCACCTTCGGGTCCGGCTGCGGGTTCAGCACCAGCTCGACGCCGACGGTGTCGGCGATCACCTGATCGGCCGCGCCGCGCAGCCGCGAGGAATTCTGGATCAGATCCATCGCAATGCCGGCCGCCCGCCGCCAGGCGATGCGGACGTCGTCGCGATGATCGCGCAAGCTGGCCGTGCGGGTCGACAGCACCCGCGAGCGCGTATCGCGCAGATATCCAGCCCGCACCCGCGGCGGCGCCGTGGTGGCGCTTGCGGGTGCGGCCTTGCTACGGCCGAGGATGCGATCGAGCAGGGTCACAGTCTATCCAAAGATCAGGCCGCCTGAGCGAAGAACGGTAGGCGATAGAAGTGCCCAGGAAATGCGAGCTTCAGACGCTTCTTGTTGTAGAGATCGATGAACCGGAGCTGCTGCTCCGCGGTGAAGTGCTGGAAATAGAACTCCTCCTGCCGTGCATCTCCGTTCCGCACATAGAGCTTGTAGTCTTTATCGGTCGGAACCAGCTCTGCGCCGGCGTTGATCGCCGCGAACAGATCGTCCGGGTGCATCGAACCGCAGTAGCTGCACGACCGCTGCTCATCTTGCCGCTTCAACCACCAATCGCGCCGCTTCGCGAACGACGCCGGCGCGCCATCGGACCGGCGCGGGCAGAGATGCCCAACCTGGGGGTGCTCGGCTTCCATATGTCCTGTCAACTTCCAGAAGGCGTTTTCGGCGCAGGTCTCGTCACACGCCGCGACAGCAATGGGGCTGTCGTCGTCGCGGCCCCATGCGAAAGCGCGGGAGCATTCCGGGCAGATGTACGGCTGATCTGTCATGGTGTCCTCGCTCATCGCTTCTTCCACTTGTCGCGTCGCCGTGCCCGCTCCTGCTGGCGCTGCTCGCTGGTTGCCGCCGGCGGAGGCTTGCGTTCGAAGGGCGACGCCGCGGCGTCGAACAAATCCGGCGTCGCCGGCTTGCCGTGCACGATCAGCAGCAGATCGGCCCAGCGCGCCTCGTTCAGCCGATGCTTGTGCTCGAGGTGCCAGGCCAGCGCGAGCGCGTAGACCGTGGTGTCGAACCAGTCGTTGGCGCGGCCCGGCAGCTTCTGCCATTCGCGTGGCGCATTGGGCTTCACCAGCGATCGCGTTTTCTTGTTCGCGTTCGCCCGGCTTTCCTGCTCGGGATCGACCAGCCGCTCCGCCGTCAGCTCCTTGACGAAATGCTCGTCGGCGAGCTCGCCGGTGAGATGCAACGTGTTGCGCGGCCACCGGCCGGCCTTGTCCGGCCCCTCGACCAGATTGGCGAGGCCGGCGACCACTTCCGTCTTCACATCGTAAAGACCGACCGGATACAGCGACACCTTGCCGATGATGCGCTTGTTGCGATCCCGAATGTCACGCTTGGTCGGCGTGCCGAGCCAGGGCAGCTTTTGCTTATGCTGTCCGTCCAGCGCGAAGCAATGCGGGCGGTTCGAACAGAACCGATAGACACGATCGGTGCAGAAGCCGGAGTCGACGCCGGACAACTCGATGCCGACCTCTCCGCCGCCTGCGGTCGGATACTTCCGCCCCAGCGCATCCGACAGCGCGATCCAAGGCTCGTCTTCCTGATCCGGCTTTCCCTCGAACAATTCGCGGTCGATCAGCCAGCGTTGGCCGCGCGGACCGATCGCATACACCGCCCACTTGATGCCGTAGCTTTGGACGTCAGCCGCCGAGACGATCAGCCCGGCTTCCGCTGGCACCTTGCCGCGCGGATAGGCTCCAGCCTTCGCGGCCTCGAGCAGCTTCTCCCATTCCACCGCAGCGCCGCCCGGATCGTAGGGCTCGGCAAGATCCTGCTGATAGAACGTCCGCAGCTTCGTCGTGTCGGTCTGAGCCGCTTCCCAGCGGTCCCAGATATCGGCGAAGCGCTCTCGCGGCGCATAGCCGGCCCAAAGATGATAGCTCGGCTGCCAATCGGCGCAGCGGCCCTCGCAGGGGTCGCAACGCCAGCGCGGAAGCTCCGCCGGCTTGATGACCAGCGGCACCGGATCTGCTCCCTCCGGCACGCGCCGTGCGATCCACACGCCGCCGGCGAGCATCTCGTGCTTGTGGCCGTCGAGGATCACGCCGTCGCATGCGAGGCAACGGAAGTGCACCGGCAGCTTCTGCGCTGCATCGGCGGCCCGCATCTGCTCCATGGTGAGCGGCTGCAGCGCGGCGCAATGCGGGCACGGCACGTAGTAGTAGCGCTGATCACCCGCCAGAAAGTCGGCGGTGATCATACACTCGCCTTCGATGCCCGGCGTGGAGCCTTCCCACTCCTTGCCGAGATTTCCGAACATCTTCTGTCGGGCGCGAGCCTGGTCGCGGGGACTGCCACGACCGTCGACGTCACGCGGATAGCCGGTCACCTCGTCCATCGCGAGGTTCTTGATCGACACCATCTGCAGGCCCTTCGAGGAGCCAGCATTGACGATGACACAATAGCCGCCTGAAAACCGCTTGTAGGCCGTTGTCGAGGCCTTCTCGTCGCGGCTATTGACCGGCGCGACCTTGTGGTTCCAGGCCTTCGAGGCGGTGATCGTCGGATCAAGCTTGACCCGATTGAACTTCGTCGCCTCCTCCAGCGTCGGCAGCACGATCATCATCGGGCCAGGCGCTCGGTCAACGACGTACCCGAACCAGTTCTCGATCGCCGTCGACTTACCGAGCTGCGCCGCCCAGCGTGCCGTCACACGACGCGCCGGATGATCGGGGTGTAAGCAGTCCTGCGGCTCGCGCAAGTAAGGCACCCGATCGGTGCGGAACTTGCCCGGCCAAGGCGACCCCGACTCTGCCGAGACTTCGCGGTAACGATCAGCCCACTCGCTGATCGTCAGATCCTCGATCGGCTTGGACGCTGCGGCGAGCCCACCGAACAGCACCTTGGCGCCCCGCGGCAGATGCGGGAACCGCAGCCGCGGATCAATGAAGCTCATTGCAGCGGCGCCTCGACGGCGCTGTCGTCGCCCTGTGCTGCGGCCATCTCGGCCCGGTCGATACCATCGAGCATCTTCAGCACCTCGCCGTGAAACACGTCGAGGCCGCGCCGCGCATATGCCTTCAGCACCAGACGGACGATACGTTCGTCCCAGCTGTACTTCACAGACGCGGATGCGGCCTCGCTGTCGAGCGCGCGATCGAACGCGCTCATCATCAACGCGACCGCGTCACGTCCGGCCTTGTCAACTTCCGAAACCGGCGTCAGCTCGCCGCGACGTTCGGCGAGGTCCAGCTCGCGCATCTCGGCGTCGGCCTGCGCCTTGCGCGCCGCACCGTCGGCCTGCGAGCCGGGAAAACGGCTACCGGACGGCGACGACGATGGCGACGCCTGTTGCGGGCTGGACGGCATCGGCACGGCGCGCCGGAGCCTGACGTTCTCATTCCGGTGCAGTCGAAGAGCACCGAGTTCAACCAGGTTCGACTTGCCATCACGGCGAGTCGCTAACGCCTCGGCATGCTGGCTCACGTAACGCGAAAGCGTCGAGCGATCGACGGCGTCACCTTCCGCCGTCAACCTCTTCGCCGCGTCCGTGATCGAGAGCCATTCGCCGCCGTCCGTCATCCGTGCACCGACACGTGCGCCATCACGCGTTCACGTGTACCGAATTCAAATCGAGCTACTGCCGATATTTCAGGCCGCACTCGCGTCGTGCGCTCTGGATACCGTTTTTACGGTCCCTAACGCGCAATATTATTGCGCGCAATACACTCTAATTGATTTTTTGTTGCTGAAAATGCGGCGCTACCGTATCCCGCTACCCGAGCACGCGATAAAGCTCGTGCGCGATGCGAGGCGGTAGCTCCCGTTCGACCGTGGCGTAGAACGCCGCCTCCGAATTACCCGTGACCATCTCGGTCGGAATGTAGAGGCCGGACCGGACCACCTTCAGCGGCCCGCGAGATTTCCCGGTGCGCCGGAGGACGGTGCCACCCATCGACAGCGCGACGCGCTTGGGAAATCGGCCGCCTTTGGTGAACGTCCCGGGGTACACCTTTCGCCGGTTCCATGGCGACGCCGCGACACCCTTCCGCGTTTCGCGCGGCTTGAAGAACTTCAGCCGGATGTCACCGCCGCGCGACTTGATGACGAAGTCGCCGCCGTTGAAGGCCTTCTTCGCCGTCACCGCACGCTTCAGCGTCCGATACTTCAACCCGGTCTGCGGCACCAAGACGCGACGCATTTGGGTCAGGGCCTTGGCCCCGGTGTGATTGACGGCGCGGACCATTACCAGCGCGCGGGTTTGCCGCTGCAGCGCCCCGAACATATTCGCCATGCGCGCAATCGGCGCTGCATCGACCTTCAGGGTGAGCGGCGCACCACTCATCGGTTCAGCAGCCGCTGCTTTGACGCCGCAACACCACGGCTGAACAAATTGGCGATATCTTCGATCGAGGATCGGCCGACAAACTGCAGCTGATTGGCCACGTCATCGGCATCGCCTTTAACCGCCGACTTCGCGGCACTCACCAGCGCCTCGCGCCGCTCTTTGCATCGGCACATCGCTAAACCGCTTTCGTTCGAGCATCGGCCATCCGCGCCGAGGACGATCAACGCGGATGGCCTTTGCCGTCTCACCCTTGGAGGTCGGCGGCGGGCGCTTCGGAATGGGAAAGCCGGGAAGCCAGACCGGAGTCGCAGGCCGCTACCTATCACCGAAACGAAACGGCCCGCCGCACGGGTCCAGTGCGGCGGGCCGAAGTCTAGGGAGGAAACGCCTCACGTTGGGGACGTGAAACAGACGTGATCACAATCACGGTACCAACTCGCGCTGGTCACCCTATGACGTAAAAAGCCCCAGCGTTTCCGCCGGGGCTTTGAAAACAAGATTACTGATCCATCGGGCTAGAACGGGCCAATCATGAATCGTCCTCCAACCTGCATTGGGTAAATCTGTCGCACACCCTACGAAGCAAAAAGCCCCGACGTTTCCGCCGGGGCTTCGCACCGATCCGCGTCGGCTCGCCTACTCACAACCCTGTCCGGTGGTCGATCGTCTTACGGGGCCGATTGATACCCCAGCCGTTCCGGCCTTGCCCTGGTTGCTTTCGCTCGGGATTGAGTCCATCACACCCGCCGACCGCTTTCGCGTTTTGCCGGCTCCATCCGCCACCTCCGAGACCATGTCCTCGGTGACGGATCACCGAGCGGCTACGAGGAGAGGCCTAACAGTTCGCGCAATGCCCGATTCCGTCCCACGTCGTCAAGAGCCATCATCGCACGCGAAAACTCAGACCAGCCCCGAGACCCAAAGACAGCCGGCGCCTCCACGACGACCTCTTCAGGCTGTTCGCCCGCGTAGTGCTTGCGGCGCGGGCGCTTCTTACGCGTCGCCTGCGCCGCATCAGCGGCGCCGGCCAGCGCCACCGGCCTCAAGAAGTTTTCCACCGTTCTGATCTGGTCGATCGCCGCATCAGGCACCTTCACCGGCTCCAATCCACCTCGAAGGCGAAACGACACTCGATCATCAACGGCAGGGGCTCGCTGCGTCATCACCACACCGCGAACTCCAGGGCAGGCAAGGATGCGCGTGAAGTGCGCATCGATATCCCAAACGAATACGAACACGTAGCCAGGGAACATCAGCCTGACGACATCGACCTTTCGGCCTCTCCGATCCTCCACGAATTTCAGCTCCGGCAGATACACACCGAACCGCCGCGCACAGAGCCATGCCGCCGCGATCCGATCCTCCCCCGGAACCGTCTCGACCGCATACCACGCACCACGCGCGCCGGGCACGATCTCCGCCAAGTACTCGTTGCGGCCCGCATGATCGACGATCTGCCCGACTTGCAACTCACCCCGCAGCGCCTCGCGCACCTCATCCAAATTCCCCGCCTTCTCCGCCGCCATCGTCATCGCCGTCATCCCTCCGCAAGAATTAGTTCCAGTTCGGTACCAATTTCGAATTCGAGAGCGAAGATCAGGGTGGTCTCGGTTGCTTTGAGGGGCTGCGAGGGTTTGCGATAGTTTGAGAGGGTTTAGACGAAAAGTTGCGAGGGTTATTAGTGAAGTAGATCAGCTCGTTAGCTGAAATCTGCGAGGGTAGAGAGGGTTTGCCTCGTAACGTATGTGAGTCTTTGTTTCCGCTTCGCCGAGGCGCTGGGTGCCCCCACTCCCCCTTCTCACACGCATACACGCGCGCGAAACCCTCGCGACCCTCGCAGGAGCGCGAAAAGCCATTGCGGCACAGCGATTTCCGACGCGCGAGAGTTAGTTCGCGACCCTCGCGTAACCCTCGCAACTCTCGGTGCTTTGTGTGCAACACTGTCGCCGATCTGCCACGCTCGCGCGCGTGGATCGCGGCCGGCGAGGCGCGCGAGCCGCCGGGATCATGCCGGCGCGGCGGCCGATCGATGCTGGCGAGGCGATGCCCGGTCACGATGTCGCCTCCCCGGCCGGCGCCGCGCAGCACACGCCGTCGTGGCAGTCGTGGTGCACGTCGATCCACGCCTCGATCGCCGCGACGCTCTCGGCTGTCGGCGCGATCACCTGGTTGTCGGGGCCGAACCTCGCCGGGCAGTCCCACTCGCCGCTGCTGTCCTGCTGCGGCTCGCACAGGCTGTCGGCCTCGTCCGTGTTGCGCGCGCCGCAGCGCGGACACGCCGCCGGCACAAATACGAGCGCTGGTTGGGGAGGACAGATCATTTGGGCTGCTCGGCGGCTGGCTCAATCGGCTTAATCCACAAGGCGCACGGCCCATCTTCGGTGTCGTAGAGGCCGGCCAACTTCCAGCCTTCTCGCACCTCAGGAACCCACTCCTCGAGGACGGTTTCCGATTCTCCATTTTCGAAGTATCTGACCATCAAAGGATGGTCATCATCGAGCTCGCGCTCCATATAGGACGTCGCGATATCGAACCCGCATTCGCGCGCGATCTCTTTGTAGTCCGAGCCCTCCGGGGCGAAGTGAAACATTGCCGGGCAGAATATCCCGCCCTTGTATTTGACGATCTTGTCCGGCGCCGGCATCGCTTCGCTATCGATAAAATCGATCAAACGAACCATCTCAACTTCTCCACATTCTCCGGTTGAACACACTCAAAACTCCTCCCCGCCCGGCGCGTAGTCCGGCGGTTCGTTCGGGTGCCGCGTCTCGGGCAGATCGACCAGCTTGACGTTGATGTAGAACCGCACCCGCGCTTTCGGGTCGTTCTGCTCGAGCTTGGCTTTCATGATCCGGCCGAACCACGTCTCGTTGCGCGCGTTCATGCCGTTGGCGTGGGCGAAGGCCTGCCAGCCTTCCCACATCGCGCGCGCCTGCACGCCGGGCCCGCCGGGGTCCGGCCGCACATGGGCGTCGACATAGCGCTGCACCGGGTCCATCTCGGCGAAGTGCGCTTCCGTCGCGGCCGCGATCTCGTCGGAGATCTCCAGCCCGTTGTTGAGAAAATCCAGCGCGCCGGCGATCAGCCAATTCAGAATGCCGCTGCCTCCGGCGACGATCTCGCTCACCACATCCTCAAAGTCGCGGTGCTTCTCCGGCGGCAGCGTCACGCTCCACGGCACGATGACGAAGCGCCGCCGCAAGCCGCCGTCGGTGCCGTCGAGCTTCGGCTCGCCGTTGCCGCTCATATGCGGCTTGCCGGTCGGCTTGAACTCGAAATAGCCCTTGTACATCGTGCGCACCGGCCACTTCTCACCGCCGGTGAGGCGCTTCACCATTTCGGCCTTGACCGGCTGATCCTTCGGCAGCTCGGAAACGCGGATGAAGCGCTTCGCGTAGCAGCGGGCGATATCGGGCGTCGGCGCCGATGGATTGTTGTGCGCCTCGCCAGAGACGGATTCCGCCGGCAGGCCCACCGCCAGGCCGTCACCGAGCACGCGGCTGATCACCTCGAGGAACACGCTCTTGCCGTTTCCGCCGGTGCCGGTGTGATACATGATCCGCTGCACCGGCTGCGCCGTCAGACTCATGCCGGTGAATTGCTGCACGGTGCGGCGCTTCTTCGGCTCCGGCTGGAACAGATCCAGAAACTTGTCGAAGTCCGGACACGTCGCCTTGGGATCGAACGCGAACGGCACCACGGCGGTGATCATGTCGTCGCGGTCGTGGCCCTCGGTCACCTCCAGCCGCCAGCGCACCCGGCCGGTGGCGGGATCGAGCAGCGGCCGCGATGTGTTCGGGTCCGGATTCTCATCGTCCATCATGGGGACGAACCGCAGCGTGTGCGTCAGCGTCGCGAAGCGCAGCGGATCGGCGTTGAAGGCGTCCGGGTGGCGGCGCAGGTGCGGCGCGGCGCAGGCCAGCATCGCGTTGATGCGCGAGGCGTTCTTCGTGCTCACGCCCCATTTCTTGCGCGCCTGGCGCCGCTTGCTGCGCGCCGCTGCCGCATCGTCGGCGGCCTCGACGATATCCTCCAGCGCCGCGACATGCGCCTTGTCGGCCGGCGTCTGTGGCGGCGGTGCGTGCTTCAGCTGGTTGCGCGCGCGCTTGCCGGCGTCCACCGCCGCCTGTTCGGCCGGCGTGTATTCGATGTAACCGGCCTCCACCTTGATCAGGTCACCGACCTTCTGGCCGATCAAGTTTGCCAGCGCCTCGCCGCCGGAAAGGTCCCAGTGCGTCCCGGTCCAGGCCAGCTTCTGGCCGGCCGGCACGTCGTCTTCCTGCCGCACCAAGAGATCTTCGCCGAAGTAAGCGAGCAGCCTTTTGCCGTTGTCGACGTCCGATTGATCGAGCTTGGCGCAGGCGCGGAAGGTGTCGGGTGGAATCGTGTGCTCCGGCGGTTCGTCGCCGCCGTCGTCATCGCCCAGATCCTCGTCCTCGGCGTCGTCCGTGCCGTCGCCATTTGCGAGGGTTTCGCCTGCTTCCTCCCCGGAGGAGGAGGGGTCGGGGGAGAGCGCGGAGCGCGAAGACGAGGCGGGATCGAACTCACCGCCTCCAATCTGGTCGCAAAAATCAACATCGCCCTCCCCGGCCGCCTGTGGCGCGGTTTGCGAGGGTTCGCCGGTCTCCCCGCGGGGAGAGGGAGGCACGGAAGAAGAAGAATCGGGGGAAGAGAGAATGCGGTCGGGCGCGCGCGTGCGCGCCCGCCTCTGTTCGCCTGGCGCCGCTGCGCGGCGCATTGTCGCCAAGTCGATCGGCTCGGCCTCCCCGCGCCGCACAGCGGCGCTGATCGACGCCGTCACCGCAGTGAGCCCGATCTCGCGCGCGGCCTCGGCGAGATCGGCGATCGCCAGCCCCCTGTGCAGCGCCCCGGCGCCGATCAGCCGCCCCGCCTGCTCTGCGGCCTGTTCCAGCGCCGGAGCGCGCGCCTCGCCCGCAGCCGCGCGAAGGCCGGCGAGGATGCGGCCGAGCTCGCCAAACCCCACCTTCCGCATCGCATCAGCATCGATCGCCGCCGCCTGCGGTTCGAACGGCTCGGCCGAGTCGATCAGATCGAGGATGTCGGAGGGGCCGGTCATGCCTCGGCTCCGATCAGCTCGAGCTGCGCCCCGCGGTGTTCACGATCGAGCGCCGCGGCGCATGCGGGATTGATCCACAGCACCTCGAGGCGCTCGCGCGCGCCATCCGCCAAGGTCCGTTTTTCGAAGCGCGTCCACTCGCAAAGCATTTCGTCGTACAGCGGATCCGGATAGCCGGAGAGCACCACCATCGATTTGATCTGCAACAGCGCATCGAGCATTGCCGCATGCGCCTCCCGATCCATCTCATGCCGATACCCGTGCGTGTTCGCCGAGCGGCCGATCAGCGACGAACGAGTCTCCGGCAGATACGGCGGATCGAAATACAGCAGCGTCGACGGGGTGTCGTAGCGAACTAACAACTGCATCGCGTCGATCCGCTCGATCGTCACCGAGCGCAGCCGCTCGACAAATTCCGGCACCGAGCGATGCCAGTTCGCCCACGCGTTCGAGGGCAGCGCACGCGCGTCCGTCATCTTGGCGCGGAATCCAGTGCGACAGCCGCGCGAGGCGCTGTCTGATCCATGCCCCATGAACGACAGAACGATCATCTTGTGGGCATCGTCGACATCGTCGATCGGCGCGCTGTAGGACCACTCGAATTCGTCGCGAGCATAGAGCGTCAGGCCAATCCGCCGCTGCAGCTCCGATGCCTTCTCGGGATCTCGCAGCACGCGGAAGAGATTCACCAGCCGGCCGTCGAGGTCGTTGTAAACTTCCGCTGGCGATCGCGGCTTCCGGAGCAACACGGACGCCGCGCCGCCGAACGGCTCGACATAGATCTGATGCCTCGGAAAGAACGAGATGATCCACGGCGCGATGCGCCACTTGCCGCCATGCCAGCGCAAAACCGGTCGCGTCGGGGCACTCATTCCCCGCCCCTCAGCATTCCATTGAAATCCCCGCCCGCGCGCGCGAAGGCGATGCGAATGGTCAGGCCCGGCCGCGCGTAGCGGCGGGCGGCGCGGTCCATCGCGTAGTGAGTCAGAACAGGGTCGCTGTCGCCGTCGCCGAGCAGGGTCAGGTGTTCGACGCTGTCCGGAATCAGCAGTCCCGGCTTGTCGAGATCCGGCAGCGGGCCCGGCACGCGCTTGGGGTGCCCGTTCGGCTGCTTTGCCGTCGGGTGCGCCAGGTTTTCGAAATGCGGCCCGCCGAGGTTGCCGAGATCGCCGGCGGCCCACCAGGCGTAATCGTCGATGCTGCGGCCGGCGATCCGATGCGCGGTATAGACCGAGCCCACGGTCTCGATCCCCTCGCCGATCACCAACACGCGGGCCTGGCACGCATTCGGATCAGTTTGCGGGTTTGCGCAATCGCGCAAACTCTCCCGCGCAAACAGGATATGCGCGCCCGCCTTGCTGCCGCGCATCTTCTTCGCCGGCAGGATCTCGCCGGTCGCCGGATCGATCAGCTCCAGTTTTCGCGGCGGATCGGTGTCGGTGAGATAGGTGAAGTGCAGCCCGCCGAACCGGCCGTCGCCGCGAATGAACGCCGCGATCATCGCCGGGCCGCGATGCAGCACCGCGCGACTGATCCGCCCGCGCTCGTCCTCTTCCTCGCCGTGGAAGTAAGCCGCGGCGGGCAAGAAGCGCAGGCCCGGTGTCTTGTCCGGCAGGATCAGCCCGCGCGTCGCAGTCAGATATCGCTCCGCCGGCGTGCCGCGCAGCGGCTCGGCGCCGTCCCACATGTTCCGCAGCCGCCGCCGCTCCTGCTCGCGATAGCGATCGGCATCGGCCTCGCGCTTCAGGCGCTTCGCCTCGCGCTGTTCGGCCAGCCGCGCCACGGCTGCGGGATCTGCACTGCGCTGCCCGCCGAGCCGCTCGCAGGCGTCGACAAAGCTGCAGTTCTCGATTTTCTCCACAAGCCGGATGACATCGCCGCCGTCGCTACAGACGGCGCACACCCAGGTCTCGCCGTCCGCCTTCACCTCGAACGCCGATTTCGATTTCGCGCCGCCGCCGCACACCGGGCACGGCCCGATCATTCTCGCGCCGCTGCGCCGCAGGGTGACATATTGCCCGGCGACCTCCGCCACCGGATTGCGCTCGCGGATCTGCGCGAGATCGGCTTCGGAAAAGCGGCGGGCAACTCCAGCGCTCATCGCTGCGCCCTCGCCTTCGCCTGCGGGAACAGCGCCTCGTACACCGACTGATCGACGCGGATCTTCTCGATCAGCCGCAGCACGCCGGCAAACGCATTGCGCCGCTCGGTGTAGTGCGCCACCCACCCCTTGCCGGCATCGGTGCCGGCCTCGCCGCGCCAGCGCACCAGCCCTGCCTCGGCATCCCGCATCGCGCTATCCGCCGCCAGATACATCGCATCCAGCGTGGTCTTCCCCGGTGGCGGCAGAGGAGCTTCATTCGGAGCCGCGGTCATCGCATCGAGATCCCCACGTCGACGCCGCGCCGCCGCCTCTTACGCCTGTTCCACTCCCTTGTTGCTTCGGCCTCGGCGCGCTCTTCACTCAGATCACGGCCGTCGTCGTGAACACACGGGCCATGCGTGAAGCAATCGTTGCAGACCCGCTGCCACATCGACAGATTCATCCGCTCAACAAAGCTGTCTGTCGATCCGCAGAACGGGCACGGTTTCGCCTTAGCAATCCTCATCCCTTCGCCCTCACCGGCCGCAGGCCTGCGGCTTCGATCCAGTCGCTCACTTGGCCGCGCGACAGCCGCCGCGCTTCGTCGCGATCGCGCACCGGGCGCCAGCTGGTGGTGCTCGCCTCCGGCAAATTCAGCCGAAAGCACGCGCCGCCACGATCGCCCTCGATCTCCATGATCTCGCCGACCTGCACCCGCCCCAGCACCACCGCCTCGCGCCCCAGGCCGAGCCGCTGAAACGTCACCGGGCTGCGCGGGGAATCGGTCATTCCCCCGTCTCGCAGATCAGCCGCGCCGCGACGCCGAGGACGCTGGACGCCTCGCCGCTCGGCGTGCGCTTCATCGAGCGGGCGATGTCTTCGGCCGGGCAGCCGTATTGCAGCAACATCGACATCAGGATCGCCGCATCGCTCACCAGCGCGTCGATGTAGGAATTGACCTTCTGTGCATTGATGAACACTTCCGCGACGGCGCGGAGCTCGCCCGTCTCTGGGTCGCGCTCGCGGCCGATGCCGACCTTGAACGGCAGGTGATCGTGCTCGACCGCGATCATTTCGTGCTGGCGACGATTGGCGAGGCGCTGGCGGAACGGCTCGACCAAAGCAAGCCGCGCCGCATCGTTTGCTGCGCCCCAACGCTTCGCCATCGTGCCCGTGCAAGAGTAGCTGCGCTGGCCGCCGCGGTAGTCCGGCACGATCTGGTCGGCGATCTCGACCGAGCGCTTATCGAGCGGCGCTTGCTGGTTCATCAGTCAGCCCCACTCACTTCGTCAGCTTGGCGATCGCACGCTGCTGCGCGCGGGTGAGCTTGAGGCCGAGGCCGGACAAGTTCGCTTCGAGATCGTCGGCGATGCGGCGAGCTTCCTTCCGCGCGGGATCGGACTCTTCGTCCGATATGAACTTGGCGGCCACCTCGTCCGTCACCGCGCCGATCTTCGCCAAATCCCGAGCCACGGAGGCGCGCAGATATGTCCATCGATCGAACCGATCTAGAAAAATGTCCCTCGAATTCACCGCCACCGATCCAGACGGGAGCAACGCATAGACATAGTTCTGGCCCTCAAACACTGTTACGGCCCTTCGCACCCGCGAGCCCATCGGCACCAGCTTCACACCAAGAAACTCACGGCTGCGCATCGTCATGGTTGCTCTCCTTGTTGAGGGGCAGAAACGCCGGCAGATCGAGCGGCTCGGCATCGGTCTCCCCTCCCCCTTGCGGGGAGGGGTCGGGAGCTTGCCGCGGCGAAGCATCGCGAAGCCGGGTGGGGGTGCCGCGCGTCGCAACGCCCGCATCGATCGCCGTCGCCACCCCGGTGAATTCCAGCTCATCACCCCAGCTCACCCAGCCGGGCCGAAGGCGGCGCGCGTTGAGTTCGAGATACGGGCCCTCGAACAGCCGCTCGGCGCGCGCCAGCCATTCGTCGGGCTTGCGGCTATGCTCCATGATCGGCGCGACGATCAGTTGCCGCACATCGGCATGGAGCCGCTTCGGCTTGCCCTTGGTGGCCAGCCAGCACATTTCCGGGTTGGCCCGGCTCCAATGGCCCTGGCCGAAGTGCCACAGCCGATTGTCCGCGATGTCGATCGACACGCCGTCGGCCAGCAGCTTGGCGATGATCTCGTTCGCCCGTGCCGTCGTCTTCACCCAGGTGAACAGCACCGTGATATAGGTCAGGCCGAAACGCCGGATCAGCTCGGCGGCCTGATCGAGAGCCCAATCCACCACCCACATGCCGAGCGCGCCGCCATCGGCGAGCAATTCGCCGACCGGCATCTGCGCGATCGCATCCAGATCCTCCGTCTTGTAGTGCATCCCCGCGCTGCGCCCGGCGCCGGCATCCGACCAGGTCGCGTACTGCCATTGCGGGTCCATGCCGATGAAGCCGAACTTGCGGCCCTCGCGGACGAGCTGATGCAGATCCTCGACCCGGCCGCCGGAGACGGTGCGGGCCGCGTGGTTGTCGCGCCGGCGCTGGATGTCCGCGGTCTTCTCCGCGCTCTTGATCGGATCGACGATGATCGCCTTGCCGGACGCGAATTTTTCCCGCGTCGCCTGCAGCAGCTCTTCGAACGCATCGTCGGCGAGCTGCGCCGCGGCCGCGGCGCGGGCGGCCAGCTTCTTGTCGATGCCGATCTCCTTCAGCGTCGCCGGCGGCGGCGCCTCTTCGGATTCCTCCGCCGCTACGTCCGCCGCAGGCCGTCGCCCCTGGCTCTGCACCGCGAGCGTTCCCGCCTCCCGCGCTTCCGCCAGCATCGCGCCGAGCCGCCGCTCGGCCCGCACCTGCGTCACCTGCGCCTCGATCAGCAGCGCGCGATCCTTGATCAGCTTGGCCTGCAGCTTCACATGCTCGAGATCGAGCCGCATCGCCGACCACTCGTCGAACGACTCCGCCCGCGACAGCCCCGCCGCCAGCTTCGCCAGCACCTCCCGCGCCTCGGCGTATTGCGCGAGCACGTTCATGCGCGGTCACCTGCGGGCTGATAAAGCACACCAGCCCGCCGCCAGCTTTCACGCTCGATCGCATAGACGATGGCGAGGCCGGCTGACGTTCCACTCAGGGCTGACCACGCCCGGCGCTCCCAGTAGTCGAGCGAAACAAATCTGATCGCGGCGGCCTTGATCACTGCATCGCGATAGGCCAGCACCAGGCCATACGGCACACCAAACGCGCGCGCGATTCGGAAGAACGGATAGGAGGTCTCACCCACGGCGCACCTCCTCAAACACGAAGAGGCATCAGCAGAAACAGAGCGTCGTTTCTGCCAACGATCTCGAACACCGCGGGGTCCATCGGCCCAGCCATCTTGATCCGAAGCACATCCGCGTCGATTGCTCCGAGCATGTCTTTGAGGAATTCGCCGTTGAACCCGATATCCAGACTGAATGGGTCGCACTGCTCAACATCAAGCCGATCCTCACCATCGCCAACGTCAGCGTTGACGGCGGACAGTTTCATCTCACCACCTTCAAACGAGAGCTTGATCCCGCGCCCGTTCGACTGCGCGCGATTGATGAGATTGACGCGGTCGACGCTCTGACGAAGCGCCGCCGCCTCAATCAGCGCAACGTGCGAATTGGTGCCTGGGATTGTCCGGATGTAGTCAGGATACCGCGCATCGACCAACTTCGACCGCTTGGTGATGCTTCCGACCGTGACGGCAATCGCAGCGCCGGTGATGTGTAGAATCGCGTCGGCCGCCGTCTTCGCGTCGATCATCCGGACGATGTTGTTCACCATCTCGACCGGAACCAACACCGCATCAAACTCAGGAGTCGGCACGCTGCCCATGGTCACCATGGCAAGCCTGGCGCCATCGCACGCCACAAGCCTCAGCACACCATCGCGACGCTCGAACAACGCGCCACGCAAGTACATCCGTTCCTTTCCGGTGAGCATGGCAAATGACACCATCCCCAATGTCCGCCGCAGCAGCGCCGCCGACATCGAGAAGGTCACGCCGCCATCGACCTTGACTGCGTCTGATGGGAAGTCTGCTGCTGGCAGCGCATGAAGCGTAAAGCGCGACCGACCACACCGCACAACAATGCGCGCATCGTCATCCCATTCGATTGTGATGTCGCTGCCGGCGGGGAAGTCGGAGACCAGCTGATCAAACAGCGCAGCTGTAACGGTGATGCCCCCGTTCGCATGGCCCGCAGCCGGAACGACTCCGTCAATCGCGCTGTCGATGTCTGTCGCCATCAGGCGCAAGGTCTCGGATTCAAAGGTGATCAAGACGTTAGTTAAGATCGAAGCAAACCCCTTCCCGGTCTGCGCCGCTCCGGCGGCAACCTGCCGCAGCACAGGCTGCAAATCGTCCCGACCAACAGTAACCTTGCCCTGGCTCATGCGTTTAACCCCATGGCTCTCCGATACTCATCCTCGCAAGCTGCGACGCTGGGGTATTTCGGGCTGATCCAAAGTTGAAGACGATGCTTCGCATCATCCAGCAGGCCGGCCCGAAGGAGGCTATCGACTTCATCGACAAAGACGAAGTTCGTCCGGTCTCGCAGTTCGCTTAGCAACTCGATAGCGCCGTCGACGTCCGCGGGTGACGTATTCAGCGCGTCCAACACCGTCGAAAAATCATCTTCCATCGCTAATCCCCTCGCCGCCGTCAGAACGGAATCTCGTCATCGAGATCGTTGCGCTCGGCGCCATAGCTCTCTTCGCTGGCCGGGCGGCCGGCGCCGGAGGATTCCAGCATCGTCAGGCTGCCGCGGAAGGCGGCGAGCACGATCTCTGTGGTGTAGCGATCGGCGCCGGATTGATCGGTCCACTTGCGGGTTTTGATCTGGCCCTCGATGTAGACGTTCGCGCCTTTCTTCAGATACTGCTCGGCGATCTTGCACAGCCCTTCATTGAAGATCACGACGCGGTGCCATTCGGTCGCCTGCTTGCGCTCGCCGGTGTCCTTGTCGCGCCAGCTCTCGGAGGTGGCGATCCGCATCGTCACCACCGGCTTGCCGTCCTGCAGCCGCCGCACCTCGGGATCGGCGCCGAGCCGGCCGATCAGGATTACCTTGTTGACGCTGCCGCTCATCCCTGACGCTCCCGCGTGTTGCACAGTTCCTGGTAGGCATCGATCCGCACCAGCTCGAGCGCGCTGGCCGCGTGCATCCGCCACAGCGGTTTCTGCTCGTCTTGCGCGGCGAGCAGGCCTTCCAGCGTCACCACCATGCTCATCGCGCCGAAGCTGGTGCGCGGGCCATCGCACGGCCGCGCATCCGCCCGCCGCACCTCGGCGGCCACGCGCATCATCCGCTCGGTCCAGCGCGGATCGCGCTGCGCCGAAGGCCGCGTGATCACCTCTTCGGAAAGCACGATCAGTTCGTTCAGCGTGGCGGAAAACGGCCGCGTCGCGGTCATCAGCTGGCTCCGGCAATCAGTTGAGGAGCGTCGCGCTGATCGCGATGCGCCGAGCGCAGCAGCCGCTCATAGGCGAGGATCGCCAACGCGATGAATTCTTTGCGGTCGATGCCGACCAGCGGCACCAGCGCCAGCGCCTGCACATACGCACTGAGAAACGCCATCAGCGGCAGCGCCTGCACCTCGTCCGGCAGCTGCGCGACCATCGCCGTGATCGTGGCCACCTCGCCCGCCAGCGCCTGCTGATCGCGGGTGCGCAAGTAAGCCTGCCCGGCTGCGATCGCACGCGCGGCCACGAAGGAGAGTTGTTCGGCCGGCGAAAGGCGGGCGGCGGCGCCGTCAGGTCGCGACATCGCAGCCCCCGCGCACGAAGCGGATGAAGGTTTCGACTTGGGTGTCGAGCCAGGCCCCGATCAGCGCCGCACCGCTGCCGATGGCACCGAACGCCAGCAGCAACAACCCCACCGATGAGATCGGATGCAGCGCCACGAAGTCACACGCGCGATCCAGCGGGCTCATCGGGCGACCTCACCGCGCAGGAAGGCAGCGAGCTTCGCCTTGTCGTTGACGTAGTAACCAACGCCGCGCTCTCGCAGCACCAAAACGCCCGAAGGCAGCTGCCGTCGAAGCTCGGTCACATGGCTCTCCGCGTAGCCCTGCGACACCCCCTCGCCATTGCTGAGAACACAGCGGATCGACGAGTCGCTGACCGTCTGGCGCTTCAGCAGCAGCCCTGCGAGCAACAGCAGGCGTGCGCGGGTGGTGCCGGTGAACGGATTGAAAGGCGGGGCGGGCTCGGTCATTTCGCGCCGATCCGCTCTTCAAGCCGATCAATCCGCTCGATTTCGGCGACGATCAGCGCGCCAGCACGAACGAGATCGCGGCGCCGATCCTTCGGCTTCCACCATTCGTGCGACCAGGGCCACAAACTCGATAGAAGCGAGACGCCTTCGGTGGCATAAGGGTCAACCATCATTGACAGCCGTTGAGCCGGCAGCGCGTAGCAGGCCGCCGCAACGGCCAAGTCGCCGCCGCTACGATCGTCGTGCCGCGCGCCCCAGCCCTCGACATCAATCTGGCGTTTCCGCTCCGCCGCGATATCGTCCAGCGCCCGGCTCACGGCCGCACCCCTTTGAGCAGGTAGCGCTTGCCCCAGCGTCCAACACCGCTGCGCGGATAAGTTTCGCGTTTGCTGCCGCTGTGGCCTCGCCCGCCAGAGCGAGCGCCGTGAACCAGACGGAGCGCTTCAGGGCTGGCGACTGCAGCCGGCCGCAGCAGGAACGACAGAATGGCGCGGCCAACTCCGTACCGATCGAACGTCCTCATCCCGAACATCACACCCCTCCCCGGTCAGCACGGCCGCCCAAGCGCGGCCGGAACTGATTCAGCTCGCGCGCGGAAAAGCCGGGCCGCTCGCCGTAGGGGCAGGCCTCGGGGTCGAAGGCGGGGTCGGCGGCTTTGCGGCCGAGCGCGCGCGGCAGGCAGCGCTGCACCACCGCGATCATCAGCGCCGCGGCGACGATCAGCAGCGCCGCCCGGGCGATCAGGTCGAGGGTCTGGATCGCGGCGTCCATCACGACACCGCCTTTCGGCGCGCTTGCGTGACGTCATTGAGGCGATGGCGGGCGCCGGTCATGCTCGCGCCTCCCGGTTTCCGGGCAACCATCGCGGCGCGACGTGATGCGCCGCGCACCACTGGAGATACGCCCCATGGAGTTGAACCGCTCCGCAGACGGACTCGCCACCGAGCTGATCTTGGCCGGATGGAGCCTGACCATGATGGCCCAGGCCTTCGAGGATCTGGCGCTGGCCTTTGCCAAGGTCGATCCCGCCGCCGCCGACAAGGCGATCCACGCGATCGAGGTGCTGGCCGCCGACAGCCTGACCAAGTTCACCGATCACCCGCCCGAGGGGGTCGCTCTGCCGCGGCAGGCGCTGGTGCCGGTGGCGCAGAATTTCCGCCAGATGACGCAGGGCGCCCGCCAGGCGATCCGCGACGCGGCCAAGCCGCCGAACTGACAGCCAGGCCGTCACGACACCGCCTCCCCGTCAGCCGCAGCGGGAATTGGTTCGTGTTCGGAACCATTTCCCGGCGCCTCTGGGACAGCTGGTTCAGCCGGTAATCCGTGGAGCCCGACCAGATAATCCCGCTGACGCAATTCCTCGGCGATCACCGCCGAACTGAGCTTTGCGAGCGTCGAGGAGCGGACGTCACGAATTCGGCCGTCGCGGGCCTTTGCGTGGGCGGTTGAAGCCGGAAGGCCAGCCAGCCGCGCCACATCGTTCATCGTCAGGCGCACCGCAGCGGCGCGCTCCTTGATCTGTAGGATGTCTGTGATAGGGTGCGATTGCATAATTGCAATCTGAAATCTGATTCGTCGAACTCTCGCAAGCGCAATGTTGCAAGATGTAGTGGAAACCTTCCCGGTGCATACTCTCCGTAGCGCAATCGCTACGGATAGAACGCACTTGGCCAGGAAGTCCGACGAACAGATCGACGCACGCGTCGCCCGCATGCATCGCGATTACCTCCACAACGTGGTGGCAGAGACCAAGAAACAGCCCACCACCATCGCCAAGCTGCTGAATATTTCGCCGTCGACGCTGACGCGGATCTACAGGCCGAAGGACGGTCAGATCTCGAAGATGAGCGCCGGCACCCTGGCCCGGCTTGAGGAATTCTCCGGGCTGGCCGCGCCGAGCCTGGAGCCTGAGCCGCAAAAGCAGCCGTCCGAATTCCGCGAAGACGCGACGCGCTACGAAGCCGATGCGGGCGATCCGACGCTCGCCGCGATGATCGCCACCATCATTGGAAACAAGAAGAACATTGATCCGTGGGTGATCCGCAGCCGCAGCCTCGAATGCGCCGGCTTCATGCCCGGCGACGTGGTGCTGGTGGACCTATCGACCATGCCACGGGCCAGCGAGCCGGCATGCGCCCAGGTCTATAACTGGCGGGGCGGCACCGCCGAGACCGTGATGCGTATCCTGGAGCCGCCCTATCTGGTGGCCGCCACGTTCGATCCCGCCTTGCGCAAGCCGCTGTTGGTGGACGATGACCGCGTCATCGTCAAAGGCCTGATCCTGCCGCACCGCCTGCGCCCGCGCCCGAACTAACCCCCACCGAAGCTTCGCCATTTCACGCGGTGATTTGCCCCGGCCGCATCCGCGCGCGCCCACAATTGCTTTCACGTGAAACATCGACGCAAGTCTGATTGCGTCGATTGCAACATGGAATTGCATTAATCGAATTTTGCGCTATCGTTGCATCGTGCGCCGGACGATTTCGTCCGCGCCATCCGGGCGACGACGATGCAAGCCAGCCGTACAGCCAGCGATCAGGTTAGTTCAGGCGTTCGGCCGCTCAGACCGCAGCACCCGGTACGTGCGCCGGCGGCCCAGTGCGACGCCGAGGCCGAACAGCAGCACGCTGCCGATCAGCGACACACCCGCTTGGACCTGTTGAAATTCCGTTCTAGCCGCGATGTACGCCACGATCGCGCCGATCACCGTCAGCACCAGCAGCATCAGGCTGACGATGCCAACCCACGTCATGCGCACGTGCTCGATGATCACCGCGGCTTCCTGGCCGGCCTGCGCTTCCTGCCGGCGATAGGCCCATTCGCGGCGCGCCAAGACAATCGCTGGAACGACGACAAAGATGGCGAAGAACACCAACCCGGCGACGATGGACTCATTCTCCATTTCACCCCCCTGTGCTCAATCGAGCCCGCATTCTCTGGCGAGATCGGCGAAGGCTTTCGGCGCACCGAGCATCTGGAAAACCACCACCGCGCTGACACCGTCGGCGGTTTCGACCCGCATCGCCGTTTCCTTTCCCTCGCGCATCGCGCGGACAAGGCTGCGCGGCGCCGCAATTTGGATCAGTCGGCCACCGATGGCGACGCCGCTCAGCGCGACCACCTCGCCCTTATCGACCCTGAACTTGAACTCGAACCGATCGCCTTCGTTGATTGGCCGCGCGTAGTCGCCGAGCTCCATCATCGCCAGCGACAGCGTTTTGCCGATGCAACGGACGCCGAGCGCCGCACCGCCGGACGTCGTCAGCGCGATGTAGCTGCCGCCGTCGCCGAACCGATCTTCGCGCGCCTTGGTCACCCAGCTCCCGATTTGCCGTCCCGAGTAATCCGCCTGCGCCGCGCCGCTCAGCAGCAGCGCCGCCAGGGCGCTGAGAACGATTTCCCGTTTCATCGTCGCAACCTCGTGTCCTCAACCGGGAGTATCCTGCCATGCGCCTGAGTTCCGTTCCAGCCGCCGCGGCGGCGCCGTCCACCGCCGGCCGCGGCCCGCTCGCCGAGCGGCTGCTGCAGGGCCGGCTTGCCCGGCTCGGCTTCGCCGTCATCGCCGGCACCGATGTGGCGTATCTCGCCGACGCCGAGCGCCGGCTGATCATCCGCTTCGAGCGCACGCCCGCCGGCCGCATCGCCTATCGCGATACGCTGGCCAAAGCCCGCGCCGTCCGCGCCGCCCACGACCTCGGCATCGCCCTGCACCGCGCCACCCTGCTGGCCGGCCTGCAGCCGACCCGCTTGCACTGACGGGGGCGATGATGGTGCGCAAGATCGAGATCAACTTCGCCGAAGACGTCGAACTGACAGACGACATCGAGCAGCAGCTGCTGCAGATCGCCGGTGAGATCTGCAGGGCCTACGAGCTGGCGCATCCTGGCCGCGTGATGTGGCCGGCCGGCATCGGCGGCAAGATCACCTTCATGCCGCTCACGGCGGAAGACGAGCGCGAGCGCGGCATCGAGTTCGACGACGACACCTTCGAAATCGATTGTTACGCGCGCGAAGGCGACGAAACCGAACGCGCCCGCCACACCCCGCCGCCATGGCGTCCGCAGCATCCGAGCAAGCAGGCCGTCACCGCCGTCGCCCTGCAGATGCTGAAGCCGACCGTCACCAACGTGAGCTGGGGAGCGCGCTGATGTCGCAAGACCTGCTCGCCTTCCCGCCCTATCGCCCCAAGCTGCCGCCGCTCGACCGCGACGATCGCCACGCCGCAATGCTCGGATTCTGGTCCAGCAACCGCAATCTGACCACCGAGCAACGGCTGGAGTTGATCAAGCGTTTCGGCCTGATCGACGACACCAAGCCCTGGCCGTGGCCACGCGCCGCCAACGACGCCACGCTGGTGATCAGCGATCAGCAGCTCGACCGCGTCCTCGGCACCGTCGCCTGCGAAATGGAGCAAGGCTGATGGCCGAACCGATCGTCAAAGTCGGCATCAAGATGCCGGAGAGCTTCGCCCGCGCGCTGCGCGACTACGCGGAAACCAAGGGCGTCAGCATCAGCGCCATCTGCCGCGCCGGCGCCCGCCACCAGATGGCCACCGGCGGCCTCGGCGACGCCCTCCCCTCCCCCTTGCGGGGAGGGGTCGGGGGCCTGCCGCGGCGAAGCGGAGCGGAGCCGGGTGGGGCTGACACGCGCGAGGCCTCCGCATGACCCCGCTCCTCGCCTCCGCATCCGCCGATGGCGTCGCCGTCGTGATGTCGCCCGTCGTGCCGAAGAGCCACGACGATCCAAGCTACCGCAGCCAGCGCGCCCGCGAGATCGCTGCGTTATTCGCCCAGCGCCTCCGCCCGCCACCCCGCAGCGCGCCGGTGCTGGTGATCACGGAGCAGAGCCATGGCGCTTGAGATCATCGTCAGCCTCAACGGCCGACCGATTGCGACCGCCTGCGCCGTCAACATCAGCGATCTCGCCAAGCTGTCGGACTACAAAGTCACGGCGTTTGAAACCGCGAGCGCCTTCACGCCCGCGGCGAGCAACACGTTCAAAATCGAAGCGCACAACCACGAGCAATCGTGCTGGGCGCTGGTCGAGAAAATCGCCTCACGAGCGAAGGTTAATCCAGGAGAGAGCAGCATGAGCCAAACATCCATCAAGCCTGAATTTGCTCGCGCCAACGGACCAAACTGCGTTGGATGCATCGAAGAGAAAGCAGACGTCATGCTGACGTTTGGGTTCGGCACCAACTTCACCGACGTGTTTCTTGATCGACGCCTCGCGGCATCATTCCACGAAGAACTCGGCCGGGTTCTGAGCTCAATCCCAATTTCATCCGCACCTGACCGCTCCAGCGAACAAAATGGGTGATCGAAAATGATTTCTCACCTGGAGCCGGGCGGCGATGAGGACTACGTCGACCGCTGCATCGCTTGCGACATCCCCCTCAAAGAGGGCGACGACGTCTACAACGACGTAAGCGGCGGCATCATCCATGCGGAGTGCTGCGGGCCGGACCGCGAGTGCTACGTGAACCTCGATGACGGCAGCCCGATCGGCCCGGACGAACCAATCCCGCAGCCGTGGAAGTGGTCTCCGCTTCCTGCTTCTCAGCAAGATCCCAAATGACCACCCTCATCGCCCTCGCCGCCTTCGGCCTCTTCGTCGCAGCCATCCTGCACGAAGCCCGCGCGCTGGAGCGGGCGGATGCGGACGAGCCGCAGGAGCCGTCGCGCCCATGAGATCGATCTCGCCGCGATCGTTTTCCGGCCTGCAGCCGCGGGGCCTTCGCCTCGAAGCAGCGGCCGAATATGTCGGCGTCGGCAAGACCAAATTCCTCGAATGGGTCGAGGATGGCCGGATGCCGGCCGGCAGGCTCGTGGATGGCTGCCGGTTGTGGGACCGGCTGCGACTTGACGAAGCCTTCGAGGCGTTGATGGATGACGGCAGCGCCACCCCCAGGCCCGGCACGCGCGCCCCGCGCACCGACTGGAGCAACGTGGTGTGACCGAGGCCGTCATGCCCCCGCTGGATTGCCGCTACCTCTACAAGGACACCGATCGCCACGGCAACGACCGGTATTATTTTCGCAAGCGCGGCCAGCCGAAGATCCGCATCCGCGCCGAGCCCGGCACCGCCGAGTTTCACCAGCAGTTCGCCGCCGCCCTGGCCGGCCAGCCGCTGCCCGGCAGCCCTGCCCCGGCGCGGCCACCGGCGCCGCGCGTGGTGGTCAATTCCCTGCGCTGGCTGGTCGAGGAATATTATCGCCGCAGCCAGGAGTTCCGCGCCTATGACGAGTCGACGCAGAAGGTGCGCCGCGCCATCCTTCGCCTCTTGTGCGACGAGCCGATGCGCGAGGGCAGCCCGGACCTGATCGGCGAGATGCACTGCGAGCTGCCCGAAGAGGTCGTCATCAAGCTGCGCGATCGCAAGGCGCTGACCTCTGTCGATTCCGCCAACATGCGGGTGAAGGCGCTGCGCCAGCTCTACAAATGGGCCGTAAAGGTACAACCCAAGCCGCTGGTCACGCGCAACACCGCCAAGGCGGTCGAGCTGCTGGAGCGGATCGAGACCGGAGGCCATCACACCTGGACGATCGAGGAAATCCAGCAGTTCAAGCGGCGCCACCCGATCGGCACCAAGGCGTATCTGGCGCTCAATCTGTTCCTGCTCACCGGCCAGCGGCTGTCGGACGTGGCGCGGCTCGGCAAGCAGCACATCCGCCGGCCGGAGCATGTCAGCGAAGAGATGCGCCGCGCCCATCCCGGGCGATGGCTGGCCTTCCGCCAGCAGAAGAACCGCCGGCGCAGTCCGGTCGATCTGGTGATCCCGATCCTGCCAGAGCTCGAGGAGGTGCTGGCGGCGTCGACCTGCGGGGATCTCAATTTCCTCGAGACCGAGTTCGGCCAGCCCTACACGACCAAGGGGCTCGGCAATTGGTTCGGGGACAGGTGCGTCGAGGCCGGCGTGCCCGGGCGCGCCCACGGCCTCCGCAAGGCCGGCGCCACCATCGCGGCCGAGCGCGGCGCCACGCCGCACCAGCTCATGGCCATCTTCGGCTGGAAGACGCTGCAGCAGGCCGAGCTATACACGAAAAAGGCCAACCAACAGCGCATCGCCGGCAGCGCGATGAACCTGGTCTGGTTCGGCCAGACCGTGAACGAAGGAGGAAAGCCGAAAAAGGCCAAAAGACGCGGGCCACCGGCGCAAATGTGACCCACTTTTCTCACAGCCGAAAATAAACGTGACCCACCGGCAAGCTAAGTCATTGAAGTTACTTTCTAATACAGCACCGGTTCCAGTCCGCTAGGGAGCGCCATCATTCCTCTTCAGCGCTGCAAGAATCCCAGCCAGTCGGTCACCGGCGAGCAATCCCCATGATGCGTGCGGGTCTGGGCTGACCTCATAGTAATCAGTCTGGCCGCAGCTGGCGCATTCGTAGATTCGCAGTTCGATCGATCGCACCGGGGACACCCGGGCGAGCCCCGTGCGAGCACCGCATCTGCTGCAGTGGGGCCGTTTGTCTTTGCACATGCCGCCTCCTAACGGAGACTGATTGCTTGTGGTGCGAACGCCGCGACCACAATTTTAAATTGAATATTTTCTTTATACTCCCTTTTTGGATGCCCAGCGAATCCAATGTGCGGATTCGGCCGGCGACCGCGCTGGACATGGTTGCGCAAGTGTTTGCCGGCGGGTGAATTGGACGCGAACCAGAGGCACGCGCAATTGAGACTTCCCGCCCGATGCTCATGATCGGCGGGTGGTGGATATTCTCAGTCTGAAGTCCTGTGCGCTTGAAGTCAGGCGAACACGAACAGCGTGATCGCAAGCGCCAACGCGACTAGATGCAAAACGGCTGGGACCATCGGTCGTCTCCCGCCAAAGTCGTCGCAATCGAACGCTACAATTAACTGATTCCCGACGCCGTTTCGATTCGCCGGCACCCCCGCGGACCAACACGCCGAATACCGTTGAACTATTAACGCCGAGGTGCGTTGCGCGGGGTAGGTTCCTGAATGGGAACCATTAAAGGAGAAGTCCCATGTCTCTGCCAGATGACAGCCTTCGCCCCCAAGACGTCGAGCGCCTGCAAGCGCGCGTCGAGGCGGCCATTCGCGATCACTGGAAGGCCTATCTGTTCGAAGGCATTCTGCTACTGATCATCGGCTTTGCGGCGATCCTGCTGCCGCTGCTCGCCAGCATCACCTTCACCATCATGCTCGGCTGGCTGTTCTTCATCGCCGGTGTGGCCGGCGTCGGGTTTTCGATCTGGGCGCGCAAGGGCCCCGGCTTCTGGTGGTCGCTGCTGTCGGCCGCATTGGCGCTGGTCGCCGGGCTGGTGCTGATCGCGATGCCGCTGCAAGGCACGCTGACCCTGACCTTCATCGTCGGCGTCTATTTCCTCGCCGAAGGTGTCGCGACCATCATGTACGCCTTCCAGCATCGCGGACGGATGTCGGAGCGCTGGGGCTGGATGCTCGCCGCCGGTATCGCCGACATCCTGGTGGCGTTCATCATCATCTCGGGCTGGCCGGGCACCGTCTGGGCGATCGGCCTGCTGATCGGAATCAATCTGGTGTTCGGCGGCACCTCGCTGATCGCGATGGCGCTCGCCGCCCGTAAGAGCACCTAGTTGTGCGACGTCTGCCGCGGTTCGCGTCAGCAGCCGCGGCAGATGCTCTTGATCTTGCGGTCGAGCGCGGCATCCGCCGGATCGATCTGATCGATGGTCCGCTCCGGCGGCGTGTCGTTGCGGCGCGGCTGCAGATGCCCGATCGGCGCTTGCCGGAGCCCTGCCCCACCATCGGACACGCCCGGCGACATCGTCGAGCCGGCCGAACCGCCTGTGCCGCTGCCGGATTGCGCCAATACCGCGCTGCCGCTCAGGGTCAGGATCGCGGCGGCGATCATCACAGATTTCATCGGAGCTCTCCTTCCATCCACGCTCCCGCCGCGAGGCTGGGCGCCGATCGCGCCAACATCACGGCAGTCTGCATCGGCCAATGGTCCGCCCAACCCCAGCACCAACGCATCATTCCCGGCCCAGTTGCCGGACTGCACCAGCGACAGAGTACCGCCGCTCATTCCGACCGCGGCGGATACAGATGTACCTCGCCGCAATAGTCGGCGACACGATAGCGCGAATCCGGCTCGGTTCCATCGGCGTCCGACAAATAATTGGGGCCAACCGGCGCCTTACCGTAGCCGCCGGGAATGTCGAGCACGTACTCCGGCTGGCAAAGTCCAGACACATTACCGCGCAATGCGCGCATCAAGGCCTGGCCCTCGGCGAGCGTGGTGCGCAGATGCGCGGTGCCCGGCGCCAGATCGCCATGGTGCAGGTAGTACGGCTTGATCCGGCACTCGACGAAAGCGCGCATCAAGGCTTCGAGTGTCGCGGCGTTGTCGTTCACGCCCCGCAGCAGCACCGACTGGCTCACCATCGGAATTCCAGCGTCGACGATCCGCGCGCACGCCCCGCGTGCCGCCTCGGTCAACTCGCGCGGGTGATTGGCGTGCAGCGCGAGCCATGTGGTCTTGCCCGGCACGCGCAAGGCCCGCACCAGATCGGGCGTGATCCGCGCCGGATCTGCGACGGGAAGACGGGTGTGAAAGCGGATGATCTTGACGTGCTCGATCGCGGCGAGTTCGGCCATGATCTCGCCGAGCCGCCGCGGCGACAGCATCAGCGGGTCGCCGCCGGTGAAGATCACTTCCCAGATCTCGTTGTGCGCGCGGATGTAGTCGAGTGCGGCAGCGGTCGCCTCGCGCGACAGCGCGTTGTCCTTGCCGGGACCGACCATCTCGCGGCGAAAGCAGAACCGGCAATACACCGCGCAGACATGCACCGGCTTGAACAGCACGCGGTCGCGATGCCGATGCACGATGCCTTCGACCGGCGCATGCGCGGCGTCGCCGATCGGATCGTCGCGTTCAAAAGCGAGCGAGGACAATTCCTCGGCGCGCGGGATGTACTGCCGCGCGATCGGATCGTCGGCATCGTCGCGATCGATCAGCGCCGCGACCGCCGGCGTCACCGCGATGGCATAGCGCGACGCGACCTCGCTCAGCATCGCGCGGTCGTCCGCAGCGGCGAGCCCCTCGGCGATCAGTTCGTCGGGTTGACGCAGCGTCGCCGCTGCCGGCGTGTTCAATCGGGTGACTTTGGTCATACGCCCTCGCCTGCCGGCGGCGTCCACACCACCTGATCGATCGTGGTTGCGCCGGCCGCCAACATCACCAGGCGGTCGAAGCCGAGCGCGACGCCGCTGGCCTCCGGCATTTCGCCGACCGCCGCGAGAAAGGCCTCGTCGAGCGGATAGCGCTCGCCGTAGCGCCGCTCTTTCTCGTCCATCGCGGCGATGAAGCGCGCACGCTGCTCGGCCGCATTGGTGAGTTCGCCGAACCCGTTGGCGAGTTCGACGCCGCAGGCATACAGCTCGAACCGTTCGGCGACCCGCGGATCGTCCGGCTTGGTCCGCGCCAGCGCCGCTTCAGGCGCCGGGTATTCGCTCAGCACCGTCAGCCGTCCATCGCCGAGCCGCGGCTCGACATGCTCGACCAGCACCTTGCTGAAGATGTCGGACCAAGTGTCGTCATCGGCGATCCGCACGCGCGCAGCGGCCGCGTTTGCCAGCGCCGTGCGATCCCCCTCACCTCTGGAGATCGTGGCAAGCAGATCAATGCCGGCAAAACGGGCGAACGCATCGGCCACCGTCAGCCGCTCCGCCTCGGCGCGCGGATCGGCACGCCGGCCCCTGAACGAAAACGTTGCGATGCCGGTGGCCTCGGCCGCGACGCGGACCAGCGCGACGCAGTCGTCGATCACCTGCTGGTACGGCGCCTCGGCGCGATACCACTCCAGCATGGTGAACTCCGGCAGATGCACGCGGCCCCGCTCACGGTCGCGAAACACCCGGGCGAGTTCGAAGATTCGCGTCTCGCCGGCCGCCAGCAGCTTCTTGCAGGCGAACTCCGGCGAGGTCCGCAGGTATCGGGAGCGCCGCTCGCCGTCCGGCCCCAAAAGTTCAGTGCGCGGGGCGTGCAGATGGGTCTCGTTGCCGGGCGAAATCTGCAGGATCGCGGTCTCGACCTCGGTAAAGCCCGCCGCCTCGAACCAGGTGCGCACGGCCCGGGTCACCGCCCCCCGCGCGCGCAAAAACGGCTGACGGTCCAGATACCTATCCCTGTTCCACCAGGGCGACGGTTGGCTTGTCGCCTCCATCTCAAGTCGCCCCCATCCGGCCGCGCAAAACACTGGCATCAGCGCCACAAATCAGTATGTTGCGCCCCGAAACCGTTTCGGCCTCGGGATACCAACGCCCGGATCGGGCCCGGACCTGAACGACAGGAAACATTCCTTTGAGAGTCATCGCCAGTTCTATTCGCAAGGGCAACGTCCTCGAGCAAGATGGGAAGCTTTACGTCGTCCTGTCTGCCGAAAACATCCATCCCGGCAAGGGCACGCCCGTCAGCCAGATCGAAATGCGCCGAATCAGCGACGGCGTGAAGATCTCGGAGCGCTACAAGACCACCGACCAGGTCGAGAAGGTCACCATCGAAGAGCGCAATTACACCTTCCTGTATGAAGATGGCGAAGGCTTCCACTTCATGGAGCCGGAGTCCTACGATCAGGTCCAGGTCGCCAAGGACGTCGTCGGCTCGGCTGCGCCTTACCTGCAGGAAGGCATGGTGGTGAAGCTGTCGATGCACGACACCACCGCGGTTGCGATCACCCTGCCCCAGCGCGCCACGCTCGAAGTCGTCGAGACCGAGCCGGTGACCAAGGGCCAGACCGCGTCGTCGTCCTACAAGCCGGCGGTGCTGTCGAACGGCGTCCGCACCCAGGTCCCGCCGCACATCGGCACCGGCACCCGCATCGTGGTGCTGACCGAAGACGGCTCCTACGTCGAGCGCGCCAAGGACTAATTGCAATCAGCCCTGCTGACTGCCGCAAAGCCCGCCGCAACCCGGCGGGCTTTTTCGTTGGCGTTGTTCAAGGACGCGGCGGCGGGTGTTTCGGCGCGAATACGCTGACCGCGTTGCGCAGCAGCTCGAACCGGGCCGGCGTAAACGTCACCAGTTCGCCGTCGGCATTCACCGGCCGCGGCTTGCGGGTGCGGATTTCGAACGACGTGCCGCGCGCAGCGCGCACCTCGCGCCACAACACGTGGCGGCCCTTGCGGAAATCGTAGGCCACCGCCAGCAGCTTCCACACCTGCGCGAACTCCAGCGAATACAGATCGAACTGGCCGTCGTCGATTTCAGCGGTTTGCTCCACCGCCATGCCGCCGCCGTAGTAACGACCGTTGCCGACCGCGACCTGCATGGTCTTCACCCGCACCTGCTCATCGCCCGACACGATCACCGCATGAAACGGTCGCGCCTTGCTGAGCACCTTCGCGGCGGTGAGCGCGTAGCTGAGGCGGCCGAACCTGCGCTTGCTCTCGCCGCTCAGTTCGCGCGCCAGATCGGCGCTCAGCCCGACGCTGGCGACGTTGAAGAACTTGTGCCCGTTGACGTCACCGAGGTCGATGGTCTTGCGATGTCCCGCCGCAATCACATCGGCGGCGGCTTCCATATCGAGCGGCAGACCGAGCGTCCTCGCCAGATCGTTGGCGGTCCCCGCCGGAATGATGCCGAGCGGCAACCCGGTCGTCACCAGTGCCGGCGCAGCCGCGTTCAGCGTGCCGTCGCCGCCGGCGATTACAACGCCTGCGGCGCCTTCGGCATGAGCTTCGATCCACGGGGCGACCTCGTGGCGACTGGAAGGTGCCGAGACCACCAGGTCGAAACCCGCGGTGCTGAGTTTGGAGCCGGCCAGACCGACGGCTTGGCTGCCGGAGCGGCTGCCGCGGTTGATCACCATCAGCAGCCGTCGCGTCGGCGCCGCCTGGGCAACGGCGCTGCCAAGGTCGGAGCCGTCGCTGGGCGCAGCCTCCTCAAGGTCCGGCCCGATGTCGGATTCGCGGTCCACTCAACTCCCCATTGTCGGCTGTATCGCGCTTCGAATGCCTGAGGCTGCGGAAGGCAGGTCGGTGTCACCAGTTGGGCGCAGAGCGCGGCGGTACAAGGGCACAGGCGGAGACATCGTGTCGCTGCCGCCTGTTGGAACAATCGGCCGCCCGCTTGCGCAGCTGCTATCGAGGCGCAGCGGCTTTGGGGACGACCTCAATGCCGCTACACTGCCGGCCATGGTCGATCACGATTCCCCCACCTCCCTCACCCGTCGCCACCTGCTCCAGGCGGCCGTCGGCGCCGCCGTGATGCTGCCTGCCGCAGCTGCGGCCGCAGCGCCGGCCGGCTTCGATGAATGGCGCGACGCGTTCCGGGCCAAGGCGCTGGCCAAGGGCATCTCGCCGCGCACCTGGGATCGGGTGATGGGGTCGCTCGAACCCGACATGAGCGTGTTCAAGAACTTCCAGAAGCAGCCCGAATTCAACGAGCAGCTCTGGCAGTACATCAACCGGCGGGTGTCGGATTGGCGGATCACCGCCGGCCGCGAGGCGCTGCGCAAGAACGAAGCGTTGTTCGCGCGGATCGAGCGCGATTTCGGCGTCGAGCGCGGCACGCTGCTGGCGCTATGGGGCGTCGAGAGCGCCTATGGCGATCCGCTGGTACAGCAGAATCATATGCGGCCGGTGTTTCCGTCGCTCGCCGCGCTGGCGTGGCGCGAGCCGCGGCGGCGAACGTATTGGGAAACCGAGCTGATCAACGCGCTGCGGATCGTCGACAAGGGCTGGTCGACACCGGAAGAAATGCGCGGCTCCTGGGCCGGCGCGATGGGCCACAGCCAATGGATGCCGGAGGTGTGGCTGAACGTCGGCATCGACTATGACGGCGACGGACGAGTGTCGCCGTTCGGCCGGCCCGACGACGCGCTCGGCTCGACCGCGAAGTATCTGGTCCGGCGCGGCAACTATCGTCGCGGCGAGCATTGGGGCTACGAGGTCGAGGGCCCCGGCGGCGCAGGCAGCGGTCGCCGCAGCTATTTGGAATGGTCGCGTTCCGGCGTCACTCGCGCCGATGGCCAGCCATTTCCCAATTCCTCGGCCAGCGCGACGATGTGGGTGCCGGTCGACGGCGGCCCGAAATTCCTGATCGGGCCGAACTTCTACGCGGTGAAGAGCTACAACCCGTCGATGAACTACGCGCTGGCGATCTGCCACCTCGGAGATCGCATTCTCGGCGGCAGCCCGTTCATCCATCCCTTCCCCGGATCGGAGCGCGCGCTGACGCTCGCCGAGGTGCAGGAGATGCAGACCCGGCTGACCCGCGCCGGCTTCGACACCGGCGGCACCGACGGCCGGGTCGGCAACGACACCATGAAGGCAATCCGCGACTTTCAGCTCAAGACCGGCCTATCGCCCGCCGACGGCTATGGCGGGCTCAAGGTGCTGGCACGACTGCGGCAGGGTGGATAGAGGCCGCAGGCTTTTCAATGATTCAACATCACTGGACGTGGCACCGGATCAAGGCGCTGGCGCACGAGGAGTGGCGCGAGCTCGTCACCTTCAATCCCAGCGACCGGCCGTGGCAGATGCCTTTCTCGGCCGCACTCGCCGCCGGAGTGCCGATGTTGATCGGCGCCTACTTCGATCATCTCGACTACGGCCTGATCTCGTCGCTCGGCGGCATGGCGTTTCTGTATCTGCCGCGAACCCCGCTGCACCACCGCATGGTGTCGATGATGGCGGCCGGCTTCGGCTATGCCGCCTGCTACACGCTCGGGCTGGTGGTGCATCTGCTGCCGTGGCTGCTGGTGCCGGCGATCACCTTCACGGCGATCGTTGTCACCATGCTGTGCCGGTTCTATCGGGTGGGACCACCGGGCAGCATGTTCTTCGTGATGGCCGCGGCGATCGCCGCCTATACGCCCAGCGACCTGATGCAGCTGCCGCTGAAGGCGGGGCTGTTCGTGCTCGGCAGCCTGCTCGCGACCCTGATCGCGATGATCTACTCGATCGTCGTGCTGCGGATCCGCGATCCGCTGCCGGTGCCGCCGCTGGCGACCGACGATTTCGAGCACGTCGTGCTCGACTCCGTGGTGATCGGCATCTTCGTCGGTTTGGCGTTGGCGCTGGCCCAGGCGCTGCAGCTCGAGCGGCCGTATTGGGTGCCGGTGAGCTGCCTCGCCGTCATTCAGGGCCTGTCGGTGCGTGCGATCTGGAATCGGCATCTGCACCGCCTGCTCGGCACCGCGATCGGCCTCGGCCTCGCCGCGGTGCTACTGGCGCTGCCGCTCGAGAAATGGAGCATCGCGTTTGCGGTGATCGCACTGAGCTTCGTGATCGAGACGGCGGTGATCCGGCACTACGGCTTCGCGGTGATCTTCATCACCCCGCTGACCATCTTCCTCGCCGACGCCGCGACGCTGGGCCAGGAGCCGGCGCACCAGATCATCGAGGCGAGGTTTATCGATACCGTGGTCGGCTGCGTGGTCGGCCTGCTCGGCGGGGTCTGCCTGCACCATCCGGGCTTCCGCCACGTGACGGCCCGCTTGATCCGCCGGCTGATCCCGGCCTATCTGATCCCAGCCAAACACGACCGGGGCGATTGACCGAAAGTCAGGGTTTTGCCCCGGCCGAGCCGTGGAATAATACCCTTCCTCCGTTTCTTCAGGATGTATCGCCGGATTTGAGCCATGACCGACGTGCGCCCTCAGGCCGAGACCTTCCAAGCTCCACTGGACGAAATCGTCTGGAACACCACCTTCCGCCGCGGCTTCGCCGAAGCCCGCTCAGGCCGTACCCCGCGCTATGACGACGAGGTGATGTTCCAGGACGGCCTCGCCTGGGTCTATGAATGGGGCCGCCAGTTCGCCATCCTCGCCCCGCCCGACCTGCCCCTGGTGCTGCCCGAAGAAGGCGCACTGAATCCCAAAGCGGTCGAGCTGTTCCGGGAAATGATCATCCAGGGCGAGATTTGTACTTAGCTTCCGGCGTCCCGCTCATTGAACGCAACTCACGTCATGGCCGGGCTCGACCCGGCCATCCATCACTCTTGAAAGATGGATCGCCGGATCAAGTCCGGCGATGACGACCGTTTCGCGAGCGCGGCTCGCGCTGCTCACCTGATCATCGTCGGCCCGGCATCCGGGACCGCGACGTCGATGACGCGCAGCTGCACGCGTTCAGCGCCTTGCCAGCGGTCGACGCTCAGGCAGCCGGCGACGTGGAGCATCTGACCGCGGTTCTCGGTGAGCGCGTTGCCGAGCTTCTGCCCGACGCTGCGGAATGCGATGCCGTTGACGAACGCGCCGTCGCCGGCCTTGAAGCGCAGCCGCAGATGCGCCTGGCCGACCTCGTCGGCATAGACGAGCTGATGCGCCGGCAGCGCCACGATCGGCTCCGGATTACCAGCGCCGAACGGCCCTGCCCGGTTCAGCGTTGCTGCCAGTTCAGTCGTCACGCCGCGCGCCGACACCGCGCCGTCGACATACAGTTCGTTGACGTGGCGCGACTTGGCGACGTCATCCGCCAGCGTCGTTTCCAGCCAGGCCCGGAATTCGGCGAGCCGCTCTTTGCGCAGCGTCACGCCGGCCGCCATGGCGTGGCCGCCGCCCTTGAGCAAAAGTCCATCGTGCACCGCCTGGCGCACCGCCTTGCCGAGATCGACGCCGGAGATCGAGCGACCCGAGCCGGTGCCGATGCCGCCGGGCTCGAGCGCGATCGCAAACGATGGCCGTCCGAATTTCTCTTTCAGCCGCGACGCGACCAGGCCGACCACGCCAGGGTGCCAGCCTTCGGACGCAGTGACGATCACCGCGCCCTTGTCCTCGAGCCCGAGCGACGCCATCGCCTCGGCCTCGGCCTGTGCTTCGGCCCTCTGTTCGATCTCGCGCCGCTCGCTGTTGAGGCGATCGAGTTCGGCGGCAATGCGGGCGGCTTCGGAGACGTCGGATTCGAGCAGCAGCCGGACGCCGAGATCGGCGCGGCCGATACGCCCGCCGGCATTGATCCGCGGCCCCAGCATGAAGCCGAGATGCCACGCCTCCGGCGGACCGTTCAGCCGCGACACGTCCATCAGCGCGGTGTGGCCGACGTGATCGCGGCGGCGCATCGCGATCAGTCCCTTGGCGACGAAAGCACGGTTGAGCCCGACCAGCGGCGCGACGTCCGCCACGGTGCCGAGAGCGACGTGGTGCAGCATGTCGAGCAGGTTCGGCTCCGGCCGCTCGGTGGTCCAGAACCCGCGATGCCGCAGCTCGCGATTGACCGCGACCAGCGTCATCAGCACCAGGCCGACCGCAGCAAGATGGCCGAGCCCCGACAGATCGTCCGGCCGGTTCGGATTGATCAGCGCTTCGACCTCGGGCAGTTCGTCGCCGCATTGGTGATGATCGATCACCACCACGCTCATCCCGAGCCGCCGCGCTTCCGCCAGCGGCTCCATGCTGGTGGTGCCGCAGTCCACGGTGATCAGCAGCGTCGCGCCTTTGCCGGCGAGCATACGGATCGCGTCGATATTCGGGCCGTAGCCTTCGAAGATGCGATCCGGAATGTGGATCAAAGGATCGAGCCCGCAATGGCGCAGATGCCAGGCGAGCAACGCCGACGAGGTCGCGCCGTCGACATCGTAGTCGCCGAAGATCGCGACCTTCTCGCCGCGCGAGGCAGCGTCGGCGATCCGCTTGGCGCCGGCTTCCATCTGGGTCAGCGACGCCGGATCGGGCATCAGCTTGCGGATCGTCGGATCGAGAAAGTCCTCGACCTGATCGATCTCCACGCCCCGCCCGGCCAGCACCCGCGCCAACATCTCGGGCAATTGATAGCGCTGCACCATTGCCTGCGCCTTCGCAGTGGCGCGCGCGTCGAGCCGGTCGCGCCACGCCTTGCCGGTGGCAGAGCGGGTCACGCCGAGAAACGCCGGCACGGTTTCGGCCGGCAAAACTGAGATGGGAGGCGTCATGGTCCGCGCAGATAAGCACGAAGCGCCGACAGCGCAAACCGCCAGGACGGCGGTCGGAGCACCCCACTGCCCGTCATTGCGAGCGAAGCGAGAGGTTTGACCTTCGCGCGGGTCAGCACCCAAGCCGATCGGCGACACCGGCCAGATCGTCGGCCACGATGGTCCAGTCGCCGGTGGCATCGAAGTCGATCGTCTGCAGCGGGCCGTACTCGGTCGGGCGCGGGATGAACGCTGTCTGCAAGCCCAGCGCTTGCGCGGCCTGAAGATCATAATTGTGCGCGGCGACCAGCATCACTTCGCCCGGCTGCAGATTGAGCAGCTTCGCGGCACCGAGATAATTCTCCCGATCCGGCTTGTAGTGGCGGAAGATGTCACTGCCGAGAACCAGATCCCACGGCAGGCCGGCGCTCTTCGCCATCCGGGTCAACAGCCCGACATTGCCGTTCGACAGCGGAGCCAGAATGTACTTGGTCTTCAGCCGCTCCAGCGCTGCGACCACGCCCGGCCACGGCTTCAACCGATGCCAGCCAGTGACGATGTAGTTGAGATCGTCCTCGGTCAGTCCCTTGATGCCGAATTCGCCGACAAGCCGCTCCAGCGATTGCCGATGCAGTTCGTCGAGGGTGAGGAATTCGGCTTGCGGATTGTTGCGGACCGCATCCATCGACGGCACGTAGGCCTGCCGCCATGCATCGATCAATCCGGTCCAGTCGCCTTCGAGGCCACGCCCAGCCGCGTAGGCCGAGAGATCGTCGATCAGGCTGCTGCGCCAGTCGACCACGGTGCCGAACACGTCGAACAGCAGGGCTTTGACGTCTGTCGCATCGGACACCGGCATGGCGTTCGTCCCTTGTTGTTCTTCGTCATTGCGAGCGCAGCGAAGCAATCCAGAGTCACACATGCAGACTGGATTGCTTCGTCGCTTCGCTCCTCGCAATGACGTTGTTAGGCTGGCTACAGTATCTTCCGATACTGCATGAAGCCGGAATCCTCGGCAATGCGGTCGTAGAGCAGACGTGCGGTGGCGTTGCCGGTTTGGGTCAGCCAATGCACGCGGCTACAGCCGTCCGCTTTGGCGCGCGCGTACACGGCTTCGATCAGCTTGCGGCCGAGGCCGAGCCCGCGGGCGCTGTCGGCGACGAACAGGTCTTGCAGATAGCAGTAATTGCCGACCGTCCAGCACGACCGGTGATAGATGAACTGCACGATCCCGGTGAGCTTGCCGTCGACATAGGCGCCGAGCAGATGAATCGGCTCGGCGGGATCGTGAAACCGCGCCCAGGTGACGTCGGAGACCTCGGGCGCCAGTGTCGCCTTGTAGAACGCGAGGTAACCGGCCCACAGCGGCTCCCAGGCGGCCCGCTCGTCGGGGCCGACGGGACGAATCTCGACGGCCATCCGACGATCTCCTCAACTCAATCCAGGTGGAACTTTTCGAGCTGGCGGTGGTCCGCCTTGATGTAGCGCACCGTGCCGGTGACCGACCGCATCACCACGGTCTCGGTCTGGATCACGCCCTTGCGGAACTTGACGCCCGAGAGCAGCGAACCATCGGTGACGCCGGTCGCGGCGAACAGGCAGTCGCCCTTCACCATGTCCTCGATCTGGTACACGAAGTTCGGATCTTCGATGCCCATCGACTCGGCGCGGTTGCGCTTGGAGTGAGTGTCGAGCAGCAGCCGGCACTGCATCTGGCCGCCGATGCAGCGCAGCGCCGCCGCGGCCAGCACGCCTTCCGGCGCGCCGCCGGTGCCCATGTAGATGTCGACGCCGGTGTTGTCCGGGTCGGCGCAGTGGATCACGCCGGCAACGTCGCCGTCGGTGATCAGCTGGACGCCGGCGCCGGTGGCGCGGATCTTGGCGATCAGCTCGGCGTGGCGCGGACGATCGAGCACCAGCACGGTGATGCCGTGAGTCGGTACACCCTTGGCCTGCGCCAAGCGAAGGATGTTGTCTTCCGGCGGCGCATCGATGTCGATCAGGTTCTTCTCGTAGCCCGGACCGATCGCGATCTTCTGCATGTAGACGTCGGGCGCGTGCAGTAGCGTGCCGCCTTCAGCCATCGCCATGGTGGCGATCGAGCCCGGCATGTTCTTGGCGCACAGCGTGGTGCCTTCGAGCGGGTCGACCGCGATATCGACCTTCGGACCGGCATTGATGCCGGCACCGACCTTCTCACCGATGAACAGCATCGGCGCTTCGTCGCGCTCGCCCTCGCCGATCACGATGGTGCCTTCGATCGGCATCTTGTTGAGCTCGCGGCGCATCGCATCGACCGCGGCCTGGTCCGCGCCCTTCTCGTTGCCGTGGCCGCGCAGCCGCGCCGCAGACACCGCGGCGCGCTCGGTCACACGCACGATCTCCAGGGTCAGGATGCGTTCCAGCAGCAATTGCGGCGGAACGGAAATGGTGGTCGACATCGGCCCAGCTCCTCAAAACAGCGCCCCCGCGCTTGTGGCGGGGGCTGTACAAATGGTCGAACTCAGTTCTTCTCGATCCGGATCACCTGTGGCCGGCCGCTGATCACCTTGTCGCGCTGCACGGCTTGCAGCGCGCGGCGCACCGCGTCTTCAGCGGTGGCGTAAGTAATCAGGATCACCGGCACCGGGACCGACGATTTGGCAGCCTTGCCGTTGGCATCGACGCTGCGGTGCGGATGCCGCTGCACGATGGACTCGATCGAGATGTCCTGCTCGGCAAGCCGCTTGGCGATGGTCGCGGCGGTGCCGGCGTGATCGCGCGCCAACAGCCGCAAGTAATAGCCGCCCTCGTGGCGCTGCATCGGCGCCTTCGCGGTGGCCTTCAGCCCCGATACCGGCCGGCCGAACGGCACCGCGCGGATGCCGCGGGCGACATCGGCGATATCCGCCACCACCGCGGAGGCAGTCGCGGCGGCACCAGCGCCGGCGCCGACCAGGGTGATCGGCGGAATGCCGTCGCCGTCGATCGAGACGGCATTGGTCACGCCCATCACCTGGGCGATCGACGAGGTCTTCGGCACCATGGTCGGATGCACGCGCTGCTCGATGCCCTTGGCGGTGCGAACCGCGACGCCGAGCAGCTTGACGCGATAGCCGAGATCATCGGCCGCGCGGAGATCTTCCGGCGTGATCGAGCGGATGCCTTCGACATAAACCGAGCTCTCCGACACCTTGGTGCCGAATGCGAGGCTGGCCAGGATCGCCAGCTTCTGCGCGGTGTCGTGGCCGTCGATATCGAAAGTCGGATCGGCTTCGGCGTAGCCGAGCCGCTGGGCGTCGGCGAGGCAGTCGTCGAACGACAGCCCCTCCTGCTCCATCCGGGTCAGGATGTAGTTACAGGTGCCGTTGAGGATGCCGTAGATCCGGTCGATGTCGGTGCCGGCGAGGCCCTCGCGCAGCGTCTTGATCACCGGGATCGCGGCGCCGACGGCGGCCTCGTAGTTCAGCGCCGCATTATGCTTCTCGGCCAGCGACGCGAGCTTGAGGCCGTGCTTGGCGATCAGCGCCTTGTTGGCGGTGACCACTGCCTTGCCGGCAGCCAGCGCCGCCTCGATCGCCGGACCGGCGGGATCGCCGGCATCGCCGATCAGTTCGACGAAGCAATCGACCTCGGGATCGGTGGCGATCGCCAGCGGGCTCTTGGCCCATTTGATGCCGGACAGATCAAGCCCGCGCTTCTTCGCCTTGGAGCGCGCGGTGACCGCGACCACCCGCACGGGGCGGCCGCAGCGAGCGGACAAGGTCCGCTCCTGCCGTTCGATGACGCGGACGACTTCGGCACCCACGGTGCCGAGACCCGCAATACCCACTCTGAGTGGCGCGACCATGACGCGCTGACCTGCTGCCGGAACCGGCGTTTCTTGGGGAAGAACCCGGAGGCCGGCGGGCGGCCCCCAATGACGGGCCTATCGCTGAGCAGCGAGAGGCACGACGTTGTGCAACGTTTCGACGCCGCTTTCAAGGAAGCGCCGGACGCCGCGCGCCGCCTGGCGGATGCGCTGCTCGTTTTCCACCATCGCGATGCGGACGAAGCCCTCGCCGTGCTCGCCGAAGCCGACGCCGGGCGACACCACGACACCGCACTTCTCCACCATCAGGGTGGCGAACTGCATCGAGCCGATCTCGCGGAAGGCCGGCGGCAGCGGCGCCCAGGCGAACATCGACGCCGAGGGCGGCGGGATGTCCCAGCCGGCGCGGCCGAAGCTCTCGACCAGGATGTCGCGGCGCTTCTTGTAGGTCTCGCGCATCTCCTTGATGCAGTCGTCCGGACCATTCAGCGCGGCGGTGGCGGCGACCTGGACCGGGGTGAAGGCGCCGTAATCGAGATACGACTTCACGCGGGCCAGCGCGGCGATGATGCGCTCGTTGCCGACCGCGAAGCCCATCCGCCAGCCGGCCATCGAGAACGTCTTCGACATCGAGGTGAACTCGACGGTGACGTCCATCGCGCCCGGCACCTGCAGCACCGACGGCGGCGGATTGTTGTCGTCGAAATACACTTCGGCGTAGGCCAGATCCGACAGGATCATGATCTCGTGCTTCTTCGCGAACGCCACCAGATCCTTGTAGAAGTCGAGGCTGGCCACATAGGCGGTCGGGTTCGACGGATAGCAGGCGATCAGCGCGATCGGCTTGGGGATCGAATGGATGATCGCCCGCTCGGCCGCGGCGAAGAAATCCGGGGTCGGCTCGGACGGCACCGAGCGGATCACGCCGCCGGCCATCAGGAAGCCGAAGGCGTGGATCGGATAGCTCGGGTTCGGGCACAGCACGACGTCGCCGGGGGCGGTGATCGCCTGGGCGACGTTGGCGAAGCCTTCCTTGGAGCCGAGGGTCGCGACCACCTGGGTGTCGGGGTTCAGCTTCACGCCGAATCGGCGGTCGTAATAAGCGGCCTGAGCCCTGCGGAGACCGGTGATACCGCGGGAGGCGGAATAGCGGTCGGTGCGCGGCTTGCCGAGAGTGTCCTTCAGCTTTTCCAGGACGTGCGGCGGAGCCGGCAGGTCCGGATTGCCCATCCCGAGATCGATGATGTCGGCTCCGGCGTTGCGCGCGGCGGCCTTGGCCCGGTTGACCTGCTCGAACACGTAGGGCGGCAAGCGGCGGATGCGGTAGAATTCTTCCATGGTCCTCGACTCCGGGTAACGGTGGGATCGTTACCGCGTTCTTGATCGGAGGGGAATCCGATAAACGTGCAGCAACGCCCTGATTCGATCGAATTTGCGGCTGTTTGCGACAAGGCTGACATGCAGCCCGCTCGCGATCGTCACCTGCCCCGGCGGCGGGTCGTCGATGGCGGCGTCGCTCCGGCTATCTCGACGCCGCCGTTCTGGCGGCCGCGGTGCCCGCGGCCGGCGCGGCGGCACCTGCAGCGGCATTCGCGTTCGCTTGGCGTTCGCGGGCTGCGATCAATTCCTGCTCGATCTTATTGCGCTCGGCCGGCGCCAGCACCGCTTCCTCGCGATTGGCCGGCAGGTCGTTCACGGCCGGAAAAGCGTCGGCTTGCTTGGGCTTGGCAGGGGCATCGCTGCTGCCGAGCAGCGGCATGTCCGACAGCGACACCGAGCAGCCGCCGAGCGCGCAGCCGGCCACGACCAGCGCAGCTGCCACAGCAGCCCGCATGCCGGGTCCCGTCCGTCCACCCGTGCCTGCCACTCGCATCACCCTGCTTGCCTTCACGCGGCCCCGCCTTCCCGATCGTCGCCGCTCGCAACAATCGTCGCACTCGAGGATTAAACCTTAGCTCATTTCGCCTCGAACCGGCCAGCGCCGAGCGGCGACATTAACCGACCCGACCGCCTCAGTGGGATGCCAATGTGGCTAAATCAAGCGCAATTTGTCGCACTGCAGCACATCGAAATCAGCGACGTTTACCGAACTATGCCATCATCCGGGGGCGCGACGACAAATCTCAGCGGATTTTCTGCACCGGATTGTAGTGTTGATTCATGACCGACATGCTCGCAGAACCCAAGGCGGCCCCGAAGTTCGATCCTGACGCATTCGCCCGCAATCTGGCGCAGGCGATGGAGACTGGTAGCCAGGCGCTTGCGACGATGATGAAGTCGCAGAACGGTGCCGTGCCACCGGACGGTCATCCGCCCCCCGGTCTGACCGAAATGGTGAAGAGCTTCTCCACCGTCGCCAATTACTGGCTGTCCGACCAGGACCGTTCCAAAGAGCTGCAGCAGCGGCTCGGCAAGTCGTGTCTCGAACTCTGGGGCGCGGCCTCCAAGCGCCTCGCCGGCGAACAGGCCGAACCGGCGATCGCCCCCTCGCCGCGCGACAAGCGATTCGCCTCACCGGAATGGAAGGCCAACGCGTTCTACGACTTCCTGATGCAGGCCTATCTGCTCACCACGCAGTGGGCCGACGAACTGGTCAAAAACGCTGAGATCGATCCGCACACCAAGCGCAAGGCGGCGTTCTACGTCCAGCAGCTCACCACCGCGCTGGCGCCGTCCAACTTCGTGATGACCAACCCCGAGCTGACGCGGCACACGCTGGAGGCCAGCGGCGACAATCTGGTACGCGGCATGAAGATGCTGGCCGACGACATCCAGTCCGGCCGCGGTCACCTCAAGATCCGGCAGTCCGATCCGGCCGGGCTCGAGGTCGGCGTCAACATGGCGGTCACCCCGGGCAAGGTGATCTTTCAGAACGAGATCATGCAGCTCATCCAGTATGAGCCCGCCACCGAAACGGTGCAGCGCACGCCGCTGCTGATCGTGCCGCCGTGGATCAACAAATACTACATCCTCGACCTGAAGCCCGAGAAGTCGTTCATCAAATGGTGCGTCGACCAGGGCCTCACCGTGTTCGTGATCTCCTGGGTCAACCCGGACAAGAGCCTCGCCGACAAGGATTTCGCCGACTACATGAAGCTCGGGCCGCTGACCGCGATGGACGTGGTCGAGAAGGTCACCGGCGAGATGAAGGTGCACACGCTGGGCTACTGCGTCGGCGGCACCCTGCTCGCCTCGACGCTGGCCTGGCTGGCAGAGCGCCGCCGGGTGCGGGTCACCTCGGCGACCTTCCTGACCACGCAGGTCGACTTCACCCATGCCGGCGACCTGATGGTGTTCGTCGACGAGGAACAGATTTCCGCGGTCGAGCGCGAGATGAAGGTCACCGGGGTGCTCGAAGGCGCCAAGATGGCGATGGCCTTCAACATGCTGCGCCCGAACGACCTGATCTGGTCCTACGTCGTCAACAACTACCTGAAGGGCCAGCCGCCGCAGGCGTTCGACCTGCTGCATTGGAATTCCGACGCCACAAGGATGCCGGCGGCGAACCACTCCTACTACTTACGCAACTGCTATCTCGACAACAAGCTGTCGGCCGGCACCATGGTGCTGGACAACACCACGCTCGACCTCGCCAAGGTCAAGGTGCCGATCTACAACCTCGCCACCCGCGAAGACCATATCGCTCCGGCGGAGTCGGTGCTGTACGGCTCGCAGTTCTTCGGCGGTCCGGTGAAATTCGTGCTGTCCGGCTCGGGCCACATCGCCGGCGTGATCAATCCTCCGGCGGCGAACAAGTACCAGTTCTGGACCAACCCAGACATCTTCGCCGGCTCGGTCGCCAACTGGCTGAACGGGGCCGAGGAGCACAAGGGGTCGTGGTGGCCGGACTGGCGCGCCTGGATCGGCGCCTTCGACGACGAACAGGTCCCCGCCCGCGCCATCGGCAACGAAGCCTACCCGCCGCTGGAAGATGCGCCGGGCAGCTACGTCAAGGTGAGGTCCTGACCGACGCGCGGCGGCAGAGCTTTAGCCGCGCGTCGATCGAGTCAGTTCGCCAGCTTCGCCTCGACCACCCGAGCGATGCGCAGCAGCTTGGCGTCCTCGCCGAAGCCACCGACCACTTGCAGGCCAAGCGGTAGGCCGCGGCCAGACCGGGCGATCGGCATCGTCAGTGCCGGCACGCCCAGCATCGTCCACAGCGCACAAAAACTGGCGTCGCCCGTATAGGCCAGTCCTTCCGGCGCCTCGCCGGGCGCCGGCACCGTCAGGATGCCATCGAGACCGCTGAGATGCCGCGGAAGCTCCTCCCGCAGGGATGCCTGCAGTTGGCGGGCATCGATGTAGCGCGGTGCGCTGATCCCGTTGCCCGTCGCCACCAGCTCCTTGAGCTGCGGGCTGGTCAGATCGGGATGCTGCGTGATCAGCCCGTTGAAGATCGCAGCCGCCTCCGCCGCCAGAATGATCTCCGCGGCTTCGAATCCCTTCCAATAGCGCTCGGGAAGCTCCAGCGATACGACGCCGGCCCCTGTGCGCCGCAACGTATCCAGAGCCGCCTCGAACGCCTGGTTCTGTTCGGCGCTGACCCGATCCCAGATGGGCGGGCGAACCACACCGAGCCGCAGTGACGAGGCCACAGGAAGCACGTCTCCCTCGACGGCTTCGGCTGCCGTCTCCGCGTCGGCGGCGTCGGCCAGCAAGCCAAATGCGAACGCCGCGTCTTCGACCGATCGGGTCAAGAATCCGACGTGATCGAGCGATTGCGCCAATGGGTGAACGCCGTCGCGAACGATCGCACCGAAGCTCGGCTTGAAGCCCACGATGCCGCAATAGGCAGCGGGTCGTACCACCGAACCGACGGTCTGGGTGCCGAGCGCCATCGGCACGATGCCGGCCGCCACCGCGGCCGCCGATCCGCTCGACGAACCGCCGGGCGTGTGCTGCGGATTGTTGGGATTGACCGTTGGCCCCGGGCTCCGCCAGGCAAATTCAGTGCTCACCGTTTTGCCGAACACGATGCCGCCAAGCTGTTTGATGCGCGCCACGATCGGCGCGTCCTGATCCGGGATGTGGTCGGCATAGACCCGTGATCCGTTGGTGGTCGGAATGCCGGCCGTCGCGATGATGTCCTTGATGCCGATCGGGATGCCGGCGAGCGGTCCCTCCCCGCCCGTGAGCTGTTCGCCTAGCAGCCGATGACAGAACGCCTTCAGCCAAGGCTCCACCTCGTCGGCGCGCTGGGTGCAACTGGCAATGTAGTCGGCGGGGCTCAACGTTCCTTCACGGAACGCGCGATGGACTGCGAGCAGTCCCAGCGGATGCGACATGATTGAGATCGTCCTTGAAGCGCAAAAGAAGACGCCGGCGATCGCCTCCGATCGCCGGCGTAATGGCCATGGTTATTTCAGCGCGAGCGCAGGCTTGACGTAGTCCTGAATGACGAAGTCCTCGTACTTCGGCGCCTGCTTGAGATTGCCGAGCGCGATCTGGGTCTGCATCGCGGTCTCGTAGGCCTGCTGCGTTGTCTGCACGCTGCTCGGATAGACGTTTTCGGCGATCATCCGCCGGACGGCCGCTTCGACGATCTTCGGATCGAGCGTCGGGAATTCCTTCTGGGCGATCGCGACCGCTTCATCGGGATTGTTCTTCATGAAGCGCAGCGCCAGCTCCATCGCGTTTACCACCGCCTGCGCATCTTTCGGATCGACGTTCTTGCGAGCGGTGATCGACGAGAACGCATACGGACCGTAGGCTTTCGGGAAGCCGATCACGACCTTCATGCCCTTGGCCACCACCTGATCCAGGCCCGGCTCATACAGCACGGCCACCTTGGCCTGACCGCCGAGGAATGGCCCCGGCTCGGAGCCGATCTGCACCTGCAGCAGATCGACGTCGGAGTCAGGCTTCATGCCGTTGTCCTTGAGCAACTTCATGAACAGCGAGGTGCTGGTGGTCGGCATCAGGCCGGCCACGACCTTCTGGCCCTTGAGATCCTGGAGCGTGTCGTATTTGAAGTCGGGCGCCGCAGCGACCCACACGGCCGCGCCATTCACCACGTTGCAGATGATGCCGACATCGGCGCCCTTCGAATTGGCGATCGCGGTCCATTCCGGACCGTGGATCGAGAACGACGCACTCCCCGACAGAACCGCGGACAGTGCCGTGGTCGGCGAACCTGCGGTCTCCTTGTCGACGTCGAGGCCCTGCTGCTTGAAGAAGCCCTTATCCAGCGCGACGTAGAACGGCAGGTAAAGCATGGACTGGAAGGCCTGAGAGATTTTGACCTGCTTGGCCATCGCGGCGGTGGGGACCACCGTCGAAGCTACTAACGACGCCACGACGGTGGCTGCACCGACAAGTCTTCCGATCGAACGCATAAGGTTTCGGCTCCGAGGTTGGGTGAAGGAGGTGGTGGGAGTTGGTGCGGCCGCGTCTAGGCCTGAATCCGGACGTGTCCGGTGTCCTGCTTCCAGGGCAGCAGGTAGCGCTCGAGCGCATCGATCCCGTGGTAGAGCACGAAGCCCATGAACATCAGGACGAACAGGCCGACCCAGACCGAATTGAGGTCGTAGAGGCTCGATGCGTTGTAAACGAGATGGCCAAGGCCACGCTTGGACGAGATGAACTCTCCGACCACCGCACCGACCAGAGCGAAGCCGATGTTGATCCGGAAGGTTGCGATGATCGCCGGCAGCGACGACGGAACGACCACGCTGTAGAAGATCTGGTGTTTGGAGCCACCCATCGACAGCATCAGCGACTGCAAATCCTTGTCGCTGTCTTTGGCGGCTTGATACGCTGCGATCAGCGCCACCAGCGCCGTCATCGACACCACCAGCACCACCTTCGACAACAAGCCTGTGCCGAACCACAGCAGGATCACCGGGGCGAGAGCAATCTTCGGAACGCTGTTGAGCGCCACGATGAAGGGCTCGACCATCCGGGCGATGAAGGTCGAGTACCACATCGCCAGACCGAGAACCGAACCGACGATGGTGCCGACGACGAAGCCGATCAAAGCTTCGTAGAGCGTGTAGCCGCTGTCGACGAACAGCGATCCATCGAGCAACTGGGTCTCGAACCGCACCCAGATCCCCGACGGCTTCCCGACCAGGAACTCCGAAATCCAGCCCATGCGGACTCCGAGCTCCCACAGCAGGAAGAACGCGACCACCGCGAGCGCCTGCAGCGCGGTGCGACCGAGATGCGTGTCGAACGTGACGACCAGACGCTGGGTCAGGCTGATCGTTTCGTGATTGGGCCGGATGGCAGTGCCGCCGGTACGGGGTGCGACGTCTGTTGCGCTGGTCATCAGTTGGACTTCACTTTTCGGGTCTGAATGTCGAGCTCACCGCAGAGCATGTGGAAATAATCGGAGAAGCGGTGATCGCTGCGCGCCTCCACGGGGCCGGTGCGCTCGATGTCGATGTGATGGACATTCTTGACCCGCGTCGGCCGCCCGCTCAGGGCGACGACGCGCTTGGACAAGGCGACCGCTTCGTCGACGTCGTGGGTGATCAGAATGACGGTCTTGTTGAAGGTCTCGACCGCCTCCATCAGCACGCCTTCGAGATACAGCCGCGTCTGGTAGTCGAGCGCGGAGAACGGCTCATCGAGCAGCAGGATGTCGGGATCCATGATCAGCGTCCGGATCAGCGCCACACGCTGGCGCATGCCGCCCGACAAGGTCTTGGGATAGGCCTTCTCGAATCCCGAAAGACCGAAGGTCGACAGATATTCCCGCGCAGTGTCGAGCGCTTCGGCATCGGCGACGCCGCGCACGCGCAGGCCGAGCAGCACGTTCTCCAGCACCGTCCGCCAGGGAAACAACAGATCCTTCTGCATCATGTAGCCAATGCGGCCGCGCAGACTGCTGACCTGCTCCCCGCGATAGATCAGGCTGCCGCTATCGGCATTCAGTAGTCCCGCGATCACGTTGAAGATCGTCGTCTTGCCGCAACCGCTCGGCCCAATGATGCTGACGAAATCGCGCTCGTAGATGTCGAAGGACAGCCCGTCGAGAACTGGCACTGGCCCCCCTTTTCCGGGAAACACCTTGCGGACGTCTCGAACGCTGAGTTGGATCTGCGGCTCTGCCATGGATTTGCTCCTTTGCGAATGCTTTGCAAAACCCATGCCAGCACATTCGACAAAGGTCGAAGAACGCCAATTCCCGCTGCAGCGCAGGCGATTAGCGGAAGGCCGCCCGCCCTCGCGGCGTTCGCCGCCGCCGTGCTTCGTCCCATCCCGCCGCTCCAATGCATTGTGCATTGTGCACACCGAAGCGGCACCGGTCCGGGCGCGTTCTGTGATATCGAGATTGAAACGACGACTAATCCGCGCGCAATACGAAGCTGCCGACGGCTGCCTCGTAATCGCCTCGGCGATCGGCACTTAAGGGAGTGAAAGATGCGGAGACGTGGACAGCCCACGACGGTCCGCCAGCATGTCCTGCTCGATCTGCGGACCAAGATTCTGCAGGGGCGCTATCCGGCCGGCACGCGGCTGCGGCAGGAAGAGATCGCGCGTCAGCTCGACGTCAGTACGACGCCGGTGCGCGAAGCCTTTCGCGACCTGCTGTCGGAAGGGCTGATCTCACTCGACGCAAGGCGCGGCGCCGTCGTTCGCGGGCTGACGCTGGACGACGTGCAGGAGATCTACCAGATGCGGATGCGGCTGGAGCCTCTGTTGGCCGCCCGCACCTTCGATCGCGTCACTGACGACGATCTCGCCCGCGCCGACGCTTGCCATCGCAAGATGTGCGGCAAGGTCTCGGCGCAAAGCTGGGCCAATCTCAACGAGGAATTTCACGCCGCCCTGACCGGCAACACCACCGGCGGCCGCCTCGGCAGCGTGGTCTACAACCTTGCCCATGCCGCCTCGCCTTATGTCGTCCTGTCGCTATTCGCCGATCCGGACATCCGCGACATGAACAACCGCGATCACGCCGAATTGCTGGCGCTTTATCGGAGCCGCGACCGCGACGGTGTCGTGGCAACGACCGAGCGCCATCTGGCGCAGACACTGCGGCTGATCGAACAGGAGGCGCAATTGAAGTTGGCGCCCGCTCCGGCAGACGACGGCGAACTGCTCACCGCGGCCCGTTGAGGCCGAGAGACCGACGCTATGTCCCCGACACCCAGGCCAGCAGCAGCGCGAAACCGGCGAGACCGACGGTGACGTGCGTGCCGAGCAGGACGTTAGCGCCGACCGGCGAGCGCCGCGCCAGCGCGGCGATGAAGCCGGAGAAGGCCGAAACCGCGAACAGACCAGCCGCGATCTTGCCGAAGGAGACGCTATCCGTCGTCGCAGCTCCATCCGGCGTGCCGTGCAGCAGCATCACGAGAGTCTCGAGCCCGCCAAAGCCGAGCAGCATGTGCAGCGCGACCAGCCCCTGCTTGCGGTCGCCGCGCAGATACAACAGTCCGAGATAAAGCCCCAACGCCGTCGCCGCGCCGAGGATCACCAGCACAGGAGCTGTCGTCATGCCGCCTCCGAAACCGTTTCAATGCAACGGAGCAATTTAAGCATGACGGCGGGAACTTGAGAACAGATCCGAACGGTGCTCGGAGTCATTCCGGGGCGCGAGCGAAGCTCGCGAACCCGGAATCTCGAAGTCGTTCTGGGGAGCGCCGCCACTAAGCCGTGCCGTTTCAGATTCCGGGTTCGCCGCTACGCGGCGCCCCGGAATGACGGCGGACAGCCCGACGTCCCAAGCCAAGTGCAGCCGCCTACGCCACCGATTTGGCGTGGGTGAGCTGGTTGATCTTGCGGATGTGCTCCACGGCGTCCTGGGCGGCCTGGGTGTGGGTGAACAGCTCCAGCTCCTCGACCTCGTGGTCGCCGACCGGGGTGATCGCGGTGTCGGTGTAGGTCAGCCGGTTGGGGTCGCTGCGGATCTTGCGGCGCAGGCCGTCGATCCAGAACCAGTGCCGGACGTTCTGCACCAGCTTGCGGGCCCCCTCGGCAATCAGCTTCGGATAGAACACCAGCGCCGGCTCGACCGGCAGCGACGGGCGGCGGTCCAGCCGATATTTCAGCCGGATGATGCCGCCCTGCAGCGGGTGCACCTTCTCGATCCGGACCATCGACGAGAACAGGAAGATCATCGACGCCAGCCGTGACACACCGACACCGGTCGCGGCGGCGCGGCGCATCATCCGTTCGATGTGCTCGGCCGAATAGTACAGCTCCCAAGCCTTGAGATACGCGCCCTGCCACTCCTCCCGGCTCATCTTCGGATGCGGCGTGACCACGTGTTCGATGTCGAACCGGTTGAGATCGCTGTCCATCGCCACGCCCTGATTCAACAGGCGCTGGTGATCTTCGGAGCCCGGCAACGGCGTCAGGCAGAAGAACTCGAGGATGTCGAGCGGCAGCTCCTTCTGGATGATCGCAATATCTTCGGCGATGCTCTCCGGCGTGTCGTGCGGGAAGCCGAGGATATAGCCCGCATAAGTGATCACCCCGGCCCTCTTCCAGGCCAGCAGCATCTGCCGATATTCGGTGATCTTGTTCTGACGCTTCTTCGCCGAAGCGAGATTTTGCGGGTTGATACTCTCCAATCCGAGGAATGTACGGACCACGCCCGCAGCCCGCGCCTTCTCGATGAAGCCATCGATCTTGTGGCACAGCGTGTCGACCTGGATGACCAGCTTGATGTCCTTCTGCCCGGTCGCAGCAAATTCGCGGCGCAGCGCGGCGAGCCGATCGAGGATCACCTCCCAGTCCTTGTTGCGGGCGAAGTTGTCGTCGGTCATGAAGAACCAGTTGACGCCCTGCGCCATGTTGGCGCGCACCAAGCGCTCGATATCGTCGGCGCTGCGACCGCGCGACTTGCGGCCCTGGACGTTGATGATGGTGCAGAACGAGCACTGATACGGACAGCCGCGGCCGGCATCGAACGAGGTTTGCAGGCTGAACGTCCCCTTGAGGAATTTGCGCGGCAGCACCGGCGTCGGCACGCCCTCGAGGCACGGCAGGTCGTTCAGGTAGTTGTACAGAGGCTTCAGCGCGCCGCTGGCGGCGTCACGCAGCAGCTCGTCGCAGCGGCCTTCGAGCTCGCCGGCATACAGGGTGACACCGAGGTCGAGCGCCTGCTGCAGATCGGGCTGGATCCCGGGGAGCATCGCGATGCAGCCGGAGACGTGGAAGCCGCCGATCGCCACCGGAACGCCGGCGGCCCGCAGCGGCCGAGCGATATCCATCGCGCGCGGGAACTGATTGGACTGCACCCCGACGATGAACACCAGCCCGAAGAAGTCTTGGGCCCGGAACCGCTCGATGATCTGCGGAATGCGCGTTCGAGTGTTGATCTCGTCAGCAGCGGTAATGTCGATCTCGACGTCGCCCAACGCGCGGCGCTGCCGGGCGTCCTCCACCAGGCTGTAAACCACCGCCAGTGAGTTGGAGGGAATGAATGACCTGAACCACTGAATGACGTAGCCGTCGTCATCGTAATGCGACGGTTTGATCAGTGCGATCTGGAACCGCTTCGACGGCCGCGCCGCCGGTTGCACACTCGCCATTGCCGCCCTCACCTGCTCTCGCAACCGAAAGCGATCCCGCCTTCGGCCTCCCGCTTAGAGCTTGGCTCAGGTCGCCGGGCGCTGGCAAGGACGCCCGGCACAACTCACTCAATTATCACTGCAAGCTAATCGCATATGCTGCAGCCGTGGTACTAACCGTGCGCTAACTGAACAGCGGCCGACTTGGTGAGACGCAACAGCAACACTGTGTCTCACTTTGCACAGTCGCCAGGGAACTCAGTGACGGTAAGCAGTCACTCCGGCTTCCGCACCGTTACATGAAGGAACTGAGCAAGTTCCTGGTCGAACCCCTTGCCTTCGCTGGCCTCGACCGCGACCGATGCCCAAGTGCCAGCTTCCGCATAACGCCCACGAAGCCACTCCTCGGACGGGTAATTGTAGTATCGCGCGAGCTTGTCCCGCCCCTCGCTGTCGCCGGACTTGTAGCTGGCATAGAACAGGCCGCCGGGCTTCAGCGCCCGCCAGATCAGTTTCAGCACATCGGCCAGCTCATCGCGCGGCACGTGCAGCAGGCAGGCGTGAGCCCAAACCGCGTCGTAAGCGTCGATCGCGTCGAGCTGATGGAACAACATGGTGCGGACCGGTCGCCCGAGCCGGCGCGACGCTTCCGCCGCGAGTTCCGGGGAGCCGTCGGTCGCGTCGACATCGAAGCCGGCCGCGAGCATCGCTTCGGCCTGGTAGCCGGCCCCGCAGCCGAGCTCGAGGATCTTGGCGCCCGCCGGCAGTTCGCCCAGGAATTTGGTCAGCGTCGCGCTCCGCGGCTGACGCTCGGCGTAAGCGGTGGCATTGCCGCGGTAGAACCGCAGCGTGTCGTCGTCGAAAGCTTGAGTCATGTCAGGTTCCAAAAATGACGTGGCTCCCGCCCAAAGGACGGGAGCCACTCCACAGCAAAGCGAGGCGGCTAATCGACCCCGCCAGTATCAGGCAAGCCGAGCATCAGCCGCATGTTCTGCACGGCGGCACCGGAGGCGCCCTTGCCAAGATTGTCGAGCCGCGCCACCAGCACCGCCTGGCGGTGCGTGTCGCTGCCGAACACGTAAAGTTCGAGCTGATTGGTGTCGTTCAGCGCTTCCGGCTCGATCCGGCCGCCCGCGTACGGCGCAGCATCGAGCGGCGGCACCGACACATAGGTGCTGCCGGCATAACGCTGCGCCAGCGCGGCGTGCAGGTCGGCGACCGCGGGCTTGCCCGGCAGCGTATCGAGATGCAGCGGCACCGATACCAGCATGCCCTGACGGAAGTTACCGACCGAAGGAATGAAGATCGGCCGCCGCGACAGAGCCGAGTACTTCTGGGTTTCCGGCAGATGCTTGTGCGCGAAGCCGAGGCCATACAGCTCGAACGCCGGCGCGGTACCGGCCTCGTAGGCCGCGATCATCGACTTGCCGCCACCGGAATAACCGCTGACGGCGTTGATCGTCACCGGATAGTCGTCCGGCAGCAGACCGGCGTCGACCAGCGGCCGCAGCAGCGCGATGCCGCCGGTCGGGTAGCAGCCGGGATTGGCCACCTTCTTGGCGGCGCGGATCTTGTCGGCCTGGTCCGGCGCCAGCTCGGCGAAGCCATAGACCCAGTCCGGCGCGACCCGGAACGCGGTCGAGGCGTCGAGCACCTTTGGGCCTGCTGCGCCGAGCTCGTCGATCAGCGCCACCGTCTCCTTGGCGGCATCGTCCGGCAGGCACAGGATGACGAGATCGACTTCGGCCATCAGCGCCCGCTTGGCGCCGGGATCCTTGCGCTTGTCGTCGGGGATGTCCTTCACGGTGACCTGGCCGTGGCGGGCCAGCCGCTCGCGGATGCCGAGGCCCGTGGTGCCGGCGGCGCCGTCGATGAACACCACCGGCTTGCCGCTTCTAGCCTTCGCCTGGCCTGAGAGGGTGCTGTCGGTCAGGGTCATGTGAAGCTCCTTGATCAAGCGGGTTCGCCGGCGAGTGCCGGCACGGTGTAATCCAGATGCGGCCGCAGCGCGACCATCTCGGCCGCGATTTCCTGCGAGCCGGCGTCGGGCTGGCGCGCCAGCGCGGCGGCGACCGCGACGTGATCGGCGTCGGACTTGTGCTGGTTGAGCTTGAAACTGCCCGCCACCGCATCCACCCGCATCAGCACCCCGACGATCGCCTGCTTCATCGCATTGCGCCGGCCGGCCGCCATCTTGGCCATGGTCCACGGCCGCTTTGGCGCCAGCGCGGTCTCGAACAAGGCGCTGACGTCGCCGAGCTGCGCCTCCAATTCGCTGGCCGACATCACCGCCGCGGGCCCGGTCAGCTGCACGCTGCGATATAGCCAGGTCGGCACCTGGTCCGGCGATGCGTACCAGTCGGCCGACACATAGGCATGACCGGCGGTCACCGCCATCAGCCACGGCGCGCGGGCGTCGGCGCAGCGCGCCAGCGGATTGTTGCGCGCGATGTGGAACGACAACAGCGGGGTGCCGTCGCTGGCATATTGGATCGCGAACGGCAGCGGCGAAGCGATCGGCCCGGCGGCGTCATGGGCGCAAGCGAGGCCGAAACCGCGCGCCGCCGCGAACGCAAGGCAGGCGGACCGGTCGGGCTTGAACTGGGGTGGCGCATACATGGCGATAAGCTCCTGGTTTGAACGGGAGCCGCCGGATCGATTGCGCGTAAGGGGGATTTGAAGCTCACCTGCCGCGGACCGTAACCGGCGGCAGGGAGGACGCTGTCAGACGCGCGCGTCAACCCATGCCGCGGGAATGCGGCGGCGGGCTTTGGCGGTGGTGAGCGCGTTGAGCATGACGCGTTGATAGGAGCGGTTACGTATCAGGTCAACCCATCACGGCGCAGATCTCAATCTCGCTCATGACGGCGCTGCCGCACGCATAGCTTGCCAATCGTGCGATGGGGCTGTATTTCCCCGCGCACTGGTCGGCAGTTCACCAAGGCGTCGCTGTCCCCTCGGGGAAGCTAAACCTGCCTGTTTCCTTGATCGGCAGACACTTATCCCGTGCCGCCGTCGTAAGTCAGCGACCAACGACATTCATCGTTCGGCACGATCGAGGATGAGGTCATGACCAGAACTGCTTTCCCCTTCGCCACCCAGGATGTGTCCGCGCTGGCGCGCGCGCTCAACCGCGAGCTCGACGCCCAGGGCCACAAGCTCGGCCATGTCGAGATGCTGAACCTGCTGGCGCGCTCGGCCGGCTATCGCAACTTCCAGCATTTCCGCGCCCAGTTCGACGCCGAGGAGCAGCTGCAGCGCCAGCCCGAGCCGGAGCCGGTGGCCGATCTGCAGAAGGTCGCGCAGGCGACGCGTTACTTCGATGCCAGCGGCGGTCTCGCCCGCTGGCCGAAGAAGGCCAGCCATCGCCTGCTCTGCCTATGGGTGATGTGGTCGCGCGTGCCGGCGGGACGCGAGCTCAGCGAGAAACAGCTCAACGAGCTGTTGCTCGCCCATCACGGCTTCGGCGATCACGCGCTGCTGCGCCGCATGATGTGCGACTACGGCCTGATGACGCGCACCCGCGATGGCCGGGTGTATCGCCGGGTCGAGCAGAAGCCGCCGCCGGAGGGCGTGGCACTGATCCGCCACCTCGCCCCGCGGCTCGCAGCCTGAGCCCTCGGCCTTGCGAGCAGCACCCGGATCGGCGCTCCGCGCCGTCCGGGCACAGGCTCCGCGACGAAGCAACGACGAGATTCTCAAGTCTCGGGAACGATCTCAGATCACCGGATTCCACGGCGACGGCACCAGGCGGTAGCCGTCGGCGGTCTTTTCGACATGGCCCATCGCCGGGAACGGGAAATGGAAGCCCTGCACCCGCATCTTCTCGGCGGCGAGCATGTCGTAGGTCTTGCGGCGGGTGGTCTCGGCCATCGCCGGATCCTGATCGAACATCAGGTGCCAGCCCGGATGGGTGACGAACAGCGCCGGCACGTTGGTGACGTCGGACTGGATGAACACCTTGTCGGCGCCGGACGACAGCACGAACGAAGTGTGGCCGGGCGTGTGGCCGCGGGTCTCGACCGCCAGCAGGCCCGGCGCGACGTCCTTGCCCCACTCGTACGGTGTGACCTTCTTGTTGAGCCCGGTGTCGAACACTTTTCGCGCGGTTTGGAACACGCTCTGCATCCGGCCCGCCGGCGCCCGGCTCATCTCGCCGTCGTCCGTGAAGTATTTCCACTCCGCGGCCGGCACCAGCACCTCGGCGTTCGGAAACGCCGGCTGCCCCGACGCATCGAGCAGGCCGTTGATATGATCGCCGTGGAAATGCGAGATCACCACCAGATCGACCGCCTTCGGATCGAACCCTGCGGCCGCCATGTTGCTGGCGAACTGGCCGACATTGCCCTTGCTCGACGCGAACGCGCCGGGGCCGTTGCCGGTGTCGAGCACCACCAGCTTGCCACCGGTGTTGATCACCAGCGGCGCGAAATGGATCGAGACCTTGTCCTTGGGCAGGAACGCCGCTTCCAGCGCCTCGCCGACATCGTCCTTCATGGCGTTGAGCACGAAGCCATCTGCCAGCGGAAAGGTGCTGATGCCGTCGGACACCACGTTCACCTGAGCATCGCCAACCCGGTAGCGATAGTAGCTCGGCGCCTGCTTGTCGGCGACCGGCGCCGCGGCGTGGGCGGGCGCGCTGCGCAGCAGCGGTGCCGCCGCAAGCGCGGCAGTCGCAGTGAGGGCGTGACGTCGGGTCAGATCCATGGCGTGTCCTCGCTGGTGATTTGCGGCGCAGTCTAAGCCGCAACTCATGGCGCGATCACGTCATGACGCGCATTTGATCGGGACCGTCAGACCGACCGCAGGATCCAGCCGAGCCCGATCGACAGGCCGTCGCCGAACAGCAGCAGCACCGCCGACCACACCAAGGCCGACACCACATTGGCGATCTGGAACGGCCAGAACGGCATCTCGAAGATGCCGGCCGCGAGCGGCACCGAGGCGCGCAACGGCCCGAAGAACCGACCGATGAAGATGCTCGGCACGCCCCATTTGCGGACGAAGTCCTCGCCCCGCCGCAGCAGCCCCGGATATTTCGACAGCGGCCAGATCTGGGCGACGTTGTCCTTGTAGCGGTAGCCGAACCAATACGAGACCCAGTCGCCGAGCGCAGCGCCGACGCCGCCGGCGATCCACACCGGCCAGAAGCTGAGGCCGGAGACGCCAATCAGCGCCCCAATCGCAACCAGGGCGCCCCAGGCCGGGATCAGCAGCGAAATGAAGGCGAGCGACTCGCCGAAGGCCAGCGCCAGGACGACGGGTGCGGCCCACGCCTGATGCTGACGCACGAACTCGGCGATGTCGTGGATATAGGCTTCCATTGTCTTTCAGGTGGCCGCCGTCCCCCGACGCGACCTTTCATATGGCTGTCGCAATAGCACGGACCATGGCGGGTCCAACATGCGACACGCCCTCCCGACCAGACCGGCATGGCCGCAATGCGGCCGGCCGGCGCGACCTCGCGCCTCAGCCCGGAAGATTGATCCGGCACAAGCCTTTGCCGGTATTAAGGTATCGCTGCAACGCAGGGTCCCGAGGCGCATCGGCTCTATTCAACCCTGCCCGAGGAGCCTATATGGCCTCCCGGTAGTCGGTCGGCACCGGTTTGCGGGGTGCACATTCTCGTGCATCCGCCCGGCCCGCAGCCCCTGTCGGCGCCCTGCGCCGGCCGGGTCTCGACCCAGCGTCACACCCGTAGCCCTTCCATGGCATAGTGCAACACAGCGATTCGTACGGCTTCGGCCGTTCGCACGACATCAGAACAGACTCCAGGACTCATGGCCAAGGCATTGAAGGCAAGCTCGAAATCGAAATCAGCCAGCGACCTGTTCGGGGCTGCGCCGAAGCCCGCCGCGCCCAAGGCGGCGGCGAAGCCGAGCGGCGCCGAGGACGGTTATACCGCCGCGGACATCGAGGTGCTGGAGGGGCTGGAGCCGGTCCGGCGCCGGCCCGGCATGTATATCGGCGGCACCGACGAAAAGGCGCTGCACCATCTGTTCGCAGAAGTGATCGACAACTCGATGGACGAAGCGCTGGCGGGCTACGCCACCTTCATCGAGGTCGAGCTGTCGGCCGACGGCTTTCTCACCGTCTCCGATAACGGACGCGGCATTCCCGTTGATCCGCATCCGAAATTTCCGAAGAAGTCGGCGCTCGAAGTGATCATGTGCACGCTGCACGCCGGCGGCAAATTCGACAGCAAGGTGTACGAGACCTCGGGCGGTCTGCACGGCGTCGGCGTCAGCGTCGTCAATGCGTTGTCGTCGCGTCTTGAAGTCGAAGTGGCGCGCAATCAGCAGCTCAGCCGCATGGTGTTCGAGCGCGGCCATCCCAAGGGCAAGCTCGAGGACCTCGGCAAGGTCAACAACCGCCGCGGCACCCGCGTCCGCTTCAAGCCCGATACCGAGATCTTCGGCGCCAAAGCCGCGTTCAAGCCGCAGCGTCTGTTCAAGATGGCGCGGTCGAAGGCGTATCTGTTCGGCGGCGTGAAGATCCGCTGGAAGTGCGATCCCGAACTGCTCAAAGGCATCGAGGACGTCCCGGCCGAGGACGAGTTTCACTTCCCCGGCGGCCTGAAGGACTTCCTCGGCGCGGCGATCCACAACGACACGCTGGTGCACCCGGACATCTTCGCCGGCAAGTCGGGCCGCAACGGCGCGCACGGCGCGTGCGAATGGGCGGTCGCCTGGACGGCCGATGCCGACGGCTTCCTGTCGTCGTACTGCAACACTGTGCCCACGCCCGACGGCGGCACTCACGAATCCGGCTTGCGCAGCGCCCTGCTCCGCGGCCTCAAGGACCACGCCGAGCGCGCCGGCCAGGGCAAGCGCGCCTCGTCGATCACCTCGGAAGACGTGATGGTCGGCGCCGCGGTGATGCTGTCGGTATTCGTGCGCGAGCCCGAATTCCAGGGCCAGACCAAGGACCGCCTCGCCACCGCCGAAGCCCAGAAGATCGTCGAACAGGCGATCAAGGATCCGTTCGACCACTGGCTGTCCGGCAACCCGGTGCAGGCCACGAAGCTGCTCGACTTCGTGATCGAGCGCGCCGAGGAGCGGCTGCGCCGCCGCCAGGAAAAGGAAATCTCGCGCAAGACTGCGGTCAAGAAGCTGCGGCTGCCGGGCAAGCTGGCGGACTGCACCTCGACCGCGGCCGAAGGCTCCGAGCTGTTCATCGTCGAGGGCGACTCGGCCGGCGGCAGCGCCAAGCAGGCGCGCGACCGCTCGACCCAGGCGGTGCTGCCGCTGCGCGGCAAGATCCTCAACGTCGCCTCCGCCGGAAAGGACAAGGTGGTGGCGAATGCCCAGCTGTCGGACCTGATCCAGGCTCTCGGTGTCAGCACCGGGGTGAACTACCGCGAGGAAGATCTGCGCTATTCGCGCATCATCATCATGACCGACGCCGACGTCGACGGCGCCCACATCGCCTCGCTGCTGATCACCTTCTTCTACCGGCAGATGCCGAAGCTGATCGACGAGGGCCACCTCTATCTCGCCGTGCCGCCGCTGTACCGGCTGACCCATGGCGCCAAGACGGTGTACGCCCGCGACGACGCCCACAAGGAAGAGCTGCTGCGGAAGGAATTCAACGCCAACGCCAAGGTCGATGTCGGCCGCTTCAAAGGTCTTGGCGAGATGATGCCGGCGCAGCTCAAAGAGACCACGATGGATCCGGCCAAGCGCACGCTGCTGCGCGTCGTGCTGCTCCCCGACGACCGCGACGGCACCGCCAATTCGGTCGAGCGGCTGATGGGCACCAAGGCCGAAGCCCGCTTCGCCTTCATCTCCGAGAAGGCCGAGTTCGCCAGCGACGAATTGCTGGACGTGTAAGACGAAGACGCGCCGCCGCCGAAAGCGGCGGCGCAGACCTCGCGGCTATCGCGCCTTGACGCCTTCGACCACGCCGGTCGGCTCAGGGCTGAGCACACGATAGATCACGCCGCCGAGTACACCGCCGATCAACGGCGCCACCCAGAACAGCCAGAGCTGGCCGATCGCCCAGCCGCCAACGAACAGCGCCGGACCGGTGCTGCGGGCCGGATTGACCGAGGTGTTGGTCACCGGAATGCTGACCAGATGGATCATCACCAGCGCCAGGCCGATCGCCAGCGGCGCGAAGCCGGCCGGCGCCTTGCCGTGGGTCGAGCCCATGATCACGAACAGGAACATCATGGTCATCACCACTTCCATGACGAAGCAGGCGACCAGATTGTACTGGCCCGGCGAATGCGCACCGTAGCCGTTTGAGGCAAAGCCCTTTGCGAGGTCGAAGCCGGCCGCGCCGCTGGCGATCAGATACAGCAGCGCCGCCGCGGCGATCGCGCCGAGCACCTGGGCGATGATGTACGGGGCGATCTGCTTGACCGGGAAACGTCCCCCCGCGGCGAGGCCCAGCGTCACTGCCGGATTGAGGTGACAGCCGGAGATGTGCCCGATCGCGTAGGCCATGGTGACGACGCTGAGCCCGAACGCCAGCGACACGCCGACAAGGCCGATGCCGACCTGGGGAAATCCCGCTGCGATCACCGCACTGCCGCAGCCGGCGAAGGTGAGCCAGAACGTGCCGATCATCTCCGCAAGATACTTATTAATATTCATGTCTCTTTCCTCGATCATCACGACCGAATTGACGGCGTGAGGCGCAGTGCTGTGCCGGGTGGTGGTGGCGGAGCTAAGCGAGGCCACGAGCGAATTGATGGCGCACTGCGTTTTTAATAAAGATTCGCAAATTGAATATCGCATATCAAATGCGACACTGCACAGGCATCGTTACCAGCCGATCTTGCTTATACCGTCCGCACCTGATCGGCCGTGCGCCCTGCCCGCCCCGCCGAAACCAGCGAGGCTCGACGCGTTCGCTCGCAACCTTGCCGACCGAGCCACGTTGATCGCTCGGCAACTCGGAGCGGAGATCATGATGAGACCCTGGATCCTGGCGATCACCGCCGCGGCGATGCTGGGGCCAAGCCTTGCAAAGGCGCAGCAAGCGGACGGCTGGCAGCGCTACACGATCCGGGACAGCGGCGCCTCGGTCGCTGTGCCGACCGCGATCTTCAGCGACGATGGCGGAGCCGCACAGATTGGTCCGGGCCGCCGCTTCGTCACCTCGGATGGGCGGGCCGACCTCACGGTGCAGACCGTCGCCAACCCAAGCGGCATATCTCCGGCCGCGTTCCTGGCGGCGCGCAAGCCGCCGTCGGGCGTCATCTATCGCCGCGTCACCCCGCGGTTCTTCGTCGTCTCCAGCATCCGTAACGATCGCATCTGGTACAATCGGTGCAATCGAGCGGCGGGCGTGATGCACTGCGTGCTGATCAACTATCCCGCGGCCGAGAAGCGCCGCTGGGATCCGATCGTCACCCGGATCAGCCGCTCGCTCAGTGGCGGCTAGTCCAGCTCGACCTTCGCGGGTCTTGTGCCGGTCGGCCAAACCGTGCCTAATTCGTCCATGCGCACATTGTTTCTCGTCATCGGCGTCATCGCCCTGCTCGTGGGGCTGGTCTGGACCGGCCAAGGCGCCGGCCTCATTCAATGGCCGGCTCAGAGTTTCATGATCAACCAGTCGCAATGGATGTGGTACGGCGCCTCGACCGCATTCGGCGGGCTGCTGCTGATCTTCATTTCGCGCAAGGCGTGAGACGGCACGCGGCAAGCGGCCGCCTCACGATGGTCAGCTCGCCGTGCGCAGCTTGAGATAGTCCATCGCCTTTAGATCGGTGAGCAGGTCGGGGCCGGTCGGTGTCCAGTTCAACCGGCTACGCGTTGCGGCGCTCGACGCCCGCATGTCCATCGCCATGAACGGCGCCAGCCAGCCGAAGTGACCGACCGCCTCGTCCGCCTGCAACGCGGCCACCGGAACGCCGAGACCTGCGCCGATCGTCTCGGCGATTCGGCGCATACTGACGCCTTCCTCGGCGGCCGCATGATAGCGGGCGCCAGCCTGGTGATGTTCGAGAGCGAGCCGATACAGGCGCGCGGCATCGTCGATATGGACAGCCGACCAAAGGTTGCTGCCGTCGCCCACATAGGCCGACACGCCCTTGGCCCGGCCGATGTCGATCAGTGGCGAGATCAGCCCCTGCTTTTCGGTGTCGTGCACCTGCGGCAGCCGCACCACCGCTACCGAGACGCCCTTGTCGGCGGCCTCCCGGCCGGCGCGCTCGCTGGCGATCCGCGGCAAAGCGTGAGCCCAGTCGACCACCTCCTCCACGGCTGGCAGACCGGCCCCGGGGGAGCCGATGCCGGTCGCCGACGTAATAATCAGCGGCCGGTCCGAGCCCTTCAGCACCTCCGCCAACGCGCTGATCACGCGCGCGTCCTTGGCGCAATTCTCAAGATAGCGCGAGAAGGTGTGATCAAACGCCGTGTGGATCACGGCATCCGCCTGCTCGGCCCCGCGCGCGAGACTGCCGGCATCTTCCAGTGTGCCGCGATGAACGCTGGCGCCTGCCTGAGCCAGCCAACGCTCGCCCGCATCGGATCGGGTCAGCCCGGTCACCTGATGGCCGGCGGCAAGCAGTTCTTTGAGGACGTGCGAACCGACGAAGCCGGTCGCACCAGTGAGGAAGACACGCATCAGACACCTCCGAGTTTGTTCGGCGGCAAATCTGGCGGTATGTCTAAACCTGTTAAAGCCGTGACATTATCCTGGTATAATAATCAACAGGATCCGACGTGACTCCTGATCAGAACGCGCTCGGTTCCTATTTGCGCAGCCGCCGGACGCGACTCGACCCGGCCGCGCTCGGTTTCTCCATCGGTCGGCGCCGCACGCCTGGACTGCGGCGCGAGGAAGTGGCGCAGCGCGCCAATATCAGCCCCACTTGGTACACTTGGCTCGAACAGGGCCGCGGCGGCGCGCCGTCGGCCGCGGTGCTTGATCGCATCGCCAAGGGCCTGATGCTGACCGAACCCGAACGGGAGCATCTGTTCATGCTCGGCCTCGGCAGGCCGCCGGAAGTGCGATACACGCCCACCGACGGCATCTCGCCGCGATTGCAGCGGGTGCTGGACGCGATGCCGCTCAGTCCGGCCATTATCAAGACCGCAACCTGGGACGTCGTCGGCTGGAACAAGGCCGCTGCGGCACTGCTCACGGACTACAGCAAGCTGCCGCGCGAGCAACGCAACATCCTGCGCCTGCTGTTCGGCAATGCTCGCAAGCGAGCCCGGCAGGAAGACTGGAGCAGCGTGGCGCGCTTCGTCGTCGGCGCGTTCCGTGCCGACGTGGCCCGCGCCGGCGCCGCCGGTACTGAAGAAGTGTCCCGATTGGTGGATGAGCTGTGCCGGCTCAGCACCGAATTCGCCGCGCTGTGGCAGGACAACGACGTCGTCGCGCATGGCGAAGGCGTCAAGTGCATCAAACACCCAGAGGCCGGTCGTCTGGACCTGGAGTTCTCGTCCTTCGCGGTCGAGGGGCGCCCCGAGCTCGGCATGATCGTCTATAATCCTGCCTCGCCGCAGGTGGCCGAGCGCGTTCGTGCACTGATCGAGGCGAAGGGCGCCTCATGACGGACCTGTGCTACTTCAGCCGCCCCCCAGCCGATCGCTGCGACACGAGCCTCACCGGCGGAACGTCTTGATCTCCGACACGCTGCCGTCACGGTAGGTCAGCTCGACCGACACCGATTGCACGTTCGGAGCCAGCTTCAGATAGGGCTGCGCGCTGCTCGGAATCGCGATCGGATCGCGCATATCGCAGGGCGGCATCTTCAGCACCTTGTCAGGCACCGCACTGTCGATCCCGATCCGGACTTCGCGGATCGCGCAGCGATACGACATCAGGTGCGTGTAGTACACGAGCAGGCCATTGTAGTCGCGGAACGACAGCCAGCTGGTCGCCGTCATGTCGAGGATCTTGCGCTGATCGCGGATCAGCGCCGCCTCCGGTTCGAACTTGATCGGAAACGGCCCCTGCATCTCGCCTTGCGCATCGATGTAGCGCAGCTCGATGGTGCCGGCGGGCGCGTCCGCGGGAAGCTGGATCGACGGGTTCGGCATCCGCTTGCGGGTGCGCGGATCGAGCGCGTCCATGAAGCCGGTTTCGCGGAATGCGCCCTCGCCCATCCGCCACGAGATGCCGAGCGTCGGATCGGCAATCGAGAACGACACCGTCCAGCCGCCGTTGTGCCGGGAGAAGCTGGCGATCGGCGCATTCAGCGTCTCCGAGGCCGGCGGCTTCAGCGGCGCGACCGGCGGCAGTGCGGCGACCTTCTGCGAAGGCTCCGTCGCGGCGGCGCTTGGCTGCGGCCGACCGTTCAGGAAGACGTCGTCGACCATCTGGTCGAAATACACCGGGACCTGTTTGTGGCCGATGGTATCTGCCATCTCGCTGACGGCGCGCCGGGTGCGCTGCGCCACCTGCACCAGGTTGTCGCCGGGATCGAGCAACTGCTTCACGAACACCCGGGTGAACACCGAGTTCGGATTGCTGTCGTTGTCGGACAACCGGTCGAGCGCGGTCTGCCGCGGGCCGGCTGAGAAAATCGAAAATACGCCTTCAGGCAGCGTCGTCATCGGCGCAAGCCCGCCGCGCCCGGCCAGTGCGCGCACGCCGCGGCGTTCGAACGGGTTGTTGCGGCACGCATCGAGCACCAGGATCGCGGTGCGCGCACCGCGGTTCTGCAGCCGGTCGATGATGCGGTCCGCCATGATCGAGGCGTCACGCACCAGTTCCTCCTGGCCTTCGGTGGCGGCCGGCACGTCGATCGGCAGCAGGTAGTTCTGCCCCGCGATCTCGAAGCCATGACCGGCGTAGAAAAAGAACGCGGTGTCGCCGGGTTCGATCGTGGTGTCGAACGCCAGCAGGCTTTGGCTGAACGCGGCGCGAGTTTGGTTCTCGGCCACCATCACCTGGAAGCCGAGGGTCTTCAGCGCGTCGCCAATCGTGCGCGCGTCGTTGACCGCCTTCTGCAGCCTGGGGACGTTGCGGTAATCGTCGTTGCCGATCACCAGCGCGACCCGCTTCGCAGCCGATGCGGGGCCGGCGACCAGTAGCGCAAGCACGCAGGTGACGGCCGCAAATAGCGCAGCTCCGTGCCGCGTGCCGGCCCTTCCGATCGATCGCATTCCAGTCCCTCAAAACGAAGCGGCCGGATCGCGTCCGCCTGCGCCATAGTCGGTCAGAACCCGAGCACGGTTCAACCGAAAAGGACGTCGATGGCGGCCACGATCCGGCCGGGTGGTGCGGGCTTTGACAGCCCGCACCCGGGGCAACTGGTTGTCCGCGGAAGAGCCGCGACGCTTACGCCGCGCGGACCGTCTCGAGGAACTTGCCGACTTCCATCCTCAGCCGGTTGCTGTCATTGGCGAGCGATTGCGCCGCCGCCAACACCTGCGTCGATGCCGAGCCGGTCTCGTTGGCGCCACGCTGCACGTCGACCACGCTCGCAGAGACCTGCTGCGTACCTTGCGCGGCCTGCTGGACGTTGCGCGAGATCTCCTGCGTCGCGGCGCCCTGCTCTTCCACCGCCGAGGCGATGGTCGACGCGATCTCCGACATCTTCGAAATCGTGGCGCCGATCTCGCGGATCGCGTTCACCGATTCATGCGTCGCAGCCTGGATGCCGCCGATGTGCTGACTGATCTCACCGGTCGCCTTGGCGGTCTGCTCGGCGAGCGCCTTCACTTCCGCCGCCACCACCGCAAAGCCACGGCCCGCCTCGCCGGCGCGCGCCGCTTCGATCGTCGCGTTGAGCGCCAGCAGATTGGTCTGGCCGGCGATGGTGTTGATCAGTTCGACCACATCGCCGATCCGCGTCGCCGCCTGCGACAGATCGCCGACGCGTTCGTTGGTGCGTTGCGCCTGAGTCACCGCCTCATGGGCGATGCGCGCGGAGTCCTGAACCTGCCGGCTGATCTCGGTGACCGACGAGGCCATCTCCTCGGTCGCCGACGCCACCGACTGCACGTTCGCGGAGGCCTGCTCGGAAGCCGCCGCGACCGACGTGGTGACTTCCTGCGCACGCTGCGCGCTCGACGTCAGCGTCGTCGCAGACGCTTCGAGGTCGGTCGAGGCGGACGACACCGCGCGGATCACTTCACCGACCGCGGCCTCGAACTGATACGCGAGCTTCTCCATCTCCTGCTTGCGCTGGACCGCAATGATGCGGTCCTGCTCGGCCTTGCCCGCGGCTTCCTGCCGGGCCTTCTCGGCGAGCATCAGCTTGATGCCGTTGACCGCATTGGCGGTCTGGCCGATTTCGTCGCCGCGTTCGGTGCCCGAGACCTCGACGTCCTGGCCTCGCGCCATCGCCTGCAGATCGCCGACCAGCCGACCAATCGGACGGGCGATGCCGAACTGCACGATCGCAAAGGCAAGCGCCAGCACGGCGAGGAAGCCGCCGCCGACCAGCAGAACCGTCAGCTTGATGGTGCTGGCGACATCGGCCGACGCCGCGTGCGAGCGATCGCTCAGCTCCTTGTCGAGTTTATTACTGATTGCAAATTGAGCGTCGCGCACGGCCTGATTGTGTTTGGCAATGTCCTTGGCCAGACGGACCGCGAGCTCGTTGTTGTTGGCCATTGTGGCCTGCTCGAGCGGGGGGTATTCCTTCGTCATCATGTCGTCGAACATCCGATCGATCCGATCGAAGTCCGCGGCAAACTGCGGCAGGCCCTTTTTCGCCTGCGCGATGAAATCGCTGAATTCCTTATGATTGGCCGCAATTTCTCGGCTGAGCTTCTGCATTTCCGCCGGATCGGTTTCGGCAATGATCCGCCATGACATCCGCCCAAAATTGAATAGGCGGGCGTTGGCGCGGAAGTTCGCCTTCATGCCCTGCACTTCGTTTTCGAGCATCGACGCGTAGGTCCGGTCGATCTCCTCCATCTTCGAAGCGGCGAACCAGACTCCGAAGCCGACGACGACGCTGAGCAATAAGAAACAGCCGATGATCTTGTAGAGCAATTTGACGTTCGAAAGCTGCATGGCAGGTACCCCAACCCCTAATGTGCCCGACCCGTCGCACCGTACGTTCGAGCATTGGCCGATGTTGTTAGCGCCGACGGGGCGGGCTTCCGATAAACTCGCTGCTTCACGACGCGGTCGTGCGATGCGCAAATTGATCAAAGAGCTCGCTATCCCGACGGTGGTGCCCCGAACACGCAACACCGATCATCGTCCGTATCAGCAGGCTGCTAAGCGCGAGTAAGTACAAATTCGGTCAGGTAGGACAAAACCGGGAGACGGGTCGACAAAGCTGTCACAAGGGTCGAAATAGCGAGACCATCCACTGGAGTCAGCGTGAGCGTCAGATGAATTCGGAAGACATCGTTTCATATTCGGATCAGGAATTACTGCAGGATTTCCCGCTGGTGCGGAGCCACGATCCGGTTGAAGCGAGAGACATCCTTCGGCGCTACGGCGTCGACATGATCGTCTCGAATCCCAGCGACTTCTTCATGCGGACCAACCTCGCCGAGCTGCCGCATATCGGCTTGTATTTCGTCCACAGTTCCGGTGCGACCCGGCTACTGATCCCCGAGCGCGAGATCGCGTTGGTGCATCTTTGCCTGGAGGGCGATGCGCTACTCACCAGCGGCAATCGCCGCGTCGAACTGTCGCAAGGCGCAGCTTGTATTTGTTCGCCGGGGGTGAGCGCCCAGCTCGAATTCGGACAGAACTCGCGGCAACTGCTGCTGCGGATGCCGCAGCGGGTGCTGGAGCGGACCGTCTCGTCGCTGGTCGGCTTCAAGCCGCGGCAGCCGATCCTGTTCGAGCCGGCGATCTGCAACGATGAGCCACGCTATCTCGGCTTCAGAGAGCTGACGACGCTGCTCGCCTCACGGCTAGACTCCAGCTACTCGGTGTGGCCGAAGAACGTGCTGCTCCATCTGGAGCAGTCCTGCATCACGGCGCTGCTGTATTGCAGCCGGCACAATCTCGGCCATCTGCTTGAGAATGCCAACGCGGTGAGCGACGACGTGCCGCGCTACGTCCGCACGGCGGAGCACTACGTCGAGAGCCACCGCGACGAAGACATCAGCGTCGAGGACGTGGCGCGGATTGCCGGCGTCAGCATCTCCACCCTCACCCGCGCCTTCCTCAAGCATCGCGGCTACTCGCCCTCGGCCTACGTCAAGCGCGCCAAGCTCAATCACGCCAAGCAGCTGCTGGAGACCGGCGCCGCGACGACGCTGATCGGCGTCGCGCTCCGCTGCGGCTTTGCCAACCCGAGCCGGTTCGCTCAGGACTACCGGGAGGCATTCGGGGAATCGCCGACCGAAACGCTCCGCCGCTGCCGGCCCGATCGGGGCCCCGAGACGCAAAAACATTAAGCTATTTCAGCCGTTTCATGCGCCGGCGCATTGACTTTGGCCGATTCCGGCCTATGTTCCGCCCGTGATGCGGCCCGGTATTGCGTCAAGTGATACCCAGATTGAGCCGCCTGTCCGCGATCCGACTTCCCCGTGCACGATTGCTAGCCGCTCCGGGGTTGAGCGCGACAGAGATTTCGCAGAATCCATGCGGCGGTTCGATTAAGTGGCGTGACCCCCGAGTTCCGGCCGATGGTGTTAGAACCAGGCCGCGCCCCGACAACAGAGGCTCGATGTCTTTTTCCAATCTGGGACTTTCCGAGAAAGTCCAAGCCGCCGTCGCCGCCGCCGGTTACGTTTCGCCCACTCCCATTCAACAGCAGGCGATCCCCCACGTCCTCGCCCGCAAGGACGTCCTCGGCATCGCCCAGACCGGCACCGGCAAGACCGCCGCCTTCGTACTGCCGATGCTGACGATGCTCGAAAAGGGCCGCGCCCGCGCCCGGATGCCGCGCACCCTGATCCTCGAACCGACCCGCGAACTCGCCGCCCAGGTCAAGGAGCAGTTCGACAAATACGGCGCCGGCCAGAAACTCAACGTCGCCCTGCTGATCGGCGGCGTCTCGTTCGGTGATCAGGACCTCAAGCTCACCCGCGGCGTCGACGTGCTGATCGCCACCCCGGGCCGCCTGCTCGACCACACCGAACGCGGCGGCCTGCTGCTCACCGGCGTCGAGATGCTGATCATCGACGAAGCCGACCGCATGCTCGACATGGGCTTCATCCCGGACATCGAGCGGATCTGCAAGCTGGTCCCGTTCACCCGCCAGACCCTGTTCTTCACCGCGACGATGCCGAACGAAATCCGGCGCATCACCGAGACCTTCCTGCACAATCCTGAAAAGGTCGAAGTCAGCAAGCCGGCCTCGACCGCGGTGACGGTGACCCAGTCGCAGGTTCCTTGCGGCCGCGAGCCGCACGAGAAGCGCGAGACGCTACGCCGGCTGATCCGCGGCGCCACCGACCTCAAGAACGCGATCATCTTCTGCAACCGCAAGCGCGAAGTCGCGCTACTGGCGAAATCGCTGCAGCGTCACGGCTTCAGCGTTGGCGCGCTGCACGGCGACATGGACCAGACCGCGCGCATGGCCGCGCTGGAAGCGTTCCGCAAGGGTGACCTGCCGATCCTGGTCGCGTCCGACGTCGCCGCCCGCGGCCTCGACATTCCGGAAGTGAGCCACGTCTTCAATTTCGACGTTCCGCATCACCCCGACGACTACGTCCACCGGATCGGCCGCACCGGCCGCGCCGGCCGCACCGGTACTGCGGTGACGATCGTCGCGCCATCCGACCAGAAGTCGATGGCCGCGGTCGAAAAGCTGATCGGCCAGGCGATCCCGCGCGCCGAGGTCGGGCCCTCGGTCGAGAGCGAGGCTGTCAGCCCCGAGGCCGAAGCCGAGACCGAGCGCCCGTCACGCTCCCGCCGCGCCGCGCCGGAAGGCCGCCAGCGCGAACCGCGCCGCGAGCCGCGCGAACAGCGCGAGCGCAAACCGCGCCGCGAGCCCCGCAGCCCCGCAAGCCCCGCACCTGCCCCCACCCCCCACGCCTCCTTCGGCTCCCCCCCTCCCGCCCGCGACACGTCGTCGGAGCCGGGGGATCATTCGCATTTGCCGGCGTTCCTGTTGCGCCCGGTGCGGGCGCGCGGCTGATGGGCGATTGGGCGGTGTTTACGAGGTCTTCACCACCCGCACCGTAGCCTTACACCGTTTCAAACACGCGTTGAAAACGCCTGACCGGAGGGTGGCTCGTGGCCGCGCTGCAGGACGACCATGACCGCACCATGGCCTATGCCGAGGTGGCCCTCTCCCAGATCAAGACCCTCCGCCAAGGCGCCGTCCCGCGCAATTACGAGATCTGGTACGTCTACGCGACCGGCTACAATCCCGAGCTGAACAAGGCGATCAACGACACGCTGGCGGAGCGCGGCAGCCTCACCGACGCCGACCTCGACCAGCTGCACGATACCTATCTGTCGCACGGCCGCACCACCGACCGGATCGACCGGATCGGCGCCCGCGTCGCCAACGAGATCGACGACATCATGGCGCTGCTCGCCGAGACGCTCGGCAGCACCGCCAGCTTCGGCGACGATCTGCGCGGCGAAAGCCAGAAGCTGTCGCTGGCGACCGACCACGACCAGATCAAGGCGATCGTCGAGCGTCTGGTCGTCACCACCCGCGAGATGCAGCAGGCCAACAGCGCGCTGGAAGAGCGGCTGTCGACTTCCAAGCAGGAGATCGCCAATCTCCAGGTCAGCCTCGATGCGATCCGCGCCGAGAGCCTCACCGATCCCCTCACCGGCCTCGGCAACCGCAAACTGTTCGACCGCACCGTCCAGGAAGCGATCCGCAACGCCGGCACCAGCCAGCAGCCGCTATCGCTGCTGATGATGGACATCGATCACTTCAAATCGTTCAACGACACCTACGGCCATCTCACCGGCGACCAGGTGCTGCGGCTCGTCGGCCTGACGCTGAAGCAGAGCATCAAGGGCCAGGACTTCACCGCGCGCTACGGCGGCGAGGAATTCGCCGTGGTGCTGCCGAACACGCCGATGCGCCAGGCGATCATCGTCGCCGACAACATCCGCCGGCTGGTGATGTCGAAGGAGCTGAAGAAGAAGTCGACCGGCGAGATCCTCGGCCGGGTGACGCTGTCGGCCGGCGTGTCGACACTGAAGCCGAACGACGATGCCGAAGCGCTGATCGAACGCGCCGACGCCTGCCTGTACGCCGCCAAGCGCAACGGCCGCAACCGCGTGATCTGCGAGACCGATCCGGAATTCTCCGGCGTCACCCAGGCCGCCGTCGCCTGACGCCGCCGTTAGCGCGCCGCCCGGCCGCGCTTCGCCGCAGGAGCCTTTGTGGTCTTCGCGGTCTTGGCCCGACCTGCTGCCTTCGCAACTGTCTTGACCTTCCGTTGAGCGCTGGCCGGCTTGGTTCGCTTCGGCGCCTTATTGCTATCAGCCGCAGTCTTCGTCTTGGTCCCACGCCGCGTCTTCGACGCCTTGCTGAGCGCGGCGCGCTCGGCGGCCGCATAAGCGCTGCGGGCCCATTGCGCGAGCTCGTCCGGATCGTCGAGCAGCCGTTCCGGCAGCAGCCAGTATGAGCCGACCGTCACCGTCTTGGTGCGGGTGTCGTAGCGAAACGGCCGGCTGCCCTCGGCCTCGAACCGCGCCGCGCCGTCCGCATCGGTGCGCAGATAGATCGCATCGCGGATCACCAGCGCAAACGTCACGCCGTCAGCCGAGATCCCGAAGCCTGAGAACATCCGCCGGATCGTGACCGGACCGAATGGCGCGAACAGATCGGCGAGGAACTCACGATCCATGGCTGGCTCATAGCTAAGTTGCGGCGAGCTGCGCCGCCGGTGCAATTTCCAAGGATAACAACAAACACCGCGAACGCGAAGGCATTCGCTCGCAGCACTCCGCGCGGCTACATCCGGACGCCGAGTTCCTGCAGCCGCTCGACCGCTTCCTTGAACTGCGGGCTGAGCTTCACGGTCTGCTGAAAGTCAGCGACCGCGCCGTCTCTGTCGCCGGAGTCGATCGCCGCCGTGCATGCTGCGAGGCTTGTCTCGACTGACGTGATCGGCTGCTGGCATGTCTGCGCCGCGTCCTCACTCTGAGCGTGGGCCGGCACACTGATAATAAAGGCAGACAGCGAGACACTACTCGCCAGCAAAGAAGACGTGAGAGCAAAATACGGCCGGGCCATCGGCACCTCCGAATGTAAATCTTGCTTCCTTCCAGTCGCGCGATGGCCCGCACCGGTTCAAATGTGAGCCCGGAGGCCGGCGGTCTTACTTCGCCGGTGCGTAGAACGTGCCGTCGATTTCGGCGATGTCGCCCTGGTCAAGCGCCGGCACCTGCAGCACGGTGCGCGGCGGATACGGGCCGTCGCCCCAGATGTCCTTCTGCACCTTGTTGACCACCGGACGGTACTTAGCGACGTCGGTCACGAACACGGTGAGCCGCACCGCATCGGCCTTGGTGGCGCCGGCCGCTTCGGCCGCCGCCAGCATGTTGTCGAACATCCGCCGGATCCGCGCCTCGTCGCCGTCGACCATCTTGCCGGTGACGCGGTCGGTGCCGCGCATCCCGCCGATGAACACGAAGTCGCCGGCGCGGGCGCCGATGCTCCAGGTGCCGCTCGGTGTGATCGTCTTATCGGTCGGCGCGATGATCTTCACCGCGCTGGTTTCGGCGGAAGCCGCTGCCGGCAAGGTGATAGCAAGGGCGGCAGCAGCAAAGAGCGTGCGCAGAGTAGCCTTCATGGCGAGATCTCCTGGTTAGGGTGGGACGATGCGACAGTGCGGCGGCGCTGCCAGAACGGCGCATCGGCGAAGCGCGGCTCGGCGGCGTACATCGCCTGCTGGGTGACGAGGTGCTGCGCGATGCCTTGCAAGTAATCGCGCTCATAGGCGTCGGCCCGTTCGGGATCGCCATCGGTCAGCGTCAGCGTCGCCTCTGCAGCCGCCATGCCGCTCCACAGCGCGGTGGCGAGACCGTTGGCGCCGAGCGGATCAAGCGCGGCCGCGGCATCACCGGCGCGCAGGATGCGCCCCTCGATCAGACGGCTGGCGGTGACGGTAGCAGCGGGCGCGACCTGGGGCGGCGCACCTGCTGCCGTGGTATCGAGGCCGAGACTCCGCAGCCGCGGGGCGATCGCGACCGTCGACGCAGCCAGGCTGGTCCATGTGGCGCCATTCTGCGCGGCGCCGGGCGGCAACAAATCGGTGTCGGTGAACAGGCCGAGCATCATGCGGTGGCCCGGCAGTGGGGCCATGTACCACCAGCCCAGCGCCACCGCTTCGATCAAGGTCGCCGCGGCGGGCTCGGTATCGTCCGGCAGGTCGAGCACGCGCCACACGGCGACCAGCCGGTCGGTGCGGCGCCGCCCCGCTGCAGTTCCCGACGACAACGCGGCACGGCCGCTGCAATCGATGGCAGCGTCGGCGAACACGACGCGGCCATCGCCGAGTTCGAGCACGACTCCATCGCAGTGATGCACCAGCATGGTGACGATGATCGGATGGCACTCGATCGCATCGCTATTCAGCTTGGTCCGCATCTGCCGCTCGAAGCTGGCGCGATCGAGGTGCCAGGCACCCTCGCCTTGCGCGGCCCGCCGCAAGGTTCCGTCGCCCCACACCGAAAACCTGCCTTCGCTCGGCAGCGCGCTTTCGGCGTCGAGCAGGTCGGCCCATTGCAGCCGCGCGAGCAATGCGGCAGCGGCCGGCGACAACGTCTCGCCGCGGCTGATCACCTCGCGATCCGGCGCGATCAGCAGCGGCCGTCGCCCGGCCAGCACCAGGCTGCGGGCGGCGGCAAGCGCCGCCACCCCTGCGCCGATCACGGCGATCCGGCCCATCGAGATCAGCGCGCCAGCGTCGGCGCCGCGATGTCCATCGAGCCGCGTTGGACTTCGACATAGAGTTGGTCGGGCACACCCGGCAGCCCCTTCGGGCCGGGACGGCGCACCACGACGCCCATCTGCGTCCACAGCTCGATCATCCGGCGCAGACCGTCGGTGTAGCCGGCTTCGACATGCAGGCCGATGCCAGCGGCTCCGCGCGCCCATGGCACCCGCGTGTGATAGAATCGCAGCCGCTCCTCCTCGGTGAGGTCGGTGCGCATCATCTGCTGATAGAACGCCTCGGGTAGCACATCGACCGGCAGCAGCGCCGGCCACCACACCGGCGTCGGGAAGCCGCTGGCGGTGAGCACTGCCTGGCAACTGAACGCATCGCCCTGCCACGGCACGCCCATCCAGCGCGTCAGATCGCCCGGCGCCTGCGGGCCGATCGGCTTGCCCTGGTCCGGCTTGTCGGGATTGCCGGCGAACACATTGACCGGATTGAGCTGCAACCCGACATCCTGCGCCAAATTCTTGCGGTTCGACAGCGCCAGGCGGAACGGCAGCTTGGTCTCGTTCGGGCCGCGATACAGCGCCTTGTGGCGGATCGGCCAGGTGATCTCGACGCCGGGATGGAACGCGCCGCCCGAGCAGGCGTCGAGCGCAGCACGCGTCATCGCCTCGGGGCGTAGTTCGATCGGCAGATCGTCGAGCGTGCGAACGGAGTCCGCGCTCTTGTCAGCGTAGTCCGCCTCGAACTTACCGTCGGCCCAGAGTTCGAGCACGCGATACTGCGTCGGCGTCAGCGCCAGCCAGGCGTGCGGGCTGTCCTGATAGTTGACGCCGTCGCCGAGCATGATCGGAATCGCGTAGCCGCGCTGATCGCTGCCGTCCGGCTTGCGGAACGCATCGAACACCTTCTTGCGCTCGGCCTTGGCATCGGCCCCGGGCTTGGCCAGCGTCTCGAGCGTCGCCGGACTGGACAGATCACCGATATCGTTCCAGGCGGCGCCGAGGAACGACGCCGTCGCCACCCACTGCATCGCGCCGGCGCGGCGCAGGATCGGCAGCACGTCGCGGCGGAACGACACCTTGTCGGTCGGGCTCTGCATCTGGCCGAGCGCCACCATCGCTTCGCGCGCAGCGTCGTACAGCGTCACGATCGGCTCGAGCTGCGGCGCGAATTTCGGTCCGCAACACACCACCCAGGCCGGATCGCAATCGAGCTTCTGACCATCGACCGTGACAGTCGCCTTGACCCAACCATCGGCCCAGTCGTCGTGCCAGCCGTCATTGTTAGTGAAGTCGCGCACCGGATTCTGCGGCAGCGCGGTGCGCGAGACGCCATCGGCGGCGAACACCAACAGGCGCCCCTTGTCGTCGGTGCGCAGATGGCCGAGCGAGACGTCGAGCGTCTGCCAGAACCGGCCCTTCATCCGATACTTGTCGTCGCCGCCCTTGGGGTTGGTCGAGGCGCCGGAAATCTCCAGCTTGCCGGCGTCGATGCACAGCATCGCTTCGCGCTTGTCGGCCGCAACGAAGGCGTTGCGCTGCGCGCCGGGAACGCCGGGCGCACTGTCGCCGCGATCCATTGCGTTGACGAAGCCGTACCAGGCCGCCTTGGTGTTGGCGACGTGCACGCTCCAGGTCACGCCATCGGCGCCATCGAGTTCGCGCACCACGCGGCCCTGGTCGTCGTAGCCGAACAGGCGGAAGCGCTGCACCTGTTTCTTGATCCGTCCCTGCTTATCCTTGAAGCCGCCTTCTGGCTCGTCGAGCAGGCCCGGCACCTCCGGCGCCAGAAACCAGTCCTCGGCATTACCGACGCGGGAGAAACCGATCGCCGGGAAGATCGCGACCTTGGCGATCTTTGCGCCTTTTGGTGCTGCAGGTTGCGCGTGCAACGACGAGATCGCCGCCTTCGCCAGCAACGGCCCTCCGAGGCCGACGGCTGCAGCTCCGAGCAGAAAATCGCGGCGCTTCATCTGATGATCCTCCCCTGTGGTTCCACCCTTGGAGAGGTATTCGCTTGAGGCACCTTAAGGTGCACTTAATTCGCACACGCAAATAGCGCGCGGTATCGCACCGCGCGCTCTACACTTCTGACAGGATGTAAAGTTTGAATCAGATCCGACGGAACTCAGCCGTCGATCGAGGCCGGCTTCAGTTCCACGGACTCGCCGCAGCCGCACGCTGAGATCTGGTTCGGGTTGTTGAACACGAACTGCGCCTGCATCCTGTCGGCTTTGTAGTCCATCTCGGTGCCGAGCAGGAACAACACCGCCTTCGGATCGACCAGGATCTTCACGCCCTTGTCTTCGATGACTTCGTCGTTCGGCTTGATATCGTGCGCGTACTCGACCGTGTAGGACTGTCCGGCGCAGCCGCCATTCTTGATCCCGACGCGCAGGCCAAGAATCTCGCTGTCGGCGCGGCCCATTAGTTCTTTCACGCGAATGGCCGCGGCATCGGTGAGCCGCATCACTTGAGGCCGAGGACGTGCCGTAGCCATGGTGTTTCCCACTCCTGTTGCCGGACCTACCCGGAGACGTTCACCGCTTAACCGGCGACCAGCCGGACCTTCAGATAGTTACGCAACCGCCACTTCGAAAGGTGCTACCAGTTCCTCGCCGTTTGCCACCTAATGGATCGGCCAGACACCCGGCGTCACAAGTTCCAACAGATGGCGATCGGGATCACGGAAGTAGATACTCGACCCGCCTCGCGGCCACTCCGTGCGGCCTTCGATCTCCACGCCATGCTCCGTCAGGCGCGCTTCCCATTCGCCGAGCCGGTCGCGATCGATCGACAGTCCCATGTGGACAGGTCCGCTGCCATCATGCGGCGGGATCGTGCCGCCCGGCAGTTGGACCGTCTCCAGCGTGCTGCCCCGCTTGAACAGCAGCAGCACGTTGCGGCCACCCACGTCGAAAGCACAAAACCGCTGATCGCTCGTCATCGGACTCAGCAGCAGGACGTCCTGGTAGAAGCTTCGGGCGCGATCGAGGTCGTCGACATACAGCGCCGTTTCGATCACTCCGTTCAGACGCAGACCCAATCCGTCCTCACCACATATTCAGCACGAGCCGGGCTTCGTCGCTCATCCGCTCCGGAGTCCACGGCGGCTCCCAGACAATGTTGACGTTGACCACGCCGACGCCGGGCACGCTGGCCACCGCGTTCTCGACCATGGTCGGCAGCTCGGCCGCAGCCGGACAGTTCGGCGTCGTCAGCGTCATGTCGAGGTCGACGGTGCGGTCGTCCTTGATCTCGACTTTGTAGATTAGTCCGAGCTCGTAAATGTCGGCGGGGATTTCCGGGTCGAACACCGTCTTCAGCGCGGCCACGATCTCGGTGCCGAGCCGCTCGGTCTCCTCCGGCGGCAGCGCCGAAACGGTCTGCATGTTGGCTTTGGCTTCGATCGTATCGGTCATGCGAACAGATCCCGCGCCTTGATCAGCGCACTGACGAGTTGGTCCACTTCCTCACGGGTATTATACATGCCGAACGACGCACGGCACGTCGCAGTGACTTGGAACCGCTCCAGCAGCGGCATCACGCAATGGGTGCCGGCGCGGACCGCGATCCCCTGCCGGTCGATCACCGTAGCGACGTCGTGCGGGTGTGCGCCCTTCATTTCGAAGGAAATCACCGGGCCTTTGCCCTTGGCATTGCCGATGATCCGCAGCGCGTTGATCTCGCGGAGCCGCTCCTCGGCGTAGGTCAAAAGATCGTGTTCGTGGGCGGCGATCCGCTCCTTGCCGATCGAATTGACGTAGTCGATCGCGGCGCCGAGCCCGACGGCTTCGACGATCGCCGGCGTGCCGGCTTCGAATCGATGCGGCGGATCTCCGTAGGTCACCCAATCCTGCGCGACCTCGCGGATCATCTCGCCGCCGCCGTTGTAGGGGCGCATCTTGGCGAGCACGTCGTACTTGCCGTACAGCGCGCCGATCCCGGTCGGGCCATAGATCTTGTGGCCGGTCATCACATAGAAGTCGCAGTCGATGTCCTGGACATCGATCGCGAGATGCACCGCCGCCTGGCTGCCGTCGACCAGCACCGGAATGCCGCGGGCATGGGCGATCTTCACCACGTCCTTGACCGGAACGACGGTACCGAGCGCGTTCGACATCTGGGTGATCGCGACCAGCTTGGTCTTGGCGGTCAGCAGCTTCTCGAACTCGTCGAGCAGGAAGTTGCCTTCGTCGTCGACCGGCGCCCACTTGATCACCGCTCCCTGGCGCTCGCGCAGGAAGTGCCACGGCACGATGTTGGAGTGGTGCTCCATGATCGAGAGCACGATCTCGTCGCCCTCGCCGATATTGGTCGCGCCCCACGACGACGCCACCAGGTTGACCGCCTCGGTGGCGTTGCGGGTGAAGATGATCTCTTCGGGCCGCTTGGCGTTGAGCAGATGCTGCACGCGGGTGCGGCCGCCCTCGTAAGCCTCGGTCGCGGCGTTGGCGAGATAATGCAGGCCGCGATGCACGTTGGCGTATTCGCTCTCATACGCCTGCGTCATCCGCGTCAGCACCTGCCGCGGCTTCTGCGCCGAGGCGGCGTTGTCGAGATACACCAGCTTCTTGCCGTAAACCTGCAGCGCCAGCGCCGGAAAGTCCTCGCGGACCAGGTCGACGTCGTAGCTGCCGTTGTTGACCGCCGGATGCGTACTCATCGCCTCGCCTCCAGCCAGCGCACCGCAGCCGCGGTCACCAGCTCACGTAAATTATCGTCCGCGATCGCTTCGATCGCCTCGCCGACGAAAGCCTGGATCAGCATCGCCTCGGCTTCCTTCTGCGGCAGGCCGCGGGCGCGCAGATAGAACAGCAAGGAGTCGTCGAGCGCGCCGACCGCGGCGCCGTGGCCGCAGGTGACGTCGTCGGCGAAGATTTCGAGCTCCGGCTTATTGTCGACCTCGGCCTCGTCCGACAGCAACAGCGCCCGCGTCATCATTTTGGCGTCGGTCTGCTGCGCCGGCTGACGGACGTTGATCCGCCCCTGGAAGACCGAGTGCCCCCGGTCGTCCACCACAGCGCGGAAACCTTCGCGGCTGGCGCAATGCGGCACATCGTGGTTCATCACCAGCGTGGTGTCGGCGTGCTGCTTGCCGTTGAGGAGATTGACGCCGTTGGTCTGCACTTCGGAGTGCGAGCCGGCCACCGTCACCACCGCCTGATAGCGGCTGACGAGCCCGCCGGTGGTGATGCCGAACGCGTTGAAATGCGCATGCGCGCCGACCGAGACCGCCGCCGAGGTGATGTTGAACGCCTCGCGGGAGTCTTCGACGATCCGCACGTAGTCGAGCCGAGCGTGATCAGCGATCGCGATCACCGCGGAGTCGTGAACCTGATAGGCACCGACGCCCTCGCCCGCCACGTAGCTTTCGACCACCGTCGCCACCGCGGCGTTGCCGAGCGCGATCCGCGACCGGGTGAACATCGCGGCCGGCGCAGTGCCGGAAGCGATGTGCAGGATGTGCAGCGGCCGTGCCAGCGTGGTCCCGTCCGCAACCTCGATAACGACGCCGTCGGTCATCAGCGCGGTGTTGAGCGCCACCATCGGATCGGCGGTGTCGAGCGACAGCACGCGGTCGTCGCCGCTTTGCAGCGCCTCGCGCAAGCTGCGGATCGACAGGCCGGCTTCCAGCTCCGCAAGGTCGGACAGACCGGTCGCCAGCGCGCCGTCGACCAGCACCAAACGGTGGACGCCGTCGATCGCATGCAGCTTGGCGGTAGCCTCGGCGCGCGCCAGCGCGGTCGCCTCTGGGGCAGCAGCAAGCGGCAGAACCTCGCGCATCAGCGCGCGCAGGTCGGTGTACTTCCAGTCTTCGATCCGGCGGTGCGGCAGCCCGATCCGCTGGAATGTGTCGAGCGCCTGACGGCGGGTGTCGGCGACCTTGCCCGCACCCGGCACGCGGGCGCTGACTGCAGCGAAATTATCGCTGGCGGTGTCGGGCTTGTCGGGTTTCGCCACTGCGATGTTCATGACCGTGTCCCGATCGGCGGCGCTCAGGCCGCGGCTTCCTGATATTGCGCGTAACCGTTGGCTTCGAGCTCGAGCGCGAGCTCCTTGCCGCCGCTGCGAACGACCTTGCCCTTCGACATCACATGGACAACGTCCGGCACGATGTAGTCGAGCAGCCGCTGATAGTGGGTGATGACGATCATCGACCGGTTCGGCGCGCGCAGCGCGTTGACACCTTCGGAAGCGATCCGCAGCGCGTCGATGTCGAGGCCGGAGTCCATCTCGTCGAGGATGCACAGGCTGGGCTGGAACAGCGCCATCTGCAGCACCTCGTTGCGCTTCTTCTCGCCGCCCGAGAACCCGACATTGACGCCGCGCTTCAGCATCTCCTGCGGGATGCCAAGCGAGCCCGAGACTTCTCGAACCCGCTTGAGGAAATCAGGCGTCGACAATTCGTCCTCGCCGCGCGCCTTGCGCTGCGCATTCAGCGCGGTGCGCAGGAAGTTCATGGTGGCGACGCCGGGGATTTCGACCGGATACTGGAACGCCAGGAACACGCCCTTGGCGGCGCGCTCGTTCGGCTCCATCGCGAGCAGGTCTTCGCCCTTGAACAGGACCTCGCCGCCGGTCACCTCGTAGCCCGGCTTGCCGGCGATGACATGGCTGAGCGTCGACTTGCCGGAGCCGTTCGGCCCCATGATCGCGTGCACTTCGCCTTCGTTCACGGTGAGTGTCAGCCCGTGCAGGATCTCGCGATCCGCGACGCTGACCTTGAGGTCCTTCACTTCGAGCAATGCGGGCATAACGACCTTCCTGTTTGGCTCTCATCCTGAGGATCGACCGCAGCGCGCGTCTCGAAGGATGAGTTGATATGACGTTCTCGTTGCGGATCCTGCGAGGCGGCCGCGGCGCGGCCACCTCGTGAAGCTGCCGGCGTTAGCCGACCGAACCTTCGAGGCTGATCGAGATCAGCTTCTGCGCTTCCACCGCGAATTCCATCGGCAGTTGCTGCAGCACGTCCTTGACGAAGCCGTTGACCACGAGGCCGACCGCCTCCTCCTGCGACAGGCCGCGCTGGATGCAATAAAACAGCACGTCCTCGGAGATCTTCGACGTGGTCGCCTCGTGCTCGAACAGCGTCGAGGCGTTCTTGGCTTCGATGTAGGGCACGGTGTGCGCGCCGCACTGGTCGCCGATCAGCAGCGAGTCGCAGGCGGTGAAGTTGCGCGCACCGGTGGCCTTGCGGTGCGCCGTGACGAGGCCGCGATAGGTGTTCTGCGACTTGCCGGCGGCGATGCCCTTGGAGATGATCCGGCTCGTGGTGTTCTTGCCGAGATGGATCATCTTGGTGCCGCTATCGACCTGCTGATAGCCGTTCGAGATCGCGATCGAGTAGAACTCGCCGCGCGAATTGTCGCCGCGAAGGATGCAGCTCGGATACTTCCAAGTGATCGCCGACCCGGTCTCGACCTGGGTCCAGGAGATCTTGGAATTGGCGCCGCGGCAGTCGCCACGCTTGGTGACGAAGTTGTAGATGCCGCCCTTGCCTTCCGAGTTGCCCGGGTACCAGTTCTGCACCGTCGAGTATTTGATCTCGGCGTCGTCCATCGCCACCAGTTCGACCACGGCGGCGTGAAGCTGGTTCTCGTCGCGCTGCGGAGCGGTGCAGCCTTCGAGATAGGACACGTAGGAGCCCTTGTCGGCGATGATCAGCGTGCGCTCGAACTGGCCGGTGTTGCGCTCGTTGATGCGGAAATAGGTCGACAGCTCCATCGGGCAGCGCACGCCCGGCGGCACGTAGACGAACGAGCCGTCGGAGAACACCGCCGAGTTCAGCGTCGCATAGAAGTTGTCGGAGGTCGGCACCACGCTGCCGAGATACTTCTGCACCAGTTCGGGGTGATGCTTGATCGCCTCCGAGATCGGCATGAAGATCACGCCGGCCTTCTTCAGTTCGGCCTGGAAGGTGGTCGCCACCGACACCGAGTCGAACACCGCGTCGACCGCAATCTTGCGCCCCGGCGAGTCCGGCGCACCCGGCTGCGGCTCGACGCCTTCCAGCAGCGCGACTTCGCGCAGCGGAATGCCGAGCTTCTCGTAGGTCTTGAGAATCTCAGGATCGATCTCGTCGAGCGAGCCGACGGTCTTCTTCGGCTTCGGCGCGGCGTAGTAGTAGAGGTCCTGGAAGTCGATCTTCGGATACGACACCCGCGCCCAGCTCGGCTCGGTCATCGTCAGCCAGCGGCGATAGGCATCGAGCCGCCACTGCAACATCCAGTCGGGCTCGTTCTTCTTCGCCGAAATGAAGCGGACGATATCTTCGGAAAGCCCCTTCGGAGCCTTCTCGGATTCGATCAGGGTCTCGAATCCATATCGATATTGATCGACGTCGATCTGGCGGACCCGATCGACGGTCTCTTGTACGGCAGCCATTCAAACCTCCGCTCGCGGTTTCAAGGACCGCGGTGGATCTGCTGAGACATGCTTACACGATCCGGCGCGGGATGAAACCCTCTTAGAACCGTTCAAGCACTGTTTCATGATCCCTTTTAGTTAGGTTGCCGGCGAGCTTTCTCCAAGCCTGCAGGCATCGATCGATGTCGGATTCGCTACTCGACCAGCCGAGGCTGATCCGTATCGCCGACCGTGCAAGTTCCGGACCGAACCCCATCGCTTGAAGCACGTGCGACGGCTGCACCTTGCCGGACGAACACGCCGAGCCCGACGACACCGCGATTCCGGCCAGATCGAAGCCGATCACCGCGGTCTCGGCCCGTAATCCCGGAATCGCGAACAGCGTGGTGTTGGGCAGCCGCGGCACGCCGGCCGACATGATCACCCCCTCGTCCCCGGCGATATGTCGCAAGCCCGCCTCGAGCCGTGTCCGCAATCCTTCGATCCGGACCATGTCGTCCGCCATCGCCGGGATCGCCACCGCGGCGGCGGCGCCGAAGCCGGCGATGCCGATCAGGTTCTCGGTGCCGGCGCGCCGCCCCAGCTCCTGACCTCCGCCACGCAGCAGCGGCTCCGGCCCGGTCAGCTTCGGGCTCAGCACCAGCGCGCCGACGCCCTTCGGACCTCCGATCTTGTGTGCAGACAGCGACATAAGATCGACGCCGAGTTCCTTGATTCCGAATGGAATCTTGCCCAGCGCCTGGATCGCGTCGACGTGCAGCACACCGCCCGCTTCATGCACCATCTCAGCAACTTCACGAATCGGCTGAAGCGCGCCGGTCTCGTTGTTGGCGAGCATCACCGACACCAGCGCCGGACCGCCATCGGCCAGCAATGCGCGCAGATGGTCGAGGTCGATCACGCCGTCCGCCGTCACCCGGATCTGGGTGACCCGCTCCGTCGGGAACCGGCCGCCGCTCAGAACCGAGGCATGCTCAACGGCCGAAAGCAGCAGTCTTTCAGTGGGTTCCGTACCGATCCTGAGTCCCGCTGTAAGCGCCAGCGCATTGGCTTCGGTGCCGCCGGAGGTGAACACCACGTCGCGTGGCGCTGCACCGACCGCGGCCGCCACCTGCGCCCGGGCCTGTTCGAGCAGCCCGCGGGCGGCGCGGCCTTCGGCATGGACCGACGACGGATTGCCGACAAGGTCGAGCGCTGCCGTCATCGCCGCCTTAGCCTCCGGCCGCAGCGGCGTGGTCGCATTCCAGTCCAGATACACTCGATTGGCCGTCACCACGCTTCATTCCTTGTCTCGGGAGGACTGTTGGTCCGTCCCCTGGCACCGCCGCCGGCGGCCACCCTGCTCAATATGCTTGCATTTGGCCCTGCGCTCCATGCTAGAACGCAGCTCCCCGTTTCCGCCGGCCACCTGCCCCATCCGCACTGCGGCAGCCGGCGGCCGTTGCTGGCAGGACCCGCGCGCGCCCGGCGCGCCAGGCCGAATCCCACGATGTCGCGCAAGGATCGCTGATGCCCGAAGTTATTTTCACCGGTCCGGCGGGCCGACTTGAAGGCCGCTACCACCCGGCGAAGCAGAAGAACGCGCCGATCGCGATGGTGCTGCACCCGCATCCGCAGTTCCGTGGCAACATGAACCACCCGATCGTCTATCAGGTGTATTACGCCTTCGTGGCCCGCGGCTTCTCGGTGCTGCGGTTCAATTTCCGCGGCGTCGGCCGCAGCCAGGGCTCGTTCGATCACGGCACCGGCGAGCTGGCCGATGCCGCCTCCGCGCTCGATTGGGCGCAGACCATCAATCCCGAAGCCCGCGCCTGCTGGGTCGCCGGCTTCTCGTTCGGCGCCTGGATCGGCATGCAGCTGCTGATGCGCCGCCCCGAGGTCGAAGGCTTCATCTCGATCGCGCCGGAACCGAACCGCTACGATTTCTCGTTCCTGGCGCCCTGCCCGTCGTCCGGCCTGATCGTCCATGGCGAGAAGGACATCGTCGCCCCGGCCAAGGACGTCAACAACCTGGTCGAGAAGTTGAAGACCCAGAAGGGCATCGTGATCGACCAGCAGACCATCCCGGGCGCCAACCACTTCTTCGAAGACCGGATGGAGCCGCTGATGGAGACGATCACGTCCTATCTCGACATGCGGCTCGCCAACGTCCGCTGAGGCGCAGGCCTCGCTCCGTCATTGGGAAGCCAACGGGTCGGCCTCTGGCCGGCCCGGTGACAGGCTCCGCGAAGCAATCCAGAGCCGGGCTGCGAAGCCGGATTGCTTCGTCGCTTTGCTCCTCGCAATGACGATGTCGCCTTACGGCCGCGCCAACAGCCCGCCCGTCATCGGAAAGGCGACGCCGGTGGTCGCCGGATAGCTCAGCGGCAGGCCCTTCAGCCCGCGCGTGGCGAGGAAGCCGAACGCCTGCGCCTCCATCGCGTCGGCGGACCAGCCGAGCGCATCGGCGCTCTCGACGCCGGCCGGGGCCAGCGCCTCGCGCAGCATCCGCATCAGCGTCAGGTTACGTGCACCGCCGCCGGTCACGATCCAGCTCTGCGGCGGCTTCGGCAGCAGCGGCAGCACCGACGCAATCGCGCGCGCGGTGAACGCCGTCAGCGTCGCGGCCCCGTCGGCCGGCGACCAGTCGCGCTGGGCCAGCCCGGCGAAGTCGTTGCGATCGAGCGATTTCGGCGCCGGCTTGGCGAAGAATGGATGCTGTAGCGCTTCCGCGAGCCACGCCTGATCGATCGTGCCCTGCGCCGCCAGCCGGCCTTCGCAATCGAACGGCTTGCCGAGCTTGCGGAACATGAAGTCATCGAGCAGCGCATTGCCGGGGCCGGTGTCGCAGGCAATCAGCGTGTCGGTGCCGTCGATATACGTGACGTTGGACACCCCGCCGACATTGATCACGCCGATCGGGCCGTCACGGCCGAGCGATTGCGCCAGCGCGCGGTGATACACCGGTACCAGCGGCGCGCCCTGCCCGCCGGCTGCGACATCCGCGGCGCGGAAGTCGCACACCACCGGGATGCGGATCGCCTTGGCCAGCGCCTTGGCATCGCCGATCTGCACCGTGAGCTTTTCGGCCGGCCGGTGCAGCACGGTCTGGCCGTGGAAGCCGACGATGTCGACGCTCTCGGGCGACAGCCGGTTCTGCGCCACGAAGGCGGCGACCGCCTCGGCGTGGGCGATCGTCACGGCGCGTTCGGCTTCGGCGAGCACGCCCGGCCGGGCATCCCGCGCGGTCAGTTGCACCGCTTCAGCGAGCGCCTGGCGCAGCAGGCTGCGTTCGGTCTCGGTGTAGGGCCGGTAGCCCGACGGTCCGAGCGCAGCGACGCGCCGTCCGTCGGTCTTGATCAGAGCGACATCGACGCCGTCGAGCGACGTCCCGCTCATCAGTCCGATCGCCGTCATCATCATGGCACGCGCCTTCTCTGGCCGCTGCGGAATGTCCAACTTGTGTCAAACACCTAGTTCTTATAATGCCACAGGGTAACGCGCCCGAAAGACATTCCTGGGCGTCTTCGCGCGCGATCTGCGCGATGCGTGAAATAACCGTGATCAGAGACCGATACAGATGACCGCTTTTAAGTCTGATTTTATGAATGTTCTCCAAAGCCGGGGATTCATTCATCAGATTTCCGACCCCGACTCGCTGGACGCGCTCGCGGCGAAGGGCGAAGTGGTCGCGTATGTCGGTTACGACTGCACCGCGGCGTCGCTGCATGTCGGCCATCTGCTCTCGATCATGATGCTGCACTGGCTGCAGGCGACCGGCAACAAGCCGATCGCACTGATGGGCGGCGGCACCACGCGCGTCGGCGATCCGTCCGGCCGCGACGAGACCCGCAAGATCCTCACCTATGAGCAGATCGACGCCAACAAGGAGTCGATCAAGGGCACGTTCTCGAAGTTCATCAAGTTCGGCGACGGCCACAGCGACGCGGTGATGGCCGACAACGCCGAGTGGCTGACCAAGCTGAACTACATCGAGATGCTGCGCGACGTCGGCCGCCACTTCTCGATCAACCGCATGCTGACGATGGACTCGGTGAAGCTGCGGCTCGAGCGTGAGCAGGAACTGTCATTCATCGAATTCAACTACATGATCCTGCAGTCCTACGACTTCGTCGAGCTGGCGCGCCGCTACAAATGCAATCTGCAGATGGGCGGCTCGGATCAGTGGGGCAACATCGTCAACGGCGTCGACCTCGGCCGCCGCATGGGCACGCATCAGCTCCATGCGCTGACCTGCCCGCTGCTCACCACCGCCTCGGGCGCCAAGATGGGCAAGAGCGCCGCCGGTGCGGTTTGGCTCAACGGCGACATGCTGGCGCCGTATGATTACTGGCAGTACTGGCGCAACACCGAGGACGCCGACGTCGGCCGCTTCCTAAAGCTGTTCACGCTGCTGCCGATGGACGAAATCGAGCGGCTGTCGAAGCTGCAGGGTGCCGAGATCAACGACGCTAAGAAGATCCTGGCCACCGAGGCGACCGCGCTGATGCACGGCCGCGAGGCGGCCGACAAGGCCGAAGCCACCGCGCGCACCACCTTCGAACAGGGCGGCACCGCCCAGGACCTGCCGAGCGTTGAGATCAGCCGCGGCGAGCTCGATGCCGGGATCGGCGTGCTGGTGGCGTTCGCGGAGAAGACCGGGCTGGTCGCCTCCAACGGCGAAGCCCGCCGCCAGATCAAGGCCGGCGGCCTCAAGGTCAACGATGCGCCGGTGACCGACGAAAAGATGACGCTGACCGCGACCGACCTGTCGTCGGACGGCGTGATTAAGCTGTCGATGGGGAAGAAGAAGCACGTGCTGCTTCGGCTTGCATAGCCCCATTCGCGGGCAGGCCCTGCTCCTTTCCGGCAAAACCGCGTTCGATGTGAAAAACGCGGACTCGTTCGGGAAGGATCGTCCTTGGATCACCGTGCCTCGCGCACCGGCCTGTTCATTCTCGGCCTGTGCTTCGTGCTGTCGCTGCTCGGCCGCGGGCTCGGCGAGAGCTTCACCGTGTTCCTGCTGCCGATCTCGGCCTCGTTCGGCTGGGACCGCGCCGAGGTGGTGTCGATCTATTCGCTGACGGCGCTGTGCACCGGCCTCGCCTCACCTCTGGTCGGCCGGCTGTTCGATCGGTCCGGCCCGCGCGCGGTCTACACTCTCGGCATGGCCCTGCTCGGCGGCGCGCTGCTGATCGCCGCCTACGCCGAGCGGCTCTGGCAGCTGCAGATCACCGTCGGGCTGTGCGTCGGCCTCGGCATCGCCTTCACCGGCAACGTTCCGAATTCAATCCTGCTCGGCCGCTGGTTCGGCGCACGGCTGCCGACCGCGATGGCGGTGGTGTATTCGGCGATCGGGGCCGGCGTGCTGGTGATGCTGCCGATCGCTCAGGTACTGATTGAACGATACGGCTGGCGCGAGGCGTATCTGGTCCTCGGCGGCGCGATGCTGATCCTGCTGCTGCCGCTGTCGCTGCTGCCATGGCGGCGGTTCGCCGCCGGGGCGGACGCCCACGCGCAGCGGCCCGCGCAGGATGCCGATGATGACGGCTGGACGCTGGGAAGCGCGATGCGCCACCACGCGTTCTGGGCGCTGTTCGCGACTTTCTTCTTCACCGCAATCGGGATGTATTCGATCTCGGCGCAGGTGGTCGCCTATCTGGTCGACGCCGGCTTCACCCCGCTGCAGGCGGCGACCGCCTGGGGCTTCTCTGGCGTCGTGCTGGTGGTCGGCATGCTCGGCGTGAGTTGGCTCGACGGCGTGATCGGACGGCGTCCGTCGATCCTGTTTTCCTATGCGATCTCGATCACCGGCCTCGGGCTGCTCTGGCTGCTGCAGTGGTATCCGAACCTGTTGCTGCTCGGCGGCTTCGTGATCTGCTTCGGCTCGATGATCGGTTCGCGCGGCCCGCTGATCACCGCCACCGCGATGAGCATCTTCCGCGGCAAGCGCGTCGGCACGATCTACGGCACGATATCGATCGGTAGCGGCCTCGGCTCGGCGTTCGGTTCATGGTGCGGCGGCCTGCTGCACGACCTCACCCAGAGCTACAATCCGGTGCTCGGCTTCGCGCTGGTGAGCGTGGTGCTCGGCATGATCCCGTTCCTGATAGTCCCGGCGCTGCGGGAGCGACAATAAGCGCACGCTGTTGCGTTTCAGTCGCAGCTATCAGTCATGACTTCGCAATCCCTGCGTGGCATAGACCGGGCCATTAGCGGCCCCTCGCCTCTGCGATCAGCAAAATGTGTTCGGCCAAATTGCGCTCGATCACACGCTGCCGCCGCCCTGCCGGGCATCATCGTCCGATGGGCTGCTCGCGCGGCGGGCTTTGACATGCCGCGATTTCGCTTCGGAGACATCATGACCACCACGACTCTTGATACCGCCGACAAACGGCCCGCCCAATACGGCGCGCTCGCTGTCCTCATTCACTGGCTGATTTTCTTTGCCGTGATCGCGCTGTTCGCCTCGATGCAATACGCACACGGGCTGGAGAAGACCGACCCGCTGCGCGGCACGCTGTACAGCTGGCACAAGGCGATCGGCACCCTCGTGCTCGGCCTCGGCGTGGTTCGCATCCTGTGGATCAAGATCCACGGCGCGCCCGATCTGGTACCCTCGCCGCGCATCACCGAGGTGATCGCCCGGATCAGCCACGGCCTGCTCTACCTGCTGCTGCTCGCGGTCCCGATCACCGGCCTCGGCATGACGCTGTTCTCCGGCCGCGGCGTCGACCTGCTCGGCATTCCGCCGCTCGCCAAGAACGACGCAATCGCCGGCGCGCTGCATGCGGCGCACGAACCGCTGTTCCTTTTGACCGCGATCGTCGTGCTGATCCACGTGATCGGCGCGCTGTGGCACCAGTACTTCCGTCACGACGCAACGCTCGGCCGCATGGTGCCGTGGCTGCGCGGCAAGTAACGCCACACCTCGTCATTGGCGAATCCGACGACGTAATCCAGCTCCGTGCACCGAGCTGGATTACTTGTCGGAATTGTCATCGGGCCGGCCAGAGGCCAGACCCGTTGACACTCAATGACGGAGATAGGTCGTTATCTGATTTAGTTTGGCGGCGCCGGGAAATCGGCGCCGTTGTTTTGTCGGCCGGTGTTGAATTCGAAGATCTTGCGCAGCACGCCCGGTGCCATCGCCGAGATCGGGTTGACCCGCAGCACCGGTTTGCCCGGCGTGCCGACCACCTCATAGGTGACGCCGATCAGCCCCTCGTTGCTGCCGCCGCCCAGGAACAGGCCGACGATCGGGATCTGCCCGAACATGTTGTTCAGCCCGTACATCGGCACGAAGGTGCCGCTCATCCGCACCTGGTTGGCGCTGTAATCGATCGAGCCTTCGATCGTGGCGCCGATCGTCGGCCCCTTCACCACGCCGTCGCGAATAGTCAGCGTGCCGTTCTGCCGGCTGAACTCGGCGCGCAGGCGCGAGAACGCCAGTCCCTGCGGCGGTCCGCCCGGCGCGCCGGCGGCGACGCGGTCGAGCGCAGCTTCGCCCTTCACGGTGAAGTCGCGGACGTTGATCAGGCCCTCCTTCTCGCGCGGCTCGCCGCCAGGCGGCTCGACCGCCAGCGAGAGCTGGCCGCCATACATCTTCGAGTAGCTGTCGGTGAAGCGGAAGAACGCGCCGGCGTCGTTGGTCTCGAGATAGATCACTTCGCGGCCCTGATTGCGGCCACGCAGATCGGCGGTGATCGGGGTGTCGCGGCCGAGCTTGCCGTTCATCGAGAAGCTGCGGATCGCGCCATTGCGGCGCGTGGTCTTGACGTCGAGGCTGCGCAGCGCCTCGCCGGAGAAGCCGGCGACCGCACCGAACTTCAGGTCGAGATCGAAATCGATGCTCTTGCCCTTGGCGTCGCTGGAGCTGCCCGACAGCGCCGAGCGGATGAAGCCGCGGCCGTCGAACACGTCACCGCGCATCACCGCCTTGAGGACGCCGTCGGGACCGCGATCGGCCTTCAGCATCGCCTTGTCGCCTTCGGACGGCGAGTACACCGGGAAGTTGATGTTGATCAGATCGCCTTCGGGGTCGACTTCGAGAGAGCCCTTGATCAGCGTGCCGCCGCCTTCGATGGTGACATCATCGAGCCGGGTCGATTGCGGCTTGCGCGTGACGTTGAAGGTCGCCTTGCCGGGCTTGCCCGGCTGCTTGCTCCAGCCCGGCAGCAGATTGTCGACCTTCACCGGGGTCAGATCGGCTTCGATGCCGAACTTGGAATCCTGTTCGTTGTCACCCATCTTGCCGGTCAACTTGACGCCAAGCGGACCGCTGAGACCGCTGCCGAGATCGACACCGAGCCGGGCGCGGCTGGCATCGTCGAGCGTCGCCTGCAGCTTGACGTCGGCGTCGCCATCGACCGGCTTGCGATAGTCCAGCGACGCCGCCTGACCATTGATTTTGACGTCGCCCTTGACCTGGTAGCCCTGGTTGTTGGCGATCACCTTCAGCGCATTGGCCTCGAGCTTCTGGCCCATCGCCACCTTGTCGGCGGAGAAGCCGCTGAGGTCAGCGTTGATCGAGTAGCTGGTGTCCTGCTTGGTCAGCTCGCGCTGGATCGGCATGCCGAGCGCGACCTGCGCCGAGACGTTGCCCTTGCTGGTGTTGGGATCGATCGGCAGCGCCGCCGCGTCACTGAGCCGGCCGGAAGCCAGCACTTCGGCGACTGCGGGCACCGGGCCCTCGAGCTTGAACTTGATCCGCGCCGGCGCCGGCTTCGGCGCCAGATCCGGCACCTCGAACAGAATGTCCGACAGTGCCACCTTGCGGCCGCCGTCGGTGTCGGCATTGGCCTGATTGATCGCGACCGTTGCGGTGCGGCCGGTGACCCGCACCCGCATATCGGCATCCTTCACGACCGGCATGCCGTCGACCGGATGGATCGCCGCGCCATTGCCGAGGATGTTGACCAGCAGCCCTTCGTCCGGGATCGGCGGACCGCGGCGCGACAAGTTCTTCATTGGCGAATTGATCGCGATGTCGATGGTCTGGATCGAGCCGGCGAGGATCCTGTCGTTCACCCACTCCCGCAGCTCCGGCACGATCAGCACCGGCCACATCCGCTTCAGCGCCGACACCGACATCGGGGTGCCGGCAAGGCCCAGCGTCAACCGCGGCTCGCCGGAGTAATCGATGCTGCCGGAGCCGGCGACGCCGATCTCGCCATTGCTGACGTCGGCCTGGGTCAGCAGCACGCGGCGATTGGCGCTATCGAAACGGACCCGAACCGCAATCCGGTTGAAGATCAGCGGGCTCTCGTTCTGCGCGCCCGGCAGAACGATGGTGCCGCCGGACAGTCCGAGCCGCCAGTCGTTGACGCTGCCGTTCGGCGGCTCGAGGGAGGCCAGCAGCGTCACCCGGTTGGGGCCGGCCAGCACCTTGAACGGCGCGATCAGCACGCGGCGATTGGCGTCCCATTCGAACGAGGTTTCGATCTGGTCGATCGCCATTGGATAGTCGGGCGTGTCGGAATCGATCACGGTGCCGGCGCCGGCGGTCAGCTTGCCGCGGAAATAGGTCGGGACGCCGTCGCGGCCGACTTCGCCCTTGAGGTCGCCAGTGAGCGGGAAGTCGGCACTGTAGGTCAGGTTCTTCAGCCGCAGCGCCAGCAGCAAGGTCCGGGTCGGCACCTGGTTGGCGTGGAGTTCGACCGAGCGGACTCCGTCATGCGCCGGGCCGACCTGGACGCGGAGCGACCAGGCCTTGAGCCCGCCCTCCTCGCCGACGCTGAGCGCGACGCCGCCGGTGCTCGGGCGGCGCAGGCTGAGCGAGATGTTCTCGAAGGTCCAACGGTTGCCGCGCTGCTGGTCGTCGACGACGAGGTTGCCGTTCTTCAGGCCGATCTCGTTGAGGTTCTGACCGTCGAGCCCGCTCAGGCTGAGGCTGTCCAGCCATTCGAGCCCGGCCAGCACGCCCTTCATGGTGTCCGACGTATCGGTCGCCGTCGGTGGCGGCGGCGTGTTGGTCGAGGCCGCCGGCGGCGTGGCACCCGGCGCCGCCGCCCCTGCATCCGGAGTGGTCGGCTGGGTCGGGAGCTTGAATTCAGCCGGACGGCCGCTCGGCGCGACGCCAGTGGCCAGCGGCCGATCCGTCGAGCCGGCTGAAACCGTCACCTGCCCGTCGGGATCGATCCGGATCGCCAGTTCGGCGCCGACCAGCCGCAGGCTCTCGGCGCGCAGCCTGCCGGTCATCAGCGCCCAGCCGGATAGCCGCACCTCGGCTTTGGGTGCCGAGGCGACCACGACGTGATCGCGGTCGCGCACCACGATGTCGCGAATCCGCACCGCGATCCGAATCCGGCCAGCCCGCTCGATCTGAGTGCCGCCGATCTCAACGGTGTTGCCCTGACCGATGTTCTCTTCGATCGCGTCTGCCAGCCACGGCGTCACCATGTCGAGATTGATCGGGCCGACGCCGAGCCGCAGCCACAGTCCGGCGAAGCTCGCGATCAGCACGGCGCCGACCACCGCAAGCGTCAGCAGCGTCCGCTTCAGCCACGGCGTGCCGGACGCGCGGCGGCTCGGCCAGTCGTCGATACGATCGAGACCGAGGTTGCGGCGCTTCAGCAATTTGCGGGCGCGGTGCCGCGCATCTTCCTCGTGCTCATGATCCCAATGGCCGTCGTGCCAATGGGGATCGTTGGAGTCTTGGCCAGCGTGCGGGTCGGACTGGTCCGGCGTCGGATGTTTGGCCATTGCCTCTCGTTGCACGCGCGCGTCGGGAGCCGGTTCTTCGCGGGAGGGGTGTGCGCCGTCGCGCAGGATGCGCTCCTGTGGCGGCATTGCTGCCAATCCTCGCTTGAAACCTCAACTCGCCACCGGCCCAACGGGCCCATTGAACAAACGGGGATGGTCGGTACGCCGAATCCCTGCAACCATACCCCGAGGTCGACGGATTTGCCCAGCAGCGGCAAACTCGCATCGTTTCCAGGCGATAATCGATGTTTGACCCTTCGAAAGCGACGAAAGGAAGGCGCATGCCCAAGCCGACGCCCAAGAAACCATCCAAGGCGGCCACCAAGCCCGCCACCAAGAAAACCTCCAAGGTGACGACGAAGGCGGCAGCCAAACCGTCCGCCGCGAAGACCACGGCCGTGACGAAGAAGGCTGCTGCCAAGTTGCCCGCTGCCAAGCCCACTACTGCCAAGACGGCGGCGCCGAAGGCTAACGCGAAGTCCGCGGCCAAATCCGCCGCAACCAAGCCAGCCGGCCTCGCCGAGGGCAGCGTCGCGCCGGACTTCAGGCTGCCGCGCGATGGCGGCGGCGAGATCTCCCGCGCCGACTTTGCCGGCCAGAAGCTGGTTCTGTTCTTCTATCCGAAGGCCAACACCCCTGGCTGCACCCGCGAGGCGATCGACTTCACCCGCCTAGCCGCCGATTTCAAAGCCTGCGGCACGGCCGTGCTCGGCGTCTCGGCCGACTCGGTGAAGGCGCAGGACTCGTTCCGCGACAAACATCAGCTGGCGACGCCGCTGCTGTCCGATCCCACGCATGCGATGCTCGAAGCTTACGGCACCTGGGGCGAGAAATCGTTGTACGGCCGGAAGTTCGAAGGGATTATTCGCAGCACGGTTTTGATCGATGCTGAGGGCCGCGTCGCGCGGGTGTGGCGCAACGTGAAGGTCGACGGCCACGCCGATCAGGTGCTCGCTGCAGCGCAATCTCTATAGTTTTCATTTTCTGAAAATTAACCATGCAGGGGTCAAATCGCACCGCGCCTTGAGCGGAACCGTGACGAGTTTCCGTTCGGCGCGGGAGTTCCGATGTCGTACCGTTCCGGCCACCCATCCGCAGCGATTCACCCCCACGCCCATCAACAAGCCCCCCGACCGGCGGCGCCGCGCCAGGCGCGTCCGCCTCAGCGGCCGGCGCCGGCTGGTAACAGCTACACGATTGCGCATGCCGGCCGTCAGGTGCGGATCGGGCCGGTGCTGTTCTGGATCGCGGTCGGCAGCGTCGTGCTGCTCGGCTGCTGGAGCGCGGCGACCGCGACCTACTTCACATTCCGCGACGACGTGCTGACGCGGCTGATCGCCCGCCAGGCCGAGATGCAATACGCCTATGAGGATCGGATCGCCGAGCTGCGCGCCAAGGTCGATCGCACCACCAGCCGGCAGCTGCTTGACCAGGAGCAGTTCGATCAGAAGCTCGAACAGATCATGCGGCGGCAGTCGCTGCTGGAGTCTCGCGCCGGCGCGCTCAGCGCCCTGCCCGACGTCGGCGTCACCGGCAGCATCAAGCCGACCCGCACGCCGTCGTTCGAAGCCGAGACGAACAGCCGGCCGAAGCCGTCGCCGATCAACGACACGGTGATCTTCGTCGCGCCGCCCGACCGCGAGGCGCGGCTGGAGTCGCGCACCTCGCCGTCCGCGCTCGAACAAGCGCCGACGCAGTACGCCAAGAGCCAGGGCGTCGAGAGCGTTTTGATGCGGTTGCAGACCTCGCTCGACCAGGTCGAGCGCCGCCAGGTTGCCTCGCTCGGCGCGGTCGAAGAGAGCTTCGAGTCGCGTGCGCGCCGGATGCGGGGCGTGCTGACTGATCTCGGCCTCGACGCCCGAGGCATCGAAGCCTCCGCGCCGCGCGCTGCCGTCGGCGGTCCGTTCGTGCCGGTGAAGCAGCCGGGCGCCAACGCCAGCGCGTTCGACCGTCAGCTGTACAGGATCTACATCAGCCGCTCGCAGTTCGAACGCCTCAACCGCGCCCTCGCGCTGGTGCCGTATCGCAAGCCGGTGCTCGGCGAAGTCGAGTTCTCCTCGGGCTTCGGCGTCCGCTCCGATCCGTTCCTCGGCCGTCCGGCGATGCACACCGGGCTCGACTTCCGCGCCTCCAGCGGCGATCCGGTCCGCGCCACCGCGGTCGGCAAGGTGGTGAATGCCGGCTGGCAGGGCGGCTACGGCCAGATGGTCGAGATCGATCACGGCAACGGCCTGTCGACCCGCTACGGCCACCTGTCGAAGATCATCGCCAAGGTCGGCCAGAGCGTGCAGATCGGCCAGGTGATCGGCGAAGTCGGCTCCACCGGCCGCTCGACCGGCCCGCATCTGCACTACGAAACCCGCATCGACGGCGAAGCGGTAGATCCGCAGAAATTCCTGCGCGCCGGTGTGCGGCTGGCGGGCGCGGGTTAGTTAGTCACACTGCTATTGGCAGGCGCACCTCGGACCTGGGCAAGATCGAATTCAGCGCGGACGAACGCCTAGCTAATGTCTCGCGATACTCTTGTGCCTCGATGTCTTTGAAGAACATCGCGTTGGGGGCGACTGAGCGAACCGCATCTTCGACCTGATCAAGCGTGGCGCGGAAGAACTCTTTCCTGTCATTTTCGGTGTTAACGCGGACGATCTCGAAATGGTCGTGCAAGGTCCTTTCGAGCGTTGGCGCATCGTCGCTATAGATGATTGCGTGGGTATCGAACGGAAATGGGACGCTCGCATCCCCAAGCTCTCGAATTCTATCATTTGGGTCCAACCGACGCGTCAAACCAATCTTGACCACATCTGGACCGAATGAGCCGTAGTTCGAAATAACATACACGTATCCGGAACGGGTCATCTCAGCCATGGCTTGGGCCCTACTGACCTTCGCCTGAGCACTGCTGAGATCATTCTCCAGAAGTCTGATTTGTTCCTTCAGCGCATCAAGGCGAGGTCCAATGGCGCGGGCCGCGTCCTCCCTCGCTTTGTCGAGAAGCCGCTGATAGTTGGCCTGATCGTCTTCGGCACGCTCGAGGTCTCGCTGCAGTTTTTGCTCTTCACGCGCTGCTCTCGCCAGTTCTGCACGTTCGTCGCGCTCCTTCTTTAGCTTTTCGCGATACTCGTGCGTAAGGTACAACTCTTTCAGCTTGAGATTGAGAAACTCGCGAGCGATCAAAACCGAGACATATGAGTTTAGCTCATCAATCTTGAGCTGCGCATTCAGTATTCGCTTTTCCATCGTGTCGACGTTGTTCCAACGAACGTTGGCGATGGCCGCATCGCATTCATTATTGAAAGCACGCAGGGTCAGTTTAATGGTCCGATCGATCATGAGCTGACCGCTCACCTCGCTACCTTCGAGCAACCATCCTGTTGTGCAAATGACTGCGGATTTCTCCCTGACCATAGTCTTCTGGTGCGCTCGGTTTTCGCGGATCGCATGCTTGAACTGCTCGCTGTCCGAGAAATCGAAATGCGGCTCATAGACGGCAACATCGGCCAGATCGCTCTTCTCGTTCAGGCTATCAAGCTCAGCAGCGAGGCGATCGAGACGCGCTTTCTTATCGCGATATGAGAGCTTCAGGTCCTCGATCGTACAGACGCGAGTACGTACCTCTTCGTCCAGGCGAGCCAACTCCGTTTGAATATCCGTTATCGGGCGCGACCGCTCCTCGAGTTCGGACAACTGCTCGGAAAGGCTTTGCAGTTCGTCACAGTGGCGGCGGCGCTCTCGAACGAATTTGATGATTAGCCAGCCCAAAATGAAGGGAAGCAAGAACAGAACAGTCACGACAACGAAAACAACAATTGCCAAGGTCGCCCCCGCTAAGATCTCAAACTAGCCGACGTTGCTAAGGCGGGTCGAACAATAAGCGCGAGCGCAGAGATCCCTCAACCTGCGCGAGCAACGCAGACAATAAAGGCTTAACGATCCGTTTTCCGAAATTGGCGAATTTTAAAGGCGAGGCCCATCAGACAGGAACTCGATCAGCCTGCCCTCGTCCTCGTCGGGCGCAGCGGCAACGGCTTTTTCGTAAGCGTCGACGGCCGCGCGGCTGAGCGGAAGGTGTGGCACGAGCGTCTCGGCGAGCTGCACCGCATACACCGCATCTTTGTGCCGCAGCGCGGCCGTGAAGGTGGCGTTGCTGAAGTCGCGGGCGATCATGCGGGGCGCGTGACGCAGCACCTGCGGACTTGCCACCACGCTGCCGAGGAGCGCCTCGCGCACCAGCGCCATGTCGAGACCGGCCTGTTCGGCGATGGCGATGCCTTCGGCGATCCCGGCGATTTGGATCGCGCCCATCAGATTGTTGATCAGCTTGTAGACCGTGCCGGCGCCGACCGCGCCGAAATGGCGGATCGTCTGGCTCAGTGGCGTGAGAAACGGCCGGGCCTGATCGAGGTCGGCCGGCTCCGCACCAATCAGCAATGTCAGCTCGCCGCGTGCTGCGGCATCGGGAAGTCCGGTCACCGGACAATCGATATAGACCAGCCCTCGCGCGCGGACCGCTGCGGCCATATCGAGGGCATGCTGGTGCGACACCGTCGAACATTCGATCGCCAGCGCGCCGGTCGGGGCGGTCGTTGCCGCGCCCTCGGGGCCGAGCCAAACCGTCTGCGAGGCGGCATCGTCGGCGACCATTGTCAGGATGGCGCGCGCATCACGCGCGGCTTCGGCCGGGCTATCGGCCCATCGCGCGCCGCGGCGGATCAGGTCGTCCGCCTTGGCCTTGCTACGATTCCACACCGCGACATCGAAGCCGGCGTCGAGCAACCGGCCGGCCATGCCGTGGCCCATCCTGCCGAGGCCGATGAAGCCAACCCTCGCGCGGGCGCCCTCGCCCACGCTTAGTCGACGTCCTCGATCGCGCCCGGTCCGCCGCCGAAGGCGCGCTGGGCCAGGGTCGCGGCCATGAACTCGTCGAGATCGCCGTCGAGCACCCCGGCGGTGTCGGACGTCTGCACGCCGGTGCGCAGGTCCTTCACCATCTGATACGGCTGCAGCACGTAAGAGCGGATCTGGTGCCCCCAGCCGATATCGGTCTTGGCGGCCTGATCGGCGGCGGCCTGCTCTTCGCGCTTCTTCAGCTCGATCTCGTACAGCCGCGCGCGCAGCATGTCCCACGCCTGGGCGCGGTTCTTATGCTGCGACCGGCCGGCCTGACAGACCACCGCGACGCCGGTCGGGATATGCGTCAGGCGCACCGCGGATTCGGTCTTGTTGACGTGCTGACCGCCGGCGCCGCCCGACCGCATGGTGTCGGTGCGGACGTCGCTTTCCTTGATGTCGATCTTGATGCTGTCGTCGATCACCGGGAAGATCTGCACGCTCGAGAACGAGGTGTGCCGGCGGGCGTTGGAGTCGAACGGCGAGATCCGCACCAGGCGATGCACGCCGGCCTCGGTCTTCAGCCAGCCATAGGCATTGTGGCCGGAGATCTGAATCGTCGCCGACTTGATCCCCGCCTCTTCGCCCTCGGACTCTTCGAGATACTCGATCTTGAAGCCGTGCTTCTCCGCCCAGCGGACATACATCCGCAGCAGCATCGAGGCCCAGTCCTGGCTCTCGGTGCCGCCGGCGCCGGCGTGGACTTCGAGATAGGTGTCGAAGCGGTCGGCTTCGCCGGACAGCAGCGCTTCCAGCTCGCGGCGCGCCACTTCCTTCTTCAGCGCTTTCAGCGCGTCCTCGGCTTCCTTGACGATACCTTCGTCGCCCTCGGCCTCGCCGAGTTCGATCATCTCGATATTGTCGGTCAGCTCACGCTCGACCTTGCCGATGCCGGTGAGCGAATCCTCAAGCGAGGTGCGCTCCTGCATCAGCTTCTGGGCCTTCTGCGGATCGTTCCAGAGGTCGGGATCCTCGGCGAGCTTGTTCAGCTCCGCGAGGCGGACGGTCGACTGATCGACGTCAAAGATGCCTCCTCAGCAGCCCGACTGACTGCTTGATCTCTTCGACGAGGCGTTCGATTTCTGCGCGCATGGAAACTCTGATGGCGGAGATGCGGCCCTCGTGGCCGCATCGATGATGAAGGCGATTTAGCGGTCGCGGCGGCAAAGCGCAATCGCCGCGATCAACCGCGCGGCGATTGGCCGTGGGGGCTAGTACAGCCCGCCGGTGCCCGGCCGCATGAAGCCGCGATCGTCCGGCGGCGCCATCTGCTGTTGCTGCTGCTGGCGCGCGTCGGCGTCGGCGACGCCGATCACGGCGTAATTGTCCGGCGGCGCGGTGCCCGGCTTGAACGCCTCGAGGATGGTGCGGCCGTCGCCCGGGCCGGCACGCATGCCGCTCTTGGCGTCGACGCGGACCAGCTTGATGCCGGCCGGCACGCGGAACGGTACCGCCGGCTTCTCGGCGAGCGCGAGCTTGAAGAAGTCCTTGGCGATCGGCGCTGCGAGATGGCCGCCGGTCGCGCCGCGGCCGAGATTGCGCGGCTTGTCGTAGCCGATATAGACGCCGCACACGAGGTCCGGCGAGAAGCCGATGAACCAGGCGTCCTTCTCGTCGTTGGTGGTGCCGGTCTTGCCGGCGATCGGCTTGCCGACTTCGCGAAGCACGGTCGCGGTACCGGCCTGAACCACGCCTTCCATCATCGAGGTGATCTGATAGGCGGTCATCGGATCGAGCACCTGCTCGCGGCGGTCGACGAGCTGCGGCTCCGGCTGGTTCTTCCAGCCGTTGGGCGCTTCGCAGCCGCGGCATTCGCGCTGATCGTGCTTGAAGATGGTGTGGCCGTAGCGGTCCTGGATGCGGTCGATCAGCGTCGCCTTCACCCGCCGCCCGCCATTGGCGAACATCGAATAGGCGGTGACCATCCGCATCACCGTGGTTTCACCGGCGCCGAGCGCATACGACAGATAGTTCGGCAGGTCGTCATAGACGCCGAACCGCTTGGCGTATTCGCCGATCAGCGGCATGCCGATGTCCTGCGCCAGCCGCACCGTCACGGTGTTGAGCGAGCGCTGCAGCGCGTTGCGCAGCGTGGTCGGGCCGTAATACTTGCCGGTCGAGTAGTTCTCAGGACGCCACACGCCGACGCCCTGCCCCTGGTCGATTTCGATCGGAGCGTCGATCACCACCGTCGACGGGGTGTAGCCATTGTCCATCGCGGCCGAGTACACCAGCGGCTTGAACGACGAACCCGGCTGCCGATACGCCTGGGTGGCGCGGTTGAATTGGCTCTGGTCGAACGAGAAGCCGCCGACCATCGCCAGCACGCGGCCCGTGGACGGGTCCATCGCCACCATCGCGCCGGAGACTTCCGGCAGCTGACGCAACCGGTACTGGCCCTCGATCGCCTTGCCGTCCTTGTCGAGCAGCGGGTCGACATAAATCACTTCGCCCGGCGACAGCACTTCCGACACCGTGCGCGGAGTCTTGCCGCGCGACGGGCCGGCGGCCGGCTTGGCCCACTTGACGCCTTCGAGGGTCACGAGACCGGTCTCGCGCTGCTTGGAGATCGCGCCGCCGAGTTCGCGGCCGGGCTGGAAGCCGATCCGCGCCGACTGGTCGGAGGTCTCCAGCACAACCGCCATCCGCCACGGCGTGATGTCGGCCAGCGCTTTCACGTCGGCAAGCTTGACGCCCCAGTCGCCGGCGGTCTCGAGCTTGGTGACCGGCCCGCGCCAACCGCGCGCTTCGTCGAACCGGACGAGGCCCGCGACCATGGTCTTGCGCGCTTCGATCTGCAGCTTCGGATCGAGCGTGGTGCGCACCGACAGGCCGCCCTCGTACAGCTTCTTCTCGCCGTAGCGCTCGAAGATGTCGCGGCGGACTTCTTCGGCGAAGTATTCGCCCGCGAAGGTGTGCGCGGCGTTGCCACGGTTGGTGACGGTCAGCGGCGACTTGCGTGCCTTGTCGGCATCGGCCTGGCTGATCCAGCCGTTCTCGACCAGGCGGTCGATCACGTAATTGCGGCGTTCGACGGCGCGGTCGTGGTTGCGGATCGGGTGCAGCGCGGCCGGCGCCTTCGGCAGCGCCGCCAGATACGACGCTTCCGCGACCGTCAGTTCGTTGACCGATTTGTCGAAGTAGACCAGCGACGCCGCGGCGATGCCGTAGGCGCCGAGGCCGAGATAGATTTCGTTCAGATACAGCTCGAGGATCTTGTCCTTGGAATAAGCGCGCTCGATCCGCATCGCCAGCAAGGCTTCCTTGATCTTACGGGTGAACGACACCTCGTTGGTCAGAAGGAAGTTCTTGGCGACCTGCTGGGTGATGGTGGAGGCACCCTGCGGCCGGCGGTTGGTGCCGATATTCTGCGCGTAGAGCAGCGCAGCGCGCGCCATGCCCTGATAGTCGATGCCGCCGTGCTCGTAGAAATTCTTGTCTTCGGCGGCGAGGAACGCGTTGATGACCAGCTTCGGCACCGCCTGGATCGGCAGGTACAGCCGGCGCTCCTTGGCGTATTCGGCGAGCAGCGATCCGTCGGACGCGTGGATTCGCGTCATCACCGGCGGTTCGTAGTCCTGCAGCTGCGAGTAGTCCGGCAGGTCCTTGGAGAAGTGCCAGATCAGCCCGGCGACGGCTGCAACGCCGACTAGGAACACGATCGTTCCGGCCGCGAACAGGAAGCCGAAGAAACGCAGCAGAAAGCGCATCAAAAAGTTCCGTTTCCATCCAGGGCCGCGCCTCGCGGCGGATGTCCCTTGACCGAGAATGCCACCGTTCGCAACCCGGGCGGTTTGCGCCACCGGGCGAGGCCCGAACTGCAATCGCCTCGCGAACCGGGCAGCCTGTCTTATCGAACTTCTTATAGAGCTTACGCTGTGGCCAAACTAGGGCCCGGCCAAGCCTGTCCCCGCACCGCTGATGGCGCCCTCAGCCCGGCGGGCCGGCGGTCACCAGGCGCTTGCTCAGGAACGAATCGATCGCCTGGGCGACCGCGCCAACGGTCTTGCTGCGCCACTGTTCGGACAGCAGGTACTGCAGATCGGCCTTGTTGGAGACGTAGCCGAGCTCGATCAGCACCGAAGGTACATCGGGGGCTTTCAGCACCCGGAAGCCGGCCGACTTCATCGGCCGCTTATGCATCCGCGTGGTCGCCTTCATGTCCTTCATCAGCTGCTGGGCGAATCGGTTGGAAAACGCCTTGGTCTCGCGCTGAGCCAGGTCGATCAGGATATCTGCGACCTCGGTCGGCTCTTCGGTGAGATTGACGCCGCCGATCGCGTCCGCCTTGTTTTCAGCGTCGGCCAGCCGCTGCGCTTCGGCGTCGGACGCCTTATCGGACAGCGTGTAAATGGTGGCGCCCTGGGCGTCGCCCTCCTTACGCGGCAGCGCGTCGGCGTGGATCGAGACGAACAGCGCAGCGGACTGCTCGCGGGCGATCTTCACCCGGTCGCCGAGCGGGATGAAGGTGTCGTCGGCGCGGGTCAGCACCACGCGGAATTTGCCCTGCTGCGCCAGCCGGTCACGCAGCGCCACGGCGAAATCGAGCACGATGGTCTTCTCGGCGACGCCATCGGCAGATTGGGTGCCATTGTCGATACCGCCGTGGCCGGGATCGATGACCACCACCGGGCGCGGATCGTCGGTCTCGACCTTCGGCAGCGGCACACTCCGCGACACCGTCGCGGTGGTCTCGGTACCGGGCACCGTCGGGCGCAATTCAGCGACATTCTCGGCGGTCTGCAGCGCCTGCATGAAGGCGGCACGGTCGATCGACTCCAGATCGATCACCATCCGGCCGGGCTGACCGTTGGCGGGATCGAGGATCTCGGCCTTAGCAATCTTGGCCGGCCCGGTGAGATCGAGCACGATTCGCGAGCCGCCCGGCATGACCAGGCCGTAGCGAAACGCCTTGATCAGACCGCGCCCGCTCTCGCCGGTGCCCTTCGGCAGCCGGAAATTGACCTGCGGCAGGTCGATGACGACGCGATACGGGTCGGCCAGCGCGAATGCGCGAAGCGGCACCTTCCCGTCCAGATCGACAATCAGGCGGGTCTGGTGGTCATCACCGGCGATGCGGGCGTCAGATGCGATCGGAAAAGAGGTCGGAACGGGAGCGGCGGCAGGCGCAGCGGTCTCGGCGGAAGCGGCCGTCAGCATACAGGGCGTCAGCCACGACAATGCTGCAGCGCACGCACCGATTGCACAGTACAAAACAAAATGATTTGCGCGGCGTGCCAAACGAATCCCAACCCTCCCGGAAGTCGTTCTACCGCAATAGAACTGCACGGTTAATCGGACCTTAAGTGGCTCGGGATGAAACCTGCGGAGTGTTGCCGGGCCGTGACGCTCACCTTGCAACCGCCACCCAATCCACGTATGTATTTACTGCTGACGGTCTATACTACCGGTTGTGTCGCGTTCAGCCACTCGGTGCAGCGCTAAGTCCCCGATCCCAAACCCGGCGGATTTTGCGTTTTGCCGGCCCCTCCGAGCCAGCGCAGCGCGCGGCAGGTCAAGGAGTGCCGGCCCAGCCCGAACGGCGTCCGTCCCCGGGCCTTCTCTTGTACCAGGGACGGTTCAACACTTCATGACCGGCCACATTCGGCACACCTGCCGGATGCCCTACTCCGGCTTAGCGCCTCGGCGCGGAGCCGGCCCATCAGCGAAACGACACGGCGGCCGATCGAGCCGCCACCTGTTCAGACGGGCCGACGCTTAATGCGCCAGACTGCGATGCCGAAACCGACCCACGCAAAGGCCGCGCCGCCGCGAAGCTCTCGCTTCGCTTTGCGCGTCGCCTCGGGTCTCCGACCGGCACGGCACACCGCGATGCGTTTCGGCCTTCCCCTCACCCCCGAATCAGGTGGACCGTCGCGTCTGCCGGCCGCGCTGCTTGCGCGAGCCGTTTCGCGCGCGCTTCGCCGACATGAGTTGAAAAATGGCCAACAAGATGCTGATCGACGCCACCCACCCGGAAGAGACCCGGGTGGTCGTGGTCCGTGGCAACCGCGTCGAAGAGTTTGATTTCGAAACCGCCCAGCGCAAACAACTCCGCGGCAACATCTATCTCGCAAAAGTCACCCGGGTCGAACCCTCGCTGCAAGCCGCCTTCATCGAATATGGCGGCAATCGCCACGGCTTCCTCGCCTTCAGCGAAATTCATCCCGACTATTATCAAATCCCGGTCGCCGACCGGCAGGCCCTGATCGAAGCCGACGAACGCGCCCACCGCGAAGCCGAAGAAGAAAGCGAGCAGCGCTCCAGCCGCCGCCGGTCGCGGCATCGCAGCCATCGCCGCCGCAACAACGGCGAGCGGGTGCAGAGCGAGATCGTAGAAGCCGTTGCCGACGTTGCGGCCGAGCAGCCGCACGAGGCTGCCGACCATCACGAGGCGCACGAGGTCGAGGCGCACGCCGAGGGCGAGCGCCTGATGCACGAGCTGCCGGAGGGTGAGACCGCCGAGCAGCACGACGCCGCGCACGCCTCCGACGATCACGAGCACCGCCACGTCGAAGCCGCGCCGTCCGAAGCACCCGCTCCGTCCGAGCCTGAGGTGAGCGCTGCAGCCGAGCCCGTCGCGAACGAGCAGCCGGCGGTTGCCGAAGCTCCCGCGCCGGTCGAAGCCCCGCAGGCCGCGGTGTCGCACGACGAGACCGACGCGCACGACGACGACCACGCTGAGGAAGGCGCCGGCTACGCCGAGGACGCGCCGTTCCCGATCGACGATCACCACGAGGCGGACGACGTCCACGGGGCGCACGACGATCACGCTGAAGCCGAGCACGAGGTCGAGACCGACTCCGAGGCGGAAGCCGAGGACGACGAGGAAGAGGACGACGAAGAGGAAGCCGAAGAGGACGTCGTCGAGTCCGTCGGCGGTGACGACGTGCTCGAGGAAGTGCCGGAACGCGCCTTCCGTCCGCGTCGGCAGTACAAGATCCAGGAAGTCATCAAGCGCCGCCAGGTGATGCTGGTGCAGGTCGTCAAGGAAGAGCGTGGCAACAAGGGTGCGGCGCTCACCACCTACCTGTCGCTCGCCGGCCGCTACGCTGTTTTGATGCCGAACACCGCCCGCGGCGGCGGCATCAGCCGCAAGATCACCTCGGCCCAGGATCGTTCGCGGCTGAAGGAAGTGGTGCAGGACCTCGACGTGCCGGAAGGCATGGGCGTGATCCTGCGCACCGCCGGCGCCTCACGGACCAAGCCCGAGATCAAGCGCGACTTCGAATACCTGATCCGGATGTGGGAGACGGTGCGCGACGTCACGCTGAACTCGCAGGCGCCGAAGCTGGTCTATGAAGAAGGCTCGCTGATCAAGCGCTCGCTGCGCGATCTCTACAACAAGGAGATCGATGAAGTGCTGGTGGCCGGCGAAGCCGGCTATCGCGAAGCCCGCGACTTCATGCACATGCTGATGCCCTCGCAGGTCCGCGCGGTGAAGCTGTATCGCGACGGCCAGCCGCTGTTCTCGCGGATGGGCGTCGAGAGCCAGCTCGACGCGATGTTCTCGCCGACCGTGCAGCTTCGCTCCGGCGGCTACATCGTCATCAACCAGACCGAAGCGCTGGTCTCGATCGACGTCAACTCGGGTCGCTCGACCCGCGAGCACCACATCGAGGATACCGCGCTCAAGACCAACATGGAGGCCGCCGAAGAAGTCGCCCGGCAGCTCCGGCTGCGCGACCTCGCCGGCCTGATCGTCATCGACTTCATCGACATGGACGAGAAGCGCAACAACCGCGCAGTCGAGCGCAAGCTCAGCGACTGCCTGCGGCAGGATCGCGCCCGCATCCAGGTCGGCCGCATCTCGCATTTCGGCCTGCTCGAAATGTCGCGCCAGCGCATCCGCGCCAGCGTGCTGGAAAGCTCGACCGAGCCCTGCCCGCATTGCGGCGGCTCGGGCCACGTCCGCTCGGTGTCCTCGGTGGCGCTGCAATTGCTGCGCGGCCTCGAAGAGGTGCTGATGAAGGGCGCCACGCACAATCTGATCGTGCGCACCCGCACCGACGTGGCGCTGTACGTGCTCAACCACAAGCGCGGCCATCTGCGCGACCTCGAGACCGGCTTCCGGGTGTCGCTGTCGGTACTGGCGGACCCGACCGTCAGCGGCCAGCAGTCGTTCGTGATCGACCGCGGCGAACAGGTCCACACGCTGGAGACCGCCAAGGCGCTGCTCGCGGCGCAGATCGCCGCCTCCCCGGCGCCGCTCGACGAGCCCGAGGATGACGACGGCTACGATTTCGAAGCCGAGATCGAGACCGACGAGACCGTCGGCCTCGCCGAGGATCAGGGCAGCGAAGCCGGCGAGAGCGAAGGCGAAGGCCGCAAGCGTCGTCGGCGCCGCCGTCGTCGGCGGTCGGGCGAGCCGCGTGACGCCGCCGAGGCCGGTGCAGTGGGCGAAGACGGCGAGCAGCCGTTCGTGACCGAAGGCGTCGAACAGGTCGGCGAAGCTGACGAAGGCGACGAGGCCGGTGAAGATGACAGCGAGGCCGAAGTCCGCGCCGACCAGGGCGAGAACGGCGAACGCCGTCCGCGCCGCCGCGGTCGCCGTGGTGGCCGCCGCCGTCGTGGCACTGCGGATGGCACCGAGACCGAGGCCGGCGTGGTCGGCTCGATCAGCGACGAACTGAACGCAACCGACGAAGCAGAATCCGCCGATGCGGTCGCCGACTTCGACGGCGGCAGCCCGTCGGTGCAGCCGAGCTTCGAACCGGCAGCCGAGACCGAACAGCCGCATCACGCCGCGCCGCAGGACACTGTGCCGTCCGAACCGCAGCACACGGCAGCCGCAGCCGCCGCACTCGACAGCGGCGACGCATCCGCCGAAGACGACAGCGCCGCGAAGAAGGCTGCGCGTCGCCGCTCCACGGTTCGCGAAAAGGTGAGCTTCGGCGCGCAGGCCGCCTCCGACGCAACGACGGAAGCTGCAGCCGACGTGCAGCCCGAGCCGACCGCTGAGGCCGAGCAGCCCGTAGCAGCCGCGCCTGCGGCAGAAGCCCCGGCCGCCGAGGCAGCAACGCAAGCAGCCGAGCAGCCCGCGCAGGAGCCCTCCTCCACCGCCCCGCGCCGGGTCGGCTGGTGGTCCCGCCGGTTCGGCGGCGGCAATTAAGCCGCCATCAAGACAACAGCTTCCAAAATGCCCGCGCACGCCGCGGGCATTTTCATTTCAGCCGCCAGCGGTCGGTTTGCGACCATCGCCACATTTCAAATCATGGATATTGCCCATGGATACTCGGCCTGAGAGCACCCCAAACAGTCGCCGCTCGTCATCGAGATTCGAAGTCGGCGAGCGGCTACGCCAGACCGCCTTTCTGGACCAAACGCTACCGACCCGTACTCGCTATCAGAACTCACCCTATCGGGTGGACCCGAGCGAGAAGGCGCAGCTCCTGGCGCCGATGATCAGGAGCACTGCCGAGCAGTACTTCTCGAAGTACAGAATTAGCTGGCACCGCCATGCCAACCACGCGCTGTCGTCTCAGCAATGCTGCCTCAACTTTCTGATGCCGTTGGCTGAACAGCCCGGCCGCCTCTCGCAATTGATCGGCCGCGCTCTCGACATCGCCCCGCCCGATATGATGCCGGTCGAAGATGGCCCTGACGGACGGCCATGGTACGTCGGCTTCGAATGGAACGGTGGCGGGCACGACTACCTGAACGAGAGTAAGAAGGGAAAGCCGCTTCAGCGCGGCGCCAACTCGACCTGCGCCGATGCCGTCGTCAGATTCTGCACGGATCAAGGCCCGGAATTTCTGCTGATCGAATGGAAATACACAGAAAAGTACGGAGCCCCGATCCCAAAGAAAGGCAACTGCGAACGATGCAGTCGCTATACCGCAATCGCATTCGATCCGAACGGACCGTTGAAACGGAATCCAATGCTCAATCTGACGGACTTCTTCTACGAGCCCTTCTATCAACTGCTCCGTCAACAGATGCTGGCGCACCGCATGCAGCTGGCGCAGCACGGTGGCGTGCGCCGTGTTCGGGTTCTGCACATCTCACCGGCCGGCAATCGCGCCCTGCACCGCGTCACCTCGCCCCCTCTGCGTGAGCTCGCATTGGGCACCGATGCGTTCGATGTATTCCGCTCACTCCTCGTGCGCCCGAACGATTTCGTCAATCGTACCATCGAGGATCTGTTTCTGCCGACTCTCCGCGAGGCAGGGGCAGACGATCCATGGGCCTCTTATTTGACCGAGCGCTATTGCTTCATGTCCGATGGCGCTTCCGTCGTCTCGTAGGACTCTGCGGACCGCTCACACCTGCGAAACAGAGCCCCCAAAACGCCGATGCCCGCGGCGAGCGCGGGCATCTCGTGATCAGAGCGAATGTTGCAGCGACGGCGTCAGCCGGTGGTGACGGCCGTCTCGACGTCGGACGGATCGATGGTGCGGTTGAGATTGGCGTGCAGGCGGTCGTGGTCGAGTTCGCCTTCCCACCACGACACGAACACCGCAGCAACACCGTTGCCGGTGATGTTGGTCAGCGCGCGGACTTCGCTCATGAACTTGTCGATCGAGAACACGATCGCCATCCCCGGCAGCAGCGCCGGATTGACCGCGGCGAGCGTGCCCGCGAGCGTCACGAAGCCGGCGCCGGTGACGCCGCTGGCGCCCTTCGAAGTCAGCATCGCCACCAACAGGATTGCGACCTGGTGGCTGAAGGTCAGTTCGATGCCGAGCGCCTGGGCGATGAACAGCGTCGCCAGCGTCATGTAGATATTGGTGCCGTCGAGGTTGAACGAGTAGCCGGTCGGAACCACGAGGCCGACCACCGACTTCGAACAGCCGAGCCGCTCCAGCTTTTCCATCAGCTGCGGCAGCGCGCTTTCCGACGACGAGGTGCCGAGCACGATCAAGAGCTCGTCCTTGATGTAGGCGATGAACTTGAAGATGTTGAAGCCGACGAACCGCGCAATCAACCCGAGCACCAGCACCACGAACAGCGCGGCAGTGGCATAGAACAACAGCACCAGCCCGAGCAGGTTGCTGAGCGCGGCCGGGCCGTATTTGCCGATGGTGAAGGCCATCGCGCCGAACGCACCGATCGGCGCCGCCTTCATCACGATGGCGATGACGCCGAACACCGCGTGCGCGGCATCGTCGATCACGTCGCGCAGCCGATGGCCGCGCTCGCCCAGCGCCATCAGCGAGAAGCCGAACAGCACCGCAAACAGCAGCACCTGCAGGATGTCGCCCTGCGCAAAAGCGCCGACCACGCTATCCGGGATGATGTGCAGCACGAAGTCGACCGCCTTCAGATGGCTGGCCTGATCGACGTATTTCGCCACCGCACCGGCGTCCGGTTTGGCGGCGAGACCGTGGCCGACCTGGAAGATGTTGCCGACGATCAGGCCGAGCAGCAGCGCGAAGGACGACACCACTTCGAAATACAAAAGCGCCTTGACGCCGACGCGGCCGACCTTGCGGGCGTCCTGAATATGGGCGATGCCCGACACCACGGTGCAGAAGATGATCGGCGCGATCACCATCTTGATCAGCTTGACGAAGCCGTCGCCGAGCGCCTTGATCCATTCGTTGGTGGCGAGGTGCGGCGACAGCCAGCCGACCAGCACGCCGACCACGATCGCGAACAGCACCTGGACGTAAAGCACCTTGTAGAAGGGCTTCGACTTGCCGCGTTGCGGCAGTGCTGGTGCATCGATATGGGTCGTTGCCGACATGGCGATCACTCCACTCGCTTGATGCCTGTCGAACGAAAAGACGTTGCTGGCCGACCGCAGGCAGTCCCGGTCGACCTAGTCGATTGAAGAACGAACCGTCAGCGTTGGCGGTCGACGATGCGGCGCACCGCGGGCAGCAAGGCCGCGCCGAGCGCGGACTTGACCAGCGAGCCGGCGAGGAACGGAACCACCCCGACCCACCACGCCTTGGTGAGGCCGAGATCGAGCCCGAAGGCGAGCCAGGCGAAGCCGAGCGTCAGAATGGTGAGGTGGCCGGCGAGCATTGCGGCGAACAGCTTGGCCACCGAGCGGTCGAAGCCGCGTTCGGCGCACCAGCCGACCAGGACGGCGGCGACCACGAAGCCGGCCAGATAACCGGCGGTCGGGCCGAGCAGCGGCGCCAGCCCGCCCACCGGCCCGGCGAACACCGGCAGGCCGGCGGCGCCTTCCGCCAGATAGGCGAGCACGGTCGCGGCGCCGAGCCGCGCGCCGTAGGCGGCGCCGATCAGCACCACAACCAGCGTCTGCAGCGTCATCGGAACCAGCGGCAGCGGCAGGTTGACCTTGGCGGACAGCGCCAGCAACACCGAGCCGAACGCGATCAAAACCGCGATCCGCAACCAGGCGGAGAATCCGTCCGTGCGCCGCGGCCACAAATCGGCTGCGAGCGCGGTGTGGCCGCCTATCCTGGGCGGCGCGGACGAACCGAGCGGCAAGGGAATTCTCCCGAGAGGAATTAGTCGCGGGAGCCTATAGCGACGAAATGCCGCTCAGATCAAGCAGCGAAATTGCCGATCCAGTCATTCAGACGAAATTATCGTGCAAGCCAGTCCGTGATCCGGCGCACCGCCTCGCGCATGTCGTCGGCCGAACGGGCGTAGGAAAACCGCACGAAACTCTTGCCGCGCACCGGATCGAAGTCGATGCCCGGGGTCGCCGCCACCCTCGCCTCTTCCAGCATCCGCTTGGTGAAGTCGTAGCTGTCGGCGGTGAAGGCCGAGACGTCGGCGTACAGATAGAACGCGCCGTCGGCCGGCAGGAACTCGGTGAGGCCCGCCTTCGGCAGGCCCTCGATCAGAATCGCGCGGTTCTCTTCATAGCCGCGCTTGACCGCTTCCATCTCGTCGCGGCCGTCGAACGCCGCCTCGGCGGCGATCTGCGACAGCGTCGGCACCGAGATCGCCAGATTCTGCTGCAGACGCTCGACCGGCCGCACCAGATTTTCCGGCAGCACCATCCAGCCGACACGCCAGCCGGTCATGCAGAAGTACTTCGAGAACGAGTTGATCACCACTGCATTCGGCGACAGCTCCGCAGCGGTGACCGCGGGGAACGCGTAGTCGAGACCGTGATAGATCTCGTCGGAGATGAAGCGGATGCCTTCGCTCTCGGCGACCGCGATCAGTTCGGTCAGCGCCTCGCGCGTCATCATCGTGCCGGTCGGATTGGCGGGGCTGCCGACCAGCACGCCCTTCAGCGGCGCCTTGCGGTGCGCGGCGAGCAGTGCTTCGCCGGTCAGCGCATGACGCGTCTCGCTGTGCGTCTCGATCGGCACCGGCACGCAGCCGAGCGCATTCAGAATGTGGCGATACGGCGGATAGCCCGGCACAGTGACCGCAACACGATCGCCCGGCTCGAACAGCGCCAGGAACGACAGGATGAACGCGCCCGACGATCCAGTGGTGACCACGATGCGGTCCGGATCGACATCGCAGCGATAGGTTTCGCGATAATGGTTCGCGATCCGTGCGCGCAGCGACGGAATCCCGAGCGCGGAGGTGTAGTCGATCCGGCTGCTGTCGAGCGCCGCACGTGCAGCGGCAAGCGCGGCCCGCGGCGCCGGCGCCCACGGCTGCCCGACTTCCATATGAATGACGTGACCGCCGGCCGCTTCGATCCGGTCGGCCGCCGCCATCACGTCCATCACCATGAACGGCGGTACGTCGCTGCGGGCAGACGCGGTCAACAATCCGCGCGCACGTTGTGTCTTGGTCGCATCGAGCATCGAATTCTGCTATCCCCGCGCGGTCTGTTCGGTGAACCCGCTGCGCGCCGCGCCGCTGCCGTCTTGCTGGGCCGACTTGGAGATACCCGGAATTCGATGCTCGGCCAATGCTGAAGGACATTGCAGTTTTCGCCGGACGGCTATGCCCGTCCGCACGCAAGCAGGCGTCGCGGCTGGTCGCGGGGCTCACCGCGCTCGCGCTGGCGATCACGCCGGTTCCCGCGCTGGCGCAGGCCCCGACGCAGAAGGGACCGCCGCTGCTGCGCGACACCGAGACCGAGCAGTTGCTGCGCGACTACACCCGGCCGATCCTGCGCGTCGCCGGGCTGGAGAAACAGAACATCCAGGTCGCGATCATCAACGATCCGACCTTTAATGCCTTCGTGGCCGACGGCCACCGCATCTTCGTCAACTACGGCGCGCTGCTGCAGTCGGAAACGCCGAATCAACTGATCGGCGTGCTGGCGCATGAAACCGGCCACCTTGCCGGCGGCCATCTCTCCAAGCTGCGCACCCAGCTCGCGCAGGCGCAGACGCAGATGATCGTCGCGATGCTGCTCGGCGTCGGCGCGATGGTGGCGGGCGCCAGCGCCGGCCCGAACAGCGGCGCCGCCAATATCGGCGCGGCGGCGATCACCGCGCCGCAGGAAGTGATCCGGCGCAATCTGCTGTCGTATCAGCGCCAGCAGGAAGAGAACGCCGACCGCGCCGCGGTGAAGTTTCTCAACGCCACGCAGCAATCTGCGAAGGGCATGTACGAGACCTTCCAGCGCTTCACGAACGAGAGCCTGTTCGCGGCGCGCGGTGCCGATCCCTATGCGCAATCGCACCCGATGCCGGCCGAGCGCGTCTCCGCGCTCGCCGAACTGGCGCGGACCAGCGCGTATTGGGACAAGAAGGACGATCCGGCGCTGCAGATGCGCCACGACATGATGCGCGCCAAGGTGTCGGGCTTCATGGAACGGGCAGATACGGTGTACCGGCGCTATCCGGCGTCGAACACCAGCCTTCCGGCGCGCTACGCACGCGCGATCGCCAGCTATCTGCACGGTGACCCGCGCTCGGCGCTCGCACAGATCGACGGCCTGATCCAGGCTCAGCCCAACAATCCCTATTTCTACGAGCTACGCGGTCAGGCGCTGCTCGAAGGCGGCAAGCCGGCCGAGGCGATCGCACCGCTGCGCAAGGCGGTGGCGATGACCAATGGCGCGCCGCTGATCCAGATCCTGCTCGGCCAGGCGCTGGTCGCCAGCAACAACAAGGCCTACACCGACGAAGCCATCCAGATCCTGCGCGGCGCGCTCGGCCGCGAGGGCGAAGTGCCGCTCGGCTACAGCCATCTGGCCATGGCCTACGGCCAGAAGGGCAACTACGCCGAGGCCGATCTCGCCTCGGCGCAGGCGGCTTACTTGCGAGGCGATGCCAAGACCGCGCGCGAGCTAGCGGCCCGCGCCAAGACCCGCTTCCCGGTCGGCTCGCCGGGCTGGGTCAAGGCCGACGACATCGTCGCGGCGAAGATGCCGGGCCAGAAATAGCGTTCCGCGCGTCATTGTCGCGCCGCGGCGGATTGTCCCGTGTGCACGGCTCTGTCACACTCCCGGCGCGGCGATCCTGTCCGCTCGAGTCTCGCGATCGTCCAAGACTCGCGACGGTCGCGTCGAGCGCTCGGCGCTCACCAGCAAACAACATCGCTGCTCCAACATCGGGAGAAACATCCATGACCAACTCGACACGACCCGCGGGCAACAAGCCCCGAAAGTTCATCACGCGTGCGCTGGCGAGCGTTGCGCTGCTGACGATGTACGGTTTGGGGATGATCGCCACCACCGGCGCGACCATGACGCTGGCCTCGACGCCGGCGCATGCTCAGCGCGGCTGGGGCCGTGGGCGCGGACGTGGATGGGGTCGCGGCCGTGGGCGCGGCTGGGGTGGCCCGGGCGCCGCAGTCGGCATCGGCATCGGCGCAGCGATCGTCGGCGGCGCGATTGCAGCCAGCCAGGCCGAAGCGGCACGGCAGCAGGACTACTGCGCACGGCGCTTCCGATCGTACAATCCGGCGACCGGCACCTACATCGCCAAGGGCGGCCGCGAGATGCCCTGCCCGTAGCCGTACCGAGATAGGACGTACCGAGATAAGACATTCGTCGGGCGGTGCATGATCATCATGCATCGCCCGATGCTTTTTGCGGATGCTTTTGCGACGAGTTCCTTGATCCTGCGGTGCGGAATCTCCATTTAGAAGGTCTCCATCCTTCCACGCGCACGACCTCGTTCGGCGCGTAATCCAGCACTCAACAAACGTACAGGAGACCGTACCGATGTCCCTTCATATCGGCGACATTGCCCCCGACTTCACCGCCGACACCACCAAGGGCAAGATTTCGTTCCACGACTTCATCGGCAACTCCTGGGTCTTCTTTTTCAGCCACCCCGCCGACTTCACCCCGGTCTGCACCACCGAGATGGGCAAGACCGCCAAGCTGGCGCAGCCGTTCGCGTCGCGGAACGTCAAGCCGATCGGCCTGTCGACGGACACCGTGGACGAGCACCTGAAGTGGATCGCGGACGTCAACGACACCCAGCAGACCGACCTGCAATTCCCGATCATCGCCGATCCGGAGCTGAAGGTCGCCAAGCTCTACGACATGATCCATCCGAACCAGAGCGATACCGCTGCGGTGCGTTCGGTGTTCATCATCGATCCGAACAAGAAGATCCGCCTCACCATGACCTACCCGATGAACGTCGGGCGGAACTTCGACGAGATCCTGCGCGTGATCGACGCGCTGCAGTTCGCCGACAAGCACACCGTCGCGGCCCCGGCCGACTGGCGCCCGGGCGACAAGGTCATCATCCCGCTGTCGGTCAAGGGCGAAGCCGCCACCAAGGCGTTCCCGCAGGGCTGGGAAGAACCCCGCCCCTATCTGCGCCTGACCACCGTCAAGTAACTCGGCACGCGATCTGACGACGCCGGCGTTCGGTTCTCCCGGGCGCCGGCGTCGTTGCGTCGCACCGGCCTCAGCCCCTGCCTGGCCGGATCGTGTTCACAAAAACCGCGTATTTGCCGGGGAAAAGCGCTATGAAAACGTCCGAATCCACGCGTCTTTTCCACGACCTGACCCGCCGAAGGGATCCGCCTATGCTGTCGTTCCGCCCGCTCGCCACAGCCCTGCTCGCGCTCGCCATCGTTGGCGCGCCGGCCGTCGCCTCGGCGCAGAAGTTCTCCGACGAGCAGCGGAGCCAGATCGAAACCATCATCAAGGAATATCTGGTGTCGCATCCCGAGGTGCTCGAAGAAGCCTCGGAAGAGCTCGGCAAGCGCCAGGCGGCGGCTCAGGCTGAAAAGCATCAGCAGGCGATCAAGGACAACGCCGACATCATCTACAATTCGCCGCGCGGCGTGACGGTCGGCAACAAGAACGGCGACGTCACCATGGTCGAGTTCTTCGACTACAATTGCGGTTACTGCAAACGCGCGATGACCGACATGATGGAGCTGATGAAGGACGATCCGAACCTGAAGGTCGTTCTGAAGGAATTCCCGGTGCTCGGCCCGCCCTCGGTCGAAGCCGCTCAGGTCGCGATCGCCGTGCGGATGCAGGACCCGACCGGCAAGAAGTATCTCGACTTCCACCAGAAGCTGCTCGGCGGCCGCGGTCAGGCCGACAAGGCGCGCGCGCTCGCGGCCGCGAAGGACGCCGGTCTCGATCCCGCCAAGATCGAAAAGGACATGAACAGCCCGGAAGTGCGCGCCACCATCGAAGAGAGCTTCAAGCTCGCAGAGTCGATGGGCATGAACGGCACGCCGAGCTACGTGATCGGCAAGCAGGTGGTGGTCGGCGCGGTCGGCCTCGACACGCTGCGCCAGAAGATCAACACCGCGCGCTGCGGCAAGGACAAGTGCTGAGCGCGATCGTCGCCTGAGTTAGAATCGCCAGTGGCCGTCTGTTGCGGCGCTGGCGATCTTGCCAAACGATCATGCCGGACGTTTCAGTCCGACCTGCAGCCCACTCGGCTGCCTAGTCCTTCGATAAACAGCTCGTTGGCGATTTCGAAGACGGCTTCCGTCTCGACGGCCAGATACGAGCGAGCCAGCTTCCTCAGCACCGGAAACTCGGCAGACGGCAGCTCTTCCATTTCGGCGACTTCGGACTCGCGAGCCGGCCGGACCAGCCCGCTGATCTCCGCCGTGCACAACCCGATCACGCCTGCGTACCAGGCGAGGCAGACGGCGGGAGCCTCCGCGTCGGACACGCCGGCGTCGGCCAGCGCGCGATGAACCATTTCGATATGCGGGAAGTCGGCGACCCCGGTGTTGAGAAATCTCTGCAGCAGCGGAAACGTGTTCGGATAGCGGAGCGCCAGCGCACGATGATCGCGCGCGTGCATCCGGAGCCGATCCTGCCAAGGCAGATCGTTGCCGACTGGCGACAGCTTCGCCACCAGCGCGTCGGCCATCGCGCGATACATGCCGTCCTTGTTCTTGAAGTGATAGAGGATCGCCATCGGATCGCAGCCGACTCTGTCGCCGAGTTTGCGCACGCTGAAGGCGGCCTCTCCCACCTCCTCCATCAGACCCACCGCGGTCTCGACGATCACCTGCTTGGCAAGACCGCGCGGGCCGGAGCTCGCGCGGGTCTTGGTGTTCGATCTTGTGTCTGCGGTCGACGTCATTCGGCCCATTCAGGATCACCCGTGAACACAACGGTCAGCCAACGGTTCGGTCCGTCGTCGCCAACCAGATCTCCGATCTCGTCCCGCAACACGTCCCATTCGCCGATCGTGCGCGCCGGCGCATCGGCAGGAACGATGAAGTACAATTCGATCTCCTTCGATCGTCCGACCCGCGCCACGTAGGCGCGGTAGGAGACGAAGCCGTGCTTGGCGACGAACGCCGCCGCCACCGTGTCCAGATGCTTCTTCAAATCGACCGGCGTCACCAGGAAGATGTCGGCCAGCGCCTGCCGCACCGTCGAGACCGGCAGCGGAATGATGAGCACGCACACAGCAGCCAGAACCGCCGGATCGATGTAGGGCGAAATCCACTGCCATGATGTCCCCTGCACCGCCAGACCGATCATGAAGGCGATCAGCAGCGCGGCGCTGATGCCGGCCGACATGATCCAGCCCCGCACGTCGAGGCGAACGAATTCCGATCCGATCTTGCGATTGGCGCGCCATTCCACGGCGGCGATGCCCGCGCAGGCGATCACCGTCACGGCCGCGTAGATCAGCGCCGAGCCGAACTCCAGATCACGCCCGCCGCTCAGCAGGCTGCCGATCGCCGTGACCAGGGCGTAGAGCGCCGCACTGATCAGCAAGGTGGCGTTCAGCCCGAGCACCATCGGCTCGAGGTGCCAAAGACCGAACGAAAAGCGTTCTCTGAGCTTGCGCGACAGATGATCCGCCACCGCGTAGGACGTGATCAGGTTGACCACGATCAGCGACAGCAGGCTCATCCCCGCATCGATCAGGGAATACACCCCATCGAACACGATCGAGAACGATCCGGAGAACAGGCCAAAGCCGATGCCGAGAAAAGAGATCACGAATGTCACGGCGATCGAGGTTCTCAACACGCCGCGTTCGTCTGACAGATCAAAAAATGAGAGCAGTCCGCTCATGGTTCGCTCGCAGTCCGAGCCTGGCGTCGCGAGTTAGCCCTCGGACACGCGCGTCCGCATCCTATGCAGACGGGTGAAAGACCGGCGGTCCGGCCAAGAGCCTGATTGAGGGTCGCGAAAGCTGTCGCGACAACACCGTGAGAAGCTCTCGCAACGCTGTCAGCCGCTGACGGTAGCCGATTTCTACACTGTAGAGATTGGCGAGGCAACCGTACGATGCCGCGCCATCCTGACGCAGGAATGACGGCACCCGCCACCTGCCCGATGGAGCGTCAAACTTATGGGCGGGCATCCGCAGTCGGCCCGCGTCCATCGTGTACGGATGCGAATTGCAGAAGGGTTTAGGACGGAAACTCGGTTTCGGCGACGTCGACGCGGTCGGCGTGCAGCGACCATTCCGGCAGCCGCTCCTGTTCGCAGAACCGCTGCTTGGCGAGCTCGATCGCGCCATCGCTGGTTTCAGCGTCGACCTCCAACAGGCCCTGGCAGATTTCCTCGTGCCGGCCGTTCTCGCCGAGGATGCCCTTCATAAATCGCACGATGTAGCGAGCCATGACACCTCCGGTTGGAGTCTCGCGGCGAAGGTGCACGCCTGAATTCGCATCGGCTGGTTCAGGCTGCTGGCCGCGAGCGTTTGGGTCGGGCAATCGCGACCGGATCATTGGGTCGCACGGAGCCTCACGGACCGTGAGACTAGTCCGAACATGACGGTTCGACAAAACAAAACTCCGGGAACGTCAGCGTACGGAACTTCTCATCACCGCGGGAACGGTGCTGCAGGGATGAAGTTGAGGCACGGGCAGGCACATGGGAGAGCCCCAATGAACCATCGCTTGTTGCTGTCAGTCGCCGCCGCCGCACTGATCGCTGGCGGAGCCGCCAACGCGCAGTCGTCATCCTCTGGTAGTTCCAGCGGCAGTGGCGGCGCCGCCACCTCCGCGCCATCGGTCGGACAATCCGCGCCCGCGCCAAGCGGTGCCGGCGCTTCTCAGATGCAGCGCTCCGACTCCGACCGCTCAGGCACTTCGCGCGAAGCCCCAGCGATGGATCGCAGCGCCAACGATGCCACCAAGGGTGTCAGCGATCATGATCGCGACCGCTCCAAGATGAAGGCCGAAGATCGCAACGAGCGAAGCGGCAACCGCAATGCCGACAATGACCGCGATCACGACAGTAAAATGCAGCGAGGTGCCGACAACGACCGCGACCATGACCGCAGCAAGCAACGCGGCGCGGATAACGATCGCGACCGGTCGTCGACCACCACCGGCCAAGCCGGCGCCCGGGCGCAACTCTCGACCGAGCAGCGCACCAAGATCACCACGGTGATCAAGAACCAGCACATCGAGCCGCAGACCAACGTCAACTTCTCGATCTCGGTCGGCACGCGCGTGCCCCGCGAGGTCCACTTCCATCCGCTGCCAACCGAGATCGTGACGGTCTATCCGGATTGGCGCGGCTACGAGTTCTTCATGGTGCGCGACGAGATCGTGGTGGTGAATCCGCGCACGCTGGAAATCGTCGCTGTCCTCGACATCTGATTCACGCACTCCGATACAGGGGGCGGTCATGGCCGCCCCCTGTGCATTACCTTAGGTGCCCCGGCACCACGCCGGGGCCTCGATTGCGAACAATTCCTGTCGGTTGCGCAGGCGAACTCGTCCAAAGCATCAGGGATTTCATCCCCTGTTCGAGCCTGTTCAGGCTTCCCCTCAGCCCCGAGGTTACCTATAACGCCCGCGATCAGGTGAATTTCGCCGGATTCCGACAGGCTGTGCGGCGGGTTGTCCCGCTCGGCTGGATCAGATTCGCAAAAATTGCCGGAATTTTCGATGGCTCAGACGATTTACGTGCTGAACGGCCCGAACTTGAATCTGCTCGGGACCCGTGAGCCGGAAATCTACGGTCGCGCCACCTTGGCCGATGTCGAGAAGCTGTGCGCCGAGACCGCCGCCGGTTTCGGTCTGGTCGCCGTCTGCCGTCAGTCCAACCACGAAGGCCAGCTGATCGACTGGATTCACCAGGCGCGCAGCGAAAAGGTCGCTGGCATCGTGATCAATGCCGGTGGATACACCCACACCTCGATCGCTCTGCATGACGCCCTGGTCGGCGTGCAGATCCCGACGGTGGAAGTCCATGTTTCCAACGTATTTGCGCGTGAGGACTTCCGTCACCACTCCTTCATCGCGAAGGCCGCCTTCGCCAGCCTGTGCGGCTTCGGCATCGACGGCTATCGCCTGGCCATCACCGGCCTCGCCGCCAGACTCGGCGCCCGCACCACGGCCTGAGCCCGCCCATTCACTCAAGACATCTGGATCGACACACCATGGCCCGCCAGCCTGCAGAGAAAACCGCCGCCGAGCCGACCACCGCCCCGGCGACCGACGACAGCAGCCTGATCCGCGAACTCGCGGTGCTGCTGGATGAGACCAACCTGACCGAGATCGAGATCGAACGGGCCGGTCTGCGCGTGCGCGTCGCCCGCAACGTCAGCATCGCCGCAGCGGTACCGGCTGCCTACGCGCCGGCACCCGCCGCCGGTGGCGCGGCAGCCGCGAAAGACACCTCGTCGGTCGATCTCGCCAAGCATCCGGGCGTCGTCACCTCGCCGATGGTCGGCACCGTGTACTGGGCACCGGAGCCGGGCGCCAAGCCGTTCATCGATGTCGGCAGCCGGGTCTCGGTCGGCGAGACGCTGTTCATCGTCGAGGCGATGAAGACCATGAACCAGATTCCTTCGCCGAAGGCCGGCATCGTCACCCAGATCCTGGTCGAAGACGGCCAGCCGGTCGAGTTCGGCGAGCCGCTGGTCGTGATCGAGTAAGAGGCGGATCGGACGCAGCGATTAGCGAGTGAAACAAGCCGCTTAGCTGCATCTCCTTCCATACTCCCTTCGCCACTCGCCTCTTTGGCCTCACAGCGCGGTTAAGCCGATGTTCGATAAAATCCTGATAGCTAATCGCGGCGAGATCGCCCTGCGCGTGCTGCGCGCGTGCAAGGAGCTCGGCATCGCCACGGTCGCGGTCCACTCCACCGCCGATGCCGACGCGATGCACGTCCGCCTCGCCGACGAGAGCGTGTGCATCGGCCCGCCGCAGTCCAAGGACAGCTACCTCAACGTCCCGGCGCTGCTCGCCGCCTGCGAGATCACCGGCGCCGATGCGGTGCATCCGGGCTACGGCTTCCTGTCTGAGAACGCCCGTTTCGCCGAAATCCTCGACGACCATAATCTGCACTTCATCGGCCCCAAGGCCGAGCACATCCGCCTGATGGGCGACAAGATCGAGGCTAAGAAGACCGCCAAGCGGCTCGGCATCCCGGTGGTGCCGGGCTCCGACGGCGCGGTCGGCCCCGACGACGATGCGATGTCGATCGCCAAGGAGATCGGCTTCCCGGTGCTGGTCAAGGCCGCGGCGGGCGGCGGCGGCCGCGGCATGAAGGTCGCGCACACCGCCGACGATCTGGCGCTGGCGATCTCCACCGCCGGCAACGAAGCCAAGGCCGCGTTCGGCGACGCCTCGGTGTATCTGGAAAAGTACCTGCAGAAGCCCCGCCACATCGAGATCCAGGTGCTCGGCGATGGCCGTGGCGGCGCGATCCATCTCGGTGAGCGCGACTGCTCGCTGCAGCGCCGGCATCAGAAGGTGTGGGAGGAAAGCCCCTCGCCTGTGATCAGCCCGGAAGCGCGCGCCCGGATCGGCGGCATCTGCGCCAAGGCGATGCAGGAGATGCAGTATCTCGGCGTCGGCACCATCGAATTCCTCTACGAGGACGGCGAGTTCTATTTCATCGAAATGAACACCCGCATCCAGGTCGAGCATCCGGTGACCGAGATGATCACCGGCATCGATCTGGTGCTGGAGCAGATCCGGATCGCCGCCGGCGGCGACCTGCCGGTGACCCAGGACGAGATCACCCTCAACGGTCATGCGATCGAGTGCCGGGTCAACGCCGAAAACCCGGTGACCTTCCGGCCGTCGCCCGGCAAGATCTCGCGCTACCATCCGCCCGGCGGCCTCGGCATCCGGATCGATTCCGCGGTGTATCAGGGCTACACCATCCCGCCCTATTACGACTCGCTGGTCGGCAAGCTGATCGTCCACGGCAAGACCCGGGGCGAGTGCCTGATGCGGCTGCGCCGCGCGCTCGACGAGATGGTGGTGGACGGCATCGAGACCACCCTGCCGCTGTTCCGCGCCTTGGTGCGTGAGCCGTCGATCATCGATGGCGACTACCACATCCACTGGCTGGAGCAGTACCTCGCTTCGGGCGATCCTGCAGGCTAGCCGCCTAAGCTATTGCAGCGGGTTCGCTTTCTCGCGAGCCCGCTCATTCCAGCCGAAACGAACACATCCCAAATTCTCCTGCGTCCCTCGGGAACCTTTCCGCCTCAGCGGCGTTAGAAAGCGTTCTGAGTTCTGCCTTGCGACGCCTGGGGGATGGCTTGCCTGATTTCGTTCGTGCTGGAGGCGCGCGGTGACGCCTGAATCCGCGCGCAAACGCTCGTTTGCCCAGGTCACCCTGCTGTCGCTGTCGTTCGCCGTGCTGGTCGCGATCAGCCTCGCCTCGGTGTACTGGCTGCAGAAGGCGCGCGAGGACAACGCCTGGGTCGCCCACACCCTGGAAGTCCAGAACCAGATCGCGCTGGCTCAGTTGCAGCTCCGCCGCGCCGAGAGCGCCGAGCGCGGCTATGTCCTGACCCGCCAGGACGACCTGATCGCCCAGTTCGAGGAAGCTGCATCCGACGTGGTGCCGCGGCTGAAGCGGCTGCGCGATTTCGTCGCCGACAATACCGCTCAGGTCCCCTACATCGACCAGGCGATCGCCTCCGCGACCGCGCGGATCGAACGGTTTCGCCAGGTGATCGCGCTGGCGCAGCAGGACCGGATCGACGAAGCCCGCCAATTGCTGCGCGACATCGATGGCCGCCGCGCGATGGACACCCTGACCTCGTCGCTGACGGCGATGCGGCAGGAGGAAAACCGGCTGTTCTCGGAGCGCACCACCGAGGCCGACCGCAGCCAGGCGCTCGCCACCATCATCACCACCACCGGCTCGGGGCTGGTGCTGGTGCTCGCCGGGATGTCTATCTTTCTGGTCCGCCGCTCGGCGCGGGCGCGCGACGAGGCCGAAAATCAGCTGCGCGAGAACAACCTCAACCTCGAATCCACCGTACAAGAACGCACCACCGACCTGCGCGAGGCCAACGAGGAGATCCAGCGCTTCGCCTACATCGTCAGCCACGATCTGCGCTCGCCCCTCGTCAACATCATGGGCTTCACCAGCGAGCTCGAGGAACTGCGCAGCGACATCTTCCGCCGGATCGCGACGCTGAGCCGCGAAGTCGCCGGCAAGCAGAGCGCCGCCAATGCCGACAGCGACGGCGAGCCGGAGCTCGAACCCGCCGACCGCCAGCTCTCCGAGGATTTCACCGAAGCGCTCGGTTTCATCAAATCCTCGATCGGCAAGATGGACCGCCTGATCAGCGCCATCCTCAATCTCACCCGCGAAGGCCGCCGCCAGTTCCAGCCGGTGCGGATCGACACCCGCGAGTTGATCGAGAACATCGCCTCGACGGTGGCGCATCAGGCTGCGGAGGCCGATGCGCAGATCCGGATCGAGCCGCTGCCGGAGATCGTCAGCGATCGGCTGGCGCTCGAACAGATCTTCTCAAATCTCATCGATAACGCTCTGAAATATCTGAAGAACGGTGTGCCGGGCGACATCGTGATCCGGGGCCGGCAGAAGCTCGGCTTCGTAATCTTCGAAATCACCGACAATGGCCGGGGGATCGATCCCAAGGACCACCAGAGAATCTTTGATCTTTTCCGCCGCGCCGGTACACAGGACCGGCCCGGCCAAGGGATCGGCCTCGCCCATGTGCGAGCGCTGGTCCGACGCCTGGGCGGCACCATGTCGGTGTCATCCGCGCTCGGCGAAGGCTCGACCTTCACCATCACCCTGCCGGCCAAATGGGCGGCGAATAAGAACCAGGAACAGCGCGCATGAGTAACCCAGTCACCATCATCATGATCGAGGACGACGAGGGTCATGCCCGTCTGATCGAGCGGAACATCCGCCGTTCCGGCGTCAACAACGAGATCATCCCGTTCACCTCCGGGACAGCCGCGCTGAATTATCTGTTCGGCAGCGACGGCACCGGCATCGAACACAAGCACCGCGCGCTGTTGGTGCTGCTCGACCTCAATCTGCCCGATGCCAGCGGCATCGACATCCTGCGGCGGATCAAGGAGAACGATCATCTCAAGACCACCCCGGTGGTGGTGCTGACGACGACCGACGATGCACACGAGATCAAGCGCTGCTACGAGCTCGGCTGCAACGTCTATATCACCAAGCCGGTGAACTACGAGAGCTTCGCCAACGCGATCCGCCAACTCGGCCTGTTCTTCTCGGTCATCCAGGTCCCTCAGCCCGACGCTCCATGACAGACGCCAAGCCGACCCTGCTCTATATCGACGACGACGAGGCGCTCGGACGCCTCGTGTCGCGCGGCCTGCAGCGGCAGGGATTCAGCGTCGAACACGTGCTGAGCGGCGAAGCCGGCCTGGAGCGGTTGCGCCAGGGCGGCGTCGACGTGATCGCGCTCGATCAGTATATGCCCGGCCTCGACGGGCTGGAGACGCTGGAGCAGATCCAGGCGATCCCCGATCCGCCGCCGGTGGTGTTCGTCACCGCCTCGCAGGATTCCAAGATCGCCGTCACCGCGCTGAAGGCCGGGGCCGACGATTATCTGGTCAAGGACGCCCAGGGCGAGTTCGTGCCGCTGCTCCAGGTCGCCGCCGACCAGGCGCTGAAGCAGGCGATGGTGCGCAAGGCGCGAGACGATGCCGAAGCCGAAGTGCGCGCCTCCCGCGACCGCTACGCTGCGCTCGCTGCCGAACGCGAAATGCTGCTGCGCGAGGTCAACCACCGCGTCGGCAATTCGCTGCAGATCATCGCCTCGCTGCTGCATCTGCAGGCCTCGTCCAGCAAAGAGGAAGAGGTGAAGGCGGCGCTGACCAATGCGATGGGCCGCGTCGCCGCGGTCGCGCAGGTGCACCGCCGGCTCTACACCTCGCACGACCTCAAGAGCGTGATGCTCAATCAGTATCTCGAGGCGCTGCTCGAAGACTTGCGGCGTTCGGCCGAAGGCAACCGGATGTCGCGGCTGACGCTGGCGGCGCAGCCGGTCGAGACCGATCCGGACCGCGCCGTCGCGATCGGCATCATCGTCAACGAGCTGGTGATGAACGCCGTCAAATACGCCTACCCCGAAGGCAAGGGCCCGATCCATGTCGAGCTGAAGGCGAGCGGCGACGACCTCGAACTGGTGATCTCCGACGACGGCGTTGGGCTCAACGTCAAAGCCAACCCGCAATCGACCGGCATGGGCCAGCGCATCGTCAGCGCGATGGCCGCCAAGCTCGAAGCGGACGTCGAGCGCGACCCGCAGCACGCCGGCACCCGGATGGTGCTGCGCTTCCGCCGCGTCAACGCGCCGGCCACGCCCGCCCCCGAGCCCGCCGCTCCCTGACCTTCTAAGCCCGCCAGGGTGACACCGGCCCGCCTGCGCACTACACAGGCCGCGGGTTCTCCGGCCGGACGAACCGCCGGACCTCACCTGTCTGCCGGCGACCTCTGAGCGACCAAAGGCGACGACTGTGCTTCCCTGGATTCAATTGGCCACCGCGAAAGTCCCCGGCGGCGGCGAATTGCGCCTGATGCGGCGCGGCGAGGAATTCTCGATCCGGCTCGACGCCAACGAGTTGATGAACAGCCGGCTCGGCGGCTCCGAAGAAGCGCTCGCCACCCTCGCCTGTCAGAAGCTCGCCGGCCGGCCTCGTCCGCGCGTCCTGATCGGCGGACTCGGCATGGGCTTCACGCTGCGTGCCGCGCTGAAGGTGTTCGGCGCCGACGCCGTCATCGAGGTCGCCGAACTGGTCCCCGAAGTGATCGACTGGGCCCGCGGCGAGATGGCCGGGCTGTACGGCGACAGCCTGACCGATCCCCGCGTCAGCATCCTGCAGCGCGACGTCGGCGAGCTGATCCGCGCCGGTGCCGGGCGCTACGACGCCATCCTGCTCGACGTCGATAACGGCCCCGAAGGTCTGTCGCGCCCCGCCAACGACCAGCTCTATGACAGCCGCGGCCTGTCCGATGCCCGCGCGGCGCTGCGCGGCGGCGGCGTGCTGGCGGTGTGGTCGTCGGGGCCGGACGACAGCTTCACCAAACGGCTGCGGCGCAGCGATTTCGCCGTCAACGAAGTCCCGGTCCGGGCGGTCGGCAAACGCACCGGCTCACGGCATTGGATCTGGCTCGCGGTCAAAACCTGATCGGCCAAACGTTGCCGGCGAACATAATTGCTTTCCCGGCCGGTGCCCTAAGACCATTGCCGCCTTGCCATTCTGTCGCACCTCGGGCAGCTTCCGCCGCGCCGCCGGCCCAACCGGTTCGGCCGAGCAAATTCGGGAAGATACGCCTTTGAACGCTCACGCCCTCAGCGGCCATAGGTTGCCGTTCGTATCTCGCTGGCGCGCCGCTGCGGCGCAGCCCGACCAGTCCGGCGCGAGGCAGCCGTGACACCGATCCTGATCTTCGGCATCCCGCTCGATTTCATCCTGTTCGCCGCCACCCTTGTCGGGGTCGCGATCTTTCACCGCCATACCTTGCTAATCGCGCTGGCCGGCCTGGTCACCGTGGTCGGCTACAAGCTGGCGTTTGCCGGCTTCAAGACCGGCGTCGGCCTGTCCGGCCTGGCGCTGCACATGCAGCACGAATGGGTCACGCTGGCGAACCTGTTTCTGCTGCTGATGGGCTTTGCGCTGCTGTCGGCGCATTTCGAGAAGAGCGGCATTCCCGACGAGATGCCGGCGCTGCTACCCGACGATTGGAAAGGCCCGGTGGCGCTGCTCGGCCTGGTGTTCGTGCTGTCGAGCTTCCTCGACAACATCGCCGCAGCGCTGATCGGCGGCATGGTGGCGCGGCACGTGTTTCGCGGCCGCGTCCACATCGGCTATCTCGCTGCGATCGTCGCCGCCTCGAACGCCGGCGGCTCCGGCAGCGTGGTCGGCGACACCACCACGACGATGATGTGGATCGCCGGCGTCTCGCCGCTCAGCGTGCTGGAAGCCTATGTGGCAGCAATCATCGCGCTGGCGCTGTTCGCCGTGCCGGCCTCAATCCAGCAGCAGAAATTCTCGCCGATCGTGAAGAACGCGCCGAAAGGCCTGCAGATCGAATGGGTGCGGGTCGGCATCGTTGCGGCGATCCTGATCGCTGCGCTGGCGGCCAACGTCACCGCCAACATGAAGTTCCCCGCCCTGCTCGACCACGCGCCGGTGCTCGGCCTGACGGTCTGGGCGGTGATCCTGATCACCGCGCCGCTGCGCCGGCCGGATTGGGAGCTGATGCCCGCGACCTTCAAGGGCACGATCTTCCTGCTCGCGCTGGTGACCGCGGCTTCGCTGATGCCGGTCGAACAATTGCCCACCGCGAGCTGGCAGACCGCGCTCGGCCTCGGCTTCGTCTCGGCCGGCTTCGACAACATCCCGCTCACCGCACTGGCACTGAAACAGGGCGGCTATGACTGGGGCTTTCTGGCCTATGCGGTCGGCTTCGGCGGCTCGATGATGTGGTTCGGCTCCTCGGCCGGCGTCGCGATCACCAATATGTTCCCGGAAGGAAAGTCGGTGGTGATGTGGCTGCGCCACGGCTGGCACGTCGGCGTAGCGTATTTCATCGCGTTCTTCGCGATGCTGCTGCTGGTCGGCTGGCATCCCGACCTACCGCACTAGCCGCTGATCGCCCGCTGTTCCCACGGGGTCGCGCGCCTGCAGCGTCGTGCTATGCTTTGCGCATGGCCTCACGCGACTCCTCCGCCGCTTCCGAGATCACGCCCGACGTGCTGCTGCGCGCCTATGCGTGCGGCATCTTCCCGATGGCCGAGAGCGTCGACGACCCCTCGCTATTCTGGGTCGAGCCCGACATGCGCGGCATCATTCCGCTCGGCGGCTTCCGGGTGTCCTCGCGCCTCGCCCGCACCGTGCGGTCCGACGCGTTCACCGTCACCGTCAATCGCGACTTCAAGGCGGTGATCGACGGCTGCGCCGCGCCGCAGCCGGGGCGCGACGACACCTGGATCAACCGCAGGATTCGTGAGCTGTATATCGGCCTGCACGACATCGGCCATTGCCACAGCGTGGAGGTCTGGCAGGACGGCGATCTCGCCGGCGGCCTCTACGGCGTCAGCCTCGGCCGGGCGTTCTTCGGCGAGAGCATGTTTCACCGCGCCCGCGATGCTTCGAAGGTGGCGCTGGTTCACCTCGTCGCGCGTCTGCTCGCCGGCGGCTACACCCTGCTCGACACCCAGTTCGTCACGGATCACCTGAAAAGCTTCGGCGCCATCGAAGTGCCGCGGCTGCGCTATCGCTCGCTGCTCGACGACGCGCTCGAAGGCGAAGCTTCGTTCGCAGCGTTGCCGCTCGATCGCCCGGTCAGCGGCGCCAAAGCGCTGGCGATCATCGCGTCGCGAAGCTGACCGTCGTTACTGCTGGAAGCCCGGGAACGGCGGCGGCAGCGGGCGTTGCGGGCGCTGGGGCTGCGGCGCTGGCTGCTGCAGCGAGGGCGGCGGCGGCAGCGTCTGCTGCGACTGCTGTTGCTGGCGGCGGCGCTGTTGCGGCGGCGGCGCGGCCGGCTTCGGCGCGTCCGGCTGGGCGCTGGCGACGTTCGAGGTCTCCGGGTCCTTACAGTCGGTCAGCCAGATATCGTAGATCGGGTGCTCGACCGCGTGCAGGCCGGGGCTGGCCGCGAACATCCAACCCGAGAAGATCCGCTTCACTTCGCCCTGCAGCGTGATCTCGTCGACCTCGACGAAGGCATCGGTGTTGGTTGCTTCAGTCGACGGCCGTGTGTAGCAGGCGTCGGTCTTCACCCGCAGCGCACCGAACTGCACCGTCTCGCCGATGTCGGCGTCGAAATTGATGGTGCGGCCGGTGATCTTGTCGAGGCCGGCGAAGCTCGCCTTCTTGTTCACGATCTTCTGCGCCGGCGGCTCGGTGACGATCTCGTCGCCCGGCTGCAGCGTCGCGGGAGCCGGCGGCGGATTGGCCTGCGGCGTGCCGCGTGGCTGGCGCTGGCCCGGCGGCAGACCGGGCAGCGGATTGGTCGTGGCCGGCGCATTGGCGACGCCGGCGTTCGGCTCCGCCGGCTGCTGAGCGGCCGGCGGCGGGTTCTGCGGAATCACGGTGGAGCCCGGCGGCGGCGGCAACGGCTGCGACTGCACCGGTCCCGGCATCGCCGAACCCTGCATCGCGCGACCCGGCGCCGGCAGCACCCGCCCCTGCGGCGGCAGATCCGGCACCTCTTCCTCTTCGTCGTCGGCAGGCGGCGGCGCGCCACGCGGCACCGTTCCCGGCGGCCGCGGCGGCGGATCCGAGAAGATGTTGCCGATCTGCGCCTGCGCGGGAGGCGCAAACGCGATCAACGGGGCGACGATCAACGCCGCAAGACCGACTAGGCTCAGGCTTCGGGACATTCCGCGCGGCTTCAATCGACGAATCAGGCTTGCGACATTCTACAGCTTCGGGCCGCTCGCATTGGCCTCCCGGTTAACACGGGGAATACGGCGGGGAAAGGGCGTGGCCGCTCCGGTCGACGCGGCTGGCTATTGCGAGGAACTCCTGAGATATTGGTTTCAAATCCCGGCGGGCCTACCCGCCGGCGAATAAGCAAGCCCCGGCTCGAACCGGGAAGCACGAGGAAGCCCCATGCCCGCCAAGCTCGATCCCGACGCCGCTGCCGTTTACAAGGCCTTCCAGGACGCCGGACGCCCGGCTTACGAGACACTGACCGCGGGCGAAGCCCGCGCCTACTACTCGGCCGCGCGGCTGGTCAGCAATCCCGATCCGGCCGAAATGGCGTCGGTCCGTTCGATCGCGATCCCCGGCCCGGCCGGCGATATCCCGGCCCGGCTCTACACCCCAAACAAACTCCGCCAGGACGAGGGTCTGGCGCCGGCGCTGGTGTTCTTTCATGGCGGCGGCTGGGTGATCGGCGATCTCGAGACCCACGACGTTGTCTGCCGCGGCATCGCCCAGGATGGCGAACTGCTGGTGATCTCGGTCGACTACCGGCTCGCGCCCGAGCACAAATTCCCCGCGGCCGTCGACGACGCGATCGCTGCGACGCGCTGGATCGCTGACAACGCCAAAAAGCTCGGCATCGATCCCGAACAGCTCAGCGTCGGTGGCGACAGCGCCGGCGGCAACCTCTCCGCGGTGGTCGCGCTGCATGCCCGCGATCACGGCGGCCCCTTGCTCGCCGGTCAGGTGCTGATCTATCCCGCCACCGATTTCTCGATGCGGCATCCGTCGCACAGCGAGCCGGAGACCAGCGTGCTGTTGACGCATTCGGTGATCCGCTGGTTTCGCGATCACTATCTCGGCGGCGCGCAGGATGCCGAGGACTGGCGCGCCTCGCCGGCGCGCGCCGAGACCCTTGCGGGCCTGCCGCCGGCCTTCGTCATCACCGCCGGCGCCGATCCGCTGCGCGACGAAGGCGACGAATACGCCCGCCGCCTCCTCGACGCCGGCGTCCCGGTGGTGCATCGGACCTATCCGGGCCAATTCCACGGCTTCTTCACCATGGGCAAGCTGCTGCCGCAGGCCAACGTCGCGGTGCGCGAGATCGGCGACTGGCTGAAGGCGCTTTAGCCGCAGGCCGGCATTGACCGGCGTCAACGTGACCGCGCTCCAGCCGTCCGAGGATTTGCGCGGTCAACGGGGAGCAGCGGCGCGCGGGCGCCGGTCGTCAGGACGGAATGACTGAACTTGCACGCACGCGCTGGGGCGGCCTTGCCGATCGCAAGGTCGAGGCCAGTGGTTTCTTCCGAACCGAACAGATCGACGGCGTGTGGTGGTTCATCGATCCGGACGGCGGACGGTTTTTGTCCAAGGGCGTGGTCTCCGTGCAGTTCGACCATGACAACGTTCAGGGCACCGATCGACGGCCGTATCGCGAAGCCTGCACGCGCAAATACGGCAGCCGCGAAGCGTGGCGCCGCGTCGCGGCCGACCGCCTCGCCTCCTGGGGCTTCAACACGCTCGGCGCCTGGTCGGAGCCGGAGATCGCAGGCGCCGGCGCGGTGCACCTCGCCTCCGCCGCCGGCGTCGTCTATGTCGCGACCGCCTTCGGCGAACAGCGCGGCGGCTGGCCGGTGTGCGACATCTTCGATCCGGAATTCGAGCAGTTCGCACGCGCGCACGCACGCAAGGTCTGCACGCCGCAGAGCGACGATCCGCACGTGCTCGGCTGGTTCACCGATAACGAGTTGCCGTGGGGACCGGATTGGCGCGGCGAAAACGAACTGCTGCCAACCATCCTTCGCGCGATGGGGGCACCATTCTCGCGCCGCGCCGCGTTGGCGCTGCTGAAAAACCGCTACGACGGCATCGATCAGTTCAATGCGGCGTGGCAATGCGCTCTCTCATCGTGGGACGATCTCGCCACCGCGCCGCTGCAGGCGCCGCCGTTCCGCCGCAACTTCTTCACCAACGATCGGGCGCAAGAGCACGATCCGATCGCGCGCGCTTACTTCGCAGATTGCGATGCCTTCGCCGGGCTGCTGGCCGAGCGCTATCTGTCGGTCAGCGCCGCTGCGATCCGTGCGGCCGATCCCAATCACCTCGTGCTCGGCGCCAGGTTCGCTTACGTGCCGCCGCAGGACGTCGTCGATGCGGCCGGCAGATATTGCGACGTGATCAGCGTCAATTGCTACGATCCGCTGCCGGACGCAGTAATCGACGGCTACGCCGAAACCGGGCGGCCGTGCCTGATCGGCGAATACTCATTCCGTGGTGACGATGCAGGACTCCCCAATACGCACGGCGCCGGCCCGCGAACGCCGACTCAGCGGGAGCGCGCGGAAGGCTTCACGCGCTACACCACCGCGGCACTGCGCCATCCGGCACTGATCGGCTACCACTGGTTCGTCCACGCCGACCAGCCGGCGCAAGGCCGCTGGGATGGCGAGGACTCCAACTACGGCGTCGTGACGATCGAAGACGAGGTCTATCCCGAGCTGACCCAGGCGATGACGACTCTCAACGCCGCAGCCGAACGGATTCACGCGGAGACCGCGCCGGTGTTGGCCTGACTACCAGAGCCACAGCGATCGTCACGCCGCCCTCGCAGCGCGGCGCAGCGCCTGCGGCGGGTGACCGAAGGCGCGGATGAAGGCGCGGCGCATCCGCTCCGGATCGCCGAAGCCGGTGGCCTGTGCGACCAACTCGATCGCCTCACCTGAAGCCTGCACCCGGCTGCGCGCCACTTCGAGCCGCAGCCGTTCCACCGCCTTCGACGGCGTGGTGCCGGTTTCATCCCGGAACGCCCGGGCGAAATGCCGCGTGCTCATCCCCGCCTGCTCGGCCAATTGCTCGACGGTGAGCGGCGTGTCCAGATGTTCGCGCATCCACGACAGCAGCCCGGCGAACCGCCCGGACGGCGCCTGCAGCTCGATCAGCGACGAGAACTGCGACTGACCGCCGGCGCGTCGCTGCGCCACCACCAACTGCCGCGCGACGTCGCGGGCGATCGTATCGGAGTAATCCTCGGCGATGATCGCCAGCGCCAGATCGATGCCGGCGCTGATGCCGGCCGAGGTCCACACCTCGCCGTCGCGCACGAAGATCCGATCCGGCTCCAGCCGAACCTGCGGATAGCGCGTGCGGAAGTCACGACTGCGCCCCCAATGCGTGGTGGCGCGCCGGCCATCGAGCAGTCCGGCTTCGGCCAGCACATAGGCGCCCGAGCAGACACTCGCGATGCGGCAGCCGCGTTTTGCCGCGGCCTTCAGAAACGCTTGCAGCCGCGGACACTGCGCCGCCGCGCGAACCCCTTCACCACCCGCAACGATCAGCGTCCGTATCGCCCGATCATGGCGCAGGCCGCGCGCCAGCAGCTCGGCGCCCGACGAACTACGCACCGCTCCGGCCTCTGCCGCCATCACTCTGATGGCAGGCGCCAGCTTCGCGTAGCGTGCGGCGATCTCGAACGCCGCGATCGGCCCTGCGGCATCGAGCAGTTGGAAATCCGGATAGATCAGCACGCCGATCATGAAGCGCCTCGCTGAGGGTTTGTCTGAAAACGAGGGAAATACGCCATTTCGGCCAACAGCCGAGCATGCCAGATTGGCTCCGTCAAGCGCTGACGCGCGCCAGGCCGTTTCACGGAGACCATCATGACCGCCACGACCATCGGACTGCTGCTATTTCCGAACCTGACGCAGCTCGACCTCACCGGGCCGCTGCAGGTGTTCTCGAGGTTGCCGAACGCGAAAGTGTATCTGGTGGCCAAGACGATGGCCCCGGTCACCAGCGACACCGCGCTGATGCTGCCGCCGACCATCGACTTCGGCCGCTGCCCGCAGCTCGATGTGATCTGCGTGCCCGGCGGCGCCGGGACCGACGACCTGGTCAATGACGAGGACACCCTCGCCTTCCTGCGGCAGCAGGCGGAGCAGGCGCGCTATCTCACCTCCGTCTGCACCGGCGCGCTGGTGCTCGGCGCCGCGGGCCTGCTGCGCGGCTATCGCGCGACGACGCATTGGTCTGCGCTGGAGGATCTGGCGGCGTTCGGGGCAGTTCCGGAGCGGTCGCGGGTCTGCATCGACCGCAATCGTGTCAGCGGTGGCGGAGTGACCGCCGGGATCGATTTTGCGCTGACGCTCGCGGAGCTGCTGGCTGACCGCCCGACCGCGCAGGCGATCCAGTTGATGCTGGAGTACAATCCGGCGCCGCCGTTCAACGCCGGCTCGCCAGACACCGCGCCGCAGGAGGTGGTCGCAATGCTGAAACAGCGGATGCTGGGGGCGCGTCAGCGCCGCATCGACGCCGTCAAGCGTGCGGCCGATCGGCTGTCACGCGATTAAAGGCGGCGACCTGTCAGGCCGCCGCGGAAGCGAGAAGCCTCAGGCGCCCGGGGTCCAGGGCTGATAGTCGCCGGTCGCCTTCGGCCGGCGGCCGGTCGACAGCGTGGAGCCGGTCGGGCGATGCGCCAGCGGCGTGCCGGTCCGGTTCGGCTGGTGCGGCTTCATCCACTCGCGCGGCGTGAAGCTTTCCTGGGTCGGCGGCACATCCACAACGTTGTGCAGCCAGCCGTGCCATTCCGGCGGGACCCGGCTCGGCTCTGCATAGCCGTTGTACAGCACCCAGCGCCGCTCAAAGCCCAGCGTCGGGTCGATCTTGCCGCCCTTGGTGCGGAAGTAGCGGTTGCCCTGATCGTCGGTGCCGACCAGCTCGCCGAACCGCCAGGTCCACAGCTGGGTGCCGAACGTGAAGCCGTTCCACCAGGTAAAAATCCGCAGCAAAAACAGTTTCATCTCGGCGCATCCTTGGCGGCGACAACAGAGTCCCTGATGCCACCGGCGGGCCCGCTTGTCCAGCCGTTGCGAATGCCTGCGAACAAGCGCCACGGCCAGGTTCCGCAAAATCACCGCAATTCATTCAGCCCTTATACAACTGAACGGGATCAGCTTTCGCCGATAAGCGGCGGAATGGGAACGACGGCGATCCAGCCGGGTTGAGACCGCGGGCGTTCCAAGCCAATCCCGTCGATGGAGCCGATGATGTTGAATTTGAGAACCTTGAGTGCCGTGGCCGCGCTGGCCATCGCCCTTCCCCTGACGGCGACGCCGAGCTTCGCGCAAGGCCCCGCCTTTGCCGGTCGTGGAGGCGGTCCCGCGTTCGGCGGAGGCGGAATCAGCCGCGGCAGCTTGGCCGGTGCGGCGATCGCCCACGGCGCTCCGGTCGGCCCGCGCGTCGGTGGTGGCGGCTGGCAAGGCGGCGGTGGTTGGCAGGGTGGCGGCGGCCGCCACTGGCACGGGGGTGGCGGTTGGCACGGCGGTGGTGGCTGGCATGGCGGTGGTTGGCGAGGCGGATTCTGGCCGGGGGTCGCCGTCGGGAGCGCATGGGGCGCACCCTACGCTTACGGCTATTACAGCGACCCGTACTATGGCGACTATGACGAGCCGACCGTAACTGTGGCCCCCGACGACGACGGCGGCGGCGAGGCCTATTGCCGGCAGCGTTACAAATCCTACGACCCGGCCTCGGGCACCTATCTCGGCTACGACGGCCGCCGGCATCCCTGCCCGTAATTCTCTCCTTATCTTTTAGACGACAGCGGCGCCTTCACGGGCGCCGCTTTTGTTTGGCACGCTGCAAACCTGCGGCGATCGGACTCACCGAGCGTTGATCGTTTTGCCGTGTTTTCGCCCCCAAATCGCTGCAAGCGAAGGGCCGTCCCAACGGGGCGCCTTCACTTCCCCTGGCGATACTGCCAGAATCGCCGAATCGCCCCCACAGGGAGGCCGCAGCGTTTTGCATCCATCATCATCACAACGCCGCCCGCGTTTCACGGTCGTCCTGAAGGCATCGACGGCGATCCTGGCGCTCAGCTTGGGCTTTGCGGGATTGATCGAGGCTGCCGACGCCGCCAGCAAGGTGCCGCTGCCGAAGCCGCGACCGCTGGCGCGGAGTCCCGCCCCCAAGAACGTTGCGAAGTCACTGCCGGCTCCGGATCCTCGCCCCTCGACCAAGCTCCCCGTCACCAGCCCTGCTGCAGCGGTCGAGCCGATGCGTCAGCGGCCGCCCACCGCAGCCCTGCACAAGCCGGCGACGCGCTCTGCGATCGCTGCGACCGCATCGACCTCCTCCGCCGATGCCGGCGCGCTCGAAAACGTCATCGAACTCGCCCGCAAGAAAAGGGCTGGCGAAGCCACCGAGGTCGCCAACACCATCTCCGATCCCGTCGCGCGCAAGCTTGCCGAATGGGTGATCCTGCGCAGCGAGGACAACGGCGCCAGCGTCGAACGCTATGCGGCGTTCGTGCACGCCAATCCGAGCTGGCCGTCGCAGAGCTTCCTGCGCCGCCGCGCCGAGGCCGCGCTGTGGGACGATCGGCGCGATGATTCCGCCGTGCTCGCTTACTTCGAAGACGAGCGCCCTTCGACCGGCAAGGGCAAACTGGCGCTGGCGCGTGCCGTGCTGGCGCGCGGTGACCGCCGCACCGCCGAGCAACTGGTACGCGATGCCTGGCGCAACGACACGATGTCGGAGGCGACCGAAAACACCGCGATGGAGTTGTTCGGCCCGCTGATCACGCCGAGCGACCACAAGGCGCGGATGGATTCGTTCCTGTACGGCGACGATCTCGGCCCGGCGCTGCGCGCCGCCAAGCGCCTCGGCGCCGCTCAATTGGCGCTCGCGCGAGCGCGGATCGCGGTCGACAAGAAAGCGTCGAACGGCAAGGCGCTGCTCGCCGCCGTCCCATCCGAACTACACCACGACCCAGGCTTTCTGTTCAGCAAGATCCAAGTGCTGCGCCGCGACGACATGATCGCGGAGGCCGGACGGCTGATGCTGACGGTCCCGCGCGATCCGGCCCGACTGCACAATCTCGACGAATGGTGGATCGAGCGCCGACTGGTCGCGCGCAAGCTGATCGACATCGGCGATTATCGCCTCGCATATCTGGTGGCGCGCGATGCGGCGACTCCGACCAAGGCGATCTACAGGACCGAGCATGAATTCACCGCGGGCTGGATCGCGCTGCGGTTTCTGAATGATCCCGCCACCGCCGCGCAGCACTTCGCACGCCTTGGCCGCGACACCACCAACCCCACAGCCCTCGCACGCGCCGGCTATTGGCAGGGCCGCGCCGCGGAAGCAGCCGGGCGCATCCAAGAGGCACGCGCCGCTTACTCGGCATCGGCGGCGCATTCCACCAGCTATTACGGTCAGTTGTCGCGCGCCAAGCTCGGTCTGGCGCAGCTCGATCTCAACGGCCCACCATCCGGAGGCCGCAACGCCGACCGGCTCGAGATCGTCCGCGCGGTGAGCCTGCTCTATGCGATCGATGAAGGCGAGATGGCGATTCCGATCTTCGCCGATGTCGGCGAGAACGGCGATGTCGACGCACTGATCGGACTGAGCGAAGTCGCAGAACGGCGCAACGATGCGCGCGCGATGCTGCTGGTCGGCAAAGCCGCACTCAATCGCGGTCTGCCGTTCGATCACTACGCCTACCCGGTCAACGGCATTCCGCAGTTCCGCTCGGTAGGCCCCGACGTCGAACGCGCCATCGTCTATGCGATCGCCCGTCAGGAGAGCGCCTTCAATCCGGCAGTCGTTTCGCCTGCCAATGCCTACGGCCTGATGCAGGTGACGCCCGACGCTGGCAAGTACGTTTGCCGCCGCCACGGCTGCACCTTCGATCTACAGCGCCTCAAAACCGATTCGGTTTACAACGCGGCGCTCGGCGCCGCCGAACTCGGCGGCCTGATCGAGGATTATCGCGGCTCCTACATCATGACCTTCGCCGGCTACAACGCCGGCCGCGGCAGCGTCCGCAAATGGGTCGAACGCTATGGCGATCCGCGCGATCCAAAGGTCGACGCGGTGGATTGGGTCGAGCTGATTCCGTTCGCAGAAACGCGCAACTACGTGCAGCGGATCATGGAGAACCTGCAGGTCTATCGCGCCCGCTTCGGCGGCGGCCACCGTCTGCAGATCGAAGCCGACCTCCGCCGTGGCGCCGGCGTCGGCGCCGAATAGCGGCGCTGGCGTGTTGCCGGTCGGCATTCCTTCCAGCGCTTCCTGCTCAGCGGCCCCAACGCATCACAGAGTTTCGAGTTTGCTCCCGGTGATCGTTCTGAAGCGAACTCCGTCGTACTGACGGCATTGCCTCGCCGCCTTCCCGGTGCAGGCATGCCCGGTGTCCCGTCAATCGCGGCGGCAGCGACTCAGTTCACGCAATCTGCCCGCGACGAGAGACAACGAATTTGGAGACAACGAAAAAACCCCGGCGGTTGCCCACCGGGGTTCATCAGATTCGCACTTCGAGAAGCGAGGATCAGAAGTTGCGCTGAACGCGGAGGTTGCCGCTCCAGACGCCCTGGTCCTTGAACTCGTAGGTCGCGCCGCCCGGCTTGCTGTTCGAAGCAGAGCCGGTGATGGTGCCCGTGCTGCTCTGGTCGAAGTAAGTATACATCACTTCGCCCGAGAACGTCAGGTTCTTCACGGGAGTCCAACGGGTCACAGTACCGATCTGAGAGATACGGAAATTCGGATCGCATGTACCGTTGATGGCGACAGCCCCGAACGCCGTATTGGTCACGCCAGGCGTCCGACCACAGATCAGGTCCTTACCACCACCGGACCAACCCACTGAGGTGTACGATCCGAAGACCGACGTCGACCAGTAAGGATTCCAGTTATGGTTGAACGCGCCGCGGAAGCCCCAAATAGACGACTTCTCAATGCTCGTGCCATTACCGAACACGCCGTCACCCGAAATGCCGAGAGCGACCGTCTGATAGGCATTCGGAAGCGAAGTGCCCGAATATCCGTAGAGAGCGAAGTTGTTCGGGCTCACGCCGCCCACCACGTAACGGCTCGCACCGTTCGCATAGCTGGCAGTCAAGTTGATGCTGTCGCCCGGTCCGGTCGGCAGGTTCTTAAGCGACAAGGCAGCCTGCACGGCGTAACCCCAGGTATCGCTTGGATGACCGAAAGTCTCAGTCGCACCACCGGTAGTCGGGTTCGTGTAGTAGCTGCCGCGGATCTGATGCGCAGCAGCCGACACTTGGAACAGACCCCAAGCTTGGTCGACACGGACCTTACCAACAATGTCCGGAACCTGCACGCCGCCATAAGAATTCACGCCGGGGACGCCACCGAGATAGGAAATCCCCGCAACTTGAGCGCTGGTGAGCGTAGGAGTGGCGGTGAAAGCCTGCGCCGGACCAGCGCTTACGTTATACAGGCCGCCTTGCAGGTAAGACGACGGATCTTCCAGCGAGATCGAGGCCGACACGCCATTGCCAAATTCCGCGGTGTACGACACCTGGTTAATACCGGTGACGTCGTCATAACCGCCGATCAGGAACGAGCTGTTGTTGCCCGGATAACCGGTCCACGGCGTATCAAACTGCGAAACGGCCTTACCGAAAGTGAAGCCCGCGAACTGCACGAAGGCATAGTACACGCCGAGCGAACCACCCGCGACGCCGTCGCCAGAGGTCCAGTTGAACGTCGCGTCAAAATAGGTCCGAACCACACCGTATTCGGTTGCGGTGCGAGTATCGAGATTGAGGTCCTGACGAGACCGGAAGATCATGTCATTGGCCAACCGGGTATTGTAACCCGAGGGACCATTCCACGCTGGCGCATTGTAGGCCGCCGAACCGAACAGGGTCACGTCGGCGCGCAGGTAGCCGCCGAGCTTGATGCAGGTATCGGTGCCCGGGATGTAGTAGAAGCCCGCGCCGTAGATCGAGCAGACCTTCACGTATTCGACCGCCTTGGCCTTCAACGGGAGATCGGCCGCCTGCGCGCCGCCGACGGCGAGAAGCGCCGCCGCTGAGCCGAGGAACAGGCCCTTAACGATGTTCATGTAAACCTCCAAGTTGCTCTGTCGGGAAGGTTCCGATCCGCAAAGTGCAAGCACCCGCTGTGGTCCCTTAATCCCAGAAACCCGCCTAGCCGCTTCGCGCCTTTGGACACACCCGCTGAACGCGAGGGACTTAAGCGAACCACCTATTACGGGGCGACCTCGGGATGCCCCCCTCCGTCGCACCACGACAATTACCTAACAGTGATGCACAAGCAACAAGGGAGCCATGCTCTGGCCCCGTTTTCGGGAGGGGTGTTGCACAAATAGCACTCACCCGTTTTGCAGGGCCGACGTAACCATCTGTTTTTAATGAACTTTCCAAATCGAGTTCTGCGGGTAATGCCGCACTGCAACAGTCGGACCGCGGTGGATGAGCTGCCCGCCAAGCGGCAAATACGCGGTCTGCAATGGCGGAATCCTGAGAATCGATTCCTCTGCTGGGACGAATCCGAACGTCTCCGCGACACCGGCGGAGCTGCAAACCGGCGAAATGCAAGCGCTCTGCCCCGCGTCGCGCCGACATTCTCGTGCACAGGCCCAAAGGTCGCGGTGCAATCTGCGCAATCCCGCTTGCGAGCCGCGACCGTGTCGGGCATATCGAGCGCACCGGAGACGTGGCCGAGTGGCTGAAGGCGGCGGTTTGCTAAACCGTTATAGGGTTGTAAAGCCCTATCGAGGGTTCGAATCCCTCCGTCTCCGCCATTCCCGCCGATTCGCCTCTCTGGCGGCGATACAGCCGCCGATCACCGCCCATCACACAGCAGGCAGATAGGCCGCCGCTTCGACGTGACGGTGCGCTGTTGAATCGGGTTGCGCGGCAGTGGATACACAACTCACCTTTTTCGCATCAGGGAAAAGACGACGTGCCTAAGCTCGCAGCTGACGCGTCCTTAGGACTGGTCGAACAGTTGGATCTCGCCCCACTGCGCAAAGGTCCGCTGGATGGGCTGCGCTTTACGGTGAAAGACAACATCGACATCGCGGGCCACAAGACATCCTATGGCAGCCCAGCGTGGCGAGACGCACATCCGGCACCAGCTCACAACGCCCTTTGTGTCGATCAATTGCTGGGTGCCGGTGCGCGCTGCGTCGGCAAGGTTGTCGCCGATGAGTTTACGTACAGCCTCGACGGGGAGAGCTTCTATTTTGGCACACACGCAACGGCAAAGCGCCGGATCGTGTTCCTGGTGGCTCCTCCAGCGGTTCTGCGGCCTCGGTCAGCAATGGCCTTGCCGATTTCTCGCTCTGCACGGACGCGGGCGGCTCCATCCGTGTTCCGGCAAGCTTATGCGGCCTTTGGGGGATGCGTCCCTCTCTTCACCGGATTTCCGAGGCAGGAGTCCTGCCGTTTCAGCCCAGCGTCAGTACCGTAGGTGTGTTGGCGGATCGCTGCGATGTGCTTGATACCGCGATGCGCGTCTTGCTCAATGGACGGACATCCTCCTTGGCTTCGCTGAAGCGCATCTTCGTTCTGCAGGACGCACTAGAGCTTGCGGACGCCGCCGTTCAGGAACAGTTCCGGGGCGCCCTTGAGCGCCTGGTGTCCGACACCGGCATTGACTTCGTGCCGATCAGATTTTCCGAGATCGTTGGAGAGGCCTGCGCGCTGCAAGCGTGCAACCTGAACGCGTTGCGCGATCTGCAAACAGCCGAGTTTCAGTCGACTGTGGGGAACTGGATCGAAGCCCTCCGGCCTGAACTCGGTTTCACTTTCGCCATGGCTTACGGAAACGTCCAAAAGTTCGACCGTATCGCGGCGCTGGACAACATCGCTCGGTGTCAACGTCTGTTCAATCAGATCAACGCCTTCTTCGCGCCCGACACGATCATCTGCTTTCCCACGACACCGAAGATCGCCCCGAAGAAAGGGTCCCTGAACACGCTGGAAGCGGTTATGGATTTCTATGATCCGACAATGACCATCACCGCATTTTCCGGCGTGGCGCACTTGCCGGAAGTCTCTGCTCCGATGATGACCGTCGAAGGTTGTCCGGTTGGTCTGTCCTTCGTCGCGGGCCACTATCGCGACGAGTTCCTGTTGAATGCGGTAAGAGAGCTGCACCACTGATCCTGGCCCGTTTAGGGCTTTCGCTCTTGCCAAGATTAAGAGGGCTATAGCGTCGGTGTAGTTCTCTGCTTCATCGGCTTCGGTCCGCCAGTTCTTGCAAAACATCAAGACTAGTCGATCGACCGCAGCGCCCGCTTTGCGATCCGCTGCGTTGCGCTCGGCGGGGAATGCGCGAGCCATTCATCGACGAGGTGGCGCACCCATTCGGGCCTCGTCTTGGCGGCATCGTTCAGCCAGTTGCCGACCGAATCCTGCACATAAGCTGCCGGGTCAGCCCTAAGCTGATCGAGCAGCACGCGGCCAGGCTCAGGATTGGTCTTGAGTGCCGCGATATGTTTGCACCAGACACCACGGGGCCGTGTCGCCTCACTGGCGAAGCGGCGGATGCGCTCGGAAGGATCGGCCGCCCAATCCGATAGAATCGTGAAAGCATCGTCCAGACGCTCAGCGATTGCAGGACGCACCGCCAACCATGCCCATTCGCTAACGCCGAAGTGTGGATCGTCGGCGAAGGGGCGAATGGCCGCGAGCCGCTCCCGCAGGCTCATATTCTGCGCTCCAACGATGAAGCAGCCCCAGCCGCGCACCGTGTCGCTGCGATGATGGCGCAGTCTCTCGATCACAGCCGACCCGGGCCACCTCACCAGCAGTTGGCCCATCGCCGCCATGCGCGCCGAGATGCCGAGACGGCCAACGGCATCGACCTCGGCTGAGCAGCGATCGGGAGCTTCGGGAAAGACGGACCGGAACAGGATCGGCGTGTCGACCGCCAACACTTCGGCAAGGGTGGCGGCTTCAGCTTGCCCGCTATTTAACGCAGCAGCGCGGCCGTCACGTCGGGTCATCATCCCCCCCTTTCAATCCCGCGCGGCCGGTATCCGTGCGAACATACGCCTTTGCGAGGAGACGACGGAGCGAAGCCCTTTCCGTTTCCGAGAAGTCTGAAAACAGAGAGGCAATCCAACGACCATGCGTCGCCGTAAGCTCCCTCGCCAATCGGCGCCCCTTTGGCGTCAGGCGCACAACAAGCTTGCGGCGGTCTTCATCATGCGAGAGGCGATCGACATGCCCGTCGCGCTCCAGGCCATCGAGCAGCCCCGTAATCGTGCCGCGGGTCACGCCTGCCTGCTCGGCGAGCTCATGCGGCGACAGGCCATCTTTCGTGTCGCTCAAAAGGAACAACAAAACGAACTTGCCTTCCGACACGCCATGCGCCCCGAGCCGGCTCGCACAATCGCGGTCGATCGCAGTCGTCAGTGTCAGGAGCTCGAAGCACAGCCGCATACATTCGACCGTGCCCCTGTCGTAGGCTCCCGCTCGTTGGAGGAGAGCCCCATACTTCTCGTCGAGCTTGATCATAAGCCACCATATAATATGACGCCATACCACTTACAAGTCGCTTTTGGCGCACCTATTTGCCCGCCCCCGCTGCTCACCGTCGACCCGCCCCTTCGACATCCGGCTGACCGACAAGTGTCATCGGAGTGTCAGATCGCGCGGGGAATATCGCGCCATTAAATAAAATGGGGCGTAGCGTGACCGATTTCACCATCAATCAAGCAATCGACAACGGGCCTATTCAGCCGGCCGGTCGGCCGAACCTGGACAAAGGCTTCAATCCGCTGACGATGATCCTATTCTTCGGGGTCCTCGGTGTCGGCATTCTGTTCGTGGCCTACAGCATCTATGTCGACGTCGAAGCGACCGGCGTCCGCGTCACGACGTATCTGCCTTATCTGCTGCTGCTGGTGGCGCTGCTGATCGCGCTCGGCTTCGAGTTCGTCAACGGTTTCCACGACACCGCCAATGCGGTGGCGACCGTGATCTACACCCACTCGCTGCCGGCCGAAGTTGCGGTCGTGTGGTCGGGCGTGTTCAACTTCCTCGGCGTACTGACTTCCACCGGCGCGGTGGCGTTCGGCATCGTCTCGCTGCTCCCGGTCGAATTAATCTTGCAGGTCGGATCAAGCGCCGGTTTCGCGATGGTGTTCGCGCTATTGATTGCCGCGATCCTGTGGAATCTCGGAACCTGGTACTTCGGACTCCCCGCCTCCAGCTCGCACACCTTGATCGGTTCGATCATCGGCGTCGGTGTCGCCAATGCGCTGATGCGCGGACGCGACGGCACTTCGGGAGTTGACTGGGGTAAGGCGACCGAAATCGGCTACGCGCTGCTGCTGTCGCCGCTGGTCGGCTTCGTCTGCGCCGCGATCTTGCTGTTGCTGCTCAAACTGGTGGTGCGCAATCCGAAGCTGTACTCCGCGCCGGAAGGCAACGCCCCGCCGCCGTGGTGGATCCGCGGCCTGCTGATCCTCACCTGCACCGGCGTCAGCTTCGCCCACGGCTCCAACGACGGTCAGAAAGGCATGGGCCTGATCATGCTGATCCTGATCGGCACCGTGCCGACTGCCTACGCGCTCAACCGTGCGCTGCCGGATTCCCAGGTCGCGCATTTCGAGCAGACCTCGGCGGCCGCCTCGGCCGTGATCGCGGCGAAAGGCGCCGGCTACAGCATCATCGGCGATCCCCGCCCGGCGGTGACGCTATACGTATCGCAGCACAAGATCAGCGAAGGCACCTACCCGTCGCTGGCGGTGCTGGTAAAGGATATCGGCGAGCAGGTGCAGCGCTACGGCTCGCTCAGCAAAGTGCCGGCCGAGTCCGTCGGCAACACCCGCAACGACATGTATCTGGCTTCCGAGGCGATCCGCTTCCTGATGAAGGATAAGGAAAGCGACCTCGGTAAGGACGATGTTGCCAAGCTCAACGCCTACAAGGGCTCGCTCGATAGCGCGACCAAGTTCATTCCGAACTGGGTCAAGATCGCGGTTGCGATCGCGCTCGGCCTCGGCACGATGATCGGCTGGAAGCGCATCGTCATCACCGTCGGCGAGAAGATCGGCAAATCGCATCTGACCTACGCGCAAGGTGCCTCCGCCGAGCTGGTGGCAGCCTCGACCATCGGCGCGGCCGACATGTTCGGCCTGCCGGTCTCGACCACGCACGTGCTGTCGTCGGGTGTCGCCGGCACGATGGCGGCCAACGGCTCGGGCCTCCAGATGGCCACGATCCGCAATTTGCTGATGGCCTGGGTGCTGACGCTGCCAGCCGCGATCCTGCTGTCGGCGACGCTGTACGTGCTGCTGTCGCGGGTGCTCTGAGCGCGCTCCCGTTCGCGGTGACAGCCGCGGCTGTCGTCCGGCCACCGTCGCTATATAAAAAGACGCCGCTCCGGCAGAGCAGGAACGGCGTCAGGAGGGAGAGAGATCGCGGCGCGCTGGTTACGGCGCGCCGTTGGCTATTCGTCGCACGGCGCTGATCACCAGGTGGCGTCGAGGCCGAGCAGACCGAGGATCTGGCGGCGCAGGTCAGCCAGATATGGATCGCCGCGGTGGCGTGGATATGGCGCCTCCACCGCGATATCGGCCTTCAACTTGGCCGGACGCTCGCTGAACACCACCACGCGTTGCGCTAGGAACAGCGCCTCTTCAACGTCATGGGTCACCAGCAGCGTCGTGAAGCCCTGCCGCTGCCATAGCGATACGATCTCGGTCTGCATGCTGAGCCGGGTCAGCGAGTCGAGTTTGCCGAGCGGCTCGTCCAGCACCAGGATGTCCGGATCGTTGACCAGCGCTCGGGCCAGCGACACACGCTGCGCCATGCCGCCGGAAAGCTGGTGCGGATAGGCGTTGGCAAAGCCGCTGAGCCCGACCAGCGCCAGCGCCGCATCGACGCGGTGACGCTCGCTTTTGAGGATGCCCTGCGCCTCCAGCCCGAGTGCCACGTTCTTCCACACGGTCCGCCACGGAAACAGCGTCGGATCCTGGAACACCACCACCCGTGACGGATGCGGCCCGGTGATGACGCGGCCATCTTCGAGCAGCCTTCCGGCGCGCGGCGGCTCGAGCCCCGCCACCAGCCGCAGCAGCGTGGACTTGCCGCAGCCCGATGGTCCGAGCAGCGCGACGAACTCGCCCGGCTTGGCGCTCAGTGTGACGTGATCCAGCACCGGCAGTTCGTTGCCGTCGATGTCGAAGTGGTGGCTGACGTCGACGACGTCGAGCGCAGCGCCGGCGGCTTGCGGCGCCTGCTTCAATGCGACGGCGCTCACCATTTCACCACACCCTTCTGCCAGACCAGCAAGCGGTCACGGACCTTGAACAACGCCGTGATGGCGCCGGAGCAGAGCAGCGACATCACCAGCAGCGCCGCATACATATTGGCGTAGGCCGCCCAGCCTTGCGCCCATTGCAGGTACCAGCCGAGGCCGGACTTAACGCCCATCATCTCCGCCACCACCAGCACCGCGAACGAGGCGCCGAGGCCCATGAACAGGCCGACGAAGACGTGCGGCAGCGCCGCCGGGATCGCGACTTTGAACACCAGGAACGACGGCTTGGCACCGAGCGTCCGCGCGACGTCGTAGTACGCGTTCGACACGCTGGCGACACCCGACCAGGTCAGCACCGTCACCGGGAATCCGGTGGCGAGCGCGATCAGGAAGGTCGAGGCGCTCCAACTCGACGGGAAGGCGAAGAATGCAATCGGCAGCCAGGCGGTCGCCGGCAGCGGGCCGATGAAGCGCAGCACCGGATGCACCCAATAGCCGACCGCACGCGACCAACCGATCGACACGCCGGTGACGAAGCCGACTGCCGCGCCGATCAGATAGCCGCCGAGCTGCAGCTTGATCGATGCGAACACGCTGTCGAACAACTTGACGAAGTCGTCGGTATAGACTTCGACGATCGCCTGCGGCGGCGGGAAGAACGGCAGCGGCAGCACGCCGAGCTTGGCGGTCAAAACCTCCCACAGCGCGAGCACCACACCGAGCAGCAGCAGCCACGGCGATCGCCGCTGCAAGGACTCGCCGACCCGCGGCGACCAGAACCCGGCCACTGCCGCGATCGCGATCACGCCGCCGAACACGAAGGCGGCGATCGCCACCTCCTTGGTGCGCGTCCAATCGCCGATGTCTTCCCGCCACAGGCAGGACAGACCGAACGCGATCCAGCCGAGGCTGGCGGCGAAGCCGACGAAATGCCCGCGCAGCGCGCGAAGCAGCGACGGCGTGCGGGACGCAAGTCGCGTCCCGACGTCGAGATCGAGCGTCTCAGACGCGGAATACGTCGGCATAGATCTTGTCCGCAAATTTGGTGGTGTCGGTCGAGGGCTTGATCACCGAGACGGCCTTGAGGTCGTCGGCGTAGAGCTTCAGCTCGTTCTTGAGCTGAGCGCCGATAGGGTGGTGATCATGAGTGTGATACTTGATCAGCGCCTGGATATCCTCTTCGGTGACGATCTTCGGCGCGTAAGGCAGGAAGGACTTGGCCGCCTTCTCTGGATTCTTGGACGAGAACTCGGCCGCGTCGAGCAGCGCCTGGGTCAGCGCGCGCGCCACCTGCGGCTCTTCGCGGATCAAGCTGCCGCGGACGCCGACGATGCAGCAGCTCACATTGCGATAGATGCCGTCGAGATTGGAGCCGATCTCCTTGAACTCGCCATCCTTGAGGAACGCGTGCGCCAGCGGATCGGATGCCAGGGCCGCCTGTGCCTCGCCCTTCTCCACCGCGAGCCGTACCAGGTTGGCCGGATACTGCTTCCACTCGAGATCTTTGGTCGGATCGATGCCGGCCTTGGCGAGCTGGATTGAGAAGAAGTTCTTGCCCGGGCCGGCCTGATCGTCGATCGCCACGACCTTGCCCTTGAGATCGGTGACCTTGCTGATCTCCGACTTGGTCGGCGCGATCGCACGCAGGCAGCCGCCATGGGTGCCGGCGACGATCTTGACGTCGAACCCCTGCTCCAGCGGCTTCAGCCAGCGCAACGCCATGCCGACGCCGGCGTCGCTCTTGCCGGTGGCGATCGCTTCGAGCAGCTGATCGGTCGAGCCGGAGAAATTCACCAGTTCAACGTCGAGATTTTGCTTCTTGAAGAAGTCGTAATCGACCGCGACCGGCACCTGCACCGAGCACACCGAAGTGGCGTTCCACGACAGCTTCACCTTGCGCGGCGCGCCGGTCAGCGGCGTTGCTTCACCGGAGGTCCGGCAGATCGGCGCATCCGACAGATCGTAGCCGATCGGACGGGCGGGAAATGCCTGAAGGCCGAAGGCGCCCGCCGGCGCCGCGATAACGCCCGACGCCGCGCCCAGCAGCACGGAACGCCGGCTGATCCACCGGCCTTTTTCTTGGTTGCTCATGAATGTCCTCTTCGCTTTCAGGGCTCGGGCCGCATCCTCTGCGGCAACTATCAGCAAGCTGGCTCGGCCCATTTCGGCCGCTCTCGCTGATGAGATTCAGAGCTCACATGATCGAGGTGCGCCGGTATCCGGTCAATGAAACACGATTTCAAATGACCCGCCTCACAGAGAACATCACGGGCGTCGTGCAGGCAGGGACAGCGAAGCGACCCTCACGGAGAATGACGTTCTCAATGACGCCGCCTGCACAGCATGATCGTCTATGGCCGAACACCCGCTTTGATGAACAGAGTCGCGCGGGGTGTTGTCACGGCATGCCCGATAGAGCGGACGCGAACTACACGCCCTTGAACGCCGGCGCCCGCTTTTCGAAGAACGCGGTGATGCCTTCGCGGTAGTCGTCCGCGGTGTTGACCGCATCGACGGTGGCGCGGGTGATCGCGGCAGCCTCGGACGGTCCCTTCGGCAGGGTCGCGCCGACGAACCCTTTGAGCAGCTTCACCACCAGCGGCGCATTGGCGGCGATCTCGGCCGCGAACTGCCGCGCAACTGTGAGCTGATCGCCATTCGGCACCACGCGGTTGACCAGCCCGATCTCGTAGGCCCGATGCGCGTCGATCGAGCCGCCGACCAGCAGCAGCTCCATCGCGATCTTATGCGGGATGCGCGCCGCCAGCGAACTGATCAGGCCGCCGCTATAGCCGACTTTGGCTTCCGGATAGGACAGCACGGTGTTGTCGGCAGCGATCGCCAGATCGGCGAACTGAACCAGCACCAGGCCGCCGCCGACCACGAGGCCGCCGATCGCCGCGATGATCGGCTTGTCGACCGGAACGCCGACGCCCGGCACCGCGCGCCAGAAATCATGCGGGATGTCTTTCAGATTGGCTCCGGCGCTGAAGGCGCGGTCGCCGCTCGCCGTCAGGATCGCGACGTGGTCGCTGCCAGCATTGAACCGCTTCCACGCGGCATTCAGGCCTTCCACCACCGAATGGTCGATGACGTTGTGTTTGTCCGTCCGGTTGATGGTGATCTCGGCGATCCCATTGCGGGATTCGTACAGTACGCTCGACATCGGCGCTTCCTCTTGTCTTGCTCAGTTCGCCGCCTGGCTGGCGATCTCGATCAGCTTGGTCTTCTGGCCCGAGCGCGGCAGGCTGCCGTGCGGCAGGATGTCGACCACCGGACGGAACGTCAGCAGTTCGCGAACGCGGTGCTCGATGTCGCCGGCGAGATCCGCCCACGCCGCCTCCGGCAGATCTGGCGCGGCTTCGATCGCGAGCCGAAGCGGCGGCTCGACCTTCGGCGGCGGCCGGTCGAGCCTAATGCGCAGCTCGCCCGAGACCCGCGGCTGGAACTGCAGCACGACGTTCTGGATTGCCGCCGGGTACACTTTGACGCCTTTGATCGCCAGCATGTCGTCGACACGGCCGACCACCTCCATTCGCGTGCCGAACGCCCCGCAGCCGGGACAGGTGCCGACATGGATCTTGAGGATGTCGCCGGTGGCATAGCGAAACGCCGGTGCGGCCTGATAGTCGAGCCCGGTATGGATCGCCTCGCCGACCGCGCCGTCGGTCAGCGGGATCGGCTGCTTGGTCGCTGGATCAACCAAGTCATAGCGGAAGCAGGTGTCGTCGCTGAGATAGTGCATGCCGTGATAGTCGGGGCTGGCGCAGGACAGCGCGGCGTTGTGCCAAGCGCCGCCCATGAAATCGAATACCTCGGCGCCGAACTCCTCGCGCACCCGCTGGCGGAACGCCGGAAGCCCCGCCCCTGGCTCGCCGGCGCACAGCACCCGCTTGATGCCGAGCGCCGCGACCGGCTTGCCGATCTCCTTCGGCGCCCGCTCGATCAGCTGATTGACCATCGACGGCGTTGCAAACAGCGCGGTCGGCCGGGTGAACTCGATGTAGCGCAGGATCTTCGGCACACCGGCCTCGGCGCCGAGCGCCACCGGACGCGCCCCATAGGCCTCCAGCGCCTGCACATAGGTGACCCCGGCGAGCCACAGCGACAGGCCGAAGGCATGGAATGTGGTGTCGCCCGGGCGGATGCCGGCTTGCGCGAACAGCCGGCCGAGCACGCGATGGGAGATTTCAAGATCGCGCGGGCTGAACACATAGAACGTCGGCTGGCCGGTCGTGCCCGAGGTAGCGGCCAGATGCACCGCCTGGTCGAGCGGCACCGTCAGATGCAGGCCGAACGGATGGCCATAGCGTGCCAGCGACTCCTCCTGCGACTGGCGGTGGCTGACCTTGTCGAGCATCGCCGGCAGGCGGCGGAAATCGTCGAGCGAGCGGATGTCCTCCGGCGACGACACGCCCGCTTCGATCAGCTTCGGCCGGAAATAATCGACATTGCTCCAAACGTGCCGGATCTGCTGCTTCAGTTTCTCGAAGCGGTGACGGCCGAGCGCGGCCTGGTATTCGGCCGGATCGCGGCTGTCGATGGCGAGCGGATTGTTGGGATCGGTCATGCTTGCAGTTCCGGAGTACGAGCGTCGGCGAGGATGAGATCGGAGGCGCGTTCGGCGATCATGATCGTCGGCGCATTGGTGTTGCCGGAGACCAGCGTCGGCATCACCGAGGCATCGACCACGCGCAGGCCGGGCACGCCGCGCACACGCAGCTCGCTGTCCACCACGGCTGAAGCATCCGTGCCCATCTTGCAGGTGCCGACCGGGTGATACAGCGTCTTGCCGGTCTGCCGCGCGAACTCGAGCAACTCGGCATCGCTGCCGCCACTCACGCCCGGCAGGCACTCGGTGACGATGTCGGCGAGCGCCGGCTGCGCCGCGATCTTGCGGGCGAACCGCAGCCCTTCCAGCAGCACCCGCTTGTCGTGGTCGTCGGTCAGATAGCGCGGGCGAATGGCCGGCGCCGCCAGCGGGTCGCGCTGGCTGATCTGAATGGTGCCGCGGCTGTGCGGACGAAGCTGGCATACGCCGCAGGTCAGGCCGGGCTCTCGCTCGACCTCTCCGGTTTCGAAATTGAACGTTGCCGGCATCACGTGGAATTGGATGTCGGGATTGTCCGGATCAGTCGTGGTCGGCAGGAACACGTTGATCTGCGACGCGCTCAGCGTCAGCAGTCCCCGACGCGACGCCGCGTAGCGCAGCACCTCGCGCACCAGCCGCCAGCCGCGCGCCGTCTCATTGAAACTGCCGAGCCGCCTGACGTCGTAGATCAGGCTGACCATATAATGGTCCTGCAGATTGCGCCCGACCCCAGGCAGATGGCCGACGACCTCGATCCCCAGCCCGCGCAGATGATCGGCATCGCCGAGTCCCGAATGCTGCAGCAACGCCGGGCTGGCGACAGCACCGGCCGCGACGATCACCTCGCGGCGCGCCGTATAGGTCTCGACCCGGCCGTCGCGCACCACGGCAACGCCGGTCGCGCGGCGGCCCTTGAAGATCAGGCTGGTGGCGTGGGCGCCGGTGACCACCTCAAGATTGGCACGCGAACGCGCCGGCTTCAGATAGGCATTGGCGGTGCTGGCACGCAGCCCATTGCGCACCGTGAGCTGGAAGTAACCCGCGCCCGCCTGAACGTCGCGATTGAAATCGTCCCGCGCGGCGAGGCCCGCCTGCTCGGCTGCGGTGACATAAACATCCGACAACGGATGCCGGATGGTCGGATCGGACACGCCGAGCGGTCCGCCCACGCCGTGAAACTCATCGGCGCCTCGCACCTGATCCTCGGCCTTGCGGAAGTAAGGCAGCACGTCATCCCAGCCCCAGCCGGAATTGCCGAGGTCGCGCCACTCGTCATAGTCACGCGCCTGACCGCGGATGTAGAGCAGTCCGTTGATCGCCGAACTGCCGCCGAGCACCTTGCCGCGCGGCCACAGCATCGGCCGGTTGCCGCTCGAAGCCTCCGGTTCGATCCGATACAGCCAGTTGCCGCGCGGATGCGCGCGATTCCAGACGTAGCCGACAGGCAGATGAAATGACGGGTGCCGTCCCTGCCCGCCGGCTTCCAACAGCACGACGCGATTGCGGCCATCGGCGCTCAGCCGGTTGGCGAGGACGCAGCCCGCGCTGCCGCCGCCGACGATGACGTAGTCGAACTCGTTGCTCATTGGCGCGAACCGAGCAACAGCGATACGGCCGCGGCACGAACAAGGTTCGGTCGCGGTGAAGAAAGAGAATGGGACACAGGTGAGGCTCTCAATACGCGTGCGCCGCTCACAGTCATGCAAACAACGCGTCAGGCCCCACACTGGCGCCGCCCATCAACGAGGGTCAATACGCGCGGCGATCTTTAGAAAATCATCTTCCGAGCCGCGACGATCACGGCAACTTTGAACTGCGATCGCGATCGAATGAAGATGATAACTCCGCCTCCGCTCCTCCGGCGTTCTCGTCACGATCGACTCTCGCATCGGCCGCGCACGTCGGCTCTGCGAACACCGAGGTAATAGGTCACCCTCAGCCATTCGATTCAGTCCAAGCAACGTCACGCGACGTAGTTGTCCCGTTTTACATCCGCAGCACAACGCAGCGTCGCCGTTCTCTGCTGCACCGATAAATAAGAACGTGCTTCGCCTTGTTGCACCGCAATCCAGCACGCTAGGCTTGTCGTCAGCGGCAATGCTGCGGGCGCGATGACATCTCGCCACGCGCTGCCTTCACCTCCTCTCCTGGGACAACATCATGACTGTTCTGAAGACCGCCGCGCGCACGCTCGGCCTGATCGCGGCGTTGGGCGCGCTGACCTCCATCGCCATCGCCGATGCAGCCAAGGGCCCGCTGCGGGTCGGCACCAATGCCGGCTTCGCCCCACCGATCGAAGCCGCGGTGGCGGTCGCCAAGGCGCAAGGTCTGGACGTCAAGCTGATCGAGTTTACCGATCCGGTGACGCCGAACACCTCGCTGGCAAACGGCGAAATCGACCTCAACTATTTCCAGCACAAACCGTTCTTGGACGTCGTCAAGGCGGCACGCAGCTTCGACCTCGAACCGGTCGGCATCGGCATCGCCAATAAGACCGGGCTGTTCTCTAAGAAGTACAAGAGCCTGGACGAGCTGCCGGTCGGCGCCCGCGTTGCGCTCGCCGGCGATCCGTTCAATTTCGGCCGCGGCCTCGAATTGCTCGAGGCGGCCGGGCTGATCAAGCTGAAGCCGGACCATGGCCCTCAGGTCAATGTCGACGCGGTGATCGACAATCCGAAGAAGCTGAGATTCCTGGAGATCGATTTCCACCAGTTGCCGCAGTCACTCAACGAGGTCGACCTGGCGCACGGCTACACCCACTTCCTGAAGGCGTCCGGCGTGATCGATCCGCACGCGGCGCTGTTTTGGGAGCCGATCAATCCGCGGTACGGCATCGTCTTCGTGGCGCAGCCGAAGAACAAGGACGATCCGCGGATCGCGCAGTTCATCAAAATCTATCAGACGGCTCCTGAAGTGCGCGCAGTGCTCGACAAGCAGTATGGCGACCTCTACGTCCGGCTTTGGGAACGTGAGTGATGGACGCCCTCACCGACGCCGGCGCCGGACCCGGCGTCGGCATCGCCCCTCGGAGCCGCGTCAAGACTAGCGCAGATAGCCCGCATATCATCGTCGAGCGTCTGTCGAAGCAATATCCGGGCTCGACTACACCGGCGTTGATCGAGGTCGACCTTGCCGTCAAGCGCGGCGAAGTCTTCGGCATCATCGGCCGCAGCGGCGCCGGCAAGTCGACGTTGATCCGCACGCTCAACCGGCTCGAACGTCCGACCGCCGGCCGCGTCCTGGTCGACGACGAAGACATCGCCACCTTCGACCACGCGACGCTGATCGGACTCCGCCGCCGGGTCGGCATGATCTTCCAGCACTTCAACCTGCTGTCGGCGAAGACGGTTTGGCAGAACGTTGCGCTGCCTCTGAAGGTCGCAGGTGTCGGCAAACGCGAGATCGAACGCCGCGTCGACGAACTGCTCGACATGGTGGGGCTGTCCGAGAAGCGCGACGTCTATCCGGCGCGGCTGTCGGGCGGACAGAAGCAGCGCGTCGGCATTGCGCGCGCTTTGGTGCACCGGCCCGAGGTGCTGCTGTGCGACGAGGCGACCTCCGCGCTCGATACCGAGAGCACCCAGGCGATCCTGGCACTGCTGCAGGACATCAACCGCCGCTTCGACCTGACGATCGTGCTGATCACCCACGAGATGGCGGTGATCCGCGAGATCTGCGACCGCGTGGTGGTTCTCGAACGCGGCAGGGTCGTCGAACAGGGGGAAGTATGGAAGGTGTTTGGCGATCCCAAGCACGAGGTCACGCAGACCCTGCTCGGTACCGTGCATAGGTCGCTTCCGCCGGAAATTCTGGCGCAATTGGTGCCGGTGCCGCGCGATCCCTCCGATCCGCTGCTGCTCGATCTGCATTTCACCGGCACCGGCGACCGTGATCCCGATATCGGCGCGATCGCGCAAGCGCTCGGCGCTCGGACACGATTGGTCTATGGCGGCGTCGATCGCATTCAGGGCCGCGCCCAGGGCCATCTGATCGTCTCGGTGGATGCCGCAGACGACCGCGACGCCGTCCTGCAGCGCGCGCACCTCTTGGCAGACAGAGTGAAGGATCTGGGTTTTGTCTCCGCTGGTCATTGATCGCCTGATCGAAGGCATCATCGATACGCTGCTGATGATCGGGGCGTCGTCGCTGATCACGCTCGGCATCGGCCTGCCCTTGGCGCTGCTGCTGGTCGCCACCAGCAAGGGCGGCATCCTCGAGCAGTCTTGGGTCAATTCGAGCGTCGGCAGCGTCGTCAATGTCGTCCGCTCTGTGCCGTTTCTCATCCTGATGGTGGCGCTGATCCCGTTCACGCGCCTGATCGTCGGCACCAGCTATGGCGTGCTCGGCGCCGTGGTGCCGCTGACCGTCGCCAGCGTGCCGTTCTTCGCCCGCATTGCCGAAGTCAGCCTGCGCGAAGTCGACCGCGGCCTGATCGAAGCTGCGGAGTCGATGGGCTGTGGCCGTTGGCACATCATCTGGCACGTGCTGCTGCCGGAAGCGCGGCCCGGCATCGTCGCGGGCTTCACCATCACCCTGGTCAGCATGATCAACGCCTCGGCGGTGGCCGGTGCGATCGGCGCCGGCGGTCTCGGCGACCTCGCCTATCGCTATGGCTATCAGCGCTTCGACACCCAGGTGATGGTCACCGTGATCGTGCTGCTGGTGATCTTGGTGACCACCATCCAGTTTGGCGGCGACCGCCTCGCATTCGCGCTCAACAAGCGCAAATAACCAAATACGCAGGCCGACCGACGCGTTGCGCAATTGCGCGGCCGGCGCCGGCCGGCTACGCGGACCTCTGAACCACCACACCTGGAAATACACTCATGGCCAAACCGAAGCCCGACGTCGTCACCTGCTCCGAATGCGGGCAATTCAACTGCTATCGTCACGACAAGCGCTACCCCGGCATCTGCGCGACGACGGATCTCGCGCCCGAGGAGCGGCAGGAACTGGTCGAGCTGTATTCCGGCGATGCGGTCGACGCGACGCTGGCGCGAGCGGCGGCCGAGGTCGAGGGGCTGTATTATTGCAAGCTCAATCGCGTCGAAGAGACGGTGGCGTTCGCGCGCCGGATCGGCGCCAAGCGGATCGGTATCGCCACCTGCATCGGCCTGATCGAAGAAACCAAGGTGCTGGTCGACATCCTGCGGCTCGCCGGCTTCGAGACCCGCACCGCCCTGTGCAAAGTCGGCTCGATCGACAAGACCGAGATCGGCGTGCCCGAAGAGATGAAGATCAAATGCGGCCACGAGGCGTGCTGCAACCCGGTGCTGCAGGCGCGGCTACTCAACCGTGAAGAGACCCACCTCAACGTCATCATGGGCCTGTGCGTCGGCCACGACTCGCTGTTCATCCGCCACGCCGAGGCGCCGGTCACGACGCTCGTGGTGAAGGACCGGGTACTCAGCCACAATCCCGTTGCGGCGTTCCACACCGTCAAGACCTACACCAGCCGGATGCTCGACAAGAAGAGGATGCAGGAGTTGTAAGACGACCCGCGGGTTGGCTTCCGCTCGGCCCGCCAAAGTTTGTCCGCCGCTCAAAGCGTGAGGAGCGAGGCAGGACCACCCTGCTCTCGCTCCTCGGCCTAGTCCCCCGTGGCCAGGGCCTACGCCATCCGTTGATCAAGACCGGCCAGGCAGCCAAGGCGCTGTATTCATCGACCTTACAAAATACTGATCACTTGGTGATCAGCGGCCGACGTGGCGCCGGTGCCTCCGGGCTCCACACCGGGATGATCAGTCGCGTCCAGAACCGGGTGTCGTATCCGGAGTAATTATGCTCGGCGACGTCGCGGGTCAGATAGAACTGAGTGATCACCGGGCCAAAATTGTAGCCCACCAAGCCACCCAGCGCGAACTGGCTCTGCTTGTTGCCGTAAAGCCCGCCTGCGGTGCGGAACGGCGACGGCGAACCGAGATCGGTCGAGCCGTAGCCGACCAGGCCGAGCTCCCACTTGTTGAAGTGCTTGGAGACCGAGAAATCGATCTGCGCCGTATCCGGCTGGATGCTCACGCCGGTGGCGCGATCGCTGCCGCTGCTCGAATAGGTGAAGTTGGCGGTCGCGCTCCAAGTGTCGCGGTTGTAGGCGACGGTCGCCAACTCCAGGAAGGTCCAGTAATTGCCGCCGAGATTGAGCGTGTTGCCGAGGGTGGTGTTCACCGGTGCGAACGCGCCGACATAGTTGGCAAAGCCCCAGCCGCCACCGAGATCCCACGCCAGACCGACCAGACCCGCCGGATTATAGAAGTCCCGCCACGCCGCACTGGTCGGGCTGTTCGGATTGACGCTGACCGTCAGCTCCGGAAAGATTCCGAGGATTTCGAGCCGCCCGCCGAGGATCGTCACCGGCGTCGACCACGCCACCACCGGAATGTTGACGCCGGCATCGATCGTCGGCGCGGCGAAGCGCGACGAGCGTTCGAAATAGGTCGCGGTGTTGATGAAGTACACACCCTCCGGCAGCGGCGCGCCGAGCGCAATACCGGCGGTCCACCCCGCCGGGCTCACCGGATCGGCCGACGCGCCACCGGGAAGTGCGACTGCGGCAGCCACCGCGACGGCCGCCAATCGCGCGAGAAAACGAACAGGTTTCAAGATGAGTTCGACGTTCGACATGATGCCCCCAATCATCCGCTGACGGCTCACATGAATGCCCCATGACGCCGCCAACGATTGATTGTGAGATTAGTCGATCTCGCTCGCCCGCCCATTCCAAAGATAATTGACAGCGGGAACGGCCGTTGCTGCTGAGCGTGCAGCAGACGACGGTTTCATTCTCGGTCGTGAACTAATTGGTATCAGTACACGGACAAGCCATCGACGGACGGTGAGTCGTCTCATCACGCGATGCTGCCGAGGGCACCAAAGCATGCTCGGTGCTTATTCGCTCGTCATTCCGTCGAGCCGGCTGCATCCGCATCAGAGCTGCAACTGCTCATCGGTGGCGACGATTGCCGCATAGCTGGAATCCAGCGCGGCGAGAAAGGCCGCCTGCACCTGCGCGGCAGGCACATGAACGCCCCCAAACTCCAGATCGCGGGTCGCGATCGCATCATGGATCACCGTCACCGTGTAACCGAGATCTGCCGCGGCCCGCGCGGTCGCGTCGATGCACATGTGGCTCATCGCGCCGCAGATCACCACGTCGGTGATGCCTTTGGCGATCAGCTGCGCATTGAGATCGGTCTCCAAAAACGAGTTCGGGCGATGCTTCACCACCACCGGTTCGCCCTCGAGGTTCTGGACCGCCGGATTGATCTCGACCCCTGGGGTGCCTTTGACGAAGAACGGCGCCTCGGCTGAGGCGAACACGTGCTGAACGTGAACGACGAATTCTCCTTTGGCCCGCGCGGCCCGCAGCAGCCGGGCCGCATTCTCGGCCGCCGGGACGATATTGGTCAGCTCGAACTTGCCGTTCGGAAAGTAGTCGTTCTGCAGATCGACGATCACCAGTGCGCGTTTGGTCATGAGAACCTCCCTTGAGCGCCGTTGCGGCGCCGATGGCTGCACGCTAGGTGAAAGACACGCCGCTCAGGATGGGCGGACCGGACAAATCGAGGGGCGAAACTGACAATGGCCCGCGCATCGTCGCCGCCGGAAATCGGCCTGGTGCTGTACCCCGGGGTGCAGCGCGCCAGCGTCGATGGACTGACCGATCTGCTCACCGTCGCCGATCGCAATGCACGGCAGCGTCTCGGCCAGACAGCACCGCTCCTCCGCATCAGCCACCTCGCCTATGACGACGCGCAGGATCGCATCGTCCGCGTATTCGACAGTCTGCCGGCTGAGGACGGCGATCCGACGATCCTGGTGCTGTTGCCGAGCCTGGAGAAGCCGGCAGAAACGCCTCAGGCCGGCGGCCTGGTGGACTATCTGAAATCCCGCCATCAGGACGGCACGGTGCTCGCCTCGGTGTGCGCGGGTACGTTCCTGCTCGCCGCAACCGGCGTACTGGCAGGCCGCGTCGCCACCACCCACTGGTCCTATGCCGAAGCACTCGCCGAGCGGTTCGCGGACATCCGCGTCGACACCGACAAGCTGATCATCGACGACGGCGACATCATCACCGCAGGCGGCATGATGGCGTGGACCGATATGGGCCTCACTTTGATCGAGCGGCTGCTCGGTCCGGCGACGATGATCGAGACGGCGCGCAGCTTCATTATCGACCCGCCCGGCCGCGACCAGCGTGCCTACAGCGTGTTCTTGCCGCGGCTCCGGCACGGCGACGCCGCGATCCTCAAGGTGCAGCATTGGCTGCAGCGGATCGATCTGCCGGAGGTGACCGTCGCGGCAATGGCCGAGCATGCGCGGCTCGAACCGCGCACGTTTCAGCGCCGGTTTCAACGCGCCACCGGGTTTGCGCCGCTGGCGTATTGCCAGAACCTGCGGATCGGCCGCGCCCGCGTGATGCTGGAAAGCACGACGCTACCGATCGACCAGATCGCCTGGCAATGCGGATACAAAGATCCCAAATCGTTTCGCAAGGTGTTCGCCAAGATCGCCGGGCTGTCACCGGGACAGTATCGGCAACGGTTTTCCGCGGCACGCCAGGAGCCCGCACCGCGCCAGCGTAACGTGCCGGCACATGCGGGGTGAACATCGCTGCCCCGCTCGCCCGTCGTCGGATCAAATGATAGGATTAGGCTTGTCAGTTCCGCCTACAGTCCCGAGTCGTTCCGTGTCGGGAACAGTAGAGAACATGGGACGTCGCAGCCGCCAGGGCGCAGCTCCGTCCGTCAGGAGGTCCATTGCCCTACCGAGCCTTTCTCGCCCGCATCCGGCAGTTCTTCGACGGCCCGGATGAGCACCTCGATCTGATCGCCGACGGTCTCGCCGGCGGCCGGTTGCGTCAGCCTGCGACGCCGATGACCGATCAGGAACTGGCAGAGGCGATCCGCGAGTTCAAGAAAGCACCGCCATCGGCCGACTCGCTGAAGAAGCTGGAAGCCAAGCTGTCGCGCGAGGATTAGTCCTTCCCCCCAACGCCGCTCAATGCGGGATCGGTCGCGACGCCCGCCGCAGCACCGCAAACACGATCAGCGATACCAAGCCGAGCAGCGCCGACAGCACCGCCGCGCGGCCGTACTCACCGTTAAACACAGCGTTGTAGACCTCGAGCGAGATCGTGTTGGTCTTGCCGACGATGTTGCCGCCGAGCATCAAAGTGATGCCGACCTCGCCGAGCGACCGCGCGGTCCCGAGCACCAAGCCGGCCACGATCGCACCGCGGATGTTCGGCAGGATCACGAAAAGGAACGTCTCGAATTCGTTGCGGCCGAGCGTGCGCGATGCCTCGCCGAGGCTTCGGGACACGCTGGCGATCGCCGCCTCGATCGGCTTCACCACCAGCGGCAGGCCGGCGATCACCGAGGCCAGCAGGACGCCCTCCACCGAGAACACGAAACTGAAGCCGAAGCTGGTGTCGAGCCACTGCCCGACCGGGCTGCGGCGTCCAAGCAGCAGAAGTAGGAAGAAGCCGAGCGCGATCGGCGGAAACACCAACGGGATCGTCACCACCGCGTCGAGCACGGTGCGGCCCGGCCAGGATCGCTGCGCCAGCGCCCAGCCGAGCAGCGTGCCGAGCACGATGTGCAGCACCAGCGTCGCTGCGGCGATTTTCACTGACAGCAGCGCGGGCGCGATCAGCGCCGGATCGCGCAGCGCCTCAATCGCGGCAGCCAGCATCGCGGCCTAGAGCCCGTAGCGCTGCAGGATGGTACGAGCCTGCTCGGTGCCGAGGAACTGCACGAAACCCTCGGCCACCTTCGCGGCCGGGGCCCGCACGCCGCAGACGATCTCGGCCGGATCGTACAGCTTGCTGTCGACCGCGACATAGCCGCCGATGTTGCCCGCTGCGCCGATCGCATCGGTGGCGTTGATGAAGCCGGCATCGACCTCGCCGCTAGCGACGTAGCTCGTCACCTGCGGCACGGTGGCGACCGGCACCAGGCGGGCATCGATCGTTGCGGCCAGCCCGCTGCGCTCGAGAAACTGCCGGCCAGCCTTGCCATAGACGGCGCTAGCTTGATCCGGAATGCCGATCCGCTTGAAATCGGGGGCCGCGAGATCCTCCGGCTTCACGAGCGTCAGGCCCTTGCGGTAGGCGATCACCAGCCGGCCGAGGCCGAGCGGCGCGATCTGCGCAAAGCCGAGATCCTTGGCCTTTTCCAGAACAGCCTTGTCGCCGCACACCAGAGCAATCTGAGTGCTTTCGCGCGCCTGCGCCAGCACCTGCCCCATGTGGCCGTACACCTGCAGAAGCTTGTCACCCGACTGCTTTTCAAAAGCAGCGGCCAGTTCGGCGATCGGCCGCCGATAGCCTGCGCCCGCGGCCAGGGTCGTTTCATCCGCAAACGCCGGCGCTGCGAACGATACCAGGGCCACAGCCATCACCGCCGATCTGATCGACCACACCATTCCAAACCCCTCGCCCTTGCATCCGCTCGCCGACCTCTGGCTAGCAGAGACAGAGATCGTTGTATATTTCACTATACAACGATCTCGCTAGGCAGACAGGCAATGGAGAATGGGACGGACGACATCGCGCTCCGCGTCCGCACACCGCTGAGCGGGCCGGCGGGACCGTTCTGGCTCGACGTCGACTTGAAGATCGGGCCAGGCTCACTGGTGGCGATCACCGGTCCTTCAGGCGCCGGCAAAACCACCCTGCTCCGCACCGCGGCCGGGCTGGAGCGACCGGCAGAGGCCCGCATCCGCGTCGGCCGAACGCTGTGGAGCGACAGCGCGGCGCGCGTGAACGTGCCGACGCGAAAGCGCTCGATCGGACTGGTGTTTCAGGACTACGCGCTGTTTCCGAACATGACGGTGCGCGGCAATGTCGACTATGCGATCGGATCACGGGCCCATCGCAATGAGGTCGACGAGCTGCTGCAACTCGTCGAGCTTGAGGGGCTGGCCGACGCCATGCCGGACCGGCTGTCGGGCGGACAGAAGCAGAGGCTGGCCCTAATCCGCGCACTGGCGCGGCGGCCGTCGCTGCTGATGCTGGACGAGCCGCTGTCGGCGCTCGATCCGGCGATGCGGCGCAAGCTGCAGGACGATCTGCTCCGGCTGCATCACCGCTTCGGCACCACCACCCTGCTGGTCAGCCACGACGCATCCGAGATCCTTCGCCTCGCCGATCGCGTCGTCCGGCTCGAGCACGGCCGCGTAGTGTTCGACGGCGGGCCAGCGGAGTCGCTGGTCGCCGCGCCGGGCCGCGATCCGTTTGTCGTCACCGGCATCTACCTCGGCGAGCGCGACGCGAGCGGCGTCTGCACGGTGCTGGTCGACGGCCGCAAGTTACGGCTCCGCTTGTCCGAAGCAAGCGGGCTCGGCATTGGCGATCCGGTAACACTGCGGATCGATCAGGCCGTGGTGCAGCTCCCCTCGCCGGCGCCAGATGAGCAGCTCAAGGCTTGTCCGGCTTCGGCGGTTGCCGCGGCTGAGCTTCCTCACACTTGACGACGATCTTAAACACACCGCCGCATTGCGGGCACGCGTAGTCGCGAAGCTCGTAGCCTTCCACAAGTGGGCGCGCGCGCAGCAATTCCGTCGCAGATCGACAGACCGCGCAGTTACTGCTGCTACTCGACACCGCGGCCCCCACCACCCGAACCGCGGCTGTATAGCCTGATCCACACGCCGCGTCGCAACTGATCAGCACGCGACGCATCGTTATTTGGGCGAGCTCACCCTAAAGAGGTATTTGGTGACAGCATCATTCCATGATGCAGAATGAAATCAGCCTGGCTTGACGTGTACCACCTCAGAACTGCACGCCACGGGTGAGCGCACCGTCGACTACCACATTGGTGCCGGTGATGAAGCTGGCGGCACGGCTGGCGAGAAACACCACGGCGTTCGCCATCTCCTGCGGCGTGCCCATCCGGCCGGTCGGGTTGAGCGCGAGCGCGGTGTTGTAGAGATCGGGGTTGCCGTTCTTGATCTGCTCCCAAACGCCGCCCTCGAAGTACGTATTGCCGGGCGAGACGGTGTTGGCGCGGATGCCCTTGCCGGCGAGCTGATAGGCAAGACCCTGGGTGTAGTGAATGATCGCCGCCTTGAAGGTGCCGTAGGGCCCGGCGGCAAAATCGATCTCTCGCCCCGACACGCTGGAGACGGTGACGATCGCCGGCTGCGGGCTCTGTTCGAGATACGGCATCGCAGCGTCGACCAGCCGCACCGTGCCCATCATGTCGGTGGAAAAGCCCTTCGCCCAGCTCTCTTCGTCCGATCCGATCGCCAGCGCGCTGACATTGGCGACCACGACATCGATGCCGCCGAGTTTGGCCGCCATCTCGGCAACCCACGCCTTCAACCCCAGGCCATCGGACACGTCAACGGCACTACCGAACGCTGACACGCCCGTCGCCTTCAGCGCAGCGATCGCGCTCTCGACCTCGGCCGCATTGCGCGCACATAGACCGACATGCGCACCTTCCGCCGCAAACGTCTCGGCGATGGCGCGGCCGATGCCCTTGGTGCCGCCGGTGACGAGTACCTTGGCGCCCTTCAATCCCAGATCCATGCTCTCTCCCCTTGGTTAGTAGTTGCCGGCCACAGCCTGCACCAGCGGCCGGTAGCTGTGCGGCATTCGCATCGCCACCAGATCCTTCCGCCGCACCACGTTGGTCGGATACACGCTGTCGAGATTGGAGGTGTCGATCGTCGCGGTGGCAACGCCCTCCTCGCTGCCGATCAGCGCCTCACGGCGCGGAAATTCGAACGTGTCCGGCCCGAACACGCCGCTCAGTCCGGGATAGCCTCTTGCAGCATCCGCCACATTGGCGAAGGCGAAGAACACGTTGTTTTCGCCGGCGCGGACGCGGAAGTGATGCCAGTGGTGCGGATCGGCGCCAGTCGGGATCGGTGCCGGCTGTTGGACGCTGGTCCCCGCATGCGGCGTACTGAACCGGGTCGCAATCGCTGCCGGGCACGCGATGATGTCGCAGCCGCGCAGCGCCAGCACGCGGCCGGCTTCGGGAAACATCGCATCGTGGCCGATCAGCAGGCCGACGCGGCCGAGCGGCGTATCGGTCACGACCAAGCTATCGCCGGGCTGTGCCCAGCTCCGTTCGTCTTCGGTCAGATGGGTCTTGCGATAGGTCGTGAGGCTGCCGTCCGGCGCGATCAGCACCGCGCTGTTGTAGAAGATATCGCCGTCGCGCTCGGCGAGACCGCAGACGAGATACAGCGACAGCTCGCCGGCGAGCGCCGCAAGCCGGTCGGTGGCGGCGCTCGGCACAGAGATCGCAAGCCCCTTCGGATCGCCGACCCCAGTCAGGCTCAGCTCGGGAAACACCACCATCTCGGCGCCGTCGGCCCTCGCCTGGCGCGCCAGAATCTCGATCCGATCGAGATTGGCGTCGATGTCGCCGCTCGGGGCGAACTGCGCGGCGCTGAGCTTGGAGCGCTTGCCCTTCGGCCACGCCTCGTGGCCGTACAGCCCGAAGAAGTCGTACGGATTCCAGCTGAAGGTGCCGGTCAGCAGTTCGGGATACAGCTCCGGCCGCCGCTGCCGGAACACCGCCTCACCGCCGATCCGCCGCGCCCGCGCCGCTTCCAGGTCGATGTCGGCGAAGGCAACGCCGTCGCCACCATCGATCACGGCGGCGATGGCGCCGTCAGGTGCGATCACGCAGCTCCCGCCGGAGAACTGCACGGTGCGCTCCAGCCCCCAGCGGTTGCTCTCGATCACGTAGCAGGAATTTTCGAACGCCCGGCTGATCCAATATGGCGCCGGGGTCCGCTCCGCCAGCCAATTGGAAATGTGGCAGATGATGTCGGCACCGCCCAGCGCCATCAACCGCGCGGTCTCGACGAAATGGATGTCCATGCAGATCAGCAGCGCGATCCGCCCGATCGGCGTGTCGAACACCTGATTGTGCAGATCGCCCGCGGCCGACCATTTCGGCTCGGAGATATAGGGATGCGTCTTGCGGTGACGTCCAATCAATCCCTCCGGGCCGATCAGGACGGCAGAATTGTAGTAAATGCCGTCCTCATCGACTTCCGGAAGGCCGACGACGATGTAACAATCGTGCTTTTGCGCCAGTTCGGCGAACCGCTCCGTGGTCGCCCCCGGGATCGGCTCGACGAACGGCGCCACTTCGGCGCGGTCGTACCAGCAATAGCCGGTGGTGCCCATCTCCGGGGTGACGATCAGTTTGGCGCCTCCCACCGCCGCCTCCTCGCACAGCTCGAGCAGGCGCGCGATGTTGCGCTCCTTCTCGGCCATGATCGGCTCGAACTGGACGGTAGCGACCTTCAGCAGCTGCGACATCGCCGTCGCTCCCCTCACACCAGGAACGACTTCTTGATCGACGCGCCGAGCGTGTACTTCGGATCGACCATGTTGCCGAGCCGGACGCGGCCGGCCTGCGTCAGCAACATATAGGCGTCGATCTCGTCGAAGCCGTAATCAGCCGCCATCCAACGGCACAGCTCGCGATAGGCGATGCGGGCGGCATCCTCCATCGGCCGCGCCGAGCCGATCGTCATGATGAAGTCCTTGGTCTCCAGCCGCGGCCAATGGATCGGCCAGCCCTTGATCAGATCGATCTGCACCGTGGTGACAGTCGGATGCTCGATCGCAACGCCGCAGAGTTCGCCGTCGCCCTGTGCGGCATGGCAATCGCCGAGATACAACAGAGCGCCTGCGGTATTGACCGGCAGATAGATGATCGCGCCGACACCTACATCGGGCAGATCCATGTTGCCGCCGTAGTAGTCCGGAACCAGCGACGAGATCGCTTCGATCTCCGGCGAGGTGCCGATCGTGCCGATGAAAGGCTCATACGGCAGCGTAATCTTGTCGTTCCATTTGGTGCCGTGCTCGGCGGTGATTTCGAGCTTCTTGACCCGCTCCGGCAGCGGCGGATTGAGCAGTGCCGTATTGCCGGTGCCGACCAAGCCGCCGAATTCGGGCATCACCACCGTGGTGCCCCGCGGCTGCGGCCCGCGCGGCACGATGCTTTCGATGTACACCGCCAGCGTGTCGCCCTTCTCAGCGCCATTGACCCAGATCGGGCCGTTCTGCGGATTGAGGAACGGGAAGTTCAGGATCTTGGACGGAACGTCGGTCTCGCTCTTGATCGCGCCTTCAAACGCATCATGCGTTTCGGCCGCCACCACCGCGCCGGGATCGACGGTCAGGACCTTGTCGAAATAAGGCCCATAGACGTAGTGATACTTGCCCTGCTGCGCCTCGGTGAGCGTGTGGGTCGCGCCGCGAACGCCCTTGGCGACGCCCTTGCGCGCCATGATCGATTCAGTCTGCCAGGCCATGTTGGTCTCCTTGGTTGAAATCAGCTCACACCGCGAGGTGGCGGCGCATTTCGGCCTCGTCGTCGAGCGCGGCGCGGTCGAGGTCGGCAACGATCCGGCCCTTGTCCATGACGTAGCAGCGCTGGGCCATCGCCCGGATCATGTCGAGGTTCTGCTCGACCAGGATGATGGTGACGCCGGTCTTGGCGTTCAGCGCAACCATGTCGCGGGCGATATCCTGGACAATGTTCGGCTGAATGCCCTCGGACGGTTCGTCGAGCAGGATCAGCTCGGGATCAGCCACCAGCACCCGGCCGATCGCAAGCTGCTGCTGCTGGCCGCCGGACATCGTGCCAGCCCGCTGGCTCCAACGCTCACCGAGGATTGGAAACGTCTCGACAACCTCGCGGCGCTGCTGCTCGGTGAGCCGCCCCTTGATCGAGGCGCCGACTGCGATGTTCTCGGCGACGCTGAGCCGCGGAAATACGTCGCGGCCCTGCGGCACGTAGCCGATGCCGAGCCGCGCCCGCTTGAACGCTGGCAGATGCTCGATGGCATCGCCGCGGAACACGATCGAACCGTCCATCGCCGGGATCAGCCCGATCAGGCTCTTCATCAGCGTCGACTTGCCGACGCCGTTGCGGCCGATCACCGCGATGATCTCGCCTTCCCGGACCTCGATTTCGAGGCCTTGCAGCACCGGCTTGCCGCCATAGCCGGCCCGCAGTCCCACGGTGTTGAGGATGACTTCCTTACGCATGGTGATGAGCCTGCCCGAGATAGATCGCCGCGACCCGCTCGTCGGCGACGATGTCGTCGATCGAGCCCTGTGCGAACACCTGACCGAGATGCAGCACGGTGACGCGCTGCGCGACCTGGCGGACGAACGCCATGTCGTGCTCGATCGCCAGCACCGTCATGCCTCCGGCATTGAGCCGCTTGACCATCTCGCCGGTCTGGAACGTCTCTTCCGGCGACATCCCCGCAGTAGGCTCGTCGAGCAGCAGCATCCGCGGCTTCAGGCTGGTCGCCATACCGATCTCCAGCCACTGCTTCTGACCGTGGCTGAGATTGCCCGCGGTCTGCTTCTGCTCGGCTTCGAGGCCGAGGAACGCCAGCAATCGATCGATCTCCTGATCGAGCTCGGCGCCGTGCCGCGTCCGTTGCAGCGCAATCTCGAGGTTCTGCCGCACCGACAGCCCCTTGAAGACGCCGGGCACCTGAAATTTCACCGAGAGCCCGCGCGCGATCCGCGCGAACGACTTGAGCGCCGTGATGTTCTCGCCGGCGAAGAAGATCTCACCGGAGCCGGGCGCGTATTCGCCGAGGATCAGCCGGAACAGCGTACTCTTGCCGGCACCGTTGGGGCCGATCAGGCAGTGGATCTCGCCGGTCTCGAACGACAGGTTCACCTGATTGGTGACGTGCAGCCCGCCGAAATGCTTGTTCAGGCCGCGGAGTTGCAGGAGCGCCATCAGTTCCGTCCTCCCTTGGCGCGGGCGACGAGCCGGCCGATCACGTTCATTGCTCCCAGCACCAAGCCATTCGGCGCAATCAACACGGTGAGCACCAGCAGAAGCCCCATCACCACCAGTGCGTATTGGCTGCCGTAGATCGTCAGGGCCTGGAAACCGGCGAGCACCACCAGCGTGCCGACCAGCGTCGAGGTCAGATCACTGCGCCCCCCGACCGCGACCCAGATCAGCGGCAGCGCCGCCGACGTCATGCCCATGCTCGACGGCGTGATGTATTGGCCCCAGGCGGTGTAGAGCACGCCCGACAGCCCGGCGAGCCCGGCGCCGATCACGAAGTTGATGAGCTGATACTTGCGGATGTCGTAGCCGAGCATTTCGGCGCGCTCCGGATTCTCCCGGATCGCCACGATGACGTTGCCGAACGAGGAGTTCACCAGGATGCGCAGGCCGAGATAGACGACGACCACCAGCGCCAGGATCAGGTAGTACAGCCCGACATCGGCGAACAGCACGATCGGCCCGTCGAACCAGGGTATGGTGATCGGCGGCATCCCGCTCATGCCGTTGAAGCCGTTCAGCCGCGCGGCACCGATCCGCCATTCCGGTCCGGCGGTCTGGGCCATGAAGCGCTCAAGCATCAAGGTCACGGCGAGCGTGACGATGCCGAGGAACACGCCTTCGATCCGGCCGAAAAACATGAAGTAGCCGAGCAGCAGCGCCACCACCGCGGCGATCGCGATCGCCGCCAGCACCGCGACCAGCGTGAAACCGTACGCCGCGCCGAAGTTCAGCGTCAGGATGCCGTAGCTGTAGCCGGCGATGCCGAAGAACGCGGTCTGGCCGAACGACAGCGCACCGCCGTAGCCCCAGATCAGGCACAGGCTGAGCGCAATGAACACCCAGACGAAGAAATACGCGGTGTTGCCGACGGTGTAGCCGTCGCTGAACATCGGATAGGCGAGCGCACCGAGTAGCGCCAGCACAAACACCGACCAGAACAGCTTGCCGCGACCTTTGGTTTGCGGGCCCTCGAGCCGGCGGAAGAGAGAGATCAATCCGTTCACCCTCGCCTCCCTCAGGTCCGTTCGCGCAGCAGAAAGCCGGAGATGCCTTTCGGCAGCACCCGGACCACGATGATCACCGCGACCAACAGGCCGATCTGGCCGAACAGCTGGCCCTGCCAGGAGGTCATCGCCGACTTCACCACCGCGAGGACCGCAGCAGCCGGTGCAGTGCCGAGGAACACATCGGCGCCGCCGATCACCACGGTGACGAACGCCTCCATCAGGAAGGTCGCGCCCATCGTCGGCACCAGCGTCATGGTCGGCGCGTAGAGCCCGCCGGCCAGCCCGGCGAGGCCGGCACCGCAGGCAAAGGTCAGGCTGTAGATCCAGCGGGTGTCGACGCCGAGCGCATCCGCCATATGCGGCACCTGAATGGTGGCGCGCGCCTTCACGCCGAACGAGGTCCAATTGAACAGCGCGTACAGTGATCCGAGCACACCGAGCGCAGCCAGGAACAGCACGATCCGATAGATCGAATACGAATAGGCGCCGACCTGAAAGCTGCCGAACGGCGTGCCGACGCCGGCCATGGTCGAGCCGATCACGATCAGCGTGCCTTGGGTCGCAATCAGGCTGAGGCCCCAGGTCGCCACGATGGTGTCGAGCGGACGTTCATACAGATGCCGCACCACCACGAACTCGACCAACATGCCCACCACCGCGGACACCAGCGCACCGGCCAGGATGGCGAGCGGCAGTGGCAGTCCGGCGTGAACAGCGGTGGCGGTGACATAGGCGCCGCACATGATGAACTCGCCGTGGGCGAGATTGATGACGCCCATCATGCCGAAGATGACGGCGAGCCCGCAGGCCGACAGCACCAGGAAGGCGAAGGCGTCGGCGAATTGATACAGCGCCGCGAAGGCGAAGGTAGCGATGTCCATCTGACGTCCAGCAAGGTGGGCGTGGAAGGCCGCGGCTCCGGCGGCCCGACGAAAGTCCGTTGGAGGCAGAGCAGCCGCTCCGACGCGTCAGGGTGCGCCGGAGCGGGCCGCCGCACTTACTTGGGCGGCGGGTTCGACGGCGTGTATTGCGCCATCGGATCCTTCTTGGTCAGGTCACAGCCGGCCTCGCCAAGCCAATACGGCTTGATGTCCGGCCAGACTTTCGGGAAGTCGATCGAGTGATCGGCATTGACGTGCGCCAGATAGATGGTGTGCGACATGTGCTGGCTCTTCGGGTCGATGCAGACCTTGCCTTCCGGCGCATCCATGCAGACGTCACCCTGCGCGATCACCTTGCGGATCTCGTCGCGATTGGTCGACTTCGCCCGCTCCACCATCTGCTTGTAGAGATACACCGCGAGGTAGGAGTTCTCGGCCTCCTGATTGACGTACGGCTCGTTCGGGAACTTGGCCTTGAACTTGGCCAGGAACGCCTTGCTCTGCGGCGATTCGATTTCCTCGATGTAATTGGTGGTGACGTACATGTCCTTCAGGCTCGGCGGCTTGAAGCGCTTGTGCTCGTAGCCCTGCCCGACGTTGACCGAGGACGCCATCGGCAGGTTGACGTTGGCAGAAGCAGCCTGCTCGTAATACGAAGCCTGCGCGGTGCCGACCAGCAACGTCACCACGAAGTCCGGCTTGGCCTTCTGGATGTTCTGGATGCTCTGCGAGAACTGCGACACGCCGAGCGGGATGAACTCCTCGCCGGCCATCTCGCCGCCGTGCTGCTTGACGATGTTGCGCACCCACTCGGCCGAGATCTGGCCGAAATTGTAGTCGGCGGCGAGCGTGTAGACCTTCTTGCCGTACTTCTCCATCATCCACGGGATCAGCGTGGAGAATTGCTGCTCGGGCACTGCACCGGTGACGATCATGTGGCCGTCGCAGACGCCGCCTTCATACTGGTTGTTGTAGAAGGCGAGACCATTGAGCTGATCGACGATCGGCCGATAGGCTTCGCGTGAGGCCGAGGAGAAGCCGGCGAACACCGCATCCGCTTTGTCCCGCTGCAGCACCCGGCGCATGAACTCCTGATAGCGGGTGTTGTCGGACTGGGTGTCGTACACCACCAATTCGAGCGGCCGGCCCATGATGCCGCCGGCCTTGTTGATCTCGTCGGCGGCGAGCTGAATGGCGTGGACCTTGCCGATCGTCGCCACCGCGAAATCGCCCGACTGATCCTCGAGCACGCCGAGCTTGATCGGCTTCTCCGCGGCGAACGCCGCGCCTGACGCGAGGACAAGCGTCCCCGTGAGGACTGCGGCATGCAGTCCCCGTAATACAGTTCCGGTCATGTTGCTGTCTCCTACATCGCTCGTTTGTCGCCACGGTGCAGCGGCGGAGTGCCGGTGTGGCCAGTCGAATCGGGCGGCCTCGCCCGTCGGCTCAGCAGATCCTCGCAGTAACTCTCCAGGCTCTGCCTCACGCGCATGCTCTCCCGGCGGATCTGGTCGTAAGCGCCGTCTTCGTCGAGGCCGCAGTCCCGCATCCGCTGGACCACGGCGCGCAGCACGGCCCTGCGGCCGCGACGGCGCTCCTCGAGCGTCTGCAGGCGCTCCTGCATCCCGCCACGCAGGAGAAATTGATTGATGCCCATGAATAGCGCCGAGTACACAGCGCCGCCGTGCACCGGCTTGCGCAGGAACGCGGTGGCACCGAGATTGACCAGTGCCTTCAGCCGGCTCGGCGCCTCGACGCCGACCAGCCCGATCACCGGCACCGGCGGCAACTGCGATAGCGGATTGAGCTCGATTGCCAGGACACCGTCGAGATCGCCGTCGACAAACAGCATGTCGCGATCAGGCGTCAGCGAAGCGAGGTCAATCTGCGCCCGTCCGTCGACGATCGGGGCGATCTCGCAGCTGACGCCGAGCTTGGCCAGCGTCGGCTCCAGCGCGCCTTCCCTGCCCGTGCGCTCCATCACCACGAGCGCGCGGCCGCCCTTGAAGTTCTGAACCGGTCGGAAGGTCATGACTTCACCAGCCTCAACAATGGAGAACGCATAGCGGCGGCGAACCGCGGCGAGGTTTGCACCAGATACGGATCGGGCGCGATCGGCTCCGGCGCTTCGAGCAGCACTTCGAATTGCCCAGCCGCCGTCGACCGTCCGATCCGCGGCGTCAGCCAGGCGTGATAGGTCTGCGGATCGATCCGCACCTCTCCCTGGGGAGCGATCAGGCGCTGATCGGCAACCGCCGCGCGCACCGCGCTCGCCTCATCGGTGCCGGCCTGCTGCAGAGCGGCGGCGAGCAGCTTGACCGCGATGTAGCAGGCTTCCGCATCCGCCGAAGTCGGTGGCGCATCCGGAAATTTCGTCGCGTAAGCCTGGGTGAAGGCGTCATTGGCCGGCCCTGCCAAGGAGGCGAAATACACGCTGGACGACAGATGCCCGTCGACCGCTTCGGCGCCGATTTCGGAAAGCTCCGGCTCGGCCAGCGTGCAGCTCGCCACCGGGATCTCGGCGGCCTGGTCGATGCCACGCGCCCGGCAGGCCGCACGAAACGCACGGAAGAAGGCGTAGGCGCTGGTACCGATCAGATTGTTGAACACGAAATCCGGGCGCTGCTCCAGGATCGCCGCGACGGCGCGATCGACGTCTGTGTCCCCGACCGCAAGATAGCGCTCCGCCAGCACCGCGCCGCCGCGCGCGATCAGCGCTTCGCGGAAGATCCGGTTGTTCTCCCACGCCCAGATGTAGTTCGAGCCGATACAGAACGCGCGCTTGCCGTGCTTGGCGGCAAGATAATCGACCAACGGCAGCACGTGCTGGTTTGGCGAGGCGCCGGTATAGATGACGTTATCGGAGCTCTCGAAGCCTTCATAATGCGAAGGGTACCACAACAGGCCATCGTGCTTCTCAAAGCACGGAATCACCTCTTTGCGGCTCGACGACGTGTAACAGCCGATCACCTGCCGCACACCGGAGGCCAGTAGCTCGTGAGCCAGCGCGCGATACTGCGACAGGTCGCCGCCGGGATTGACGATGACCGGCTCGATCTCCGGCCCGTTTCCGCTGGTCGCCACCTCGCTGAGCCCGAGCATCGCGCCATTGAGCATGGTGCGCCCGACCGCCCCGTAGGAGCCGGTCGTGGAGAACATCACACCGATGCGCAGCCGCTTCGTCATGCTCGTGTCCAAAAACAAAAAGCGCCCACCGGCTGTCGAGCCGAGGGCGCTTTCGCCACCAACCAAACGCGCATCGATCTGCGCGGTGTCGGAAATGGTTCAAAACTCTTTGCGTCTCAGGGCTTAGTTGCCCAACGCTTGACGATTACGGTCGTCGAGTTCGTAGTTCAAGTCAAGCGCATTGTTGATGCGAAACCTGCCGCTTTTACCGCCTTTGTGCAGCAATTTGATGCACCGCGATCGACCGCTCCCCGGCGACTTCGCGTGCGATCACAACGCCCTCGCCGCGCCGCCTAGTTTAAGCTCTCGCAGCATTTTTCAACTCAAGATGCATCCACCGCTTCTCTTACTAAACCTGGAGTGGTAGAGCACCCGCGGCGATCGCAGGGGTGGACATGACCGATCATCTTCGAGGGTTCTACAAAGCTGAGTTCGAGACGGCACGAAAGAAGTCGCACGGCGTGATCTTTCTTCACGACGGCAAGATCCAGGGCGGCGACTCCACGTTCCTGTATTCCGGCGCCTATTCGGAGAAGGGACTGACAGTGAGCGGGAATCTGCGCGGGGTACGCTACTCGTCGGATCATTCGCGGCTGTCGGTGTTCGGGATCGAGCCGTTCGAAATCATCTTCGATGGCGTCGCCAAGGATGGCTACGTCACGATCGAAGGCTACGCCCACGAGACACCCGGCCTTCCGATGAAGGCCATTTTAACCCGCGTCGACGATTGAGCTTGTTTGAACCGAGACATTTAGCGCGCCACCGCTGGTAATTATTAACGGCCGAAATCCCGACATGCCATTCCGCTTGGTATCGGTGTAGTTATTTCTGTCGCTCAGCGGCGTTTGTTCAACGTCCGCTAACGCTCCAAAGTACGAGCGCCTGCCCTTCCAACCAGTTGTTAAGTGGTGCCGGCCGAGGCTGCTCCCGCGACGACGCCAGCGGCGTCCGCGGCACAACAAAAACAAGGGTGGCAGTCATGGCTTCATTCGCACAGGCGTTTCGCACCGACGACATCGATACACACGGCGCGCTGTACTGGAGCATCTACGATTTCATCCACCAGTTCGTCGCGCTGCTGGAGATCGAACAGCACTGATCGTAGCTGGGATCGATCCTGAAAACGGAATGATCTCGGGACGTCACTCGTCCAGATCGACACGTCGCGCGAGGGGCTCCGCAGAGCGCGGGGCCTTTCCCATGTGCGGCACCATCCAGGCGATCCGCTACCCAGGCGCGGCCGCCGCCAGTTCCAACAGCTTCGGCACCTGACCGCGGATGGCCGTGACCGTTTCGCGCTCGAGTCGATCGAGCCAACGCTTCGGGATTGCGGCGAGGCCATAGGTCGCGCCGGCGAGCATTCCGGCGAGCGCGCCGGTGGTGTCGGCATCGTCGCCCTGGTTGACGGTGGCGATCAGGCAATCGGCGAAGCTGCCAGTCGCGAAATAGTAGTGCAGCACGGTGCGAAGGGTATCGACCACGTAAGCCGTGGCTGGACCGCGATACGGCGTGAAACCGAAAATACGGTGAGCGTGCACCAGATCGTCGGCGATGACGCAGGCGGCGCTTTGCCCCTGCCCCGCCAGCAACACCTGCAGCATCTTGACCAGCGCGAGCGCCGCCGCATCCGACAACGGATGATGATGCGTAACGTGGGCCTGCGCGATCGTCCAGGCTTCCGCCTGCTCCGGACGACCGTAAGTGGCGAGCGCCAGCGGCAGGATCCGCATCGCGGCGCCGTTGCCGGCGTCGCCTTCGAAATACGCCCCCTGCATCTCCCCGGTTGTGATGTAACGGCGGATGCCGCGGCGGCAGGTGCTGCCGACATCGACGGGGCCGGTCTTCAGCCAGGCGGCGAATTCGGCGCAGAGGTCTGGAAGCGCGAGGCCGCCGCAGCGGATCAGCGAGCGGCCAAGCGCGAGTGCCATCTCGGTGTCGTCGGTGACCTGTCCCGGCTTCAGCCGCAGCCAGCCGCCGCCGATGATGTCCTTGTGCACGCCGTAGCGCGCAGCGATCTCAGACTTGGTCATGAACTCGACGGTGGCGCCGAGCGCGTCGCCGATCGCGAAGCCCAGATAGGCGGCGAGCGCGCGGTCTTGCAGGCTCGGCGAGGTCATGGCGCGCCCTTTCAGAAGTAGCTCGCGGTGACGCGATAGTCGCCGCCGATCACCAGATACTCACCCTCACCCTTCAGCGGATGGGCGGCCAGCAGCCGATTGAAGAACAGGATCTTCGCCACCGGCACCCGCACCGTCAGGATGGTATCACCGAAGCAATCGGCGATACCCCGGTCGGAGGTAAACGAGGTCAGGTTGTTGAGGCGGATGATGCAGTGGCGCTTGTCGAGCCGCTCGACGATCTGATGCTCATCGAAGCCATTGACGCCGCGATACAGCGTCACATGGGTGCTGCCGGTGGCGGAGAAATGCGTCAAAGCCCACTGGCAGAATTCATACAGCAGATCGAGCTGGACGAAGATCGCGTTGTTGTGGAAGCGGCTCGACATCTTCTGTTCGACATAGACGGTCCACACCGGACTGGCGATCCGCCGGATCGGCTCCTTGTGAAAGGTCGGAAACAGCCCGAACCGGCTTTCGACCCAGCCCTTCAGCACCGCGCCCTCGGCGCCGTTGCTGTCGAAGCCCCAGCCCTTGATCAGATCGAGGTAGGACGAACGGAAACGGCGGCGGCCGTCGCGGCCGCGGACGCGCTGCTCGGCGTCGATCCCGAACAGCGCCGTCATGTAGCAGGCGAACGCCTCGCCGGCTTCAGCGAGGTCGCGCGCTTGCCCCAGCATCTCGAACAGGCTGGGATTCATCTCGCGCACGCCGGCGATATGCAGCGGCACCGGCGCGTCGTTGAAGCCGACGCCGGTGAGAAACCGCATCGGCACCCCGACGAGGTTGCTGGAATGCCCGATGCTGCCGTCTTCGCTCACCTGGCCGGCTCTGCCGCTCCTGCGCCCGCCCGCGGCGCGCCCCGATCGTCCTGACGCCACATGGTTAGCGAAGACGACGCCACCTGCCTATGCGCAACTCGACGGAGCAGCCCAAGCGGCGGCCGGGGCGCCGGTCAGCGCCGACGTGCCAGCGTTTCCGAGGGCAGCTCGCCGTGGCGGCGGCGATAGTCGTTGGCGAAATGGCCGAGATTGGTGAAGCCGCAGGCGAATGCCACCGAGGTGACCGAGCGGGACGGATCCCCCGACAGCAGCATCTCGCGCGCCTTGTTCAGCCGCACCGCCTTGGCGAACGCCATCGGCGAATAGCCGCGGTGCTTCTGAAAGGCCTTGAACAGGCTGCGGACGCCGACATTGGTCACCGCCGCCAGATCGACGATGGTGATCGCCCGATTCCAGGACGCCTCGATGAAGTCTTCAGCGACGCGGACGTAATCGGGAGCAGTATCCCGGGCGTCGCGGTCGAGCTGGCTGCTGTAATTGTGCCGGGTCACGCTCAGAAACGACACCACCAGCGCCTGCTGCATCTCCCGCAGCATGAACGGCGGCATGGCCGGAGCAGCCGGATCGACGTGGCGGGCGACATACAGAGCGAGATCGCGCAGCGCCGACGCGCCACGATCATCGCAGGACAGATACGGCGCGAAGGTGAGTTTGCCGCGTGGCTTGACGCCGAGCAGCGCCTCCAGCGCGGCGGTCAGCGTCGCAGAGGTGATCCGAAGGATCATCTGCTGGTAGTCGGGGCCGAATTCGAGCCGTGACGGTGTGCCGGCCGACGATACGCACCAATGCTCGGGATCGACATCGACGCTGGACGAGCCGGACGAGGTCCGGCTGCTGCCGCGTAGCGCGATCTGCACCCGGGCGAAGTCCGTCTCGTCGAACTCGGCCACCGCCGGCGCCGCATAGGCGCAGAAGCCGAGCCCTACGCCCTCTAGCCCAACATAGCTGCCGAATCCCTCGAACCCCTCCGCCTCCGCCACAAAATCCCGCGCCCCATAGACCGACAGCATCGCCTCGCGCATCGCTTCAGGGTCGCGGGTGTGAACCACAGGGGCACGATTGAGCGGATGATCGATCGGCTCGGCGTTCGGACGAACGTCAAAGTCGGGCTTACGCATTCCAACAAACTCACTTCCCGGGGAAACCTCGGCCCCGCGGCAAGAGACCAATTGATTAACCCTAATCCGCCCTTACCCGCAGCACCGCTCAGGACCGGTACGGAACTGCTCGCAGAGCGCACCGCTTTAACCAAAGTCGGACATAGCGCTGGGCTGATCGTTGCCGTCGGCTTTCAAAAGGCGTTCAGGCAAGACGTTGACCCCGCCAGGCAATCCACCCTAAACAAGCGCAGCGGACGCCGTCGCAACCGCTGGCCGGCGACCTCGATCCCGCCTTGCCATGACGACGGCTCCCGGTCCGGAAGGGTGGCCGAGTGGTTTAAGGCACCGGTCTTGAAAACCGGCGTGCCCGCAAGGGTACCGTGGGTTCGAATCCCACCCCTTCCGCCAGCCTTACCGATTTGCGCGCCGCCGCGCGATATAATGCGAAATTGTAAAGCCTTCGATGGTCGCTTGGGCGACATATTTGGACACCGGCACCAGCGGATGCCTTCATTCAGCTTTCTGGAGAGTCTCATTCTTCGGATGGCTAAGTCATCTCATAAGGACAGCCGTTAACCTGAGGCAGGAACTGCCAAGTCGCGACTTCTGGCTCGCGGAGATGCCCTGTCGATCATAGCGAACTGCGGAGCAACGGGGATTGCGGTCTCTGCGACGAAGTTGATCGAGCCCCGGGTGAAGACAACCGCTATCACCGACAGGTCCCCCCGTCTCGCTGCAGCAACAGCGCCACTGCCCAACTGCAGCTGATGCGCACGTGGATTGGTCCTGCGACAGAGATTAGAGCGGTTCATCACTAGATAGAATCGAAAGGGATTCCGTTGGTCGGCGGTCTGTGATTCAAGATGCTGGCTGGATCGGAGGCCAGCTTCGATGGTCCGACCTCTTTCGAACGATCTTCGTGAACGAGCGGTTGCGGCGATGCGGGCCGGCGAGAGTTGCCGGGCTGTCGCGCAGCGGTTCGGCGTCGCGCCGTCTTCCGTCGTGAAGTGGCACCGGCTGTATCTGGAGACAGGATCGGTGGTGCCGGGCAAGATAGGCGGACACCGCAAGCCGATCTTGCTGCCGCATCGCGCGTTCATCATGGAGCGGATTAGGCAAACGCCACATCTGACGCTGCATGGCCTGAAGGACGAACTCGCTGCACGCGGCGTGAAGGTCTCGCACCATGCGGTGTGGACCTTCCTCAAGCGCGAAGGTCTGAGCTTCTAAAAAAACGCTGTTCGCCCTTGAGCAGGGCCGCGCCGACGTCGCATGGCGGCGGCAGCGGTGGCGCAGCCTGCAGGATCGCCTCGATCCAAGCCGGCTGGTGTTCATCGACGAGACCTGGGTCAAGACCAACATGGCCCCGTTGCGCGGCTGGGGCCCCAAAGGTGAGCGGCTCCGCGGGTTTGCACCGCACGGTCATTGGCGGACGCTGACCTTTCTGGGCGCGCTACGCTGTGACCGGCTCACTGCGCCTTGCGTATTCGATGGGCCGATCAACGGCGAGAGCTTCCGCGCCTATGTCGAACAGCAACTCGTTCGGGCGCTGCGGCCAGGCGACATCGTCGTTATGGACAATCTCGGAAGCCACAAATCGCCCTCCGTCCGGCGGATGATCCGAGAAGCCGGTGCGAGGCTCTGGTACCTGCCGCCGTACTCACCCGACCTCAACCCAATCGAGCAGGTCTTCGCCAAGATCAAGCACTGGATGCGCATCGCCCAGAAGCGAACCATCGACGCCGCTTGCGATCACATCGGGCGCCTCACCGGGACCATCATCCCAGACGAGTGCGCCAGCTACTTCATCAATGCAGGATACGCTTCCATCAAAACATGAAGCGCTCTAGCACCACGGGCATCACTGGATCCTGCCCCAGTCAATCTCCGACACCCCAGGCAAGATCGCAGCTTCGGCGTGTGTGAAGCACACTATTCAACGAAACTCCGGCACACCACTATTGCTACAAATGACAGGCATCCACGGGATGCGCTGGCAAACACTTGAACATGGTCAGAGATATCGAGCTATTGTGCACGAGCATGCCTAAAGAGGGAGTGAAATGGGATTTCAGATCGATCACGTCGTCGTCGCCGTCGCCAATCTCGACCAGGCCATTGCCGACTATCGCCGCCTCGGCTTCACCGTGGAGGCCGGCGGCGAGCATCCTGGACGGGGTTCGCGCAACGCATTGGTTGTGTTCGGCGATGGTTCGTATTTCGAATTGATTGCCTTCGACCGTCCCGCACCCGACTTCCGCTGGTGGCAGGTGCTCGACCGATCCGGCCCGGGCCTCGTCGACTACGCACTGCTGCCGCGCAATATCGATGCGGACGTGGCAGCGGCGCAGTCTCGCGGTCTGGACTTCGAGAATCCGGAAGACGGCGGACGAGAGCGTCCCGATGGAGAGCGGCTGATTTGGAAGACCGCACGCTCGAAGCAGAGCGATACCCCGTTCTTCTGCGGCGACGTCACGCCGCGTGCCTTGCGCGTTCCGGAGGGCGCCGTGCGGCAGCACGCCAATGGCGCTCTGGGCATCGGTTCGGTGGTTGTTGCGGTCACGGACATCGACCGGAGTGTCGGTCGGTACGCGGCGCTGTTTGGAGAACCTGCTGTCGACGTCCATGCGTTGCCTGGACTGGGCGTCCGCGTCGCGCATCTTCCCGCGGATCGTAGCGCCATCACCCTGATCACACCCACTGCCGAAGGTCCGGCCGGTCAGCGTGTCGCCGCGCACCTTGAGTCACGTGGCGAAAGTCCGTTCGCGATCGGGCTGAAAGGTGCTCCTCCGACGACGCTCGACATCACGCTGTCGCACGGCGCGCCGCTCGAATTCATCGGCTGACCTGTCCGCTCAAAGGAGATCATCACAGCATGACCATCGATCCCCGCATCACCACCATCGCGGATGAAGCGATCGTCTGGCGCCGAGACATCCACGCTCATCCGGAACTTATGTACGACCTCGACCGCACCTCGGCTTTGGTCGCCGATCTGCTGCGTCAGTTCGGCTGCGACGAGGTGGTGACGGGGCTGGGACGAACCGGCGTTGTCGGCCTGGTGCATGGTCGGGGTCGTAGCGCCAATCGCGCCATTGGCCTCCGCGCCGACATGGACGCGCTGCCAATCGAGGAAGACACCGGCGTCGCTTACGCATCGCAGACGCCCGGCCGGATGCACGCTTGCGGCCATGATGGTCACACCGCAATGTTGCTCGGCGCAGCCAAGAATCTGGCCGCCACGCGGGACTTCAACGGCTCGGTAGCATTCATCTTCCAGCCGGCAGAGGAAGGCGGCGCCGGCGCCAAGGCGATGATCGAGGACGGTCTCTTCAGCCGTTTCCCGATCGACGAGGTCTATGGCATGCACAACAAACCGGGGCTTCCGATCGGACAGTTCGCCACCCGTGCAGGCGCGGTCATGGCATCCACCGACCGCGTCGAAATCGAGATCGAAGGCATCGGAGGTCACGCCGCACGGCCGCAGCATTCGATCGATCCGGTTGTGGTCGGGGCGCAGATTGTCACCGCGCTGCAAACGATCGTATCTCGAACGCTTGACCCGCTTGCTTCCGCGGTTGTTTCGATCACCAACTTCCATGCCGGCTCGGCATTCAACGTCATCCCGCAGAAGGCCAATCTGGTCGGCACCGCGCGAGCGCTTGATGGCAAGGTTCGTGACCGGCTGGAGGCCCGCATCGCGGAGCTCTCAACGCTGATTGCCCAAGCTCATGGGGCGACGGCCCGGGTCACTTACGAGCGCGGCTATCCGGTGACCTGCAACCACGCTGAACAGACAGCTTTTGCAGCGGATACGGCCGCTACCATCACTGGCAACGACCAGGTCGATCGCGATCTTGCCCCGATGATGGGCGCCGAGGACTTTTCCTACATGCTCGAACAGCGCCCAGGCGCGCTGATCTTTCTCGGCAATGGTGACAGCGCCGGGCTGCATCACCCGCGCTACGATTTTGCCGATGCTGCGATTCCTTATGGCATCGCCTACTGGTCCAAGCTGGTGGAGCGCGCGCTGCCTTTATGAGCGCATTTCCGTAATCAATGAAAGAATAGACCTGCGGCGACCGCAATCGATGGAACGAAATCACCCCGAGAATGGAAAAATCAGCATGGTTTGAACGTGGATCACAAAGTATCGTCCCCGGACCGCCAGCCGTTTTGCACCGCAATCACAACATTCCAGGAGAAGCGATGCCCCTCTCGCGGATCGAGATTAGCCGCCGCACTGCGCTACTGACGTCGGCTGCGATCGCCGCCAATGTGATCAACCCGATGCGCGCCTTCGCCCAGGAGACGCCGCGCAAGGGTGGCGTGTTCAACGTCCATTATGGCGCCGAACAGCGACAGCTCAATCCGAGCCTGCAGGCCTCGACCGGCGTCTACATCATCGGCGGCAAGATCCAGGAACCGCTGGTCGACCTCGACGCGGCCGGCAACCCGGTCGGTGTGCTCGCGGAAAGCTGGGAATCCACGCCCGATGGCAAAACCATCACCTTCAAGCTGCGCAAGGGCGTGACCTGGCACGACGGCAAGCCGTTCACTTCCGAGGACGTCGCCTTCACGGCGATGAACATGTGGAAGAAGATCCTCAACTACGGATCGACCCTGCAGCTCTTCCTCACCTCGGTCGACACGCCCGATCCGCAAACCGCGATCTTCCGCTACGAGCGGCCGATGCCGCTGAACCTGCTGTTGCGCGCGCTGCCGGATCTCGGCTACGTCTCGGCCAAGCACATCTACGAGACCGGCGACATCCGCCAGAATCCGGCCAACCTGGCGCCGGTCGGCACCGGCCCATTCAAGTTCAACAAATACGAGCGCGGCCAGTACATCATCGCCGACCGCAACGACAATTACTGGCGGCCGAACGGCCCCTATCTCGACCGCATCGTCTGGAAGGTGATCACCGACCGCGCCGCGGCCGCGGCGCAGCTCGAAGCCGGCGGGCTGCAGCTCAGCCCGTTCTCTGGTCTGACGATTTCCGACATGGCTCGGCTCGGCAAGGACAAGCGCTTCGTCGTCTCCACCAAAGGCAACGAAGGTAACGCCCGCACCAACACCATCGAGTTCAACTTCCGCCGCAAGGAGCTGTCGGACATCCGCGTCCGCCGCGCCATCGCGCACGCCATCAACGTGCCGTTCTTCATCGAGAACTTCCTCGGCGACTTCGCCAAGCTTGGCACCGGCCCGATCCCTTCAACCTCGACGGACTTCTATCCGGGCCCGAACACGCCGCAATATCCCTATGACAAGCAGAAGGCGATCGCCCTGCTCGACGAGGCCGGGCTGAAGCCCGGCGCCGGCGGCAACCGGCTGTCCTTGCGGCTGCTGCCCGCGCCGTGGGGCGAGGATATCTCGCTGTGGGCGACCTTCATCCAGCAGTCGCTGGGTGAGGTCGGCATCCAGGTCGAAGTGGTGCGCAACGACGGCGGCGGCTTCCTCAAGCAGGTCTATGACGAGCACGCCTTCGATCTCGCCACCGGCTGGCACCAGTATCGCAACGATCCTGCGGTCTCGACCACGGTGTGGTATCGCTCCGGTCAGCCGAAGGGCGCGCCCTGGACCAACCAATGGGGCTGGGAAGACCCGACGATCGACAAGATCATCGACGACGCCGCCACCGAAGTCGATCCTGCCAAGCGCAAGGCGCTGTATGCCGACTTCGTCACCCGCGCCAATACCGAGCTGCCCATCTGGATGCCAATTGAGCAATTGTTCGTCACGGTGATCACCGCGAAGGCGCGCAATCACTCCAATACGCCACGCTGGGCGTCGTCGACCTGGCATGATCTTTGGCTGGCCGAATAGCGCCAACTCCGCCAGTATAGCTGCATGCGTATCCTGAACCTCGCGGGGCGGCGGCTCGCCGCCTCGATCCCGACCTTGTTTCTCATCCTGATCGGCATCTTCCTGCTCCTGCAATTCGCGCCGGGCGACACCGTCGACGCGATGATGGCACAGATGGGTGGCGGCGACGCCGCGACCGCGCGCGAACTGCGGCAGTTCTACGGGCTCGATCTGTCGATCCCGATGCAACTCGGCCACTATCTGTGGCGGCTGGTGCGGTTCGACCTCGGCTTCTCGTCCATCTACGGCAAGCCGGTCGCGAGCGTGATCCTCGAACGGCTGCCGCCGACGCTGCTGCTGATGACCGCGTCGCTCTCGTTCGCGTTCTTTGCCGGCCTCGTGCTTGGCGTGGTCGCCGCACGCGGCGTCAACAAGTGGCCGGACACGCTGATTTCGACGCTGGGCCTGATCTTCTACGCGACGCCGTCGTTCTGGTTCGGGCTGATGGCCATCGTGGTGTTCTCCGTCTATCTGCAATGGCTGCCGGCAGGCGGCTTCGAGGACATCGGCCAAGCGGCGACCGGGCTCGCGCGAACGCTCGACATCGCGGCACATCTGGTGCTCCCGGCGCTGACGCTCGGGCTGATCTTCCTGGCGATCTACCTGCGCATCATGCGGGCCTCCATGCTCGAAGTGCTCAATCTCGATTTCGTTCGCACAGCGCGCGCCAAGGGACTCGACGAGACCCGCGTCGTCGTCCGCCATGTGCTCCGCAACGCGCTACTGCCGATGGTGACTCTGATCGGCCTGCAAGCGGGCACCATGCTGGGCGGCTCGGTGGTCGTCGAGAGCGTGTTCTCGCTGCCGGGCCTCGGTCGGCTTGCGTATGAATCGGTCGTGCAGCGCGACCTCAACACGCTGCTTGGTATCGTGTTCGTCTCGGCGCTCCTGGTGATCGCCGTCAACTTCCTGGTCGACCTGCTCTACGCCCGCCTCGACCCACGCATCTCGTCGGGGACTTGACGCGATGGATGCGCTCAAACGCTACTTCCGCAGCCCGGCCGCCATCGTCGGCCTGATCCTGTTGTTGCTCGTCATCGGCATGGCGATCAGTGCCGGCTGGTTCTATCCCCGCGATCCCTTGGCGCTAGCCGGCCGGCCCCTGATCTGGCCATTCAGCAATCCGCGTTTCTTGCTCGGCACCGACAATTCCGGCCGTGACATCGCCGCCCAGATCTTCCACGGCGCACGGATCGCGCTGCTGATCGGGGGCGCCGCCACCGTGATCGCTATTCTGATCGGCGTGCTGATCGGCGCGTTTGCGGGCTATTTCGGCGGCTGGGTCGACACCGTCCTGATGCGAATTACAGAGGCATTCCAGACCCTGCCGAACTTCGTGTTGCTGCTGGTGCTGGTCGCGGTGTTCGGCTCGACGCTGACCACGGTGACGATCGCGGTCGGGATCGTGTCGTGGCCGGCGCCAGCACGACTGACACGCGCCGAATTCCTCAGCTTGCGCAATCGCGAGTTCGTGCAAGCAGGTCGCACGCTGGGCATGAAGGATCTGCAGTTGATCCTCGGCGAGATCCTGCCCAACGCGCTGCCGCCGGTGATCGTCTATGCCAGCGTGGTGATGGCGGTGGCGATCCTGCTCGAGAGCGCACTGGCCTTCCTGCGGCTGTCAGATCCGAATGTCGCCTCCTGGGGCAATCTGATCGGGCTCGGCCGCGACGTGTTGCGCGTCCAATGGTACGTCGCCGCGATCCCCGGCATCGCCATCCTGATCACCGTGCTGGCGGTGTCGCTGGTCGGCCAGGGCCTCAACGATGCGCTCAACCCGAGGCTGAAGGGCCGATGACCACGCCCGCAGTTCTCACGCTCGACAAACTGAGCGTCCGCCTGCCCGCCGGCGCCGACCGGTCGCACGCGGTGCGCGAAGCGTCGCTGACGATCGCCGCCGGCGAAATCCTTTGTGTGGTCGGCGAGTCCGGCTCCGGCAAATCGATCATGGCGAACGCCGTGATGCAGCTCTTACCCGGCGGCGTCGCGCTCGACGGCGGCTGCGTGCTGTTCGAGGGGCGCGACCTTGCGCAGGCCAGCGCCGCGGAAATGCGCAAGGTTCGCGGCGCAGGCATCGCCATGGTGTTTCAGGAGCCGATGACCGCGCTCAATCCGCTGCGCACCATCGGTGATCAGATCGGCGAGATGTTCTCGATCCATACCGATCTGTCGAAGCGTGACATCAAGGCCAAGGTGCTGGCGCTGCTGACCGACGTGCGCATCCCCGATCCGGCGCGTGCCGCCGGCGCGTATCCGCACGAACTCTCGGGCGGCCAGCGCCAGCGCGCCATGATCGCGATGGCGCTGGCGCTCGATCCCAAGCTGCTGATCGCCGACGAGCCAACGACTGCGCTCGACGTCACCACCCAGGCGCAGATCCTCACTCTGATCCGCGAACTCCAAAGCCGGCGCAACACGGCGGTGCTGTTCATCACCCATGATTTCGGCGTCGTCGCCGAGATCGCCGACCGCGTCGTGGTGATGCAGCACGGCGTCATCGTCGAACAGGGCAAGGCCGACGACGTGTTGAACCGGCCACAGCATGCTTATACGCGGCAACTGATTGCGGCGGTGCCGCCGCTGACCGCCCCGCCGCCGCGTCCGTTCGGCAGCGACACGATCCTGAGCATCGACAACGTATCGAAGACGTTCCGCACCGGCGGCTTTCTCGGCCGCGGCGCGCGCGTCACCGACGCGGTGAAGAACGTCTCGCTGAAATTGCCGAAGGGAGCGACCCTCGGCATCGTTGGCGAGAGCGGCTCCGGCAAGTCAACACTGGCGCGCTGCATCATCCGGCTGCTCGATCCAGACGCGGGCTCGATCCTGCTGGACGGCCGTGACTGGGCGACGATGCCGCGCGAGCAGGTGCGGCGCGAAACGCGCCACATGCAGATGGTGTTTCAGGACCCGTTCGCCTCGCTCAATCCGCGGCACAAGGCCGAGGAACTGGTCGCGCAAGGCCCGATCATCCACGGCACGCCGCGCAAGCAGGCGATCGCCGAGGCGCGCAAACTGTTCGAGTTGGTCGGGCTCGACCCCGCCGCCGGCGACCGGCTGCCGCACGAATTCTCCGGCGGCCAGCGCCAGCGGATCGGCCTCGCCCGCGCGCTGGCGCTGAAGCCCGACGTGCTGATCGCGGATGAAGCCGTATCGGCGCTCGACGTTTCGGTGCAAGCGCAGGTTCTCAAGCTGCTGACCGGCTTGCGCGAGCAACTTGGGCTGTCGATTATCTTCATCACCCACGATCTGCGCGTCGCCGCGCAGATCTGCGACCTCGTCGCCGTGATGAAGGACGGCGCTGTCGTAGAGCATGGCCCCGCCGGTGACGTCTTCAACGCCCCGCAGCACCCCTACACGCAAGCCCTGCTCGCCTCGATCCCTGGCGGAGATTTCGCGCGCTGCCACGCAGTGACCTAGCCGAGCTACGGAGCAGATCGTCGCCTGCCGAAAGACACCACCTCCACGTGGATGCGCGCAACTAGGCAGAATGCCGACAACGATCGATGATCCAACTGACAAGGCGCCCTTCTGCCTCCGACAACGGCTGCTCAACGAGGTGACAGAGGTAATAGTCTCGGCCGTCTTCAATCTGATGGTCGAAGAGGCGTGACAGCCCTCCTTCGTCGACAAAGACATCGACGAGCGAGGGACGCAGCAGAGCGATGCCCAGACCATCCAGCGCCGCCTGCAAGGCGAGATTGCCGTCCTCCACCAACAGCCCGGTGCCGGGCTTGCCCTCGAGGTGGTGCAGATCCCACCATTGCTGCCAGCCACCGAAGTCTTGATCGTGAATCAGCGCATAGTTCTGAAGCAGTTTCGGATCGGTGGCCGCTTCCCGATGTCGGGCCAGGAACGCCCGGCTGCAATACGGCGCGATTGCACCGGATAGAATCCGATGAGCTTTGTAGCCCTTCCAACTGCCCTCGCCGAACCGAACCGACAGATCCGCTGAATCGCTGACGTAGTTGCGATGGTGGGTGTAGGAGATGCTGAGATCGATATCCGGATTCCGATCCAGAAATTCCTGGATGTGACGGAACAGCCAGGCCCTGGCGAACAGCGGGATGACGCCGAGCCTAACCTGCGTACTTCGGCTGCCCTCCCGAAGTTGATCAGTCGCGCCGCGCAGGACGGCGAACGCGGTGCGAACGGAGCGAAAATACTCGCGCCCCGCGTCGGTCAAAACGAGGCCCCGCCCCTGACGCCGCGTGAGCGGTTGCCCCATGAAGTCATCGAGCACGGCAAGTTGATGGCTGATCGCCGAAGGCGAGACCCCCAGTTCACGGCCAGCGGCGGTGGCGCCTCCGAGCCGTGCGACCGCTTCGAAGGCGCGCACCGAGGTCAGTGGGGGCTCGCCGCGCTCAATCATCTCGCCTCCTCATATATTGAATAATTCTCATAATTATCAGCTATTGACGGTCAAATTTCCAGAGATATCCTTGATTTATGTGAGAAAAATTCAACTACAAAGATGATCGGAGAGAGTAATTCCTTCTCCGCGTCTGTTGAGCCCGCCCCGCCCCGGCTAGCACACCGTCTCGGTCGAGACATTGCCGGCCGCACGAACATCGCATCCGCTGAACGGAGCCGAAACCATGACGATGCTGCACCTCTCACGACGCGCCTTCCTCTCCTCGGTCGCTTTTGCCACCCTCGCCGTCACCCAGCCCAGCATCGTTCATGCGCAGGACACTCCTATCCGGGGTGGCGTCTTGAACGTCCACATGAATGCCGAGCAGCGCGTGCTGAACCCTGCGATCCGGGCATCGGTCGATGTTTACCTGGTCGGTAGCAAGATCGTCGAGCCGCTGGTGGATCTGGACGATAAAGGCCGACCGGTCGGCGTGTTGGCGACAGCCTGGAAAACGTCAGCCGACGGCAAGACGATCACCTTCAAGCTGCGTGAGAACGTCAAATGGCATGACGGCAAGCCGTTCACGTCGGCAGATGTTCAGTACACGGCGATGGAGCTGTGGAAGAAGTACCTGAATTACGGCTCGACCTTGCAGAAGAGCCTGCAAGCGGTCGATACGCCGGACCCGCTCACGGCCGTGTTCCAGTATTCTGAACCGATGCCGCTGGACCTGCTGCTGCGCGCTTTACCCGACCTCGGATATATCGCGCCGAAGCATATCTATGAGGGCACGAATATTCTCGAAAACCCGGCGAACATCGAGCCGATCGGGACCGGTCCGTTCAAATTCGTGAAGTACGAGCGCGGTCAGTACATCATCGCCGAGCGCAACCCGGACTACTGGCGCAAGGGCTTCCCCTATCTCGACCGTATCGTGTGGAAGTTCATTCCCGACAAGACGGCTGCGGCGATGGCGCTGGAGACCGGCTCGGTGGACCTCAGCGCCTACACGTCGTTGACGTTGTCGGACATCAATCGGCTGCGCGAGCACAAGGATTTCATCGTCTCCACCAAGGGCAACGAAGGCAACGCGGTGCAGAATACGGTGGAGTTCAATTTCCGCCGCAAGGAGCTGGCGGATATTCGCGTCCGCCGCGCTATCATACACGCCATCAATACCGACTTCTTCATTGAGAACCTGCTCTATGGCTTCGGCAAACGCGGCCAGGGCCCGATTCCCCAGTCGTCGGACTTCTTCGTCGCAGGCGCGCCGGATCTGAAATACGACGTCGCGCTCGCCAATAAGCTGCTGGACGAGGCTGGATATCCGCGCACCAACGGGCAACGCTTCAAGCTGCGACTGCTGCCCGCACCATGGGGCGAGGACGTCAGCTCCTTCGCGACCTTCATCCAGCAATCGCTGACAGAGGTCGGCATTCAGGTCGAGATCGTGCCGCGTGATGCGGCCGGCTTCTTGTCCGACGTGTATCGCGATTGGAATTTCGACCTGGCCACCGGACGCCACCAGTTCAGGAGCGACCCTGCGGTCAGCACGACGGTCTGGTATCGCTCCGGCGCCACCAAGGGAGCGCCATGGACCAACCAATGGGGCTGGCAGGATGCCGAGATCGACCGGGTGATCGACAAGGCCGCAATCGAGCTCGATCCGCAGGCACGCAAGCGGCTGTATGCCGAGTTCGTCAAGCTGGCCAACACCGAGATGCCGGTCTGGATGGCGACCGACCGCGAATTCATTACGGTCACGAACAAGAAGCTGCGCAATGATCGCAACACCCCGCGCTGGCCTTCGAGCAGCTGGTATGACCTGTGGGTGCAGAAATGAGGAACGTCCCGTTGAAACTCGACTCCACCCCCTATCCGTTTCCGCTGCACGGCCCGCTGACGACGCACAACACCGCGCTGCTGGTCATCGATGTCCAGGGCGATTTCTGCGCCGAGGGCGGGTACATGCACCAGTTCGGCTTCGACCTCACCGCCCTGCAGCGGCCGATCCCCGTGATCGCCCGCGTCCTGGCGGCCTGCCGCGCGGTCGGCATGCCGGTGATCCATACCCGCGAGACCTTCAAGCCCGACCTATCGGACGTCCAGCCGCATCGGCTCTGGCGCGGCATCGACGGCAAGGGTGTGGCGGTCGGCGACGAGGGGCCGAAAGGGCGCTACCTGATCGAGGGTGCCGAGTGCTGGCAGATCATCCCGGAGCTCGCGCCGCAGGATGGAGAGCCGGTGTTCGACAAGCCGTCCTACGGCGCCTTCGGCTTCACCGGCATCGAGAAGTATCTGCGTGAGCGCGGCATCACAAACCTGATCCTGACCGGGCTCACCACCGATTGCTGCATCCACACCAATGTGCGCGAGGCGCTCGATCGCGGCTTCGACTGCCTGACGCTGGCGGACGGCACCGGCGCCTGTTTCGAGGCGGTGCATGAGGCCGCGATCCAGTTGCTGATCAAGAAAAGCGGCGTGTTCGGCGCCGTCGCCGAGAGTCCGGCGCTGCTCGAGGCGCTGCAGCGACTGCCAGTCGCGGAGGCGGCTTCATCATGAGTGAGGACCAGGAACTCGGCATCCTCGCCCGCCGGCGGATCGAGGCCGGTGTCATCAAGCCGATCTACGAGACGCTATGTGCGCATCTCGGCAAGGAGCGGGCTCAATCGCTGATCGGCGAGGCCATTGCCAAGACCGCGGTCGAAGCCGGCCGCGACTTTGCGAGCGGCGTGCCGGGCGGAGCGGATATCCGCAGCTTCGCGGAGCTGCAACGGCTGTGGACCCAGGACGACGCGCTGGAGGTCGAGGTCCTGCGCGCGGACGATCAGGGCTTCAGCTACGACGTGCATCGCTGCCGCTATGCCGAGATGTATCGCGAGATGGGTCTCGGCGAGATCGGTCATCTGCTGTCGTGCAACCGGGATGCCGGTTTCATCGAAGGCTACGATCCCCGCGTCGAGCTGACCCGCACAAGCACCCTGATGTCGGGCGGCGCGTGTTGCGATTTCCGGTACGAAGTCAAAGCCGGCGCAAAGACGTAATCGGCCGGCGCGGCAGAACAGGTTCGTCCGCGCCTCGTCAGCCGATCTCCTTGGCGTCCCGGTGCCGGTACAGCACCATCATCAGCGGCGCGAACGGACGCAGCAGTTCGTTCGCGGGGATCGGCGTCGGCTCGGTGAAGGGCAGCGCCAGTTCGCCATCCGGCGCACCGCGGACGGCTTTGGACAGTTCGCGGCCGAGCGCGACCGACAACGCCACGCCGCGGCCGTTGCAACCAGTCCAACCATAGGCGTTGGGGCCGAGGCGGTGGATGTGCGGCAGGTAGTCCGTCGTCATGCCGATGAAGCCGTTCCAGACGTAGTCGAACCGCACCTCGCCGATCTGCGGCCACAGGCTCTGCAGCCGCTTGCCGACCCGCGCCTTGAGCGTCGCGACCTGGTTGAACGGCCGGACGATGGCGCCGCCGGTGACGAAGCGGTTGCGCGCGTCGAACCGTCCGAAGATCAACTCGCCATGGGTATCGGACATCGCCTGGCGGCCCGGGATGATGGTCTTGCGCACATTGTCGCTCAGCGGCTGCGTCGCCATCTGCCACGACCGTACCGGCATGACCTCGCTGGCGATCGCCGGCGCCAACGTCTTGGAGAATTCGCCGGTGTAGGCGTTGCTGGCGACCACCAGCGCCCGGCCGCTGATCTCGCCTTGGGCGGTCTTGACGATCCAGCGATCGCCGCGCCGCTCGATGCTCACTGCCGGCGAGCGCGCGAAGATACGGCCGCCTTGCGCCAGCACGGCACGAGCTAGTCCGCGCGCGAGCGCCAGCGGATTGACGTGGCCGCCGGTCCTGTTCCAGAATCCGCCGAACCAGGCTTCGGAACCGAGCATGTCGCGCACTTGATCGCGTGACAGCAGCTCGACCGGCGCGCCGAACTTCGACCACTGCCGGAATCGTCGCTCGGCGATCTTGATGCGGCCCGGCGAATGCACCGGCTGCACCCAGCCGTTCTGCTCCTGCTCGGCGTCGACGCCGTGGCGTTTGGCGACATCGAACAGGATCGACGCGCTGTCGCGGATCAGCCCGACCAGCCGCTGGCCGACCGCAACGTGCTTGGCGACGATGTCCTCCGGGTCAGGCCGCGACAACGTCGGAATCACCTGGCCATTGTTGCGACCGGATGCGCCCCAGCCGGGCTCCGCCGCCTCGACGACCGCGACATCGACGCCGACCTCACGCAGATGCAGCGCCGTCGACAGCCCACTGAAGCCGCCGCCGATCACCACTACAGCGGCCTCCTCCGCGCCATGTAAGGCCGGCAACTCTGGTCCGGGTCCAGTCACCGCATGCCAGAGAGATTTCGGCCAGGAGACATCGGTCGTTGTCATATCAATTGTTTCCGGTGATCGACGGATAAGGGCGGTTCTGGCGGATTGTATTTTGCCGGGAGGCGATCCGTCTATTCTACTGCTATCGCCAGCCTTGGGACAGCAGACATCCCGTCATGCGCCGCCGCGCGCGCCGAGCACCGCATTCTCGGGTCACCCGCCTCCGATGCGCGCTGTTCTGTCCCATTTGACGATCACACGCGACGGACCCTGCTTGCGCGTGGGCTTCTTCGGCCCCTACGGCATGTCACGACATAGGCTCCTTTGGAGCCACCTCGCGACGTTCGCCGACGCTAGGCGCTGTGGCTGACGACCGTGGTGTAGATGCGTTCGAGGAGCGATAAAGCGCCGCGGTAGCCGACGTAACTCCTCGACAACACGACCTCATAGGAGGCAGGAAATCCGACTTCAATCAATGACCCTTTCATCTCCTTGACCAGGTCGCGCTCCCACGTCGTTCCAAAGATAATCGGAGGCTTGTGGCCGAAGTCGGCATTCCTCAGCGCTTGGTGAATGGTGTAGCTGTCTTCGACAAACTCCACGTCGACCGAGACGTCGTCATCGATCGCACGGAATTCAGCCTGAATTGCTTCGCGATGCTCAACAGGCGGATCTTCGGTGACGATTTGCTTGGCCGGAATCAATCCAAGCTGCGTCACGAGAAATTTCGTCAGCGCCAGATTGTAGGCACTGTCACCGATCACCGCAAAGCGCGCCGGCAGGCCCCACCAATACTCTGAGTAGAAATCGGTAAAGCCATCGATGTAGTTGTAGTATCGCTTCTCTTCCTTGGCGATGAACGCCTCGACCACATCGACCGAGATGCCGGCGAATGAGGCCACCTTCCGCAAGAATGCTCCGCTCTCCCGCGCGCCGATCGGAACGACGGGAATGTGCAGATAAGGCTGCTCGTACCGGCGAGCGAGCAGCTCAGCCGTCGACAATCCAAGCCAGGGCGACAGCACCAAATTGAACTGCGCGCGCGGGATGTTCCGCCACTCGCTCAATCCCTCGGAATCCGGGCCGAACAGCACATTGACGTTCAGGCCAATACCCTCCAGCAGCCGCTTGATCTCCTCGAGGTCGCCGCGCCAGAACGTGTTCTGATATGGCAGCAGCGACCAGAGATTCACAGTCCCCCGCTCCCGCACGCCGTCCCAGGGACCGAGATACTGTTCGATGATCGCGTGTGTCACCGCCTCGTGGCCGGTGAAGTTGTTGCCGCGAAACCCTCCGGTCTCGGCATAAACGATCGGAACTCCGCGCTTCTGAAAATCACGGACCACCGATCCGACGTCGTCTCCGACGAGGTCCGGAATACAGCCGGTGAGCACGACGAACAAATCGGCATCCAAGACCAGCTGCGAAGATTCGATCAGTTCGCGCAAACGATCCGCGCCGCCGAAAATCACCTCGCGCTGCGATGCATTGGTACTCGGAACGACCGGCCCACCTCCATAACCACTGCCTTGGAATCCGTTGTAGAAAGTGAGGTTCACGTACTGCTTGTCGGCACAGCCGGGCCCGCAATGCGTGATGGGCACCACCCTGGGGATCGCCGCAGCGGTCTGCATCGCGCCGATTGCGCACACATAGCGCACCAGTTCGATCGCACCCGACTTGTCGGCATCAGGCGTGATTTCCGTCGGTCGCGACTTGAGGGCAAGGATAGCCATGATGCGTCCCTTTACGAGGCGGCTCGCGCGAGCGCGAACGGATCCTTCTGCGCCAGCCAGGATTGCTTGTACGGAAGGCTCACCCGCTTCGCGATATCCTTATGGAATTTGCGATGCTGGAGCGCGGCGAGGATCGATTCCCCGAGGTTCACCATGCCTTGATAGCCCAAGGCATGGTGCTCATCGCCGAGCGGAATGGCGGGAATTCCGAGGCGAGCGGCAAGTGGCGCCAACCCGTTGTGCCGGATGATAATGAAGTCCGGCTTCACCCGCTGAAGCAGATTGTAGAACTGGTACTGCTGACGATTGCCCACGGTGAAGTGGCGAACGTCGCCATAATTCTCGATCAGATGGCCGAGCGAGTCCTGTCTGGGATCCTCGCTGTCGTAGACCGGATCGTGGTGGAACACCAAGGATCCATCCACCTCCACCCCGATCTCGCGAAGCACCCCGATCAGACCGTGAGAATAGGCCGAGCCGGTCGCCACATAGCCCTTGAGGCCTTTCAGTTTCGGCCGCAACTCATCGAGCAGCGGCTTGACCCGTGCATGCTCGCGAGCGATGTAATCTTCGGCTTGCGCCCCGCGGCCTGTGACACGGGCAAGCTCACGCAGCCACGCATCCGTCCCCGCAAACCCGTAGGGTTGTGGCGCCTTGATCTGCTCGACGCCGAACTCCTGCTCCAATGCCGTCGCCAGATAGGTGCCGAGCGTGTAGCAAAAGCTGACGGTCGCGCGCGCCTCCGACATCTGCGCGAGTTCCTCGACCGTCGCCATGTCGACCACATAGTTCACACGCAGGCCGAGTTCGCCGAGCATCGGGCTGAAGACGTCGGTGCCCCACAGATTGATCACGTTGATCAGATCGTCCTGGCGCTTCTCCGGGTTGCGGCGCACGATCTGCCGCAAAATGCCGTGCTGGGTCGCATCAAATCCGGTCGACCAGTGCTTGGATTTGAAGCCTTCGCAATGCAGTGGGATGATCGGGATGCCGAACTCGGATTCGGCGGTCCGTGCAACGCTCTCGATGTCATCGCCGATGATGCCGCTGGCGCAGGACGTCGCGATGAACACCGCCTTGGGTTGGTGGCGTTCGACGGCCAGCCGGATCGCTTCGGCCAGCTTTTCGGCACCGCCATAGACCATGTCGCGTTCGCGCAGATTGGTCGAGATGAACCGAATGTTCTGGACCGGCAATCCACGCATCGCCAGGCCGTTGCGATAGATCGAATTATAGATCACCTGCCCCGCTCCGCAGCCGATCGGCGAATGCTGGATCAGGACGGCGTCCCGGATATTGCCGGCCTGACACTCCACCATTTGCTCGCTGCAGACCGAACCCTGGGTAAACGGCCCTTCAAGCTCGCAAACCCGTCGCGCCTTCGTTCCGCAGCCGCTACAGTCACCGCGCGAAAACGCCGACTCGTCGGCCAGCTTCGACGCGGTACCGTCCCATCCGATGATGGTGCCGAGCCGCTGTTCGCGGGTCTCGACGCTCGATGTCTTCAGATTCAGAACCATTCTGCGCCTCTAAAGCTGGAGGAAGAGTCTGCGGCACCCTCTCGCGAATGCCGCCACAGCCGACGGATCAGGCCACCTGCCGCTCCGCTTCGGCCCGTTCGGCAGCCACCAGATGGTCAGCCCAGCGCGCGGACCATTCGCGAAGCTGCTGCGGATTCAGCGGCGTCGGCACCTTCGACTCGGTGTGTTCGGCAATCCGGCGCGCCAGTTGCCGATAGACGTCGGCTTGCGCCGATTGCGGCGCCGCCTCGATAGTCGTCCGCCCGCTGAGCTCAGCCTGAGTCACGGTCAGCGAACGCGGAACGTACTGCACGATTGGCGTATCGGTATGCGCCGCAAAATCATCGATCACCTCGCGCTGAAAGTCGGTGTTGATCGAGTTGGCGATGATCCCACCCAGCAGCGCACCGCCCGAGTTCGAGAACCGCTCGATGCCACGAAACAGATTGTTGGCCGCATAGATCGCCATGAAGTCGGATGACGACACGGTGAACACATGTTCGGCGATGCCTTCGCGCACCGGCACGGCGAAGCCGCCGCACACGACGTCGCCGAGCACGTCGTAGATCACGATGTCCAGGTCCAGCTCTTCGAAGACCCGTTGCTGCTTGAGCAGTTCAACGGCTGTAATGATGCCCCGCCCCGCGCATCCGACGCCCGGTTGAGGGCCGCCGGCCTCGACGCAATAGATGCCCCCGAAGCCTTGGAATATCGCCTCATAGGCATCCACGCGGCGGCGTTCGGCCAAAAGATCGAGGACCGATGGAATGTACTCTCCGCCACGGAGCGTGTTGGTCGAGTCCGCCTTCGGATCTGCGCCGAATTGCATGACCTTGTAGCCGGCCTCTGCAAGCGCGGCGCTGATGTTGGACGTCGTGGTCGATTTTCCGATGCCGCCCTTGCCGTAGATCGCAATCTGCTTGAGTTGTTTCGCCATATGCCGTGTCTCCAAGTTGTGTCAGGAAGGAACCGACCTCAGCCGTGCGAAAAGGTCGGTTCTGCGACGATGTCGTCGCCATAGAGCTGCTGGGCGTAATCGCTGACGCCGGGAATGCCGCAGGCATCGGCCCTGCACCGCTGGCAATGGGTGAACACCCGCAGATACTTCTCCGCCGCGGCACGCGCCGCGTATCGCATCAGCATTCCAGGCGGCTTCAGATGCGCGAAGCCGTGCTGCGGGATCAGCGGAATGATGTTGATGAGATTCGCGCCGGCCGCCGCGACGCGTTCGGCGACGGCTTCGATGTGATGGTCGTTGACCGTCGGAATCAGCACGATGTTGACTTTGACGGTCAGACCGTTGGCGGCGGCGCGGGCAATACCCTCCAGTTGATTGGCGATCAGTCGCTCGCCGGCGACGACGCCGTTTAATCGCTTCCGTTGCCACGCGATCTTCGGCGTCACCTGCGCTTGGATCTGCGGATCGACCGCGTTGACCGTCACCGTCAGGGTCGAAATCCCGAGCGCCGCGATCTCATCGATGCGGTCCGGCAGCATCAGACCATTCGTCGATAGGCAGAGGACCACCTCGGGCCAACGCTCGCGGACCAACGCGAACGTTTGAAGCGCATGTGGCGTCGCCAGCGGATCACCAGGCCCGGCGATGCCGACTACGTTGATGGACGGGCAGAGCTCGAGCGCCCTCGCGACAATGGCCACCGCCTGCTGAGGCGTCAGCAGACGCGTGGCGACACCGGGACGCTGATCACGCCGGTTGAAGTCACGAATACAGAACGCGCAATCGATATTGCACCCCGGACTCACCGGCAGATGGAGGCGCGCCGCGCGTGCGTGCCCCTCGGCCGTTGTGCTGAAACAAGGATGTCGACCCTCCAGCTCCGGAAAGGCCGGTGCCGTCGCGGCCATCCGCATTGCCTGGGCCGCGCAGTTTTGGCCGGTCTCGGTCACGATGCACGACGCTCCAGCACGGCAGATCTCGCTCCAACACAACGACGGGCGACGTCGCACCGCTGCACAAAGACGGCACGGCCCTGACTAGAACGACCAAAGGAAACCGATGACAACGCTGCCGACCGCGCGACTTCTTTCACCAGACCTGTCAGCAACACGACCTTCCCCACAGGCGCGCCTCGCGTCACCGACAAACTCATCCCAGTTCCTTTCTGCCATCCTCGATCGTCGCGATCATCGCGTCATCGACGGCATCAACTAACAACTCACAGCTGTGTGAATTACCGTATTCTTGCGAGGATTGGCTTTCATAGTCTGCCAACTCGCATCCGCATCGTTCTCCGAAAAACGCGGACAGGCGAATTTGCAACTACGGTGGATTGTAATTGGTACGTGCTAACCGCTTTGCGCGAGATCTGCTGTTGGCGATCCTTCCGTCGATTCCTACGACGCGGTATCGACGCTGTTTCGCAAGCAGCTCTGCACGGCTCACGCGCCGCCTATTGCGAACGTGGCGTTGTCGCCGTGAGACTGGCGGACGTCATCGCGACGCCGATCCAGAACGTTCCCCACCAATAGCTCGCAACTACCGACGGATGCGACGCGCGACAGAGTGAACGCGCGAGCTCGCACACCGACGAGTTGCCGACGAGGCAGGTTGCGGCCTCCGAGGCACTCAAGTACGAAAACCTAACGACATCGCCAAACGTGATCCACCACCATCCCACTGCGCTGACCAGCATCAACGCTCCGAACGCCAACAATGCGCGGCCGACCATGGTCATCGGATCACGTCGCAACACCGAGCGTGCTGAGGATTTGGCGGCGCAGCTCGACCAGCACCGGATCATCGCGGTGTCGGGGATAGGGTTCGTCGAACAGAAATTCAGCTTTGATCCGCGCCGGTCTTTCGCCGAACACCAGAATACGGGAGGCGAGTAACAGCGCCTCCTCGACATCATGCGTGACCAGGATCGCGGTGAACCTTTTCTTTTGCCACAGCCGCACCAGCTCATCCTGCAACGTCAGCCGCGTTAGCGAGTCGAGCTTGCCGAGCGGTTCATCCAACAGCAGCAGCGACGGATCGTTGACCAACGCGCGTGCCAAGGACGCCCGTTGCGCCATGCCGCCGGATAGCTGATGCGGATAAGCCGTTTCGAAGCCATCAAGGCCGACGAGCGCCAGTGCTTCAGCGACCCGGGAGCGCTGCAGCTTGAGAACGCCTCTCGCTTCGAGCCCAGTCGCCACATTGCTCCACACAGTCGCCCATGGGAACAGGGTCGGATCCTGAAACACGAGATTGCGGGATGGGTCCGGCGCAGTCACGCGCTCGCCGTCAGCGAAGATCGTACCGCTCGACGGTGGTTCGAGGCCCGCGATCAGGCGCAGCAATGTCGACTTTCCGCAGCCCGAGGGGCCGAGCAACGCGACGAAGTCTCCCGGAGCGACGTCCAGATCGATCGTGTCGAGGACCGGCAAGCTCGTTCCAGACAGCTTGAAACGATGGCTGACACCTCGGATCTCAAGCGCCATTCCGTCGCTGTCGACGTCAGCTGGGATCGTTTCTGGAGAGGCGGAGTGAACCAGCACAAGATCGGCCATCAGATGAAACCCTCCTGCCAATTCAACAGGCGATCTCGCACGACGAATAGCAGACGAATAATCCCGGCGCAGAGCAGCGCCATGATCAACAGCGCAGCATAGACATTGGCATAGCCCGAATAGGCCGTTTGGAATTGGATGTACCAGCCGAGCCCGTATTTGGCGCCGAGCATCTCCGCAACGACCAACACCGCAAAGGAATAGTACAGCGCCATGAACAGACCCACGAAGACGTGGGGCATTGCCGCCGGGATCGCGACGCGGCGAATGAGATAGCGGCTGTCCGCGCCGAGAATGCGGCCGACATCGTAATAGGCGCGGTTCACAGATCCCACCCCCGATGCGGTGAGGATTGCCACCGGAATTCCGGACGCAAGCGCCACGATGAAGATGCTCGCGCCGAACGTAGTGGGGAAGAAGTAGAAGGTGCAGGGAATCCACGCAGTGGCCGGGACCGGTCCGATCAGCTTCAGCAGCGGCATGCCCCAATAGCTAAACCGCCGCGACCATCCGATGGCCACCCCGACGCCGTAACCGACCACGATGCCCGACAGGAATCCCAAGGCCCAAAGCCGAAGCGTATAACCGATGCAGATCAGCAGCCGCGAGCCGTCGGTGACGTAAACATTGAGAAGTCCGTGAGGCGGCGAAAAGAACGGCTTAGGCAGCCAACCGAACTTCGCTGTCGTCAGTTCCCAGACTGCCAGCCAAATGCCTACGACGATCACCCATGGGCCGTAGTGGACCAGCACCTCCCCTGCACGTCCGAGCCGATGCGCGATGACCGACAGGGTGAGGAATATCGCCGCGACACCGGCCGTGATCCACGCGAACAGCGATGCACTTCCCCAAGGGACGACGTCGGGTAGCCCGATTGTGACGAGTGCAGCGGCGAGCCAAGCTGCGGCGGCGAGCAGCCCGTCCCGCCAGAGGCCGTTGACCGCAGCGACGTGGCCGACGACCGCCTCGTCCCCGGCGGCCTGAATGGCATCGGTCATAGCTGCGCCCTCAAGCCAGCAGATTGACGGTCACACGTTCGGCAAAGGCTTTGGGATCCGTGCTGGAATCGAGGACTTTGACGAGCTTCAAATCCTCCGAACTCTTCTGGATCTGATCAACCAGCGGCTGTCCTATCGGGTGATTGTGCAGGACGAACGAACCGAGGATCTGGGTCAGTTCCGCATGCGTCAGCCCAGCGGGCTTCAATGCGTCCAGATACCATTGCGCAGCTTCGTCGGCATGATCCGCGACGTAGTCGTGCACTTCGATGTTGGCAATCGCCAACCGGCGGAGTGCGTCTTTGTTAGCCTTGAGGAAGGCGCCATTGGCGCCCAGCACGCAGCAGGTGTGCCCTTCGTACACGCCCGTCTGGGTGTCTGCGATCTTGGTGAGCCCGAACTTTTTCTCGATCGAGAACGCCCACGGGTCAAGATGAGCCGCAATGTCGGCGTCACCGCGGTTGACCGCCTCGCCCACCAGATCGAATGGAACGACCTTCCACGTGACGTCATTCTCCGGGTCGATGCCTGCCTTCGCGAGCGTAACCTGGAACGCGACCTTCGGCGGCGACACGACGTCGTAGCTGGCGATCGTCTTGCCCTTGACGCCGGCGATGTCCTTGATGCCCGACGCCGGCGAGGCCAGCAGACGCTGGCAGCCGCCATGCGAGCCGACGAACAGCTTGACGTCGAAACCCTGCTCCAGAGGCTTGAGCCAATCGCCGATCAGTCCCGCTCCGACATCGGCCTTGCCGGTGGCGAGAGCCTGGATCAGGGTCTGCCCGCTGGCGCCCTGATAGAACAGCTCGACGTCGACATTGTGCTTCGCATACAGCCCCTTGGCCACACCGAAACCGAGTGGCGAATGGCAGGCTGCGACCTCCGTCCAAGCCAGGCGGATCTTGGGTGCAGGTGCAGCGACCGCAGGCGAATAGATCTTTCCAGCCAACGCACCGGCCGAAACGACCAGCCCCGCGGCGCCGGTCGTCTTGAGCAAATGACGCCGGGACAGACCGCCAACCTTCTTCGATTGCGCCATCAAACGCCTCCGATGCTTCAAACAAAACTTAGAAAATTCCGCTCGATAAGATCGAGTTGGCCCCGTGACCAACCAAATGAATTAGTCCAGTTCGCGGCAGCGTAGGATCAGAGCGGGGAAACGCCATTCACTCGTTGCTATTCCCCGACCGCGAACGTATTCGCTCGTCAATGATGCCGGCGGCCACACCGGCTGTCGAGACGGCGACAAAAATAGCAACACAGGAACTACTGCACTAATAATCGATACAATGTTCATATCGCGTGGCGAGTTGTGATAGCAGTTTTGTGCTCGCCACCGTTTCATCAAATCCGCACCCGCATTCGAGTACCGCACCAAGATTGAGAGATGATTTGCCGAATAGACCGGCAGCGATTGATCCAATCTGATACGGTTGGTCTCACTACCGAGGCAGCAAGCGTTCGCCAGCAGTGATACTGCGCGCCATGAGGCGAAACGACATCCGCCGAGTCGATCGAGAGTGATCAACGCCCGTTGGATGAGCCGAGCCGCCGCTCCAGCCAGAGGCTGTAGCGCGAGCCGCCATAGCCCAGGGCGAAATAGACGAGCGCCACCACCAGGAACGACTCCTTGTAGTAGCCGAGCCACTCCGGATCGGCCGCCGCAGCCTTCGCCGCGCTCAGAATGTCCATGATCCCGATCACCGCGAGCAGCGACGTCGCGAGCAGAAAGCCGATACCGAGATTGACCAGGCCGGGCACGACGGCCCGCAGCGCCTGTGGCAGCACGATGAGGCGCATCGCCCGCCAGTAGCCCAACCCAAGTGCCAGCGCCGCTTCCTCCTGCCCCTTCGGCACGGCCTGCAGGCCGCCGCGCAGGACCTCGGCGACGTAGGCGGTCCAGAATAGCGCGACCATCACGATCGCACGCGGCAGCTTGTCCAGCGGAACGCTGCCCGGCAGTGCCATCGGCAGAATCAACGTGGCGAAGTACAGGATGGCGACCATTGGGATCGCCCGCATCAGTTCGATGTAACCGATGGCGAGCCAGCGCACGACCAGCATCCGGGACCGCCGCGCCAGCGACAGCAGCACGGCGATCGGCACCGACGTGGTGAAACAGATCATCCACACCAGCAACGTGATCGGAAGCCCACCCCATTGGTTGGAGGACACCACCCTTCCGCCCGGCAGGCCGCTCATCAGCGCCAGACAGACACCGATCACGACCGGCCACGCCACGACGAGGCGGGCGCTCCACAGACGCGGAATCGCGCTCACGAGCAGCAGCGCGATCAGCAGCCCACACACCACGACGGGGCGCCACAGCCCATCGGCGGGATAGAACGCGAACAGGAAGAACCGCAGCTTGGCGGCGACGAACGCCCAGCATGCGCCGCCCCGCGCCGCGCACTCGGCCGAGCTGCCTTGCCACGTCGCGTCGAGCAGCAGCCAACGCAGCAGTGGCACCCCGAGCCACACGATCAGCACCAAGACAGCGAATGTCACAAGCGCGCGACGCCAGCCGCCGAACAGCGCTGCAACCAGCTTCGGCCAGTCGAAGCTGCGTCGCTGCGATAGGGTCTCCTGGAGTTCGAACGCGTTCAAGCCGGCCGCCCTCCCCGCATCGCGACGCGCGCATTGTAGACGTTCATCACCGCCGAGACCGACAGGTTCAGGACCAGATACAGTGCCACCACGATCAGCAGCGCCTCGAGCGCCTGCCCGGTCGTGTTGGCGGTGGTGTTGGTGATGTTCATCAGGTCCGGATAGCCGATCGCCACCGCGAGGCTGGAATCCTTGATGACGTCGAGATAGCACGAGGTCGCCAGCGGCGTGATCACGCGGAGCGCCTGCGGCAACACCACCAGCCGAATGATCTGCAATTCGCTCAGCCCGAGCGCTCGCGCGGCATCCCATTGCTCGCGCCGCACCGACAAGATGCCGGCGCGGACGATCTCGGCGAAGATCGCAGCGAACTTCACCGTCAGCCCGACGAGCAACGCGGCGAATTCCGGCGTCAGGCTGGTACCACCCTGAATATTGAATCCCTGCACCGCCGGACTGTGCAGCGAAATCCGGAAGCCGCTGGCATAGATCACGACCGCGAGCACGAGCATTGCCACCAGACCGAGCGGTAGCGGCGCCAGCGGACCGCGCGCTCGGCCCCGCCACATCAACGCCAGCCAGCCGAGCAGGATCGCCGCGATCGCCGTGATCGCCATCCACGATCCCTCGGCAATGACGACGCTCGGCAGATAGACGCCGCGATTGGTCAGGAACACACAGTCGAACCACACCACGGCGCGTCGCGGCGGCGGCAGCGCGTGGGCCAGCCCAATCCAGAAGAACAGTTGCAGCAGCAGCGGCGTGTTGCGCACAACCTCGATCGACCAGCGGACGAGACCCGACAGCACCGGATGGCCTGCTAGCCGCATCAGCGCCAGCGCGACACCCAGCACGGTCGCGAGTATGCAGCTCACCACCGCGACCTTCGCAGTGTTAAGGACGCCGACGGCGATCGCACGCGCGTAGCTGTCGCCGGCCCGGAACGGGATCGCGCTCTCGCCGATTTCGAAATTGGCTGCGCGCTCCAGGAAGCCAAATCCGGGCGTCAGGCCGATCCTCGCCATGGTGGCGGCGATGTTCGATCCCAAAACGACGACGAGGACCACGACCGTGACCAACACGGCGAGTTGTATCGCCGGTCGCGGCCCGAGCCAATTTGACAGCCACGCTCGCGGGCGGCGCCGGAGGCGTTCGAGCGCAGACACGGCGACCGCCGCGCGTTACATCAGCGGAACGGCGGCGAGTACAACAAGCCGCCCTGGGTCCACAGCCGATTGTAGCCGCGCTCCCAGCCAAGCGGTTTGAGGTGCCGATCGAAGATCTCGCCGTAATTGCCGACCGTCTTGATGATCGTATAGGCCCATTTGGGATCGAGGCCGATCGACTCGGCGAGCGACGGATCGACGCCGAGGAACCGACGGATCGACGGATCGTCGGACTTGAGGAAGTCGTCGACATTCTTCGACGTGATCCCCCACTCCTCGGCCTGGATCGTGGCGTTGACCGTCCAGGTGACGACCTCGAGCCACCGATCGTCGCCGCCTGCAACCGCCGGCGCCAACGGCTCCTTCGACAACCGCTCCGGCAGAATCACGTAGTCGTCCGGCTTCTTCAGCTGGGTCTGCTTGGCCGCGAGGTCGGAAGCATCCTGGGTCAGTCCGTCGACGCGCCCCGAGTCGAGAGCCGCAATGAACTCGCTGGTGTCCTCGATCGTCACCGGCGTGAACTTGTGCCGGTGCTTGCGGAAATAGTCGGCGATGTTCAGCTCCCCGGTGGTGCCGCTTTGGATTCCGATCGTCGCGCCGTCGAGCTGCGACGCCGAGGTCACGCCGAGGTCCTTGCGAACCAGGATGCCTTGGCCGTCGTAGAAGATCGTCGGACCGAAATGAAAGCCGAGCTTGAACGCACGCGTGATGGTGACGGTGACGCCAGACAGCAGCACGTCGAACTCGCCCGATTGCAGCGCGGGGAGACGCTGCTGCGGCGACGAACTGGTAAACTGCACCTTGTCGGGATCTCCGAACACGGTGACAGCCAGCGCCCGGCCGAAGTCGACGAAGAAGCCTTGCCAGCGGCCGTTCGAATCCGGCGCGAAATAGCCAGGCGTCGTTCCGACGCCGACCTTGATCACCCCGCGGGACTTGATGCGGTCGAGCGTCGGCCCGGCCGATGCGGCGCTCGACACCAGAGCAAGGACGACCGCGAGCGCAGCGCCAACCGACGTTGTCCGTCGCAGATGCTGAAACATGACAGGATTCTCCTGCTATCGGGGTGCCGTTGCTAATCCCGCGTGAAGGTCACGGGGCGGCTGTATTCGTAAGGCGCGATGTCGGCGAACGCCGCCCGTCGCGCCTTGGCATGATCGTCGACCGTGCGCCAAGAGCCGCCGATCAGCGCCGCGGTGCGCTCTTCGCCCCGATATGGATTCCACTCCGCGATCGCCTTGGTGGTGGGACGTCCGCTGCGTGCAAAGCTCGCCCAGATCTCGCCGATCCGATCCCGCACATTCAAGCGGTCCTGGCTGTCGCCGATCAGCGGCGTGGCGGCATCGAGCGTCCCAAAAATGAACGGAACCTCGGCGGTGTGCGGCGAGCCCAGCACGCCGTCGCGCGCCGGAGATCGCCAGTCGAACCGATAGGCGTACACCGGCGCCTTGCCCTGTGCGGCCTTGCGGTCGGCGACCAGCAGCGTCGGCAGCACGTAGTTGTAGTCGCCGGCGACGGCGATCAGCAGTTCGCTCGGCGACGATTCCGGCAGGATGTCACGGTAGGCGCGGATCAGCTTGTCGGTCGCCGCATCGTCGAGGCCGATGAATTTCTTGATCCGGGCGCGAACCTGATCCGCCCCGAGCGAGAAGTTGCGTTGATCGCCCGCGAGGAAGAAGGTCGCTTCATCCGCCGTCGTGCCGATCAGCAGCGGGATGTCATCCGACACCGCGCTCGCGGCCGGATCGAACGGATGCTGCTTGAACACCAGATTGTCCAGCGTCGGCCGGAAATCAGCGACGCCGGTCTTCGCCGCCACCTGCGCGATCGCCGCAACCAGCTTGTCGGCGGGAATCTCCCGCAGCTTGCCGGCGTTCTTCGCCGTCAGGTCGAACTGTGCCAGCAGCGCGTGCGCTGAGCGCGCGGCCGATTCCGGTGTCGCCAGCCGCCAGGCACCCGACGCGCTCTGGATCACGGCGCGGTGGAACAGACCCTTGGCCGCTGGTGCGCCGAGCAGCACCGCGACTTTCGCGGCGCCGCCGGACTGACCGAAGACGGTGACGTTACCGGCATCGCCGCCGATCGCAGCCGCGTTGTCGCGCACCCATTTCAACGCCGCGATCTGATCCAGCACGGAAAGATTGCCCGACGCCGGCGACAGTTCTTCGGGAAATTCGCCGGTGTACAGCGAGCCGAACAGATTGAGCCGGTGGTTGATAGAGACCACGACTACGTTCTGCGCCTTGGCAAGGTGCGAGCCGTCGAAGCCCGGCGAGGTGCCGGCGCCGATCGCGAATGCGCCACCGTGCAGCCACACCAGAATCGGCCGCCTGCCGCCATCGTTGACGCCGGGCGTGTACACCGACAGCGTGAGATTGTCCTCGCTGGTCGGCACCTTCGACCAGTACCAGGCGAACTCGGCCGGGCTCGGTGCCGCGGGCTGCGGCGCCGATGGCCCGAACTGCGTCGCGTCGCGCTCGCCGGTCCACGCAGCAGGCGGCACCGGCGGACGAAAACGATTGTCGCCGGCGGTCGACGCGCCGTAGGGCACGCCCTTGAACGATGCCACTCCCTCGACGCTCTCTCCGCGCAGCCGCCCGAGCCGCGTCTCGATCACGACCGGCGACGCCTCGCGCGCCCGCGCCGGCGTGGTGAACACCAGCGGCAATGCGGTGGAAGACGCGCCGGTGAGCACGGCGGCTCCAACGGCGTGACCGAGGAAACGGCGTCGATTCAGCTTCGGGGCAGACGGGTCGAAGGATTGGGGCGGCATAGCAAGATTCCAGGACAGGGATTTCGACTGGCGCACGACATCCGAGAGCAGGCTGCTCACCGCTGCCGCGCGCTTCGCACACTTCACGACGTCGACGATGGCTGTCCGCCGCAGCCAGGGCAATAGTCGTAAACTTCGAATTTCGGCCGCGGCGAAGACTGTCGTTTTACCACGTCAAGCAGGACTGAAACAATCGACTTCCCTGCTTTGGCCGAGGCCGCACACGCGCCGTCCGCGTCATCACGTGCGCGGATGCGACGATTACTTCCGATTCAATGGTTCCGGCACGAACGATCCATCGCACCCGGATTCATTGGAAGCGATTTTCGGCAACGCTCTGCTAGCGTCGGGTTGTGTAACCATCCTCATCGGAAGGACTCTTGATGTCACAAAAGGCCCTAATCGCCGCGATCACCTCGGGACTATTCACAATGCTCGCCGTTGTCCTCTGGCCGATCGCATCGGCGAAGGCGGAAGTCGAGATCGTCACCGAGGACTTCAAGATCAAGTCATCGGCTCCTGGAATCGAACTGTTCGTCCGCAACAAACGTCCCGCGGGCACGGACGTCTACCGGAGCGATCGCACCGTCCTCTACGTGCATGGCGCCACGCTGGCTTCCGAGCTCGTGTTCGATCTGCCGGTCGGCGGGGCGTCGTGGGCCGACGATCTCGCGCGGGCCGGCTGGGACGTGTGGCTGGTCGATGTTCGCGGCTACGGCCGGTCAACATGGCCGGAGGCGCTGCGGGCGCCGGCCGAGAACAATCCGCCGGTGGCGACGACGGCGGAAGCCGTCGCGGATTTCACCTCCGCCGCCGATTTCATTCGTGCCAAGCGCAAGATCGACAGCTTGCAGGTGATCGGGTGGTCGTGGGGCGGCGTGATCAGCGGCGCCTATGCGGCGGCCAATCCCGACAAGGTGTCGTCGCTCGTGCTTGTTGCGCCGTTGTGGGCGTTCGACAAACCCGTTACCGCGGGCCCGCCCAAGAAGGCGTGGCAGGAATGGACGCTCGCCGACTCGCGCGCGCGGATCCAAAAGGGCGTCCCCGCAGAACAGGTGAAGCTGATCCTGCCCGACAGCACCGTTGCGCTGTGGGAGAAGGCCGTGCGCGACAGTCAGCCGGAGGCGACCGGACGCACGCCCGAACTGTTCAGGTCGCCGACCGGCGTTGCGGCGGATGTGTCGTGGCAGGCGCAGCAGCCCTATGATGCGGCGACCATCACGGCCCGGACCCTGATCATCCGCGGCGAGTGGGACGATCTCACACCGAGGTCGCTGCAGCTGGCGCTGTTCAGTCAATTGAAGAACGCGAAGATTCGCGAGCTGATCGAAGTCCCCGCCGCGAGCCACTTCATCATCGTGGAAAAGGCACGGGACCGCCTGTTCGACGAAGTCAGAAACTTCCTCTCCCGGCACTGACCAAGCACGGCCCACGAACAAGGCTCGGAACAAGCGCTCGCCGCCTTGGCAGGCTTCGCTCAAGCCAAACTGTATCGCACCGTCTTTTACACCGTGCCCCGCTCGGAGATGCGGCGTTCGATCGGGCGACGATTTTCAATCGTCGTCCGATGGAGCTTTGCCTACCTGGCAGGACAGGCATGACCGCAGCGGGCTCCAATCCCCGCTATGGTTGCTGAAGACACGCGACACGGGATGCAACGATGACCAATGCAGCGAAGCCATGGGGCCCGGCCACCTGGGCTCTCTATATGGGTGACCACCATCGCGAGGTCGGAGATCCGGTGACGCCCGGCCCTGCTCTGAGTGCGAGCTTTCTCACCGCCCCAAACGCGGTCGGCTTCTCCGCCAACGATCTCGGCGCCGCGGCGCCGCATTTCTACACAAGATGGAGCAATCCCACCGTCGAGCTGCTGGAGGCACGGCTGGCGGCGCTCGATGCCGGCGAAGCCGCGGTGACCTTCGCGTCCGGCATGGCCGCCGTGGCCGCGTTGTTTTGCGACCGTCTCCACGCGGGAGACCATCTGGTGCTGTCCGACGTCTGCTATGCCGGCGTCGCCGAACTCGCACATGATGAGCTCACGCGCAATGGCATCGCGGTGACGACCGTGGATTCGTCGAGGCCCGACGCGATCGCGGCTGCGCTTCGTCCCAACACCCGGCTGGTGCATATCGAAACGCCGGCCAATCCGATCCTGCGCCTCGCAGATATCGCCGCGATTGCTCCGCTCGTGCACGCGGCCGGCGCCGAATTGTCGGTGGACGCAACCATCGCGACTCCGCTCGGCCTTCGCCCACTCGAACTCGGTGCCGACTACGTCGTCCACTCGCTGACCAAATACATTTGCGGTCACGGCGACACGCTTGGCGGCGCGGTGATCGGACGAGCCGAAGCGATCGCGCGACTGCGGCGCGGCAGCCTGATCCACCTCGGCGGCTGCCTGGCGCCGTTCTCGGCATGGCTGATCCTGCGGGGTCTTGAGACGCTCGCGCCGCGGATGCGGCTGCACGAGGCCAACGCACGCGCGGTCGAAGCGCTTCTCGCCAACCACCCGAAGGTGAAAGCGGTCTACTGGCCCGGCTCGCCTCGCCATCCGCAGCACGAACTGGCGCAACGAACCATGCGTTGCTTCTCAGGCCTGCTCTCGTTCACCGTGAATGGCGACGGACCGGCATTGGCGGAGCAATTCGCCGAGCGGATGCGCGTCGTCTCCTATGCGGTCTCGCTCGGCAAGACCAAGAGCCTGCTGGTCTACATCCCCACTGAGGACATTCTGCGCTCGTCGTTCCGACTGACCGGCGATGCCACGGCGAGCTATCGCGCCTGGGCCGGCGACGGAGTCTTTCGTCTGTCAGTCGGCATCGAGGATTCCGCCGATATCATCGCTGATCTCGAAACCGCACTGGCATGAACCGTCTCCCACTGCGTGCCAACGGTCCGGCTGATCTCGAGACTCTCGACCTCGAGGTCAGCGTCGCCCGAGCAAGGGCGATAGGCTGGTAGCCCTTCGAATCTCCAACGCCGACCAGGACGACATCTGTCGTCTCCACCCGTTGCGGCCGAGGTCGGCTACCAGCCGCCATGCATCTCTGCGCCCGAACGGCGGCATCATTATCTACCCGACGACGTCGAGGACGAAGACCAGTTCCTTGCCGAGTGTCAGGCAAGTCAGAACTCGCCCCTCCTCCGATCGTCGCTACCGCATTGGAGCTGATCGACCGGCCCGGTCCGCCGACGCGGAACAGAGGCCGATCACGACAGCCTTTCCATGCTCAAAGCGCGCTTCATCCTACAATCTCATTCTTGTACCAGTCGAATTGAGAGAACTTCTTTTCGGTTGATTTGCCTAGATAACTAACTGACAACTCTCTTGTTTCGCGGAGGTATCTACGTCGCATCGAGACGGCGCGGCACGCGGAAGCAACAGCAATGAACCGAGAAGAGAGGAAACCCATGACGACCCTATCCCGGCGCCTGATGACCAGTCTGGTCCTGGCAACGATGCTGGCGCCGACCGCGGTCTTTGCCGCGGATAAACCGAAGGAGATCAGGATCGATTGGGCGACCTACAATCCCGTTTCGATCGTGCTCAAGCAGCAAGGCCTGCTCGAAAAGGAATTCGCCAAAGACGGCATCGGCATCGTCTGGGTGCAGTCGGCCGGCTCCAACAAAGCGCTCGAATTCCTCAACGCCGGCTCGATCGATTTCGGCTCCACCGCAGGTTCGGCCGCGTTGGTTGCGAAGATCAACGGCAATCCGATCAAGTCGATCTACGTCTATTCACGGCCCGAATGGACTGCGCTGGTGACCGCCAAGGATTCCAAGATCGCCTCGGTCGCCGACCTCAAGGGAAAACGCGTGGCGGTGACTCGCGGCACCGATCCCCATATTTTCCTGGTGCGTGCGTTGCTTGGTGCCGGCCTGAGCCAGAACGACATCACCCCCGTGCTGTTGCAACACGCCGATGGCAAGGCCGCGCTGATCCGCGGCGATGTCGATGCCTGGGCTGGCCTCGATCCGATGATGGCACAAGCCGAAGTCGAGGAAGGCGCCAAGTTGTTCTATCGCAAGCCCGAAGCCAACACCTGGGGCATCCTCAACGTGCGTGAAGCCTTCCTCAAGGAGCATCCGGATCTCGTTCGGCGCGTGCTGGCCGTTTACGAAGATGCGCGCAAGTACTCGCTCGCCCATTACGACGAGCTGAAGCAAGCGTTCATCGGCGTGACCAAGCTGCCCGACGCCGTGGTCGACAAGCAGCTCAAGAAACGCACCGAACTCACTCACAGCCGGATCGGCACGCCACAGCGCGACTCCATTCTCGCCGCCGGACTGGCACTGCAGCAGGCCGGCGTGATCCAGTCATCGGTCGACGTCAAAGCGGTGCTCGACACGCTGATCGACGATCAGGTGCCACTGCTGACCAACTAAGCACGTCACAGGGCGGCTGCGGACGGCAGATCGCGTGCGAAGCGAGTGGCGTGCGGGGCCGGAGATGTCGGCCCCGCAAAATGCGGCTCCTGACGTGGAGCCAAATTGGGAAGCGGTTTGGCTATGGCTTTGACGTTAGACAACGCCGCGCCGGTCACGACGGCGGCTCCATCGGCGCATCGCCACGCACCTCCTTGGCGCGGGCCGGCGCTTGGACTGCTGTTGCCGCTGACGGTGGCGGTCGGCTGGGAAGCGGCCGTATATCTCGGCTGGTCCAACGGCCGGCTGGTGCCGCCCCCGTCTCGCGTGTTTTCGACCATTGCCGAATTGGCACGAACCGGAGAACTCACTCGGCACGTTGTCGCGACGCTCGGCCGCGTCGCCGCCGGCTTCGGTCTCGGCGTCCTGTCGGGGTCGGTGCTCGGCGCGGTCGCGGGCTATTGGAGTGTCGCACGGCGGCTGCTCGATCCGACCGTTCAAGCGCTACGCGCGATCCCGTCGATCGCGTGGGTGCCGCTGTTCATTCTGTGGCTCGGGATCTTCGAGACTTCGAAGGTGGCGCTGATTGCGGTCGGCGTGTTCTTCCCGGTGTATCTCGGCGTGATGGGCGCGATCCGCTCGGTGGATCGCAAGATCGTCGAGGTCGGCCGCGCGTTCCGATTGTCCGGCCCGGCGATGATCCGGCGCATCCTCCTGCCGGCGGTGCTGCCAGCCTATGTGCTGGCACTCCGCGTTGGGCTGGGGCTCGGCTGGATGTTCGTGGTCGCGGCCGAGTTCATGGGCGCCTCGGAGGGGCTCGGCTTCCTGCTGATCGACGGGCAACAGCTCGGCAAGCCGGCGCAGATCGTCGCTGCGATCGTGATCTTCGCCTTGCTCGGCAAGACCACCGACTGGCTGATCGAGATCGCCACCCTGCCCCTGCTGCGCTGGCAGGATGCGTTCGACCGGCACGACGGAGAAACCTGATGCTGGTGCTCGACGGCGTCGACAAGACCTACCCCGCCGGCGTTCACGCCCTGCAATCGTTCTCCGCGAGGATCAATCTCGGCGAGATCGTCGCGGTGATCGGCGGCTCGGGCTGCGGCAAGTCGACTTTGCTGCGGGCGATCGCCGGTCTCGATCGGGCGAGCGCCGGCACCATCATGCTGGACGGTGAAATCATCACGGCGCCGCATCCTAAGATCGGCATCATTTTTCAGGAACCACGGCTGCTGCCGTGGCTGAGCGTCGCGGACAATATCGGCTTTGGTCTTGAACGGCTGCCGCGACCGGACCGTCACGCGCGCGTCGCCGCCGCGCTTGCCCGAGTGGGACTGGCCGACAAGGCGAAAGCGTGGCCGCGCGAACTGTCCGGCGGCCAGGCCCAGCGCGTGGCGATCGCACGGGCGCTGGTGCCGCAACCGGAGGTCATTCTGCTCGACGAGCCCTTCTCGGCACTCGACGCTTTCACCCGCACCGATCTGCAGGATCACCTGCTCGATCTGTGGGCAGATACGCGGCCGACGCTGATCCTGGTGACCCACGACGTCGAGGAGGCCGTGGCGCTCGCCGACCGTGTCCTGGTGATGCGGCCGAGGCCGGGACGATTATTTGAAGAAATCCGAACCGATCTGCCGCGTCCACGCGACCGCAGCTCGGCGGCTTTCGAAAACATCAAGCACGCCGTGCTGCATTCACTCGATCGGTCGCTGCAGCGCACCGGACGCCGGGACGACGATTTGCTCGTCGAAGGCGCCGGGATATAATTAATCACAACAGGGAGGAGCGATCAAAATGGATGCGCTGGAATTGCGCGCGCTGCAGGCGCCGATCAAGGACCGCTATAAGGCAGATCCGGCCACCGCGCTGATCACCCTGAAGGCCAAAGGCGCGATCGATGCCGACGGCATCAGTTGCAAGGTCGAAACTGGCAAGGCCTTGGCAACGGCCGGCCTGCATCCGGCGACCGGCGGCTCTGGGCTTGAACTGTGTTCGGGAGACATGCTGCTCGAGGCACTCGTCGCGTGCGCCGGCGTCACCCTGAAGTCGGTTGCGACCGCGATCGAAGTGCCGCTCTCGCGGGGCGACGTGGTCGCCGAGGGCGATCTGGATTTTCGCGGCACGCTCGGCGTCGACAAGGAGGCACCGGTCGGCTTCCGCGAGATCCGGCTGCGATTTGAGGTCGAAACCGACGCGGCGCAGGACAAGCTCGATCTGCTCTTGAAACTGACCGAGCGCTATTGCGTGGTGTATCAGACCATCAAGAACGGCCCGAAGGTGTCCGTGTCGCTGCATCGCGTCTAATCGATATGCTCACGCCGTCCGGACAAAACCGATGATCACCGCCATTGTGCGCTATCGCCTGCCCGCGCATATCGACCGGGCCGCATGCCGAAATCATTTCGAAGCGATCGCTCCGGGTTTCCAGTCTGTGAAAGGGCTGATCAGCAAGCACTTCATCTGGAGCGAGCGCGGCGTCGCCGGCGGTGTGTATCAATGGGCAAGCCAGGCGGACGCCGAGGCGTTCTACTCGGGCCCCTGGCGCGACGGCATCATCCAGCGCTACGGCATGGAGCCGGAGATCGAGTTCTTCACGGTGTTTGCCAAGACCGACAACGAAGCCGGAACGGTCACCGTCGTCGAAGCGGCCCAGCCGGCTTGACCTCCGCTCCGGCATGAGATGCCGGCCGTCAGCACCCGCGAGGCTCCAGATTACCGAGCCAATTCCGGCGCCAACAGTTAGCTCGCCCTCGATTGACAAGGCTCAAGCAATTCGCTGCCCGCGAATAAGGTCGGACGCCTTTTCACCGATCATCACCGCGGGCGCATTAGTGTTGCCGGACACCAGCGTCGGCATCACGGAGCAATCGGCGACACGCAATCCTTCGATGCCGCGGACCCGCAGCTGTGGGTCGAGAACCGGGCCGATCGCGCAGGTTCCGGCTGGATGAAACAGCGTCTGCCCCTTCTGACGGGCGTGCGCCGAAAGTGCGTCGTCGCTGGTGGCGCCGGCTCCGGGCAGATACTCCTCGACGATAAAGTCCGCGAGCGGCTTCTCGTTCGCGATGGTCCGTGCCAGACGCAAGCCATCAATGACAGCGCGGCGATCCGTTTCGGTTGCCAGATAGTTCGCTCGGATGCGCGGGGCCTGCCGCGGATCAGGGGCAGCGATCAGCACGCTGCCGCGACTTTCGGGGCGGAGTTGGCACACGTTCGCGGTGAAGCCTGAGAACGAATGAAGCTGGTCCGCCGAGCTCTCGGCACTGAACATCATGAAATGATACTGGATATCCGAACGCGTCAGCTCCGCACGTGTCCGCGCAAACAGCCCGACCTGGCAGGCGCTGATCGTCATCGGGCCAGACCGGTTCAGCAGATATCGCGCGCCCATCCATAGCTTGCGCACCGGGTTGCGGACGATATCGTTCAGCGTCAGCGGATGGGCCGCCTTCCAGACGATGCGAACCTGGAGGTGATCCTGCAGATTGGCACCGACGGCAGGCAAATCCAGCACCGGTTCGATAGCGACGCTCGCCAGATGTGCGGCAGGACCGATGCCCGACAGTTGCAGAAGCTGTGGCGAATTGACAGCGCCCCCGCACAGGATCACCTCGGATCGCGCACGCAGGACCCGCCGTTCGCCGCCATGTAGATATTCCACACCGACAGCTCGGCCGCCCTCGATCACGACACGGCAGACCAGCGCCTCGGTCTCGACGCGCAGATTGGCGCGCCGCAGTGCCGGCCTCAGAAACGCCACCGCGCTGGAGCAACGGCGACCGTCACGGGTCGTCAGTTGCACGTAGCCGACGCCATCCTGGGACTCGCCGTTAAAGTCCAGATTGGCCGGTACGCCGGCAGAGATGGCGGCGTCGATGAAGGCCTGGCAGATCGGATTGCGCTCGCTGAGGTCGGCGACCGCCAGCGGCCCGCCTACGCCATGATACGCATCAGCGCCGCGGACTTGATCCTCCGAGCGCTTGAAGTACGGGAGGACATCAGTCCAGCCCCACCCAGACGCGCCGGCGGCTGCCCAGCCGTCATAATCGTCAGGATGCCCCCGCATGTAGACAAGGCCGTTGATGCTACTGGTCCCACCGAGCACCTTGCCGCGCGGCCAGAAGATTCGCCGCCCGTCCATCGTCGGCTCCGGCTCGGTCTCGTAGCACCAGTTGATGTCGGGATTTCGGATCGTCTTGGCATAGCCGATCGGAATGTGAATCCACGGGTTGGAATCGCGGGGGCCCGCCTCCAAAAGTGCGACCGAGGTGGCAGGGTCCTCACTGAGGCGATTGGCAAGGACACATCCCGATGAGCCTGCTCCCACGATGATGAAATCGACTGTCTCGGTCGTATTGGCGCGTGTCATCGGAGTCCGTCGGAAAGCGGTTGTCAGCAGTTGGATAAAGAACGGTGCGCGGATTGCTCGAAATCAATTCGGATGTCAATCGAGCGATGATCGCGGGGACTCAGTACGGACCTCAGCGCTTTGCCGTGAGCGGCAACTTCGCCTACGCCTCGGCCGACTGTCGAAACGAATTTCTGCAAAAGCACTCGCCCGCGTGCTCCTCATCGTTTTGTTTGCCGGATAGTTGATAATGCTGATCGACTTGGTCAGCATCGCGTTCACTCGGTGATCGCGACGACCGTGTCGTGGACACCGCCCTTCAGGACTGATTCCAAAACGTCAGAGGTCGTTTGATGTCGATTGGCATGTCGCGTCGCCGTTTGTTGCAAGCCAGCGCGGGTCTTGGGTTCTCCGGGTTGCTGGGCACAGCAAGCGCACGAGCCGCCACCCCAACCGATCTCTCCGGGGTCACGCTGCGGATTGCCTTCTACAAGGGGCTGCACAAGACCTTGCTGGAAACGGCAGGCCTCGCCGCAACGCCCTACAAGATCGATTGGAAGGAGTTCAACTCCGGCGTCCAGCACATCGAAGGCATCAACGTCGACGCGCTCGACCTGGGTTCGGGCAGCGAAACTTCGGCAGCGTTCGGGGTAAAGTCCAAAGCACGCGTGAAATTCATCGCGGTGTATCGCGAGGATCTCAACAATCAGGGCACGTTCGTTCAGAAAGATTCAGACATCCATCGCGTGGCCGACCTCAAGGGGAAGCGCGTCGGCTACGTTCGGGGAACGACGTCTCACTATTATCTCTACAAGCAGCTGGCTGAAGCCGGTCTGTCCTTTGGCGACATCAAGGCGACCCACCTTGCGCCCACCGACGGCCTGTCTGCCTTCGCCCGTGGTGACCTCGATGCATGGGCGATCTGGGGTTACAATGGCCAACTCGCCCGCTCCAAATACGGGGCCCGTACCCTGAAGACAGGCGTCGGCTATCTTTCAGGAAACTTCCTGATCTCGGCCAATCCTTCCGCGATTGACGACCCGCTGCGGCACGCTGCGCTTGCAGACTTTCTCCTGCGGCTGCAGAAGGCCTATGCCTGGAGCAATGCGAACTACCCGACCTATGCGGAAGCCCAGTCGCGCGATACCGGGGTTCCGGTCGAGGCCATTCTCGACCTGTTCAACAATCGCAGCCAGGATTACAGCCTGATCGCCAACAGCGATGCAGCGGTTCAAAGCCATCAGGACGTCGCTGACGTGTTCACCAAGATTGGCGTGTTCGACGCACCGGTAGATGTCAAGCCTTTCTGGGACCGCAGCTTCGACCAGGCATTGGCCTGACCAACGAACCACCTGACGAATGCAACAAACGCCGCGACGTCGACGCCGCCGCGGCTCCTGGAGAGTTTACCCATCTCCCTGCTGATCGTCAGACAGATGCCCATCAATCGGTCGGACGGCAACGTCGTGATGGTGGACGGTCAGTTCCGCGGGGCGCTCCCTACGCTTGATCCGACGCCGTCACGATCGCCTCCAGCAACGTCAGACCGCCGCGAGAGCCGCCGAAGCCACTTGTCAGGCTCAGGCGGCGGGTCGGCGCGGCGCATTCGATCAACGGCACTGCGAGGCGGTCAGCGACCGCTCGCTCCAGGGAGCTGCCGAACACGATCTCCGCGCCACTGCTCCCGATAAGTGCGGCGATCTCGTCGTCGTCTTCGCTGTAGTGAACGATGGGCAGCTCATCCTCGAGCGTGCTGCGATGCTCCGCGGGCGGATTGTCGGTGACGACGATCGCGGCCGGCGACCAACCGAGGGTCCGGCTGAGAAACCGAACGATGCCTCCCGCGTGCAGACTCGGCAAGGCAACGGCAAAGCTGCGGGCACCGCCTTGTCGATAGAGCGTCTCCAGCAGCCGGTCGATGAAGTACGCCTCGCGCTGCCGCTCGCGGTCGATGAAGATCCGCGCCGCCGCATCGTCCACCTCACCAGCGGCAGCGACGATCCTTTCCAGCAGCGCGCCTGTCGCCGCGGCGCCAACGGGCAATCCCGCGCTTTCGATCCAGGGAATGCCGAAGCGGTCATCAAGCGCACGGACCGCCGCCCCGCCCCACGGCGACAACGAGACGCTTAGTTCGGCCTGTGCGGTCGCCCGCAGGCTCGATAGCCCCCCGAACGGACCGAATATCGGGTTCGGGATCAGGCCGACACCGGCGATCAGCCGAGACAATTCCTCGATCTCCGCCAGCCACGTCGCATCCTGATGCGGGACGGGACCGAGAATGTTGACCAGGCCGGCTCGGGTCACTCCCGGAGCGACCGTTCGCTCAACAGCCGCCTGCAGGAAAGATTGATAGCCATGATAGGCCGAGCCGCGAAATCCAGCAGTCGCCAGGTCGAGCACCTCGTCCCCGGCGTCCCGCGCCTCTTGCGCCATCGCCTCGACGTCGTCGCCGATCATCTCGGCCGGGCACCCGGTCAGAACCACGGTGATTTCGCTCGACACCACGCCGCGCGTATTCTTGATCTGCTCGCGCAACCGCGACGCGCCGCCAAACACAATGTGCTTCTCCGACAGATTGGACGTCGGCCACGACACGCCGCAACCACCGACATCCTGCCACAGTCCGGCTTGCACACCACAGCCGGGTGTCGCATGGACGAGCGGAGTCACGCCATCGATCGCGGTTGCGGCGTAAAGCGCGCCATGCAGCGCGCAACCGGCGCGTGGTCGCATCAGATGCGCCGCCATCATCTCACCTCACGCTTGATGTGCCAGTCCGGGCTGCGCTTCAGCCAACCTGCGCGATACGCGGACGTCCCGAGCCCGGCCGTAAAACCATTCTGCCGTGCGGCCAGCGCCCGGCCGATGCGGGTTGCAAGCTTTGTCTCTCCGGCCGCCCCGAGCAAATCGTCGCCTTCGATTGCGACCGCAGTAATCCCGGCGCGGGTCGCAGTCGCCGCGACTGCCGGCGTTCCGATCAGCAGGTCCGGCTCGATCTTGCCGAGCCAGTTCACCAGTTCAAAGGCCTGCCCTGCTCCGACATGCAAGGCCACGGTCGCCGCATTGGTCAGAGCCTTGAGCCCCTCGACATGAAGGCTGTCGATCCAGTCGACGCTGATCCCAGCAATCCGGCCACCGAACTGCACCACAAGCTCAGCGATCGCCAACGCCTGAGATGGCGGCAGCGCAATCACCACACGGCGGTCTTCCAGCAGGTCGGCGCTGACGCGATCGTCGATCCTGATCGGCAGCGGTCGCTCGGTCGCCTCGGCGACGGCTTCGACAAACCGCCGCGCACCCAAGGCGCCGATCGGCGGCGGCAGATGCAGGAACGGCACCCGGTGAAGCCGGTCGAGTTCGCGGCGGAGCACGTCAGACTCGTCCTGAAAAACCGCGACGCTGAGGACCGCCTGCGCCGCCTTGGCGAACGCTTCCCGGCCGGCGCCGGCCGGCACAAGATTGACCTCGAGCCCAAGCCCGGCAAGCTGTTGCGCCACAGCAGTGAGGCCAGGGCCCCGCTCAAAAGCCAGCAGATTGATCAGGTCGCGCCGACGGCCGTGCTGTGGTGGCATCAGGGACGCCAGAGCCGCGCTCGCAATATCGTAGCCGGTAGCACCGATCCGCGAACGGAATCCATCCGTCCGCAGCTCGACGACTGGGATGCCGAGTTCATCACTCAGCTCTTGAGCCACCGCCTGGATGTCGTCGTTATTGATCGCAACGACGGGCGTTGCCACCACGACAATTCCCCAGGGGTGATGACGTTGATGCAACCGACGCAGCGTCCGAGCGAGATTTCCGTCAGCGCCGAGAATGGTGTCGCGCTGATCGAGGTTGGTGACCGCCCATGGACGGCCCGGGCGGCTGCGCACCAGCGCGCCGGCGCAGCCCCGCGCACCGTGGACGACGATCCCCAGCCCTTCCACGTCTGCCAGAACGCGCAACGCGATCGACACATCGTCGCTAGCAACTTGTGAGAACGTCCGAATCCGCGACGCAGGTGGCCCGGCTTCGAGTTCAGCGATCAAGGACGCGACGTCGCCCAAATAGGCGCTGACGCCATTGAGCCTCCGTTCCCGGGTCGGCGGCTGAAGTGCCTTCTCCACCTCACACCACCTCGGCGAGCCGACGCTCCGCCGCGCCGCCGAACACACGGTCACCCCATTGTTTGGCCCATTGCTTCAACGCTGGGGCGTTGAGAGGCTTGGGGATCGACACCGGATGATCGCCTGCGATGTGCCGCGCGAGCTGACGGTACACGTCAGCCTGCTCTGAAGCCGGTGCCGCTTCGATCACGGTCTGGCCGTACAGTTCGCTCTGTGCCACCGTCAGCGAGCGCGGCACGTAGCCCACCACGTTCGTTCCTGTTCGCGAGGCGAAATCGTCGATCAGCGCACTCGCATAGGGCGTCTGGATGCTGTTGGCGATCACGCCGCCAAGCCGCGCGCCGCCCGAAGGTGCGTATTTGCTGATCGCCTTGAACAGATTGTTGGCCGCGAAGATCGCCATGAAATCCGACGACGTCACGACGAAGGCGGATTCGGCGATGCCACTGCGGATCGGCACCGCGAAGCCGCCGCACACCACGTCGCCGAGCACATCGTACAACACGTAATCCGGCTTGAATTCCTCGAACAGTTTCAGTTCATGGAGCAAATCGACCGCGGCGTTGATGCCGCGCCCCGCGCAGCCCACTCCAGGCACCGGCCCGCCGGCCTCGATGCAGAGTACACCGCCGAACCCGATCGCTGACACGTCCGCGATGGTCGGCCGGCCGCTATCCCGCAGGCTGTCCAGCACGGTCGTTAGATCCTCGCCACCCCGCAGGATCGTCGTCGAGTCGCTCTTCGGATCGCAGCCGATCTGGATCACGCGATGCCCCGCCTCCGCAAGCGCCGCACTGATGTTCGACGTCGTGGTCGACTTGCCGATGCCTCCCTTGCCATAGATGGCGATGTGCTTGGGCTTATTGGTGCTCACGAAAACCCCGTTGTGCTCAGCGGTGAAGAGGTGACGACGCAGCTCACTCGGCGGGTTCGAGCTGCCTGGCAGTGCCGAAAATCGGCAACGTCTCGTCCTCGATCCGGTAGATGTCGTGCTGCAATGTGTCGGACGAGGCGTTGCTGTCGAACACGTGCTGGTAGGTGATGCCGTTCTTCTTCCAGATCGCGACCAGTTTGTGCGCGAGATCGAGGTACCAGCCCGGCTCCGGACAACGGTGGCCTTCGAGCTCCGAGCCGGGGTTCGGACACCAAACCGCGAACGTCCCGACCACCCCCTTGGACGCCAGATACTCCAGCCCGGCCAGCGTACTGCGCTTCGGCTCGATTCCGGCGACGATGTTGGAGCGCACTCTGCCATGACCGAACACGGTCACAGCATATTCGAGCGCCTTGACCCAGTGCTCCCAACCGCCACCGCCGCGCGCCTTGCCGGGGCAGATCGCATCATAGATCCCCTTGTCCCAGATCTCGATGTTCATGGCCGTGGTGCGATAGCCGGCCTCCTTGAAACGATCGAGATTGCGCAGATCGAGCGGCGCAGCAATCGTCGCGGTGCCGTTGAAATCGTCGAGCCCGGTGTGCTGCTGAATGGCTTCCGCGACGTCGAGGTAGTATTCAAGTTCACGGCGCTCAGGGATCACGCCACCGCTGACCGTCAGGTGATCGATCGCACCGTCGTTGTAGGCGCGCGCCGCCGTCTCGCCGATCTGCCTCGCGTTCTTCCAGAACACCCCACCTTTGTCGCCGTACACGTCCTTGGTGTAATTGATGTTGCAGAACAGGCAATCTTCGCCCTTGTCCTTGTACGAGCACTCGTTGCTATAGACCACGAACAGGTGCCGGTCGGCGTAGTGCGCACCAATCTGCGCCATCTCGATCCCATCCGACGTCTTGGCGCCATAGAATGCCGGACGCTCACGAAATCGGATCTCGGCGATCACCTCACTGCCATCGATCAGCACCGTCCGATCGCCGAGCAGATCGACTCGATAGCCCGATTTTGGATTCCAGCGGAACGGGACACTCAGCCCGAGCGGCAGATAAAAATGCGACGGCAGCTCGACCGTGTGGGTTTCGAAATCCATCTCGAACAGGCAATGCACCTGCTCCTGGGCCTTGATGCCGGGCTGGACGAAATCGAGTGCCTCGCCGCTGATTGCAACGCCGTTGATGCCAAGTTCTGCCTTGAGCGCCAGTTCGCGCCAAAGTCCTTCCTTCAACTCGCTAACTGTCGGCATATACATCTCATCCGTGATTGCGCCACGGCACCGGAGGCCATCAGGCGGTCCGCAAATCATCCTCGAACCTTATCCCGCCGACAATTCTGAAGATGACGCCGTTTAGAGGTTGTTTATGACGGACCTGATCGGCTCAGCAGAACAGTTGATCTAACAAGGTAACTAATTGCAGATAGCTCTCGGCGCTCATCACCCGTCGGCGGTCTGGACCTGCGTTGTAACTAGCTTGTCTCGGGAGGAACGGCCGCAACTAAGTTCCCTCTCCTGGGGATCAACTGCGATCGTTCGCACGAGAACAACCATTCCGCCTTCGGCCCAAACAGAGGATTTTACCTCCGCCTGTGCCTCCGTCTGAGCACGGGCGTTGCTATTTTTCCCAACGGCTCGACACCGCCTCCCCGGCCTCCCATCATCCCTCGCGACCAACCAACAACGAGGGAGGCCAGATGCAGCGCCGACAATTTCTCCAGCTATCCGCCGGAGCCGCTTTGCTGCCGATTCTGTCGCGCTCAGCCGCGGCCGAGCCGCTGACCGAGATCCGCATCGGCTATCAGAAGAACGGCGTGTTGGTGATCGCGCGGCAACGGCGGACGCTGGAGGATCACTTCGCCGGACAGAATATCGGCATCAAATGGCTGGAATTCTCTTCCGGTCCCCCGATGCTCGAGGCGATGAACGTCGGCAGCATTCACTACGGCGCCGTCGGGGACTCGCCGCCGATCTTTGCCCAGGCTGCTGGCGCTGCAATCGTCTACGCGGCCGGTCAGCCGATTACCAACGGTCAGGGCATCCTGGTTCCGAAGGATTCGCCGATCCGCAGTCTCGCCGATCTCAAGGGTAAGCGCATCGGCTTCACAAAGGGATCGAGCGCCCACAACGTCGTCTTGCTGGCGCTCAAGAAGGCCGGCCTGACCTATGGCGACATCACGCCGGTGTACCTGTCGCCGCCGGACGCCGGGCCCGCGTTCGCGCAAGGCAGCATCGATGCCTGGTCGATCTGGGATCCGTATTTCGCGATCGGCGAGCTGAAGCAGAACGGGCGCGTGCTGGTCAATGCCTCCGAGGTCGGCCGGACCAACTCGTTCTACATCGCCAACCGTGAATTCGCTCAACGAAATGCGTTGATCCTCAAGCAGATCATCGAGGTCACCAGCGCGACCGCGCGATGGGCTGAGGATCATCGCGGCGACGTCGCTCAGTCCCTCAGTGCCGTCACAGGCATCCCGCTCGACATCCAGACGATCGCCGCAAACCGCTCGTCGTTTGTGGTTGGGCCGGTGACGGACGAGATCGTCTCGACCCAGCAGGACGTCGCCGACCGTTTCCATCAGCTTGGCCTGATTCCCCGCCCGATCGTGGTGCGCGATGCGGTGTGGCGGCCGCCACAGGCTTGAGCCGGCAAACGCAAAAATAAGACAGGACAATCCAGGAGCACGCCGCATGACAGCCCTCCCGACGACATCTTCAAACTTCCTTTGGTTTCTTCCGACCCACGGTGATGGTCACTATCTCGGAACATCGAATGGTGGCCGAGACGTCAACTTCGGCTATCTCCGGCAGATCGCACAAGCGGCCGATCAACTCGGCTATTTCGGCGTTTTGCTGCCCACCGGACGGAGCTGCGAGGATTCCTGGGTGGTGGCCTCGGCGGTGGCGCCTTTGACCGAGAGGCTGCGTTACCTGGTCGCCGTCCGCCCCGGCCTGCAGTCGCCCAGCGTCGCAGCTCGGATGACCGCGACGCTGGACCGCTTGATTGGCGGCCGGCTTCTCGTCAACGTCGTCACCGGCGGCGATCCGGTCGAGAACAAGGGCGACGGCGTGTTCTTGTCGCACGACGAGCGCTACGAGGTGACCCGCGAATTCCTCAACGTCTATTCGGATCTGTTGTCCGGCAAGACCGTCAACGTCGCCGGAAAGCACATCACGATCGAGGATGGACGGCTGCTGTTCCCACCGGTGCAAAGCCCGCGCCCGCCACTGTATTTCGGAGGGTCATCGGACGCCGGCATCGACGTCGCAGCCGACACGGTCGACAAGTATCTGACCTGGGGCGAGCCGCCCGCGCAGGTCGCCGAGAAAGTCAATCGCGTCCGGGCGGTGGCGGAGCCGCGCGGGCGCAAGCTGTCGTTCGGCATCCGCTTGCACGTGATCGTTCGCGAGACCAACGAAGCTGCCTGGGCCGCAGCCGACGATCTGATCCGCTACGTCACCGACGACACCATCGCCGCCGCGCAGAAGGTGTTCGCCCGAATGGACTCGGTCGGTCAGCAGCGGATGTCCGAGCTGCACGGCGGCCGCCGCGACAAGCTGGAGATCAGCCCCAATCTTTGGGCCGGCGTCGGTCTGGTGCGGGGGGGCGCTGGCACCGCGCTGGTCGGCGATCCGCAGACCGTGGCCGCGCGGATTAAGGAATACCAGGAGGTCGGCATCGACACCTTCATTCTGTCCGGATACCCGCATCTCGAAGAAGCCTATCGGTTTGCCGAGCTCGTCTTCCCGCTGGTGAAGCCGCAGCACGCGGGCAATGTCACACCGCTGCGCGCCAACACCGGCCCGTTCGGCGAGACCATCGCCAATGAGCATCTGCCGAACGCCAAGCAGGTGGCCAAACCATGAGCCTCGTCGAAACCCTCGCCCGACCGCGCGCGTGGCGGCTGCCGCGACCGGACGGGCTGATCCAATGGATCGTGCCGCTGCTGATCATCCTGGTCTGGCAAGCGGCCTGCAGCCTCGGATTTGTATCGGCGCGTGTGCTGCCGGCGCCGAGCGACGTCCTGGTCGCCGGCTGGAAATTGCTGCAGTCCGGCGAACTCTTCCGCAATATCTGGGTCAGCTTCTGGCGCGCCTCGGTCGGCTTCGCCATCGGCGGCAGCATCGGCTTTGCGTTTGGTCTCGCCAACGGCCTGTCCAGCCTCAGTGCCAAGCTGTCGGACACCACGTTGCAGATGGTCCGCAACGTGCCGCACCTGGCGCTGATCCCGCTGGTGATCCTGTGGTTCGGGATCGACGAGGAGGCCAAGCTGTTCCTGGTCGCGCTCGGCGTGTTCTTCCCGATCTATCTGAACACCCTGCACGGCATCCGCAGCGTCGATCCGCAACTGATCGAGATGGGGCGGATCTACGGCATGAGCAACGTCGAACTGTTCCGCCGGGTGATCTTTCCAGGCGCGCTGCCCTCCGTGTTCGTCGGCGTCCGTTTCGCGCTCGGCATCATGTGGCTGACCCTGATCGTGGCCGAGACCATCGCTGCCTCGTCGGGCCTCGGCTACATGGCGATGCAGGCGCGCGAATTCATGCTGATCGACGTGGTCGTTCTATCGATCCTGATCTACGCCCTGCTCGGCAAGCTCGCCGACAGCGCCTCCCGTCTACTCGAACGGCAGACGCTGTCGTGGCACCCGGCATTCCAGCGCTCTTGAGGGGATGATGATGGAAGCGCTTCAATTCCTGCTAGCCGCCCCGCCCGGCGCCTACGATCCGGTCGCCCGCACCATCGAGGACGAACCTCGCCCCTCGCAGCCTCCGACAAGCGCGCTCGCGCTCGACATTCGCGGTTTGCGCAAATCCTTTGGCGACAACGACGTGCTTCGCGGCATCGACCTGCATATCCCGGCCGGCCAGTTCGTCACCATTGTCGGCCGCAGCGGCTGCGGCAAGAGCACGCTGCTGCGACTGATCGCCGGGCTCGAAACTCCGAGTGCAGGCCACATCGTATTCGGCGAAGACAAACTGCCGGGCGACGTCCGCGTCATGTTCCAGGAGCCGCGCCTGCTGCCGTGGGCACGGGTCCTCGCCAATGTGGAGGTCGGTCTCGGCACCGAGCGCAACTCTCCGGATGCCCGGGCGCGCGCCGATGCGGCCCTGATCGAGGTCGGTCTCGATGACAAGCGCGGGGAATGGCCGGCGGTGCTATCCGGAGGTCAAAAGCAGCGCGTCGCATTGGCCCGCGCCCTGGTCAGCCGACCGCGCGTGCTCGCCTTCGACGAGCCGCTCGGCGCCCTGGACGCGCTGACACGCATCGCCATGCAGCGTCTGCTCGAACAGGTCTGGCAGGCCCAGGGGTTTACCGCCATCCTGGTGACCCACGACGTCGCCGAGGCGGTTGCCCTCGCCGATCGCGTGCTGGTGATCGAGGACGGCCGCATCGCCAAGGATCTGCCGATCGATCTGCCGCGCCCCCGCCAACGCGGCTCCGCCGAGCTCGCCGCCCTAGAAGGTGAGATCCTACGAGATCTGCTCAAGGGCGCGGAGGACACATTCGAGCTGTGAGGCTGCTGCCATGACGCTTGCCATCGAGGACCGTCTTCGTTCCGCTTCGCCGGCTGACTTCGCCCATGCGATGCGGCAACTCGCGAGCGGCGTCAGCGTCATCACCGCCGGCAAAGGCAGCACCCGAGTCGGCATGACCGCCACGGCGGTGACCTCGCTGTCGGCGACGCCGCCGACGTTGATCGTCTGTCTCAACCAGAAATCGTCCGCCGGCCCGCTGATCGCTTGCAGTCACGCCTTCGCGGTCAACATCCTCGCTGCCGACCAGATCGAAATCGGCGAACGCTTCGCCGGCAAGGGCGGCCTGAAGGGCGCAGCGCGGTTCGCCGGCGGTACGTGGAATACGGGTATCTCGGGCGCCCCCGTTCTGGCCGGCGCACTCGCGACCATCGAATGCGAGCTCGATGAAGTTATCGAGCGGCATACCCACGCGATCCTGGTTGGCCGCGTCGTTCACACCTCGACGCTGCCACGCAAAGCCTCACTGACCTATTGGCAGGGCAGCTACGTCGCCATCGATCGCGACGAAGATCTCGTGCGCCTGGCCGAGGTCAGCGTACCAAGCACCAAGCACGGCTAGCAACGAATCCGAAAGCTGACTTGCGAATGGGGCAAACAGTCCTTTCCCCAATCAGATGCTGAGCAGCATAGTTCGCATGACTGCCTTCGATCTTTGGAATTCAGTCGGATTGGAATTCCTGCCTCTAATAGCATCCCACGAATGATCTCTGGAGCAGGCTCATGATGTCGTCGCGTAGATCGTTGTTCGCCCTCGCCTTCGCCGCGCTCGCGGCATCGTCCATCGGCTTCGCCTCTGCGGCGGACCTGAAGGAAGTCCGCATCGGCTTCCAGAAGGCAGGCATTCAGCCTGCTGTGAAGGAACGCGGCGTCCTCGAAGCGGCGCTCAAGGAAAAGGGCCTTTCCGTGAAGTGGGTCGAGTTCGCCTTCGGCCCGCCGCTGCTCGAAGCGCTCAACACCGGCAATATCGATTTCGGTTACACCGGCGACACCCCGCCGATCTTTGCGCAGGCCGCAGCGGCCAACCTGCTGTACGTCGCTGCCCTGCCCGGCTCCGGCAAGAACGAAGGAATCGTCGTTCCGGCGAACTCGCCGATCAAGACGGTCGCCGATCTCAAAGGCAAGCGGCTTGCTATTCCGAAAGGATCGAGCGCACACAACACGGCCGTCGCTATCCTCGAAAAAGCTGGCCTGCAGTTCACCGACGTGACCGCGGTGTACCTGCCGCCCGCCGATGGCACCGCGGCATTCGCCGGCGGAACGGTGGACGCGTGGGCAATCTGGGATCCGTACCTCGCGCTGGCAGAGAAGAGCGGCGCCCGCGTCCTGAGCTTCGCCGGCGACGCTCACGACTCGATCGGATTCTTCCTCGCCAACCGCGAATTCACCAATGCGCACGGCGACGTAGTGGCGCTGATCAACCAGACCTTCGCCAAGGAAGCGCAATGGGCCAATGCGCATCACGACGAGATTACCAAATCCCTCGCCACCTCCACCGGCGTTGATCCAGCCGTGGTGAGCGTACTGGTCGGCCGCTCGGTGTTCGAGATCACGCCGGTGACCGAGAAATACATCGCCGAGCAGCAGCAGACCGCCGACCGCTTCCACAAGCTCGGCCTGATCCCGAAACCGATCAACGTCCGCGACATCGTCTGGAAGTGGTCGCCGGCGTCCTGATCATCGATTCTCCCGTTGGACCACCTCGTCCGGCATCGCACGGCTCGTGCAATGCCGGACGTCTTGTATCGTGCGCCCACCGGACCAACCGCCGAACGTCTCCCATCGCGCGCTCCGCAACCGTGGAGGTAAAATAGCAGCGGACTCGGCTTTCGGCCGGTCCAGCCCCACTTGGCCCGAAACATCCGGACCCGCCGTGTCTCCGATAGCAGACATGACCTACGCGAGCGCAGCAGGCTGAAATGCCTTGCCACTGGACAGAGCAAAGGCGCTCGATCCGTTGTTTTCTCGCTGCACTGATTGTCATGCGGGGGTTTATCGCCGAACATTGGACTTCGATGGATGACAACGAGGACGTGGTGTCCGTGCAATCGGCGAATGTGATCGATCTGAGTGCGTACCGGGCGCAACGAAAGGCGCTCACCGCTGCGGCGAACTCAGCCCCAACGTGGGATCAATACCAGCCGCTTCCGTTTCACGGTCAGGCCTTCTTCTTCGGTTTCTGGCCGAGCTGGGTCATGGCACCGATTATGCTGATCGGCAGCTACACGCCCGGAGCGAAGGGATGAGCGACGCCAGCTTCCGGCTCGACTCCCACGAAACCGAAGCGAAGCACGTCTCAATCGATCTGCCGTCGATCGTTGGGCATAATCTGCGGCGGCTTCGGGTGCGGCAGGGTTACTCGCTTGAACGTCTGGCCAAGCAATCCGGCGTCAGCCGTGCGATGCTTGGGCAGATCGAGACCGGCAAGAGCGTGCCGACGATCGGAACCTTGTGGAAGGTCGCGACCGCGCTCGGCGTCCCATTTGCGCGCCTGATCGCCACGGAGGGCAACCACCGTCCCCAGGTGCTGCGCCGCACCGACGCCAAACTTCTGACGTCGAACCAGGGTCAATTCACCTCGCGCGCGCTGTTTCCATTTGACGGCGAGCGCCAGGTCGAATTCTACGAACTGCGGTTGGCACCGCTTCATCGCGAGGACGCCGACCCGCACGCCGCCGGCACCCGCGAAAATCTGGTCGTTGCGAAAGGTGCTGTCGAAATCACCGCAGGTGCGGAGCGGCCCGTCGTGCTGAGTGCCGGCGACGCGATCCTGTTCGAAGCAGATGTCCCGCACAGCTATCGCAATCTCGGCACCGAGGAAGCCGTTCTGTTCCTCGTCATGACCTACGTCGAATCCATCGGGTAGCCGCCCATCGCGCGACCTGCCCCCAAAGCAGCGTTCCTCACGTCGGAGCGAACGCACGCCTGAGCTATGTGGGAGACGCCGTCAAAGAAATCTGCTGTTCAACAGCAAGGAGCCGGCAGGTGGCCGGCTCCGGGCTGATCTGCAGAAGATGGAACGAGGCGATTAGGCCTTCGCCATCATCCCCATCATCATCATGCCGCCGCAGCTCATCATCATCGGCATGCCGCCCGTCATCATGGTCATCATGTTCTGGCAGCACTGCATGAACATGTCCTTCATCGCCGGATCCATCGGCGCCATCTCGCAGCTCATCGTGCCGTTCGGCGACATCGTGCAAGTCATCTTGCACATCATCATCGGCATCGCCATGCCCGGCATGCCCATCATCGACATGCCCGCCATCATCGGGTTCATCATCATCGGATTCATCATGCCCGGCATCCCGCCCATCATCGGCATCGGCATGGGCATCATCGGCATCATCTGCATTGCGGTATTCATGGCTCTCTCCATCGTCTGGGACGAACTTGCTTCGTCTGCTGACCTGGAGAGTAGAATTACGTTGCTAATCACTCAATCGCGAATACGGCCTTCTCTTCGCTTTCCTCCAACAAGTCAGCCACAACGCCAACAGAACGGCAGCAACGTCCGTTATCACGGAAACTCGTCTGTTATGTTGGCACGGCGGCATCAAAGCAAGAAACGCCCCCTCTATTGTCGTGCATCGCCGGCGCGCCTGACCATTGATGGATGAGCGAATCCCAAATCTGGAATCGCATTGATGTCGGTCGCCGCTCGGTGACTTCAAAACGTGAGCATTCGCTGCAACGGCGATACGCCGCTGGACTCACTTGGTTGAGTTCAGCGCTGTCTCGCTCGACCACAACTATGGCTGCAACGACTTCCGCGCCTCGCCCGCGGGCGAACAAATGAAACCGAACTCGATACGATTCTGACCCGAAGTGCTTTGACGCTCGGTGAGGCTCAGCTGACCGCAAAGCCAGACGCCCTATTGCCAGATTTGACCGCGACAGACGCGGTCAACACAACGACCTTCGAGGAAGTCGTCACCAGCCGCATCGAACACTTCGCGTTCCGCGAAGAGCTTTACTTCATGTGGAACTAATAGATTATACTAGCTGACGGCAGCATCGCTTTTGTTAAACATGAACGTGACATCGCACCGTGATCTACACCCCCGCCCCTGAAGATACCCGACTGCCGCCGGTGCGGATCAATCTGCTGTCGGACACCCAGACGCAGCCCAGCGCGGCGATGCGGGAGGCGATGGCGCGGGCGCCGGTGGGCGACGAACAGATCGGCGCCGATCCGACCGTGAACGCACTGTGCGCCCGGGTTGCCGATCTGCTCGGCAAGGAAGCCGCGGTGTTCATGGCGTCCGGCACGATCTGCAATATCGCAGCGACGCTGGCGCATTGCCGAGCCGGCGACGAAATCCTCGCGCACGAGACGTCGCATGTCGTCTCGCTGGAGGGCTGTACACACGCGGCGCTCGGCGGCTTTCAGATTCACCCGCTGCCGGGTACAGGCGGTCAGTTCTCGGCCGACACGCTGCGAGCAGCACTGCATCGGCCTGACCGTCATCAGGCGAGGCAGAGCTTGGTGTGCGTCGAGCAGACCACCAATCTCGGCGGCGGCACGGTGTGGCGGACGTCGGCGCTCGGCGACGTCGCGGCGCTGGCTCGCGCCAACGGGCTCGCCACCCACATGGACGGCGCCCGCCTGATGAACGCAAGCGTCGCCAGCGGCGCATCGCCCCGGCAGATCGCTGCAGGCTGGGACTCGGTGTGGATCGATTTCAGCAAAGGTCTCGGCGCGCCACTCGGTGCGGTATTGGCCGGCTCAAACGACTTCATCGACCAGGTTTGGCTGTGGAAGCAGCGGCTCGGCGGCTCGTTGCGCCAGGCCGGCATTTGCGCCGCCGCCTGTCTGTACGCGCTCGACCACAACGTCGATCGGCTCGCTGACGATCACGCCAATGCCAGGCTGCTCGCAGCAGGCTTGTCGCAGATTGGCGGCGTGACGGCTGAACCTCCCGAGACCAACCTGGTCTATTTCGATATCTCGGACGCGGCATTGTCGAAGCAGGAATTCGTCGACGCGCTGCGCGCCGATGGCGTGCTGATCTCGATCCTCGGCGGCCGGCTGCGGGCCTGCACGCATCTCGACGTCACGCCCGCCATGATCCAAGAGGCGCTCGAAGTGATCCGCAACGTGGTGGAAGGCGACACGGCGGCCCGGATCGGCCGCCGCGCACAGGTCTGAGCCGTCAGGCCATCGTGCTCGCGCGCACCACCGTGGTGTAGGTCCGCTCGATCAACTGCAGCGCGCCGCGATAGCCCACATAAGCGCGCGACAGCACGACCTCGTCGGTACACGGATAGCCGATCTCGACCAGCGGAGCGCCGATCTCATCGGCCAGCGCTGCCTCCCAGGTCGAGCCGAACACGATCGGCAGTTCGCCGGTGAAGTCGGTCGCGCGCACGATCTGATGGATGCGCTTGCCATCCTGCTCAAACACGGCCTCGGCGCCGGATTGGTCGGCAAGTGCGCGATACTGTTTTTCGATCGTCTCGCGCAGCTCCTCCGGTGGATTCTCGCTGATCACGAACGGCCCCGGATTGAGCCCGAGTTGCTCGACCAGGAAGCTCGCCACCGCGAGATTATAGGCGCTTTCGCTGACCACGATCGCCTGCGACGGCAGCCGGTACTGGCTGGTCGAGCCGGCATAGAAACAGGCGAAGTCGCGCAAGTAAACGTAGTGCTCCTTTTCCTCCTGCGCGATGAACGCTTCGGCGCGTGCCCGATCGAGACCCGCGAACGCCACCACCCGGCGCAGGAACGCGCTGGTCGCCTTGGCGCCGATCGGGATCGTCGGCTCGTGCAGGAACGGCTGGCCATAGAGATCCTCGAGATGCGCCGCGGTCGAGAGCCCGAGCCAGGGCGACAGCACGAGATTGAACTGCGCCTTCGGAATCGCGCGCCATTCCGCGACGCCGGCCGATGCCGGGCCGAACAGAATGTTCACCTGGAGACCGATGCCTTCGAGGATGCGGCGGATCTCGGCCAGATCCCCCCGCCAGAACGGGTTCTGATAGGGCAGCAGCGACCAGACATTGACCAAGCCGTGCTGCAGCGGCGCATCGCCGGCGTCGACGAATTGATCGATGATGGCGCGGATCACCGTCTCATGGCCGGTGAAGTTATTGCCGCGATAGCCGCTGGTCTCGGCCACCACGATCGGCACGCCGCGCTTTTGATAGCGACGCACCACGCTGCCGACGTCGTCGCCGACCAGGCCAGGGATGCAGCCGGTCTGCACCACGAACAGATCGGCCTCCATCACCTTCAGCGTCGAGGCGATCAATTCGTCGAGCCGATCGGCACCGCCGAAGATCACTTCCTGATTGCCGAGATTGGTGCTCGGCACATGGAATTCGCCGCCCTGATAGGCGTTGATGCCGGATAGCGCATGAAACTGTTTGGTGGCGCAGCCAGGCCCGCAATGGGTGATCGGGATCGCGCCGGGAATGGCGATCACGCTCGCGAGCGCGCCGAGGCTGCAGCCGTAGCGCACCTGCTCGATCGCGCCCGGCGAAGAGCAGAACGCACCGGTGGGATCTTGGGCGTTGGTGACGGGAGACAGCATCAATGAACTCTTTCAGGTCGGCTCGGTGATCGGCGCGTAGGGATCGGTCTCTGCCAACCACCAAGGCTGGTACGGAAACGAGCTGTGCGCGGCGACGTCTTCGTAGAACCGCTTACGCGGCAGCACGCGCAGGATGGCGCGGCCGATCGTCAGCAGGCCTTCGTAACCGAGGCCGTCGTTGGAATAGAAAATCGGCAGCACCGGAATGCCCATTCGCCCGGCCAGCACCGCCAGCGTGCCGGTGTGTCGGCAGATCACAAAGTCAGGCTTGGCCCGTAGCAGCGCTGCGTGGGCCTGGAAATGCTGATCCGGGCTCACCGTATAGTTCGGGATATCGCCCCAGGCGTCGACCAGGTGGCCGAGCGAATCCTGCTGCGGATCACCTGAGTCGGTGGTCGGATCGTGGTGGAACGAGAACGCATCGTCGACGGTGACGCCGAGTTCGCGCAGATCCGTGATCAGCCCGTGCGCGAATGCGGCACCGGCCGCCACGAAGCCACGCTTCCCGGTCAGCGCTTTGCGCAGACGTGCCAGTTCCGGCGCGATGCGTGCCCGTTCGCTTTCGATCACCGCCTCGACCTTGTCGGAGGTGCCGGTCAGCCGCGCGATGTCGCGCAGCCAGTTATCGGTGGCGTCCAGCCCATAGGGCAGCGGCGCCCTCACCTCCGGCACGCCGAACTCCTGTTCGAGCCCGGTGGCGAGATACGACAGCACGAAACACATCGTCACCGTCGCCGCGGCTTCCGACATCTGCGCCAGCCGCTCCAGTGTATTGCCGCCCATCACCAGATTGACCCGCAACCCGAGCGGATTCAGTAGCGGCGAGAACACGTCGGGGCCGCCGAGATGGATGACATTAATCAGATCTAGCTGCTTGGTTCGCGGATACGGCACCAGGCGGCGCAGGATGCCGTGCTCGATCACGTCCCAGCCGCTCGACCAGTGCTTCGATTTGAACCCTTCGCAATGCAGGGTGACGACCGGAATGCCGATCTCATCTTCGACTCGCTTGGCCGCGCCGTCGACATCGTCGCCGATGATGCCGGTGGCGCACGAGGTCGCCACGAAAATCACCCGCGGCTTGTGGCGCTCATAGGCGTCACGGATGGTGTCCTCCAGGCGGGAGACGCCGCCGAACACCATGTCCTGCTCGCCGAGATTGGTGCAGATCGACTTCGGGTCTTCCAGCTTCCAGCCACGGCGAGCGGCAAGATCACGGTAGTAGCGCGCGGTGAACGACTGGCTGGCAGCGCAGCCGATCGGCGAATGCTGCACCACCACCGAATCCTGGATGATGGTGGCGTTGGTGACGGCGATGTGCTCGGCGCACATCGACGCCTGCGCGAATGGCGTCGACTGTTCGCACAGCCGTCGCCCCCCGTTCTCGCAGCCCTTGGCGCAGCCATAAGTGAAAGCCGAATCCTTGACCAACTGGCCGGCGCGGCCATCCCACTGGGTGATGGTGCCGAGCCGCTGGTCGCGGGTTTCGACCTGGGGAGTCTTCAGATTGAGCGCCATGTGCGCCTCGCAAATTCAGGTGGCGTCGAGCGCCTGGGCGATGTCGGCGATAATGTCGTCGACGCTCTCGATGCCGATCGACAGCCGCACGTAGCCCGGCGTGACACCGGCGGCGAGCTGCTTGTCCGGCGCGAGCTGGGCATGCGTCGTCGACGACGGGTGGATCGCGAGACTATGGGCGTCGCCGATATTAGCGACGTGGAACAACAGCTTCAGCGAGTCGATGAAGCGTCGGCCCGCCGTGAAGCCGCCCGGCAGTTCGAAGCCGACCAGCGCGCCGTAGCCGCCTTTCAGATAGGTGTCGGCGCGGCGCCGCGCCTCGCCGCTCTGCAGGCCGGGATAGATCACGTTCGCGACCTTGGGATTCTGCGCCAGATAGTCCGCGATCCGCGCCGCATTGGCAGTCTGCTGACGGATGCGCAGCGGCAGCGTCTCGACGCCCTGAATCAACTGAAACGCGTTCTGCGGCGACAACGCCGGGCCAAGGTCGCGCAACAGGCCGGCGCGCGCCGCAAACGCATAGGCAACCGGACCGAACGGCCGCGCGATGTCCGGCCAGTTGCGGCCGTTGTAGGATGGATCGGGGCCTGTGATCAGCCGATGACGGTCAGCGAACTCCTCCCACGGGAACTGGCCGCTATCGATGATGACGCCGCCAATCGTGGTGCCGTGCCCTCCGATATATTTGGTGGCCGAATGCACCACGATGGCCGCGCCATGCTCGATCGGCCGCGCCAGCAGCGGCGCCGCCGTATTGTCGATGATCAGCGGAATGCCGAAGCTGCGGCCGATGTCGGCGACTTCGCGGATCGGAAACACGTTGAGCTTCGGGTTCGGCAAGGTCTCGCCGAAATACAGCCGAGTGCGATCGTCGGTGGCGGCGCGGAACGCCTCGGGGTCGGACGGATCGACGAAACGCGCCTCGATGCCGAACTGCTTCAGCCGGTTGGCGAAGAAATTCCAGGTGCCGCCGTAGAGATCCGTTCCGGTGACGATGTTGTCGCCGGCCTGCACGAGCGTCAGCACCGACAGCGCCACCGCAGCCTGCCCCGAGGCCAGCGCCAGCGCCGCGGCGCCGCCTTCAAGGGCGGCGAGCCGTTCCTCCAGCACATGCGCGGTCGGATTGCCGATGCGCGAATAGACGAAGCCGAACTCCTCGAAATTCACCAGCCGGTCGGCACGTTCGGTGGTCTGCAGATCGAACGATGTGCTCTGATAGATCGGCACCTGCGTGGCGCCGGTGGCCGGATCGGCGCGAAACGAGCCGCCGTGGAGCGCGAGCGTATCGATATTGCCAGGAAGCAGTGGTTGCACAGTTTGCAGCGACATGAGGTCTTCCTTCGAAATAGAGCTACGGCCTGAAATTAAGCGCGGGATGCCGATCGCTTGCCGCGGGCGATACGGTGATTGACGGCGCGCGCAGCCGCGTCGCCGAGCAACTGAACGGACTGAACGATGGCGACGAGCACGATCACGACCGCAGCCATCACCTCGGGCATGAAGCGCTGATAGCCGAACCGCACGCCGAGATCGCCGAGGCCACCGCCGCCGACGGTGCCGGCCATCGCCGAGTAGCCGATCAGGCTGACCAGCGCGACGGTCTGCCCGGCCACGATGCTCGGCAGCGCTTCCGGGATAATCACGCGGACGATGATCTGCAGCGGCGACGCTCCAATCGCCTCGGCCGCTTCAATCAGCCCCCGATCGACCTCACGCATCGCGGTCTCGGCAAGCCGCGCGAACAGCGGCGTGATAGCCACAGTGAGGGGAACAATCGCGGCACTGGTGCCGACCGAGCTTCCGGCGACGAAGCGCGTGAACGGGATGATCGCCACCATCAGGATGATGAAGGGCGTCGACCGGACCAAGTTGACCACCGTGCCGAGCACCCGATTGAAGATCGGCAGCGGCAGAATGTGGCCCGGCGACGTCACCACCAGCAGGACGCCAAGCGGCAGGCCGAGCGCAGTCGAGACCACGGCCGCGACCGAGACCATGTAGGCGGTCTGTTTGAGCGACTCAACGAGCAGCGCTGTGACGGCGGGCGACAGCAGATCGAACGGCATGACCGATGACTTCCACGACTAATCCGAGGGAGGAAAGATGCGACAGCACGGCGGGCAACTTGTCGCCGGCCCCGCCCGCCACCAGCGTCAGCACGCCGAGCGGCCGGTCGCCGACGTAATCAATCCGCCCGTGCAGAATATTGGGCTGGATGCCGAACACCGACACGAGATCAGCAACGATCGGGTCGTGCGCCGCGGTTCCGGTGAACACGATGCGCAGCACCGGATCGCTGCCGGGCACGGCCTCCGGCAGGAGCTGCGCCGCCACCGGTGGCGGCAATTCGTGCGCCACAAGGCCGGACAGGAACGACCGCGCCACCGCTGATTTCGGAAACGCCAGCACATCGAATGTCGCGCCCTCCTCCACCACCCGGCCATGATCGAGCACCGCCACGCGGGTGGCGATGTCACGCACCACGTGCATCTCGTGAGTGATCAGGACGATGGTGAGGCCGAGCTTGCGATTGATGTCGCGCAGCAGCGCCAAGATTTGGTCGGTGGTCTCTGGATCGAGCGCCGAGGTTGCTTCGTCGCACAGCAGCACAGACGGATCGAGCGCAAGCGCCCGGGCAATTCCGACTCGCTGTTTCTGACCGCCCGACAATTCAGACGGATACGCGTCCGCTTTGTGAGCAAGCCCCACCAGATCGAGCAGTGGCGGAATCCGCCGAGCGATCTCCGCGCGCGGCAGCCCCGCCACCTTAAATGGCAGCGCGACGTTGCCGGCGACCGTGTGCGACGACAGCACGTTGAAGTGCTGGAAGATCATGCCGATATCACGCCGCGCATTGCGCAGCGCACGGCCGCGCAGGCTGGTGATCTCTCGGCCCGAGACGATCACCCGCCCTGCGGTCGGCCGCTCCAGCAGATTGATGCAGCGGACCAGCGTGCTTTTGCCAGCTCCCGACCTGCCGATGATGCCGTGGATTTCGCCGCGACTGATCGTGAGTGAGACGTCGTCGAGCACCGGCCCGGCGGCGTCCGAAAATGTCTTGCTGAGATGCTCGATCCGGATCACCGCGTCCCGGGAGGCGTCAGCTCCGCCGGCGACGAGATGAAATTCGGATGGTGGCGGGAGCGCGTTCATCCGATCGGTCACCACGCCGCCAGGATATTGCCGTTGAATTTCGTCGCGATGAATTGCTTTACCTCGGGCGACTGATAGCTCTCGACCAAGGTCTTGACCCAAGGCTTGTCCGCATCCTTGCGAGCGACCCCGATCAGGCAGACGTAATCGGACTGCTGGCTTTCAATCAGCAGCGAATCCCGATTGGGAACAAGACCCGCACTCAGGGCGAAGAACGAGGTGATGACCGAAAAGTCGACGTCTTCCAGCGACCGCGGCAGCTGCGCGGTTTCCATCGCCAGAATCTTCACCTTCTTCGGATTGTCGACGATGTCGAGTTCGGTCGCGCTGAAATTGCTGCCCGGCGCGAGCTTGATCACGCCGCCCGCTTCCAGCAACTTGAGCGCCCGCCCGCCATTGGTGGGATCGTTCGGAATCGAGATCTTGGCGCCGACCGGCAGATCCGCCAGCGACTTATGCTTGCGGGAATAGCCGGCCATCGGCAGCAGGATAGTGCGGCCGACCGAGACGATGTCGAGCCCGCGGTCGCGGTTTTGCTGATCGAGATAAGGCGTATGTTGGAAGGCGTTAGCGTCGAGCTCGCCATTATGGGTGGCAACATCGATCAGCGCACCGTCGGAGAACTCCACCAGCTTGACGTCGAGCCCCTTGGCCTTGGCGACCGGAACAAGAGCCTCGGTGATCTGCGCATGCGGACCGCTGGTGACGCCGACGCGGATGGTCTCGGCGCCGGCAGGATTTCCGGCCCCGATCGCGGCGGCGAGAATGACGGAGAATACGAGCGGTCGCATCAAGATAAATTCCCTTCCCAATTTCAAAGATGCCTGCAGTGTGCGGGCATGGCGATGCCCGCGACCGAGGTCAGCCCAACCGATCACGTGGCCGCCAACATCAACTGCGGCGCCCGATCGACGATCACCGATGCTAGATGGCGCTCCCAGCGTTTTCAATTTTCGTCAGTAGTAAAGCCATCCAAATTAGTTGCTCTGCAGATAAGCTTCTTCGAAATCCACGCGAGATTCGACATCAGGCATCCAATCGGTAATTTTGAGTACAACTAAGCTGCCAACGATCGATATCGGCCCGCAGGCGATACGCGCCGCTTCGGCTTCGAGAACACCGATGCTCTCGGAAGCAGGACCAACTACGAAGCGCATCAGCGAGGAAATAAACCCAGCGGACCAACACTGATCGGCAGCACGACCGATGCTATTTTCGCCGAAGCCTCGACAGCATGTCGGCACGCACGCATCATTCGAAGCAGCCGCTATAGTTGGAGCCAATCGATGACAGCCTCGCCCTCACAGCTTCCCGTCCTCGACCTCAGCCGGTTTCGCAGCGACACCGCCGCGCGGGCGGAATTTCTCCGCGATGTCCGCAACGCCGCCTTCGGTCCCGGATTCTTTTACCTTGTCGGTCACGGCATCTCTGACCGGCTGATCCGCGACGTGCTGTTTGCCTCGCGCAACTTCTTTGCCCTTCCGGAGGCGGACAAGCTCGCGATCGAGATGATCAACTCGCCGCATTTCCGCGGCTACACCCGCGCCGGCCGGGAATTCACCCGCGGCCAGCCGGATTGGCGCGAACAGCTCGATGTTGGGGCCGAACGCGAGGCGTTCCCGCTCAGCCGGTCGGCGCCGGCCTGGACCCGGCTGCAGGGACCGAACCAATGGCCCGACTCACTGCCGGAGTTGAAGCCGCTGCTGCTACGGTATCAGCAGGAGGTGACGGAGCTGGCGATCAAAGTGCTGCGGGTGTTCGCGGCCGCGCTCGGACAATCCGAAGATGTGTTCGAGCCAATCTACGTGCCCTCGCCCAATCAGCTGATCAAGATCATCCGCTATCCCGGGCGAGCAGCGGACGAGAGCGACCAGGGCGTCGGCGCCCACAAGGATTCCGGCTTCGTCACGATCCTGCTGCAGGACACCGTGGCCGGCTTGCAGGTCGAAACCGCCGACGGCTGGATCGATGCGCCGCCGCTGCCGGGATCGTTCGTGGTCAATATCGGCGAGATCCTCGAGCTGGCCTCGAACGGTGCCCTGCGCGCCAATGTGCACCGGGTGGTATCTCCGCCGCCGGACACCGACCGGCTATCGGTCGCGTTTTTTCTCGGCGCACGGCTCGACGCCACCGTGCCGGTGCTGACGCTGCCGTCGGAGCTCGCCGACTACGCCCGCGGCGTCACGCAGGATCCGCAGAACCCGTTGTTCCGCGAGGTCGGACGCAACTATCTCAAGGGCCGTCTGCGCTCGCACCCGGACGTGGCCGAACGTCACCATGCCGATCTGCTGGAGGAATATGCGATCAAGCCCGGCCTCGCGGCGGCCTATTAGGCCGCCACGGTCGTTCCGCCTCACTGGATCGCCGATGACAACAGAGATGCTCGGCACATGCCGGGCATCTCTGATTTGCTTTGCTCAGATCTCGCTGTCCAGCGGGCCCGTCACAAGATGGACAGCGCCTGCTCGAGATCGTCGGTCAGATCTTCGACGTCTTCGATGCCGATCGACAGCCGGATCAGATTAGGTGTGATCTGGCGCGCCAGCCGATCGGCTTCCGGCAGCGAGCCGTGGCTCATGGTCCACGGCTGCCCGACCAGGCTCTCCACGGCGCCCAGACTTTCCGCCAGCGCGAACAGCCTGAATCGGCTCAGCACGTCGACGACCTGCTGTTCGTCGGCCTTCAGATAGGCTGCCACCATGCCACCGCCACCATCCATCTGGCGCACCGCGAGGGCGTGCTGCGGATGGCTGTTGAGCCCGGGATAGACCACCCGCTCGATCTTGGGATGGGCATCGAGCCAGCGCGCCACCGCCAGTGCATTCGAACTATGGCGGTGCACTCGCAGCGGCAACGTCTTGATGCCGCGCAGCGCCAGGAAGCTGGAGAACGGATCGAGGATGCCGCCGGTGGCGTTCTGCAGGAACTGCAGCTTCTGCGCCAGCTCCGGATCGCGAACGACGATCGCACCACCGACGATGTCGGAATGGCCGCCGATGTACTTGGTCACCGAATGCACCACGATGTCGATGCCGTGCTCCAGCGGGCGCTGTACCGCCGGCGACGCGAAGGTGTTGTCGACCACGGTGAGGACGCCGCGCTCGCGGCCGATCGCGGCGATCGCTTCCAGATCAGCCAAGCGCAGCGTCGGATTGCTGGGCGTCTCGATCCAGATGAAGGCGGTGTTCGGCTGGATGGCGTCGCGCAGCGCGTCGAGATTGGCGGGATCGACATGGGTAATGGTCAGCCCGGCCGAATGGCTGCGCACCCGATGGAACAGCCGCCAGCTTCCGCCATAGAGATCGTCCGACGCGACGATGTGGCTGCCCTGCCCGGCGATCTCCAACAGCGCCGCCTCGGCCGCAAGGCCCGAGGCAAAAGCGAAGCCGGCGTGGCCGCGCTCGGCGTCGGCGATCGCGGCCTCGAACGCGGCACGCGTCGGGTTCTGCGAGCGCGCGTATTCGTAGCCCTTGTGCACGCCCGGCGCCGACTGAACGAATGTCGACGTGGCGTAGATCGGCGTCGTCACCGCGCCGGTCGACGGATCGAAATGCTGGCCGCCGTGCACCGCACGGGTGTTGGCCCCGCGCTGCCGCAGGTTGGTGGTCTTGTCCATATCAGTGCACCTTGCTACGCAAATGATTGATCAGGTCGATCCGGGTGATCAGACCGAGGAAGCGCGAGCCGTCGACGACCACGACGACGTGGCCGCGGTCGAACACCGGCATCAGGCTTTCGAATGGTGCCGACGCCTCGACGGTCTCGACCCGCTTGCTCATCGCCGAATGCACCGGTTCGGCGAATTTGGCCGGATCGCCGATCGTCGCCATCAGCAGATCGGACTCGTCGATGATGCCGACGACGCGGTCGTCGACCAGCACCGGCAGTTGCGACACTTCGTAGAGCTTCATCCGCGAATAGGCGAAGTTCAGCGTATCCTCGGGAGCGACCGTGATCGAAGCGCCTTCGTCGTGGCGGCGTACGATCAGGTCGCGCAGATCGCCGTCGTGCCGACGCGGCACGAAGCCTTGATCGGCCATCCAGGTGTCGTTGAACATCTTCGACAAATATTTGTTGCCGCCGTCCGGCAGCAGCGTCACCACCCGCTTCGGCCTGGTCTGCTCGCGGCAATAGCGCAGCGCAGCCGCCAGCAGCGTGCCGGACGACGAGCCGGCGAGAATCCCCTCCCGTCGCAGCAGTTCACGCGCGGCGTGGAAGGATTCGGCATCGGTGACCGTGTAGCCACGCGCCACCAGCTTCAGCTCGGCATTGCTCGGTACGAAATCCTCGCCGATGCCTTCGACCAGCCAGCTTCCGACCGGGCCGGGTTCGCGCCCTTCGACAACGTCGACCAGCACCGAGCCTTTCGGATCGGCCAGAATGATCTCGGTCGTCGGCGAGGCGCGCTGAAAGAACCGCCCGATTCCGGTCAGCGTGCCACCGGATCCGATGCCGCACACCACCGCGTCGACGCGGCGATCCATCTGCTCCCAGATTTCCGGCGCGGTGCCGTATTCGTGGGCCAGCGGATTGGCCGGATTGGCGAACTGATTGACGAACACCGCGCCCGGGGTTTCCGCGGTGATCTTCTCGGCGAGATCCTGATAGTAAGCCGGGTGTCCCTTACCGACGTCGGAGCGGGTCATCACCACCTCGGCGCCCATCGCCTTCAGGTGCAGAACCTTTTCGCGGCTCATTTTGTCCGGGATGACCAGAACCAGACGATAGCCTTTGAGCGCGGCGATCAGCGCTAGGCCGAGGCCGGTGTTGCCGGCGGTGGCTTCGACCAGGGTCCCTCCCGGCCGCAGCTCGCCGCTGCGCTCGAACGCCTCGATCATCGCCAGCGCCGGGCGATCCTTGATCGACCCCCCTGGATTCTGGCCTTCGAGTTTGGCGAACAACCGGCACGGACCGGCATCCAGCCGGGTCAGTTGCACCAGGGGCGTGTTCCCAATCAGATCGATCAACGCCTTGGGCGAGCGATCCTTGGGTGTGGCAAGACGGGCCAGGCTCACGATGTATTCTCTCGATCTTCCGCGATTGCAGCTGCGGAACGACGTCACCGCCGCGGATGCAGATCAAAGTGGGCCGCACGACTCTGCGGCGTCAATATGGGCAACGCATTTCAGTAAGAACGCGATCCCCACCACAGCATCGGCAGCAAATTTGTATCGCTCAGCCGCGCTGACGGAGATCTTGATTTCCGTCTTGTGAGTGCGTCGCCCGCTCACATCAGCGCGGAACTGAGGCGGATCACGGTTCTGGAATCGATCACTCCTGCGGGATCGATCGGATGCCTGTGGCTGAAGGCAACGCCGTACCGGCCACGACGCGACGTAGCATCGATTTGATTGCCGGGTGATTTCGACAGAACGTGTATCATCTTCGGCGAGCGACAACGAAAGCCATTGCTCCGGCCGATCAGCTACGTAATCGATCATCCGCATTGCGCGCGGATATACGCTGACGAGCTGCGTGGGGCCATATGGGATCGCCATCATCGGAGTCCGAACCGATCAAGGTTGCAATTGCCACCGGGAACGGCGTCGGCGTCACCGAGCATTTCGGCTATGCGACCGACTTTCAGATCTGGGATGTCTCGACATCGACTCCCCGGCTGCTTGAGACCCGCCGCAACATCCCCGGCTGCGGTGCCGACCGCAGTGCGGCGCAGCAGCGCGATCCGCTCGACGTCTCGGTCGATCTCGTAGCCGACTGCCGTGCCGTCGTGGTCGCCAAGATCGGCGAATGCGGTGTCAATCGCCTTGCTGAACTCAACATCCTCGCGTTCGAGACCGACGACACCGTCGACAGCGTGGTGCGAGAACTGGCGGAGAGCAGCTTGCTGCGGGAGCGCTGCCCCGCATGACGATATCGTTGAACGCAAATGCCGATGCTTTGCAGCACGCGACACCTGCGTTCACGGCGTTGGAAGGCCGGCATCCATGTTTCAGCACCACGTCGGAAGGGCATGCCGCCGCGGAGCGGCTCCACCTTCCGGTCAGCCCCGGTTGCAATATCGACTGCTCATTCTGCAAACGCGACTTTAACCGCCACGATCACCGCTCGGGCGTCGCGACGCGGCTGTTGTCCCCGGAGGACGCCGAGGCAGTGGTCGAACGCGCGCTCGAACTCTGCCCCTCCCTTGCCGTGGTCGGGATCTCAGGCCCCGGCGAACCGCTGGCAACCGATCATGCGCTCGATACTTTCGTGCGAATTCGCGCCCGTTGGCCGCAACTGACGCTGTGCCTCTCGACCAACGGGCTGATGCTGCCATCACGGATCGAGGAGATCGCCGCGGTGGGGATCGAAACCCTCACGGTGACGGTCAACGCCGTCGATCCCGACATCCAGGCCACGATCACGCCCAAGATCGCGTGGCAACGACGACGCCTCGATGGCCGGGCCGCGGCCGAGCGTCTGATCGGCAACCAGCTCGAAGGCATCGCGCTTGCCGCCGCGCTCGGCCTCACCATCAAGGTGAACACCGTGCTGATCCCCACCGTCAACGAGGATCACATCGGGGACATCGCAGCCGAGGTCGCAGCCGCCGGCGCGCGGATGATCAACATCATCCCGCTGATCCCACAGCATCGCTTCTCCAATCTGCCGGCCCCGAGCCTGATGCGGCGCTACGTCGCCCGCGCCGACGCCGAGCGTCATTTGCGCGTGTTCCACGATTGCCACCCCTGCCGCACCGACGCCTGCGGCGCACTCGGGATCAGCGATTACACCGCCGCGCTTTACGGCGACGATCTCCTTGCCGAGCCGACCTTTTCGCACGGCTGACGCCGTCCCCCACACTCATTGGACAATTCTGGATAGGAACCGACCATGGCCAGCAAACTGAAGCAAATCGCCATCTACGGGAAAGGCGGGATCGGCAAGTCCACCACCACCTCCAACATCAGCGCGGCCCTGGCTGAAGCAGGCTACAAGGTGATGCAGTTCGGCGCCGACCCGAAGGCCGACTCCACCAACACGCTGCGCGGCGGCGCCTACATCCCGTCGGTGCTCGACCTGCTGGCGGAACGCCGCCGCGTCGATGCCTACGAGGCGATCTTTCAAGGCTTCGGCGGCATCTACTGCGTCGAGGCCGGCGGCCCGCAGCCAGGCGTCGGTTGTGCCGGCCGTGGCATCATCACCGCGGTCGAACTCCTGAAGCAGCAGCGGGTGTTTGAAGAACTCGACCTCGATTACGTGATCTACGACGTGCTGGGGGACGTTGTGTGCGGCGGCTTCGCCGTGCCGGTGCGCGAGGGCATCGCCGAACACGTGTTCACGGTGTCGTCGTCCGACTTCATGGCAGTCTATGCCGCCAACAATCTGTTCCGCGGCATCGAACGGTTCTCCAACTCGGGCGGCGCGCTGCTCGGCGGCATCATCGCCAATTCGATCAACACCGACTTCCAGCGCGACGTGATCGACGATTTCGCCGCGCGCACCGCGACGCCGATCGTGCAATACGTGCCACGCTCCCTGACCGTCACCCAGGCCGAACTCAGCGGCCGCACCACCATCGAGGCGGCGCCGCAATCGGCGCAAGCCGAGATCTATCGCCAGTTGGCGCACCGCATCGCAGAGCACACCGAGTCCAAGGTGCCGACGCCGCTCGATCCGCAGCAACTTCGCGAATGGTCGAGCAGCTGGGCGGATCGACTGGTCGCGGCGGAACGAGCCGAAGCCGAGCGCGACCGCGCGGTCGCCTGACGCACCCTCACTCCACCCCCTGGCAGCTTTGAAGAGGACAACGATGGCAACTCTCCTGTTCGCCGACGGACGCGAGGCGACCGCCGCGGAGATCGAAACAATCGCACGCGCGCATCGCATCGTGGTGGAGCATCACCCGGTGCCGACGGCACTGGCGGAAACACTGGGGCGACCGCTGCTCGACGACACCGCGGCCGCGACCGTGCTTGACGCACTGCCGCCGCGCCCGGAGTTTCCGTCGCGCGACCTGATCGTGCTGCATCCAGAGCGGCCGGATAACGAGCAGCTCGCCACCAAATTCGAAAACTGGCATCGCCACGCCGGCGACGAGATCCGCCACATTCTCGATGGGGCCGGCATCTTCGGCGTCATTGTTGACGGGCAGCGTGCCGATCTTCACGTTGGTCCAGGCGATTTCATCGTGGTCCCGGCGGGCCTCGAGCACAATTTCCGCCTCACCGCCGCCCGCCGGATCAAAGCCGTGCGCTATCTCAGCGATGCCGAGGGTTGGTCGGCCGAGTTCACCGGTCGAGCTGCCTGACTCGGAACGCGACGGACTTTCCGCCGGGGACGACCAACCGCCGGTAAGAACGATCGCTCCGGAGAACGCCACTCCGCGAGCGATTTGTTCTCCACCCAACTAATAGCGCAGCAGCTTCTTTCAAACTGTTTGGCGGATGTTGTGTTCGATCGGAGAACGTCCTTAGATCGCGGAGTAGTTCGTTCCGCCGAACACGTCACTGACGGCATTCGTCCGTTCGTCACGCCCGGCGCGCGAGCAGACCATCCTCGGATCAGGATCACTCCGTCGTCAGTTCGGTATGTCACGACCTCTCGATCATCTCGATATCAAGATCCTCCGGCTGCTGCAGGAGAACGCCACCCACTCGGTCGCGGACATCGCCTCCAAGGTGGGGCTGTCGTCGACTCCGTGCTGGAAGCGTATTCAGCGCCTGCAGATGGACGGGGTCATCACCGGCCGTGTCGCACTGGTTGATCAGGAAAAGATCGGGCTCGGCCTGTCGGTGTTCGTCTTCATCGAAGCCGGCGAACAGACCAAGGAATGGCAAGCCTCATTCGCCACAACGCTCCGCGGCATGCCCGAAGTGGTCGAAGTGTACCGGCTTGCTGGTGACTATGACTACGTCCTGCGCGTCGTTGTCGCCGACATGAAGTCGTTCGACCGGTTCTACCGCCGGCTGATCAAGACCGCCGAACTGAAGAACGTCACCTCGCGGTTTGCGATGGAAAAGATCAAGGCGATCACCGCGCTCCCGGTGGTCCCACCGCCGCCGCAAGCCTCGCCATAACGGCTAGCCACACTGGGACGTATCGCTCCCCGCCAAATGTCGTTCGCGGCCTTGCGAAGGGCAAAACGGCAAGGCGATCCAGAAGTCCCCGAACGCTTCGCCGCCTCCCAATCAAGTTGACCGAGTTCCAAGGGGCGCCAGGGCAGCCCCTTGGAACGACCGCATCATGCAGCGTCCAGCGCCTGCGCCAGGTCGGCCAGAATGTCGTCCGGATGCTCGATCCCGATCGATAGCCGGATGAAGCCCGGCGTCACGCCGGCCGCCAGCTGATCCTCCTCACTGAGCTGCGAATGAGTGGTGGCAGAGGGCTGGATCGCCAGCGACCGCGCGTCACCGATATTGGCGACGTGATAGAACAGCTTCAGCGCCTCGATGAAGCGCTGGCCGGCCGCCTGCCCGTCGCGCAATTCGAACCCGATCAGCGCGCCGTACCCTCCCCGCATCGACGCGTCGGCGCGACGGCGGAGCTCACCGCTCTGCAGGCCAGGGAAATGCACCGCCGCGACTTTCGGATGGTCCTTCAGATAGTCGGCGACAACAAGCGCATTGGCGTTGTGCTGCTCCATCCGGATGGGAAGCGTCTCCAGCCCCTGCAAGATCTGCGACGCGGCGAGCGGCGCCATGCCGGCGCCGAAATCACCGAGCAGCTTCAGCCGCACGCGGAGCGAAAACGCGATCGGGCCGAACGGCCGAGCAACATCAGTCCAGACGACTTGCGGATCGGCCGCATCGGGCGCCGTCAGCAGCGGAAACCGTTCGGCGTGCTGCTGCCAGGGGAAGTTGCCGCCGTCGATGATCGCGCCGCCGAGCGTGGTGCCATGACCGCCGATATATTTGGTGGTCGAGTACATCACGATCGCCGCGCCATGATCGAGCGGACGCACCACGCCGGGGACGGCGGTGTTGTCCATCACCAGCGGCACCCCGAGCGAACGACCGATCGCAGCCACTTCGCGGATCGGAAACACCTCCAGCTTCGGGTTGGGCAGCGTCTCCGCATAATACAGCCGCGTCCGCGCATCGGTCGCGCGTCGGAAGTTCTCCGGGTCGGACGGATCGACAAACCGCGCCTGGATGCCGAGCTCGCGCAACGTGTTGTCGAACAAGATCCAGGTGCCACCATAAAGCCCCGTGGAGGTGACGAAATTGTCGCCGGCTTGCGCCAGGTTCAGCACCGAGAATGTCGACGCCGCCTGCCCTGACGCGACCGCCAGCGCCGAAGCGCCACCTTCGAACGCGGCCAGCCTGCTCTCCAACTCGCGCAGCACCGGATGGCTCACCGCTCGATACCGCGCATCCAGCCTCTCGTTGCCGAAATGCAGCGGTGCGCTGCCCCCGTCATCACCGCGCGACGCAGGACGGCGACTCACCTCGGCACGGCCGCGCGCGCCGCGGAGAACGAATGTGCTGGGATGCAGCAGTTGGACAGCATGATTATCATCGACGGTTGAAGCTTGCGCGAACATTTCACTTTCCAGCACGATTACTTGACTTCACGTGCCAACCGTATTCTCTGCAGATGCTGTGAACAAGCCGCGTTCGAACACACTTGCTATTCAGTTGTCGGAAGTCTCACGCGTCGCGAAACTCCCAAACCGCGCCGTATGGTGTCGACGCAGCGCCGTGTCTTGCATGCGCCGCTTGACGGCGGCTGCAGCAGCACTGAGTGATCTATCCGTCGCTCGACATCCACTGATCAATCCATTCTCTTCACCTCTGTCGCCGAGGAGCGCACCGTCATGACCCAGCCACAGGCCGCCAATTTCGAAACGCTCGCGGTCCATGGTGGTTCGTTCCGCGCCGATCCGGTCACCGGCGCAGTGGTGCCTCCGATTTACCTGACGACCTCGTACCAATTTCAGGACACCGAGCACGCGCGCCGTATCTTCGCGCTCGAAGAGATCGGCTACACCTACACGCGCACCGTCAATCCCACCCGCGAGTTTCTAGAGCGCCGCGTAGCCGCACTCGAAGGCGGCGTCGGGGCCCTTGCGCTCGCCACCGGCGAGAGCGCATCGCTCTACGCACTACTCAACATCACTCACAGCGGTGACAACGTCGTGCTGTCGCCAGACATCGGGGCGGGACGCAATGCCGGCCTCGTCGCTTCGCTGCGCCAGTTCGGGATCGACGTCCGTTTCGCTGCCGAGACGGGATCGGCGGAGTCGTTCGCCGCGGCGACCGATGCACGTACCCGGGCGTATTATGTCGAAAGCCTCAGCGTGCCGCAGCTCCGCGCCTTCCCGCTCGCCGGTGCAGCGGAAGCGGCGCAGCAAGCCGGCGTACCGCTGATCGTCGACAATACCGCACTGCCGCTGTCGTTAAGGCCGTTCGAGCACGGCGCAGCGCTGGTGATCTATTCGGCGGCGGAATATCTCGGTGGCCATGATGGTGCCCAAGGCGGTCTGATCATCGATGGCGGCCGGTTTTCCTGGGAGGCTCATGCCACCCGGCTGCCGACCCTCAGCGACCCAGACGCGTCGTACCACGGCGTGGTTTGGACCGAGCTGGTGAAGAAATGGAACGCCAGTCCGTTCGTGGCGCGGACGCGGGCGCATCTGCTGCGCGATCTCGGCGCGGCGATCAATCCACTGGCGGTGTTCCAGATCATCCAGGGTGTCGAGACATTGCCGCTGCGGCTGCGCCGGCAGACCGCCAGCGCGCGCGAGGTCGCGACCTATCTGGGCGCGCATCCAAAGGTGTCCGGCCTCGCCACAGGCGCTGCGTTGATCGCCTTCGATCTGCCCAGCGCAGCCGCTGCGGCTCGGTTTACGGACGTACTGACACTGTTTGATCCTGCCGTGACCTACGGAGGCGTCCGCAGCGCCATCCTCGACCGGGCTGCGGCCTCACCGCGCGTGGTATTGTCGATCGGGCTCGAGCACGCCGGGGACCTCCTCGCTGATCTCGACTCCGCGCTCGCTGACGCCTGATCGTGACCGCGACGGACGGGTCATACCGCAAGCTGGTAGCCGAGCATCATCGCACGGCGCCTCATCGACACTGGATTGCTTCTCCTCGCACGACGCGGCGCAGTTAGTTCTTTCAAATCGCAAAGCACCGCGCTTTCGCGCTTGCGAACAGCGTTTCCTCATGGCCATCTTCCCGCGCAACTGATCATCCTCACAGTTTCGTTCTTTGAAGGCGTTGAGCGCCGATGGCCATTAATCTTCGTAGTCCGTCCGCCGAGACCCGCGAGCAGCGTCTTGGTACCATTACTTCATGGGATGGCCCCGCCTCCCGCCTTGCCAACGAGTCCGCGTTCTCCCGCGGCGATTGTGGCCCCGGCTGCGGCGGCAAGGGCCAGCGCATCTGCGAATTGGAGTCGCCGTTCTCGCAGGGCTCGACCTGCTCCGAGCAGATTGCTGAAAGCCAAGCCAGCAACGTTCGCGACGCAGTGCTGGTGCAGCATTCCCCGATCGGTTGCGCCGCCGGTCACATCAACAGCAATGCGTTCTTCCGCAACGGCCTGATGCGGCGCGGCCTGGCTCCGCGCAACGTCACCGGCCTGTCGAGCAACCTGATCGAGCGCGACATGATCTATGGCGGCGCCGAGAAGCTGCGCGCCACCATCAAGGCCGCGGTAGAGCGGCACCAGCCCAAAGCGGTGTTCGTCGCCACCTCCTGCGCCACCGGCATCATCGGCGACGACGTCGAGAGCGTGGTGCGCGACTGCGAGGACGAGCTCGGTGTCCCGGTGGTGGCGATGTATTGCGAGGGCTTCAAGTCCAAGCATTGGAGCTCGGGATTCGACGCGATCCAGCACGGCGTGCTGCGCCACGTCGTCAAGCCCAAGCCGGGCCCGCGGCAGGACAACCTCGTCAACATCATCGTGCTGTGGGGCAGCGACGTGTTCACGCCGATGCTGGCGGAGCTGGGCCTCGAAGCCAACAACATCCTCACCGTCGCGTCGGTCGACGAGATCGCCCGCGCCTCAGAAGCCGCCGCATCGGCCACCTTCTGCTATTCGGTCGGCGGTTATCTCGGCGCTGCGCTGGAGCAGCAATACGGCGTGCAGGAGATCAAGGCGCCGCAGCCTTATGGCTTCGCCGGCACCGACGCCTGGCTGCGCGCACTCGCGAAGGCCACCCACCGGGAGGAGCTGGCCGAAGCCTACATTGCCCGCGAGCACGCCCGCGTCCGCCCGCAGATCGAGCGGCTGCGCGAACGGCTCAAGGGCGTGCGCGGCTACGTGGCGATGGGTGCGGCCTATGCTCACGGCGTGATCGGCGTGCTGCGTGAGCTCGGCGTCGAGGTGCCCGGCTCGCTCGTGTTCCATCACGACCCGGTCTATGACAGCCACGACGTCCGCCAGGACTCGCTCGGTCACATGATCGACGCCTATGGCGACGTCGAGCACTTCAGCATTTCCAACCGCCAGCCGTATCAGTTCTACAATCTGCTGAAGCGGTCCGATCCGGACTTCATCATCATCCGCCATGGTGGTCTGGCCGGCCTCGCCTCGCGCCTCGGCGTGCCTGCGATCGCGCTCGGCGATGCTTCGACGGCCATCGGCTATCAGGGCATGATCGACCTCGGCGAAGAAATCGTCGATGCGCTGGCGCAGCGCAAATTCCATCAGGACCTCGCCGGCCACACCAGCCTGCCCTACAAGCATTGGTGGCTGGATCAGGCCGATCCCTATCTACTCGCCCGGCAGAACGCCCCGCAAGCCGCCGGAAGCCGCGTCTGATGACCATCACCCCGCTTCAAGTCCGTCGCTCCGGTCCTGTCCCTGTCGTTGCCGACGTCCCCGAAGAAGGCCCGATCGAGCAGGTTCGTTACGCCTGCGCGCTCGGTGCGATGCAGACCGTGGCGGCGATCCCGCGCGCGATTCCGATCACCCATTGCGGCCCGGGCTGCGCCGATAAGCAATGCGGCGCACTCGCCTTCAACAACGCTTACCAGGGCGGCGGCTGGGGCGGTCTCGGCGTCGCGCCGAGCACCAACGCCACCCAGCGCGAAGTGATCTTCGGCGGCGAAGAGCGGCTGCGCGAGCTGATCAGCCACACGCTGGAGCTGATGGAAGCCGATCTGTTCGTCGTGCTCACCGGCTGCATCCCGGATCTGATCGGCGACGACGTGCCGGCCGTGGTCAAGGAATTCCAGGCCAAGGGCGCGCCCGTGGTCTATGCCGGCACCGGCGGCTTCCGTGGCAACAACTACACCGGCCACGAGGTCGTCACCCGCGCCATCATCGACCAATTCGCCAGTGCGGATGCAGGGCCGCGTGAACACGGCCTCGTCAATCTGTGGGCACCGCTGCCGTATCAGGACCCGTTCTGGCGCGGCGATCTCGCCGAATTGAAGCGGCTACTGCAAGGCATCGGGCTGCGCGTCAACGTGCTGTTCGGGCCCGGCTCGGCCGGCGTATCGGAATGGCGTGCAATCCCGCGGGCGCAGTTCAATCTGGTGGCATCGCCCTGGCTCGGCCTCGCCACCGCGCAGCATCTGGAAAGCAAATACGGCCAGCCGTATCTTCACCTGCCCGTGCCGCCGATCGGCGGCCGGCAGACCTCCGAATTCCTCCGCCAGGTCGCCGCCTTTGCCGGCATTCCGGACTCGCAGGCCGGAGCTTTCATCGCTGCGGAAGAGCGCGACTACTACGGCTACATCGAGGCGTTCTCGGAGTTCTATTCGCAGTATCGCTGGGGCCTGCCGGCGCGGTTCGCCGCCGTCGGCGACGCCGCCACCACGCTGTCGCTGAGCAGTTTCGCGGTCCGTCAGCTCGGCCTGGTGCCGGCCTCGGTGGTGATCACCGACAACACCCCGCCCGAGCATCGCGACGCGATCCGCGCGGCGTTCGCCAAGCTCGACCACGACGTCGGCATCGAACCGGTGTTCGCCGAAGATAGCTACGCGGTGCATACCGCACTCCGCAGCGCCGATTTCGGCCGCAAGCCGCCGCTGATCTTCGGCACCACCTGGGAGCGCGATCTCGCCAAGGAACTGCGCGGCTTCATTCTCGAAGTCGGTTTCCCGGCCTCCTATGAAGTCGTGCTGTCGCGCGGCTACGCCGGCTATCGCGGCGCGCTCACTTTGATCGAGCGCATCTACACCACAGCGATCAGCCGTAGCGCCTGAGCACTTTCTGACGAGACATCGTGACGTTCAATTCCCACCCGCCATACGATCCAACGAAGCCCACCGGAGCACGCTCCAGTGCCGGCATCACCCGTCGGCGTCTTTTTGGAACAGCGCTGGTTGGCGCGGCAGCCCTGCTCGCCGCCGCCCCTGCTCGCGCCGAAACTTACCGCGACTACCGGCGCACGATCTTCGTCGCGCGGCGCGGCGTTGCCGCACTCGATGCGATCGATGTCGATTCCGAGACCGTGACCGGCACGCTCGAACTCGGTCTTGAACCGCGCGAGCTGCAGATCTCCCAGCGCGGCGGCCGCCTGGCCGCGATCGACCTGAGCAGTCCACGTCTCGTCAGTGTCGATCTGGCGACACAAAGCCGACGCGACGTACCGCTGCCATTTATCCCGTCGCGGCTGCGGATCAGCCCCGACGGCCAGCGGCTGGCGGCGTTCGACGATGCGCGCGGCACAATCGTGCTGCTCGACAGCACCGACGGCCGCGAACGCAGCCGGATCGACGGCCCGCGCGAGATCCGCGAGGCGATCTTCTCCGGCGATAGTTCATCCCTCCTGGTGGCAGCTGCGAGCGTCGGCGGTCTATCGACGTATGACATCGCGACCGCGCAGCCTGTTCCGCCGGTCGAAGGGCCGTCGCTCCACGCGCTGCTGCGCGCGCCGAACGGCCGCGAAGGCTTTGCGCTGACGGCCGAGACTCCGCGCCGCGTACTGCACCTCGATCTGCGCTCGCGACAGGTGCTGGCGAGCGTGCCCTCCTCCGATCATCCCGTTCTGTTCGCAACCGGCACCGGCATCCAGCTGCTGGCGATCGATCAGCATGCGGGCACGCTGTCGATCCTGCCGTCGGAGCCGCTGCAGCCGGGCGGCGTCACGCTGCCGGCCGCGGCATCGACAGCTTATGCAGCCTGGTTCGATACGGTGGCGTTCGTTCCGGCGCCCGCTGCGCGCAAGCTGCTGATCTTCGACCTCGAGCGCCGCAAGGCCGCGGGCTCGATCGCGCTCGACGGCGTGCCGGGTACCGGCGTGGTCACACCCGATGGCGACAAGCTGTACTTGCCGATCGAGGATCAGGGCACGGTCGCGGTGATCGACACCCATCTGCGCCAGCGCATGGCGTCGATCTCGATCGGCGCTGCGCCGGTCCAGGCGATCATCGCCGGCGGCTACGGCCTTTGCCATTGACGTCGCATCGGTGAGACTCGGGCCTCGGCCCGTTCTCGCGAGCCAGCAGCGAACGCACATGATCAACCATGCGCGCGTCGCGGAGGCGAATGGCATTCTCGCTTCGCTGCCGACAAGGAAAACTCCTGCTGGCAACCTTGACGTATGAGTGTTGCCATCATCGACGACCGTCAGTGGCGCATTGACGCCTTGCCTGAGTCATTCGATCGACACCGAATCCACAATCCGACTGCGAGTGACATATGGCGACGGCACTGAACACCGGCCGAACATCGGCCCCCGCACCCGAAGCAGCGCCCAAGCTGCGCTTCGATGCCCGCCGGTATCTCGGCACGACGCCCCTTCGGCGGATCAAGGACGAGGTCGAGATCGAACTCGCCGATCGTGCTTATCTGCCCGACCTGAACGACCTCAAGCGCGACTGGGTGGCGAGCGTCGCCGCACCGGCGTTCCGGGTCCTCGCGCGCAACCGCGCAACACCCCCACGCGCATTCGCCTCGATCGGCACCGGCTCCGGCGTCGATGCGCTGGCGGCGATCGAATTGCTCGGCGCCGAGATCGTCGGCATCACCGACCTGTTCGACGAGGTGGTCGCCACAGCGGCGCGCAACGTGCGCGGCAATGTTCGCCCCGACGCGGCCATCACGTTGCACGCGGGCGCCGGCGACCTGCTCATTCCGCTCGCTTCCGCGGGCGTGAAGTTCGACGTGATCTACGAGAACCTGCCCAATCTGCCGGTCGACGACAGCCGCAAGATCGAAGCCGACAAGACCAGCGCCGCTTTCCTCGCGCCGCGCAGCGAAGACATCCCGGCCTTCATCACCGACTGGCTGCTGACGATGCACTATCTCGCGCTGGTGCAGGCGCGTGACGCGCTGACGCCGGACGGCGTCGTGCTGTCGACGGTCGGCGCGCGGGTGCCGCTCGACATTCTGGCGCAGATGTCGCGCGCCGCCGGGCTGGTGCCGCGCGTCCTCACTTATGGCTGGAAAGTGCAGGCCGACGCCGACGACGTCATCTCCACCTACGCGAATTGGGAGCGCCAAGGCCTCGGCCCGTTTCGATTCTACGCCGCGGATGCGCTGGAGGCTGCGTTCGCAGATCTCGATCCCGGCGAGGCCGGCGCCAACGCCGCGACGATCGAGGCCAGCCTCGCCGGCGAACAGCTCGGCGCGGTGGCGGCGTGGGAGGCGCATCGCAACGGTCTGCGGATCGGCCACACCTACGTGGTGTTGCAATCGGGCCTGCGCTGAATGACCGCCTCTGATGAAGCCGGCCAGCTACGATCGCTGGTCGCAGCGCTGCGGCGTTCCTTCGCCGATCCGAACGGAGCCGATGACGCAGCCAGGGCCGAGATCCGCCGTGTCGAGGCGCTGCTCGCCGCGGCCCCTCTGGAGGCTGCAGTGCTGCAGCCGACGCATCATCCGTTGACCCGGCACCTGCCGGTGGTGCTCGATCTCGCCGAGGTCACGGCGCCAGAGGTGGCAGCCGCGCTGCGCCCGATCGCGCAGCAATTGCCATGGCGTTACGGCTACACGCCGCGCGATGATGCGCCGGGCCTCGAAGGCGCCATGGGCTGGGCCGAGCTGATCGGCCCGCTGGCGCCGATCGTCAGCCGCGAGGTCTGCTTCGGTCTCACCTTGATCGGCCCGCGGACCTACTACCCGCCCCACCGCCATCCCGCGGTCGAGCTGTATCGGATCGTGGTCGGCCATCCGCACTGGACCGTCGCCACCGACACCGCACCGCGCCGGCCGGGGGATGCCATCCTGCACGCCAGCGACGTCGTCCACGCGATGCGCGCCGACGACGAGCCGCTGCTGGCGATCTACTCATGGACCGGCGACGTCGACACCCCGTCGCGGTGGGTGTAACAGCTCGCAAGGCTGTCTTCTTCAGAAGGTCCGAACATCAGCCGCGGATGGGCGCTAATACGCCGGCAGAGGCAGGTGATCCTAGCCCCGCCCCTTCCGCCGGAGACGCACCACCAGATCGACGCGGCTGACCTCGTAGCCCTCGGGAATTTGAGGCAGCTCGCCGAGCTGAATCAGCGAGGCCGGGATGTCGATCAGCTCGTGCCGGTTTTCCAGATAGACGTGATGGTGGTCGCTGATGTTGGTGTCGAAATAGGTCTTGCTGCCATCGACGCTGACACGGCGCACCAAGCCGAGCTCGGCGAAGTGATTGAGGGTGTTGTACACCGTCGCGAGTGAGATCTGGACCGAAGCGCCGGACGCCTCCTCGTACAGCATTTCCGCCGTGACATGGCGGTCGCCGCTCCCGAACAGAAGCTGCGTCAGAACCAGGCGCTGAGCCGTTGGGCGCAGGCCGACCGTTTGCAGCAGGTCGACCGCACAGGGACGCGCCGGCTCCGGGGCAAGCTGATTGATGTCGACCGGCCGGATGTCGGCCGAGTCAAAGCGGCGGCTGTCGGGTCTGAAATTCACTCTGAGAATCCTCGTTTCGAAGATCACCATAGGGAACAATTCGCTTTTGCGAATTGACCGCAGTCAAATCTTGGAAACGGGTCGCATTCGCCGATGATGGCACCGTGCCGCCTCCCGCGGATCATCCCAGTACCAATTGTATTCGTCCGCTGGACCGCAGCACCTCCGCATTTGACGCGCATCAAGGAAACTGCCGACTTTTACGATCCAGACTAATAGTCACAAGCAACATATTCGCTACAGAAATACCGCACTACGCAACCTCATCGGCGCTTTTGCAGACTATCGAGGTTGGCAAACTCTAAACCTGGGTGACGCGAAGGAGCGCCTTTGACTGCCTGCTGTCGATCCGATTTGGCCTTCGATGGCCCCTGCGTCTCCGATTGCGCACGCGGCCAGAGCGGGCGCCCCTCTCGCCTCCCATCAATCGCACCAAACGCATTCTTACCGCGCCACACCGCAACCAAGCACGCCAGCCGGCAGGGTCTGGTGCGGCGATGACCCGCCCGAACGATCACACTTCTGCATTCGTCTCGGTCCTGCCGGGGCGGATTCGGTTGCGGCATCGGATGCTGCGAGACCGCTCCCGCTATGCCGCGATCGACGCACGATTGCGCGCGCTGGTGGCGGTCGATGGCGATCCAGCGGTCGGCTCGTTCCTGCTGCGCTACGATCCGGCCGACACAGCGATGGAGGCGCGAATCCGTGCCGAGGTCGCAGGGGTGTGGGCGACGATGGCGCCGGCCGGGCCACCGGATTCACCAACCGCCGATGTAGAGGCTGCAGCCACCTCCGACGACCCGATCGAGCGATTGCGGCGCCGGGCGCAGACCCGGTCGACGATCAATCGCGTCGCGAAAGTCGGCGCCCTCGCCGGCATGGCCGGCACCGTCGCGGCGCTCGGCGTCAGTCGCAAACTCCACGCTCAGATGGGCGTCGTCGCCATCGCGGCGACCCTCACCCACCTCGCGGTGCATTGGCGCCGCACATTCCGTTAGGTTCTCCGTGTCCGATCCTTCCGCCGCAGGCCTTCTGCGCTTCACGCATCATCTCGAGATTGCGCACCACCTGCCCGGTCGCATCCGCCTCAAACTGAAGGTCCCGCTCGACGGCGAACTGATCGCGATGGCGGACGAAGCGAAGCGGTTCGGCAAAGCGCTGGCGAAGATGGACGGCATCCGCTCGATCAGCCTGAACCCGCTCGCGCGATCCTGCGTGGTCGAATACGACCCGCACGGAATCCCGCCCGCCGCCTGGCGCGACTTCGTCTCCGGCGACGTGACGCCGGAGGGCGAAACGCTGCGCAACAATCTGCACGGCCTGCTGGCCAGCTCATAGTTCGGAAGGAATTCATCATGCTCCCACTTCTGCGATTTGCATCCGGTATCCTTGTCGGCATCGTCGGCGTGCATCTGCTGAAGCAGTCCAAAGCGCCGGAAGCCGTTAAGTCGTTCGCTCAGAAAGCCCGCAGCGGACTGGACAAGGCCGGCGAGGAACTCCGCGAGGCGACCGTCTCCGGCCTCAGCGCCGTCGAGAAATCCAGCGCCGCGCTCCGATCGAAACTGTCCACCACCGCGGATAGCGGCGAGGCAGCGACAGACGCTGCGCCGAACGCAGCGACAACCGACGCGGCACCAGCCCCGTCCGCCGACGAGACTGCCCCGAATGAAAAAGCGTAAAGCGAAGCAGCGCGCGGCGCCGCTCGCTGCCGGGGAAATCACCACAAACTTCACCCGTGGCCTCGTCGCCGCGGGCCTGCTCGCTGCGATCCAGGACAGCCGCACATCCGGCAAGCCTCATGGCCGCAAACTGCTGCGTCAGGCGTTGCAGGGCGGCGTCGCGCTGGCGGCCGGCGCGGCGGTTGCCGAAAGCATGCGCGATCAGGACTACTTCGGCGCGCTCAGCGCGCTCGCTGGCGGGGCGCTCGGCGCCCTGGCTCTGGAAACTCTCTTGGCGACCGAATTGGCGGTCGCGACCGAATCTTCCGAGGAGATTGGACTTGGCTAAGAAGAAGGGAAAGCGCGGCAAGGGCCTGAAGCGTCGCGAGATCGAGCAGTTGCTCGCCGGCCAACTCACCCTCGCCGGCAACCGCCCGCGGCAAGGCATGCTCGGCAATCTCGGCGGGCTGCTCCCCAAGGGCCGCAACGAGCAGTTTCTGCTCGGCCTGCTAATCGGCGGCCTCGCTGCCTACGTCCTCTCCGAAGAGGAACTACGTAGCAAGCTGTTCAAGGGCGCGATCAAGGCCTACGCCAACATGATGGGAAGCGTCGCCGAACTGAAGGAACAGTTTGCTGACCTCAGCGCGGAAGTCGAGGCCGAGCAGAGCGGCACCGTATGACCGATAACCGGTGGCTGTCGGCAGTCGAGATCGTTCACCGCCTGCCCGGCCGCATCCGCCTGCGCTATCAGCGCCGCTCCAAGACATCCGACCCTGCTCTCCTCGCCGGCGTCGCAAGACTGATCGACGGCGTGACCTCGGCGCGCGTTAATCCGCGCGCTGCGTCGCTGATCGTGTGTTTCGATCCGGCCCGCACCGACGCCGACACCATCGTCGCCACGATCGCGGGCCTTGAGGCGTCGGAGGCCGGCGCAAATCCGCGAAGTGACGACGGCAGTTCGGACGTCGCCGCGACGCTCGCCGTCCTGCTCGGGACGAGCACGCTGCCGATGCAGGCTCGCCTTCCGGTCAGCCTCGCCGCCGCGTTGCCGCTGCTGCGGCATGCGGCGGCCGATCTTCGAACCCATGGCGTCACCAGCCACGTGCTGGAGGCGATGGCGGTGTCGATCTCGTTGGCGCGCTCGGACTTCGTCGCCGCCAACACCACGACGTTCATCCTGGCGCTCGGCGAAGCGATCGAAGACTCCATCGCCCGCCGCTCCGACGATCTGCTCAAGCATCTGCTGCGCCCGACCGGCGACGGCGTCTGGGTTCTGCGCGACGGCGTCGAAGTGCAGATTTCCGCCGACGAGGTGACGGCCGGTGACGCCGTGGTGGTCGGCGCCGGTGCGGTCGTTCCGGTCGATGGCACCGTTCTGTCGGGCGAAGCCACCGTCAATGAGGCGGCGATGACCGGCGAGAGTGCGCCGGTCGTCAAGAGCCGCGGCTGCAAGGTTCTGTCCGGCACCATGCTGGAGGATGGCCGGCTGACGATCTATGCCGAGCAGGTCGGCCGCCGGACCGCCGCCGCGCGGATCGCCGACTATGTCGAACAGTCGCTGACGGCGAAGAGCGAGGCACAGATCGAGGCCGCCCGCCTCGCCGATCGACTGGTTCCCACCGTGCTGAAACTCGCGGGCTTCTCCGTGCTACTCACCGGCGACTGGCGCTCGGCCGCCTCGGTGCTGCAGGCGGACTATTCCTGTGCGCTGAAATTGGCGACGCCGGTCGCGTTCAAATCCGCGATGTATCATGCCGGCCGGATCGGCATTCTGGTCAAGGGTGCAAGCGCGCTCGAACGCCTCGCCCAGGCCGACACCTTTATCTTCGACAAAACCGGAACGCTCACCAGCGGCACTTTGGAGGTGACGGACTCGATCACCTTCGACTCCGCCTACAGCGCCGACGACCTGATTTGTCTCGCCGCCTCAGTCGAAGAACACTACTTTCATCCCCTCGCGCTCGCCGTCGTGAACGCCGCCAAGGCCCGGCACGGCCACCATTTCGACCATGCGGAGGTGGAGTTCATCGTGGCCCACGGCGTCGCCAGCGTGATCGCCGGCGAGCGCATCGTTGTCGGCTCGCGCCATTTCGTCGAAGAGGACGAAGGCATCGATATCTCGCTGCATCGAGATCCGATCGATCGTCTGTATCGCGAAGGCAAGACGCTGCTGTTCATCGGCTTCGGCGGCCGTCTGCTCGGCGTCCTCGGACTGAAAGACACCATCCGCCCGACCAGCGCCGCGACCATCGCACGCCTGCGCCGCGCCGGCGCCAAACGCATCCTGCTGCTGACCGGCGATCATCGCGACCGCGCGGCCGAAATGGCGCAAGAACTCGGGCTCGACGGCTTTCATGCCGAGTTGCTGCCGACCGACAAGGCCGCAATCATCGCCGACCTCAACGCCCAGGGCGCGAAGATCGCGTTCGTCGGCGACGGCATCAACGACGCTCCAGCGCTGGCCGGCGCCCATGTCGGCATCGCCATGCACAAGGGCGCGGACATCGCCCGGCTCACGGCGGACATCGCCCTGCTCGAAGACGGCGTCGATCGCGTCGCCGACGCCAAGGAACTTGCCAATCGCGCCATGGCGCGGATCGCCAGCAACTACAAACTGACGGTCGGCCTCAACACCACGATCCTCGGGCTGGCAGCGATGGGCGTGCTGGCCCCGATCACCACCGCCGTCCTGCACAACGGCACGACGATCGGAATTCTGCTGAACGCCCTCAGGAATACACTGCCGAGGGTTGCAGCGCCCCGAGTTGGCGACCGCTGAGCCCACAAACAAGACAACCCTACCGGTTAGGGACGGCTCACTTCTTGACCGCCCGGCACCCCGCCGTCTCAGCTTCCTTGACGCTGCAGAACCAGCGCTTGCTCGGGCCCATCTTCAGCTTCGCGTACAGTTGACTGCCTGGCTGCTGGTAAGTGCATTGGCCGCCCTTGGTAATCGTGCCTTTGATGGCACACTCCGGCGACGGCGCTTCGGCAACTGAGGCTGCGCCGCGCAGGATTTCCAGGGCGTTGCTCGGCACGTTGGCAGCCCCAACGATGGTGGTCTTCTGGTTTCGATTCCGCCAATCCGACGGCATGATGAACGCGCCTGACCACAGGCCGGATTGCGCGTCCCGGGCGATGACCTCGGAGGCCTCATAGGTGCGTGCCGAGCGGACGAGCGAGACGGCCCAGCCGGAGCGTACCATCCACTCTTCAACGCTCTCCGCATTCACCGCGCAGCTTCCGAGCGACCTGCCGTATTTGTCATGACCCGCGACCTGGCAGGTCCATGGCTTGTCCCCGAAACGCTTGGCGAGTTCATCGCGTGCGGCAAGGCCGCAGGTCCAGCCGGAGCCCTTCTCATCGACGCACAGCTGGTCGGTCTCCGGCGCGTCGATCCCTTGCAGCCGAATTTTCGTGCCGCTGATCTCGACCGTGTTGCCGTCGATCACCAGCGCCATGCCGGCGATCTCGATCGGCTCCTCGCCGGGCAGACAGACATACTGCGTCCCCCGCATGCCGAGGCACCGGGCTGAGCCAAGGGTGAAGTCGATCTTCACGCCGAGATCGCGCGGCTTGCCGTAGGGGCCGCGGTCGTTGACCCGAATGCTGCAGCTTCGGCCGTTTGCCGGGTTGGTGACCACGACGGTGGTGCCGAGCGGATATTCGTGGGAGGCTGCGGTCAAGCCGTCATGTTTCATTGGCTCGCCGCTGCTCGTCCGCGAACCGACCGTATACAGCGACGCCAGGACCTCTTTGCCCGCACCGCACTTGCCTGTCTTATGCACAAAGCGGTGCACGGTGTCCCAACCCCGCGCATACGCCCCACTGGAGGCGAGCGCGATCGTGGCTGCGGCCGCCATGCCGATCGTCATTTTCGAGAAGAATCGCATTCCAACCCATTCTCCGGTGGCGCGGCTTAGCATAGGCGCCCGGCGATTGAAGCCGCAGCACCCGATCAGGAGCCATGCCACCTCTGCTGCCGGGCGCAAACCGGCCTTGCCCGCGCCAGTGTCCGGGCAGAATTCGCCGCGCTTCTGGGCGAAAATTGGATCGAGGGGATTCTGGGCCTATCCGGCGGCTCGACGGGGCGGACATCGTCGGAGATGAAGGGCCAGCGCCTGGCGGCTGAGGCGCATCGCGCCACGGAACCTGGCGACCGCGGAATGCATGGACTGCTGTGCGCCGGGAGAACGCGAACCTTCGGCTCGGGGGATCGAGCTGGTGCCATCCGGCTCGATCCATCGTGCCTTCCGCGTTCGGCGGTCTTAGTAGCCGAGTGCCACGCCGTCCTTGCGGTGATCGGAAGCGCCGAGCAGGACGCCACGCGCACGATCGATCCGGATCGCCTGGCAACCGCCGATTGCTTCCTCGGTCCAACGCACGGTGTGGCCGCGGCGATGCATCTCATCGTGGATGTCCTGGCCGATCGTGGTCTCCAGCGACAGCGCGCCGTCGAAGCAGAAGCTGCGCGGGCGCTCGGCCGCAGCCTGGATGTCGAGGCCGAAGTCAAGCACGTTGGAGATGAAGTTGGCGTGCCCCGCCGCCTGATAGTGGCCGCCCATCACGCCGAACGGCATCACCGCCTGATCGCCCTGCATCAGCATGCCGGGAATGATCGTATGCATCGGCCGCTTGCTGGGCGCGAGCGAGTTGGGGTGGCCGGGCTTGGCGCGGAAGCTCCAGCCGCGATTGTGCAGCAGCACACCCGAGTTCGGCGCGTAGATGCCGCTGCCGAACGGCGAGAAGATCGAGTTGATCAGCGACACCGCGTTGAGATCGCGGTCGACCACGGTGACATAGACCGTGTCGCGATGTTCGGTATCGAGCCACGGCTGCGCCTCACCGGCGCGATGCATCCTGATGCTCTGACGGATCTTGCTAATCACCGCGTCCGACAAGAACCGCGCGGGCTCGAGCGGAGTGATCGCCGGATCGCAGAAATACGCATCACGGGTCGCATAAGCCGCCTTGGTCGCCTCTGCGAGCAGATGAATCCGGTCGGCGTCGTTCAACTTGCCGACGTCGAAGCCTTCGAGCACACGCAGGATCATCAACGCCGCGAGCCCCTGGCCGTTCGGCGGACATTCCATCACGGTGAAGCCGCGATAATCGGCTGAGATCGGCGTCACATGCTCGCAGCGATGCGCCGCGAAATCATCCATGCTGTGCGCGCCGCCGAGCTTCCTCAGCACCGCGACCATCTCTTCGGCAACTTCGCCCTCGTAGAAGCCGGCCCGCCCCTCGCTCGCGATCTTGCGCAGCGTCGCGCCGAGCCGCGGTTGGGCGCGAACATCGCCGATCTCAGGGACGCGGCCGCCGGGCAGAAACTGCGCCGCCGCGTTCGGATCGATTTCAATGCGCGCGCGAAACCGGCGCCAGTCGGAAGCAACGCGCGGCGTGACGCAGAAGCCCTGCTCCGCGGCTTCGATCGCCGGGCCCAGCACGTCTGCCAACGGCAGGCTGCCGTGGCGTTCGATCAACGTACACCACGCATCGATCGCGCCCGGAATGGTGACGGCCTCGGGCGACGTCGGCGGAATGTCCCGGGCCTCGCCGCCTGCATACTTCTCGGCATCGGTACCGGCCGGAGTACGGCCGGAGCCGTTCAGCGCGATCGGCCGGCCGCCGCCCAGCGCCACCAGCGCGAAGCAATCACCACCTATGCCGGTCATCTGCGGTTCGACCACACCCTGGATCGCGACCGCGGCGACGGCGGCATCGATCGCATTGCCGCCGCGGCGCAGAATGTCGATCGCCGCCAGGGTCGCGCGCGGATGCGATGTCGCCGCCATGCCGTTCTGCGCGACCGCGAGCGAGCGGCCGGTCTTGTGAAAATCGCGCATGCTTGGTTCCCTTTTGGATTCGTGATCGCGGTTTTGTCTGCCAGCAAGCTCCGCTGCCCGCAGACACAAACGCGCGATTATGCCGTCATCGCGTCCAGCGTCGCCGCCGCCTCGGGGCCCGCGAACAGGCTGCGGCCTGGAATGGCGTCCAGCAGCGCCCGAGTGTAGGGGTGCTGCGGCGAGGTGAACACCGATTTGGTATCACCTTGCTCGACGATTTCGCCGCGGCGCATCACCACGATGCGGTCGGCAATCTCCGCCGCGACCCGCAGATCGTGGGTGATGAACAGCATCGCAAGGTTCATTTCCTCGCGCAGCTCCGCCAGCAGGTCGAGGATTTGCGCCTGCACAGACACGTCGAGAGCCGACACAGCCTCGTCAGCGACCAGCACCATCGGCTTCAGCGCCAGGGCGCGCGCGATGCAGATGCGCTGGCGCTGACCGCCGGAGAACTCGTGCGGGTAGCGCCCGGCCGCGCTCGCCTCGAGGCCGACCCGCGCCAGCAGACGCTTGGCGTCGGCCATCGCCTCTGCCGGCGGCACGCCATAGGCCATCGGACCACGCGCAATCGCATCGCCGACCTTCTGGCGGGGATCGAGCGCCGCAAACGGATCTTGAAACACGATCTGCACCTTGCGGCGCATCGCGCGAAGCTGTTCGCCGCGAAGCTGCAGGAAATCCGCACCTGCGAATTCGATCGCGCCGGTGTCGGGCTCGATCAGGCGCATGATGATGCGGCCGAGCGTCGATTTGCCGGAGCCGGACTCGCCAACGACGGCGACGGTCTCGCGCGGCCGCAGACTGAGTGCGACGTCGCGCACCGCCACCACCGTTCGATCCGGCCGGAACATCCCCTGCCCGGTCACGAAGGTCTTGTTCAGTCCATGTGCGTCGAGCAGCGGCTCGCCTTCGATGCCGCGATCGCCGGCCGCGGCCGGACGCGAACCCGGCACCGCGGCGATCAGCGCCTTGGTGTAGTCGTCCTTCGGCCGCCGCAGCACCTCGTCGACGGTGCCCTGCTCGACGACGCGGCCGTTACGCATCACCACGACGCGGTCCGCGATATCGGCGACCACGCCGAAATCATGGGTGATGAACAACACGCCCATGCCGCGCTCGGCCTGCAGCCGCCGGATCAGGGCAAGGATCTGCTTCTGCGTGGTGACGTCCAGCGCGGTGGTCGGCTCGTCGGCGAGCAGCAGCGCCGGATTGTTGGCCATCGCCATCGCGATCATCACCCGCTGGCGCTGGCCACCGGAGAGCTGGAACGGATAGCTACGCACCAGGGTTGCGGGGTCCGGCAGGCCGACCGCGGCGATCAGCTCCAGCACCCGGGCATCGAGTTCGGAACGGCTCGGCCGCGGCGCGGCATGCACCAGGATCGCCTCGGCAATCTGATGACCGACCCGCGCCAGCGGATTGAGCGCGCTCAGCGGCTCCTGAAAGATCATCGAGATCGCACCGCCGCGCAGACGGCGCATCGTGTCCTCGTCCGCATGGGCGAGATCATCGCCGCAGAACCGGACGGCGCCGCCGCCGATCTCCAGGCTCGGCGGCAGCAACTGCAGCACCGCATGCGCGGTAATCGACTTGCCCGAGCCGGACTCCCCGACCAGACAGACGATCTCGTTGCGGCGGACGCTCAGCGATACGTCCGAGACGGCGTGGCTGCGATCGCCGCCATGCGGCAGCTCGACCGACAGATGCTCGACGGACAGCAGGATATCGTCGCTCATGCGTTGCGCACCTTTCGCGCGATGCGCGGGTTGAGCATGTCGTTGAGGCCTTCGCCGACCAGATTGATCGCCAGCACGGTGAGCAGGATGGCGATGCCGGGAAACACGCTCATCCACCACGCCTGACGGATCACCGTGCGCGAGGCGCCGATCATCAGGCCCCACGACATCAGGTTGGGATCGCCGAGCCCCATGAAGCTCAGCGCGCTCTCGATCAGGATCGCGGTGGCGATCGTCAGCGAGCCGGTGACGATGATCGGCGAGATCGCGTTGGGCAGGATGTGACGCAGCGCAACGATCAACGGTGCCTGTCCCTGACAGACGGCCGCCTGCACGAACTCGCGGCCGCGCAGCCGCATGAATTCGGCCCGCGTCAGCCGCGCCAGCGGAGGCCAGCTGACCGCCCCGATCGAGATGATGACGTTGGTCAGCGTCGGTCCGATCGTCGCCACCAGCAGGATGGCGAGAATGAAGCCGGGGATGGTCTGGAACAGCTCGGTCAGCCGCATCATGAAATCATCGACCCGGCCGCCGAAATAGCCGGCGATCGCGCCGATCGTGACGCCGATGCACAGTGCAGCCAGCGTCGAGGCAACGCCGATCGTCAGCGAAACCCGCGCGCCGTAAGCAATGCCCGCCGCGACGTTGCGTCCGAGCATGTCCGAGCCAAGCGGCAGTCCCTCGCTGGCCGGCGGCTGGAACGGCGCCGCAACCATCTCCCAAGGGTCGTCCGGAAACAGCATCGGCGCACAGATCGCCAGGATCACCACGGCGATCAGAATGATCAGCCCGATCACTCCGGTCGGGTGGCGCAGGAACGTCTTCAGCCTTTCCATCCCAACCTCCGCTTAGGCCGCTGCACGCAAGGAGACGCGCGGATCGACGATCCGGTAGATCGCGTCAGTGATCAGATTCAGCGAGATGACGATCACCGACATCACCAGGAAGATGCCGAGCATCAGCGGATAGTCCCGCTGCAGCACCGCATCGAAGGTGAGCCGGCCCAGACCTGGCCAGGCGAATACGGTTTCGATCACCACCGCGCCGCCGACCAGTGTACCGGCCTGCATGCCGGCGACGGTGACGACCGGCAGCACGGCATTGCGCAGCATGTGGCGAATGATGATCTGGCCGCGCTTCAGCCCCTTGGCACGCGCCGTCTTGATGAAATCCTGGTGCGCGACGTCGATCACCGCGGAGCGCATCAACCGCGCATAGATCGCTAGATGCACGGCGCCGAGCGAGACCACCGGCAGCACCAGGTGCGCGGCAATGTCCCGGATCCGTTCGAACGGCGTCATCTGCACGCCGATGGTGACGTAGCCGAACGCCGGCAGCCAATCGAGGTGCACCGAGAACAGCAGCACCAGCATCAGGCCGAGCCAGAACACCGGCATCGCGTACAGGAACAGCGACACCACGGTCAGCGCCGTGTCCGACCATTTGCCGGCGCGGACGCCGGCGAGTGTGCCGAGCGAAACACCGACCGCGAGCGACAGCAGGAACGCACTGCAGGTGAGCAGCAGCGTCGCCGGCAGGCGCTCGGCGATCAGCGACAGCACGGTGCGCTGCTGCCGATAGGAATAGCCGAGGTCCAGCGTCACGATCCGCTTCAGGTAGATCGCGAGCTGCACCGGATACGGCTGATCGAGGCCGTATTCGGCACGCAGCTTGGTCAGCATCTGCTCGTCGGCCGCCCCGCTCTGCCCGGCCATCACCTGCGCGGGGTCACCGGGCGCCGCATGCACCAGCATGAAGTTGAAGGTGGCGATCACCAGGACCACCGCCACGAAGCGGACGGCCCAGCGGACGACCGCCAAAGCGATCGCCACACCGCGGCTGCTGCCGATCGACTGCGCCAGCGCCATCATCCGAACGAAACCGTCCCGAAGGTGTCGTGCACGCCGATCGCCGACGTCACCACGTTCTTCAGCCGCTTGTCCATGAAGTTGGGATACTCGATCTCGAGCAGCCAGGCGACCGGCACCTCCTCGACCATGATCTTCTGGACCTGGCTGTACAGCTCCTGGCGCGTGTCGTCGGATGTCGCGGTCGCGGCTTCCTCGAACAGCCGGTCGACTTCCGGATTGGAATAGCCGCAGGTGTTGGAGAACAGGATGCCCTTACGGATGTTCGACGAGACGTAGCTCCGCGACACGCCGAGCGCCGGATCGCCGAACTGATAGACCGTCGTCGTGGTCATCGAGAAGTCCCAGTTGCTGAACTTCTCGGCCCAGCCGCCGACATCGATGCCCTGCAACTGCAGATCGATGCCGACGCGAGCGAGCGACTGCCGCAGGAATTCGGCGGTCCGCTGATGGGTTTCACCATAGGGCGACACCATGAAGGGAATCGTCACGCGCTTGCCGTCGGGGCCAGGCTTCAGCCCCATTTCGTCGAGCAATGCCTTCGCCTTCTCGGGCGAGAAGTCGTAGGCCTTGACGTTCTTTTCGTAGAACTTGGTCTTCGACGACACCGGGCCGGTGGCGACCTTGCCGAGGCCGAAATAGATCCGGTTCAGCAGCGCCTTGCGGTCGATCGCATACATCACCGCCTGCCGGAACCGCTTGTCGTTCATCGGCGCGATGCGGTTGTTGATCTCCAGCCAGGTATGCGGCGCGAAGAACTCGTAGCCTTTGGTGGTCATCGTCAGGTTGGGCAGCTTCGACAGCCGCGGCACCTCGAACAGTTCGACGTCGGTCCACTGCGTGAGCTGAACCGTCCCCTGCTCCAGCGCCACCGAGCGCGACGCGGAATCCGGGATCACCCGATAGATGATCTCGTCGAGGAACGGCTCTCCCGGACGATAATAGCCTTCGTGCCGGACCAGATGGACGTGCGAACCGCGCACCCATTCCTTCAGCTTGAACGGGCCGGAGCCGATCGCCTTCGCGTTGGCCGGGTTTTTGCGATAATCGGTGCCGTCATAGATGTGCTTCGGCACGATCGGCGCCGTGGTGCAATCGAACGCGGTGAGGAACGGCGCGAACGGCTTCTTCAGCGTAAAGACCACCGTGAGCGGGTCCGGCGCCTCGGCCTTGTCGATCCGCGAGAAGGTGTTGCGGGCGCGCGCGTGGTTCTCGATCAGGATCTTCATCACCGAGAACACCACGTCTTCCGACGTCAGCGGCGTGCCGTCGTGGAAGGTGATGTTCGGGAAGAGCTTGAACGTGTAGGTCAGCTTGTCTGGCGATACTTCCCAGGACTGCGCCAGGCCCGGCAGCGGTTTGAGGTCGAAATCGTAGCGCAGCAGGCTCTCGTAGATCTTGCCGCCCAGCGTCAGCGTCGGCTGCTGCTGGTTGAGCGCGGTGACCAGGATCGGCGGTTCCGGCTGAATGATGGTGTTGAGCGTGCCGCCGCGGGTTTGTCCCACAGCCCGCGTGATGCCGAGCGGGATGCCGCCGATGCCGAGTGCGCCGGCCATCAGGCCCAGTTTGGCGAATTCACGTCTGTTCATGCTAGCCCCCGCGTTACGAGATGTTGGACTGGTCGGTCGTCCAGGACGTTAATGATTGAGGCGAAGGTGGTCTGTGCATCAGACCATCGCCTCGATGAGATACGGACCACGGCGCGCCAGCGCCGTATCGAGCGCGCGCGAGAATTCCGACAACGTGGTCGCGCGGCTGGCCTCGACGCCGAGGCCCTGCGACATCTTCGTCCAATCGAGTTCGGGCTGGTCGAGCTGCAGCATCCGCTGCGCGTTACGGCCCGGTGTTTGCGCGCCGACCTTGCTCATCTCGCCCCACAGCGTGGCGTAGGAGCGGTTCGAGAACACGATGGTGACGACGTCGAGGTTTTCGCGGGCATGGGTCCAGAGGCCCTGCACCGTGTACATGCCGCTGCCGTCGGCCTGCAGGTTGATCACCTTGCGATCCGGACACGCCACCGCAGCGCCGGCTGCCATCGGGATGCCGATCCCGATCGCGCCGCCGGTGATCTGCAGATAATCGTGCGGTGCCGCGTCATACGAATAGTCAAAGAAGCCCGACGAGGTCAGCGCCTCATCGCAGACGATCGCCTGATCCGGCAGCCGAGCAGCGATCAGGCGGTTGACCATGTCGACGGTGAGAGCGGCATTGGCCCCCGCCGTCGGCGCCGGAACGGCGAACGGCGCAATCGCAACCGGCTCGTTCGGTGCATTGACTTCGTCGGCGAGCCATTCCAGCGCCTGCACCAGATCCTGATCGGGCCCGGCGAGCTGGACGATCTCGCAATTCGGCGGTGCCAGCCGGCCCGGCCGGTTCGGATAGGCGAAGAACGACACCGGCTCCTTGGCGCCGATCAGCACCACCATGTCGGCGCCGCGCAGCATCTCGAGACCGATCTCGTGAGTCATCGGCAGCTTGGCGATCGGCGCCCGGCCGCGGCCACGTGCGATCCGGCCATTGGCGCCCTGCGCGTAGATCTCCACCCCGGCGCTGCGGCGAATGTTGTCGGCGATCCGGAGCGGCCGCTCCCGCAGCGCTCCGCCGGACAGCATCAGCACTACCTTGCGTTTGGTGCGGATCGCGGCGCCGATGCGCACGACCGTCTCCTGCACCAGCGGCGTCTGCGGCAGACGCTTGCCGCGCACCGGCGGCGAACGATACCTGTGCTCATTCCACGCCATGTCGGCGGGCAGGATCAGCGTCGAGATACCTGGCGCCATGCTCTGCGACCACGCGTCCGCAACGTCCTGATCGATCCGCACCGGATCGGCGATCCGCTTGACCCATCGCGACATCGGCCGCGCCAGCGAGTCGATGTCGCTGGTCAGCGGCGCATCGAGCGGCAGATGCTCGACCGCATGATCGCCGACGATGTTGATCATCGGCGAATGCGCGCGTCGCGCGTTGTGCATGTTGGCGAGGCCGTTGGCGAGGCCGGGGCCGAGATGCAACAGCGTCACGGCCGGCCGGTCGGCCATCCGGGCGTAGCCATCGGCGGCGCCGGTGACGACGCCTTCGAACAGCCCGAGGATGCACTTCATCCGCGGCTGCCGGTCGAGCGCCGCCACGAAATGCATCTCCGACGTGCCGGGATTGGCGAAACAGACATCGACCTCGTGCGCCAGCAGCGCATCGCAGAGCCGGTCCGCTCCCGTCATCGATTGCACGGCGGACGCCGCCGGAGCCGCGACTGTCATCACAGCTTCCTCAGCCCGCACCACTCGGCGACGAACAGCGCAATGCTCAGCGTCGTCTTGCGCAGGCTTTCCAGATCGATGCGCTCATCGAACGCATGCGGCCCCTGGCCGTAAGGTCCGTAGCACAGCGCCGGAATGCCGTAGTCGACCGAGTAGTAGCGGGTATCGTTGACCGCGGTCGACAGCCGGGCGTCGAGCGGCGCGTTGAATGCGGCCTTGTGCGCAACGATGAGAACGTCTTCAGCCTCCCCGCCCGGCTCGCATACCGCCGGATCCGCCTGGAAGCCGCTCCAGATCAGTTCGGCCGGGTTCTCGGACAGGAAGCTGTCGGTCGCCTGCGCATCGGCCAGACACTTCTCGATGCCGCGCATCGCCTCCTGCGGCGTATCGCCGGTGAGCAGGCCGAGCCGGCAGTCGAGTTCGCACCAGGCAGCGGTCGAGCTCGCCCAATCGCCGCCCTTGATGATGCCGACGTTGAACTTGATCGGGTTCTTGACCTGGCCGAACCAGGGATCGCGCACCGCCTGGGCGTTCAGTTCCTTGGTGTATTCTTCGAACGCGCGGATCAAATGCATCGCCGACAGGATCGCGCTGGTGCCGGTCTCGGAATAAGCGACGTGAACCGGCGTGCCGCGAACGCGCAGCCGGAACCAGACCGCACCGACTTGGGCGCGCGTCAGGGTGTGGCCGGTCGGTTCGGGGATCAGGCAGGCGTCGGCACGATAACCGCGCATCAGGGTCGAGAGCGCGCCGTTGCCAGTGCTCTCCTCTTCGGTCACGGTCTGCACATGGACGCGCGCGTCGGGTGCGTATCCGGCGGTGCGGATCGCATCGAGCGCGAAGATCATCGCCGACACGCCGCCCTTCATGTCCTGCGCACCGCGTCCGATCATCCAGCCGTCGCGGACGGTCGCCGCATAGGGCGGATCGCTCCACAGATCGACCGGGCCTTCGGGCACCACGTCGATATGGCCCTGCAGGATCAGGCTGCGGCCCTTGCCGTCGCTGTCCGCGGTGGCGACGACCTGCATCGAGCCGGCGGGATCGATCGTGTCCATCGGCGCCGCCTTGGGATGGCTGGCGATATCGACGTCGGCGAGACTGAAGGTGTCGACCTTGTAGCCGCGATCGGCGAACTGCTGCGCCAGCCATGCCTGCTGCGGCGCCTCTTCGCCGCGCACGCTGCGGAACTGCACCATGCGCTGGAGAAACGCGACCTGGTCGTCGAAATTGCGATCGACCGCCGCCCGCAGGCTTTCTGTGATCGCATCCGATTTGGTCAATGTCTCAGTCGCCACGTCTCGGTCTCCCCTGGATCTGATAGTTGTCGTTACGCAGACGGCAGCATCAGCGATCGAGACCGCCGAGCAGGATGTACTTGGTCTCGACGTACTCCTCGATGCCGTGGCGCGAGCCTTCGCGGCCGAGGCCGGACTGTTTGACGCCACCGAACGGCACCACATCGGCGCCGAGCAGCGCCGAGTTGACGCCGACCATCCCGGACTCCAGCGCCTCGGCGACGCGGAATACGCGTCCGAGGTCGCGCGCGTAGAAGTAGGACGCCAGGCCGAACGGCGAGTCGTTGGCCTGCGCGATCACGTCGGCTTCGTCGGTGAAGCGATACACCGGCGCCACCGGACCGAAGGTCTCTTCGCGCGTGATCAGCATCGCGGTGGTGACGCCGGCCAGCACGGTCGGCTCGAAGAAGGTGCGCCCAAGCTTGTGCCGTTTGCCGCCGAGCACGACCTTGGCCCCCTTGGCGACCGCGTCGGACACATGACGCTCCACCTTGGCGATCGCCTCGGCCGTGATCAGCGGCCCCTGGGTCACACCGGCGTCGACACCGTTACCGACCTGCAGCGTCGCCACCTTGGCGGTGAGCTTCTCGACGAACGCGTCGTAGATCCCATCCTGCGCGTAGATGCGGTTGGCGCAGACGCAGGTCTGCCCCATGTTGCGGAACTTGGAGGCGATCACGCCTTCGACCGCGGCATCGAGATCGGCATCGTCGAACACGATGAACGGCGCATTGCCGCCGAGTTCGAGCGCAACCTTTTTCACAGTCGAGGCGGCCTGACGCATCAGGATCTTGCCGACCTCGGTCGAGCCGGTGAAGCTGATCGCCCGCACCGTCGGATGCTCGGTCCAGGCCTTGCCGATCGCCGGCGCATCGCCGGTGATGATGTTGAGCACGCCCGGCGGAAAGCCGGCGCGCTGCGCCAACACGCCGAGCGCCAGCGCGGTGAGCGGCGTTTCCGGCGCCGGCTTGATGACCACCGTGCAGCCGGCGGCGAGCGCCGGCGCGACCTTGCGGGTGATCATCGCGGCCGGGAAATTCCACGGCGTGATCGCCGCGACGACGCCGACCGGCTGACGGATCACCATCGTGCGAGCATCGGCGCGGTGCGACGGAATGGTCTCGCCGTAGATACGCCGCGCCTCCTCGGCGTAGAACTCGACGAACGAGGCCGCGTAGTCGATTTCACCGAGCGCTTCGGCGAGCGGCTTGCCCTGTTCGCGCGTCAGCAGCAGCGCCAGATCGTCGCGATTGGCAATGATCTGGTCGAACCACGCGCGCAGCATGGTGGCGCGCTGCTTGGCGAGCAGCTTCGACCACTGCCGGAACGCGATGTCGGCGGCGCGCACCGCCTCCTCGGCCTCGTCGGTGCCAAACCGCGGCACCGCGCCGATGCGCTCACCGGTCGCCGGATTGAACACGGCATCGACCGGCTCACCACACCACTTGCCGCCAACAAGGCAGCGCTCGGCCAACAGGCCGGGATCACTCGGCATCAGCATCTCGATCATTCCCGTCTCGGCGCGGACGCGCCCTGTGCTAAGCGGCGAGGCAGCGCTCCAGGATCGCCAATCCCTCGTCGACGATCGCATCGGAGGCCGTCAGCGGCACAAGGATGCGAATGGTGTTGGCGGCGGTGCCGCAAGACAGCAGGATCAGGCCGTTTTCGTACGCCAGCCGCGTCACCCGCTTGGTCGCCTCGGCATCCGGCTCATTGCTGCCGCGCTGCTTGAGAATGTCGAATGCCACCATCGCACCGGGCCCACGGGCGACCGAGGTCGGCACCAGCGTGTTCGACAGCGCGAAGCGATCGATCGCGCTGCGCAGCCGCTCGCCGATCTGGTTCGCGCGCGCGATCAGGTTCTCTTCCTCGAACACATCGAGCACTGCGAGCGCTGCGGCGCAGGCCAGCGGATTGCCCGCATAGGTACCACCGAGGCCGCCCGGCTCGGCCGCATCCATGATGGCGGCGCGGCCGATCACGCCCGACAGCGGCAAACCGCCGGCAAGGCTCTTGGCGACGCAGACGATGTCGGCCTGAACGTCGTAGTGCTCCATCGCGAACATCTTGCCGGTGCGACCGAAGCCGGTCTGCACTTCGTCAGCAATCAACACGATGCCGTTCTCGTCGCACAGCCTGCGCAGGCCGCGCATCAGCTCGGGCGGTGCCTGATGGAAGCCGCCCTCACCCTGCACCGGCTCGATGATGATCGCCGCCACCTGCGACGCATCGATATCGGCCTTGAACACGAACTGTACGCAGCGCAGCGCATCCTCGACCGAGACGTCGCCGCCAACGACCGGGAACGGCACATGCCAGACGCCCGGCAGCGGCGGACCGAGCGCCTTCTTGTAGGGGATGACCTTGCCGGTCATCGCCGAAGCAAATGCGGTGCGGCCGTGGAAACCACCGGTGAATGCGATCACGCCGCTGCGCCCCGTCGCGGCGCGCGCGATCTTGACCGCATTTTCGGTCGCTTCCGCGCCGGTGCTCAGCAGGATCGACTTCAGCGGCCCGTTGATCGGCGCCAACTGATTCAGCCGCTCGGCGAGCCGGATGTAGCCTTCATAAGGCGCGACTTGGAAACAAGTATGGGTGAAGCGATCGAGCTGCTCACGGATCGCCGCGACAATGCGCGGATGGCAATGGCCGGTGTTGAGCACGGCGATGCCGCCGGCGAAATCGACGTAACGCTTGCCCTCGACGTCCCAGATCTCGCTATTCAGCGCACGCTCTGCAAACACCGGCGTCGCTTGGCTGACGCCCCGCACGACAGCCGTCTGCCTGCGCGTCAGCAATTCACTATTCGTCATCAGCTCTCTCCTGAACTGATGACAACGCTAATGTGACGGTTCGGACAATCAATCAGCTTGTAAGTTCGGTCTGGTGACTTCCATGCACCAATCGAAAAATGCTGCACCATTACGAGCAGAGACTGGCGCATTGTTGAGCGATCCGCTCAACACGCAGCCACACGTCATCACTCGAGCTCTGCGAGCACCTGCTTCAGCCAATTGCGCAATGCAACGATCGCCGGATCGTCCCAGCGCTCTTTCAGCGCGACGAGCTGATAAGTCTCCATATAAACCGACGATGTGATCACCTCGACCAGCGCGCCGGAGCGCAGGTCTTCTTCGACCAGCACGTCGTTGGCGAGCGCGACGCCCTGTCCGAGCCGTGCCGCTTCTATCGCCAGATGGGCATGCCACAGCCGCTGGCCGCGCAGCGGCGGCAGATCGTCGAGGCCCGCGAGTTCAAACCAGCGGGTCCATTGCATGGTGGATTCTTCGTGGATCAGCGCAATCTGCGACAGATCTTCGAGGCTGGTGATTGCCGGATAGCGCGCCAGATAGGCCGGGCTGGCGACCGGGAAGACCCGCGGCCGCACCAGGATTTCCGACATCAGCGGCCCACGGGAATCGATCACGTCGGCATAGACGATCTCGGCGTCGGCCTCTGCCCGCGACAAATCCGGATGGGTGAGAGTCGGCTGCAGATTCACCTCCCAGTTGCGCGGAGGCCCAGTCAATTCCGGCAAGCGTGACAGCAGCAGGCGATTGGCGATGCCCGGAATGCACCAGATGTTCAGCGTCGGCAGCGACGACGGCCGCGCACTGGTGGTGGCGCGCGCGATGATGTCGAAAGCCTGCGAGATCTGTGCATGAAAGCTGACGCCGGCTTCGGTCAGCATCACGCCGCGGCCCTCGCCGCGGACCAGCGCAACGCCGAGAAATTTCTGCAGGTTCTGCAGATGGCGCGAGACGACGGTATGGCTGACGGCCAGTTCATCTCCGGCGGCGCGAACGCTGCCGGTGCGCCCGACGGCCTCGAAGGCGCGGAGCGCGATCAGCGAAGGCAAACGACGGCGCATCATGAGAGCCGTATCGCCGGATCGCTGTAACGACGCTTGGACATTGTAGACTTATCGCCTCCTCACACGCGCCGACCGAGATGATCACCCCCGATCGACCTCGATCTGCGGCAAAACTCTTCTCTCTTGTGGCACGGCGAAGCAACCGTCACAAATATCGCGCCGTCCTGTCGGACCGCATGCCTGCTGCCCGCCATGCACGTTCGCTCAATTTTGAACGATTCCAAGACGCTTCCCCCCGATCACGGCGAGCGCCCCCCAAAAGGACAGACCAGGGCACCATCACGCAACGACGGATGGAGCGCATCAAGAACCAGATCGCGGCCAGGAGTGGTCCAGTCGGACAACTGCAACCACGCCCGGCACATCCCGTCTTCGGCGATCTTGTGCGGAAGCGCGCAGCACGGCGACGCCATTGCTTGATCGGCCGTGTCTGAGCGCCCAACCGAAATTGCATTGAGGCGATCGCTCCTGACGTCGATTAGTTCGCGGACTCAAGCTCACCGAAAAGCAGGCCGTCTCCGCAGGACCTTCGCCGGCCTCACTCGGCGTATCCTCTGATTTGCGCTGAAAGATGACTCGCGAGGCCGGCGCGCATCGCGCGGCAGAGCCCGCAAAGATCTTCCACGCCAGCCCGACGACGCGACCAAAATCCTCCCGTCGCGGCCAAGTCTTTACAACAGCATTTCATTGCTGCTGGCACCGTTTGACGACACATTGCGGACCTCTCGGGCTGGAGGTTTGCGGTATCTATACCGCCGATCACCGGCGATTAGTTGACTGCGAACATTGTAGGAGCACCCATGTCGGTTCGGCGCCGCCTCGATCATCGCGATGGTGCCGCTGGAGCGGCGTTCTTTGTGTTCGGAATTGCATTCGCGGTTGTCGCGCTCAACTACCCGCTCGGCACGACGATGCGGATGGGTCCTGGGTATTTCCCGGTTGTGCTCGGCCTGATCCTGGCGTGCCTTGGCGTCGTCGTCGGCCTCGGCGCATTCCGCCGTCACTCGGTCGCGGAGCAAGCGGCAGGCTCCACCTCCCTTTCGATCCCGAAGCTGCGGCCGGCACTGCTGATCTCCGCCAGCGTTCTGGTGTTCGCGGTGGCGATTGAATCGGTTGGCCTCGCGCTCGCGACATTCGGCGTGGTCGCCGTCAGCAGCCTCGCCAATTCCAACGTACGCTGGCGTTCGGTCACGGCCTCCGGCCTCGTTCTGGCGTCGGCTTCGGTCGTGATCTTCGCCTATGGGCTGCGACTGCCGTTCAGGGTCACGCCGTTCTGATGGAGCTGTTCAGTCAACTCGGCCACGGCTTCGAAGCAGCGCTGACGCTCAGCAATCTCGGCTACTGCCTGCTCGGCGTGACGCTGGGCACGCTGGTCGGCGTGCTGCCGGGGCTCGGGCCCGTCGCCACCATCGCGATGCTGCTGCCCGCCACTTACGGCCAGCCGCCGCTGTCGGCGCTGATCATGCTCGCCGGCATCTATTATGGCGCGCAATACGGTGGCTCGACGTCGGCAATCCTGGTCAACCTGCCCGGCGAATCCTCCTCGGTCGTCACCTGCCTCGATGGTCACGCGATGGCACGCAAGGGCCGCGCCGGGGCCGCTCTCGGCATCGCGGCGCTCGGCTCGTTCTTCGCCGGCACCGTGGCAACGCTGCTGATCGCCGCGCTCGCCGAGCCGCTGTCGAACCTGGCGTTGAAGTTCGGCCCCGCCGAGTACTTCTCGCTGATGGTGCTCGGCCTGGTCGCGGCCGTGGTGCTGGCCAATGGCTCGCTCACCAAAGCGGTGGCGATGACCGTGCTCGGGCTGCTGCTCGGGCTGATCGGCACCGACGTCAATTCGGGCACCGAACGCTACAGCTTCGGCATCCCGGAATTGTCCGATGGCTTCGGCTTCGTCGTCGTGTCGATGGGATTGTTCGGCATCGCCGAGATCATCCACAATCTCGAAAAAGGCGTCGAGCGCAACGTGTTTGCGACCTCGGTCGGCGGCATCTGGCCGACCCGTGCGGACTTCAAGGCAGCCTGGAAGCCGGTGCTGCGCGGCACGTTTCTCGGCTCGCTGCTCGGCGTGCTGCCCGGCGGCGGCGCGATCCTGAGTTCGTTCGCCGCCTACACCATCGAGAAGAAGCTGGCGAAGGATCCGAGCCGGTTCGGCCAGGGCGCGATCGAAGGCGTCGCTGCGCCGGAATCCGCCAACAATGCCGGCGCGCAGACCTCGTTCATTCCGCTATTGACGCTCGGCATTCCGCCGAACGCGGTGATGGCGCTGATGGTCGGCGCGATGATGATCCACGGCATCGTGCCGGGCCCACAGGTGATGACGGAAAAGCCCGAACTGTTCTGGGGCCTGATCGCCTCGATGTGGATCGGCAATCTGCTGCTGGTGTTGCTCAACATGCCGTTGATCGGAATCTGGATCCGGCTGCTACGCGTCCCCTATCACGTGCTGTATCCGGCGATCCTGGTGTTCTGCTGCATCGGCATCTACAGCGTCAATCAAAGCACGATCGAAGTCGCGTTCGCGGTCGGCTTCGGCCTGCTCGGCTGGATGTTCATCAAGCTGCACTGCGAGCCGGCGCCGCTGCTGCTCGGCTTCGTGCTCGGCCCGCTGATGGAAGAAAACCTGCGGCGCGCGCTGCTGCTCGCGCACGGCAACCCGACCGTCTTCGTCACCCGCGGACTGAGCCTCGCGCTGCTGCTGATCGCGCTGGCGCTGATCGTCATCCTGGTGCTGCCGAGCGTCCGGAAGACGCGCGAGGTCGCCTTCCACGAAGACTGACCGACGCACCACGCCTCACGATGATCCGACGACGCCCTCCACCCTCTTCGATTTCTCCACCACGGAATGAAGGACGCCCATGACAGCCTCGACGGTCTCTCGCCGCATCCTGCTATGCGCAACGTTTGCCGCTTCTCTCGTCGCCGCCCTGCCCGCCGCGGCGCAGCCGGCTGACTGGCCGAACAAGCCGCTGAAGCTGATCGTGCCGTTCCCGCCCGGCGGCGCGGCCGATGCGGTCGGACGCGTCGTCGCGGAGAAGCTGAGCGAAGTGCTGAAGCAGCCGGTGGTGGTCGAGAACAAGGCCGGCGCCGGCACCGCGATCGCTGCCGACGCGGCGGCCAAGGCGGCGGCCGACGGCTACACGCTGTCGCTCGCGCCCGCCGGTCAGCTCACCATTCTGCCGCATCTGAACAAGTCGCTCTCTTACGATCCGTTCAAGAGCTTCGCGCCGGTGTCGCTGGTGGCGGAAGTGCCTTACGTGATCGGCGCCAGCGCCGACACGCCTGCCACCTCGCTGAAAGATCTGATCGCGGCGGCCAAGAAGGAGCCGGGCAAACTCACCTACTCGTCGTGCGGCAACGGCACGCTGTGTCATCTCAGCGGCGAGCTGTTCAAGAACCTCACCGGCACCGACCTGCTGCACGTGCCGTTCAAGGGCAGCGCGCCCGCGATCCAGGCCCTGCTCGGCGGCCAGGTCAATCTCTCGTTCGACACGCTGACCATCCTCGCGCCGCAGGTGAAATCCGGCAAGGTCAAGGGGCTGGTGATCACCAGCCGCACCCGTTCACCGCTGCTGCCCAACGTGCCAACCGCTGCGGAAGCCGGACTGCCGGAATTCGTGGTGTCGTCCTGGTTCGGCATCGTCGTTCCCGCCGGCACGCCGAAGGACATCGTGGCGCGGCTGAACACCGAGATCAACGCGCTGGCGAAATTGCCGGATGTCCGCGACCGTCTCGCCGCGCAAGGCCTCGACGCCATCCCCTCGACCCCGGAGGCCTTCACTAAGGTCATTCACGAAGACTATGCGCGCTGGGGCAAGGTCGTGGAAGCTTCGGGCGCCAAGCTCGATTGAGATGGCACTGAGCCGGCTGCGGCGGACGTCAAATCCGCCGCAGCTGCATGCCGTGGCGATGGCTTCCACCGACGACCCAACTGCGACATAACACCGGCAACGACACGAACCACATCGGGGAGCAGATGGCGCAGACAAGGCTGATCTCGCTGCAAGAGGCAGTGCGACGCTATAGCTGGGACGGGATGCAGTATGCCAGCGGCGCTGCGTTGCCGATCGGATCCGACGCCATCATCTTTGGACGCGAATTGCTGCGCCAGGGCCGGCGCGACCTGCACGCTATCTTTCACTGCAACAGCCAGCAATTGAACCTGCTGGCCGCCGCCGGTGTGGTCACCAAGGCGGAATGCGGCTTCTCGGCTCTGGAAGTGTTCGGCTTCGCAAACGGCCTGCGCCGCGCAGTCGAGAGCGGCCACATGGCGCTCGAAGACTACTCCAACCTCGGATTGCCGCTGCGGCTGCTCGGCGGCGCTTTGAACTGGCCGTTCGTCCCGGCTACCGTGAACATCGGCTCCGATCTGCAGTATCGCAGCGCCTTCGCGCCCGACGATTATCCGAGCAAGCACAAGATCCCGACCGTGGTCGATCCGTTCACCGGCCGCGAGATCGGCGCGTTCAGTCCGCTGAAGCCGGATCTGGCGGCGATCCACGTCACCCTCGCCGATCCGTACGGCAACTCGATCATGCTCGGCACCGAATGGAGCCGGGTCGAGCTGTCCCGCGCAGCCAAGAAGGTGATTATCATTGCGGATGCGATCGTCGACACCGATTGCATCCGCCAATATCCGAACCTGGTGCGGATTCCGGATCTCGTCGTCGAGGCTGTGGTGCATTGGCCGTTCGCGGCCTGGCCGCAAAGCTCGCCCGGCATGTACGACGTTGACGAAGCACACATGAAGTTCATGAACAAGGCGCTCGGCAGCGAAGACGGCACCGCCGCCTACATCCGGGACTTCGTCACCAGCTATCACGACATCGACAGCTATCTCGACATGATCGGCCGCGACAAGATCGCCGAACTACGCAACAGCACCACCAGCTTCCTGCTCGATCCGTATCGGCGCTGGATATTGCCGCCCGACGAGGTGGCCGCGTTGTCCGCCCAGGAGGTCGCAGCATGAGCGAGACACTGGACTATTCCCGCCAGGAGATGATGGCGATCGCCACGGGGCGCGAAGTGAAGGACGGCGAGCTGGCGATCTTCGGCGTCGGCCTGTCGATGCTGGCCGGTTACTTCGCCCAGGCCAATCATGCGCCGCATCTGCGGACGATGACCGAGGGCGGCGTCTATGGCGCGACGCCGGTCGGCGGCCTGCCCTGGGGCATCGAGTGCAATCGCATCTCGACCAACGCCACCAGCTTCACCTCGGCGATCGACGCGCTCGGCTTCCTGGTCGCCTCAGGACGATGCGACGTCGGCGTGATCGGCGCGGCGCAGGTCGACAAGTTCGGCAATGTCAACACCACCGGCATCTGGGACGACGAGATCGGCACGCACTATCGTCCGCCCAAGATCCGCCTGCCCGGCGCCGGCGGCGCCAACGACATCGCCTGCGGCGCCAAGCGCTTCATCATCATGGTGACGCACGAACCCAAGCGCTTTGCCGAGAAGGTCACCTATCTGAGTTCGCCAGGCTATCTCGACGGCGGCAACGCGCGCGAGCGGTTCGGCTTCGTCGGCGGCGGACCATCGGCGATCATCACCACGCTGGGAATTCTGCGGCCAGATCCGGAGACCAAGGAGTTTCAACTCGACGGCTGGTTCGCGTTCTCCAGCGTCGACGAGATCAAGGCCCACACCGGCTGGGACCTGAAGGTGTCGCCCACCGCCCACATGATCGCCGAGCCGACCGCCGAAGAGCTTGCGAACCTGCGCAAGGTCGATGAGACCGGCGCGCTGCGCAAGCACTAGCACGCCCGACAACGAGGACTTCCGATGACCGACACTCCTTACGTGCTGCGTGCCGACGATGATGGCGTCACCACGCTGACGTTGAACCGGCCGCAGGCGCGCAACGCGCTGTCGCAGGGGATGCTGGAGGCGCTACGCGCGGCGGTGGCCGACATCGCCGCCGACGCCAGCGTGCAGGTGCTGATCGTCGCGGGCTCCGGCCCGGCCTTCTGCGCCGGTCATGACCTGAAGGAGCTGCGCGCCGGCAACTACGACCCCGGCTATGTCGACAGCCTGTTCGCTGCCTGCGCCGAGGTGATGCAGACGATCGTTCATTTGCCGAAGCCGGTGATCGCGCGCGTCCATGGCGTCGCCACCGCCGCCGGCGCCCAGCTGGTCGCCAGCGCCGATCTCGCCTTCGCCGCTGACGATGCGCGGTTCGCAACGCCAGGCGTGAACATCGGGCTGTTCTGCTCGACCCCGATGGTGGCGCTGTCGCGCAATCTCACACGCAAGCACGCGATGCAGATGCTGCTGTCCGGCGATCTGATCGATGCTGAAACTGCGTTCCGGTTCGGCCTGATCAACGAGGTCGTTCCCGCCGCCGAGCTCGAGCAGCGCACCCTCGCGTTCGCGCGGCAGATCGCGAGCAAATCCCCGCTGACGCTGGCGATCGGCAAAGAGGCGTTCTACCGCCAGGCCGAATTGTCGCTGGCGGACGCCTACACTTACACCAGTCAGGTGATGGCGAAGAACCTTCAGGCCGAAGACGCCAAGGAAGGCATCGATGCCTTCCTCAGCAAACGCCCGCCGGTGTGGTGCGGACGGTGAGACCTCGCGGAGCTTAAGCTCCGCACGCGTTACAGCAGCCGTCCCGCGATCACGTAGATCGGTGCCAGCACCACGAACGCTGCCACCAGCAGGCAGGCGAATGCTCGGCCCCAGGGGCCGGGCTCGGCTGCCGGCATATCCGCATAGCTGTCGGCCGGCTTGCGGCCGGTGATCATCGCCTGGATCAGCGGCTCGCGGCTGGTGACCGCGTAGATCACGTTGGCGGCGACGTGGACCGCGACGAACACCTCGATCGCGGTGAATATCCGCCGGTGCCACAGCGCAGCGGTGTCGACGGTGGCATCAGCCACAGTCTTGGCGAGCGGGCCCTCGATGATCAGACGATCTTCATCGGCCGAGAACAGCCCGCTGATCGCCATCGCGAACACCAGAGCCAGCAGCGCCACCACCATCCATCCGCCGAGCGGATTGTGGCCGAGAAACTTCTTCTTGTCGGCGATATAGGCCAGCACCTTGCCCGGCATCGCCACGAAGCTGCCGAACCGTGCGGTCGAACCGCCGACGAAGCCCCACAGGATACGGAAGACGATCAGCACCAGCGCGGTGTAGCCGTTGAGCTTGTGCCAGGCAGGATAGGCCCCGCCATAGGTGTTGCTGATCCAGCCATCGAGGACGACGAAGACGAGCGCCCACTTGAAGACGCGCGTGGGCCCGTCCCAGGCGACGACGCTCGCTTCGTTCATGTCTTAGCTCTTCTTGGCGCGGAAGTCGTCGTGGCACGACTTGCAGTTGCCGAGCACGCCGCCGATGTTCGCCTTGAGCGAGGCTTCATCCTTGATCGTGCCCTGCGCCGCGGTGGCCGCAGCGGCCAGCTTGGCGAAAAGGTCGTCGAACTTCGCCTTGTCTTCCCAGATCTTCGGCAGCGCCGCGGTGTCGCCACCGGTCTTGGAATCGGCCGGGAACAGCGCCGGCAGCTTCTTCGAGTCGTCTGCAATCGCGGCCAGCGACTTCTGCACCACTGCCTGGTCGAACTTCGCCTCGCCCTTCAGCATCGCGGCGATCGGCTTGGTGGCCTCGCCCATCTGCTTCAAGATCGCCTTGCGCTGCGCGATGGCGTCGGTCTGCGCGATCGCGAAGCCGCTGCCCAGCACAACCAGTCCGGCGATAGTAGCAATTCTCAATTTCATCTTTGCAGGTCCTTTTGATCGTTCCGGTCGCCGCAGGCGCCGACCGGCAGCTTCACCCATCCTGGTGAGTCGCTTCCATCGCGGCTGTTCTCCCACAATCAACCTGACGTTGCGGTGACAACGTCACAGAGCCGGGAGTGCAGCGACCGCGATTCTCCTGCCCCCACCCGATCTCTTAGCCGATGCGACATCGCCGCCGCAAACGATCGGGAAGAACCAACTGCGAACACCTGCCCTGACATGGACGCAATGGCTAAAGATTGGGACAGCAGCCCACGTGATCAGACCAAGCAGATCGGGATCGATCTTTTGATCCGCTGATCACATGTGCGTCATTGTCGCAGGCATGCGCCGCTTGAGGCCGAGCACATTCACGCATTTGGTACGTAACGTACCAACACACGCCACTCTGCTCTCGGCACTTGCGAATTTCTGGCAATTCTAAATACGCCGAAGAGATGTGTTCGGCGAAGTAGTTAGGCTCATTCACAGGAGCCGCTGCACGCGGCGCGCGAGCGACAGCGATTGCCGCCCCTCGGGCGTTGTTGTTACGCGAAGCGATATCTCGCGTGACTTACGCCGGAGAAGACAGCTCATCATGACGACACCTGCCGAGATCCGCCCGATGCTGAGCATCGAAGGCGAAGAAGATCTCATCGACATTCACTTCGATATGCTCGCCGCGTATCACGGCCAGAGCGCACTGGCGATGCTCGCAGTGACGTTTCAGGCGCTCCGCCTGGTACTGCCGGCGCTGTCACCGCAGCGTCCGCTGCGACGCTCCGAGATCAGCGTGGTCAGCGGACATCCCGGTCCGGGCGTGCGCGACGCTTTCGAATTCGTCACCCGCGCGGTGACGCGCGGCGTCTACACCGTCGACCGCTCGCTGCCGCATGCGCGGCTGTGTCCGGGCGCCGACATGTCTTACAGCTGGCGGGTTTCGGTGGGTGAGCAGACTGTCGGCGTCGCGCTACGTCAGGGCGCGGTGCCGGAACGGTTCTTCGAGCTGATCGGGCGCGGTGCGGCACGGAGCGATGCAGAGAATGTGGAGCTCTCCGCGCTGAAGCGCAGCGTCGCCGATGCTGTGCTGGCCAAGTCGCCCGACGCGCTGTTCGACCGGCTGTAATCGGAGCACGCGATGAAAACCATCATCCGGTTCTCCTGCGGTCACAAGACCTCGTCGGCCGGCTGGGCCGAACGGCTCCAAGGCCTTCCCTGCACCATCCGCGATGTCGATCTCTACGCCCTCGACGCCGCGCTGCTCGACGGCGCTGATGCGCTGCTGATCGGCATGCACATGGACCAGCGCTTCCTGCAGGCCAACGCGGCACTGCTCGGCGATTACGTCGCGGCCGGCGGCATCGCCGTCGTCAGCGGCCATATCGCCCACCCGTTCCTGCCCGGCTTGTCGCCGGTGCAGCCGCTCGGCGGCGGCAGCCTCGGCGATCTGACCATCGCACGCGCGCAGGCGCATCCGATTTGGGATGGCGTCGCGCTCGAGGATCTCATCTTCCGGCGCGGCGTCGCCGGCTTCTACGGCCATGCTTGGCATAGCCCACCGGAGGGCGCGACCGTGATCCACACGATGGGACCGGAGGCGCGTCCGCTCGACTTCATCTATCACCACGGCCGCGGCGAGGTGCTGATGCACGGCGGCAATGATCTGTGGAGCTTCGGCGGCGACGACTCGAGCCGTCGCCTGCTGCCGCAGCTGATGTCCTGGCTGGTGGAGGCGCGCTCATGACCGTCGCAGTGCTCGATAGCGGCACGTACTATCATCACGAGACCATCTTCGGCGACCGTTTCCGCGATCGCTTCGATCGCGCGATTTACGCGCCGGCGCTCACCGCCGCCGATCTCGCTGAACCGACGCTGCTGATCATCCCCGATCGCACCAATCCCGATGTGATGCGCCGTCACCAGCCGCTGCTCACCGACTTTCTCGCCCGCGGTAACACGCTGGTGGTGCTCGGCGAGAGCGAAGCCGAGACCTGGGCGCCGGGCGTGCGCAGCGCCGGACGGCCGACCAACTTCTGGTGGTGGCTCGATCCCGCGCAAAAGCCGCCGCACCAGATCGTGGCGCCCGATCACGAGATCTTCAGCTACGTGCCGGCGGAGTCGACGATCTGGCACATTCACGGCGTGCTGTTTCCGCCGGACGGCGCGCAGGCGCTCGTCACCGTGCCGGACGATCGCGACGGCCGTGATCCCGGCGGCGCGCTGCTCTATGATGATCGCGTCACCACGCCGGGCCGGCTGATCGTCTCAACGCTTGACCCGTTCTATCACCACGGCAGCCGGTTCATGCCGGCGACGACGCGGTTTCTCGACGGCTTCCTGCGCTGGGCGCAAGCCACCGCGCGATCATAGCCGCGGAGGCGGCGCATCGACGCCCGTCAGCCGGTGCACCGGCACGGTCGCCTCGATGCGCTCGCCATCCGCCTCGATGGTGACACGGCGCACCGGCACGCCGTAAAGACGCGCCAGATTGGCCTCGTCGAGCACGCGATCGGCGGGACCGAACACCGGCTCGCCGGCCATCATCAGCACCTTGTCGGCAACCGCGAGCGCATGATCGGGATGATGCGTGGTGAATACCACGGTCATGCCGTCGTCGCGCACCAGGCGCCGGATCAGCCGCAGCACCACGCCCTGATTGGCAAGATCGAGCGCCGAGGCCGGCTCGTCGAGCAGCAGCACCCTGCAATCGCCGGCGAGCGCGCGGGCGAACAGCACGAGCTGGCGCTGGCCGCCGCTGAGCCGGTCGTAGCGCCGTTCGGCGAGATCGGCGATGCCGACCGCCTCGAGACAAGCTTCGGCGCGGGTGAGATCGCGCCGCCCCGGCGCGCCGAACCGGCCGAGATAGCGGCTGCGCCCGAGCAGCACCATGTCGATCACCCGATAGCCGACATCGCCGCGTAGCGCCTGCGGCACAACGCCGACGATGCCGTCGACGTTGATCCGGCCGTGCTTCAACGCCAACGTCGCCGCGAGCGCGCGCAGCAACGTGGTCTTGCCGCAGCCGTTCGGCCCAAGGATTGCGGCGGCCTCACCCTCGGCGATCGCGAATGACAGATCGCGAAACAGCCACTGCTCCGGGCGAAACCAATGCCCCGCCTGCTCCACTTGGATCATGCCGTCTGTCCTCTTGCATGCCGGCGCAGCAGCCACGCGAACACCGGCGTGCCGACGATCGCGGTGACGATGCCGACCGGAATTTCAGCCGCCGACAGATCCCGTGCCAGCGTGTCGGCCGCCATCAGGAAGGCGGCGCCCGCGACCGCCGACACCGGCAGCAGCCGGCGATGATCCGCCCCGACCACCATGCGCACTAGATTTGGGATCACCAGTCCGACCCAGCCGATCGTGCCGGAGACCGCGACCTGCGCCGAGATTGCAAGGCAGGTGGCGCCGAGCAGGATCACCCGGTCGCGTCCGGGCTCGACACCGAGCGTCCGGGCTTCTTCGTCGCCGAGCGACAGCACGTTGACGCGCCAGCGCATCGCCAGCATCACGCCGCCGCCCAGGATGGTACACGTCGCCAGCAGCGCCAGGTTCGGCCAGCTCGATGCCGCGAAGCTGCCGAGCAGCCAGAACACAATGCCGGGCAACTTCACCTCGGGATCGGCGATGAAGGTGACAAACCCGACCAGCGCGCTGCAAAACGCCCCGATCACCACGCCGGCGAGCACCAGCGTCAGCACCGGCGAGACGCCGTCGCCGCGGTGAACGATCAGCACTGCGGCGAGCGCGATCGCCGCGCCGGCGAACGCGCCGAGATGCACCGGCAGGCCGAAGCCGAACAACAGGATCGCAACCACGCCGCCGAGCGAGGCACCGGATGCGGCACCGATGGTTTGCGGGCCGACCAGCGGGTTGCGGAACATGCCCTGCAGCACCGCGCCGGACAGCGCCAGCCCGGCGCCGGCAATGCCGGCCATCAGCACCCGCGGCAATCGCACCGTCGTGACAACAATCCGCTCCGTCGGTGTCCAACTCGCAGCGCCCCACCCCGCCGGCAACCAGTTCGCTGCATCGAGACCGAACCGAGCAAACAGCTCGTGCAGCAAAATGCCGAACACATGCGCGGCCGGCACGTGGTAGCGGCCCGCCGACAGACAGAGCAGCGCCGTCACGATCGGCAGCAGAACGAGCGCGGCGGCTATCAAAGATGTCGCGGTAGGATGTCCGGGCCGCACGGCGGCAGTGTCGAGCGTACTCATCGCGCGACCGCAAACCGGGCGTAGCCGGCGGACGCGTCGTTCTGCGGCGTCTGCAGAATGGCATCGATCTCGGCATCGGCCAGCGCGTGATCGTAGAGGAAGCTGTACCAGTCCCGCATCTCGGTGCGCAGATCAGTCGTCAGCCGATCCGGATGCAGTAGTTTCGCGAGCCATGTCCATGCCAGCGCCGACTCGTGGCTCGGTGGGTCCCAGCGATACCCGCCGAGCGGCACGCGATACACACGGCGCTGCTTGATCGCCGCAATGCCCTGCAGCCGTGGATCGCGATAAAGATCAGCCGGCATCGCGCTGTCGAAATTGCCGAGCAGAATGACATCGGGATTCCACACCAGCAGTTGCTCGAGCGTGACCGTGCGACTACCGCCGATCTCGCCGGCCGCATTGCGTCCGCCGGCGGTGCGGATGACGAAGTCCGTGTAGGTGTCGCGACCAGCGACGGCAAACGAGTCCGAGGCGCGTGACAAATGCAGCACCCGCGGCCGCTCGGCCTCCGGCGTTGCTCTGAAGGTCGCCGCGAGCACGTCCTGCCGTTGCCGCTGCCGCTCGACGATCCTGCCCGCACGCGGCTCCTGCCCTGCGAGCCGCCCCATCATCAGGATCGCGCCCTCGACCTCGTCCTGGCCGCCGTAGCGCAGGCCCAGCACTGTGAGGCCGGCGCGATCGAGCATCGCGATCGGCTCGTCCCCGGAGGTCGCCCATTGCAGCACCGCGTCCGGATGCAGCGCCATGATCGCCTCGACATTCGGCACCACGCCGGCGCCGCGGGTGATCCCGGTCGGGATCTGATCGAACGACGGAAAGATCCGGCTTAGAATGCCGGCGCGCATCGCTGTGGCCGACGCCGGATTCATCCCGGCGACATGCGTGGCCGAACGATCGATCGCCATGTAGGTCGACGGCGCCGGCATCGGCAGGAGCACCACCCGCTGCGCCGGTGTGGTGACGGCAACGGTCCGTCCGCGCTGGTCGGTCAACTCAGCGGCCCGAGACGAACCGGCCATTGCCGAGACGCCGATCACCACGGCGATCGCCGGTCTCATCCATCGCAATGACGACAGCATCACGTTGACGACCTCACAGCGTTCCTCCTGATCTGCCTCTACACGGCATTGCCGTTCATAGGCGGCCGATCACAGAACGCAAAACCAAAACACCGCGATGACGCGCGCGACGACGTCCTCGAGACTAGAATCTCTCAAGATTGAGTTGGTACGGTTGCGCGCGTTACTAATCGCGCGCGTAACGAAACAGACATCCCATTTTGTAATGTGTCGAAGTTTGCCTGCACACGGTGGTAATCGTGCGCCACGCTAACGTGGGGATGGTGGTGATCGAAGTGACGACTCGATAAGGACCCGTTCACTAATCGTGAACTGGGGGACGCCACCAAATGATTCAACGGGCATTCACACGCGAATCCGCACGGAGCCGACTTCTTGCTTCCAGCTGCGGACTGAGCGTCGCACTGGCCTGCGCGATGACGGCGGGATCGAGCACCGCGACGCGGGCGCAGACCGCCGACGCATCGACACCGCGCGCGCGCCATGTGTTGCCGGAAGTGCGCGTGGAATCGGCGAATCCACCGAAGCCGCAGCGCGCAACACGGTCGAGCGATGGCCGCGGCGCCCGCCGCACCGCGGCGCAAGCTCCAAAGCCTGCGCCGGCTCAGCAGGCCGCAGTAGCGACCTCGGATAATTCGCTCAAGCCGATGGGTGGCAAGCTTCCGCAACCCGGAATTCCACACACCGCGCAGCAGAGCATCACCGTCGTCGATCGCGCGCAGATCGAACAGACCAGCCCGACCAGCCTGCTCGACATCCTGCAGAACGTTCCGGGCGTATCGATCGCGCGCGCCGGCGGCATCGGCGGCCAGATTTATCTGCGCGGCTTCTCGTCCAACAACTGGCGCTCGCCGATGTATATCGACGGCGACCGCTTCCGCGGTCGCAACACGCTGCAGCTCAATTACTTTGCCCCCGAAGAGATCGAGCGGGTCGAGGTGGTGCGCGGCCCCGCCTCAGTGGTGTACGGCTCCGAGGCGATGACCGGGCTCGTCAACGTCGTCACCCGCCGTCCCCAGGTCGATCCGTTCGGCCCGTGGCGCGTCACCCATGGCGGGTTCTCGGCCGGTTACAGCTCGGTCGACAACGGCTTCAGCACCTATGAATGGGCGCAGGCGGCCGGCATGGGCTTCGACGTGCTCGGCGGCGTCAGCTATCGCAAGGGCGGCAATTATCAGACGCCGAGCGGTCCTGCGCTCAACAGCGATTACGAGAGCATCGGCGGCAATCTGCGGCTCGGCTGGTCGCCGACCAGCAACCAGCGCTTTGAATTGACGCTGCGCGACTATTGGGAAGAAGACGGCCGCGCCGGCGGCGTCGGCGGCGCACCGGGCTGGCCTTATATGCAGGTGCGGCAGCAGCCGAACCAAGTGCACATGGCGAAGCTGTCCTATGCCGGCGACTTCACCGATCAGCTCGTCCAGCACGTCGAAGGCTCGTTCTACGCCAACTACTTCGACACCAAGCTCTCGACAGTGAACACCGCGACGCCGGGCGTCGTCACCTCCTCGGTCAGCCACGTCGGCGGCCCGCTGGTGATCGGCGGCCGGGTGCAAGGCGTGATTCCGTGGGATCCGGCGCCATGGGGCCTGCTCAAGACGACGTTCGGCTTCGACGGTTTCCAGGAATGGCGGCCGGGCAGCACGTCGTGGTCGGTTCGGCAGACCGCTGCCAGCTCGACGATCACGCCCGAGTTCAAGACCGGCCCAGACAACACCCAGGCCAATGCCGGCGCGTTCATGCTGCACGAGTGGAAGCCGATTGATCTGTTGACGCTGTCGGCCGGCGGCCGGTTCGACTGGTTCAACACCACATCGGAGCTATCTCCGGTGAGTTCGGCCCGCGCCCTCGCGGTGCTTCGGCAGAACAGCGACGTCACTGCCACCGCGCCGACCGGCAGCATCGGCGCCACCGTACACGTGACGCCGATCCTCGATCTGCTCGCCTCGGTCGGCACGTCTTATCGCTATCCGACCAATTCCGAGCTGTTCGCGTTCTCGGCGACCTCGATCCCAAATCCGGAGCTGAAGCCGGAGACCGGCCTCACCTACGAGGGCGGCTTCCAGCTCAACTTCCCGACCGCCACCTTCAAGCTGACGGCGTTCGACAGCCACTACGCGAATTTCCTGCAGTCGGTGTTCGTCACCTATAACGGCGCCTCGGTGACGCAGAGCCAAAACGTCGGCCATGCCACCGTGAACGGCGTCGAAGCCGAGTGGCGCTGGCAGGCGACGTCGTCGTTCAACCTGCACGGCAATGCCGCGTGGCTGCAGGCGACCAACACCGACACCGATGCGCCGCTGCCGTTCATCGCGCCGTGGAAAGGACGCGTCGGCGTGCAATACGCGCCGGTCGGCTCCGGCTATGCGGTCGGTGCCGCGGTGGATTGGGCGTCGGCCAAGACCCGCATCAACACAACGCAGGAATACCCGACCGGTGCCTATGCGGTCCCGAGCATCTACGCCTCGTTCGATCTCGGCGTGCTGGTCTCGCGCCGCCTCGGCGACACCAAGCTGCACCTCAGCCTGCAGAACATCTTCGACACCTCGTATGCGAGCGCGTCGACCTATGTGAACCGATCGTACAGCCAGTCGATGTACAACCCGCTGCTCGAGCCCGGCCGCAACTTCACTGCCCGGCTCACCCACACGTTCTGACGACAAGGCGCGTCTGATGGGAGACGGACCGTCCGGCGGCGTTGGACGGTCCGCCTCCGCTGCGGGTCCTCAGGGGCATCGGACCCACATTCGCCACAGCAGCCCATCCTTGTCGATGAAGTGATGCTTGAGCGCGAACAGCGTGTGCCCCGCGATCACCAGCGCCAGCGCCGATCCGAGAGCGAAGTGGATCGTGCCCCAGAGTTCGGCGAGATCCTCGCTCTTGGCGACCGGCGGCGGAATCGGCACGCCGAACAGCGAAGCCGGTCGACCATAAGCAGCGCTCATCACCCAGCCGCTGACCGGCACGGCGAGCATCAACACGTAAAGTGCAAAGTGCCCGAGATGGCTGGCGGTGCGGAGTAGCTGCGAATAGGCGGTCGGCAGCTCCGGCGGCGTATTGGCGGCGCGCCAGATGAAGCGTCCGAACAGCAGCAACACCGTCACGACACCGAGCGACTTGTGCAGCTCGTAGAGCGCATACTTTTCCGGCGAAGGCGGCAGCTGTCCCATGTAGAACCCAAGGCCGATCAGCCCGACGATGATTGCTGTCATGCCCCAGTGCAGAAAAATCGCCGGACGCGTGTAGCGCTCCTGCGCGGCTGCTGTCGTCTCCATCGCGGTCCTCAATCTCATCAGACAATATCAATACCGTACGTACGGTATTGATATTGTGTTTAGCGCGGGCCCGCGGGGGTGTCAATTCATGCTGTACGACTGGTTCAGTATTCAGGCTGCGTCCGGTGAACCGCCGAGCGCCACGACGCGGTGGTGTTGCGCACCCAGAAGACTGCGCTCCATTCCAAATGAACGCCGCGGCGTGTCCCGGCGGTCTTCCTCCCGGCCGCCTTCAGCCTGCCGAAACGAGAAGACGATCGCTCGCGCCGCACAATGCGAGAAGGCGCTTTGCGCCTCCTCCCCATGATGTTGAATCCGTGGCGGGTCTTCCGACGCCGCTCGCAATTCGGCAGAAGCAGAACTGCTTTTACAGATTGCGTGAGATCACGATGCGCTGGACGTCGCTGGTGCCTTCATAAATCTGGCAAACGCGCACGTCGCGATAGATCCGCTCGACCGGGAAGTCCTTCAAGTAACCGTAACCGCCGAGCGTCTGGATCGCCGACGAGCACACCGCCTCGGCAGTCTCGGAAGCGAACAGCTTGGCCATCGAGGCTTCGGTCAGGCACGGCAGCCCGGCTTCGCGCAGGCTGGCGGCGTGCAGCACCATCTGCCGCGCGGCGGCGATGCGCGTCGCCATGTCGGCGAGCCGGAACGCCACCGCCTGGTGCTCGACGATCGGTTTGCCGAAGGTGACGCGGTCGCGCGCGTAGTCGCGAGCCGCCTCGAACGCAGCGCGCGCCATCCCGACCGCCTGCGAGGCGATGCCGATCCGGCCGCCTTCGAGATTCGACAGCGCGATCTTGAGCCCCTCGCCTTCGGCGCCGAGCCGCAGGTCCGTGGGAATGCGCATATCATTGAAGGCGAGCTGGCAGGTATCGGACGAATGCTGGCCGAGCTTGTCCTCGACACGCACCACCTCGTAGCCGGGCGTATCGGTCGGCACGATGAAGGCGGTGATGCCCTTCTTGCCGGCCGACGGATCGGTGACGGCGAACAGGATGATCAGCTGGCCGTTCTGCCCCGAGGTGATGAACTGCTTGGCGCCGTTGATGACGTAGGCATCGCCGTCGCGGCGCGCGGTGGTGCGCAGGTTCGAGGCGTCCGAGCCGGCCTGCGGCTCGGTCAGCGCAAAGCCGCCGATCCATTCACCGCTGGCGAGCTTCGGCAGGAAGCGCTGCTTCTGCTCGTCGGTGCCGAATTTCAGGATCGGCATGCACGCCACCGAGGAATGCACGCTGACGATGGTCGAGCACGCGCCGTCGCCCGCCGCGATCTCTTCCAGCGCCAGGGTGTAGGCCACCATGCCGGTGTCGGAGCCGCCATAGGCTTCCGGCACCAGCATGCCGAGAAAGCCGAGCTGGCCCATCTCCGTCAGTTCGGCGCGCGGAAACGCGTGCGCGGCGTCGCGCGCCGCCGCGGTCGGGGCGAGCCGCTCACGCGCGAAGTCGCGGGCGGTGTCGCGGATCTGGGTCTGCAGTTCGTTGAGGATCATGATGCGCTCACGACAACCGCTCGACCGCCACGGCAGTCGCTTCGCCGCCGCCGATGCACAGCGAGGCGATGCCGCGCTTGAGATCGTACTTCTCCAGCGCTGCCAGCAGCGTCACCAGCACGCGCGCGCCGGAAGCGCCGATCGGATGACCGAGCGCGCAGGCGCCGCCATGGACGTTGACCTTGTCGTGCGGCAGGCCGAGATCGTGCATCGCCGCCAGCGCCACCACCGCGAACGCCTCGTTGACTTCGAACAGATCGACGTCGGCGAGATTCCAACCGGTGCGTTCGCTGAGCTTGCGGATCGCGCCGATCGGCGCGGTGGCGAACAGCGCCGGCTCGTGGGCGTGGGTGGAATGACCGACGATCGCCGCGAGCGGCTTCAGGCCGCGCTTGTCGGCTTCGGAAAGGCGCATCAGCACCAGCGCGGCGGCGCCGTCGGAAATCGACGACGAGTTCGCCGCTGTCACGGTGCCGCCGTCGCGAAACGCCGGCTTCAGCGTCGGGATCTTGTCGAGCTTGGCCTTCAGCGGCTGTTCGTCGGTGGTGACAGTGATGTCCGACTTGCCGGACTTCAGCGTCACCGGCGTGATCTCGCGCGCGAATGAGCCGTCCTTGATCGCGGCCTGGGCGCGGGTCAGCGAGGTGATGGCGAAGTTGTCCTGGGTCTCGCGGGTGAACTGATAGCTTTGCGCACAGTCCTCGGCGAAGGTGCCCATCAGCCGGCCTTTGTCGTAGGCGTCTTCCAAGCCGTCGAGAAACATGTGGTCGAGCACCCGGCCGTGGCCCATGCGATAGCCGCCGCGGGCGCGGTCGAGCAGATACGGCGCATTGGTCATGCTCTCCATGCCGCCCGCTACCGCGACGGTGGCACTGCCGGCGATCAACAGATCATGCGCGAGCATCGCCGCCTTCATGCCGGAGCCGCACATCTTGTTCACGGTGGTGCAGCCCGCCGACAGCGGCAGGCCGGCGCCGAGCGAAGCCTGCCGGGCGGGTGCCTGGCCCTGGCCGGCCGGCAGCACGCAGCCGAACACGACTTCATCGATCGCATCCGGCTTCAGCCCCGCGCGCTCGACCGCGGCCGAAATCGCGGCCGAGCCGAGCTGGGATGCGGTGGCGTCCTTCAGCTCGCCCTGAAAGCCGCCCATCGGGGTCCGCGCGGAGCCGACGATAACGATAGGATCGTGGGTCATGGGAGTTCTCCCTGCATCTTGGTTTGTTTGATCGAGACGATAGAGGAAACGCCGCGCCTCAGCGCGGCGCCATCCGCAGTGCGCCGTCGAGGCGGATCACCTCGCCGTTCAGCATCGTATTCTCGCAGATCGCCTTCACCAGCGCGGCGTATTCGGCCGGCCGGCCGAGCCGCGGCGGGAACGGCACGCTCTTGCCGAGCGCATCCTGCACCGGCTGCGGCATCCCGGCCATCATCGGGGTTTCGAAGATGCCGGGTGCGATCGTCACCACGCGAATGCCGTGCTGCGCCAGCTCGCGCGCAATCGGCAGTGTCATCGCGGCAACGCCGCCCTTGGAGGCCGAATAGGCCGCCTGCCCGATCTGGCCGTCGAACGCCGCGACCGAGGCGGTGTTGATGATCACCCCGCGCTCGCCTTCGGCGTCCGGCTGTTCCTTGCTCATCGCCTCGGCGGCGAGCCGGATCATGTTGAAGCTGCCGATCAGGTTGATGGTGATCGCCCGGGCGAAGCTGTCGAGCTTGTGCGGGCCGTTGCGGCCGAGCACCTTTTCGCCCGGCGCCACGCCGGCACAGTTCACCAGCCCGTTGACGTGGCCGAAGATGTCCTGGGCCAGCTTCACCGCCGCCTCAGCATCCTCGGCCTTGGTGACGTCGGTGGCGAGGAAGCGGAAGCTCGCACCGAGCTCCTGTTCGAGCTTAGCCCCGGCCTCGGCGTTGAGATCGAGGCCGACCACCTTGGCGCCGCCGGCGACCAGGGTGCGGGCGGTGGCAGCGCCGAGACCGGAGGCGGCGCCGGTGACCAGGAAAACGCGATCAGTAATGTTCATGACGATTTAATCCGTCTCTCAAGCTGCAGAAGAAGTGCCCTGGGCCGTGCCCGCCGGCTCGGTGTCGCGCTTGCGCAGAATGAAGCGCTGCAGCTTGCCGCTCGGCGTCTTCGGGAGTTGTTCCAGGAATTCGATCTCGCGCGGATAGGCGTGCGCCGAAAGCCGCTTCTTGACGTATTGGCGCAACTCCTCGGCCAGCGCCTCGCTCGGCGTCACGTCCTTGGCGAGCACCACATAGGCTTTGACAATCTCGGTGCGCTCGGGATCGGGCTTTCCGATCACCGCCGCCTCGATCACCGCCGCATGCTCGATCAGCGCGCTCTCGACGTCGAACGGACCGATGCGATAGCCCGACGAGGTGATGACGTCGTCGGCCCGGCCGACGAAGCTGATCGAGCCATCCGGCTCCAGCTCGACGGTGTCGCCGGTGCGGTAGTAACCGCCTTCGATCGCCGGCGTTTCCTGCTGCCAATAGCCGGAGAACCACATCAGCGGCGAGCGCTTCAGATCGACGCTCAGCACGCCCGGCACGTTCGGCGGCAGTTCGTTGCTCTGCTCGTCGAGCACCGCGACGCGGAAGCCCGGCATCGCCAGACCCGCGGAGCCCGGATGCACCGTGTGGCGCAGGCGGTGGTGATTGTTGACCACCATACCGAGCTCGGTCTGGCCGTAGTGATCGTGGATCGGCGCGGCGAGATGCTCGGCGAACCAGCGGATCACTTCCGGATTGAGCGGCTCGCCGGCGCTGCTGACAACGCGAAGCTGGCCCTTCACCGGCGCCGCAGCTTCCGGACCCGCCGCGATCAGCAACCGATACGCGGTCGGCGCACCGGCCAGATTGGTAATGCCGCGGCGCTTGATCAGGCTGTAGGTGCTCTCTGCTGTGAACGGACCGTCGTAGAAGGTGGTGGCGTGGCCGTGCAGTAGCGGACCGGTCACCGCGTAGTACAGGCCGTAGGCCCAGCCGGGATCGGCGATGTTCCAGAAGATGTCATCGGGGCGCAGGTCGACCGCGTCGCGGATGTACGAATAGAACGCCGGCAGCGCGTTGATCGGCACCGGCACGCCCTTCGGCAGGCCGGTGGTGCCGGAGGTCGACATCATCAGGAACAGGTCGGTGCCCTTGCGCAGCACAGGCGCGAATTCGGTCGATTGCGCCGCGATCTCGGCATGGAAATCGAGATCGCCGAGCGGCGCGGTCTCGCCCGGCCGCAGCACGATCGCCACGGTCGGGCAATCGGCGACGTCGGCGAGCTTGGCGCGGTTGGCCAGATCGGTGACCACGAGCTTGGCGGCGCTCATCTTGACGCGGTGCTCGATCGCCTTGGGACCGAACGCGGTGAACAGCGGCTGATACACCGCGCCGGCGCGCCAGGTGCCGAGGATCAGCGCCAGCAGCTCGGGCGTGCGCGGCAGCATGCCGGCGACGACGTCGCCGGGCTTCACGCCCTGCGCGACCAGCAGATTGGCCACCCGCGCCGCATAGTCCTTCATCTCGGCAAAGCTGAAGGAGGCGGTGCGGCCGTCCTGGCTTTCCCAATCCAGCGCCGTGCCGCCGCCGGCGACGTGACGGTCGCAGCATTCGATGCAGACGTTGATGCCGGTCGCGAAATTGCCGTCGAACAGGGCTTCGAGGTCCTCGCGGCGAAACCGCGCCAGGACGTCGGCATAATCTTCAGTGGCTGCGACCGCAGGATGGGCGTTGCTCATGGTGTTTCTTCCCCTGCCCTCGTTGTTGGCACGAGGGGCTGACGCGAATGGATTCACGGCCGCGGATTAAGCGGCGGAGCCCTGTGGCTTTCTAGGACCAAACTGACCTAGATTTGTGATCGGTTTTGCCACTTTCGAGGAAGGAGCGGACGAATGGAGCGGCGGACGATCGCGCCCCTGTTCGTGGAAGAGGTCGCCGACTGCCTGCGCCGGGCCGGCGTTGCGCCGGGACCGGTGTTCGCCGCTGCCGGCCTGCCCGAGGTGGTGCGGGAGCGCGTGTCCGCGGCGCAGTTCGGCGCGCTATGGCTGGCGGTCGCGGCTGCGATGGACGATGAGTTCTTCGGCCTCGGCGGGCGGCCGATGCGGCCGGGCTCGTTCACGCTGCTCTGCCACGCGGTGCTAAATGCCGGCACGCTGCGGCAGGCGCTGAACCGCGCGTTGCGGTTTCTGAAGGTGGCGCTCGACGATCCGTATGGCGAGCTGCGGGTCGAGGGCGACCTCGCCCGCATCGTGCTGCATGACAAAGCCACACCGCGTTCGGCCTTCGCCTATCGCACCTTCTGGATCGTGGTACATGGCATCGCGTGCTGGCTGGTCGGCCGCCGGCTGCCGCTGCGCCGGGTCGATTTCGCCTGCGGCCCGCCGGCGGTGGCTGCCGACTATCGCTCGTTCTTCGGCGCGCCGGTGCGGTTCGGTCAGCCGCAAAGCGCGCTGGCGTTCGATGCCAGCTATCTCGATCTCCCCACCACGCGCACCGAGCGGGCGCTGAAGGAGTTTCTACGGCTGGCGCCGGCCAACATCCTGGTGCGGTATCGCCACGACGCCACCCTCACCGCCGCCATCCGCACCACGCTGCGCGCCAAGCCTCCGACTGCGTGGCCGAACTTCGAGACCCTGGCGAAGCAGATGAAGATCCCAGCCTCGACGCTGCGCCGCCGGCTGCGCGCCGAGGGACAGACCTATCAGACCATCAAGGACGAGATCCGCCGCGCACTGGCGATCCGCTGGCTCGCTGAGAATGAAAAACCGGTGGGCGATATCGCAGCCGATCTCGGCTTTGCCGAGCCCAGCGCGTTTCATCGCGCATTCCGGAAATGGATGGCCCGCAGCCCCGGCGCCTTCCGCCGCGAAACCCGCGCCGGGTGAGAGATCGTCTAACTGGCGGACGAGTTAGCGGCGCGCGCGGGCGATGAATTCGACGAGGCCGGAGACACCGAGCTTGGCGTAGATCCGCTTGATCTGCGATCGGATCGTGCCGATCGACACGCCGCGAAGCTGCGCGATTTCGGCCGGCCGGCGGCCGCTAAGGAGTTCGGTTGCGACGTCGCGCTCCGCCGCGGTGAGTAGCACGGCGATGTCGGGCAGTAGCTCCACCGAATGCTGCACCGTCAAAGGCCGGATCACCGCCATCGCGGCAGCACCAGTCAAAGCCTGCTGGTCCGCGGCAGCGATCGACGTCAGCCGCAGATGGACGGCGGCATCGTGTGGGCCGGTGATCGAGATCGCGCAACTGCCGGAGCACGGCGCGCTGGCGTTCCGTCGCGTGACGCAGTCGATACACGGCTGCAGATCGTGGTCGATGTCGACGGCGCCACCGAGCCGCGGGCATTCGGCGACCGCGTTCGAGGTCTTGCTGCGGCGCAGCCGCTCCATCTGGACGGTGAGCGGTGATCCGTTCGACAGCAGCGTCTCGGCGCAGGGCGAGATGCTGATGCAGCGCCCATCGCCGCCAAGCACCACGGTGTGAACTGACACCGCGTCGAGCGTCTCGACCATGACGCGAACAGCGTCGTTGATCCGAGAAGCATCACTCACGATCGTCACCGCGTCCCCACTGCGCCAGACAGCGTCACCGACGCCTGCCCGCACTCCGCGGTTGAACAACATCTGATGCGATTGAAAATCAACCCGGACGATTTGCCACACCCAGGAATCGGCGTCGCATCATGCGAACTCGCCGACATCCGCAGCGACGATGTGTGCAAGAAGAATTGTACGACAACAGACGAAGAGCACTCCTCGCCTGCGCCTGTTGCGTCGCGCCGCTTAGGCGCGCCTGCGCATGCCGAGCGCTTCACTGTTGCGCATCGCCAGCAGCGCCGCCTGGGTCCGGTTGGCGACGTTGAGCTTCTGGATGATGCCGGCCACCTGCGACTTGATGGTGAACTCGCTCATGTCGCGTTCTTTGGCAATCTGGCGATTGCTCTTGCCGCTGGCGAGATAAGGCAGCAGCTCCAGTTGCGACGGCGTCAGCTCGCTGAACACGTCGTGCTCTTCGACCGGCGGCTTGGCAATGGTCAGTGTCGGCGTGCGGTCATGCGAGGCCGCGAGCGCCTCGACGATGGCACCGCGCACCGCCCCGATCATCGCAGCTTCGGCCTGCGCCGCGGCGGCAGCGCCCTGCCCGATCATCAGCGCCGACAGCTCCTGCCGGCCGCCGAGCAGCACCGACACGTCGATGTGCAGCACAACGATCGCGTCGGGATCATCTTCGCTCGGCGTCGCGACGATCAGAAAATGTTTCCGCTCGCCGGCTTCCTCGCGCCAGCTGACGGTCGAGAAGAAGTCGATGCTCTTCTCGGCGAGGCTCTTGAAGCCGCGGAGCAGCTCCAGCGAATGCCGATCCGGACGAATGCAAGCATCGAAATAGCTCTTGCCGAGCTTGCTCTTCGCCTTCGACGTGGCGGGCGCGCCGGTCTCTTCGCTGGACTCGAGAATCTTGCCGTCGCGATCAATCACAAGGGCGCTGATACCGACCCCTTTGATGATCTTCGAGAGCTGCGATCCCAACATGATGTGCGAATGTCTGACCGGATGTTGAAACGTCTCCGCGCACAACCGAATCGCGCGAGACCTCGTAAATTTACGGGAAGCTAGAGCGAGCCCGAGAGAGTCGTCATCCCCACTTTTGGTGATGCAGGGCTACCCTGCATGGCTGCGCGACTGCCCCGCGCGATAGCGACGACGATCGCGGACGAATTCGACCGAGGGCTGAACCTCGCGCGTGCCCTGCTTGATCGGAGCCGGTTCAGACTCGTCTGCCGACCAACCCGGATCGGTCTCGTCGAGCAGATCGCGATACACCTTCAGCGCGGCATAGAGCCGATCGTCAGCGATCGCCTTGCCAGCCTTGTCGACGGCCTGCGCAGCCGCCGGCATCTCCGCCAGCAGGCGCTCTGCCGCTTCTAAATAGGATTCGATGGTTGCGCCATCGCGGCGCAGATAAAGCTTCTGAAGCCGCAGATACACCTGCCTCAGAGCGGTGTCGGCGCGGTCTTCCTGAATCGTATTGGCCTGGCGCAGCACCGGCGCAATGCCCTCGATCGAGAACGTCGACGATTCCGTCCATCCGTTGACCAGCGTCAGACCGCCGATTTCGATCCGCTCGAACGGCTTCAACGTGATCTTCAGTCCGGATGACCCCTTCCGCCGCGGCGACTTGGCGGCGAGGATTTCGGTCATCTCGGTCAACGGCATCTGGTCTCTCCTCGATTTAGAAGAAGAACAGGCCGGCGACGTTTCCGCCGCCGGCCCGTTCGTTGTCGTTAGCGCAGCAACTGCAGGACGCCCTGCTGCGACTGGTTGGCCAGCGACAGCGCCGACACCGCGATCGACTGGCGGGTCGACAGCGCCTGGCTGTTCGCCGCTTCCTCGTTGGTGTCAGCCAGCGTCAGGTTGGCCGAGCCGGTCTGCAGCACGTTGATCAGGCTCTTCGAGAAGTCCTGACGCGCCTGCACCACCGACAGGTTCGAACCGAACGCCGAAGCCTGCGACCGCAGCGTGGTTGAGGCGGTGCTCAGCTTGCTCAGCACGGCGTTGGTGGCGTTGTTGTCGATGAAGTCGACGCCCGAGGCCAAATTCGACAGACCGAGGCCGGTCGGATCGAAGGTGACGCCCTGGATCGAGATCGTCGACTTGCCGGTTTCGTTGAACACCAGCTTCAGGTTGTCGCCGTTCAGCAGGTTGACGCCGTTGAACGAAGCATCCTGAGCCGTGGTCTTGATCTGGTTCAGGATGTCGTTGAACTGCTTGACCAGGCCCGCGCGGGTGTTCTGCGCGTTGACGTCCGCGACCGGCGCCTGAGGCGTCGTGAAGGTCAGCGTGGTCAGCGCAGTACCGCCGAGCACGCCACCTTCGTTGCCGCCCATGGTGTGGGAAGCGTAGTCGTTGGAGGTCGAGATCGTCAGCTTGCCGGTGGCGTTGTCGATCGACGCCGACATGTTGTTGGCGGCCAGCGCGACGTTGAGCTGGGCCAGCGACTTGACGGTGCCGTTGGTGCCATCACCGAAGGTGACGTTGACGCCCGCACCGCCGTTGAAGGAGGTGAAGCTCAGCGTCTTGCCGTTCAGGCTGCCGGCGCTCGCACCGCGGGTCGCGGAGAACGAGCTGTCGGTGCCGCTCGGGCCGGTCAGGCCGAGCGCTGACATCGCGTTGCCGGTGCCGGTGATGCTGAGGTCGGACTGCAGACCAGTCGAGAGCTTCAGCATGCCGCTGGTGATCGACGAGTTGGCCGCACCGCTCGCGGTGGAGATCACCGCGCCGGCATTGCCGAGGGTCGCCTTACGCACGCCGGTGGCGAGGTCGACCGCCTTCAGCACGTCGTCGAGGGTGCCCTTCTGCAGGTACACCGTCGAGTTGCCGTTGCCGTCGGTTTCGACGTTGCCGGAGATACCGGTGTGCGATGCAGAGGCGCTCGGCACCGCTGCGTTCTTGAACGTGATGGTGTGGCCGTTCACGTTCAGGGTCGAGCCGTCCGCGATCAGCGTACCCAGCGTGGTGCCGTCGGTGGTGCGCTGCTTGGTGAGGGTCAGCGGGCCAGAGCCGGTCGCAGTGGTCAGACCGAGGTTCTTGAGCAGATCGGTCGGACCGGTCAGATTGAGGTCGGCGCCCGACGAGCTGTTGATGGTGACGATGCCACCGGAGACAGACGACGGGGTCTGGCCGGCGCTGGTCGAGATCGTCGCCACGCCGTTCGAGATCGTGGCCGACTTCACGCCATTGGCGAGATCGATCGCAGTCAGAACGTCACCCACGGTCGCGTTGGTGAAGTTGCTCTGATCGCCGAGATAGATCGTCGAGTTGCCGTTGCCGTCGGTACCGATGCGGCCGAGAACGCCAGTGCCGGAGGCAATGTTGTTACCCTGCGGGGCATCGGAGGTCTTGAAGGTGATGGTCTTGCCGTTCACCGACAGCGTGGTGCCGTCAGCAATCGCCGTCGAGGACAGACCGCCGTGGCTGTTGAACAGCTGGGTCGAGCCCGAGATGTTCGCCGCCGCGCTGGTGGCTGCCGCGGTGTCGACCTTGAAAGTGGTCTTGTCAGTCTGATTGCCTAGTCCGAGCTTAGCAAGAACCGCACCGCCCGCATTGTCGCTGATGGTCAGCGGGCTGGTGGTGCCCGAATGCAGCTCCAGCTTGCCGGCGGTGACGGCCGACGCGTTGCTCGTGTTGTTGTTCATCGCATCGATGGTCTTGGTCAGGGCCGTCAGGTCCTGATCGAGGCCGATCGTGTAGTTGCCTTCGGAGTCCGCCTTCGCCGTACCAGCGGTGACGAAGGTGATGGTCTTGCCGTTGACGGTGATCGCATCGCCGGAAGCAGGTCCGGTCGCTGTGGCGGTCAGACCGTTGGTCAGATCGCTGATCTTGCTGGCGCCGGTCGCCGAGCCGCTGGCAGTGCCGATGGTCAGCGCACTGCCGAGTGCGGTGTTGTCGGCGGCACCGACGACGTTGACGGCGGTCGCCGCAGCGATGCTGACGGCAACGCCGCCCAGCAGGTCGGTGGCGGAGGCAGTGGTGGTGCCGCCGGCGGTGCCGTCGAACACCACGTTGCTGCTCGCAACGGCGTTGCTGAAGCTCTGGGTGCCGCGGAGGTCGTCAGCGGTAGCGCCGGAGATGGTCGCCGACACGTTCGACTTGGTGGCGTAGCCCGCGACGGTCTGCAGAGCCTGGTTGGCGATCGACTTGGCACTGTCCACCAGCTTGTTCAGCGAGGTGATACCGGTGTTGGCGGCCTGCAGGATCTGCACGCCGTTGCCGATGCCATCGAGGAGGTTGTTGATGTCGCTGGCGCGGCTGTCGAGCGAAGCAGCGGTGAAGAAGTTGGTCGGATTATCGAGCGCCGTGTTCACCTTCTTGCCGGACGAGAGACGGCTTTGGGTGGTGGCGAGCAAGTCAGCCGTGGCCTGGAGCGAAGAAAGATTTTGGCGGACGGCGTTGGAAAGAACGATACCGGACATGGACGTTTGCCTTTCTGGGCAATGGCGTGTCGTTGCGCCGAACTTTTCTGTCGGCCCTGCATCTTCAAATTCGCGCCGGAAAGGATCGTTGAACCGCCAAACGTCCAGATGGACCTCGCCTTCACCCATTCGGACGTGCAAGCGGTAAGCTGAGATTTACGGGTGACGCGCGGCTCGGACCAAGATGTCGGAAGCGCAAATGCGCAATCGGAAGCGAGCTTCGCGAAGAGCGGAAACGCTCATGACTGCGAAGCAACGCACAGCTTGTTCGGCGACGGTTGGGGCAATGGATGAAAGAGCGATGAGTTACGCGCCTGTGCGATGATCGCGGCGACGCGACAGTCTACCGAGATCGTCAGCTCGGGCTTTGCGTACCCAATCAGTACGCCGCGCGGGCCGTTCGGGTCGGCGGGCGCCGCGCTGGCGATGCAAGGAACAACTCTCGACGGCAGGCCTCGGCGAAGGGCTGCAGCAGATCGTATTTGTCGACGTCCAGCGTCTTGCGATCGTGCAGATCCAGCGGCGGCCGGAAGTAGATCTCGACGATCGCTTCGATCACCCGCTCCGCCTCCTGGATCGTGTCAGCCGCAGCGAACAGCCGCAGCTTGCCGATCACCGCGTAGATGCCGATCATCTTGGTCGGATCGTCGAGCGAGTGCACCAGCGCATCGACATAAAGCTTGGACGCCTGGTCGATGAACTCGCCGAAGATCCGTTCGCGGCGGGTGTTCTCCTGCGCGATCCGCGCGGTCTGCTCCTGATGGCTCTGCGTCAGCCACGCCGTGGCCAATGAGGCCAACCCGCCGATCGCCGAGCCGGCGAGCGCGGCCAGGGCTGAGATCGAGGCGCCAGTCATGACGGCTGCTTGGCTCCCGACGCGTGCGGTTGATCAGAGCTGCCCGGGCGGAGCGGCGCCGGCCGGCGCAACCGCGCTCCGGGCGGTTCGAGCACCACTTCTTTGAAGTCGTCCCCGGCTAGCACCACGATGACGAATTTGAGCCGACCCCGCTCGATCTGCAGCTCGCCGAGCACGGCCCGGCCGCGCGCCGAACGCTCGGCGACCGCAACCGCCTCGGACATTCCAGGTCCGACCGCGTCCAGCGTCGCCATCTCGGCCCGCTCATCTCCATCGGCGTCCTTCCGCGGCGGCGACGGATGGTCGCTGACGATCATGCCGGAATCGGCGGAGACCACGCTCTCCCACACTTGGCCATCGCGCGCGGCGCGAACCCGATAGATCAGCCCTTCGGCCGCGAGGTCGGTCTCGATCCGCAGGCTCTTGGTGCCAGGATGGCGCTGCTCCGCAATGCCGAGCGCCTGTCGCAGCGTCACCGGCGCGGCGCGCACCAGATCGAGCTTATGCCCGTCCTGCACCTCCTCGGAGGTTGCCTCGCCGGCTGCAGGACCGGCCGTCGGTGCGCTGGACGCTGCGGCCCAACCGGCCGCCGGCGGCTGTGCCAAGCACAGGATGAGACCAAACGCGGAGATCAACGCGGGACGCATGGAGTTCGGCTCCGGCCCTCAGGCCGTACAGGGAATGACGCCCGCCGGGACGAAAGAAAAACGCGACCGATCACATGGGGCGGCAGGTGATCGGTCGCGCGCGGCCGCTCGACGGCGGCGGGAGTACGGCCATCTTGCAAGCCACGAGGCGCTGGGGCGCCACAACGATACGGTACCAGTTCGTTTCGTTTTGTCAAACGCCGAACCGAGGAACGATGTGGATCAACTCACAAGATCAGCGTTTGTGAGACCGGCGCGATCGCCAAGATCGGCGGAGATTCGGCAGGCGATCTCAAGCGATTAGGTAGTTTGCAGAGACGGCGCCGGCCGATCATCGACCGCGCTCACACGTCCGCGTGATCACCGTCGCACAACGGCGAGCGCGGCAGCAGGAGCTTCCCTCGATGGTAATTCAGTATAGTTCGCGAGAGCGCTGCATCACCGCTCTTGAAGGACGTCGTGAACTTCGCAGCCTTACGGATCGACCGGCTTGATGCCGTTGACGAACAGTTTGACCGCGAGACGGAGCTGACGCTCGCGGTACTTCTCGTCGATCGGGATGCCGAACATCGTCAGCCGCGTCAGCGGACCCACCACGATGTTGAGGAACGTCTCGGCCGCCACCATGCTGTCGGGGACGCGAACGAGGCCCTGTTCGATCAGGTGGTCGAACAGGCGCGCCAGAGTCGCGACCGCCCGCCCCCACCCTTCCTCATGCGCAAGCCGCGCCAAATCAGGGAAATTCGCCGCCTGGAACGACAGCGTGCGCATGATCGCGATAACTTCCGGCCTGATGCCGATCTCCTGTACCTGGCGTCCGATGTTGAGGAACCAGTTCTCCAGCGATCCATTCGACGGATTGTTGCGACGCTCTTCGACACCATGCGACAGCGGCGCCATCCAGCGCTCGATCTCCCGCCGCAGCGCCGCTTCGAACAGGCCACGCTTGTCGGTGTAGCGCGAATAGACGGTGAGCTTGGAGACCCGCGCTTCCTCAGCGACGGCATCGATCGTGGTGGCATCGAACCCGCGTTCCATGAACAAGCGGGTGGCCACATCGAGCAGCCTGAGGTCGCGTTGGAGAGCGGCGGTGCGCGTCGGGCGCCCTCCGCGGGATTTGGTGGTGCGTTCCTTTGCAGCGGTGTTGTTCGCTGCGGACTTCAACATTGCTTGCGGTGCCTCCGGTGGCCTTGAATTGGGAACACTATAACCTGCTCCTGCCCTATATCTACACGACCATCGCCGCTTTGTCAGGAAACACCCTATCGACTTCCACAAAACAAAACGTTATCGTTCTATTAGGCGGTTTGAGGGAGTTCCGGCGCGGTCGCGGCTTGCCCGCCCGCGGTTGGACGTCTTCGTGAAGGTCGAAGGTCTGCAGCATGTCTATGAGCGCGAGCGAAAGCGACGAGGTCGTTTGGATCCGGCAAAAGCGCGACGAGATCGATCTGCTCGCCTCCTCGCTCGGGCGCTGGGCCGCCCACCTCGACCGTGACGGCCGCACCGATGCGCATCGGGCGGTCGCCGAGCTGCTGTCGATCCGCACCGTGTTCGCCGAACGTTTGGACGCGCTCTCGACCCATCCGACGATCCCGCCGCAGATCGCCGAAATCACCCTCGCGCGTCTGTCCGACGAATGGGCCAAGGCCGACGACGAGATCCGCTCGTTCCTGTTCGCCCGCTGCGGCACCTGCCCCGGCTCGGCCGAGCGTGACGACGACCGGGCTCAGCAGCGCGATGCCATCCAGGCATCGCTGGAACGGCTGCGTCAGGAATCGCGCGCTGCGATTGATCAAGCCAAGCGTGACCTCGACATCACCGTCAGCCGGATCGCCTCGGAGCAGGTCCGGCTCGGCACCTTCTCGACCACGAGTGACAAGGCGCTGAAAACCATCAAGGCGAGCTTCGAGCGGACCCGGACGCTGCACGACCAAACTTGGGAACGGGTCGCAGAACTGCTCAGCGAGCTATGAGCCCGATCCCCTCCTGATCAGCACCACCACCGGCAAAATACTTTCGTCTTTCGTCTAATTCAGGGTTATCAGCGACGAAATCGCACACCAGAACTGCGTCCCTAGACCAAATCTACAAGTCTGATGCGATTCAATCCGTGCCGGATTTGCTTTAGGGTATCCCGGTCGTGATTGCGTGAGTGCCGATGACTCGAAACTCGTTATCAAGAACATTTCTCGCGCCGTGGCTGCTCGGCGCGACCTTGCTGTTGTTCATCGTCATCGCCGGCGCGCTGGTGCTCAACCTGGTGCGGCTCCGGGACAGCTTCGCTTGGGTGCAACAAACCAACAAAGCTCTGCTGGCGATCTCCGCCATCCAGCAGGCCGTGCTCGAAGCTGAGACCAGCGAGCGCGGCTTCCTGCTCACCGGCATCGAGACCTATCGCGACAGTTACATCCGCGCCCGCGACGCCCTCGCCACCCGGCTCGATGGGTTGCGCGCGGTGCTCGCTGATAATCCCGAGCAGATCGCCCATATCGACGAACTCAGGCTGCTGACCGATATGCGCATGGCCCAGCTCGGCCGCGTGGTCGAACTCGGCCCCGACCGAATGCGGGAGGCGCTGGACATTCTGGAACAAGCGCGGGTCGACCGGCTGACCGAGCGGATCGAGACCAGCCTGTCGGTCCTGACGCGCGCCGAGCAGCTGCTGCTGATCCAGCGCCTCTCGAAGCACGACCGCGAAAGCCTCGCCGCGGCGCTGATCACCGCCTGTCTGCTGATCCTCGCGGTCGGGAGCGCGGCGATCGCCGCCTTCCTGCTCGAACATCAGCGCGCGGTGACGCGGCAGCAAGAGGCCGACCAGCGGCTGCAGGCGCTGCAGGCCGAGCTGCTGCGGGTCGCGCGGCTCAGCACCATGGGCGAAATGTCGAGCGCTCTGGCGCACGAACTCAATCAGCCGCTCGCCGCCGTCACCAACTACGTGCAGGGCTCGCGGCGACTGATCGAAGCCAGCAGCCATCCCGACAAGAGCAAGATCAGCACCGCGCTCGACAAGGCCGCGCAGCAGACGCTGCGCGCCGGGGCGGTGATCCAGCGGCTGCGCGAATTCGTCGGCCGCGGCGAGACCGACAAGACCATCGAAAGCCTGCGCGCGATCGCCGAGGACGCCCTTGCGCTGGCCTCGGTGCTGACCAGAGACCGGCCGGTCGATGTCGCGCTGTCGCTCGATCCTGCGTTCGACCGCGTGCTGGTCGACAAGGTCCAGGTGCAGCAGGTGTTTCTCAACCTGATCCGCAACGCATTCGAAGCGATGCGCGAACAGCGTGAGCGCAAGCTGACGATCGGCAGCCGCCTGGTCGAAGACGACATGGTCGAAGTCGTGGTCGCCGACAGCGGCCCGGGCCTCGACTCCCTGATTGCCGAGCGGATCTTCCAGCCGTTCGCCACCACCAAGCCGGACGGCATGGGCGTCGGCCTGTCGATCTCGCAGACCATCATCCAGGCGCATGGCGGCTCGATCAAGGCCGAGCCGGCGCCCGGCGGCGGCACGCTGTTCCGCTTCACCCTGCCCTGCGCCGACCCGATCCGCCAGCAGATCTCGTTCAGCCCGGCGGCGGAGTAATCGCCGTTTCGTTGCTAACCGCCGGCGCGGTCCAGCACCGGCCGAGCCACGTCGGCCAACGCCGCAGCGCGCCGGACGAAGTGATCGTATAAACCGGTCACCGCCGGAGGCGCTAGGGCGCGGCACGCGGCCACCGTCGTCTGCGCACGCGCTCCGTCACCAGCGGCGAGTGCATCGAGCAGATCGAGATGCAGCCGCTGCAGTTCGGTGAAGGCGTCCGATGCGGCGAACGCCTCGTCGCCGGCAAGCGCAAACAGCCGCGCCGGGTGCGACTTGCCTTTCAACCTGATCTCGCCGGCTTCGAGCAGCGCCAGCTTCGGCGCGGCGCGCGCCACCTCTTCGGACACCAACAGATCGGTGCCGAATTCCTTCGAGGCGCTCTCGATCCGCGCCGCGACGTTCACCACATCGCCCATCGCCGAGTAGTTGAAACGCCGCGACGAGCCCATGTTGCCGACGCAGGCCGCGCCGGTGTTGAGGCCGATGCCGATCCGCACCACCGGGTCGGCGAAGCCGCGGGCGGCAAACCCGAACGCATCGCTGTCGTTGAGCTGTTCGACGATGCTGCGCATCTTCAACGCGGCGTGGCAGGCGCGTAGCGCGTGATCCGGCACATCGACGGGCGCGTTCCAGAACGCCATGATCGAGTCGCCGATATACTTGTCGATGGTGCCGAGCTCGTCCTGGATCGCGTCCGACAGCGGCGACAGCAGCGTGTTGATGAAATCCACCAGCTCGGTCGCGCTCAGCGCCTCGGAAATCGGGGTGAAGCCGCGCACGTCCATGAACATCACGCTCAGCTCGCGCTGCTCGCCGCCGAGCCGCAGGCCGTCCGGCGTGCGTTCGAGCTGGGCCAGCAGATCCGGCGCCAGATACTGGCCGAACGCCTGGCGCACGAACTTCTTCTCGCGGTCCGATGCAGTGTGCAGCACCCGCTCGACCGCGATGTAGGTCAATAGCGTCGCCAGCGACGGATACACCGGATCGATCAGCAGCCGGAAGTGCGAGAACGCAATCCACGAGCCCCCGATCGCGCCGACGAACACCAGGGCGCAGGCGACCAGCGAGAACCGCGCGCCGGCGATCAGCACCAACGCTGCGACCAGCGAGCCGAGCAGCAGCGTCATCACGATCTCGAAGCCGTTCGCCCAGTCCGGCCGCTCGAGAAACTCCTGCGACACGATCTGCTCGATCATCTGCGCCTGGATCGCGACGCCCGGCATCACCTGCCCGATCGGCGTGGCGCGGACGTCGCCGAGACCGGATGCGGAGGTGCCGATCAGCACGATGGTGCCTTCGAGCCGGTCGCGCATCTGCTCGGTTTGGGCCGGATCGAGCACGTCCTTGGCCGACACGTAGCGGTCCGCGCGGTCGCGATTGAAATACAGCCAGGCTTCGCCGTCGTGGGTCAGCGGCAGCTTGAACTGGCCGATCCGCATATCCACCAGTGCGGCATCGCCGACATCGTCGTCGCCGGACGCGCCAGTACCGCGGATGATGACGCCCTTCTGGCCCTGTGCCACCCGCAGCGCCTCGACCGCGAGGCTCGGATACACCCGCGCGCCGTCGGACATCAGCATCGGCAGCCGCCGCACCACGCCGCCGCGATCGCTTGCCGACAGATTGATCGCGCCGATCCCGGCCGCGACGGCGTCGAGCTGCGGCAGATTGGAGACAGCGCCGCGGAACGGCGGCAGCACGTTGGCCGGCGCCACGCCGACAAATGCCAGGCCGGTCTTCACCGAGGGCCGCGTGTCGTTCGGGCGCTGGCTGGCGGCAAAGCCGAGCACGGTCGGCGTCTGCTGCATCGCTTCGGCGAAGCTGGTGTCGTGATCGGGCAGGCTCTTCAGCAGCGCCACGGCGCGATCGCGATCCGGCAGATCGGAGGCATTCAGATCGGCGATCAGCCGCTCAGGCGTGGTGCGGTCCGGTTCGGAGAAGATGATGTCGTAGGCGATCACGCCGGCGCCGAGTTCGCCGAGCCGCTTGGTCAGCGCCGCCAGCCGCGTGCGCGGCCATGGCCACTGGCCGAACGCGGCGAGTGACGCGTCGTCGATATCGACGATCCGCACCGGCAGGTCGTTGCCCGGCGGCCGCGGCGCCAGCCGCTGATACGCGTCGAAGGCCCGCTCCTTGGTTTCGGTGACGATGCGCGGCTCGTAGGTCCGCAGCGCCGTGAGCGCGATCAGTGTCGCCAGCGCGGCGAGCACCGCGCGCATGTACTTGCCGCGAAACAGCCGCCGCAGCCGAACCCAGCCGCGGACGGCGCGGCCGAACAGCGGATGCGTCCCCCGGCTCAGCAGCCGCACGGCATGGCCTCCCGCTCGGCAAACGAGCGGCTCGAACGGGACGGCGGCCACAGCACGGCCGGTGGAACGGGGAACTGGCGCATCACGCCGACGTTAGCAGATCGCAGGCCGGTTCGGGAGCACGCCCGTCCGGCCAGGAGGAGCGCCCCGATGGGACCGCACAGCTCTCGCATGCGCATCGCCACCCCGCTGGCAGTCTTGCTCGCCATTCCGGTCGGGCTTGGCGCCGTCTATGCCGTCCCGCTGATCCACCCCGCCGATCCGCCGCTGCAGCGGCTGGCCGACCAGGCCGCCCTGCAGGGCGTCACCGCGCTGGCGGCCAGCGCGGCCATTTCTCAGGAGCGCAGCACTGCCGTCTCGACCGCGGCCGTCCGCCGCTTTCTCGGTGACCGCGAAGCGACGGTGCAGGCCAGCAGACTGTCCGCGGACGAACTCGAAGTCTCGGTCGAGGTCGTCGATCCCTCAACCCAGCAGCGGGTGCGATCGAGCGCGCGCTACGTGCCGCCGAGCTCGGGCCGTATCGATCAACAGTCGGCAGCGATCGGCCGCCGCGCCGGCCCGCCTGGCCATATGTAGGCGATCATCGGCCGTTACTTCATCTTCGCCGCGAAGATGCCGGCGCCGAGATAGCCCGGGCCGCTGACCGCGAGGCTGCCGCCCATCTCGCCGACCGGGCTCGACACGCCGCGGAAGAACGATCCCACCAGCGCCATATTGCGCGAGCCGACGTCGCCGGCGAGCGATCCGGCGAAGCCTGTCGTTCCCGAGAGCAACGAAACCTGGCCAGCGTAGTTGGTGCCGTCGAGGCCGGTGACGCTCACCTGCCCGGTCCGCGCACCGAAATTGACCGTGTTGTTGAAGACGCCGGCCGCGTAATACGTGCTGCCGTCGTTCTGAATCGCTGCGACAGCATGGCCGACATAGCTCGCCTGCCCGCTGAGCGGCACCTCGCCGGCGGTGGGCGGCCGGCCGGCGACCCAGAAGCCATGAGCCCAATCGTAATAAGGCCCCTGGTTGCTGCCGCTGCTCCAGAATCCCCACTTGGTGTAGTCGCAATCGCACGGCTGGATGTTGCCGAAGCCCAAGGCCGAGCCGTATTGCTGTGCCATCTCGCGGGAGATCGTCACCATCGCGCCGGTCTGGTTGGTGATCGGCGCGTCGTCGATAGTCGAGACGATCGCGCCATTCCTGCGGATCGCCGGCCCGGCGGCAAAATTCGACTGGTCGTAGAAGCCACTTTGCGGGTCTTCACTCGGGTCGAGGAAGCCGAACTGATAGCTGAACGATCCCGGCAGATAATTGCCGTTCGCATCGTGCGCGACGGTGCCGTCGAAATTGGCCTGGACACGACGACGCACTGCATCGACACCGACCACCGCGGTGCCGGTGAATGGGCCGACCGTCCCATAGCCATAATTGCCGGAGGTCGGGCTCGAGGCGGTGAGCCACGTCGTCATCAAGCCGCCGATGAAGCCGAACAGCGTGCCTGAAGCCTGCTGCGTGGCGGTTTTTTCCACCGCGGTCTGCTGGGTCGAGGTTTGGATCGTCTGGTTCAGGGTCGAGGCGGCCTGATTGATCGGCGGCAGCGGCGTCGGCACCTGGGGCGTCAGCGAGCCGGCGACCGAGCCGTTGGGCGTGCCGGTCGCGCGGGCCTCGGCGCGCTGCACGTTGCCGCGCGAAGCGGTACCCTGCCCGGCGCCGCCGCTCTGACCGGGAGCGCTCTGGAACGACTGAATTAGATTCTGCACGAAGTTCGGCGGCGGCGGTCCCGGAGGTGACGGCGGCTGGCCGGCACCGGGGGTCTGGGTGAATTCACCGGCGCCGAGCGTCACCGTGCCGCCGGGCGTCGTCACCGTCGAAGAGCCGTAGCCCGCGAACACGAAGCCGGTTCCGATCATCGCGACGCCGCCGCGGATGCCGACGGTGGCGGCCGCGGTTTTGATTTCGGCATCGCCGGTGTGGCTGATCTGGCCGCCGACGAACCGCAGCGCGCCCTTGCCGAGCCGGGCCGCCAGCTTGCCGGTGCCGGAATTCGGATCATAGACGTATTCGTCGATCGTCAGATCGCTGTTCGGCCCGACCGTCATCGAGGTCTTGTCGATGAACAGGATCTGCACCGAGCCCTTGTCGGTGGTCTTGATCCGCTCCTTGTGGGCGATCGACTCGCCGATCGAAATCGTCCGCAAGTTTGCTGTCGCGGCGGGGTTCACCGCCGACGCCTTGCCGACCTCCTGCGCCACCGCGAGAGTTGCGCCGCTCCCGGCCGCGAGCAGTGCGGCAGCTCCGATCATCCATCCTGACAGACGCATCGCGAGCCTCCTCAGAAACGCACCGTCGGCCCGAGCGAGGCCGACAGGTTGTTGGTGCGATAGTTCGGCAGGTTGGAGTCGATCTTGGTGTAGAGCACCTGGGTGCGCACGCCGACATTGCCGGCGATCTGGGCATCGAGAATGGCGCCGTAGCGGTATTCGTCCTCGCGCCGCACCAGCGTCGGGTCGACGATGAAGTTCGGAGCGTCGTAGTTCGAGCGGCTGTAGCCGATGGTCGGCGCCACCACGAACTGATGCGGCTGGCCGAACACCGGCACCACGAATTCGACCGGGAACGCCATGTCGATCGAGTAGCGCTTGTAACTGTTGTAGTCCGCGACCGCCTTGTTGACGTCATAGCCACCGCGGGTGGTCCAGTGCACCGGACCAAACCGGAAGTCAGTGGTGATCGCCGCCGTGGTCAGATCGCCGGTCTGGGTGCCGGCGGTCGGGTAGTAGGTCGAGTCGGTGAACTTGCGATGCCGGGTCTCGACATAGCCTTCGATCTGGCCGTTGTCGCCGATCGTGGAGCGCGCTGACAGACCGCCGCCGAGCGCACCGAAATAGCTATAGTCGCCGAGCCAGACCTTGTCGCCGATCGCGTAGTATTTGAACGAGGCGTTCTGGCCGATCCCGACGCGGTGGCCGACCGTGCCTTCGAGCAGGCCGAGGTTGAACTGGCTTTGCGTGAACTGCCGCGAATTGTAGCCGAGGAAGGTGGTCTCGATCGCGTCGCCGCGCATGTTGAGCTTGTAGGCGTAGGCGGCGGTGATGCTCTGGAACGCGTTCCAGTCCGGCTTGCGGCCGAACCGCGGATCGAGGATCGCATCCTGGCCGAGCGCGCGTACCTGCAGCGAGTTCGGCCCGATATTGGCATTGGTCTGGTAGCGCATGCCTCCCTGCAGGAACACGCTGTACTCGTGCTTCGACAGCCGCCGGTCGATCTCAGCCAGATACGCCATCACCTGACCGCGGATTTCGTCCGGCACGTTGCCGCCCTTGATCGCGTCGAGCAGATAGCCGCGCGCGATCTCGTAGGAGGCGAGCTTGAAATACAGCACCCCGAGTTCGAGCTTCACCCGCGGCAGATCGGGATTGAAGAACAGCATCCGCTCCAGCGCGCCGATCGCGGCCTCGTAGTCGCCGCGCTCGACCGCCGCATGGGCGAATTTGAAGCTGACGTCGAGATTGGCCGGCTGCTGATACATCTGGTTGAACAGCGCGTCGTAGCCCTGCTGCACAACCGCGGCGGGAGTCGCCTTCTGCTCTTGCGCGGACGCGACCGAGCCGGCGATCACCGTCGCCGCCACAGCGCATAACCATGTCGCCTTCAATCGCACGCCGCACCCCGAAATGATCTGTCTGGAAACTGATTGCTCGTTGGCCGAGCTAATTGGTCGGGATTTTGCGGGAGGCGTTCGGCCAGCGGTATCCTTTTTTACGCGAAAGGTCCGCAATTGCACGCCGACGTGGCCTTTTTGTCACGCGGATCGTCCCGAAACAGAACGGAACCGGCAGTTCACGCAAGAACTGAGCTTCGCCGCTGGGGATACTGGCGCTGGAACCAATGGCCGCCCGTCCAACTGCGGCAACAGAGCAACACAGCAAGAGGGAATCTCCATGGCCGATGCAGCCGCCCGCAGCCCGACCTCGCCGTTCGAAATCCGCCATGCGGTGACGATCGCAGCGCCGCCCGAGGCCGTGTTCGACTACGTCACCAATCCGAAATCCTGGCCGGAATGGCTGCCCTCCTCACACGCGCTCGAATGCGACGACCGCCCGATGGGGTTCGGCGACACCTTCCACGAACACTGGTCGACACGCACCGGCCCGGTCGACCTCGACTGGCTGGTGATCGCCTGCGACCGCCCGCTGCTGTGGATCGGCCTCACCCAGACCAGCTTCATGGGTCCGGTGGTGGTGCACTACACGTTCGAGGCCGTGGCCGGCGGCACCCGCTTCACCCGCATCCTGCGCAATCCGGCACGGCCAAAACCGCCGACGCCGGAGATGGTCGAGCGGATGAGCGCGGAGGCGGAGCTGGGGTTGGGGAATATCAAGAAGATTGTGGAGCGGCGGTGAGCCGACCGGCGAAGCGGTGGCCAACAGGGTCGACACGACCTAATGGCCGCTATGGGCCAGAAGCAGACGTCAGTACACACCACTCCAAAAGGCCGACTATGGGCGCCACCGGACCTCACGAACAGTCCGACTAGGTCGTGAGGTGCAACAGTTCACACCCAGGCTAGTCTAATGGGCTAGACCAAACACACTTGCCGAGTCGGTTTGAAACGAATCTGTGTTGACTGTCATCGCCACCGAAAACAAACCTGCGGGCTTGCTGGGAGACTTGATTGTTCACCGCCTCGGCAAGTTCCTTTGAGTTCATTCCGACGAACTTCCGGAAAGTCTCCTCGGTCTTCGTCGCGATGAAAAGCTTGCGCGGAGAGATTGGCAGGACAAGGTGAGCGTCTGGCTGCCTGAGACCGTTCGTGATGATGATGGGACGATCGGAAGTGAGGAGCGGGTACTTTGCTGCGTTCACAGTCATCGTCTGCCATCTGAAAGACGCGAGCACGCTGACGACGCGCTTGCTCCTTACCAGTTCGGGCAGCACCCGGATTGCCGGTACTTCGACACGTTTCTGAAGGAATGCCGCCTTATATTCATCGAATTCTAGCGGGTCTCCGGGTCCTCGCAGGCGTGAGTAGTCGTCGCGAATATTTTCAATTACCTCTCCTGGATCCAACGTTGCCAACTTCTTCTCGATCCGCTCCAGATGCTCGGGGTTGCGGACGATGAGCGAATACAAGAATTGACACCAACCAAGAGCTGTTTGACCATCGAGCTTTCCAGGAACGGATCCCTCTATAAGCATCGACTGGAGTGCCTTTGAAGCCCAATTGTCGATCGACTGCATGAGCTTCGTTTCGATAATGTATTCTTCTCCTGGCAGCGCGTCGGGGAGTTTATACAGGCCTCGAACGTAGCCAGTGCCCCCGGGAAAGCTAGGTCGAGCAACTACGCCTTCATAGCGTCGGCAATACTCGACGAGCTTTCGGCTTGCAGGGTCGACCCATTGCCTCAGATAAAATTCCGGGATGTAATGGTGTTTTGGTTCTTTGGCCATTTATTGTACATATCAAATCTACCAATTACCGGACATATTCCGCGATAGTTAAACTGTAAAGCGAGGCGTTGAGGCGAATAGACAGACGCGATGACGGCGGGTTTGATAAGTGCCAAAGACCATTGACGAACTGACAACAGAGATCGGAGGGCGACTCGATGGCCTTGACGCCCGTCTTGTGGCACGCCTTGATGCGCGAGATCTCGGCACCAGATCGCAACTGCCATTTTATGCGCTCTACTGCCGCGAAGTATGGATGTGGCGCATGGTCGAACTGGCCCGCAACGCCTTCGATTGTTTTCAAAAGGAAGATTTAGTATCGGCCGTTGTGCTTACGCGCGCCGCGATGGAGACCACCGCAGCGCTTTGGACCTTAAAACGCAAGCTCGATGAGGCGCTCAAGCTAGGCAGCGTGGACATCAGCTCCATCGGCAGATATTTAGCGCGCTTGCGGCTTGGGCAAGGCAAACGCATTACCCAAACTGATGAGCCGAAAGTGGTCCATGTTAATGATCTCATTAGGGCTGTTGAAAAGGATTGCGAAGGCTTTGAGCACCAATACGACCGCCTGAGCGAATTTGCGCATCCCAATTGGTCAGGCGCTGCGGGGGTCTATTCGCGTTTCCATCATGATGAAGCACTGGTAGAATTTGGCCAAAATATCCGGGGCGAGGAAGGCACAAAGGGGATTGGGCTAACCAATCTAAGCGTTGCTCTGCTATTGTTCGAGGAAGTCTGCAATCACCTCGACGTTCAAATGCCGGCATTCATCAGACTATGCGAACGCACGTCTCTTGCGGCCAGCCCGCCGGAAAGACCAGGCGCAGTAAATGACTGACTACAAGGACTCCCGTTCGATGTGCGGCCAGAGACGGCGAGCGGTGAGGCACATGGCGGTGTGAATCGATTTGAAAGCGGACCTCGGTCGCATGGTCACGAAGGTCTGCTATGGGTCATTACCTGACATCAACTTAAGTACACTCTCCGGACCTGAAAGGTCGCGCTTCGCTGCTCGTATCGGCCTCTGATCGGCTGCGCGGCTTCGCCGATCGCCGATGCAGGTGCCGATCGTGCAGCTCGCCCGCGTCGTTTTCTTCGATCGCTGAGGTCCGCCAAATCTGCACGACCGGATTGACGCCCCCGCCGACATAGAATATATTCCTATTTGTCTCGTTCGCGAGGGGCGCTTCTCGAGGGCGCTTGCGAGGCGGAGCGGGATACGGCGTCCTGCGTGACGTGCCTCGCAAGCACGCGCCCGGGAGGTTGAGGGTCACCGTCCGCCGCTACTACGAGCGGCCGCCGCTTCAGAGGCTGGACGGGTCGAGTAGAGGCCGGGGAAAGCCCGCAAGCTCGCTCGGTCCCGGAAGAGCGGTCCTTCAGCCAAAAACCGCCGAGGTGGCGCGCCGCAAGGCGACGCGCGGTTCGCGATCTTCGCCCCTCGCGCGGGCGAAGGCCGGATCGCGACACTACCAACGCCGCGTCTTGCGGCGCGCCACCGCCCCTCACTTTGGGGCGGCTCTTCGGGCAAAGCTCGGGCGCATTGCGCCGCGAGGATGCGGAGGCGTGGCTGTTTGAAGGTGCTGGTTATTTGGAGCTCAGCGGCCCGGAGATCGCGGCCCGCGAGGGCGACGGGGCAAATGCGGATCGAGGCGACGTCCCTAAGCACGACGTCATCGCCCGACTTGATCGGGCGACCCAGTATTGCAGAGCGCTCGTGTGCGCCGGAGTCATCAATTATCGCTCTGGGATACTGGGTCCCCCGCATGCGCGGGGGATGACGGCCGAGTGAGGTGACAACGCGACTAACCAAGTCAGCTATCGGCAATGACGCATTGTGATGGCGCGTCGTACGTCGCCTCACACCACCTTCTTCACGTCCTTGATCTCCGAGAAGGTGATGCCCTCGGCGCGGTCGCGGGTGTAGCCGAGATAGAATTCGTTCTTGGCGAGGTACACCGGATCGCCGTCGACGTCGTCGGCGATCGACGAGCCGTTGTTGGCGATGAAGGTGTCGAGCTTTTTGCGGTCGTCGGACGAGATCCAGCGCGCGAGCTGGAATTCGGAGACTTCGAAATCGACCGGGAGTTGATACTCCGCTTCGAGCCGCGCCTTCAGCACGTCGAGCTGCAGCGGGCCGACGACGCCGACCAGCGCCGGCGCGCCGTCGCGCGGGCGGAACACCTGCACGACGCCCTCCTCCGACATCTGCTGCAGCGCCTCTTTCAGCTTCTTCGCCTTCATCGCGTCGCCGAGCCGGACGCGGCGGACGATTTCCGGCGCAAAGCTCGGCACGCCGACGAAGGTCACGTCCTCGCCCTCGGTCAGCGTATCGCCGATCCGCAGCGTGCCGTGGTTGGGAATGCCGACGACGTCGCCGGCGAACGCTTCGTCCGCAACCGAGCGGTCCTGCGCGAAGAAGAACTGCGGGCTCGACAGCGGCATCGCCTTGCCGGTGCGCACCAGCTTGGCCTTCATGCCGCGGGTCAGCTTGCCCGAGCACAGCCGCGCGAACGCAATCCGGTCGCGGTGGTTCGGATCCATATTGGCTTGGATCTTGAACACGAAGGCGCTCATCTTCGGCTCGTCGGCGGCGATCTTGCGCAGGTTGCTTTCCTGCGCGCGCGGCGGCGGCGCGTAGCGGCCGAGCCCCTGCAGCAGATCGCCGACGCCGAAATTGCGCAGCGCCGAGCCGAAATACACCGGCGTCAGGTGGCCTTCGCGGAACGCCTCGAGGTCGAACGGCTTGCAGGCCTCGGTGGCGAGCTCGAGCTCCTCCTTGACCGCGGCGACGTCGAGATTGGCGTGACGCTTGCCGAGTTCCTCGATGGTGATCTGCTCGGCCGCGCCGGTTTTGGCACCGCCGCCTTCGAGCAGGCGGACGCCGCCGTTCAGCACGTCGTAGGTGCCGAGGAAGTCGCGGCCGCGCCCGACCGGCCAGGTCATCGGCGTGGTGTCGAGCGCCAGCGTCTTCTCGATCTCATCGAGCAGATCGAAGGTGTCGCGGCTCTCACGGTCCATCTTGTTGATGAAGGTGATGATCGGAATGTCGCGCAGCCGGCAGACCTCGAACAGCTTGCGGGTGCGCGCCTCGATGCCCTTGGCGGCGTCGATCACCATCACGGCGGAGTCGACCGCGGTCAGCGTCCGGTAGGTGTCTTCCGAGAAGTCCTCGTGGCCCGGGGTGTCGAGCAGGTTGAACACCAGGCCATCGAACTCGAAGGTCATCACCGAGGTGACCACCGAGATGCCGCGGTCGCGCTCGATCTTCATCCAGTCCGACCGGGTGTTGCGGCGCTCGCCCTTGGCCTTGACCTGGCCGGCCAGATTGATGGCGCCGCCGAACAGCAGCAGCTTTTCGGTCAGCGTGGTCTTGCCGGCGTCAGGATGCGAAATGATCGCAAAAGTGCGCCGCCGCGCCACTTCATGGGCGAGCGAAAACGGGGTCGAGGACGGCGCTTCGGCCGGAACAGCGGTGTCGGACATTCATCAGCCTGTGGCAGGGAAAGCCGGCGCGATCAAGGGCTTCCGGCGGGTCGCAGCGCCAGCAGTTGCGCGGCGGAACGGCGTCCCTCATATAAGGGATCGAGGACGACCTCAAAATCACCTTTTCGGCCGGGACGACCCGGCCTCCTCAAGACCGCGCATTGCGCCGGCGCGCCATCCCGTTGGATGGCCTCATGAAATTTGCCCGGACGTGTGCAAGGAGGCCGCTATGGCTTGGTTCTATCTGTTCGTCGCCGGTCTGATGGAGATCGGCTGGGCGCTCGGCCTGAAATACACCGAAGGCTTTACCCGCCTGGTTCCGACGGCGCTGACCGTGTCGGCGATGGTCGCCAGCGTCGCACTGCTCGGGCTCGCGCTGAAGACGCTGCCGATCGGCACCGCCTATGCGGTGTGGAGCGGCATCGGCGCGGTCGGCACCGCGGCGCTCGGCATCGCGCTGTTCGGCGATCCGGCCACGGTCGGCCGCCTCGCCTGCATCGGCCTGATCGTCGCCGGCATCGTCGGGCTGAAGCTGGTGGCCTAAGGGGCGAGGCTTCTGCCTCATTGCGAGCGAAGCGAAGCAATCCAGCGCCTCGCGCGGCGCGATGGATTGCTTCGTCGCAGCGCTCCTCGCAATGACGTTATTCTTAAAACGCCGGCACCAGCCGCGTCGCCCAATACGCCAGCGCCGCGACGATCGCCGAGGCCGGGATCGTGATCACCCAGGCATAGACGATCGAGCTCGCCACGTTCCAGCGCACCGCCGACATTCGGCGCGCGGCGCCGACGCCGACGATCGCGCCGGTGATGGTGTGGGTGGTCGACACCGGCACGCCGAGGAAGGTCGCCATGAACAGCGTCGCGGCGCCGCCGGTTTCGGCGCAGAAGCCCTGCATCGGCGTCAGCTTGGTGATGCGCAGCCCCATGGTGCGGACGATCCGCCAGCCACCCATCAGCGTGCCGAGCGCCATCGCCGCCTGGCACGACAGCACCACCCAGAACGGCACCGAGAACTCGCCGCCGAGATAGCCCTGCGAGTACAAAAGTACCGCGATGATGCCCATGGTCTTCTGGGCGTCGTTGCCGCCGTGGCCGAGCGAATACAGCGATGCGGAGGCGAACTGCAGGATGCGGAAGGCGCGATCCACCGCGAACGGCGTCGACCGCACCGACGCCCACGACACGATTGCCACCAGCACCAGCGCCAGCAGAAAGCCGACCAGCGGCGACAACACGATCGCCAGCAGCGCCTTGGTCAGGCCGCCCCACACCGCAGCCGACAGTCCGGCCTTGGCGAGGCCGGCGCCGAGCAGGCCGCCGATCAGCGCGTGCGACGAGCTCGACGGGATGCCGAGCCCCCAGGTCACCAGGTTCCAGACGATCGCGCCGGTCAGCGCGGCGAAGATCACCGAGGCATCGATCACGCTGGGCTCGATGATGCCAGTTCCGATGGTGTTGGCGACGTGCAGGCCGAACACCATGAAGGCGATGAAATTGAACGAGGCCGCCCAGAACACCGCGTAATGCGGCCGTAGCACCCGGGTGGAGACGATGGTGGCGATCGAATTGGCGGCGTCGTGCAGGCCGTTCAAAAAGTCGAACAGCAGCGCGACGGCGATCAACCCGACCAGGATGGGCAGCCCGAGCGAAGCGTCCACGGCCGGCCCCTGCCCTAGACCTGCTCGATGACGATGGAATTGATCTCGTTGGCGACGTCGTCGAAACGGTCGGCGACCTTCTCGAGGTGGTCGTAGATCTCGGCGCCGACGATGTAATCCATGGTGTTGGCGTTACGGTGCTTGAGGAACAGTTCCTTCAGCCCGATGTCGTGGAGATCGTCGACCCGGCCTTCCAGCTTGGTGATCTCCTCGGTCATCGCCGTCAGCATCTGCAGGTTCGGCCCGATCGACTGCATCAATGGGACCGCGCGGCCGACCAGATTGGCGCTTTCGACCAACAGCGACCCGATCTCGCGCATCGGCGGCTCGAACTCGCGGACCTCGAACAGGATCACCGCCTTGGCGGTCTGCTGCATCTGGTCGATGGCGTCATCCATCGACGTGATCAGGTTCTTGATGTCGACCCGGTCGAACGGGGTGATGAAGGTCCGGCGCACCGCGGTCAGCACCTCACGGGTGATGCTGTCGGCCTCGGATTCGAAATGGCTGACGCGCTGGCAGTGCACCAGCGTCTCGTCGCCGCCGCGCAGCATGTCCTGCAGCGCCTGGGCTCCCTGCACGACCGTATGCGTGTGCTGGGCGAACAGGTCGAAGAACCTCTCTTCCTTGGGCAGAAAGGCTCGAAAGTATCGTAGCATCGGGAGCTATCCGGTTGACGTGACGCGGGTTCGTAGATCGGCCGTGGGAGGCCGGAGACGCCCGACCGCGTCACACCGGCGTCATAAAACACTTCAGAGGCTCACAGGCAACCGTCCATTCCGGACCGACGGGACGCGTGAGCCGCGGACTGGTCCCGTCCGCCATCGGACGCCACGAGATCGGGGCATTTCGGTGATCGCCGGGTCCCCTCGTCCACAGATTTTGTCCGGCCGCCGGGTTGCCGGCAGATGCCGTCGTCACGGCCCCAGCGCCTCTTGCTCGCGAATCACTTCAACGCGCTGATGTGAAATCGAGGGCCGTGAGGCCGCGTAGCAGTGGTAATCGAGGAATGGACGAGCGTGTCCGAACGGACCATCACGACAAAATATTGAGGATGGCGAAAGCGGCCTCACCGCCTCTTCAACTCAGCAAGTTTGCAATCGATCACGGCACCTTAGCAGCAACTGCTGAGACCAAATCGGAGCTCGTTGAATCGCCTACTAAACGTGGCCTCGTATTGAATTTGTTTACGCTCTGTTAGACTCGGCCGACCTGTCACAACCAAACCGCGGCGCATGTCACCGCAGAACTGGGCGGCCATGATTCAACGCGTTCTTGGCATCATCGCTGGCGTCGATCGCAAGACTCTTCAGAGCTGCCCGGCCTCCGACAAATTATGGGCCACGCATCTCGGCGCATCGCTCTGCCTGTCGTTCGTGGTCGTACTCGGCGTGTCGTTCCACGCCACCGGCTACATGATCGACAATATATGGACTCGGCTGCTGGTCTCGACGGTGATCGCGCTGACCGTGCTGATGTTCGACCGCGCGCTGTGCCAGTCCGACTGGTTCTATCAGGGCACGCTGTGGAATACCTCTGCGATCCAGTCGCGGGCCGAGGCCAAGCAGACCGCCTGGCGGTTCGTCCGCGTCGGCATCCGGCTGACGCTGTCGTTCGGGCTCGCCTGGGTGATCGCGATGTTCCTGGAACTCGCGATCTTCTCCTCGACCATCAACGAGAAGATCGAAGCCGACCGGGTCGCCGCCAACCAGCCGGTCTACGACAAGATCGCAGCTTTCGAAGCCGGACTGAACGCCGAAGCCAAGCGTCGGCTCGCCGATATCGAACAGCTCGAGGCGCTGCACCGCGACGCCCTCACCGAGCAGCCGAAGCCGGAGCCGACCACCCAGGCCCGCACCGAGGACATCGAGCAGCAGATCCGCGCGCTGGCGACCCGCGAAGCCGGCATCCGCGCCGACATTGCCGAGATCGACAAGACGATCCAGCGCTACATCGCCGACATGAACGCCGAAGAGTTCGGCCTGAAAGCCACGCCGAACAATTCCGGCCGCCCCGGCGCAGGTCCCCGCTACGAATTCGCCAGGAAGCAGCGCCAGGCCTTCCAGGCGCAGCGCGCCGAGCGTGAAGCTGAGATCGCCCAGCTCCACGTCCGCCGCGACGACCTCCGCGCCGCTCAGGCCAAGATCACCGCGGACGCGCTCGGCGCCCGCGAGCAGGAGCGCGTTGCGATCAAGGCGCGCGCCGACGCGCTGCAGCAGCGGATCGATGCGGCCCGCGCCGACCTGAAGCAGTTCGAAGTCGACAAGGCCGCAAGCGTCGCCGACTTCCGCAAGAAGGTGATGGCGGACTCCTATTACCAGGAGAAGAAAGACAAATTCGATCCGCTGACGCGGATCGCGGCGTATCAGGAATTGAAGAACGACCCGCGTGACGGCGCCACCATGACGCTGTTCTCGTGGATGACCCGCTGCTTCATCATCTTCCTGGAAATCGTTCCGGTCGTTGCAAAAATCTTCTTCTCGCCGCCGAGCGTCTATGCCGCGAAGATTCAGGCACAGGTCGAACGCGCGCGGCAGCGCATCGAGAACAACGAAGACCTCGAGGACGAAGCGCCGAAGCCCGCTCCCGCAGCTGCGGTGGCCGCGGTCGTCCAGCCAGCGGCGCCTGCTGCCGTCGCAGCCGCGATGGCACCGGCACAACCACCGAAGCCGCAACCGGCGGCACCCGAGCCGGTGCGCGCCGAAGAACCGCGCACTGCACCGCAGCGCCCTGCGGAGCGCCCGCGCAGCTTCGAGCATGCGTCCTATGATGACGAAGCCGAGTACGAGGAGATGCGCCGCCGCGACGATCGCCGCGCCTATGAATGGCGGCGCTACGGCGGTCGCGACAGCGATGGCGGCTATGACGAGTACGATCCGCGCGAGGTCGAACGCCGGGAGTTCGCTCGCCGCCACGACTACGACCGCTATGACGACCGGCCGCGCCGCGCCACAGCTCGGCGTGCCCAGCCGCAATTCGTCGCGCGGGACTATGCGGTGCGCGACTATGGCGGCCGCGACTTCGTCGAGCCGGACTATGAGGCCAGCGATCTCGACGTTCGCAACCTGATCATGCCGCGGCGCGGCTCAGCGCGGCGCGAAGCCTACGCGGTCGAGCCGACCGCGCGGGTTCGGGTGCCCGTCGATGACCGCACGATGGCCCGGAGCGCTGCCCTGGAGCCGGCCGCCGAACGCAGCCTGCGCTGGCCGGACGGCATCCCGGTCGACGACCTCAACACCCGCGAACTGGTTCGCCAGGTGCTGGCCGATGCCGGCTCAGCCGCCCGCGCCGAACCATTGCGCAGCGAACCGGTGCCGGCCGACACGCCGCGCGTCGAAGCCTTGCATCCGGTCGAGGCTCCCAGCCCCGAACCCGTCCCCAGCGAGCCGGCCGCCGTCGAGCCCGCGACGCCCGTGCCTGCCGCCGCAGAGACCGCTGCCGCAGCGCCCGTCGTCGTTGCGATGGCCGAACCGCCGGCGGCCACGATCCCGGCCGCAGAGCCGGCCATGACGGTTGCCGAAGCGCCGACCGTGCCGCCGCAGGCGCTGGAGCCGGATGTCCTGCCGAACGTGCTGGCGCACGCGCGACCCGCTCCGGTGGAGCAATCGACACCCGCACCGCAGGCGGCCGTTCTGAGCGACGCCGGGACGGCAAGTGCTGACCATGCCGAGGTGATCGGTCCGCTGCCGAAATACAGCGCCGACGTCGAGAAGCTGATGACCGAGGCGGTCGAGCAGTCCCGGCCGCGCAAGAAGGCTGCGCATCCCAAGCGAGAGCACCACGCCGAGGGCGAAGCCGAATTGCCGCTGGAGCACACCGCCCGGCCGGGGACGCCGCCGCAGGCGTAGCGCCAGCGGGCTCAGAACCAACCAAACGCAAAACCGCCGCGCGGCTCAGCCACGCGGCGGTTTTTGTTTTCTGACAGCGCTCTTCCGAGTCCCGCGAGCAGAAGACCAGCGCCCTTTGCGGCGCTTGCTTTCCCCTCTGCCGAGCCTCGCCGTTACAGCGAGCGTTTGAACAGATGCCCGATCTCGCCGACGATGCCGCGGCGGAAGGTCAGCACGCAGGCGACGAAGATCACGCCCTGGATCACAGTGACCCATTGGCCGAAGCCGGCGAGATATTGCTGCATGGCGATGATCACGAAGGCGCCGACCACAGGGCCGAACACCGTCCCGAGCCCGCCGACCAGCGTCATCAGCACGATTTCGCCGGACATCGACCAGTGCACGTCGGTCAGCGAGGCGTTCTGCGCCACGAACACTTTCAGCGCGCCGGCAAAGCCCGCGAGCGTGCCCGACAGGATGAACGCCAGCAGCTTGTACTGGTCGGTCTTGTAGCCGAGCGAGATCGCCCGCGGCTCGTTCTCGCGGATCGCCTTCAGCACTTCGCCGAACGGCGAGTTGATTGCCCGATAGATGATCAGGAAGCCGAGCAGGAAGCCGGCCAGCACCACGAAATACAGCGTGGTGGCGTTGGACAGGTCGATGAAGCCGAACAGCTTGCCCTGCGGAATGCCCTGGATGCCGTCTTCGCCATGGGTGAACGGCGCCTGCAGATAGATGAAGTACAACAGCTGCGACAGCGCCAGTGTGATCATCGCGAAATAGATGCCCTGGCGGCGGATTGCGATCAGCCCGGTCACCACAGCCAGCGCGAACGCTGCCCCGGTGCCGGCGATGATCGCCAGTTCCGGCGGCAGTCCCCACACCTTCAGCGCATGGCCGCTGACGTAGCCGGCGGTGCCAAGAAACATCGCGTGGCCGAACGACAGCAGGCCGCCATAGCCGATCAGCAGGTTAAAGGCGCAGGCGAGCAGCGCGAAGCACAGCCCTTGCATCACGAAGAACGGATAGACCCCGGTGAACGGCACCACGACCAGCAGCGCGGTCATGATGCCGAATGCGATCATCTCGTCGCGCACCGGGCGGCGGGTCGTGGTCGGGACGGAATTCTGCGTAATCGTGGTCATGTCAGGTTGCCCGTCCAGTCAGGCCCGAGGGTTTCACCAGCAGCACCAGCACCATCAGCACGAACACCACGGTGTTGGAGGCCTCGGGGTAGAAGTATTTGGTCAAGCCCTCGATCACGCCGAGGGTAAAGCCGGTGATGATCGAGCCCATGATCGAGCCCATGCCGCCGATCACCACCACCGCGAACACCACGATGATCAGATCGGCGCCCATCAGCGGGCGGACCTGGTTGATCGGCGCCGACAGCACGCCGGCGAGTGCTGCCAGCCCGACGCCGAGGCCGTAGGTCAGCGTGATCATCCGCGGCACATTGATGCCGAACGCCCGCACCAGGGTCGGGTTCTCGGTGGCGGCGCGCAGATAGGCGCCGAGCCGTGTGCGCTCGATCAGGAACCAGGTGAGCAGGCACACCACCAGCGAGAACACCACCACCCAGCCGCGATACACCGGCAGGTACATGAAGCCGAGATTGATCGCGCCGCGCAGCTGTTCGGGGATCGCATAAGGCAGGCCGGACGAGCCGAAATAGTTCTGGAACACGCCCTGGATGATCAGCGCGACGCCGAAGGTCAGCAGCAGGCCGTACAGGTGATCGAGCCCCGACAGCCATTGCAGCAGCGTGCGCTCCATCACCATGCCGAATAGGCCGACGATGATCGGCGACAGAATCAGCGCCCACCAATAGTTCAGGCCGAGCAGATTGAGCAGGAAATACGCGCAGAACGCGCCCATCATGTACAACGCGCCGTGCGCGAAGTTGATGATGTTGAGCATGCCGAAGATCACGGCGAGGCCGAGGCTGAGCAGCGCATAGAACGAGCCGTTGATCAGGCCGACCAGAAGCTGCGCCAACAGAGCGGGGACGTTGATATCCATCTTGCTCTCAGTCTTTCGTGGAGGTCACCGGTCCCGCCGTCAGACGCCGAGATAGGTGTGAAGCTTGTCCATGTTGGCTTCGAGCTCGGAATTGGCGAAGCCGTCGATGATCTTGCCGTGCTCGACCACGTAGTAGCGATCGGCCACCGTGGCGGCGAAACGGAAGTTCTGCTCAACCAAGAGAATGGTGAAGCCCTGCTTCTTGAGCCGCGCGATGGTGTGGCCGATCTGCTGGATGATCACCGGCGCCAGACCTTCGGTCGGCTCGTCCAGCATCAGGAACCGTGCCCCGGTGCGCAGGATGCGGGCGATCGCCAGCATCTGCTGTTCGCCGCCCGAGAGCTTGGTGCCCTGGCTCTTCAGCCGCTCGCGCAGGTTCGGGAACAGTTCGAAGATCTGATCGAGCGACAACCCGCCGGGGCGAACCTGCGGCGGCAGCATCAGGTTTTCGCGCACATCGAGGCTGGCGAAGATGCCGCGCTCCTCGGGACAGAACGCGATGCCGCGGCGGGCGATCTTGTCCGACGACGCCCGGCTGATGTCGGTGCCGTCGAACGTGATGGTGCCGCTGCGCTTGCCGACGATCCCCATCACCGCCTTCAGCGTGGTGGTCTTGCCGGCGCCGTTGCGGCCGAGAAGCGTCACCACCTCGCCTTCGCGGACGTCGAAATTCATGCCGTGCAGAATGTGGGACTCGCCGTACCACGCCTGCAGATCGCGCACGCTCAGCATCGCTGCGCCGGCAGCCGACGATGCGGGCCGCTCCATAGTGGTCGCCTCAACCATGACCCGCTCCGAGATAGGCTTCCTTGACCCGCTGATCCTGGGTCAGGTCAGTGTAGTTGCCTTCCGCCAGCACCTGACCGCGGGTCAACACGGTGATGACGTCCGACAGGTTGGCGACCACGCTCAAATTGTGCTCGACCATCAGGATCGTGTACTTGGCCGAGATTCGCTTGATCAGCGCCGCGATCTTGTCGATGTCCTCGTGCCCCATGCCGGCCATCGGCTCGTCGAGCAGCATCATCTCCGGATCGAGCGCCAGCGTGGTGGCGATCTCCAGCGCGCGCTTGCGGCCGTAAGCCATCTCGACCGCAGGCGTGTCGGCGAACTCGCTCAGCCCGACGTCATCGAGCAGTTCCCGCGCCCGGTGGTTGTACTTGTCGAGCACGCTCTTGGAGCGCCAGAAATCGAACGATGACCCGTGCTGCCGCTGCAGCGCGACCCGCACGTTCTCGAGTGCGGTCAGATGCGGGAACACCGCCGAGATCTGGAAGGAGCGCACCAGCCCGAGCCGCGCCACGTCGGCCGGCGCCATCGCGGTGATGTCCTGCCCGTTGTACAGGATCTGCCCGGCGGACGGCCGCAGGAACTTGGTGAGCAGATTGAAGCATGTGGTCTTGCCGGCCCCGTTCGGACCGATCAGTGCATGAATGTGACCACGGCGGACCCGCAGGTTGACGTCCCGCACGGCAAAGAAGCCGGCGAATTCCTTCGTCAATCCGTTGGTTTCGAGGATGATATCATCGGCCAAGCAACTTCCCCCCATCGAACGCATGCGGTGCCGGCGCAGACGTCCGATGTCTTCATTTTTTGGAGCCGGTGCTCGGAGCGCCGTTGGCGCCCGGCCCGTCTTTCTGGCCCGACTATGCCGCTATTCGCGAGCCTTGTGCAAGATGCAAAGCTGGGAAGCGAAAAAGACGGCCCCCACCACCGCGAGCTATCGGCCGGCGGCCGGCAGATCGACCTTCAGCCATTCGACTGCCAGGCTGACGAAGTCGGCGAAGGTCAATTCCGTAGGGTCGAGTTCGGCATGACGACAAACCTGCGGCACGGCCGTTTCGAACAACTGATACCTGCGAAACACCTCGGCGCCGCCGGGAAGAGTCCGGCCGGACGCCGTCCGCAACCAGTTCCGGACCGCCGCGATGGCGCGTTTCTGCTCGCCGCCATGAGCCTGGATATCTTGGCCGGCAATGTCGGACATGAACTTCTGGTAGCGATAGCGCTCGGTGTCGAGCACCAGGCACGTCTTCTGCCGCTGCACCCGTCCGCCGCACCGCTTCACACCTAGGAACATGCCGAGTTCGAGCGGCATGTTGAACCGCGGTAGTTGGGAGTGGTCGTCGAGCTCGGTTCGGGAAAGATCGTGAATTCCGAAACGGCAACGCTCGATGATCGAAAAGATCTTCTCGATCCGCGGCTGGCTGCCGTCATCGATCTCCAGGGCGCATCTTGCGCGAAATCCGCACAGGATGACGGTGAAGACGATCGCGTTGAAGAGAGGCTTGTACTGAGAATCGAACGGGCAGTTGACGAAGACGCTGTCTTCGTAGTCGGCGGGCTGCTTACTTGGCTTTCGCGCCATGCACTTCGCGCACCGCCTTGCGGATGTCCTTCAGGGAGGCGGAACTCGGTCGCTGCTTGGGCTGCAACAGGGTAACCTTCGTCGCCTCCTCGCGCGACCGTGCGGGAGGTACGTACCGAATGAAGCGCCCCGTCTCGGCGTGCCGTTTGCTCGTCATGCGATTAAGAATGCAACATCCCTGGTCAGGTTCAAGCCCTAATCGAACACCTCGGCATAGGCTTCCGGGCGGAAGCCGACCAGCAGCTTGTGGCCGTACTCCAGCACCGGGCGCTTGATCATCGACGGCTGTGCCAGCATTAGCGCGATGGCCTTGGGCTCGGTCAGCCCCTCTTTGTCCGCCTCGGGCAGCTTGCGGAAGGTGGTGCCGGCGCGATTGAGCAGCGTCTCCCAGCCGACCTGCTTAGCCCAGCGCTCGAGATGCTCCTGATCGATGCCCGCGGTCTTGTAGTCGTGGAACGTGTAGCTGACGCCGTGGCCATCGAGCCAGGTCCGCGCCTTCTTCATCGTGTCGCAGTTCTTGATGCCATAGAGGGTGGTGGGCACGCGCAGGCTCCGCAAGATTGAAAGCAATCGACTCGCATTCACGCCACCCACCCCTCAGCCGTCAAGCGCGATGGCCGCGCTGTGCATGAACCCGCGAAAGAAGCTGGGAAGAAAGTCTGAGGCTGCGGAACGGCGCCTGTCACATCGGTTTCATCCAGCGATCCTAGAGCGGGTGGAATGCGGTTCTCCACGCCGCCCAAACCCGCGAGATGCCTGCGATGTCGACCGAAATCCTCCGCCTCAAGCACAAGCTCGACACGCTGATCACGGAGATCGACGAGGGCAGCCGCGAGCGGCTGGCCGGCTGGGTGGATCAGATCCACCGTCCCGGCTTCGGCCCCAGCGCCGCCAACCTCGCCCACTATCTGGCGCTACGTCACCACGATCTGCGCCCGCTGCAGCACGCCCTGATGGCGCTGGGGCTGTCGTCGCTCGGCCGGCTCGAAAGTCGGGTGATGCCAACGCTGCTCGCGGTGCGCGCTACTTTGGCGGCGCTGGCGGGCGAGCCGGAAATGCTGCGGCCGTCGTCGAAGCAGTTCTTCGCCGGCGAGCACGATCTCGCCAGCCGCAGCGCCGAGCTGTTCGGACCGCTGTCGGGCGCCCGCCACTCCGCCCTGCTGGTCACCTGCCCGAGCGAAGCCGCCGACGATCCGACCTTCATGCTGCGGCTCGCCGAGCGCGGCGTCGAGGCGGTGCGGATCAACTGCGCCCACGACGATGCCGCCGCCTGGCAGCGGATGATCAATCACCTCCACGTCGCCGAGGAGGCCACCGGACGGCGGATGAAGGTGCTGATGGATATTGCCGGTCCGAAGATCCGCACCGGCGCCGCGCGGACGCCCGATGGCCGCGACCGCATCGTCACCGGCGACCTGGTGGCGATCGTGGCGCAGGGCGAATTCGAGCGGATCGATCTCGACGACGAGCATTTCGCAGTGGAATGCACCCTGCCCGATCCGCTGACCCGCGCCGCCGTCGGCGCCCGGGTGTTCGTCGATGACGGCAAGCTGTGCGTCCGCATCGAGCGGAAGACCGCCTGGGGTTTGCTCGGCCGCGTCACCGCCACGGCCGACACCGGCTTCCGGCTGAAGCCGGAGAAAGGCCTGAACTTCCCGGATACGCCGCTCGACATCCCGGCCCTCACCGCCAAGGACCGCGCCGACCTCGATTTCGTCGCCGCCCATGCCGACGGTGTCGAGTTCTCGTTCGTGCAGTCGGTCGGCGACGTGAAGATGCTGCAGGCCGCGCTCGCCGAACGCCGGCCCGACGACTGGCACAAGCTGTCGCTGGTGTTGAAGATCGAGACGCCGGATGCGGTCGCGCACCTGCCGGACATCCTGGTCCAGGCCGCCGGCCGCCAGCCGACCGCGGTGATGATCGCACGCGGCGATCTGGCGGTCGAGATCGGCTTCGCCCGGCTCGCCGAAATGCAGGAAGAGATCCTGTGGATCGGCGAAGCCGCCCATGTCCCGGTGATCTGGGCCACCCAGGTGCTCGAACATCTGGTGAAGAAAGGCACGCCCTCGCGCGGCGAAATGACCGACGCCGCGATGGCGGCGCGCGCCGAATGCGTGATGCTGAACAAGGGCCCCTATCTGTTCAAGGCGATCACCGAGCTCGATACACTGCTCGGCCGGATGGCCGACCATCAGCACAAGAAGACGCCGCAGCTCCGGCGGCTGCGTAGTTGGGGGTAAGCGCAATTACTTTCGGTATCAACCTAAGGTTGACTCCATAACACCTTCGTTCACTCTATGTTCCCATACGGGCAAAGCCGCTGTGCCGGCCAGAGTGAGCGGAGGAAATCATGAGGCAGCAGACGGCTCGATTTGCAGCCGCGATCACCCTGCTGATGACCTTGGGCACGACGGCCGCGCCCGGGCGCGCCGAAGAGACTGCGGTCGATCGGATCGACGCCGCGCTGCAGAACATCACCAGCATCGTCCGGGCCAAAAAGGTCGGCTACGCGACGATCTGGGACGGCAACAAATACATCCAGTGCCGCCGACTGCCGAGCCGCGAGATGCGCTGCGAAGCTGCCGGCCCGACGCTGCAACCCACGTTGAAGCACGTCCTGACGATCGAACGGCAAAATCGGCTTGCAGCGCTCGGCTGGACCACAGATCCCGCTTTCGGCAACTACGCGAAAGTATTTCCGGCCGACGCGCCGACCGGCCAGATCTCTGCAGACATCTTACGCACGCTGACTGATGCCTACGACATCAACCTTCAAGACCTCGAACTGAAAACCGACTGGGTGGTCGACATCCCCTGCCCGCCGCGGAACGGGCCGTCCCAGAATCTCGCCGGCATGGTCAGCGACGCACCGTCGATGCGTTCGACGGCGCTACTCACTTGCTCTTATACGGCGAAGCCGCGGCCGCAGCCCGCCGAAACTGCGGAAGCGCTGATCAAGCTGTACGGTCCGTCGGTCACAGCAGAGATTCAGCGACTGCGGGTGAACGCGGCACATCGGGTCTATGCGGTGTTCGACAGCGGCATCGGCTACATCCAGTGCATGCCGGAAACGCCGCCGGTGGCGCTGTATTGCGAGGCCGCGTCGGCCGAAAGCTGGGCGGCGTTGAGCGCCGTCCTGAATCCGGATCGCATCGCCCGTCTGACGGCCGCCGGCTACAAGGAGCCCGGCCGCGCGCCGAACTACAGCAAGAGCTATCCGCTGACGCTGACGGACGCCGCGATCGCCGCCGAAATCCTCACATTGCTGCACGACGTCTACAACTACACCGGCGCGCCCAAACTCGACGTCAAGACCGAATAGAGCCGCACACACGGGCATTGCAGACGCTGTCGCCATTGCGTGCATCGCAGCAACCGACTGATCACAACTTCACTAGCTGGCTCGCTTCGCTCTCCCCTCGGATCGACGCGATGGTATCATCGCGAAAAAACGACGTCGCATCGCGACGCAACAATGCTGTCAAAACAACAGCCCATGGGAGGACCAGCATGCTCGACACCGCACCGAACGGCAAAGTCACCACGCTCCTCGGACAACTCGACGACGCGCTGAGCGCCGGCGACATCGACCGCGCGGTCGATCTGTTTCAGACCGACTCCTACTGGCGCGACCTGATCGCCTTCACTTGGAACATCAAGACCATGGAAGGCAAGGATCAGGTCCGCGACATGCTGGGCGCGCGGCTCGCCGATACCAAGCCATCGCATTGGCGGATCGCCGACGGCGAATGCGCCGCCGAGACCGACGGCATCGTCGAGTGCTTCATCCAGTTCGACACCGCGCTCGCCCGCGGCGTCGGCCATCTCCGCATCAAGGACGGGCGGATCTGGACGCTGCTCACCACCATGGCCGAACTGAAAGGCTTCGAAGAGCCGCAAGGCTTTCAGCGCCCGATGGGCGTCAAGCACGGCGCCGATCCCAGCCGCAAGACCTGGAAGGAAGAGCGCGACGCCGAGGCCGCCGAGCTCGGCATCACCCGCCAGCCGTATTGCGTGATCATCGGCGGCGGCCAGGGCGGCATCGCGCTCGGCGCGCGGCTGCGCCAGCTCGGCGTGCCGACCATCATCATCGAGAAGAACGAGCGCCCGGGCGACAGCTGGCGCAAGCGCTACAAGTCGCTCTGCCTGCACGACCCGGTGTGGTACGACCACCTGCCCTATCTGCCGTTCCCGCCGAACTGGCCGGTGTTTGCGCCGAAAGACAAGATCGGCGACTGGCTGGAGATGTACACCAAGGTGATGGAGCTGAATTACTGGGGCTCCACCGTCTGCAAGCGCGCCACCTACGATGACGCCACCAAGGAATGGACCGTGGTGGTCGAGCGCGACGGCCAGGAGATCACGCTGAAGCCGAAGCAGCTGGTGCTCGCCACCGGCATGTCGGCCAAGCCGAACATGCCGAAATTCGAGGGCATGGACGTGTTCAAGGGCGATCAGCACCACTCCTCGCAGCATCCCGGACCGGATGCGTGGAAGGGCAAGAAAGCGGTGGTGATCGGCTCCAACAATTCGGCGCACGATATCTGCGCGGCGCTGTGGGAGGCCGGCGCCGACGTCACCATGGTGCAGCGTTCGTCGACCCACATCGTCAAGTCGAACTCGCTGATGGAGCTCGGGCTCGCCGGGCTCTACTCCGAGCAGGCAGTGCAGAACGGCATCACCACCGCCAAGGCCGACCTGATCTTCGCCTCGCTGCCGTATAAGATCCTGCACGAATTCCAGATCCCAATTTACAACGCCATCCGTGAGCGCGACGCCGAATTCTACAAGCGGCTGGAAGCGGCTGGCTTCATGCTCGACTACGGCGACGACGATTCCGGCCTGTTCATGAAGTATCTGCGCCGCGGCTCGGGCTACTACATCGACGTCGGCGCTTCCGAACTGGTCGCCGACGGCCGGATCAAGCTGAAGAGCGGCGTCGACGTTGCGCGCCTGACCGAACATTCGGTCATCCTCAGCGACGGCACCGAGCTGCCGGCCGATCTCGTCGTCTATGCCACCGGCTATGGCTCGATGAACGGCTGGGCCGCCGACCTGATTTCGAAAGAGGTCGCCGACAAGGTCGGCAAAGTCTGGGGCCTCGGCTCCAACACCCGCAAAGACCCCGGCCCGTGGGAAGGCGAGCAGCGCAACATGTGGAAGCCGACCCAACAGGAAGGCTTGTGGTTCCACGGCGGCAATCTGCACCAGTCGCGCCACTACTCGCAGTTCCTGGCGCTGCAGCTCAAGGCGAGGATGGAAGGCCTCCCCACCTCTGTCTACGGCCTGCAACAGGTGCATCACCTGGGCTGAGTGACCACCGCACCCTGGGGAGCGGCTACGGCCACCCTCCGGAATCGCTCTGGCTTGTCGACCGGCGAAGCCCGCCCTATCTTACGTTCGTCTTACAGGGCACGACCAATGGCAGTACCGGCCGACAAGCTGACGACGACAGTCTCGACCAAGGGGCAGGTCATCCTGCCCAAGGCGATCCGGCAGCGCCGGCAGTGGCCGGCCGGCACCCGACTGACCGTCGAAGAGACGCCTGACGGCGTGCTGCTGCGCCCTGCTCCGCTGTTCGCTTCGACCCGGCCGGACCAAGTTTACGCCTCGCTGCGCTTCGACGGGCCGCCGAAGTCGCTGGACGACATGGCCGCCGCGGTTGCCGCGGAAGCACGGCGTCGTCATGCGCGCGATTGATACCAATCTGATCGTCCGGTATCTGACCGGTGATCATCCCATGCAATCCGCCCGAGCCCGCGCCACCATCGATGGGGAGGAAGTCTTCGTCCCCACGACCGTGATGCTCGAGACAGAATGGGTGCTGCGCAGCGCCTACGGGCTCGATGGTTCCGCAGTATGTCACGCGCTCCGCAGCTTCGCCGGATTGCCCAGCGTCACGCTTGAGGACCCAGCGCTGGTCGCCGCCGCCCTCGACCGCGTCGAGGCCGGCATGGATTTCGCCGATGCCCTGCATCTCGGCTGCGCGGAAGCCTGCGATGGCTTCGTCACGTTCGATCAACGCTTAATCCGCGCCGCCAAGGCAGCTGGTCTCACAAACGTTTCGGCGCCCTGACTGGCGCGCCCGCACTCACAGCATCCCCGGACGGAATAGCGATTTCCTGCTGATGGTCTTGCCGGCGACCATGAATACGCCGTCGCCGGTGTAGTGCAGCGTTTGCGGATGTTTCGGCCGGGCTGCGACGTGCGCTTTGACGACTTCGAAGATGAAGAAATTGTATCGGTCGACCAGCGCATCGTCGTGCAGCCGGCATTCGAAGGCGGCGTGGCATTCGGCGATCAGCGGCGCCGTGACCGTCGTCGCCTTCTCCGCCGTCAGCCCGAAATGCGCGAACTTGTCGATCTCGGCGCCCGAGGTGTTGCCGATGCCGACGACGATATCGGTCAGCGCCGTGGTCGGCAGATTGACCACGCATTCGCCGGAGCCGCGGATCATCTCGAACGAGTGGTTGCCGCTCGAGATCATCAGGCCGATCAGCGACGGGGTGAATTCCAGTACGACGTGCCAGCCGAGCGTCATAACGTTGTCCGCGCCGCGCCAATGCGAGCTCACCAACACGATCGGCCCCGGCTCGAGATAGCGGCGCACGCCCGAAACCGGAAAGTCGGATTTGCGTGGATGCATCATCTTCCGCGTCCTGTCGGTCCGTCTGGGCAGCCGCTATCAGTAGCAAATCCCGGAAGAACGACGTCTCACACCGTCATGTTCACGCCGCGGACTTCGCCCTGAAACCGCTGCATGGTTTGCAGCGCGGTTTGCAGGCGGGCGAACAGGTTGGTGTCGTTGGTCTGCAACGCCCGCTCCATGCCGCTGCGCACCGATTGCATGAAATCGACTTTCTGAGTGCCATCGGGCGCCAAGGAGGAGCCGTCGACCGGCATGCTCACTGTCATGCTGACGAAGGTCGAGCTCTCGTCGAAACTCATCTCGCCGCTGGCGATCTTGCTGTTGATCCAGTCGAACAGCTGTTGATGGGTCATCTGGGTGAAGTCGGTCTTCTGCACACCGCCGCTACCCGACTTGGTCGCAGCCGCACTCTCCCCAGATACGGCCACGGCCGATGCGCCTGCGCTGCTGCGCGATGCGGCCACCAGTGAGGCCGCATATGACCCAACCCCAGAAATGTTCATGACGCGCCTTCAAACGTGCTTGGTCGAGCACACTCAAAAGCAACCGACATGCCATCCCGGCGGCGGCCGTTTTCGTCAACCGCCGCAGTGCATTGCGGCGCCAAGCGAGCGGCGCCGCGTGGCCGGATGGCGGCAAGTCTTGCCGCCCGCACGACGATCTTGCCGCCTCACGGCCGCCACTGGCGCTCGTCAATCGACCCGCCGACAGCGCGAGCCGTTCAACCACCGACCTTGGCAGCGTGCTCCGCCGCCATCGCGGCATCGGCCTGATCGACCTGCTGGAACGCCGGTCGCGCGGTGACCCGTTCGGTATAGCGCACGAACGCGTCTCTCTTCGGCACCAAGCCGAAACTCAGCGTCCAGTTGAGTGCAATCCCCCACAGCACGTCCGCGGCGGTGAAGCGGTCGCCGAGCAGATACGGTCCGGTCGCAAGCTGTGCTTCGAGCGCGCCGAGCATCGTATCGAAGTCGGCATAGGGCGACATCTCCGCCGGCCCGGAGTCGCGTTGCATGAACCTGTCGACCACCGCCGGCTCGAACGATGAACCGTAGTAAGCGATCCAGCGCAAGTAAGGACCGCGCAGCGGATCATTCAGCGCCGGCGCGAGGCCGCCCGGCGAGAACAAATCGGCCAGGTAGATCGTGATCGCGACCTGCTCGGTCACCAGCGCATCGCCATGACGAATGGCCGGCACTTTGCCGAGCGGATTGATGGCGAGATACGCCGGCTGGCGCTGCTCGCCGGCCTTCATGTTGAGGACGTGGAGATCGTACGGCGCTCCCATTTCTTCGAGCAGCACGCGCATGCCGGTGGCGCGGGTTTGCGGCGAATAGAACAGGGTGACGCGGTTCGGGCTGGTCATCGGGGGTTTCCCTCGGCTGGACGGCGATGACACCTGCTTACAGCCCCATACCTGACATCCTCTGTCAGGTATGGTTGAATGAAACATGCGCGCGAGCCGGATGCTGTCGATCCTCACCACTCTGCAGGCCAAGGGCCGCGTCACCGCACCGGAGCTGGCCGAGGCCTGCGAGGTGTCGGTGCGCACGATCTATCGCGACATCGACGAGCTCTCCGCGTCCGGCGTGCCGGTCTATGCCGATCGCGGCGCGGACGGCGGCTATCGGCTGCTCGACGGCTATCGCGTGCGGTTGAACGGGCTGTCGCAGAGCGAAGCCGGCGCGCTGTTCCTCACCGGCCTGCCCGGCCCCGCCGCCGCGCTCGGTCTCGATGCGGCGATGATCGCCGCGCAGAACAAGCTGATGGCCGCACTGCCGGCGAATGTGCGCGAAGACGCCGGACGGATGCAGGAGCGCTTTCACCTCGACGCACCCGGCTGGTTCGGCGAGGCCGAACAGCCGAAGCACTTACGCGCCGTTGCCGCCGCGGTGCTGCGCGGCACGCTGATCAAGATCCGCTACGAAAGCTGGCGCGGCCAGAAGCGCCGTCGCGTCGCCCCGCTCGGCCTCGTGCTGAAGGGAGGCAGCTGGTATCTCGCCGGACAGGTCGACGGCAGCGTCCGAACCTACCGGATCGCGCGCGTGCTCGACTGCACGCCGCTCGACGACCGCTTCACGCGACCGGCCGATTTCGATCTCGCCGCCTACTGGCAAAGCGCGACGCTGAGGATGGAAGCCGAGCTGCATCCCAACGTCGCGGTCGTCCGATTATCACCGTTCGGCGTCACGCTGCTCGACGCGCTGAGCCAGCCTTATGTCCGATCGCGCACCGAGCTCGACGCCATCGCCGACGCCGACGGCTGGCGCATCGCCAGGATCCCGATCGGCAAAACCTCCTGGCACGCGGCATCCGAACTGCTGCGGCTCGGGCCGGAGGCCGAAGTGCTGGAGCCGGCGGAGCTCCGCGCAACGATCGCCGAGATGACGCGGGCGATGGCGAAGCGATACGACACATCAATCTCTTCGTAGGCAGCAGTGAGTCCGGAAAAGACGACACCCCCGGAAGTCATCTATCCGGCGCGACATGTGCGTCTGATCAATACGCTTTCACGGAGCGGCCTCATGCGCCGTCGGCCCTGACCATGGCGGACAGCAGATCGACGAACGCTGTGACCTTGGGCGGACGAAACCGGGCGGCGGGATAGACCACATGGATCCCGCCCGATGGCAGCGACCAGTCCGGCAACAGCTCGACGAGCGCACCATTCTCCAGGGACTCGACGACCAAAAAATCCGGCAGCACCGCAAGCCCGCCACCGGCGATTGTCGCCGCCAGCACGGCCGGCGTGGTGTTGATGGTCATCGCCGATCGCATGCGGATGGTGCGGCGATCGACGTCGCCGCGCGAGAACTGCAACACCAGCGGCTCCCGCAACGCGCCGTTGGCGATGAACGGTTGCGGGGCGAGATCTTCAGGCACCTTGGCGGTGATCGTGCGCGCAAAGTCCGGCGCGGCGACAAGTAACTGCCGGAACGTGCCGATCCGGCGCGCCTGCTGGCTGGAATCATCGAGCCACCCGACGCGGATCGAAACGTCGATGTGATGGGTGATCAGGTCGATCCTGGCATCGGACAACACGAGATCGACCGTACAGGCCGGATAGGTCCGGCAGAATGTCGCCACCACGGGCGCAATCATCGACGTGCCGAAGTCGTTCGGTGCCGCCACCCGCAATGTCCCGATCGGGCTCGCAGTGACTTCGGCGACCTCTCCGAACGCATCCTCCGCGTCGCGCAAAATCATGACGGCCCGCGCATGCAGCAGCCGGCCCGCTTCGGTGGGCTCGACCCGGCGGGTCGTTCGCAGCAGGAGGCTGGTCCGCAGGTCAGCCTCCAGCCGGGCCACCTGCTGGCTGACGACGGTTTTGGTGATCCCGAGCCGTTCGGCGGCGCGGGTGAACGATCCCGCGTCGACCACCGCGACGAAGTAAGCGAGCCGGTTGAGATTGATCGCCTCCAGGTCCGCCTCCGTCATTGTCAGCCAAAAACATACAGTATGGATATTTCATCGCAATTATCAACCAAATCCCGATGACCTACTTTTGGCGGCAGACAACACAGGACACGGATATGCGGATCACCTATCTCTTCGATCCTCTGTGCGGCTGGTGCTATGGCGCTGGCCCCACGCTGGAGAAGCTGTCCCGGCTCGATGGTGCGACGCTCGACCTGGCGCCGACGGGCCTGTTTGCGGGCGAAGGGTCGCGGCCGATCGACCAGCGGTTTGCGGACTATGCCTGGCAGAATGATCAGCGCATTGCCCAGCTGACCGGGCAGATCTTTTCCGACCTCTATCGCGAGCGTGTGCTCGGTGCGGTGGGCAGCCGGTTCGACTCCGGGCCGGCCACCCTTGGGCTGGTCGCCGTCGGCCTCAGCGAGCCGGCGCGTGAACTCGACGCGCTGAAAAGCCTGCAGAACGCCCGCTATCGCGACGGCCGCGACAATTCCGACCTCGGCACCGTCGCCGAAACGCTGACGGCGGCCGGTTTCGTCGAGGCCGCCCGGCGGGTTCAGGTGCCTGACGAGCCGCTTCTCGCCGCCTATCAGAGCCGGATCGCAGCCGCGCGAGCCGACATGGCGCGCTTCGGCGTCCAGGGCGTGCCCGGCATTCTGCTCGGCTCCGGCGACCGCCGCCGCAAGATCGATAGCAGCCTTCTGTATGGGGATTTTGATCTGCTCGTCGCTGAACTTCGGCTGGCCTGATCGAACACTGCCCCCTTCCCCGACCATTCCCTCCGCACCACGCGCCGCGTCTCGGCGGCCGCAACAACAAGAGACAGCCATGTATTCAAGGAGAGACCTCATGAAGACGACCGTCGCTGCAGGCGCCGCCTTGGCCTTCGCGCCGGCGGGCGTCGGGCATGCAGCCGGATCGGCTTTGACTTGGAAACACTTTCCGGCAGGCCCGAACGGCTTCTTCCGCGCGCCGGTGCTCCTCACCGGCCGGACCGAAGCGCTCCTGATCGACGGCGGCTTCACCTATGCGGACGGCCGCGCACTGGTCGAGGCGATCAAGGCGACCGGCAAGCCGCTGACCACCATCTATGTCAGTCAGTCTGATCCGGACTATTATTTCAGCCTGAAGCCGGTGCGCGAGGCTTTCCCGGCCGCCAAGGTGATCGCGGCCTCCGACACGATCGCCGCCATCAAGGGCAACGTCGAAAAGAAGCTCGCCGTCTGGGGCCCGCAATTGAAGGAGAACGGCCCGCAAGCATTGACCGACATCGTGCTGCCTCAAGCTTTCGATGGCCAGGCGCTGGCGATCGATGGGGAGACGGTCGAGATCGTCAACGCCATCGGCCTCGCCAACCGGCGCTATCTCCACGTTCCCACGCTGGGCGCGGTGTTCGGCGGCGTACTGATTTTCTCCGGCGTCCATGTCTGGACCGCCGACACGCCGACCAAGGAGGCGCGGGCCGCATGGGTGGCAAACCTCGACAGGATCGCCGCATTGAAGCCGTCGATCGTCGTGCCTGGCCACCTCGATCCGAAGGCGGCGGCCGATCTGAGTGCCGTCGCGCACACCAAGGCCTATCTCCTCGCCTTCGACGAGGAATTGAGCAAGGCGGCCGACGCCGCCGCGCTGAAGGCCGCAATGGAGAGACGCTTCCCCGGCCTTGGTATGGGCGTCGCGCTGGATATCGGCTCCAAAGTGGCCAAGGGCGAAATGAAGTGGGGTTGAAATGACAAGTCATCTCGACCTCATCCGGAGGACCTATGAAGGATCCTCCGAAGAGAACGGCCGCAATCTATTGGCCGTCCTTCATCCCGACGTGGAGTGGACAGAGGCGGAAGGCTTCCCGTATGCCGGCACGTATGTCGGAGTCGACGCATTGATGGCGGGCGTATTCGCCCGCTTGGCCAGCGAGTGGATCGGCTATCGCGCCGAGGTCCACACCTACCTCGCCGATGGCGACCGCGTCGCCGCCTTCGGCGTGTACTCCGGCACGTACAAAGCCACCGGCAAAACGATGCGCGCCGCCTTCGCGCATCTTTATGAGATTCAGGACGGCAAAATCCGGCGCATGACTCAATATGTCGACACCGTCATGGTGGCAAAGGCGCTGTCCTGAGTCAGCGTCTATGGCGGCCAACGAACACGTCGGGGCAGCCCGAGCTCGCGGCCGCGCAACGCGCTGCCGTGGCGTGATCTCGCCGCGCTTCTGCGCCGCGCGATCGGAAACGCGATCGCCGATCATGCCGCGGCGGCCACTCGCGATCGCCGGATCTTCTTCGACCGCGGGCCTGGTCGATGCGGCAACGATCGCATCGTGCCACCAAATTGACAGTCGATGAGGCTGGCTGCATAAAACGGGCCAGTCACTAGGTGACGATCTGCCGGAAGGTCATATGCGCGCATGGCGCTGTCCCGCGCCGCACCTCCCGATGACTGCCAACCGCGCGCATTGAGCGAGCAGCCCTTTGAAGATCCTGTCCGCCGTGATGGCAAAACCGCTGTCACGGCCTGGTCATCCATTGGAATCCGGACACCTATGGAAATCGATGCCTTCTATACGTTCACGATCGCCGTCATCCTGCTTCTGACCGGCAAGATCGCGACACTGAACGCGCCGCTGCTGCGCAAATACTCCATTCCCGAGCCGGTTATCGGCGGCTTCCTCTGCACAGCGGTGGTTGCCCTGAGCTACACGCTTTTCGATCGGCCGGTCACCTTCGATCTCGCGATGCGCGACTTTCTGCTTCTGTTGTTTTTCGCGGGCATCGGACTGAAGGCCGAGGTCAAGATGCTTCTGGCCGGCGGCCGGCCGCTGGTCATCCTGCTGTCGCTCGCTATCGTCCTCATGCTGATCCAGAACTTCGCCGGCATGGGCATGGCTTCGCTGTTCGGACTCGAAGCCAAGGCCGGACTGATGGTGGGCTCGATCTCGCTGACCGGCGGCATCGGCACGACGCTCGCCTGGGCACCGACATTCACCGAGCGGCTCGGCATCAGCAACGCCATGGAATTGGGTGTTGCTGCCAACACGGTCGGGTTGATCGCGGCCTGCATGATCGGCGGCCCGGTGGCCGCCTTCCTGATGAAGCGTCACAGGGTCGCCCCCACCCAAGACCCCGAACTCGCCTTCGGCGTTTCCAATGACGGCCGTCAGCCGAAGCTCGACTACTTCTGCATCCTTTGGGCCGTGCTGGCTTTGAACCTCGCCATCATCCTCGGGCTCGGCATTCATGATGCGCTGACACGCACCGGCCTGAACCTGCCCGCCTTCGTGAGCTGCCTGATGGCCGGAATCCTGATCCGCAACCTCATGCCCATCGCCGTGAGCTCGCGCGTCCAGAAGCTTTGGCCCGGCGTGGACGACGGGCTGGCGCTCGTCTCCGATCTCGCCCTCGGCCTGTTCCTGACCATGGCGTTGATGGGGCTTCAGCTCTGGCAACTCAACGGCGTCTTCAGCTTCGTCGCCTCGGCCCTTGTCGTGCAGATCATCCTGGCGGTCATCTTCACCATATCGATCGTGTTCCGCTTCATGGGGAAGGACTACGAGGCTGTGGTGATCTCGGCGGGCTTCGGCGGAATAGCGCTGGGCTCGACAGCCACCGCCATTGCCAACATGACAGCGGTCACCCAGCAATACGGCGCCGCCCACCGCGCCTTCATCGTCGTGCCTCTGGTGTGCGGCTTCTTCATCGACATCGTCAACGCCCTGATCATCTCCGCCTTTGTCGGTTGAGAGAGCGGGGAATCATGCTTCGGTCATGCTTCGTGGATCTTTCGGCGACGATCCCTCCGCAGTCCGAAAGCGCAGCCGATCTCCTTCGGTCGATGCGAGACGGCGTTCCCTGCTGACGATTGACCTCAACATGCCTCTGATCGTCGGGGCGCCGAGGTAAAGCGCACTGCCGTGGCGCGAGCTCGCCGCGTTCCTGCGACTCGCGATGGCGAACGCGGACCATGCGGCGACGTCGAACACGGGCAGGAGGTCCATCGACCGCGGTCTGGTCGATGCGGCAGCGGCGCTGCAGACCCTGACCGGCTCCACGAGGCGAGGCTCATAAGCGCACGCCAGGAACGGTCGATAGCCGAGATCGCCGCGAGTGTCGGTTACGCAAGTCCGGCTGAGTTCAGCCGAGACTTCAAAAGGCGTTTCAAGCGCATGGCGTCGCAGGAAGCCGAATGGGTTGGCCAACACCTCGGCGAACCCATTTAGCGAGACGGAGCTGGAACGATATCAACGCAGCGTGCCTTGTCGGATAGCCTGCCGGATTAAGGACGATCCAAGCATTCACCATCGGATGCGAAGTGGCCGCCGCTGTGAGGGCGGTAATCGCGATCTCGACGGATTCGACGCGGCCGTCACGCTTGTCGATTCACTTGTGGTCCGAGGCGCGACGATAGACATCTTTGTTACTACTCCTGCTCGGAATCAAAGACCCCGATTGTCAACATCAATGTCGGCTTCGATAACCGCGGATTCGACAAAGGCGCCAAGCTGGTCGCGCAGTTCGTTGTAAACATCGTCATTCTCGTTGCCCGTGCCGAGCGAGAGGACGAACACGGTTTCCATTCCGGGGACTTCGTCGGCTCCAGTATAGCCATAGAGAAAGAGATCGCGCGCGTAGACTCGGGCATAGATGCGCAATGCGTCGCCGTCGAATCCGATGCTTTGGAAGTTGTTGCGATGATGGCGGATCGGACTCCATTTATGGTCGATTGCCCTCGCCTCCTGTTCCGTGATCTTCTCCGTTTCGAGGGACCCGAGGAGGTTGTGGAATTTCGGAGTCCCTTTTTTGGTGTAGCCGCGCTGATACTGAAGCGCGGTAGCGAGACGAACGCTGAAATAGTTGGGGCCGGCGTAATCCGTCACCATCGGGTGTGGGTTGAGAATCGCCGTAAGTGTACCGGCCCCTCGGAGCTTACCTATTTTCCGGAGGGATTGCGGAATGGGTAGCTCCCAATGAAAGGCTGCACCGGGCCGCAAGGACGCAGTCCATTGGAGAGTCACGAAGCCGGGCCGGCATTCCCAGGGCATAGTCTCAGCCATGGGGGTGCCGAACCCCAGCGACGGATCGAATATCTCTCCGTCAGAATTGTGTAGCAGAAGCGCCTTCACCAAGTCTGGCGACGGCTCGCGGACGCGCTGCATAGTATGCGCTGCCAAGGGCGAGGTCAGTGCCGTCGAAAAGCTTGATCCCGAAATCACAGTGCCGCCGAGGGCGCGCACATGGGAAAAATGTGAAAGGTCCGGCTTCAACATGTTCGCTGGCCCTGGCCCGGAGAGGCTAACCGGGCATTCGCCTGCCGGCGCACCGTTGTCACCATGCAGGCGGCCACCGACCGTCACGGCGGCCTCGCAATCCGCCGGAGGCTTTAAGCGAGCGCCGGGTTTGTTGCCGATTGAGATCACCGGCAACACTCGATGCTTGCGGGCCAAGAGGGCAATGTCATGCCCGAGTGGGCTGACAGAATCTAGCGCGCATGGCTCCGGCTGGTTGAGGGAGAAATTCCATACGCCCGTGCCAGGGTTCGCCGCCATGACACCATCGAGGTAGGCGATGAAATCCTGAGGATCAACGAAGGCGCGTGCACCCTTCCGCGCGACCGCCTGCACCGTCCCAACTTGGCAGTAGAGCGGCGGCAGAGTGAGATTGTTGTTCCAGTCGTGGCCCTGGACAATGAGCGAGGTGACGCGATTGCCGTGGGGCGCGTCGGCAACCCCATCGCGAATGAGCGGCGGCGCGCGCCAGGCCTCTGCCGCGCGGTAGGAAGCGGCTGTCATGCCGCCGTCAACCACCCCCACGATTGGAAACGCCGCCATCTGGGACGGCAGAGGGCGGTCGGGTTCCCGCCCCTGGCCCGGCGAGGTGGAGTTGATCGGCTGCACCGGCTCAATCCGGAAGACAGTACCGGAGGCGACGAGCTGCCGAAGAGCATCTCGCGTCGGAACGATGACAGTGGTGCGCGACCGCCGTCGCAGACGGTATTCGCGCACGGCCATATTGATCCGGTCCCCGCCCGCCGCCGCGCGCAGGCTGTGGCGCAGGGCCGCTGGCACGTCGGCATCAAGTTCGCCCACGACGGAATCCAGCAGAGGCGGCAGCGGCGCGATCACCCCGTCCCGTAAGGCCGCGAAAGTCTCAATCAACTCTTCCGCCGCCTCCCGGCCGCGCAGCGGCATCAGCCAGATGACGAAGGCGCGGCCGTCTTTTGATTGAGGCGCGGCTTCCCAGGCGGCATCGAGAGAACCGGCAGCATCCTCTTCGGCGAAGAGGCGCACCGATTCCACGCGTGAAATATCCACTTGGTCCTTGGCGAGGCTGGTGAGCTGTACGAGCCGCGCGTAGGTGGGGAGCTCGTCCGCCGCTATCTCTACGAGATAACCGGTGCGCCAGGGCGCGATCAGTCGGGCGTCACGCATCGCCTGAAACAGGTCGGAAGGAGTCCAGGTGGGCGCAAGGGAGTCGTCGAACATGGCGGCGTAGAGAACGACTCGGCCATCGAAACGCGGCCGCCGTACCGCCTCTGTCGCGAGGCCTGCAAATTGCGCGGCAAGCGCCTGCCGCTGTCGGTCTAGCCGCTCGACCTTTATACCACCCGCGCTCTTGCCGCCGCCGCTGATCCCTTCGGGCCTTGGGTCTTTTGTGAAACGCAGGACCGGATTCAACAGCGGACGGCGTGGGGTATCAGCCATCGTTGGTTTCCTTCAGATAGCGGTGAACCATCTGACGGCTCACGCCGACGATTCTGGCGATGTCGGCTTGGCTGATCCTGCCCTTGTCGTGCAGCAGCACGGTCAGCGCTTTCTTCTCTGCCGTATCCATTTCGCGATCATCGAGCAGTCGAGGACTGCCGGCGCGGGACGCACCGACAGCGGTCAGAATTTGTGCCAGGCTCGGCTCCCGATTGCCGAGGATGGAGCGCCGCCGCGCGGCGAGCGCGATATTCTCAATATCGGCCCCGTTTAGCCCGTCCGAGGCGCGAGCCAGCAGCCGCGCCTCGTCCTTATGCGCTTCCCCCCCCTGAAACAGGAAGTGCAGCCAGAGGCTGCTACGCACCTCCTCGTCGGGCAGCCCCAACTCGACCTTGTAGGGGAAGCGCCTCCAGATGGCGGGATCGAGAAGATGTGGATGGTTAGTGGCGCCAATCGTCACTACGTCGTCGGTGAGCGAGTCCAGCCCCTGGAGCACGGTGTTGACGACCCGCTTCAACTCCCCCAACTCGTGCCGGTCGTCGCGCAGCTTTGCAATGGCATCCATTTCGTCGAGAAACAGCACCGCATTGCGCGCAGGAACGAACTCAAAAATGCCCCGGATGTTCTTGGCAGTCTCGCCGAGACGCGAAGAGATCAGCGAGTCGAGCCGGGCGATGTAGAAGGGGCGCTTGAGGATGGCCGCAATATGGCCCGCCAGCAGGGTTTTCCCCGTGCCGGGTGGGCCGTAGACCAGCAGCCCCAGCCGGGCGGAAACCCCCTTCTCCGCTAGAAGGCCGATGTGGCGCGCGTCCTCAATGAATTGCGAAATCGTATGCCCTGCCTCACCGGCGAGCATGATCGGCGTCATCGGCCACTGGCCTTCCTCGACGAGCGGGAGACGCGACCCCGCGTCCCGCGGCAACGCCTCCGCATATCCCGAGGCCTGCAAGGGAACGCCCCGCTTACGGAGAAGGCTTTGGAGCGCCTTAGCGCCCTCAAGATCGTTCTGTTCGGCCAGACGCTTGGCGATCTGACCGCCAATCCGACGAACACCCGTGTAGTCTGCCGACATGGCGGACTCGACAAGCGCAGTTATGAGCGTTTTGTCAACTTCCATGCCTCGTCTGATACGTCCACACGACAACAATGTCAACCTGAAACGCAAAAATGTAAACAAACGTCACCAAAAATCTGAACTAAGAGCCGCCCCACGCAACGCAACACCGGCAAGCGCCGCCCCCCCCCCAACCTAAGCAACATTCATCCCGTAGCACTGCGAGCCTGATCGTCTACGACATGGAGGTCAGAGGCTAATTCCCAAGCCGCTTCTATCTCACGCCGCGAAGCGTGGTGTGGGATCTCGGCGAGGTGGAGGCTTGCCTGAGACAGCGCCGAGCGGACAGTGATGCCGACCGCGTCAGGAAGGCACCCTCGTCTGACGTCCGCTTGCACAAGACGCGCTCAGAGAAGGAAAGTTGAGGTTATCCGGCCTTGGCTGTCAAAGTGCGGATGCTGCCATGAGGCTCATGCGTTCCAAAAGGGGCGACCTGACCTCATCTAAGCTACACTGCGAAAATCTTACCAAGGAAATTGTGAGTAACCGCCATCAAATTGGTAACGTCTTAACTAATCCGGAATTTTTACGAGGTGCGTTATAACGCTAGGGCGAGTGTGGAGGAACGTGTAGTCGTTCTCGATCTGAAGAGCGTCGAAACTCGCGGCCTCCCTGTAGAAGATTAGCATCAGCAGGCAGCGGATGTTGCCGTTGCGGCGGTAGAAATGAGAGAGCCCTGCGAGGTCCTTCAGCACCTCTCGCTTCTTGGCCTCGGATTCGACGTGCTTGAATTCGACAATAATCCGTCCGTCCGCTAGAGCGAAATCGGCCTTCTTGTCCTGGTTTTGATAGTGAATGACGAAGGGTTCTTTCTCAAGCCCGGGCAACCATGGCTTCGCAACCGTCCAGAACAGGTTCTGGCAGTCGTACTCGTCTTTGATGTTAACGGTCCAACCGGCTCTCGCCTGACCATTGCCACCGAGGTCAGACTTTCGCATGACCATGCGCTTCGCGACCTCGGTGATCTGGGCGACAACCTTGTCAACCGTCTCGCCCATAAACGGCCGGACCGGTAGATGCTCGTCCTCGGTGCGCTTCAGAACCGCCTGCCAGCTTTCCTCGAAATAGGCCGAGTCCGGCAGGCTGCTGGCGGGGAACTTGCCGTATCTGGTGGTCTCAAAAACCCACTTGGCTTCGATGCTAAACTCAAAATCCGTAAACTCAGCAGTTTTTGACCACAGAAGGATCGCATCGAGCTTCTTGACTAGGTCGTCGAACGTGGGGGCCCCAACAGAGCTGTCATTGGAGCAACTGATCGCACGTCCGCCGATGGCTAGGAAGAAATCGATGGGAGGGCACTCCTCCATTGAATAGTCCCTCAGCGCCGAGCTCGGAACCCTGCCGGCATCGGATACGCGAACAAGAAGATCGCAATCTGACCGGAGGCTACCGGTCTTGTAGGCGCGGGAGCCGAACAGGTAGATCTCTGTAATGTCGGGAAATCGTTTTAGGACTTCCGTCAGGTGAGCCTTCAGGTTGTGTTTCTGTGGGCTTCGGACGTTCATTCGTCGCGTTTCCTCTTGCGCCTGCGTACTAGTGGGAGGCCGGGTTGTTGCCACCTCCCACCAGTCGCGACTGACATCGCGTTCACTCTTGGGGTCAGGGCTTGCTATCATCCGCCGGGTCGACATTCCACCATTCGTCAGTACCGCGAACGGGCCGGCCCATAACCTTCCGCCAGACCTTTTGCCTCTGGGATAGCAAGATCGTGCTCGAAAACGTCGGACGTTCACCGTTGCGTTTTTGCGAAGGGTCAGGCCAGCTTCTTACAGAAACAGATTGAGCGAGATCGAGTGATGAGGATGGAAGGGTGAATGTCCGGTCTTGGGTCCGGGAAATTTTGCCGAGGCGTCCGAAATGGCGGCGTAGAACAGACCCGCCTTTTTGCTCGCTATTCTACGCCAGAGCACTCCCACCCATCAAAGCTGCTTTACATCGCTCGCAGGATGCGCGCAGATCGGTTCGGCGAGAGCGGACAGAGTAGGAAAACGGCTCTATGGGGCTGAAAGACGGACGAGAGCGGCAACTAAGCGAAGGCGAAAATCGCCGCCGAAACTACGCTATTGCCGCCGATTACCCTCACTCCCACTCGATCGTCCCCGGCGGCTTGCTCGTGATGTCGTACACCACGCGATTCACCCCCTTGACCTCGTTGATGATCCGCGTCGCGGTGGCGCCGAGGAAGGACATTTCGAACTGATAGAAGTCGGCGGTCATGCCGTCGGTGGACGTCACGGCGCGCAGGCCGACGACGTACTCATAGGTGCGGCCGTCGCCCATCACGCCGACGGTGCGGACCGGGAGCAGAACGGCGAACGCCTGCCAGATGTCGTCGTAAAGGCCGGCCTTGCGGATCTGGTCGATATACACCGCGTCCGCGTTGCGCAGGATTTCGAGCTTCTCTTCGGTGATCTCGCCGGGGCAGCGGATCGCGAGGCCTGGGCCCGGGAACGGATGGCGGCCGACGAACACGTCGGGCAGCCCGAGCTCGCGGCCGAGCGCGCGGACTTCGTCCTTGAACAGTTCGCGCAAGGGCTCGACCAGCTTCATGTTCATGCGTGCGGGCAAGCCGCCGACGTTGTGATGCGACTTGATCGTCACCGACGGGCCACCGGTGAACGACACGCTCTCGATCACGTCCGGGTACAGCGTGCCCTGCGCCAGGAAATCGGCGCCGCCGACGCGTCTAGCCTCGGCTTCGAACACGTCGATGAACAGTTTGCCGATGGTCTTGCGCTTCTGCTCCGGATCGGTGACGCCCTTCAGCGCGCCGAGGAAGGTCTCCGACGCATCCACGTGCACCAGCGGGATGTTGTAGTGGTGGCGGAACAGGTCGACGACGGTCTTGCCCTCGTCCTTGCGCAGCAGGCCATGGTCGACGAACACGCAAGTGAGCTGATCGCCGATCGCCTCATGGATCAGCACCGCCGCCACCGCGCTATCGACGCCGCCGGACAGGCCGCAGATCACCTTGCCGCTGCCGACCTGGGTGCGGATCTTCTCGATCGCTTCCTCGCGGAACGCGCGCATCGTCCAGTCGCCGGTGAGGCCTGCGACCTTGCGGACGAAGTTGCGCAGCAGTTTCGCGCCGTCCGGCGTATGCACCACTTCGGGGTGGAACTGCATCGCGTAGAATTTGCGGGTGTCGTCGGCGATCACCGAGATCGGCGAACCCGGCGCCTGCGCCACCGCGCGGAAGCCGTCGGGCAGCTTGGTGACGCGGTCGCCATGGCTCATCCAGACGTCGTATTTGCCGCCCTTCTGCCAGACGCCGTCGAACAGCGCGCAGTCATCGGTGATCTCGATCTGGGCGCGGCCGAATTCGCGGTGGTGGCCGCCCTCGACGGTGCCGCCGAGCTGCTTGGCCAGCGTCTGTTCGCCGTAGCAGATGCCGAGCACCGGCACGCCGGCTTCCAGGATCGCCATCGGGGCGCTGGGGGCGTTGTCGTCCAGCACCGAGGCCGGGCCGCCGGACAGGATCACGGCTTTCGGCTTCATCTCGGCGAAGGCGGCCTCCGCCTTCTGGAACGGCACGATCTCGGAATACACGCCCTCCTCGCGGACGCGGCGGGCGATCAGCTGGGTGACCTGCGAACCGAAGTCGACGATCAGGATCTTCTCGTGGATCGCAGCGACGTGCGGCGAGGTGTCGGCGCCAGAGGGGACGACGGACGAAGCGGAGGATGTGCTGGGGGCTGTCATGGGCAGCAGATACGCGACCGCAGCCCGGCTCGCAACGGGGAAAAACGGCGATGGGGATAGCGAACGGGCGCAGGCGGTCCCTCACCTCGTGTCCGCGCTGTGGTCACCTCTCCCCGCGCGCGGGGAGAGGTCGGAAGTCACGCGCCACGGGATTTCCGGGTGAGGGGGCGCCTCCGCGGAGCCGAAACTCAGTGCTTGGGTCGCCCTCACCCCAGCCCTCTCCCGCGCGCGGGAGAGGGAGCGCGCCGTGCTTGGGGCGGTCCTGTACCTAAAAACGAAAGCGCTGCGCCCTGCCCGGTTCAGGCTTTGCGCTTCAGCACGCTGACGAAAAACCCGTCGGTGCCAGTGCGGCGCGGGGTCATCAGCAGGCCTTCGGGCGAGGTCCAGGCGGCGGCCAGGAACAGCTCGGTCTTGTCCCACAGCGCAGCCGCAACCTCGGCCGGCGGCACCACGGCGAACTCCGGATGGGCGGCGGTGAAGGCCTGGATCTGGCCGGTATTTTCGGGCGCCAGCACCGAGCAGGTGACATAGGCGATCCGCCCGCCCGGCTTCACCAGGCGCGCGGCGCGCGCCAGCACCTCGGCCTGATCCTTGAGCCGGATCTCCAGCGCGCCGGGGCGCATCCGCCATTTGGCGTCCGGGTTGCGGCGCCAGGTGCCGGTGCCGGTGCACGGCGCGTCGACCAGCACCAGATCGGCGCTGCCCTTGATGTCGGCCAGCGGATCGGCATCGCCCTTCGGCGCCCTCACCTCGGCGTTGTGGACGCCGGCGCGCGACAGCCGCTCGTGGATCGGGGCGAGCTGGCGCTTGTCGGCGTCGGTGGCGATCAGCCGGCCCTTGCCCTGCATCATCGCCGCCAGCGCCAGGGTCTTGCCGCCCGCCCCGGCGCACAGGTCGATCACCTGCTCGCCGGGCTTGGCTGCCGAAAACAGCGCCGCGAGTTGCGAGCCCTCGTCCTGGACCTCGACCGCGCCCTTGATGAAATCCGGCTCGGCTTGCACCCCGGGATTGCGGGCGTCGGCCGGTAATTCGATCCGCAGCCCCCAGGGCGACCACGGCGCCGGCTTGGCGCGCAGATGCGCCAGCGAGGCCAGCACCTTGTCGCGCGAGGCTTTCAGGGTATTGACGCGCAGGTCGAGCGGCGCCCGGCTGGCCATCGCGGCCGCCTCGGCGACGCGGGCCTCACCGAACATCTCGGCAAGCGCTCCGTCGAGCCATTCCGGGTAGTCGCCGGCGATGTGCGGCGGCGCGCCGTCCAGCGTCCGCGTCGACAGCGTGGCGTGTTCGGCGTCGCTCAGCGGCTCCGGCGCGAACCGGCTACCGTCGCACAGCGCCGCGATCGCCTCTGCCGTCATGCCGCGCTCCAGCTTCAGCATGCCCAGCACCCGCGCCCGGGCGGTATCGGAATCCATGATGAACGCGCTCGACGCCCGTCGGCGCAACACGTCCCACACCAGCCCGGCGATCGCAGATCGGTCACCGGAGCCGGCATAGCGATGCGCGGTGCCCCATTCCTTCAGCGCCTTGGCCGCGGGAATGCGCTGGCTGTCGATGGTTGCAATCAGGTCGATGGCTGCGGACAGCCGTGCGGCGGGGGTCATGCGGAGCTTTCAATCAGGGTCAGGGCGCGCAACGCGCCGAGCGGCGTCACAACAGGACGATACGCTCAAGGGCGGTATCGGTCCGACGCTTTCAGGCTCCCGCTATAGCTGCCGCCCCCGCCGATGACAATCGAACCACCGCAACGCAGAGTCCCGGCCACGCCGGGGCTCCGCTGCGGCGCTTGCGATCAGGCGCGCTCCGGCCCGACGCGGACCAGCTGCTTGCCGAAATTGGCGCCCTTGAGCAGGCCCATGAACGCCTCCGGTGCGTTCTGCAGCCCGTCGGTGACGTGCTCGCGGTACTTGACCTTGCCGTCCCGCACCCAGCCGGACATCTCGCGCAGAAACTCCTGACGCCGACCGGCGAAATCGCTGACGATGAAGCCGCGGATGGTGAGCCGCTTGGTCAGCACGTGGCGCATCAGCGCGGTCGCCCATTTCGGCGTCGGCGGGGTTTCGAACGCATTGTACTGCGCGATCAGTCCACACACCGGCATGCGGGCGAAGGCGTTAAACAGCGGAAACACCGCCTCGAACACTTCGCCGCCGACATTCTCGAAGTACACGTCGATGCCGTTTGGGCACGCCGCCTTCAGCTTCGCGGCGAGATCGGGATCGCGATGATCGAGGCAGTCGTCGAAGCCGAGCTCCTGCTTGACGTAGTCGCATTTATCCTTACCACCGGCGATGCCGATCGCGCGCGCGCCCTTCACCTTGGCGATCTGCCCCACAGCAGAGCCGACCGCGCCCGAGGCCGCCGCGACCACGACAGTCTCGCCTTCCTTCGGCTGGCCGATGTCGAGCAGGCCGGTGTAGGCGGTCATCCCCGGCATGCCGAGCACGCCGACCGCGGTCGAGATCGGGCCGAGCGACGGATCGATTTTGCGCAGCGGCTTGGCATCAGCGACCGCATGCGTCGCCCAGCCCGAATGCGCCAGCACGATGTCACCCTTGGCAAAGGCCGGGCTCTTGCTATCGATCACTTCACAAACCGTGCCGCCTTCCATCACGCCGCCAACCGGCACCGGTTGCGCGTAGGACGGACCATCACTCATTCGGCCGCGCATATAAGGATCGAGCGACAGCCAGATCGTGCGGAGCAATACCTGCCCCTCGCCGGGCGCTGGAACGTCGAACTCTTCGAGGCGGAAATTCTGCGGCGTCGGCTCGCCGACCGGACGCGACGCGAGCACGATACGCTGACCCTTGGACATTTCGTTTCCTTTTTGATGTTCGTTGTCGTCAGGGCCGCGACTGTAAGCGACACCACCGCATTCGCCAACTGCATCAGCCGTGCAGGCAGCCTTCATCGTCATTCCGGGGCGCGCGAAGCGCGGACCCGGAATCTCGCGGGTCGGGGCACCTCAGAGACTGCAACAATCTCCAGATTCCGGGTTCACGCGTTCACGCGCGCCCCGGAATGACTGTGAAGAGGTCGTTATTACGGTGGAGAGGTCGTTACTTAAGTCAGCCGCCTCACACCCCGCCCGGATAGTTCGGGCTCTCGCGGGTGATCGTGACGTCGTGGACGTGGCTTTCGCGCAGGCCCGCGCCGGTGATACGGACGAACTCGGCCTTGGTGTGGAATTCGCCAAGGTCCTTGGCGCCGACATAGCCCATCGCGGCGCGAAGGCCACCGGCGAGCTGATGCACGACGTTGCCGACCGGGCCCTTGTACGGCACTTGCCCCTCGATGCCTTCCGGCACCAGCTTCAGCGTGTCCTTGATGTCCTGCTGGAAGTAACGATCGGCCGAACCGCGCGCCATCGCGCCGACCGAGCCCATGCCGCGATACGCCTTGTAGGAGCGGCCCTGCCACAGGAACACTTCACCGGGAGTCTCGTCGGTGCCGGCGAGCAGCGAGCCGACCATGGCGATATCCGCGCCGGCAGCGAGCGCCTTGGCGAGGTCACCCGAGTACTTGATGCCGCCGTCGGCGATCACCGGCACGTCGGCCTTCTTACAAGCCTGGACCGCATCCATGATCGCGGTGAGCTGCGGCACGCCGACGCCGGCGACGATGCGGGTGGTGCAGATCGAGCCCGGGCCGATGCCGACCTTGACGGCATCCGCGCCGGAGTCGATCAGCGCCTGGGCGCCGTCGCGGGTGGCGATATTGCCGGCGATCACCTGGACCTCGTTGGAGATCCGTTTGATGCGGGTGACCGCGTCGAGCACGCGGGCCGAATGGCCGTGCGCGGTGTCGACCACCACGACGTCGACACCAGCTTCGATCAGCCGCTCGGTACGCTCATAACCACCCTCGCCGACCGTGGTTGCGGCGGCGACGCGAAGGCGACCCTGCGCGTCCTTGCTGGCGAGAGGATGCGCGACCGCCTTCTCCATATCCTTGACGGTGATCAGGCCGACGCAGCGATACTGATCATCGACCACCAGCAGCTTCTCGATGCGATGCTGATGCAGCAGCTTCTTGGCCTCGCCCTGGCTGACGCCCTCGCGCACGGTGACGAGGTTCTCGTGCGTCATCAGCTCCGAGACCTTCTGCGCCGGATCGGTGGCGAAGCGCACGTCGCGGTTAGTGAGGATGCCGACGAGCTTGCCGGGGCCGTGGCCCTGCGCGCCGGTGACCACCGGAATGCCGGAGAAGCCATACTGATTCATCAGCGCCAGCGCATCCGCCAGCTTGGCATCCGGGCTGATGGTGAGCGGGTTCACCACCATGCCGGATTCGAACTTCTTGACCTGACGGACCTGCGCGGCCTGCCCTTCGGGATCGAAGTTACGATGGATCACGCCGAGGCCGCCGGCCTGCGCCATCGCGATCGCCATCCGCGCTTCGGTGACGGTGTCCATCGCCGAGGCGATGATGGGAATGTTCAGCGGGATCGCACGGGTGATGCGCGAACGGATGTCGACCTCGGAGGGCAGCACGTCCGACAGGCCCGGCTTCAGCAGCACGTCGTCGAAGGTGAGGGCTTCGATAAATTGCGGGGATGCGCTCACTGACGCCATGGCCAACTCCGTTCAGCGGCGCCGAAGGCCGCGCTCGATTTTGCGGGGACGGGAGGCACGTTCGGCGCCACTGGGGGCGGCGCCGTCGAATCGAGCCCGTCGGTAGGGTTGGCGGTGGTCGATAGCATGGGGATATGACGAATCAAAGGGGCAAGGCTGACAGCCCCGCCCCGCTCCCCAAGCATCCCTCAACAAGCCATGCTGGCCGGAAATCACCGGGATTCCAGGGATTTCGTGGCGGTATCGCCGGCCGCGACAACACCAGCAGCCTTGGCCGGGCACCAAAAAGCTAGGTCGCCGGATGTTTTTTGGACGAATCCCGCTGCAGATCACCTCTGCATGAAGACGCCGGTCAGCGCCGGTAGGCCGGCGGCAGACCATGTTCGCGGATCGCCTCGACGACCTCGCGGTGCATCCGCTTTTCGCGCTCCATCCGCACGGCAATCAGCGCGTGCAGCGACGGAATCACCAGCAGCGGGTGGAAGATCAGCCCGAGCACGATGCAGAGCACCAGCAGCACGAGGTTGAAAACCGCCGACAGCGGCTGGCCGTTGAACAACAAACCGAGCGGCGGCAGGAACGCAGCGAGCAGATAGATCATCGGCCAGTCTCCGTCGCGGAACCGATCGAGGCGCCGCTCATCGTCATCACCGCAAGCACATCCGAAAGCGATTTCCGCCATAAGGAAGCTGTGCCGGTCACAGAGGATTTAGGTAACCGCGCAAGCTCCGCAATAGCCGGGGCCGCGACACGGTGCTACAGCCCAAGCGCCCTCCTCTGATCGAAATCTCCGATGAACAAAGATCGAGTTATTCCGCTGATCGTGGCTGCCGCGCTGTTCATGGAGAACATGGACGCGACCGTGATCGCGACTTCGCTGCCGGCGATCGCCGCCGACATCGGCACCTCGCCGCTGACGCTGAAGCTGGCGATCACCTCGTATCTGCTGTCGCTGGCGGTGTTCATTCCGGCGTCGGGCTGGACTGCGGACCGGTTCGGTGCGCGCACGGTGTTCTCGATCGCAATCGCGGTGTTCATGGTCGGCTCGATCGGCTGCGCGCTGTCGAGCTCGATCCATCACTTCGTCATCGCCCGCATTATCCAGGGGATCGGGGGGGCGATGATGACTCCTGTTGGGCGGTTGGTGCTGCTGCGCTCGATCGAAAAAAGCGCGCTGGTCGGGGCGATGGCCTGGGTGACGGTACCGGCGCTGATCGGGCCGGTGATCGGGCCACCGCTCGGCGGCTTCATCACCACCTACTTCTCCTGGCACTGGATCTTCCTGATCAACATCCCGATCGGGCTGATCGGGATCGCGATGGCGCAGCGTTTCATCGATCCCATCCAGGGCGAACGCCCAGAACGGTTCGACCTGATGGGCCTGGTCCTCGCCGGCATCGGCGTCGCCGGTATCGCCTTCGGCCTGTCGGTCGCCGGCCTCGGCCTGCTGCACTGGAGCGTGGTGGTCGGGCTGATCGGCGTCGGCGCGATCGCGATGACGCTGTACGTGTTCCACGCCCGCAGAGTGCCGGCGCCGGTGCTGGACTTCTCGCTGCTACGCCTGACGACGCTGCGCTCCAGCCTGATCGGCGGCTTTCTGTTTCGGCTCGGCATCGGCGCACTGCCGTTCCTACTACCGCTGCTGATGCAGATCGGCTTCGGGCTGTCGCCGTTTCAATCCGGCCTCGTCACCTTCGCTTCCGCAGCCGGCGCGATCGGGATGAAGACGCTGGCGGCGCGGATCATCCGCGCCTTCGGGTTCCGCAACATCATGACGGTGAACGCCGTGGTCAGCTCGGTGTTTCTCGCCGCCTGCGCGCTGTTCGCACCGGGCACGCCGCTGCTGCTGATCATGATCATCCTGGTGGTCGGCGGCTTCTTCCGATCGCTGCAGTTCACCTCGATCAACACCGTCGCATATGCCGAGGTCGAGCAGGCCCAGATGAGCCGCGCCACCACCCTGCTCAGCGTCGGCCAGCAGCTTGCGCTGTCGGCAGGTGTTGCAGTCGGTGCATTCTCGGTGGAAGCGACGATGGCGCTGCGCGGCGTCACCACGCTCGGCGCGGCCGACTTCGCCCCCGCCTTTATCGTGGTGGCGGTACCGGCTGCGCTGTCAGCGCTGTTCTTCTGGCAGATGCCGAGCGATGCCGGCCACGAGATTTCGGGGCGCAAGGCGATCGAGATTTCGAGCAAGAAGGCCGGCGCCAAAGCCGCGACCAAGGCTGCGTCCGAACAGACCCAGGACGCCCGCGACCAGCGGTTCGGCTAGGTAAGGTTCTGTCGATCAGCCGAAACGGTCGCCACCGGACTGGGCACCGTCGTCCTGGCGGACGGCCAGGCGCAGCACGTCGTTGCAGATCGGGCAGCGAAAATGCGGCACATCGAACGACGCGTTGGCATGCTCGATCTCGATCAGCTCCCGATCGACACCGCAGGCTCTGCACATCGGCGTAGGAATCTCCATTGGTCCCCCCGATTCGCCCGATGGATGCCGCTAAGCCTATGGGAACTACGAGGAAGTGCTCTGTAGAAAGCTACCTTTACCAACAATTAACCAGATGAATTCGCTGCTTTAAAGCGCGACTAAGTTGCACTCTCGCACGGCAAGGCGCCAAGCGAGCGGCGTCACCCCAGTTCGCCGCCAGCCGTTGCGTCACGCGCCGCACCGCCACGAAAGCCGGTCGCCAGCAAGTAGCGCTCAGACGAGTCCTTGCGGCTCGCCGCCGGCTTGACGTGCTTCACGCTGGCATAGTCGCGCTTCAGTTCGGCCATCAGCGCTGCATCGGCGCCGCTCTGAAACACCTTGGCGAGAAACGCCCCGCCCGGCTTCAACACCTCGGCCGCGAACATCGCCGCGGTCTCGACCAGGCCGACGATGCGGAGCTGGTCGGTCTTGCGGTGGCCGGTGGTGTTGGCGGCCATGTCGCTCATCACCAGATCGGCACCGCCGCCAAGCATTTCGCGCAACCGGTCCGGCGCCGAGGGATCGAGAAAATCGAGCTGCGCGAAGGTGACCCCGGGGACCTCGCCCATCTCCAACAAGTCGATCGCCACCACCTTACCGCGGCCGTCGGCGGCCCCGACCTTCTTGGCCGCAACCTGGCTCCAACCGCCGGGTGCGGCGCCGAGGTCGACCACCGCCATGCCGGGCTTGAGCAGCCGGAACTTGTCGTCGATCTCGGTGAGCTTGTAGGCGGCGCGCGAACGGTAGCCGTCGCGCTTGGCCTGCGCCACGTAAGGGTCGTTGAGCTGGCGCTCCAGCCACAGCTTGGACGACAGCTTCATCCGCCCGCCGCTTTTGACGGTGACGCGCATTCGTCCGGTGGTGTCCTTGGCCATGGCTTCGCTTACGATCGAGGGATAAGGCCGCTGCTTACCAGACGGGCCCGGAAAAACCAGTGCGGAACCGGCTCCATCCGGCCGCCATCGCGGATGCGTGCCAGGATGCCGCGGCGTTTCGAGGCTTGCGGCATGATCAAGATCAAGACATCGATGGCCGCAAGGAATACCTCCCGGAGGTCCAACAGGCTGGGATCATGTCATTAGCCGCTTTCGCCTCCGCCGTTCTGGCGCTGCTGCTGGCCCCGGGGCCGACCAACACCCTGATCGGCGTCGCCGGGGCACAGGGTGGGCTCGGCCGCGTCGCGCGGCTGCTGCCGGCCGAACTGCTCGGCTACCTGACGGCGATCCTGCCCCTCGCCTATCTCGGCGCCGACCTGATGGCGGAGCTGCCGGCCGCAGCTCTGATCGTGAAGGTCGCCGCGGCTGCCTGGGTGATGCTGCTGGCGGTGCGGCTGTGGCACCTGAACCCGTCCGGCGCGACCGGCGCCATCACGGCGCGGCGGGTGTATCTCACGACGTTGCTGAACCCGAAGGCGCTGATCTTCGCCCTGGTGCTGCTGCCTGCACCGAGCGAACCCGACTTTGCCGCCAGACTGATGATGTTCTGCCTGATGGTCTTCGCGGTGGCGCTGCTGTGGGGCTTTGCCGGCACGATGACGCAGATCGGAGCCGGCGGCGACGGCCGCCTGAGGCTGACGCAGCGGATCGCGTCGCTATGGCTGGCGCTGGTGTCGCTGTCGCTGATCGCCGGCGCGCTCACCACCGTTTGACCGCCAGCGGCGTCCTCGCGCGAACTACACCGGCCCGAGCACGCCGTCTTCGCGCATCATTTCGACCAGCATGCCCTCGCGCAGACCGCGATCGGCGACGCGCAGCCGCGGCAGCGGGAACGCCGCGCGGACTGCATCGAGGATGGCGCAGCCGGCCAGCACCAGATCGGCCCGCTCATTGCCGATGCAATGGTTATGGGCGCGGTCGTGATAACTCATACTGCGCAGCTTCTCGACCGTGGCGCTGAGTTCGGCGTCGCTCATCCAGATGCCATCGACCCGCCGCCGGTCGTAGCGGATCAGGTCGAGATACAGACCGGCCAACGTCGTCACCGTGCCCGAAGTGCCGAGCAAATGCATCCGGTCGAGATCGCCGCCATGCTGGGCGGCGAATGGCGCAACATGCTTGGCGACCTCGGCGACCATCGACGTGTAGGTCTCCGGCGTCACCACCTTGCCACCGAACGCTTCGGCCAGCGTGACCACGCCGAGCGGCACCGACATCCAGGCCTGAATTCGCGGCGGCACGTCGGGCCGATCCGGATCGCGGGCAATCCGCACCAATTCGCTGGAGCCGCCGCCGATATCGAACAGGATCGCACCGCGGCCGTTCGGATCGAGTAGCGGCGAGCAACCGGTCGCGGCGAGCCGCGCTTCGGTTTCGCGGCCGATGATCTCGAGCCGGATGCCGGTGGCGTGCGCGACCCTGTCACAAAACTCGTCGGCATTGCTGGCGGCGCGGCAGGCCTCGGTTGCAATCAGCCGCTGCCGCCTGGCTTTGCGTGCATCGATCTTCTCGCGGCACACCGCGAGCGCCGAGATCGCCCGTCCGATCGCCGCCTCGCTAATCCGGCCGGTGGTGGCAACGCCCTCGCCGAGCCGGATGATCCGCGAGAACGAGTCGATCACGCGAAAGCCGTCGCCCGCCGGCCGCGCGATCAGCAGCCGGCAGTTATTGGTGCCGAGGTCGAGCGCGGCGTAAACGCCGTCGCCGTGGGACGCGGTGGCGTGCTCCTCCTCGGCGATCGCAACGATCGCGTGCGGGTCCTCGCCAAGCAGCGAGCCCGGGCGAAGCCGCGTTTCGTCGTCCATCAAATTCGTCTTTCCGCAGCCGTGCACGGCCGACGTCGAAATCATCATTCACGGAAAGTTTAGCAGCGCACCGCCCCGGCGCAACCCACCTGCGGGCGAAGCATGCGGTTTCGTGCGTTGTGGCGTGTGGGCGGCTGCGCTATCCGTTAGGACTATCAGCACTGACATTCCCCGCGCAGAAACGCCGCCCCACGCGGCCTTTTCCCGTCCCGCGCGCCTCTCAAGCCGGAACTCAGCCTCATGCAGGACAGCCCCGCCAACGCGTCGCTCGACACCTCCCTCGCGCTGCACAAATTCGGCGTGGGCCAGCCGGTCCGGCGCAAGGAGGACGAGACGCTGCTGCGCGGCAAGGGCCGCTACACCGACGACTGCAATCTGCCGGGGCAGTTCTACGCCGTGATGGTGCGCAGTCCGCATCCGCACGGCATCATCCGCGGCATCGGCACCGAGGCCGCCAAGGCAATGCCCGGCGTCTGCGCGATCTACACCGGCGCCGACCTCGCCGTCGCCGGCTACGCGCCGTTCAGCTCCGGCCTGCCGCTCAAGAGCCGCGACGGCACGCCGCTGAAGCAAACCCATCACGGCGCGCTGGCCACCGACAAGGTGCGCTTCGTCGGCGAGCCCGTCGCGTTTGTGGTCGCCAAGACGCTGGCGCAGGCGCGCGATGCCGCCGAAGCGGTCGAACTCGACATCGACCCGCTCCCCGCCGTCACCGATGCAGAAGCCGCGATGCAGCCCGGCGCGCCCCAGCTCTACGATCACATCGAGAACAACGTCGCGCTCGACTATCACTTCGGCGACACCGCGGCGGTGAACGCAGCCTTCACCGCGGCCGCGCACGTCACCACGCTGGATATCGAGAACACCCGCGTTGCCGCGGTGCCGATGGAGCCGCGGGTCGGGCTCGCCTCCTACGATCAGCAGAACGGCCGCTACACCATCCAGCTGCCGACCCAGGGCGTCTCTGGCAACCGCAATACGCTGGCCAAACTGCTCGGCGTGCCGACCGACAAGGTGCGGGTGCTGACCGGCCAGGTCGGCGGCTCATTCGGGATGAAGAACATCTCTTACCCCGAGTACATCTGCATTCTGCACGCCGCCAAGGCACTCGGCCGCCCGGTGAAGTGGACCGACGAGCGTTCGACCAGCTTCCTCTCCGACAGCCAGGGCCGCGGCCAGCAGATCCGCGCCGAACTGGCGCTGGATGCCGGCGGACGCTTCCTGGCGATCCGCCTTTCCGGCACCGGCAATCTCGGCGCTCAGATCACCGGCGTCGCGCCGCTGCCGCTGTCGCTCAACACCGGCAAGAACATCGGCAGCGTGTACCGGACGCCGTTGCTTAGCGTCGATATCAAGTGCGTCGTCACCAACGTCACGCTGATGGGCGCCTATCGCGGCGCCGGCCGGCCCGAAGCCAACTACTTCCTGGAGCGGCTGATCGATCGCGCCGCCGACGAGATGGGGATCGACCGCCTCACCTTGCGCAAGCGCAACTTCATCAAGCCGACGCAGATGCCGTTCACCGCCTGCTCCGGCGTGACCTACGACAGCGGTGATTTCGCCGGCGTGTTCGGACAGGCGCTGGAACAGTCCGACTATGACGGCTTCGCCAAGCGCAAGAAGGACGCGCGCAAGGCCGGCAAGCTGCGCGGCATCGCGGTCGGCTCATATCTCGAAGTGACGGCGCCGCCGAACCCCGAACTCGGCAAGATCGTGTTCGAAGAAGGCGGCACGGTGCGGCTGATCACCGGCACGCTCGACTACGGCCAGGGCCACGCGACGCCGTTCGCACAGGTACTCAGCACGTTTCTCGGCGTGCCGTTCGAGCGCATCCGGCTCGAACAGGGCGACAGCGATATCGTCCACACCGGCAACGGCACCGGCGGATCGCGTTCGATCACTGCCAGCGGCATGGCGATCGTCGAGGCGTCGCAAAAGGTGATCGCCAAGGGCAAGAGCGCTGCGGCGCATCTCTTGGAAACCGCCGAAGCCGACATCGAATTTGCCGACGGCCGCTTCACCGTCGCCGGCACCGACCGCAGCATCGGCATCATGGACCTGGCGCAGCGGCTGCGCGGCGCCGAGCTGCCGGAGGGCGTCCCCTCCTCACTCGACGTCGATCACACCACCGAAGGCGTCCCCTCCGCCTTCCCCAACGGCTGCCATGTCGCCGAGGTCGAGATCGATCCGGAGACCGGCGTCACCCGCGTGGTGCGCTACACCGCGGTCAACGACTTCGGCACCGTGGTCAATCCGATGATCGTCGCCGGTCAGCTCCATGGCGGCGTCGCCCAAGGCATCGGCCAGGCGCTGATGGAGAAGGTCTCGTACAACGCCGACGGCCAGCCGATCACCGGCTCGCTGCAGGACTACGCGTTGCCGCGCGCCGAGGACATCCCGCTGATGACGGTCGGCGATCACCCGGTGCCGGCCAAGACCAATCCGCTCGGCACCAAGGGCTGCGGCGAAGCCGGCTGCGCCGGCTCCCTAGCCACCATCGTCAACGCCGCGCTCGATGCGCTCAAGGATTACGGCGTGACGACCCTCGACATGCCGCTGACGCCTGAGAAGGTGTGGCGCGCGATCCACGACGCCAAGGCGAAGACGAAGACAGCAGCGTAGTCCACCCAGTCATCGCCCGGCTTGACCGGGCGACCCAGTATTCCAGAGCGTCCCTCGAGGCTGAAGGGGCCGCACAAGTGGCACCTGGTCCAGCTCGCCGCAGGCGCTCTGGAATACTGGGTCCCCCGCATGCGCGGGGGATGACGCTGTGCTTGTGGCAATAATGCCTCTCCCTCACAACGTCATGCGCGGGCTTGACCCGCGCATCCATCGCGCGTGCAGCGCGCAAACGAGAGAGTCCCAACGAAGAAGATGGGTCGCCGGGTCGAGCCCGGCGACGACGTCTGTTGTGCTGCGAGGACGTTGCCTCGTCGTCAGAGCCCTACTCTCTACTCCGCCTTCACCAGCGGGCAGCCGCCGTCTTTCAGCGGGCGGAAGGCCTGGTCGCCGGGGACTTCGGCGAGGACCTTGTAGTAGTCCCACGGCGCCTTGGATTCTTCCGGCTTCTTGACCTCGAACAGGAACATCGAGTGCACCATGCGTCCGTCCTCGCGCAGGAAGCCGTGGTCGGTGAAGGCGTCGCGCACCGGCAGTTCGCGCATCTTCGCCAGCACCGTCTTGGTGTCCTTGCTGTTCGCCGCCTTCACCGCCTTCAAATAGTGCAGTGTCGCACTGTAGGTCGCGGCCTGGTTCATCGTCGGCATCCGCTTCATGCGTTCGAAGTACTTCTTGCCGAACTCGCGGGTGCGGTCATTGAGGTCCCAATAATACGCCTCGGTGATGATCAGGCCGTTGGCCATCTTCAGACCCAGGCTGTGGATGTCGGAGATGAACATCACGATGCCGGCGAGCTTCTGGCCGCCGGTGACGATGCCGAACTCGGCCGCCTGCTTGATGGTGTTGATGGTGTCGCCGCCGCCATTGGCCATACCGATGATCTTGGCCTTCGACGACTGCGCCTGCAGCAGGAACGAGGAGAAGTCGGCGTTGTTCAAGGGATGCCGCGCGCTGCCGAGCACCTTGCCGCCCGCCGCCTTCACCACCTCGCCGGTGTCGCGTTCGATCGAATGGCCGAACAGATAGTCCGCGGTGATGAAGAACCAGGTGTCGCCGCCGTTCTTGACGATCGCCGAGCCGACGGTGTGGGCGTTCGAATAGGTGTCGTAGGTCCAGTGCGCGGTAAAGGGCGAGCACGATTTGCCGGTGATGTCCGACGACGCCGCGTCGGTGACGATCATGATCTTCTCGAACTTCTTCGACATCTCCATCGCGGCAAGCGCGGTGGCCGAGGTCGGCAGATCGACGATCATGTCGACGTTTTCGTTCTCGTACCATTTGCGTGCCAGCGACGCGGCGATGTCGGGCTTGTTCTGCACGTCCGCCGAGATGAACTCGATCGGCTTGCCGAACATCGTGCCGCCCATCTCCTCGATCGCCATCTTGGCGGCTTCGACGTTGCCCTGGCCGCCGATGTCGGAATACACCGACTGGAAGTCGCCGAGCAGACCGATCTTGAGCGGAGCCTGTTGCTGCGCGAAGGCGGGTGCGCCGAGCAGCAGCGGCGCGGCCAGCATCATCGCTGCCGCCCGTTGAACGAGTGTCATGTTTCCTCCGGAATGATTTTTTGATTTGTTATCAGTTCGGCCGTATCGCCGGCTCCCGCGCATGAATTGATGTGCCCCCGCCCTCCCTGTTGCTAAGATCGTCGGCAAGCATTCTCGCTGCGCTCGCCCGCAAGGCGAGAGGGGCAGAACGTCGCATGACGTCGCCCGCCGTCCGTCTGACGGAATAAACGTCTGCTACGCGGCCGCCTGCTGCCGCGGGGCGAAGATCGCGACGTGGTGACAATGCGCCACCGGCCGGTCGCCATTCGCCACGATCAGCGCATCGAATTCGGCGAAGCGGTGGCCCTTCTTGTCGTAGTTGGCGACCACCCTCGCTCGCGCGGTGAGCACATCGTCGCCGCGCGCCGCGGCGAGCAACTGCATCTTCGATCCGACATGGATCCACGGCCCGAGCACGACATTGTCGACCAGCACGCGGTTCATGATCCGCTGCAGCGTCCCGGGATGGATCAGGTCATCGCTTTGGTAGATCGGATCGGTCTCGCGGATCTCGTCGAGATAGGCGCGCAGCTTCTCCCCGCCCCAACTCACCGGTGCGGTGCCGAACCAGTGACCTTGCGGAAACGACTGCGCGCCGACCGGCGGCCGGTTCGTCGCCGCGGCGGTCTCCGGATAGGCGGACAGATCGACCGCTGGCGCCTGCGCCGGCAGTGATGCGCTGCCGGTGGCACAGAGCTCGCCGCGGCTCTCGACCGCGAGCGTGATGGCCTCGCCCTGCTGCTCGCCCGTCACCGTCGCGGTCTCGCCGTCGTACACCGGCTTGACGAACCGCGCCTCGATCAGCCCGCGCTCCAGGAAATCCCGGCCCCAGCGGGCGACCGGCAGATGCATCATGTAGGCCATCACCTCGACCCCGGGCACCAGGCCGCCGGAAAAGCCGAAGCGGCGGGCCACGGTGTCGTCGTGCATCTTGTTTTCGGATTGTTTGGCGGTGTTGAAGGCGCTGACGCGCCAGGGCGCAAGCGATGCGGCCATGGTGTCTCCCGGTTTGCCCGATCTTGTTGGCGATCGTTGCCGGCGATGCTACGCCACTGCGCCGGCAACGCAAGGCCGCCCAGAGAACCGCACACCGCCCGATGACCGACGCCCTCACCCGCATCTATGTCGACGCCGACGCCTGTCCGGTGAAGGACGAGGTGTACAAGGTGGCCGAGCGTCACCATCTTCCGGTGACGGTGGTGGCCGGCGGCTTCATCCGGGTGCCGCAGCATCCGCTGATCGAGCGTGTCGCCGCCGGTTCCGGCATGGATGCGGCCGACGACTGGATTGCGGAGCGGATCAAACCGGGCGATATCGTCATCACCGCGGACATTCCGCTGGCGAGCCGCTGCGTCAAAGCGGGCGCCACCGCGATCGCTCCGAACGGCAAGCCGTTCACCGAGGAGTCGATCGGCATGACGCTGGCGGTGCGCAATCTGATGACCGATCTGCGCTCGACCGGCGAGATCACCGGCGGCCCGCGCGCGTTTTCGCCGCGCGACCGCTCCACCTTTCTTTCGGCGCTCGACAGCGCGATCCGCAGGATCGCGCGCCGCAGGGCCGCTCCGACCTGATGGACCGACCATGGCGCCGCCGCTGATCCAACTGAAAGACATCGCGCTGACCTTCGGCGGCGCCGCGCTGTTCGACGGCGTCGAGCTCGCCGTCTCAGCCGGCGACCGGCTGTGCCTGATCGGCCGCAACGGCTCCGGCAAATCGACGCTTTTGAAGATCGTCGCCGGCCTGATCGAGCCCGACCGCGGCAGCCGCTTCGTGCAGCCCGGTGCCACCGTGCGCTATCTGCCGCAGGAGCCGGATTTCGACGGCTTCGCCACCACGCTGGCTTATGTCGAGGCCGGGCTCGCGCCGGGCGACGATCACTATCAGGCCGCCTATCTGCTCGAACAGCTCGGCCTGCACGGCGATGAGAACCCGGCCAATCTCTCTGGCGGCGAGGCCCGGCGCGCGGCGCTGGCGCGGATTCTCGCGCCCGATCCCGACATCCTGCTGCTCGACGAGCCGACCAACCATCTCGACCTGACCACGATCGAATGGCTGGAGAACGATCTCGCCCAGCGCAGATGCGCGATCGTGATGATCAGCCACGACCGCCGCTTCCTCACCAACCTGTCGCGCGCCACCGCCTGGCTCGACCGCGGCGTGATCCGCCAGATCGACCGCGGCTTCTCGCAATTCGAAAGCTGGCGCGACGACGTGCTGGCGGAAGAAGAACGCGATCAGCACAAGCTCGACCGCAAGATCGTGATGGAAGAGCACTGGCTGCGCTACGGCGTCTCCGGCCGCCGCAAGCGCAACGTCAAGCGGCTCGCCGGCCTGCACGAGTTGCGCGCGCAGCGCCGCGACTATCGCGGCCCAACTGGCGCCGCCTCGCTCGCCGCGGCCGAGGCCGACAAGTCCGGCAAGCTGGTGATCGAAGCCAAGTCGATCAACAAGGCCTGGGGCGACCGGCCGATCGTCGACGGCTTCTCGATCCGGATCAATCGCGGCGACCGCGTCGGCATCGTCGGCCCGAACGGCGCCGGCAAGACCACGCTGATCAGCCTGCTGACCGGCGCGCTGGCCCCGGACAGCGGCACGGTGCGGCTCGGCACCAATCTGGAGATCGCCACGCTCGACCAGAGCCGCGACAGCCTGGACCCGAAATCGACGCTGAGCGACGCGCTGACCGGCGGCCGCGGCGACCAGGTGATGGTCGGCGGCAAGCCGCGCCACGTGATCGGCTACATGAAGGACTTCCTGTTCACCCAGGAGCAGGCGCGTACGCCGCTGGAGGCGCTGTCCGGCGGCGAACGCGGCCGGCTGATGCTGGCGCGCTCGCTGGCGAAACCGTCGAACCTTTTGGTGCTCGACGAGCCGACCAACGACCTCGATCTCGAAACCCTCGACGTGCTCGAGGAGATGCTCGGTGACTACGACGGCACGGTGATCCTGATCAGCCACGACCGCGACTTTCTCGACCGCGTCGTCACCTCGGTGATCGCGCCGGACGGCGGCGGCAAATGGATCGAATATGCCGGCGGCTACTCCGACATGCTGGCGCAGCGCGGCGCCGACCTGACCCGGCAGCCGGCCAAGGCCGCCGTGGCCGAGCCGACGGCCGCGAAGGCGGCGCCCTCGCCCGCCGCGGCGCCTGCGCCGAAGCGCAAGCTCAGCTTCAACGAGAAGCACGCGCTGGAAACGCTGCCGAAAACCATCGCCAAGCTGGAAGCCGAGATCACGAGTTTGCAGAAGCAGCTCGACGATCCGCAGCTCTATGCCAAGGACCGCGCCAAGTTCGACAAGGTCTCGGCCGCGATGGCCAAGGCGCACGACGAGCTGCACGCCGCCGAGCAGCGCTGGCTCGAGCTGGAGATGCTGCGCGAAGAGATCGAAAGCGCCTGACCCGGCCTTTTCCCAAGTTTTGAACGGCACTTAATCACCGCGTTGACCGAGCGGTTGACTTTGCACGTGCGTGAGTTTATATCTACATCTGTAGATATTAGCCATGACAGCCGCTCCGACCCCACCCCACCGCCCACGTGGCCGCCGCCCCTCCGGGGCGCCGAGCGGCCGTGCCGCCCTGCTCACCGCCGCGACCCGCGCCTTCGCCGAACTCGGCTTCGAGCGCGCGGATCTGCGCAGCATCGCCAAAGCCGCTGACGTCGATACCGGGCTGATCCGGATCCATTTCGGCGACAAGGCCGCACTGTGGCTCGCCTGCCTCGACGCGGTGACCCAGGAAGCCGCACCGATCATGGCGGTGATGACCAAGCTTTCCACGGAAGCCGATCGCCCGATCTACGACCGGCTGCGCGAAGCGATCGAGACCTTCGTGGCCTTCGGCATCGCCCATCCGGAAGTCCGCCAGTTCGTCGCGCAGCACCCTGCTGAGACGCCAGAACGCGCCGCGTTGCTGATCGATCGGCTCGCCCGGCCCGCTTATCTGTCGATCCGCGATCTGGTGCAGGCCGGCATCGATTGCGGCGTAGTGCGGACGCCGCATCCGGCGCTTTTCTTCCTGCTGCTCAGCAACTCGGTGCACCAGCCGCACTCGGTGCCGGTGCTGCTCAACGAGATCGCGCCGGACATCGCCCCCGCCGAAGCGCCATCCCTGCTGGCGCGCAGCATCGTCGCGACCTTTCTGCATTCCCCCACCTCGTGAAGGACCAGACCATGACTGCTTCAGCCGATCATTCCGCTCGCCGCTTCAGGCTCCGCATCGCCTCGCTCGCGGCCGCAGCGCTGTGCGTGACGGTGAACGCGGCGTCGGCGCAAGGCACACCGGAGGAACGCCGCGCCTGCAGGCCTGACGTGATGCGGCTGTGCCGCTCGGAAATCCCCGACGTGCCGGCCATCACCGCCTGCCTGATCGCCAAGCGCACCCAGCTCAGCCAGGCCTGCTCGCTGGTGATGTTCCCGAACCGTCACAGCGACGCGACGCATAGCCGGGCGAGCCGTCCGGTCGTGACGCAATAACCACGCGGCGTCAGGCGCGTTGCAGCCAGCGCAACGCGCCGCGGCCGGCCATCACACCAGTCGCAAAGCAGGCCGTGAGCAGATAGCCGCCGGTCGGCGCTTCCCAGTCGAGCATCTCGCCGGCGGCGAACACGCCGGGCAGTTTGCGCAGCATGTAGTCCGCGTCGATCTCACCCAGCGCAATGCCGCCCGCGGTCGAGATCGCCTTGGCGATCGGCGCGGTGGCAACTAAGCGCACCGGCACGGCATTGATCAGCGCGGCGAGCTGATCGGCCGGCAGCGTCGCCAGGGCAACGCCAGATCCATGCGCGGCTTCCTGCAGCAGACCGATGCCGGCCGGCGACAGCCCCGCGGCTTTGCGCAAATACGTCGACAGCGACTGCTTGCCCCTCGGCTTCGCTAATCGCGCCGCGAGATCGGCTATGCTGAGATCCGGCCGCAGCGCGATCGACAGCTTCGCTTCGCCCTCGGCCAGGATCGCATCGCGCAACGCTGCCGAGATCGCGTAGATCGCGCCGCCTTCGATGCCGTCGCGGGTGATCACCGCCTCGCCGCGTACGGTGCGCGGCCCGAACGACAGCGCGACGTTCTTCAGCGGCGCGCCCTGATACTTGTCCGCGAACAGTGCCGACCACTGCGCGACGAAGCCGCAATTCGCCGGCCGCAGCGTCGCGATCGCAATGTCCTTGGCGGCGAGCAGATCGCTCCAGCTTCCATCCGAACCGAGCCGCGGCCAGCTGGCGCCGCCGAGCGCCAGCACGGTCGCCCGCGCCGCGATGCTGCGCGGACCGTCCGCTGTGTCGAACGACAGACGCCCCTCGCCGTCGCATCCGGTCCAGCGATACTTCAGGCGGAGCTGCACGCCCAGCGCATCGAGCCGGCGCAGCCAGGCGCGCAGCAGCGGCGAAGCCTTCATCGCCACCGGAAACACCCGACCGCTGGAGCCGACGAAGGTCGGCTGCCCGAGATCATCGGCCCAGGCGCGCAGTTGCTCGGGGCCGAACGCCTCGAGCGCTGGAGTCAGCCGCGGCTGCGCCGCGCCGTAGCGCGACAGGAAGTCCGGCAGTGCTTCGCTGTGCGTGAGATTGAGGCCGCCGCGCCCGGCCAGCAGAAACTTCCGCGCCGGAGCACCCATGCCGTCGAACACGGTGACGCGCATGCCGCCAAGCGCGAGCTGCTCGGCCGCCATCAGTCCGGCCGGCCCGGCGCCGATCACGGCGGCGTCGATGTCGATGATGTCAGCCACGACGGCTGCCTGCGATGAAAATCATCCGGCGCTTATACACGAACCGGGATCGGCGTAGAGATTCCGGGTTCACGCCTTCGGCGTGCCCCGGAATGACTCGTGGAGAGGCTTCGCCCCAAGCACGTCGTTCCGGGGCGCTCGCGTCAGCGAGCGAACCCGGAACCTCGACAAGTTCTGCGACTCTAAGATTCCGGGTTCGCGCCTTCGGCGCGCCCCGGAATGACGACCGCATTACATCTTGATGCCGAGGCGCGCGGCGGCCTGCGCCACGTACTTCTGCGTCTGCTGGAACGCGCCTTCGAGCGCCTGGGCCTTGGAGTCGTCACTGATCTCGGCGAAGTGCGCGGCGATCGCGTCGGGGGTCCATTCGGATTCCGGCAGGTTGATGCCTTCGGTCTCAATGATCTTGATCTGCGCGAACGACCCGGCGCCGGCGCCGAGCGTGGTGCGGGTCGGCGCGTTCTCGCTGAGCAGGAACAGCACCGCGGGCGTGATCGCCTCCGGCTTCATCAGCTGCAGCGCCTGGGGCGGCAGCAGCTCTTCGGTCATGCGGGTCGCGGCGGTCGGCGACACAGTGTTGACTCGGATGTCGGTCTTGCGGCCTTCCTGCGCCAGCACGTTCATCAGCCCGACGATACCGGCCTTCGCGGCGCCGTAGTTGGCCTGGCCGAAGTTGCCGAACATGCCCGACGACGAGGTGGTCAGCACGATGCGGCCGTAGTTGCGCTCCTTCATGCCATCCCACACCGCCTTGCAGCAGTAGAAGGTGCCGGCGAGATGCACATCGATCACCTTCTGGAAATCGCTCAGCTCCATCTTGCCGAACGACTTGTCGCGCAGGATGCCGGCGTTGGCGACCAGCAGGTCGACGCTACCCCACTCCTTGGTCGCCTTCGCGACCATCGCCTGGACCTGTTCGTAGTTCGACACGTCGGCGCCGTCGGCCATCGCAGTGCCGCCGGCCTTCTTGATCTCTTCGACCACGGTCTCGGCGGCGGTCATCGAACCGCCGGTGCCGTCACGCGCGCCGCCGAAATCGTTCACCACCACCTTGGCGCCGAGCGCCGCGAGACCCAGCGCATGCGCGCGGCCGAGACCGTTGCCCGCGCCGGTGACGATGGCGACGCGTCCGTCGAACCTGATAGCCATGTGTGTTGCTTCCCCGGATTATTGTTCGAAGTAGATCAGGCCGAGCCAGTCAGCCACGAGGGCCGAGCGCTTCTCGCCCTCGATTTCGACGTTGACGCTGGTACGCGACAACAATTCGCCCGGCTTGCGCACAGTAGCTTCCGCCAGCATGAAGCGGCCGCGCACGCGCGATCCCGCCTTCACCGGCGAGATGAAGCGCAGCCGGTCGAAGCCGTAGTTGACGCCCATGGTGACGCCCTTGATCCTCGGCATCGCCTCGTAGGAGAACACGCTCAGCATCGACAGTGTCAGGAAGCCGTGAGCGATCGTCGTGCCGAACGGTGTCTCGCGCGCGGCGCGCTCGGGATCGACGTGGATGTACTGCCAATCCTCGGTGCAATCGGCGAACTGATCGATCCGCTTCTGATCGAGCACATGCCATTCCGACACGCCGATCTCGGTGCCGACGAGCTTGATATAGGCGTCGAGTTCCAGTTCAGTGCTCATTCCAACCTCGTTGTTCCGCGCTGCACATTCCACATCGCGAAACCCGCGCCAAGCGAAATCTTCGCTCGCCGCGGGCGCCTGAAAATTCCGTATTACGGGAGCAGCGCGACCCGGCCGATCGCCTTACGGTCGATCAGCAAACGCATCGCCGGAGCCCATTCCGACAACGGCAAGCGATGCGACACGTTGGGCCGAAGCAGGCCCTTGGCGGCAAGCTCGAGCAGCTTGGCGGTGCGCTGCTCGCCGCGCGCCGGATCGCGCCGCACCGCCTCGCCGGCACGGACGCCGATCACGCTCGCGCCCTTCATCAGGATCAGATTGGTGCGCGCGAGCCCAATGCCACCGGTAAAGCCGACCACCAGCAGCCGCGCGCCCCAATTGATACAGCGCACGCTGTCTTCGAAGATCTGGCCGCCGACCGGATCGAACACCACATCGGCACCGCGGCCCTCGGTGATGCGCTTTACCGCATCCTTGAACGGTTCGGCGCCATAGAGGATGCCGTGGTCGGCGCCGCGCTGCCGCGCCACCGCGAGCTTCTCTTCGCTCGACGCCGCCGCGATCACGGCGGCGCCGAGATACTTGCCCACCTCGACCGCCGCGAGCCCGACGCCGCCGCCGGCGCCATGCACCAGCAGAACTTCGCCGGGCTGCAGCTGGCCGCGTTCGACCAGCCCGTGCCAAGCGGTGCCGTGGCCGGCCAGATAGGTCGCAGCTTCGGCGAAATCGAAATTCGCGGGCGCCAGCGTGAGTTGCGAAGCCGCAGCCACCACCTCTTCGGCGTAGGCGCCGAACCGGAGCTTGACGATCACCCGATCGCCGAGCTTCACGTTTGCAACATCAGCGCCGAGTTCGATGATCTCGCCGGCCGCTTCCATGCCGGGAATGAACGGCAGCTCCGGCTTGAGCTGATACTCGCCGGCACACATCAGGATGTCGGGGAAGTTGATGCCGGCGGCGCGGATCGCAACCCGCACGTCGCCGGGCTTCAAGTCCTTGCGTTCGATCTCTTCCAGCCGCAGCGACTCGGGAGGTCCGAGTTCGCGGCACACCACAGCCTTCGGCATCAGGCGGCACCCGCCTTGCGACGCGCCAGCGCCTCGCGCACCAATGGCAGCCGGTCGTTACCAAAATACATGTCGGTCTTGTCCACAAAGATGGTCGGCGAGCCGAAGCCGCCGCGTGCCATCACCTCGTCGGTGTTGTCCTTAAGCTGGTCCTTGATGCTCTGCTCCGCGATCGCGGCGAAGAATGCCTGCGGGTCGAGGCCGCACCGGGCGCAGATGGCGGTCAGCACGTCGTCTTTGGAGATGTCCTGATCGTCGCCCCAATACGCTTCGAACACCGCGGTCGCAAACGGCACCATCGCGTCGGGCTTGTCGCGCAGCAACCAGAGACAGCCACGCATCGCCTTGACGCTGTTCACCGGAAACACGCTGGGCGGCATCTTGATCGGAAGGCCCGCCGAGCGCGCCCAATCCGACAGGTCCTTGACCATGTAGCGCGCCTTCAGCGGCACCGGCGTCTTGCGGGATTCGTACACACTCGGATTGACCGAGTTGAAGATGCCGCCGACCAGGATCGGCCGCCAGGTGATCTCCTCGCCCATGTCTTTCGCCAGCGGTTGGATGTTGTGAAAGGCGAGATACGTCCACGGACTGGAGCAGTCGAAGAAGAATTCGAGCATCGGCGTTTCCTTTTCTTGGTTGTTGTTGATTGTTACTTAGCTGGCCCACATGTCTGCGATCAAACTCTCGTTCGTCATTCCGGGGCGCGAGCGCAGCTCGCGAACCCGGAATCCATAACCCCTAATCCCTCGTTCGAGCAAAGCGCAACGGCCGCCCTGCTCCACCGCCGACGCTGCGGCGTATGGATTCCGGGCTCGCGCGGCTTCGCCGCGCGCCCGGAATGACGAACGCTGAGTTCGTGCACGACATCGCTACGCTACCACCGTCGTCCCCCGCGAAGGCGGGGGACCCAGTATTGCAGAGCGCCAACGTTCGACAACGGACGCTCTGGAATACTGGGTCGCCCGGACGAGCCGGGCGATGACGTCGATGATCGGGAATGCGCCAGAAGCTGATCGTGCGCCCATCCCTGTTTCGCGCCTTGCGTTGTGCCGCATCATCACTGCTGCTGCGCGCTCTGCGCCTGCACGTCCGCATGCGCGGGCTTGTCGACGCCGAACAGCAGCTTGCGGGCCTGCTCGTCCATCGGCTTCTTGTCCTCCTTGCCGAGGGCGAGACCGGCCTGCAGCTTGGGCCGAGCGCGCAACGTCGTGTACCAGCGCTTGATGTTGGGATAGTCGTCGAGCGTCAAGCCCTGCGCCTTGTGGGTCATAATCCAGGGAAAGCAGGCGATGTCGGCAATCGAGTAGTCGCCGGCGATATAGTCGCGGCCGGCCAGCCGCTGATCGAGCACGCCGTACAACCGCTTCGCTTCGCGGCTGTAGCGGTCGATCGCGTACGGGATCTTCTCCGGCGCATACAGCAGGAAGTGGCCGTTCTGCCCGAGCATCGGCCCGAGCCCGGCCATCTGCCACATCAGCCACTGCATCACCTCAAACCGCGCCCGCGTCCCGGTCGGCATCAGTTGCCCGGATTTCTCCGCCAGATAGATCAGGATCGCCCCGCTCTCGAACACCGACAGCGGCGCGCCGCCGCCAGTCGGCGCGTGATCGACGATCGCCGGCATGCGTCCGTTGGGGCTGAGTTTGAGGAATTCCGGCTGGTGCTGATCGCCGCGGCCGAGCTGCATCGGCACCACCTTGTAAGGCAGGCCGCACTCTTCCAGCATGATCGAGATCTTCCAGCCGTTCGGCGTCGGCGCGTAATACAGATCGATCATGGCGGCAGGGTCCTCTTGACGGGTTTGCGTCAATCCTAGCCCGGCTTCGGCCGGCTTGTCACCTCGGTCTCGCACTTCTGTACGCCCCGCCGCGGACGTGGCACAGAGGGCGTCAATCAGGCCCATGTCAGGCTGCAGGGAGAGAACACGATGCTGTTTCCGACCACGATCGCCGGCTCGTTGCCGAAACCGGAATGGCTGGCCGAGCCCAACAAGCTGTGGGCGCCGTGGAAGTCGACGGGCGCTGAGCTGCTCCGCGCCAAGCGCGACGCCACCATCCTGGCGCTGAAGCTGCAGGAAGACTCGGGGATCGACATCGTCACCGAGGGCGAACAGGCGCGGCAGCATTTCGTCCACGGCTTCCTCGAAGCTGTCGAGGGCATCGACTTCGCCCACAAGGTCGAGATGGGCATCCGCAACGATCGCTACAAAGCGATGGTGCCGCAGGTGGTGGCGCCGCTGCGGCTGAAGGGCCGCGTTCACGGCTTCGAAGGCCAGATCGCACGTGCGCATAGCACGCACAAGATCAAATTCACCCTGCCCGGCCCGATGACGATCATCGACACCATCGCCGATCGCTACTACGGCGACCGCGTCAAGATGGCATTCGCCTTCGCCGAGCTGCTCAACAAGGAAGCCAAGGCGCTGCAGGCCGACGGCATCGACATGATCCAGTTCGACGAGCCGGCGTTCAATGTCTACATGAGCGAGGCTGCGGACTGGGGTGTCAAGGCGCTGGAGCGCGCCGCGCAGGACCTGACCTGCGCCACCGCCGTCCACATCTGCTACGGCTACGGCATCAAGGCCAACACCGATTGGAAGGAAACGCTCGGCGCCGAGTGGCGGCAATACGAGGACATCTTCCCGGCGATCGACGCCAGCGCGATCCAGCAGGTCGCGGTCGAATGCCGCAATTCGAAAGTGCCGCTGGAACTGTTGTCGCTGCTGAAGGGCAAGATCGTCCAGGCCGGCGTCATCGATGTCGCCAGCGACGAGGTCGAGACGGCGGAAGACGTCTGCGCCACGATCGAAGCGGTGATGCAGCACGTGCCGAAGAGCAACATCATCGCCACCACCAACTGCGGCATGGCCCCGATGCGGCGGGAGATCGCCGAGGCGAAGCTATTTGCGCTCGGCGCGGGAGCGGAACTGGCACGGCAGCGGTTTGCGTAGTGAGCTTAACTCGCCGAGCGCAACGCATTATTGCCCGCTCTTTCGTCATTCCGGGGCGCGCGTAGCGCGAACCCGGAATCCATACCCCCAGTGAAAATGTAGCTCGAAGCCCGCGCCGCAGTGCTCAATCACATGCACAGGGGGTATGATTCCGGGCTCGCTCGCTGCGCGAGCGCCCCGGAATGACGTGGTTAGTTTGTGCGTGCACTTGGATGCAGTGCGGGTTGATAGCCGGCTTCGAGAGCCCTGAGCGTCGATGGTGGCGTGAGGAGGACGAGACGATCCTGCAAGCCTTCGAGCATCGCCGCTTCGACCGGCTGATAACCCTCAAATGACCACCGCAGCAGCCCACCCAGTGTGAACAGATAAGCAGTGCCGGTGCAGGCACCATCGCGGACGCCGGCATCGTCGTGCTTCAGGTCTGCCACCATCGCACCATTGGGCAACTCACCGAGCGGGCACCGCAGCGGATGCAGTCGCTTGGCGCGGCCGTCGAGCCGTTCACGATGCAATGTGGCGTCGATTTGTTTGGCGCTGACTTGCTCGAGCCCGTTGCCGCGCGCCCAGGCGGCGGCGAAGGCATGCGCGTCGGTGCGGCGGCAGTAGTAGCAAGGCCGATGCCCGGCCGCGAGCGCGGTCGCCTCGTCGATAAAGAACAACTCGGTCCAGCTCCGCGTCGCCATCACGTCGCGGCGGCGGCCGCGGAACTCGCAGGTGCAGGTGATCCAAGCGTGACTCGACCAGCGCCTGCTCAGCAGCGTCTTGGTCGCCGGATCATGGATGATGCCGCGATTGCCGGTGAACATCCCGCGGCTGGCTACCGCGACGATCTCGCCGAACGGCGTCACGCGGTTCTGCAGCGGCATGGCCCCTCCGCGCGTCATTACGAGGAGCGAAACGACGAAACAATCCAGACGGTTCGTGCTCGGAACTGGATTGCTTCGCTTCGCTCGCAATGACGGTGTGTTTGCTTCAGCCCGCCCCGTCCTTGAGCGGCGGCTGGAAGCTGAGCCCGGTGTCCCAGGGGAAGAAGATCCAGGTGTCCTGCGACACTTCGGTGATGAAGGTGTCGACCAAGGGACGGCCTTTCGGCTTGGCATAGACCGCGGCGAAATGCGCGTCGGGCAGCATCGACCGCACCATCCGGCCGGTCTTGCCGGTGTCGACCAGGTCGTCGATGATCAGCAGGCCCCTGCCGGTGCCGCCGCCCAGCGTGGCGGTCTGATCGGAGACGCCCTTGAGCACCTGAAGCTCGCCCTGCTTGTCGTGCTCGTAGCTGGCGATGCACACCGTGTCGATCACCCGCAGGCCGAGCTCCCGCGCGACGATCGCGGCGGGCACCAGACCGCCGCGGGTGATGGCGATCACCGCATGGAACGGCCCGAGTTCGTTGAGCCGCCAGCTCAGCGCCCGGCAATCACGATGAAACTGATCCCATGACACCGGAAACGGACGCCCTGCCCGTTTCTGTTCACTCGGTTCGCTTTGAGACATCCATTCACTCCGACTATTTCGTCATCGCAAGCCAGCCGGATCGGCGCATTGCGCCGTCCTGAGCACCAGCTCAGCGAAACAATCCGGAGCCACGGTGCACGCGGTTCTGGATGGCTTCGTCGTCCGCTCCTCGCGATGATGGGACCTACTTGTCCTGGTTCACTTTGCGGCCTGCAGGTCCGCCAGCATCTGCTTTACGGCGGCCATCGCCTGCTGCAGCTTTTCCGGATCGCGCGAGCGCACCACCAGATTGGTGTTCGGCTTGCGCTCCTCGTCGAGGAACGGATAGCTGCCGATCATCGTATCCGGATGTGCGGCGGCGATCTCGCGCAGTGGGCCGCCGATGTCGCCCTCGCGCGCGTTGGCCTTCACCGTCTCCGACAGCATCCGGACGCCGGACTTCAGCCGCGGCGCCACGATGTCCATCATCGCCTGCATGATCGACGGCACGCCGGCCATGACGATGACGTTGCCGATCTTGAAACCGGGCGCGATGATGGTCGCGCTCTGGATCAGCTCGGCGCCATCCGGGATCCGCGCCATCCGCAGCCGCGCTTCGTTGAGCTCGGCTTCGGAGAACCGTTCGCGGAACCGGGCCACCACCTCGGGGTGATAGCCGATCTCGACGCCGAACGCCTTGGCGACGCAGTCGGCCGTGATGTCGTCATGGGTCGGTCCGATGCCGCCGGTGGTGAACACGTAGGTGTAGCGGCTGCGTAACGCGTCCAGCGCCTCGATGATCGCGGCCTCGTCGTCGGCCACCACGCGCACCTCGCGCAAATCGATCGCGATATTGGTCAGGTACTCGGCGATGAAGCCGATGTTCTTGTCCTTGGTCCGGCCCGACAGAATCTCGTCGCCGATCACCAGGATACCCGCCGTAACGATCTCGCTCATGAATGCTTCCGTTTCCCCGCTGCTACCTGCCGGCGACAAGCTCTGCCCGTTCCGAAGACGCCTGCCGATGAATTGAGCAACACGCCGCCTGAATTGCGGGCAACATTGTGAACCCGCGGTCAAAAACCGTCCACTCCTTCCATATCGTGCTGGCCCGGCCCTTGCTACTGCTGTGTTCCATGCTGCACTCTACGCAGCATTGTGGGGAATCAGACTGGTTTCATGGCAGTTGCGTTTGATGAAATGAACGGCCCCGGCGGCGATGTTCGCGCGGCCTATCAGGAATTGTCCCGCTGGCTCGGCGAAACGCCGCCCGAAGCCCTCACCCATCGACGCCAGGAAGCCGAGCTGCTGTTTCGCCGCATCGGCATCACCTTCGCGGTGTATGGCGACGCGGAAGCGCAGGAGCGGCTGATCCCGTTCGACGTCATCCCTCGCATTCTGTCGGCGCAGGAATGGGCGCGGATGGAGCTCGGGCTGAAGCAGCGCGTCCGCGCGCTCAACATGTTCCTGCGCGACATCTATCACGGCCGCGACATCCTGCGCGCCGGAATCATCCCCGACGACCTGATCTTCCAGAACCCGGTGTTCCGCCCGGAGATGAACGGCCAGGCGGTGCCGCACGACGTCTACGTCCATATCGCCGGCATCGACATCGTCCGGGTCGACGACGAACATTTCTACGTGCTGGAGGACAATGCGCGAACGCCGTCGGGCGTCTCCTACATGCTGGAAAACCGCGAGATCATGATGCGGCTGTTTCCGGATTTGTTCGCGCGGCACCGCATCGCGCCGGTCGAGCGCTATCCGGACGAACTCCTGACCGCGCTGCGCTCGGTGGCTCCCGCACATTCGTCGTCGGAACCGACCGTGGCGCTGATGACGCCCGGCGTTTTCAATTCCGCCTATTACGAGCACTCGTTCCTCGCCGACAAGCTCGGCATCGAACTGGTCGAAGGCCGCGACCTCGTCGTCAAAAACGACGAGGTGTTCATGCGCACCACCGAAGGGCTGAAACGGGTCGACGTGATCTATCGCCGGGTCGACGACGACTTCATCGATCCTTTGACGTTCCGCCCGGATTCGGTGCTCGGCGTGCCCGGGCTGATGTCGGCCTATCGGGCCGGCAACGTCACGCTGGCCAACGCGGTCGGCACCGGCATCGCCGACGACAAGGCGGTGTACAGCTATATGCCGGACATCGTGAAATTCTATCTGGACGAAGAACCGATCCTGAAGAACGTCCCGACCTGGCGCTGCCGCGAGCCGAGCGACCTAGCCTACGTGCTCGACCATCTGTCCGAGCTGGTGGTCAAGGAAGTGCACGGCTCCGGCGGCTACGGTATGCTGATCGGCCCCACTGCCACCAAGGCGACGATCGAAGCGTTCCGCGAGAAGCTGAAGCGCGAGCCGGAGGGCTTCATCGCCCAACCGACGCTCGCGCTCTCCACCTGCCCCACCTGCACCGAAGCCGGCCTCGCCCCGCGCCACGTCGACCTGCGGCCGTTCGTGCTCACCGGCCGCGACCGCATCACCGTGGTGCCCGGCGGCCTGACCCGCGTCGCGCTGCAGGAAGGCTCGCTGGTGGTGAACTCCAGCCAAGGTGGCGGCACCAAGGACACCTGGGTGCTGGATGAGTAGGTTCACAACATCGGAGGCGTCATTGCGAGCGAAGCGAAGCAATCCATGGCGCCCGATCGGCAAGCTGGATTGCTTCGTCGCTCCGCTCCTCGCAATGACGGAATAAGCCATGCTGTCCCGTACCGCTGAAAACCTGTTCTGGCTGTCCCGTTACGTCGAGCGCGCCGAATATCTGGCGCGGACCATCGAGGCGACGCTGCGCGTCACCGCGCTGCCGAACACCTATTCGGGCCAGGGCAACGAATGGGATTCGGCACTGCTGACCGCCGGCGTCAGCGCCAGCTTCTATGCGCAGTACGACGAGGCCAACGAGCCCAACGTCGTCGATTTCCTGTCGATGTCGACCTCGAACCCGTCATCGATCCGCAATTGCATCGAGGCGGCGCGGCTGAACGCACGCTCGGTGCGAACCGCGCTGACGGGCGCGATGTGGGACACCATCAACTCGGCCTGGATCGAACTGCAAGAGAACTGGAGCAAGGGCGCCAAGACCCGCGAGCAGCTGACGCAGTTCCTGCGTTTCGTGCAGGAGACCTCGCTACGGTTCGACGGCTCGGCCTATCGCACCATGCTGCGCAACGACGCCTATTGGTTCTCGCGGCTCGGCGTGCATCTCGAACGCGCCGACAACACCGCGCGGATTCTCGACGTCAAATATCACCTGCTGCTGCCCGAAGAGGAGCACGTCGGCGGTCCGCTCGACTACTATCAATGGTCATCGATCCTGCGCTCGGTGTCGGCACTGACGGCGTATCACTGGGTGTATCGCGAGACTTTGAAACCGTGGCTGATCGCCGACCTGCTGATCCTCAACGACAGCCTGCCGCGGTCACTCGCCTCGTGCTACGGCAATCTGGTGCGCAACCTCGACCAAATCGGCGTCGCCTATGGCCGCCAGGGCCCCTCCCAGCGTCATGCCCGCGCCATCCGCAACCGGCTGGAACACTCCAACATGGACGACATTTTCCAGCGCGGCGTCCACGAATTCATCCAGGAATTCATCGCCGACAACAGCCGGCTCGGCGAAATCGTCGCCAAGCAGTATCTTATCTGATCGAGCACAGGCGCGCGCCCTGCCCGCCGCCGCAACCGGACTCTGGACGCCATGCGCCTGCGCATCACGCACACCACCAACTATCACTACGAGCCGCCCGCCACCGGCGTGATCCAGGTGCTGCGGATCACGCCGAGCAGCCACGACGGGCAGTACGTCGCCGAATGGCAGATCGACATCTCCTCCGACACCCGGCTGGACATGCATTACGACGCGTTCGGCAACATCACCCATGTGCTGACGGTCGGCGCCACTGAAGACCTCACCATCACAGCCGAGGGGCTGATCGAGACCTCCGACACCGGGGGCGTGCTGAAGGGCGCCGACGAGCGGTTTCCGCCGCAGCTGTTTCTGCGCCCGACCGAACTGACCGATCTGGCACCGCCGATGCAGGCGCTGGCGCGCGAGCTGCGCGGCGACGGCAGCGGCGATACGATCGGCTTCCTGCATGCGCTGATGACGGCGATCAACAAGCACATCACCTTCGACGACGACCCGACCCATTCCGGCACCACGGCGTCCGAAGCCTTCACGCTGCGCCGCGGCGTCTGCCAGGACTACGCGCATGTGTTCATCGCCTGCGCACGCGCCGGCGGCGTGCCGGCCCGGTTCGTCTCCGGACATTTCCTGCGCGCTGACGGCGTGGTGCACCAGCCCGCCGGCCACGCCTGGGCCGAAGCCTATGTGCCGGGTCTCGGCTGGGTCGGATTCGATCCGGCCAACGGCATCTGCACCACCGACGCCCATGCCCGCGTCGCGATCGGGCTCGACTATCTCGGCGCCGCCCCGGTGCGCGGCACCCGCTATGGTGGCGGCCTCGAGACGCTGACGGTGTCGGTGAAGGTCGATCAGGCCGGCCGGCAGTTTCAGTCGCAGTAGCTTACGCCCTTCGGGGGCTGGACCGCCGGCGCGGATGGGCTAGTGTCCCGCAGCCGGCCGCCTTCTGCGCGGCCGCGCTTTCCTTCAGACCGGTGTTCGAGGACGAGATGACCTATTGCTGTGGAGTTCTGGTGCGTGAAGGCCTGGTGATGGTGGCCGACACCCGCACCAATGCCGGGCTCGACAACATCTCGACCTTCCGCAAGCTGCACGTCTTCAGCAAGCCGGGCGACCGCATCATGGCGGTGGCGAGCGCCGGCAATCTGTCGATCAGCCAGTCGGTGCTGTCGACCCTCACCGAGGGCCTGGAGAACGCCGAGACCGGCGAGCGCGAGACTCTGATCAGCGCCTCCAGCATGTTTCAGGCGGCGCAGCTGATCGGCCGCGCGATCCGGCACGTCAACGCCACCGAGGCGCAGGCGCTCAAGGCGGAAGACATCAACTACGAAGTGTCGTTCCTGTTCGGCGGCCAGATCAAGGGCGAGCGGATGCGCCTGTTCATGATCTACCCGGCCGGCAATTTCATCGAATGCACCATCGACACGCCGTATTTGCAGATCGGCGAGCACAAATACGGCAAGCCGGTGCTCGATCGCGCGATTACTTACGACGTCGAACTGTACGAGGCGCTGAAGACCAGCCTGATCTCGATGGATTCGACGATGCGCTCCAATCTCGGCGTCGGGCTACCGATCGACGTGCTGGTGGTGCGCACCGATGTCTGCGATGCCGATCTCAACCACCGCATCGAGGCGGGCGAGCCCTACTTCCACGACCTCCGCTCGCGCTGGTCCGCCGCCCTTCGCGCCGCCCACAAAAACATCCCGCGCCCGCCCTATAAGGACCAGGCGTGAGGCATCGGGCGCGAGATGATGACCGTCAAGACTGCGACCTGGCGCCGCATGACGCCCGCCGATCTGTCCGCCGTCAACGCGATCGCCGCGGTGGTGCATGCGGCCTATCCTGAAGATGCAGCGGTGTTTGCCGAGCGGCTGGCGCTGCATCCAGGCGGCTGCTTCGTGCTCGAAACCGCAAGCGGCCTCGGCGGCTATCTGATCAGCCACCCGTGGCACTTTAAACAGCCGCCGGCGCTCAATGCGCTACTCGGCCTCATCCCCCAGCCAGCCTCGACCTATTATCTGCACGACATCGCCCTGCTTCCCGAAGCGCGTGGCGGCGGCGCGGCCGCAACCATTCTCTCAACGCTGGAACAGCATGCCGTCGAGACTGCGGACAACATCACGCTGGTCGCCGTTGGCGGCACCGTTCGGTTTTGGCAGCGACTGGGCTTCGAGCCAATCGACAGCAAAGAGCTCTCCCAAAAGCTCGCCAGCTACGGCGCCGACGCACGCTACATGGGCCGCCCGGCCAAACTCGGATGAATCGCGAGTCTTTTTGATACTAAGGAGCAACGGCGGTCGAAACGGGATGCAGGTCGATCGAGACCGAGCATAGCCGTCGTTCCGTACAGCTCGCGAATGCGCATCCTTGGAACGGTCAACAAGACATTCCGCCCCGATTAACTCTCCTTTCCATTCGTATCGTCCGGCGTTTTCAATCCGACTTCCCTCAATGATAGGTTGTCGACCGACATCACAAACATACTGAGTTGCGACACCACCTTGAGAGACGTGAGAATGATCAACGGCGAACGGCTGGAAATCGTGCAGACGGGCGAACGCCTGCAGGAAATCGGCCCTGCCTGGGAGGCGCTGTGGGACCACACCGGCGCCGTCGTGTTTCAGAGCCATGCTTGGATCGCGGCCTGGTGGCGTGCGCTTCCCGATCGGGAACGGCGGAACCTGTTTATCGTCCTTGCGTGGCGCGGCGACACTCTAGAGGCCGTCCTGCCGCTTGCGATCTGTCGCCAGCATGGCGTCCGCGTCCTCGAATGGGCTGCCAAGGACTATTCCGACTACTGCGATGCACTTCTGCACCCAACCGCCGACCCGTCGGTGCTCGAACGGATGTGGGACTACAGCCACGCGCACGGCGGCTTCGATGCTGTTTACCTCGGCCATCTCCTGCCAACAGCAGCGGTGAGGACACTCGCCAACGATAAAGCTGGATATCGCAGCGCGCTGCGCCCGCACTACCGGCAAGCCACCAGTCTCCGCGTCGTCGGCCCATGGGCCAGCAGTCAGGCGTGGTTCGATGCGCAGTCCGGAAATGCGCGTCGAAACTATCGCCGCTCGCTGAAAAGCCTGTCGGAAGGTGCAAAAGTCGAATTCCGCCTGCTGTCGCCCGAGGAGCCGATTGGCCCTGCAGTGCGGCGCTGTGCCGACCTGAAACGTGCCTGGTGCGAGCGGAACGGTCTGGTGGCGCCGCTGTTCGATGAGGGCTCGCCGATGCTGGAAACGCTTGCGCAAGTGCTCGCCGACAAAGGACTGCTTCGGGTGTTCGTGCTTGAGCGAGACGGAGTGATCGTCGCCATGACGATCAATCTGATGCAGCACGATACGATGATGGCTTACGTCACGACGTACGACGCCGCCTTCGATCGCAGCTCGCCCGGCTATATCCTGCTGTTCGACTACATCCGTTGGTCGATCGATCACGGCGCCACGACGATCGACTTTCTCTGTGGCGACGAGGATTACAAATATCGGTTTGCCAATCAGCAGGTGACCTTGGCGTCGTTTGTCGCCGGGCGGACTCTTCTCGGCGAGGCGGCGCTGCGATCGGACCGCGCTTGGCACACGCTGCAGACCTATCGAGGGCGGATGCAGAGCGGGCTGTCGAGGGCCAAACGATTCTTGGATAAAAGGCCGGCGAGCCAAGCTGCTGCCGATCGATAATCCGATTTGCTTGTTGCCCGAGCAGCCAACGTCTACGATCGCGGCGCCATCCAACAAGAAACAACATCGGGAAAGACGCCAATGCCCACCACCAAGATCGCCCTCGTCACCGGTGCAGGCACCGGTGTCGGCCGTGCCGCGGCGCTGGCGCTGATGCAGGCCGGATTCACCGTGGTGCTGGCCGGGCGTCGGCTGGAGCTGCTGCAGGAGACCCAGAAGCTCGGCGCCGAGTTCGGTGAGAGCCTTCCCGTTGTCGCCGACATGGCCGATCCGGCATCGATCGCCGCGCTGTTCGACACCATCGTGGGGCGCTACGGCCGTCTCGACGTGCTGTTCAACAACGCCGGCATCGGCGCCCCGCCGGTGCCGTTCGAAGATCTGCCGCTGGAGCAGTGGCAGGCGGTGGTGACGACCAACCTCACCGCGCCGTTCCTGTGCACCCAGCACGCGTTCCGGATTATGAAGGATCAGACCCCGCGCGGCGGCCGCATCATCAACAACGGCTCGATCTCGGCTCACGCGCCGCGGCCGTTCTCGGCCGCCTACACCGCCACCAAGCACGCGATCAGCGGCCTCACCAAGGCGAGCAATCTCGACGGCCGCGCCTACGACATCGCGGTCGGCCAGATCGACATCGGCAACGCCGCCACGCCGATGACCGATCGCATGGTGCAAGGCGTGCTGCAGCCCGACGGCCGCACCATCGCCGAGCCGCGGATGGATGCGAAGGCGGTTGGCGATGCGGTGGCCTACATGGCGGGCCTGCCGCTCGACGCCAACGTCCTGTTCATGACGGTGATGGCGACCAAGATGCCATTCGTCGGACGCGGCTGAGCCGCGTCTTTCCGGGGGCTAATATGCGGACTTCGTTCACGACCTTCCGACGACTGGGACTGCTCGGCATGCTGGCCGGCATAGCGCTGGTTGCGGGTGTCGCGCCACCGCGAGCCGACGACACCGCCGAGACATTGCGCCTCGCGGTCAGCGGCGAAGCCACGTTCAGCCTGAAAGAGAATCCGTCGACCGGCTATCGCTGGCATCTCGACACCAAAGCGAGCCGCAATCTCGACCTGATCGAGATTTCCGATGCCGGTTACCGCCAGGGCGGCGGCGATGTCGTGCACCAGCCGATGGTCGGCGTCCCCGGCACCCGGTCATTCCGCATCATCGCTCGCAAGGACGGCACCGCCACCGCGGTATTCGATTACTTGCGCGACTGGGAGAACCAGGCTCCGGCGCAGCGGCACACCGTCACGGTCGAGATCGCGCCACGCTGACGTGCAGCTACTCCCCGCCGATGCGAATGAAGTCGGCGATACGCTTGTTCTTACGCAGCTTCGCAACATCGTCCGCCGTCGGCAATTGCGGCCGGTCACGCGTGACATTGACGACGCAGAGAAAACCGAGGCAGTCGCCGCGATTGGCACGAAACTGATGCCAGGTCATCGGCGGGATGAATACCAAATCGCCCTGCCCGACATCGCTGATCGTGTCGCCGACCAGGCACTGCCCGCGACCGCGATGGATCATCACCGCATGCACATGGCCGTGACGCTCCAGCGTCGAATAACCGCCCTCGTCGACCTCGAAATAGCGCCACTCGCAGGCGAGATTCGGATCCGAGAATAGAAGCTGCCGCGAGATGTCCTGGAACGGCGCCTCGGCGGTCTGCTTGTACGGCGTCACCGCGACACCATCCCAGCGGCCCGGGGCAGTCTGCTCGCGGACACCAACTCGTTCGCCCGCCGCCGGATTTGGCGCTGCTGAATTGTCATTGGCCATGGCTTGCCACCTCCGCGGTGAACCGCGCCGCCTGCTCGGTCAGTTGCTCGCCTGTCGCCAGCAGGCTGCCGCCGATCAGTAGCATTACGTCGGAGCCGTAGAATGCCAGCAGGTCTTGGATGCGATCAATTGCGATACCGCCGGCCGGAACCGGGAGGCACGGCTTCAGATCGTACCAGTCGCGCCGCGCCGCATCCGCCAGCGCGCTACAGGTCTCCGGCGTGTAGGCGAACCGGCCGCCGTGATGCGGGAAGATCGTCGCATCCGCCCCAAGCAACCTGAACAGTTTGCCCAGCAGCAGATCGGGCGCGATCCGCTGCGCACCGGCCAGCGACGGATGCGCCAGCATGACCAACCCTTCCGCCTCTTTGGCAATCAGGTGGAAGTTGGCCAGCCCAACAATCATCGGCATCAGCATCACCGCGGACAGGCCTTCGCGGCGGACAAGGTCGAGCTGCCGCCGCATGTCGTCGAGCGAACCGGAGACATGCGGCGCGTACAGCGTCGCCGCGCCCCGAGAATCGCAGGCCTCGCGCACCGCGCGAGCCACCGCCGGCACCCGTGCCGAGAACGGACTGAACGCCTGATCGGCGATGCCGTGGTCGTCCTTGATCAGATCGACACCGCCGAGCGCCAGCCGGTGCGCGAGCCCCGCCAGCGCCTCCGGCGCCAGCCCCTGCGGCTTCAGCGCCGACGCGGTCAGCGCCCGCCGCGGCGCACCGAGCTTGGCGCGAAGACCGGCGATGCCGAGCCTCGGCCCGCCGAAGGCAGCCGGATAGGCCGGCGGCAATTCGACATCGGCCAGCGTCACGTCGGGCTGGATCGAACTGTTGCCGAACAGCATGTTGAGCAGCTGTCCGGCCTCGGCCGGCGCCGTCGCGCTCGCCAGGCTGACCTGCACCGAAAAGCGAGCCTCGCCGATCGGCCTGATCGCCTCAACCCGGCCGACGATCTCGTCCCGGATCCGCCGCTCCGTCACCGCCGCCAGCGGACACTCGACGCTCTGCTCGATCGCCAGCGCCTCGGCCCGAGCAGCGATCTCCCCCGGTGCCGAAGCGACCTGATAGGTGACGATAATCCGCTCGCTCATGTTCAATCCGATATCCGGAAGTCCGAGGTGTCGGCCCTGTCTAGCACACCCCGTTCGGCCGCACTGTCGCCGCCCACGACGAAGCCGCGATGACGGCCGCGCCCCAGCGGCCCGCGCTTTAGTCGACTTGCCAGCGCGCCCTGCCCTGGCCTACCCATCGGCTTCGGCTCGGGGGACGACATGCTTCAACTGCAATCCGGATTCGGCGTATTCGCGCTGCTGATGCTCGCGTGGGCATTCGGCGAGAATCGCGACCGCGTGTCGGTGCGGCAAGTCGCCATCGGGCTCGGCATCACGCTTTTGACCGCGGTGGCGATGCTGAAGCTGCCCGGCGCCGCTCGGGCGTTCGGGGCGATCAACGATGCAGTCGGCGTCATCTCGGCGGCGAGCCGGGCCGGCACCTCATTCGCGTTCGGCTACCTCGGCGGCGCGCCGGCGCCGTTCGACATCAAGGCGCCGGGGGCCGATTTCATCCTCGCGTTTCAGGCGCTGCCGGTGGTGCTGGTGATGAGCGTGCTGACCACGCTGTTGTTCTACTGGCGGATCCTGCCGCCGGTGGTGCGGGGCATGGCCTGGCTACTCAAGCGCACGCTCGGCGTCGGCGGTGCGGTCGGGCTATCGACCGCCGCCAATGTGTTTCTGGGCATGGTCGAAGCGCCGCTGTTCATCCGCCCCTATCTGGCGCAGCTCACCCGCAGCGAACTGTTTCTGGTGATGACCGGCGGCATGGCCGGCATCGCCGGCACCGTGCTGGTGCTATACGCCACGCTGCTGGCGCCGGTGCTGCCCGACGCCGCCGCGCACTTCGTCATCGCCTCGGTGCTCGGCGCGCCGGCCGCGATTCTGGTCAGCCTGATCATGGTGCCGGAGACCGAAGCGCGCGCCACCGGCGGCGAACTCGCCGACCCCGGCCAGATCGCTGTCAGCAGCATGGATGCGATCGTCAAGGGCACCGCGGCCGGCCTAGAGCTGCTGCTCAACATCATCGCGATGCTGATCGTGCTGGTGGCGCTGGTGTATCTCGGTAACGCCGTGCTTGGCCTGCTGCCGCATGTCGGCGGCGAGGCGATCACGCTGCAGCGGCTGCTCGGCTATCTGATGGCGCCGGTGTGCTGGCTGCTCGGCCTGCCATGGGATCAGGCGGTCACCGCCGGTTCGCTGATGGGGATCAAGACCGTCCTCAACGAGCTGATCGCTTATGTCGAGCTGGCAAAGCTGCCGCCCGATGCGCTCGACCCGCGCTCGAAGCTGATCATGCTGTACGCGATGTGCGGCTTCGCCAATTTCGGCAGCCTTGGCATCATGCTGGGCGGCCTCACCGCAATGGCCCCCGAGCGCCGCGAAGAGATCGCAGCCCTCGGCCTGCGGTCGATCGTGTCCGGCACACTGACCACTTGCCTGATGGGTGCAGTGGTAGGGCTAATGACGTAGTCTTGCGCACTGCGATCAGTTTTTCGACGCTCACCAACATAGGCACAACTACTCTCGGCCGCTGTGGAAACAGCGCCGTCGCCGTATCGCTATGACTGTCGCAATTGATCCCTGCTCATCCTGCCGCTACGACCGCGGCGCGCGGCAATGGTCGCCCTATCCGCTGCCGGCCGACGAAGGGACCGCCGACCGGCAATAACGAAGTCAGTGCAGTCTGAAGACACCGTCGACGGCGCGCAGCTCGGCCGGCTTGATCAGCTTGGAATGCGCGACGGTGACGGCGAACAGCGGCCCTTCGAGCTTCGCTTTCCAAAAACTGAGAAAGTCGTTCAGGGCGGGGAAATCGGGCGCCAGGTCGTAGTCCTGCCACGTGTAGCTCTGCAGCAGCCATTGCCGGTCGGGGCGGCGATAGAGAATTTCGGCGGTCGTCAGACCGTAGCCGAGCACCTGCTTCCTGAAGTCTTCAGAAACTGCACCTCGTTCGACCATAAATCCTCCTTTCCGAACCAGCATTCCGCAACAGTTCGCGACCGGGATTGCCTGGGAATGCCGTCCTTCCGTCTGCTGTCCCCGCGGTGCTGGGCTCCGGTCTTCACTTGCCCATCCCGCGCACCTGAAAATGTGACGCATCTGGACTGGGCATCTCAAGTCAAAAATCGACGGCAAATGCGGAAAAATGCAGCCTTAGCAGCGACTTAATACAAGTGCTAACAGAGACGCCAAGGGCCACGGGATAGTCGGGACTTGATTGTCGCCGCATCGTCGTTCACGGTGTTTGGCAGATGTTCCGCGCGAGTGCTAAAAATTTCGCGCGCAGCCCTTGTCTCCCGAAAAACCCTCGACTATCTCGTCCGTGTCGCGCTGGCACTCAATGTCCGCGACTGCCAATATTTCGATTTCTGAAACAAGTTCAGAAACTTAGGAGGACTTGCATGAACTTCCGTCCGCTTCACGACCGCGTCGTGGTCAAGCGCATCGACGCCGAAGAGAAGACCGCCGGCGGTATCATCATTCCTGACACGGCCAAGGAAAAGCCCTCGCAGGGCGAAGTCGTCGCCGTCGGCCCGGGTGGCCGCGACGAAGCCGGCAAGCTGATCCCGATCGACCTCAAGGTCGGTGACCGCGTGCTGTTCGGCAAGTGGAGCGGCACCGAGGTCAAGATCGACGGCAAAGAGCTGCTGATCATGAAGGAAAGCGACATTATGGGCGTCATCACCGACGCCGGCGCCAAGAAGAAGGCCGCCTGAGCCTTTGGAGGTCCCTCACCCTGAGGAGCGCCTGCAAGGCGCGTCTCGAAGGGTGAGCTCCACACGCTGAGACCGCTCATCCTTCGAGATGCGGACCTGCGGTCCGCTCCTCAGGATGAGGAGACAACGATCCAACCCAAGGGAAACCTCTTATGTCCGCTAAAGAAGTCAAATTCGGCGTCGACGCCCGCGACCGCATGCTGCGCGGCGTGGACATTCTCGCCAACGCCGTGAAGGTCACGCTGGGTCCGAAGGGCCGCAACGTCGTCCTCGACAAGTCGTTCGGCGCACCACGCATCACCAAGGACGGCGTCACCGTCGCCAAGGACATCGAGCTCGACGACAAGTTCGAGAACATGGGCGCGCAGATGGTGCGCGAAGTCGCCTCGAAGTCGGCCGACGCCGCCGGTGACGGCACCACCACCGCGACCGTACTGGCCCAGGCGATCGTGCGCGAAGGCGCCAAGGCCGTTGCCGCCGGCATGAACCCGATGGATCTGAAGCGCGGTATCGACCTGGCGGTGGAAGCCGTCGTCGCAGACCTCGTCAAGAACTCCAAGAAGGTCACGTCGAACGACGAGATCGCCCAGGTCGGCACCATCTCGGCCAACGGCGACTCGGAGATCGGCAAGTTCCTCGCCGACGCGATGAAGAAGGTCGGCAACGAGGGTGTCATCACCGTCGAGGAAGCCAAGTCGCTCGAGACCGAACTCGACGTCGTCGAGGGCATGCAGTTCGACCGCGGCTACATCTCGCCCTACTTCGTCACCAACGCCGACAAGATGCGCGTTGAATTCGACGACGCCTACATCCTGATCAACGAGAAGAAGCTCTCCAACCTCAACGAACTGCTGCCGCTGCTCGAAGCCGTGGTGCAGACCGGCAAGCCGCTGGTGATCGTCGCGGAAGACGTTGAAGGCGAAGCCCTCGCCACCCTCGTCGTCAACCGTCTGCGCGGCGGCCTCAAGGTCGCGGCCGTCAAGGCGCCGGGCTTCGGTGACCGCCGCAAGGCCATGCTGCAGGACATCGCGATCCTGACCGGCGGCCAGGCGATCTCGGAAGACCTCGGCATCAAGATGGAGAACGTCACCCTGCAGATGCTGGGTCGCGCCAAGAAGGTGATGATCGACAAGGAGAACACCACGATCGTCAACGGCGCCGGCAAGAAGGCCGACATCGAGGCCCGCGTCGCGCAGATCAAGGCGCAGATCGAGGAAACCACCTCGGACTACGACCGCGAGAAGCTGCAGGAGCGTCTGGCCAAGCTCGCCGGCGGCGTCGCGGTGATCCGCGTCGGTGGCGCGACCGAGGTCGAGGTGAAGGAGCGTAAGGATCGCGTTGATGACGCGATGCACGCCACCCGCGCTGCGGTCGAGGAAGGCATCGTTCCGGGCGGCGGCGTCGCTCTGCTGCGCGCCTCCGAGCAGCTCAAGGGTCTCAAGACCAAGAACGACGACCAGAAGACCGGCGTCGAGATCGTGCGTCGCGCCCTCTCCGCCCCGGCCCGTCAGATCGCCATCAACGCCGGCGAAGACGGCTCGGTGATCGTCGGCAAGGTGCTCGAAAAGGAGCAGTACGCGTTCGGCTTCGACTCGCAGTCGGGCGAATACGGCGACCTGGTCAAGAAGGGCATCATCGATCCGACCAAGGTGGTCCGTACCGCGATCCAGAACGCCGCCTCGGTGGCCGCGCTGCTGATCACCACCGAAGCGATGATCGCCGAACTGCCGAAGAAGAACGCCGGCGGCCCCGCGATGCCCCCGGGCGGCGGCATGGGCGGCATGGACTTCTAAGTCCAGCGACCTTCGCAAAGACAATGAAGCCCGGCGGAAACGCCGGGCTTTTTTGTTGGCGCAATCGGGTCCGCAACGCCTCTGTTTCGTCATTCCGGGGCGCGCGAAGCGCGAGCCCGGAATTCATATTCGTGGCACGCGCGATGATGCACGGGCAGCTCCGCCGTTCTCGGTCACGAAGCTCTGGAGATATTGGGGCCCGCGAGCTTTCGGCGCGTCCGGGAATGACGATCTCGAGGATTGGCGCATTTACTTCCAAGAGCGCGCACCATCGCGCGATCCGCGCTACAGAGGGCGCTCCCTCTCACCACCGCCCGAGCGAACCAGCCCATGGCCAAATCAGCAAATTATCTCGACAAGCTTGACGACGCATTGGAAGCGCTCGGCCCGGACGCCATGCTGGTCGAGGAACTCGACGGCTTCGTTGCCGGCCTGCTGCTGTGTCCCGAGCCGATCAAACCCGGCGACTGGCTGCCGGTCGTCTACGATGCCGGCGATGACCAGGCGTCGCCGTTCACCGATCTGACGCATGCCAACCGGGTGTTCGCGCTAATCGTGCAGTACTACAACTCCGTCGCCAAAACCCTGTCGGACCACCCCGAGCGCTACCAGCCGCTGCTGCCGGTCGATCCCGACAGCGGCGAATTGGTGTGGCAGGTCTGGATCGACGGCTTCGCGGCAGCGACCGACCTGCGGCCCGAGGCGTGGAGCTGCCTGGACGATGCCGACGAAGCGACGGCGGCCGCGTTCGACGGGCTGCTCGATCTGATCGAGATTGCCGACGCCGAGGCGCACGCCGACGCGGACAATCTGCCCAGCGATCGCCCCGCAATCACCGCGCCGAACTCCGACCAGATAGCCGGCTGGATCCTGACGCTGAACCGCTGGCGCATCGCCCATGACCCGGCGCCGCGCGAGATCGAATGGGGACCGCCCTCAGCGGCACGCAAAGTCGGCCGCAACGAGCCGTGCCCCTGCGGCTCGGGCAAGAAGTACAAACGCTGCTGCGGGAAGACCTGAAGCACCGAGTTGCGGCGGCCGCCGGACGATCGCTCATCCGGCAGCCACGTTGTCAGCTCAGAACGTGACGCGCAGGTTGGCGCGGACGCCGTGGTCGGAGATGCTGGAGCCGACCTGGCCGGAGTAGTTGACGCTGAGCGCCGTGCTCGGATTGAGCGCGGTGCCGAGGCCGGCTTCGAACACGGCGACGTCCTTCGCCAGCGGAAGACCCGACACCGTGAACGCATTGCCGGTCGCAAACGCGTTCGTGGCGGTCGGGATCACGCTGTTCATCGTGTGCCGCCAGCCGACCATCCCGTTCGCCGTCACGGCGGTGGTGCCGAGCGTCAGCGCACCGTTGGCACGCAGGCCGAGCGTCGAGAACGTGGCATCGACATTATCGCCAGCGCTGCGCAGCGCAGCCGCCCCGCCCCGCTCGGTGAAGCCCGAGGTGTCGAGGCTGACATAAGCAAGGCCGGCGAACGGCTGCAGTGCGGCACGGCCGAGTTCGACGGTGTAACCGACATCGCCATAGACCTGCGTGGTGCGGGCGTTGTAGTCCGCGGTCAGCCGGTCGGCGAAGCCGGTCAGCGCGATGGTGCGGGTCGAGGACAGATTGTGCCAGGCGTGATTGGCACCGAAGCTGAGCGCCAGCGCGTTCCAGGCCCGGCCGCCATAGACGCCGATGCTATAGGTGTCGCCCGACACCGAGCCGCGCCCACCGTCGAGATTGATCGAGGTCGACCCATAGCCGCCGACCACGCCGAGCCGCAGCGCGTTGAACAATTCGCCATCGGCACCGAACAGCACGCCGCCGGCATTGCGACGCACGTCTGCGGCATTGCCATTGCCATCAGCCCTCGCCCACGAGCCATACGCGCGCGCCCACACGGCCGTGTCAGGTCCGCGGAGCGCCGATTGCACCTGCTGCGAGGTCGCTTCGCGCACGAACCGGCTGTCGTCGAGCAGCGCGGTCTTGGCCGACGCGAAGGCCTCGCCGGAGAGCTGATCGAACGCCGCCCGTGCCGCAGTGTCGGTCGGCGACGCCGCGACGCCGGCACGAAGACCGCCGCCACTCCCCATCGCCTGCAACACGCCCGCGGTAGCGCGCTGATTGGCGGTCAGAGCCACCTCAGTGAAGCCGCGGGTCTGCACCGCCTCCAGATAGACGTTGTTCGGATCGTAGTTGGCGATCAGCGAATAGAATGCCGACACGCTGGTGTCGCCCGTCAGGACGTAGGTGCCGTTGACGCCGCCGGCGGCAGTCAGCACGGTGTAGCGGGCATCGAGCGCGTAAGGGGCGGTGCCGTATTTGGTGAGCTTCAGGCTCGCGCCGGGCGCAAGCGTCGCGGTGCCGCCGACCGCGATCCGGTCCGATACCGTGCTGCCCGGCACCAGTTCGGCATTGTAGGTCGCCCCGGCAGCCTGCTGATAATTGCCGGTCACCGTCAACGTGCCGGGGCTATTGCCCGGAGAGATGGTCGAACCAGACAGCATCTGGACCGCACCGACGATGCCCGAGCCCGAGAGCGCCGCCCCGCTATAGACCGTGACCGCGGACGTTGCGCTGGTGCTGTTGACCACCATCTGGCCGTCTTTGATCAGCATCGATCCGGTGAATCCGCCGCCGTTGCCGGACAGCGTCAGCGCACCAGCGCCGGTCTTCTCGATAAAGTTGAAATCGCGGAACTGCCCGGTCGCGCCCACGGACAGCATCGTCAGAGACGCCGACGTGCCGGTGTTGAGAACAAGATAGTTGTCGCCAGTGCCTCCCTGAACCACGCCTTGAATGTTGGACGTGGCGGCATCAAGCACCAGCCTGTTGGTGCCGTTGCCGAACTTGATCGCCGCGCCTCCGCCCGAATTGCTGATCGTGCCGGCATTGCTGATCGTGCTGTTGCCGTTGCCGGTGACGATCGCCGCATCGGTCGCCGAGTTCGTCGTGATCGTGCCCGAGTTGACCAGCGAATTGGTCGTGCCGTCGAGACTGACGCCGACGCCGGTCGCGGTGACGGCACCGCTATTGCTGACGTTGATAGCACCGTTCGCCGTGGAGGCGACAATGCCCTGGGCCGCCGTGATCGAACCAGACTGTGTGATGGTGATGCCGCCGCCCGCCGAGCTGGCGGAGATTCCGGCTTGATCCGCCTGGACAACCGCACCCTGCTGGTTATCGATCGTCGTCTGACCGAAAGTTCCGACCTTGGTATAGATGCCGTGATGCCCGCCGTCGCCGAGATCGGCGTGGCCGGTGTTGTCACGCGCGATGGCGGTGCCGCTGTTCACGATCGTGGTGTCGCCGCTCTCCGACCACGACAACAGGGCGGAATCGTCGTTGGCGGTCACAGTGCCGCTGTTTGTTATCGAGGCCGGGCCACTATTCGACCAAGCGACGAGACCTTGCCGATAGGTGCTCTCGACGGTGCCGGAGTTCTCGATCGATGCCAAGCCGTTGTAGGCGATCGCGCGCGCACCAGCGAGGGCCGAGCTCACCCAACCGGAATTGACGATGTTGACCGTCCGCGGGGTGGCGCCGCCGAAGTTGCCGTCGGCGTAAAGCCCCCGCGCCTGCGTCGAAGTGACATTACCGCGATTGATCAGGGTGACGGTGCCGTCATGTGTCGTCAGAGTGATGCCATCCTGGCCCACACCGTTGGCTATGACGGTGCCAGCGTTGTCGACGGAGAGGTTCCCTGACGTGGTGTTTCGCAGCCAGACCGCCCCCATATCCTGGTCGGACCGCAGCGTCACAGCCGATCCGATGAAAACTGACAAATTGGCATTACTCCGGTTCGTCTCCCACGCGAATGCCGGGTAGTTGGTTCGGTAGACATTAGTCGCGCCGAGCACATTGACCGTGACGTCCACAAGACCGGTAGCGCTCCCGGACGGATAGACGTCGATGCCGCCGGACGTCACCGAGTCGAGAGTGATGGACGACGCACCCGCGATCGGAGTCGCGGAGACGAGCGAATTGTCACACTGATTCAGAGTCACGTTTCCCGAGACGCTGCACGCGGCTTGAGCGGCGGACCAACTGGACATCGCGCCGATCACCAGCGGCGTGAGAGCGGTCGAGATCAGCAGACGGCGAGCCGGGGAAGCGGCGAGCCGTGCCTTCCACCAGATAGAATCGCGAGCCGCCATAGTACCTCCAGTCGATCTGCTTGTGGGTCATTTACCAGCCGGCCCATCGAAGCCCTGCTGTCGCCGATATGTTAGGAAGGCGGTGCCGAATGTCGGAAACGGCACCGCCTTTGATTGCTGATCAGAACGTGACGCGCAGGTTGGCGCGGACACCGTGGTCGGAGATGCTGGAGCCGACCTGGCCGGAGTAGTTGACGCTGAGCGCCGTGCTCGGATTGAGCGCGGTGCCGAGGCCGGCTTCGAACACGGCGACGTCCTTCGCCAGCGGAAGACCCGACACCGTGAACGCATTGCCGGTCGCAAACGCGTTCGTGGCGGTCGGGATCACGCTGTTCATCGTGTGCCGCCAGCCGACCATCCCGTTCGCCGTCACGGCGGTGGTGCCGAGCGTCAGCGCACCGTTGGCACGCAGGCCGAGCGTCGAGAACGTGGCATCGACATTGTCGCCAGCGCTGCGGAGCGCAGCCGCCCCGCCCCGCTCGGTGAAGCCGGAGGTGTCGAGGCTGACATAAGCAAGGCCGGCGAACGGCTGCAGCGCAGCGCGGCCGAGTTCGACGGTGTAACCGACATCGCCATAGACCTGCGTGGTGCGAGCGTTGTAGTCCGCGGTCAGCCGATCCGAGAAGCCGGTCAGCGCCACGGTGCGGGTCGAGGACAGATTATGCCAGGCGTGATTGGCGCCGAAGCTGACCGCCAGCGCGTTCCAGGCCCGGCCGCCGTAGATACCGACACTGTAGGTGTCGCCCGTCACCGAACCGCGGCCGCCGTCGAGATTGATCGAGGTCGACCCATAGCCGCCGACCACGCCGAGCCGCAGCGCGTTGAACAATTCGCCATCGGCACCGAACAGCACGCCGCCGGCATTGCGACGCACGTCTGCGGCATTGCCATTGCCATCAGCCTTCGCCCACGAGCCATACGCGCGCGCCCACACGGCCGTATCGGGACCGCGCAGCGCGGACTGCACCTGCTGCGAGGTCGCCTCGCGCACGAACCGGCTGTCGTCGAGCAGCGCTGTCTTGGCCGATGCGAAGGCCTCGCCGGAGAGCTGATCGAACGCCGCCCGTGCCGCAGGGTCGGTCGGCGACGCCGCGACCGCCGCACGCAAAGCGCCGCCGGCGCCAAGGCCCTGCAGCGCGCCCGCCGTGGAGCGCTGATTGGCGGTCAGCGCCACCTCTGTGAAGCCGCGGGTCTGCACCGCCTGCAGATAGACGTTGTTCGGATCGTAGTTGGCGATCAGCGAATAGAACGCCGACACGCTGGTGTCGCCGGTGAGGACGTAGGTGCCGTTGACGCCGCCGGCCGCAGTCAGCACGGTGTAGCGGGCATCGAGCGCGTAAGGCGCAGCGCCATACTTGGTGAGCTTCAGGATCGCACCGGGAGCCAACGTCGCGGTGCCGCCGACCGCGATCCGGTCCGATACCGTGCTGCCCGGCACCAGTTCGGCATTGTAGGTCGCCCCGGCAGCCTGCTGATAATTGCCGGTCACCGTGAGCGTGCCGGGGCTGTTGCCGGGCGCGACTGTTGCCCCGGCCTGGGCGTTGACGCCGCCGACCGTACCGGAACCGGTCAGCACCGCGCCGCTTTCCACCGCCATCACCGCGCCGATCACGCCAGTCATCGTCAGAATGCCGCCGCTCACCTGCATCGTGCCGGTGAACTGCGAGGAGTCGCCGGTCAGCGTGGTGCGGCCGGCGATCGCTTGAATCGAGCCATTGCCGATGATGTCGGATGCCAGTGTGTAGTTGGACGAGGTGTGGTTGAAGATGAGTTGACCGGTGCCGCTGCCGAACACAATACGAGACGCGGTGATCGTGCCAGGCGCAGCGGCCGCCTGCCCGCTCGCCGCACCGATCGCCAGCACGCCTTGGCCCTGGGTGTCGTAACCGATCCGAACCTCGTTGTCGGCCTTGAGCTCTGCGCCGTTCGACACCACCACGGTGCCGTTACCATTGTAGCCGGCATAGACATTGCCGAGAATGTTTTGGGCCGGATTGGCCTTCGCCCACAGCCGCGTGCCGCTGCCGGAGACATTGATGATGCCCTGCGACAGCGGGTCCATCCCGGTGCCAACGGTGCCCGAAGTCACCACCGCACCGTCGGTGACATTCAGCACGCCGTTGCCGTTCATCGGATCGACATTGCGGGACCCGTCCTGGCCTCCGACATAGATGCGCTGATCGGTGTCGACGACAGTGTTCCGTCCCGAGATATTCACGGTCGTGAGGTTGCTGCCCCCCGGCCCGACATAGATGCCGCTGGCATACAGATAAGCTCCGTTCAGAACATTGACGGTGCCACCCTCAGGACTGAGCCAGGCTCCTGCATTCCAGTTGGTCGGATCACCGATCTCGACATGGGTGCCGGCGTCTCGGATGGTGACCTCCGCGCCAGCGCCGGTGTAGATGCCGACACTGCGAATATAGGCGGCCGCACCGTTGGAAATCGTCAGGCTGCCGGTCGCGCCCGCGGTGCGCGCGATATCGATGCCGCCGGTGCTGGTCCACACCGTCTGCGGACCGGTCACGACCAGCGAGCCATTGCCGCCGCTGCCCGCTTGCCAGGTGGCGGTGGAAAGTCCCAGCCGACGGGTGGTCAGCGAGGCGCCGTTCGACACATTGATGCTGCCGACGCCGCCGTCGCGGCCGACGCTCACCTCGTTGGTGTCGGTCCAGTTCGCTCCCGCGCCGCTGAGGGTGACGCTGCCGTTGGCTCCGGCGCCGTCGCCGACCGTAACGGCCGTGCTCGGACTGGAGGAGATGCTGCCGCTGCTGCAAGTGAGGCCGGTCGTATTTCCAGAGATCGTGCAATCCGCCAGCGCCGGCGCACTGCCGAGCACACCCAACGCCAGAAGCGGCGCGAGCGACGTCGTGAGCAGCAGTTGTTTCTTCATCGTGACTTCCAAGAACAAGAGGGAGATCCGAGCGGAACGTCGCCGCGGGAGCAGCGGCTTCAACACGGCGTCGGGGACGACGCCGCCAGCAAACAGAATGGCTGCCGGTCGAGACCGGCCGCATTTGGACAAAGCTTCGCCGTTCAGACCGACACAGTCTGTTGAAGCCGGATATCGGAAGTGCGTTGGAGCGAACCGCTAAGCGTTTGTTCGACCGCGCAATGTATCGTTCGAGTCGAGGCCGGCCCGCGGCGAACTAATCGTTGCGGCTCACGATCGGCGCAGAAAACAGCGAAGCCTCGGTGCAACGAGCGAAAGCGCCATGCCGCGCTTCGGAAATGATCTTGTTGCCTGCCGCCATCTTGGCCCCCATCGACCGTTTCTTTTTGAACATTGCTTTTTGTTTAATTCGGCGGGTTCCATCACGCAACAACATACCTACCGCTTCAGACTGTCGCAGGGATTCTCTGCGGATTCTTGTGGATGTATGCCTCACGGCGCCGCGTGATGTGCCGCCGCGTGAAACGGCGCGGCGCAATCGTCGTCGCCTTGTTACGTTTCTCTGTCGCCGCTCGCGGTTCGTGCCTCGCACGTCGTCCGTTTTCGTACGATGATGTACCGACGTCGGATTGGAATTACTCGGCATTCGATGCGACGCGGAATCGATGACGACTTTGCAGCCGGCGCCGCCCTTTCGCCGACTCGCAACGATGAAGTCGATTGATCGCCTACTCGTCCGCGTGTTTCAGAATCGCCTTGAGCAGCCCGGGAAAGCGCGCGTTGATGTCGGCTTCGCGTACGACGTTGCGGTGCTCGACGCCCTTCTTGGTGGTGCGGATCAAACCGGCTTCGCGCAGCACGCGGAAGTGGTTCGACAACGTCGACTTCGGAATGTCAGGGCACGGTGCCGCCGCAACGCAGGACATGCAGTCGCCTTCCTGGAGCAGCGCTTTGACGATGCGCAGCCGCATCGGATCCGCCAGCGCGGCGAGCACGCCGGCGAGCGAGATGTCTTCGCGTGCGGGATGAACGAACTGCACCATGAAAAAGATATAGGCGCCCCCTTGATCTGGTTCAATAGTCCCATACTTCCGAACTACTGAACCGAAGGCCACACCTCAGCGGTGGCCGCACCTCCGATCAGGAACCGAACGATCATGACCAAGACACTGCAAGGCAAAGTGGCGCTGGTGACCGGCGCATCGAAGGGCATCGGCGCGGAGATCGCGCTGAAGCTCGCGGCCGAAGGCGCGGCAGTCGCCGTCAACTACGCGTCCAGCAAACAGGGCGCAGACGACGTCGTGCACAAGATCACTGCGCAGGGCGGCAAGGCGATCGCGGTCGGCGGCAGCGTCGCCGATCCCAAGGCTGCGCAGGCGATCGTCGACGCGACCGTGGCGGCGTTCGGCCCGATCGACGTGCTGGTCAACAATGCCGGCGTCTATGAATTCGGCGCGCTCGATGCGATCACGCCGGAGCACTTCCATCGCCAGTTCGACGTCAACGTGCTCGGCCTGCTGCTGGTGACGCAAGCGGCGGCGCGGCAGTTCAAGGACGGCGGCAGCGTCGTCAACATCTCCTCCGGCGTCTCCACGATCGCGATGCCGAACACTGCGGTGTACGGCGCCACCAAGGCGTCGGTGGATCTGATCACGGCGGTGCTGGCGAAGGAACTGGCGCCACGAAAGATCCGCGTCAACGCGGTCAATCCCGGCATGGTCGTCACCGAGGGCGTCAAAGCTGCGGGCTTCCACGACGGCGAGATGCGAAAGCAAGTCGAAGCGATTACCCCACTCGGCCGTGTCGGCGAAGCCGCAGAGATCGCTTCGGTGGTTGCCTTCCTCGCCTCCGACGGCGCCTCTTACGTGACGGGCGAGACGCTGCACGTCACCGGCGGCCTCAAGTAAGCGCGGGCAGCTACGCTCAAAGCTTTGGCGGCAGCGCCGGAGCTTACCCGCCGCGCGTCCTGCTCCGAGTTACGTCGGCTGTCGCACCGATCTGCGACGAGGCGCCGCGCCCGATGAACCAAACACTTTGCTCGTCGTTACTGCCGACCGGCCATCTTGGACATCGAGGCCGAAAAGGAGAACGCGTTTGAAGACAACCGCCTTTGCTGCCGCCGCTGCGCTATTTCTGAGTCTTGGAGCCCTCAGCGCTCCAGCCTCTGCCGCCACGCCCGCCCGGGCCTCGCAGCCGCTGGTCGCCGCTCCAATGACCGACGTTTCTGCGCAGCGCTACGTCGAGCGGCGGCGGGTGATCCGCCGTGGCCCGCACTGCACGATGCGGAAGGTCGTCACCCGCGGTCCGCACGGCCACCGCGTGGTTCGCACTACCCGCGTCTGCCGCTGATCGAAGCGGCTACGGCGTTAAAGCTCCGCAGCAAAACAAGAAGGGCGGATCTCGATCCCAGCCCCTAGCCTAAATGTGGAATTTTAACTCCACCTTCATCGGCATCCCTAATTCCTTGGGGAATTCGGGGTGCCGACCATGCCGGAGATTTCTTCGGGAGTGGCCAAAAGGCTTCGCCTCCCGCCCCTTTTCGAAGGGGCGAGGCAGGAGCAGACACAAGACAATCGAGCAATACCCCGACCTTCATCCCTTCAAAGCCTTCCTGACCTACTTCGTCGACAACAGCATCCTCGGGAAGTTGAACGGGCCTCGCCGAGGCTGGCCCTGCGGGAGCGGGAGATTGAGTACCCGTTCATTAAGAAGTCGGAGCCTGGCAAGACAGTCAGGCTCTACACCGACGACGGCAGCCGCACCGCAGTGGACATCGCCGGCATCCTCCAGGACGACACGTCTCTGCACCAGGTGGATCGCTTCTTCATGCAGGTCCGGCGAAGCATCGCTGGGATAGGGCGTCTACTCATAAATTTCGGTTCGCCAGCAAGCTCAGGCTATTTCTGCTATACGCGCAATGTAAACTGAAATCTGACACTCGGGGTCCCTTTCGCCAAACTCAGACATTTCCGGATTTTGGACCAACTTTCGCAATTTCGTTTAGTTCGCCCTTAGGTTGTCGATGATAGAGAGATTGCCGCATGGGAAAGCGATCCGCGATAGCGACCACCGATGAGGAAGTTGCAAAACTGACACTGCCGGAACTGAATGGCCAAATTTCGCTTTTGAAGTGGCGGGCGGATAGAAAAGGTGTTTCAGCTTCTCTACGCAGGTCCGCGTTCAGGAGCCTTGTTTGGTTGGAAGAGCGTCGGGAAACGCTACATGGTGTTAAAGCACCTGAGCGAAAATTCTAAACTGAGCAATTGGAGCCACCGACAAAAGCACAAGGCACTCGGGCCCATAGAACTCTCGCCCTACGAATTGACCCATTGAGCTCGCTGCAGCGGCACACAGGCACACCATCTCGAATTCGGTCCAAAAATGGTGTGCTTGGCTTATGGCCGACGCAAAATTAAATTTGTATTTGGCGCAAGCAGGCTCCCTCGATCATTTCGGTTTCGCGACCGATCTGAAACGTAAAATGGACACCAAGTCCCCACTGATCGAGGGATTCAATGCCCATTTTAATTTCGTGAAATCAACGACTTGCTGATTCCACACTTAATCTAGGGGCTGGGATCTCGATCCGCCCCCTCTTCGCATTTCAGAAGCTGACCTGCACCTTTTCACCAGCGATCGAAGTTGCGGCCGACACGGCTGTCGTCGTCGACCTGCTGGAAGTCCTGGGGAGCCTGACGGCGCACCGTGCGGAGCGGCCTCTGGTTGTTGGTTTTCGGCGGATTGAACACCACGTAGCACGCTGGACTCAGCCGCGGCCCTGCCTCACGCAGGCAGCTTTCGATTCGAGACGCGTCGGGAATGAACTGGCCGCAGAGACGGAAGGCGTCGGGCGTGCAGGCTTCGCGCTGCGCGGCCGTGCCTTGATCCTGCGCGACGGCGGAGCCGCCGGCGGCGACGGTGAACGCAAACACGGCAGCAGACAGGCGTGGGGTCATGGTCGATCTCCCTTTGATCGACCAAGTGCGAGCCCGGCCAACTGGTTCCGGCCGGAGCGTTCACGGATTGTGGAGAGAAGGCAGTTCGGGCGCGCCGCTCGCGGCGGCGCCCCGGGCTACGTGGTGGGTCAGCCTGATCAGGTCAGGCTGCCGACCACCACCAGGCGCTTGACCTCGCCGCGTTTGAACGCCTGCAGGAACGCGTTGTAGTCCTTGAACGAGACGCAGCCGTTGGAGTCGCCGCGCGGCCCGAGCATGTAGGTGTGAGCCAGCAGACCGGTGCGGCCGTAGATCACGTCCTCACCGCCGACCGGCGTGAGACGGATCGCGGCAACACCGTGGAACAGCTTCTCGCGCATCTTCAGGTCGTAGATGTGCGGCGGGGTGGCGCCCTGCATCTTCACGCTGACGTGGCGAGGATCGTCCATCCGGGCGCCGAGGCCGGAATGCGCCTCGAGCTTGGAGCCATCCGGCATGTACACCATCTTGGCGGTGATGTCGTAGACAGCGGTGTAGCGATCTTCGTCGGAGGGATTGAAGGCGCTGTCGCGAACCTGACCAACGTCCATGTCGCTGGTGTCGGCCGAGGCGTAAGCGAGCGCCGGGCTGTCGACCTTGCCGAACAGCTTCTCGAAGAAGCTGGACTTGTGGTTCTGCGCGGACATCAGGATCGCCGACTTGGCGCGGGCGACCAGGGCTTCGTGGCTGAAGGGGTTGCGCGACGGATTGCGCGGGGTGACGGCGGCGACCGACTTGGTGCGCTGCGGCGGCAGCGGCACGTTCATCGCTTCCTTCACCGGCGACGGCGGCGGCGCGACGCCGACCTTGGCGTCGTCCTCGGTCTCGGCCGCCGCGGGACGATTTTGTCCGGGCTGTTTGAACCGATCGGGCTGGAAGCCGAACGAATAGGAAGGATCGAGCAGAGCGTAATAGCGATGGCCGGTCTTGGCGGGCTCGGAGGCCTGGACGCTGGCGGTGACCGGAACGTCGGTCGGATCGGCGGACGCGACCTGGACGCCCTTGCTCTCTTGGCTCTTGAAGGCGGATTTCAGCGCCAGCGAAGCCATGAGTTGCGGCGCGGCCTCGGCAGCGGCGGCGAGCGGTTCGAACCGTGCGGAGAACGAGGTGCGTTCGATCGAGGAGCGCGTGCTCTGATCGTCACGCAACGAACCGACGGTCGGATAGATGCTGGCGCCGACGGTGTTGGCATAAACCGTCCAGACGCAACCGATCACCGGCAGCGCGATTCCGATCGCGCCGAGCGATTTCCGAAACCCCATGTAGCGGGCCCCACGTTGGTTGGACAGCGATCGCCGCCCCGTGCCGACTGTCATTCGCTCACTTCCCGACTTTCCCCATCGGTCAGCGGCGAACCAAGATACCGCATACAGATGTGGCAGAACAGAGGAGCGCGATTAAGGCGGGTTTTAGTTAAATGCAGTTTAAGCGGCCTCGATTGGGAACCATGCTCCGTTATAGTTAACGGATGGTTACGACCCTTCCGGGCTCATTTTTGATTTAATATCAACAGCTTAATTGAAAGCGCGCAGTGCTGGAGGCCGCAGCTCCTGCCCGCCAAGTCCGCGAAGTCCAACCCTCGTAGTATTACGCGGAGCCGGCCCCGGCCGGATTCCCCCGCTTCCGCGGCGCTTCGGCGCAGGACGGCACGACTCGCCGGCCATGGCATACCGGTTGCATCTGAGCCGCGTTCTTACGTTTTGAGGCCCAGAATGTCAGCTTCCTTCGATCGTTATGTCAGCTTCAAACACTGCGACTGGGAGGGTCGCTCCGAGCGGGTGATGCAGAGGCTCCAGCGCCACGTCGATGCCGGCGAAAACCCGTTCTGGGCGTACTTCGCCCAGAAGCGCGTCGAGCTTCGCGACAAGCAGGGTCTCGACGACCTGCGCATCCTCCACAATTATCTGCCGACGCTGCGCGAGCTGCTCGAAGACAATGGCGACCTCGAAACCCTCGAGATGCTGGAAGATCTCGAGGCCAACCTGATGTGAGCGGGTAAGCACCGCCGCAACGTTTCAGGTAGCGACTCAGGTGTAACGCAAGCGTGGATACCAATCGGTGCCCCGTCCCTCCGGGGTGACATCGAAGATAGTCCACAGCGGCATCAGGTCCGGGGCCCCACGCGGGTCCTGGCCCGGATCGGACGTCGTGCCGGTCATCTCGCCTCCCCAGAAGTGCCGGGTTCCGCCATCGCGCCGCGTGAAGACGTTGACGCCGGCACCTCGTCGCCGCTGGGCGTAATGGCGTGATAGTCGTTGCTGAACGCACCGGTCAGGTCAGTGAACAACGGCAGGTAATGCCAGCCGCGATGCCGCTTGAACGCCACCAAACGATCGATCGGCGACCGCGCGACGACCGCCAGCGCCACCCGCTGGGTGATGTCCGGCACCTCGCCGTCCCAGGCGCTCAGCAACGAGGTGCACATCGGGCACGGCTCGGCGCGCTGCGGCCCATACATGAAGTTGTAAACGACGAGGCTTTGCTTGCCGCCGAACAGACCGGCGAAGTCGGTCCGCCCGCCCTCGCCTTCGAAAGCGTAGGGCTTTGTCACCTCGCCGCCCGGCGGCAGCTGCCGGCGCTGCGCGGCAACGCGCTCGATGTGACGGCGCAGTTCGATCTCTTCGGCGAGCAGCGCCTCGCGCGCGCGGCGATACTCGGAACTCTCATTCGGATAGCGCACGCCGCTGGCACGGGCGAGTTCGATCGCAGGCTTCAGGGTCATGACGGCTCCTTCGGTCCATGGTGTCTCCATGGGACGAACGAGCGCACGCCGATCCGACAGCCGCCAAACAACCGCCGGTCGGGAACCGGCTAGGTCGAGCGACCGGACGCCGTGAGGAAATCGAAGTCGCAGCCCTCGTCGGCCTGCAACACCGCGTCGTGGAACAACTGCGCGTAGCCGCGTCCCGGGCGGGTCGCAGCAGTCACCGGCAGCGCGGCGCGGCGGCGGACGAGCTCGGCGTCATCGACCAGCAGGTCGATCCGGCGCGCGGCGACGTCGAGGGCGATCCGGTCGCCGGTCTGCACCAGCGCCAGCGGTCCGCCCTCGGCGCTTTCCGGCGTGATGTGCAGCACGATGGTGCCGAACGCCGTGCCGCTCATCCGTGCGTCCGAGATCCGGACCATGTCCTTCACCCCTGCCCGCGCCAGCTTCAGCGGGATCGGCAAATAGCCGGCCTCCGGCATCCCGGGCGCGCCCTTCGGTCCGGCATTGCGCAGTACCAGCACATCATCTGCCGTGACGTCGAGATCGGGATCGTCGATCCGCCGCGCCATGTCCTCCAGCGTTTCGAACACCACCGCGCGGCCGGTGTGCTGCAGCAAGCCGGGCGATGCCGCCGCGTGTTTGATCAGGGCGCCGCGCGGCGCCAGATTGCCGTGCAGCACCGCAAGCCCACCCTCGCCGCGGATCGGATTATCGCGCGAGCGGATCACGTCCTGCCCCGGCACGTCCTCGGCCTGCGCCACCACCTCACGCAGCGTCGCGCCGGTCACGGTGCTGGCGTCGAGTTCGATCAAATCACCGAGCTGCGCCATCAACTTCGGCACGCCGCCGGCGTGGTGGAAGTGCTCCATGTAGTGCGCGCCGGACGGCTTGAGATCGACCAGCACCGGCACCTCGCGGCCAATCGCGTCGAACTCGTCGAGATCGATCCGGTGCGGCACACGGCCGGCGATCGCGGTGAGATGGATCAGTCCGTTGGTCGATCCGCCGATCGCCTGCAGCACCATTTGCGCGTTACGAAACGCCGCCGGCGTCAGCAGCTCACTGGGGCGCGGCCCCTTGGCCTTGGCCATCGCGGCAGCGACGCGGCCGCTGGCCTCCGCCGAGCGGAAGCGCTCGGCATGCGGCGCCGGGATCGTCGCGCTCATCGGCAGCGACAGCCCCATCGCCTCGATCATGCAGGCCATCGTCGATGCAGTGCCCATCACCATGCAGGTGCCGACCGAAGGCGCCAGCCGGCCGTTGACCGCTTCGATCTCGGCATCGTCGATCTCGCCGGCGCGATATTTCGCCCACAACCGCCGGCAGTCGGTGCAGGCGCCAAGCACCTCGCCTTTGTGATGTCCGACCACCATCGGCCCCACCGGGATCACCACCGTCGGCAGATCGGCCGACACCGCGGCCATCACTTGCGCCGGCAGCGTCTTGTCGCAGCCTCCGATCACCACCACCGCGTCCATCGGCTGGGCGCGGATCATCTCCTCGGTGTCCATCGCCATCAGATTGCGCAAGTACATCGAGGTCGGATGCGCAAAACTCTCGGCGATCGAGATGGTCGGAAACACCATCGGCATCGCGCCGGCCAGCATCACGCCGCGCTTCACCGCCTCGATAATCTGCGGTGCGTTGCCGTGGCAGGGATTGTAGTCGCTGTGGGTGTTGGTGATGCCGACGATCGGCCGGTCGAGCGCGTCGTCCGAATAGCCCATCGCCTTGATGAAGGCTTTGCGCAGGAACAGCGAGAATCCTGAATCGCCGTAAGCTGTCAGTCCCTTGCGCAATCCGTCGGCCATGTTCCGTCCCGCAGCAGTTTCGCTGCACTTGAGGGACGGCGGCCGCCGATGTCAATCGCGGAGGGTCAGGTGATCACCTTGGCCACAACCAGCGCGATCAGAATCGCGACGCCGCTGAGGGCAATGGTCAGGAACTGGCGTCGATGGGAGACGGAAAGCAGCGGGTTCATCGGATCCTTCGCCCTCGTTCGGGCGAGTCGATCGCCCCGGAGCCGCGGCACTTAAGCTCCTTTTAACGACGGTAAGATGAACCAACTACTCGGACGACTACCGGACCACGCCCTCGGCGGTGCGGCCGTCCCTTGGCAGCAAAGACGGCGCGGCCGTCCCTAAGGTTGCTGCGACACCGGTCCCAGTGGAGCTGCGGCCGGTCGAGCTGCCGAAGCTGCCTTCTGGGCCCAACGGCCGAACAAACGTTGGCCGGGAATTTCGACCAGCCGTCTGGTTAGCGCCGAGAGGCCGATGACGATCCCGATGTAGGCCACGAAGATCGCGTCCAGCACGTAGACGTTCAGGTTGGCGATCACCTTGACCGGTTCGCCGTCGTGGATCTGTTCCACGAGCAAAGGGCGCCCGATCAATTTTTGCCCGATCGTCGCAGCGGTCATGATCATCAAAGCCACGAAGGCGTGCACCATGTAGATCGAATACGACAGCTCGCCGAGCTTGACGAACACCGGCCAGTTCAACATGCGCGAAACCAGCCCGCGCTCGTAAGCAAAGATCAGCACGGTCAAGCCGAATAGCAGAGGCGCAGCCAGCGACAGCGGCCCTCTTCCGGCGGCAATGACGAAACCACAGACCAATGCGACGATGCCGACCTCGATCGCTGTGCCGAAACGCCGGCTCGGTGCAGCCTTCGCGGTCCGGTAGATCAGGTAGGTCAGATGGCCCACCGTGAATCCGTACAGACAGCGAAACAATCCGAAGTCGTAGGTGGTTTCGATACCGTGCTTTGAAAACGACGCCACGACCGCAGCCGCAAGCAACCCGACCGCAGCCAGCACAAACGTCCGCCACCGCGGCACGGTGAGCGCGATCAGGCCGAAGACGAGGTAGGTCCAGTATTCGGCCCCGATGCTCCAGCTTGGGAAGTTCCACGTGAGCTTGTCTGAGACATTCACCGCCTGCAGCAGCAGCAGTTGCGCCGGAATCGCAACCAGCGGCCGATAGCCTTCTGCGGCGAACGGCGCGTGTCCGGTCTTGAAGCCGATCGCCATTGCCAGCGCGAAATTGACGGCTTCGGCCAGCACGAACGCCGCCAGCACGACGACGTGCAAAGGCCAGATCCGACCAAGCCGCTTGATCGCGAAGGCAGTGAACTCCGAGCCCGTGTTGAGGCGCCCGAGATACGCGTGGGTGATCACAAAGCCGCTGAGCACGAAGAAGAAGTCGACGAACAGAAATGCGTTTCTGATCAGCGGAACGTCGTGAATGTGGCCGAGCACACTGAGATGAAACAGCGCGACCAGGATCGCGCACAGGCCACGCCAACTGTCGAGCGCGCCGAAATGAATGGTGTCGGTTCGTAGCGTCACGGCCATTGGAGCAGCAATGGCAGGCGTTCGAACCTCGATCAATGCATGAGCGTATTAATCATTAACCCCGCGGCGATGCCGGAACCAGACGGTCCCGGCATCGCGCGATCGCAGTTACGCGGCGTTGAAGCCGGCGATTGCCTTGACCTCGAGATATTCTTCGAGACCGAACTTGCCCCACTCGCGGCCGTTGCCCGACTGCTTGTAGCCGCCGAACGGCGCGGTGCGTTCGTTGGGCACGCCCTGCAGGTTGACGTTGCCGGCGCGGATCTTGCGGCCGACCGCGCGGGCGCGGTCAACCGAGCCGGCCGAGACGTAACCGGCCAGACCATACGGCGTGTCGTTGGCAAGCTCGACCGCCTCGTTCTCGTCCTTGGCGCCCATGATCACCAACACCGGCCCGAAGATTTCTTCGCGCGCGATGGTCATGTCCTTGGTGACGTCGGCGAACACCGTCGGGCGCACATAGAAGCCCTTGTTGACGCCTTCCGGCAGGCCGGGACCGCCGGCGACGAGGGTGGCGCCCTCCTCGATGCCCTTGTTGATCAGCGTCTGGATCTTGTCCCACTGGATGCGGTTGACGACCGGACCGATGGTGGTGCCTTCGCCGCGCGGATCGCCCGCCTTGGTCTTCTCGGCGACGCCCTTGGCGATCGCCGCGACCTCCTTCATCTTCGACAGCGGAACGATCATCCGGCTTGGCGCGTTACACGACTGACCGGAGTTGTTGAACATATGCATCACGCCACCGGTCACCGCCTTGGTCAGGTCGGCGTCCTCAAGGATGACGTTCGGCGACTTGCCACCGAGCTCCTGGCTAACGCGCTTCACCGTCGGCGCCGCACGCTGGGCGACGTCGATGCCTGCGCGGGTCGAACCGGTGAACGAGATCATGTCGATGTCGGGATGTTCGCTCATCGCCGCGCCGACCTCTGGACCGAGGCCGTTGACGAGGTTGAACACACCCTTCGGCACGCCGGCTTCGTGGAGGATTTCGGCGAACAGCAGCGCCGAGGTCGGGGTGAATTCGCTCGGCTTCAGCACCATGGTGCAGCCGGCCGCGATCGCGGGCGCGACCTTGCAGGCGATCTGATTGAGCGGCCAGTTCCACGGCGTGATCATGCCGACCACGCCGATCGGCTCACGCACGATCATCGCCGAGCCGAGCGGCTCCTCGAACTGATAGTTCTTCAGCACGTCGAGCGTCGACATGATGTGACCAAGGCCGGCGCCGGCCTGCATCTTCTCAGCCATCGGCAACGGCGCGCCCATCTCGTCGGAGATCGCGGCACCGATTTCCTTCATCCGGCTCTTGTAGATCGCGACCACCTTCTCCAGTAGCGCGATGCGCTCTTCGCGGCTGGTCACCGAGAACGTCTCGAACGCACGTTTTGCGGCGGCGACCGCCTTGTCGACGTCAGCCTTGGAGCCGAGCGCAACCTCATACATCGCCTCTTCGGTGGCGGGATTGACGACCGGCGTCGACTTCTTGACGACGGGATCGACCCAGGCGCCATCGATATAGAACTGCATGCGGTTGACCATCGGAACCTCTTGCTTAATCGCGGGTGGTTGGTGGTGAGTGTGATCAGGATCGGCGCCGTCGCGCGAGGCCCTCGCCTCGGTACGAACGGTCCGAAAAATCGACCACCGCCATATGCGGGAACGGCATATAAAATCACCGACACGAGCGGAGCAAGGCATCCTCGCACAATTGCGCGTGTGTGGCGTGATCGAGAAAGATCTTCTACCACTGCACGGAAATTACGAGCATCCTGCTGCGGCGCAGCATCAAACCGCTTGCGCCAACGGTGTCGCGGCGACCGCTTCGCCGGTGGTCAGATCGCGGTAATGGGCGATCGGTTGCGGCCTGCCGATCAGATAGCCCTGCACCTCGTCGCAGCCGGCCTGAGCCAGGAACGCGAGCTGTTTCTCGGTCTCGACGCCCTCGGCGATCACCGGCAGTTTCAGCGTCCGTGCCAGGCTGAGGATCGCTTCGACGATCGCGGCCGATTCCGGATTGGTCTCGAGCTTCCGGGTGAAGGCCTGATCGATCTTGATCTTGTCGAACGGAAATGATTGCAGATACGACAGCGACGAGTAGCCGGCGCCGAAATCGTCCATCGCGACGCGCACGCCGAGATTCTTGATCTTGCGCAGAATCGCGATCGCCCCGGCGAAATCGTCGATCAGCACGCCTTCGGTGATCTCGATTTCGAGACGCGAGGCCTCCAGCCCGGTTTCCAGCAGGATCTGCAGGATCAGCGCCGGCACATCGAAGCGGCGGAAGTCGAGCGGCGAGAAGTTGACGGCGATCGCCAGCGGCTTGGCCCATGACGCTGCCTCGGCGCAGACGCTGCGCAGCACCCATTCGTCGATCGGGCCGATCTGGCCGGTCTCTTCCGCGAGCGGCACGAACAGCGCAGGCGACACCATGCCGCGCACCGGATGGCGCCAGCGCAGCAGCGCTTCGAAGCCGACGATCTCGCCGGATGTGCAGGCCTGCGGCTGGTAGTGGATTTCGAACTGGCGCTGCTCCAACGCAACCGCGAGCTCGCGCTGCAGCGCGCGCTTTTCGCGGATCTGCAGATCCATCGCCGGCTCGAACAGGCACACCGTGCCGCGTTGCTCGGTCTTGGCGCGATACAGCGCAACGTCCGCATGGGCGATCAGCGTGTCCGCGTCATCGCCGTCGCGTGGATAGACGCTGACACCCGCGGTCGCACCGACGCGGATGTGATGGCCATCGACTTCGAACTCGGTGTCGCACAGCTCGGCAAGCTGCCGGCAGACGTCCTGGATCGAGTCGTCCGCGGCATCAGGCGGAGTGACGATCGAAAACTCGTCGCCGCCCGGCCGTGCCAGGAAGCCCCAATGGCAGGTGTCTGCGAGACGACGCGCCATCTCGGCCAGCACCGCGTCTCCGACCGCCTGGCCGAACACGTCGTTGATCTCTTTGAAGCGATCGATGCCGAGCCGGATCACCGCAAAGCTGCCGTCGAAGCGGCGCGCCTGCTCGACGCTCTGGACGATTCGGTCGTTGAACGCGGCGCGGTTCGGCAGACCGGTGGCAACGTCGTGCAACGCCAGATAAGCAAAGCGCTGCTCGGCCTGTTTGTGGTCGGTGACATCGCTATGCTTGGCGATCCAGCCGCCGTTCGGCAGACGTCTCAGATCGATCCGGATATGCCGGCCGTCGCGCAGTTCGGCGACTAGGCTGGCCGGTCCACCCGAGGCGATCGCGGCACTCAGTTCGATCAGTTGCCGCTGGTCGCTGACGAAGTTGCCGGAATTCCGCATTACCGCCAGCGTGCGACGCAGGCAGTGACCGGCGATCTCGCGGCCCGGCGGGATCGCATAGATGTCGAGGAAGGCCTCGTTCCAAAGCTTCAGCCGCCCCTCAGCGTCGAACAGACAGAACCCGCGCGCCGCATCGTTGAGGATCGCGTCCAGCACCATGTCACGTTCGGCCAAGGTCAGTCGGGTGCGGCGACCTGCGATCGAACTTAGCCAAACCGCCAGGCTCGCAAAGCCGGTGGTCGCGATCACAGAGCCGATCATCAGCGCGAGCGCGATGGTCGGTGCAAGCGGCGCATCCGAGGCCGCGAGCAGCGCCAGCGCTGCAACAGACGCCACTGAACTGATCGAGGCAAAGCCGGTCGCGATGATCCAGTACCGGCGTCCCTTGCCCTCGCTGATCCGGACGCTGCGCAGCCCGCCATAAGCCGCCACGACGCCAAGTGCGCACAGCACGGCGGCCAGGGCGATCATTCCCCAACTGTGGGCGTCGGACGCGGAAGGAAGTTCAGCCATCTGCGATTGGAACCTGCTTTCGCTTCGCACTCTGGCATCGTGGTTTTGCCTAATGCTTAAAGCGATCGCCAAATTGACCGCAGCCGTCGCGGCGGAACGCCGCGCGACATCCGTTACTCATCATCGCTGGAATATTGCTACGTGTAGATAGAAGTCGACGACAACGAGAAGTCGTACGCACCGTCGTTCGCGCGCGGTTAGCTCACGGGCTCGGATACGGCTCTGAGGGCAGTTCCTGCTGCTTGCGGCGTAGCCGCTCGCGCTGTGCGGTGTAGATGCCGCTGCCGATGATCACCGCGGCGCCGACAAAGGTCCAGACGTCGGGCACCTCGCCGAACACGCCGAAGCCGAGAAACGCGACCCAGACAAGCTGGCTGTAGGTGAACGGCGCCAGCACCGAGGCGTCGGCATAGCGATAGGCCAGCACGACCACCCACTGCCCCATGGTCGAGGCGAGCCCGACCAGCAGGCCGATGCCGATGTCCTGCCAGGTCGGCGTCACCCAGACGAACGGCACCACCGCGCTGAGCGTGATGAAGCCGACCAACGCCGAGAACGACATCGTGACCACGGCGCGATCGGCACCGCTGATCATCCGCGTCAAGGTAAGCGTCAGCGCCCAGCCGAATGCCGACAGGATCGGCAGCAGCACCGCAGGATCGAACGCGGCCGAGCCGGGCCGGATCACGATCAGCACGCCGACGAGGCCGACCAGCGTCGCGATCCAGCGCCGGATGCCGACGTGCTCGGCGAGCAGCGGGATCGACAGCGCGGTGACAAACAGCGGTGCCACGAACGACGTCGCCGAGGCTTCCGCGATCGGCAGGAACTGCAGGCTGGTGATGAACAGCACCGAGGATGACACCAGCGCCAGCGCCCGCAGCACCTGCAGCTTCGGCCGCACCGAGCGCAGCGGCGATTCCTTGGAGGCGAGCGCCACCGGGATCATGATCAGCAGGAACACCAGAAACCGAATCCAGCCGATCTCGATCGGCGGCAGCGTGCGGCCGAGATACTTCGCCAGCGTATCCGAGCAGGCGAGAAACACCGTCGAGCCGACGATCAGCGCGATGCCGCGCAGCGGATGGTCGGCGTGGCGGTGAGTGAGCCGGCGCACGGCGTCGTTGCTTGGCGAGGTGACGGTCAAGGCTCGATAACGCTTTGGAGATGGCAGGGAGGCGGGACCCGTCCACGGGCGGAGATCCCTATCAACTAATAATCCGACAAAACGATGTTCGGCGCGCCGGCACAAGTGCCGAAATCGGGACTCGGTCATGCGACAGGTCCGGAAAAGCGCCTACGCGGTGGGCTTGTGTCGCCCTGCCCGCGCTTTTTCGCTTACAGCATCGGCAGGCTGGCGGGCTCCGGGCCGAGCGGGCAGGCCTGATCGATCGCGTCGATCTCCTCGTCGCTGAGCCGCAGCGCAAGGGCCGCCGCATTGTCCGCCGCGTGGGCCGGATTGCCGGCCTTCGGGATCGCAAACACCGACGGCCGCCGGGTCAGAAACGCCAGCGCCACTTGCCGAGGCGTCGCGCCATGGGCATCGGCGACGCTCTGCAGCAGCCGGCCCGCCGCGCTACGCGGCGCCGGAAATTCGTCGTGACCGAACGGCGAATATGCCGTCACCGCGACGCCATGAGCCTCGCACCACGGAATAACGGTGTGCTCGATCGCCCGTTCGAGCAGATGATACAGCACCTGATTGCAGGCGATCTTGCCGTCCCCGGCGATCCTGTGCAGCTCGCGCAGGTCGCCGGCGTCGAAATTGCTGACGCCCCAGGACAGAATCTTGCCGGCGGCGACCAGCTCCTCGAACGCGGCCACCGTCTCGCTGAGCTGATAATGCCCACGCCAATGCAGCAGGTAGCAGTCGAGCCGATCGGTGCGGAGCCGCGCCAGCGAGCGCTCGCAGGCCGCGACGGTGCCGCGGCGGGAGGCGTTGCTCGGTAACACTTTCGAAACCAAGAACACCTCGTCGCGCCGGCCGGCAATCGCTTCGGCGACCAAAGGCTCGGCGTCGCCATACATCTCGGCAGTGTCGATGTGCGTCAGGCCGAGATCGAGGCCGCGCCGCAGCGCGGCGAGCGCCGACGCGCGGTCACCCTGGTCGATATACCAGGTGCCCTGCCCGATCGGCGCAAGCTTCGGCCCCATCCGGCCGAATCTGCGCATGTCCCCAGTCACCATCCACTCCCATCACGATCACGCCGTGCTGGCCATCATCGGTCGCGGCGCGGCGCCTTGGCCCGGCTTCAGCCGGAACTCGTAAGTCATCAAATGCCACGGCCCCGAGGCTTCGCGACCGTCGGGCATCACCGCATCGTTGCGCAATTCAACGTTCGAAATCAGCTCGTCCTTGACCCCGAAGACGACGTCGGACTCCAGATATTTATCACCTTCGATGAAAACATGGGTGACCAGCGGCTCGAAGCCAGGGGCGCTGACCAGAAAATGCACATGGGCCGGCCGCATTGGGTGCCTGCGGGCCGCCAGGATCAGGTCACCGACCGGGCCGTCGATCGGGATCGGATAGCTGCACGGCAGGATGGTGCGGAACGCCACCCGTCCGTCCGCGTCGGTCGCGAACCGCGCCCGCAGCGACGCGCCCTGCTCGGCATATCCAGGTTTCTGGGAATCATAGAAGCCGTCATCGTCGGCGTGCCAGACATCGACCGCCGCATTGACGATCGGCGCGCCGTCGAGATCGGTGACGCGGGCCGCCACATACATCGGTTCGCCGTCAACGCCTTCGGCAATGTCGGCGCCGTGCGCCATCGGCTTGTGCTCGCCGACATAGAACGGGCCGAGCACCGTCGTCTGCGTCGCGCCGGCGCGGTCGCGGTGATTGACGGCATCGACCAGCATCGAGACCCCGAGTACGTCCGACAGCAGGATGAATTCCTGCCGGCTCGGCGTGCATTTCTGCCCCGTGCGGGTGAGGAAATCGATCGCCTTCTCCCATTCCTCGAAGGTCAGGCCGGTGCGGCGGACATAGTCGTGCAGCGAGCGCACCAGCTCGCGCATCAACAGCTTCATGCGCGGATCGGGGGTTTCGTCGAAGCTCTTGACGACCGCCTCGGTGAGGTCGGTCTCGTCGAATTGAGGCATGTCCCGCTCAATGGTCGTTGGAGAGGCGGCGACGGTACACCATGCTTCCTGCCGTGGTAAGCGCCGCCACGGAAGGCGGGCATGCATGGAAGCACAGACGTCGGCGCATCGCGCGCCGCATGGCGCCGATAGAACGCGTCACGGTTTTCCGATATCAAGGGCGCCCGAGCGAACCATCTCAGAATCCGGGACCGTCAACCGGACGATCCACGATCTTCAGGAGTGAAGCGATGCCGAGCCAAGCCGCAGTAGCCCAATCCTCGACGCCGACCATCGGATCGGCCGCCAGCGCCGGCATGTCCGAGGCCGCGCTGCGCCGGATCGACGATCATCTGCGGCGGCTGTATCTCGATTCCGGCAAGCTGCCCGGCACCCAGACACTGGTGTATCGTCGCGGCCAGATCGTGTACCAGTCCTCGCTCGGCTTCGCCGACGTCGAACGCAAAGTCGCGGTGCGCGACGACACCATCTTCCGCATCTATTCGATGACCAAGCCGATCACCTCTGTGGCATTGATGATGCTGTTCGAGGAAGGCCGGGTGCAGCTCGACGATCCGGTGGTGAAGTACATCCCGCAATGGGCCAGTCTCGGCGTGTTCCAGGCCGGCATCGCGCCGTATTTCCTGACCAAACCGCCGGCGCGGCCGATGCAGGTGGTCGACCTGCTGCGCCACACCTCGGGCCTGACCTATGGCTTCCAGAATCGCACCAATATCGACGCCGCCTATCGCGACAAAGGCATCGGCGCCTTCGAGAAGGCCGGCACGTTGGATTCCTGGATCGCCGATCTGGCGCAGATCCCGCTGGAGTTCTCGCCGGGCGACGCCTGGAACTACTCGGTGTCGACCGACATCGTCGGCTACATCGTGCAGAAGATCAGCGGCATGCCGTTCGAGCAGTTCGTCAAGCAGCGCATCCTTGATCCACTCGGCATGACCGACACCGACTTCCACGTGCCGGCCGCCAAGGCGCAGCGGCTCGCCGCCTGCTACACCGCCGACGGCAAGGGCGGCATGACGCTGTCGGACGATCCGGCAACCTCGAGCTTCCTCGCGCCGCCCGCGCTAATCTCCGGCGGCGGCGGGCTGGTCTCGACCACCGCAGACTATCTCACCTTCTGCCGCGCGCTTTTGAACGGCGGCGAACTCGGAGGCGTCCGGCTGATCGGGCCGAAGACGCTGAAGCTGATGACCAGCAATCATTTGCCCGGCAACCGCGACCTCACCCAGATGTCGCTGTCGATGTTCTCCGAAGCCACCAATGCCGGCATCGGCTTCGGGCTCGGCTTCGCCGTCAACATGAACCCGGCGCTGACGCTGTTGCCGGGCTCGGCCGGCGAATTCTATTGGGGCGGCGCGGCCTCGACCGCGTTCTGGATCGATCCGGCCGAAGAGCTGATCACGATCTTCATGACCCAGCTCATCCCCTCCAGCGCCTACCCGATCCGCCGCGAGCTGCGCACCCTGGTGTACAGCGCGATCACCGCGAGCAATCTTTAGATCGCAGCCTGGACTCTCGTCATTGAGCGAAAGCGACGAAGCAATCTAGCTCTGGACTCGAAACTGGATTGCTTCGCTCGGAATGACCGAGCTAATCGCGCACATGCACGACGGCGATGTCGTCGGCGTAGAGCCGGCGCCAGCCCGGCCGTTCGTCCATCTGCCGAACGGCAGGCGCGCTTGGCGGCAGCATCGTCGCATCGATGTCGTTGCCGGTCAGCATGCGGTCGAGCGCGACGGGATCGCGCCCAGCGGTAGCGCGGATCATGTCCATCACCCTCGCTTCGCCGTACAGCTCGGCACGGCCGTCGATGAACACCGGCACGTGGCGCGAGATCAGATAGCCGCCGAAGATGTAAGCGTTGAAGATCCGCTGGGCCCCGTGCGCCTGCACGGCGGCCAGTGCCCGCTCCGGCACCTGGGGCTCGTCGAAGCGATAATGCAGCCGCGGCGCCGCGGCGATCGTTGCCGCGATGATTGCGATCACCGCGACGACGCCGGCCCAGGCCGGCGGGGTGAGATCAGGCTTCGCCTCGGCCGACTTGCACCCGAGCCCGAGCTGCAGCGCCCACGGCCGCGCCGCGATCATCGGGACCAGGAGCGCGTAGTGTTCGATGCTGCGGACATGCGCGAGCGCCATATGCACCAGCCCGAGAACCAACAGCAGCCGCGGCCACGGCAGTGTCAGCCCGCGCGCCAGGGCGATGCCGAGCAATGCCAGCAGGCTGGCTTCGAAGGTGCCGAACTTAGAGAAATCCGACGACGCCCACTCGCCGAGCGTCGACAGCACTTCACCGAGGCTGAGGATCTTGGTGGCTGCCAGCAGCGTGCCCCAGCCGTAAGGCGTGGCGCAACAGGCGGCGACGGCGGCAAGACCGAACGCGGCCCAGCGCAGCGCCAGCGCCCATCGCCGCTGCGGCTCGGCCTGACGCAGCGCCTCCACTCCCAACGGGCCGATCAGCATCAGCCCGAACACGAAACCGCCATGCAGATTGGCCCACAGCACCATCACCAGCAGCAGCGCCCAGGGCGGCGCAGCTTTCCGATCGGCTGCATCGATCAGGCCGATGAACCACGCCATCATGACGGGAAGCGTCAGCATGTGCGGCCGTGCCAGCACGTGCGGCATGATCAGCACCATCACGGCGAGCGCCAGCGTCGCCGTCACCAAAGCGGAGGCGTAGCGTTCGAGGTAAGCGGTGAACATCGCCAGCGCCGCCGCGACCGCGAGTGCGGTGACGATCACCGGACCGGCCCAGCCAGCCTGCATCGCCAGCGCGAAGATCACCTGCGCCAGCCACGAGCTCGACTGCCAGGGCTCGCCGGCCTTGCTGAACGAGAAGCTGTCGACCGTCGGCACCGTGCCGTGCGCCAAAATCCAGCGGCCGGTTTCGATCTGCCAGTAGCTGTCGGAATCCTGCAGCAGGCTGTCGCCGAACAACAGCAGGAAGACGAGTACGCCGGTCCCGACCAGCAGCGGCAGCACGAAGCTGCGCGTGCCGGCGGTTTCGGTCAAATGGATCGCCGGAACGGTCAAGGAGCGGCTCTTTCCGATCGGAAGCAACGTTCCGGAAATCGAACCACAACCGCCGATAATATCCGGTAAAGCTACAGGCCCCGGTGTTCAGATCTTGTTAACCCTCAGATCTTGCGTTCGCGGCCCTGCCAGAAGGGATCGCGCACCGCGCGGCGCAGCAGCTTGCCGACCGGGCTCTTCGGTACCTCGTCGATGAACCGCACCTGCTTCGGCACCTTGTAGCTCGCCACCCGCTCGCGCGCGAAAGCGATCAGCTCGGCCTCCTCGGCACTGGCGCCGGTGCGCAGTGCCACGAAGGCCGCGACGCTCTCGCCCCATTTGTCGTCGGGTAGCCCGACCACTACCACCTCGCGCACCGCCGGATGCGCCGCAAGTGCGTCCTCGACCTCGCGCGGATAGACGTTGTAGCCGCCCGACACGATCATGTCGGAGGTGCGGTCGACCAAATACAGATAGCCGTCCTCATCGAAGCGGCCGACGTCGCGGGTGCGCAGCCAGCCGTCGGGCAGGAACATCTGCGCGTTCAGCTCGGGCGCGTTGTAATAACCCTTCATCGCAAACGGCGTCCGCAACGCGATCTCACCGGCCTCACCCGGCGCGACCTCCTCGCCGGCTTCATCGACCAGTTTGACCTCGCAATCGATCGACGGCCGGCCGCAGGAGGCGAGCCGCTGCTCGGCCTTCGGGCCGACGTGATCCTGCTGGGTCAGATGGGTGATGAAGATCGGCGCTTCGGACTGGCCGTAATACTGCGCGAACCGCGGGCCCCACAGCTTGAGCGCCCGCTGCATCACCGGCCGCGGCATCGGCGAGGCGCCGTAGATGATGCGCTTGACGCTCGAAAAGTCGGCCTGCTCGATGCCTGGATGATCGAGCAGCATGCCGATCATGGTCGGCACCAGATTGAGCGCAGTCGGCTTCCAGCGCTCGACCGCGTCCAGATAGCTTGCCGGCGTGAAGCCGGGCAGCACCGCGGCGACGCCGCCGCGCAGCCAATGCGGCACGATGAAACAGCCCGAGGCGTGGATCATCGAGGCGGCGTGCAGCATCACGTCGCCCTCGCCGACCTCCATATTGATCAGCACATTGGTGGCCATCGCGGCCCAGCTCGCCTGGGTGTGCTCGACGGCCTTGAGCTTGCCGGTCGTGCCCGAGGTGAAGATGGTGATGACGATGTCATCGGGCTCACAGCGCCGCGCCGGTGGCGCATCGGACTGCGCCTTGGCCAGCTGCAGCAGGTCGTCCGCCTCCGCGCTGCCGATGCTGATCAGCTTCAGGCGCTGCATCGCCTGCGCCAGTTCGCGGGCGCGGTCGGTCAAGTCGGTGCCGTGGATCAGGATATCGACGCCGGCACCTTCCAGCATCTGCTGCTGTTCGACCAGCGACAGACGGGAATTCAGCGGCACCCGCGACAGCCGCGATTTGACGAAGCCGAAATCGATCGGCAGCGTGTAGATCGAATTGTTCAGCAGCATCCCGACCCGGCTGCCGACATCGAGCTTGAAGGTGTTGATGAAGACGTTGGCGATGCGGTTCGACAGCAGATCGACCTCGGTGAAGGTCATGCGCTGATCGCCGAACATCACCGCCGTCTTCGGCCCGTGATATACCGCGCCGCGCCGGATCATCTCGGATGCCAGCATCGTCGTTTCTCCCTGGTCACGCCCGCCGCTTGGGTGCAGCGTGGCTGCTAGGTCATCACACCATCCGCTTGTCATTCCGGGGCGCGTGCGCAGCTCGCGAACCCGGAATCTCGATATTCAGGGCACCGCCGAGATTCCGGGTTCGCTGACTTCGTGAGCGCCCCGGAATGACTCTGGAGAGGTTGTGCGCGCCCGGGAATGACCGCCTGCGGCGGTCACTTCCCCGGCCACACCGGCTTGCGCTTTTCGGCGAACGCCTTGAGGCCTTCCTTGGCGTCCTCGGTCATCGCTAAGAGTGCGATCTGGCTTTCGGTATAGGCGATGCTTTCGTCGAACGACATCGAGGCGATGGCGCGCATGGCGTATTTGCCGCGGCGGATTGCGGTCGGTGACTTGTCGGTCAGCCGCTTCGCCAGCCACTCGACCTTGGCGTCGAGTTCGGCGGCCGGCACCACGTAGTTCAGCAATCCGGCCTCTCGCGCCGTCGCCGCATCGAACGGCTCGCCGGTCAGCGACCATTCGGCGATCAGACGCCGGGGCGCGATGTCCTGTAGCAGGCTCATGACCTGCATCGGGAACACGCCGACCTTCACCTCCGGAAGCCCAAACTGCACGTTGTCGGCCGCCACCGCCATGTCGGTCATGCACAGCAGACCCATGCCGCCGGCCATGCAGGTGCCGTTGACGCGAGCGATCGAGGGCTTGGTCGCGTTCTGCGCCAATCGCAACAGATCGGCGTAGTCGACATTTGGCTTTGAAAAATCGAACGAGAACGCTGCCCCGGTCGATTGCAGGTCGGCGCCGGCGCAGAACGCCTTGTCGCCCGCGCCGGTGAGCACGATCACCCGCACCTCGGCGTCGTCATGCGCTTGTTTCCAACCGCGGGTGATGCCCTCGACTACGCCGGCATTGATGGCGTTGCGTTTGTCGGGACGATTGATGGTGATCCACAGCGCGCTTTCGCGCTTCTCGATGATCACGACGTCGTTGCTCATGGTCGTATGTCCTTAAGCCGTCATTGCGAGGAGCGAAGCGACGAAGCTATCCAGCTCCGAGCACGGAGCCTGGATTGCCTCGCTTCGCTCGCAATGACGGGGCATGTTTAATGACGGGCATGTTCTGTGCTCAAACTCACGTCGCCGCTTCGATCTCGGCGACGATGCGGCCGGCGGTGACCTGCTCGCCCTCCGCGACATCAATCGTGATGATGCCAGAGCCAGGCGCTGTGTGCACGTGCTCCATCTTCATCGCTTCCAGCGTCAGCACCGGTTGGCCCGCCTCGACGCGGTCGCCGGCTTTGACCAGCACCGCGACGACGCGGCCATTGAGCGCCGCGCGCAGCTTGCCGTCGCCGCCACCGCGCGCCGCACTTTGCGGCGCCGCGCGGGTCAGGTCGACGATGCTGTTCTGAACGCCGAGTCGCTGCACGAATAGCCGGTCGCCGTCGCGGTGGAACACCGCGGACTCGCCGAGGCCCTTGGCCTGGAAGCGGATGCCGCCAGCCGACAGCTCCTCGATCACAAAGCTGATCGATTGCCCCTCCTGGCTCACGACGTAGCTGCCGTCGCGCTCACGCACCACCTCGCAAGCCTGCTCCGCGCCGTCGAGCTCGAACTTGAGCCGGGTCGGAAACACCGCCGCGAGCGACCGGCCGGGCCGATGCGGTGGCGCGTAGCGATCGGTGACGTAGAGCAACAGCGCCGCGACCGCAGTGGCCGGTACTGCATCATCTGCCAGCGACCGCACCAATTCGCCGCGATGCTGTGCGATGAACGCCGTGGTCGCCTCCCCGGCGGCGAATACCTTGTGGCGCAGGCAGGCTGCGAGGAAGCCGCGATTGGTGGTGACGCCGAATGCGATGGTGCCGTCGAGGCCGTGGATCAGCTTGCGCCGCGCTTCGTCGCGGCTGGCGCCGACCGCGATCACCTTGGCGATCATCGAGTCGTAATACGGTGGGATCTCCGCACCCGATTGCAGCGCGTGCTCGACACGCAGTTCGCCCGGCATCCGCCACAGCGCCATCCGCCCCGATTGAGGCATGAAGTCGTGGTCGGCATCCTCCGAACACAGCCGTACTTCAATGGCGTGACCCTTGAAGGTCACGTCGTCCTGGCGCAACGGCAGCGGTTCGCCGGCGGCGATCCGCAGCTGCAGCTCGACCAGATCGAGCCCGGTGATCGCTTCGGTCACCGGATGCTCGACCTGCAGCCGGGTGTTCATCTCCATGAAGTAAAAGTTGCCTTCGCCGTCGAGCAGAAACTCCAGCGTGCCGGCACCTTCGTAGCCGATCGCCTTGACGGCATTCACGGCAACAGTGCCCATCTGCTCGCGCAAAGCTTCCGACACCGCCGGCGACGGCGCCTCCTCGATCAGCTTCTGGTGCCGGCGCTGCACCGAGCAGTCGCGCTCGCCGAGATGGATCGCGCCGCCGTAGCGATCGCCGAACACCTGGATCTCGATGTGGCGCGGCTGCAGGATCGCGCGCTCCAGGATCACGGTTGGGTCACCGAACGCGCTTTGCGCTTCCGAGCGTGCACTGCGCAGCGCGTCGGGCAGCGCCGCGGCGTCCGTCACCAGCCGCATGCCGCGGCCACCGCCGCCCGCCACCGCCTTGATCATGATCGGAAAGCCGATCCGCTCGGCTTCGCGGATCATCGCAGCATCGCTTTGATCTTCGCCCTGATAGCCCGGCACGCATGGCACACCTGCCTTCATCATGATCGCCTTGGCACCGGCTTTGTTGCCCATCGCGGCAATCGATTCCGCCGACGGTCCGATAAAGACCAGCCCCGCATCGCGGCAGGCTGCGGCGAAGTCTTCATTTTCAGCGAGGAAGCCGTAGCCGGGATGCACCGCGTCGGCGCCTGCCGTCTTCGCTGCTTGGATGATCGCCGGAATGTTGAGATACGACTGCGACGGCTGCGCACCGCCGATCGCCACCGCTTCATCCGCGGCGCGGACATGCGCGGCGTCGGCATCGGCGTCGGAATACACCGCGACCACGCCATAGCCGAGCCGGCGGGCACTACGCATCACCCGCAGCGCGATCTCGCCGCGGTTGGCGATCAGGATCTTGGAGAAAGGCGTCAGCTTCAACATACGAGTCACACTCATGGCCGGGACACCGCGAACTGCATGCGCTGCGGCTCGCGCGCTTCGCTCTCGCGGCAGATCGCCAGCACTTCGGCGAGCACAGCGCGGGTGTCGCGCGGATCGATCACGCCGTCATCGAGCATCCGGGCCGAGGTCGCGAACACGTCCATCTGGCCGTTGAACACCGCGGTGATGCCGGCCTTCATCTGATCCAGCTTGTCGCGATCGACCGGCACGCCCTTCCGCGCCGCGCCGGCTTCGGCGACGATCGCCATGGTCTCGGCGGCCTGCTCGCCGCCCATCACGGCGGTCTTGGCGTTCGGCCACGAGAAGCAGAACCGCGGATGGAAGCCGCGGCCGCACATGCCGTAATTGCCGGCGCCGAACGAGGCTCCGCAATAGATCGTGATCTGCGGCACGGTGGCCGAGGTCACCGCCTGGATCATCTTCGAGCCGTGCTTGATCATGCCGGCTTCTTCGTAGGCGCGGCCGACGATATAGCCGGTGGTGTTGTTGAGATACAGGATCGGCGTCTTCGACTGGCAGCACGCCTGGATGAAGTGCGTCGCCTTATTGGCACCGGCCGGATCGAGCGGGCCGTTATTGGTGATGATACCGATCGCCATGCCGGCGATCCGCGCCTGGCCAACCACCGTGGCGGGACCATAGTTCGGCGACATTTCGGTGAAGTCGGAGTTGTCGACAATCCGCGCGATCACCTGGCGCATATCGACCGGGCGCTTGTGATCCATCGGCATGATGCCGAGCAGTTCCTCGGGATCGTACAGCGGCGGTTGATAGGTCGCAGGATCCGGCCCTGGTCCGGAGCGATCCCACGGCAGCCCGGCCATGATGTCGCGCGCAATCCGCAGCGCGTCGCGATCGTCTTCGGCGAGGTAATCGCCAAGGCCGGAGATCGAGGTGTGCATCTCGGCGCCGCCAAGTTCTTCCTCGGTGGCGATCTCTCCGGTCGCAGCCTTGAGCAGCGGCGGGCCTGCGAGAAACGCCCGGGTCCTGCCGCGCACCATCACGATGTAGTCAGACAGGCCAGTCTGATACGCACCGCCCGCCGTGGACGAGCCGTGCGTCACCGTCACCACCGGCAGCCCGGCGGCGGACATCCGCGCCAGATTGCGGAAGATGTTGCCGCCGCGAACGAAGTCCTCGACGCGGTAGCGCAGCAGATTGGCCCCGGCGCTTTCGACCAGCTGCACGAACGGCAGCCTGTTCTCCAGCGCCAATTCCTGTATCCGCAGCGTCTTGTCGAGGCCGAACGGCTGCAGCGCGCCGGCGTCGATTCCGGAATCGTTGGCGCTGATCATGCAGCGGATGCCGGCAACATAGCCGATGCCGCCGATCACGCCGCCGCCCGGCACGCTCTTGTCGGCGTTGGCGGTGTCGAACATGTAGCCGGCGAGCGTCGACAGTTCGAGGAACGGCGTACCGGGATCGAGCACCAGCGCGACGCGCTCGCGTGGCAGCAATTGCCCGCGCTTGTGGAAGCGCTCGGCGGAGGCGGAGGACAGCGTCCGCGCCCTCGCCTCCAGCATCCGCATCCGCTCGATCAGCGCCAGCATGCCGTCGCGATTGGCCCTGAAGCCCTCACTCCCCGGCGCTACGGTGGATTCGATGATTGCCATTCACGCTTCCCTTAGTCGTTTCCGTCATTCCGGGGCGCGACAGCAGGTCGCGAACCCGGAATCTCGATGTGCCCTGAACGTCTGGATTCCGGGTTCACGCCGTTTTGCGACGTGCCCCGGAATGACCGTGCTTGGGGTTCACCCCGTCTTTTCCATCATGAAGTAATCGGTGAACGCATTGCGCAGCTCGACCTTGCGCAGCTTGCCGGTCGCGGTCATCGGCATTTCGTCGACGATGCGCAGCAGCTTCGGCACCTGGAAGCCGCCGAGATGCTTCTTGCAGTGCTCGATGATCTCGGCCTCGGTCGCAGCCGCACCGGGCTTGAGCTTGACGAAACCCGACACCGCCTCGCCCCATTGCGGATGCGGCAGTCCGACCACCGCTGCGTTCATCACCGCCGGATGCGCCAACAGCGTCTCCTCGATCTTGATCGACGCAACGTTCTCGCCGCCGGACTTGATCATGTCCTTCTTGCGGTCGAGGAACAGCACCTCGCCGTGCTCGTCGATCAGCGCCAAATCGCCGGTGTGGTGCCAGCCGAATTTGCGCGCCGCTTCGGTGGCATCGGGATCCTTGTAGTAGCCGAGCATCACGTTGGGACCGCGATGTACGATCTCGCCGACCTCACCGACGCCTAGCAGATTGCCGGAATCGTCCATGATCGCGGTTTCATTGACGATCGTGGATTCGCCCCAGTAATTGCCAAATCGCGCGAGCTGGCGGTCCGGCTGCGACATCGTCGTGGCCGGATACATCTCGGTCTGCCCCGAGGGTTGGACGAAAGTCGGGCACAGCTCGGCGATGGCGCGCTCGAGCAGTGGCCGCGGCATCGGCGCCATGGTGTAGATGCAGCAGCGCAGGCTCGAGAGATCGAACTCCTTGCGCCGAGGATGATCGAGGATCACCTGATACATCAGCGGCAGGCCGATGAACACGGTGAGCTTGTCGCGCTGGATCGCCTCCATGCAGGCGACCGGATCGAAGCCGCGCATGATCGCCATCTTGCCGCCGACGATCAGATAACTCAGCAGCAGCACGTGGGCGGCGCAGTGGAACAGCGGAAACTGCCCGGTGATGCCGTCCTTGCGGGACAGCTGCATCTCGATCGCGTTGCTCATCACCGCCATGGTGACCGCAAGATGGCAGTGCATCGCGCCCTTCGGCCGCGAGGTGGTGCCCGAGGTGTAGATGATCATCGCCAGATCGCGATCATCGAACGCCACGTCCGGCTCAATCTCGGATTGGCCCTCGATCAGTTGGTCGAACACTGGCAGGCCGGTGTCGGCGGCCTTGCCGGCCAGGTTGATCGCGATCAGATCGATGCCGCGCGCTTCCAGGGCAGCGCGGCGCTCCGGCTGGCCGTGCAGATTGTCGTCGATCACCGCGACCTTCACACCGGCGTGGTCGAGGATGTAGCCCATGTCGTCGGGGCCGAGCATGGTGTTGATCGGCACCCAGACCAGACCGGCGCGGTGAATGCCGAACAGCGCTTTGACGAACTCGATCGAGTTGTTGCACACCGTCGAGATCTTGGCGCCCGGCTTCAGCCCGCGCGCCACCAGCGCGTTGGCAAAGCGGTTGGCATCGCGTTCGAGCTCGGTGTAGGTGACGCTGCGGCCACCGTCGGTGAGCGCGACGCGGTCCGGAAACCGCCGCGCCGATTTACGCAAGATGTCGCCGATCGCCACGCGGCCGATCCGCCCCGGTCCCGGCACGCCGCCGGTCGCTTCAAGACTGGTCATGGTTCACTCCCTCGAGGTGAGGCAGCTCTTCCGGCTGCTTGATGTGCGATGCTTATCGGTTGTCATTCCGGGGCGCCGCGCAGCGGCGAACCCGGAATCTCGACGGTGGCAGAACATCTCGGGATTCCGGGTTCGCGCTTACGCGCGCCCCGGAATCACTCGTGATTAGTGCAGCACACCAAAGATCTTGCGCGCCTCTTCGGGCGAGGCAATCTCACGCCCGGCCCGGCGGGCGCAGCCGGCGATCTCTTCGATCAGCTGGCCGTTCGAAGTCACCTTCTCGCCGTTAGCCAGATAGAACGTATCCTCGAGCCCGGTCCGCAGATGACCGCCGAGATCGGCGCAGGCCTGATGCAGCGGCCAGATTTCGGCACGGCCGATCGCGGTGACCTGCCAATGCGCCTCGGGGCGCTTCAGCTTGAGCAGGATCGGCAGCAGTTCGGGATCGGCCGGCATGCCGGAGGCGACGCCCATCACGAAGTTGTATTCGAGCGGACCGGAGTACATCCCGGTCTGCACATACATGCCGACGCAGCGCACGATGCCGACGTCGAAGCACTCGAATTCCGGGATGGTGCCGGCGTCCTTCATCGCATCGAGGAAGTCCTGCACCTTCTCGACCGCGTTATCGAACATCATCGGTGGCCAGGCCCAGCTGTTGTCGGCCTTGACCTTGAGATAGTTGAGCGAACCGGCGTTGCAGGCGGCGATCTCCGGCTTGGTCTCGCGGATACAGGCGAGCGGGCCCTGGTAGTTCGGTCCCGAGGTGCCGGAGGTGTGATTGATGATGATGCCCGGGCAGGCTTCGCGGATCGCCTGCTGGATCTCGCGCGAGACGTTGACGTCCCAGCTCGGCAGATGGCCCTTGTCGGGGCGCTGATCGCGCAGATGGATGTGAACGATCGCGGCGCCGGCGTCGTAAGCCGCCTTGGCCTCGCGGGCCATCTGTTCCGGCGTCACCGGCACATGGTGCTGCTTCGGATCTGTCAGCACGCCGTTCAGCGAGCAGGTGATCACCGCCTTGTCGCTCATTCGTTTCCAGCCCTTTCAGGTTGCTGTAGCGCCGCATGCGATTGCGACGCGAACCATGTTGGGCAGAATGATGCTGAGCGCGCGTCGGCGTATCTTGCGCCGACGCGCTGAGTGCGCTGATCAGGTGCGGCCGTGCCGCAGTTCAGCGACGCGCATGCTCTGCGGATCGCTGCGCCAAATCGCCAGATCGCGCGAGCCGGAGAAGATCGCGCGCGGCTGCAAACCGTAGAACCGCCGGATCGAATGGCTGAAGTGCGTCGAGTCCGGATAGCCGATGTCCTGCGCCAGATGCGCGAGGTTGATGTCGGAGTTGACGAAGTGCAGCAGATGCCGCGCCCGCTTCCAGGCGCGGAAGGCGCGGAACGACACCCCGGTCTCGTCCTTGAACAGATGCAGGAAGCGCGACTGCGACAGGTTGGCGGCGCTGGCGCAATCCTCGGCCGTGACCGTGTCGGTGCCGACGTCGTTGAGGCGGGCGATCGCGCGAGCAACGCGGCGATCAATCGCACGGGCAGCCAGCGGCTCGCCGAAAAACAGATTGTCGAATTCGGTGGTGGTGAAGCCGTTGCGGCGCCCGACCGCAACCAGCGCTCCATAGGCCTGCCGGATCCGGCTCGCCAGCGCCATCGCGCCCGCTCCGCCGATCCGCACGCCGAGTGCCGCCATCGGCCCCGGCAGCACCGTTTCGGGCTCGATGATCAGGCTGATGATGCAGCGCGAATCCGATTCGACATTATGCGGCAGATAAGGCGGCACGAACGCCACCGCGCCGACCTGTTCGGGGCGGCCTTCGATCGTCACCCGCAAGGTGCCCTGCATCGAGACATAGATCGCGTAACCGCCGCTGGTGCGGCGTCGCGGGCGGCCCAGCAGGCCGGCATAAAACACCCGTTCCGGGCTGATCAGCATCAGATGCCCGGATTCCGGACAGGCGTCGTTCGTCATCGTTCCTCCCGGGGCGGGTTGTCGCCCGTTGCCGCATGGTTCTGCGGGTGCCCTCTTCGCGGAGCACCTAGACAATACAGCAACCCGGGACGTTGTCACCGGGCGAGATGACGCGGAGTTCCAGCTCCGGCGGGAAACTGCGCCGGAGCTTAAGTGAATGATTTCACGCCCGTTTGGGCACCTGCTGGGCCTCGCCGGCGCGGGTTTCGGCCTCCAGCGCCCGCTGATAGCCTTCACGTTGCTGCAACCGGGCCCAATAGGCGGTGACGTTTGGGCCGAAATCCTTGGCCAGGCCGAGATTGCTGGCGAGCCGCAGGGCATAGCCGTTGACCACGTCGGCGGCAGTAAACCGGCCGGCACAGAGATAGTCGCCGTGCCCCGCCGCGGCCTCGACCGCGCGCAGCCGGCCCAAGAACCATTTGGCATAGTCCTCGACCACCTGCGGCTGACGCCGCTCGTTCGGCTCCAGCGTGCCGTAGCGCAGCACCAGCGTCTGCGGGAAGGTCAGCGTCGCGTCGGAGAAGAACATCCAGTTGAGATACGCGCCATAGGCCGGATCGTCGACAGCAACCACCAGCGGCGTCGGACCGTGGCGCGTGCCGAGATACTGACAGATGCCGGACGACTCCGTCATCTTGGTGTCGCCGTCGATCATGAACGGGATGGTGCCGAGCGGATTGATCGCCAGATACTCCTTGGCGAACACCCGCGGCGGAAACGGCAGCATCTTCAGCTCGTATGCGAGCCCCATCTCCTCCAGCATCCACAACGGCCGAAACGACCGCGCGCCATGGCAGTGATACAGCGTGATCATGGTGTTCGCTCCCTTTGCAGTGTCAGTGCGAGGAGCAAGGCGACGAAACAATCCACTTCAGTGCACGAGACTGGATTGCTTCGCTTCGCTCGCAATGACGACGGTTTATCTCGACCTAGTCTAGGCCTTCCCCGGCAGCGTGCCGTTCATCTTGCACAGAATGCCGAGCATCACCTCGTCGGCGCCGCCGCCGATCGCGGTCAGGCGGCTGTCGCGATATGAGCGGCTTACCAGGGTTTCGTTCATGAAGCCCATGCCGCCCCAGAACTGCAGGCAGGCGTCGGGAATCTCGCGGCCCAAACGGCCGGCCTTCAGCTTGGCCATGGTGGCAAGCTGGGTGACGTCTTCGCCGGCGACCAGCGCCTCGGCGGCGCGATACACCAGCGAGCGCAGCAGTTCCACCTCGGTCTGCAGCTCGGCGAGACGGAAGTGGATCACCTGGTTATCGAGCAGCGGCTTGCCGAACGCCTTGCGGCCGCGGGTGTATTCGATGGTGTTCTGGATCGTCTTCTCGTGGGCCTTGAGGCAAGCCGCCGCGCCCCACAGCCGCTCCTCCTGGAACTGCACCATCTGATAGGTGAAGCCCTTACCCTCCTCGCCGATCCGGTTGCGCTTCGGCACCCGCACCTCGTCGAAGTAAATCTGAGCGGTGTCGGACGAGCGCATGCCGAGCTTGTCGAGCTTGCGTGCGATGGTGACGCCCTTGGTCTTCATCGGCACACAGATCAGCGACTTGTTGCGATGCACCGGCCCCTCACCAGTGTTGCACAGCAGGCAAATCCAGTCGGCCTGGGTGCCGTTGGTGATCCACATCTTGCCGCCGGAGATCACGTAGTCGTCGCCATCAGATTTCGCCGTGGTCTTGATCGAGGCGACGTCCGAGCCCGCACCCGGCTCCGACACGCCGATGCAGGCGACGTAGTCACCGGCGATCGACGGGGCCAGAAACTCCTTGCGCAGCTCGTCAGAGCCGAACCGGGCCAGCGCCGGCGTCGCCATGTCGGTCTGCACGCCGATCGCCATCGGCACGCCGCCGCAATTGATTGCGCCGAGCTCCTCCGCCATCATCAGCGCGTAAGAGTAATCCAGCCCCTGCCCGCCATATTCGACCGGCTTGTTGAGCCCGAGGAAGCCGAGATCGCCGAGCTTTTTGAACAAGTCGTGCGCCGGGAAGATGCCGGCGTTCTCCCACTCGTCGACGTGGGGATTGATATCGCTCTGAATAAATTTCTGCAGAATGCGGCGCGGTTCGTCGTGGTCGGCAGTGAACAACATCTGGTTTCTTCCCTGGTTATTCCGGGGCCCACGCCGCAGGCGCGGGGCGAACCCGGAATCTCGCTCGTTATTTTCGTTTATCGTTGTCACCTCGGGATTCCGGGGTCGCGCTCCGCGCGGCCCGGAATGACGATGTGAGGCTAAAGCCCCATCTGCCGGCTGGCGAGGTCCTTCATGATTTCCTCGGTGCCGCCGCCGATGGCGTTGACTTTGACGTCGCGATAGATCCGCTCGACCTTGACGCCGCGCATATAGCCGGCGCCGCCGAAGATCTGCACCGCTTCCGAGGCGCAGAACGCCATCGTCTGCGTCGCCTGGTTCTTCAGCATGCAGATTTCGGCGATCGGGCTCTCGCCCTGATCGACGCGCCATGCGAGCAGTTCGAGCATCGCCTGCGAGGCGGCGATCTTCTGGGCCATATCGACCAGCTTGTGGCGGATCACCTGATGCTTCACCAGCGGCTTGCCGAAGGTGACGCGCTGCTTGGCGTAAGCTGTCGCCTCGTCGAGGCAGACTTTTGAGGCGGCGATGCAGCCCGCCGCCATCGTCAGCCGCTCGCTATTGAAGTTCATCATGATGATCATGAAGCCGGCGCCTTCGGTGCCGAGCAGATTGGCGGCCGGCACGCGGCAATTGTCGAAGTGCAGCGTCGCGGTGTCGGACGCCCACCACCCCATCTTCTTCAGCGGCGTCCGGGTCAGCCCGGGCGTATCGCCGGGGATCAGCAGCAGACTGACGCCGCCCGGCCCGTCGCCGCCGGTGCGCACTGCGGTGGTGATGTAGTCGGCGCGCATGCCGGAGGTGATGAAGGTCTTCTCGCCATTGACGACGTAGTGATCGCCGTCCCGCACCGCGCGGGTGCGCAGGTTGGCGACGTCGGAGCCGCCGGAGGGTTCAGTGATCGCCAGCGCCGAGATCTTCTTGCCAGAGAGAATTTCGGGCAGCACCCGCGCCTTCAATTCAGGAGAACCTGCGCGTGCGATCGGTGGCGCGCCGATCGAATGGCTGTTGAGGCTGGCGCTGACGCCGCCGGCCGCCGCCCGCGCTAATTCCTGGGTGGCAACGATCCACATGAACTGATCACACGGCGTACCGCCGTATTCTTCCGGAAAGCCGAGGCCCAGCAGCCCGATCGCCGCGGCCTTCTCGTACAGTTCGCGGGGGAAACCACCGGCCTCGTCCCATTCGGTGGCGAACGGTTCGATTTCATTCTGGACGAAACGCCGGATCACGTCGCGAAACGCGATGTGGTCGGCATTGTAGAATGGTGAGTTGGTCAATCCTCGCACCCGCGGTCAGCCCATGCTGACGGCGAGGATGCCGGGAAAGCCCTGAACCGCCTTGCGTCGAGGCGCTGACCGCTGCGCGCGGCGAACGGCGGGTCAGTGGTGGTGCTTCTGCTGCGCGATATAGGCCGCCAGATCCTTGGTCTCGTCGCGGCTCAGCGCCATGTTGGACATCTTCGGATGCGGCTCGAGCAGGAAGAACGCCAGCTTCTCTTCGTTGAAGTTGGCCTGCGAGGCGATCGCCGCGAACGACGGCGCCATGTCGGTGCCCTTGCGCTGCTGGTCGGAGACGACGTGGCAGCTGGTGCACCAGCGCTTGGCCAGCGTCTCACCATTTTCGGCATCGGCCGCAAGCGCGCGTCCGGCGCCGGCGATCAGCAGCAACGACAGGCCCAAAGTGACAGCGCGCATCGGCAATCCCTTGTGTTCTGCCAGGCGGCGCCGCCGCCGAGGCAAATCAGAAAGTTCCGCTGTTTACTTCAAGCGGCGGTGGGGCGATAGATGGCCGATCGGCGGGTATCCTGAGAGTTCCCGCATCGCCTGTCATTGCGGCAGTTTCCCTTGGTCCCGAAAGGTGCATAATCCAGCGCTCATGGCCCTGCTTCGGACCTCCCCTGCCCATGCTGACCGCACAACGTGATTCGCTGCGGTTGCTCCGCGCGATCCTGGTCGCATCCGTTGTGCTGCCGATCGCGCTGTTCAGCTACGCCTCCTGGCTGTCGTATCGCACCAACGAAGCCAATGCCGATCGCCAGATCGACAAGACGCGCGACATCATCACCGAACATGCGCTGAAGATCTTCGAGTCGGTGCAGCGTTCGATCGCCGAGACGTCGGAGATCGTGCGCGGCATGTCGGACGAGGAGATCCGTGCGAACGAAGCCACACTGCACGCTCGCTTGAACCGTCTGATCGGCGGTTCCGAGCAGATCAAGTCGATGTGGATCTTCGACAAGACCGGACGGCCGCTGATCAACACCATGCAGTTCCCGTCGCCGAGGTCGGACCTGTCCGACCGCGATTATTTCCGGGTGCATGTCGACAAAGACATCGGCCTTTATGTCGGCCGAGTGCTGCAGCCGCGGCCTCCTTTCGACGGCGCACTGTTCTTCAGCGTCAGCCGGCGCCGCAACGCGCCGGATGGCAGCTTCGCCGGCGTCATTCAGACCTCGGTGCTGCCGGATTATTTCGAAGGCTTTTACGCCAAGGTCGGCCGCGATGAAGGCAGCTTCGCCTCGCTGGTGCGCGACGACGGCGCGATCCTCGCCCGGATGCCCGAAATCGATGGCACCGACACCGCCGTGAAGCCGGACGGGATCGTCGGCCAGGCAATCCGCGAAGGCCACAGCGAGGGCCGGATGACCACGGTGTCGTCGATCGACGGCGTCGAGCGACGCGTCGCATTCCGCAAGCTGCCCAATTTGCCGGTCTATGTGTTCGCCGGCCTGGAGACGAGCGCGATCCGCGCGGCGTGGCAGGCGCAGATGGGCGCCTATCTGCTGGTCGGCCTGCCGGCCACCGCAGCCCTGATCGCGATCGTGCTGCTGGCAATGCGGCGAACGCAGAAGCTGTACGAAGAAGCCGACCGCCGCCATATCGCCGAGAATGCGCTGAAGCAGTCGCAGCGGCTGGAGTCGCTCGGGCGCCTCACCGGCGGCGTCGCGCACGACTTCAACAACCTGCTGATGGTGGTCGGCGGCTCGGTGCAGAAGCTGCGGCGACGGCACAGCGATCTGCAGGACATCCGCAGCTTCGACATGATCGACTCGGCGGTCGCCAAGGGCACCGCCCTGACTCGGCAATTGCTGTCGTTCTCGCGCCGCCACAACGTCGCCGCCAAGGCGGTCGACCTCGGCGACGCCGTGACCAAGTTCGCCGATGTGCTGCGGCAATCGGTTCGCAGCGACATCGGAATCGTGATCGATCCTCCGCACGAACCGGTGGTGGTGATGATCGACCCCAACGAGTTCGAGATCGCGCTGCTCAATCTCGCCCTGAACGCGCGCGACGCGATGCCCGACGGCGGCCGGATCACCATCTCGATCCGCACCGAGACGCTGAAGAACTTCGGTCCACGCCGGCTCAGCGGAAACTACGCCATTCTGTCGTTTGCCGACACCGGCGTCGGCATCCCGGACGACATCCGCGAGCGGATCTTCGAGCCGTTCTTCACCACCAAGCCGGTCGACCGCGGCACCGGCCTCGGCCTCAGCCAGATCTACGGCTTCGTGCAGCAATCGAGCGGCGCGATCACGGTCGACAGCGAACTCGGCCGCGGCACGCGGTTCGATCTGTTCCTGCCGCTCTCGACGGAGGCCCTCGGCAGCGACGATCCGCTACCGACCCTTGCCGTGCCGCGATCCGGCAAGCCTAAGACGCTATTGCTGGTGGAAGATCACCCCGACGTGGCGTCGGTGGCGGCGGACTACGCCGTGCAGTGCGGCTTCACCGTGGTGCCGGCGAACTGTGCCGAGGCGGCGATCGAGGTGCTCAATCGCCGGCGCGACATCGATCTGGTGTTCAGCGATATCGTGATGCCCGGCATGAGCGGGCTCGAGCTGGCGCGGCTGATCCGGGAGCATCATCCCGAGACGCCGGTCGTGCTGGCGTCCGGCTACAGCGACCGCTCGGCATCGGCTCTGAGCGAAGGTTTCGCCCTGCTGCAAAAGCCGTACGCGCTGGAGGACATGCGAGCGGCGCTCACCCAGGCGCTGCAAGGCGTCCCGGGCACGGCGCCTGTGTGAACCCGCCGCTGCGCGGAGCCAATCACCCCGCGCAGCTCAAAACGCACGCTCACCAATGACGGTGGTGATGCCAGTGGCGATGGCCGCCCCAGCCGGGACCGAAACCGGCTCGGATCACGGGCCCGCCGTAGGCGCCATAGGCGCGATACGGCCGGTAGTAAGAGCGGTAGCCGTAATACACCGGACGCGGCCGGTAGTAGTAGCGTGGGCCGCCCCAACCCCAGCCGCCGCCGTAATAGGCCGGACCACCGTAGTAGCCGACGTAACGCGGGCCGTAGCCATAGCCACCGTAGTACGGACCGCCGCCATAGTAGCCGTAGCCCGGACCATAAGCGTAGGCATTGGTCGCCACGCCTGCGATCAGCGCGCCGGCGGCGAGACCGCCGATGAACGGACCGATGCCGCCACGCGCTTCAGCCGGAGCCGGAGCCGCGACGGTCGCGGCGGCAAGGGTGGCGACGGTACCTAGAACCAACGCAGTCTTTGTCATGGAGCACATCCTCTGAGCCGTTGATGTGGCGGATAACCGCAGCGTTTTGCAAAAGTTGCGGGAACCCTGCCCTCCGAAGCCCCAGCACACGCAGAATCTATGTACGCCAGGAAGCGGAAGCCGGAACCCGACGAAAAGTCGCAGTGGCTAAGGTCCGAGGCTATGACTTGGCGGGCGCTGCGGCGACGGTGACGATGCCGTATTTGGTCAGCTCGTCCGGCTTGAACACGAACAACCGATCCTTCGGCGTTTCCATCGCACGGGTCCAGACTTCGAGGTCGATGCCCATGTCGCGCAGATAGCGCAGGCAGCGCGCCGAGATGCGCTGGGCGTCACTCATCTGGTCGCGCGGCGCAGCGACCTCGGTACTCTTCACCGCGAACACCTGATGAACGCCGACCGCTGCCTTGGCGCCAACCCGGCGCTCGGTGCCGCCAAACAGCACCAGCGGGCAGGAAGACGCGCACGTCTTACCGGCTTCGACCTCAGTGGCGAGCTTGCGGTCGCGGATCAGACGGCCCATCGCCAGCGCATCGGACACCGAGCCGCCAGGCGAATTCAGCACCACGGTCTTGATGTACTCGCCGTAGCGGGCGAGTTCCTTGCCGAACGCCTCGGCGCTGCCCGGCGCGATCGTGCCGCTGGCCTGGAGGCGGCCACCGCTGCCGAGTTCGAACGTCATCGGCCGGCTGAGCTCCCCGCCGGGTTGCGGCAACGGCGTCAGCCGGTCGCCGTCGGGCAGCCATGGCGACAGCACTGCAGGCAGTGACGGCAGACTGAAAGGCGCGGTCTCCTGGCTCGTGTCGCTGTCTCGGCCGGCTTGCGTGCCGGCGAGATCGTAGCCGAGCGCCGCAATCGTGGTGACGATCAGGAGCCGAAAGATCAGGCGCAGCACCGCATCTTCCGGATTGCCGGACAGCCAGAGGTGAACGCGCTGCGACAGCGTGGCCATGCGGCTACTTGACGTGACGCGCCGAGGCCAGCGCGGTGACGTTCTCGTCGGTCGCAGCCGCAGGTTCGACGACTGGCGCAGGCTGATCCGTCACGATCGGAGTGGCCGGGTCAGCAGCCGCACGGCTCGCCTGCTCCACTTCGCGCGCCATCCTCAGCGCCGCCATCAGTTCGGCCGCTGTCATGGTGGATGCGTGCGAGGCGGGCAGCCCTTCGCGGCGGATCGCGCTGTGCACGACGCAGAGGATCAACACCAGCACGGCGGGCATCAGGTCGATCGAGATCGCGCCGGCCCAGCTCGGGATGAAGTCACCGGCATAGCGCAACACCGCCTCGGCCGGAGACATCGCCTGGAATCGTGCCGGCTCGATCTTCGGTCGGTCGAGGATCGCATCGGCCGCCGCCGCGAGTGACGTAGCCTGCGCCGCCACGGCGCCTTCCACCTTGCCGACCACCGCCGTCTGCCGATCGGCAAGATCGAGGCTACGGCCGCTCGCGGCCGGGGCGATGAACGATGATGACAGCGAGGTCGCAGCCCGCTTCACCGCCGGCGCCACCGAGGTCTGCTGAAGATTGGCGATCACGCCCATCAAAGCCAGGGACTCGGTCGCGAAGCCGTCGCTGCGCTCGCCGATCGGGCCGCGGTCGGACACCAGCTCTCGCATCTTGGCGAGGTGCCTGCCGCCCTCTTCGAACAGCGTCGAGACGCGCTTGCCGGAGGCTTCAACCTCCTTGCCGAGACTGTCGAGCTGGCTCGACATCTGGGTCATTAACTGCACCACAGTGCCGGAGCCGGAGGTCCCGGTGAGCGATCCGGTGCGCTCGGCTTCCGCCAGCTTGGCAAAGCGCGATGCGGCGATCTGGATATCGGGCAGCAGCCCTTGCGCAGCGATGGCGTTGGTGTTGGCGGCATCGAGATCGCGGGTGTAGTCCTGCACGGTGATCGCCAGATGCTGCCGGATCGCCGCAGCGCCGGCCAGCGCCGACGCATTCAGCCAAGACGACATCGCCACGATCATCAGCGAGCCGAGCAGCATGCATCCGAACATCAGCCAGCGACCGGCGCGATCGACGACGTGTGGCATGAACTGCATCAGGAACACCCAGAAGGCGTAGATGCCGACCGACACTGCGACTGAATAGATCAGCGCGGCGAAGAACACCGTGGTGGCACTGCCGTTCAGCAGGTCGCGCACCCCGAGATAGGTATAGACGCCGGCGGCCAGCGCCAGGATCGCAGTGGTTAGCTTCAGCATCACTTCGAGCCGAACCACGCCGCGCGACAGCAACAGCGATGCGGGGACGAGAGATGATGCGGGTGAAGAGGACGAGAGCGAGGGGGAACTTGCGGCCGGAGGAGCGGCTTCGGGCATCTGGACATCCACAATGTGCGCATGCTGCGCACGGCCAACGCCCCCGCGTTTCACCTGCGACTGTTAGTTATGGAGTTGGACCAGATTATGGTGACCGACCGCGCGCGCCTGATCACGAGCTAAGTGTTCAGAAGTGCGCGTTCAGCCGCAGCATCGCCTGGTGACGTTCGAAGTGATCGAGGTTCAAAGGCCGGATGTCGCCGAGCGATTGGCCTGAGACCTGCACCTGCCAGGTTCCAGAGACACCTAGCGTCGGCGTGATCGCATAGGAAAAGGTCGGGCCGACGAAGACGGCATCGCCGGCGAAGCGATCGAGCCCGCCGCCATCATAGGCGCGCAGATAACGCAGCCCGACGCCGGCGACGAAGCCAGGAGCGAAGGCATAAGACAGCGCGCCGTGAAGCTGCAGTTCGGAATCATGGCCCCACGCGCCGGTCGAAAGCTGACGTGTGGCGCCGGTGCCGTACCAGACGTTGAAGGCGGCAAACAGCCGGTCCTTGATCAGTTCGCGGTCGAGCAGTGCGGCAAATTCCGCGCCGTATTGCTCGATCCGCACGCCGCTCGCTTCATCGACGCGGCTCCAGCCGGGCTGCGCGTGCAGCGTCAGGCCAAAGGGCGCAACCTCACGGTCGATCAGCTTGTAGCGGATTTCGAAACCGGCACCGTTGAACGATAGATGGCGGCGGTCGTCATAGCCGGGAACCGCATCGATGCGCTGGGCACCGAGCGCCAAGCCGGGCGCGATGCGGAGACGATCGTTCACTGTGTATTTGACCTGGGTAAGCGTCGCCAAGGTGGCGTAGCTGCCGCCGCGCTTGCCGAAGCCAGCGACATTCTCGAGCTCGACCTCGATTTCGCCGGGCTGGCCGATATCCGAGCCCATGGTGAAACCGAAGATGTGTTCGGTGTCGACACCCTCGGCATGATGACTGCCCGGCACGGTCTCCGGCTTGTCGGTGACTGCGTGAGAGAGCGATGGCAACCACGAGGGTGCGTGGCCCCGCCAGCTTTGCGCCTCCTCGGCGGCGACCGGCATGGTCCCGGCTAGCAGTGCTGCGAACGAGCGCGCGGCATGTCCGCGGCCTCGGCGTGACGCAAAGCTGTCAGCCTTCCGCCCTCGCCTCACCGCTGCCCGCCCGCTCGCCATCGCCGTTTCTCTCTGGTGCCCAAATCCCATTCGCTCAGTGATCCCGGCCCGCAGCTTGCGTCATTGATGTGTCTCGGCGAAAGCGGGTCGAGGCTGCGGCAAGGTCCAATGCCTGATGAAACTTGCCCAGCATGAGCAGGTTGACTTATTTGCAATTGCAAATCAATTGCAAATAATGAGCGGGGCGTTTCTAGGCTCGGTGGTTTTGCACAGACAGGTCGGCCCCGGGGCTGGCGGGGGAGCCCCGAGGCCAGTCATCGCCAACCGGGGAGGTCTCGGCGGTGACGGCAGGATCCGCGGGCCGATGGCTGGCCGACGTGGAGGGTCCTGTCTGACAAATCCCTTGCATGCCCTGGTCGGCGAGCGAAAGCGCCATCGCTTCAAGTGGTTCCAGGCTTACTAACCGATCGTGCGCGATCGCACCGAGAAAATTAGGCCGAAATCAACACCCAGGTATAAATACCGACACTCCCTACCCCGCCATCTTTCGATGACCATCATGTACTTCGGCGTACAGACGGAACCGGGATAGCGCGTTGCCGCTGCACAGGCGGACCGCGTAAAACTGAGGCCGCGCGATTCACCGGGCGCAGGAGGCGTGGAACTGACGGGTTTTGAAGGGATCACGATCGATCCGAACTACGCACTTGCAGGCGCGGTGACCGGTTTCGTCGTCGGCCTCACCGGGGTTGGGGGCGGCGCGCTGATGACGCCGCTGTTGCTGCTGATCTTCGGCATCGCCCCGCATGTCGCAATCGCCACCGATCTGTGGTTCGCGGCGATCACCAAGCTGATCGGTGCCGCCGTACATAATCGCCGAGGTCACATCGATTGGGGCATCGTTACCCGGCTATGGGCCGGCAGCCTGCCTGCGGCCGGCCTCGTCGTTGCGATCGTCGCCTTGTCCGATCCGGTCGGGCGCACGCAGTGGCTCACCAAGACCATCGGCGTGGTGGTGATCCTCACTGCACTCGGCATCGTGTTCGCACCACGGCTGATCGCAGCCTTGAATCCGGCGACATCCGATATCGAGCGGCCGGCCCCGAACCGGACGTCGCTGACCATCCTGGCCGGAGCCGTGCTTGGCGCGCTGGTTGCACTGACCTCGATCGGTGCCGGCGCGCTTGGCACCGTGCTGCTGCTGTATCTCTATCCGCGACGGCTGCTGCCGCATCGGCTGGTGGCGACCGACCTCGCCCACGCCATCCCGCTCGCGATGGTCGCAGGCGCAGGTTACCTGGCCGCCGGCATGGTCGATTGGCACATTCTTGTTAGCCTGCTGGCCGGTTCCATTCCCGCAGTGATCGCCGGCGGATTGTCCGCCGGCAAGCTGTCGGGACGAAAACTGCAGATCGCGCTGGCAGCCGTTCTGTTCGCTGCGGGACTGAAAAGCCTGCTGTTCTGAGACCAACGCGTTGAAGCGCCGCATCGCCGCGCAAATTGCGGAACGTTTGGGCAGGCACCGCGTTGCGAAGCGTCACGATTGAACAGCCACGCGTTCGATCGCGCCGCATTCCACCGCCGCGCGATCGAGACTACAGGAAGGCACCGGAAATTCCGGTGAGATGCAATGTCCGACGCCTGCGTCATCGAAGTCCGCGCCCGCACCGCCGGGATCCTGGTCCGCGAAGGAGACAGCTACTGCTTCTTCGCAGCGCACCGCGACTTCCACGCGCTGGAGCGTCAATCGTTCGATTCGCTGATCGCCGCGCAGACCGCCGCGAGCCGCTGCGCCAATGGCGCTTCAGAGATTCGCGTCGATCCAACACGGACCGCGTCGCAGCGGGCTTAGTTTGCGCAGCGTTCAGCCACGACGGCGTGCACGCTCCGAACCCATGCCGAGGCGGCCGCTTTCCGCCAGTTCACGCAGGCGATGCCGGGCCCACACCCGCATCGCCACGCCTGACGGTTCGGACTGTGCGCCGGCCGCTTCGGACGTTTCCATCTGTTTGGATTCGTGCTCCGGATCGAAATTCATCATCATCAGCTCCGCATGACTTCGTAACATGTTCGGCAGCCCGAACCCGCCGAGCCCCGTGCGCGCAACTACATGCATAGTTCGCGCAATCCACGGCGGTAGTTTTGTCATCAAGGCAGCCTGAATAGTTCCAATCTGCAAGCATCCGGCGCAAATTCCGACAACTGTCATCTGCCGCGTTTAGCAGCATGAGCTGTGATTAGAATTGCTCTGTTGTTGATCAAAATCAGTACTGCGATTGCCCGTGCTCACAACAGCCTCATGATGACGAGGCGCGACGAACCGTCCTAGATCATGTGCTGCAGGATGCTGCGGCTTCTCATCCTTCAAGACGCTCCGGCTTTTAGATGAGGGGCCGTACCTTGGCGAAGGCAGCGCTCTTCACTCGACCTGTGAAGCGCCCATCGAGCGGTGATTGATCGCTCCCGCGACGAACTACCTGACGGAGAAGTTGACCGGCACGCTGAAATTCAGCGAAGCCTGGGTGATCTCCGGCGGGAATGGCGGCAGCGGCTGGGCACGGCTGACCATCGCCAGCGTTTCGGCATCGAGCGCAGGGTGGCCGGAGGAGCGCGCGAGCCTTGCACTCAGCACTTGCCCGCCGCGGCCGACGGTGAAGCTCAAGGTCGCAGTGCCCTGCACGCCGCTGGCGCGGGCCTCGGTCGGATAGCGCTTGAAGCGCTGCAGATGAGCCGCGAGGCGCTGACGATAGCTCGGCAGCATCGCGGCTGCCGCCTGGGCGCCGGCAAGCGCCGCCATCGCGTCGGCGGCGCGGCGTTCGGCACGTTGCGGCGCGCTGGTTCGCGGCGCCGGCGGACGGTCCGACGAATTCTGTTTGACGACGCGCTCGCGCTTCTCCGGCTTTGGCCGCTCCGGCTTCGGCTTCGCCGGCTCGGGCTTTTCGAGCTTCACCGCTTCGGGCTTGTCCGGGAGTGACGGCTTCGCCTCCGGCGGCAGCGGCACCTCGGCGTTCTGTTGGATCGGGGTTGGTGCGATTTCGGGCACTGCGGCGGTGTGCTGCACCGGCTCGGGTTCCGACTGCGGCGCCTCCGCCTCCTGCATCTCCGGGCCCGGTGGCAGATCGAGCGGGCTCGGCTGCGGCGATGCCGTCATCGGCGCAAGATCGATCATGATTGCAGCCAGCGGTTCGCCCGGCGGCGGCACTTGCGCGTAGTACGCCAACGCGGCTGCCACCGCCACCGCGTGCACGCCGACGATCACCGCCGCCGACAGCAGCCACCGCGACGCGCCCTGCGCCGCCGCGCTGTCGTGCAGCGCGCGGGCGTTCACGGCTGAACGGCGCGGCCGTCGAGTCCGACCAGCGCCACCTTCAGATAGCCCGCATCGCGCAGCAGATTCATCGCCGCCATCAGATCGCCGTAGCTCACCGCCTTGTCGGCGCGCAGGAAGATCCGCTCGTCCTTGTTACCGCCGGTCGCGGTGTCGAGCGCCGAGGTCAGTCCCTCACGCGGCACCATCTCCTCCCCCAGCGCCAGCGACAGATCGGGCCTCAGCGACACGAAGACCGGTTTCTCCGGCCGCGGCTGCGGCGCGGCCGTGCTGGCCGGCAGATCGACGCCGACATCGACGGTCGCCAGCGGCGCCGCCACCATGAAGACGATCAGCAGCACCAGCATCACATCGATGAATGGCGTGACGTTGATCTCGTGCGCCTCGACCATGTCGTCTTCGCCGCCGCGGCGGCTCGCAAGCTTGACGGCCATCGGGTTCACCTCACCACGCGAGCGCGCTGCGGCGGACGCGCCGCCTCGCGGCTGATCATCAGCAGCAATTGGGTGGACGCGTCGCCGAGCAGCGCGCGATATGCCGTCACCCGCCGCGTCAGATGATTGTAGATCACCACTGCCGGGATCGCGGCGACGAGCCCGAGCGCGGTGGCGAGCAGCGCCTCGGCGATGCCCGGCGCCACCACCGCAAGATTGGTGGTGTTGGCTTTCGAGATGCCGATGAACGCGTTCATGATCCCCCAGACCGTGCCGAACAGTCCGACGAACGGAGCCACCGCGCCGATGCTTGCGAGCAGACCGGTGCCGATCGCGGCGCGGCGGGCTTCCGCCGCCTCGACCCGCTCGAGCCGCAGCGCCACGCGCTCGCGAAAACCTTCGTCATGGGTACCGCCCGACAGGCTGGCCTCGCGATCGACGGTCTGGATCATTTGGGCCACTGCGTCATGCTGATCGGCGGTCTCCGCCGCGGCCTGCTGCAGCGTGATCTCGCTCTCCAGCCGGTCGAGACCCCGCTGCGCCACCGCAACGCTGCGGCGCAGTTCGATCGACTTGGCGAGCCACACCGTCCAGGCCGCCAGTGACGCGAGCGCCAGCCCGACCATCACGGTCTTCACCGCCGCGTCGGCGCCGAGGAACATCCCCCACGGCGACAGGTCGCGCGGCAGCGTCGCCAGATCGGCAGCCGCCCACGCATCCCCCGGCAGCGCCACGGCGATGACGGCGAGCGCCGCGCCCGCCCACCCTGCCGCGGCGCCTTCGGAGTTACGCACCGCGTTCCTCGCTGAATTGCTTGGCGAGCGCATGGAAGCGGACGAGCTGATCGACGCGCAGCTCGCGATTGGCGTCACGGCCGACAAACACCTTGAACATGATGCCGCCGTCTTGGTTGAGGAACGCCACGAAGGCACTCGCTTTGCCCATGAACGGGCGCTCGACGAACGCCAGCGCGCCGCAACGATCGTGACGCAAGTGGCCGTGAAGGCCCTTCGGCTGCATCAGGTTGAAATAGCCGCGGCTGATCTCACCGCGCGGCACCTCGCCGGTGAATTCGAAGATCGCGTCCTCGGTGTGCACGATCAGCGTCACCTCGCCCCAGGTGGCGATGTCCTTCATCGCAGCAACGAAGCCGTCACCGGGACCGAGCCGCGCCATGCCGTCCGGCAGCGCCGCGATCACCGCATGCGGCGACACGTTCCACTGTTTGGCGACCTCCTCGATCACAGCGGCCGGGTTGGCAGCCATATAGGCACGAAGATCGCCGGTCTCGGAGGACACCACCGATGCCGCTGCAGTCGCCATCACTTCTCTCCTTATCTCAGGCCGCAGCGGCGTTGCGCTCGCTACGGATCACTTCAAACCCTTCGAACCGCGGATGCCCGAGATACAGGCTCTGCCCGGTGTCGTTGCCGGCCCGCGCATGCGAACGGCGGAACTGGTCGGACGTGGTCCATGCCTCGAACGCCGCCTTGCTGGCCCACATGGTGTGGGTCGCATACAGGGTGTGGTCGTCCGCGACCGGCCCTTTGAGCAGATGAAACTCCACGAAACCGTCCATCTCGCTGAGATAGGATTCCCGCGTCGCCCAGATCTCCTCGAAGGTCTGCTCGGCGCCGCGTTTCACTTGAAACCGATTCATCGCGATGAACATCTTCTCTCCTTGCTGGCTTGTTGTTTGCTGGCTTGTTGTTCTGGCGCGCCGTTCAGGCTTCGATTGGAGCCGGACCGTCACGCTCCTCCAAAGTGCACCTTGATCCCACCCTTATAGACGATGCCCGGGCCAGGGCTGCTGAACAGAATGTCGTTCTGCGAAGAGCCGTCGGCCGACGAGCCTGGGATCGCATACGGACGATAGTAGTTGTTGAGCAGGTTATCGATCGAGAAGTTCAGCGTGACGTCCGCGGTCGGCCGATAGGCGACGTTGAGATTGACGAGATCGTAGGAGGTTCCCGGCAGATAGCCGGTCGGCAGATTGGTGTTGGCCGCGTAGGATGCCCATTGCGCCGCGATCGTCAGCTGGCGGTCGAGCAGCCGCAGACCGCCGGTGGTCACCACCTTGCGGGCTGGTACCGAGACTAAGCCGAGTCCGGTGTCCGGATTGGTGCCGCGGATCACCGCGGCATTGACGCCGACGAACCAAATTCCGGCATCGTAATTGGTCTCAACCTCGACGCCCTCGATCCGAGCGCGCGGGATGTTCTGGTACTGATAGTATTTGCTGTACAGCCCGTATGCCGGGCCGAGCTGCGACACTTGCGGGGAGGAGCCGACCAGCTCGATATAGTTGTCGACGTCGTTGCGGAAGGCGTTGACCTTGCCGCGGAAGCTATCGCTGGCGCTGAAGATGCCATCGTACTTCAGGTTGATGCCGACTTCCTTGTTCTTGCCGACCTCTGGCCGCAGCGCGGTGTTGGGGATCAGGCAGAACAGGCCCGTGGTGCCATCGCCGCAGGTGAACAGCGCCGGACCGCCGCCGGTGACGTGGGCGCCGGCTATTAGGGTCTCGGTGATCGACGGCGCGCGATAGCCTTCCGCATAGGCGACATAGGGGGTGAAGCCGGCGATCGGCGTCAGGCCGAGCGTCACCTTCGGCGACAGTCGGCTGCCGCTGGCGGTCGACGAATTGGAATTCAGCTCATAGTGGTCGTAGCGCGCGGCGCCGATCACCTCGAGCCAGTGCGCGTAATTGTTCTTCACCTGGATGAAGCCGCCCGACACCGTGCGCTCGCCGCCAGGGGTGGTGATGTTGGAATTGCCGCGCGAATCCCAGGTCGTCACCTTGTCGTTAAAGGCGTCAACGCCGTAGGTCACCGCGGTTCGCCAGTTGCCATATTCGAACCGTGAGGTGTTGTTGGCGTCGATGCCGATGGTGTCGAGGTTGTAGCCGCGCTTGTCGCCGATGCAGCCGGAGATGTTGTTGCCGTAATTGCCGGCGCCGCAATAGCCTGAACCGCTCGTCGAATAGTGATAGGTCTTGGTCTGGTCGCTGTTGGTGCGATTGCCATACAGGTTCACGCTCCAATCGAACCAGGTGTCGTCCGGCTGTGAATATTTCCAGCTCAGGGTTCCGGTATAGTTCTGCAGGCTGGTGCCGTACACCGAGGAGCCCTGATACAGCGCGCGTTGCGCCGCGCTCAGCACCGGACCGCGGTTGAACTGGCCAACGTCGTAATTGAAGTCCTGGAAGATACCGCCGATCTTGACCTCGTGGCCGTCGGCCGGGCGCACCGTGAACTTCATCAAACCGGCGGCGAGATCGTTGCCGGTGTTGCCGATTTCGGTGCCGGCGCCGTCCTTGTAATTGCCCTGCGTGCGATACACCGCGCCGCCGAACACATCGACGCTGGGATCGACACGCACGCCGCCGAACACCGAACCAAGCCCGCGCGCATTGTTGCTGCCGTAGGAGCCGCTAAGGTCGACGCCCCAACGCTCGCCGGCGCGCACAACGTCGTCGATATCCTTGGTGCGGAACGACACCACGCCGCCGATCGCGCCGGAGCCGTAGATATTGGCGCTCGGCCCGCGCACCACGTCGATGCCGCCGATCAGTTCCGGATCAAGGAAGAACGAGCCCTGCGCGCCGTGGCCGGAACGCTGATAGTTCTGCCGCGCGCCATCGACCACCACGGCGACGCGACCGAAGTCCTGCAGACCGCGAATGTTGATCGAGGTCGACGGTTCGTCGCCGCGATCCTGGAACGACACGCCGGGTGTAGCGACGAACACATCCTGCAGCCGGCTCGGCGGAAACTGCTGAATCTGCTGCAGCGTGATCGCGCTGGCCGGCGCCAGCGCGTCGATCGCCTTCTCCTCGTTCTTGGTCGCCACCACGGTGATGGCGTCGAGCGATTGGGTCGAGGCAGCCGCCTGTGCGTTGGCGTTGCGCAGATCGGCAGCGGGCGCCGCCGGCTGCGCCGTACGTGCCGCACGGTCGCGCTTCACGTGTGTCTGGGCCGAGGATGATGAGCTACTGGTCGCGGTTTGCGCCGATGCCGGCGCGTTCGTCAGCGCGACGACGGATACAGAAAGCAGTAGCGCGTAGGCGCGCGAGTTAAGCCCCACCATGACAGCCCCAAGTGTTATGAGTTGACGCAGGCTGGCGGGCTCGCACGAGGCGGCTGGCTGGCAATCCGCCGTCAGCACAACTGCTAACGGCTTGCAATTTTGGTAACCGAGCCAAAGTTCCGGGTCAACCGGACTTGGCCATTGATTAAAGCAATTATAACTTGTCCGTGCGCGCAGCTAATTCAAACGTCATCTGCGTGTAGTAACGCTACGCGCGCTCACACCGCTGCGGCGAGCTCGAATTCGGCGATATCGGCCGGCTCAGCCGGCAGCGTGGTGCGATCGACCGCCGATAGCACGCGGCCGATACTGGCAGGCGTCGCCAGCGCGCCGAGCAGAAGCGTGGCGAGATCAGCCCGCGCGATCCGGCCATGGACCCGTGGATCGTCGTACAGCGCCCCCTGCCCGGTCGGCTGGCCGTCGGTCAGTCCGCCCGGCCGCACGATCGTCCAGTCGAGCGCGGCGTTGCGCAGATGGTCTTCCGCACGAGTCTTGGCGTCGAGCACCGGCCCGATCGCGGCGATGATTCGTTCCGACGCATAGGCGCGGCTGTCGCCGCAGGCGAGCGACGAGACCTGCAGCACCCGCCGCACTCCGCAAGCCACCGCAGCATCGGTGATGGCGTTGTTGCCGACTTCGTCGATCAGCAGTGCGTCAGGTCCGGCGCCGCCGATTGTCGAGATGATCGCCTGCGGTTTCAATCCGTTCAGCGCCCCCGCGACCGAGCTGGCGTCCACTACATCGACGCTCGCAACGCCTGCGAGTTCGTTCAATCGCGCCAGATCGCGCCCGGCGACGAACACCGTCCAGCCGCGCGCGCCGCCTTGCGTCACCAGATGGCGCCCGGTGCGGCCGGTAGCGCCGAAAATCAGAACCCGCATCCTGCCTCGCCCGCTGTCGCCGCGGCCGTCAGTCCCGCCGTCAGTCCGCTGGTCAGATTGCTGATCCAGAACGATCCGGCAAGGCTCGGCGAAAACCCATCGCCGCGCAATTCTCCCAATCCCGCAGCGGTCCAGTTGGCGAGCAGCGGCGTGACCGCGACGCGAAAGCCCGGCCGCAGCGCTTCGACCGCGGCCAGATCGAGCCGCCCGGTCTCCAGCCCCGCCGCGATCATCGCGTGCGCGGCATGATCGGATGGCACCAGCGCCAGCCCTTCGATCGGCGCCAAATTCTGCGCCACCATCTCGCGGCGGCGCGCGATGTCGATGACGTTGCGCCAGCGGTGGCCATGCGCCTGCCCCCCGGCCCCGGCGCCAAACGGCAGGCATGCCACGCCACGCTTGATCGACGCATTGTAGCGGTTACGTTCGCGCAGCGACCGGACCAGATGCGACTGCGACACCTGCAGCCAGCCGTTCTCCGTCAGCCGCTCCACCCCTTCGGCATAGAGGCGCGCCTGCGCGGCCGGAGTCGCTGGCTGCGGCAATTTGCCGTTCTCTACCGCGCGAGCCATCGGCCCGCCGGGAAACATATTGAGTGCATACAGCGTGACGCCATCGAGACCGATGCGCCGAACCGTGTCGATATCACGCCGCCAATCGGCGTCGCTCTGCCCCGGCAGCCCATAGATCAGGTCGCACACCACAGAGGTGCGGCCCTGCGCCATCAGCTCGGAAAGAAATTCCGCAACCTCTTCACCGGTGCGCTTACGACCGAGCCGCCGCCGCACCTCGGTTGAAAAGCTCTGCACGCCGATCGAGAGCCGATTGACTCCGGCATCGGCCAGCCTCTTGGCCTTGGCGAGATCGAAGCCATACGACCGCCCCTCCAGGGTGATCTCACAGTCGGCGCTGAGCGGCAGATAGCGGTGCAGCGCCGCGATCAGTCGCGTCAGATCGTCTGCATCAAGCGCCGACGGAGTGCCACCGCCAATATAGATTGCATCGATCGGCGCACTCGCGATCAGCGGCGTACGCGACTTGGCGGCGAGTTCCGCGATCAGGTCGTCGACATAGGCCGGGCCGGCTTCTGGCCGCCAGACGTTCTCAAAGAAACCGCAAAACAGGCAATGGTTTTGGCAATACGGCACGTGCAAGTAAGCCACCGCCGTCTCGCTGCGCGGCGTCGCGAACACCCGCTCCATTACTGCCTGGGCATTGTCCTCATCCACCGGCCGGCTGCCGCGCCACGGCGGCGAAAACGCGCGCTTGCCGAACGCCTCGGTGAGCGGATCGCAGCCGACGCGCACCAGGTAATCGCCGATCGATGCCGGCTTGACCGACATCGGATGACCGGTGCCATGCCCCCGATGACCACCGTGCCCGTGAATAGTCCCGTGCCCGCTATGCACCGGTGCGGTGACCCGATCGCCCTGCTTCACCTCAGCCATTCTCACCGCCCGCGCTCCATCATCAAACGGGCAGCAATGCCAACCGCGCGCGACGCACGGTCAGTCAGCCGACACATGCGCGCGCGAATAACTGGCCAGCCCGACCATCCGATCACACTCGTTATTTGCAAACAGGGGCTGGCGGGCGCTGCAAAACGCAGGGAGCTGGCTGGCACAGCGCAAGGCACAATTCGACCTCGCGTATCGTGAAGTTACGACGCACCGCGGCGCAAGCTCAAGCGCCGATCGCGCCGTTTATAGTAATTATAAGACACATTTTCGGATCACCGCTTATAACCAAGCGCTCACGTCGATGTCAGCAACAACACCAGAAGCGGAATGATGACAGCATCCGATCGATTGGGCGCAGATCCTACGCAAGCCGGGGCGAGCCCGAGTGGTGTGCGCGCCGTCAGCATCGTCGGCAATCAGATCGACAGCCGCGACCTATTCACGATGGATCGGGAAATCGTGATCGCGCATGGCGACGATCGCTACCGCCTCCGCCTCACCTCGCAAAACAAGCTGATCCTGACCAAATGACCGCGAACGCTCACATCAAACGCCATCGCGCCGCTGTGTTCGCCGCGACGTTGCTCGCAGGCTCCTTGTCTCTGCAGGCGACCGCAGCCGAGATCAAAGTGCGCGATGCGCACGGCCGTGACGTCACTGTTGCTGATTCCTCGTGCACGCTGTCGATAGGCGGCGCGATCACCGAGGTATTGGCCGATCTCGGCCTGGCGCAGCGGATTGCGGGCGTCGATTCCACCAGCGTGTATCCGCCCGAAGCGGTCGCCGGAAAACCTAACGTCGGCTACTTGCGCCAATTGTCCTCGGAAGGCGTGATCGGACTGAACCCGACCCTGATCCTTGCGATGGATTCGGCCGGTCCGAAGCAGACGATCGATGCGGTCACTTCGGCCGGCATTCCACTGGTGTCCGTGCCGGAGGCGTATTCCGAACAGGGCTTGCTCGACAAGATCGCGCTGATCGGCCACGCCATGGGCGCCGACAAGGCCGCGACCTGTCTCGCCTCCGCGGTCGGCGACGACTTCACCAGGCTGCGCAAACTGCGCGCCGCGATCACCAAGCCGGTTCGCGTGATGTTCGTGATGTCGCTGGTCAACGGCCAGGCGATGGCGGCCGGACGGAACACCGCGGCGGATTCGATCATTGCGCTGGCCGGCGGCGTCAACGCGATCGATGGTTACGACGGCTACAAGGCGATCAACGACGAGGCGATCGTCGCGGCACGTCCCGATGTCGTGCTGACGATCAAGCGCAGCCGCGATTCCTTCGAGGCCGACGCGTTCTATGCACATCCGGCGTTTGCGCTGACGCCGGCCGGCCAGCACCGCGCCTTCCTGGCGATGGACGGACTGTATCTGCTCGGCTTCGGGCCGCGCACGCCGGCGGCTGCAGTCGAGGTCGCATCGAAGCTGTATCCGCAGCTCGCAGCCGAGGCCGCCGGCTTCAAACCGAAGGCCACCACGGTCGATTGTCGCTCATGAGCGTGTTGGCGCTTCCCCGTCGCAGCCGCGCCGGCGCGCCGCGCCCCGGCGCCGCGATCACGCTCGCCGTGCTCGGCGGGTTGCTGATCGCCGCAATGGCACTGGCGATGACGGTGGGCGCCGCCGGCATTCCGCTCTCCCGCCTGCCCGCAGCGCTCGGACTGACCGGCACCGCGGGCGATGCAGCGACGACGCGTGATCAGCTGGTGCTGTGGTCGATCCGGATGCCGCGGATTCTCACCGCTGCGATCGTCGGCAGCCTGCTCGCGGCAGCGGGCGCGCTGATGCAGGGCCTGTTCCGCAATCCGCTGGCCGACCCGGCGCTGGTCGGCGTCGCGAGCGGCGGTGCCTTTGGTGCGGCCGCCTCGATCGTTCTGGTCGAGCATCTGCTCGGCCCGCATCTCCGCGTCCTGCAGGAGTATCTGCTCGCGTTCGCTGCCTTCGGCGGCTCGCTGATCACCACCATCGTGCTGTACCGGATTGCGAGCCGATCGGGCCGCACCTCCATCGCGCTGTTCCTGCTCGCGGGTCTTGCGATCGCGGCGATCGCTAACGCCGGCCTCGGCGTTCTGGTGTTCGTGGCCGACGATCGCCAGCTCCGCGATATCACCTTCTGGATGCTCGGCTCGCTCAGCGGCGCCAACTGGGCCAAGGCCGCCTCCACCGGTTCTGTCCTGTTGATCGCGCTCTTGGTGCTGTTGCGGATTGCAGGACGGCTGGATCTGCTTGTCCTCGGCGAGACCGAGGCGTTTCACAGTGGCGTCGATGTCGAGCGGCTGAAGCGGACTTCGATCCTGTTGGTGTCGGCAATGGCCGGGGTTGCGGTCGCGGTCACCGGCGTGGTCGGCTTCGTCGGCATCGTCGTGCCGCATCTGTTGCGGCTGGTGATCGGCCCGTCGCATCGGCTGCTGCTGCCCGCCTCCGCCGTTCTCGGCGCGGTGATGTTGGTCGTCGCCGACACGGTGGCGCGCACCGTCGTCGCGCCGGCCGAGATGCCGATCGGCATTCTCACCGCAGCGATCGGTGCACCGTTCTTCCTCGCCATCCTGCTACGACAGCGCAAGTTGGTGGGGCCATGAGCGGTGTGCTGAAAGCCGAAGCGGCCTCCTTCGCGCTCCCCGGCGCCACACTGGTCGATCGCGTCGATCTCACCATCAGCCAGGGTGAACTGGTGGCAATCGTCGGCCCCAACGGCGCCGGCAAGTCCACCCTGCTGCGGATGCTGTCCGGCGATCTACGGCCGACCTCCGGCACCGTCACGCTCGACGGCCGCGCGCTCTCCGACTATCCGCCGCGCGCGCTTGCCACCAGGCGCGCGATGCTGGCGCAGCACACCAAGGTGTCGTTCCCGTTCTCGGTCGAGGAGATCGTGGCGATGGGCGCGGACATCGATCCGCGTAAGGCGGCGCCGCTGTTCGACGCCGCGCTCCGTGACGTCGGCCTCGACCATTTCCGCCACCGCGATATCACCACGCTGTCGGGCGGCGAGCAGCAGCGCGCCCATTTCGCCCGGATCCTGGTGCAATTGTGGAGCGGCGAAGCCGACGCCGGCCCCGGGCTCCTGCTGCTCGACGAGCCGACCTCCAGCCTCGACATCCGCCACCAGCTCGATCTCGCCGAGACCGCGCGGCGCTGCGCCCGTCGCGGCACCACCGTGATCGCGATCCTGCACGATCTCAACCTCGCTGCCCGATTCGCCGATCGCATCATCGTGCTCAGTGGCGGCCGGATCGCCGCCGACGGAACGCCTGCCGCTGTCTTGCGGCACGAGCTGATCGCCGACGTGTTCGATGTCGCCCTCACCGTCAACACCGACCTCGCGGGCCGGCCCTTCGTGCTGCCGGAGCTCGCCGACGATCGCCACGCCGCCGCCCACGCCTGAGCGCGCGCCGTCTCTGCGTACCACATCACAGACATTCTAAGTAATAGCCGCCTCGACGTGGACGGTTTTGGACCGGTTCAATTTGTTGGTCCGCAACCGAGCGCTTAGTCTTGCTCGGTGATGCGAACGCATCTGCGTCGCACGGCCGACACCCGACAATTATCAGTTTCATCGTTTGCAGCGAAAGACCCTTCGTCAATGAGCGTCAATGTGATTTTCGGCTCCGATGCCGGCGCGACCCGTGCCGTTGCCTCCCGGATCGCCAAGCGGCTGCAGGGCCGCGCCGTCGATATCAAGTCCGCATCAGCCGCCGATTTCGAGGGCTGCAGCCTTCTTATTCTCGGCGCGCCGACTTACGGCTTCGGCGATCTGCAGACCGACTGGGAAGCCAACATCGACAAGCTCACCTCCGCCAATCTGACAGGCAAGAAGGTGGCGCTGTTCGGCACCGGAGACCAGACCAACTATCCGGACAGCTTCGTCGACGCGATGGGGCTGCTGTACGACCACGTCGTCGAGCGCGGAGCCACTGTGGTCGGCTTCACCGAAACTGCAGGCTACGACTACACCGCCTCCAAAGCCGAACGTGACGGCCGCTTCGTCGGACTCGCGCTCGACGAGGACGGCCAATCATCCAAGACCGAAAAGAGGATCACCGAATGGATCAGTCGTCTCACATGAGCGCAGCGACCTTGCAGATCTTCCAGCACCACCTCTACGAGCTGTCGAAGGGGCTCCGCCCGCTCGCGATGATGACGCTTCCGTCGGTCGAGGCCACCTCGATCGTGGCGCGGCTGCGCACCGCTGGTATCGCCCACCACGTCCACGAAGCGTGCCAGCATCGCATCAACGTGGTGTTCGGCGTCGCCTCCGCGGTCCGCACGGTGCAAGGCTTCATGACCGGCCCGCTGTGCAACCTGTCAGCCGAGCACGACTTCATGCTGGGCATCCTGCTCGGCTACGACCGCGAAATGCAGTGCCACCGTTTTCTGTCGCGTGCCGGCGGCAACACGGTCGAGGCGGTCGCCGAACCGACCCACACCGTGGCGCCGAGCGAGCCGGTGCTGATCCACTGACGGTCCGCGGCGCCCGACATTCCTGCGGACACGGTCCGTAAGCGCTATCCGTAAGGGGAAGGGTCACCCCACCCTTCACGTCATCGCCCGCGAAGGCGGGCGATCCAGTATCCCAGAGCGCTGGTTGATACGTCCTGCGCTCACGAGCAACTCGCTGCAATACTGGGTCCCCCGCCTGCGCGGGGGACGACGATGATATTTGGGCCATTCATTTTCCGACGGCGACGTCGCTGCGGATTGCGCAGCGGACGTGCTTCACTCCTCCTTGAAGCCGTATTCGGCGTTGTTGCCGGTGGCGCCGTAGTATTTGTACGGCAGGAATTTGCCCGACATCGTGATCTTGACGCGGTCGCCCTTCGGGTTCGGCAGCCGTTCCATCACCATGTCGAAATCGATCGCCGACATGATGCCGTCGCCGAATTCCTCCTCGATCAGCGCCTTCCAGGCCGGGCCGTTGATCATCACCAGCTCATAGAAACGGTAGATCAACGGGTCACGCGGCGGCATGGTGATGCCCTCGCCGCGCATCGGGACCTCGTTGAGCATCGCGGTCTCGACTGCCGACAGTCCGAACAGCTCAGCCGCCTTCGCCGCCAGCGGCTTGGTCAGCTTCATCTGGCCGAGGATCGCACCGACCACCAGCACCTCGGAATGGCCGCCGATGGTTTCGCAGATGTACTTCCAGGTCCAGCCCTTCTCGCGCTTGATGTCGAGCAGCTTCTCGGTCAGTTCGGCTCGCTTCATGGTCGGTCTCCTTGAGTGAGGTGGGGAATCGGTGGGTGATCGGGATCAGCGGGCGTTCGCCTGCAGCGGCACGAGCGCAGCGTCCTCGACGCCGGGCCGGACGACTGGCACGTGCAGCGGATCGTGGTGCGGATTGGTGCTGGTGAAGGTCTTGCTACGCGTCACCAGGAAGTCGACGATGTGGTTGCGCAGCCCGTAGTAGTAAGGATGCCGGTGCAGATCGATCCTGGCGCGATCCTTCGGCAACGGGTTCTCGACGATCTCGGCGATCACCGCGCCGGGGCCGTTGGTCATGAGATAGATCTTGTCTGCGAGATACATCGCCTCGTCGACATCGTGGGTGATCATGAAGGTGGTTTGCCCGGTCTCCAGACAAATCCGCCGCACCTCGTCCTGCAGCGAGCCGCGGGTCAGCGCGTCGAGCGCCGAGAACGGCTCGTCCATCAGCATGATCTTCGGCGTGATCGACAGCGCCCGGGCGATGCCGACGCGCTGCTTCATGCCGCCGGACAGTTCGGATGGACGCTTGTGCTCGGAGCCGGTCAGGCCAACGAGATCAATGAAGCGCTGCGCATGGGCACGGACCTTGGCCTTGTCCCAGTCCCGCCACTTCGACGACACCGCATAGGCGACGTTGCCCATCACGGTGCGCCACGGCAGCAGCGCGTGGCTTTGGAAGATCACCGCGCGGTCGAGGCTGGTGCCTTCGATCGCCTGGCCGTCGACGATCACCGCGCCTTCGGTCGGCTGGTCGAGGCCGGCGAGGATGTTGAGCACGGTGGTCTTGCCGCAGCCGGAGTGGCCGATTACGCAGCCAAATTCGCCGCGCGGCAGCGACAGCCAAAGGTTCTCGAAGATCGTGGTCTGTCCCCCGCCCGCGGCCGGATAGCGCTTGGCGATCGCTTCGACGGAAATGAACTTGTCGGTCATGGGGCTCACTCCGGAAACGTGACCATGCGGGTGAACCGCGCCAGCACTTGGTCGAGCAGCATCCCGACCACGCCGATCAGCAGGATCGCGATGATGACGTTGACGATCGACAGGTTATTCCATTCGTTCCAGACGAAGTAACCGATACCGGTCCCGCCGACGAGCATCTCGGCGGCGACGATCACCAGCCAGGCGATGCCGATCGAAATCCGCATGCCGGTGAGAATGGTCGGCGCCGCGGCCGGCAGGATCACCGTGAAAGCCCGGCGAACGGTGCCGACTTCGAGCGTGCGGGCGACGTTGATCCACTCCTTGCGGACTGAGGCGACACCGAACGCCGTATTCAGCAGCATCGGCCACACAGAGCAGATGAAGATCACGAAAATCGCCGACAGGCTGGAGTCCTTAATGGTGTAGAGCGCCAGCGGCATCCAGGCGAGCGGCGAAATCGGCTTCAGCACCTGGATGAACGGATCGAGTGCCTTGTTCATCAGCGGTGACATGCCGATCAGAAAGCCGAGCGGGATTGCGACAGCCACGGCCAACAGATAGCCGGTCATCACCCGCGCAATCGAATAGCCGAGCTGAATGCCGAGCCCCTTGTCGTTCGGGCCGTTGTCGTAGAAGGGACGCTTGATGTGCTCCCACAGCTTGGCTCCGACCTCGAACGGCCCGGGCATCGCCGATTTGCCCTGCGTCGCCGTGGCGCCCATCAGCGCCGCATATTCCGGGCTCATCTTGGCGACTTCACCGCTGCTGCGCGTCGCCAGATGCCAGCTGGCGATAAAGCCGCCAAACAGCAGCAGTGAAACCACCGCGGCGCGGAGGCGTAGTGATTTGGTCATGACGTCACCCGTCGTGTCAGTGCGGGACCTGGAGGCCGGTGGCTGCGGCTTACGGGAGCCACCGGCGGCGCTGTTGCGACGCTCGTCGTTCGGGAGGTGCAGGCCGGCAGCGGCGGAGGTCCAAACATACTGCCGCCGTCCCTCTTCCCTTACGAGGCCTTCTTGATCTTGAAGCTGGCGAGATACTGATCCGGGTTGGAGCCGTCGAACGGCTTGCCCATCACCGAGAACGACCGCGAGGTGGTGTCGGGCGCTGCGAGACCGGCCTCCTTCATCAGCTTCGCTGTGTCGGTCGCGAGATAGACCTGCTCGGCGATCGTCTTGTAGTCGACGTCGCCCTTGATCTGCCCCCAGCGCTTCATCTGGGTCATGATCCAGATCGCAAACGACTGCCACGGGAACGGATCGAAATCGATCCGGTTCGGCTGCTTGACAACGTTGCCGAGGCCATCCGCATAAGTGCCGGTGAGGATCTGCTCCAGCACGATGGCCGGCTGGTTCAGATAGTTGGCCGGCGAGATCGCCTGCGCGATTTCCTTGCGGTTCTCCGGCTTATGCGCGTAGGCGGTCGCCTCGATGATCGACTTGAGCAGCGCGCCGTAGGTGTTCGGCATCGTGGTGACGAATTCCTTCGACGCGGCGAAGGCACAACACGGGTGGCCGTCCCAGATTTCCTTGGTCAGGATGTGGATGAAGCCGACGCCATCATAGACAGCGCGCTGGTTCATCGGATCGGGAGCGAGATAGCCGTCGATATTGTCGGCACGCAGGTTGGCGACCATCTCCGGCGGCGGCACGGCGCGGATCTGGACGTCGACGTCGGGGTCGAGACCATGTTCGGCCAGATAGTAGCGCAGCAGGTAATTGTGCATCGAATAGTCGAAAGGAACGGCGAATTTGAAGCCCTTCCAATCCTTCGGATTGCGACGATCCTTGTGCTTCATCGCCAGGGTGATCGCCTGGCCGTTGATGTTCTCGACCGCCGGCATGGTGTACGGGATCGGATTGGAGCCGACGCCCATCGTGATCGCCAGCGGCATCGGCGACAGCATGTGCGCCGCGTCGTATTCCTTGTTCAGAGTCTTGTCACGGATCACCGCCCAGCCGGCGGTCTTGATGACTTCGACGTTGAGGCCGTACTTCGCATAGAAGCCCATCGGATGCGCCATGATGATCGGCGTGGCGCAGGTGATCGGAATAAAGCCGACCTTGAGGTCGGTCTTTTCTAGCGGGCCGCCCGAGGCGAACACATCGGTCGCGGTCTGCAGCGGGAAGAACTGAGACACCGCGGCGAGCGCGGTAGCGGCACCGACCGACTTCAGAAAGGCTCGCCGCGAGGCATCCTGCGGAAACATTGCGCGCATCACCGCGGACGCGACAACGCCTTCGAACCGTTTCTCCTCACCCTGCGTCACGGCGCTCTGTAGCGCAGCAGCCTGCTCGGCAGCATGCTCGGCCTCGGTAGCATGACGACCACAACTACAACCCGTGGTGTGCAGCCGGCGATTGGGATCGAACGGATTGTCGAACGTAGACATGGGACCTCCTGCGTGACGTCGAGGTCCTGATCGCAAGGAGCGTGCCAAACACCGGATGGCCGCCAGATGCGACGATATGGGCGGTTTCGGCAGATTGCTGGATACGAAATCTCGTAATATACGGGATTTCGTAGTCGAGTTACGAAAATTCGGAGTGTCCAATGGACCTCTCGTCGCCCCCTTCGCTCGCCGCCCCGATCAATGCGCCGCTGCGCGCCGCCGTGTTCGACAGCGCCGTCGAGGCCGTGCTGCTGGTCGACCCGACCCTCGACCAGATCGTCGATGCCAACGGTGCCGCCAGTGCCCTGCTCGGCCACGACCGTGACGTTCTGCTGCAGACCCGGTTCAGCGCGCTGCACGGCGCGCAGCTTCCTGCGCTCGTGGTGTTTACCCAGGCCGTGTTCGCCAAAGGCACCTATTGGACTCACGCGCTGACGCCGGTGCACGCCGACGGCACGCAGCTTCGATTGGAATACGCCGGCAAGCTGCTGCCGTATCGCGGCCGCTCGCTGCTGCTCTTGACGATGAGCGATCTGGAGCAACGCCGGCGGCGCTATGTCGACGCCGTCGCCGACGACTACATGCGCGACGGACTGCCGGCGTGGCAGCGCGTCGAGCGCGTGTTTCAAGACATCGAGCGCGAGAACCAGCTTATCCTGCGGGCGGCCGGCGAAGGGATCTACGGTGTCAACGCCGAGGGAAAGACCACCTTCGTCAATCCGGCCGCGGAGCGGATGCTGGGCTGGTCGGCCGAAGAGCTGGTCGGCAAAGAGATGCACGCCATGGTGCATCACAGCCACCATGACGGGCGGCACTATCCCGGCCAGCAATGCCCGATCTACGCGGCGTTTCGCGACGGAGCGGTACATACCGTCGACGGCGAAGTGTTCTGGCACAAGGACGGAACGCCGGTCTGGGTGGAGTACACTTCGACGCCGATCCACGACCGCAGCGGCGGCGTGGTCGGCGCGGTGGTGGTGTTTCGCGACGTCAGCCAGCGCCACGAGGCCGACGAAAAGCTGCACGCCGCGCTGGCCGAAGTCGACCGCCTGCGCGAACGGCTGCAGCTCGAAAATGATTATCTGCAAGAAGAAATCCGGATCGAGACCAATCCGCGCGGCATCATCGGGCAGAGCGAGGCGATTCAGACCACGCTGCGCCAGGTCAAGCTGGTCGCACCCACTGCCGCCACCGTGCTGATCACCGGCGAATCCGGCACCGGCAAGGAACTGATCGCGCGCGCGATCCACGAAGCCAGCACGCGCCGTGACCGGCCGCTGATCAGGGTCAACTGCGCTGCAATCCCGCGTGAACTCTTCGAGAGCGAGTTCTTCGGGCACGCCCGCGGCGCCTTCACCGGCGCGGTGCGCGATCGCATCGGCCGGTTTGAGCTCGCCGACGGCGGCACCCTGTTCCTCGACGAGGTCGGCGAGATCCCGCTGGAGCTGCAGAGCAAACTGCTGCGCGTGCTGCAGGAAGGCAATTTCGAGCGCGTCGGCGAGGAGCGCACCCGCAACGTCGACGTCCGCCTGATCGCCGCGACCAATCGCGACCTGAAGCGGGAGGTGCAGCGCGGCCACTTCCGCGAGGACCTGTATTTCCGGCTCAGCGTGTTTCCGATCGAGTCGGTGCCGCTGCGCGATCGCCGCGAGGACATTCCACTGCTGGCGCAACACTTCCTCGCCAATGAAGCACGCGAACTGAAAACCGAGCTACGGCTGTCGCAGGGCGATGTCCGCCGCCTGATGCGCTACGACTGGCCCGGCAATGTCCGCGAACTGCAGAACGTGATCGAACGAGCCACCATCCTGGCGCAGAACGGCCGGCTGCGGCTCGACCTGCCGGAAACGGCCGGCGGCCATGCCTCGGCCGCCAGCGGCCGTCAGAAGCCGGACGCGCGCCCCGCGGTGATGACCGCGGCCGACCTCCGCAGTCTGGAGCGCGACAACATCATCGCAGCGCTGCGCGCCTGCAAAGGCAAGGTGTTCGGCGACGACGGCGCGGCGGCAATGCTCGACATGAAGCCGACAACGCTGGCGTCGCGGATCAAGGCGCTGGGCATCGCCTCGCCGCGCGCTCAGGCGTGACTGCATCAACTGTGCGAGGTTACAACGACGCCACTCGAGGCTCGTTGTCGCGCCGCCCGGCGGAGCTGGGCCGGTCGTGCCATTCGCGGCGCCAGGCGTTCGGCGTATTCCCGGTGTAGCGGCGGAAGATGCGCGATAGATGTGCCTGATCGCTCAATCCGCAGGCAAGCGCGATCTCCGAAAGCGGGAGATCCGTCGTCCGCATCAGTTGCTTGGCGCGTGCGACCCGGCGCTCGAGCACGAAACCGCGCGGCGCCACACCGGTGCTGCGGCGAAACGCGCGGGCAAAATGGCCGGGGCTAAGACCGATCAGTTGCGCCAGATCGCGGATCAGCAGGCTCTCTCCGAGATGCTGATCGACATGCAGCAGCACCCGATTGAGCTGCCAGCGCGCCAGCCCCAGTGCCTGCGCCTGATCGGGACGTTCCACGGACGCCTCGGGCGCATGACGGGCCTGGACCTCGCGCAGCAGCATCGTGGCCCGGGCCAGGCATGTCCGAGCGGCGAACGGATCGTCCTCGACAGCGTCGGATGCCTCCTGCAGCATCTCCGCCAGACACGCAAAGGCCTCGCTTGGGCTGGCTAACCGGGACATGGCTTCGGCTCTGGGTGCGGTGCTCGCTGTCATTGCCGCTGATTGAAGGACAATTCGGCGACACGCTGAAGTCGGACCAAGGTGCGCTGCGGTGCTGCATTGGTTTCGCCGAGAGCAAACCAAGGTTTACATTGCGCTTTCGGCACGAAACCGAGTAGCCGGCCGCCTTCAGCCGCCGCCCAAGCCGTCGTCGACGCTGAAAACTGGATTGTCCGCCGAAGCTTGATTAGATTTCGGCGGTGCGGAATCGCAGAGGACGCAGACCCCTTTCATGGCTTCCCTCCCCAGTCCCCTGATCGTGGTCGTCGATGACGACGCCGGCATCAGAGAAGCGCTGGAAGGCCTGTTCAGGTCTGTGGGGCATCGGGTGGCGCTGTTCGGATCCGCGCAGGATCTGCTGACGACCGGTGTTCCGCCCGATGCCAACTGCCTGATCCTCGATGTCCGCCTGCCCGGCACCAGCGGGCTGGACCTGCAGGACATGCTGTCCCGTCTGGAAGTCCGGATCCCAATCATCTTCATGACTGGCTACGGCGATGTGCCGATGACGGTGCGCGGGATGAAGGCCGGTGCCGTTGACTTCCTGACCAAGCCGTTCCGCGATCAGGAGATGCTGGACGCAGTATCCGCCGCTATCGAGCTCGATCGGCGTCGCCGCGAATCCGAACGCAAGCGCAACGAGATCGCCCAACGCTTCGACGCTCTTACCCCCCGCGAGAAACAGATCTTCGAAATGGTTTCCGCAGGATCGATGAACAAGAACGTCGCCGCCGATCTCGGACTGAGCGAAATCACTGTGAAGATTCATCGCGGCCGCGTGATGAAGAAGATGCGTGCCCGATCACTCGCCGATCTGGTGCGAATGGCCGAAGTTCTCGCGCCGCACGCTGGGGAAGCAACGTAAAACCATCGTATGACTTATATTGCAGGAACGGGTGCCCCAGAGTCCCTCGACGTCGGCTCGTGCTGCATCACTCTTGAGGATGGCAGAAATGACCATCGGCAAGATCGTTACGGTGATAGACGACGACGAAAACGTCCGGATCGCCATCGAAGGATTGATCCGCTCGCTCGGACACACGGCGCGCGGCTTTGGATCCGCGCCGCAATTCCTGGCCTCCGACGCCCGCTCGACGACCTCTTGCCTGATCACAGACGTGCAGATGGCCGAAGTCAGCGGCCTCGACCTGCACGCTCGTTTGACCGCCGAAGGTGGCGCGCCTCCGGTAATCTACATTACCGCGTTCCCGGACGAGAGGATCGAAGCTAGAGCCCGCGCCCTCGGCGCGATCGGATTCCTGAGCAAGCCTTTCGACGCGGAAACTCTGGTACACTGCATTCAGCGCGCGCTGGCATCCGGCCCTGATGGCCGGGCCTGATTGGCAGGCCGAGCGCCACAACTGGATCGGTGCCGTGAAACAGATCGACGCCCCGATGGAGTTGGTGCGGCGCGAAGGCGGCTTGAGCGTCTTTCGGCGCCAAGCCGACAGCATGGCTCCACCGAACCTGGTGGTGATGGCCGATCTCGACGATCCGCCAGCGGCACAGCAGCTTGCCCGTGAATTCGCCCTCACCCGCGATCTCGATGCTGATTACGTCCTCCGCCCGAGCGAACTGGTGACGATCGACGGCCGCGCCGCGCTGATCATCGATGACCACGACGCCCAGCCTTTGTCCGAGAAGCTTGGGCAGCCGCTGCCGGTGGCGCGGCTGTTACGTTGGGGCATCGGCATCGCGCAGGCGCTCGGACACATTCACGGCCAAGGCCTGATCCACCGCAATCTGAATCCGGCCGCGGTCTGGATCGACCAATCCGATCGGGTTTGGCTGACATGTCTCGCCTGCGCCTCGCGGCTCAACCGCGAACGTCCCGATATCGCTGGGAGTGAGATCGGATCGCCGACCTACATGTCGCCGGAACAAACCGGGCGGCTCAATCGCTCGATCGATGCGCGGAGCGATCTCTATGTTTTCGGCATTCTGCTCTACCAGATGCTGGCCTCGGGCAGCCTACCGTTCTTCGCCTCCAGCCCGGGCCAGTGGATCCACTATCACATCGCCCGCCGACCGAACCCGCTGCCGAATGCTTCCGCGGCCACCATCGCGATCGAACGGATTGCATTTCGGCTGCTCGAAAAATCAGCGGATGACCGCTATCAGACCGCGCTCGCCGTCGAGCGCGATCTGCGGGCCTGCCTCGCGGCGTGGGAGACCAACGGCACAACGGCCGGCGTCCGTCTGACCGAGCACGACGCCGCCGGCATCGTCCGAATGCCGGAGAAGCTGTACGGCCGCGAGGCCGAGATCAACGTGATCCTGTCCGCCTATCATCGCGCCGCCTCGACCGGCACCACCGAATGGGTCCTGATCTCTGGATATTCCGGCGCCGGCAAATCATCGGTGGTCAACGAACTGCGCAAGAGCCTTGCGCCGACCAATGGCTGGTTCATCGCCGGCAAGTTTGATCAGTACAAGCGCGACATCCCATTCGCCACCCTGGCCCAAGCCTTTCGCTCCCTGGTGCGCCAGATCCTCGGCCTCGACTCCGCGACGCTCGACCATTGGCGCATCACGCTGCAGGACGCGGTCGGCGAGCACGGCGAGCTGATGGTCGATCTGGTCCCGGACCTCGCCTTGGTGATCGGCGATCAGCCGCCGCTGCCGGAGTTGCCGCCGCAGGAGAGCAAGAGCCTGTTCGAAGCTGTGCTGGCCCGCCTCCTCGCCGCGATCGCACGTGCCGAGCATCCGCTGGTGCTGTTCCTCGACGACCTGCAATGGCTAGACAAGGCGACCTCGGAATTTCTGGCGCGGCTCGCGCAAAACATCGACACCCGTCATCTTCTCGTCGTCGGTGCCTACCGCGATAATGAAGTGGACGACAGCCATCCGCTCTCATGCGCGCTGGCGGAGATCCGGCGCAGCGTGTCGCATATCGAGGAGATCCGCCTCGCTTCGCTCAGCGCAGACGACATCTGCGCGCTGGTCGCCGACGTGCTGCGCGCCGAGGCCGACCATGTCGTCCCGCTGGCAGAACTGATCCATCGCAAGACGGGCGGCAATCCATTCTTCGCGATTCAGTTCTTTTCGTCCCTGGTCGACGAGCAGCTCGTGAGCTTCCATCTGCTGCATCACGAGTGGATCTGGAACATCGATCTGATCGACCAGAAGGGCTTCACCGACAACGTCGTCGATCTGATGAGCCGCAAGCTCCACCGGCTCCCGTCCCGCACCCGAGACGTGCTGCAGACGTTCTCCGCTCTCGGTATGAACGCCGAAGCCTGCCTGCTGGCGCAGCTCCGCGACATCACCGTGGAGGAAGTCCACAGCGCGCTGCAGGACCTCGTCGCCAACGAACTGCTGCTGCGTACCGAGAACGATTACCGGTTCGTGCATGACCGCGTGCGCGAAGCCGCCTATCGGCTGATCGATCCTTCGGATTTGCCGGCCGAGCATCTGGCGATCGCCAGACACCTTGCCAATTCCGTTCCGAGCTCGTCCGACGCCTTGTTCAGCATCGCCAATCACTACAATCTCGGGGCGTCGCTGCTGTCGTCCCGCTCCGAGATGGTGCTGGCCGCCGGCTACAATCTGAAAGCCGGCCGCGCCGCCAAGAAGGCGATCGCCTACAGTTCGGCGCGGGTCTACCTCGCGGCAGCGCTCACCCTGCTCGGCGAGAATCGATGGGCCGAGCAACCCGATCTGGCCTACGACGTCGAATATCAGCTCGCCGAATGCGAGTTTCTGACCGGCGCCCTGACGGAAGCAGAAGAGCGGTTGCGCGATCTCGTCACCAAGGCACGTGGCGAAATCGCAATTGCTGCCGTGGTCGCGCTGCAGATCACGCTCTATACCGCGATGGATCGCAGCGATCTCGCAATCGAGGCGTGTCTCGCCTATTTGCGCGACGTCGGCATCGTCTGGTCGCGGCATCCGGACCGCGAGGAGGCGAGCGCCGAATACCAACTGCTGAACCAGCGCCTCGGCGGCCGCAGTATCGACTCCCTGCTCGATCTTCCGATTTCGAGCGACCGTCCTCGATCGGCTGCGCTGTCGGTGATGACGGCGGCGCTGGCGCCGGCGTTCTTTACCGATCTCAATCTGGTATGCCTGCTGCTGTGCCGAATGGCCAATCTCAGCATTCAGCACGGCAACACGGATGCTTCCGCCCTCGCCTATGCGTATCTCGGCATGGTCGTCGGCCCCTGCTTCGGCGACTACGCCGCCGCTCTCCAATTTGGCGACCTCGGGCTACGCCTGGTCGAAACCCGCGGCTTCGGCCAATACAAGGCGCGCGTCCACCTGACCTACGGCGCCCATGTGTTGCCTTGGGCTCGCCCCCTGCACGAGGCACAACCCTATCTGCGGCGCGCTTTCGAGGAGGCCAACGAGACCGGCGATCTGACCTATGCGGGCTTCTCGTCGTGCACCCTGATCACCAACCGGCTGTCGGCCGGCGATCCGCTCGACGAAGTCGAAGTCGAGGCCTCCGCCCGGCTTGCGCTGATGAAGCGGGCGAAGTTCGGCCTGATTGTCCACATCATCACCACGCAGCTGCAGTTCCTGCGATCGCTGCGCGGCGAGACCGCAGCATTCGGCTCGCTCAGCAGTGAGGGCTTCGACGAAGAGCAATTCGCCCGCGAGCTGGCGGCGAACCGTAGCCTAGACATCGCGTTGTGCTGGTTCTGGATCCGCAAGATGCAGGCGCTGTATTTCGCCGGTGATTACGTCGCGGCATTCGCAGCGCTGCGCAAGGCTCAGCCGCTGCTGTGGAGCACCGTCGGCCACCACGAATATTCAATCTACTATTTCTATGTCGGCGTGATCAGCGCCGCCAACATGGACTCGCCTACGCCGCCCGCGCCGTATGCCGAACTCGCCGAACTGTTGGCCGACGCACATCGGCAAATGGCCACCTGGGAAATCCATAATCCCGAGAACTACAAAGGAGCGCGGGCGCTGCTGGAAGCCGAAGTCGCGCGGCTGCAGCAACGCCCGTTCGAAGCGCTGCGGCTATATCAGCAGGCGATCTCGTCGTCGCACCGCGGCCGGGTCTCGCAGGTCGAAGCCATCGCCCACGAACTGGCCGCATGCTTCTGCCGGCAACAGGGCCTCGACACCGCCTACCACGCCCATCTCGCCAAGGCGCGCGACGGCTATCAGCAATGGGGGGCGTTCGCCAAGGCCGCCCAGATCGATCGCCTGTATCCGGACGTCGTCGCCGCGCTTTCCGCATCGGCTCAAGTTCCTTCAAGCATCGCCGAGAGCTTCGACCTCGCCGCCGTGCTGCGCACCTCCGAGGCAGTCTCCAACGAATCCGGCGTGCCGAGGCTGATGGAAACTCTGATGACCTTGGTGCTCGAGCACGCGGGCGCGCAGCGAGGCCTGCTGATCCTGCCACAGGATGACGAACTGTCGATCCGGGCCGAAGCCAGGACCGCCGAATCCGGGATCGAGGTCGTCCTGCGCGACGACATCGCATCGACAGACGAACTGCCTCGATCGATCGTCAACTTCGTCGCCCGCACCGGCGAGGCCATCACCATCGACGACGCTCTTGTCAGCCGGTTTGCTGATGACCCTTATGTGGCCCGGCTGAAGGCGCGATCAGTCCTGTGCCTCCCGCTGATGAAGCGCAGCAAGCTGATCGGACTCATCTTTCTGGAGAACAATCTCGCTGCCGGCGTGTTCACGCCCGGCAAACTGTCGGTGCTCAAGCTGCTGTCCTCGCAGGCGGCAATGTCGCTGAAGAACGCCTTCCTAGAAGAGAAGGACGCACTGGTCGACGCGTTGCAAAAATCGCAGTCCGAATTGATGCGGATGTCGCGCCTGACTGCCATCGGCGAACTGGTGATCTCGATCGCCCATGAGATCAACCAGCCCCTCACCGCGATCATCACAAATGCCGACGTCTGCCTGCGCTGGCTCAACAACGAACAGCCGTCGATCGACGAGGCCAAGAACGCGGCGAGCCGGGTGATCGAAAACGGCCGGCGTGCCGCGGACGTGGTTCAGACCATCCGCGGGCTTGCAGTGAAAGCGTCGCCACAAATGGCTCCGCTCGACATCAACGACGTGGCCCGGGAGATTCTGTCGATCATCCAGAGCGAGCTGCGCCATCACAGCATTCATCTCGAGTTCCGGCTCGGTGGTGGTGACGCGGTCGTGCTCGGCAACAGAGTTCAGCTCCAGCAGGTGCTGCTCAACCTCGCGATGAATGCAATCGAGTCGATGGCGACGATCGAAGGCCGCCGAGTGCTGACGGTCGCCAGCGCCACCAGCGATCCGGGCAGCGTCACCGTCAGCGTCACGGATAACGGTCTCGGCTTCGATGAGGACCGGATTGATCAGTTGTTCGAAGCGCTGGTGACGACCAAGCCGCAAGGCATGGGGATGGGCCTATCGATCAGCAAATCGATCGTCGAAGCCCATGGCGGGCGGCTGCTCGCCACCTCGCTGAAACCGCACGGCGCGCGTTTTCAGTTCACGCTCCCGCGATCAGCTTAAGTCCGGTTGCACGGCTCGCTTTCGCCGCAGCAAGTGCCTGCCGGACGACGCCGCGCGTCCATCATCCGAACATCCAAGTTCTCGTGCGAACCGACAAGAGCCGCCGGCACATACGCCTTAGATCAAGGTCGCCGAGATACGGTCTCAACGAGGAGTCACGCGATGCCAAATTCGTCCTCTCCCACAGTGGTGCTGGTGCATGGCGCCTGGGCCGATGGTTCAAGCTGGCGGCTCGTGATCCCTTATCTCCTCAGCCAGGGCATCCCGGTGGTCGCGGTACAGAATCCGACCACATCCCTCGCCGCGGACGTCGAAGCCACCAGGATCGTGCTCGACAGCATTCAGGGCGACGTCGTGCTCGTGGGCCATAGCTGGGGCGGCGCGGTGATTACCCAGGCCGGAAACGACCCGAAGGTCAAAGCCTTGGTATTCGTCGCCGCCCTGCCGCCGAAGGTCGGCGAATCCGTCGGCGATCTCGTCGGCTCGCATCCGTCGCCGCCGGGCCTGAGCCAGATCGTCGATGACGGCCACGGCCATCTCAAGCTCAGCGAAGCAGGATGGGTCAACGACGTCGCGCAGGATCTTTCGGAAGACGAAGCGCGCGTGCTTGCGGTGCTGCAGCCGCCGCTGCCGACCACCACCTTCGCCGACAGGATCAGCAAGGCTGCGTGGGAAACCCGGCCGAACTGGTACATCGTCTCGACCGACGACCGCATCGTCAGCGTCGAGCTCGAACGCGAACTCGCCGTCCGCCTGAAGGCCAAGACCACCGAGCTGAAGGCGAGCCATCTGTCCATTTTGTCGCAGCCGCAGGCCGTCGCTGACGTGATCCTCGACGCCGTACGCACCGTGGCGGGCTAAGCCATACGCTGCCAAGCCCCTCAACCTGGAGACCACCGATGAGCACTCCTGATCACGAGAATGTGCCGGGATCGTCACGAGCGCTGCACCCCAGCGCTCTCCACATCACCCGGCGTGACGCGATCGTGGGTGCCGCCTGCGTCGCTCTTCTTCCCAGCACCGCCATCGCACAGCCGGCCCACCCTCAGCGACCTTCACAAGGAGACCAACGAATGAGCAGCGGATTCGTCAAGACCAAGGACGGCGTCGACATCTTCTACAAGGATTGGGGCCCGAAGCAGGCCCAGCCGATCGTGTTTCATCACGGCTGGCCGCTGTCGTCCGACGATTGGGACGCACAGATGCTGTTCTTCCTGGCCAACGGTTATCGCGTGGTCGCTCATGATCGCCGTGGCCATGGCCGCTCGTCTCAAGTCGACACCGGCCACGACATGGATCACTACGCGGCCGACGCATCCGCAGTCGCCGAGCATCTCGACCTGAAGAAGGCCGTGCACATCGGTCACTCGACCGGCGGCGGTGAAGTCGCGCGTTACGTCGCCAAGTTCGGTGAGCCGCAGGGCCGGGTCGCCAAGGCCGTGCTGGTCTCTGCCGTGCCACCGCTGATGCTGAAGACCGAGAAGAACCCCGGCGGCCTGCCGATCGAGGTGTTCGACGGCTTCCGCAAGGCGCTCGCGGGCAATCGTGCGCAGTTCTTCCTCGACGTCCCGGCCGGGCCTTTCTACGGCTTCAACCGACCTGATGCGAAGACGATGCCGGGCGTCGTCAACAACTGGTGGCGCCAGGGCATGATGGGTAGCGCCAAGGCCCACTATGACGGCATCAAGGCGTTCTCCGAGACCGACCAGACCGACGACCTGAAGGCCATCACCGTGCCGACGCTGGTTCTGCACGGCGAGGACGACCAAATCGTGCCGATCGAGGACTCCGCGAAGCTGTCGGTCAAGCTACTGAAGAACGGCAAGCTGAAAACCTATCCGGGCTATCCGCACGGCATGCTCACCACCCATGCCGACGTGCTGAACGCCGACCTGCTGGCGTTCGTGAAGGAATAAGGCCCCACGCCAACCAAGCAGCGGCCCGGCCCGACCCATCGTCGCGCCGGGCCGTTGCGTGTTGCCTGACGTCTACCACCCGTATTGTAACTGTGCGCCGAGATAGTCGCTGCTGCGGCCACCGGCGGTGCGGATGGTGTCGCCGACTTCGAAATGCACCGCTTCGATCGCGCCGGTGAGATGCGCATCGAAGGCGTAGTCGAGGCGGAGCTGGCCGTAGGCGCCGGTCCAAGCGCTGCCGGCCCCTGCAGTGCCGGCCACCGGCACACTCGGCTGAACGTAGATCGCGTCCGCCGTGGTCGCGCGCCATTGCAGACCAACCGCCGCCATCAACTTGAGCCGGCTTGCCGGCGAGACGGTGATCGACGGCTTGAGATGAACGAGGTTCGAATAGCCGGTGAAGCCAGCCAGCGTGAAGTAATAGCCGTTCGGGAACAAGGGATTGAAGGTGCCGAGCACGCCGTCTTTCGGGTGATCGTCACCAGACGCCGCATCGAACTGCAGCCCGAGCCGCGGCTGCCAGGCGGCGGGCAGCGTGTAGCCGGCGCGGGCACCCACCGCCCAGGCCCGAGCAGCGGAGGTCCCCACCTGCCCGGTCTGCCCCATCGCCTCGAGGTCCCAATCGAGCGGCCCCTGCTTGCCGGCGAAGCGAACGTCGAAGATATGCCGGCGCTCATCACCGAAGGCATCGAGATAGCGCGCGCCGGCACGTTCATACAGCGAGTAATAGCCTGATAGCTCGTTGTCGCCGAGCACCTTACGTTCGATGCGGAGCGTGCTGAAGCGGAACTGATCGGACGAGCGGTCGTCGAACGGGCTCTCGTCGAAATACTGCACCGGCCGGCTGACGAATCCGATGAACCGCCAGGTGCCGGTCTCCCAATCGGCCCACACCGCGTCGAACGATTGCCGAACGTTGGGCCCGTCGCGCGACGAGACGAAGCGCTGCAGATCGAAGGCAAAGTCTTGCCGACCAACGCGGGCCTTGAGCAGCCCGCCGGAGAACTGCTTGGTGTATTCGAGAAACGCCAGCCGCAGGTCGACCCGATCCTGATCGACAGAGGTCACGTTCAGCTTGTCGAACGCCCGATCGTCCTCGAGCTGGACGAACGCCCGCCAGTTGGCATCGAAATGCACATCGGCGTGGAGTTGCAGCCGCTGGATGACGTAACTGTCGCGGGCATTGCCGCCGGTGCCGAACGCCGGGGCATCGTTGAACTCGAACCGCTCGCGCAGATTGGCACCGAACGAAACATAGCTCTTCGGATCAGATACCCACAGCGGCACATATTTCAGGGAGTCGAACGGCTCGGTCCGCAGCTTCGGATCGGCCAGCACCGACCAATCCTCTGCCCACCGATTGGACTGGATCGAGGGCCGCGCCGGGGCATCATCAGCCGCGCGGGCAACACGGCCGAAGGCGATGAGCGCGACGGAGGCCAGCAGCACGAAGCGCAAGCGCGCCGCGCGCCGATCTCCACCGCGCTCTCCGCCGGCCGCCGTCACTCGGCTGCCGCCGCGTGCCGCTGCGCCGCGGCGTGGATCTCCGCCACGTAGCCTCCGGGGAATTGCAGCATCGCGGCCTTGCGGTCCTCGAACGAATAAGGCGGCACCAGCACCGTCACCCCTGCTTCCTTCGCCTTGGCCATCGTCGCCTCCAGATCGGCGACTTCATAGCCGGTGGTCTCGTGTCCGTAAGGATACGGCAAATGCCCGTCGGTGACGAACACGCTCATCTTGCCGAATGCAGATTCGATCCGGATCCGTTTGAACTTGGCGTCGGGTTTCCCAACCTCGGCGCCGGATGCGGCGCTGCTGTCCGACACGACCCGGCCGTGCGAGAACTTCACGAAGCTGCGCACGAACGCCTCGGCCCGATCGGGCGCGACATACACCCGGTTCTCCGGGACTGAAGTGAACGCGGCATAGTCCGGCTTGGTCGTGTGCCAATACAGCTGCATGTTGACTCCGCCGGGCCACTGCACCACCGCGTCGCGTCCGATCGGATCCGGGAAGGTCGACACGATCACGGACGCGCCCGCTGCGCGCGCCTGCCTGATCGCCACATCGATATCGCGGACCAGATAGCCGTTGCGCTCACCGCCGAACGGATACGGGATCGGCGTCTTGAAGCCGAACAACGACACCGTGCCCACCGGGGTCTGCAGCAACTGCGAGGTCGTGCTGCTCGGCGTCGGCGTCACGGTCGCGACCACCTGCTTGGTGCTCTTGCCCCCGAAGGTGGCGAGAAAGCTCGCCACGAATTTGTCGACGTCCTCGGGTGCCACATAGACATGTGTGGTGTCGTATTGCGGCGCGACCGCGACCGATGGGTTGGTATGGCGCGTCTGCTTTGCCGCCGCCGGCGAACTCAGCGCGGCGGCGATCGCCAGCAACAGAAGGGGTTTCGAGATCTGTTTCACGGAAGTCTCCTCGCCAATATCAGGACGTCGATCGCCGTTGGTCGGACAGCATCGCCACCAGCACGAAGCCGGCGATCAGTCCGAGATGTTCAAAGAAGGCGTTTGCCTGTATCCCACGATCCGCCGCGGGCGCGGACCAGAACGCATTCGCCGTCAGCATCGCCACGAAGGTCAGGACGCCAAGCGCGCCGGCACCAAACCAGACCAGCCGATCGGCGAGCACCAGGAGCGAGCCACCCAGTTCGACGATGATGGCGAGCGATGCCCACAGCCAGCCGGGATGCAGGCCGAACCTCTGCTGCTCGGCCACAGCCCCGGCGAAGTCGAACAGCTTCACCACGCCGCCGAGCAGATAGCCGGACACCAGCGCGAAGCGCGCGGCGTGCCAGAGCAGCGACGACGACAGGATCGTCGCCGCCCACCTCGGCTCGTCAGCCAGCCTCACCTCACACCGCCCAGCAAGCGCAGCCCAGCGCGCCCCAGAAACTCTTGAGATCGGAGACCGGCAGCTTGCTCGACCACGCGGTGGCGTGATCGTGGCCATGCAGCGTGCAGCTGTTGGCGCAGCCGCACGACGTCATCGCCTGTACCGCGACCTTGCTGGCGGCGTTTTGGTCGTCCGCCCAGGCCGCATAGCCGCCGAACCGGCGCACCGGCGACCAGTCCGGCATCGCCGGCGGCGGCGCACTGTCGTCGAGAGTAGCGAACTCGCCGGCGCCATACACTACCTTGCCGCCGACCATCGTCAGCAGCGCGGTCGTATCGGCAATTTCGGCTTCGCTGCAGGAGAAATAGTCGCGGTCGGGCACCACCACGTCGGCGAGCTGGCCGACGGCGATGCGCCCCTTGTTGCCTTCCTCGTTCGAGAACCAGGTGACGTTCTCGGTCCACATCCGCAGCGCGGTTTCCCGGTCGAGGCAGTTCCGCTGCGGCGTGATCCGCAGGCCGCCCACAGTGCGGCCAGTCACTAGCCACGATAGCGACACCCACGGATTGTAGGACGCGACCCGGGTCGCATCGGTGCCGGCCGAGACCTTAACGCCGCTGTCGAGGATACGCTTCACCGGCGGGGTCGCCTCCGCGGCGCCGAAGCCGTAGCGCTCGACGAAATATTCGCCCTGATACGCCATCCGGTGCTGCACCGCGATGCCGCCGCCAAGCGCCGCGATCCGGTCGATCGAGCGATCCGAGATCGTTTCGGCATGATCGAAGAACCAGTGCAGACCGTCGAGCGGCGTGTCCTGGTTCACCTTCTCGAACACGTCGAGCGCGCGGGAGATGGTCTCGTCATAGGTCGCGTGCAGACGCCAGGGCCATTTGTTCTGCACCAGGATGCGTACCACCTCTTCGAGCTCGCCTTCCATCTCCGGCGGCATGTCGGGGCGAGGCACCCGGAAATCCTCGAAGTCAGCGGCCGAGAACACCAGCATTTCTCCGGCACCGTTGTGCCGGAAGTAGTCGTTTCCCTGCTTGTATTTGGACGTCTTGGTCCAGTTGAGGAAGTCGTCCTTTTCGCCCTTCGGCTTCTGCGTGAACAGATTGTAGGCGAGCCGGATGGTCAGCAGCCCTTCTTCGTCGAGCTTCTGGATCACCGCGTAATCGTCGGGATAGTTCTGGAAGCCGCCGCCGGCGTCGATCGCGCCGGTGACGCCGAGCCGGTTCAGTTCGCGCATGAAGTGGCGGGTGGAATTGACCTGATAGTCGAACGGCAGCTTCGGCCCCTTCGCCAGCGTTGCGTAGAGGATGTTGGCATTCGGCTTGGCGAGCAGCAGACCCGTGGGATTGCCGTTGGCATCGCGGGTGATCTCGCCGCCGGGCGGCTCCGGCGTATCCTTAGTGTAGCCGACCGCGCGCAGCGCTGCGCCGTTGAGGATGGCGCGGTCATACAGATGCAGCAGGAACACCGGGGTGTCCGGCGCCACTGCGTTGAGTTCGTCGATCGTCGGCAGCCGCTTTTCGGCGAACTGGTGCTCGGTGAAGCCGCCGACCACGCGCACCCATTGCGGCGGTGGCGTGATCGCCACCTGGCGCTTCAGCATGTTCATCGCATCGGCGAGCGAACGGACGCCATCCCAGCGTAGCTCCATGTTGAAATTCAGGCCGCCGCGGATGATGTGCAGATGGTTGTCGATCAGGCCAGGCAGCACCCGCCGGCCCTTCAGATCGATCACGCGGGTCGAAGGACCAGCGAGCGGCAAGACATCGCGGTCGTGCCCGACCGCCGTGAACCGCCCGTCCGAGATCGCCACCGCACTGGCGGTCGGGTTGCTCCGATCCAGCGTCGTGAACAGGCCGCGATGCAGGATGATATCGGGCGCGGTGCTCATGAGTGCTTCTCCATCTGGTGCGGTTCGGAAGTTGAGGACGTCTCAGCGGCGCGGCGGCTCGGCAGCATGCCGAAGATGTGCGGCGTGCACCTGGCGTCGCGCCATGCGGCCGCGAGGCTGTGGCCGGAGATGATCTGGCGCGCCACCGGCACGATCTGCTCGCCGGCCAGAATGCCGAGCAGTCCGATCAGCGCCACCAGCGGAGGCGCGGGCGAGCGCACGTTGAGCAAGCTGTAGATGATGCCGACCAACAGGCCGGCACCGAGCGACAGCAGATATACTTTCATCGTGCTCTCCCCGCGCCAATCGCGTCAGGCGGCCTTGGTGCCGCCCTCGGAGGCGTGTTCGCCGAGCGCCCACTTGGAGAAACGGATCTGGATGCCGTAGGGCGAGTGGGCCCGCAGGATGTCCATCATGCCCTCATAGGTCTCCGAGCGCGCCCAGTCCTGCTGCAGTTCGAACGCGTACTGGCAGGAGGTGATCGGCACCGCGCCGGCCTGAATCGCGCGCTCCATCGAGCGGTTGTGCGCTTCCATCGACAGATCGCCGCAAGCATCGGCCGGAATGTAGATCTCGTAGCCTTCTTTCAGCATGTCGAGCGTCGGGAACATAACGCAGGCTTCAGTCCAAAGCCCGGCGATCACGAACTTCTTGCGCCCGGTGGCAGCGACGGCCTTACGGAAATTCGGATCGAGCCACGAATTCATCGAGGTGCGGTCGATGATGTCGAGATTCGGAAACAGCTCGGTGACTTCCGGCATGAAGGGGCCGGAGAACGAATCCTTGGCCACCGTGGTCAGCACCGTCGGGATCTTGAACAGCTTCGCCGCCTTGGCGAGGATCTGGATATTGTTGAAGACCACAAGACGGTCGTGCGACTGCACGCCCTGATACATCGCCGGCTGATAATCGATCAGCGCGATCGCGCTGTTGTCGGGCGTGAGCATATCCAGTTTCGACATCGGAATTCTCCAAGTTCGGGGCTGAGCTGAGGCAACTGGGGGCGATCATGCCCTGCCCGGCGCACAGATCGCTTGGACGAACCCGTCACCGCTTGCACGAACGCGCGGCGCCCTGCTCACGCCGACGACGACATCTCACCGCAGGTGCACCGCGGTGGTCAGGACAGCTCATGCGAGTTCGGGCTTGATGACGGGCGATCCTCTCGCGCCTGACGCCGCACTCAAACATTCAAACCGCATCAAGGTCTTGCAATCTCGCTTGGCGCCGCCGCGATAGATTTCCGCTTTGGCAACCAGCGCCGGACAGATCACGAGCGCCTTCAACCCAGCGAGGACCGATGAGCAGTGTTGAAGGCGGCCAGCAGACGAAGGCTCCGCCACGCCCCTCATCCTGGGCAGCCTTTCACCACATCGCCTTCACGGTGGTGTGGACGGCAACGGTGGTGTCCAACGTCGGCACCTGGATGTTCAATGCCGCCTCCGGCTGGCTGATGACCAGCCTGGAGGCCGACCCGCTGCAGGTCGCGCTCGTGCAAGTCGCGTCCAACCTGCCGATCTTCCTGTTTGCCATTCCGGCGGGTGCGCTCGCCGATATCGTCGACAAGCGCAAATTCTTGATCGTGGTGCAGATCGTCCTGACCGTGTTCGCCGGGGCCAGCGCGGCGCTGGTGTGGTTTGGCCTGATGACGCCGCCGCAGCTGTTGCTGTTCACATTCCTGCTCGGCGCCGGCGCCGCCTTTGCCGCGCCGGCGTTTCAATCGATCGTGCCGGATCTGGTGCCGAAGCAGGATCTCGCCTCTGCGGTCGCCAGCAACGGCGTCGGCATCAATATCAGCCGCGCCATCGGCCCGGCGCTGGGCGGCGTCGCGATCGGCAGCCTCGGCATCGCCGCGCCGTTCTGGATCAATGCGGTCAGCAACCTTGCGGTGATCGCCGCCCTGATTTGGTGGCGCCCCGCTCATTCGCGCAGCGGCACGCTGCCGCCGGAACGGCTGATCGAAGCGCTGGTCACCGGCATCCGTCACGCCCGGCACAATACCGAGCTGCGCGCGACGCTGGTGCGCGCGGTGGCGTTCTTCTTCTTCGCCAGCGCCTATTGGGCGCTGCTCCCGCTGATGGCCCGATCGCGGATCGCCGGCGGGCCGGAACTGTACGGCATCCTGCTCGGCGCAGTCGGCGCCGGCGCGATCGGCGGCGCACTCGCCCTGCCGAAGCTGAAGGCCGCGCTCGGCCCCGACCGGCTGGTGGCCGCCGGCACGCTCGGCACCGCGCTGTGTCTGGTGATGCTCGGCCTTGCCCGGCAGGTCGAACTCGCTGTCGCCGCGTGCCTGCTCGCCGGCGTCTCGTGGATCGCCGTGCTGGCCAGCCTCAACGTCTCGGTGCAGGTCGTGCTGCCGGATTGGGTCCGCGGACGCGGCCTGGCGATGTTCGTCACCGTGTTCTTCGGCGCGATGACCGCAGGCAGTGCGCTGTGGGGCCAGATCGCCTCATCGTTCGGCCTGCCGATCGCACATTTCGCGGCTGCGGCGGGCGCAGTGCTCGGCATTGTGGTGACTTGGCGATGGAAACTCAAAGCTGGCGCTGACGTCGATCTGTCACCCTCGATGCACTGGCCGACTCCGATCGTCAGCATCGATGCCGAACCGGATCAGGGCCCGGTGCTGATCACGGTCGAGTACCGAATTGCGCCGAGCCATCGCGAGGCGTTTCTCAGCGCGGTGCGGCATCTCAGCCGGCAGCGGCGGCGCGACGGCGCCTATCAATGGGGCGTGTTCGAGGATGCGGCCGATCCCGGCCGCTTTGTCGAAACCTTCAAGGTCGCTTCATGGCTGGAGCATCTCCGCCAGCACGAGCGCGTCACCAATGCAGATCGGGTGCTTCAGGAGCAGATCCGCTTGTTTGATGCCGAACCAAAAGTGACGCATCTGATCGCCGCGCCGCATGGGCACATCAAACGGCAGCCGGCGCATCCGCCGCAGACGTCGTGATGGCTTAGCGCGCCGCTGCGCGCGTCACGATCTGCAGGAAGTTGTCGTTGAGCCGGCGCGCCGCCTCCGCAAAACCGGGCAAGAGCCCAGTGGTCTCGTCGGCAAGCTTCGCGGCACGCTCGCGCCCGAGCGCCGTCTCGAGCGAAGCCGCATAGGCGGGAATTTGCTGCCATTCAGGCACGGTGCGGTCGGTGATCTCGACGTGATACTGCAGCCCGTACGCCGCAGGGCCAAACCGGAACGCCTGCACCGCGCAAGCATCATTGCGCGCCAGCACTTCGCCGCCGGCCGGCAACGTCGCGACTTCGGCCCCATGCCATTGGAAGGTCTGCAGCGGGCTGGAAAGACCGGCGAACAACGGATCGGTTGCGCCGGCCGCCGTCAGCTCGACTTCGCCCGGACCAACCTCAGGAGTCTTGCCGAGACGGACTTCGCCGCCGAGCGCCGCCGCGAGCAACTGATGCCCGAGGCAGATCCCAAGATACGGCCGGCCAAGCTCCTGGACGAAGCGTCGGATCGCAGCCTTCTCCGGCACCAGCCAAGGATGCTCGTCTTCCTGCCAAACGTCTTGCGGGCCGCCCATCACGATCAGAGCGTCATACGGCTCCAGCGCTGGGATCGGTTCGCCTGCATCGAGTTCGACTGCATCCCACACGATCCCCGCTTCGCGCCAGAACTCGCGGAAGATCCCAGGATGCTCGACATCGACGTGCTGAAACACCAGGAAGCGCAGTCCGCTTCGGTTCGGGCTGGTCGCGATGCTGTTCATGTCGGCCCCGCTCAGATCGGCGCGTGATGCGCGCCACCGATGGCGCGGTTTTGGCCGATACGCTGGCATCGAGCAAGCGCGATAAATGAGCAGCGCCCGTCGAAGCGCGACGGTACCAATCTACGTTTCCCCTGCTTTGCGGAGCAGATAGATGTCCATCACCCAGCCCTTGGCGGCACGCACCTGGCGGCGGACACGCTGAATCTCGGGCGCAATCTCCGGGAGCTTGCCGGCTACCAGAACTTCATCGTCCATGCCGAGGTTCGCGCCCCAGAAGATTTCGGCCCCCTCGGCGTCGATCTTGGTGAAAGTCTCCTCGCCGTCGAGCATCACCACCGTTGTCTCGCCCGACCATCGCCCCGCGGCGGCGAGCTTGCGCCCTGTCGTCACCGTCACGGGTTCGCCGATGCCATTGAGCGCGATGCCATGACGCGCCGTCAGCGCCTGCACCGCGGTGATGCCGGGAATGATCTCGTAGTCGATCGCCATGCCGCCCGCGCGCAGCCGGTCGAGAATGCGGATCGTGCTGTCGTAAAGCGACGGATCGCCCCACACCAGAAATGCGCCGCAACCATCCTCCGACAGTTGCTCGGTCATCGCGTGCTGAAACCGATCGGCGATCTGGGCGTGCCAATCGTCCACCGTAGCGCGATAATCCTGCGGCTGCGCTTCACGCTTGGGGATGTCGATGGTGACGAAGCGGTAGCCCGGCGTCTTGATGAAGCGCTCGCAGATCTGCTCGCGCGCCAGGCGCAGCTCGGCCTTTTCTTCTCCCTTGTCGGGAATGAAGAACACGGTCGCGCGGTTCAGCGCCTCGACAGCCTGAAGGGTCAGGTAGTTCGGACCGCCCGGCCCGATTCCGATCAACAAGATCTTCCGCATCGTCGTCCTATTCCGCCCGCGAACGCCGCTTCACCGCGCCAGCGCCAGCAAGGCATCGAGATCGAGATTGCTTTCGCAATGATCGGCGAGCGCGTCCAGCGTCTCCTCCACCCGCCGCTCGAAATCGAGCCCGGACGACGCAGCACCGATCTGTGCCAGCCAGGCAGAGCGGAACGCATCGCCGCCGAAGATGCCGTGCAGATAGCCGCCGATGACGCGGCCGTCCGCCGAGACTGCGCCTTCGGCGCGCTCGGTGCTGCCCTCCTTGAGCTTCAGCCAGGGCCGCGCCAGACCTGGGCCGGTGGTCCGGCCCATATGCATCTCGTAGCCAACGACGCGGCACCCGCTGACCCGATCGATCGCATCGATCTCAATCAGGCGCTTGTCGCCAGAAATCTCGGTCTCGATGTCGAGCAAACCAAGCCCGGCGGTCTCGCCCACGGGCCCTTCAATGCCCTGCGGATCGCGCACCACGCGGCCGAGCATCTGGAAGCCAGCACACAGACCGACAACGCGGCCGCCGCGGCGGACGTGGGCGTGAATGTCGATATCCCACCCCTCGCGCCGGATCAGATCGAGCTCGGTGCGGGTCGCCTTCGAGCCAGGCAGCACCACGACATCGACATCGGCCGGAATCGGCGAGCCCGGCTGAATCCACTGCAGATCGATGTCGGGCTCCGCCACCAACGGATCGAGGTCATCGAAATTGGCAACGCGCTGCAGCCGCGGCACCGCGATCTTCAGCTTGCCCCGGCTCGCCGCTGCGGCGCGCTCCAGCGCCAGGGAGTCTTCTGCCGGCAACCGGTCGGCGCCGGGAAACCAGCGCAGCACGCCGAGGAACGGCCAGCCGGTCTCCGCCGTGATGGTCCGGCAGCCGGGTTCGAACAGCGAGAAATCGCCGCGGAACTTGTTGATGAGATAGCCGACGACGCGGGCGCGATCGCCCTCGCTCAGCAGCACGTAGCTGCCGACCAGTGCCGCCATGGTGCCGCCGCGATCGATGTCGGACAGGAAAACGACCGGCAGATCGGCCGCCTCGGCGAACCGCATGTTGGTGATGTCGGAGGCGCGCAAGTAAACCTCGGCGCCGCTGCCGGCGCCTTCGACCAGCACCAGATCAGCCTCGGCAGCGAGCCGCTCGAAGCTGTCGACCACCGCCGGAATCAGCCGCTGCCGCATGTGGTGATAGATTCGCGCCGGGCAGTTGCCGAGCACGCGTCCGCGCAGCACCACCTGGGCGCCGATCTCGGACTGCGGTTTCAGCAGCACCGGGTTCATGTGAATCGACGGCGCCACGCCGCAGGCGCGCGCCTGCAGCGCCTGGGCGCGGCCGATCTCGCCTCGAACTTGTTCGCCGTTCGGACCGAGCGGCAGATCCGAGTCGGACGCGACCGCGGCGTTGTTGCTCATGTTCTGCGCCTTGAACGGACGAACCACCAACCCACGCCGGGCGAAGGCGCGGCACAGCCCGGCGACCACCATGCTCTTGCCGACGTCCGAACTGGTGCCCTGGATCATCAGCGAGCGGGCGCGCCGGGGCCCGGCCGTCGAGCGCAGCGTGAATTGGATACGGGAGATGAGCTCCTCGACATGGGCGTCGGTCATGAAACCACTCGATGGCATGGAGTTGAGAGGAAGCAGCGCAGGCGCCCGCGCCTGCGCTCGAACGTGATCGGCAGCCGCGGTATCACTCAGCCATGGCCGGCCATCGCCACGACGCCGAGGAGCAGGCCGATCTGGATCATCTGTTCGGTGGCGCCGAGCACATCGCCGCGATAGCCGCCGATCAGCCGGAGCGCGATCCACGGGGCCACCAACCCGAACACGCCCGCGACCAGAAGCCCCACGATCGCCGCCGGCGGATTGAGCATGACCAGCCACAGCGCCCCGAGCACGCTGAACGCAGCCAGACCGAACCAGCCTGCCGAACTGATCGCGCGCGTCGGATAGTTCAGCTTGCCGGTGGCCGCGTCGCCGGCATAAGGCAGCGCCGACATCGCCGCGACGATGCCCGTCCGCCCCAGACTATAGCCGGCCACCAGAGTAGCGACGCCAAGCCACGGCGGCAGGCTCGCCAGCGCTGCCACGCGGATCGCAAAACTCAGGACCAGCGCCACCGCGCCATAGAGGCCGAGGCGGCTGTCCTTGATCAGCGCCAGGCGCTGCTCGCGGGTGCGGCCGCCAAACAAGCCGTCCGCTGTGTCGGCGATGCCGTCTTCGTGCAGCGCGCCGGTGAGCGCCGCGCCAGCGGCGACGGCCATCATCGCCGGCACCACGCCGGACCAGATCAGCGAGCCTGCGAGCAGCACGCCACCGCACACAAGACCGATCCCGGCGCCGACCAGCGGAAAGTACTTCGATGCGCTCAGCAACCAGTCGTCGTCGAACAGCGCGGCGCGCGGCGTCGGCACCAGCGTCATGAACTGCACGGCGTTGAGCAGGGATTGGATCTGCCGGCTCACGCGCGCGATCCGAACCGGCCCGCCAGCACGTCCGACAGCGCGGCGAGATCGTTGAGGATGCCGGCAGCGGCGCGCAGCAGCGGAACGGTCATCAGCGCACCGGTGCCCTCGCCGAGCCGCAAGCCGAGATCAAGATACGGCGTCGCCTGCATCGCTTCGAGCAGCACACGGTGGCCGCGCTCGGCCGAGCGATGGGAGAATACGCAGTAATCGCGCGCCGCGGGCTGCAGCCGCACCGCCAGCAGCGCAGCGGCGCTGGCGATGAACCCGTCGATCACCACCGGCCGCCGCGAAGTCGCAGCGCCCAGCACCGCGCCGGCCATCATCGCGATATCGAATCCGCCGAACTCAGCGAGCACGTCGAGCGGTGCGGTGGGCTGCGCCCGCGCCGCCGCCTGCTCGACGATGGCGCGCTTGTGCGCGACGCCGGCATCATCCATCCCGGCCCCGCGTCCGACGCAATCGATGATTGGAGCCCCAGTCAGCGCGTGGGTGATCAGCGCAGCAGACGTTGTGTTGCCGATTCCCATCTCGCCGATCGCAACGATGTCGAGCCCACCCACAATATCCTCGCGCACCAGATCGGCCGCTGCCGTGATCGCGCGCGCCGCCTCCTGATGAGTCATCGCCGGTTCGTGGCGTGCATTGCGGGTGCCGCGCCGGATCTTGCGATCGATCAGCTTGGGATGTGGCGGCATGTCGGCATCGATGCCACCATCGACGATCCGCACCTCGGTCGCCGCCGCTTTCGCCAGAACGTTCACGCCGGCGCAATCTGCCAGATACGCCTCGACCATCGAGCGTGTCACGCTCGCCGGATACGGCGACACCCGATCGGCGGCGAGGCCGTGATCGCCGGCAAAGATGAACACCGTTGCACGCTCAGCCCGCGGCGGCGCCGGATGCCAGATCAGCCCGAGCTGCACGGCGAGTTCTTCGAGCCGGCCGAGCGAGCCCGGCGGCTTCGCCTTGCCGTCGAGCCGAGCCCGCAGCTCGGATTCATGGGAGGGATCGACCGGCGAAACGGAAAGGATGCGTGGATCAAGCAAGGGCGCGTGCATTCGGAGGCTCGACAATAAGAATGCTGCCGCCGTGACGGCGGGCAGTGAAGACAGTCGAACGACCATCGTGGCGGCGACAGCAAAGCTGTGCGCGCTGGTTCGTTCGGGCGACGACGGGATTTCTCCGCGGAAAGCGGAGGCGCGCGTCAGGTCGGCGGTCGGTGCAGCATGTCTGTGTCCTTCTTCGACCCACCGTCGAATGGCATGGTTTCGGACTTCGGCCGGTCTCCTGGCTCGCGGACATTGTCCCGGTCGCCTTCCCGAGCGGCTTGCGAATGCCGTGCTCAGTGGCGGTGTGACCGGAAGCGGTCCGCTTACAGTTGCGGGGGCAGCCGCGGACTTGGCGATTGCTCGCCGCACCGCATTCCCGTTTCACCCTTCGAACGAAGGGCACCGAAGCGAGCGGCACCACAGCACGGCGACGCCACGGGCGCAAGATTGACAACAACCCGGAGCCGCCCTCTAAGACGAAGGTCCACCAAGCCGCGCTTTTCTTGGCCGCTCTCGAACGGCCCTGGCGCATCATCTCGACCGGATTGACCGCATCTTGCTGTGGGATGTGACGGTGATAGGCGGCGGAATCGCCGGTCTTTGCGCGGCAATTGCCGCGCGCCGCGGCGGCGCTGCAGTCCGCCTGCTCGAAGCGGCGCCGCAGCCCCTACGCGGCGGCAACACGCGCCATGGCCGCAATTTCCGGCTGACACACGAGACGCCGCTCGAACACGTCCCCGATCGCTACACAGCAGATGAACTGCGCGCCGAGCTACGCAGCGTGACGGGCGACGGCACCGACCAAGTGCTGACGGAACTGCTGATCGAACGCGCACACAGCATCGCCGGCTGGCTGATCGAGCACGGCGTACATCTGCAGCCGCCTGGCACCGGGGTGATGCCGTATTCCCGCCGCACCGCATTCCCGCTGGGTGGCGGCAAAGCGATGATCAATGCGCTGTACGCCACCGCCGACCGGCTCGGCATCGCGATCAGCTACGACAGCGAGGCACGGTCGCTGCTACGCGCCGAAGACGAGGGCTGGACGATCAGCGTTCGATCCGCTGGGGCTGACGACAGTATTCGCACGCGCAGCGTCGTCGTCTGTGCCGGTGGCCCCGGAGCCGACCCCGCCTGGTTGAGCGACAATTTCGGCAGCGCCGCCGAGGGCTGGATGGTCCGCGGCACGCCATATTCGGACGGTCGCTTGCTCGATCTGCTGATCGCAGCCGGGGGCTGTGCAATCGGCGATCCGACCACCTGTCATGCGGTTCCTGTCGATGCGCGCGGGCCGCAATTCGATGGCGGCATCGTCACCCGGATCACGTCGATTCCGCTCGGCCTCGTCGTCGATCGATCCGGTGCTCGCATCGACGTCGCAGGGGCCGGATCGCAGCCCACCCACTACGCCAAATGGGGACCGAAGATTGCCATCTGTCCCGGCCAGATCGCTTATCTGCTGCTCGATGCAGCGGGTCTGGCCCGCGCTGCGCCATCCGCGCTGGCGCCGGTCACTGCGCCGAACCTCGGGGAACTAGCTGCCGCGCTGCAGATCGATCCCACCGGTCTGTTGCAAAGCATTGAGGACTTCAATGCCGCCCCGGTCAACGCCGCGCGTCCCATCGCGGTGCCGCCATTCGCCGCCTATCCGATGCGGCCGGGGCTGACGTTCGTGCACTACGGCATCAAGGTGGATGCAACGATGCGGGTGGTCCAGGCCGACGGGCACCGTCACGACGATCTGTTCGCGGCCGGCATGATCATGGCCGCGAATGTGCTGCGCCGCGGCTATCTCGCCGGGCTCGGCATCACCCTATCGGCAGTGTTCGGCCAGATCGCCGGCGAGGAGGCGGCGCGCCATGTCCGCGGCTGATAAGATGTCAGAAGCCGAGCGCGTGCTGCGGATCTGCAGCGCCTGCATGTATTGCGATGGGCTCTGCCCGGTGTTCCCGGTGATCGACGGCAAGCACAGCTTCAGCCTGAGCGATGTCAGCTACCTGTCGAACCTCTGCCATAACTGCCAGGGCTGCTGGCACGATTGCCAATACGCACCACCACATCCGTTCGCCGTCAATCTGCCGGCGACGTTCGCCGAACTGCGCCAGCGCTCTTATGCGGACCATTTGTGGCCGCCTGCGCTCGGTCGCGTCTTTCGCGCCTCATCGCTCGCAGTACCCGCCACCGTCGCGCTGGCGCTGCTGATCACCTTCGGCCTCGTACTAGACACGGACTCATCGGCATTGCTAACCGCCCACGCGGGCGAAGGCGCGTTCTATCGCGTGCTGCCGTGGCCGGCGATGGCCGGACTCGCAGGCGGCACGTTCGCCTGGGCGGTCATCGCGGTCACGCTGGCGACGCTGCGATACTGGCATACGATCGCGCCGCAGGTGACGGTCCGCGAGATCGTCCGCGCGCTGCCGGCTGCTCTCTCCGACATCATTACGTTGCGTCACCTCGGCGGCGGCGGCCCCGGCTGCCATGACCATGATGAGCGCACCTCGCAGCGGCGGCGGATCTTGCACCATCTGACCGCCGGCGGCTTCGTGCTCAACGGCCTGTCGACGATCGCGGCGTCCGCTTATCATCATCTGCTCGGCGTCGTGGCGCCCTCCCCGGTCGCCAGCCTGTCGGTGATGCTCGGGCTCGTCGGCGGCGTGACGATGACCGTGGGCGCGGTGGGACTGCTGGCATTGGAAGCGCGGTCCGACCGCGAGCCGAGCGACCGCGGCGAGACTAGGCTGAACGTCGCCTTTCTCATCCTGCTGGCCCTGGTGGGCGCCAGCGGGCTCGCGGTGCTCGGCTTCCGCAGCACGCCAGCGATGGGGTTGCTGCTCACCACCCATCTCGGGTTGGTGTTCGGCCTGTTCGCCGCGCTGCCGTTCAGCAAAGCGCTGCACGCGCCGTTCCGGGCGGCGGCGCTGCTGCGTGTGGCGATCGACAGCCGCCGCCGCACGTTGGCGCGAGCCCCGGAGGCCTCCGGCGATACGCCTTGATCCCGATCAAGCTGGCGCGAATTTGATGACGGCTCTTGGCAGCCAGTTGCCAATGATGGTCGATTGACAGTTCGCCGTTTCCGTCCCAAACATCCCGCGCCGACGGTGTCCTGTCCTCGGACAGGACGAAGAGGGAATATCGGAAGATCGCTGCCCGCGGTCGAGCCGAAGCTGCCCCCGCAACTGTAAACGGTGAGCCGACGCAACACGCCACTGGAGATATTCCGGGAAGGCTGCATCGGCGACGACCCGTGAGCCAGGAGACCTGCCGTCGCCTGCTATGTTGACGTCGTTTCGGGCGGGGTGCCCCGGGATGTCTTTCGGCGGTCCGGAGTGCAGGTCCGTTCGCCGGTTTTGAGCCATCGCCCGCGATGGCCAACCGACGAGATTCGGCGCGATGCCGCCCACTGCGCTCCATCCCGGTGTCTCCGCCGGTTCTCAGCTGTCGCTTCGGCCAGCCGCTGCCGAAATCGCGGTGCTGTCGCCCTGCGCCGAGACGCTGGCGGACTTCGCTCAGTCATGGCCCGGCGGACCGCACCGGTTGCGCGCCAGCGATCTCGCCTCCTTCGCCGCACAGGCGAGCGAGCGCTGCCTCGATTCGTCGCTGCCGCGCGCAATCCTGATCGTGCTGCCGGATCAGGCGCATTCCGACCGTGAAGCCGTCGAAGCGGTCACCGCCTTCGCCAGCAGCCAGCGGATCGCCTTCGCGGTGCTCGCTACCGGCGGGCCGCACGAGATCCCGGGCGAACTAATCACCAACCTGCCGCAGACCACGCTTCGCCACCTCAACAGACTGTACGCGCAGCACGCCGGCCGTGCCGCACGCGCCATCCTGATGCAGCTCGCCCTTGCCGCGGGCCTCAGCATCACTGCGATGGATGCGCCGAGCGAGAGCGCGACCGCCGATACAGACCCGCATCCCTCCATTCTCCCCGAGCTGATCGAGGACGTCGCCCGATGACCTACGCTTACGAAAAAGACGGCGACGCGATCTATCGTCAGTCGTTCTCCATTATCCGCGCCGAGGCCGCCCTCGATCGGTTCACGCCCGACGAGGAGAAGATCGCGGTGCGGATCATTCACGCCAGCGGCATGGTCGAGGTCGCCGGCGACATCGCATTCACGCCCGGCTTCGTCGCGGCGGGACGCGCCGCGCTACAGGCCGGTGCGCCGATCCTGTGCGACGCGCAGATGGTCGCCAACGGCGTCACTCGTAAACGACTGCCGGCCGACAACGAAGTGATCTGCACGCTGAACCATCCTGATGTTCCGGCCCTCGCCGCAAAGCTCGGCACCACCCGATCGGCGGCCGCAGTCGATCTGTGGCGCGACCGGATGCAGGGCGCGGTGGTGGCAATCGGCAATGCACCGACCGCGCTGTTCCGGCTGCTCGAAATCCTCGCCGAGCCCGGCGCCCCGCGGCCCGCGGCCATTATCGGCATCCCGGTCGGCTTCGTCGGCGCGGCCGAATCCAAGGACGCGCTGCTGGCGGACTCGCCGTCGCCTTGCGTGATCGTGCGCGGCCGGCGCGGCGGCAGCGCGATGACGGCTGCGGCGATCAACGCGCTCGCGAGCGAACGCGAATGAGCGCGCCGACAGTTTACGGCGTCGGCGTCGGCCCCGGCGCGCCCGACCTGATGAGCGTCCGCGCCGCGCGGCTGGTCGGCGCCGCCAAGGTGGTGGCGTACTTCCGCAAAGCCGGACGCCCCGGTCACGCTCGGCGCATCGCCGAGGGCCTGCTGCCGGACGGCGTGATCGAAGAGCCGATGGACTATCCGGTGACGACCGAGATCGCGCTCGACGATCCGGCCTATGCGGCGACGCTGCGCAGCTTCTACGAAAAATGCGTGTCGCGACTTGCCGAACACATCGCGCAAGGCCGCGACGTCGTCGTGCTGTGTGAAGGGGATCCCTTCCTGTACGGCTCGTTCATGCATCTGCACAGCCGGCTGGCGCCGCGCGTCCGCGTCGAAGTGGTGCCGGGCATTTCCGGCATGACCGCGTGCTGGACCGCGAGCGGCACGCCGATCACTTACGGTGATGATGTGCTCTGCGTGGTGCCGGCGACGCTCGGGCCGGCGCGACTGAAGGCGGCGCTCGCCGCTGGCGATGCGATCGTGATCATGAAGCTCGGCCGTAATCTGCCGAAGGTGCGCCGCGCGCTCGACGACGCCGGACTGCTCGATCGCGCGATCTATGTCGAGCGCGGCGCGATGGCCGATCAGGTGGTGATGCCGCTCGCCGACAAGACCACCGACGACGCGCCCTACTTCTCGATCGTGCTGGTCCACGGACAAGGGCGACGGCCATGACCGGATCTGTCGTCGTCGCGGGCCTCGGGCCCGGCACGCAAGACCTGATCACACCGGAAGTCAGCGCAGCCCTGGCACGTGCCACCGACATCGTCGGCTACGCACCTTATGTCGCGCGCGTCGCCGAGCGCGACGGCCTGCTGCGGCACGCCTCCGACAACCGCGAAGAGCTCGATCGCGCAGCCTTCGCGCTGCGGCTGGCGGCCGAGGGGCGCCACGTCGTCATCGTATCCTCCGGCGATCCCGGCGTGTTCGCGATGGCGGCCGCGCTGTTCGAAGCGATCGAGGCGGGTGACGCAGCTTGGCGGGAGCTCGACATTCGCGTGCTCCCCGGCATCAGCGCAATGTTCGCCGCTGCAGCGCGGATCGGTGCGCCGCTCGGTCACGACTTCTGTGCGATCAACCTGTCGGACAATCTCAAGCCGTGGGAAACGGTCGAGAAACGTCTGCGCGCGGCCGCCGAAGCCGATTTCGTTATCGCGCTGTACAACCCGATCTCGAAAGCGCGCGCCTGGCAACTCGGCCGCGCCTTCGAACTGCTGCGCAGCGTCCATCCGGCATCCGTGCCGGTGATCTTTGCGACCGCCGTCAGCGATCCGCGCGAGCGCATCGACGTGGTGCCGCTCGGCGATGCGATGCCGCAACGCGCCGACATGCGCACGCTGGTGATGATCGGTTCGTCGCAGACCAAGATCATTGCGCGCAGCAGCGGCGCCGCTTTCGTCTACACGCCGCGGTTCTCCGGAGCACTGTCGTGACCGAGCCAGGCCATCACGTCGGCGACCATTGGGACACAGCACCGATCCGGCACCGCGGGCCGCCTCACCATGATCACCGGCAGCCCGAGTTCGCGCGCCGCGGTGATCTTGGCGACGGCTGCGTCGCCGCCGGCGTTCTTGGCGACGACGATCTCGGTACGGTGCGCCTGCAGCAGCGCCCGGTCGCCGGCGAGATCGAACGGTCCGCGCGCCACCACGATATCGACGTTCGGCAACGGCAGCGGCCCGCGCGGTGGATCGACCAGCCGCACCAGATAAGCGTGCTGCGGCTGCGACGCGAACAGTTCGAGGTTCTGGCGGCCGATGCCGAGAAACACCCGCCGCGGCGCAGCACCGAGCGCGACGACGGCCTGATCGAGATCATCGACCTCGGTCCAGCGATCGCCAGTGGTGGCCTGCCACGCCGGCCGCTCCAGCGCCAGCAGCGGTACACCGGCTTCGGCGCAGGCAATCACCGCATGGCGGCTCATCTGCGCCGCGAACGGATGCGTCGCGTCGACGACGCGCTCAATCCGCTCGGCACGCAAGTAATCGACCAGACCGCAGATTCCGCCAAAGCCTCCGACGCGAAACCGGATCGGCGGCGGCTTCGGGTGATCGGTACGGCCGGCGAACGACAGCACCGCGTCGATGGCCGGCTCGGCGGCGAGCGCCCTGGCGAGCGCCGAGGCATCGGCGGTGCCGCCGAGGATCAATACGCGCGAGCGATGCGATGAAGGGAGCGTCATGATCACCAGCGATGACACGACGCAGCCCTGGCTGTCCATCGTCGGAATCGGTGAGGACGGCCTCGACGGGCTGTCGGCGCGCGCACGGACGCTGCTCGAAGCGGCCGAACTGATCGTCGGCGGCGATCGTCACCTCGGCCTCGTTGCCGCATTGAACAAGCCAACACTGCCGTGGCGCGTACCGTTCGCCGCCTCATTGCCCGAGGTGCTGGCGCAGCGAGGCCGCCGCGTCGTCGTGCTGTGCTCCGGCGATCCGTTCTGGCACGGCGCTGGCGCGGTACTGGCCGATCATCTCGCGCCCAAGGAATGGACCGCCGTCCCGGCGCCACCAACCTTTGCCTGGGCTGCGGCGCGGCTCGGCTGGCGCCTGGAGGACGCGGTGACGCTCGGCCTGCACGCGCGGCCGGTCGCGACGCTGCGCCCGCATCTCCGCCCCCAGGCGCGGCTGATCGTATTGGTGCGCGACGGCGGCGCCGTGGGCGAGATCGCCGGCTATCTGGCGGCGAACGGCTTCGGCGCATCCGAACTCAACGTGCTTGAAGCGCTCGGCGGCCCGCGCGAGCGCGTGCGGCGGACCACCGCGTCGATCTTCGCATTCCCTGACATCACCGCGCCGGTCGCACTCGGCATCACCGTCGTCGCGGAGCCGGACGCCGTGATCATGCCGTACGTCAGCGGCTTGCCGGACGAGCTGTTTCAACACGACGGCCAGCTCACCAAGCGCGAGGTCCGCGCCGTGACGCTGTCGACGCTGGCGCCGCGGGGCCATGAGTTGCTGTGGGACATCGGCGCCGGTGCCGGCTCGATCGGGATCGAATGGCTGCTGGCGGCGCGCAGCAATCGCGCGATCGGCATTGAAACGCGCGCCGACCGGCTCGCCACCGCACGTGCCAATGCCGAGGCGCTCGGCGTGCCCCAGCTCGATCTTCGGCTCGGCGCAGCGCCCGAGGCGCTCGCCGGACTGCCGACACCCGACGCGGTGTTCATCGGCGGCGGCGCCAGCCGCCCGGGCGTGATGAATGCGGTGTGGCAGGCGCTGCCCCCCGGCGGCCGGCTGGTGGTCAATGCGGTGACGTTGGAGACCGAGGCGCTGCTGATCGACTGGCATCGTCGTCAGGGCGGCGAGCTGCTGCGGCTCGGCGTCGAGCGCGCCGCGCTGGTCGGCGGCCTCACCGGATGGCGCGCGGCGATGCCGGTGGTGCAATGGAGCGTCCGCAAATGACCGCGGTCGTGATCGGCATCGGCTTCCGCGCCGTCACCCCTGCCTCGTCGATCATCGATGTGATCGAGACCGCGCGCCGCGCCGCCGCCCCGCACCAACCATCCGCGCTAGCGACTGCAGCGGACAAAGCCGATCACAGCAGCTTGCGCGAGGCCTCGACAGCAACGGCTCTCCCCATCTTGCCGGTCGAGACGGCTGCGCTCGAACAAGCCGCCGCACGGATAACGACGTCGTCTGCCGTGGTCGCACATCACCGCGGCGTCGGCAGCGTCTGCGAGGCCGCGGCGCTCGCCGCCGCCGGACCGACGGCGCGGCTGATCGTATCCCGTTTGATCTCACAGGATCGCCTCGCGACGGCCGCGGTAGCGATCGAGGAGCCGTTGGCATGACCGTCCACTTCATCGGCGCCGGCCCCGGCGCGCCCGATCTGATCACTGTGCGCGGTCGCGACCTGGTGATGCGCTGCCCCGTGTGCCTCTATGCTGGCTCTTTAGTCCCGCGCGAGATCGTGGCGCTGTGCCCGAAGGACGCGCGCGTCGTCGACACAGCGCCGCTTGATCTCGACGCGATCACGGCGGAGTTCGTTGCCGCTGCCGAAGCCGGCCACGACGTCGCCCGGCTACATTCCGGCGACCTATCGGTGTGGAGCGCGATGGGCGAACAGATCCGCCGCCTGGAGCAGCACGGCATCCCCTACACCGTCACGCCCGGCGTGCCGTCGTTCGCGGCGGCGGCCGCGGTGCTCGGCCGTGAACTCACCTTGCCCGAAGTCGCGCAGACCGTGGTGCTGACGCGCACCTCTGGCCGTGCCTCCGCAATGCCGCCGCGCGAGACGCTGGAAGCCTTCGCCGCCACCGGCGCGACGCTGGCGATCCATCTGTCGATCCACGTCCTTCCCGATGTCGTCGAACGGCTGCGTCCGCATTACGGCGACGACGGCGCGGTCGCCGTAGTGGTGCGCGCGAGCTGGCCGGAACAGCAAGTGATCCGCGGCACGCTCGGCTCGATTGCCGCGCAGGTCGCCGCCGAAGGCATCGACCGCACCGCGTTGATCCTGGTCGGGCCATCGCTCGCCGCTACCGATTTCCGCGAGAGCTCGCTGTACGCGCCCGACTACGATCGCCGCTATCGCCGCTCGGCGGAGGATGGCCGTGACCGTGACTGATTACGTCGTAACAACCGCGACGAACGGCCGTCCGCCGGGGCTGATCATCGCGGCGCCGTCGACCAATAGCGGCAAGACCACGGTGACGCTGGCGCTGCACGCGGCACTGCGCCGCCGCGGCCTCACCGTGCAGCCGTACAAATGCGGGCCCGATTACATCGATCCGGCGTTTCACAAGATCGCGGCCGGCCGGCCCTGCTTCAATCTGGATTCCTGGGCATTCGGCCAAGACCGCATCACGTTTCTGCTCGATGCTGCCACGGGCGCAGACCTCTGCCTCGCCGAGGGCGTGATGGGGCTGTTCGACGGCGGCAGCGCGGTCGGCGCGTGGGGTAACGGCGCCACCGCCGATATCGCCGCCTTCACCGGCTGGCCGGTCGTGCTGGTGATCGACGTCGCAGGCCAAGCGCAGTCCGCCGCCGCGCTGACGCTTGGCTTCGCCCGCTATCGCAGCGACGTCCACATCGCCGGAGTCATTCTCAACAACGTCGCCAGCCCGCGCCATGAGGCGCTGGTCCGCGACGGTTTCGCCGCGCACGACATTCCAGTGCTGGGCAGCTTCGAGCGCCAGCGCGATCTCACGCTGAAGAAACGCCATCTCGGCTTGGTGCAGGCACGCGAGACCGCGAGGCTCGACACCCGCCTGCAGCAACTCGCCGACAGCGCCACGCGTGGGATCGACCTCGACGCACTGATCCGCGCCGCACAGCCGGCGCGTCCGATCGCATCGACCAACCGGCCGCTGACGCCGCCGGGTCAGCGCATCGCGCTGGCGCATGACGACGCATTCTCGTTCATCTATCCGCATCTCACCGCAGGCTGGCGCGCCGCCGGAGCCGAGATCGTGCCGTTCTCGCCGCTGAACGACGAAGGCCCAGACCCGTCCTGCGACGCCGCGTGGCTGCCGGGAGGCTATCCCGAGCTACACGCCGGGCGACTTGCGGCCGCGACGCGGTTCAAAGCGGCGCTCGGCGCGTTTTCAGAAACCCGCGCAGTGCACGGCGAGTGCGGCGGCTACATGACGCTGGGTGCCGGCCTGATCGATGCAGACGGCACACGCCATGCGATGGCCGGACTGCTCGGCCTCGAAACCGACTTCGCCAGCCGCAAGCTGCATCTCGGCTATCGCCTCGCGACCTTGCAGGCCGCCGCCGCCGGCCATGCCGCGGGCAGCGTGCTGCGCGGCCACGAGTATCACTACGCCCGCGTCGTCACCGTTTCGGACGAGCCGCTCGCCGAGATCCGCGATCCCGCCGGCCAACTCACTGCTGAGACCGGCAGCCGCCGCGGCCACGTCACCGGCACGTTCTTTCACCTGATCGATGTCGCCGAGGAGGCGATCGCCTGATGTCCAACTCTTTCGAAAGCGCCGCTGCACCCGGCCGTATCACGCTGGTCGGCGCCGGCCCAGGCGATGCCGACCTGCTGACGCTGCGCGCGATCAAGCGCCTGCAGGCTGCCGACGTCGTGCTATACGACGACCTCGCCGGCGAGGACTTCATGGCCTATCTCGATCCCAACGCCGAGATGGTCGCGGTCGGCAAGCGCGCCGGCCATCCCTCGCCGCGCCAGGAGGAAGTCAGCCGCCTCGCGATCAGCTATGCGCTGCGCGGCAAGCACGTGGTGCGGCTGAAGGCCGGCGATCCGACGCTGTTTGCCCGCGCTGACGAAGAGCTGCGGGCCGCGCGCGAGGCCGGCATCGCGGTCGAGATTGTCCCGGGCATCACCACCGCGACCGCCGCTGCGGCCATGATCGGCGCATCGCTGACCAAGCGCGGCGTCGCGCGCCGGGTCCAGTTCGTCACCGGCCACGATGTCGACGGCCGCTTACCGCGCGATCTCGACCTCGCAGCGCTCGCGGATGCGACCGCGACGACCTGCGTCTATATGGGCAAGGCCACCTTCCCGGCCCTCGTGGCGCAACTGATCACCCACGGCCTGAGTGCAACGACGCCGGCCGTGATGGTCGAAAGCCTCGGCTCAGACGCAACCAACGTGCAGCGAGGCAGCGTCAGCGAGATCGCCGCCCGCCTCGCCGCCGATCGGCCGTCCGGCCCCTGCATGATTTTGTACGGCGCAGCGCTGGAGGAGAGCTGATCACCGTGGCGCGCCCCGCGACGACGACGCGTTCACTGCCGCGGCGTGGCCGCCGCAACGCCTCGCCGCTGGCTGATCTGCTCGATCGCGTCGGATAGTCGATCGAGCGCAACCGGCAGCATCGCGCCGCCGCAGACCGTGAGCTGATCTGGAACAACGATCCGTCGGCTCGCCGGATAGGCCTGCTGGATCGCGGGATGCAGCAGCAGAGCCTTGCCCTGATCTTCAGCCACCGGCTGCTCTTCGGATACGAGTAACAAGTCCGGCCGCGATGCGACGATCGCTTCGAGCGAGGTGAAGCCGCCATAGGCGAAACCAAGATCGGACGCCGCATTCGACAGGCCGGCGGTCTGCAGCAGCGAGCTGAGCAGACTATCGCCGCCGGTCACCCAGCCGCGCCGCGATAGCGCCAGCACCCGGCCCTGCCACCGCGAGGCGGTGCGTCGCGCCCGCTCCGCGGCCTGATCAATCGAGCCGATCATCGCCTCCGAGCGCTCCGGATGGCCGACCAGCGCGCCGACTCGTCGGATCTGTAGTTTCACCTCGTCGATCGTCCGCGGCACGTCGAACTCTTCGACCGGAGTGTTCTGCGCGCGGAGCAACTCGCGCGTGGCAAGCTTGCCATAGCGGCCGGCCAGCACCACGTCGGGCGCTAGCATCAACAGATCCTCAGCTTCACCGGACAGCCTCGGAAATCGCTCAGCCTCCTTGGCGAGCCAAGACAACCTCGGATCACGCGCATACGGTCCAAGCCCGGCGATCTGGTCGGGATCGGCCAGGGCGATCAGCAACTGATCAGTGCACATGTTGATCGAGGCGATCCGCTTGGAGGCTGCGAACGCTGGCGAGGCCAGCAAACCAACCGCGGCGACCACCAGCAACAAGCGGGAACGCCAGCGGGGCGCACGCCGGTCACGCAAGGCGACGGGCGGCCGAACGCCGCAATGCGGCGCAATTGTTCTGTTCAAGACGACATCCTCCGCCGGCCCATCGCCGAACGAGTTGCACACCATGCACCGGCCGGTCTCCTGGCTCGCGGATATCCGTCGCGTCCGCCTTCCCGGCCGATACCGCCAGTGGCATTCGAGGACGCTCCGATCCGCCCACAGTTGCGAGGGCAGCTGCGGCATTGAGGCATCGCCCCGCACCGCATTCCCGTTTCACCTCTCTCGGCGAGAGGCACCGGTACACGTCTGGGTTAAGCACGTCGCCCAGCCCCCGGCAAGGCGACGATCTTCCGTAGCCTACCTGCCACGCAAAAAGCCGGGAGGTGCGGACAGGCACCACCCGGCTTGTTAATCTTGACGTCGTCGCGTCGCGGGAGCGCTTACTTTCGCATCGGCGTGGTTGCGCCCGACTGGCCGTCCGAGCTCGGCGTCGTCGAATTGGTCGCGCCGTGCGCGCTGCCCGAGCCTTGACCACCACGATCGGAGTTCGACGGGCCGCCACCGCCCGCGCCGCCGCCAGCCGCACCACCGGCACCCGCGCCTGCACCACCTCCTGCGCCGGCACCGCCGGCCCCGGCACCACCACCCCCGCCGCCGCCGGCTCCACCGCCGCCACCACCGCCTTGGGCCATCACTTGGCTGGCGCCAAGCGCCAGCACTGCGAGCACGGTCATCGCTGTCGTCGTCTTCCGCATCATCGTCGCTCCTGTCATTGTTCTGATTGCTGACTTGCGCGAAGGCCAACGGAGCTTCGGAGACGCCGTTCCTAACTAACCAGTCGCGTCTTCAGGTCGCGGCGTTCAAGCCGAGCACCAGGAACAACCGACCATGTTCGGCTTTTTTCCCTCGCCATCAACGACGAGGAACTGCAGATGAAAGCTCTGACCTGGCACGGCAAGAACGACATCCGCTGCGAGAGCGTGCCGGATCCGAAAATCGAACACGGCCGCGATGCGATCATCAAAGTGACGGCCTGCGCGATCTGCGGTTCGGACCTGCACTTGATGGACGGAATCATGCCGTCGATGCAGAGCGGTGACGTGCTCGGCCACGAGACCATGGGTGAAGTGGTGGAAGTCGGCTCCGAGAATACCAAGCTCAAGGTCGGTGATCGGGTGGTGGTCCCGTTCACCATCTCCTGCGGCGAATGCTTTTTCTGCCAGCGCGGCTTCTATTCAGGCTGCGAGCGATCGAATCCCAACGCCAAGGCGGCCGAGAAGATGTGGGGCCATTCGCCCGCTGGCCTGTTCGGCTACTCTCATATGCTCGGCGGCTATGCCGGTGGTCAGGCCGAGTATCTGCGCGTGCCGTATGCCGACGTCGGTCCGATCAAAGTGCCCGATGGACTGACCGACGAACAGGTTCTGTTCCTGTCCGATATCTTCCCGACCGGCTTCATGGCAGCTGACTTCTGCAATCTCAAAGGTGGTGAAACAGTCGCGGTGTGGGGCTGCGGCCCGGTCGGCCAGATGGCGATCAAGAGCGCCTTCCTGCTCGGCGCCGAACGCGTGATCGCGATCGACACGGTGCCGGAGCGCATGGAGATGGCGCGGCAATCCGGCGCGATCGTTATCAACTTCATGGACGACGACGTCTACGACAAGATCCAGGATCTCACTAACGGCCGCGGCGCCGACGCGTGCATCGACGCGGTCGGAACCGAAGCAGCCGCAATGGCGAGCTTCGACTCGATGGTCGACCGCGTGAAGATGGCCACTTTCATGGGCACGGACCGGCCGCACGTCTTGCGCCAGGCGATCCACTGCTGCCGAAACTTCGGCACGGTGTCGATCGTCGGCGTCTATGGTGGGCTACTGGACAAGATCCCGATGGGCTCGGCCATCAACCGCGGCCTGACAATGCGGATGGCGCAGACTCCGGTGCAGCATTATCTGCCGCAACTGCTCGGCCGTATCCAAAAGCGCGAGATCGATCCCTCGTTCGTGATCACCCACCGCGCCACGCTGGAAGAAGGCCCGGAACTCTACAAGACCTTCCGAGACAAGAAGGAGGGCTGCATCAAGGTGGTGATGAAACCAAGCTGAGCGGGCTCAGCCACTAACCGACATACAACGACTTCATCATGGCCGGGATCACCCCGGCCATCGTCGGTCTTGGGGGACCGAGTGCCATCAATGCAGGGCAACCAACGCAAATGGCCGGGCTGAGCCCGGCCACAGTCTTCCGATTTATCAGGAGTGCAAGCTCAGGCCGCCTGGGCCTGAACGTAGGATCTTGTGACGCTGTCGATATTCTGGTCGATCCACGCCGCCATGGCTTCTTCTTCCTTCAGCGACGCCTGCAGCAGCGGCTTGGCAGAGCCGAATCCGGCGATGTCGGCGAGCGCCAGCAGCGATTTGTAGGCGGCAATTTCGAAATGTTCGAAGGCATTGTTGGCGAAGGTGTTCTTCAGGATCTCGTCGGGCATCACGGTGTGAGCCAGCGCCGCCATGTTGCCCATGAACGACTGCGTGGTGTCCTTCAGCATCGAGGCGCTTTCGCCGCAGGCGGACAGGCACTCGTCGAGCCGCTTCAGCTGGCCTTCGGTTTCCCGCAAATGCTGCTGCACCCGCGCCTTCACTTCCGGATAGTCGTCGAGACGTTCGGATTGCCGCTCCATCATCTCCCGCGCCTGGGTCTCCATGGCGTGGGCGTTGCGCAGCCCGGTAACAAAGATCTCACGTGCGTCCTGAGCCATTCTTCAGTCTCCAGTTGAAATGATCGCGCGTTCAACGTGGCCGGATGTGCACCGTTCCTATCGGAACCAGGCCTTCGCCTGCGTCAAAACTGCCAGAGATCGAACAGCGTCTCCCGACTGACGAGATCGATCTGCTGGCCGTATCGGGTGCGGTACATCGTCATCAGTGCGTCGTGACCGGGGTCGGACGAGCTGCACAGCGCATCCTCGACCAGCACGACGCGAAAGCCGAGATCGACGGCATCAAGCACCGTCGCGAGTACGCAGACGTCGGTTTCGGCCCCCGTGACCACCACGGTGCCAATGCCACGCTCGACCAGAAGCGATGCCAGGGGTGAATGCTTGAAGGCGGAGTACACCGGCTTGTCGATCACCTGCGCCGGCGGCGCCAGGCGTTGCAACTCCGGCACTAGGTCGAGCTGTTCCGGCTTCAGATTGGGCCGCAACGCGGCCTCCCAGCGCTGGTAGTAACGCTGCCACCGCCCCGGCCGCTGCTCCGGATGCTCGGGCGTGATGAAGCGGGTGAAGATCGTTGATCTCGCATAGTGGTTCGAGACATCCACGACCACCGGCAGGACGCGCTCCATCCACGGCGTCTCCCACACACCGCCACGCGCGAAAATCCGCTGCATATCGACGCAGAGGTGGATGGCAGCCTCGATCGGCTCGGCCGGTGGCGGCTTGATCATGATACGATCGGGCGCGCTGTGCGCGGGCGCAGCTCGGTGATGGCCGCCAGGATCAGCGCGGCGATGCCGACCACGGCGCTGATCACCCCGAGGAGTGATAGCCAGAGGAAGATGCCAAGGGCGAGCATTGCAAGCCCAAACACCACGTCGAGCGCCAGATGCCATGGTATCGGCAGTAGCCGCACGACGCCCCACTCGTAATCGGTGATCAGGCTGTAGATGATTCCGGCGCAGCCCACCGCCGCGAACACCCAGCGCAGGCCGCCCTGCTCACCGGCCACGAACGGCAACGCCAGCACCAGAACCGACACCAGATAATCGATCGCGCCATGAAGGCGGGTCGGGATCAAACGCACGTCGCTCTCCATCGTGGATACGCAAAAAACCGTCGGCCTCCGGCCACGTTCCAATCCGGCGCTCAGGCTGAGTTGGAACGCTGCACGATCGGCATCGTTGGCGGGTGAACCCGATGGAGACCGTACCGATGACTTCTGCCTCCCTGCAAATGACGCCGAGCGAATCCCGTCGGCTGGCCCGGTTCCTCGGATGGGTGTCGCTCGGCCTCGGCGCGGCGGAGGTGCTGGCCCCGCGTCGTCTCGCACGCGCGCTCGGCATGGAGGGCAACGAGCATCTGCTGCAGCTCTATGGCGCACGAGAGATCGCTTCAGGTGTCGCCATCCTCACCACCGAGTCGGCCGCATCGGTTTGGAGCCGGGTCGGCGGCGATGCGCTCGATGTCGGCACGCTCGCGCTGCAGCTCCGCCGCGACAATCCCAAACGCGGCAACGTTGCGCTCGCCCTCGCGGCGGTTGGTGGCATCACCATGCTGGACTGGGCCTGCGCGCAGGCGCTGACCGACGATGCCCGGCGCCGCAACGGTCACGCCTCGGAGGCCGCTTAGCTTGGACGCGCGCCCCGACCACAACGACGGCACCGTCACCGCCCTGGTGTTCGCCGGCGGCCTCGGCCTCGCGGCCTATCACGGCGGCGTATTCGAGGCTTTCGCACAGCGAGCTCAGCCGTTGCACTGGCTCGCAGGCTCCTCAGCCGGCGCAATCACCGCCGCGCTGATCGCTGGCAACCCGCCGCCTCGTCGCATCGATGCCTTGCGGGAGTTCTGGAGCCTGACCCGCACTGAACCCACTTGGTCGCCACTCCCGCATCTGGAAGGCTGGATCAGCGCAGTCACGGCACATCTGATCGGCGATCCGAACCACTTCCATCCGAGGTTGCCGTCAGCATTTGGCTTCCGCAGTCTTTACGATCTCGGACCGATGCGCCGACGGCTCGCGCGGCTGATCGATTTCGGCCGCATCAATGGAGGCGACCTACGGCTCTCGATCGCCGCCACCGACGTCTGCAGCGGAGACCCAGTGATTTTCGACTCCCACCGCGAGCCGATCGCGCTCGATCACCTGCTGGCTAGTTGCGGCTTTCTGCCGGAGTTCGCCCCGGTAACGATCGGCGCTCGGACGCTGGTCGACGGCGGGCTGTCGCTGAATGCACCGTTCGATCCGATCCTGGCCGAGTCCGAGGCGCCTCTGCGGCTATTTGTGCTGGATCTGTATGCACGCGACGATCAACCGCCCGCCTCGCTGGAAGCGGCGTTCGAGCGCAAGAACGACCTGCTATTTGGCAATCAAACCTACCTGCGTTTGAAGGACAAGATCCGGATCAGGGCGCTCGAGCGCAGTACAGCTGGGGCAGCGGCGTTCCCGGACGAGATTACCCTGTTGAGCTATCGCGCTGGACCGAGCGAACCGGGCCCGGAGAAGAGCTTCAACTTCTCGCGGCGCGCTTTGGCGCAGCGGTGGCAGACCGGGTTCGACGACGTGATGGCGGCCCTTGAGCCTGGCGCCTCAGCGATCGACGGACTCCGCGTGATCCGGCGTTCCGCCACACCTCCTCAGGCTGCCGCGCTGCAGCCGGCCGAGCAATTCCGTTGAAGTTGTCTGCTATCGCCACCCGTGCAGCAGCGCAATCTCGCCTTGCTTCTCATATCGGAAGGCGTGCGCCATCAGGGTCAGGCGGACATCTCCGCCCGCTCCGAACTGTCGGTCCGCCATCAACACCGCTCTCAGGTGAGAGCCGCGACAAAGCGGCCGGACATCCGCGGGATCCCGCTTCAATCGCCTGCGTCACGCGCGTCTCAGCGCTTGGCGCTGCCGGGCTCCGCCATCTTGCGATGCTGGCTCGCCAGCACGCCGGACGGGATCACGTTGGCCGCCGCGGTCTGCAGCTTGTTCTTCCATCCGCTGACGACATCGCCCTCGCCGCTCATCATCGCGTCGAAACCGATCCGGGCAACCTCGCCGGCGTCATCCTTCTCGGCGGTGCCGACCGCAGTATCCAACATGTCGGCACGGCGGAAGAACTCGGTGTCGGTGGCGCCGGGCATCAGGCAGGTGACGGTGACCTCGGTGTCTTTCAGCTCGTCACGTAGCGCGAAGGAGAACGAGTTCAGGAACGACTTGGTGGCGTTGTAGATCGCCTGGAAGCTGCCCGGCGTGAAACCGGCGATCGAGCCGGTGATCAGGATCCGCCCCGCGTTACGCCGTCGCATCTCGTTGCCAATGCGGTGGATCAGCAGCACCGTGCCGGTGACGTTGGTGTCGATCACCTTGCGGGCTTGCGCGATGTCCTGATCGAGAAAGGCGTGTCCGAGCCCGCGGCCAGCGTTGGCAATCAATGCATCGACCGGCCGTCCTTTGGTCGCCTCCGCCAGCCGGTCGACGCCCTGCTGGGTCGACAGATCCGCCTGCACCGGCTCGACCGAGACGCCGGCAGCGCGCAGCTCGGCGGCAGCCTTTTCGATCTCTGGCTCATCCGCAGCAATCAGCAGATCGAAGCCTCCCTGGGCGCAGCATTTGGCGAGCTCGAAGCCGATGCCGGTGGAAGCTCCGGTGACGACGGCGAAGGGACGTTGTTCGGTCATGACATGCTCCGATGGTTTCGCGGTCAACCGGCGCCACCATCGCCCGTTCCTCCCCGCCGGTTCGGAACCAGCACAGCGGACGCCGCTTGTCGCGAAAGGCAACCTGGAGCACATCATCTTGGCGCGGATCTTGATCGGCACATCGGGATGGCACTATCAGTCGTGGCGCGGGCCGTTCTTTCCTGACGGCTTTCCGATCAAGCACCAGCTGCAGTACTACGCCAGCCAGCTCGCCACCACCGAGCTGAACGGAGTGTTCTATCGCACCCCGACGCCAGCCGCCGTGCGATCATGGCACGACCAGACCGGCAAGGACTTCGTGTTCGCCTGGAAGGCTTCGAAATTCATCACGCATTGGAAACGACTGTCGGAGAAATCCGCCAACAGCCTCGCGCTGATGGAAGAGCGCCTGGCGCTGCTCGGCGATAAAGTCGGCCCGATCCTGTTTCAATTGCCGCCGCAGCTCGAAGTCGACACCGGCCGCCTGCGCGATTTCCTGCCGATGCTGTCGGCGGGGCGGCGCTACAGCTTCGAATTCCGCCATCCGAGCTGGTACACGCCGGAGGTGGTCAGGCTGCTGCGGGATGCCAACATCGCGCTGTGTCTCTCGGATCACCACGATGCGCCGGCGCCGTGGCGCCGCACCGCGGATTTCGTTTACATCCGGGGACACGGTCCGGGCGGCCGTTACAAAGGCCGCTATTCCGCCGCGGCCCTCGAACAATGGGCCAAGCGGGCCGCAGGGTGGAAGCGCGCCGGCTACGACGTGTATGTCTATTTCGACAATGACCAGAAGAGCGCTGCACCGGGCGACGCGCTGCGGCTTCAGGCGATGGTGAAAGCCAATCAGCCCTGAGAGCTCAGCCGAATACGCCCAGCAGCCAGGCCACGATGGCGATCAGCGGAACCACGGCGACGGCAATCATCAGCAGTGGAGCGGGTTCATTGCCAGTGCGTTTGGCTTCACGTTTGTCGTCTTCCATGGTGTCCCTAAGTGCCGACGCGAGCGGTTGTTCCTGTGGCGGAGCGCGTTCAGCAACCTTGAGGAACGGCTCCGACCGCCTCGCGTTCACCGCAGGAGGACCAGCCATGACCAACGACCACCAATTCGCAGCCCCAAGGGCCCGGGCGCCGCTCCCGCTTCGGCGCCGCACGACGATCACCGCGTCCGCGATGTCGATACCACCCGAGGCCGGCGCGACAACATCGAACAGAACACCCACAACCAAGGCTATCAGCAGGATCGCTATCGGCCCCACGCATTGAGGAATCCGACCATGGCAAACCGCACTCACCTGACGCATCCGACCGACACGCCGATCAACGGTCGCGAACCGTCGTTCAGTGAGGACGATATCGCTCAGGAAGAACTCGGCTCGACCACCGACGGAAGTCAGCAGGAGCGCGATCGCATGACGCCACAGCGTGCGAAGAAGACGCCCCGGAACGACGACCCCGGCCATACGGCTTGAGTCGTTTTGTCTCTTCGCACGGCTCCACTCGCGTCGGCCCGGTCAATATCGCTCTATATCCTATGATAAAGACTGCGGGCTCACGGCTCGCTACTCTGCACTGCCGTGATCGTCAGTGAGAGTGAACCGCCGATGCGAACTGGCTTCGCATTCACCAATTTGGCCAATCGTCTCACCAGTCATGCGGAGCTGTCCGACCAGGACCTCGAACTGCTTGCTGGCATGCCTGCCACCATTCGGCATCTCAAGCCGCACGAACGCCTCCGCCAAGGTGAACGCTCCGACGATTGTTGCGTCGTGCTGCAAGGCTATTTGTGCTGGCGCGAAGGCGACCGCGGAGATGCGTTGATCACGTCGATCCACGTGCCCGGCGACGTGCCGGATTTACACACGATCCTGGCACCGAGCCGGCAGGCGACGCTGAACGCACTTGGCCCCGCCGTGGTGGCGCTGGTGCCGCATGCCTTCTTCCGATCGATCGCGGCGCAGAGCCGCCAGATGGCGCATGCTCTGGCGATGCTGGCGCTCGCGGACGTCTCAGCGTTGCGAAACTGGGTGGTCAATCTCGGCGCCCGCGACTCGCTCACCCGTGTCACGCATTTGCTGTGCGAGATCGCCACGCGGCTGCAGGCGGTCGGCCAGGCGCGCGACTACTGCTTCCCTTCGCCGTTCACACAGTCGGATCTTGCCGCGGCTTGCGGCATCTCGGCGGTTCACGCCAACCGCATCATTCAGGATCTGCGCCACAGCGCGTGGTTGCATTGGCGATCGAAGACGATCACCATCACCAATTGGGATGCGCTCGTGCAAGTTTCCGGATTCACCCCGGACTATCTGCATCTGCGCCGCGTCCCGCACATCGAACGGTCCTGCGAAACCATCCCTCACCGGATCGCCGATCGCGGCGATCAGATCGCGACTCTTTAGCGCGCTTCATCGACGGCTGCCGAATGCCGTCGGTCCTGTTTGCGGCCCAAGCTCTGATACGTGCGGCGGGCAATCACGCCAGTGTCCCTACCGCCTGCTGTGTCCTACGACTGCGGCGATTGCTCGGTACGCGGATGGCGGTCGTGCAGCAGCTTGGCGAGCTCATTCCGCTGCTCCGGCGCGTTTCGCATCGCGATTTCGAAGATCGCCTCCTGCAGATCGCGCGGCAAGTCGCCCCACACTTCCAGCACCGCGCCGCCGAGCTGATCGCGGAACAGCGCCTCGCCGTTCTGTTGCTTCCTCTGCTCCTGCTGCGCGAGCTGCCGGTCGATCGTCTCTCGCGATCCTTCGGCCGGCTGTTTGTCGAGCGGGCTCTTGATGGTGTCCTCCATCGCAATCCTCCCTGGTGATGATCACCACCAATCAATGTCTGCATCCAACGTTCCCGATTAGCGGACGATCAGCAGGTGTTCAATTAGGAACGATGGTCCGGACGATCGGTTGGCCGACCAGCTGACGACGAGCCTCAATGCGGCTCGCGCCGGACTTCCCAGAGCTCGAAAGGACAACTCGATGTACTACCATGACAAGCGGCTGCAATATCCTGTCCGTGTCGAGAAGCCCGATCCTCTTTTCGCCCGACAGCTTCAGCAGGCGATTGGCGGCATCGAGGGCGAGATCCGGGTTTGCTTGCAGTACTTCTTCCAAGCCTGGGGCGCACGCGCGCCGAACAACAAGTATCGCGACCTGCTGCTCAATACCGCGACCGAGGAGATGGGGCACGTCGAGATGCTGGCGACCGCGGTCGCGCTGAACCTCGAAGATGCGCCGCTGAGAGCGCAGGAGGAAGGCGCCGCCGACAAGGTGGTCGGCGCGGTGATGGGCGGTGAAAGCACGCGCCAAGTGCTCGAAGGCATGATGCAACGCCATCTGCTCTCGACCGGCCTCGCGGCCTTCCCGGCCAATTCCGACGGCGTGCCGTTCGACTGCTCGCACATCTACGCCAGCGGCAACATCGCCGCCGATATGTATTGCAACGTCGCCGCCGAAGCCACCGGGCGGACGCTGGCGGTGCGGCTGTTCAACTCCACCTCCGATCCCGGCATGCGGGACATGCTTCACTTCATGATCGCGCGCGACACCATGCATCAGCAACAATGGCTTGCGGTGATCGAGGAGCTCGGCGGCACCGCGGCGCTGCCGATCCCGAACAGCTTCGATCAACGCCAGGAGCATCAGCGCTTCAGCTACTTCATGATGGGCACCTCGCGCGACGGCACGCCGCCGCCGGAGGGACGGTTCTCCACCGGCCCCTCGATGGACGGCCGCGGCGAGTTCTACGCCGGTCATTTCGAACCGCTGGGTGAAGAACCGGTGCTCGGCCCGGCCCGTCCACTCTCCGGCGCGCAGAGCGAACAGATCGACTCCAAGGCGCTTGCCGCTGAATGACCATAAGCCGGTGAGCGCGGTGCCCCGCGCTCACCGGCTCCTCCTCGTGAGTTCTATTGGATAGATCACATGAACGATCGAAGAAGGCGAGCTGGCAACCGCGACCTCGGCGGCAACCAGCGCATGATGCTGGTCGCGGCCGTGGTCGCCGCAGTGCTGTTTCTCGGCGTGCTCGGCTGGTCGTTTCTCGATAATCCACTCGGCCGCGCGCCCGGCAGTGGGGGCGGCTCGGCGGGCGGTGACGTCACCACGCTTCCCAGTAAGCAAGCACAGCGCTCCGGCGAAAGCACGGTCGGCAAAAACGACCCCGGCGGCCAGCCCGGCCCAGCGGGCGAGCGCCAACGCGCGATCAAAGGTTCAGCGCAGCCGCTATCGCTGTCGGATGCTCAGCGCCGCCAAGTCGGCAGCGTCATCGCCGGCCAGTCGGATCTGCAGCGCGCCGACCAGGCGCGGTTCGAACTGATGATCGGCGTCCTGGTCCCGGGGCAGATCGCACTTAGCGATCTGCCGCCGGAGGTTACAGAGATCATGAACGGGTATTGGGGCGATCAGTGTCTGGTGGTGTCGGACCGACTGGTGATCGTCGACCGGCAGACCCGCCGCATCGTGGCGCTGGTTCCGTTGGCTGCTTGATCGGGCATGCAGCGGTTTACAAAACCGCTGCATGCCGTCAGTCGGCGCTGGGAGCCTCTTCGGGCGGGCGCCGCAATGCGCGCCGGCCAGCTGCTTCGAAGTCGCCGAGGGTGCGGCGCCCCTCGCGTGCGCAGGTCAGGATTGCTTCCGCCACCCGCGCCCGGACGGCGTGGTCCTCACCGTCAGGCAACGTCCCGCAAATCCGCTCAAGAGCGACCGTCATGTTGGCGACGGTGCGGCTGTCGAAATCGTCTTCGATCATCACTCTCTCGGCCCAAATGCGCTAGGCGGCTGGTGGAACGGACGCTGAGAAGAAGTCCACAGGATTGATCGGCAGCATAGTATCGGTCTCCGCCCAGCGTCTCTAACTTAGGTGAAACCCCGCCGACGCCAGACCGAAGCTCAAGCAGCGATATGGCCAGGCACGCGAGGGAACCAATTCGCCGAGGACGTGTTGCGATGCAGTCGTCCCGTGGTGTGAGCTTCCCGAGGATTTGTGCGACACCGCGCCATGGCGATGGTGTTCCGATTTGCTCGTGCCGGTGATTGCAGGGGTCGAATTGATTGATCAAAATGTTAGAGCGCGGGTTTCGACATCGCCCTGATGGAGCCATTCGTAAAAGGTGTACCGATGGTTCACCCCTTTCTGCGTAAGCTCCGACACGGAGCACGACTGACCAAAGAGCACGAGGAGACCCTCCTCCGGCTGACGCAGGTGGCCCGTACCCTCGGCGCCCGCGAAGATGTCGTGCCGCTGGGCGGACAGCCGCGCTATCTGCCGCTGGTGGTCGACGGCTGGGCCTGCCGCTACACGACACTGGAGAACGGCCGCCGCCAGATCATCTCGCTGTTCCTCCCCGGCGACCTTTGTGAGCCGTTCGGCGTGCTTCCCCGTTTCATGGACCATGCCATCGGCACGCTGACGCCTTGCGTGATCGCGCAGGTCCGCACGGATGCGATCCGCAGCGTGGCGCAGCTCAGCCCCCGGATCGAAGAAGCGCTGTGGTGGGACCTGCTGGTCGCGTCCGCGATCGAGCGCGAACATCTCGTCAGCCTCGGGCGCCGCAGCGCCACCGAACGGCTCGGACACCTGTTCTGTGAGCTGCATCTGCGGCTGGGGATGATCGGCCTCGTAGATGGCGACGAGCTCTCCTACGACATGCCGATCACCCAGGCCGATCTCGGCGATCTGCTCGGCTTGTCGATGGTGCATATCAACCGCTCGCTGCAAGAGCTGAGAAAAACCGGCATGATTTCACTGCGGGGTCGCCGCTTGACGATTCACAACCTCGAAGGCTTGCGCGAATTGTCGTTCTTCGACGACGGCTACCTGCATCTGTTCGGCCCGCTGTCGCTGCTGAATGCCGACAACCCCGACATCAGCCAGACTTCGCTGTGAGCATGCGCATGCCGATCGACGACACCAACAGCCGGATCGCCGAACTTGAAGCGGACAACCGCCGCCTGCGACGCCTGCTGGACCAACGTGACGCCCCGGGCGAACTGCGGCACCGCCTGCGCAGCACCATGGCCATGCTGCGCACGATCATCCGCAAGTCGGCCGGCGCCCGCCGCGATCTCGATTCCTATGTCGGTCATCTGGAGGATCGGCTCGACGCGCTGATGCGCGCCCAGGCCGTTGCCGACGAACAGGGCGCGATCGACTTCCACAAGCTGCTGGCCGACGAATTGCTGCACTATCAGGTCCGCGACGGCGAGCGCGCCACCTTCGCCGGGCCCGACCTGCATCTGCAGGCCCGGGCCGGCCAGGTGCTCGCTCTTGCCGTGCACGAACTGGCGGTGAACGCCGTCGAGCACGGCGCCCTCGGCGGTAACGGCAGCATAGCGATCTCCTGGACCGTCGACGGCGACGGCACAGCCCCGCTGCTAACCTTCGTCTGGAAAGAAACTGATACCACAGCTGTTCCCCAGCCATCCCACAACGGCTTTGGCACCGAGGTGCTGACCCGCACGCTTGGATACGAACTCAAGGCCGAGACCGACCTCGCGTTCGAGCCGGACGGGTTTCGCTGCACCATCCGGTTTCCCTTGTCGGAACGGATCGGGCGGCGCGGCGCAAACTGAGAATTGTCAAGTAGTCTTGACAATTTCCCGCTCCGTTGGCGCCGTTGTGCGCCCTCTTTTGCGGTTCAATTAGCATAGGTGAATGCATCCAGGATGCTCCGCTCCTAGCCTGATCCCAACGACGAAAGGGATCTGCGTGAAGAAGCGTCGCAACCGAACCAAGCAGCATCTGTCGCTCGAGCAACGGCTGTCGGTGTTTTCCGACCGTTGGAAGCAGGAAGCCGAAGAGAGCGGCGATCACGAAGCTCACGAGAACTGGGAACGCCGGGCACGGTCGATGGAGGCCGCGCTTGGAATCATCGCTTGGCTAGAATCCCGCGAAGCGCGCCGCTGACAGCACGGTGAATCGGCCCAGGAACGCCTGCTCCCTCGCGGGGTTGAAGGCGCCGATTCTCACCGGAGTCCGGCGATGGACGATCACCAACAATGGCGAAAGCGGCAGCGGCTCCTGGCAGACTTCGGTGAGTTTGCGCTTCGCAATGAGAATCTCACCGACGTCCTGACCGAAGCCTGCCGCCTCGTCGGCGACGCCCTCGGGACTCATCGGGCGAAAGTTCTGGAAATCGAAAAACGTACCCAGAGCCTGTTCGTGCGCGCCGGCGTCGGCTGGGACGCCGGTATTGTCGGCAACCTTCGCCTGCCGATGCGCGAACTCACGTCCGAGACGTTCTCGATCGAGGCCGGCGTGCCCGTCACAAGCCGCGATGTCCGGACCGAGGCGAGGTTCGAGCTGCCAGCCTTCCTGAAGGCCGCGGGCGTGGTCGCGCTTGCCAATGTGCCGATCTTTCTCCCGGGCGGCCGCCCTTATGGCCTGCTCCAGGTCGACAGCCGCAACCCCCGCGACTTTTCGCAGGATGACGTGGAATTCCTTCGCACCTACTCCACCATCCTCGGCCCGGTGATCGATCGCCTCAACAAAGTGCGCGCGCTTCGTGAAGCCGAAGAACGGTTCCGGGTGATCGTCGAAGCCGCCCATGATTATGCGATCTTCACCACCGATGCGGTCGATCGGATCATCGACTGGCTGCCCGGGGCCGAAGCGGTGTTCGGATGGACGGCCGAAGAAGCCAAAGGCCGATCAGCCAACATGTTGTTCACACCGGAGGACCGTGTCCGCGGCGAGGATGTCAAGGAGATCGAGACCGCCCGGCGCGAAGGCGCGGCGCCGAACGTCCGCTGGCACGTCCACAAGGACGGCTCACGTGTGTTCATCGAGGGCAGCGTCACCAGCGTTCGGGGGCCGGACGGACAAGTCCACGGCTTCCTCAAGATCGGTCAGGACGTCACCGAACGTCGCCGCAATGAAGAACGGATTCGCGAGAGCGAGACACGCCTGCGCGCCGTGATCGAGGGCATTCCACAGCTGGTCTGGCAGGCAGCGCTCGATGGAAGCTGGATCTGGTCGAGCCCGCAGTGGAGCGACTTCACCGGCCTGCCGACCGAGCGGAGCGTTGGCTTCGGCTGGCAGGACGCCGTGCATCCAGACGATCGGCCCCTGGCGCTGAAGGCGTGGTCGGAGGCCCACGAAGCCGGGGCGTTCAAGACCGAGTACCGGATTCGACATGGCCACACCGACAACTATCGCTGGTTCGCGATCAGGGCAGCGCCGGTGCGCGACAGCGCCGGCGAGATTCTGAGCTGGCTCGGAACGTCCACCGACATCGACACCCTGCGCCGGATGCAGCAGCGGCAGGAAGTGATGGTGACCGAGCTTCAGCACCGCACTCGAAATCTGATCGCCGTCGTGCAGTCAATCGCTGGGCAGACGATGTCGACCAGCCGGACGATGGAACAGTTTCAATCGCAGTTTAACGACCGGCTGGCGGCGCTCGCCCGCGTCCAGGGGCTGCTGTCACGCTCAGCGCAGGAACCAATTACCATCGCCACACTTGTGCGGGTAGCGCTGGATGCCTTGGGCGCGATCGACCGAACCCGCGTCACGATCAGCGGCCCCAACGTGCCGCTGCGCAATTCGAGCGTTCAGACCCTGGCGCTGGCGCTGCACGAACTGGCGACCAATGCCCGCAAATACGGGGCCCTGGCGATCCTGACCGGACGACTGGACGTCATCTGGCAGGTTCGCATGCTCCCATCCGGCCGCCAGCTCGAACTCGTCTGGATCGAACACGGCCGCAGCCCGGAACAACCCGATACCCAGGGCGAGCAGACCGGCGGTTATGGCCGCAGACTGATCGAACGCGCGCTGCCCTACGCGCTGAGCGCGACCACAACATTCGAGTTGAGAGACACCGGCGTGCGATGCACGATCAGCCTTCCTCTCGATACGACCGAAGCGGAGCAGGCGCCATGAGCAGTCCATCCTCAGCCCTGTCCGGCCGGCGTATTCTCCTGGTCGAGGATGAGTACTTCATCGCCGACGACATGGTGCGCAAGTTCGAGGAAAGCGGCGCAGAGGTGGTGGGCCCGTTTTCGCGAGTCGAGGACGCGATGGCTGCCCTTTCATCGAACCCGCATCTCGACGGCGCGGTGCTCGACATCAATCTGCAAGGCAGGATGGTCTTCCCGCTCGCCGACGAACTCACCGCGCGCGGCGTGCGGTTCGTGTTCGCGACCGGCTATGACCACCACACCATTCCGCCGCGGTTCGATCACATCGTCCGATGCGAGAAGCCGGCGGATCCTGAAACGGTGATCAGCGCGCTGTTCGACACCTGACCGATCGGCTCCGCCAAGGAACAGCCACGCTCGCCCGCGGTTAGCGCTGCGACATGAGGAGCAGCCGATGACGCAGACTTATCCGGAGCCGCCCTACCCGAGCCAGCGCCAATCGATGCCGGGCTCGACCGACAAGATGACGCCGCGTCCCGATCATGGCGAACACAGCTACAAGGGCTCCGGCAAGCTGACCGGAAAGGTCGCGATCATCACCGGTGGCGACAGCGGCATCGGACGTGCGGTCGCGATCGCCTACGCCCGCGAGGGTGCCGACCTGCTGATCGCCTATCTGAACGAGGACGACGACGCGCAACAGGTGAAGGCGCTGGTCGAGGCCGAAGGCCGCAAGGCCGTACTCGTAGCCGGCGATATCAGCCAGCCGGATCATTGCCGCCAATTAGTTGACCACGCCGTCAAGGAACTCGGCGGCATCGACATCCTGGTCAACAATGCCGCGCATCAGGCCACCTTCAACGATATCGGCGACATCAGCGACGAGGAATGGCAGACCACGTTTGCGGTCAACATCCACGCGATGTTCTATCTGACCAAGGCCGCGGTGCCGCACATGAAGCCGGGCAGCGCGATCATCAACACAGCCTCGGTCAATTCCGATATGCCGAACCCGATCCTGCTCGCCTACGCAACGACCAAGGGCGCGATCCAGAACTTCACCGGCGGCCTGGCGCAGATGCTCGCCGACAAAGGCATCCGCGCCAATGCGGTCGCCCCCGGCCCGATCTGGACGCCGCTCATTCCATCGACGATGCCCGAGGACTCGGTGAAGAATTTCGGCAAACAGGTCCCGCTCGGCCGCGCCGGCCAGCCCGCCGAACTCGCCACCGCCTATGTGATGCTGGCTGATCCGCTGTCCAGCTACACATCCGGCACGACAGTGGCGGTGACCGGCGGCAAGCCCTTCATCTAAGACGGCAACGCCGCAGCTCGGCGTCATCGCCCTCCGCGCCAACCCGAGGCATCCGAAGGGCTTTCGTCATTGCGTACTAAGCGATGCCGAGCCCGCCTCGATAGAACCCGACGTTCCTAATAAGCATGCACAGCGCGGCGCTTCGCTTTAGGAACGCGCCTCTCTCCGCACTGTTGGATCACCAACATCAACGGAGAAAACCATGCGCATCATCAACGCCCTGACGCTTCTGCTGATTATCATCGGCGGCTTGAACTGGGGACTCGTCGGCCTGTTCGATTTCGATCTCGTCACCGCAATTCTCGGTAACGGCGCGAACGAGACAGCGACCTCGTCGGCCGCCGCGCGGATCGTGTACATCCTGGTGGCACTGTCGGCGCTGTACCAGATCGTGTCGCTGTCCCGCCTGCTGTCGTCGCGTGGTGCGAGCTACGGCACCAGCACCTACTGACGGACGACTGCCATGGCGCGCGCAGATCTGTTTCGCCGGATCGTCGGCAACGACCCGAACGGGGCGATCTACTTCCTGCCATGGCGGACCAGCTTCAAGACCGCGCTCGACTTCGGTCTGGTCGGACTGCGGCAATGGCGGCTCTGCTACGAGCTGCCTGCCGCAGTGGTCGCCGCAGACCCGGATGTCTGCGCGCGCGCCAATCGTGCAGTGATCGAGGATGCCGCCGACCAGATCGAGCGTCGGCGCCCGCCGGTGCTGGTCGGCCTCAGCATGGGATCGGTGCCGGCGACGCTGCTCGCCGGTCGTTACCGCACGCCGCTGTGGAGCTTCGCTTCGGCCGATCGCGGCGACCTGATGATCTGGCAAAGTCCCGCGGCGCGACCGGTGCGCCGCGAGGCCGAAGCGGCGGGCGTCACGCTCGGTGATTTCACCCGCGCGCTACGTGGCCTCCACCCGATCGAATGGCTCGATCGGATCGATCCGGCCAGCCGATTCTCGGTCGGCAGTTTCGATCGCTACGTTCCCCGGGCCCGCAGGCGGGCCCTGGTCAAGCGCGCCGCGGCGACGGTGCCGATCGACAACGTGGTGTTCGAGCCGCTCGGCCATTTCGGCGTCATGGCACTCAGCCGGTGGCGACAGAACCAATGGCTCCGTCAGGCGTAGGTTCGTTGCGGGCGGGGAACGCCCAGCAACAGCGGAGACGATGATCATGGATCCGATACCCTCTGCCGAACCGCGCCGCCCCCCGCCCCGAAAAACCTCGATCGGCGTATGGGCAATGGTAACGGCGCTGCTGGTGCTGCTCGGCCTGGCGGTGTTCTTCGCCTATGAGGGGCTGGTGGTCGGCGATGTCGAGGTGCCGGCGCAAGGCTACATCGCCATGACGATCGGCATCGCGTTCTCGCTGGTGATCGGCATCGGTCTGATGGTGCTGGTGTTCTACAGCAGCCGTCGAGGCTACGACGAGCAGGTCACGATCCTCGGCCGGCGCCCGAACGACGACGATCCTCCGCCGCCCTCAGACAGCCGGCCGCAATAGAGCAGCGCTACGCCGCGCCCTGCTCGGCCATCGCCAATTCCTCGCGGAGCAGCGGCAAGGTGAAGCTGAACACCATGCCGCCGGCGGGGCTGGTATCCGCCCAGATCTTGCCGCCATGCGCTTCGACGATCTCCCGGCACACCGACAAGCCGATCCCCATGCCGCCCGGCTTGGTCGTCGAAAACGGACTGAACAGCCGCTCGCGCACATCGGGCGCGATGCCTGAGCCGGTGTCGCTCACGCTAAATTCCAGATGGCCACCTAGCTGCTGTAGGCCCAGCGTCAATTGTTTGGGCGACGCACCGGCCATCGCTTCGATGGCGTTGCGGACCAGATTGAGCACCACCTGCTGGATCTGAATCTTGTCGACCAGCACCTCACCAGAGTCAGCGAAAGCGGTTCGGACGGTGATGCCATCGTGCTCGGCCGCGATGGTGGCGAGCAGCGCGGCGTCCTGCAGCACGGAGCGCGCGTCCTCGATCGTCCTTTCCGAGTCGCCCACCCCGACGAATTCGCGCAGGCGCCGGATGATCTCACCAGCACGCAGCGCCTGACCGTTCGCCTTCTCGACCGCATCCTTGACCTTACGCATCAGCAGGCTCGGCTCGCCGTCCTGATCGATCATCCGCCGCGCGCCGGCCATGTAGTTGGCCACCGCCGCGAGCGGCTGGTTGACCTCGTGCGCCAAAGCCGCAGCCATCCGGCCGATCTCCGACAGCCGGGCGGCGTGCAGCAGCCGCACCTCACCTTCCCGGACAGCCTCCTCCATGCGCTTGCGCTCGGTGATGTCGATGACGATGCCGACGTAGCGTTCGACCTCACCGTCCGGCCCCCGCAACGGCCGGCCGCGCGACAGCAGCCAGCGAGGCTCCGTGTCCGCGGCGGAATTCACGCGCCACTGCACCTCGAATTCGCGCCGATCGGCGACCGCTTGCTCGACGGCTTCGACCGCACGCGTGCGATCGGCCGGGTCGATCACTGAGATCCAGGTGTCGAACGACGGACGGCGGGCCTTCGGCCGCAGCCCGTACAGCCTGAACAGCGGATCGGTCCAGATTTGACGATTGTCCTCCATGCGCCATTCCCAGATCCCCGCATGGGCGGCGTCCTGGGCGACGCTGATCCGCTCCTCGCTGTCGTGCAGCGCGCGCTGATGCGCGATCACCAGCCGTGCCGCCTCGTCGAAGGCGCGGAAGGCGCGATCAAATTCGGGGATGCCGGATCTGCGCATCGTGATCCGCTCGGCGCATTCGAGCGCAGTCGCGCTGGCGGCCAGCGAACGGATCGGCGACGTCACGCTGCGGGCGATCCAGGCCGCCAATCCGCAGGAGATTACGATCACGATCAAACCGGCGGCGAGCGCGAGCTGAAACGTCTGCAGGATCGGCGCTTCGAAGATCTCCTTGGGCTGCCCCACCGCGATGGTCCAGCCGGTGAGCTGCGAGCGAAATGCCGAGGAGACTTTCAGCACGCCCTCGGGCGTCGAGAATTCCTGCAGCCCCTCGCGCCCCAACAGCCCGCGCCAGCTCGGTGAAATCGCCCGCCCGGCCCATTCGCCCGGCAATGAGCGCGCCACCAGATGGCCGTTGCTATCTGCGATCGCGGCTTCCCAACCTTCCGGCAGATGCTGGGCATCGAGCAGCGCGCGGATCTGCCGGGGCTCGATCTCGATGATGAGTTGACGAACGACCATCCCATCGCGCCGCACCGGCATGGTGATCCCGATCACCGTCTCGCCGTCGAGCGTACGGGCCAGATACCCGATCTGCGGCGTCGCCGTCGCCACCACGCGCTGCCCAGCCGCAAGAACATCGGCATCGGCCAATGGCTGCGGATCGCTGCCCGCCGTCGTGCTGTCGAGCAGGATACGGCCGTTGCGATCGGCGACCTGAATCTTGGCGAACGGCAATGCCGCCAGCGTGCGGGCCGCCTCACTGCGAAAGCCGGATAGATCATCCGCGAGCAGCCCCGGCGAGGCCGTCAGCGTCTCCGCCGCATAAACATAGCGGCTGATCTCCTTGTCGACGCTTTCCAGCAGCAGCCGCCCCGAGTACAGCAGCGCCTCGTTCTTGACCTGCCGCTTGCTGTCGGTGAGCTGGGCCACAATCACCAGGGCCAGGATCAGCATCGGCACCGCCGCGACCAGCGCGATCAGCACCAGCCGGCCGTGGATGCCGATCAAGCGGCCGAAGCCGCGGGGCGCGGCGGGCGATGCGGTCATGTCGCTTCCGCTCCTTGCGAGGCGCGGACATAGGCATCGTAGAGGCGAGCTTCGGTGGCGTCGTCCATGGTCTGATCGAGCAATGGCAGCAGCGCCATCTCTTCCTTCTGGACATGCACCACCATGCGCTGCACCAGCTCGGCGCCGGAACGGCTGAACTCGCGCCAGCTCCCGGCGTCGAAGCCGCCAGTCTGAGCGTTCCGCGCCAATGCGATCAGCTTCTCGCCGAGCGGCCGCATGAAGCTGTGCTCCTCGGTCAGGTGATCGCCGATCAGTTGGTCACCGACCGAGTCGAACATTGTGAACAGCTGGGTTTCTTCGAAGTCGAAATGGCGCAGCGTGTCGGCTTCGATCGCGGCCGCGAGATCGGCGAGCAGCCGCGCGCCGGCGGAATCGGCAATGCTGATCGGCTGCCGGCGCGAGATCGCCGCCTCCAGTCGCTCCATCAGCGCGATGGTGGCGCGATGTTCGTCGTGCAGGGTCTGGCTGATGCGGTTGGCGAACATGGCGGGCTCCTTATGACCTCAGTTGCGGGTGCGGCCGGACGTCAGCGACGGCAGCACGCTGCCGATGTAAACAGCGAAGGCGAGCGCTCCGGCGGCGCCGACCATCGCAGCGCCGGCAGCAAGCTGCGGAATGTCGAACACGATCGCCAGCGCCAACGCGGCGATCGCGATCAGATGGCAGACAGCGTGCATCTTGAGCGGAGCGGCAACACCGAGATCCGTCAGCAGCGGCGGCCCGCCGCTGGCGCGGCTGACATGCATTGAGGCCAGAAACGGCACGATCCGCTGCAGCACACCGAGCAAGAACGTCATCAACCAACCGCCGAGCGCCACCAGGCCGAACAACGTCGGCCCGCCGAGGCCGGCCCAGCCCAGTAGAGCAGCGAGCGCGGCGAGCGGCGTCAGCGCCAGCATCAACCAGGAGAAACGGATCAGTACGAACGACAAGCCGAGACGCTTGCGCATGCCGCCGGCGAGCGCAACACGCATCAGACCGAGATGCAGACCGACCGCAACCGCGCCGACCACGCAGGCCGCGGTCTGCAGCGCAGGGGCATCGCGGAGTGCGCCGATCGTGCCGAGCGCCACTGCGGCAGCGGCGGCGCCGAAACCGAGCCACGCGGTCCGCTGATCCGGCGCATTCGACAGCGCGAACATCGGGATCAGCACATGGCTGAAGCCGAGCGCCAGCATGCCCATGAAGCCGAAACCGCCGAGGATCATGTGGGCGCGCGCTGCGGCGGCGTGATTGATCAAAAATCCAAACCGGTCATCGAGCGACAGCGCAAGCCCAAGCGCCACGAGCGCGATCAGCGACGCGAACGCCGCCCAGCCATAGGCGCGCACCACCGGCATGCTGCCGGCGCGGCGCAGATTGTCGGCGAGCAGCGCGGCGAACAGCAACAGCCCCAGCGTCGACGCTGCAGCGCCGCCGATCATCCAGGCGCTGTCGACAATCGCCATGCCGGCAATCAGCGCCACCGCGCCGGGGATCAGCAACCAGGATGCCAGCCGGATCGGCCAGACTGCCGCCAGCGGCTTAGTGGTCGCTACGGGAAGAAGCTGCACGGCGGCGCCAACCGCGGTGAATGTCAGCACGCCGAGCGTCAGCAGATGCACCGCGGCTAGCGACAGACCGGCGCCGCCGCGAAACCGCGGGAAGTCATTCGCCGCGAACAGGACCGCACCCCACAGCAGAACGTGGCACACCGCCGCGGCGACGAAGAACCGGAACGGCACCGAAGCCGGTAGCAGCCGGCTCTTGGCCGTGCCGAGAAATCCGCTGGCGCCGATCATGCCGAGCCTCGCTGAATCTCGAGCACCACCTCGCCGTCCCGCAGCAGCGTGTCGCCGGCCGGCGTCACCAGGCGGTGGGACCAGCCGCGCGCGTCCAGCTCAGGATACAGCAGCAGCGGTTCCTGGCTGACCAGGGCCGTCAGGCCGTCACCGGCGTCCCCGCCATCGATCAGGCGCAGCACGGCGACCAGCGGTTCGGGACACGGCAATCCGCGGACATCGAGGTGCAGCCGGTCGCCGACATACCAGCGGCGCCCAAGTTCGGCTTGGTCTTTGCTGTGGCTCATCGCGGCTCACTCCATGGCTCAGCCGACGCTAACCGAGCGGCCCCGGCCATCGTTGTTCTGTCGCAAGCTCAATCGCGAATGGCGGTTCAGAACAGCCCGTGCGCACCGCCAACCGCGCCGAGCACGGTGATCAGCGAAATCGTGCTCAGCACCCGATGGCCGCGGAGCGCCACCCGGAATGCGCGGTCCGGATCGCGGCGCGCCCGCGCGTCGAACCAGGCGTGCAGAAACAGCGGCTCGGCGATAAACAGCATCACGATGAAGATCGCCCACAGCCCGAGCATCGCGCCGAGCCACCAGAATTGCGGATCGGCGAGCTGCGCCCAGCGATCGTAGGCGTACAGCATGTAGAAACCGGAGATCCCGACCAGCAGCGTCGAGATTCGCGCCTGGGCAGCAAAGCGCCGCTCCAGCGCATCGAACAACGGCAGCCGCTTTGTCGCTTCCATGTCCAGAAGGCTCGGCAGGATCACGAAGGTGACGAACAGCAGTCCGCCGATCCAATGCACCACGCCGAGCACATGGATGATACGAAAGACGGTCGGCCAATCCAGCATCACGACATCACCGCAGCGTCAGAGCAGCACGCGCTTGCTTAGGCGCGCAGCCACTGCACGCTCCCCTCTGCATCCGCCAGCAACACCTCGACGCCCGCCCGCGCGCGAAGGATCGCGGCGATGCGGCTGCGGTCAAGCACGCTGAAGGCGGTCGACAGCGCATCGGCCTCCGTCGCGGTTGGCGCGACCACGCTAACAGAACGATACAACGAGGGACTGCGTCCCGTCGATGGATCGAACAGATGCGTGAACTGCCCCGCCGGATCGAAGCGGAAGCCTGCGCCGGACGACGTTGCGATAGCACGATCCACCAACTCGACGGTGCCAAGCTCGACGCCGGTCTTCTCCGGATCGGCTAAGCCAACCCTCCACGGCGTCCCGTCAGGCTTTGCGCCGATCGCCCGGATCTCGCCGATATCGACCAGCGTGGTCGTCATGCCGCCGTTGCGCAGCAGATCGACTACGCGATCGGTGGCGAAGCCCTGGGCGATACCATTCAGCGTAATGGCGGCGCCCGGTCGTTTCAGCGCAATGCGGTCGGCCGAAACCAATACGTCGTGGTAACCGACCTTGGCCAGCGCGCCTGCGACATCAGCCGTGGCCGGGCCAGCCGGATCGGCCCCTGTCTGCTCGAAGTGACGTTGATGCAGCTCCCACAATGGCTGCACCGTGGGATCGAACGCGCCGCCGGTCTGTTCTGACAAACGGAATGTCGTCCGCAGCAGCGCCACCATGTCCGGGTCCGGCGCGATCAGCACCCCGGATCGGTTCAGCGCGCAGATCGCCGAGTCGGGTCGATACAGGCTGAATATCTGTTCGAGTCGGCGCACTTCACGCACGCTCGTCTCTACCAGCTTCGCCGCGGCGGCACGATCCGGGTGATGGATTTCGATCGACAACTGAGCGCCAAACGCGGAGCCCCGCCAGCGCACCGGTTCGCTGGCATGCGACGGCACCGCCCGTCCCAGCATCGCCATTCCGAAGGCGCTGGCGGCGATGGTGACGAAACGCCGCCGAGTGAGTGCTGACTGCGACATGGTGGTTCTCGCTAGTTCATCCGCGTTTCGGCGGCGCCATGATGATCGCTCGCCGACGGCGTATCGCTGCCGAGCACGTAGTTGCTGGGAATGGCATCGAACGTCACGACGCGCCCGCCATTCGCCGCAACGAACGCTTCGGCAGCCGCGCGATCGCCGAACGGCACGGTCTCGGCCGCCCCCATCCCGCCGCGCTTGCGGCTCTCGATCACGAAGAACGCCTTCTTGGCGTCGACCCAGTTGGTCTCGCCGGGTTGATCCCAGTTCGGCGCCCGTCCCATGTCCGAGACGTAGATCGCTCGGATATCACGGGGCTGATCCGGCATCAGCGTGAAGGCGACTGCATCCCGCGCCGAGGAGAACCAGTACGGGTCGATCCGGCTTGCAGTGAGAATCTGTCCCTTCGGACCCGGATGCTCGACGAGGTTCATGCCGCAGAACACGCCCATGGCGTCGGCATTCAGCGCCACCGGCGGCGGCATCACGGCAGAGCCCGACTTGTCGTTGCAGCCAACGAGTAGCAGCGCGGCCGCGAGCACGACGATATGACCTGAAATCCTCATAGCTCCCTCCGGGCAAACACGGCGATCGCAAGGCCGAGCGGCAGCGCGATCCACGCCGCCATTCCGGCCAGCAGGCTGCCGAAACTGGGTTGAACCGTGCCGGCAAGCCCCGCCATGCCGGCGAACTGGCTGACATTGGTGCCGGTCAGATTGCTCAGCCGGTACAGATCGGTCGGATTGAAGAACAGCAGCACGTTGAGCATGCCTGCCGAGATCAGCCGGCCCTGATCGACCACCAGCAGGCCGAGCAGCGCCATGTCGAACACCAGCACGAGTAACAGCCAGATGCCGACCGCAATGCCGGCTGCCGTGCCGCGCTGCCGCACCAGGCTCGAGGCCGCGTAGCCGAGCGCGACAAACACCGCACCGAGCAGCACCGAAGTCCCGAGCATCGCGGCAAAAGAAGCCCAGCTCTGCGGCAACACCGGCGTGCCGCTGATCACCAGCGCGAGCGCCGAGACACCGTAGCCGACCAGGGTCGCAAAGCTCAGGATGGTGACGTGGCCGAGAAACTTGCCGAGAATGACGTGGGTCCGAGCGATCGGATAGCTCAGCAGCAAGATCATGGTGCCGCGCTCCATCTCGCCGACGATGGCGTCGTGCGAGATCAACAGCGCGATCAGCGGCAACAGAAAGATCGTCAGGCTCGACAGGCTGACGATCACCACATCGAGCGCCGCGGCGCCGACATGGCCGGTCGGGGCGCTGCCGAGCAGCGTCAGCGATAGCGATAGCCCGGCGAGCAGCAGCGTCGCGGCGAACACCCAGCGATTCCGCAGGCCTTCCTGAATTTCCTTCAGGGCGATGATACCAATGGCCTTCATGCCGCCCGCTCCTGCTGCCGAAGGAAATGGGCGTACAGTTCGTCGAGCGTCGGCTCGGCGACACCGATGTCAGTGACGGCTGGATCGCCTGCCGCCTGCCGCAGCAGCTGCATCTTGCCGGCGTGATCCAGCACGCCGATCTCGCAGCGATCCTGCACGATGACGGCGTCGTTCGGCAGCCATGCGGGACGTGCGACCGGATCAGCCAGCTTCAGCGTCAGCCGGATCGGCAGTCCCGCGAGCGCACGCAGCTCGGCGAGCGTGCCGTCGGCGACCAGGATGCCGCGATTCATGATCAGAACCTGCTCGGCGCGGCCTTCGAGTTCGTCGAGCGCATGGGAGGAGATCAGCACGGTGGCGCCATCGCGCCGCAACTCGTCGAGGATTTCATAGAACGTCAGCCGCAGCGCCGGATCGAGCCCCGTGGTGGGCTCATCGAGCAGCAACACGCGCGGCTGGCCGAGAAGGGCCTGCGCCAGTCCGAGCCGTTGTCGCATGCCCTTGGAATACGTCCCCACGAGGCGGCGTGACGCCTCGCCGAGGCCGACCCGCTCCAGCAGAGCCGCGCTTTGCTTGGCGTCGCTCCCCTTCAGCCGCGCGTAGAACGCCAGCGTCTCCCGCCCTGTCAGCGCTGCGTTGAACGCAACGTTTTCCGGCAGGAAACCAAGGCTGCGACGACCGGCGAACTCGCCGGCCGCAGGGTTCTCACCGAGCACGCGGATCGAGCCCCCGTCAGGACGGATCAGGCCGAGCATCAGCTTGATCAGCGTGGTCTTGCCGGCGCCGTTATGGCCGACTAGCGCGCTGAGCCGCCCGGGCTCGAGGGCGAACGACACATCGTGCAGCGCCCTCACCGCGCGATAACGCTTCTCGACGTGCTCGACGGCGACGGTCGCAGTCATGGCCCCACTCCCGGCATCGGCCGCGCCGGCGGCGCGATCAGCGGATGGGTATCGACCACCCCGCCGGGATACAGCGCAGGAAACTGGCTCTGCGCCCAACGCAGCACCTGCACGGCCGGGCTGTTGATCAACACCTTGGCGGCCGGCGCGGTCCACAGCACGCGGTCGACCAGATCGTTCGGCCGATAGGCGGCGTCGGCAATGCCATCGTTATTGAGGTCGAAGGCCGGATTGTCGCTCCAATAATTGCCGCGGCCATCCTTCGACCAGTCGAGGTCGCGGGTTCCGACGTACTTGACTTGATTGCGATTGCCGATGAACGCATTACCCACGATCTCATTGCCTTCCGAACCGGCGGTGAAGTGCACGCCGATGTCACAACTCTCGAACCAATTGTCACGAAACCGGTTCTTGTTGGCGTTGTAGATGAAAACGCATTTGGTCGGGCCGAACTGCGCGTGCGCGGCGCCGTGCTCGGCCGGCATCATGCCCTTGTCGGCATCTGCGCCTTCGAAATCGGCACTGATCCCGGACAACGGCCCACCGACCACGCGATTGCGCTCGATCCGCGAGAAATTGGCGTAGTTGAGCAACAGCCCAAAATCGCGATCTCGCTCGGAGACGTTGCCGAGGATCGTCAGCCGGTTGGAATACATGATGGCGTAGCCGCCATGATTGCCGACCGAGACATTGCCGCTGATTTCGCTGTCGTTGGTGTACATGTAGTGCACCGCGAACCGCACCTTCTCGAACCGGTTGTTGATGAAGCGGTCCTTCGTGCTCGTCACCGAGAAGATGCCGTCGCGGCCGTACCGGATGGTGTTGCCGTCGACCACGACGTCCGGCGCATTCCACACCCGCACGCCGTTGCCGGCATCGTTCAGGCGGATGCCGCGCAGGCCGTCGATAATGTTGTGGGCGACCCGCGATCCACGGGCGCCATGGACATTGATGCCGAACAGATTGTCCTCGAGGCGGTTGCCTTCGATGAGTGCCCGCTCGGCAGTCTGGGTCAGAAAAATTCCCGAATCCATCGCCTGCGGGTCGCGGCCGGAGCCGCGCACCGACAGGCCCCGCACCGTGACGTCTGGAGCCACCACGGTGATCACGCTGCCCTGCCTATGCCCGAGCACGGCAGCGCCGGGCTGACCGATCAGTTCGAGCCTGCGCTCGATCCTGATCGGCCCGCGATAGTCTCCCGGCGCCAGCGCGACGGTGTCGCCGTCGCTGGCGCCGTTCAGCACCGCCTGCAGGTCCGACGACGGCACGACCTCGATCCGCGCGGCCGAAGCAGCGTCGACCGCAGCGACGCTGAACAGCGCCGCCGCCGCCAGGATCATCGGTCGCACCGTCATCGCCATTCTCAGACGCTCTTCGGCTCGACCAGCATCCGGCCCTTCATCTCCATGTGCATGGCGTGACAGAACCAGGAGCAGTAGTACCAGTAGACGCCGGGACGATCGGCGGTGAAGGACACCGACGCGGTGGCGTGCGGCGCGACTTCCATCTGGATGCCGTAGTTGACGATCGAGAAGCCGTGGGTGAGATCCTCGACCGTGTCGATGTTGGTGACATAAACGGTGACGTGATCGCCCTGCTTCACGTCGAACTCGGTGAGGCCGAAGTTCGGCGCGGTGGCAACGATGTAGACCCGCACCTTGTCGCCGTCGCGAACCACCTTGGAGTCTTCCTCCAGCTTCACGCCGTCGGCCTTGGCCTGCTTGACGGCGTCGGCGAACATCGGATCCGCCCGATCCCAGACCGAGATCGGATTGATCTTGGAGCGATGCACGATCGTCGCGTCATGCGGCTCAGCGAAGCTCGGACCGTCGTGCACCAACTTCATCTTCTCCCCGGAAATGTCGATCAGCTGATCGTTCTCCGGCTTCAGCGGGCCGACATTGAGGAACCGGTCCTTGGAGAATTTATTCAGCGAGATCAGCCACTTTCCGTCAGCTTCCTTGGTCTGGCCCATCGACGAGTGGTTGTGGCCCGGCTGATAGTGCACATCGAGCTTGTCGATGATCGGATTGACCTTCTCGCCCTTGTAGGCGCGCTTGGCCAAATCGATGTTCCACTTACAGATCTGGCTATCGATGAACAGCGTGGTGTAGCCGTTGCCCTTGCCGTCATAGGCGGTGTGCAGCGGGCCGAGGCCGAGTTCCGGCTCGGCGACGACGACGTCGCGCGGATTGATCTTGTCGTCGAACAACTGGTCGAACAGCCGCACGTCCATCACCGTCACGGTCGGCGACAGCTTGCCGTTGGCGACAATGTGGATGCCGTCCGGCGCGGTGTTCATGCCGTGCGGACCGTTCGGGACCGGGACGTAGCGGGTGTAGGGCGAGCCATGGCGGCCGTCGATCACCGGCACGCCGCCCATTTCCTTGAAGTCGCCCTTCTTCACCGCCTCTTCGATCCGCTTCAGATTGAAGATCACCACCCAATCCTGGTCGTTGGCGGTCATCTCGGCGGCGGTGACGCCCTCTTCCGAGTTGTAGCAGGTGGCGAAGGCGTACTTGCCCTGGTAGTCGGCATCGACGTTGTCGAGGTTGCCGTCGACCATCACCTGCCAGGCCACCTTCATGGTGTCGCCGTCGACCGCGGTGAAGATCGCGTGGTAGTCCTTGGTCTTCGTCAGGTTGTGACCGTCGTTCGGCAGCGGCACGCGGTCTTCGCCGTTGCAGAACACGTAGCCGGTGCGCGGATACTTCTGGACGCGCAGACCGTGCACGGTGTGCTGGTTCGGCAGCTGGATGATCTTGTCGCACTTCATCACGTCGAGACGGACACGCGCGACGCGGGTGTTAGCCTTGTCATTCATGAAGGCGTAGCGGCCGTCATAGGTGCCTTCGGTGAACGACAGATGCGGGTGATGCAGGTCGCCGTTGACATAAGTGCCTCCGCGGCTCTTCAGGAATTCGCGGCTCTCGGGCAGCAGGCCCTCGGTCAGCACCTTGAGGCTTTCGTTGGTCTGGCCCCAACCGGTAGCGCTGCAGCGGTTGAACACCGGGACCCGCATCAGCTCGCGCATCGACGGCAGACCAACGATCCGCAGTTCGCCCGACTGGCCGCTGGAGAAGAACACGTAGTATTCGTCGAGCTCGCCCGGATGGACTTCGCTCTTCTGAATCGCAGGACGCGCCGGGCTGCTCGGCTTGGTCTGCGCTTCTGCGGTCGCGATCAGCGTGCCGCCGGTGCCGAGGGTCGCGCCGCCGACAATGCCGACGCCGGCCGCGACGGCACTGCTTCCGAGTAGCGTTCGTCGGCTAAGGCCGTGTCCGTGATCCTGGTCGCCCATAGTGCTCTCCTTGGGGTTTTACTGTGCTGGAGGTGGTTGAGTGGCGCCCGCCGACTGGGCGGCAAGCGGCTTGCCCCCGGCGAGGATCACGGTCGCGGGGCCTTTGCCGCCGCGCATCGATGTCGACGATAGCGCTTCGCGCTTTTCCCGCTTCAGCCGCAGCTGAATCATGTGCGGGCAGCGGTGATCGTCGAAATACAGTTCCTGGCAGTGCATGCAGTAGATGCACTCGTTGACGTTGATGTGCCCTTCCGGGTGGATCGCCTGGACCGGACATTCCTTGGCGCATCGCTGGCACGGCGAGCCGCATTCCGGCCAGCGGCGCAGCCATTCGAACATCCGGATACGGCCCGGGATCGCCAGCGCTGCACCCAGCGGGCACAGATAGCGGCAGAAGAACCGTTCGACGAACAGGCCGGCTGCGAGCAGCGTCGCCGCGTAAACCACGTACGGCCATTCCCGCGCGAATTTGAGAATGATCGAGGTCTTGAACGGCTCGATCTCGGCGAAGTGCTCGGCGGCCGCGGTGGAGTAGATCGACAGGCCGAACAGCCCGAGGAACACGATGTACTTGACCGGCCACAGCCGCTCGTGCAGCCCCCACGGCACGTTGAACTGCGGGACCTTCAGCGCCTTGGCGATGTTGTTGAGCAGCTCCTGCAGCGCTCCGAAGGGACACAGCCAGCCGCAGAACGGTCCCCGCCCCCAGAACAGCAGGGCTGCAGCCACCGACGCCCACAACACAAAGATCAACGGCGCCGACAGGAAGTAATCCCAGCTGAATCCGGTGATCAGGGAATTCGTGAAGGTCAGGACGTTGACGACCGAGAGCTGCGCGTTGGCGTACCAGCCGAGCCAGACCAGGATGAAGGTGAGATACGCGCGGCGCACCCAGACATAGACCGTCGGCCGCCGGACCAACTGGTTCTGGAAGAAGAAGATCAGCGTCAGCGTGCCCAGCGCGACGGCAAGAATGCCGATCCGCACCAGATCGCCGCGCCAAATCCGCATCCACAGCGGTTCGTCCTGCGCCTCATCTGCGGCGGCCGCCGAAGGCGAAGCGGGCTTGGCTGGAGCACCTGGCGCAGAGGCTGCCGGCGCCGGCGTGTCGCTCACCGTCACGGCGCGCTGCTCGCGCTTGATATAGATTTCCGGCAGCGCGTAGCCGAGGTCGAAGGTCAGGAACGCCTTGTCACGCGCGCCGATCACGCGCTGCACCAGGAGCTGCAGCGACCACGGCTCGGTCGGATCGAAGCCGAACTCGGTCGGCACCAGGAACAACCCGATCTCGGGGAAATCCGGCGCGCCCTCGGCGGCAAGGTCGCCGAGCCGGGTGTGATCGCGATCGCGGAAACGGATGCTGTTGCCGTCCTGGATCAGCTCGATGCGATCGAAGATGCCGCCACGCACGTAGCCGGAGCCCTTGAACGAATAGGTGCCGTGGCCGGCGATCACCAGGGCCTGCTGTCCTGGCTGCAATCGCGCTTTCAGCCGCTGATAGCCGTCATCGCCGAGCAGGCTGCGTCCGATCGTCGGTACGCCGACATCAGCAGCATAGAGCTCAATGAACGTGTCGGTCGGCTCGCCGGGCTCGGGACGAGCCGCCGCTTCGCGGTTGCCGGATTTCTCGAACGCCTGATCGACGTCCGCATTGGTCAGCAGCAGCCGGCGCACCGAACCGTCGCCGACTAGGCTTTCCCAGTCCCGCACCTCGCTCTTGGTGAGATCGACCGTCTTGTTGACCGGAGGCGCCTGCGCGACGTCTCCCTGCCCGCCGCCGATACGGCCACTCTTAATCAGTTTGGTCGCCGAGCGTACGATACTGTCGCCGATCACCAGCACGGTGACGGTCGCGCCGCTGACGATATCGACTTGCGGCGCCGCTGCCTTGCCGCGCGCCACCGGCGCCATATCGGCACCGATCAGCTTGTTGACGGCGGCGAGGATCTTGGCTTCCGGAATGCCGACCAAAACGATCGGCTCTTTGTGATCGACCAGCTTCAGGCCGGTGATCACACCGTTCGGATCGATGCCGATCAGCATCTGGATCGGCTTGCCGGAATAGCCGGTGGCGTTAACAAAGTCCGAATTCAGATAGGCGAAACCCAGTAATCGATCGCCTTGATACGCCGGGGCGAGCGCAGGATCGCCCTGCATCGGACCGAAGCGGTCTGCGCCCGGCACGAGCTCGGAAGGTGTCGCACGGCCGAGATAATCGCCCAGATGGCTCGCGGCATCAGCAGCCGTCACGCTGCTCGCCAAAGCGAGCAAAAACAACAACAGGGCAAGGATTGGGCGCAATCTTCTCAACGGTCCGGTTCCAAGTAGTGAACAGAACGCCGTTGTTCTGGATCGCGTGGTCGACTTTCGATAGCAGCCGACAAAGACACCGATTTGCGCCAGCGCAAATTCGGCACATAATGCCTAAACTGCTCAACCAGAGACGACCATGCGTAACACTCCGCTCTTGACATCAACACCGACGCACGCGGTGAAGACTCTTGCCGAGCTCTACGCCATCGCTCTGGCGCAGGCCGAACGCGCCGCCTCGACTTACGATCAGATGGCGGCGTCGCTGACAGATGACAGCGATCACAGTGTCGAACCTGTGCGCTGTGTGTTCGAGACACTGCGCGAGCGCGAACAGGATCGGATCGCCGAGATCAAGCTACGTCGCTCGACTCTTCCGCGCAAGGAGGCCGATGCCGCACCCGCGATCGGCCCCGTTGAAGATCTGGTTCCAAAATCGGAACTCGTTGAACTGGCCGACTCGTCACTTTCCACGCCGTACCAAGCGTGGGCGATCGCCGTTCGGCATCGGCAGCGAGCTTTCGTGTTCTGGACCTACGTCGCGGCGCATGCCGCAGCGCCCGAGCTTCGAATCGCAGCGGAAGCGATGGCGCGAGAAGCGCTGGTCGACTCCGACCTGCTGCGGCGCGAGCGCCGGTTGGCGTGGCGAGCCGAGCAACCACGCAAAGGCGAGGACGCAGTGGAGCAGACGACGGGGGAAATGTCCTCGGCCGCACTGATGGAAAGCCTGCTGCTGAAAGAGATCGTCCGCTGGTCGCAAACTCTGCCGCCAACGGACCAAGAGCGGCTGTTGTCATCGAATGGCCTTGCTTCAGCCGACCTTGCGGCTCTCAGCGCCGAGCTGCCGGGGAAATCCGACAGTGAGACCACGGCAGACGTGCCGCGACGCGTGGTGCGCTATGCCGAGCAACTGACCTCGATTTATCTGGACGAATCCGACCGCGCCACCGATCAGGCGGGTTTGGAACTGGCGCAGAGCCTCGCCGCCTCGTCGATCGCCCGGCTCGCACGGCTGCGGGCGTTCGCCAACTCGCAGCGATCTTAAGAGCGCGTCACGTCGCCGCTTTTGTTTGCGCCCCGACAACGATCGCGGGCGCCGTCGCGGCGATGCTGTATGCATGACAGATCAAATCACCACCGTCATCGACGTCAGGCTGTTTCCCCGGCCGCTACGCCATCCGATCGTGTTCAGCCTGTTCGACCAGCTCACGCCCGAGCGAGGGCTTGAGCTGGTCAGCGATCACGACCCGCGGCCGCTCCGCTATCTGTTCGACGTGAAGCGGCCCGGGAGTTTCTGTTGGGACTATCTCGAGAGAGGGCCGGAGACTTGGCGCGTCAGGATTCGCAAGGCGCTCCAAGTCCCCTACTGCAGAGCCGCAGTGGGATAGTTTGCGCGCCACAGCGCGGCCAGCATTCCGACCAGCGCGCTAACGCACAGCCGAATTGCCTCATGGCTTGAACTTCGCCTGCCCGGTCTTGCCGTCCGCCGTCTTCAACGTAAGGCTGACCGAGGCGCCTTTAGCGATCTCCGATTTGGACTCGGCCTTCAGCGCCGTGCCGGCTGCAGTGAGTGGCAGCGTCTCGCGCTCGCTTCCGGAAATCAGCAAGGCGGCGCCGGAGAAGCCGTTGGTCGGCAGCGGCTTATTCGACTCGTCGAAGACGTTGAACGTCACGGTCTTGCCCGAGGCGACCATCTCGACATGCACCCCGGCGACATCTTCGACCGGGCCGCCGTTCGGCCCCTTGTGGTGGTCGTGTTGCGCCCACGCCGGCGCGGCGAACAACAGCGCGGCTGCGACGATCAGCATCTTCTTCATCGATGAGCTCCTTAAGTGTTAGGGACAGGATCCGTATCGGCACACGCAGTTGCCGTTTCGCGGCGGAACAGGATGTAGAGCGCAGGCAGCACCAGCAGCGTCAGGATCGTCGACGACACGATGCCGCCGATCACCACGGTCGCCAGTGGCCGCTGCACCTCGGCGCCGGCACCGGTGGCAAGCGCCATCGGCACGAAGCCGAGCGAAGCGACCAGCGCGGTCATCAGCACCGGACGCAGCCGCGTCAGCGCGCCCTCGCGCACCGCCTCGACGATCCGCCGGCCTTCGCCACGCAGTCGCTCAATGAAGGTGATGATGACGAGGCCGTTCAGCACCGCGACGCCGGACAGCGCGATGAAGCCAATGCCGGCGCTGATCGACAGCGGAATGTCGCGCAGCAGCAGCGCGAAGATCCCTCCGGTCAATGCCAGCGGCACACCACTGAACACCAGCAGTGCATCGGCAGCGGAGCCGAGGCTGATGAACAGCAGCAGGAAGATCAGCAGCAGCGCGATCGGCACCACGATGGTCAGGCGCTGGGTCGCCGAGACGAGTTGCTCGAACTGCCCGCCCCAGCCGATCCAATACCCGGCCGGCAGCTTGACCTTGTCGGCGATCAGCTGCTGCGCCTCGCCGACGAACGAGCCGAGGTCGCGGCCGCGGACATTGGCCGAGACCACGATGCGGCGCTTGCCGTCTTCGCGGCTGATCTGGTTCGGCCCCGGTGCCACCACGATCTCGGCAAGCTCGGACAGCGGTGCGTAACGCATCTGGGACAGCGGCGAGACGCTGAACGCCGCCGGTGTGGCTTTCGCCTGCCCCTCGGCCGGCGGCAGCGGGATCGGCAACGCCTTGATCGCCTCGATATCGGTACGGATCTGATCCGGCAGCCGGACGACGAGATCGAAGCGGCGATCGCCTTCAAACACCAAACCGGCCGATTTGCCGCCGACAGCGATCTCGACCAAATTCTGCACATCGGCAACGCTGATGCCGAACCGCGCCAGCGCCTTGCGGTCGAGCTTCACCGTCAACACCGGCAGCCCGGCGACCTGCTCGCTCTTCACGTCGGCGGCTCCCTTGATGGTCTGCAGCACCGACTGCACTTGCCCGGCGACCTGGGTGAGCACATCGAGGTCGTCACCGAAGATCTTGACGCCGACATCGCTGCGCACGCCGGAGATCAGTTCGTTGAAGCGCAACTGGATCGGCTGCGACAGCTCATACAGGCTGCCCGCCACCTGCTCGGCCGCCGTTTCGATTTGTTCGACGACCTCAGCTTTCGGTTTCTTGGGATCCGGCCATTGATCGTGCGGCTTCAGCATCACATAGCCGTCGGAGATCGACGGCGGCATCGGGTCGGTCGCTACCTCCGCCGTGCCGGTGCGGGCGAACACATCCTTCACCTCAGGAATTGCCAGGATGCGCTTCTCCAGCGCGATCTGCATGTCGAGCGATTGGGTCAGGCTGGTCCCGGGAATCCGCATCGCCTGGATCGCGACGTCGCCTTCATCCAGGCTCGGAATGAACTCGCCGCCCATCCGCGTCGCCATGTAGCCGCTGACGACCACGAGCATCACGGCCGCCATGACGATCAGCCGCCGAAACCGGATCGCCAGATCGAGCAGCGGCAGATACGCCCGGTGCGCCAGGCGCATGAACCAATTCTCTTTCTCGGACACTTTGCCTGTGACCAGCAGCGCTACCGCGGCGGGCACGAATGTCATCGACAACAGGCTGGCGCCGAGCAGCGCCATCAGCACGGTCAACGCCATCGGCGTGAACATCTTGCCTTCGACGCCCGTCAGCGTCAGCACCGGCAGATACACCACCGCGATGATCAGCGTGCCGAACAGACTCGGTTTGATCACTTCGCGCGAGCCGGCGATGATGGTCTCGAACCGTTCCTGACGGGTCAGCAGCCTGCCTTGCCGCTGCTGCTCGTGGGCCAGCAGCCGCAGGCAGTTCTCGACGATGATCACGGCGCCGTCGATGATGATGCCGAAGTCGATTGCGCCGAGGCTCATCAAATTGGCGCTGACCTTGTTCTCGAACATCCCGGTGATGGTGAACAGCATCGCCAGTGGGATCACCAACGCAGTGGCAAACGCCGCTTTGAAGTTGCCGAGGATCAGGAACAGGATCGCGATCACCAGCAGCGCGCCCTCGACGAGGTTCTTCTCCACCGTCGCGATGGTGGCGTCGATCAGATGGGTGCGGTCGTACACCGCGCGGAGCGACATACCTTCCGGCAGCGACTTCTCGATCTGCTGCAGCTTCGCGGCAACCCGCTGTGCCACGGTGCGGCCATTATCGCCGATCAGCAGCATCGCGGTGCCGAGCACGACCTCCTGTCCGTTCAGCGTCGCAGCGCCGGTGCGCAGGTCGGTGCCTTCCTTCACCTCGGCGACATCCATGATCCGCACAGGCACGCCGCTGCGCGAGCCGATCACGATCTGCCGGATTTCCTCGACGTCACTGACCTGCCCCGGCGTGCGCACCAGATACTGCTCGCCGTTCTTCTCGATGTAGCCGGCGCCGACATTGGCGTTATTGCTGGCGAGCGACGTCATCACGTCGCGGAAACTGAGGCGATGGGCCATCAGCTTCGCCGGATCGGGCAGCACGTGGAACTGCTTGGCGAAGCCACCGATCGTGTTGACTTCGTTGACGCCGGGGACGTTGCGCAGTTGCGGCTTGATGATCCAGTCCTGCGCGGTGCGCAGGTCGCTGGGCGTGAACGGCTTGCCGTCGGCGCGCGTCGCACCCTGCTTCGCCTCGACGGTGTACATGTAGATTTCGCCGAGCCCGGTCGAGACCGGTCCCATTGCGGTCTCGATTCCGATCGGCAGCACATCCTTGGCGCGCTGCACGCGCTCGTTGACGAGCTGCCGGGCGAAGTAGATATCGGTGCCGTCCTTGAACACCACGGTGACTTGGCTCAATCCGTAGCGCGACAGCGACCGCGTGTTGACGAGGTTCGGCAGCCCGCCCATCGCGGTTTCGATCGGAAAGGTGATCCGCTGCTCGACTTCAAGCGGCGAATAGCCGGGCGCGTTGGTGTTGATCTGAACCTGGACGTTGGTGATGTCTGGCACCGCGTCGATCGGCAGCCGCGTGAAATTCCAGGCGCCGAACGCGCCCATCATCAGCACACCGATCATCACCAGCCAGCGCTGGCGGACGGAGAATGCAAGAACCCGGTCGATCATGCGCGATCTCCGCGAACCGAGGCGACCACATTAGTGCTCATGGGAGGCCGATCCCTTGCCGAGCTCTGCCTTCACCACGAAGCTGTTGGCTGCGGCGTAGCGATCACCATCGAGCAAGCCGAACACGACCTCGACATTCTCGGCATCGCGGTCGCCGAGCTCGACGTCGCGCACCTCGAACTTGTCGCCACTGCGGACAAACACCACGCTGCGATTTTCGACAGTCTGGATCGCCGAGGCTCGCACCGCGAGGGGCACCGGCTTGGCCGAGAGGATCAGCCGCGCCGAGACGAACAGGCCGGTGCGCAGGCGCAGCGCATCGTTCGGCACCACGGCACGGGCGAGCGCGCTCTGCGTATCGCTGCTGCCGACCGGGGAGATGTACGACAGGCTGGCCTCGATCGGCTTGCCGCCGTCGGCGACGTCGATCAGGATCTTGTCGCCGATCCGCACCCGCGGCAGATCGCGCCGATACACCGACAGGTCGACCCACACCGTGGAGACATCGGCGACGATGAACGCCGGCTTCTGCTCGGAGGCGTATTCGCCCAGCGAAATCTGGCGATCAATCACGGTGCCGGAGATCGGCGCGCGCATCTCGTAGACGCTGAGGCTCTGATTGCTTTCGATCTTGGCGAGCAGCTCGCCCTTCTCGACCGTGTCGCCGATCCGCTTCTTGATCTCCCGAACCACGCCGGGGAACCGCGGCGTGACCTGCACCAGCGTCTCCTGGTTGGGCTGCAGGATGCCGTTGAGCACCAGCGACTCGTGCAGCGTCTCCGCTTTGGCGGTGCGGATCTCGATGCCTGAGGCCGCGACCTTGGCGTCGCTCATCTCGACCGCACCCTCCTCGCCGTGGCCCTCATGACCATGGCCCTTCTCACCCTCGGCGTGATTGTGTCCCTTCGAGTCCTTCGCAGCCTGCTGGGCCGGCTCGCGCGATCCGATCGGCGCGTAGGCGGAAACGGCGGCACCGAGCGCAAACATCGCGGCGGCACCACAGATCAACATCAACAGTTTCATCATCGCGCGCCTCCCCGCGCCAATGCGAAAGGATTGCCGACGAGCCCCTCAATGGTGGCGACGGCGACATGGAAATTCTGCTGCGCCTCCTGCTCGCGCAGCCGCGCCTGCGCGACGCTGCCTTGGGCATCGAGCACTTCGAGCAGCGAGTAGCGCCCCTGGCCGTAACCTTCGGAGATCGCGGCGGCGGCATCCCTGGCTTTCGGGATCGCGGTGTCGCGCAAGATTGCCAGCTCGCGCAGCGAGCCCTGCAGCGAGTCGTAGGCCCGTCCCGCGATCACGATCAGCGTATTGCGATTGGCCTGTCGTTCCGCCGCGGTCTTGGCCAGGCTCTCCTGCGCCGACAGGATGTTGCCCTGGTTCTGATCGAACAGCGGGATCGGCACCGACACCGATAAACGGACGGCGTTGTCGCCGGTCTCGTTGTAGCGCCGCCAGCCCGCCGCCACGGTGACGTCCGGATACGGCTTGAGGCGCGCCAGCAACAGCTCGGCGTTGCGCTGCGCATACACCGCCTTCCAGCGCACCAGCTGCGGGTTGGCGTCGATCGCCGCGATCACGGACTGAAACGCCGGCGGTTTGCCGATCGCTTCGAGCCGGCCGGAGACCGCAGCGAACTTCGCCGCCGTGTCGCCCATCAGGATCGCGAGCTCGCGGCGGGCGGTGGCGAGCGCCGACCGGGTGCGTTCGCGATCCGCCTTCACCAGCGCGGAAGCGACCTCGGCCCGGCCGGTCTCCGCCACCGACGATGCGCCGGCTTCGACGCGGCGCTGCAGCAGCGGCGTGATCGCGTCGATCGCGACGATCTGCTCGTCGAGGATCTGAATGCGCCGCTGCAACCCGAGCACGGTGACGAAAGCGATCGCGGTCTCGGACAGCACCTCGAGCCGCACGGCCTGGCGACCAATGGAGGCGGCATCGAGCCCCGCCTGCCCGGCGGCGATGCGGGCGTCGCGCTTGCCCCATAGCTCGAACATCTGGCTGATTTGCAGCGTCGACTCGGCCGACCGCGTGCCGCGATACGCGCCTGAGCCAAACGAATTGTCCTGCTCGTAGGAGATCTCGGGATTGATCAGCGCACCGGATTGAATGCGCTGGCCCCGCGCGATGCCGACGTCACGTTCGGCGGCGGTGAGCCGCGGACTGGCGTTGAGGGCGCGCTGCAGCGCGTTGCCCATAGTCAGCGTTTGCGCACGGGCCTCTCCCGCCAGCACACAGCCGGCGAACAAGACGGCCGCGCACGCGAGCCGCGTGGCGATCGAAGACAACATGATGAAGACCTGACGAACGACGGATTGAGGGCGCGTGGCACCCAGCGGTCATGTTCAGATCAGGGCTTTTGGTGGCGGAGGTTCGATTCCACGCTGAACGCTGCGGCGTTCGGCGTCTTCATAGTGCATGGGCGCAGTGGCGAGCTCGGCCGCGGTCGCGACGACGCTCGGGCTCGGCAGCGACACCGAGAAGCAACCGTGGCAGTGGTGATCGCCCGCGATGATGTTATCCGAATGGTCGCCGCCGTGCGACGGCAGCGAGACGATCGCAGTGGCGGAACCGGTGGTCACGTCGAGATCGCACAGCCCGTGCATGGCGCCCGCGAGCAGATACATCGCCAGCACGGCCATAGCGACGGCCTGGCGCGAGATGCGCAGCAGACGATGCTGGAAAATGCGGGCGATCAGCTTCACGATGGCACTCACGGGTCGAGACAAGCGGATAACACGCGCCTCGCATCCGTGTCGATCTGCAATAACATAACAAAATCGCGCCGGATCGATCTGTCGCAGGCCGGGAACCCGCCTGCTCCTTCGGGCCTACTGCAAAGCTGCCGTGACCGGCAGATCGTCGAGCACGCAGCTTCGCCAATCAGTTCCACATCCCGCCGGCCAGCTTCCGCCGATGGCCATGAACAGCGCCGCCGCATCTGACAGGCGCGTCGCCTCCGCCTGAACATGCGCGATCGAGGCATTGAGGTAGGTCTGCTGGGCATTCAGGACCACAACCTGATTAACCTGCCCGAGCGCAAGCTGCTTGCGGATGATGTCGAGGCTGGCCTTTGCTGCGGCCTCCGATTTGGCGGCAGCGCGCACCAGGGCTGCATCGTGCTGCAGGCTCTGCAGCGCGTCGGCGACATTCTGCAGCGCCGAGATCACGGCCTGGCGATACTGCGCATCGGCTTGATCGAGCGCCGCCTCGGCGGCGCGCTGCTTGTGCAGCAAGGTCATGCCGTCGATGATCGGCTGGGTGGCATTGGCGGCCAGCAGATAGAACCCGGTGCCGGGCGCGAACAGTTGCGCAAAGTTGGTAGCGCTCGCGCCGGCCGTGCTGGCGCCGACGCTGATGTTCGGCAGGCGCGCCGCCACCGCCACACCGACCTGCGCGCTTACCGCATGCAGATTGGCCTCCGCAGCCCGCACGTCCGGCCGGCGTCGCACCAGCGTGCTCGGCACCACAACCGGAATGTTGCGCGGCAGGCTGAGGCGCGCCAGTTCGAAACGCTCCGGGACTTGGGCTGCCGAATAGTTGCCGGCCAGCGCGGTCAACAGATCTCGTTGAATCGCGAGTTGCTTCTCCAGCGGCGGCAAGGTCTGCTCGACCTGGGCAAGCGCCGCCTCCTGGGTCAGGACATCCACCTGCGCCGCCTGCCCTGCCTCGAACTGCGACTTCAGGATGCCGAGGATGTCGCGCTCGAGCGCCACGATCTTCTTGGTGGCAGCGATCTGGCCTCGCAGCGAGGCTTCCCCGATCGCCGCGGTGACGACATTGGCGGTCAGCGTCAAATGCGTCGCCTCCAGCACGAACTGCTGTTGCTCGGTGACGGCATCAAGACTCTCCACCGCGCGCGCGTTGCCGCCCCAGACGTCGAACGTGTAGGCGATGTTGAGCTGCGCGGTGTGCAGCGACAGCCGCTGCTGCGGCGAATCGGAGGCCTCGTTATTCGACGTCAATTGTGTCGATGGACCATAGCTGGCGCTGACCTGCGGAAAGAACAGTCCACGCTGCGCCAGCGCATTGAAGTGCGCCACCTTGATTGCAGCATCCGCCGCCTGCAGGGTCGGATTGCGCACCACCGTCGCGCGCACCAGCCGGTCGAGCGGCTCGGAGCGGAACGCCGACCACCAGCGGGTCGGCACATCCTCCGCGGCGACAAACGGCTGGGTCTTGCCTAGCGACTTCGCCGGCAAGGCAGCCGCCGTGTAACGATCGACCTCGGGGGACGGCGGCTGTACGAAATTCGGCCCGACAGCACAGCCGGCGACGAAGATGCACGTGCCGAGGGCGCTAAGCCAACGCAGCATCACGGCTCTCCCTGTGGTGCGGCCTGGGGAGTAGCGCTGCTTCGACCGGCCTCCTCGCGAGCAAAAGCGAGCTTGCGCAGCGCCGGTGCCACCGCCAGCAGCAACAGCGGACCGATGAACATGCCGCCGACCACAACGGTCGCCAGCGGCCGCTGCACCTGGCTGCCGATGTCGTGCGAGAGCGCTGCAGGAAACAGCCCGACGCCAGCCGACAGCGCCGTCATCAGCATCGGCCGCATCCGTTGCTCGGAGGCCTGCCGCACCGCATCGGCGACGCTCACGCCGCTGGCGCGCAGCTCGCGGAAGTATGTGATGTTGAGGATGCCGTCCATCACCGCGACGCCGAGCAGCGAGATGAAGCCGATCGCGGCCGAGACGCTGAATTCCAGTCCCGACAGATACAGCGCGATGACGCCACCGCCGGCCGCGAACGGAATGCCGAGCAGTGCGATCAGGCTGTCGCGCAGCGTATTGAACAACGCGTAGAGCAGCACGAACACCAGCAGCAGCGTGATCGGGACCACGATCATCAGCCGCGCTTTGGCATCCTGCAGATTGTCGAACTCGCCGGACCAGATCAGCCGATAGCCGGGCGGCAGCTGCACCGCATCGTTGACCCGCTGCTGCGCCTCGGCGACGGTGCCGCCAAGGTCGCGGCCACGGACGCTGAACTTGATCGGAATGTAGCGCTGGCTCCTCTCGCGGTAGATGAAGGACGCGCCGGTATCGAGCGAGATGGTGGCGACTTCGCTGAGCGGGATGTAGGCGTTGACGCCGCTCGGCGTCGCGTAAGCGATCTTCAGCTCGCGCACCGCATCGACGCTTTCGCGAAACTTCGGATCGAGCCGCACCGCGACGCCGAACTGTCGGTCGGCTTCGAGCACTGTGGTGGCGATGCTGCCGCCGACCGCCGCCTGAATCACCGAATTGACATCGCCGGTGTTGAGGCCGTAGCGCGCGGCGCGCTCGCGATCGACCTTGATGTTGAGATTGGGCTGGCCAAGCAAATGAAACACGCCGAGGTCGGCGACGCCGCGCACCTTGGCCATCTCCTGCATCACTTGCCCGGCGAGTTGCTCCAGCACCTGCAGGTTCGGACCGACGATCTTGACCGAGTTGGCGCCCTTCACCCCGGACAGAGCCTCCTCGATATTGTCCTGGATGTACTGCGAGAAATTGAAGGTGACGCCCGGCAGCTCGGCGTCGAATTCCTTCTGCAGCTGCTCCGCCAGCATCTCCTTGGTCAGGCCGGCTGGCCATTCCGAGAACGGCTTCACCGGGGCGAACAGTTCGACGTTGGAGAACGCAGAGGCGTCGCTGCCGTTGTCGGGTCGGCCGTGCTGTGACACCACGGTGATGACTTCCGGATGCCGCAACAGGATCTCGCGCATCTTGCGGACGTAACTGGTGCCGGCATCGAGCGACATCGTCGGCGGCATCGCGGCCCGGATCCAAAAGTTGCCCTCCTCCAGCGCCGGCAGGAACTCGCTGCCGAGACGGCTCGCCGCTAGACCGGCGACACAAAGGAACACCAGGCCAACAACGGCCGCGACCTTGGTGCGGCCAAGCGACCAGCGCAGCACGGGCTCATAGGCGCGGCGCAGACCGCGCACGATCGCGGTCTCGTGTTTCTCAATGGTCTTCGGCAGCAGCAGCGATGCCAGCACCGGTGTGATCGTGAAGGTCGAGATCAGCGCACCTGCCAGTGCATAGCCATAGGTCCGCGCCATCGGCCCGAAGATCTGGCCTTCGACGCCCTGCATGGTGAACAGCGGCACGAACGCCGTCACCGTGATTGCAGCGGTGAATAGCACCGCTTTGTCGACCTGCAGTGCGCTGAGAAAGATCAGCCGCAGCCGATCGGTCCACACCTGCGGCTCGCCTGTACCGGCGCCGCTCTGCTGCAGCTGCACCAGCATCCGCCGCTGCTGCTCGGCCGGCGACTGCAGATTGCGGAAGATGTTCTCCATCATGATCACGGCGGAGTCGACGATGATGCCGAAATCGACCGCGCCGAGCGACAGCAGATTGGCATCCTCGCCGCGCAGCACCAGGATGATGATCGAGAAGAACAGCGCGAACGGAATGCTGGCGCTCACGATCAGCGCGCTGCGCAGATCGCCGAGAAAGATCCACTGGATCAGGAACACCAAGAGGCAACCGACGATCAGATTGTGCAGCACCGTCCGGGTGGTTACCGCGACGAGCGCGCCGCGATCGTAATACGGCACGATCTTGACGCCGGACGGCAGGCTGCCGTCGCGATTGAGCTTGGCGACTTCCTCCTCGACCTTCGGCACGATATCGTTGGTGTGCTGGGTCCGCCCCATCACCACGATCGCGGCGGCGACGTCGTCGCTGCTGTCGCGCCCGGCGATGCCGAGCCGTGGCACATAGCCGACCGAGACCTTGGCGACATCCTTGATCTGGATCGGCAGCCCGCCCGACTGGGTCAGCACGACGTTTTCGATGTCCTGGACCTTGTAGCCATTGGCGATGGAATCATCGCCGCCGGAATCGACCAACCCAATGCCGCGGATGTTCACGGACTGTTGGCCGATGGTGATTTCGCGCGCACCGACGTTGAGGTTCGCGTTGCCGAGCGCCGACACCATCTGCGGCACGGTGATGTTGTAGGCCTCCAGCTTCTGCAGGTCGGCGTCAACATTGAACTGCTTGGTGGTCCCCCCCCAGGCGTTGATCTGCACCACCCCAGGCACCGTCATCAGCCGCCGCGCCACGATATAGTCCTGCACGGTGCGCAGATTGGTCAGCCCGTAATTCGGCGGACCGACCAATTGATAGCGGAAGATCTCGCCGACCAGGCTCGACTGCTGAATGGTCGGCACCAGATTATTCGGCAGCGAAATGTTCTGCTGGATCGAATTGGCAGCCTGCGTCAGCGCGAAATAGTAGTCGACCCCGTAGGCAAAGGTGACGCGGACGAACGATAGGCCGTAGAACGATGTCGAGCGGATGTTGACCACGCCGGGTGTCGGATACAGCCCGACCTCCATCGGGATGGTGTAGTACTTCTCCATCTCCTCGGCTGATAGCCCCGCGGCCTGCGCGGTGATCTCGAGGATCACCGGCGCAGGATTTGGATAGGCCTCGACGTTGAGCCGGGTGAACGCGGCGATGCCGGCGCCACCGAACACGATCAGCGCCAGCACGATGATGGCCTTGCGGGTCAGGCCGAACTCGATGATGCTCTTGAACACGATGAACGCCGCCGGCAGTTGTGTCGGTCAGCCGCTCGCGGCGTTCGCGAGCTTGTTGCTGAGGAAGATCGCGCCGGCGCCCACCACCAGCTCACCCGGGGCGACGCCGTCGAGGATCTGGCGGCGGCCGTTTTGCGCCAGACCGATCTTGACCAGCCGGCGCTGAAAGCTGCGGCGGTCGCGTGTCACCCAAACCGCCATGGTGCCGTCACCTTCGCGCACCACCGCATCGAGCCGCACCGCGGGGGACGTCACCGGCTTCGCCACCTCGATAGTGAAATTGGCCAGCATGCCGGGGCGCAGCAGATTGGCCGGGTCGTCGATCTCCGAGCGAACCAACTGGCGGTGCGAACTCGGATCGATGCTGCTGCCGAGCGCCGTCACCCGGCCGCGAAACACCTGCCCAGGATAGGCCGCAACCCGCGCTTCGACCGGCTGGCCGAGCCGGAACGCGGGCGCATCGGTCTCGACGACGTTGGCCACCATCCATTTGATCGACAGATTGGCGAGCGTCAGCGGCGCAGGCGCGCTGCCCGGTTGCACGTAGAGGCCGGGTGCCGCGTTGCGTGCGGTCACCTGCCCGTCCACCGGGCTGCGCACGATAAGGGTCGAGTCGACGTGTCGCTCGGCGATGATGCGGTCGATCTCGGCTTCCGATTTGCCGAAGATGCGGACCGCATCGCGCGCGGCCTTGTGGTTGCCTTCGGCGGTCTGCTGATCGGACGTGGCCTGATCGACATCGCGCTGCGGCGCACCGCCGGTCTTCAGCAGCTGGCGCACGCGGTTGAGATTGCGGTTCTGCAGCTCCAGCACGCCGGCGGTCGCCAGCAGCGTCGACTCTGCCTGCAGCAAGTCAGAGCTGTCGATAGTGAACAGCGGCGCGCCCTTCTTCACCTCGTCGCCGAGATTGAAGAAGGTGTCGATGATGCGTCCGGCATAGGGCGTGAACACCTGCACCAGCAGGTTTTCGTTGTAGGCGATCGAACCCAGCGCGTCCTTGGTGATGCGGAATTCGCTCTGCTCGACCGCTTCGATGCTGATCGCCTCGACCTGCTTGGCCGAGAGCGCGATCGTCTGCTGGGCGAGATCGATGCCATCCCGGCCCGTATCCGCCGGCTGCGCCCCTGCCGGCGCGACGAGACTGCCGGATCGCATGGCAAGCCCCACGCACCCGGCCGCAACCAGAAGCGCGACCGCTGCAGCGTAAATCAGTGTTTTCCAGCTGTGCTGCATCTGCGCCCCCGCAGTCGAACAGATCGGCCGTTTCCGGACGCCTTCGCTGTGGTTAGCAGACCGAGCTTACACCAACCTGACACGGCGCCCTCGCGCTCGCAAAATTACCAATCATGGCGCAGATCTGTCTGCTGTACGCTCGCGGCTTGCACGTGGTACGAAGCCCAAGCACAGATCGTCAAAGCTTTGCCCCGCGATGCGCCTCCTGATCGTCGAAGACAACCTCGAATTGGCGGACCTGATTTCGCGGGGCATCAACGCCGCCGGCTACGATGTCGACATTGTCAGCGGGGTCGAGGATGCGCGCGCTGCACTCGCATCGGTGAACTACGTCGCGATGGCGCTCGACCTCGGATTGCCGGACGGCGACGGCATGTCGCTGTTGCGCGAACTGCGCGCCGGCCATGAGTCGATCCCGGTGCTGGTGCTGACCGCGCGCAGCGGCGTGCAGGACCGCGTCTCCGGCTTAAAGGCCGGTGCCGACGACTATCTGGTCAAGCCGTTCGCGATCGAGGAGATGGTGGCGCGCATTGAAGCCATTCTGCGTCGCCCTGGTCAGCTGCTCGGCCGCTCGCTTACCCTCGGAAATCTGACTTTCGATACCGAAGGCCGCCAGATCTTGATCAGTGGCGAGCCGCGCCTGTTGTCGGGCCGCGAGCTCAACGTGCTCGAATTGCTGCTGCGCAGGCAAGGTCGCGTCGTGCCGAAGAAGACGCTCGAGGATCAGATCTTCGGCCTCGGCGGTGACGTCGCCTCGAATGCGGTCGAGGTCTATGTCTCGCGGCTGCGCAAGCAGCTCGAAGAACTCGGGGCCACGGTGCAGATCCGGACGATTCGCGGCGTCGGCTATCTGCTGTCGGAGATCAAGTAAGTGTTCCGGCGCGACTCGCTGACCACCCGCATCCTGCTGCTGCATGTAGTGGCGCTGACGATCACCGCGGTGGTGCTGCCGCTGATCCTGTTCTGGCTGCTCAATCGCGAGATCGATCGGCTGCACAGCGATGCGATGCGTCGCCAGGCCGAAGTCGTTGCCGAACATCTCACCTTCGGCTCGGACGGGCAACTCGATCTCATCCTGCCGCAGGACTTGCGTGACGTGTATTCGGCCGCCTATGGCCGCTATGCCTATGCGGTGATCGACAGCTCGGGCCAAGTGCTGTTCAGTTCGAACACGGACCGCAAACCGCTGCTACCGCGCCGATCCGCGGACCGCGCCTCGTGGTTCGGTCTCGTCACCGGATCGACCGGCCTTTCGGGAGACAGCATCGAGCGACGCATTGGCGGCCGGACACTGACGATCCAGGTGGTCGAAGATCTGTCGAATGGCGACGTCATCATTGACGACATCGCCGCCAACTTCTTCCATCGCGCCGGCTGGATCGTTCTGCCGATCCTGCTGCTGCTCCTCGCCTTCGACATCGTGATCTTCCGGCGCGCGATCCGCCCCCTGGTCGACGCTTCGGAGCGCGCCGCCAGTATCGGCCCGAGCCGCACCGACATCCGGCTGCCGATGCAGGGCATCCCCAGCGAAATCCGGCCGTTGGTCAGCGCGGTCAATCAGGCGTTCGATCGGCTCGAACACGGCTTCAACGAGCAGCGCCGGTTCACCGCGGACGCCGCTCACGAACTGCGGACGCCGCTCGCGATCCTCAGCGCGCGGATCGAGACGCTGGAGCCGAAACCAGCCGGGAAAGACCTGCAGCGCAATCTTACCGCGATGAGCCGGATCGTGTCGCAGCTGCTTGATGTCGCCGAGATGGACGCGATGCGGGTCGATCCGGACGAGACCGTCGACCTCGTCGAGATCGCAACCGAACTGATCGAGACCGTCGCGCCGGCTGCGCTCGCCGCCGGCAAGGAGATCGGCCTGCGCGGCGGCGATCACCCCGTCCCTGTGCGCGGCAATGCCGAGATGATCCGGCGCGCGCTACGCAACCTCGTCGACAATGCGATCCGCCACACACGACCAGGCACCGAGGTGATGATCGAAGTCGATGCGGCGGGCCCCTGCGTCGCGGTGCGCGATCATGGCCCCGGCATCGCCGAGGCCGATCGCAACTTGATCTTCCAGCGATTCTGGCGGGGCAACCGCGCCCGCAGCGATGGCGCCGGACTGGGCCTTGCGATCGTCAAAGCGGTCGTCGACGAACATGGCGGTGCCATCGACGTGGCCGACGTTCCGGGCGGCGGCGCGCTGATCACGTTGACGTTTCAGAAGCCGGAGGTGACCTCACGCTGACGCGCGCGGCCTGAGAGGGAGCATGTCGGATTGAGCTCCGATCAAATCACAGGAGGCGTGGTCACGCCGGCACCCAGCGATCGCTGCACCATCACCGTATCGGCCCAGCGGCCATAACGATACGCGACGCCCGGCAGCCGTCCGACGGTGGCAAAGCCGAAGCTGTGATGCAGGCCGAGCGAAGCGGTGTTGTCACCGTCGATATAGCCGATCATCTGACGGAAGCCCGCCGCCGCGCAAGCGTCGATCAGCTCGTGCATCAACAGCCGGCCGATGCCGCCGCCGAGGTGATCCGGATGCACATAGATCGAGTGCTTCACCGTATAGCGATAAGCCGGCCGCTTCCGGAACAGCACCACATAGGCATATCCCACGACGGTCTCGCCACGGATCGCCACCAGATGCGGGAAGCGGCGATTACGCAGGTTCTTGCGCCGCTCTTTCAGATCGCCCGGCTGCGGCGTGCCATGATCGTCGATTCCCTCATCGAGACCGCGCCGGATGTAATAGCGATAGATATCGAGCATCGCCTCGACGTCGCCGTCGTGCGAGGAGCGGATTAGGATCGGCGAAGCGGCGTCCACGGCAACTCCAAAAGGCGGCAGGCTATTCGGCCACGACATAGGTGTAGAGACGCACCCGCCCCGCTTCGTCGAACTCGCGGTAGACGCCCTGGATCTCGACTTCGAAGCCCGAGAATTCGTTGAAGCTGCGCTCGAACATCTGCAAGTAATCAAGCATCGGCTTGGCCCGTTCACTCATCCGCTCGCCGGGAACAATCGTCGCGATCCCCGGCGGATAAACCACGAAAGGCGTAGTGGCGATCCGGTTCGCGATCTGGCTGATCGGCAGATAATCGACATCGTTGCGCACCAGGCAGCGCGCGGCGTCGTGCGGCGACATTGCGATCTCGGGCAGGTGTTCAGGCAGGAACTGCTTGGCCTGCAGCGCGCTGACGTCGGCATCGCGGAAGAACCGGTGCATCTGGCCGCACAGGTCTCGCAGCCGCACGCCGGCATAGCGCGCCGGCCGGCGCCGACAGAATTCCGGAATCACCTCGTCGAGCGGCGCATTGTCGTCGTGGAGCTTCTTGAACGCGACAAGGCCACTAATGAGCGTGCCGGCCTTGCTCGCCTCGACGCCCGGCGTCAGCAGAAACAGCAACGAGTTGAGATCGTTCTTCTCCGGCACAATCCGGTTCTCGCGCAGATATTGCGCCACCACCGGCGCCGGCACGCCGTGCTCGGCGTAGCGGCCGGTCGCCCGGTCGAAGCCCGGCGTCAGCAGCGTCAGCTTGTTCGGATCGGTCATGGCGAAGCCGGGCGCCATGTCGGCAAAGCCGTGCCAGGCCGCGCCGGGCGAGATCTGCCAGAATGCCGGGTCGGTCGCGAGCTGATCGGTGCTCACCGCCTCCCAGGCGACGTCGTGCACCGCGCCTTCGCGCGCGGCGTCCGCGATCGTCACCCGATCGGGCACGAACGGATCGAAGAACCAACGCCGCTCCGGCCTCGCCTCCTTCTCTTCGAACTCTCGCCGCACCGCGCGGATCTTCTTGCGCAGCTCGATGCCGAGCCGGATCGTATCGTCCCATAGCACCTCGCCGGAGCGGCCCTTCATCATCTGCGCGCCGACATCGAGGGAGGCGAACAGCGGATAGAACGGCGATGTCGAGGCGTGCTGCATGAAGCTCTCGTTGAAGCGCCGGTGCTCGACCCGGCGCTTCTGGCCGCGGATGTGGCGATCCTTGATGTGGATCTGCGACGCCTGGGAGAAACTGGCGAGCTGCTTGTGGGTCGACTGCGTCGCGATGATGCCGGGGGCGTCGTCGCCGAGATTAGCGAGCCCCATCGCAAAGCGGCCGGCGTAGAGCGGGTGAAACTTCATGAAGCCGGCCCAGGCTTCGTCGAACAGGATGTAGTCGCACAGATGCCCGATGCGGCGCAGGATCATCTCGGCGCTGTGGATGGTGCCGTCATAGGTGCACTGTTCGACCACGGCGACGCGGAACGGGCGCGGCTTGCGCCACGCCTCCTTGTCTTTGACCAGCGGATGGTTGCGGATGCGCTCGCGTAGCGCCTCTTCGTCCAGCGCATCCCATGCCATCGGGCCGATCAGCCCCCAGGCGTTGCGGACGGTGGGGATGTAGACCGGAATCCCGCCGCCCATCATCAGCGCGCCGTGATGCGCCGCCTTGTGGTTGTTGCGGTCGAACAGGACGAGGTCGCCGTCGGTGACGAGCGCACCAAGCGCGACCTTGTTGGAGGTCGAGGTGCCGTTGAGCACGAAGTAGGTCTTCTCGGCGCCGAAGATCTGCGCGGCCTCCTTTTGCGCGCGCAGCGCCGGCCCCTCATGGGTGAGCAAATCGCCGAGGTCGAGCACCGAATTGTCGAGGTCGTCGCGAAACACCGCCTCGCCGAGATGCTCGATGAACACCCGCCCGATCGGGCTGCGGCTGTAGAACATGCCGCCGTTGTGGCCGGGACAGGTCCAGAGCTGGTTGCCCTCCTCCGCGTAGTCGACCAGCGCGCCGAAAAACGGCGTCTTCAGCGTGTCGGCATATTGCTTCAGGCGGCTGATCAGATTGCGCGCGATGAAGGTCGGCGTCTCTTCGGAGAGAAAGACGTAGCCGTCGATGAAATCCAGCACCTCGACCGGCACTTCCTCAAACCGCTTGCGGCGGATCAGCAGCACGATCGGGAAATCGAGACCCCGCCGCCGCATCAGATTGATCAGCGCAGCAGTCTTGCCCTCGAGCCCCTTCTTGCCCCAGTCGACCACCATGCAGCCGATCGCGGCGTCAGTCTGCACCGCGATCTCGGCATCCTCGAGCTTGCGCGCCTTGACGATCTCGAAGCCGGACCGTTCGATCTCGGCGACGATCTGGTTGAACCGGATGCCCTCGAGATCATCCGCCTCGAAGGTGGGTGCCGAGAACAGAAAGGTGAAACGCCTGAAATAGTCCATGAGGGTGCCCACGTGAATCGCCGACACTCTCTCGCCGCGTTGTGTGACAGTGTGGTGACAATGACTGTGGCCAGCGGCTGCCATGGATGACGCGCGAACGGCGGTCGCGGTAGCCGGCGCAACAACTTCAAGTGGTGCGGCGTAGCACAGGCCGACGACTGTTCGCGCGATGTACGCGAGCCGACGCTCCCCAGCGAACGGGGCCGCCCCTCCATGATCACGCTCTGACCGCTGATGTCCGTTGTCCGCGGACCTGATTAATCGCGAGGCGGCATCTGCCTGGACAATGCGGTCGACAGGCGAGCGGCATTACTGCAAAGCTGGCGGAAATCAGCCCACAGCCGAATGGAGCCGTAATGACGAATGACCGCCCTACCGATCCCCGCACCAATTGGGCGCAACTTTCGCAAAGCGAGCGCGACGCGGCTTACGACAACAACAGCGCCGTCAAGAACAGCCCCGAGTTGATCGCCGAACGCAACTCCTCGTCCGCGCAGGCGCGTGAGACGTTGAAGTCGGTGCTCGACCTGCCCTACGGCCCACGCCCGAACAACAAGATCGACCTTTATCCCGCGGCCGAGCGCGACGCGCCCTGCCTCGTGTTCTGGCATGGCGGCTATTGGCAGAAGAATTCGCGCGAGCTATTTGCCATGTTGGTCGAAGGCATCGCCGCGCACGGCTGGTCGATGGCAATCCCCGGCTACTCGCTGGCGCCCGACGTGTCGCTCACCACGATCGTCGACGAAAGCCGCGCCGCGCTCGACTGGCTCGCGGCGCACGGCCCCGAGCATGGTGTCGCCGGCCCCATCGTCACCTCGGGCTGGTCCGCCGGCGGACATCTGGTGGCGATCACGTTGGATCATCCGCTGGTCACCGCGGGCCTGTCGATCTCCGGCGTGTTCGATCTCGGCCCGATCCGCGACACCGGTCTCAACAAGGCATTGCAACTGACCGATGACGAGATCGAACAACTGTCGCCGCTGCGGCAGCCGATGATCGACAAGCGGCTCGATCTTGCTTACGGCGCCAACGAACTGCCGGCGCTGGTGCTGGATTCGATGGACTTGTACGCACGCCGTCAGGCCGCAGGTGCACCGGGGCGGCTACTGCCGCTCGCCGGCCACGACCACTTCTCGATCCTCGCCGAACTCCGCCGGCCCGACGGCGCGCTGGTGAAGGCCGCGCGCGAGCTGATCGACTGAAGCTCAGCTCTCGCGCGGAGGCTTCAGCGCGGCGGCGTTGATCAACACTTCGCCGCGCTCGACCCGGACCGGATAGAGCCGTAACGGCCGGCTCGGCCAGCCGTCCGAGATGGCTCCGTCAATCAGGCTGAAGGAGGCGTCGTGGCGCGGACAGGCCAGCCGCCCGTTGACCACTCGTCCGCAGGCGAGATCTGCCTGCTCGTGCGGACAGGCCCGCTCGCACGCCGACACCATGCCGCCGTCCGAAATCAACGCGAGATCAACGCCGGCCACACGAACCGCGACGATGCCCTCGGCCGTCAGCCGCGGCAGGCTGCAAACCGGAAACCATTGGTCCTGAGAGCGCGCAACGCCGCCGGTCCAATCCTCAGCCACCGAGATACGCCTTGCGGACGTGCGGATTGGCGATCAGCTCGGCGCCGGTGCCCGACAACACGATGCGGCCGCCTTCGAGCAAGTAAGCGTGGTCGCACATGTCGAGTGCTGCGAAGGCGTTCTGCTCAACCAGCAGCACCGTGGTGCCGGTGTCGCGGATGCGGCGGATGATCGCGAAGGTGCGCTCGACGATGTTCGGCGCCAGCCCGAGCGATGGCTCGTCGAACATCACCAGGCGCGGCCTGCTCATCAGCGCACGACCGATCGCAAGCATTTGCTGCTCGCCGCCGGACAGCGTTCCAGCGGCCTGTTTGCGGCGCTCGGCAAGTCGCGGAAACTCGCCGTAGATCCGATCGCGGTCAGCGGCCACCTCGGATCGATCGCTGCGCAGATAAGCACCCATGTCGAGGTTTTCCTCGACGGTCATATGCGGAAACACGCGGCGGCCTTCCGGGCAATGCGCAATGCCGGATTTGAGGATGCGCGGCGGCCGCGCGCCTGTGAGCACTTCGTTGTCGAACCGCAGCGCGCCGGCACGCAGCGGCACAAGGCCGGAGATCGCCCGCAGCGTCGTGCTCTTGCCGGCGCCATTGGCTCCGATCAACGCGACCAGTTGACCAGCCTTCACCTCGAAGGTGATGCCCTGCAGCGCGGTGACGCCGCCATAGCCGCATACAGCGTTGATGAGCTCAAGCATGCTTCACCCCCTGGCCGAGATAAGCTTCGATCACCGCCGGATCGTTGCGGATCACGTCCGGCGTCCCTTCGGCGATGATGCGGCCATAGTTCAACACCACGATCCGATCCGACACGCTCATCACCATCGGCATGTCGTGCTCCACGAGAAGAATAGTGATGCCGCGATCGCGGATCTTCCGGATCAGCTGGACGAAGGTATGCGTCTCCGATGCGTTCATGCCGGACACCGGTTCGTCGAGCAGCAGCATCGACGGCTCGGCGGCCAGCGCCAGCGCCACGCCGACCAGGCGTTGCTCGCCGTAAGATAGCGAGCCGGCGAGATCATGCGCACGGCGGCCGAGGCCGACCCATTCGACCAGCTCGGCCGCCTTCTCTTTCAGCTCCGCCTCCAGCCGCCGCACCCGCGGCAGCCCGAGCACCGACGGCAGCACGCCGACCCGGCCGCGGCGATGCAGCCCAATCAGGACGTTGTCGTAGACCGTGTCGTTGGGAAACACGCTTGTGCGCTGGAAGGTGCGGATCAGACCGAGATCGGCAATCGCCTGCGGCTTCATCCCGCGCAGCGACTGGCCGCGATAGGTGACGTCTCCGTGCGTCGGCGTCAGGAAGCCGGTGACGACGTTGAATGCCGTGGTCTTGCCGGCGCCGTTGGGGCCGATCAAGCTGACGATCTCGCCCTCGCCGACCGAGAACGTCATGTCGGAGATCGCAACGAGGCCGCCGAAGTGCATCGCGACCTTGTCGACGCTCAGCGCCGTCCGCATCGCAGGCTGCTTCAAGGCTACTGAGGCTGTCATCATGCGCCCTCCTCGACGCCGCGCTTGGCGAAACTCGGCGTTGCCACCGACTTCATCCGCGGGAGCCACTGCACCAGCGCCGGCACGATGCCGCGCGGCATGATGAACAGGATGACGATCAGCGCGCTGCCATAGGCGATCCACTGCGCCTCCGGCGCCATCACCGGCCGGAGCGCCACCGGCATCAAGCCGAAAATCAGCCCGCCGACCACCGGCCCGGCGAGCGTGCCCTTGCCGCCGGTGATCACCATGATCACCATCGTCACCGTGTTGATGAAGGCGAAAACCTCAGGATCGATGATCTTGATGTAGTGCGCATACAAGCTGCCGGCGCCGCCGCAGATGCCGGCCGAAACCACAGCCGCCAGCGTCAACGTCTTGGTGACATCGATGCCGATCGACACCGCCAGAGTCTCGTTCTCCATCAAGCCACGCATCGCCCGACCGACATGCGAACGCACCAGCCGGGCAATCAGGAGATAGCAAAGAACGGCAACGCCAAGCACTAGGTAGTAGTTGTGCAGCTTGGTGCGGAAGATGAACTCGCCGAGCCCGGGGAAGCTCACCTGCATCGGCGGAATGCTGGTCAGCGCCAACGGCCCCTGCGTCAGCTCGACCCAGTTCAGCGCCACCAAACGCACCACCTCGGCGAACGAGATGGTGACGATGACGAAATAGGCGCCGCGCACCCGGAACGATAGCCGCCCGACCAGATAGCCGCACAGCGCCGACACCAGCACGGCGACCGCGAAGCCGGCCAGCGGCGGCCACGGCTCGTGCACGACGTGCAATCCGAATGGCAGGCTGATGCTGAAGCCGAGCGAGGTCAACGCGCTGACATAGGCGCCGATGCCGAAGAAGGCGATGTGGCCAAGGCTGAGCTGGCCGGTGAAGCCGAGCAGCAGATTGAGGCTCATCGCGCCGATCACGAAGATCCCCGTGGTGATCAGCGCGTTGAGCAGATACGGATCGCTCAGCCATAGCGGAACGGCGGCGAGCGCGGCGACAATGATGATCGACAGCAACAGTTTCATCCGACGCGCTCCGCACGAGGAAACAGCCCGGTCGGGCGGAAGATCAGCACGGCGATGATGATCAGGAAGCCCATCGCGTCGCGATAGCCGGACGAGATGTAGCCGGCGCCCAGCTCTTCGGCGAGCGCCAGGATAACGCCGCCGATCACCGCGCCGGTGATGTTGCCGAGACCGCCGAGAATGACGATGGCGAACGCTTTGACGGCGGCAAGATCGCCCATCGCTGGATAGACCACGTAGACCGGGCCGAGCAGTGCGCCGGCCGCGGCGGCGAGGCTCGAGCCCATTGCGAAGGTCGAGGTGTAGATCAGGTTGACGTTGACGCCCATCAGCGCTGCCGTGTCCTGATCCTGGAAGGTCGCGCGCATCGCGCTGCCGAGCCGAGTGCGGTTGATCAGCACGTAAGTGAGCACGATCAACGCGCCGGCAGCGAGCAGCACGAACAGCCGCAGCCACGACACTGAGATCGGGCCGATCTCCAGCGGCGCGTCCGGAAACGGCGTCGGCACCGATTTGGCGACGCCGCCCCACACCCACAAAGTCGCCGACTGCATTGCGATCCAGGCACCGATCATCACCAGCATGGTGGTGTCGATGTCCGAGCCCCGCAGCGGTCGCAGCAGCGTCAATTCCACCAGCGCGCCGAGGGCCCAACCGCTTGCGATCGCCAGCGGCAACGCGACGAAGAAGTTCAGCTCGAGCTTCTGCACCACAATGAACATCACGTAGGCACCGAAAGTGTACAGAATGCCATGGGTGAAATTCACGACATTCATGATGCCGAAGATCAGCGTGAGGCCGATGCCGAGCAGCGCATAGGTGCCGCCGAGCACGAGCGTGTTGATGAGATGCTGGAGTAATTCGCCCAAGGTCGATCCTCACCTGCCGGGGAAGGACGAGGCGCTGGTTGCGCCTCGCCGGTGGTCGTGTCGTGCGATCAGAGGTCCTTCATCCCGACTTTGCCGTCGGCGATCTCGATCAGGTACACGTTGGGCTGGCTCTGGCCGCTCTCCTTGCCGGCGGGGCCGGACTTCTGGAACACAATGTCGCCGTTGAGGCCCTTCAGCTTGATGTCCCACAGCGCGGCCTTGATCGCGGCCGGCTCGGCCTTGCCGGCCTTTTCGATCGCGGCCGCCGCGGTGCGGATGCCGTCATAGCCGCGGAAGCTCTCAGTGCAGCCCGCGAAGTCGAAGCCGCGCTTCTTCCATTCGGAGACGAAGTACGTCGTCGCTTCCGGGTTCGGCGTCTTGTCCGGGAACCACGGCAGGAAGGTCGTCAGATGCATCGTGCCGTTGGCGGCGGCCCCCGCCTGGGCGATGATCTGGTCGGGGTTCTGCGAACCGCCGGTGGTGATAATCCGCTTCTTCAGGCCGAGCGCGGCCGCCTGCTTGAAGAGCAGCGTCAACTGATCGACCGCGGCAGTGACGATGATCGTTTCGGAGTCCGAGCCCTTCAGTTTGGACAGCTGCGCGCTCATGTCCTGCGCGCCCTGGTCCATGGTCTCGACCAGGCCGACGCCGATGCCCTTCTCCTTCATCATCTTGCCGAAGTCCTCGGCGGCGCCGCGGCCCCAATCGTTGTTGATGACCAGGAAGTCGACCTTCTTCAGGCCGAGCTTGTCGATGATCTTGGCGAACGCGGCGGCCTCGATCGCCGACGGCGGCGAAATTCGGAAGATGTAGGGATTACCCGTGGTGGTGATTTTGCCCGAGGATGAGGTCTCCACCACCATCGGCACTTCGTATTCGATCAGCTTGGGCATCACCGCCAGCGTCAGGCTCGATCCCCAGGCGCCCATCATCACCGGCGTCTTGTCGCGGGTGATCAGTTTCTCGGCAACCGCGGCCGCTTCGGTCGGGTTGCTCTTGTTGTCCTCGATCACCAGTTCGATCTGTTTGCCGAGCACGCCGCCCTTGGCGTTGATCTCGTCTGCGGCGATCTTGGCGCCGTTGACGACGTAAGTGCCCGACGCCGCGAAGGCGCCGGTCAGCGGTTCGTTGACGCCGATCTTGATCGTCTCGGCCGAGGCCGAGGCCATCAGGCACGCCGTCGCCAGCGCGATGACAGAAGCAGTCCGCAGGGTTCGCATCATCCTCGTTTCTCCGTGATCGTTTGTTGTTTCACCGGACGCCGCCCCCGGCGTCCGTCGCACGTCGACTTCGCCCGCCGCTAATGGCGGGACGTCCCTCCCAGCCAGCGCGGCAGCCGCGCCCTTATCAGGCTGAGCAGAAGTGCCAGCCCGTTGAGATGTTGTGCAGCTTGAGCAGGACCGACCGTCTCACCGGACAGCTTGCGTTCGAGATTGGCTGCGAACTGATCGACCAGCCGTCGCGCAAGATCGCGCACCAGGCCGCTACGTCCGACCTGCGCCAGCAGACCAGTGAGCGTGTAGCCGATCGTCAGATCGACCCGTGTCACGCGCCCCTCACCCAGCGGCGTCAGTCGGTAGCGGATTTCACCCTGGGTCGACGACCGGCTGCGGCGATCATTGCCGGTGCCGATGATGCGACCCGAGCAGCCGTCAGCGGCACGCTCGATCCGGGCGACGCCCGCGAATTGCGCCGCGATCGGCCCGACCTGCACGCGGATCTCGCCTTCGATGCGATTGGGATCGGCGGCGTTGGTCAGAGCGACGCCAGGCAAACAGGCAGCGACCGCGGCGACATCTGCGAACAACGCAGCGACGTCCGCGGGCGGATGCTGCACCTCGAACGCCTGCTCGATCGTGGCGGTCGGCGTGAAGTCAGCAATCGCAGCAGCCGGACGAGTCGCTGTTACGCTCGCCGCCGCAGACGGCGACGCCACACGGAGATCGGCCTTCGCCGCGCCATGCCCCGATCCAGCCGGCCCAAGTATCGTACGCCCCCCACCGACGACGGGTTGGATGCCACGCGCGCGACGCGCGGCAATCACCGACATCACTGCGCGGACGATGCCGACATAGCCGGTGCAGCGGCAGAGATTTCCACTCATGCCGATACGAATCTGATGCTCGTCCGCATCGGGCAGCCGCAGCACCAGATCGCGCGCCGACACCAGCATGCCGGGGGTGCAGTAGCCGCATTGCAGCGCGTGTTCGCGTGTGAACGCGGCGCGGAGTTCGGTCGCGATCTCGTCGTCGTCGAGTCCTTCGATGGTAGTGACAGCAGCGCCTTCGCAAGCCGCTGCGAAGGTGATGCACGAACGCGCCGGAACGCCGTCGATCAACACCGTGCAGGCACCGCAGACGCCGTGTTCGCAGCCTAGATGCGTACCGGTCAGATCGAGTTGATCGCGCACCAGGTCGGCGAGGCTGGTGCGCGGCTCGGACCGGCAATCGACGGCACAGCGGTTGACGGTCAGCGCCAGCGTGCTCATGCGGCCTCCTGCAGGGCGCGCTTCAGCACCGTGAGATGGATGTGGCGATGCACGGCATCGGTGACGCCTGCTTCGTTCAGCAATCGGTCCGCCACGCGCGGATCGAACCGGGTCTTGTAGTCGGCGTCGACACGGCCGCCGAACAGCTCGGCCGGCTTCGCGATCAGGACCGGTGCGGCATCGAGCGCGCCGATGACGATTCGCGCACTGCCCGCGCCGGGATCGATCAGCGCCGCGCACTGGCCGTGCGCGAACTCGCCGGTCTTGCGGCAGGCCTTCACATAGCCCCAATGAGCCGCACCAGACCGCTTCGGAATATGGATCGCAGCCACCAGTTCGCCGGGCTGCAAACAGCTCTGCAGCGCACCGACGATGAATTCGGACAATGACACCTGTCGGCTTGCGGATGCGCTGCGCAGCGTCACGCGTGCGCCGAGCGCCGTCAGCACCGACACCCAGTCGGCAGCCGGGTCGGCATGGCTCAGCGAGCCACCGATCGTGCCGCGATTGCGCACCGCGCGATAGGCGATATTGGCCGCGACGCTCCGCATCGCGCCGGCGCTGACGTCCGGGACGCGGCCGTCTTCGATATCGGCGTGGGTGACGCAGGCGCCGAGCACCAGCTCGTCGCCGCGGATCTCGGCCTGCTTCAGCTCGTCGATGGCGGTGATGTCGACGATCTGCTCCGGCTGCGCCAGCCGCAGGTTCAGCATCGGCCCCAGCGACTGGCCGCCGGCCATCACCTTGGCGCCGGCGTTGCTGGCAAGCAACGCCAATGCAGAGGTGAGATCGCGCGGGCGGGCGTAATCGAACGGCGCGGGCTTCATGCGGCCGCCCTCCGCGCGTTCTGCGCCGCGATCAACGCTTCGACCACACGATGCGGCGTGATCGGAGACCGCATCAGTTCAGCGCCATAGGGCCGCAGCGCGTCGTTGACGGCGTTGGCGATCGCGGCCGGCGGCGCGATCGCACCACCCTCGCCGATCCCCTTGACGCCGAACCGCGTATAGGGCGCCGGCGTCTCCATGTGATCGAGCCGTGGCGCCGGCACTTCGGTCGGGCCTGGCAACAGATAATCCGCAAATGTCGTCGCCAGCGGCTGACCGCTCGCATCAAACGGCATCTCTTCATAGAGCGCGGTGCCAATGCCCTGCGCGAGGCCGCCGAAAATCTGGCCGTCGACCACCATCGGATTGATCAGCACGCCGCCATCTTCGACGATCACGTAGTCGAGAATTTCGACCGCGCCGAGATCGGGATCGACGGCGACGACCGCCGCATGCGCGGCGTAGCTGAAAGTGCCGCTATCGCGCTGCGGCTTGTAGCCGGAGGTGACGTCGAGGCCGCCGGGATCGACATCCTTCGGCAGATCCTGCGGGCGGCGATACCAGGTGTGGGCGATCTCGCGCAGCGTCACGCTGCCGTTCGGGCCGTGGACCTCGCCGTCGCGCAGTTCGACGTCGGCCAAATCCTGCTGCAGCAGCTTGGCGCCGATGCGCTTGATGCGGTCGCCGAGATCGCCGCACGCGGTCGCCACTGCTCCGCCGGCCATCACGGCGCAGCGCGAGCCCCATGTGCCGGTCGAATACGGCGTCATCGCCGTGTCGCCCAGGATGATCCGCACGTTGCCGACATCGATGCCGAGCATCTCGTGGGCGACCTGCGCCAGCGTGGTTTCCATGCTCTGGCCGTGCGAATGCACGCCGACGCGCAGTTCGAGCCCGCCGTCCGGGGTCAGCCGGGCCGTTGCCTGCTCATGGCCCGGCACCATCGGGATGCCCCAGCCGGAATACACCGACGTGCCGTGCGCAGCCTGCTCGCAATAGATCGACACGCCGAGCCCGATACGGCGTCCGTCCGGCTCGCCGCGGCGCTGCCGCGCGCGCAGGGCCTCGATATCAATGGCCTCCAGCGCCCGCCGCATCGCTTCTGGGTAGTCGCCGCTGTCGAAATGCTTGTTGGTGATGTTGTCGAACGGCATCTGCTCGGGCCGCACCAAATTGCGCAGCCGCACTTCGCTCGGCTCCAGCCCTGTTTCGGCCGCGACGAGATCGAGCATCAGTTCCAGCGCGAAGCAGACACCGGTGCGCGCGACGCCGCGATACGGCAGGATCGGACATTTGTTGGTCGCGACTGAAAAGGTCCGGCAGCGATAGGCCGGCATCACATACGGCCCGGGCAGGATGCTGGCGACCTGCGCGGCTTCGAGGCATGCGGAGAACGGATAGGACGAGTACGCGCCGGAATCGACCGTCGCCTCGCAATCGATCCCGCGCAGCTTGCCATCGCGATCGGCATAGAGCGTGATCTTGTAATGATGCTCGCGGCAATTGGCGCTGGCAGTGAGATGTTCGCGACGGTCCTCGATCCAGCGCACCGGATGGCCGAGCCGCATCGTCAGCCACGACAGGCAGACTTCCTCGGGCAGCAGGATGCCCTTGTGCCCGAACCCGCCGCCGACATCCGGCGAGATCACCCGGATGCGGCCCTGGTCCATGCCGAGGCATTCGGCAAGGCCGCTCCGATTGATATGCGGCATCTGCGCCGAGGTCGTGACGACGAGCTGATCGAGCCGGTGATCAAAGCTGGCGACCACTCCGCGGCCTTCGAGCGGCGCCATACACTGCCGCGCCGTGGTGATCTCGCGCGACACTTTGACGGGCGCGTCGAGCGCCGCCGAGATGTCGACCTCGAAATTGGTTTCGAGGAAGACGTTATCGCCCCAATGCTCGTGCACCAGCGGCGCACCGGGTGCGCGCGCCTGCCGCATGTCGTGCACCGCCGGCAACTCTTCGAGATCGAGCACCACGGCGGCCGCGATATCCTCGGCTTCAGCGCGCGTCGGCGCGACACACATCGCGATCAGTTCGCCGACCTGCCGGACCTTTTCGGTCGCCAGCACCGGCTGTTCGGAGATCTTGAAGCCCGGCAGTCCCGACACCGCCCGGATCGGATTGACACCAACGAGATCCGCGGCGGTGAACACCCGGTCGCGATACGCTTCCGGCACATGGATGCCGCGGAGGCGAGCATGCGCCAGCGGACTGCGCACGAAGGCGACGTCCTGCATCCCGGCGAGGCGGATGTCGGCCACGTATTGGCCGCGACCGCGCATCAGGCGATCGTCCTCCTTGCGCGGCAGGCGTGCACCGACGCCCTGCCCGCTGCCCTGACGCTGATCGATCCGTCCGTGCACCGCCGATCCCTCCTCAGGCTGCAACGGCTTCGGGCAGGATCGCGGCGTCGGCGTCGTAGCGAACGCCGGCGCGCAGGCAGAAGGCCGGCTGCAGCAGGCTGTCCGCGATGACTTCGGTGTTCTCATTGTCGCGCAGCACGAAGCGGCCGGCGCGCTGCGTCAGCACCGACACGTCCGCCGCCATCCCGACCTTCAGCGCGCCAATCTCATCGGCTCGATTGATCATCTTGGCCGGATTGGCGGTGACCATCGGCACCACCTGCTCCAGCGACAGGCCGAGCGCCATCATCGAACTCATCGCCTGCACCAGGCTGAACTTGGCCTGCCCGGCGAACGGATGGTTCTCCTCGTCCTCGTGCTGATCGGGCGTTCCGGCCGGCGCCGGCACATGGGTGTTGTAGCCGTGAATGTCGGCGCCAAGCGTCGTCGGCACGATGCCAGCGGCGATCGCCTTCTTGGCAAGCCGATAAGAGAAGTGGCTGCCGTGGCCGACATCGACCTTCAGACCGCGATCGAGCGCCGCCTGAATCACAGGATGGACGACGCCTTCGCGATTGATGAAGCCGCCAGGGTGGCGCGTGAACGGATGCGCCAGCACGTCGCCTTCCTTCAGCAGCGGAATGACGCGGGTCAGGATCGTGTCGGCGTCTTCGCCATTGGCGCCGCTCTCCGGCAGGCCCCAGAGCTGGCCGAAATGCACATACACCGGCAGCTCGGCGCGGCGGCCGATCTCCGCCGCCATCTCGATGACGCGAATGCCCCAGCGTGCAAAGCCGCCGATCTCCGCATGCGCTTTGATGCCGCGCACGATGTCCGGATTGGCGCGCGCGGCCTTCACGGTGGCGTCGATGTCGACGCCCTCCGGGCTGTAGAGCTGCGGGTAGTAATGACCTTCCAGGCCACCAACCAGATACGCCGACAGGAACGCATAAACGCGCGACTTCGCCGGCTCGGCGATGAAGTGACGGAAGCCCGGCAGCGTCATGCAAGACGGGCCGCCCTGATCGATCAGCGCCGTGACGCCCGACCGCACGCCGACCATATCGGGGTTCATGCCGAAGCGGCCGGACACATACTGATAGATGTGCGCGTGCGTATCGATCAGCCCGGGCAGCACCAGCTGGCCGGCAACGTCCACCACCTCCTTGGCGCTCGACGGCAGAATGTCCTTCTGCACGGCGGCGATCTTGCCGCCCCTCACCGCGACATCCATCACGCCATCGATGCCGGACGCCGCGCAGATCACGCGCCCGCCACGCAACAGAAGATCAAAGCTGGCACTCACCGACATCGAACTGCTCTCCACGAACCTGACCAAAATTACGAAGCATGCTTCGCATTTGCATCTAGCAAGGCTTATGCCAAAGTCTAAGAGACCAAGGACGGAGAGAATCGCGTTACTGATTTTCGCTGCGCGGCGCCGGCCGTTCAGCTTGCAGAGATGGAGAGAAACGCTTGCGGCAGAAGCATTTCCGCGCGGTCGAGGCGACGCACGAACCTTGGCCCTTGGCCCAGCGTCCCGGCTTTCTGATCCGGCGCTTGCACCAGATCCATGTGGCGCTGTTTCAGCAGGCATGTGCTGAATTTGAAGTCACACCGCTGCAATACAGCCTGCTGTCTGCGCTCGCGGCCCGCAAAACCGCCGATCAAACAACGCTCGCGGCTGACATCGCGCTCGACCGAACCACGACCACCGGCGCACTCAAACGCCTCGAAGCCCGCCACCTGGTCGAGCGACCGGTCAACGCCGAAGACCGCCGCGCCCGCTTGTGCCGCCTCACGAAGGCCGGCGCTCATCTCCTGGCTAAGATCGAAGGCGCCGCCCGCTCCGCCCACGAGGCGACGCTGCAAGGCCTGTCGGCACGCGAGCGAACTCAGTTCGTCGCAATGATGCAGCGCATCGTTGCGCAGAATGCCAACCAGGACACCGAGGCGCCCTCGCTCGAATGAACCGCTGCTGGTCCCTTACTCGCAAGATGCTCACACGTTGATCATTGGTCTCAAATCAACGCTGAGATCGAGAGGCGCTCACCTTCTGGAACGGAACTAATTTGCGGATCGCGCAACGTCGAGCAGCTTACTGATCGCCGCACCTGGCAAGAATTTGATCTGCAATGTGATGAGCTTTGGCGAACGAGAGTCGCGATCGTTTGTTCGCGTAACAAATACAGACGATGTGGCCGCTTCCGCGACACCAATCGGCTCAGTCTACGGAGGATCAATCGTACGCGCTGCTCAACAGAGGGTCAGCGCGAATTGCGGCGTACGGAGATCAAGCCAATACGCTCGAGCGCCTGCATAGGTTCGGTCAGGAAACACAAAGCCGTCGTGCGTCTGCACGTCGGTCGTGTTTTAACACCATTCAACATATGAGAAGGTTGAAGTGGTGGGCGCACTAGGGCTCGAACCTAGGACCCGCTGATTAAGAGTCAGCTGCTCTACCAACTGAGCTATGCGCCCGCAGCCGTTTCGGCTGGGTCCCTTGCGGGGACGGCGTCGTTTAGCAAAGCCCACCGGGGATGTCCAGCAATGCGGACGACTTTTTTCACATCTGTGGGGAGAAACTTCGGGTCGCGAAAATCGCAGCAGTTTCAGCGGGTTTGAAGCAGGCCAAGACGGCCGTGCGCTCCTGCCGAAGCCTCCTGTTCTCCCACAATCCGATGCGCGGCGCGCGAGGACCTGCCAAACGGCCGGCTCGTGCTCTTCCGAGGACGCATGACCGCTGTCGGAGACGGTCTAAGGTGAATCTGGAAGTGACCTCCGGCGGCTTATGCGGCCGCCGGAGGTCCTTGTCGAAGTCTAAGTCAAAGCCGGCTCGGGCCGTCGCCGTCGTCCATCGGGCCGTGCCGGTCCATCATCGGGCCGCGGCCGCCGCGCTCCCAGCGCGGGCCGCGATCGTCGTCGCCGTCACGGTCGCGGTGCATGAAGCCGTGATGATGGCGCCAGCCGAAACCGCCGCCCTCCATCCGGGTCAGCACCCGCAGGCGGCGCTTCTGGCTGTCGTCGAGCGATTTGTAGAGCGGGTCGGCGGCGTCGGCGATCTTCTTCATCGCAGCCGCGGTCGCGGCCATCGAATCGGCGCGGTCCCGCAGCCGTGCCACCGGATCGGCATCACGCGGCTCGCGGTCGTCGTCGCGGGCCTTCATCCGCGCCTGGGCGCGGTCGATCCGCAGCTTGACCAGATCCTTCACCGCGGCCTCGACCGGCGGCCACAGCTTCTCCTGATCGGGGGTGAGCTGCAGCCCGGCCTTCACGGCCGCGATCTTGGCGTCGGCGAACGCGCTGCGATCCTGAGCGCTGAATGCGTGCCGGCCATGATCGAACCAGCCGCGATGCTCGGCGTAAGCCGCCGTCGAACCGGCGAACACGAGCGCGGCGACGCCGGCGAGCAGAACCTTCTTCATGGCAACCTCCTTCAAAAGGTAGCCATGAAGATGAGCGCCCTGCCCGGCGGCTTCAACTTAACGATTGGACAGACGAGGCCGTATTACCAAGATGTAATGTGCTGTTAGCAGACCGAAACGAACGGACACCAACTACAACATACCGAGCATCCGCGGCAGCCACAGCGAGATCTCGGGCACGTAAGTGACCACCGCCAGGAACGCCAGCATGGTGAGCAGCCACGGCATCACCGCCACCGTCAGCTCGGTAATGCCCATTTTGGCGATGCCGGAGGCGACGTAGAGGTTGAGGCCGACTGGCGGGTGGCACATGCCGACCTCCATGTTCACCACCATCAGGATACCGAGATGGACCGGGTGAATGCCGAGCTTCACCGCCACCGGGAACAGGATCGGCGCCATGATCAGCACGATCGAGGTCGCCTCCATCACGTTGCCGGCGAGCAGCAGCAGGATGTTCACCACCAGCAGGAACCAGACCCAGTTCACGCCCGCGGTCGACATCCAGGTCGCGATCTGCTGCGGGATGTTTTCGTTGGCCATCAGGAACGAGAACAGCACGGCGTTGGTGATGATGTAGAGGATCATCGCGCTCATGTTGGCCGAGCCGAGCAGCACCCGCGGGACATCGCGCAGGCGCATGTCGCGATAGACGAACACTGCGATGATGAAGGCGTACACCGCACTGATCGCCGCCGCTTCGGTCGGGGTGAACATGCCGGCATAGATGCCGCCGAGCACGATCACGATCAGCAGGAGGCCCCAAACGCACTTGCGGAACGCGTCGAACCGCTCGGCCCAGCTCGCCTTCGGCAGCCGCGGATAGTCGTGCTTCCAGGCGCGGTAGAAGGTCGTGAGGCCGAGCAGCGAGGCCAGCATGATGCCGGGAATGACGCCGGCCATGAACAGCTGGCCGACCGAGGCCGACGACACGCGATTGCCGTCCGGATCGAGCGCGATCGAACCGCCGGTCGCCACCGCATACACCACCATGACAATGGACGGCGGGATCAGGATGCCGAGGGCGCCCGAGGTGGTGATGACGCCGGCGCCGAACCGCTTCGGGAAGCCCTGCTTCACCATCGCCGGCAGCATGATCGAGCCGATCGCGATCACGGTCGCGGGTGAGGAACCCGAAACCGCGGCGAACAGCGCGCAGGCCATCACGCCGGCCAAGCCGAGGCCACCGTACCAGTGGCCGACCATCGTGGTAGCGAAGTTGATCATGCGGCGGGCGACGCCGCCGTGGGTCAGGAAGTTGCCGGCCAGGATGAAGAACGGGATCGCCATGATCTCGAAGTTCTCGATGCCGGTGAACAGCTTCAACGACACCGCTTCCATCGGCACGTTGGTCATCAGCACGACGAACGACAGCACGGTGAGACCGAGCGCGATCGAGATCGGCATGCCGGTCAGCATCAGAGCGATCAGCAGCCCGAAGATGATTGCGGTGTTCATCGCACCGCCTCCGCCGCTGCGGCCGCGGACCCGGGCATATGTGGTTCGTCGATGCCCTCGACCTGACCGTGGTCGTGATGCGGCAGATGATCATGGCGCCAGAAGTGGTAGGCGACCTGGAGGAAGCGGAAGCACATCAGATAGGAACCGAGCGGAATGCAGAGATAAACGATCCAGCTCGGGATCTCGAGATCCGGCGAGGTCTGGTTGGTATCGATCAGGCCGTAGACGAATTTGGCGCCCATCGAGCCGATGATGAAGGTGAAGAACGCGCCGCAGAACAGACCGAACAGGATCGTCGCCTTGCGCAGGTTCGGACGCATCACGTTGACCAGCACGTCGACGCCGACATGGATGCCGGTGCGCACGCCGTAGGCGGCACCGAACTTCGCCATCCACACGAACATGTAGATGCACAGTTCCTGCGCCCACGACAGGTCGATCGGAAACAGGATCGGATAGAGGATTGGGATGCCGACCAGATAGCGGTGCATCACCGCGATGAAAATCAGCAGCGTGGCGCCGCCGATCATCGTGGCAATCAGAATTTCCTCGAGCCTGTCCAGGATGCGCAGGACCATAGATTCCCCCTGTGGATCGGCCGGTCGCTGCGGTGAGGACGAGAAGACGGCCGTCGCTTGATTCCAGTCCCGCAGCCCCTGCGGTCCGGCAAAAGCAGAGGGCGCCCGCGTCGAAACGCGGGCGCCCGTTCGCAAATGTTACTTGGTCGGACCGCCGCCGCTTTCCTTGATGAACTCTTCGATCAGAGCCTTGCCGACGCGGCCGCCGACGTCGTCGTACACCGGCGCCATCGCCTTGCGCATCGCGAGGTTCTGCTCCGGCGTCAGGGTGATGATCTCGGTCTTACCCGACTTCTTCATCTCCTCGAGGGCTTCCTCGTTTTCCTTCTGCGACTGGCTGTTGCCGAATTCGGTGGCTTCCTTCATCGCCTTGTCGAGCTGCGCACGGACGTCGGCCGGGATGCCGTCCCAGAACTGCTTGTTCACGATCACCGCGTAGCCGATGTAGCCGTGGTTGGTGACGGTGGTGTACTTCTGCACTTCGTGCATCTTCTGGGTGTACATGTTCGACGGCGTGTTCTCCTGGCCGTCGACGACGCCGGTCTGCAGCGCCTGATACACTTCGGAGAACGCCAGCACCTGCGGGATCGCGCCCAGCGCGCGGAACTGAGCGTCGAGCACCTTCGACGACTGAATCCGGAACTTCAGGCCCTTGTAGTCTTCCGGCGCGATCAGCTTCTTGTTCGCGCTCATGATCTTGAAGCCGTTGTCCCAATAAGCGAGACCGGTGATGCCCTTGGAATCGAGCAGCTTGAACAGCTTGGCGCCGACCGGACCGTTGGTCACCTTCCGCAGCGCGGCGATGTCCGGCAGGATGTAGGGCAGATCGAAGACTTCGAATTCCTTCACGCCGGCCGGGCCGAACTTCGAGATCGAGGGCGCGAGCATCTGCACAGCGCCGAGCTTCAGCGCGTCGAGCTCTTCCTTGTCCTTGAACAGCTGCGAGTTCGGATAGACTTCGACCTTGACCTTGCCGTCGGTGTACTTCTCGGCGAGCTCTTTGAACTTATCGGCGGCCATGCCCTTCGGCGTGTTGGGCGCCACCACATGGCTGAACTTGATGACGATCGGCGACTGCGCGGCGGCCGGGCCGACGAGCCCGAGCACGGCGATCGATGCGAGTGCTAGAATGGATTTACGCATGTTTTCTCCCGATTCCTTATGAGGAACGCACCCGCGTCCCCGCCCCGTTCGATTACCAGCCGCACCAATACAGAGAAGCACTACGAAAGGCTATTGCCCCTTCGCAGGGTCGCCGTCAACAACTGCTGCAACGCGGAAAAAGGGCGATGCACAGCGGCATCGCCCTTTCGAACCGTTCCAGAAGTTGTAGCTGTCAGCCGCGGTTGTGCGACTTATTCACGCATCAGCCGGCGACGGCCACCGTCGGCGCATCTTCGCGCACGCTGCGCTGACGCTTGGCGACGATTTTGTTGAGCGCGCCCAGGTAAGCCTTCGCCGAGGCCACCAAGGTGTCGGGATCGGCTGCGCGCGCGGTCATCGAGCGGCCTTCATGGCTCAGCCGGACCGATACTTCCGCCTGCGCGTCGGTGCCCTCGGTGACGGCATGCACCTGATACAGTTCCAACTTGGCATCGTGCGGCACCAGCGCCTTGATGCAGTTGAACACCGCGTCCACCGGGCCGTTGCCTTCGGCTTCCTCAATCCGGATCTGGCCGTCGACGTCCAGCTTCATGGTGGCGCGCTGCGGGCCATGGGTGCCGGCGATCACCGTCAGCGACATCAGCTTGATCTGGTCCTGGCCGTGCAGCAGCTGCTCGTCGACCAAGGCCTCGATGTCCTCGTCGTAGACGTCCTTCTTGCGGTCGGCCAAAGCCTTGAACCGCACGAACACGTCCTCGATCTGGTTGCGGGACAGCTTGTAGCCCAACTCTTCCAGCTTGTGGATCAAGCCGGCGCGGCCGGAGTGCTTGCCCATCACCAGCGAGGTGCCCTTCACGCCCACCGTTTCGGGCGTCATGATCTCGTAGGTCTGGGCGTTCTTGATCATGCCATCTTGGTGGATGCCGCTCTCGTGCGCGAACGCGTTCCGGCCGACGATCGCCTTGTTGTACTGCACCGGGAACGAGGTCGCCGCCGATACGGTCTTGGAGGCGTGAGTCAGCATCGTCGACTCGATCCGGTTCCAGTACGGCAACTTGTCCTGCCGCACCCGCATCGCCATCACCACCTCTTCCAAGGCGGCGTTACCGGCGCGCTCGCCGATGCCGTTGATGGTGCATTCGATCTGGCGGGCGCCGCCAGCGACGCCGGCCATCGAATTGGCGACCGCCATGCCGAGGTCGTTATGGCAGTGGACCGAGAACCGCGCCTTGTCGGAATTCGGCACCGTCTCACGAACCTTGCGGAACAGCTCACGATATTCCTCCGGCACCGCGTAGCCGACGGTGTCCGGCAAGTTGATGGTGGTGGCGCCGGCTTTGATCGCCGCCTCGATGCAGCGGCACAGGAAATCGAACTCGGTACGGGTGGCATCTTCCGCCGACCATTCGACGTCGTCGGTGTGGTTGCGGGCGCGGGTCACCGACGAGATCACCATCTCGTAGACCTGCGCGGCGTCCATCTGCAGCTTGTACTTCATGTGCACCGGCGAGGTGGACAGGAAGGTATGAATACGGCCGCGCTCGGCCGGCTTGATCGCCTCGGCGCAGCGGTCGATGTCCTTGTGGGCCGCACGCGACAAGCCGCAAATCACCGAATTCTTCGAGCGCTTGGCGATTTCATGCACCGCCTCGAAGTCACCATCGGAGGCGAACGGGTAGCCGGCCTCGATCACGTCGACGCCCATGTCGTCGAGCATCCGGGCGACGTTCAGCTTCTCCTCGAATGTCATGGTGGCGCCGGGGCACTGCTCGCCGTCGCGCAAGGTGGTGTCGAAAATGATGACGCGGTCCTGTTCGGACTGGGTGGTGGTGGTCATGAAAAATGTCCTTTGGTCGGGGCGCCGCGCGGGCGCATGAGGGCCTGGCTGTCGTGCGATCCCCTGAGTGCCCAGGCAAAACTGCCCAGACGGCCCTCAGGGGCGGCTAAGAAGCAGCAGCCCGCCAAGCGCGAGGGTCTCGAGCGCTTCGAAAGCGGCGGCGGTCGGAATCAGCACAGCCGGAATCGCGGACGCGGCGGTGATCGCCGTTCCTTCCATTCCAATGCTGCCGCTGCCAATCGTCATTCCCGACACCTTCAGGGTCCTATCGTCGGCGACAACCGCTAAAAGAGCGTTAGGTTGACGCAAGAGTCCGACGGACCGAACGGATAGTCTTGTAAACGACCTCGCCACTGTTTCGCAACGCCAAATCGTGGGCAAAAGCCCTGATAAAGCGTCAGAAACCCTGACCTAAACCATGGTCGGGCTGGCGATGCGTCGCCGTGGGTTTCTTCACCCGCCGAAACCGCTTATGGCTGTGCACCAGCCGAACGACCCCGACCGGAGCACCGACGTTGAACTCGATCGCCCATTCCACGCTTGCCGCCGCCAGCCCCACCATCCGCCACGACTGGACCCGCGAGGAAGCCGCGGCGATCTATCATGCGCCGTTCGCCGACCTGATGTTCCGGGCGCAGACGATTCACCGCCAGACCTTCGATCCGAACCAGGTCCAGTGCAATCAGCTGCTCAACGTCAAGACCGGCGGCTGCGCCGAGGATTGCGGCTATTGCAGCCAATCCGCCCATCACGATACCGCCCTGCCCGCCTCCAAGCTGATGGAGCCGGCTAAGGTGATCGAGGCCGCCAAGGCGGCTCGCGACGCCGGCGCGACGCGCTATTGCATGGGCGCAGCCTGGCGTTCGCCGAAGGAGCGTGACATGGCGCCGGTGATCGAGATGGTGAAGGGCGTCAAGGCGCTCGGCATGGAAGCCTGCATGACGCTCGGCATGCTGACCGACGATCAGGCCAAGCAGCTCGCCGACGCCGGCCTCGACTACTACAACCACAACATCGACACCTCGGAAGAGTTTTACGCCTCGGTGGTGAAGACCCGCAGCTTCGGCGACCGCCTCGATACGCTGGAGAAGGTCCAGGACGCCGGCATCAAGGTGTGCTGCGGCGGCATCCTCGGCCTCGGCGAGAAGCCGACCGACCGTGTCGAGATGCTGCGGACGCTCGCCAACCTGCCGCAGCATCCGGAGAGCGTGCCGATCAACATGCTGATCCCGATCGAGGGCACCCCGATCGCCCAGACCGCGACGCCGGTCGATCCGTTCGAATTCGTCCGCACCATCGCGCTGGCGCGCATCATGATGCCGAAGTCGGATGTCCGCCTCGCCGCCGGCCGCACCGCGATGAGCGACGAGATGCAGGCGCTGTGCTTCCTCGCCGGCGCCAACTCGATCTTCATCGGTGACACCCTGCTGACCACTCCGAACCCGGGCGACAGCAAGGACCGCGCGCTGTTCAACCGCCTCGGCATCACCCCGCGCGACGACCTCGGCGTCCACGCGCACAGCTGAGACGCGCCCCCAAAGACCGTCGTGGCCGGTCCCGGCCATGACGGTTGGGAAAGTAATTAGTCCTCGCCGCGCAGCAGCATCGTCAGAAAGGCGGTGACGAAGCGTGGCATCGAGGGCAGGAAATCGTCCTTCGAACGCACCAGATACATCCGGCTGAACTCCGGCAGTTCCTCTTTCGCCAGATGCTTTTCGACCCGGGCCTTCAGCGCCTCGCCCGGCTGATCCACATCCAGAATCCGCAGCATCGCCACGGAGGCGCCGGCCTCGACGCAGTGCCAGTGATCGGCGGCGTGGTAATCGAACCGCGTCAGCCCGGTCTCTTCCTTCACCTCGCGCGCCACGCTGGAGGCCATCTCCAGCCGGCGGTTGCGGACGTCGGACGGGTCCGGCGTGCCGCCGGGAAAGTACACCCGGCCGGCATTGGCAGTGTGGGCGCCCATCTCGCCGAGCAGGATCGCGCCGTCGCTGGCGCGAAGCACACCCATGCCGAAGCCGTTGAACACGGAGGCGTCGGGAAACTCCCATTCACGCCAGCACATGAAGCTGGCGAAGTCGGTTTCGAAGAACTCGGCGCTGAAGTACGGGCCATCGAACTGCGGCCGGCGCGCCATCAGCACGCGTCCGTTCCACAGCTTCGGCTGCTCGGCCTGCCGGCGTTCGAAATGCGCATCGATGTCGGCGCGGCGCGCCTCTGCGAATCGCCACGCGTAGTCGCTGACCCAGAGGTCCAACTGGCCGACGCGGTGGATAGTAACGGGCGGCGATGAGCTCATTGCAGCGTTATTTGGCGGGACCGGCCGCCTTCGCCTGTTCGACGAAGGCGTTGGTGTAAGTCTTGGTGACGTCGATATTGGCCTTCGCCACGTCCGGTGAGCCGACGCTGAACACCGCCAGCACGGCATCTGCCCCCTTCGGGTCCATCAGCCCGGTGGTCGAGTACATCGGGATCGTGTTCTTCAGCGCCGCGACGTACTGCGCCTTGTCCTTGCCGACGATGTTGGCCGGCATCTTATCGGCGATCTCCTCAGCCGAATGCGCGTGGATCCAGCTCAGCGTGCCGAGGATCGCCTTGGTCAGCCCCAGCGCCTCGTTCGGATGCGCCTTGATCCAGGCCGTGGTGGCGTACAGCGCGCCGCCCGGATAGTCGCCGCCGAACACCTCGCGGGTGTCGTGCTCGGTGCGGGTGTCGCTGAGGATGCGGAGGTCGGCATGCGCCGCCTGCAGGATCGTCACCGCCGGATCGAGCATCACCGCGGCGTCGATCTGGCCCTGCTGCATCGCCGCTACCGCGGTGGCGCCGAGGCCGACACCGACCACCGAGACGTTGTTCGGATCGATGCCGTTCTTCTTCAGCTGATACTTCAGGAAGAAATCGGTCGACGAGCCTGGGGCGCTGACACCGACCTTCTTGCCGGCGAGATCCTTGATCGACTTGATCTCCGCGGTGTGGGCCGGAGACACCGCCAGCACCAGACCGGGATAGCGGTCGTACACCACGAAGCTCTGCATCTCCTGCTTCTTCGCGGCGAGGTTGACGGTATGGTCGAAATAGCCGGAGACGACGTCGGCGCTCCCGCCGAGCACGGCTTTGAGCGCATCCGAGCCGCCCTTGAGGTCGACCAGTTCGACGTTGAGCCCGGCCTTGTCGTACTCGCCGAGCTGCTTGGCCAGCACGGTCGGCAGATAGCACAGGCAGGCGCCGCCGCCGATCGCGATCGTCACCTTGCTCTGCGCCTGAGCGGCGCCGGCGGTGAGCAGGATCGCGGCGAGCGCCGCAGCGAAGTGTCGAAAGTCGGCCTTCATGGCGTTGGTTCTCCCCAGACGAAGCGGCAAGGACAATAAGCCAAAGCCGCGCCCTGCTCTAGTCCGCCTGCTGCGCCCCGCTCGGCTGCGGCCGCCACACCAACAGGCGCCGTTCGACCAGGCTGACCGCGAGATCGATCAGGATCACGAACACCGACAGCACGAACATCCCGGCAAACACGCCGGCGACATCGAAGGTCCCTTCGGCCTGCTGGATCAGGTAGCCGAGCCCGGCCGCGGCGCCGAGATACTCGCCGACCACCGCACCGACCACCGCAAAGCCGATTGCGGTGTGCAGCGACGAGAACATCCAGGACAGCGCCGACGGCCAAAATACGTGGCGCATCATCTGCCGCTCGCTCATCCCGAGCATCCGGGCGTTGTCGACCAGTGTCGCGCTGGTTTCCTTGACGCCCTGATAGACGTTGAAGAACACCACGAAGAACACCAGCGTCACGCCGAGCGCGACCTTGGACCAGATCCCAAGCCCCAGCCACAGCGTGAAGATCGGCGCCAGCACGACGCGCGGCAGCGCGTTGACCATCTTCACATAGGGATCGAACACCGCCGCCACCCGCGGCTGCCGGGCGAACCAGAAGCCGACCAGAACGCCGGCGAGCGAGCCGATCACGAAGGCGAGCAGCGACTCCTGCAACGTGATCCACAAATGCTTCCAGATCACGCCGGAGGCGAACCAGGCGATCACCTGCTTGGCGACATCGACCGGCGTCGAGAAGAAGAACGGTGGCAGCAGCAGCTTGCCGGCGATCGGCACCGTGGTGAACAACTGCCACACCGCCAGCGCGACGATGGCGACGAGGAGCTGCAGGGCGAGGAGCTTTACGCGAGACATGCCGCAGCCCCTCCAAGCGACCACGTAGCACCGAAGCGAAGCGCCCTCTTCTCCCCTCCCCCTTGCGGGGAGGGGTCGGGGGTGGGGGTCCGCGGCGGAAGCCTATCCTTGGAGCTTCGCCGAACCGAGGCGCCGTCCGCGCGGCGCCCCCGCCCCAACCCTCCCCCGCAAGCGGGAGAGGGAGCGCGCTGTGCTCCGGGCAAGTCAGCGACCAGAGTCAAATGCATCACGCCACCTGCCCATATGCCTTCATCACCTGCTCGCGCAGCACGGCCCAGATCTCACGATGCAGCGCGTGAAACTCGTGGGTCAGGCGGATTTCGAAGATGTCGCGCGGGCGCGGCAGTTCGATGCGCCAGTCGCCGACGATGCGCGAGGATGGACCGGCCGACATGATCACGACCCGGTCGGCGAGCGCGATCGCCTCTTCCAGATCGTGGGTGACGAACAGCACCGCCTTCTTGTGCGCGCTCCACAGCTGCAGCAGCAGATTGCCCATGATCTGCCGGGTCTGCGCATCGAGCGGGCCGAACGGCTCATCCATCAGCAGGATCTTGGGATCGCGGATCAGCACCTGCGCGAGCCCGACGCGCTTGCGCTGGCCGCCGGACAGCATGTGCGGATAGCGCTGCGCGAACGCGCCGAGCCCGACCGTCTCCAGCCAGCCGTGCGCGCGGCTCAGCGCCTCGCTGCGCGGCGTGCCGGCGATTTCCAGCCCGATCGCGACATTGTCGATTGCCGTCTTCCAAGGAAACAGCGCATCGGCCTGAAACAGATAGCCGGCCTGCGGATTGAGGCCGTCGAGCTGCGCACCGAAGATCCGCACCGCGCCGGCGGCGGGACGCAGCAGCCCGGCCGCCACATTGAGCAACGTCGACTTGCCACAGCCGGTCGGCCCGACGATGGCAACGAACTCACCATCGGCCACCGTCAGCGTCGCATGCTCCACTGCCGTATAGGTACGCGCATCGGCGAGGCGGAACGCCACCGTGGCGTTCTGCAGCGCCACCGCCGCATTGTCCGTCTGATTCACGCCCTCTCCCCGCTTGCCTGCTCGCCGCGACCATTCAACGCCGCGCGCCGACATGCAAGTCTGGCTTGCGCCCGGCCGTCTCGGGCGGCCATGCTGCGATCATGACGAGCGCTGCTTCGCCGATGATCGCCTATGACAGGATCACCAAGAGTTTCGGCGGCGGCCGGATCAAAGCGATCGACGACGTCTCGCTTGCGGTGCAGCGCGGCGAACTGCTCGCCATCGTTGGCGGCTCGGGCTCCGGCAAAACCACGCTGCTGCGGCTCACCAATCGCCTGATCGACGCCGATGCCGGCGCAATTGCCATCGACGGCCACGATATCCAAACAGCCGATCCGATCGCGCTCCGCCGCGGCATCGGCATGGTGTTCCAGAATGGCGGGCTATTCCCCCACCTCACCGTGGCACGCAATATCGGAATCACGCCCAAGCTGCTGAACTGGTCGAAGACCGATATCTCCACCCGGGTCGATGAACTGCTCGAGCTGGTGCGGCTCGATCCCGCCCAGCATCGGGACCGCTTCCCGCACGAACTCTCCGGCGGCCAGCGCCAGCGCGTCGGCGTCGCCCGCGCGCTCGCAGCCGGACCGGAGATCGTACTGATGGACGAGCCGTTCGGCGCGCTCGATCCGCTGACGCGCGATGCACTCGGCGAAGACTTTCGCGCGCTGCACGACCGGCTGAAGCTCACCACCGTGCTGATCACCCACGACATCACCGAGGCGCTGCTGCTGGCCGACCGGATCGCGGTGATGCACCGCGGCCACCTGCTGGCGCTCGGCACCGCGAGTGAGCTTGCGGGTAGCCGAGACGCCTACGTCGCCGAACTCTTGCAGACGCCACGTCGGCAGGCGCAGCGGCTCGGCGCGTTGCTGCCGCGGGACGGCGCGGCATGAGCCTGTTCGCCGATCCGCGCTGGCATGACGCGCTGAGCAATCTGCCCGACTATCTCGGCGCCCATGTTCGCGTCAGTCTGGCGGCTCTCGCGCTCGGGCTGATCGTCAGCCTGCCGCTGGCAATCTTCGCCCGGCACCGGCCGGTGTTGCGCGGCGCCCTGCTCGGGTTTGCCGGCGTGGTGCAGACCGTCCCCGGCCTTGCGCTGCTGGCGCTGTTCTATCCGCTGCTGCTGGCACTCGCGGCGTTGTCGATGAGCACCTTCGGCGTCGGCTTCTCCGCTTTCGGCTTCCTCCCAGCGGTGCTGGCGCTGGCGCTGTATTCAATGCTGCCGGTGCTGCGCAATACCATCACTGGGCTCGATGGCGTCGACCCGGCGCTGATCGAAGCGGCACAGGGCGTCGGGATGACCGAGCGCCAGGTGCTGACCATGGTCGAGCTGCCGCTGGCGCTGCCGGTGATCATGGCTGGAATCCGCACCGCCGCGGTGTGGGTGATCGGTACAGCGACGCTGTCGACCCCGATCGGCCAGACCAGTCTCGGCAATTACATCTTCGCCGGCCTGCAGACTCAGAATTGGATTCTGGTGCTGTTCGGCTGCGCCGCCGCCGCCGTGCTGGCGCTCGCGGTTGATCAGTTGCTGGCACTGGCGGAAACAGGGCTGCGGCGCGGCAGCCGCTGGCGGATCGGACTGGGGTCGGCAGGCATCGCCGCGATCGTGATCGTGACGTTGCTGCCGGCCACCGCGGGGCGCAGCTCCTACGTGATCGGCGCCAAGACCTTCACCGAGCAGTATGTGCTCGCCGCGTTGCTGCAGCAGCGCCTCGAGGCCGGTGGCCTGGCCGCGACGGCGCGCGCCGGGCTGGGCTCCAGCGTGATCTACGACGCGATTAAAAGCGGCGACATCGACGCCTATGTGGATTACTCCGGCACGCTGTGGGCCAACCAGTTCAAACACCCCGGCATTGCCGCGCGCGATCAGGTGCTTGCCGAGCTGAAGCAGGATCTCGCCAAAGACGGCGTCACCCTGCTCGGCGAACTGGGCTTCGCCAATGCCTATGCTCTGGTGATGCCGCGCACCAAAGCCGAGGCGATGAAGATCCGTTCGATCGACGACCTCACCGCCCGCGCGCCGTCGATGACGATCGCCGGCGACTACGAGTTCTTCTCGCGGCCGGAATGGGCCAACCTGCGCCGCGCCTATGGGCTTGCCTTCAAGACCGAACGGCAGATGCAGCCGGATTTCATGTACGCCGCCGTCGCCTCCGGCGAAGTCGATCTCATCGCCGGCTATACCTCGGACGGGCTGATCGCGAAATACGACCTCGTCGTGCTCGACGATCCGAAACAGGCGATCCCGCCCTACGACGCGGTGCTGTTGCTTGCGCCGAAGCGCGCAAACGACACTAAACTACGCACCGCCCTGAAGCCCCTGCTCGATCGTATCGATATCGAAGCGATGCGCGCCGCTAACCTGCAGGCGGGATCAGGCAGCACGCCCGACGTAGCGGCACGCGCGTTGTGGGAGCGCGTAAAACCACGCTGATCAACTCGCCGAATGTCGGCGCTACGTCTTCGGCTTCAGTCCCAGCCGTTTGGCGACGATCTTGTCGATCCAGCGCGGCGGCAGTTTGGTCGACAGCCAGAACTGCAGCGGACCCGGGGTGATGACGTCGTGCGCCTTGGGTGATGGCGCGGTCAGCGCGTCATAGACGCGCTGCGCGATCGTCTCCGGCGGCAGACCGCTTTCGTCCATTTCAGGCAGCAGCGCGCGCAGCTTCTGCAGCGCCGGATAGAACGGCGAACTCGCAAACCGCGACACGTCCTCCCGCTCGGCCTTGCCCCAGATTGGCGTCTTCACCGCGCCCGGCATGATCACCACCACGTCGATGCCGAACAGCATCAGCTCGCGCCGCAGCCCGTCCGACAGGCCGTTCAGCGCGTGCTTGGAGGCGGAGTATGCAGCCATCAAGGGATTGCCGAACTTGGCGGCGATCGACGACATCATCACGACCCGCCCTGGCGCGCCGCGCAGCGACCGGTCGGTGCCGAGCAGCGGCCCGAACGCCTGGGTCGCGAGGATCGGCCCGATCACGTTGACGTCGAACTGGCGGCGGAATTCATCGGCTGGCAGATCGAGCACCGGGCCCGCCACCGCGATGCCGGCATTGTTGACGAGCCCGGCAAGCGTCTCGCCGTCGAGCGCCGCGCGCACCTCGTCCGCCGCGGCCCGGACCGCGGCTTCATCCGTAACGTCGAACACCAGCGGGGTGAAGCCGGACCCCAATTCGACAATAAGCCGCTCGGCATCGCTGTGCTTCCGCACGCTGCCGAATACCCGGAATCCCTTGTCCAGCAGCATCCGCGCAATGGCATGACCGATCCCGGTGGACACGCCGGTGATGACGATAGACTTCATGGCTTGCTCCGTTCGAACGCCGGACATTCTACCACAGCAAAACGGGACCGCGTCACCGCGATCCCATTTATGACAGTTGGTAGAGCGCGCCGCGAGGCTAAGCGCACGGCGCGCTGAAGCTGCGTTACCGTCCCGCTTCCGCGACCTCGCCCTTGATGACATCGCCGAAGCGCTGCCAGCGTTCGCCCTTGAAGCTCATCATCTGGAACTGATCGATCGGGGCGAAATCGGTCGGCGAGGTGTTGACGGTGACGCCCGGCAACAGACCGTCGAGCTGCACGCCCTTCATATTGGCCGCCTGCTTCATCAGGTTCTCGCGGGACAGATCGTCGCCGCACATCCGGAGCGCCTGCTCCATCGTCTGGGCGATGCTGTAGCCGGACAGCACGGTGCTTTCCATCGCCTTGCCTTCGGGAATGTATTTTTCGACAAAAGCATGGAATTTCTTCATGCCTGGGTCGTCGTTCCACTGCGGATCGGTCGGGTCCTTGGCGAAGGTCGCGGACACCAGATCCTGTGCGTTCTCGAGGCCGGCCGGCTTCAGCACGGTGCCGAGCGACGACGAGGCGTTGGGCACGATGTGCAGCGGCTTCCAGCCGAGTTCGGCGACCTTCTTGATCGATTGCGCGGCGAACTTGCCGGTGGCGAACGAGAACAGCGTGTCGGCGCCGGACGCCTTCAGCTTGACGATCTGGGAGTCGATGGTGGGCTCCGCGACTTCGTAACTGGCCTCAGCGATGAGCATCGACGCCGCCTTGTCGCCCAGCCCTTCCTTCAGGCCACGAATGTAGTCCTTGCCGAAATCATCGTTCTGATAGAGCACGCCGATCTTGGCGTTCGGCTTCTCCTTCAACAGATACTTGGCGTAGGCGGTGGCTTCGGCCTGATAGCTCGGCAGCCAGCCCATCGTCCACGGGAACTGCTTCGGATCGTTCCAGCGGGTGGCGCCGGTGGCGAGGAATAGCTGCGGCACCTTGCGGGCGTTCAGATACTTCTGAATCGCGACGTTCGACGCAGTGCCGACGTTACCAACGATCGCCATCACCTCGTCGCTCTCGACCAGCTTGCGGGTCTGCTCGACCGTCTTCGGCGGCGAGTACGCATCGTCGTAGGAAATCACGTTGATCTTGCGGCCGTTGATGCCGCCTTCTTCGTTGATCTTCTTGAAGTACGCCGCATAGGTCTTGCCGAGGATGCCGTAAGCCGAAGCCGGACCGCTATACGGCACGGTGTTGCCGAGCTTGATCTCGGTATCGCTGGCACCGGGGCCGTACTTCTTCTGAGCAAGCGCCGGCCCTGCAGCCAGCATCGCAATCGCGGCCGCCAGGGCAGCCACGGAAGTCGTCGTCATACGCATTTTTGATCCTTCTTCTTGCGTTTCCTCGATACGGCAGACGCCGCGCGAAGCTCTCCCGTTGACCGGGGCTGTTGTGGCGCGTCAGGGACGCGGGTGTTTCAGGTTGTATTCGCCGCGGCGGAGCCGCCCTGCTCCGCCAGTGCGCGAACGTCGGCCGCGGCGGTCTCGACGTGGCGGCGCAGCAGCGTCGCGGCCACCGTTTCGTCACGCGCCTCGATCGCAGCGACGAAAGCGCGATGATCGTCCAGCGACCGGCGGCGGATCGCGTCGGACTCGAAGTAGCGCTCCCGCCAGCGTCGGCTCATTAGCATCAGCGGCGTCAGCGTCCGAACCAGAATGCGGTTCTGGCCGGCGGCGACCAACGCAAGATGAAATTCGACATCCGCTTCGGCCATATCGCCGCCGGTCTGGATGGTCGCCGCGTAGGCTTGCAGTGTCTGATGCAGCTTGGAGAGATCGGCGTCGGTCCGCCGCCGACAGGCCAGCCGCAGCGCCTGCTCTTCGCAAATGATGCGGGCCTCGGTGACGTCGCGGGTAACCTGCGGATCGAAGGTCAGTCCGAGATCGGCCTGCAGCACCAGCGCCTCGAGCCCGCCATCCTCGACGGCGTTACGCAGATAGATGCCCGATTTCGGCCGGCGTTCGGTGATGCGCATCGCGTCCAGCACCGCGAGCGCCTCGCGCACCGAGCTGCGGGCCACCCCGAACCGCTCTGACAGTTCCCGCTCCGACGGCAGCCGATCGCCCTTCGCCAGCCGATGATGCTGCACGAACTCGAGCGTCTTGCGGACCGTATGCGAAGTCTCGGAGTTGAGCGGAGCTGCCATAAGTGACCCTACCAATCTGGTCAGACCAGATCAAGCAGGTGAGGCTGCGGCGGATTGCACCGGCGCCAAACGGAAAACGGGACCGCGTCGCCGCGATCCCGTTTGATGACCTGTCATTGCGAGGAGCGAAGCGACGAAGCATCCAGTCTTTGCTGGAGCTTCTGGATTGCTTCGCGGAGCCTGTCCTCGGGCCGGCCAGAGGCCGGACCCGTTGGCTCGCAATGAGCAGCAGAGGCTGCTTAGTTCTTCGACTTGTCGACCAGCGCGCCCTTCTTGATCCAGGGCATCATGTCGCGCAGCTTGGCGCCGACTTCCTCGATCGGGTGCTGCGCCAGCTTGGCGCGGGTGGCCTTGAACGAGGTCTGGTTGACCTTGTTCTCGAGCATCCAGTTGCGGGTGAAGATGCCGTTCTGGATGTCTTCCAGCACCCGCTTCATCTCCGCCTTGGTCTCGGCGGTGATGATGCGCGGACCGGTGACGTACTCACCATACTCCGCGGTGTTGGAGATCGAGTAGTTCATGTTGGCGATGCCGCCTTCATAGATCAGGTCGACGATCAGCTTCACTTCGTGCAGGCACTCGAAGTAGGCCATTTCCGGCGCGTAGCCGGCTTCGACCAGGGTCTCGAAGCCGCCCTTGATCAGCTCGACCAGACCGCCGCACAGCACCACCTGCTCGCCGAACAGGTCGGTCTCGCATTCCTCGCGGAAGGTGGTTTCGATGATGCCGGCGCGGCCGCCGCCGATCGCCGAGGCGTACGACAGGCCGAGGTCATGGGCGTTGCCCGAGGCGTCCTTGTGGATCGCGATCAGGCAGGGCACGCCGCCGCCGCGCTGATATTCGGAGCGCACGGTGTGGCCCGGGCCCTTCGGCGCGACCATCAGCACGTCGAGGTCGGCGCGCGGCTCGATCAGGTTGAAGTGGACGTTGAGGCCGTGAGCGAACAGCAGCGCCGCGCCCTGCTTCATGTTGTCGTGCAGATGCTCGCGATAGATGTCGGCCTGCAATTCGTCGGGCGTCAGCATCATCATCACGTCGGCCCACTTGGCGGCCTCGGCGACGTCCATGACCTTGAAGCCGGCGTTCTCGGCCTTCTTGGCCGACGCCGAGCCCTTGCGCAGCGCGATCGCGACGTCCTTGACGCCCGAATCCTTCAGGTTCAGCGCGTGGGCATGGCCCTGGCTGCCATAGCCGATGACGGCGACCTTCTTGCCCTTGATCAGGTTCAGATCGGCGTCGCGATCGTAGTAAACTCGCATCCTCGTTCCTCTTTCTCGGCGGCCCGTCCCGCCCGTGCTGGTATGATCGGGCCATGCCGGCCGACCGTTGAATTGCCGCTGGTTTTTAGGGGTCCGGGTGCCCGGACACAAGCCCGCGGCGGCGATTTGTGGCGGTTAGGACAGCATGGCTGCCGCGATGCGGAAAACCGCCAATCCTACGACTTTCGGCGCTCAACCCACCTCCGGCAGCGACGGCCGGGCGCGGCCGAACAGCAGCATGATCGCAAGGCCCGCGACCACGATCAGCATCCCGGTGAGCCGCAGCGACCCGAACGTCTCCCCGAACACCAGGCTCGACGCCCCCGCCCCGATGAACGGCACCAGCAAAGCAAAGGGCACAACCTGGGCAGCGCTATAGGCGTGCAGCAGCCGCCCCCAGATCCAATAGCCGATGGTGGTGGAGCCGACCGACAGCGCCAGCATCGCGCCCATCACGCCGGGCGACAGATGCGTCAGCGACTGGACGATGGCCGGGACGCCATCGCTGACCCAGGCCGCCAAGGCGAGCGGCGGCAGCGACGCCAGGCTGATCCAGGCAAACAGGTCGAGCATCGGCACGTCGCGGGCGCGGCGCAGCAACAGATTGGTGAAGGCGAAGCTGATCGGGGCGGTCATCGTCACGGCGAAGGCCAGCACGGTGAAGTCGTAGCCCACCGTCAAGCAGATCATCAGCAGGCCGCAGGCGGCGACCGCAATGCCAGCCAATTGCGCTCCGGTCGGACGCTCGCCCAGCAACAGCGCCGCGAACCCCACCGTAAACAGCGCCTGGCTCTGCACGATCACCGCGGTCAATCCGGCCGGCACGCCGTGGGCGATGCCATAGGTCTGGGTGAGATACTGCCAAACCAACAGCAGGCTGATGCCGATCCACACCGGCCACGCCAGCTTCGGTCGCGGCAGCAGCAGGCACGGCAGCGCCGTGATGGCGAAACGCAGCAGGTTGAGCAGCGACGGAGACATTTCGGTCAGCGCGTAGCGCGTGAACACGAAGCCGAGGCCCCAGATCACCGCCACCAGAACGGCGAGCGCCGTATCGGCGGGCTTCATCGTCGTTTCCGTCCCCTCGTCCGGCACCAACCGCGCCGCGTTCCCTGGGTCGTAGCTGATCCGTCCGCACCCGGTAACCCGCCCCGCACGCGGAGCTGTATCCCGCGCGACGATGCCGCAGCCGGGAACGAAACATCGGGACATCCGGTTGGCGAATGGACGCCCGGTCAACACCCACGCCGGGCGCTGCTATCGAAAGGACGATCCGGATATGACGCTGATTCCGCACAACACGCTCGTCGTCGTCGCTGATGGCCGCGGCGCCTTGCTGCTGCGCAACACCGGCAAGCCGGCCGACGTGACGCTGCGCCAGGAGCGCAAGCTCGAGCCGACCAATTTGGACGACGACGGCCCGTCGGGCTCGCGCCCCGAGGAGCAGAGCCAGAGCCAGACCGACGAAGCGACCTTCGCCAAGCAGCTCACCAACACGCTGAACAAGATGAAGCTCGACGGCGAGTTCGACCAGCTGGTGCTGGTCGCCGACCCGCAGACGCTCGGTCAGATGCGCCCGATCCTGCACAAGACCGTCGAAGCCTCGCTGATCCGCTCGCTGGCGAAGGATCTCACCAACCACCCGCTCGATCAGATCGCCGAGGCGATCGCGGCATAGCGGTTACATCCCCTCCGCGCCGCGGCCGATCGCGGCGACGCCGGTGCGCACCACTTCGACCAGGCCGAGCGGGCGCATCAGCTCGATGAACTGATTGATCTTCGACGAGTTGCCGGTGATCTCGAACACGAAGCTCTCGGTCGAGGCGTCGATCACCCGGGCGCGGAAGGCCTCGGCGAGCCGCAACGATTCAACGCGATGCTCGCCGACGCCGCGCAGCTTGACCATCGCAAGCTCGCGCTCGATCGAACGGCCGCTCAGCGTCATGTCGACGACGCGATACACCGGGACCATACGGTCGAGCTGGTTCTTGATCTGCTGGATCACCATCGGCGTGCCGGTGGTGACGATGGTGATCCGGGACAGGTGCTTCTGCGCCTCGGTCTCCGACACCGTAAGACTTTCGATGTTGTAGCCGCGGCCCGAGAACAACCCGATCACTCGGGCCAGAACGCCGGGCTCGTTCTGCACGATCACCGACAGCGTATGAGTCTCGTTCGGATCGTGGCGCTCTTCCATGAAGTAAGCGGATGCGGGCTGGGTCATGTCTGTTCTCAGGTTTGAGCCGAATTGTTAGTGAGCGTCATTGCCGGGCTTGACCTGGCAATCCATCATTCTTGCGAAGATCGATGGATGCGCGGGTCAAGCCCGCGCATGACGTCGTTGTTGAAGCGAAGCGCCTTGGATCACACCAGCGCCTTGCCGCCGGCGAAGGCGGCTGCGGTGGCTTCGTCGGTGGCTTCGGCCGGCAACAGCATTTCGTTGTGCGCCTTGCCCGACGGGATCATCGGGAAGCAGTTCTCCAGCGCGGCAACGCGGCAGTCGAACAGCACCGGCTTGTTCACCTTGATCATGTCCTGGATCGCGCCGTCGAGATCGGACGGCTTGATCACCTGCATGCCGACCGCGCCGTAAGCTTCAGCCAGCTTGACGAAGTCCGGCATCGCTTCGGTGTAGGAGTGCGATAGCCGGTTGCCGTGGAGTAGCTGCTGCCACTGCCGAACCATGCCCATGTACTGGTTGTTCAAGATGAAGATCTTGATCGGCAGTTCGTACTGCACCGCCGTCGCCATCTCCTGGATCGTCATCTGCACCGAGGCATCGCCTGCGATGTCGACGACGAGGCTGCCCGGATGCGCCACCTGCACGCCGAGGGCTGCCGGCAGACCGTAGCCCATGGTGCCGAGACCGCCCGAGGTCATCCAGCGCTTCGGCTGTTCGAAGCCGTAGAACTGCGCCGCCCACATCTGATGCTGACCGACTTCGGTCGTGATGTAGGTATCACGGCCGCGGGTCGCCTCGTACAGCCGCTGGATCGCGTATTGCGGCATGATGACGTCGTTGTTCTTCTTGTAGGCGAGCGAGTTGCGCGCGCGCCAGGTCGCGACCTGCTGCCACCACTGCTTGATGTCGGGCTTCTTGGCCTCGGCCTTGAAGACGCCGAGCAGATCCTCGAGCACCGTGGCAACATCGCCGATGATCGGCACGTCGACCCGGATGTTCTTGTTGATCGACGACGGATCGATGTCGATGTGGATCTTCTTGGCGTTCGGCGCGAACGCGTCGGTACGGCCGGTGATCCGGTCGTCGAACCGCGCGCCGATGCACAGCATGACGTCGCAACCATGCATCGTCATGTTGGCTTCGTAGGTGCCGTGCATGCCCAGCATGCCGAGCCAGTTCTTGCCCGAGGCCGGATAGGCGCCGAGGCCCATCAGCGTCGAGGTGATCGGGAAGTCGGTGATCTCGACCAGCTCACGCAGCAGCCGCGACGCTTCGGGGCCGGAATTGACCACGCCGCCGCCGGAATAGATCACCGGACGCTTGGCGTTCGCCAGCAGCGCAACTGCCTTGCGGATCTGAGCAGGGTCGCCCTTCTTGTTCGGCACGTAGGAGACGTGGACGTCGGCCTTGCGCGGCGGATGATAGGTGCCGGTGGCGAACTGCACGTCCTTCGGCACGTCGACCACCACCGGGCCCGGACGGCCGCTGGTCGCGACGTAGAACGCCTCGTGCAGCACCTTCGGCAGATCCTCGATCCGGCGCACCAGCCAGTTGTGCTTGGTGCACGGCCGGGTGATGCCGACGGTGTCGCATTCCTGGAAGGCGTCGTTGCCGATCAGATGGGTCGGCACTTGGCCGGTGATGCACACCAGCGGGATCGAATCCATCAGTGCGTCGGCGAGCGGGGTCACCATGTTGGTGGCCCCCGGCCCCGAGGTCACCAGCACCACGCCCGGCTTGCCGGTCGAGCGCGCATAGCCCTCGGCCGCATGGCCGGCGCCCTGCTCGTGGCGGACCAGAATGTGTTGGACGTCCGACTGCTGGAAGATCTCGTCATAGATCGGAAGTACTGCGCCGCCCGGATAGCCGAAGATGTGCTCGACACCGTGATCCTTCATCGCGCGGACGATCATCGCCGCACCGGTCATCTGGTTCGGATCGTGGCTATTGCTGTCGCTCATGGTTGGCTCCGGATGCGCCTTCGGGCGCTGTCGTTCGTGGTTCGGGATGGTTCAGGCAATAAAAAAGGGCCCGTCGAAGGCCCTCAGCGCACCGTCCGTTCGCGGGGTGGAGTCTATCCACCCCCGGCGGTGCGCCTGGGTACGATGACGAGAAGCAGGTCGGAAATTTTGTGTCGCATGTGGCCGGCTCGGCTTCCCAAAGGTTGCGCGGGACCATACCCCTCAAACCCCGAATGTCAAGGCAGGGGAAGACCCGTACGGATCAAACCTTAGCCGGATTTTGGGGTGGTCGCGAGCGGTAATAACAGGCAGGCGGGCATGCTGCGGAGTAAGATGCGCGGGTCCGGTACGCTCCGGCTGCAGCCGTCTGCGCAGGAGGTCGTGCCTGAACCTCCACGCGCGCCTCCCCTACCCAAGCGCGTCATTCCGGGTTCGCGCTACGCACGCCCCGAAATGACAGTGTTCAGCAACGCGTCCGCCTCCTCCGGCCTCACCCATTTGAATTCCGGCAACTGGTGCCGAAACCAGGTGAACTGCCGTTTGGCATAATGCCGGGTGTCGGCGGCTCCGATCGCGGCGGCCTCGTCGAGGCCGATTTCGCCGCGCAGGTGCCGGATCAGCGCCGGCACGCCATGGGCTTTCATCGCCGGCAGCAGCGGATCAAGCCGACGCTCAGCCAAGGCAGCAACCTCGTCCAGTGCGCCGGCCTGCAGCATCGCGGCGAATCGGGAGTCGATCCGCGCGTACAGCGCCTCGCGATCCGGGGCCAGGAATACCGCCACCACGTCGTCCGGCGGCAGCAGCGGCGGCGAAGCCTCCTGGTGCCAGTCGGCCAATGGCCGACCGGTCGCCAACACGACCTCCAGCGCCCGCGCGATTCGGGTGCGGTCGGCCGGCGCCAGCCGCGCTGCAGCCTCGGGATCGTGGCCCGCCAGCTCCGCGTGCAGCGCCTGAACCCCGTCCCGGTCGAGCCGCAGCCGCACCGCGTCGCGAACTTCGGCCGGCACCGGCGGCACCGCCGAAAGCCCCCGCGTCAAAGCCTTGAAATACAGCCCGGTCCCGCCGATCAGGATCGGCAGCCGCCCGGACGCGCGCGTTTCCGCCAGCGCCGCAGCGGCGGCCTCGACATAGGCCCCGGCTGAGAAATTCACCGCGGCATCGACCGTGCCGTAAAGGCGATGCGGCGCCAGCGCCTCCTCGTCCAGTGTCGGCCGGGCGGTGATGATGCGAAGGTCGCGATACACCTGCATCGAATCGGTGTTGATGACGGTGCCGCCGCTCGCTTGTGCCAGCTTCAGCGCCAAGGCCGACTTGCCGCTGGCGGTCGGCCCTGCGATAAGCACGGCCGCCGGCCGCCGGCCGCGCCGTTCCGGACCTTCCGCTGTCATGTCGCTCGTCGCCACGCTCATCTGCAATCCGAACAATCCCGCGCTGGATTCGACCGTGATCGAGGGGGCGCGTGCGGTGCTGCCTCAGCCCAACGAAGCGGTCTGGCTGCACGACGAGATCGCCGCTGACATCTTCTTTGCCAGCACCGAAGATCCCCTGGTGCTCGCCGCCCGGCTCCGCGCCGCCCGCGGCGATCTGCCGATCGACGTCGTGGTGCAGCCTGCCGCGACCCGGCGCAAGAAACTTTTTCTCGCCGACATGGATTCGACCATGATCGGCCAGGAATGCATCGACGAACTCGCCGGCTTCGTCGGGCTGAAGGACCATGTCGCTGCGATCACCGAGCGGGCGATGCGCGGCGAGATCGAATTCGAGCCGGCGCTGCGCGAGCGCGTCGCGCTGCTCAAGGGCCTGCCGCTCGAGGTGATCGGCCAGGTGCTGGACACCCGCATCACGCTGACGCCGGGCGGCCGCGCGGTGGTGCAGACGATGCGCGCCCACGGCGCCTACACCTGCCTGGTGTCCGGCGGCTTCACTCAGTTCACCCATGTGGTGGCCGAACGGCTCGGCTTTGCAGAACACCGCGCCAATGAGCTTCTCAGTCAGGACGGCAAGCTGACAGGCACGGTCGCCGAGCCGATCCTCGGCCGCGACGCCAAGCTGGCGACGCTGCTGGAGCTGCGCGAAGCCGACGATCTCGATGCGATCGACACCCTGGTGGTCGGCGATGGCGCCAATGATCTCGGCATGATCCAGGCGGCCGGTCTCGGGATCGCCTATCACGCCAAGCCTGCGGTCGCCGCAGCGGCCCACGGCCGTATCGATTTCGGCGACCTCACCGCGCTGCTCTATGCGCAGGGCTATCGGCGAGACGAATTCGTCGCCGACTGATCCCTTCCCTGTCTCGGTCCCAGGCTAACGCAGCAGTTCCCGCCGATAGTGCTCACGCAAATCGGCCAGCACGATTCCTGACGCCATCATCACCCCGTGGATGTGCAGCATGAAAGCCTCGGGCGGCGAGAAGCCCTCGGTGCGGGCCAACTGCGCCAGAACCGCTTCAGCTTGAGCCTCATTCTCGCCGGCCTTATCGGCGCGCAGCGCAATCGTGGTGATCCGCTGCGGGCGCAGGCTCGCGACCACCGCGCCATAAGGCCGAACACCATCGGCAATTGCGTCACGCATGGCCGGCGGCAGCCGCTCCGGCACATACCAGTTCTCGGCTTCCGACAGCACACGGTGGCCCCAGCGCAGCCAGACCCGGCGGCGGCGTAGCGTTTCGCCAGCCCGCGGCTGCAACGGTCCATCGTAGCAATCCGCCGCCACCGTCTCGTCAGCGAGCAGCGTGATCGCGATCGCCTCGGCCTCATAAGGATGATGGCGCCGGCACCACGCGATCAGCGCCGCAGTCGCGGTGTCATGCTCCCGCATGACCTTCAGGAACTTGTCGACGCAGCTCACGAACTCGGCCCAGCTTTCAACGAACGCGCCACGCAACACGCCGTGACATCAGCCGGGTATCGGTCTGTGGCGGCGATTCCACCATTCACCGATCCTCCAATGCGGCATCACGTCCTCTCGCCAAGACCTGCCGCATTTGCTCGTCGCCGCCTCGTGTCATCGTCAACAGCGCGTTAATCCGGATCGCGCGAACATCGTTCAAATGACGTACTTTGGCGTCCGCGATTACCTCAAAATCGTACCGATGTGGCTGCGCCACGCACCGAAGTTGATCAATTGTCGGAAGGATCGGGGAGCGCTCACTTAACAGTTTGTCCAGCAACGCTGCCCATAGTCACGCTCGAAATTCCTCATCTGTGAGTTTGCGAGACATGGCAGAAGCTGTTGCTCTAGGGGCGTTCGGCAAGGTGATCTCGGTGCGCGGTTCCGGTGCGCGCGTCGGGCTGTTGCCGTCGAGCCGGCTGGTGCCCTCTGCCGTACGCGCCACCGTGGGCCGCTTCGTCAGCATCCGGACCGCAAGCTCCACCATCATCGCGATCATCACCGAGGTGTCGAGCGAGAACCTCGCGGAGACCGACGAGCATATCGCGGTCGCGTCGGTCGACCTGCTCGGTGAGATCCTGCCGGGGCCACTTCGACCGAAGTTCCAACGCGGCGTCACCAACTACCCGACCATCGGCGACTCGGTGGACCTGATCTCCAGCGACGACCTGCGCATTGTCTATGAGCCCAGCGGCTCCGACCAGATCGATGTCGGAACCCTGCAGCAGGATCCCTCGGTAATCGCCTATGTCGACATCGAAGAAATGCTGTCGAAGCATTTCGCCGTGCTCGGCTCGACCGGCGTCGGCAAATCCACCGGCGTGTCGCTGCTGCTCAACGAAATCCTGAAGTCGCGCCCGGCGCTGCGCATCTTCCTGCTCGACGTCCACAACGAATACGGCCGCAGCTTCGGCGACAAGGCGCTGGTGCTCAATCCGCGCAACCTGAAGCTGCCGTTCTGGCTGTTCAACTTCGAGGAAATCGTCGACGTGCTGTTCGCCGGCCGCCCCGGCGTGCCCGAAGAACTCGACATCCTGGCCGAGGTGATCCCCGTCGCCAAAGGCCTTTACGTGCAATACACCAGCACCGACCGACTCGGCCTCAAGCGGGTCGATCCGAAGTCGATCGGCTATACCGCCGACACGCCGGTGCCCTATCGCCTCGTCGACCTGATCTCGCTGATCGACGAGCGCATGGGCAAGCTGGAAAACCGTTCCTCGCGCATCATCTATCACAAGCTGATCTCGCGCATCGAGACGGTGCGCAACGACCCGCGCTACGCCTTCATGTTCGACAACGCCAATGTCGGCGGCGACACTATGGCGGAAGTGATCAGCCATCTGTTCCGCCTGCCCGCCAACGGCAAGCCGATGACGATCATGCAGCTCGCCGGCTTCCCGGCCGAGGTGGTCGACTCGGTGGTGTCGGTGCTGTGCCGGATGGCATTCGACTTCGGCCTGTGGAGCGACGGCGTGTCGCCGCTGCTGTTCGTCTGCGAAGAAGCCCACCGCTACGCTGCGGCCGACCGCGCCATCGGCTTCGGCCCGACCCGCAAGGCGGTGTCGCGCATCGCCAAGGAAGGCCGCAAATACGGCGTCTATCTCGGTCTCGTCACCCAGCGCCCGGCCGAACTCGACGCGACGATCCTGTCCCAGTGCAACACGCTGTTTGCGATGCGGCTCGCCAACGATCGCGATCAGTCGCTGCTGCGGTCGGCGGTGTCCGACGCCGCGGCCAACCTGCTCTCCTTCGTGCCCTCGCTCGGCACCCGCGAAGTCCTGGCGTTCGGCGAAGGCGTGGCGCTGCCGACCCGGCTACGCTTCAAGGAAGTGCCGGCGCATCAGTTGCCGCGCAGCGAGGCTGCGATCTCGACCGTGCCGTCGGCGGCCGCGGGCAACGACATGCACTTCGTCAGCGCGGTGCTGGAGCGCTGGCGCGGCGCGACCTCGCATCGCGACGTGCCGAACGATCCGGGCATCACCGAGCGCCCGCTCGCACGGACGATGGATGCTCCGATGCTGCAGCCCTCGCTGGGGCTCGATCCGGACCGCTTCTCGCTGCTGAAGAAGCCGCTGCGCTGAGGCCTCAGAAGTCGAAGCTCGCCGAGACTAGGTAGGTCCGCGGCGCGCCGGGGCTGAGAATCCCGCGGCCGGTCGTGGCCCAGTAGTTCTCGCCGGTGACGTTCTGGACATTGGCCCGCAACGTCACAGGAACTCGGTCGATCTTCGTGGTGTAGCGAACGCCGAGATCGAGCGTGGTCCAGGCTGGAATGCTCTGGGTGTTGGCCTGATCGTAGAACTGCGACGCGGTGTGGATCACCCGGCCGGTCATCGTCACCCCCCGGGCAGGCCCCGGCAGATCGTATTCGCCGTACAGATTGAGCTGCATCGTCGGGACGCCAACCGCCGTATTGCCGTTGAACGCGGGGTTCGCTGCTTTCGTCAGCACGCCTTCGATCCAGCTCACGCCGCCGACGACACGCAATCCCTCGACCGGTTGCCCGAACACGTTGAGTTCGACGCCGCGATTGCGTTGCTCGCCATTGAGCGCAAACACCCGGGTGGTCGGATCGAGGAAGCCGCTCGGCTGCTTGATTTCGAATCCGGCGACTGAGACGCCGACTGGGCCGAAGTCATACTTCGCGCCGGCCTCGATTTGCTTTGACACCGTCGCGGGAAAGCTCTGGTTGAGGTTCACCGCATTGGTCGGCGGCGCCGTCGAAGTCAGTCCTTCGATGTAGTTGGCATACAGCGACAGCCGCTCGATCGGCTTGATGACCAGGCCTGCGCCCGGAGAAAACGCATCGTTGCGCGCGTCGGACGTCACCAGGCCGGTCACCGGGCTCAGCGTCTTGGCGTCGATCCCCTGCCAGCGGCCGCCGATCGTCAGCTCGACGCGATCGTTCAGCACCGACATCGTGTCGGCAATCGCAATGCTGCGGTTGAAGCGCTCTGCCGTCGTGGGCGATGTCCGCGGCAGTCCGGCATCGCTGCGCGGCGGCGCGTACACCGGATTGTAGATGTTCGAGGTAATGGTCGCACCAACCGGAATGTTGGTCAGACCGGTGTCCTGCCAGAGGCCGGATGCCGCGACGCCGACCCGGTGCTTCACCGGTCCGGTGTCGAACTGACCGCGCACGCCGACCTCGCCGGTGTTGCTGTTGGTCTGGAACGGGGTCAGTTGGATCGTATCGCGGTAGTCGCCACGCGCGTTGATGATCGACGGCAGACCGCCGAAATAGACCTGATGGAACTCACTGTGGCCGTAAGCGGCATAGACGGTGAGTTGATCGGTCAGATCATACTCGGCGCGGAGCGCGGCCGATTTGTTGTTGCTGTCGCGATATTCCCACGGCTGCTGCTGATTGATCCGCAGATCCGGCGCTTGCGGGATCGGAAAGCCCGGCAGCACCGAGCGATTGCGCAGCGGCGAATTGAAGTCGACCTTCTGATAGCCAAGGTCGAGACCGACCCGCAGGCGTTCGCCGCGATAATCGAGGGCGAGCGACGTGACGCCGTATTCCTGTTTCTGGTTATCGATTGGCGTGCTGCCGGACTGATACGCGCCGTTGAAGCGGATTCCCCACTCGCCATTGGTCCCGTAACGTCGACCGACATCGATTGCGTTGTAGCTCTGGGCGTTCGAGATGAATCCGGTCGTGAACCGCGTCAGCGGCACGTCACCGGCGCGTTTCGGAATCAGGTTGATCGTCCCGCCGATCGTGCCGAACGGCGGCATGCCGCTCAGCATCGTGCTGGGGCCGTGCTGCACTTCGACGCGCTCGATCGGCTCGAGCGCCGGATTGAAGGAGTCGGCGACGCCATACAGGCCGTTGAAGGCGATGTCCTGGGCGAACACCGGGAAGCCGCGAATGAAGAAGCCCTGGATGCCGCTATAGGCCGGCACGTTGGAGCGCACGGAGGGATCGTTGCCGAGCACGTCGAGCAGCGTTCGCGACTGCTGATCCCGGATGAGCTTCTCGGTGAAGCTGGTGAGGCTGAACGGCGTCGACATCACGTCGCGGTTGCCGAGCAGACCGACGCCGGCACCGCGCGCAACCTGATCGCCCGGAAAGCCAGCCGGCAAGGTCGCCTGCAGAGCGCCTGCCGAAACCGGGCGGGGCTGCGCTGCAACGCTGGTCGGGTTGGGAGCCCGTCGGCTGGCTGTCGATCGGGACGCTTGCGACGGCCTGCGCTGCGGGGACGTCGCCGCGGCGCGGCGGCGCGACGTTTCGACGACGATGGCAGGTAGTGAACGTCCTGTCGCGCTCGCCGGAGATTCCGTTGAAGCACCCGCAGCGGAAGCCGGCGCAGGAGCTTCCTGTGCAGCGGCCGCATGAGAGAGGAGGAGAACCGACGCACAGACACACGACAGCGCTCCCGCTGCCGGGAAATTCAGGTCCTTCAACATGCCCCCCAAAAGATCTTCAGTCGGTGATGCCGCCTTGTGCTCGGCTATGCAGATCACCAACGGCACCATCCGATAAGCAAACGGCGGTAACGGGCACCACTAGAACCGTTCTAGCGTGCTGTTGAAGAAACCTGCGGCATGCGGCCCAACGTGATTTTCCTTTGATGTGAGCGAAGGTTTGCCCTCGATATGCGAAGAAGTGTCGCACCTGCCCACGCGCACGGATCGTCGTCCCAGATTGAGCCCAACGCGCGCGTGCTGGATCCGCCCATGACAACCTGATCGGCTCGAAGAACAGATCGGCAATCCTCGCGTTATTCGGAGCGGCACGACGCAAGCGACACGGAGCTTCGACACGAGGGAGGATTGGCGTTGCTACCCTGGTGGGACATCCTGCTGCGTCTTGGCGTTGCCGCGATGGCCGGCGGGCTGATCGGGCTCAACCGCGACCTCAAGAACAAGCCGATCGGGATGCGCACGCTGGCGCTGGTCGCGCTCGCGTCCGCGCTGTTAGTGGCGCATGCCGACCATTCGGCGACGAGCGATCAATTGTCCGATCCGACCAGCCGTGTGATCCAGGGCATTCTCACCGGCATCGGCTTTCTCGGTGCCGGCGTGATCGTTCGCAGCGGCAACCGGCTGGAAATCCACGGCCTCACCACCGCGGCATGCACCTGGCTCGCCGCGGGCATCGGCATCGTCTGCGGTGCGGGACAGTGGTTGATCGTCGGCGTGGCGCTGGTGATCACCTTCGCGGTGCTGATCGGCGGACATCCGGCCGAACGGCTGCTGCATCGCCTGCTGGGCGGCGCCAAGGACGAACGCGGCCATAGCGCCGCGCCCGAAGACTGAAGCCGGCCTTAATCGTCTGCAGCGGGCCCGCACCAGCCGGGCAGATAAATCGCGTCTTTGCTCTTGGCGAGCGCCAGCGCTTTCTCAGCCGCGTTCTGGAAGTCGGCGGTGACGCTTTTTCGCGACAAGCGCCGGCGCAGGAAATCGGCCCACAGGAATTCGCTGAACGGCGTGGTGTCCTTGGCATAGCCGCCGACGCGGCGGAGTTCGCCAGCGAGGCTGCGGAATGGATCATCCTTCAGGCCCGCAACCGTTTTGGGAATCTCGCGGTAATGATGCCGCTCGCCCTTGGCGTCGTACGGATAGACCCAGCGCCGGCTATCGAGCACCACCCAGAACGCGTCGCGATCGACCATGGTGAGGTCGGCGATCACCGTGACCAACACCTCCTTGACGCCCTCGTCGTGGAGCGCCCGGGCCAAATGGTGATGATCGATTACGTAGTGCGTCTTGCCGGGGCCAAGCACCACCGGAATCATGTGATTGCCGAGCAGTTCGGCCTGCTTCTTCGGCTTGTGCTGGCGCCAGCGCAGCCGCTTCTCCTTCACCTCGCGCATCCCGACCGTCATTTGAGTCGGACGTAGCGACAGGATCGGGATCGTATGCAGCAACGGTTCACGCGGATTGGTCATCGCTGGGTCTCCTGAATTGCCAGGTTCCCGCGGAGTATGGCACGGCCCTCCCCGCCGGCAACGCGGCGCCGCAGGTGCCAGACACGCCCGGCCGGCATGTTCCATCCGGTCTATTGCGGAGTTTTCCCGAAATCGTATCCTCACTAGGATGATCGGGTCGAACCCGTTCCGGGCGACGGCTGGACGGCAGCGATGAAGAATCAGCGCATCTCCCTCCCCGATGACGACCACCGCGTATTGCCGTTTCGGCCGCGCGACGCCGTGCCTGCGCCGGCCCCAGAAGATGGCGGTCGCCCCTCCGCAACCATTCTACCCTTCCGGAGAGAGATGCCGCAGCTCGAGCACGATCCCGACGAGACCGGCCGCGACAACGCCCCGGACGATTTCCGCCACCGGATGCTGACTAACATCGCCGCTCTGGCGCTGACCATCACGCTGACAGTGGTCGGCATCTGGCTCGCGACCAGCATCGCCGATATGCGGCGGACTCAGGACTGCGTGCTGATGGGCCGGCACGACTGCGCCGCCATCGCAGCGCCGCGCTAGATTCGCCAGAGCTTCCCGCTAGTTGCCCAAAACCCGCGCAATGCGTGGATTTGCCCGCCATTGAACTCGGAGCAACGCTCCGTTATACGGGCAATCGCCTGTCACCAGGATGACGGCTGAAGCCGCCGTAAATCGGCCATTTCCGACATAATATCAAAGGCTTAAAATGACTTCCACATTCGATCGGGTGGCCACCATCATCGCGGAAACCTGCGACATTCCGCGTGAGACGATCACCCCGGAGAGCCATGCGATCGATGACCTGGGGATCGACAGCCTCGATTTCCTCGACATCGCGTTCGCGATCGACAAAGCTTTCGGTATCAAGCTGCCGCTGGAGAAGTGGACCCAGGAGGTCAACGACGGCAAGGCGACCACCGAGCAGTATTTCGTTCTCAAGAATCTCGCCGCCCGCATCGACGAACTGGTTGCCGCCAAGGGCGCGTAGTGGCGCGGTTCGGAAGCCGCCCACGCCATGAACCTTGAATATTTCCACCTGATCGACCGAATCGCCGAGCTTCGCCTCGCTGACCGCAGCATCACGGTCGAGGCTCGGGTGCCCGAGACCAGCACGATCTTCGAAGGCCACTTCCCCGGCTATCCGCTGATGCCGGGCGTGCTCTTGATCGAGACCATGGCCCAGAGCTCGGGCTGGCTCTTGATCGCGCTGATGCAGTTTCAGCGCATGCCGTTCCTGGCCGCGGTCAAGGAAGCCAAGATGCGCACCTTCGTGACGCCCGGCGAGACCTTGTCGATCGACGTCTCGGTGGTGCACGAGGGCTCCGGCTTCACGATGACCGAAGCGAAGATCAAGAGCGGCGGTAAGCTCGCGTGCAATGCCACGCTGACGTTCCGCCACGTCCCGTTTCCGCATCCCGACCTGCGCGGGCATATGGAAGCGATGGCGAAGCAAATCGGATTTCCGGAGCAGATGATCCATGGCTGACACCAACACGTCCCGCGCCGAACCGATCGAAGCCTGGATTACCGGCATCGGCCTCGCCAGCTCGCTGGCCGAGGGGCTCGACGCCCATTGGGATGCGCTGACCGAGCGCCGCGTCAACGTCGATACCACCGGTTTTGCGCCGTACGTCGTGCACCCGCTGGCGCCGCTCAGCTTCGACAAGCAGATCCCCAAGAAGGGCGATCAGCGCCAGATGGAAGCCTGGCAGCGGATCGGCACCTATGCGGCCGGTCTGGCGCTCGAGTCCGCCGGCATTAAAGGCAACACCGAGATCCTGTCGCGGATGGACATGATCGTCGCCGCCGGCGGCGGTGAGCGCGACCTTGCGGTCGATTCCGCCGTGCTCAATGGCGAAGGTTACGGCACCGTGCCGCCGAACGCGCTCAACGAGCGCCTCATGAACGACCTGCGCCCCACCCTCTTCCTCGCCCAGCTCTCCAATCTGCTCGCCGGCAACATCGCGATCGTGCACGGCGTCACCGGGTCATCGCGCACCTTCATGGGTGAAGAGGAAGCCGGCGTCGACGCCGCACGGATTGCGCTGGCGCGGATTGCGGCCGGCCAAAGCGATATCGCGCTGATCGGCGCCGCCCAGAACGGCGAGCGCAAAGATCTGCTGATGCTGTACGAGTTCGGCGACTTCAATCTGAAGGACAACTACGCGCCGGTGTTTGCGCGCGGTCCCAAGGGCGGTTTCGCGCTCGGCTCGGGCGCGGCGTTCCTGGTGATCGAGTCGAAGGCGCATGCGCAGGCGCGCGGCGCCAAGCCGTATGCGCGGCTAAAGAACGTCGTCGCCGACCAGTCGCGCCGCCGCAACGCCGGCGACGTCACGGCGTCGCTGGAGAAGCTGTGGTCGCAGCTCGGCCCGCGCGATGGCGCCACCGCGATCATCACCGGCGCAACCGGTGCCGAGCCGGTGACCGCGGAGGAAACCGCATTCCTGCGCAATCACTCCGGCACCCCGGTGCGCGGCACCGCGACGCCGTTCGGCCATGTGATGGAAGCGCAATTCCCGCTCGGTATCGCGCTCGCGGCGTTGTCGCTGTCGCGCGGCGCGCTGTATCCGCCGAACGACCCGACCGGTCTCGAAGTTGAAATGAGCAAGACCCCCGACCAGATTGTCGTGATCGGGGCGGGCCACTGGCGCGGCGAAGGCATGGCGCTGGTCGAGGCCGTTCGGTAAGGGGGGACGCAATGACCGTGACGCGGGACAAATTCGGCAGACCGATCGTGGTCGTCACCGGCATGGGCGTGGTCACCTCGCTCGGCGCCGGCAAGACCGACAACTGGGCCAAGCTCACCGCCGGCGAATCCGGCATCCGCACCATCACTCGCTTTCCGATCGACGGGCTGAAAAGCACGATGGCCGGCACCGTGGACTTCGTCCCGGTCGAGCCATTCTCCTCGGTCGTGCTCGGTGAAAAGCTCGCCGACCTCGCCACCGAAGAGGCGATCGCGCAGTCCGGTATCGGCCGCAAGGGCGACTTCCCGGGCCCGCTGTTTCTCGCGGTCGCGCCGGTCGAGCTGGAATGGCTGCCGCGTCAGGAATTGGCGCGCGCCACCGGCGCCAACACCGCGATCGATTACGATGCCCTGCTCCGCGTCAGCGGCGGCGGTGCGTTCACGCAATATCATCGGCGCTTCCTGTTTGGCTCGGTCGCCGATCATCTCGCCGGCACCTTCGGTACCAAGGGCTCGCCGATCTCGCTGTCGACCGCTTGCGCCTCCGGCGCGAGCGCGATTCAGCTCGGCGTCGAAGCGATCCGGCGCGGCGAAGCCGATGCGGCGCTTTGCGTCGCGACCGACGGCTCGGTGAACGCCGAAGCGCTGATCCGGTTCTCGCTACTGTCGGCGCTGTCGACCCAAAACGATCCCCCGCAAGCGTCCTCGAAGCCGTTCGCCAAGAACCGCGACGGCTTCGTGATGGCCGAAGGCGCCGGCGCGCTGGTGCTGGAGAGCTACGAGTCGGCGGTGGCGCGCGGCGCGTCGATCCTCGGGGTGATCGCCGGCTGCGGCGAACTCGCCGATAACTTCCACCGCACCCGCTCGAGCCCGGACGGCAAGCCGATCATCGGCTGCATCAACAAGACGCTCGCCGACGCCGGCATGAGCGTCGACCAGATCGACTACATCAACGCCCACGGCACCGGCACGCCCGAGAACGACAAGATGGAGTATCTCGGCATCTCCAGCGTATTCGGCGAGCGCGCTTCGTCGCTGCCGGTATCGTCGAACAAATCGATGGTCGGCCACACCCTGTCGGCCGCCGGCGCGGTCGAAGCGATCTTCTCGCTGCTGACGCTGGAGCATCAGCGGATTCCGCCGACCATCAACTACGACGTGCCGGATCCGGCGATCCCGCTGGATGTGGTGCCCAATCAGGCCCGCGACGCCCGCGTCACCAGCGTGATGTCGAACTCGTTCGGGTTCGGCGGCCAGAACGCCTCGCTGATCCTGACCCGCGAACCGGCCTAACCGCCTGTGAGTCGCAGTTCCGGCTGCCGCGGTTGACGCCGCGGCCGCCAACGGCGATACGCAGGGCGCAAGCCTCCAACCGTTCGGACGAACCCCATGCGCGCGCTCACCCTCGTTGCCGACCGCAATCTCGTGGTCGCCGACCTGCCGTCTCCTCCGCCCCCGGCGGCTGGCGAGGTGCAGGTCCGCATTGCCGCGGTGGCGCTGAACCACATCGACGTGTGGGGCTATCGCGGCATGGCCTTCGTCAAGCGCAAGCTGCCGATCGTGGTCGGCGCCGAAGCCTCGGGCACGATCGAAGCCGTCGGTGACGGCGTCACCACGTTCAAGCCCGGGCAGAAGGTCGTGATGTACGGCGCGCTGACCTGCGGTCACTGCAAGGCGTGCCAGGAAGGCCGCGACAATCTCTGCGAAAACGTCGGCGGCCTGATCGGCTTCCATGTCGACGGCTTTGCGCGCGAGCTGATGAACATCGCGGCGCGGCTGGTGATCCCGGTGCCGGACGGCGTCGATCTGCGCGACGCCGCCTGCGCGCCGATCGCATTCTCGACCGTGCAGCATATGCTGTTCGACAACGCCAAGCTGCAGCCTGGCGAAACCGTGCTGGTCCACGCCGGCGGCTCAGGCATCGGCACGGTTGCGATCATGATGGCGAAGGCGATCGGCTGCACGGTGATCACCACTGTCGGCGACGATTCCAAGATCGAAGGCGTCAAGAAGCTCGGCGCCGATCACGTCATCAACTATCGCCAGGACCGCTTCGAGCACGAGTGCCGCAAGATCACCAAGAAGAAGGGTGTCGACGTGGTGTTCGAACACGTCGGCGCCGACACCTTCAACGGCTCGCTGCTCAGCTTGAAGCGCGGCGGCCGGCTGGTGACCTGCGGCTCGACCTCGGGCCCGACCACCACCCTCAACCTGATGCAGCTGTTCCAGCAGCAGTACAAAATCTTCGGCTCGTTCGGCGCGACGATGAAGAACATCGCCGAAAGCCTCGACAAGATGGCGGCCGGCATGCTGCCGGTGATCGACACCGAAGTGCCGCTCGACGACGTCGGCGCCGCACTGAAGCGGATGGAAAGCCGTCAGGTGTTCGGCAAGATCATCGTCCGGTTCTGATGAAGGTCGCCCTTTATCGCGCCAAGCTGCGCGCCCAGCGCGCGGCCAAGGACGTCGTCGGCAAGATCGTCGGGCCGGTGGCGATCGGCGCGCTGCATCTGGCGCGGAAGTTCGATCCCGACAAGAGCGCCCGGCTGTTCGGCGCGGTTGCCCGCAAATTCGGCCGGCGCTTTCCGGAGCAGCGGATCGGCCGCGACAACCTCACCGCGGCATTTCCGGACAAGTCGCCGGACGAGATCGAGGCCATCCTCACCGGCGTCTGGGACAACCTCGGCCGATCGGCCGCGGAGTTCGCGCATCTCGACTCGGTGTGGGACTACGACGTCGAGCATCCCGAGCGCAGCCGCATCGAGGTGACCGGCCGCTCCCTCGAGCTGTTCGAAAAGCTCCGCGACGATGGCAAGCCGGCGCTGATTTTCGCCAGCCATCTCGGCAACTGGGAGTTGCCGGCGGTCGCCGCCGTCGCGCACGGCCTCGACACTGCGGTGCTGTATCGCCGGCCCAATATCGAAGCCGCCGACCGCATCGTCGAAGAAATCCGCTCGGTGAAGATGGGGCAGCTCGTCGCCGCCGGATCGAGCGCGCCATTCAAGCTGGCGCAGGCGCTGCAGGACGGCAAGCACGTCGGCATGCTGATCGATCAGCACTTCACCAAGGGCGTCGACGTCACCTTCTTCGGCCGCACCGCGAAGGCCAACCCGCTGCTGGCAAAGCTGCTGCGCCAGATCGAGTGCCCGCTTCACGGCGCCCGCGTCATCCGCCTCCCCGATGGCCGTTTCCGCGCCGAGTTGACCGAAGAGATCGAGCCGGTCCGCGATGCCGACGGCCGGATCGATATCCAGGGCACGATGCAGGCGTGCACCTCGGTGATCGAAAGCTGGATCCGCGAAACGCCCGAGCAATGGCTGTGGCTGCACCGCCGCTGGCGGTAACGATCCGCTTAGTCAGCGCTTAGTGCGTCGACGTGCGCCCGCCTATCCGAAATTCGCTTAGTTCGCTCAGGACCTGATTACGCTCAGACTCGGCCTGCGTGACGTCTTGAAGACGAGCTGCGCCGCTTGGCCAATCTGCCCGGGCTCAGACGCATCGGCGCGGAACCATGCGGAACCTGCTGCGCTGCGGCGGGCCGTCAACTTGACCGATTCGGGTATTAACCTCACAGTGGCGCTCGCAAATCACTTTGCGGCCGTCCATCTGGATCGAGGAAATACATGGAACTTCCAAGGCGTGCCCGCGGTGATGAGCTTCTGGTTCCCGGCAAGATGGCGAGCCTCCGCGCGCGCCTCCGCCGGCTGTCGGGGCAGCATGACCTGACGACCGTCATCGTCAGCGCGTTCGATCATCGCACACGCGTCCTGCCCTTCGTGCTCGCCGACACCCGGATGGCGCCCGGCGGAGTCCGGTCGATCGGTTCCGCGCTGGCCGACGTCGGCTTCGACAAGACTCGGATCGTGCTGCAGCAATGGAACCGCAATTTCAGCCCGCTGCAAATGCGACTCGACGGCCGGATTCCGGACCTGTTCCTGGTCTCGAGCATGCATCTGCATTCCGCCGAATGCGATCGCCTGATCCGGGAAGCCTGCCAGATCGAGCCTGACAAACGTCCCCTGATCATGGTCGGCGGACCTCGGATTCGCTACGAGCCGTGGCATGTGTTCGGCGGCGGCGATCCGTCCTGGGCGGCCGATGTGGCCGTCACCGGCGAAGAATATGTCTTCCTCGAATTGCTCGATGTGCTGCTGTCGATGCGCGCGGCCGGCGAGTCGATGCGCTCGGTGTTCCAGCGTGCTCGCGATGGCGGCGCGCTCGATGAGGTGGCGGGCATCGTCTACGCACGCCGCGCCTCGCGTAGCGGTCCGATCGAGGAGCTGATCGACACCGGCGTGCAGCGCCTGCTCGGCGATCTCGATGAGCTTCCCGATCCGGTGCACGGCTACAAGCTGCTGGAGGCGCCGAGCAACAGCGCGACGCTGGCCAGCCAGGCGTTGCCGATCAACCGCGTGAAGCGATACAGCCCGATCGCCAGCATCGTGATGACCGCGGGCTGCAAATTCCGGTGCTCGTACTGCCCGATCCCCGCCTACAACCAGTCGCAGTTCCGAGCCAAGAGCGGTGAACGCATCGCCGAGGAGATCGGGCAGATCGCCAGCACCTTCGGCATCTATCACTTCTTTGGTGCCGACGATAACTTCTTCAACGATACCAAGCGGACGCTGGACATCGCCGGCACGCTCGCGCGCAAGCGCTCCGAACGGCCGTTCTGCAAGGTGCGGCTCGGCACCGAGGTCACGGTGCACGACACCGTCGGGATGCGCGATCACTTGCCACTGATCCGCGATGCGGGCTTTGCGGCGGTGTGGCTCGGCGTCGAGGACATGACCGCAACGCTGGTGAAGAAGGCGCAGGACAAGGATAAGACCCAACTCGCCTTCAAGCTGCTGCGCGAGAACAACATCCTGCCGATGCCGATGATGATGCACCACGACAGCCAGCCGCTGGTGACCTGGAAGTCGAACTACGGCCTGATCAACCAGATCAGGCTGCTGCGGCAGGCCGGCTCCATCAGCACGCAGGTGATGATGCTGACCCCTGCCCCCGGTTCGAAGTGGTACGAGAACGTGTTCCAGTCCGGGATGGCGTTCAGCCGCGCCGGCGATATCCAGGTCGAGCCGCATATCATGGACGGCAACTACGTCGTCGCATCGAAGCACCCGCGGCCCTGGCTGAAGCAGCTCAATCTGCTGATCGCCTATACTTACTTCTTCAACCCGATCCGCTTCGTGAGCGCGCTGGTGTTCTCGAAGTCGGCAGACGTGTTCTCCAGTGCGGAAACCCGTCCCGCGCACGAGGTCGCGCATTTCTCGCCTGCAAAGCGGATGCGGCGGCGCGCCTGGCTGAAATTCCGTGCCCACATCGTCGATGCCGGTGCGCAGATCTATGGCATGATCGGGCTTGCGCACACCTATCGTCGAACCGCCGGCTGGGCGTGGCGGCTGCTGCGCGGCGACATCGAGCGGCATGACCGCGCCCCGGTCAGTCCGATCCCAATGCGGGGCGTCGGCGACAAGCCATCCGACCACGCGTTGCCAGGGACGGTCGATCTACGGGATCTCGAACAGGTTACTCTCCACGGCGCGCCGGCACCGAAACTGGCGAAGTCCGCCTGATCGCTAGCCGCCGCGCTAAAATGAGTACTCCATGCCGACCGTGACGCCTTGAAGAAGCGTCGACGAGCGACAATCGACCCCGACCGCCGTCACGCTGCTGGACGTGGTTGAGGTCGCCTGAACTTGGGCCGGCGCCAACGCCACGCGGCCGAGCCACAACGCTTCGTATCCGAGCTTGACGGCGACGCGATCGCTCAGCCGATATTTCGCCGCGATGCCGCCCTGTCCAACGAAGGCGGCCGCGTCGGTCGCCGCGTATGTCGGGTAGAGCTGCTTCTGCATGCTGACCTGCGCGGCTTGCGTCGCATGGTTGTCGAACACGCCGGCCTTCAGCACCGCGTCGACCGAGACGCGTTCGATCTCCCATAAAGTCGCTCGCACGCCGACTTGAACGCCGTAAAGGTTGTTCGTCGTCGAGCTCGTCCAGAACGGCGGATTGATCACGACCGGGCTGCCGGGGACCGGAACGGCATCGGACAGCCGGCTCGGCACTCTGAACTTCCACATCGGCTGGCCGAGATCGGCCGGATCCAGCGTCCCTTGCAGCTGATCGTGCAGTTGCAGCCAGCGAACACCTGCCAGCAGCGTCACGCGCGGCGTTATCTCCAGCCGCGCATTGGCCTCCAGACTGTGCAGCCGGGTATCGTCCTGCCACGCCATTGCTTGATAGGCATAGTCCTGCGTCTGCCAGAACGTGCCGGGCGCTTTCATCACCAGCCATTGTCCCGGCGTCTCGGGGCCAACGCTTTTTGACGCCCTCAGCCCGAGCACATTGAAGTAAGACAGCTCGACGCCGTAACCCGATGGGTCTCGGTAGCTGACACCGATCCTCGGACCAGCGGCCAAGCGCTGATTGAGCTGATTGCTGTTCAACACCTCCGCACCGGGGACGTTGGTGGTGTTCGGGCCGACCGGTGTCCACCACGGCACATCGCCCGGCACGAGCGAAACAAGCGATTGATTACCTGTCCCGGCGCGGCCAAGCACCAGAGCTTCGGCCGAAACAGTCCAGCGCGGAGCCGAGCGCTCGCGAGGCGGATCGCCAGCGCTGGCGGTCCCCGTGACGCCGGTGAGGACAGCAAGACTGCACAGCCAAAGGATGGCCAGAGAACAGCCGCCACGAAGTCGCGCGAAGGATCGGATCGCCATTGGCATGAACCGATCCTGCGCTCGCTGAGGCCGATTCGGGCACTCGTGCGCCTACGCAGTTTGTTGGGTTATCGAGGCTCGGAATTACTCCCGTACCTGCAGGCGATCGATACCGCGCGTCAGCGCCCCGTCTTCACCCGCGTCCACAGCCGGTTGATCGTGCGCTGCGTCGCGGGATCGCGCGCGGTGATCACGAACAACCGCCCCTGGGTGTCAGCGTCCGGATAGATCGCCTTGTCGTTCAGCACCCTTGGATTGATGAAGTCCTGACTGGTCTTGTTGCCGTTGGCATAGGACAGGAAGTCTGAATTGCGCGCGGCGATGTCGGGCCGGTACAGGAAGTTGATCAGTTCGTGCGCCTCGGCGACGTTCTTGGCGTCGGCCGGAATCGCCAGATTGTCGAAGAACATCTGCGCGCCCTCTTTCGGGATCGCGTAGCCGATTTCGACGCCGTTATGAGCTTCGGCCGCGCGCGACTGCGCCTGCTTGATGTCGCCCGACCACGCCACCACCAGGCAGATCTCGCCGGTGGCGAGAGCGTTGAGATATTCGGACGAATGGAACTTGCGCACCGAAGGCTGGACCTTGCCGACAACCTCGGCGGCCTTGTCCAGATCGTCCTTGTTGGTCGAATTCGGATCACGGCCGAGATAGGTCAGCGCTGCCGGAAGGATGTCGTCGGCGGAATCCAGCATGTGGACGCCGCAGTCCTTGAACTTCGCCAAGTTCTCCGGCTTGAAGATCATCTCCCAGCTATCGATCACGGCGCCCTCGCCGAGAATCCGCTTCACCGCGGCGACGTTGTAGCCGATGCCGGTGGTGCCCCACATGTAGTTGACGGCGAACTGATTGCCGGGATCGTACAGCGCCAGCTTGTCAGTGACGAAGTCCCATGAGTTCTTCAGGTTCGGCAGCTTCGACTTGTCGAGTTTCTGGAATACGCCGGCGGTGATCTGACGCTGCAGGAAATAAGCGGTCGGCACCACGAGGTCGTAGCCGGACTTGCCGGCGAGCAGCTTGGTCTCCAGCGTCTCGTTGGCGTCGAAGGTGTCGTACACCACCTTGATGCCGGTCTCGCGGGTGAAATCCTCGAGCACGCCCGGTGCGACGTAATTCGACCAGTTGTAGAAATTGACGGTGCGGTCCTGCGCCCAGCCAGGCAGCGTGAGCGACACCGACAGAGCGATCCCCGCGCCCAGAGTCAGCAGTCGCCGCCGCATCGTATCCCGCATCATGACATCCCTAGCGCCCGTGAACCGCATCCGACAGGCGCTCGAGGGCGGTGTCGAGCGTCTGATCCTTCTTGGCGAAACAGAACCGCACCACCGAGGTGACCGGCTCTTCCTCATAGAACGCCGACACCGGGATCGCCGCGACCTTGTAGTCGGTGACGATGCGTTTGCAGAACGCCTCGTCGGTTTCGTTGAGGCCGAGCGGCGACAGATCGACGGTGAGGAAATAGGTGCCCTGCGAGCGGATCACCGGAAAGCCGATGCTGGACAGCCCCTGCGCCAGCCGGTCGCGGCTGCGGGCCAGGTCCTTGCGCATCTGCAGGAAATAATCGTCGCTCTTGCCGAGACCGTAGGCGACGGCCGCCTGCAGGTTCGGTGCCGTGGTGAACGCCAGGAACTGGTGCACCTTGGCGGCAACGCGCAGGAGCTTGGGCGCGGCACAGACGAAGCCGACCTTCCAGCCGGTGAGCGAAAAGATCTTGCCGGCAGATCCGATCTTGATGGTGCGGTCGCGCATCCCGGGGATGGTGATCAGCGGGATGTGGCTGAGGCCATCGAACGTGACGTGCTCCCACACCTCGTCGCAGATCGCCACCGCGTCGAACTCCTGGCAGAATCGTGCCAGCAATTCGAGGTCTTCGCGCGGATACACCACCGCGGCCGGGTTCAGCGGATTGTTGAAGACGATCGCCTTGGTCTTGGCGTTGAACACACGCCGCAGCGACTCTTCGGTGATCCGCCAATGCGGCGGTTCGAGACGAACGAGCCGCGGAATGCCGCCGGCCTGCCGGATGATCGGCAGATACGAGTCATACACCGGCTGGAACACGATCACTTCGTCGCCGGGTTCGACCACCGACAGGATGGCACTCGCCAGCGCTTCGGTCGCGCCGGAGGTCACCATCACCTCCGTCATCGGATCGAGCTGGACGCCGTGCCAGTGCGCATAGTGGGTCGAAATCGCCTGCCGCAGCTCCGGCAGCCCCATCATCGACGGGTACTGGTTGTAGCCGTTGAGAACGGCATCCGCGGCGGTGCGACGGATATCCTCCGGCCCCGGATCGTCGGGAAAGCCTTGTCCCAGATTGATCGCGTCGTTGTCGCGCGCGAGCTGCGACATCGCCTCGAACACGGTGACCGGGAGATCGGCGAAGACCTTGTTGCTCATCGGATGGCGGTCATCGTACGGATCAACGGCCCGGCTTGGTCGGCAGACCGGCCGCCTTCCAGCCGAGGATGCCACCGGCGAGGTGCCGGGTGTAGGCGAGACCCGCGGCCTGGGCGGCCATCGACGCCGTCACCGAGCGCTTGCCGGAACGGCAAGCGAACACGACCTGCTTGCCGGCCGGGTCGGGGATCGCCTTAGGGTCGAAGGTCGAGAGCGGAACAACCACGGCGTCCGGATAGGCTTCGGCGGCGACCTCGTTCGGCTCGCGAACGTCTACCAGCAGATAGCGCCCGTCGGCGATGCCCTGAGCGACCTCTTGCGGCGTCAAATCTTCAACCTGGCCTGCCACTTTCTTCTCTCCCGCGATCGCACTGCCCGGATCCATGAGCGCAACAACGAGAACGAGGCTCGGCCATTGCGGCGCCAAGGTTGCGCCTAGCGCGAGGAAAATCAAGCTTCTCAACGAGATCATCGGCATGTTTGCTGGATAGGCGCAGCGGGCCGCGAAAGCACTGCCGCTTTTGGTCGAAGCCGGTCGCCCTGCCCTCGCGGCCGGCAGCTAGATGGTGACCTGGGCACCGACCTCGACCACCCGGCCGGTCGGGATCTGGAAGTAGTCGGTGGCGTCGTTGGCCGACTTGGCGAGAGCGACGAACAGCTTGGTCTGCCACCGCCACATCCCCGATTGCGCGGCCGGCTTCAGCGAGCGGCGCGACACGAAGAACGAGGTCGACATGATGTCGAACTCCCAGCCGAGCTTGCGCGCCAGCACCAGCGCCTTCGGCACGTTCGGCGTCTCCATGAAGCCGAACCGCAGCGCCACCTTGCTGAACTTCTCGCTGACCTTCACCAGCCTGATCCGGTCGGCCGCGTCGACCCGCGGAGTGTGAACGGTCTCGATCGTCAGGATCACATTATGCTCGTGCAGCACCTTGTTGTGCTTGAGATTGTGCAGCAGCGCCGGCGGCACGAATTCGGCATCGGCGGTCAGAAACACCGCGGTGCCCTTGACGATGTGCGGCGGATGTTTCTCCAGGCTGCCGATCAGATCGTCGAGCGGCACCTCGGCCCGGCGCGACTTGACCATCAGCAGCGCGACGCCGCGCCGCCACGTCCAGATCACCACCGCCATCGAGAGGCCGAACAGCAGCGGCACCCAGGCGCCGTCGAGCAGCTTCAGCAGATTGGCGCTGAAGAACATCGCATCGACCAGCACCAGCGGCACGATCACCAGCGCCGCGGCCGGCCAGTTCCAGCGCCACAGTTTCCAGATCACCACGAAGCCCATGATGCCGTCGACCACCATCGTGGTGGAGACCGCGATGCCATAGGCAGAGGCGAGCCGGCTCGAGGTCTGAAACAGCAGCACCAGCAGCAAGACGCCGATCAGCAGCAACGCGTTGACACGCGGCAGGTAGATCTGACCGGCATTGGTCTCGGAGGTGTAGCGCACCTCGAACCGCGGCAGCAGCCCGAGCTGCACCGCCTGGCTGATCAGCGAGAATGCGCCGGTGATCACAGCCTGGCTGGCGATCACGGTCGCTGCGGTCGCCATGAGCGTCAGCGGCAACACCAGCGCCTCGGGCACCATCTTGTAGAATGGGTTTTCCAGCGCAGCCGGATTCGACAGTACCAGCGCACCCTGGCCGAAGTAATTGATCAGCAACGCCGGCAGCACGAAACCAAGCCAGGCAGTCTGGATCGGGCGGCGGCCGAAATGGCCGAGATCGGCGTACAGCGCCTCGCCGCCGGTGACCGCCAGAAACACCGCGCCCAGCGTCACCAGTCCGATGGTGCCGTGGCTGGCGAGGAATTGCGCCGCATACCACGGGTTGATGGCGGCCAGCACTGACGGATCGTCCATGATGTGCATCGCGCCCATCGCCGCCAGCGTGGCGAACCACACCAGCATCACCGGGCCGAAGAAGCGCGCGACAATCGCGGTGCCATGGCTCTGCACGCCGAACAGCAGCACCAGGACCAGCACGGTCAGCGGCACGACGTAATGTTCGAGCGCGGGGGCCGCGATTTTCAGGCCCTCGATCGCCGACAGCACTGAGATCGCCGGCGTGATCATCGAGTCGCCGATGAACATCGACGCACCGATCACGCCGAGCACCAGGAGAAACAAACTGCGGCGGCCGAGCGCGCGGCGGCCGAGCGCCATCAGCGACAGCGTGCCACCTTCGCCGTTGTTATCGGCGCGCAGCAGCAACAGCACGTACTTGGCGGTGACGACAATCAGCAGCGCCCACAGGATCAGCGACAGCACCCCGAGCACCAGCACCCGGCTTGCCGGTGCGCCGCCAGCCGCGCCGGCGACCGCCTCGCGGAATGCGTACAAGGGAGATGTGCCGATATCGCCGAAAACAACGCCGATCCCGCCGAGCGTGAGCGCCCAAAAGCTGGTTTGTTCAGGCGCTTCGGTGGTTGCCGCGCTGAGGGCCATGGCTGCCGTAGAACGCTCGATCGCTGGATTTGATCCAAGAGCCGCGACGCCGCACCGGCAAGGCCTTCAAAGATAGCGCGCCTGCCGCCGTGACGAACCTCAGGCTAGCGGGCCGACCGCGACCGATGCAACCACGGGATGCCGAATACCGAACCCATCGGATTCGGATGACACGCGATGAAGCGGAGGTCCGGCTTGCGATCGAGGTGGCCGCCACAAGCGGCCGAGCAAAACGCTTACGGCTTCATGCCGGGCGGCAGCGCCGGGCTCTCGCGCATCAGCGTGATGGTCACGCGGCGATTGGCGGCGATCGACGGATCGTCGGGAAACAGCGGCTGGCTGTCGGCTTTGCCGGTCACGGCGAAGATGTGCGAACCGGGCAGCCCTTCCCGCTCCAGGATTTGGCGCACCGAATTAGCGCGGTCCGACGACAGGTCCCAACCGTTATAGTCGCTGCGCTCCGGCATCAGACCGGACGAGGTGTGGCCGACGATGGTGACCCTGAGCGGTGTGGCACGCAGCGGCACAGCAAGCCGCTGCAGCAGCAGGCGGGTGCGTTCGAACGGCACCTTGGAGCCATCGGCAAACATCGAGCGACCGTCCTGATCCATGATCTCGAGGTTCAGACCCTGCTTGGTCTCCTCGAACATGATGTTCTTCGACAGCTCGGAGATCTCCGGCATGTTCTGCAGCGCCTGCCGCAGCGACGCCGAGGCGAGCGCGAATTCGCGGTCCTCTTTGGTATTGATGCCCTCGTCGCGCGTCACCTCACCCGGTGACGGCTTGGCGGTCGACAGCTCCGGATTGACGTGCTCGGTGTTTTTGACCTTGCCCCGGGTCGGCAGACCGTCGTTCTCGATGATGCCGGAGTAGCGCGCGTCGTTCTGCACGCCGAACGCCTCGCGCATCGAGCCGGCGACGATCATCAGCTTGGCTTTGTCCTGGGTCGAGAACGCGACGAGCATCACGAAGAAGCTCATCAGCAGGCCCATCAGGTCGGCGAACGTGACGAACCAGCCGTGGCCACCGGCATGCTCTTCGGCTTTCTTCTTTTTGGCCATGGCGCCTTCCGACGATCGACTGAGGTCGGGTTAAGCCGGGACCGCTTCGTCTTCTTCCGAACGGTGCTTCTCGGGCAGGTAAGCCAGCAGCATTTCACGCACCAGCGCCGGGCTCTTGGAGTCACGGATCATCAGGATGCCGTCGATGATCAGCGTGCGGTTGGTTTCTTCGTCGATCTTCTTGGTGTGCAGCTTGTCGGCGATCGGCAGACAGAACAGGTTCGCCACCAGAGCGCCGTACAGCGTCGCCAGAAGCGCGGTCGCCATGAACGGTCCCAGCTTCGACGGGTCGGACATGTTGGAGAACATCTGCACCATGCCGATCAGCGTGCCGATCATGCCGAACGCCGGGGCGCAGTCGCCGATGGCGCGGTAGATCTTGCTGCCCTCGTCGAGGTGCATCAGGAAGTTATCGCGGTCGCGCTCGAGGTTATCGCGGATGAATTCGATGTCGTAACCGTCGGCCACGTAGCGGATGCCTTTGGCCAGAAACGGGTCTTCGGCCTCAACCTTTTCCAGGCCGACCGGACCGGACTTACGGGCGATCTCGGCGATGCTGGCCAGCTCATCGACCAGATCACGCGCCGACAGCCGGCTCATCGTGAAGGCGAATTTGGCGCCGAGCGGCAGGCCGTGCAGGATCACGTTGAGGGGGAAGCGGATCATCGTGGCGGTCAACGAACCGCCGAAGATGATGATCATGGCATGTTCGGAGATGAACATATGGACGTCACCGCCCATCAGCATCATCACGGCAATGACTGCGATGCCGCCGACCAGGCCGGCTGACGTCATGATGTCCATTATTCACTCCGACGCGCACACACCAGCCGCGCGGCGCGAGCCGTCGGCACTGATCGTTCTGAGCAGCGGTTCCGAAACTATGCATTCGCCATTAAAGACGGGTAAAGTATTCGGCGCTGCGCGATCTCTGATGCGGCGAGCAACCCCGTAATATTACCAAGCATCTGTCTTCTGGGCGCGCCGCCGCGGCGGTGACAGCCGCGGTCGGCCGTAGAGCGCCCCTCGCCCCGAACTCAGTGAATCTCCGAGGCCTTCGCGAGCGCCTGCTTCAGCTTGTCGAGGGAGAACTCGGCGTTACGGGCGACTTCCAGGATCGGGACCTCGCGCCGGCCGCAGAGTTCGGCCGCCTCCGGCAATTGCGCGGCCAAATGGTGCGGGATCACCACCGCGCCGTGACTGTCGGCGTGGATCAGGTCGCCATCGCACACCGTCATGCCGGCCACCCGAATCTCGGCGCCGAAGCCGGTGACATGAACGTGAGCATGCGATGGCCCGATCGAGCCGGCCAGCGCCTGGAAGCCCGGCGCCCATTGCGGCACGTCGCGGATCGAGCCGTCGGTGATCACGCCGAGGCAGCCGAGCGCCTTGTGCACGGCGCTGTTGACCTCGCCCCAGAACGCTCCGAATCCGGCATCCGGCCCGTCAATGTCCTGGATCACGCTGATGCGGGGGCCGGCGCCGGAGCCGACATATTCGTAATAGGCCATCTGCTTAGCCCTCCGCTCGGCCGGCGGCAGGCTGGACGGCACGGTGGCGCGGATGGTCGCGGTGCGGGCATAGCCGACGATCGGCGGAAGCTGCGGGAACGGACAGACCAGCGGCCGGGTGGTGAAGCCGATCGCGCGCCGCTCGGGGGCGACCACTTCCATCGCGTTGCAGATCGTGGGGGTGTCGTAGCGGGCCAGGGCTTCGAGCACGGCGGCCGGCACGGGACCGGAATCAGGTTGGCTCACGGGCGTCCTCCAGCGTCGCCAGACCCGGCCGTCCGTTGGCGGCGGCCGTTCAACCCCGGCGACAGCCCTGCCCTATAGCGAGTTTCAGAATACCGCCCAAGGGGCAGCGCGTGACGCCACTGACCGTCCTGCGGTCAGTTCAGCCGCGCCGGGCGGTCGTCGTCGCGTGGGGCCGGATCGTTCACGACCAGGGTCGGCTTCTGCCCCGAAGGCGCGGCTTTGCCCTGCTGGGCTGTTGCGGCATTGCGCTGATGGTCGCGGTACGACCGCCAGCCGACCGGCAGGCTGAGCAGGTACAGCACCGAGCAGGCCGACAGGATGTGCCAGGGGTAGCCGATCAGCAGCGCGATGAACAACACCACCGAGACGAACAGCGGCAGCACCATCTCGGGCGCCACCCGCATCTTCACCGTCTTGCCGGAGAACACCGGCAGCCGCGACACCATCAGGAAGGCGATCAGCAGCGTATAGACCGCGGTCAGCACCGCCGGCGGCGTCGGCGCGCCGAGGAAGCCCATATAGACCGGCAGCAGCACGGTGATGGCGCCGGCCGGCGCCGGTACGCCGGTAAAGAAGTTGGCGGCGAACGCCGGCTTGTTGGGATCGTCCATGGTGGCGTTGAACCGCGCCAACCGCAGGCCGCCGCTGATCGCGAACACCATGGCGGCGATCCAGCCGACATTGCTGAGGAAATGCAGCTGCCAGAAATATAGGATCAGGCCCGGCGCGACGCCGAAATTGACGAAATCCGCCAGGCTGTCGAGCTCGGCACCGAATTTCGACTGGCCCTTGATCATCCGGGCGACGCGGCCGTCGATCCCGTCGAGCACCGCCGCGAACACGATCGCCGCGACCGCTAGCTCCATCCGCCCCTCGGTCGCCAGCCGGATCGCCGTCAGGCCGGCGCAGATCGCCAGCAGGGTGATGACGTTCGGCACCAGCAGACGCACCGGAATCGGCCCGAACCGGCGACGCGGCGTCTCAGGGGAATTCAGATCGAAAGGCATCGGTTTCGCTCTCGTCTCGGAACCACCATCCTGCTCGGCCATCATGGCAACCTTCGGGCCGGCGGCCCTGATGTTAGTCGGTCCGGTACGTCCGTCCAGCGTCGCCGCCCTTGAGGTCGGCCAGGATGGTCTCGCCGGCGATCGCGGTCTGGCCTTCGGCGACCAGCGGCTTGGTGCCCTCGGGCAGATAGACGTCGAGCCGCGAGCCGAACCGGATCAGACCGAAACGCTCGCCGGCGACCAACGGCTGGCCCTCACGGACGAACGACACGATCCGGCGGGCGATCAGGCCGGCGATCTGGATCACGCCGATCTGGCCGTGCTCGGTCGACAGCACCATCGAATTGCGTTCGTTGTCTTCGCTGGCCTTGTCGAGCTCGGCGTTGATGAACTTGCCGGGCGAATACACGATCCGCTCGATGCGGCCGGCCACCGGGCTGCGATTCACGTGGCAGTTGAACACGCTCATGAAGATCGAGACGCGCGGCAGCGGCTTGGCGCCCAGCCCCAGCTCCGGCGGCGGGATGATGTCGACCACCATCGAGACGCGGCCATCGGCCGGCGACACCACCAGACCGTCGCGCACCGGGGTCGTCCGGGCCGGGTTACGGAAAAAATAGGCGCACCAGATCGTCAGCACGGTGCCGATCCAGCCGAGCGGCGACCAGATCCAGAACAGAATCAGCGTCACCAGCGCAAAGGCGCCGACGAACGGATAGCCCTCCCGATGGATCGGCGGGATCTGGGCGCGAACGGAATTGACGATGGACATCGGACGTCCCCTAACTTCGAAAGCCTGTTGCGTGGCGCTGCGACACGATTACTCCGCCGCCGCCGAAGTTGCCAGATCGTCGTCGATTTCCGGCTTACGAACCGGTGAATCATCGTCGCCGATCAGCGCCAGCCGCTCGCGCGCCTCTTCGGCCTCGCGCTGCCTGTTCCACATGCTGGCGTAAAGCCCGCCAGCGGCCAACAGTTGCGCATGCGTGCCGCGTTCGGCGATCCGCCCCTGATCGAGCACGATGATCTCATCGGCCCCGACGATGGTCGAAAGCCGGTGCGCGATCACCAGCGAGGTGCGGTTTTGTGCCACACGCTCCAGGGCGCCCTGGATTTCATGTTCGGTGTGGCTGTCGAGCGCCGAAGTTGCCTCGTCGAGCACCAGAATCGGCGGCGCCTTGAGAACCGTTCGCGCAATCGCCACGCGCTGCTTCTCACCGCCCGAGAGCTTCAGCCCGCGCTCGCCGACTTCGGTGTCGTAGCCCTTCGGCGACGCCTTGATGAAGGCGTCGATCTGCGCGGTCCTGGCCGCCTCCTCCACCTCGGCGTCGGTGGCGTCCCAGCGGCCGTAGCGGATGTTGTAGCGGATGGTGTCGTTGAACAGCACGGTATCCTGCGGCACCATGCCGATCGCCGCGCGCAGCGAGGTCTGGGTGACGCTGCGGATGTCCTGACCGTCGATCAGGATGCGGCCGCCCGAGACGTCGTACAGCCGGAACAGCAGCCGCGAAATCGTCGACTTGCCGGCGCCCGACGGGCCGACGATCGCCACGGTCTTGCCGGCAGGGACTTCGAAATTGAGGCCCTTCAGGATCGGCCGCGCCGGATCATAAGCGAACTTCACGTCCTCGAACCGCACGGTGCCGGCTTCGACCGCCAGCGGCTTGGCACCGGCGCGATCCTCGACCTCCGGCTTTCGCGACAGCACCGCGAACATCTTCTCGATGTCGATGATCGCCTGCTTGATCTCGCGATACACCATGCCCATGAAGTTCAGCGGCTGATACAGCTGAATCATCATCGCATTGATCATCACGAAGTCGCCGACGGTGTTGCTGCCGTTGCGGACGCCCGAGGCGCACATCAGCATCGTCGCGGTCAGGCCGAAGGTGAAGATCACCGCCTGCCCGGCATTGAGAACCGCCAGCGAGGTGTAGGTCGCGACGCTGGCGTCCTCGTAGTGACGCATCGACCTGTCGTAGCGGTTCGCCTCGCGCTCCTCGGCGCCGAAATACTTCACCGTCTCGTAGTTGAGCAGCGAGTCGATCGCCTTCTGGTTGGCGTCGCTGTCGGAATCGTTCATGCGGCGGCGGATGCCGATCCGCCACTCGGTCGCCTTGTAGGTGTACAGCATGTAGAACACCACGGTGACCATCACGACCGCGACGTAGCGCCAGTCGAACTGCCACAGCAGCACCGCCATCACCAGCGACAGCTCGATGATCGTCGGCACCAGCTGCAGGATCACCATCCGCACGATCACTTCGATGCCGAGCCGGCCGCGCTCCAGAACGCGGGTCAGACCGCCGGTCTTGCGCTCGAGGTGAAACCGCAGCGACAGATCGTGCATGTGCACGAAGGTCCGGTACGCCAGCTTGCGCACCGCGTGCATCGCGACCTTGGCGAAGATGCCGTCACGCCATTGCGTCAGCACCGCCATCAGGGCACGGACCAGGCCGTAGCTCGCAGTCAGCGCAAGCGGCGACGCGATCAGCCACAGCGTCCAGTTCGACGGCTCGATCGGTGCGGTATCGGCACCGGTAAGTGCGTCGGTCGCCCATTTGAAGGTGAAGGGGACGATCAGCGTCGCCGCCTTGGCGGCGATCAGCAGCACGATCGACCACACCACCCGCATCTTCAGATCGGACCGGTCACCGGGCCAGATATACGGCCACAGATGCATCAGGGTGCCGCCGAGCGTCGCCTTCTGTGCGATCTTGTCTTCTGGAATCGCGACAGGAGAGCCGCTGCTCGAATGCGAGTGTGGGTGAGCCATCAAAGCTGCCTGAAAAGGTCCGCGGAGCCGAATCCATGCTCGCGAACGACATCGTCCATAGGGTCCGCCTTCATATAGTGTTTCGTTCCCGCCGTGCACCCTGAGATGCGATTCTTTGCGTCATAACAGACTGTTGCAACGGCATGGCGGTGGTCGTCTTGACGCTGTCATCCCGCGGTGCCACATCCGCCACCATGAGCAAGATCAAGACCGTCTGCGTCTATTGCGGCTCCGGCCCCGGCAGTAACCCCCGATTTCTCGAAGCGGCGACAGCCTTCGGCAAGGAACTCGCCGAGCACGGCGTCGGGCTGGTGTACGGCGGCGGCGCGATCGGTCTGATGGGCGCGGTGGCCAACGCGGTGCTCGATCACGGCGGTACGGTCACCGGCATCATTCCCGGCTTTCTCAGCTCTAAAGAGATCGCGCTCGACCGCGTCTCGGAGCTGATCGTCACCGAGGACATGCACGAGCGGAAGCGGCTGATGTTCGAGCGCTCGGACGCCTTCGTAGCATTACCAGGCGGCATCGGAACGCTCGAAGAACTCGTCGAGCAGATGACCTGGCAACAGCTCGGCCGTCACACCAAGCCGATCCTGATCGCTGACATCGACGGCTTCTGGCAGCCGTTGCTCGAACTGCTGGCGCATATGCGAACAACCGCCTTCATCCGCCCCAACCTCGCGGTCGAGATACTGAAGGCCGACAAGGTCGAAGACATCCTGCCGAAGCTGCAAGCCGCCTCGGCGCCGCAGCCCACGCGTGCGATGCCACCCGAGATTGCCGATCGGCTCTAGCTTTCGCACTGCTGTTTTGAGCCGTTGCTAACCATAGCCGCAGCCGTTCACGCTGCCGGTGCGCGCAAAGCGATCATTCGCTTCGCCCGATAAACCTTCACGATCTAAGTGGTAGGCCCGAGTTGAGGCGGCGCAGGGTCGCGCCTAGCGTCGCACCGCAACAAACCTCGAGTCGAGTCTGCCATGTCTCATTCCAGCGGCCGCGCCGCCAAGACCCTCGCTGTTCTCGCCGCGTCCGCTCTGGTCGTGATCGGAGGTGCGGCGCTGTGGATCATCCAGCCGCCCGCCGTCGATGCCAAGCTCAAGGCTCTCGACGCCAAGGCCGATCCCGAGTTGATCAAGCGCGGCGAGTACATCGCGCGCGCCGGTGATTGCGTCGCCTGTCACACCGCGCCAGGCGGCACATCAATGGCCGGCGGCCTGAAACTCGACACACCGTTCGGCAGCCTGTGGTCGACCAACATCACGCCCGATCGCGCGACCGGCATCGGCAGCTGGTCGTTCGGCGAGTTCGACCGCGCGATGCGCAAAGGCGTCGCGGCGGACGGGCACAATTTGTATCCGGCGATGCCGTATCCGTCCTACGCCAAGATCAGCAGCGACGACATGGTGGCGCTGTGGGCGTACCTGACCCAGGGCCTCGCACCGGTCGCACAGGCCAATCGCGCGCCGCAGATGAGCTTCCCGTTCAACATGCGGATCGGGCTGGCGTTCTGGAACGTCGCCTTCCTCGATGCGTCGCCGTTCAAGCCGGAGCCGAACCAGGACGCGGTGTGGAATCGCGGCGCCTATCTGGTGCAGGGCCTCGGTCATTGCGGCGCCTGCCACACCCCGCGCGGCATCGCCTTCCAGGAAAAGGCGATGAGCGATGCCGGAGCGAACGGCCGCGACTATCTCGCCGGCGCCAAGGTCGAACATTGGAATGCGCTGAACCTGCGCGGACTGTGGACCGTGCCTGACACCGTGCAAATGCTGAAGACCGGCCAGAACCGTTTCGCCACGGCGGCGGGCGGCATGACCGACGTGATCCGGCATTCAACCCAGCACATGACCGATCAGGATCTCACCGCGATCGCCACCTACCTGAAGGCGCTGCCGACCGATCGGCCGGCGCCCGCGGCCGCCGTGGCTGAAGTGCCGGCGTCGACCTACTCCACGGCCGGCGGCCTCGGTTACACGCAGTTCTGCGCCGACTGCCATCGCGCCGACGGCGCCGGCGTCCCCGGCGTATTCCCGCCGCTCGCCGGGAATCCGACGATCGCCGCCAAGGATCCGGCGACGCTGGTGCACATCACCCTCACCGGCTGGCAGACGACAGCGACCACCGCGCATCCGCGGGTTTGGACGATGCCGTCGTTTGCGCGCCTGAATGATCGCGAGATCGCCGACATCCTCAGCTTCGTGCGTGCCAATTGGGGCGGCAACGCCAGCGCCGTCACGGCCGAGCAGATCGCGGCCGCGCGCGCCGCGCTCGATCCCAAGATCGATACCTCGCGGTTCGAGACGCCGCGGATCGCCGATATCCTGTCGCAACCGAACGCCGAGCAGCTGGTGCGCGGCATGCGGCTGAACGCCGAAACCCACACGCTGCTGCCGAACAATGTCGGCAACGACCTGAATTGCAGCTCGTGTCACCTCAACGCCGGGACCGTCGCCGACGGCAGTCCCTATGTCGGCGTCGCGGCGTTCTTCCCGAGCTACGCGCCGCGCGCCGGCCGCGTCATCACGCTGGAGGACCGCATCAATGGCTGCTTCCTACGTTCGATGAACGGCAAGCCGCTGCCGGTCGACGGCCCCGACATGAAGGCGATGGTGGCGTATTTCGACTGGATGCAAGGCTCGACCAAGCCGGAGGACAAGGTCGCCGGCCGCGGCGTCGGCAAGGTCGATCAGTCGCTGGTGCCGAACCTCGACAACGGCAAGGAGATCTACACGGCGCGCTGCGCGGTGTGTCACGGCGACAATGGCGAAGGGCTGAAGGACGCCGCCGGCCGCGTGGTGTATCCGCCGCTGTGGGGCCCGCGCTCGTTCAATATCGGCGCCGGCATGGCGCGGACCTACACGGCGGCCGCCTTCGTCAAGCGCAACATGCCGATCGCGAGCCACAACAAATTCCCGCTCGGCCAGGGTGAGCTGTCCGATCAGGAAGCCGTCGACGTCGCGGCGTACTTCACCCAGATGGAACGGCCGGACTTCCCCGGCAAGGTGAAGGACTGGCCGAAGGACCCGAAGCCGAAAGACGCGCGCTACTGATCGCAGCGGCGCAACGGCCTCCCATCAACGTCCCCCGACCACTGGGCCGGGGTCGAAGATTTTGCCGGGGTTGAGAATGCCCTTGGGATCGAGCGCCTGTTTCAGCGTCCGCATCAGTGCGATCTCGTTGGCGCTGCGGCTGACGTAGAGATACGGCTTCTTTTCCAGGCCGATGCCGTGCTCGGCCGACACCGAACCGTTGCAGGCGGCAAGCGGCCGATACACCAAGGCTTCGACCTTGGGCCGCAGCGCCAGATACTCCATCGGCTTGACCTGCACGACGACATGCAGATTGCCGTCGCCGAGATGGCCGAAGATCCACAGCCGGTGTTCGCCGATTTCGCTTTCCAGCGTCTCCCGAAGCGTTTCGGCATAGCCCTCCATCGCGGCGATCGGTAGTGAAACGTCGAACACAATCGGCAAGCCGCCTTGCAGCACCTGACCGACGTCATCGCGGAGCGCCCAGAACGAGCGGCAATCCTCGTCCGACTGAGCGATCGCCGCATCCGCGATCAGCCCGGACTCCAGCGCGGCCTCCATCGCCGCAGTGAAGCGCTGGCTGTCGAGGTCGGGATCGGAGCCCTGGCTTTCGACCAACACGTAGTAATCGTGATCCTGCCCGATCGGCGGCCGCCCCTTGGCTGGCGGGCTGGTAACCAGTCGATAGAACGACTGCCACATCACTTCAAAGGCCGACAGCGTGCCGCCGAGCGCGCGGTCGCAGTGCTTCAGGAACTTCGCCACCGCATCGAAGCTGTCGAGGCCGACGAACGCCATATTGGTCGCGAGCGGCTTTTCGCGCAGCCGCAGCACCAACCGCGTGATGACGCCGAGCGAGCCTTCCGAGCCGATGAACAGCTGCTTGAGGTCATAGCCGGCGTTGTTCTTGATCAGATGATTGAGCGACGACAGCACGGTGCCGTCGGCGAGCACGACTTCGAGGCCGAGGATCATCTCGCGTGTCATGCCGTAGCGGATCACACGGTTGCCGCCGGCGTTGGTGGCGGCATTGCCGCCGAGCGTGGCGGTGCCGCGCGAGCCGAGATCGAGCGGAAATGCCAGATCGTGCTTGTCGACCTCTTCCTGCAGCGCCTGCAGCGGCACGCCGGCCTGGACAACAGCGGTGCGCTGCTTCGGATCGATCTCCTCGATCGTGCGCATCCGCTCCAGCGACAGGATCACTTCGCTGGGTTCGGCATCGGCGCCGTGAACGAGCCCGGTCAGGCCGCCGTGGGTGACGACGTGAACGCTATTGGCATGGCACCAGCGCAGGATCTCGGACACCTGCTGCGTCGAAGTCGGTCGCACCAGCGCCGCGGCCTTCAACGTGTCGAACCGATAGGTGCCGGCGGAGCGCTTCGACAGCTCGGCAGCCTCGAGCACGCCGCCGTCGCCGACGATGGTGCGGAGTGTGCCGACGATATCCAGGGTCATCGGCCGCTCCCTCAGATCAAGGCTTCGATCAGCCGCGGGCCGCGCTGACTCATCGCCGAAGCGTATTGCGCGGAGAATTCCTCGGCGGTGGTGGCGCGGCTGGCTTCGACGCCGAGACCTTCGGCGATCTTCATCCAGTTCATCTCCGGATTGTGCAGATCGAGCATCGACAGCGCATTGGCGCCGGCGCCGGAAGCACCGACCCGCTGCAGCTCGATGTTGAGGATCGCATAGGAGCGGTTGGCGTAGATCACCACGGTGACGTCGAGCTTCTCGCGCGCCATCGTCCAAAGCGCCTGCATCGTATAGGCAGCGCCGCCGTCGCCATGCGGACAAACCACCTTGCGATCGGGTGCCGCGATCGCCGCGCCGATCGCGAGCGGCAGCCCCTGCCCGATCGAGCCGCCGGTCAGCGGCAGATGGGTGTGCGGCCGCGCCTTCGGCAGGATCATCTGGAACGGCAGGCCGGAGGTGTTGGCCTCCTCGGCGTAGATGGCGTGGTCGGGCGTGAGATGCGCAATCGCCTGCGCGACGCCGAGCGAATTGAGCTTGCCCTTCGGCAGGTCGGGCAACACCAGCTGCGTCCGAGCGGCGGGCTCGGCCGGCGCGTCGACCGCGGCGGCGAGATCCTTCACCGCCTGCGCGCCATCTTCGTGCGGCTGCGCCAGGTAATCGATCAGGCAGCCGTCCGGCGCGCCCCAGCTCGGCTTGCCGGGATAGGCGAAGAAAGACACCGGCGGCTTCGAGCCGACCAGGATCAGTTGCTCGACGTCTTTCAGGAACGCGGTGATCTGCTCCGAGAAATACGGAATGCGCTCGAGCGGCACGCGGCCGGCGCCGAGTTCGGTCTGCGGCGCGAAGGTGTCGCACAGCAGCCGGACGCCGGTCTTCGCGGCAACCCGGCCGGCCGCCTCCAGCGCCTCGCCGAGCAGCGCCTGACCGCGCAGCAGCAGTGCCGATTTCTTGCCGTTCGAGAGCAGCTTGGCGATCGCCTCGACGGTGTCGGCCGCAACCTTCGCCGGGCCGATCTCCGGCAGCTTGTGCGCCGCGCGCGCGGCCGGATTCCAGGCAACGTCCGCCGGCATGATCAGCGTGGCGATGCCGCCCGGCGCCGCGCTAGCCGCCTGCACCGCGCGCGCCGTATCGCTTGCCACCGCTCCGGCGCTCTTGGACTCGTGGATCCAGGTCGATACCGGCCGGGCGAAGCCGGCGATGTCGGAGGTCAGCGGCGCGTCGTATTGCAGGTGGTAAGCGGCGTGGTCGCCGACGATGTTGACGATCGGCGTCGCGGCGCGGCGGGCGTTGTGCAGATTGGCAAGGCCGTTGGCGAGGCCGGGGCCGAGATGCAGCAGGTTCACCGCCGGCTTGCCGGCGATCCGGCCGTAGCCATCGGCGGCGCCGGTGACCACGCCTTCGAACAGGCACAGCACCGGCCGCATCCCGCTGACCGAATCCAGCGCCGCGACAAAGTGCATTTCCGAGGTGCCAGGATTGGCGAAACATACTTCGACGCCGCAATTTACCAGCGTCTGAACGACCGATTGCGCCCCATTGATTCCGTCCACGAGCATTCCCCCTACGGCCGGCGTGAATCCGCCGGGCTACGACCTGTTTGGGGGATATGTTGTCAGCGCGGCGCGGCGATGACAACCGCGCTCAGGGCATTGTTCTCTCGTCATTGCGAGGAGCGAAGCGACGAAGCAAACCAGCTCGATGCACGGAGCTGGATTGCTACGCCTTCGGCTCGCAATCACGGAGAAAGGACTAGGCAAAATTATACCGGCGCGTTCGACTGCACCAGCTTGTAGACGACCGAATCCATCAGCGCCTGGAACGACGCGTCGATGATGTTCGGCGACACGCCGATCGTGGTCCAGCGCCGACCGTCCTCGTCCTCGCTCTCGATCAGCACCCGAGTCACGGCCTCGGTGCCGCCATTGAGGATACGGACGCGGTAATCGACCAGCTTCAGGCCCTCAATGTACTTCTGGTACTTGCCAAGGTCCTTGCGCAGCGCCACGTCGAGCGCGTTGACCGGGCCGTTGCCTTCGGCGGCCGAGATCAGCGTCTCGCCGTCGACCTCGACCTTGATCACCGCCATCGCCACGGTGACGCGCTGACCGTGCGAGTTGTAACGCTGCTCGACATTGACATCGAACTTATCGACCCGGAAGAATTCCGGCACGGTGCCGAGCGTGCCGCGGGCAAGCAGATCGAACGAAGCGTTGGCCGACTCGTAGGCGTAGCCGGCGGCTTCCCGCTCCTTCAGCTTCTCGACCAGCCGCGACAGGCGCGGATCGTCGCGGTCGAACTGGATGTTGGTGCGCGCCAGCTCAGCCAGCACATTCGACTTGCCGGCCTGATCCGACACCAGCACCTTGCGGTGATTGCCGATCGACTCCGGCGGCACATGCTCATAGGTCTGCGGATCCTTCAGCACCGCCGAGGCGTGGATGCCGGTCTTGGTGACGAAGGCGCTGCCGCCGACGTAAGGCGCGTGCGGATTGGGCGCGCGGTCGAGGATGTTGTCGAGCGCGCGCGACACCTGCACCAGGCTTGCCAGCTTGTCGTCGGAGACGCCGATCTCGAACTTGTCGGCGAACTCCTTCTTCAGCTTCAGCGTCGGGATCATCGAGCACAGATTGGCGTTGCCGCAACGCTCGCCGAGGCCGTTCAGCGTGCCCTGGATCTGCCGCGCACCCGCCCGCACCGCGGCGAACGAGTTCGCCACCGCCTGCTCGGTGTCGTTATGGGCATGGATGCCGACATGCGCGCCCGGGATGTGCTTGACCACCTCGCCGACGATCGCCTCGACTTCGTCCGGCATGGTGCCGCCATTGGTGTCGCATAGCACGACCCAGCGTGCGCCGGACTCATACGCCGCCTTGGCACACTGCAGCGCGAATTCCGGATTGGCTTTGTAGCCATCGAAGAAGTGCTCGCAATCGACCAGCACCTCGCGGCCTTTTTCCTTGGCGAGCGAAACGCTGTCGCGGATCGAGGCGATGTTCTCCTCGTTGGTAGTCTCGAGCGCGACCCGGACCTGATACTCCGACGATTTGGCGACGAAGCAGATCGCATCCGCCTTGGCGTCGAGCAGCATCGCGATGCCGGGATCGTTCGAGGCCGAGCGGCCGGGCCGCCGGGTCATGCCGAACGCCGCGAAGGTGGCGCGCTCGAGGTTCTGCTCCGCGCCGAAGAATTCGGTATCGAGCGGATTGGCGCCCGGATAGCCGCCTTCGACATAATCGATGCCGAGATCGTCGAGCAACGAAGCGATCAGCTTCTTGTCGTGCAAGGTGAAGTCGACGCCGTTGGTCTGGGCGCCGTCGCGCAGCGTGGTGTCGTACAGATAGAGACGTTCGCGGCTCATGAGGAGGCTCCGGGCGCGGCGGCATCCGCCAGCGACTTTGTCATCGTGGTGTTGGCGAGCCATTCGCCATTGATCGAAACGGTGTTGCGCTGCTTGGCGACGTAGCCGCGCTTGGCGAAGAATTCGGCGGCATTGTCGCTGGCGTCGACGGTGAGGATCAGCGCGCCGCGCGCACCGGCGAGCTTCTCCAGCGCGTCGATCAGCGTCGCGCCGACATCGCGGCCGACGTAGTCGGGATGCACGAACAGCATGTCGATGTGGTCCGGCACCTTCAGCGAAGCGAAGCCGACCGGCACGCCCTGCAGCGTCGCGATCAGCGTCAGCTGACCGGCCAGACGCGCGGCGAACTTGGCTTCGTCGTCGGCCGCCGAGGCCCATGCCTCCCGCTGCTCTTCGCTGTAGTCATCGGCGGCGAGCTGCTCGATCGACGCCACGAAGATGGCCGCGGCGACCGCGGCATCCTCGGGCAGATACGGCCGCAGCGCGGGCCCTGCGCGCGTGCTCATCACCAGAACCCGTACAGCTTCAGCACCAGCGCGGTGGCGCCGGCCAGCAGCGCGATCTTGATCGCGATGTAGTACAGCCAATGCTTCGGAAACGGCGTATCAGGCCGCCCGGTCGGCTTCTGCTCGGTCATCGTGAAGACTCCTTAATCGCCGACGCAAGGACCCTATGGTTCGTCATTCCGGGCTCGCGCTGCGCGCGCCCCGGAACGACGGGGTGAGGCAGTGCACCACCACACACCGATGTCATGCGCGGGCTCGACCCGCGCATCCATCGTCGAAACAATCACTACGTCGTTTGTTCGATGGATGGCCGGGTCAAGCCCGGCCATGACGACCATGGAAAAGACACTCACCGCGCCAACTCCCAGGTCGTCACCGGCTTGCCGTCGGCGTCCTTGCCGTCCTTCAGCACCACGCCCATCGTGGCGAGCTCGTCACGAATGCGGTCGGACTCTTTCCAGTCCTTGTTGGCGCGGGCGGTGGTGCGGGCTTCGATCAGCGACTTCGCGGTCGCATCGAGATCGACCGGAGCGCGGACGACCGGATTGATCCCCAACAGCTGCATCGCGCCGCGGAGCTCATCGGCCTTGCCGGCGCGGCGCAGCGCGTGCAGCTCGGCGATCATCTTCGGCGTGTTGAGGTCGTCGGTCAGCGCGGCGATGACTTCGTCGCATCGCGCGGGCGTCGCATCCTTGGTGAAGTCCGACCAGTCGAGGATCGCCTTCTCCGCTTCGTTCAGCGCGTCGGCAGTCCAGTCGATCGGCTGCCGATAATGCGTCTTCAGCATCGCCAGCCGCAGCGTCGCGCCGTCCCACTTCCGTTCACCGAACTTTTCCGTCGCCAGCAGCTCGCGGATGGTGATGAAGTTGCCGAGGCTCTTCGACATCTTCTCGCCTTCGACCTGCAGGAAGCCGTTGTGCATCCAGGTCTGCGCCATGCGCGAGGTGTGGAAGGCGCAGCAGCTTTGCGCGACTTCATTCTCGTGGTGCGGAAAGACCAGATCGATGCCGCCGCCATGGATGTCGAAGGTCTCGCCCAAGTGCTTCCACGACATCGCCGAGCACTCGATGTGCCAGCCGGGACGGCCCGGCGTGACGATGCCGGCCGGCGACGGCCAGGACGGCTCGCCGGGCTTCGACGGCTTCCACAGCACGAAGTCGGTGGCGTCGCGCTTATACGGCGCGACATCGACGCGGGCGCCGGCGATCATCTCGTCGAGCGAGCGGTTGGCAAGCGATCCGTAGCGCGGCAGCACGCCATTGGCGGCATTCATCGCGCTCGGCGAGAACAGCACGTGGTCCTGCTCGACATAGGCGAAGCCGCCGGCGACCAGCTTTTCGATGATGCTGCGCATCTCGCCGATATGTTCGGTGGCGCGCGGCTCGACGGTCGGCCGCAGGCAGCCCAGCGCATCGACGTCGTCGTGGAATTGCCGCTCGGTCTGCTCGGTGACCTTGCGGATCGCCTCGTTCAGCGGCAGGCCGGGATAGTCGCGCGCGGCGCGGTCGTTGATCTTGTCGTCAACGTCGGTGATGTTGCGGACGTATTTGACGTGGGCCTCGCCATAGAGATGGCGCAGCAGCCGAAACAGCACGTCGAACACGATCACCGGCCGGGCGTTGCCGATATGGGCGAAGTCGTAGACCGTCGGGCCGCAGACATACATCCGCACATTGGCCGGATCGAGCGGCGTGAACGGCCGTTTGTCCCGCGTCAGCGTATCGTAAAGGCGTAATTCCATGGATACCCGTCCCCTGCGGCCGGGCGTCCAGTGCTCTCGATAGGAGAAAAGACGGCCTCAGCCAGCGTGTCAGCTAGCTAATAATCTCGCAGCGAATGCAAATGGCGAGGAAACCGTTCATCGCCGCACCATGGCGACCGCCCTCGAAGCCGTCAAGTCCGTCGATCGCCGGAGGACGTCGTTCTTTTCGGCGGCGAATCGAGTGGTCGTCCGCGCGGGTCCGCCGAAGGCGAGCTACGCTCGCGTCATCCAGGCGCCGCCCCCAGCCCCCACAAACCGCCCTGCTCGGCCGATTTTGGCCATGATCGGCGCCTAGCCCACGCTCTGGCCACTATGGTTAACGTTTTTTAACCCTTTTCAGGGTACGGACGGGGGTCATCCCCTCGTTCCTGGTGCACCATGAAACTGATTCCTGCCCTCTTTGCCGGCGCAGCGCTGTTTGCGGCGACGGCGGCTTATGCCGACAGCCGGGTCTTCATCGTCGCCAACCAGCCGGACGGCTACGGCATCGACCTCTGCCTCGCCCGCGGCGAAAAATGCGGCGCGCCGGCGGCTGCCGCCTACTGCCAGTCGCGCGAATTCGCCCAGGCGGTCGCCTATCGCCGGGTCGACCCGGACGAAATCACCGGCGCGGTGCCGAAAGCCAGCAGCTCAGCGTGCGCCCACGGGGTCTGCAACGAATACGTCGCGATCACCTGCCAGCGCTGAAAAGCCACGCCGGATCAGCGGGGATCGCCACAGTGACGCCCCGGAAACGACGTGACCCTGCCGAAAGAAGCGGCTAAGAAATGGTCAACGTCGCGGTTACAATGGGATCGTTCCGCGGCCCCGATCGCGCGGATTTGCTGGATGTGATTCGGCGGATCGCCGGCATCACCCGCTCGGATTCCTGAATGCCCGACATGTTCGATAACGCCACCCGTTTCCGCTGGCTGGCCGGTGCCTTGATCGTCGCCGCCGCGTCGCTGACCTCCGCGGCGTTCGCCCAGCAAGGCTATCCGTCGTCGCAAGGCTACAATCCGCCGGGCTACCAGCAGGCGCCCGCCGCCGGCCAACCCGGCAGCCCCGCCGCCAATCCGATGTGCCCGCGGCTGGAAGCGCAGCTCGCCTCGATCGACCGCGGCAGCATGGACCCGGCCCGCGCCGACCAGATCCGCCGCTTCGAAGACGCCGCCGCCCGCCAGCAGGCCGAGCTCGACCGCGTCAGCATGCAGGCGAAGCGGATGGGCTGCGAAAGCTCCGGGTTCTTCTCGCTGTTCACCGGCCAGTCGGCGCAATGCGGTCCGGTCAACAGCCAGATCCAGCAGATGCGCGGCAATCTCGACCAGATGAATTCGTCGCTGGAGCGGCTGCGCAGCGGCGGCCCGGGCGGCAACGACCGCGAGAACCAGCGCCGCTCGGTGATCCTGGCGCTGGCGCAGAACAATTGCGGCCCGCAATACGCCGCGGCCGCGCAGCAGAGCGGCGGCCTGCTCAACAACCTGTTCAACGGCGGCAACGCCGGGGCTCCCGGCGTCGGCGTGCCGGGCACCGACTACGGCAGCACCGAGGGCGGCACCTACCGCACCGTCTGCGTCCGCACCTGCGACGGCTATTACTTCCCGATCTCGTTCGCCACCGTGCCGAGCCGGTTCGGCGACGACGAGCGCACCTGCAAGAGCCTGTGCCCCGCGTCCGAAGCGTCGCTGTACGCCTACCGCAATCCCGGCCAGGACATGAATCAGGCGGTGTCGATCAACGGCCAGCCCTACAGCTCGCTGCCGAACGCTTTCCGCTATCGCCAGGAGTTCAACCCGTCCTGCACCTGCAAGCCGGCGAACCAGACCTGGGCCGATGCGATGAAGGGCGTCGATGACCGCTCGGCCGCCGAGCACGGCGACATCATCGTCACCGAAGAGAGCGCCAAGCGCATGGCGCTGCCGCCGGCCCAGCGCGCCGCCGCCAAGAATGGCGCCAAAGCCGCCCCGGCGACAAACACGCCCGCCTCGCCGCCCGCGGCCGCATCGAACGACCCCGGCAAAATCCGCAGCGTCGGCCCGACCTTCCTGCCGAAGGCGCAGTAACAGCCGTTCCACTCCAGTAGGCGTGCCCGCGCTTGGCGCGTCGCTTGTCCAAGCCAAAAGAGGCCGCCGAAATGGCGGCCTCTTTTGCGTGAACCATCAGGCCGGGCTGGCCAGCGGCTTGCCCTTTTCGACGATGTAGTTGACCATCAGCCGCGTCTTGCTCGACGACGGCTTGCCGCCGGCATGCGGGGTGTTGGGCGGCACCTGGAAGGCATCGCCGGCCTTCGCCGTCTTGGTGGGCTGCCCTTCGATCGGAAGTTCGATTTCGCCCTCCATCACATAGGTCGACTCGATACCAGGATGAGTATGGCGGCCGACGGTCGCTCCGGCATCGAGCGTCACGTCCATGATGATGGTCTCATAGCCCGCCGCCGGGCCATCGGTGCGGCTCAAGATCTTGCGCGTAACGCCGTTTGCCGTGGTCGCGGCCGCACCTTGCGCGAACGCTTCAGTCGCCCCGAACCCCGCGATGCTGCAGATCGCACAGCCTGCGACTGCCGCAAATCCTCTCCGTGTCAGCATGACGTTCCTCCATAATCCACCCGTCTGCGCGGGTGTGGGGAAAGTCTGGCAGAGACAATGGGTATTGGGAAGGAAGTTCTACCAAGTAGTCGCCTCGGCTACCGAGCTTCCTGATATCCCCTATCGACGATATACTGGTGATATTCATCACGCGCGGGAGGCCGCTGCTGACATCCCGGACCGCCAAGATCTTCACGATCGACAGCGGCCAAGCCGTCGAGCTACCAGCGGAGTTTCGCTTCGAAGGCAGAGAAGTGTTTGTGCGCCGCGATCCGAAGACCGGCGATGTCACCCTGTGGCGACAGACACGGGCGGCCACATCGGGTCGCTAATTCGAACCAGAGGGGCCGATCACCTCAGCTGCGCAACGTCGACATCCACACCCCAGCGTCACCGCAGATGTAGCGGCATACCATCCCTCTGCATCAATCGGGCCCACGCCTCCCAGGCGACCGACTGGCTCGCACAAAAGACCACAGGGTGGACGAGACTACGACCGTGGTCGCACAGCCAACGGTTGACGACGCCACACCCTACTAGCGAAACGCTCAAGCTTTTGTATCCTAGGGCGTTTATCCGGGAGGGAGCATGGCTTATACTGAACTTATCATAGGCACACCGGTAACCGTTTTGCGGCACATGAGGTTCAACTGGCGTTGGATTCTCGTTGCGCTTCTCATTATCGGCGCCCTGATACTGTCATCCGCCACACTTTTCGAATACTTCGAGGCGGCTGCGCAAAGCGCGTCGCTACCCCGCGCGTCACCGTTTGGCTGGTTTGATAGCTTCTATTTCACGATCATAAACGTCACCACCGTTGGCTTTGGAGATATCGTCCCAAAAACGACCGCTGGACACTGGATAGCTATTGCAAATTCCCTCCTTGGTCTTACCGCGTTTGGCTGGTTTGTCGCCGTATTCACCATCGCACTTCAGCCTGCTTCCAGCCGACCGACAGAGATAAAGATAGTGCTCGACTGGGAATTGTTGCTGAGGCTGTTGGACAGTTCTTCTCGTGAGCAGAATGATGACGCCTCAAAAAGTGGGCCATCCGACAAGCCACGACGCCGCCTAATCATTGAACTCGACGATAGCCGATGAAGGACGTTCTCACCGAGAGCGAACTACGTTTCTTGAGTAGCCAGGGTCTTTGCCCTGACGACGTTATGGACGTTCGCCATATGCCTCAACGGATGTGGTTTCAGGAGATCAAAGAGAGAGGAAAGACGATTGCCCTCGGCAGCAGATGCCGAAAAGCGGGGCACAGACTCAGGTCCACAAAGGGCCATTGCGTACAGTGCGACACAAGAATCCTGGCCTTCGCCAGCCGATTCAATCTTAAGCAATACCTCTACATTGCGGGATCGCTGAACGCCCGCCTTATCAAGATTGGCGTCTGCAAAGACCTAGGGCAGCGCATTCGCCAGATCTGCGCCGAGCGCCTTGGAGATGCACGCGACTGGGAAGTCATCTATGCCGTAGAAATCGAGCGAGCAGGCGAAATCGAAGATCGAGTGCTTAGCAGGTTGGGCCAATATTCTATTTATTCCCACTATTGGAAAGGCGGCGTGCTTCAGCAGTCGATTGAGCTTCGCCGCTGCACAATCAGCCAAGCCATGGAAGCCATGAACGCCGAAATAGACGGCAAGGACTACTATCTAACGATTAATTGGCGCGATAAATCTGTCTACGAGTTCAAGTAGCTGCCAACAGCAGCGACGGATACCATATTAGTCGCGGTCGAGAATTTGTCGCGGCCTGGCTTATCGTCGGGCCCTACGAACGTAGAGCTCGCAACGTCAGCCCTTAGGCGGATTACGCATTCGGCTCCAATACACCCTCGCTCTCTACGCAACGTATTCTCAGAACAACGCTGGATGTGAATTCAGAGGTCTTTCGTGATATGGGCGATTCGATGGAATATGACCCCTCTCAGATCATGAAGCGTGCGGTAACGCGTCGGGCATGGGATCCCGACAGCACGCCTCTGTATGGGTGCCTCACCGCTTTAGAATTGCCAGGAGAAACTTACGACCTTGGGCCGGGATTGCTCTTACGCCGTGTATACGTGGACATCTTTGACGCCCCGATGATGGCCTTCGCTGCCCCTATCAAAATGGGTACGGCTCATCCTACACCCTGGGTAGCGGTGAATGGCGGGTTCTCATTTAAAAGCCGGGTCGAGCTGACAGTCGCAGGGAACGGTGTCGTCGACACTCTCACCCCTACCCTGACAGCGTGGCTTATCGCGGCTCTCTTCCGATTAAGAATGTACGCTCCCATACGTATGGTCGTGGTCGGCAGCATGCCGTTCATGGAAATGGGCGCACAGTGGCGGACCGCTCAGGCGCACGCGTTCGAGGACGCGCCGCAGCACCTTGGCGTATTCAAAACTGACTTGTGCACGGCCGATGAGGACGATCTATTTTTCGTCCGCAACCTGCTGCCCCGGGCAGGACGCCTCTACCATCAGGACCGCTTCTACCGCGCCTTTAGCCTTTTCGATGCGGCTTCTTGGAGCCCAAGCATAGAGCAAGCGATGACGCTCATTTGGACCGCGATGGAAGTTCTCTTCGGTATCAGTTCCGTGGCTCAGAAGACGAAGTCGATCGCGACCGCTGTTTCAGACTACGTCGGCGCTTCAACCGAGGATAAGGCGCGGGCCTATGAAGTAGTGGACGAGATGTATCGGTGGCGAAGTAAGGTCGTACATGCCGCCCGGCAGCTCGACCCAAAGGCCTTCATGCAATCAGCCTCGCTTGCGCGCTGCGTCTTTGAGCGAACTCTCATAGATGGCGAGCTTCCCGCGCTACCGCCATAGCCGGCCCATCGAGCGTCCTTATCAGCACACGCGGAGAACGCAACGTTGTATAGGACCCCCTCCCTTCCAGTCGGAAGCGAACGCTTCCCTCCGTGGAGGTCTGATGCGCGGTGATTCAACGAACCGTAACGGCCGGAACACAACGGCTAGAACTGGAGTGGACGGGCGGCACCCTCTGTCTGCCGACGACAGCCGTCTTTGCACCGGAGCCTTCCGAGGTCCGTTAAGGGCTGAATGCGGACGCTGGTAACTCGGTCGCAAAAGACCGCTCCAGGTCGGTTGCAGCATTCACCAACTGATCCTGCCACGTCCACTTCGGAGAACGCCGGCACGATCCGGAGTCGATCGTCCATCGCCACGCTCGACAGGTCAGTTGCACATCGAACAAGCCGAGCGCGCGACGCTCGCGAAGGGCCGGCAGTACGCGCGCGCCCGACCTACCCCTACCCCTCGAACGCCTCGCTCGACGCCCGCCCCGCCTTCGTCACCAGCGACTCGTCTGGCGCCGGCAGCGCTTCGGCCTTATCGCGGAAACGGTTGGTGATGGGGTAGCGGCGGTCGCGGCCGAAGTTTTTGCGCGTCACCTTCACGCCTGGGGCTGCCTGGCGGCGCTTGTATTCGGCGATGTTGAGCAGGCGGTCGATGCGGACGACGGTGTCCTTGTCGAAGCCTTCGGCGACGATGCTGGCGAGCGGCTCCTCACGTTCGACTAGACGCTCCAGGATGGCATCGAGCACGTCGTAAGGCGGCAGCGAATCCTGGTCGGTCTGGTTTTCGCGCAGCTCCGCGGTCGGCGGGCGGATGATGATGCTTTCGGGGATCACCTCGCCGTCCGGGCCGAGCGCGTCGTCCGGCTTCCAGTGATTGCGCAAGGATGACAGCCGGAACACCTGGGTCTTGTAGATGTCCTTGATCGGGTTGAAGCCACCGTTCATGTCGCCGTACAGCGTGGCGTAGCCGACGCTCATCTCCGACTTGTTGCCGGTGGTCACCACCATCGCGCCGGTCTTGTTGGAGATCGCCATCAACAGCGTGCCGCGGGTGCGCGCCTGCAGGTTCTCCTCGGTGATGTCGCGCTCCAGCCCCGCGAACGGCTTCGCCAGGATCGCCTCGAAGCCTTCGACGGCTTGCGCGATCGGCAGCACCTCGTAGCCGAAGCCGAGCGCGCTCGCGAGACGGCCAGCGTCCTCGAGCGAGATCTGCGCGGTGTAGCGGAACGGCAGCATCACGCCGCGAACCTTGTCGGCGCCGAGCGCGTCGACCGCGATCGCCGCGCACAGCGCCGAGTCGATGCCGCCGGAGATGCCGAGCAGCACGCCGGGGAAGCCGTTCTTGCGGACGTAGTCGCGCAGGCCCAGCACGCAGGCCGCGTAGTCCGCCTCATCGCCTTCGATCACCGGCGCGACCGGGCCGTCGCAGCGCCAGCCCGCCGCGCCTTTGACGAAGCTCAGCGTAGTGATGCTCTCGACGAAGCCGGGCAACTGCGCCGCCAATGTGCGATCGGCGTTGAGCACGAACGACGCGCCGTCGAACACCAGTTCGTCCTGGCCGCCGACCTGATTGACATAGACCAGCGGCAGATCGCTCTCGGTGACGCGCGCCACCGACACCGACATCCGCATGTCGTTCTTGCCGCGCGCGTAAGGCGAGCCGTTCGGCACGACCAGCAGTTCCGCGCCGGTCTCGGCGAGGCACTCCACCACGTTCTCGTAGTCTTCGGATTCTTCGAGCCAGGTGTCTTCGCAGATCGGCACGCCGATCCGGACGCCGCGGATCGTCACCGGACCCGACACCGGCCCGCGGGCGAACACCCGCTTCTCGTCGAACACGCCGTAGTTCGGCAGGTTGACCTTATAGCGGATCGCCGCGATCCGGCCGCCGTCGAGCAGCGCGCAGGCGTTGTACAGCTTGCCGTTATCGACCCAGGGCGAGCCGATCAGCATCGCCGGCCCACCGTCGGCGGTTTCGCGCGCCAAGTCCTCGATCGCCGCGCGGCAGGCGGCCTGGAACGCCGGCTTCAGCACCAGATCTTCCGGCGGGTAGCCGGCGATGAACAGTTCCGGATAGACGATGAGATCGGCACCATCGGCCGCCGCGCGTCGGCGCGCCGCGCGCGCTTTGTCGGCATTGCCGGCGATATCGCCGACCGTCGGGTTGAGCTGGGCGAGCGAGATCGTCAGGCGGGCGGCATTTTCGGTCATAGCCGAGATGTAACCGCAGCCCGCGGCCTCCGCAATCGGCGCCGCGTCAAAGCAGCCCGATCCGCTCGGCGAGCGCGAACAGCCAGAACAGGCCGGCGATTCCCAGCGCGACGCCGACGGCTGCGGAGCCCATGTCCTTGACCCGGCCGATCTGCGGATCGTGTTCCGTGGTGAGCCGGTCGCTAAGCTTCTCGATCGCGGTATTGAGCAGTTCGACCACGATCACCAGCGCGACCACCGCAATGAGTTCGACGCGGCGTGCCGCCGTGGTGCCGATCAGCCAGGCGGCCGGAACGGCGAGGACCAGCGCGACCAGCTCTTCGCGGATCGCCTGCTCGGAGCGGGTCGCGAATTTCAGCCCGCGCCACGAATTGATCGTCGCCCGCCAGAACCTCAGCACGTGATCCATAGCCCCTATGAGTCGTCATGCCCGCGCTTGTCGCGGGCACCTACGTCTTGGAAAGCCAAGCAAGTGAAGGCTCGGATCGCCTGCTCGTCGGCCATCCGCGGAGAGCAGGTCTCGAGCGCTTGATCGATGCAATATCGCCCTCGCCACCTTGCACTGTGTCCTCATCCTGAGGAGCCCGGCGCAGCCGGGCGTCTCGAAGGATGGGGCCACACTGCACCAGTGGCCCCATGGTTCGAGACGGCGCTGCGCGCCTCCTCACCATGAGGTTGTGCGTGCGGCGGGCATCCCTATCGCGCGCCGCATCGATTGCAGCAGAGCCTCTACAGCCCGGCCGCCGCCTGCAGCGGGCTGGCCTTGCCGGCGCGGCCCTGCTTGAGCAGATCCGCGATCAGGAACGCCATGTCGATCGACTGCTCGGCGTTGAGCCGCGGATCGCAGGCGGTGTGATAGCGGTTGTTGAGGTCTTCGTCGGTGATGGCGCGGGCGCCGCCGAGACACTCGGTGACATTCTGGCCGGTCATCTCCAGATGCACGCCGCCGGCATGCGTCCCCTCCGCGGCGTGGACCGCGAAGAACGACCGGACTTCCGACAGGATGCGGTCGAACGGCCGGGTCTTGTAGCCGGAGTTCGACGTGATGGTGTTGCCGTGCATCGGGTCGCACGACCACACCACGGTGCGGCCCTCGCGCTGCACCGCGCGGACCATCGCCGGCAGATGCTCGCCGATCTTGTCGGCGCCGAACCGGCCGATCAGCGTCAGCCGCCCCGGCTCGTTCTCGGGATTGAGGATGTCGATCAGCTTGAGCAGTTCGTCGGTCTTCAGCGACGGACCGCACTTCAGGCCGATCGGATTCTTGATGCCGCGGAAGTACTCGACATGGGCGTGATCGAGCTGACGAGTGCGATCGCCGATCCACAGCATGTGGCCGCTGGTCGCGTACCAGTCGCCGGTGGTCGAGTCGACGCGGGTCATCGCCTGCTCGTAGCCGAGCAGCAGCGCTTCGTGGCTGGTGTAGAAATCGGTGGTGCCGAGCGAGGAATCCACCGCGAAGGTCAGGCCGCAGGCGCGCATGAAATCGAGCGCACCGGAGACGCGGTCGGCGAGATCCGCATAGGCCTTCGACTGCGGACTATCGCTGACCGACTGCAGCATCCAGCGATGCACGTTTTCGACGCTGGCGTAGCCGCCCTTGGCGAAGGCGCGCAGCAGGTTCAGCGTCGCGGCCGACTGCCGATACGCTTCGATCTGCCGGCGCGGATCGGGCACGCGGGCTTCCTCGGTGAACGCCACGTCGTTGATGATGTCGCCGCGATAGCTCGGCAGCTCGACGCCGTCGCGCTTCTCGACCGGGGCCGAACGCGGCTTGGCGAACTGGCCGGCGATGCGGCCGACCTTCACCACCGGCGAGGCGCCGGCATAGGTCAGGACGATCGCCATCTGCAGGAAGACGCGGAACAAGTCGCGGATGTTGTTGGCGCCGTGCTCGGCGAAGCTCTCGGCGCAGTCGCCGCCCTGGAGCAGGAAAGCGTCGCCGGCCGCAACGGTGGCCAGCGCCTTCTTCAGGTTGCGCGCCTCGCCGGCAAACACCAGCGGCGGAAAGCTCGCGAGCTGCGCCTCGACATCCGCGAGCGCTTTCACGTCGGGATATTGCGGCATCTGCTGCACCGGCTTGGCGCGCCAGCTATCGGGTGTCCAGCGTTCGGACATAGGCCACTCCTGAAGAAACAAGCCGCCAGTTAAAAATGGGTCGCGGCGGCCGCGTTATACACAGCAGCCCTGCCAACCGCTAGTTGGAAATCAGGGGGCAGAATACAACCCCTTGCGGGAAAAGCCTATTTTGTTGGTGGCCCGGCCCGCCTGAAATTTCGGCAAGGCCCGGGACGCCGGAGCCGGCTATTCGGCGGCTTCGCGCTGGTAGCGCGCGGTCCGGGTGCGCATCGTCACCAGCTCTTCGGCGGCGGTGGGATGCAGCGCCATGGTGCCGTCGAAGTCGGCCTTGGTGGCCTTCATCTTCATCGCGACCGCCACCACCTGGACCAATTCGGCGGCGTCCGGCCCGACGATATGGCAGCCGAGCAGACGATCGGTGGTGCCGTCGACGATCAGCTTCATCAGCACGCGCGACTGGCTGCCCGACATCGTCCCCTTCATCGGGCGGAAATCGGTCTTGTAGATGTCGACGACGCTGTACTGCGCCCGCGCCTGGGCCTCGGTCAGCCCGACAGTGCCGACCTGCGGCTGCGAGAACACCGCGGTCGGAACGCAGGAATAGTCGACCTGGACCTGCTTGCCGCCGAACACATTGTCGGCGAAGGCATGGCCCTCGCGGATCGCCACCGGGGTCAGGTTGGTGCGATGGGTGACGTCGCCGACCGCGTAAATGTGCGGCACCGAGGTGCGGCAATGGTCGTCGACGGCGATGCCGCCATTGTCCGGATTGATCGCGACGCCGGCCTTCTCGAGGCCGAGATTGGCGACCGCCGGATGCCGGCCGATCGCGAACATCACCTGGTCCGACGCCACGCTGGAGCCGCTCGACAGATGCGAGGTGTATTCCTCGCCGAGCTTCTCGACAGCCGTCACGGTGCAGCCGGTGATGATGGTGATCCCTGCCCGCTCCATCTCGGTGCGGACATGGGCGCGCACGTCCTCGTCGAAACCGCGCAGGATGTTGTCGCCGCGGTACACCACGGTGACGTCCGAGCCGAGGCCGGCGAAGATGCAGGCGAATTCGAGTGCGATGTAGCCGCCGCCCTGGATCAGGATGCGCTTCGGCTGCTCGCTGAGGTGAAACACCTCGTTGGACGAGATCACGTGCTCGATGCCGGGAATCGCCTTGCCGTGATTGGGCGCGCCGCCGGTCGCGATCAGGATCGTCTTGGCCCGCACCTTCTCGCCGGTCGACAGCAGCAGCGTATGCGGATCCTCGAACACCGCGCGCCCCTTGATGGTGCGGGCGCCGGCCTTCTCGACGTTGTTCGCGTAGATCTGCTCGAGCCGCGCGATCTCCTTGTCCTTGTTGGCGATCAGCGTCGACCAGTTGAATTCCGCGGTCGGGATGCTCCAGCCGAAGCCGGCCGCATCCCGGATCTCCTCGTGCACCTGGGAGGCGTAGACCATCAGCTTCTTCGGCACGCAGCCGCGGATCACGCAGGTGCCGCCGAACCGATACTCTTCGGCGACGACGACGCGGGCGCCGTAGCCGGCGGCGATTCGTGCGGCTCTCACGCCGCCAGAGCCACCGCCGATAACAAACAGGTCCGCGTCGACGTCTGCCATTTCGCCTCTCTGGTCGATCAGATGTTCTTGCCGCGCTTGCGCATCTCGGCGCGGAATTCGCCGTTCACTTCCTCGGCGAACTTCTGCGCCCACTGATTCATGAACTGCATGCTTTCGGCAATCGACTTCGGCTCCTGGGTCAGCAGCTTCTGGCCGAGCGGCGACTTGTAGAAGGTGACGAGGTCCTTGAGCTCCTGCTCGGTGAAATCGGTGGCGTAGATCTTCGCCATGCCGTCGCCGATTTCCTTCTCGCGGCCCGCCATCTTCTTGGCGATCACCACCGCGACCTCCTTGAGGTCCTGCTGATAGTTCAGGTTGCTCTGCATCAGCGTGTCCATGGTGCGCTGAATGATGTTCGGCACCGCCTGGGCGTAGATGCCGCCGGCCCGCTTCAGCTCCAGAATCTCCTTGGCGGACGCGATCGCGGCCGGCGACGGCTGCTTGGTCTGCGCCTGCGCCTGATGGCCGGCCAGAGCGACGCCGAACACCAAAGCGGCGGCCAGCAATGCCTTCGACAGATATTTCATTCCAATTCTCCTGAGATGATCGGCGCTCACGCGCGTTCGATGGTTCGAATTCCGTCGGCCCCTGCCAGCACGACGGTGCTCGCCATCCCGACAAACAACCCATGCTCGACTACGCCCGGAATCACGGACAGCAAATGGGCCAGACGAGGAGCATCGGGTATGCGCCCGAGCTGGGCGTCGAGGATCCAGTGGCCACCATCGGTGACGAAAGCATGGCCGTCTTTGCCGGGCCGGAGCTTTAATTCGCCGTCACAGCCGGCGGCGGTGAAAGCATTCTGCAGCGCCCGGCGGGTGGCGCCGAGGCCGAACGGGATCACCTCGATCGGCAGCGGAAAGCGGCCCAGCGTGCCGACCAGCTTGGATTCGTCCGCGATCACGATCATGCGATCCGAGGCAGCCGCGACGATCTTCTCGCGCAGCAGCGCGCCGCCGCCGCCCTTGATCAGGTCGAGATTGTGGTCGACCTCGTCGGCCCCGTCGATGGTGATGTCGAGGCGGTCGACTTCATCCAAAGTCGTCAGCCGGATACCGCAACGTTCGGCATCGGCGCGCGTCACTTCCGACGTCGGCACGCCGATCACGTCGAGCCCGACCCGCACTCTTTCGCCAAGTAGTTCAACGAAATGCTTCGCCGTCGAACCGGTCCCGAGGCCGAGCTTCATGCCGCCCCGCACCTCTTCCAGCGCCCGCGCCGCAGCCCGCCGCTTCAACTCTTCCTTGTCCATGACCCGGCCTACCCCGTTTCCGCCCCTGATGTCCCCGGCGCGGCGCGGCATATCTAGCGGCGTTTGGGCGCGGCGAACAGCACGGATTCTGGGGTTGAGCATCGCCAGACGGTTGCAGAAAGCCGCGGAGAAGGTTAGCGGTCGAACATGACCGCATCTCCCATTGTTGTCTTCGATCTGGACGGCACGCTGGTCGATACCGCGCCCGACCTGATCAACGCCCTGAATTTCATCCTCGTTCGCGAAGGCATGCCGGCCGTTCCGATGGCCGTCGCGCGCAATATGATCGGACAAGGCGCCCGCCGCCTGCTCGAACGTGGCCTCGAACTCGATGGCCGTGTGATCGCGCAGGACGACGTCAATCGCCTCACCGTCGATTTCATCGACTATTACGCCGCCCACATCGCCGACGAGTCGCGCCCGTTCGAAGGGCTGGAAGCGACGCTCGACGAGCTGTCGGACAGCGGCTACCGCTTCGCGGTTTGCACCAACAAGCTGGAATGGCTGTCGAAGCTGCTGCTCGACCGGCTCGGGCTCAGCCCGCGCTTTGCCGCAATCTGCGGCGCGGACACCTTCGGCGTCGCCAAGCCCGACCCGGCGATCCTGCGCGAGACCGTGGCCAAGGCGGGCGGCGACCTCGCTGCCACCATCATGGTCGGCGACGCGGGGCCGGATGTCGGCGTCGCGCGGCGGGCCGGCGTGCCGGTGATCGGGGTCGAATTCGGCTACACCGAAGTGCCGATCGCCGAGCTCGAACCGGACCTGTTGGTCGGCCATATGCGCGAGCTGCCGAACGCCGTGGGACGGCTGCTGCCGCGGCGCTGACCTGAAGGCGATACCTTTGAAATTGTGGCGAAATTCAGTTCGCTAACAGGTCGCGTTAACTAACTCTTAAGTTTGTTGGACGCGCAGTTGCCAGCGTTATAGCAGGCTCCTATGGTCCGCGCGGGACTGTGGCCGTTGGCCGCACTGAACGGATGGGAGTATCATGCGTCATCTTGTTGTCATCGCCCTGGCAGGGCTCTCGCTGGGGGGCTGCGCGTCGATGTCCGACGCCTTCAAGTCGACCCCGCCCGACGTCACTGTTCAGCTCGATTCGGTGCCGCCGGGTGCGGACGCCGTCGCCTCCACCGGGCAGAGCTGTAAGACCCCGTGCTCGATCAAGGTGCCGCCGGCCGATTTCACCGTGACCTTCTCGATGGACAAGTTCCAGACCACGACGGTTCCGGTGCAGGTCTCGGTCGCGCAAGGCGGCTTCATGTCGGAAGGCACCACGACGGTGACGCCGAACCCGGTGACCGCCGAGCTGCAGGCCGCCAAGCCGTCGCGCAAGGCGCGTCAGGTCCGCAAGCCGCGCAAGCCGAAGCCCGCCGCAGCGGCACCGGCCGCCGAGGCTCCGGCAGAGTCGTCGTCGCCGTTCCCTGCCCCGGCAGCGCGCTAACATATTGCAGCGCATCACGGCGCGTGATTGTGCGCGCCGCTGATCGTGCCTAGATAGTGCGGAGACATTTGCCGCGACTGGCGGCGACCGCGACAGGGCACGCCACATGACCAGCGCCGCGATCACTCCGCCAACCACCGTGGATCGGTCGATGACCGATCCGTTCGGGCGGACCATCGACTACCTGCGCGTCTCCATCACCGACCGTTGTGACTTCCGCTGTGTGTACTGCATGGCCGAGGACATGACCTTCCTGCCCCGCGCCGACCTGCTGACGCTGGAAGAACTCGACCGGCTGTGCTCGGCGTTCATCGCCAAGGGCGTGCGCAAGCTGCGCCTCACCGGCGGCGAGCCGCTGGTCCGCCGCAACATGATGTCGCTGGTGCGGTCGCTGTCCCGGCATCTCAAGAGCGGCGCGCTCGACGAACTCACCCTCACCACCAACGGCTCGCAGCTCGCCCGTTTCGCCGCGGAGCTGGCCGATTGCGGCGTCCGCCGCGTCAACGTTTCGCTCGACACGCTCGACCCGGACGAGTTCCGCCGGATCACCCGCTGGGGCGATCTCGACCGCGTGCTCGCCGGCATCGACGCCGCACGCGCCGCAGGCCTTGCGGTGAAGATCAACACCGTGGTGCTGAAGGGCTCCAACGAGGACGAGATCCCGTCGCTGATGCGCTGGGCACATGGCCTCGGCATGGGGCTAACGCTGATCGAAGTTATGCCGCTCGGCGAAATTGGCGAAGGCCGGATCGATCAGTACGTCCCGCTGTCGCTGGTCCGCGCCCGGCTCGCCAACAACTACACGCTCACCGACCTGCCCGACTCCACCGGCGGCCCGGCGCGCTACGTCCGCGTCGAGGAGACCGGCGGGCGACTCGGCTTCATTACTCCACTCACGCACAATTTCTGCGAATCCTGCAATCGGGTGCGGATTACCTGCACCGGGACGATTCACACCTGCCTCGGCCACGAGGACGCTTCCGACCTGCGGCGGCCGCTGCGCGCTTCCGCCGACGACGCTCTGCTCGGCGCCGCGATCGATCAGGCGATCGGCTCGAAGCCGAAGGGCCACGACTTCATCATCGACCGCCGCCATAACCGGCCGAGCGTCAGCCGGCACATGAGCGTCACCGGCGGCTAAGCGCTCCCACCTGCGACTAATCATTCCGCTGAACAGCGCTCCTGATTGCCATTTTCCAATTGACGGAACGGTGACGCGCTGGTTTGGTGCGCACGCTTCGCGAGCCCTCGGCTACAAAAAGCCGCTTCGCGTTGTAATCGCGCAGGCCGGACGAACCGGGAGGAGACCGAGCGTTGCGAGCATTGCTTGGACTGAGCAGGACGATCGACGCCTTCAACACGTTTGTGGGCCGTTGGGTGTCCTGGCTGATCGTGGCGGCGGTGGCGATTTCGGCAGTCAACGCCGTGGTCCGCAAGATCTTCGATATGTCGTCGAACTCGTTCCTCGAATTGCAGTGGGTGCTGTTCAGCGTGGTGTTCATGCTGTGCTCGCCCTGGACCCTGCTCAGCAACGAACACATCCGCATCGACATCATCAATCACAGCCTCCCGCTCAAGCTGCGCGGCTGGATCGACATGATCGGCCACGTGTTCTTCCTGATGCCGTTCGCGATCATCCTGCTGTGGTGGTCGATCCCGTTCTTCCTGGTCTCGTATCACCAGAACGAGCAGTCGTTCAGCGCTGGCGGTCTGCCGCAATGGCCGGCCAAGGCGCTGATCATGATCATGTGCGTGCTGCTGATCATTCAGGGCATCTCGGAGATCATCAAGCGCCTCGCGATGATGGTCGGCGCGATCCCGGACAGCAACGCTTCCGCACAATCCGCACACAGTTCCGCCGAGCTCGAAGCCGAGCGGCTGTTGCTCAACATCGGCGGCGACAAAAAGTAAGCCGCTTCGTGGTCATCGCATTGGGGGGCCGGTCCGCATGACCGCACTGTTGATCCACTACATGGCGCCGATCATGTTCGCGTCGTTGGTGGTATTTCTGCTGCTGGGCTATCCGGTGGCGTTTTCGCTCGCCGCCAACGGCCTTCTGTTCGCCTTCCTCGGCATCGAACTCGGCCTGTTCCGTCCCGACTTCCTGCAGGCGCTGCCCGATCGCGTCTACGGGGTGATGAACAACGAGACGCTGCTGGCGATTCCATTCTTCACCTTCATGGGGTTGGTGCTGGAGAGATCCGGCATGGCCGAGGATCTGCTCGAGACCATCGGCCAGTTGTTCGGCTCGATCCGCGGTGGCATCGCCTATGCGGTGGTGTTCGTCGGCGCCCTGCTCGCCGCCACCACCGGCGTGGTCGCCGCCTCGGTGATCTCGATGGGCCTGATCTCGCTGCCGATCATGCTGCGCTACGGCTACGACCGCCGCGTCGCCACCGGCATCATCGCCGCGTCCGGCACGCTGGCCCAGATCATCCCGCCGTCGCTGGTGCTGATCGTGATGGCCGACCAGCTCGGCCGTTCGGTCGGCGACATGTACGAAGGCGCCTTCATTCCGGGCATCGTGCTGTCGCTGCTGTATGCGCTGTACATCTTCCTGGTGACGGTCTTCGCCCCGAAGGCGGCGCCCGGACTGCCGCTCGAAGCGCAGACGCTGCGTGAGCCGGAGACCGCCAAGCACCCGCTGATCATGCCGCTGGCGGCGCTGTCGGCCGGCGGTGCGGCCTATCTGTTCACGGTGCATTGGGGCGCGTTCGACTGGAGCAAGCCGGCGTTCGACAAGGTCGGCCTGTCGCAGCTGGTGATGCAGGGCTTCTGGTTCGTGATCCTCACGGCCGTGCTGTTCCGCCCGTTCATCGGCATCATCCGCACCATGACGATGTCGCTTTACTTGGTGGTCGCTGCGTCCACCGCCGCCGGCATCGTGGCGATGAGCTTCACCGACGTGAAGTCGGGCGCCGACTACATCGTGCTGACGATGTCGGTCACCGTCGCGCTGTCGTTCGTGATCGCGGTGCTGAACCGGCTGCTGCGGTTGAAGCTGCTCTCCAAGCTCGCCGAGCAGGTCGTGTTCGTGATGGTGCCGCCGCTCGGACTGATCTTCCTGGTGCTCGGCACCATCTTCATCGGCGTCGCGACGCCGACCGAAGGTGGCGCGATGGGTGCGGCCGGCGCGATGATTCTGGCGCTGATGAAGGGCCGGCTGAGCTTCGACCTCACCCGCCAGGCCACCGAGTCGACCGCCAAGCTGACCGCCTTCGTGGTGATGATCCTGGTCGGCGCCCGCGTGTTCTCGCTCACCTTCTACGGCGTCGACGGCCATCGCTGGGTCGAAGAACTGCTGGTGTCGCTGCCCGGCGGGCAGCTCGGCTTCCTGATCTTCGTCAACGCCTTCGTGTTCGTGCTGGCGTTCTTCCTCGACTTCTTCGAGCTCGCCTTCATCGTCATCCCGCTGCTCGGGCCGGCGGCTGAGAAGCTCGGCATCGACCTGATCTGGTTCGGCGTCATGCTCGGCGTCAACATGCAGACCTCGTTCATGCATCCGCCGTTCGGCTTCGCCCTGTTCTACCTGCGCTCGGTGGCGCCGAAGCTGCCCTATATCGACCGCGTCAGCGGCAAGCAGATGGCGCCCGTCACCACCGGCCAGATCTATTGGGGCTCGGTGCCGTTCGTGATCATCCAGCTGATCATGGTCGCCATGGTGATCGCCTTCCCCGGAATGGTGATGCACTACAAGGGCGTTGCAGGCGACATCGACCCATCCAAGGTCAAGATCGACATCCCGCAGATCGAGATGCCGCAGATCGATCTCGGCCCGCCGAAGTTCTGATCGAGGACAGCTTCCCCTTCCCGTCATTGCGAGGAGCGCAGCGACGAAGCAATCCAGCTCAGTGCACTGAGCTGGATTGCTTCGCTTCGCTCGCAATGACGGTGAAGCTGGACCGCCCGTCTCACCAGGAAGACTGGTAACAACAAAAAAAGCCCGGCCTCCTCGCGGAGGCCGGGCCTTTTCATTTGAGGCGTTCAGATCAGCCGCGGGTGCGCGAGCGGATCATGAAGCTGTCGAAGGTGTACTCCGCGACCTGCCACCACAGGTACTGGTCGGAGCGATACGCCTGCATGGCGTCGATCGCCTTCTTGAAGTCCGGGTTCTTCGCCGAGATTTCGCCCCACAGCTCGTTGGTGGCCTTGAGGCAGGCGTCGAGGATTTCGTTCGAGAACGGACGCAGCTGCGTGCCGCCGGCCACCAGCCGCTTCAGCGCGGTCGGGTTGAGCAGGTCGTAGCGGGCGTTCATCCAGGTGTTGGTGTTCACCGCCGCGTTGGCGAGGATCGCCTGATAGTTCTTCGGCAGCTGGTTGAACTTCTCGAGGTTGGTGAAAGCGTGCACCGTCGGGCCGCCTTCCCAGAAGCCCGGATAGTAGTAGTACTTCGCGACCTTCTGGAAGCCGAGCTTCTCGTCGTCGTACGGGCCGACCCACTCGGCGGCGTCGATGGTGCCCTTTTCCAGCGCCGGATAGATGTCGCCGCCGGCGATCTGCTGCGGCACCACGCCGACCTTCTGCAGCACCTGACCGGCAATGCCGCCGATGCGCATCTTCAGGCCGCTCATGTCGGCAACGGTCTTGATCTCCTTACGGAACCAGCCGCCCATCTGGGTGCCGGTGTTGCCGCAGGGGAAGCCGACCAGGCCGTACTTCTTGTAGAATTCGTTGGCGAGCTCGTTGCCGCCGCCCTGATACAGCCAGGAGTTCTGCTGACGGGCGTTGAGGCCGAACGGCACCGACGCGAACACCGCGAAGGTCGGGTCCTTGCCGACGTAGTAGTACGACACGGTGTGGCACATCTCGACGGTGCCGTTGGACGTGGCATCCAGCGCCTGCAGGCCGGGGACGACTTCACCCGCCGCGAACACCTGGATCTGGAACTTGTTGTCGGTCATCTCGGCGACCTGCTTCGCCAGATATTCGGCGCCGCCATAGATGGTGTCGAGCGACTTCGGGAAGCTGGAGGTCAGCCGCCACTTCACCTCGGGCGAGGACTGCGCGATCGCCGGGGAAGCCACCGCGGCCGCTGCCGCAGCGCCGGTAGCTGACACTTTCAGAAAGTCACGACGTTTCATAAGGCATCTCCTTGTTGCCGGCGTTTTCCCGGATTCCATGCGCGCCCGACCAAAAGAAGGCGAACCGCGGAGCCGTTTGTGGCGAAGCGTCTCTAACACGGATGGTGATCCGCATAAAACGCCGCGACCGAGTAGATAACTGAGATTCAACCAAAGTCGAAGACGGAAATTCCAGCGTGATCACCACGCCGCGTCGACGATCACTCCTGAGTGGTCGATCATCGACGCCGGTATGATCACTTCGCAGCGCATCAATTGGTCGCGAGGCTGTTGATCCGGTCGCGCACCTTGCCGGCAATCGCGCGATAGATCGTCGCATGCGGCCCGTTGGGCTCGCTCTCGACCACCGGCCGGCCGGCGTCCGAAGTGGCTCGAATCTCCATATGCAGCGGGATTTCGCCGAGGAACGGGACGCCGAGTCGCTCGGCTTCGTGCCGCGCTCCGCCATGCCCAAACACGTCTGACCGGGTGCCGCATTCCGGGCAGAGGAAGTAACTCATGTTCTCGATGATGCCGATCACCGGGACATTCACCTTGGTGAACATCGCAAGGCCACGGCGGGCATCGATCAGCGCCAAATCCTGCGGCGTCGACACGATCACCGCGCCCTTCAGCGGCACGGTTTGCGCCAGCGTCAGCTGCGCGTCACCGGTGCCGGGCGGCATGTCGACCACCAGCACGTCGAGCTTGCCCCAGTCGACGTCGCGCAGCATCTGCGTGATCGCCGACATCACCATCGGACCGCGCCAGATCATCGCCGCCTCTTCGTCGACCAGGAAGCCGATCGACATGATCGACAGGCCGAACCGCGCGATCGGAATCATCCGGCGGCTGTCGTCGAGCTGCGGCTTCTCGTTGATGCCGGTCAGCCGCGGCACCGACGGACCATAGATGTCGGCGTCGAGCAGCCCGACCTTGAGGCCGAGGTCGCGCAGGCCGAGCGCGAGATTGAGCGCAGTGGTCGATTTGCCGACGCCGCCTTTGCCGGATGCGACGGCGATGATCGCGCCGACACCGGGAATGCCCGCCTGTTTCGGCAGACCGGCTCCAGGCGCACCGGCCGGACGATGCGCCGACACCGGCGCCACGCCGGGCCGCTGCGCCGGAGCGCTGCCCGGCTGACGCTCGGCAGTCAGCGCCACCAGCGCGCTCTTCACGCCGGACGTGCCGCGCACGGCTGCCTCAGCGTCGCTGCGCACGCTCTCCCAAGCCCGCGCCTCGGCCGCATCGACGTTGATCGAGAAGTACACCTTGCCGTCGGTGATGGCGATCTCCGACAGCACGCCGGCTTTGGTCAGCGGCACGCCACGCGGCGTCGCCACCTTGGCCAGGCTGTCGAGAATCTGTTGCTGGGTCACGCTCACTGGAAGTCTCCTGCCGCTTCGCGTGCCCACCGATCACATGCCATCGCTCGGTTCAAGCCGGGAATTAGCCATCGGCCCTCGCTTCTGAAACGGCCAAGCGCGGAACCATGCTGCACTGCAAGATGATCGCTTCGCCTTACGTTCCAGCGAGATCGCAGACTTGCTCCGCGAAGCTCCTCGCCTATGCTGACGCCTCCTCCTCGCGTGCCCCGCAGCGGGCCGCCCTCACCTCCACTCGATCAGGCGCGACCGGCTCGCGCCTCGCAACCGAAGGGTCCAGACATGGCCAAAGTCGCTTTCATCGGTCTCGGCGTCATGGGGTTTCCGATGGCCGGACATCTCGTGACGAAAGGCGGCCATGAGGTGACGGTCTACAATCGCACGGCCGCGAAAGCCCAGGCCTGGGCCGAGAAATTCGGCGGCCGCGCCGCGCCGACCCCGGCCGAGGCTGCGGCGGGCCAGGACTTCGTGATGGCCTGCGTCGGCAACGACGACGACCTGCGCGCCGTCACCACCGGTGCCGACGGCGCGTTCGGCGCGATGAGCAAGGGCGCGATCTTCGTCGACCACACCACCGCCTCCGCCGAAGTCGCGCGCGAGCTCGACGCGGCCGCGAGCAAGGCCGGCTTCCACTTCATCGACGCGCCGGTGTCGGGTGGCCAGGCCGGCGCCGAGAATGGCGTGCTGACGGTGATGTGCGGTGGCCGGCCGGAGGACTTCGCCAAGGCCGAGCCGGTGATCGCCGCCTACGCGCGGATGTGCAAGCTGCTGGGCCCCGCCGGCAGCGGTCAGCTCACCAAGATGGTCAATCAGATCTGCATCGCCGGGCTGGTCGAAGGCCTGTCGGAAGGCATCCACTTCGCCAAGAAGGCCGGCCTCGACGTCAACGCGGTGATCGACACCATCTCCAAGGGCGCCGCGCAGTCGTGGCAGATGGAGAACCGCCACAAGACCATGAACGACGGCAAATACGATTTCGGCTTCGCGGTCGAATGGATGCGCAAGGATCTGTCGATCTGTCTTTCCGAAGCGCGCCGTAACGGCGCCAGCCTGCCGGTCACGGCGCTGGTCGACACTTTCTACGCCGAGGTCGAAAAGATGGGCGGCCGGCGCTGGGACACCTCCAGCCTGCTGGCGCGACTGGAGCGCTGAGCCAGCGCGGAACAGGGCTGCAATCGCGGTTTTCACGGCTCGTTCACCGCGATTGTTAGCCAGCTGTTAACCGGAATAATTTTCCCTCTAAGGCTGCTCTTAAGGATTTGTGGCCAGATATAGGCTGGGGAAACCGCGCGCGTTCTCGCGCAGGATTTGTGTTGGTTGATGAGTGAGTCCGCCGAAAAGCCTGAAGTCTTCCAGCTTCCGGCTGAGCCTCCGGTGGCCGCGCCGGCGCGCAACCGGCGCGCGGCGGCACAGCGGGTGCGCGAGGCGCGCGACCGCCTGACCTCGACCAGCGGCACCCGCCCCGCCTTCGACCACGAACTGGTCCGGCAATATGCCGAGACCCGGCTGTCCGCCTCCTACGTGGTGATGCTGCTGGTGGTCGTCACCGGCGTGCTGTTCGGGATCTGGATGGACCCGCTGCCGGCGGGCGCGTGGACGGTGGCGATGCTCAGCATCCACGCCGTGGTGATCCGCAACTGCAACCGCTTCCTCCAGGAGCCGGCCTCGGTGCCGCGCACTCGCACCTGGCGGCGGCGCTTTATCCTGCTCGACCTGCTGTACGGCCTGGCGTGGACCGCAATCCTGATCCACCCGACCGAACTCAACGTCGTCTCCAGCACGCTTCTGATGTTCCTGATGCTGCTGGTGGTGGCGGTGTCGTCGATGCTGGCGGCGAGCCTGCCGATCGCCGCGCTGGCCGCGACGATGCCGGTAACCGCCGCGATCGCGGTCAACTTCGCGCTCAGCGGCTCGTTCGACAAATACGTGCTGGCGGCGCTCACCGTCGCGGCGGAAGGCTACTTCGCCCTGCTCGCCCACCGGCTGCACTCGACGACGCTGGCGACGCTGCAGGCGCGCGCCGAGAAGGACGTGCTGATCGCCGAGCTCGAACAGTCCAAGGCGATCTCCGACGAGGCCCGGCATCGCGCCGAGGCCGCCAACGTCGCCAAGTCGCGCTTTCTGGCGCAGATGAGCCACGAGCTACGCACGCCGCTCAACGCCATTCTGGGTTTTTCGGAAGTGATGAAGAGCGAGATCTTCGGCGCCCATGCGGTGCCGGCCTACAAAGACTACTCGGCCGACATCCACAATTCCGGCGTCCACCTGCTCAACCTGATCAACGAGATCCTCGACCTGTCGCGGATCGAAGCCGGCCGCTACGAGCTGAACGAGGAAGCGATCTCGCTGGTGCATGTGGTGACCGATTGTCACCACCTGCTCAAGCTGCGCGCCTCCAGCCGCGGCATCACCATCCATGAAGTGTTCGAACAGGGCATGCCGCGGATCTGGGGCGACGAGCGCGCGGTGCGTCAGGTGGTGCTCAACCTGTTGTCGAACGCGATCAAGTTCACCCCGCAGGGCGGCGAGATCTGGCTGAAGGCCGGCTGGACGGCCTCCGGCGGCCAGTACCTCAGCGTCAAGGACACCGGCTCCGGCATTCCCGAGGAGGAGATCCCGATCGTGCTGGCCTCGTTCGGCCAAGGTTCCAACTCGATCAAATCCGCCGAACAGGGCGCCGGCCTCGGCCTGCCGATCGCCAAGAGCCTGATCGACATGCACGGCGGCACCTTCACGCTGAAATCCAAACTGCGGATCGGCACCGAAGTGATCGTCACCTTCCCGCCCGAGCGGGTGATGTCGGCGCTGGCGCCGCTCGCCGATGAGGCGCCGCCGCTGCAGCCGGACTCGGTCACCACCTCCGAGACCGCCCGCGCGCGCCGGCAGCCGATCATGAACGCCGGCACCGGGTTGTAAGATCGGGACTTGCGGGAGGCGACCAATGTCAGCCACCATCCGACATGAGCATCGAAACGCCCTGCATCGCGGTCTGCATGATCAATCCGCAGACCAACCTCTGCTACGGTTGTGGCCGCACCATGCCGGAGATCGCGCGCTGGCCGCGAATGGCCAGTGCCGAACGGCTCGCCATCATGGCCGGCCTGCCGCAGCGGATGGCCGACGCCGGCATGGATGTGCCGCAGCCCCGCCGGCGCCGCGCCTCGGCGACGGACACGCCCGCGTAACGCGCTTTAACTCAGGTGCGTCATGAGCCGCATTCTGCTGGTGCTCATGGTGCTGATCGGGACCGCCGGCGCGGTGGTCGCCTATGGCGACCCGAAGCGGATTTCCGCGGCCGGTGATGCGATGTCGACGATGCTGAAGAAGCGCGTCGCTGCCGCCACGGCGGCGGCCGAAGCGGCCAGTTCGCGCATGGTCGAAATCCCACGCGGCACCGGCGGCGAGTTCGCGGTCAGCGCCAAGGTCAACGGCGTTTCGGCGCCGATGGTGATCGACACCGGTGCGACCTCGGTGGTGCTCACTTACGAGACCGCCAAGGCGGCGGGCCTGCCGCTCGAACTGCTGAACTTCAACGTCGAACTGGAAACCGCCGGCGGCCACACCCGCGCCGCGCGGCTGTCGCTCGACAGCCTGGCGATCGGCAAACTGGTCGAGCGCTCGGTCCCGGCCCTGGTGGTGCCGCGCGGCCAGATGAAGACCAACCTGCTCGGGATGAGCTTCCTCGACCGCCTCGAAAGCTGGGAAGTCCGCGCCGACCAACTCCGGCTGCGCGGGTATCCGTAGCCGGTCCGTCGAAACTGCCGGTCTCCTCCCCCTCAACCAGGGCATCGACGAGCGGAATCATTGCGCCGCCGGTCAGTTTCCTTGATCATGGTCGCCTAAGCACCGCGTCATTCTCGGAAGTCACGAGACAGAGATGACAAAGCCTATCCGCAAACGTGAGAGCGGCATCCTTGCGACGGTCCACAAGACCGCCTTTGGCCTGGCCCGCGCCAACGTCATCGATAAAGCGACGATGCGCGAGTTCGACGAGCTGTGCCTGACGCCGGTCGAGCCAATGGCGCCCGAGGAATCAAAGCACTGAGGGAGCGCGAGCAGGTGTCGCAACCGGTGTTCGCGAGCTATCTCAATGTGCGAAAAGACGCGGTGAGCAAGTGGGAACGTGGCGAAAAGCGTCCCGACGGGCCATCGCTGAAACTGCTCAATTTGGTCAAAGCCAAGGGGCTTCGCGCGATCGCGTAGTTAGCCTGTTTGCTTGATAGCTCAGGCAGCTTCCGTCGCCCGCTCCGTCACCGCCACCATCGCCTTCAACAGCACGCTGGCGTCGGCATCGGGTTTGACGCCAAATTCGGACAGATAGCGGCGGAACGCGCGCGCGCCGGGCACGCCCTGATACGCGCCGATGACGTGGCGGGTGATCGCGTGGAGCCGCAGGCCTTGCGCGAGCTGGCGCGCGATATACGGGATCAGCGCTTCGAGTGCCTCCTTCATCGAGGCATAAGGCGCCGGCTCGCCGAACAGCTCCGGATCGACCTCGAGCAGCCGCCACGGCTCCTGATAGGCGGCACGGCCGAGCATGACGCCGTCGACGTGCTCGAGATGCCGCTTGGCTTCCGCGATGCTGCCGATGCCACCGTTGATGATGATCGGCACCTGCGGCATCGCCTGCTTCAGCCGATACACCCGGTCGTAATCGAGCGGCGGGATGTGGCGGTTCTCTTTCGGCGACAGCCCGTTCAGCCACGCCTTGCGGGCGTGCACGATCAGCGCGTCGGCGCCGGCTGCGACCACCGCCCGCGCCAGCGCATCGAGCGCGACTTCGGGATCCTGATCGTCGATCCCGATCCGGCACTTCACCGTCACCGGCACAGAGACGGCCCGCTTCATCGCGGCGACGCCCTCGGCGACCAGCTCCGGCTCCGCCATCAGGCAGGCGCCGAACCGGCCCTCCTTCACCCGATCGGACGGACAGCCGACGTTGATGTTGATCTCGTCGTAGCCGAAGTCCTCGCCGATCTTCGCCGAGGTGGCGAGGTCGTTCGGATTGGAGCCGCCGAGCTGCAGCGCCAGCGGATGTTCACTCGCATCGAAGCCGAGCAGCCGCTGCCGGTCACCGTGGATCACTGCTCCGGTGGTGACCATCTCGGTGTAGAGCAAAGCGCGCTTGGTCAGCAGCCGATGGAAGACCCGACAGGGGCTGTCGGTCCACTCCATCATCGGCGCGACGGAGAAGCGATGTGGCTGATGAAGCTGCATAATTCAGTATGTCGGCGGATTGGCGGGCGGCGTCAAGGCTGCTGGTAGCCCGGGAATCCGGCGTTTTCCAGCCCGTTCTGGCACCCGCCCTCCCCGCGCGGCGGAGAGCAGTCAGCGTCCAGATTCCGCGCGCCGGCGCAGGATCGCCGGGAGCGATGAGCTGAACCGGGCGCGAGCCGCCTCCAGGAGCCCGCCGAGGCGTTGCCGCAGCGATGATGTCGAGGCCGGATCGCGGCAGAACCACGCCGCGTACAGCGCCGGCAGGAACAGCAGCGTCAGCACGGTGGCGACCAGCAATCCGCCCATGATCGCGACCGCCATCGGGCCCCAGAAGCTCGACCGCGTCAGCGGGATCATCGCCAGCACGGCACTGAGTGCGGTCAGGACTACCGGCCGCGCGCGGCGGACGGTGGCGCCGACGATCGCCTCCTCGCGCGGATGCCCCGCCGCGATGTCCTGCTCGATCTGGTCGACCAGGATCACCGAATTGCGGATGATCATGCCGGCGAGCGCGATCAGTCCGAGCAGCGCCACGAAGCCGAACGGCTTGCCGAATAGCAATAGCCCGGCGCAGGCGCCGATCAGGCCGAGCGGCGCTGTCAGCAACACCAGCACCAGCTTGGCGAAGCTCTGCAACTGGAGCATCAGCACCGTCAGCATCACCACCAGCATGGCCGGCACCACCGCGAACAACGCACCGTTGGCTTTCGACGAATCCTCGATCGCCCCGCCGAGTTCGATCCGGTAACCGGCCGGCAGGTGCTGGCGCAGATCGGCCAGCGCGCCCCACACCACCGACGAGACGAACGGCGCCTGCACGCCATCCCGCACATCGCTGCGCACGGTGATCGCCATGTCGCGGTCGCGCCGCCACTGGATCGCCTCCTCGTGGCCTTCGCGGATCTCGGCGATCTGCGACAGCGGCACCGGCACGCCATTGCGCGACAGCACGGTGAGATCGTCGATGGCGCCGAGATCGTTGCGCTGCGCCGCGATCGCCCGCGCCACCACCACGACCTTCTCGGTCCGGTCACGCACGGTGGTCACCGGCGCGCCCGTCATCAGCATCTGCAAGGTCTGCGAGATCGTCTGCGGATCGAGCCCGAGCGCCCGCGCCCGATCCTGATCGACCACCAAACGCACCGAGGGCATCTGCTCGTTCCAATCGAGCTGTGGCTCGATCACGTTCGGATTGCCGCGCATGATGTCGCGGACCTGGTAGGCGATCGACCGCACCGTGTTGGGGTCCTCGCCGATCACCCGAAACTGCACCGGAAACTTGATCGGCGGACCATAGGCCAGCCGCTTCACCCGCACCCGCGCGCCGGCGATCGCGCCATCGGCGACGGCCTGCTCGATCTTGCGCTTCACCCGCTCGCGCGCGGCGCTGTCCTTGGTGACGATGACGAGTTCGCCGTAGGACTCGTTCGGCAGTTCGGGATTGACGTTGAGCAGGAAGCGCGGCGGGCCTTTGCCCACATAGGTGCTCCAGGTGACGACGTCGTCATCACCTGCGACCAGCGCTTCGGCTTGCTGGGCATTGGCGAGCGTCGCCTCGATCCCGCTGCCGCCCGGCAGCCGCAATTCGACAAACAGCTCGGTGCGATCGGAGGTCGGGAAGAACTGCCGCTGGATCTTGCCGAAGCCGACGATCGAGATCGCGAACGCCGCGATGGTGATACCGATCACAATCAGGCGGTGATGGATGCACCAGGTGACGACGCTGCGAAAGCGGCGATACAGGCCGTTGTCATAGACCGCGTGCGCGGTCCCGGTGCTCAGCGAGTGCGGCAGCAAAACGAAACCGAGATACGGCGTCAGGATCACCGCCACAGCCCACGACGCCAGCAGCGCAATGCCGACCACCCAGAAAATGCTGCCGGCATATTCGCCGGTGCCGCTCGCCGCCATGCCGACTGGCAAAAAGCCCGCCGCGGTGACCAGCGTGCCGGTGAGCATCGGAAATGCGGTGGATTCCCAGGCGAACGAGGCGGCGCGCGCCCGATCGAAGCCCTGCTCCATCTTCACCACCATCATCTCGACCGCAATGATGGCGTCGTCGACGAGCAGGCCGAGCGCGATGATCAGCGCGCCGAGCGAAATCCGGTGCAGATCGATGCCCATCGTCAACATCAGCGTGAACACGATGCCGAGCACCAGCGGCACCGAGGTCGCGACCACGATGCCGACGCGCCAGCCGAGCGATACGAAACTGACGAACAACACGATCGCCAGCGCCTCGACGAACGAACGCATGAAGTCGCCGACCGCATCGCGGACGACCGCGGGCTGATTAGCGATCCGCTCGAAGGTGACGCCGACCGGCGTGGCGCGTTCGACCTCGGCCATCGACGCTTCGACGTCCGCACCGAGCTCCAGGATGTTGGCGCCTTTGCGCATCACGATGCCGATCGCCAGCGCCGGAACGCCGCGCTGCCGGACCAGAAACTGCGGCGGATCGATGAAGCCGCGCGACACGGTGGCGATGTCGCCGAGCCTGATCACCGTGCCGTTGGAGGCGATCGGGGTTTCTTCCACCGCGCGAACGCCGTCGAACGCACCGGAGACGCGCAGCGGAATCCGGGTCGACTGGGTCTGCACCATGCCGACCGGCGCAAGATCGTTCTGCTTGGCGAGGCTGTCGAAGATCGTGCGCGGCGCGATGCCGAGATTGGCGAGCTTGACGTGGTCGAAATCGACGAAGATGCGCTCGTCCTGGGTGCCATAGATCGTCACCTTGGAGACGTTCGGCACTTTCAGCAGCCGCTGCCGCACCTGCTCCGCCATCCGCTTCAGCACCGCGTAGTCGGCGCTGTCGGAGCGCAGCGTGTAGACGATCGAGTCGACGTCGCCGTATTCGTCGTTGACCTCCGGCCCGGCCACCCCGTCGGGCAGGTCCGGCTTCACGTCGGCCATCTTCTTGCGGATCAGATAGAACAGCCAAGGGGTTTGCGCCGGCGGCGTGGTGTCGCGAAACTCCATCTGCGCCGCGGTGAAGCCGGGCTTCGAATAGGTCGTGACCTTGTCGAACCAGGGTAGTTCCTGCAGCTTCTTCTCGATCCGGTCCGCGACCTGAAGCTGCATCTCTTCGGCCGTCGCGCCGGGCCATGTCGCCGTCACCACCGCGACCTTGATGGTGTAGGACGGATCCTCGGCGCGGCCGAGACGCTGATACGACAGCAGACCGGCGACACTGATCATCAGGATCAGAAACAGCATCAAGGACGGATGCGCCACCGCCCATGCGGAGAGATTGGGCCGCTGCATCACTTGCCCGCCGAGCTGAGCGAAAGCGTGGAGATCGGCCGCACCGTCAAGGCCGGATCGAGCTTTTCGACACCGAGCGCGACGACGGTTTCGCCGTCGCTGACGCCGGAGGTCACCAGCACATCGCGATCCTCATAGCGCTCGATCGTCACCGGCCGCTCGCGCAATTCGCCGCCGTCGGCGACCACGAACACCGCGGCGCCGCGGCCGTGATTGTAGATCGCCGTCAGCGGCAGCCGTGCGAAGCGCCGCTCGTCCTGCTCGCGCAGCGTCAGCGTGGCGCTCATGCCGATCCGCACCTTGTCGTCCGCGCCGGGGATGACGAAGCGCGCCGCGAAGGTCCGCGTCGCCGGATCGGCCGCAAAGGATAGTTCGCGCAGCCGGACCTCGTAGCTCTTGCCGGGCAGCGACCACAGCGTCAGCGAGGCGGAGGCGCGACCGACCCGCTCGACGTAACTCTCCGGCAGCGCGACCACCGCCTCCAGCTCCGACAGCCGCGCCAGACGGACCGCGGCCTGTCCGGCGCTGATGACTTGTCCCGGCTCGATCGGCGTCGCGGTGATCACCCCGTCCGCATCGGCTTCGAGCGTCGCGTAGTCGAGCGCGTGCCCGGCGAGATCGAGCGCACGCTGCGCGCGGACGAGCCGGCTGCGCGCCTCCTCGGCGGTGGCGTGCGCCTTCTGCAGCGCGGCGTTCGCCATCCAACCCTTGCTCTGCAGATCGGTCGCGCGGCCTTCGTCTGCCTCGGCCTGAATCAGGTTGGACTGCGCCGCCTTCACTTCGGCTTCGGCTTGCTCGCGCTGCAGGCGGAGATCATTGGTATCGAGCGTCAGCAGCGGCTGGCCGCTGCGCACGAAATCGCCGGTCCGCACCAGCCGCCGCGCCACCTTGCCGCTGATCCGAAAGCCGAGGTCGCTCTCGATGCTGGGGCGGATGGTGGCGGCGAAGGTCCGCGTCCGGGCGCCCTCCTCGAACCGCACCGGCACCACCATCACCGGCTGCGGCAGTTTCGTCGGCTCCGCGGCGCCATGATCGGGCTTGGGAGCTGCGGAGTCGCAAGCTCCGAGGATCAGCGCCATCGCGATGATGGCGGCACGAAACCCCACGATCTCTCTCATCGCCGTCTCGTCTTTCCAAGCCGGGCCGGAAGCACCGTCGGCCGGCTCATAATAAAACCAAACGTACGGTTATTATTCGGACGCAGGACTGTCAATATGACCGTACGTTCAGTATGATTGCGGAGGATGCCGGGCGAATTGGCGAGGTGACGGAGAGCGATGGTCAGGGTTCGGACGGAAGCCAAGCGGGACGCGATCCTCGACACCGCGGTCGAGGTGTTCAAAGAACGCGGCCTCGACGGCGCCTCGATGTCGGAAATCGCCAGCAGGCTCGGGGGCTCGAAGGCGACGCTGTATGGCTACTTCCCGTCCAAGGAAGAGCTGTTCGTGCACGTCGCGCTGCGCGTCGCCGGCAAGCAGATCCGCGGCATGTACGAAGATCTCGAGGCGCGCGCCACCGACGATCCGGAGCGTGTGCTTAACGAGTTCGGCAAGAAACTACTGCATCGCGTGCTGGCCGAGGACGCCACCACGGCCCACCGCCTTGCGGTGGCGCACGGCCGGATCGGCAATCTCGGGCGGATTTTCTACGACGCGGGCCCTGGCAAAGCGGTCGAGGCGTTCACCCGCTATATCGACGCCGCGACCAAAGCTGGCCGCCTGCATGCCGCCAATCCGGCTGTGGCAGCGCATCACCTGTTGGCGCTGCTTGAATCCGAGATCGCTTATCGCCGCTCGCTGCAATTTGGCGACGCCATCTCAGCCAGCGAGATCGATCAATGCGTCGACCGTGCCGTGCCGGTGTTCCTGGCTGCTTACGCGGCGCCGCGGACAAGCGACAAAGCGACCTGAGTTTCAGTCGAGACCTGCGATCCCTCGCCTTCGATTCAAAGGCCGCCGATGGATTGACGGGTCACAATGCCGGCCCGCGGCGAAGTTGCTACGAGGTCGGCACCATCATGCGTGCTCGGCGCGCGACGTGGTGGCGCATCTGAGGCGATTTGACAGTGCCATCGGTCCGCATGGATAGTCCGCCGGTCGCAGCGCGCGGACTGTTTTGCGATGTTTGCAGCGCGTCGCGCGCCTCTCCGCTGGCGGGAACACATCGCCGGCGGCAAGCACAGGTTCTTTCATGAAATTTACCACACGGTTGGTCCTGCTGGTCACGGTGCTGACGGTCGGCGCCACGCTCGTAACCGCCGCTTTGCTGACCTGGACCACACGGCGCGCGATCATCACCGAAGCCGAAGCATCGGGTGAGAAAGTCGCGCGGCTGCTGGCGCGCAGCGCCAGTCTCGCCGCGTCGATCCCGACCGAAGTCGAGGGGATCATCGCCGAGGAGATGACCGCCGAAGGCACCCTGCTCGGCCATTTCGTCGAGGCCGCCGAACGCGCCGGCATGACGCCGACCGAGATCAATCGCCGGCTGAAGTCGATCACCGACGACACCGTTCTCGACGAGATCTGGATCACCGACGAGAAAGGCCACGCCTATCTGCACAGCCTGCCGGACGTGAATTTCACCTTCAGCAATTCGCCGCAGATGCAGCCGCAGGCCTACGCCTTCCACGATCTCCTCACCGGCCAGAAGAAGGTGGTCAATCAGGACGCCCGCAAGCGCGACATCGACAACCAGCATTTCAAATATGTCGGCGTCGGCGGCATCGACAAACCGCGCATTATCCAGGTCGGGCGCAGTGCCAAATTCCTGCAGCAGCTGACGATGAAGATCGGCCTGCCGCGCACGGTCGAAAATCTGCTGGCCGACGGCGACATCGACGCGGTGTGGGTGTTCGACCGCAAGCTCGACGCGCTGGTCGGCCCCGGCGTGTACGGCGCCGATCGCCGCGACGGTCCCAACGAGAAAGAACTCGGCCCGGTACGTCTGGTGATCGCCGACGGCCAGACCCGGCACGTCGAGAGTCGCCAGAACCTCAGCGTGATCGCGCCGGTGCGCAACGAGCAGAAAGAGATCGTCGGTGCCGCGCTGGTTCGCCTGCCGATGAACCGTGTCTGGGCGACGGTGCAAAGCCAGGCCGAGATCGCGGCCGTCAACGCGTCGGCGATCGCCGCGCTCGGCATCCTGCTGTCGATCGGCCTCGCCCGCTATCAGGCGGCCCCGCTGCGCCAGATCACCCGCGCCGCCGCCGCGCTGGAGTCGCAGAAGTTCGATCCGAATTCACTGACGCCCGTCGCGACCCGCCACGACGAGCTCGGCCAATTGGCCCGGGTGTTCACCGGCATGGCCGGACAAGTCGCCGCGCGCGAGGAATATCTCGACTCGATGGTGAAGCAGCGCACCGAGGAACTGGAGACGCGTAACCGCAGTCTTGAAGGGCTGTCGGCCGCGCTGTCGAAGTATCTGTCACCGCAAGTCTACTCGTCGATTTTCAGCGGCCATCAGGACGCCGAGATCGCCTCCAAGCGCAAGAAGCTGACGATCTTCCTGTCCGACATCGCCAACTTCACCGCCACTACCGACAAGCTGGAGTCGGAAGACCTCACCGCGATGCTCAACCGCTATCTCGCCGAGATGGCGCAGATCGCGCTCAAGCACGGGGCAACGATCGACAAATATGTCGGCGATGCCGTGCTCGCGTTCTTCGGCGATCCGGAGAGCCGCGGCGTCAAGGAGGACGCTGTCGCCTGCGTGATGATGGCGATCGAGATGCAGGAGAAGTTGAAGCAGCTGGAGATGGAGTGGATCGACGCCGGCGCCGAGCGCCCGTTCCGGATCCGCATCGGCATCAACACCGGCTTCTGCACCGTCGGCAATTTCGGCAGCCCGGACCGGATGGACTACACCATCGTCGGCGGCGCCGTGAACCTCACCTCGCGCCTGGAGCAGAACTGCGAGCCCGGCTCGATCCTGATCTCGCATGTCACTTGGTCGTTGGTGAACGATGTGATCGACGCCGAGGAGCGTCCTGCCCTTACGGTGAAAGGCTTCAGCGAGCCGGTGCGCGCCTATGAGGTCCGCGGATTGAAGACGTCAGGATCGACCGACGTGATCCGCAAGGAACTGCCCGGGATGCGGTTGTTCATCGACACCGTCACGGCGGATCGCACCGAGGTCAAGCAGACGCTGGTGCAGGTGGTCGAGGATCTCGACAAGAGCTGAAGCAGCCAAGCGCCGCGAGACGGCGCTACTTGTCCGGCTCCACGGTGACTTCTTTCAGCGCGCCGTCCGCCACCACCACGACCACGAACACCAGCTTGTTATCGCCGCGGTGCAGCCCGGCGCTGATCGCGCGCCCGCCACTAAGCTGCTCGGCGATCACCACCGCCTCGGACAGCTTCATCTTGATCCGCCGGAAATCGCCGAGATCGCGCTGGGTCTCGGCGTCGAGATCGGAGGCAGGTTTCGCCTCAGAGGAGCGAACGATCCGGCGCGTGGCCACATCGATCATGGTGCTCCACACCTGATCTCCCCGATACGACTTGACCTCGAACCACGGCGCCGAGCCTTCGTCGGTGAGGTTGAGATCGAAGACCCGCACGCCGGGCAGCTTCTTCTCCACCATCCGGATCAGGTCGGCGCCACTGCCGCGCGCGATCGTCACCGAACCGGTCGGCTCGTCGGTGGACGTCGCCGGCGGCGGCTGCACCGTCGGCTCGTGGCCACGATCGGACACCGCGGCCGAAGCCGGACAAAACAACAGCACCGCGGCCGTCAGGGCCGTCGTGAACCGGATTGCAGACATCTTCGCCTCACTCGTCCACCGCACGCGAAAGCGGTGGACGCCGCGCTCACAGCGCGTCGTTATTGGACACCGGCGACGTGGCGCGCCGGGGTGGTGGCCGCAACGGGCGCCGGTGCGGAATCATCCGCCGGCGGTGCGCTCGACCAGACATGGCCGCTGCGCGCGCGGTCGTAGCCGTATTGATACAGCGAACGCATGTAGGCGGTGTCGAAGCCGGGCGGCGACGGCGGCCGGTCGCTCTCGATATAGGACAGATTGAAACCGTATTTGTTGCGGCGGGCGAACGCGTAGGTGCTGTAGAGGATCGACCGGGTTTGCGCCTTGATCATCGACGACGAGGCGCGCGCGGCGATGTCCAGCGCACGATCGCGCACCAGCTGGAACTCCGGTTCAATGGTATTATTCATCAGGATGTAGAGCTGCAGGTTGAGCGACTTGTCCCACGAGGCACTACGCATCAGATACGCTTCCGGCAAGGTCAGCACCGGCGACATCACGCCGCCATCCACATGCATCTCCTGGAACCGGACGCCATCGGCTTCGGCATTGACCAGCATCGGCGGGAACACCGCCGGAATGCTGGCCGAGGCTGCGACGACATCCCTGAACAGATTGAGACTCTCCGGCGTCCGCAGCGCGGCGATCCGGCCCATGTCCCAGATCACCGAGCGCTGCGAATCCAGATTGGTGGTGACGACGAACAGCCTCCGCCCCTTGGCGTACTGCTCGGCCACCTCCTCCATGAAATTGGCATCGATGTACCGGGCAACCAGTTCGCGCAGGCGCTTGTTGCCGAACAGGCCTGAGCCGAAGATCGCATTGAACGGGTTTGGATCCTCCAGCAGGCTTTCAGCCACGCCGCTGGTGTAGAGCTCCCGCAGCGTGTCGTCGTAGCGCGGGCCGATATAGGCGAATGGCGCGATCAGCGCGCCGGTGCTGACGCCCGACACGATCGAGAACGACGGCCGGCTCCCTGCTGCCGTCCATCCCGCCAGCACGCCCGCACCATAGGCGCCGTCGGCGCCGCCGCCGGACAGCGCGAGGTAGGTCTGCGGTCCGGAAATCCGGCGACCATCCACAAAGGCGGACGGCGGATCGTCGGCGTAGCGCCGCAGATCGTCGCGATCGAGGATGCGCGCCTTGGCGGCTTCGGCGGCCGTGTAGGGCTGGCGCGGCAGGCTTGCACAGGCGGCGAGCAAGCAGCTCGACGCCAGCGCGACAACGACGACAAACGAGCGAGGCACGCGGGACATCAGGACACCAGCAGGAACGAGGGACGCGCGACTACGGGGTCGCCGGCGGATCGTCGCGCCAGCGGCTCCAGGGCTCGGACGTGTCGAAGCGCGGCGCCTGCCCCGGAACGCGCTCGAGATAGTCCTGATGGATCGCCTGGATGGTCTTGCGGTCGTCGAACTTCACCCGCCAACTGCTCGGCGAGCCCTGGCCGACGATGACGCCCTCACGGGTGCCGTAGCGCGGATGCCGCTCACGACCGAGCGGACTCATCCGAACGCGGTCGCCGCGGCACAACGGAAGATCGGGCGGTGTTTCACTCGAACTAGCCATCCTAAGCCTCTTGTGTCGGCGCCTTGATGCGGAACCACGCAATGTACAGCGCAGGCAGGAACAACAGGGTGAGCACCGTGCCGACGATGATGCCGCCCATCATCGCGTAGGCCATCGGTCCCCAGAACACTTCTCGCGCGATCGGGATCAGCGCCAAGCTCGCCGCCGCCGCGGTGAGCATGATCGGCCGCATCCGGTGCTCGGTCGCTTCCGTCACCGCATCCCAAGGTGGACGTCCTTCACTGCGCAACTGTTCGATTTGCACGATCAGGATCACCGAGTTTCGGATCAGAATGCCGATCAGCGCCAGCACGCCGAGGATCGCGACGAAGCCGAGCGGCGCACGGCTCGGCAGCAGCGCCGCAACCACGCCGATCAGCGCCAGCGGCGCCACCGCGAACACCAGGAACAGCCGCTGGAAGCTCTGCAGCTGGATCATCAGCACGGTAGCCATCACGAACAGCATGATCGGCACCACCGCGACGATCGGCGCTTGCGACTTGCCGCTCTCTTCCACCGCGCCGCCGACGGTCACCGAATAGCCGACCGGCAGCTTGGCGGTGAACTCGCCGACCGAGTGCTTCAGCTGCTCGACCACCGTCGCCGGCTGCACCTCGTCGATCACACTGGCCTTGACCGTGACGGTCGGCAGCCGCGCGCGGCGCCAGATCGTCGGCTGCTCCAGCTCGTAGCGGAAGGTCGCGACCGCGGCGAGCGGCACCGTCTGACCGCTGCCGCCGGACAGTTGCAGGTTGCGCAGCGTCTCGATCGAGCCGCGCTCGGCGTCATTGGCGCGGCCGAGTACGTTGACCAGATAGATGTCGTCACGCACCTGGGTGATGGTCGCACCGTCGAGGATGCCGTTGAGTGTCGAGGCGATATCTTCCGACGTGACGCCGAGCTGACGCGCCTTGTCTTGCAGCACGTCGACCTTGATCACCCGCGCCGGCTCCATCCAGTCGAACACCACCTCGCCGAGATGCGGATTGGCGGCGACGATCCCGGCGAGCTGCTGCGCGAAGCCGCGCACCTTGGCGATGTCCGGCCCGCTGACGCGATACTGCACCGGCCGCCCCACCGGCGGACCGATGTCGAGCAGTTTGACCAGCGCGTCGGTGCCCGGGAAGGTCTTGCGCAAGTAAGCCTGCAGCTCCTCCCGCAGCCGGTCGCGGTCGGCGAGGCTCTTGGTCACGATCACCATCTGGCCGAAGGTAGCGTTCGACGGTTCGACGTCGAACGACAGCACGAAGCGCGGAGCGCCCTGCCCCACATAGGTCGACCAGTGATCGATGCCCGGCCGTCCGGTCAGCGCCTCGCGCTCGAACTTGGCCATCTGCGCATTGGTCTCGGCGATCGAGCTGTTCTGCGGCAGGTTCCAGTCGACGATCAGTTCCTTGCGGTCCGAATTCGGGAAGAACTGCTGCTGCACGAAACCCATGCCGACGATCGACAGCGCGAAGGCGGCCAGCGTCAGTCCGATCGTCAGCCAGCGGTGCCGCATGCAGAAGCCGAGCATCCGGCTGAACATCGTCGCGAACCGGCCCTTGGTCTCGTGGTGGTTCTTCATCTTGTCGGGCAGGATGGTGACGCCGAGCAGCGGCGTGAACAGCACCGCGACGATCCACGACGTCAGCAGCGACACCGCGATCACCACGAACAGCGTGAAAGTGAATTCGCCTGCCGCGCTGTTGTTGAGGCCGATCGGAATGAAGCCCGCCACCGTCACCAGCGTGCCGGTGAGCATCGGGAACGCGGTCGAGGTGTAAACATGGGTCGCGGCCTTGGCGAGCGAGTCGCCGACCTCGAGCCGCGCCACCATCATCTCGACTGCGATCATGGCGTCGTCGACCAGAAGGCCGAGCGCGATGATCAGCGCGCCGAGCGAAATCCGCTGCAGCGAGATCCCCGAATAGGACATCACCATGAAGGTGATCGCCAGCACCAGCGGGATCGAGATCGCGACCACGAGGCCGGCGCGCATGCCGAGGCTGATGAAGCTGATCACCAGCACGATCGCCACCGCTTCGAACAGCGCCCGTGTGAAGCCCGACACCGCCTCGTCGACGATCTGCGGCTGATCCGACACCAGATGCACTTCGGCGCCGACCGGCAGATCGGCGGAAATCCGCTTCATCTCCTCTTTCAGCGCTTCGCCGAACTGCAGCAGATTGGCGCCGGCCTTCATACCGATCGTCAGTGCAATTGCCGGCTCGCCATTGAAGCGGAACAGCGAGGTCGGCGGATCGACATAGCCGCGCCGGATGGTGGCGACATCGGTCAGCGGGAAAAAGCGGTCGTTGACCCGGAGATTGATCGCCTTGAGGCTCTCTTCGGAAGTGAACTGACCGCTGACGCGGACGCTGATCCGCTCCGGCCCGGCCTGCAGCACGCCCGACGGCGTGATCGCGTTCTGCGCCTGCAGCGAGCTGACGATGGTGCGCTGGTCGAGGCCGAGCGCCGCGACTTTGCGCGGCGAGAATTCGAGGAAGATCACTTCGTCCTGGGCGCCGACGATGTCGACACGGCCGACATTCGGCACCTGCAGCACCTTGGCGCGGACTTCTTCGACCTTGTCGCGAAGCTGGCGCTGGGTCAGGCCGTCGCTGGTGAACGCATAGATATTGCCGAACACGTCGCCGAAGCGATCGTTGAAGGCGGGGCCGACCACGCCCTGCGGGAAGTCGCCCTTGATGTCGTTGATCATGTTGCGCACGCGCACCCAGGTGGGCTGCACGTCGCGTGCCTTGGTGGTGTCGCGCAGATTGACGAACACCGTAGTCTCACCGGGCGTGGTGATGCTCTTGGTGTAGTCGAGCGACTCCAGCTCCTCGAGCTTCTTCTCGATCCGGTCGGTGACCTGCCGGGTGGTCTCCTCGGCCGAGGCGCCGGGCCACTTCGCCTGGATCACCATGGTCTTGATGGTGAACGCAGGGTCTTCCTCGCGGCCGAGGTCGAGATACGAAAACAGACCGGCCGCCATGAAGGCGATCATGAAGTACCAGACGAGCGAACGGTGCTGCAGCGCCCAGTCGGAGAGATTGAACGACTTCACGGCGTGACTTCCCGTTCGAACCGGACCATTTGGCCTTCCTGCAGATGATGGACGCCGGCGGTGACAATCCGCATGCCGGCCTCGAGCCCATCGGTGACCTGAGCCGTGCCGTTGTCGCTCGGCGCGACCTGCACGCTGCGCTTACTGACCGATCCCTTGGCGGTGTCGATCACCCACACGCTGGCCTGATCGCCCTGGCGCAGGATCGCGGTCGCCGGCAGACGGAAGCCGCGGCTCGGCTTACCCGGGATCAGCGTGGTGATCGTGGTGCCGAGCCGGAATGTCTCGGGCGGATTTTCCAGCGTGATACGAACCCGCCGGGCGCGCGTGACCTGATCGGCCTGCGGCGCGATCTCGCGCACCTTGCCGTCGACGCGGACGCGCGGATCGAGCTGCAGCGCCACGGTCAGCGGCGTGCCGATCTTCAGCACGCCGACCAGATCGTCGGCGACGTCGATCACCGCCTCACGAATGTCGGGACGCGCGACGGTCGCAACCATCTGGCCGGGATTGACCACCTGACCAACCTGCGCGCCGACCGCAGTGACGACGCCGGCATATTGCGCCTCGATCTTGGTGTAGCTCAGTTGCTCGCGCGCCTTGGTCAGTGCCGACTGGGCGCGGACTACCGCGGCCTGCGCGGCGGCGTCGCCCTGCTCGGCGCTGTCGAGCGTCGCCTTGGTGGTGGCGCCGGTCTCGATCAGCGCGCGTTGCCGGTTGGCGGTGCCGCTGGCATTGACGAGCTGCGCCTGCGCGGTCGCCAGATCGGCCTGCGCCGAACGCACTGCGAGTTCAGCCGCGAACGGATCGACCGCGGCCAGCGTCTGCCCCTTCTCCACGACGTCGCCGATATTGACCGGACGGGCGATCAGCCGGCCCAGCATGCGAAAGCCGTAGTCGGTCTTGAACTGCGGCTCGACCGTGCCGACCACGGCGAGATTGGTCGCCTGCAGCGGCGCAATCACCGTCGACATCACCGGCCGCACCGGGGACTTGGTTTCCGATTTGTCGTTGCAGCCGGTCAGCAGCAGCGCAGCCGCGATCACCGCAACGAAACGTGGTGCGCTCATGCGGCGCCTCCCGCATCGGCAACCACCTGCCCGGGACGCAGCATCTTTCCGCCGTCGACCACGACGCGATCGCCGATCGACAGGCCGCGACTGACCACGATCGCGTCGGTCTCGTAGCGTTCGATCGCGACGCTCTTGAGGGACACCGTATGGGTCTTCGGATCGACCACCCACACCGCGGCGCCGCTCTGATCGGCGGTGAGCGCGCTCCACGGCAGCACGATCTTGTCCAGCGTCTGGCTGAAGCCCTCGCCGACCACGACGCTGCCGAGCGTCATCTCGGGCGGCGGATTCTCGATCGACAGTTTGACACGGACCGAACCGGTCTTCGGATCGACCGTCGGCGAGATTTCGCGCGGCTTGGCCACGGCGGTAATCGCCGGGTTCGACACCAGCGACAGCTTGATGGAATCGCTGCCGACCGGGATCAGGAAGATCGCCTCGTAGACGTCGAACACTGCGTCCCGGGCGCCGTCTTCGGCGAGCGTGTAGGCCGACTGCGCCGACTGCGCGACCTGACCAACTTCGACGTTGCGTGCGGTGATGATACCGGCGGCGCTGGCGCGCAGCTCGGTGTAGCCGAGGGCATCCTTGGCGATGCCGAGTTGCGCCTTGGCGGTGTCGACCGATCCTTCGGCGGCGCGCAGCCCCTCTTGCGCCTGATCATAGGCAACACGGGTGGTGAAGCCGGACCCCATCAGCGTCTTCTGGCGTTCGTAGGTCGCGGTGGCGAGGCGGAGCTGGGCTTCGGCAGCGGTCAGCGCCGCCTGGGCGCCGACCAGATCGGCGCGCTGTTCGGTCGGATCGAGCCGCGCCAGCAAATCGCCGGCATTGACGTGGGCGCCGACGTCGACCAGGCGCTCGACCACCCGGCCACTGACCCGGAACGACAATTCGGTGGAAACCCGGGCCTGAACGTCGCCGGTCACCCGAATGACCGTGCTGCGGGGCTGGGTGTGGACCACCTCGGTCTTCACCAGCGTCACCGGGCGTTCCCGCCGGGCCTCCTCGCCGCACCCCGCCAGAGAGGCGGCAACCACCAGCAGCACCACGGGTCTGAGCCAAAGCATCAGGAATTCGCCCATTCGATCAAGCGCATTGCAGTGCAATATTATTGACTGACTCGAAAGTCAATAGTAAAACTACGTGATCGGAGTTCGCCCCATGCCGCCTGCCGTCACCAAACGCGCCCGCCGCAAAGCCGAGCGCCCATCGGAAATCCTCGATGCCGCGTTCGAGGAATTCGTCGTGCACGGCTATGCGGCCACCCGCCTCGAGGACGTCGCGGCGCGCGCAGGCGTGACCAAGGGCACGATCTATTTTTACTTCGACACCAAGGAGCGGGTGTTCGAGGAGATGGTCCGGCATAAATCGCAGTCGTTTCTGCCGGGCTTGAAGGACCACGCGCTCACCCTCTCCGGCTCGGCCACCGAACGGCTGCGCGGCTTGATCGCCTTCACCTATGGCCACATTGCGGAGAACCGCGAGTCCCGCGAAATTCTGCGCTTCTTGATCGCCGAGGGCTGCCGCTTTCCCGATCTGGTCGACCGTCACTACGACGAATTCGTCGCACCGATCATGGATCAATTCAGGCAGGTGATCGACGACGGCGTCGCCGCGGGCGAATTCCGCGATGCGCCGGCCGCTGCCTTCACCGAGATCGTGATGAGTCCCGCAGTGCTGCTCAGCCTGTGGTCGCTCTTGTTCGGCACCCGCAAGGAAGTCGATTTCGTCGCCTTCACTGAAGCGAGTGTCGATCTGCTGCTGCGCGGCTTGGCGAACGATTGAGGCATCACGCGCGGCGCGCGTGCTGATCGATCACCGCCATGCGCCAGCGAAGGCTTTTCTGAAACGGCAGGCGCACTATCTACAGCCTTCACATCGTCAGGGCTGTCTCAATGAAGAAGATCGGTTTTCTCTCGTTCGGCCATTGGTCGCCGCAATCACGCACGCGTTCGGCCGCCGATGCGCTGCTCGAAACCATCGATCTGGCGCAGGCCGCCGAACAGCTCGGCGCCGATGGCGCCTACGTCCGCGTGCATCATTTCGCCCGGCAACTCGCCTCGCCCTTCCCGTTGCTCGCCGCCATCGGCGCCAAAACCAAGCGCATCGAGATCGGCACCGCCGTGATCGACATGCGCTACGAGAATCCGCTTTACATGGCCGAGGACGCCGGCGCCGCCGACCTGATCGCCGGCGGCCGGCTGCAGCTCGGCATCAGCCGCGGTTCGCCCGAGCAGGTGATCGATGGCTGGCGCTATTTCGGTTATCAGCCCGCCGAGGGCGAGAGCGATGCCGACATGGGCCGCCGCCACGCCGAAGTGCTGCTCGACCTCTTGCGCGGCCAGGGCTTTGCACAGCCCAATCCGCGGCCGATGTTTCCCAATCCGCCCGGTCTATTGCGGCTCGAGCCGTATTCGGAAGGTCTGCGCGACCGCGTCTGGTGGGGCGCCGGCTCCAACGCCACCGCGGTGTGGGCCGCCAAGCTCGGCATGAATCTGCAGAGCTCGACGCTGAAGAACGACGAGACCGGCGAGCCGTTTCACGTTCAGCAGGCGGCGCAGATCCGCGCCTATCGCGAAGCCTGGAAAGAGGCCGGTCACACCCGCACGCCGCGCGTCTCGGTCAGCCGCAGCATCTTCCCGCTGGTCGACGATCGCGACCGCGCCTATTTCGGCCGCGAAGGCCAGCAGCAGGATCAGATCGGCTATCTCGACGAGCAGACCCGCGCGATCTTCGGCCGCTCTTATACGGCCGAGCCGGACGCGCTGATCGAGCAGCTCAAAGCGGATGAGGCGATCACCGAAGCCGACACGCTGTTGCTGACGATCCCCAATCAGCTCGGCGTCGATTACAACGCCCATGTGATCGAGGCCGTACTCACCCACGTCGCACCGGCGCTCGGCTGGCGCTGATTCGCGGCTTGTCACGCAACGCTGATGTGCGTGCATAACACCGGGCGGAACCGCCGCAGGTGCTCGACGCGGCGCGCCCAGGTTGTTAAGCCCCCTGCTCGCGAAAGGAGACCTCGGGCCGAGCCATGACCGTTGCGATCGAAATGGGGCAAACCAATTCAGGCGCAACCGCGGCTCTCGATCTCGAGGAACTGCTGGCGACGCGACTGTTGGTGCAGGGCAATTCCGGCTCGGGCAAGTCGCATCTGCTGCGCCGCCTGCTGGAGCAGAGCGCGCCCTGGGTGCAGCAGGCGATCATCGATCCCGAAGGAGACTTCGTCACGCTGGCGGAGCGATTCGGCCATCTCGTGATCGACGCCGAAGACCACACCGAGCGCGGCCTGCAGGTCGCCGGTGAACGCGCACGGATTCATCGCGTCTCGGCGGTGCTCAATCTTGAAGGGCTCGATGCCGAGAACCAGATGCGCCGCGCCGCGGCGTTTCTCGACGGCATGTTCAACACCGCGCGCGACCATTGGTACCCGATGTTGGTGGTGGTCGACGAAGCACAGCTGTTCGCGCCCGCCGTCGCCGGCGAAGTCTCCGACGAGGCGCGCAAGCTATCGCTCGGCGCGATGACCAACCTGATGTGCCGCGGCCGCAAGCGTGGCCTGGCCGGCGTGATCGCCACCCAGCGCCTCGCCAAGCTCGCCAAGAACGTCGCGGCGGAAGCCTCGAACTTCCTGATGGGCCGCACCTTCCTCGATATCGACATGGCGCGTGCCGCCGATCTGCTCGGCATGGAGCGGCGGCAGGCCGAAGCGTTTCGCGATCTCGAACGCGGCCAGTTCATGGCGCTCGGCCCGGCGCTGTCGCGCCGGCCGCTCGGCTTGCGGATCGGGCCGACCGAAACCCATCCGCGCAACTCGACGCCGCGCCTGATGCCGCTGCCGGAAGCGGGCCTCGAAGACGCGCGCGCCGTGATCCTCGCCGCGCCGCCGCCGGAGACCACCGCAACACGGCCGCAGCGCCGCGCCCCCGCGCCGGATCTGCTCAGCCAGTTGATGGCGGCGAAGTCAGTCGCGATCGACACGACGCCTGAGCCCGAAGCGCCGCCGCTCAGCGACGAACAGATCGCCGAGCGCCGCGAACGGCTCGACCGTATCCTGCGCGCGATCCTGGCCGAGCCGGACGCCGGCTTCCGCGCCATCGGCGTGCTGTATCAGGAATTCGTGGTGCGCTGCCGGATCGAAGGCCTGGCCACCGCGATCCCGGACATGACCGAGTTTCGGCGGATGCTGACCCACGCACGCGCCGGCCTCACCACCGAGATGGCGGCCGATGATGCGTGGCAGGACGTGACGCTGCGCGCCTCCACCCTGCCCGACGATATGCAGGGCGTGTTCATGATCATCGCCCGCGCCGCCAAGGAAGGCTGGCCCTGCCCGAGCGACGCCGCGATTGCGCGGGCCTATGGCACCCACTCGCTGCGCCGCGCCCGGCGCCTGCTGACCTACATCGAAGAACAGGGCCTGATCGTCTGCCAGTTCGACGGCGCCGGACGCCGCACCGTGACGCTGGTCGAACTCGCCTGGGCCACCGCGCCCGGCGATCCCAACGCGCCCGACGATCTGCCGCTCGAAGACGATTGCCGCGCCGCCTCGGCGTGAGCCCCGTCGCCTCACCAGGCTAGAAAACGGTTCAAGTCCGCGCGCCGATTTGCGATACGAGAGGCAATCGCAGTTTCGCTGATGCCAGGAGGATCGCCATGAAGACACGGGCCGCCGTCGCGTTCGAGGCCAAGAAGCCGCTCGAAATCGTCGAGCTGGATCTCGAAGGGCCGAAGGCCGGCGAGGTGCTGGTCGAGATCAAGGCCACCGGCATCTGCCACACCGACGCCTACACGCTCGACGGCTTCGATAGCGAAGGCATCTTTCCCTCGATCCTCGGCCATGAAGGCGCGGGCATCGTCCGCGAGGTCGGCGCCGGCGTCACCTCGGTGAAGCCGGGCGATCACGTCATTCCGCTGTACACGCCGGAATGCCGACAGTGCAAAAGCTGCCTGAGCCAGAAGACCAATCTCTGCACCGCGATCCGCGCCACGCAGGGCAAGGGCTTGATGCCGGACGGCACCTCGCGCTTTTCCTACAAAGGCCAGACCATCTATCACTACATGGGCTGCTCGACCTTCTCGAACTTCACCGTGCTGCCGGAGATCGCAGTCGCGAAGATCCGTGAGGACGCACCGTTCGACAAGAGCTGCTACATCGGCTGCGGCGTCACCACCGGCGTCGGCGCGGTGGTCAACACCGCCAAGGTCACGCCCGGCTCCAACGTCGTGGTGTTCGGCCTCGGCGGCATCGGCCTCAACGTGATTCAGGGCGCCAAGATGGTCGGTGCCGACAAGATCGTCGGCGTCGACATCAACGACGACAAGGAAGAATGGGGCCGCCGCTTCGGCATGACGCATTTCGTCAACCCGAAGAAGGTCGACGGCGACATCGTCCAGCATCTCGTCGGGCTCACCGACGGTGGCGCCGACTACACGTTCGACTGCACCGGCAACACCAATGTGATGCGCCAGGCGCTCGAAGCCTGCCATCGCGGCTGGGGCGTGTCGGTGGTGATCGGCGTCGCTGAAGCCGGCAAGGAAATCTCGACCCGACCGTTCCAGCTCGTCACCGGCCGTGTCTGGAAAGGCAGCGCGTTCGGCGGCGCCCGCGGCCGCACAGACGTGCCGAAGATCGTCGACTGGTACATGAACGGCAAGATCGAGATCGACCCAATGATCACCCACGTGCTGAAGCTCGAAGAGATCAACAAGGGTTTTGATCTGATGCACCAGGGCAAGTCGATCCGTTCGGTGGTGGTGTTTTAGAGCCGTTCGTCACCCGATCGAAGCGGATTTGGCCCTTGCCAAGGGCAAAGGTCCTCATCCTGAGGAGCCCGGCAAAGCCGGGCGTCTCGAAGGATGAGGAGCCACATCGCCTGCGGCGCATGGTTCGAGACGGCGCTTCGCGCCTCCTCACCATGAGGTTGTGCCTGTTGTGAGCACTCCGAACCGCGGTCCCGGTTCTATCAAAAGCAGAACTACTCGAGCCCGAACTCACGACGTCTGGTTTTCGTTGGACGGAAGCGGCCAAAGGGGTATTCATCCCTCACCGCCCTGCCTCGCCGGAAAACATCAATTCCAGCTGCGCCTCGAACAGGCCGGCGATGTCGACCGGGTGGTCGCGGTCGATCAGCTGGTTGTTGAGAATGCCCATCCACACCGGCGCGATCAGCAGATGCGGGTGGCGGATCAACCGGTCGTCGGGCAGTTCGCCGCGCCGGCGCGCCACCGGCGCCAATCGTTTGATCTGGTCGAGCACCGGATCGAACATCTCGCGGCGATAGATCTCGACCAGCGCCGGAAACCGCACGCCCTCGACGATCACCAGCCGGGCCATCGCCGCCCGCCCCTTGCGCTCGATCTCGCCGAGCGCGATCAGCAGCGTCCGGCGCAGGAACGCCTGCACACTCTCGTCGCGCCCGCGCCTCTCCTCCAGGATATCGCCGAGCGCGCCGACCAGCTCCTGCTGCACCACGCCGGCGAACAGCGCTTCCTTGGTGGCGAAGTAACGATACGGCGTGCCCTTGGCGACGCCGGCCCGCTGCGCCACGCCCGCGATGGTGGCGTCTGCAAAGCCCTTGTCGAGAAACTCTGCGAGTGCCGCCCGCACGATGCTCGCTTTGGTTTGCGCGGTCTTGTCCGGGCTCGGCCCGCGCGCGACCCGTTTGGAACGAACCGCCGCATCGCTGGTCAGCGTTTTTGCAGGCGTTTGTTTGGGCTTAGGCATGGTCGCGTCCTGAAGGATGAAGCACGGCACAATTCTGGCGGGTCGTCATCTTGACATAAAATGACCCCATGGTCATTTATGTAAAGGTCGCGCCAGATACCAGCCCTTTTCACCCGAGAAGGCGCCGCGCGCCCCTCCTTTCGGAATCTAGGATTTCCGCCGATGTCGCTGCCCGACGAGCAGCAATGGCTGTTTGCGTTCAAGACGTTCGCCGCTGCGATGCTGGCGATGGCGATCGGGCTGTGGCTCGATCTGCCGCGGCCGTATTGGGCAGTGGCGACGGTCTACATCACCTCGCATCCGCTCTCCGGCACGACGCGGTCGAAGGCAGTGTTTCGCGTCCTCGGCACCCTGATCGGCGCCTGCGTCGCCGTGGCGATCGTACCCAATCTCGCTGGTGCGCCGCCGCTGCTGGTGCTCGCGATCGCGCTATGGTCGGCGCTGTGCATCTACGTGTCGGTGCTCGACCGCTCGCCGCGCAGCTACGTGGCGATGCTGGCGGGCTACACCACCGCGCTGATCGGATTTCCGACTGTCGACACGCCAAACCAGATCTTCGACATCGCGCTGGCGCGAACCGAGGAGATCGTGCTCGGCATCACCTGCGCGGCCGTGGTCTCCAGCGTGGTGTTTCCGCGCTCGGTCGGACCGCTCGCGGCGCAGCGGGTCAAGGCATGGTTCAAGCACGCCCATGCCAGCGTTCGCGACGCCGTCAGCCTGAACAAGAGCCCGCCGGCCGAAACCCATCGTCTGCAGGTCGCCGCCGACTCCGCCGACATCGAAAACCTCGTCACCTTCCTCAGCTACGACACCAATCTCGACCAGAGCGCGACGCGTTGGATCAAGCAGTTGCAGCCGCGGATGCTGCTGCTGTTGCCGGTGATGTCGTCGGTCGCCGATCGCCTCGACGAACTGCAACCGCTGGGCGGCCCTTCGGCCCCGGTCGCAGCACTCGTCGAACGAACCCGCGTCTGGATGGAAGGCGACGAGCCCGGCGACGCCGCGGTCCGTGATGCCTTGCTGGCTGACGTTCAGGCCGAGATCGATCAGCACCCGCATCGCAGCGGGTGGCGCGACCTCCTCGAACTCGGACTGCTGATGCGGCTTCGAGATCTGCTCAACATCCAATCCGACTGTATCGCGCTGGCCGCGGCGACCACCGGCAACGCCACGACGCTCGATGCGCCCTTGCACTATCCGATCGAACAGCATGTCGCGGTGGTGAAGCATCAGGACCACGGCATGGCGCTGCTCGCCGCCTTCGTGACGCTGTTCACCGTGATCACCTGCTGCACCTTCTGGATCGTGTCCGCCTGGCCGGCCGGCGGCACCGCCGCGATGATGGCGACGGTCGGCACCAGCCTGTTCGCCGCGCGCGACGATCCGTATCCGTCGATCGTCGGTCTGACCAAATGGACCATCGTGGCCGCTTTTGCTGCGGCGGCCTATCTGCTGCTGATCCTGCCGGCGGTGCACAATTTCGAAAGTCTGGCGCTGGTGCTGGCACCCGCGTTCATTCTGTACGGCGTGCTGATGGGCGCACCTGCGACCTATCCGATCGGCCTCGGCCTCGCCGTCAACACCGGCAGTCTGATCGCGCTGCAGGAGATGTACACCTTCGACACCGCAAGCTTCCTGAACTCGACCGTCGCCGTGGTCACCGGCACCGGCCTCGCCGCGCTGGTCACCGCCGTGCTGCGGCCTGTCGGCGCGGAATGGAGCGCGCGGCGCCTGATCAACGCCAACCGCGCCACGTTGGCCCAGGCCGCCGATATCAGCAGCGAGAACCAGCGCGCCAGCGTCGCGGGCCTGATGATCGACCGAATGATGCTGCTGGCGCCCCGCGCCGCCGCTGCCGGCCACACCATGCCGGAAGCGCTGCGCGAGCTGCGCGCCGGCTTCAACATTCTCGACCTGCATCGGGCGCGACTTGAGCTGTCGCGCGGCGCCCGTCGCCGGCTCGAACTGCTGCTGATCCGGCTGGAGCGGCACTACGCGTCGGCTTCGATAGCGCCGCCGGCCGGACTGCTCAGAACACTCGACCGCGCCCTCGCCGCGGTTCGCGACGAGCCGAGCGGCACGGCGCGGCGCGCGGTGCTCGGCCTGGTCGGCCTGCGCCGCTGCCTGTTTCCGACCGCGAAGCCGCCGCGCCTCGCCCTTCAGGAGGCCGCCTGATGACTGCTGAACTCAACATCCTCGGCGTGTTCGTGCCGACCATCCTGATCTGCGCCGCCGCGGCGTTCATTCTGACCAGCCTGGTGTCGCGCCTGCTGGTGTGGCTCAACTTCTATCACCTCGTCTGGCATCACACCTTGTTCAATCTCACCATCTTCGTCGTCATCGTGTTCGTCGCTCTCGGTCTGGTTTCGGGGTGGCCGCAATGAAAGGGCCAGCCATGGGAAAAACTCCGCTTCTGCTCGTCCGCCTCAGCGTCACCACGCTCGGCGTCTTGGTCGCCGCACTGATCGGCTGGCGGCTGTGGGTTCACTACGAGATCGAGCCGTGGACGCGCGACGGCCGCGTCCGGGCCGACGTCGTCGCAGTGGCACCGGACGTCTCCGGTCTCATCTCGGAGGTGCTGGTGGTCGACAACCAGGTGGTGAAGAAAGGCGACATCCTGTTCCGGATCGATCGTGAGCGTTTCACCTTGGCGCTGCGCCAGGCCGAAGCCGCGGTCGAAGGCCGCGTCGCCGCGCTCGACGCCGCCAATAAGGATCTGGCGCGCTATCGCAATCTCAGCAGCGACGCCGTCACCGAACAAAAGCGCGAGCAGATCACCGCGACCCAGGCCGAGGCCGAAGCGGCGTTGCACCAGGCGATCGCAGACCGCGACCTCGCCAAGCTCAATCTCGACCGCTCCGAGGTCCGCGCCCAGGTCGGCGGGCTGATCACCAATTTCGATCTGCGCCCCGGCGCCTATGTCAACGCCGGCAGCGGCGTCGCGGCGCTGATCGATCAGGCGACCCTGCATGTCGATGGTTACTTCGAGGAGACCAAGCTGCCGTCGATCAAGGTCGGCGACCGTGCCGAAGTCCGGCTGATGGGCGAGCGCAATCCGCTCTACGGCCACGTCCAGAGCATCGCCGGCGGCATCGAGGACCGCGACCGCAGCGCCGGCGCCAAGCTGCTGCCGAACGTCAACCCGACCTTCAACTGGGTGCGGCTGGCACAGCGCATCCCGGTGCGCATCGCGCTCGACCAAGTGCCGCCCGACGTCCGCCTCGTGGTCGGCCGCACCGCCACGGTGGTGATCGAGCGACGCGGCGGCTGACCGCGCTGCACGCCCTGTCTTCCGTCATTCCGGATTGCGCGCTCTTGCGCGCAAGTCCGGAATCCATAGTCCCTGGACTCGCGGTGACGCACTGAGGCGGCGAAGCTCTGCCAAGAAACAGAAGCCGGTGGTTATGGACTCCGGGCTCGCGCTCCGCGCGCCCCGGAATGACGACGGATGGATTGTATTTGTGGTGGAGATTCCGAGTTCACTCCCTGCGTGAGCGCCCGGGAATGACGTGGCGAGATTATGCTACGAGCCCTCGACCGTCCCACCCGCAAAATTGCGATACAGGAAGCGGTCGCTGCCAGACGCGGCCTCCGCTTCTGCGGTCTTGAAGATGCGGTCGTGCAGCGGCGACAGCGCGCAGGCTGGGTCGGTCGCAGCGGCATCGCCGGCCAGCGCGAAGGCCTGACAGCGGCAACCGCCGAAGTCGATCTCCTTGAAGGCGCAGCTGGCACAGGGCTGCTGCATCCATCCGGTTCCGCGATAGCGATTGAATGCCTCGGCGTTCCGCCAGATCTCGGCGATCGACGCGCCGCCCCTCACCGACGGAAAGTCGAGCCCGGTGATGGTTTCGGCGGCATGGCACGGCAGCACCTTGCCGCTCGGTGAGATGTTGAAGAACTGCCGGCCCCAGCCGCCCATGCACTTTTTCGGCCGTGCCGCGTAGTAGTCCGGGATCACATAGTCGATCGCCAGAACGCCTTTCAGCCGTTCGCGTGCCGCCTCGACCGTCGCGGTGCAATCCTTGATCTGCTGCAACGTTGGCATCAGCGCGGCGCGGTTCTTCAGCGCCCAGCCGTAATACTGCACATTGGCGACTTCGAGCCGGTCGGCGTCGAGCTGCACCGCCATCTCGATGATGTCGGGCAGCAGGTGCAGGTTCTGCCGGTGCATCACCGCATTGACGGTGAGCGGCAGATCGAGCTCACGGGTCCAGCGCGCGACCTCGAGCTTCTTGGCGTGCCCGCCGGCAAAGCCGCCGACGCGGTCGGCGATCTCTGCCTCGCTGCCCTGAAAACTGATCTGCACATGCGCCAGACCAGCATCGGCCAGCGCCGTCAGCCGCTCGCGGCTCAGCAGCACCGCGGAGGTGATCAGATTGGTGTAGAGCCCGACCTCGGTGGCGTGGCGCACAAGGTCGACCAGATCCTTGCGCGCGGTCGGCTCGCCACCGGAGAAATGCACCTGCAGCACGCCGATGCTCGCAAGCTCACGCAGCACCCGCTTCCACTCGTCGGTCGACAGCTCCGCGCCGCCCCGCTCCAGCTCCAGCGGATTGGAGCAATACGGGCATTGCAGCGGGCAGCGATGCGTCAGCTCCAGCAGCACGGCGAGCGGAATGCCGTACGTCTCCGCGACGCTGCCAGGCTTCTCCAGCACGGCGACGCCATCGGAACCCGCAACGCTGGTGGCAGTCTCGGTCACGGCGCGGTCTCCCGCGCCTCGGTGAGAAAGCCCTTGTCGGCGAGGTCCTGCAACATCGCCACCACGTCGCGGCCGATCTCGCCACGGTCGGCCGTGTACTTCGCCGCCAGCGCATCGATGATTGCCGCCACATCGCGCGCGCCGTCGCAGAGCTGCAGGATTTCGACCGCGATCTCGTCCGGCGCCAGCACCCGCTCCGGCGCCAGGATCACCCAGCGCTGCCGGGTGTCGTCGAACTTCAGACGGGCGTGCCGTGGCAACACCGGACGGCTCCCCTCGCTGACGCTGATCCGGCGCGGCGCCATCGGCTCAGACTCCTTCCGGCACGAAGGCGCCGGGCGGGATGTGGCCATCGACATAGGCGTGGTGCAGAGCGTCGAGCTGCGCCCAAAGCACGTTGGTCTTGAAGATCAGCGCGTTGCACACGGCTTCGCGCTCGGCCGGCGTGGTGGCGTGCTGCTTGACGTAAGCAAGCGCAAAGTTGGCATCGCGCGGCGCCTGCTCCAGCCGGCGCTTGAAGTAGCTCATGATCTGTGGGTTGACGAAGTCGTAATGCGCCAGCATCCCGGCGATCCGCTCCTCGTGCAGATTGGGCGCGAACAATTCCGTCAGCGACGAAGCGATCGCTTCCAGCGGTGTGCGGTCGCGGACGAAATGCACATAGGCGTCCACCGCAAACCGTGTCGCCGGCAGAATGCCTTGGGTGGATTCGACATAAGCGCTGTCGAGGCCGAGACCTTCGGTCAGCTTCAGCCAGCGCTCGATGCCGCCTTCGCTACCAAGATCGCCGTCGTGATCCTCGATCCGGTGTCGCCACTCGACGCGGGTGGCGCGGTCGCGAAATCGCGAGATCACCACCGCGTCTTTGATCGGGATCGAGCTCTGATAATAATAGCGGTTCAGCGCCCAGGCCTGCACCTGGCCTTTGTTGAGCTTGCCACCATGCAGCAGGCGATGAAACGGATGCAGATTGTGATAGCGCGCAGCACCGATCTGCCGCAGCGCCGCTTCAAGCTCGTCGGCATTGGCGAGCGGCGCGGCGCTGTTCAACGAAAACGCGGTCATCGCATTCACAGCATCACCTCCGTGCCGTCCGCCGGGATCTGCCAGCCGGCCGCTTCGATCTGCCCGTGCTCGGCCGAGTGAGCCAGCAGCGCCGGGTTTGAGTTGTTGACGTGAACGAACAGCTTTTGCCCGATGCCGAGATCCGCCAGCGCAGCGATCGCGCCATCATCGCCCGCCATCGCGATGTGCCCCATCGCCTGGCCGGTCTTGGTGCCGAGGCCGGCGGCGATCAGTTCGTCGTCGCGCCACACCGTGCCGTCGAACAGCAAGAGCGGCGCGCCAGCGAGCCGTGCCTTGAGATCGTCGGTGACGCGCGCGCACGCGGTCAGGACGTGAACCGTCTGGCCGCTCGACGTCTCGGTGATGGTCAGGCCGAGCGTATCGCCCTCGCCGTCCGCACCACCGGGATGGGTCTGCCCTTCGAGATACCAAGCGCCCTTCCCCGGCACCGTAAAGGCGCTCACCTCGAGGCCGGACGGCGCGCCGTCCGGCAGCCGAAGTGAAAAGGGCTGATCGACCGCGATCGGCTGCCGTGCCACCAGCTTTTCATTCAGCACGTTGAAGATGCTGTTGGCCTTCAGGATCGCCAGTACCTTGGCGTGTGCATAGATCGTGAACGGCGAGCCCTCGCGCATCGACAGCAAGCCGGTCACGGCATCGACCTCGCCATTGGTCAGGATCACACCGGCGATCGGGCTGTGGCGGAGCGCGCCGGGCCACGGATGCAGTTGCGGCGTGGCGATGATCTGCTGGCGTAAATCCGGGGCGGCGTTGATCAGGAACCAGTGCGCGCCATCGGCACTGATGGCCACCGACGCCTGAGTGCGGCGACGTTCTGGATCGGCGAAGGCCGCGCGGCAGACCGGACAACCGCAATTCCACTGCGGCACCCCGCCGCCGGCTGCGGCGCCGAGAACGATCACCCGCAGCATCGACCGCCTTCCACTGAAGTCTTCAACGACGACACACGAACGCTCACCGTCGCGACCGACAGAAACTGCCGGCCGCGGCGTGCGCCGTCGTCACAACGAAGCTGCGATTCGATTACTTGCGCGCCGCGCAGGCGTACATGTTGATTTCCATGCCGACCGCGATCTCGACGATTTCCGGTTTCTTCCAGGCCATGAGGTCCTCCCGATTTGCTGGTCTGATGCCGCAATGGAGTGAGGATAGGTCTGCTTCCTAACCCACGCAAGCAAACAGCGTTGCGCGGTGCAGCGATCACTCCACGGTGAGCGACAGCCGACCAACACGAACGACCCGCGCCTCTGATCGTAATCGAGCCCCCGCTTCCCGCCGGGAAAGCCGACCACCGCACCTCCAAATGTTGGCATGCCAGAACGTCCCGCGAACACTCCGCGAACGCACAAACTCCTTTGAGAACGCCTTGACCGCTTGGCATCTGGTATGCCAGAGCTGGGTCGACGGCGGCCTACCCCCGCCTAAGGACCTCCATGATCGCGCGTGCCCGCCCCACTCCGAACGAGACGCCCGCCGAGCCCGAACTCGGCATCATGCGGCTCGCGCCGGAGACCAGCTTCAAGACCAAGGCCTACGAGGCGCTGAAGCAGGCGATCCTGAAGATGGACATCTACACCACGCCCGAGCCGGTGATGCTCGATGAACGCGCGCTGTCGGACAAGCTCGGCGTCAGCCGCACGCCGATCCGTGAAGCGATCGCGATGCTCGAGCAGGAAGGCCTGGTGAAGGCGGTGCCGCGCCGGGGCATCATCGTGGTGCGCCGGACCAAAGCCGAGATCGTCGACATGATCCGCGCCTGGGCGGCGCTGGAGAGCATGGCGGCGCGGCTGATCACCATCGTGGCGCGCAAGCGCGACATTGCAGCGCTGCGCGACGTGTTCAAGGAGTTCGGTCCGGGCCGGCTGCCGCAGGATCACATCGACGAATATTCGCGCGCCAACATCGTGTTCCACCAGACGCTGATCTCGCTGAGCGAGTCGCCGGTGCTGGTCGACATGACCAACGACATCCTGATCCACGTCCGCGGCTATCGCCAGCTCACCATCGGCCGCAAGGAGCGCATCGCCGCCTCCCTGCCCGAGCATCTGGCGATGATCGAGGCGCTCGAAACCCGCGACACCGAACTCGCCGAAAAGCTGGCGCGCGATCACACGCTGCGGCTGGCCGCTTATGTCGAGACTCACGGCCAGGAGCTGTTCGCCTGACGCACGCCTATCCACGTCATTGCGAGCCGAAGGCGAAGCAATCCAGGACGCAAGCACGGGCCGCTGGATTGCTTCGTCGCTTCGCTCCTCGCAATGACGAACTGAGAGCTGACCTCGACAAGAAATTGAACACCACGGAGTAACCAGATGACCAAGGCGCTCGACGGCGTTCGCGTTCTCGACTTCACCCATGTCCAATCCGGCCCGACCTGCACGCAGCTGTTGGCGTGGTTCGGCGCCGACGTCATCAAGGTGGAGCGTCCCGGCAGCGGCGACATCACCCGCGGTCAGCTGCAGGACATCCCGAAGGTGGACAGCCTGTATTTCACCATGCTGAACCACAACAAGCGGTCGATCACGCTCGACACCAAGAACCCGAAGGGCAAGGAGGTGCTGACCGCGCTGATCCGCACCTGCGACGTGCTGGTGGAGAACTTCGGCCCCGGCGTGCTCGACCGGATGGGCTTCACCTGGGAGAAGATCCAGGAGATCAATCCGCGGATGATCGTCGCCTCGATCAAGGGCTTCGGTCCTGGTCCGTATGAAGACTGCAAGGTGTACGAGAACGTCGCGCAGTGCACCGGTGGTGCTGCCTCCACCACCGGCTTCCGCGAAGGGCTGCCGCTGGTCACCGGCGCGCAGATCGGCGACAGCGGCACCGGCCTGCATCTCGCGCTCGGTATCGTCACCGCGCTGTATCAGCGCCACCACACCGGCCGCGGCCAGCGCGTCACCGCGGCGATGCAGGACGGCGTGCTGAATCTCTGCCGCGTCAAGCTGCGCGACCAGCAGCGCCTCGCCCACGGCCCGCTCAAGGAATACAGCCAGTTCGGCGAAGGCATCCCGTTCGGCGACGCGGTGCCGCGCGCCGGCAACGATTCCGGCGGCGGCCAGCCCGGCCGCATCCTGAAGTGCAAAGGCTGGGAGCAGGATCCGAACGCCTATATCTACGTCATCACCCAGGCCCCAGTGTGGGAGAAGATCTGCGACGTGATCGGCGAGACCGGCTGGAAGACCCATCCGGACTACGCCACGCCGCCGGCGCGCCTGTCACGGCTCAACGAGATCTTCGGGCGGATCGAGCAGTGGACCATGACCAAGACCAAGTTCGAGGCCATGGAAATCCTCAACGCCGATGACATCCCCTGCGGCCCGATCCTGTCGATGAAGGAACTCGCCGAGGATCAGTCGCTGCGCGCCACCGGCACCATCGTCGAAGTCGATCACCCGGCCCGCGGCAAGTACCTGTCGGTCGGCAACCCGATCAAGCTGTCGGACTCCCCCACCGAGGTGAAGCGCTCGCCGCTGCTTGGTGAACATACAGACGAAATCCTACGCGACGTCCTCGGCTACAGCGACGCGCACGTCGCCGAGATCCACGATTCCGGCGCGACCGCCCCGCCGCGCAAGCAAGCGGCGGAATAATTGCTGCATCGCATCCGCCGCGCCCGAATACCACGGGCGCGGTCGAACTAACTCGTCCCCACGTCATAACAAGTCAGGTTGTTATTTCCCTCCTTGCGCCTGGTGATTAGCACGATCACAATGGCGACGGTACGGCTCCCGACAGAGGCGCCGGCTCACGGAGGAAACATGACGGACACGGTGCACGGGGTGGCCGCCGCGCAGACGCGGCGCGTGAGTGAGAGCTATCGCTGGACGCAACTCGCCATCGGCGTCGGCGCGATGGTGATGATCGCCAACTATCAATACGGCTGGACGTTCTTCGTCCCCGACATTCAGAAAACCTTCGGCTGGGACCGCGCCTCGATCCAATGGGCATTCACCCTCTTCGTATTGTTCGAGACCTGGCTGGTGCCGATCGAGGGCTGGTTCGTGGACAAATACGGCCCGCGTCTGGTGGTGCTGATCGGCGGCATCCTGTGTGCGATCGGCTGGGCGATCAACGCGCAGGCGACGACACTGTCGGGCTACTATCTTGGCATGATTGTCGCCGGCATCGGTGCCGGTGCGGTGTACGGCACCTGCGTCGGCAACGCGCTGAAATGGTTTCCGGACAAGCGGGGACTAGCGGCCGGATTGACGGCGGCCGGCTTCGGGGCCGGCTCGGCGCTCACCGTGGCGCCGATCCAGGCGATGATCCGCGACTCCGGCTTTCAGACCACCTTCATGTATTTCGGTCTCGGCCAGGGCATCGTGATCGTGTTCCTGTCGCTGCTGCTGCTGGCGCCGAAGCCGGGACAGGTGCCCTTGCCCACCCGCAACGCCAACGTGTTCCAGACGCGGCGCGACTACCGGCCGACCGAGGTGCTGCGCCAGCCGGTGTTCTGGCTGATGTACTTCATGTTCGTGATCGTCGGCGCCGGCGGGCTGATGGTCACCGCCAACCTGAAGCCGATCGCTGCCGACTGGAAGATCGCCGACACACCCGTCACGCTGATGGCGATGACGATGACGGCGGTGACCTTCGCGGCGACCTTCGATCGCATCCTCAACGGCCTAACGCGGCCGTTCTTCGGCTGGATCTCCGACAAGATCGGCCGCGAGAACACGATGTTCATCGCGTTCGGGCTCGAAGGCATCGGCATCTACGCGCTGTATGCGCTGGGTCAGGATCCGGTGTGGTTCGTGCTGCTGTCGGGTCTGGTGTTTTTCGCCTGGGGCGAGATCTACTCGCTGTTCCCTTCGACCTGCACCGACACGTTCGGGGCGAAGTTCGCCGCCACCAATGCGGGGCTACTCTACACCGCCAAGGGCACAGCGGCGCTGCTGGTGCCGCTCGCCAACTCGCTGCAGCAATCGAGCGGCAGTTGGGACCTGGTGTTCCTGCTCGCGGCAGCCGCCAACATCCTGGCGTCACTGCTCGCGTTGCTGGTGCTCAAACCTTGGCGGCGCAGCGTCGTCGCCAAGAGCGAAATGGTCTGACCGGCGCGGCGGCAACGCGCGCGCCGCAGACCGATCTGGTGTCACCGCGGCGTGGCCGAACGGCCACGCCTGTCTTGTCGTCTGTCTGATGGGAAATCGCATGAAAGTCTGTATCTATGGCGCCGGCGCGATCGGCGGTTATCTCGGCGTCCAGCTCGCTCACTCCGGCGCCGCCGACGTCAGCCTGGTGGCGCGCGGCGCGCATCTGCAGGCGATGAAGGAGAACGGGCTCAAGCTGCTGATCGGGGACGAAGAGCGGGTGATCAAGCCCAACGCCACCGACAAGCCGGCCGAGCTCGGCGTCCAGGACTTCATCATCATCTGCCTGAAGGCGCATTCGATCACCGGTGCGATCGAGTCGATGAAGCCGCTGCTCGGCTCGCACACCCGCATTGTCACCGCGGTGAACGGCGTGCCGTATTGGTACTTCTACAAGCACGGCGGCAATGAGTTCGAAGGCCGCACGCTGGAGAGCATCGATCCGGGCGGCCGGCAGTGGAAGGAGCTCGGCCCCGAGCGCGGCATCGGCTGCATCGTCTATCCGGCGACCGAGATCGAAGCGCCCGGCGTGATCCGCCACGTCTATGGCGACAAATTCCCGATCGGCGAGCCGTCGGGCGAAACCACCCCCGACGTCGAGAACCTGTCGAAGGTGTTCGAAGCCGCCGGGCTGAAGGCGCCGATCCTCGACCGCATCCGCGACGAGATCTGGCTGAAGCTGTGGGGTAACGTCTGCTTCAATCCGATCAGCGCGCTGACGCATGCGACGCTGGACGTGATCGCGTCCGATCCGGCGACGCGGGCACTGTCCAAGGCGATGATGCTGGAAGCGCAGCAGATCGCCGAGACCTTCGGCGTCAAGTTCCGCGTCGACGTTGAACGCCGCATCGAAGGCGCCCGCAAGGTCGGCGCACATAAGACCTCGATGCTGCAGGATCTCGAACGCGGCCGTCCGATGGAAATCGATCCGCTCGTCACCGTGGTGCAGGAAATGGGCCGGATGACCAACATCCCCACCCCCGCGATCGACTCCGTCCTCGGCCTCGTGATCCAGCGCGCCAAGGTGGCGGGGCTGTACTAATCGAGCGCACTGCCCTCCTCGTCATTCCGGGGCGCTCGCGCAAGCGAGCGAACCCGGAATCCCGAGGTTGTTAGCAACGAAGCCTCTCCCCGTCATTGCGAGCGCAGCGAAGCAATCCAGAAGCGCCAAGCACGGAGCTGGATTGCTTCGTCGCTACGCTCCTCGCAATGACGCTGAAAGAGCTTCAGTTATAGGAACGACAAAGGAGACTATCGCCGTGACCAAATGGGTTCGTTTTCGCGCCAAGGGCGCGGTCGGGTTCGGCACTATCGCGCATTCCGATATCACCGTGCATGACGGTGACATGTTCGGCGCCAACAAACCGACCGGGCAGACGCTACAGCTCGGCGATGTCGAGCTGCTCAGCCCATGCGCGCCCGGCAAGATCATCGGGCTGTGGAACAACTTTCGCGCGCTCGCCGCCAAGCTCAATCAGTCGATCCCGCCGGAGCCTTTGTACTTCCTCAAAGCCACCACCAGCGTCGCATCGCACGGCGCCGTGGTGAACCGTCCCGCCTCTTACGACGGCAAGGTGGTGTATGAGGGCGAGCTCGGCATCGTCATCGGCAAGCGCGCCAGCAACATTTCCGAAGCCGACGCCGCGTCGCACATCTTCGGCTACACCTGCGTCAACGACATCACCGCGGCCGATATCCTCAACCGCGATCCAAGCTTCCCGCAATGGGCGCGCGCCAAGAGCTTCGACGGCTTCGGTCCGTTCGGCCCGGCGATCGCCACCGGGCTTGATCCGCAGGCGCTGTCGATCCGCACCATTCTGAATGGCGCCGAGCGGCAGAACTACCCGGTCGCCGACATGATCTTCACTCCGCACAAGCTCGTCAGCCTGCTGTCGCACGACATGACGCTGGAGCCCGGCGACTTGATCTGCTGCGGCACCTCGGTCGGCGTCGGCGTGATGAAAGAACCGGCCAACGCCGTCACCATCGCGATCGAAGGCATCGGCGAACTGCACAATGAATTCCGTCAGGCGGCGAAAGCCTGACGCTGTCTCGCCACAACACGTCATTCCGGGGCGCGCGCAGCGCGAACCCGGAATCCAGAATTTGTTTTCACTCCGCCGAGATTCCGGGTTCGCTCGCTGGCGCGAGCGCCCCGGAATGACTCGGTGAGATGCCGCTCCCCTCCCCACGCATTGGACATTTCGCTGTCGCTTCGGCAATCTCCCGGCCGCCAGCAACAGCAACAGGCGCGTCAGGCGCCGGCATGTCCAAGGGGGACCCAAATGATCAAGACCCGTTTCACCGAAGCCTTCGGCGTCGAACATCCGATCGTGCAAGGCGGCATGCAATGGGTCGGCCGGGCCGAGCTGGTCGCCGCCGTCGCCAATGCCGGCGCGCTCGGCATGATCACCGCGCTGACGCAGCCGACGCCGGAAGATCTCGCCAAGGAAATCGCGCGCTGCCGCGAGATGACCGACAAGCCGTTCGGCGTCAATCTCACTATCCTGCCGGCGATCAAGCCGCCGCCTTACGCCGAGTATCGCCGCGTCATCATCGAGAGCGGCGTCAAGATCGTCGAGACCGCCGGCAACAAGCCGCAGGAGCACGTCGAGGACTTCAAGAAGCACGGCGTCAAGGTGCTGCACAAATGCACCAGCGTCCGCCACGCGCTGTCGGCGGAGCGGATGGGCGTCGACGGCATCTCGATCGACGGCTTCGAATGCGCCGGCCACCCGGGCGAGGACGACACTCCCGGCCTGGTGCTGATCCCGGCCGCCGCCGACAAGATCAAGATCCCGATGATCGCTTCCGGCGGCTTCGCCGATGCGCGCGGCCTGGTCGCGGCGCTGGCGCTCGGCGCCGACGGCATCAACATGGGCACCCGCTTCATGTGCACCAAGGAGAGCCCGATCCATCAGGCGGTGAAGGAAAAGATCGTCGCCAATGACGAGCGCTCCACCGACCTGATCTTCCGCACCCTGCGCAACACCTCGCGGGTCGCCAAGAATGCAATCAGCCAGCAGGTGATCGAGCTGGAGAAGCAGGGTGCGACCTTCGAGCAGGTCAAGGAGCTGGTCGCCGGCTCGCGCGGCAAAATGGTCTATGTCAACGGCGACACCGACGAAGGCGTATGGTCGGCGGGCATGGTGCAGGGCCTGATCCATGATATTCCAAGCTGCGCCGAGCTGGTGTCGCGGATCGTGCGCGAGGCGGAGGCGATCATCCGCGGCCGGCTCGAGGTCATGACCTCGGGCGGCGCGCGCGAGGCCGCGGAGTAAGACGCGCGCGCCGGGTCGGCGCCGCGAGAACAGGACGAGCTTGCGATGAAAGCCTATGTCTACGGCGCCGCCGGCGCCGCCATCACTGAAGTCGACAAGCCGGCGCCGAAAGGCCCGCAAGTCCTGATCCGGGTCCGCGCCTGCGGACTCAACCGCGCCGACCTCGGCATGACCAAGGGCCATGCTCATGGCGCCGCCGGCGGCGTGGGCGCGGTGCTCGGCATGGAGTTCGCCGGCGAAGTCGTAGCGCTCGGCGACGAGGCCTATGGCTGCAAGGTCGGCGACCGCGTGATGGGCTCCACCGCCGGCGCGTTCGGCGAGTACACCCTCGCCGATCACGGCCGGCTGCTGCCGATCCCGGACGGCATGAGCTTCGAAGACGCCGCCACCCTGCCGGTCGCGCTCACCACGATGCACAATGCGGTGGTGGCGATCGGCAAGCTGCGCTCCGGGCAGTCGGTGCTGGTGCAAGGCGCCAGCTCCGGCGTCGGGCTGATGGCGATGCAGATCGCCAAGCTGAAGGGCGCCCGCAAGGTGATCGGATCGTCGACCGACAAGAGCCGCCGCGAAAAGCTGCATCAGTTCGGTGCGGATCTGGCGATCGACTCCTCCGGCGACGGCTGGGTCGATCAGGTGCTCGACGCCGCCGGCGGCGCCGGCGTCGATCTCGTGATCGACCAGGTCTCCGGCAAGGTCGCCAACCAGAACCTCGCCGCCACGCGGGTGCTCGGCCGCATCGTCAATGTCGGCAGGCTCGGCGGCACCCATGCGGACTTCAATTTCGATCTGCACGCCGCGCGCCGGATCGACTATGTCGGCGTCACCTTCCGCAGCCGCAGCGTCGAAGAAGTCCGCGAAATCTTCCGCCAGGTCCGCGGCGACATCTGGCCGGCGGTCGAAGCACGCATCTTGAAGGTGCCGGTCGACAAGGTGTTTCCGTTCGCGGAGATCGGCGCCGCCTTCGCCCACATGGAAGCCAACCGCCACCTCGGCAAGATCGTGGTGACGCTGTAACGACGCTCCTGCGGCACGCTCTAAACTGAGACTAATTCGCAGCTAGTCCAAACTGACCTGTTACCCACTAGGGTAACGGGCCGCGCGCCTTTTCGGCGTCGCACGAGGCTGCTAAATCCCCCGCCATGAACGACATCGCCAGCACCAAGTCGCGAGTGGCCGCGGTCTCCGTTGTGGCGAGTGCCACTATGGCGGCGGCGAAATTCGCCATCGGCATCGCCATCGGTTCGCTGGCGCTGATTTCCGAAGCTCTGCACAGCTCGATCGATCTGGTCGCCACCATCATCACCTGGTTCGTGGTGCGGATCTCCGACCGCCCCGCCGACGACGCGCATCACTACGGCCACGGCAAGATCGAGAGCCTGTCGGCGCTCGGCGTGATCGCGATGCTGTACGTGCTGGCCGGCGGCATTCTGGTCGAGGCCTATAGCCGGCTGCGCGAAGGCGCGCCGCCGCCGACCTTCTCGTATCTGGCCTTCGCCATTCTCGGCGTCGATATCGTCGTCAATCTGTGGCGCGCCTGGGCCCTGCACCGTACCGCGGTCGCCACCAAGAGCCAGGCGCTCGCCGCCGACGCGCTGCATTTTGCTTCCGACGTGCTCGGCTCGTTCGCGGTGATCGCCGGCCTCGCGCTGGCCGCTGCAGGCTTTCACTGGGGCGACGCTGCGGCTGCGATCGGCGTCGCGGTGATGATCTCGCTGCTCGGCCTGCGGCTCGGCCGCTCGACCATCCAGACCCTGCTCGACCGCGCACCCGAAGGCGTCTCTGACAAAGCACGCGAGGCGATCGGTGCGGTGCCGGGTGTGGTCGGCATCGAACGGCTGCGCGCCCGCATGGTCGGCCCGACGCATTTCATCGACGCCCTGGTCGAAGTGCCCCGCACCTACCCGATCGATCGCATCGACGAGATCAAGCGCAAGGCCCAGGAATCGATGTCGGCGATGTTCGGCGATGCCGACCTCACCTTCACGGCGATTCCGGTGGCGCGCGACAATGAAAGCGTGCGCGAGCGCATCATGGTGATCGCCCGCAATTCCGGTCTCGCGGTCCACCACGTCACTGTGCACGATCTCGGTCACAAGCTGATTGTCAGCATCGACCTCGAGGTCGACGGCGATATGCCGCTGATCGAAGCGCACGACATCGCACACAAGCTCGAGGATCACATCCGCGAGGACTTCGGTGCCGATGTCGAAGTCGACACCCACATCGAGCCGCTGGAGCCGGAGCTGCCGCAGGGCTCCGATGCCGCGCCCGCGCGTGTCGAAGAGATTCGGCTGGCGCTGCGCCGCCTCACCCACGACGGCGCGATCCACGACGTGCACAGCGTCCGTGTGCGCGACACCGAGGCCGGCGAGATCGTCAACTTCCACTGCTACGCCGATCCGTCGATGAGCGTGATCTCGGTGCACGAGCACGTCGACGAAATCGAGCGGAAGCTGCGCGCCAAGTTCCCCTCGGTGAAGCGCGTGATCAGTCACGCCGAACCGCCGAACGCGGACTGAGACGAACAGCGCGCAATAAACTTTGCGGCCGTTCCTGTTTCGGACTCGACTCACGAAAAAATGTCGGCGCGATTCACCTTTGGATAAGAATTTTTCCGACGGGCTGAGTCGTTGACTCTCGACAGCCCCCTAAAAGTCGATTCAAATCCTAATCATGATTCGAACGGCGCTCGCTGCTTCGAACGGGTGCTGACGGATACTTGGTGGGGGCCACGTATGGCGCGCGTGCAGGCAGCGGACGCCTGCGCTCAATCCGATTCAATTAAAGGATTGGCGCAGTCGATCGCTAAACCCGCCTATCATCGGCTGCTGAATGCAGAGCCGGTGTTGCGGCGCGCGGTGCCTTTGCTGATCATCGCATTTCTGGTCACCATCTTCTTCGGTGCCGCTGTTCAGATCATTGAGCAGAGCAAGCAGAAGCGCGGTGCGATGAACCGCGATCTCAGCGCACTCGCCGATCTGATCGCCGAGCGGCTCGAGCATATCGGCGTGGTCCGGCTCGACCGCCCTGCCTCGATCGAACGGCTGCAGAATCTTCTGCCCGGACTGATCCCGACCTGGGGCATCGCCGCGGGTCGGCACGTCATCGTCACCAGCGCCGATCAGCGGATTCTGGCGCGCGTGCCGATCGGCGCCGAACCCAGCCTCGACAACCGTTTCCTCGAAGTGCTCGGCGCGGCGTCGTTGACCAAGTCCGGTCAGTCGAACGGTGTCACTGAAATCACCCTGCCCGGCGGCGCTTCCGCGCTGGCGACGATGCACGTGGTGAAGTCGCTGCCCGGTCAGGTCGTCATCATCCAGGAGGACACCGGCTCGGTGCTGCGATCGGACACCGCACTGCAGGTCACGCTGTCGGCCACCACCGGCTTCGTGGTGCTGATCCTCGGCTTCGCCTTCCATTGGCAGTCGACCCGCGCCCGCGAGGGCGACCTGATCAACGACGCGGTGCGCAGCCGGATCGACACCGCGCTCAATCGCGGCCGCTGCGGCCTATGGGATTGGGATCTCAGCCGCGGCCGGATCTTCTGGTCGCAATCGATGTTCACGATCCTCGGCCTGGAGAGCCGCAACGACCTCCTCACCTTCGGTGAGGTCAATGCGCTGGTGAAGGGCGAGGACATCGACCTGTTCGCGATCGCCGACGAACTGATGGCCGGCCGGGTCGATCACATCGACCACAGCTTCCAGATGCGTCACGCTCATGGCCATTGGATCTGGCTGCGGATGCGCTGCGAGCTCACCCAGGAGTCCGGCTCGACCGAGAAGCACCTGATCGGCATCGCGGTCGACATCACCGAGCAGAAGAGCCTTGCCGAGCGTTCGGTCGAAGCCGATCTGCGCCTGCGCGACGCGATCGAGACCATCCCGGAAGCCTTCGTGCTGTGGGACGCCGAGAACCGTCTGGTGCTGTGCAATTCGCACTTCCAGCGGCTGCATAAGCTGCCGGACTCGGCGGTGACGCCCGGCACCTCCTACGAGACCATTCTGGAAGTCGGCCGCATGCCGCAGCTCCGCACCCGGCTGTGCGACAACGGCGCGGTGATGCCCGGCGCCCGCACCTTCGAGGCGCAGCTCGACGACGGCAGCTGGCTGCACATCAGCGAGCGCCGCACCAAGGACGGCGGCTACGTCGCGGTCGGTACCGACATCACCAGGATCAAGGCGCACGAACAAAAGCTGGTCGACAACGATCTGCGGCTGCGCGCCACCGTCGCTGATCTCAAGATCACGCAGTCGAAGCTGGAGAAGCAGGCGCTCGAACTCGCCGACCTCGCCCGCAAATACGCCGACGAAAAACGGCGGGCCGAGGAAGCCAATCAGACCAAATCGAAATTCCTGGCCAATATGAGCCACGAGCTGCGCACGCCGCTCAACGCCATCATCGGCTTCTCGGAGATCATGGGCAGCGGCATGTTCGGCACGCTGGGCTCGGAGAAGTATCAGGAATACTGCCACGACATCATGACCAGCGGTCACTATCTGCTGGAGGTGATCAACGACATTCTCGACATGTCGAAGATCGAAGCCGGCCGGATGCGGCTGGAGATGGAGCCGCTCGATCTCGCCAAGACCATCGGCGAGTCGCTGAAAGTCGTGGCCGGCCGCGCCGAGCACAAGCATCTCGACCTGCGCTCCGAGCTCAACGACCAGATTCCGATCGTCGCCGACCGCCGCGCCATCAAGCAGATCCTGATCAACCTTTTGTCGAACGCGGTGAAGTTCACCCCCGACGCCGGCCGGGTGACGGTGCGCGGACGCGTCGCCGGCGGCTCGATCGTGCTGATGATCGCCGACACCGGCATCGGCATTCCGCCGCAATCACTGCGCCGCCTCGGCCAGCCATTCGAGCAGGTCGAAAGCCAGCTCACCAAGAGCTATCACGGCTCCGGCCTCGGCCTTGCGATCGCCAAGTCGCTGGTCAATCTACACGGCGGCTCGATGCGGCTGCGCTCGACGCTCGGCGCCGGCACCATCGTGATGGTGAGCCTGCCCCGCACCTGCCAGCAGCGCCCCCTCGCCGCCTGATCTTGCCAGCCTGGCTCTTGCGCGGCTTGGTCTCTTTTCCCGCTTGTTTTTCCCGCCCCGTCTCGGCCGCTGTGCAGCTGTGGTGTCTGTCTCTCTCCACGGGCGAAGGAGATTCCGGGTTCGCGCTCCGCGCGCCCCGGAATGACTCGTGGTGAGTTCGGACGCTCTACACAACGTCATTCCGGGGCGCTCACGCAGTGAGCGAACCCGGAATCCCGAGATGCTCTGATACCCGGCCTCCACGCGATCGACCGGCGACCACATTGAGAGAGGCATACTGTCCGGTTCGCCCTTCTTTCCGTATCAGCCAATGCCTTCCACCCACGCGCAAAAACAAGCCCCGGTTCTGATCACTCAGAACCGGGGCTTGCTTGAGCAATGAGAGGTTCGCTTACCAGTTGACGCGGGCGCCGGCCGAGACCTGGTGGCTGGTGGCGTTGCTGCGATACTCGCCGGTGTAGGCGGCGAACATTCGGAACGTCTCGGTGCGCCAGCCCGACAGCTTGGCGCTCACCAGCGCGGCGTTGCGGCCCGGCTGCGCGGCATCGACCAGGAACGCTTGATCGAGCAGCGCGGCTTCGCTGACCAGCGTGCTGTCACGCAGGTCGTAGCCCCAGCCGACCTTCAGCTCCGGCGCCAACGTGGTGCCGTCGGTGGTGCGCAGCCGCGCGCTCACCGCCGCGCCGACCGTGGAGGTCAGCTTGTCGTAGGTCCGAGCCGCATAGACGAGGCCGATCGGCAGCTGGCTTTCGCTGTAGGCGTCGCGGCGGAAGCCCTGCCAGGTCATGCCGACGAACGGCTTCAGCGTCACGTCGTGCCCCATCGCAAACCGATAGCCCGCCTCGAACGTGGTGCCGACGCCGACGCCATTGGCGCTGCCCTGCAGGCTGGTCGGCGACAACAGGATCTGGCGGCTGGTCGCCATCTGGCTCGGACCGGCCGCGATGCGGAAGTCGAGCACGGCAGCGCCCGGCGTCCAGCTCGCATAGGCGGCGCCCGCATAGGTATCGACGGTGCCCTGCATGTCGGTGCTGGTCGCCGTGGTGCGCGCGTAGCCGAACGCGCCGCCGGCGTTGAAGCTGTTGGAGAACCGCCGATCGACGCCGACCGCGAAGCCGGCGCTGACCGCCTTCGAGCCGGACAGATCGCCGCTATCGCCGACCCGGCTGTTGCGACCGAAGCCCTGGCCCCACACCGACCAGCCGTCCTGCACCCGCTCGGCCGGCGAGATGCTGGCGAACGCGTTCATCGCCGCATTGGTGCCGGCGCCCATCGTGTTGCTGCCCGCATAGGACATCGCGAAGGATTGCGCGGTGCCGTTCTGGCCGATCTCGCTGCCCGACGTCAGCATGTCCTGGCGATCGCCGATCGCGCCGAGGAAGCCGGTGAACGCCTGCAACGGCGCGCTGGCCATCGCCGGCTGGCCGGAACCGGGGAGCTGATTCAGCGCCTTGTCGAACTCGGCCTGAGTGTTGAGCTTGTACAGCGCGTCGTACAGCGCCTTCTCGTTGGCACTCGGCATCACGCCCGAGGCCGCACGCTTGTTGTCGAGGATGCGGGCGATCGACTGCTGTGTCGGCCCCAGCCTGTCGGCTTCGGCGAGCTGGCTGAAGCTCGACGGCGTCACCGCCAGGGCGATCGAGGTCGGGTTGTAGATCAGGTCGAAGCGGCCGTTGGCCGGCAGCCCCGAGGTCGGCTGCTCCAGCTTGGAGAAGCTGCCCGCGGTGCTGGCGCCATCGGTCGCCTGCACAAACGCGAACTTGGCGCCGATTGCCGGCGTATAGTTGCTGACGGTGCCGACGCTGCCACGCAGCACCGGCGTCAGCGTGCCGGCCGCGTAGAACACATTGCCGGCGCCGGTGACGTAGATCTTATCGTACGTGCCGGGGCCGCCCGGCACGATCAGCGAGCCGTCGATATCGATCCGCGTCGTGGCGGTGGAGGTCAGCGTCACGTTGCCATTGAAGGTCAGCGTGCCGACCGAGTTGCCGTTCAGTACCGTGCCGGCCGCCACCACGTTGTTGTTCACCAGGTCGCCGATATTGGCCATCTTGCCCGGCGACAGCGTGCCCGCGATCACGGTGTCGCCGGCGATCGTGCCGAAGCCGGCCAGGGTTGCGGGCTGCGCCACTTCGAGGCGATGGCCCGCCGACATCGTCAGCGTGCCGTCGACTGCGAGCGTGCCGAGCTGGGCGAATACGTTGCCTCCGGCGTCGGTCCGGCCGGAAATGCTCAGGATGCCGGTGCCGACCTTCGAGAAATCACCGTCGGTGGTGAGCAGCCGGCTCCAATAGGTGGTCTGGTCAGCGGCAACCGACACTGCCGTGTTGGCAGCCAGGCTGGTCGGGCCGTCGGTGGCCCGATCGAGCCGGATCAGACCGTAGCCGAACACGGCGTCGACGCCCGGCGCGCCGAGATCTTCGGTGGTCGAGAACAACAGGCGCGACAGGTCCTGCGCGTTGTAGCTCGGATTGGCCTGGATCAGCACCGCGATCGCGCCTGACACCGTCGGCGCCGCCATCGAGGTGCCTTGCGCGAAGCCGTAGGTGTTCACCGGCACGGTCGAATACACCAGTGCGCCCGTTGCATCATCGCCGCCCGGCGCGGCAACGCACCAGCTCGCGGTCACGCCGCAGAGATTCGAATAGGACGCGGCCGCCTTGGTGATGCCCACCGACATCACCGAAATGATCTGTCCCTGCTGATGTTGAAGGGCAGATCCGTCGAGCTGCTGTCCCTGATCGTCATAGACGCCAAGCCCGGCATGCGCCGGATTGAAGAACGGCATCAACGCGATGCCGTTGGCATTGCGGGCGGCGACAGGATTCTCGGCGCGGTCGTTGCCGGCCGCGGCGACGATGATCTTGCCCGCTTTGAGGACATTGAACGCGGCATTCGCCTCGTCGTCGATGTTTCCGACGGTCCAAAGCTTCAGATTGGTCAGACCGTCGGAGTTCGGACCGTAGCTGGCGTTATAGACCATCGTCCCGCTCAGGCCCGCGAAGTAGTTCAGCGCCAGCGCGGAGGAGTCGACGTTCCCGTATGTGGTGTAGCCCTTCTCGGTGATCGCGCGCAGCGGAATGATGCTGGCATCGTAAGCGACGCCGTGCGCGTCGACATTGGTGAACTTCTCGGCCGCGATAATGCCGGCGACGTGCGACCCGTGGATGTCGGTCTTCTGCGCGCTCTCCGGAGAGAGATCATTCGGATCGAACGCCTTGCCGATCTCGACGACGTAGTTCTTGCCGAGGTTGGTGCGCAGCTTGTTGACGAGGCCGGCATTGGTCGTGTCGAAGCCGGTATCAGCCACCGTCACGGTGACGCCGGCGCCGGTGAAACCGCGGTTATAGGCGCCCTGGGCGCCGATCATATCCAGGTTCCAGGTCTGCTCGGCCGTAGTTGGCAGCGGGTTCGGCAGGTTCGGCGAGTTGTTCACCGCCATCGCAACGTTCTGATACGACGATGCGGTCAATCCCGAGACCGACGCGGTACGGGTCGCGAGCACTTGCGCAGCGTTCGGTGCGAGCACCATGCGCTGGCCGGAGGTCAGCACGCCGAGATCTGCAGCGGTGGTGACGTCGCGCATCGCCGTCGGCGCCAGCGTGGAGACATGACGCACCACCGCGTCGCGTAGTCCCGGATCGCGATACGTGCTGTCGTAGGCCTGCGCGATCAGCGCGCGCTCGCCCTGCCGCATCGCGTCGGAGAATTTCGCCTTCAGTTCGGGCGACAACGCAGTCTTGGCAACCGATTTCGAAGGCGACTCCGCCGCATACAACGCGGCTGACATCGGAGCGCTGACAAGAAACGTCGTACACAACAGCAGCGACGAGAGATGACGAAAACGCCCCACGGTGCTCACGGACTTTCCCTTCCTGTCCGAGCAGGCGCCTCAGCCGCGCATGCTCAGTCTTCTGTCTCGATCGGCGAACTGACGAACACTTCGCCTTTGTGTTCGCGTAGTTCTAAATCGGTGCTAATGCGTCGCGACAGAGCGGAGCGGCCGGATTCAGGTTGAAGGCGGCGCTTTCCTTTGACTTTGCGTCTCAGAACAGGATGGGCGGGAGTTTCGGCGACCTCTTCGCCTTGGCGCGGGCACACGCGGAGCGCGCAATCCATCGCAACCGCGTCCTGTCGGCTGGCGGCGCGGAGACGCATCGTCTTTCGTGGAAAAACCCGCTAAGCTGAAGGCACTTGGCCGCCGGCGGCGCAAATGCCGATGGCCTGTCGAGGCGGCTTGAAGATCAATCGACCCGATGGCGTCCCTTCCCCGACTCTATTACGTGACCTCCGGCCTCGACGAGGCGAACGCGTTCGCGACTTGGCGTGCGGTGATCTCGCCGCTGTTCGAACCGCGTCCGTGCGGGCCGAGCCGCAAGACGCCGACCGGATCAGCCTACGGCATCATCATCGGCGACCTGGTGGTCGCCAAGGTGGCGTTCAACGCTCAGGATTTTGTCCGCGACGCCCACCGCATCTCCGTGACGCCGGATCATCTGCTGCTGCACCTCTACGTGTCGGGCGGCTTCAACGGCGAGGTGACGCGGCAGCAGACCGTGATCGGCCCCGGCAAGGTGGCGTTGATCGATCTCGCCTGCCCGATCTCGACCCGGGCATTCGCATCGAACACGATGTGCCTGATCGTGCCGCGCAAGCTGCTCGGCGGGCTGCCGCTGCATGCGCTCAAGCCGAAGCTCGATCCGCTGCGCAACGACCTGCTCGCCGCCTATATCCGCTCGCTGCAGGAGCGCAGCGCGCAGCTCACCGAGGCCGACGTGGCAACGACAGTGGCGGAGACCGCCGACTTCCTGCGCCGCCTGCTGGCGCCGTCCGCCGAAGCGGATCTCGCTCCGCAGCGCGGCGCCGACGAGACCATTCTGGCGCTGACCGAAGCGCTGATCCGCGACAACCTCGCGCAGCCGGAGCTGTCGCCCGACTGGCTGGCGCAGCAGCTCGACGTGTCGCGTGCCTCGCTGTACCGGCTGTTCGCCGAGCGCGGCGGGGTGATGCGTTATGTCCAGGAACGCCGGCTGCTCGCGGTGCAGGCGGCGCTGGCCGACCCGGTGGAGACGCGGCGGCTGTCGCGCCTCGCCTCCGATCTCGGCTTCAAGAGCGAGGCGCATTTCAGCCGCTCGTTCCGCGCCCGGTTCGGCATCACCGCCAGCGCCTATCGCAAGGCGCAGCTCGATGCCTCAGCCGCAATCCAGCTCACCAGCCCGGCGGTGGTGCAGCAATGGTGGACCGCGGTGGCGCGCGATCCGTTCAGGCAGGCCGTCTGAGCGACAGCATTCCGAGCAACGCTGTAGCCTAAAATCCGTCTTGTCCGCGTTCGGAGCGGCCGTGTAAGAGCGAACCGACGATTGATGCGAGGAGCCCGGCGTGGATTTCAGCACCGCCTTCCACCAGACCTCGGTTTGGATGTTTCGACTGGCGTTCGTCGGCGCCGCGGTCGGCATCGGCTACATCGTCATGACCAAGCAGGACGAGACACCTGCAACGGCGCCCGCCTCTATCGCGGCCCCGATCGACGATGGCGTGACCGGCTGCAAGCCGATCGGCCAGACCGCGAGCGGCAAGCTGGTGTATTCGATGGATTGCGAGCAGCTGCCGTCCGCCGACGCCGCGAAGTAAGCGCGCCGGACCGTTACAACTCCCCGAGCGAGAGAACTGCAGCGCGCGAAGCTGCGCCTTAAGCGTCCTCGCCGCCGATCAGGCGGTTGAAGATCGCGCGCACGTCGGACTGGGTCTCTTTCACCCGCGCCTGCAGCGACGAGAAGTCCGGCGCGTCACCGGCACGCACCATCACCCGCAACAGATCGTCGCCGGCGGTGTCCGGATTGAACTTCTCGCTGACGCACAGCCGCAGGATCTGCGTCAGGTCCTGATACAGCCGCGCTGCGGGCCGCAGCACTTCGGCATCAGCCTGTGCCAGGAAACCGAGCCGGGTCGCATGGTCGAGCGCGGTGAGCGTATTGACGTGCAGGATGTCCGGGGCCTCGTACGCATGCACGAGCTGCAAATACTGCGCGATGAAGTCGATATCGACCATGCCGCCGGCGGCATATTTCAGATCCCAGACGTCGTCCTCGCCCTTCTCCTGCGCGATTGCGCGGCGCATTTCGGCGACGTCGTTGGCGATGATCGCCGCGTCGCGCGGCCGCGTCAGCACCGCACGGATCACCTGCTCGATCCTGCTGCGAAACTCGGGCGCGGCCGAGATCACCCGCGCCCGGGTCAGCGCCAGATGCTCCCAGGTCCAGGCTTCCTGTTCCTGATAGGCGGCGAACGCATCGAGCCGCGACGCCACCGGGCCGGCGCGGCCCGACGGCCGCAGCCGCATGTCGACGTCGTACAGCACGCCGTAGTTAGTCCGCGTTGTGAACGCCGAGATCAGCCGCTGGGTGAACCGCGCGAAGTACTGCGCGCCGTGTAGCGAGCGCTCGCCGTCGCTGTCGGGCTGATCGTCGTCGAAATCATAGATCAGGATCAGGTCGAGGTCGGACGACGCCGTCATCTCGCGGCTGCCGAGCTTGCCCATCGCCAGGATCGCAGTCTGCTGTCCTTTGACCCGGCCGTAGGTCGAGGCGAACTGCTCGCTGACCAGGCCATGCACCGTGCCGACGATGCCTTCGGCGACGTCGGCGAACGCCACCGCCGCCTGCTGGGTCGGAACAGTGCCGGACAGAATCCGCGTTCCGATCAGGAACAGGCTCTCCTGGCCGAACAGCCTCAGCCGATCGAGAAACTCTTCGTACGAGCCGGCATCCGCCAGCGTCACTGCCAGCCGCGCCGACAGTTCGGTCTGATCCGGCATCGCGCCGAAGAACCGCGGGTCGATCAGGCCGTCGAGGATCTGCGGCTGCCGTGCCAGCATGTCGCCGAGCCGTGGCGCGGCGCCGAGCACCAGCGCCACCAGCGTCAAGAGTTCGCGGTTCTGGCTCAGCAGCGAAATCAGCCGGCCGCCGCGATGCAGCGCCTGCAGCAGGCGATCGAACGCATTGACGGCGTCGTCCGGCTGTTCGGCGCGCGCCAGCTCCTCGATCAGCGCCGGCACAAATTCGCGGAACGCGCGCTGCGTGGTCTCGACCTTGAGCACGCGATAACCGCCGGTCATCCACTGCTGCAGCGTGGTCGCGATCATCAGCGGCTTCTTGTAGCCGAGCGACAGCAGGTGATCGAGCAACCGCGTGTCTTCGGGGCCCGCGCCGTAATCGACCGGCGGCAGCTTGGCGGTGCCGGTCGGATCGCCTTCGAACAGCTTGGCGTAATGGCCCTGCACCCGTTCGAGATAGCCGAGCAGATCGCGCGCAAACGAGTCCCGGCTGTCGTAGCCGAGGAAACGCGAAAACCGTTCGATCGCCTCGACGGTGTCGGGCAGCGCGTGGGTCTGCTCGTCGGCGATCATCTGCACGCGGTGCTCGACCTTGCGCAGGAACAGATACGCTTCGGTCAGCTCGTCGCGCGCCTGCCAGGTGATCCAGTTGCGCGCCGCCAGAATCTCCAGCGCCTCCAGCGTCGGCCGCACGCGTAGTTCGGGATGGCGGCCGCCGGCGATCAGTTGCTGGGTCTGGGCGAAGAATTCGATCTCGCGGATGCCGCCGCGGCCGACCTTGACGTTGTGGCCTTCGACCGCGATCTCGGTCTGGCCGCGATAGGTCTGCATCTGCCGCTTCATGTCGTGGACGTCGGACAGCGCGGCGAAATCGAGATGCTTGCGCCAGACGAACGGCGCGATCTCCGACAGCAGCGCTTCACCGGCGACGAGATCGCCGGCGCAGGGCCGCGCCTTGATCATAGCGGCGCGTTCCCAGGTGCGGCCTTCGCGTTCGTAGTAATTGAGCGCCGACACGGTCGAGAGCGCCACCGGCGTCGACGCCGGATCGGGCCGCAGTCGCAGGTCGACGCGGAACACGTAGCCGTCACCGCGGCGCTGCTGCAGAATCCGGCTGAGCCCCTGCGTCACGCGGACGAAGAACGGCTGCGGTTCGATGTCGGGCGCGAGCGTCGGCGCATCGAGCTCGTAGAACACGATCAGGTCGATGTCGCTCGAATAGTTCAGTTCGCCGGCGCCCATCTTGCCCATCGCCAGCACGATCAGGCCGGAGCCCTGCTCCGGGCAATCGGGATTGGGCGGCACGATCCGGCCGCGGCCGGCTTCCTGGCGCAGCAGGAAGCGCAGCGCCATCTGCACCGAGCGGCCGGCGAGATCAGTGAGCGCCTGCGTCACCTGCATCACCGGCCAGATCCCGCCGATGTCGCACAGCGCGATCAACAGCGCCGCCTCGGCCTTGAGTCGGCGCAGCGCCGCCATCACCTCGTCTTCGGCCGACGCTGCAGCGACGTACGTCTCGGCGTCTTCGAGGAGCTTGGCGAGCCTCTGTTCCGGAGCGCCGCGCAGCACCCGCAGCAGCCGCACCGGATCGGCCCGGATCAGATCGAACAGATACGGCGAGGCCTCGGTGATCGACTGCAGCGCGGTCTGCAGGTCGGGGAACGCGTTGCCGAGAGCAGCGATCGCATCGGCCTGTTCAGGCGCCAGATCGCCCAGCCAGCCAGCCCAACGCTCCGCCGCCAGTACGGGATCGTACAGGCGCGGTCCGGCGCCGAAGCGCGCGGCCAAAGCGGTCTGGTCGAGGTCCGCGGTGATCGCGGAAAAAATCATGCCGGCGCCGGTTCGAGAGTTGTTGCGGAGGCCTGTCCTTCGCCCGTGCGGGCCGGAATTGCAAGCGTGGCGCGCAAACCCGGGTCCGCGTCGGCAAGTCGCAGTTCGCCGCCGTGCAGCCGCGCCACCGCCGAGGCCAAGCTGAGGCCAAGCCCGGAGCCCGGCAGCGTACGGCTGGCCTCGAGCCGGACGAAGCGCTCGATCGCGTGCTTGCGGTCGCCTTCCGGAATACCGATGCCGTGGTCGGTGACGCTGAGCAGCACCTGATCGCCATCACGCCGCGCCTCGATCAGCACGGTGGCGGTGGTGGCCTCGGCGCTGCCATCCGCCGGCGGCTGCGGCTTGCCGTACTTGATCGCGTTCTCGACCAGATTGGCGAGCGCCTGGCTGATCAATTCCCGATTGCCGCGGACCGGCGCGGCCAGAGCCTCGACCTGCAGGCTGAGCTCGTTGTCTTCTGCCAGCGGCTCGTACAATTCGTGGATGTCGCGTGCGATCTCGGCGGCGTCGAAGTCGCTCATGTCGCCGCTGGCGTAACCGGCTTCGGCGCGCGCGATCATCAATAGCGCGTTGAAGGTGCGGATCAGACCGTCGGACTCCTCGATCGTGCTCTCCAGCGCGACGCGATAGTCGGACTCGCTGGAGGCCCGCGCCAACGCCTCCTCGGCGCGGTTGCGCAGCCGCGTCAGCGGCGTCTTCAAATCGTGCGCGATGTTGTCGGAGACCTCCTTCATCCCCGACATCAGGGCTTCGATCCGCTCCAGCATCGCGTTGAGATTTTCCGCCAGACGGTCGAGCTCGTCGCCGCTGCGCCCGACCGGCAACCGGCCCGACAGGTCACCCGCCATGATCCGCTGCGTGGTGCCGGTCATCGCATCGATCCGCCGCAGCACGCGGCGCGCCGCGAACACGCCGCCGCCGAGGCCGAGCACGACGACGATCAGCACCGACCATTGTGCCGCCGAGCGCACCACTTTGTTCAGCCGCCGCCGCTCTTCGAGATCGCGGCCGACCAGCAGGCGAAAGCCGCTCGACAGCTCGGTGACGCGCACCAGCGCGCGGTGATCGGAGCGCTCCTGATCGTCGAGCCGGCGATAGAACGTCTCGCTCCAGCCGAGCTTGCTCATCACCCCCGGCGCCAGCGCGCCGACATTGCCGGCGACCGCCTGCCCGGCCGGCGTGGTGACGAGATAGAGATTGGCGCCGGGCCGCAGCGCGCGGTTCTCGAGCGTGAACACCACGCCGCGCAGACCGCGTCGGCCGTAGATGTCGTTGATCTCGGCAATCTCGGCGTCGACCGTGGTGGTGATCTGATCGGTGATCAGCTTGCGCGTGGTCCAGGCAAAGTACGCCACCAGCGAGGCCGCAAACAGACCGAACAGAAACAGATAGACCAGCGTCAGCCGAAACGCGGTGGTTCGGATCAGTTTACCGAAAGCGGTCACGGATCACGTCCCGGCGGAGATGCTCTTGAAGGGTTTTCATGCCCGCAAATTAGCCACTTCGGCTCTGAATCCAAAGTGACAAATCGTTCAAGTAGCGGACCGCTACGCCTGCAGCGCTCGAAGAGCCGGACACAGCAAAAGCCGAGGCGCCGCCCTTGGACAGGCGACGCCTCGGTGTGAGTGATAGCTGGAATAGCACAGCTCGCCGCCGCAAGCGGCGAGTTGGCGCTATGAAGCGCGCACGGTGCGAAGGAAGCGGCTCACTTCGTCTTCGAGCCGGCCGCTCTCCTGCGACAGCGACTGCGCCGACGACAATAGCTGCGTCGACGACGAGCCGGTTTCGACCGCGCCGCGCTTGACGTCCAGGATGGTGGCGGAAACGCGCTCGGTGCCTTGCGCAGTCTGCTGAATGTTGCGCGAGATCTCCTGCGTCGCCGCGCCCTGCTCTTCCACCGCGGACGCGATGTGCGCCGAGATTTCCGACAGCTTCTCGATGGTGCCGCTGATCTCGCTGATCGCGCCGACCGATTCCTGCGTCGCCGACTGAATGCGGCTGATCTGCTGGCCGATCTCGCCGGTGGCCTTCGCGGTCTGCTCCGCGAGCGCCTTCACCTCGGCAGCGACAACCGAGAACCCACGACCGGCTTCACCGGCGCGCGCGGCCTCGATCGTCGCATTCAGCGCCAGCAAGTTGGTCTGGCCCGCGATGGTGTTGATCAGTTCGACGACGTCGCCGATCCGCGTCGCGGCCTTCGACAGTTCGCTGACGCGCTCGGTGGTGTTGCGCGCCTGGCCGACGGCGTCACCGGCGATCCGCGCCGATTCCTGCACCTGCTGGCTGATCTCGCGGATCGACGACGACAACTGATCGGTCGCCGACGCCACCGACTGCACGTTGCAGGTCGCTTCTTCGGACGCGGCAGCAACGTTGCTGGCGAGATGCTGCGAGGTGTCGGCCGTGGTGGCAAGCTGGCGCGCCGAGCTTTCGAGATCGGCCGACGCAGTCGACACCGTCCTGACGATCTTGCCGATCGCGCTTTCGAAATCGCTGGCGAGCTGATGGATCGAGTCGCGCTTCTGGTTTTCCGCCTTCACCAGGTCGTCGATGTCGACCAGCGAGCCGCAGGCGCGCCGCGGCTTGCGGTTCTCGTCGAGCACCACACCGCCGGTGGCGCGGAACCAGCGATAGCTGCCGTCCTTGACCTTGAGGCGATACTTGACGTCGTAACCGATGCCGGTCTGGCAGGTCTGGGTGAAGGCCGCGAAGGTCGGCGCGACATCGTCGGGATGCAAGCGGTCCGACCAGGACTGCACGACGTTCGGGAATTCGGCTTCGGAGCTGTAGCCGCACAGCCGGCGGAATTCGGACGACCAGGTCCACCGCGCCTTGGGATGCATCGCATCGCCTTCGTGCAGGATCGCGTCCCACAATCCGATGCCGCAATGAAGCGACAGGGTGTCGAGCCATTCGGCCTTCTGCAGCAGCTCCTGTTTCTTCTGGCGACCCATCAACATGCGGCTTTTCACATCCCTGATTAGCAGTGAGTTTGCAGGACGTTCGCATGTGAAAGTTAAGAAACGATGGGTGCGCTGTATTTAGATACCCAGAAACACTACGGGGGTAGTGCTTTTGCAGCCAATCGCCACCGCTGAGCAGCGCTACGCAGACGGCACCAGACTGGGTGTCTGCGCGGCCGTCGGGCATCTGTTTGGTCTTGTCGGAGAGCCTCGCCGCCGGCGCGACGAGGCGCAGAGCGAGGCTCAGCGCAGCCCGTCGCGGATCATGTAGCCGGCGCCGCGGATGGTGTGCAGCAGCGGGTGATCGAAGCCCTTGTCGATCTTGGCGCGCAGCCGGGAGATGTGGACGTCGATGACGTTGGTCTGCGGATCGAAGTGATAGTCCCAGACGTTCTCCAGCAGCATGGTGCGGGTCACCACCTGGCCGGCGTGCTTCATCAGATATTCGAGCAGCCTGAATTCGCGCGGCTGCAGCGTCAGCTCTTCGCCGCCGCGGGTGACGCGATGCGACAGCCGGTCGAGTTCGAGATCGGCGACGCGGTAGCTGGTTTCTTCCGCCGGGCCGCCGTGACGGCGCGACAGCACCTCGACGCGCGCCAGCAGTTCGGCGAAGGCGTAGGGCTTCGGCAGATAGTCGTCGCCGCCGGCGCGCAGGCCCTTGATGCGGTCGTCGACCTGGCCGAGCGCGGACAGGATCAGCACCGGGGTGCGGTTGCCTTTGTCACGCAGGCTGCCGATCACCGACAGGCCGTCGCGCTTCGGCAGCATGCGATCGACCACCAGCACGTCGTAGTCGCCGCTCTCCGCCATCGCCAAGCCCTCTTCGCCGTCGCTGGCGAGATCGGCGATGTGGCCGACCTCGCGAAACGCCTTGACGAGATAGTCGGCGGATTCGCGGTCGTCCTCGATGATCAACAGACGCATATTGCTGTCGGATTTGTTCAAACTCTGCGGGCTCTGATGCAACATGACGCGGCTTCAGCCTCCTTGCAAGGCGGCTCGATCGGGCCCCAAGGGGGAACGGGCGATGGAGCTGGGGGACTCCACCGCCCGCCTAGACCTTCCGACGGAGGGGGGCTGAACTCCTTCCGGAAGGTGTAAAGGCGGGGACGAGCGGGGTTGCGACCCGTCCCCGGGACAGCGCCGTCGGCTGGGGGCGACGATTGCCGGCGACACTCTCCAATTTCTCAGCGCGGCCGATCAGCCCTTGGCGATCGGGATCGCGACGAAGCGCGAGGCGCCTCCGCTGCGGACCCGGACCAGCACGCTGTTCTTGTTCTCGGTCTTCGCGGTGGCGAGCACGTCGCGGACATCCGCCGGGCTCGACACGTTCTTGCCGGCGACCTCGAGGATCACGTCGCCTTCTTTGAACCCGCGATCGGCCGCGGCGCCCTTCGGGTCGACGTCGGTGACCACCACGCCATCCTTGCCGGCACCGGCGACCGAGCTGGCCGGCGCCAGCGTCAGGCCGAGCTTGGGCAAATCGAGGCCCTGATTGGCACCGCCGCGATCGCCGCGGTCGGTATTGTTGCTGGCTTCGATCTTGTTCGGCAGTTCGCCGAGCGTCAGCGTCAGCTCACGCTCCTTGCCCTTGTGGAACACGGTGAGCTTCACCGAATGCCCCGGCGCGAACGCACCGATGGTGCGGGCGAGCTCGCGAGCGTCCTTCACCGAGGTGCCATCGACCGCGGTGATCACGTCGCCGGACTCGATGCCGGCCTTGGCGGCGGGGCCGTTCGACTGCGGCTCGGCGACCAGCGCGCCTTCCGCCTTCTTCAGGCCGAGGCTGTCGGCGATCTCCGGGGTCACCGGCTGCACCTGCACGCCGATCCAGCCGCGGCTCACCGTGCCGCGATCCTTGAGCTGCTCGACCACCGCCTTGACGGTGTTGGCCGGGATCGAGAACGCGATGCCGATGCTGCCGCCCGATGGCGAATAGATCGCGGTGTTGACGCCGACCACTTCGCCCGCGGTGTTGAACGCCGGGCCACCGGAGTTGCCCTTGTTCACCGGCGCGTCGATCTGGATGAAATCGTCATACGGACCGTTGCCGATGTCGCGGCCCATCGCCGAGACGATGCCGGCCGTGACGGTGCCGCCGAGGCCGAACGGATTGCCGACCGCCAGCACCCAGTCGCCGATCCGCGGCTTGCCTTCCGACAGCTTGGCGTACGGGAAGTTGGATGCACCTTCGACCTTGATCAGCGCCAGGTCGGTGCGCGGATCGCTGCCGATCACCTTGGCCTTGTGAGTCTTGCCGTCGTCGGTGGTGACTTCGACCTTGTCGGCGCCTTCGACCACGTGATTGTTGGTCACAGCGTAGCCGTCGGCCGAGATGAAGAAGCCCGAGCCCTGGCCGGTGATCATGCCGCCGCCGCGATGGCCGCGCAGGCCGGGGGGCATCTCACCGCCGAACCGGCGGAAGAAGCGCTCCATCGGCGAGCCGGGCGGCAGCGAGAAGTCCTCGCGGTCTTCGTTCTTGGCCATCTTGTCGGCGATGTTGACCTTCACCGAGATCACCGACGGCTTCACCTTGTCGACGATGTCGGCGAAACCGACCGGCTGCTGCGACGGCTGGACGTTGGCGCCGACCTGCTGCGCATGCGCCGGGGTGGCGATCAGATCGAACGGACCATGGCCGAGCCCGACAGCGCCCGCGCCGAGACCGGCGACCACCGAGGCCATCAGCGCGAACTTGCGCGCCGACAGCAGCGACCTCGACAGCGGCCGGTGCGAAGACTGCGTGGACAGGACGGGACGACGATCGTGCATTGCGTGAGGCTCCGAAGACCAGTTGAAACGGAAGGTGCCGAGTGATCAGCACCGTTGCTTCGGAAGATGGGGGCTGGAGCCTTACGGCGGTCTGGCGAGGGAATTAAACTTTTGTAATTTTGGCGGTATTCGGCCGCCGCGGGGCGCGACGGATGGTCGCTTACCCGCCCTGCCCCGGCCCGCAGAATTGTCGCCGTTCGTACATTCGTGTCGGGAATCCGATCCGCCTTTGGTCGCAGCCGGCGACCGCCCAGGCACTGCAACTAACTGAATTACTTAGTGATCACTGCTGGCCTGGTTCTTGCCAAGGCGCTGCCGGAGGGCGCCGGCAAGGCGTCGATCAACCCCTGACGACAGGAGAGTGCGACGTGGCGAACATTACCTTCTCATCCCCGGTCATGGCGAAGGACGTCACCGTATATGCGGTGGCGGGCGATCGCGGGACCATTCTGGCGGTTGCGAAATCGCACAACATTCCGATTCCATTCGATTGCCAGGACGGCGAATGCGGTTCCTGCCTGGTGCAGGTCGAGCACTTCAATCCGAAAGCGAAGTCGGCGGTGGCGCTGACCGAGAAGGAAAAGGAAGTGCTGCGCCAGCTCGGCAAGATCACCAAGGACGAGATCGCCAACGCCGAAGTCAACGACATCCCGCCGCGCTATCGCCTCGCCTGCCAGTGCTTCGTCCGCAACGAAGACATCCTGGTGCGGTTCGAGGGTGACAAGACCAAGCCGCAGCGCCTCGCCGTGACGCCGGCCGCCGCGCACTACAAGGGCGGCATGGAGATCAACACGCCGCAGGAGTTCTTCAGCTATGCCGCCAAGGTCGAGGAAGACGCCGCGCTGCACTACGACAGCCTCGCCAAGGCGATGGCGGACGCCGGCAACGCGCCGGTGGCGAAGCTGTTCGCGCAGCTCGCCGACTTCTCGCGGCTGCACCTGGCCGAAGTGAAGTCGCGCGCCGGCAACGTCGACCTCAGCAAGAACGTGCCGCCGGACTACGCCTGGCCCGACCACGCGACGCCGGAACGCGCCGCGGTGTGGGCCTCGGACACCACCCTCACCCGGCTCGGCGCGCTGAAGGCGGCGCTGCAGGGCGAGCGCCGCGGCTACGAGTTTTATCGCGCGGTCGAAGCCACCACCAAATCGCCTGAGGTCGCCGCGGCGGCCAAGGAATTCGTCAACGAAGAAGCCGAGCACGTCCGCATTCTCGAGGCCTGGATCACCCAGGAGGAATGGTCGCTCAAGCACGCCTCCAAGGCTGCGGAGAACGCCTGACGACAGCGACGGCCGTCGCCACTCCGGCGACGGCCGAACAAGGAGAGACGACGATGGAAACAGTCGAAGAGTTTCTGGCGCATTCGATCAAGCTCGAGCAGGAAGCCGCGCTGCGGTTCGGTCAGCTCGCCGACGCGATGGATAGTTGCGGCAACAAGGAAGTATCGAAGCTGTTCCGCCAGCTCGCGGACTACTCGCGGATGCATCAGGCCGACGCGCAGGCACGCGCCGGCTTCCGCGACATCCCGCAGATGGAGCCCGGCGATTTCCAATGGCCCGGCCTCGAAAGCCCGGAAGCCGCCGCGATCTGGGGCACCGACCCGTTCATCGGCCGCGACCTCGCGCTGCAGATCGCGCTCGAAGCGGAGACCGGTGCGTTCGACTGGTACAAGAACGTGCTCGACACCACCGACAATCCCGAGATCAAGATGCTGGCCAAGGAATTCGTCGAGGAAGAAAGCGGCCACGTCGCCGAACTGCACCGCTGGATCGCGCTGCACAAAGCCGGCAAGCCGCTGCCGATGGAAATTACGCCGTTCTAAGCCGCGGCGGCTCCCAGCCCCGCCGACTGCCAGCCGATCGAACTGCGCGAGGCCGACGACGGCCTCGCCACCATTTGCTGCGATCTGATCGCAAGACAAGGTGCAACGGTCGTGGCCAGCAGATCGCAATCGTCGGCATGCCTCGCATCGATGATCCGCGATCGCGTCATCACCGTGCTGGAGCAATGGCTGCCAATCCCGATCCTGCCACGATCTTCGATCTCGCCAATTACCACCGCCTGTCAGATCCGTTCCATGACGGAAGTGGTAACCGAGACGGACTGAAAGCATTATCCGATCGTCTCTGCTCAAGATTACGAAGCCCGTTACGTAGAACAGCGTATTCGCCCCTGACCGCTGCGGTTCCATAGACCTGACGTTCTAACGTTACATGGAGCCAAGTTATGGCAAGTACCGGAAGCGTAAGCGCGTGGGACGAAGCCCTGCTCGTTGCGATGATCCAATATCCCGTGCCGGTGGTCAGCGGGCCGGAGGATATCCAAACCCAGGTGAAGCAGATCTGCCGCGCGGTCGACACCACCAAAGCCGGCTACCCCGATCTCGATCTGATCGTGTTCCCCGAATATTCGACTCAGGGTCTCAACACCGCGATCTGGACCTATGACGAGATGCTGCTGACGGTGGATTCGCCGGAGATCGGCGCCTTCAAGGCGGCGTGCAAGCGCAACAAGGTCTGGGGCGTGTTCTCGCTGATGGAGCGTAACGACGATCCGTCCCTGCCGCCGTTCAACACCGCGATCATCATCAACGCCGACGGCGAACTGGCGCTGCATTATCGCAAGCTGCAGCCGTGGGTGCCGATCGAGCCGTGGTCGCCGGGCAATTACGGCATGCCGGTGTGCGACGGCCCGAAGGGCGCCAAGCTGGCGGTGTGCATCTGCCACGACGGCATGTTCCCGGAGCTGGCGCGCGAGGCCGCCTACAAGGGCGCCAACGTCTATATCCGGATCTCCGGCTACTCGACCCAGGTCAACGATCAATGGATCTGGACCAACCGGACCAACGCCTGGCAGAACCTGATGTACACCATGTCGGTCAACCTGGCCGGCTACGACGGCGTGTTCTATTACTTCGGCGAAGGCACGGTGTGCAATTACGACGGCAACGTCATCCAGCAGGGCCACCGCAATCCCTGGGAGATCGTCACCGCCGAGCTGTTCCCCCGCCTGGTCGATAAGGCGCGCGAGAACTGGGCGCTGGAGAACAACATCTTCAACCTCGGCTGCCGCGCCTATGTCGGCAAGCCCGGCGGCGAGAAGGCGAACTACCTGACCTGGGTACGTGATCTCGCCGAGGGCAACTACAAGCTTCCCTGGGACGACAAGATCAAGGTCCGTGACGGCTGGAAGTATTATCCGGACGGCGTCAAGCTCGGTCCGATGCCGAAGCCGATCGCGGCGGAGTAGCTCCCACCGACCTCGTCATCTCAAGGGAGACCCGGCCGCCACGGCGACCGGGTCCTTGAGCGAGGGGGCTTGAATGCCGGACCGCCCTCCAACACTTCGCCACTCTGCTGAAAGGTTAGCGCGCTTGATCCGCGCCCTCGGCCAGCAGCTTGTCCAGACGCGCCTGTTCGTCGGCGCTGAGCGGCTTCGGGGCGTCGGTGGAACGGGCGGCATCGCGGCCGCGGCGGCGGATGTGCAGCCACAGGCCGAGGCCGCCGGCGACCAGCACTAGCGGCGGCAGCAGCCAGAGCAGCAGCGTGTGCGTCTCGAACCGCGGCTTCAGCAGCACGAATTCGCCGTAGCGCGACACCAGATAATCGATCACCTGCTTGTTGCTGTCGCCGGCCGCGATCCGCTCGCGCACCAAGAGCCGCAGATCCTTCGCGAGCGTCGCGTCGGAATCGTCGATCGACTGGTTCTGGCACACCATGCAGCGCAGCTCGCGCGACAACTCTCTCGCACGCGCTTCCTTCGCCGGATCGGCCATCACCTCGTCGGGCTGCACCGCATGCGCCAGCGGGGCGGCGAATGCCAATATCATCAAGGACAGGGAAAAGGCGCGCAGGAACCTCACATCAAACTCCACCGGTTCGGCCGCAAGGATCTACCAGAGTTTCGAGCCTCGCGGCAATCGGACCAGGGCTGGACATCAATATCGCATTGTGCGATACTGATGCATGCGTCCCATTGCGTTTACGCCAACAGCGACACGCCAATGGCTGAAGCTTGCTCCGCAAGTTCGGCTACGAATACGCGCCAAACTCGACGTTTTCGCGGCTTCAGGCCAGGGCGATATCAAAAAGCTTAAGGGCCAAGCCGGCGCCCGACTTCGGGTCGGTGATTGGCGGGTGATCTTCTACGAGGACGACGAACAGATCGTAATCGCCGCAGTCGGTCACCGACGCGAGATCTACGATTGAGAGGGATCGATGAAAGTCAAATTCAAGTCGACGACGGAAGGCGAAGTGGCGATCCTGCCGCGCGCGGAGTACGAGCGTCTCAAAGAAATCGAGCGCGAAAGCCTCGAGGACTCCGGCACCGCGCGGTTGGTCGCCCAAGCGAAGCGCGACGTCGTCGATGGTGCACCGGTGCTGCCAATCGAAGTCGTCGAGCGATTGGCTTCCGGCGAAAACCCGATCCGTGTGCTGCGTCAGTTCCGTGGGTTGACTCAGGCTGAGCTCGCCACAGCCGAAGGTGTGGGGATCACTCAGAACTATCTGTCCGACCTCGAAACCGGCAAGCGCAAAGGGCCGTTTGAACTCCATCGCAAGATCGCAGCCAGCCTCGGCGTCCCGTTCGATCTGCTCTCGTCAATCGCAGTTTCGATGCAGGAGGCCGACCCGCAGCGCGTTGCGACACAGAGGAAGGCCGTCGCGGAGACGCGGCGAAGCCGAGGTCAAGAATAGCCTACTCCGCCGGCTGCAGCATGCGCGGCGCCTTGGCGGGCTTCGGCGCGCCGACCCGCAAGCGGCGATCGGACAGCGACAGCAGGCCGCCGAGCGCCATCAGGATCGGGCCGAACCAGATCAAGAGCACCATCGGCTTGTGATAGATCCGCACCGTCACCGCACCCTGCTCGTTGATGTCGCCGAGCGAGACGTAGAGCTGGCTGAAGCCGCGGGTCAGCAGCGCCGCCTCGGTGGTCGACGAGCCGCGGGTGATGAAGCTGCGCTTCGACGGCGCCATGCCGCCGATCAGCCGGCCGTTTTCGGTGACGGTGAACTGTGTCAGCAATTCGCGGTAGTTCGGGCCCTGGCGCTGGTTGGCGCCCTCGAACTTGAACTCGTAGCCGGCGAGCTTGGTGCTGTCGCCGGGCTTCATCGCCGCGATGTATTCGCTGTTCCAGGTGCTCTCGCAGACGATGCCGATCAGCGTCACGCCGAGCGCCGCGTGGGCGAACATCGTGCCCCAGGCGGAACGCGGCAGGCCGGAGGCGCGGCGCAACGAGATCGACGGCGGACCGCGGAACAGCGCGATGCGCTCGGCGATATCGACCAGCGCGCCGACGATCACGAACACCGCAAGGCCGATCGCCAGCGGCGCCAGCACAGCGCCGCCATGGACCCAGGCGTACACGAAGGCGACCGCCAGCAGCGCCACTACGCCGGCGGCGATCAGCCGCTGCGCGGCGCCGATCAGATCGCCGCGCTTCCAGGCCAGCAGCGGCCCGAACGGCACCGCGACCAATAGCGGCACCATCAGCGGGCCGAAGGTGAGATTGAAGAACGGCGCGCCGACCGAGATCTTGTCGCCGGTCAGCACTTCCAGCGCCAGCGGATACAGCGTGCCGACGAACACGGTGGCGCAAGCGGTGGTGAGGAACAGATTGTTCAGCACCAGCGAACCTTCGCGCGAGATCGGCGCGAACAAACCGCCCTGCTTCAGCGACGAGGCGCGCCAGGCGAACAGCGTCAGGCTGCCGCCGATGAACACGCACAGGATGATCAGAATGAACACGCCGCGCGACGGATCGGTGGCGAAGGCGTGCACCGAGGTGAGCACGCCGGAGCGGACCAGGAAGGTGCCGAGCAGCGACAGCGAGAAGGTCAGGATCGACAGCAGGATGGTCCAGACCTTCAGCGCGTTGCGCTTCTCCATCACCAGTGCCGAATGCAGCAGCGCGGTGCCGGCGAGCCACGGCATCAGCGAGGCGTTTTCGACCGGGTCCCAGAACCACCAGCCGCCCCAGCCGAGTTCGTAGTAGGCCCAATAAGAACCCATTGCGATGCCGAGGGTGAGGAAGATCCAGGCGATCAGCGTCCACGGCCGCACCCAGCGCGCCCAGGCGGCGTCGAGCCGGCCCTCCATCAGCGCCGCGGCGGCAAACGAGAACGAGATCGAGAACCCGACATAGCCGAGATACAGCATCGGCGGATGCACCGCGAGGCCGATATCCTGCAGCACCGGATTGAGGTCGCGGCCTTCGGCCGGCGCATTGGCCATCCGCGCGAACGGGTTCGAGGTGATCAGGATGAACAGATAGAACGCGGTCGCGACCCAGCCCTGCACCGCCAGCACGTGCGCGCGCAGCGACAGCGGCAGGTTGTTGCCGAACGCCGCGACCAGGCCGCCGAACAGCGCCAGGATCGCCACCCACAGCAGCATCGAGCCTTCGTGGTTCCCCCACACGCCGGTGATCTTGTAGAGCAGCGGCTTCATCGAGTGGGAGTTCTCGTAGACGTTCACCACCGAGAAGTCGGAGGTGACGTGCAGCCACACCAGCGCGGTGAACGACAGGCCGGCGAACAACAGTTGCACCAGCGCGGTCGAACGCGCCACGTTCATCAGCGCGCCGTCATTGAGCCGGGCGCCGAGCAGCGGAACGGTGGACTGAATCAGCGCCAGAGCCAGCGCCAGAACCAGTGCGTAGTGCCCGGCCTCGGCGATCATTTGCCGCCCTCCGCCGCATTCGCCGAGGTCTGGCCGGCGGTCGCCTCACCGGGCGACTTCTTGCCGTAGTCGTCCTTCCAGTGGCCGTCCTTCTTCAAGGCGTCGGCGACTTCCTTCGGCATGTACTTCTCGTCGTGCTTGGCCAGCACGGTGTCGGCTTCGAACACGCCGGCCTTATCGAGCGAGCCTTCGGCGATCACGCCCTGCCCTTCGCGGAACAGATCCGGCAGGATGCCCTTGTAGGCGACCGGCAGAGTGGCACTGCCGTCGGTGACCTTGAACGACACCTTCAGTTGCTCGCCACGCTGCAGCGAGCCGGGCTCGACCACGCCGCCGAGCCGGAACCGTCGGCCGGCCTCGATGTGCTGTTCGGCCACCATCTTCGGCGTCGAGAAGAACACGATCGAGTCGCGCAGCGCGTTGAGCACCAGGCCCACCGCAATCACGAGCACCACGCCCGCGCCCCCGATCATCAACAACCGCCGCTGTTTACGCGTCATGGTTCGTTCGCCTCGGCGTCCTCTACCGGATGTTCACAAGCGACGCTTCGCGGCGTCGCTCGAAGTGTTTGTCTGACGAAGATGTCGAAAACACATCGTTCGTGCTGCAATCGTCAGCCGTCGAGCCCGAGGCCCTTGAGGCCGTCGTTGAGCTGCTTCAGCCGGTCGGGCTTGTCGGCCACCGCCTGGCGCGCTTCGGTCTGCGCGCTCTTGGCCTTGTCGGTGTCGCCGAGCACCATATAGGCGCGCACCAGCCGCAGCCAGCCGTCGACGTCGTCGCCGTTCTGCTTCAGCCGCGCTGCGAGCTTGGCGACCATGCCCTGGATCATCGCGGCGCGCTCGGCTTCGCTCATATTCTGCACGGCAGCGGCCGCACCTTCCGGCAGTGCCGGCTGCTTGGCGGTGCCGTCGACGCGGGCAAGCTCGGTCTGCAGCATCGGCCGCCACGGCGCGTCGGCCGGACCCTTCTCCAGCATCGCGCGCCAGATCGTCGCGGCATCCTTCGGGCGGCCATCCTGCTCGGCCGCAAGGCCGAGGAAGTAGCGCGCCTTGGCTTCATCCGGATTGAGCGCAACCGCACGCTCGAATTCGGTCTTGGCATCGGCGGTGACGACGCCGCCCGCCGCCGAGGTCAGCACCTCGCCGAGATCGGCGCGGCGGTCGGCCGTCTCGCCGGCGTAAGTAATCGAGTTGCGATAGGCGCGCGCCGCATCGTCGAACCGGCCGGTCTTGGCCAGCACCGGTGCCAGCACGGTCCAGCCGCGACCATCGGTCGGGTTCTTTTCCAGATGCGCCTCGACCTGCGCCACCAGATTGTCGAGCGGCTGCGAACTCGGCGGCGCCTTGGCCCGCGCAGCCAGCGGTTGGTCCGGCAGCATCGGCGAACCGAGCGGCAAATACACAGCGATCGCGAGCACCGGCAGTCCGATCAGCGCCACCACCGCGACCATGCGGCGCAGGCCGCGGCGGGTGGTGGTCGGCGTCGAGCGTTCGGCCTCGGCGCTGGCGAGCAGCCGTCGGCCGATCTCGACCTTGGCGGCGGAGGCTTCAGAGGGACCGATCAGCCCGATCGCGGCATCGCGGTCGACTTCGGCAAGCTGATCCTTATAGACCGCCGCCTCGCTGCCATCGCGCTGCGCCTTGACGCTACGCCCGAGCGGCCACAGCACGGCGAACACCGCCACGGCCGTCATCATCGCGAACACAAACCAAAGCGCCATTCGAGCGAGGTTCCGGGTGAAGACTATGGAGCCGCGGCACCGGCCCGGCAGGTCGAAAATCCGGGCGGGTTACACCATGGTCGGACGATAGCCGCAATTGACATTTGCGGCACCGGATAAGGCGCCGCAGGGGACGAAACTTGATTTGAATCAAAGGGGAGTTCAGCCCGCCCGCGCCGCCGGCTTGCGTTCCACCACAACCATCGCGTTTTCGACCGCGCGACTCATCAGCGAGGCATAGTCGTGGCTGAACAGCAATTCGCAGAACCGGACCGCGGCCTGCGCCTGCTGATGCCGGAACGGCTTCACCCGCGCATCGGAGCCGCGCAGCGACTGCACCAGCGCGTCGGTGGATTTCTCGACATATTGCTGCAGCTCGGAATAGGTCCGCTGCGTCACTTCGTTGATCGCCAGTTCGCTGGCATAGGTGCGACACACCGCGACGAAATCGATCAGCGCGGCAGTCTCGTCGACCTCGAGCTGGTCGAGCCTGGCGCCGCTGGCGATGTCCTTGTCGGGACGCTGGCGCAGCAGCCGGCGCACCCTGCCCGGCACGCTCTCGATCTCCGACTTCACCGCGTTTGAGATGTCGACGCGGATCGCCGCAAGCTGCTTGCCCCACGACGAGTCGCTGCGGATGTCGAGCTCGGTGCGCAGGCCGCGAATGCCGTCGTGAATCACTTTGAGATTCTCGGCGACGTTGCCGTAATGGCCGCGGCGGATTTCCTCGCGCAGATCGGCGGTGAGCCGCGCCAGATCCTGGATCGCCATGGTGACGGCGACGCCGTAAGGCGTGGCGGCGACCTTGATCTCGTCGTCCGAGCCGGCAACCTTGATGGCCATCCGGACGATCTGCCACGGCTGGTTGAGGTGGTTGAGGATCAGCGTCAGCGCGAACGGCAGCAGGATCGGCGTTTGCAGCGCCGGCACGTTGAGCGCCGCGATCATCGAATTGACCTGGCTCTCGCCGAACACCCGCAGGTTGCTGGAGAGCTTGCCGTTGAAGGTGTCGATGGCGTCGCGGTTCTTCAGCACCGCACCGATCGGCGCCAGATCTTCGACCGCCGACGGCGGGCCGACGCGTGACATCGTGCGCTGGCGGTCGACGCCCGGCTCGGGGTTGATCAGCTTGTCGATCGCAGCGGCGGCGGCCTGCTGCAGCTTGCGGACCAGCTGCTCGACCTGCGACGCCGGCGCGCCGCGCAGGCCGATCAGCCCGGCTTCGAATTCGCGGATCTGATCCGGAATGCCCTCGCGCTCCAGCCACTGCCAGACCGAGGTCAGCGACGAGCGCCGGAGCTGGCCGGGCCGCGGCGATTCCTTCGGATCGATCAGGAACGGTTCCAGCACCCGGAACATCAGCCGGGCCGGATCCTCGGAGCGAGGCTTGTTGTCGTCCTCGGAGCCGCGAACGATCTTGCGCAACTCCTCCAGCACGAAGCTGGCGACCGCGACATCCTCGCCCCGTTCGAGCGCACGCTCGAATTCCCGCATCAGCAGCGCTTGGGACTGCGGCGGGAGCTGGGAGAGATAATCTCTCAGCCGTTCGGTGGGTGTCTGGCTCATGCGCCCAATGGTTTGCAGGCTGTCCGCACGCGTGGAATTGCGCACCGCTCGCACGGTGCCGGTCACGCCACGGCGCTACCCTCCAGAGATAGCCACGGCGATGTTAAGAAGGGGTTGAGGTGACCGCGTCGAACGCTGGATTCACACTCTTCTGACGCTGCCGCTCACGCAGATAAGGTGCTGGAAAGTATCGTTTTCCAGCACATCAACCGGCGGACGCAGGGCTAGCTTTGGGCGGTCCAGGGCGCGCCGTCATTGGCGCGGCAGGCGGTGCCGCGGGAGATCTCGATCTGCTGGCCGATCGTCACCGCGTGCGAATAGCCGCGGCAGGTCGAGCCCTGCTTCATATAGACCGGACCCGGCACGATGTTGCCGTAGCGGCCCGAGGACGCGTTCTTCCACGCCACCGGCGCACCGGATTCGCCGCGATCGAGCGCCTCCAGCTCGGCCGCATAGGCCAGCCGGCGGTCTTCGGCATTGAGCAGCGCGCCGATCTTCGGCCCGATCAGGCCGCCCATCGCGGCGGCATCGACCGCGGCGCTGCCGTCATTGCGGCCGAAATCCGAGGTCGCGGTGCTGGTGAAGGAATCCACCCGGGCCACCAGCCCGGACGTGCGATCGCACCCGGCCAGCGCCAGCGCGCCGGCGAGCAGCAATAGCGGCTTCACCCCCCAAGACGTCATGGTCATCCCCAACGGCTCCCCGAAGGCCAACAGCCTACATCCATAACCGTTAAGGAAAACAAGATGCAAATTCTGGCGCCCCTGTGGCAATCGCGGGGCTCGTTATGCCGCAGGCAGGGTCAGCTCGGCGCGCAGGCCGCCGATCGGGGCGTTGTCGAGCTTCAGCTCGCCGCCGTAAAGCGCTGCAAGATCAACGACAATTGCCAATCCAAGGCCGGAGCCGGGCTTGCTCTCGTCGAGCCGTTTACCGCGGCGGGCGACCAGCGCGCGCTGCTCGGCCGACAGCCCGATACCGTCGTCGTCGACCACGATCCGCAGTTTGGGCGGCCCGCCGGGCTCGTCGCTCTTCTCCCCGGTGACCGCGATGAACACCCGTCCCGCCGCCCATTTGCAGGCGTTGTCGACCAGATTGCCGACCATCTCCTCGAGGTCCTGGCGCTCGCCGCGGAACTTGAGGCCGGCGGCGACCTCGGCGCGGACCTGGATGGCGCGGTCGCGGTGGATCTTCTCCATAGTCCGGCGCAGCGCCTCGATCACCGGCTCGACCTCGGTGATGGTGCCGACCACGGTGAGCCGGGCCGCGATCCGGGCCCGCTCCAGGTGGTGGGTGACCTGGCTGCGCATCAGCTCGGCCTGCTCCATCACCTTCGCGGCCAGCGGATCGCCCGGCCGGGCGCCCGCTTCGTTGACCAGCACCGACAGCGGCGTCTTGATCGCGTGCGCCAGGTTGCCGACATGGGTGCGGGCGCGCTCGACGATCTCGCGATTGGCCTCGATCAGCGCATTGGTCTCACGCGCCAAGGTGGCGATTTCGACCGGGAACTGGCCCTCCAGCCGCTCGGCGCGGCCGGAGCGGACGTCGGCGATCGACTCCGAGATCCGCTTCAGCGGCGCGAGGCCGAACCGGACTTGGAAGATCGTGGTCAGCACCAGGCCGATCGACAGCGCCACGAAGGTGCCGGCGAGGTAGTAATCGAAGGTCCGGGTCTCTTCGAAGATTTCGGTGGCGTCGCCCGCAACGGTGACGACGAACTTGCCGTCGAGGCCGAGATCGACCGGCCGCTCGACCATGCGCAGGGTCTGGCCTTCCGGGCCGTCGACATAGCCGTGCCGTACGCCGGACGGCCCCAGCTCGATGCCCTGATCTTCCAGCCGGGGCAGCTTGCGGTCCCACAACGACCGCGAGGCGCGCGTCTCCGGCTTCTCGCCGTCGGTGCGGACAACCTGCCAGTACCAGCCGGACAGCGGCAGATCGAACAGCGGCTCGCCGATCGACTGGAACGCCTCCTGGGTGGTGTCGGGGGTGGCGACCTCGGCGATAATGGTGCGCAGATAAAGGTTGAGCCGGCGATCGAACGCGCGCTCCGAGGCGCCGCGATACACCGACGACAACGCGATGCCGGTGATCGCCAGGATCACCACCACCCACGCGGTCGCCGACAGGAACAGCCGGGTGGCGAGCGAACTGCCGCGGCGGGAGGGTTTGGCGGTCACCGCGTCGCCGGCGCGCTAATGCGCGTCCGCGGCCGGCGGCGACAGCAGATAGCCGAGCCCGCGCACGGTCTGGATGATGTCGACGCCGAGCTTCTTGCGGATGCGGCCGACGAACACTTCGATGGTGTTGCTGTCGCGGTCGAAATCCTGATCGTACAGATGCTCGACCAGTTCGGTGCGCGACACCACCCGGCCGGAGTGGTGCATCAGATAGGCGAGCAGCCGATATTCGTGGCTGGTCAGCTTCACCGGATTGCCGCTGACGCTGACCCGGCCGGTGCGGGTGTCGAGCACCACCGGTCCGCAGGTCAGTTCGGATTGGGCGTGGCCGGCGCTCCGCCGCAGCAGCGCGCGGATCCGCGCCAGCACCTCCTCGAGGTGGAACGGCTTGGCGACGTAATCGTCGGCGCCGGCATCGAAGCCCTGCACCTTGTCGCTCCAGCGGTCGCGCGCAGTGAGGATCAGCACCGGCATCGCGCGGCTGTTGCGCCGCCACGCTTCCAGCACCGAGATGCCATCCATCTTCGGCAGGCCGATATCCAGCACGACGGCGTCGTACGGCTCGGTGTCGCCGAGGAAATGCCCCTCCTCGCCATCGAAGGCGCGGTCGACCACGTAACCGGCATCGGTCAGCGCGGTGGTGAGCTGGCGGTTGAGATCGGGGTCATCTTCGACGACGAGCAGACGCACCTTCAACTCCGGTCGTTTGATGCACTGGCAGGCGAAGCACTGACAGCATGACGGATGTGAAGATGAGCGGCGGCGGGGTGAATGCGCGGTGAACGACGGCGCGGCGCCGGATTACTTTTTCTTCACGACCGCTTTGACCAGCCTGTCGATCATGCCCGGGCTGTCCTGCCCGGTGGCGGCACAGACCTTTTCGCGGGTCCGACCGCTGACATAGACGCCTAGCACGCCGAATCGGAAACCCCAATAGGCGACCAGGAGCGCAGTGGCACCGATCAGCGCGTTGATGGTGGCGACGTCGCCGGTCCAGAACTCGTGCACCAGCACCGCCCACAGCGCGGCGCATTCGGCGGTCAGCTCGAAGGCATACACCGGACGCCACCAGCGCTGGACCGGGTCGTTGGCGGCGAGTTCGGCCCGGATCGTCGCCTGGGTCTCGGCGATCGCGGTGCGCTGGGCTTCCGCCTCGGCGCGGACCGCCTCGCACCACCTGGCCTCGGCCTCCGCGATCCGCTCCGGCGCGGCCGCCGGCAGCGACGCCTGCACCACCTCCGGGGTCGGCACCGACGCGCCGAGCGCATCGGACAGGATCTTGCCGGCCGCACCGCCGAGCGGTCCGCCGAGTGCGGTGCCCAGCATCGGCGCGCCGAGCGCAATCACCTGTTTGGCGAGATCGGCCCAATCCATGGTCAGCTCCTCCGGAAGGCCGTGCGCAGCACGGCGACGATTTGGCTCCACCGCGACGGCGGCGGTTGTGTTTGCGATTGAGGCGGCACTTCGATGCGCGGCGGCGACGGCTGCGGCGATGCGATCACCACCGACGCTTCGGCCAGCGCCGCTTTCCAGCTCGCCAGCCACGCCTTACGTTCGGCGAGCCCGATGGTGCCGCCGTTGAGACGGCGGGTGACGCCGACGATGTCATCGACTTGCGCGAACGGCAGACAGCCGCAGGCAACGAAATCAGCGACGCCGCACAGCAGGAAGTGGCGCGGATCGATCAGCAGGTCGGGATCGTTCACCAGGTCGAGGCCGGTGAGCGCGGCGAGCCGCGCGTAGCCCTCGCGCCCGGTAGTCTGCGCCGCGCCGCGGCCGCGATAACTCCAGCCGTCGTCGGAGCCGGCGCGATTGCCCATCCGGCCGTTATAGACCTTGTTGGCGAGCGCCCGCGGATCGTGCGCATAAGGCGCGGCGCTTGCCAGCGTCGGAAACCGCGACGGCCAGACCTGCATCATCCGCGCCGCGGTGTAGTCGAGATTCTCGACCACCTCCTGCCCGGCCCCGCACTCGTGGCTGAGCTGCGCCATCACATGCGCAGCAAGCGTGGGCGTCGCGATGCCAAAGCGGACAAACACGCTCTCCGACGCCGCCGCGGTGCCGGCAATCAGTCCCGCCACGCGCCGATCGCCCCGCGGCCATAATCGCCGCAGCAAGGATTCGTCGATCTTCATGGGATTGCCTCTGAGGCGGACCGTCATTGCGAGGAGCGTCGCGACGAAGCAATCCAGGCTCATTGCCCGGCACTCTGGATTGCTTCGCTTCGCTCGCAATGACGAGGTCGAATGACTTGATCGTTACCCAATCGCGCCGCGCGAGCCGAGCAATGCAGCTGGCTCGGCGTACATCTGGAACAGCGCGACGTTGACCGAAGCGGCGGTGCTGCCGTTGTTCATCCACAGATGCGGAGTGAGGAATTGGGTGGCGACCGGCAGATCGCCGGTGACGACGCCGGTCGCGACATCGCCGGAATTCAGCCGCTCGACGCGATAGCGGATCTCGCTGCCGTTCGGCTCTGCGGATAGTAACAGCTCGTACAGATCCTGCCCGCCGGTGGTCGGGAAACCGGCGCCGAGACTGGTCTTGGTCGCTGCACCGCTGCCGTCGTTCGTAAGCAGCGACAGCGTGGTATCGCCGGACTCGAAGCCGACGCCGATCAGGTTGAGCAGCGTGCTCGGAGCGACGTTGCCGATCGGGCTCGCCGAGCCATACAGCCCGGCGAACAGCCGGCAGTTGGTTTGAAACCACTCGATGCCGAACCGCATCAGCAGGTAGAAACCGCCGAGGCTCGCGGCATTGCCGCGCCACAGCGTCAGCGCCGATCCGCTCACCCCGGCCGATGCGCCGGCACTTGCGGCGGAGACAAGATCGAGCCGCGGCGACGACAGGAACAGATTGCCGGCCGACGGGCTGACCGCTGTCGCGGCGCCGGTGAGCGTGGCACCAAGGCCGACCATATCGAGCGTCGTGCTGCCCGGCCGCGCCGACCATTGCAGCGGCTGACGGCGCCGCGCGTCCTTCAGGTCGAGCCGGCCGTGCAGCGCCGACCATCCGCGCAGGCTCGCGTAGTAATTCGCCGCATCCGGCGTCAGCTTGACGACGAAGTCGTCGCTGCCGAGCAGGCCGAGCAGCGCCCGCGAATTCCAATTGTCCTGCAGGATCAGGCCGGCGTCTTTCGCGGCGGCGCTCTTGTTGATGGTCACGCGCATATGGCCGCTGCCGGGCGTGACGTCGTCATTCGACAGCAGCACGTTGTCGGACTTCACCGCCAGGCGACGGCTGGAATCCGCCGTGGTGTTGACGCCGAGCAGCGGCAGGTTCTGAAACGCCGCCAGCGCGTTGACCCACGCCGCGCCGCTCCAGGCGATCAGCGTCTGCGTCGACAGATCATAGGCGAGCCAGCCCAGGTTCGGTGCGAAGAACCGCCAGTCGCCGTCGTAGTAAGCGGCGACCTGCCCGCTCTTGCCGGCCCAGGCGCCGCTGGCACTCGCGGCGACGATCCAGCGCTGCCCCTCGGCCGGCGACGACGGCGGCGCGTTCAGCGCCGACGACAGCACTGCGAGCTGCACCAGGCCATCGAGGCTGAACAGCGCCTCGTTGTGGGTGACGTGCTTCTGCGCCTGGCTCGCCTCGATCAGCGGCAGGCCGAGATTGGCAGTGGTCATGATCAGTCCTCACAGCGCGAAGGTGGCGGTGGCGGCGAAGCCTGGGCCGACGGTGGAGGACAGCTGCGCGACGCGAAGCGTGAGCGAGGCTTGCGCCGCGCCAAAATCGGCGCGCTCGTCGGCAGCCGCGTACAGCGCCTGCGGCACGGTTGTTTGCATGGTCCGCACCACCGCGCCGCCGCTCCCGAGAATGTCGACCGCATAGGCTTCGCTGTCTTCGCCGAGCGGCACCTCGACGCCCCAGCCGTCGCCGTCGATCCGGGTGCGGCGGATCCAGCCGATGCGAACACCGTCGGCGGTGCGGCGCGCAGACAGATGCACCGGCGCCAGCGGCCGTAGCGCGGTCAGCCCCGGCGTCACGGTCAGGTCGACCGCGCTGGCATCGTCATGGCTGCGCCCGGCCGCGACGATCCGCAGGCGCAGGCTGCGGCCGAGCGCCGACAGCCCGCGCGCGATCGGCACCAGATGGGTGTCGAGCAGCACGAACCGGGCGCCGGCCGGCACCAGGTCGCGCATCGCGCTGTCGCTGCCGGCCTGGCCGCGCAGCAGATGCGACAGCCGATAAATGTTGCCGTCGATTAGTTCGGCGCTGGCGAATTGCAGGATCTCCCAGCCGCCGTCGGGGGTCTGCACCGCCGCCGCGTTGCCGCCGGCCAGCACCCGCAGCTCCGACAGCGACGCCAGCGCGCCGCCGGCGATCTGGACGCGGAACGTGGTGACGCGGTCCCACCGCGCCAGCGGCCCGCGCGGCAGCCGATCGAGCGTGGTGCCGATCATGCTCCGCGCCGCCGCGCTGGCCAGCGGCTGATAGCTCGCGCCATCAGCCGAGACGTAGATCGTCTCCGCCACCGGCCAGGGATTGGCGAACACCGCAAGCCGCGTCAGCACGTCCGGCGCCGCCGCATCGATCACCGGCAGATCGAGCGCGATCACTTCAGCGGGGCCGAGCGCGGCCGGGATCGTCACCGCGGCCGGGCGCGGCATCCGCTGCGGCAGCGCGAATACGTCGGGATCGATGCTGCGCGCCGTCACCTGCCGCGTACTGGTGTCGACCAGTTCGTCGATCTCGAACAGCCGGCGCCGCCCGGCGAGCGTCAGCGCCACGACATCGCCGGGCGCGAGCCGCAGATGCCGCAGGCCGAGCGCGAAGCTGGCGCGCTCGCGGCCGGCCCACAGATCCTGCAGCACGATCTCGGCGCGTCGCGTCGCCGCCGCATCGTTGGTGACGACCGCGAGATCGGCCTTCACCATCCGCGCGGCGCCGCCGACCAGCCGGCGCGAGCTAGCGGCGGCGCGGCGATAGTCGGCCAGCGCATCGCTGTAGGCGATCGCGGTTTCGCGCGGCAGCTCGGTCTCCTGCGCCCGCGTCAGCCGCCACGGCGCGCCCTTATCGGGCAGCACCAGGTCGTCCTCATTCAGTTCGATCACCGGCGCCGCGCCACGCTGCACGAAGCGCAGCACGCCGCCGGCAGCAAGCGCATCGAAGCTATAGGCCAGCGCCAGCGGCTCGATCATCGCCCGCGGTGCCATCGGCCGGTCGACCACATAGCCGTCGCAGCCTTCGCGCAGATCGCGGCTGTCGACGCCGCCGATGCCGGCGTCGGCGAGCAGCGCGGCGATCAGCGCATCGAGCGGCGCGCCGCCGAGCCGGCCGGTCAGCCAGTGCCCGCTGGTCCAGTTCGGCGCATCGCTCCACACCTCGTCGGCAGCCGGAAACACCGGATAGGGCCGCGCATCCCAGGTCCACAGATGGATCGCCGACAGGTCGATCATCCGCCCGCCATACAGCGGCGACACCGGATTGCGGGCTTCGGCGCTGAACGCCGTGATCAGGCATTCGAGATAGCGGCGCTGGATCAGATCGTCGCGCTCGCCGCTGGAGAAATACGGCGCGATATTCTCGCTGGATTTCGGATCGGGAAACACGCTCGGCTGATTGGCGCCCTTGTCGACCGCCGGGCAGCCGACCTCGGTCAACCACACCGGCTTGCTCATCGGCACCCAGCCGGTCGGCGATGCCAGCTCGGCGCCGCCGACCCGCTCGTGATGCGGCTGTGACCAGAAGCTGCGGATGTCCTTGACGCGATAGGTCCACGGCTTGCCGAGCCCGTCGGTCATCGGCACCCGCGCTTGGGCTGTGCGCGCCGCCGCGTCCGGGTAGTACCAATCGTAGCCCTCCCCGGCTTCGACATTGCCGATAAGGTAAGCGCGATCGTAAGTGGTGGCGGCGAGCGTCGAATCCAGGTGGCCGGCATCGTCGCGCCAGTCGGCCAGCGGTGCGTAGTAATCGATTCCGATCGCGCCGATCGCCGGCGAGGCCCACAGCGGATCGAGCGGAAACCGCACCTCGGACGCATCCGGCGTCACCACGTCGGCGCCGTATTCGGTCCAGTCGGCTCCATACGTGACCAGCGTGCCGCCGCCGACGATCGCCTTGACGTCGGCGGCGAGCGCGACGAGCTGCTGCACCGCCGGGTAAACGCCGGGCGCCGAGCGCACGCGCGTCAGCGAGCGCAGCTCCGAGCCGATCAGGAACGCATCGACACCGCCGGCACTGGCGCAGAGCCGCGCGTAGTGCAGGATCATGCGGCGATAATTCCACGTGCCGCCGGCAAAGAACTGCGCCACCTGCGCGGCAGCCGTCGCGGTCCCCTGCGGCGAGCCCGGCACGCCGGGCGCCGGATCGCAGGTGATGCGGCCGCGCCAGGGATAAGGCGGCTGCGGCGCCGCGCCGGTCCACGGATTGGCAAGGCCGTTGCCGGCCGGCACATCCATCACCACGAACGGATAGAACGTGACCTTCAGGCCGCGCGCCTTCAGTTCGCCGATCAGATGCAGCACGGTGTCGTCGGACGGCGTGCCGCCATAGGCGGGCCGTCCATTGACCTGCGAGATCAGCCGTGCGCTGGCGCGGGTCGCGCCGGCCACCGACCAGGAGCTCTGATCGAGCCTCTTGTCGCGGCGCTCGACGCCGGGCTCGACCGTGCAGGCCTGCGCGCGCAGATCGGTGCCGAACCACGCCACCACCAGCGCGACACGCTGCAGCCCAGGGCAGACGCCCTGCAGATCGTCGAGCGAAGCGAGCACGTCGGACGGCGCATAGGCGACATGGCGGTTCTCCGGCGCCGCGCTGCCGGCGCCGAGCACCTGCACCCGCGTCGCCGGCTCGTAGCCGAATTCGGTGGTGCCGGGGATCAGCGTCACCGCGCGGGCGATCTGTTCGAGCTCGCCGATCGGCCGCACGATCTCGAACGACAATTGCGGAATCCGGTTGCCGAAATCGGCGAGCGGCAGCCGCTCGAACACGACGTAAGCCAGCCCGCGATACGCCGGCGCATTGCCGGCGCCTTCCTTGGCGACGATCAGCCCATCCGGCGCCTGATCCTCGGTGCCGCGATGAACGCGAACGTTGAGGCCCGACAGATCGAGCGGCTTGCCGTCGGCCCAGATCCGCGCCACCCGGCCGATCGGTCCTTCGCACAGCCCGACCGCGAAATTGGCGAAGTAACTGTAGGTCGTGGTGGTGGTCGTGGTCTGCCCGCCCCCGCCGCCGCCAAAGCCCTTACCGCCACCTCCGCCGCCGGTGGTGCTTTGCTCGACGCTGATCACCTCCTCGAGCGCGGTCGCCCAGATCACCTGGCCGGCGAGCCGGGCGCGGCCATACACTCGCGGGATCGGCGCGCCTTCGGTCGAGGCCATCACGTCGAGATCGGCGAGCCGCGGCCCCTCGACCGCGCGCGACGTATCGCTGCTGCCGCCGAACAGCGACTGATCCAGCGCATTGCCGATCAGCGCGCCCGCAATCCGCCCGGCAATCGCGCCGACAGGACCGAACAGCGCGCCGGCCGCAGCGCCGGCGACGGAAAGAACGAGAGCTGCCATGGGAGCAAGCCTTCGGCGATTGATAAGCGCCACGGCGCAGGCCGACGCAAAACGCCCGGGCGGAGACTTCCGGCCCGGGCGTCAACAACTTTGCATCAGATGCGGGTGTGCGTGGATGAATGGTCTGTCCGGACAACCAAGCGTCACGGCCTCGACGTCACCGCAAGGGCTCTGCGATCGTTCACCGCGTCGCGGCCGACAGGCCGAACCGGCGCGTCAGCCGGAAGCCGTCGCGGATGCTGAGGCCGATCAGCGTCAGGTTGATCGCGCCGGCGATCAGCTCCACCGCCTGCACCACCGTGAAGATCTGGTCGAACTGACCGGCGGCGGCACGCTGCTGCAGCAGAATCGCGCACGGCACCAGCACGGCGATGCCGTTGAGCGCGATGAACGGCATCCGCCAGCGCTTGGCGGCGACGACCGGATGCGGCGACTTACCGCCGAGCTTGAAGCCGCTGGCGCCGGCGAGCGCGATCGCCGGAATCAACACCGCGAGGCCCCACAGGATGCGGAGCTTCACAGCGGCAATCGCAGCCTGGTCGCCGCCGAGTTCGACCACGACGGTCGAAGTCCAGAACACCAGGATGGTGAGAAACGCGATGATGCCCGCGATCGGGTGCAGCTTCCTGATCATTTACGCACTCCTGTCACTGAATTGCTCGTCGAGCCGTTCGCGGAGCGCGATCAGCGCGTCGCGGGTCTTGCGCAGCTGGCGCGGATCGGTGCCGGCGATCATCGCGTCGGCGACCGGCGCCCATAGCTCGCTCGCCTGCTTGAACACCCGCTCGCCGCGCGGCGTCAGCAGCACCAGCTTGGCGCGCTTGTGCGCCGGGTTCGGCGCAAAGCCGACCAGACCCGCTTCGGCCAGCTCATCGACGATCCGCTGCACCGACTGACGGGCGAGGCCCATGTTGTCGGCCAGCCGCGCCACCGAGAACGTGCCGCGGCCGTGGGCGACCGAGCCCAGCACCTGCCAGCGCGCGCTGGTCAGCCCGAGCGGCTTCACCAGCGCGTCGCCGAACCTGATCAGCGCGCCGTTGAGCCGGAAGACTTCCAGCACGAGGGCGTTGGCGGGATGGTCGAACGGGGCGTCAGCGGCTTGCGTCATGACAGCACCCTGTCATTTTGACAGCTTACTGTCAATTGCCTGAGCACCCTGCACGCCCGGACGCGACGGAAGTTCAATGCCGGCGGCGTTGACGGCGTGCACGACATTTGCATCGTACCCGGCTTGGGCGAGGCGGCCGGCAGGATCAGGCGATGGAATTTCTAGCGAGCGTAGTCGTGGCGATCGTCGCCTATGGGGCGGTGTATTTCATCGGCAAGCCGGTGGTGGCGCTGCAGGCCAAGCGGATCGAAGTGCTCGATGTCGCCGAGCGCTACTCCGGCGTCGAGGCCGGCGCGCCCGAGGAGACCCGCGATGCCGCGGTCAAGGCGCTGTTCGAAGCCGGCACGTCGCTGCGCGCCTATGAGCGCGGCTGGTCGACCGCGGTGCGGCTGTGGTGCTGGGTGTGGGGCTACGATCTCGATCTCGCCGCCCAGGCGCTGTACGGCCTCGCCGAAGGCCCGCGCGCCAAGATGGTGATCCCGCCGGAGGCCCGTCGCAACACGCTCAACGCGCTGTACGTCGCCCTCGGCGCCGCCAAGCATTTGCCGCCCGAGACCGTCGACGCCATCAAGCGGATGATCATCGAGACCAAGGCCGCCCGCGCCAAGGCCTGAATTTCGTCGTCCAGGCGCTTAGTCCGCTTGGTCGATTGATCGAAGCGGAATTGCCCCTCGTCAAGGGCACTGAGTCCTCATCCTGAGGAGCCCGGCAAAGCCGGGCGTCTCGAAGGATGAGGCCACGCGTGACTCTCGGCGCATGGTTCGAGACGGCGCTTCGCGCCTCCTCACCATGAGGTTGTGCTTGTTTTCGCACGCGAAGCATGGTCACAGGCCAACTAAGGACAGACGCAGTCCTCTTTCGAGGCGCACCGTCACTCCGACGCGATGAAGCGCAGCGTGCCGGCGCGGCGGGTCGGCTGGCCGGTGTCGTTGGTGTGGTTGACGCCGTCCATCACCGGCACCTCGGCGAAATCGAACGGGCTGACGCCGTCGAGGCAGGCGACGTTGACGGCAAAGAGGTTCGTATTGGATCGCCGCTGGTGATGGGTGTAGATGCCGCAGCGTGAGCAGAAAAAGTGCTGCGCCGTGCGGGTGTGGAAGCGATAGGTCGTCAGCACGTCCTCGCCCTGCAGGATCTTGATCCCGCCCATCTCCGCCATCGCCACGACCGCGCCGCGCATCCGGCAATACGAACAGGTGCAGCGCCGGATCGTGTCGAAGCCGTCGCTCAGCGTCACCTCGAAGCGCACCGCGCCGCAGTGACACCCGCCGGTCCGCACGTTGCTGTCGTGATCCATCCCGCAGGCCTCCAGGTTGGTCCGTTCGAAACTCGGCCGGACCTGACCAGACAGCCTCTGCGTCGTCAACGCAGCGGATCTGCAACGCCAGGAAACGTGAACGCATAGGCGAGCCGGCGCCGCCACCACGGCGTGATCGCAACCTCGCACACTGCGGCGCCATCGTGGGCGTGGATCATCGTCGTGGTCGAACTAGCGATCGCCGCGTGCTTGGCGACGCAGCCGTCGCGCCAGCGGAACAGCAGCACGTCGCCGCGATCGAACGCGTCGCACGGCACCGGCGCCAGATGGCGCAGCGCGGCGGCCGCCAGCGTCTCGTCGCCGCCGGCTTCGGCCCAATCCGGCGCGTAAGGCGGCGGCGCTTCCGGCTCCGCGCCGAGACAGGCGCGCCACACCCCGCGCACCAGGCCGAGGCAATCGCAGCCGATGCCCTTCACCGAAGCCTGATGCCGATAGCTGGTGCCGATCCAACTGCGCGCCTCGGCGACCAGCGCGTCGCGACCCAGGGACTGATCCATGGTGCTCTCGCTCGAACGAATGAGGGACTATGCCGGCGGTCAGACGTCGCCGCGCAGCACCGGGCCGATCGGCGCGCCGGTGTTGCCGGGTGCGCCGGGCACCGGATAGCTGACGACGAAATCGTTGCCCGGGATCTGCGGGAAGCCGCGGAAATTATCGCTGTTGCCGAAGCGGTCGCGGCAGGTCGCAAACAGCTTGTCGCAGCCGGCGGTGACGACGAAGCTATCGCCGGTCGCGATCGGCTCGGCCATCGCCTGCCACAGCGACAGCCGCACCTCGCCGCCGACAACACGATGCTGCTTGATCTCGACCGCCGCGCCGGCATTGGCGCCGCTGCGCCAGCTCAGCCGCCCTGCGCTGAACAGGCCGGGCGCAAAGCCGTCGAGCCCGGAGACCGTGAGGGTCGACGTCCCCGGTGCCGCAACGACGAGGCCCTCGCTGCGCCGCGCCGGATTGCCGAGATCGACGCGGCAGCGCGCATCGCCGAGATCGGCGCTGCACGCCGCAGTGTAGAGCCGGCCGGTCTCCTGCGACAACAGATCGGCGAGCCCGCGCAGTTCCGCCGTAAAGGCCGAGCCTTCGCGCCGCACCTCGCCGAGCGTACCGCGCGCGATCAGCACTCGCAGCTCGGGCGCACTCCAATCCACCAGCCAGCTCTCGATCGCCGCCGCGTCAAAGCGCCCGACGGCCAGATCCGCCTCGCGCAGCAGCGCGTCATCGAGCGCACCGGAAATCTCCGCGCCATCGACCGACAGATCGAACCGCTGCGACGCCTCCGACGCCGAGAACCCGGTGCCGGCGCGGCAGTTCACGCCCTCGATCGTGAGATCGCGATCATGATCGGTAAACCCCAGCACAGCGCCATCCCGCCGCCGCACGATCCAACACTGCGCCAGCGTGGTCACACCGGCATCGAGCTTGGCCTGCAAGGCCGACGGAATGGTGAGCATGGGGGAGCTGTCCTGAAGCGCGAATAGCGCGCCGCTTGAATCACGGATGAATCGTAGATTGGCAGCGACCGGTTGAGGTCGACGCGAGATCGCTCCGCATCATCGGCGCCTCGGCCCTGCGGTCCCGGCTAACTGTTCTGCTTCCGGATCGCGGCCGCAATTTCGTCGATGGCTGGCCGTGCGTGCTTGAAGAACTTCTTCAGTCCGCTGCACAGATAGTTGAGCCCCGGCTCGCCTGACGTCGTCCGCAGCAGGCGATTTCCAGGACATTCTCCCCAGCAATCCCGCAAATACTCGCAGGCGCGACAGTCGTCCGGCAGCGTCTCCGACTTCGCGTAGCCGAATGCCACCTGACGCTCAGAGAACACCATCTCCGATAATGGCGTCTCGCTCAGATTGCCGAGCAGATATTGGGGGTACACATAGTGGTCGCAGGCATAGACGCCGCCATCGTGCTCCAGCGCCACGCCCTTGCCGCAGAATTGATGATAGATGCAGATCTGCGCGGGCAGCCCAAGATGCTGAGCGACCAGCGTTTCAAAATGATTCACCAGCACCCTGCCGAGATCCCGCCGTCGCCACTCATCGAATATGCGTGACAGGAAATAGCCGTACCGGTCGGGATCGACCGACCAGTCGGTGACGATCGATTCCGGATGATCGGGCTTCGACCGCGCGGTTCCAACGATCGGCATATGCCCGGTGTCGTAGTCATCCGGTGCATCGGTCTCGAAACCCCTCGCCTGCACGATCGGAATGAACTGGATGTAGGTCGAACCCAGCTCCCGCCGGAGAAAGCGATAGACATCCAGCGGGCGCTCGGCATTGAAGCGATGGACGCAGGTGAGCGTATTGAACGGCACCCCTGCCTTCCGCAATACCGTCGCCGCAGCCAGGACCTTGTCGAATGTCGGCGCGCCTCCCTTGTTCAACCGGTAGCGATCATGCAGTTCGCGCGGACCATCGATGCTGAGTCCGACCAGGAACCGGTGCTCCTTCAAAAACTCGGCCCATCCGGCATCGAGCAGAGTTCCGTTCGTCTGAAGATCATTTTCGATACGCTGACCGGGCCTCGCGTATCGTCTTTGCAGCTCAACGACCTTCTTGAAGAACTCCAGGCCAAGCAGCGTCGGCTCACCGCCCTGCCAGGAGAACACCACCTCCGGCCCGGTATTCGCCTCGATATACTGCCGAACGAACAGCTCCAGAGTCCGGTCCGTCATCCTCCCGGTACCCGGCCCTCCTCGGAGCGTCTGCTTACTTAGATAGAAACAATATCTGCAGTCGAGGTTGCAGGACGAGCCCGCAGGCTTGGCCATGACGTGAAATCGGCGTTGAACGCCAACCTGCGATAACTGCCGTTTGTCGGGCACGAGCAGCACTCACTCGGAATTGGTGACCTGGTACTGATCCCTCAGTCGCATACCATTATTACACGAAACCAGACACAGTATCGCAATTGACGAGCCTCAACGATTTGCACGCCGATTAGCTGCATCCTTATCATATTTCGTAGTGCGATCCTGCAACGCAGTGCAACTCCATTCCAGATTGATTGCACGACAGATGGTTAGCACGACCACACAATCATGGTGCATGAACGCTCTTCATGACTCGCTGAAGAACGGCTGGTGCCGACCAGTGATCGCACCGCGCCTCAACGCCGGTCGCGCTCCACCCCAAACGCGATCCCATCCTCTGCCCAGCCAGATCATCGTACTTCACTCCGCAACGCTCGTTCCGCGCGCCGCCCCCTCACGAGCGGATCGACGCAGCCGAATGCACATCGGATCACAATCGGGAGTGTCAGATGAACAGCGAAGACAAGCACCAGCGCGTGCCCAATGGCGCCATTGATCGTCGGAATCTCCTGCTGGGGACATCAACCCTGGTCGCTGCGGCGGCACTAACGACCGGAGCATTCGCACAGGCCGCTAAGAAATCTCCGGCCTCTGCCGCGGTCGCCAGCGGAACCGCCGGATCCAAACCAAACATCCTGTTCATCATGGGCGACGACATCGGCTGGTTCAACATCAGCGCCTACAACATGGGGATCATGGGCTATCGCACGCCCAACATCGACCGGATCGGCCGAGAAGGCGCCACCTTCACCGACTGGTATGGGCAGCAGAGTTGCACGGCGGGACGCGCCGCGTTCATCACCGGGCAATCACCCATTCGCACCGGGCTGACCAAGGTCGGCCTGCCGGGGGCCGAGCTCGGGCTCGGTCCGCTCGATCCGAGCGTCGCGGACGTGATGAAGTCGTACGGCTATGCCACCGGGCAGTTCGGCAAGAACCATCTCGGCGACCGCAACGAGCACCTGCCCACCGTCCACGGCTTCGACGAGTTCTTCGGCAATCTCTATCACCTCAACGCCGAGGAGGAGCCGGAGAACCCGGACTATCCGAAGGATCCGCGTTTCCGCGCCAAGTTCGGGCCGCGCGGGGTCTTGAAGTGCAAGGCAAGCGACCGCGACGACCCGACGGTCGATCCGACCTACGGCCGCGTCGGCAAGCAGGTGATCGAGAACACCGGCCCGATGGACACCAAGCGCATGGAGACCGTCGACGCGGAGTTTCTCGCCGCGGCCAAAGACTTCATCAGCCGGCAGCACAAGGCTCAAACGCCGTGGTTCTGTTACTTCAACACCACGCGGATGCACGTCTTCACGCATCTGAAAAAGGAATCGCAAGGCAAGACCGGGCTTGGACTATATCCGGACGGGATGGTCGAGACCGACGGCCATGTCGGCGAACTGCTGCAACTGCTGGACGACCTCGGAGCCGTCGACAACACTATCGTGGTCTATACGACCGACAACGGCGCCGAGGTGTTCACATGGCCCGACGGCGGCACCACGCCGTTCCGGGGCGAGAAAGCCACCAATTGGGAAGGTGCCTTCCGGGTGCCCTGCCTGATCCGCTGGCCGGGCGTGATCAATCCCGGCACGATCGTCAACGATATTTGCGCGCATGAGGACTTCATCCCGACCTTTGCTGCCGCGGTCGGCGACACCGGCATCGTGGATCGTCTCAAGCAAGGCACGACCCTGAACGGCAAGCCGTTCAAGGTGCATCTCGACGGGATCAACCTGCTGCCGTTCTTCAAGAATGAAGTGAAACAGTCACCGCGCGAGGGCTTCCTGTATTGGAGCGACGACGGCGAACTGATGGCGATCCGAATCCGGAATTGGAAATTCGCTTTCCTGGAGCAGAACACCGAGGTCTCGCCGCAAACGCCCGCCGGCGTTTGGCAGGGCCAGTTCACCAAGCTTCGCGCCCCCAACATCTACAATTTGCGGGCCGATCCATTCGAAAGAGCCACCGCCAGCCTGAACTACGGCGACTGGATGGATCACCGCATGTTCCTGATCATCCCGGCGCAGGCCCTGGTGGCGCATTGGGCTGAAAGCTTCAAAGAGTTTCCGCCGCGGGCCAAGGCCGCGAGCTTCACGATCAGCGACGTGATGGAGAAGATCACGACGGCCAGACCGAACGAGAATTGAGGCACCGGAGAACGGCGATGATCACCCGACGCAGCCTGCTCGCTCTCTCGGCCGCCGTGTTCGGCTCGCCCGTCGTCGGTTTCGCGGCCGACGCCTCCGATCCGTTGCCGTCATGGACGAACGGGACGGCGAAGCAGGCGATCCTCGCCTTCGTCGCGCGCGTGACGACGGAGCACGGTGCGGATTTCGTGCCGACAGCCGAGCGGATCGCCACCTTCGACAATGATGGCACGCTGTGGGCCGAGCAGCCCTATTACTTCCAACTCGCCTTTGCGTTCGATCGGATCAAGGCGATGGCTCCGCAGCATCCGGAATGGAAAGATCGCGAGCCGTTCAAGGCGCTGCTTCAAAACGACAAGGCGGCATTCGCGTCATCGGGCGAAAGTGGCCTGCTCGAGGTCGTCGCGGCAACTCATGCGGGGATGACGACGGACGAGTTCACCGATGCGGTGCGTGATTGGATGGCGACCGCACGGCACCCGCGCTTCGGGCGGCCGTACAACCAACTGACCTACCAGCCGATGCTGGAGCTGCTGGCATATCTGCGCGCGAACGGCTTCAAGACCTTCATCGTGTCGGGCGGCGGTGTCGAATTCATGCGGCCGTGGGTGGAGAAAGCCTACGGCATACCGCCCGAGCAGGTGGTCGGCTCGTCCGGCGTCGTCAAATTCGAGACTGATGCCACCGGCAAGCCGCGCTTGATCAAGCTCACCAAGGTCGAATTCGTCGACGACGGCCCCGGCAAGCCGGTTGGCATCAACCGGTTCATCGGGCGCCGGCCGATCTTCGCATTCGGCAATTCGGACGGCGACCTCGAAATGCTGCAATGGACCGTCGCTGGCGCCGGCCCGCGGTTTGCTGGACTCGTCCATCACACCGATGCCGAACGGGAATATGCCTACGATCGCCAGTCCAAGATCGGCAAGCTCGACAAGGCGCTCGATGCGGCGGCCGCGGGTGGCTGGACGGTCGTCGACATGAAGAACGACTGGAGCCGGATCTTTACGGAATGACGCCCGCGCCGATCGCCGGGCCGGCGATCCGAGCGGGTCTCCGCGCAATTGTCCGGCGCCGGTTTCGGCGAAGACGTGACAACGGTCAGAGGCTGACCAAGACACATCGGAACGTGGCATGTCGCAATATTCGCACCGTATCATCGGCGGATTGGCAGCCGTAGCGCTGCTGGCCCTCCAAGGCCCACAAGCAGCATCGGCCGACGAAGGGGGCATCAGCTTCTGGGTCCCTGGCTTCTTCGGCAGCCTTGCAGCCGCACCGGGCACGCCAGGCTGGTCCTGGATCTCAATCTACTATCACACAGATGTCAGCGCAGGCGCCGGCATGCAGTTTCCCCGGGGCGGACGGGTCGACGTCGGGGTCTCCGGCAAGGGCGACCTCGGCCTGTACGGCCCAAGCTACGTGTTCGCAACGCCGGTTCTCGGTGGCCAATTGTCCGCGACCCTGCTCGGCGTTGCGGGCCGCAACCAGGCGGCGGCTGAAGCGTCGCTGAGCGATTTCTCCGGCCGCACCATCGCGCTCGGCCGGACTCAGGATCTCACCTCATACGGCGACGTGATTCCGCAGATCGCACTGAAATGGAACGTGGGCGTCAATAATTTCATGGTGTACGGCACCGGCGACATTCCGGTCGGCGACTACGACCGGCACCGCCTCGCCAATCTCGGCATCGGCCACGGCGCGATCGACTTCGGCGTCGGCTACACTTATTTCAATCCACTCGCGGGCAATGAATTCTCGGCGGTCGCCGGTGCGACCTACAACTTCAAGAACACCTCGGCGAACTACCAGAACGGCGTCGACTTTCACGTCGACTGGGGCGCGTCGCACTTCCTCACCAAACAACTCCAGCTTGGGCTGGTCGGCTATTACTTCCAGCAGATCAGCGACGATTCCGGTGCGCCGGCGCTGCTTGGCGGGTTTCGGTCGCGTGTCGCCGGCGTCGGACCGCAGCTCGGCATCCTGTTTCCGGTCGGCGACATGCAGGGTTATCTGAACCTGAAGGGCTACAAGGAGTTCGCCGCGCAGAACCGGCCGGAAGGCTGGAACGCCTGGCTGTCGTTCGTCGTATCGCCCGCACCGCCGCAGCCGGCAGCCGCGGGGCCGATGCCGCGAAAGCCTTGAAGCAACGGCTGAGGCTCGAACCGCGGCCTCCGGGAGAAACCGCTCACACCCTGCTCTCGACCAGCGGGAGATTCGGAAACGCGCCGGTATCGAGCTTGGCCTGCAAGGCCGACGGAATGGCGAGCATGGGGGACCTCCGTGCCACTCTGCCAAGGCACGACTGGGTCTCGGCCGATCTGACACGGAGCCGACCGGGCGTTCATAACCTCACGCTGGTTGTCCAAACCAGCTGGTGAGTTAGCTACTGTCGCACAGAGCCCGCGTCGCACCGGCGGGCTCGTCCTTATTCGTCGCCCAGCTCTCGCGTGTCGAACACGAGTCGCGCATGATTGGAGCGAACCGAATCCCCGATGATGTCACAGCCTCTGCCGCGCCGGGGGGCCGCACCGGTCAAAACGACCAGCTCACGTTTCGCGTCTCGATATCCGCGCACTTCGTAGGGCGCGGGCGCACAACCGTCACGAAACGTGAACGCCGTTCCCTGATAATTTGAACCGCTACGAGTGCCACGGAACAACAACGTCCCCTGCACCACGGGCAGTGTTTGCTTCGGGACGTCATAGGCAATCTCGACCGAGCCGTCTTTCCACTCGCGAATGAGCATCTGAGAATCGTTGTGAAGCGCTGAATCAACTCGGATCGGCTCCGGCCTGTTTTTTGGCTGCGCACGAAGGCGACGCTGGACCTCGAGATAAGCCTCGGGGTTCGAACCCGGCGGGGCATTGTCGAGAAGAGCCGTCCGCTCGTCGACCTGCGGGATGGAGAACCGTTCTCCGCAGGCGATGAACGTCCTGTTATCAGGCGAGAACCCGTGTTTTGTTCTGTCGGCACACACCATGATTTCCAACACGACCCGGTGTTGTGCATTGATGAAGCGCGCCGGACATTTGGGGGTGCAGACCGCTGGTGCCTGCAGCAGCGACACCATCAACGATCGTCCATCCGGTGACGCAAACGGCCAATTGAAGATCGTCCCTTGCGTGGCACCGCGCGGCTTCCAGGGAATGAGGTCGATCTTGTCCTTCCAGTATTCGTTGAGAACGTAATCCCGCTTATTCACGAGCTCCGAGCCGGAATCGTAGATCCTGTTGGCGGGCAATCCGCCGGCCTGCGCCTCCTGATCCTCGGCCTGCGGCAAATCCCGGATTTCCGACAGCGGTGCAAAATCGACCTTGCGGGTTCCAGCGTCCCATTTGAGGGGACGCTGACACGCGCGCATGTCCGCTGTCGACAGACCAGCCGTGTTCTGCCCACAGAGCGCACCGCCAACGTTAAGCCAAACCTTGTTGGCGTCGCTGCTACGCTGCAACGTCACTCCAAAGGCCGCGTGTTCGAAAGCTTGGATTGCGTGCCCATCGTTGGTTTCGACGAAGATGTGGACCCCTGCTCCGTGATTGGTGGAAAACAGCGTTGCCGCTCCATCGCAGGCGAACGTGGCTTCGTCGATGGCCCAGAAAACGGGACCATCCGGAAAACGTCCCTGCTGAATGTCTGGACCCGATCGTGGCGTCCCACCCACGGAACGGCACATGTCCGACATTTCGCGGGCCTGCGTCGCAACTTCGACCGGTGTCGAGGTGCAGTTCTCACACCGGTGAGGTATCGCCGGAGCAGCTTCGTTCGCATCTGCGGCCACTGGCAGGAGAAGGCCGAAAATCAAAATTATGAATCGCTGCATGAAATTCTCAACGCCGCCATGAATGCCGACCGCGCAGGCGCTTCCTCGCGGGTCGCATGAAGGCGCTGAGGATCGGCACCGCCTGATTGCCACCGGGTAAATTCAGAGGTGTAAACTGTTCTGATCAGATCCGCGTGTCGCCCAACGAACATGCCGGTTTCAGCACAGGATTAATGATCTAACTATCTGATTGCATCCAAGGGTAAGAGAGACTCGCAGCTTCGGCTCAGTCCACGTTGGAACTCACACCCTGATCTCGACCAGCGGGATCTTCGGGATCGCGCCGGCGGCGAACGCCGAGAGATCGACTTCGAGGTAGTCGGTGTCGAACCGCACCGGGACATCGAACTGAAAGCCGGCGGTCACCGCTGCGCCGGACGGCGGCAAATGGCCGGGGGCGAAGGTGACGATGCCGGTGGCCGGATCGCAGGCGAAGCTGGCGGCCGCGGCTTCGACGCCACTGACTGCAACGCGGACGCTGCCGGCAACCGGCTTATTGATCGTGCGCACATAGGGTGCAAAGCCGGCACCGTAGGTCTTCACGAGTTGATAGTTGGCGCGCGTGCCGTCACCGATGCCGATGCCCTGGTCGAGCGGCGACACCGCGGCGCCGGGCGCGGCCGAGCTGCAATCCAGCCGATCGCGCCAGCGGAAGCCGGTGAGCGGGCCGCGGCGCTCTTCGAAGAACGCCACGACCTGCTGCAGCGCCTCGAAGGTCTTGACGCCGTAGCCGGCGTCATAGCGCCGCCGCGAGTCCGCCCAGCGCGCGTTGCGCTGCTCGCGGCCAGAGCCGAAGCCGACGATCTCGGTGCGCCGCTCCGGCCCGCCGGCGCTTTTCAGCGCGACGTCGAGCGGAAACAGGATTTCGTGGAATGGGGTCATGCGATGAGTCTTTCATCGTCATTGCGAAGAGCACCCGGATCGGCGCTACGCGCCGTCCGGGCACAGGCTCCGCGACGAAGCAATCCAGGCTTAGGACATCAAGTACCTGGATTGCTTCGCTGCGCTCGCAATGACGTCGATGCAAGGCTGCGAACTACAAGCCCCGCTGCCCGCGCGCGACGGCGCGGGCGATCTGGCCGGTGAGATAGGTCTCGGAGCGGCGGAAGCTGTCGGCGTCGGACGTGGCGATCTGGATGTTGACCGTGGTAGCGCCGCCGCTCGAGGCGACGCCGAGCCGGCCGTCGGCGCCGCGCGTCAGCGGCAGGATCGCCTCGGGACCGGCTTCACCGGCGAGGCCGACACCGCCGCCGAGCATCGGGAAATAGGTCGGGGTGCCGATCACGCCGCCCGATGCGAACGGCTTGATCGCGCCGTTGGCGTTCTTGAGCAGCGAGCCGCCGAACAGGCCCGAGAACAGGCTGTCGAAGCCGGCCGCAAGGCTGGTGGTGAGCGGCTTCAGCGCCGCCTTCAGCGCGAGGTCCGAGACTTTCAGCGCCAGCGACTTCAGCACGTCCTCGAACTGTTTGCCGCCGGTGACCGCCTGCGAGAACGCCGAGGTCATCGCGCGCGCAAACCCCTTGGCTTCGCTGCTCAGCGCCTGGGTCTTGGTGGTGAGCTGGTCGACCTTTTGCGTGGTGTCGTCGACGCAAGCACAATCGCAGGTCTCGCCAGTGCCGCTGCCGATCATCGCATCGCTCCTGATCGATCCGGATAGCGCCGCATCAGCTCATCGAGCGCGGCGCGGCCGAGCGGCGGTGTCGCGCCGCCGCGCAGGCCGGCGATCGCGGCGGCGAGTTCGCGCGGCGTCATCCGCCAGAACTGATCGGGCGGCAGCCGCAGCACGCCGAGGCCGAACTGCATCGCCTCCGCCCACGGAAACGGCGTCACGCCGCGGCCTCGCCGAACGTCGCCGCCAGCAGTTCGGCCGCGATGCTGGCGTAGCCGGCGGCACCGCCGCTCACCGTCATCGCCGCGACCTCGTCATCGCGGACCGCCTCGCCGGCACCGCGGAGGCCCGCGGCGATGATCCGGACCAGATCGCGCGCCGACAGATGCCCGCTGCCGAAGCGCTGCGCCAGTGCGACCAGATCGGTGGCGGCGAACGCGGCTTCGAGTTCGGCGAGCGCGCCGAGCGTCAGCACCAGCGTGCGGGTCTGGCCGCCGAGTTCGGCTTCGATTTCACCGCGATGTTTGTTGGCCATGCTGTCCTCTCACAATGCGACGAAGCCGAGCGCGCCGGCGCTCTCCAGCGTCAGGTCGAAGGTGACTTCGCCGTTGTGCTCGCCGGCGAATTCGAGGCTGGCGATCTGGAACGGCCCGGTGATGCTGCCGAAATCCGGCACCACCACCTGGCAGTCGCTGATCAGCCCGCTGAAGAACGCACTGCGCACCAGCGCGTCGGAGCTTGAATCCTTGAACAGGCCGCGGCCGGAGATCGAGGCACGGCGGGCGCCGGCGCCGGCCAGCAGCTCGCGCCAGCGGTCGGCGGATTCGGCGTGGGTGATATCGACCAGTTCGGCGTTGAACGCGATCTTGCGGCTGCGCAAGCCGGCGACGGTGACGTAGTTCGTGCCGTCGTGGATCTTGAGCAGCAGATCCTTGCCCTTCTGTGCGCCCATGCACGGCTCCTGCTAACTGATCGGTTCGGTGACGGCGCGGAATCGCACCAAGGCGTGATAGGTGCGGCCGTCGGGCTCGCGGCGGATGTCGGCGAGCGCGAACCGCAGATTGACGAGGCGATGGCCGGACGGGGCGAGCGGCGCATCATCGAGCGCCTGCAGCAGCGCGCCGGTGATGAGGTGCGCCTCCTTGTGGCCGCCCTGCCGCGACCAGGCGTGCAGCGTCAGCTGATGCTCCTGGGTCGGTGCGTCGTCGGCGGAGACATCGCTGATCCGCGCTTCGCCGAGGGTGACGAACGGAAACGCCGCCTCGCGCGGCGGTTCATCATAGATCCGCGGCGCGCCGAGCGCGGCGAGCAGCGCGGTGTCGGTGATGAGCGCGCGGTGGATCGCCGCGCGCAGCGCAACGCTGGCTGGGGTCATGTCTGCTCCGTCTCGGCGTCGATCTCGAGCAGCGCGCCGCGCTCGCGGCTGCGCCAGGCGATGATGCGATACACGCTGTCGCCATCGGCGAGCCGATGCGCGCGCGACAGCGCCACGCCGGCGCGCAGCGTGATTTTTGCGCGCAGCGCCGCGCGATCAGTATCGGCCGCAACACCCTCGCGCGCGGCGAGCGGCACCACGCTGGCCCACAGCACCGCCTGCGCCACCAAACTCCGCACCACGCCGCCCTGGCCGTCGTCGGTCTCGACCGGCGCCAGCAGCGTCAGCCGGCGGTTCAATCGGCCGGGATCGATCACAGCGCCACCGCGCGATAGCCGGCGATCATCCCAGCGACGCCGCCGGGCAGCACCGCGGCGCCGGCATCGCCCGCACCGCCGCGATTGTCGTACCACTGCGCCACCAGGGTGCGCACCGCATGGCGCAGCGGCGCCGGGACGTCGTCTGGCGCGGTGCCGTAGCCGAGTTCGAGGTCGAGCTCGATGCCGGCAACGTCGCGCCCCGGCTCCGGCAAAGCCCAGGGCGGCGACGCGATCACGCCGCCGGCGAGGTCGAGCACGAAGCTGTCGAGATCGACGCTATGCGTGTAGCCGCGCTCGTCATAGCTCCGCACCGCGATCAGCGATCGCAGCGGGCCGCCGCGCAGCACGATGCGGCCGTCGCGCGGCCAGGCATCCAGCACCAGCCGCCAGCGCTGCGCCAGCAGCATCTTGCCGGTCCAGGCCTCGATCTGGGCCCGCGCCGCGGTCAGCAGCGAGGCGATCACGGCGTCGTCGGCGTCGTGCTCGACGCGCAGGAAGCTCTTCAGATCGGCGACGGTCCACGGCTCGGCGGCCGGCCCGGCCAGCAGCAGCATCGGCATGGCGGTTCCTCATGATGATGATCGGCGATTGACAGCGCCGCGGCGGCGGGCGAAACGCGCCGCCATGATCCGCACGCTCACATTCGGCTGTCTGCTCGGCGCCGCGCTCGCCTCACCAGCGGCGGCGATGGTCGGCGGCGCCCCGGAGGCGACCGGCGCGCTCGGCCGCGCCCTGGTCACCATCGTCGGCTCGCGCGGCAATTTCTGTTCGGGGACGCTGATCGCGCCCGATCTGGTGCTGAGCGCCGCGCACTGCGTCGGCCCCGGCGCGGACTACAAGGTGGTGCATTACGACGCGCAGCGGCAGCCGAGCCTGCGTGACGTCGCCCGCGTCGCCGCGCATCCGGAGTTCGACATGGGCGCGATCCTCGGCCACCGCGCTAGCGCCGATGTCGCGCTGCTCAAGCTCGCCGCGCCGCTGCCCGGCAAGGCGCCGCTGCCGATCGCGGCGCCGGAAGATCCGCTCGCCGCCGGCCAGGACTTCACCGTCGCCGGCATCGGCGTCACCCGGCGCGGCGACGGCAAAAGCGGTGGCACCGCGCGCAGCGCGACGCTGACCGCGACCGGCCGCCCCGGCCGCTTGCAGATCCGCCTGACCGATCCCGCCGCCACTGGCGGCGCGGGCCTCGGGGCCTGCACCGGCGATTCCGGCGGCCCGGCGCTGCAGGCGCAGAACGACCGGCTGGTGGTGATCGGCGTGGTGTCGTGGTCGACCGGCCCCGGCAACACCGCCGGCTGCGGCGGCCTCACCGGCGTCACCCCGCTGACGCTGTACCGCGACTGGATCGCCCGCACCGCGCAAAGCTGGGGCTCGGCGCTCAGCCGATAACTTGTCATCGCGAGGCGGCGAACCCGACGACGCGGTCCAGAGGCTTCAGGCACGGCGCTGGATTGCTTCGCTCTCGCACGCAATGACGGAAAAACGCCGATGGTTAATCTTTATTAACCATAATCCCCCACCCTCGCGGCATCTCACCGGGAGTGCCGCCATGTTGCGTGTCGTGCTGTTATTGCTGATCGCGCTGCCGCTGGCCGGGCCGGCGCGGGCGGCCGATCTGCCGATGCACAGCAAGATCGGCAAGATCTTCGCCGAGCCGCAACCGAAGCCGCGCGGCGTGCGGCAATCGCTGGAGATGGAAAGCGGCTCGCCGGTGTATGCGCCGGAGGTCGACGTGCCGCCGATCGTGCACGGTTACTACGGCAAGCCGCGCTCGTATCTGTACCGTAGCTATTACGGCACCAATCCGGATCTGATCTTCGGCCGCCTGCCCTACGCCTGCGGCTGGTACGGCTACTGCTGATCGCGCGACGCTCTGGTAGGCTGGGCGCGCGCGCAGCGAAACCCATCATCCCCGCAGCAGCACTCAGCGCACGGCGCGGCAGCTCAGTGCCGCGGCGCGCGGTGTCGCCGCTTCGGCCCCGGCCGACGCTCGGGATGCGGATACGCCACCGGCGGCGCGGCGAACGGCTGCGCCATGGTCGGCCCCGGCTGCTGCTGCAGCCGCTTGCGGGATTCCTGCAGCGCGCGCTGATAGCCCGGCGAGTCCATGATGTTGGCGGCGCCGCCGCGGGCCAGCGCCGCGCCGCTGCCGGCGATCAGGCCGGCGCCGAGCGCCGCCAGCCCCAGCGCCATCGTGATCGCCACCGTCAGCGGCGTCCTCGTGATCGAACGGCTCATGCGTCACCTTCCCGCGTTGATAGTCCAGCAACCCGGCGTGACCCGCGATGGTTCCGCCGCCATGCCGTCGCACCTTACACTTGCCCGAGGCTGTAGGATGGGTTGAGCGTCAGCGAAACCCATCATCCACCAAGCCCAGCCGCGATGGGTTTCGCTCCGCTCAACCCATCCTACACGCTCAACCCATCCTACAGACTCGTCTTCACAACACCCGCATCCTTGGTCCCCCGGCATGGGCGCCGCCGATCAGCGCGGTGATCGCCCACACCAGCGCGTCGAGCCGGTCCGGCGAGTGGCCGGAGGATAGCCCGGTCGGGCCGAAATCGCACATCTCGTCTTCGAGCAGCGGAAAGCAGCCGACGTGCCGCACCCGGCCCTGTTCGTACAGCGCCGCCACCGGCTCGGCGCGGACGAACTTGCCGCGGCTGGCGCGCACCTCGCGCACCGGGATCGCGGCGTCGGTCTCGTGCAGCACCGCGCGCACCATCTCGCCGCCCATATTGACCTCGGCGATGATCGCATCGGCCTCGAGCCGGTGATACAGCGCGATCGCGCGCGCCGCCCAGGCCGCCGGCGACAGCCGGTCGCTGGAGACGTCCTCCAGCACGTAGTAATCGCCGGCGGCGCTGCGCCCCGCCGCAACGATGCCGCAGGCGTCCGCCCCCGGCCGCGACGAGCCCGGCGGATCGATCGCCACCACGATCCGCACCAGCGGCGGCGCCGCCGCGACGCGGGCGCGCTCGATTGCCTCGCGCGACCACAGCGCGTCGGGCCGGTCCTCGATCAGTTCGCCGTCGAGCTCCTGCCGGCCCTGCCTTGTGCCGGCATAGCGCGCCACCACGGTTTCGAGAAACGCCGGCGACAGATGCGCGGCGTTGGCGCGGGTCGGCGCCCGCGTCACGCGGGTATGCGGATCGCCGAGCAGCCGCTTGATCAGCGGCAGCGGCCGCGGCGTCGTGGTGATCAGCTGCCGCGGCCGCTGCCCCAGCCGCAGCCCGAATTGCAGCATGTCGAAGCTCGCTTCGGCGTAGCGCCATTTCGCCAGCTCGTCGCACCACGCCGCCTCGAATTGCGGACCGCGCAAACTATCCGGATCGTCGGCGGAGAACACTTCGCCGACCGCGCCGCTCGGCCATTCCAGCCGCTTGCGGCTGGCCATCCACTCGGGGCGCTCGCGGCGCGGCGTGATCCGCAGCAGGCCGGATTCGCCTTCCACCATCACCTCGCGGGCGTCGTGCCAGCTTTCGCCGACCAGCGCGATCCGGCCGTGCGGCCGCGTCGCATAAGGCGGCGTGCCGGCCACCATCGCCCGCACCCATTCGGCGCCGGCGCGGGTCTTGCCGGCGCCGCGGCCGCCGAGCATCAGCCAGGTGGTCCACGGCGCGCCGTCATTGCCGGCGTCCGCAAACTCCTGATGCGGATGCGCGAAGGTGGCGAAATCATCCTGCAGCCGGCCCAGCGTCCGCAGGCTGGCCTGGCGCAGGAAGCGCTCCGTCAGTCCCGCCGCCGACAAACGTCTCAATGCGGCGCGCAAGCTCCAGACGGAATCCATCGGCATCGGCGGGCATCTCGTCATCGGCGGCGCTGAGCGCGCGTTCGGGATCGCGAAGCTGGCGGACCTTGAACAGCGTCTGCGTCAGCGCCGCCAGCGTGCGGGCGATCCGCTCGGCCTCGACCGCGCGGTGGCTGCCGAGCGTGGTGTCCTCGCGCAGGTTTTCGACCTTGCGAAGCTGAGTCTCGACCGCGCGCTCCAGCCGCCGCGCCAACGACAGCGCCGCTTCGGGCGACGCTTGGTCTGCCGACGTTTCAGCCGATGCCTCGGGCCCAGGCGCGATCTCGGCCTCGCTCTCGGGCGCAGGCGCCGCCGCCTCCGTATCGACCGCGGCCTTCGTGTCCACCACGGGCGGCGGCACCCCCGGCAGCGGCGCGCCGGCGGCGATCGCCCGGGCCTGCTGCAGCGCCGCGGTCGCTTCGCGATTGATCTGCAGCAGCACCGGCATGTCGCGCGGCGGCCGATCCTTGCGGCGTGGCCACCGCTCCTGCATCGCCAGCCGCTCCAGCGTGTTGCGATGAATGTGGTAGTCCTCGGCGATGCGCTGCACCGGCTCTTCGGTCTCGACGTAGCGCCGCCGCAGATCGTCGAGCGCCTGCTGCGAAAACCCGCGCGCCTGGCGGACCGGCAGCGGCGGCCGCGGCCCGACCCGGGGGCGCTCCAGCCGCGGCGTCCAGCCCTCGGCCTCCGCCACCTTGCGCAGCGTGTGCCGACAGATCTCGAACTGCGCCGCCACCGCGGTCAGCGGCTCGTCGGTCTTTTCGTACAGCCGCTTCAGCTCCGCGACCGCCTCGGGCGTCAGCCCGCGCGGCAAATAGCGGGGCGGCGGAGGATCGTCGGACATGAGAGAGCTCCCTACCGGTTGGGTTCGTTCACGCGGCCGAGCCAGCGGTCATGCATTCCTGCTATCAGCAGCTCTGGCGTCATGCCCGGCCTTGTGCCGGGCATCCACGCCTTGCAGCGCCGACCGGCGGAGCAGTGAGCGCACCAGTTGCCGCGGCCCGAAAGCGCTGCCATGCTGCAGCCAGCCGCACCGCCACCGAGGCGACCGCAGCGCAAGTCCGTCGCTGTAATGAAGAACGCGCTCGCCGGCTCGATCGAGGGTTACCTAGCGTTCTGCAGGGAGTGCGGCGAGTAGCCCGACCAGGTGTGCGCCCAACGCATCAACGCCTCAACGCCTTTCACAACGAATTGCTCGTTCGCGGACGCGGATCGATCGCCCACCTAAGCGCGAGTAAGCAACGAAGACAACAGAACAAACTGTCATCATCCGACAGGTAATTCGGATATCCTAAGCCCCTTCAATCGCTCGAAGATCGCGCTCGGTTGCCATTCCGCTCGTCCTGAGACAGCCTCAATCTCCGTATATCGCTGATTTGGGGGCAATCTTTGCGTTGCAAGGAGCATCTGCAAGAAATCGTCGTATAAGTGCCTGAAAGACGCAAGCGTCGAGATCCACATCTCGTCCGACGGCGCCGCCTCTGGAGACCGTTTTCCGGTGAGGCCTACAAGGATAATACCGAAGGCTTGGCTACTTCGGCCCCTATTCCACTCCATATGATTGAATGCCTGACCAACATCATCGAGATTTATTACACTGTTCGTACCTTTCTTAGTCTTGAGCTCAAGTAAAATCGACCGCTTCAACTCATCGCTTTCCCAAAGAACGTCGAGCGTGCTTCCACTATCCCCCTCCTGCTCCGGACGGGTCGCCTCAAACCCGAGAGCTTCACCAAATGCACGCATAGCCTCTTCATGAGCGCTACTCGTCTCAGACGAGTCAAACAACGGCATAATTGTTCGCTCGTAACGATTAATCATGTCATTCTGGTGCCTAACGTCGTTAGCAAATATCTCAAGCAGCTTCTTGTGAAGCCGATTCTTTGGGACGACAGCGGCACTTGCTGACACAGAGCCCGCCGGAAACGGGAGAGCCAAGAGCGTGGCGATACGAGAACGCCCCTGCGAATACTGTTTTGCAGCTGCCTCCGCGTCCCCCTCCAACTCGAAGGCATGCCCCAATTGAATATTGTACCACCCCGCCAATCTCCGATCGGCTACCACCACTTTATCGACAACCCTCCCTAGCGCTTCGCGCGCCATTGCAGGATTGCCATCCCACATGTGTCCAGCGAATTCACATTCAGCAAGAGCCGCCTCGGTGAGCAGTGCATCATTCTCTGCAGCCTGCCTCTTCTCGTCTACACCTATGTCACCTCCAGAAACCGAGTCTTGGTAATACCTCATCCACCCCGAATCGCGATTAACTACCTGACTGGCAAGCCCCGGAAACGCATTCACATCATTAATCTTAAACTGCTCAACCAGTGATTTTCCAAGCAGAAGCTGCTTCCTTAGTAGCTCAGGGAGAAGCGCCGTATTTCGCGGCGTTGACAGCCAACTTATAAATCTCTCATCGGAAACAAATATAACAGAATAATCATTCCTACCGCGGTTGGTTCGGCCAAACATTTGAGTTATTCTATTAGCTAGTTTCGCGGCATAAGAATTTCTCATTTCGAGAGAATCGTACAAATAGTTCTCAAGCAGAGAGAACCCAGTCGGAAGACCATCTGCAAGCATTAAACGACAAGTTGTGTGCGGCAGATCGATGCCATCCACCCTCCCAACAAGGATGAACACACAGGGCGTTTGTGAGGCACGGAATTGATCAAGCTTCTGACTGAATTCGGATACCGCTGGAGGCGCAACCAGCGCCTTATACTTACTTGCCGCCGGATAAGACGGCGTAGAAATAAGCAGCTTGTTTGCCTTTGAAAGGATACTGGCGATGACCTCATCACTGACCGGCCTCGCTCCATTATGGCTCAACTTCTTCCGATCGGCCATTATAATTAGGCGCTCGCCAACACCTGCATCGCTGACCGGCTCTATTCTCACGGAAGGCTTGCGACCGAACGCTCTGCAGAAGTCAACCTCACTGGTCAACGTAGCGGAGAGATATACTCGCCTGATTTCAGGATCGGAAAGGTGAGATAGACGGCGCGTAGGCAAGAAGGCAGGACAGATTTCAATAGCGTCCTTGGAAACGAGAATTGTACAACGATCCAACGCATCGGCCAGATGACCCAACGGAAACCCAACACTCCGATCGGAGCGCTCGGCTTCTTTCAGAAGGTCCAGCAGAGCCGCATTGCGACTTAGCGCAATCGTGGCGCTTGGCGGTACAGCTGAAATTCTGTAGGTCGACGTCCCCTTAAGAATGTTCTGAAAGTAGTCAGATCGACTTAGAGTCGCGTAGTGCGGCAGAAGTAGCGCAACTATCTTATTGTAGACACCGACATGTTTATCGCGACGAATGACGAGAGTGTACGAATCACGAATTACCTTCTCGGCGACATGCGCATCATCAAAGATGATAGCCCCAGGCCTTAGATCCTTGATGAACACTGTGCGGCTGTTAAACAACGCATTGTAATTTGTGAGGCACAGCCCTTGGCCTGTTTGATAGATCTCGTTCGAGAACGAACCTTCCGTTCTAGAACAATAACTGAATCCTAACTTGTTATCGATTTCTCTTGCGGTTTGATTCACAAGATCATTTGTTGCGCAAAGATACAGGACCCTCGGAATACCTTCATTAACAAGGCTCTGCGCGACAAGAAGCCCAACGATCGATTTTCCGGCCCCGGTGTGAAGGGATATCAAGACATCGCGCTGGCTGCGCTTTGCGTGCCAATCTTCAAGTGCTTTTGATTGCCCCTGCCATAAATCGTTCGGGGTCTGGACTAAGGCCGGAACACTCCGGAAGAGTTCAATTGGATCTATTGGACGATTTGCAGCGGATGGCCGATTGAGTTGGTTGAAATCGAACATACGAATCCGGGTCCCTTTTGGTTGTTACAACCATTGAGACGCACTATTTCAGCCAATGCAATCAGAAATTGGTCTGCGTTCTCCAAAACTCCGATGCCATCCAAGCCGTAGAGTCACATGCACGAGAGATTCCGTATGACAACCAACAAAATGAAACGTTAGTTCGAGCTGTTGACGCTACAAACCACAAATAATCTGGTGATTAGTCCTGCAGTTCAGCGATCAGGTCCTCTTCGATGTGGCGCAGCACTTCAATGATCTCGCCGCCAGCCGCGCTCGCCTCTTCCGAAATCGGTTCATCAAGCGTCTCTAAAGAGTCGAATTTGTTATGCGATGCGAGAATTTTGATTTTAGCGATCCGCTCTCTACTATCCTTGGTCACTACCGCTCCATAGACCGAAAGATAGTCCCGTATTGAATTCTCGATCTGAAACATGTTGCGCGCGACTTCCTCGCAGGCATCGTCCCACTCCATCTCTGGATGAGAGTATGTCGGCTCGATCTGCTGGCGCAGATTGATGAAAGCTGTAGTCGCCTCGATTTTCTTCAGGAACAGTATCTCTTGCTTCTTCAGCCTTAATTTGTGGCTTTCGGTTTCCTTGGACAATTCTCCCTTGAGCTTCTCGGTCTCAACACCAAGCTCGGCTTTGTGACGTTCAAGCTCCTTCTGCAGCTCCGCTTTTCTCTTCTCCAGCATGCTGTCAGCGTAGTATTTCGATATGAGCTTCCCGAGAAACGCCAACGCCAGAGAAAAAAGGCCGATCACTCCAGCGATTCTCAAAGCCCAATCTACGATCGATTCAAAGAGCATACCGCCATCCCAAACGAGGTTCTTTGCAATTCTTGGCTCGCTATTCGCCATATAACGATATCGAATCGGCGATCGTCCAGCCCGACCATCCGCTGCGCCTCCCCGCCGCGAACTTCGCCAGCTTGATGGCGTCGAAGTCCTGGACACCGCTGCCGACGCGCTTGGTGTTATAGAACAGCACGTAAGGCTCGGCGGAATAAGGGTCGCGCAGCATGCGCACGCCCTGGCGATCGACGATCAGAGCGCCGCGGCGACAGTTGCCAACGTGATCGCAAGTGCATTCGCCGGGATGCGGGGCACGCTCTCGACAGCGGCTGTGATACTTAGGCACTCGTATGCAGGTGCTCGGTGGGTTACGGCGCTACGCGCCTAACCCACCCTACGGCCCTAAGCCCACCGTCCGATGGCGACGCCGTGCTCGGGTCGCCCTCACCCCGGCCCTCTCCCGCAGGCGGGAGAGGGAGAACTGGCGCTGCGCCTCAGCTCGCCGCGAACTTCACCAGCTTGATGGCGTCGAAATCCTGGACGCCGCCGCCGACGCGCTTGGTGGTGTAGAACAGCACGTAGGGCTTCGACGAATACGGATCGCGCAGCACGCGCACGCCCTGGCGATCGATGATCAGAGTGCCGCGGCGGGCACCGAAGTGATTACTTGCGAAACAGGTGCTTCGGCAGCCCGGACTGGCGGATCATCGACGCCAGGGTATCCGGCTTGATCTCGTCGTTGATATTGTGGAATGCCACCGTCACGTTCTTGATCTTGCCATCGACGGTGCCGACGTATCGTCTGTGCGACGCTTCAATGCGCGTCACACTGAACTTGGCCCGCTCGAGGATTTCAATGAAATCGCGGAATGTGCATTTTAAGCGGGGCACTCGACCGGAAACCCGAGCGTGGTATCCCGGCCATTCCGATCAAGCCGACGCCCGAACAGCGTCGCCATGAACAACCTGACGGCCCACGCTGCCCTCACGCGCAGCGGTGCGCTGCGCGACAGCATGGCGTCACGGGTTGCCTCGTCCTGTGCCATCGCGTCGTCGACATACGACTGCACAGCCTCTTGAAGAATGCGGGTTACGTCATGAAGGGAATTTGCCTGAACGGCGATATCGAGATCGAGACAAATCGCTTGCCAGTCGTTACCCGAACCGTGCGCGATGCACTCCAGCGGATATTTCATCGTCATACCCCCGTTAGAGTCCGCCAATTCGTTCACAAAACGGCCAAACATGCAACATGTTCGCAGGTAACGCATTTATGAGAAGCCGAACTCTTACACAAGAGCCATGACCAATCGTTAATCTGGATCAACGATTTGCCTCGGGGTGGGTGCCGGCAGCAGCTGCTGGATCTCAGGCAGTAGATCGACAGCCAACCGGCGCCTGGGCTGCAGCGCTGCCACCTGACCCCACCGTCCAGCGACAGCCCCGCGCGCGGCGCGCCCTCACCCCGGCCCTCTCCCGCAGGCGGGAGAGGGAGAACCGGCGCTGAGCTTCAGCTCGCCGCGAATTTCACCAGCTTGATGGCGTCGAAATCCTGGACGCCGCCGCCGACGCGCTTGGTGGTGTAGAACAGCACGTAGGGCTTCGACGAATACGGATCGCGCAGCACGCGCACGCCCTGGCGGTCGACGATCAGATAGCCGCGGCGGAAGTCGCCGAACGCGATCGACAGCGAATTCGCCGCGATGTCCGGCATGTCCTCGGCATCCGCAAGCGGGAAGCCGGCGAGGCTGGCGCGGCCGCCGGCGGTGACCGGCGGCTGCCACAGATAGGCGCCGGAGGAATCCTTGAACTTGCGGATCGCGGCTTGTGTCCGCCGGTTCATCACGAAGCTGGCGTTCTGGCGATAGCCCGGCCGCAGCGCGTAGATCACGTCGATCAGCACGTCGCCGGGCGCGGTGGCGGCGAACGCGCCGGCGGCGCCGGTCGAGATGGTGCCGAGCTTGCCCCAGCTCCAGGCGCTGTTGGCCGCGGTCGGCACGGCGAGGAAGCCCTTCGGCTTACTGACGCCGTCGCCGGACACGAAGGCGATGCCCTCCTGTTCGGCGAACGCCTGGTCGATCTCGCCGGCCAGCCAGTCGTCGATGTTCACTGCAGAGTCGTCGAGCAGCGTCGCGGTCGCGGCCGGCATCGCGTACAGCTCCATCGCCGGAAACGACAGCGCATCCAGCGACGGCGCATTGGTCTGCGGCCGGGCGTCGCCCTCGCCGACCCAGCCGGTCGCAGGCCCGGCGGTGACGAACGGCTTCTTGTACACGCCGCCGGAGATCTCGCGCACGGTCGACAGCGAGCGGATCGGCGAGATCGCGGCGAGCCGCGAACTGATCGACTGCTCGAGCTCGGTCGGCACCAGATAGCCGCCGTCGGGCGCGGAGCCCGCCGACAGCGCCTTGGTCTCCAGCCGGCGCAGGCTGGCGGCCTCGCCGGTGCGCACATAAGCCTCGAACGCGCTCTTGTGCTCGCGCTGATCGGCGGCCGGCTGCGGCCGCTCCGCCGCGAGCTGCGGCCGCGCCGCCTTCAGGGCGAGTTCGTCGAGCCGGCGCTGCTGGTGATCCAGTGCGGCATCGATCCGCGCCAGCTTCTCCTCGGCCAGCACGTCGCCCTTGCCGGTCTCGATCGCCTTCAGCCGCGCGTCGTTCTCGGCCTTGTAGTCCTCGAACGCGCGCATCAAGGCATCGAACACCTGCTGCGCGTCGTCGCCGGCAAAGCCGGCCTTGGTCTCGGGAGCATGGTCGAACGTGGTCATCATGAGATCCCTTGTGGTGATGATGAAGGATGTCAGTCTTTAAAGAAGTCGCCGCCCCGATCCGCAGCGCGCGCCCTCTCACGCGCGCGGGAGCGGGCTCGGGTTGAGGGCCGCCGCGCAGCGCAGCGCTGGGCTCACGACGACGCGTCTTCGCCCGCATCAGTGCGCCGTGCCGATCCGGCCGCGCGCGGGGAGAGGCCGAGGCGTACGCAGCCGGTGATACTCGCCAGCGCCTGTTTGCGGCCGGCGCGGGTGGACAGCGTCGCCGCGATCCTCCCGCGCCGGATCGGCGATGCCGGTGCCTCCGCGGCATCGCCGGAACTGATCGCTGCCGCGTCGTGGACGCGGCGCCACGCCGCCTCCGCCGCGGCGCGCTGCGGCGAGGGCCGCGGCGTCTGCTTGACGGTGGCGATGCGCGCGCCGTTCAGCAGCGGAAAGGTGACGATCGAGATCTCCCAGAGATCGACCTGGTACAGCCGCCGCACCCGCGTCCTCGGATCGATCTGGCCGCGCAAGGTGCGATAGCCGATCGACAGCCCGTCGATCGCGCCGGCGCGGAGCAGCGCCAGCAGTTCGCGGCCGCGCGCCACATCCGGGATCAGCCGGCCGCGGGCACGCAGGCCGCGCAGATCCTCCGCCAGCTCCAGCCAGACGCCGACGGGCTCGGCGGGATCGTGCTGGAACAGCATCGGGATTTTTCGCAAGCCGCGCTGCTTCAGCGTCTGGGTGAAGGCGCCGGGCATCACCATGTCGCGGGCCTGGTCGATCTCGCCGAACAGGCTGGCATAGCCGTCGATGCTGCCGTCCTCGGCGAGCGACAGCCGCGCCGGCAGCGGCGCAGGCGAAGGCGACGGGGCGAGCGCAGGCAACGGGGCAAGCATGAGCGGCCTCGCAAGATACGCGTGAGTGCGGATGGCGGTGGTGAGCGGTGATATGCGCGGCGGAGTCGCCCGCGAGTGCGCGGCGGTTACTTCGCCCGCTTGGCCGACCGCTTGCGCGGCGGCGGCTTGGGCGCAGCGCGCCGCGGCGCCGGCTTGCGCGGCGCGCCGGACAGATGCGCCAGGAATTCGCGGAAGATCGCCTGCGGATCGCGCGCCGACTTGGTCTCGGCGCGGACCAGGCTGAGCACGCTGGACAGCCGCTGCATCGCCCTACTACTCATCCTGCGTCCGGCGCCGCGCCCGGCGGTTGAACAGATCGAGCGCGTGGACGAAATCATCAAACCGCCGCACCGCCGCCGCCCACTCGCGTAGTACAAACCACAGCCCGAGACTGGCGCCGATCGCCCACAGCAACAGCGCCACGTGAGCGAGGTCCCCGCGCTCGGAAAATATCTTGATCAGATCGGACATCGGCGCCTCGCAGGCAGACGGGCGAGCGGCGGAACGCCGGCTCCGCTGTCAGTCGTTGATCATGAGGGGATGAACCTTCCCGCCCGCTCAGCGGCGCAAAAACCCGAAGCCGTCGCCGGGCGGCTGCTCATTGATATCTTCATCCCGCAATACGCGCGGCTCGGGCCCGGGTTTGAAGAAGCCCGGAAAGCGAAACGTGTTGGGCGGCAGATCCTTGCCGTCGACCCATTCGATGCTGGTCGGTAGTTCGCCGTCCCGCTCCATGAACTCCTTCACGGCGGGCCACGCTTGCGCGTAGGGAATAAACAGACCGATCGGCCGCAAATCGCCCTGCAGCGTCCGCAACCACTCCTTGATCCGGCTCATGTCACCCTTGGAGTAACAATCAAGCGGCTGCCTGATCCGGCCATCCCATTTGCGGTAGTAAAGGAAAACGCCGAAATCCGGCGTGCCCACCATTGTGAGGCGCGCGGTGACCTGATCGATCCCGAGCTGGCCGTCGGTGCCGTCCAATCCCGAAATCTCGAGCCCAAACTCGTCGTTTCCGTGCGGATCGGGAGCCCACGGATTTTCGGCCGGCGCCAGGAAGTAAGGCGCGAGCTCGCCGGGCTCCGGCCAACCGTCCGGGTCCAGATCTTGAAAATAGATCCGCTTCCTCACTTCCTTCTCCAGACTTGCCATTCGCCCTGCCACATCACGCTCGCGCGGCCTGATCTTGCCTCGCGGATCGTGACATACGGATTGCCTAATCCCAGTGCGACTTTCGGCAACAGGTTCAGCCCGCGAGCCGCCAATCCTCACCCCAGCCGGTCGCCGCCGTCGATCGGCGCGTAGCCGACCGCTTCGCGCTTTTCGTTCAGGGTGAGGAACGGTGCGCGGGTGACGCGGTCCCACAGCGCGGTGCGGTCGGGTGACAGCGCGTCGATTTGGTCGGTATCGATCACCAGGCGCACGCCGTCCCCGAATTGCGGCGACAGCCACTGCGCCAGCGCGTTGCCGACCCGCGTCGCCAGCGGCAGCACGGTCTGGCGCACGAAGCTGCGGTTGGCTTCCTGATAGTTCGAGAAGGTGTTGTCGCCGGGAATGCCGAGCAGCATCGGCGGCACGCCGAACGCCAGCGCGATCTCGCGCGCGGCGGCGTGCTTGGCCTCGAGAAAGTCCATGTCCTTCGGCGACAGCGCCATCGCCTTCCATTCGAGCCCGCCTTCGAGCAGCAGCGGCCGGCCGGCATTGGCGGCGCCTTCGTAGGTGAGCTCCAATTCGCGCTTCAGCCGTTCGAACTGGTTCTCGCTGAGCACGGCGCCTTCCGGGCCGGCGTACACCAGCGCGCCCGACGGCCGCGCGGAATTGTCGAGCAGAGCCTTGTTCCAGCGCGCCGCGGCGTTGTGGGTGTCGACCGCGACCGCGGCGGCTTCGAGCGGCGCCAGGCCGTAATGATCGTCGAGCGGATGGAAAAACGTCAGATGCAGGATCGGCGGAACCGGCGCGGCATGCTGATCGAACCGCACGGTGCGGCCGCCGACGCTGTAATCATACGCCTCCGCCCAGCCATCGGCGCCCTGGATCAGTTTGATGCGATCGGGCCGTAGCGCGTAGAGTTCGTGCACCACCTCGCCGAGCGTCACCGCCTCGATATAGGCATTGCCGGCGAGCAGAAGATGCGCGTACAGCGTCTCCAGCAGCGCAGTGCCGTCCTGGCGAGGATTGGGGCGCGCTAACAAAGCGGCGAGCGGATGCGCCTCCTTCTCCTGCGCGCCGTCGAATACGCCGAACACGCAGGCGGCTGCATTCTCCGCCACCAGCCTGACGCAGCGATGCACGATCGCATTGCGCACATAACCTTCGCGCGCCAGCCCCGCGTAGTCGCGCGGCGTGAACCGCGCCACACCGCTGCGCTCAAACGCCAGCAGCGTCGCGGTGCGCGAGGTCTTGACCTCCGGGGGAGCGAGAAAGGCCTTCAGCCGATCGAACATCGCTTGCGTCCTCGCGTCAGCGGCCATTGAGCGCAAGACAGAGGGCCTCGCACGTCAGCGCTCACATTCTATTTGAGGGACTTCAATTGAGGCGCGAGCGTCCTGCAGGGCGCACGGCGCGTGACGTGCCGAGCTGAGGACGCTGCAGCGATTCCAAACGGCAAAGATCCGGCCCTGTCGGGTCGCCCCCAAAAGCGAAGCGCCGAGACTTGCTCGGCGCTTGTTCGACGCTTCGTATTTGATGTGACCAGGGTGCTGAGCAGAACGCCCGCTGCTACACTCTGAACCACACAAACCAGATCACGCCCAACACCAGCACGGCCAAGCCCGTGCTGATTGTCAGCAGAGCCAGCACCGAGGGACCACGTTCGCCTTGTCGGGCCTCGACCGGATTTTCGATGATTCGACCTTCATCACGAGTCGCCATGACCCCTCCTCGCTGTTGAGCGCTATCGACATTGCTATCGATGCGCCAACGCACGATCGAAAATCCTGTTCCGAGATGTTCGGCGGGCAAATGGCAACGCGGGAACTTCGATAGCGCGGCTCAGCGGTGAGTGCCGCCGCAATGGCCGCGTTCGACGCCACGACCATCGCGGTCGCCTGCCCGCCGAAGAGTTTTCAGCGGGGCCGTCAGAACCCAATTGTGGAGCATGGCCGGAAGCTACCGGGGCAGCGTGACGCTGTCAAGGATTATTTTCTTAAGTCCGCTGATCCCGGCAGGAGCTGCTCCCGGCGGATCTGGCTGCCGAGCAACAGCCCGGCCAGCAGCATCATGAAGCCCATCGCGGGCGGTGCGAACAGCGCCTCTTCCTGGAACAGGCCGTTGGTCAGCACCACCAGGATGCCGAATGCAGCCATGCCGAGCAGCAGGATGCCGGAACGGGCGTAGAGCCGCCAACACCACCACGCCACGACGGCGTAGAAGCCGAGCGGAACCAGAGCCGCCACGCCCATCTGATACAGCAGAACGCCGACCGAGCTTTCGGCGGCCCCTTCGACCGCGCCGGCCTGTTGCGCGGCCTGCCAGTTGATGCCCGAGAACCCTTCGGTGAGGTTGCCGCCGGACCCCAGCCCGCGCCCCAGCGGCGCCGCCAGAAATCCGTTCCAACCGCCCATCAGGCCGATCACGTGATAATCGCCAATTTTGAGGCCGCTGTGGATCACCAAGACGGCATAGAGCGCGAGCACCCCGATGGCGCCGAGCAGCACCAGCACCGGGCCGATCACGACCGTCCCGATCCACGCGGCGCCAACGAACAGCACCATGATCGCCGCGCCTTTGACGCCGCATAACAGCATCAACACGAAGGCCAACGCACCGAGACCGGCACGCCCAATCGCGAACAGGAACAGCGAGAAGAACCCGATTCCGTAGGCGAAGCTGACCGGGCTGATATTGGGTCCGTACAGCCGCAGCATCTGGCCGAGGCCGAGACCGCTGAGCAGCGAGGTGTTGAAGAAGTCGACGACGAACAGATCCTTGATACCGACGATCACCTTTCCGGTGGTGCGCATCTCGCGCTCCCAGACGCCGGATTTCGCCGCCTTGATCTCTTCGAGCCGCCAGTAGGCGTGCCCATTGGTGAGGGCGAGCCAGGTATCGCGGAACAGGAATTCGACGGCGCCGCAGATCAGGATCATCACCGCGATGATGACGATATAGGGCGTCACCCGAATCCGATGGTTGGCGGCAGCGAGCAGCGCGAGCTGGAACAGCAGCAGCGGCAGCCCGATGTTGCGGAGATAGATCGCCGATGCCTTCGGCTCACGGCCAAGGCCGATCACGAAGTAGATCCCCATCACCGCCAGCACGGCGGTGCTCGCCAGCAACATGCGGTTCAGACCGGGCGATCGCCGCGACAGGATCGACTGCACGAACGCCACCAGCCACATCACCGCGCAGATCAGAAAGTTATAGCCTTTCAGAATCTCGAGCTCGGATGGGTCCGTCAGCAGCGACGAATACAGCGAGACGAAGACGTTCTGAAACACCAGCACGAAGATCGCGATCACCGGCCCCTGCGCCGGCATCAGCAGGGCGATCGCAACCGCGATCAGCGTCTCGACCGCAATAGCAAGAATGGGGCTGGCGATATGCAGCAGCGGCGAGAATGCGGTCGCCCCCAGCGCGACCGCGAAGGTCAGGAGAATCCGGGCCAGCGGTTCGCCCGACGGATCGGCGGCGGACCAAGATCCCGTTCCCGATCGTGCATCGCCTAAGGCCGATGTGCCGGCGAGCCGCATGCTTCAGACCTTCGGTTGGCTGTCGGACGACGAACCCAAACGGTTAGCCGCGAACGCCGAAGAAGCGGTTAACCATCGCGGCGTCCGACGAGGCAACGGAGTTCCCGGCTCGCGAGGTTAAGCATTCGGTAAGGATAAGACGGCCTTCGGCAAGCGTGATGAGCTTGCTGACAGCTCACGCGCCGATCCGGCTACAGCGAAGCCTGATCGGGCTGACGCAGACCACCCTCCAAAGCTAGAGGCCCTATGGCCCCAACATCCCGCCGACCAAACGGGGCGGAGACTGAGAGTTACTTCATCGCCTCGCTGACCGAAGTGTACTTACCCGCCAGACTGTTGCCGAGCGTCGTTACCACTCCGAGGATCACGATGCTGAGGCCCGCGGCGATCATGGCATATTCGATCGCAGTGGCGCCGCGCGTGTCAGCCCAGAAGCGGGAAATCAGACGTCGCACGGCACTCTCCTGGGTTCGCGGCCACATCGCCCTCGGGTTCTTCCGGAGCCGGCTGGAACCGTAGAGGTGACAAGTTACAGGAATCTTGACGGCATCCCGCTACTACAAGCGATCAGGCCCGAGCGGCCGGCAGCGCCGCCGCATCAGCGGGAACCAGCCCGGGGCCGGCAGCACTCAGCGCGGCGCGGCGGTCGACCACCGCGTGGTGGAACTGCTCGAGCACCAGGCTGAACGGCTCGAGGTCCTCGATCGCGCCGTCGTCGTAGCAATCCAGCGTGTCGCGCAGGATCTTGTCGATCTCGTGCTGCAAGGTGTCCAGCGCCTCGAGTGACTCCGCCTTCCGGGCCTTGGCGACCATCGCCAGCGCACGGTCGCGCATCTTGGCGCCGGCTTCGCGCTCGTCGCGGCTCAGATAGCTGCGGAACCAGGCGCCGGCCGAGCCGAGGCCGGACAGCAGCAGCACCAAGCCCCAGATGTAGTCGCTGTTGCGCTCCATGAAGGTGCGGTCGGTGCCGTCGATGAACGCGGCGGCGCCGGGGTGGGCCGGCAGCGCCGCGTCCTTCTCGGTGTCGGGCGCTTCGATCTTGCCGGCGAGCGGCATCTCGCGGGCGATCTGCTGCCGGGCGGCGAAGATCTGCCGGGTCAGCTTGGTCACCGTCACCGAGGACAGCGACTGCCGCGCGATAATCAGGTGGTTGACGCTGACGGTGTCGACCTTGTCCTCGGGCCGCGCCGGCTGGGTCGAGAAGATGCTGCCCGGGATCTCTTCGGAGTCGTAGATCGGGTACTTCTTGGCGATGGCGTCACCGACATCGACCGGCAGGAACCGCGGCTCGCCCCGCGCCTTCGCGGTCGCGGCGATCGCTTCACCGGTGATCTTGCTGTCGAGCGGCCCGACCGCCAGGAACGCGTCGAGCGCGGGATCGCGCGCCATCTCGGCGAGCTGGCCGGTGGCAAACTGCTCCTTCTGGACCTTGTCGGGCGCGACGCCGGACTCCGCCAGAATGATGTCGAACAGTTTGATGTTGGCCGGCGTCCGCCCGATCACGCCGACCCGGCGGCCGGCGAGATCGGCAATGGTCTTGACCGACTTCTTGCCCTTGCCGGCCGACGACGGCGCCCACAGCACCACCACGTTCTTGCGCAGCACCGCCACCGCCTGCGCGTCGGCAGGCAGGTCGAGGTCGGCGCGGGTCACCGCAAGGTCCGCCTTGTGGTCGCGAAACGCCTCGATGCTCGGCGTCGCCCCACCCGTCACCAATGGCACCAGCCGCACCGCAGCCCGATCCCGAGCAAAACTCTGCGCCAGCGCCTGCACCAGCTTCAGATCGTCGCCCCCGCCCGGCCCCACCGCGATCTTCAGGCTGACGGGCCGTAGCTCGTAGAACACCAAGGCAAGCACGCCGACCGCAACCAGAATGAATGTCAGCACCGCCGCCAGCACAAAACGCTCGCGATTGCGGCGTCGCCGCTTGCGGAAACTGTCGCTGCCACTGCCGTCCGGGGATGCCATCCCGTCACCCGCTTCTCGCGCCGGCGCGGCGCCGGCTCACGCCCTGCGCCGAGCTTACGGCCGTTGTGCGGCAGAGTACTCAATTTTCAATGGCGGGGTATCAGCAAATCCGACCGTCGACGCCTACTCCGAAAGCGCGAGCGTCGGTTCGGGTCCGGCCAGCTTGCGCTCTTCCATCACGACGATGCACAGCGCCGAGGCCGTCAGCATCAGCGCCGCCGCGCCGAACACCCAGCGGAACGCCGCGACCATCTCGGCGGACCCGACGCTGCCGACGACATGGCGATGCTCGGCGCCGCCAAGCTGCACGTCGCCGCCGAGCGCGATCAGCAGGATCGCCGTGAATCCGGCCACCGTGAACGAGGCCATCAGCGCCCGGAAGAAGTTCATCGCGCCGGTCGCAGTGCCAATCTGCGGCCGCGGCACCGCGTTCTGGATCGACACCACGCTGACCGGAAACACCGTGCCGAGGCCGAGCGAACACAGCGACAGCAGCGTCAGAAATAGCCACAGCGGCAGCGGCGTCAGAACAGCGATCGCCGCAGCCATCAACGCCGCAAAACCAGTACCGATGATCGCAATCCGCTTGTAGCGCTCGACATGCACCATCGCCCGGCCGGTGAACGCCGCGCCGAACACCGAGATCGCCGCGATCGGAATCAACGCGAGGCCGGACTGGCTGGCCGTCAGATAGTACACCGCCTCGTAGTACAGCGGCATGTGCACGGTCAACGCGATCATCGCCCCCATGGTGAACGCGCCGCCCGCCATCGCCCACGGCACTACCGTCCCACTCATCAATTGCAGCGGCAGGAATGGCTCACGCGCACGCAGCGCGTGCCAGACGAAGCTCACCGCCAGCAGTACAACCGCGCCCGACAGCGCCAGGATCATCGGCGACAGCCAGGCGAAGCGGTTTCCGCCCCAGGTCAGCACCAGCATCACCGCCATCGCGGCGGCCATCAGCAGCACGCCGCCGAGCCAATCTACCTTCCGGCGGCGGTGATACACCGGGATCTTCGCCATCTTCGGCAGCAGCAGCGCCAGCGCGCCGATCGCGAGCGGCAGGTTGATCCAGAAGATCATCGACCAGTGCAGATGCTCGGCGAAGAAGCCACCGAGGATCGGACCGCCGATCCCGGCCGACACCCACACGCCGGAGAAATACGCCTGATACTGGCCGCGCTCGCGCGGGCTGACGACGTCGGAGATCACGGTCTGCACGATCGGCATGATGCCGCCGCCCCCCAGGCCTTGCAGAGCACGGCCAAGGATCAGGACGAGCAGACTCGGCGCCAGCGCGCACATCACTGAGCCAGCGACGAACAGGCTGAGCGAGACGATGATCATCACGCGACGGCCATAGATGTCGGCGAGGCTGCCGAACACCGGCGCCACCGCTGTCGATGACAGCAGATAGGCCGTGATCACCCAGGACAGGTTTTCGACATCGCCGAACTGACGCCCGATCGTCGGCAGCGCAGTGGCGACGATCGTCTGGTCGAGCGCCGCGAGAAACATCGCCAGCAGCAGGCTCAACAAGATTGCGCGAACTTCCCCCTGCGTCAGCGCACCGGCCGGCGCCAGCGGCGGGGCGTCGCCGAGATTGATCACTTCGGTCGGAATGCTAGAGAGCTCTGCGGCGGCTTCGTCGGACAGCAGATGGTGGGTCGGACCCGCAGACGTGCGGCTCTGGCGTTCAGACATGCTCATGCGGGCGCAGAATCTCGTCGGGCTGAAGAGGATGCGGAGGAAATTGGCCAGTGCATCCTACTAGCGCATCCAGTCCCGGAGCGACAGCAACGTCAGCGCATGGGTGCGCCGCGTACCGCATCAAATGGCCAGACTCGGGATATGATCACCAATCAGCGGAATGTTCCGCGTGGCAAAATACACCCCACGGCTGGTGGGATCGGAGGTCAGGCATGAAGCGATTCAAGCGACGTCTCCTCGTCACCTGCGCCAGCGCCCTGGCTCTCGCGGGGGCGCTACTGCCGCCGGTCGCGGACGCGTGCACACGCCTGGTTTATCTCGGTGCTGACAATCAGGTGATCACGGCGCGATCGATGGATTGGGCCCGTGACATCGGCACCAATCTCTGGATCTTTCCCCGCGGCATCAAGCGCTCCGGCGAGGCCGGCCCCAATTCGGCACAATGGACCGCACGCTACGGCAGCGTAATCGCGTCAGCCTACGATGTCGCGACCTCGGACGGCATCAACGAGGCCGGGCTGGTCGCCAACGTGCTGTGGCTGGCGGAATCGCAATATCCGGCGTTCAATGGTTCCAAGCCAGGACTGGCACTCTCCCTGTGGCCGCAATACGCGCTCGACAACTTCGCAACCGTCGCCGACGCGGTCGAAGCGCTGGCCAAGGAACCATTTACCGTCGTCACCGACAAGATGCCCGGCGAGCAACGCTTCGCCACTGTTCACCTATCGCTGTCGGACGCCTCCGGCGACAGCGCCATCATCGAGTATATCGATGGCAAGCAGGTGATCCACCACGGTCGGCAATACCAGGTAATGACCAATTCGCCGAACTTCGATCAGCAACTCGCGCTTTATTCGTACTGGCAGCAGATCGGCGGCACGGTGATGCTGCCGGGCACCAATCGCGCCGCCGACCGCTTCGCGCGGGCGTCGTTCTATGTCGGGGCCATTCCGAAAACGCCCGACCCGGTGGAATCGATCGCCGCCGCTTTCAGCGTGATCCGCAATGCGTCGGTGCCGTACGGCATCTCGACGCCCGACCAACCGAACATCTCCTCGACCCGCTGGCGCAGCGTCGCCGACCACAAGCGCAAACTGTACTTCTTTGAGTCCGCGCTGACGCCGAACGTGTTCTGGGTCGATCTCACCAAGATCGAATTCGCCGCCGACAAGGGCACAGTGAAGAAGCTCGACCTCGGCCCCGGCCAGAGCAACATCTTCTCCGGCGAAGTGCACGATCGCTTCAAGCCGGCGGAGCCGTTCAAGTTTCAAGGGCTGTGAAGTCGCGCCGACAGCGTAGGAGTACAGTCAAAACCGCAGTCTCCGAGAGCTTCTCTCGGAGACGAAATATGAGGCTCACTTGATCTTGTTGATACGACGCAGATCGGCATCGATCCGCGACTGCCAGCCGGGGCCTCCGGCCTTGTAGGTGTCGATCACCTCCGGCGACAGCCGCAGTGACACCAGTCGCTTGGTCGGCGCCTTGTTTGGACCGCGCCCTCGGCGGATCGAAGCGGCGAGATCGGGAAGAACTTCGGCGAATGGACGAAGCTCTTTGATCTGCTCCGCTGTCAGTTCCGGACTTTCAACATCGTCCCAATCCTGCTTGCTGTAACCTCGGCCGGGCTGAAACGTCTTCGAGAGCCTTTTACTCATCGATCAGTCTCCTCTCCCTGCGACTTGCACGACGCATACTGATAACGCTGACACCCTCAGTGCCGAGCTTGAGAAATACAACGACGATGACCCCGCTGAACAATTCTCCGACCGCGATCATTCGGTCGAGCTTTGCTGGAACGATCGCCGAGCGTTCAAAGAACGCTTCATCGAGATCGGCGAAGTCCATCCCATGCCGGTCGATATTGACGAGCCGCTTGTACTCGTCCCAGACAATCCGCATCGCGATCAACTCATTATAATGTATCTACAATAAAATCGACGTCAAGCTGGTCGACCGGCAGCAGACGGGTCGCCAGCATGGACCATCGGCCGGCCAGCGCCTACATCATCCGGGTACCCACCTGGAGTTCGCATGCCCCGTTCCGATCTAGCCGCACCGGAGGACGCATCCGGCGCGACGCTCGCCAACTGGCGCGAGCTGCCGTTCAGCCGCTGGTCGTTCCGCAACATCGACGCCCTGATCCCGACCGAGACGATCGCCAACGCGCCTGACGATATCTGGTCCCTGCCCGCGGCACCGCGCGATTTGGCGGACTTTCGCGTCCGGCCCCAAGGCGGCGGAACGCTCGACCTCGACGGCTTCCTCACCGCCACCAAGACCGACGCGCTGGTCGTGCTCAAGGACGGCAGGATCGCGGTCGAGGCCTACGCCAACGGCACCACCGCCACGACGCCGCATATCATCATGTCGGCGTCGAAATCGCTCACCGGCCTGATCGCCGGCATCCTGAGCGAGCGCGGCCACCTTAATCTCGACGCCGAGGTGACGACGCTGATCCCGGAAGTGGCAGGCACGGCCTATCAGGGCGCGACACTGCGACAGATGCTGGACATGCGGACCGGCATCCAAATCGACCTCGACGCCCAGCGCGCTTATGCGGCTGCCGCCGGCTGGGATCCAGTGCCTGAGGACCTGCCGCCGACCGATCTGAAGGCGTTCTATCGCAGTCTCAAGATCGCGCCACAGCCGCATGGCGGTCCGTTCCGCTACGTCTCCGCCAACACCGATCTGCTCGGCTGGGCGATCGAGCGCGCCACCGGTACCAGCTTTGCCACGCTGGTCTCCGACCTGTTGTGGCGGCCGCTCGGCGCCGAACAGCCTGCCTCGATCACCACAGACCGGCAGGGCCAGGCGCGCGCCACCGGCGGCTTCAGCATGGTGGCGCGCGATTTGGCGCGTATCGGCCAGATGATGCTCGACGACGGCTACCGTGACGGCCGCACGATCGTTCCGCCGTCATGGATCGACGATCTATGGACCGCCGGCGACCGGGATGCGTGGCGGCAGGGCGAGTGGCAGAAATTGTTCCCGTACCGGAATTTCAGCTATCGCGGCGGCTGGTACGTGATTCACGATGAGCCGAAGGCGATGTTCGCGATGGGAATCCACGGCCAGAATCTCTTCATCGATCCGGAAAATCGGCTGGTGATCGCCAAGCTGTCGTCGCAGGGCGCGGCGGTCGACAATGCGGCCTGGGCAGTGACACATCGTGCGCTGCCGGAATTTCGTCGCTGCCTCGCCTCGTGAGAGTACTGGGGGCTCGCGGAATTCGTCCCACCTAGAGCATTTCTGATTTCGACGGAATCAGGACCGCACTTCCTAGCGGTCGCAGCTTGCAGAACCTCATGGTGAGGAGGCGCGAAGCGCCGTCTCGAACCATGTGCCGCAAGCCCTGCGGCTCCTCATCCTTCGAGACGCCCCGGCTTTGCCGGGCTCCTCAGGATGAGGACTTTAGTGAGCTTGGAAAGGCCAAGTTCGCTTAATCAATCGATGAAGCGCTCTAGACAGGCGCGCCGATGCGATTGAAGGACAAATACAAATAAAGAGGCCCGGTCGCCATTCGGCGCCCGGGCCCAAGTCTAGGGAGGAAACGCCCCAAGGAAGGGGACCGCGACGAACCGCATCGCGGATGTTCAGTATGTGACACACTTCTAGCGTGCGTTCTATTTGGGCAAATCCCGAGTCCGGGAATGTCCCGATCGTAGTTTTACGGAGGCGGCTTAGTCCCTCCGGGCACAGCGACGATCTGGTATGGCCGCGCCGACCGCCCTGTCAGACCGCGACCTTATCGAGCAGATCGATCAGATGCGGTTTGTTGTCGGACACGATCTTCACCTTGGCAGCCAACTCCGGGTTATTGGCGAAGAACGCCACCAGCCCCTGCTCATCGGCCGACCAATCCGGCCGCAAACCGCCTTTCGGCGGCTTAGCCCGGCCCGCTTCCTTGGCCTGCTGCTTGACCCAATCGGCCTCGCGGCCGGCATCGATCTCTTCGATCGGATAGGTCAGATGGATCGTATAGTCGTCGGCCACGCCCCTCGCATCCAGCAGCATCTGCAGCGTGGCCCGCTCTGGATTGCCGTAATCACCATTGCCGGAGAACACGTAGTGATCGGCAGTGACGCGTTCGAAGAACGAGGTCTCCATATTGTTGTCGCTGCCGTGATGCGGCACCTTCAAAATATCGACGTGCAGCTTCTCGTCCTTGGCCAGCTTGCCGGCGGTCTCAAGCCCCTCGATGATCTTGTCGCCCCTCGCATCGCCGGTCAGCAGCATGGTCTTGCCGCCGCATTCGGCGAGCAGCACAATGCTCGACAGGTTCGGCACTGATTTGTCGACGAAAGCTGCGAGCATCGCCGACGCGGTGGGACGGGTGCCGTCGGCCTTGCGTTGCCGCAGCCACTGATCGTGCATGTCCTGCAGCGCCTGCAGTTCGTCCTGCAGCGGGCCCGCGACGGTGATCGTCACACCGTTGAGGTCGACCGGCGCGGCGTCGGCAGCGGTCAGGATCAGCTTGCCCTTGAACTTGTGGTTCGGCCTCCAGCCGAGATCGGCAGCGTCATCGCGCAGCGTCCGCCCCTGCGGCACGCTGGCAAGCACGGCTTGCGCCGCAGCCTCTTCCTCGCGCTCGCCGATCTCGACGCCGGCGAACATATTAGTGTCGGCGCCGGCGAGGATCGAGGCTGTGCCGAAACCGCTCGCCAGCGGCCAGCGCCGGCGATTGCCAAATCGCCGCCACCAGCATCAGCGCAATTCCGGTCGCAATCCGCCCCATGCCAGATCCGCCTACGCTCGGGTCGGGCCACAGACTATCCGGATTCCGCGACCCGGCAAAACCGGGTTTGCGCCGGCAAACGGCCGGCAAGTCATCGCGGCGACCTGTCACGCTCGGCCCGATCGCCGAGTCATCCCCAATCACCTCCTATGATTTGAGCGATTCAAAAGTGATGGTGCGGTAACGTGCATCTCTGTCCCGCCGCGCACAGTTCAACTGAATCAACGCGATACTCGCCCATCAGGATCGTTCGCAGGCGAGCGCCTGATATCGTTTGATAGATTCCAAACTGGCTTCGCGCAAAAGCTTCGCAGCAGCGTTGATACACGTTGCCGTATCCGATTACTTCGCCGCCTCGATTTGGGGGCAAGCGATGAAATTGGGTTTTGCCGGCGTGAATGCCGGTCGCAGTTCTTTGGTCAACGCGCTGCTGCTGACGAGCGCGCTGATCTCACCAGTGGTGTGGCCCTCGGCGCAAGCCGCCGCGCAGGATGCCAAACCGCAGGCGACCCAGCTGCCCGCCGTCGAAGTCGCCGCCCCGGAGGCGAGCCGGCGCCAGGCGCAGCCTGCGCGCGACCGGAATCGCGCCGCCGCGGGCCCGTCGCGCCGCTCGGCCCAGCGCGCCCCGCAAGCACCACAACCGGTACAGCCCACGCAGCGCGCGGTGTTCGAACGCGGCACAGATCCGGTGCCGGGCTTCGTCCCCAGCGTCAGTGCCAGCGGCACCAAGACCGACACCAAGCTGATCGAAACGCCGCAGTCGATTTCGGTGATCAGTCGAGACAATCTCGATGCGCGCGGCGTCGACACCATCGCGCAGGCGCTGCAATACACCGCCGGCGTCGCGGTGCAGACCGGCGGCGCCGATCCGCGCTACGATCAGGCCCGTATCCGGGGTTTCGAGACCAACGGCTTCTCCAATTTCCGCGATGGATTGCGCGACACCGCCAACGGCTCGGCCTATTTCTCGGTGTTCCGCAATGAGCCCTACGGCGTCCAGCGCGTCGACGTCGTCAAGGGACCGAGCTCGGTGATGTACGGCCAGAGCCCGCCCGGCGGCCTGATCGATCTGATCAGCAAGCGCCCGACCGATCAGGCGTTCGGCGAAGTGGTCGGCCTCGTCGGCACCGCCGACCGGCTGCAGGGCGCGTTCGATGTCGGCGGCCCGATCGACAAGGATAAGACCCTGCTCTATCGCCTCACCGGCGTGCTGCGGGATTCCGACGCGCAGATCGCCAAATTCTCCGACAAGGTGAAGGACGACCGGGCTTATATCGCACCGGCCGTGACCTGGCGTCCCACCAACGACACCTCGCTGACGATCCTCAGCGACTTCCAGCACGATGTCTTCGGCAACGCGTTTCCGGTATCGGTCGGTGTCGTGCGAGGCGGCAAGATTGTCGACGTCAAGGCGCTGCCGCTGTTTCTTGGCGATCCGTCGTACAACACTTTCGACCAGACCCAGTATCGGATCGGCTATCAGTTCGAGCACCGCTTCAGCGACGATCTGATCGTGCGCTCGCGCGCCCGTTACGGCCATGTCGACCTGGAATATCGCTACATCACCTTTGCGGGCACGCCGCTCGACACCCAGACCGTATTTCCGCGGGTTTCACGCAAGGTGCTGGAGACCACCGACAGCTTCAACATCGACAACCACGTCATCGCCAAGACCTGGACCGGTCCGCTGCAGCACACCGTGCTGATCGGCACCGATTATCAGGCGTTCCAACTCGGCGGCGATCAGTTCGGCGGCACCGCGCCATCGCTCAGCCGGATCAACCCGGTTTACGGCCAGCAGATCGTGATCCCGACGACGCTGCTGCAGAGCTACAAGCAGAACCTGAACCAGGCCGGCATCTATCTGCAAGACCAGATCAAGCTGCAGAACTGGATCCTGACACTCGGCGGCCGCTACGATGCCGCCCAGCAGACCACCCTCAACCGCCTGAACGGCGTGCCGCAGCCGAACGACGACACCGCCTTCACCAAGCGCGCCGGCCTGACCTACGTCTTCGACAGCGGCGTTGCCCCCTATGTCAGCTATTCCGAATCGTTCCTGCCCACGGCCGGCATCGATTTCAGCTCGAATGCCTTCAAGCCAACCAAGGGCAAGCAGTACGAAGGCGGCATCAAGTTCCAGCCGAACCGAGACCTCTTGTTCACCGTGGCGGTCTTCGACCTGACCCAGGACAACGTGCTGACGGCCGACCCGCTGCATCTGAACTACAGCATCCAAACCGGCCAGGTGAATTCGCGCGGCCTCGAGCTCGAATTGCTCGCCAAACCGATGCCGGGGCTGAATGTACTGGCGACTTACACACTGCAGAACGTCAAGAACACCCAGAGCAACAATGGCGATATCGGCAAGGTGCCGGTGCAGATCCCCCGCAATATGGCGTCGGGCTTCGTCGATTACACGCTGCAGAGCGGACCGCTCGCCGGCTGGGGCTTCGGAGCCGGCGTCCGCTACGTTGGTGAATCCTACATGGACATTCTGAACACGCTCACCAACGACGCCTATACGGTGTTCGACGCCGGGCTGCATTATCGCCAGCCGAAGGGCATCAATCTGGCGCTCAACGTCAAGAACATCGCCAATAACGACCACACGCAGTGCACGGTGACCGGCGGCTGTCAGTACATCACCCCGCGGGTGGTCACCGCGACCGCGAGCTATCGCTGGTGACCGGGACACGCGCACTCAAGATCTGGAGCAAGGTCCACACCTGGACCTCGCTGATCAGCATGCTGTTCATGCTGATGCTGTGCCTCACCGGCCTGCCGTTGATCTTCCACGAGGAGATCGAGGAGTTCACCGAACAGCAGTTCGTGGCGCCGCAGCTCCCGGGCGGCACGCCGGCGGCGCCGGCCGACGACGTCCTTCACGCCGCACAGCAGGCCCGCCCAGGCGATCACGTGCTGTTCGTCACCTGGCGCGACGAGCAGCCGAACACGGTTGTGGTCACGATGTCGCCGACGCCGAAACCGGTGCGCGGCCAGTTCTATCGCCTGGTGATGGACGGCCGCACCAAGGCGGTGCTCGGCGAGGAGCGGCCGCAGCGGGGCGTGATGGACATCATCCTCCTGCTGCACAAGAACATGCTGCTGGAGCTGCCCGGTGAACTATTCCTCGGCGCGATGGGCCTACTGCTGGTGGTGTCGATCGTCTCCGGCGTCGTGGTCTATGCGCCGTTCATGCGCCGGCTCGAATTCGGCACCGTCCGTCAGCGCTCGCGGCGGCTGAAATGGCTCGACCTGCATAACCTGTTCGGCATCGTCACCACGGTCTGGCTGTTCGTCGTCGGCGGCACCGGCGTGATCAACACGCTGGCGATGCCGATGTACGACTACTGGCGCGGCCAGGTACTGCCGCCTCTGTTGGCACCGTATCGCGGTGCGCCGGTCGCTCAACCATCCTCGCTGGATCAGGCGATCGCGCGGGTCCGCGCTGCGATGCCGGAGGGACGTCTTTCCTCGATCACGATGCCGACCGCGGAGAATTTTGGGAGCCCCCGCCATCTCGTGGTCTGGATGAAGGGCAACTCCGCGCTCACGGCGCTGATCGCCACCCCGACGCTGGTCGATGTCGATCAAACCGTGCCCGTGCTGGTGCCGCAGATGCCTTGGTATTTGACGCTGCTGCAGATGTCGCGGCCACTGCATTTCGGCGACTATGGTGGCCTGCCACTCAAGATCGTCTGGGGGTTGCTCGACCTCGTCTGCATCGTCGTGCTGATCACCGGACTTTATCTCTGGGTCGCTAAACAGCGCTTCGGCGGCAGCGTCCGCAGCCGCACCGCGGCGCCATCCGATGCGAGGCCGGCATGACCACGCCCCGCAGAGCCTCGCACACCACCGCGCAGATCTTCGCCGCCCCGCTCGCGATCGGCGTCATCACCGCCCTTGGGCTGACGACAGCGTTGCTCGGCGACGGGCTGTGGGACTGGATCTCCTGGATCGCACTCGCACTGCCCGTTGCGGTGGCGGTCGTTTATTGGCAGATCGGCCCGAAGCGGGCCGAGCCGCGATAAAAGGCACAGTTGTTCAACACAGACAGACGTCATCGCCCGGCTCGTCCGGGCGACCCAGTATCGCAGAGCGCCGCCTGTTTAGAGCAGCTCTGTTTTTCATAGAATCAGTGCTGATCCACGCCGCCTGCCGCATGCACAACCTCATGGTGAGGAGGCGCGTAGCGCCGTCTCGAACCATGTGACGCAGGGAATGCGTTGCCCCATCCTTCGAGACGCCCGGCTTCGCCTGGCTCCTCAGGATGAGGACTCAGTGCCTTCGGAAAGGTCGGATCGTTCAATCAGACGATGAACCGCTCTAGCTCGGCGAGCAAGACAATCGTTCTGGAATACTGGATCCCCGCTTTCGCGGGGATGACGGCTTAGGGTTGGGTTAGGCTCGACTCAAATTTCCCGCGTGATGCCCGGCCTTGTGCCGGGCATCCACGAACTTCGGCATAGCGTCGTGGCGAGACGTGGATGGCCGGGACGAGCCCGGCCATGACGGCGTAGAGAGACAACGGCTTCTAACTACTTCACCAGCTCACACCCGCCTTCCGCGATCGGACGGAACGCCTTGTCGGCGGCGATGGTCGAAACCAGGCGATAGTAGTCGTAAGGATACTTCGACTCCTCCGGCTTCTTCACCTCGAACAGGTACATCGGGTGCACCACGCGTCCGTCCTGCCGGATGGTGACGTCGCCGAACAGCTTGTCCTTGCCGCTGAACTTTTTCATCTGCGGCACGACGTCCTTGGCGTCATCGCTTCCGGTAGCCGCGACGGCGTTGAGATAGGCCAGCGTCGAGGCGTAGACGCCGGCTTGGTTGCCGCTCGGCATCTTGCCGTTCATGCCGGGCCGCTGCGCGAACCGCTTGGCGAAAGCGCGCGTGTCGTCATTCATGTCCCAATAGAACGCTTCCATCAGCTGCAGGCCCTGCGCCACCTTCAGGCCCATGCCGTGGATATCGTTGATGAACAAGAGGAACGCGACCAGCTTCTGCCCGCTCTGCTGAATGCCGAATTCGGCCGCCTGCTTGACGCTGTTGATGGTGTCGCCGCCGGCATTGGCGAGGCCGATCACGCCCGCCTTCGAAGATTGCGCCTGCAGCAGGAACGAGGCGAAGTCCGACGTGCCGAGCGGATGCTTGGCCGAGCCGAGCACCTTGCCGCCATGTGCCTCAATGTACTTGGCGGCTTCGGCTTCAATGCCCTTGCCGAGCGCATAGTCCACCGTGATGAAGTACCAGTCCTTGCCGCCCCGCTGCATCATCGCCGCGGCGGTGGTGTTGCCGGTCGCCCAGGTGTCGTTGACCCACTGGATGGTGTTGGGCGAGCAGGCCTTGCCGGTGAGATCGGAGCTCGCCGTCGACGACGCCAGGAACGTCATCTTGGTGCCGCGCAGCAGCGTGTTGATCGACAGCCCGACCGCCGAATTCGGCACGTCGACGATCGCGTCGACGCCCTCGTTGTCGAGCCAGCGGCGGGCGATGGCGTTGCCGACGTCGGCCTTGTTCTGGTGATCGGCGTAGACGATCTCGACCTTGAGGTTCTTGCCGCCGCCGGCGAAGTCTTCGGCCGCCATCCGCGCCGCTTCGACCGAGCCCATGCCGTTGGTATCTTGGAAAATGCCGGAAATGTCGTTGAGCACGCCGACACGCACGACATTGCCGGAGATCTCGGCGTTGGCAGTGCCGCACAACAGGCACGCGGCCGCAAGGCCGAGCAGGCCCTTGGTTGGTGTCATTTGATTTCTCCCTCGGTGTTTTGATTGTTTGTTGAGTGGGCCGCAGCGGGTCGTTGCCCCCTACGGTAGCGCTGCTCAGACCTGACGATCCGGAATCCGCAAGATCAGGCCGTCGAGATCGGACGACAGCTTGATCTGGCACGACAGCCGGCTGTTCGGCAGCCGCTCGGCGGCCGTGCCGTCGAGCAGATCGTCCTCATCGCCGGCGACTTTAGGCAGCTTCTCGAGTCCGTGCTCGACATAGACGTGACAGGTCGCGCACACGGCATTGCCGCCGCATTCAGCGACGACGCCGTCGAGCCCGAGGCTGAGCGCGGCATACATCGCAGTGTCGCCGACTGCGGCCTCGGTGGTGCGACGTTCGCCATCGGGAAGAATGAACGTGATACTTGGCATCATGGGCCCCTCAGGCAGGCGTCAGTTGGATCGGCAAGCTTTCCAGCCCGCGCAGCGTATTGTTGAAACGGCGCTTCAAAGGCCCGGCGATCTCGATCGCCGCAACCTTCCGAGCCAGCGCGGCGAGCACCACCTCGCCCTCCAGCCGGGCGACGAGCTGACCGACGCACATGTGCACGCCCGAACCGAAGCCGACATGGCCCGAGGTTTTGCGGGTGATGTCGTAGCGGTCCGGATCGTCCCAGCGCCGCGGATCGCGGTTGGCGGAGCCGAGGAACATCAGCACCTTCTCGCCCTCCCCGATCGTGGTTCCGGCGAGTTCGACCTCGCGCGTGGTGGTGCGGAAGAAGGTCTGCACCGGGCTCTCGAACCGCACCGCTTCCTCAAAGGCGTTGCGGGCCAGCGACGCATCGGCGCGCAGCCGCGCGAACTCGTCCGGAAAACGCGCCAGGCAGTACACCGCCGCAGCAATGCCGTTGACGGTCGTGTCGAGGCCCGCCGAGAGCAGCGACCGCACCAGCAGCGGGGCCTCCTCGGGCGTGATCTCGCCGGTGTCGCTGAAGGCGTGGATACAGGCGCCGAAACCGCCAGGCGCGAGGTTCGGCCGCTGGCACTGCTCGGCCACATAGGCCTGATGCGGCGCCGAGCGTTCGATCGCGTTCTGCCGCAGTTCGTTCGGCGGCCCGAACGCGTTGAACACGAGACCCGCATAGGGCAGCAGATTCTCGCGCCCCTCCTGCTTCAGGCCCATCGCATCGGGAAACACCGATAGCGGATAGGCTTCGGCAAGGTCGGCGATCGCATCGATATTGCCGCCGCGGGCCAGCAGTTCATCGATCTTGGCGTCCGCCGCCGCCGCGAAGCCGTCACGCAGCCGCTTCATCGTCGCCGGCGACAGCACCTTGCTGAGCACCGCGCGGGTGCGGGTATGCGCCGGCGGGTCAGCCTCGAGGATCAGGCTCGGCGGCCGCCACGGCTTCTCCTTCTTGAAATCGCTCAGGCCAACGCCGCGGCTGGAGCAGAAGGTGAGCGGATCGTTGAGCACCGCATAAACTTCGGCGTAGCGGGCAACGCCATAGACGTTCCACTTGTCGAGATACACCACCGGGCCCGCCTCGCGCAGCGTCTCCTGCTCCGGATAGGGATCGGCGAAGTAGTCCAGCGCGAACGGATCGATAGCCAGATGCGGAATACCTGCGCCTTGCTGGGACGGCGTGGTAACCGGCACCGATAAGGGAGCCGTGGTCATGTTGTCCTCCTCAATCGCCACTTGTGAAATGCCGTGGCATGTCCTTATGTCGGCGCATGCATTCGCAGCCGACATCCCCATGACTGGTGCATCCCGTCCGCCAAAATCCCGGCGATCTGCCGCGGCCGCGCCGAGCCCCGAAGGCCTCACGCTCGATCTGGAGCGTTACGTTCCGGCCTTCATCACCTTCATCGCCAACAAGCTGTCGAACAGCGCCACGGCGTTCTATCAGGGCAATTTCGGCGTCAACGTCACGGAATGGCGGATCATGTCGCTGCTGGCGATCGAGCCCGGCATTTCGGCGGCGCGGATCTGTCAGGTGATCGGCTTCAACAAGGGACCGGTCAGCCGCACGCTGTCCGACATGCAGTCGCGTGGGCTGATCACCATCCGCGTCGATCCGAACGACGCCCGCACGCATTCGATCTCGCTCACCGGCAAAGGTCGCGCCACCCATGACAAGGTGATCGTCGCTGCGCTGGAGCGCGAACGGAAGCTGATGTCGTGCCTGAGTGCGGACGAGCAGGAAGTCCTGATCGATCTGTTGCGCCGGCTGCACAACAATCTCGGCGCGGTCACCGGCGAAACCACCTGAACCGCCGCGCGGCGCTGCACGCCGTTCATCCTGCTTGCGCATGATCGCGGACACGTCTCCGCGACAGCCGGCCGCTGTGCTGCCGAGCATGACTCCTCCCCGAACCGGCGACTGGGTCGCTCTTGTTCAGAACAATTCTCACATATCAGTTGCCTTGGCAACGAATAAGTTGGCGCGTGTTTCGGCACGCGCGACGGGCTCGTTCGCAAGCGCGAACAAGCTCCGTGCATCACCGATGAGTCAGAATGAAGTTTGGTGTCGGCTCGGGATCAGCCGAACCGGCATTGATCCGCTACGCTTGGCGCCAGAACAGCCCGATAGTCAGCGCGATGCCGAGGGCGACGACGCCGATCCGCAGCCAGGTCTCGTTGACCCGGCGCAGCACCCAGACGCCGAGCAAGTAACCGACCGTCGACGACACCGCGAGCACCAGTGCCTCCAGCCATTTCACCTCGGGCGAGAACGCGAACATCGCCACCGCCGAGGCGTTCATCGCGGCCGCCAGTGCGTTCTTGGTGGCGCCGGCGTTGCGCGCGGTCATGCCGGCGATCGACAGCGCAGCCATCATCAGAAAGCCGATGCCGCCGCCGAAGTAACCGCCATAGATCGAGATCAGAAACTGAATGCCGATCAGCACCGGCGCGCCGACGTGCCGCGCCTGCGCACTTGGTTTGCGGCCGAAGCTGCCCCACGCGAACATCGCGGTGGCGAACAGCACCAGCCACGGGATCATCTTGGCGAACACCGTCGGCGGCGTGATCAGCAGCAGCAGCGCACCGGCCGCCCCGCCGGCGAGGCTGGTGAACACCAGCGCCCGGAAGCTGACCTCGCCGACGCCGCGCACCATGCCGCGGCCGGCGTAGCCCGAAGCGAGCTGGCCGGGAAACAGCGCGACCGTGGAGGTGATGTTCGCCGACAGCGGCGTCATCCCGGCGAACAGCAGCGCCGGCAAGGTCACGAACGACCCGCCGCCCGCAAGCGTGTTCTGAACGCCGGCCCACAGGCCGGCGACGGCGATGATGATCAGCGCGGTCATGCAAGTCCTTCAATAGAGCGGCGGCGGGCGCCGCCGGCAGCAAGATAAGGTGGCTACCTCGGCCGTTGCTTGAGCTTGGCGCGCTTGGGCAGCAGCGCCGGCCACGACACGATGTGATCTTCGAGCTCCTCGACCGGGACCTCGGTCTCGGTGCGCTCGACCCGCCCGCGCACCGAGACCCCGGCCTCATGGACGGTATTCGGATCGCCGGAGATCAGCGGGTGCCACCAGTACAGGTCGCGCCCCTCGGCGACGAGCTTGTAGGCGCAGCTCGGCGGCAGCCAGGTCAGCTCGCGCACCTCTTTCGGGGTGAGCCGCACGCAGTCCGGCACCCGGTCCGACCGGTTCGGATAGTCCCGGCAGGCGCAGGCGCCCGCATCGAGCAGCCGGCAGCCGACCTCGGTGAAGTAGATCCGCCCGGTGTCTTCGTCCTCGAGCTTTTCCAGACAGCAGCGCGCGCAGCCGTCGCACAGGCTCTCCCATTCGGTCGGGGAGAGCTGCTCCAACGTCTTGGTCTTCCAGAAGAAACCGTCTTGGTCGGAGCGCTTCTGCGGCTTCGTCATGCGATCTGGCGTTTGCGCGGTCGTCCACGCTTCCGCGCGGGCTTATCTGGAGTTGCAGGAGACCGGTCCGCACGCGAATTCAGCCAGCGGAAGATCTTTTCGGCCGGTTTACGGACTTCCGGGCTGAAGTCCAGCAAGAACCGCTCGCCGCGCACGAAAGCAACGAAAGAGGCATGAACTGGCGCCTGGCGGTCCGCCGCGCCGGTTTCCTTGAACCAGTCGATCAGCTTGTCGCCATAGCCGCGCTTGGCCGCGATCCGCAGCAGCCGCAGCAGATCGTCGGAGAAGACCGTGGCGAGTTGCTGCTGATCGCCGCTCAGTGCGCGTTGCAAATGTTCCGTCGCTTCGCCAAAATTGTCACGCACGAGCGCCCGCGCGGCATCGAGCAATTCGCGCCCGACCGGGTCGAGCTTGTCGAGCGCGGCAACGATCGGCTCGGCTTCGGACAGCCGGTCGGCGTCAATCAGCAACCAGGCCAGATTGGCCTCCGCCACCATGCTGGGATCGCCGATCGCCATCGCCTTGCGATAGGCCGCCTCGGCTTCAGCCAGGTTGCCGGTGTGGTCGGCGAGGACGTTGCCGAGGCGGTACCAGGCTTCGTAGTTACCCGGATATTGTTCAACAGTACGGCGACCGAACTGTGCTGCTTCGTCGAATCGGCCGAGGTCCACCTGAAGAGACGAGACACGCGATAGCGCAAACGCCACGAACCAGCCGAGCTGAGCCTGTTCGTGCCCAGCCAGCCGGGACACCACGTCCTCGTACACAGCAAGTGCCTCTTCGCTCCGCCCCAAAGCTCCGAGTGTGACGCCTTTGTTGCAAAGCGCGGAAGCGACAACAGCGCGAATTGCGGGGTCCTCGGCCGCTCCGAACCGGCTCACCACCTCGTCGTCAACCGCAACCGCCTCTTCGCTCCGCCCCAATGTTCCGAGCGTGACCCCTTTGTTGACCAGCGCGCGGGCGAATTCAATGCGAAGTGTGGGCTCCTCGGCCGCACCGAACCGGCTCACCACCTCGTCACAAGCCGCAACCGCCTCCTCGCTACGCCCCAGCGTTCCGAGCGCGACCCCTTTGCTGACTAGCGCGCGGATGACCTGCTCGCGAAGCCCGAGTTCCTCGGCCGTACCGAACCGCCTTACCACCTCGTCGTCAACCGCGACCGCATCCTCGCTCCGCCCCAATGTTCCGAGCGTGATCGCCTTGTTGAGCAGCGCGCGGGCAACCGCCTCGCGAAGCTCGGGCTCCTCCGCCGCGCCAAACCGGTTCAACACCTCGTCGTAAACCGCAATCGCTTCCTCGCTCCGCTCCAACGCTCCAAGCCTGCCCCCCTTGTTGACCAGCGTGCGGGCGACCCAAACGCGAAGCTGAGGCTCCTCGGCTGCGCCGAATCGGTTCAACACCTCGTCGTAAACCGCAATCGCGTCCTCGCTCCGCCCCAGCAGTTGAAGCGCGGCCCCCTTGTTGACCAGCGCGCGGGCGACCTGCACGCGAAGCTGAGGCTCCTCGGCTGCGCCGAATCGGTTCAACACCTCGTCGTAAACCGCAATCGCTTCCTCGCTCCGCTCCAACGCTCCAAGCCTGCCCCCCTTGTTGACCAGCGTGCGGGCGACCCAAACGCGAAGCTGAGGCTCCTCGGCTGCGCCGAATCGGTTCAACACCTCGTCGTAAACCGCAATCGCGTCCTCGCTCCGCCCCAGCAGTTGAAGCGCGGCCCCCTTGTTGACCAGCGCGCGGGCGACCTGCACGCGAAGCTGGGGCTCCTCGGCTGCGCCGAATCGGTTCAACACCTCGTCGTAAACCGCAATCGCATCCTCGCTCCGTTCCAGCGATTTAAGCGCGCCCCCCTTGTTGACCAGCGCGCGGGCGAGCTGACGGCGAAGCCCTGGCTCCTCCGCCGCGCCGAACTGGCTCACCGCATCGTCATAGACCACAATCGCGTCCTCGCTCCGCCCCAGCAGTTGAAGCGCGGCCCCCTTATTGACCAGCGCGCGGGCAACCCAAACGCGAAACTCGGGCTGCTCGGCCGCGCCGAACCGGTTCATAACCTCGTCACAAACCGTCAGCGCTTCCTCATATCGGCCGGAAGATGCCAGTTGATCGGCTTCGATCATCAGCCGGTCGATCTCCGCCCGCGCCGAACCAGCCTCTGATCTGGGTGGCTCGTCCAGGGAAGGCGCTTCGAGCGGGCTTTCCGCCAGCAACAACCGCCCACCGGGCGTCATCCTCTCGCCTTCATCGCCGGCCGCCTCCAGCGCCTCGCGATAGAACGGATGCAGCGACGCGCACTCAGCGGCCATCGCCTCGGCCTTCATCTTCGCCAGTTCCGACGGTGCGTAGAAACTGCTCAGAAACGCGGTAAGCCAAGCCACCTTCTGCCGGGTGCGGCGACTGCCATGCCGCATCAGGTACCAGATGTTGAAGAACCGCTCGACGAACTGATAGCCGGCGCGGGCGCCGGAGGTTTCGACCTCTTCGATCAATCCATCGCGTTTGAGCCGGGCGAGCTGCGACGAAATCGTAGTGACCTCGACCGCGGTGACTTCGCTCAGTCGGGCGGCGCCGACCGGATGCCAATTGAGCGCGACCGCGTCGATCACCGCTCGCTGCAGATCGGTTTGGTATTCCTCGATCCGAGCCTTGTAATACGGCGTCAGCTGATCGAGCAGCACTTCGAGATCGCGAAACACGCTGTCGCTCTCGGTACGTTCCAGCAGTTGGTAGACCAGCGTCAGCACCCGCGGATTGCCACCGGTCAACGTGTGCAGCGTCGTGATCCGGCCGGGTTCGCGTTCCAGCACCTCGCGAACCGGCTGGCCGAATTCGCCGCGCGCCTCCGACAGGCGGTACATGCAATGCCGCAACTCGCCTTCGGACAGCGGGTGCAGTGTGTGCGGATGGAAAAACTCGTAGAACGCAGCCTCTCGCTCGGCGCTCTGCCGCAGCATCTGCGTCGCCGCGCCGAATACGATCGGCCCTCCCGGCGCCTGCAGCGCGCGCCGCAATTTCCAATTCTGCTGAGGCGACAGCGCGTCGAGGATCAGGTCGAGATTGTCGACGAACAGTACCGGCCGGCCGCCGAGTTGCTTGCAGAGAGCGAGGAAGGCGTCGCCGGCGGAATCCGGCTCGTGCCACTCCGCGCGGCCCAGGCTGCGATCGATGCCGTCGGCAGCTTCCTGCCTGCCGCCATCCTCGCACCATTCGGCAAGTGACTCGGCGCAGTTGCGCCAGAATGCGTCGAGCGAACGGACGTTGTATTGCTCCTCGCGGAAGCTCAGCGGAATGAATCGCGCGCGCAGCGCGGCCTCCTCCGAGATGCCGATCGCCAGCCGCCGCAACAGGCTGGTCTTGCCCATGCCGCGGGGCCCGACGATGAGAAAATGCTCGCCGAGCTCCGGCATGTAGCGGAGCTTGTCGAGCAGGAAGGCGACGAACTCGCCCCTGGCCACGAACCCTGCGAGGAAGGTTTCGGGGTCGAGCCGACGCGGGTCATAGATGGCGATGCCGAGGTTGGTCATGGGCAGATGTACTTGATCCAGTAGCGGCGCAGCAGGCCGGAACGGAAACGCCAGCGGCCATCGACCTCGGTCACGAAGCCGTCGTTGGCCAAGGCGGTCATCAGGTTCATCAGATCGCGGTGCGAGACAACTGGATGCTTCTGATTGACCTTAGCGAGGATGGTGGAGGCGATCTCGCCGGATCGATCGCCGCAGCAACAACCCAGGATCGCGTACAGAACTTCGGTGTCCGGCTTTGGGAAGTTCTTGTTGAGGTGCTCTTCCCAGGCGACGAAATTATTGCGGTAGGCGTGCCCGAGGAGTTCGTCGAAGGCGCGGTCGATCTCGGCATTCGTCGGAACGGCCGCCGCTCCGCCATCGTTAGGCGACAGCCTGATCCGATTAGCAATCAATTCGAGATAATAGGGCGACAGCCAGCCGAGCTCGGCGGCCAGATAATCGAAGCCGGCATCGTCGAGGACGAACCGCCACCGCACCTTGCGATCCGCACACAGCGCGTCGATGAACGCACGAGCCTCCTGCGCGGAGAACGGTTCGAGCGGAAATATCTCGAGATCGATCAGGGCGCCGCCGAGCCCCAGCCGCCGCGCCACGACGTCGAGTCCGATCGATCCAGTCAGCAGCCAGCGCACGTTGGGGTAGGACTGGCGCAGCTTGCGCAAGTGATACAAGAACGCCTGCGCCGCCTCCGGCCCCTTCGAGATCAGCGCCGATACGAACAGCGAAATCTCGTCGATCAGGATCAGCACCTTGGGATGCTCGTCGTGCAACGACGCGACCAACGCCTCGGAGAATTGCTTGACGTCGACTCGACCGATCGCACCGATCAGATTGCCGCCTTCGATGCTCGCAGTGGTGAGTTGCTTGAGCCGATGCAGGATCTGACCGCGAGCGCGCTGTGCGAGTGATCCCGCATCCTCGATCTTCTTGCAGAGATCGCGGAGGAACTCCTCCTCGCTCGCCATCCCCTCGACGTCGGAGAAGATCGTCAGCCATCCCTGCTGTTTGAGCTGCCGCTCGACCTCGTGCATCAGCCAGGTCTTGCCGACCCGCCGCGGCGCCAACATCTGGATGCTCTTCCCGGCCTCCAGCAGCCGCAACACCTCTGCCGTCTCGCAATCCCGATGCGCCATCGCGCGCCCCCAACAATATCATATTTCAATATGCCGCATTTATTCATTTTCGGATTTATCCGTCAATGAATAATTTATGGCGTGAAGTGCAGGTCTCTTCGAGAACATCCGATCCAAACTGAGCCGGAGCCGTGTTGCTCGCCAGCCTCGTCGTTGCCTGAAATCCCTGCGACGCCGTTGGTTTGTCCGCACCGCTCGGCTAGAAGGTGAAGACCTTTAAAGTGCGTCGAATCGCCTTTGGTTTGCCGCAACGCTGCCGCAAGACGTCATTCCGGCGCCGAGGCGGCGTCGTTACCCAAGGGTCAGAAGCCCGGTGCCGAAGATTCTGCCAGACAATTGGAAGCAGCGGATCCGGAATTGGTTTCTGGACCTCGACGCTCGGCTCGACTCGACGCTGTTCTCATCGGCGGTCGGTATCAGAGAGCTGTGGGAGCGGTTCTCGACCTATATGGACCGCTTCTATGTCGGCGGCTGGAAGCGCTGGGTGTTTATCGAGCCGCTGTCGGAGGCCGCCTCGATCGGACTGCTCGGCCTCGTCGCGCTGCTGGCGCTGGCGCAGCCGGCATTCCGCGAGACCTCGGATGAGGACTGGCTGAAGAAGTCCGACCTCGCCGTTACCTTCCTCGATCGCTACGGTAATCCGATCGGCAGCCGCGGCATCAAGCACAACGACGCGATCCCACTCGAGGACTTCCCGGACAACCTGATCAAGGCCACCCTCGCCACCGAGGACCGCCGGTTCTACGATCATTTCGGCATCGACGTCGCCGGCACGTTGCGCGCGCTGGTGACCAACGCCCAGGCCGGCGGCGTGCGCCAGGGCGGCTCGTCGATCAGCCAGCAGCTCGCCAAGAACCTGTTCCTGTCCAACGAGCGCACGCTCGAACGCAAGATCAACGAAGCGTTCCTGGCGATCTGGCTGGAAACCCGGCTGACCAAGAACGAGATCCTGAAGCTGTATCTCGATCGCGCCTATATGGGCGGCGGCACCTTCGGCGCCGACGGCGCGGCCCACTTCTATTTCAACAAGTCGGTGCGCGACGTGAACCTCGCGGAGGCGGCGATGCTTGCCGGCCTGTTCAAGGCGCCCACCAAATACGCCCCGCACATCAACCTCCCCGCCGCCCGCGCCCGCGCCAACCAGGTACTCGACAATCTGGTCGACGCCGGGTTCATGACCGAGGGCCAGGTGTTCGGCGCTCGTCGTAATCCGGCCTCGGTGGTCGACCGCCGCGACGAGAACTCGCCGAACTACTATCTCGATTGGGCGTTCGACGAAGTCCGCAAGATCGTCGACACCTTCCCGAAGTCGTACACCGAGCGCGTGTTCGTGGTCCGCACCGCGATCGACATGAACGTGCAACGCGCCGCCGAGAGCGCGATCGAGAACCAGCTCCGGCAGTTCGGCCGCGATTATCACGCGACCCAGGCCGCCACCGTAGTGTCCGATCTCGATGGCGGCGTGCGCGCGATGGTCGGCGGCCGCGACTATGGCTCCAGCCAGTTCAACCGCGCGGTCGACGCCTATCGCCAGCCGGGTTCGTCGTTCAAGCCTTACGTTTACACCACGGCGCTGCTGAACGGCTTCAAGCCGACCTCGATCGTGGTCGACGGCCCGGTCTGCCTCGGCAACTGGTGCCCACAAAACTACGGCCACTCCTATTCCGGCTCGGTGACGCTGACCCAGGCGATCACCCGCTCGATCAACGTGGTGCCGGTGAAGCTGTCGATCGCGATCGGCGGCAATCCGAAGAACCAGTGGGACTCGGCCAAGAAGGGCCGCGCCAAGATCGTCGAGGTGGCGCGCCGGTTCGGCCTCACTGCACCGCTGCTCGACACCCCCTCGCTGCCGATCGGTTCGACCGAGGTCACCGTGGTCGAGCACGCGGTCGCCTACGTGACCTTCCCCAACAAGGGCCTGGCGGTGAAGCCGCATGCGGTGCTGGAGATCCGCACCGGCGCCGGCGACCTGGTGTGGCGCTGGGACCGCGACGGCCCGCAGCCGCGGCGCGCGATCCCCGCCAACATCGCCGCCGATATGGCTGGGATGATGAGCCACGTCGTCACCGAGGGCACCGCGCGGCGCGCGCGGCTCGACGGCATTCCGGCCGCCGGCAAGACCGGCACCACCAACGCCTATCGCGACGCCTGGTTCGTCGGCTACACCGGCAACTTCGCTTGCGCGGTGTGGTACGGCAACGACGACTACTCGCCGACCAACCGGATGACCGGCGGCTCGCTGCCGGCGCAAACCTGGCACGACATCATGGTAGCGGCGCATCAGGGCGTCGAGGTCAAGGAGCTGGCCGGCGTCGGCATGGGCGAGAAGCTGCCGGCGACGCCGGGCGAACGTGCTGCGGGCGCTGAGAGCGCCGAAGTGAAAGCGGCTCCGCCACCGGTGCTGACGCGGCGCGGCGCCGAGATCCTGGTGCGGGTGGAGAAGATGCTCGACGATACCAGCCGTGCACTCGATTCCGCCCCTGCTCCGGCGACCGGCCGCAAGGTATCGACCGGCACGGTGGGCCTCACGGACAGCATGGCGGCGGCGTCGCCCGGCTCCGCCCCGGCAGCGGCCCAGAAGAATTGAGCGCGGCGATGCGACTGACGATGACATCGGGGATGGCTGCGACGTGCGCCTGATCGTCCTCACTCTGCTGGCCCTGCTGATCGCCGCCGGCGTCGGCATCGGCGCCACCTGGATCACCGCGACGCGCGGCACCGATTTTGGCACGCTGACGATCGGCGCCTGGACGGCGCGGCCGCGGGTCGGCACCTCCGAGGTCGATCCTTACGCCCGCGCCGCGATCGTGCGCAGCGGCGCGCTGCCGGTTGGCGCCGGCGACGGCATCTCGTTCCTCGCCACCACCGACGATAACAAGCGCCCGCTGGACGGCCGCTGCGACGTTGAAATCAGCGGTGTCACTCCCGCCGCGCGGTTCTGGACGCTGACGCTGTACGATCCGCGGGGCAATCTGGTCGCCAATACGCTGGAGCGCTACGGCTTCACCAGCCAAGAGATCATTCGCGACGCCGAAGGCAAGTTCAGCATCCGGATCGCGGCCCGTGCCCGCGGCGGCAACTGGCTGCCGACCGGAGGCGTCGACCGCTATTGGGTGATGCTGCGGCTGTACGATACCCCGGTCGGCATCGCCACCCGAACCCAACGCGACGCGCCGATGCCGACGGTCGCCACCATCGGCTGCCCATGATCCGCTTTTCCATCGCCATCATTGCCGGACTGGTCCTCGGCGGCATCGTGCATCTCGTCACCGTCCTGGTGCTGCCGCGGATCGCCGGCCAGGACGCCTACGCCCGGCTGGCACCTCTGACCCAGGTCAACGCGGTGACCCAGTTGCCGGACATTACGCCCGACAACGCGCCGCTGCCGCTGCTCGATCCGGCGTTCGCGATGGCGGTGTGCCGCTACGATCTGTCGAAGGGCCCGATCAAGCTGGCGGTGCCGGTGAGCCAAGCCTACACCGCGGTGTCGTTCTACACCCGCAGCGAAGTCGCCTACTACGCGATCAACGATCGCTCCGCCGGCCGCAAGGTGATCGAGCTCGATCTGATGACCGCCGAGCAGCATGCCGAGCTGCCGGAAGACGAAGACGTTACCTCGGCCGACCGCCTGATCATCGACTCGCCGACTCCCACCGGCCTGATCGTGATGAAGGCGCTCGCCTCCGAGCCCGGCCTGATGCCGCAAGCCCGCGCGGCGCTGAAGGCCGCGACCTGCAAGACGCAGTCGGAGCCGCAGGTGAAGTCGCAGTCATAATCTCGACGACAAACAACGCGAACCGCGCCCTCGCTCGCGGCGCCACCTTGTTTGTCGAACCACGCGTGGCACAATGCCGTCAGGCGCCCTTGGTGCGCGGGAACGTGCCCAGCTCCTCGATATTGTAGCCTTCCGGATAGGTGCGGCCGCCGATCTCCTGCCACTTCGGTGCCCGACGCTTCGGCAGCAGCTTCAGGATCGCACGGCGCAGTCCGAGCCCGCCGAGCGCGAGCACGCGCAGCGGCGCCGACGGATAGGTGAACCCTAATGCCTCGACCAACGGCCGGTCGGTGATGGCCAGCGCGACCTGCCGTCCGCCGCGATGCAGAATCCGCGGCACGAAGTAATCCGACAGCACGAGATCGATCGTGCGTTCGGAGATCAGCCGGTTCGACTCCGCATAGACGAACCGCGTACGCTCGAACTCGTCTGCGAACGCGCGAAACGAGTGGATGTCCGGATAGAGGCCATCGATGCCCATCCGGCGACCGAACTCGTTCCAATAGACGAACCACAGATGCTGCTCGGTCTCGGTCATCGGCCGATGACCAAAGCGGCCGACCCAGTCGATCGGCGAAAACACGAAGGTCGACAGAACGTAGAGGTAGTCGTCCGTGGCGATGCGATATCGTCCGTGCATCGCATTGATACGCGCGAACGAGCGGCGCGCGCGATCGCTGTCGAGGCCGTTGCGCAGTACCTCGCGGATCAGAAGTGCGGTGTCGTCGTATCGCTTCGACACGCGCTCGGAGAATTCACCGGTCCGCGCCAGCAGGCCTGAAATCGACGGCACCGCGTAGGTGCGTAGCAGCGCAAATTCCAGCGCCTTGTTGATGTCCCACGGGAAGTCGATGTGAGCCAGGCGCCAAACTGTCCGCTGCGCTTGTGCGAGTTCAGGCGCGCCGTCCGGCACGCTCAATCCGTCGGCAGTCGTCACCTGCGGTTCAAGAGAGTCGATCATCAACGCTTCCTCCAAAAGCGACGCGCAGATTGGTTCGCGGGAGGAAGTTCGGTCTTGCGTAGAGAAGCTGGGAGACAGTCGCAGATATGCGACATCGCCATCGAATGATGCGGCGCGATATCGGCCCATCACTCGTGTGAACTACGTGCGACTCAGCCCTTCCGCACGACTGCCCCGCTTTGCGGTGCAGCGGGCTTGGCCAACTGGCCGAGATTGGCGGCCTGCAATTCCAATTCGGCAATCAGGCGGTCGGCGTCGGCGGCGATGCCGTCGGGCGCCATGATCACCAAACGCTCCAGCGCCCAGCGATACGACGACGCGCGCCGGCGCAGGCACTGCTGCACCCACTGCACGATCAGAGAATTCTCTTCCATCCGCGCCACTGCGTCCGCGCGCTCATTTGGCGACAGATCGGCGATGTATTTTAGGCTCGCGTTGCGTTTCTGATCGAGTTCGAGCACCCGCGCCGCGGTGAACTGAAACGGCTCGATCATCGTCAGGTCGTTGCGGACGTCCTGGATCAGCTCGTTGTAGCGGGAGGAGTGCGAGCGATGCGGCTCATCGATCAGCAGCTTGCCGTAGGCGGTGCGATCAAACGGCGGCTGCTGCCGCCACGGCGCTGCGATCGGCTGGTAATCACCGAACACGCTCTTCCATGCGGGGCGTGCATGCGGCGCTTCGATCAGCGGATACGCCATGTCGCGCATGTTGCGCTCTTGGTCGGTCAACTGAAACGCCGACGCTTGCAGGCCGATGCTGCCGGTGGCTTCGGCGCCAATCCAGCGATGCATGTCGTCGGTGACGAAGTCGCGCCTCGTGCGTCCGAAATCACCGCCAGCACAGCCGCCGAGCAAGACAGCCGCAAGGGTGGGAAGGAGCAGAACCGTTCGGGCGGCCCTGCCCCGGATCAGGACCGGACGGCCGACCGCGGACATCGATGAACTTCTTCGGTTCAGGAGCGGGCGCGGCGGCGGCGACGCCGGCCGGGCGCATCGCCCTGTTTGGGCCCGCCGTCGCTGCCGGCATCGACGTGACGCTCGATCCGGATCACCGGGAGGATGGTCACGGTGGCGGTGTGATCGGACGGCGCGACCATGGGCGAGCCCGGCCGCCGCGATGCCGCATCCGCCGGAAATTCAATGATGGTGCCCATACCGGTCTCTCCGCGTCCTTTCCTGCGACCCGATCACGGTGCGTCGCATTAAGGAGCCGTTATGGTTAATGCACTGTTAATGGCGGAGCCGTCGGCGGTTGCAACCGTCACGGGTGGGGTGATAGCTTTGAAGCCCCTGGGGACGGGAACTTGACGTCGACGTGAGGCTTGTGACCTCCATGATCGAGATTCCGCCATCCGATCTGCGCGCTAGTCGCTTCCCCGCCCTCGGCCCCCAGCCGATCGCGATTGCGGCCGCAGCCCTGCTGCTGATCATCGCCGGGATCGGCACCATCTTTCTGTGGCGCATTGCGACCGGCACCAGCCCTGAACAGGAACGAGTCGCCGCCGGCCGTCAGGTGCAGGCCCGAGTCGCGCAGACCTCCGAACAGCTGGTGGAGCGCACCAAGGGGCTGGAGCTGACGCAGCAGCAATCGATCGACCAACTGCAGGCGCTGCAGGATCAGCTTGCGCAGATCGAAAGGCTGGTCGCCGCCCAGCGCAGCGAGACCAAGAAACTGTCGGAACAGGTCGGAGAGATCGGCACCAATCTCGACAGCCTGCGGCAGTCCTTCGCCCAGGCCCAGCCGGCGGACACCGCCGAGCGGCCAACCGCGCGATCACGGCCTGTCGCCCATGCTTCGCGCGGCAAAGCCGGCAAACCTCGCGCCACCAAATCGCAACGCAAACGCATCAAACCGCGCAGATAGCTCAAATTGCATACCGCTGCTTAACCAATTTGCGACCAAGTTCGCTGGGGCAAGCGGCTAGTATGTGTGGGAGTTGACGATGCGTAAATTTGCGGTGCTGGCAGCCGGCTGTAGCACGCTGGCTGTCCTGGTCGGGCTCGGCGCCGGCCGCGCGTGGTTCACCCTCACCCCTTCCAAGCTCGACGCCGCCCGCGCTCCGTCCGCTTCGGAAGAAATCACCACCGGCACGATTGCTGCGCGTTGGCCCACGCCCGGCGGCACGCCTCCCCGTGCAGCGCAGAGCCCTGCCCCCAACATCCAGCCAGCCCGCGCGACCGCCGCTGATCCCGCGATGACCGCCAAGCCCGCGGCGCTGCCGACTCCGGCGCCGGCCCCGGTGCGGCAGGTCTGCAGCAATCCGAACGCGCTGGGCATCTCGCGCACCGTCGAGATCGACACCTCAGGCGGCCCGGGCCTCGGCATGTCGCAATATCGCGACTATGACTTCCTGCAGCCCGGCGAAGTCGCCCTGACCTTTGACGATGGCCCGTGGCCGGTAAATACCCCCGCGGTGCTGGCAGCGCTGGAGGCGCAATGCGTCAAGGCGGTGTTCTTCCCGATCGGCAAGCATGCGAGCTGGCACCCGGCGATCCTCAAGCAGGTGATCGCCGCCGGCCACACCGTCGGTTCGCACACCTGGTCACACGTCAATCTCGCCAGCAAGCCGTTCGCCGAAGCCAAGAACGAAATCGAGAAGGGCATCAGCGGCGTGGTGCAGTCCGCAGGTCAGCCGACGGCGCCGTTCTTCCGCTTCCCCCAGCTGCGACAGACACCGGAGCTGAAGGCGTATCTTGGCGAGCGCAACATCGCGACGTTCTCGATCGACGTCGACTCCGAAGACTTCCGGATTCACAAGCCGGATCAGCTGATCAACGGCGTGATGGCCAAGCTCAAGAAGGCCGGCAAAGGCATCCTGCTGATGCACGACTTCCAGAAGTCGACCGCGCAGGCCCTGCCCGAGCTGCTCGCGCAGCTCAAGGCCGGCGGTTACAAGATCGTGTTCATCACCGCCAAGGACCGGGTGACCACGCTACCGGAGTACGACGCCCAGGTCGCGCCGGCGCAACCGACCGCTTCGACCGCAAAGCCGATCGCCAACGTGATCCGCACCGTCGATTAGCAGCGGCTGCTACCAAAATTGTGACTTCGATAGACGGGCGCTTCAAGCGCCCGTTCTTGCGTCTCCGACCTGCTTAACAAACCGTTGAGCTTAACTGGCTGTTAAAGCGGCGGGGCTAAGCTTCCGGTAACTCGTACCATTTTGCGCCGCCATGACAACGTTCACACCCTTTCCCGGATACGACGGGCTGATGTCGCTGTCGCGCCGCGAAGGCGTCGACATTCGCCCGACGCTGCTCAGGGTGCTGACCGATCTGTATGTGCAGAGCCCGTCGCACACTGACGAGGAAGAGCGGCAGTTCGTCGAGCTGACATCGCGGCTGATCGATGAGGTCGACGATGCGACCCGCGCGGTGGTACGCGCCCGGCTGTCGATCTATCCGCATACCCCGCGCGCGATCGCGCTGCGGCTGTCGCTATCGCCCTCAACCGATCAGCGCGTGCCTTTAGCCGCACCGATCCCCCCGGTTGATACCGCAGCTCCTGCGCGGCCGGCGCCGCGTATTCCGACCGAAGCCGAACAGCGCGCGTCCAGCCTGTCGATGCAGCCGGAAGACGCTGCGCAGCTGTCGGAGATGTTCTTCTCGGCGAGTTCGCAGGAGCGGACGCAGATCCTATACAATCTTGCCGAGACGCCACTGCGCCCGGCGGCGCGGATTCATCTGCCGCGGGCGATGCGGGCGATCGAAGTACTCCACATGGCGGCCTATGTGTCCGACGTCGAGAACTTCACCGCCGAACTCGGTGACGCACTGCTGCTCACGGCCCCGACGGCCGAGCGCGTCGTGTTCGATGAAGGCGGCGAAGCGCTCGCCTGCGCCCTGAAGGCACTGGGGATCAAGAGCCAAGTGTTCGAGCAGGTACTGATGTTCCTTGACCCGGTCAAAGGCTCGTCGGTCGAGTGGGTTTACCGGCTGTCGCGGCTGTACGATCGCTTGAGCGAACGCGCGGCGCTGATCATGCTGGCGGCTTGGCGCGGTGCCACCGTCGCTTCCACGCGCGCCAAGTATCGCGCGGCACTTTACGACGATGAACGGCAGCGCGCCCGCAGCGCAACGCCACAGGCCCGCCCTGCGGTCCAGCCTGGCGCCATTTGGACGCCACGCACCGGCACGACGCGCGGTTAGCGCGCTTCATTGGAAGTCGTTTAGTTCGTAATACTCGTCATGGCCGGCGGTACCGCGGCCATCCACGGCTTCTCCCAACACGTGGATGCCAAGGCCGAGCCCGGCATGACGCGGCAGAACAGCGCCGATTACTTCGCCAGATCGAGAAAGTGCCGCCCGGCGCGATCTTCGGTTTCGACGATCCAGACGTCGGGATCGAACCGGATTTCCTTGGCGAGACGCGCCTCGACGTCGGCTTCGGGTTGGGGCGCCTGCGACGCCGGCACGAACACACGCTCGAATGGGCGCTCGTCGTCGTATGCGGTCTGTGGCGCCGGAACGTACAGCATCGCTTGTCCGTCCAAGGTCGCGACCTTGACGAACACCGCTCCCGCGTCCTCGGCCCCACGCCGGCGCACCGCGCCGAACACGCCCTCGGTCTGGCAGCGCCGCAAGTAAGCCGACACCCAAATCGCACTCTTCAGTCTCATGGGGTGGCTTGTAGAGGATTTTGGGATTGGCGCAAATCGGAAGCGGTGATCGCCCGTCAGAGACGTCGAGGCCTACGTCCACCCAAAATCAAGAGAAGCGACAGCGGTGTCTTTCGGGCAGACGGCCGCTGTCGACTTAGCACTAGTCGATCGGATGGCCGATCATCAGTCCAAGCTCGCGGACGACGCGGTCGGAGATCTGCCCCGTGACCGGCAGGTTGCGCGAGCGTTCGAAGCGAGCGATGGCGGCTTGGGTGTCGGAGCCAGCGGTGCCGGTCGGCTTGAGCTGGCCATAGCCATATTGCGTCAGCGCGCGCTGCACCGAAGCGACACGGCGGGACGACGGAGCGGCGGCCTCGCTAGCACCACTCGGGATCGCAGCCGGCGGCCGCGGCGCATTGACCGACGAGGCAGCGCTATGCGGCGCGGTGGCGCGCACCAGATTGCCGAGCGGATCTTCGGCTTCGGCACGGCCGCGCACCGGACGCGCGTCCGGCCGACGCGTGTCAGCGGCCTTCGCCTCGACGGGGCGCACCTCGACCGGCCGCGCCTCCACCGGCTTGGCGGCTTCGACCGGCCTGGACTCGACCTTGGTTTCGGACGGCTTCAGCTCGGTCACGGTCGGTTCGAGCAGCTTCTGATCGAGCACCTTGGTGTCGGCACGCGCCTCGGCGTCGACCGGGCGCGGACGCGGCAACGTGACGATCGAAACCGACGCCGACGGCGCCGCCTTGCCGAACATCGGCGATGGGTGCTGGCCGGCCTGCATGAAGATCGCATTGGTCACGATCGCGATCACTGCGGCCGAGGCGAACATCGCCGCGACGAAATCCTTCGGGCTCGACAGCATCAGCCGCATCGCAAATCCACGCTCCTCGCTGTCCGCAACGGCTGCCGCCGCACCGCGACGCCGCGGTGCATCGTCCTTTCGCGTCTTAGGCACTCTTCTTCACCTGGTAGTCTGTCGCCGGCGAGTCTGCCGGCATCGCCGGGTTCAACGTCGTCACGTTGCTCGCTGCCGGCAATGCCAACGGCAGCGACACCGTAACGGTGGTACCGCAATCGATCTGGCTCTGCACCTCGATCTCGCCGCCGTGCATCCGCACCAAGCTCTTGACGATCGACAGCCCGAGGCCGGTGCCCTCGTGGCGGCGCTGATAGGTCTTTCCAGCCTGGAAGAACGGATCGCCGAGGCGCTTCAGATCTTCTTCGGCAATGCCGACGCCGGTATCGGTAACGCGCAGCACCAGCCGGGTGCCTTCGACCGCGGCCGAGACGGTGACGGTGCCGCCCCGCTCGGTGAACTTGATCGCATTCGATACCAGGTTGAGCAGGATCTGCTTGAACGCCCGCGGATCGCCAACGACCTCCGGCAGGTTTTCCGGCGCGCGGGTGACGAGATCGATCCCGCTGTCGCGCGCCTTCAGCGCTAGCAGATTGCAGCAGTTGAGCAGTGCGGGGCGCGGCGCGAACGGCTCAGGCACGATCTCGAACGAGCCGGACTCCATCTTCGACATGTCGAGGATGCCATTGACCACCGACAACAGATGCTGACCGGAATCGTTGATGAGCTGCGCGTATTCCTTGCGCCGCTCCGGGCCGAGCATCAGCACGTCGTCCTGCAGGATCATGTCGGAAAAACCGATGATCGCGTTCAGCGGCGTCCGCAGCTCGTGGCTCATGGTGGCAAGGAAGCGGCTCTTGGCGGCATCGGCGCGATCGGCTTCGGCGCGCGCTTCGTCGAGCGCCTGCTCGTGGATCTTGCGCTCGGTAATGTCGCGCATCACCGCGACGACTTCGGTCTCGCCTGCGTTGGCGGCGGTCGTGGTGAGGCTCGGCTCAAGCGGCCGGCAGCGCATCTCGACCCAGACGAATTCAGCGGCCGACGGTCGGCCGCGCTCGTCGCGCGCGACCTCGCGGCGAATGCGGAATTCGACGCTGCCGGTCTCGCGGCCGCGCGCCGCATCGGACATGGCTTTCAAGTAAGCCGGACGGTCGGCGACGTGAACGCGATCGAACAGACCATGCTCGGCAAGCCGGGCCACCGGCGTGCCAAGCAGATTCTCGGCCGCCGGCGAAATGAAGCGCACCGCGCCGTTACGATTGTGACGCGAGATGACATCGCTCATGTTACGGGCGAGCAGCCGGTAGCGCTCTTCCTCGACATTCAGCAGTGCGCCGTTGGTTCGCGCCAGCCACACCGCACCGTAAGCAAGGCCGGAGGCGTACAGCGCCGCCGAGGTGATACCGAACGCAGCGAGCGTCGCGCTCGACGCGGCACCGGCGGTTTGCACCGGCAAAAGGCCAAACAAGCCGAGCCCGATCAGCACCGCCGCGCCGCCGAGCGCCAGCGACGCCGCGAACATCACGGCGCGACGCGAAGCCGACAGCGCCGCTTCGATCGGGATCACCACCAGCCACACGGCTGCGAAAGATTGAATGCCGCCGGTCAGCGCGGCGACGCCGATCACCAGCGCAGTCAGCGCCAGCGACGACAGAAAGTGTGCCTGCTCGTAGCGCCCAGTGCGCGACAGGAACCACGCCACCAGAATAGGCGCAATCAGCCACGCAAACGCAGCTGCCTCGAGCGCCGTCGGAGCGCCACGCAAAACCAGATACAGTGGAAAGGCCGCGAAGGCGGCGAGGCTTCCGAGCAGACGCGGCGCAAGGAACGCACGATGCCGTGCAGTCGTCAGCGCGTCATAGCGCGCCGACGGATGCAGCAATGCATCGAGACATTCACCGATGATCCTGGATACTGCCACGCTTCTCGCGCTCGCTGGTCGCCTCGTAACGGGAGGCATTGTGGCGCCTCACGTGTGGTTGGCCGAACCTGTCAGAGCGACATTAAACGAACACTAAGGCGACCGCAGACGATGGCGTTCGGCCGCTTCTCCGCGCGTCGGCGCACCGCATTCAACCCGAATGGTGAACGCATGGTTTCAGCGACCGCCGCGATATGGTTTCGAATTGGTGGACGCAAACAGCGTGCGCGGTGAGAAAGCGTGCAACGTCAATCGAATATTTACGCCGAATCGGCTCGGCGGTGTTTTCAGCCGATTTCACTCGAATTGTAAGTAACCGATCCACTCCGAATTCATTGACCTTCGCTACGACGGAGCTCGATTGCGAGACCAATCGCAACGGGGATTTGGACGACGGGGTCGCGAGATGTTCTTTCTGCTTCGCTTGGCATTTTGGATCGGAGTGGTCCTGGTGTTTCTGCCGCGCGAGTCGACACCGGATTCGGAGAAGCTGCCGCAGATCGGCGCCTCGGAGGCGGTATCTGCAGCGAGCGCCGCGGTGTCGGACTTCAGTCAATTCTGCAAGCGCCAGCCGGCGGCTTGCGAAGTCGGCGAACAGGCCGCGACGGTGATCGGCCATCGCGCGCAGGAAGGCGCGCGCAAGCTGTATCAGATCATCACCGAGAAGCGTGGCGAACCGACCGGTGCCATCGGCGCCGCCGATGCGCCCGATCCGTCGCTCGCGCCGCGCGACACGCTGACGGCGGAAGATCTTAAAATCGAGTGGAAGCTGCCCGGCGCCGAAACCGCATCGACCGATGCGGTCGCAAAGCCCACTGCCACCAATTAGGGCAATTCACGACCATCGGAGCAGGCGATTCTCGCTTTCGACCGCCTGCGAACCCATATATCTGTCGGTACAGGTTCCATCGCGAGCGAACCGCTACCGACAGATACGGGTCACGATGACGATTGACGAGATCAGGGACAATTTCGCGCTACTCGACGAGTGGGACGACCGCTATCGGTACGTGATCGAACTCGGCCGCATGCTCGAGCCGATGCCCGAGGACGAACACTCCTCCGCCAACAAGGTGCAAGGCTGTGCCAGCCAAGTGTGGCTGTCGCGCAAGCTGTCGCATAACGCCAACGGCGAGCCGGTGCTGAGCTATCTCGGCGACAGCGACGCGCACATCGTCCGTGGTCTGATCGCGATCCTGCTGACGCTGGTGTCGGGCCATACGCCGAAGGAGATCCTGGCGACGGAACCGATCGCGGTGTTCGACGAACTGGGCTTTCGCGAACATCTGACGCCGCAGCGTTCCAACGGTCTGCGTTCGATGATCGAGCGGATCAAGGCCGACGCTCGCGAGACCCTCGCCGCCTCGACCTGACGGACCGCTGGCGGCTGATCCGCCGCCTCACGGCACCACGAAAGCGGCATCGTCCGCCAGCCAGCTTCGCAGCCGCGGCTTGGCCTGTGCCGTCCGCGGTGCAAGGCCGTAATGCCTTGCCAGCCGGTCCAGCGCGAGCTGCAGTACCACCTTGGCTGAGCGCGACGGCCAGCCTCGTTCGCGCTCGACGTCCTCGAGCCCGCGCAGAAAGCAACAAACGTCGAGCAGAATGCCGGAGAACTCCGGCCCGCAGGCTTCCAGCGCCAGCTGCACGCGCTGCCGCGCCGCCACCACCAGATCGGTCATCTCCCCGGCCCCGCCGCCGCCCGAGCGCCCCGTGGGCGCCCCCCAGCTCGATGTGATGCGAGGTGTCAGGTTGCCGCGCGTGAAGTCGGCGCGCAGCCGCTCGCCGGCGACGAACTGCTCGGCGCTGATCAGCGCCCGCCCATCCCGCCCCTTGCGGCGGGCCAGCCACGCCAGCGGGCTTTCGCTGTCGTCCATGGTGACGCGCCCTAGCCCCTCGGCCGTCATGATGTCGCGCTCGGTGAGATCCAGATGACTGGCACGAAAGCCGTCGACTTCGGCCCTGCCCTGCGCGTGTGGTGTGGTGGACTTCCGTCCGCGACGTTTGGCCTGCATCTCGGTCCGACCTTTCCTAGAGCCCCATCTAGGAAAATATTCACATATCGAGACCGACGCCGCAAGGCCATCGAGCACGCAGGATCGGATTTTTTTCCTCAGCCGACAACCCGTGCGGTGATCATGCGCCCCAGCGCGCCATAGCATGGCGGGCCGCCGCCGCCAGCTCGGCACGGCTGGCACCGTCGCGGGCCAGGATCGACATGCCGGCCTGGACGGCCTGATAGAACCGGGCAACCGCATGGATGTCGGACGACGCCGGCAACTCTCCCGCCGCAACGGCCTCGCTCAAGCGCGCTTCGAGGCGCTGCAGCGTGACTGCACGGGCGCTGCGCACCATCTCGCCGAGTTCGGCGTGTCCTTCGCTGCCCACGGCCGACAACGTGACCATGCAGCCGGGCGGATGATCGTCAGGCGCCCCGGTCAGCGCGGAAGCGGAGTCGAGCAGAAAAGCCTCCAACGCCTCGCGCGCGGTCCGCGCAGTGTGGAACCGGCCCCAGACCAGTTGCTCGTAATTGGCCTCGTAATGTCGCAGCGCTTCGGCGTAGAGCGCCTCCTTGGAGCCGAATGCTGCGTAAAGGCTTGGCGCTCCGATTCCCATCGCCTCGGTCAGATCGGCGATCGAGGTCGCCTCATAACCCTTGATCCAGAACAGCCGGGTCGCCTCCGCCAGCGCGCGCTCCCGATCGAATGCCCGCGGCCTTCCGCGTGGCCGTGCGGGGCGATCGTCCAAGGGCGGATCTGATTTCTGCATTAATCGCTATATAAATTGCTTGCCGACCTCCGGCAATTCGCCTACGAATTATATATCGATTACTACAAAAAAGAGGATGACATGGTTGAGCTGACGGGTAAGCGGGCGCTGATCACCGGAGCCTCGCGCGGCATTGGCGCGGCAATTGCGAAGGAACTGGCCGCCAACGGCGCGGACGTCGCCATCACCTATGAGCGCTCAGCCGAACGTGCCGCCGAGGTCGTGCGCGTGATCGAGGGCGAAGGACGTCGCGGCTTCGCGCTTCAGGCGGACAGCGCTGATCCGGCGGCCTTGAAGTCCGCAGTCGATGAGGCCGTTACCAAGCTCGGCGGCCTCGACATCCTGGTCAACAATGCAGGTATCGGCCGCGTCGGTCCGATCACCGAGCTCAGCCTTGCCGACATCAATGCGCTGCTGAACGTCAACGTGCGCGCAGTGGTGCTCGCGTCGCAAGCCACGATCCCTCACCTCGGACAGGGCGGACGGATCATTTCGATCGGTTCGACCCTCGCCGAGCGGGTGCCGTTCCCCGGCTCGACCGTTTACGCGATGACCAAGTCGGCGCTGCACGCGTTCACGCGGGGCCTGTCGCGCGAGCTCGGGCCGCAGGGCGTCACCGTCAATCTGGTACAGCCTGGATCGATCGACACCGACATGAACCCGGCGAGTGGCGAACAGGCCGACCAGCTCCGCGCCCTGACGGCGCTCGGGCGCTACGGCAAGCCCGAGGAAATCGCCGCCGTGGTCGCGTTCCTGGCCAGTCCGGCCGCAGCCCTGATCACCGGCGCGATGATCACCGCGGACGCCGGCTTCTCGGCTTGATTCAGAATTACTTCCGCCGGCGGCGCTGCTGGCCGAGCCCCATCTTCTTGGCCAGTTGCGAGCGCTCCACCGCGTAGTTCGGTGCGACCATCGGGTAGTCCGCGGGAAGTCCCCACTTCTCGCGGTACTGCTCCGGCGTCATCTTGTACTGCGTACGCAAATGCCGCTTCAGCGACTTGAAGCGTTTGCCGTCTTCCAGACAGATCAGATATTCCGGCGTCACCGACTTCTTCACCGGAACGGCCGGCTTGGCCGGCTCCTGCGGCGCCACCTCGGGGCGACCGGCCGACAGCCGCTGCAGCGCGGCGTGGACCTGACCGATCAGCGCCGGGATCTCGCTCGCCTGGGTCGCATTGTTGCTGACATAAGCCGAGACGATCGACGCGGTCAGCTCGATGTAGCTCTTGCCTGGGGTGTCACTCATCGGCCGTCCTTCGTCATCGGTTCGAAACGCGCCGCGCGGCAGGCCGCGGGCGCGTTGGTCAAATTGTCGGGATACTCGGTGGTATTTTGCAGATCGCCGCCCCGCGGCGAATCTAACCTTGCCAATACCGAAGTCTATTTAGGGTGGTGCAGTCCAGCAAGGTAGACCAACAGACGAACCTGCGCCTTAGCTGCGCTGTTCGAGATGCTCGCGCAGTTCATCGATCGACTCGAACCGCATCATGCCTTCCGGCATCTGCGCCTCGATCGAACCGTCGGAATACAGCGAATACGCCATGCCATCGACCACGCCGGATTTCAGCACGGTGACCTGCTGCATCTCCTCACTGCGCGGAGCCGGCGTCGGCTCCAGCAGGCCGGACCGTTCCGGCGGCGACGGCGTCTCGTCACCAGCCGCCGCTGCGGACCGCTTGCGCGGCCAGGCATCCTCGAAATTGCGTGCTGAGCCTCCCAACAGGTCGCCGGACGGCGCCTCGCCGCCGGCCTGGGCCGCGCGCTCCCGCTCGCGGCGGGACGAGGCGAACAACAAATTGCGCCGCTTCGGCGGCGTCTGCTCGTCCTCGGGCTCGGGCGACGACGTGTCGAGCGGCGCAGAAGGCGGTGGCGGTGGTGGCTTGATCTCGAGCGGCGCCGCAGCCCGCTGGCGCAGCCGGTCGCGCGCTGCGGCCTCCTCCTGCCAGGGCATCACGCCTGCGGGCTCGGCAGCGGGCGAGAGCGGCTGAGGCGGCGCGGACGGCTCCGACCGGTCGCCGGGGAACAGGGCATCACTGTCGGCGCCCGCAGCCGGCGGTTGGGGAAACGCGGTCCGCTCCGGAGCCCGGGTGACGCTGGTCTCGATGTCCTCGGTGCCGAGGCCGGCGCCGATCGACCGCAGCTCACGGATCACCGCCGACAGGCCGAGCAGCAGCGCGCCAGTGCAGAAGCCGATCACGCCGGACAGGATCAACGTGTTGCCGAAGCTGAATTCCTTGACCGGGACGCCGACGATGATCGACGCCGCTCCGGCCAGCAGGAAGACGATGCCGGCGACCAGAAGCAATATCATGCTGTACTCCACTCCGGGGCGGAGCGCCTCGGTAGCCCGCGTTACGATAGCGTCATCCGTCCTAGATCGGCAATCGCCTCAGGCCTTTGCGAACAACTTGTTGGCGCCGCGGTTGCGGACCCTGCCGCTTTCCCGGCGGGATTGGGGCACCGCCCCGCCACATGCCTGCTGCGCTCCGGTCGGCGCTTGCTGCAAGACATTCGCAGCACTAGGCTTCCGCCAAGTCAACGCGCCGGGCAACGGCGCCCACACCGAAGAGGAAGCGCATGTCCCCAGCCGAAGCCGCACGCCTGAGAGAAGTCCCCTCCGACATGACCGAGGCCGAGTGGGAGCAGCGGGTCAACCTCGCCGCCTGTTATCGCCTGGTCGCGCTGTACGGCTGGGACGATCTGGTCGACACCCACATTTCGGCCCGGGTGCCCGGCCCCGAGCATCACTTCCTGATCAATCCCTACGGGCTGATGTTCGACGAGATCACCGCCTCGAGCCTGGTGAAGGTCGATCTCGACGGCAACCAGCTCACCGAGAGCCCGTACAAGATCAACCCGGCCGGCTTCACCATCCATTCGGCGATCCATGAGGTCCGCGAGGACGCCGGCTGCGTCATCCACCTGCACACCCCGGACGGCACCGCGGTGGCGAGCTGCATGGACGGCCTGCTGCCGATCAACCAGACCGCGCATTTCGTCACCGGCGACCTCGCCTATCACGACTATGAAGGCGTCGCGCTCGATCACGACGAGCGGCCCCGGCTGCAGCGCGATCTCGGCGACAAGAACCACATGCTGCTGCGCAATCATGGCACGCTGACCGTGGGCCGCACTGTCGCCTCCGCGTTCGAGCGGATGTATCATCTCGAGCGCTCCTGCACGATGCAGGTCCGCACCAAGATGCTCGGCCCGACGGCGTACCCGCTCGAGCAGATGGTGATCGACAAGAACCACGGCCTGATCGCCAATCGCGACGCGATGGAGCTGCGCTCCACCAAGCTGGTGTGGCCGCCGCTGCTGCGCAAACTCGACCGCATCGATCCGAGCTATCGGAGCTGAGCGGGCCAACGCTGTCATCGCCAGCGCAGCGAAGCGATCCAGAGGCTCAGCACACCGAGCTGATTGCTTCGTCGCTTCGCTCCTCGCAATGACGGCTGAACTCGCGGTTGAAATCTGCAAAGGCGATGCTATCCTCTCCGCATCACCCTCTACGCTATTGGAATTCAAACGCCGCCCAATTCCGGGCGGCGTTTTTGCGTCGGCACGCGGCCTTCGGCCGCCGACATCGATTTGTGACGTAATTATTACGCCGCGATTTTCATCACCACCATCGCGCTCATCAACGCCGCGCCGCGCGCGCAAGTAATCGCTCCCCGAAAGATATCTCTGCTTCTGAAAATTCCACCTCGTAGATTTACCGAATGTTGGTCTCTGCCGTCCATGGGTGCGCCGCCGCCAACTAACAGATGGCGACTCGCGAACAAAATAACCTTCGCAAAACTGTCACCAACCTCGGTCACCCGATGCGTCAGTTGTATTCCGCTTCGAAACACGTTCTGAAATCTCCGTTCAACCGCATCAAGATCGGTCTCCGCTTCAAGATCGCAGTGCTCGGTTTGATCGGCGTAGCCCTGGTCGGCTCCGCCTGCCTGCTCGGGCTGAGAGAGGCAGCCGAGGCGGAGCGCAGATCGGAAGCCAGCGTGGCGCTGCGCTTTGACGTCATGCAGCTGTCGGCCGACTACCTGCAGGCGGGATTGATCGCCAACGAATTCCTGCGCACGTCGGACGACAAGCTGATCGCAAAGCACGAGGCGGTCGCGACGGCGGCCAAACACCGGCTGCAGGACATCGAGCAGAGGCTCGGCCGAACCGACAGCGACGCGGCGGCGAAGCAATCGACGGCACTGCTTACGGGCCTCAATCTCTATCTCACCCGTTTCCAGAATCTGCTGTCGGCCAAACGCGTGCTCGGTCTCACCGAGCAGGACGGATTGCAGGGCAAGCTGCGGGAAGCGACCAGGCGGCTCGAAGCAAAGCTGGCTGAGATCGACGATCCCCGCCTGTCGGTGCTGATGCTGACGATGCGTCGCCTGGAGAAGGATTTCATCCAGAAGGGCCGCGAGAAGGACGGGGACGATCTGATCGAACGCGCCTCCGATTTCGCTGGCGCGCTGGCCAAGAGCGATCTTGCCGCCGACCAGAAGAAGGAGCTGACGACGCTGATCGGCGGCTACAAATCGAGCTTCCTCGCTTTCATGGTCAGCCAACAGAGTCTGAACGAAGAGATCGAAGACTTCGGTTCGGTGTTCGCCCGCACCCGGCCGACGCTGGACGCGCTGATGACGAGCGCAGAGGCGCGCTATCGGGCTTCCCAATCGAGCGCGGCCCAAGTCCGAAAACTGCTCAACTGGATCATCGGCGGCGTCACCTTGGGCGTGGCGACACTCGCTCGCCTGGTCGGTCAACGCATCGCCGGCTCGGTGACGCGGACTACCGCGGCCATGCAGCGGCTCGCCGCTGGGGATTTCGACGCGGTGCTGCCGGGACTGGAGCGGCGCGACGAGATCGGCGAGATGGCGCGCGCCGTCGAAGCCTTCAAGGCAGCGTCGCAGCGCGCCGCGCGCGAAGAGGCTGAAGCTAAGATCGCGCAGCAGCAGATCGAGGCCGAGCGCCGCAGGGACGGCATGCACAAGCTCGCCGACGGCTTCGAGGTCGCGGTCGGCAAGGTAATCGAAACCGTGTTTCTGGCGTCGAGCTCGCTTGAGTCATCGGCGGGCTCGCTCACCCACACCGCCGAGACGTCACGCCAGCTCACGATTGCGACAGCGTCGGTCTCGTCCGAGGTGAGCGCCTGTGTCGGCACAGTTGCGGCGTCGGCCGAGCAACTCCTCGCCTCGGTCGACGACATCGGCCGGCGGATCGAGGAGTCGACGACGATGACGGCCGCAGCCGTGCGGCAAACACGGCAAACCAGCGAGCACGTGCTGCAGCTCGCACGCGCCGGCGATCGCATCGGCGATATCGTCGGGATGATCCAGACCATCGCCCGCCAGACCAATCTGCTCGCCCTGAACGCCACCATCGAAGCCGCACGGGCTGGCGACGCGGGGCGCGGCTTCGCCGTGGTCGCCTTCGAAGTCAAAGACCTTGCCGAGCAGACCGCCAAGGCGACGCACGATATTCAGCGGCAGGTCGTGGATATCCAGCAAGCGACACGTTCGTCGGCCGGCTCGATCGACCAGATCGTCGGCCTGATCGAACGGGTCTCGGAAACGATCGCGACCATTTCGGCCGCGATCGAGACGCAGGGCCTGGAGACGCGGACCATGTCGGACCACGTGGCGAAAGCTGCGAGCGAGACCGTCCATGTCGCGACCAGCATCGAACAGGTGCAGCGCGGCGCCGAACATGTCGAAAGCGCCTCGCGCGAAGTGTTCGCTGCGGCGCAGTCGCTGGCGAACGACAGCAACGTGCTGCGGCGGGAAGTCGCCGACTTCCTAGGCTCGGTACGTTCGGCCTAGGCGCCGGCGGCCGCGAGCGAAGGGGGGCGGAGTCGCGGGCTCACTGGCGCAATCCGACCCGGCGGCCGTAGCCGATCAGCGCACAGTACACCAGAGCGGCCGCCAGCGTGGTGTGGCCGCTGAATTTGACCAGACCGAAGCCCCAGCCGGATACACCGACGAGCACGGCGAGAGCGAGCGTCAGCAAACAAGCGCCGATCGCGCGCAGGGCGATCACCACCGGACGCCGCAGCGAGCGACGCAGGATCTCGTGCTGAGGCCGGCGCGTGGCGAATGCGAGCGCAGTGAAGCCCAACAGACACAGGGCTTGAGCGAGCGCGTGGCTCATGTCGCCGCCTCGCCCGACATCGTTGGCAGCGCGTCGCGCTTCGCTAAACTGCGCGGCGTGCGAATCCGCGCGCCGTGCCGCGCGGTGCGGATCGCCAGCACGGCGTGCAGCAGCGCCAGCGTCCAGCACATCAGGTCGGTGCCGACGAACACCCAATCGCCGACCGCGAAGCTGTGCCACAGCGGACGCTGGGTCGTCATAGCGTTGAGCACCGGGATCAACGCCAACAACGCAGCGGCCGCCCACAGCTGCTGGACCCAAGCCGCTCGCGCCGGCCGCAGCAGTGCGTGGAGCAAGGTCATCCCCCAGACGATAAAGAACACATGGATTTCCCAGAACGCCCGATCGGCCATCGCGGTCGGCAACAGCCGGTTCGCCCACAGGAACGCCGTCATGGCGATCGAGAGGCCTGCGATGCTGGCGATGTTGAGCCGCTCGACCAGGCGAAATCCAAAATACGGCCGCTCCGGATCAGGCAGCTTCTGCCGCCGCTTCACCGTCCACATCACCAGGCCGGTCCCGACCATCGCGGTGCCCATGAAGCTGACGATGAAGTACAGCCACCGGGTCTCGAGGTCGCTGAACCGTCCGATGTGCAGCGCGTAGAGCACGCCGCGGGTTTCGGCCGCCGCACCGACGCGATCATGCACGGAGACTAATTTGCCGGTGACGCCGTCGAATTCCAGGTAGTCGGGACTCATCGAGACGCGTCCGGCATCGCCGCGGGTCACCGCGATACGGGCTGCTCCGTTGCCCGGATTGGCGGCGTTGACGCGCCCGACATCGGACGTGCCCCAGCGCACCTGCGCCTGCCGCACCATCGCTTCGATCGAGCCGAGCGGCGCCGCGTCTGCGGCGGGTTTGCCGGGCGGAATGAAGGCATTGAGCTCCGCCATCAACTGCTGGCGCTCGGCCGGCGTCTTGATGGCGGCGCGCTCGCCCCATGGCACGTACAGCGCCATCAGCGTCACCAGCCCGGTGTAGGTGATCATCACATGAAACGGCAGGCCGAACACCGACAACGCATTATGCGCGTCGAGCCAGGAGCGCTGGCCCTTGCCCCAGCGGAAGGTGAAAAAGTCGGTGAAAATCTTCTTGTGGGTGATCACGCCGGCGACGATCGCGATCAGCATGAACATCGCCGCGAGACCGGCGAGCAGCCGTCCCCAAAACGGCGACATGTAATAGAACTGAAAGTGGAAACGATAGAAAAAGTCGCCGCCGAGCGTCCCCCGAGCTTCGACCTGACGGCCGGTCACCGGATCGAAGTGCCCTTCTCCGAAGCCACGCGCATCCTGCGCGACGGGAAGCCGCCAGAACGCATAGACGCTGTTGCTACGATCATCTGGAAGCTTGATGCTCCACTGCGTCGCGCTGGGCGCGATCCGGCCGATCTCGTCGGCGACGCGCTGCGCCACCATGGCCGGGTCCAGCGCCTGCGTCACGCGCGGCAACTCCGGCCGCATCCACTGCGACAGCTCCTCCTTGAAGAACGACACGGTGCCGGTGAGGAACATCGCATACAGCACCCAGCCGAGCAGCAGCCCGGTCCAGGTGTGCAAGCCCGACATGCTCTGCCGAATGCCGCGATGGGCGGCTTGTCGATCATGCTTGGTCACGCGATGCGCCCCATCAGGAAGCAAACCATGCCAGCGGCGCCAGCACCGCGGCGACGACGGCTAAGCCGATCCAAGCTCTCAGCGCGCTCCGCGCCGCGAACACCCAGATCACCACGGCCGTACACACCGCGAAGCTTGCCAATTGGCCGGTCAGCACCGCTTGCGGCTTACTGATCGGCAGCGCCAGCACTGCGACGCTGAACAGCGCCGCGATCCCGTAGCCGCCGGCCGCCGCCGCGACGATCCGCGCGATCAGCGGACCGATTGTCCGCGCGCGGTGCACCCGCGTGGTCATTTGCTCGGCGCGGCCGGCGTCGCCGGCGGACCGGGCGGAAGCGGCGGAAGGCCGTCGGCCTTCTCGTAAGTGACGGTGGTGGCGTAGCTCACCGCATCATAGGGCTCCGAACCCTTGGCACCGGTACGCTCGCCAGCGGTTTTGTCGTTGAGGCTGACTTCGGCGACGTAAACGCCTTTCCACGGCATGTCGAAGCTGACCAGCCCCTGCGCGTCGGTGTGCGCTTCCTTGGCCCAGCCCGACTGCGTCGTCAGCGTGACCTTGGTCTTCGGCTTCGGCTGATCCTTGAACACCAGCTTGAACTGGCCAGGCTGCCCGGTCGGCACCAGGTCGAGCACCAGCTTCGGCTGCTGCGCGGCAAAGCCAGTGATCAGCCGCGCCGCCGGATAGAACCAATTCCGCACGTCCTTATCCTGCTGTTTCCAGGTGTACAGCGGATAGTTCGCGTCCTCGGCCACGATGCTGTCACCGGCCGCAGCGGCGAACGGCAGCTTGAACCCGCTGGCGGTCTTGCTCGCCTCCGCCTTCTGCTCACCCTTGGCAGACAGCAGCGTGCCGGTGACCTTGCCGAATTTATCGAGCAGCCCGGGCGAGGCTTCGCGCAGGTTTTCGCCGAACTCGCCGAACCGAACCACCGTCTGGCCGTCCGCCTGCTCGATCCAGATCTGATGCGCCTGCGCAGGCGCGGCGGCGCCGAGCAGCGCAACGATCGCGAGAGAGAGCTTGTTCATGTCGTGCTCCTTGTTGGCTTGAAGATCGCGTGCCGGACGACAAGCCTCCGACACGTGGATGCCCGGCACCTAGGCCGGGCATGAAGTCGTTGCGTGCGCTGCGCGCGTTCGATCAGAAATCGAATGCCGCCGAGAGCAGATAGGTGCGCGGCGCACCCACGGTGACGTAGGTGCCGGTGGTGAGCCAATAGGTTTCGCCGGTGACGTTCTCGATATTGGCGCGGAAGGTGACCGGCTTTCCGGTGAGTGCCGTCGTGGTGTAGCGCGCGCCGATGTCGAGACGGGTCCAGCCCGGGAAGCTCAGCGTGTTGGCCGTGGTGAGATAGGCGCTGCCGGTGTGGATCACTCGACCGTTAAGCGCGAGCCCGCGGACCCATGGCGTATCCCAGTCGAGCCCAGCGGAGAACGTCCTGTCGGGTACGCCAGCCGCGGCATTGCCACGCTGCGTCGGGTCAGTCGGATTGGTCAGTTCGGGGTTGATGAACGTCGCACTCGCCATGCCGCGCAGCCCGGGCAGGATCAGGCCATAGAGGTTCAGCTCCAAGCCTCTGTTGCGCTGCTCGCCGTCGTAGGCCTGCGCATTGGCGGCCGTGGTGATCAGGCTCGGACGGGCGATCTGGAACACCGCTGCGGTGGTGGTGATGGTGCCCCAGTCGACCTTGACGCCGGCCTCCTGTTGCTTCGACTTGTACGGCGCCAGGATCGTGCCAGCGTTCGAGAAGTTGCCGCCGACGATGGTGCCGCGCGTGAGACCCTCGGCGTAGTTGGCATATAGCGACACGTTCGTCCACGGCTTGACGACGATACCGGCGAGCGGTGTCGTGGCGCTGGCGTCGTAGGTCGAGGTCAACGCGCCGATGTTGGTGCCGATTGTAGCGTAACTCTCCTGCTTCACCATCTGATGACGGCCGCCGAGCGTCAGCAGCACCGACTCGTTCAGGAACGACATGGTGTCGACCACCGCGACGCTGGTCAGCGTGCTGTCGGAGGCGTGCCGCGGCGCGTAGCGGTCCGACGTCACCGCCGGCAGCGGCGCCGGGTTGTAGATATTGGACGCGGTGGTGCCGCCCGTGATGTAGGCGTTTCCGCTCTCCTGGAAGAACCCGGTGTAGGCGACGTTGAGCTTGTGGCCGATGAAGCCGGTGTCGAACCGCGAACGGAAGCCGACATTGCCGCTGACGGTCTTGGTGTAAGAATCGTAATACGTATTCTGGACGTTGAAATTGCCGAGCGCATCCACCGCCGTCGCCGAGCGCGGGAAGGTCTGGTAGTTCGAGCCATCACGATAGCCAACGCCCGCATAGGCGGTCAGCCAGTTGGTCAGGTCGTATTCCAAAGCGGTTGCGGCCGTGTTGTCCTTCTGGCGCAGCCTCGTGTCGGGATACCAGTTGCTGCGTGCATCAGGCGGCGCCGGAATCGCAGTGGCGGTCGGCAGCAGGCCGATCTGCGGGCGGAAGTTGTCGGTGTTGTCGTTTTGCGAGAATAGATCGAGCGTCCAGCGAAGCCGATCGCCGCGATAGTCGATCGCCACCGCACCCAGACCCGACTGGAAATTTCCGTCTCTGATCGAGGCTTCACCGTTACGACCAACGCCGTTGAAGCGAACGCCCCACTCCTTGTTGGCGCCGAACCGCTGGCTGGTCTCGAGATGCAGTCCGTAATTCGCCGCGCTCATGAAGAACGGCGTCAGTCGCGAGAACGGCTCGTCAGTAGCACGCTTGGTGACGATATTGATGCCGCCGCCGACGGCTCCGCTCGGGGCGATGCCGTTGATCAGCGCGCCTGGACCCTTGAGCAACTCGATCCGCTCGATGATCTGGGCCGGAACGCGCTGCGACGACGCGAGGCCATACAGACCGTTGAGGCCGACGTCGGTCGCCCTGACCTCGAAGCCGCGGATAATGAAAGTGTCGTCGAATCCGTCGCTGCCGGTCGAAAGCCGCACCGACGAGTCGTTGACCAACGTGTCGGCGGCGGTGCGCGCCTGCTGGTTCTCGATCAATTGCGAGGTGAAGTTGACGGTCGAGAACGGCGTGTTCATCACGCTGGTCGAGCCGAGCAGGCCGAGCGTGCCGCCCTGCGCCACCTGGCCGCCCGCATAGGCCGGCGCCGGTGCGCCGATGGTGCGGGTCGAGCCCATCGTGGTCGGCGGCGCGGCCGGAGGCGGCACCGGCTCGGCGGCGCGGCGCGGCGCGACCCGCGCGGCGCGCTGCGGCGTGGCGCGTGGCTGCGCGGCGCGTGTGGCAGACCGTGTGCGCTGCTGCGGGGCGTCGACCGAGACCGGCGGCAACACGCGCGCTTCGGACTCCTGGGCAGGCGCCGAGGATGGCGCGAGGCCAGCCGCGCACAGCGTCAGCACGCCGGTCGCGACGCCCAGATACAAACGATTGTTGCTGGCCTTGAAGTTGCTCACACCACGCCCCCGGTCACTCGTTGGTGTCCGGGTAGGAGATGAGGGATGGTGAGGCAACGGATGCGATTTAGAATTGATATACGCACGCCATCGCAAGCGCCCGGAGCTTAGAACGAGTCTAGTAAGCGACCTCTCCGCTCAGTATCACGCGGTGAACGCAACGCGGCGAGCCCGGCGCCAAGGAACACCTTGGCGCATCGCAGCTTCGCGCAGTTTGCTACTCACCGCGCGGAAGCGAAACAGCCATGGAACCGATTTGGAAGGATTCCGGATTTGCGCGCGGTGGCGCAAATCCGGAGCAGGCCTCGCGCAATGCGAGGTGACGATCTGACGCGGAGGTGTTTCAGCGCGGTGCGTCAGCCAGCGCACCGAGAATCCGCACCCATGAACGGATGCCCTTCTGGAAGCTGGTGAGGCTGTACTTCTCGTTCGGCGAATGGATGTTGTCGTCGTCGAGACCGAATCCGATCAGCACGCTGTCGAGCCCGAGCGTGCGCTTGAAATCGGCGACGATCGGGATCGACGCGCCCGAGCCGATCAGCACCGCTTCCTTGCCCCACTCCTCGGTCAGCGCGCGGCTCGCCGCGGTCAGTGGCTTCATGTCCCACGGCAGCGCGATCGCCGCGCCGTTGGAGTGATCGAGAAACTCGGCGCGGCAATCGCCCGGCAGCCGGGCGGTGACATAAGCGCGGAACGCATCGCGGATCTTGTTGGGGTCCTGCCCTTCGACGATGCGGAACGACACCTTGGCCGAGGCTTCCGCCGCGATCACGGTCTTCGATCCCTCGCCGGTGTAACCGCCGACGATCCCGTTGATGTCGCAGGTCGGTCGCGAGATCAGCTGCTCGATCAACAGACGATCGTCCTCACCGGCCGGAATCGACAGCCCGATCGGGCCGAGAAAACTCTCGGCGGTCAGGTTCAGTCCCTTCCACTGCGCCAGGATCTCCGGCGGCAAATCCTTCACCCCGTTATAGAAGCCCGGAATGGTGATGCGGCCGTGCTCGTCGTGCAGGCCGCCGAGAATCCGCGTCAGCACCCGGATCGGATTCTGCGCGCCGCCGCCATAAACCCCGGAGTGCAGATCGCGGTTCGCCGCCTTGATCTTCACCTCTTCATAGACGAGGCCGCGCAGCGAGGTGGTGATCGCCGGAGTCGCCGGGTCCCACATTCCGGTGTCGCAGACCAGCGCGAAGTCCGCGGCGAGGTCCTTCTTATGCGCATCGAGGAACGGCACGAAGTTCTTCGAGCCGACCTCCTCCTCGCCCTCGATCACGATGGTCAGGTCGATCGGCAGTTCGCCGGTAGCGTCCTTCCACGCGCGGCAGGCTTCGATGAAGGTCGAGAGCTGGCCTTTGTCGTCCTGCGCACCACGCGCCACGATGATCTTACGGCCGTCGGCATGGTCGGCGATCACCGGCTCGAACGGCGGCCGATGCCACAGTTCCAGGGGATCGACCGGCTGCACGTCGTAGTGGCCATAGAACAGCGCGTGCGGCCGGTTGCCGGTATTGCTCTTGGCCTTCGCCACGATCGCCGGATGACCGGCGGTCGGCCTTACCTCGGCATCAAATCCGATCGACGCGATGTCGGTGCAAAGATGCTCAGCCGCCGCCTTGCAGTCCGCCGCGAACGCCGGATCGGCCGAGATCGACTTGATCCGCAGCAGCGCGAACAGCCGCTGCAACGCGGAGTCGAAATCGGCATCGGCGCGGGCAAGCACCGTTTGAACGTGAGAGCTGGCGGACATGCTGTGTTCCTTCTTCAGATGTGTCAGATGCCGCGGCCCTCACCCTTCGAGACGCGGCCTAACGGCCGCTCCTCAGGATGAGGAAGCTGCGACATGTCGCAAAGAGCGAACGCGGCGATCTCGCACAGCCTCATGATGAGAAGGCGCGTAGCGCCGTCTCGAACCATGCTGCCGCGCGCCTGTTTCCAAACCGCGGACGCCTCGTCTCACCGTCGCAGCATTCCGCCGAGCGTGCCACGCACGATCGAGCGACCGACCGAACTGCCGAGGGAGCCCCCGACCTTCTTGCCGAGCTCGGCGGCGACGCCGCCGACCACCGTGGTGGCGACGGTGCGGGCAACATTGCGGGCGACGAGTTGGCCGGTAGTGAGCTTGCCGCGCGGCGTGTTGGTGCCGAACACGGTCGAGAACAGCCCGCCGAGCTGACCGAGAATGCCGCCCTCGCCCGGTGCCGCATCTTCATTCGCCGACTTGCCGTCGATGCGGGCGCGCAGCTTCTCGTAGGCGGATTCGGAATCCACCGCGGTATCGTATTTGCCTCGCACCGGGCTCGCGGCGATGATCGCCTTGCGCTCCTCCGGTGTGATCGGTCCGATCCGCGCCGACGGCGGCCGCACCAGCACGCGCTCGACCATCGCCGGCGTGCCGTTGCCTTCGAGGAACGACACCAGCGCTTCGCCCTTGCCGAGCTCGGTGATCGCCTTGGCCGTATCGAGCTTCGGGTTCGGTCGGAAAGTGTCGGCCGCGGCCGCCACCGCCTTCTGGTCGCGCGGCGTAAAAGCGCGGAGCGCGTGCTGCACCCGATTGCCGAGCTGCGCCAGCACCCGGTCCGGCACGTCGATCGGGTTCTGGGTGATGAAGTACACGCCGACGCCCTTGGAGCGGATCAGCCGCACCACCTGTTCAATTTTGTCCATCAACGGCTTCGGCGCGTCATTGAACAAGAGGTGCGCCTCGTCGAAGAAGAACACCAGCTTCGGCTTGTCGGGGTCGCCGACTTCCGGCAGCTCCTCGAACAGCTCCGACAGCATCCACAGCAGGAAGGTCGCGTACAGCCGCGGATTGGTCATCAGCTTGTCGGCGACCAGAATATTGACGAGGCCGCGGCCCTGGCTATCGGTGCGGATGAAGTCCTTGAGCTGCAGCGCCGGCTCGCCGAAGAACTTCTCGCCGCCCTGATTTTCCAGGACCAGAAGCTGACGCTGGATGGTGCCGACGGTCTGCTTGGTGACGTTGCCGAGCGACTGCGCGGCCTGGCGGATATCGGCATTGACGTCGCCGGCTTCGGCCACCTTCTGCGCGATCGGCGCGATCGCATCGAGCATCGCGCGCAGATCCTTCATGTCCATCAGCGGCAGGCCCATGTCGTCGGCGACACGGAATGCGACGTTGAGCACGCCCTCCTGCACGTCGTTGAGATCGAGCATCCGCGACAGCAGCAGCGGTCCCATCTCGGAAACGGTGGCGCGCACCGGATGGCCCTGCTCGCCGAACACATCCCAGAACACCGTGCTGAACTGGTCGGGCTGGAATTTCAGCCCGATCTCCTGGGCACGCTTGAGGATGAAGTCCTTGGCCTCGCCGACCTCGGCGATGCCCGACAGATCGCCTTTGATATCGGCCGCAAACACCGGCACGCCGGCGCGCGCAAAGCCTTCCGCCATCACCTGCAGCGACACTGTTTTGCCGGTACCGGTGGCGCCGGTGACCAGGCCGTGGCGATTGGCGAGCGCCAACGTCAACCACGCCGGCTGTTCGCCCTTACCGATAAAAATCTTGTCTTCGGTATCACCGCTCGCGATGCCGCTCGCCGCCATTTCTTCGTTTCCTCGCACAGAACATTCCAACCGGCGATCGATCGCCCGGCGCAACACTCATCCTGCCAATCACAATGGAACCATTCAACGACGATCGCGGCGAGACGTTGGCGCGATATTCACCCTACCGCGCGCAAACGACGCTCGATGCGTGGCTTCGCGCTGCCCCAGCAGCATATCTCGCGTCGTCGCCTTTGCAATGTTGCAACACTTGCGGAGCGAAATGCCGCCGAGTCGTCGACTCGATGACGAGGGTCGCTTGTGTTTCGTTGCGGAGCGGATCAGGATGATTTTAGAACATGGACCGGTGATAAGAACCGGCGTGGCGGGGGCGTTATGGACGAGTTGATTGAAAGACTGGCCGACAAGGCCGGTCTGGACAAATCTGTTGCCGACAAGACTATCGGCATCATTCTCGCCTTTCTCCGCAATGAAGGACCGCAGGAGCCGGTCCAGGCTTTGATCGACAGCATTCCGGGCGCCGAGGCTGCGATCGAAGCGGCAGGCTCCTCGCGTGGCGGGCTGAGCCGCCTGATCGGCGGCGGCGTGATGGCGATGGGGACGAAGCTGCTCGGCCTCGGCCTCGGCATGTCCCAGATCCAGACGATCGCCCGCGAACTGTTCAAAGCCGGCCGCGACAGAATTGGGGCGGAGAAGATGGGCGCCATCATCGAAGGCACGCCCGGCCTCCGCCAGTTCACCTGAACCTAGTATCGAGTGCCATGACATATCCAATCGCTCAGCTCGACGGCATCACCGAGGTTGCCGCGAGCAAATTGAAATCGGTAGGAATTCGCACCACCGAAGCGCTGCTCGAAGCCGCCCGGACCGTGAAGGGTCGCAAGGCGCTCGCCGCGAAGACCGGCCTCACCGAGCAGCAATTGCTGCAATGGGCCAACCTCGCCGATTGCATGCGGGTTCCCGGTCTCGGCAAGGCGAAGGCCGATCTGCTGCGCGCCGCTGGCGTTTCGACGCTGCGCGAGTTCACCCACCGCAATCCGGCGCGGCTGGCGCAGAACATGAAAGAGGCCAATCTCAAGCGCAAACTGGTGCGCGCGCTGCCCTCCGAGAAAGAAGTCGGTCAACTGATCGAGCAGGCGCGCAAGCTGCCATTGAAAATCACCTACTAAGGTCCGGCGCGCCGGCGCAGCCCGCCGCTTGACAGGCTTTCGCGGACCGCGCAAAGCGCTGGCGCATGACCGCTTCCCCATCGCTGACCGCATCGCCCGCCGCGCCGGCCAAGCCGCCACAGCTGCGCGATCTGCTGGCGCGTCCCGCCGCAGCGGTGATGGGCATCCTCAACGTCACGCCGGACTCGTTCTCCGACGGCGGCGATTATCTCGCCCCCGAGCAGGCGCGGACCCATGCGGCCGAGATGATCGCGGATGGCGCCGAGATCATCGACATCGGCGCGGAGTCCACCCGTCCCTACGGCTCGCAGCCGGTGACAGCCGCCGAAGAGCTGCGGCGGCTGCAGCCGGTGCTGGAAGCGGTGGTCGCGCTCGGCACACCGGTGTCGATCGACACCATGAAGGCCGAAGTCGCCGCCTGGGCGCTCGACCATGGTGCCGCGATCGCCAACGACGTCTGGGGATTGCAGCGCGACCCCGAGATGGCCGGCGTCGTCGCTGCGCGCCGCGCCCCGGTGATCGTGATGCACAATCGCGACGCCGCCGATCCAGCCATCGACATCGTCGCCGACATCAACGCGTTCTTCGAGCGCTCGCTGACAATCGCCACCAAGGCCGGGATCGCCGAGGAGCTGATCGTGCTCGATCCCGGCATCGGCTTCGGCAAGACGCCGCAGCAGAGCATGATCACCCTGGCGCGGCTGCGCGAGTTCGCAAGCTTCGGCCGCCCGCTGCTGGTCGGCGCCTCGCGCAAGCGTTTTATTAGTACGATCGTGCCGAGCGAACCGAAGCAGCGGCTCGGCGGTTCGCTCGCCGCGCATCTGATCGCCGTCGAGAACGGCGCCAAGATCATCCGCGCGCACGACGTCGCCGCGACCTCGCAGGCACTGAAAGTCGCCCACGCCATCAGGGACAGCCGATGAACGACACCATCTTCATTTCCGGCCTGGTGCTGCACGCCCGCCACGGCGTGATGGAGCACGAGACCGAAGTCGGCCAGCGTTTCGTGATCGATCTCGAACTCACCGCCGATCTGTCGGAGTCCTCGCGCACCGACCGGCTCTCCGACACGGTGTCGTATTCGAACGTGGTGGCGTGTACCACCGCGGCGTTCAAGGACGCCAACTACCGGCTGCTCGAGCGCGCGGCCGGCGCGGTCGCCGATGCGATCCTGACGAGCTTCGACAAGATCACCGCGGTGAAGGTGACGGTGCACAAGCCGCACGCGCCGATCCCCGCGATCTTCGACGATGTCGGCGTGATCATCACCCGCAGGCGGAGCTGAGATGCCGCGCGCCCTGATCGCGCTCGGCGGCAATGTCGGCGACGTCCGCTCCACGTTCGACAAGGCGATCGCCAGTATCTGCGGCATGACCCAGGCCGAACTGATCGCGCGCTCCCCGGACTACGCGACGCCGCCATGGGGCGATGAGCAGCAGGACCGCTTCGTCAACGCCTGCGTGGCGATCGAAACTGCGCTCGATCCGCATGCGCTCTTATTTACGCTGCACAAGATCGAGAAGCGCTTCGGCCGCGACCGCGCCAACGAACGGCGCTGGGGTCCGCGGACGCTCGATCTCGACCTGCTCGCCTACGACGACGCCGAGATCAATCGGCCGGACCTGACGCTGCCGCATCCGCGGCTGTTCGAGCGCGCCTTCGTGCTGGTGCCGCTGCTCGACATCGTGCCGGATCAGGTGATCGCCGGTCGCTCGCTGAAAGACGCCCTCGCCGGGCTGTCGACCGCCGGGATCGAACGGCTGCCGGACCGCGGCTGAGCCGCCGCTTCTGGGAATATCCCGCAACACGGTCCGCCGCAGTGCACAGGGCGCAATCTCGTCCTTATTGCCTCAAACAACTGTTTGGCATCGCCGTCCGCACGTGGCATTTTCCGGCCAAATCACGTTCCGGTATTCTGGGAGTTCGATTTCACCGATGTCTTCTGCAAACCAAGAGCTGCGGCTCGCCGCCGATTTCGCCCCGGCCGGCTATGAAGACTGGCGCAAGCTGGTCGACGGCGTGCTGAAGGGCGCACCGTTCGAGAAGCTGATCAGCAAGAGCTACGACGGCATCCAGATCGATCCGATCTATGTGCGGGCGCGCGACGCCGCTCCGATCGCCGGCCGCGCTCCCACAGCGCCGTGGCGGATCATGCAGCGGGTCGATCACCCGGAGCCGAAGGAAGCCAACAAGCAGGCTCTGCAGGACCTCGAAAACGGCGCCACCGGCCTGACGCTGGTGTTCGCGGGCAGCGTCGGCGCGCGCGGCTTCGGTCTGCCGGCCACTCAGGAAGCGATCGCGCAGGTGCTGGAGGGTGTCCACCTCGACGCCGGCATCGCGATCGAACTGCAGTTCCCGCCGCAATCCTGCGACGTGGTCCGCCACCTCGCCGACCTGATCAAGAGCCGCGGCACCGATCCGGCCGCCTGCGACATCCGCTTCGGCATCGATCCGCTCGGCGCGCGCGCCGTGCAGGGGGCGAGCGCCACCGAGTGGAGCGAGATCGCCAAGGGCCTCGGCGACGTCGCCGCCGGCCTCGCGAGCGCCGGCTTCAAGGGCCCGTTCCTGGTCGCCGACGGCCGCGTGATCCACGATGCGGGCGGCTCGGAGGCGCAGGAGCTGGCCTACGTGCTCGGCTGCAGCGTCGCCTATCTGCGCGCGCTGGAGGCCGCCGGCGTCGCGCTGGATGCCGCCCGCGGCATGATCTACACGCGTCTGTCCGCGGACGCCGATCAGTTCCTGACGCTGTCCAAGTTTCGCGCGCTGCGGCTGCTGTGGGCGCGGATCGAACAGGCCTGCGGCGTGACGCCGAAGCCGCTGTTCGTCGCCGCCGAGACCGCATGGCGGATGCTGACCCAGCGCGACCCTTACGTGAACATGCTGCGCGCCACGATGGCGACCTTCGCCGCCGCGCTCGGCGGCGCCAATTCGGTGCAGGTGCTGCCGCACACGCTGGCGCTCGGCCTGCCCGACGCATTCGCCCGCCGCGTCGCCCGCAACACGCAGCTGGTCCTGCTGGAAGAGTCCAACCTCGATAAGGTTGCCGATCCGGCTGCGGGTGCCGGCGGCATCGAAGCGCTGACCAAGGAACTGTGCGACGCCGCCTGGACCCAGTTCCAGGAGATTGAACGTGCCGGCGGCACGCTCGCCGCACTGCAGGCCGGCCTGATCCAGCCGAAGGTCGCGGCCAGCCGCGCGGCCCGCGACAAGGCGATCGCCAAGCGTCGCGATGTTCTGACCGGCGCCTCCGAATTCCCGAACCTGCACGAGGCACAGGCCAAGGTGCTCGACGTCAAGCCGGCCGCGGTACCGCCCGCCGGTGAGGCGAAGATCAGCTTTACGGCGCTGACGCCCATTCGTCTGGCGACCCCGTTCGAAAGCCTGCGCGACAAGTCCGACGCCGTGCTGGCCGCGAAGGCGTCGCGGCCGAAGGTGTTCCTGGCCAATCTCGGCACGCCGGCCGACTTCACCGCGCGCGCCACCTTCACCAAGAGCTTCTTCGAGACCGGCGGCATCGAGGCAATCGACAGCGAGGGCTTCACCGAGGCGGCTGCGCTCGCCGACGCCTTCAAGGCATCCGGTGCGGCGTTCGCGTGCCTGTGCTCGTCCGACAAGGCCTACCCGACCTATGCGGCCGCCGCCGCCCAGGCGCTGCGCGCTGCCGGCGCGAAGCGGATCTATCTGGCCGGCCGCCCCGGCGAGCAGGAGAGCGCGCTGCGCGAAGCCGGGGTGCAGGAGTTCGTGTTCGCCGGTGGCGACGCCTTGGCGACGCTCAGCGACGCCTGGAAGGGCATCGAAGCGGCATGACGGGGACCGGCAAAGCGGTGCTCTCCGGCGGCTGCCAGTGCGGCGCGATCCGCTACGCGCTGTCGGCCCCGCCGCTGAGCACGGCGCTGTGCCATTGCCGAATGTGCCAGAAGGCGACCGGGGCACCGTTCGCCTCGATGGCCGAGGTCGCCAAGGACAACTTTGCCTGGACCCGCGGCCAGCCTGCGTCGTTCCGCTCCTCCTCGGTCGCCGAGCGCGACTTCTGCAAGGATTGCGGCACCCCGCTCGGCTATCGGCTGCAGTTCTCCGACACCATCGAAATCCTGACCGGAACCTTCGATCGGCCGGACCGGGTGGTCCCGACCATGCAATACGGCACCGAAGCGAGGCTCGGTTGGACCGGGACGATCGCGAACTTGCCGAGCAAGACCACGTTGCAGAACTACGGGCCCGACAGGCTGGCACAAGTGTTCAGCTATCAGCAGCCGGACCACGATTAACCCGACGAAATGACGAGAAACGGCAGCCGTGCTACGATGGGCTGTAGTGAGATCAGATAAAAATGAGCAAGATTCCGAACTTCGCCGAGATCGCATTCCAGCCCACCGTCGCCCCTGCCCCTGCAGGTGAGGCCCAGCCGTGGCTGACGCCCGAAGGCATTCTGGTCAAGCCGGGCTACTCCGAGGCGGATGTCGCCGGCATCGATTTTCTCGACACCTGGCCGGGCGTCGCGCCGTTCCTGCGCGGCCCCTACCCGACCATGTACGTCAACCAGCCGTGGACGATCCGGCAATACGCCGGCTTCTCGACCGCTGAAGACTCCAACGCATTCTATCGCCGCAACCTCGCCGCCGGTCAGAAGGGCCTGTCGGTGGCATTCGACCTCGCCACTCACCGCGGTTACGACTCCGATCATCCGCGCGTCGCCGGCGATGTCGGCATGGCCGGCGTGGCGATCGACTCGATCTACGACATGCGCACGCTGTTCGCCGGCATCCCGCTCGACCAGATGAGCGTGTCGATGACCATGAACGGCGCGGTGCTGCCGATCCTGGCGCTGTACGTCGCCGCCGCCGAGGAACAGGGCGTCTCCCCGGAGAAGCTGTCGGGCACCATTCAGAACGACATTCTGAAAGAGTTCATGGTGCGCAACACCTACATCTATCCGCCGGTGCCCTCGATGCGGATCATTTCCGACATCTTCGCCTACACCTCGCAGAAGATGCCGAAGTTCAACTCGATTTCGATCTCCGGCTATCACATGCAGGAAGCCGGCGCGACGCAGGACCTCGAGCTCGCCTACACGCTCGCCGATGGCGTCGAATACGTCCGCGCCGGCATCGCGGCCGGTCTCGACGTCGACAAGTTCGCGCCGCGGCTGTCGTTCTTCTGGGCGATCGGCATGAACTTCTTCATGGAAGTCGCCAAGATGCGCGCGGCTCGTTTGCTGTGGGCCAAGCTGCTGACGCAGTTCGACCCGAAGCAGCAGAAGTCGCTGAGCCTGCGCACGCACTGCCAGACCTCCGGCTGGTCGCTGACCGCGCAGGATGTGTTCAACAACGTGATGCGCACCACGATCGAAGCGATGGCGGCCACTCAGGGCCACACCCAATCGCTGCACACCAACGCGCTCGACGAAGCGCTGGCGCTGCCGACCGACTTCTCGGCGCGGATCGCACGTAACACCCAGCTGTTCCTGCAGCAGGAGAGCGGCACCACCCGGATCATCGATCCGTGGGGTGGCTCGTACTACGTCGAGCGGCTGACCCACGACATCGCCGTCAAGGCCTGGGCTCACATCCAGGAAGTCGAAGCGCTCGGTGGCATGGCCAAGGCGATCGAAGCCGGCGTGCCGAAGCTGCGCATCGAGGAAGCCGCCGCCAAGACCCAAGCGCGGATCGACACCGGCCGGCAGTCGGTGATCGGCGTCAACAAGTACAAGCCGACCGACGAGGCTCCGATCGACGTGCTCAAGGTCGACAACTCGACCGTGCGCCGGCTGCAGATCGACAAGCTCGGCCGGTTGAAGAAGGAACGCGTCCAGGCCGACGTCGACGCCGCGTTGTCGGCGCTGACGCGCTCGGCTTCGGAAGGCAACGGCAACCTGTTGGCGCTGGCAATCGACGCCGCGCGCAAGAAGGCCACCGTCGGCGAAATCTCCGACGCGCTTGAGAAGGTTTATGGCCGGCATCGCGCCGAGATCAAGTCGATCACCGGCGTGTACAAGCGGGAGGTCGCATCGATGGCGGACCGGATGGAGAAGGTGCAGGCACTGATCGACGCGTTCGAGGACGCCGAGGGCCGTCGCCCGCGTATCCTGGTCGCCAAGATCGGCCAGGACGGCCACGACCGCGGCCAGAAGGTGATCGCCTCGGCATTCGCCGACATCGGCTTCGACGTCGACATCGGGCCGCTGTTCGCGACGCCGGAGGAAGCCGCCCGGCAGGCGGTCGAAAACGACGTCCATATCCTCGGCGTGTCGTCGCTCGCCGCCGCGCATCTCACCGCGGTGCCGGAACTGAAGGCCGCGCTGAAGAAGCAGGGCCGCGACGACATCATGATCATCGTCGGCGGCGTGGTCCCGCCGCAGGACTACGACGCGCTGGTCAAGTCCGGCGCCGAGGCGATCTTCCCGCCCGGCACCGTGATCGCCGACGCCGCCGAGGAGCTGATCCACAAGCTCAACGCCCGGCTCGGCCACTCCAGCCAGGCGGCGGAGTAGCTGCGGGCTTCAAGACAATGCCGGCTTGATTTGACGAACTAGTCTAACCAGACTAGTTTGTCTTCATGAAGCAGGTCGGCATTTTCGAAGCGAAGACCCACCTGTCGAGCCTTCTCGACGAGGTCGAAAACGGCGCCGAAGTGACAATCACACGGCACGGAAAGCCTGTCGCACGGCTGGTTCAGGCGAGTAGCGAGTTGTCGGCCGATGCGATCGCGCGGCGGCGTCAGGCGATCCGCAACTTGCGCAGCTTGGCCCGCGACCTCAAACTGAATCCGACCCACGACGAGATCAAGAGCTGGATCAACGAGGGACGCCGTTGATCGTCATGGATGCATCCGCCGCCCTGGCGATGTTTCTGGATGAGCGCGAGCACCTCGCCCACGATGAGGTGTTTGAAAGCTTGGCGGACCAGCAATTCGTCGTCCCGGCGCATTGGCATGCTGAAATCGGCAATGCGCTTACCACGAACGTTCGTCGTGGTCGGCTCCCTTCCGACAAGCTCGAATACGCGCTGCACAACCTGAAGATTCTCGAGGTGATCACGCAATCACCTCCGGAACTTGACGAAGTAGCCGGTGCGGTCCGTAGGGCGCTGGATTCCGGACTGACCTATTACGATGAGCTCTATGTCCGACTGGCCGAAGTCAGGAATCTTCCGCTCTTCACCTTCGACAGCCAGATGAGAAAAGCGGCGCGACAGCGCGGCGTCGAGATTCTTCCCGTGTGACTGCAGCGCCAAAGGCAATCTGCTATACTGACACTATGACCGCCGTCGCCGACATGCCGTTGGACACCATCCTCGCCAGATTGCGCGAGAGGGGTGATGCATTGCGCGCAGAAGGCGTGGCCAAGCTATATGTGTTCGGCTCGCGTGCCCGCGGTGACGCGCGACCGGACAGTGATCTGGACGTGCTGGTGGAAGTGCTGCCGGATACCGAGCTGACTTGGAAGACGCCGCTCGAGATCGGCTACATCTGCGAAGCGGCCACAGGCATCCCAGCGCACGTCATGCTGCCCAGCGAGTTAACACCACGTATCAGAGAGCGAATGGCCGACGATCTTGTCGAGGTGCTGTGAATGCCCCCTTCAACGGAAGACAGGCTGTTGGACATTCTGCGCTCGACGTCTCGCGTCCTAAGCCTCGTCGAAGGACGCAGCTTCGATGAATTTTCGCAAGACGAAGTGCGCCGTATGGCGGCCGAGCGTTATCTGGAGATCGTCTGCGAGGCAGCACGCAAACTCCCGGATGAGCTGAAGCACGAGGCGATCGACATAGACTGGCGTAAGATGACCGACTTTGCCAATCGGCTGCGTCATGCCCACCACGCGATCGACGTCGAGATCGTCTGGGACATTATCCATCATCATGTCCCTCCTCTGCGTTCCTTCGCCGAGCGGCGCATCGGAGCTGCCAATTCGTAATCGATTTACCCTTCTCCTCGCGACTGTGGTCAGGCTCGATATGCTCTCATCTCACTTCCGTGTTTACCCACTCGTCATTCTGGCCTGTCTGGCAATCGGCTCCCCCGCCCTCGCCGAGCCGGCGAAGCCGAAGCCTGACTTCGCCGTGAAGACGAAGGCCATCGACGGCACGGTGACGCTCGATGCCGGCATCAAGGCTGATGCCAAGCTCGCTGAGAACTGTCTGGCCGAGGGCAAGAAGTGGATCGCCGAGCGGCGCACCGAGGCCGAGCCGGAATTCAAGAGCGACCCTGAGTTGTTCCGCAACGGGCCGTGGACCTACGAGCGCAGCTACACGACGGATTCGCTGGTCGCGGATCGCTACGTCTCGATCCTGCGCACCGACTATAGCTACACCGGTGGCGCCCATCCCAACACCGACATCGACACCATCCTGTGGGACAAGCAGCTCACCAGGCGTATCAGCATCCGGCCGTTCTTCACCGACCTGTCCGACGGCAGCCCGGCGATGCGGGCGATGGTCGACGGCATCGTCACCGCGCTGAAGGCTGAAAAGAAGGAGCGCGGCGCCGATGAAGAGGACACCGCCTACATCAAGAGCATCGAGCCGAAGCTTTTGAAGATCGGGCCGGTGACGCTGGCGCCGTCGACCACCGCGGGGAAAAGCTCGGGCCTCACCTTCCACTACGCGCCCTACGCGGTCGGTGCCTATGCGGAAGGTGAATACGAGGCGTTCGTGCCGTGGACGGCGCTGAAGCCTTATCTGTCGGCCGACGGCAGTGCGATCTTCGGTGGCGATCGGCCGAAGCAGGAGCGTAAGGCCGAATAGGCCATCGTACGTCTCGTGGCGGTTTAGAACAGGCCATCTGCGGCGCGCGCGCTTGCCAGCAGAACTCCTCTGCCCCGCGCCGAACAACGAACGCCGCTTCTGCGCAAACTCTGCTTTTTTGCTGACGATTTCCATTCGCTGCACCGATCCGGTGCGGCGAATTGAAATCTGTCAGCAATGTTGCGGAGTGGACGAGATGACCAAGCCAGCCGGCAATTACGACGCCGTGTTATCGGCCAACAATCAGTATGCGAAGGACTTCGCCGACAAGGCCAATCTGGCGCTGCCGCCGGCACGGCATTTCGCGATTCTGACCTGCATGGATGCCCGGCTCGATCCTGCCAAATATGCCGGCCTCGCCGAAGGCGACGCCCACGTCATCCGCAACGCCGGCGGCCGCGCCTCCGACGACGCAATCCGCTCGCTGGTGATCTCCCACAAGCTGCTCGGCACCCAGGAATGGTTCGTGATCCATCACAGCGATTGCGGGATGCAGTTGTTCACCGGCGAGGTGATCGCCGATCTGCTCGAGGACAATCTCGAGACCGCCAGCTTCGACGGCCATCACTGGAGCAATCCGAAGCACGGCGGCGGCTCGGTGGCCGGTCATTTCGTGCACTGGCATACGTTCCAGGACAACGCCAAGAGCGTCACCGAGGACGTCGCACGGATCCGCAGCCATCCGCTGGTGCCGAAGCACATCCCGATCTACGGCTTCATCTACGACGTGAAAACCGGCCGGCTCGACGAGGTCGCCGAGGCCAGCGCCGCCGGCAAACCTGTCGCCTGAGGCGTCATCAACAGGGAGATCGGCGCGCGGCCGTTCCGCGCCGGACTCCCCTCGCCCCTGGCGCCCAATCGTTGTAAATGGGCGCCATGAATTCAGCCCGACGCACCGGCGACATTGCCCATCTCGCCAGCGAGGTCCGCAGCGGCCATCGCGCCGCGCTGGCGCGCGCCATCACCCTGATCGAAAGCCGCCGCGCCGACCACCAGGCATCCGCGCGCGCGCTGGTGCAGGAGCTGCTGCCCGAAACCGGCCGCGCGATCCGCGTCGGCATCACCGGCTCGCCCGGCGTCGGCAAATCGACCACCATCGACGCGCTCGGCATGTATCTGATCGAGCAAGGTCACAAGGTCGCGGTGCTGGCGGTCGATCCATCCTCGGCGCGCACCGGCGGCTCGATCCTCGGCGACAAGACGCGGATGGCGCGGCTGTCCGCCGAGCCTGACGCCTTCATCCGTCCCTCGCCCTCCTCCGGCACGCTGGGAGGCGTCGCCGCCAAGACCCGTGAGGCGATGCTGCTGTGCGAGGCGGCCGGCTTCGACGTCGTGCTGGTGGAAACCGTCGGCATCGGCCAATCCGAAACCGCGGTCTGCGACATGACCGATTTCTTTCTGGCGCTGATGCTGCCGGGCGCCGGCGACGAGCTGCAGGGCATCAAGAAGGGCCTGGTCGAGCTCGCCGACATGATCGCGATCAACAAGGCGGACGGCGACAACATCAAGCGCGCCAATCTCGCCGCCGGCGAGTATCGCGCCGCGCTGCATATCCTCACCCCGCGCTCACCGAACTGGCAGCCGCCGGTGAAGACCTATTCGGCGATCACCGGCACCGGCATCGCCGAGTTGTGGCAGGCGATCCTGGACCACCGCGCTGCGACGACGCCGTCGGGCGAATTCGACGCGCGCCGCCGCGAGCAGCAGGTGAAGTGGATGTGGACGCTGCTGGAGGATCGCTGGAAGGCGAAGCTGCGCAGCGACCCGGCGATCCGCGCCAAGGTGAAATCCACCGAGGCCGCCGTCGCCGAAGGCTCGATCACGCCGACGCTCGGCGCCGATCGGGTCGCGGAGCTGATCGGGTGAGCGGCCTGCGCATCCTGATCACCGGCTTCGGGCCGTTTCCCGGAGCGCCTTACAATCCGACTCCGCAATTGGTCGATCGCCTCGTCAAGCTGCGGCGGCCGGCATTCGACGACGTCACGCGCGTCGGGCATATCTTCAACGTCAGCTACCGTGCGGTCGATCGCGACCTGCCGGCGCTCCTCGCACAGTCCCGTCCCGATGCGCTGCTGATGTTCGGCCTCGCCGCGTCGACCCGACACGTCCGGATCGAGACCCGCGCCCGCAACGCGATCACCACGCTGTGGCCCGACGCCGACAAGGTGACGCTGCGCCATGGCCAGATCGCGCCCGGCGAAGACGCGCGGACGTTCGGCGCCCATGGCGCGCGGCTGGCCCGCGCCGCACGGCTCACCGGGATCGATGCGCGGCTGTCGCGCGACGCGGGTCGCTATCTGTGCAACTATCTATGCTGGCGCGGGATCGAAGCGACGCAAGCCCCACAGGGCCCTCGGCTCGCCGCCTTCGTCCACGTGCCGCTGCTCAGCCGTGACGGCACCGCCTGGCCGGGAAGCCGCATCACCGCCGAGCAACTGGTCGATGCCGGCGAAGCGATGCTGCTGGAGCTGGTGCGGCTGACCCGGCAGGCCCGCCGCGTTGCGGCCCGCTGAGATCGCATCGCTCCGCAAAGAAACCCATCGTGCCGGCCGGCGTTGTCCTCCTCCGAGGAGGAACCGATGCCATACGCGTTGTTTTGCGACGATGCCAGGGTCAGCAAGATCTATCCGACCCCAGCCGACGTCTGGAAGCACGCCAAGGAGAGCGGGCTGGTGATCGATACGGTCGGCGACACCGAAACCGAAGCTCCGCGCCACGTGCTCGACAACGGCTACCAGATCCGTGCCTGCGCGCCGGAGCCGGGCGAAGACCCGGAGCGCAACGAACGCGAAGCCCGTGCCGCGCGGCGTGATCAGTTTGTACCGCCCCAGCGTGAGCCGGACCACGCGCCGGGTTAACCCTACCGCGAAACATCATGCCGCCGGTCCGCCGCCTTGGCCCGCGCCTCGGCGGAATTTGCGTTAGCTGTGAGGATTAGGTTTTCGCCCACAGAGCACGCGCCATGGCCCTGCACCGCCGCGACTTCCTCACGACCCTTGCGACGACCAGCGCCCTGGCGCTGACCACGTCTCCGCTCGCTGCGGCCCCGACCTCGCGCCGCGGCCGCGACGCCGCGCTGTCCGGCGTTCGTCCCGATAGCAGCGAAGACCAGACCGCCGCCTTGCAGCGCGCGATCGACGATGCCGCCGAGCGGCGCGTGCCGCTGGCACTGCCGCCCGGCAATTATCGGACCGGCACGCTGCGGCTGCCGTCCGGCGCGCAGCTGTCCGGCGTGCGCGGCGCCACGCGGCTGATCTTCACCGGCGGGCCATCCCTGTTCGACAGCCAGGGCGCCGAAACCGCGACGCTGTCCGGCCTGGTGCTCGACGGCGCCGGAATTCCGCTGCCGAGCCGGCGCGGGCTGGTGCACTGTATCGCTGCGCAAGACCTGCGGATCGAAGACTGCACGATCACCGCCAGCGGTGGCTCGGGCATCTGGCTGGAGGCCAGCTCCGGCACCATCAGCAACAACACGCTGACCAAGATTGCGGTGACCGGCGTCGTGTCGTTCGACGCCAAGGGGCTGCGTGTCGACGGCAACACCATCATTGATACCAACGACAACGGCATCGAGATTTTGCGCACCTCGCTCGGCGATGACGGCACGCTCGTCACCGGCAACCGGATCGAAAACATCAAGGCCGGCCCGGGCGGCTCGGGCCAGTACGGCAACGCCATCAACGCGTTTCGCGCCGGCAACGTGGTGATCAGCGGCAACCGCATCAAGGATTGCGATTACTCCGCGGTGCGCGGCAACTCGGCTTCGAATATTCAGATCACCGGCAACAGCGTGCTGAACGTGCGCGAGGTCGCGCTGTATTCGGAGTTCGCGTTCGAAGGCGCGGTGATCGCCAACAACACCGTGGACGGCGCAGCACTCGGCGTCTCGGTCTGCAACTTCAACGAGGGCGGCCGGCTCAGCACAGTGCACGGCAACATCATCCGCAACCTCAAGCCGAAGCGACCGATCGGCACGGCGCCCGACGACGACGCCGGGATCGGCATCTATGTCGAAGCCGACACCGCGGTTTCAGGCAACGTGATCGAGAACGCGCCGTCGTTCGGCATCGTTGCCGGCTGGGGGCGCTATTTGCGCGACGTCGCCATCACCGGAAACGTCGTGCGCAAGAGCTTCATCGGCATCGGCGTCTCGGTGATGGACGGCGCCGGCACCGCGACGATCACCGGCAACGTCATCGCCGAAACTCCGCGCGGCGCGGTGGTCGGTCTCGACCACGCAAGACCGGTGACACCGGATCTGACGACGCCGGGCGCGACGCGGTTCACCCAGGTCTCGCTCGGCCACAACACCACCCGGTGACGACGCGGCCCGACGGCTTCCTGCGCGCGAACGGCGGCTTTGTACTTTGCTGTACGTAGCTGGCCGCACTGTGGGCGTTTTTTGAGGGACGCGTTCACAGAAATATAAAATTCTCATGCTCAAACGGCCGAATGGATGAGCAGAGAAAAACGCCTCGGCGGCGCGTCCTGAAGGCTGCAACCATCGAGTTCGGCGGCGGCGCGATCGACTGCAGCGTCAGGAATATCTCGGAGGCCGGCGCGGCGCTGGATGTCGTCACGCCCCTATTCATCCCCGACCGCTTCACGCTCTACGTCCCGAGCGATCAGATCAAACGAGCCAGCCGCGTGATCTGGCGAAAAGAGAAACGGATCGGGGTTGCGTTCGATTGATCGAGCGCGGGGACCGGACCTGGCAAGCCAGGCCCGTCAACTCTCCAGCTCGCTTATCGACACCGCCACAAGCACGGCTCGGTGGCGGCGGCAAGCGATCTCACACCGCGCGGCAGGCGTCGGCGCAGGCTTTGCACGCGTCCGCGCAAGCCTTGCAGGTGGCGTGATGATCGGCGTGCTTGCGGCACTCCTTTTCGCAATCCTCGCACACCGCCAGCGCCACCTTGGCCATCGCCGGCAGGTTCGGAGAGCCGAGGGATGCGAGCTTCTGCAGCGTGGCGCACACCGACAGCATCTGGTCGACCGACTTGGCGCAGGCCGCGAGCGAGGTGTCGCCGGCCGCGAACGACTGCAGGCAATGCGCGATGCAGGCCTGCCCGGTCTTGACGCAATCGGACGCGGTTTCGATCAGCTTGGCGTTGGCCGGCGCAGCGCCGGCGGCCGCAGCATGCATGTGGGCGCTATGGTCCTCGGCGGCGAGCGCGGGCGAAGCCACAAAGATCGCGGCCCCCAGAACGGTCAGAAGATTGCGGCGGTCGAGCATGATGAACTTCCCTCTGCGTGGAGTTCGAATCTCTACTCCTCCCGGATGAAAATACAATCACGTCGGCACCAGCCTGATTGTAGTCGATTATTCTCCTTCGTCGTCATACCAGGCTTCCAGGCCGGCGAATGGGGCCGCTGCCAGAATCGACAGCGGCCCCACACGCGATCAGAACGACACGGTCAGGCGGGTGTTGAACGACCGCCCCATGCCCGGCACGCCATAGCCCCAGATCGGCGACGATCCGCCCATCATCGAGGCCGCGCGGTAATCGACGAGGTCCGCCCCGCCGAGTGGCAGCGTGTAGAACTTGTCGAAAACGTTATCGACGCCGACATCCAGCCGCACGTTCTCCCAGCGATAACCGGTGCGGAGGTTCAGCAGCGCGTAGGCCGACGTCGTGGTCTCGTTGTGCACCTCGCTGATCTGGGTCTTGGCGCCGACCAGTTGCAGCTCGATGCCGTTGACCCAGCCGCCGAGCTCGTGATCGAGCCCGAGCTTCGCATTGACCGGCATCACGTGATACAAGTTGACGCCGTCGGTGCGCTGGCCGTGCACGTAAGCGAACTGCCCACGCAGCACGCCTCGGCCGTAAGCCGAATTGTCCCACGCCGTCAGCCGGCCGTCGAGATTGACGCCGTAGAGTTCGGCATCGTGGTTGGCGAACTGCAGAAATACGAACGCGTTGGTCTTGGTGAGGTTCGCCGCATTGCAGGTCGAGCTGCCCGCGATGAAGCAGCGGTTCACGTCGATGTAGTCCTGCACGTAGCTGTAATACGGCGTGACTCGAACCTCCCACAGCTTCTGCGCCGGATCGTGCCACGCCGCGGTGAAGCTCACCGTGTGGGCCTTCTCCGGGTTGAGGTCGACGTTGCCGACATAGCCGTTGCCGTCGCCGAACCAGCCGATCATCTTCATCGCCATCGCGGTGTTCGACCAGGTGTAGCGCTCGTAGAGGTTCGGCGACCGAGTCTTGCGGGCGAAGCCGAGTTCGAATTGGCTGATCGCGTTGGGTTCGTAGCGGATCAGCGCCGAGCCGTCGAAATTGACGTCAGTGCGATCGCGGTCGCGACCATTGAAACGCGCCGCATCGGCTGCGTACATCGCGCTGTAGCCCTGGACGTTGCCGGTGCCCATCCACACCACGTCGTTACGCAGGCCGAACAGCGTGGTCCATTCCCGGTTCCAGTGCCGCTCCCACTCGACGAAGGTGCCGAGCCGGGTGCGGCGGCCGTCGTTGATGTTGATGAAGGTGTTGGGCGACATCATCATCCCGGAACCCGGCACCGGATCCCACCAATCGTCGAGCCGATACGCATGGGTTTCGTTGCCGATGCGGATCAGATCGTGATCGGAGGCGATCACTGACGCCTTGATATTATAGCCGAGGTCGGTGCCGCGGGTGTCCATCGGCATGTTGCTGACCTTGTCCGGCGCGATGAAGCCCATGGTGTGCCGGATGCGGTGATAGAACGCAGATGTCTCCAGCTTGCCCCAGTCAAACACGCCGTCGTAGCGGCCGTTGACGAACATCGACCGGTTGGAAACCATGTCCATGTACTGGTTGACGTAGCCCTGATACGGGATGAACTGCCCGCCGACCTGCAGCGTGAACAGATTGCCGGCGCTCTGCCGCGAAATGCTGACGGCGTGGTTCTGCACCTCCCACAGCGTCGACTTCACCGTCATGCCGTTGCCGGCCTTGTAGTTGCCGGAGCGGGCCCAGCCGCCGGTGTAGGTGACGCTGGTGTCCTGATTGGCGATCGTCGCACGCGCATCAACGCCGTAAGCGTTGCCGTTGCTGCGATAGAAGCCGGAGACGGTCGCGGTGGTCAGCAGGCTCGGCCCGGTCGCAAACTGCGGCGGCGCGGTGGTGACGTCGATCTTGCCGCCGATGTAGTCGCCGCCGACGCTGACCGGCGCGACGCCCAGATAGGCGCGCATGCTGGCGATCATCTGCGGATTGACGAAGGACAGCGGCGGATTCATTTCGTTCGGGCACGCCGGGCTGATCAGCATCGAGTTGATCGCCACCTGCACGCGATCGGCACCGACGCCGTTCAGCGCCGGCAGGCTGGAAACGCCGCCCGCGCCCCACACTGCGCCGCCCGGAATGTCGGTGATCAGCGAGGCGCTGTCGCTGGTGCCGAGGCTGCGCGTCACCGCAGCCGAGCCCGGCAGCGTCGAGGCTGAGGCGGACACCGGCTCAGACGATGGCGCGGCGGGCGGCGGTGACGCCGCAGCATCGCGGATCACCGGGCCGCGCTGCGGCGACGGCGTGGTAGCGCGCACGCGCGGTTTGGCGCGCGGCTTGGCGGGCTCGACCACGATGGTCGACAGATTGCTTGCAGTTTGGGCCGAAGCCGGCGCCGACGAGAGCGAGACGGCCGAGAACGCGATCGCCGCGCACGGCAACGACAGCAGCGAGGTGGACAGCAGCAATGACCGGCGCAAGCCGGCGGACAGAACGGATGACATGACGAAACTCACGGAAGATCGAACGCGCGCAGCGTCTGGCTGGCGCAGGACATCTGGCGCCGTGCGCTGCGACGAGCAGACGCGACGGTGACAGCAGCGAAACGGCAAAGCATCGCCCCCCGCGCAGAAGCGCGCGATCAGCGACGGGTGCGGTTACGCGACGTCCGGAGGTCCGCGGGCAGAGTGTGAGGAGACCGGCGCGCTACGCGGAGCAGCCTCGGCGAGAGGCCAGCGCTGGGCCAGCCACGCCCAGGCCAAACTCGGCGCCGCGGTGACGACCAGCGACGGCGGCGGCAGGCTGCAGACCAGGACGCAGGCGATGCACTTGAAGTGCACCACCACCCGATCCTGCGACTCGGGCGGCGCGGAGGTGTCGATCGAATGGCAGATGCCGGCGCTGGCAAGAACGTCGAGCGATGCGGCGCTGGCGGCCGGCATCGCCGACAGCGCGATCTGCAGCAGCAGCGCGAGGGTGACGATCCAACTGGTCGACATCCGCAAGGCGGCGCCGAACCAAGCGGACTCGTTGCGAATCGCGAGCGGCCGGCTTGGACGGCGCGCATGCGCGGCCGACGCTCTTGCCTTCACTCCGCTCCACAACGCCCTCAGCACATTCGTCCCCAGTCTGTGCGAGGAGCAAGTAATCACAGCGACAAAGGTGCAACAATACGGCGAAGTAATGAGGTACCGCAGTTCATGACATTTGGAATAGATGTCACATTTGGACCACAGGTCACCCAAACGCGCGCGCCCGGGACCAGGCCCGGGCGCGACACATCAGTTGCAAGTTGCTAGCGATAACGTGACGGCTTACGCCGCGCGCACCGTCTCCATGAAGCGATCGACCTCGTCCTTCAGGCGCGTGCTATCGCGCGACAGCGACTGTGCGGCGGACAGCACCTGCGACGAGGCCGAACCGGTCTCGGTCGCGCCGCGCTGCACGTCGGAGATGTTGGACGAGACCTCGTGGGTGCCGCGTGCAGCCTGCTGCACGTTGCGCGAGATCTCCTGCGTCGCCGCGCCCTGCTCTTCCACCGCAGACGCGATGGTCGAGGCGATCTCCGACATCCGCTCGATGGTGCCGCCGATCTCGCGGATCGCGCCGACCGACTCCTGCGTCGCCGACTGCATGCTGCTGATCTGCGAGCTGATCTCGCCGGTCGCCTTGCCGGTCTGCTCGGCAAGCGCCTTCACTTCCTGCGCCACCACCGCGAAGCCGCGGCCGGCATCACCCGCACGCGCCGCCTCGATCGTGGCGTTGAGTGCGAGCAGGTTGGTCTGGCCGGCAATGGTGTTGATCAGCTCGACCACGTCGCCGATCCGGTTCGCCGCCTGGGCGAGCGTACCGATCCGGTCGTTGGTCTTGCGCGCCTGCTCGACGGCTTCGTTGGCGATGCGCGCCGCCTCCTGCACCTGACGGCTGATCTCGGTGATCGAGGACGCCATCTCTTCGGTGGCCGAGGCCACCGACTGCACGTTGGCCGACGCCTGTTCGGAAGCCGCCGCGACCGAGCCGGCGAGCATCTGCGAACGTTCGGCGGTGGTGGTCAGCGTACCGGCCGAAGCTTCGAGTTCGGTCGACGCCGAGGTCACGGTGTCGATGATCTCGCCGACCGCACCTTCGAAATGATCGGCGAGGCGCTTCATCTCCGCCTTGTGCTCGGCGGCGACGCGGCGTTCGGCCTCCTCCTGCTCGGCCTTCAACCGGTCGAATTCGCGCGAGTTGTTGCGGAACACTTCGACCGTGCAGGCCATCAGCCCGATCTCGTCCAAACGGCCGGAGCCGACGATCTCGACATTGGTGTTGCCGGCAGCAAGCTCCTTCATCACGCCGGACATCGCCACGATCGGGCCCGACACTGCACGGCCGATCAGCCAGGCGAGCAGAATGCCGACTGCGAGCGCGCCGAGGGTGATGACCAGGATCTGGGTTTGGGTTTCGCTGATCAGCGCCTCGGTCTGGTGGCCGATCTGCTTGGATTCGGTCAGACCGGACTGCTTGATCGCCGCGGCATCACCTGCCAACGCCTCCGCGACCTTGGTCATCGACGCGATCGCCGCGTCGATGTCGTTGACGTCGCGAACCGACTGCTGGAAGCCGTCCGCATAGATTGCGAGGTCGGCTTCGATCGCGGCGAGCTGCTTGCGCTCGGCGTCTGCCGTCAGCGCGGTCTTCATGGTCGACAACGAGGTGCGAAAATCCGCCAGAGCCTTTTCGGCGCTCGCCTGCGCGGACTTCTCCAGCCGGACTCCAAGCACCTTCGCGGCGCCGAGCCGCAGGAGCAGGAACTGCTTGAGCGATTGCGCGACCAGAAGCGCCTGATCGCTGTTGCCGTCGCCGCTCATCGTGGAGGATTGCAACTGCTCGAGCTTGCCGACGATCCGCTGCCCGACCGGCCCCAGCACGGTCAGAGATAAACGGTTCTGATCCTGACGCAGCCTGGTCAGCCCCTCGAATTGGCCGACGTACGCATCAACCTTGTTGCTGAGGTCGAGCATCGCGGCGTGGCGGCTGGCGACGCGAATTTGCTGCAGCGACTGCTTGATATGATCCTGCAGCTCGGTGCGGCGCTTGGTGGCTTCGGCGATCATAAAGTCTTCGCCGGTGAGGCTGTATTCGCGCACGGTACGGCGAAGCGAATTGAAGTCCTGTTCGACGTCACGCACGGCGTCGACGACGTCGACGCGCTGATCGAACTTGGCGAACGCATCACCGACCTTGCCGAAGCTGGAATAGTTGAGGACGGCCAGGACGGCCATCAGCACCTGCACGGCGGCGAAACCGATGGCGATTTTCACCCCGATCTTGCGGTTGGTGAAGAACGAAAACAGGCCCGCAGAACTGTGCGGGACAGGCGACGATTGAGCACTAGGCATGATCTCTTTCCCGACGAGGCCGCGCGAAAGCGTGGCTGCACTCAGCGCATGAAAGAGAGATCCGCAGCACGTCAGGGACGCGCACGTCGCCGCGAATCCCCCTGCTGTGATTTCATCTTATGAGCGAATCGAGAACCGGTTCGCACGCAATAAGTGCGCGGAAATTCGTTCCAATCCGTTAAATATCAGCGGCGCAATTCGGTGCGCATTGGCGCCAGTTTGCGCTCATCGCGGCTTCGGCTGCTGTGTTCAAGTTTGATCAATGTCAAACGGCGCCGCAAAACCGAACTAACAGTTGAAGTTAGTAAGCCGAGCGTGGACTGAAGCAGATTGCGCCGCGCCATCGGCGCCGACGGTTCAATACGACGAAGGTCGCATCGGCCACGCTGTGGATGAATGACGCGAATGCGCACCTTTGCGCGAATCAGCGCGGGTGTGCGCGTCAGCCCGCTTTGCGGAGCAGCGAGTAGCGTTGCTCGAGCCGCGCCGGATCGAGCGCGTGCATCCACACCGGGACATCGTCGGGGACAATCGCCGGGGCCGGCTCCGGCGCAATCGGAGCGCGCACCGGCTCGGCGGCTTTAACCGGCTTTGCGGGAGCGGTGACGCGCGGCGCCTGGGCAGGCTTGGGTGCCGATTGGGGCAGCGTGTACGAGGGCGAACTGTTCACCACCTCGCCGTCGAAGTAGAACGCCAGCCGCGGCTGGACTTTCTTATTGTGGCCGAGCCAGGACAGATCGACCGGACGATTGTCGAGAGTCGCTTCGCGATTCAACAAGCCGCGCCAGGATTCGACGGCGGCCTTGGCTTCCTGGACGTTTTCAAGAAATTCGAGCTCGCCGAAGAAGCGCCGCCAACGGCCGGTTTCGAACAGCTCGGTGAGATAGTCGAGCCGCTGTTCTGCGAGCAAGCACCAGCGCTGGACGAGCGCACGCCCACGCTCTGCGTCGGTCTGTTCCATGGTCGGTCCGCCAGGAGAGGAAAAAGGAACGCGACGCAACTTACGAATCGACGCAAAGCTTACGAACAATGTTGTTAACAAAAATTTACCATGTCCAGCGCAGCGGTAACTTGGAGCTCCGCCGCGGCCCAACCTCGTAATACTGCGGGTATTTGGAGGGCGTCCCAGTGGCTTGGCCGCCGAATCGGGCCGGAAAACGAAAGACCCGCCCGGGGGGACAACCGGGCGGGTCACAAGCCATATCAGCGCAGGGGTGGATGGGCGCTCGCGCCGACTGGCCTCGTTTGGGAGGTGGTGTCCGCTCCCACAACGATTGGTCAGCGGACAACGCGCACACGTTCAATCCGGTTGCAGATTTTTTCTCGCGCGCGAGGTTGTGAAGATGGAGTGAGCGACGCTCCGCGCCAGCCGTCAGTGACGCGAGCAGATGTGCCCGCCACAGCGCCCAGACAGTTGCTTTGTGCAGCGCGAAGTAATCAGGGAGCCGACAGCACCACGCTGACGACCGGCTCCTTTTGCAGCCGGCCGATCAGATTCTCCTGATCCTGCTTCGAAAGTGGCTGCGTGCCGAACTGCAGCCGGAACAGCCCGCCTCGCGAGCTGTCGACCACCACGGCATTATAATGGTCGAGCAAGGCGGCGATCTCCGAAGCGCGCGCTTCGGGCGCGAACTTGACCAGCACACGCGGGCCGGATTGCGGCGCAAGGCTCCGCACCACCGGTCCGCCCGACCGCTCCGCCATCACCATCGGCGGCGCCGGTTTGCTGGCTTCTGCCGGGCGATCGGCCATCGCGGCGGCGGGCGGCGAAACCGACGCGGGAGCCGGAGCCGACGCGGGAGCTGGAGCCGATGCCGGCGCGCGCGCCACCTCGCGCTGCGGCTGATAGGCGGCGGTCTGCACCGGAGCCGCATGCGGCCACGTCAGCAGCGCACCGATCAATCCGGCCTGTAGCAGAAGCGCAAGGCCGGCGACCGACGCCGACCACGCCAGCGCCTTCGGCGACAACGCGGAAAAGAAACCGGCAAAGCGGGCGCCGAGCCCCTGCCCGGCGCCCGGCGCCCGGGCCGGCTCGGCATCGATCGCAGCGAACAGCTTCTGCATCGCGCGCGACGACGGCGCGCCGAGGCTCTCATTGAGCTCGATGGTCGAGGCATATTCTTCGAGGATGACGGCATATTGCCGCGCCAGCGCCGGATCGCGATCGAGCGCATCCGCGACACGGCGGGCATCGCGGGCATTCAGCGTGCCGGCCGCGTACCACGGCAGCAGCGCCTCGACGTCGCCCGGCTCCCGGGGATCCGGCATCGTGTTGCTCATCGCCATCATGGCCAGCCTCGCTGCACGCCGGCCGCCTGCAGCAGATCGGCGAGTTTCTTGCGCGCGTAGAACAGACGGGTTTTCACCGTGTTCTCCGGAATTCCGACGATCTCGGCGACTTCTTCGATGGATTTCTCATGGTAGTACACCAGATCGACGATCTCTCGATGCTCGGGCGTCAGTGAGGTCAGGCACTTCCGCAGAGCTTCGCCCGTGTCCTTCTTCTGCACCGCGATCTCCGGATCGTCGGAAGGATCCTCGATCGCGGCGGCGGCCTCGTCGTCCAGTTCAGCGTCCTTACGCCGTCGCAGCGCCGACAGCGCCTTGAACCGCGTGATCGCCAACAGCCAGGTTGAAACCGAAGACCGTCCCTCGAACTTGCCGGCCTGCCGCCAGACGTCGAGGAAGACTTCGCTGATAAGATCCTCGGCGATCTGTTCGTTCCGAACGAGGCGCAGACCGAACCGGAAGACTTTGACGTGATGCCGTCCATACAGGACCTGCATCGCGACCCGGTCCCCCTGGGCGATCCTGGCGATCAGGACGTCGTCGGTGGCTGCCTGCTTGGTACTCACTGGCCGTCTCTTGGATTTGGTCGGCCGGACATCGCAGAAGGTTCGATAAATAAAAGCAAATTTTCGATCCTCGGAATGGCCGCAGGTCCCGATTCCGGCGCGAAACGGCGCCTAACCCAGCAAGATCGCTCCGCCAGCCCACCTCCGCGGGCAGCGTGAGTCGCCGCGCCATGTTGGCCGAAGGTTACCAAGCCGAGATGCGGTTTGCGCGACATATTCACAGCTCAATCCTGGCAGGTCGCCTTGGCTGTCCGGGAAATCCCGTGCAAAAGCCGCTGGGATCAACCAGCTGGCGGCTTCCATCAACCCTTGCGAGCAACTGGCAGATACCAAAACGAAAGGCTTTTCCCAGTAGGTTCCCGAAGAGCAAAATCGACCGGGCGGACGATGGGACCAACTGCCGCGCTGTCGGGCACCCTGCCCGACCCTCAAACCAGGGCTGAAGACGCCAGGGCAGAAGACGCGCGCACCCTTGCCGTCCGTGGCCGACGGATGCGTCAGCGCCGGCACATGCTGGACCTGATCGCCGCCAGCTTCATGATCGATGCGGCGATCCTGCTGATCTACGTCCAGGCCGGCACGATCCCGTCGATCGTGGTGGTGGCATTCGCCGTTTCCGGCGCCCTGGTCGGCGGCATTTTGTTCGCGCTGTCGGAATCCGGGTTCAACGATCGCTTCTCCGACCACTATCTGACGGTGCCGATCGCCGTCACGACGCTGGCGCTGATCATCGGCTTCACGGTGTGGGCGCCGCAGATCGGCGCCTTCTTTCTGTTCGAACTGTTCGTGGTGTTCGGCTTCGCTTCGCTGCGCGCCGATCGCCGGCAGGCACTGATCCTGTGGTCCGCGCTGCTGTGCGCGCTGGTGCCGCTGTTCCTGCTCACCGATCTGCCGATCGGGATGCCGCACGACAATTCGCTCGAACGGCTCGCCACCCTGCTGGCGCTGGTGCTGACGGTCGGACGGTGCACCTTCATCGGGGTGTTTTCCAAGGCGCTGCGCGACTCGCTGTACAAGCGCGGCGCCCAGCTCCGCGAGGCCTATCAGCGGATCGAGGAGCTCGCCGAGCTCGACGAGCTCACCGGGGCCTATAACCGCCGCTGCATCATGCGGCACCTCGACAACGAGATCGAGCGCGCAGCGCGCCACTGTGAGTCGCTGTCGCTGGCGCTGATCGACCTCGACTGGTTCAAGCGCATCAATGACACGTTTGGTCATCCGATCGGCGACGAGGTGCTGCGCACTTTCGCTATCACGATCTTCGCCAACATCCGCAGCTTCGACCGGTTCGGCCGCTACGGCGGTGAAGAATTCCTGCTGCTGCTGCCGAACACCTCCGACGACGAAGCCCGCTTGATCCTCGACCGGCTTCGCATGATCGTCGCCGATCTCGACTGGAGCGCGTTCTCGCCCAGCATGATGGTGACGCTGTCCGCCGGCGTCACCACCATGACGCTCCAAGAATCCACCGAAGCCGTGCTGGCACGCGCCGATCGCGCACTCTACGAGGCCAAGCACGGCGGACGAAACCGAGTTGCCTGCGCCTGAAGAAACAGGCGCCCTGTCTTCGCTCTAGGAAAGAGTAATGACTTCAAGACCAACGAGGCCGGCCCTCCACCTGCTCGATGAATTGCAGGCGATGCTGGCGCACGGCACCGTAGCGCGCCGCGTCGAGACGCTGCGCCGCGTGACCGACCTGTTTCTCGACGGCGTGGACTACAACGACGAACAGATCGAGGTGTTCGACGACGTCTTCACCTGCCTGGTCGAGGACATCGAATCCAACGCCAAGGAGCTGCTGGCGCAGCGGCTCGCCAATGTGCAGGCGCCGCCGCGGATCATCCGGCAACTCGCTTTCGAAGACCGGATCGAGATCGCCGCGCCGGTGCTGTCGCAGTCGGAGCAACTCGACGACGCCACCCTGATCGCCAATGTGCGCGCCAAGAGCCAGCAGCACATGATGGCGATCTCGACCCGCCGCACCCTCAGCGGTGCCGTCACCGACGTGCTGGTCGAACTCGGCAATCCGGCGGTGGTGCAGAGCACCGTGAAAAACCCCGGCGCTGAATTCTCCGACAACGGCTATTGCGTGCTCGCCCGGCGCGCCGAACACGACGACGGCCTCGCCGACGCGCTCGGCCAGCGCACCATTCCGCGGGCGCAGTACCTGAAGATGATCGCGATCGCTTCGGCGACCGTACGCAGTAAGCTCGAAGCCGCCAATCCGCATGCCGCCGCCGATGTCGGCAACGCGGTGCGACAGGCCGGCCGGCTGGCACGCTCGGCGCCGCGCGGCATCAGCCGCCAGACCTCGATCGCGCACGGGCTGGTGCGTTCGCTGTTTGAAGAGGGCCGCATCGACGCCGTCGCGGTGCACAGCTTCGCCCAGCAGCGCAAATTCGACGAGACCAATCAGGCGATCGCCTGTCTGGCCAACATCACGGTCGAAACCGCCGAAGCCATGATGGTGGAATCGCGCGACGAAGGCGTGCTGATCCTCGCCAAGGTGTGCAACCTGACATGGGCGACGGTGCGCGAGATCATCGACATGCGCGACGAGATCAACGGGACGCACTCGCACGACCTCGAGGAATGCCGCGACACCTATGAGCGGCTGCGCACCTCCACCGCCCAGCAGGTGCTGCGCTTCCACCGCATGCAGCAATCCACCGCCGCCGCACCGCCGGCCGCCTGAGCGGCCGGCGACGGCGTTTCGCCTACCACCTCGCCTTGAAGCCGGCATAGACGGCGCGGCCGGTGCCGGGTTCGAACAGCGGCGAGTTGGCGTTCGCCTTGTCGATGATGCTGGCCGAGGCGATGTAGGTCTTGTCGAGCAGGTTGCGGCCTTCGATGTAGATCGAATACGGCCCGCCATTGTCGATGCCCGCTTTGAGGCCGAGCAGCGCGTACGGCTCGGTCTGAAGCGTATTGGCACTATCGACGTAGTAGGCCTGCGGCACCCATTCGACGTTCGGGCCCATATAGAAGCCGTTCGGATTCTTGTAGAGCAGTTCGGCGCGTAGATAGTGCCGCGGCGCGCCGGGCAGCAGGTTGTTGCCGAACTTGGCGTCGCCGTCGAAGCGGAAGTCGTTCAGCGTGTAGGCCATGTTCAGCCACAGCCGGTCCGGCGCGCCGGCGCGCTCGAACAAATGCTTGAACAGCGTCACGCCGAGGCCGGCTTCGACACCTTGATGGAGGGTGCGGTCGGCGTTGGTGACGTTGCAGTTGCCGAACGCGCTGTAGAGACACAGCAGTTCGTCCTTGATCTCGGCCCGGTACAGGCTGAGATCCCAGGTGACGTCGGGACGGCGCCCGCGGGTGCCGATCTCGTAGGTCGTGGCCCGCTGCGGACGGATACTGGTGAACGGGATCGTCGGAATGCCGGGGCCGGACGCACTCTCGCCGAAGCTCGGCACCTCGGCGCTGCGCGAGACGTTGGCGAAGGCCTGCCAGTTCGGATCGATCTGCCAGAGCAGTCCCCCCTTTGGGCTCCACAGGTTGAACTCGGTGGAGCCGGACTGATCACCATCCGACAGGAAGCGATCGCGGCGGTCGCGGGTGGCGTGCAGGAATTGCGTGCCGCCGACCAGCGCAACGTTCTGCAGGAAGTAGAACGAGTCTTCGATATAGACGCTGGTGTTGGTCGACTTGTCGAGCGACGACGACGCCAGCGCGCCCTTGTTGCCGGCGATGTTGACGTACTGCTTGTTGTCGATCCGGCCGTTCAACAGATTGACGCCGGCGACCAGGCGATTGCGATAGCCGCCGATGATGCGATCGTCGGTGACTTTGGCGAACCCGCCGTAGTCCTGATAGCGATAGTCGAGCCACTGAAAGATCGGATGCATCAGATGGCGGTCGACGCCGAACGCGCCGAAATCGACCACGGTGTCCTCGAACCGGATCGTGGTCTTATTGGCGAGGCGCACGGTGTCGATGTTGCGCTGCTGATCGAGCGCGACGTTGCCGGCCGCCGCGGTCTGCGGCGAATTCAGCGCGATGTCCTTGGTGACGGTGCCGGGGATCTTCTGCCGGACGCTGTTGGCGTTGAGATAGAACCGCGTCTCGATATCCGGCGTGATCTGATAACCGACATTGCCGCTCAGCCGGTAGGCCTGACCGTCGCTGTGATTGCGGAAGCCGTCCGCGGCCTGCGCAGAAGCCGTGATGTAGCCATCCCAGGCACCGTTGACGCCGCCGGCATTGGCCTGCAGCCGACGATAGCCGAACGCGCCGGCATCGACGCTGACGCCGTTGGGGAACGGATCGCGGCCGGTCTTGGTGACGAAGTTGATCGCGCCGCCGAGCGAATTGGCGCCGAACTGCAGCGCATTGGCGCCCTTGTACACCGAAACGTAGTTGTAGGCGGTCGGATCGATCTCCTGGAAATCGCCATAGCCGTCGGCGGTGTTGATCGGAATGCCGTCCATGTAGAGCTGCACGCCGCGCAAATGGAAATTGCGCGACAGGCCCGAGCCGCGGATCGACAGCCGGGTGTCGTCGCCCCATTTCGGCTGCGCGAATACGCCCGGCACGTAGTCGAGAATATCCTTGATGGTGCTCGCCACGGTCGAGTTGCGATAGGCGTTGGCCGGCACCAGCGCGACGCCGCCCGGCGTCTGCTCGATGTCGCGCAGCGCCTGCTGCACGGTGAGCACGGTCAGCGCCGGCCCGCGCGCGACCTCGCTTACGGCCGGTGCCGCGGACGGCTGCGCGGCGGGGGTGGCGCTACGCACCGCGCGCGTGGACTGCGATGCAGCGCGCGGCTTCGGACGCGGCGACGCCGGTCGTGCGGCTTGATCGGGCGCCTGCACGGTGACCGGCGGCAGGGTGCTGTCGGAACGGCTTTGCGCCGCGGCGGGCAAGACGACGAGGCAGGTGGAGACGAGCGCGGTGGCGTGCACAAGCAAAGGCCTGCGCGACCGCGGAAATGCGGATGACATGACGGAACTCCGGCAACTGATCGGACGATGAGGGGGACGCGCGCAAGCGCGCGCGATCGTCAGGTCAGAACCGGCGGGCCGCGGGGCTGATGGGCAGGAGACGGCCGCAGCGCGACGAACGGCGTCGCTGGCGGGACTTCGTAGCGGATGCTGAAGGCGATCCGGATCGCGAGCGCCGGCGACAACGGCGGCGGGGTCGCGCTGACGTGCTGGCCGAGGCACAGCGGGCAGCGGATCGGAACGGCCTTGGCCGGCTGGCCGGCATCACCCGCGGCGCCATCATCCACGGCAGCGATACAGAACTCGTGACCGGTGATGAGTTGGACCGGAGACTGTCCGGCGAGCAGCGTGCTGGCGAGCACGACATTGAGCACGAGCGCGTAGGCAGCGACCCAAGCCGCCACCAATGCCCTCGCCCGCCGTCGTGAAAACCCGCTCATGCAGCGCCCCTTGGTGTTTTGCTACCACAGGCGCAAAGCGAGTCAAATTCATTCGCGATCAGTAGCGTCCCGGAGGTGTCTCAGTAACGCAGCACCCGGGGGCCCAGCACGGCACCAAGACCGGCGACCATCGCAGTCGCTAGCGTGTACCAGGTGGCGACGAACAGCGGGGAATCGTCGACGCAATGCGCGGCATACAGCATGCCCGCGAGCCCGGCCGACAGCATGCCGGCGAGCGCGCCCGCGAGCGCCGGACGCGACGGCGCGCCGCGGCGCAGCCCCACCAGCGCGGCGCCGAGGATCGGCAGCGACAGCACCGGGATCGAGCCGAGGCACAGCAGCGAGTTGTGGCCGAGCAGCCGCGTCATCGCCGAGGTGCGATGCGGCAGCATCGCTTCGGCGCCGATCGCAAGGCCAAGGATCGCCAGCGGCGCCAGCAGCAGCAGGCGCCAGCCTTTCGCCGTCGCCTCCGGGCGCGACAGATGCAGCGCGACGGTGATCGCCGACAGCGACAGCGCCAGCGTCACCACGAATTTCAGGTCGAAGAACGGATTGCGCATCGCCTCGTGCAGATCCGGGCGCAGGCCGAGCGTCGTCAGCAGTAGCGCCGCCGACACCGGCAGCGCCACCAGCAGCGCAGCGGCCAGCACTTGCCCGACTGGGCGATCGCGGCTGGCACCGTCGGCGGCGAGCGCTTGGATCAGGCGATCGGTTTCCATGGTCACACCGTTCTCAATTTGGCGGCGAGCGCCGATAGGCCGCGATGCAGCGCCACCCGCACCGCGCCCTCGCTCATCGACAGTTTCGCCGCGGTGTCCTTGATCGAGGCGCTGTCGACCGCGATCGATTGCAGCACGTCGCGCTGCCGCGGCGGCAAGCCTTCGAGATGCCGCGTCACTTCGCTGGCGGGCAGCGTCTCCCGTGCCGGTTCGCTCGCCAGCGTATCGGCGAAGTCGTCGATATCGACGAACACCCGGCGGCCGCGGCGGCGCAGCGTATCGATCAGCTTGTTGCGGGCGATCGCAAACAGCCACGGGGCGAACGGCGCGCCCGAATCCCAGGTGTGCCGCTTCAGATGCACCGCCAGCAGAATGTCCTGCACAATATCCTCAGCCTGATCGACTGGCTGGCCGGCGCGGGCGAGACCGCGCCGCGCCCCTGCGCGCAGCACCGGCGTGACACTCTGGAGTAGCCGCCGATACGCGACGCTGTCGCCGGCATTGGCTGACCGCATCAGGTCGGTCCATTCGTCGTCACGTCCGCGCACGCACGCTCCCGTCCAACAATTCGGCCCTAACTGCGGTTCGTTACGCCCCACCGGGGGCGATCACGGAGTCGTGAGACAAGCCGCCAGACAGCGGCGTTCGCCGGCCGTTGCCATAGCACCGAACGACGCCCCGCAGCCACTTCGCGCCAATGCCCAGATGTTGCCGCGGATCGGCAATGTTTCCTCATGGTTTGGCCCCGCTGACGCCACCGCCCCGCGCTTTCTGGTCGCGGGCTGGCAAATGGGGAGAATGTCATGGACATCAAAGCCAGCGGGCGCTCGGCTCTGATCATTGCAGCAGGATTGACGGTAGGTTTGTGGTGCGTTGCACCGGCGACACCAAGCTTCGCGGCGCCGCAGGCCGCCGCAAGCGATAGCGGAAGCGCCGCCAAGCCGGCGCCAAAGAAAAAGGCCGTCAAGCACCACGCCAAGCCGGCCAAGGCCAAGCAGGCCCAAGCCAAGCCCTCCGAAACCACTTCGTCCGACACCAAACAGTCCGAGACCAAGCAGTCCGAAGCCAAGTCGGTGGTCAAATCCCCGGTCGAGGAAGGCCGCGCCGCCGACGCCCAGACCGAGCCGAAGCCGCTCGCCGATGCCAGCGGTGCCCTGCCCGCCTCGATCGCCAATGCCAATGCCCAGGCGACACCGGCCGAAGCCGCTCAGGCCCAGCCGACCGCGTCCACGGAAGCCAGCCAGGCCGCGGCACCGGCCGCCGCCGCTGGCGCGACCAACCCTGCCGTGATGGCCGCCGATCAGGTCAACGACCTCGACCGCGCCGCAACCGATGCGCCGCAGCTTCAGGCCCAAATGCAGCCGCAACAGCCTGCAGCCGCCGAGACCGCAGCCACCCCGCAGCCGCAAGCCGACACGCAGGCCAAAGCCACCACCCACGACGATGATGCGTGGGACAAGGCGTCACTGATCGGCAAGATCTTCATCGCAGCCGGCGGCCTCCTCACTCTCGCCTCCGCGGCGCGGATGTTCATGGCCTGAGGGCGCCAGCGCCCACCCCTTGAAGCCGCTGGCGGCAGCGGGCAGATTGCCCGCGGCCGCGGTCGGCCTTCCGGGGACATGCATCATGAGCACATTCGAATTCATCATCGTCGAGCGTCAGAACGCGGTCGGCATCATCAAGCTCAACCGCCCGAAGATGCTGAATGCGTTGTCGTTCGGCGTGTTCCGCGAGATTGGCGCGGCGGTCGAGGATCTCGAGGCCGACGATGCGATCGGATGCATCCTGATCACCGGCAGCGAGAAAGCGTTCGCCGCCGGCGCCGACATCAAGGAGATGCAGCCGAAGGGCTTCATCGACATGTTCAACGAGGACTTCACCTCGATCGGCGGTGACCGGCTGGCGCGCTGCCGCAAGCCGACCGTCGCAGCGGTCGCGGGCTACGCGCTCGGCGGCGGCTGCGAATTGGCGATGATGTGCGACATCATTATCGCCGCCGACACCGCCAAGTTCGGTCAGCCGGAAATCACCCTGGGCACCATTCCGGGCATCGGCGGCACCCAGCGTCTCACCCGCGCCATCGGCAAGTACAAGGCAATGGATCTGTGCCTCACCGGACGGATGATGGACGCGCAGGAAGCCGAACGCTCGGGCCTGGTCAGCCGCATCGTGCCCGCCGACAAACTGATGGAAGAAGCGCTCGGCGCCGCCGAGAAGATTGCCACGATGTCGCGCCCCACCGCAGCGATGGCCAAGAGCGCGGTGAACCGTGCGCTGGAAACCACACTCGCCGAAGGTCTCGCGATCGAGCGCGACCTGTTCCGGTCGACCTTCGCGCTGGAAGACCGCGCCGAGGGCATGGCGGCGTTCATCGAAAAGCGCAAGCCGAACAACCAGAACCGCTGATAACACGCTGACAGATCGCGGCCGCTGCGTCGGAAAGCGTGCACAATACCGCGCGCCCCATCGTCGCAGCGTTGCTGCATCACAACACCCCCACGCTGCAACGGCGGCTGTCGGGCCCGGTCGATTGCCTCGCGTTGCACTGCGTTCTACAAACGCGCAGGCATCGCGGGGCGGATGTCCAGGAGGGCGCGGGACCGCATGGTTTGGTGGACGAGACTCGTTGGCAGCGCGTATCGCGCTCATCGCTCGGCGTTGACCCTGGGGGTCGCGACGGCGATCGGCGTCGCATCGGCCGGACCGGTATCGGCCGAAGGACTATCCGACGCGCTGGTTAAGGCTTACCAGTCCAACCCGCAACTCACTGCCGAACGCGCCCGTCAGCGCGCGACTGACGAGAACGTGCCGCAAGCGCTCGCCGGCTATCGGCCGCAGCTTCTGGCCACACTGGGCGCCGGGCTGCAGCAGGTGCGCAACCTGCTCCCCACCAATACTTACCAGGGCGACACGCTGCGACCATGGACGATCGGCGTCACCGTCACGCAGACGCTGTTTAATGGCTTCCGCACCGCCAACAGCGTGCGGGTCGCCGAGCTGCAGGTGAAGTCGGGCCGCGAGGCGCTGCGCAACGTCGGCCAGGGCGTGCTGCTCGACGCGGTGACGGCCTACACCAACGTGCTCGCCAACCAGGCCTTGGTGGCGGCGCAGAAGGCCAACGTCGATTTCCTCAGCCAGACGCTCGATATCACCAAGAAGCGCCTGAACGCGGGCGACGTCACCCCGACCGACACCGCGCAGGCCGAAGCGCGCCTCAACCGCGGACGCGCCGACCTCAACGCGGCGGAAGTGAACCTCGCGATCAGCCAGGCCACCTACGCGGCGGTGATCGGCAGTCCGCCGGGCACGCTGAGCAATGCCACGCCGGTCGACCGGCTGCTGCCGAAGAGCCGCGAAGACGCGATCGCGCAGGCGGCGAAGGGCAATCCCGCAGTGCTGGCCGCGGGCTACGATGTCGACGTCGCCACCACCACCATCAAGGTTGCCGAAGGCGCCCTGCTGCCGACTGTGACGTTGCAGGGCAGCGCCAGCCGCGCCAGCCAGACCGACTCCACGCTCGGCACCTACGGCACCGACCAGGCCTCGGTGATCGGCCAGATCAACGCCCCGATCTATGACGGCGGCACTGCCGCGTCGCAGACCCGGCAATCGAAGGAACTGGCGGCGCAGAGCCGCTCGGTGCTCGACCTGGTGCGCAACCAGACCCGCACTGCGACGATCGGCGCCTGGGTGTCGAACGAAGGCGCCAAGATCGCCGTGAGCGCCGCGGAATCCGAAGTGCGCGCTGCCGAAATCGCACTGCAGGGTGTCAGCCGCGAAGCCCAGGGCGGCCAGCGCACCACCGTCGACGTGCTGAACTCGCAGCAGGATCTGATCCAGGCCAAAGCCCGCCTGATCGGCGCGCAGCGCGACCGCGTGGTGGCGTCCTATACGCTGCTCAGCGCCATCGGCCGCCTCGACGTCCAGAACCTCGGCCTGAACACCCCGGACTATCTGCCCGACGTGCACTACCAGCAGGTCCGCGACGCCTGGCACGGCCTGCGTACCCCGTCAGGACAGTAAGCGTCGATCCACGACCTTCGACGACGCTCCGGGAGACGCACACAGCGTTCCCACGTCCCCCTCTCCCGTCGTGGCCGGGCTTGACCCGGCGATCCCCGACCTTCGCGCAGACGCTCAGCAAACCATGGCTGCCCGGGATGAGCCTGGGCACGACGCCTGCAAGGCGCCGCGTTTTCTAACGACGGTCCGAGAGCGCTTCATCGATTGATGAGAAGCGGATCTGGCCTTTGCCAAGCGTCCGAAGTCCTCATCCTGAGGAGCCCGGCCTCGCCGGGCGTCTCGAAGGATGAGGAGCCACATCGCCTGCGGCGCATGGTTCGAGACGGCGCTTTGCGCCTCCTCACCATGAGGTTCTGCAAGCTGCGACCGCTAGGAAGTGCGGTCCTGTTTCCGTCAAAAGCAGAGATGCTCTAAGTGCGCTCAATACGCCTTGAACTGATTGCCGCTAAAGCCGCTAAATGCGTCGACGTCGGGTGCGCTGAAGCCGGCGGCTTCCGGCTGCAGGACGGCGCGCGGCGGAAAGCGATCCTCGCGCGGCGGGAATGCCGGGCCATGCGTCGCGGTCACGGTGGCGGCGGTGTCGCCGAGCGCGCGACCAGTATCCAGGCTGATGAAATGCTGCTGGGAACACGCCAGACAGAACACCGGCTCATAGCTCGGCCGATCCCCGCCGACCACCTCGTCGGCAAGCCAGGTCTGAGTCATCAGACCATTCTGCGGGCATCGGTAAACCAGAAGCTTGGCCATGGTTGAATGTTGCCATGGCCTCGCGTGCCCTCCTTGACTCAGGTCAAGAGGCCGCTGCGGTGTATCGCCGCGACGGGTCTGTCATCAGGGCGTCACACGGTAACAGCGCAGTTGTTGCGTATTTTCAACACGATCTCGCCACACCCGGAGAACTCCTACCCGCGTTACTACGAGGGAACGCCAATGGCCGGCGGGGCGATTAGTTGGCGCGCCGCCGGGAGAAATACGAGATCAAAACCGGGAGGGTGATGAGAATCACCCCCGGCGCCAGCATCATGCCGGTGACCACTACGATCGCCAACGGCTTCTGCACCTGCGAGCCGATTCCGGTCGACATCGCCGCCGGCAGCAGGCCGCCGCCGGCGATCACGCAGGTCATCAGCACCGGCCGGAGCTGCAGCTCGCCGGTGCGGACCACCGCGCGCAGCCGATCGAGCCCCTGGTCGATCAACTGATTGTACTGCGACAGGATGATGATGCCGTCCATCACCGCAATACCGAACAGCGCGATGAAGCCGATCGCGGCCGACACGCTGAACGGGATGCCGCTGACCAGCAGGCCCATCACGCCGCCGAAGATCGCCATCGGGATCACGCTCATCGCCAGCAGCGTGTCGGTGAGCGAGCCGAAATTGAAGAACAGCAGCGCGCCGATCAGCGCCAGGCTGATCGGGACCACAATCGACAGCCGCTTGATCGCGTCCTGCAGATTGCCGAATTCGCCGACCCACTCCATCCGCGAGCCCGGCGGCAACTGAACCTGGGCGTTGACCTTGTCCTGGGCCTCACGGATCGCGCTGCCGAGATCGCGCTCGCGCACCGAGAACTTGATCGGCAGGTAGCGCTCCTGATCCTCGCGATAAATGTAGGCGGCGCCGGACACCAGCTGGATGTCGGCGAGCTCGCTGAGCGGGATCTGGGTGATGCCGTTCGGTCCCTGCACGCCGATCCGCAGATTGTGGATCGCCTCGGCGCTCTTGCGATATTCCGGCGCCAGCCGGACGATGATCGGGAAATGCCGGTCGCTGCCCGGCTCGTACAAATCACCGGCAGTGTCGCCGCCAATCGCCACCTTGATAGTGGCGTTGATGTCACCGGGCGTCAGCCCGTAGCGCGCGGCGCGAGCCCGGTTGACGTCGATCTGGATCGTCGGCTGGCCGAGCGAGGTGAACACCGCGAGGTCCTGCACGCCCTGCACCGTCGACAGCACCGCTTTGATCTTGTTGGCGGTGTCGGTCAGCGCCTGCAGATCGTTGCCGTACAGCTTGATCGAGTTCTCGCCCTTCACGCCGGACACGGCTTCGGAGACGTTGTCCTGCAGATACTGCGAGAAGTTGAACTCGACGCCCGGGAATTTCGCCTGCAGCTGCTTCAGCATCCGCGCGGTCAGCTCGTCCTTGTCGTGGCTGCCGGGCCATTGCGAGGCGGGCTTCAGCGGCGCGAAGAACTCGGCGTTGAAGAAGCCGGCGGCGTCGGTTCCGTCGTCGGGCCGGCCATGCTGCGACACCACCGACTCGACCTCGGGGAAGCTGGCGATCAGCTTGCGCATGTCGTTGACGTAGCCGTTGCCCTCGGTGAGCGAAATCGTCGGCGGCAGCGTCGCGCGGATCCAGAGGTTGCCCTCTTCCAGCTTCGGCAGAAATTCGAGCCCCAGGAAGCTTGTGGCGATCAGGGTGGTCAGCACCAGGCCCGCCGCGCCGGCCATCACCACAGGCCGGTTCTTCACCGCCCAGCCGAGCCACGGGGTGTAGACCTTGTGCAGCATCCGCATCAGCCAAGTCTCGGTCTCCTGGACGTGGTGCGGCAGGATGATGGCGCTGAGCGCCGGCGTCACCGTGAAGGTCGCCAGCAGGCCGCCGGCGAGCGCGTAGGCGTAAGTGCGAGCCATCGGGCCGAAGATGTTGCCTTCGACGCCGGACAGCGTGAACAGCGGCAGGAACGCCGCGATGATGATCGCCGCGGCGAAGAAGATCGAGCGCGACACGTCCGCGGCGGCGGAGCGGATCGCGTGCTTCTTCATCCCCATGATGGTGTCGGCGGAGATCTGGCTGCGCTCCTCGGGCGACAGCACGGTGGTGTGCGAGAGTCGCCTGAAGATCGCCTCGACCATGATCACGGTGGCGTCGACGATCAACCCGAAGTCGATCGCGCCAACCGACAGCAGGTTGGCGGACTCCCCGCGTAACACCAGGATGATCACCGCAAAGAACAGCGCGAACGGAATCGTCGCGCCGACGATCAGCGCGCTGCGCAGGTCGCCGAGGAAGATCCACTGCAGCAGAACGATCAGCAGGATGCCGACCACCATGTTGTGCAGCACGGTGTGGGTGGTGGTGTCGATCAGATCCTTGCGGTCGTAGATCCGCTCGATCCGCACGCCGGGCGGCAGCAGGCCCGAGGCGTTGATCTTGGTGACCGCCTGCTCCACCCGCGCGATCGTCGGCGAGCTCTGCTCGCCGCGCCGCATCAGCACGATGCCCTGGACGATGTCGTCATCGTTGTTGATGCCGGCGATGCCGAGTCGCGGCTTCTCGGCGACGTTGACCTTGGCGACGTCCTTGACCAGCACCGGATTGCCGTTGTTCGACGCCACCATCGTATTGGCGAGATCGTCGAGCGAACGGATCAGGCCGACGCCACGCACCACCGCGGATTGCGCGCCGATGTCGACGGTGTTGCCGCCGACATTGATGTTGGAGTTGGAGACCGCCTGCAGCACCTGCGGCAGCGTCAGGCCGTAGGCGATCAGCTTATTGAAATCGACCTGGACCTCGTAGGTCTTGGTCTTGCCGCCCCAGCCGGTGACGTCGATCACGCCCGGGATCGCCCGGAAGCGGCGCTGCAGCACCCAGTCCTGCAGCGTCTTCAGATCGAGCACGCTGTAGCCGGGCGGCCCGACCAGCCGATAGCGGAAGATCTCGCCGATCGGGCTGAGCGGCGAGATACCGGGCTGGACGTTGCCCGGCAACGGCGGCAGCTGTGACAGCCGGTTGAGGACCTGCTGCAGCGCCTCCTGATATGTGTAGTCGAACGAGAACTGCAGTTTGACGTCGGACAGGCCGTACAGCGAGATTGTTCGGATCGTCTTCAGGTTCTTGATGCCGGCGACCTGGGTCTCGATCGGAATCGTAATGTAGCGCTCGATCTCCTCCGCCGAGAGCCCGGGGCTCTGGGTGACGATGTCGACCATCGGCGGCGTCGGATCGGGATAGGCTTCGATATTGAGATGTTCGAACGCGGCGACACCGCCCGCCAGCACCAGCAAGAACAGCGCGAGCATCAGGAAACGGCGGTTGACCGCGAGTTCGACGAGGCGACCCATGCGGATCGGACCTTTCAGGGCAGGCGGAGGCTGTGAGGCGCTGGTCCGGCGGTTATGTCGATCAATGCCGCAGGCCGTTCAGAAGAACAAGCGACCGCAGGCTGAGGGCGGGAGCACCGGCGGCGGGACCGCGCGGCGACGGTCGTGTGCAGACCGGAGTTACCCGGTGGCAGCCCGATCGATGAACAGGCTGCCGCGGGTGATGACCTTTTCGCCCGGACGCAGATTGCCGGTGACTTCGACCAGATCGCCGGCCGACAGGCCCGGCTTCACCGTGCGCAGCTCGATCGAGCGGTCGTCATGCGCGACCCAGACCCGAACCTGGTCGCCTTCGTAGATCAGCGCCTGGCGCGGCACGCCCACGGCCGGATGATCCGACGGCGAGTAGATCGTGACGTTGGCGAACATTTCCGGCTTCAGCAGCCCGCCGGGATTGTCGATGGTGGCCCGCACCGTCAGCCGGCGGGTGGTCGGATCGATCGCCGCGGCGACGTAGTCGATCCGGCCGGTCAGCGTGCGGCCCGGCAACGCCAGCACCTTGAAGCTGATGTCCTGGCCTTCGGCGACATCGGCAGCTTCGCTTTCGCGGACGAAAGCGGTCAGCCACACCGTCGACAGATCGCCGATCATATAGACGGGATCGCTGGAGCCGGAGTTGACGTACTGGCCCGGACCGACCTTGCGTTGCACCACGGTGCCGGCGATCGGCGCCACGATGGTGGTCTCGGGATTGATATTGCCCTTGTCCTGGAACGCCGAGATCGCGGACTCGCTGAGACCGAGAATGCGCAGCCGGTTACGCGCGGCTTCGAGCGCCGTGGTGGCCGACTGGAAATCGTTCTGCGCGGTGACCAGCGTCGCCTGGGCCTGCTGATAGTCCTTCAGTGGCACCGCCTTGCCTTCGAACAGATCGCGGGCGCGCTTGTCCTGAAGCTGCGCCAGGTCGAGCTGCGACTTCGCCTTGTTGAGCGCGGTCGAGGCGGTGATGAAATCGTTCTGAGCCTGGACGGTGTCGGGCGCTTCGATCGAAAACAGCGGCTGGCCCTTGGTGACGTGGTCGCCGGGGCGCGCCAGCAGCTTGGTCACCCGGCCCGCATAGGGCGAGAACACCGGGGTGGCGCGGTCTTCGTCGATCGCGATCTTGCCTTCGGTGACGTGCTCGGCGCGGAAGCTGCGGTCGCTCACCGGCTCGATCGTCAGGCTGGCCCATTCGGCCGGGGTCGGGGTGTAGCGGTCGGCACTGCGGCGCGACTGGCTGGAAATATCGGTGTGGCCGCGACCGGGCTGCTTGAACTGAGCCAGCTCGTAACCGCCCACGGCAACGCCGGCCGCAACGCACGCAGCCGCGATCCACCAGGTGCGCCGAAGACGCAGATTTCGAAGAAAATGTTCGCGCATGCCCTGCCTGAGCTCCGGCTTGATCGCCGCGTTGCCTCCCTGACGGCTGATAATGCCCGAATCGTGGCCAGCGCAAAGTGAAAACGGCAAAAATGCGCTTAGCAGCGAATGATGACACCAGCGCGTCAGCCGCCGACCGAGACGCGCGCCTCAATGGGCAGGCTTACGAATTCCATCCTGAACGGCACATTAACCGGCGGAACCGGCGGCCGGAGGCCTTAACCGCGGGCCGGCCAGGCCGCCGGATCGGTCCCCAGCGGCACCGCCGGGCGGGCCCAGGCGGCCGACGTGGCGCTGAGCACCGCAGAATGCCGGACCGCCTGCAGCGTCCCGAAGCCGGATTGGGCGCGTTCGAGATACGGCCCCACTGCTTCCTGGCCGATCTCGGGGGTGGCGAGACCGTGCGGCAGCCGCCCCATCTCCCACAGCCATTTGCCGGTGCGGGCCAGCGACACCTGGACGTGCCAGCTGCCGCCCTCGCGCGCCTGGCGCGCCTTGGCGATCATCGCCCCGAACGCCATCAGGTAGCCGGTCGCATGGTCGAGGATCTGCATCGGCAATTCCTTCGGTCCGGCGACGCCGGCCGCCTGCCCTTCGGCATGGTTGAAACCGGTGGCGCACTGCACCAGGGAGTCGAAGCCGCGCCGCTCCGCCCACGGACCCGAGCGTCCATAGGCGGACAGTGACACGTAAACGATGCCGGGATTGATCGCGGCCGCTTCCTCAGGCGAGAAGCCGAGCGCTGCGAGCGAGCGCGGACGATAGCCCTGGCTGAAGATGTCCGCTTCGGTGAGCAATTCGCGCAGCGCGGCGTGGCCCTCCGGCGTGGTCAGGTCGGCGAAGCTCGACAGCTTGCCGCGGCCGGTGTCGATCACCAGCCAGGGGATCGACGGCAGCCGAGGACTCGACACCAGCATCACGTCGGCGCCATGCGCCGCCAGCGTCCGGCCGGCGACCGGACCGGCGATCACCCGCGACAGATCGAGCACGCGCAGACCGGAGAGCGGCCGCCTGCCTTCCGGCCACGGCTTCGGCGCCGCCTCGCCGATCTTGGTGATTTCCACCAGCGGCAGCGCATCGAGCGCGGCGGCCTGCGGCAGCGCCTGCCACTCCTCGCGCGATCGCATCAGCGCCACCACGCCGCCGGCCGCATAAGCAGCGGTCTCGAACGCTTCGCCCTCCCACTGCAGCAGCGCGGCCTGCACCGCGTCGCGAACCGGCTCGCAGGCGAGCACCCGGCAGACCGCGTCGCGATGGTGCGGAAAGTTGGTGTGCAGCCGAACGTAACGGCCGCCCTTCACCTGATAAACGCCGGCGAGCGGATCCCAAGCGGGCGGCGGCGGTTCGTCGTTCTTGCGCAAGTAGCGCTCGGAGCGGCACTCGATCGCGGCGTGGCGGATGTCGACGCTGACGCCCTGCGCCTGCCCGCTGCGCATCGCCCAGATCTCGGCCGCCGCCAGCCCGCTCGCCGCAATCGCCACCTGCGCCGCGGCGTCGACGCGAAACGACGATGGCAATTGCGGCTCGTCGCCGGTGAGCGTCACGCGTTCCAGCCCGGCAGCATCGGCGCCGACGGAGGTCCAGAGATCAGCAAGCAAATCACGGGGAGATTGCATACGCCTTGCCTCCCGGCTCTCATCGGAGCCGCCTTGGTGACGGCGCACGGCTAAGTCGGTCGGCGCGCCGCGCGTTGACGACGATCCGCATAGGCCGGCCCGGCGACCTCGCGCAAGAGGCCGCGAAACCAGACCAGCAACGGATCGGCATGACGCAGATGCGACCACACCAGCGTCATCGGCAACTCGATCTTGGTGAACGGCGGCGGTTTGACGATCAGATCGAAGGCGCCGGCAAAGCGGCGCGCCAACGCGCGGGAGATCGTCGTCACCATGTCGGTCGCGGCGACGGCCGCCAGCGCCGCGGTGAAATGCGGCGTAACCAGCGCGACCCGTCGGCTCACCCCCGCGGCCGCCAGGATTCCGTCGAGCTCCGAGCGACCGTCGTCGAGCAGCGCGATGCCGACGTGGTCGACGTCGGCGTAGTCCTCGATCCGCCAGGTGCGTTTGGCTTTCGGATGGCCGCGCCGCATCACCAGCGCGAGCCGGTCGTCGGCGATCGGCATACTCACCGCACCGGGCGGCAAATCGGTGGTGGCCAGCGCGAAAGCGAAATCCAGCGCGCCGCTCTCCATGCGCTCGCGCAGATCCGCGCGGTAGGGCTCGAAGCGCAGATCGATGCCAGGCGCCTCGCGGGCCAGCCGCGCCATCAATGGCGGCGCCAGCAGCACGGTCTGATTGTCGGACGCCGCGATGCGGATGGTGCGCTGCTCGGTGGCCGGGTCGAACCGGCGTTCGCGAAACAGGTCCTTGAGGTCGGCGACGGCGACGCTCAGGAGCGGCACCAAGGCTTGCGCCTTCGGCGTCAGCACCAAGCCATGATGACCGCGGACCAGCAGCGGATCGGCGAGCAAAATGCGCAAGCGCGACAGTGCGCGGCTCATCGCCGGTTGGCTCAGGCCGACGTCCTGCGCCGCGTGGGTGACGTTGCGCCGGCGCAGCAGCGCCTCGAGCGGCGGCAGCAGATTGAGGTCGAGCCCGGCTAAATTCACTTCGCGCATGATGATGATATAAACAATGCATTTTTGATATGCAAAGAAAGCGCTTAGTCTGCGGTCATCGACTTTGAAAGGAGTTGCCCATGACGCAGGAGATCGTCGTTCTCGGCTACGGCCCGGTCGGCCGCGCCACCACCGAACTGCTCGCAGCCAAAGGCGTTGCGGTACGGGTAGCGCAACGATCCCGGCCCGCCGATCTTCCGCGCGGCGCTGTGTTTCAAGCCTGCGACGTGCTCGAACCCGCCTCGGTCGCTGGTGCCGTCGCGGGCGCCAGGCAGATCGTCGTCGCGATCGGCTTTCCCTATGTCGGCGAGGTGTGGCGCACCGCGTGGCCAGCGGCGATGCAAAACCTGCTCGCGGCCGCCGCTGCGGCGAATGCGCGGATGGTGTTCGTCGACAACCTGTATATGTACGGCCCGCAGCACGCGCCGCTGCGCGAGGACATGCCGCTGACCGATGCCGGCGTGAAACCCGCGGTGCGCGCCGCCATCACGCGGCTGTGGACGGCGGCGAGCGCCGCCGGCCAGGTGCGCGTCGCAGCGCTGCGCGCGCCGGACTTCTACGGACCCGGCGTCGGGCTGTCGCACCTCGGCGATCTCGCGTTCGGCGCACTCGCCAAGGGCAAGCGCGCGATGCTGATCGCAACGCCGGATACGCCGCACGACTTCGCCTACGTACCGGATATCGCGCGCGCGGTCGCGACCCTGCTCGACGCCCCGGATGACGCCTTCAGTCAGGCCTGGCACATGCCGAGCGCGCCGATCCGCACCCCGCGGCAGATTCTCGAACTCGGCGCCCGGGCGCTCGGCATGCCCGCGCGGATCACGTCGCTGCCGCAATGGCTGCTGCCGGCGATCGGCACGGTGTCGCCGATGCTGCGGGAGATGAGCGAGATGCGATTCCTGTGGGATCGTCCGTACCGGGTCGATGCGCGGAAATTCACCAGCCGGTTCTGGTCGGACGTCACGCCGTTCGAGATCGGCGCCGCGGCGACCGCGTTGTCGTTCCGCGAACGGGCCGCTGCACTGGCGGCGTGATCACTTAGTGAAAATCCCGTGACGGCGGCAGGATGCGGATTTCGCGGGGGTGGCGTTGGGCGGGGGCGTCGGGCGCGTCGCGAACATGACGCTCGCCGCAGCGAACGATCGACCGCGCGTCGCCTTGCGGCGCGCCACCGGCCGCGGTTTTGGGCGATCAGGTCCGTGCTTCCGGGGACGGGCGCGATGCTTTTCGCACCGCTGCATCCGGCGGGCTTTCCCCGCCTTCGCTCGTCCCGCGTCTAGCGAACTAACAAGTCGCAGAGCCCCGTAGTATACTCGGACGGAGACCCGATGCCTCCCGGACGCGGGCTTGCGAGACCCATCGCGTCGTTCCGGCTTCGCCAGCCACGCCGGCTCCGCCAAAGTCGCCCGGCTGGTCACCCAGCCGACCGATCTGCCCCCACCAAGACGCCTCATGATACGCCCCTCGTTGGACAGGACGGGTAGTCGAACCAGGATTTTGTCAGGACGCAGGGCTACGGAATCTTGGTGCGCGAGAGCGGATCTGAAATCCGACCATGTCCAGAGAGCCAGAAGGCCAATTCTCCTCTTGCGTCCGCTGTTGTACGATTTCGATGCGGCAATCGTGGAGTCGCCTGGATGAGCACGACATCTTGGACCAAGCCAGTATTGAGCGCAGCCTTGTTGCAAACACTCGCTTCGGCTGCCGTTTGCGAAGAGACGAGAGCACAGCAGGGTGATCTACGCTGGCGGACTTCGACGTCCGAGGGTCGATCATCTCTCGTCCAGGCATCTTCCGACGCGACGGACGCCGTCGGCCGCTTCGCGTTCACATGCGTCGTGAAATCTGGAAACGTCGCCGTCTCGGTGGCGATGACGGATGAGCAACGCTCCGCATTCGCGGCGCTGCTGACCAGCGGTGAATATCCCACGGTCGCGCTGTCGGACGGACGGACCAAGTCGGCACTTGCGAAGCTTGAATTCGGCGATGCTGATGGCTGGTCGTATGCTTTCACCGTTCCGGTTGACAGCAAGTGGCTCGACGATTTCGAGAAGACGGGCTCAGTGCGCCTTGCGATCGGTAAGACGATCAGTGACGGCGACAGCCTCAATGTCGGACTCGGCGCGATCAACGACTTTCGAAGCCAGTGCAGAAAGACGCATCAAACACCGCCGCCCGCTGTCCGGCCGCTTCCGCGAACCCCTCCGAACCCCGACGTGTTTCCGCCAGCGAAACTGATGCCTCCTGAGGCGCGCTAGCGACGGTTCGTATGACGGCCGCACGGGCTCCCGAGAGCGATACACGAGAGGACCGTCAGCTGATCGCCTCGGCCAAGAGCGCTTTGGGCCAGAAGCGGAAATGAATGGCTTCCTATTCGCATTCAGGACGGAGTCGAGCCAATGCGTTCGACAAGCTCAAACCGTTCACACCAGAGCATCATATCCGGCGCATATCTTCCAAGTCGCATGAAGTATCGCGTGTGCGCCTCGCGCCAGTATTGCAAAGAACGGTCACCTTCACCTTCATCGAAAGCAAACGCCCCATCGACTTCGTCAAAGCGTCGTTTCGTCAATTCAATTGTCTTCAGGACGGCCTTCGGAACGCCTTGCCCGTCTAGGACGACCATCAATTTACCGACCTCCGCAGAAAGCAGGCCCTGACTTTCGGCCCAGCAGGTCGCACGCTTTGTTCCCGAGAGAACAAGCTCAACAAGCCTGTTCGCCAAGTCGGGACTATCGCCGAATGAAAATGTCTCCAAGTTTTGCCATTCCATTTCAAAAGAGTGCTTGCGGATTTGAGTGATGTCAACGATGCGACGTGCCCGAGGCATTGCGAAAACGCTGCAAAACATGCCGAACGTCGAATGGCCGCTTAGGGTCATAAGCGGCACCACACCCCCTCAATGGAAATCCCGCGACGGCGGCAGGATGCGGACGTCGCGGGGGTGGCGATGGCGTTGGGCGGGGGCGTCGGGCGTGTCGCGGCGGTCGCCGTTGAGAGCTTCGTAGCCGCGCTTTTCGGAGGTCAGTTGTTCGTAGAGGTCGGTGCCGTCCGGCAGTGCCGGACGCACCAGACCTTCGGCGAGGCGGCCCATCTCATGGCTGCGATCGATCAGGCGTTCGGCGACGACATGCACCACGCCTTCGGGGCTCGCCTGGACCTTGCCCTCGACCAGCACCAACCGTGCGCCCATCACCTCTTTGCGAAACTTCTCCATGATGGCCGGCCACACCACGATGTTGGCGATGCCGGTCTCGTCCTCGATGGTCATGAAGATCACGCCATTGGCGCTGCCCGGCCGCTGCCGCACCAGCACGACGCCGGCGCAGCGCAGCCAGCGGCCGCTGGCGCGCTGACCGGACTGCGACACCTTACTACACGTCACCACCCGCTCGGCCGCGAACAGCGAGCGCAGGAATTCCATCGGATGCCCCTTCAGCGACAACCGCACCGTCTGATAATCGGCCACCACGTGCTCGGCCATCGGCATCGCCGGCAGCGGCGCGGCGCGCTCGTCGTCCTGCTCGCGCGCGTGCGCGGCTTCGAACAGCGGCAGCGGCACGTCGTCGGGCAGCCGTCGCACCGCCCACAGCGCGGCGCGACGATCGAGCCCGAGCGAGCGGAACGCGTCGGCGTCGGCTAATAGGATCAGCGCGCGCTTCGGCAGCGCGGTGATGCGCGCAAACTGCTCCAGCGACGTGAACGCTCCCCTCGCCCGCGCCGCGACGATCCGCGCCGCCCAATCATCGCTCGGCGCCTCGCCGGCTTCGAGCCGCACCCGCTCCTCGTCCGGATCGGCCCAACGGAAGCCATCGATCATGCGGAAGCCGAGCCGCACCGCGTGATACGCGCCACAGCGCTCCTCCAGCGTGCACTGGCCCGCGCTGAACGACACATCGACCGGCCGCACCTCGACGCCATTACTTCGCGCATCGCCGACGATCTGCGCCGGCGCGTAGAACCCCATCGGCTGCGAATTCAAGAGCGCGCAGCAGAACGCGTCGGGATGCACATGCTTGAGCCAGGACGACGCGTAAACCAATTGCGCGAAGCTCGCGGCGTGGCTCTCGGGAAAGCCATAAGAGCCGAAGCCCTTGATCTGCTCGAAACAGTTTTGCGCGAACGCACGCTCGTAGCCGCGCGCCACCATGTTCTCGACCATCATCGATTCGAACTTGCCGATGGTGCCGACATTGCGAAACGTCGCCATCGCGCGGCGCAGGCCGTTGGCCTGTTCGGGCGTGAACTTCGCCGCCTCGATGGCGATGCGCATCGCCTGCTCCTGAAACAGCGGCACGCCGAGCGTCTTGTGCAGCACCTTGCGGAGTTCGTCCTTATCGCCGTGTTGCGGCGATGGCGACGTATAGGAGACTTTCTCCTGATGATTCCGCCGGCGGAGATAAGGGTGCACCATGTCACCCTGGATCGGGCCCGGCCGCACGATCGCGACCTCGATGACGAGATCGTAGAATTTGCGCGGGCGCAGCCGCGGCAGCATGTTCATCTGCGCGCGGCTTTCGACCTGGAACACGCCGAGCGACTCGCCGCGGCACAGCATGTCGTAAACTTCCGGCACCTCGCGAGGCAGGCTGGCGAGCGTCCAGCGCTCGCGCTTGTGCGCGCCGATCAGGTCGAAACATTTGCGGATGCAGGTCAGCATGCCGAGCGCCAGCACGTCGACCTTCATCATCTTCAGGGTATCGATATCGTCCTTGTCCCACTCAATGAAGGTGCGATCCGCCATCGCAGCGTTGCCGACGGGCACGTAACTGTCGAGCCGATCCTGGGTCAGCACATAGCCGCCGACGTGCTGCGACAGATGCCTGGGAAATTCGATCAGCTCGGTGGCGAGTTCCACCGCGAGCGCGATCATCGGATTGGCCGGATCGAGCCCGGCCTGCTTGACCTGCATGTCGTTGAGGCCCTTGCCCCAACTGCCCCACACCGTATCGGCCAGCGCCGCGGTGACGTCCTCGGTCAGCCCCAGCGCCTTGCCGACGTCGCGGATCGCCGAGCGCGGCCGATAATGAATGACGGTGGCGACGATCGCAGCGCGGTGGCGGCCGTAGCGGCGATAGACATATTGCATCACCTCCTCGCGCCGGACGTGTTCGAAATCGACGTCGATATCCGGCGGCTCCAGCCGTTCCTTGGAGATGAAGCGCTCGAACAGCAAATCGACCTCGGTCGGGTTCACGGCGGTGACGCCGAGCACGTAGCACACCGCCGAGTTCGCCGCCGAACCGCGGCCCTGGCACAGGATGTTCTGCGACCGCGCGAACTGCACGATGTCGTGCACGGTGAGGAAGTAGTGCGCGTAGCGCAGCTTGCGGATCAGCCGCAGCTCCTTGTGCAGCACCTTCTTGGTGCGCGGCGAAATCCCCTTGGGGAAGGCTTTATGCGCGCCGGCCCAGGTCAGATCCTCGAGATGACGCTGCGCGGTCTTGCCCGGCGGCACCGGCTCGTCGGGATATTGATATTTGAGCTGGTCGAGCGAAAAATCGATCCGCTCGGCGAAGCGCAGCGTCTCGGCGATGGCATCGGGATCATGGCGGAACAGCCGCGCCATCTCGGCTGCGGGTTTGAGGTGCCGCTCGGCATTGGCTTCCAGCCGGCGACCGGCTTTATCGATCGTGGTCTTCTCGCGTACGCAGGTCAGCACATCCTGCAGCGCCCGCCGCCGCGGGTGGTGATACAGCACATCGTTGGTGGCAATACATGGGACTTTCGCTGCGGCCGCGATCCGGCGCAGTCGATCGAGCCGCCGCTTGTCGTCGCCGCGATAATACGGCGTGAGGGCGAGCCAGACGGCACCGGCATTGAGCGCGGCGAGACGATCCAATGCGGTTGCGATCGTCTTCGTCTGGAACCGGTACGAAGGCATGACCACGAGCAGGATCTTCGAATGACGACCCGTAACCTTTCCACCGTCATGCCCGGCCTTGTGCCGGGCATCCACGTCTTGCTGACTCAATCGTAGCAAAGGCGTGGATGGCCGGGACGAGCCCGGCCATGACAGCGTGGGGAACTGGTGGATGGAGGCGGAAGGCTGAGGGGTGGACCTCGCAGGCTCGTGGATGAATTCCTCCAAATCCCCAAACGTCAGATGGCACTCAGCCTTCTCCGCACGCAGCTTGCCGGTGCTGAGCAGGCGGCAGAGGCGACCGTAGGCGGCGCGGTCGGTCGGATAGGCGAGAATGTCCGGCGTGCCGTCGACAAAGCACAGTCGCGCGCCGATCAGCAGCTTGGGTTTATGGACGAGGTCTTTATTGTCGAGCTCGCTATAGGCACGCACCACCCCGGCCAGCGTATTACGGTCTGCAATCCCGATCGCGTCGAGCTTGAGCCGGCTCGCTTCGTGGACATAGTCCTGCGGATGCGAGCCGCCTTCGAGGAACGAGAAATTAGTGGTGACGCCGATCTCGGCGTAGCGCGGTGTCATGCGATCCGCCTTGGATTCTTGAACTGACAACTGACTTCGTCATTGCGAGGAGCGAAGCGACGAAGCAATCCAGCTCAGTGCACGGAACTTCTGGATTGCTTCGCTTCGCTCGCAATGACGGAGAGAGCCGTACGTCCCCCTCGCCCGCTCCTCACGCAAACAACCCATGCATGTACCAGCGCGGCTGGCCGGTGCCGTCGGGCTGGGGCGTCACTTCGATATTGTAGAGGCCGTCGCGATATACCCAGAACCGCGCGCCGGCTTCGTCCTCGATCCGGAAGTAATCGCGGGTCAGGCCGGGCTCGGCGGCGCGCCACCATTCCATGGCGATGCGCTCCGGGCCTTCGGCGCGGACGACGCGATGAAGGACGCGGCGCCAGGTGAATTTCGCCGGCGGATCGTCCGGCGTGCCGGCCATCACGTCGATCGGCTCGGGCGGCTGGAGCAGCCGTAGCGGGCGCAGCGGCGGCTCGTCGGCGCGCTCCGGCCACGGCGCATCGCCGGCGTCCGGCGGACAATGCTGCACCGGCACGGCCAGCGCCGCGCGCTCCGGGATGTGCGTATCCTGCGGCAGATAGCGCACCACCCGCCGCGCCCCGAGCCGCGCCGCCAGCGTATCAGCCAGCAAGGCGACATCCTCGGCCTGATGCGCGGTGGTGTCGAAGCCGCGCTGGGCCTCCGCGACAGACACGCTGACGCTGGCGGCGAGCCGGATCAGATCGTAGCCGAAGCCGGGATCGAGCGGATCGGCGAGCGCGTCGAGCTTCTCGGCGAACAGCCGCTGCACCACCTCGACCCGCGTCACCGGCTGGCCGGTTTCGACGCTGATGCTGCGCACCGCGCCATCGCTGCGGAAGAAGCTCGCGGTGAGCTGGCGGGCGCCTTTGCCGCTCCGCTCCATCGCGGCAATCAGCAGCCGCGCCAGCGCCAGCAGCGTCGGCAGAATGACCTCGGTGGTGGCAACCGGTTCGGGAAAATTCTTGTCGACCACGTAGTCCGGCGCCGGCCGCCGCGGCGAGATCGGCGCGTCGTCTTCGCCGGTCGCCTGGCGCAGCACCGCGACGAAGCCTTCGCCGAACCTTGCGGCGAGTTCGGTCAGCTGCCGCGCCAGCACTTCACCGACGGTCTTGAACCCGGCGCGGCGCAGGCCGCGGACGATCGTATCGTCGACACCGAGGGCCGCTACCGGCAGTGGCGCCACCGCGCGCAGCTCGTCGCCCGGCGCGACGATCAGGCCGGAGCCACCGCGGGTCAGCGCCCGTGCCGCCACCGCAGTGCCGGCGACCGCGGCACTGACCGCAAAGCCCTGCCGCGTCAGCGCCGCGGTCAGCGTGTTCAGCAGCTTGGCCTCGTCGCCGAACAGATGCGCGCAACCGGTGATGTCGAGCAGCAGCCCGTCGGCGCCGTCGAGCGCCACCAGCGGCGTGAAGCGATCGCACCAGTCGGCGATCGCATTCAGCAGCGCCGCATCGGCATGCGGGTCATGATCGATCACATCGACCGCCGGATGCATCGCCCGCACGGTGGCGAGCGGCATTCCGAGCAACACGCCACCGCGGCTGGCGCGCGCATCGCAGGCCACCACCACCAGCGCGTTGTCGCGCTTGACGGCGACGACACGCGGCGGCGGAGGCGCGGCGTCAGCCGGCGAGCCGGTGCTCGCCTGCGGCAAGGCCCGTTCGACCCGATCGGTCGAAAGCCTCGGCAGCCAAAGGCCGAGGATACGCCTGCGGTTCACGGAAGCGGTACGCATCACAATTCCATTCCATGATCCAGCGGCCGGTCTGGCCGCGACGATTGCGAACAAGGGAGGTGTCGAGCACCGGGGCGCCCCAGCCTTCGATCGGCGGCGAAGGCGCCGCGCGGATCACCCAGCGGGTTTCCGCGGTCGAGGCCTGCGGCGCAGCGGCGATCCGCAGCATCAGCGCGGTGACGCCGGACTGCTGCGCCGCCAGCGTCAGTTTTCGCGAGGCGACGGAATCGAACGCGCGGGTCTCGCCCCACAACTCGGTGATCACCGCGCCGAGCCCATTGCAGGCCAGCGCATCGGCGGCGGCGCGGAGCGCGCTGTCGGCATCATGGGCGCGCACCATCACCAGGCGGCGCGGGTCGAAGCCGAGTTCGGCCAGCCCCTCCATCGCCAACTCGCCGTTCTCGCGCGCGGAAAAATCCTGGCGGATCCACAGCAGATAGCGCGCCTCGGCGAGCAGCTGCGCCACGCCGGCGATGAATCCGGTTGCAGCAGAGGCGTGACGGCCATCGCAGAACACTTCGTGCAGCGCGCCCTGCATCAGGCCGCCGTGCAGCACCGCATCCACGTCGTCATGGCCGAGCGGCACGCGGCGCAGCGTCTCCGCCGTCCCGCTTTCGAGCCGGTCGATTTCGCCCTGCAGGCGCGCAAGCATACCGAGGCGGGCGCTATCCATGCGCCGCTCCTTTTTCCGTTGCCGTTTTCGGATTCGATGAACCCGTTGCCGGCTCATTTGTTCATGATATGTTCTAATAAATCCCTGCTCCCGGGCGGAGTCAATCGGGATCGCACCGAGGTCTTGCGGCAAATTTTTTCGCGAGATGAATCAAGGAGATTCCAAGCATGGACGTGCAGCGCAAGCTGGCCATCCTGGCGGACGCGGCGAAATACGACGCCTCCTGCGCCTCTAGCGGGACGGAGAAACGCGACAGCCTGGGCGGCAAGGGGCTGGGCTCGACCGCGCCCGGCATGGGCATCTGTCATTCTTATGCGCCGGACGGGCGCTGCATCTCGCTGCTCAAGGTGCTGCTCACCAACGCCTGCGCCTATGACTGCCTGTATTGCGTCAACCGGGCGTCGTCGAACGTGCCACGCGCCCGCTTCACCGTCGACGAGGTGGTGCAGCTCACGCTCGACTTCTATCGCCGCAACTACATCGAGGGGCTGTTTCTATCCTCGGGCATCATCCGCAGCGCCGACTACACCATGGAGCAGATCGTCGAAGTGGCGCGGCGCCTCCGGGAGGAGCATCACTTCCGCGGCTACATTCATCTGAAGACGATCCCGGAAGCCGACGACGCGCTGATCGCCAAGGCCGGCCGCTATGCCGACCGGCTCAGCATCAATATCGAGATGCCGGAGGAGAACAGCCTCGCTCAATTGGCGCCGGAGAAGAACGTCCGCGCCATCCGCCGCACCATGGGGCGGCTGCGGCTGAAGCTGGATGAAGCGACCGAGGCCAAGGCCGAGGCGCGGAAGACCCCTACCCGCGCCAAGCCGCCGCGCTTCGCGCCGGCCGGCCAGAGCACGCAGATGATCGTCGGCGCCGACAGCGCCACCGACCAGACCATCCTCAACACCAGCGCCAACCTCTACGGCTCGTACAATCTGAAGCGGGTGTACTACTCGGCGTTCAGCCCGATCCCGGATTCCAGCCGGGCGCTGCCGCTGCAGGCGCCGCCCCTGGTGCGCGAGCATCGGCTGTACCAGGCCGACTGGCTGATGCGGTTCTACGGCTTCGACGCCGGCGAAATCATCGATCCCGCCGCCGGCATGCTGTCGCTGGAGATGGATCCGAAACTGGCCTGGGCGCTGCGCCACCGCGAGCGCTTTCCGCTCGACGTCAACCGCGCCAGCCGCGAGGAATTGCTGCGCATTCCCGGCTTCGGCCGCAAGGCGGTCGACCGCATCATCGACACCCGCCGGCACAGCGCGATCCGCAGCTCGGACCTCGCCAAACTCCACATCCCAAGGAACAAGGCGCTGCCGTTCATCGTTCTTCCCGACCACCGCCCGCCGAGCACCCTGCTCGACGCCGCGCGACTGGCGGAGCGGTTTCGGCCGAAGGCGCAGCAACTGGGATTTGGGTTTTGATCGACCGTCATTGCGAGGAGCGGAGCGACGAAGCAATCCAGAGGCCCCGTGCCCGGCGCCCCTGGATTGCTTCGCTTCGCTCGCAATGACGGGGATAGGTGATTAGCGCCCAGCACAGCCTCATCCTGAGGAGGCTGCGCAGCAGCCGTCTCGAAGGATGAAGTCACACCCTGGGGCAATCCTTCGAGACGCCACGACGAAACCCTTCGGGCTTCGCCGCGGCTCCTCAGGATGAGGATAGTGCCACGTATCACGCGCATAGGAATTAACTAACAGTCTGGGCAACCAAAGGCACATGCACCGCATCCGGCTCGATAGCGACACCGATTTTGGCGGCTGGCGCAAGGCGGCGCGGGAGCTGGTGCTGGCGGATGTGGCACCGGCGGATATCACTTGGACTGTGGCTGGCGACGAGCCGGAGCTGTTCGATGCGGCAGAGCTGTCGCCGGATGCGGGGCATCTTGCCGAAACGGCCGCGCCGTTCACACATGCTGCACGATCGCCTGCCCCCGCGCAGACGTTCAACGTCCCCGCCCGCTTCGTCGAGCTGGCGCAGATCGCCATCCTGCATCGCGATCCGCAGCGCTTTGCGTATCTGTATCAGCTGCTGTGGCGACTGCGCGCCAATCCCGAGCTGATGCAGGTGGCGACCGATCCCGACGTGGCGCGGCTGCAGGCGATGGCCAAGGCGGTGCGGCGCGACGAGCACAAGATGCACGCCTTCGTCCGCTTCCGCGAGATCGGCCGCGAACCGAAGTCGCGCTATGTCGCGTGGTTCGAGCCCGAGCACCATATCGTCGAGCTCGCGGCGCCATTCTTCGCGCGGCGCTTCGCCGACATGGAATGGTCGATCCTGACGCCCGACGTCTGCGCACATTGGGACGGTCATGCGATTGCGATCACGCCCGGCGTCACCAAAGCGATGGCGCCGTCGGAGGATCGCCTCGAAGAAACCTGGCTCACCTACTACGCCAGCATCTTCAATCCGGCGCGGCTGAAGACCAAGGCGATGCAGGCCGAGATGCCGAAGAAGTATTGGCGCAATCTGCCCGAAGCGGCGCTGATCAAACCGCTGATCGAACACGCCGAGCGCAAGGCGCACGCGATGGTCGCGGCCGAGGCGACCGCGCCGAAGAAGCCGCAGCGACAGGAGCAGCCGATGACGAGAGCCAAGCCCAAGGCCGACACGCTGGCGCATCTGCGCGAGGAAGCGAAAGACTGCCGCGCCTGCGACCTGTGGAAGGACGCCACCCAGACCGTGTTCGGCGAAGGTCCGCAGCATGCCACCGTGATGCTGGTCGGCGAGCAGCCCGGCGATAAGGAAGACCTCGCCGGCAAGCCGTTCGTCGGCCCGGCCGGGCAGGTGCTCGATCGGGCGCTGGCGGAAGCCGGCGTCGACCGCAGCAAGACCTATGTGACCAACGCGGTGAAGCACTTCAAATTCGTGCCGCGCGGCAAGATCCGCTTGCACCAGAAGCCGAACACGCCGGAGATCAAGGCGTGCCGGCAATGGTACGAGCGCGAACTCGCCGCGGTGCAGCCGCTGCTGGTGGTGGCGATGGGCGCGACCGCGGCGCAGAGCGTGCTCGGCAAGATCACCCCGATCAACAAGACTCGCGGCCACCTGATCGACCGCGACGACGGCCCGCAGGTGTTGGTGACGGTGCATCCGTCCTATCTGCTGCGCCTGCCCGACGCCGAAGCCAAGGAACGCGAATACGCCCGCTTCGTCGACGATTTGAAACTCGTCGCCGCGCATCTGAAGAAGGCACACGCAGCGTAGCGGGAATGTTCCCGCGCTGCCGGTCCGCTCCAGCGCGAGCCTTCCCTTGTGTCTGCCCCCCTCGCGACATTTCCGCGCAGCAGCACGATCTATTTCCATTCGACGGAATGGGCGGGAAATTTGGTAACCGTCGCAATTTCCGCGGGTTGAGCACGGCGGCCGAACCGGCTAACGCTCCGCTGCACTGTTGCACTGCAATGCAGCGCATGCGGCAAGACCAACAACAACACGCGAGGAATCCGATGTCTGCCCTGTCCCGTTCCATCGCCGCCGTCGCGGCCGTCGCGCTGCTGTCCGCCACCGGCGGGCAAGCACTGGCGCAAAAGAAATACGGCCCCGGTGCGAGCGACACCGAAGTCAAGATCGGCAACATCGTGCCGTATTCCGGCCCCGCCTCGGCCTATGGCAGCGTCGGCCGGGCGCAGGAAGCCTACTTCAAGATGATCAACGACAAGGGCGGCATCAACGGCCGCAAGATCGTCTACGTGTCCTATGACGACGCCTATTCGCCGCCGAAGGCCGTCGAGCAGACCCGCAAGCTGGTCGAGAGCGACGAAGTGCTGTTTATGTTCTCGCCGCTCGGCACGCCGTCGAACACCGCGATCCAGAAGTATCTGAACGCCAAGAAGGTGCCGCATCTGTTCCTGGCGTCGGGCGCCACCAAGTGGAACGATCCGAAGCACTTCCCGTGGACGATGGGCTGGCTGCCGAGCTACCAGAGCGAAGGTCGAATCTACGCCAAGTACATCTTGAAGGAGAAGCCGGACGCCAAGATCGCCGTGCTGTATCAGGGCGACGACTTCGGCAAGGACTACCTGAAGGGCCTCAAGGACGGTCTCGGCGCCAAGGCGTCGCAGGTCGTGATCGAGGACAGCTACGAGCTGACCGAGCCGACCGTCGACTCCCACATCGTCAAGATCAAGGCCGCCAATCCGGACGTGCTGGTGATCTTCGCGACGCCGAAGTTCGCCGCGCAGACCATCAAGAAGGTCGCTGAACTGGCCTGGAAGCCGATGATGATCGTGCCGAACGTCTCGGCCTCGACCGGCAGCGTGATGAAGCCGGCCGGTTTCGAAAACGCGCAGGGCATCGTCTCGGCCGCCTACGCCAAGGACGCCACCGACAAGCAGTGGGAAAACGACCCGGGCATGAAGGCGTATTACGAGTTCATGGCCAAGTACGCGCCGGACGCCAGCCGCGCCGACTCCTCGTTCACCACCGGCTACAACATCGCCGAGACCGTTGCGGTGCTGATCAAGCAGTGCGGCGACGACCTCAGCCGTGAGAACGTGATGAAGCAGGCGGCGAACCTGAAGGGCGTGCAGCTCGGCGGCCTGCTGCCGGGCGTGACGCTCAACACCTCGCCGACCGACTTCGCGCCGATCGAGCAGCTGCAGATGATGCGGTTCGAAGGCGAGAACTGGAAGCTGTTCGGCGACGTGATCGAAGGCGAAGTCGCTGCGCCCAGCGGCGGCTAGTTCGCCCTCCTGTTCGCCTCGACGAACCAGCCCTCCGCGATTACCGCGGAGGGCTTTTTCGTTCAGCGCACGCGGCCGTCTTGCCGCCCCGCAGTGCGCCTGCCACAACTGGCGGCATGACCGATCGTCGCCCCCTGCTCCGCGCCATCTTCGATGCGGCCGTTGCCGCCGCGCATCCCGACCGTATTCTCGCCGCGCAGCTGCCGCCGGCACCGCGCGGACGGATCATCTGCCTCGCGGCCGGCAAAGGCGCCGCCGCGATGGCCGCCGCCGCCGAGCGGCACTATCTCGACACGGTGGGTCTGGAACCGTCGCGGCTGGTCGGCATCGCCACCACACGCCATGGCCACCGTGTTCCGACACGTGTCATCGAGGTGATCGAAGCCGGCCATCCGATGCCGGATGCCGCCGGCGTGCGCGGCGCCGAAGCCAGCCTCGCCCTCGCCGCCACAGCGACGCCGCACGACCTGTTGCTCGTGCTGCTATCCGGCGGCGGCTCGGCCAATTGGATCGCGCCGACCGAGGGCGTGACACTGGCGCAGAAGCAGCAGGCGACCCGGGCGCTGCTGCGCTCCGGCGCACCGATCGGCGAGGTCAACACGGTGCGCAAACATCTGTCGCGGATTAAGGGCGGCCGCCTCGCCCGCGCCGGTCAGCACGCCGGGCAGATCGTGACGCTGGCGATCTCGGACGTGCCGCGCGACGAACCGTCCGCCATCGCGTCTGGGCCGACCGTGCCCGACCCGACCACGCTGGCCGATGCCCGCGCGCTGGTGGCCCGCTATGATCTGCAGCTCGATCCCGCGGTCGCCGCCGCGCTGAACGATCAGCGCAACGAGAGCGTCAAGGCCGGCGATGCCGCGTTCGCCCGCGCCCGGTTCGAGATCATTGCGCGGCCACGGCAGTCGCTCGATGCGGCGATCCAAGTTGCGCGCGACGCCGGCTACGAGGTCGCCGATCTCGGCGCCGATCTCGAAGGCGAAGCCCGCGAGGTTGCCGCCGCGCACGCCCAGCTCGCGCGCGAAGCTCGGGCTGCGGGGCGCAAACTGGCGATCCTGTCCGGCGGCGAATTGACGGTGACGGTGCGCGGCCAGGGCCGCGGCGGCCCCAACCAGGAATACGCGCTGGCGCTGGCGCAGCAGCTGTCCGACCTGCCCGACGTCGCCGCACTCGCGGCCGACACCGACGGCGCCGACGGCGGCGCCGGCAACGCCGACGATCCCGCCGGCGCCCTGATCGATGCTGCGACCTTCGCGCAGATCGCCGCGCGGCGGCTCGACCCCGCCGCCTATCTGACCGACAACGACGCCACCAGGTTCTTCGCGCAGACCGGCGACCTGCTGGTCACCGGCCCGACGCTCACCAACGTCAACGATATCCGGGCGATCTTAGTTTAGTTCATCCCCTCTCCGTCGTTGCGAGCGAAGCGAAGCAATCCAGGAGTTCCGGACCTTGAGCTCTCCGTGCCTTGAGCTCCTGGATTGCTTCGTCGCTTCGCTCCTCGCAATGACGCACGAGAGGCCGCAGCTAACCATCGCCGTCATGCGCGGGCTTGCGCCGCCTGCGGCACCATGGCCACTCCGGCGCGGCGAAGGCCGGCGCATTCATCCTTTTCAAGGAAGATGGATCGCCGGATCAAGTCCGGCGATGACGGCCTTTGTTGTGGAACGATCCTGCTACTCCGCCGCCTTCGGCTGTCGGCGGTCGAGCGAGGACAGCGCCTGGAGCAGCACCGAGCGAACGCGCTCGCTGTCGTTTGCGGCGACGGCTGCAGTGTCGAGGTGGAAGTCGAAGCCCGGCATCTTCTCGATCACCACCGCCGCGGCCTCGGTGCCGTCGCGCAGGTGGTCGATCGCGTACGGCACCACCTCACGGCTGATGCCTTTCATGGTGATCGACGGCAGCGCGCGGGCGTCGATGATGTCGCTGACCAGCGCATAGGTTTCGTACGACACCACGATGCCGCCGGGTTCGGCGATCGATTGCAGCCGCGCGGCGAGGTTCGCCTCGGCGCCGATGATGGTGTAGTCCATCCGGTCGGCGCTGCCGAAATTGCCGACGTTGCAATAGCCGGAATTGATCCCGATCCGCGACCGGAACGGCTGCTCGATCCCGGCCGCGCGCCACTTGGCGTTGAGCTCCGACAGCCGGCGCTGCATTGCCCACGCCATTCGCACGCAGGCCTGCGCATCGGCGCGGTCGCCCTTGGTCTCCGGATCGCCGAAGAAGATCAGCATCGCATCGCCGATGAACTTGTCGATCGTGCCGCCGTAGCGGTGCGCGATCTCGGACATCTCGGTGAAGTACTCGTTGAGAAGCTGGGTGATCAGCTCCGGCTGCAGCCGCTCGGTGGTGGCGGTGAAATTCTGGATGTCGGAGAAGAAGATCGTCAGCTTCTTGCGCTCGGTGTGGATGACCACGTCCTTCTGGCCGGAGAAGATGCTCTTGTAGATCTGCGGCGGGATGTAGCGCGAGATCTTCATCGACAGAGAAGCCAGAAAGTCGTTGTTGGTCTCCAGCTCGTGGTTCATCGCCAGGATCTTCTGCGACTGCCGGCGCTGCATTGTCAGGAACGACACGCCGCACACCGCAGCCAGCATGAAGTACGCCAGCAGGAACTTGAACGAGAACAGATTGGCGGCGATCGGCTGGGTGATCATCACCTCCTGGATGCCGCGGACGTCGCCGACCTTCCAATCGCGCTTCGGGCTTTCAGGATGGCTGTTGTGGCAGGCGACGCAGGCCGGCGCCATCGTCACCGGCGACACCAGCCGGACGCTGTCGCTGAACAATCCAGCAGAGGCCGAGACAATGTTCTCGCTCGAATCCTTGCGCAGCGCCGCCAGCGCATCCCGCTCGAAGGCGTCGAGCTGATGCGGCGCACGATTGGCGAACGGATAATCCGAGACGAACCGATAGGTGATGTTGCTCTGCTGCTCGCCGATCACCTTGCCGAGCTCGAGCGACAGCGTGGCCGGGATCGGGATCGCGCCGGGCACATTCTCGTAGTCGTGGATAACCTGCACCTGCCCGGAATGGGACAGGATGCGCCCGACCACGTTGGCAGCGTAGTAGTGACGGACGCTCTTGATCACCGAATTCAGATCGGACGCCTGCCGGCGCAGCGCGGCATCGGCGAGGTTGGTGAGATCGAGCCACACCGCCAGCGGCAGGCCGGGCAGCAGCACCGCGATCGCGAGGCCGGTCCACCATCCACGGGCGCGCAGATCGTCCGTCTCGGATTTGTCCATGCCGCCCTGCCCTGGTTGCCGCGATAGCCGGGAACCTAGCGCGTAGGCGGTATAAAGAGAAGCATCCGGGTGCAGGGCTACCGGTCAGGGATCGCGTGGCCTAGCCCATAGCAGTCCCGGCTCAGCGGCCGGAGGTGGTGCGGATCGGCCGGCCCTGCGAGATGAACGCGTAATGGCCGTTGGCGAAGGTCCCGATCATCAGCGCTTCGGTCACAGGTTCGGCGATCTCGCCGGCCGCGGTCCAGTCGATCACAAAATTGGCGCCGGTTCCGCCGCGGGTGTCGAGCGTCGCGACGAACGCCTCGATGGTGGCAAACGGCTTCAGCGCCACCGGCTCCTTGAGATGACTCTCCACCATTTTACCGGCGCCGTCGTAATAGGCGATCCGCTTGATCACCAGCGGCTTGGTCTCGGAGGCGTTGTGGATGCTCAGCGTAACCGAAAAATCCGCCCGCGCCCCGCCCTGGTTGATCCAGACGCTGGAATAGGCCGGCACATAGATCGAGCCGCCGACGGTCAAGGGCTCGCTCGGCAGCGCGGTCAGCGAGCCGGCGAACGCCTTGGCGATGTCGCGCGGGGCCGGTGATTGAGCCAAAGCCGGTGCGCCAGCCGACAGAATCAGGCATGTCAGGCAGAGAATCACGAGCGCGCCGGAGCGATGGCGTCTCGTTCCGCGAGCCCGGCTCCCGATGCGTTGTCTCAGCATGGCTGTCCCTTTAGTGTTCGCGCCAAGGCATTCCACGGCGGAAGGTGCATGCACGAACTGATTGGCGATATCACGCTGAGCATCCTGTTCGCCTGGCTGCTCGGTTTGGCGGCGCATTTTTTCCGTCAGCCGCTGATCCTCGCCTACCTTATCGGCGGTTTCGTCATCGGTCCATTCGGCCTTGGCTGGGTGAAATCCGAGAACTCGATCTCGGTGATCTCCGAGCTCGGGCTGATCTTCATGCTGTTCATGATCGGTCTCGAGATCGATCTGAAGAAGATCATCCGCGCCGGTCCGGTGATCCTGGTCGCGGCCGGCGGACAGATCGCTGGAGGCGTGCTGCTCGGCCTCGCCTTCTTCGTCGCCATTGGGCTCAGCCTCGGCGGCGGCCATTTCGACGCGCTGTACCTGACGGTGGCGTGCGCGCTGTCGTCGACGGTGATCATCGTCAAGGTGCTGTACGAGAAGCGCGAGCTCGACACCCTGCCCGGCCGCATCACGCTCGGCATCCTGGTGCTGCAGGACATCTTCGCGATCCTGTTCCTGGCGGTGCAGCCAAGTCTCGCCGACCTGCAGATCTCGGTGCTGCTGCTGTCGATCGCGCGGGTCGTCGCGCTTGTCGCGACTGCGCTGGCTCTGTCGCGCTACGTGCTGCCCTGGCTGTTTCACCGCATCGCGCGCACGCCCGAACTGGTGCTGCTCGGCGCATTGGCGTGGTGCTTCCTGATCGGCGAAATCGCCGAGCGGCTGCATCTGTCGCGCGAGATGGGCGCGCTGGTCGCCGGCGTGTCGCTGTCGACCTTCCCCTACGCGCTCGACGTCACCGCCAAGGTGACGACGCTGCGGGACTTCTTCATCACGCTGTTCTTCGTCGCGCTCGGCATGACGATCCCGATCCCGAACGGCTCGGTGATTGGGCTGGCGCTGGCAATCGCGGTTTTCACGCTGGCGAGCCGGCTCCTCACCACCTTCCTGCCGCTGTATCTGATGAAGCAAGGCCTGCGCGCCAGCCTACTGCCGGCGCTGAACCTGGCGCAGATCAGTGAATTCTCGCTGGTGGTGATCCAGACCGGCGTCGCCGCAGGCCATATCGGCACCCAGACCGCCAGCGCGGCGTCGTTCGCCTTCGTTCTCCTGGCGGTGCTGTCGACCTTCGTGATCATGCGCAGCGATCCGATCACCCGCCGCGCGATCGGGACGCTGACCAAATTCGGCTTCCGCGATCTCGGCCAGCAGCAGAGCGGCGCCGAAGCCGCCGCAGAGGCCGGCCACGGCGCGGTGCACCGCATCGTCATCCTCGGCTTCTTCCGTGCCGCCAGCGCGCTGGTCAGCGAGATCGAGCAGCACACCCCTGAGCTGCTGAAACAGATCAGCGTGATCGACTTCAACCCGATGGTGTACCGCACCCTCACCGAGCGCGGCATGCACGTGATCTACGGCGACATCAGCAATGTGGACACGCTGCTGCATGCCGGCGTCGCCAAGGCCGAGATCATCATCCTCAGCGTGCCGGACTCGCTGCTGAAGGGCGCCACCAACGAGCGGCTGGTGCGTCACGTCCGCGCGCTCAATCCCAACGCGCAGATCGTCGCCACCGCCGACCTGCTGGCCGATGTCGATGCGATGTATCAGGCGGGCGCGGACTACGTCACCGTCACCCGGCTCGCCGGCGCCCGTGAGCTGTACGAGGTGATCGAAGCCGCCGATAACGGCCTGCTGTCCGACAAGCGCGCCGCCCTCGACGCCCGCCTCGCCGAGCGACGGGAAGTACTCCCGTAACGCTACCGACCGGGTGAATTCGCCTCATAGTTGCATCGAAACAACAGACACGGCACAGGGCCGGCGTATAGTCGGCGTGTATTTCGGTTTGCCGTTTGTCGTTGTTCGAGTGATTGCCCGAGGCGCGCGATGTGGAAGAGCATCGTTTCGGCTGCCATCGCATTGCTGGTGCTGACCGGGTGCGCGATCCACCCGCTGCCGGAGGATTTCTCCGGCGTCGACACGCCCGATATCGTCAAGCGCATCCGCTGCGAAACCCGCGACGCGGTTCAGACCGTGGTGATCGCATGGGTCGACAAGCTCGCCCAGAGCGGCGATCCGATTGCCCAGCAGCTCAGCCCCACCTATGCCCAGAACCGCGAAGCGACCAGCCAATTTAGTCCCGAGCTGTTTCCCGGCCGCGCCTATGACAAGGTCCGGACGCTAATCCGGACGTTCTACCGGACCGGCGTGGCGTACAATTTCGATCTCAACATCACCGAAGACAACGACCTGACCTCGCAGGCGAACCTATTGCGGGTGCTGCCCGAGCACGTGTTCAGGCTGAATGTCGGCGCCGGCGCGCTGCGCAAGCGCAGCAACCAGCGTACCTTCACGGTGACCGACACGTTTGAATATCTGCTCAAGACGCTGAACGATCCCTCGCGCGGCAGCTACTGCAACGGCCAGATCGTCGCGGCGAACTACGTCTATCCAATCACCGGCCGGATCGGCGTCGAGAAGCTGGTCAAGGACTTCATCGAGCTGACGCTGTTCGGCAACCTCGCCGGCAGCAACAACGGCGCGGTGCCGGCGATGACCGACAAGCTGGTGTTCACCACCACGCTGAATGCCAGCGCCACGCCGAGCGTGGTATTCACGCGCGTGACCACCGCGTTCGATCTCGCTGACGCGCAATTGACTGCGAGCGCCAAGCGCAGCGACGTGCATCAGGTCGCGATTGCGCTAGCACTTGCGGGCAACGAGGCCGCCGATCTCGCCACGATGCGGACCTATCTGTTCACCGCGCCGCGCGCCGGCGGCGCTCCGACCGCTGCGGTGCGCAAGACCGGCGGCGGATCACAAACCCTGTATGTCGGCGACCGCGTGACCGGCGGCGGCACGCCGTCCGAAGTCCTCGCCGTGATCGCAATCGATCAGATGAAGCGTCGTGAGCTGCAACTGTACCCTGCCCAATAATCAAGGGGGACGATGATGGCGACCACACCGGCGAAGTCGAAGGCCAAGAAAACCTCTGCGGCGAAGCCGGCCGCCAAGAAGCAAGCGGCCGGGCCTTTCACCCGCTACGTGTCACCGGCCGCGGCGGTCGTGCGGTTCTGCCGCTCGCTGACGCCCGAGGAAGCCGACGACTTCATCGCGCGCGCCGAACGCGCCGAAGCCGTCGTGACCCTGAAGGCGACCTCGGTCGCTTTCGTCGACCGCTTTCTGGTGGCGAAACGAAAGCGCGCGGCGATCGAGCTCAACTCGATCACCGCCTCGGTGCAGGAGGTCGACCCCTGCCCGGGGAACGACAAACGTTGCTTCAAAAAGAGCTGACCGCCGGCGCGTTCAGAATTCGCGCGCGATGGTGGCGAGCATCGCCAGCAAAGCGTCGCGATTGTCGCGGCCGAGCAGTTCGGTCAGGCGATCTTCGTGACGGGTCGCCACCAACTTCTTGGCGCGCGCCAACGTGGCTCGGCCCTTGTCGGTGAGCATCAGGATGTGCGAGCGGCGATCGCTCGGCGAGCGGGTGCGGACGCACAGACCGCGACTTTCCAGCGCATCGAGCATCGCCACGAAATTCGGCCGCAGGATGCCGAGCGTGGTGGCGATCTCGGTCTGATTGCGGCCGGGATTGGCGTCGAGCAGCAGCAGCACCGAGAACTGCGCCGGAGTGAGCTGCACCGGGGCGACGCAATGCAGGAAGTCTTCGAACACGCGGAGCTGGGCGCGCTTCAGCGCGTAGCCGAGCAGCTCCGAGAGCTCGCCCATCATCAGCTCGGAGGCCTCAGCGGCACTCTCGACCGGCGGCTCCTTGCGCGCGCCTCGTGCCGGCTTGGCGACGGCGGCGGTTTTCGATGCGGGCATCGCCGGGCTCGTGATCCTGTTCGCTAAGGTCCCGCGAACGCCTCGCGGGGCCTTGAGCTTATAATCGATAATTGTTATGCACCATATCAAATAGCCTGAGCAGAATTCAACTGCCGGCGGATGGAGGCGCGCAACGACGTGCCTTCGCGGGAGGGGACGTTCGCGTGAACACCACGATTCTGCTGTTCCTGGTTCAGGACGGTATCACCAACGGCGCGATCTACGCACTGCTCGGGCTGGCGTTGGTGCTGGTCTTTGCCGTCACCCGGGTGATCCTGATTCCCCAGGGCGAATTCATCACATTCGGCGCACTCACCTACGCGACGCTGTCGGCTGGCGGCGTGCCCGGCACCGCGCAACTGGCGCTGGTGATGGGGCTGGTCGCGTTCGCCTTCGAACTGTTCAGCGCCCGCAAATCGCTGCATCTCGCCAAGGTGGCGCGCGCGGCGCTGATCTACATCGCCTTCCCAGCAGTCGTGCTGGCGCTGGCGACGTGGCTGCCGGCGCATAAGCCCGGCGTCGCCATCAACATCGCGCTGTCGCTGCTGATCGTCGCCGCGATCGGGCTGTTTCTGTATCGCATCGCCTTCCAGCCGCTGGCCCACACTTCGGTGCTAGTGCTGCTGATCGCCTCGGTCGGCTGTCATCTGGCACTGCAAGGCTTCGGCCTGGTGTTCTTCGGTGCCGAAGGTCTGCGCGGCCCACCGCTGTCGGACGTGACGCTGAGCGCAGGCCCGCTGATCTTCACCGGCCAGAGCCTCGCCGTATACGGCATCACCCTGGCGCTGATGGCGGCACTGTGGCTGTTCTTCGGCTACACCCGCTACGGCAAGGCGCTGCGCGCCACCGCGGTCAACCGGCTCGGCGCCCGGCTGGTCGGCATCCGCACCTCGCTCTCCGGCCAGATCGCGTTTCTGCTCGCCTCGGTGATCGGCGCGATCTCCGGCATCCTGATCGTGCCGATCACCACGCTCTATTACGACACCGGCTTCCTGATCGGCCTCAAGGGCTTCGTCGCTGCGATCATCGGCGGCTTGGTCAGCTATCCGCTCACCGCCGTCGCCGCGATCGTAGTCGGCATCGTCGAGTCGTTCTCCTCGTTCTACGCCTCGAACTACAAGGAGGTCATCGTCTTCACGCTGATCCTGCCGGTGCTGGTGCTGCGCTCGCTCGCCGCCCCCGCGGTCGAAGAAGAGAAGGACTGAGCGTGATGCCGCGTTGGTTGCCGATTCTCCTGTTCGCCGCCGTAATGACGGCGCTGCCGCTGATCCCGGGCATCCCGCCGTTCTGGATCGTGCTGCTCGATAATATCGGCCTCGCCGCGCTGGTGGCGATGGGTCTGGTGCTGCTCACCGGGGTCGGCGGGCTCACCTCGTTCGGCCAGGCCGCATTCTGCGGCTTCGGCGCCTACACCACCGCCTACATCACCACGGTGTACGGCCTGTCGCCGTGGCTGGCGCTGCCCGCTTCGCTGGTGGTCGCCGGCATTGCGGCGGTGCTGCTCGGGCTGATGACGGTGCGGCTCTCGGGCCACTACCTGCCGCTCGGCACCATCGCCTGGGGCATCGCGCTGTACTATCTGTTCAGCAAGCTCGACTTCCTCGGCCGCAACGACGGCATCTCACGGGTCCCGCCGCTGTCGATCGGCCCGATCGACATGTACGATCCGCACACGATCTACTTCGTGATCTGGGCGATGGTGCTGATCAGCGCTGTGCTGACCATGAACCTGCTCGACAGCCGCACCGGCCGCGCCATCCGCGCGCTGCGCCGCGGCCATGTCGCCGCCGAAGCCTTCGGCGTGCAGACCGCGCGTGCCAAGCTCCTGGTGTTCATCTATGCGGCCGTGCTGGCGGGCCTGTCGGGCTGGCTGTACGCGCACTTCCAGCGCAACGTCAATCCGACGCCATTCGGGCCGCAAGCCGGCATCGAGTATCTGTTCATCGCCGTGGTCGGCGGCGCAGGCTATGTCTGGGGCGGCGTGCTCGGCGCCGCGATCGTCATCATCCTGAAGGAAGTGCTGCAGGGCTATCTGCCGCTGCTGTTCGGCGGCCAGGGCCAGCTCGAGATCATCGTGTTCGGCATCCTCCTGGTGGTGCTGCTGCAGCTTGCGCCCGGCGGTGTGTGGCCGTGGCTGGCCAATCTGGTACCGGTCAAATTCCGGCGCGCCGTCACCGGCAATGCCGGCGGCTTGCCCGCGCGTGAACGGGTCGGCGGCTCCGCGACCGCGCCGCTGCTGAAGGTCGAGCGCGCGCGAAAGCAGTTCGGCGGCGTGGTTGCGGTCAACGACGTGTCGTTCGACGTCAACGCCGCGGAGATCGTCGCGCTGATCGGCCCCAATGGCGCGGGCAAGTCGACCACCTTCAACCTGATCACCGGCATCCTCACCACCACCGGCGGCCGGATCGAAGTACACGGCAAGCCGGTCGACAACACCCCGCCGCAGGAGGTGGTGAAGCTCGGCATCGCCCGCACCTTCCAGCACGTCAAGCTGGTGCCGGACATGACCGTGCTGGAGAACGTCGCGATCGGCGCCCACCTGCGCGGCCGCTCCGGCGCGATCACCAGCATGCTGCGGTTCGATCGCGGCGACGAGGCCAAGCTGCTCGCCGAGGCCGCGCGGCAGATCGAGCGCGTCGGGCTCGGCGCGGAGATCGATCAGCTCGCGGGTTCGCTCTCGCTCGGCCAGCAGCGCATCGTCGAGATCGCGCGTGCGCTGTGCGCCGATCCGGAACTGCTCCTGCTCGACGAGCCGGCGGCTGGCCTGCGCCACATGGAGAAGCAGCGGCTCGCCGCGCTGCTGCGTCAACTCAAGGACAGCGGCATGTCGGTGCTGCTGGTCGAACACGACATGGGCTTCGTGATGGACCTCGCCGACCGCATCGTCGTGCTCGACTTCGGTACAAGGATCGCCGAAGGCACGCCCGACGCGATCAAAACCAATCCGGACGTGATCAAAGCCTATCTCGGAGCGCTGGCATGACCGCCCTGCTTTCGGTGTCCGGCGTCTCGGTGTCCTACGGCAAGGTCGAGGCGGTGCGGAACGTGTCGCTCGAGGTGCGGACGCGCGAGATCGTCACCGTGGTCGGCGCCAACGGCGCCGGCAAGACCACCCTGCTCAGCGCCGCGATGGGCGTGCTGCCGCTGAAGGGCCGCGTCACTTTCGACGGCATCGATGTCGCGCGGCTCGACATCGAGGACCGCGTCGCCGCCGGGCTATCGCTGGTGCCCGAGCATCGCGAGCTGTTCGCCACCATGACGGTGGAGGACAATCTCGAACTCGGCGCCTTCCGCATTGCCAAGAGCATCGCCGCGCAATCGCAGGAGCGGGTCTATGGCTTGTTCCCGCGGCTGAAGGAGCGGCGCAAGCAGCTCGCCGGCACGCTGTCCGGCGGCGAGCAGCAGATGCTGGCGATGGGCCGTGCGCTGATGGGCGCGCCGAAGCTGTTGATGCTCGACGAGCCGAGCCTCGGCCTTGCGCCGATCATCGTGGCGGACATCTTCCGCATCGTCGGCGAACTGCGCGAAGCCGGGGTTTCGGTGCTGCTGGTGGAGCAGAACGCCAAGGCGGCGCTGGCGATCGCTGACCGCGCCTATGTGATGGAGCTCGGCGAATTCGTGCTCGACGGCCCGGCCTCAGAGGTTGCGCGCAACGAGGCGGTGGTCGCGAGCTATCTCGGCTTCTCGCACCCCGCCTGACGGTTCGGCGGGCGCCATCGGCAAGGCGTCGCCGTCGTCGAGCAGCACCACGCAGTTGCGGCCGAGATCCTTGGCGCGATACAGCGCGAGGTCGGCGCGCCGCATCAGCGCCGACAGTTCACCGCCGCGATAGGCCGCAAGGCCGAAGCTCATCGTCACCGCCACCAGCCGGCCGTCGCAGGCCACAGCGGTGGCGCACAGCCGGCACAGCTCGAGCGCGTAATCGTTGGCCTGCTCCTCGCTGACGCCGACCATCAGGCCGGCAAATTCCTCGCCGCCGTGGCGGGCGATCAGCATGCCGCGCGGCGCGGCGAAGTCGCGCAGAATGTCGCCAACCTCCGCGAGCACACGGTCGCCGATGTTATGGCCGTAATGGTCGTTGATCGCCTTGAAGCGGTCGAGGTCGCACATCATCGCCACCACCGGCTGCCCGGCGAAATTCGCCTGCGCGAGCTGGGTCGCCGCCGCCTCGTCGAAACCGCGCCGGTTGAGGAGGCCGGTCAAAGGATCGGTGCGCGACATCCGCATCAGCTCGGCGCGGGTCGAGGTCAGTTGCCGCATCAGACGGGCCGACCGATACGCCATCGCGCCCGACAGCGTCGTCGAGATGCCGAGCGCCACCACCAGCGACGCCTTCACCACCGCGCCGACCTCGACGGTCGCGTGCCAATCGGTGCCGAGATCGGAAATCAGAAAGATGATGGTGACGATCGCCGTGATCCCGGCTGCGGCCACCACGCGGCCCGCGGTGTAGCGGATCACATCACGCTGCGTGACGATCTGGCTCGGCATCAATCACCGTTGCTGGGGCCGTGCCGGCACGGAAGCGTAACCGCCTCGGCCGCCGTCGGGCCCGATGCACGGCGTTCCGCCGCGCGAAGTCCGTTGAACCCCGGTACTCCTACCAGAGGACGCGCGCCGGTCACGTTAACTCCGCGCAATTCGAAGCATCAGCCTTAACGCGACGCTAAGGCGGTGCCCCATTTTTCTGCGGTGCAGACGGAACGTGTTGAGGCCGCAAGGGCAGCCTCCCGCGCAGCAAAAAGCCGGCCTCGCGGGGAGGCCGGCTTCGCAAGCGCAGGCGGGGTGTCGCCGGCGCGATGAGGCTACTTCACCATCACGTACTTGCCGTCCTTCACCGTCAGCAGGATGCGCGAACGGTCGTCGAGGCCATAGCGATCGGTTTCGGTGAAGCTGTACACGCCCTGGCTCGCCGCGATGTCCTTCTCGCTGATCAGCGCCTTGCGGATCGCTTCGCGGAATTCCTGCGTGCCCGGCTTGGCGGTCTTCAGCGCCACCGGCACCACCCGCTCCAGCACCTTGAAGGCGTCGAACGAGTGCGCGGCGAACTGGCTGCGGCTGTTCGGGCCGTACTTGGCTTCATACGCCGAGTTGAGCTCGAGGCCGGGCTTCTTGGTCAGCGCGCTGGCATCCTGACCTTCCGGATCCATCACCGGACCCGACGCCATCAGCACGCCCTCCGCCGCCTTGCCGGCGATACGGATGAAGTCCATCGAGGCCGCACCGTGAGTCTGATAGATCAGCCCCTTGTAGCCGCGCTCGCGCAGCGTGGTCTGGGGCAACGCTGCGGCGGTGCCGGAGGCGCCGACCAGGATCGCATCGGGATTGGCGGCGACCAGCTTCAGCACCTGGCCGGCGACCGACGTATCCGGACGCGCGAAGCGCTCCTCAGCGACGATCTTCAGACCCATCGCCTCGCCCTGCTTCTTCAGGTCGTTGAACCACAGGTCGCCATAGGAGTCCGAATAACCGATGTATCCGACGGTCTTGATGTTGTTCTTTTTCATGTGCTCGTAGAGCACCTTGCCCATGATCGGGATCGGCTGCGGCATCGCCACCGACCACTTGGCGCGCTCCGGCGTGATCGGCAGCGGCGCCAGCGCGATGTGCGGCACCTGCGCTTCGTTGGCGACGTTGGAGACCGCCACGGTCGGCGGCGTCACCGACGAGCCCATGATCACGTCGGCCTTGGACTCCGTGACGAAACGCCGCGCGTTGGTGGTGGCGGCAGTCGGGTCGCCGCCGTCGTCGAGCACGATCACCTTGAGCGGATGGCCGCCGATTTCCTTCGCGACGAATTCGAGCGCGTTGCGCTCCGGAATGCCGAGCGCCGCCGCAGGTCCCGTGGTGGTGACGGTGATACCGATGGTGATTTCGTTGGTTTCGGCAAGAGCGGCACCGGACAATCCCGGCAACGCGAGGGCCACGGCGATCGCCGTAGCGGATAGCTTGAACTTGGTCACGTTCTCCTCCTCCCTCTGTTATGGCATCGGCCGTGTTCGGCGCGATCTTGTCGTCTTGTTTACGGCATCACCGGCGGCGAGTCAGCCCCGCATGAATTTCGCCTTCACCTCCTCGGGCACCGGCACCGACTTCAGCCGGCCTGGATCGTCCGGATGGCGGCCGACCATCACCCGCGTCTCGAAGCCTTCGAGCGCCAGCTGTTCGCCCTTGAAGAGCTTGTGCACCACTTCGAAGCTGGAACGACCGAACCGCTCGATCCGGCTTTCGATGCTGATCACGTCGCCATAGGTCGAGGGGATGTAGAACTTGGCGCGGGTATCCACCATCGGAATCCCGACCAGACCATAGACCTTGATCAGGTCGCGCTTCGAGCATCCGGCTGCGACAAAAAGCGCCGAGGTGGAATCGTCGAACATCGCAAAGTAACGCGGGTAGTACACAATATCCGCCGGGTCACAATCGCCCCACTGGATCTGCACCTCACGGCGGTTGGTGAACATCGAAAGTCGCCTACCTCTCAGTTGGTCATTCCGGGGCGCCGCGCAGCGGCGAACCCGGAATCTCTTGCACAGATCATCTCGGGATTCCGGGTTCGCGGACTGCGTCCGCGCCCCGGAATGACGGAGACCATTGCCCCTCACTCCAGCGCGATCACATGCGCGGGCGGCGGGTCTGCGTACAGGTCGGCGATCAGCGCGGCACGATATTCCAGCACGGCGCGCTGGTTGACCGAGCCCTTGTCGGTGATCTCACCTTTATCGATCGACAGCGGCTCGCCGAGCAGCACGGCGCGGGTGACGCGGTTCGATGAGCCGGTCGCCTGCGTCAGCAGCGTGGCGAAGCGCTCGCGGAACGCCTCGCGGATCAGATGGTCGGCCGCCATGCCGGCCAGATCCTCCAGCGGCAGCGTGGCGTTGATCAGCTTGCAGCCGTCTGGATCGAGGATCGCCAGCGCGGTGACATAATCGCGGTCGAGCCCGGCGATCACCACGTCGCGCACCAGCGGTGCGCAGGCAGCAATGAACTTGGCGCGCAGCGGACCGACGCTGACCCAGGTGCCCGACGCCAGCTTGAAGTCCTCCGAGATGCGGCCATCGAAATCGAAGCCCCTCGAAAGATCGTTCGGATCGACCGGCTTCAGCGCGTCGTTGAGCTTGTAGAAGCCCTCCTCGTCGAACGCCTTCTCGGTCAACTCCGAAGCGCGCCAATAGCCGGGCGTGATGTTCGGCCCCTTGGCGCGGACTTCGAGCTTGCCGTTGTTCGGCACCAGCTTGGCCTCGTTGCCCGGCACCGGCAGACCGACATGGCCCGAACGCGACGTCTGCGGCGTCACCGACATGAAGAACGGCGCGGTCTCGGTCGCCCCAAGACCGGTGAGCATCGGCACGCGCGCGCCGGTCTCCGCCACCGCGACCTCGTCGAGCCCGCTCCAGACGTGCGCCGCGAGGCTGGCGCCGGAGAAGAACATCGCGTGCAGGCGGCTGAAGAACAATTTGCGGAGCTGCTGGTCTTCCCGCAGCACCGGCAGCAGCGACTCGTATCCCTTCGGGACGTTGAAATACACCGTCGGCGCGATCTCGCGCAGATTGCGGATGGTGGCGGCGATCCCGGCCGGCGTCGGCTTGCCGTCGTCGATATACATCGAACCGCCGTTGAACAGCGTCAGGCCGATATTGTGGTTGCCACCGAAGGTGTGATTCCACGGCAGCCAGTCGACAATCACCGGCGGCTCGTCTTTCAGGAACGCCATCGCCTCGCGGATCATTACCTGATTGGCGCAGATCATCCGCTGGGTGTTGATCACCGCTTTCGGATTGCCGGTCGATCCCGAGGTCAGCAGAAACTTCGCAATGGTGTCGTGGCCGATCGCCTCGTGCTTGGCGGCCAGCTCAGGATGCTCCGGCGTCGCAAGCAATTCGCCGAGCGACGTCACCTTGCGCCCCTTGACCTCGCCACGCGTGGCAGCGAGTTCGACGTCCTCCGGCACGGTGGCGAGGATCGCTGGGGCGAAGGCGGTGATGTCGTCGGCGAAGATCAGGCCAGGGGTCAGCAGCCCTACGATGTGCCGCAGCTTGCCGTAATCCTTCGACACCAGCGAATATGGCGGAGACACCGGACACATTGCGACGCCCGCATACAGCGCGCCGAACATCACGATCGCATGGTCGATCGAGTTGCCGGACAGGATCATCACCGGCCGCTCGGCCGACAGGCCGCGCGCGATCAGCGCCGAGGCGATGGTCTGCGCGGCGCGCAGCATCTCGGCATAGCTGATCTTGCGCCAGCCGCCTTCGCCGTTGCGCTCGGCCATGAATACCCGGTCCGGCGCGATCTCGGCAAAATGATGCAGCCGGTCGGTGATCCGCACCGGATAATCGGTGAGCGTGGTGGTCGAGCGCACGTAGATCGTGCCATCCGGCTTGCGCTCGGTGGCGATGCCGATCTCGCCGAACGAGATATCGCGCAGCGGGTGAGCCGCGTCACGCCCGTCGGCAGTAGCGGCGAATGCAATGGGATCGGTCATGGCGTCCATCACGGCTCCGTTCAGCTCGGCCGAACCTTGGCTGTCTTGTGATCGAGGAAAGCGCGTATCCGCGTTTTGGCTTCCTGGTCGCTCTGCGCCACGGTCGCCATCAGCGATTCCATCAACAGGCCGGTCTGCGGATTGGCCTCGGCGATCATCGGCAGCGCCTGCAGCACCGCAAAATTCGTCAGCGGCGCGTTCTGCGCGACGCGATTGCCGAGCTCCAGCGCCTTGTCATAGGCCGCCCCATTGTCGATCAGATATTGCGAAAAGCCGTGCATGACGCCCTCGGCGGCCGAATACACGCGCCCGGTCAGCATCATGTCGGCCATCCGGGCGACGCCGATCAACCGCGGCAACCGCACCGAGCCGCCGCCGCCGACGAAGATGCCGCGGCTGCCCTCGGGTAGCGCGTAGTAGGCGGACGCCTCGGCGACGCGGATATGCGCCGCGCAGGCGAGCTCGAGCCCGCCGCCGATCACAGCGCCCTTCAGCGCCGCAATCACCGGCACCCGGCAGTACTGGATCTTGTCGAACACCCGATGCCAGGTCTGGGAATGCACCAGCCCTTCGGTGGCGTCGCGTTCGCGCAGTTCGGAGAGGTCGAGGCCGGCCGAGAAGTGATCGCCGATGCCGTGGATCACCACCGCGCGGATCTCATCCGGAATGTCGGTGAGACAGTCCTTCAGCGCCGCCATCAGCCCGTCATTGAGGGCGTTGCGTTTCTTGGGGCGATTGAGACCGATCGTCAGCACGGGGCCGACGGTGTCGACGACAAGCGTCGACGGGTCCGCGAGCGTCGCGGCCTGAGCGTTTCCTGTGAGCACTTATTACGTCCTGTGCAGAATAGTTATAGATCATAACAATCACTTGAGCCCGACGTCAATCGGCATTGCCGTGCAAAAGCGGGGACTGGGGCTCATAAACCGCTGCGCTGGATGTGCGCCAGCGGCGTCGCACAGCAGCGCAACCCGGCGAGGCGCGCCCCCTCTCCCGCTTGCGGGAGAGGATCGGGGTGAGGGCGACGCAGGCACGGAAGCTCACCTATGCAGAAGTGTCCCCGGCTTCACTACGCCAAGTCGACTTCTCCCTCCACGGCAGAGCGCAACCGTGCCGGAGGTTAGTCCATGCCAGGACGAGAGGCTGTCACCCCACCCCGCTCGCTGCGCGAGCGCCCCTCCCCCTCCAGGGGAGGGTGAAGATCGCAGCACCCCGTGCTCACAGCACCTGATGCACGTCGATCACGACGCGGTCGGCGTGGCGGGCGGCGGAGCCGATGAACAAATGCTGCATCAGCCACTGATAGTTGGGGTGGCCGGTCTCGAATCGCGGCCGGGTGCGGAAATAGATCAGCTTGGGGTCGACCGGCTCGCCGCGCTTCAGCTTCTGCAGCAATTCGACCGGCCCGAACCGGATGCCGATGTTTTCGACGTAGACCACCGCACCGTCATCGGTTTCGAACGCATATTTGGCTTCCAGCTCGATCAGTTCGTTCGGCCGGATGATCTGGAAATCGGCGCCGAACGGCAGTACCTTGCCGCTGATCCCCTCGCCCTTTACCTCGCCGCCGAGGATCGGAATGATCCGGCGCACGCCGCTGCCGATCTCGCCGGCCGACGTCACCTCGCCGATCCGCGCCGTTACGGTGAAGGCGTAGCGAGTTTCGAGGGTCGGCGTCATCGCATACATCCACGGTGGTCGTCATGCCCGGGACGAGCCCGGCCATGACGAGGTTTTCGAACTACCCAATCATCCGCATCGGCAGCCACAGCGCGATGATCGGGAACGCGATCAGGATCACCAGCCGGATCAGATCGGTGACGACGAACGGCAGCACGCCGGCAAATACCGTGGACATGCTGACGTCCTTGATCACACTCTTGATCACGAACACGTTCATGCCGACCGGCGGGTGGATCAAGCCGAGCTCTACCGTCATCACGATGATGATGCCGAACCAGATCGGATCGAAGCCGAGTGCCGTGACCACCGGAAACACGATCGGTACGGTCAGGATCACCATTGCCATCGCGTCCATCAGGCAGCCGAGCACCAGATACATCAGCAGGATCAGCGCCAGCACGCCGTAAGGTCCGATGCCGAGCCCGGTGAGGAATTCGGTGACGTATTGCGGCGTTTGGGTGATGGTGAGGAAGTAGCCGAAGCACAGCGCGCCGATCAGCACGGTGAACACCGCGGCCGCGGTGCGGGTCGCCTGCAGCAGCGACTGCAGGATGCCCTCGCGGTCGAGCTTGCCGCGCAAGATACCGATCAGGAACGCGCCGACGGCACCGACCGCCCCGGCCTCGGTCGGGATGAAGAAGCCGCCATACAGCCCGCCGATCACGAACAAAAACAGCAGCAGCGGCGACCACACGTCGCGGAACGCCGCGAGGCGGTCGCCCCACGAACTCTTCGGCCCCGCCGGCAGGAAGCCCGGCCGCGCCACGCCGATGATCCAGATCGTGATCATGTGCATCACGATCGCCAGCAGGCCCGGCAAGATGCCGGCGATGAACAGCTTGCCGATGTCCTGCTGGGTGATGATGCCGTACACCGCCAGCACGGTCGACGGCGGCAGCATCGCGCCGATCGTGCCGCCGACCGCGATCACGCCGGTCGAGAACGACTGCGGATAGCCGAACCGGCGCATCTCCGGATAGGCCACCGCCGAGAACGTCGCGGCGGTCGCCACCGACGAGCCGGAGATCGCCGCGAAGCCGCCGCAGGCCGCGATGGTGGCGATGCCGAGTCCGCCCTTCCAATGCCCGACGATGGTGTTGCCGGCGCGGAACAGCTCGCGGCTGATGCCCGACGCCGACACGAACGCGCCCATCAGCAGAAACATCGGAATCACACCGAACGAATAGTCGGTGACGGTGCGCATCGTGGTCTGGCCGACCAGCTTCAGTGCCGGCTCGAAGCCGGTGAGATAGCCGAACCCGGTGACGCCGACGAGGCCCATCGCCATGCCGACCGGCACGCGCAGCAGCATCAGGACGAACAGGCTGACGAAGCCGATCGCGGCCACCGTCTCGTTGGTCAGCATCGCGGCTTACTCCACCGGCTTCATGCGCACTTCGCGCATCTGCTCCGGATGGAAGATCAGCCGGAAGGTTCGAATCGCGATCAGCAGCACGGCGGAGACGTCGCCGATCCACGACACCAGATAGAACGGCCAGATCGGGATCTGCAGGTCCATCGTGACGATGTGGTCGGCTTTGGTGGTCACCACCTTGTCGAACAGCGTGTAGGTCTGCACGCTGACGACGAACAGCAGGACCAGAGTGGCGAAGATGTCGATGATCCGCTGCCAGCGCGGCGATGCCGCCGCCCACACCAGATCGACGGTGATATGCGAGCCGCGGTAGGAAGTGGCGGCGATGCCCCAGAAGATCAGCACACCGAGCATGAACTGACCGAAATTGTAGTAGTCCGGGATCGTCACCGAAAAGAACTTGCGCATGAACACGGCCAGAAACGTGTTCAGCGCGACGATGCCGACGAAGAACGCCGCGATCCATTCGATCGCGTCGATGAAACGGTCCATGCCGTTCTTGGAAAAGCGCCGCGTCGTCAGGGCGCCAGGCAGCCGGTCGCGGAGCTTGTCGTCGGGAGGAGAACTCATCGGAGCTCGATCGTTGGTATTGCGTCAATCACACTGAAAAAGTCATTCCGGGGCGCTCGCGCAGCGAGCGAACCCGGAATCTCGATCGTGCGACCTCGAGATTCCGGGTCTGCGCGCGATACGCGCATCCCGGAACGACCACGCAGAGGCTCACAACCCCGCGTCGTACTTCTTCAGCGCGTTCTGCAGATCGGCTTCGACCGCGGCGGGATCGCCACCGGACTTCTTGACCTGCTCGGCCCAGCTGTCGCGCAGCGGCTTGGTCGCCTTCTTCCATTCGGCGAGCTGCGCATCGGTCAGCGGATAGACCTCGTGGTCCTGCAGCGCCTTCATCTTGACGCGGCCGTTGGCCTCGAAGTCGGTCCAGGGGTCGGTGACCTTGGAGGCCCATTCCGGCGTGCAGTGGTCGTCGATGATCTTCTTCTGCGCTTCCGACAGTGCGTTATAGGCCTTCAGCCCGATGTTGTAGGTGAACACCGTGGTGTAGAGCGGCACGTCCATGTGATACTTGACCACCTTGTCGATGCCGAACAGGAACACCGAGCCCCACGGGAAGGTGATCTCGTCCGCAACGCCGCGCTCCAGCGCGTCGCGCGATTCCGGCGCCGAGGCCTGCACATTGGTGCCGCCGAACAGCTTGACCATTTCGCCGATGGTCGATTGCGCCGGCCGCACCTTCAGGCCGCTCATATCAGACGGCAGCAGCACCTTCTTCTTGCCGTGCAGCGCGCCCGGATCATGGATGAAGGCGAAGCACAGCTTGGTGTCCTTCATCTCGGTCGGGGCGTATTTGTGGTACCACTCGTTCAGCGCCAGCGTGCCCTTCTTGCCGTCCTTGAACACGAACGGAAGCTGGCCGGCGGAGACGATCGGGAAGCGGCCGGGCTGATAGCCGGGATTAACGTAGGTGACGTCGGCGATGCCGTCGCGCGCCATGTCGTAATGGTCGAACGCCTTGCCGAGCTGCTCGGACGGGAACACGGTCATCCGGATGCTGCCGCCGGAGGCCTTCTGAATGTCCTCGGCCCACGCCTTGGTCGCCGGCACCAGCGGATGCGCCGGCGGCACCCACAGCGAGACTTTCCAGTTGACGGTTTTGTCCTGCGCAAGCGCGGGCGTCACGCTGGCGGCAAGCAGCAGCGCGAGCAGAGTCTTCCTCATCGAGCTCTCTCCCTTGGTCGGCTTCAATCGGCCTTTGGGCCGCATTGTTATAGGTTATAACCATCATTGCAAGTGACGGCCGCGTAATAGCTGCTAGACACCGGACGGCGGCTAGACGGCTTCGTGACGGTCCCGTAACGAGGCGACAACATCATCGGGGGAACGACCATGCGGACACAAGTGGCCATCATCGGCGCGGGTCCGTCCGGACTGCTGCTCGGCCAGCTGCTGCACAAATACGGCATCGACGCCGTCATCGTGGAACGCAAGGATCCGGACTACGTGCTGTCGCGGATTCGTGCCGGCGTGCTCGAGCAAGGCATGGTCGATCTGCTCGACGAGGCCGGCGTCTCTGCCCGCTTGCATCAGGAAGCGCTGGTGCACGATGGCTTCGAGATCGCATTCGCCGGCAAGCGGCATCACATCGATCTGAAGGGCGCGACCAGCGGCAAGAGCGTCACCGTGTATGGCCAGACCGAGGTCACCCGCGACCTGATGCAAGCGCGCAATGCCGCCGGCCTTGCCACGATCTATGATGCCACCGACGTCAGCCTGCACGATTTCGAAGGCGCCCATCCCAAGGTGCGCTACGTCAAGGACGGCACCACGCGCGAGATCGTGTGCGATTTCATCGCCGGCTGCGACGGCTTCCACGGCATCAGCCGGCAGAGCGTGCCGGCCAGCGCGGTGCAGTCGTTCGAGCGGGTGTATCCGTTCGGCTGGCTCGGATTGCTGTCTGACACCCCGCCGGTGTCGCCCGAGCTGATCTACGTCAACCACGACCGCGGCTTTGCGCTGTGCTCGATGCGCTCGATGCACCGCAGCCGCTATTACGTGCAGTGCCCGCTCACCGACGACGTCGCCGACTGGAGCGACGATCGGTTCTGGGACGAGCTGAAGAGCCGGCTCGATCCGGAGACCGCCGGCAAACTGGTCACCGGTCCGTCGATCGAAAAGAGCATCGCGCCGCTGCGTTCGTTCGTCGCCGAGCCGATGCGGTTCGGCCGGCTGTTCCTCGCCGGCGACGCCGCCCACATCGTGCCGCCGACCGGCGCCAAGGGCCTCAACCTCGCCGCCAGCGACGTGTACTACCTGTCGCGTGCCATGCGTGAATACTACGCCGAGAAGTCGGAGGCCGGCATCGATGCCTATTCGGCCAACGCGCTGCGCCGGGTGTGGAAGGCCGAGCGGTTCTCCTGGTGGATGACCTCGCAGCTCCACCGCTTCCCCGACAGCGACGCCTTCTCCCAGCGCATCCAGACCGCCGAACTGGACTACCTGGTCAACTCCAAGGCCGCGATCACCTCGCTGGCGGAAAACTACGTCGGCCTGCCGTATTGAGCTCTCTCAGGAATCCCACCATTGCGGGCCAACGGGTCGGCGCGGCACGCCGCCCGCTGACAGGCGCCGCGAAGCAAACCAGACGCTCCGTCCGCTGAGCTGCATTGCTTCGTCGCTTTGCTCTCCGCAATGACAACCACAGTTTGTCATTCCGGGGCGCGCCGTCAGGCGCGAACCCGGAATCTCGAGCTGTGGCGCACAGCCTGCAAATAACGTCGAGATTCCGGGTTCGCGAGCTCCGCTCGCGCCCCGGAATGACGGAGCATGGCGTCACGTCGCCCCGTTTCAAACACCCTCTCAAACCACGCTTCAAACTTTGTCGGCGTTGCGGACGATGCTGCGGTGCGGTCTAAAGGTGTTCGATGCAGCGAGGCAAGCGACGCGCATGACGACCGAGCCGGATCAGACCCCCATCCCCGCGCCTGACGGCATTCCTGACGGCTTCGTGCGCCACAGCCGTTCGAGCCCGCTCACCGCGCCGTGGGAGCCGCTTTACGCCAAGACCACGGCGGATGCGGTGATGCTCGGCCTGCGGATTCGCGAGTGCCACACCAATTCGCGCGGCCTCGCCCATGGCGGGCTGATCACAGCACTGGCCGACAACGCGATGGGCTACAGCTGCGGCCTCAAACTCGGCGGCGGCGCGCGGCTGTTGACGTCGTCGCTGGCCATCGACTTCATCGGTCCCGCCAAGATCGGCCAATGGCTGCAGATCGAGCCGGAGGTGATCAAGGTCGGCGCCAAGCTTTGCGTCGCGCAGTGTTTCGTCACCGCCGACGGCACCCGCTGCGCCCGCGCCAACGGCACGTTCAGCGTGGTGAAGGCGAAGGAGTGAGTTAGCGGCTCATGGCACTCTAGCCCCGTCGTTCCGGGGCGCGCGGAGCGCGAACCCGGAACCCAGAGCTGTTCTGCGCCGCCATTCTTCGTCACAACCTCGGGATTCCGGGTTCACGCGCTTCGCGCGTGCCCCGGAATGACGGTCGGTGATGATGGCGCGCTTGCGCTTTGCTCACCCCAAGATCGGCAGATCCACCACGTCATAGCCGTGGCGGATGACGCGGCCGAGCACGGGATCGGCGATCTCGAACTCGAACCGCGATGCCGGGCGGATGCCGCCCTTGGCGGCGAAGGTGCCGCCGAATAGCGCGCAGCCATCGGGCAGGCTGGCGCCGCCAAAGCCGCGGGCGATCAGGTCGCGCGCTGGCAGCATCGCATCAAGCGTGCCCTCCTGGTACAGCACGCGCGTCCCGCCGATCGTGGCGTAAGAACGCAGCACGATGCGATCCCAATGTGCCTCGACCTCGCCGAACTCCCACAGCTCCGGCGCCACCGGCTTGTCGCACATCTGCTTCGACACGGTGACGCCATACGCCTCGACCTTGCGGTCGGTGTGATCGGAGCCGACGCCGACCAGGATGCGGCCCTGATGGCCGATCAGCACGAACTCGACCTCGCCGGACGAATCGCCACCGGACACTTCGATCACAGGCGCAGCGGTGAGCCGCGCCGCGGCGACGCGGTAATAGATCGGCGTCGACGCCGGCCGCGCGATGCCGAGCGCTTCGAGTTCGGCGATGTGGTGATCGCGCGCCACCGGATCGCGCCCGGTCCAGCCGGCGATCACCGCAGTCGTAATCGGCAGCGCCAGTTGGGTGCGGCCGCCGGCAGCGTCGAGCGTGAAGGCAAGATCAACCACGGATCACCGCCTCCATGCCGGCCGCGACCTCGAAGATTTCGCGGTCGGTGCCATTGACGCCCGCCAGCATCAGCCCGATCGGCGGCTCGCCGTCCCGATGGCACGGCAGCGAGATCGCGCAGCCGTCGATCATGTTGATCAGCGTGCAATTCCGCAGCGTCAGCAGATTGGCCTTGGTGAACGCCTTGTCGTCGGCCAGCTCCGCAATGGTCGGCGCCGCGATCGCGGTGGTCGGCATCGCCACCGCGTCGTAGGGCGCGAGCCGCGCCGAGGCGCGCGCGATCAGAGATTTGCGCGCATTCACCAGATCGACATAGTCGGCGGCGCTCTGGGTCTCGCCGCGCAGGATGCGCTCGCGCACCTGCGGATCGTAAACGTCGCCTTGTGCGACGATCAGATAGCGGTGCCAGGCATAGCTCTCGGCAGCGGCAAAACCGCCCTTGGCACCGAGCGGCGCGACCTCGGCGAATTCCGGCACCTCGATCTTCTCGATGATCGCGCCGTGGCTCGACAGCGTCTTCAGCGCGCGTTCGAACGCAGCGGTGACCGCGGCATCGAGATCGTCGAGCGCCACAGTAGTCGGCACCGCGATCCGCATGCCCTTCAAGGGGCGCGCGATCAGCGGCCCGACCGGTTGGTCGGCAAGGATCGCATCGAGCGTGGCGCAGCATTCGACGCTGCGCGCCAGTGGGCCGATGCTGTCGAGCGAGAACGACAGCGGCACCGCGCCGTCGCGCGGCACGCGGTATTGCGACGGCTTGTAGCCGACGATGCCATTAAAGGCCGCGGGGATGCGGCACGAGCCGCCGGTGTCGGTGCCGAGCCCGGCATGCGCCATGCCGTCCGCCACCGAGACCGCGGCGCCGGATGACGAGCCGCCCGGCACGTGGCCGACGTCGCGGCGATAGGCGGCTTTCGGCGTGCCGTAATGCGGATTGATGCCGATTCCCGAATAGGCGAACTCGGTCATGTTGCTGCGGCCGATCACCACGAAACCGGCGCGCCGCAGCCGCGCCACCGCGGGCGCGTCGCTGTCGGCGGGCGGATTGTCGTCGAGCGCACGCGAGCCGGCGCGGGTCACTTGGCCCTTGATGTCGAACAGATCCTTGATCGAGATCGGAATGCCGGCGAACGGCGACGGCGCCGCCTTGGCGGCGCGCAGCTTGTCCATCGCGTCCGCCGCCTGCAGCGCCGCGTCGCGGTCGACGTGAATGAAGGCGCGCGCGCCCTCGCCGGCCGGATCGGCGATCCGCGCCAGACAGTCTTCCACCAGCTTGCGGGAGGTGGTGCGGCCGGCTTCGAGATCGGCCGCGAGCGCGGCGAGTGTGGGATGTCGGGTCATGCTGTCCATTCCGATGGGAAGCCGATCGTCACGCACGTGGGCGGCGCGTCTCGATCACGCAGGAAACATCATCGGCTTATTCAGTAGCGCGGAAAGTGACCCTTTGCCATCCGCCGCCACGGCTGCTCCGGCCCCGCGCTGAGCGCATCGCTCGGGCTCCGCGATTGTCCGCTTTGCGGAATACAATTCCTGCACAAGGCTCCGCGCCCTGCGCGTGTTGACGCTGGCGGGCCGATATCGCATCAAGACCGCACAACCGATGGGCCCACGAGCCAGCTCAGGGAGAAAACTAAGACATGGCTGAACCCGCACGCGCACGTCCTAAGATCACTCCGGAAACCCAGCACTACTGGGACGGCGCCAAGCAAGGCGAACTGCGGCTTCAGCGCTGCGATTCCTGCGCCCACGCGTACTTCCCGCCCCGCCCGTTCTGCCCGAAATGCGGCTCGCGCGAGGTCAGCGTGTTCAAGGCCTCCGGCAACGGCACCCTATATTCCTACGTGATCAATCATCGGCCGCTGGCGGCCGGCTTCACCGAGCCCTACGCGATCGCGGTAGTCGAGCTCGAAGAGGGCCCGCGGATGATGAGCAACATCCTGGAGTGCCCGCAGACGCCCGAGGCGCTCGAACTCGATATGAAGCTGGAAGTCACCTTCCAGAAGATCGACGACGCCCTCACCCTTCCGCAATTCCGTCCGGCGAAGGGGTAAGCATCATGCGTCGTAATCAGGTTGCTATCGTCGGCGCCGCCGAAACCACCAAGCTCGGCGTCATCCCCGACATGTCGCAGATCCAACTCCACGCCGACGCCGCGCTCAACGCGATCGCCGACGCCGGGCTGAAGCTGTCGGACATCGACGGCATCGCCACCGCGGTCGAGACGCCGCAGCAGATCGCCCACTATCTCGGCATCACGCCGACCTGGGTCGACGGCACCTCCGTCGGCGGCTGCTCGTTCATGCTGCACGTCCGCCACGCCGCCGCGGCGATCGAGGCCGGCCTCTGCAAGACCGTGCTGATCACCCACGCCGAGAGCGGCAAGTCGATGATCGGCAAACTGCCGCGCTCGATTCCCGCCGACAGCCTGCAGGGCCAGTTCGAAGCGCCCTACGGCATCTACGGGCCGCCGAGCCAGTTTCCGATCCCGGTGCTGCGCTTCATGAAGACCCACGGCATCACCCACGAGCAGATCGCCTCGGTAGCCGTGGTGCAGCGCGAATGGGCGGCGAAGAATCCGCGCGCGATGATGAAGGACCCGATCACCGTCGAGGACGTACTGAACTCGCGGATGATCGCCTATCCGTTCCGGCTGCTGCAGTGCTGCCTCGTCACCGACGGCGGCGGCGCGCTGATCATGACCTCGGCCGATCGTGCCAAGGACTTCCCGCACAAGCCGGTCTATGTGCTCGGTACCGGCGAGAGCGTGGAAACGCCGATGGTCAGCCAGATGGAGACCTTCAACTCCTCGCGCGCCTTCAAGGTGGCGGGCCCGACCGCGTTCCGCGAGGCTGGTATCAAGCACAGCGACGTCGATCACCTGATGATCTACGACGCGTTCGCGCACCTGCCGCTGTTCGGCCTCGGCGACCTCGGCTTCATGCCGTATGAGGAAACCGGCAAGTTCATCGCCGACGGCAACACCCGCCCCGGCGGTAAGCTGCCGCTCAACACCAACGGCGGCGGCCTGTCCTACATGCACTCTGGCATGTACGGCATGTACGCGTTGCAGGAAAGCGTCCGGCAAATGCGCGGCATTGCGCCCGCGCAGGTGCCGAACGCAAAGATCTCGGTCTGCCACGGCGTCGGCGGCATGTTCGCCGCAAGCGGCACGATCATCTTCACCAACGAGAAGTAACGTCGACGTCGCATAGTTGTTGTCGTCATTGCCGGGCTTGACCCGGCAATCCATCTTCTTCGCGAAGAGGATGGATGCGCGGGTCGAGCCCGCGCATGACGCTGAAGTAAGTGGCATCGCCTCAGTTAAACAAAGAAGGAAGAAACAATGGCCAAGGCACTGGACGGCAAAGTCATCATCGTCACCGGCGCGGGACGCGGCATCGGCCGCGAGATCGCGCTGCTCGCGGCGCGCGAAGGCGCCAAGGTGGTCGTCAACGATCCGGGCGTCGCGTCCGACGGCTCGGGCACCGACGCCGCGCCGGCCGAGCAGGTCGTCGAGGAGATCAAGAAGGAAGGCGGCACCGCGGTCGCGAATTTCGAGACCGTCGCCGAGGCGATTCCCGCCAGCAAGATCGTCAAGCAGGCGGTCGACACCTACGGCAAGCTCGACGGTGTGGTGAACAACGCCGGCATTCTGCGCGACGCGATCTTCCACCGCATGAGCATCGACGCCTTCGAGCAGGTGATCAAGGTGCACCTGATGGGCACGTTCTACGTCTCGCACGCCGCCGCCCGGCTGTTCCGCGAGCAGGAGAGCGGCTCGTTCGTGCACTTCACCTCGACCTCGGGCCTGATCGGCAATTTCGGCCAAGCCAACTATGCGGCCGCCAAGCTCGGCATCGTCGGCCTGTCGAAGTCGATCGCGCTCGACATGCAGCGCTTCAACGTCCGCTCCAACTGCGTGTCGCCGTTCGCCTGGTCGCGCCTGATCGGCACCATCCCGACCGAGACCGAGGACGAGAAGGCCCGCGTCGCACGGATGCAGCAGATGGGCCCGGAGAAGATCGCGCCGCTGTCGGTGTATCTGCTCGGCGACGCCGCCAAGGACGTCAGCGGCCAGATCTTCGCCGTGCGGATGAACGAGATCTTCCTGATGGGCCAGTCGCGTCCGATCCGCTCGGTGCATCGCGACGGCGGCTGGACCTGCGAAAGCCTCGCCGAGCACGGCATGCCGGCGCTCAAGGGCTCGTTCTACAAGCTCGACCGCTCCGCCGACATCTTCAACTGGGATCCGGTGTAAACTCGGTCAGCTCCACGACGACGATCGGTTAAACACCAGCACGTCATTCCGGGGCGCGCCGCTAGGCGCGAACCCGGAATCCGGAGCTGTAGAGCACCCGGCCGTCGCTACCAACTCGGGATTCCGGGTCGGCGAGCTGCGCTCGCGCCCCGGAATGACTCGAAGAACTAACAGCCCCCGCCGTTTGCACACACAGAAAAGCCCGCCTTGCAGCGGGCTTTTCCGTCGGGTGAAGCACCTTGGAGGGGGAGTTACTTCACCACGAATTCGATCCGCCGATTTTGCGCCCGGCCTTCGGCGCTGTCGTTGCTGGCGATCGGCTTGGCCGAACCGTAGCCTTCCGCCGCCAGCTTGACCGAGCCGATCCCGGCCTTGGTCAGGCTTGCCACCACCGCTTCGGCGCGGCGCTTCGACAGCGCGATGTTGGCGGACTTCTTGCCGGCGCCGTCGGTGTAGCCGGCGACCTCGATGGTCACCGCCGGGCACTGCTTGATCGCGGCGGCAAGCTTGTCGAGCAGCGGCTGCGATGCCTTGTCGATCACCGCGCTGCGGCGTTCGAAGTTGATCTTCTCCGCAGAAGCCAGAGCCGACACCCGCCCCTGGCAATCCTGCGCCGGGCTTGCCGGCAGCGCGCCGGTGGCGTTCGCGGTCTTGATCTCCGCGAGCGCAGCGGCCGGCTTGGCGGCTGCCTGCTTGGCCGCGTCATCAGCCGCCTTCTTCGCCGCCTCATCGGCAGCAGCCTGCTTGGCGGCCGCTTCCGCCGCGGCTTTGGCTGCGGCTTCCTTTGCAGCAGCTTCCTTGGCCGCAGCTTCAGCGGCGGCCTTCGCGGCTGCTTCCTTCGCTTCGGCGTCCGCCTTGGCCTTGGCGGCAGCATGCTTCTGCGCCGCATCCTTGACGGCCTTGGCAGCAGCCTCCTTGGCGGCGGCTTCCTTCGCGGCCGCCTCCGCCTTGGCCTTCGCCTCGGCTTCAGCCTGCAGCTTCGCCACCGTCTTGGCGGCCAGCGCCGCGCCACTCAGGTCGTCGACATCGGCAACGCGGCGCACGCCCGGCACCTTCAGGATCTGCTCGCCGAGTGCGGCCCGCACCTTGTCGCTGCCGAGATCGGCCGGCAACAGCACGTCGCGCCCGGCGACGTCGAAGTTGAGCGGATCGGCGCCGGCTTCCTTCACCACGTCGGCGACGCGCTCGCGCAGATCCGGCTCCAGCTTCGGCAGCGTGGTGATGCCGAACACCGCCAAAATCAGCCCGGTCGCAAACAGGCCGACCCACCAGCCTTCGAACCGCACCGGCAGCAGGCCCGGCGCGATGCCGCCGGCCAGCCCGCCGACGAAGTAAGCAATCACCAGCCCGACGCCGGCTTCGAGCAGTAGCTCGGCCTTGCCGGAGGCGAGTTGCGCGGCGACCAGCACCAGCGCCAAGGCGAGCACGACGCCGACCCGGCTCACCCAGTAATTCTCAAGGTCGGCCGCCCAACCGAATTTCTGCGCGAGCAGCGGCGTGACCGCGCCGACGACGAAGGCCGCCGCCAGCCAGATCCAATAATGAGTGACAAGATACAGCATCGGACGCCCCTTCTCCGCCGCGATCGGGCCGCGCGCCGGGGCATTCAATCAACGAAGCCGAGCCGGCATGGCACAGCGAACGCGCGTTCGCATTGTCGAACCGCCCCCGAGATCGCCTGATCCGTCGAAAGGGTCGGTCGCCAACCAGTTAGCGCCATCGGTGCGCTGGCCACCATCCTGACAAAAGTTTGACCTGTCGTACTTCGTGCTTACTAACTAAGCACACGCGCCGACATTTTTGGCACGCAACTAACTACCCCTCTACCAGACCGTAGCGGGATACAGCGCTCGCGGTATCGGGATGCAAAGTCGGAGGATCGATTCGGCTCGGCTTGAAGCGACGCGGCAGATCGCAGTGCCGAAATTATCCGCGCGGGTCTCGGCGAGCCCGCGCCGGCGAAGCTTGCGCTCTAATGCGCCGACACGTTCGAGAAGAAATTGATGATGCCGACGCCGGCGATGATGAACGCGATGCCGACCATCGCCGCGGTGTCCAAGGCCTGGCCGAACCACAGCCAGCCGACCGCCGAGATCAGCACGATCCCGATCCCGGACCACAGCGCATAAGCGACGCCGACCGAGATGCTGCTCAGCGTCAGCGACAGGAAATAGAACGCAGCACCATAGCCGACGACGACCAGCACCGACGGCAACAGCACCGTAAACCCCTGCGACGCCTTCAGCGCCGATGTCCCGGCGACTTCGGCCACGATCGCGATCAGAAGATAGAGCCAATGCATGGTGGACGTCCTCGGTGTCTGCGGCCACTCGTCCGCTTCAGCATCGCCGCCAATCTAACAGGCGCGCCTTTCCACCGGCTAAATGAGCCCAGACCAATCCCAGCGGCAGCCCGCCCTCACCCGCTATTACGCAGCCCCGCCGAAATCCCGTTGATCGTCAGTTGCACGCCGCGGAGCACCTGTTCGTCCGGATCATGGGTGCGGTGTTCGCGCAGCAGCTGGACCTGGACGTGGTTCAGGGGGTCGAGATACGGGAAGCGGTGGCGGATCGAGCGTTCGAGCAGCGGGTTGCTCTGCAGCAGGCGGTCCTGCTGCATGATCGCGAACAGATACTCGATCGACGAATGCCATTCGGCGCGGATACGGCCGAAGATGCGCTCACGAATATCGACGTCCTCGACCAGCTCAGCATAGCGCGAGGCAATGCCGATCGAGCTCTTCGACAGCACCATGTCCATGTTCGACAGCAGCGTGCGAAAGAACGGCCACTCCTGATACATCTTTTGCAGGAAGGCGATGCCCTTTTCGGGGTGCGTGGTGACCCAGGCCGAGACCGCGCTGCCGAAACCGTACCAGCCCGGCAGCATCAGCCGGCACTGCGCCCATGAGAACACCCACGGGATCGCGCGCAGATCCTCGATCGCGCGCGTCTTCTTGCGCGAGGCCGGGCGGCTGCCGATGTTCAGCGTCGAGATCTCGTTGATCACCGTCGATGCCCAGAAGTAGTCGACGAAGCCGTCGGTCTCGTACACCAGGCCGCGATACGCCTTGAAGGCCAATGCCGAGAGCTGCTCCATCGCCTCGAGATAATCGCGATGCGGCGCCACCCGCTTCGGCTGCAACAGGCTCGCTTCCAGCGTCGCGGCGGCGAGGATCTCGAGGTTGTTGCGGCCGACTTCGACGTTGGAATATTTGCTGGTGATGATCTCGCCCTGCTCGGTGATGCGGATCTGGCCGTTCACGGCGCCGCCCGGCTGCGCCACGATGGCGTCGTAGCTCGGGCCGCCGCCACGGCCGACCGAGCCGCCGCGGCCGTGGAACAGCCGCAACCGCACGCCATGGTGCTCGAAGATCTCGATCAGGCCGATCTCGGCCTTGTACAGCTCCCAGCCCGAGGTGACGAAGCCGCCGTCCTTGTTGCTGTCGGAGTAGCCGAGCATCACCTCCTGCACCGAGCCGCGGCTGTCGACCAGCCGGCGATATTCCGGGATCGACAACAGCCGGTCCATGATCTTGGCGCAGGCCTGCAGGTCCTCGATCGTCTCGAACAGCGGCACCACGTTGATGGCGCTGCGCCCCGACGGATCGATCAGCCCGACTTCCTTGAGCAGCACCGCGACTTCGAGCAGATCGGAGACCCCCTTGGTCATCGAGATGATGCATTGGGGGATCGCCGCTGCCCCGTAGGTCGCGTGCGCCTTCGCGGCTTCGCGGAACACTGCGAGCTCGCCCACGGTCTCGTCGCTGTATTTGACGAACATCGACGTCAGCGGCCGGGTGCTGCGCAGCTCGCTGATCAAGAGCGCGATCCGCGCTTCCTCGTCGAGCATCGCATAGGAGGTGCCGGGCCGCGCGGCGTCCATCAGCTCGGTAATGGTGCGCTCGTGCACCGCCGAGTTCTGCCGCATGTCCAGGCTGGCGAGATGGAAGCCAAAGCAGTCGATCGCGCGGCGAAGCTGGCGCAGCCGGCCGCGCGCGATCACGCCGGAATTGTGCTGGGTGAGCGACAGATGGATGGCGTCGAGATCGGCCTTGAAGTCCTGCGCGCTGGCGTAAGGCTCGGCCTCGCCGACCGGCGCGCGGAGGTTCTCGACCTCGAGCTTGAGCGCAGTGGCAGCGAGGCGCGCATAGATGCCGGACACCGCGAGGCGATACGGCTCGTATTTGCGATGCGGCGAGGTGTCGGGCGATGTCTCGGCCAGTGCCTTCACGGTGTCGGTGGTGCCGGCGAGATGCGAGGCCAGCGACAACTCCGAGCCAAGCTCGTGCAACTCGTCGAGATAATAGCGCAGCACGCGCGTGCTCTGCAGCTTCAAGGTGCCGTGCAGCACCTCGGCGGTGACGAACGGATTGCCATCGCGATCGCCGCCGATCCAGCTTCCCATCCGCAGGAAGCTCGCCAGCTCGCCTTCGCTGTTGACGCCTTCGGCCTTCGCCGCATCGGCAAGCCGGTCTTCCAGCGCACTGTGCAGCCGCGGCACCTCGCGCAGGAAGGTGTAGTCGTAGAACGACAGGCCGTTGGTGACTTCATCCAGCACCGTCAGCTTGGTCCGGCGCAGCAGGTTGGTCTTCCACAGCGTCTCGACGGCGCGGCGCAGCCGCTCCTCATTGTCGGCCCATTCGTCGGCGGTGAGCTGAACGCGATCACGCTGATCGAGCAGCCAAGCGATCTGCATCTCGCGGTCCATCGTGCTCTTGCGGCGCACTTCGGTCGGGTGCGCGGTCAGCACCGGGCTGACCAGCGCGGTGGCAAAGAACTTGCGCAGCTCCGCCGCACTGATCCCTTCCTGCCGCGCGTGCGCCAACGTCTTGGCGAGCAGTCCGGCGCGCGGCGCCGAGCCCGCGGTCGAGCCGGCGCGCATCTGGCGGATGTTGTTCTGGTCCTCGGCGATGTTGGCGAGGTGCGAAAAATAGCTGAAGGCGCGAACGATCCGCATCGTGTCGGGGATCGACATCCCGTCCAGGATGCCTTCGAGCTCGGCGCGCGCGGTCTTGTCGTCGTCGCGATGGAAGCGGATCGAGGTCTGGCGGATGTTCTCGACCAGATCGAACACGGTCTGGCCTTCCTGCTCGCGCACGGTGTCGCCGAGGATCCGGCCGAGCAGCCGGATGTCGTTGCGCAGCCGGGTCTCGGCCTCGATCGCGGCCGCGTCGTCAGGACGTTCGGAAACCGGCTCGGCACCGGCGGACAGGTTCAACGACGACATCGCAGCACTCCAGGATCAGATCGGTATCCTGAAGGATTTTGTGCACCGCACGCAAGATTAAGAATCGGCGGTACACGTGGCGCGGGCCGGTCGAAGCGTAGTTAGCGCGCGCCCGAGATGTTGCGGACGTTGTCCGGCGGCGTGTCGCTGTCCGGCGGCGGCGGCGAGGCCGGCTCGGCAGCGCTGGGCGTCGGGGCCGGTGGCGGGGCGACCGGCATCGGGGCCGCGACCGGCGTTTCGTACAGCGGCGGCTGCGGCACCGGCCGCGCGCTGGCCGAGGTCGGCGGCGTGGTGGTGCGGGTGAACGGCGGCTGGAACAGCGGCTCCGAAGCCGGCGCGGGCCGGCGCTTGGCCCAAACGAACGGTACCACGATGGCGATGATCAGGCCGATCACCAGCAGGATCAGCAGCGCCGATTGCTGCAGGAAGGCGATCGCCGGGACGCTGACGCCAAGGATGACGCCGACCACCGCGATCTTCCAGGCGCGGATGTGCAAACCGGCCGTGAAGGTGCCGAGCGCCAGCAGGGTCAGCACGCCGAGCGCAGCGGCAAGCCCGCTGAGCTGGCGCGTCACCTGCAGCGACATCAATTCCATGGTCAGCAGCACGGCGCCCCAATGCAGCACCTGCGACACCACCAGATAGACGTGCTGATCGGCGGCGCGGGCTTCACGCCAGCGCGACACCACGCAGACCAGGCCGATGAACGGGGCCAGGATCACCCAGTAGATGCTGGTTTCGGAGAAGCTGGTGTAAGCGACCCCGAACAGCGCCAACAGCAGCATCAACAGATACGGCCACTCGGTGGCAACGAAGCCGCCGATGCCGGAATGCCATTTCGCACGCGACGGGTCTGAATGCAGGTCTGTCATGATCGATCCCCTCCAGCGTGCCCCTGTGTAGCATGGAACCCGCGGACGCGCTGTGACGTCCTGGGGCGGATCTCCCGCTTTGGTAAGCAAGCTGCCAACCGGCGTCCGCACGCGTCACACCTTGGCAACGATCCGGTGCAGCGGCGGTTCCAGAGAGAAGGAACTCTGCTTTAGGCGGGCACTTGGGAGATTAATCATCTAAATCGATTGCTTTAAACAGAACAATCTGTTTGATTGATGAGTCTGGAACCGCAATGGATTGGCCAACAAGGAGCCGATCCATGAGCCTGATCACAAATGCCAAGCCGAACCCGCACCCCCACCACCCTCGTGCCGCCCACCTTGGACAGCATCTCGCGGCGATCGCCCCAGGGGTGGCGGTGACCGCCGCAATCGCAACCGCCGCCGTCGGCCTGCATGCCATTCCGGGCATGCCCGGCATCAGCCCGATGCTGCTGGCGATCCTGATCGGCATCGTCGGCCACAATGCCATCGGCACGCCGTCCTGGGCGGTGCCGGGGGTCAAGTTCAGCCTGCGGCGAGTGCTGCGCTTCGCCATCATCCTGCTCGGCCTGCAGCTCACCACCGCGCAGCTGATCGAGGTCGGCGGCGCAGGCCTTGCGATCATCGCCGCAACGCTGCTCGCCACCTTCTGCTTTACGGTGTGGTTCGGTCGTGTGCTCGGCGTCGACCGCAAGCTCGCCGAGCTTATCGCCGCCGGCACATCGATCTGCGGCGCCTCTGCGATCATCGCCACCAACACCGTGACCCGCGCCGACGACGAGGACGTCGCCTATGGGGTCGCCTGCGTCACCGTGTTCGGCTCTTTGGCAATGGTCGGCTACCCGCTGCTGCAGGCGGCGTTCAATCTCGATGCTCACGGCTTCGGGCTGTGGAGCGGCGCCTCCATCCACGAGATCGCCCAGGTCGTGGCGACAAGCTTCCAGGGCGGCCAGCGCGCCGGTGAATTCGGCACCATCGCCAAGCTGGCTCGGGTGATGCTGCTGGCGCCGCTGGTGATCGCGCTTGGCATGCTGGCCCGCTTCCGCGCCAAGCATCTGCCCGCCAGCGACCGCGGCGCGGCGCCGCCGATGCCCTGGTTTGTGCTCGGCTTCGTGGCGATGATCGGCGTCAACCAGTTCGTCGCCATCCCGCACGAGGCCAAGAGCTGGATCGTGGCGATCACCGGCTTCCTTTTGTCGATGGCGCTGGCGGCTATGGGACTGGAGACCGACCTGCGCAAACTCGCCGCGCGCGGCCTACGCCCCGCCTTGCTCGGCCTCACCGCGTCGCTGTTCATCGCCGGCTTCTCGCTGATGCTGATCAAACTCACAGGATGGCACGGATGACACTAGAACAGCTCCGCATCTTCATCGCCGTCGCCGAACAGCAGCACATGACCCGCGCCGCGAGCGGACTGAACCTCACCCAATCGGCCACCAGCGCGGCAATCGCCGCGCTGGAAGCACGTCACGGGGTCAAGCTGTTCGACCGCGTCGGCCGCGGCATCGTGCTCACGCAAGCCGGTCGCGACTTCCTCGGCGAAGCCCGCGCCGTGCTTGCCCGCGCTCGCGCCGCCGCACAGGCGCTTGACGACATCGCCGGACTGAAGCGAGGTTCGCTCAGCGTCGCCGCCAGCCAGACCGTCGGCAACTACTGGCTACCGCAGCGGCTGCTGCGCTTCCGGCAGCGTTATCCCGGCATCACGCTGCAGCTCACGATCGCCAATACCGAACAGGTCGCCGCGGCGGTGCGGGAGGGCCGCACCGATCTTGGCCTGGTCGAAGGCGAGGTCGACGATCCGCTGCTGAACACGACGCCGATCGGCGGCGATGATCTGGTGATCGTGGTCGGACGCGACCATCCGTGGTGCACGCTGCCGCGGCTGACGACCGCCAAGCTCACCACCACCGGCTGGGTGCTGCGCGAACGCGGCTCGGGCACGCGCGCGATGTTCGAGGCCGCGCTGCAACGCAGCGGGCTGGCGTTGTCCGATCTCGATGTGCGGCTGGAATTGCCGTCTAACGAAGCGGTCCGCGCCGCAGTCGAAAGTTCTGACTGCGCCACCGCGATCTCTGCGCTCGTCGCCGCGCCGTCACTGGCCGCCGGCACGTTGCACAGCCAGCGGTTCGATCTGCCGCATCGCGCGTTTCATCTCTTGCGTCACAAGGAACACAGCCACAGTCAGGCCGAGAACGCACTACTTGCTGAATTGTCCGATCCGCCCACTCGCTGATCTGGATTTAGATACCAAAATCGTCGCTGCTAATTCCCGGTTCCCGCCACAGGAACTCACAACTCTGTAACTATCCAAAGAAAACTTAGCTTATTTGCCTCGCATCGTTGCGGCGCTGCCGAAGCCATGCCTAGGGTTACAACCTAGGAGGGTGAGACGTTGCGCAAGGGGCTGACGCTTTCGACCAGACTGGCGATCTTGGTGATGTCGACGGCAATGCTGACCGCAATCGGGGTCGGCTATCTCGGCTATCGCAACATTGCGCCGGTGGCGATCGAGCGGACCCTAGCCGGGCTCGACGCCAATGCAGGCTGGCAGGCGCGCGAGCTGTCTCACCTCGTCAACGGCGCCACTGCCGATCTGATGGGCTTCCGCCACATTATCGGCATTGACGAGCTGATCGAGCTCAGTCTCGACCGGTCGAAAATCGTCGCCGGCGGCGAAAGCCTGCCGCAGTGGCGTGAACGCATCGGCCGCCGCCTCGCGCTGGAACTGGAAAACAAGCCGGACTTCGCACGCTACCGGCTGATCGGCGTCGCCGACCAGAGCCGCGACATCGTCCGTGTCGAACGTCTGGCCAACGGCAAGATTCGTATCGTTCCCGATGACCAGTTAGCATTCGCGGGCGGCCGCGAGATTATCGAGCTCGGCATGTCGGCCAAAGACGGCGAGATGTTGATCTCGACTGTCGAGTTCGAGCCTATCGAGGAGCCGTCCGCCAAAGCTGCACAGCAGGACGCACCGGCGCTGCGTCCCATCATTCGCGTCGTCACCCCAGTGTTCAGTGACGATGGCGCGCGGTTCGGCGTTCTGGCCGCGACGATCGATCTGAGAAGGCCGTTCGAGCGGCTGAAAGATCCGGTACTGGCGGCGTCCAAGATCTATGTGGTCGACGACAAGGGACACTACCTGTTCCACCCGGACGCCCCTCGAGGCGGCTTGGCGATCGGCTTTCCCTCGACCCTGGAGCAGGATTTTCCCGGGCTCGCCGGGGCGCTGGCGAACGACCGCTGGACTCCGGCCGTGATCGAAAGCCGCAATGGTGACCGGTTCGGCGTCGCCTATCAGCCGATGAACGCCGGCACCGAGACGCCTTTGGCGCTGGTCGAAGCGATCGCCGAGCACGACATGATCCGCGGCCCGATGCTGGCGTGGGGGAAGTCCACCCTTGTCGGTGGCAGCTTCGCCGTGCTGGTGGCGATCGTGCTGGCGGTAGCGTTCGCCCGCAGCCTGGCGCGGCCGCTGTCGGAGATGACCCGTGCGGTCGAAAGCCTCAGTGGCGGCGGGCCGCTGACGCTGCCGCGTGACGCCGGCGGGGAGATCGGCGTGCTGGCCCAGGCGTTCTCTTCGACGATGCAGGAGTCGCGCGAGAAGACCGCGGCGCTCCGCCGCGAGAAGGAGATTTTCGAATCGATCATGAATGCGATGGCCGAGGCCGTCCTGCTGGTCGATACCGAAGGGGTGATCGTCTATGAGAACCCCGCCGCGGTAGCGCTGCGCACCTCGCCCACCGGGATCACGGGCCCGACCTGGGAGACCTCGGTCGAGTCGTTTCTCGCCGACGGCGTGACGCCGCTCGAGGTCGATCAGCGTCCCGGACGGCGGGCGATGCGCGGCGAGCCGATCGATCGCTTCGAGTTCGTCGTCCATGTGCTCGGCAGCGACAAGATTGTCGATGTCTCCGGCAACGCGCGCCCGATCCGCGAGGCCGACGGCACGATCAGCGGCGCCGTGGTGGTGTTCAGCGATGTCTCCGAGCTGAAGGAGACCGAGCGTCGACTGCACCAGTCGCAGAAGCTGGAGGCGATCGGTCAGCTCACCGGCGGCGTCGCGCACGACTTCAACAACATGCTGACGGTGATCAGCGGCACCGCCGAGATCTTGCTCGACGAGCTGGCCGACCGGCCCGACCTCGTCACCATCGCGAAAATGATCGACCAGGCCGCCGAGCGCGGCGCCGACCTCACCCGTCAGCTGCTCGCCTTCGCCCGCAAGCAGCCGCTGCAGCCGCGCAACATCGATGTCAACACCGTGGTGTCGAACATCAAGCAGCTGCTGCGGCCGACCATCGGCGAGCACATCGACATCGACGTCCGGCTCGATCCGGCGGTCGATCCGGCGCTGATCGATCCGTCACAGCTTTCGTCGGCACTGCTCAACCTCGCCGTCAACGCCCGCGACGCGATGCCGGGCGGCGGCAAGCTGCTGTTCGAGACCGCCAACGTGATGCTCGACGACGACTACGCCGAACATCACCCCGAGGTGAAGCCGGGCCGCTATGTGATGATCGCAGTCAGCGACTCCGGCGCCGGCATGACGCCCGACGTGCTGGAGAAAGCGTTCGAGCCGTTCTTCACCACCAAGAGTGTCGGCAAGGGCACCGGCCTCGGCCTGAGCATGGTGTACGGCTTCGTCAAACAGTCGAACGGCCACATCCAGATCTACAGCGAGGAACAGCACGGCACCACGATCCGGCTGTACCTGCCCCGCGCCGATTCCGACGTCGATGCCCTGCCCTCGATCACGCCGATCGAAGGCGGCACCGAAACCATTCTCTTGGTGGAAGACGACGAACTGGTCCGCAACTTCGCACTCGCGCAGCTTCGCGGCCTCGGCTATCGCACCATCCCGGCCGCGGACGGCACCGCAGCGCTGGCGGAAGTGCGGCGCGGCACGCCGTTCGATTTGCTGCTCACCGACATCATCATGCCGGGCGGCATGAACGGCCGCCAGCTCGCCGACGCGGTGGCGCGGCTGCGGCCGGTGAAGGTGCTGTACACCTCGGGCTACACCGAGAATGCGATCATGCACCACGGCCGGCTCGATCCCGGCGTGCTGCTGCTATCGAAGCCGTTCCGCCGAGCCGATCTGGCACGCCTGGTCCGCGCCGCCCTCAGCCGCGCCGATCACCAGCCGGTCGAAGACGAGGCCGGCCCTGAACGCAAGAGCGCCGCGAGCTAGACTCGTCCTGTGTCGGTGAACTTGGGGCTCCGTTGCCAACGCGCAAACGGCGGAGCCTTATGGGGAGGCGGCGCGACGCGCCGTCCTCATTCCATCAATGACAGAACCGCCTGCTAGATCACCCGGCCTGCATTCGCCCAATACGGATCGCGCAGGCGGCGCTTGAAGATCTTGCCCGAATCTTCGCGCGGCAGCTCCGGCATGATCTTGATGTGCTTGGGTACCTTGTAGTCGGCCAGCGCCAGCTTGAGCTGCGACCGGATGAAACTCTCGTCGAGCGTCACGCCCGGCTGCGGCTCCAGCATCGCCATCAGCGCTTCGCCGAACTCCGCATCCGGAATGCCGAACACCGCGCAGTCATGCACGCCCTGCACGGCGTGCAGCGCCGCCTCGATCTCGGCCGGATAGATGTTGACGCCGCCGGAGATCACCATGTCGCGCTTGCGATCGCAGATGAAGACGTAGCCGTCGTCGTCGACATAACCGACGTCGCCGGAGGTGATGAAGCCACCACGGTCGATCTCGGCGCGCTTCTCCGGCTTGTTGTGATAGGTGAAATCCGGATTGCCGGCGATCCGCGAGAAGATCTCGCCGATCTCGCCCTGGGGCACTTCGTTGCCGTCATCGTCGATGAATTTCAGTTCGGCGCCGTGCGCGATCTTGCCGACGGTGCCGGGCTTGTTCAGCGCGTCTTCGGACGTCGCAAACGTCACCGCGCCGGATTCGGTCGAGCCGTAGAACTCATAGATCACCGGCCCCCACCACTCGATCATCGCGCGCTTGACGTCGGCGGGGCATGGCGCCGCGGCGTGGATGACATGGCGCAGCGACGAGACGTCGTACTTGGCGCGCACCTCAGCGGGCAACTTCATCAGCCGGATGAACATCGTCGGCACCATGAACACGGTGTCGATCTTGTGCTCCTGCACCAGCGCCAAGAATTCCTCGGGGTGGAAGCGCGGCATCAGCACCAGCACGCCGCCGAGCTTGCCGGCGCGGATGCCGAACGAATTCGGGGCGGAGTGATACAGCGGGCCCGGACACAGCGCGCGCACCTGAGGCTTGAGGCCGTAGATCGTCGCACGCATCTTTTCGGCATGCGCTGCCTGCTCCGGGGTCGGCGCGAACCGCTTGACGCCCTTCGGATGGCCGGTGGTCCCGGAGGTGTAGATCATGTTCTGCGGCTGCGGCAGCGCCGGGCCGTCATACGGCTTCTGCTGTGCCAGCCAACCGTCGAGATCGATCGCACCCGCCGGTGGCGACAGATGATCCGGCGCGATCTTGTAGTTGGCGATCACTTCCGGCGGCGTCGGCACGCTGAGCACCGTGAGGTCGGACGGAATCGCGGAGGCGACACTGTGCAACAGGTCGGCGTGGCCGATCAGCACCCGCGTGGCGGAATCGCCGATGATGTAGCCGACTTCCTCCGGCTTGAAATGCCAGTTCACCGGCACCGCATAGGCGCCGAGCGTCATCACGCCATACACCGCTTCCATGAAGGCGATGTCGTTGCGCATCAGTACGCAGACGCAGTCGCCGGGCTTGACGCCGAGCGCCTGCAGGCCGCCGGCGATGGTCGCGACACGCGCGTTCACTTCGTCGAAGCTGCGGCGGCGGTCGCCGGAAATGATGCCGTGATAAAGCTGGTTCTCGGACATTGTTACTCTCCGATTCTCGAGTCGGGGTTGGCCGCAGCGCGCAAGGATGACCGCACGCTGCAGCACGATGATGCGGCGCTTATACGCGAAGACGCCGCGCGATGCGCGCGGCGTCCCCTCGATAAGTCATGTATTTGCCGCGTAGCGCTATGCGTCGACGAAGTTGGGCGCGCGCTTTTCCATATTCGCGCGCACCGCTTCGGTCTGGTTCGGCGAACCGATCAGCTTCTGCTGTTCGACGCTTTCGGCGAGCAGCGCCGGGCCCGGATCGACCGAGAGCTTATTCATCATCCGCTTGGCAGCGCGCACCGCGTCCGGATTCTTGCCGGCGATCTCGCGCGCCATCTCCAGCGCGGCCTGGTACGGGTCGTCGACGATCTTGGTGGCGAGGCCGATGCTCACCGCCTCCTGTGCCGCGACGATCCGTCCGGTGTAGGTCAGTTCGCGCAGCACGTCGTCGCGGAGCAGCGTCGCCAGGATCGGCGTGCCGGCCATGTCGGGCACCAGGCCCCATTTGATTTCCATGATCGACATCTTGGCATCCGGCGCCATCAGCCGGATGTCGGCGCCGAGCGCGAGCTGACAGCCGCCGCCGAACGCAACGCCATGCACCGCAGCAATCACCGGCACCGGCAGCATCCGCCAACCCCACACCGCCTGCTGCGCGGCGTTGGCCTGGCCGTGCGTGCGCTTGGTCAGGTCGCGAAATTCGCCTCCCGGAATTCCGTTGCCGCCGCTTTCCTTCATCGCGGCGAAACGTCCCATGTCGAGGCCGGCGCAGAACGCCTTACCCTCGCCGGATAGCACCACGGCGCGCACGCCCTTCTCGTTCGCCAGTCGCTCGGTGGTCTTCACCAAAGCCTCGAACATTGCGGCGTCGAGCGCATTCATCTTGTCCGCGCGCACTAGGCGGACATCGGCGACACCGTCCGTGATCGTCACCGAAACGCGGTCGCTCATCGGGACATCCTCCATTTTGTTTTGCGTTGCGGCGCTACAGAAAAGCGTTGTCGGGATTTAGTCAATCGCCTAATTAACGACCAGCTTCAACTTTTCCGGGCGGTTTTCTTCATGTTCACAGATCAGCTTCTCGCCGGCCGTCGCATCCTCGTCACCGGTGGCGGCACCGGCCTCGGCAAGGCGATGGCGGCGCGCTTCCTGCAACTCGGCGCCGAAGTGCACATCTGCGGCCGTCGCAAGGGCGTGTGCGACGAGACCGCGACCGAACTGATGGATCAGTACGGCGGCAAGGTGATGACCTACGGCGTCGATATCCGCGACGCCGCGGCGGTCGACCATATGGTCGAGACCATCTTCGAGAGCGGGCCGCTCACCGACCTGATCAACAACGCGGCCGGAAATTTCATCTCGCGGAGTGAGGATCTCAGCCCGCGCGGCTTCGACGCCGTCGCCAACATCGTGATGCACGGCACGTTCTACGTCACCCATGCGGTCGGCAAGCGCTGGATCGCCGGCGGCCACCGCGGCAACGTGGTGTCGATCACCACCACCTGGGTGCGCAACGGCAGCCCCTATGTGGTGCCGTCGGCGATGAGCAAGTCGGCAATCCACGCCATGACGATGTCGCTCGCCACCGAATGGGGCAAATACGGCATCCGCCTCAACACCATTGCGCCGGGCGAAATTCCGACCGAAGGCATGAGCAAGCGGATCAAGCCGGGCGACGAAGCCGGCGCCCGCACCATCAAGATGAACCCGATGGGCCGCGTCGGCACCATGGAGGAGCTGCAGAACCTCGCGACCTTCCTGATCTCCGGCGGTTGCGACTGGATCAGCGGCGAAACCATCGCCATGGACGGGGCGCAGGGCCTCGCGATGGGCGGCAACTTCTATCAGCTGCGCGACTGGACCAACGACGATTGGGAAAACGCCAAGGCCTCGATCAAGGCCCAAAACGAAAAAGACCGCGCGCAGCGGGGGTAGAGGGCAACGAGGCCGTCATCCCGAGGGCGCGCTCTTGCGCGCCTCGAAGGATGACGAAGTGCGAGCGGAGAGATCAAAGTGATCTAGACTTCGCTTCCCGCTCTCGCCACTCACCGATGTCATCCCCCGCGCATGCGGGGGATCCAGTATCCCAGAGCATCTCGGCCGACGAAGAGCGCTCTGGAATACTGGGTCGCCCGGACAAGCCGGGCGATGACGGCCTGATACTGCGCACCCTTTGCGCTCGGTAAACTCCCCATCCCCGCGACATTCCCTCCCGCTTGTGTTTGCAGCCGAAGCGCGGCAGACTTCGTGCAAACAACAAGCAACGAACTAACAATATCCAAGGGAGAGACAATGTCCGAGGCAGCCGAGCCGGCCACGCTGGCCGACGTCATCCGTGCGCAGGCCAAGACCCGCGGCGACGAGATCGCCTACGAGTTCGAAGGCCGCATCAGCACCTTTGCCGACTTCGATCGCCACACCAACCAGGTCGCCCGCGCGCTGCAGGCATCGGGTGTGCAGCCGAACGAGCGCATCGCCTATCTCGGCAAGAACAGCGACATCTATTTCGAGCTGTGGAGTGGCGCGATCAAGGCCAAGGCGGTGATGGCGCCGGTGAACTGGCGCCTCGCAGGGCCGGAGATCGCCTACATCGTCGAAGACTGCAAGGCGGCGATCCTGTTCGTCGGCCCGGAATTCGTCGATCAGGTCCGCGGCCTCAAGGATCAGATCCCGAGCGTGCGCCACATCATCACCACCGAAGGCGGCGCGCCGGAATGGCAGGACTTCACCAAATGGCGCGACGTGCAACCGGGCGATGATCCGCAGGTCGCAATCGCACCGTCAGATATCGCGATCCAGCTCTACACCTCCGGCACCACCGGCAAGCCGAAGGGCGCGATGCTCAGCCACGCGAACTTCCTGTCGCTGGTCCGCGCCGGCCAGGATAACAAGCCGGAGTGGAACACCTGGACGCCCGACGACGTGTCGCTGGTAGCGATGCCGGTGTTCCACATCGGCGGCTCAGGCTGGGGCATGATGGGGGTCTATCACGGCGCCAAGGGCGTGATCGCGCGTGAATTCGATCCGACCAAGGTGCTCGATTTCTTCGAACAGTCCGGCATCACCAAGCTGTTCATGGTGCCAGCCGCGATGCAGTTCGTGGTGCGGCAGCCGCGCGCCCGCGAGGTCGATTTCTCGCGGCTGAAATACATGTTGTACGGCGCCTCCCCGATTCCGGCGGCGCTGCTGAAGGAGTGTATCGAGGTCTTCAAATGCGGCTTCGTGCAGATGTACGGCATGACCGAGACCACCGGCACCATCGTGGCGTTGCCCCCGGAGGATCACGTCGAGGGCCTGGAGCGGATGCGCTCGGCCGGCAAGGCGCTGCCCGGCGTCGAGATCGCGATCCTCGATCCCGACGGCAAACCGCTGCCGCCGCGCCAGGTCGGCGAGATCGCCACCCGCTCCGGCTCCAACATGGTGGGCTACTGGAATCTCCCCGACGCCACCAAGAAGACGATCGACGGCGACAACTGGCTGCGCACCGGCGATGCCGGCTACATGGACGAGGACGGCTACGTCTATATCCATGACCGCATCAAGGACATGATCATCTCCGGCGGCGAGAACATCTATCCGGCCGAGGTCGAGAGCGCGATCTGCGATCACCCGGACGTCGCCGAAGTCGCGGTGGTCGGCGTGCCCGACGATCAGTGGGGCGAGTCGGTCAAGGCCGTGGTGGTGATGAAGCCCGGCAAGGAAGCGACCGCGCAGGACATCATCGGCTTCACCCGCACCCGCATCGCCGGCTACAAGACGCCGAAATCGATCGACTTCATCCCGGCCCTGCCCCGCAACGCCTCCGGCAAAATCCTCCGCCGCCAGCTCCGCGATCCGTATTGGAGCGGCAAGGATCGGCAGGTGAACTGAGCGGCGGCGGTCAGCTACATCCTCCGTCGTCATCGCCCGGCTCGTCCGGGCGACCCAGTATCGCAGAGCGCTCATCGCTCAGCGGTGCATTTGCCGCGAGCGCCCTCGCATACTGGATCCCCCGCATGCGCGGGGGATGACGTTTGTAGGCGGAGGAATGCCTATCACCCTGACAAACGTCATGCGCGGACTCGACCCGCGCATCCATCGCGCGCGTCAGCGCGCTAAACCAGTAGCGTCATTCCGGGGCGCGTAGCGCGAACCCAGGATCTCGAAGCATCGAATGACCAGCGACGAACAGCTCGGGATTCCGGGCTCACGCGCTTCGCGCGTGCCCCGGAATGACCGGCGAGAAGAAGTGGACTGCCCTCACCGCTTGTTCGCGCCCATGTAGCCGAACAGGAAGCCCGCCACTTTCCGCATCTGGATTTCTTCGCTGCCTTCAGTGATGCGGTATCGGCGGTGGTGGCGGTAGATGTGCTCGAACTGTTTGTGGCGCGAATAGCCGATGCCGCCGTGGACCTGAATGGCGCGATCGGCCGCCTGCCCGCACAGCCGGTTCGCCCAATAGTTACACATCGACACCTTGTCGGACAGCGTGTGCTCGACCTGGGCCTGGGTCATCTGATCCATCTCCCACGCGGTCTTGCGGATCAAGAGGCGCAGCATCTCGGCCTGGGTGGCGAGTTCGACCAGCGGAAATTGAATCGCCTGGTTGCGCGCCAGCTCCTCACCGAACGGCTTGCGCTCACGCGCGTATTTGACGCTCTCGTTGATGCAGAACACCGCCGCGCCGAGCGACGAGGCTGCCTGGCGGATGCGGTTCTCATGCACGAAGCACTGCGCCAGCGACAAGCCGCGGCCGACCTCGCCGAACACCGCATCCTCAGTGACGAACACATCCTTGAACGACACCCTCGGATGGTCGGTCGGCATGTTGAAGGTCCACAGATACTCTTCGACCTTCACGCCGGATGCATCGGCCGGCACCAGGAAGCAGGTGATGCCGCGCGCGTCGCCGTCCTTGCCGGCGGTGCGTGCGAACAGCGCGCAATGCGTGGCGACGTGCATGCCGGTCGTCCACATCTTCTCGCCGTTGATCACCCAGCCCTTCTTGCCGTCGCGCACCGCCTCTTCGGCGCGCGTCTCCATATGCGTGGCGTCGGAGCCATGATCGGGCTCGGTGAGACCGAAAGTGATGCGATACTTGCCGGTGATCGAGCCGTCGATCATCGCCTTCTGGTCCGGCGTGCCGTACAGATCCAACATCTTGACGATCGGGAAATTGCCGACGATCGAATGCTCGTTCTGCAGATCGTTGTGCAGGCCGAGCCCCTTGGCGGCGAAATGTTCGCGGATCACCGCCATCCAAAGATTAGTGCCGTCCTGGCCGCCGTAGCGCTTCGGAATCGCGAAGCGAAGATGGCCGGCGTCGTCGGCGAGGTTCTTCGCCTTGCGTAGCAGCTCTTCCCATTCGTGACGCGGCAGCCCGCCATGTTCGAAGTCCGTGCGCGCCCATTCGCGGCGATGATCGAAGAAGCGGATGTTGTCGTCCGCCTGCTCCAGCGGCTTGATCTTGGACTCGATGAAGCGATCGAGCTCGGCGAGATAGGCGACCAGATCGGGCGGCAGAGAAAAATCCAAGGCGTGCTCCCACAGTCTTCGTGTTGTTGTTGATCTTGTTAAGCGACCGATTAACATGCGCCGCACACGACAAGTCAAGCGCGCTTCAGCCGCACCAATTCTGTCCAACGAAAAAAGGAAACGCCGATGGCGCTGCAATTCTCCACCGTTACCCGCAAGGGCCCGATTACCATCGTCACGCTGTCGCGGCCGGAAGTTTACAACGCGCTACATACCGATGCGCACTACGAACTCGAAGGCGTGTTCAACGAGTTCGCCGCCGATCCCGAGCAATGGGTGGCGATCGTCACTGGCACCGGCGACAAAGCGTTCTGCGCCGGCAACGATCTGAAGTGGCAAGCGAGTGGCGGCAAGCGCGGCTGGGGCGAGAGCGGCTTCGGCGGACTGACCTCGCGGTTCGATTGCGACAAGCCGATCATCGCCGCGGTCAACGGCGTGGCGATGGGCGGCGGCTTCGAGATCGCGCTCGCCTGCGATCTGATCATCGCGGCGGAGAACGCCACCTTCGCGTTGCCTGAACCGCGCGTCGGGCTCGCCGCCCTTGCCGGCGGTCTGCACCGCCTCCCCCGCCAGATCGGGCTCAAGCGCGCGATGGGCATGATCCTCACCGCCCGTCACGTCCCCGCCCGCGAGGGCCTGGAACTCGGTTTCGTCAACGAAGTGGTGCCACAAGGCGAAGCGCTCGCGGCCGCCGAGCGCTGGGCCGAGACGATCTGCAAGAACTCGCCGATGTCGATCCGGGCCTCGAAGCAAACCCTGATGCGCGGCCTCGACGTCTCGCTGCCCCAAGCGATCGCCGAACAGCGCGACTATCCGGCAGTCAAGGCGATGGTGGCGTCGCAGGACTATATCGAAGGCCCGAAGGCGTTCTCGGAAAAGCGCGCGCCGAACTGGCAGGGCAAGTAGTTCGTTCGCCGCGCAGCCTCTTTCGTCATTGCGAGGAGCGCAGCGACGAAGCAATCCAGCCCCGTGCGCGACGCTGGATTGCTTCGCTTCGCTCGCAATGACGAAGGATCACCTCTCGTTCGTCAGTCTGGGGCGCGAGCGCAGCTCGCGAACCCGGAATCCATACGCCGCAGCATTGGTGGCACTGGCGCGGCGGGAGATCGACGCTGTTAGTAAGACGATGGCACAGGGGTTATAGATTCCGGGCTCGCGCTACGCGCGCCCCGGAATGACGAACGATAGGTCGTTGATCGCGGCGACGCCGTGGCTGTCTTCGCTCAGTCGATGCCTACTTCTGTTCCAGCTCCCGCCGATAGCTCGCGTAGTTCGGCTGGTCGACGGCCAGCTTGGCCAGCGTGGTGCGCCACAGATGGCCCTTGACGCCGGGCGTCGACAGGTCGACCGAGCCGGTGGCGATACGGTCGGCGAGCTCGGCGTTGAGGTTGAACAGCGAGCCGTCGTGGCCGAGCAGCGCGCGCAAGCTGGCGTGTTCTTCGGCGTCGCTTTCGTTCGATAGCGCCAGTTGCCGCGTCACCAGATCGAGCGCGTTGATGCCGACCCTTAACTTGAACGCGGCATGGCCTGAAATCTGCGGAACGATCTGCTCGCGCAGAAAGTCCGCCACCGCCTTGATCAGTTCGTCCGGCCTCGGTTCGTCCTGCATCGCTGCCTCGTTGAATGATTAGTTGCGCGGCGCCAGCAGCCGCAGCAGATCGATCTCGGTTTCAGACGAGCGACGACCGATCATCGCGCGCTCCATCGAATGATCGGGGTCTTCCCGGAACCGACGCATCATGCCGCAGCACATGATGCCCCAGCGCAGCGTGCCCATCACTTCCCAGAACTTGACCCGCGCTTCGTCGACATGTCCGCCCGCGGCTTCGTAGCCGGCGAACATCTCCTCGCGCGAACCGAGCCCGCCGACCGGCTTGTCGATCTCGCCGAACCGCCATGAATTCACGCAGATCCAGCCGAGGTCCTCCATCGGATCGCCGCGATGCGCCAGCTCCCAATCCAGCACGGCGCGCACGCCGTCCGGACCGATGATCAGATTGCCGTGGCGAAAATCGCCATGTACCAGGGTGATCGCTTTCGACACGCCGGGATCGTGATCGGCGAGCCAGCGCAGCGCCAGTTCGAACACCGGCCGCGGCCACTCGTAAGAGCGATAGTCGTCGCGCAACAGGCCGATCTCTTCGGTCGAGCTGATCGTCCGCAGCGACGGCAGCGCGGCGCTGTCGATGCCGTGCAGACCGGCGAGGATCGAGCCGATCTGCCGAGCCAGCTTCGGGCGTGCTACGGCAAACTCCGCATCCCGCAGGATCTTGCGCGGGATGGTTTCGCCATCGACACGCCGCATCACGAAGCCGGCGCCAAGGGCGTCGGCTTCAGCGAGGACGTGCAGCACCTGCGGCGACGGCACGCCGGCCTCATAGGCGAGCCGCATCAGTTCGGCTTCGACATCGAGACCCGCGGCACGTCCGGAAACGCTGCCATAGCCCGGCGGCGAGCGGCGCAGGATCGCTGCGACGTCGCCGTCCGGCCGCTCGATCACGAACGACCAAGTCTCCTGACTCGCGCCGCCCGAGAGCTGCGCGAGCTCGCGAATCCCGGTCGCGCCAGTGCACCAACCGATCACGCTTTGCGTCAGCGCGTCGGCAATAGCTGCAGATGCCATGTCGGGCTTATTTGCCCTTGAACTGCGCCGGCCGCTTTTCGAGGAACGCACCGACGCCTTCCTTGAAGTCGTCGGTGGAGCCGGCGACGCGCTGGCATTCGAATTCGAGGTTGAGTTGCTCCTCGAACGAGTTCTCCGGCGAGTCCCAGTACATCTTGCGGATCAGCGACAGCGCCACGGTGGGGCCGTTGGCGAGGTCCTGGGCGAGCTTCATGGTTTCGGTCCACAGCTCTGCGTCCTCGTAGACGCGATTGACGAGGCCCCATTCCAGCGCCTTGTCGGCCGGCAGCTTCTCACCAAGCAGCGACAGCTCGACCGAGCGAGCCTTGCCGACCAGCCGCGGCAGCAGCCAGGTCGAGCCGCAATCCGGTACCAGGCCGATGCGGCGGAACGCCTGCAGGAAGTACGACGATTTGGCGCACAGGATCATGTCGCCCATCAGCGCGAAGCTCATGCCGGCGCCCGCGGCCGGACCGTTCACCGAGGTGACGATCGGGCAATGCAGCTTGCGCAGCCTGCGCAGGAACGGATGGAACGCGGTCTCGAGCGCCGCGCCGGCGCCCTTGCCGCTCTGGCTCATGTTGTTGCCGGAGTTGCGGCCCTGCAGATTCGCGCCGGTGCAGAACGCGCGGCCGGCACCGGTGATCACCAGGCAGCGCACTTCCGCGCGCTTGTCTTCGATCGCGTCGAGCGCTTCGCCGAGTCCACCGAGCATGTCGATCGACACCGCGTTCATCACTTCCTGATGATCGAGTTTCAGGATCGCAACGGGACCGTCGAAATCGAGCGTGACGTGTTTGAACTGCATTGTTTCCTCGCGCTATCGGTTCGCGGTTATTCCGCGCTGTGGAAGGGCTTCACGACGTGAGGCCATATTTGATTTTTGCGACGCGCTTGTCCATGGTCCAGCATCGATCACAGCGCGTGCCCGGCTCGCACGGTGTAGCGCGCAACAAACAAAAATGGAAACGCTGGATGAGCATTTTCGATCTGAGCGGCCGCGTCGCGGTCGTCACCGGGGGCAACGGTGGCATCGGCCTCGGCATGGCACAAGCGCTGGCCGCGGCGGGCTGCAACGTCTCGATCTGGGGTCGTAACGCGGTCAAGAATCACGCCGCGCTCGCCACCATGGCGAACGCGCCCGGCAAGGTCGAAGCTCAGATCTGCGACGTCACCGATCCGGCTTCGGTGAAGGCCGCGATGGATGCGACGCTGAAGGCGTTCGGCCGTGTCGATGGTTGCTTCGCCAATGCCGGCATCGGCGGCGGCGGCCGGCAGGCCTTTATCGACCGCACCGAGGAGCAGTGGCGCTCGATGTTCGCCACCAATCTCGACGGCGTCTTCCACGCCTTCCAGGCAGCAGCGCGGCACATGACCGAGCGCGCTGCTGACGGCGATCCTTTCGGCCGGCTGGTGGCGACCTCGAGCCTTGCCTCGATCTTCGGCACTGCGCGCAACGAGCACTACGCAGCCACCAAGGCGGCGATCAATGCGCTGGTACGTGCGCTCGCGGTTGAACTCGCGCGCTATGGCGTCACCGCCAATGCGATCCTGCCGGGCTGGATCAAGAGCGACATGACCGCCGGCATCATGGGCAACGATAAGTTCGTCGCCAATGTGATGCCGCGGATTCCGGTGCGGCGGTTCGGCGAGCCGGAAGACTTCGGCGGCATCGCGGTGTATCTGATGAGCAAGGCGTCGTCGTATCACACCGCCGATACCTTCGTGATCGACGGCGGCTACACCGCGTTCTAACGACACCCTCACCAACCTTCGATCAATAAGAAGCAAGAAATGCCGACCACGCTCCCGCCCGAACGCATTCCCGTCATCGCCGGTGTCGGCGAAATTGCCGACCACCCCCAGGACATCGCGCAAGGGCTGGAGCCGCTGGCGCTGCTCGAAGCCGCCGTGCAACGCGCCGGCAACGACAGCGCCGCGAGCCTGCTGCCGCAGATCGACTCGCTCGACATCGTCAACTTCCTGAGCTGGCGCTATCACGCGCCGGCCGAACAACTCGCGACACGGCTCGGCATCGCGCCGCGTCACTGTTTCTACGGGCCGGTCGGCGGCGAGAGCCCGATCCGCTTCATTCACGAAGCCGCACTGCGGATCGCCCGCGGCGAAGCACACATCGCCGTGGTCTGCGGCGCCGAGGCGCAGTCGACCGCGACCAAGGCTGCGCGGGCCAAGCTCGACCTGCCGTGGACACCGTTCGCCCACGATGCGCCCGAGCCAAAGCGCGGCGCAGCGTTCCAGCAGCCGATCGCCTCGACCCTCGGGGTCGCACGGCCGATCACGGTGTATCCGTTGTATGAGGCCGCCACCGCGGCGCATTGGGGCCAGACACCGCGGCAGGCGCTCGACGAATCCGGCGTTCTATGGTCGCGCTATGCGGCCGCAGCGGCGCGCAATCCGAACGCCTGGATCAAGCGCGGCTTCGCACCGCACGAGATCACCACGCCTTCGTCCGACAATCGGCTGATCGCCTGGCCCTACACCAAGCTGATGGTCGCCAATCCGAGCGTCAATCTCGGCGCCGCGGTGCTGCTGACCTCACTGGCCAAGGCGCGGGAAGCCGGCATTCCCGAGGACAAGCTGATCTACATCCACGGCGGCGCTGCGGCCGAAGAGCCGCGTGATTATCTCGCCCGCGATCAGTTCGTGCAGAGCCACGCCCAGAACGCGGTGCTGGAGACCATCAAAGCGATGGTGGGCGGCGACGGCCGCGCCTTCGACGCGATCGAGCTGTACTCGTGCTTCCCGGTGGTGCCGAAGATGGCACGGCGCACGCTCGGTCTCGGCGACGACGTCGAGCCGACGGTGACCGGCGGCCTCACCTTCTTCGGGGCGCCGCTCAACACCTACATGACCCACGCCGCCTGCGCGATGGTGCGCCGCCTGCGCGACGGCGCCAAGCTCGGTCTGCTGTACGGCCAGGGCGGCTTCGTCACCAAGCATCACGGCCTGATCGTTTCGCGCACCCCACCGCTGCAAGCGCTGAGCGAGGACATCAGCGTGCAGACAAAGGCCGACGCGGCCTATGGCGCCGTGCCGCGCTTCGTTACCGAGGCTAGCGGTGACGGCACGGTCGAGACGTTCACGGTGATCTATGACGGTCGCGGCGAGGTCCAGCATGGCGTGGTGATGCTGCGCACCGCTGACGGCGCCCGCGCACTGGCGCGTGTGCCGGCGCAGGATCAGGCGACGCTGGCGTTCTTGACCAAGATGGACCGCAGCCCGGTCGGCACGCGCGGACCGATCGCCACGGCGGCCGATGGCGTACTGGAATGGCGGAACGCCGGTTAGTTAGGGCCTTCAGAGCGAGCGAGCCACCCCCCATCCACGTCATTGCGAGCGAAGCGAAGCAATCCAGGGACGCCGTGCACCGGGCTGGATTGCTTCGTCGCTGCGCTCCTCGCAATGACGGGGAGAGGTCTTGTCCAATCTCAAAAGTGCGGGATCGAACGCAGCGCCCTACCCCTTCACGTCCTGCTTTTCCGACGCCGTCGGCTTGCCGGCCTTGGCAGCATCGTCGGCCACGACGCGCACCTTCTCACCGTTGGCGATGCCGTCCGGCGGCGCGATAATGATGCGGTCATCGGCGGTGAGACCGGCCGACAGCTCGATCTCGCGGCCAAGGTCGCGGGCGATGGTGACGGGCTTGAGCTGCACACGATCATCCGGGCCGACCGTCGCAACACGCAGCCCGCTGCGGTTGAAGATCAGCGCAGACGCGGGAATGTGTAGCGGCGCAGAATCGCGAGCGAGCGCGAGCTTCACGTTGGCGAAGCCGCCCGGCAACAGTTCGCCCTTGGCGTTGTCGAGCCCAAGTTGAATCCGCATCGTGCCGGAGGCGACGTCCACCGCCTGCGAGGACGCTTCAACCGTCGCCGGGAAGGTGCGGCCCGGATATTCCGGCAGCGCGATCACGGCCTTGCCGCCGATCCGCACCAGCGGCGCGTAGTTCTGCGGCACGTTGACGTAGACGCGCAGCTTGGCGATATCCGAGACCACGAACATCGCGGGCCCTGAGCTGGAGCCGGCGTTGATCAGCGCGCCGACGTCGGTATTGCGCTCGGTGACGATGCCGTCGAACGGCGCGGTGATCTTCTTATAGCCGGCAAGCGCTTCGAGCCGTTCGACATTGGCTTGGCCGGAGTTCACCGCAGCTTTCTTGGCGGCAAGGTCCGCGGTGCGTTCGTCGATTTCCTGCGCCGAGACGAAATTCGAGGCCACCAGCGTCTTGCGGCGGTTCAGCGTCGCTTCCGACAGCTTCGCGCTCGCCTGCTGGCTGGCGAGATCGGCACGGGCCTGCAGCAATTGCTGGTCAAGGTCCGGCGCCTCGATCTCCGCGATCACCTCACCGGCCTTCACCTTGGCGCCGATATCGGCGCTCCAGCTTTTCACGTAGCCGGAGACGCGGGCGTAGATCGGCGCGCGCGAATAGGCCTCCAGACGGCCCGGCAGGTCGAGCGTCGTGGTCGGCACCTTGCCGTCCGGCCGCGTCACCGCCACGCTGGAAATCGCCTGTTCATCGGTCCAGGTCCGCAGCTCGGCACTGCTCTTCTCGCGAGCGCTGATGCCGGTGACGACGATCGCCACCGCGCCGCAGGCCAGCACCACGCCGGCGATGCCAAGACCGCGACGGGATCTACGCGGCGGTTGATCAGTGGGCATGCGACATCTCCGGAGCAGGCGCGGCATCGGACGCCGGCTGTTTCTTGTGAACCATGCTGAAAACCACCGGCACGAACATCAGCGTCGCGAACGTCGCGAACAGCAGACCGCCAATCACGGCACGGCCGAGCGGCGCGTTCTGCTCGCCGCCCTCGCCGAGGCCCAGCGCCATCGGCGCCATGCCGATGATCATCGCCAGCGCCGTCATCAGCACCGGACGGAACCGGACGAAGCCGGACTCCAGCGCAGCCTGCACCGGGTCGCCAAGCACCGCATAGCGCTCGCGCGCGAAGGAGATCACCAGCACGCTGTTGGCGGTGGCAACGCCCATGCACATGATCGCACCGGTGAGCGCCGGCACCGACAACGTGGTGCCGGTCGCGAACAGCATCCAGACGATGCCGGCAAGCGCCGCCGGCAGCGCGGTGATGATCACGAACGGGTCGGCCCAGGACTGGAAGTTGACGACGATCAGCAGATAGATGAGCACGATCGCGCCGAGCAGGCCGAACAGCAGCCCGGCGAACGCGCTGTTCATGGTCTCGACCTGGCCGAGCAAAACGACCGATGAGCCCTTCGGCACCTCGGCCTTGGTCTCGTCGATCACCTTGCGAATATCGGCCGACACCGCACCGAGGTCGCGCCCCTGCGTGGTGGCGAATATCTGCACGATCGACTGGATGTCGTATTGCGACACTACGGCATTGCCGGCGGAGCGCTTGATCTCCGCAAGGCCGCCAAGGATCGGCGCGCCAGCCGCGGCCGTACCGGATGCCGAGACCGGAATGGTCTCGAGCTTGCTCAGCGAGTCGACGTGATACTGCGGCGTCTGCATCACGATCGAATACGACACGCCGTTCTCGGGATTGAGATAATAAGTCGGCGCCACCTGCGACGAACCGGCCAGATTGACGACGAGGCTGTTGGTGACGTCACGCTCGGTCAGGCCGACATATTGGGCGCGGGTGCGGTCGACGTCGATGTTGAAGGTCGGGTTGTTGGGCGACTGCTGAATGCGGGCATCGGCGACGCCCGGGATACGTTTGATCTTGGCCAGCAGCTTGCCGGCATAATCGAAGTTCGCCGGCAAGTTGGCGCCGCGGATCTGCAGATCGATCGGCGCCGGCGCGCCGAAATTGAGGATCTGGCTGACGATATCGGCAGGCAGGAACGCGAAGGTCATGCCCGGGAACTGCCGAGGAAGCTGCTCCCTCAGGATCTTCACATACTCCGCGGTCGGCCGGTGCTCGCCCTTCAGCTTGATCTGGATATCGGCATCCTGGGTGCCGATCACCCCGGTGTTGTTGTAGGTGAGATTGATGCCCGAGATCGGCATGCCGATGTTGTCGGTCAGGGTCTCGATCTGATCCGGCGGAATGATCTTGCGGACCGCCTTCTGCACCTCGGCGAGCTGATTGGCGGTCTCCTCGATCCGGGTACCGACCTGGGTGCGGACATGCATCAGGATCTGTCCGGCATCGACCGAGGGAAAGAAGTTGCGGCCGAGATACGGCACCAGCGCAAACGACAGCGCGACCACGCCGAGGAAGCCGGCGACGAATACCCGGCGATGCCCCATCGCCAGGGTCAGCAGATCACCATAGCCGTGACGAAACCGGGCAAACACACCTTCGAACGCTTGCTGAAAGCGCACCAGCGGATTGCGCGAAGGCTTCCGGCCCGAGAGGCTGTCGTGATGGACGTGCGGATTCAGCAGATACTTGGCCATCGTCGGCACCAGCGTGCGCGACAGCAGAAACGACCAAGCCATCGCGAACATCACCGCTTCGGCCATCGGCACGAACAGATAGCGCGCGACGCCCTGCAGGAAGAACATCGGCACGAACACGATGCAGATGCACAGCAGCGAGACGAAGGCCGGCGTCACGATCTGGTTGGCACCGTCGAGAATCGCTGGCTCGACCTCCTTGCCCTGCTCCAAATGCCAATTGATGTTCTCGATCGTCACCGTGGCGTCGTCGACCAGGATGCCGACCGCGAGCGCGAGGCCGCCGAGCGTCATGATGTTCAGCGTCTCGCCGATCGCTGACAGGCAGATGATGGCGCCGAGTACAGACAGCGGGATCGACACTGCGATGATGATCGTCGATCGCCAGCTGCCCAGGAACAGCAGAATCATCACGCTGGTCAGCAGCGCCGCGATCACGCCCTCGACGGCGACGCCGGTGATGGCACCGCGAACGAACACCGACTGGTCGCCGATCAGTGCAATCTTCAGCGACTCCGGCATGGCGTCTTTGACATCGACGATCTTCTGCTTGATGCCGGCGATGATATCGAGCGTCGACACCGCGCCGGCCTTCAGCACCATCATCAGCACCGAGCGGTTGCCGTCGACATGCACGATGTTGGTCTGCGGCGGGTTGCCGTCGCGCACCGAGGCGACGTCGCGGATGTAGACCATCGCGCCGCCGACAGCTTTGATCGGCAGATTGCCGAGCTCCTCGATCTTCAGCGGCGAGTTGTTGAGCTGGATGATGTACTCGAACTCGCCGATCTTCTGGGTGCCGACCGGGGTGATCAGGTTCTGTGCGGCGAGCGCGTTGGCGACGTCCTGCCCCGACAGTCCCCGCGCCTGCAGGGCACTTGGATCGAGGTCGATCTGGATCTGGCGCTGCTTGCCGCCGAACGGCCATGGGATCGCCGCGCCGGGCACGGTCACCAGCGGGGTGCGGAGCTGATTGATCGCGAGGTCGGCAAGACTCTGTTCCGTCATCCCCTCGCCCGACAGCGCCAGCTGCAGGATCGGCACGGTGGAGGCGGAGTAGTTCAGGATCAACGGCGGCGTGGCGCCGGGCGGCATCTGCTTGAGCAGCGTCTGCGAGATCGCGGTGACCTGCGCATTCGCGGTGCGGATGTCGACATTGGGCTGGAAGAAGATCTTGACGATGCCGAACCCGCCATAGGAGTTCGCCACGATGTGCTCGATGTCGTTCACCGTGGTGGTGAGCGCGCGCTGAAACGGCGTCGTGATACGTCCGGCCATCTGATCCGGCGGCAGGCCGGTGTACTGCCAGACGACACCGATCACCGGGATACGGATTTCAGGAAAAATGTCGGTCGGGGTGCGGAGCGCCGCCAGCGGACCAACGATCAGCAGCAGCAGCGCCAACACCACGAACGTGTAGGGCCGGCTCAGTGCGATGCGGACCAGCGCGATCATTCGTCGGGTCGTCCCGGTCTTCTTGTTACGGAAAGGCCGCCTGCCCGGCGGGGCCCTTGTGTTGATTTATCGAAAGCCGCGCAATTAGCCAAGCGTCGCGCCGCCCGCGGCAACGCGACAAACTGCTGGGTCGCTCACTGTTGAGGGGTTTCCGCCGAGCGGTCACGACAGATTGATTGCAGTGCAGCAAACCGATGTGCGCTGGCGGTGCCGTCAGGTTCCGGCGCTATACGGCTTGAACCAGCCGAGGCCATCCTCGGTCTTGCCGCGCGGCCGATATTCGGCGCCGACGAAGCCGGCGTAACCGAGCCGATCGAGCTCGCCGAACAGGAACGGGTAGTTCAGTTCCTCGTCGTCCGGCTCATGCCGGGACGGCACGCTGGCAACCTGAATATGACCGATCACCGGCAGCATCTCGCGCAGCCGCGTGGTGACGTCGCCGTGCAGGATCTGGCAGTGATAGACGTCGAACTGCAGCTTCAGATTGGGAATGGCCATCTCACAGACAAGCGCGTGAGCATGGTCGACATCGTCGAGGAAGTAACCCGGCGCATCCCGATGATTCAGCGGCTCGATCAGCACGTCGATGCCATGCGGCGCAAAGAAGTGCGTCGCAACGGCTAGCGACCGCCGAAACGCCAGCGCGGCCGCGCCGTCGCGGCGGTCGGCATTGCCGGCGAGCAGATGCAGCCGCTTCACCCCGGTCGCGAGCGCATAAGGCAGCGCGGTGTGCAGGCTACGCTGGAGTTCGTCGAACCTGTCGGGCAGCGCCGCAAAGCCCTTCTCGCCGGCAGCCCAATCACCCGGCGGCAGGTTGAACAGCGCTTGAGTCAGCCCGAAGCGGCGCAACCGCTCGCCGATCGCATCCGGGTCGTGCTCATAAGGAAACAGAAACTCCACAGCCGTGAAGCCGGCTTTGGCAGCCGCCTCGAAGCGATCGAGGAAAGCGTATTCGGTGAACAGCAAACTGAGATTGGCGGCGAAGCGGGGCATTTGAGCGTCCCTCGGCATCCTTGGGTGCCCAAGAGATACAATGAATCCCATCATCCGTCATTGCGAGCGAAGCGAAGCAATCCAGGCCCGGTGCACTGACCTTCTGGATTGCTTCGTCGCTTTGCTCCTCGCAATGACGCGGAGAGATTGAGGCTCAACTCATGGCCAAACGTGCGAGGAGCTGGGCTAGAGCCCCAGATACGCCTTCCGGACGTCCGGGTTATCCATCAGCTCCGCGGCCTTGCCCTGCATTAGGACTCGGCCGGTCTGCAGGATGTAGGCGCGGTCGGCGATTTCGAGGCATTCGGCCATGCGCTGCTCGACGATCAGCACGGTCATGCCGGCGTCGCGGATTTTCTTCACCGACTGGAAGATCTCGCTGACCAGCTTGGGCATGATGCCCTGTGACGGCTCGTCGAGCATCAACAGGCGCGGCCGTGTCATCAGCGCCCGGCCGATCGCCAGCATTTGCTGCTCGCCGCCGCTCAATGTCTCGGCGCGCTGCTCCAGCCGCTCCTGCAGCCGGGGAAACAGGCTGAACACGAATTCCAACGGCTTCTCGCGGTCGGCTTCGCCGCGGTAGAGATAGCTCCCCAGCCGCAGATTGTCGTGCACCGAGAGGCGCGGAAACAACCGGCGGTTCTCCGGCACATAGGCGACGCCGCGCTTGGTGATCAGATGCTGCGGGACGCCGTCGAGCCGCTCGCCGTCGAACAGCACCTGGCCGGAACGGATCCGCTCGGCGCCGGCGATCGATTTCAGCAGCGTCGATTTACCTGCGCCGTTGGCGCCGGCGACGCAGACGATCTCGCCCTTCTCGACCTCGATCGAAACGTTCGAAATCGCAACCAGCCCTTTATAGGCGGTGGTGACCTCACGCACCGACAGCATGACGATCCCCAAGATAAGCAGTGATGACTTTCGGGTCGCGCACCACGTCGGCCGGCTTGCCTTCGGTGAGCACCTTGCCGAGGTCGAGAACGATGGCTCGGTCGACCAGCGGCATGACGATTTCCATGACGTGTTCGACCATCAGCACCGTGACGCCGGCGTTGCGCACACGGCGGACCAGTTCGACGCCCTTCTCCGCTTCGGTGGGCGTCAAGCCGGTGAGCACCTCGTCGAGCAGCAGCAGTTTCGGCTCGGTGGCGAGCGCGCGGGCGACTTCGAGCCGGCGCTTTTCCGAGGGAATGAGCTGGCTGGCGAGCACGTCGGCTCGCGCATCCAGGCCGCAGAACTTCAGCACCTCATGCGCCTTGCGCCGCGCTTCGCGCATCACCGTGGTGCGGATCAGCGCGCCGACGATGACGTTGTCGATCACCGTCATCGACTCGAAGCTCTTCACCACCTGGAAGGTCCGGCCGATGCCGCGGGCGCAGCGCGCGGTGGCCGGCAATTTGGTGACATCCTCGCCGTCGAAGATAATCGAGCCTTGGGTCGGCGGCAGCACGCCGGCGATCAGGTTGAACAGCGTCGACTTGCCGGCACCGTTCGGGCCGATCAGGCCGACGATCTCGCCGCGCCCGACCTTGATTGAGACGTCGCTGTTGGCGACGAGGCCACCGAAGCGCTGCCAGACGCCGCGGGTCTCCAGAAGTGTCTCGCTCATTGCGGCACTCCCTTGGAAGCCGGGCGGCGGGAGAACAGCCCGATCAAGCCTTCCGGCCGCGCCAGCGCGATCACCACGATCACGCTGCCATACAGGATAAGGTCGACGCCGCGTCCCGAGCCACCGACGAACGACCGCGTCAACTCGGTGAGCGGGATCAGGATCGCAGCGCCGAGCACCGGCCCCCACAGCGTGCCGATGCCACCGAGCACGGCGGGCAGCGCCATCAGCAGCGAGAACTGGAAGGTCATCACGCTTTCAGGATCGATGTAGGACACGAACATCGCGTAGAAGCTGCCGCCGACTGCGGTGAGGAACGCCGACACCGCGGCGGCGCCCATCTTGGAGTTGAACACCACCACGCCGAGGCTTTCGGCGGCATCCGGATTGTCCTTCACGGCGCGCCACCAGTAGCCCCATTTGGAGTCTTCCAGCCACCAGGTGATCAGCCAGGCGAGGCAGCAGAACACCAGGGCAAAGTAATAGTAAGGCAGCTTGCTCCGGGTGAACTGGAATTTGGCCCAGCTGTCGCCGCGCACCGGAATGTCGATGCCGAGCGCTGCACCCGCCCAGTCCCAATTGTGGAACAACAGGAAGCCGATCTCGGCGATCACGATGGTGGCGATGACGAAATAGTGGCCGCGCAGCCGGAAGGTCGGATAGCCGAGCGCCAGCGCGATCACCGAGGAGATGATGCCACCGCCGATCATGCCGAACCAGGGCAGCACGCCGAGCTTGGTGAACAACAGCGCCGTGGTGTAGGCGCCGAGACCGAAATACAGCGCGTGGCCGAGCGAGATCTGACCGCAGTAGCCGCCCAGGATGTTCCAGCCTTGCGATAAGGCCGCATACATCAGGGTCAGCACCATGATGTTCTGGACGTAGACGTCCTTGATGAACAGCGGCGCGCAGGCGGCGGCGGCGGCGAGCAGCGCGGCGACGATCAGGTCGCGGCGGCGGCGTTTGAGATAAGCCTCGTCCATCAGATCGATCCGAACAGGCCACGCGGCCGAATGAACACAACCAGGAGATAAACGGCGTAGATCCCGATCGACTTCAGCGACGGCGGCAGGATCATTGCGGTGGTCGCCTCGACCAGGCCGACGATGATGCCGCCGGCAAAAGCGCCGAACACGCTGCCGAAGCCCCCAAGCGCCACCGTGACGTAGGCGATCAGCGCGAACGAGGCGCCAACATCGGGATAGACGTAGAAGAAGATCGCCATCACGGCGCCGGCGAGCCCGATCAGGGCTGAGCCCAGCCCCCAGCCCAAGGCGAACACTTTATTTTTGTCGATGCCGACCAGCGCCACCGCGCCGGCGTCCTCTCGGGTCGCTTCCAAAGCACGGCCGAAGTCGGTCTTCTTCATAAAGAAGTACAGTGCACCGAACGCGGCAATCGAGACCAGCGCGCCTACCAACTGCGGCACCGGCAGAAACACGCCGCCGATCTCCAGCGTCTTGCCGCCGAGCCAGGAGACGTTGATGCTGCGATAGTCGGGGGTGAAGAAGTACTGCGCCAGGCCGCGCATCAGGATCGCAAGGCCGAAGGTCGTGAAGATCTGCACCATGCCGATATTGGCTCTGGCTCTCATCGCAAATCTGACGACCAATAGGTAGATCACCGCGCCGAATATGAACATCGCCGCCCCGACGAGTGGAGCGGCGAGGATCGGATCGATCGCGAAGAACGCGAAAAGGAAGAAGGTGATATACATCGCCAACATCAGGAATTCGCCGTGGGCGAAGTTGGTGACGTCCATCAGGCCAAAGATCAGAGCCAGGCCGACCGCGACCAAGCCGTACAGAAGTCCCATCAGCAGACCGCTGGCGAGAGACTGGATGATCGTCGCGGTGGTCAAAGTCCTCTCTCCGTCATTGCGAGCGAAGCGAAGCAATCCAAAACAGGAGCCCAGCGCTGGATTGCGTCGTCGCTAGGCTCCTCGCACAAACGGGCGCACCAAGGTGCGCCCGTTTCAACTCTTGCGTTACGGCATCGGCCAGATCGCGTCGGCGACCGCGGCCTGGGTGGGGAAGATGGTGACGAACTTGCCGCCGACATATTGCAGCAGCACCGGGTCGGCGAAGGTGTTCTGGCCGGTTTCGTCGAACTTGACGCGGCTCCACGGCATGATGGTCTGCTCGCCCGGCATGTCGGTGGCGGCCAGCGCGTCGCGGATCTTCTCGCCGTCGGTCGATTTGGCGCGGTTGATGGCGTCGGCCATCACGATCAGGCCCATGAACTGCCGCGACGAGTAATCGTTGAAGTCCTTGCCGGACTTCTCCTTGTACATGTCGTTGATCTTGCCGACCATCGGCCGCTTCTGTGCAAGGTCGATCGAGAACGAGCCCCGCGAGATCACGCCCGGGATCTTGTCGCCGACCGCGTCGTACAGCGCCTTCTCGGAGAAGCCGGCGTCCTGCGCTACGATGTTCTTGGCCTTGTAGCCGAGCTCACCCATGGTGCGGATCAACAGGATGCCGTCCGTGGTGTAGCTCGACGGCATCAGCACGTCGGCATCTGCGGCCTTGAGCTGCTGCACCTCGGCGGTGAGCGACGGCGAGTTGGCGCGATACTTGATGTCCGCCGCGATCTTGTAGCCACGCTCCTGCGCCAGCTTGAGCTGCGCGTTCGAGGAGTCGGTGCCGAAGATGGTGTCTTCGTGGAACAGTGCCAGCGTCTCGATCTTCTGGCCCTTCTTCTTCAGGGCATCGAAGAAGTCGAACATCGCCTGCGAGAACATCTCGTCGTGCGGAGCCGGCCGGAAATAATACTTCAGGCCGCGGCGATGCAGGCTCGGCGAGGAGTTGTCGGCCGAGAGGAACGGCACCTGATAGCGTTCGCAAACCTGGCTGACGGTGACCGCCACGGCGCTCTGGTAAGTGCCGACGATGGCGCAGACCTTCTCCTGAGTGATCAGCCGCTCGGCTTCGGCGCGGCCCTTCTGCGGATCGGCCTGATGGTCGGCGAATACGAGGCGGACCTTGGCGCCACCGAGCCCCGGAAGGCCCTCGCCGCGCGCCAGCGGCAGATCGAAATCGTACTTGTTGTTGATCAGGTCGGCCGCGGTCTGGAACGCCTTCTGCGCGTCGACGCCGATCTGGGCGCTCGCCCCCGACAACGGATAGATCACACCGATGACGACTTCCTTGGTCTCGGCCCGTGCCGTCGCGAACGGCAGCAAAGCGGCGCTGGCCGCGCCGCCGAGAACGAGGTTACGGCGATTGATCTTCATGACGTCTTCCTTTGCTACCAGCGTTGGGAGTGAAGCGGTCAGAGGTTCGGTTCGGCGTTACAGCACGGCAAGGTGCTTGTTCTTCAGGTCGGTGACAAGCATCAATCCGGGCGCGTGGGTAATGGCGAACGGGACTTTAGCGGCGGCAATCACCGCCTGGGGAGTGACACCGCAGGCCCAAAACACTGGTAATTCGTCGGAGCTGATTGGCACCGGATCGCCGTAGTCCGGCTTGGCGATCTCTGCGATCCCGATCGACTCTGGCAATCCGACATGCACCGGAGCGCCGTGAACGGAAGGAAAGCGCGAGGTAATCTGGATCGCCCGGATCGCGTCCTTCGGCTTCAGCGGCCGCATCGACACCACCATCGGCCCGGAGAACGGACCCGCCGGCGCGCACGGGATGTTGGTGCGATACATCGGCACCCGCACCTTCTCCTCGATATGGCGGATCGGGATGTCGTCGGCGAGCAGCGCTTCTTCGAACGAGAACGAGCAGCCGATCACAAAGGCGACCAGGTCGTCACGCCAATGTGCAAGAATGTCGGTCGGCTCCTCGGCCAGCTCGCCGTCCCGCCAGACCCGGTAGCGCGGCAGGTCGGTGCGGATGTCGAGGTCGATCCCGAGCGATGGAATCATCGGGTTGCCGACGTCAGACATACCGACGATCGGGCACGGCTTTGGGTTAAGCTGACAGAAGCGGTGGAAGGCGGCGGCGTATTTTTCCGGCAGGATCGCCAGGTTGCCCTGGACGAAACCGGGCGCCACACCGGCCGTCGTTTCAGCGAGTCCGGCCCGGCAGGCAAGCCGGACCTGATGGGAAGGAAGCGGCCTTTCGGCGTCGTGGAACTGCTGCCCTGCCGCAAAAACAGTCATTCGCTCATCCTGCCTAGTCTCTCGACAGTAGAGGAGCGGAAGCCTACTATAATGTCTAATCTTTGTTTCTGATCGGAAACAATAAACCTGCCTTATCGACCAAGGGAGTCGACCGATGGTGGACTTCAAAGCGCTCGAAACATTTATCTGGGTGGTCACACTCGGCAGCTTCCGCGGCGCGGCGCAGAAGCTGAACACAACCCAGCCGGCGATTTCGCAGCGGATCGCGCAACTGGAGCGGGAGCTCGGGGTGCGACTGCTGCAGCGCGACCACCGGGTCGCCTCGCCGACGCCGAGCGGCCGGCAGTTGATGCTGTATGCTGAAAAGCTGATCCGGCTGCGGACCGAGATGATGGCGGCAGTGAGCGATCAGTCGAGCATGCGCGGCGTGCTGCGGCTCGGCGTCGCCGAAACCATCGTCCACACCTGGCTGCCGCGGCTGATCGAGCAGGTGAACCGGGTCTATCCCAATCTGTCGCTGGAAATCGAAGTCGACATCACGCCCAACCTGCGCGCGCGGCTGCTCGCCCAGGAGATCGAGCTGGCGTTCCTGCTCGGCCCGATGACGGCCTCGACCGTGCGTAGCCGGGTGCTATGCGAATATCCGATCGGCTTCCTCGCCAGCCCGTCGCTCGGCCTCGGCAACGGTCCGCTGACTGTAGGGGATCTGGCGAAATTCCCGATCATCACCTTCCCGCGCAAAACGCAGCCTTATGAGATCGTGCGCTCGCTGTTCAATAAGCCGGAGCTGCCGCCGATCCGCCTGCATGCGTCGGCGTCGCTCGGCACGGTGATCCACATGGCGATCGAAGGACTCGGCATCGCGGTGATCCCGACCGCGATTGTCGAGAACGAACTCGCCGAAGGCCGGCTGCAATTGCTGCAGACCAACCTGAAAATCTCACCGCTGCGGTTCTCCGCCAGCTGGCTCGCCTCGCCCGACACGGTCGCGATCGAGCGCGTTGCCGAACTCGCAGCCGAGATCGCGCACACCGGCGGCTTCATGCCCGATCCTGCAATGCAGCTCCGCGATATTGCTCACGTCGTTGAACCGGCGATTGGTTGACGCGCGCCCAGCCGGCTTGACACACTTTCGTTCTGCCTCGCGCGTCCGCGCTGACTTTCCGGAGTGACTATGACCAAGACTGCCTCGAACCTGCAGATCGATTCCTCGCGGCTGTGGGACACCATCCTCGGCACCGCGCAGTTCGGCGGCACTCCGAAGGGCGGCGTCAAACGGCTGACGCTGTCGGCGGAAGACAAGCAGGTGCGGGATTGGTTTCGCCAGGCGTGCGAGCAGGCAGGGCTCGAGGTCAGCATCGATTCCCTCGGCAATATGTTCGCGCTGCGCAAGGGCCGTGACATGACCAAGCCGCCGATCGGCCTCGGCTCGCATCTCGATACTCAGCCGACCGGCGGCAAGTTTGACGGCATCCTCGGCACCCTCGCCGCCCTCGAAGTGATCCGGACACTCAACGACGCCGGCATCGAGACCGAGCTGCCGCTGTGCATCACCAACTGGACCAACGAAGAAGGCTCGCGGTTCGCTCCGGCAATGATGGGCTCGGCGGCGTTCGTCGGCGACTTCACGGTCGAGGACGTGCTGTCGCGCAAGGATGCAGCCGGCATCAGCGTCGCCGAGGCGCTCGACGGCATCGGCTATCGCGGCGACAAACCGGTCGGCGCCCAGCCGTTCACCGGGTTCATCGAACTGCACATCGAGCAGGGCCCGATCCTGGAAGCGGAAGGCAAGACCATCGGCGTGGTCGATCACGGTCAGGGCGTGCTGTGGTACGACGGCAAGATCACCGGCTTCGAAAGCCATGCCGGATCGACGCCGATGCATCTGCGCCGCGATGCGCTGGCGACGCTGTCGGAGATCGTGCTGGCGGTCGAAAAGATCGCGACCGAACTCGGTCCTAATGCCGTCGGCACCGTCGGCGAAGCGGTGATCGCCTCACCGTCGCGCAACGTCATTCCCGGCGAAATCGCCTTCACCATCGACATGCGCAGCGCCGACGCGGCGATCATGGATCAGCTCGACCAGCGGCTGCGCGCCGCGGTTGCCGAGATCGCGCCACGGCGCAAGGTCGAGGTCGCGCTCGATCTGGTGTGGCGCAAGGAGCCGACCCACTTCGATCCTGCCCTGGTCGGCAGCGTCGAGAACGCCGCCAACGCCCTCGGCTATCAGAACCGCCGCATCACTTCGGGCGCCGGCCACGATGCCTGCAATCTCAACACCCGAATTCCGACCGCAATGATCTTCGTGCCGTGCAAGGACGGCATCAGCCACAACGAGCTGGAAGACGCGACCCAGCCCGACTGCGCGGCCGGCGCCAACGTGCTGCTGCACACCGTGCTGTCGCTCGCCGGCGTCGCAAAGTAATCGCCGACAATACCAGCTGATTTCGGGGGGAGATCACAATGCACGCGGTGTTCGTCGACGCCAGCGATACGCTCGCCGAGCTGATGGAGCGCATGGCGACGCCCGGCGATCCACCGGTGAAGATCCACCGCAACCCGGACGTCATACCCGAGCAATTGCCGGATGTGCTGGCCGGCGCCGCCATCGCGATGATCGACCACACCTATCTGCCGACCGAAATCGCCCGGCGCTGCAGCGGGCTGAAGCACGTCGTGTTTCTCGGCACCGGCGCCCGGAGCTATATGAACGTCGAAGAGCTCGCCGAGCTCGGCATCGAGGTTCACCTGATCCGCGGCTACGGCGACACCGCGGTTGCAGAAGGGGCCATCGCGCTGATGTGGGCGGCGGCCCGTAATCTTGCGATCATGGATCGCGAGATGCGGCACGGGCAATGGCTGCGTGAAGACGGCATGCAGCTCACCGGCAAGACCCTCGGCCTGATCGGCTTCGGCGGCATCGGCGCCGAAGTAGCGCGGATCGCTTACGGCTCGGGCATGAAGGTGATCGCCTGGAACAGGAGCACGAAGCAGATCGACGGCGTCAGCTTCGTCGATCTCGACACCCTGCTGCGCGACAGCCACGTCGTTTCGATGCATCTGTTGCTCAATGACGAGACCCGCGGGTTCCTGTCGCGCCAGCGGATCGCCGCGATGCGGCCGGGCGCGATCCTGGTCAACACCGCGCGCGGCGCCCTCGTCGATGAGGCCGCGATGATCGACGCGCTGCGCTCGGGTCACCTCCGCCACGCGGCGCTCGACGTGTTCGACATCGAGCCGCTGCCCGCCGACCATCCCCTCACGGCGCTGCCTAACGTGACGCTCTCGGCGCATTCGGCCTTCCGTACCCCGGAGGCGAGCGAGAACCTGATCGAGGCGGCGCGCGCGCATTGCCGGCGGATCGCAGCCGCAAGCTAAGTCCTAACAACGGCAATCAATTACCGCAGAATGCGGGATAGGCGGCCCGCCTCCGCGAGAGCTGGCGCCTCTGCCTGATCCGAATCAACGGCACGCGAACTAAGTCTGTGCGATATTTAGCGAATCGCACGGAGTCATTCCCATGAAGGATTGGTACGCGGTCTTCGCCCTCGCTCTGGTCATCATCATCGGTTCTGCCGCCGGCCTCGTCGGCACGCTGGCGTTCCTGCTGGCCTTCTTCGTTACCTGGTACTTGCTCTCCGCGCGAGAACTGGGCTTCGCCCAGGCGCGGGCCGCGTTCGGCATTCGGTTCGATCCGCCGATCTGGACCCGCAGTAATTGGCTGTGGCTGGAGCGGTTGTTCAACGATAGCGACAAGCTGTTGAAGGCGGCTGCGGTCGCGATGATCGTGATGGCCAGCACGCTGATGGTCGGCGCGCCGATCACCTTGCTCGTGGCTGTCGTAATTGCAGCCTATCTCGCGTTCAGCATCCACCGCGACGGCCCCACGCCGCCGCGACGCGTAGTGCGAATTCACGATGCCGGCGCAGACGTCTCGGCACACGCGAACCGCAACACTCCGCTTCCTCCGCCCAACAACACGCAGAGCTCGGCAGTGCTGGCTCCGGTCATGACGCCGGTTCAGCCGGCAGCTGAGCCGGCCCCGCTCCTGCTGCGGACGTCGACCCGCATCGTCGCGCCGCGGCCGCGGGAGGTCACCAAGCCGCGGCCGTCGCAAAACCGCAGGCCCGTCGCGCGTGGCGCCCGTAAGGCGGCAAGCAAGCGTCAGCAGCGTAAAACGACGCGCAATCGGACTCGTCCACTTTCGCCGCTGCCCAGCCGCAAGCCCGGCTACGCGATCGCGCTGAAGCCGCGCCGCCCGCTCCGGCAGCCGCCGCAGATCCGGCAGCGACGGCGCGTCCGCAAGCCGATGACGCTGGTCCGGGCCAGCGCAGCAGGGGCGTCACCGACCCGCTGACGCCGGCTTCTGCGTGCTCCACAGCGGAGCGCTTACTCCACCATCTCGGCCACGCCCTTGCCACAGGCCGAGGTGTCGGCCTGACCGCCGAGATCACGGGTGCGGAGCGTGCGCTCCTCCAAGGTGCGTTCGATCGCCTTGACGATCGAATCCGCCGCCTGCTTCTCGCCGAGGTGCTCCAGCATCATCGCGCCCGACCAGATCATCCCGATCGGATTGGCGATGCCTTGGCCGGCGATATCCGGCGCCGAGCCGTGCACCGGCTCGAACACGCTCGGGAAGTCGCCTTCCGGATTGATGTTACCCGACGGGGCAATGCCGATGGTGCCGGTGCAGGCCGGGCCGAGGTCGGACAGGATGTCGCCGAACAAATTGGAGCCGACCACCACGTCGAACCAGTCCGGATGCAGCACGAAGTGCGCCGTGAGGATGTCGATGTGGTACTTGTCCCACTTCACCTCCGGGTAGCTCTTCGCCACCGCTTCGACGCGTTCGTCCCAATACGGCATCGTGATCGAGATGCCGTTCGACTTGGTGGCTGAGGTGAGATGCCGCTTCGGCCGCGACTGCGCCAGCTCGAACGCGAACTTTAGAATGCGATCGACGCCGACACGGGTCATCACCGACTGCTGGGTGACGAACTCACGCTCGGTGTCCGGGAACATCCGGCCGCCGACCGACGAGTATTCGCCCTCGGTGTTCTCGCGCACCACCCAGAAATCGATATCGCCCGGCTGGCGGCCGGCGAGCGGCGACGGCACCCCGGGCATCAGCCGCACGGGACGCAGGTTGACGTACTGATCGAACTCGCGGCGGAACTTGATCAGCGAACCCCACAGCGAAATGTGATCCGGAATCTTCGCCGGCCAGCCGACGGCGCCGAAGAAGATCGCATCATGCCCGCCGATCTTCTCCTTCCAGTCGTCCGGCATCATCTGGCCGTGCTTTTCGTAATAGTCGTAGCTGGCGAAATCGAAATGGTCGAACACCAGTTTGACCCGATGTTTCTTCGCCGCGGCTTCGAGCACACGCAGTCCTTCCGGCATCACTTCCTTGCCGATGCCGTCGCCTGCGATCACGGCGATGCGATACTGATCCTTGCTCTGATTCAATTCGGTTCCCCTTTGTGTCGCGCGTGGCGCGGCTTCATCTGGCCCAAAGTACGCTGGCGTTCAACGCTGCGCTGCACATAGCGAATCCGCGTGAATGCGAAAGCATTGTGCTTGCCTGCGACAAAACGCGCGCTACACTTTTCGTGGCTGATCAACAAGCCGCCGGCCAACGCGCCACCAAACAAAGACAATAAAGAGGAAACGCCATGTCTCCAGCCCCCTCGAATGTCCGTTCGTGGTCGATGCGCGCTATGGTCGCCGCGACTGCGCTCGGATTCGGAGCTTCGTCGGCACTCGCAGCCGACCCGATCAAGATCGGCGTGATCGCCGAAGCGCAGGCGATCGCCGGCGCGTCGATTCCGCAGGCCGCGCAGCTCGCCGCTGAAGAAATCAACGCCAAAGGCGGCATCGACGGCCGCAAGATCGAGATCGTCAGCTACGACAACCACTCGTCGTCCGCCGATTCCGTGCGCGCCTTCCAGCGCGCTGTGAATGAGGACAAGGTCAACGTGGTGATCGCCAGCTACATCTCGGAAGTTGTGCTGGCGCTGATGCCCTGGGCGTCGCGGCTAAAAACGCCGTTCGTGACGCCGGGCGCAGCGTCGAACGAGATCACCAAGGCGGTCAACAAGGACTACGAAAAGAACAAATACACCTTCCACGGCTATCTGACCTCGGGCGAGCTCGCCCAGTCGGTGTGCGATGCCGCGAAGGATCTGCTGGTCGACGCCCGGCAGATGAAGACGGCCGTGATCATGAGCGAGGACGCCGCCTGGACCAAGCCGCTCGACGTCGGCTACCAGGAGTGCCTGCCGAAGGTCGGGCTCAAGGTGCTCGACCACATTCGGTTCTCGCCCGACACCACCGATTTCACGCCGATCTTCAATAAGATCGAAGGCTCGAAGCCGGACGTGATCATCACCGGCATCTCGCATGTCGGCGTGCAGCCGACGGTGCAGTGGAAGAACCAGCAGGTGCCGATCCCGATGTTCGGCATCTCCTCCCAGGCCACCAACGAGACCTTCGGCAAGGACACCAACAACGCGTCCGATGGCGTGCTGTATCAAGGCGTGTCGGGCCCCGGCGTCGCGGTGACGTCGAAGTCGGTGCCGTTCGCCGAGAACTTCAAGAAGAAGTACGGCAACTATCCATCTTACGCCGGTTACACGGCCTATGACGAGGTCTATTACATCGCCGAAGCGGTGAAGCGCGCCGGCTCTACCGACGGCGAGAAGCTGGTCGAGGCGCTGGAAAAGACCGATTACGAAGGCACGATCGGCCGCGTCCAGTTCTACGGCAAGGACGAGCCGTTCACCCACGGCCTGAAATACGGCAAGGGCCTGCTCACCGGTCTGATGCTGCAATGGCAGGACGGCAAGCAGGTCGCGGTGTGGCCGCCGGAAGTGGCCAAAGCCAAGATCAAGTTCCCGGCCTTCATCAAGGCTGCTGCGAACTGACCGCTTCAACGAATGCTCCCGCCGGCAACGACGGGAGCATTTTTCGTCCGGCTGCAAGCTTCTCCACATCGTCATTCCGGGGCGTGGGCGACGCCCGCGAACCCGGAATCTCAGAACAACTCGGGATTCCGGGTCTGCGCGCCGGCGGCGCGCATCCCGGAATGACGTACCGGATTTGGCCAAACTGAAGGTCCCGAATGCTCGCCCTGCAAATCCTGATCGACGGTTTCGCCATCAGCGCGCTGTATGCGCTGGGCGCGACCGGGTTCACGTTGATCTTCGGCGTCTCCGGCGTGCTCAACCTGTCGCACGGCGCCATCATGGTTGCCGCCGCGGTTGCGGCCTGGGCAGCGTCGAGCACGTTCGGCGTCGGCAGTTACGCCGGCGCGCTGATCGGCATCGCCACCGCGCTGGTGATCGCGCTGCTCACCTATTTCGCGGTGGTGCAGCCGATCCAGCGCTCGCGGCGGATCGCCAATGAGGAGAAGGAAATCTTCGTTCTCACCGGCACCCTGCTGTGGGGCATCATGATCCAGGAGGCGATCGCCTACCTGTTCACCAACAACGCCAAGACCGTGCTGCCGATCGTCAACGGAGTGGTCGAGATCTTCGGCGTCCGCACCCCGCGCAACGAGATCTTCACCGCGGTGGTCTGCTGCCTGGTGATTGCGCTGCTGTGGCTTTTGGTGAACCGCACCAAGATCGGCAAGGCGGTGCTGGCTGCCTCGATGAACCCGCGCGGCGTCACCCTGCTCGGGCTCGAGCTCACCAACATCTATGTCGTGGTGTGGATCATCTACGGCGTGCTCGCCGGCATCGCCGGCGTGCTGCTCGGCATGTTCCTCGGGGTGTCGTCCTACAGTGTCGGGCCGCTGACCGCGAGCGCGTTTTCGATCGTGGTGCTCGGCGGGCTCGGCAGCGTCTCCGGCTCGCTGATCGCTGCTTTCGTGGTCGGCTATCTCGAAACCTTCACCGCCTACATGATCTCGCCGGCCTACCGCACCATCCCGGCGCTGCTGCTGTTGGTGACGGTGATGTATCTGCGGCCTCAGGGCCTGCTCGGGAGGCGCTGAGATGGGGTTCTTTACATCACGCTTGTTCTGGATCGCGCTGCTGGTGGTCGCAGTCGCCTCGACACTGCCACTCTATGTCTCGGGCTACATTCTCGGCCTGCTGACGGTGGCGTTCTATTTCGGCGTATTCGCGATGGCCTGGGACCTGCTGTTCGGCTTCGCCGGCGAGGTCAATTTCGGTCCGACCTTCCTGATCGGCGTCGGCGCCTACACCGCCGGCATCATCAACAATCAATACGGCGTGTCGCCGTATTTCTGCATCTTCATCGGTGCGATGGCCTCGGTGGTCGCCGGCTTCATCCTGGCGCTACCGGCGCTAAGGGTGCGCGGGCCGTATTTCGGCCTGACCACTCTGGTCGCGGTGCTGATGCTGCAGAACTTCATCGTGGTGTTTGCCGACCTCACCGGTGGTGAGATCGGCCTGACCATTCCGGACGTCATCACCATCAACGCCGGTGCCAATTACTGGATCGCGCTCGGCTTCATGACGGTGAGCGGCGCCATCCTGTACGGCCTGTCGCAATCGCCGATCGGCCTGGTGCTGCAGGCCTCGGGCCAGGATCCGGTGCAGGCCGGCGCACTCGGCTTCAACATCGTCAAGCACAAGCTGTTCGCCTTCGTGGTCAGTGCCTTCTTCTCCGGCCTGTCCGGCGCGCTCTTGGTGTTCTACTTCGGCACCGCCTCGGTCGGCACCGTAGTCGACGTCGCAGTCGGCGTGAACGTGATTGTGGCCGCCGTGCTCGGCGGACGACGCACCGTGATCGGCGCTGCGCTCGGCGCGGTGTTTCTGATCGTCGCCGGCGAATTCCTGCGTCCGACCGGCGAACTCGCCACCTTCATCGTCTCGGCGATCGCTCTGCTCGTCGTGCTTTTCTTCCCCGGCGGCTTCCTCGGAGCAGCCATGTCGCGTGAGGCCCGGACTTGATGGACGCCGTCACCAGCAACTTCGCTCCCACCCTCGAAGTCCGCGGTCTGACCAAACGGTTCGGCGGTCTCACCGCAGTCAAGAACCTGTCGTTCGACCTGCGCGCTGGCGAGATTTTCGGCCTGATCGGGCCGAACGGGTCAGGCAAATCCACCGCGATGAAATCGATCATGGGGATCGAGCGCCCGACCGCCGGCGAGGTCATGTTTCAGGGCGAGAACGTCGCCGGCCTGCCGGCGCATAAGATCGCCCGCAAGGGCTTCGGCATGGTGTTTCAGCATTCGCGGCCGCTGAATCGGCAGACCGTGCTGGAAAACATCATGGTGGCGCTGCTGCCCGACAGCCTGCTGGCGCTGTTTCACGATCGGGCGCTGGTCGAACGCGCCGAGGCGATTGCCGAACGTGTCGGCCTCGGCGCGGTGATGCGGCGGAAGCCGCCGACGCTGCCGTTCGCCGACCTGCGCCGCCTCGAATTGGCCAAAGCGATCGCGCGCGATCCCAAGGTCGTGCTGGTCGACGAGCCGTTCGCCGGCCTGACGCTGGCGGAGGTCGGCACCTTCTCCGAACTGATCGCCGGCTTCCGCGACGAAGGCCGCGCGGTGCTGCTGGTCGACCACAACGTCAAGAGCGTCGCAGCGCTGGTCGACCGCGTGCTGGCAATGTATCTCGGCGAAGAGATCTGCACCGGCGCCGCCGGCGAGGTGATGAAGAACGAGACGGTGCGCCGGGTGTATCTCGGCGGCGCGATCGAGACCTCGGCGCGACCCGAGACCAGCTTTCACGACAAGGTCCCGCTGCTGCAGGTCGAGAACGTCAACGTGTTCTACGGCAAGGCACAGGCGCTCGAGAACGTCTCGATCCACGTCCACGAGGGCGAGTTCGTCTCGGTGGTCGGACTCAACGGCGCCGGCAAGACCACGCTGTTCAACACTATCTCCGGGCTGCTGCCCTACACCGGCGCGATCAAGCGCGGCGGCGAAGTCCTGCGTGGCACCTCGGCGGCCAAGATTGCCCGCGACGGCATCGTGCAGTGCCCGGAATCCCGCGAATTGTTCGGCGAGATGACGGTGCGCGAGAATCTCGACCTCGGCGGCTATCACCTCGCCGACGACGTCCGCGACAAACAGATCGAATGGCTGTTCGATCTGTTTCCGATCTTGCGGGAACGCCATGGTCAGCTCGCGCAGACCTTGTCCGGCGGCGAGCAGCAGATGCTCGCGATCGGCCGCGCGCTGATGATGCAGCCGAAGATCCTGATCCTGGACGAGCCGACGCTCGGGCTCGCGCCAGTGATCCTGGAGCAGCTGTCAAAGGCGCTGGAGAAGCTGCGCCAGACGTCGTCGATCACCGTGCTGCTCGGCGAACAGAACGTCACCTTCGCGCTGCCGCACGCGGACCGTGTCTATGTGCTCGAACACGCCCGCATCGTCTGGGAAGGCGATCCGGCGCGCTTTGCCGCCGAGGCCGGAGAGGGCTATCTGTAACGGCGGCGTCCGGCCGAACCGGACCTCACCGAAGGGCACTCGATGGACCTGCATCTGCGCGGCAAGCGCGTCCTCATCACCGGCGCGTCGAAGGGCATCGGCGCCGCCGCGGCCGAAGCTTTCGCCGAGGAAGGCTGTCACCTGCGGCTCGCCGCCCGCAACAAGGATGCGCTGGAAGCCCTCGCCGCCCGGCTCCGCGACCAGCACGGCGTCGGCGTCGCAGTCCACATCGCCGACCTGCGCAACAAGACGGACCTGTCGCAGCTCGCCGCTCAGGCGACGGATATCGACATCCTGGTCAACAACGCGGGCGATATTCCGCGCGGCACGATCGATGCGATCGACGATGCGACCTGGCGCCATGCGTGGGATCTGAAAGTGTTCGGCTTCATCGATCTCACCCGCTTGGTGTACGCGCAGATGAAGGCGCGCGGCGGCGGCGTTATCATCAACGACATCGGCGCGGCCGGCGAACGGCTCGACCCCGGTTATATCTGCGGCTCTGCCGGCAACGCTGCGCTGATGGCGTTCACCCGGGCGCTCGGCAGCCGCAGCCTCGCCGACAACATCCGCGTCGTCGGCATCAATCCCGGCCCGGTCGGCACCGATCGCTATCTCGGGCGGATGAAGGGCCGCGCCAAAGCCGAACTCGGCGACGAGAGCCGCTACCTCGAATTGCAGAAGAACCTTCCGCTCGGCCGCCCGGCGCAGCCGCGCGAGATCGCCGACCTGATGGCCTATCTGGCGTCCGACCGGTCCGGCTACACCACCGGTGCGATCTTCTCGGTCGATGGCGGCCTCAGCGCTGGCTGGCCGGCCTGAACTGCAACGGCCGCGCCGGCCGCAACGCAGCCATGACGGTGCTGCCGCGCAGGCCTTTCGCCACAGCCGTGCCGCAACGGATCGTCAACCGCACGGGCGTCACAACGTCGCTGTTTGATTCAACGCAAGCGGCGCCGTCAGCGCCGCGGCGTATCAAATGACACCAGCAATCGGAGATTTCGCCATGGCCTCATCGCTCACCCCTCCCGCATCTGAGCCCATGCCCGGTTTGCCGGTGCTGTCGCACATCCGCAAAGACTTCATCTGGGGCGTGTCGACGGCGAGCTTCCAGATCGAAGGCGCCGCCAACGAAGACGGCCGCGGCCAGAGCATCTGGGACGTGTACTGCCGCGCCGGCTACGTCGCCAACAACGACACCGGCGACGTCGCCTGCGATCACTATCATCGCTATCAGGAAGACGTCGCGCTGATGAAGGCGCTCGGGATTCAGGTGTATCGGTTTTCGATCGCCTGGCCGCGGATCTTCCCGCAAGGTACCGGCGCGATCAACGAGCCCGGCCTCGCCTTCTATGATCGCCTGATCGACGCGCTGGAAGCTGCCGGCATCGAGCCGTGGATCTGTCTGTATCACTGGGATCTGCCGCAAGCGCTGGAAGAGCGCGGCGGCTGGATGAACCGCGAGATCGTCGGCTGGTTCGCCGACTATGCCCGGGTGATCGGCGAGCGCTACGGCAAGCGGGTGAAGCACTTCGCGACCTTCAACGAGCCCGGCATCTTCAGCCTGTTCAGCCGCTCATTCGGCGCGCGCGACCGCAGCGCGGATGAAAAGCTGCATCGCTGGATTCATCACGTCAATCTGGCGCACGGCGCCGCCGTCGACGTGCTGCGCGAGACCGTCCCCAACGCCAAGATCGGATTGGTCACCAACTATCAGCCGGTGTACCCGTCGAGCGACAAGCCGGAAGACGTCGCCGAGGCAAAGCTGATCAGCGACTATTGGAATCGCGCTTTCGCCGACCCGCAGTATCGTGGCGAATACCCCGACCTGATCCGCGACGCCATCAAGCCGTTCATCCAGCCGGGCGACATGGAGCGCATCCACCGGCCGCTCGACTGGTTCGGCCTGAACCACTACAGCCCCGTCTATATCAACTCCGATCCGAACGCGATCGTCGGGCTCGGCTGGGGCCCGAAGCCGGCAGGCATTCCGCGCTCGCCGATCGACTGGACGATCGAGCCGGACGCCTTCCGCGATACACTGGTCGAGATCAGCCGCCGCTACGGCAAGCCGGTCTACGTCACCGAGAACGGCTACGGCAGCAATATCGAAAAACCCGACGCCAACGGCGAGGTGATCGACCCCGGCCGTATCGCCTTCCTGCGCGATTACATCACCGCGCTCGACCAGGCGGTCGCCGCCGGCGCCGATGTCCGCGGCTACATGGTCTGGTCGCTGCTCGACAATTTCGAATGGGAATCCGGCTACAGTGTCCGCTTCGGGCTGATCTACATCGACTATGCGACGCTGCGCCGGATCCCGAAGGCGTCGTTCAACTGGTTCGCCGACGTAATCCGTCACGCCCGCGGCGCGAGCGCCTGAAGCAGCAGGCGGGGCTTTTACGACGACGCCAATTCGCGCGACGCCTCGGCTGGCGTCGCCGGCGTGCGGTCCGGCATCGCATCGATCGCGGCCAGCAGAGCCGCGACACGGTTGGCCGACGAGCGCCAGTCCGCCAGCCGCTGATAATTGTCGACCAGCCAGTTCACCGCGCCCTGCACGGTGACGAACGCCGCCGCGCTCTGCGTCACCTCGCCGAGCGTCATCGCGCCGGCGAGATATTTCGGAAAGCACAGGAAATACGCGGCGACCGGCGCGAACAGGAAGTTGCTGTGCGACACCAGCGTCATGTCGACGAGCTGCCAGCACAACTCGCGCCACGACCGCAGCACCTCCTGCAGCCGCCGCGCCAGCTTCGCCATCCAGGCCTTCTCGTCGGCCTCGCTGGCGGGACGCCCGCCCCGCATCACCTCGGCCGCGGCCCGGAATTCCGCCTCGTTCTGATTTCGACGCTCGCTGATGCTGGTCATGCGCCGGCCGAACCACAGCATCAGCGCGGTCATCAGGGTGGAATACCCGACCACGCCGACCACCAGATAGCCCGGGATCTCGGCGCGATGACCGAACACGCTGATGTCGATGCTGCCGCCGACGCTCCACAGCACACTGAAGAAGGTCAGCGCTGTCAGCACCGACGACAGAAACGCCAGAATCAGATCGACCGGTGAGTCGGTGGCGATCCGGACGTCCTCGGCGAGGCGATATTCCGGGTTCTCGGCGCCGTGATCTGTACCATCGATTGGGACGTTGTGGTCCTTTCGCGACCAGCGCGCCAGGATTTCACATGTCATGGACTCGCGCCATTTGCGCTGCCCGGTCATGCGGCCCCACACCGAGGTCGCAGCGACCAGCACGCTGGTGGCGGCCAGCATCACGAATATCCCGGTCTGCGTCCACAAGGCGCCGGCATCACGTCGTTCGAGTGCATCGAAGAAATGCCGATTCCACAAATTGAGATAAAACTGAACCAGCAGTTGTGCGAGCACCACGCCGATCAGCACCACGATCAGGCCCGTGACGCGCGGCTTGCCGCTCAGCCAAAATCTGCGGGACAGCAGCCAGAACCCGGTCAGGTTGTGGCCGTTGGAGTCGTTATGTGAGAAGAGTCCCATGACGCGATATAAGGCCCGGACCGGCAGGTTGTGAAGCGGTCCGGGGTACCCATTGCGTCTAGTCTTGGTATCCGGTCCAAAAGCGCTGACGGTGATGTACTGATACCGCCGCGCGATCAACTCAGGGGAGTTACAGGGTGGCGGCAGATCAGGCGCTGGTAAAGGAAACCGCTTGTGCAGTGGTCGACAAGCTCAAGTCCGGCGAGGTGACGCCGATCGAGGTTCTCGATGTGCTGCAAGAGCGGATTGCCGAAGTCGACGGCGCCGTCAATGCTCTCCCCACGCTGTGCTTCGATCGCGCGCGCGCTCACGCCGCCGAGCTGATGAAAAAACCGCCGGCGGAGCGCGGTCTTCTGGCCGGTCTGCCGGTGCCGATCAAGGATCTCACCGCGGTCGCAGGCGTGCTCACCACCCAGGGCTCGCCGATCTACAAGGACAATGTCCCGGCGCGCTCCGACCTGATGGTCGAGCATCTCGAAGCCAATGGCGGCGTAGTCTACGCCAAGTCGAACACGCCGGAATTCGGCGCCGGCGCCAATACGTTCAACGAAGTGTTTGGCGCGACGCGCAACCCGTGGGATCTGTCGCGCTCGGCGGCGGGCTCGTCCGGCGGCGCCGCGGCGGCCCTTGCATCGGGCACCGCATGGCTGGCCCACGGCTCGGACATGGGCGGTTCGCTGCGCAATCCGGCGAGCTTCTGCGGCATCGTCGGCTTACGTCCCAGCTTCGGCCGAGTCGCGCACACCCCGGCGGCAAAGATCGACCGCAATCTCGGCGTCCAGGGCCCGATGGCCCGCAATGTCGAAGACGTCGCGCTGCTGCTCGACGCGATGAGCGGTGAATACGCCGCCGACCCGCTGTCGATCCCCTCGCCCGCCACCTCGTTCCTCGCTGCAGCGCGGTCGCGGCAGAAGCCGCTGCGCGTGGCGTATTCGCCCGACCTCGGCATCACGCCGGTCGATCCGGAAGTCGCCGCCGTTACCCGCAAGGCGGCCGAACGCTTCGCCGAAGCCGGCGTGATCGTCGAAGAGGCGCAGCCCGATCTGTCCGAAGCACATGAGTGCTTCCAGGCGTTGCGCGCATTCGACTTCGCGATCAGCAAGGCCGATCTGCTGCGCACCAAGCGCGACCTGCTGAAGCCGGAAGTGATCTGGAATATCGAACAGGGCCTGAAGCTCAGCGTCGACGATCTCGCCAAGGCCGAGGCGCAGCGGGTGGCGATGGCGGCGCGCGCGATCGAGTTCTTCAAGACCTACGATCTGCTGCTGTGCCCGGCAACGATCACCGCGCCGTTCCCGGTCGAGCAGCGCTACCTCGCCGAATGCAACGGCCACACCTTCGACAACTATGTCGAATGGCTCGGCATCGTCTATGCGATCACGCTGGTGTGCTGCCCGGCCCTGTCGCTGCCTTGCGGCTTCACCGCAACCGGGCTGCCGATCGGCCTTCAGATGGTGGCAAAACCGCGCAACGAAGCCGGCCTGCTCGCCGGCGCCGCACTGCTCGAGGATATCCTCGGCCTGAAGAGCACCACCCCGATCGACCCGCGCCCGGCGCCTGCCAGCCTGTAGGCGCCCTCGGGACTGGCGGTTGCAACACGCTGTGCTACTCTCACGCGTGTTGCAACACCGATAGATCCGCCGACAAAGGCGGACGATAGGGAAACGCCAATGTCCGATCACCTGAGAGCGTCCGAGACGCTGAAAATCCACGTCGACCAGGACAAGTGTCAGGGCCATGCGCGCTGCAAAGCGCTGGCTCCTGAATTGTTCGAGCTCGATGACTATGGAAATGCCCACGAAACCGGCGACGGCACGGTGCCTACCGCGCTGATCGACCAGGCATGGCTGGCCAAGTCCAACTGCCCCGAGAACGCGATCGTCATCGACGAAGCTTGATCACTCCGCCTTCTCCCCGTTCGAGCGGCGCCAAGACCGCACCGACATTCAGCAGAGGAAACGCCAGACATGAGCGAACGCGCACCCGTCACCGACTGGGTCAACGACTTCGACCACACCGATCCGCGCTGGACCGAGAACCCCTACCCGATCTGGGACGAGCTGCGCTCGGCAAGTCCGCTGGTCCACACCGACCGGTTTCTCGGCTGCTACATGCCGACCACCTTCGCGGCGGTGAAAGAAATCTCCTACGACACCGATCACTTCTCATCGCGGCGGATCATCGTCCGCAACGTCCGCTCGGCATCGCCGCCGCCGGCACCGCCGATCACCTCCGATCCGCCCGAGCACAAACCGGCCAAGCGGCTGCTGTTGCCGCCGTTCACGCCCGATGCGGTCGCCAAGCTCGAGCCGCGGGTGCGCGCGATCTGCAATGAACTGATCGATGCTTTCATCGAGGACGACGGCTGCGACGCCGCCACCGCCTACACCAAGCACATTCCGGTGAAGACCATCTGCCACATGCTCGGCATTCCGGAAGACGACAGCGACATCTTCATTCGCTGGATTCACGAGATCCTCGAACTCGGCATCAATGACGATGCCATCCTGATGAAGGCGGTGTTCGAAATGAGCGCCTACTTCGCCGGCCATATCGAGCACCGCAAGCAAAAGCCGACCGACGACCTGATTACCACGCTGATGAACGCCCGCGACGACAAGGGCCAGCCGCTGTCGGACGCGCATGTGCTCGGCTCGCTACGGCTGTTGCTGATCGCCGGCATCGACACCACCTGGAGCGCGATCGGCGCGGCGCTATGGCATCTTGCCACGCATCCGGCCGACCGTGAGCGGCTGCTGGCCGAGCCGGAGCTGATGCCGACCGCGATCGAAGAATTCCTGCGCGCCTACTCGCCGGTGACGATGGCCCGCGAGGTGATGAAAGAAACATCGATCGCCGGCTGCCCGGTGAAGCCGGGCAATATGGTGCTGTTGTCGTTCCCCGCCGCTAACCGCGATCCATCGGTGTTTCCCGAGGCCGACCGCGTGATGATCGATCGCAAGGAGAATCCGCATGTCGCGTTCGGGCTCGGCATCCATCGCTGCGTCGGTTCCAATCTGGCGCGGATGGAGATGACGGTTGCGATCGAGGAGTGGCTGAAGCGGATTGCTTCGTTTAGGCTCGACCCGTCACAAAAAGTGCGTTGGTCAGAGGGCACAGTCCGGGGCCCGCGCAGCCTGCCGCTGCTGTTCGGCAAGCCGAGCTGAGCCCCCGCCCGAAAGGTCGCCGATGTCCGACGATGCCGAACTGCCGCCGGAGTCCAAACTCACCCGCAGCAAACAGCGCTGGGCGGCAGAAGGCAAATTTCTCACCGGCCGGCACGTCCGGCCGGATGAGCAACGGCTGCCGCCGGGCCAGCATCTGGTGAAAGACTGGCCGGTGCTCGATCTCGGCCTGACGCCGCAGATCGGCCGCGACCGCTGGCGGCTCGACGTCTATGGCGCGGTGGCGCAGCCGGTGTTTTGGGATTGGGCGCAGTTCATCGCCCAGCCGCAGGCCGACATCGTCTCCGATATTCATTGCGTGACCACCTGGTCGCGCTACGACAATCGCTGGCAGGGGCCCGCGACACGAACGCTGCTCGACGCCTGCCAGCCGACCGATGCCGCCCGCTACGTCGTGCTGCACAGCTACGACGGCTACACAACTAATCTATCGATCGAAGACTTCGCCGCCGCGGATGCGATGATCGCACACAGCTGGTCTGGCGCGCCGCTCGATCAGGAACACGGCGGCCCGGTGCGTCTGGTCGTGCCGCATCTATATTTCTGGAAGAGCGCGAAGTGGCTGCAGGCCATCGAATTCCGCGACGACGACGCGCCCGGCTATTGGGAGCTCCGCGGCTATCACAACCGCGGCGATCCATGGGCCGAGCAGCGCTATTCGAGTGATTGACGCCGCGCGGGTCATTCGGGGCGCGCCGACAGGCGCGAACCCGGAATCTCGAGGTGCTCTGCACTTCTGGATTCCGGGTTAGCGCTCCGCGCGCCCCGGAATGACGATCTGTGGCGAAGAGAGTCCACCCGTCATTGCGAGCGAAGCGAAGCAATCCAGCCTCGTGCACTGAAGTGGATTGCTTCGTCGCTTCGCTCCTTGCAATGACGAAGAGACATCAGGAGTACTCAAGATGCCCACCGAACGTTTCCAATTTCCAGGCAGCGGCGGGCATCAACTTGCGGCAGCGCTCGATCTGCCGGATGCGCAGCCACTCGCCTATGCGCTCTTCGCGCATTGCTTCACCTGCAGCAAGGACAACCTCGCGGCGCGGCGGATTTCGGCGGCGCTGGCGGCGCGCGGCATCGCTGTCCTGCGGTTCGACTTCACCGGATTGGGCGCCAGCGAGGGAGAGTTCGAGAACGCGACGTTCTCGTCCAACGTCGCCGACCTCGTGCTGGCCGCCGATCATCTGCGGTCGTCGCATCGGGCGCCGTCGCTGCTGATCGGGCACAGCCTCGGCGGCGCTGCGGTGCTGGCAGCCGCGGCGCAGATCCCGGAGGCGAAGGCGATCGCAACCATTGCGGCGCCGTCCGATCCGTCGCACGTCACCGGACTGTTTGCCGGTGATATCGAGACGATCCGCGCTGAAGGACAGGTCGATGTTTCGCTTGCCGGCCGGCCGTTCACGATCAAGCGCGAGTTTCTCGACGACATCGCAGAACACAATCTGATGGCCGAGATCGCCAAGCTGCACAGAGCGCTGCTGATCCTGCACGCGCCGACCGACGACACCATCGGCATCGACAACGCTACCAAGATCTTTGTCGCGGCGAAGCATCCGAAGAGCTTCGTCTCGCTCGATCACGCCGACCATCTGCTGAGCGATCGTCGTGACGCGACCTACGCGGCGAGCGTGATCGCCGCCTGGGCGCAGCGCTACATCGACGCCGAGCCGCCGGCCCCGACCGCCGGCGCGCCCGAAGTGCCGCGCCTCGTCACCGTGCAGGAGACCGGCGACGGCAAGTTCCAGCAGCAGATCAGCGTTGGTCCGCATCGGCTGCTGGCCGACGAGCCGGCCAGCGTCGGCGGCCACGACAGCGGGCCGGGGCCGTACGACCTGCTGCTGTCCGCGCTCGGCGCCTGCACCTCGATGACGCTGCGGCTCTATGCCGAACGCAAGGCGCTGCCGCTCGATCGCGTCACGGTGACGCTGAGCCACGCCAAGATTCACGCCGAGGATTGCGCCGAATGCGAAACCAAGGTCGGTCTGCTCGACCGCATCGAGCGGGTGATCGGCATCGAGGGTGACCTCTCCGCCGAGCAGCGCGCCAAGCTGATCGAGATCGCCGACAAATGCCCGGTGCACCGCACCCTCACCTCGGAAGTCAGCATCATCACGCGCAGCGCCGATTGACGCTGCCGGCCGCTTCCCCGACACTGCCGAAAAACAACATCAGGGAGGCGGCGATGCCGGCAGTGGCGCGGATCGATCCAAAAACGATCTTCACGTCCGACGAATGGGCGCAGCTGACGCATCGCAGCTCGGCTCGCGGCCTGTGGCTGGTGGCGCATGCCTGGGGCTGTATCGCCCTCGCCGTCGCGCTGGTGACGATCTGGCCGAACCCGCTGACCTGGCTGATTGCGGTGATGATCGTCGGCACCAGGCAGCTCGGCCTCGCCATCCTGATGCACGAGGCGGCGCATGGCGGTCTGCACCGCAATCCGAAGCTCAACGAGTGGATCGGGCAATGGCTATGCGCGGTGCCGGTCGGCGCCGACCTGCCGGCGTATCGGCGCTATCATCTGCAGCATCACAAATACACCCAGCAGCCGGAGGATCCGGATCTGGTGCTGTCGGCGCCGTTCCCCATCAGCAAGGACAGCTTCGCCCGCAAGGCGATCCGCGACCTCACCGGGCAAACCTTCGTCAAGCAGCGGCTGCCGGCGTTGAAGGCGCTGTTCGCGCCGATGGACAGCGGCGCGCCGAAGCACGACAGCTTCGTCGCGAGCGGCAAAGCGCGCACCCAGCGTTTCCTCGCGGCCAATGCCGTGTTGCTGCTGCTGTTCTGGCTGGCCGGCGCCGGGGTTTGGTTCGTCGGCGTCTGGCTGGTGGCGATGGCGACTTGGCTGCCGCTGGTGACGCGGGTGCGCAACATCGCCGAACACGCCTGCACCTCGACCGGCGCCGATCCGTTCAGCCAAGCCCGCACCACGCTGGCCAATCCGCTGGAGCGCGCGCTGATCGCTCCGTATTGGGTCAACTACCACGCCGAGCATCATCTGTTCATGTACCTGCCCTGCTACAATCTGCCGGAAGCGCACCGGCTGCTGCAGCAAAAGGGCCTGCTCGACCGCGTCACCGTAGCGCCGTCGTATCGCGACGTGCTGAAACTGGCGACGACGCGGCCGCGCGCGGTGGCGGCGGAGTAGCTGCCCCCTGCTCCTCGGATCAGCGCCGGACGCCTCTGCGTCGTCATCCCTCGCCTCCTTCATCCCCCTTTCTCCTCCTTCATCACCACTTCCTCCTTCATCCTCACCCCTTTCTCCGTCGTCATCCCATTTCCGCCGTCATCCCCCGCGCATGCGGGGGATCCAGTGCGCCCGTGGCGCAACTTCCGCACGGCGCAACGAGCGCTCTGGGATACTGGATCGTCCGGACGAGCCGGACGATGACGGTTATGCTTGGAGCGAGCGCTCCGCTCTGCGCTGCCCTCTTGCCCTGCCTACCGCGACCATCGATTCAAATCCCAAACAGCCATGCCTGCGCAGTCTCGCGGCGCCGACGGCGTCCGAGTTGTGCGCCCGTCGCTATCGCAGCGAGGGGCGGATCATCGCGTGGTCGCGCGACGAGACGGTCGCCGCCGGCGTTTCAGCGCCGCCGGACACCGATGGTGTAGGACGGCCGCTGCGCGGCTTCGCGCTGGCTTCGGATCAGGCGCAGATCGTCGTCGAGGTAGATGTTTTCCATCATCGGCTTGGCCTGAAACGACTTCGCCAGCCGCTTCGCTGACGCCGCGTCAAGGCCGCTGAGGTCGGGAGCGCCCAGGGTGGCGTTCGGAGCCTCGGCGCGATCGAGCTTCTGTGCCAGCACCGCGTCGACCCATGCCTCGGCATCGTCGATGCTGAGGCCCTTGTCGCGCCGGCCGCGTGCGACCTCGATGCCGATATTCTCGATCAGCCACCGCCCGCCTGTGACCTCGAACCGCTGCACCAGCATCAGATTGCAGGCGAGGCCGAGGGGCGTCAGCCTGTGCAGCAGCGCGTTCTGGTGCCCCGGCGCATGGTGCGCGACGTTGGCGTAGAAGCCGCGGTCACGGAAGATCTGGTAGGACTGCGAAGAAATCCGGCCCGGCAGCGCATGGTGAAACGGGATGGTCGACCACACCGGCGTCCACACCCCGATCACCGCCGCGACCTGATCCTCGGCGCGCGGATGCGGATTGCGCCGCGTCAGCTCGTCGACATAGGGCGCGAGCGCGCCGTCGAGCAAAGCGAGCTTTTCGCTCAGCCGCTTGTCGTCCTGCCCTTCCACCAGTTGCAGCAGCCGGGTCTTGAGGGCCTGCGTACTCTGCGTCGCGAGATCGGCACCGCTCACCTTGTCCAGCATCGGCAGGGGTCTCCGGTCGGAGCGAACGTCACACCTGCACGACGGACCGCTCTTGCCGCTCCGCCGGGGTGGCCGGTCGCCGCTCGATCGGGGCACCCGGCGGAACTTCAACCATCGCCGGAGTGGCAAGGTTCCTGTTTGGAAACCGGTATAATAAGCGGGTCAACCGCGCGGGCGACGTGATGAATGAGCCGGCAGCGAAACATCCGTCGGCTTCGACGTGCTACCGAGTCGAAAAGAACTAATCGGGCCTGATGATCACCCGGTCGCGCGACGAGCTTGCCACCGCGCGATACGCGGCCTGTGCTTGATCGAGCGGGTAGATCGCCCCATCGACGATCGGGAACGGCTTGAGATGGCCGCCGGCGAAGCCGTCGCCGAGCGAGCGCAGCGCCTCGCCGGTCGCGACCGAGGAGAACGCCAGCGTGTCGATGCCGACGTAAGTGTGCTGGCCGCGATAGAACGCGAGGATGTCGAACTCGACGATGCGGTGAACCGCAGCGATCAGGATCTGCCGGCCGCGCAGCGCCAGGCACTGGTTCGCCACCTTGAAGTACGGATCGCCGACGGTGTTGAACACCACGTCGGCGCCCTTGCCGCCGGTGAGGTCGCGCACCTTGGCGGCGACGTCGGTGGACGATGAGTCGATGATCTCGACCGGCGCGCTGGCATGGCCCGCATAGGCTTCCGCCTTGCGCACCACACCGATCACACGCGCGCCGCGCCAGCTCGCGATCTGCGCCGCCGCCTGCCCGACCTTGCCGTTGATGCCCATGATCGCCAGCGTCTCGCCGGCCGCGAGCGCGGCGCGGCGCAGGCCTTCGGTCGCGGTGACGAACGGCACGCCGATGCCGGCCGCCTCTTCCCACGACACGCTCGCCGGCTTCTCGACCAGCGCGTCGGCCTCTACGATCAAGTGGCTCGCATGGGTGCCGTCGCGGCGGATGCCGAGATCGCCGGACGAGCCGAACACATCGCGGCCGATCCATTCGGCAGGACCGTCGACGACCCGGCCGGCGAAATCGCGGCCCGGCGTGCGGGGAAACACCGCATACGGCATCAGCCCGGTCGCGGCTTTGACGTCGGACGGATTGACCGCCGCCGCCTTCACCTCGATCAGCACCTCAGAGGACGCGCGCCGCGACAGCCGCAGGGGCTCGATGACCGGCTCGATCGCCGCGACATCAGCGGCCTTGTAGTGCAGGCGAACGCAACGTGCCTCGATCGACATCGCAGCGGTAACAGAGGAATCGGACATGGTGGCGGTCTCGGCAGGAAAACGGCGCCGCGCGCGAGCGGCACCGCGTTGTGCCAGATTCCGCCGCGGCGGGCTATGCGGCCGGCCGGGAGCTCATCGTCAACAGATCATAACGCGCCACCGGTTCGCCGTTCTGGTTGACGACTTCGACGTCCCAGCGCACCTCGCCATATTCCGGCCGCCGCGCCGGCGACTTCTGCTTCACGGTGAGCTTCACCTTGATGCTATCGTCGGGAGAGACGGGTTTCAGGAAACGCAGATTGTCGAGCCCGTAATTGGCGAGCAGCGGACCCGGCGCCGGATCGACGAACAGGCCGGCGGCGAACGCCAGGATCAGATAGCCGTGGGCGACACGGCCGGGGAAGAACGGATTGGCCTTGGCGGCCGCCTCGTCCATATGGGCGTAGAAGGTGTCGCCGGTGAAATGCGCGAAGTGCTCGATGTCTTCGAGCGTGATCGGCCGGCTCGCGGTCTCGATGCTCTGGCCGACGGCGAGCTGATTGTAGTTCAGCTTGAATGGATGCACTTCGGCGGCAGGCGCCGGAGCGCCGCGCGTCCAGGTGCGGGTGAGGCGCGCAAGACGGCGCGGCGAGCATTGGATCGCGGTGCGCTGCATGTAGTGATACACGCTGCGCAAGCCGCCGAGCTCCTCGCCGCCGCCGGCCCGGCCCGGTCCGCCGTGCAACAGCGCCGGCAGCGGCGTGCCGTGACCGGTGGATTCTGCCGCATCGTCGCGATCGACGATCAGCAGCCGGCCGTGGAACGGCGCCAGACCGAGGATCATCTGCTCGGCGATCGCATCGTCATCAGTGAAGAGCGACGCCACCAGGCTGCCCTCGCCGCGACGCACCAGCTCGATCGCCTGAGCGACATCGTCATAGGCCAGCACGGTGGCGACCGGGCCGAACGCCTCGGTGGCGTGAACGTGGCTAGCCTGCATCGGCTCGCGCGCGCGGAGCAACACCGGCGCCATGTAGGCACCCGCCTGGGCGTCAATGCCCTCACCTTCGCAAGCGTTCGGATCGCCGAACACGATCTCGGCCTCACTCTGCAGCGTCGTGATCGCGGCTCGCACCGCCTCGCGCTGGCCGCGGCTGACCAAGGGGCCCATCGCCTTGTCGTCGCGGCGCGGATCACCGAGCCTGACGTCGGCGAGCTTGACCTTCAGAGCCTCGACCACTGCGGCCTCCTGCGCGCGCGGGACCAGCACGCGGCGGATCGCGGTGCATTTCTGCCCGGCCTTGGCGGTCATCTCGCGCACGATCTCGCGGACGAACAGATCGAACTCCGGCTCGGCCGGCGTGATATCAGGGCCGAGAACCACGGCGTTCAGCGAGTCGCGCTCGGCGATGAAGCGCATCGAATGCCGCGCGACGTTCGGATGCGCGCGCAGCTTCTCCGAGGTCTGTAACGAGCCGGTGAAAGCGATCACGTCCTGGCCGTTCAGATGATCGAGCAGATCGCCAAGACCGCCGCAGACAAGCTGCAGCGCGCCTTGCGGCAGCAGCTTCGACTCGTCGATCAGCTTGACCAGCGCCTCCGCCACATAGGCTGTCGCCGTCGCCGGCTTGGCGATCATCGGCACGCCCGCCAGCAACGCCGGCGCGAGCTTTTCAAGCAGCCCCCAGCACGGGAAATTGAACGCATTGATATGCACCGCGACGCCGTGCAGCGGCGACAGGATGTGCTGGCCGACGAAGCTGCCGCGCTTCGACAAGGCCTCGACCTCGCCCTCGGTGATGAAATTTGCATCCGGCAACTCGCGGCGGCCGCGCGATGCGAAAGCCGCGAGCGTGACGAGACCGCCATCGATGTCGATCGCGTTATCGCGGCGGTTGGCGCCGGTGTCGGCCGCGAGCGCGTAGAGCTGTTCCTTGCGCTCGCCCAAGTAAGCGCCGAGCGCCTTCAACATATCGGCGCGCTGGTGAAACGTCATCGCCCGCAGCTTCGGCCCGCCGACCTGCCGGGCATGGCGGACGATGGCCGCAAAATCGAGTCCCGCGCTGGACGCACGCGCCACGACGCGGCCGTCGATCGCGCTCGGAATATCGACCAGCCCGGCCCCCGGTGTTTCCCAGCGATCGCAGGCGAGGCTTTGCAGGATGGCGGTCATGGCGTCTCTCCCCGACGTGTGGTCCGCGATCGCGGCGCGGTTTGACGTCCGCGCCGGCCGTTGACACGATGATTGCTTGGGCTAATAATTGACTGACCGATCGTTCAATTCAAGAGGCTTTGCGAAAGCCCGCGACGTGAGGGAGAGAAACGTGACCGACCTGATCGCCGATCAGGCGTCGTGGCCTTGCGCCATGTCGCTGTCTTGCGTTTGCAGGAGCCCGCAGTGACCGTGGCGGCTTCGCAGACCCAGGCCGAACCATCGCCGGACCAACTGGCGCGAGCCTGCGCCGACGCGATGTGGGCGAACGATCACGCCAGCAAGGCGCTCGGCATGGAGATCGTTGAGATCGGCGCCGGGGTCGCGACGCTGGCGATGACGGTGACCACCGACATGGTCAATGGCCACGGCATCGCCCATGGCGGCTTCATCTTCACCCTCGCCGACTCGGCCTTCGCCTACGCCTGCAACTCCTACAACGACTCGACCGTCGCGGCGCAGGGCGCGATCACCTTCATCCGCCCCGGCAAACTCGGCGCCCGGCTGGTCGCCGCGGCGCGCGAAGTGTCGCGCTCCGGCCGCAGCGGCATCTACGACGTCCGCGTCACCTCGGGTTCGACGGTGATCGCCGAATTCCGCGGCCATTCGCGCTCGATCGGCGGCACGTTGGTGCCCCCGCAACAACCAGACCCACGCTGAGGGAGGAGACGGCGATGGCCGCAACCGTGCACCAGATCAAGCCGGGCACCTACAATCCCGAACTCGACGACGCCGAACGCGCCTCGCGCGATGAGATCGTCGCGCTGCAGACCAAGCGGCTGGCCTGGTCGCTGAAGCACGCCTACGACAACGTCGCGCACTACAAAGCCGCGTTCGACCGCAAGGGCGTGCATCCGTCGGACTTCCACCAGTTGAGCGACCTGTCGAAGTTTCCGTTCACGGTGAAGACCGACCTGCGCGACAACTACCCGTTCGCGATGTTCGCGGTGCCGCGCGAAAACCTGGTGCGCGTCCACGCCTCGTCCGGCACCACCGGCAAGCCGATCGTGGTCGGCTACACGCAGAAGGACATCGACACCTGGGCCACCGTGATGGCGCGCTCGCTGCGCGCCGCCGGCGCGCGGCGAGGCATGATCATTCACAATTCCTACGGCTATGGCCTGTTCACCGGCGGCTTAGGCGCCCACTACGGCGGCGAGAAGCTCGGCTGCACCGTCGTTCCGGTGTCCGGCGGCATGACCGAGCGGCAGGTGCAGCTGATCAACGACTTCCGCCCCGACGTCATCACCGTGACGCCGAGCTACATGCTGGCGATCCTCGATGAATTCAAACGCCAGGGCCTCGACCCGCGGCAGTCCTCGCTGAAATACGGCGTGTTCGGTGCCGAGCCGTGGACAAACGCGATGCGCGCCGAGATCGAGCAGGCATTCGACATGGACGCAACCGATATCTACGGGCTGTCGGAAGTAATCGGCCCCGGCGTCGCGCAGGAATGCGTGGAGACCAAGGACGGCCTGCACATCTGGGAGGATCACTTCTATCCGGAAGTGATCGATCCCGAGACCGGCGACGTGCTGCCCGATGGCGAAAAGGGCGAACTGGTGTTCACCTCGCTGACGAAGGAAGCTTTCCCGGTGATTCGCTATCGCACCCGCGACCTGACGCGGCTGCTGCCGGGCACCGCGCGGCCCGGGATGCGGCGCATGGAGAAGATCACCGGCCGCTCCGACGACATGATCATCCTGCGCGGCGTCAACGTGTTTCCGACCCAGATCGAGGAGGTGCTGCTCGGCACCGACTGGTGCGGCGGCCACTTCATCATCGAGCTGACGCGCGAAGGCCGGATGGACGAGATGACGGTGCTGGCCGAAGCGCGGCCCGAAAGCTGGGACGGCGCCGGCCTGGTGCCGCACGCCGAACGCGTCGCGCACCTGATCAAGAACACCATCGGCATCTCGACCACCATCAAGGTGGTGCCGCCCGACACGCTGGAGCGCTCACTCGGCAAAGCCCGGCGCGTGTTCGATAAGCGGCCGAAGGGCTAGCGCGCGCTACAAGGCCTTGCGAAAGGTCAGGTTGATCCGCTGCCGGCCGAGCAGCGGATGCTCGCCGTCCTTCAGCGTCAGCACGCCGTGATACACCAGCCGCGACGGGCCGCCCCACACCAGCACATCGCCGTGACGCAGCTCATAGCGTCGCGGCTTGTCGCTGCGGGCCATGCCGCCAAATTGAAACACTGCCGACAGGCCGAGCGACACCGACACGATCGGCGCCGAGAAATCGGCTTCATCCTTGTCCTGATGCAGTGCCATCTTGGCGCCTGGCACGTAGCGATTGATCAGGCAGGCATCGGGATCGAATCCGGCAAAGCCGATCTCGGCGGCGGCGCGTTGCGCAAGATCGCGGAGCACTGCAGGCATCTCCGGCCACGGCGTCGCGCTGTCCGGATCGGTCGGCGAGTAGCGATAACCGCGGCGGTCGGTGACCCAGCCGACCGAGCCGCAGCTTGTCATCGCCACGCTCATGGTGTGACCGCCTGGCGTCATCATGTGCCGGAACGGCGCACGCGCCACCACCGCATCGATCGCGGCGAGCAGGTCTCGCTCGTTTGCGCGGGCGAAGCCGCTCAGCAGCGCAGCGCCCGGCGCGATGTCTTCCCGCCGCGGTGCGTCGTCGAGACCGTGAAACAGATCCGCCGTCACGCGCCGCCCCTCTTTCCGTCGCCGCCGAAGCGCCAGTCGCTCGTCTCCGCCGCAAGATCGATGAAGGCCCGGACCTTCGCCGACAACAGGCGCGAGGTTGGATACACGATCGCAATCGGCAGCGGCGGCACTTCGTAGTTCGCCAGCACGATCTGCAGCCGCCCCGCGGCGATCGCGTCCGCCGCCTGATAGGCCAGCACGCGGGTCAGGCCGCCGCCCCGCTCGGCATCCAGGATCGCGACGTCGGCGACATTGCTGATAAGGCGCGGCGTGCAGGCGATGCGGACATCGCGGCCGTCGACGACGAAGTGCCAGCCGACCGGCGCGCCGGTCTGTCCGAAATGGATCACATCGTGCGCCGCGATCTCTGTCGGCGTCGCCGGAATGCCGCGCGCCGCCAGATAATCCGGCGACGCCACCACGATCCGGCGCATCGCACCGAGTTGCCGCGCCACCAAACTCGAATCCGCCAGATGCCCGATCCGGACCGCGCAATCGACGCCGTCTTCGACCAGGTTGATCATCAGGTCCGACAGCCGCAATTCGCCGGTCACCTCCGGATAGCGCCGCAGATAGTCCGACAGCAGCGGCGCGACATGACGCCGGCCGAAACCGACGGGCGCCGAAACCACCAGCCGGCCGGAGGGCGTGACGCGCTCGGCCGCAGCCGAAGTGTCTGCCTCTTCGACGTCGGCCAGAATCCGCCGCACACGCTCGAGATAGCGGGCCCCGGTATCGGTGAGCGCGACCGAGCGCGTCGTCCGCTGCAACAGCCGGGTGCCGAGACGCTCTTCGAGCGCCGCGACCATCCGGGTCACGGCGGAGGGTGACAGCCCGAGCTTCCGCGCAGCCGGCGCGAAGCCTTGAAGGTCGGCGACCGCAACGAACGCCGTCATCGTGTCCAATCGGTCCATGCCACCATTTCAGAAGTGGCAACAATGAAGTGTCAAATCAACTGATTGTTCTGGCTAGGGGAAAGAACGATCTGTTCGGGGATATCAAGCAGGAAGGTCACATGGCCGAAGCCCAGCACGTCTCCAGCGACATCGCATTCACGCCGGCCGTCAAGGCAATCCAGGCTCGCAAGGGATCGCGCGAAGCCTATGCCCGCGTCGAACGCAACGGCGGCTGGTCCACCACGATCGACGACAATCTGGCCGCCTTCCTCAGCGCCCAGACCAGCGTGCTGCTCGCCACCGCCAGCGCCGATGGGCAGCCCTACATCCAGCATCGTGGCGGGCCGTCCGGCTTCCTTCACGTGCTCGACGAGCACAGCATCGGTTTCGCCGACTTCAAGGGCAATCAGCAGTTCATCACCCAAGGCAACCTGGCGGAAAACCCGAAGGCCTATCTGTTCGTGATCGACTATGCGCACCGCCGCCGCATCAAGATCTGGGGCCGCGCCAAGGTGATCGAGGACGATCCCGAGCTGATCACGCGGCTGATGCCGAAGAGCTACAAGGCGCGGCCCGAGCAGGCGATCCTGTTCGAGGTGGCGGCCTGGGACAGCAATTGCCCGCAGCACATCCCGCAGAAATTCGATGCGGCGGAGGTCGCCGCGGCGATCACGTCGCGTGACATCCGGATCGCTGAACTGGAGGCGCTGCTCGCGGCGGCCACGAAGGCCCGGGAATAATGCAGGGGCGATCCACCCAAGCGGCGGTTTCCCGCCCCGCCGTGGCGGGATAAAGAGGGGCGATGAGCGCCCTTCCCCTGATTGAAGCCGACAACCCGTGCCAGAGCTGCGGCGCTTGCTGCGGCTATTCGGAAAACTGGCCGCGTTTCACGATCGAGGACGACGCCGCGCTGGACGCGATTCCGGCGGCGCTTGTCAATGAGCGGCTGTCGGGCATGCGCTGCGAGGACAATCGCTGCACCGCGCTGAGTGGCACGATCGGCCAGGCAACCGCCTGTACGATCTACGCCCTGCGGCCCGAGGTCTGCCGCGACTGCCAGCCCGGCGATCCGGAATGCCTGATGGCGCGGCGGAAGTTCCGTCTCCCGCCGCTTCCCGTTGCGATCGTTGGCTGAAGTCGATCAGTTAGGGGCGTCCGGCACCGGCTGATCGTCGAGTTCCACGTCCGCTTCCTGATCGAGTGGCGCGAAACTGGCGAGCGGCGCAGTCGAGAGCGTGATCGATTTGCGCTGCGAGTAGCTGCTGATCGCCGGACGGCGCTTTTCGTGCGCCAGGGCATAGAGAACGGAACCTGCTCGGCCACCGGCCTGGATCAGGTCGCGTTCGTCACAGGTCGCTGCAACGGCCAGCGCCAACGGCTGCAAATGAGCGCGGCGATAGCAAAACAGCGCCAACATCGCCCGAACATCGCCGGATACGCTGTCGACGAGCTGCGACAGCCCGTTCTCATTGGCTCGGTACATCTGGCCCAGCAGTTCCTCACGGACCGGGCAAGCGTCGTTCTCGAAAGCTTCACGGCTGGACCACATCGGCCTTCTCCCGAACAGGTTGCGATCCTGAGGATGCGGCCGATTTTGTTAAGGACCTCTTAACTACACAACCTGATACCACTACCAGCCGTTGCACCAGACGCATGGAACTAAACGTCGATCACGATTTGCGACGATCTGCAGTTTCGTCGTGACGCCGCCATCTAATCGGTTAACTATTTCGCTGCCGCACTTGAAGAGCGGCTTTTCGGTTCAGTGAGTTCGTTCATCTTCACGATGGAGAGTACCCATGGCTGATCCGGTCTCGTTGTTCCCCAACCTGTTACAGCCCGCCGCCAAGACCTACGCCCCGATGGGCATCAAGTTCTGGGAAGGCGAAGCAACCGTCCTCGACAGCATGAAAGAATTTGCCGACGGCTGGTTCGAGCGCCGGCGAATTGGAACCCGCGCCGCTCTCGAAGCGGCCCGGAGGATCGGCGAAGCGACAACGCCGCTCGATGCCTTCCGCGAGTATCAGGACTGGCTCAGCGGCGCGGCGGCTCGCCTGCTCGAAGACGGCATGGCCTGGCAGCATCAATTCATGAAGGCCAACGCCAAGCTCGCCCCGCATCTGCCACCGCAGGATTCGCCGAGCGAAAGTTCGGCGTCGGAGACGCGCCTGAGCGCATAAGCCCGCTGTCATGAGAAGACCTGGATGGCCGGGACAGCCGGCCATCGTCAGTCTGGCAACCAGAGCTGCTTACGAAATCCTGCTAATCCAGGAGGGAGCGTTTCTGTGCGCTGCTGGTGCCTACGCCGTCGGTGAAAGCTCGACGACTTCGATCACCGGCAGGCTGAGCTCGACCCGGTTGCGGCCGTTCAGCTTCGCCCGATACAGCGCGTTGTCGGCGCGGGCCACCAGCGTGTCGGCATGATCGCCGGGCATAACCTGGGCGACGCCGAAGCTCGCGGTGATCGTGCCGACATGCTCGAAGATGGTATGCGCCACCAGCAGGCGCAGCTTCTTGGCTGTCTCGTAGGCCGCCGCCGCCTCGGTGTCGGCCAGTAGGATCACAAATTCTTCGCCACCCCAGCGGGCCAGCAGATCGCTCTGGCGGACACTCGCTCCGACCGTTCGCGACAGCCGGACCAGCACTTGGTCACCGACAGGATGGCCGTAGATGTCGTTGACTTCCTTGAAGTGATCGATGTCGAAGATGATAAGCGAGAATGGCCTTCCGCTGCGCTGCGAGCGCGCCAGCTCCTCGTTCAGGCGGGCGTCGAACTTCATCCGGTTGGCCAAGCCTGTCAGAGGATCCGTGGCGGCCTGGCGAGCCAGATCTTCGGTCTGGGTCAGCAACTCCTCGCGGAGCTTGCGTTCGAAACGGTCTCGCACGCCACGATCCATGCCGAAGAAATAGAACAGCACAGCGATCGCGACCTGAAGCGTGATGATGATGCCGAGTAAGCGGCTGGCAAAGATCCCCTTCACCGGGATGACGAGGACCAGCGACATCTGATTGCTGTCGATCGGCTGCCTGAGCACGTAGCTGCGTCGCCCTCCGAACTCCACCCAGTCGCCGCCGAAGATCTCGCGGGCCAACATGGTGCGCCCCGATGCCCCGAACTGTTCGGCGATCTGAAGACGCGGCAGATCCGGCCGCGGCCATAGCGTTCGGAACAGCTCGTCCCTGCGGTTCGTGATGATCACCAGCCCACGAGCATCGACAACGAAGAACGCCTGATCGAAACGGGTCATCAACTCCGCGAGCGTCTCCAGCGAGATCTCGAGCATCGCGATGCCTTGAATCTCTCCTTGCGCATCACGGATCGGGGACGCGGTCACATAGGTCCGCACGCGCTGGGGCGGATCGACCCTAATCTGGTGCACCGGCCGGCCGGCGATCGCCTGCTCGAACCAATCCACCGAGCGCAGATTTGGCATCCCCAACCAGCTCTGATCCGACGAATCTGACGATCCGACGATGTCTCCGGCGCGATTGACGATCAGGCCGCGCATCGCGTGGATCACTCCGGCGTCGATCTCGAGCATCGACAGATTGGTCACGCGGCCGCTTTCCCTGTCACCGAGCAGCAATTGAACCGATGGAGACGCCGCGATCGCCTTCACCATCGCGTCGGCGATGGTGGTTTCGCGCTCCACACCGCTGACCAGCAGAGCAACGTCGCCGGCAGCTTCGCTTTCGACGTCGTCACGATGGATCTCGCCGAGATAGTCGGTCAGCGCCCAGCCCAGCGCCAAGACCAGCAGCAATGTCGTCAGCACACCGACGAACTGCCGTTTCAGGTGCAGCGAATAGCCGGGGTAGTCGAGCGTTTCCATCACCCGGCGGCCCCAGGCCGCCCAGATCAGCGCCGCCAGTGCCACCGCGATCAGCCCGCGCACGAGTTGAATTGGCACGCCGGTGACGCGCTGGAACATCTCCTGATTGAAGGTCCTGGCCGGCCAGAACGGCGCGGTTTCGACAATCATGCCAGCCGCCACCGCGTAAAGTGCGAAGGCGATCGCCACGCCCGCCATCAGCGAGCGGTTCATATGGAGATCGTGATGTCGGCCGGTGAACACCGTGAAGGCCACCAGGATCGCGCCCGGCGCGGCGAGCAGATAGCGGGTCGCCGCCTTCGCGGATTCGATGCCGTCGACGAAGCCGATCGCGCCGATTGCAACCAGGATCGGGATGTAGATCCAAGGTCCAGGCATGGCCAGGTCGCGTGTGATCCCGCCGTTTCGTCCCGCCTCCGCCAGCAGGACGAACGACGCGGTCAGGACCGCCGCGCGCACCACCAAGAATTCAGTACTATCACCCGCGATCAGCGCGAGCATGTCCAGCCATTCATTGGCGCCATGGACGCAGCCGAACAGTCCGATCAAGCGGATCGTTGTTCCACGATCGTCTTCACGGCCGCGCGCCAGCACAAGGCACAGGGCGCCGAGCAGGATGAACGACAGCCCGTAGAAAAAGAAGATGAAGTCGAGCTGCGATTCCAAATGGCGGGCCATTGCACTGGAACTTCGGGTTATCCGCCACGACGCCGCGTGCGGTCAGCACCCCTGCTGATCGCATTGACGCTAATCACTCGCAGGTCATGCAGCAGTTAACGTCGTCCCGCGTACAACTACGTGGAGACACCTCGAATCCGCGTAATCAGGCGGATTGAACGGTCCGATTGAGTGTGATCGTGAGTTTTTCGTGCACGCTGCGCTGACAAATTGACGGAGTGCGGAACCGCGGATTGCAGAACCGGTCGTACTACTCAGATCACGCTGGAGCAGTTCTTTTTGATCAAGTTCGGACCGCGCTTGGGAGTCTCGCCACAGGCAGAATCTCAATAGTGAGGAGGCGCGAAGCGCCGTCTCGAACCATGAGCCAGAGGCGATGCGGCTCCTCATCCTTCGAGACGCCCGGCTCCTCAGGATGAGGACGTCAGGACCCTTGGCAAGGCCCAGTCCACTTCAACCCATCGATGAACCGCTCTAACGTCTCACGGGTTTGCGGCGAGGACGATGGCGAGGCCGAAGCCGGTCAGGTGATGCAGCGCCTGATCGGTGCCGATCAGCCACCAGAACCAGCGGTCCTGATTGGTCACGTCGTACGTGGCGACGATGAAGCCCTTGAGCCGATCGATCGCGAGATGGATCAGGAAGTCGATCACGCCGATGTACCAGTAGCGCGGCGCAAGGATCAGCATCAGCAGCGTCGTCATCACCAGATGCACGCTGCAATGCGCGAGCAGCGGCAGCGCCCACCCGGTCTTGGCGTCCTTGCCCATCGCCATCCACTTGTTCTGGAAGATGAAGTCCGCGAACACGTGTTTGATGGTGAGGAGCAGCATCCAATAGATCAGTGCGCCCACCGCAATCGACGACGACAATTCGGGAAGGATCAAGCTCGCACCTTCGCTTGGGCCTTGCAGGCGGTGATGGCGGCGGCTGTCGGGGTCCGACAATCCGATCGCTTTCCCTCCCGTGCAGAGGCTTCGCATCGCAGCCGGTCGGTATCGACCAGCGCAGTTTTATGACATTTCTCGCGGCCGAATGCACGTGGCCGCCAGCGTACGGCCTTCATATGGCTGTGCAATTCACGCCGCGCACGCATCGCACATAAACGGTACCCGGGTGGCACGATCGCCCCGGAGATCACGACGCCGCCGCCTGGATCGGGATGGCATCGTACCTTGCCCTGATGGCTTCGATCGCGCGCTTCAAGCTGGCCTGTTTGCGGTCCGGCAGCGCGGCGGCGCGCGCTTCCGCAATCGCCTGCGTCAGATCCGGCAGCGGCAGCGTGCCGTTCAGCGCCGGCTTCACCAGCGCGTCGATGATCAGAGACCAGTTCGCCATGCCGTACCGATAGCCGTCGCCATAGCCACGAACCATGGTGGCGCTTTCGACCACGGCCGTCGCGGCTTCAGGGCGGGCGGCGAGGCTGCGGTCGATCATGTGCAGCCAGCGCTCGACCCATTTGCGCTCATTGGCGTAGCGGATCGACAGCAACCGCCAGCGCCGCAACCAGGAGATGATCCGCAGCTTGCGGATGCCGAGCCAGCCGCTGCCGTTGAAGCGCATCTTCACCGGCATGTGCAGCCATCCGAGATAGTTCAGCACCTTGAGCGTCGGATCGGCCACCACCACCGGCAGCGCCGCCACCACCTCATCGATTCGAAACCGGCACCTGCGGTCGATCCGCGGCATCGCACGGCCGGACGGCGCGCTCGCGGCCTCCTGCAGCGTGAGCTGCGCAATCCGGCTCGGGTCTTCATACGCCATCCGCATCGCGAGCAGCTCGGCGATCCGCAGCACCATCGCGTCGTCGACTTCGCGCCGCCCGACGAATCGGCCGATCCGGTCGAGATACAGCCGCGCATAGCGGCGGCCCTGGTAGTTCACCAGCCGGGCGGCGGCGTCCTCCAGAGCCTGGGCAATTTCGGGCGACGCAGCAGCCGGCGCGTTCAATACCACGACGCGATCATTCTCGCCGAGCATTTCGGCGAGCGTGAAGCGCAACGCGTCGATGTAGCCGGCCAACTGCGCAGCCCTCAGGCGGTCCGGCCGACGGCGTCGGTCCGCGGCGGCGGCGCGACCGCGGCCAATCGCGCCTGCAGGGATTCAATGTTTTCGAACAGCCGCGCACTGGCGAGGCGCAAGAAATAGAATCCGAATTCCGGATTCTGCACGTACAGCTCCTCCACCTGGCGATAGCTGACGCTCAGCACCGTGCCGGCCTCGACGCATTCGAGGGTCTGCGTCCTGGTATGGGTCGGCGACAGCATGCCGAGCTCGCCGACAATGGCGCCCACCGGCAGTTCGATGCCGGATTCGACCAGCCGGAAGCGCCCGCTGACGATGTAGAACATCTCCTCGGCGCGCTCGTCTTTGTAGAACAGCTCCTCGCCGGTGGCGCATTTGCGCTCGGTCATGAACGGCTTCAGCCAATCCATCGAAAGGTCGCTGTTCACCGACTTCCTCACGTCGCGCACCAGCTGCAGCATCTGGTGCAGCCGCCAGGCGTTGAGCGGCAGCAGCACCGCATGCAGCGCCAGCGTCGGATAGTTGTGGGTCGGGATCGACACCGCGATCAGCAGCAGGTTGGTCAGAATGCCGAACACCCGCAGTGGAATCATCGTCCGCATCGTGGCAGTGGCGAGCACGAAGATGGTCGCGAACACGCTGCTCACCATGCCGGCATTCTGGGCGATGAGGGACATATCCATGTGGGACCCACCGTTGTCTTGCAATCGAAGGCGCCGAAGCCGGCGGAAGCGATCTGAGAGATAGCCGCGGGTGTTCGGACCGCAGTTCTCCCTACACGCTGGTGCGGACGGAATTATAAACCAGCCGGCATAGGTTACGCGAGCGGTGGCCGAGGCCCCTCCCGCTTCCCGGCGAGTTGACGGGCGCCCGGCCGGCGGGCAGTTTGCCCGGCCCATTTCCCCGTCCGCCGCGGCGCTGTCCGCGGTCCTTGCAGGGCCCGGCGCCGTTTTGGCAGCCGCCCCGCTTCCATCAGGAGACCTTATCGATGTCCGATAGCGACGCTGCCAGCGCACCGGTACTGACCATCGACGGCCCGCGCGCCACCATCCGGCTGAACCGGCCCAAGCATCTCAACCGGCTGCAGCCGGACGACCTCGCCACGCTGCTCGATCAGTTCGCGCGGCTCGACGCCGATCCGGCGGTGCGGGTGCTGGTGCTCACCGGCACCGGTCGGGCATTTTCGGCCGGCTTCGATCTCGGCGAGGTCGCCGAACGCGCCACTGCGGAGGTCGAGGCCGAATCCCCCGGCTCGGCGTTCGAGGTGGTGGTCAACCGGCTTGAGGATCTGCGGGTGCCGACGATCTGCCGGCTCAACGGCGGCGTCTATGGCGGCTCGACCGATCTGGCGCTGGCCTGTGATTTCCGCATCGGAGTCGATACCGCCGAGATGTTCATGCCGGCCGCCAGGCTGGGGCTGCATTACTATCCGGGCGGCATCAAGCGCTACGTCTCCCGTCTCGGCATCGACAACGCCAAGCGGCTGTTCCTGACCGCGCAGCGGATCGACGCCGCCGAGATGCTGCGGATCGGCTATCTCACCGCGATGGTGCCGATGGACCGGCTCGACCGCGAGGTCGATGCCCTGGCGACGACGCTGGCCGGCAACGCGCCGAACGCGGTCGCCGGCATGAAGCGCGCCATCAACGAATTCGCCCGCGCCGCCTTCGACGAACAAGCCGCCGACACCCGCGCCCGCGCCTCGATGCGCAGCGATGAAATCAAGGAAGGCATCGCCGCGTTCACAGAGAAACGCGCGCCGAGGTTTTGAAGGCCACGCATCGCAGCCTCTCCGTCGTCATTCCGGGCGCGAAGCTGCGCAAAGCCTATCCGCGAGTCATTCCGGGGCGCCGCGAAGCGACGAACCCGGAATCTCCGGCGCAGTGCAAACATCAGATTCCGGGTTCGCGCTGACGCGCGCCCCGGAATGACGGGTGGAAACTCTGTGCCCTACGCGTCCACGAACGTCGCGACCTCGCCGAGTGCGGCGCGGCCAGTGCGATACGAGTTCGCCTTGTGGTCGGGGTCGGCGTAGCCGAACGAGATGCCGCAGACGACGCGGCGATCGTCGCCGAGGCCGAAGTGCTTGCGGACAACGCCGGCGTGGAACGCCAGCGCGGCCTGCGGCACGGTGGCGATGCCGAGCGCCTGCGCGGCCAGCATGAACGACGTGACATAGCCGCCGCAATCGACCGCGCCATAGACGCCGAGCGCCTCGTCGGTGGTGATGATCGCGACATGCGGCGCGCCGAAGAAGTTGAAATTCTGCAGCGCCTGCTGGGCGGCCGCGACCTTGTCGCCGCGGGCGATGCCGACCGCGTTGTAAAGCTGGAAGCCGCTCTCGCGGCGGCGGTCGAGATAGACGCCGCGATACTCGCGCGGAAATTCGAAATCGCCCGACATCGGCGCGCCGCTGGCGGCGGCCGGAAAGATCACGTCGCGAAACTTCGCCGTCGCCTCGCCCGAGGTGATCACCACCTGCCACGGCTGGCTGTTGCACCACGACGCGGTCTTCTGCGCCGCGCCCAGGATCCGCTCGATCGTCGCGCGCGGCACCGGATCGGCTTTGAACGCCCGGCACGAGTAGCGCGCCGCCATCAAGTCTTCGAGGACGTCGATCGGGGCGGTGGTCGCAGCGGCGTCGGTCATGATGGCCTCATTGCTGAATGGTCGTCATTCCGGGGCGCTCACGAAGTCAGCGAACCCGGAATCTGAAACGCGCACAACTCGTCGATCGATGTCAACAACTGCGGGATTCCAGGTTCGCGAGCTGTCGCTCGCGCCCCGGAATGATGGCGGCAGCAGTACGTCACCGCCCCTTGGTCGGGATCTTGTTGAACGGCACGTCCTTGTCGACCCGGATGTCACCGGGCAGGCCGAGGACGCGTTCGGCGATGATGTTGCGCAGGATCTCGTCGGTGCCGCCGGCAATGCGCATCGACGGCGAACCGAGCAGCATCGCCTGGAAGCTGCCGCCGGCTTCGGCCTCGGCCGGATCGGTGAACACGCCCGCGGCGCCTTCCAGATCCATCGCGAACGCGGCGATGTCCTGCAGCATCGGGCCGGCGACCAGCTTGCCGATCGAGTTTTCCGGGCCCGGGCGCTGGCCCTTGGACAGCGCCGAAATCGAACGATACGAGGTGTACTTCAGGCCGCTGGCCTTCACCGCCCAGTTCGCCAGCTTGCTGCGCACCGCCGGATCGTCGATCGCGGGACCATTCTCCGTCACCAGATCGTTGCAGAACGCGAAGATCTCCGGGAAGCCGGTGGCGAGCCGCGCGCCGATCGACATGCGCTCGTTCATCAGCGTGGTCAGCGACACGTTCCAGCCGTCGCCGATTTCGCCGAGCCGCTGGCTGTCCGGAATCCGCACGTTGGTGAAGAACACCTCGTTGAATTCCTGCATGCCGTTGGCTTGCTTGATCGGCTTCACCTCGACGCCGGGGCTCTTCATGTCCAGGAAGAACATGGTGAGGCCCTTGTGCTTGGGCACATTGGGATCGGTGCGGGTGATGAGCAGGCCGTAGTCCGAGTAGTGCGCGCCGGAGGTCCAGATCTTCTGGCCGTTGATGATCCAGTCGTCGCCGTCCTTCTCGGCGCGGGTGCGCAGACCCGCGACGTCGGAGCCGCCGGCCGGCTCGGAGAACAGCTGGCACCAGATCTCTTCGCCGGACGCGAGCTTCGGCAAGTAACGGCGCTTGTGCTCCTCGGCACCGTAAGCCATCACGGTCGGGCCGCACATGCCCTCGCCGATCTGGAACGGCTGGGTCAGCTTGCCGTAAACGCCCTCTTCCTGCTGCCAGATCACCTTCTCGATCGGCGTCGCGCCGCGGCCGCCATATTCGCTAGGCCAAGTCAGGCAGGCCCAGCCGCCCTCGGCCTTCTTCTTCTGCCACGCCTTGCCGACTTCGACGATGTCGGCGTTCTTCAGGCTGATGCGGCCGAGGCCCGACTTGGTCAGTTCCTCTTCGTACTGCTTGGGCGCGTTGGCATCGATCCACGCGCGAGCCTTGGCGCGGAACTCGGCTTCCTGCGGGGTATCGTCGAAATTCATGGTCGATCTTTCGCTTCAGTTCAGGATGGATTCGTCATTGCGAGCGAAGCGAAGCAATCCAGGGCCACAATGGAAGACTGGATTGCTTCGTCGCTCCGCTCCTCGCAATGACGAAGATGATGTGAGCACTACGCCCGCCCCTTGGTCGGGATCTGGTTGAACGGCACGTCCTTATCGACGCGGATGTCGCCGGGCAGGCCGAGCACGCGTTCGGCGATGATGTTGCGCAGGATCTCGTCGGTGCCGCCTTCGACGCGGGTCGCCGGCGAACGCAGCAGCATCGCCTGGAACCGGCCGGCGACTTCGGCATCCTCCGGCCCGCTCAGCACGCCGGCGGCGCCCTGCAGATCGAGCGCGTACATCGCGACTTCCTGGATCATCGAGCCAGCGACCAGCTTGCCGATCGAGTTCTCCGGACCGGGACGCTGCCCCTTCGACAGCGCCGAGATCGAGCGGAACGAGGTGTAGCGCAGGCCGCTGGCCTTCACCGCCCAGTTCGCGAGCTTGCTGCGCACCGCGCGATCGTCGAGCGCAGGCGCGCCGTCGAGCGTCAGCGACGAGCAATAGTCGAACAACTCCGGGAAGCCGGTCGCGACGTTGGCGCCGATCGACATGCGCTCGTTCATCAGCGTGGTCAGCGATACGTTCCAGCCGTCGCCGACAGCGCCCAGCCGCTGGCTGTCCGGAATCCGCACGTTGGTGAAGTACACCTCATTGAAGTCGGAATTGCCGTTGGCCTGCTTGATCGGCCGCACCTCGACGCCGGGGCTCTTCATGTCGAGGAAGAACATCGTCAGACCCTTGTGCTTGGGCACGGTCGGGTCGGTGCGGGTGATCAGGATGCCATAATCCGAGTAGTGCGCGCCGGAGGTCCAGATCTTCTGGCCGTTGATGATCCAGTCGTCGCCGTCCTTCTCGGCGCGCGTCCGCAGTCCCGCGACGTCGGAGCCGCCGGCCGGCTCGGAGAACAGCTGGCACCAGACCTTCTCGCCGGAGCCGAGCGGCGGCAGGTAGTGCCGCTTCTGCTCTTCCGAGGCGTAGGCCATCATGGTCGGTCCGCACATGCCCTGGCCGATTATGAACATCGCCGTCAGCTTGCCGAACACGCCTTCTTCCTGCTGCCAGATCACGCGCTCAATCGGCGACGCGCCGCGGCCGCCATATTCCTTCGGCCAATGCGGAACGGCCCAGCCGGCATCGGCCTTCTTCTTCTGCCAGGCCTTGGCGACCTCGAGAATGTTGGCGCCCTTCAGCACCACACGGCCGAGCGACGCCTTGCGCAGCTCGTCCTCGTATTGCTTCGGCGCGTTGGCGTCGATCCAGGCGCGCGCCTTGGCGCGGAATTCGGCTTCCTGCGGGGTATCGTCGAAGTTCATGGCACACCTGCTATCGATGCGTTCAATTTTTCCGTCATTGCGAGGAGCGAAGCGACGAAGCAATCCAGCTCAGTGCACGGGGCCTCTGGATTGCTTCGCTGCGCTCGCAATGACGGTTGGGCATTCACCGTCGCGCGTTACGCCGCGTTCTTCTGGCGCATCCGATCGATCAGCTGATCTTCCCAATACGACTGGCTACCGAGGCTGAGCGCCAGCGCGTTGGAGCGGCGATAGTACAGGTGGCAGTCGAACTCCCAGGTGAAGCCCATGCCGCCGTGCACCTGGATGTTCTGCTTGGCGCAGTGCTGGAACGCCTGGGTGGCGCTGATCCGCGCCGCCGCAGCGGCCTCAGGCAGCTCGGCAGCATCGGTCGAAAGCGCCCAGGCGCCGTAGTAGGAGTTCGAACGCGCCAGCGTGGCCGAGACATACATGTCGGCCAGGATGTGCTTGATCGCCTGGAACGAGCCGATCGGCCGGCCGAACGCGATGCGGTCGAGCGCGTAGTCGCGGCCCATCTCCAGCGCACGGTCGGCGCCGCCGACCTGCTCGAACGCGATCAGCACCGCAGCGCGGTCCATCACGCGCGACAGAATGCTCCAGCCTTCATTGGCCGCACCGAGCGGCTCGGCCTTGGCGCCGGCGAAGGTCAGCTCGGCCTGCTGGCGCGACGGATCGACGTTCTGCAGCGGCTTGGCGGTGACGCCACCAGCCTTGAGATCGACCAGGAACAGCGAGACGTCGGTCTCGCGGCCGCTGTTGCCGGTGCGCGCCGCGACGATGGCAAAATCGGCGATCGCGCCGTCGGCGACCGGCTTCTTGGTGCCGGTCAGCGTGCCGTTCGACACCGCGAGCTTGACGGCGGCCGGCGACGGATTGCCGGTGCCTTCGAACAGCGCCAGCGTCCCGATCGCCTCACCCGAGGAGATCTTCGGCAGCCACTTCTGCTTCTGCTCTTCCGAACCCGCCAGCAGCAGCGCTTCGGCGGCGAGATACACCGTCGACGAGAACGGCACCGGCGCCAGCGCGCGGCCGAGCTCCTCGGCGATCACGCAGAGCTCGAGATGGCCCGCACCGGTCCCACCGTATTCCTCGGGAATCGCGACGCCGAGGAAGCCCATCTCGGCGAGGCCCTTCCACAGGTCGCGGTCATAGTCGGCCTTGCCTTCGAGCACGGCACGCACCGCCTTCGGCGAGCACTTCTCGGCAAGAAACCGCCGCGCCTGATCGCGCAATTGCTTCTGGTCGTCGGAGAAATCGAAATTCATGGCGAGGTCTCGTTGTTGTTAGTTGTTAACTGATTTCTTCAGAGTTCGTCATTCCGGGGCGCGCGGAGCGCGAGCCCGGAATCCATAACCACCGCAGGGAGTATGGATTCCGGGCCTGCGCCGCTGCGCGGCGCATCCCGGAATGACGAACGATGGGTTGTTCAAATATCTCACTGCAGCACCATCACATCCGAATCCGGATGCTCGGCGTACAGCCGCTCGACCAGGGCGGCGCGGCGTTCGAGGCCGGCGCGCTGGTTGATGTAGCCTTTGTCGGTGAGTTCGTTGCCGTCGATCGACGGCGGCTCAATCATCAGCATTGCGCGGGCGATCCGCATCGAGCTCGCGCCTTCGACTTCGCGGTTGTGCTTCTGCAGCCCGGCGCGCAGCGCCGCGAGCACGTCGGGATGCTTCACGACGTCCTCGAAGCTCGCATTCGGATCGCCGATCATCACCCGGCAGGCGTTGAGGTTCGGCCAGGCCAGCAGGCCAATATAGGCGCGGTCCTGCCCCGCCACTAAGGCGTCCTGGATCACCGGGCTCGCCGCGGCAATCGCATCGGTGCGCACGGTGCTGACATGCACGAAGGTGCCGGTCATCAGCTTGAAGTCTTCGGCGACGCGGCCGGCGAAGATGATGCCCTTCACCGGATCGTTCGGATCGACGAACACGCCGGCGTCGCCGATCTTGTAGAAGCCCTCTTCGTCGAACGCCTTCTCGGTGAGATCCGGCTGGCCGTAGTAACCGGGCATCACGTTGACGCCGCGCAGCCGCAATTCGTACTTGTCGCCGATCGGCAGCATCTTCAGTTCGACACCCGGGAACGGCAGACCGATCAGGCCGACGCGCTCGGTGTCCCAATAGGTACCGGTCGAGGTCGGCGAGGTCTCGGTCGAGCCCCAGCCGGTGTAGAACACCAGCCGATGTCCGGTGGCGCGCACCGCCAGCGCCTGCATCCGCTCGTACAGATCGTCGGGCAGCCGGGCCCCGCCATAAGCCATCAGCTGCATGTCCTTGAAGAACGACCGGCACAGCGCGTCGTCCTTCTCCATCGCGCTCGCCAGCGCCGCATAGCCGGCCGGCACGTTGGCGTAGTAGGTCGGCGAGATTTCGCGCAGGTTGCGCAGCGTCTCTTCGATCTGGCCGGGCACCGGGCGACCGTCGTCGATGTACAGCGTGCCGCCTTCGATCAACAGCGGATTGAACGCCGCATTGCCGCCCATGGTGTGATTCCACGGCATCCAGTCTAGCTGCACCGGCGGCGGGCCGTTCGGATCGCGCGGCCGCACCTGCATCATCATCGCAGCATTGGCGCACATCATCCGCTGGGTGTTGATCACCGCCTTCGGCATCCCGGTCGAGCCGGAGGTGAACAGGAATTTGGCGACGGTGTCGGGCGTGATCTGCGCGATCGACTGCACCACCTGGTCGGTCACCGGGGTCGCCACCATGTCGTCGAACGCGATGCTGGCGATGCCGTCGGCCGGATTGGCGACGTGGATCACCTGGACATCCTTCAGATCGAGCGCGTGCAGCGCCTTGGTGAAGGGAGCGCCTTCCTGCACCATCACGGCAGCCGGCTTCACCAGATCGAACAGGTACTTCAGCTTGAGGTGATCGTGGCTCATCAGCGAATAGGCCGGCGACACCGGCGCGGTCGGAATCCGCGCCTGCATCGCCGCCATCATGATCAGCGCGTGCTCGATCGAGTTGCCCGACAGCACCGTGAGCGGCCGGCCTTCCGGCAGCTTGAGGTCGAGCAACGCCTGGGTGAGACCATCGACGATGCGCTTGGCCTCGGCGTAGCTGACCTTGCGCCACTGCCGGTCCGGCCCCTTGCGCTGTGCCAACCAGATATGATCCGGTCGCTGCTTGGCCCACTTCGCCAGCGCCATCGGCAGGTTGGGATCGTGATCCATCAGCGGGAAGCGCGACTTCATCACGATGACGCCGTCCTCGCGGCGATCGACATCGATCTCGCGCGGCAGCCAGTTCACCTTGCGAAACGGCGGCTTGGTCATCACTGCGGCTGCGCTGGCAGTCATCTGGTGTTCTCCCGTTTTCTCGGCCTCTTGCCGGGCCAACGTTGAATTGGTCAGCGGTTGCCGTAGACCGGCTTGCGCTTCTCGAGGAACGCGGCGACGCCTTCCTTGAAATCCTCCGAGCGCGAACACAGCACCTGGTTGCGATCCTCCATCGCGATCACCTGCTCGATCGAGCCGGCATCCACCGCCATGTTGAGGCACTCCTTCGACAGTCGCAAACCGACCGGCGACGCCGCCATCATCGCATCGACGAACGGCTGCGCCGCGGCTTCGAGCTGATCGTCTTCCACCAGTTCGGAAACCAGTCCGGTCATCAGCGCGCGCTCGGCGCCGATGAAGCGGCCGGTGAGGATCAGTTCGGACGCCACCGAGACGCCAACGAGGCGCGGCAAAAAGTAGCTGGTGCCGATATCGCAGCCGCCAAGGCCGAGCTTGATGAAGGCGCAGTTCATCCGCGCGCTGCGTCCAGCGATGCGGACGTCGGAAGCCAGCGCCAGCGCAAAGCCGCCGCCGGCCGCGGCGCCGCGGATCAGCGAGATGATCGGCTGCGGGCAGCGGCGCATCAGCATCACGATGTCGGCGATCCGGCGCTGCGAATCCAGCGACTCGGTGACGCCGGGCGTGGCGTTCTCACCGGCGCGGCGCGCCATCGCATGTTTGAGATCGAGGCCGGCGCAGAAATTGGCGCCTGCGCCTTTCAGCACGACGACGCGCGTCGTCCGATCGCGCTGCAGGCGGCCAAAATAGTCGTTGAGCGCGTCGATCAGGCCGGGATCGAGAGCATTGAGGCTATCCGGCCGATTGAGCGTGACCCAATCGACCCCGTCACGATGATCGACCAGCAAGGCCTCGGTCACGCCATCACTCCCGTTAGTTCTTGTTCTTATACACCGCTGCTGCGACGTTTAATCGGATCGCCGTTTCGGCGATAGTCGCTCCCCTCCCAAATACAGGGAAAGAAACAGTCCTGCGCTTCGAATTCCGCCACGCGAGAGATCGTCGCTATGTGACAAACTACACGCGGCGGAGGTCGAAGATCTCACCCTCTCCCGAAACGGAAAGGGTGAGAAGTGCGCGTTTAGCGCGGCGCCATGCGGATGGCGCCGTCGAGACGGATGGTCTCGCCGTTCAGCATCGGGTTCTCGACGATCTGCACCGCGAGCGACGCATATTCCGACGGATCGCCGAGGCGGGCCGGATGCGGCACCTGGGCGCCGAGGCTCTTGCGGGCGTCTTCCGACAGGCCCATCAGCAGCGGGGTGAGGAACAGGCCCGGCGCAATGGTCATGACGCGGATGTTCATGGACGCGAGGTCGCGCGCCACCGGCAGGGTCATGCCGACGATACCGCCCTTCGAGGCGGAGTAAGCGGCCTGGCCGATCTGACCGTCGAACGCCGCCACCGAGGCGGTGTTGATGCAGACGCCGCGCTCTTCGCCGATGGTCGGCGCGCTCTGCATGCGCTCGGCGACGAGACGAATGCAGTTGAAGCTGCCGATCAGGTTGACGTTGATGATGCGCGAGAAGTGGTCGAGCGGATAGGCGCCGTTCTTGCTAACGGTCTTCACCGCGCCGCCGATGCCGGCGCAATTGACGAGCACGCGGACGATGCCGTGCGCGGCTTCAGCCTTGGCGATCGCCTCCTTGACCGGCGCTTCCTGCGACACGTCGCCGACGCAGGCAACGCCACCGATCTCGGCAGCGACCTTTTCGGCATTGTCCTTGTTCATGTCGAGCACGGCGACCTTGGCGCCCTTGGCGGCCATCGCCCGCGCGGTCGCGGCGCCGAGCCCCGAACCACCGCCGGTGATGAGAACGGAGACGTCTTTCAACTGCATTGGATATCCCTTTCCTTGGGCGCTTTCTTGAAGCTTGGTCTCGGACGACACCGCTCGCCGCCTTTTAAGAGCGGTCGGGCCGACGCGTCCCGCGTGGTTATTGCGCTGTTGGTCCGGGCCTTCAACAGCCCCTTGGGCGTTTCCCCGATCGTTGAGGCCGGCAAAAGGTCGCGACTTGGTCCGCTACCGATCCGGCTCGAGGTCTCTCCTTGGGTGGCGTTTCGTTGAGCTCGCGTTCCGACAGATTGCTTGGGCGTTTCCTGGCGTTTTCTTTTTATAGAGACACGAACAATTTCCCGGGGGTGCCTGAAGCTCCATTCCGCCTACCTTCTTGCGGGCAGGTTCCGTGAACTGGTCCTTGGGCGTTATTGGTTTTTGTTCGGATTTTCCTTGGCTTGTCCCGGTCTTGATTGAAAGGTCTCTGTAGTTGGGTGGGGTCGTTTCTTCTTTTTGTTAGCTCAGGATCCGGCGGCGGAAGGCTGACGCGCTCTGTTCGACAGCAACCCACCGAGGACGATCTTTTCGATATGCGCCACATAGGCGCGGCAGACTTCTTCAGTCACCGGACCGACGCCGGCCGCACGCATCATGGTCTGCCGACCGAAAAACAGATGGTCACAGGCGCCGATCAGCGTGGTGTAGAACAGCACCGGATCGACCTCGCGGAAGTCGCCGGTGGCGACACCCTCCGCCAGCAGCCGGCGATGAAAATCGAGCAGCGGCCCGACGAAGAACTTGGTGACCTCGTCGGCGGCTTCGCGATTCGAACCGTGCAGCAAGTAATGGATCAGCCGGTTCAGATACGGAAACTGGTGATACGCCTTGATGATGCCGGCGATGTGCAGCTTCATCTTGGTGGTCGGCGACAACGGCTGCGTCAGCAGGAAATCCAGATGCGTCATTTCGTTCGACGCATCGCGCTCGAGCAGCGCCAGAAGCAGACCGTCCTTGTTACCGAAGTGATACTTCACCAGCGCGGCGTTGACGCCGGACTTCTGCGCGATATCGGCCAGCGAGATCTCGACCGAGTTACGCTCGATCATCAATTCGCCGGCGGCAACCAACAGCTTCTCGGCGGTGGAGTTTTTCGCCGCCGGTACTTTAGTAGCCGCAGAATGGTTGAGATGCGCTGCCATTGCTGTCGGACTTACAGCATCGTTTGACATGGCTCAAGCGTTAATTGATCGATTGACTAAATCCTCCCCCACCACTTAAATCGCGGCGGTCCGAAACCCGTACCCAACAACCATTTTCAGGGAGAGAACACATGGCCGAGGCCTATATCGTCGCCGCTGCTCGCACTGCCGGCGGCCGCAAGGGAGGCCGTCTGGCCGGCTGGCATCCGGTCGATCTCGCCGCCTCCGTCATCAATGCGCTGGTCGACCGTTCGGGCGCCGCGCCGGATCAGATTGAAGACGTGATCATGGGCTGCGTCGGCCAGGGCGGCGAACAGGCCGTCAATATCGGCCGCAACGCGGTGCTGGCCTCGAAGCTGCCGGAAAGCGTGCCGGGCACGTCGGTCGACCGGCAGTGCGGCTCGTCGCAGCAGGCGCTGCATTTCGCCGCACAGGCGGTGATGGCCGGCACCATGGATATCGTGATCGCCGCCGGCGTCGAATCGATGACCCGCGTGCCGATGGGCTCGCCGAGCATCCTCGCCGCCAAGGCCGGGCTCGGTAACTACAAGAGCCCGAAGATGGAAGAGCGCTACCCGAACATCCAGTTCAGCCAGTTCGTCGGCGCCGAAATGGTTGCGAACAAGTACAACCTGTCGAAGGACGAACTCGACGAGTTCGCGTTCAACAGCCACCAGCGCGCGATCGCCGCGACTCAGGCCGGCAAGTTCAAAGACGAGATCATCCCGCTGGAGATCACTCGCGCCGACGGCTCGACCGATATCCACCACATCGACGAAGGCATCCGCTTCGACGCGACGCTCGACGGCATCAAGGGCGTCAAGCTGATCAACGAGAACGGCGGCAAGCTGACCGCGGCGACCGCCAGCCAGATCTGCGACGGCGCCTCCGGCGTGGTGGTGGTCAATGAGAAGGGCCTGAAGCAGCTCGGCGTGCAGCCGCTGGCGCGCGTCCATCACATGACGATGCGCGGCGGCGACCCGGTGATCATGCTGGAAGCCCCGCTGCCCGCCACCGAATACGCGCTGAAGAAGGCTGGGATGAAGATCGACGACATCGATCTGTTCGAGGTCAACGAAGCGTTCGCCTCGATCCCGACCGCGTGGCTGAAGGCGACCGGCGCCGATCCGGCGCGGCTCAACGTCAACGGCGGCGCGATCGCGCTCGGCCATCCGCTGGGCGGCTCCGGCACCAAGCTGATGACCACGCTGATCCACGCGCTGAAGCAGAACAACAAGCGCTACGGCCTGCAGACGATGTGCGAAGGCGGCGGCATGGCCAACGTCACCATCGTCGAGCGGCTGTAAAGACACCAAGCAGCAGACCTCATCCTGAGGAGCCGGGCACAGCCCGAAGGGCTGAGCCGGGCGTCTCGAAGGATGAGCCCTAGACCCCATGGTTCGAGACGCGCGCCGAACGGCGCGCTCCTCACCATGAGGTTCAGTGCCCGACAGAGCGGAGCCAATCCGCCGCATCACCGAGAGGAAACTTTCCGCATGACCCATCCGTCGATTCACGCCAAGACCAATCCCGACAAAGTCGCCTACCGGATGGCTTCGACCGGCCAGGCCCTCACCTATCGGCAGCTCGATGAGCGCTCCAATCAGGGCGCGCATCTGTTCCGGTCGCTGGGGCTGAAGGCCGGCGATCACATCGCGCTGCTGATGGAAAACCGGCTGGCGTTCATGGAGATCTGCTGGGCGGCGCAGCGCGCGGGCCTGTATTACACCGCGATCAGCCGCTACCTGACCAAGGACGAGATCGGCTACATCGTGCAGGACTGCGGCGCCAAGGTGGTGATCACCTCGGCCCAGGGCAGCGAGACGATGAAGTCGCTGCTGTCGGACGCGCCGGGCGCGCCGCTGTATTACATGGTCGATGCGCCGATCGCCGGCTTCCGCTCGTGGGAGCAGGAAACCGCCGCGCAGCCGACCACGCCGATCGCCGACGAGGTCGCCGGCTACGACATGCTGTATTCCTCCGGCACCACCGGCCGGCCGAAGGGCATCAAGCGCGAATTCGAAGGCAATGCCATCGACGTGCCGAGCCCGTTCCTGCGCCTGCTGTGCGAGAAGATGTGCGGCATGAACGCCGAGAGCATCTATCTGTCGCCGGCGCCGCTGTACCACGCCGCTCCCCTGCGCTTCAACATGATGGCGACCACGCTCGGCGGCACCTCGATCATCATGGAGCATTTCGACGCCGAGCAGTTCCTGGCGCTGGTCGAGAAGTACAAGGTAACGCAGTCGCAGCTGGTGCCGACGATGTTCGTGCGCATGCTGAAGCTGCCCGACGAGGTCCGTAGCCGCTATGACGTGTCGACGCTCAAGGGCGCGATCCACGCCGCTGCGCCATGCCCGGTCGACGTCAAAGCCAAAATGATCGAGTGGTGGGGACCGATCCTGATCGAGTACTATGCCGGCTCCGAAGGCAACGGCGTCACGGTCTCGACCTCGCAGCAATGGCTGGCGCATCGCGGCACGGTCGGCAAGGCGGTGGTCGGCACCATCAAGATCCTCGACGACGAAGGCGACGAGCAGCCGATCGGCGAGATCGGCACCGTGTACTTCGCCGACGCGCCGTCGTTCAGCTATCACAACGATCCGGATAAGACCAAGAAGGCCTACAACGAGAAAGGCTGGTCCACGCTCGGCGACGTCGGTTATCTCGACGACGAGGGCTTCCTGTATCTCACCGACCGCAAGAGCTACATGATCATCTCGGGCGGCGTGAACATCTACCCGCAGGAGACCGAGGACGTGCTGCTGACCCATCCGGACGTCGCCGACGTCGCGGTGTTCGGCGTGCCGAACGCGGAGATGGGCGAAGAGGTCAAGGCAGTGGTGCAGCTCCGTGACGGCACCGCTCCGAGCAGCGAGCGGGCGGCCGAGCTGATCGCGTTCTGCCGCGAGCGGCTGTCGCCGATCAAGTGCCCGCGCTCGGTCGACTTCGAGGCCGAGCTGCCGCGCACCCCGACCGGCAAGCTGGTCAAGCGTCACCTCAAGGACCGCTACTGGCCCTCGCAGCCTAAGGCCGCCGCCGCGACGGCCTGAGCCGCTCCGATCTTTCCACACCTCCGCCGCCTGCCGGCGGGGGTGTGACCTCTGATCCACCGCGGGCCGCCAAGAACGACTCCGCTCCGACGTCCTGCCGCGCTATGCTGGCGGCGATGCGGCCCGGTTCTGATCCCACCTCGTCATCCACCTCCCACCGGGCCGGCGCCGCCGTCTCGGTGCTGGCGCATGTCGTGCTGGTCGGCACGGTCCTGCTGCTCGCCGAGGTCCACCCGTTCGCCGAGGTGCCGGAACAGCGGATCGAAGTCGAGGTGGTGACCGCCGACGAAGCCCCGCCGCCGGTCCCAGAGAAGGAGCCCGAGCCGAAGCCGGTCGAGCAGCCGACGCCGAATTTAGAGGTGTCGCAAACGCCCACCGAACAGCCCACACAGCAGCCCGCCCCCACAGCCAAGCAGCAACCGGCCGAGACCAAGCCTCCGGCTCCCGCCCCTCAGCCACCGCAGCAGAGCGCCCAGGCGCCGACGCCTCCGCCGCAACCCCAGCCCGCCCCGCAGCCTCAGCCGGCCCCGCAGGGAGCGGCGGCTGCACCCTATCCGCCGGCGATTCCGCAGGAGCCGGACATCACCGTGAAATACTCGGTGGCGCTCGGGCTGCCGGCCGAAGGGGGCTTCGACGCGCCGGCCGAGACCGTCGCCAATATCAGCGCCGATGCGGTGGCAGCCCTGCGCAAGCGGCTGAAAGCCTGCGCGGCGCTGCCGGCGGGCCTGTCGCCGTCCGACAACGTCAAGATCGTGATCCGGGTGGGCCTGACGCCGGACGGCCGGCTCGCGCAGGAGCCGTTCCTGATCGAGGCCAGCGCCTCGGCCAAAGGCCCAGCGCTGATGAAGGGCGCCATCGCCGCCCTCGAAGCGTGCCAGCCCTACACCATGCTGCCAGCCGACAAGTACCGGGAATGGCGCATCCTCGACATCGGCTTCACGCCGCAGGATTTCCGGGGCGGTTAGGCCGCTTCGACTTTATATCCTTCAGATGAAGCTCTGGCAGCGGATCGGGGCACCCCGCCACACTTGCTACGCGTCGCACCAAGATGACGGCCGTCAAAAACAAAGGAAGCCCCGGAACCGCCGGAGCTTCAGTCAAGGGAGACTCTACCCGACGCGCCATCCAGCCCAGATGGCGCGCCAACCCGATGCAAGTCACCTGTAGCCGGTCAGTGTCCCGACCAGCGCACCCTCAGAACAAAATCGTCGAATAGACGATGAAGGTGTTCTTGTCGTGCGACGTGACGGTGTCGCCGCTGTATTTAGTGTAGTAAAAATACTGCAGGCCGATGCGGGTGTTGAACCAGGGCCAGTACGGCGCACGGCTCGAGCCGAACGGCAGGTAGGCTAGTTCCGCCATGAAGCCTGTGGTATCCGGCACGCTGTCCTGATTTCCCTGGTAAAGATTGGCGTCGGGCGATCCCCAGGTCCGGAAATACTGGCCGGTCGCAACCACCCGATTGTCGTTACCGATCGCGACAGTCGAGCTGGCCCGCAAAGTGTTCAGCGAGTTGGTCAGGTTCGCCGGAACGATCCCGCCGATATAGCCGGCATCATAGCGCTGCTCCTCGCGGATATACGCGCCCTTCAAGATCACCCAGTAATTGTCGCCGCGATACTGATACTGTGTGTCGAAACCAAAGTCGGTGTACTTGTTGGTGGCTCCATATGGAACGTCGGCGAGATTGCCGGTGGTGTCGAGCGGCACAGGGACGCCGCTCACCGACCAGGGCGCGATCTCGAACCGGCTAGCGAAGCCGCCGACCATCAGATTGTGGTCGCCGAACCGCTGTTCCCAGGCAACGCGGCCATAAGGGGCGACGCCGGCGATCTGGCCGAGGCTGGTGAGCGGATCGGCGCCGAGCCGGGTCTGCGCCACGACGCCGAGGGTCTTGTAGCCGGTGGCCTCGAGATAGAGCTGATCATTGATGAACAGATAGCCGCCGAGGCCGGCAACGCGTTGCGAATAGGCGCCGTCGATCACCGTCGACGTCGCCGGGCCGGTGAAGCCGAGCTGAGTCGTGAAGTACGGATGGGTCCAGGCCGGCGCGGTATTCCACACATCCTGCACGGTTGGATTGTTGTGCGCGGTGATACCGAATAGCACATCGACGCCACCGATCTGGCCTGACTGCGCATAGCGGACATCGACATTGTCCCAACCCCACTTGCCCGACGCATCCGCGATCGCCGGGAAACTGTAAGTCAGCTGCGCGAACACGCCGACATTGTCACTCATGGCACCGCCGCCGAACAGGCTCGCCTGCGCCAGACCGGTATTGTCGTTGGCGTTCCAGTGATTGACGCCGGGCGTCCAATTCGGATCTGGCGCTTGTGTGTGGGTGTAGCCGCCGAGCAGCATCACGGCCAGCGGCGGAAACCAGCCGGGCTCCTCCTCCGGCTTCTGCACCGCCGCGAACGCATCGGTGATCGCCTGCTCTGGCGTTGCGGCCGGCTTGGCCAACTTCGCGTCGGACGTTGTTTGCTGGGCATAAGAGCGAAGCTGGGCGACAGCATCCTGAGATGCTGTCCCCGGCACAAGGACCGACTTGAGTTCATCCGCCGTCGGAAACACCTTGCCGGAAGGCGGGATCGGAAAAAGCGTCTTGCGGAATGGCCCGCCGCCGAGCGTGTAACCGCCGAGCTTGAAGCGACGGCCGAATGGCGTGAGACCGAGCACATCGGTGTGGCAGTTACCACAGGGTTGACCGGTCTGACGGGCGAAGATCGGCAGCGCTTGCGCCGTCGGCGGGGTGACCACCAACGTTACACCGGTGATGACCGCGCCGCCGGCAAAGGCAACCATACCGCCAAGGAATTGTGTCGCTCGATCGCTGAATCTGCTCAAAGCCCGTCCCCAAACAATCAATTCTGTTCAAATCCGGACGCAGCCAACGCGGCTGCGTCCGCTCGATGTGTAACGCCTTTCGCCAAGCATGCTCGGCACAACAAACAGATCAGCCTTTGGTGACGAACAGCGAGCACCAGCCGTTCGCACTCACAGGCCCGTCAACAACCTTGCAGCTACTGGAAGCCGCAATGTAGTTCTGACACTTTCCGCAAGACTGCCCACTGTGCGGCGAGGCTTGATACTGCGCCGCAGATTTGGCCATCTTGTCCGAAGCAAGTGCTTCACTGGCAGCAAGCCCCACAATCGCGACCGCCCCAGCCGCTCCCGCCGCAACCCGAAGCATGTTGCGGCGCGACAATTCCACTAGACACACGTCACGCGTTGTTTTTGTCACGGTTTCCTCCCGATCAATGTTCAGCTCTTTTGGGATGCAAGATTGTTATTGGACGAGCGGCGCCAGCTCGATAGGAATAATTAGCAACAACAAATTTCGCGCCGCCGTCGACACGGCTTGGATTACTAAATGAACCCATAACCGCATACTTGGTAATTAGATCACTTGTTAGTATCCGAATCCGTTGACGCCGATCAAACTAATTTTTCATCACAGGAAATTGTGCTCACAAAAACCCTCTCTGTCAGCTCCCCGTCAGCATCCTTGCCTGTTGGGAAAATTGTCGCCATTGAAAACTATTGGCGTATAGTGCAGCGCCACGTCAGCGTACTAATCACCAGCCTACGGAGTTGCCCGCCTTGTCCGCCTCATCCTGGAGCTTTGCGACCGTCACCGATCTTTCCGCCACTCTGAGAGCCAAGCAGGTTTCCGCCGTCGAACTTGCGCAGGATGCGATCGGGCGGATCGAGCGGCACGACGACAAGGTCAACGCGGTGTGCGTCCGCGACTTCGACCGCGCCCTGCAGAGCGCACGGGCGGCCGATCTGGCGCTGTCGCGCGGCGGACGCGAGCCGCTGCTCGGCATTCCGATGACCGTCAAGGAGAGCTTCAACGTCGCCGGCCTGCCGACCACCTGGGGCTTCGTCGAGCACAAGAACTTCGTCGCCGCCGCCGATGCGCTGGCGGTCGAACGGGTGAAAGCCGCAGGCGGCGTGGTCCTCGGCAAAACCAACGTGCCGGTCGCGCTTGGCGATTGGCAAAGCTACAACGAGATCTACGGCACCACCGGCAATCCGTATGATCTCGGCCGCACGCCGGGCGGATCGTCCGGTGGCTCCTCCGCCGCGCTCGCGGCCGGCTTCGGCGCGCTGTCGCTCGGCTCGGATATCGGCGGCTCGCTGCGGGTGCCGGCACATTACTGCGGCGTCTATGCCCACAAGCCGACCTTCGGCCTGTGCCCGGCGCGCGGCCATACGCCGCCGCCGTTTCCGCCGCTGCCGTCCAATCGCGATCTGTCGGTGATCGGCCCGATGGCGCGCTCGGCCGCCGATCTGGCGCTGCTGCTCGACGTCATCGCCGGCACAGACCCGATCTTCGACGGGATCGCGTACCGGCTCGATCTTCCGCCAGCACGGCACACAACGCTGAAGGACTTCCGCGTGCTGCTGCTGGATACCCATCCGCTGCTGCCGACGGGCGCTGCGGTGCACGGCGCATTGCAAACTTTGGCGGACGGCCTGACCAAGGCCGGAGTCAGCGTCACCCGTTCCTCGCCGCTGCTGCCCGATCTTGCCGAGACGTCGCGGGTCTATATGCGGATGCTGCTGTCGTTCCTCGCCGGCGGCTTCCCGCCCGACCTCTACGCCGGCGCCCAGGCGATGGCGGCCCAGCTCAGCGCCAGCGACGACAGCCTCGCCGCCGAGCGGCTGCGCGGCATCGTCCTCAGCCACCGCGACTGGGTCGCCGCCGACAGCCGCCGCACCGGCCTGCGCGCTCAGTGGCGCGAGCTGTTCAAATCGTTCGATGCGGTGATTTGCCCGGTGATGCCGACTCCAGCGTATCCGCACGATCACCACGAGCCGCAGGAAGAGCGCCGCATCGAGATCGACGGCAAGCAGCATCCTTACGTCGACCAACTGGTGTGGCCCGGCATTGCCACCCTGCCCGGCCTGCCATCAACCGCCCTGCCGATCGCGATGTCGGACGACGGCCTGCCGATCGGCGCGCAGATCGTCGGCCCCTGGCTGGAAGACCGCACGCCGCTCAAACTCGCCGAACTGATCGAGCGCGAATTCGGCGGCTTCAAACCGCCGAAGGCGTTCGTCGACTGATCAGAAGCTGACCTCGAGCGACAGGCGGGCATCGAAGCCGGTGCTCGCATTGTCGCCGATGATCGCATTGGCGCCGGCCCTGAGTGTCGCTGCATTCTGCCGCGCCGCCACCGCCAGCCCGGCCCGGAACAAATCGCGGCTGTCGAACGCCGAGACTTGCGCGATGCGATAGCCGTACAGGCTCGCATTCGAGACCAGCCGCGGATCGGACAGTGCCCGCTCGTAGCCGAGCGTGATCGCCGGCGACAGCTGCCAGCCGGCCATGGCACGCGCATCCAGCGCAATGTCGAGATCTGCGACTGCGCTCGTCAGCGTCCGCTCGGTGCGCTCCACCGCCAGCGCAAGCTCACTGCCGGTTTCGCCAAAGCCGCCGAGCCGCATATAGGTGGCGCGCAGGCCGAGTTGCGGCGTGATCGTCCACGGCGCCAAGCGGACGACGTTGCCGACATCCACCCGACCGCTCACCACCCCGCCGGAGCCACTGCCTGTGGCCGTGCCGAGGGCGCCGCCGAGGCTGCGGCTGACGCGGTCCTGTGCCCATGTCAGCGTACTACGCGCAGACAGATAGGGCCCGACGTCAAGACTGGTGAAGCCGTAACGCCCGCCGAAGGTCGCCACCGCAAGATCGAGATCGGCATTGCCGCCGGCGCTACTCACCGACGCGCTCTGATAACCGGCACCAACGAACGCGCTGGTCTGCCCGTCGATGCGCCACGTCACGCCGGCGAGCGGTCCGGCGCTGCGCTCGGTACTCTTCGCCACGCCGCTGCCGCCGTTCGACACCAGATAGCCGCCGAGGCCACTCAGCCACGCCCGGCTTTCGCCGCCGCGCAGATCGCGGCCGCTGGCATAGGGCGCGGTAGCGCTGTCGATCCACAGCGGTTGATGCGTCAGGAAAGCCGCTGTATCGGCGTGGACCTGGCCACCGACCTGGGTTTCGACGCCGCCCAACGTGCCGGCATCGATCGCGGATTGCAGATAGTAATTGAAACTGGTGTAGCGGCCCGACAGCGGCGAGTTCTGCAAGGCGCCGAGCAGCGCGGCGCCGGCGGCGGCGTTGCCGGTCATGCCGGACTGCCCCGGCAGGCTGGCGAAATACACCATCTTGGCGCGCAGCACGTAGATGTCGGCCAGCGACAGGCCGAGCCCCTGCATCAGATAGGCGTAGACCGAGCCATATTGCGCAGCGACCTGATCGAGGCCGGCCTGCAGATAGCTGATCTGGACGCCGAACATCGGCGCCGCGACAGCCACCGCGGCGTTGCCCGCCGCGCCGCCGCCGGCCGCAGTGTAGATCTGCGCCAGCATGGTCTGGTTCGAGGCCGCCATATAGATGTTGGTGGCCAGATAGGCGGTCATGATCGTGCTGGGCGACACCCCGGCGATGCTCTGCAGCAGCATCGAAGTCCAGCCGGTGCGGTCCTTGCCGGCGGAGCAATGATACAGCGCTGCAGCCGACGGGTCGCCGGCCAGCGTCAGCAGCACGTTGCGGAACGCAGCGCGCTGGCCCGGATCGGTGACAAAGCCTTGATACAGCGCCTCCATGTAGCTGACGGCCGCCGCTGCCGTGGTCACCGACGCTGTCGAGGGCGTCCCAGAACTGCCGAAGATGTTGATATTGACGTAGCGCGCGCCGGCCGGCACCCAATCCGGCCCGGCATTCGGCGCCATCACGGTAATCGGGCCATTGATCTCCGCCGGCGTGCGCAGATCGATGTCGAGCCCGATGCGCAGCGACGACAGCGTCGCCCAGTCGGCGGCCGACAACATCGACAGCGCCTCGGAGCGATAGAACACGCCGGCCCGCATCACGCCGCCATGCGCGGTGGTATCGGCAAAGCCGCTACCACCCGCCGCCGGGATGATGCCGGCGAGATCGCGAAAGTTCGGGTCGGTGGCGAGGATCGGCGTGGTAATCGGCTGCTGGGCGAGTGCCGGCCGGCCACTGACGATCGCGACCGCGACGGCGCAGAGCGAAAGAAGGTGCCGCGGCCGCAGACGACGAAATAGCATCAATCACTCCCGCTCAGGCAAGCACACTCGCGCCATCGCGGCACGCTGATGCGCGGCCCTTGCAGTTACCTACGGGACGAGGTGTGGGCTCGGTCAACAAGCAAACGCGCAGCCGACTCAAAATCGAATCGATAAATAATGCTGGGCCGGATCGGCTCGCCGCTCAACCCGGCTGATTTACCAATAGAGCCGGCACCGCTGCTAACGATTTGCAAGGGATCGCTGCCGATCGGCGCGCAGATCGTCGGCCCCTGGCTGGAAGACCACACGCCGCTGAAGCTCGCCGAACTGATCGAGCGCGAACTCGGCGGCTTCAAACCGCCGAAGGCGTTCGGCGATTAATTAGCGACGAACGCCCCCCGTCATTGCGAGCGAAGCGAAGCAATCCAGCTCCGAACGCTGGGCTGGATTGCTTCGTCGCTTCGCTCCTCGCAATGACGCGAGAGATTGTGTCGCTCGCATACTACGCCGTCAGCAGCGGCGCGATCTCGTCTATGCCCGCGGCCTGCTCACCCAACAGATGGCCGGCAATCGCGAGTTCGAGCTTGCCGTCCTGATGCGCGAACGGATCAGGCTGGTACAGGCGATGCTCAACCACGAGGCGCGACAGCAGCACGCGCCGGGCATCGCCGCGCATCGCGTCGATCTTCGCGCCCTCCCAGGTGAGCGCCACCGCACTGGCGACGTGATACAGCGCGCTGGTGGCACGGCGGGCATCAGCTTCGTTCTCGCTGCTCCGCGCCACGTCGCGGGCGAAGCCGATCGAGCGGTCGATCAGCCCGCGCAGCCGGTCGCGCCAAGCCAGCGGCACGCGCACCGCATCGTCGAGCCGCGAATGAAGATCGGCCCCGAGCGCCGACTCCGCGCCATGCCGGCCGATCGCGCGCTTCAGCGCATCGATCGCCACGATGTTGCCGGTGCCTTCCCAGATCGAGCCGAGATGCGCGTCGCGGAGCAGCCGCGCGGTGGCGAACTCCTCGACATAACCGATGCCGCCGCGCATCTCGAGCGCATCACCGCAGACCTTGCGCGCGTCGCGGGTCGCGCGGAATTTCAGCGTGGGCGTGAGGATACGCAGCAGCGCAGCCGCGTCCTGGCTGCCGCCTTCGGCGCGGTCGAGTGCATCGGCGGTGAGGAAGCTGACCGACATTCCCTGCTCGGTCGGAACCAGGATCTTCAGGAGCTGCCGGCGCGCCAGCGGCAGATCGACGATGCGGCTGCCGAACACTACGCGGTTCTTCGCCACCGTGATCGCATCGTGCCAGGCGCGCCGCATCAGCGCGGTGGACTTCACGCCGTTGGAGAGCCGCGATGAGTTCACCATCTCGGCCATCTGCACAAAGCCGCGGTCGAGCTTGCCGACCGCATAGGCGATCGCGCCTTCGAGCTTGATCTCCCCCGACGCCATCGAGCGGGTGCCGAGCTTGTCCTTCAGCCGCACGATCCGGTAGTGATTGGGCGAGCCGTCGTCGAGGAACCGCGGCATCAGGAACAGGCCGACGCCGCGCGTGCCGGGACCGGCGCCTTCGGGGCGCGCCAGCAGCATCACCACCTTGGCATCGGCGTTGGAGCAGAACCACTTCTCGCCATACAGCCGCCAGTGATCGCCTTCAGGCACGGCGGTCGACGTCAGCGTGCCGACGTCGGAGCCGCCCTCCTTCTCGGTCATGAACTGGCCGCCTTGCGTCAGCTTGCTCATGTCTGTCTGGATCAGGCCGTCGAGATACTTGGCCTTCAACGTCTCGTCGCCGAACTTCGACAGCAGCTTGGCGCAGCCGTCGGTGACGTTGATCGGGCAGCCCATGCCGAATTCGGTTTCGTTGAATAAGAGCGTAAAGGCGTGCTTGGCGGTGACCGGATAGACGTCCGGCCAACCCATGATGCCCTTGCGGTGCGACAGCGCGTGAATGCCGAACTCGCCGAACGCGGCAGCCTCCAGTTCGCGATAGGCCGGGTGATACTCGACATATTGCGCGTCGCGGCCAAAGCGGTCGCGCTGATGCAGGATCGGCGTGTGGCGATCAGCGAGGCGCGCGCACTCGTCGAGCCGGCCGCCGGCCAACGCGCCGAGCCGGTCGAGATGCGGCTCGATGTGATCGACCAGGGATTTCGGCAGATGAATCCGCAAAAGATCGGCGAGCGACGGATCGGCGCGATAGAAGTTCAGCCCCGTGGTGTCGGGCGCGATCAGGTTCGCGGCGTTGCCGGGCTTCGCCGCAGGCGCGGCGTCTCGTTTGTTTCCTGCCAACATCTGCAACTCTTGTTTTGGTTTTCGGAGCCTTGCCCGATGCTATAAGCCCGATCGACAGGCGGCACAAAGCACGCCTGCACCGACACTCCTTCACGGACGCGCGACGGCTTCCGCCCGGCGGAATTGAGCAGGCGCATCGAGGCCGATGGAACTAACAACTCTCGTCATCCTGATCGCCGGGGCGCTGTGTGGCGGGTTCGTTTCCGGCCTGTCCGGCTTCGGTCTGGCGCTGGTGTCGCTCGGGTTCTGGCTCTACGTCTTCCCGCCGACCGTCGCGGTGCCGCTGGTGCTGCTGTGCTCGATGGTCTCTCAGGCCTCGACGATGCGGATGGTGTGGGAGCACATCGATTTCAAACTGGTGACGCCGTTCCTGATCGGCGGACTCGCCGGCGTGATCCCGGGCAGCGTGCTTGTGGCCTATGCCGATCCGTGGGGCTTCAAACTGTTCGTCGGCCTGTTTCTGCTGATCTTCCCGCCCGCGCTGTATTTCACCCCGCCGATGGCACTGACCTTCGGCGGCCGCTGGATGGATGGGGTGATCGGCTGGATCGGCGGCGTGATGGGCGGCTTCGCCGGATTGTCCGGCCCTCCGCCGATTTTGTGGGCGAGCCTCCGCGGCTGGGACAAGCATCAGCGCCGCGGCGTGTTTCAGGCATTCAACTCCACCGTGCTGATCGCTGCGCTGGCGCTGCAGACCGCGCACGGTCTCGTGACGCGTGAAGTTCTCTACGCGGCCTTGCTGGCGCTGCCAGCCATCCTGCTGGGCGCCTGGCTCGGCGCGCGGACCTACCACGCGCTGAGCGACCGCTCGTTTCGCAACGTGGTGCTGGCGCTGCTGTTTCTGTCCGGGCTCAGCCTGGTGTGGAGCAGCTTCGCTGGACTGCGCTGAGCGGCCGGGCCCGCTCACATTCGGTTTGCCCGCCGGCACGGCTTCCGATCAAGTACAGCCGATCAAGTGTCGATTCGTCCCGCCAGAGGCGATGTGACAGGCAGCACAGAGGAGATCGGTGATGCGGGAATTGCTGCCGGTGGCCGAAAAGGTCGCGCTCAGGCTGATCGCGCAGAAGCAGACCATCGCGGTGGCGGAATCCTCGACCGGCGGTCTGATCTCGGCGGCGCTGCTCGCCGTGCCCGGCGCATCAGCGTATTTCCTTGGCTCAGCGGTGGTCTATACCCGGCAGGCGCGTCGGGTGCTGATGGACATTCCCGATGCCGAGATGAAGGTGGAGGGCGTCCGTTCGTCCTCCGAGCCTTATGCCGAACTGCTGGCGAAGCAGATCCGCTCCCGGCTCGGCGCCGACTGGGCGCTGTCGGAAACCGGTGCCGCCGGCCCGTCAGGCAACCGCTATGGCGACGCCGCCGGCCACACCTGCATCGCGGTGGCCGGGCCGCGGCAGGCAGTGATGACGCTGGAGACGGAAAACGCCGACCGCGTCGACAACATGCACGTGTTCGCCGCGACCGCGCTCACCTTCCTGCTGCACACGATGTCGACCTGAGCGAGGCCTGACGCCTCGCCCAAACGTCAGCGAATGATGGCTCTCCACATCGCTACGAGGAGCGCGGCGACGAAGCAGTCGAGCGCAATGACGGAGGGTCTTATGTGACGGCGCGGATCAGCGCCATCCCGGCGAACAGGCCGGCGATCGCCAGCACCACCGAGCCGAGCACGTACACCACCGCAAGCCCGATCGCGCCGCGCTCATACAGCAGCGCCGCGTCGAGCGAGAATGCCGAGAACGTGGTGTAGCCACCCAAGATGCCGGTCATCAGGAACAGCCGGAAGTGCTGCGACGAGCCGCCCTTGAACGCTAGATAGCCGGCGATCAGCCCCATCACGATCGAGCCGGTCACGTTGATGAAGAAGGTGTGATACGGAAACGCGGTGCCGAGCAGGCGGCCGCTCAGCGTGTTGATGAAGTGGCGAAACATCGCCCCGAGCCCGCCGCCCACGAACACCAGAAGATAGGCCATCCGACAATTGCTCCGTCTGCGAACGTCGCCCCGCCGCCGTTCTTGCAGCAGGACAGGTGCGACCGCAAGCCGCATGGTCGGGCTCGATGCCAAAAGAAAAGGCGGCCGCGACGCGACCGCCTTTCCGATTCGATTGCGAGCTTGCCGCCCTGATCAGGCCTTGGAGTACAGCTCCTCGACATACTCCCAGTTGATCAGGCTATCGACGAACGCCTTCAGGTAGTCCGGGCGACGGTTGCGATAATCGATGTAGTAGGAGTGCTCCCAGACGTCGACGCCGAGGATCGGCGTGGCGCCGTGCACCAGCGGGTTCTCGCCGTTCGGAGTCTTGGAGATTTCGAGCTTGCCGTTCTTGACCGAGAGCCAGGCCCAGCCCGAGCCGAACTGGCCGGCGCCGGCCGCAGCGAAATCGGCCTTGAACTTCTCGAAGCCGCCGAGGTCTTCGTTGATCTTCTTTTCCAGCGCGCCGGGCAGCTTGCTGCCACCGCCGTTCGGCTTCATCCACTTCCAGAAGTGGATGTGGTTGTAGTGCTGGGCGGCGTTATTGAACAACGGGGCGTTCTTGTTGAACGAGCCCTTGACCACCTCCTCGAGCGACTTGCCCTCGAATTCGGTGCCCTTCAGCAGATTGTTGCCGTTGGTGACATACGCCTGATGATGCTTGTCGTGGTGATATTCCAGGGTCTCCTTCGACATGTACGGCTGCAACGCGTCGTAGGCATACGGCAATTCGGGTAGCGTGAAGGTCATGATGCATTTCCACGGTGGTGGGAGACGTCGTCTTTAACGGGAACCCTTATAAAAGGTTCCCCGGCGGGACCCAATATCTATTCTAACTTGCAACAGCATGTCTCGGCGGTCTGGCCGAAGCGAATACCGCTGCAACCTGAATACCTTACCGTTAGCACCCGATCGTACCATCGAGGCTCGGCAGCCCCCTTCCGGTCCGATCAGGCGGTTGCAGGGACCGCCAATTCGTCCCGCCGGCGCGGCGGCCGGACGTTCATCAGCATCTGGGCACAACCGGCGATCAGGCCGATGAGCACCGCGGCCTGCCAGGCACGATCATAGCTGCCGAGATGGTCGTAGATCACGCCGCCGCCCCAGGCACCGAGGAACGAGCCGACCTGGTGGCTGAGGAAGGCGATGCCGGTCAGCGTCGCCATGTAGCGCAGCCCGAACAGCTGGGCGACGAGGCCGTTCACCAGCGGAATCACCCCAAGCCACAACGATCCCATGATCGCGGCGAACACGATCGTCGAGGTCGCTGAAGCCGGGAAATAGAAATATGCCGCCACCGTCAGCGATCGCACGATGTAGATGCCACCGAGCAAATACTGCTTCGGAAACCGGCCGCCGAGCCAGCCGAACGCATACGAGCCGAACACGTTGAACAGCCCGATCACCGCCAGCGCCGAAGCGCCGAGCGACGGATCGAGGCCGCAGATCGCCAGATAGTTCGGCAGATGCGTGGTGATGAACACGAGCTGCAGACCGCAGACGAAGAACGCGATCGCCATCACCAGGAAGCCGGAATGGCCGAGCGCGGTCTGCACCACCTCGCCGGCCGACTGCTGCACGTCGTCCGACTTGTCGATGTCGAGCTTGTCGGCACGGCCGGCGAACAGCGCCGACGGCAGCATCGCCGCGGCGAGGCCAAGGAAGCCGATCAGCGCCATCTGCCAGCCGGCGGTCGAGATCAGCGTCTGCGCCAGCGGCGAAGCCAGTACCAGGCCGAGTGACCCGGCAGCCGAGACCGCCCCCATCGCGACGCTGCGCTTGGCCGGCGACACCGTGCGCGAGGTCACCGTCATGGTCATGCTGGAGGCGGTACAGGACAGCGCAATGCCGACGCAGACGCCGCAGCCGAGCGTGAACATCAAGGCCGAATCCGCGACCATCATGAGGACAAGACCAGCCGAATAGACCACGACGCCGCCAACCATCACCCAGCGGGTGCCGTAACGATCGGCGATCAGTCCCACCATCGGCTGCGTGACGCCCCAGATGATGTTCTGCAGTGCTGTCGCGAAGGAGAAGTCGGCGCTGGTGATGCCGACGTCGCGGATCACCGAGGGCTGAAACAGCCCGAAGCTCTGACGCATGCCCATGGCCAGGCTGAGCAGCACCGACGCGCCGATCAGGATCGACCAGCGCTGAAACGCGCTGAGCTGAGCTGCCTTCATAGGCGGTTTCCTCTCCCGGAGAATATTTATCCCTCTTCATGCCCTGGTTTGGGAGATTTGACCATCCATCCCAGCGGTATTCTGGTTCTGCGCCCAATGCAGGGATGCCGCGGCGTGGCCGGCCGCCTCAGAGCCCTGCGCGAAACGCCGTCGCGCCCGCGTATCCTGCAATGCCCCGCCGCTTGTGCCGGACAGAGCCTTGCGCTTATTGTATGTTAATCATCATACAAAAGACCGCCGTCAATCGCGAGGCGGCATCCGGGGAGCGACCGCATGACCATCGAGGCACCCGCCGACACGCCACTGTCCGCTCCGCCACCGAACCGGCTGCTGACCGCCCCGATCCTGCCGACACTGGTGCGGCTGGCGATCCCCAACACCATCGCGATGCTCGGCACAGCCTTGGTGGCGGTGGCCGAGACGTCTTATATCGGCCGGCTCGGCACCGAACCTCTGGCGGCGATCGCTCTGGTGTTTCCGTTCGCGATGCTGACGCAGATGATGTCGGCCGGCGCCATGGGCGGCGGCGTCTCATCAGCGATCAGCCGCGCCCTCGGTGCCGGTGATACACACCGGGCCGGCGTTCTGGCGCTCCACGCGATCCTGATCGGGATCGGCGGCGGACTGTTGTTCACGCTGGTGATGCAGCTATTCGGCCGATCGCTGTTCGCGCTGCTCGGCGGCCGCGGCGAGGTGCTGGAGCAGGCCTGCAGCTACTCGGTCGTTCTGTTCTCAGGCGCCGTATCGATCTGGCTGGTGAACACGCTCGCATCGATCCTGCGTGGCACCGGCGACATGGTCCTGCCGGCGGGCGCCCTGCTGGGCGTCGCGGCTTTGCAGGTGGTGATCGGCGGCGCGCTCGGCCTCGGCCTGTTCGGAATGCCGCGGCTCGGCATGCCTGGCGTCGCCTCCGGCCAAGCGATCGCTTTCACGATCGGCGCGCTGTTCCTGCTGATCTATCTCGCCAGCGGCCGCAGCCGGCTGCGGCTGCAACTGCGGACATTCAGCTTCCAACGTCCGATCTTCGTCGACATCCTGAAGGTCGGCGCGCTCGCCTGTCTCGCGCCGCTGCAGTCGGTCCTGACGATCCTGATCTTTACCAAGGTGCTGGCCAGCTACGGCACCACCACGCTAGCCGGCTATGGCATCGGCTCGCGGTTGGAATTCCTTCTGATCCCGATCGCGTTCGCGGTCGGTGTCGCCTCGATCCCGATGGTCGGGATGGCGATCGGCGCCGGTGATATCGCCCGCGCGCGGCGGGTGGCGTGGACTGCCGGAGTCGTATCCGCCCTGATCGTCGGACTGGTCGGCGTCGTGCTGGCGATCTGGCCGGCGCTCTGGGTGTCACTGTTCACCGCAGACCCGGCCGTCACAGACGCTGCGCATACCTACTTCCGCTTCGCCGGCCCGGGCTTCGGCTTCTTCGGTCTCGGCGTGACGCTGTATTTCGCCAGCCAGGGCGCCGCCAAGGTTGGCGGACCGGTGCTCGCCGCGACGGGGAGACTGGTGCTGGTGGCCCTCGGCGGATGGGCGCTGGTCGCCTTTGGGGCGCCGGCATCGGCGATGTTCGCGATGGTGGCGCTGGCGATGGTGGTGTACGGCCTCGGCAGCGCCGCCGCGATCTACCTGACACGCTGGGTCAAATGAATCGGAATTATCCCCAGCGTGCAGCAAGGGTCACACGATTGCACGAATCGGACGCTCTGCTATCCAACCGCCCGCCGCACTGCTTCTGAATGCTGTTCGCGGCTCCCGCGAGTATCGTTTGGAGGTATGGAATGGCCGTTCGGTCCGGTTTCGTCGCTGCTGCCCTGGTTGCCCTGGTGTCGCTGTCGCCCGCGGGGGCGATCGCCCAATCAGCCGGGCCGCAGGGCACCTGGTTGACTCAGGCGGGCGACGCCAAGGTCCGGATCAAGAGCTGCGGCAACGCGCTATGCGGGAGCATCGTCTGGCTGAAAACGCCGATCGATCCGAATACCGGCAAACCCCAGGTCGACGACAAGAACGCCGATCCGCAACTCGCATCGCGACCGATCATCGGCCTGCAGATCTTCGGCGACATGCGCCCGGTGTCGCAGGGCAAATGGAGCGGCCACATCTACAACGCCGACGACGGCAAGACTTACGAGAGCAGCATCTCGCACACCGGCCCGAATAGCCTGCGGGTCGAGGGCTGCGTCGGCACTCTGTGCGGCGGCGAAACCTGGACGCTGACGCGCTAAACGATCGCCCTGTCGGGCATCGCCTTCAAAGCCAGCGCGGCGGACGCATAGCCGCCGCCCGCGCCGTCGATGAAGTGCACATGGTCGCTACGCGCTACCGACGGCGTAAAACACGTCACCATCGCCGACTGCTGCCGCGATACGCCGTAACGCGCGACGCCCGCAGCAGCCGCCGTGGCGAGCTTCTGCTCCAACGCGTCGGCGAGCTCCGGCGCGCAGTCGACCACCATGCGCAGTCCGTCGTCGTATTTACGGAAGTCTGAATTCTCGACCAGCTCGGACAGATAGCGCCGCGGCACGAAGCCGCGCACGGTGATGCCGAAGCGGATGATCAAGTAGCTGAACAGAGTCCGGATCAGCAGGCCGGCGCGGCGCAGCGTCAGCGGTACGCCGCGTTCGGCGTGCGCTTCGAGATCGAGGCCCTGCGGCGGCCAGCGCAATCCCGGTCCTTCGTGGGGCACCGGCCTGCCCGCCTCCGGGCTGCGCTCGACCATCGTCACGATATCTTCGATCAGGCTACGATACGCCGCCCCATCGGTCTGCGCCGTCGGCACGATCAGCACCGACAGGATCACGCCGCGCCGGGCCGGCATTTGTTCGAACCGGCACGACAGGCCGGAGAGGTCCGGCGCGGTGCCGGGCGCCGCCGCCGGAATCGAAAATTCACCGCGCTTCATCGCCGCATCGGCCCAGCCGAGACCGCCGCCGGCGAACATCGCGTAGCTGACGTGCGGCGATGGCGCGAAACGGGCGACGCGAACCTCGAGCCCCTTGGCGCGGATCGCCGCGACCGGCACCAGTGCGATCCGCATCGTCAGGCCGAGTTCGTCGCGCACCCAGGCAGCGGTCGCGGCCAGCGCATCGCGGGCGGCGGCCAAATCAGCCGGTGCCACCGCAAAGCCGGCGCCATCGCCGCCGAACACGAACGGGAATTCGCGCTCTTGAAGCGCATTGGTCACCGCGGCAATCACCGCCGCGCCAGCCATGTTGACCGACTTGTAGCGCTGCTCGGCGATCGCGCGGGTGGAATCGACAATGTCGGCGACGCCGGCGGTCCAATCGTCCGGCAGCGGCGCGTAGAGGGCGGGATTCATCAGGCTGCGGAAGCCGCGAAACACCGCGACACTCTGGTAGAATCCGCCGCTATCGCCCGCGCTCATGCCGCCCGCCCCTCCTCGATTGATGCCGATGAGTTACGTCCGCAAACCCGATCGATTGCGAACGGCCGAGGTCAGTCGCTGCCCGAACACAGGCCGAGCGCAGCCGTGATCGTCCCGCGCGCACAGCGCGTCAGCGTGATGTCCGAATACAGGCCATAGGCGAACACAGCCAAAGCCAACAGAAAGATGATGCCGAGCGATTTCACGTTCGATGTCCGGTTCACCATCAGCGGTGCAAGCGTATCGCCCGCTGGCCGCTGAGGTCGCATCCGTTAGATCAGATCGGGCGCGGGAGGATCAAGCCGGAAGGCGACAAATCATAGGCTACGACTGGCTTGGTTGCGCGGAGAGACGTGAGATGCAATCTGGTGGACGGTCTGCCGCCGCGACAGATTTGAAGCTCACCAGATCTGCAGTCGAACTAATTTGCCGCCATTATTGCCGGTGCTGGCGGAACCGCAACGACGGCACCCGGCTCGACCGGCGGAATCCCCATCATCATGTTGTAATGGCCGATATGATGTGACTTCTCGAAAATCTCCTTGAACACGCGCAAATAGCTATCCATCGCCCTATCATCAGCAGAGATATACAAATCGTCGTGAACCGCATGCGAACCATCGTTGACCCAGGAGAAAAGCGATCCACAAATCTGCTTATCTCGACCTTCAAACATCTCAATGATTTCGTCTTTGTCCATATTCCCAAGAATCTTGAAGTAGTTTTCGACGATCCGCCGCAATGTATTCTGGATGGTCAAACGTGATCGATCCGGATTTTGCACCTCGGCCCAGAGAAGCTCGTAAGACGTCTTGATCGGATTGTGTTGATAGCGGGTAATGCGGGACTCCCCATTCACCTTTCGAACGATCCAGAACGCCTCATGAGCGCGACACTCCTGCCCGCGCTTTGGATCAAACGAAACCTCCTTGTGGAAATAGATATTGTGGGTAAGGACATACACTTGCTTGATATTGTCATACCCATCACATGCCAACTCAAGCACACGCTTGATGAGCGTGCTAACGATGAACAGTACATCGCTATCGAGACTGGAGACCGGATCGTCGATCACCACTATGCGATCCGCGCTGATCCCGCTTGTTGTCATGCTTCCGCGGATGAGGTGGTAGAAATAGAGGAAGGTAATAAACCCCTTTTCGCCCTCACTGAGCGTCGGCGCCGCATCGGTGCCGTCGTTTCGAACAATTTGATAAAATTGTCCCTTCTCCCCGGCCGTTTGTAGCCTGAAGTTGACAAAACCGAAGGACTGCAGAATGGCGTTGATCTCGGTGACCGTCGGCTGAACGCTCGTGATGGTCCTTTCGAGTTCAGCGATTCTGGCCTGAACGTTAAGAAGAGCCTCGCGCTTCTTCTGAATGCCGTTCTGAAGTCCGCTGATCGCCTTGTCTAGATCACTCTTCCCCTTCGCGTGTCGGTCGAGCATGTCCTTTTGATCTTCGATCAGGCGCCTCCATATTTGCCCGATAAGGAGCTGCCTCTCTGCCGTGACGTTCTCAACAAGTGAATTGTGATCGGAAATTGCTACGTTTGCGACTTCCACAATAGTCCGAATTGCGCTGGCAATCTCACTCATCGGATCAAGCTTTACGACAGCGCTCGGCTCCCGCCGTTTCCTCTCAAGGGCGAGAATATTTGCGCTTGTGTGAGCTGACAGGCGCTCGGCCTCAAGCTTCAGGCCGTCATTATTGATAAACGTGCTGGCACGAGAAAGAATGGCATCAACCTGCCCTGACAGGTTCTCTGACAGACTTCGATAGCTACGAAGGAGCCGGTCGATTTCGGCTATGTCGATTAGGTAGGCTTCGTCGAAGAATTCGTTCAGGCTCTTAGTGAGATCGGCCTTCACCTGTTGCTGACAGAACGGACACACGGGCCTGCTCTGATCCCAAAAACCACGACCGTCTCTTACCCAGTCGCTATTGCCGAGCCGCCGGACAAGTGCACCGATATCAACGTTCTCTTTTCCAACCACGTTCCTCGAAAGGATAGGCGCCGTTTCCAGGGTCAGGAGCTCGCTGAAATCGGGAACAGAGAAGACGTTGTGGCGCTCCAGCCCAGCGGCAAAAATGGTGGCCGCCTTCGTCTTCAACTCGTCAAGCGCCTTCAGATCGGACGTGTTCGAGGCATATTCCGATAGCACTCTATCGCAGAATGCCGTCTTTGAATTGCGGAGCCCCGCAAAAGCGGCTTGAAAATACTCGTCATGCGCTTGCTTAATCTTCCAGCAATTTGCCTCAACGTCGCCGCGAAGAACCTTAGCATCGGCTTTCTTTCCGCCGTTACCGTCGCTCCCCTGCAATGTGATCAACAAGGAATCGAGAGTGTTGAGATAGTCGGTTTCTTCACCCTTCAGCTTTTCAAGCGCTTCTAGAGTTTCCTTCGACTCGACGCCGAGCGTGAAGATGCCGGGCATGGTGGAAGCGAAATTTTTGCCGGCAAAATCGGAATTGTAGACAAGGGCATCCAGCGCCCTACCGTTTTCCCATGTCAGATTGCAGGAAGGATATCGGGAGGGATCACCAATCACGCGGGAAATAGTTGTTTTGCCCGATCCATTTGCGCCGAAAATGAAATTGATCCTCCGGCAATCCAGCAACTGCTGACCCGACGCGGGATAGCTTGCCTCTCCCGCGATCCGGACTTCCGTTAGCATGCCCCGCTCCCCAGCGTTTGTGCAAATCTAACGGTATATATGATCGCCCGAGACCGCAACCCATTGGCGAAAGACTATCATCGTACTACCAATATATCAACAAGGGGGAACCGCAGCCTGGAATATAGGAAGCACCAAGAAAGCGGTGCTAGCAGCCTATTAGGGGATGGTAAGCCCGCAAGACATGAAAAAGCCCGCCAAAGGCGGGCTTAATCACTGATCTGACGATCGAGATTTGGTTGCGGGGATAGGATTTGAACCTATGACCTTCAGGTTATGAGCCTGACGAGCTACCGGGCTGCTCCACCCCGCGTTAAACCTTTGCGCGGCTTTCAGAAAACCGATGATCATCAACGCCCAAAGGCGCTGATCGATCCTCCCGGAGGCTTCCTGAGAAGGTGCCCGGGGCGAATGCCCGGGGCGCGAGGGGTGTCTACCAACACCGGGGGGATTTGCAAAGCCCCAAGGGCGGATTTGGGAGAAGATTTTCAAGATTATATGACGAACGGAACCAGGTGTGGTTGCCGGAATCCTCTTCCCCTGCGAGAATTTGGCAAAATCAGCCCGTAACGAACCAATTGGGCATCGCAGGGAGCGAAAGATGGACCAGCCGGTCGGCGGTTTCGGGGGCAATGCGCTCCACGACAGCTTTCATCGCATGTTCGACATTTCGCGCGCTGCGCCGCCGCCGACGCTGGAGCAGCGTCAGGACCGGCTCGCGCGGCTGCGCGCGCTGATCAAGGACAACGAGAAACGATTCGAGCAGGCGATCTCCGCCGATTTCGGTCACCGCAGCTCGACCGAGACTCTGATCGCCGAGACGCTCAGCCTGCTCGGCGACATCAAACACACCTCGCGGCATCTGAGGCGCTGGATGGCGCCGCGCAAGGTGTCGACCCAGCTTCAGTTTCTGCCCGGCAAAAACCGGCTGCTGCCGCAGCCGCTGGGCGTGGTCGGGGTGATTGCGCCGTGGAACTATCCGCTGCAGCTCACCGTCGCGCCTGCCATCGGCGCGATCGCCGCCGGCAACCGGGTGATGATCAAGCCGAGCGAACTGTCGCCCCACTTCGCCGCGCTGCTGCAGGAGACTGTCGCGGCCAAGTTCGACGCGAGCGAGATGATGGTGACCGGGATCGAGCCCGGCGTCGCCGAGGCGTTCGCTCGGCTGCCGTTCGATCATCTGATGTTCACCGGCTCGACTCGTGTCGGCCGCATCGTCGCGGCGGAGGCGGGCAAGAACCTCACCCCGGTCACGCTCGAACTCGGCGGCAAATCGCCGACTATCGTCGACCGCTCCGCCGATCTCGACGAGGTGGCGCCGCGGATCGCCTATGCCAAGCTGATGAACGCCGGACAGACCTGCATCGCGCCCGACTACGTGCTGGCGCCGCAGGACCGGGTCGAAGCCCTCGCCGGCAAGATCTGGGGCGCGATGCAGCAGATGTGGGGCACCGACCCGGCCAATCCGGACTACACCTCGATCATCGCCGAGCATCACTACGCGCGGCTGAAGAGCCTGGTCGACGATGCCGCCGCCCGCGGCGCACGGCTGCTGCAGCCGGCGGCCGCGGATGATGCGGCGTGGGCCGGCAAACGCAAATTCCCGCCGACCCTCGTGCTCGGTGCCACGCCCGAGATGAAGATCATGCAGGAGGAGATTTTCGGTCCGCTGCTGCCGATCCTCGGCTACAGCGAACCGACCGAGCCGATCGATTTCATCAATGGCCGCGACCGGCCGCTGGCGCTGTATTGGTTCGGCACCGATGAAGCCGCGCGCGACCAGGTGCTGGAGCGGACCGTCTCGGGCGGCGTCACCATCAACGACTGCCTGGTGCATTTCGCTCAAGCCAACCAGCCGATGGGCGGCGTCGGCGCGTCCGGCACCGGCGCGTATCACGGCGAATGGGGCTTCAACACCTTCACCAAGATGAAGCCGATCTTCCATCGCTCGCCCTACAACCGCTTCGCCGATCTGTATCCGCCTTACGGCGCCAAGATCGCGCGTCTGTCGAAGGTGCTGCGCCTGATGTCGTAACAAGAGACGACCCGCACGGCCGAAGATGCCGGCGGCAATCAACAAAACAATATCCCGGAGGGAAACGCTCGTGAGCGAAACAGTGGATTTCGTCGTGGTCGGCGGCGGCTCTGGCGGCTGCGCCGTCGCCGGACGGCTGTCGGAAGATGCCAACACATCGGTGGCTCTGCTCGAAGCCGGCGGCACGGCCGACAATTGGGTGGTGAAGACGCCCTATGCGCTGTCGCTGATGGTGCCGAGCAAGTTGAACAATTGGCATTTCGAGACCGTGCCGCAGCCCGGTCTCAACGGCCGGATCGGCTATCAGCCGCGCGGCAAGGGCCTCGGCGGCTCGTCGGCGATCAACGCCATGGTCTACATCCGCGGCCACAAATGGGACTACGATCATTGGGCCGAACTCGGCAACGCCGGCTGGTCCTATGCCGACGTGCTGCCCTACTTCAAGCGCTCGGAGAACAACTCCGACTTCAACGGCGCCTATCACGGCCAGAGCGGACCGCTCCACGTCAACCGGCTGCGCACCGACAATCCGGCGCATGAGATCTTCCTGCAGGCGGCGCGCGAGGCGCAATTCCGCATCCGCGACGACTTCAACGGCGAGGAGCAGGAAGGCCTCGGCCTGTATCAGCTCACTCAACACAATGGCGAGCGCTGGAGCGCGGCACGGGCCTACGTGCATCCGCATATCGGCACGCGCCGCAATCTCCGGGTCGAGACCGAGGCGCAGGCGACCCGGATTCTGGTCGAAGGCGGACGCGCGGTCGGCGTCGCCTATCGGCAGAACGACCAGATCCGCGAGATCCGTGCGCGCCGCGAAGTCATCCTCGCCTCCGGTGCGTTTCAGTCGCCACAGTTGCTGATGCTGTCCGGCATCGGCGATGCCGCGGCGCTGAAGGGCCATGGCATCGACGTCGTGCACCATCTGCCGGGTGTCGGCCAGAACCTGCAGGATCACCCGGACTTCATCTTCGCCTATCAGTCGGACAGCCCGTATTTCACCGGCACCAGCTTCACCGGCATCGCGCGCCTGCTGTCGACGATCGGACAATATCGCCGCGAGGGACGCGGGCCGCTGACCACCAACTTCGCCGAATGCGGCGGCTTCCTGAAGACCCGGCCCGACCTCGACGTGCCGGACATCCAGCTGCACTTCGGCATGGCGATGGTCGACGATCACGGCCGCAAGCGGCACTGGGGCACGGGCTTCTCCTGCCATTTCTGCCTGCTGCGCCCGAAGAGCCTCGGCAGCGTCGGGCTCAGCAGCGCCGATCCCTTGGCACCGCCGCGGATCGATCCGAATTTCTTCGGCGATCCTGAGGACCTCGAAACCATGGTGGCGGGCTACAAGACCACGCAGCGGCTGATGCAGACGCCGGCGCTACGCGCGCTGCAGCAGAAGGATCTGTTCACCGCCAACGTCCGCACCGACGACGACATCCGCGCCATTCTGCGCGCCCGCGTCGACACCGTGTATCACCCGGTCGGCACCTGCAAGATGGGCAGCGATCCGATGGCAGTGGTCGATCCACGTTTGAAAGTGCACGGCATCGGTGGCTTGCGTATCGTCGACGCCTCGGTGATGCCCACCTTGATCGGCGGCAACACCAATGCTCCCACCATCATGATCGGCGAGAAAGCCGCCGACATGATCCGCGAGGAGATGCGGGCGATTTGAGTGCTGGCCTTACACGCGAGCCGTTCCGAGGACCTCGCAATGCATGAGGCTCGACATAAAACGTGAGCCGAGGTGGCTTACTCACCTTGCCACATCTGAATGGATGCCAACTCTGTCAATGACGCCGTGCCAGTAGATCATTTGCTACGTTCGGTCGGAGCATCACGAACGACAAAAGCAATTAGAGGATCCTGATCGCTGGAGCATCGCAGCCCACGATCGCTACGCCACCTTGACCAATTAACGGCATTTCCGAAAATGACTTTAACGCCCGTAATTCTGGTCCGTTTGCGAATAAACCAAAGGCCAATTAGAACTGCAATAACGCCAAGGAAGATTACGAAATACCGAAGGCTGTAAGTATCGAGACTGTGAACATCCAACCCCAAAAAACGGCATGCGACATAGGCCCCGGCTACCAACCAGAAAAACACAAACGAATAATTGAGCCGCTCGCTGACTTCCGATACGGAAAAACTAACCTCACCCCGATCAAGCCAAACAGTCTTATAGAGACGCCCCTCCAGCGCATCCTCCAGCATATCAATGTGATTCTCCCAATTGCGCTGCCAGAATTTTGATCCCTGGGCTGCAGCAATATTTGAAGCTGCCGTTAACACACCGACGCCGGCCAATACAAAAAGCAACAAATAGCCACCTTCCGCCTTTGCGTGGCTCCAAACAAAACCAAAGGCCGTGAACACACCAAGCTGAAATCCCCAGAAAAATGTCGCTCTCTTCCACAGATGCTCTATCTCAAACGATCTTTGTTCGTAGGCCCGCTTGAGCGCGGCTTCCAGTTTCTTTTCGTCTTTAGACGGATCAATTCCTAACTCAGAAAAATATGCATCTCGACGATTCATAACTCGCGCCCCAATGATGTGAACTCACACTCCTACCCCAGCAAGAATCCGCCATCCACCGTGACGACGCTGCCGGTCATGTAGCGCGAGGCGTTGGAGGCGAGCAGCAGGATGGCGCCGTCGAGGTCGGACTCGTGGCCGACGCGACGTTGCGGAATGCTCTTGAGCAGCTTCTCGCCGGCCGGCGTCGCCCACAGCTCGCGATTGATGTCGGTGTCGATGTAGCCCGGGGCCAGAGCATTGACGCGGATGCGCGAGCTTGCGAGTTCGAGCGCCATCGCTTTGGTGGCCTGGATGATGCCGGCCTTGGAGATCGCGTAGGGCGAGACGAATTTCAGCACGCTCTGGCCGAGCACCGAAGCGATATTGACAATGTTGCCACCCTGCTGGCGTGCGATCATCCGGCGCGCAACTTCGGTCGCCAGGAAGTAAGCGCCCTTCAAATTGGCGCCGATCACCTTGTCCCAATCGGCCTCGGTCTGATCGACCGCAAGTTTCTCGGTGGCGACGCCGGCATTGTTGATCAGCACGGTGATCGGGCCGATCGCGGCCTCGGCCTGATCGAGCCCCGCGGCCGTCGCGCCGAGATCGGTGACATCCATCCGCACCGCCACGGCTCGGCCGCCGCCGTCCTTGATCTCCTGTTCCAGGCTCCGCAGCTTGTCGATCTGTCGCGCGGCCAGCACGATCGCGGCGCCGCGCTCGGCGAGCACGCGGGCAAATTGCCGGCCCAGCCCTTGCGATGCGCCGGTGACCAGAATGACTTCGTTGCTGACGTCGAACAGTTGATCCATGCCGCGTTTCCCGTTGATGCGTTATGCGTTGCCCTCCCCTTACCATGCCGGAGCGGGATGGCTAGAGTGCCGGCCGCATCGACATCGCCATGCATCCGGGAGTGAAACGTGGATCTGGGAATCAAGGGTCGCCGCGCGCTGGTGTGCGCATCGAGCAAGGGACTGGGCCGCGGCTGCGCTGCGGCGCTCGCCGCCGAAGGCGTGCATGTGACGATGACTGCACGCGGCGCAGAGGCGCTGGCGCAGGCTGCAGCGGAGCTGCGCAAGGCCTATCCCGATGTCGAGATCATCGAGGTCGCCGGCGACATCACCACGCCGGAAGGCCGCGCCGCCGCGCTGGCGGCCTGCCCGGAGCCGGACATCCTGATCAACAATGCCGGCGGCCCGCCGCCCGGCGATTTCCGCAACTGGACCCGCGACGATTGGATCAAGGCGCTCGACGCCAACATGTTGACGCCGATCGAGCTGATCAAAGCGACGGTCGACAAGATGATCGAACGCAAGTTCGGCCGCATCGTCAACATCACCTCGGCCGCCGTGAAGGCACCGATCGATGTGCTCGGCCTGTCGAACGGCGCGCGCTCCGGCCTGACCGGTTTCGTCGCCGGCCTGTCGCGCAAGACCGTCCGCCACAACGTGACCATCAACGCGCTGCTCCCCGGCCCGTTCGACACCGATCGGCTGCGCGGCGTCGCGGCCGGTCAGGCGAAGGCGTCCGGTAAGCCGGCCGAGCAGATCCTGGAAGCGCGGAAAAACGAAAACCCGGCGGGACGCTTCGGCACGCCGGACGAATTCGGTGCCGCCTGCGCGTTCCTGTGCAGCGTCCACGCCGGCTACATCACCGGCCAGAACTTGCTGCTCGACGGCGGCGCGTTCCCCGGCACGATGTAAAGGCCACCCGACGACAAGAGACCGGCGGGGAGTGCCGCCGGTCTTCGGCCTTACTTCGGCGCCGTCATCACGATGCGCACCAGATCGGTGGCATTGCGGGCGCCGAGCTTCTTCATGATGTTGGCGCGGTGATACTCGATCGTGCGCGGGCTGATCCCGAGCTGCCGGCCAGCTTCCTTGTTGGTATTGCCGGACGAAAACAGCTCGAGCACTTCGCGCTCGCGCAGCGTCAGCGGCTCCTTGCCGGGGAAATTGTAGGACGGGGCCTTGCTGCCCTGACCGGCATCGCGCCGCCGCGAGAAGGCCTCGATCGCCTCCTCCACCCGTGACACGATCTCCTTGCCGCGGAACGGCTTCTCGATGAAGTCGAGGGCGCCGTTCTTGATGGCGTTGACGGCCATCGCGATGTCGCCTTTGCCCGAGATCATGAAGATCGGCGCCGGGTAATCCTCAGCGTGCAGCTCCGCCAGGATGTCGAGACCCGACCGACCGGGAATGTGAACGTCGAGCAAGATGCAAGCCGGGCTGCGGTTACGCGCCACCGCAAGCAACGATTCACCGTCAGCGAAACAGATCACCTGATAGCCCGCCGCCGAGAGCACGATCGACAGTGTCTCGCGCACCGCCGGATCGTCATCGACAACGAAGACTTCTCCTCCCGATGCCTGTTCGTTCATTACACGACCTCCCGGTAAAACCTTGAATGGAACGTACCGTTCAACTGCAGCCCGTAATTCTACGGGGAACCAAGTTAACGCGAAGACAGCACCAAACCGTTATGGTGATCTCAGAAACGTGCGAGGTCGCCGGTGTTATCTGCTTCCACCCCTACTAAGTACGCGCCCGCCTCGAGCGTCGCCCGCAACACTCTCATCTAGTACGAACCAACCGACCGGGAGTTTCCCGATATCCTCGATTAGAACCTAAGTTCCCGAATATCATTATGAACCGGATTCGAGCAAGCAAGCGCTATCAAAACGGCGAAGGCCGCGGGGATAAACTCCGGCCGGCACCGTTGCTGCGCTGCTTCCATCAAGACGCCACATGCGCGCGACGGGGCCCCGCTCCGGCCACGGATCATTGACCGGGAGCCCGTTCGTCCGATGCTGCCGCCGACCCGCCCGAACCTCAAGCGATCGCTGGTGGCCCTCCGCGTCACGACGATCGTGCTGATCGCCACTATCGTCGGCACCAACCTGATCTTCCTCGGCAACCTGCGCGAAAGCACGCTGCAGACGGCAGAGACCAATCTGGAGCGGTACACGCTGACGCTCGCCGAAGAGGCCGATCGGTCGTTCAAGTCGATGGATCTGCTGCTTTCCAGCATTCGTGATTATGTCAGCCGCGCCGGCGTGACCGACAGCGCCTCCTACCGACGGCTGATGTCGCAGCAGAGCGTGTATTCGCTGCTCAGCGAGAAGATCACCGGGATGCCGCAGGTCGACGCCGTCACCATGATCGACGAGACCGGCAAGCTCATCAATTTCTCGCGCTATTGGCCGATCCCCAACGTCGACATCTCCGACCGCGACTACTTCCAGGCCCTCAGCAGCGATCCGGCGCTGACCTCGTTCGTCAGCGCTCCCACCCGGAACCGCGGTTCCGGAACCTGGAACATCTACCTCGCGCACCGTCTGAACGATGCCAGCGGCGGCTTCATCGGCCTGCTGCTCGGTGCGATTTCGGTGCAGTATTTCGAGAACTTCTTCGCCGCAACCTCTCCCGGGACCGGCACCGAAATCTCCTTGATGCGATCCGACGGGACGCTGCTGGTCAACTATCCCCACTCGGACCGGCTCGGCACCGTCGTGACCGACGCCGGCCGCCTAGCCTTGGCCGCAGGGGGACGCCAGCGGGAGGCTGCGGCGTCGAACAAACGTCTTCGTGTGACGCGGATGCTGCCGAACTACCCGGTCGTGGTCCGTGTCACGCAACCGGAGGACAGCGCACTCCAGAGCTGGCAGGACATGGCCGCGCTGATGATCGCGATGTCGGTGATCAGCGCGCTTGTCATCATCACCGGCAGCGTGGCGATCGCACGCTGGTGGGGCAAGCAGCATCTCTATGCCGAGGCGGCCGAGGCGGCGAGCGCGGCCAAATCCAGCTTCGTGGCGATGATGAGCCATGAGATCCGCACCCCGATGAACGCGGTGATCGGACTTGCCACCAACCTGCTGGAGACACGTCTCGACGCCGAGCAGCGGCAGGCGGTGACCAGCATTCACGATGCCGGCGACAACCTCCTGCAAATCCTCGACGACATTCTCGATTTCTCCAAGCTCGAAGCCGGCCGCCTCAGCCTGGAGCCGATCCCGTTCGCACCGCGCAGCATCGTCGACAACACACTCAGCGTCATCGGACCGCGCGCGGTCGCCAAGGGTCTCGTGATCCATCAGGAAACACGCGGCGATATCCCCGAGGCGCTGACCGGCGACGCCGGCCGTATCCGGCAGGTGCTGCTCAACCTGATTTCCAACGCGGTGAAATTCACGACCGCCGGCCGGATCACCATCACGACCGAATGCATCTCGCGCGACGCTACAAGTGCCCGGATGCGCTGGATCGTCACCGACACCGGCATCGGGATCGCACCCGACAAGATCGACTCGCTGTTCAAGGATTTCGTGCAGGCGGACAGTTCGATCAGCCGGAGGTTCGGCGGATCTGGACTTGGTCTTGCGATCAGCAAGCGCCTGATCGAACAGATGGGCGGCAAGATCGGCGTGACCTCCACGCCGGGGAGAGGCTCCGAATTCCACTTCTCGCTGACGCTGCCGATCGCCGACGATGTGGCTCCGCCGGAGCAGGACGACCAGACCGTCTATGCGCAATTCCGCGCCCGGATCGAGGCCGCCGGCCGGCCGCTGCGGGTGCTGGTGGTTGACGACAATCCGACCAACCGGGCGATCGCAGCCCAGATGTTGGGCGAGTTCAGGGTCCAGACCAATACGGCCTGCGACGGCACCGAGGCGGTCACCGCTGCGACCCGCTTCAGCTACGACGTCGTGCTGATGGACGTGCGGATGCCCGAAATGGACGGGCTCGATGCCACCCGGGCAATCCGCTCACACGGTGGAGCGCTCGCCAATGTCCCGATCATCGCCTTCACCGCCAATGCCTTCGCAGAAGACGCCGCCGCCTGCCGGGACGCCGGCATGAACGATCATGTCGCCAAGCCGGTCCGCAAGAAAGCGCTGATCGAAGCGATCCTGCGCGCGCTGCCGCCGCTGCCGGCCACAACATCTCCCCGCCTTGTGCCCGCCCCGGCGCCGCTCGCTCCGCCCCCGGCTGACAACGCCGAACAGACTGCAGCGCCGTCGGATCTCGCCGGCGCGGGGCAGCTCTATGTCGGCCGCAAGGCGTTCGGCCATCTGGTCGAGGAGATCGGCGAGGATGCGACACTGGCGGTGCTGTCAGTGTTCGCGCGCGACACCGAAGCCAGGATCGCCCTGTTCGATACCCTCAACATCGCCAGCGAACGCCGCCGGATCGAACGAGAGGCGCATTCGCTCAAGAGCGCGGCGGCGACCTTTGGACTCGACCACCTGTCGGGACTGGCGCGCGAGCTGGAGCACGCCGCGCCGCATCTGACGCAAGCCGAATACATGGCGATGACCAAGCAGATCAAAGCGGCGTTCACCGCCGCACGCCGCGTGCCGGCCGACGACAATCAACTGGTGGAACTGGCGGGCTGACGCTGGATCGGGATGTGCGCGATGCTTGAGTGCTCAAGCCTCGCGCTGCAGCGGCACCACGGCCGCCCGCGTTGCCGGAGGACGCGCCATCCAGCCGCGATACCATTCGACGAAGGCGTCCTGGCGCAACGCACGCGAGAACTCGAAGCCCTGGCCGATATCGCAGCCGAGCGCATCGAGCGCGTGCCAGGTCGCGGCATCCTCGATGCCTTCGGCCACGACCTTCATGTTGTACTGATGCGCGATCGCGACGGAAGACGACACGATCTTCCACATGTCGGCGTCGGTCAGGCAGTCCTTGACGAACGAACGATCGATCTTCAATTCGCTGAACGGCATCCGCGCCAGCGCCGACAGCGACGAATAGCCGGTGCCGAAATCGTCCATCGAGATGCCGATGCCCTTCAGCCGCAGCCGAAGCAGCACGTCCATGGCGCGGCCGACATCGGCCATTGCGGTAGTCTCGGTGACTTCGATCATCAGCGATCGCGCCGGCACGCCGATCTCGGCGAGCAGGTGCTCGACCTCCTCCGGCAGTGCGGTGTCGGATAGTAGCGAGGCCGAAAGATTGACCGCCACGACGAATTTCGGCTCGGTCGGAAGAAACGCGGCAGCGAACGTCATCGAGTCGCGCAGCATCCGCAGCGTCATCGTCTTGATCAGCCCGCCCTGCTCGGCGAGCGGAATGAACACATCCGGGCCGACCGGACCGAACGCTGCGCTGTCCCAGCGTGCCAGCGCTTCGCAGCCGGTCACCTTGCCGGTGGAAAGATCAATCTTCGGCTGAAACGCGGCATAGACTTCGCCATCGTCGAGACCGCGGCGAATATCTGCCACAGTGATCTCGGACAGGCGCGCATCAACGCCGCGCCGCGACGACGCGGCTCCCTGGACCGGCGCCAGCGCACCGCGCAGCAGCGCCAGATCGATCGGCTTGGGCAGCGAAATGGTGTCGAGCATCCCCACGGCGTGGGCCATCCTCACCGTGGCATTGAGGATGCGCTCCTCGCATCCGCTGATCACGATGATCCGACGCGGCTTGGCTTCGGTCTCAGCGATCAGCCGCAGCAGTTCGATGCCGTCGTGATCGCCGAGCGACAGATCGATCGTGATGTAATCGAACCGGCCGGTCGCGAGCCGCGCCGCCGCTTCTTGATAGGACGAGGCAAAGTGCGGGCGGTAGCCGAGCTTGGTGCAGACACCGCTGACGATCGCCCCCTGAACCGGATCATCGTCGACGACGAGAACGTCGATCGCCGGATTATGGTTGGTTGGATCTACCATCGCCGTGCTCGCCTGCCAGAGCTCCTTGAAAGCGTCGCTTATGCTCGGCTTTTTCCTCACCCGAACTGACCGATCAGGTCGGAAACGAACCGACCTTCGCCAACCAGAACGCGAACCGATCCTATCACTCGACCGTTGAAAGAAGCGTTTGCAGAAACCAGAGTCGCGTCGCCTTCGGAAAATCGGTTAGCAATTCCCTGCCGAATTTGACGCAATTTAGAATCCGGGCTCAGGCCATCCGGTCGTCGCGGCTGGAGGATTTGACGCTCTTGTTGCGGGTGCTGAGGAAGCGCACGTCGATCTCCGAGCCGTTGACCCGGATCAGTTCGCAGCGGCGGTAGGCGAGGCCGGTAGACGACAGCAGAAGGAAGAACTCCTTCAGGTTCAGGCCTTCGATCGATCCTTCGAGCTCGAGCTCGGCATCGACACTCGACACCGCCTTGAGAACGCAGTTGCGCCGCCAAGTGCCGTCGATGCCCATGATCCAGACGTTGTAGCCACGCCCGAAGGACACCCGTTCCGGTCCGCCACTCTCGGACGCCACTTCGTCCTCCTTTATCGCCCCGTCAGGGCGCCCGCCTTCAAGCCGCCGAGCGCAAGCCCAGGAGCCGTCGAGGCGGCAGAACTGTTCGGCAGGTACACGCCGCGCCGTTTCGGACAGATCCGGTAGGAGTCGGTGAGACCGACCACAGTCTCGGCGGCGCCGAGAAATAGGTAGCCGTCCGGCTCGTTGACCTTCATCAGCCGGTTGAAGATATCAGATTTTGTCGCCTGGTCGAAATAGATCAGCACGTTGCGGCAGAAGATCACGTCGAACTTGCCGAGCGCGGTGAAGTCCTGCAACAGATTGAACAGACGGTACTGCACCATCGATCGCACGTCGGCATTGAGCTGCCACATCGTACCGACCTGCTTGAAGTACTTCACCAAAAGCTGGATCGGCAGGCCGCGCTGCACCTCGAACTGGGTGTAGAGACCGGCCTTCGACTTCTCCAGCACTTCGGGCGACAGGTCGGTGGCGACGATCTCGATCCGCCAGCCGGCGAGTTCGGCGGACTTCTCCTTCAGCAGCATCGCCAACGAATACGGCTCCTGGCCGGTCGACGACGCCGCGCACCAGATCCGCAGCGACTTGCGACCCGCGCGCGCCTTGATCAGCTCGGGGATCACGCTGTCCTTGAAGTGATCGAACGGCGTCTTGTCGCGGAAGAAAAACGTCTCGTTCGTGGTCATCGCTTCGACCACGTCGTTGATCAGCGAATCCGATCCGGCCCTCATCTTCTGCACCAGATCGGTGATGCCCGGCACGCCCGCCTTGCGGGCGAGCGGCAGCAACCGGCTCTCGAGCAGGTACTTTTTATCAGCCGACAACACCAGGCCGGAACGGTCCTTCAGCAGCTTTTGCAGGTACTCGTAATCGAGCGGTGTCATGCGGTCCTTCCCGGGAGATTCGAGGGCGGTGAGCTGAGTTCGGCGCGCTACATCAAGCAGCCATACGTTGAGTTGCGATTTCGAGCACTTTGTCGACGTCGAGGACGACCATGAGCTGTCCGTCGAGGCGGTGGACGCCGTTGGCGAAGGAGGCCATGCGGGGATCGAGGTTGACCGGGTTGGTCTCGCGGCCCTCGTCCGGCAGGGTCAGCACTTCGCCGATGGAGTCGATCAGAAGGCCATAGGATTCGCCGCGCAGGTCGACGCCCATCGCCATCGGCGGCTTGCCGTCCTGGTTCTTGGGCAGGCCGAGACGGGCCCGCATGTCGATCGCGGTGACGATCCGGCCGCGCAGGTTCAGAACGCCGGCGACGTCGTCCGGCGCCAGTGGCACCCGGGTCAGCCGTTCCGGCATGAACACGTCCTGCACCCGGCTGATCGGCAAGCCGAACAGCTGCCCGCCGATCATCGCGGTGGCGAACTGGGTGGTGTTGCCGCTGATCGCGTCGATCGGACGGGTCATCGCGGGGGTGTCCTTCCTGGTCTCGCTCATGCCGCCTGCTCCAGCACTTCGGGCGTCGCATGCATCGTGGTCTGCTCCTTCAGCGCCGCGATCAGGCCGGGACGGTCGAACTTGGCGATGTAGTCGGTCAGACCGGCCTGGCGGCCGCGCTCGATCGCCGCCGGCGACACCAGCGAGCTCAGCGCGATCACCGGCAGGCTCGACATCTTGGTGTCGGAGCGGATCGCCTCGGCGAACTCGAAGCCGTTCATCTCCGGCATCTCGATGTCGGTCAGGATCACGTCGAACTGTGCACCCGAGCGCAGCACCGCGAGGCCCTCGACCGCCGAGGTCGCAACCCGCACCTTGTAGCCCGCCGCCTTCAGCACCGGACCCAGCATGTTGCGGAAGAACGCACTGTCATCGACCAGCAGCACCGAGCGGGTGGTCATCGTCTGCCGCATCTCCTTGCGCGCCAGCCAGTCGGAGAACGCCATCGGCAAGAAGTGCGCGACGTCGATCACTTCGGTGGCCTGGCCCTTGATCACCGCAGAGCCGAGAATGCCGTCGCGGCTGGAGCCGACCTGGATGTGCAGATGCTCCTCGACGATGTCGACGATCTCGTCGACCACAAGGCCCATCGAGCGGTCCTCGTCGGCGAACACCAGGATCGGCTGCACGCCGCTTGTGGCGACATCGACGCCTTCCATCAGCACCAAGGGCATCAGCTGGTCGCGGTACTGCACCATGTAGCGGCCGTTCGACTTCTCGATCTTGTCGGAGGCGATCTCTTCCAGGCGCGTCACCAGCGACAGCGGCACCGCCTTGGGCTGGCTCGAGCCGGCGCGGAACACCAACAGCGAGGTGAGCTGTTCGGCCGAGGCGTTGCGGCTCGCCGCCGCCTGATCGGAGATGTCGTGCTGCGCCGACACCGCGGTGCCGAGCGCCTGCGCGATCCCGTTCGGATCGACGATCATGATCACCGCGCCGTCGCCCAGGATGGTGTTGCCCGAGAACATCCCGATGTGCCGCAGCTTGGTCGACATCGGCTTGACGACGATTTCTTCGGTGTGGAACACGCCGTCGACCACGATGCCGAAGGTCTGGCTGCCGACCTGGGTCACAACGATGAAGCCGTTCTCCGGCTCGCTATTGGCGCCCTCGTCGATGCCGAGCAGCTTCTTCAGATGGATCAGCGGCAGCAGCTTGTCGCGTAGACGAAGAACGGGCGTGTCCTTGATCCGCTCGATGCGGTGCTCGGAGTTGGCCCGCGCCCGCACCAGTTCGACCACCGCCAGCTGCGGGATCGCAAACCGGTCACCGCCGGCCTCCACGATCAGGGCCGAGACGATCGCCAGGGTCAGCGGGATCTTGATGGTGATCGCCGAGCCTTCGCCGGCGACCGACTTCACTTCAATCGTGCCGCCGATCTGGTCGATATTGGTCCGCACCACGTCCATGCCGACGCCGCGGCCGGACACCGAGGTGACGGCGGCAGCGGTCGAGAAGCCCGGCGCGAAGATGAACTTGTGGATCTGCGCCTCGGTCATCTTCTCGAGTTCGGCCTCGGTGACCAGACCGTTGGCCAAGGCCTTGGCCTTGATCCGTTCGGTGTCCAGCCCGCGGCCGTTGTCGGCGATGCAGATCACGATATGGCCGCCCTCGTGATAGGCGGACAGGCGGATGGTGCCCTGCTCGGGCTTGCCGGCGCGCGCCCGGTCCTCGGGCTTCTCCAGCCCGTGGTCGGCGGAGTTGCGCACCATGTGGGTGAGCGGGTCCTTGATCAGGTCGAGCACCTGGCGGTCGAGCTCGGTGTCGGCACCGTGCATCTCCAGCTCGATGTGCTTGCCGAGTTCAGCGGCCAGATCCCGGACGATGCGCGGCAGCTTCTGCCAGGCGTTGCCGATCGGCTGCATCCGGGTCTTCATCACCCCGTCCTGCAGCTCGGCCGTGACTGTGGAGAGGCGCTGCAGCGGCACCTTGAACTCGTTGTCCTCGTGGCGCCGGCTGATCTCCAGCAGCTGGTTACGGGTCAGCACCAGCTCCGACACCATCGTCATCAGATGTTCGAGGGTATCGACGTTGACCCGGATCGACTGGTTGGCGACGCCGCCGGCGGCACCACCTTCCGCCGCGCCCTCGCCTTCGCCGCCGGACTTCTTCGCCGCCGGCTTGGCGGCGGGTTTGGCGGGCTTGGCCGGCTTCGGCTCAGGCTGTGCAACCACCTCGGCCACGGCCGCCGGAGCCTCGCTCACGGCCGGCTGCAGCGGCGGGGAAGCCATCTCGATCTCGGTCTCGCGGAAGGCGCGCTCCAGCTCATCCAGCGACACTTCGCCCGGCCGCAGCGGACGCTCCAGCGTCTGCGCCACCAGGGTGCCTTCGGTCGAATTGGCGTCGGCCGCAACAGCTTCGGCAGCAGCTGCAACTTCGGCCACAGCAACCTCGGCGACGTCCACCGGCGCCGTGCCGCCGAGCTCGGCCGCGATCTCCTCCGGCGAGCGCATCGACAGCCGCTCCAACTCCCCGATCAGGTCGCCGTCCTCACCCTCGGGCTCGGCCTGGGTCGCCTCCAGCTGGGTCAGAATGTCCTTGATCCGGTCGATCGTGGTCAGGATCAGCGTCACCGCCTCTCCCGTCACCGGCATCCCGTCCCGGAATTTGCCCATCAGGGTCTCGGCCGCGTGCGCAAGCGCTTCAAGCCGCGGCAATCCTAGAAACCCGCACGTCCCCTTGATGGTGTGAACAAGACGAAAAATATTGTCCAATATCTTCGCGTTGTTCGGCTCCTGCTCAAACCGGACCAGCTGGTTGTCAACCGTGTCCAGGCTCTCGAAGGTCTCCGTCAAAAACTCACGAAGAAGATCGTCCATACGCGCTACGCCTTTTACCTACACACCGGTGACCGCAGGATCCGCGGCCGTCCACTCAACGAGCGGAATTTATGTCCACTGCCAGCCATATCCGGCGGTCGCCTACGCTCTCGTTAATTTTGCAGCACGTAGGAGTACGAGCCATTCGCGGGCGCGGCGCAGACTGACCGCGGACCGCGCTCAGGCGGCCCGTACCGTGCTGAGGAAGCGGCTGACCTCGGCCTTCAGCCGGTTGCTGTCGTGCGACAGCGCCTGGGCCGCCGCCAGGACCTGAGACGATGCCGACCCGGTCTCGGCAGCGCCCTGGCGGACGCTGGCGATATTCGAGCTGACCTGGATGGTACCGTGCGCCGCCTCCTGAACGTTGCGGGCGATTTCTTGCGTCGCAGCACCCTGCTGCTCCACCGCCGACGCCACCGTCGAAGCGATCTCGGCCATCCGGTCGATCGTGACGCCGATCTGCCGGATCGCCGCGACGGACTCCTCGGTGCCAGCCTGGATGCCGGAGATCTGCTGGCTGATATCGCCGGTCGCCTTCGCGGTCTGCTCGGCGAGGATCTTCACTTCCTGCGCCACGACGGCAAAGCCGCGGCCGGCCTCGCCAGCCCGCGCCGCCTCGATGGTGGCGTTGAGCGCCAGCAGATTGGTCTGGCCGGCGATGTTGTTGATCAGTTCGACCACCGCGCCGATCCGTCCCGCGGCCTCCGACAACTCGCTCACCCGATCATTCGTGTGCCGCGCCTGACTGACGGACTCGACTGCGATCCGCGCCGACTCCTGCACCTGTCGGCTGATCTCGCTGACAGTCGACGACATCTGCTCGGTGGCCCCGGCGACCGACTGCACATTGGTGGCCGCCTGTTCCGACGCGGCCGCCACCGTGACAGTCAGATCGCGCGAGCGTTCGGCGGTGGCGGTCAGCGAACTGGCGGAGGCCTCCAGTTCGGTCGAGGCCGATGAGACAGTTTCGATGATCTCCCCGACCGCGGCTTCGAACTCGTCGGCCAGCCGCTGCATATCACGCTTGCGCTGCAAGGCGATCCGCTGCGCAGTATCGTTCTCTTCCTGGCGGCTGAAGAACAACTGGTTCTGCATCGCCTGGATGTTGCGGAGCGCAACCCCGGCCTCGTCGTCGCGCTCTATCACCACGCGGCTGTCGAATTTACCCTGCGCGATATTGCCCATCACAGTGTTGAGCCGCTGCAGCGGAACGGTGATCGCGCGGGTCGTGAACATGCCATTCAAGACGCCGAGGATCAGGCCGATCACTAGCAGCGTGACCGAGATCACCAGCATGGTGACGTATTCCCGTTGGCCGCTGGCGTATTCGGCGCGGGCGCCCTGCACCTGCATCGCCACCAGCTTGTCGAGCTCGGTCTTGGTCGCCTTGAACAGCTCTTCGGCACGGCCGGTCATCAACTCACCAAGCCGATCGAATTCCCGGGCCGCCACCATGGCAATGCCGGGGCTAACCACTTCGGTGAAATAAGCCTGCCGCGCCGCTGCGAACTTGCCCGCAAGCGCCTTTTCGTCCGCCGACAGGCGCGTCGTCGTGTAGTCCGCGAGCAGCTTGTCGGAGCGTTCGCGGTTGGCGGCGATGCGACCCGCGACGTCGCGGATTTGCTTGCCAACCTTGGCGCGAACCACCGCGCCGCGCAGCGCCATTGCATCGTCGAGCAGACGCTCGTTGATTTCGGCGAGCTGTCCCAGCGGGACGGCGCGATCCTCATAAACCGACTGCAGGCGCTGATCCATATTGTGGACCGCAAAGATGCCGGCAGCGCCGATGATCATCATGATCACCGCCTGCACCGCCACCATCGTGGTGAGGCGCGAGCGCAGCGTCCGGGTGAACATCCCGAGCCGGTCGAACCACGACCGCCGCCGAATGATGCCGTCGTCGATCTTGTATCCGTGCGCCTTGTTGTTTCGCAGCAAGCCATAGACGTGTTCAGCTTCGGCGCGCTGATCGGCCGGCAGCTTGGTCCGCACCGACATGTAGCCGGTGACTTGGCCGTTTTCCCACAGCGGCGTCGCGCTTGCGAGTACCCAATAGAACCCGCCGGACTTACGCCGATTCTTCACGGCGCCGACCCACGGCCGCCCCGCCTTGAGCGTATCCCATAGATTCTGGAATGCCTCCGGCGGCATGTCGGGATGGCGCACGATGTTGTGCGGCTGCCCCATCAGCTCCTGCTCGCTGAAGCCGGACGCGATGACGAACTGATCGTTGAAATAGGTCAGCTTGCCTTTGACGTCGGTCTTCGAAACGATCAGCGTGCCGTCGTCGAGCACGTATTCGTCGTCGGTCACAGGCAAGTTCTTTCGCATTTCAGACTCCAAACACCACCGAACCGACGGCTCGGGCAGACGAGATCATTGTTGTTGAGGCGCGGCTAGCACGGGACCAAGTGCGGCTCGGGGCTATCGGCACGGTCGGGCCGCCCGCGCGGGTCGTACAACCGGCGCGTGAAGCATTCCGAAAACGGGATAGCTACTTTGGGGGCCTCGGATTCAGTCCAATTTCAGACTTCGCGCGAGAAACCGGATCAAACCGTGATCGACCTCGTGCAATCACCAGGATCGAATACGAAGGTCGCAATCAACGTTTGGATGACAATCGACATTTCACACCTACGGCTCGATCTGCTCGGCTGCACCGACATTCGTAACCGGTGATCAAAGCAGGCAATTTCCGCGACGATCCGGAGCTGTTTTCCGGACAGTTACTTGGTACGAGCACGAGGATAGGAACCCAATTCTATCCTATTCGTAAAACTGTCTGAAAATACGATCGATTTGCCGTTTACGGCAGTTCGGTGCGCTCTCCGAGCGTCACGATGAGTTAAGCCCGGTCACAAATCGAGCAACAGCTACGACGAACGTCGTAGTCGGTCGTGACGGCAGTCCGCAGCGACGCTCGGGCGCCAAACCATCAGAATCTAACGCGAAGCGAACAGGCGACGGAGACGCTCAGCCGTTGCGTTCGAAGCGGGGGCCGCACACCTCGCCCCAGGAATGAACGATCGGCAGGCCGGCCACGGTGCTGCGCAGATTGGCGAGCGAGATGCGGAGTGCGGCGAGATCGATCGGCTTCGGGAAGCTCTGCAGCAGCTCCATGCCGAGCGACCGCGCCAGATCGCGCGAGGCGCGGCGATGCTGGGAGTTCATGCCGCTAATGACGATCATCGGCCCATCGTACTTCGCCGCCGCCATCGCACGCATGACGTCGGCGCCATCGCCGTCTTCCAGCTTGAGGTCCAGCGTGATGCAGTCGAAATGCTTGTCGCGGATCAGGCTGATGCCTTCGGCGCAGGACGCCGCGTGGGTCACCGCGTAGCCGGCCTTCTCGGCCGCGCCGGCAATCAGCATGCGCTGCATGGCATCGTCATCGATCACCAGCAGATCGAGCAGGCCGAGCAGCTTGTCGGCGTGCAGGCCGTCCTGCCCCGCCTCAGTTCGCTCTTCACGACGCATCACTCAGCTCCTACCCCGTCACGCGATCGACGAGCGATAGCGAGGGTGCTGCAACCGTCGGTTAATGCGAAGAGGTAATGCGCCAGGACGGCGCATCACCATGCGTGGCTGGTTGACGATGCCTTGACCGGACCGGCGCAATTGTTCGGATCGCGCCGGTCCTTGGCGTCACTCAGGTCAAGCCGACCAGCGCCAATCGCGAACCTCGGGCATATCGTCACCGTGTTCGCCGATATATAGCTTGTGCCGCTGCATCGTTGCCCAGTAACGCGAGGTGGCGGCATCGCGCTGATCGGCGAGCCGCGGAATCCGCAGGATCGCGTCGAGCGCCAGGCGATAACGATCGAGGTCGTTCAGCACCACCATGTCGAACGGCGTCGTCGTGGTACCCTCTTCCTTGTAGCCGCGGACGTGAATGTTGACGTGGTTGCGGCGGCGGTAGGTCAGCCGGTGGATCAGCCACGGATAGCCGTGGAAGGCGAAGATCACCGGCTTGTCGGTGGTGAACAGCTCGTCGAAGCGACGGTCGTCCATGCCGTGCGGATGCTCCGAGCTCGGTTGCAGCACCATCAGGTCGACGACGTTGACGACACGGATCTTGATGTCCGGCACGTACTCCCGCAGCAGCTTGACCGCCGCCAGCGTCTCGACCGTCGGCACGTCGCCGGCGCAAGCCATCACTACATCGGGCTCGCCCTCGTCGCTCGCCCAATGCCAGATCCCGGCGCCGGTCGTGCAATGACGAACCGCCGCATCGATATCCAGCCACTGCCATTCCGGCTGCTTACCTGCCACGATCAGGTTGACGTAGTTGCGGCTGCGCAGGCAGTGGTCGGCGACCGACAGCAGGCAGTTCGCATCCGGCGGCAGATAGATCCGCACCACGTTCGACTTCTTGTTGGCGACGTGGTCGATGAAGCCCGGATCCTGGTGCGAGAAGCCGTTGTGATCCTGGCGCCAGACGTGCGAGGTCAGCAGATAGTTCAGCGAGGCGATCGGCTTCCGCCACGGGATCGTGGCACACGCCTTCAGCCACTTGGCGTGCTGATTGAACATCGAGTCGATGATGTGGATGAACGCCTCGTAGCACGAGAAGAAGCCATGCCGACCGGTCAGCAAATAGCCTTCGAGCCAGCCCTGGCACAGATGCTCGCTGAGCACCTCCATCACGCGGCCATCGGGGCCGAGATCGGTGTCGACGTCCTCGATCGCCGCCATCCACTCCTTCGGCGAGACTTGCAGCACCGCATCGAGCCGGTTCGACGCGGTCTCGTCCGGCCCGAACAGCCGGAAGTTCTGGCTGTCGAGGCTGTTCTTCATGACGTCGCGCAGGAAGGTGCCGAGCACCCGCGTCGCTTCGGCCTTCAGCGCGCCGGGCCCGGTCAGCGTCACCGCGTAGTCGTGGAAATCGGGCAGCGACAGCGGCTCGAGCAGTTCCCCGCCGTTGGCGTGCGGATTGGCGCTCATCCGGCGGCGGCCGGTCGGCGCCAGCGCCTGCAGCTCGTCACGCAGCTTGCCGGTGGCGTCGAACAGCTCATCGGGCCGGTAGCTGCGCATCCAATCTTCGAGCAGCGTCAGATGCTCGGGATTCTTGAAGTCCGCGATCGGCACCTGATGGGCCCGCCAAGTGCCTTCCACCGGCTTGCCATCGACGTGCTTGGGACCGGTCCAGCCCTTCGGGGTCCGCATCACGATCATCGGCCAGCGCGGCCGCTCGGTGGCGCCGTGGTTGCGCGCCTTGTCCTGAATCGAGCGGATCTCGCCGAGCACGCGTTCCAGCGTCGCAGCCAGCGTCTGGTGCACCACCGCCGGGTCGTCGCCTTCCACAAAGGACGGCTCGTAGCCATAGCCGCGCATCAGGTCGGTCAGTTCCTGCGGCGTGATCCGCGCCAGCACGGTGGGGTTGGCAATCTTGAAGCCGTTGAGATGCAGGATCGGCAGCACCGCGCCGTCGCGCGCCGGATTGAGGAACTTGTTGGAGTGCCAGCTCGTCGCCAGCGCGCCGGTCTCGGCCTCGCCGTCGCCGACCACGCAGGCAACGATCAGATTCGGATTGTCGAACGCCGCGCCGTAGGCATGCGCCAGCGAGTAACCGAGTTCGCCGCCCTCATGGATCGAACCGGGCGTTTCCGGCGACACGTGGCTCGGCACGCCATGCGGCCACGAGAACTGCCGGAACAAGCGCTGCATGCCGTTGCGGCTGCGCTCGATCGCCGGATAGCGCTCGGTATAGGTCCCTTCCAGATACGCGTTAGCGACCAGCCCCGGCCCGCCGTGACCCGGGCCGATGATGTAGATCATGTCGAGGTCGTGCGCGGTGATCAGCCGGTTGAGATGCACGTAGAGCATATTGAGGCCGGGGGTCGTTCCCCAGTGCCCCAGCAAACGCGGCTTGATGTGGTCGAGCTGCAGCTTCTGATCGAGCAGCGGATTGTCCTGCAGATAGATCTGTCCAACCGACAGATAGTTCGCGGCACGCCAATAGGCGTCCATCTTCTGCAACAGATCGTTGGACAACACGTCGGACATCATCATCTCCAGATTATCTATCAGTCGAGGCGCGCCAGGGCGGCGCAGATGCAGGGCCGGTGCCCTGCAGGCGGGTTCACTTCCACGTCACACGGTGCGGCGCGCCCCCGCGCACGGCGATGATGGCTGCAAACAATGTCAGCTTTGCGTGACATAGTCATGCGCGAACGCAACGCAATGTGAGCAATCATGCAGCAATCGAGTGCCGATTGCCGCACACCAGCACGCAGCCGGATCAATGACAGTGCCGCGACGCACCGACCCCGCTGAGGTTTGATGCGGATCAATCGCAAAGGTTGGATCTCGTTGATTCTGATCAATGTGTTTGCAGCGCCAGCAACCAAGATGCCGCGCGTCAGCGTAGCGGTACTCTTGAGGCCACGAATGTCCGAGTCCCAGCTTCGTCAAAACATCCTTGACGAGTTCGAATTCGATCCGAGCTTCAACAGCGGCCACATCAAGGTTGCTGTCGAGGCCGACAGAGTGATCCTCAGTGGTCACGTCATCAGCTACGCCGACAAGGTCGCGGCGATCGCGGCGACGCGCCGCGTCAAAGGCGTGCACGCGATCACCGACCATCTCGAAGTCCGCTCGCCGTTCAATCGCGCCGCCGACGATCAGATCGCACAACGCGCCTGCGATCTCCTCGAATGGAATGTGCTGGTTCCGTCGAGCTCGGTCGACGTTCAGGTCGAGAATGGCTGGCTGACGCTGAGCGGCACGGTCGATTGGCACTTCGAACGCGCCGCCGCCGAGGACGATGTCCGCAAGCTCGCCGGCGTGATGGGCGTCACCAACAACATCGTCATCAACAATCCGCTCGCCGATCATTCCTGCATCCGCGACAAGATCGAGTCGGCGCTGCGGCGCCACGCCGAGATCGGATCGAAGACCATCCGTGTCACGGTGAAGAACGGCAACATCGTGATCCTGGAAGGCCGGGTCGACACCTGGGATGAACGTCGGGCGGCGCAAAATGCCGCATGGTCGACTCCGGGCGTAGCAGCGGTCGATGACCGCTTGATGATCAACTGACCAGCGTTTCCCGAACCTATTGAGCTTTAACGTGCTCTAAGCAGGATCACGCATCCTGCGCGGCCGCACGCGGCGCGCTGCGCGGCGGCGCAACTTGCGCTTCACGCACGATCGTCACCGTGCAGCCGGCTTCGCTGGCGACCTTGGCCGAGACGCTGCCGAGCAGCGAGCGCAGCACCGAGCTGCGCCGCGCACCGATCAGGATGTGATCGACACGGCTGGCCTGGGCGAACTCCAGAATCGCCGACGCCGGATCGACCGCCTCGAGCACGTGCACGGTGAGGCGGTCGTCGGAGAGCTTCAGCGGTTCGGCCCAATGCCGAAGCTGCACCAAGCGATCGACGTGCTTGTTGTGGCCGTGCTCGTCGAGCGTCCGATCGATCGTCATGCGGCCGAGCTTGAGCACGTTGAGGCAGGCGAGCCGCGCCGACGGCAGCGTGGCGAGGATGCGCGATGCCGTGGTGCGGAGCGCATCGTTGAGCGGCCCGGAGCCTTCTGCAACATCGATCGCCACCGCCACGATCGGCGCCGATGCCAAATGAGCCGCCATCGTTTCCACAGCGCGTGGCCGGGTCAGCTCCTTATTGAAACGGCGTCGCAGCACGGTGCGCAGCGGATCATGCTTCAGCTTTTCCGAACGCGTGGTCAGCTTCACCTCGGTGGGATGCGTCAGGTCGAACACCAGCTGCGCGGCGGTCGGATAGCGCCACTCGGGCTGGATCTCCAGGCAGCGCAGCACGATCTCCTGCAGCCACAGCGGATAGTCGGGCCGCAGCTTGCGCGGCGGATGCGGATCGCGCCACAGCCGGCGGCGCATGCCGTACATCGTCTCAGTTTCGCCGAACGGCCGTACCCCCGTGGTGAAGAAATACAGCAGCACGCCGAGCGCAAACAGATCGCTGCGCGGCTCGTCGCGCGCGCCGAGCAGCCGCTCCGGTGCCATATAGGGCGCAGTGCCGAACGGCAGGCGAAACTCTTCCTGCATCAGATCCGGCAACTGATCGCTGCAGGCCAGCCCCATATCGAGCAACACCGCCTCGCCGCTCGGGCGGAACATGATGTTGCTCGGCTTGATGTCGTGGTGGATGACGTGCTGACGATGCAGGTCGGCGATCGCGGTAGCGACCTTGGCTGCGATTGCCACGGCCTCCTCATAGGGCAGCGGAAGCTCCGGCAGCCGCGCGAGCAGCGGCTCGCCGGCAATGCGCTCCATCACGATGTAGGGCTGGGTGGAGAAGTCGCGCATCGCCACGAATTTCGGAACATGCGGCCCCGACAGCCGCGGCATCAGCATCTGTTCCATTTCGAAGCTGACGATCGCCGCCGGATCTTCGCCCTCGCCCATCCGCGGGATCTTCATCACCATCGGCATCGGGTCGCCGTCCCGCCGCACCTTGAACAGCGTCGCCATGCCGCCGCGATGGATCGCTTCCTCGATGGTGAAACCATCGAGCGTCGAGCCGGGCTCGAAGGAAGGCTGGTCCATCCTTTAGCGCCCCACCAGCAAGCGGTCGGCGAGCCACAGCGGCAGACCGTTGTCGCGGATCCGGCGCGCCGCCTCGCTGGCGTCATACGCCACCCGGCAATAGGTCAGCTCGTGCTTGACGGTGTCGTACAGCGCGTAGGCCGCAGCCGGATTACCGTCGCGCGGCTGGCCGACCGAACCCAGCACTGCGTGCCACTGCCGCCCCGGCAGCAGATGCACCGGCACGTCCGTGGTCGGCACGAAGGTCGTCATTTTGCCGGTGACGGAGAGCGAATACAGCGCCGGCCTGTGGACGTGGCCGCAGAAGGTGACGTGAGCCGACACCGCCTGCATGCTGCGCGAGGCGATCGAGGTGTCAGTGACGTAGATCCAGGACTCCGGCCGGGTCGCTTCCGAATGCACGAACAGCAGGCTGTGCTCTTCGTGCCGCATCGGCAGATCGGCGAGGAACTTGCGCTGCGCCGAATCGAGCTGGCCGCGCGTCCACTCGATCGCGGCCTCCGCTTCGGCATTCATCTGCACTTTTGGATTACCGATCGCGGCATCGTGATTGCCGAGCACCGCGACCGCACCGTCGGCGACCAGGTCGCGGACGGTGCTGACGGTCCAGTCCGGGTCGGCGCCGTAGCCGACGTAATCGCCCAATAGAACGACACGCTCGATGCCGCGCTCGCGCGCGTTGGCAAGGCATGCAGTGAACGCCGGCCGATTGGCGTGAATGTCGGCAAAGAGCCCCAGCAGCACCGCGCCCCCTCCTGCTTCCTTTACCGCCCCCGCAGGGGCGTCTTCCCATCGTGTTTATGGCGCCGGCGCGTATCCGCCTCAGGCGAAAATTCGCACGGCCCGGCCGGAGTTTACGGCCTGTCTTTGATCGATCGCAACCGCGTTGCACTCCTTGATCCAGCGCAATGGGAGGCGCCTGCTTGTATGAGTATATCGCCCGGCAAGTTGCGTTGGAGGCGCTCATGACCGCACCAGGCAAGCCGACAAGAAATGCGCCCGTGACAGAAGCCGTCGCCGACGTCGTCCGAGAGTGGGAAGAGATTGCAGGAAGTCCGAGCGAGCTCGAAGCTTTCGGCTTGGCCATGGCCAACATGGTCAAGGATCTCGGACTGTCGCCAGCCGAAGTTCGCGCGCTTGCGACCAAGGGGACCAGCGCCAAGGAGTTACCTTGCCTGCTCGAAGCGCTGCGCATCAGCATCCGTGCGCTCGCCGAAAAGGAGCCGATGCTACTCAACGATCTGCGGCGCACCTGCGCCGTGTGTGAGCACAAGCAGGAGTGCGACGCCGATATCGCGGCCGGTACGCTGATCCCCGGCTATCAGCGCTACTGCTTGAACGTCGATACGCTGGACACTCTCAGCCACGACGCCAACTTCGTAGCGGAGTCGTGATTCCTTCCGATCTGCGCGGCGCTACTTGCCGCGATTTCTCAGCGGCGAAACGCGGACGCGTCTCGCCGAGTACCAAAGCACCATTCGTTTGATCTGCGTCAACAATCGTTGACATCGCACATGTCATCGTTTCTTGACAATCATGGGAGAAAGTCAGTGCGCATCCTTCTCATTCACCCGAATTATCATTCCGGTGGCGCGGAGATCGCCGGCCACTGGCCGCCGGCATGGGCCCCCTATCTGGCGGGCGCGCTGAAGGCGAACGGCTTCACCGACATCAAATTCGTCGATGCGATGACCGAAGAGATCTCCAATGAGGGTCTCGCCAAGATCATCTCCGACTATCAGCCCGACCTGGTCGGCGCCACATCGATCACCCCCTCGATCTACGCGGCCGAAGAAGCACTGAAGGTCGCCAAGCAGATCAACCCGAAGATCGTCACCATGCTGGGTGGCGTGCACGCGACCTTCATGTATCAGCAGGTGCTGAGTGAAGCGCCGTGGGTCGACGTGATCGTCCGCGGTGAAGGCGAAGAGATCGTCGTCGAGCTGGCGCGCGCCGTTGCCTCGGGCAACTGGCCGGCGAACCGCTCCGAGATCAAGGGCCTCGCCTACACCGAAGGCTCCAACGGCGAGAGCCAGATCGTCGCCACCGCGGCGGCTCCGACGGTCAAGGACCTCGATGCCATCAAGCCCGACTGGGGCGTTCTGAACTGGAATCTGTATCGCTACATTCCGATGAACACCCGCGTGGCGATCCCGAACATGGCGCGCGGCTGTCCGTTCACCTGCTCGTTCTGCTCGCAGTGGAAGTTCTGGCGCGACTACCGCGTCCGCGACCCGAAGAAGGTGGTCGACGAGATCCAGGAGCTGGTCGAGAAGTACGACGTCGGCTTCTTCATCCTGGCCGACGAAGAGCCGACCATCAACCGCAAGAAGTTCATCCAGTTCTGCGAAGAACTGATCGCGCGCGGCCTGAACAAGAAGGTGCAGTGGGGCATCAACACCCGCGTCACCGACATCCTGCGCGACGAGCAGCTGCTGAAGTTCTACAACGAAGCCGGCCTGATGCACGTCTCGCTCGGCACCGAAGCGGCGGCTCAGCTCAAGCTCGACCTGTTCAACAAAGAGACCAAGATCTCCGACAACAAGAAGGCGATCCGCCTGCTCCGCGAAGCCGGCATCGTCGTCGAAGCCCAGTTCATCGTCGGCCTCGACTCCGAGACCCCGGAGACGCTGGAAGAAACCTACCGCATGGCGATGGACTGGAAGCCGGACCTCGCCAACTGGTCGATGTACACCCCGTGGCCGTTCACTCCGCTGTTCAAGGAGCTGTCCGACAAGGTCGAGGTGTTCGACTTCGCCAAGTACAATTTCGTCACGCCGATCGTGAAGCCGGCGGCGATGGAGCGCGGCGAACTGCTCGACCGGGTTATGAACAACTATCGCCGGTTCTACATGTACAAGGCGTTCTTCTCGTATCCCTGGTCGGGAACGGGACGCCGGCGCCGCTACCTGCTTGGCTGTCTGAAGGCGTTCCTGAAGGCCGGCTTCGAGCGCAAGTTCTACGACCTCGGCCGCGTCGGCTATTGGGGTCCGCAGTCGAAGAAGAAGGTCGACTTCCAGTTCGATACCACGCGCAAGATTTCGCACGCGCAGATGGCGGACTGGGAAGCCAACGCCGACCGCTCCCGCAAGGCGGCGGCCTCGCAGATGGCCATCGTCTCGGCCTGCGGCGGCGGCACCGAGCAGATGGAAGAGAGTGAAGCCGATGCCAAGGCAGCGCTCGCCAAGACTGTAACCAGCCGCATGGCGGATACCACCCATGACGCAGGTTCGGCGACCCGTCACTGACGTGGAGACGCATTCAGCGGTGTCCGAAATTGGACCCAATGCCGTCATCCAACTGATCCACGCGCTCGACGCGGCCGGCCTCCAGCCGGCCGCGAAGGAGATCTTCTCCGAGGCGGCGGCGAGCGACTGGCTCGCCGCACCGCCGTCGGCGATGGTCGACGAACGTCCGGTCGCAGCGATCCATCAGGCGGTGCGCCGCGTGCTGCCGCAGCAGCAGGCCGCGGAGGTTCTCGCCGACGCCGGGCTGCGCACCGGCGATTACATTCTGGCCAACCGGATTCCCAAGCTCGCGCAGGCGGTGCTGAAGATCATGCCGGCCTCGATCGCAGCCAAGATGCTGACCAAGGCGATCACCGCGCACGCCTGGACCTTCGCGGGTTCCGGCAAATTCTCCGCGCACGCCGGCAAGACCGTGACGTTCGAGATCGCCGCTAATCCGTTGTGCGCTGGCGAACACGCCGATCACAATGTCTGCGTCTGGCACGCCTCCGTATTTCAACGGCTATTCCAGTCGTTGGTGTCGCCCTATACACGAGTGACCGAGACGGCGTGCGGAGCACATGGCGACAATTGCTGTCGCTTCGTGGCGGATTGGACCTCGATCCCCGACGCCGCCAACATTTACGCCAGCAGGCGATCAGAGCCGATCGCAGGCCAATCAGAAACCCTTTCCGCGCGTTGATCCGCGGGCGATCAGAGAGATCACGACGATGTCGTCTGCCCTCGACAAATACGCCAAGAGCTCGGTGCCGCGCTACACCAGCTATCCCACCGCGCCGCATTTCGCGAAGGACTTCCCGGAGTCGATTTATCGTGGCTGGCTTGCTCAGCTCGATACCGACGAACCGGTCTCGCTGTATCTGCACGTGCCGTTCTGCAAGCAGATGTGCTGGTACTGCGGCTGCAACATGAAGCTTGCTGCGAAGTACGATCCGGTCGCCGACTACGTCGAACACCTGATCGACGAAATCGATCTGGTCGCCGACGCCCTGCCCGGCACGATGCCGGTGCGCCATCTGCATTTCGGCGGCGGCACCCCGACGGTGATCGATCCGCAGGATCTCGGCGCGCTGATGACGCTGCTGCGCGAGCGCTTCGAATTCCTGCCCGACGCTGAAATCGCGATCGAGAGCGATCCCCGTACGCTGACCGAAGACATGGCCGCCAAGATCGGCGAGCTCGGCTTCACCCGCGCCAGCTTCGGCGTGCAGGAATTCGACCCGAAGGTGCAGGAAGCGATCAACCGCGTCCAGCCGCCCGAAATGGTCGCGCGCGCGATGCAGCTGTTCAAATCGGCCGGCGTCGAACGCATCAATTTCGACCTAATCTATGGCCTGCCCTATCAGACCGCCGAAGACCTGCGCCGCACCGTCGAACAGTGCGTCGAGATGAAGCCCGACCGGGTCGCGCTGTTCGGCTACGCCCACGTGCCGTGGGTCGCCAAGAACCAGCGGATGATTCCGGACGAGTCGCTGCCGAAGCCGGAGCTGCGCGCGACCCAGGCGGACACCGCTGCGGAAGCGCTGGTCAAGGGCGGCTACGTCCGCATCGGCATCGACCACTTCGCTCTGCCGGGCGACTCGCTGGCGGTTGCCGCCAAGACCGGCGAGCTGCACCGCAACTTCCAGGGCTACACCGCCGATGCGGCGCAGACCCTGATCGGGCTCGGCGCCACCTCGATCGGCCGCACCCCGAGCGGCTACGTGCAGAACATCAGCGAGACCGGCGCCTGGGCGCGCGCGGTCGAAGCCGGCAAGATTCCGGTGGCGCGTGGTCACGCCCTGACCCAGCAGGACAATCTCCGCGCCCACGTGATCGAACGCATCATGTGCGACGGCAAGGTCGATCTCGCAGCCGCCGGCAAGGCGTTCGGCTGTGCCGATGACTGGTACGCACCGGAGCAGGAGTCGCTCGCCGAACTGCAGCGCGACGGCGCCGTGGTGTGCAATGGCAGCAAAGTGACGCTGACGCCGGAAGGCGTCCGGCTGTCGCGCGTGGTGGCGTCGGTGTTCGACACCTACCTGCGCAACTCATCGGTCCGGCACTCGATCGCGGTCTGACCGACCTTACAATTTTACCAAACGCGAAAACGCGCGCCTCGGCGCGCGTTTGTCGTTTTGATGCAGCTCAATTGCAAATTCGCAGTTGGGTGGATTATTACCGCCGACGGTAATTCTAGCAGTCATCAGTATCCTTACGGAGCTGCATCTTTAACGGAAAATACCACATCTAGCAGCCTAATCGCCGCGTGGTTCTTCCCGTGCGGGTCGGCAACGTCGCAGCCCTCCACGATCGAACCAATCGAGGTACGTGCAATGGCCCACAAACTCAAAGTCACCGACGACATGGTTGCCAAGGCCGCCGCCGCATTCCGCGCCGCCAACGGCAACGAATTGTTCTGCCTCCGTGCCGCGTTGGAAGCCGCACTCGCCAACGAAACGTTCTCTGTCGGCGACGAAGTCACCACCCAGGGCGGCGCCACCGGCATCATCCTGTCGATCAACGGTGACGAAGCGCAGATCTCGTGGTCTTGCCGGGGCAAGACTTCCACCAAGCTCTCGGAGCTCGAACATATCGAGCACGCCGAGTCGGTGCTGGCAGATAACCGCGCCGCCTGATCCCTCCTGACTGTCTCGCGCCGGCTCCCTGCCGACGCCAAGCTCGCCGGCCGGCGTCTGTTACGCCGGCGGCTGGATCGTTGATCCACGTCAACCTCCCGACAGGCTGGTTTGATCCAATGCGGATCAAATGCACAAAACAATCGGGAGGACATCATGCAAATCCAGCAGATCCATCACGTCGCCTATCGCTGCAAGGACGCCAAGGAAACCGTGGCGTTCTACGGGCGGGTGATGGGGATGGAGCTGATCGGCGCGATCGCCGAGGACAAGGTGCCGTCGACCAAGGCGCCCGATCCCTACATGCACATCTTCCTCGATGCCGGCGCCGGCAACATCCTGGCGTTCTTCGAACTGCCGAACTCGCCGCCGATTGGCCGCGATCCGAACACGCCAGACTGGGTCCAGCACATCGCCTTTCAGGTCAATGACGTCGATGGGCTGATGGCGGCGAAGCAGCGCGCCGAAGCCGAAGGTCTCGACGTGGTCGGCCCAACCGATCACACCATCTTCAAGTCGATCTACTTCCGAGATCCGAGCGGCCACCGGCTCGAGGTCGCCGCCTGGACCGCAACGCCGGAGCAACTCTCCCAGATGAAGAGTGTCGCCCACGCGATGGTCGACGAATGGGCGGTGACCAAGAAGCCGCCGCGCCACACAGCGTGGCTGCACCAGAAAGAATTCGCCGACGTCGAATAGCACCAGCACGACTCGGGAGTTGCACGATGGGCAAGCTGGTGCTGGCGGCCAAGGTCAGTCACGTTCCCTCACTGATGCTGTCGGAGGCCTCCGACAGTCCGCTGCGGCAGGCACGAGCCGGTGCCGTCGCGGCGCTTCGCGAACTTGGCCGTCGCGCAAAGGAGCGCGAGGTCACAACCTTCGTGGTGTTCGACACGCATTGGCTGTCGAACTTCGGCTACCACATCAATGCCAATACGCAGCACCGTGGCTCGTTTACCAGTCACGAAGCGCCGCACATGATCCAGGACCTGCGCTACGACCTGCCGGGCGATCCGGCCTTAGCGCAGGCGATCGCCGTCGAGGCACAGAGCCGCGGACTGAAAGTCCTGGCGCATCAGGTACCGACGCTCGGGCTCGAATACGGCACCATCGTGCCGATGCACTATCTCAATCCCGACGGCTGGGCGAAGGTCGTTTCGATCGCTTCGCCACTGTTCACCTCGATCGAGGAGAGCCGCGCGCTCGGTGAAGCAACCCGCCGCGCGATCGATGCCTCCGACGAACGCGTAGCGATACTTGCTTCGGGCTCGCTGTCGCATCGGCTGTGGCCGAACAAGGATCTCGGCCCCGATGCCTGGACTACCATCGCCAGTGAGTTCAACCGTCAGGTCGACCTGCGGGTCCTGCAGCTCTGGCAGGAGCGGCGCTACCGAGAATTCACCGCGATGCTTCCGGACTACGCAGTGAAATGCAATGGCGAAGGTGGCATGGCCGACACGGTGATGCTGTTCGCGGCACTCGGGTGGGACGATTACACCGGCGAAGCCGAGCCATTATGCGATTATTTCCCTTCCAGCGGCTCCGGCCAGGTCAATGTCGAGTTTCATGTGAGTTAATTTGCACGTGTATTCAGCGCTCAGTACCGCCCCGGTGCCTTGACAAACCGCCTCGTCCCCGGCGGAATCCGGAATAATACGCCGCTACCCTAGCCGCGGGACAGGTATGACCGGAGTAAGCCATCTCGGAGTGCTTCAGCTCGCGATCCTGATCGGGATCGCGGCACCGGCGACGCGTGCTCAGGCGCAGTGGTGGCCGAACAAAGAGCCGGTCGATTACGAGGACTGCATCGCCAAGGGCGAGACCAAGGCGGCCACCCAGGACACCAAGGCGGCGCTGCAAACTCAGTGCGACGCCAAGTTCGCCGGCCGGCGCAAACCCGGCGGCGGCTACACCTATTTCGACTTCATGCAGAACCGCAGCTTCGATATCGCCGGCCCGAATCCGACGGCCGCCGAGCTACGGAAGATCGACGAGGAGTACACCGCGTTCCTCGACGAGCGCCGGCGGCAGATGATCGTGGCGGCGTTCACCGCCAAACAACAGCAGCTCGCCGCCCTGCAGCAACAGGCGACGGCCGCCGAGCCACCGCCCCCACTGCCGAAGCCCCGCGTTGTTGCTGATAAGCCGCGCTCTGCAGCTGACAAGCCCCGTGCCGCCGCTGACAAGACCCGACCTCGCGCTGAGAAGAAGCGCGCCGAGCGCAGACGCGCGACGGAGCCGCAGCGCTACGCCTGCGGCAGCAATGATCCGTTGTCCTGCGGTCTGACTCAGCTCTCCGCCGGCTTCAGCGCGGTGAAGACCTCGCTATTCGGGACATCGACGACGACCACCGCGCAACGTCGCTGAGCGCAGACCTCGCCGACTCACTCATCCGGTTCAGCGGCCGGAGCGCTGGATCACATCCATCAGTTCCGCGATCTTCTGGCGCTGATCGGCTTTGTCACCGCTGGCGATCGCGTGCTCGACGCAATGCGCGACGTGATCCTTCAGCACTTCCTCCTCCACCCGGCGCAACGCGGCGCGGACCGCTGAGATCTGGGTGACGATGTCGATGCAGTAGCGCCCCTCCTCCACCATCTTGGAGATGCCGCGCACCTGCCCTTCGATCCGCCCCAGCCGTTTTTGGCACGACGCCTTGATGTCTTTGTGCATGTCGGATATATACCCCTACACGGTATGGGTTACAAGCGCCAGGGTGACGCAATGCGCGACGCGGAGCATGCGGGGCAAGACGCCTCTGTCAAGAACACGGGCTGCTGCGGTTCTGCAGGGGCGAATGCGCCCGCAACCTCGTCCTGCTGCGGCGGACCAGCGAGCGCATCGGCGCCCGCCACGACAACGGCGACCGACCCGGTGTGCGGTATGACCGTCGACACCGCGACCGCGCAGCATCGCTTCGATCACGACGGCCAGACCTACTATTTCTGCTGTGGCGGCTGCCGCGACACTTTCGCGGCCGATCCCGCCGGCGTGCTGGCAAAGGCCGCCCAGCCCTTCACGCTGCCGCCGAAGGCAGCCCCGAAGCTGCATCAGCTGACGGATCTGCCGGCGAAGTCCTCATGCTGCGGCGGTGGCGACCACGCCCATCATCACCCAGCGCCTGAAGCGAAAGCAATCGATCCGGTCTGCGGCATGACCGTCGATGTCGCCACCAGTAAGCACAGCTTCGAACACGACGGCACCACCTATCACTTCTGCTGCGGCGGCTGCCGGACGAAGTTCGCGGCCGATCCGCAGCGCTATCTGGCCAAGGCGGCCAGTTCGTCCTGTTGCGGCGGTGCGCACGACCACGCCGACCATCATCACAGCGCCTCCGCTGACGACGGCAAGGTGATCGACCCGGTGTGCGGCATGAAGGTCGATCCCGCCACCAGCAAGCATCACTTTGCCTACAAGGGCACGACCTATCACTTCTGCCGCGAAGCCTGCCAAACCAAGTTCGCCGCCGACCCGGTGTCGTATCTGGACAAGAGCAAAGCCAAGCCGGCCGCCGACGTGCCGGAAGGCACGATCTACACCTGCCCGATGGATCCGCAGATCCGCCAAGTCGGCCCGGGCACCTGCCCGATCTGCGGCATGGCGCTCGAGCCGGAGCTGGTGTCGCTCGATGACGCACCGAACCCCGAGCTCGTCGACATGACGCGCCGGTTCTGGTTCGGCCTGGTGCTGGCGTTGCCGGCTGTTGTGCTCGAGATGGGTGGTCATCTCGTCGGCGGCCACGGCCTGATCGATCCGGCGCTGTCGAACTGGATTCAGCTCGTCTCGGCGACGCCTGTCGTGCTGTGGGCCGGCTGGCCGTTCTTCGTGCGCGGCTGGCAGTCGGTGGTGACGCGCAACCTCAATATGTTCACCCTGGTCGCGATGGGCACCGGCGTCGCGTACGTCTACAGCCTGGTGGCGACCGTCGCGCCGCAGCTATTCCCGCCCGCCTTCCGCGGCCATGGCGGCACCGTTCCGGTGTATTTCGAAGCCGCCGCCGTGATCACCGTTCTGGTCCTGCTCGGACAGGTACTCGAACTGCGCGCCCGTGAAGCCACCTCCGGCGCCATCAAGGCGCTGCTCGGGCTCGCGCCGAAGACAGCCCGCAAGATCGAAGCCGATGGCCGCGAGCACGAGGTCGAGATCGATAGTCTCAGCGTCGGCGACAGGCTGCGTGTGCGTCCCGGCGAGAAGGTGCCGGTCGACGGCACCATTATCGAAGGCCGCGGCACGCTGGATGAGTCGCTGGTCACCGGCGAGTCGATGCCGGTGAGCCGTGAGACCGGCGGCAAGGTGGTGGCGGGTACGCTGAATCAATCCGGCGGCTTCGTGATGCGCGCCGATCAGGTCGGCCGCGACACCATGCTGTCGCGCATCGTGCAGATGGTGGCGCAGGCCCAGCGCTCGCGCGCGCCGATCCAGCGCGTCGCCGATCTGGTCGCCGGCTGGTTCGTGCCGGCGGTGCTGCTCGCCGCCATCGTCGCCTTTGCGGCCTGGGCCACCTTTGGTCCGGAACCGCGACTGACCTTTGCGTTGGTCGCCGCCGTCAGCGTGCTGATCATCGCCTGCCCGTGCGCGCTCGGCCTCGCGACCCCGATGTCGATCATGGTCGGCGTCGGTCGCGGCGCGCAGGCCGGTGTGCTGATCCGCAACGCCGAAGCGCTGGAGCGGATGGAGAAGATCGACACCCTGGTGATCGACAAGACCGGCACGCTCACCGAAGGCCGGCCGAGCGTGGTGGCGATCGTAACCGCGGACGGAACAGATGAAGCCGAGCTCTTGCGGCTTGCCGCCAGCGTCGAGCGCGCCAGTGAGCATCCGCTCGCCGACGCCATCGTCCGCGCCGCCAAGCAGCGCAACCTCGATCTCGCCGACGTCACCGGTTTCGACGCCCCCACTGGTAAAGGCGCGACCGGCACGGTCGCAGGCCGGACGGTAGTGATCGGCAACCCGGCGTATCTCGCCTCGCTCGGCATCGACACGGCTTCGCTCGCGGCCAAGACCGAGCAGTTGCGCGGCGACGGCGACACCGTGGTGCATGTCGCGATCGACGGCCGCCTCGCCGGGCTGTTCGCCATCGCCGACGCTGTGAAACCCTCGACGCCCGCGGCCCTGACGGCGCTCGCGGCCGACGGCATCAAGGTGATCATGCTGACCGGCGACAACCGCGTCACCGCAAACGCGGTCGCCCGCAAGCTCGGTATCGCCGACGTCGAGGCCGAGGTGCTGCCGGATCAGAAGAGCGCAGTGGTCGAGAAGCTGCGGCAGCAGGGCCGCGTGGTGGCGATGGCCGGCGACGGCGTCAACGACGCCCCGGCGCTGGCTGCCGCGGATGTCGGCATCGCGATGGGAACCGGGACCGACGTGGCGATGGAAAGCGCCGGCGTCACGCTGCTCAAGGGCGATCTCGGCGGCATCGTTCGCGCCCGCAACTTGTCGCAAGCGACGATGCGCAACATCCGGCAGAATCTGTTCTTCGCCTTTGTGTACAACTCGGCCGGCATTCCGATCGCGGCCGGCATCCTGTATCCGAGCTTCGGCCTGCTGCTGTCGCCGATTATCGCCGCTGCCGCGATGTCGCTGTCGTCGGTCAGCGTGATCGGCAACGCGCTCCGCCTGCGCCGCACCGCGTTGTAACAGCAGCGCGGTTGCGACTGATAGCCGCCTGCGTCCAGTTGATCTAACGCAAGGATTGGCGATCGATTGGACGTATTTTGCGGTCGCGAAGGTTTGCCGCAAATCGCTGCGTATTTGCGGATAGCGACATCGAGGTCGGCCATGTCACGAATCATTGAATTGCTGAACGACGAGCACCGCAACATCGCGCGCCTGCTCGACGTGCTCGAACAAGAGCTCAGCGTCTTCGATCGCCGCGAGCGACCCGACTACGAAATCTTCCAGGCCATTATTCAGTACTTCAAGGAGTACCCGGAAGCCTGTCACCACCCGAAGGAAGACGTCGTCTATCGCATCCTGAAGGAGCGTAATCCCGCGGTTGCCGGCACGGTCGGTGACATCGAGAAAGAGCACGAGCTGGAAGTCGATCGCCTCGCGAACTTCGCCAAGGTGGTGGACGATGTGCTGGCCGATCAGGAATTGCCGCGCCAGACCTTCCACGCTGCGGCGCGCGACTTCATCGAGCACCAGCGCCGCCACATGCTGAAGGAAGAACAGCTGCTGTTCCCGGCCGCGCTCGAAACGCTGACTCCGGAAGACTGGGCGAAGATCGACGCGCGCATCGACGATCGCAAGGACCCGATGTTCGACGGCGAGACCGCGAGCAAATTCCAGAACCTGTATGCGACCATCCTGCGCTGGGAGCAGGAAACCGCAGCCGAGCGCAGCAAGACGGCGGCGGTGCGCGCCTGACCTTCGCCTCGGTCCGCGTCTCCCGCGGACCGATCTATGAGGGCGGCCTCTGAGCCGCCCGAGACGTCAGTCGTCTTCGCCGGCGTAATCGGCCCAGCACTCTGAGGTTTCGTAGACCCGCACGCCGCAGAGCTGCGGCAGCTCCGGCTTGGTGCGGCGCCAGATCCAGATCGCGATATTCTCCGCGGTCGGATTTTCCAGCCCCTCGACCTCGTTGAGACAGTAATGGTCGAGCCGCTTCAACAGCGGCCCGAACGCGGCCTCGATCTCGAAAAAGTCCAGCACGAAGCCGGTGACCGGATTAATCGGCCCGCTGAGCTGCAATTCGACCCGATAGGAATGCCCATGCATCCGCTTGCAGCGGTGGGTTTCCGGCACGTTGGGCAAATAATGGGCGGCTTCGAAGCGGAACGCTTGGGTGATCTTCATCGGTCTTGGGGGTTGGGGCGGCGGGTGCCGGCAGGAACGTCGGCGGGACCCTATAAGAGCGGCTGCCGCATTTGAAGCCGGCTATGCCCCCAAAACTGCCGCCGGGCAAGTCCGCCAGCCGCAGGGCCGCTCTGCCTCGGCATGCCGCTCAGGCCGCCGATACCGTGGGCGGCCGGCGGAGGCGCCCCGCCGGGGCGCCTCCGTGGCAGTTACTTCTTGGCCTTCTTGGCTTTCTTAGCCGTCTTGGCCTTCTTTACGGTCTTCTTGGTCGCCTTCTTCGTCGCTTTCTTGGCGGCCTTCTTCGTCGCCTTCTTCGTGACCTTCTTGGCGGCCTTCTTCACCGTCTTGGCCTTCTTGGCCTTGGCGACGGTCTTCGCCTTCTTGGCTTTCTTCGCCATCTCGTCCTCTCGAGCTGATGGATACTAACGCCACGCGAGACGGGACCGGGCTCGCCGATCTTGCAACCGCCTCCGTTTTGATCGGAACAGATTCGCTGCCACTTCTATCGGCTGACGAAGATATTTCGCATTGTTATCCACAATTGTTCGCTTATTTCGCGCAATTCGCATCGTTAATGGCGAGTGAACAGCGACTGTCACGCAATGGTGCGGCGCCGTTCACCGTTTCAAAACCAACTCGTATTTTTGCGAAGCATGATCAGAGTCCGTTAAACGCTCGCGGCGCACCCTCCGCTCAACTTTGGGAGTAGTCATGGGCGGACGGCAGATAACAATCGGAGGTTGGGTGGCCTCCATCGAGTGGAGGCACGCATGTTGAGCATGCCGACGCTCTGGATCGTCTTCCTGATCAATTTCGTTTCGCTGGGCCTGGTGTGGGTCCACGTCACCCGTAACTATCCGAACTTCACGCCCGCCCGTTACATGACGGCAGCCTGCTTCGTGCTCGCGACGGGCGCGGTCGTCGGCATGCTCCGCCTCGTGATCAATGTCGAACTCTCGCTGATCGGCGGCGGCACACTGGTGGTCTTCGCCTGCTGTTTGTCCGCGATGGGCATGTACGAGTTCTACGGCCGCCGCGTGCCCTGGACGATGGCGTTCATCGTCACGGGCGCAGTCGCGGCTGGACTGAGCTTCTTCATCTTTGTCGTCGACTCGATGGCGATGCGGATCGTGGTGTACTCGATGGCACAGCTGATCCCGACTGCCCTAACGCTGCCGCTGGTTATGTCCAAGGTGGGGCGGCGCAACCCGGGTGCACGGATGGCGGGCGTGATCGCCAGCCTGATCGTAGCGGTCTATGTGGTGCGCTCGATCGCGGCGATGATGGGCGTCGGCGGCGAACTCTCGCTGGTTCACTTCAACGACTTCCAGGCCGGGCTGGTGTTGGCGCTGGTATTCCTGTCGATGACGTGGAATTTCGCTTTCCTGCTGATGGCGATCGACCGGCTGCGCTCGGAAGTTGAAAATCTCGCGCTGCTCGACGACCTCACCGGCGTCTCCAACCGCCGGCATCTGCTGCAGCGGATGTCGGAGCAGTGCACGGTTTCGATGAGCACCGGCGAGCCGTTCGCCGTGCTGGCGATCGACCTCGACGGCTTCAAGGCGATCAATGACGGTCATGGCCATGCAGCCGGTGACGAATGCCTACGCCGGTTCTCGCGGGCCGCGCAGTCACGGCTGCGCCCCGGCGATCTGCTGGCACGCGCCGGCGGCGACGAATTCTGCGTGGTGATGCCGGGCACGACGCTGCGCGAAGGCGTCATGATCGCCCGCTATATCCTGGACGAAAGCCGCGCCGTGTCGGCCCGCGGCGAGGCTGGGATCAAGATCGCAGCGTCGATCGGCGTCGCGCAGTGGACCCCGCAGATCGGCCTCCACCCTGAGCGACTGATCGCAGCGGCGGATGTCGCGCTGTACAACGCCAAGAAGCTCGGCAAGGACCGCTACGCGGTGTACGAGCCGGCCCCCGAGCCGCCGCCCGAGACCCATCTCCCCTCACCTGAGACGCTGCGCAAGATCGCCTGACACTGCGCCCGCCGGCGCTTTGCTTCGCTCTAAGCGAGCAGCGTCGCGTGGATGGTGCTCACCCCGATCGCGATCGTGAGAACACCGACCGCGCCCTGCAGCAGGCGGTTAGCGGTCGTCAGCGAGCGCGCCGAGATCACCACCGGCACCGCGATCACGGCCGATAGTGCTCCCATTCCGACCATCGAGCCCAGTCCGAACAGCGCAACGTAAAGTAGCCCCTGTGCCGGGCTCGGCGCCTGCGACACCGCCAGCACCAACAGCGCCGCCGAGCCGGCCATGCCGTGCATCAGGCCGACCAACAGCGTCCGCCAGCGGAAGCCGTGCTCATGCCGATGCGCGGTGGGCGCGTCGTGGCTCAACCGGTCGGCATGGCTATGCAAATGGAGGTGGCGCACACCGTCGCCGTGCTGATGGACATGGACGTGAACCCGGTCGCGCCACAGCCGCCACAGCAGATGCCCGCCGAGTGCCACCAGCATGAAGCCGACCGCTCCCTCCAGCGGATGGGCGATCTGCTCGGGGATCGCGTGGCCGATCACCAGCGCGAGGCCCGCAAACAGGAACAGCGTCAGCGTGTGGCCGAGGCCCCAGGTCAGTCCGTGCTTGACGATATCGGCGACGCCGCTGCGCCGCGCTGCGATCGTCGACACCGCGGCGATGTGATCGACCTCGAGCGCATGCTGCATCCCGAGCAGAAACCCCAACCCCAGTATCGCGAACATCGGCCCCTGGTCATCGCGCCGCCGGTAAATTGCGGTGGCAGCAGAATGGTGTAAGTTTCTTAATCACAACACGGCCGCAGAGCCGGAACAAGGGAGAAACGAATGATCGCCAGATCGATCGCGGCGGCGATGATGACGGCTGCGCTGCTGTCATCGTCCATCGCCCGCGCGCAAGTCTCCGACGACGTCGTCAAGCTCGGCGTCCTCACCGATATGAACGGCCCTGCCTCGACACCGACCGGACAGGGCTCCGTGACCGCGGCGCAAATGGCGGTGGACGATTTCGGCGGCACCGTGCTCGGCAAGCCGATCCAGGTGATCGTCGGCGACCATCAGCTCAAGCCCGATATCGGCGCCACGCTGGCGCGGCGCTGGTACGACGTCGAGCAGGTCGACCTGATCCTCGACGTGCCGGTCTCCGCCGTCGGCCTCGCCGTCCAGAACATCGCCAATGAGAAGAAGCGGCTGTTCATCGCCCAGTCGACCGGCGCGGCGGACTTCCACGGCAAGTTCTGCAGCCCCTACGCCATGCAATGGGTATTCGACACGCATGCCCTCGCGGTCGGCACCGCACAGGAGGTGGTGAAGCGCGGTGGCGACACCTGGTTCTTCATCACCGACGACTACGCCTTCGGCCAATCGCTGGAGAAAGACGCTGCCGCAATGGTCACCAAGACCGGCGGCAAGGTGCTCGGCTCGGTGCGGCCGCCGTTTGCGACCTCGGACGTGTCGTCGTTCGTGCTGCAGGCGCAGGCCTCGAAAGCCAAGATCATCGGCATCGCAGCCGGCCCGCCCAACAACGTCAACGAGATCAAGACCGGCGGCGAATTCGGCATCTTCAAGGGCGGCCAGCAGATGGCGGCGCTGCTGGCGCTGATCACCGACGTGCATTCGCTTGGCCTGCCCACCGCGCAGGGACTGCTGCTGACGACGTCATTCTATTGGGACATGGACGACAAAACCCGCGAATGGTCGAAGCGCTATTTCGCCAAGATGAACCGGATGCCGACGATGTGGCAGGCCGGCGTGTATTCGGCGACCATGCATTATCTGCAGGCGATCAAGGACGCCGGGACCGACGATCCCTTGAAGGTCGCAGCCAAGATGCGGGAGAAGCCGGTCAATGACTTCTTTGCCCGCGGCGGAAAGCTGCGCGAGGATGGGCTGATGGTCCACGACCTGATGCTGGTGCAGGTGAAGACCCCGGAGGAGTCGAAATATCCGTGGGACTATTACAAGATCCTGGCTCACATCCCCGGCGAAGCTGCGTTTGGCCCACCCGATCCTGCCTGCCCACTGGTGAAGAAGTAGCGGGCACTGATTTCGAAGGCAGCGAGAGTCTCGATGCCTGTCTCCGTCATTGCGAGCGAAGCGAAGTAATCCAGCCCAGTGCTCGGAGGTGGATTGCTTCGTCGCTTCGCTCCTCGCAATGACGGCCTCGGGCGGCTATGATCTGAAATGCGGTGGCCGCCACCTGCATTACCGTGTCTAAAAAAATCTCGAAGGAAGCCCCATGGACTATCGTTCGCTCGGCCGTAGCGGCCTGAAGGTTTCGCCGCTTTGCCTCGGCACGATGATGTTCGGCGGCGCCACCGACGAACCGACGTCGGCGCGGATCATCGACAAGGCGCGCGACGCTGGAATCAATTTCATCGACACCGCCGACGTCTATTCGACCGGCGGCTCCGAGCAGGTGGTCGGCCGCGCGATCACGGCGCATCGGGAACACTGGATCCTCGCCACCAAGGTCGCCAATCCGATGGGGGACGGCCCCAACCGCGCCGGGCTGTCGCGCCGCCGCGTGCTGCAGGCTGCCGATGAAAGCCTGAAGCGCCTCGGCACCGACTGGATCGATATCTATTATCTGCACCGCGAAGATCATGCGACGCCGCTTGAGGAAACGGTGCGGGCGATCGGCGATCTGATCCGCGCCGGCAAGATCCGCTACTTCGGCGTGTCGAATTATCGTGCCTGGCGCGTCGCCGAGATCTGCAACATCTGCGACCGGCTCGGCATCGACCGCCCAGTCGTCAGCCAGCCGTATTACAACGCCATGAACCGGATGCCGGAGGTCGAGCACATCCCGGCCTGCGGCTTCTACGGCCTCGGTATCGTCCCCTACTCGCCGCTGGCGCGCGGCGTCCTGACCGGCAAATACGCGCCCGACGCGCAGCCGGACAAAGACAGCCGCGCCGGCCGCGCCGACAAGCGGATGCTGCAGACCGAGTGGCGGCCCGAGTCGCTGAAGCTGGCGCAGCAGATCCGGTCCCACGCCGAAACCAAGGGCGCCACCGCCGTCCAATTCGCGGTCGGCTGGGTGCTGAACAACGCGCTGGTGACCTCGGTGATCGCCGGTCCACGCACCGAACAGCAATGGGACGATTATGTCCGGGCGCTCGACTACCGCTTCACCGCCGAGGACGAGGCGCTGATCGACAGCCTGGTGGCGAGCGGCCATCCCTCCACGCCCGGCTACAACGACCCGGCCTACCCGATCGAGGGCCGCCGGGTGCGCCACGCCGGCTGACCGCCGGCCGCGCCTCCGGCCAAAGTTGCGGCCGATCAAGCCCAGACGCCGAGGCGGACCGTAATCTCGGCTCCGCCGTGCGGCCGCGATCGTTGTTGCCTGCGTGCCGTGCCAGAAGCCGGGAGACAGCCCTATGACCAGCCCCCATTTCCACGCCGTGATCTGGATCGACCACCGCGAAGCGCGGGTGTTTCACTTCAACCCGTCCGACGCCGACAAGCTCGTGGTGCACGCCGACAATCCGAACCGGCACGTCCACCATCACCGCGCGGTCGGCTCCGGCCATGAGCCGGTCGACGAGCATTTCCTCCAGGCTGCGATGGAGGCAATCGCCGACGCCGGCATCGTGCTGATCGTCGGCCCGGCGCAGACCAAGCACGCGCTGGAAAAGTACATCGCCGACCACAACCCGGCCCTGAAGGCGAAGATCGCCGCGGTCGAAACCGTCGATCACCCCAGCGACGGCCAGATCGTCGCCCACGCCCGCAAGTATTTCAAAGCCGAAGACCGGACCACGCCGCAGACGCGGTGAGACAGATCAGCAAGCGCCAGCAGCAGCCGGTTGATCCCGGCTGCTGACCTGCAATGTTGGGGGCACGTGCCGACGTCCGCACAGGAGATCACACTGCGTCACCGCCGGCTCAGATGGTGAGGCTGGTCATCGTTAGCATCATCTCGTTCGATGCGGTCACGACTCGTGTGCATGCTGAATAAGCCTGCTGCGCTTGAACTATCGTGGTCATCTGATCCGCAATGTCTACGTTCGACGCCTCCAGCGCACTTCCCACCACCGTGCCGGAATTGATGTAAAGGGCCGGACCGGATTGAGGCGTCGGCGAGAACGTTCCGCCGCTGCCTTGCTTCATAAAACCCTCGCCGGCGAAGCTGGCTATCGACAGCGACGCAACGTCGACCGTCTGGCCCTTGGAATAGGTGCCTTGCAGCTTGCCGGATGAACTGACCGACAGGCTTTGCAGAACGCCGAGATTTGGCACTTCCGTACTGGTATCGAACTGAAGCGGCGCCAGGCTGCCCACGGCGCCAGTGACGGGATCAATTTGAGATCCCATCAGGTAGTAACCCGCGCCATTGACGAGATAGCCGTTCTTGAGATCGAAATCGCCGCGGCGCGTATAGGTGGTCTCGCTGGTACTGAACGTCGGCTGGCCGCTCCCGCTCACCCCTGACGGCGCCTCGACCGTGAAATACCCCTCCCCGCCGATCGCCATATGGGTACTCACCGGATCATTGCTGATCGATCCCTGCTTATTGTTGGTCAGGACTGAACGCCATAAGACGGTATCCGAGACCTGCGGCGGATAGATCAGGTCGGAGAACGCCGTATTGGTCGCCTTGAATGCAGTTGTCTGCGAATTGGCGACATTGCCCGAGATGTTCTCAAAAGCGGCAGACTGAGCCTGCAGGCCCGTGGTCGCCGTCCACAATGCACCAAGTGATCCCATAAGGAGCTCCCTGATCGGTGTCTGCGCGGCGATTTCCGCGCACCCCAAAGAGCTCTGCAAGGCGCGCACCAGAACTGCACCTCAAGCAAATCAATAATATCGACAAGCCAACCCATTCTTCTACGGGGAAATTTCGTGCGACCGGTCGGAAAGTCTTTCCTCAAAAGCGGCCGAAGCGCACAACTTAAGTAATTCACTACACATGGCTTATCGTTGGCGAGCGGCCGAGATAGCTTGGCGCAAGCCACCTCAATTAGCAGACTGTCAGTCTGCTATCCGCATCCCGTAACGACCCGCCATTTGCGACAGAGAATTCAGATCGCGGACACGTTGGCGGCCAGCTTTGTGGAGGCAGTCCCCATCAGGCTAACGGCGCGAGCAAGACCAACTTCTTGCCGGCACAAAATGGCCGGCAACCGAAATTCCGCACAAAGCAATTCGATGGATCATTCCTCGCATCTTGCTTGCATCGTCCTCCGAGAGTGCTCAGTCAGATGCGCTGATCGGTCCACGTGATCGGGATTGCGCGCTCCACCTGCGGGCGTCTAGTATCGCCGCCGTGACGATCGAACAGATCGCGCCAAGAAAATGGGATGGAAACAGATGAGACTCTTCGGACTTGCGGCCGTTCTCGCGGCGACGTCGTTGTTCGCACCCGGCGTTGCGCTTGCGCAGAAATCTTACGGCCCCGGCGTCAGTGACACCGAGATCAAGGTCGGGAATTTCGTGCCGTACAGCGGCCCGGCGTCGGCTTACGGCATCGTCGGCCAGGTCCAGAGCGCCTACGTCAAGATGCTGAACGAAAAGGGCGGCATCAACGGCCGCAAGATCAATTTCATTTCGTACGATGACGCCTACTCGCCGCCGAAGGCGGTGGAGCAGACCCGTAAGCTGGTCGAAGGCGACGAGGTGCTGTTCCTGTACCACACGCTCGGCACGCCATCGAACACGGCCGTCATGAAGTATCTGAACCAGAAGAAGGTGCCGCAGTTGATGCTGTCGAGCGGCGGCACCCGGTTCGGCGACGATCCGAAGACCTATCCCTGGACCATGCCGTTCAATCCGCCCTATCAGGCTGAGGGGCGTATCTACGCGAAGTGGATCATGGCGACCTATCCCAACGCCAAGATCGCCGTGCTGGTTGCGAACGACGATTACGGCAAGGACATCTACAAGGGTGTCAAGGACGGGTTCGGCGCCAAGACCTCGATGATCATCTCGGAGGCGACCTACGACATCACCGATCCGACCATCGATTCGCAGATGGCCAAGCTCAAGGCCTCGGGCGCCGATCTGTTCCTCAATCTCTCCACGCCGAAATTCGCCGCACTGGCGATCCGCAAGATGGGCGAACTCGGCTGGAAACCGGTGCACGTTCTGAACAACGTCTCGTCGTCTGTCGGTGCAGTGATCAAACCGGCCGGGATGGAATTTGCCCAGGACGCGATCACCGCGAGCTACGTCAAGGATCCGACCGATCCGAGCTGGAAGAACGATCCGGGCGTGAAGGAGTGGGACGCCTTCCTCGAGAAATACATGCCGGGCTCCGATCGCTCCAACGGTCTGCTGCTGTATTCCTACGGTGCTGCGCAGACGCTGGAACACATCCTGAGGCAGGCGGGCGATAATCTGACGCGTGAGAACATCATGAAGGTGGCGACCAGCCTGAAGGGTTACGCGCCGTCCTCGCTGCTGCCGGGCATCACCATGAACACCTCGCCCACCGATCATTTCCCGATCGAGCAGATGCAGCTTATGCGCTTCAAGGGCGACCGCTGGGAGATGTTCGGCGACGTACTCGAAGCCCGGGTCACGAACTAACCCGGATCTCCACGATTGACGGATGCGCGGGCTCGGGGTGAGCCCGCGCATCACGCTTTTTGGACCTTGCTTGCGCCAAGCAGCCGCTCGATCAGCAGCTATCCCGCGATGTTGCCATCCACCACCCGGACGATGCGGTCGCAGCGTTCGGCGAGGTCGTCGTTGTGGGTGACGAGCAGAAACGTGGTGCCGCGCTCACGGTTGATCTGGCGCATCAGCTCGAACACGTCGTTGGCGGACTTGGTGTCGAGGTTGCCGGTCGGCTCGTCGGCCAGCACGAGATCCGGGTCCATCGCCAAAGCCCGCGCAACGGCGACGCGCTGCTGCTGGCCGCCGGACATGTTGGTCGCGCTATTGTTGCGCCATTTGGAAAGGCCGACCCGGTCGAGCAGCTCGTCGGCGCGCTGTTCCATCGCCGCATCTGGGCGCCCGCGATCGACCAGCATCGGCATCATCACGTTCTCTCGCGCGGTGAAGGCCGAGATCAGATAGTGATACTGGAACACGAATCCGATGGCGTGGCCGCGCAGATGCGTCAGCGCCGAATCGCCGAGACGGCCCGTATCCTCTCCGTTGATCAGCAGCCGTCCGCCGGTCGGCCGGTCAAGCAGACCGATGATGTTCAGCAGCGTTGACTTGCCCGAGCCGGACGGCCCCATCAGCGCCAGGAAGTCACCGCGCTGCATCGTCAGGTCGATGCCGTGCAACACTTCGGTCTCGACCGGCGTGCCGACGTTGTAGGATTTGCGGATCCCGTCGAGGTTGAGAACGTCAGCCACGGATCGCCACCACCGGATCAAGCCTCGCGGCGCGCAGCGCCGGTGCGATCGCCGCCGCGACGCCGGTCGCGGTTGCGAGCACCGAGGCCCAGACGAACAGATCGGGATCGAGCATCAGCGGAAACAGTTCGCTGCCGTCGACCTGCCGGGCCAGGCGATGCCACACGATCAGTGCCAGCGCGCCGAGCCCGGAGCCGATCAGCGAACCGACGAAGGCGAGCAGCCCGCCCTGGATCAGGAACACCTGCAGGATCTGCTCGCGCCGGGTGCCCATCGCCCGCAGAATGCCGATATCCTTGGAACGCTGGATCACCGACACGATCAGCACGGCGGCGATGCCGAAGGCCACCGACAATCCCACGAACAGCCGGATCAACGTGTTGGAGTTTTTCTGCGCCTGCACCGCCGTGAAGAACTGCGCATTGGTCTTGATCCAGCTGTCGGCCTCCACCGGCAGCGTCGCCTGGATTTCCTGGGCGATATCCTCGGCCGCGTAGATATCGTTGACGGTGAGGTCGATCGAGGTGACGCCGCCGAGCAGCCCGAGCATGCTCTGGGCGTTGCGCAGCGTGACATAGGTAGTGCGCTGGTTCGCGGCCTTGTTGCCGAAATCGAAGATGCCGTTGATGGTCAGCACGCGATTGCCGGCGAGCGGGGTCGAGACGATGATCTTGTCGCCGAGCGAAGCGCCGAGATCCCGCGCCAATTCGGTGCCGACCACGATGCCCTCGGTGGTGATCTTCGCGCTGCCGGCGACGATATAGTCGGGCACCTTGACGATCTTGAAATAGATCTCCGGCTCGATGCCGTTCAGCGTCACCGCCCGGCTGGTGTCGCCGCGCAGGGCCAGCGCCGAGCCGGACGCCGTGGCGGCGGCGTTGATCACGTCCGGCCTCGCCTGCATCTCTGCGCGGATCTTCGGCCACTGATTGATCGAAATCACCCGCTGCGTCGGGCGCTGCACGGTTGCTGCCTCGAACGTGCCGGGCGCGTCGCGCAGCGGCCGCGCCACCTGGTCCGGCGGGATCAGCTGAATCTGCGGCACGGAGGTCAGCACCCGCTTGATGAAATTGGCCTGCAGCCCGGCCAGCATCGCCGACATGAACACGATGACGCCGACGCCGATCGCGATGCCGCCGACGATCACCAGCGTCTGCACCGCGCCGTCGAGCAGAAACCGCGCCGCGGCGATCCACTCGAAAGGCACCCAGCGCTTCACGGCACCACCACCCGGATGCGTTGCCCGGCTTTGACGCCCGCGGTGAGCGGGATCACCGGCTCTCCGGGGCTGAGACCGTCGAGCACTTCGTAGAAGCCGACGCCGCGCAGGCCGAGCTTGATCTTGCGCACCACGGCGCGGCCGTTCTCGGACGTCAGAACGAACGGGGATGTCGCAGCATCATGCACGGCGCGCGCCGGCACGATCACCACGTCGTTGCGTTCTGCGGTGGCGATATCGACCGAGACCGTCATGTCCTGCCGCAGATAATCCGGCGGATCATCGACCTTGAGCTTGACCTCGACCGAGGCGCGATTGATGTCGACCGACGGATTGATGTAGCTCAGCACGGCGGAGAAGCGCTTGTCCGGATAGGCATCGGCAGAAGCCACCGCGTGCTGGCCGAGCGCAAGCTGGCCGAGATTCTTCTCGTCGATCTGCACCACAATCTGGACGTCGCCGGCCGGAGCCAGCACCAGCAGCGCCTTACCGGGCTGCACCACGGTGCCACGCTCGACATTGCGGGTGATCAGCACGCCGTCGCGCGGCGCCACGATGGTGGCGTAGCCGAGCCGCGCCTGCGCGGTGTTGAGATTGGCGAGCGCCTGGCTGAGCTGGGTCTCTGCCATCACGAAGTCGCTGCCGCCGGGACTGGTGGTGAACACCTGCAGCTCAGCGGTGCGCACCTGGGTGCGCGCGACGTCGAGATTTTTGGTCGCGTCGTCGAGCGTCGCCTTGGTGCCGTAGCCGGAGGCGGCGAGCTTGGAGGCGCGCTCGTAAGTCGCCTCGGCATTCAGCAGATTGGCCTGTGCCTGCTTCAGGGCTTCGTCGGCGGCGGGCTTGGTCAGCTCGCGAAGCTGGCGCACCCGCGCCCGCGCCTGCGCCACCGCCCCTTCCGCCTGCACCACTGAGGCCTGCAGCTCCGACGCCTCGATCGCGACGAGCTGCTGGCCCTGATGCACCTGCTCGCCCTCCTTGACCAGCACGTCCTTGACGGTGCCGGTGATCTGGCTGGCGATTTCGACGCGGTAAGGTGTTTCGATATGGCCGCTGGCAACCACGGTCTGGACCAGGTTGCCGCGCTGGACCGGCGCAGCCACCACTTCGGGCCCGAGCAGCAACCGGGCAAGCCCGAGACCCGCCGCGATCAGGACGAGGGCGATGCCAAGCACCGGCCATTTATGACGCCACAACCCGCCCGCCCAGCGCACCGCCAGATTGGGCCGCGGCGTGTCGATTTGCTCGACTTTCTGCAACATGATGGTCCGCGGTCGATCGCCCTGGCGAGACCTATCCCCGGACCGTTGGGCAGCCATTGCGAAAGATCAATTGCGACCACACGTCCGCGTGCTCAATTTCGCCTGCCGCTGCGGAGTCGTCCGCGGCCGATTGCCTATGGCCGAAGGATACGATGACGACGTTGATCTTGCTGGTGCTGAGCGTCGTCGTGCTGTTCACGGCGGCGGGCTGGGTGTCGTGCCGGCTGGCGCGCCGGCTGGAAGCGCGCTACCCGCCCCGCGGCGTGTTCATCAATGCCAACGGCGTGCGGATGCACGCGCTCGATCTTGCGCCTGCCCGCCCCGCCGCTTCCGGCCAGCCGACCGTGCTGCTGCTGCATGGCGCCAATCTGTGCTGCGAAGACATGCGGATGTCGCTCGGCGAGCGGCTGACGCAGCGGCTGCGGGTGATCATTCCAGACCGCCCCGGCCAGGGCTACAGCGTCACCGGCACCGGTCCGGTCGCCTCGCCGGCCTACCAGGTGACCCTGATCCGCGAAGTGCTGCGCGATCGTGACGCCGGCCCGCTGATCGTGGTCGGGCATTCGTTCGGCGGCCTGATCGCGCTGCGCTATGCGCTCGACAATCCCGACACCGTCGCCGGGCTGGTGCTGATCAATCCGACCACACATCCGCGGCCGCAGGGCCTGCCGCTGTTCCAGCGTGCCGCCGAACTGCTGATGAAGCCGCTGGTCACCTACACGCTGCTGCCGCCACTGTCGCTGGCGATGATGAAGCGGATCTCGGCGCGGATCTTCCGTCCGGAGACGCCGCCGGCGGACTACGCCGAGCGCAGCCGGCTGGCGCTGGCGCTGACCGCCAAGCGGTTCGCCGCCAGCCTCGAAGAATATGCCGGGCTGCGCGATCAGCTGATCGACCACGTGCCGCGTTATGGCGGCATCCAGGTGCCGACCGTGATCGTCGCCGGCACCGCCGATCCGGTCGTGCCGCCGCAGGTCCATGCCGAGGCGCTGGCCCAGGCGGTGCCGCAGGCACGGCTGCTGCGGCTCAACGGCGCCGGCCATATGGCGCATCATGCCCATGCGGACACCATCGCGGCCGAGATCGAGCGGCTGGCGGATGCGGTCGCAGAGCGCGCGGCGCCGACCCGTGCCGAAGCCGCCGAGCGCAGCTGACGCCAACGACGTCCGCGGCGCGATGAAACCTCAGCGCGTCGGGGACGTTCCTTTTCCGGAACCAACGGAGTGTGTCATGACCACGTTCAAGCTGGCCTGTGCCGTGATGATCCTGTCCACAGCCACCGCGATCCCGGCGCTGGCTGAGCATCGGCAGCATCGCGCGCAGCATCACCACCATTCACCCTACCATCAGTCCAGCGAGCCCTATCTGCATAACTATGGTCCGCCGATTTGGCCTGGACACACTTACGCCACCTATGACGGTCCGGTATCGGCACTGTGCGGCCAGGGAGCCGCCGCCTACCGGGGGCAGGACGGCCGCCGCCATCCCTGCTACTAAGCCCCGCACCGGGCCACCGTTCAGTTGCAACGCCCGGCGAACGGCGGCACACTCCGGCCGCGGCCGCCGGCCGCCACGCGTTCCACGGAATCAAACCATGACCGATACTGCCGCCGAAGACGTCCGCAAAATCGCCACCGCCCTGCTGAAGACGGCCATCGAGATCGTCTCAGAAGAGGATGGCGGCGCGCACAACCAGTGCAAATTGTGCGGCGCATCGGTGCCGTGGCTGCAGACCGGTGACGAAATCAAGCACGCGGACGATTGCCCCGTGGTGATCGCCAAGCAGATTGTGTCGTCCAGGCCAAAACTGCATGCGGTCTGAGCCCGGCAGCAGCGGCGCCAACTCCGGCACGGCCAAGACAGCCGCATCCGAGATCGCGGTGTGTCTGGCACCGGCGGAATTCGTCGACAGCGATCATCCCGAGGTGATCGCGCGCGCCGCTGACGCCACGCGCGGCGCCGAAACGCTCGCCGAGAAGCTTCGTGCGCTATACCTCGCGGTGCGCGACGGCGTCCGTTACGATCCCTATGTGGACTTTTCCAGCCCCGAGATCTTCCGCGCATCGAGCGTATTGCGCGCCGAACGCGGCTACTGCGTCGGCAAGGCTTCGGCGTTCGCGGCGCTGGCGCGTGCATCCGGGATACCGGCGCGGGTGCGCTTTGCCGATGTCCGCAATCATCTCGCCACCGAGAACCTGACCCGGACGATGGGCACCGACCTGTTCGCGTGGCACGGCTATGCCGAATGCTTCACCGGCGAACGATGGGTGAAAGCGTCGCCCACCTTCAATCGCACGCTGTGCGACAAGCTCGGCGTGGCGCCGCTCGACTTCGACGGCTCGTCTGACGCGGTGATGCAGGCGTTCGACAACAACGACGCGCGGTTCATGGAATACGTCCGCGAGCACGGCGCGTACTTCGATGTCCCGGTGAAATTCGTGCAGGCCGAGATGAAGCGGCAGTACCCTCACCTTGCGCAGCAAAGCAACCTGCGCGGCTCGATGGAAGACGAAGCGGCGCAGGATGCGGCGGCGCGCGACGCGCGTTCGGCTCAGCGCTGAACTTCTGCGCGGTTCTCGGCGACGACGAGCTGTTCGGGCGGCGCGGTCTTGCGGAGCAGCAGAACGACGCAGATCCAGTAGACGACGTAGAAACCGAGCTCGAGCAAATTCGGCTGTGACCGATAGCCGGTGAGCCCTGCCACCAGGGCACCGACTGCTCCATGGTCCGAAAGCAACGACGAACTGTCCCATAGCCGCCCCGTCAACGGCAGCATGCCGAGCCTGCTCAAGGTGTCGACGCCGCTGATCAACAGCGAGGCCGCCAGCAGCAACATCATCACTTCGGTGACGCGAAAGAACAGTCGCCAGGTTGCGATCCGGCTGCCGAGCTGCAGCAGCGCGTAGGTTGCCAGCGCTAGGCCGACGCCGACGATACCGCCCAGGATCGGCTCAGCCGGGGACGTGCTTTCGACTGCCGACAGCGCGCCGAGCAGAAACAGGATGGTCTCGGCGCCCTCGCGCGCGATTGCCAACGCCGCCAGCGTGAACACGCCCCACCAGCTCGCCGTGCTGGTTTCCTGGCGCAGCGCCGCTTCGAGCTCGTCGCGTAGCAGACGACCCTGGCCGCGCATCCAGGTGACCATGTGGACGATCAAGCCGGCTGCAAGCAGGGTCGCGATGGCCTCATAGACCTCGCGGCTGGTCACTGGGATCGTACTGCTGGATAGCGCGATGGTGGTGCCAAAGCCGATCGCGAGCAGCAGGCCTGTGGCGGCTCCGGACCACAGATAACGCCGCCCGATGCCGCTGGCGTCGTTATTGCGCAGCCATGCATTGAGGATGCCGACGATCAGCAGCGCCTCGACGCCTTCGCGCCACACCACGATGACGACGTTGCCGAACTGCGACCCGATCATCTTCGCCTCTACCCAGCCGGCGGCGGCCACGGGCGACAACGGCCCGACTCGCCTGCAGCCAGGAGTTGCGATCTTATCGAAGTTTAGCGAAAAGTCCCGATAGCGAATGCGGGGGCCAGATCACGGGCACGCGAAGGCCGCCCGATCCGGCAAGCCAATTGTGGTTAGAGCGACGACCGCCGTCGCTCCCGATGCACCGCTGCAGTCCCGCGCGGCGCGCCAGATGCGCCCAGCTTGTCGAACAGAGCAAAAAACCGCCGGTCATCCTTGAGCAAGTGGCCGAGGATCACCGAGTTGACCAGGAACTCGCGGAGCTCGCCGAGCGACTGGTGTCCCGACACCACAGCCTCACTCACGTTGCGAGCACGTAGCAGCAGATGGTCGTGCTCAGTACGATGATGTTCATATTCATCGTAGCCGGCGGCTTCGAGCACTGCCTGTTCGTACTGGAAGTGCTGGGCGACGCGACTGAGCAGCAGCTCGACCACCTCAGCCAGTTCGGCGGATTCCAGTGCCTCGATGTCGGGACCAAGGATGACGTTGGCAAGGTCGAACAACTCGCGGTGCTGAGCGTCGATGGTCGGCTCGCCGCACGCATAGCTCTCGTGCCACAGAATGTCGGGCCGCCGTTCGGCTGGATCTAGCACGACCTCGCCGGTTGGCCGGGTCCTGTCCCGTCGCGCCTGCTTGGCCGCGTACATCCAATGGTCGGCGCGCTCGACGAAATCGTCGGCCGTCTCGTCCGGCCGGAACTCCGCCGCGCCGATCGAGATCAAGAGACGCCCCAAGCTCTCATGCGTCGAACGGCGATGCAGCTCGCGCGCCGCGATCGCCGCGCGGATCGCTTCGCCGAGCAGCAGGGCCTCGCGCAGCGGCGTGCGCGGCACGATGATGGCGAACTCATCGCCGCCATACCGGCAAACCACGTCGTCCCGGCGGCAATTGTGCTTGATGGTCGAAGCCGCGAGCCGGAGCACGTCGTCGCCGACGACATGGCCGTGGCGGTCGTTGAACTGCTTGAAGTTGTCGAGATCGACGATCAGCAACGACAGCGGCCAACTCTCTTCGCTATTGACGTGCTGCGACAGCGAATTCTCGAAGTACTTCCGGTTGCCGACTTCGGTCAGCGGATCCGTCATGCTTTCAAGCCGGACCTGATCGAGCTGATCCTGCAACTGCCGCACCTGCTCGGCAGCAGACTTGAGGCGACCGACCAACAGAGAGTTGGCGGTCTGAATGTCGATCGTCCAGCTCAGCAGTTCATCGACAATGCTCTGCATGCCGTCCATCCGGCCGAGCGCCAGACGCGGCGCCGCGCTCGACAGACGGGTCTCGTAGCCATGGGTCGCATCGGACGCTTCTTCGATCACGTTGATCAGCGCGCTCGATTGCGTATGCACCAGGGCGCCAATCGTGTGGATGCGCGTCGCAGCCTTGGTTGGGAACAGAAACTGTTCGTACAGCCGCGTCAGATCGCGTGCACTCGGCCGGCCGGTCGCAGCCAAAAGCGCGTTGACGGCTTCGGTCAATGCTTTGTGCCGGCCCGAAAAGAACGTGTACCAGAGCTCAAAGCTGTTCGGCTCGAGCGCGAGATCGAGCTCCTGAATCTGCCTGAGAGCCTGGCCTGCAATATGATCTTTCCAGTCGCGGTCCGGATCTAAGTGCATCGTCATCAGCGGGTACAACAGTTTGTTCGGCCAGCTTCTCCGGCCGGGCGCGGCCCGGCCGTTTATTCAGTGCTGAACTCTAGACCCTTATCGGGCGGCGGGGCGTTGGCTTTTCGTCTCGCTTTCGCAGCAACCGGTCCCAAAAATCGATGGCGACCAATCGCGTCGATAACAGTATAAAAGTACCCACAAAGAAGAGACTGCGGCGGGCGTCGCAGGAGGGAAGCGGATCAGTTAAGCACGATTCGGGTCGGAAGAATGATACCCACGTACCAGTGAGCAATTTCGAACAACAGCGATAGCTCCGCTGAGCGGACCTGAACGCCCCGACGTTTTCAGATTACAGCGCAAAGATTTCGCGCGCATTGCAGGACGTCATATCTGGCGCAAGCCGGGACGATCCGCGGACAAGCGGTCTGTCGATTTCGTCAGGCCGTGGTCCGCAAGAATTCGCCCAGCGTCCGGCCGCCCTCCGTCGCCTGGCCGCAGAGGCGGCGGACCGATTGGCTGCAATCGGCGCGTAGCTCGGACGGGCTGTAGCCGTAGCGCTGGCGGAACGCGCGGCTGAATTCCTGCGCGCAGGTGAAGCCAAACGAGTCGGCGATTTGCTGAATCTGCCGGGTCTCTGCAAAGTCACACAGCGCGCGGTGAGCCGAGGCCAGGCGCGTGTTGCGAACATAGCGCGCCGCGCCGCCGTGCGGCTCGAACAGGCGATAGAGCACGCTCCGCGACACGCCCATGCTCTTGGCGAGACTCGCCGGTGTCAGCTTCGGATTCGACAGCTGAGACTGCACCACCCGGCGAGCCCGCTCGCCCAGGCTCAAGATGATCCCTTCGCGGGCTTCTTCCGCGCTGTGCGGCGCCGGCGCCAAACAGGCCGTAATCATCGCCTCGGTGGCTCGAACGATCGCCGGCACATCTTCCTTGGTCAGCTCCGGCAACCGGCGCTCCAATGCCAGCATGTAATCGGACAGCAACCGTCCGCGTGCGGTGTCGATAATCGTGTTGTTGAGCCGGTCCAACGTGCCGGCCTGCGGGGCGAACTGGTCGCGCGGGATGAACAGCATCAAAATTTCCATCGGCTGCATCTCGCCGTGGAATGCTTCACCGAGCGAATAGAAGCCGACCTGACCGGAGGTGCCGCGTGACACCTGCTCGGCCGAACAGCCACCATCGCTGACCACCCAGTTCGCGCCCTCCTTGATCAAAAAGAGATACCAATGGTCCGCGAAAATGGTCTTCACCCGGCGCGGCGTCCGGGAGAACCGGGTGCCGGAACTCCTCTCCTGGCACATGGCGAAGCTGCCGAGGTCCCATGTCGCCAGGTCGATCGAAGCCTTCCGCTGACGATGGGCAATCGGCGTCAGATCGGCCACCGGACGCAAGTACTCCCGCCAAGCATCGAATCGGTCGCGCTCCGGAACCGCAGCGGTCGAGAACCGAGCCGGCTGCAGCGGCACTGACGAGGATTGCACGTCGTTCATTTGAGAAGCCTCCCTTGGGGGCAAGGCTCCGCCACAGCATCTGTGGTGGGCCCGGCAGGACTCGAACCTGCAACCAGACCGTTATGAGCGGTCGGCTCTAACCATTGAGCTACAGGCCCCGCCGGCGGCCGCGGAGGGCGGACGGTGCGGCCTCCCCATACAATGGCAGAACTTCGCGGGCAATTGGCAGGTTGCGGGCGCCCGGGACCAAAACCGGCTGGACCGCGCTCGCGGGGCATGGCGGGGGTGCGCGGTTTCAGCCTGGGCATACCGACGATCAGCCACGGGGATTGAAGGTCCTGCGTCCGAGCGAAAGCGTCGAACCGCGCCGATGGCGACGCCGCGGGCTGACATTCGCGGCACCGACATGCTCGGCTCGTCCCACCGATCGGGAGCAAGGAAGGTCGGGGCCTGTGAGCAAAATCGATCAGTCAGCACATCGAGCTTTGAATCTCTCCGACGATCTCCTCTTTCATCAGTCGAAGATCGTTTCATCCAATCGATTAGTTCAGTCCTCGCTTCATGTGGGCGCGGACCGTGAGCTCTGCAGATTGCGCCGCGCAATATGTTCGATCGCGTACAAATTGATTAGCTTTTGAACAAACATTTTAACCGAGGATGCGGCCGATCATCGCGCGACATCTCGTCGCCTATAAGTTGAATTGGACCAACCATGCTCGCCAATGTCCCGTTACGGACGAAAATCACCACCCTCGTCGCTGTCTTGCTGATCGCGCTCTCTGGCCTCGGTTTACTTGGCCTGCTGCAGATGCGGACGTTGAATGCGAGCACTGTCGATATCGGCACCAATTGGATGCCGTCGGTCCGGGTTCTCGGCGAGATGCGCACCAACGTGGCGCTATATCGCAACACGCTGCGCGCGCACTTGCTCGAAGCTACCACCGAACGCAAGCTGGCAATCGAGAAGCAACTCGCCGCATTCGATGAGGCGGTGAAGCAATCGCTGCGCACCTACGCGCCGATGGTCGCCACACCGGAAGAGCGCAAGTTGTACGACACCCTCGTCGCGTCGTGGGCGAACTACACCAGCCTCGCTCCCGCCGGCCTGGAGATGTCGCGCAAAGCCGCCGGTGAGCTTCCGGTCGCCGCCAACGACTACATGCTCAAGACGATGGGCCCGATGAGCGGACAGATCGACGAGGTGCTGAAGAAGGACATCGAGCTCAACGACAAAGGCGCGGCAGGCGCCACCGCGAGTGCGGAAGCGACCTATCTGTGGGCGATCGTCGTGATGATCGGCATCCTGCTTGTCGCAATCGCGATCGGCATCACCGCCAGCATCCTTGTGATCCGCGATCTGTCGCGGGGTATCGCGTCGATCGTCAAGCCGATGCAGGATTTCACCCGCGGCGATCTCTCCGCCGAGGTGCCGCATCGTGGCAAGAACACCGAGATCGGCGCCATGGCCGATGCGCTGCAGGTGTTCAAGCAGGCGCTGATCGATAAGCGCGCGGCCGATGCGGCCGCAGCCAAGGACACCGAAGAGAAGATCGCCCGCGGCCACCGCATCGACGCCGCCACCCGGCAGTTCGAATCCTCCGTGGGCGAGATCGTCGAGACCGTATCGTCGGCTTCGACCGAACTGGAAGCTTCGGCGGGCACACTGACGAAAACGGCGGAGCACGCCCAGACGATCACCACCACCGTCGCAGCCGCCTCCGAACAGGCCTCCACCAACGTGCAGTCGGTGGCGTCGGCGACCGAGGAGATGACCTCGTCGATCAACGAGATCAGCCGGCAGGTGCAGGAATCCGCCCGCATCGCCGTCGAGGCGGTCGATCAGGCGCGCAAGACCAACGCCACCGTCGGCGAGCTGTCGCAGGCCGCCGCCCGGATCGGCGATGTGGTCGAACTGATCAACACCATCGCTGGTCAGACCAATCTACTCGCACTCAACGCCACGATCGAAGCGGCGCGCGCCGGCGAAGCCGGCCGCGGCTTCGCCGTGGTGGCGGCCGAAGTGAAGGCTTTGGCCGAACAGACCTCGAAGGCGACCGGCGAGATCAGCCAGCACATCGGCGGCATCCAGGCGGCGACCGGCGAGTCGGTGTCGGCGATCCGCGAGATCGGCCACACCATCGAGCGGATGTCGGAGATCGCATCGACGATCGCGTCGGCGGTCGAAGAACAAGGCGCCGCGACCCAGGAGATCGCCCGCAACGTTCAGCAAGCGGCGCGTGGCACCAACGAGGTATCAGCCAACATCGTCGACGTGCAGCGCGGCGCCACCGAAACCGGATCGGCATCGGCCCAGGTGCTGTCGGCGGCGCAGTCGCTGTCGCAGGACTCCAACCGGTTGAAGGTCGAGGTCGCCAACTTCCTGCAGAGTGTCAGGGCCGCCTGAGCCAGCCTCTTCAGCTTTTCCTCAAGAAGCCGCGCGGCTATCAGCTGCGCGGCTCTTTCTTTTCCGGCCTCCGATAAGATCCCGCTACGCCATCGCCACCTGTGGGCCGCGCCGCCGGCTGCGCAGCAACAGCATCAGTATGATCGCGACGTTGACCGCGTTCCACGCCATGCCGTTGACGAAGGCGGCCGCGTAGGAGCCGGTGGCGTCGAAGATCACCCCGGAAATCCAGCCGCCGAACGACATGCCAAGCACCGAGGCCATGATGACGATGCCGACTCGGGTCGCGGCCTCGCGCGCTGGCATCGCCTCGCGGACGATGATCGCATAGGCCGGCACGATGCCACCCTGGAACAGACCGAACATCGCCGAGATTACGTAAAGCGACCCGAGGCTGTCGAAGAACAGATAGAACATCAGCGCTGCGCCCTGCGCCACCGAGCCGAGCAGCAGCGTGCGGATGCCGCCGATCCGATCAGCCAAGAAGCCGGATCCGATCCTGCTGATAATGCCGAACGCCAGCATCAGCGACAGCATCTCGGCGCCGCGCGCTGCGCCGTAGCCGAGGTCGCCGCAATAGGCGACGATATGGACCTGCGGCATCGCCATCGCCACGCAGCAGGCGATACTGGCGACGCTCAGCAGCACCGTGAGCGTATTGGTGGGAAGCTGCAGATCGATCTTCGGCGGCGGCGCTGCGGCGTGGCTGGCAGCGGCGTGGCCGCGCATCCTGGCGCGCAGGATCAGCACCATCAGCGTCATCGCGACGACACAGAACCCGCTGATCGCCAGATGAGTGGCCCGCCAGCCGATGCTGGCGCTGCCCCAATTGACCAGCGGCGGCCAGATCGTGCCGGCGAGATAATTGCCGCTGGCGGCAATCGTCACTGCCAGCCCGCGATAGCGCTCGAACCAGTGCGAGGCTTCGGCCATCAGCGGGCCGAACGTCGCCGAGGCACCGGCGCCGATCAGGAGATGAAAGGCGGCGAACTGCCAGAGCGCAACCGACAGCCCGGCGCCGACATAGCCGAGCCCGAGCAGGCCGATGCCGCTGCCGATTGCAATCACGATACCGAACCGGTCGGTGAGCTTGCCGGTGGCGACGCCGCCGAGGCCGAAGCCGAGCATCGCCATGGTGAAGGCCAGCGAGGCTGCCCCGCGGCTGGCGGCGAACTCCGCCTGCACCAGCGGCAGCACCACCACCACCGACCACATCCCGACGCTGCCGATCGAGCCGATCACCAGCGCCACTCCGAGCCGAACCCACGCCTGGCGCGAGTCGAGCGTGAACGCCGGCGTTTTGCCGGTCTTTTCCACGAGCGTTTCCATTTGCACAGAGTTTCGGGCGCCGGGCTCGGGGTCAAGGCCGCCGGCCAGCGCCCTGCCATGCGGTCGCACCCGGGGCGGCGTTAACCCTTTGCTAACCATGAACCGGGCAAATTTTGCCCAGTGAAGAAGTGTCGTCGGCCGCGAAAAACGGGGAATGCCCGTGGACGCCAGTGCGCTGCCTCACGTCGGACCCAGCGCCCCTCCGGTCGCAGCGAAGACGTCCGGCCGGCGCAAGCGACGCGCACAGGGGACTGCGGCTGAAATGACGGACACCACGGTCGGCCAGGGCACGGGCGCCGGCATTCCCAGCCTCAAAGAAATGATCGCCATACTGCGGCGCGGCGACCTCGCGCTCGCGATCGGCGTGCTGACCATCCTGGTCGTGCTGATCCTGCCGCTGCCGGCGATCATTCTCGACCTGTTCCTGGCGATCTCGATCACACTGTCGATCTTGATCCTGATGACGTCGTTGTTCATTCAGGCGCCGCTGGAATTCTCGTCATTCCCGACCGTGCTGCTGATCTCGACCATGCTGCGGCTGTCGCTGAATATGGCGTCGACCCGGCTGATCCTGTCGCACGGCCACGAAGGCACCGCGGCCGCCGGTCACGTCATCGAGGCGTTCGGCGGCTTCGTGATGGGCGGCAATTTCGTGATCGGGATCATCGTGTTCACGATCCTGATCATCGTCAACTTCGTCGTCATCACTAAGGGTTCGGGCCGTATCGCCGAAGTCGCGGCACGCTTCCAGTTGGACTCGATGCCCGGCAAGCAGATGGCGATCGACGCCGATCTGTCGGCCGGACTGATCGACGAAGCCACCGCCAAAGCGCGGCGCAAGGAGCTGGAGGACGAAAGCGGCTTCTTCGGCGCCATGGACGGTGCCTCGAAGTTCGTCCGCGGCGACGCCATCGCCGGCCTGCTGATCGTGTTCATCAACGTGATCGGCGGCATCATCATCGGCGTGGCGCAGCAGGGGCTGTCGTTCTCCGAAGCCGGCCACACCTACACGCTGCTGACGGTCGGCGATGGCCTGGTGACCCAGATCCCGGCACTGATCGTTTCGACCGCGGCGGGCCTGTTGGTGTCGAAGGCCGGCATCTCCGGCTCGGCCGACAAGGCGATGATGGGCCAGCTCTCCGGCTATCCGCAGGCGCTGGGCATGGCGGCCGCGGTGATGCTGGTGCTGGCGGTGCTGCCGGGCATTCCGACCATTCCGTTCCTGGCGCTGGGCAGCGGCTCGGCCTTCCTGGCCTTGAAGGCGCGCAAGCGGAAGGCGGAAGTCACCGCCGAAAAGGCGCAGGCCGCAGTCGCGCCGGAAGCCGCCGCAGCTGCAGCCGCGGCAGCGTCCGCCGAAGAGCCGATCGCGGCGGCGCTGAAGATCGACGATCTGAAGATCGAGCTCGGTTACGCGCTGCTGCCGCTGGTCAACGGCCCGGACGGCACCGACCGCCTCACCGAACAGATCAAGGCGCTGCGCCGCTCGCTGGCGATCGAAATGGGCTTCGTGATGCCGGCAGTGCGCATCCTCGACAACGTTCAGCTCGAGGCCAACACCTACGTCATCAAGATCAAGGAAGTCGACGCCGGCACCGGCCGGATCTGGCCGAACCAGTTCATGGTGATGGACCCGGCCGGCGAACAGGTGACGGTGCCCGGTATCCACACCACCGAGCCGACGTTCGGCCTGCCCGCCACCTGGGTCGACGCCAACTTCAAGGAAGAGGCGTCGCTGAAGGGCTACACGGTGGTCGACGCCGCCACCGTGCTGTCGACCCACCTGACCGAACTACTCAAGGCCAACATGTCCGACCTGTTGTCCTATGGCGAAACCCAGAAGCTGCTCAAAGACCTGCCGAAGGAACAGGGCGAACTGGTCAAGGACATCGTCCCCGGTCAGATCACCGTCTCGGGCATCCAGCGCGTGCTCCAGCTGCTGCTCGCCGAGCGCGTCTCGATCCGCGACCTGTCGACCATCCTCGAAGGCATCGCCGAAGCGCTGGCGTTCTCGCGCAATCCGTCGACCATCGTCGAGCACGTCCGTGCACGGCTGGCCCGCCAGATCTGCGCGCAGAACACCTCGTACAACGGCTACCTGCCGCTGATCGCGCTATCGGCCAAGTGGGAGCAGGCGTTCGCCGAATCCATCATTGGCCAGGGCGAAGACCGCACCCTGGCGATGGCGCCGTCGAAGCTGTCCGAGTTCATGACCGCGGTGCGCGACAAGTTCGAACAGGCCGCCCGCGAAGGTGAAGCGCCGGTGCTGGTGACCTCCGCCTCGATCCGGCCGTTCGTCCGCTCCCTGGTCGAACGCTTCCGGGCCCAGACCACGGTGATGTCGCAGGCCGAGATCCATCCGCGGGCGCGGTTGAAGACGGTCGGCAGCGTCTAAAGCCGCCCGGTTCCCAGCCTTTGGAAGACAAGGCGACTGCGCGACTTTTGCGCAACAGACAAGGCCTATTGGCCTCGGGTGGTATTTTACTGCCGATGGCTGCGGGAACGGCCAAGGCAGCCTCGCCGCACCTGATTTGATTAATTTTCAGTAAGTTAGGCAAGCTTTTCGCACTGCATTCTCGCGCACTATCACGCTTGTTCACGCGTTTGTGACCCCCTCTGCGGAACGGCCGAGCGATTTCCTACGTTTTCTGCGTGAGTTCTTTGAACCTGCTTCGGGATCGCAAACACGAATTTCCGAGGGTGGAGAAGACACCAGGAGGCTCCGCATGAACCATTCGATCTACAGTGCCGATCGCAGCACCCACTTGAAGATTGTGGCGGTGGCTCTGGTCGCCGGGATCGCGGTGGCGGGCCTCGGCATCACCGCGCGGCTTGGGGCCGACGACGGCTACACCCAGACTGCCAAGGTGATCAAAGCCGGCAAACCGACCGCGATCAGCAAGGCGGAAACGATGGTGATCCGCTAACCGTTCCAGCGTTCACGCATGCCAGATAGCCCCCCTGGCTGACGCGTGAGCTGAGGAGGTCCCACTCACCCCAAGTGGAGACCCAAAGGAAAACGCCCGCTCCCCACGGGCGTTTTTCTTTTGTGCGATGAAGTTGGTCGCGCGGTTGGTCGAGCTTTTCAGCTTTTGTCCGCGCGCTGTCGCAGAACGCTTCGAAATAATCAGATTGGGCAGAACCTGAGGTGACGAGGCGCAACGCGTCGTCTCCGCATGGACCAGTCGATTACTGCCGTGGCGTGTTTCGGATCGGCTCCGGCGGCACGCTTTCCACCAGCTTGCCGGTGAACACGATCGGGCCAGTGGCGACGCCGGTCGGCGAGCCGCCTTCGGGCTCGACCGTCACCGCGTAGGTTGCTTTGCTTACCAGGTCGGGATCGTACGACGACAGCACCGGATTGACGGTGAAATCGCGGTTGCCGATCACGCCGAGCGAGCGCGGCTTCTGCAGCTTGTCGGAGACGATCCAGAGTTCGTAACTCTTGCCCGGCTCCGGCGACGCTGCAACCCGGCGCACCGTGAAAGTCTTGGTTCCGGCATCGACGGTGAGGATGAAGGCCGGCGCATTGCCGTCCTTCTGCAGCACGGCGACGTATTGCGCCGGCACCGCTGGCGGCGGCGTTTCGACCTTGACGATCTGGGTGCGGATCGGCGGACGAACCGCATCCGGCAACAGGTCCGGCTGATACACCTGCGCGCCGACCACCAACAGCAGCGACGCTGCGATCGCACTCGACAGCATCGCAACGCCGCGCCAGACGTAGGCGCGCTTGGCGAAGTGCACGACGCGTTTGGATTCCGGGCTGAGTTCGGTCGACTCGCTGACGGGTGCGGGACCGGTGTCGTTGGCAGGGCGCGGCAAGATCGGATCTCCCGGCGCGCCAAGCACCCCGGCACTGGCGACGTCACCGATCGGCGGCGCAGCCGGCGGCGGCACCGCGCGCTGTGACTCGGCGGCGATCGCCGCCTTGATCCGATCCCATACCTCGCCGCGCGGCTCGACCAGCCCGACCATCTGATTAAGCGCGCCGAGCTTCAGCTCCCACGCTTTGACCAGCGCGGCGAACTCCGCATCGCTGCGTATCAGCGCCTCGGCTTCCGCCCATTCGGCGGCGTCGAGCGTGCCGAGTGCGTATTCCGCGGCGAGCGCGCTATGGTCTTCGCTGTGGGCCATCAGGTCAGTCCCAAACACCCCCGAACATCGAGCAGGCTGCGGCGCAGCCAGGTCTTGATCGTGTTGGCCGGAGCGCCGAACTTGGCGCCGAGCTGCTCACGGCTCCAGCCGTTGTAGTACGCCAGCAGAACCAGTTTCTGCCGTTCGGGCTCCAAACGGCCGATGCACTCCAGAAGCCGCTTCAGCTCCTCGGTCATCTCCCGGCGCGCCAGCGGGTCGGGCGTCTCCGCCGCGACGTCATTGGCGGACGGCTCCTCCTCGATCGAGACTTCGCCGCGCTTGCGTGCGACGTCGATCGCCCGGTTGCGCGCGATCGACGCCATCCAGGTGATCGGCGAAGCCACCTTGGAATCGAACTGCGCAGCGTTGTTCCAGATCTTGACGTAGGCGTCCTGAATGACTTCTTCGGCGAGATCCTGTCGCCGCAAGATACGAAGCACGACGCCGAACAGTTTCGCCCGCGTCGCATCGTAGAGTCGCTGGAACGCGTCCTGGTCGCGCTCAGCGACCGCGGCGATCAGCGAAACCAACTCAGCCGGCGACAGCATTCCGAGACCTCACCATGGCCGTTGCGGCCACGCCCCCCGTCCGGCCGAACGGCCCGAACCACAGCAGCATATCGTGCAACGCAGTGTTCCACCACGCCACTGCATAGGCTGTGGATACCGCAAACGAAAGCCCGGACCGAGGGCCCGGGCTGTTTCGACGCAAAGTTGTGGAAGGTCAGGCGACGGCGCCCGCCCCACCGAGCCGTGCACGCATCAGGCCGATGCTGTCGAGATCCGCCTGTTCGCGGGCGCTTTCCTCGGCGCGTTCGCGCGCCTGGTCGCGCTCGTCGAGCAATTCGACCTTCTTCATCTCGTCGAACGCCTCGGACAGCTGGCCGCGGGCTTCTTCGAGCTGCACCCGCAGCTCGTCGGCAGAGCGGGTCAGGTTTTCGCGGCGCTGAATCGCCGCTTTGGCATAGGTCGGATAAGCGAAGTGGCTGGGGTCCGTGATCCCCGCGCGTTCCTGCTCGGTGACGATTTCGCGCTCCAGATCGGACGACATCCGCTCGAAATCCGCGATCATCGCTTCGATCTGGGCAACCCGTCTGCGCCGCTCGTCGACCTGAAATTTCTTCAGACGGATCAGCGTTTCGCGTGACTTCATCGACTCGTACTCCCCAGAAGTCCCAGTTCAACGCGGGACATCGCCGGATGGTCACGACAGGGCCACCCGGCAAATCGATTGACGTGCCAAGCATGATGGCCGGACAAAGTTAGCGTTCCGTTTCCGAATTACTCAGGATCTGCTCCAGTTGGGCATATCCTGACTGCAAGCTGGTCGCCTCGTCCTTGCCTTGGCGGAGGAAATCCTCCAGCGGCTCGTGCAGCCGCACCGCCTCATCGACCTCTGCGCTCGAGCCGGGGCGATAGGCGCCGAGCCGGATCAGCTCTTCCATGTCGGCGTAGGTCGCCATGATCTGTCGCGCACGCTTGATCATCGGCAGATAAACCGGATCGGCCGATTTCGGCATGGTTCGAGACACCGACTTCAGCACGTTGATGGCCGGATAGCGGCCGCGCTCGGCAATCGAGCGCTGCATCACAATGTGGCCATCGAGAATGCCGCGCACCGCGTCGGCGACCGGCTCGTTGTGATCGTCGCCGTCGACCAGCACGGTGAAGATGCCGGTGATGGTGCCTTCGCCCAGCCCGGGCCCGGCGCGTTCGAGCAGCTTCGGCAGTTCGGTGAACACTGTCGGCGTGTAGCCTTTGGCGGTCGGCGGCTCGCCGGCCGACAGCCCGATCTCACGCTGCGCCATCGCAAAACGCGTGACCGAGTCCATCAGGCACAGCACGTCCTTGTCGTTGTCGCGGAAGTATTCGGCGATCGCCAACGTCAGATACGCCGCCTGCCGCCGCATCAGCGCTGGCTCGTCCGACGTCGCGACCACAACCACGGAACGCGCGAGACCTTCCTCGCCGAGGTCATCCTGCAGGAACTCTTGCACCTCACGGCCGCGTTCGCCGATCAGCCCGATCACCGACACCGCGGCATCGACGTTGCGAGCAAGCATCGACAGCAGCACGGACTTACCAACGCCGGAACCGGCGAAAATACCCATGCGCTGCCCACGGCAGCAGGTGAGAAAGGTGTTGAGTGCACGCACGCCGAGATCGAGCGGCATGCCGACGCGCTTGCGCGAATGCGCCGGCGGCGGCTGATTGCGGAACGGCATCGGCGACGGACCTTGTACCAGCGGCCCCTTGCCGTCGATCGGTTCGCCCAAAGCGTTAACAACGCGGCCGAGCCAATGCGGCGACGGTCGCACCTGAGCGGCAGCGTTCGCGATGATCGCACGGCAGCCGCGGCGCACGCCTTCAAGTCCTGCGAACGGCATGACGATGGCGTTGTTACCGGTGAAGCCGATCACTTCGCACGGGATCGCACGGTTGGCGCCGGTTTCGACAACGATGCGTGCGCCAACGCTCATCGCGTGAATCGGCCCGGCGATCTCGACCATCAGACCGCGCACGCCGACGACGCGTCCATAGGTATTGACGCTGTCGATGTCGCCGATCTGTTCCGCCAAGGCCTTCATTGCGAAACTCTTAAGTTCATCGACGCGGGGCCTGTCGCCTTAACTTCGTGTTTACCCGCATCGTTAATCATTGCGTCACTGTCTTTGGTAGCTGAGCACGCTTGCCCCTCAGAATGAAGGGTGAGTCGCAAGAGTCGGTTGACGCCGACTCTTAAAGTGGAACTTGAAGGGGCCGGCCGACAAAAAGCTGCTTTCCCGCAACACCTTAGTGCGATTCGAGAAAAATTGCACGACAGGACCTTGCGGAGCCGAATCAGTTTTTGTTAACCATTCCTCGTCAGGATCCGAATCAGTTCTTCAAAGGCGTTTCCAGTGCCGCAAGTGTGCGGACGCCTGACGCCCGTAGCGGCGCTTAGAGGGGACTGGCATGCGCGTATTGCTGATTGAAGATGACAGCGCGACTGCGCAGTCGATCGAATTGATGCTCAAATCCGAGAGTTTCAATGTCTACACGACGGATCTCGGTGAAGAAGGCGTCGACCTCGGCAAGCTGTACGACTACGACATCATCCTGCTTGATCTGAACCTGCCGGACATGTCCGGTTATGACGTTCTCAAGCAGCTTCGCGTCTCCAAGATCAAAACCCCGATCCTGATCCTGTCCGGTCTCGCCGGCATCGAGGACAAGGTGAAGGGTCTGGGCGTCGGTGCCGACGACTACATGACCAAGCCGTTCCACAAGGACGAGCTGGTCGCGCGCATCCACGCGATCGTCCGCCGCTCGAAGGGTCACGCGCAGTCGGTGATCCAGACCGGCGATCTCGTCGTCAATCTCGACACCAAGACCGTCGAAGTCGGCGGCCAGCGCGTGCATCTGACCGGCAAGGAATATCAGATGCTGGAGCTGCTCTCCCTGCGGAAGGGCACCACGCTGACCAAGGAAATGTTCCTGAACCACCTCTACGGTGGCATGGACGAGCCGGAACTGAAGATCATCGACGTCTTCATCTGCAAGCTGCGCAAGAAGCTCGCCAACGCTTCCGACGGCCGCAACTTCATCGAGACGGTCTGGGGCCGCGGCTACGTGCTGCGCGAACCGTCCGAGGACGACGTCCGCATCCCGGCCTAACCGGTTCTACCAAGAGCGCCCTCGGGCGCTCTCCTTCCGAGTGGTCCTTGACCCCGCCGCAAATGGCGGGGTTTTTGTTTTTGGGATGCCGCTCTGTCCCCGCCAACTCCCCTCGCCTCAGTCATTGCGGGGTGCGCCCATCGGCGCGTACCAGCAATCTGACGCGGGGACGACTTGGGCAGCTTGCACAACAATCTCGGGATTCCGGGCTCGCGCGCTGATGCGAGCGCCCCGGATGACGAAGGGTGTGGAGCAGTGATCCGGCTAAAGAGCCGAAGGCTCCGTGCCTCAGCCGGCGCGCAGGCTGCTGAGGGCGGAGGTCGCGGGGAATGCCGGGACGATCGACGGCGCCGACTTCAGGTTCGGCAGATACACGCCGCGGCGCGAATTGTGCGGCTTGAACGCGTCGGTCAAACCCACCACGGTCTCGGCGGCGCCGAGGGTCAGATAGCCGTCCGGCTCGAGCCGCTTGGCGATCCGCTCCAGAATGGCGACCTTGGTGGTCTGATCGAAATAGATCAGCACGTTGCGGCAGAACACGATGTCGAAGGTGCCAAGCGACGAGAAGTCGTGCAGCAGGTTGAGCTGACGATGCTGCACCATGGCGCGGATCTCGGGGCTGAGCTCCCACACCTCGCCGGCCTGCTTGAAGTACTTCACCAACAGCTGGATCGGCAGCCCGCGCTGGACTTCGAACTGGCTGAACAGGCCCGACTTGGATTTCTCCAGAACCTGCGGCGACAGATCGGTGGCGATGATCTCGAACCGCCAGCCGGCCACAGCCGGGCCAAGCTCTTTCAGGGTCATCGCGATCGAATACGGCTCCTGGCCGGTCGACGACGCCGCGCACCAGATCCGCAGCGATCGCCGCGCCGCGCGCGCCTGCAGCAGCGCCGGCAGCATCTCCTCACGCAGGTGATCGAACGGCACCTTGTCGCGGAAGAAGAATGTTTCGTTGGTGGTCATCGCCTCGACGACGTCGGAGATCAGCGACTCTGCGCCCATCCCCTTCATCTTCTGCACCAGGTCGCTGATGCCCCCGAGGCTGAGCCGACGCGCCAGCGGCAGCAGTCGGCTCTCGACCAAATATTGTTTGTCGGCCGACAGATCGAGCCCGGAACGCTCCTTCAGGAGCTTGCGGAGGAAATCGTAATCCTGTGGGTTCACGAGCGGTCTCCTGCGAACAGGCGCACCACTTTCGGACCAATCTGATTGAGCGGCAGCACCGCGGCGCAGACGCCGGCATTGGCGACCGCACCAGGCATGCCCCACACCACGCTGGAGGCTTCGTCCTGCGCGATCACGCTGCCGCCGGCCGCGACGATGTCCTTGCCGCCGCGCATGCCATCCGAACCCATGCCGGTCAGCACCACGGCGAGAATGCCGCTCTGCCACACTTCGATCGCGGACATGAACAACGGATCGACCGCAGGCTTGCAGAAGTTCACCGGCGGACCATCGTCGAGCGCGATTACCGGATTGCCGCCCTGCTTGGCGACACGCATGTGCTTGCCGCCGGGGGCGAGATAGATGTTGCCGGGCTTGATCGCTTCGCCTTCGATACCTTCATGCGCCGGACGGCGGCTGGCGCGCGCCAAGTGCTCGGCCAGAATGGTCGTGAAGGTCGGCGGCATATGCTGGGTGATCAGCACCGGGAAACGATCGATCACCGGGCCGATATCGGCCACCATCGACATCAGCGCCTGCGGGCCACCGGTCGACGAGCCGATCAGCAGAACGCGCGGCGCGGTCGGACCGAACGAACGCTTCACCAGCGCAGCCTGGCTGGCAACGGTCGGCGTGGCCACGGCGGGATGCGGCACCGGAGCCGGATGCGGATCGCGCGCGATCGCCGGCGCAGCAACTCCGGGCACAGCGCGGCGGCGAACCCGGCCGCCGAGCGACCGGATCTTCTGCAGCAGATCGTGCTTGAAGATATCGGCGGCCTGCGGCTCGCGGGTAGTTTCCGGCTTCGGGATGTAATCGGCGGCGCCGAGCGACAGCGCCTTGAAGCTGATCTCCGCGTTGCGGCGGGTCAGCGTCGACGCCATGATCACGACCAGGTCGCGCTTCTTGGCGAGCAACTGCGGCAGCGCCGAAATGCCATCGAGTTCGGGCATTTCGATGTCGAGCACCGCAACGTCGGGGCGGACCCGTTCGAGCTGATTGACGGCGTCGAGCCCGGTGCGCAGCGATGCTGCGACCACCATGTCAGGCTCGGCCTCGACCCATCTGGAGATCAAACCGCGGATGACGACCGAGTCGTCAACGATCATCACGCGCAACGGCTCATATTGCGCCGAATTCGTAGCGGGACTACCTGCCAAAGCTACGCTCATAGAACACCGACGCAACGCATACTTCCACTCCCCACCGCGTCCCACACCGCGGCGTCAAAACCGGCCGTCCGACCCCCGTCAGATCAGGCCGACTTCCTGAAACTTCGCCGTGACGATGTCTTTGTCGAACGGCTTCATGATGTACTCGTTGGCGCCGGCATGCAGCGCCCGCGCGATGTGCGCGACGTCGTTCTCGGTGGTGCAGAACACCACCTTCGGCGCGTCGCCACCGGGCATCCGGCGCAGGTTGCGCAGGAACTCGTAGCCATCCATCACCGGCATGTTCCAATCGAGCAGAACGGCATCGGGCAGCCCGTGCTTGCAGGCTTCGAGCGCCTTCTCGCCGTCTTCAGCTTCGACGATCTCGAAGTCGAGACCTTCAAGGATGCGCCGCGCGACCTTCCGGATGACGCTCGAGTCGTCGACCACCAGACATGTCTTCATTTTCTGCCTCTATCAGTTCACGCCCGGATGGGCAGTTCCTGCGATTGCGCCGCAATCAGTCCAGACGTTATGCAGCCATACGTTGAGTTGCGATTTCGAGCACTTTGTCGACGTCGAGGACGACCATGAGCTGTCCGTCGAGGCGGTGGACGCCGTTGGCGAAGGAGGCCATGCGGGGATCGAGGTTGACCGGGTTGGTCTCGCGGCCCTCGTCCGGCAGGGTCAGCACTTCGCCGATGGAGTCGATCAGAAGGCCGTAGGATTCGCCGCGCAGGTCGACGCCCATCGCCATCGGCGGCTTGCCGTCCTGGTTCTTGGGCAGGCCGAGCCGGGCCCGCATGTCGATCGCGGTGACGATCCGGCCGCGCAGGTTGAGAACGCCGGCGACATCGTCCGGCGCCAGCGGCACCCGGGTCAGCCGTTCCGGCATGAACACGTCCTGCACCCGGCTGATCGGCAGCCCGAACAGCTGCCCGCCGATCATCGCGGTGGCGAACTGGGTGGTGTTGCCGCTGATCGCGTCGATGGTGCGGCTCATCGCGGGGGTGTCCTTCCTGGTCTCGCTCATGCCGCCTGCTCCAGCACTTCGGGCGTCGCATGCATCGTGGTCTGCTCCTTCAGCGCCGCGATCAGGCCGGGACGGTCGAACTTGGCGATGTAGTCGGTCAGACCGGCCTGGCGGCCGCGCTCGATCGCCGCCGGCGACACCAGCGAGCTCAGCGCGATCACCGGCAGGCTCGACATCTTGGTGTCGGAGCGGATCGCCTCGGCGAACTCGAAGCCGTTCATCTCCGGCATCTCGATGTCGGTCAGGATCACGTCGAACTGTGCACCCGAGCGCAGCACCGCGAGGCCCTCGACCGCCGAGGTCGCAACCCGCACCTTGTAGCCCGCCGCCTTCAGCACCGGACCCAGCATGTTGCGGAAGAACGCACTGTCATCGACCAGCAGCACCGAGCGGGTGGTCATCGTCTGCCGCATCTCCTTGCGCGCCAGCCAGTCGGAGAACGCCATCGGCAAGAAGTGCGCGACGTCGATCACTTCGGTGGCCTGGCCCTTGATCACCGCAGAGCCGAGAATGCCGTCGCGGCTGGAGCCGACCTGGATGTGCAGATGCTCCTCGACGATGTCGACGATCTCGTCGACCACAAGGCCCATCGAGCGGTCCTCGTCGGCGAACACCAGGATCGGCTGCACGCCGCTTGTGGCGACATCGACGCCTTCCATCAGCACCAAGGGCATCAGCTGGTCGCGGTACTGCACCATGTAGCGGCCGTTCGACTTCTCGATCTTGTCGGAGGCGATCTCTTCCAGGCGCGTCACCAGCGACAGCGGCACCGCCTTGGGCTGGCTCGAGCCGGCGCGGAACACCAACAGCGAGGTGAGCTGTTCGGCCGAGGCGTTGCGGCTCGCCGCCGCCTGATCGGAGATGTCGTGCTGCGCCGACACCGCGGTGCCGAGCGCCTGCGCGATCCCGTTCGGATCGACGATCATGATCACCGCGCCGTCGCCCAGGATGGTGTTGCCCGAGAACATCCCGATGTGCCGCAGCTTGGTCGACATCGGCTTGACGACGATTTCTTCGGTGTGGAACACGCCGTCGACCACGATGCCGAAGGTCTGGCTGCCGACCTGGGTCACAACGATGAAGCCGTTCTCCGGCTCGCTATTGGCGCCCTCGTCGATGCCGAGCAGCTTCTTCAGATGGATCAGCGGCAGCAGCTTGTCGCGTAGACGAAGAACGGGCGTGTCCTTGATCCGCTCGATGCGGTGCTCGGAGTTGGCCCGCGCCCGCACCAGTTCGACCACCGCCAGCTGCGGGATCGCAAACCGGTCACCGCCGGCCTCCACGATCAGGGCCGAGACGATCGCCAGGGTCAGCGGGATCTTGATGGTGATCGCCGAGCCTTCGCCGGCGACCGACTTCACTTCAATCGTGCCGCCGATCTGGTCGATATTGGTCCGCACCACGTCCATGCCGACGCCGCGGCCGGACACCGAGGTGACGGCGGCAGCGGTCGAGAAGCCCGGCGCGAAGATGAACTTGTGGATCTGCGCCTCGGTCATCTTCTCGAGTTCGGCCTCGGTGACCAGACCGTTGGCCAAGGCCTTGGCCTTGATCCGTTCGGTGTCCAGCCCGCGGCCGTTGTCGGCGATGCAGATCACGATATGGCCGCCCTCGTGATAGGCGGACAGGCGGATGGTGCCCTGCTCGGGCTTGCCGGCGCGCGCCCGGTCCTCGGGCTTCTCCAGCCCGTGGTCGGCGGAGTTGCGCACCATGTGGGTGAGCGGGTCCTTGATCAGGTCGAGCACCTGGCGGTCGAGCTCGGTGTCGGCACCGTGCATCTCCAGCTCGATGTGCTTGCCGAGTTCAGCGGCCAGATCCCGGACGATGCGCGGCAGCTTCTGCCAGGCGTTGCCGATCGGCTGCATCCGGGTCTTCATCACCCCGTCCTGCAGCTCGGCCGTGACTGTGGAGAGGCGCTGCAGCGGCACCTTGAACTCGTTGTCCTCGTGGCGCCGGCTGATCTCCAGCAGCTGGTTACGGGTCAGCACCAGCTCCGACACCATCGTCATCAGATGTTCGAGGGTATCGACGTTGACCCGGATCGACTGGTTGGCGACGCCGCCGGCGGCACCACCTTCCGCCGCGCCCTCGCCTTCGCCGCCGGACTTCTTCGCCGCCGGCTTGGCGGCGGGTTTGGCGGGCTTGGCCGGCTTCGGCTCAGGCTGTGCAACCACCTCGGCCACGGCCGCCGGAGCCTCGCTCACGGCCGGCTGCAGCGGCGGGGAAGCCATCTCGATCTCGGTCTCGCGGAAGGCGCGCTCCAGCTCATCCAGCGACACTTCGCCCGGCCGCAGCGGACGCTCCAGCGTCTGCGCCACCAGGGTGCCTTCGGTCGAATTGGCGTCGGCCGCAACAGCTTCGGCAGCAGCTGCAACTTCGGCCACAGCAACCTCGGCGACGTCCACCGGCGCCGTGCCGCCGAGCTCGGCCGCGATCTCCTCCGGCGAGCGCATCGACAGCCGCTCCAACTCCCCGATCAGGTCGCCGTCCTCACCCTCGGGCTCGGCCTGGGTCGCCTCCAGCTGGGTCAGAATGTCCTTGATCCGGTCGATCGTGGTCAGGATCAGCGTCACCGCCTCTCCCGTCACCGGCATCCCGTCCCGGAATTTGCCCATCAGGGTCTCGGCCGCGTGCGCAAGCGCTTCAAGCCGCGGCAATCCTAGAAACCCGCACGTCCCCTTGATGGTGTGAACAAGACGAAAAATATTGTCCAATATCTTCGCGTTGTTCGGCTCCTGCTCAAACCGGACCAACTGGTTGTCAACCGTATCCAGGCTCTCGAAGGTCTCCGTCAAAAACTCACGAAGAAGATCGTCCATACGCGTGGCCTTCACTGCACGCGGGCACGCGACCGTCGCCAATGCCCGACTAATGCGGCCACTGTGTGCGGAAAGCGTTTAATATTGGTTGCAGGCCGCGGGACGATGCGGCGGAAGTTCAAATAGTTAGGACCTTCGTACGATCCCGAGGCTGAGCGTCAATACAATCTTCACTATATCACTGCGCCTCTCAGGACGCAGTTACCACCATGGTGTCGCCTTCCGGCGCAAGTGACACGGTCAATCCGCAGGCCTGCGCGAGCAGCCGCGTGTAGTACGGCTGCACGCCGTGCGACTCGATCGGGCCGCTCTGCGTCCCGTTGAGCAGATCGACGATGTTGTGCGGCGTGCGGGCATTAATACCAGCCGCAACGATGCGGAACGACAAATTGTCGCCCTCGCCGATCGGATCGACCGTCAGCGTACCACCGCGCGGAATCGTCTGCTGAGCAATCACCAGCATGTTGAGCAGCAGCTTGACGCGGTTCTTGGCGAGCAGCAGCCGCGGCAGATTCCACGCCAGCTTGGTCTTGTCGTCTTCGAGGTGACCGCGCGCCATGTTCTGCGCGTCGCCGAGATCGATCTGCGCGCCGGCCGAACCGGCCGCACCGAACGCCAGCCGGCAGAACTGCAGCCGGGCCGATGCAGTTTTGGCGCTCTTTCGAATCAATTCGAGCGCGAAATCGCGATCTTCCTGTTTGGAGCTGTCGTCGAGCACTTCCAGGCCATTGACGATCGCACCGACCGGGCTGATGAGATCGTGGCACACCCGCGAACACAGCAGCGCCGCGAGCTCCAGCGCGTCGGGTGCGGGAGCCTGCACAGCGGGAGATTGGGTGTCGGACATCAGTCTGTTCCTCGGAAAACCGCTCGCAAGACGAATCAGCCTTGGTTAATGGCTTGATACACTGCGGCCGCAGGCAGTGCCAACACAACGGTCCGGCACGAACAGGACCACCGACGGAGGATGACACAGCTTGATGACTGCCGCGTTCGACCAGCCCGCCATCGTTTCCTCCGCGCACGCCGCAACTCTGCTCGAGCCGCTCACCGAGCTGGTGCTGCGCGCCGGTGCGGCGATCATGGCGATCCCCCGTGACGCCAAGGTCACCCAGAAGCCCGACGGCTCGCCGGTGACGCCCGCCGATCTCGCCGCCGACCGGGTGATCGCCGAGGGGCTGGCGAAGATCGCGCCGCACGTCCCGGTGCTGTCGGAGGAATGCTGCAGCAAGGGGCGGCCGACATTAGGGAGTTTCTTCGTGGTCGATCCGCTCGACGGGACCAAGGAGTACATCGCCGGCCGCGACGAATTCACCGTCAACCTGGCGCTGGTGTGCGATGGCCTGCCGGTGCTCGGCATCGTCGGCGCGCCGGCTCAGGGGATCGCCTGGCGCGGCGCGGTCGGCCATGGCGCCGAACGGCTGACGGTCGCCGCTGACGGGATCAGCTTCACCGCCACCCCGATCCGCACCCGGGCGCTGCCGCAGCCGGGCGAGCCGTGGATCGCCACGGTCAGCCGGTCGCATCTCGATGCCGCCACCGTCGCCTTCATCGACGCCCGCCCCGGCGCCGTGCACACGACGCTGGGATCGTCGTTGAAATTCTGCTGGATCGCCGAGGGCAAGGCCGACATCTACCCGCGGCTGGCATCGATCTGTGAATGGGACATCGCGGCCGGCGCCGCGATCGCGATCGCCGCGGGCGGCAAGGTGACCGACCGGACCGGCGCACCGCTGCGGTTCGACGAACCGCGGCCGAACTTCATCGTGCCGGAGTTCATCGCCTGGGGCGATCGCAACGGCAGCTAACGTTGAAGCTATTCGGCGAGCGTCGCCAACAGTCCCGGCCAGCGCTCGCGGGCGTCGTGGAGATAGCGCTCCGGACTAGCCGCGAAGGCGTCGCGGTTTTCCTCGCGGTCGAACAGATACAGCCGCTGGCCGCTGATCAGCCAGATCAGCGCGTTGCCGGCCAGCGGCACGCCGCGCGCCACCGCGACCGGATCGTAGCCGCCGAACTGCGGGCCGTAGATATCCGGCCGGGCGAGAAAGAACTTGCGGTTGTCGTCGTTGCAGAACCGCCAGACCGCGCCTTTTGCGGAGGCCTCGAACTCGGATTGGCCTTGCCGCGCCTGATGATCGGTGAAATACGCCACCGGATCGAAGCCATCGATCGCAAGACCGGTGGTGCGATCGACCACGAGGCGCTCGGTCGTACCGGCGAGCACGGTCGTGGGCGCAGAACTGCAGACGGCAACGAGGCCGAGCAGTCCGATCAAGGCGATTCGAAGGCGCATCCGGTTCCGTTCCTGCCGCTGTGCCGTCATAGTTGCTGCCGATAACGTTCCGAGTCGGGGACAAACGTCGCTACAGGATGCCCGTCAGCATCCGGTTAAAGCGGCGCAAGGGATTTGAAGACCCAGGGGTGAATTGCATGAGCTTCGTGACGCGTCGCGCCGCGCTGGCCTTTGTTGCGCTGGCGGCCCTGAATGTGCCGGCTGTGGCGCAGCAACAGCCATTGCCACCGAAGTCTCCCGCCGGCCCGAACACCTATGGGCCGGACGAACTGGTCGGCGCCGGCCACCGCTTCTTCGGCAACGTCTCGCGCGGCCTCGCCTCGGTGATCGAGCGCGCGGTCAGCCAGTGGGGCCTGCCCAACGGCTATGTGCTCGGCGAGGAAGGCTCGGGCGCCTTCGTGGCCGGCCTACGCTACGGCGAAGGCACGCTCTACACCAAGAACGCCGGCGACCTGAAAGTGTACTGGCAGGGCCCGTCGGTCGGCTTCGACTGGGGCGGCAACGGCGCCCGCACCATGACGCTGGTTTACAACCTGCCCTCCACCAACGCGATCTATCAGCGGTTCGGCGGCATCGACGGCTCGGCCTATGTGGTCGGCGGCTTCGGCATGACCGCGCTGACTGCCAACGGCATCGTGCTGGTGCCGATCCAGTCCGGCATCGGCCTGCGGCTCGGCGCCAATATCGGCTACCTGAAGTTCACCCCCTCGGCGACCTGGAATCCGTTCTGATCCAGGCCGCCTGCGCGGCCTACAGCCAGAGCGCGTAACCGGCTACCGATTCACGTTAACGCCGCAATGCACTGGCGCGAAGGCGCCGGCTTATGGCATTGTGCCGCAAATGGATTTGCGGCTGGACGGCGACGTTCGCCCGCGCCATCAACGGTTCATCGTCCGAATTCGCGCCGACGCGCTCCGCGCCAAGCTCCGCGGAACGCGCGCGCCTTGCCAAAGCGCGTGTGGGAGACATCGATGGTCGAACAGATCATGTATCTGGCGATCGGCTTTCTGGTCGCGATGCTGCTCGCGCTGATGCTGGCACCGCTGGTGCATAATCGCGCGGTGCGGCTGACGACGAAGCGGCTGGAAGCGGCGACGCCGCTGTCGATGGCGGAGATCCAGGCCGACAAGGACCAGCTCCGGGCCGAATTCGCGATGTCGGCGCGGCGGCTGGAGATGAGCGTCGACCAGCTCAAGAACAAGACCACCAGTCAGTTCGCCGAGATCGGCAAGAAGACCGACGCGATCAATCGCCTCAAGCTCGAACTCGCCGAGAAGAACGCCGCGATCGAGACGCTCGAAGCGCGCGAAAAGGCGGTACAGGAACAGCTTCGCAGCACCGAGCAGGACTTCGCCGCCAAAACCGAGGAGCTGCGCAGCGCCGAGAGTGCACTGGCCGACAAGCAGGCCGAACTCGCCCGCATCAACGCCGAGCTCAACGAGCGCTCCACCCTGGCCGACACCCGGCAGGTCGAACTGGTGGCGCTGCACACCAAGATCGAGGAGCTGCAGGCGCGGGTCGGTGAAGCCGAGAAGGAGTTTGCCGCGACCCGCAGCCGGCTCGAAGCGCAGCGCGGCGAATCTGCCTCCACCACGCGTGAGCTGGACGAAGCCCGCGGCCGCGTCGAGGCGCTGAGCCTGCGCGTCGGTGAGCTCGACCGGCAATTGCTGCTGCAGGTGAAGGAAGCCGAGCTGCTCGGCGGCCGCGTCCACGAGCTGGAAGAGCGCCTCGCCGCCCAGAGCAAGCTGCTGGCCGAACGCGAATTCGAGAACAACCAGCTCCGCGCCGCCAACGAGGCTGCGCTGCGCACCGTCGGCGAGCTGCGCAACGAGCTCGACGCCACCAGCAGCAAGTCGCCGGACCTCGCCCGCATCCGCAAGGACAAGGCCGCGCTCGAAGACCAGCTGACCCAGGCCCGCGACGAACGCGCCAAGGCGCAGCGCGAGCTGGTGGCGCTGAAGCAGCAGGCGGAAAGCTCGTGGGAAACCGAGCGGATGGAGAACGCGCTGCTGCGCGAGCGGATCAACGACATCGCCGCCGAGGTCGCCAAGCTGGCGATCACGCTGGAAGGTCCGGATTCGCCGATCCAGGCGATGCTGACCGCGCCGGCGCCGGCCAAGCCCGCGAAGGGCACCAAGGCCGCCAACGGTACCAAGAGCGCCGGCGTCACGCCGGTGGTGGCCGGCGGCACGCTCGCCGACCGCATCCGCGCGCTGCAATCCCACGCCTCGCGCGCGCGCCAGACCGGCTGAACCGCGCCGCGCCCTGCGACGATCTGGGCAAATCTGCCAAAGCCGGGTGTTGCCGCTTGACACCCCCGCCCCGCACTTCGTAAATCGCGCCTCTACGGTGGTTCGACCGGCCGCTTCGCGGCCCCTGTCCCCAACCGGTCCCGGGCGCATAGCTCAGCGGGAGAGCGTTCCCTTCACACGGGAGAGGTCCAAGGTTCGATCCCTTGTGCGCCCACCATTTTCCCTCTGAAAGTCTTTACCATTTCGCCTTGCCCTAAGTTCTTCCTGTTCGGGCAGCGGCAAGCAACTGGCGCGCACGAGTTTGTCTAACCCTCCAGCTGCATCCTTCAAGTAGTCGGGATGGAATCGGCGTGGGCCTCTGCCTGTCCCGGGTGCCGATGACCTAGCTGCGTGGCAACCCTTCATCACTCACCCGTTGTTGGCGCATCCCGAGCGCCGCTGTGCGGCGCTAACGCCATCAAGGTGGCTGATTCACTCCCTGTATTATGCGAACTAGAACAATCCTAACTTCACGTAGTCGCATTTGGCGTAGATCTCGCGAGACCTCCAACTGTAGCGATACTCCTGCTCATCGAGTTCGGAGCATTTCATTGCGCCGATTGCCGTGGCGTTCGGATTTGTTACTACTTTTCTCTGGACGTAGTTCCAGAAGAGTTTTTCACCAGGCTCGCGCTCTAGTCGTGCAATGGTTACAACGCCGCACGGTCCGCTTGGCCCCACGTTCGACGCCCACGCGTTGTCATCAACCTTCTTGAACACCATTGTGAACTGGTGGGCACTGACGTTACAGGTCCTGGAATCCTTCTCAAAATTGACAGAGACGAGCTTCGTCATTGTCTCAGCGCTTGGAGCGCGGCAGAATTCAACCGCAGCTGACAGCGACTTGAGTATGTCATTCTTCTGCATCGGATCCATGGCCATGATTTCTTTGGCGGCCCTCTCTGGAGCGCTCTGAGGGCTTTTGACCATCGCGACCATCTTGTCTAAACCGTCGCACTCTTCCGGCTTCATAGGCTTGTCCGTCTTCAGAGACGCCAGCCCTTTTGCAATTTGCTCTTTTAGACTTCTTCCATCAAACGTCCTCGACACCGACGCCTGCGCCATCGAGCAAAAAATCTGCCCATCACCTTGCAATGAGCATTCGTATTGAAGGCTTGACCACTCCGTCGTGCTGAACACGAGACCCGACATAGGCCGATCATCAGCAGCGACAGCATGCGAGCAGACGATGGATAAAGCCGAAAGCAGTACCGCTTTTTTCATTATCAGCTTCCCAATTCAGTAAACGCAGTGGGTCCTTAATGCACCCAAACCATCGGCTGGAGTATAATGACATTGGAAGATCGATTCCATCCGAACTAACAACTCGGATCACCCACTATGTCCGTTTCTCAGGAAACAGATACGGTTCGGCATCCTCGATGAGGCGCACCACCCGGCGCAATGAGCCGGCGAAGTCGTTAGTTGCTGCGAAAAAACCGAGCAGTCCTACCGCAGCAATCTAGCCAATTGCGACAGAGCACTGATCACGGTCGAACGCGGCCGATAAAACATGTACCGGATTGACCGAACTCGATGACGGGGTGCTGCTGCAGCGGCTAACTGTGTGCGCAGAACCGTGCGCCAAGCGCAGTCACCTAGCTTCGCCCCATCTGCGAGCTCATCGTCTCCTCGTCCGCCTGCTTCCCTCTGCCGCGCCACAACGCCGCACAACATCGCACCGCACCAATTGATCCGGCACAATGCGGCCGCACTGCACGCTCGTTTAGCGACGATCGCAGATGGCGTCTGTCCATCGTCGGGAAGGGAGCGGTCCATGCCTCATACCATCGATCAGAAGATCAACGCGTTGCTCGAGCAGGAGACTTCGCTGCGGCAGTGGCTGGAGCAGATCCGGGCGCTGACCAAGGACGCCCGCGGCGCCACCGTGATTGCCGGACTGACGCAGAAGGAGACCGAGGAGTTTCTGCTGCTCAGCCCGCTAGTCCGCGCCTTCGACAGCGGTATGACGACCGACCATGCGGCAGCGGTGCGAGCGCGCCATGCCGAGCTGAAGGCCAAGCTCGAAGGCGCCCTGCAGGACAATGCGATCGAAAGCCTGAGCGGCTGGGGCGAAGCTGCCGCGGCCGCCCGCTGAGCCGCCAAGACACCATCGCCAGCGCGGATCGTTCGAGACGGCGCGGGTGCGCGCCGTCATCATTAGGCTGCGCCTATTGCAAGCTCGTCAGCAGCCGCCAGGCAGCATGATGGGGTTCGCTGCGCTCAACCCATCCTACTGGAGTAGTTCACTGACAGCCTGCTCGGTCACACCGAGGCTTGCTTGGCCTCGGCGGTGACGGGGGCGCAGAACTTGTTGGCAAGCCAAGACGACAGCGTCGCCGGCACCAGGCCGACCAGGCCGTACAGCACGAATTGCAGCACGCCCGCATCGGCGCCGCGGTTGCCGTACATCACGGCGGTGGAGAGGAAGCCGATCACGCCGACGATCACCACACGGCCGCCGGGGCTGACCCGGCGGATGTGGCAGATGATCTCGTCGATCGCTCCCATCATCAGCGCCGGCAGCAGGCCGAACAGGTAGCTGTATTGCAGCGACTTGAACAACACGACGAAGAACTTCTTCACTTCGGTCAAATGGGTATGCGCCCAATAACCCGACAGATAGGTCGTCGCGAACAACAGCAGCAAGCCGCCGATCAACGGACCGATCGCGGCAAAGATCACGTAGCGCTTCATGCCTGCTCCACCCGCGGCCATGCCCGGCCGCGGCCGACAGGCTACGCTGCCGGCCACCGGTTCGACAACTGTCCGAAACGGGAACGCGCGGGTGGCGGGACCGCGCGCGGTGCTACATCTGCACCGCGATCACGTTCGGGCCGCCGCTGGCGAGGCCGGCGGCGAGCGCGGCGTTGAACTCGTCGGCGGTCGACACGTTCCGCGCCGGGACGCCCATGCCCTTGGCGAGCGCCACCCAATCGAGGTCCGGCCGGTCCAGCGTCAGCATGTCCTCGGCGCGCTGGCCGGGCTTGCCGGCGCCGACGCCGTCGAACTCGCCGCGCAGGATCTGATACTTGCGGTTGGCGAACACCACGGTGGTGACGTCGAGGTTCTCGCGCGCCTGGGTCCACAGCGCCTGCAGGGTGTACATCGCGCTGCCGTCGCCCACCATGCACAGCACCTTGCGGTCCGGGCAGGCCACCGCGGCGCCGACCGCGACCGGCGGCGAGAAGCCGATCGAGCCGCCGAGGTTCTGCAGCCAGTCATGCGGCGCGGCGGCCGCCGTCGGCGGGAAGAAGCCGCGGCCGGTGGTGATCGATTCATCGATCACGATGCCATTCTCCGGGATCGCCATCGCGATCGCCTGGGCGATGTTGTCGAGCGTCAGCGCGCCGGTCGGCTTGGCGATCTCGACCAGCTTCTGCGGCGCCGCGTCGCTCGCCTTGGCGCCGAGCGCACCGGCCAGCGCTTCCAGCGCCGCGACCGAATTCTCGCCGACCTCGGTGACGCGGTGCGCCTCGCAGCCTTCCGGCTTCAGCAGGCTCGGCTTGTCCGGATAGGCGAAGAACGCCACCGGATCCATCGCCTCGACCAGCACGATGTGGCGGAACTGCTTGAGGATCGGCAGCGCGGCATCGACCACATAGGGAATCCGCTCGATCCAGTAGCGCCCCTGCCCGCGCGCCATCCGGGCGTTGTAGGTCTGGCCCATCACCTTGCAGCCGGTCTTGCCGGCGATCCGCTGCGCCAGCTCCAGGCCATGCTCGGTGAGCGCAGCGCCGGACAGCAGCAGCAGGGTCGGCTCGCCGGAGCGCAGCACGCGCGCGGCGGCTTCCACCGCCTGCGGCGAATAGGTCGGGCGCTGGCTGTCTTCCGGCACGTCGGCGACGCCGTCGGCTTCGTTCCAGGCGGTGTCGGCCGGCAGGATCAGGGTGGCGATCTGCGCCGGCGAGCTCTTGGCCGCGGCGATCGCGGCGGCGCCGTCGCGCGCCACCGACTTGGCGTCGGGCGAGGTACGGACCCAGGCAGACATCGGCCGCGCCAGGCCTTCGATGTCCGAGGTCAGCGGCGCGTTGTAGTCGATGTGGTAGGTGGCATGCTGGCCGACGATGTTGACGATGCCGGAAGCCGCCTTCTTGGCGTTGTGCAGGTTGGCAAGGCCGTTGGCGAGGCCGGGGCCGAGATGCAGCAGCGTCGAGGCCGGCGTGCCCTTCATCCGATAGTAACCATCGGCGGCGCCGGTGACGACACCTTCGAACAGGCCGAGCACGCAGCGCATCCCCTCGACCCGGTCGAGCGCGGCGACGAAGTGCATTTCCGACGTGCCAGGGTTGGTGAAGCAGACATCAACGCCGCCCTTGACCAGCGTCCGCACCAGACTCTCGGCACCATTCATAGTTTCGCTCCCGATTTGCAATTTGTGCGCCCGATCAATCATTGTTCCATCGCTTCGTCAAAGGGGGACGGCGCGCGGCAGGACTGCGGCGAACGCGTGCGCCGACGTACAGCCGCCGGCTTGCGCAATCGCCGCGATTATGGCCAGTTCGGAGCGAAACGAAGATTGCGAGGTTTCGGAATGGTTCGTCGACTTGCCGCCAGCGCGCTCGCGCTGATCTCGATCGCCACCGCCCTGCCGACCGCCGCTTCGGCGCAAGAACTCGACCTGCGCTCGGTGATGGGATTCGGACCGTTCTATCGCTCCGGCCCGAGCGCCAATCCGATCCCGCGCGAGACCGTGATGTTCGACGGCAACTATGCCCCGGGCACGATCGTCATCAGCACCCGCGAGCGCCGGCTGTATCTGGTCCAGGGCGACGGCACCGCGCTGCGCTACGGCATCGGCGTCGGCCGCGACGGCTTCCGTTGGTCGGGCACCCACCGCATCACCGCCAAGAAGGAATGGCCGGGCTGGACGCCGCCGGCCCAGATGCTGCGCCGCCGCCCCGACCTGCCGCGCTACATGGCGGGCGGCGAGGACAATCCGCTCGGCGCGCGGGCGATGTATCTCGGCTCGACGCTGTACCGGATTCACGGCTCCAACGAGCCGGAAACCATCGGCCAGGCGGTGTCGTCCGGCTGCTTCCGCATGACCAATGACGACGTCAAGGACCTGTACGACCGGGTTCGGGTCGGCACCGTGGTGGTGGTGAAAAACTAAGCCAGCCGGGCGATCGGCCGCGTGCACAGGCGGCTGCGGCCGAATTGCCGGTTGTGCGCCGGACCGGAATGCGGCAGCCTTTCGTGATGCACTGCGGCGCTCGGCATCTTAGACCTGCGCTCGCGGCGGTCACCGCCGCGATCACGCTCCTTGCGACGGCGCCGGCCGGCGCCGCCGAAGCGACCGACTTCTCCGCCACCCAGCGCAGCGAGAAGACCGACTTCACCGACAGCCAGATCGTCGACGGTTTCTTCCGCACCGCGTTCGGCGCCGAATTCCATATGGCGGGACGGGTCGACCGGATTCGCAAATACGAGGCCCCGGTGCGGGTCTATGCCGAAGGCGACGGTCAGGCGCATCGCCGCGCCGAGCTCGCCCGGATCGTGTCGGACATCGCCGGCCGGGTCGAGCATCTCGACATCGCGATGACCGACAATCCGGACGAGGCCAACGTCACCGTCCACCTCGTCCGCGACCGCGACCTCGGCAAGACCATCGCGACGTTCTACGGCGAGGAACGCGCCCGGGAAATCCGCGAAAGCCTCGATCCGCAGTGCCTATCCGGCTTCCGCAAGAACGACCGGTACGAGATCGAGCGCTCCGACGTCATCCTCACCATCGACAACGGCGACTTCGTGTTCCGCGACTGCGCCTATGAGGAACTGCTGCAGTCGCTCGGCCCGATCAACGACACCGACAAGGTGCCGTGGACGATGTTCAACGACGACGTCCAGAAGGGCTATTTCGACGTCTACGATCAGTACCTGTTGAACATCCTGTACCACCCGGCGATCCGCCCCGGCATGACCGTGCCGGAAGTCAAAGCCGTGCTGCCCCAGGTCCTCGCCGACGTTCGCAGCTACGTCGCCAAGGTGAACAGGCTGACGCGTTAAGGCGTCATCGGGCGCTTCGCCAACACGTGCAAAAAGATCGGGGCCACCCGGGTGTCCGCGACGATCGGTTCGGCTGCAGCGACCTCCTCCGAGGCCATCGGCTCGCCGAACGCCTCGATCCTGAGCCCTGCCCCGACGATCATCGCGACCCAGGTCGACAGCGTGCGGTGAAACCGCGGAACCGCAAACGGCGTCAGCGTGGCCTGCTGCTCCGGCGAGAGGCCGGAAAACAACCACCGCTCAACCCGGCCGTCGCTCTCGTCGAAGTAATCGGCCAGTTCGATGGCCACTGGAACGCCGTGCTCATCGCGGATGTTGCGGCGTGTCGGCGGCACGAAGCAGGGATGCAGGATGGAAAACTGCAGAAAGCCGCCCGGCTTCAGGATTCGCGTCACCTCGCGGAGCACAGCCGCCTGGTCGACCATGTCCATCATCGACATGAAGGCCGTCACGAAATCGAAGCTGCCGTCTGCGAACGGCAGCGTGAGGCCGTCTCCCAGCACGTAGTCGATGCCGAGCGGATCACGTCGCTCGGCGTCCCGGGCATGACGCAGAAAGGTCGGGGCGATGTCGAGTCCGGTCATCGAGGCGCCGAGCCGCGCGACGGCGCGCGTGTTGGTGCCTTCACCGCAGCCAAGGTCCAGCCCTTTGAGTCCAGCGACCGTCGGCAACATCGCGAGGAAAGCCGGCGTATTCAGCGCATCGCGATATCGGTCATGGCCGGCACGCGAGAGCATCGTCCACGTCTCGGCGTTGCTCTCCCAATGCGCGGAGACCTCCTTGGCGTCCATTTTGTCCCTCCGATTTCAAGCGAGGGGCGGAGCCATAGGGGGCACAGATGTCAAAGCAAGGGCGCCAACATGGCGCCCTTGCAACGCGTGACGCTTCACGCCGTCTTGGTGAACAGCTCGCGCCCGATCAGCATGCGGCGGATCTCGCTGGTGCCGGCGCCGATTTCGTAGAGCTTGGCGTCGCGCAGCAGGCGGCCGGTCGGATAGTCGTTGATGTAACCGTTGCCGCCGAGCAGCTGGATCGCGTCAAGCGCGCATTGCGTGGCGCGTTCGGCGGCGTACAGGATCGCGCCGGCGGCGTCTTCGCGGGTGGTCTCGCCGCGGTCGCAGGCCTTGGCCACCGCATAGACGTAAGCGCGCGAGGCGTTCATCGTCACGTACATGTCGGCGACCTTGCCCTGCACCAATTGGAAGGTGCCGATCGGCTCGCCGAACTGCTTGCGCTCGTGCACGTAGGGCAGCACTACGTCCATGCAGGCCTGCATGATGCCGACCGGGCCGGCGGCCAGTACCGCGCGCTCGTAGTCGAGCCCGCTCATCAGCACATTGACGCCGCGGCCGACCTCGCCGAGCACGTTCTCCTCCGGCACCTCGCAGTCCTCGAACACCAGTTCGCCGGTGTCGGAGCCACGCATCCCGAGCTTGTCGAGCTTCTGCGCCGTTGAGAAACCCTTGAAGCCCTTCTCGATCAGGAACGCGGTGATGCCGCGCGGCCCGGCGTTCGGATCGGTCTTGGCGTACACCACCAGCGTCTCGGCGATCGGACCGTTGGTGATCCACATCTTGTTGCCGTTGAGGATGAAGCGGTCGCCTTTCTTCTCGGCCCGGGTCTTCATTGACACCACGTCGGAGCCGGCGCCCGGCTCGCTCATCGCCAGCGCGCCAACGTGTTCGCCGCTGATCAGCTTCGGCAGATATTTGCGCTTCTGCGCTTCGTTGCCGTTGCGGCGGAGCTGATTGATGCAGAGGTTGGAGTGCGCGCCATAGGACAGGCCAACCGAGGCCGAGGCGCGGGAGATCTCCTCCATCGCGATGCAGTGCTCGAGATAGCCGAGCCCGGCGCCGCCGTAGTCTTCCTCGACGGTGATGCCGTGCAGGCCGAGCGCGCCGAGCTTCGGCCACAGGTCGCGCGGGAACGTGTTGGTCTTGTCGATGGCTTCGGCGCGCGGTGCGATCTCGTTAGCGGCGAAGTCGCGAACGGTCTCCCGGATCGCGTCGGCGGTCTCGCCGAGATCGAAGTTGAACAGGCTCTGCGCGTTGGGAATCATGCTGGGTGCTCGCTCCGCTCGGCGGCGCCTGGCAGCGTCGCCGTGTGTTGTTTGCGTGCACCATGTCACGGCACCGGGAGCCTGAGAAGGCTCCAATGGTCGGGCGGTGCAGCATGGTCTCCAGCTTGTCGACGCAAGTCGCGCGCGGAGCGCTTTTCTACCGTCAAATCAATTTGTTCGAACGGCCGGTCAGGCTCCCCGAAAGCGCCCCACCGCTGCCGCCTATTGACGATCTGATCAGACGGCCGAACCCGCCGGACCGAACCATGGCGGGACCGAAAATCCGACCGCGACCGCCGCCGCCCACCCGCGGCGAGCGTCCATGACATGGCCAGGGAGGACGACGATGCACGGCACCATCGAGACCGGAAAAGCGGCGCGGCTACGGGCGGCACGCGAGGAAGCCTACGCGACCCCGCTGAAGGATTTCCATCCCGGCGCCCCGCGGCACTTCCGCGACGACACGCTGTGGCCGTGGTTCGAACGGCTGCGCAAGGAAGAGCCCGTGCACTACTGCACCAACGCGCCGATCGAGCCGTATTGGAGCGTCACCAAGTACAACGACATCATGCATGTCGACACCAACCACCAGATCTTCTCGTCGGACTCCACGCGCGGCGGCATCTCGATCCGCGACGCGCCGGTCGGTTACGATTGGCCGAGCTTCATCGCTATGGACGAGCCGCGGCACTCGGCGCAGCGCAAGACAGTGTCGCCGATGTTCACCCCGCAGCATCTGGACGAACTGGCGGTGCTGATCCGCGGACGGACCCAGAAAGTGCTGGACGGCCTGCCGCGGGGCGAGACCTTCAACTTCGTCGACCGCGTCTCGATCGAGCTGACGACGCAGATGCTGGCGACGCTGTTCGATTTTCCGTTCGACGAGCGCCGCAAGCTGACGCGCTGGTCCGACGTCGCCACCGCGCTACCGAAGAGCGGCGTGGTCGAATCCGAGCAGCAGCGCCGCGACGAGCTGAACGAATGCGCCGCGTATTTCGCCCGGATGTGGAACGAGCGGGTGAACTCGGAGCCGCGTAACGACCTGCTGTCGATGATGGCGCATCACGCCGCCACCCGGACGATGGACCGCGACAACCTGATCGGCAACATCCTGCTGCTGATCGTCGGCGGCAACGACACCACCCGCAACACCATGTCGGGCTCGGTGCTGGCGCTGAACGAGAACCCGCACGAATTCGAAAAGCTGCGGGCCAACCCGAAGCTGATCGACACCATGGTGCCCGAGGTGATCCGCTGGCAGACGCCGCTGGCGCACATGCGCCGCACCGCCCTCCAGGACACCGAGCTCGGCGGCAAGACCATCCGCAAGGGCGACCGCGTGGTGATGTGGTACGTTTCGGGCAATCGCGACGACGAGGTGATCGAGCGGCCGGAGGAATTCATCATCGACCGCGCCCGGGCCCGGATCCACCTGTCGTTCGGTTTCGGTATCCATCGGTGCGTCGGGATGCGCTTGGCCGAATTGCAACTGAGGATCGTATGGGAGGAGATGCTCAAGCGTTTCGAGCGTATTGAAGTTGTCGGGGAGCCGAAGCGGGTGTATTCGAGCTTCGTCAAGGGCTACGAGTCCTTGCCGGTCCGGGTCTCATGACCTTCCCCCCAAAACCAACAAGAAGACGCAGCCGATGAAACACCATGCCGCGGAGCAGGACGAATACCACGACATCCGCGACGCCGTCGCCAAACTGTGTGCGCAGTTTCCCGGCGAGTACTGGCGCAAACTCGACCGCGAAATGGCCTATCCCAAGGCGTTCGTCGACGCCCTGACGGAGGCCGGTTACCTCTCCGTTCTGATCCCCGAGGAATACGGCGGCGCCGGCCTGAAGCTGTCGGCCGCGGCGGCGATCCTGGAAGAGATCCAGCGCGCCGGCTGCAACGGCGGCGGTTGCCACGCCCAGATGTACACCATGGGCACCCTGCTGCGGCACGGCAGCGACGAGCAGAAGGCCAAGTGGCTGCCGAAGATCGCCAGCGGTGAACTCCGCCTGCAGGCGTTCGGCGTCACCGAGCCGACCTCGGGCACCGACACCACCTCGCTGAAGACCTTCGCCAAGAAGGACACGAACGGCGACTACATCGTCAATGGCCAGAAGATCTGGACCAGCCGGGCGGAGTATTCCGACCTGATGATCCTGCTCGCGCGCACCACGCCGAAGGATCAGGTGACCAAGAAGACCGAGGGTCTCTCGGTGTTCCTGGTCGACATGCGCGAAGCGCGCGGCCATGGCCTCGAGATCCGCCCGATCCGCACCATGATGAACCACGCCACCACCGAAGTGTTCTTCACCGACATGAAAGTGCCGAAGGAGAACCTGATCGGCGAAGAGGGCAAGGGCTTCCGCTACATCCTCTCCGGCATGAATGCCGAGCGCATCCTGATCGCCTCGGAGTGCGTCGGCGACGCCAAGTGGTTCATCGCCAAGGCCAGCGCCTACGCCAAGGACCGCACCGTGTTCGGCCGACCGATCGGCCAGAACCAGGGCATCCAGTTCCCGATCGCCAAGGCCTACGCCAACATGCGCGCGGCCGAGCTGATGGTGAAGGAAGCCACCCGCAAGTACGAAGCCGGCATGGATTGCGGCGCCGAGGCCAACATGGCCAAAATGCTCGCGGCCGACGCATCGTTCGAGGCGGCCAACGCCTGCATCCAGACCCACGGCGGTTTCGGCTTCGCCGAGGAATACGACGTCGAGCGCAAGTTCCGCGAAACCCGGCTGTATCAGGTGGCTCCGATCTCGACCAACCTGATCCTGTCGCATCTCGCCGAGCACGTGCTCGGGATGCCGCGGTCGTACTGAGGGCGCGGGCAGCAAACCGCTGCCCCGCTTGAACCGTCTCCTTCGTCATTGCGAGCGAAGCGAAGCAATCCAGAGCCGAGTGCACCGAGCCTGGATTGCTTCGTCGCTTCGCTCCTCGCAATGACGTAGCCATTGCAGGATTGATTGGATGCTTCCGCTCGAAGGACTGACCGTCATCGCCGTCGAACAGGCGGTTGCCGCGCCGTATTGCAGCTCGCGGCTCGCCGATGCCGGCGCACACGTCATCAAGATCGAACGGCCCGAAGGCGATTTCGCCCGCGGCTACGACGCCGCCGCCAAGGGCCAGAGCAGCTACTTCGTCTGGCTCAACCGCGGCAAGGAATCCGCGGTGGTCGACCTCGCGACCAAGGAAGGCCGCGCGGAGCTGGAAAAGCTGATCGCCTCGGCCGACGTCTTGCTGCAGAACCTCAAGCCCGGCTCGATGGACAAGCTCGGCTTTGCCCGCGAGCGGCTGCGCAAAGACTATCCGAAGCTGATCATCTGCACGATCTCCGGTTACGGTGACGAGGGCCCCTACGCCCATCGCAAGGCCTATGACCTGTTGATCCAAGCCGAAAGCGGTCTCGCGTCGATCACGGGCGGCCCGGAAAGCGCCTCCCGCGTCGGCATGTCAATCGTCGACGTCGCCACCGGCGCCACAGCGCACGCGGCGATCCTCGAGGCGCTGATCGGCCGCGGCCGTACCGGCCAGGGTGCCGACATCCGGATCTCGATGTTCGACGTGATGGCCGACTGGCTGACCGTGCCGCTGCTCAACGCCGAGGCAGGCAATCCGCCCAAGCGTCTCGGCCTCGCCCATCCGTCGATCGCGCCTTATGGCGTGTTCACCAGCAAGGACGGCAAGGACATCCTGATCTCGATCCAGAGCGAGCGCGAGTGGAAGAAGCTGTGCTCGGACGTGCTGCGCCAGCCCGACCTGCCGAACGATCCGCGGCTGTGCAACGGCGTCGAGCGGGTGAAGAACCGCGCCTACACCGATAAGATCGTGGCCGACATCTTCGGCTCGCTGACCCGCGACGATCTGCTCGAACATCTGGCCGCCGCAGACATCGCGTTCGCCGAAGTCAACGCGATGGAAGACCTGTCGCACCATCCGCATCTGCGCCGGATCGAAGTCGACACCCCGAACGGCAAGGTCAGCTATCCGGCACCGGCGGCGATCTTCGTCGGCGACGAGCGCCGCTACGGCGCGGTGCCGGGCATCGGCGACAAGCGCAAGTAAGCGAGGACCAACATGACCGACGCGCTCGACATCGATCATCTGCGGCAATGGATCGGCCGCAGCGAACAGGCCACCGACCTGGTCACGCCGCAACTCGTGAAGGGGCTGCGCGCGACGTTGTTCCTCGACATCGGCAAGCCGCAGACCGGCGATGCCGCTCCCTTCACCGTGCACTGGTGCCTCGGGCAGCCGGTGTACCCGATGGACCAGCTCGGCCCCGACGGCCACCCGACCCGCGGCGGCTTCCTGCCGCCGGTGCCGCTGCCGCGCCGGATGTGGGCGGGCGGCGAACTGCAGTTCGTCGACGCCCTCAAGGTCGGCGACGAAGTGACCCGGACCTCGACGATCGGCGACGTGACGATCAAGCAGGGCTCGACCGGCACGCTGTGCTTCGTCACCGTCAATCATGAGATCACCACGCCGCGGGGCGTTGCGATCCGCGACCGCCAGGACATCGTCTATCGCGACGTGCCGCCGCCGTCCGCCGCTCCCGCGGCGCCGGCCAAGCCTGCGGCTGCGCCGCCGGCCGCCAAGCATCGCGAAAGCCACCTCGCCGATCCGGTGCTGCTGTTCCGATATTCGGCGCTGACCTTCAACGGCCACCGCATCCACTACGACCGCGACTACGTCACCAAGGTCGAGGGTTATCCGGGCCTGATCGTGCACGGCCCGATGCAGGCCGCGCTGCTGGTCGAATTCGCCGCCAAACTCAAAGGCAGCGTGCCGAAGACCTTCAGCTATCGCGGCGTGCAGCCGCTTTTCGACGGCCCCGACTTCAGCGTCAACGCCAACGAGACCGCAGCCGGCCTCGACCTGTGGACCGCCAACGCCGACGGCGTGCCGACCATGAAGGCCACGGCGACCTGGTAGCTCTTGCAACATGCACGTCATTCCGGGGCGCTCACGAAGTGAGCGAACCCGGAATCGCGAGCTGTTCTGCCGCATTCCTGCTCTAACCTCTGGATTCCGGGTTCGCGAGCTTTCGCTCGCGCCCCGGAATGACTGTGCGATGTTCGTGCGCTCTGCGCCGCGGAATGACGCGTGATCCGTGTTGACTCCCCTCGCCGCCTGCGGATTTGATCGGTGCAAACAACAACACCGGCATCCGCCGCCCGAGGAAATCGCCCTTGCCCGCGAACAAATCCAAGCAGCCGAGCGCTGTCGTCACCACCGTCAAATCCGCCACGCTCGACCTGCTCCGCGCCTTCAAGATCGACAAGGTGTTCGGCAATCCCGGCTCGACCGAACTGCCGTTCCTCAGCGACTGGCCGGACGACATCGACTACGTGCTGGCGCTGCAGGAAGCCTCGGCGGTGGCGATGGCCGACGGCTACGCGCAGGCGACGCGCAACGCCGGCTTCGTCAATCTGCATTCGGCGGCCGGCGTCGGCAACGCGCTCGGCAACATCTACACCGCGTTCAAGAACCAGACGCCGCTGGTGATCACCGCCGGCCAGCAGGCGCGCAGCCTGCTGCCGCTGCAGGCCTTCCTCGGCGCCGAACGCGCCTCCGAATTTCCGCGGCCTTATGTGAAGTACAGCGTCGAGCCGGCACGCGCCGAGGATGTGCCCGCCGCGATCGCCCGTGCCTACTACGTCGCGATGCAGCCGCCGTGCGGGCCGACCTTTGTGTCGGTGCCGATCGACGATTGGGCCCGGCCCGCCGCGCCAGTCCCGCCACGCGCCGTCACGCGCGAACTCGGTCCAGATCGATCAGCGATGCAGGCGCTGGCCGATACGCTTGCCAAAGCCAAGAAGCCGGCGCTGGTGGTCGGGCCCGCGGTCGATCGCGCCGCTGCAGTCGATCTGATGGTCCAGCTCGCCGAGCGCACCAAGGCCCCGGTGTGGGTGTCGCCGTTCTCGGCTCGCTGCAGTTTCCCCGAGCGGCATCCGCTATTCGCCGGCTTCCTGCACGCGTCTCCGGGACAACTGTCTGAAGCGCTCGGCGCTTACGACGTCGTCGTGGTGATCGGCGCGCCGGTGTTCACCTTCCATGTCGAAGGCCACGCCGCGATCTTCGAGGGCGCCTCGAAGCTGTTCCAGATCACCGACGATGCCGAAGCCGCATCCGTGACGCCGCTCGGCACCAGCATCATCGCGACGATGACGCCTGCCCTCACGCTGCTGCTGGAGCTGCTGCCGGAAACCAAGCGGGCCGCACCGCCGGCTCGCGCAGTGCCGCCTGCACCCCAGCCGGCCGAGCCGATGCCGGTGGAGTATCTGCTGCACACGCTGCGCGCCGCGATGCCGGAAAGCGCGATGCTGGTCGAGGAGGCGCCGTCGCATCGTCCGGCGATGCAGAAGTTAATGCCGATGCCGGGCCAGGACAGTTTCGCCACGATGGCCAGCGGCGGTCTGGGTTGGTCGCTGCCGGCCTCGGTCGGCTTCGCGCTGGCGCATCCCAACCGCCGCACCGTCTGCCTGATCGGCGACGGCTCGGCGATGTACTCGATCCAGGCGCTGTGGACGGCCGCGCAGCGCAAGCTGCCGCTGACCGTGGTGGTGCTGAACAACGGCGGCTACGGCGCAATGCGCTCGTTCAGCCAGGTGATGCAGGTGCGGAACGTGCCCGGGCTGGAGCTGCCCGGGATCGACTTCACCGCTTTGGCGCAATCGCTCGGCTGCGACGCGGTTCGGGTGACGCGCAGCGAGGAGCTGGCGCCGGCGCTGACGCGCGCCCTTGCATGGGACGGCGTCAGCGTGGTCGAGGCGATGCTCGATACGTCAGTGCCGATGCTCTACGCGCGCAACGGCTGACGTCGCATCATCAGTTGTCCAGCGCCTCATAGACCAGCTTCTTCAGCTCGCGCTGGATCGGCTGGCGATGCGACGGGGTCTGCTCCATCAGCACGAAGAACATGTCGAGCTTCGGATCGACCACGAAGTAGCAGCCCGAAGCGCCGTCCCACTTCAATTCGCCGAGCGAACCGGGCGGCGGCGGCTTGGCGTTGCCGGCATCGGTGCGGACACCGAGGCCGTAGCCGTAGCCGAACCCGTCACCCGGGAAATAGAAGTAGTCGCGTTCGACGCCGGAGTTCGGACCGATGTGATCGGTGGTCATGTCCTTGAACACGGCTTCGCTGAGATAACGCTTGCCGTCGAGCTCGCCCTTGTTGTGCAGCATGCGGACGAAGCGGATCACGTCGGACGGCGTCGAGGTCAGGCCGCCGCCACCGGATTCCCATTTCTTGACGATGTCCGGCCGGCTCGGCCGCCCGACCCGGAAGTCGGCATCGTTCGGCATCGGCTGCGCCATCCGCGCCTTCTGTTCCTCGGTGGTCAGATAATAGCGGGTATCCTTCATCCCGAGCGGATCGAACAGCCGCTCCTTCTGGTACTCATAGAACGACTTGCCGGAGGCGACCTCGATCACCCGGCCGAGCACCTCGTAGGAATTGCCGTAGTCCCACAGCGTGCCGGGCTGCTCCTGCAGCGGCAGCTTGGCGATCCGCTCGGCGAATTCGGCATTGCTCGGATCGCCATCGTAGATTTTGGCCGCCGCGATGGCCTTGCGCACCAGGCTGTCGCCATAGAAACCGTAAGTGATGCCCGATGTGTGCAGCAACAGATCGCTGATCAGGATCGGCCGCTTCGGTGCGACGAAATCGAGATACTTCTCGCCGTCCTCGCGCTTCTTCTCGACGCCGACCTTGGTGTCGGCGAATGCCGGGATGTATTTCGACACCGGATCGTCGAGCTTGATCTTGCCGTCCTGGACCAGCGTCATCACCGCGAATGCCGTGAACGGCTTGGTCAGCGACGCCAGCCGGAAGATGGTGTCGTCGGTCATCGGCTCTTTGGTGGCGACGTCGCGAACGCCGAAGTACTTGTGATAGACCGGCTTGCCGTGGCGCTCGATATACACGATCGCGCCGGGAATCTTGCCTTCGGCGATGATCTTGTTGAAGAACTCGTCGATGCGTTCGAGTTTCTTGTCGGAGAACTGCACGCTCGGCGGCAGGTCGAAGGTGGTCTCGGCGATCGCCGGGCTCGCGGCCATTACGGCCAGCGCTCCTGCCATCAACCATCGCGCAGCGCGATGCAGCATTCTCGTATCCTCCTAAGTTCTTTTTCGTAGATGTGATGGTAGCGGCGCGTGGAGCGGTTTCAAGGGGCCGCTTCCGCTAGCGCCGCGCGGTGCAACTCGGCACTCGCGGGCGAGAAGCAACAGAACACCGCTCGGGTCACTGAAGTGGTCGAGCGCAGCGCATCCAGGGTGGTCTTAACCGCAATCGGCGCCGCTCGCTCCAGCGGGAAACCGTAAACGCCGGTCGAGATCGCCGAGAACGCAATCGAGCTCAGCGCATGCTCGTTCGCGAGCTGCAGGGCGCGGGCGTAACAGGAGGCGAGCGCGGCATCTTCGCCATAGCCGCCGCCGTGCCAGATCGGGCCGACGGCGTGGATCACATGGCGCGCAGGCAAACGGTAGCCGCGGGTGATCTTGGCATCGCCGGTGGCGCAGCCGCCGAGCGTTTCACATTCGGCGAGCAGCTCAGGACCGGCCGCACGATGGATTGCGCCATCGACGCCGCCGCCGCCGAGCAACGACGAATTGGCGGCGTTGACGATCGCGTCGACGGCGAGCGTGGTGATGTCGGCGACGACGACCTCACAGGTCGCCGTGCCGATCTGGCGAACGAAGGGGCTCAGGCGGCGGCCTTGATGCCCTTGTCGGTGAACAGCTTCTGCAGTTCGCCGGCCTGGAACATTTCGCGCACGATGTCGCAGCCGCCAACGAATTCGCCCTTCACGTAAAGCTGCGGAATGGTCGGCCAGTTCGAATAGACCTTGATGCCGTCGCGCAGTTCGGCGTTCTCGAGCACGTTGTGGCCCTTATACGGAATGCCGATGTGATCGAGGATCTGCACCACCTGACCGGAGAAGCCACACTGCGGAAACTGCGGCGTGCCCTTCATGAACAGCACGACGTCGTTGGCCTTCACTTCGTTGTCGATGAATTGCTCGATGCTCATGGCGAATCCTTTTGCGGCGCGGCCGGCTGACCACCAGCGGCCGGGTCGAACGGTCATATATGTATCCTGAAACCTCCGGATAGCCCAAGTCAAAACCGATTGAGCCCGGCTGTCGCGTTGACTTCGCTGCCCTTTTTCGGCGGCCCGATGCCGAACCCGAGCGGCGGCGCGACCGTCGGTAAAATCCTCGCCGGTACGCCGCCGGCCTTTCATCCGGGTCGCCAGCGCCTATCTGATCTGGAACTCATTCCCAACAGCAGCGTTTTCCACCAAACCGGAGATGCTCGTGACGATTTTGTCCTCCGCCGCAAGCTCTGCAGCCGAATCTTCCACATCGTCCGTCTCCGCCCGCGATCTGGCCGCTCAGCTGGCCCACGCCTATCGTACCGTGCGCGATGAGACCGAGCGGCGCGCGGCACCGCTGTCGCCGGAAGATCAGGTGGTGCAATCGATGCCGGATGCGAGCCCGGCGAAATGGCATCGGGCCCACACCACTTGGTTCTTCGAGCAGTTCCTGCTCGGCCCGCATTGTCCGGGCTATCAGCTGTTCCACCCCGACTACGCATTCCTGTTCAACTCCTATTACGTCTCGGCCGGGCCCCGGCATACCCGCGCCGCGCGCGGCCTTCTCACCCGTCCCGGCGTCGCCGAGGTCGCGGCGTATCGCTGCCACGTCGACGAGGCGATGCAGAGCTGGTTCGCGACCGCAGACGCTGCCAAGCTCGAAGAGATCGCTCCGCTGATCGAGGTCGGGCTCAATCACGAGCAGCAGCATCAGGAATTGCTGCTCACCGACATCCTCCATGCTTTCGCGCAGAATCCGATCCCGCCGGCCTACGACCCGGCGTGGCGCCTGCCGACAACGGACCATCGTGGTGAGGACTGGGTGACGCTGCCCGAAGGCATCCACCCGATCGGCCACGCCGGCGACAGCTTCCATTTCGACAACGAAAAACCGGTGCACCGCGCGCTGGTGGGACCGGTGCGGCTTGCACGCCGCCTCGTCAGCAATGCCGAGTGGCTGCAGTTCATGGCCGATGGCGGCTATCGCACCGCCACTCTGTGGCTGATGGACGGCTTCGCCTGCGCCGAGCGCGAAGGCTGGGAAGCCCCGGGGCATTGGCGGCAGGTCGACGGCGAATGGAAGATCATGACGCTCGGCGGCCTGCAGAGCATCGATCCCGCCGCCCCGGTCTGCCACATCAGCTACTACGAGGCCGACGCTTTCGCGCGCTGGGCCGGCAAGCACCTGCCGACCGAAATGGAATGGGAAGTCGCGGCGCGCGCCGGTCAGCTTCCCGACGCCTTCGGCACCGTCTGGCAATGGTCCCGCAGCGCCTACGCGCCCTACCCGGGCTACAAGGCGATTGAAGGCGCGCTCGGCGAATACAACGGCAAGTTCATGGTCAATCAGCTGGTGCTGCGCGGCTCGTCCTGCGCGACGCCGGAGGGCCACAGCCGCGTCACCTATCGCAATTTCTTCTATCCGCATCACCGCTGGCAGTTCACAGGCCTGCGGCTCGCCGACTACGGCGCCTGATTTGAAAATCTAAATGCGCCAAGCGCGCAGCCGGAGGATCGCCTATGAACGTGCACGTCGCTGTGCAGACGCAAGCGCATCGGCTCGATTCCAATACGGCTGCGTTTGCGCGCGACGTGCTGGATGGGCTGACGAGACCGCAGAAAGAGCTGTCGCCGAAATACTTTTACGACGACGCCGGCTCCGAGCTGTTCGTCGAGATCACCCGCCTGCCGGAATACTATCCGACCCGCACCGAGCTCGGCATTTTGCGGGACCGCGCCGCCGAGATCGCAGCCTTTATTCAACCGGACGCGGCGATCGTCGAATTCGGCGCCGGGGCCACCACCAAGATCCGCCTGCTGCTCGCCGCCCACCAGGTCGCAGCCTATGTGCCGGTCGACATCTCCGGCGATTTCATCATCACCCAGGCCGAAGCGTTGCAGCGGGACTTCCCGCAGCTCGCGGTGCATCCGCTCGCCGCCGACTTCACCAAGCCGTTCGCGCTGCCGCCTGCAGTCCGCGACCTGCCGAAGGTTGGGTTCTTCCCCGGCTCGACGATCGGCAACTTCGAGCCGCAAGAGGCGCGGCGATTCCTGGAGAGCGCCCGCGACATACTCGGCCGCGGCGCCCGGATGATCATCGGTGTGGATCTGGAGAAAGACGAGCGCGTCCTGGTGCCGGCCTATGACGATGCCGCCGGCGTCACCGCCAGGTTCAATCTCAACCTGCTGATCCGCATCAACCGCGAACTCGGCGCCGATTTCGATCTGCCCGCCTTCGCGCACCGCGCGATCTACAACCGCGATCAGCACCGCATCGAGATGCACCTGGTCAGCCTGCGCGACCAGACCGTGCATCTGTTCGGCGAACGCATCAGCTTCCGCGACGGCGAGACCATTCACACCGAGAACAGCTACAAATACAGCCTGGAGCGGTTTCGCGCGCTGGCGCAGCAGGCCGGCTGGACTCCGGCGCGGTGCTGGACCGATCCGGACGCGATGTTCTCGGTGCATGCGATCGAAGCGAACTGATAGCCACGTCTCGTCGGTCGCCTGACTAAACCGCAGCGTCCTCTGCGGCGGCGATCCGCGCGGTGCGCCGGCCGCGTGCTTCGGCGGCGCATTTGGCGACGTGGACCTCGCGATTGATCACCTGCAGGTTCGGCAGCCCCCAATAACCGAGCAGCTCCGGCCATGCGCGATCGCGGTGCTGCCGCCACACCTGAAAAAGCGGCACGAGGTGATCGACTTCAGCAGTCCGCCACAGCCGCCGATTGGTCTCGCGGCAACGGCGGCCTTGCAGCCGCCGCAACAGCTTGGTCTGGCCGCTCGGCGCATTCCAGAACTGCCAGGCCGTGACGCAGGCGCTGTGCCAGGTCGCATTCTTGTTGATGCCGGCGTCCCACAGATCGGCGTGCCAGCCGAACCGGTACACCGGCTGGCCGCAGACGCAGCAGAAGCCGGCGCCGCGCTGGTGCGCTGTCTCCCGATATGGCGCAGGCGGGGTTCGAAACGTCGCCGGCAGTCCAGCCTCGGGATCGCCGACGTGCCACTCCCAGCCGGCGGGGGTGCCGCTGCGGGCGGCGAGCACACGCGCCAGCCGCTCCGCCCGCAGCGGATGCGCCCGCCAATACGAGTCGACGGCAACTCTCAGGGTCGAGGGCACATAGGCGCGGGCTTTGGCATGGACCAGCACGGCCTGCGGGAAGACCTCCGGCAAGCGCTTGGTCAGCCGCGCCAGCGCCAGAGCATTGGCCTTCGCCTTTTCGTCCCGCCAGTTCGACATCTGTCCCACCCGCCGACACGGTGCTGCGCGGCTGTAAAGCCTTCGTTAACGTCGCGCCGCGCAGCGGACCGTGCCCATGCGTTCGCCCCGCCTTTGCGGATTGTGACAGATTTGTTATGCGATCCCGCATGAGAAGCGGATTCATGCGATGGCTTTCGACCGACACGGCACAGCCGCGCCGTCGCCTGTCGTTGATCGTGGTGATCTCGCTTTATCTCGTCTCAGGCCTGCTGCATCAGATCGTCTGCCTCCATCCGACAGAGGTAGCGGCGACCGCCGTGTTCAGCACGCGTTCTGTCGATGACAGCACCGACGCCCCGACCATCTCGGTCTGCGATCGCTGCCCCTCGTGTTCATCTGCCGTCATGCCGGCCTCCTTGGTCGGACGCCCATCGCCCGACAGACAAAAGGCCGCCTTTGCCTGGGCTTCGCCGGCGATCGCGCTGCGGGCAAGTCCCGATACGCCCCCGCCCAAACAGGCCGTCTGACCGACGACGAGTCCGGGCGCCGCGACACCGCTACGCCCGCCAAATGCCGAAGAAATTTCGCCACCCGTGCCGGGCGCATCAGCGCTCGCCGGCCTGACTCGAAGCATCCGCTCCGTTTTGTCTGGAGAGGCGATGCTTCGCGCAGGGCACCAAAGGCGTGGCACCTGCTGAAAGGACGACGGGATAATGCCCGAGACGAACAACAACGCCGCCGACGAGACGATCGGCACCGCCACCGACATCGATCATGCCGATCGTCTGCTACGTCGTCTGGTCTGGGACGTATCAGCCATCGGTTTTTCGATCCTGCGGATGGCCGAACTGCTCGGGCGCCGGGCCGGCCTGACGGGATCGCAATGGCTGCTGATCAAGGCGGTCGACTTTCTGGCCGACCGGGATGGCGTTCCGGTCGGCGAAGTCGCGGCGCTGCTCAATATGAAGGGATCGTTCGTCTCGGCGCAGATCCGGCCGCTGGAGCAGCGCGGCCTGCTCATCCGCACTCAATCCGCTGAAGACCGGCGGGTCGTTCTGCTGTCGCTGACCGGGAGCGCGAGACAGACGCTGGCGCGTGTCGAGGACGAGATGTGCCAAATCGAGGAGATCGCCCGCGGCACGCTGGTCGATCAGCATGTCGGAGAACTGTCCGACGGCGTCAACGCAATGCGCCGGCGCATGGATCGCGCAACCGCGCGCGTTGCGCGGCTCGACTAGCAGCAGCTCGAATGGCAATCGTGCGAGACGCTGGGCGGCCTAACGGCAAGGCCGCCCGGCTTCGGACAAAGGCCCGCCCGCCGTCAGGCTTCCGGCACGCCGGTCTGCAGCGCGAGCGCGTGCAGCACGCCGCCCATTTGCCCCTGCAGCGACTGATAGACGATCTGGTGCTGCTGGACCCGCGACTTGCCCCGGAACGACTCCGAAATCACGGTCGCGGCGTAATGATCGCCGTCACCGGCGAGGTCGCGAATCGTCACCTCCGCGTCGGGAATCGCGGCCTTGATCATGGCCTCGATGTCGCGGGCATCCATCGGCATTCGGTCATCCTCCAGATCGTCGCGGCCGCCGGCGCGGGGCGCGCGGTGGCAATCTTGCACCGCCATCCTATATGGCAGTGCGTCCCTTTCAAAGCCACCACGCCGGTACATCGCGGCGAGGTGACTGCGACGCCGGTCCGAAACGCACCCTGAGGTCCGCCCATGAAGCTCCCCGGCCCCGATCATCCGATCACGATCACGGCAAATCCGAACGGCGTCCGGGTCAGCGCGGACGGCAAGGTGATCGCCGAGACCCGCCGGGCGCTGACGCTGCAGGAGGCGAGCTATCCGCCGGTGCAGTACATTCCGCGGGAAGACGCGGACATGAGCCTGCTGGAGAAGACCACGCGTGTCACGCATTGCCCCTATAAGGGCGATGCCAGCTATTTCAGCATCGTGGCCGGGGGCGAGCCGCAGCCCAACGCGGTGTGGAGCTATGAGGAGCCGTTTCCGGCGATGGCGGAGATCGCCGGCTATCTGGCGTTCTATCCGCAAAAGGTTCAAATCGAAGAATTCAAACCCTAGCAATTCGCCGAAGAGGCGATTCAGCTATTGCGCAGTATCGTAATTGACCGGCGGCATCGCGCGGGGCTCTTGTTGTGACTGTAACCTATCCCACCACCGGCGGCATGACCGCGCACGCAGCTTCGCATGTGCGCGACCTGTCCCTCGACCGGACCCGGACCTTCCTGACCATCCTGGTGCTGATCCACCATTCGGTGATCCCGTACACCTATTTCGGTCACACCGATCCGGCGTCGTTCATCGGCTTCGACTGCATCGTGCTCGCCACCGACAGCTTCTTCATGGCGATGTTCTTCATGCTGTCGGGGCTGTTCTTGTGGCCCAGCCTCGACCACCGGCCGAAATTCGGCTCGCTGGCGCGCGACCGGCTGATCCGGCTCGGCATCCCGTTCGTGATCGCAGCCTTCACCGTGATCCCGATCGCCTACTACGCGCTGGCGCTACGCGCCGACCCGACCGAGACCTTCGCCAAATTCTACGAGAACATGATCACGGTCGGCCCGTGGCCGAGCGGACCGTTGTGGTTTCTGTGGGTGCTGTTCATCTTCAGCGTGATCGGCGGCGGGCTGTACCGGATTTCGCGGCATTCGCTCGATCCGATCAATCATCTGGCCAAGCTCGGCTATAAGTCGCCGGCGCTGTTCATCGGCGCCGTGTTCGTCGTCACCGCGATCCTCTACGTGCCGTCGCGGCTGTACTACACCTCGACCTATTGGTTCGAATGGGGACCGTTCGCGGTGCAGGCCAGCCGCGTGCTGCTGTACACTGCCTACTTCTTTATCGGCGCCGGCATCGGCGCCTGCCATCCCGAGCAGAGCGTGCTCGGTGCCGGCGGCAAGCTGGCGCAGCAATGGTGGATCTGGCTGCTGGTGGCGCTGGTGCCGTATCTCGGGATGTGGGGCCTAATCGGCATCAAGCGCGGAATCCTCGACAATCCCGACGATCTGCCGATGTGGTACGAGGCGAGCTACAGCGTAGCCCTCACCGCGTTCAGCGCCGCGATCATCTTTGCGATCCTCGCAGTATTCTTACGCTTCCGCCGCGGCGGCTGGAGCCTGCTCGATCCGTTGCAGCACGACGCCTACGGCATCTTCCTGGTGCACTACGCCTACATGCTGTGGCTGCAGTACTGGCTGTACGACTACGACCTGCCGGCGATCGTCAAAGCCGCCATCGTGTTCACCCTCGGCCTGCTGCTGAGCTGGGCCACGACGTATCTCTTGCGGAAGATTCCGGGCGCATATCGGGTGCTGTGAGGCCCCTCTTCCGTCATTCCGGGGCGCGAGCGCAGCTCGCGAGCCCGGAATCCATAACCACCGAATCTGTTGCTCGCGTACGGCGTCATCCGCCGTGCTCATCCGCGAGTCCAGGGGCTATGGATTCCGGGCCTGCGCTGCTACGCAGCGCATCCCGGAATGACGATGGAGAGACCTAAGGCAACTACGCCTTCCCCGCCATGTAGTCCGGCAGCCAATGCTCGTGGGCGTGACGCAGCGCCTTGATGTCGACGGTGCGTTCGCCTTCGATCTTCAGCGCGTGGCCGCCGGTGACGCCGATCTGGGCGCAGGGCACGCCGATCGTCTTCAGCTTGGTCTTCACCGCGAGCAGGTCGGCTTCCTTCACCGTGACCAGATAGCGCGCCTGGTCCTCACCGAACCACCAGGCGTGCGATACGATCTCGGCCGGCGGCGCGTCGAGCGCGGCGCCGATGTTGCCGGCGATCGCCATCTCGGCGAGCGCGACCAGGAGGCCGCCGTCGGACAGGTCGTGCACGGCGGTCGCGGTGCCGGCGTGGATCATCCCGCGCACCACGTCGCCGTGGCGCTTCTCGACTGCGAGATCGACCGGCGGCGGCGCGCCTTCTTCACGGCCGCAGATGTCGCGCAAGTACACCGACTGGCCGAGCCAGCCCTTGGTCTCGCCGATCAGCAGGATCGCCTCGCCTTCAGCCTTGAACGCAAGCGTCGCCGACTTGGTGAAGTCGTCGAGCACGCCGACGCCGCCGATCGACGGGGTCGGCAGGATGCCCCGGCCCGAGGTCTCGTTGTAGAGCGAGACGTTGCCGGAGACGATCGGCGAGTCGAGCGCGATGCAGGCTTCCGAGATGCCCTTCAGGCAACCAACCAGCTGGCCCATGATCTCGGGCCGCTCCGGATTGCCGAAGTTCAGGTTGTCGGTGATCGCCAGCGGCTTGCCGCCGACCGCAGTGATGTTGCGATAAGCTTCGGCCACCGCCTGCTTGCCGCCTTCGAACGGATCGGCCTCGCAGTAACGCGGCGTGACGTCGACGGTGAGCGCGAGGCCCTTCGGGCCGTCCTCAATGCGCACCACCGCGGCGTCGCCACCGGGGCGTTGCACGGTGTTGCCGCCGATAACGTGGTCGTACTGCTCCCACACCCAGCGCTTGCTGCACAGATCCGGCGTCGCCAGCAGCTTCTCCAGCGCCTCGGCCGCGCCCATCGGCGCGTTGATATCGCGGGCGTGGATCACCGGCAGCTTCGGCGACTCCACCCACGGACGATCGTAAAGCGGCGCCTCGTCGCCGAGCTCCTTGATCGGCAGGTCGGCCTTCACCTGCCCGCCATGCTTGACCACGAAGCGCTTGGTCGGCGTGGTGTAGCCGACGATCGCGAAGTCGAGGCCCCACTTCTTGAAGATCTCTTCGGCTTCCTTTTCCTTCTCCGGCTTCAGCACCATGAGCATGCGCTCTTGGCTTTCGGAGAGCATCATCTCGTAGGCGGTCATGCCGGTCTCGCGGGTCGGCACCGCGTCGAGGTCGAGCTCGACGCCGAGGTCGCCCTTGGCGCCCATCTCGACTGCCGAGCAGGTCAGGCCGGCCGCCCCCATGTCCTGGATGGCGATGACGCAGTCCTTGGCCATGATCTCCAGACAGGCCTCGAGCAGCAGCTTCTCGGCGAAGGGATCGCCGACCTGCACGGTCGGGCGCTTCTCCTCCGAGCCCTCGTCGAACTCGGCTGACGCCATGGTGGCGCCGCCCATGCCGTCGCGGCCGGTCTTGGAGCCGAGATAGACGATCGGCATACCGACGCCGCTCGCCGCAGCGAGGAAGATCTTGTCGGCATCCGCGAGGCCGACCGCCATGGCGTTGACCAGGATGTTGCCGTCGTAGCGGGTGTGGAACCGGGTCTGGCCGCCGACGGTCGGCACGCCGAACGAGTTGCCATAGCCGCCGACACCGGCAACCACGCCGGACACCAAGTGCCGGGTCTTCGGATGGCTCGGATCGCCGAACGACAGCGCATTGAGGCAGGCGATCGGCCGTGCCCCCATGGTGAAGACGTCGCGCAGGATGCCGCCGACGCCGGTGGTCGCGCCCTGATACGGCTCGATGTAGCTCGGATGGTTGTGGCTCTCCATCTTGAAGACCACCGCCTGATTGTCGCCGATGTCGATCACGCCGGCGTTTTCACCCGGGCCCTGCAGCACCCACGGCGCCTTGGTGGGCAGCCCGCGCAAATGGATGCGCGACGACTTGTACGAGCAGTGCTCGTTCCACATCGCCGAGAAGATGCCGAGCTCGGTGAAGGTCGGCTCGCGCCCGATCAGATCGAGAATGCGCTGATATTCATCCGGCTTGAGGCCATGGCTGGCGATCAGTTCCGGGGTGATCTTCGGCTCGGGAGCGGACATAGGGCAGCATTCCTCGGCACGCCGGAGGGGCCGGCGCGGACCGCTGTTATGTAGAAAGAACGGCCCAAAGGGGAAAGGCTTTTCTGCACGCCTGGGGATGGCGCTCGGTGCCGGCGATCGCCGCGAACCCGTTGATCTGGCACAGGATCTTGCCCCACCCGTCATGGCCGGGCTCGTCCCGGCCATCCACGGCCGCGGGCACCGTGCCCGAAAACGTCGATGCCCGGGCCAAGCCCGGGCATGACGTCGTTCTTGGATGGGGCGTCCGAGGAGTCCGCCCCGGGCTGCTCAGGCCGCGACCGCCGGCAGGCCGGCCAGCGCGGTGGCGAGGTCGGCTTCGTCGTAGTCCTGATCGACCAGCTTGCCTTCGAAGTAGTTGATGTAGGCCTGCATGTCGAAGTGGCCGTGGCCGGAGAGGTTGAACAGGATCGTTTCCGACTTGCCCTCATCCTTGCAGCGCAGCGCCTCGTCGATCGCGCAGCGCACCGCGTGGGTCGATTCCGGCGCCGGCACGATGCCTTCGGTGCGGGCGAACTGCACACCGGCTTCGAAGCAGCCGACCTGCTTGTAGGCGCGCGCTTCGATCAGGCGGACCTCGAAATATCTACTACCTTCAGTATGCGCCTTTCTTCACCGCGGCCAATAACCACCTGCCATCGTGCAAACCCAGCTGCGAAGTTATCGCGACATCGCGGCAAGCCGTTGACAATTGGACATTGAGTTACGCGAGAGAATCCTCGGTCATCTCGTGCCACGATCACCAACTCTGCCCCCCTACGCACCATCGCTCCAGGCGGCAGGCGCCAATTTTCCGCATCGAACATCGCGGTTTCATCAACTTCGATTTTTACTCCAGGAACAATCACACCCTTCCATGATTCATTGCCCCCAGACGGAAAACAAACAAACTCATGGTCACCTTGTAGCACGATTGCCGTTCCTGCGCTGACGAGAAGGAGGGACTCGTATTGCGTTCTCGGGATAACGAGGCATAACTCGCTTGCGTCCGCCAAACAGCCGACAACAAACTCAGACGCAGCGAGCATCATTGTTTCCCTTGCTGAAGGGGCTCAATGAACATGCTCCAGTAAAGCTCGGCCGCCCCTTCATAGCTAAATTTCTGTCTGTCACCACGTCCCATCGTCATGCCGAACGACTGAAAGTAAAGCGCTTGGTCGTCGGCCTCCACCGTCAACATTTCATTGTGCGAATTGCTCTCAGTTGTCTCTCTGGCAAGATAGGAGATGCCATTGCCCATCATCCCCCCCATGAAGACAGTGCAAGAGGTCGCTGATCGCCCGTTCCTGTAGGCCTTCGCGACGAAGCGGTTTGCGTCGATCTTCCGAAAGGTCGCCTCAATGCCAGGATTGCGTTTGGAGAGTTCTGCTATGGAGTTCTCAAAAAAGCGCGAGAGATACTCGAAGCCTTCCGTGCGAAACTCGTCTTTGTCTTTGTCGTTGAACGTTTTGGCCAACCGCAGATTGCTGCTTCGCGGCGCAGGCATACCCTGCACGCTCGAACGTGCGACATCTTGCTCAGATTTCTTGGGCGAAGCGACAGAGCCCAAACGCTCAGCCACGGAGCGGACCGCCCTTACCACTTCAAACATGGCGGCGTCACGATCGGCGAATTGCGTGATGGGCTTTCCATCACGGGGAACAGCGTTTAGTTTTCCGAAGGGCGCACCGTGCCAATCGCAGGCGCGGAGAATAACGGGAATCACGACGGCGTCGCCAGCATCATGCCGCGTCAACGCGCGGAGCATTTCCTTTTCATAGCAATAGTCGGACGCAAGGAAATCAGCGCTGACGAGAAGGAGGATGATCTCGTCGCTTTCGACGTGCTGATCAATCTCTCGCGCGAACTCTCGTCCCGCACCAATACGTCGATCATGCCAAACGTCGATGATTCCTTGGCGCTTGAGAAGCGCAAGTTGCGTCTCGATCTGGTCGCGCAATGCTTCGTCGGCGTGCGAATAGGAAAAAAAGACGTTGGGCATACCGCCCCCCAATAGTGACGCAAATGCACCCGTTGGAGAACCTAGCTGATTCTGCAACTTCTGCGGTGTTTCCCTTCAAACTCGGGCGCAGCCTTCGCCCTAGTCCGGGCAGGCTCCTTCGCCGCGCTCTGCGAGGGGGGGGGATGAGGCGGAATCTACCGCGGTCGACGTCGTGCTGGGAGGGGGGCTGTGCCGACCCGAGAGATCGACTGCGGATGAAGCCGTGTTACGCCCCTCACTCGGTGCCTCGCAATCGGGCCTCTCCCCGCGCAGGGCGGGGAGAGGTTGGGTCAGTACCTTGTGGTTGGCTTCAGAGCTATGCCGCGACCGCCGGCAGGCCGGCCAGCGCGGTGGCGAGGTCGGCTTCGTCGTAGTCCTGATCGACCAGCTTGCCTTCGAAGTAGTTGATGTAGGCCTGCATGTCGAAGTGGCCGTGGCCGGAGAGGTTGAACAGAATCGTTTCCGACTTGCCCTCCTCCTTGCAGCGCAGCGCCTCGTCGATCGCGCAGCGCACCGCATGGGTGGATTCCGGCGCCGGCACGATGCCTTCGGTGCGAGCGAACTGCACGCCGGCTTCGAAGCAGCCGACCTGCTTGTAAGCACGCGCTTCGATCAGGCCGAGTTCGTAGGCGTGCGACACCATCCCGCTCATGCCGTGATAGCGCAGGCCGCCGGCGTGGAAGCCCGGCGGCATGAAGGTCGAGCCGAGCGTGTGCATCTTCACCAGCGGGGTGAGATGCGCGGTGTCGCCGAAGTCGTAAGCATAAGTGCCGCGGGTCAGGGTCGGGCATGCCGCCGGTTCGACCGCGATGATGCGCCGCTTGCGGCCGCCGCGGAGCTGCAGGCCGAGGAACGGGAAGGCAAGGCCGGCGAAGTTCGAACCGCCGCCGGCGCAGCCGATCACCACGTCCGGATCATCGCCCGCCATTTCGAACTGCTTGATGGCTTCTTCGCCAATGATGGTCTGGTGCAGCATGACGTGATTGAGCACCGAACCCAGCGCGTACTTGATGTCCGGGTTCTTGGCGGCGACTTCCACCGCTTCGGAGATCGCGATGCCGAGCGAGCCGGGGCTGTTCGGATTCTTCTCAAGGATGGCGCGGCCGGAATCGGTCTCGTTAGACGGCGACGCGATGCAGCGGGCACCGTAGGTCTCCATCAGCGCGCGGCGATACGGCTTCTGGTCGTACGACACGCGGACCTGGAAGACGAGGACGTCGAGCCCGAACAGCGAGCCGGCGAACGCCAGCGACGAGCCCCACTGCCCGGCACCAGTCTCGGTCGACAGCTTCTTGATGCCGACCTGCTTGTTGTACCAGGCCTGCGGCACCGCGGTGTTCGGCTTGTGCGATCCGGCCGGCGAAACGCCTTCGTACTTGAAGTAGATCTTGGCGGGGGTGCCGAGCGCCTGCTCGAGGCGGCGCGCACGGATCAGCGGCGCAGGGCGCCACATCCGGAATACGTCGCGGACCGGCTCGGGAATCTCGATGTAGCGCTCGGTCGCGACCTCCTGGAGGATCAGCTCCATCGGAAACAGCGGCTCCAGATCGCTCGGACCGACCGGCTGATGCGTGCCCGGATGCAGGACCGGTGGCATCGGCGTCGGGAAGTCGGCGTTGAGATTGTACCAGGACTTCGGGATGTTCTCCTCGTCCAGCACATACTTGATCTGGTCGCTCATTCTATTCTCCCTTACGCGGCCGGTTTTGCGGCCCGGGAGGGTATACAGCGGCGACCTGCCTGCCAATTGCGCAGTGTCAATTAGATTTGTGGATTTGCATTGCAGCGCGGCATCAGTTTTATGGACCAAACGATAGACCAAAGGATAACGCCCCTTGACCACCACCGTCGAACCGACACGTCCCAGTCGCCCGGACCTTTTCACCGCAACCGAAGGTGAGTTCGCCGGCTGGCGAACGTGGACGCGGGACACTTTCGAATCGCACAACGGGCCGTTCTGGCATCGGATCGATGACGACGGCCGCGTCCGTTGCGCCTTCCGGGTCGAGAAGAAGCACCTCAACGGCATGAAGGCGGTGCACGGTGGCTGCTTCATGACCTTCGCCGACTATTGCCTGTTCGCGATCGCCGTCCGCGAATTGCAGGGCCCCGGCGTGACGGTGGCGTTCGGCGCCGAATTTCTCGATGCGGCATTCGAGGGCGAGCTGATCGAAGCGACCGGCGAAGTCACCCGGGCCGGCAAGTCGCTGATCTTCGTGCGCGGCATCCTCAAGAGCGGCGAGCGGCCGCTGTTCACGTTCTCGGGCACCATCAAGCGGGTCAAGCGCAAGGTACCGCCGACCGAGGTCGCCGACAGCCACTGACCCGGTGGCTTTGCCGTCTCCGCAGGGCTGCATCGCGCGATCGACAACCGAAAGCTAACCAAGATCGGGTAAGGTCGCCGCCGTGACCTCGCTCCCCACAATCCTGGTGTTCGATTCGGGCCTCGGCGGCCTGACGGTGCTGCGCGAAGTGGTCCGCGCGCGCCCCGACGCGCACTACGTCTATGTCGGCGACGACGCGTTCTTCCCCTACGGGCAGCGCAGCGAAGAGGCGGTGATCGGCCGCGTCGTGCCGCTGATGGGCGAGCTGATCGCGGCGCACGCGCCGGACCTCGTCGTGATCGCCTGCAACACCGCCTCGACCATGACTCTGGCGCCGCTGCGGGCCCGCTACCGGGTGCCGTTCGTCGGCACGGTGCCGGCGATCAAGCCGGCCTGCGCGGGCTCCCGCACCAAGCGTGTCTCGGTGCTCGGCACCTCAGCGACGGTGCGGCTCGAATACACCCGCGCGCTGATCCGCGATTTCGCCCAAGGCTGCGAGGTGTCGCTGGTCGGATCGATCCGGCTCGCTACGTTGGCGGAGACGGCGCTCGGCGGCGGCGAAGTGACCGACGCAGCGATCCGCGCCGAGATCGCGCCGTGTTTCGTCGAAGCCGACGCCAAACGCGGCCGCACCGATGCGGTGGTGCTGGCCTGCACACATTATCCATTGCTGCTCGACCGGCTGGTCCGTCTGGCGCCCTGGCCGGTCGATTGGATCGATCCGGCCCCCGCAATCGCCCGCCGCGTCGTCACCCTGCTCGGCCCGGCTACGGGCCATGCCCCGACGCCGGGCGCCGAGATGATCTTCACCTCGGGCCGCCATCCACGGGCCAGCGCGGCGCTGGCGCCGTATTTCGGCGGCCGCATTCCGGCCTGAGCGCTTTTCCGCCTGCCGGGACGCTGCTAGCTTTGCGCCCCGGAGGAGCCCCAATGACAATCAAAACCTTGCGTCACATCCTGGTCGCGTGCGCCATGGTAGCTGCTGCAGGCGCCGCCGTCGCGCAGCAGAGCGACATCAAGCGCACGCCGCTGCAGAAGATCGAATTCCCCGACGGCTATGTCACCGTCAGCGGTCTCGCCGAGCTGCCACCGGGCGGCAATATCGGCCGGCACACCCATCCCGGCATCGAGACCGGCTATCTGCTCGAGGGCGAAGCAGTGATGAGCATCGACGGCGAACCCGACAAGCACCTCAAGGCCGGCGATTCCTACGTGATCCCGGCTGGCGTGGTGCACGATGCCAAGGTGCACGGCGACAAGGGCGCCAAGGTGATGGCGGTGTGGGTGGTCGACAAGACCAAGCCGCTGGCAACACCCGCCAAGTAATGCGGGGCAAAACACGTCGGATTTCGGCGCCGCGCAGGTTGATTGCCGATTTGATGCACGCCTCGCAGGGCGTGCCGCTGATCAGCTACCGGCGCACGTTGCATCTTGGCCCGCTGGCGCGAGCCCGGGCTGCCGCAGCATCGCCGCCAGGCTTCGCCGCGATCTTCGCCAAGGCATTCAGCCTGGTCGCACGCGACGAGCCGGTGCTGCGGACGCTGTATATCGCCTTTCCGTGGCCGCACTTCTTCGAGGTGCCGAAGAGCGTCGGCATGATCGCGGTCGCCCGCCGCATCGACGGCGAAGACTGCGTGCTGATGCAGAAGGTGACCGCAGCCGACACGCTACCGCTGCCCGAGGTCGACGCGATCATCCGTAGCGCCAGCACCGCGCCGATCGAAACCGTGCCGATGTTCCGCAAGCTGCTGCGGATCAGCCGGATGCCGTGGCCGCTGCGGCGGATCGCCTGGTGGGCTGGGATGTCGCTGAATCGGCCGCGGGCGAACTTCTTCGGCAGCTTCGGACTGTCCTCGGTCTCGGCGTTCGGTCCCGGCGACCTCTATCCGGTCAGCCCCGGTCCCTACATCCTGAGCTACGGCCGACTCGCCGACGACGGCCGCTTGGAGGTGATCGTCCGGTTCGACCACCGTGTGATCGACGCTGCCCCGATTGCGCGGCTGACGACCCGGCTGGAACAGGTGCTGAACACCACGATTACGGCCGAGATCGAGCGCCTGGACCGCCCAGCCCGAGCGCTTCGGGCCGCAGCCGGGCCTTGAGCCGGCCCGAATTGACATCCCAGGGCTTTCCCCCTAGAAAGCCCCCGCTCGCGGGCCGGTTTCGGCCCGCGTTGCGTTTCGCGACCCGTGGTCCTCCCCTTATGCTTTAAGGACGGACCTGTCGGCAGGGGATTTTCCCCATGCACAGGAGGGCGCGTTTCCTCACAACTCCAACCCTAGAGGACGCGATGACAAAGCGCGCTGAAGCCAAGTATAAACTCGACCGCCGGATGGGCCAGAACATCTGGGGCCGTCCGAAGAGCCCGGTCAACCGCCGCGAATACGGCCCCGGCCAGCACGGCCAGCGCCGCAAGGGCAAGCTGTCCGACTTCGGCGTCCAGCTGCGCGCCAAGCAGAAGCTGAAGGGCTACTACGCCAACATTTCCGAGCGTCAGTTCCACGCCATCTACGTCGAGGCGACCCGGCTGAAGGGCGACTCGGGCGAGAACCTGATCGGCCTGCTCGAGCGCCGTCTCGACGCCGTGGTGTACCGCGCCAAGTTCGTGTCGACGATGTTCGCGGCCCGCCAGTTCATCAATCACGGCCACATCAAGGTCAACGGCAAGCGCGTCAACATCCCGAGCTACAAGGTGCGGGTCGGTGACGTGATCGAGGTCAAGGAAGCCTCGAAGCAGCTCGCCTTCGTGCTCGAAGCCAGCCAGCTCGCCGAGCGCGACGTGCCGGACTACATCGAAGTCGACCACAACAAGATGACCGCGAAGTTCGCGCGCATCCCGGCTCTCTCCGACGTGCCGTTCGCGGTGCAGATGGAGCCGCATCTGATCGTCGAATTCTATTCGCGCTAATTTCTTCGTACTGATTGCTGCTCAGTCCGATGCATCAAGGCCCCGGTTCGCCGGGGCCTTTTTGTTTGCGCGATGCGAATGACAAGTCACCGTCATTCCGGGGCGCTCACGAAGTGAGCGAACCCGGAATCTCGAGGATATTGCGCATGAGAGTTCAGCGGGTGCGTGGCGAAGGCCGCATGGGGTAACCGCGAGATTCCGGGTTCGCGCTTCGCGCGCCCCGGAATGACTGCCTTGGGGGTGGTACCAATCACATCCCGCTGACCTGATCGTGTCCGGACAGATCCCTTCCGCTTCGCGCCCGGCATGTTAGCCTCGGGCATGGCCTACATCCCATCAAAGCCCGATCCGAACGCGCCGCCGGTGTGGATCAACCTGCTCTCCGACACCCAGACGCGCCCCACGCCGGCGATGCGCGAGGCGATGGCGCGGGCCGAGGTCGGCGACGAACAGACCGGCGACGATCCGACCACCAACCTGTTGCAGGAGCGCGTCGCGGCGCTGCTCGGCAAGCAGGCCGCCGTGTTCCTGCCCTCGGGCACGATGTGCAACGTCACGACCACGCTCGCGACCTGCCGGCCCGGCGACGAGATCATCGCGCATCGCACCGCCCACATCCTGTCGCGCGAAGGCGGCGCGCACGCCGCGCTCGGCGGCTTTCAGATCACGGGCCTGGACGGCGACGACGGCCAATTCTCACTCGAGGCATTCCGCGCCGCGCTGCATCCGAAGACCCGCTACGAACCTCCGCAAGTCCTAGTCAGCGCCGAGCAGACCGCCAATATCGGCGGCGGCACGATCTGGCCGCAGGCCACGCTCGATGCGGTCGCCGCGGCCGGCAAGGAGGACGGGCTATGGACGCATATCGACGGCGCGCGGCTGATGAATGCGGTGGTGGCCACAGGTATCAGCGCCAAGGAGATGACCAAGGGCTGGGATTCGGCGTGGATCGATTTCAGCAAGGGACTCGCTGCGCCGGTCGGCGCGGTGCTGGCAGGCCCGCGCGACTTCATCGATGAAGTGTGGCGTTGGAAGCAGCGGCTCGGCGGCGCGATGCGGCAGTCCGGCGTGATCGCCGCGGCGTGTCTGTACGCGCTCGATCATCAGGTCGAGCGCCTCGCCGATGATCACGCCAATGCGCGTCGCCTCGCCTCAGGGCTGGCGCAGATCGACGGCATCGCGGTGCAGACGCCGCAGACCAATCTGGTGTTCTTCAAGCCGGACGGCGCGGGCGTCTCCGGCACCGACATGGTCGCACAGCTCCGCCGGCGCGGCGTCGTGCTGGCGATGATGGAAGGCCGGATCCGCGCCTGCACGCATCTCGACGTCAGCACAGACATGATCGAGCAAACGCTCGACCACGTCCGCGAGATCGTGCGGTCAGCCTGACCGTTACAGGCAGATCCGGACGCCGGCGGCGTTGACGACGCAGCGGCCGCCGTAATACCCGCCGCGGCCCCGTCCACGTTCCCAGCCGCGACCGCGGCCGCGGCCCCGGCCGCTATAGCCCCGGCCGCCATAGCCGCGTCCACGCCCGCGCTGGGCATGCGCTTGAGTACTGGTCACGCCTGAGACCACCGCCGCGGCGCCGACGAAGCTGAAGCAATAGATGCTGGTGAGGGCGATCGCCGCGAGGCTGCGCGCCACCCAGCTTGGCCGGCGATGGGAATGATCTGACATCAAGTTCTCCGTTGGCTGCCGATAATAAGAATCGCACCGCCGGACGACGGTGCGATCGCATAACAGACGCCCAGTGGGCGCCTGTACAGACGGAACGCCGAGTGGGCGATCCGTTCCTCGGCGCCGCTGTGACATACTGAAGCAGATGCCGAACGACAGGGCGCCGAGAGAACAAGCGAGACGATCTAAGCCTTGCCGCCGAAAGTCTCGCGGAGCTTGGCCTGGATCTTCGCCATGCCGCCGATCCAGCGGTCGTAGTTCTCGGTCTTCTTGCGCATGTAGTCGATCACTTGCGGGTGCGGCAGGATCAGGAAGGTTTCCTGCTCGATGCCCTGCAGCGCATCCTTCGCCACCTGCTCGGCGGAGAGATCACCGTCGGCCGATTGCGGCCCCTTCGGGATCGAGCGCAGCATGTTGGTGTCGACACCCTGCGGGCACAGAATCGAGACGCGGATGTTGTGCGCCTTGTGGGCGATGGCGAGGCTTTCGGCAAAGCCGACCGCACCGTGCTTGGTGGCCGAATAGGCCGGGCTGCCGACCTGCGACAGCAGCCCCGCCGCCGAGATGGTGTTGAGGAAGTAACCGCCGCCACGCGCCTTGTAGCGCGGCACCAGATGCCGCGCGGCATAGACATGCGCCATCACGTGGATCAACCAGCTCTTCATGAACGGCTCGTCGGAGGAGCCGCCGGCATTCTCGGCCATCGGATCGAAGCCGCCGCCGATCCCGGCGTTGGAGCAGAACAGATCGATCGGCCCGAACTGGCGCTCGGTCTCCTCGATCACGTGCTTGATGTCGGCCTCGCTGGCCACGTCGCATTTGAACGCCGCGCCGCCGATCGATGCGGCGACCGCTTCGGCGCGGGCCTGATCGAGGTCGGCGACAACGACCTTGGCGGCGCCGGCCTTGTGAAAGGCTTCGCACAGCGCCTGCCCGATTCCATTGCCGCCGCCGGTGACGACGACGACTTTGCCCGCGATCTGCATGGTTGTTTCCCCCGCTTGTTGTTGGCGGGGGCGTTCATATCGGAAAGATCCGGCGTCGGCTACGCCAGCACCAGGTCCATCACCGCAACGTAGTGGCAGCCGGCGGCGACCAGCACGAAGGCGTGCCAGATCGCGTTCTGGAACCGTAGCCGCCGCCAAGCGTGGAAGATCACGCCGAGCGTGTACAACAGGCCACCGATTGCCAGGAACCACATCGCCGTGGTCGGCAGCGTCTCCACCACCTGATCGTAGGCGATGATGCCGCTCCAGCCGAGCGCGAGGTAAAGCCCAACCGACAGCTTGTCGAACTTACCCGGCTTGAACAGCTTCAGCAGGATGCCGACCACCGCCACGCCCCAGACGCCGGCGAGCAGTGCCAGGCCGAACATCTGATCCTTGATCTGGCTGATGATCGGTGTGTACGTTGCGGCGATCAGAATGTAGATCGCCGAATGGTCGAACCGCCGCAGCAGCCATTTGCGCGGCGATACCGGCCAGAGATTGTACGCGGCCGACAGGCCGAGCATCGCCAGCAGCCCTGCAACATACACCGATACCGAGACGATCGTCGGCGTGGATGCGAACACGCCGGTCAGCGTGACCAGCGCGGTCGCGGCGATCAAACCGGCGACGAGGCCCAGCACATGCACGACGCCATCGGCGATCAGCTCGGCGCGATCGTAGTTCCAGTGGACCGCGCCTTTGGCGTCGATCCTGGCATGCGACACGATTTGCTTGAGGCGGAAGATCGTCATTCTGCAGCGAACACCCTGTTCTCGAACACCTTATCCGAATTGATCTGGCGCATTCATGACGCCGATCGGCGATGCGATACACATCCTGCGGCACGCTCGGCCACCGCCTCCGTCCGATCGAGCACGAATTTTCCGCCGGAAAGGCGGCAAAGCCAAGACCGGCAGTACAGGTCGGATTGTCGCACGAATCGGCGGTTTCCGGCTAGTTTCGCCGGCAACTCTGACGATTGAACCTTGGCGCATGGCCTTCAATTTTTCCAATCTTCTCGAAGATGCGTGGCTCTCGGCGCGGGCGCTCAAGGACTACAGCGAGAACCTGTTCAATCCCACGATCCGGCTCGGCGTCACCGGTCTGTCGCGCGCGGGAAAGACGGTGTTCATCACCGCTCTCGTGCACGGGTTGTGCCGGGGCGGCCGGTTTCCGATCTTTGAATCGATGTCGACCGGGCGGATCGCCACCGCGCGGCTGGCGCCGCAGCCGGACGATGCGGTGCCTCGCTTCGCCTATGAGAACTTCCTCGCCACGCTGATCGAGCAGCGGCAATGGCCGAGCTCGACCGTCGACATCAGCGAGCTGCGGCTGGTGATCGACTATCAGCGCAAGAACGGCTCTGAGACCACGCTGACGCTCGACATTGTCGACTATCCGGGCGAATGGCTGCTCGACCTGCCGCTGCTGACCAAGAGCTACGAGCGCTGGGCGGCCGAAAGCCTGGCGCTGTCGCGCCAGGACCCGCGAGCCCGGGTGGCGCGGGAGTGGCACGCCCATCTCGCCACCCTCGATCCCAAGGGGCGCGAGAACGAGCAGGAAACCCTGAAAGCGGCGCGGCTGTTCACCGCTTACTTGCGCGCCTGCCGCGACGAGCAGTTCGCGATGAGCCTGCTGCCGCCGGGCCGCTTCCTGATGCCCGGCAATCTTGCCGGTTCGCCGGCGCTGACCTTCGCGCCGCTGGACGTGCCGGACGGCGGCATCGCGCCGGACGGCTCGCTGTGGGCGATGATGCGCCGCCGGTTCGAAGCCTATAAGGACGCCGTGGTGCGGCCGTTCTTCCGCGATCACTTCGCCCGGCTCGATCGCCAGATCGTGCTGGCGGACGCGCTGTCGGCCTTCAACGCCGGGCCCGAGGCGCTGCAGGACCTTGAAGCCGCGCTGGCCGGCATCCTCGAATGCTTCCGGGTCGGCCGCTCGACGCTGCTCAGCTCGGTGTTCCGGCCGCGGATCGACAAGATCCTGTTTGCGGCCACCAAGGCCGACCATCTGCACCATTCCAGCCACGACCGGTTGGAGGCGATCCTCCGCAAGCTGGTCGACCAGGCGATGCGACGGGCCGAATTCGCCGGCGCCAAGGTCGACGTGGTGGCAATGGCCGCCGTCCGGGCCACCCGGGAGGCCCAGGTGCAGCGCGGCCGCGACCGGCTGCCCTCGATCGTCGGCACGCCGATCGCCGGCGAAATGGCCGAGGGCGAGGTATTCGACGGCGAAACCGAGGTCGCCACCTTCCCGGGCGACCTGCCGACCAATCTGCAGGGCCTGTTCCGCGGCGAGGACACCTTCCGCGGGCTGGCCGCCGGTTCGCACCAGGACGCGGACTTCCGCTTTTTGCGCTTCCGCCCACCGCGGCTCGACAGCCATGATCCGGACGGTCCGGCGCTGCCTCACATCCGCCTCGACCGGGCGCTTCAGTTCCTGATCGGAGACCGACTGCAATGACCGAGCGGGTTCCTCCTCGCCGGCCGGCGACCTTCAAGCTCAGCGACCCGAGCGTGGTGCTGATCGATTCCGATGACGGCGGCGGCAGCTACACGGCCAAGCCGTCCGCGAAAGCGGACGCCAAGCCTGCCGCGTCTGCGGCCGGCGCCGCACCGCCACCCCCGCCGCCGCGCGCCAGGGTCGAGCTCGCCCGCGAAGCCGAGCCGCCGATCTCGGCGCCGAAAGCGCCGAAGAGCGTCATCAACCCGAAGAAGGGTTTCCGCTGGGGCACCGTGTTCTGGAGCGCCGCGACCGGACTGGTGTCGCTGGCGTTCTGGCTGTGGATCAGCAAACTGGTCGAAGATCTGTTCGCGCAGAGCCAGACGCTCGGCACGATCGGCATGGTACTGGCCATCCTGGCTGGCGGCTCGCTGGCGATCATCATCGGCCGTGAGGCTTTCGGCCTGATCCGCCTGGCGCGGATCGAGCAGCTCCACGCTCGCGCTGCGCGCGTGCTGGAGACCGACAATAGCGCCGAAGCCCGCGCCATCATCCGCGAGCTGCTGAAGTTCGAACATCCCAACCCGCAGCTCGCCCATGGCCGCGCCACGCTGCAGAAGCACATCGACGACATCATCGACGGCGCCGACCTGATCCGCCTCGCCGAGCGCGAACTGATGACGCCGCTCGACCTTGAAGCGAAGGTGCTGATCTCGAAGGCCGCGCAGCGGGTGTCGCTGGTGACCGCGATCAGCCCGAAGGCACTGATCGACGTACTGTTCGTGGCGATCGCCGCGACCCGGCTGATCGGCCAGCTCGCGCGGCTGTATGGCGGCCGCCCCGGCGCGCTCGGCATGTTCAAGCTGATGCGGCAGACGGTGTCGCACCTCGCCATCACCGGCGGCATCGCGCTCAGCGACAGCGTGATGCAATCGGTACTCGGCCACGGCCTCGCCTCGCGGCTGTCGGCCAAGCTCGGCGAAGGCGTCGTCAACGGCATGCTCACCGCACGGCTCGGCCTCGCCGCCATCGACCTCACCCGCCCGCTTCCGTTCGATGCCCTGCCCCGCCCGCAGCTCGGCGATCTGGTCAAGGATCTGATGAAGAAGCGGGAGAAGGACGAGTAGCGCCCCGTTCGGCGGAGACCTGCGCTAAGCTACATTACGCCGAAGTTTCTTGTGCTGATCCGCGCCTGCTGACACAACGATCGTCATTCCGGGGCGCGAACCAAGTCGAGCGAGCCCGGAATCCAAAACCACACACCGGGATTGAGGATTCCGGCCCTGCGCTGCCGGCCAGCGCATCCCGGAATGACGCGATCGAGGTATGCACTCACTGATGGCGACGCGAGCGAAGCCGAACAAAAAGCAGAACGCTTCTGCCCGCGGGAAGAAGGCCGGCTGGCTCGGCGGCATCGGGCTTCGGCAAGTCCGGATGTTCTGCGGGCTGGTGCTGTTCACCTATCTGCTCAGCCACTTCCTCAACCATGCGCTCGGCAACATCTCGCCGGCGGCTCTGCATGCCGGCGTGATGTGGCACATGGAGATCTGGCAGTTCCTGCCGGTCGCGATGCTGTTCTACGGCTCAGTGACGGTGCACGCCGGGCTCGGGCTGTGGGCGCTGTATCAGCGCCGCCAGTTTCGCTGGAAGACGCTGGAGCCGCTGCAGCTCATACTCGGGCTGTCGGTGCCGCTGATGATCTACAGCCATGTCATCGTGATGCGGCTCGGCAGCGTGCTGTACGACCAGGACCGGCTGTATCCGCAGGTGCTGTATAATTACTTCGTGGCTTCGCCGACGTATCGGGCCTGGCTGATGGTCGCGGTGATGCTGATCGCCTGGACCCACGGCTGCATCGGGCTCTACGTCTGGCTGCGGATCAAGCCGGCCTTCCGCCGCGCGATGCCGTGGCTGCTCGCCGCCGCGGTGCTGGTCCCGACGCTGGCGCTGCTCGGCTTCTACCAGGGCGGCCGCGAGGTGGCGCGCGAGGCAACCTCGCCGCAATGGCAGGCCGATAACCTCGCACCGTCCAATCTCGGCACGCCGGAGCAGCAGCAGACGCTCGAAGCGATCAGCAACGGCTTCCTGATTTTCTATCTCGCCCTGATCGCTTTGGCGCTGATCGCCCGCGCGGTGCGCGCGATCATCGAACGGCGCGGCGGCATGGTCCGGCTGACCTATGACGGCGAGCGCAGCATCAGGGTGCCGAAGGGCCTCACCGTGCTGGAGGCAACGCAGCGCCACAACATCCCGCACGCCTCCGCCTGCGGCGGCCGGGCTCGCTGTTCGACCTGCCGGATCCGCGTGTTGGGCGATCCCGCCGCGTTGCCGCCGCCGTCGCCGCGTGAGGCCTTCGTGCTCGCCTCGATCGGCACCGGCGACGATCCGTCGATCCGCCTCGCCTGCCAGCTCAGGCCGACACAGGACCTCGCCTTCGTGCCGGTGTTTCCACCGCGCAACGTCGCAGCCGCGCGGAAGGCGGCGCGTGCGGCGCGGGTCGGCGAGGAGCGCTATCTGGTCAGCATGTTCGTCGATATGCGCGGCTCGACCAAGCTCGCCGAAAGCCGGCTGCCGTTCGACACCGTGTTCATCGTCAACCGCTTCCTCGGCGCGGTGTCGCGCAGCGTGATCGCCTGCGGCGGCCAACCCAATCAGTTCGTCGGCGACGGCATGCTGGCGCTGTTCGGACTTGCCGAAACACCGCGCGAGGCCTGCCGCAACGCTGTTCGCGCCGCCGCGGCGATTGGCGCGGCGATCGATGAACTCAACAACTTCCTCGGCCACGATCTGCCCGAACCGATCCGCTTCGGCATCGGCATCCACAGCGGCGAAGTGGTGGTCGGCGAGATCGGCTATCGCGACCACATGGTGTTCACCGCGCTCGGCGACTCCGTCAACGTCGCATCCCGGCTGCAGGACCTGACCAAGAGCCTCGCCTGCGAGACGCTGCTGTCGGACGAACTCCGCGCCACCGCGGGCCTGTCCGAACAGGCGCTGCCGACGCTGGAATTGGAAATCCGAGGCCGTACCGAACCGATGCTGGTCTGCGTGGTCGAGCGCGCCGGCGATCTTGCCGCCGTGCTGAACGAGGACCTGGTGCTGGCCTGAACGGCCCGCGCACCGAACCATCATTCTCAGTCGAGCTTGACCCACTGATCGACCGGCATCACTTCCGGTGTCTGCGCGTAGGCGCGGGTCCACATGTCGACCACCCATTGCGCGCCGGTGGCGCGCTCGGTCAGCACCGCGGTGTTGTGCGGCGTCTGCAGCACCAGGACATTGCCGCGATACTTGGGATCGCCGACGCTGTGATACTTGAACAGGCCCCACTCCTGCATCACCAGCAGCAGGCTAGTGGTGTTGCGGGTGGTGTCCCAGCAATCGAAATTGTGCTTGTCGTCGAAGTAACGGAAATCGGCGCGCGCGATCCGCTTGTCGGTGCCGAGCACCGGACCGAGACGACGGTCGAGCCACACCACCGCCTTCTGCACCGCCGCGCGTTCCGCCGCGGCCGAGGCCTTGCCGGACGCCATGATCCGCGACAGCGCGGCGCGATCGCCGGCCGAAAACGCCAGTTCGTAGCGGCGGCGGCAGACGAAGCCGTAGCACACCGTCATGCCCTTGGCGCTCGGCGGGAAGATCGACACCGAACTATACAGATACGAGACCTGCGAGCTGAGTTCGGCCGCCTTTGCCGGCGCACCGAACCAGGCGGCGACCAGCGCTACGGCCGCGAGCGCACCGAAATGTCGTGCGTTGGACTTGCCGCGCGTCACCCTCATCCCCGCTCCCAGCCTCCCTGTGGTGGAGGCGAAGCTAGCGTCCGGCCCCGACCGTGCCAATATGGCAGTCTGGATGGCACTGCATTTGCTGGCTGCACTGATGCACGCCGTCCACAGCTATCTCCGGCTTCGGGAGCCGACCGCCATGCCGTCCAACCCGCCGCTCGCCGAATTCACCGCGGCTTACGCACCGGATGATGCTGCGCTGGCCGCTGAGCTGCTGGCGACCGCCGCGCTGCCGCTCGCTCGTGAAGCTCGGATCGACCCTCTCGCCACCGAACTGATCACCGCGATCCGCGGTTCCGAACATGGCCTGGGCGGCGTCGAGGCGATGCTGCGCGAGTTCGCGCTGTCGACCAAAGAAGGCCTGGCCTTGATGGTGCTGGCCGAGGCGCTGTTGCGGGTTCCGGATGCCGCGACTGCAGACGCCTTCATCGAGGACAAGCTCGGCCAGGGCGACTTCGCGCATCACCGCATCAAGTCCGATGCCGTTTTGGTGAACGCCTCGGCCTGGGCCCTCGGACTATCGGCCCGTCTCGTCCACGCAGGCGAGACGCCGCAAGGCACGCTGGCGGCCCTGACGAGGCGGATCGGCGCGCCTGCTGTGCGCGCCGCGACGCGCCAGGCGATGCGGCTGATCGGCAATCACTTCGTCCTCGGCGAAACCATCGAAGCCGCGCTCGCACGCGCCCAGGCGCGCGAGGGCTCTCGCTATTCTTACGACATGCTCGGCGAAGGTGCCCGCACCGCCGAGGATGCCGAACGCTATTATCAGTCTTACGCGGATGCGATCACCGCAATCGGCCGCAGTGCCGGCAACGCTGCGCTGCCGGCACGGCCGGGGATCTCGGTGAAGCTCTCGGCGCTGCATCCGCGGTTCGAGGCGATCAGCCGCGACCACGTGATGCGGGAACTGACGCCGCGGCTGCTCGAGCTGGCGCGGCTGGCCAAGAGCCACGACCTCGCCTTCACGGTCGATGCCGAAGAAGCCGACCGGCTTGAATTGTCGCTGGAGGTATTCGCCGCCTGCTTCGCCGATGCCTCGCTCAAAGGCTGGGACGGCTACGGCCTCGCCGTGCAAGCTTATCAGAAGCGCGCCGCCGCGGTGATCGACCATGTCGCCGAGCTGGCGAACGCGCTCGACCGCCGCATGATGCTGCGACTGGTGAAGGGCGCCTATTGGGACACTGAGATCAAGCGCGCGCAGGAGCGCGGGCTTGCCGACTATCCGGTGTTCACCAGGAAGCCGATGACCGATCTCAACTACCTGCACTGCGCGCGCAAGCTGCTGGCACTGCGCCCGCGCCTTTTCCCGCAATTCGCCAGCCACAACGCGCTCACGATCGCGACCATCCTGGCCGAGGCTGGGAATTGCGACGGCTACGAATTCCAGCGGCTGCACGGCATGGGCGAAGCGCTGTACGCGCGGCTGCTGACCGATCGCCCGCAGGCGGTGTGCCGGATCTACGCGCCGGTCGGCGGCCATCGCGACCTGCTGGCCTATCTGGTGCGGCGGCTGTTGGAGAACGGCGCCAACTCCTCCTTCGTGGCGCAGGCCGGCGACGACAGCGTGCCGATCGCCGAGCTGCTGGAGCGACCAGCCACACTGATCGGCAATGCGGAGAAGGCACGCAACCCGGCGATCCCGTTGCCGCGCGATCTGTATCAGCCGCAGCGGCTGAATTCGCGCGGCATCGAGTTCGGCGACCGCAGCGCGCTCGCCGCGCTGCTCGGCGACATCGAAGGTGCACGCCCGCCGCTGCCGCCCCTCGCATCCGCCACACCAGAGCAAGCCGCGGCTGCAATGCGGGCCGCACGCAAAGGCTTCGAATCCTGGAGCCGAACCTCCGCCGATCATCGCGCCGCGATCCTACGGCGTGCCGGCGATCTGCTGGAGCAGCGCCGTGCGGCATTCATCGCCCTCTTGCTGGACGAGGGCGGCAAGACGCTCGACGATGGCGTGGCGGAGGTGCGCGAAGCGGTCGACTACTGCCGCTACTACGCCAGCGAGGGCCGCCGGCTGTTCGGCGAACCACTGGAGCTCCCCGGCCCGACCGGCGAACGGAATACGCTGGCGTTGCGCGGGCGGGGCGTGTTCGTCGCGATCAGCCCGTGGAACTTCCCGCTCGCGATCTTCCTCGGCCAGATCACCGCGGCGCTGATGGCCGGCAACGCGGTCGTCGCCAAACCGGCCGAGCAGACGCCGGTGATCGCAGAGGTGGCCGTGCGGCTGTTGCATGAAGCCGGCGTGCCGCGCGAGGCGCTGCATCTGCTACAGGGCGACGGCCGCATCGGCGCCACACTGGTCGAGCAGCCGGACGTCGCCGGCGTCGTGTTCACCGGGTCGAGCGAGGTGGCGCGCGCGATCAAGCGGACGCTGGCCGCCAAGAACGGTCCGATCGTGCCGCTGATCGCCGAGACCGGCGGCATCAACGCGATGATCGTCGATGCCACTGCGCTGCCCGAGCAGGTCGCCGACGACGTCATCACCTCCGCGTTCCGCTCCGCCGGGCAGCGCTGTTCGGCGCTGCGGCTGCTGTGCGTGCAGGACGACGTTGCCGACCGGGTGATCGCGATGATTGCCGGCGCTGCGCGCGAGCTGAAAATAGGCGATCCGCGCGATCCGGCGACGCATGTCGGACCGGTGATCGACGCCGAGGCCAAAGCCAGGCTCGACGCGCATATCACCAAGATGAAACGCGAAGCGCAGCTTCACTTCGCCGGCACAGCACCGGCCGCCAGCAACTTCGTCGCGCCTCATATCTTTGAACTCAGCCGCGCCTCACAGCTCACCGAAGAAGTGTTCGGCCCGATCCTGCATGTGGTGCGCTACAAAGCGGCGCAGTTCGACGATCTCCTCGATGACATCGCCGCCACCGGCTACGCCCTCACGCTCGGCGTGCAGTCGCGGATCGACGACACGATCGCGCGTGTGATCGCGCGGCTGCCGACCGGCAATGTCTATGTGAACCGCAACATCATCGGCGCCGTCGTCGGCGTCCAGCCGTTCGGCGGCTCCGGCCTGTCCGGCACAGGGCCCAAAGCCGGCGGCCCGCATTATCTGCCGCGCTTCGCGCTGGAACAGACGGTGTCGATCAACACCGCAGCAGCCGGCGGCAATGCCGCGCTGCTGACGGGCGAAAACTAGCTGCCGTCATTGCGAGGAGGCGAAGCCGACGAAGCAATCCATAGCTCAGTGCCGGGCGCTTCTGGATTGCTTCGCTGCGCTCGCAATGACGCGGCTAATTCCATCCTGATCCCGCATAGCACCCGGGATGACCGCCATGCCGGTTCCTATATTGCATCACGCCACGAAGCCGGCTCATATGCGAACGTATCCGGCGGCACGTAGCACCGAGAATTCCGGATCGCGAAAAACAAGAAAACAGGGAGCTCACGCGCATGGACGAGAACGGCATCTTCAGCGGCCTCAAGGTGCTGGATTGCGCGAGTTTCATTGCTGCACCGGCGGCCGCGACCGTGCTGTCGGATTTCGGTGCCGACGTCATCAAGATCGAGCCGCCGGGTGCGGGCGATCCCTATCGCAACCTGCCGAACCTGCCGGGCTATCCGATCAGCGACCACAACTACGCGTGGATGCTGGAGGCCCGTAACAAGCGCAGCCTCGCGCTCGACCTCGCCAAGCCCGAGGGCAAGGAGGTGCTGCGCAAGCTGGTCGCCGAGGCCGACGTGTTCATCACCAACTTCCCGCCGCCGGTACGGGCGCGGCTCGGCGTCGCTTATGCCGACCTCGCGCCGCTGAACGAGCGGCTGATCTATGCGAGCTTCACCGGCTATGGCGAGCGCGGCGAAGAAGCCAACAAGCCCGGCTTCGACAGCAACGCCTGGTGGGCGCGCTCGGGCATGATGGATCTGGTGCGCGCCGACGAAGACTCCACGCCGGCACGATCGGTCGCCGGCATGGGCGACCATCCCTGCGCGATGTCGCTGTTCGGCGCGATCGTCACCGCGCTGTACAAGCGCGAACGCACCGGCAAAGGCAGCGAGGTGAAGTCGAACCTGATGGCCAACGGGCTGTGGTCGACCAGCGTGCTGGCACAGGCCAAGCTGGTCGGTGCCGAGTTCCAGCCGCGGCGGCCGCGCGAGCGCGCCCTCAACGCGGTGGCCAATCACTATCGCTGCCGGGACGGCCGCTGGCTGATCCTGTCGCTGCTCAACGAAGAGAAGCAGTGGCCGACGCTGACGAAGTGCCTCGGCCGCGAGGATCTCACCGACGATCCGCGCTTCGCCACCAAGGCGGACCGCCACGCGCGCTCGATCGAACTGATCGGCATCTTCGACGAGATCTTTGCGACGCGCGATCTCGCCGAGTGGCGCAAGGCGCTCGACGGCACCGGTCTGGTGTTCGGCGTCGTCGGCATTCTGGACGACATCACCACCGACAAGCAGCTGATCGAAAATGAAGTGCTGGTGCCGTTCGAGAACGACACCACGCTCACCATCAACAGCCCGATCTGGATCGAAGGCAGCACCAAGACCCGGCCGCGCAAGCCGCCGGGCGTCGGCGAGCACAGCGACGAAGTGCTGCGCAATGCAGGCTACGACGACGCCGCCATCAAGGCGCTGCGTGCGTCGGGTGCCGTCGGCTAGGAGCCGACGCGCCCCTCTGCGAGCTGCAGCGTCAAGCCCGCGAGATCGGCCTCCATTTCCCCGGAGGCGAGCACTGTCCCCACGAGCGTTCCTCCTGTCGCAAGGGGCCTCAGGCTAGGTGCGAGGCCGCCTCGGGCCCGAAAACAAATTGCTCGGATTCGCGAAAAAACAGCACGTCGTGCCTCTCGGCGGTGCCCTCCGGGAAATTTTGCAACTTATTGACGGCGGGTGCCATTTCGCAATTGCGAAGAGGGGGCGATATCCGCGACATCGTCTCATCGGACGCAGGAGATGACCTGCGGGTGAGGAGAAGACGATGAGTGCATTCCAAACCGAAACGGTGTTGTCGGTCAGGCACTGGACCGACACCCTGTTCAGCTTCACCGCGACGCGCGACCCTGGATTCCGGTTCCAGAGCGGTCAGTTCGCGATGATCGGCCTGGAAGTCGACGGCCGACCGTTGATGCGCGCCTACAGCATGGCGAGCGCCAATCACGAGGAAGAGCTGGAATTCTTCAGCATCAAGGTGCCCAACGGTCCGTTGACGTCGCGGCTGCAGCAGATCAAGGAAGGCGATCAGATCCTGGTCGGGCGCAAGGCGACCGGAACGCTGATCGCCGGCAATCTGATCCCCGGCAAGCGGCTGCTGCTGCTGTCGACCGGCACCGGGCTGGCCCCGTTCGCCAGCCTGATCAAAGATCCCGAGATCTACGACATCTACGAATCTATCGTGCTGGTTCACGGCTGCCGACAGATTCCCGAACTGGCCTATGGCGAGCAGTTGGTCGAGGGCCTGCGCGACCACGAGTTCCTCGGGGATCTGATCCGCGACAAGCTGCACTACTACCCGACCGTGACCCGCGAGCCGTTCCGCAACCGCGGCCGCGTCACCGATCTGATCGCATCGGGCCAGCTGTTCGACGATCTCGGCCAATCTGGTCTCGATCTCGAGTCTGACCGCGTGATGCTGTGTGGCAACCCGGCGATGCTCGCCGAACTGCCGGCAATGCTGAGCGAGCGTGGCTTCCGCGAGGGCAACCACAGCGAGCCTGGCCACTTCGTAGTCGAGAAGGCGTTCGTCGAGCGCTGACGCGCCGTTCGGAAATCGCGCGCTGGCGACAACTCATTGCTATCGCCCGGCGCGCGCCTGAACAACTCAGCGAGGCTCCGCGGGAGAGCCAAATCAAAACGGCGCCGGCTGTCTCACAGCCGGCGCCGTTGAAATTTCAGGAATGAGGCTGCGCGATCAGCGGGCGACGATCAGACCGCGGCTGGTCACCACGACCCAGCGGCCGTCCTGGCGGCGGATCGCATCGACGCGGCCGACACCCGGGATCGGATCACCGGCATAGACTTCGTAAGTGCCGGAGCGGCCTTCGACCACCGCGCCGCCGTCATACACATCGCGCAGCACCCAGCCTTCGACCGTCGGCAAGCGGCCCGGCTTCGCAGCGTCGGCTTTCGGCGTGATCGAGCCGGTGACGTCCTTGGCGGGGACCGCGGCGACATTGGCCGGAGCCGGCGCGGGCGCAGCTGGCGGCTGGACCTGCGCGGTGCGCAGTTTCTCGACCGTCTCGCTCAGCTTGGCGATTTTGGCGGCCGGCTCGGCCTGCGCCTTCTCGAGCTTCTCGATCCGGTCCGCGGTCTTGCCGAGCTGCGCCGTGCTCTGCTTGGCAGCGTGGTCGAGATCGGCCTTGAGCGCCGTCAGTTCGGTCTGGAGCTGCACCACCTGCGCGTCGAGCGTCTTCACCTGCGCCGAAGCCGCAGTGGTCTCGGCGTCGCTCCGATGCGACAGGCTGGCGGTCGCGAGTGCACCACCGACCGCACCGGCGATCGCCGCAAGGATCACGGCCGCAGCAACCGCTGCAAGCTTGCGCACGCCGAAGCGATGAACCGCGGACTGGCTCGCCTCATCGGGCGCCTCGACTTCGATCTCATCGTCCCAGTGCCGATACAGATTTTCGCGAGGCGACGGCGCCATGATGGTTACGGTGCCGGGGCGCGGACGGCTGACGCCGTCCGACTTCTCGATCTCGGATTTGCCGGCGGGTTTCGCTTCGCTCGGCTTGGCGGCGCCCGCATTGGCCGGAGTATTGGCCGGGGTCGCCTGATGCGCGGAGGCCGAGCTAGTTTCCGGGCTGCCGGCGTTCGCCTGCGCTCCGTCCGTCGCGGCGGCCGCGCCGGTCTGCTGTTCACCGATGGGCTCGTTGCGATGCTCGTCCACGTGTCAAATCCTCCAGATCAGCTTGATACTATTCGGTAACTTTTATTACTTGCGAAATCGTTACTTCCGCCGACGGTTACGGAAATTTCACGAATCGTGAGGAGCGCGCACAGCATGACGCACCGCGCGGCTTTGCACCGCACGGTGTCCCGCGCTAGGACAGATCGATCAGCATAGGCGCAGCCAAGCGCCGATCAGGGAGACGACCATGAAGCTGTACGATTCGATCGGGCCCAATCCTCGCCTGGTGCGGATGTTCATCGCCGAGAAAGGCCTGACGATTCCGACCCACACGCTCGACGTCCGCGCCGGCGAGAATCGAACGCCCGAACATCTCGTGCGCAATCCCCACGGCCAGACGCCCACTCTCGAACTCGACAATGGCAGCTTCTTGGCGGAGATCACCGCGATCTGCGAATATCTCGAGGAGAAGCATCCGCAGCCGCCGCTGATCGGCACCACAGCGGAAGAGCGTGCCGAATGCCGGATGTGGACGCGGCGGATCGACCTCTACATCTGCGAGCCGCTGCTCAATGGCTTCCGCTTCGCCGAAGGACTGAAGATGTTTCAGGATCGGATGGTGTGCGTGCCGGAAGCCGCGCCCGGGCTGAAGAAGATGGCGGCCGATCGCATTCGCTGGATGAACGAGCAGATGAAGGGCAAGGAATTCGTCTGCGGCCCGCGGCTGACGCTGGCCGATCTGCTGCTGTACTGCTGGCTCGACTTCGGCGCCAAGGTCGGCCAGCCGCTCGATCCCGCCAACACCAACATCGCCGAGTGGTTCGAGCGCATCGCGGCGCGGCCGTCAGCGAAGGCGTGAGGCGCTTTCGTTTCGAAAGCCAGGCGCGACGCTTGCTCCCTCTCCCCGCATGCGGGGAGAGGTTAGACTGCCGCCATGTTACTATACCACCACCGGTGCGTCGGGGATTTCATTGGGGCTCGGGCCGCTGCGCGGGAAGTGTTCGGCCAGATGCGCGGTGATGCGCTCGATGCCGCGGAGCACGCCCTGCTCGAACCGGCCCTCGCGAAACTCGGCTTCCATCTCGCGGCAGATCGCCTCCCAGGTGTCGGCGCTGACGCGGCCGTCGATGCCGCGATCGGCGATGATCTCGACGTTGCGGTCGGCCAGCAGCAGATAGATCAGCACGCCGTTGTTGTGCTCGGTGTCCCAGATCCGAAGCTGCGAGAAGATGTCGAGCGCGCGCTCACGCACCGGCTGATCGCGAAACAGCGGCGCGCCGTCGAGCGCGCCTTCGACGACGAAGCGGATCTGGCCGACGTGGCGGGTTTCGCTCGCCTTGATGGCACGCTCGATCGCATCGAACGCATCCGGCGAAAACGCGCGGTGCACCGCGCCGCGGCTGGTGAACAGGTGCTTGCCGATCCGCCGGATGCCCATGCTGCGTCTCTCCTCACCAGCTTCCCGAGGCGCCGCCGCCGCCGAAGCTGCCGCCACCGCCGCTGAAGCCGCTGTCGCTCGAACCGCTCGACCAGGACGAGCCGCTGCTGCCACCGGTCCAGGTGCCGCCGGACCAACCGCTGCGTCGCCCCGAGGAGATCGTCGGCCCGCCAAACAGATCGATCACCAGCGCCAGCAGGAACGCGGCGAAGCCGACGACCAGCGCGATGTACCAGACCAGACCGAACAGCATCGCCACCGCGCCGACGATGATGCCGGTCAGCCCCGACGCTGCGACGCGGCCGAGCGCCGCTTTCAAGAAGCCGTTGAGCACCAGCGTGCCGAACAACAGCGGGATCGCCCAGCCGGTCAATTCATCCATCGATTCCGGCGCCGCCCATTCGTGCTGCGGCTGCGGCGTCGGCAGCGGTTCGCCGTCGATCACGCCGATCATCCGGTCGACGCCGGCCTCGATGCCGCCGTCGAAATCGCCGGCCTTGAATTTCGGCGTGATGATCTCGTCGATGATGCGCTTGGCGGTGACGTCCGGCAGCGCGCCTTCGAGGCCGTAACCGACCTCGATGCGCAGCTTGCGGTCGTTCTTGGCGACCAGCAGGATCGCGCCGTCATCGACCTTCTTGCGGCCGATCTTCCAGGCCTCGGCGACTCGGATCGAGAACTGCTCGATCGCCTCCGGCTGGGTGGTCGGCACGATCAGCACCGCGAGCTGGCTGCCCTTGCGCGCCTCGAACGCCTTCAGCTTCTGGTCGAGCCGCGCCACCGCAGCTTCGGACAGCGTGCCGGTCTGATCGACGACGCGGCCGGTCAGCGCCGGCACCGCCACGTCGGCCCACGCAAAAGGCGCCAGCGCCGCCGTGATCACGATCAGCAGCAGCGCCAGCCATCCGGCGCGGACGGCGCGCATCGTCGCCGCGGTCATGCGCTTACTTGGCCGGCGCAGGCGCCGGGGTGAAATCGACCTTCGGCGCGGTCGAAATCTCCTTCTCGTTCTCCACCGTGAAGTTCGGCTTTTCCTTGTAGCCGAACATCATCGCGGTGAAGTTGGTCGGCACCGAACGCACCGTGACGTTATAGGCCTGCACCGCCTTGATATAGCGATTGCGCGCCACGGTGATGCGGTTCTCGGTGCCTTCGAGCTGCGCCATCAGATTCTTGAACAGCTCATCCGATTTGAGCTGCGGATAGTTCTCGGTGACGACCAAGAGCCGCGACAGTGCGCTCGACAGTTCACCCTGCGCCTGCTGGAACTTCTGGAACGCCGCCGGATCGTTCAGCACTTCGGGCGTCGCCTGGATGCTGCCGACCTTGGCGCGGGCGTTGGTGACGCCGAGCAGCACGTCCTTTTCCTGCTGGGCGAAGCCCTTCACCGAGTTGACGAGGTTAGGCACCAGATCGGCGCGCCGCTGATACTGGTTCACCACCTCCGACCAGGTCGACTTCACCTCCTGGTCTTCGCTCTGGATGGTGTTGTAGCCGCAATTGCTCAGGCTGAGCGCGGCGAGCGCCGCCAGCACCGTCAGAAACTTCCGCATCGATCTCTCCCGCACGCGAACCGGCGCAGCATAGCATGCGCCGGTGTGTCTTTGTCGGTATTGCGGGCGTTGAGGTTCTAAGCCGCCTGGGCCGACTTGGCGTCCTGGATCGCGCGCCAGACCTTTTCCGGGGTCAGCGGCGTGTTCAGCGTGGTGACGCCGAGCGGGGCCAGCGCGTCGAGCACGCCGTGCACCACGCAGGGCGGGCCGCCGATCGCACCGGATTCGCCGCAGCCCTTGGCGCCGAGCGGATTGGTCTTGCACGGCGCCGACGGATCGAGCGTGACGTTGATCGGCGGCAGGTTATCGGCGCGCGGGATGCAGTAGTCGAGATAGCTCGCGGTCAGCAGCTGGCCGTCGTCATTATAGGCTGCGTTCTCGTACAGCGCCTGGCCGACGCCCTGGGCAACGCCGCCATGGATCTGGCCGGCGACCAGCATCGGGTTCACCGCATTGCCGACATCGTCCACCGTGGTGTAGCGCACCACGCGGCTGACGCCGGTTTCCGGGTCGACCTCGACCTCGCAGATATGCGCGCCGTTCGGCCACGACGGTCCGTCGACCTCGCCGGTGGAGTCGACGCTGAGGCGCGCGCCCTTCTCCTTGGCGGCGATCTCGAACAGGCTGATCTTGCGGTCGGTGCCGGCGATGGTCAGCATGCCGCCGGAGTACTCGATGTCCTCGATCGAGGCTTCGAGGATGTTGGCCGCCTTCTCGCGCGCCTTGGCGATCATCTCGGCCGACGACACTGCAACCGCGGTGCCGCCGACGAACAGCGAGCGCGAACCGACGCTGCCGAAGCCGATCGCCAAATCGGTGTTGCCCTGAACGACGTCGATCTTGTCGAGCGGAATGTCGAGCGCTGCGGCGATCATCTGGGTGTAGGTGGTCTCGAGCCCCTGCCCCATCGCCTGGGTGCCGGAATGCAGCACGACGTGGCCCTCGGCGGTGGCGTGCAGCTTGACGTTCTCGGTGTGGGCGCGGCCGCCGGTCCATTCGATGTAGCTGGTGACGCCGCGGCCGTAGAGCAGGCCCTTCTTCTGTGCCGCCTTCTTGCGCGCCTTGAAGCCGTCCCAGTCGGACAGCTCGGCGGCGCGGTCCATCATGTGGGCGAACGCGCCGCTGTCGTACACCTGCCCGACCGCGTTGGTGTAGGGCAGCTGCGACGGCTTGATGTAGTTGATCTTGCGGATCGCGCGCGGGTCCATGTTGAGCTTGCGCGCGGCAGCGTCCATCAGCCGCTCGACGATGTACACCGCCTCCGGCCGTCCGGCGCCGCGATAGGCGCCGACCGGCGCGGTGTGGGTCATCACCGCCTTGATGTCGAAATGCACCACCGGCAGGTGATACACGCCGGTCTGCACGAACGGGCCGAGCACCAGCGGAATGATCACGCCGGCACCCGCCAGGTAAGCGCCGGTGCCGCCGATCGAGGTGACACGATAGGCCAGCACCTTGCCCTTGGAGTCGAGCGCGAACGAGGCGGTCGAGGTCAGGTCGCGGCCATGGGTGCCGCCGACGAACTCATCGGTGCGATCGCCGCGCCAGCGGATCTTGCGGTCCAGCTTCACCGCCGCGTAAGCCACCAGCGCGTCTTCCGGATAGACGCCGGTCTTCTGGCCGAAGCCGCCGCCGATATCGCCGACCAGCACCTGGATGCTCTCCTTCGGCCGCTTCAGGATGGCCTCGGCGAGCGCATCGCGGGTCTGGCCCGGGGTCTGCGACTGGGTGTGCAGGATCAGCCGGCCGGTCTTCTTCTCGATCTCCGCAATGGTCGAGCGCGGCTCCATCGCCGATGGGATCAGCCGCTGGCTGACGAGATCAAGCGACACGGTATGGGCGGCGCTGGCGAACGCCGCATCGACCTTGGCGGCATCGCCATAGCTCATCGCCGCCACGATGTTGTCGGGCGTCTCCGCCCACACCGCCGGCGCGCCGGGCTGGATCGCCGCGGTCGGATCGGTCACCGCCGGCAGCTCGTTGTATTCGACCGCGATCGCCTCGATCGCCGCCTGCGCGGCGAGCTGCGAGGTCGCGACCACGGCGGCGACCGGCTCGCCGACGAAGCGGACTTTCTCATGCGCCAGCAGCCGGCGCAGCGGCAGCGCCATCGGCGAGCCGTCGGGCCGCTTGAAGATCGGCAGCGTCGGAATGGTGCCGACATCGTCGGCGATCAGATCGGCGCCGGTCAGCACCGCTTCCACGCCCGGCATTCCCTTCGCCGCCTCGGTGTCGATCGAGACGATGTCGGCATGCGCATGCGGGGAGCGCATCACCACCAGCCACAACGCGCCATCGGCGGCCTTGTCGTCGAGATAGCCGCCGTGCCCGGTGAGCAGGCGCTGATCCTCGAGACGCTTGACGGGCTGGCCCGCACCGAACCGCATGGAGCCGGGGAGAATGTTCATGCCGTTTCCTTTTGTTGCTTGCTTGGCCGCAGTTTTAGCGGAGAACCGAGCGGTACGCCAAGAGGGGCGCCTCTTCTCCCCCCTCCCCCTTGCGGGGAGGGGGCGGGGGTGGGGGTGCCACGAGCGAAGCGATGCGACCGTCAACGTGACAACGGCAGAGTTGAACGACCCAAGGACAAGCTGTGCCTGGGGACCCCCACCCCCTACCCCTCCCCGCAAGGGGGAGGGGAGCGCGCTGCGACGCGTGGCGTACTTACGCGATCTCGGCCAGCACCTTCTCCACCGCTTTCCGCTCCTCGGCCGTCAGCGCGGCTTGCGGCGGGATGGGGTCGCCGACGTCGTAGCCTTGCAGCGCCAGGCCGGCCTTGATGCAGGCGGCGAGGTTGAATTTGGCGAAGGCTTCGTTGACGCGCCACAGCTTGCGCTGCAGCTTCAAGGCCTCGTCCCAACGCTGCGCCTTGCACAGTTCGTACAGCTCAACGCTCTGGCGCGGCGCGATGCAGGCAGGGCCGGCCATCCAGCCGACGCCGCCGATCAGCATCACCGCGGCAGGAATATGCGCCGAGGCCGAGAACACCTGCAGCGCGTCGCCGCAGCGATTGATGATCGACAGCAGCCGCCCGGTGTTGGTCGAGGCGTCCTTGATGTAGCGAATCCGCGGATGCTCGGCGAGCCGCGCGATCACATCCAGCGTCAGATCCGAGCGCTGGAATTGCGGATTGGTGTAGATCACCACCGGGATCTCGACCGCATCCGCGATCGCGCGGAAATAGCTTTCGATCTGCGCATCCTTGAGCGGGAAATACGCTTCGAGAATCGCCAGAATGCCGTCGGCGCCGAGCTTCTCGTACAGTCTGGCCTGCGCCACCGCATCCGCCACCGAGGTCGAGGCGACCCCGGCGACCACCGGCACGCGGCGCTGCGCGGCCTCGATCGTCGCCCGCACCACCGCCTCGCGCTGCGCGGTGCCGAGATAGGCGAATTCCCCGGTCGAGCCGAGCGGCGTCAGCCCATGCACACCGGCCTGGATCAGATCGTCGCACAGCCGTCCCATCACATCGGCGCGAACGCGGCCCTCCGCATCGACCGGAGACACCAGATAAGGGAATACGCCGTGAAAATCCGCCATCATCCAATCCGTCACTTGTCCACATCCAGCCACCGGAACCGGCGCCCCCGCCTATCCAGCGCAATCCGCCCGGCGCCGCAAGGCGGAAACGTGCTAAGCCTGCCCGACCCACCCTGAACGAGACCTGCCGATGACCTCTGCCCTGCCCCGTGCCGCCAACCAGCAACCGCCGGTCGCGCCGCGCCGTCCGCATAGCTTCACCACCCACGGCATCACGCTGACCGACGACTATGCCTGGCTGAAGGATCCGAACTGGCAGGAGGTGCTGCGCGATCCGTCGCTGCTCGATCCAGACATCCGCACCTATCTCGAAGCCGAGAACGGCTACACCGACAGCGTGCTCGGCCACACCACGACTTTGCAGAAGAAGCTGGTCGCCGAGATGCGCGGCCGGATCAAGGAGGACGATTCCAGCGTCCCGTCGCCGGACGGGCCTTACGCTTACTTGCGCAAATATCGCGAGGGCGGTCAGCACCCGCTGTACGGCCGCGTCGCGCGCGACGGCAGCGGCGAGATCGACATCATCCTCGATGGCGACGAACTCGCGAAGGGCCACGACTACTTCCAGTTCGGCGACCGCCGGCATTCGCTCGATCATAAGCTCGAAGGCTGGAGCGCCGACACCAAGGGCTCCGAATACTACACCATCCGCGTCCGCGACTGGGCGACCAAGCAGGACCTGCCCGACGTGGTCGAGGAGACCGACGGCGGCCTGGTGTGGACCGCGGATTCGACCGCGTTCTTCTACGTCAAGCTCGACGACAACCACCGCCCGATGCAGGTGTGGCTGCACAAGCTCGGCACCCAGCAGGCCGACGACCTTCTGATCTACGAAGAGCCAGATTCCGGCTGGTTCACCCACATTCACGAAAGCACCAGCGGCCGGTTCTGCGTCATCGCCGGCGGCGATCACGAGACCTCCGAGCAGCGGCTGATCGACGTCTCCGATCCGACCGCGCCGCCGCGCCTGGTCGCCAAGCGCGAACTCGGCGTGCAGTATTCGCTCGGCGACCGCGGCGACGAACTGTTCATCCTCACCAATGCCGACGGCGCGATCGACTTCAAGATCGTCACCGCACCGCTGGCCCAGCCGACCCGGGACAATTGGCGCGACCTGATCCCACACCGCGCCGGGATCTATGTGATCGATTTCGATCTCACCACCGGCCATCTGATCCGGCTGGAGCGCGCCAATGCGCTGCCGTCGATCACCATCCGCGACCTCAAGAGCGGCGACGAACACGCCATCGCGTTCGCCGAGACCCCGTATTCGCTCGGCACCATCGGCGGCTACGAGTTCGACACCACGAATCTGCGGTTCTCGTATTCGTCGATGACGACGCCGTCGGAAGTCTATGACTACGACATGGCGACGCGGCAGCGCGTCTTGCGCAAGCGCCAGGAGATTCCCTCCGGCCACAATCCGGCCGATTATGTCACCACCCGGATCATGGCGAAGGCGGACGACGGCGCCGAGGTGCCGGTGTCGATCCTGCATCGGGCTGGCCTCAAGCTCGACGGCCAGGCGCCGCTGCTGCTGTATGGCTACGGCTCCTACGGTCACGCCATGGGCGCCGGCTTTTCGGCCAACGCGCTGTCGCTGGTCGATCGCGGCTTCGTCTATGCGATCGCCCATATCCGCGGCGGCGCCGACAAGGGCTGGGGCTGGTATCTCGACGGCAAGCGCGAGAAGAAGACCAATTCCTTCGATGACTTCGCCGCCAGCGCCCGCGCGTTGATTGCAGCGAACTACACCTCGCCCAAGCGAATCGTCGCCCACGGCGGCAGCGCCGGCGGCATGCTGATGGGCGCGGTCGCCAATCGCGCCGGCGAACTGTTCGCCGGCATCGTCGCCGAGGTGCCGTTCGTCGACGTGCTCAACACCATGCTGGACGACACCCTGCCGCTGACGCCTCCCGAGTGGCCGGAGTGGGGCAATCCGATCCAGAGCGAAGCCGACTTCAAGACCATCCTGTCGTATTCGCCCTACGACAACGTCGCCGCCAAAGAGTATCCGGCGATCCTGGCGATGGGCGGTCTCACCGATCCGCGCGTGACCTATTGGGAGCCGGCCAAATGGGTCGCGCGGCTGCGCGCCACCATGACCGGCGGCGGTCCGGTGCTGCTGCGCATCAACATGGGCGCCGGCCACGGCGGCGCCTCCGGCCGCTTCAGCCGCCTCGACGAAATCGCGATCGTCTATGCCTTCGCGCTGTGGGCGGTCGGCTTGGCTGACGCCGAAGCATGAGCGTGGCATAACGTCTCAAACACCGCCCTCTCCCCGTCATTGCGAGGAGCGCAGCGACGAAGCGATCCAGCACCGTGCACTAACCTCTGGATTGCTTCGCTTCGCTCGCAATGACGGACACCAACTAACAGGTTTTCAGGAAACAACCCGAGCACATCATGGCCGCACCCAAACCGCCCGGATTTGAAACCCTCAGCCTGCACGCCGGGCAGCATCCCGATCCGCTGACCGGCTCGCGCGCGGTGCCGATCTATCAGACCACCTCCTACGTGTTTCAGGACACCGACCACGCCGCCGCGCTGTTCAACATGGAGCGGCCCGGCCACCTCTACACGCGGATTTCCAACCCAACGATCGCGGTGCTCGAAGAGCGGATCGCCGCGCTGGAGAACGGCGTCGGCGCGGTCGCAACCGCGAGCGGCATGGCGGCGCTGCATCTGGCGATCGCGACGCTGCTGAGCGCCGGCGATCACATCGTCGCATCATCGTCGCTGTACGGCGGCACGATTAACCTGCTGGCGCACACGCTGCCGCGGTTCGGCATCACCACCACCTTCGTGGCGCCGCGCGACCACGTCGGCCTCGCGGCAGCGATCCAGCCGAACACCAGGCTGATGATCGGCGAGACCATCGGCAATCCGGGCCTCGAAGTGCTCGACATCCCCAAGGTCGCGGCGATCGCCCACGAGGCGAAGATCCCGCTCTTGATCGACAACACCTTCGCGACGCCGTACCTGAGCAAGCCGATCGAGCTCGGCGCCGACATCGTGATGCATTCGGCGACCAAATGGCTCGGCGGCCACGGCATCGCGATCGGCGGCGTCCTGGTCGACGGCGGCCGGTTCGACTGGCGCGGCTCCGGCAAGTTTCCGACGCTGACCGAGCCCTATGCCGGTTATCACGACGTCGTCTTCGACGAGCAGTTCGGCCCGCCCGCCTTCGTCATCCGCGCGCGGATGGAAGGCCTGCGTGACTTCGGTGCGTGTCTTTCGCCGACCAATGCGTTCCAGCTGCTGCAGGGCATCGAGACGCTGCCGGTGCGGATGGATCGGCATGTCGCCAACACCAAGGCAGTGCTCGATTTCCTCCAGGCCAACAAGGCGGTCGATTGGGTGCTGCATCCGACGCTGGAGAACCACCCGGACTACGAACTGGCGAAGACGCTGCTGCCGAACGGCGCCGGCTCGATCATCTCGTTCGGCATCAAGGGCGGCCGCGCCGCCGGGCGCAAGTTCATCGAAGCGCTGCGGCTGACCAGCCATCTCGCCAATGTCGGCGACGCCAAGACGCTGGTGATCCATCCGGCTTCGACCACGCATCAGCAGATGAGCGCCGAGCAGCTGAAGGCCGCCGGCATCGGCGAGGAGCTGATCCGGCTGTCGGTCGGCATCGAAACCGCCGACGACATTATCGCTGACCTGGCGCAGGCTCTGCGCGTTTCGCAGAAGGGCTGAGTCATGCAGATCAAGGTCAACGGGACAGACACTTTCGTTGCCACCGGCGGCAAGCCGTTCGACGCGTCGCTGCCCGCCGCGGTGTTCATCCATGGCGCCGGCTTCGATCGCTCGGTGTGGGCGCTGCAGACGCGCTGGTTCGCGCACCACGGCTATGCCGTGCTGGCGCCGGACCTGCCCGGCCACGGCCGCTCGGCCGGCGAGCCGCTGAAGACGATCGCCGAAATGGCCGACTGGGTCGCCGCGCTGCTCGACGCCACAGGCGCGCAAGCTGCCAAGCTGATCGGGCATTCGATGGGCTCGCTGATCGCGCTGGAGGCTGCCGCACGGCACCCGGCCAAGGTGGCGTCCTTGGCGCTGATCGGCACCACCTCGACGATGGCGGTCGGCCCCGATCTGCTGAAAGCCGCCGAAGCCAACGATCCTGCGGCAGTTGCGATGATGACGATCTGGGGCCTCGGCCCGGATGCCGAGATCGGCGGCAACCTCGCTCCCGGCCTGTGGATGCACGGCGGTTCGGTGCGCGTGCTCGAAGCCAACAAGCCCGGCGTGATCTTCAACGATTTGTCGGCCTGCAACGACTACAAGGACGCGCTGACCGCGGCGGCGAAGGTGACCGTGCCGACGCTGTTCATCCTCGGCGAACGCGACATGATGACCCCGACCAAGAACGGCAAGACGCTGGCAGCCGCAATCGCCGGCTCACGCACCGTCATCCTGAAAGGCGCCGGCCACACCATGATGGTCGAGCGCCCCGACGACGTGCTGAAGGCACTGCAGGGGTAAGCGCTCTCTGGCCCCACGCTCGTCATTCCGGGGCGCTCGCTTCAGCGAGCGAACCCGGAATCCCGAGCTGTGGAGCACCCGGCGTTTGCAACAACCTCTCTTCACCCTCCCCTGGAGGGGGAGGGTCGGCGGGCAGCGCGCGAAGCGCGGTACTCGCCGGGGTGGGGTGAGCCCCAGACACGGCAGCGGATGAACTCTTCGCCACCCCACCCCGCTCGCTGCGCGAGCGACCCTCCCCCTCCAGGGGAGGGTCATCCTCGCAGCGATTGCATACTCTCCTTTTGATCGCCCGCCGCGCGGGGAGAGGTGAACTACTCGCCGCTCTCCTCTCCCTTCCCAAACACCCGGCTCGCCAGCACATCGCCCGCCTCGATCGTCATGATGTCCTCGGCGGTCAGTGAACGGTCGAGGTCGGCGATCAAGCGGTTGGCCTGGCGGAGACGGATGCGGTCGAGCGCGTTGCGGATCGAGCGGGCGTTGGCGAACAACGGCTGGGTCTTGCGGATGCCGATGTAGCGCTCGAACGCAGCCTTCGCTTCGGGGGCGAAGTGATAGTTCTGCTCGTTCAGCATCCCTTCGGCGATCGTCAGCAATTCGCCGTCGGTGTAGTCCGGGAAGTCGATATGGTGGGCGATCCGCGAGCGGAAGCCGGGATTGCTCTGGAAGAATTTCTCCATCCGGTCGGCATAGCCGGCCAGGATCACCACCAGATCGTCGCGCTGGTTCTCCATCACCTGGAGCAGGATCTCGATCGCTTCCTGGCCGTAGTCTCGCTCGTTCTCCGGGCGATACAGATAGTAGGCCTCGTCGATGAACAGCACGCCGCCCATCGCCTTCTTCAGCACTTCCTTGGTCTTCGGCGCGGTATGGCCGATATACTGCCCGACCAGTTCGTCGCGGGTCACCGAGACGACGTGGCCGCGGCGAACGAAGCCGAGCTTGTGCAGGATCGAGGCGATGCGCAGCGCCACCGTGGTCTTGCCGGTACCGGGATTGCCGGTGAACGACATGTGCAGCGTCGGGTTGCCGGTGGCGAGTCCCATCCGCTTACGCAGGCGTTCGACCAAGAGCAGCGCCGCGATCTCGCGGATGCGGGTCTTGACCGGCTTGAGCCCGACCAGCTCGCGATCGAGCTGATCCAGCACCTCGCCGATGCCCACCTCGTTGAACTCGGCGCGGAGATCGACGCGCGCGGGCGGCGCGTCGTCTCCATTGGGCGTCGTTGCTGTCGCGTCCACGATCAGCCTCCGTAGCGGCGGCCTTCAGGCTTGTCGGCCGAATAGGCGCGCGTGGTGTACCGCATGTTGCGGCCGTCGGACTCCTGACGGTCGAGCCGGAAGCCGGGCTCGTCCTTCGGGCGGTTGACGATGAACGACAGCCGCACCGATTCCCAGCCATGCGAGGAGTCGAACGCCGACAGCCGGATGTAGCGGTCGCCGTAGATCTTGCGGCATTCGTTCAGTTCCATCATCACGCCGGCGGCGTCCTGCAGATCGAACATCGGCAGGCCCCACATCTCCCAATAGGTGTTGCGGGGATGCGGGTCGTCGGTGAATTCGAGGTTCACCGCCCAGCCCTTGGACAGCGCGTATTGCACCTGGGCGGCGATCTGCTCGTCGGTGAGATCGGGCAGGAACGAGAAACAGCCTTGGGTCAGTCGCATTGGAAATGGCTCCTTGGTTTTCGCCGTACACCGAAAGCCTGCGTCATTGCGAGCGAAGCGAAGCCATCCAGCGCAGTGCACCGGGCCTCTGGATTGCTTCGTCGCTTCGCTCCTCGCAATGACGGGTCAAGGCCTATCGGCCGGGTTGAGGTTGTTAGACCGACACCGACGGGGTCGGCGCGTAGTCGGGGGTGTCGGTGGATTCGTAGTTGAAGGTCACGTTCTTCCAGGTATCGAGCGCGGCCTTCAGCGGCGTGCAGGTCTGCGCCGCCTTGGCGAGGATTTCCGGACCTTCGTGCAGATAGTCGCGGCCCTCGTTACGGGCGAGGATCATGGCTTCCAGCGCGACGCGGTTGGCGGTGGCGCCGGCCGCGATGCCCATCGGGTGGCCGATGGTGCCGCCGCCGAACTGCAGCACGACGTCTTCGCCGAGCAGATGGAGCAACTGGTGCATCTGGCCGGCGTGGATGCCGCCCGAGGCCACCGGCATCAGCTTGTTGAGGCTGGCCCAATGCTGGTCGAAGAACAGGCCGTTCTCCAGCGCCATCGGGTTGAAGTCCTCGCGGCAGATGTCGTAGTAGCCCTTGGTGGTCGCCGGATCGCCTTCGAGCTTGCCGACCACGGTGCCGGCATGGATGTGGTCGACGCCGGCGAGCCTCATCCACTTGGCGATGACGCGGAACGACACGCCGTGATTGCGCTGCCGCGTGTAGGTCGAGTGACCGGCACGATGCAGATGCAGGATCATGTCGTTCTTGCGCGCCCACTTCGCCATTGACTGGATCGCGGTGTAGCCGATCACGAGGTCGATCATCACGATGATCGAGCCGAGCTCCTTGGCGTATTCGGCGCGCTCGTACATGTCCTCCATCGTCGCCGCGGTGACGTTGAGGTAGGTGCCCTTGATTTCGCCGGTCTGCGCCTGCGCCTTGTTGACCGCCTCCATGCAGTACAGGAAGCGCTCGCGCCAGTGCATGAACGGCTGCGAGTTGATGTTCTCGTCGTCCTTGGTGAAGTCGAGACCGCCCTTCAGCGCCTCGTACACCACGCGGCCGTAGTTGCGGCCCGACAGGCCGAGCTTCGGCTTGACGGTGGCGCCGAGCAGCGGCCGTCCGAACTTGTCCATGCGCTCGCGCTCGACCACGATGCCGGTGGCCGGGCCCTGGAATGTCTTCACATAGGCGATCGGCAGCCGCATGTCCTCGAGCCGCAGCGCCTTCAGCGGCTTGAAGCCGAACACGTTGCCGATGATCGATGCGGTGAGGTTGGCGATCGAGCCGGCCTCGAACAGATCGAGGTCGTAGGCGATGTAGGCGAAGTACTGGCCGGGCGAATTCGGCACCGGATCGACACGATAGCACTTAGCGCGATACTTCTCGGCCGCGGTCAGGCGATCGGTCCACACCACCGTCCAGGTCGCGGTGGACGATTCACCGGCGACGGCCGCGGCGGCTTCGATCGGATCGACGCCGTCCTGCGGAGTGACGCGGAACAGCGCGATGACGTCGGTGTCCTTCGGCTCGTAGTCGGGCTCCCAATAGCCCATCTTCTTGTATTCCATCACGCCCGAGCGATAGCGGTCCTTGCCGCGGATGGTGACTGCTTCGTTCATGTCGTCCTCCTTGAAAGCCCTGGCCGGCCGAGGCGGCTGGATGGTCGGACACCGTTCGGGAACTCGATCGCGAAGTTCGCGCTGTGCCGATCGGCGTCGCGGGATGCGTTGTGGGAGGACATTGACCACAACCGCAAAAATAAGAGAAATTTTATTATCTTCGATATCGCAAAAGAATTTCTTATATCACTGGCGTCGCGATCAGGCCACCTCAGACGGCGCGTCGAGCACCGGCTCGGCGTTGTCGAGCGCGGCGTGAAGCGCCGCAAACGCATCGGGAATATCCTTGTGGGGGGCGCAGGCGGCCTCCATTCGGCGGCACGCTGCTGCTAACTGCTTGAAGCCGAGTTGGCCGGCGAGCGATACTGTTTTGTGAGCTGTGGCGCCGAGCGCGGTCCGCGCCTCGTGATCGAGCTTCATCGCGTCGATGTGGTGCGGCCACTGCGTCCTGATGCGCGCGATGGTGTCACGGAGTTGTTCGGAAAAGCCCGCGATATCGTGGTCGCTGGCGAACATCCGCAGATCTTCCAGCGCAGCCTGATCGCGCACCGGATGGTCCGGCTCGGAGCCAAGCTCGATCGGCGCCAAAGGCTCGGACGGCACATGCGCGATATCGCCGTCGATCCATCGCGCCACGCAGGCCAGCAGTTCGGCGCGATTGATCGGCTTGCCGAGGTGGCCGTCGACGCCCGCCGCTTTGTAGCGCTCGACCTGCTCGGGAAGCACGTTGGCGGTGAGCGCGATGATCGGCACGTCGCGGTAAACACAGCCGAGCGCGCGTATCCGGCGGGTGGCTTCCAGCCCGTCCATCTCGCCCATCTGAACGTCCATGAAGATCAGGTCGTAGCTGCGGCTCGCCACCATCGCGATCGCGGCCGCGCCGCTGTCGGCGAGATCGACCAGGTGGCCGGCCCGGGTCAGCATGGTCTTGCACAGGTCGCGGTTCATCTCGACGTCGTCGACCACCAGGATCTTGGCCGAGCGGCTGCAATGGACCTGCGCATCGTGACGCTCGATATCGAGCCGTTCGGCGACCGGCATCTCGACTTCGAAATAGAATGTGCTGCCGGCGCCCGGCTGGCTTTCGATCTTGAGTTCGCTGTGCATCGCCTGGACGATCCGCTGCGAGATCGCCAGCCCGAGGCCGGTGCCGCCGAATTTGCGCGAGATCGTCTCGTCGGCTTGGCTGAAGCGCTTGAACAGCCCTTTTTGCGCCTCCGGCGAAATCCCGATGCCGGTGTCGGCGACGGAAATCCGCAGCCGGACCAGATGATCGACCCGCCCGATGCACGACACGATCAGCTCGACCGATCCGGCCGAGGTGAACTTCACGGCGTTGTTCATCAGGTTGAGCAGCACCTGACGGAGCCGCACCGCATCGCCGATCAGCACCGGCGGCGTCGCGCGCGCGGTCGCGATCAGCTTCAGCCCCTTCTCGTCCGCCTTCGGCTCGATGATCGAGGCGCAGTTGGCAATCAGCTCGTTGATGTAGAGCGGCTTGCTCTCCAGCGTGACGCCGCAGGCTTCGATCTTCGAGAAGTCGAGAATGTCGTCGATGATCACCCGCAGCGAGTCGCTGGCCTCGAAGATCCGCGTCACCTGACGGCGCGTATCCGGCGCCAGCGTCTCGTCCTCCAGCACCAGATCGGCATAGCCGATGATGCCGTTCAGCGGGGTGCGGATTTCGTGGCTCATATTGGCGAGGAAATCCGCCTTGGCGGCGCTGGCCTGCTCGGCGGTGGCGCGCGCGGCCTTGAGTTCGTCCTCGTATTTGAGCTGTTCGGTGAGATCGACCGCGATCCCCAGCACACCGAGATTGACGCCGTCGCTGGTGCGCAGCCGGCTGAGCGTGAGCCGGGTCGGGATCCGGTTGCCGAGCGCATCGATGTAGGTCCACACTGCGGTGTCCGGATCGTTGCGGGCGAGGCGCGCCTGCAGCACACCGAGATTGGTATTGACGGTCACCCCCTCCTTGCGCATCGCATCGGCACGCGCGGTGAGTTCGTCAGGATCGTGGAACAGCATCGCGGTCGCGCGGCCGATCAGATCCGAAGCCTTGTAGCCCAGCATGCGCTCGGCAGCCGGATTGAACAGCGTGATGGTGCCTTTGACGTCGGTGGCGATCACAGCATAAGCGGCGCGCTCGAGAATGGCGGTCTGCAGCGTCAGGGTCTTCTCGAGCTGGCAGGTACGTTCGGCGACCTGGCGCTCCAGCGCGGCATTGAGGTCGTGAACCTCGCGCTCGGCCTGCACCAGATCGGTGATGTCGCGCATCGACGCCGCCATCCCGATCAGCCGGCCGTCATCGGCGCGGATCGGCGAGATGCTGACCGCGACATCGACCAGCGTGCCGTTCGCCCGCCTGCGCTTGGTCCAGAGATAGGCGAACGCGGTGCCGTCGCTGATGCCGGACAGCATCTGCTGCTCTTCGTCGCGCAGATCGTCGGGGACCATCAGCTCGGTGGCATTCTGGCCGATCGCCTGCTCGGCGGTGTAGCCGAACAGCCGCTCGGCGGTCTTGTTCCAACTCAGTACCGTGCCGTCGATCGACTGGCCGACGATTGCGTAGCTCGATCCCTCGACGATCGCCGCAAGATGCGCCTGCCTGAGCTTGTGCGCGTTGCGCCGCTCGTAGCGTGATAATTGCAATTCGATCAGGCCGGCGATCGACAGGCCGACCGCAAGCGAGATCACAAAGATCCACCACGGCACGTCCAGCCCGTGCCCGAGGCCAGGAGGCTCCCAGGTGCGGGTGTATTGCGAGGCGACCCGACCTGCCATCACGCTGAGCGAGACGATCACCGCGACGCCGAACAGGCGGACCAAGGCACGTCCGCCCCGCCGCACCGGCCGTCGCGGCGCCGGAATCGGCGCACCTTCGAACTTCCGCTTGGCGTCGTTGAAGTCGTTCATCGGTGCGCCATCCGGCTAGACCGCAGCGTCCGGCCTGGACTCGCCGGTGCAGTACTGCTGGATCGCATCGAACAGCGCCTGCACGTCGAACGACTTCTTGAAGATCGCAACGGCGCCGGAATGGCCCAGCATATCGCGCTTCAGCAGCTTGGCGGTGGCTTCATCGATCTCCCATCCGCTGAGGACGATGACCGGGATCTGCGCCGTGGTGCGCGAGCTGCGCAGCCGCATGATCAGGAAATCGGCGTCGCCTTCCGGCATGTGATAGTCGGTCACCACCACGCTGGGATACTGACCGGCCGCCATCCGCAATGCACGGGCGGCGTTCGGCGCATACAGCACCTCGATCCCGAGTTTCTTCAGCCGGCTCGCCAGGAACTGGCCGACCTGCTCGTCGTCGTCGACCACCAGCACGCGCGGCCGGATCGGCAGCACGTCGGGCCCGGCCATCAGCGGCCCGGTGTGCTCGGCGATCGCCTCGGCCATCTGCGGAAAGATCTCGGTGAGCGCATTGCTGATGTGATGCCAGAACTGCTCACATTTGCAGGCGTAGAACATCCCCATCGCTTCGCAACGCTCCAGCGTCTCCTCGCAGGTGACGCCGGTGACGACGATGACATCGACCGGTAGGCCGCCCGGTTCGAGCAGATGAAACGAGGCGGTGAGCCCGTCGAGCTTCGGCATGTTGATGTCGACGATGATCAGGTCCGGCGACTTGCGCCGCGCCTTGAGCAGCATCTGCAGCCCGTTGGTGGCGGTGTCGACCTCGAAGCCGATCTTGCGGCATCGCGCCGACAACGCCGCCAGAACCGCCGGATCGTCGTCCGCAATCAGGATCACAGGGGCGCTCATACGGCTCTCCAGTCGCGCTGATCAATCCGGCCGCAGGCCGCTGTTCTGGTCCAAGAGGTCGAGCAATTCGTCGAGACGGGACACCACGTCGGCCCGGGAAGCCGGATCGTGCAGCGCATGCTTCAGCGCGCGTTCCACCTCGGCCGCAGCCGCGCTGATCGCCGCAAAGCCGTAGATCCCGGCAACGCCGACCAGCTTGTGAGTCACATGCCGCAGCCCGTCCGGCGCCGCGCCGGATTCGAACGGCTCCCGCAGCTCGCGCAGCAGCGCGGCATCTTCCCTGAAACGGTCGCGGATCTCGATCTCCGGAGCAGGCGCTTCATCGTCGACAGCCGCCGCGGCCAGCTCGAGATAACTGCGCACGCTGCTGATCAGTTCGCGCAGATTGAACGGCTTGGCGATGATGCCGGAGGCGCCGAGCGACTTGAAATCGGAGATGTCGTCGAACCGGCCGCACGCGGTGGTGAAGACCACCGGGATGCTCATGGTGATAGGCTGATTGCGGAGTTCTTCGAGGAATTGCACGCCGTCGACATCCGGCATCGAAACGTCGCTGAGGATCAGGTCCGGCAGCCATTCGGCCGCGGCGCGCACGCCTTCCTCGGCGGAAAGGCACCCCCTGGTTTCAAGATTCGGGTCTCGGGACAACACCGCGGCGACGACCTTCAGCATCGCTGGATCGTCATCAATATGCAGAATACGACTTTTCACACGACCTCCCTTTCGACGATCGCATGTCGCTTTTTGCCGTGGCGGCAGCCGGCCACTCCGTAGTACGCAACGAAACCGCGAGAATGATGATAACTCGCTCGCTAATATACCGTTTAAATGAACGTGATTCTCGTGCACCGCAAAGCTAAACAGACCGATACTCGTTATCTCACGTAGTTACATAGTAATCATGGCATTCACTGCAGCGCATCAAAAGAGCTGCATTCTAATGCATATTTTTTGCGGTCAAATCACAAGACCAGCCATTGCGGCGAACTAATCACTAGATCGTTTAATTCGTGAGGGAGCCTCAACAGCCAACCAACAGGATCAGGCACAGCCTCCCCACGCTGCGCGCCCAATTTCGTGCGGGCACCCGCCTCGCCATCGCCGCGCCCATAAGACCTGGCACGCAGCGAAGAACCCGGCCGTGGCTGTGTCAGTCGGCGACCAGCTCGATGCGAGCTCAGGGCGACACGCCTCGTGCACCCGCCCCCCATAAGCCCGGAGCCGGGCTGACAGATCCGCGTCCAGGTTGACCCTCTCGGGCGAATAGCCGACAGTTCGCAATCGTTCCCGTACGCCGTGTTTGTTTGATGAGCCGACAGTTCAAAACCGTCTCGATTCGCCAGCTCCGCGCGCTGGCGGCGCTGGCCGAGACCGGCAGCATCACAGCGGCGGCCGGCAAGCTGAACCTGACCCAACCGGCGGTCACGCTGCAGCTCCGCAATCTGCAGGCGCTGGCCGATCTGCCGCTGATCCAGCGCAGCAACGACGGGATGCGGCTGACCGATGCCGGCCGCGAAGTGCTGGCGCTCAGCGAGCGGATCGAGGCTGCGATCGCCGCCTGCGAGACCTCGCTGGAGATGATCGCCGGCAAGACCGCGGGGCGGATTTCGATCGGTGCGGTGTCGACCGCAAAGTACTTCGTGCCGTTCGCGATCTCCGGCTTCCTCAAGCGCCATCCGAAGATCGACGTCCACCTGTCGATCGGCAACCGCCAGGAGATCGGCGCCGAGCTGCGCAACTACGAGCTCGACATCGCCATCATGGGACGACCACCGGTCGACCTCGAAGTCGACGTCCACCTGATCGGCGACCACCCCCACGTCATCATCGCGCCGACCGCGCACCGGCTGGCGCGCAAGGACAACATCGCGCCGCAGGAGCTCGCGAACGAGACCTTCGTCACCCGCGAGCCCGGCTCCGGCACCCGCAGCCTGATGGAGCAGTTCTTCGGCGGCGCCGGGATCAGCCCGCCGGTCGGCATGGAGATGAGCAGTAACGAGACCATCAAGCAGGCGGTGATCGCCGGGCTCGGCGTCGCTTTCATCTCCGCCCACACCGTCGCCACCGAGCTCGACGAGCGGCGGCTGGTGATCCTGGACGTCGAGGGGCTACCGGTGGTGCGGCAATGGTTCCTGGTCAGTCGCAAGGACAAGGTGCTGCTGCCGCCGGCGCGGGCGATGCTGGAGTTCATCAAGGCCGAAGGCTCGCACTTCCTGCCGCGCACCCATGGCCGGATGCGCCTGACCCGGCCATCGCCGCGCGGCAAGCGAGGCTGAACCGAGGGGGCCGGTGGCTCTGATCCGCTGAGCCCGGCCCTCGCCGTCGAAAGATCTGAAGCTCGGATATGCCGAACCGCCCCTCACCCGGATTGCTGCGCAATCCGACCTCTCCCCGCGCGCGGGGAGAGGTTAGGCCGAGCGCGAGACTGAGGCTCTCAAACGCCCGAGCCAGTGTGGGCTTCGGCGTTTGACCGAAGCACACCGCCGCAGCGCAGAGCCCCGCCAAAAACAAAGGCGCGCGCCGGGAGGCGCGCGCCAGTCTTTCTCGGGTAGATCAGTGAAGAGCTTAGGCAGCCTTGGCGAGGCCGACCCGTGCCCAGATTTCAGAGAGCGCCTGCACCAGATGCTCGATGTCGGCGTCGGTGTGCTGCGGCGACGGCGTGATCCGCAGCCGCTCGGTACCACGCGGCACGGTCGGATAGTTGATCGGCTGCACGTAGATGCCGTAGCGGTTGATCAGCTCGTCGCTGATCTGCTTGCACAGCACCGCATCGCCGACCATCACCGGCACGATGTGGCTCGGGTTCGGCATGTGGGCGACGCCGACCTGGTCGAGCCGCATCCGCAGCCGCGCGACGCGATCCTGATGGCGATCACGCTCGGCCGAGCTGGAGCGGATGTGACGGACGCTGGCCAGCGCACCGGCGGCGACCGCCGGCGGCAGCGAGGTCGAGAAGATGAAGCCCGAGGCGAAACTGCGGACGAAATCGCACAGCGCCGCCGAACCGGTGATGTAGCCGCCGACGATGCCGAACGCCTTCGCCAGCGTGCCTTCGATCACGGTGAGGCGGTGGCTGAGGCCTTCGCGATCGGCGATGCCGCCGCCGTTCGGGCCGTACAGGCCGACGCCGTGAACCTCGTCCAGATAGGTCATGGCGTTGTGCGCGTCGGCGACGTCGCAGATCTCGGCGATCGGCGCGATGTCGCCATCCATCGAGTACACCGACTCGAACGCCACCAGCTTCGGCGCGTGCGGGTCGAGATCGGCGAGCTTGCGCTCGAGGTCGCGCGGGTCGTTATGCGCGAAGATCCGGGTCTCGCTGCGGCTGTGGCGGATGCCTTCGATCATCGAGGCGTGGTTCAGCTCGTCCGACAGAATCACGCAGCCGGGCATGCGCGAGGCCAGCGTCGACAGCGTCGCCCAGTTCGAGACGTAGCCCGAGGCGAACAGCAGGCCGGCTTCCTTGCCGTGCAGCGCGGCGAGCTCCTGCTCCAGCAGCACGTGATAGTGGTTGGTGCCCGCAATATTGCGGGTGCCGCCGGCGCCGGCGCCGCAGCTGTCCAGCGCCTCGTGCATTGCGCTCAGCACCGCCGGGTGCTGACCCATCCCGAGATAGTCATTGGAGCACCATACCGTAACTTCGCTGGTGCCTTCGGGCCGATGGTGAGTCGCGCGCGGGAACGAACCCGCGTGACGCTCGAGGTCGGCGAACACGCGATAGCGACCCTCGCGATGGAGGCCTTCGATCTGCCGCTTGAAATAGGCTTCGTAGTTCATGACGTCCTCCCGTTGAGCGTCGCGGCGGGTTCTGCGACCCGTGCCGTTGCCAAGCCGCTCCGTGGATGTTGCTCCAGGAAGGTCTGGCGGAACTGGTCTTCCAACCGCTGCCGGGCGCACAGCTGGCGCGCCTTCGGCTGCGCCTCTTCGGCGCGGGCGGTGGGGACGACGACGAGCTGCGGCGCGGCGGAGCGAGCCTCAGCGGCGGTCGGAGCTTCTGAAAGCTGCGCAGACGATCCCTGCGCGGATGCAGCCGTGATGGTGGCGGAGGGTTTCTGTTCCATGACGTTGTTCTCCGGCGAGAAACCTGGACGAATGCCCCAGCTCCACAGCGTGATGGCAGGCAGGGGCAGCAGCATGAACCAATGCTCAACGACGCCGAGCGCAAACAGCGTCGACACCAGCGTGAGACCAACCACTTCAAACGGCGTATCGGCGACTTCGACAATGCGCTGGATCATAACCACCAGCACTGCGGTCGCCATTGTCACAGAAATCGGGAAAAACGCGCTGACCGGCTTGCGGGCGAAGTAGGTCTTCAGAAACTGGACGGCATCCGGCATCAGCTCGTCATTGGTGACGGGCACGCCGAGGAACAGATTGATCTTGGCGCTCTGGCGCAGCACCCACAGCGCCGTATAGGTCCACAGCCCGACCTGGTTTTCGGCGCCAAACGTCACGGCGAGCACCACAGCGCCGCAAGCGAGCAGGCAGAGCTCGTGATAGAGGATGGCCTGCAGCGCGTAGCTGAAGCGCATGAAGCCCTTGGCGTCGGGCGGGCACGGTTCGGCCCGCGGGCCGGTGAGCCAGCCCGACAGGAACGCGATTTCCTGCGCGCCCCACAGGAAGATGATGCAGCTGAACGCCATGTAGGCCGCGCCGACGCTGACGTCGTGCGCGGTGACCGACAGGCCGCACAGCGCGATGGTGAGCATTCCCCCGGCGCACACCGCCCGCAGCAATTCGGAGCGGCCGACGCTGCCGACCAGGAGCAGCACCGCCCCGGTGGAGAACCACCAGACGAAGGCTGCGAAGACCGGTGGGCCGAGGTAGCTGACCATCACACCGTCCCCCTCACCACGCCGGACGCAGGCCGATGACGCGCGGCAGTTCGTTACGCTTGGCCGGCAGCAGGAATAGCCGGCCGAATGCCAGCGCCGCCGAGGCGGCGTAGAACGGCCGCTTCAACTTGCCGAGCAGGCCCTGGCGATGGCTCTTGTCGGTCTTCTCCGCAGCGATCCGCAGCCGCTCGAGGTTCTGGAGAAAACGCGGGTCGTCGAGATTGATCGTCACCGGGAAGACCTGCTTGGAGATCTCGGTGGTGATGCGGAACACCTGCATGCCGTAGTCGGTGGCATCGACCCCGAGCGCCTCATAGAACGCCGGGCGCATGTGGTCGCGCACATACATCGTGGCGAACACCGCCAGCAGGAAGAACCGGATCCACAGCTTGTTGACGCCGGACAGCAGCGACGGATCAGCGCGCATCAGGAGCGCGAACGCCTCGCCGTGCCGGAACTCGTCGTTGCACCAGCGCTCGAACCACTTGAAGATCGGGTGGAAGCGGAGCTCCGGATGCCGCTCCATCTGGCGATAGATCGTGATGTAGCGTGCGTAGCCGATCTTCTCCGACAGATAGGTCGCGTAGAAGATGAACTTCGGCCGGAAGTAGGTGTACTTCTTGACCTTGGTCAGGAACGACAGGTCGACGCCGATGCCGTGATCCTTGAGGATCTCGTTGATGAAGCCGGCATGGCGGGCTTCGTCGCGGCTGAGCAGGCCGAACAGTTCGCGGATCTCCGGGTTCTTGATCCGCTTCTTGATCTCGGCATAGAGCACGCAGCCGGAGAACTCGGCCGTCAGCGACGACACCAGAAAGTCCTTGAACTCGGCGCGCAGCTCGGGCGGCAGCTTGTCGAGGTCGCTGTTGAGAAACTCGTCGGTCTTCTTGAAGTGCGACTTGTTATAGTCGGCACGCAGCTCGTTCATCATCGCGGTCCATTCGGCCCGCACCAGGCTGACGTCGAGCTTGTCCATCGCCGCGTAATCGGTCGTGTAGAACCGCGGCGTCAGGATGGTATCTTGCTTGGCGATGTTGAGGCTGTCGACGCTGCCCTTGATGTCCGGCCGCGTTCGCAGCGCGCCTTGGGCGCCACCCTCCATTGGAATCATTGAACCCTCCCGGTCGAAAAGCTGACTTCGTACAGTTCGGTCAGTTCACGGTAGCCTTCGAACCGCGCACGAATCTTGTCGAGAAGACCGGCACGGACCACGGTTGCGGTGCGACGAACGACCAAACGTTCGCCGAAGTCGACGTGGGTCGGCGCATCATGAACCAGGACTTCGTCGCCAGGTCCGATTTCGATGTCGCCGTCGAGAGTGACGTGCGCGTGCAGGGTTTCCGAGGTCTGTTCGATCTCGACCGTGCAGGGGACGTCGAAGCTCGTGCGTTTCCCTAGTCCGAACATGCTTATTTCGAAGCGCCCTTCTCGTTGAGGATCTCATTATTGGAGGTGGTTTGATCGGTGCCGTTGCCGGCGGGCATCAACTGCGAAAAGGCGCGCAGATTGTCGGCGCCGAACGCGTTGAGGTCGATCACCTTGTTGGTGACCGGATCGGTCAGCGTGTACTGACCGTTGACGTAGCGGGCGAGCTTGAACGACGGCTGCGAGCCGACGCCGGCGAGTTGACGCTCGCGCGCCAGCCCATGCAACACCACGCGGACGAAGCCGGATTGACCCGGCTGCAACGACTTCACCAAGCTGCGATCGGAAGTCCGATACACGAGCACGGCGCCGTCGGGACTGTCTTCGAAGTTCAGGTCGAGGCTTTCGACCATCGCCGGAGGGGTCATTCGGGAATGACCGACCCCGGTCAGTCGGGCGGTTGCCGCCACGGCAATCGTGAACAACACGACCGCCGCAGCCGCGATCAAAGCGCCCTTCGGAACATTGAGATTGTGCGCGGCCTCGCTCATCTCGATCTCCGTTTAGGCTACTGCCGGTGCGGTGGGACTTGGCAGCGGACCGTCTTCTGGGCCGCTACTGGTGGATTGTACGATCGCCACCGCGGAGCTGTCGGTCTGCGCCTTCACCGCTTCGGTGAGTTTGGCAGCGACTGCGGCGACGTCCGGGACCGAGTTGAGCATCGGCTCCGGATTGTTGATGTACCAGGGCCGCACATGCGGCCACAGCAACACGTAGGATGCGCGCTTGTCGTCGATGACCCGCAGGGGGATATCGCCGCTGCCGTCACGATTCTGGCGGAGGTCGGCGTTGGCGATCCGGGTCAACGGGATGTTGATCGTGATCGGCAGCGCCACGCCCATCTGAAGCAGCACGCGCTTTGAGGTGATGGTGTAGCAGGTCGCCCGGCGGAACAGCCAGACGAGCAGTGCGAGCAGGCCGAGACCGGCGGCCGCCGGGATCAGAAGCATCGACGCGGACGTCAATGCTTCCGCCGGCGACTGGCCGTTCGACCAGTTCGACCAGGCCTTCCACGCGATCAGCAGGACGAAATAAATCGCCACGGCCCGCATGTGGAAGGACCTGATGGCCAACCCTTTGTAGGTCGGCTTCCCCTGCCAGATAACGCGCTCTCCCTCCGGCAAGGGCGACGGAAGCTCACGAAACTGGCTGGGGCTGTCGGTCATACGATCGACTCCGAACGCATCGGCGTGGCGTAGAGAGTGCCGGCGCCGTAGTACGCGCAGATCTTGTCTTCTTCGAGCTTGGAGACCTGATCGCTCTTCGAGGTGGTCGGGACGCCGGCGAACTGATCGCCGCGGATGGCGTCGACGGACACCTTGCCGAACGGGTCGTTGATCAGCGCGAACGGCACCGGGAGGAGCACGCGCTTACGGCTCTTGGCGACCTCGACTTCGAGGTAGCGGGCGATCACTTCGGCGCGGTCGACCCACACCTCGGTCACCGTACCACCGACCACGCCGTCGCAGCCCACGACCGACATGCCGACCGGGTTCGGGTCACGCGGGTCGAGGAACATGCCCTTCGCGGCGCGCAGCGGCGCGATGATCGGCAGGTTGTCGAGGCCGAGTTCCGGCACGTCGGCGCGCTGAGCGTAGGAGCCCGGGCCAACGCCATCGGCGAACGGATTGCCGGTCGGAACGAACGGCGCACCGGGCCACGGCGCAGACGGAGCGAGCGCCACGTTCGGGCGATCGTTGCTGGTCGACGGCACGGTCTTGGTCGCGCCACCACGCAGCAGGTAGGTCTTCGGATCCGGCGGCGCAGGCACGCCGATCTTCGCCAGGCGGGTGCCGGTGCCGGCATCGGCGACCAGCGGATAGCCCTCGCGCTTGTCTTCCCGGCGCAAGTAGAACAGCAAGCCAGCGAAGAAGATCCAAAATACGTACAGGGTAACCTGTGCTAAGTCCAAATACGCTCCGGGTTGCATGGGACAGACCCCTTCCTCTTAGTTAACCTGGAAATTCGGCAAGGCCGAATTTGGCTGACGACTGCGCGTAGTTCGTTCGTGTCGTGCGCACGAGCGGACCGACCGCAACAAGCGTTGCAAACAGCAACGCGATCTCGATGTAGTAAACGAAGCAGTAACCGATTGCCGGCCCCGACAGCACGGCACCGAGCATGCCGTCACTGGCGAGCGAAGCGACGGCGTCGCGAATGCCGCCGCCCAACAGGATGCCGCCGCCGGCAGCGGTCGCCTGCACTGCGCCCCACGTACCGAGCGCCATTCCCGAATCGCTACCGGACGCAACGGCCATCGCCGCCGTCAGCGTGCCGGCCGCAAACAATCCGCCGCCGAAACCGATCAGCGCCGTGCCGGCGCGGAACAGCAGCACCGACTGCGCCGGCGCCGACATCACCACCGCCGCGAAGGCGAACATGCCGATCATCGCGCCGAGCCCGGCGAGCCGATACGGATCGCCGCCGCGGCCGAGCATCCGCGCCGACAGCGCAAAGCCGCCCAGCGTGCCGATCGCGAAGAAAGCCGTCAGCGCGGTGGTCTGACCGACGGTGAGTTGCAGCACCTGGGCGCCGAACGGCTCCAGCAGAATGTCCTGCATCGAGAAGCCGGCGGTGCCGAGCGCCATCGCCACCAGCATCCGGGTCGAGCCGCCGGCGGCACGGAACTGCGCCCACGACTCGCCGAACTGCGGACGCAGCCGCGAGGCCGAAGTCAGCGTCGGGTTACGGGCTTCCTGCTTCCACAGCGCGACGATGTTCAGCAGCAGCTGCACCACCGCGACGCCCTGAATCACCTGAATGAGCTTGAGCTCGCTGAAGTCGCGCAGCAGCTCGCTGAAGATCACGGCGCTGCCGGTCATGCCGATCAGCAGCATCACATACAGAAACGCCACCACGCGCGGCCGCGAATCTTCCGGCGCGATGTCGGTGGCGAGGGCAAGACCGGCGGTCTGAGTGGTGTGCAGGCCGGCGCCGACCAGCAGGAACGCCAGCGCGGCGCCGAACTGACCGTATACGGCCGGATAAGCGCCCTCGCCCGACAGCACCAGCAGCGCGAACGGCATGATGGCGAAGCCGCCGAACTGCAGCAGCGTGCCCATCCAGATATACGGCACGCGGCGCCAGCCGAGCACCGAGCGGTGGTGGTCGGACTTGAAGCCGATCAGCACGCGGAACGGCGCGAACACCAGCGGCAGCGACACCATCAGCGAGACGAGCAGCGTGGTGACGCCGAGCTCGACGATCATCACCCGGTTGAGGGTGCCGTTGAGCAGAACGATCGACGCGCCGACCGAGACCTGAAACAGCGACAGACGCAGCAGACGACCGAGCGGGAGCTCCTTCGTCGCCGCGTCAGCGAACGGCAGGAAACGCGTCCCGAGACGCATCCAGCCTTTCGCCAATGTCGCCGCCAGTTGGCTCATCGTCGAACCATCTCCAGGGCTTGCGAGGTGTAGAAGCCGGACGACACCCGATGGGTGCGGCCGGGCTGCCATTGCGCCAGCAGCGGCTCTTCGGCCACCAGGCTGCGCAGTGTCTTTTCGCTGATCGGTTCGATCGCCGGCGCACGGTCGGCGCGCGGGAAGAAGCCGCCGACGAAATGCATCAGCGTCAGCAGCGGCGTCTTCGGTGCGAACGTCACCGCCATCGACTGCCGGGTGCGCGATGCCAGCGTCGCCAGCATGCGGCAGATGTCGTGCGGCAAATAGTGGATCAGCGAATCCATCGCGACCACGAAGTCGAACTCGCCGAGTTCGGGGTCGAGCATATCGCCGGAGCGGAAGTCGATCGCGGCCGGATCGATGTCGGCCGGCAAACGCTCGCGCGCCACCGCCACCAGCGTCGGCGACAGATCGATCGCAACGATCTTGGCACCGCGCCGCGCCGCCTCGATCGACAGCGCGCCGGTGCCGCAACCGGCGTCGAGCAGCCGAGTGCCGGTCATGTCGGCGGGAAGCCAAGACAGCAGCGTGTTGCGCATTTCGTCGCGGCCGGCGCGCACGGTGGCGCGAATGCCGCTGACCGGAGCATCCGACGTCAGCTTGGCCCAGGTGTCGGCCGCGGTGCGATCGAAATAGGTTTCAAGCTCGCCGCGACGCTCGATGTAGCTACCCAACGCCATCAATCAAATCCCAAGAGATCAAAGATGTCGCGATCCTTCAGCGGCTTGCCCTGGACCGGGGGTTCCTTCGCCTCCCACAAATCCGTCGCGAGCCGAAGATACTCATTTTGCACAGCTTCAATTTCTGGGGTGTGATCCATCTCAAAAAGCGTCATCTTTTTCAGACGGCTCTTTCGGATGACATCCAGATCCGGCAGATGCGCGACGCGCTTGATGCCGGTGCGCTCGCCGAACTTGTCGATCTGGTCGGTTTCGCGGCTGCGATTGGCAATCACTCCCGCCAGACGCACGGCATAGTTCTTCGACTTCGCCTGGATCGCCGCGGCGATGCGGTTGGCGGCGAAGATCGAATCGAAGTCATTGGCCGCGACGATCATCGCCCGCTCGGAATGCTGCAGCGGCGAGGCGAAGCCGCCGCACACCACGTCACCGAGCACGTCGAAGATCACCACGTCGGTATCTTCGAGCAGATGATGCTCCTTGAGCAGCTTGACGGTCTGGCCGACGACGTAGCCGCCGCAGCCGGTGCCGGCCGGCGGACCGCCCGCCTCGACGCACATCACGCCGTTGTAGCCCTCGAACACGAAGTCTTCGGGGCGCAGTTCCTCGGAGTGGAAGTTCACCGACTCCAAAACGTCGATCACCGTCGGCATCAGCTTCTTGGTGAGCGTGAACGTCGAGTCGTGCTTCGGATCGCAGCCGATCTGCAGCACGCGCTTGCCGAGCTTGGAGAACGCCACCGACAGGTTCGACGAGGTCGTGCTCTTGCCGATACCGCCCTTGCCGTAGATCGAAAACACCTTGGCGGTGCCGATGTTGAGGTTGGGGTCGAGCTGGACCTGGACACTGCCCTCGCCGTCGCCCTCGGCGCATTTCGACGCGTTGACGTCGGCGCAGCCCGAGGTCTTCAGCTTGTTGGGATCAGTCAGGATGTTCATGCGGCCACTCCCACGCCTTCCAGGCGATCCTCGAGCTCTTCGCCTGCCTTGCGCAGGGTCTCGAGCATTTCCGGGTCCGGAGACCAGTAGTTGCGTTCGTGCGCTTCGATCAGGCGGTTGGCGACTTTCGCCGAGGCTACCGGATTGAGCGCGGCGAGGCGTGCCCGCATTTCAGGATCGAGCACGAAGGTCTCGGTGAGCTGCTTGTACACCCAGGGGGCGACTTCACCCGTGGTTGCCGACCAGCCCATAGTATTTGTCACGTGCTCTTCGATCTGACGCACGCCTTCGTAGCCATGCTTGAGCATGCCCTCGTACCACTTCGGATTCAGCATCCGCGTGCGAGTTTCGAGTGCGACCTGCTCCGACAGCGTGCGCACCGTGCCGGCGCCGCGGGTCTGGTCGCCGATATACACCGGCGCGGCCTGGCCGCCCTTCGCCTTGCGCACCGCGCGGCTGATGCCGCCGAGCGTGTCGAAGTAGTGATCGACCGTGGTGACGCCGAGTTCGACCGAGTCGAGGTTCTGGTAAGCCAGATCGACGTCGGCGAGCGCGCTCTTGAGCAGCTCCGCGTGTTGCACCGGCTGGCCCTTGAGGCCGTAGGCGAAGCTCTTGCGCTTGGTGTAGGTCTCGGCGAGCTCGTCCTCGTCTTCCCAGCGGCTGTTCTCGACCAGATGGTTGACGTTGGAGCCGTAGGCGCCATCGGCGTTGCCGAACACCCGCAGCGAGGCCGTCTCCATGTCGCAGTTGTGCGCGGCCTGATAGGCCAGCGAATGCTTGCGGATGAAGTTCTGCTCGGCCGGCTCCTCGGCGCTCGCCGCCATGAAGGCGGCTTCGGCGAGCAGCTTGATCTGCAGCGGCAGCAGGTCGCGGAAGATGCCCGACATGGTGATGATCACGTCGATGCGCGGCCGCCCGAGTTCTTCCAGCGGGATCAGATCGGCGCCGGCGAGGCGGCCGTAGCCGTCGAACCGCGGCCGGGCGCCCATCAGCGCCAGGGCCTGGCCGATCGGCGCGCCTTCGTTCTTGAGGTTGTCGGTGCCCCACAGCACGATCGCGACCGTCTCGGGCAGCGGGTTGCCCTCGGCGATGTGCTTGTCGATCAGCCGCTGCGCCTGCTTGGCGCCGTCCTGCAGCGCGTAGGCCGACGGAATCCGGAACGGATCGAAGCCGTGCAGGTTGCGGCCGGTCGGCAGCACTTGAGGCGTGCGCAGCAGGTCGCCGCCCGGCGCCGGACGGATGAACTTGCCGTCGAGCGCGCGCAGGATCGCGGCGAGTTCGTGATCCTCGGCGAGCAGCTTGTCGATCCCGGCGAGCTCCTTGAGCATGTCGAGATTGGCCTGCGCTTCCGGACCGTTGCCCGACAGATGTTCGGGATGGCCGCCGCGCACCAGCGCTTCGAGCAGGGACTTGTCGGGGCGCTTGCCGTGCATCGCGTCGGCGACGGCTTCCAGCGTCTCGACCCGCTCCTCTTCGGACGGCACGTTGCCGACGACATGGAGGCCGTGCGGGATCAGCGCGTATTCCATCTCGAGCACGGCGTCGGCGAGCTTGGCGATGGTGTCGCCGGCTTCCTCGGCGGTCCAGGCCGGCTCGGCCGGGGCGAGGTCGAGACCCGCGGCCTGCGCCTGCACCAGGGTGGCGAGATTAGCGCGCTCGGTCTCTTCCTCCGGCGTCAGCCCGCGCCAGCGCTCGAGCGACGACTTCAGTTCGAGCAGCCCGCGATACAGGCCGGCGTGCGCGACCGGCGGCGTCAGGTAGCTGACCAGCGTCGCAGCCGAGCGGCGCTTGGCGATCGCGCCTTCGGACGGGTTGTTGGAGGCGTACAGATACATGTTCGGCAGATCGCCGATCATGCGGTCGGGCCAGCAGGTGCCGGACAGGCCGGTCTGCTTGCCGGGCATAAATTCCAGCGCGCCGTGGGTGCCGAAATGCAGCACCGCGTGGGCGCCGAAGTCCTGCTTGATCCAGCGATAGAACGCCGAGAAGGCGTGCGTCGGCGCAAACCCCTTCTCGAACAGCAGCCGCATCGGGTCGCCTTCGTAACCGAACGCCGGCTGCACGCCGACGAACACGTTGCCGAAGCGCTCGCCGAGAATGAAGATCGACGAACCGTCGCTCTGCTGCTTGCCGGGCGCCGGACCCCACTGCGCTTCGATCTCGCGCAGATAGCGTTCGTTCTTGACGTGATCGCCGGCCATCACGCGGGCATGGACGTTGGCATTGGCGCCGAACCGTGCCGCATTGCCGTTGATGATCGCCTCGCGCAGCGCGTCGACGCTTTCGGGGACCTCGACGGTGTAGCCTTCGGCCTGCATCGCCTTCAGCGTGTTGTAGAGCGACTCGAACACGCCGAGGAACGCCGCGGTGCCGGTGTTGCCGGCGTTCGGCGGGAAGTTGAACAGCACCGCAGCGACCTTGCGGTCCTTGCGTTCGCTCCGGCGCAGCGCCACCAGCTTGGCGGTACGCGACGCCAGCATTTCGGCGCGCTCGCTGCAGACATGCATGTCGCCGCCGCTCTCGTTGCGCTCGAACTTGCAGAACTTCTCGCAGCCCGGGCAGGCGACGTCGCCGCCGTCGGAGCGGCCGCCATACACCATCGGGTTGGAGCAGCCGTCGAGTTCGGGGATCGCCACCATGATGGTGCTTTCCACCGGCATCAGGCCGCGATCGGACGTCGCCCACTGCTCCAGAGTCTGGAACTCAACCGGATGCGCCGACAGATACGGCACGTCGAGCGCGGCGAGGATGTCTTCGGCCGCCTTGGAGTCGTTGTAGGCGGGACCGCCGACCAGCGAGAAGCCGGTGAGCGACACCACCGCATCGACCGTGGGACGGCCGTTCTTGATGAAGAACTGCTCGATCGCCGGGCGCTGATCGAGGCCCGAGGCGAACACCGGAATCACCCGCAGGCCCTTGGCCTCGAACGTCTCCAGCATGCCGTCATAATGCCCGGCATTGCCGGCGAGCAGATAGGAGCGCAGCAGCAGCACGCCGACCGTGCCCTTGGCTTCGGACGGGCCCGTCGGCAGCTTGTCGACCGACTCGGCGATCCTCCCCTTCATCTTCGGGTGGTACACGCCGATATCGGGATATTCGAGCGGCGGCTCGACCTTGGCGACGCCGCGCAGCCCCTTGCGCGGACCGTTGGCGTAGCGGTCGATCAGCAGCCGCACCATGTTGGCGATGTTCTGCTCGCAGCCCGCCAGCCAGTACTGCAGCGTCAGGAAGTAGGCGCGCATGTCCTGCGCGGTGCCGGGGACGAAGCGGAGCAGCTTCGGCAGCTGCCGCAGCATCTTCATCTCGCCCTTGCCGGCCGAGCCCTCGTGCTTCTTGCCGCGCAGCTTCTTCAGCCAGTTGATCATGCCGAGCGCTTCGGCGCTCATGTCGAACTTGCCGATGTGGGTGAGTTTCACCACCTCGGAGGCCGACATGCAGCACACCATCGCGTCGCATTCGGTGCGCCGCGCCTGCAGCGCCGGCATCACCGCACGGACGTGATCGTCCATGAACAGCATGGTGGCGATGATGATGTCGCCGGTGGCGATGTCGGCGAGGCAGCGCTGCAAAGCGTGTCCGTCGCTGCCCCACTCATCGGCGGAGTGCACCGTCAGCTCGATTCCTGGATAATCCTTCCGCAACACGTTGCGAGCACGTGCGGCGGCACCGGACAAATGGCTGTCCAGCGTGACGATGACGACCCGAACCGGGGTCTTGTCAGCGGGCGAAGTGCGCTTTGGCATCGTACAAGGTCTCGACAGTAATGGTTGCGACACCATTTTCGTTGGCGAAGCGCTCGGTATTCCGGCGAGCCTTGCCGCGGACGAAGAACGGTATCTTCAGCAGTTCCTTTTCGGCTTCCGGTGCCCACACAGCCCCGGTGGGGGCGGGTGCGGTCGGAGCCGGCTCAGATGCTGCACCGTCGAGAACCGGCGCGCTTTGCGGCAGCGCAACGGCGACCTCCGCCACAGCAGGCGCCGAAGCGGGTGCGTGGCCAGTGCCGAGATGCGACGGCAGCGCGCCGTCCTTGAATTCGAAATCGTCCTTGAACATCGCCAAAAGATGCTCTTCGAGGCCCATCATCAGCGGATGGACCCAGGTGTCGAAGATCACATTGGCGCCTTCGAATCCCATCTGCGGCGCATAGCGCGCGGGGAAATCCTGGACATGCACCGGCGCCGAGATCACCGCGCAGGGCACGCCGAGGCGCTTGGCAATGTGGCGCTCCATCTGGGTGCCGAGCACCAGCTCCGGATGCAGTTCGGCAACCTTGGCTTCGACCTCGAGATAGTCGTCGGTGATCAGCGCCTCGACGCCGTACTTCGCCGCCGCCTCGCGGACGTCGCGGCCGAATTCGCGGCTGTAGGTGCCGAGCCCGACCACCTTGAAGCCGAGCTCCTCCGACGCGATCCGCGCCGAGGCGATCGCGTGGGTGGCATCGCCGAAGATGAAGACGCGCTTGTTGGTCAGGTAGGTCGAGTCGACCGAATGCGAGTACCACGGCAGCCGGGTGGAAGCCGCCGCCAGCACCGGCTCCGGATCGACGCCGGCAAGGCCGGCGACTTCGCGCACGAATTCGCGCGTCGCCGAAACGCCGATCGGAATCGTCTTGGTGAACGGCTGATGGAAGATCCGCTGCAGCCAGGACGCCGCCTGCGACGCGACTTCCGGATACAGCACGACGTTGAAGTCGGCTTCGCCGAGGCGGGTCAGGTCCGCCGGCGTCGCGCCCATCGGCGCCACCACATTGACGTCGATCCCGAGCTGGCCGAGCAGCCTGGTGATCTCGGTGATGTCGTCGCGATGACGGAAGCCGAGCGCGGTCGGCCCGAGCAGATTGCACTTGGCACGCTGGCCCGGCGCGCGCTCGGCGCGCTTGGTGCCGGGCGGCGGCGCCTTCGGACCGGCGATCGCGCGCACCAGCTGATAGAACGTCTCGGACGCGCCCCAGTTTTCCTTGCGCTGATACGCCGGCAGATCGATCGGAATCACCGGAATCGAAAAGCCGAGCGACTTGGCGAGACCGCCCGGATCGTCCTGAATCAGCGAGCCGGTGCAGGACGCGCCGACGATCATCGCCTGCGGCTTGAAGCGTGCATAGGCGTTGCGGGCCGCGCTCATGAACAGCTCGGCGGTGTCCTTGCCGAGATCGCGCGCGGCGAACGTCGTGTAGGTCACCGGCGGCCGCTTGTTGCGGCGCTCGATCATCGTGAACAACAGATCGGCGTAGGTGTCGCCCTGTGGAGCGTGCAGCACGTAGTGCAATTGCTCCATACCCGTGGCAACGCGCATCGCGCCGACATGGGGAGGGCCTTCATAGATCCATACGGTGAGCTGCATGGTCAGGCCACCAACTTGGCGCGCCGCACCAGCGGCCGCGCGAACAATTCAGCAAGATCGGCCGCCTGCTCGTATCCCTGGATCGGGGTGAACACGAGTTCGATCGACCATTTGGTTGTGATGCCTTCCGCCTCGAGCGGATTGGCGAGACCGAGGCCGCACACCACGATATCGGGACGCGCAATGCGGCAGCGGTCGAGCTGATCGTCGACGTCCTGACCTTCGGTCAGCGCGACTTCGGCCGGCAGCAGCTTGAGCTCTTCGGCCAGCTGCTCGCGGTGCAGATACGGCGTCGCGACTTCGACGAGCTGCATGTCCAGCTCACGCGACAGGAAGCGCGCCAGCGGAATCTCGAGCTGCGAATCCGGGAAGAAGAAGATTCGCCGGCCGCCCAGCTCGCTCTTGAACGCAGCGAGCGCACGCTCGGCGCGGGCGCGGTTGGGCGCGGTGACTTGATCGAACTTCGCCGGGTCGACACCGAACGCATCGGCCGCAGCGCGCAGCCAGCCGGTGGTGCCTTCAACACCAAGCGGGAACGGCGCCGCGAGGCGCTTGGCGCCGCGCTCTTCCAGGGCCCGCACGGTGTCGGGCAGGAACGGCTGCGCCATCAGGATCTTGGTGTTCGGCCCGACACTCGGCAGCGAGGCCGAGTTGCGCGGCGGGAAGAACGCGACGTTGTCGACGCCGAGCGCATCGAACATCCGCTTGAATTGATCTTCAACGACGTCGGCCAGCGAGCCGATCACCAGCAGCGACGGCTTGGTGTCGGTCGCGGCGGGAAGCTCCGGCACCATCGACGCCAGGCAGGCGTCCTCGCCTTGGGTGAAGGTCGTTTCGATGCCGCTGCCCGAGTAGTTGAGGATGCGCACGCCCGGCGAGAACCGCTGCGACAGGCGGAGCGCGGCGCGCGACAGATCGAGCTTGATCACTTCCGACGGGCACGAGCCGACCAGGAACAAGAGCTTGATGTCGGGCCGGCGCGCCAGCAGCTGCGTCACCACACGATCGAGCTCGTCATTGGCGTCGGTGAGACCGGCCAGATCCTTCTCTTCCATGATCGCCGTGCCGAACCGCGGCTCGGCGAAGATCATCACGCCGGCGGCCGACTGAACCAGATGCGCGCAGGTGCGCGAGCCGACCACGAGGAAGAATGCGTCCTGGATCTTGCGATGCAGCCAGACGATGCCGGTCAGCCCGCAGAACACTTCGCGCTGTCCGCTCTCGGTGCGGATTTCGCGAGCGACCAGTTGATCCGCGGTCGCGGTCGAACAACCTGTGACGTGAGCGGTCATGCGCGGCTCCCGGACACCGAGGGCTCACGCAGGCCGGCCAGACGTTCGTCGCGGCGCGCGGCGCGCAGCTTGAGGACGAACTGGGTGGCGTTGACGACGTAAGTCGCATAGGCCGCGAGCGCGACGTACATCTGATCGCGCGCATCGCCGAGGCCGAGGAACAGCATCACCAGATAGACGGTGTGCAGCGCCAGCACGAGGAAGCTGAACACGTCCTCCCAGAAGAACGCGGGCGCGAACAAGTAACAGCCGAAGACTTCGCGCTCCCAAATCGCGCCGGTGATCATGATGGTGTAGAGCACCAGCGTCTTGATCACGACCGACACGGTCGCAGCGGTGTAGCCGTCGCCGGTTCCGAGATAGCGGAGCACCAGGCCGAGGCTGACGAGGAAGACGACGAACTGGACCGGCGCCAGGATACCCTGCACCAGCGTCCATTTTGTTGCGTCTCGGCGAACCCGCTCTTCGGGCGTGTAGAGCATCTTAACCGTCTGCTTTTGCTGAGAAACCGACCCAGCGGTGCCATCGTGCGGCACAGCACCCTCCGCGCTCTTCATGTAAAGAACGTTTGACACGTGCGTGTCGCGGTGGTGCGATACCGGAACGTTAGATTGGGAGGCCGGGACTGTCGCACCGAGACCCTCTTTTTCTTGATCTGATGCTGACGGACGATGCACCGCGCCACTCCCTAAAGTGCGGCTGATCAACAAAGGCTAGTCTCCACACATGCCACTGTCAATCAAACCATACGTAAATTAAACTTGACGGTCTGTCGGCCGTCAGCCTTAAGTCGAAGGTCAGGGAGTACCGCTCATGACGGACTGGGACGACCATCCGATCGCGGCCATTGCCGACGCCGAACCGGCCAACCTCCCGGTGACGCCCCTGCCCCCTCCGATCCCGGAGCCACTCTGGCGAGCACGCCCCCGGGTCCAGACCTCTGCCATTGTCCTATCGCTTCGAACGCTCACCCATTCCCGAATTAAGCTGCACACGATCCCGTTTTCGAACATGTCCGCCCCGGTCGATCCTGGTACGCCTTTCGGTGTGCAGCACTTCACCCTGCTGGTTCTCGGTCACGACGAGACTGCTGCCTTCGACTACGTGGAGAGTCTTATCGCGCAGGGGACTGCCACCGAATTGATCTTCCTCAACCTGCTCGCGCCGGCTGCGCAGCGCCTCGGCGAGATGTGGGAGCACGACAGTGCGAACTTCCTCAACGTCACGCTCGGCGTCAGTCGACTGCAACGAATTCTTCGCCATCTCGGCGAAAGCGTTGCCGATGATCACCGCGCCAGCGGTGGTGGCACGGTGCTGCTGACCACGCTGGACGGCGAACAACACAGCTTCGGGCTGACGATGGTCGCAGAGTTCTTCAGGCGCGATGGCTGGGACATCTGGACCGGCCCGTTCAACACGCGCCGCGAGATGATGTCGCTGGTGCAGGAGCGCATGTTCGACGTCGTCGGCTTTTCGGTCGGCGGCGATCGCCACCTCGATCAGCTCAAGCGCTACGTCCAGGACATCCGCCGCGACTCGCGCAATCGCGACGTCGCGATCCTGCTCGGCGGCCCGCTGCTGCTGCTCAGGCCGGAACTGATCCGCTCGATCGGAGCGGACGGCTATGCGGTCGATGGCGCGACCGCGCCGCGGCTCGCCCGCGCGCTGGTCCACGCCGCGCGGAACAAGAGCTGACGCGGGTTCGCAATCGCGAATCGATTTCTGCTATAAGGCCTCCTGCATTGGAGGCCTGGTATGGTGGTGGAAGCAGCGGAGCGCGGCGCCGAGAGCGTCGTTACCGCGTTGTATGTGCGGACCCGACAGCTGCATCTGGAAGCCGAGAAGTCGGGCATCCTCTCCGAGATTCTGCACGGCACCGCTGGCCGCAATGGCTACACGCTGTTGCTGCGCAATCTGCACCCGGCCTATCGGGCGATCGAAGCGGGCATCGAACGCCATCGCGACAATCCAATCCTGGCGCCGCTTGCCGCGCATCCGCTGGCCCGCACGCCGGCGATCGAATCCGACCTCGCCGCGCTTGCCGGGGCTGATTGGCACGAGCGGCTGCCGATGTTGCCGGCGGCGGAAGCTTATGCCGAGCGGATTGCAGAAGTGAGCGAAGGCGACGGCAGCCGCCTGATCGCACATGCCTACACCCGCTATCTCGGCGATCTCAACGGCGGACAGATCGTGCGCCGGCTGCTGGAGAAGACCATGCAGCTCAGCGCCGCTGAACTCGCCCACTACGACTTTTCGGCGATCGGCGATCCGGCCTCCTTGAAGACCGAATACCGCGAGGCACTGGAGCGCGCCGGCGCGGCGGCTCCCGATGCAGCAGCGGTGATCGAAGAAGGCGCAGTCGCGTTCACCTGCAACATCGCGCTCTCGGTCGCGGTGCAGCAGCATCTGGCTGCCTAAACTCGTTCGTCGATTGATTGCAGCCGATATGGTCCTTGTGAAGGGCACTGAATCCTCGTCCTGAGAAGCCCGGCGAAGCCGGGCGTCTCGAAGGATGAGGAGCCGCATCGCCTGCGGTGCATGGTTCGAGACGGCGCTTTGCGCCTCCTCACCATGAGGTTCTTCGTGTTGCAAAGATCGAGAGTCGCAGCCTGTCTCGATCGACCACAGAGCTGCTTAGGCGCTGGTCGCCACGCCTGCGGCTGAGAGACGCAGCGCTAAGTCTTATTCTGCGAGCCGCCATTCGAGCTGTCGCTGCCGGCGGTGCGCGCCGCGTGCTGCACCAGATGGCCGAGCACTTCGGCGGTGCGCAGCATCGACTGACGGACGCCTTCGAGCAGTTCGGCGATTCGTCCGGTCTCGACGCCGTAGGTGATCTCCAACGCGGCGAGCTGCGCGTTCTCGACCAGCGCCGACAGCAGCTTCTCGTGCAACAGGTCCGACCTGGAGTCGAGCCGCACGCCGGGACGCGCGCTGGCGAGAATGCCTTCCTGGAAACGCGTGCGTGCGGCGTCTGCCGTGCGACGATCGGTAGCGTCGCTAAAGATCAGCACGAAGCCGAGCGACTGATCCTCCGTCCGCGTCACCGGATCGGCGCGCACCGCCAGCGGCAGCGGGCTGTTGCCGGCGCCGCGCAGCAGCACTTCGCCGCGCCACCCACGGCCGTGATCGATCAGCTCGGCGACGTTGCGCAGGAAGTCGTTGGATTCGACGAACAGGCCGGCGAGATCGTCGAGATGGACGGCCGACGGCGCGCCAGCCGGCAGCATCTCGCGGAACGAGTCGTTCATCAGCAGAATGCGGCCCTCGGAGTCGGTGATCAGCACCGGCTGCATCGAGGCATGCACCTGAGACGAAAACTGTTCGTATTGTTCGCGGGCGATCAATGTCCGCACCGCGCGGAATTGCAGCACGATGTCGGCGACGGTCTGCCCAATGGTGCGGGCCGCAGCGAGATCGGCGGCCGTCCACGGATCGGACGTGCCTTCGACGACCTGATGCCATTTGGCAAAGGAGCGCCGCGGCGACAGATCCGCCGGCGTATCGCCCATCGTGAACGGCTTCTTCGGATCGCCGCCCCAGGTGACGGTGTGGACTCGCTCGGGGCGGAACCACATCAGAAACTCGCCGCGGTGATCCGAAATCGGCGCGGCGACCACGCCGCTCGCCATCCGCGTCAGATGTGCGAGCTCCGGCACGTCGAGGCCCAGCGAGGCGGTCGACGTCACCGCCGTGCGCGGCTGGCGATCGAGCCAGGCGGCAATCTCGCGGACGTCCTGCGTGGCCGGCACTTCGCCGATCGTTCGGATCTGATCTTCGTACACCAGCGCGCAGCCGGCGGCGTGCAGCGGCTGCAGAATCGACTGCGTGGTGTCGAAGATCGCCGCACGCCAATCGCCCTCACGGGTGATCGCCTCGATCATGCGCTGCTCGAGCCGCTGCACGAACAGCTCGGACTGGCTTTGCGCGAAGCTTTCGAGCGCGGTGATCCGCGTCGCCATCGCTTCGGCAAGCAGCTCACAGATCGCCCGCAATTCGAAATGGATGAAGCGCGGCAGATAGTGGTGGCAGGCGATCAGGCCCCACAGCTTGCCGCCGACCACCAACGACACCACCAGGGTGGCGCGCACGCCCATGTTCTTCAGGTACTGCAGATGGATCGGTGACATCGAGCGCAGGAAGCAGCCCGACATGTCGAGATCGCGCCCCGTGAGCGGCGACAGCCGCGGCTGCAGCGGCACCGGCTGGTAGCCGACGTCGACCAGCACGCGAACGCGCTGCCGCTCGTACAGCCGCCGCGCCATCTGCGGAATGTCCGACGACGGATAGCGGTTGCCGAAATAGGATTCGAGCCCGGGCACGTGGCGCTCGGAGAACACTTCGCCGTGGCCCTGCTCGTCGAAGCGATACACCATCACCCGGTCGTAGCCGGTGCGCTGCTGGAACAGCAGCGCGGCGTCGTCGCACAGTGCACGCAGCGATCCCGCCGTGCGGATGCGCTCCAGCGCCGGCGCCAGCGTGCCGGACAGATCGATCGGCGGGCCGGCGCGTTCGAGTTCGATGATCATCCCGCCTTCCGGCGGCCGATGGATCAAGCCATCATATTCCGCCGAGGGATTGCCGATCCGGCATCGCACCGCAACCGGCATGCCTTCGGCGGTGGGATCGAGGTGCGGCAGGATCTTGATCAAGAGATCGCCGTCGATCTCGGCAAGCGGAACGCCGAGCACGTTTCCGAGGTTCAGGAATTCTGCGGCGTTGGCGCTGGCCTGAATGACGCGATGATCCGGCTCGCTGACGACCAGAAGCGCGCCGTGCGGCTGGATCGAGGCGGCGAGGTGAATTTCTTCACGTTCGCAATTCGAAAGATCGGCAGTCCCGAATGCGGGGCTGCCAGAGGCATGACCTGCCACTCAATCCTCTGCGTCGTCTGAGGCGCTCTCTGCACCGTCGGCAGCAGCAGCGACGGCACCTTTGTCGTCGAAGCCGTAACGGTTGAGTTTTGCATAAAGACTCTGCCGGCTCAATCCGAGCAGTTCGGCAGTTGCCGTGCGGTTCCCCTTGGATCGCAGCAGCGCTTCCTTGACGTAGTGCTGCTCGACGATGCTCACGGCGTTCTTCACCAGCTTGCGCAGCGAGGATCGCCCGAGCTGCTTGCTGATCGGACCGAGCGCCTGGCGCAAGGCATCGTTGTCGTCGGCAGCGTCGAGCCGCCGCGCGACATTGCGCATCAGCACGCCGATGTACTGATCCTCTTCGCCATCGACGGCCGAGACTTCGACTTCGGTCTCAGTGCCGAGCTCGCCGCGGATCGTGGTCTGGAACAGCCGCACGGTCTTGTAGCGCCGCAGCAGCGTCAGCAAGCTCGACAGATCGGCACCCGGGCGGCCCATCCAGCTGCCCAGCGATCGTCCGACCGCCGCGGGCTTGGAGCCGATCTGCACCAGATCGAGAAACGCCTGATTGACGTGACGGACGACGCCTTCTGAATCCAGCGCGACGAAACCATCGGGAATGCGGTCGATCAGTCCGCGCAGCACGGCGTCGTCGTCGACTTCGTCGATCGCGGGCGTCGTCACCGGGGTGAAGTGCAGCAGGAAGACCTGACGGCGTTCCGACGACATCAGCGAGCCGCGCAGCATCCAGGCGCGGTCGTAGCGGCCAAGATGGACGAGGACGCTGAGCGCGGTGCCGCGCTGACGAACCTGGGCCAGCATGTCGCGCACCGCATCGCGATCGGCAGCGGCAACTTCGGCGAGGAAATCGCGACCGGCGAGGTCGTCATTGCCGCGCTCGCGGCTGATCGCATTGGCAGCCGCGCGGTTGGCTTCGACGATGCGCATGTCGCCGGCGGAGACGATCATCACCGCATCGGCAGCGGCGTCGAACACCAGCCGGTAACGGGTCTCCAGTTCACGCAACCGCCAATAGTCGCGCTCCATCGCCTGCTGCGCCGCGATCAGGCGGGAATGCAGCTCGGTGACGGCCTGCATGTTCTTGCCGACCGCGATCATGCCGGTGCGATCGCCCAGCAGCATCGTGGTGAATTCGATCGGGATTTCGACGCCGCTCGGGAAAGGCTGATTGATCTGGCGGAAAGCCGAGATGCCGCTGCGGCGGGCGTCTTCCACCATGCGGCGAACCTTGTCGCCACCGTCGGTGCCGGCGATGTCGCTCCAGCGACGCCCCAGCCAACCGTCCACGCTTTCAGCCGCCATTGTCGGAGACAGAGTGGCTTCGCGAATCACACCCTCCATATCGAGCAGAAGGGTGATGTCGGCATGAACGGATTTTGACGCCATGAGCTCCGCTCGCACACAGCGGGGCGTCAATACGACGCATTGTCCAGAACACCGCCGTGCTCACAAGCACTTATGCAGGTTACGCCCCCTTGACAAGGGCTTGTTCGGGCCTTGGAACGGAAAATTAGCCGAATTGTCTAACCGGTAATATAATTTCGACAGATCAACGTCATCTAGCACAAACGCATCGAACGAACGGTGTCCAATTGTGTTAGAACGACTTTACAGAACCGATCAGAACGGGTTTGGATGCGACTGTTTGTCGTGGCCTACGAGGCCCGGGGTCGCTTGACGCCAAGACGGGTTCTTAAGGAGAGAGACGTGGTCAAAAAACTTCTCACAATTCTCAGCATCGCCGCTACCGCCGGATCTCTGTCGATCGGCACTGCCTCGGCTCAGGACGCCAAGGCGGGTGAGGCGGTGTTCAAGCAGTGCATGACCTGCCACCGCGCCGACAAGAACATGGTCGGTCCGGCTCTCGGCGGCGTCGTCGGCCGTAAGGCGGGTACCGCGGCTGGGTTCACCTATTCGCCGCTGAACCACAACTCGGGTGAGGCCGGTCTGGTCTGGACCCAGGAAAACATCTTCGCCTACCTGAACGATCCGAACGCGTTCCTGAAGAAGTTCCTGACCGATAAGGGTAAGGCTGACCAGGCGGTTGGCGTCACCAAGATGACCTTCAAGCTCGCCAACGAGCAGCAGCGTAAGGACGTGGTCGCCTACCTGGCCACCCTCAAGTAAGTCGATCAGACCTACTGACGCTTGAGAATCACAAGGGCTTCGGTTCGCAAGAACCGAAGCCCTTCGTTTTTGGAAAGCACTTCGTGTTTGGGAAGCCCTCTGGCCGCGCGCCGGAAGCGTCCGCCGCGGCGCCCTCCCCGGCCTTCAGCGCCAGCGGCGCAGCACGTCGACCAGATGCGCGCCGCCCGCAGCCATCAGGCACAGCGTCGGCACCATCCAGCCGGCGCCAGCGAGCACGGCACGCAGCGCCAGCAGCATCAGCGCGCCGGAGATCATGCCCGGCAGGAAGTCGGCCGGCGCGATGCCGCGCTTGCGCCACAGCCAATAGCCGATCACCCCGATCGCCTCGACGAGCAGGAAGATCAGCACCGCGTCGACCACGGTGCCGCTGGCGAACAGTTCGGACATCATCTGCATGGCGGCTCTCGATGCGACCGCATCGTCAGGGGCTCAGAACGGCGTGTTGAGCGCGACCACGGTCCAGTTGAGGTAGGCGGCGAACGTCACCCAGACCAGATACGGCAGCAAATAGTAGCTCGCGGTGCGGGCGCTGCGCCAGAACACCACGACGCCGGCCAGCACCGACAGCCACAGCAGCGGCACTTCGAGCAGCGCCCAATCCGGCCGCCGCACCGTGAAGAACAGCATGCTCCACAGCACGTTGAAGAAGCCGTTGGCGGCGAACAGGCCGATCACCCAGTCGCGTTGCGCGCGGGTGCGGGCGCCGCGCCAGGCGTACACCGCCGACATCGCGGCGAGCGCGAAGATCACCGTCCAGGCCGGACCGAACGCCCAGTCCGGCGGCTGCCACCACGGTTTCACCAGGCTTTGGTACCAAGTCCCGGTGTCGGTCAGCGAGCCGCCGAGCAGACCAACGAAGATTGCGACGGCGGCCGCAACGAAAATCGGATTCACAAGCCACCGCCTGCAGGTATCAGACCGAAGCCAGCCCCGTCATGTGGGCCAGGTTCTTGAAGAAGATCCGGACGTGGGCGATCGGTTTCGCCCGCACCAGCTTTTTGTTCATGTAGGCGTCCCACGTCAACTTCTGCACGTCGCGATCGCGGCAGATGCTGACGAATTGTTCGCGGCGCTTGTCGTTGGCGTACCAATACCACTGCATCAGGCCGAGGATCCGGAACACCGAACCGTTGCCGCGCATGAAGCGCTTGCGCGCCAGCTTCAGCGCCTTGGCGTCGGCGGTCTGCAGGAATTCCTCGACCGCTTCGGCGGCGAGCCGGCCGCCGAGCAGCGCGTAGTAGATGCCCTCGCCCGAGGCCGGCGCAACCACGCCCGCGGCATCGCCGGCGAGCAGCACGCTGTGGCCGTCGTCCCAGCGCGGCAGCGGATGCAGCGGGATCGGGGCGCCTTCCTTGCGGATGGTCTCGACCTCGTCGAGCCCGGTCTGCTTGCGCAGCTCCGCGACCGAATCGCGCAGCGAGAAGCCCTTGTGCATCGAGCCGGTGCCGACGCTGACCGTATTGCCGTGCGGGAACACCCAACCGTAGAAGTCCGGCGAGACATGGCCCTGGTAGTACACGTCGCAGCGCCGGCTTTCATAAGCGGCCTTCTGCTCCGCTGTCGGCGCCTTGATGATCTCGTGATAGGCGAACACGAACGGCACGCGGTCGGCATCCTGCAAGAACTGCCGCGCCACGCCGGACACCGCGCCATCGGCGCCGATGATCGCGCGGCAGCGCACCGTCTGGTCGATCATCGCACCATCCGGCCCGCGCCCTTCGTAGTGTACGGTGTTGACGCCGGCTTCGTCGCGGCTGAACCGCTTGAACAGGCCGGTGCGCCGCTCGGCGCCGACCGTCGCGGCGCGCTGGCGCAGCCACTCGTCGAAATGCTCGCGGTCGACCATGCCGACGAAGCCGCCGTCGATCGGCATGTCGACTTCGGCATTGCTCGGCGACACCATCCGGGCGGCGTTGATCTTGGCGACCAGCATGCTGTCGGGAATCGCGAAGTCGCGGATCGCGCGCGGCGGAATTGCGCCGCCGCACGGCTTGATGCGGCCGGCGCGGTCGAGCAGCACCACCCGCTTGCCGGCGCGCGCCAGATCGCACGCCGCAGTAGCGCCGGCAGGGCCGCCGCCGACGACAACGACATCGTAAATTGCGGAGCTATCACTCATTTCAACCTCCGGCGACTGCTGCATTGGTCAAATCAACGTCACGACGATTTTGCGCGCGATGCACCCACACAGCCATCGCCGCCGACACTACAAACAAACCAGCTTCCGCGGCGAACACCGCCGCGTAGGACAAAGCGGGCGCCCCCAGGATCAGGCGCGCCAGGTCGCTCGCCAGCGTACCGATGAAGCCGCCGATGCCGAACGCGATTGCCTGCGCGGCGCCCCACAGCCCCATCCGCACGCCTTCGCGATGCTCGCCGCCGGCGCCGACCAATTCCATCATCGAGCCGATCGCCGCGACCGCATAAGCGCCGTTGGTGACGCCGAGCATGAACACGGTGCCGCGCAGCGGCCAGCTCGGACCGACGATCGCGGCCGACGACAGCCCCAGCAGCGCGATCGCCGATGCGATACAGCCGCCGATCGTCCAGATCTGCAGATTGCCGCGTGTCCTCGGAAACAGCGCGCCGATGATCGGCACCATCGCCATGCCGATCAGCGTGCCGCCGTGCTGCACGCTCGACAGCTTGGTGGTCTCACCCGGCGTGAAGCCGAACACCGCGCCGGCAAACGGCTCCAGAATCAGATCCTGCGCGCTGTAGGCCAGCATCGACACGAACACGAAGATCGCAAACCGCCGCGCCTGCGGCTCGTGCCAGACCTCGAGGAACGCCTTGCGGAACGAGCCCTTCGGCGCCGCCGCAGGCGCCGCGACCGCAGCGCGGCCCTCGACGCCCCACACGCCCGCGAAGGTCAGCACCATCGCGATCAGCGACACGCCGCCCGACACCGCGATCAGGCGCTGCGGCGAGAACGGATCAAGCAGTTGGCCGGCGATCGCAGTGGTGACGATGAAGCCTGCGATCATCATCACCCAGACGATCGTGGCCGCCGCCGCGCGGCGTTTCTCGTCGGTGCGCTTGGCCAGCAGCACCAACAGCGACGTGCCGGCCGCGCCGACGCCGCCGCCGATCAGGCAGAACGCGACGATCGCCAGCGCCGTACCGAACAGCGGCTGCACCGTCATCCAGGCCGTGGCGACCGCCGCCATGAAGCCGCCGAGCGCCAGCACCGCCATGCCGCCGATGATCCACGGCGTGCGGCGCGAGCCGCGGTCCGAGCCATGGCCCCAGGCGGGGCGGAACACCTGCAGCGCGTAGTGAATCGCGACCAGCGCGCCGGGCAGCATCGCCGGCAGCGCCAGCTCCACCACCATCACCCGGTTCAGCGTCGAGGTGGTCAGCACGACGATCGCACCAAGGCCGGTCTGCACCAGCCCCATCCGAACAATGCCGAGCCAGGACAGCGGTCGCATCATGATCAAGCTGCTCCGAACGATGAAACGGCGACGGCGCTGGCCATCATGCCGGACACATACAGCGCGACGCCGAGGCCAGAGAACCAGGTGGCGCGCTCGACCGGCGAGCGCAGAAACCGGACCATCAAGGCGAGCTGGACGACGAGCACGAAGCCGACGATGCCGGCCTGGATCGGCCGATCCCACGACAGCAGCAGCGCCACCACGATCACCTGCGGGATCGCCATCACGGCGCAGAGCACCCGCGCGGCGTTGTCGACGCCGAGCTTCACCGGCAGCGAGCCGACGCCGGTTTTGATGTCGCCTTCGATCGACTTGAAGTCGTTGAGCGTCATGATGCCGTGCGCGCCGGCGCTATACAGCAGTGCCAGCGTCACGATCCACCACGGCGGCAGGCCGCCAAGCATCACCGCGGCGCCGGTGAACCACGCAAAGCCCTCATAGGTGATCGCGCAGGCGCCGTTGCCGAGCCAGCCGTTCTGCTTCAGGCGGAACGGAGGCATCGAATACATCCAGGCCAGCACCAGGCCGAGCGCAGCGGCGCCGAACACCCAGGCGCCGAGCTGGCTGGCGACCAGCAGCGAGGCCGCGGTCCACAGGAACGACAGATACAGGCCCCAGCGGCCCGGAATGCGACCCGACGGAATCGGACGGTTCGGTTCGTTGATGGCGTCGACGTCGCGGTCGAACCAGTCGTTGACGACCTGACTGGTGGCGACCAGCAGCGGGCCGCACAGCACGATACCGGCGATGACTTCGACCCAGCGCGTGGAGATCGGCACGCCGGACGAGACGACGCCGCAGCCGAACGCCCACATCGGCGGAAACCAGGTGATCGGGTGCAGCACCTCAAGCACCGCCGAGGGCGCTGGACGCACGGCCACACTGTTACTCATCGGCTCCGTCTCCTTCCGGCGCATGTTCAGCTAAGCCGTACCGGCGCAATTTCACGTAGAGGCTCTGGCGGCTCAGTCCGAGCATATCTGCGGCCGAAGCGCGATTGTCGCCGGTCAATTCCAGTGCCGCCTCGATCGACAATTTTTCGATCACGTCGGTGGTCTCGCGCACCAGGTCGCGTAGCGGCACCCGGCCGATCAGTTCGGTGAGCTGCGCCACCGAGCGCGGCAGTTCGCGCTTCGATGTCGCCGCCGTGGTCAGCCGCTTCTCGACATTGCGGATCGCAAACCCGAAGCACGGCTTGTCATCATTATCCTTCAGGGCGACCGCCGAGACTTCAACCTCGGCGACCGCGCCGTATTCGCCACGCAGTACGGTAGCGAACAGTTTGATCGCCCCGCTCTGGCGCAGATTGGCGAGCGCCACCGACAGATCGACGCCGGTGCGGCCGAGCCAGCGATCGAGCAGCTCGCCGCGCGCCTGCTCGGCGCTGCCGAGCTGCGCCATCTCCAGGAACGCCAGATTGGCGCGGGCAACCCGGCCGTCATATTGCGTAATCACCAGCGCATCGGCGGCGGATTCGAAATAGTTGAGCAGCAGCGACGCAGTCTTGGCGCTGCCGGCTTCGGGCGGCGCGCCGTGCGACGCGAGCCGCACCAGATACAGCGACGCGTTCTCCTGGCGGAACAGCGACGCCGACAGCTCACATTCGCGGCGGCCATCGGCCAGCTTGACTCGGGCGCGACCGTCGCGGCCGGTCGAGCGCACATCGGCGAACAGGTTCAACACCGTCTGCTGATCGGCACCGTCGACGAATCCAATCACCGGCGCATTCAGCGCCTCGGGCGCGCTGGTATCGAACAACGCCAGCGTCGCCGGATTGGCATCCACGATGAGTTCACTCGCCGCATCCACGATCATCACCGCTTCCGACGACACCTGGAACAGCAGCCGGTACCTCGTCTCAGCGTGCCGCAGCCGGATGTAGTCGCGCTCCATCGATTGCTGCGCGTTGATTAACCGCTGCTGCATCATGGCGAGTTGACGCAGATCACGACCCACCACCAGCAGGCGGTCGTCTCTCCCGAAATTGATCGCGGAATAAAGCACCGGAATGTCTTCGCCATTGGGCGAAGGATGGTTGACCTGCCGCCAGGTCGGGGCGTCGCGCACGGTGGCGTCGAGCAGTAATTCGCGGATCTTCGGCTGGGTATCGGAGGTGACGATGTCAACGAGCCGCGAGCCGAGCCAACGGCTCTGGCCGTCCAGCTCGTGGGCCAGTTCGTCCCTAGTAAACGCTACGTCCCGGATCACACCCTGCGGATCGACCACCAGCGCGACATCGGTCGCAGCGGCGATCAGCTTCGCAGCAGACTGTGCACCGAGATCCCCCAGCGACTCCTTCGGAGATTTGAACACTTGCACCAGGGCAAATATCCTCCAGCAAGAACTCGTCCCTCCACTCCGGCGTCTGCGTCCTAAAAGCCCAGCCCTGTTCTTAAAGTCTTCTCAGGCTTTGTTTTGTTGGCCTCTCAGGCGGAGTTGGAGGCGCTTCGTTTACAGCAGGCCGCTTCCCTCGTCACCAGTCAGCGGTACAAAAGAACCGCCTGCTGTCATCTTTCTCGGGAGCCGAAAGCAGAAGCGCGCGCCTGATTGGGTCTATAACCATCAGGCGCGCGCATCATTCGTTCAGATAGACGTGCGGTTGTATTACCGCGGCGGCGCCAGGCCGTGCTTCACGCCCCAATCGAACCAGTTGTCGACAACCGGACCGGTCAGGATGATGCCGATGGCACCGGTCAGCGGGCAGAGCACCGCGAACCACCAGGCCCAACGATGGATCGATTCGGCCGTCGCGTTGAAGCCCATCGTCCAGCGCCAGAACAGAGCAGCGCGTTCAAGTGCAGTACCACGGTCCAGCATCTGCTCGATTTCGCGCTCGCCACCGTAGCGGCTCACAGCGAGGATGGTCGCACCGTGCATGGCGAACAGCAGGGCCGAGCCATACAGGAAGGCGATCGAGAGACAGTGGAAGGGGTTGTAGTACAGGTTACCGTACTTGATCGAGAAGTTGTTGGTCCAATCCAGGTGCGGGAAGATGCCGAACGGCGGTGCTTCACTCCAGGAGCCCATCAACACCGGCTGAATGAAGCCGAGCGCCAGGTACAGCAGGATCGCGGAAGCGAACGCCCACGACACGTGAGTGCCCATACCGAGCGCCCGCGAGCGCCGATAGGTGCGAACCCACCACAGGGCGATCGAGACGGTCAGGAAGAACCCGGCCATCAGCCACCAGCCACCTTCCTTCAGCGGCGGAATGGTCAGGCCGTATTCCGGCTTCGGCGGCTCGAGAGCCAGCCAGCAGAACTGACGCAGGAATTCGATCGGGCTCCAGTTCACCGACGCCAGCATATTGAGGCCGATGATCTCGAACGCGACCAACCCGCACAGCACGGAAGCCACACCGGTGAACCCGAGGTAGACAGGACCAACCTGCGCGTCACCGATTTTGCCGAGCCAGTAGTTGAACGTCGTCTGGGTCTCGCGAGGAGAGCTGCCGGGACGTAGCGGCACCCCCGCATAGGCAGGTCCTTCAACCTGGACCTGCGTAAAGATGTTCTGGTATTGGGCCATGACAAGACTCTCTTGTGACCGGTTGAATTACGGATTCCAGATCGGCAGGTTGCGCCACCAATTCCACCAATCGGGCCACGAACCACCTTCCGCCAGCACCGGACCGCTGATGATCATGCAGACCGCGCTGAAGAACACAGCCGACAACGCCAGGAACAGACCGAGGCGGTGAATGCCGATGGTACCAATCGAGTAGCCGACGAGATCACGGAACACGGTGTTTTCATGTTCCGGAGACTTCACAGGTTCGCCACGGTCGGGATTGAGCGCCGACAGCACCAGGCCGCCATGCAGCGCGAGCGCCAGACAGGTGGTGAAGAAGAACGTGATCGCGATCATGTGCGCGGGATTGTAGTGGAACTGGCCGTAGGAGTAGCCGGTGTTCGACACCCAATCGAGATGCGTGAAGATGCCGTAGGGGAAGCCGTAGCTCCAGGAGCCCATCAGGACCGGACGGATCACCACCAGCGTAACGTAAGCGAAGATCGCGAAGCTGAAGGCGAACGGAACGTGGAAGCCAATGCCGAGCTTGCGGCAGATTTCGACTTCACGCAGCGCCCAGGTGACGAACGCGCCAGTCGCGCAGATGCTCACCCACTGCCAAATGCCGCCCTCGGCGAGCGGCGCAAATCCCAGACCGTATTTCGCGTCCGGCGGGTTGACGCTGATCTGCCAGAGATTCCAGGTGGGGCCGAGCGCGGTATTCCACGCGATCAGCGCGATGCCGATCAGCGCGAAGAACACGGTCATCACCCCGAAGATCCCAACGTAGAACGGGCCAACCCAAAAATCGAACAGGTCGCCCCCGATTAGCGTTCCGCCACGAACGCGGTATTTTTTCTCAAAGCTGAGCATTGCCATCGATCGTTCCTCCGCGTGCGAGCCAGGGAAAATCCATCGTCGTCGTCCAGTCCATGTCGCTTCCCGGAAGGGTGTGGGCCCGGCAGATCGGTCCGTTTCCCAGCCCTTCCGGCAAGCAGTGAGTCACGCCATTAGACCGGCATGCTCGGCGGAGTGAACGGCAGCGAGATCGACGCCGCCTTCGCCGCACGCGGACCATCGAGCCAGTTGAACCGGCTGGTGCTCAGCAGGATGAAGTGGATGATGATGGCCAGGCCGAACAGGAACACGAACAGCAGGACCAGCGCGCGACGCGGATCAAACAGAAGCCAAATTCGCCACATAGTAGTCGTCTCCCCTTAGCACAGGAACGAGGTCAGTTGATGAACGCTGTCCATCGCGTAGCCGGTCGCTTTGGGCAGCCACGGACGCCACATCCAGGCGAGGATGTGAGCGACAACCGCAACGACGATGAAGAGGAAGAAGCTGGTCACGAAGATCGAGTGGAATTCCTTGGCTTCCGCTTCGGAAAGTCCCGAGATGGAACCGTCACTCATTTGGTCACCTCCTAGTGATGGCCTTTCGGCCGACACGCCGCCCGAGCGAGGGCGGCAACGATTGCCGTATCGTTTCCGAAACGACAGCGATTTACCGTTTCGTCTCCAAAACGGCAGCCTTCCGTCCGGCGGAGGCCGGACGAAATCCCCGAATTACATTCCCATGAACGAGGAGGTCACCAGCACGCTTGCGGCGTTGTGAGCCTCGCTAAATACCGATTCCTGGGAGCCGGATTTCTTGCGCCACGGCATGGCACGCACCACGATGGCGCGAGTCAGAAACAGCGCGTAGCACGCACCGAACATCACCCGACATTCGAACGCGGCACTATCCGGTAGAACCCTCGAGCGACGGCCGGTGTGGACATAGTCGGACATCGTCATCTCCTCACTCTTGGATTGCTCATATTTGGTCGCGACATTGTGAAGCGCATTGTTCTAGCTCAAATCATCGTTACACCGATTGTCCGTCGAGCAGCGCAGCACGCGCTTTACTGACGAATTCGGTAGTGACTTTTTCCTGTCCGGCACGGCGCGCGCTGTTTTCAGCGGCATCGCGCAGACGTTTTGCCGCAGAGATTCGCACCAGCACCGGATGCTGCTCGAGCACTTCGTCGAGCAGCGCCTTGGCTTCGTCGCTCCACAGCAGTTCTTCGTGCCGGCGCGCAGGCGTCGGATCGACGCGATCGAGATCGCTGCCGAGCGGAAGAATGTTGAAAAGTGCGTCGAACAGCGCGTTACAGACTTCCTGCACCAGGTAAGTGGCGCCGGAATACCCCATGAACGGCGTGCCGGTGTGACGGCGGATCACAGCACCCGGGAATGACGCCGGAATGTACACGGCGCGACCACCGGTCTCGGCCAAGTACATTCTTTCGTTGTAGCTGCCGAACATGATCAGCGGCGGGGTCTGACGAATCGCCGCACGCACCGCTTCGTTGTCAGTCTTTTTGCCGACACAGCGCGAGATCGCGAAGGTGCACGGCAGTCCCATCTCGTCTTCGAGGAAATGCCGCACGCCGCGGGCATAGGTATCGGTCGCGACGATCGCGAAGCTGGCGGTGCCGAAGAAGTCCTGCGTCACCGACCGCCACAGATCCCACAGCGGCTTGATGGTGGTGTTCTTCTCGCGCTCGATGAACGGCTCGGGATCGAGGCCGGTGAGTTCACCGAGCTTGCGCAGGAAGCGCGTGGTCGAATGCAGACCGATCGGCGCCTGCAGGTACGGCCGCTCCAGTGATTCGCACAGCAGCCGGCCGAACTCGCGATACATGCAGACGTTGACGTCGGCATTCACCAGCTTGGGAATATCAGACAGGTGCGTGCCCAGCGGGAACACCATGTTGACTTCGGCGCCGATGCCTTCGATCAGACGGCGGATTTCGGCGAGATCGGACGGCATGTTGAAGGTGCCGTAGATCGGTCCGATGATGTTGACCCGCGGCTTCTCGCCGTCCTTGCGCTTGCGCTCCGGAATCTTCTTCGGGCCGTATTCTTTCCACAGCCACGAGATCGCGCGGTCGGCGCTCTGCCACTGATCCTCGTCGATGGTGCGCGGCAGGAAGCGCTTGATGCCGGTGCCTTCGGGCGTCACGCCGCCGCCGATCATTTCGGCGATCGAGCCGGTGACGACGACGGCCGGCAGATAAGGATCAAGCGCCTTGTGGGCGCGGTGCATCGCGCCTTCGGTGCCGAGCTTGCCGAGTTCTTCTTCGCCGAGGCCGGTGACGACGATCGGCAATTCGTGCGGCGGCAGCGCATCGGTGTAGTGCAGGACCGAGGTCACCGGCAGGTTTTCGCAACCGACCGGACCGTCGATGATCACCTGCAGGCCCTTCACCGCGGTGAAGGCGTACACGGCGCCCCAATAGCCGCCGGCGCGATCGTGATCGAGGACGAGCATCAGATCATCTCCTCCGCCTTGCGCTTCTTGGCTGCGGCTTCGATCTGCTTCTTGTACTTCTCGCGATAGGCCGGAACGTCCTTCGGAGTGTCTTCCCAGACGCCGGCGGCATAGCCCTGCCCGACGTCGCCGAAGAACTCCTTCATCTCGTCGAATCGCGCCTTGTTGCCGAGCGCGGCGTTGATCACTTGCGCCAGCGAACCGGCGCCGGCGGGACCAAACAGCGGCCGCGCCGAGATCAGGTTGGTGAAATACAAGGCCGGGATCGACATCGTCTTGGCCTTCTGCACCACCGGGGTGGTGCCGATGGCGAGATCCGGCTTAAATTCATCGACCGCCGCGAAGTCCTGCTCGAGCGAGGCGCGGTACTGCACCCGCACGCCCTTGGCCTCGAGCCATTCGCGATCCGGATCCGACCACTGCGTGCGCGGCACCGCGGTGCCGACATAAGGCACGTTCGCGCCGCTCTCGATCAGCAGGCGCGCGACCAACAGCTCCGAGCCTTCGTAGCCCGACACGGTGATACGCGCATTGATCGGCTTGGCGGCGAGCGCGGCCTTGATGGCCGGCAGGAAACGATTCTTGGCGGCGTCGATCTTGGAGCGCTCGACGTTGCACGCCGTGCCGATCGCTTCCAGCCACGCTTCGGTGCCGTCGTGACCGACCGGCGCCGAGCCGACGACCTTGCGGCCGGCGAGATCGAACTGGCGGATGCACGATTTGTAGAACGGGTGAATCGCCGCAACGACCTGGCAGTCGAGCGCAGCATAGAGCTCACGCCACTCGCGGGTCGGCACCACCGGACCTACGGCGAGGCCGAGCGGGTCGAGCATCAGGTTGATACCAACCGGATCGGCCGGGAACATTTCACCCAGCAGCGTCACGGTCGGACGCTCGCTGCGGCCGCCGCGCGGCGCCTGCACCGGGCCCTGCTCGGCTTCCTTGCGGGCGTATTCGAGCATCGCGCCGGACAGCACGTCCTTGGCCTCGGCGTGAGTCGGCACGCCGAATCCCGGCACGTCGATGCCGATGATGCGGACGCCGTTGATCTCCTTCGGCAGCAGATCGAGCGGCACGCCCGACGCGGTCGGCACGCAGAGATTGGTGATGATGATGGTGTCGTACTGCGCCGGATCGGCCAGCTTGTAGACCGCCTCGCGGATGTCTTCGAACAGCTTGCCGGTGACCAGCGTTTCCGAACTGAACGGCACGTAGCCGACGGTGCGGCGGGCGCCGTAGAAGTGCGACACAAAGGTCAGGCCGTACACGCAGCAGGCCGAGCCGGACAGCACGGTCGCGGTGCGGCGCATCCGCAGGCCGACGCGGAGCGAGCCGAACGCCGGGCACATGCTCTGCGGCTGATCGTGCGGTCCCTTCGGATAGTCCGCGGCGTAGCGTTCGAGCACGTCGCTCTTGCCGGCGGCTTGCGCCGCCGCCTTCATCTCGGCAGCGCCGGCATGGCAGCCGAGACCGTCGGTTTTGGTCGCGGCTTCATTGATCGCGGGCGCGTCGATGTCGACGGAAAAGTCCGCCGCATCGTCGCCGATCGACCCGGCGATACGGCCGGAATAACGAGACATCCCACTCATGACGAACTCCCGATCACCCGATCTCAGACCTCGTCGTAGATCACTTCGAGCGACGGCTTGTTCAGCACCGAGGCGCCGCACATATCTTCCATCGTGGCGGGCTCGAGCACGACATCGCGGCCGGTGACGTCGCTGGAGAACAAGCCGAGCAGACCATCCTGGGTGAGCGGCTTCGGCCGCACCGGCGGCGCGGTGGCGACATTCTCGGCGAGCGTCGCGAACAGCGGGCCCCACTGCCCGTCCGGCAGCGCGACGATCTCGTAGTTGGCGCTCTTGCGGCGGATGCCTTCGTCGGCGGGAATCGCCGACAGCACCGGAATGCCGGCCGCCTTGGCGAACGCCTGGGCTTCGCCGGTGCCGTCATCCTTGTTGATCACCATGCCGGCGACGCCGACATTGCCGCCGAGCTTGCGGAAGTACTCGACCGCCGAACACACGTTGTTGGCGACGTACAGCGACTGCAGGTCGTTGGAGCCGACGATGATCACCTTCTGGCACATGTCGCGGGCGATCGGCAGACCGAAGCCGCCGCACACCACGTCGCCGAGGAAGTCGAGCAGCACGTAGTCGAAGCCCCACTCGTGGAAGCCGAGCTTCTCAAGGGTTTCGAAGCCGTGAATGATGCCGCGACCGCCGCAGCCGCGGCCGACTTCCGGACCGCCGAGCTCCATCGCGAACACGCCGTCGCGTTTGAAGCAGACGTCGCTGATGGTGACTTCTTCGCCGGCGAGCTTCTTCTTCGACGACGTCTCGATGATGGTCGGAGTGGCCTTGCCGCCGAACAGCAACGACGTGGTGTCGCTCTTCGGATCGCAGCCGATCAGCAGCACTTTCTTGCCCTGCTGCGCCATCATGTAAGACAGATTGGCGAGCGTGAAACTCTTGCCGATACCGCCTTTGCCGTAGATCGCAATGATCTGGGTTTCCTTGGTGACGGGAGTCGTCACCGGGGCATCGGGTTCAACCGACGCCTCGGCCCGGAGTTGTGCGTCTTGCAGGCTGATCTGCGGAACGACGTTCATCAGCTCGGTCTCCAATTCAGAACCATTTTGAGGCAAGCAGGGTCTTCGAAAGCGATCCGATAGGCGTCGGGTGCCGACGCCGCCTCCTGGTGGTGCGTGATCAGTCCATCGAGCGAGAGCTTGCCGCTTTCGATCAGCGCCTTGGTGGCGCCGATGTCCGGCGGCTGCCATTCCGCCGCAACCCGAATGCGTGCTTCACGCATGAAAGCGGGCGGGAACGAGAACGACAGCGGCTCGCTGTAAAATCCAGCGAGCACGATCTCGCCGGTGGCCGCGATGCGCGAGATCAAAGTGTCGAGTAATTTTGGATCGCCGCTGACGTCGTAGATGCTGCGATAGTCGCGACGTTCGTCGGATGCGGGATCGATCACCGCATAACCTTCGGCGCCGCCGCTGCGGATCGGGTTCTTCTCCCACACCACCGGCGGCGGATTGCCCAGCGCGATCGAAATCCGCGCCAACAGACGACCGAGCACGCCGTGGCCGACGATGCAGTCGGGCGGCGTCGCGCCGCGCGCGGCGATCGCATGATAGGCAGTCGCAGCCAGTGCGATCAGAATGCCGCGCTCGCCGAGCTGCGAATCCAAAGGCACCACGCGCTTGGCGGGCACAACGAGCCGCGACGCCGAGGCGCCGAACAGGCCGCGCACTTCGCCGAAGCACTTTGCGCCGGGCACGAACACCATCTGGCCCGGCTTCAGGTCGGTGGCCGAACCAGCCTCAACGACCTCGCCAACCGACTCGTAGCCGGGGACCAGCGGGTAACCCATTCCGGGGAATTGCGGCATCCGGCCCGACCACAACAGTCGCTCCGTACCGGTGCTGACGCCACTCCAAGCCACATCGACAACGATGTCGTCGTCAGTCGGCGCCGTAAGGCTCAAGCGACTGAGTTCGACCTGTTGTGGCTGCTTGAGTACGACCGCGATGGTGTCCATCGCTTACTCCAAATTCGAACGGCAGAGCTCTGCCGCCGAGTGTCATGCTAAACTGACGGATCACAGTGTCAAGCCAGATTAACACAACTACCGTTTGGATGCGGTAATTACGGAGGCAACCAGCGGCATCGGAACCGGGTGCAAAGTGACCTGGGAGAAGCCCGCATTCTCCAACATGGCCTGCAGTCGAGGGAAGCTCCGGGCTTTCCCGGAGCCCATGGCGTAAAGGTAGAAGGCGAAATAGGCGTCGGAGATCGCGGCGGTGCCGGGAATCCCGGCGATCGGCTCGGCGATCAGCAGTTTTCCGTTATCCGGCAAGGCCTTGTGGACGGCGCCCAGCAGCGCCTCGACGACCTCGTCGTCATGGTCGTGGATCACCCGGACCAGGGAAATGATGTCGGCGCCTTCGGGCAGCGGGTCGGTGGTGAAGCTGCCGCCGACCGCGGTCGCCCTGTCCTTCAGGCCGTTCGCCTCGAACCGGGCGGCGGCCTTCGCGGCGACCGCCGGCAGATCGAAAAGCATGCAGCGCAGCTGCGGCGCCTGCGCGGCGACCGCCGACAGGAACGAGCCGTCGCCGCCGCCGACGTCGAGCAGGCAGCGGTGGTCGCGGAACGAATAGACGTGCAGCACCTCGCGGGCGATCATCGGCTGCGACGCCGCCATCAGCGCCGTATAGGAGGCGATCGCATCGGCCGGCAGCTCGCCCGGCCGCTCGCCCCGCACATACGCCCAATAAGCCGCCAACTCGCCCGCCCCGCGCGGCGCGCGCAACAGCCCCACAGGATCCGCAAGATCCCGATAAAGCATGGCATGATGCGCCACGAGCGCCAGCACCCCCGAATTGCCGCGCAGCTCGGCGCCGAGTTGGCCGAGGCCGTAGCGTGCGCCGCTGCGCATCTGCAGCAACTGGAGGGCGACTGCGCCGTCGAGCAGCATCCGCATCGACTCGACCGGTAGCGACAGCTGCGCGGCGAGGTCTTCAGCGGTGGCGGGACGCTCGGCGACGATGTCGAACAGCCGGAGCTGCACGCAGGCCAGCAGGATCTGCGAATAGACGAAGCCGGCGAGCAGATCGAACATCGCCACGGCGCGCCGGCGCGCGACCGGACGCATCAACGGAAATACCGCGGCAAAGCGCTGAAAGCGCGGATTCGACAGGATCGAATCGCGCCAGCCGAGCAGCCGGTCACGCAGGCTCAAGGAGACCATTTGGTTCTGCTACCACCGGCCGGCCGCGAAGGCCAAGCCGGCGGCCGCGTCAGGCCGCAGTGGCGGCCAGCTTCGCCGGCACCAGGCGGGTCGCTTCCGACATGATCAGCGAGCGCAGCTCGTTGCCATTGGTGCAGTCCGGCATCGCCTCGACGGCGCCGCGCACCAGCGACTTCAGGTGGTAGATCGCGCCGTCGATGCCCATCTCGCGCACCGCGCTCGGGCGATCGTGGGCGATATCCTGGCCGACCGGCTTGCCGATCTCTTCGACGTCGGCAGCGGCGTCGCGGAGGTCGTCGGCAACCTGATAGGCCTCGCCGATCTTCTCGCCGACCATCCGCCACGGCTCCGGATCGGCACCGGCAGACGCCGCGCCCATCGCGGTGGCGGCGACGAACAGCGCGCCGGTCTTGGAGCGGTGATAGTGGGCGAGATTGATCTCGGTCTCGCATTCCCAGGCCTGGCCGGCGACGATGCCGAACGGCACACCGACCGCACCGCCAATGATCTGGGTCAGCTTCAATAGCCGGTCCGCCGGACCTTCGAACCGGGCGATGGTCTGGAACGCCAGCACGATCATCGCGTCACCGGCAAGCACCGCGAGCGGTTCGCCGAACGCCTTGTGCACCGACGGGCGACCGCGGCGCAGGTCGGCGCCATCGAAGCACGGAAGATCGTCATGGATCAGCGAAGCGCAGTGCATCAGCTCGAGCGCGGCACCGGCAGCTTCGGTAATTCCCGGATTGTCTTCGCCGCAGGCAAGGGCCACGCTGTGGCAGAGCCGCGGACGAACGCGCGCCCCGCGCGGGAACACCGCGCTGCGCATTGCTGCCGCCAGCCGCGGCGGACATCCGGCCATGTCGGCCTGATTGAGCGCATCAGTCAGAGCACGCTCGATCCGATTGGTCACGTCCATGGCCACACTCCCGCGCTGAAGGCACAAGTGTCAATTTAACTTGTCATGCGAAACTGTAAGTTATTATGGACACCTGTCAATGATATGGCTCAAAGACAGCTGAGCCGGAGTGAGAAAGCGGATGCGGGACCAGACCGCGAGGAATCGCGTCGTAGTGATCGGCGCCGGCATCGCGGGACTGACGTCCGCGCTGACCCTGGCTGCACGCGGCTTCGACGTGACGGTGCTCGAACGTGCCGCCGCCCCCGGCGGTAAAATGCGTGAAGTCTCGATCGGTCCGGCGCGGATCGACAGCGGCCCAACAGTGTTCACGATGCGCTGGGTGTTCGAGGAACTGTTCGCCGGCATCGGCCTGAACTTCTCCGACCACGTCCGGCTACGACCTTTGTCGATCCTGGCCCGCCACGCCTGGGATGACACTCAGCATCTTGATCTGTTCGCCGACGAGGCCCGTTCGGCCGATGCAATCGGCGCATTCGCCGGTGCTGCGGAAGCCAAGCGTTATCGACAGTTCTGCGCCGACAGCCGGCGCATCTACGAGATCCTGGAAAAGCCGTTCCTGCGTGCCACCGCGCCGAGCCTGCCGAAGCTCGCGACCGCGGGCGGCATCGGCGGCCTGATCGAACTGCGCAAAATCCGCCCCTTCACCACGATGTGGAAGGCGCTCGGCGATTACTTCCACGATCCGCGGATGCGGCAACTGTTCGGCCGCTATGCGACCTATTGCGGATCGTCGCCATTCGATGCGCCCGCCACGCTGATGCTGGTGGCTCATGTCGAACATGAAGGCGTGTGGATCATCGAAGGCGGCATGCACGCGCTGGCGCAGGCACTCGCCCATTGCGCCACCCGGTTCGGCGCTACGATTCGCTATCAGCAAAGCGTGCGCGAGGTGATGGTCTCGGGCGGCCGCGCCTCGGGCGTGATCCTCGACAGCGGCGAGCGCATCGAAGCGCATTCGGTGATCGTCAATGCCGATGTCGGCGCGCTGCCGGCGGGACTGTTCGGCGAGGCGGTACGAACTGCAGCAAACCCGCTGGCGCCGCGGCTGCGCTCCCTGTCCGCGGTCACCTGGAGCATGGTGGCGAAGACCCGCGGCTTTCCGCTGTGCCGGCACTCGGTGTTCTTCTCGCGCGATTATTCACGGGAGTTCGCCGAGATCTTTGGCCGCGGCGAGGTGCCGACAGAACCGACCGTGTATGTCTGCGCACAGGATCGCGTGGACGACGAGGCCCGGCTCGGCGCGAGCGGCGAAGAGGAATTGCTGGTGCTGATCAACGCGCCGCCGGTCGGCGATCGCAAGAGCTTCGATCAGGGCGACGTCGCGCGCGCTGCCGAGCGCGCGTTCGGCGTGCTGCAGCGCTGCGGCCTGCGGGTCGACATCGATCCAGGCAAGACCCGGGTGACAACGCCGGCCGACTTCAATCGTCTATTCCCCGCGACCGGCGGCGCGCTGTATGGTCGCGCCTCGCATGGCTGGAGTGCCTCGTTCGAACGTCCCGGAGCGCGTACAAGGATCCCCGGCCTGTATCTGGCGGGCGGCAGCACTCACCCGGGTCCCGGCGTGCCGATGGCCGCCCTCTCCGGCCGCGCTGCGGCGGCGACATTGTTCGCCGACCTCGACTCCAACCCCGCCGGGCCGCGGCCTGCGCTTCGCCCGGCTTCTTCCAAGACGACGTGAGATTATGATTGCCTGGCCTAACGAGACCGACGAACGCCGCGCCGGATTCAATGTAGACGTTCCGCGCAACGGCTACGCCTGGTGGTACATCGACGCGATCAGCGATGACGGCCGCGAAGGCCTGACCATCATTGCGTTCATCGGCAGCGTGTTCTCGCCGTACTACGCGTTTGCGCGGCGCCGTGGACCGGCCGATCCGCTCGATCACTGCGCCATCAATGTCGCGCTGTATCACGAGGCCGGCAAGCGCTGGACCATGACCGAGCGCGGCCGCGGCCGCGTGGCGCGCAACGTCAATTCCTTCCTGATCGGGCCGAGCGACCTTGGCTGGGACGGCAAGACGCTGACGATCAACATCCGCGAGACCGGCGCCCCCGTGCCGGGCCGGATCGAAGGCCGCGTCCGGGTGACGCCGGCCGCGCTCACCAAGGATTTCTTCGTCCTCAATCCGCAAGGCAATCACCGCTGGTGGCCGATCGCGCCGCGCGCGCGGGTCGAAGTCGACTTGCGGCGGCCCAATCTGTCCTGGCGGGGCGAAGGCTATCTCGACAGCAACGCCGGCGACGAGCCGATCGAGACCGGCTTCCGGCATTGGGAATGGGCGCGCGGTGCGATGCGCGACAAGACCGTGATCCTGTACGAAGCCGAGCGCCGGGACGGCAGCCGGGTCGATCTCGCCGTCACGTTCGACGCCGAGGGCAACAAGCAGGAATTCACCCCGCCACAACTGCTGCCGCTGCCACGCTCAGGTTGGAAGGTCGACCGCAGCGCCCGCAGCGAAGCCGGCGCCAAGCTGGTCCGCACGCTCGAAGACACCCCGTTCTACGCCCGCTCGATGGTGGAGACGACGCTGCTCGGCGAAAAGGTGACGCTGGTACACGAAAGCCTCTCCCTCGACCGCTTCCGCATGCCGGTGGTGCAGGCGATGTTGCCATTCCGGATGCCGCGGCGGAGGTAACAAGCGCTGCGAGCTGGATGCTCATACTCACATCCGTTTCGTGGAGCGCTCTGATTTTGTTCGAATCAACAGCGCGCCTATGGAGACTTACCCCAGGCAGACCTCATGGTGAGGAGGCGCGGAGCGCCGTCTCGAACCATGCGCCGCAGCCCCTTACGTCTCCTCATCCTTCGAGACGCCCGGCTTCGCCGGGCTCCTCAGGATGAGGACTCACTGCCCTTGAAACGCCAAATCCACTCCAATGAAGCGATGACCCGCTCCATATCTCATCCTTCGAGACGGTCGTTTCGCGACCTCCTCAGGATGAGGGCATAATCTGTTGTCGGCGATGTTCATGCGCCGAAAGGCGTTCTTCGCTTCGACAGAATGTGCAAGGCATCCATATCACCCCGGATCAGCGCCTCCTTCTTGGCACGCGACCATTTCTTCAGCTTGCGTTCGCAGGCAATTGCATCGGTGATGCGTTCGAACCACTCCGAATAGACGAGTACCACGGGACGCCGGGTCGAGGTGTAACCCTCGAAGGTGCCGTCGTTATGTTGAGCGATCCGCATGTCGAGCGAACCGCGCGTCGTGCCGACGTAGAGGCTGCTATCAGCGCACCGAACGATGTAGAGAAAAGCGCCCTCGGACATTGCCGCTGCCTCATCCTTCGATGGCCGCGACCTTTCGGCCTGCTCGCGATGAGAGACGAAAATCGTCGCACTCGCAACCTTATCGCCTCTCCTCCTGCTTCCCCTTATCCGCCTCACGCTTGCGATCCAGCCGCCGTCCCTGCCACTCGAGCACGGCCCAGCCGGCGGCGAACATTCCGAGCATCAGGATTTCGAAGTAGTTGAAAGCGCTGTCGCTGTTCATGGCGGGCTGCCCTTGTCGCGGTCGGCGCGGGCGCGGTCGAGGCGTTTGCCTTGACGTTCGAGGACCAGCCAGCCGACGGCCACACAGAGCACGACCAGGATCAGTTCGATCAGTCCGTAATACTCGTCCACGGCAGGCCTCCGTCGATGGCTGATGGCCAAGAGGTAGCAGAATAGCTCACCCTCGGGATTCCCGCACTGGCTTCCTCCATCGAGACGGCGCGGACCGGCGGCAGACATTCAGGTGCCGGCCTGCATCGGCAGGTGGCCAGGGACGCGGACTGCTCGTGCGTCATCGCGACACATCGAAGGGGGCGGCGATCTCGCCAATGGTGTCGTCCCGACCTCGCTCGGCCTGCAGGCGCTCGACGAACCGTGATCGTCGCATCGAAGCCCCTGCCCTCTTCAGCATGCCGGAATGGGAGACCCAACATGTCGATGCTCAAGCGAACCCTGGTCCTGCTCGGCGATACGCCGTCGTCGCTGGCGGCGCGCGCTTACGCGTTCCGGCTGGTGCAGCAGACAGGCACGGACCTGGCAGGACTTGCCGGCGTCGATCTCGGCGAGATCGAAGCGCCGATGCTCGGCGGCATTGGGATGTCGGCCTACCAGACCCAGCTCCAGACCGAGCTGAAGCGGCAGGCCGACACCACGCGTGACCGCCTGCAGGCTGAATTTGCCGACGACTGCCGGAGTCGGTCGCTCACCTGCGAAGCGGTGTCGTTCGAAGGCGATCCGGCCGACGGCTTTCGGCTGGCGACGGAAACGCGCGATGTTGCGGTCTCGGGCCACGACACCGGATTCGGCGGCAGCCAGGAGCCGCTATCGGCGATGATCGCCAAGCTGGTGGTGCGCACGCCACGGCCGTTGATCGTCTGTCCCGATGAACTGCCGGCGGGGGATGCGGTGCTGATCGCCTATGACGGCAGTCTACCGGCGATGCGCGCGCTGCAGGTGTTCGCGCTGTTGGGCCTCGGCGACGGCAAACAGATCTGCGTGCTGGCGATCGACCGCGACGAGGCAGCGGCCGTTCGCAAGGCCAATGCGGCAGCGGAATTTCTGAAGATTCACGGACATGCGGCCGAAGCTATCCCGACCTCATCGAGCGACGATCCTGCCGACTTAATCCGCGCCGCTGTCGCTGAGCGCAACATCGGCACGGTGGTGATGGGCGCCTACGGCAATCGCGGCTTCCGCGAAGCGCTGTTCGGCTCGACCACGGACGCGCTGGTCGACACCCCGCCCTCCGCGCTGTTTCTGTATCACTGAGACAGAGACGCGAGACCGCGACGACGTCGGCCGCCGGCGTCAGCTCCAGCTCACCAGCGGCGGCATCGAGCTCATGATGGTCTCGGTGCTGCCGCCGGTCTGCAGACCGAACATCGTGCCGCGATCGTACAGCAGGTTGAATTCGACATAGAGCCCGCGGCAGGCGAGCTGCTGCGCCCGCTCCTCGTCGGTCCACGGCTCGACCATGCGCTTACGCACGATGCGAGGATAAACGTCGAGCAGCGCCGAGCCGACATCGCGGGTGAAGGCAAAGTCGCGATCGAAATCGCCGCTGTTGAGATAGTCGAAGAAAATTCCGCCGACGCCGCGGGCCACGCCGCGATGCGGCAGGAAGAAATAGGTGTCGGCCCAGGGCTTGAACTTTTCGTAGTAGGTCGGATCGTGGGCGTCGCAGGCACGCTTCATCGCGGTGTGGAACGTCACCGCGTCTTCGGCCTCCTGGCTGCGCTGCTCCGGCAGCATCGGCGTGAGATCGGCACCGCCGCCGAACCAACCCTGCGAGGTCGACAAGAATCGCGTGTTCATGTGCACGGTCGGCACCCGCGGGCTGCGCGGATGCATGATCAGGCTGATGCTGGTGGAGACATAGTCGAGGCTGCCGTCGCCAGGCACGTTCTTGGCCATTTCCGGCGTGAGCTTGCCGTTCGCCGACGAGGTGTGGATGCCGATCTTCTCGAACAGCCGCCCGTTCGACAGAAAACCGCCGACACCGCCGCCTGAGCCGGTCTTCCGCTGCCAGGGTTTGTAAGTGAAAGTCGCCGGCTCGCCGGGAAACAGCTCGGCCGGCGCTTCGCGCTCCAGCGTCTCGATCTCGGCGCAGATCCGGTCGCGGAGCCCTTCGAACCAGGCGCGCGCCTGGGCGCGGCGGGCCTCGACGGGATTGTCGGTGGAAGCAGCGGGAGTGCGGTCGAGGTCGGTGTCGATGGTCATGGCCGTGATCCGTTGCGCAAGGTCAGCATCGGTATCACGCCAGTGTGGCGGCTTCGAGAGTTTTTGCAAATCAGTAGCGTTTGAGCGGACTCACTTCTGGCTTACGGCCAAACATCTCGCGTGCCGTCATGGCCGGGCTTGTCCCGGCCATCCACGCCTTTCGTGCGGCTTTCGCTGCAAGACGTGGATGCCCGGGACAAGCCCGGGCATGACGAAATTGAGACTGAGATCTGGTAACTACACCCGGCTGCGCTGCAGCATCTGATCGCGACGTTCGAGGCGGGTGAACAGGTCGACCAGCCAGGCGACCTTCTGCTCGAGCGGCTTGACCTTCTGGCGCGCCGGCAGTTCGCGCACCGGATGCGCGATCACCGCGTCGACCAGAAACTTGGTCTCTTCCATGTCGCCGAACTTGGCCGGCAGATACTTCGCCGGGGCCCATTCGGTTTCCTGGAACGCCAGCAGGCGGGCCAAGACCGCGAGCTTGCGGCCGGTCGAAACCACCGCGCGGCTCGACACCGAGTCGAGGCCGGAACGTTCGACCTCACGGCCGATCTCGGCATACAGCGCGCGCGCCGCGAAGATGCCGGGACGGCAGGAGCGCGGCAGGTTGGCAATGCCGAGCGTAGCACGATCGTACAGCGCGTCCGCGGTGTCGATCAGCCGCTTGACGATGCTGGCGATCTCCGGCGTGAACTTCGGATTGGCGAGCCAAGTCTCCGGATCGAGACCGGCCTCGCGCATCCACGACAGCGGCATGTAGATGCGGCCGTTGCGCGCATCCTCGCCGATATCACGGGCGATGTTGGTGAGCTGCATCGCGCAGCCGAGATCGCAGGCACGCGCCACGATGTCGGGTTTGCGCTGGCCCATCACCAGCGTCATCATCACGCCGACGGTGCCGGCGACGCGAGCGCAATACGAATACAGGTCCGACAGCGTGTCGAACCGGCGGCCCTGCGCGTCCCACTCCAGGCCCTCGATCAGCGCCTCGGGAATCGCCGGCGGAATCGAAAACCGCGCCACCACATCAGCGAAGGCGCGGTCGGACGGATAGGCGCGCGGCACGCCGCGGCAGGCGCGGTCGAGCCGGTCTTTGAGCACTTCGACAGCGGCAGCGCGATCGAGGCCGAGGTCGACGGCATCGTCGGCGACGCGGCAGAACGCGTACAGCGCGATCGCCGGATCGCTGATCCGCCGCGGTAGCACCTTGGAGGCCGCGTGGAAGGTGTGCGAGCCTTCCTTGATCATCTCGCGGCAGGCCAGCATGTCGGATTGGGCCAACATATCGGATTGCAGACTCATGATGTCACCAGACTGTCGGCCTCGGGGACCAGCGCATCGACCACCCGCGCCGAGGACAGAACCCCAGGCAGGCCAGCGCCGGGATGCGTTCCGGCGCCGACGAGATAAAGCCGTTTGACGTCTTCGCTCTGATTGTGCGGCCTGAACCAGGCGCTCTGCCACAGCACAGGCTCCAGACCGAACGCGGCGCCGCGGAACGACGACAGGCGGTCCTGGAAATCGAGCGGCGTCGTGATCTTGGAGGTCGCGATCTGGTTCTCCAGATCGGGCAGAACGGTTGCGCCGAGCATCTTGGCGATCGAAGCGCGATAGGTTTCCGCCTTGGTGTGCCAATCGGTATCGCCGAGCAGGTTCGGCACCGGCGACAGCACGTAGAACGTATCGCAGCCGGGAGGCGCGAGCGACGGATCGGTCGCAGTCGGGCGATGCAGATACAGGCTGAAATCGTCGGCGACCACCTTGCGGCTGAAGATGTCGCTGATCAGCTCCTTGTAGCGCGGCCCGAGCAGAATGGTGTGATGCTTGACGTCTTCGTAGCGGCGCTTCGTGCCGAAGTACCAGACGAACAGGCTCATCGAGTAGCGCGACTTCTCGATCTTAGCGTCGGTCCAGCGCCGGCGCGTCTCCGGCGGCAGCAGATAGCGATAGGTCGAGGCCGAATCGGCGTTCGACACCACGATATCGGCCTTGATCACTTCGCCGTCGGCAAGCTTGACGCCGCAGGCGGTGCCGTTCTGCACGACGATCTGGCGGACATCCTGATTGTAGCGGATCTCGTTGCCCTGGCCTTCGATCAGCTTGACGAGACCAGTAACAAGCGCGCCGGTGCCGCCCATCGCCGAATGCACGCCCCACTGCTTTTCGAGATAGGTGATCAGGCAATACACCGAGCTCGACATGAACGGGTTGCCGCCGATCAGCAGCGGATGGAAGCTGAACACCTGCCGCAGCTTCGGATCCTTGAAGTGCTTGGCAACCAGGCCGTAAACGCTGCGATAGCTCTCCAGCTTGATCATCGCCGGCGCGATCTTCAGCATGTCGGTGAAGTGGCTGAACGGCTGATCGCCGAGCTGCTCGAAGCCGACTTTGAAGATCTCGTGCGAGGCCGCCATGAAGCGGTCGTAGGCCGGAACGTCGTCCGGGCAGAACTTCGCGATCTGATCGAGCACCGCGTCGCGGTCGTCGGAGTAATCGAAGTGCGTGCCGTCGTCGAAGCGGATGCGATAGAACGGCGACATCGGCTTCAAGGTGATGTCGTCCGACATCCGCTTGCCGCACAGCTTCCATAGCTCTTCGAACAGATACGGCGCGGTGACGATGGTCGGCCCGGCGTCGAACGAGAAGCCGTCCTGCTTGTGGACGTAGGCGCGGCCGCCGGCCTTATCGAGCTTTTCGAGAACGGTTACTCGATACCCCTTGGCGCCAAGGCGCACCGCTGCGGCCAAGCCGCCGAAGCCGGAGCCGATCACCACCGCATGCGGGGCACGATCGCGAGGAAGACGGGGAGCAGGATTGGGGCCAGGATCGAGCATGGGTACCACTGTAACAAAAAATTGACAGAGGGCTAGCGGCAATCTGTAAGCAGATCCTGACAAGCCGTCTTTGATCTATTCGATATTCTCCAGTTTTTCCGCGTGGCGTTCGATCAGGGCGGCGATCAGCGCCGGACGCTCTTCATGGGCCAGATGGCCCAGCGCCGGAATTCGCTCGATCACCGCTTTCGGCAATATTTCCCGGACCTTAACCGCCACCGACGGCGGAATCGCACGGTCCCCTTCGGCCGCCACCAGCACCAGCAGCGGCTTCAGATTGGGCAAAGCTTTCAACAGCGGTTCGAGATCCCAGTTCGCCATCATCCGCAGCGCCGCGGCGACGTGATGCGGGCTGGAGACCAGCTTGCCGTAGAGCTTGATGCCGGCCGGATCGATGGTGGAGCCGGTGTTCCCAATCAGCCGTTCGACCGCGCCGCGGTGCCCGGCCTGCCAGGCGAACAGGCTCGGGACGAACGGATTCATCACCAGCATCTTGGCGAGCGGCGAGAAGAAGCTCGCCGCTGGGCCGCCATAAGGCAGGAACGCCCCGTTGAGGCTGAACAGGATTTTTGGATCGACCGCGCCGTCGAGGCACATCCGCGCGCCGATCGCCGCGCCCGCCGAATGGCCGACGACCAATTCCGGCGACACCTGAATCACGCGCAGCAACGCGCTGAGATCAGACGCCATGCCGGGCAGCGACATCCGATGGCCGCGCGGCGACTGGGTGAAGCCGTGCCCCGGCAAATCGGGCGCGACCACGTGATAATGGCGCGCCAGCAGCGGCGCCAAGCCGCGCCAGGAATGCGAGGCGGCGCCGGTACCGTGAATCAGCAGGATCGCCGGAGCGGCCGGCGATCCCATGCGTTGCACATGCCAGCGGAAGCCGCCGGCTTCGATGAAGCGGCTGGCCTCGCGATGAGGCCAATCCAGGCCGTCGCGACTCCAGACCAGGTCGGACATCGCAGCAGCCTCAGGTCCCGGTCTTGCTCACCCGGCCAAGAAACTCGTCATAGGCCCGCATGAATTCGCCCGGCACCTCGAAATGCGGCATCGCCCCGGTCTGAAACACCGTGACGGTCCAGTTCGGCCGGCCCTCCACCGTGGTCTTCAGGGTGTAGTCGACGAAGTCGCCGCGCACGCCGTGGCTGAACCACACCGGCATCGGCAGATCCTGATAGATCCGCAGGATGTCCTGGCTGAACAGATAACCGGCCACGAAGTAATACGGCGCGTGCTGGGCGCCCGGCTGATGCGTCGTCAGATAGTCGTAGTCGAGCATCCCCTGATCGATGCTGGGCGAACCGAACGCCTTCTTCAAGAACCAGCCGATCACCGGCTTCATCGTCAGCAGCTTGAAGATGCTTTCGCTCCACACCGGATTTTCGAAGAACGCATGCAGCCACGGAATCGCCCGCGATCCCTGGGTCCAGCGCTGGTTCTTCTTGTCGAATCCGGTCGGCGCCACGAGCGCCAGGCTGCGGAACGCCTGCGGCGTTTCGCTCGCGGCACGGGCGAGGAATTCGCTGCCGAGCGACAGCGCAAGTGCGTCGATCGGCTTGTCGCCGTGCACCTTCTGAATCTCGCCGACTACGGAATGCACCGCATCCGTCATCATCCGAATGGTGTATTGACGCTTTGCGCGCGACGAATGACCAAAGCCCGGCAATTCGATCGCATAAACCGGTCGGCTCCGTGCGTAGTGCTCGAAGATCGGCCGAACCTCGTAGGCCGAGCCTGCGGCATTGACACTATGGATCAGCAGCAGAGGCGGCTGCGACGTCGGCTCTGCCGGCGCTGCGGACCAATAGGTCAGCCGACCGCCGAAACTGTCGATGTCGTGACGTTCGCCCGGGACTGGCGGCGGTAGCGCCGGATTTCCGCTGAGCGTCTCGGACGATGCGGGGGTGGGTGCGGTTGCATTCATCTCGAAATTCCTATTCGCGGCATCTCCGCCGCAGGTCGGCGTGGTCAAGACGGTGCGCGCAGTGTATCAGACCGTCAAGAAGACTTGTCGTACAACAGTGGGTAGCTCTCTTGACACAGAATCTGGTGACCAAACCGTTCATGGAAGTGCTTTCCGGCAACCGGCAGGCCTCTCCTCCGATGTGGATGATGCGGCAGGCCGGACGTTACCTGCCGGAATACCGCGCAACGCGGGCGCAAGCCGGTAGTTTCCTCGATCTGTGCTTTAACGCGGAGCTCGCCGCCGAGGTGACGCTACAGCCGATCCGGCGATTCGGCTTCGACGCAGCGATCATCTTCTCCGACATTCTGGTGGTGCCTTACGCGCTCGGCCGCTCGGTTCGGTTCGAAGTCGGCGAAGGCCCGCGGCTCGACCCGCTGAATTCGCCCGATCTGGTCGGTACGCTGAACAACGCGATCGATCTGTCCAAGCTCGAGCCGGTGTTCGAAGCGCTGCGCATCGTTCGCCGCGAACTGAAGCCGGAGACCACGCTGATCGGCTTCTGCGGCTCGCCGTTCACGGTCGCGACCTACATGGTGGCCGGCCAGGGCACCTCGGATCAGCATCCGGCGCGGCTGATGGCGTATCAGCACCCCGGCGCGTTCGCCAAGATCATCGACGTGCTGGTCGAGAGCTCGATCCAGTATCTGCTCAAGCAGCTCGATGCCGGCGCCGACGTGCTGCAGATCTTCGACACCTGGGCCGGCATCCTGCCGCCGCGCGAATTCGAGAAGTGGTGCATCGAGCCGACCCGCCGGATCGTCGAGGGCATCCGCAAGGTCAAGCCGGGCACCAAGATCATCGGCTTCCCGCGCGGCGCCTGCGCGCTGCTGCCGGCGTTCGTCGAGCGCACCGGCGTCGACGCCGTCAGCATCGACTGGACTGCCGAACCCGCTTTCGTGCGCGAGAAGGTGCAGACCAAGGTCGCGGTGCAGGGCAATCTCGATCCGCTGCTGCTGATCGCCGGCGGCTCGGCGCTCGATGAAGCGGTCGACGACGTGTTGAAGAACTTCGCGTCGGGCCGTCACATCTTCAATCTCGGCCACGGCATCACCCCGGACGCCTCGATCGCTCACGTCGAGCAGATGATCAAGCGCGTCCGCGACTACAAGGCCTGAGGCGCCCTCGCCTCTCGCCATCTGATCTGATCGAAGAGCCGGTGCCGTCTGCACCGGCTCTTTTCTTTTTTCGATTGCAATAGACAATCATCACAACCTTCTCAGGCAGCTCGGCCATCAGGTTGTGCGGACGCTTAGTTCTCGTTTTTGAACTCGTTGTGCTGGGTAGTCGGCATTGGCCGGAACCCGTTGTTAGCTCGCGGGTGGTGAGAAAGCCCTGAAACGCTTGGGTTCCAGGTTCCCGAGCAAGCTTATCCGCAGCCACAAGATTTCGATAACCAAGGTTGGAATCATTGGCGTGTACTGAGCAATCCTGAAGATCTCCGGGAGGGTGAGTGCGTTACTAATCGACAGGTATTTTCCCGGGGGCCGAACCGCCGTGTCAGTCCAGCGATTTCTCAAGCAGCGCGCCGTCAACGTCACCGTTGGCGGCAACTACTCGCTGGCGAACTGGTACGATCAAAACGGCAAGCTGCGACAATTCGCCTGCCGCACCAGCCGCGTGTCGCCGTTCCGGATGATCGTCGACGTTCCGGTGATCGGCCGGGTCGGCGACCATATCTCGTCGTACTTCAGCGAGTTCGGCAAGCTGGACGGGCATATCAGCGACACCCTGCCCGGCGGCTTCCTGCTCGAACTGGCGGTGACCCGCGCGATGCGCGAGCGACTGTCGAATCAGCTGAGCTGGCTCGAGAAGAAGATGCTCGATCCTGCCATCAAGGATGCGCGTGAGCAGGCGCGGGTGGTTCCGGTGTGCCCGCATTCCAGCCTGACGCTCGCCGACGGCTCGTCGCACACCTGCTTCGTGATCGACATGTCGATCTCCGGCGTGGCGGTGTCGGCCGATGTGCAGCCCGAGATCGGAACCCCGCTGGCGGTCGGCAGCTGTGTCGGCCGCGTGGTCCGGCATCGGCCCGATGGTTTTGCGGTGAAGTTCACCGAGCTGCAGAACCGCAGTGAGCTGGAGTGGCGGATCGCCCGCCCGCCGCAGCGGAACTCGACGGTCGGCGCGAGGGTCGAGCGGCTCGCCACCATCGAGGCGCCGCCGCCTCCGCCGATGCCGCCACGCGTCGCCGGAGACGACGACGCATTCGTGCTCGACGCTTAAGATCCAGAATTCTCAGCGAGCTAGAGCGGTTCTGTTTTTGATAGAATCGAGACCGTGCTTCGGAGTGCTCACAACAGGCACAACCTCATGGTGAGGAGGCGCGAAGCGCCGTCTCGAACCATGCGCCGCAGGCGATGTGGCTCCTCATCCTTCGAGACGCCCGGCGATGCCGGGCTCCTCAGGATGAGGACTTTGGACCCTTGGCAAGGGCTAAATCCGCTTCGATGAATCGATGAAGCGCTCTAAGCGCCGGCAGGACCGCGATCAGTCCTGCCGCGTCGCTGCCGTGACGGCCTGCGCCAGCACGGTGGCGTCGGCATGCGGCAGTGGCAGGTAGCGTGCGTCCATTTCCTTGGCGAAGGATTCCGCCTGCGGTCCGGGACGCGGCGACATATCGATCACCACCGAGCTAATTCCGGCGACCCGGAACTGCCGGGCCGACGCCTTGGCATCTTCCTCGGCCTGCGGCCGTCCCGGCGCGCCGTCGCGCGCGATGTTGGCGCGGCCGTCGGTGAGCACGATGACGGTCGGCGTCTGGCCTTTGCGCTTGATCGAATCCGCCAGCATGAAGGCGCAGTCGAGCCCGGCCGACAGCGGCGTACCGCCGCCGCCCGGCAGCCCGGCGAGACTGCGCTTGGCGCGCGCCAGCGACCGCGTCGGCGGCAGCAGGATCTCGGCGATGGTGCCGCGGAACGAGATCATCGCCACCTGGTCGCGGCGCACGTAGCAGTCGGCAAGTAACAGTTCGACCGCGCCCTTGGCTTCGGCGAGCCGGTGCAGCGCCGCCGAGCCGGAGGCGTCGACCACGAAGATGGTGATGGTCTCGGTGCGCTGCTTGAAGCGCGCGATCCGGAAATCGTCCTTCTCGACCAGAATGCGCGGCGCGCTGCCGTTGCGACCTTCGGCCTGGCGCCGCCGCAGCGGCTGCCACGGCGCCGCAGCGCGCAGCGTCTCGATCACATTGAGCTTGGAGCCGTCGCGCAGTTCGCCGCGGATGCTGCCGGCGGGGCGGCCGCGCTTCTTCGACTTCTGCAGTTCGCCGGCTTTGCCGGCCGAGCGGGCCCGCGCCCGTCCGGCCGAGGCGCGCATCGCCTCCAACACGCCGGGCGGCATCGCGGCCTTGACGGCGGCGAGGATCACCTCGTCCAGCGCCTTGTCGATGTCGGGCGTCTGCTGTTCTTGATCGTTGTTGTCCTGATTGTCGTCTTCCGGCGGCGGGGGCTCGGGCGGCGGCGGCTCGTCGGCCTGGTCCGGCTGCTCCTGCTGCGGGAACACGGTCGCGCGCGGCGCCAGCACCAGGCGCGCGGCCAGCGTGATGTCGTCCTGTTCGATCTTGGTGCGATCGAACAACGCAGCGCTCGCCTTGGCGGCGCGGATCGCCAGCAGCGGCGCGCGCAGCGAGATGATGCCGAGCGCAGCCGCGGCGGTGCACACCGCCTCGATCTGGTCGCTCTCGACCTTGATATCGGGGAGCCGCGCGCGAGCCGCGCGAATATCGTCGAGCGAGATCGGGAAATCGTCGGTCTCGCGCCAGGCGAACTGATCGAGATCGAGATGGAATCCGAGCCGGTCGCGCAGGCCCGCCGGCGAGAACTCGTCCTCGAGCCCTTCGTCGAGCGCGACCACGCCGAACCGCGCCGGCATCCGCAGCGACAGGCCGTCGCGCTCCACCGCGGTCTCGTGCGCGTCCATCGCGGCGGTCAGATACACGTTGGTCGAGGACTGCAGCCGCTCGGCCATCGCCACCACCAGCACGCCGCCGTCGGATTCCGACAGCAAGCCGCGCTCAGCGACCGGGCGGCCGGCGAGCAGCGTCGCCGACAGGTCGAGCCCGCCGAGCAGGCGGCCGTCGGCGATATGCAGCGGGAGATGCTTGTAGGGTTGTTCAGGCGGCAGCGCGGCGCGCAGCATCGCGAGCCAGCGGTCGCGCACCGGGCCGGCGCGCGAGCGCAGCAACACACCGCCGGTGCCGACCGGATCGACCGCGAACAACTGCGCCGCGGTCACCGCATCGGACCATGCGAGCGCGATGCTCATCCGAAGATTTCGGCAAGCGCGCGATCGACCCGCACGCTGGAGCCGGCATCGTCGAGCGGATTGCGGCGCAGCCGGTGCCGCAAGGCAGAGGGCGCGATCCGCTTCAGGTGATCATCGGTCACGGTCTTGTCGTGCTCTAGCGCAGCTAGCGCCCGCGCAGCACGCATCAACGTCAGTTCACCGCGGAGGCCGTCGGTGCCGAGCGTCATGCACAGCTTGGCGGCCCGTTCCAGCGCCGCGTCGCTCACCGTGACTTCGGGCAGCCGCTCCTTGGCCTGCGAGATCTTGCGGCGCAGCTTGGTCTCTTCCTTCGACCAATCGGCCACGAAGGCGGCCGGATCGGTCTCGAACGCATCGCGGCGACGCACCACTTCGATACGTTCCGGCAGCGTGTCCGGGGTCTTCACTTCGACCGACATGCCGAAGCGGTCGAGCAATTGCGGACGCAGCTCGCCTTCTTCCGGGTTGCCGGTGCCGACCAGAACGAAGCGGGCCGGATGACGGATGCTGAGGCCTTCACGCTCGACCACGTTCTCACCGGAGGCGGCGACGTCGAGCAACAGGTCGACCAGATGGTCTTCGAGCAGGTTGGCTTCGTCGATGTAGAGAAAGCCGCGATGCGCCCGCGCCAACAAGCCAGGCTCGAACGCCTTCTCGCCCTTGGCCAGTGCACGTTCCAGATCGAGCGCACCGACGACGCGGTCTTCGGTGGCGCCGAGCGGCAGATCGACCACCGGCACCGGGACCTGCGCGGTCTTGACCTTGCCGTGCTTGACCTTCTCCTTGCACTCTTCGCAGTAGCGCTCGGGCTGGTCGGGATCGCAATTGTAGCGGCAGCCGACCACGGTCTTCATCTTCGGCAGCAGCGCTGCCAGTGCGCGAACCGCGGTGGACTTGCCGGCGCCGCGGTCACCGAAGGCCAGCACGCCGCCGACCTTCTGATCCACCGCCGCGATCAGCAGCGCCAGCTTCATCTCGTCCTGGCCGACGATCGCGGAGAACGGAAACACTGTGGCCATTGCGATTACTCCGGCCGGGTCTTTTCGATCACCGCGGCGGCGCCCTTGTCGAGCAGTTCGAGGCCCACCGTGCGGCCGAGCTCGCGCGGCCGATTGGCCGGGCCGGTGCGCGCCGCTTCGATGAACATCCCGCCCTCCAGGTCGAGAACCGAGGCGCGCAGCGTCATCTCGTCGCCGGTGATGACCGAGTGCGCCGCGATCGGCGAGTTGCAATGGCCGTTGAGCACCCAAAGCACTTCGCGCTCGGCGTCGCAGCACAGCCGCGACTGATGATTGTCGATCAGCGCCAGATACTGCCGGGTCTTCCACTCGTGCACGGGGCATTCCACCGCGACGATGCCCTGGCCAGCTGCGGGCAGCATTTCTTCCGGCGTGAAGTCGTGAGCGATGCGATCGACGAAGCCGACGCGCTCGATGCCGGCGCGCGCCATGATCAGCGCATCGGCGGGACCGACCTCGCTGCCGTCCGGCATCCGCTGCTTTTCGCCATTGTCGAGCTTCCGCATCCGGCTGTCGGCCGCGCCGCGGAAATGGATCACCTCGACTTCGGGGAACAACCGCTTGGCATAGGCCGCGCGGCGCACCGCGTTAGTCCCGATGGTGTAGCCCTTGCCGCGGGACTTCTTCAGCTCCTCGAGGGTGAGGCCCTTGCGCAGCACCAGCGAGTCGCAGGCCGGATCGCGCGCCAGCGTGGCAGCGACGATCAGGCCGGGCGTTTCTTCGTTGGCCGGCATGTCCTTGAGCGAGTGCATCGCGCAATGCAGTTCGCCGCGCAGCATCGCGGCGCGGATCTCGGCGACGAACGCGCCGCCCTTGCCGCCGTGCGGAAGCAGCTTGCTGATCTGATCGCTATCGCCGACAGTCTCGAACTTGATGATCTGGGGATCGAGCTCAGTCGCAGCCGCGCTCAGCTGCTTGGCGATGTCTTCAGTCTGGGCAAGCGCCATCACGCTCTTGCGCGTACCAATACGGACTGGAAATTTCACCACACGCTCCATTCGACAACCGCGACGGGCCCGCGGCGAAGTTCGGCCGAACCTTATGACCAGCCCGAGCCAGATTGCAAACGGATGACACCGATGTCGCGTAGAAGCCCGGCGGGGGGCCGGGGGTCGTTGATCTCGGACAATTCCGGCGCCTGCGACAGCCTTTCGCGGAACCTTTCAGCTTCTGTCTATCGCAATGCAATGGTACTCAAGTCAACTAGGCGCAATATTGAGCAAGGTCAAAAGCGACATGACGGCTGACGTTCTGATCGGAGACGGCGACGTTCGACTTTCGCCGCATCCATTGCGCGCGATCGTTCTCGGCGAAGTGCACGCGCGTCCGTTCACTGCGCTCAACCTGCCGGCGCGCGTCCTACACTTCGCTTTCGACACCTCAGGCTCGCGCGCCGCGGCCGACCGCGCCGCAATGATCAGCTTCTGTGAGTCGCGCGGACTGCAGCCGCCGCCGGTTGGCGAGAAGCATCATCGTGCCCGCTTCGGCACCACGATGCTGCGCTGGGAGCAGCACTCCGAGTTCACCACTTACACCTGGGAAATTCCGGCCGATCCCGCCGCAACGCCGTTCCACCCGGAAGCGTCCTCACTGGCTTCGCCGATGCGGCTGTTGCCGCAGCCCGGACCGCTACTGGTCGCCGTCGATCTGCACGCGATGCCGGAAGATCCGCCGCGCACTTCGCCGGAGCGCCTGTTCGATCGCGCCAGCCTCGCGGTCGCGGAGAATTCCGACGGGGCCGCGGTGTTCGCCACCGATTTCCAGCCCGGTCCCTCCGGCTTCGTGCGCGTGCTGGTGCTCGATCGCGGCATGACACCGGAGCGTGCCGGCGCCCTCGTGCAGCGCGTGCTCGAAGTCGAAACCTACCGGACGCTGGCGCTGCTCGGCCTACCCGAAGCGCAGCGGCTCGCGCCGTCGATCGCGACCAGCGAACGGCGCCTTGCTGAAGTCACCGCAGAGATGCGCCGCGTCGGCGATCTGGCCAACAACAACAAGCTGCTGCAGGAGCTGACGGAGCTCGCCGCCGTGGTCGAAGCCGGCGCCGCCGCCAGCCTGTATCGGTTCGGTGCCAGTCGCGCCTACGACGAGATCATGAACGGCCGCCTCGCCACGCTCGGCGAACGCAAGGTCGGCGGCCTGCCGACCTGGTCGTCGTTCCTCGCCCGCCGAATGAAGCCGGCGATGCGCACTTGCGCCACCACCGAGGCGCGGCAGTCGGACCTGTCGGTCAAGCTCGCACGCGCAGCCAACCTGCTGCGCACCCGCGTCGACGTCGAGCTCGAACAGCAGAACCAGGAACTGCTGAAGTCGATGAACGCCCGCACCCGGCTGCAGCTCCGGCTGCAGACCACGGTCGAAGGTCTGTCGACCGCGGCGATCACCTATTACGTGGTCGGGCTGTTCGGCTACATGGTGAAGGGCGCCGCCGAATCCGGCCGGCTCAAGATCGATCCAAGCCTGCTCACCGCGCTGTTCGTGCCGATCGCGGCGCTGTCGATCTGGTGGACGATCCGCCGCATCCGCAAGAAGCACATCCCGGACGTCGATTGATGGCCATGCGCCGCGCGCTGACGCCGCTTCGGATCATCGTCGCACTCGCTGCTGTCGTGGCGATCGTGATGGCGCTGTGGCAGCTGCAGCGCGGCAAGGACGGGCTGCTGATCACGACGGCCACGGTGGGGCAAACGCCCGTCACGGTGTTCCGGCAGCCCTCCGCCACCAAAGCGCCGGTGGTGGTGATCGCCCACGGCTTCGCCGGCTCGCAGCAATTGATGCAGCCGTTCGCCCAGACGCTGGCGCGCAACGGCTATATCGCCGTCACCTTCGACTTCACCGGCCACGGACGCAATCCGGTGACGATGGTGGGCGACGTCGATGAGCCGACCAAAATCACCGGCGTCCTGGTCGACGAACTCGGCCGGGTCACGGACTATGCCCGCAAGCTGCCCGAGAGCGACGGCCGCGCCGCCGTGCTCGGCCATTCGATGGCTTCCGATATCGTGGTGGCCTATGCGGTGGAACATCCGGAGATCGTCGCCACTGTCGCGGTATCGGTGTTCACGCGCAAATCCACCGCGACGCTGCCACACAATCTTCTGGTGATCGTCGGCGCGCTCGAGCCGCAAATGCTGAAGGACGAAGGCCTGCGCATCGTCAATCAGGTCGCCGGCGGCAACGCCGCCGAAGGGCGCACCTATGGCAGCTTCGCCGACGGCACCGCGCGCCGCTTCGTGCTGTCGTCCGGGGTCGAGCACATCGGCGTGCTGTACAGCCAGGACTCGATGCGCGAGTCGCTGCATTGGATGAACGATGCGTTCGGCCGCACCGGCTCGGGCTGGATCGACCAGCGGCCGCGTTGGCTGGCGCTGCTGTTCGGCGGCCTGATCACGCTGGCCTGGCCGCTTTCGAAGCTGCTGCCCCGTGCCGCGGCGCTGCCGATGGGTGCGAGCCTGAGCTGGAAGCAGCTTCTGGTCACCGCGATCGTGCCTGCCGTGCTGACGCCGCTGCTGTTGTGGAAGGCACCGACCGACTTCCTGATCATCCTGCTCGGCGACTACCTGACGCTGCACTTCCTGCTGTACGGCCTGCTGACGGCCGCGATTCTGGTGCTGATCCGGCTGCGCGGCAGCCGTGCGGCACCGAATCCCACGCGGCCGCACGCGCAGGAGCTGGCAGCGCTCGGCGCCCTGCCCGACCCCGCCCACCCGCGGGTCGCGATCGGGGCGCTGGTGATCGCAGCCGTGGCGGCGATCGCCTACAACATTCTCGGCTTCGGCTTCGCGCTCGACACCTATCTGTTCTCGTTCATGCCGATCGAACAGCGCGTCCATCTGATCGCGGCGGTGGCGTGTGGCACGATCCCGTATTTCATCACCGCCGAATGGATGGCGCATGGCCAAGGTGCCAAGCGCGGCGCCTATGCGCTGGCGAAATTCTGCTTCCTCGCCTCGCTCGCCGTCGCGGTGGCGCTCAATCTGCAGAAGCTGTTCTTCCTGATCATCATCGTGCCGGCGATTCTTCTGCTGTTCCTGGCCTTCGGGCTGATCAGCAACTGGACCTACAAGGCGACCAATCATCCGCTGCCCGGCGCGCTGGCCAACGCGGTGCTGTTCGCCTGGGCAATTGCGGTGACGTTCCCGATGGTGATCCGCTGATGCAATACGAGCTGTGGCCGGCGGCAGGACAGCGGCGCTGGCAGGTGATCACCGACACCGTGATGGGCGGCGTTTCGCAAGGCACGCTGCAGCTTGTGGAGATCGAAGGCCGCACTGCGGCGCGGATGCGCGGTGCGGTCTCGACCGAGAATAATGGCGGCTTCATCCAGATCGCGATGGATCTGTCGCCGGACGGCGGCGCGTTCGATGCCGGCAGCTTCAGCGGCATCGCCGCCGAGCTGCTCGGCAATGGCGAGGCCTACGGCCTGCATCTTCGCACCACCGATCTGGCGCGGCCGCAGCAATCCTATCGCCATCCGCTCCTGGTGGGGCCGCACTGGCAGGTGATCGAATTTCCATTCGCCGAGTTCATCCCGCACCGCACCGATGTGCCGTTCGATCCCCGGCGGTTGCGCCGAATTGGGCTTGTGGCGATCGGCCGCGAGTTTGACGCAGATCTATCGGTCGCCCGGCTTTGGCTCTATTGATCGGGAAAGCAACTTAAGGCGAATGGCGAGGCCATTGGCCGGTTCCTACAAGACGCGCCCATGCACGACCGCAACACCCCGTCTGCACTGTGGACGCCGCCGCTGAACCAGCCGGCGGAGCGGGAGCTGTGCACCGATTGCGGCGTGTCGCGGATGAGCGATCCGAAGCAGTGCGGCCAGGCCTGCCAGTTCATCAAGCCGGACTATCCGGCGATGGAACAGCGGGTGCACGGCCGCAACCGCGACAGCGCCTCCGGCGACGAGGCGTTCTTCGGCCCGTATCGCCGGATGCTGCAGGCGGCGATGAAGCAGCCGCGCCAGGGCGCGCAGTGGACCGGCATCACCACCACGATCGCGCAGCGCCTACTCGAGACCGGTGCGGTCGACGCGGTGATCGCGATGGCACCGGACCCGTCCGACAAATGGAAGCCGATGCCGGTGCTGGTGACCAAGCCGGAAGGCATGGCGCAGTGCCGCGGCATGCGGATGGGCTACGCACCGTCGCTGGCGCTGATCGAACCGGCCATCGCCGCCGGCTATAAGCGGCTCGCGGTGATCGGCGTGCCCTGCCAGATCTACGCGCTGCGCCGGCTGCAGGATCAGCTCGGCCTTGAAAAGCTGTACGTGATCGGCACGCCGTGCTCGGACAACACCACCACCGAAGCGTTTCACGGCTTCCTCGATCTGCTGTCCGACAAGCCCGAGACCATCACCTATCTGGAATTCTGCGCCGACTATCACGTCGAGATGCGGTTCGACGACGGCAAGGTGAAGCGGGTGCCGTTCCTGCTGCTGCCGATCTCGAAGCTGCCGCCGGACTTCTTCCCGATCACTTGCCGCACCTGCGTCGACTACACCAATACGCTCGCCGATATCACCGTCGGCTATATGGGCGGACGCGGCGAACAGTGGCTCCTGGTGCGCAACGAGCGCGGCGAGGAACTGCTGAGGCTGCTCGGCGACGACGTCAAACTGAGCGAACCGACCACAGCCGGCAATCGCGTGGCGCCGGTGAAGGGCTTCCTCAAGAACACCGAACTCGCCGCCGGCGGCCTGCCGGTGCGCGGCATGCCGAACTGGCTGCGGCCGTTCATGGGATGGCTGATGCCGAAGGTCGGGCCGCGCGGGATCGAATTCGCGCGCGCCCGGGTCGAGATGAAGGCGGTCGAGACCGTGCTGCATCTGCGGCGGCACTACAAACACAAAATGAAGAACATGATACCGGCCCATGTCTGGGCCCTGGTGAAGCCTTACGGGCTCGAGCCGCAGGACGGCGAACGCCGCAACTAACAACTTTCCGTGCCGTGGTTCCTGTCCGGAACCGAGTTTCCTGATCCCGGTTATCGCGCGGCAGGTGCGCGGGCGTTTGTCGCTCGCCATCGCTGAACCGAGCATGGAGGCTGACGTGGACACCGATATCATCGACCATCTCAAGACGCTGCACACCAGCGAGATCGACGCCCGCAACGGCTACGAGGAAGCGCTGGAAGACGCTGAAGGCAAGGGCATGACGCCGCTGTTTCGCGACATGATCGCCCTGCACCACGGCAACGCCGAAGAACTGGCCGGCCTGCTGATCAACGCCGGCGAAACCGCCGACGATTCCGGCTCGTTCATGAGCGTGGTTCACCGCACCATCATGAGCGTGCGCTCGTTGTTCGACGGCCTCGACGGCAGCGTGCTGCCCGGCCTGATCGACGGCGAAAAGCGCAATTTGTCGAAATACGACGACGCGCTGAAGGTCACCGCCGGCCTGCCGTCGATCGCATCGACGCTCTCCACCCAGCGCGCCAAGATCAGTGAAAAGATCGCCCTGATGGAGCAGCAGAAGGCAGCCTACGAGGCCGCGCACTAAGCAACGTCATCATCCATCAGGCACGACCTCGGGGGCCGCGGCCCCCGTTTTTGTGTCTGGCGCTCCGACGGACTCAGCAACACCCGCAACCTCGTGGGCAAGGAGCCCCGAAGCGCCGTCTCAATCATCCACCGCGGGTGAGGCAGCCTTCATCCGAGAGAATCTCTACATTTGACGGAATCAGGACCGCACTTCCTAGCGGTCGCAGCTTGCAGAACCTCATGGTGAGGAGGCGCAAAGCGCCGTCTCGAACCATGCGCCGCAGGCGATGTGGCTCCTCATCCTTCGAGACGCCCGGCTTTGCCGGGCTCTTCAGGATGAGGACTTCGGCCCTTGGCGGGGGCCAAATCCGCTTCAAATCAAACGATGAAGCGCTCTAACAAAGCAAAGGCCCCGGTCTTTCGACCGAGGCCTTCTTATTCACCCGGCTCAAGCTGCCGGAAATTACTTGGTCACCGTGCCGGTCGAGCCCGGCGAGTTGCCGACGCCGGTGTCGGACGCGGTCGGGGCGACGCGGGTGTCGGTGCCCGGGTTGTGCGGCTGATAGCGCTTCGGGTCGTTCTGCACGCCCTTCGGCTGCGCCATGCCGGTGGTGCCGGTGGCCCCCGACTCGGACGCCGGGCCGCTGACCTGCGCGGTGTCGCGCTCACCGCCCTTGTAGGTGGCGCCGAACGCCAGCAGGCCCATCGCGATGAACGCGAACACCGCGATGCCGGCGAGTTCGGGCAGAGCGCCATCGGGCGCCGCGCCGCGGGCGGAGGTGCTGCCTTCCAGCGTATCGGCCGCGATCGCCCGGTTGGAGCGCGAGCGAATGAAGTTGATGAAAGCGAGGCCGACGATCACCACGCCTGCAGCGAGCGTGAAGAACATCAGCCAGCTAATCGGTTGGTCTCCGTTCATGAATTCCTCCAGTTGTCTGTCGACGAGACGAGTTGTTCACCTGTCGACCAACAACTGGAGATAATTCGATTGGTTCCGGCTTTCCGCCCGCGGGAATCGCGAGCGGACAACGCTCGCAATTTCGATTTAAGCTTGATCGTGTGGCAGTTGCGCGTGCATCGGAACCTGATGCGTCAGGGTTTCCCCGACAGGATCGTCGGAACGGTCGCGGGCGAATAGCCGCTGCACGACGACAAAGAACACCGGAACAAATAGCAGCGCCAGCACCACGACCGCGATCATGCCGCCCATCACGCCGGTGCCAAGCGCCTGCTGGCTTTTGCCGCCGGCGCCGCTCGCGATCACCATCGGCAACACGCCCGAACAGAACGCCAGACCGGTCATCAGGATCGGCCGGAAGCGCAGATGGCACGCCTCCATGGTCGCCTCGCGCAGCGTCTTGCCTTCCTTGCGAAGGTCCTTGGCGAACTCGACGATCAGAATCGCGTCCTTGGCGGCGAGACCGATGATCGTGATCAAGCCGACGGTGAAGTACACGTCGTTCGGCAGCGAACGCGTCGTCGCCGCAACCACCGCACCGGCGATGCCGAGCGGCACCGTCAGCAGCACCGACAGCGGAATCGTCCAGCTTTCGTACAGAGCCGCCAGCACGAGAAACACCACCAGCGCCGACAGGGCCAGGATGATCGGCGCCTGCGAGCCCGACAGCTTTTCCTGCAGCGACTGGCCGGTCCAATCGTAGCCGAAGCCGCGCGGCAACTGATCGGCGAGGCGCTCCATCTCGGCGATCGCGTCACCCGAGGTGAAGCCCGGCCGCGCCTCGCCGCTGATGCGGATCGCCGGATAGTAGTTGAAGCCGACGATCTGGGTCGGGCCCTTGGCCCACTCCACCGTGGCGAAGGACGAGAACGGCACGAGCTGGCCGCGACTGTTCTTCACCGTGTAGGACAGGATGTCGTCAGCGTTCATCCGCCCTTCCGCGTCGGCCTGCACGATCACGCGCTGCATGCGGCCGCGATTGGGGAAGTCGTTGATGTAGGCCGAGCCGAGATTGGTCGAGATCGTGGTGTTGATGTCCTCGAAGGTGACGCCAAATGCGCCGGCCTTCTCGCGGTCGATCATCAAGTTGAGCACCGGCGCCGGCGGCAAGCCTTCGACATAGACCTTCTGCAGCACTGGGCTGGCGTTGGCGGCGGCAATCAGCTGCTCGCTGGCCTTGACCAGCGCCTCGTGGCCCTTCTGGCCGCGGTCCTGCAATCGGAAGCTGAAGCCCGACGAGTTGCCGAGGTTGTCGACCGGCGGCGGCTGCAGCGCCGAGATTCGGGCGTCGCGAATGCCACCGAGCTTGCGGTTGGCATCGTCGACGATCGCTGCGGCGGAGGAGTTCTCGTCGCGCTCGCCCCAATCCTTCAGCGTGACGAATGCCTGCGCGGCGTTCATGCCCTGACCGAGGAAGCTGAAGCCGGTGAGGAAGGTAACGTTCTGGACGCCGTCGCGCTTGAGCAGATAATCCTCGACCTGCTTCACGACGTCGTAGGTGCGGTTGTAGGACGAATCCGACGGCGTCTGCACGTCAACGGTGACGAAGCCCTGGTCGTCGATCGGCAGGAAGCCGCCGGGCATCCGCGACATGCCCCAACCGAGCACGGCAACCAGCACTGCGTAAATCACCATCAGCCGGCCGGTGCGGCCGAGATTCCAGCGCACGATGCTGGAATAGCGCTCGCGGATATTGTCGAGCGTGCGGTTGAACCAGCCGAACACGCCGCGCTCGGCGTGGGCGTGGCCCTTGTTGACCGGCTTCAGCAGCGTGGCGCACAGCGCCGGCGTCAGCGACAGCGCCATCAGCGCCGAGAACGCGATCGCCGACACCATCGTCACCGAGAACTGCCGATAGATGATGCCGACCGAGCCGGGGAAGAACGCCATCGGCAGGAACACCGCGATCAGCACCAGGGTGATGCCGATGATCGCCGAGGTGATCTGCGACATCGCCTTGCGGGTCGCCTCCTTCGGCGGCAGGCCTTCCTCGGACATGATGCGTTCGACGTTCTCGACCACCACGATGGCGTCGTCGACCAGAATGCCGATCGCCAGCACCATGCCGAACATCGACAGCATGTTGATCGAATAGCCGAACAGCAGCAGCGACGCGCAGGTGCCGAGCAGCGCCACCGGCACCACGATGGTCGGAATGATGGTGTAGCGGATGTTCTGCAGGAACAGGAACATCACCACGAACACCAGCACCACCGCTTCGACCAGCGTGTGCAGCACCTTGGTGATCGAGGCCTCGACCACCGGCGTGATGTTGTAGGGGATCTCGTATTTGATGTTGGCCGGGAAGAAGCGCGACAGCTCCTTCATCTTGGCTTCGACCGCGCTGGCGGTGGCCAGCGCGTTGCCGGTCGGCGACATCAACACCGACAGACCTGCAGTCGGCTTGCCGTTGAGGCGGGTGTTGAACTGGTAGCTGAAGCCGCCGATCTCGATCCGCGCCACGTCGCGCAGCCGCACCGTCGAGCCGTCGGAGTTGGCGCGCAGCACCACGGCGCCAAACTCGTCGGCCGAGGACAGCTGGCCCTTCACCAGCACCAGGGCGGAGATCTTCTGGCCCTTCGGGGTTGGCTCGGCGCCGATGCTGCCGGAAGCGACCTGGGCATTCTGCGCCTCGATCGCCTTGGTGACGTCGTCGGCGGTGAGGTTGTAGCCGATCAGCTTGGCCGGATCGATCCAGATGCGCAGCGCACGCTCGGTCGAATACAGCGTCGCACGGCCGACGCCGGGGATACGCCGGATCTCACCGAGCACGTTGCGGATCATGAAGTCGCCGAGGCCGACTTCGTCGAGTGATCCGTCGGTCGACGTCAGCGTGATGATCTGCAGCACCGCGCTGGAGGCTTCCTCGACCAGGATGCCCTGCTGCAGCACCGCGCGCGGCAGACGCGCCTCGATCCGCTTGATGCGGTTCTGCACGTTCACCGACGCCATTTCGGTGTCGGTGCCCGGCTCGAAGTTGGCGATGATTTCGACTTGGCCGAGCGAGTCGGAGGTCGACTCGAAGTTCAGAATGCCGTTGGCGCCGTTCAGCTCTTCTTCGATCAGCCGGGTGACGCTGTTGTACAGGTTCTCCGGCGAGGCGCCGGGATATTGCGTCGACACCGAGATCGAGGGCGGCGCGATGATCGGATATTGCGCGACCGGGAGAAACGGAATCGAGATCGCGCCGATCAAGCAGATGAACAGCGCGATCACCCAGGCGAAGACCGGCCTGTCGATAAAAAATGCGGGCATCGGGCGGCGCCTATCGCACCGCGTTCGCCGAACCCGTGGTGGTCGGCGCGGCAGCCGCCGACCGGCGATCACTGACGCTCACCGGCACCACGGTGTCACCCGCAGCGAATTTCTGGAAGCCTTCGACCACCACCCGCTCGCCCGGCTTCAAGCCGTCGAGCACCAGATAATGGCCGTCCTGCTGGGCGCCGACCCGCACCGCCTGTACGGCGACGCGGTTGTCGTCCTTGACGACGAACACTTCGCTGCCGCCGCCGCTGTTGCGCTGGACCGCCTGCTCCGGCACCGCGAGGGCGTCGGCGTCGATGCCCTGCTCGATCCGTACTCGCACATACATGCCCGGGAGCAGCTCGCGCTTCGGATTATCGAACTCGGCGCGCAGCGTCACCTGGCCGGTGTAGGCATCGACCTTGGCGTCCGAGAACAGCAGCTTGCCGTGCAACGGATAGTGCGTGCCGTCGTCGAGCACGAGGTGAGCGCGCACCGCATCGGCGGCGATCTGATCGAGCTCGCCGGAGTCGAACGCGCGGCGCAGCCGCGCCATCTCGGACACCGGCTGGGTGAAGTCGGCATAGACGTGGTCGAGCTGCTGAATCGTCGCGAGGCTGGTGGCATCGTTCTGCACCACGAGAGCGCCTTCGCTGACCAGCGCCGCACCGATCCGGCCGCTGATCGGCGCGCGGATGGTGGCGTATTCCAGATTGAGCTTGGCGCGTGCGACTTCGGCTTCGCGCACTGCGACTTCGGCCGCCGCCTGGCGCAGATTGGTGGTCGCGACTTCGTTGGCGGCACGCGACGCCGCCTGCTCGCTCGCCAGCATCGAGACGCGCTTGGCATGCATGTCGGCCTGATCGCGGGCGGCCGTAGCCTTGGCCAGCGCAGCTTCGGCAGCCTGCAGCTCCACCTCGAATGGGCGCGGATCGATCTGATACAACGGATCGCCGGCGTTGACCTCGCTGCCCTGCTGGAACGTCCGGCGCAGAATGATGCCGGAGACGCGCGGCCGTACGTCGGCGACACGAATCGGCGCGATCCGGCCCGGCAGTTCGCGCACAATCGAGCGCGGCTGCGGCTTCACGGTGACGATGCTGACTTCGGGCTTCTCCGCCGCAGAAGCGTTCGCGGCGGACGGTTCCTTGCACCCGGCAAGCGCCGGCGCCAAGACGGCGAGCGCAACGGCCGTCCAACCCAGCTTGGTCCATCCCCGCATCAAAATAACCTCTTCAATCCGTCTCGTGTCATCCGCGAGGCACCGACGCCTCGTCATGCGCAGCCGACCGTCGGCAGCCGATCGCAGCAACGCGATCGTGGACACGCTTGATGAATGGAAATTAATCGCGGAATTGTGCGGCACAACATCGTGCGGCGGCGGCGCAATGTCACACGGTACGGAACCGCATGAAGTCGTTGCGCTTTCGCCGCCTCACGGCTGTGTGAATCGGAGAACTACGAAGTGATAAGAGGCGCTGCGTTCCACCGAACTGAGTTAATCGAAAGTTAAAGATGCAGACCTACCGGCACGCTTACACGGAACCGGCAGGCGACCTCTACGGCAGATCAGCTGCCGTAAACAAACGCCGGATCGTCAAGATCAATCGCCGGGAACTGATCTTTCTCGGTCCAATAGTCCTGGCTGTGCTGCCACTCCGGCTTGTCGCCGCGCTTGGGCAGCAAGTGCATCCCGCGCATCAGGTAACCGGGATTGAAGTTCTCCGGATCGATCCACGGCAAGAGCGCCATGTCGCGGTCTTCCGGCCGCAGCGCCGGCACCACGCTGCGATGGCCGTTCTGCTTCATGTGGCTGAGCAGACGGCAGACGAAGTCGGCAACCAGATCGGCGCGCAGCGTCCAGCTCGCGCGGAAATAGCCGAACACCCACGCCATATTCGGTACGCCAGTGAACATCATGCCGCGGTAGGTCACGGTCTCGGCGAAATCGAGCGGCTTGCCGTCGATCGAGAATGCGATGTCGCCGAGCACGTTGAGATTGAAGCCGGTCGCGGTGACGACGATGTCGGCCTCGAGTGTCTCGCCTGACTTCAGCCGGATACCTTGCTCGGTGAAGCGATCGATCTCGTCGGTGACCACCGAAGCCTTGCCGGATGCAATCGCCTTGAACAGATCGCCATCGGGAACGAAGGCGATGCGCTGCCGCCACGGCCGATAGCTCGGCGTGAAGTGCGGATCGAGATTGGCATCCGCGCCAAGATGGGCGCGAACGCCGGCGAGCAATTCCTGCTTCACCACCTCAGGCTCGCTCATCGAGCGGCGGGTGAAGGTCGCCTGATCGAACAGGATCTTGCGGCGGACGATCTCGTGAATCCAATCTTCGGAGATTCCGAGCTCACGCAGCGTGTCGGCAATCTCGATCTTGTTGCGGCCGGGAATGAAATAGGTCGGCGAGCGCTGCAGGACGGTCACGTGCTCAGCCTTGGGGGCGATCGACGGCACCAGAGTCGCAGCCGTCGCGCCCGACCCGATCACGATCACCCGCTTGCCGGCAACGTCGAGATCGTCCGGCCAAGTCTGCGGGTGGACGATCCGCCCTTTGAACTCGGCCATGCCCGGCCATTCCGGGGTGTAGCCTTCGCTGTGGCGGTAGTAGCCTTGGCACATCCAGAGGAAGTTGGCGGTGAAGCGCACGGTCTCGCCCCCCTCGCCGCGCAGCGCCTCGATCGCCCAGCACGCATCCTCGTTCGACCAGTTCGCAGAAACGATGCGGTGGCGGTAGCGGATGTGGCGGTCGAGATCGTGCTCGGCGATCACCTCGCCGAGATAGTCGCGGATTTCGGCAGCCGTCGCGATCGGCTTTCCGGTCCATGGCTTGAAGCGATAGCCGAAGGTGTAGAGGTCGCTGTCGGAGCGAATGCCGGGATAGCGGTGGGTTCGCCAGGTACCGCCGAAGCCGTCCTGGGCTTCGAGCACGGCGAAGCGGGTGCCGGGACACTGCGTCGTCAGGTGGTAGGCGGCGCCAATGCCGGAAATTCCCGCGCCGACGATCAGCACGTCGACATGTTCGCAATCGGGATGGGGAGCGGGGCCGCTGAACGGCGCGGACGCCGCGGCGCTGCTGGACGCAGCGGAAGCAGAGTGGGTCATGTTTCCTCGACTTTTTTTGTGTCGTTGGAAACAGATTGACCGCTGGGCGCGCGTTTGCCCAGCATTTTCTTGCGACCCAAAAGCACGGCGCCGCGGGCATTGCTGCCCGCGGCGTCATGGGACCTGTAAGGCCGGCTGGCTCAGATGTTGAGCAGCAGCGGATAGCCGGAGAACGACTTGTACTCGCCTTCCTGCTTCAGGATCAGCGGCGCGCCGGAGAAGCCCCGGTACTCGCCTTCCTGCTTCAGGATCAGCGGGGTGCCGGAGAAGCTCTGATACTCGCCCTTCTGCTCGAGGATCAGCGGAGTACCGGAGTAACCCTTGTACTCGCCTTCCTGCTTCAGGATCAGCGGCTCACCGGAATAGCTCTTGTATTCGCCTTCCTGCTTGAGGATCAGCGGATGTCCAGAGTGTCCTTTGTATTCTTCGCTCATGGTCGATTCCTTTACTTAGAGTAGCACTGGCAGGCCCAGCCAGGAGGAGAAGGGTGTGGAGTTGTTGATCAACAGCGGCTCGCCCGAGTACGACTTGTACGGACCACTGGTGTCCAGCAACAGAGGAGTCCCTGAGAAGGACTTGTATGGGCCGCTGCTGTCGAGCAACAACGGTGTTCCGGAGAACGACTGATACGGGCCATCGCTGCTGATAACCAGCGGCGTACCAGAGAAGGTCTTGTCGCTGTCGACCAGCAGCAAGTCACCGGAATAGGATTTGTACGGGCCGGAGGTCTCGAGCAGCACCGGCGCGTGGATCAAATTCGAGAACGGCGCGGCATCGCTCTGTTCGGCGGCACGCGACGAGGACGACGACTTCAGGCTGATCGGGTTCGGCCCGTAGCCGTCGAGAATCTTGGTCAGTTTCGCGCCGTAGCCGAACTCGGCCTGCGCTGCGACGACGACGCCACCCTTCTTGAGATAGTCGGCATAGGTCGCGGCTTCCGCACGCAACACGCCGGCCTTGAGAAGCGCGGCAGCAGTTTCTTCGGTGGACGAACGGCCGGCCGTGACCACCGCGTATTTGAAGGAATTGCTCTTCAAATCGCTCTCGAGTGCCGACAGGCGGCTGCTCGAGTCATACAAGCGGGTGATGATGTGGGTCATAGCTACTCCGTCTCACTCTCAGGACCCGCGCAACTGGCCCTGCATCAGAATCGGCTCCCGCCGCCGTGTCAGAGGGAACATCGTCACCAGCGTGGCAATGAGCAACACTAGTTCGAGGTAATAGACAAAGTGATAACCCGCTGCAGCGCCGCCCCAACCATGCGGCGCATAAGCGGTTACCACGTCACGAAGAATACCACCGAGCGCGATAGCAATACCGGCGGCCGAAGCCTGCACAGCGCCCCAGGCGCCCAGTGCGAGACCGACCTGATCCTTCGGCGCAGCGTTCATCGTCGCGGTCAGCGTGCCGTGGCCGAACAGACCGGCACCGAAGCCGATCATCAACGTACCGAAGCCGAACACCAGCGCAGAGGCCGTGCTCGACGACAGATCGGCAGAGAAGATCACCGCAAGGAATGCCGGAATACCGACCAGGGCGCCGAAGCTCGCCATCCGGAACGGATCAGCGCCGCGGCTCAACACGCGCGAGGCGTAGCCGAAGCCGAACAGACCACCGACCGCCAGCGCCGCGGTGAGCTTGGTAGTGTCGCCGACGCTCAGATGCAGGATCTGACCGCCATATGGTTCGAGCAGCACGTCTTCCATGCTGAACGCCATGGTACCGAAGCCGACGGCGATCAGCCGGCGCATCGCGTTCGGACCTTGAATGAAAGCGTCCCACGACTCGCGGAAGCCCCCGCTCGGCGCCTCAGGATGCGCGGTCACCAGATTGGGATTGTCGCGGCGGCGCGCTTCCATCTTCCAGGACGCGATGCCGTTGAGCACGATGGTGACGACGGCGGAGCCCTGGATCACCTGAATGAGGCGCCCGGGCGAAAACTCGGCGAGCAGCACACCGAAGATGATCGCGCTCGCGATCATGCCGAACATCAGCATGGTGTACATCAGGCCGACCACCTTCGGCCGCGACTCCGGCGGCGACAGGTCGGTCGCGAGTGCGAGGCCGACGGTCTGGGTGGTGTGCACGCCGGCACCGATCAGCAGAAATGCCGCGGCGGCTGCAACCTGTCCAACCCACACGGGGGCCTGCGCCGAGTCGCCGCCGCCGGACAGAACCAGCAGCGCGAACGGCAGAATGGCGAGGCCGCCGAACTGCACCATCGTGCCCTTGTACAGGAACGGCACGCGGCGCCAGCCCAGCGCAGATTTATGAACGTCGGATTTGAATCCGATCAGCGCCCGGAACGGCGCAAAGATCAAAGGCAGCGAAACCATCACGCCGACGATCGAGGCCGGCACGTTGAGTTCGACGATCATCACCCGGTTCAGGGTGCCGACCAGCAGCACCAGCGACATGCCGACTGCGACCTGAAACAGCGACAGGCGCAGCAACCGGGATAGAGGCAGATCCGGCGTGGCCGCATCCGCGAAAGGCAGAAAGCGCGGCCCAAGCGAGGACCAGACTTTCATCATCTTTTGGCTGACTGTGTTCATCGTGCAGCGATTCCAGCTTGCGTGAGCCCGGCGGTCAGATCCGCCGGTGTCCGATCGAACAGCACCACTTTGCGACCAAAGATGAACTGCGGCAGATCAAATGTCCGCACCCCGCTCCGGCTACAAAGCAAGCGACCGGGACCCTTGGATCCCGGTCCAGCCACAACAGCTTCAAAAGAAGCTGAATTAGCCGATGGAGACCGAGCTCTCGATCGCCGCGGCCTTGCCGTTCCAGTACTTCGAGAACCAGGTGGTGTTGCTGAGAACAGCAAAGTGCACCAGGATCGCGATCACGGTCACGCTGCCGAGCAGGAGCGGAAGACCAACGGTCGGCTTCACAACAGTCCAAATACGACCTTGATTCATCTTACGTACTCCTTAGTGCAGCCAGGGCGAGTAAACATACGCCAGGAAGTGAGCGACGATGGCGATCGCGCCGAAAATGCGCGTACCGTCGATCACATGCTTGTGGAGCTCTTCCGATTCCGCGATCGTCAGACCGGTCGGCCAGACCTTGTTGGGATCGTCTGCCATAGTAAATCCTCCTGAGAGACTTACGATCAGTGTCGTGCTGAACCTGCACGTAGGTTGATTGCTGCTACGCCGAACATTTGTTCGCTTGGTCTCAGCATTCCCTGTTCGCTCCTGCACCCGCCCTCTGGACAACGACGAGTCGCCTCGCGTTGGAGCGGACCGGTGTGGATGCTTCCAGCCCTCGGATGACGAGGACTCACGCCCTGATCACATCCGAGTGATTGTAAGACTATCCTGACACACATCTTTGTCAATTTAACATGACACTGACGACTGTCCGTGTCATACCGGACATCCTCAAACCGGTCCGACGAGTCCCGGACACGGAAAATTGAGTAGATTGTGATGTACTCTGGCCTTGACAATTCTGCCGGGTTCAGGGTCTCGGACTTCGACCCGATCACCCTCGCCGGTGGGACGCGTACAGAGGTCCTGCCCGGTGCGATTCAGCCCCACGCCGCACTGCTGGCGCTGGCTCCGGCGGATTTGACCATCATCCACGCCGCCGGCGCGACCGCATCGCTGCTCGGCGCGGCCGCGGATCTGTTGCCGGGCACCGCCGCTTCGAGTGTGTTCTCGTCCGACCAGATCGCACGGCTGCAGACGCTTGCCGCTGCAGAGCGAGCGATCGAACGGCCGCAGCACGTCTTTACGCTGAGTGCGCCGGACGCCACGCCGATCGATGTCATCGTCCACCACGCCTCGGGGCTGCTGGTCGTGGAGCTCGATCCGCGGCGCGAACCCGCGCCGGAGAATTCGCTTGCCTTGGTGCAGTCGATGATCCGGCGGGTCCGGCCGGCGCCAAACCTGCAGGCCTTCTTCGACGCGATGGCCGCTGAGCTCCGCAACGTGACCGGCTTCGACCGGGTGATGGTGTACCGCTTCGCGCCGGAAGGCAGCGCCGACGTGATCGCCGAAGCGCGCGATCCCGATGCGAGCCCGTTCCTCGGCCTGCGCGATCCGCAACCGGACATTCCACATCGGCCGAGACCTGCCAGCCGGATTCGGGTGCAGCCCGACGTTCACGCGCCCGCTGCACCGCTGGTGCCGGCGCACAGTCCGCGCAGCGGCACCGCACTTGATCTCTCGTTCAGCGCGATCCGCAGCTGCTCCCCCGAGCACCGGCTGTATCTGGCCCAGCTCGGCGTCGCCGCATCGCTCTCGCTGTCGCTGGTAGTCGAAGGCGAAGTATGGGGCTTGATCGTCTGCCATCACGGCACCCCGCGATTTCTGCCCTACCGGATGCGAGAGGCCTGCGCGCTGTTCGCCGAGATGGCGTCGCTGCAGCTCGAGGCGCGGCTCGCCGCCGATCAGCTCGCCGCGCGGCTGCGCAGCACGCGCATCCACGAAGAGCTGGTCACGCGGATGAGTCAGGAGTCGGATCTCGCCGAAGGGCTGATCCGGTTCTATCCGAACCTGCTCGATTTCATTCCGGCCGCCGGCGTCGGCCTGTGGATCGATGGCCAGTTCACCGGCATCGGCGCGACACCGGGTCCTGCGCAGGTCGCCGCGATGATGGGATGGCTGCACGGCGTTGCGCACGACGGCGTCTATCACACCGACTGCCTGGCGCTGTCCTATCCGCCCGCCAAGGCGTTCGCCGGCTGCGCCAGCGGGCTTTTGGCGCTGTCGCTGTCCAATACGCCGCACAACTACGTGCTGTGGTTCCGCCCCGAAGTGGTTCGCGTCGTCACCTGGGCCGGCATGCCCAACAAGCCGGTCGGCGTCGGTGCCGATGGCAGCCGAACTCCCAAAGGCTGTGCGTCGAGTTGGCAAGAGTCGGTGCGGCTGCACGGCGAGCCGTGGCTCGACGCCGAAATCGATGCGGCGCACCGGCTCCGCGAGTCGCTGCTCGACGTCGTGCTGCGCCGGATCGACGGCATCGCCCGCGAGCGGCGCTCGGCGCAGCTGCTTCAGGAACAGCTGATGCGCCAGGTCGAGCTCGGCCTGAGCCGCTCCAAGGACGTCGCCAAGACGCTGCAGGAAGAGAAGCGGCGGCGGGTGCTGGTCGAGGCGGACCTATCCAAGGTGCTGCGCAGGACAGTCGAAGATCAGGAAGCCGAACGGCTGCGGATCGCCCGCGAACTGCACGACACGCTGGGACAGTCGCTGACGCTGTTACAGCTCGGCTTCGACAAACTCGGCCAGGCCGCCGGCGACAATCTCGAATTGCAGCAGCGCATCGCCGAGATGAAGAGCCTGACCGCCGATGTCGGCCGCCAGGCCAATCGGCTCGCCTGGGAAATCCGCCCCACCGCGCTCGACGACCTCGGCATCCAGACCGCGATCCAGAACCTGCTCGACTCCTGGAGCGAGAAGTCGAGCATCGAGTTCGACCTGCACATGACGCTCGGCTCGCGCCGGCTGCCGTCGCCAGTCGAGACCACGCTGTACCGCGTGCTGCAGGAAGCGCTCACCAACGTCGTGCGCCATGCCTCTGCCCGCCACGTCAGCGTCATCCTGCAGCTCGGCGACGACCAGGTGACGATGATCGTCGAGGACGACGGCTGCGGCTTCGTCACCGCCGGCCACAAGCAGCCGTCCGGACGGCTGGGCCTGCTCGGCATCCGTGAGCGGCTGACATTGGTCGGCGGCTCGCTCGAAATCGAATCCGCGCCCGGCAAGGGCACTGCGCTGTACGCGCGCATTCCGCTGTGACCAGATGAAAGCAACCGCGATGGACCAGCAATCCCCTTCCCGACTGCGCGTGTTTATCGCCGACGATCACCCGGTGGTGCTCAGCGGCATGAAGGCGCTGGTCGCAGGCGATCCCGGACTCGAAGTGGTCGGCGAGGCCAGCGACGGCCCGAACGCGCTCCGCCGCGCCACGGAATTAAAGCCGGACGTCGCCGTGCTCGATCTGTCGATGCCCGGCCTCAACGGCATCGAGGTGGCGCGCAAGTTCCTCGCCGCGTGTCCGGACTGCCGCGTGCTGGTGCTGACCGTGCATGAAGACGGCGCCTACTTGCGCCAGCTGCTCGATCTCGGCGTCGCCGGCTACGTGCTGAAGCGCTCCGCCACCGACGAACTGATCCGCGGCATCCATGCGGTCGGCAGCGGCGGCATCTATCTCGATCCGGCGATTGCCGGCCGTGCGATCGGGCGTACCACGCCGCATCTGCACAATGGCGACGAGCACAACGCGGTGTCGGAACTGTCGACCCGCGAGATCGAGGTGCTGCGGCTCGCCGCGATCGGCCATAGCAACAAGACCATCGCCGCCAAGCTGCAGATCGGCGCCAAGAGCGTCGAGACCTACAAGGCGCGCGGCATGGCCAAGCTCGGTTTCCACAACCGCGTCGAGGTGGTGCGGTTCGCGCTCAGCATGGGCTGGCTGTCGGACCCATAGTGTCCGTCCCATTTCGCCCCGTTGATCCTCTTCGATCGACCCGCTAGCCTGCTGTTCATTGAGCAAGCAACTTCCCGCAGGCGCTGGCGCTTTACGCGCCGCGCCTAGAACGGGAAGGATCAGGGGAGACCGAATGACCGTCGAAACGCGGACGCAGAAACCGCTGGCCACCTCCGCCAACGCCAAGGCCCTCGAGGGGCTCCGCGTGCTCGATTTTTCCACCACCATTGCCGGTCCGCACTGCACCCGGATGCTGTCCGACATGGGCGCCGAGGTGATCAAGATCGAAGCCGCCGACGGCGACACCATGCGGAACCGGCCGCCGGTGCGCGAGGCCTGCAGCACCGCGTTCGGCCAGCTCAACGTCGGCAAGAAGAGCATCGTGCTCGACCTGAAATCGCCCGACGGTCTCGAAGCAGTGCAGCGGCTGGTCGCCGGCGCCGACATCCTGGTCGAGAACTTCCGCCCCGGCGTGATGCAGCGGCTGCAGATGGACTACGCGTCGCTGCGCGGCTTCAATCCCGAGCTGATCTACTGCTCGATCTCCGGCTACGGCCAGACCGGGCCATCCGCAGAACTGCCCGCCTACGCGCCGGCGATCCATGCCGCATCCGGCTTCGACCTCGCGCATCTCGCCTATCAGCCCGGCCGCGACCGCCCGGATTATTGCGGCATCTATCTCGCCGACGTCGTCAGCGGGATCTACGCCTATGGGGCGATTACCTCGGCGCTGTATCAGCGCGTTCGCACCGGCGAAGGCCAGCATATCGACGTGTCGATGCTGGAGGCGATGCTGACGCTGACACTGAACGAGATGCAGTGGTCGCAGTTTCCGGTGACGCTGCCGGCGCGGCCGCAATTCGGCCCGGTCGAAACCTCCGACGGCTATGTGATGATCGCCGTCGCCAGCGAGAAGTCATTTCGCAGCTTCATGCTGGCGGCCGAGCGCCCCGACCTGATCACCGATCCGCGGTTCGAGAAATACGCCGACCGCCGCCTCAACTGGGGCGAACTGATGGACACGGTCGAGACGAGCTGGTCGAGCAAGCTGACGTCGAAGCAATGCCTCGCCGCGCTCGACAAGTTCGGTGTGCCCTGCTCGGCCTATCGCACCGTCGCCGAGGCGATGGCCGATCCGCAGACTGAACACCGCAAGGCGCTCGCCGAAGTTTACGACGATGCCGGCAGCTTCAAGGTGCTCAACCTGCCGTTCAGGATGTCGTCGGCCAATCCGTCGCCGAACCCGCGGGTGGCGCGGCTCGGCGAGCACACCAAGGCGGTGCTGCAGCAGGCCGGCTATTCGGACGAGGACATCGCCCGGTTCGGCGAACGCTGAGCGCTACGCGGCGCGGCGGAGCTGCACGCGCCACACCTCCGGTCCCTGCTCCAGATAAGTCCACTGGCAATCGTCGCCGTGGACCGACGCGAAGAACTGGCGGAGCGGCCGCGGATCGTGGTCGACCACGATCTGCATCGCCTGTCCGGGCGCCAGATGATCGAACAGCCGCGGGATGATCTCGTGGCGCTGATAAGGCGGGATCTCGCGGACGTCGAGCACGCGTTCGGTCGTGGTGGCGGCTTCGGTCATGACTATGTCCTGGTTGGAGTGGGGTGAAGGTGCGGGCGGATCAGTGCGGCTTGCCGCGGGCGAGCAGCGTCGGGCCATAGCTCAGCGCGAAGCCGAGGAAGGCGGTGGCCCAGCCGATCGCGGCCAGATGCAGCAACGGATCGCTCCAGGCCGGCAGCAGCGCCGCCGCGATGCGCGCGGTGACGGCGAACAGGGCGGCGAGATAGATCCCCTGCGTCGGCAGCGAGGCGGTGAGTTGTTGGCCAGTGTGACCGAGCGATGCGCGGGTCATCACCGCCAGCGTCATCACGCCGGCGCCGCCGACCATCCACGCGTGGATGCCTGCGCTGACCGGGATCAGCCCGAACGCCGCCGCTGAGGTCAAAAGGAAGCCGAGCGGGATGAACAGATAGCCGACGTGCAGCACCAGCAGCAGCTTCTCCTTGACGGTGCGGTCGCCGGCCCAACGCGCCAGCCGGACCAGATGCAGCACGCCGGCGATCAGTAAGGCCGAGCCGCTGATCGGGCTGAACGGCATCGCAACCCACAGCACCAGCGTCAGGCCGCTGAACGCGACGATCACCATGTCGAGCTTGTTGAACGGCTGCGGAAGCCGGCCGGGATTTGCGCGCACCAGCCAGTTGCGGGTGAAGCTCGGCGTGATACGGCCGCCGATCAGCGAGATCAGCATGATCACCACCGCGATGCCGATCCGGATGCTGTAGTCGGCCGTGCCGCCGAAATGCGCTTCGAGATGGAATGCGACGTTGCCGACTAGCAGCAGCGTCAGCAGCGCGACGACGTTGAGGTTGCGCCAGTTCCGCCCGGCGATGATCTCGCGCAGCGCCGCAAGCGCCACCAGCAGCAGGAAGCAGGCATCGATCAGCAGCGCGGCGAGCCACCCGGTGTCGGCCGAGAACGTCACCGCCAGCCGTCCGGCGAGCCACACCACCGCGAGCGTCGCCAGCGGCGCACCCTGCAGCGGCAGGCGTCCGGTCCAATTCGGAATCGCGGTGAGCAGGAAGCCGGTGATCACCGCCGGGAGATAGCCGTACAGCATCTCGTGGACGTGCCAATCGCGCGGCGCGAACGCGGTCTGCAGCGTCAGCTCGCCGTGATATACCGGCAGCCACAGCAGCACCGCGACCGCAGCGAAGATCGCGCCGAGCAGGAAGAACGGGCGGAAGCCGGCCGAAAGGATGGTCAAGCGGCTCTGTAACGGATAGCGCGGCACCGGCTTGCGCTTGGCGGGGCCGGCTGCGGAAGATTCGATCGTCGTGCTGCTCATCGCGGTCCACCGGAACTGACACCGGCGGTGCATCTGCCGGCTCATCCTGTGTAGGAGCGTGGCGTCCAGCGCTGGTTGTGCCAGCACAAACTCGCGAACGATTTGCAGGGAACAGCATCGTCCGCATGGCGCGGTGATGTAGCCGACGAAGCAATGACGGCTGAGACTGGCGGTTAGGGCAGCGGCGAGACGCCGATCACCAACGGATGCAGCAGCAGCAGCGACAGCCACGCCGCGATCCCGATGCCGAACCGCAGCGGGCTGATCCGCCAGCGCTGCGGCTTGAAGCGACCGCTGATCAGCGCCGCGAATGGCCAGAACGAGGTGCGCGCCGCAAGTTCCGCCCAACGCTCGGCACCGAGCTGGCGCCGCTTGCGACGGTCGATGATCATCATGCCGACCAGCGCGATCATCGCGAAGAAGCCGAACAGCAGCACATGCGCGAGGTCACCATTCGGCACGACATGCGCGCCGGCCCACAGGCCGATCGCCCACAACAGCGGATGCCGGACGATGCCGACGACGCCCCGGTGTTGCGGATCGAACGGTTTGCGCGGATCGCCGCCAAACGACAGCGGATTGGCGGCGCCAATGCCAAACGCCGCGAACTGGCAGGCGAGCGGCAGCGCCAGGTTCGGCACCCACATCTGCCAGGTCTCGAACGGCCACAGCTCGACGAACGGCGCCCGCTCGGTGGCGACGATCAGCCAAGTCAGCACGACCAACGACTCGATGCTGTAGGCGATCAGGAAGCCGCGCTCGCCGAGCGCACCGACCAGCCTCGTCCGCACCGCCGGCCGCGCCGGAATCGCGTGGCTGAGCAGGAACACGGCGAAGGCGGCGACGAATTCAGTCCAGCCGGACACGGTCGACCTCACACGTTGGCGGCGCAGTCCGTCATTGCGAGGAGCAAAGCGACGAAGCAATCCAGCGTCGTGCGTAGAGGTCTGGATTGCTTCGCTTCGCTCGCAATGACGGAGTGAAGCGATGACAATTTATCTGGCAGACATCGCCCGGCTTGCCGGTTCCAACGTTGTCGCGCGTCAACCTGCGGCGAACATTGCGCTCAGGGCGGCCTGGGCTTCGTGTTGGATCTTGCTGAGGTGATCGGCGCTGACGAAGCTCTCGGCGTAGATCTTGTAGACGTCTTCAGTGCCAGACGGACGCGCCGCGAACCAGCCGTTGGCGGTGGTGACCTTGACGCCGCCGATCGATTGGCCGTTGCCGGGCGCCTTGGTCAGCGTCGCCGTGACCGGCTCGCCGGCAAGCTGGGTGATGCCGAGCTTCTCGGCAGTCAGGGTCTTGAACAGCGCCTTCTGGGCCGGCGACGCCGCCGCATCGATCCGCGCATAGAACGGCGCGCCGAGTTCTGCGGTGAGGCGCTGATACAATTCGCCCGGGTCGACCTTGCTCACCGCAGTGATCTCCGCCGCGAGCAGGCCAAGGATGAGGCCGTCCTTATCCGTGGTCCAAACGCTGCCGTCGCGGCGCAGGAACGAGGCGCCGGCGCTCTCCTCGCCGGCGAAGCCGAAGCTGCCGCCAATCAGCCCGTCGACGAACCATTTGAAGCCGACCGGAGTCTCGACCACCTTGCGGCCGATCTTGTTGGCGACGCGATCGATCATCGCGCTTGATACCGCGGTCTTGCCGATCGCGGCGTCGCGGCCCCAATGCGGCCGGTGCGCGAACAGATATGCGATCGCGACCGACAGGTAGTGGTTCGGATTCATTAGCCCGCTGGAGCGGGTGACGATGCCGTGGCGGTCGGCATCGGTGTCGTTGGCGAACGCCACGTCGAAGTCGTTGCGCATCCCGATCAGCCGCGCCATCGCGTAAGGCGACGAGCAGTCCATCCGCACCTTGCCGTCCCAATCCGCGGTCATGAAACGGAAGGTCGGATCGACCGCGTCGCTGACCACCTTGGCGTCGAGCTTGTAGCGCTCGATGATAGGCTGCCAGTAATGCACCGCGGCGCCGCCGAGCGGATCGATGCCGAGCTTGACGCCCGAGCTGCGGATCGCCTCCATGTCGACCACATTGGCGAGGTCCTCGACATAGGGCGTGATGTAGTCGCGGCGATGCACGCAAGCCGCCTTGCGGGCGCGATCGTAGGAGATCCGCTTGACGCCCTTCAGCCCGTTTTCGAGCATCGCATTGGCGGCCTTCTCGACCGCCGAGGTGATGTCGGTGTCGGCCGGGCCGCCGTTCGGCGGATTGTACTTGAAGCCGCCGTCTTCGGGCGGATTGTGCGACGGCGTCACCACCACGCCGTCGGCAAGGCCGTCGGTGCGGCCGCGATTGTGGGTGAGGATCGCATGCGAGATCACCGGGGTCGGCGTGTAACCACCGCGGTCGTCGATCACAACGTCGATCTCGTTGGCGGCGAAGACTTCGAGCGCGCTGACCAGCGCCGGCTCGGCCAGCGCGTGGGTGTCGATGCCGATATACAGCGGACCGGTAATGCCGGCGGCGCGGCGATGATCGCACACCGCCTGGCTCACCGCCACGATGTGGTTCTCATTGAAGGCATTGTTGAGCGACGAGCCGCGATGCCCCGAGGTGCCGAACGCCACCCGCTCGGTCGCCACCGCGGGGTCCGGCTTGCCGGCGAAATACGCCGTCACCAGCCGCGGAACGTTGACCAGACTGTTCGGATCGACGGTCTTGCCCGCCAGCGGGCTCACCTTCGCAGCCATCTTGCACTCCATGACTTCAGATCAGGTCCGATCCCTCGCCCGCCGCGGGTCGGCCGTCAAGACGGCATCCGGATGAGTTGTTCGAACCAAGGCGCCAGCGCGGAACAGTTCGCGAGTGACACGGTTATCGCCCCAGGTTGGATGACTGGAGGATGAGACATGACTTTCGGAAAAGGCGCGTTGATGTGGCTGATCGGGATCCCGCTGCCGATCATCATTCTGCTGGCGCTGTTCTGGCGCTAATTCGCGCGCAGTAACAGCATTCTGGAAGGGTCTCGGCCGCGTCGGCGGCGCGAGGCCCTTTTCATTTGCTGGACCGGCGCTGATCGGACACGCCAGCGCTGCTGCGCTACGGACCCATCGCCCGCGGATCGTTGTACATCCGCTTGATGTCCTTCTGCACGTCGAGCGGCTGCAACTTGCTGCTGCCCTCGTCGGACAGGAATTTGTCGAGCGTCGACTGAATCCGCGCCTTGACGCTGTCGGGGCCGCGGTCGCTCAGCTCGGTATGCTGGGCGCCGGTGTCGATGATTTCGATGCCGGCCTCCTTGGCGGTCTTGGCATCGGGCAACACGCCGGGGTCGGTCTTGAACTGCGGGTCCTTGGAGCGGAAGGACAGGATCTTGGCGAAGCCGGAGGTGACGAACGGCACCCGCAAATTGTCCAGCGTCACCACGCGCCGCACCATTTCGGGGTGCTGCTGGGCGAAGAACATCGAGATGTCGCCGCCATTGGAATGCCCGACCAGAGTGAGATGATCGTAGTCGGCGTTGGGCTCGAGCCTCTTCAGCTCCTTGAGGGCGAAGAAGATGTTCTGCTCGCCGCGCTCGTACACGGCCAGGCGCCCGACATAGAGCGAGCCGGCGACCGTCATCAGCGGCTTGTCGTCGGGGAGATCGTGCTGAATGCTGGCGACCAGATAGCCGCGGGCGGCGAGCACGTTGGCCAGGAACGAGTATTCGGTGTTCTTGACGGTGTTGCCGTGGCTGACCACCGCGACCGGCAGCGTGACCATTCCGGCCTCAGCCTTCATTTCGGCGTCTCGCCGCACTGCGAGATCGATCGCGACCGGACGACCGCGCGCTTCGTCGAAGAAGGTCAGCGTCTCGTGCCTGATCGCCCAATGGCTGAATGAAAAGTACGCCGCGGCGGCGACCACGCTCAGCAGGGAGAAAATGATCAGTGGCCGTTTCATGATATCCTAGTCCGTCCTCCCTTATTCTTTAGCTGGGACGGGAGGATAGCTCGAAAAGACCTATTTCTAGAACGATACGATTAAATTTTGGAAAGCGCACGGGCAAGTGCCATCGTGGCCCGATCCCAGTTCAGGCCAACATTTCTCGCAGCAATCCGGTAATCTGCTCGGGAGTGTACGGCTTTGGTACAAAGCGGCCGCCGTCCGGCAGATCATCCGCAGTCACGTGCACCCGTCCCGAGGTGGCGACGATCTTGATCGGCGGCCATCGGCCGCGCACGGCGCGGGCCAGCTTTAAACCGTCCATCGAGCCCGGAATCTGGATGTCGGTGAACACCACGCGGATATCGTCGCGCTTCTCAAGAATCGCGATGGCATCGTCGGCCGATCCGGCCTCCAGCACCTGGAATCCAGCCGTCTCGATCATATCGACGGCGTTCATGCGCAGGAGCGGTTCGTCTTCGACCACCAGCACAACAGGTCTCCTGCTCACCTCAGTCATCCCTCTACCGTCCCGACCGATCATCAAGGGCTTAGCCTCTTGATCGTTCCGGGCCCGAGAGGTTTCCCTCGGTAAAATTGTTCCTAATTCCCGCAGCGTCGTTAATGCCGCAGGGTTCCTACGGCTTCACAGCAGTTTGCCGTCCGCGCCGAAGAACGGATGCGGGCCGTCGAACGCTCCGATCGAGACCTGATGCGTGACGAGTTCGCCGCGCTCGGCGAACCAGGCGTGCAGGTGAAACGCCGGCGGTTCGACGCAAAACGACGGCGCGAGCTGTTCGCCGAGATCCAGCGCCACCGCGTGATTGGGGGCCGGACAGATCGTCGCGACAGTCCCGGCAAAGCCGGTCACCGTTGGGCGGTGCACGTGGCCCGCAGCGACCAGCCGTACCCACGGATAGCGCTCGACGAGGGTTGCGAACTCCGCGGCGTTGCAAAGGTTCTGGCGATCCATGTGCCAGATGCCGGTGGCGAATGGCGGATGATGCAGGAACAGCAAGGCGGGCCGGTGATCCGACGACGACAGCACAGCCTCGAGCCATTGCAACGTGCCGGCATCGAGCTCGCCATGCGGCTGGCCATGAACATTGGAGTCGAGCAGCACGATATCGATCCCGTCGACGGGATAGAGCTGATTGAGCGGTCCCTCGGCTGGGAATGTTGGCTGCGCGAACGCGGTGCGCATCAGGTCGCGGGAATCGTGATTGCCCGGTACGGCAACGAACGGAATCTGCAGCGGCGCCAACAGCCGTTCGAGATGCGCGTATTCCTCAGCGCTTGGGGTGTCGACCAGATCGCCGGAGATCACCACCAGGTCGGGCCGCGGCGTCAGCGCGTTCAGCGCTGCGACGCAGCGGGTCAGCGCCGCCGCGGTGTCGACCTTGCCGTAGGCGAGTTCGCCGGGCGCCTTGATATGCAGGTCTGAAATCTGGGCGATCAGAATCGGCTTCGGCGGCATGGTCGGATTTCTCATTCTGGTTCGTCACAGGTGCTCGGGCAGCAGCCGGATGGCTTCGGGATCGGCCACGAGGCCGATGCGATCGCCGCCCCTGATCGGCAGCGCGTTCGGCGCGTCGATCGCCAGCGGCCGCGCGGCAGCGCCGGACACTACGACGCGCTGGCGGTCTCCGACGAAACTGACGCTGGCGACGACGCCGTGCAGCGTCGCGGCCTCGGGCGCTGCAATCCGGATCGTCTCCGGGCGGATCATCGCGACCGCGCGGCTGTGGCTATTGCTGCCCGCGACGCGCCAGTGTCCGCCCGGCAATCGCAGCGCACCATCGGTGATCTCGGCCTCGATGATATTGGCGGCGCCGACGAACTCGGCAACGAACCGAGTGGCCGGGCGGAAATAGATCTCGCGCGGCGTGCCGACCTGCGCGATCGCGCCCTTGCTCATCACCACGATGCGGTCACCGAGCGCCATCGCCTCGGCCTGATCGTGGGTGACGTAGATCGTGGTGATGCCGAGCGAGCGCAGCAACCGGTCGAGCTCGCCGCGGAGCCGCTCGCGAAGTGCCGCATCGAGCGCCGTAAGCGGTTCGTCGAGCAGGAGCACCGCGGGACGGATCGCCACGGCGCGAGCGAGAGCGACGCGCTGGCGTTGGCCGCCGGAGAGCTGATCGATCCGCCGATGCTCAAGCCCGGCGATGTTGGTCAGCGCCACCAGTTCGGCGATCCGCGCGGCGCGCTCCGCCTTGGCGACGCCGCGGATCTTGAGCCCGTAGCCGATGTTGTCGGCCACCGTCATGTTGGGAAACAGCGCGTAGGACTGAAACACCATGCCGACATTGCGTTTCTCGATCGGCACCGAGGTCACGTCGGCGCCGTCAAACAAGACCCGCCCGCCGGTATCCGGGCTCTCCAGCCCGGCGATGATCCGCAGCATCGTGGTCTTGCCGCAGCCGGACGGACCGAGCAGCACCAGCGTTTCGCCGCGTGCGATGCTGAGGCTTGCCGGCTCCAGCGCGCGGGTGCCGTCCGCAAAGGTCTTGCCACAGGCCGCGACCTCGACCGCCACGCCATGTCCGTCATCCGCCGTCATCGTTTCGGCTCCCGCTCCGCGAGCAATTGCATCGCCACCAGCAAGGGGACGATCATGATGAAGAAGATCAGCGTGTAGGCCGAGGCGACTTCGAGCCGCATCGACGCGTAGCTGTCCGCGAGGCCGACAGGCAATGTCTTGGTCAGCGGCGTGTGCAGCATCCAGGTGAGATTGAACTCGCCAAGCGACAGCGTCACCACCATCAGGGCGCCGGCCAGAATGCCGGGCATCGCATTCGGCACGATGACATCGACGAACCGCCGCGCCGGCGATGCGCCGAGCGAGGCGGCGCCCTCATCGAGGGTGCGGATGTCGATGGTGGCGAACACCGCCATCACCGATCGCACCATAAACGGCATGGTGAACACCACATGGCCGACCAGAATGAACAGCCAGGACCGGCGGAACTCACCGAAGCCGCCATAGGTGAGCAGCAGCGCCAGCGCGATTGCGAGGCCCGGGATCGCCAGCGGCAGCGTGATTACCTCTTCGATCAGCCGCGACCAGACGCCGCCGCGGATATGCAGCGCGTAGGCGGCCGGAACGCCGACGACCAGCGTCACGGCCAGCGTCGCCAGTGCGATCACGAAGGACAACACGATGCTGTCGGCATACAGCGTCCACACCTGCACCACCCATTGCAGAGTGACGCCGGATGAAATGCCGCGGAAGTAGTTCGCCGTGACACCCGCTGCGATCGACAGCAGCGCCGGCACCACCAGGAAAGCAGCAACCAGCAGCGTGAACAGCAATTGTCCGGCGAAGATCAGACGGTCGCGCATCTGCCTAGCCCGTCGCCGCCACGGTGCCGCCGGTCAGCGACCGCGCCAGCACCAGCATCGCCCAGGAAATCAGGCCGAGGCCGACCGACAGCGACGCCGCGGTGGCAAAGTTCGCCGCCAGCGTGAACTCGGTGTAGATCAGCATCGGCAGCACATCGATATTGGTGGCGAGCGTGAAGGCGGTGCCGAACGCGCCCATCGCGGTCGCAAATGCGATCGCGCCGGAAGCAACGAACGCCGGCACCAACGCCGGCAGCACCACGTCACGCTGCACAGCCCACGGGCTGGCACCGAGCGAGCGCGCGGCCTCTTCGAGCCCCGGATCGAGCTTCTGCACCGCCGCCATGATGGTGAGGATCACCCGCGGGATCGAGAAATACAGATAGCCGAGGAACAGCCCCCAGATCGAATAGGCGAACACCACCTTGGTGCCGGTCGCGAGCCGCGTCAGATCGCCGATCACGCCCTGCCGTCCGGCCAGCAGGATGATCAGAAAGCCAATCACAACGCCGGGGAACGCCAGCGGGAACGTCAGCATCGCGATCAGCACCGCGCGGCCGGCAAACTGGTGCCGCTGTAGGAAAAGCCCAGCGATGGTGGCGATGATCAGCGTCGCGACCGTGGTGGCGGCGGCGAGCAGCACGGTGTTGATCAGCGTCGCGCGGTAGCGCGGCTCCAGGAGGATCGCAAGATAACCGGCCGGCCCTTGCGGCCCCTCGGCGCCGACCACCACCAGCCGTGCCATCGGCAGCAGGAAGAACGCCGCGGTCAGTACGACCAGCGGCGCCAGACAGATCAACAGGAAACGTCGGTGCTTCATGATTTGGGGCTGTCCCGGCCGTGACCGGCCGGGAGGAGGGACCGGCTCAGCGGACTTCGGCGAGGTAGCGATCGGTGAAAGCCTTCTGCGCGGCTTCCATCTTGGCCCAGTCGACGTTCTTGGCGCGCGCGTAGTCGCTGTCCGGCAGGAACTTGGCCTTGACCTCGGGCGGCAGCGCGATCGGCCGCGCCGGGCGCAAGTACGCGTTGGTCCAAAGCGCCTGGCCCTTGTCGGACAAGAGATAGTCCATCACCTTCTTGGCCTTATCGGCGTCCGGCGCGCCCTTCACCAGGCTGACCACATAGGGGAACACGACCGAACCTTCGCACGGGATCACGAAGGCGAAGTTGCCCTTCTCGGTGTACTTGGCGCGATAGGCATTGAAATCGTAGTCGAACAGGATGGGAATCTCGCCCGACACGACGCGGGCGTAAGAGGTCTGCTTCGGCACGATCGCGTCATTGTCGTGCAGCTTCTTGAAGAACGACACCGCCGGCGAGAAATCCTGATCGCTGCCGCCGAGCGCGAGATTGACCGCGACCGCACCGACATAGCCGACCGCCGCCGAAGGCGGATCGAGATAGCCCACCATGCCCTTGTAGTCCGGCTTCTCGAGATCCTTCCAGCACGCCGGAACCGGCTTGCCGCCGAGCGCATCGACGTTGACGAACAGGCCGAGCGTGCCGGAATGGATCGCGGTCCACTCGCCTTCGGGATCCTTCAGGCCGGCCGGGACTTCGTCCCACTTTGCCGGCTTGTACGGCTGGGTGACGCCCTGCGCCTTCGCCTTCATGCCGAAATTGACGCCGAAGTAGCCGATGTCGGCGACCGGGTTGCTCTTCTCGGCGATCAGCTGCGACAGCGCCTGGCCGGAGTTTTTGTTGTCGAACGGGATGTCGTAGCCCAGATCGGCTTTGACCTGCTTCAGCATCGTCGCCCAATCGGCCCACTGCGGCGGGCAATTGTAGCAGATCACATCCGCAGCCTTCGCCGGCTGCAGCGATGCAAATGCGGACAGCGCACATAGCGCGGTCATCAACCGGACCAGTTTCATCGGCTTCCTCGTTTTCGACTGAGCGCAGCCTCGGGCGGCAAGGCCGCCACTGCGTGCCCTCCCCCTATCGATCGCCGATGACAGGTTTGCGACAGCGCCGGTAACAGGTGCCGCGAGCCGCAACCAGGAACTTTCGCTGCTGCAAATGATTGAGACGCGAACGACTGCGCCCGGCCTCCCGACGAGGGCTTGATCGCGTCCGGGCCAGTCCGATCGCCGAGCCTGTGCTGCGACCATCGAGAACCGAGCCGCCAGCCGCAGAGTTCGCGCACGAACCTTCAAATGCCCTGCCCGCGCGCTAGCCACCGGCGAGCGGGCCCGACAGCGAAAGGAGTTGCTGATGCCGACGTCCGCCAAGAGCAATGCTTGTAGACCGTGGGACGACGAACAGGTCGAGCGGTTGAAGGAGCTGATTGCCAGCGGCGCATCGGCGGTGCGCGCGGCAGCCGCCCTGAAGCGCGCCCGGTCGTCAGTGCAGGTGAAGGCGCGCAAGCTCGGCATGCCGTTCATGGCCAGCCGCGACGCCAAGCGCATCCGCAACGCCAAGATCGCCGAGGCCGAAAGCCGCCTCGCGCGCTGACGTTCTGCGGTAAGATCATCCTCGACAATCAGCGCACGGTCGTCGGGTCGCGGCAGGCTGTCGCACCCGGCGATCGTTTCTGGCGCAGAGCGCGCCATAACTAATTACCTTTGACCAAAGTGCTAATCGGATGAATAACTAACGCGCCAATTTTTTGCGGCGCCGCTGTGGAAAACAGCCCATAATGCACCGGCTAACGCCGCCATCGAATCAAATCTGAAAGGCGCCCGCCAAGCGGGTGAAAGGGTCACACAATGCAATACTGGATCATTGCATTCACGGCCGCGCTGGTCGTGGTCATCGGTTACGCCGCCGGTCCGGTCGGCGCGCTGGTCTCGCTGCTCGCTTTCGCGGGCTCGCTCTATCTGATGTGGGCGCGCAAGCTCGGCTTCGCCGGCGCGTGGACGCGGTTCGCGCTCGACCGGTTCTCGGCTCCGTTCTGGAAGGGCGAGAACTGGGAACGCTTCAACGCCATGTTCCACGACGGTGAGAGCGTCGTGAAGGCCGGCACGGTCGCAACCGCGCTGATCGCGCTGTCGCTGATCCTGCCGCCGAGCCAGGTTGCGCTGATCGCCGCCGTGGTCGCCGCTTGGTACGCTTTCGAAGTGTATCGCAGCCACCGTCCGGTGGTTCGCCCGACCACCGCGATCGAAGCCAAGCCGGCCAACGACAGCGTGCTGTACACCCAGGTCCGCAACGAAAGCGCCAAGATCAACTGATCGCCTCTGGCGGATCGTTCGAGCCACTGACGACGCAGGCGGCGGGGATTTCCCCGCCGCTTTTGTTTTGGCCGCTCCCGCTCCCCGACCATCGGACTAGTGCCGCGCAGCCGCCTTTGAAGGCCGATCTTCCGCAGGCGGCGCCAGTGCGGCGCGGCCCTTCCCGCCCACCATCGATCCACCGCACGACAACTGCACATTATTTGTGCAAATTCTGCGCATTGTATGCAATTGGGCGGGGCGGACGCGACCCTCCCAAACCCCCATTCCTAAAAATACAGCAACATTTCAGACGGTTATGCAGATTTGAGCGTCTGGCACGAAGCTTGCGAACCAGTTCCATCAGCTACTTCCTCGTTGCTTTTGGAGCCGCATATGAAGCGTCGTGATTTCCTCAAGTCCGCTACAGCCCTCGCCGCCGGCGCGATGGTGCCAGCACCGGCGATCTGGTCGGCCGCCAAGGCCGACGCCCGGTCGGAAACTCTGCTGGTCGTCTCCGAAAGCGGCCCGAACAACCTCGACATCCACGGCGTCGGCACCAACGTGCCCGGCTACGAGGTGTCGTGGAATTGCTACGACCGGCTGATCACCCACGAAATGAAGGAAGGCCCCGGCGGCGTTCCCTACTACGACAAGGACAAGTTCAAGGGCGAGCTCGCCGACGACATGGTGATCGGCGACATGTCGGCGACCTTCAAGCTGAAGAAGAACGCCACCTTCCAGGACGGCACGCCGGTCACCGCCAAGGATGTGAAGTGGTCGCTCGATCGCTCAGTCAGCGTCGGCGGCTTCCCGACCTTCCAGATGAGCGCCGGCTCGCTGACCAAGCCCGAGCAATTCGTGGTGGTCGACGACCACACCGTGCGGGTCGACTTCCTCAAGAAGGACCGGCTGACGATCCCGGATCTCGCGGTGATCGTGCCCTGCGTCGTCAACTCCGAGCTGGTGAAGAAGAACGCCACCGAGAAGGATCCGTGGGGTCTCGAATACACCAAGCAGAACACCGCCGGCTCCGGCGCCTATCGGGTGGTGAAGTGGACCGCCGGCACCGAAGTGATCATGGAGCGCAACGACAAATGGGTCGGCGGCCCGCTGCCGAAGATCAAGCGTGTGATCTGGCGGATGGTGCCGCAGGCCGGCAACCGGCGGGCGCTGCTGGAGCGCGGCGATGCCGACATCTCCTACGAGCTGCCGAACCAGGACTTCGCCGAGATGAAGCGCGACGGCAAGGTCAACGTGGTGTCGCTGCCGATCTCGAACGGCATCCAGTACCTCGGCATGAACGTCACCCAGCCGCCGTTCAACAATCCGAAGGTGCGCGAAGCGGTGGCCTATGCGGTGCCGTATCAGAAGATCATCGACGCGGTGATGTTCGGCCTCGCCAACCCGATGTTCGGCGCGGCCGCCGACAAGTCGACCGAAGTGAAGTGGCCGCAGCCGACCAAGTACAACACCGACATGGCCAAGGCGAAGGCGCTGATGGCGGAAGCCGGCTACGCGGGCGGCTTCGACACCACGCTGTCGTTCGACCTCGGCTTCGCCGGCGTCAACGAGCCGATGTGCATCCTGATCCAGGAGAGCCTGGCGCAGATCGGCATCCGCTGCACCATCAACAAGATCCCCGGCGCCAACTGGCGCACCGAGCTCAACAAGAAGGTGATGCCGCTCTACGTCAACATCTTCTCGGGCTGGCTCGATTATCCGGAGTACTTCTTCTACTGGTGCTATCACTCCGGCAAGTCGATCTTCAACACCATGGGCTACGACTCGCCCGAGATGGATAAGCTGATCGACAGCTCCCGCATCGCCGCGGCGACCGGCGACACCGCGACCTACGACCGCGACGTCAAGGGCTTCGTCGACCTCGCCTTCACCGACATCCCGCGCGTCCCGCTGTACCAGCCCTACCTCAACGTCGCGATGCAGAAGAACGTCTCCGGCTTCGCCTACTGGTTCCACCGCCGTCTCGACTACCGGACGATGGTGAAGGGCTGAGCGTGACGACGACGCTCCTCTTCTCCCTCTCCCGCTTGCGGGAGAGGGCCGGGGTGAGGGCGACGCGGGCACTGTGCCTGGGCCCCCCCACCCCGCCCCCTCCCCGCAAGGGGAGGGAGCAGGCTGCGGCGCTTAGCGACGCAATGCTCTCTAACGCGATGACTTAAGGGTATGATCCAATGCTCACCCTGATCGGCAAACGCCTGATGTTCGCGATCCCGAGCCTGATCGGCGTGGTGATCGTCACCTTCCTGCTGACCCGCGCGCTGCCGGGCGATCCGGCGGCGTATTTCGCCGGGCCCGCGGCCAGCAAGGAGGCGATCGAGCAGATCCGGCACAAGCTCGGCCTCGACAAATCGCTGCCCGAACAGTTCGTCCGCTACACCACCGATCTCGCCCGCGGTGACCTCGGCGAGTCGCTGACCACCGGCCAACCCGTCGTCACCGAACTGAAGAACCGCCTGCCCGCCTCCGCCGAACTGACGCTGCTCGGCCTCGCTCTGGCGATCGTGATCGCGATCCCGCTCGGCATCATGGCGGCGACGCGGCCGGGTTCGTGGATCGATCACCTCTGCCGCGTCACCACCACCGCCGGCGTGTCGCTGCCGGTGTTCTTCACCGGCCTGCTCTTGGTCTACGTGTTCTACTTCAAGCTCGGCTGGGCCCCGGCGCCGCTCGGCCGGCTCGACGTGTTCTACTCGGCACCGCCGACCGTCACCGGCTTCTATCTGATCGACAGCCTGATCGCGCGCGACTTCGAGACCTTCCGGTCGGCGCTGAGTCAGCTTCTGCTCCCCGCAGCAACCCTGGCGATCTTCTCGCTGGCGCCGATCGCTCGCATGACCCGCGCCTCGATGCTGGCGGTGCTGGCCTCTGACTTTGTCCGCACCGCGCGCGCCAGCGGTCTGTCGCCGCGCAAGGTGACGATGACCTACGCGTTTCGCAACGCGATGCTGCCGGTGATCACCACGCTGTCGATGGTGTTCTCATTCCTGCTCGGCGCCAACGTGCTGGTCGAGAAGGTGTTCGCCTGGCCGGGCATCGGCTCCTACGCGGTCGAAGCGCTGATCGCGTCCGACTTCGCGCCGGTGCAGGGCTTCGTGCTCACCATGGCGGTGATGTACGTGCTGCTCAATCTGACAATCGACATTCTTTACGGCGTGATCGACCCACGCGTGCGGCTGGAAGGCTAGGAGCATGACCATGACCAGCGTCGCCCCTCCGATCGGCGAAACCTCCGCCAGCGCCAAGCCCGCGCGCCGCTCCGCACTGCGGGACACCATCGAGCACACCCGCTACGTGCTCGGCGACAACCGCGTCACCGCCTTCGCCTTCGGCCTGTTGGTGGTGATCGTCTTCGCGGCGCTGTTCGGACCTTACATCGTCCCTTACGATCCGCTCGCCAGCGACACCGCGCAGGCGCTGAAAGCCCCGTCGGCAGCGCATTGGTTCGGCACCGACCAGCTCGGCCGCGACATCTTCAGCCGCGTCGTGGTAGCGACACGGCTCGATCTGTTCATCGCGGTCGCCTCGGTGGTGCTGGTGTTCCTGATGGGCGGCCTCGCCGGCGTCGCCGCGGGTTACTTCGGCGGCTGGACGGACCGCATCGTCGGCCGGATCGCCGACACCATCATGGCGTTTCCGCTGTTCGTGCTGGCGATGGGCATCGTGGCGGCACTCGGCAACACGGTGCAGAACATCATCATCGCCACCGCGATCGTGAACTTCCCGCTGTATGCCCGCGTCGCCCGTGCCGAAGCCAATGTCCGCCGCGAGGCCGGCTTCGTGATGGCTGCCCGCCTGTCCGGCAACAGCGAGATGCGCATTCTGCTGGTGCACATCCTGCCGAATATCATGCCGATCATGATCGTGCAGATGTCGCTGACGATGGGCTACGCGATCCTCAACGCCGCCGGCCTGTCGTTCATCGGCCTCGGGGTCCGTCCGCCGACCGCCGAGTGGGGCATCATGGTCGCGGAGGGCGCATCGTTCATGGTCTCCGGTGAATGGTGGATCGCGCTGTTCCCCGGCCTCGCGCTGATGATCGCGGTGTTCTGTTTCAACCTGCTCGGCGACGGCCTGCGCGACATCTTCGACCCGCAGCGGAGGACGTGAGCGATGAACATGTTAGCTGCTTCCCTCGCCCCGCACGCCTCCGTCATGGCCGGGCTTCACCCGGCCATCCATCCCGCTTCGCAAAACGTCTTCCCAAGAGCGATGGACCGCCGGGCCTTCGCCGCGCAGAAGGGGCTTCGGCCCCGCAGGCGGGTCAAGCCCGGCGGTGACAACTGGAATGTGGAGATGCCGCGATGACCACCCAGCCCCTGCTCGACGTCCGTGACCTCACGGTCGAATTCGTCACCCGTCGCGGCATCGTCAAGGCGGTGCAGCATGTCGATATCAGCGTCGGCAAAGGCGAGACGCTGGCGATCGTCGGCGAGTCCGGCTCCGGCAAGTCGGTGACCTCCTACGCGGTGATGCGGATCCTCGACCGCGCCGGACGGATCGCCGAAGGTTCGGTGATGTTCGGCGGCATGGATCTGAAGGCCGCCAGCGAGCACGAGATGCGTGACCTGCGTGGCCGCGAAATCTCGATGATCTTCCAGAACCCGCGCGCCGCGCTCAATCCGATCCGAAAGGTCGGCGATCAGATCGAAGACGTGCTGCGCCAGCACGTCCAATCAACCTCGACCGATCGCGGCGAAAAGGCGATCGCGGCGCTGGAGGCGGTGAAGATCGCGCGGCCGCGCGAGCGCTATCACGCCTATCCGTTCCAGCTCTCCGGCGGCATGTGCCAGCGCGTGGTGATCGCGCTGGCACTGGCCTGCAATCCGCAGCTGCTGATCGCCGACGAGCCGACCACCGGCCTCGACGTAACCACCCAGAAGGCGGTGATGGATCTGATCGTCGAGCTGACAAAGAGCCGCGGGCTGTCGACGATCCTGATCACCCACGACCTCGGTCTCGCCGCCGCCTATTGCGACCGGGTCGTGGTGATGGAGAAGGGCCGCGTGGTCGAAACCGCCTCGGCGGCCGATATCTTCGCCAATCCGCAGCACCCCTACACCAAGAAGCTGATGCGCGCGACGCCGCGGCTCGGCGTGAGTTTGCGGGAACTGCTGCCGGAGGGCGAAGACGGCGCGGCTCCGCGTGAAGGCGTCATCGCCGGGCTCGACCCGGCGATCCATCCCATTTCGGGAGAAGCTTGGTCGAAGACGATGGACCCCCGGGTCAAGCCCGGGGGTGACGATGAGGCGAGTGGCGAGCACGAGGACACGAGTAACTCGAAGAGCCCCGCCCCCCTCCTCCTCGTCGAAAAGCTGGTGAAGGAATATCCGCGCCAGGGTGCGACGGCGACGCTGAGCCGGTTGTTCTCACGCGGGCCGGCGCCGGAGCCGGAGGTGTTTCGCGCGGTCGACGGCATCAGCTTCCAGATCGGCCATGGCGAAAGCGTCGGGCTGGTCGGCGAGTCCGGCTGCGGCAAGTCGACCACCTCGATGATGCTGATGCGGCTGCTTGATCAGACCTCGGGCCGCATCGTGTTCGACGGCGAGGAGATCGGCACCATCCTGCCGCAGCGGTTCGCCCGGCTGCCGCTGCGCAAGTCGATCCAGATGGTGTTTCAGGATCCGACCGACAGTCTCAATCCACGCTTCACCGCGGCGCGCGCGATCGCCGATCCGATCCTGCAGCTCGGCGACATCAAGGGCCGAGCCGCGGTGCGGGCGCGCTGCGAGGAACTGGCCGAACAGGTCGGCCTGCCGCTCGATCTGCTCGACCGTTTTCCGCATCAGCTGTCCGGCGGCCAGAAGGCGCGAGTCGGCATCGCGCGTGCCATCGCGCTACGGCCCAAGCTGGTGATCCTCGACGAGCCGACTGCTGCGCTCGACGTCTCGGTGCAGGCGGTGGTGCTGAACCTGCTGCAGGACCTGAAGCAGACTCTCGGGATGAGCTACCTGTTCGTATCGCACGACCTCAACGTGGTGCGGCTGCTGTGCGACCGCGTCGTGGTGATGCGCTCGGGGCGGATCGTCGAGCAGGGAACGTCCGAGCAGGTGCTCGGCAGCCCGAAGCACGACTACACCCGCGAACTCCTCACCGCGATCCCGCATCCGCCGCTGCCGGTGACGTGATGACGCGATGCGCAATTCTACATGGTCATTCCGGGGCGCGCGCAGCGCGAACCCGGAATCCCGAGATGATCAAGAGATTCCGGGTTCGCTCGCTCACGCGAGCGCCCCGGAATGACGACCTGAACTATAGCGCTCGTGAAAGGTACTGGCTTTGAACGATCCCCTCGACTCCTACATCGACGCCGTTGCTGCTGCGCTTGGGCTGCCGATTGATCCGGCGTGGAAGCCGGCCGTGCGGGCCAATCTCGAGGTCTCGCTGAAGCTGGCGCGGATGGTCGATGAATTTCCGCTTCCCGACGAGACCGAACCTGCGAGCGTGTTCCGTGCCTGAAATCGACCCCACCATGTCCACTGACTGGATGACCGCCGCCGAGATCGCCGCAGCCGTGGCGAACCGGAGCACCACTGCGCTCGCCGCCACCGAGGCCGCACTCAGCCGTATTACCAAGGCCGATCCGACCCTCAACGCTTTCACCCATGTCGTCGCCGAGCGGGCCCGCGCACGCGCCCGAGACATTGATGCCGCGATCGCGCGCGGCGAAAGCGTCGGCCCGCTCGCCGGCGTGCCGTTCGCGGTGAAGAACCTGTTCGATGTCGCCGGTCTCCCCACCCGCGCCGGCTCCAAGATCAACCGCGACCGCAGCCCGGTCGCCAGCGACGCGCCGCTGATCAAGCGGCTGGAAGCGGCCGGCGCAGTACTGATCGGCGCGCTCAACATGGGCGAATACGCCTACGACTTCACCGGCGAGAACATCCACGACGGCCCGTCGCGCAATCCGCACGATCCGACCCGGATGACCGGCGGCTCCTCCGGCGGATCAGGCGCGGCGGTCGCCGGCGGCGAGGTGCCGCTGGCGCTCGGCTCCGATACCAATGGCTCGATCCGCGTCCCCTCCTCGCTGTGCGGCATCTTCGGGCTCAAGCCGACCTATGGGCGGCTGCCGCGCACCGGTTCGTTCCCGTTCGTGGCGAGCTTCGATCACCTTGGCCCGCTGGCACGCAGCGTCGCCGATCTGGCGCTGGCTTACGACGCGATGCAGGGGCCGGACGACGGCGACGCCGCCTGCACCACGCGGGCGCCGGAGCCGGTGTCCGGCCTGCTCGCGGGGGGCATCGACGGCCTGCGGATCGCAAAGGCCGGCGGTTACTTCGAGGCCAATCTGTTTCCGGAAGCGCGCGAGGCTGTCGACCGCGTGGTCAAGGCGCTCGATATCACCCGCTCGGTCGAACTGCCGGAGGCCGCCCGCGCCCGCGCCGCGGCTTACGTGATCAGCACGACCGAAGGCGCTTCGCTGCATCTCGACCGGCTGCGGCAGCAGCCGCATGATTTCGATCCCGCGGTGCGCGACCGGTTGCTGGCCGGCGCGATGGTGCCGGCGCCGCTGGTCGACCGGGCGCAGAAATTCCGGCGCTGGTACCGCGCCCGCGTGCTCGAACTGTTCGAGAAGGTCGACGTCATCATCGCCCCGGCAACGCCTTGTGTGGCGCCCAAGCTCGGACAAGTCACCTTCACGCTCGATGGCGTCGAACTGCCGGTGCGTGCCAACGTCGGCATCCACACTCAGCCGATCTCGTTCATCGGCCTGCCGGTGGTGGCCGCGCCAATCCCGCTCGAGCCGCTGCCGATTGGGGTGCAGATCATCGCCGCGCCGTGGCGCGAGGACATCGCGCTGCGCGTCGCCGCAGCGCTGGAGCGCGCCGGCGTGGCCCGCGCGCCGCGACCAAAGGATTTCTGACCATGGATATCGATCTGCCCGACGTTGTCGCCGAAGTCGGCGATGCCTTCGCCCGCTACGAGGCCGCGCTCGTCGGTAACGACGTCGCCACGCTCAACGAGCTGTTCCACGACGATCCGCGCACGCTGCGCTATGGCGGCGGCGAAAACCTCTATGGCTACGACGAGATTAAAGCGTTCCGCGGCGCTCGCTCGCCGGTCGGGCTGATGCGTACCACCGCGCGGACGATTATCACGGCTTACGGCCGTGACACCGCGGTCGCATCGACCTTATTTTACCGCGACAACGCGCCCGGCAAGGTCGGACGTCAGATGCAGACCTGGGTACGGTTTGCCGAAGGCTGGCGCATCGTCGCGGCCCATGTCAGCATGATCGACGAACCGCGGGCGTCGCCATGAGCTTCGATGATGCGCAGACTTCACGCCGAACCAGGTCGCCTCTCGCGCCGCCGGGAGTAATCAATCCGGACGCGCGGATCGTGCGGTCCGCTCCCCCTCCAATCAAGATCACCCGCGCCGAGGAGCTGCGGCGCCAACTTGCCGACGAGATCGTGCGCGGCACGCTACGACCCGGCGCGGCGCTCGACGAAACCGATATCGCACAGCGTTTCAAGGTCTCGCGCACGCCGGTGCGCGAGGCGCTACGACAGCTCGTCGCCAGCGGCCTCGTCGAGTCGCGGCCGCATCACGGCGCGGTGGTGGCGCAGCCGTCGTTCGAACGGCTGACCGGCATGTTCGAAGCGATGTCCGAACTCGAAGCACTGTGCGCGAGCTTCGCGGCCGAGCGGATGACGCCGCTGGAGCGCCGGACGCTGGAAACGATTCACGAAGAGCTGCGGATGCTCAGCTCGCAGGGCAATCCGGAACGCTTCCACGACGTCAACGAGCACTTTCACAACGCGATCTATGCGGGCGCGCATAACGACTACATCGCCGAGATCACCCTGGCGACGCGAGTGCGGGTACAACCGTTCCGCCGCGCTCAGTTCCGCAATCTCGGACGGCTGGCGAAATCCCACGCCGAGCACGACCGCGTGGTGATCGCGATCCTTCGCGGCGACCGCGACGGCGCCGCGAAGGCCATGCGCCATCACATCGATCTGGTGCGCGACGAATACGAAATTTACGCGGTGTCGGTATGAGCAAGTTTGAAACGATCAGTGAAATCGTCGCCGCGCATCGCGCCGGCACCACCACCCCGGTGCAGACGATCGCGCGCTGCTATCAGCGCATCCGCGCATATGCCGACCCGGCGCTGTTTATCACCCTGCGGGACGAGGCCGATGCGATCGCCGAGGCGGTTGCGCTGGCAGCGCGCGATCCATCGCTGCCGCTGTACGGCGTGCCGGTCGCGGTGAAGGACAATATCGACGTCGCCGGCCTGCCGACCACCGCCGCCTGCCCGGCGTTTGCGTATCAGCCAACCCGCGACGCCACCGCGGTCGCCAAGCTGCGCGCCGCCGGTGCGATCGTGATCGGCAAGACCAATCTCGATCAGTTCGCAACCGGTCTGGTCGGAGTCCGCTCGCCCTATGGCGTGCCGCGCAACGCGATGCGCAGCGATCTCGTGCCCGGCGGATCGAGCTCAGGCTCAGCGGTCGCGGTCGGTGCCGGTCTGGTGCCGCTGTCGCTCGGTACCGATACGGCGGGCTCCGGCCGGGTGCCGGCGATGCTCAACAACATCGTCGGGCTGAAGCCGAGCCTCGGGATGATCTCGACCACGGGTGTCGTGCCGGCGTGCCGCACGCTCGACTGCGTCTCGGTGTTCGCGCTGACTACCGATGACGCGATCACCGCCCTGCGGGTGATGACGGCGCCGGACGCTGAAGATCCGTTCTCGCGCGAGCGGCCGGTGGCGGCAGTCACGGCGATGCCGCCGCGGGTCCGACTCGGCGTACCGCAGAAAGGTCAGTTGCAGTTCTTCGGCGATGACCTCGCGGCAGGGGGATACGAGGAGGCGCTGGAGCGCTGGCGGCGGCTCGGCGCGGAGCTGATTGAGATCGACGTCGAGCCGCTCTACGAGACGGCTCGGCTGCTCTACGAAGGGCCATGGGTGGCTGAGCGCTTTCTGACGATCCGGGAGCTGCTCGAAACCCAGCCGGACGCGGTGCATCCGGTGACGCGGCAGATCACGCTCGCCGGCGCCAAGCTGTCAGCCGCCGACACCTTCGCGGCGCTCTACCGGCTGCAGGCGCTGCGCAAGATCGCCGAGCGCAGCTTCGCCGGCATCGACGCGCTGGTGCTGCCGACCGCGCCGACCGCCTACACAGTCGACCAGGTGCTGGCCGATCCGATCGCGCTGAACAGCCGGCTCGGCACCTACACCAATTTCGTCAACCTGCTCGACCTCTGCGGCCTCGCGCTGCCGGCGTCGATCCGCAGCGACGGCATTCCGTTCGGCATCACCCTGCTGGCGCCTGCCGGGCGCGATGCCGAACTCGCCAGCCTCGGCCGCGTCTTCCATGCCGACACCGCGCTACCGATCGGCGCCAGCGGCCAGTCCCAGCCGCCGCTCGCCGACGTCACCGACGGTGATGCGCCCGAGGAGATCGCAATCGCGGTGGTCGGAGCGCATCTGTCCGGCATGCCGCTGAACCGGGAACTGACCGCACTCGGCGGCCGGCTGCTGTCGGCCACCGCCACCGCACCGGACTACAAACTCTATGCGCTGAAAGGCACCGTGCCGCCGAAGCCCGGCCTGCTGCGCGTGGCGCCCGGTGGTGGTTCTGCGATCGCTGTGGAAGTGTGGGCGCTGTCGCCGGCCGCATTCGGCTCGTTCGTCGCGGCAATCCCATCGCCGCTGTCGATCGGCACGCTGATGCTCGCCGACGGCACCGCGGTGAAGGGCTTCCTCACCGAGCCGGCGGCGATCGAAGGCGCCCGCGATATCTCGCATTTCGGCGGCTGGCGCGCCTACATGGCAGATCTGGCGGCGACCGGCTGAACGGTCTCCGCCATCAGCGGAAGAACACTTCCTGATTACGGCGCTCGAGTTCGGTCGAATAGGTCCGCAGCACGTGCGCCTCGCTGACGGTGCCGATCGCGCGCCGATCCTCGTCGTTGTCGATCACCACCAGCACGTCTGCCTCGGTGCGATCGAACGCTGCGAGAATGTCGCGCACCGTCACTTGCGGCAGCAGAAATTGATCGCGCTGCTGCGCCAGGGTCTCCAGCAGCGCCTCTCCCGGATCAGCAACGCCGTGCAATTCGGCCGAGTTGACGATGCCGGCGTAGCTGCCGTCGCCATGCCGCAACACGATCTGCTTGACGCGGCCGGGCGGGAACAGCTTCTGCGCCTCGACGATCGGCAGGTCGGCCGGCGCGGTCGGGAAATCCGTCCGCATCAGCGTGGCAGCGCTGATCTGCTTGACCCAGCCGATGTCCTGCGGCCCGCGGATGGTCTCGCCGCGCAGATGGAAGCGCCAGGTGGCGAAGCTATAGCCGAACAGCTCGCGCACGATCAGCGCGCTCATCGATGCCGCCACCACCGCGCCGATCGTCACCCAGAAGTCGCCGGTCAGTTCGAGCGCGAGACAGATCATGCTGAACGGGGCGCCGATTACGCCGGTGCCGAGCGCCACCATGCCGGCCACCGCAGCCGTGCCGGGCTGCAGCGCGATGTCCGGGAAGTACGGCGTGAGCACCGTGCTGTAGAGCTGGCCGATCAGCGAGCCGAGCATCAGCGAGGCGAAGAACAGGCCGCCGCGGAAGCCGGCGCCGAGCGAAATCGCCGACGCCAGCGTCTTCAGGATCAGCGTCGTCAGCAGCATCAGCCAGGTCGGGTTGGTGATCAGCAAGAGCTGCATCGCGCCATGGCCCGATCCGAGCACGGTCGGGCTGAGCAGCGCCAGCCCGCTGAGCAGCAGTGCGCCGATCACCAGCCGCAGCGCGCCGCGCCAGATGCTGATGCGCTGAAACACCCGCTCCGAAAAAGCCACCGCCAGCATCACCAGGATGCTGAAGAATGCGCACAGCACGCCGAGCAACATGGTCTGGCCGATCATCTCGACCGAGGCCGGCGTCGGCACGCCGGGGATCTGCAGGAACGACGGGTGCACCAGATTGCGCATCACCAGCCACGACGACACCGCGCTGGCGATCACCGGCACCAGGCTCGCCGAGGTGTAGGCGCCGAGCACGACCTCGAAGGCGAAGAACGCACCGGCGAGCGGCGCGGTGAACGCCGCACTGATCGCACCGGCGGCGCCGCAAGCCACCAGCAGCCGCATGTCGGCGCGCCGGGCGGCAAGCCGCTGGCCGATCTGCGAGCTGAACGCGGCGCAGATCTGAGTGTAGCCCGCCTCCAACCCGACCGACGCACCACAGCCGTTCGACAGCAGCGTCTGCAGCGAGATCAGCAGGCTGCCGCGCATCGACACCCGTCCGCCATACAGCGCGTTGGCTTCGATCGCGTCGGCGAGCCGGCCCTTGAACCGGCCGGCGTAGAACAGGCCGATGATGGTCAAGATAATGGCGCCGCCGAGCGGCACCAGCAACGTGCGCTGCCAGGAGATCACGCCGTTGGCGCTGAGCCGTGTATCGAATGGGATACTGAACAGCACCGCATGCGCGAATTCGCTGAGGCGCCAGATGATCGCCACTAACAAGCCCGACAACAGCCCGATCACCACCGCAACCAACACCAGACCGATTTCCCGGTTGCGCACGAAATTGCGCACCACGGCAGGCAGTCGCCACGGCGTGGACGCCGCCGGCGCCGCGGAGGTGGGGCCTGCAACAGCGGGCGTATCCGGGCGCGAGACCACGCTCATCGGGCGGCCCCGCCGGCAAGGACGGTCATCGACATGAAGCGGGGCACATGGCTGCGGGCGATCCTCGGGAAAATACAAGCCCGTGCCGGCTCGGACGCCGCACGAACTCGGCTGATTGGCGCCAGCTTCTACCGGCTGATCAGACGGATCGCCAGTGCAGAGCTGGCAACCAATTAAGGCAGCATCGTCGGGCTCGATTTTCGTCGTTTTGGCTGTATGGTCCGAGGGTTGTCAGGGAGGACAGGATGACTGGCAGAGCGGTGATCGGCGTGATCGGCAACGCCCATCTCGTCGATAATCGGTTTGCCGTCCAGCATGTGGGCGAGCGCAACCTGCGCGCGGTGGCCGAGGTGGCCGGCGCGCTGCCGCTGATGTTCGGCGGCTCGTCCGAGTTCGCCCAGATCGAGGACCTGCTCGCGGTTGTCGACGGCATCCTGCTGACCGGCGGCCGGGCCAATGTGCATCCGACCTACTTCAAGACCGAGCCCAATTCCCGCCACGAGCCCTACGACCAGCCGCGCGACGAACTGGCGCTGGCACTGGTGCGCACCTGCGTCGAGCGCGGGGTGCCGCTGTTCGGGATCTGCCGCGGCTTTCAGGAGATGAACGTCGCCTATGGCGGCTCGCTGCATCCGGAGATCCGCGAGTTGCCGGGGCGGATGAACCACCGGATGCCGCGGCTGGAGAACGGCGAGATCCATCCCGATCCGACCGTGGTGTTCGCCGATCGCCACGACGTGCAGCTCACGCCGAGCGGCGTATTCGCGCGGCTGTTCGGCCGCGATCTGATCCGGGTGAATTCGCTGCACGGCCAGGGCATTCTCGAGCCCGGCCCACGCGTCGTGATCGAAGGCGTCGCCGAAGACGGCACCATCGAGGCGATCCGCATCGCCGATGCGCCGGGCTTCGCGCTCGGCGTGCAGTGGCACGCCGAATACGATCCGCAGGTCAATCCCATCAACCGCGCGCTGTTTTTGGCCTTCGGCGAAGCGGTCACCGCCTATCGTACGGCGCGGCAGCGGCCCGCCGTGCTGCGGCGGTCGGGCTGAGGCACAGCATCATTGCTACATGCAATGCGTCCGCGCCCTGAAGATATCGTTGTATTGAGAGCGGTCGCGGGCAGTTCTGCGTTCATCAACACAGAACTGCCCAGCCGTAAGTCAGACGCTTAGTTCGACTTACCGAACCGGCGCTTCACATCGCGCACCGCGCCGTTGGCGGCGCTGGTGGTCAGCATCGCATAGGCCTGCAGCGCCGCCGAGACGTTGCGCTTGCGGTCCTTCGGCGTCCACGCCGCTTCGCCGCGCGCGCGCTCTTCCTCGCCGCGCTTGGCGAGTTCGGCCTCTGAGACGTCGAGGCTGATGGTGCGGTTCGGGATGTCGATTGAGATCCGGTCGCCGTCGCGCACCAGACCGATCAGGCCGCCTTCCGCCGCTTCCGGCGAGACGTGGCCGATCGAGAGGCCCGAGGTGCCGCCGGAGAACCGGCCGTCGGTGATCAGCGCACAGGCTTTGCCGAGGCCCTTCGACTTCAAGTAGCTGGTCGGATACAGCATCTCCTGCATGCCCGGACCACCGCGCGGACCTTCGTAGCGGATCACGACGACGTCGCCGGCGACGATCTTATTGGTCAGGATCGCCGACACCGCGTCGTCCTGGCTCTCGAACACCTTCACCGGGCCGGAGAAGGTCAAGATCGAGGCGTCGACGCCGGCGGTCTTCACGATGCAGCCGTCCTGCGCGATGTTGCCGTACAGCACGGCGAGACCGCCGTCCTTGCTGAACGCATGCGCGGCGTCGCGGATCACGCCCTTCTCACGGTCGAGATCGAGCTCGTCGTAGCGACGGTCCTGGCTGAACGCGGTCTGCGACGGCACGCCGCCCGGGGCCGCTCGGAAGAAGGTGCGGACGCTCTCGCTGTTGCTCTGGCGGATGTCCCACCGCGCCAGGGCTGCGCCGAGCGTTTCGGAATGCACGGTGCCGCAGGAAGTATCGAGCAGGCCGGCACGATCGAGCTCACCGAGGATCGCCATGATGCCGCCGGCGCGATGCACGTCTTCCATGTGCACGTCCGACACCGACGGCGCGATCTTGCTGAGGCACGGCACCCGGCGCGACAGCCGGTCGATATCCTTCATCGAGAAATCGAGTTCGGCCTCGCGCGCGGCAGCGAGCAGATGCAGCACGGTGTTGGTCGAGCCGCCCATCGCGATGTCGAGCGTCATCGCGTTCTCGAACGCCTTGAAGTTCGCGATATTGCGCGGCAGCACCGAAGCGTCGTCGCGCTCGTAGTAACGCCGCGCCAGATCGACGATGGTGTGGCCGGCCTCGACGAACAGCCGCTTACGGTCGGCGTGGGTGGCGAGCACCGAGCCGTTGCCGGGCAGCGACAGGCCGAGCGCTTCGGTGAGGCAGTTCATCGAATTGGCGGTGAACATGCCCGAGCACGAGCCGCAGGTCGGGCACGCCGAGCGCTCCATGGTCTGCACGTCTTCGTCGCTCATCGCGCTGTCGGCGGCGGCCACCATCGCGTCGATCAGATCGACCGCGTGGGTCTTGCCCTTCAGCACCACCTTGCCGGCTTCCATCGGGCCGCCGGAGACGAACACAGCCGGAATGTTCAGCCGCATCGCCGCCATCAGCATGCCGGGCGTGATCTTGTCGCAGTTGGAGATGCACACCATCGCGTCGGCACAATGCGCATTGACCATGTACTCGACGCTGTCGGCGATCAGTTCCCGCGACGGCAGCGAATACAGCATGCCGTCGTGGCCCATCGCGATGCCGTCGTCGACCGCGATGGTGTTGAACTCCTTGGCGACGCCGCCGGCCGCTTCGATCTCACGCGCAACGAGCTGGCCGAGGTCCTTGAGATGGACGTGGCCGGGCACGAACTGGGTGAACGAATTGACCACCGCGATGATCGGTTTGCCGAAATCGGAATCCTTCATACCGGTGGCGCGCCACAGGCCGCGCGCGCCGGCCATGTTGCGGCCGTGGGTCGTCGTTCTCGAGCGATAAGCAGGCATTGAACTGTTCCGTGAAAATGTCCGTCGCCGGAAAGGCGCGCCCGGCGGCCGAAAACAGGCTTCAGTGAAAGGCGCGCCGAAGCAAAGCGACCATCGACAAGCCTTACTGCAGAACCAACGGCCTCTCAATGGTCGCCGGACGCGCAGCCCGATGCGAGCGGCACGAAAGCGACGCCGATCGCAGGCTAGCTCCAGCTCGCCACCGGCTGCGCACGATCAATTGAACGGCGTCCGTCCAAGCCGAACCGCGGCTGCTTGCCCGCCCCATATGCAATGTTATAACGTTGCATTTACAACCCTCCAGTACCTGCAACGAAGGCTTTCCTCGTCATGGATCACCCCCTGCTCCCGGTCACCGTGCTGTCCGGCTTTCTCGGCGCCGGCAAAACCACCCTGCTCAACCGGATGCTGGCCAACCGCGAGGGGCGACGGCTGGCGGTGATCGTCAACGACATGAGCGAGGTGAACATCGACGCCGAGCTGGTGCGGCAGGATGGCGGACTGACGCGATCGGAGGAAACGCTGGTCGAGATGACCAACGGCTGCATCTGCTGCACGCTGCGCGAGGACCTTCTGCAGGAAGTGCGCAGACTGGCCGAAAGCGGCCGGTTCGACGGTCTGGTGATCGAGTCAACAGGGATCGCCGAGCCGCTGCCGATCGCCGCGACGTTCGAATTCCGCGACGAGAACGGCGCCAGCCTGTCGGACATTGCACGGCTCGACACCATGGTGACGGTTGTCGACACCGCGAGCCTATTGGCGAACTACTCCAGCCAGGAATTCCTGCGCGATCGCGGCGAAGTCGCCGGTGCCGACGACGAGCGCACGCTGGTCGACCTGCTGGTCGAGCAGATCGAATTCGCCGACGTCATCGTACTCAACAAGGTGTCGGCGACCTCACCGAGCCGGCGCGAAACCGCGCGATCGATCGTGCGGGCGCTGAACTCGGATGCCAAGATCATCGAGGCCGATTTCGGCGACGTGCCGCTGTCGTCGGTGCTGCACACCGGGCTGTTCGATTTCGAGCGCGCGCATCAGCACCCGCTGTGGTTCAAGGAGCTGAACGGCTTCGCCGACCACGTGCCGGAGACCGAGGAATACGGCATCCGCTCATTCGTGTACCGCGCGCGGCGGCCGTTTCATCCGCTGCGGTTTCAGTCGTTCTGCAACCGGAGCTGGCCGGGCGTGATCCGGGCCAAGGGCTTCTTCTGGCTGGCGACACGACCGCAGCATGTCGGCGAAATCGCACAAGCCGGCGCGATGGTGCGGACTTCCAAGCGTGGGTTGTGGTGGTCGGCGGTGCCGAAGACGCATTGGCCGGATAGCGACGACTGGCACGAGGCGATGAAGCCGTACTTCGATCCGGTGTGGGGCGACCGCCGCCAGGAGATCGTGTTCATCGGCACCGGCGAGATGGACGAGACAACGCTGCGCCGCCAGCTCGATCTGTGTCTCGTCGGCGAGGATGCGAAGTTCGCGCCGGATGCGTGGCGGCAGTTGCCCGATCCGTTTCCGAGCTGGGCGCCGGCACAGAACTGATTACGGACTTCCTGTCACGCCATGCTTGATCCGGTCGTGCGCTCTGGCACATTTGGATCAAGCGCCGCGCTGCGTTCGCGGCAAAGCTTCGGCGTTGGGGGATACCGTGCACCGAACAATCGCTCCGTCCGCAGCAGCCGTTGTGGCTGCGCTGATGACGTACTGCCCGCCGGCGCGAGCCAATGATACCACCGCAGCCCTGACGACCGGCGGGCTCGAATTCCGCACCAATGCCGATATCGAGATGCTGTCGGAGGATCTGTCGATCTCGCGCGAGCGGATCGACGTGCGCTACCGATTCGTCAATCGCTCCGGCCCCGATCAGCACGTCACCGTGGCGTTTCCGATGCCGGAGATCGACTATTCGGACGCCAACAACATCGAAGTGCCGAACAACGAGGCCGACAACTTCCTGAACTTCCGCACCAAGGTCGATGGCCGCGACGTTGCGGCTCAACTCGAACAGAAGGCGCTGGTCGGCAAGACCGACGTCACCGCCCGGCTGCAAGCACTCGGCGTGCCGCTGCAGCCGCGGGCGAAAGCGACGCAGACCGTGCTCGAAGCGCTGCCGGCGCAGGCGCAACAGCAACTGCTCAAAGACGAGATCGTCCGGCCTGACGATTTCGACGCCGGCAAGGGCATGGAGCATCACCTCGCCCCGAATTGGCGGCTGCGGGCGACCTATTACTGGGATCAGACCTTCCCGGCCGGCCGCGAGCTGGTGGTCGAGCACAGTTACACCCCGAGCGTCGGCGGGAGCGTGCAGACCGGCATCACGGGCCCATATTCGACGGCAGAGGAGCGCGCCAACTACACGCGCAAGTTCTGCGCCGAGCCTTCGTTCGTCGAGGCGGTCGCAGCGATGACGCGGAAGAACGGCAACCAGCCGCCGCCGGAGCAGCGCGTCTCCTACGTCCTGACCACCGGCGCCAATTGGGCCAAGCCGATCGGCGATTTCCATCTAACGATCGACAAAGGCAAGCCGAACTCGCTGGTCAGCTTCTGCGAGACCGGCGTGGTCAAAACCGGCCCCACCCGGTTTGAAGTGCGCAAGACCAACTTCAAGCCGAGCCGCGACCTCGACATTCTGATCATCGACGCCCCCCAATAGCGGTCGCGAACGTCCCACTGCTGATCGGCTGGAACTTCCATCCGGCGCCGTACTTGATCTGCGGTTTCCGCAAAGGCGGCGAGCGATCCGGCTTGCGCGCCTTTGCGGCCAAGGACCGTCGATGGCGTCAGCGCAGCACCACACAGCATCCTCCTCGTCGCGCCGGGCCGACGAGCCGCAAGACAATCACGCCGCGATCACCGAGCGCGAGGTCGAGGACGTCGAATCGCGATCGAGCCCTCGCACACCGGTGATCTACGAGATCGTCCGCCGCCTCGGCGAAGAGGAAATGGCGCGACCGGTAGTGTCGCTGTGGTGGTCGGGGCTTGCCGCCGGCCTGTCGATCAGCTTCTCGCTGCTGGCGCAGGCGGTGCTGCAGCAGCATCTGGAGCCGACCGGCTGGCGACCATTGGTCACCAGTTTCGGCTATTCGATCGGCTTTCTGATGGTGGTGCTGGCGCGTCAGCAGCTGTTCACCGAGAACACCATCACGGTGGTGTTGCCGGTGATGGCGAATTGGTCGCTGCGTAATTTCGGCTGCGCCGCCCGGCTATGGGCCGTGGTGCTGCTGGCAAATTTCGCCGGCACGCTATTCGCCGCAGCATTCTGCAGCTTCACGCCGGCGATTACGCCGGAGCTGAAGCACGAGATGCTGGAGATCAGCCGCCACGTCGTCGAATACGGCTGGTTCGCCGCGATGATGAAGGCGATCGCCGCCGGCTTCCTGATCGCCGCGATGGTGTGGCTGCTGCCGAGCGCGGAAGGCAGTCAGGTCTGGATCATCGTGGTGATGACCTGGATGATCTCGGCCGGCGGCTTCATGCATATCGTCGCCGGCAGCATGGAGGCGTTCATGCTGATGCTGGACGGCTCGGTCAGCGTCACCCAGGTGTTCGGCGGATTCGTCGCGCCGGTTCTGATCGGCAACGTCATCGGCGGCACCGCGCTGTTTGCGTTGCTGACCTATGCGCAGGTGATGAAGGAGATGGAGTGAGCGGCGGCCGGTCACCCCATCAGGTTGCGGTAGATTCCGGGTAGCGCAGCGGGCAGCCGGCCGATGTGTCCGACGATGGCATAACCGGCGCGGCCGAACAGCGTCGGAAAGTACGACTGCGCATCGACATCGATGGTGACACCGAATACCGCAATGCCGCTGCGGCGCGCTTCCTGCACCGCCCTGCGGCTGTCCTCGAGCGCAAAACGGCCCTCGTAGTGGTCGACGTCGTTGGGCTTGCCGTCGGTCAGCACCAGCAGCAGTTTCTTGCGCTGCGGCTGTTTGGCCAGCTCCGCGCTGGCATGACGCAGCGCCGCGCCTATCCGCGTGTAGTAGCCGGGCTTCAGCGCGGCAATCCTCCGCTCGACCAACGGGCTCATGCTCTCAGCAAAGCCCTTCACCGTCTCCACTCGCACCCAATCCCGGCGCCGCGACGTAAAGGTCAGGATGCTGTGCTGATCACCGCAGGCTTCGATGCCGTGGGCCAACACCGTCAGCGCTTCTTTCTCGACATCCAGCACGCGGCGATTGTCGATCCAGGCATCGGTCGACAGCGAAACGTCGACCAGTAGCGTCACCGCCAGGTCGCGCGCCTGCGGCCGGGCTGCGAGATGGAAGCGATCGAAGCCGCCATCGCCGGCGGCAATCTCGCAGCGCGAGCGCACCAGCGCGTCGAGATCGAGATCGTGACCGTCGGCTTGCGCCCGCAGTACCTCGTGCTGCGGCCGCAACGCCTCGAACTGACGCCGCACCCGCTTGACCAGCGCCCGTGTCGCCTCACCGCATTGCCAAGCCTCACCCTGCTCCGGCGCGTCCTGCGCCAGAATGCGGCAATGATCCGCAAGGTAAGCGCCACGCTTATAGTCCCATTCCGGATACAGCTTGCCGGCAGTGAGCCGGCTGTGCTCGATCGCCTGCGGCGGCAGATCGAGATCGAAGCGGAATTTGCTCGCGGGCTTCTTGGTCGATTTGCCGATGGTGATTTCATCGAGATCGTCGGCAGCCTTGTCGGCGTGGTCGTCGTCGTCCTCGTCGGTCGGCCGATCGACATTGACCATCTCGGCCATCGCCAGGATCTTCTCGAACCGGTTGAGCGCCAGCGGATCGCGCTTCGGCCCGTCGTCCGCCTTTCGCTTCGCCGCCTTGCGCCGCGGCTCCGAACACGGCTTGGACGCCGCCTCGTCGGTGTCGTCGGGATCGCGGACCGGAGCCTCGACATCGCGGGTCCAGACCTCACCCCACAACGGGCACGGCAGGAACGGCTGATAGCCCGGTGGCGACCGAACCGTGATGTCGCCATCGGTCACGATCATCCGCCACAACTCGGGGTCCGGCGTGACTTCCGCGCCGAGCAGTGCCTGGATCGCGGCTTCGAGATCACCCTCCATCCGCGGCAAGGCCCGCCGCGGCCGCGCCGCCGCAGTCGCGGCCGCAAGCTGATGATAAGAGCGATGAAGCCCGGGATAGGCCGCGAGCACCTGCTGGGTCGTGGCATGCGCGCGACGCAGCAGCAGAACATCCCGCCGCAGCGGATCGGCTTCGTACACGCTGCCGGTCGGTGCCACCGCGAACCAAGCCGCCAGCCAGCGATACAGCGCGCGATTGAGCGCGACATCAGCGAACAGAGCGATCCGGTCGGGCAAGAATAGCGTGGCGTCGTCGCGGCCGGGCTGCATCAGCCGCTCCTCACCGAGCCCGATGCGCTGCCGCCAGCCGAGCCGGTGCCCCGAGGTGCGGGCGCTGCTGCCGGCAAGCTGCACCGCGGTCTCTCCCCCGAGCCCGCGGTACATCACACCGAGCGTGGCGCGGCAGTCGTTCAGCGTCGCCGCGTGCTCCGGATGCTCCGGATAGCTCGCCGCGCGACCCACGAGCCGATGCCAGGCGCGACCGACGGTTTCTTCGAGTTCGAGGAAGTCGAGCATGGCGTTTGCTCCAGCGAAATCCCAGGGTGTCATTCCGGGGCGCGAGCGCAGCTCGCGAACCCGGAATCCCGAGGTTGTTATCGAGAGAGATTCCGGGTTCGCCGCTACGCGGCGCCCCGGAATGACCGTGTCGAGGCGATCACGTCACCCCATCACCGCGCCGGCGACTTCGATCAGGGCGGCCTTCACATCGGCATCGTCGGTCAACGGCTCGATCAGGCCGGCGAGGACGGCGTCGCGCACCGAGAGGCCTTCGCTGATCAGGCTGGCGCAATACACTAATAGCCGGGTCGAGACGCCTTCTTCGAGATCGTGACCCTTGAGCTTGCGCAGCCGGCCGGCAAGTGCGACCAGCGGCGCGACACGTTCGCTCGGCAGGCCGCTCTCGGCGGCCACCACGGCGATCTCCTGTTCGGGCGCGAGGAAGCTGAATTCGATGGCGGCGAAACGCTGCCGGGTCGAGGGTTTCAGCGCCTTGAGCAGACTCTGGTAGCCGGGGTTGTAGGACACCACGAGCATAAAATGCGGCGGCGCCTGCAGTTCCTCGCCGGTGCGCTCCAGCGGCAGGACGCGGCGATCATCCGCGAGCGGATGCAGCACCACTGCGACGTCCTTGCGGGCTTCGACCACCTCGTCGAGATAACAGATGCCGCCTTCCCGCACCGCGCGGGTCAGCGGGCCGTCGACCCACACCGTCTCACCGCCCTTCAGCAGGTAGCGGCCGGTGAGATCCGCCGCGGTGAGATCGTCGTGGCAGGACACCGTGAACAGCGGCAGGCCGAGCCGCGCCGCCATGTGCGCGACGAAGCGCGTCTTGCCGCAGCCGGTCGGCCCCTTCAGCAGCAGCGGCACCCGCCGCTTCCAGGCGTGTTCGAACAGCGCGCATTCGTTGCCGGCTGGCGTGTAGGGCGGCGGAGCGGGCAGCGTCGCATCGATGGCATGCAGAGCGGGCTTCATGGCGATCTCCGTGTGTGGAAAGAGGCGGCCACGGATCCCCGTGGCCGCCAGGGGGCCTATTCGGCCGGTTGCAGGGCGCCAGTCAGCGTCGCCTGCTTGGTGCGTCCGGCGACGAGGATCGCCCAGACGAACATCAATGCGGAGATCAGCACGGCGACGCCGGAGCCGAGCCGCACCCAATAGAACAGTGCGATCTGGTCCTGCACCTCCATGTAGCCCTGGCCGAGCACGCGCTGCAGATGCACCTGGATGATGCCGGCGAAGGTCAGCGCGAAGGTCATCACGCTCATCGCCGTGCACATCAGCCAGAAGCTGGCGATCGACAGCGCCTGGTTGTACGGCGCACGGCCGCGGAGCTGCGGGATCGCGTAGGTCATCATCGCCAGGTTCAGCATCACATAGGCGCCGAAGAAGGCGAGATGGCCGTGCGCCGCGGTGACCTGGGTGCCGTGGGTGTAGTAGTTCACGCTGGACAGCGTGTGCAGGAAACCCCACACGCCGGCACCGAAGAACGCCATCACCGAACAACCCACCGACCACAACAGCGCGGCTCGGTTCTCATGCTTGCGGCCGGCCTTCCAGGTCATCTGCACGGTGAACACTACCATGGTGAAGAACGGCGCGACTTCGAGGGTCGAAAACAGCGAGCCGATCCACTGCCAGTAGCCCGGCGCACCGATCCAGTAATAGTGGTGGCCGGTGCCGAGGATGCCGGAGAACAGCGCGAGGCCGATGATGACGTAGAGCCACTTCTCGACCACTTCGCGATCGATGCCGTTGAGCTTGATCATCAGAAACGCCAGCACCGACGCCATGATCAGCTCCCAGACGCCTTCGACCCAGAGGTGCACGACGTACCACCAATACATCTTGTCGAGCGCGAGGTTGGCAGGGTTGTAGAACGCGAACAGAAAGAAGATCGCCACGCCCCACAGCCCGAACAGCAGGATGTTGGTGATGGTGGTCTTCCGCCCCTTCAGCACCGTCATGGTGATGTTGAACAGGAAGATCAGGCAGACCACGACGATGCCGATCTTGATCACGAACGGCTGCTCGAGGAATTCCCGCCCTTCATGATAATGGAACAGATAGCCGACCACCGCGGCGCCGGCGGCGCCGAAGAACAGCCAGAACTGCACTTTCGCCAGCAGCGGGCTGAACAGCTCGTTCTCGGCCTCTTCGGGCACCAGATAATAGGCACAGCCCATGAAGCCCATCAGCAGCCACACGATCAGCGCGTTGGTGTGGATCATCCGGACGATGTTGAAGGGCAGAAGCTCCGACAGCGTGTTCGGCAGCACATAGATGGTGCCGGCGAGCACGCCGAACGACACCTGGGCGAGGAACAACGTCAACGCGCCGTAGAAATACAGCAACGCGACCTTTTGGGTTTGATATTTCATCACGAGGTCTTTCTGATGCGGATGCGTGAAGGTCGGATCAGCCGGCGTCGTTCGGCGGCCAGTGCTGGGTCTTGATCTTGCTGGTCCACTCCAGGAAGTTGGCGAGGTCACCCACCTCCTGATCGGTCAAGTGGAACTGCGGCATCTGCCGCCGTCCCTGGACGCCGGACGGCTGCGACGCCATCCAGGATTTCAGCATCTCGCGGGCCTGAGCCGGATCCTTGTCGCCGCCCCAGCGCACCCAGACGTTGCTGAGTTCAGGAGCGAAATACGCACCCTCGCCGAGCAGGGTGTGACAGTTGATGCAGGAGTTCTTTTCCCAAACATGCTTGCCGCGGGCCACCGAGGGGGTCAGCGTCGAGACGTCGGTCGACTTGGTCGCGATGTAGTAATGGCTGTGAGCGGTGAGCCCGATGAAGATCGCGAAGAAGAAGGCCGAGCCGCCGAAGAACACATTGCGCGCGGCAGACTTGGTGAGGCGTTCAGCCATCACGTGATTCCTTTTCGATGTGGGGGAGGCGAAGGTGCGGCGCTGCAGCTTCGTCAGCGACACTAATCGACCGGATCGCCGCAACTTTGTGCTGGCTCAAGGTTCGGAACGATTAGCGAAGAGCTTGTACCAATGGCGAGGCGAGTGCACCGCACGCCACGAGCGCGATCCAGCCGAACAGCAGCGCCCGCCACGGCCCGGGTACGCCGCGGAACCCGAAGTAATCGAGTACGACCAGGCGGGCTTTCAGCACCGCGATCACCATCAGCGCGGCGCCGCCGGCAAACGCAGCAGCTGCACCACGACTGAGTAAAACACCGAGGATGGTCAGCAGCAGGAGAGCGACCGCGCTGCGATCTCGGCGCTGAGCGAACCGGATCATCGCGTCACCGCATCAGATAGACGATCGGGAACATCACCAGCCACACCAGATCGACCATGTGCCAGAAACAGGTTCCGCTTTCGACCGCAGCCTCATTGGCGCGCCACGCGACGCCGAGCAGGATCGCGATCCCGAGCGCGACATGCAGCAGATGGAATCCGGTGAGCAGAAAATACAGCGTGAAGAAGGTGCCGCCATCGATATCGGCACCGCGGCCGATCTCGCCGGCATATTCGAACAGCTTGATGGCGATGAACGCGGCACCGAGCAGACAGGCGCCTAACGTCCAGCGCCACGTCGCCTGGCGTGAGCCTGCATGAGCTGCGGCGTTGGCCTTGGCGGCGAACCATCCGCTCGACACCAGGCAGAGCGTATTGGCGGCGGCGAGCGCCGGATCGAGCTGGCCCTGCCCGGCCGCGAACGCTTCAGGCTGCAGCGCCCGCGCGATCTGGAACCCGATCAGCAGCGCGCCGAATGCGGCGAGTTCGCTGAAGATCAACACCCACATCATCAGGTGACCGGGCAGCGAATCCAGCGCGCTGGCACTGGACGTTGCGCGGCTGTCGGTGCTGTCGGAAACCGCGGGCAGGCCCGCTGCGATCGCGTCGGTCATGGCGCGACGATAGAGGCGGCGCCCGACGGAACGTTGTGCCGCGACAAACTCGCAGGCAACTCACCCGAGCTTGCGCCCCGACAAAGAGCCCGTCCCGCCGGCCGCTAGGATCGGGCTCCGTCAAACCATGAGGGACCCATGACCGAAGCCAAGCTGGGGCTGATCGTCGTCTCGGTGATCATCATCGCCTTCGCGTTCGCGATGCGGCGGTTCGGCGCGCTGCAGACCACGGGCGTGGTCGCCACCGCGATCATCACGGTGGCGATTGCGGCCAGCCTGTTCCTGACCCAATAGGCAGGACTATCCCGTCGGATACAGCGCAGCGTATTCCTGCGCATACGGGGCGTAGGAGTCTTTCAAGGTCGCCGAGTTCAGCAGCATGGTCGCCACCAAACGGCCAGTTGCGTCATAGGCTTCGCTGCGCACCCACATGCTCTCGGTCCGCTTGCTGCCGGATAGCGCCACCACCTTGCGCTCGATCCGATACGGCTCGCCAACATACAGCGGCCCCTCGATCAGCCGGATTTCCTGATCGGCGAACAGGCCGACCACCGGCCCGCGCACCGGCAAGCCGTCCTGCTTGCTGAGATACTGGAACAGCACGCTCAGCATCTCGAGCGGGATGATCGCCTTGCCCCACGGCGAACCGCCTCCCGGTCGATAATATGGCGACGGCTCGGTGATGACCTCGAGCTTCTGCGCCAGCGAGAACGGATACAGCTCGCCCATGACCTGCTCATGGTCCATGCGCGCCGCCTGGGTCTTGGTCGTCATCCCGACCGAGACGTCGCGCAGGATCACCGGATCGGCCAGCGGCTTCAGTTCGGTAAGGCGGACGTCGAGCGCGGACGGCGGCGCGGCGCGGCCGACCGAGACCGTGCCGCGCAGCACTTCGGTGCCGTCGCGCTTCACCATGCGGATGGTGGTGTGACGGCCACCGGCCGCGGGCTTGTCGACGATCGCCTGAACGTCCTCGCCCTCGAACGCGGCGTTACGATAGTGCGCCGAGATGCAACCGGTCTCGAACCATTCCTTGCCCCACAGCCGTTCGCACAGCGGCGTGAACTGGCTGAAATGCGTCGGGCCTTCGATGGTACCGCCCTTGAAACCGAGCTTCTGAGCGGTGGCGTCGTCGTGGATCGAGGCGTGCGAGTCGTACACCTGGGCGTGCAGCATCTGCCGCGGCTGGCGCCACGGCCCGACCAGCGCCTCGCCGGTGTCGTCGATCGGCGTCTCGAATGCAGCTTGCGTCATCGTTTCGCTCCCAATCGTTTCTGCGCCGGCTGTTACCAGGTGTCGATGCAGGGCCGCTTGCGCTCGCTGCGCTCCGGCGGCGTCGGCACCGAGCGCAGCCCGGCCATGACCCACCGCCGCGTCTCGGCTGGATCGATCACATTATCGATCTCGAACACCGACGCGATCGAGACCGCCTTGCCGTTGGCATACAACTCCGCGACCTTGTTCTTGTAGTAGGCCTCACGCTCCGCCGGATCGGCAATCGCCTCCATCTCCTTGCGGAAGCCGAGGCGTACGTAGCCCTCAAGCCCCATGCCGCCGAATTCGCCAGTCGGCCAGGCGGCGGTGAAGAACGAGGCGTGGAAGCCGCCGCCGATCATCGACTGCGCGCCGAGGCCGTAGCCCTTGCGCAGCACGATGCCGAACAGCGGCACGGAGAGGCTGGCGCCGGTGACGAACATCCGCGCGACGTGGCGAACGATCGCGGTCTTCTCGGCTTCCGGGCCGACCATGAAGCCGGGCGTGTCGCACAGCGACACAATCGGAATGTCGAATGCATCGCAGAGCTGCAGGAAACGCGCCGCCTTGTCGCCGGCATCGGCGTCGATCGCGCCGCCGAGATGCTTCGGATTGTTGGCAATCAGGCCGAACGGTTTGCCTTCAATTCGGATGAAGGCGGTGATCATGCCGACGCCGAAATCGCGGCGCAGCTCAAGCACCGAGTCCTCATCGGCGATCAGATCGATGACGGTGCGGATGTCGTACACCCGCAGCCGGTTCTCGGGGATTGCCCGGCGCAGCAGCCGCTGGTCCGGAGCCTTCCACTCGCTCACCGCGCCCTGGAAGTAGGACAGATATTTCTGCGCGACCCGGGTCGCCTCCTCTTCGTCCTGCACCAGGATGTCGACCACGCCGTTCGGCGACTGGAACGACACCGGCCCGACCTCGGCCGGATGATAGACACCGAGGCCGCCGCCTTCGATCATCGCCGGACCGCCCATGCCGATCGAGGCGTTCTGGGTGGCGATGATGACGTCACAGCAGCCGAGCATCGCGGCGTTGCCGGCGAAGCAATAGCCGGAGACGATACCGACCACCGGTACCAAGCCGGACAGCTTGGCGAACTGCACGAACGACGGACCGTCGAGGCCGGTCATGCCGAGCCGATCGGTGTCGCCCGGACGGCCGCCGCCGCCTTCGGCGTAGAACACCAGGGGCATCCGCCACTGCTCGACCAGCGTCAGCATCCGGTCGATCTTCTTGTGGTTCATGTGGCCTTGGGTGCCGGCCAGCACGGTGTAGTCGTAGGCAATCACCATGCAGCGCGCGGCGTGCTCGCCGAACTGCTTGGCGTTGACGGTGGCGACGCCGGTGACGAGGCCGTCGGCCGGCGTGTTCTTGATCAGGTCGTCGAGCGGACGGCGGCGGCGCTGAGCGGCGATCGCGAGGCTGCCGTATTCCATGAACGAGCCTTCGTCGACGAGCTGCGCGACATTCTCGCGCGCGGTGCGCTGGTTGGTCTTGCGCCGCCGCCCGACCGAGTCGGGGCGGTTCTCGTCGAACGTATTGGCCTGCCGCGCCAGCATCTCGGCGAGGTCCGGCCGGATCGCATCGAGATCGATATCCTCTTCGGCGACGACGTGGTCGCCTTCGACGTCCTGCGGCTCGAAATACAGGATCGGCTCGCCCTGCATCAGCGTCACGCCATCGGTGGCGACGATGCGCCGGATGCGGCCGCCCTGCTCGGCCGCGACCAGATGCTCCATCTTCATCGACTCGATCACCGCGAGCTGCTGCCCCGGCCGGACCACGTCGCCCTCGGCAACCGTGATCGCAACCACGGTGCCCTGCAGCGGCGCGGCGATCGCGACCGCGCCTTCCGGCACCGGCTCGGCGTTAGTCACGGCGCCGCTGCTCTGCTTGTCCAGGCTCTCCGTCGCGATCAGCGGCTGACCAAACTGCTGTGCGGCTTCGACCAGATCGGCGACGTGCCGATCGATGAAGCTGGTGCTGACGCGATTGGCCTTGAAGTCGGCGTGCGCGAGGATCGCCTGCAGCAGCGGAATGTTGGTGGCGACGCCGCCGATGCGGAACTCGCGTAGCGCACGGGACGCCTTGGCGACCGCCTCGGCCCAATCGCCGCGGCCATGCACGATCACCTTGGCGAGCAGCGAGTCGTAAGCCGCGCTGGTGGTGTAGCCGGCGTAGCCGAACGTATCGACGCGAACGCCGGGGCCGGACGGCGGCTCGAAGACCGCCAGCGTGCCGCCAGTCGGCTTGGTCGCGCCCTTGGCGTCCATCGTTTCCATGTTGACGCGGAGCTGGATCGCGAACCCGCGCGGCCGCGGCACCGAGGCCTGATCCAGCCCGAGCGCCGCCAGCATCGCGCCGCCGGCGACGGCGAGCTGCGAGCGCACCAGATCGACCGACAGCACCTCTTCGGTGACGGTGTGTTCGACCTGCAGCCGCGGATTGGCTTCGATGAAAGCAAAAGCGCCGTCGCCCTCGCCGGCTTCGCCGTCGACCAGGAATTCGAAGGTGCCGAGGCTATCGTAGTTCGCCGCTGCCGCGAGGGTCTTGGCCGCCTCGACGATGCGGCTGCGCAGCCCGTCCGGCAGCGACGGGCTCGGGGCGATTTCGATCAGCTTCTGATTGCGCCGCTGGATCGTGCATTCGCGCTCCCACAGCTGACTGACATTGCCATGCCGGTCGCCGATGATCTGCACTTCGATGTGCCGGGCATTGCGGATCAGCCGCTCGGCATAGACACCCTCATAGCCGAACGCCGCCTTGGCTTCGGACTGGCAGCGCGCATAGGCGTCGGCAAGATCCTCAGCGCGCTCGACCACACGCATGCCGCGGCCGCCGCCGCCGGCCATCGCCTTGATCATCACCGCCGGCTTGTCGCCAAGCGAGGCGAAGAACGCCTGCACCTCTTCCAGCGTTGACGGTCCGACCGTGCCGGCGATGATCGGCACGCCGCAGCGTTTCGCCAGCTCTTTGGCGGCGACCTTGTCGCCGAACAGCCGCAGCGCCTCAGGCGACGGACCGACGAAGGTGATGCCCTCTTCGGCGCAGCGCCGCGCCAGGTCCGCGTTCTCGCTGAGGAAGCCGTAGCCGGGATGCAGCGCATCGCAGCCCGCCGCCTTCGCCGCCGCGATCACCGCTTCGATATCGAGATAAGCCCGCGCGCCGCGGCCGGGAATTTGTTCTGCGTGATCGGCGATGCGGACGTGCAGCGACGCCGCATCGTCGGCGGGATGGATCGCCACCGTGGTCAGGCCGGACTCGGCAGCGGCGCGCGCGATACGGATCGCGATCTCGCCGCGGTTGGCGATCAGCAGTTTTCGGAACGGCATTGGGGATTTCCTCGGCAGGTAGCTTTGGGCCGGCAACGCCTGTGCGTCGCCGGCCGTCTCGTTTCACAGCGGCACGTTGGCGTTGAGCTCTTGCTTCTTCACCTTGCCGGTCGCGGTCATCGGCAGCGCGTCGATGATACGGATCTCCGGAACCTTGTAGACCGCCATCCGCTCGGCGCACCAGGCCTGCAGTTCAGCCGGCGTGACGGTGCCTTCGGCCTCCGGCTTGAGTTGGATGAAGGCGACCGGCACCTGGCCCTTGCCGGGATCGTCGCGCCCGACCACGCCCGATCCGAGCACCTTCGGATGCTGACCGAGCAGCGCCTCGATCTCCGGCGGAAACACGCTCATGCCCTTGACCTTGAGCATCTCCTTGCGGCGACCGAGGAAGTGCAGGAAGCCCTGCGGATCGATGGTACCGATGTCGCCGGTGCGCAGCCAGCCGTCGACCAGCGATTGGGCGGTCGCCTCCGGCTTATTCCAGTAGCTCTTGAGCAGCGACGGCGTCCGAACGCGAATTTCGCCTTCGCCGCCGAGCGGCACCAGCTCGCCGGTCTCGAAGTCGGTGATCTTGAACTCCGCACCCGGCACCGGCAGGCCGACGAAGATCGGCTGCGACACGAGATCGAAATCTTCGCCCTGAAAGCCTGCCGTGAAGGTGTTGGAGGTGTGGGTCTCGGTCATGCCCCACGCGGCTTCGGTCAGGATCGTGCCGGTGAGATCCTTCCAGCGCTTGCGATAGGTCGGGTTGAGCTTCTTGACGAACGACACCACCCGCACCTGGCTGAGCGAGGACAGGTCGAACTCCTTGAAGCGCGGATGATCCATCAGCTCGACCGCGCCGTCGACCGGCATGGCGGTGACGTTGATCTTATAGCGCTGGATCGCGGTGAGCACGCCGAGCGCATCCCAGCGCGCGAGCAGCACCAGCGTCGCGCCCGTGAACAGCGGGAAGATCAGGCCGAAGTTTTCACCCGCGATCCAGAACTCGGGGAAGAACGACAGAAACACGCTGTTCTGATCGGCCACCACCGAGATGCCGTGATTGGCGGCCGCCGTGTAGACCATGTCGCGCTGGGTGTGGACGCAGCCCTTCGGCATGCCGGTGGTGCCGCCGGTGTAGTTGAGCGCTGCGACCTCGTCGAGCGCGGCCGGCGGCAACGGCTCCGGCTTGGGCAGCGCGGCGAGCGCCGGCAGCAGGTCGGTCGCGCCTGGCACCGCTACGCGCGGGCCGTTCACCGAGTCCGGCACCGGGATCGTCGGATTGGCCGGAATCACATCGGCAAAGCTGGTGACGATCACTTCGCGCAGCGAGGTCTCGGCGCGCACCTGCTCGACCACGCCGGCGAGCTGGTCGAGCGCCACGATCACTTCGGCGTCGGTGTCGTTGAGCTCGTAGGACAACTCGAAGGCGCGCGACAGCGGGCTGACCGGCACGTGGATCGCGCCGAGCTTGAGGATACCGAAGAACACGATGTGGAACTGCGGGCAGTTCGGCAGGAACACCGCGACGCGGTCGCCCTTCTTCACGCCCTTCTGCATCAGCAGCGCCGCGAAGCGATCGCTCTGCTCGTCGAGATCCGCATAGGTGGTGACGTGACCGTAGAAGATCACCGCCGGCCGCAACGGCGCGGATTTGGCCCAGGCGCGCAGATATTCGCTGAGGGCGACCTCGCCGTGCAGATATTGCGGCTCGCGCGGCGTACCCTTCGGCCACGCCTTGGCCCACAGCTCGCGCAGCTTTGCCAGATAGTCAGCTTCCTTGGCGTCCACGGTCATGTCTCGTCCTTGTTGTTCTTGTTTGATCAGTTGCGCTTCATCGTCGGATCGAGTGCCGCCCGCAAGGACTCGCCGAGCGTGTTGTAGGCGAGCGCCGTGAACAGGATGGCGAGCCCGGGCGGATACATCTGCTCCGGCGCGATCTCCATGTTCTGATAGGCGCGCGCCAGCATCGCGCCCCAGCTCGGATCGGGCGGCTGGATGCCGAGACCAAGAAAGCTGAGGCTGGCCTCGGCGAGCAGCGCGGCGGCGAGCAGCAACGTCACTTGCACGATCACCGGCTGGATCGCGTTCGGCAGCACGTGGCGCCACAGAATGCGCGTGGTCGAACCGCCGAAGCAGCGCGCGGCGTCGACATATAGCTCCTGCCGCACTACCAGCGTGCGGGCGCGCACCAGCCGCGCAAGCTGCGGCGCGAACACGATGCCGACAGAGATCATGCCGTTAGTGAGACCGATGCCGAGCGCGCCGGTAACGGCGATCGCCAACACGATCGCCGGAAACGACAGAAAGCTGTCGATGACGCGGCTGATCATGGTGTCGACCCAGCCGCCGAGATAGCCGGCCAGGATGCCGACCGGCACACCGATCAGCACCGCGATCGCAACCGCCAGGAAGCTTGCATACAGCGACGCCATGCCGCCGTAGATCAGCCGGCTCAGCGTGTCGCGGCCGAGATCGTCGGCGCCGAGCCAGTGCTGCGCCGACATCGGCGCCAGCGCCGCATCGATGTCCTGGGCGACCGGGTTATACGGCGCGATCCACGGCGCCAGCAGCGAGATCACCAGCAGCACCAGCAGAAACGTCAGACTGATCGCGCCGCGCAGATCGGACACGAACCAGCGCAGGAAGCGGCGCATCCGGCGGCGGCGATGCTGATGCGATGGGGCGGTGAGCGAGACCGACGTCATGACGCGATCCTCGGGTCGAGCACGCTGTAGAGAATGTCGGTGAGCAGGTTCAGCGTCACCACGATCAGCACCATGGTGAACACCACTCCCTGCACCACCGGGAAATCGCGGTGCATCGCGGCGTTGACGATCAGCCCGCCCATGCCGGGGATCGCGAACACCGCCTCGACCACCACCGTCGCGGCGAGCATCCGGTTCGCCAGCAGGCTGATGACGGTGAGCAGATTGACGCTGACGTTCTTCAAGCCGTGCCGCCACAAAATCGACGACGGCGGTAGCCCCTTGGCGTGCAGCGTGCGGACCTGCTGCGACGACAGGATTTCCACCAGCGAGGAGCGCAGTTGCCGCGCCACCTCGGCGATGCCGCCGGAGGCCAGTGCGAGCGCCGGCAAAATGGCATGGCTAAGCGCGGCCGCCGGATCCTTCATCAGCGACGCGGCGCCGGTCGCCGGCAACCAATTGAGCTGCAGCGAGAAGAACGCCACCAACAGCATGCCGAGCCAGAAGTTCGGCACGGCAACGCCGAGCGAGGCGATCGCCATCACGATGCCGTCGATCCACGACCCCGGCTTTGCCGCCGCCGCGATGCCGAGCGGCACGCCGATCACCAACGCGGTGAGAAGCGCGAGTGCCACGATCAGCAGCGTGTGCGGCAGGCAGCGCTCGATCGACGTCAGCACCGCCTCGCTCGACACCAGCGAGGTCGACAGATCGCCCTGCACGGCCTTCCACAGCCAAGCGCCGTATTGCACCAGGAACGGCTGGTTCAAGCCATACAGTTCGCGGATCTCGGCGATGCGCTGCTCGGACGCGTTGTCGCCCGCCAGCGTCACCGCGACGTCGCCGGGCACCAGCTTGAGCAGCCCGAACACGATGAAGGTGGACAGCACCACCACCGGCACCGCGTGCAACAGGCGGCGGCCGATGATGCGCAGACGCATGGCGTTCAACATGACCAAACCCATTTGGCAGAACGGCGCCGCGAGCAGTCGCGGCGCCGTTTGATCAGGCGAGCGAGATGTTCTCGAACTTCGGCTTGCCGAGCAGGTTCGGCTGGAAGTCCTTGACCTTCGCCGACAGCGCGTCGAGCTCGTATTGGAACGCCAGCGGCGCCGACAGCGCCTGCTCCACGGTGAAGCGCTGGATCTTGGCGAACACCGCGGCGCGCTCGTTGAGATCCTGGCTGGCGCGGCTTTCCTGAATCAGCTTCGACAGCTCAGGATCGGCGGTGCGGCCGGCGTTGTAGTACGCGCCCTTATCGAAGCCGAGCCCGTAGGTCATGCTCGGATCTGGGCGACCGGTCCACGCCGACACCAGCATGTCGAACTTCTTCTCCTGGGCGAAGAACTGCGCGCTGATTTCGGCGATGGTGCCACGGGTGAACTTCAGCTTGATACCGACCTTGCCGAGCTGATCCTGAATCACTTCACCGCGCCGCACCGAGTCCTGATCGGTGTAGCCGCCGATGGTCATCTCCAGCCCGTCCTTGTAGCCGGCCTCGGCGAGCAGCTTCTTCGCCTTCTCCGGATCGTACGGATAGGTGCCGGCAACGTCCTTGGCATAGGCCCAGTGCGAGCTCGGCAACGTCATCCGCGCCGGCTCGCCGAGGCCGCTCAGCGCCGCCTTGACGAAGGTGTCGCGATCCAGCGCATAGTTGATTGCCTGCCGGACCTTGACGTTGTCGAGCGGCGCACGGGCGTAGTTGAAATACACCTGGATGCAATACAGCGTCGGCGACGACACCAGCTTGAGGTCCTTGGCGCGTTCGATCACCGGCTTCAGCCGCGCCGGCAGCTGGAACGCCATGTCGTTCTGGCCGGCGACCACCGAGCGTAGCGCCGTGGCATTCTCCGGGATGATGTTGAACTCGATGCCGTCGAGGAACGGCCGGCCCTTGCGCCAGTAGTTTTCGTTGCGCGCGACGACGACGATCTCATTGTCGTTCCAACGCACGAACTTCCACGGGCCGGCGCCGACCGGCTTGCGGTCGGTGTCGTTGCCGAGCGCCTTGATGTTGGTCGGCGACACCATCATGCCGGCGCGATCCGACAGGATCGCCGGGAGCGCGGTGTCGGGATTCTTCAGCTTCAGCGTGACCTGCAGCGGGCCGGTGACTTCGACGCTGTCGACGCTGGACAGGTCCGGCTTGACGTTGGAGCGCTGGTCGGAGCGATTGCGATCGAGGTTGAACTTCACCGCCTCGGCGTCGAGCGGCGTGCCGTCGTGGAATTTGATGCCTTCGGAGATGTCCAGCACCATGACCTTCGGATCGGGATACGACCACTTCGCCAGCCCCGGCTTCGGCTTCAGCGTGTCGTAGTCCCATTCCACCAGGGTGTCGTAGATCGTCCACAGGATGCTGTGATCGGAGCCGGCGCCGCCGGTCGCCGGATCGAGCGACGACGGATTGGCAGGCGCAGCGACCTTCAGGATGCCGCCGGTCTTGGCGGCGAGCGCCTGCCCCGGCAGTCCGAGCACGCCGGTCGCAGCCGCGCCGCCGAGCAGCGCCAGAACCTCGCGACGGCGCAGCGTGCGTTCACCGAAATCGATCACGCGCATGTTGGTCCTCCCATGATTGTTGTGTTTTGTGCTTGTCGTTGATCGGGCGGCGGACCGTCGGCGGTCGCGAAATGGCAAGCGACGCGATGCCCCGGCCTCACCTCGCGCCACGCCGGCATCTCATCCGCGCAGCGCGGCTGCACCGACGGGCAGCGGGTACGAAACCGGCAGCCGGACGGCGGCGCGACCGGACTCGGAATCTCGCCTTCGAGAATGATGCGGCGATCGACCCGCAGGTGCGACGGCAGCGGAATCGGCTCGGCGGAGAGCAGCGCGCGCGTATAGGGATGCAGCGGATGCTCGATCACGTCTTCGGCGGGGCCGAGCTCCATCAGCTTGCCCAGATAGGTGACGGCGATCCGATCCGAGATGTGCGACACCACCGAGATGTCGTGGGTAATGAACACGTAGGTGAGGCCGAACTCGCGCTGCAGGTCGGCAAACAGGTTGAGCACGTCGCCGCGGATCGAGACGTCGAGCGCCGCCACCACCTCGTCGCAGACGATCACCTTGGGGCGCAGCGTCAGCACCCGCGCGATGTTGACGCGCTGTTTCTGTCCGCCAGAGAGCTGGTGCGGATATCGATCGGCGGCTTCCGGAGACAGGCCGACGCGCTCCAGCGCCGCGATGCCGCGGCGGCGGCGTGACGCCGCATCGCCCTCGCCGACGATCTCCAGCGGCTCCATTACGCTGTCGATGATCGTCATCCGCGGGTTGAGCGCCGCATTGGGATCCTGAAACACGATCTGATAATCGCGGCGATGCTTGCGGAACGCCCTGGCGCCGAGCGCGGCGGGATCGACGCCCTGATGCAGGATCTGCCCCTCGGTCGGCTTCAGCAGCGACACGAGAGCACGGCCGAGCGTCGTCTTGCCCGACCCGGATTCGCCGATAATGCCGAAGGTCTCGCCGGTGCGAACCTCGAAATCCATGCCATCGACCGCCTTGACGGTGTCGTGGCCGTCGCGCGTCGGAAACAGGATGCGCAGATCGCGCACCGCGATGACATTGCTCGGAGACGCGGACACTGGCTCGGTCAATTCACTGCTCCCGGCAACGCCAGTTCGGTCGCTCGCCAGCAGCGGGCATCATGGCCGGCATCGACCGCGACCATCGCCTGCTCGCGCTCGCAGCCAGCCGCCGCATGCGCACAGCGCGCGCGGAACCGGCAGCCGGCCGGCATCGCATTCGGCGACGGCACCCGGCCGGGAATCGAGGACAGCACGCCGCGGCGGGCGCTGAGCCCAGGCAGCGAACGCAGCAAGCCCGAGGTGTAAGGATGGCGAGGCCGCATCAGCACGTCGTCGACCGGCGCGTCTTCGACGACTTCCCCGGCATACATCGTGATCATCCGCGTGCAGGTTTCGGCGACGACGCCGAGATCATGGGTGATGAAGATCAGTGCGGTGCCGGTACGCTCACTCAGCGACCGCAACAGGTCGGTGATCTGCGCCTGCACGGTGACATCAAGCGCCGTCGTAGGCTCATCGGCGATCAGAAGCTTCGGCTTGCAGATCAGCGCCATCGCGATCATCACGCGCTGCCGCATGCCGCCGGAGAGCTGATGCGGATACTCGTCGCAGCGCCGCTCCGGCGCCGGAATGCCGACTTCGCGCAGTGCCTCGATGGCGCGGTCGCGCCCCTCGGCGCGGCTCACCGGAAAATGCACCCGATAGGCCTCGCTGATCTGATCGCCGACGGTGAACACCGGATCGAGCGCGCTCATCGGCTCCTGGAAGATCATCGCGATATCGCGGCCGCGCACCGCCCGCATTCGCCGCGGCGACAGCTTCAGCAGATCGACGCCGTCGAACACGATCTCGCCGCGTACCTGCGCGTTGTGCGCCGGCAGCAATCGCAGCAGCGACAGCCCGGTCACCGTCTTGCCGCAACCGCTCTCACCGACCAGTCCGACGCGCTCGCCGGGCGCGATCGAGAAGCCGACGTTGCGCGTGATCGGCAGCGAGCCGCCGGCGGTCGCGAACGACAGCGACAGATCGCGCACCGAAAGCAGCGGCGCTCCGGCATTGCCAGGCACGGCTGCACGATCCAGCGCAATGGTTTGACTGGCCGACATCACGACACGTCAGCTCACAAGGCCGCAAGCAGCTACAGCAATAGCCGAAGCGATTTGCTTGAACTCGGAGGCGTGCTGCGGCGCTGCGGATAGTAAGCGCACCTTCGCCCCGACATTTCGGGTGCGGGTTCGCATCTGCGCGAACGTCATCGCCATCTACCTCCCTTGATCCGCAGCGTGCGCATGCGGTCCGTCGCCTGTCCGGCTTTGGCGCCGGTATCTGTCCGGCGACGGCGAGGCCATCAAAGGGCACCGGTTGTCGATTGTCAACAATCGACTGTCACGCTACGAATGAGAACCAGCACGCGAACCGCCGCGGGGAGCCGAGGAGACAACATGGCAGCGACAACCTATCGCAGGGCCGCTGGCGACGATGAGGCCGCACCGGTGGGGCGGTTCTCTCTGCGCACGCTGCCGGATCAGATCGCCGAGGAGCTTGGCGCCGACATCGTGTCCGGGCGTCGTAAGGCGGGCGAACGTCTGGTCGAGCTCGACCTCGCGCGTGACTTCGGCGTCAGCCGTGGCCCGATCCGCGAAGCGATCCGCATTCTCGAACGACGCCGTCTGGTCGAGCTCAATCCGCGCCGCGGCGCTTACGTCAAACCGCTGTCGCTGAAATCCGTCGCCGATCTGTTCAACGTCCGTACCGCGCTGTCGATGCTGGCGGTGCGAACGATGGCCACCTCGCCGATCGAGAGCTTCGTTGATACTTTGGCGCGGCGTGTTGATGAGCTGAATGCAGGCGTCGAGATCGACGATCCGCTCAGCTTCGCCCGCACCACGACGCGCGCGGTGCGCACCATCGCGCGCGGCTCCGGCAACGAACTGCTGGTCGAACTCCTCGCCGACCTCGCCAACCAGACGGTGTGGACGACGATCTGGAAATCACCGCTCGACTATCAGACCCGCAAGATCCGCCGGCAGAGTGCCGACCTGATGGCCTCGACGCTGCGGGCGATCCGTCAGCGCCGCCCGAATGCGGCCGAGACGCACTATCGCGAGCTGCTCGAGGGCGACCGCGACCGGGCGCTTGCGACGCTATCGCGGATGCGCGGCGAAGCGATCGACTTCAGCGGGATTGCGGCTGCCGAGAGCGCCGGTATTGCAGAACGTTCGGCCCGCTCTTCGGGACGTCCAGTCGCTCAGCCCTGACGGCAGCCCATCTGTACGCCAAATGACGCTTCGCAAAGCTGGCAGCGTCGTCACCGACAGCCACATAACGCCTTGAATTTACTCATTAATAGCTACTATTTCTAATTGACGGACAGATCCGTTAGCGACACATTTGGCGGGTTCCACCAAGGAGCCAGCTACCGCAACTGTTTCGGTTTGCGGTGCCCTGCTGCCAGACGGCCGAGGCCCCTGCCTCCCATAAACGCCAGCGCGAATCCCTCTCTGACGCCGCCCCGGCAGCGTTTGACCTGCCTATGCACAAGGAATCTTTCATGGCCCACACCCCTGCGGAGCTCGAAGCGCTGCTGATGCAGCGATCGATGTCCGATCCCGAGCTTCTGGCCGCCACCGAAGCTGCCGCGGATTATCGGATCCTGCCCGACGCCACCGTGATCAAGATCGGCGGCCAAAGCGTGATCGACCGCGGCCGTGCTGCGGTCTATCCGCTGGTCGAGGAGATCGTCTCGGCGCGCAAGGACCACAAGCTGCTGATCGGCACCGGCGCCGGCACGCGCGCGCGGCACCTGTATTCGATCGCGGCGGGCCTGAACCTGCCGGCCGGCGTGCTGTCACAGCTCGGCGCTTCGGTCGCCAGCCAGAACGCCGAAATGCTCGGGCAACTGCTCGCCAAGCACGGCATCTCGTCGGTCGGCGATGCCGGGCTGTCGGCGGTGCCGCTGTATCTCAAGGAAGTAAATGCCGTCGTGTTCTCGGGCATGCCGCCCTACGGCCTGTGGATGCGCCCCTCCGCCGACGGCGTGATTCCGCCGTATCGCACCGACGCCGGCTGTTACCTGATGGCCGAGCAGTTCGGCTGCAAGGCGATGATCTACGTGAAGGACGAGAACGGCCTTTACACCGAGAACCCGAAGACCTCGAAGAACGCCACCTTCATTCCGAAGATCTCGGTCGACGAGATGAAGGCCAAGGGTCTGCACGATTCGATCCTCGAATTCCCCGTGCTCGACCTGCTGAAGTCCGCACGCCACGTGCGCGAGGTTCAGGTCGTCAACGGCCTGGTGCCGGGCAATCTGACGCGCGCGCTCGCCGGCGAGCACGTCGGCACCATCATCACCGCGAACTGAGGATCGACCATGGCTGATACCAACCACATCAAGCACGTCGCCTCGCCGCTCGCGCGCCAGACGCTGCTCGACAGCAATCTCACCCGCCCGGTCGCCGGCAAGAAGCCGATCCGCATCCTGCCCTGGCTGCAGGTCGTGAAGATCGGCGGTCGCTCGATCATGGACCGCGGCGCCGAAGCGATCCTGCCGATCGTCGACGAACTGCGCGCGCTGCTGCCCGAGCATCGCCTGCTGATCCTGACCGGCGCCGGCGTCCGCGCCCGGCATCTCTACAGCGTCGCGCTCGATCTCGGCCTGCCGGTCGGTTCGCTCGCGCCGCTGGCGGCCAGCGAGGCCGGACAGAATGGCCACATCCTTGCGACCATGCTGGCGCCGGAAGGCGTATCCTACGTCGAGAAGCCGACGGTGGCGAACCAGCTCGCGATCCATCTCAGCGCGGCGCGTGCGGTGGTGGCGAGCGCCTTCCCGCCCTACCACAACCACGAATTCCCCGGCGCGCGCCTGCCGCCGCATCGCTGCGACGTCGGCGCCTTCCTGCTGGCGGATGCGCTCGGTGCCGCCGGCCTGACCATCGTCGAGGACGTCGACGGCATTTACAGCGCCGATCCGAACGCACCCGGCGGCGACAAGGCCAAGCTGATCGCCGAGACCAGCTATGCCGATCTCGCTAAGCACGACGGAACCCTGCCGCTCGACCGCGCGCTGTTCGACGTGATGGCCAATGCGCGCCACATCGAGCGGGTGCAGGTCGTCAACGGCCTGAAGCCCGGCAAGCTCACCGCGGCGCTGCGCGGCCAGCATGTCGGCACCTTGATCAGGACCGGCGCGCAGCCGGCCTGACCGTTGCGACACGGAGGCGCGCAGCTTTTGATGCAGCACGCTTCCATCTCTCGCCGCTTTTGCTATCCTGATGACGGTGCCGCGCCGTAAGCGCCCACCGTCGTCAGGAACGAGGGTTCCAACCATCTGCAACTCGACCGCATTTTCTGCGGGTCGAAGGTTGGAGCCTGCATGATGTCGATCGCACGCGCCCGGCGGGCCGCGATCATTTTGATCCTTCTCGGAATTTCCACCATCACGGCCGGCGCCGCGGAGCCGAGCGGCTGCGCGGCGTTCAAATGGCCGATCGATCAGGAGCGCGCCAGCCTGACCGCGCCCGACAAAACGCAACTCACGTCCGGTCAGACATTAGACGCGCTGCCGACGCGCGCGATCGTGCTGGCGTTGAAGCCGGCGGCCGAAGCTTCTCTGCCGAAGCCGCCCGAACGCGGCTCGGCGCCGGAGCGTTTCGCCGGCTTCATCCGCATCAAGCAGGTCGGCAAGGCCGGCCCCTATACGGTGGCGCTGCCGGCGGCCGCGTGGATCGACGCCGTGCAAGCGGACCGCACACTGAAGCCCAGCGGCTTTAGCGGCGCCGCCGATTGCGAGGGCGTGCGCAAGTTGGTGCGCTACGAGTTCGGCGCAGGCGAGTTGCTGCTGCAACTCAGCGGCGTCAGTTCCGAAACGATCGCTCTGGCGATCCTGCCGGTGGAGTGAGCGATGCCGATGGCCCAAAACCAACGCCGCGTCCCCGCCGATCCGGTGCAGCCCGAGCGCGCAAAGCGCCTGACGACGCTCGACCTCGGCAACGAGCCCGAAGGCTTCGTCGACGAATTCACACACTGCTTCACCGGCGAATGCCGGGTGAACGTGTTGCAAATCCTGTTTCGTATCAATCAGGTGCTGACGCAGAACGCCGACCTCGCGACGCTGGTGTCGATCATTCTCGACGGCATGCGCCAGCAGATGCGGATGCAGCGCGGCGTGATGATGCTGTACGACCGCCACTCCGACGCGATCTTCATCCACGACAGTTTCGGACTGACCGAGGAAGAGCGCGGCCGCGGCATCTATGCGCCAGGCGAAGGCATCACCGGCAAGGTGGTCGAGACCGGCAAGCCCATCATCATCCCGCGCGTGATCGACAGCCCCGATTTCCTCGATCGCACCCGCGCCCACAACAAGGGCCGCAAGCAGGACAAGCTGGCGTTCTTCTGCGTGCCGATCGTACTCGCCCAAAAGGTGGTCGGCACCATCTGCGCCGAGCGAGTCTATATGAATCAGCGGCTTCTGAAGCAGGACGCTGAACTGCTGGCGATGGTCGCCTCTCTGATCGCGCCGGCGGTCGAGCTGTATCTGATCGAAAATGTCGACAAGGTGCGGCTGGAGACCGAGAACCGGCGCCTGAAAAGCGAGCTGAAGCAGCGCTTCCGTCCGGCCAACATCATCGGCAATTCCAAACCGATGCAGGAAGTTTACGCTATGGTGCACAAGGTGGCCTCGACCAAGGCCACCGTGCTGCTGCTGGGCGAAAGCGGCGTCGGCAAGGAGCTGGTGGCGAGCGCCCTGCATTACAACAGCCCGGTCTGCGACGGTCCCTTCATCAAGGCGAACTGCGCGGCGCTGCCGGAGGCGCTCGCCGAAAGCGAACTGTTCGGCCACGAGCGCGGCGCCTTCACCAGTGCAGTGGCGACTCACAAGGGCTATTTCGAACAAGCCTCGGGCGGCACGATTTTTCTCGACGAAGTCGGCGAACTCAGCCTGCCGACGCAGGCCAAGCTGCTGCGCGTGCTGCAGGAACGGACGTTCGAGCGGGTCGGCGGCGCCAAGCCGGTCAAGGTCGACGTCCGCATCATCGCCGCCACCAATCGGAACCTCGCCGAGATGGTCGCTGAGGGCACTTTCCGCGAGGACCTGTTCTATCGCCTCAACGTATTTCCGATCACGATCCCGCCGCTGCGCGACCGCGGCTCCGACGTGATCACCCTCGCGGACCACTTCGTCACCACCTATTCGGCCGAAATCGGCAAGCCGATCAAACGGATCTCCACGCCTGCGATCAACATGCTGATGAGCTATCACTGGCCCGGCAACGTGCGCGAGCTTGAGAACGTGATCGAACGCTCGGTGATCCTGGCCGAGGAAGGCGTTATCCACGGCTACGACCTGCCGCCGTCGCTGCAGACGCCGACCGAGACCGGCACCGGCTTCAGCGGCACGCTGGAAGACCGCGTCACCGCAGTCGAATACGAGATGATCGTCGAGGCGCTGAAAGCCTCCAACGGCAATGTCGGCCAGGCCGCCACCGCGCTCGGCCTGACGCGGCGAATGCTCGGCCTGCGGATGGACCGGCACGGCCTCACCTACAAGACGTTCCGAACCGCAGGGCTGCGACCAAGGAACTGATGGCCTCTCACCCTACGCGTTGAAGACTCTGACGGCGGCTCTCACGAGCCGCCGTTTTGCGTTGGTGAGGGGGTCCCGCGCAATCCACCGCCGGGTAACTCTTGTCCCTGAAATCTACGCTTGACGTAACTTTTGCCGCGCCCGGCACAAAGGAGCAGGAAGTTACCCCGTGCGTCACGCCTCTATCGGAATTTACGCATCCAGAACATTCCCGCAGCAAGCGCGCGACGCGACCAGAGATCGATCCTTCTCCTCCACTCACCGGCTCGCCGCCGCCGCGGCCGAAGTACCGGATTCTACGGCGCTCGCTACGGTCCGTCATCGCGCCGCGACCTCACGTCATCGTCGACGCATGCGAACGCTTAGCATCCTTCTCGCTCGGGTCTCACGCGCTTTTGCCACTTCGCGTACTTCCGATTCAGCACTGCGCGATGCGCACGCGTTGGCACGTCCGTTGCTCTTAAGGATGGCGAGGCGATGGATCACTCATCGTCCCGTCAATTCATCGCAGGAGCTTCGGACCATGACCCGCAAGGTGGCGATCTACGGCAAGGGTGGCATCGGCAAATCGACGACCACTCAGAACACGGCGGCGGCGCTCGCTTACTATCACGACAAGAACATCTTCATTCACGGTTGCGACCCCAAGGCGGACTCGACCCGCCTGATCCTCGGCGGCAAGCCGCAGGACACCGTGATGGACACGCTGCGCACGCTCGGCGCCGAGAAGGTGACGCTGAACAACGTCGTGAAGAGCGGCTTCAAGGACATCCGCTGCGTCGAATCCGGCGGTCCCGAGCCGGGCGTCGGCTGTGCCGGCCGCGGCGTCATCACAGCAATCGACCTGATGGAAGCTAACAAGGCCTACACCGACGATCTCGACTTCATCTTTTTCGACGTGCTGGGCGACGTGGTGTGCGGCGGCTTCGCGATGCCGATCCGCGACGGCAAGGCGCAGGAAGTCTACGTCGTCGCCTCGGGCGAGATGATGGCGATCTACGCCGCCAACAACATCTGCAAGGGCCTCGTCAAATACGCCAAGCAGAGCGGCGTGCGGCTCGGCGGCATCATCTGTAACAGCCGCAAGGTCGACGGCGAGCGCGAATTCCTCGAGGAGTTCACCGCGGCGATCGGCACCAAGATGATCCACTTCGTGCCGCGCGACAACATCGTGCAGAAGGCCGAGTTCAACAAGAAGACCGTCACCGAGTTCGATCCCGCCGCCGATCAGGCGCTCGAATACAAGCAGCTCGGCGCCGCCATCATCGACAACAAGGACTTCGTGATCCCGAAGCCGCTGACGATGGATGAACTCGAAAAGATGGTCGTGAAATACGGCCTGATGGACTGACCTGCGCACCCGCGCCTGACGGCGTACTTCCCGCACGAGGACAACAAGATGCCATATCACGAGTTCGACTGTTCGAAATGTCTCCCCGAACGTCAGAAGCACGCCGTCACCAAGGGCGCGGGCGACAATCTGGCGACCGCACTGCCGCTCGGCTATCTCAACACCATCCCGGGATCGATCTCCGAGCGCGGCTGTGCCTATTGCGGCGCTAAGCACGTGATCGGCACGCCGATGAAGGACGTGATTCACATGAGTCACGGCCCCGTCGGCTGCACCTACGACACCTGGCAGACCAAGCGCTACATCTCCGACAACAACAACTTCCAGCTCAAATACACTTTCGCCACCGACGTCCGCGAGAAGCACATCGTGTTCGGTGCTGAGGGCCTTTTGAAGCAGAACATCATCGAGGCGTTCAAGGCCTGCCCCGACATCAAGCGGATGACGATCTACCAGACCTGCGCCACCGCGCTGATCGGCGACGACATCAACGCGGTCGCCGCCGAGGTGATGGAGGAGATGCCGGACGTCGACATCTTCACCTGCAACTCGCCCGGCTTCGGCGGCCCGAGCCAGTCCGGCGGCCACCACAAGATCAACATCGCCTGGATCAACGACAAGGTCGGCACCGTCGAGCCGGAGATCACTTCGGATTACGTCATCAACTATGTCGGCGAATACAACATCCAGGGCGACCAGGAGGTGATGCTCGACTATTTCACCCGGATGGGCATCCAGGTGTTGTCGACGTTCACCGGCAACGGCACCTATGACGGCCTGCGGGCGATGCACCGCGCGCATCTCAACGTGCTCGAATGCGCCCGCTCCGCCGAGTACATCTGCAACGAGCTGCGCGTCCGCTACGGCATTCCGCGGCTCGACATCGACGGCTTCGGATTCGAGCCGCTGTCGCAGTCGCTGCGCAAGATCGGCATGTTCTTCGGCATCGAAGACCGCGCCGAAGCGATCATCGCCGAAGAGACCGCGCGCTGGAAGCCGGAACTCGACTGGTACAAGGAACGGCTGAAGGGCAAGAAGGTCTGCCTGTGGCCGGGCGGCTCCAAGCTGTGGCACTGGGCCCACGCCATCGAAGAGGAGATGGGCGTCAAGGTCGTCTCGGTCTACACCAAGTTCGGTCACCAGGGCGACATGGAGAAGGGCATCGCGCGCTGCGGCGAGGATGCGCTGGCGATCGACGATCCCAACGAACTCGAAGGCCTCGAGGCGCTGGAGAAGCTGCAGCCGGACATCATCTTCACCGGCAAGCGCCCCGGCGAAGTCGCCAAGAAGGTCCGCGTCCCCTACCTCAACGCCCACGCCTATCACAACGGCCCGTACAAGGGCTTCGAAGGCTGGGTGCGGTTCGCCCGCGACATCTACAACGGCATCTACTCGCCGATGCACCAGCTCTCCGGGCTCGACATCAGCAAGGACGAGATCCCGGCCGATCGCGGCTTCGTCACGCAGCGGATGCTGTCGGACGCCAAGCTGCCGGAGGAGATCGCCAAGTCGGAGACTCTGCGGCGCTACACCGGCAAGGACGACATCATCTCCGACCTGCGCAAGAAGAACGCGCCCTACTTCACCCCGATCGTCAAAGCCGAAGCGGCCGAGTGAGACGAGAGCCCCATGACCAAGATCACCTACAAAGTCGCCTCGGAACATCCGTTCCCCGCCGACGCCGCCGCAGCGGCCGCCTCGCTCGCGGCCTATGAAGCTCTCGACGACGTCACCAAGGCCCGCGTCGACCAGATGGTCGACTGGATCATGAAGAACTGCCTCTGGCAGTTTCACTCGCGGGCCTGGGACCGCAAACGGCAGAACGAGGGCATCCTCGGTATCGCCGCCAAGCTGCTCGCCGGCGAGCCATTCACGCCGGAGACGCCGGAAGACCGCTGCTACTGGGTCGATTCGGTGACGCTGCAGCGCGCCTATCAGGCCACCTGTCCGTGGCTCGCCACGATGTCCAAGGACGACATCAAGGCGCTGATGAAAGAGCTGCACGCCCGCGTCGACTATCTCACCGTCACCGGCTCGCTCAACGAAGAGCTCACCGACCAGCACTACTGATTGGATCCCGCCATGAACTGTCAATTCAAGCCGAAGGACCGGATCGGCACCATCAATCCGATCTTCACCTGCCAGCCGGCCGGCGCGCAATACGCGTCGATCGGCATCAAGGACTGCATCGGCATCGTCCACGGCGGCCAGGGCTGCGTGATGTTCGTCCGCCTGCTGATCTCCCAGCACCTGAAGGAGAGCTTCGAAATCGCCTCCTCGTCGGTGCACGAGGACGGCGCGGTGTTCGGCGCGCTGGACCGCGTCGAGGAAGCGGTCGACGTGCTGCTGATGCGCTATCCCCACGTCAAGGTGGTGCCGATCATCACCACTTGCTCGACCGAGGTGATCGGCGACGACGTCGACGGCGTCGTCACCAAGCTCCAGGAAGAGCTGCTCGACGTGAAATATCCAGATCGCGAGGTCCATCTGATCCCGATCCACTGCCCGAGCTTCGTCGGCAGCATGGTGACCGGCTACGACGTCGCGGTGCGCGACTTCGTCAAGCACTTCTCCAAGAAGGACAAGCCGAGCCTGAAGATCAATTTGATCACCGGCTGGGTCAATCCGGGCGACGTCAAGGAGCTCAAGCATCTCTTGGCCGAGATGCAGGTCGAGGCCAACGTGCTGTTCGAAATCGAGAGCTTCGATAGTCCGCTGATGCCGGACAAGAGCGCGGTATCGCACGGCTCGACCACGATTGCGGACCTGACCGCGACCGCGGACGCGCAAGGCACCATCGCGCTCAATCGTTACGAAGGCGGCCTCGCCGCCACCTGGCTGCAGACCCGCTGGGACGTGCCGGCGGTGATCGGCCCGACTCCGATCGGGATCCGCAACACCGACACCTTCCTGCGCAACGTCAAGGAGATGACCGGCAAGCCGATCCCGGAATCGCTGGTCAAGGAACGCGGCATCGCGCTCGACGCCATCACCGACCTCGCCCACATGTTCCTGGCCGATAAGAAGGTGGCGATCTACGGCAATCCGGATCTGGTGCTCGGCCTCGCCGAATACTGCCTCGACCTCGAAATGAAGCCGGTACTGCTGCTGCTCGGCGACGAGCATGCCGGCTACGCCACCGACCCGCGGATCGCGGCGCTCAAGGACAACGTCGACTATCCGATGGAGATCATCACCAACGCCGACCTGTTCGAACTCGAAGACCGGATCAAGAACGGGCTCGAACTCGACCTGATCCTCGGCCATTCCAAGGGGCGGTTCGTCGCGATCGACTACAACATCCCGATGCTGCGGGTCGGCTTCCCGACCTATGACCGCGCCGGCCTGTATCGCTACCCCGTCGTCGGCTACGCCGGCGCGACCTGGCTCGCTGAACAGATGGCCAACACGCTGTTCAACGACATGGAGGTCAAGAAGAACCGCGAATGGATCCTGAACGTGTGGTGATCACGGTCATGATCTGGTCCGGCGACGGTTTGCCATGTCCGTCGCCGGACTCTTCTTTCTCCTGACGGCCGCGAGACAACCGATGAAGATCGCAGCTTACGTCAACGCCGAGGGCGAAGTCGCCAAGGTCTCGGACAAGGGCGTGATCTTGCTGTTCGAGCAGCAGGGCGAAGTCTGGAAGGTCCGCAAGACGATCCGCTTCGCGGTGCGGCCGGACGATGGGCTGGCCGAGATTCACGCATCGCTCGCCGCGATGGTCCCCGAGCTGGAAGATTGCCGGCTGTTTCTCTCCAGGAGCGTGCGCGGCGTCGTCAATTCGCTGCTGCAGGAGCTGGGCGTGCAGACCTGGCAGTCGCACGGCCCGCTGTTCACCCAGCTCGAGACCATCGCCCGCAAAGAGAACGAGCGCGCGCAGCAGAGTGTGAAGGCCGCCAGAGCCGAGCGGCGCTCACGCCGACGGCGCCATCACCAGGACGGCGCAGGCAATGATCTCGACGACATCAAGCCAGTGCTGGTCGGCGATGACGACAGCGGTCACTTCCGGCTCGATCTGGTGCGGCTGCTGCAGGACGATCCCGGGCTGAATTCCTGGGACATTCTGATCCCGTTCCTCACCGGCACGCCATTCCGTCAGCTCGATCTCGTCTGCGACCACATTCCGCGCTGGTTCTCCCGTGCCATGCGCGCGCTCAACATGGATGCCGAGATCATGGAGCTGCCAGGCCTCGGCGTCGCCGCCACCATCACCCCGAAACAACAGGCTGAGGCGACATGACCCCGACGATCACCACGCCGCTCCCGACCGCGCCGCGCGCCAAGCCGGCCCGCCGTCCGACCACGCTGCTGTTCGCCTATGGGGCGACGCTGAACCCCGAGCACATCATGGTGCGGCTGTGCCAGCCGAAGATCCGCGCGATCGCCCGGCTGCCCGACTACCGGCTCGGCTTCCACGGCCATTCGGAGATCTGGGACAGCGGCCTCGAAACCCTGGTGGATGAGCCCGGCGCGGAGGTGTGGGGCGTGCTCTATGAGCTGTCAGCCACCGAGCTCGACCGCTTCGATGCTTGGCAGGGCGTCAAGCTCGACGGCGGCGGATCGTATTTCCACTACCCGGTCGAAGTGATCGATGAACACGGCCAGACGCTCGACGCGCTGTTTCACCGCAAGACTGAAATGGGGCCGCAACAGCCGGCAAGCCGCGACTATCTCGACTTCATTCTCGCCGGCGCACGCGCCCGAGGCCTGCCGCCGCATGCAATCGCAGCGCTCGAAGCCTGCCCTGCGGTGCAGCCGCGCTATCCGGTTCCGAAGATGAACACCGACATCAAGGCACTCGCCTCGAAGCTGTCCTGCGCCTGCTGACAATGCGATCCAGCGGTCCCGGCCAAGCCGGAGCACCGCGCCATTAGGAGACTTGGAATGACCGACCCCGCCTCCGACCTGTTGTCCCGACCGATGCGGCGGCGAAGCCGCGAAATCACCGACCGCGCCGAGATCGATGCCATCCTGGCGAGCGACAAGGTGCTGCATCTGGCGCTGGCGCGGGACAACGTGCCGTTTCTCGTGCCGGTGTTCTACGGCTTCGACGGCAAGGCGCTGTATGTCCATTCCGCCAGCGCCGGCACCAAGATCGAGATCCTCAAGACCAACAACCGCGTCTGCTTCGAAGTGACGACCGAGAACGGCGTTGTGACCGCCGAGGCGGCCTGTGATTTCGAAGCCAAGCACCGTACCGTGATCGGCTTCGGCCGCGCCAGCTTCGTCGACGACGTCACCGAGAAGACCCGGGCGCTCGACCTGATCGTCAGCCGCTTCACCGACCGCAAGTTCGACTACCCGGCGGAAAAGCTCGGCATCACCAAGGTGATCCGGATCGACATCGACAGCATCAAGGGCAAAGCCTACGGCTTCGGCGAGCCCCGTCCCGAGCAGCCCGGCGAGACGGATTAGCGGGGCCCGCTCCCCACGCCGTCATTCCGGGGCGCGGCCGAAAGGCCGCGAACCCGGAATCCCGAGGTGCTCGAAAGCCCGCTGGTGCCTCGAACGACAAGATTCCGGGTTCGCTCGCTGACGCGAGCGCCCCGGAATGACGCGTTGAAAGGCCTTCGGCGAACCGCTGCGATATCCTGGACAACGTCCCTCAAAACCACCCGTGATACGCGCGCACCTTGTAGTTGCCCCCGATCACCAGGAACTCGCCTTCATAGCCGAGCACCTGGCGCTGCAGAAGGCCGGGAAAGAACAGCAGCTTCACCGTCGGCACCTCGGTCTCCAGCACCCAGTCGCCGAACTCCTCGGCGCGTTCTTTGGAGTCGCTGAACGACACCAGATTGTTCAGCCGAACCGTGCATAGCCGCTGCCTTGCATCGCCCTCGACCAGCTGCTGCTCGACATCATTGGTGCCGCGCCACAACCGCACGAAACGCGGGCCCGGTGTCTTGAAGCGGCGGATGCTCCATTGGCAGTACTCGTAGAGCAAATCGAATTGCTGGAAGATGCAGTTGTTGTGAAAGCGGACGTCGGTCTTCTCCTGCAGATAGGTCGCCCACGCCGCCGACGGAAATAGTCCGAGCCGCTGCTTGTGAAAGGTCGGCACCAGACCGAACCGGCTCTCGACCCAGCCCTTCAGTACCGCCGCCTTCGGGCAATCGGACTCGACGCCCCAGCCGCGTAGCAGATCGAGATAGCTGGTCGGATGCCGCGCTGAGCCGGGCTGCTGCGCTCCCGGCGCGAGGCCGAACTCAAGCTCCATGTAGTGCTCAAACACTTCGGCGGCCGTCGCCGGATACTCGCAAGCCGCCAATAGGCGGAACAGGCCGGGATGGGTCTCACGCGTGCCATGGATGGTGATCCGCCGCAGGCAGCGATTGAACGCCGTCGAGCCGATCAGCCCGACCGGCACGCCCACCATATTGGTGCAGTACCAACGTTCAGGATCCTCGCTCACCGGAGGAGAAGGGATAGGTTCGTCCATGCGGGGCTGCGAGACCGGAGTGCCGACGCTGCATTTGATCGGGACATCGGTCCCTCATCAAGCCCACCTGTCGGAGGGGGGCTGCGGCTCTGATCACGAGTGACTCGCAACTTATCCTGAATGATACCTCTTCAAGCGAGCCATCATTTCCGTACTCAACAGAGAGTCGCGAACAGAGTGCCTGTTTCGAGCCGGTTCGCGGGTGCGTGCGCCGCAGCAGAAAGTTCTCTTCATCGGATCGCGCAAACCGCGGCGTTTTCTCATTCGCGCGATCCCGCGCCAAATCGATCTTATTTTTCGGCGCACGTTGACTTCACACCGGCGTTTGGCAGAGTTGGCTCGTCCGACGTTCTTCGTGAGCTCGGATCGCGGGATTTGACGGAGCAGCTTGCGCCGCGGGTTTAATCGCTAAAGCGCCACGACACGGCTCGTGGGCTCCTTTGTTGACGGAGATCGGCTCATGAACGCCAACATCTCGGCCATTGGTAACTTAACTGCACCGCAATTCGGTTCTCCGCTTGCGCTCATCACGGCCGTCTCGGCCTTGCGCGGCGTGATCTCGTCGGGACGCGCACTCTCCCGTTCCGGCCTCTGTTGTAGCTGTCGAATGAATCTCGGCTGACGCCGACACCGTTTCGACACCACCGACATCATCAGAGATTCAGAAGGCGCTGGCTTTGCCAGTGGGAGAGTCATGTCCGACGCTTACGTTATCGAAGTTCAAGCCCGCACCGCCGGCATCGTCGTCCGGGACGGACGCAAGTTCTGCTTCTTCGCCGCGCATCACGACTTCAACAGTCTGGAGCGCCGGTCGTTCGGTTCGCTGGTCGCCGCCCAGAAGGCCGCGACCCGCTGCTGGAAGGAAGGCCGTCCGCGGCTGCAATAGCCCGGAGCGGCGGCGTTTCTCACCCCTATCCAGAACGGGCCGCCAAAGCCGCTTTCGCGACGTGATCGTCGCGGAGGCGCGGCTGGCACCATGAGCCGCGCCCACGACACGAATCTTCTGCGGCAGCGCAGGATCGGGAAATGCCGATCTCGCTCCGCTGCGGATTTCGAAATGGCCGCCGGATCGGGCGGCCGATAGTTTCCCCGCAAACCACGACCACCAAGATGGTCACGTATCGAGGTTCAATTCCCATGGTTCGTAAACTCGTTTTCGCCGCGGCCGCTTTCGCCGCGCTCACCGCCGCGGCCCCGGCCTTCAGCACCGAGGTGGTCCGGATCGGCACCACCGCCGGTCCGTACGCCGAGATCCTGCGCTACGCCGGCGACCTCGCCGCCAAGCAGGGCATCGAGGTGAAGATCACCGAATTCACCGACTACACTGTGCCGAATGCGGCGCTGGCGCAGGACGATCTCGACATCAACAACTTCCAACACCAGCCCTATCTCGACAACCAGGTGGCGCAGCGCGGCTACGACATCGTCTCGATCGCCAAGAGCATCATCGTGCCGATCGGGATCTATTCGAACAAGGTCAAGACGCTGACCGACATCAAGGACGGCGCCCGCGCCGCGATCCCGAACGATCCTTCCAACGGCGCCCGTGCGCTGCAGCTGTTCGAGAAGGCCGGGCTGATCAAGCTGAAGCCGGGCATCGGCATCAAGGCGACGATCGCCGACATCGCCGAGAACCCCAAGCATCTGAAGATCGTCGAACTCGACGCCGCACAGCTGCCGCGCTCGCTGAACGACCTCGATTTCTCGGCGGTCAATCTCAACTACGCGCTGAGCGCCGGCCTCGATCCGAAGAGTGCGCTGCTGCTCGAGGGCGCCGACACCAACTGGAACCTGGTGTTCGCGGTCCGCGCCAAGAACAAGGACAACGCCACACTGAAGAAGTTCGTCGAGATCTATCGCTCACCAGAGGTGAAGGCCTTCACCGAAAAGCGCTTCAACGGCACCATTCTCACTACCTGGTGAGACCGGCTGCCGAGACGACGATCCACGCCATTTCTATCATCGACAACGCGACCGGCCGCCCTGCGGCCGGTCGTCGGCATTCAGGAACACTGCACATGACCACGACTTCCGACGAGCGGCCGTATTGGGACGCCAAGCTCGAAACCCAATCGCGCGCCGACTGGGACGCGCTGAAACTGTCGCTGCTGCAAAAGCACGTCGCCCATGCCTATGCGGGCTCGCCGGCCTATCGCGCCGCGTTCGACGCCGCGAAGGTTTCGCCGGGCCAAATCAAATCGCTCGACGATATCCGCCGCTTTCCGTTCATCGACAAGCGCACGCTGCGTGACCGCCAAATCGCAGTGCCGCCGTTCGGCGATCTCGTCGCAGTGCCGGAGCGTGACATCGTCTATATCTCCGCGTCGTCCGGCTCGACCGGCGTGCCGACCGCCTCGCCGTTCACGCAGTCCGACTTCGACGGCTGGATCGACTATGAGGCGCGCCAGTTCTGGTCGTCCGGAATGCGGCCGAGCGATCGCTACGTGCACTCGCTGAACTTCTCGCTGTTCATCGGCGGTCCGTGCGTGCTCGGCGCGCAGAAGCTCGGCGCGCTGACGATCCACGCTGGCACCATTCCGTCCGACCGGCTGCTGCAGATCCTTCGCCAGTTCCAGGCCACGGTGATCTGGACCACACCGTCTTACGCCTGGTACCTCGGCGAGACCGCGATCAAAGAAGGCTACGATCTCCGCAAGGATCTGGCTGTCCGCCGAATCTTTGTCGCTGGCGAGCCCGGCGGCTCGATCCCCGAGACCCGGGGCCGCATCGAGCAGCTGTGGGGTGCGTCGGTGTACGACTATTACGGCCTGTCCGACATCTTCGGCTCTTGCGCCGGGATGTGCGAGCAGAAGGAAGGGCTGCACTGGGCCGAAGACCACATCCTGGTCGAAGTGATTGATCCCGACAGCGGTGAGCCGGTGAAGCCGGGAGACCGCGGCGAAATGGTGCTGACCACGCTGCAGAAAACGGCGCGGCCGATGATCCGTTTCCGCACCGGCGACATCGTCAGCTTCAATCCGGAGCCGTGCCGCTGCGGCCGCACCGCGATCCGGCTCAACGGCGTGCATGGCCGGCGCGACGACATGCTGATCATCAAAGGCGTCAACCTGTTCCCCAGCGACGTCGAAGCCGTCGCGCGGCAGGATCATGAGCTGACCGGCGAATATCGGCTGGTAGTCGACCGGATCAATCACCTCGACCGCCTCACCGTCGAGGTTGAGCACATCCACGGCTACAACGGCGAGACTCAGACGCTCGCCGACCGGTTCGAACGCAAGCTCAAGGCCATCACCGGCGTCTCGGCCGCGGTCTCGGTGCTGAAGCCCGACACCCTGCCGCGGGCCACGCACAAGGCCAAGCGGGTCGAGGACCGGCGCAGCGGGGTGTGGAGCTGAGGAAAAGGACTGAGGACAGGCGGACGACTTAGGCCGGGCGGCGGAGCGTCAGCGTTCCGCCGCGCCTCTCCGCACCGTCATTGCGAGGGGCGAAGCCGACGAAGCAATCCAGCTCCGTACACGAGACTTTATGGATTGCTTCGCTGCGCTCGCAATGAGGGGGAGAGGACGTGATTAACCAGCGAAGCAGGCGCGCATGCCGACCCCTGCCGTCATCGCCCGCGAAAGCGGGCGACCCAGTATCCCAGTCCAGTAGCCCGCATGGAGCGAAGCGAAATGCGGGGCGGCGCCTGCCGTTAAGCACGGCGTTATTAAAGGACCCGGATTGCGCTGCGCTCCATCCGGGCTACGTTCTACGATCGAGGCGGCGTAGTTGTTTGGCCAGGTTGATTGAAGTTGAGGCGTTACCGCGAATACAACGTCATCCGCGGGCTTGACCCGCGGATCCATCGCGCGCGTAGCGCGCATCTTGCAAAGACTGATGGATCGCCGGGTCAAGCCCGGCGATGACGCATCTGTCAGGAGTAGCCGCAGAGCGCGGCGCGTCCTCACCACGCCGGGATATACGTGCCCTTGAAGCGGGTTTCGACGAACTGCTTGACCGGGTCGGAGTGATAGGCGTCGATCAGCTGCTTGACCCAGGGCTTGTCCTTATCCTCTTCGCGCACCGCGATGATATTGACCCAGGGGCCTTCGACGTTCTCACGGGCGAGCGCGTCCTTGGACGGATCGAGACCGGCCTGCACCGCGTAGTTGTTGTTGATCGAGACCAGATCGACGTCCTGCAACGAGCGCGGCAGCTGCGCGGCGTCGAGTTCGACGAATTTCAGCTTCTTCGGATTGTCGATGATGTCGGCGACCGTCGCGGTGGCGCCGACGCCCTCCTTCAGCTTGATCAAGCCATGCAGCGCCAGGATCTGCAGGCCGCGCGCGCCGTTGGACGGATCGTTGGCGATCGCCACGGTTGCGCCCTGCTTGAGATCGGCGAGCGTCTTGACCTTGACCGAGTACACGCCCTGCGGCGACGCGATGGTGTTGGCGACCTTGACGATCTTCCAGCCGGTCTTGGCGACCTGCGCCTTCAGATAGGGCTCGTGCTGAAACGAATTGGCCTCGAGTTCCTTCTGCGCCAGCGCTTGGTTCGGCACCACGTAGTCGGTGAACTCGACAGGCTTGATGTCGAGGCCGCGCTCGGCGGCGACCTTCTTGACCACGTCGATGATCTCGGCATGCGGGCCGGCGGTGACGCCGACACGGATGGTTTCGGCATGGGCAGCGCCGGCGAAAGCCAGCGCGATCAGGGAGACGGCAAGACGGCGCATTCGAATACTCCTGGTCTGAACAGCGAAAATCAGTGACGGCGGATGCGGCGCTTATCGAGCTTGCGCGCCAGCGTGTCGCCAAGTGTCTGCACGCCCTGCACCAGCGCGATCAGCACCAGCACCACGGTCAGCATCACCTCCGGCATGAAGCGCTGATAGCCGTAGCGAATGCCGAGGTCGCCGAGGCCGCCACCGCCGACGGCACCGACCATCGCCGAATAGCCGAGCAGGCTGACGATGGTGAGCGTCAACGCCATCGTCACCGCCGGCATCGCTTCGGGCAGCAGCACCTTGCGGACGATCTGCAGCGGGCTGGCGCCGAACGCACGCGCGGCTTCGATCAGGCCGTGATCGACCTCGCGGATCGCCGCTTCGATCACACGAGCGATGAATGGAATCGCAGCGATCGTCAGCGGCACGGTCGCCGCTGCGGTGCCGATCGAGGTGCCGGCGATCAGCCGGGTCAGCGGCACGATCGCCACCACCAGGATGATGAACGGCGTCGAGCGCGTCGCGTTGACGACGACGCCGATCAGGCGATTGGCGATCGGGGCGGCAAACAGCTCGCCGGCCTGAGAGGTGGCGAGGAAGATACCGAGCGGCAGACCGATCAGCGTGCCAAACAGCCCCGCCAAGCCGACCATATAGAGGGTGTCGAGCGTCGACGACGCAATCATGCGAATGAGTTCAGGCGACATAGCCGAGCTGCTCCACCAGATTGTTGCCCGCCGACAGTTGCGCGATCACCTGGCGCAGCACGTCGGGACCAGCGTCGAGCGACACGATCAGCGTGCCGAACGGATGGCCGGCGATCATCTCGACCTGACCCGAGAGAATGTTGAGATTGACGCCGAGATCGCGCGACACCCGCGACAGCAGCGGCTGGTTGGCGTCGCTGCCCTTGAAGGTGATGCGCAGCACCGCCTGGCCGCCCGGCGGCTGCTGCGGCTGCAGCTTTTCCAAGAGCCAGTCCGGCGCGCCGCTGCCGGTCACCGACGAGACAAACCGCCGCGTCACCTCATGGCGCGGGGTGGCGAACACATCGAAGGTTGCGCCGTCCTCGACGATGCGGCCGCCTTCGATCACCGCGACGCGGTCGGCCAGCGCTTTCACCACAGCCATCTCGTGGGTGATGAACAGGATGGTGAGATGCAGATCGCGATTGATCTGCTTCAACAACTCGAGGATCTGATCGGTGGTTTCCGGATCGAGCGCCGAGGTGGCTTCGTCCGACAGCAGCACCGAAGGTTCGGTCGCGAGTGCCCGGGCAATGCCGACGCGCTGCTTCTGACCGCCGGACAGCTCCGCCGGATAGCGATCACGCTTGTCGGCGAGCCCGACCATGTCCAAGAGCGGCAGCACGCGCTTTTCGATCTCGGCTTTGGGCGTGCCGGCGATCTCGAGCGGCAGCGCGACGTTGCCGAACGCGGTGCGCGACGACAGCAGATTGAAGTGCTGGAACACCATGCCGATCGAGCGCCGCGCGGTGCGCAGATCGCGTTCGGACAGCGCGGTGATTTCGACGCCGTTGACGACGACGCGACCGCTCGACGGCTTGTCGAGGCCGTTGATCAGCCGGATCAGCGTCGACTTGCCGGCACCGCTGCGGCCGATCACGCCGAGGATCGAGCCTTTCGGCACGGTCAGGCTGATGTCGTCGAGGGCGACCACTTCGGCGCTGCTCTTCCGCGCCGGGTACACCTTGCGGACACGGTCGATCAGAATACCGGTCGTCGGCTGCGACGATACAAAGGCGGGGCGCTCTCCCGCGGGCGGTTGCCAGGGAGCATTCATAATGGGCTCGTTCATCGATTCCAGGTGGCCGCCCGCGTGGCGGCGTTCCCTATCGACTACCGGCCGGCCTCCCGCATCGCAATGCCTGGAGAATAAAAACAACGCGTCGGTCGCGCTGACAGTAAATCGCGACCAAGATCTGACCCGAAAGCACCAAACGAGAGAAAATTCTTTCGCAGGCACGCGGCCTCAGATACCGCCACCGTCCTCGAAGGCGTCATACCGCGCCTTGGCCTGGGTGATGACGCTGTTCGGCGGCACGTCGCGCGTCAGCCAGACGCCGCCGCCAACCTGTGAGCCCTGCCCGATCGTCACCCGCCCGAGCACAGTGGCGCCGGCATAGATCACGACCTCGTCCTCGATGATCGGATGACGGTCGCCACCCTTGACGATGCGGCCGTGCTCATCGGTCTCGAACCGCTTGGCGCCGAGCGTCACGGCTTGATATAGGCGCACCCGCTTGCCGATCCGCGCAGTCTCTCCGATCACCACGCCGGTGCCGTGATCGATGAAGAAGCTCTCGCCGATGGTCGCGCCGGGATGGATGTCGATGCCGGTCTGCGCATGGGCGATCTCCGCGACGATCCGGGCCAGCATGGGCACGCCGAGCACGTAGAGCCGGTGTGCGATGCGATGCCGGATCATCGCGGCAACACCCGGATAGCAGAACACGACTTCGTCCAGGCTCTTCGCTGCCGGATCGCCATCGAACGCAGCGCGAATATCGCTGTCGAGCAGCGCCCGGATCCGCGGCAGATCGTGGGCGAACTCCGCCGCGATGGTCAGCGCCTGCTGTTCGATCTCGCCGGGCGTGGCGGCGCCGTCGAGATCGGCAAGGCGCAATTCGCGCCCGACCTCGCGGCGCAGCCGGCGCAGCGCCTGCTCGATGGTGTCGGCAACATAGATGTCGAGACTGTCTTCCGACAGCCCCGCCGGCCCGAAGTGACGCGGATAAAGCGCCGCCACCAAGGCATCGACGATGCCGGCCACCGCTTCGCGCGACGGCAATTCCGGCAGCGACCGGCTGCGATAGCGCCGCCGCTGAGAGATGGCGCGGAGCCCTGCGAGTTCGGCGACGATCTCGCCGAGGTCCCATGCTGGCTCAGTGACGACACGGGGCTCGGCGGATTGCGACATGCAGGCGGCTCCGGTGAGTTGGCCTTACAGCGTTCAGTGACAATCTCTCCCCGTCATTGCGAGCCGAAGGCGAAGCAATCCAGCTCAGTGCACGAAGCTGGATTGCTTCGTCGCTTCGCTCCTCGCAATGACGACATCCTCAGACGCGACATCTTCCCATCAGTTCCCGCGCACGCCCCGCCCGCTCTGCAGTCGGCGCAACGCGTCGACCAGTGCGTCGATGTCGTCATGGGTGTTATAGAGGGCGAGCGACGGCCGCACCGTGCTTTCCAGCCCGAACCGGCGCAGGATCGGCTGGGCGCAATGATGGCCGGCGCGCACTGCGATGCCTTCGCGATCGAGCGCCTTTCCGACATCCTCGCTGCGGCAGCCATCGAGCACGAACGACAGGATGCCGGCCTTCTCGCGCGCAGTGCCGATCAGCTTGAGGCCCGGCACCGTCAGCAGGTGCTCGGTGCCATAGGCAAGCAGCTCATGCTCGTGCGCCGCAATGTTGGCCATGCCAATGCGGGTCAAGTAATCGATCGCCGCGCCAAGACCGACCGCATCGGCGATATTGCCGGTGCCGGCTTCGAACCGATCCGGCGGCCCCTGGAAGATCGTCTTCTCGAAAGTGACGTCGGCGATCATGTTGCCGCCGCCCTGCCACGGTGGCATCGCTTCGAGGACATCGGCCTTGCCGTACAGCACGCCGATCCCGGTCGGCGCGAACATCTTGTGACCGGAGAAGGCGTAGAAGTCGACATCCAGCGCCTGGACGTCGACCGGCATGTGGCAGACGCCCTGAGCACCGTCGACCAGCACCTTGGCGCCGTGGCGATGCGCCAGCGCGGTCATCTCAGCGACCGGGGTGACCGTGCCGAGCGCGTTGGAGACTTGCGTGAACGCGACGATCTTGGTCTTCGGCCCGAGCAGCTTCTCGTATTCGTCGAGCAGGATCTGGCCGTGATCGTCGACTGGCGCAACGCGCAAGCGCGCGCCCTTCTCGGCCGCGAGCTGCTGCCACGGCACGATGTTGGCGTGGTGCTCGAGATGCGACACCACGATCTCGTCGCCTTCGCCGACATTGCGGCGGCTCCAGGCCTGCGCCACGAGGTTGATCGCCTCGGTGGCGCCGCGCACGAACACGATGTCCTTCACCGACGGCGCATTGATGAAGCCACGCACCTTGTCGCGGGCTGCCTCATAGGCATCGGTCGAACGCGCCGCCAGCGTGTGGGCGGCACGATGGATGTTGGAATTCTCGTGCGTGTAGAACTGCACCAGCCGATCAATCACGCATTGTGGCTTCTGCGTCGTGGCGCCGTTGTCGAGCCACACCAGCGGCCGACCGTTGACGGTCTCGCGCAGGATCGGGAAATCACGCTTGAAGACGTTGGCGTCGAACGGCCTTGCGCCGGACAGATCGAGCACGTGCACGTCGGGGCGATGCTGCGGAGCCAATCCGGTGAGGTCGAAGGTATCGACACGGGGCGGCGCTGCTGATGCCGGCGTCGCATGGGCCAGGGCCGGATTGTCCGCAAGAAAGTACAACGGCGCTGCCGTCGCCGCGGCGTCGGCACCGAATGGCCCCGCGCTCGGCAATGCAGTGCGCGGCACGAAGCTGCGGGATTCGTCGAGCCGGCCGGGTAGCGCGGCCAGATCAGTGTCACGCGCAAACACAGGCTGCACCGCTGGTGCAGACGGAGGCGGCGGCGCCACAGGCGGAGCCGCGAGCGGCACCTTCAGCTCCTGCGGCAACGAGCCAACCGCCGTGGTCGGCTCCGGCGCCAGATTAGGATCGAGCGCGAAGATCGGTGCCGACGGCCGCGCCGCGCCCACGGTGGGGATCGGCGAGGCCGCGCCGGGATTGTGGTTCGGCTTATAGGAGGGCGATAGCGCCGGCGTGCCGGGAATCGCGTTGTGCAGCGGCTCGGCGGCAAACAGTGGCGCCGAGCCGAGCGCGGCGCCGGGCTCCGGCACCGCCCCGGTCGGCAACGCCGAGAAAAACGCGTTGGCCAGCCGCGCGATCGAGGCGACATCCGGTGCACCGACCGCTGCGGCGGACGCCTGCTCCAGCGACGCCGGATGCGGCAGCGCTCCGCCTTGCGGCAGTGCCGCCGAGCCCGGATGCGGCAGGGTCGGCTCAGGCGTACTCATGATACGTACCGACCTCGACGTCATCGAGCACACCGAGCGCGTCCTCGGTCAGCACCGCCAGCGAGCAGTACAGCGAGATCAGATACGAGGCGATCGCCTTGCGGTTGATGCCCATGAACCGCACCGACAGGCTCGGCGCCACTTCGCCCGGCACGCCGGGCTGGAACAGACCGACCACGCCCTGCTTCTTCTCGCCGGTGCGCAGCAGAAGGATCTTGGTGCGGCCGGCTTCGTCGAACGGCACCTTGTCGGACGGCACCAGCGGCAGCCCGCGCCAGGTGAGGAACGGCGAACCGAACATATTGATGGTCGGCGGCGGCACGCCGCGGCGGGTGCACTCGCGACCGAACGCAGCGATCGCGCGCGGATGCGCCAGGAAGAATGCCGGCTCCTTCCAGACCTTGGTGATCAGCTCATCGAGATCGTCCGGGGTCGGGGGGCCCTTCCGGGTCGAAATCCGCTGCGACGGCGCGGTGTTGGCGAGCAGGCCATATTCGGCGTTGTTGATCAGTTCGCCTTCCTGCCGCTCCTTGACCTTCTCGATCAGCAGCCGCAGCTGCTCCTGGATCTGATCGAACGGATGGCTGTAGAGGTCGGACACGCGGGTCTGCACGTCCAGCACGGTCGTCACTGCGTTGAGGAAGTACTCGCGCGGATGCTCCTCGTAGTCGACGAAGGTCTCCGGCAGATCCGGATCGCGGTCGCGCCGCGGGCTGCATTCGACATCGAACGAGGCAGATGCGGTCGCGCCGCGCGTTTCCTTGACGCGATTGAGACGGAAGATACCAGCCTCGACCGGCGTCCATTGCAACAGCGGCACCAGCCAGCGCGGGGAGATGCCGCCCCATTGCGCGCGGGTCTTGGTCGCGTTGGCGAGTTGGCGCGCAGCGCCTTCAGCGAGCGTCCTGCGGACTTCGGTATCTTCAGTCATGAATCACTACCCTCGGCGCCGCGGCACCCAAGTGCCGGCGCGTCGCTCAAATGGACCACCTTCGCGGAATAGGAGAAGATTTGAGTTGTGTCCATGTCAGCGATCTGTCGCCAAACACACAACTAATAGAATAGATTTCTACTAACAGATGCACTCAACTCATTGCTGTCGATTCAACCCGGACGATTAGCAGTGCATTTTCTCGAAGGCGCTCGCAGAAGAATGAGTTCCTTCGCGCCACGAGAATAATTCTTTAGATGGATGTGGAATTGTGTCCCGACGGCCACTGCAGGGCCGGCAGCAGGCGACGGACAGGTGTCACGGCACCAGGGAGGCTCGATGCAGCGCCCGGCGCGCGCGCCAGCCCCGTGGCGGATGCCGAAACGGCACCCTTGCGCCCGGATACCCTGCAGGGGTATGATCACCAAAATCGAGACCGTCGCGCCTTCTATAAGCGTCGGTCTTGAAATTGACGCGTGACAAGTCTTACCTCTGGCATCGTGCTATCGGATCGCCGATAGCCCTTGGCGAGCTGAAAGCGGGATGCGACTGTTCCGGACGATCTTGGCGCTGATGATGGCGTTGTCGCTGGCGGCTTTGCCGGTCGGCTCGGCGTCGGCCGTCATGCTGCCTACCGGACCGGCGGAAGCCGCGCAGCACGTCCAGCACCACGAGCATCACGCTGGCACCCACGTCACCGCCGCCGTCGAATCTTGCCACGGCGCCACCGCCGATGCGGCGCCAGTAACGCCCTCCCTGCCGAAACATCCGGCTAAGTGCCCGCTCGGGTTCTGCTGCGTCGGCGCCTCGGTCGGCTTCTCGCCGGTTGCTACGGTGCCGGTGAAGTTCATCGCCCAACGCGCCAGTCCAGTGTCCCCCCCGGCCGACCTGTTCGTGCCGGACCACGCCGGCAGCCCGCCGTTCCGGCCTCCTCGCGTCTGATCTCTCGCTGACCGCCGCGCGAGCGTTTCGCCCGCGCCGATAAATGCTGCGCGCCGTTCGGCCGCGGCACGAGATCAGACACGTTTGGAGATCATGATGACTGCGAAATTCAGCACCGCAGCGGCCTGCGCCGCCGCGCTCGCCCTGTTTGCGACCGCCGCGATGGCAGGCGCAGGTGACTACGCCTTCGAGCCCAAGACGCCCGAGATGAAGAAGGGCGACGACGTCACCGTCGCGATTCGCCTCACCCACAAGACCACCGGCAAGCCGGTGGAAGGCGCGGTGATCTTCAAGACCCGCGTCGACATGGCGCCGGACAACATGGCCGACATGGTGTCGCCGGTGACAGCGCTGCCGTCGCCGGAGCCCGGCGTGTACGCCTTCAAGACCGACCTGCCGATGGCCGGCCGCTACCAGATCACGCTGTCGGCGAAGGTCCAGGGCGAGCCCGAGACCGTCACCGGCAAGGTGATCGTCAAGGCATTCAAATAGGCCAGCGCGGCGCCGCAGCCGCGGCGCCGCCGTCCTTCCAATCTCCCGAATTCGGATGCGCCCTGGCGGCGCGCGACGGTGCACGTCATGACCAAGCTGCGCTCACCCTCCCTGCTGTTTCTGATCGGACTCTGTTTCGCTGCGCCCGCTGCGGCCGACGAGCGATCGCCGCTGTACTACCGCGATCCATCCGGCGCGCCGCGCTGGTCGGCCGTGCCGAAGGCCGATGCGCAAGGCCGCGCTTATCTGCCGGTGTATGAGGCCGACGAGCCCTCTGCGCAGCCGGCGCCGAAGCCCGCGCCCGATCCCACCCGCAAGATCCTGTACTACCGCAATCCAATGGGGCTGCCCGACATCTCCAAGGTGCCGAAGAAGGACTCGATGGGGATGGACTACGTCCCCGTCTATGAGGGCGAGGACAGTGCGGACGGCACGGTGAAGCTATCGCCCGGCAAGATCCAGCGCAGCGGCGTCAAATCCGAGCCAGCCGAACGCCGCGCCCTGCATGTGATGGTGAAGGCCCCTGGCGTGATCCAGCTCGACGAGCGCCGCGTCTCGGTGATCGCGATGCGCAGCGAGAGCTTCGTCGAGAAGATCGCCGACGTCACCACCGGCAGCTTCGTCAAGGCCGGGCAGCCGCTGATGCAGATCTACAGCTCGGCGATCGCGTCGGCCGCCGCCGAATATCTGTCGACCATCAACTCGAAGACCACCAGCACGATCGAAGCGTTCGGCCGCGGCTCGCGGCAGCGGCTGGTCAATCTCGACGTACCCGACGAGACTATCGCCGAATTGGAACGGACGCGGACCGCGCCGGTGACGGTGCAATGGCGCGCGCCACGCGACGGCATCGTGCTGGAGCGCAACGCAATCGACGGCATGCGCGCCAATGTCGGCGACGTGCTGTTTCGAATCGCCGACATCTCAACGGTGTGGGCGCTGGTCGACGTCGCCGAACGCGATCTCGGCTCTCTCGCTGTCGGCCAGAAGGTGACGATCCGGGCGCGCGCCTTCCCGGATCGCGCACTGTCCGGAACGATTGCGGTGATCTATCCGCAGGTCAATCGCGACACCCGCACCACGCGGCTGCGCGTCGAACTCGCCAATCCGGATCTGAAGCTGCTGCCGGACATGTATGTCGATGCCGAGATCGACATCGCCGGCGACGCACCGGCGCTGACGATCCCCACCTCCGCTGTGCTCGATAGTGGCAGCAGCCGCATCGTGCTGGTGGACAAGGGCGACGGCCGGTTCGAGCCGCGGACGGTGACGCTCGGACGTCGCGGCGACGGCGTCCTCGAGATCAAACACGGCATCGACGAAGGCGAGGCGGTGGTCACCTCCGCCAACTTCCTGATCGACGCCGAGAGCAATCTGAAGGCCGCGCTAAAGGGCTTTGCCGACGGAGCGAACGCCCCCACCACCGAGCCGCAAGCATCGTCTCACAATCACGCACACGACCACGCCGGAGCCCAGCCATGATTGCCCGGATCATCGCTTGGTCGGCGCGCAACCTGCTGCTGGTGCTGTTCGGCACCGGCTTCGCAGCGGCTGCGGGCCTCTACGCCCTGCTGCATCTGCCGCTCGACGCCATTCCGGATCTCTCCGACACCCAGGTCGTCGTCTACACCGAATATCCCGGGCAGGCGCCGCAGGTGATCGAGGATCAGGTCACCTATCCGCTGACCACCGCGATGTTGACGGTGCCGAAGTCGAAAGTGGTGCGCGGCTTCTCGTTCTTCGGCGTGTCGTTCGTCTACGTGATCTTCGAGGATGGAACCGACATCTACTGGGCGCGGTCGAGGGTGCTGGAATTCCTCAACGGCGCCGCCTCGCGCCTGCCGGCAGGCGTCGCGCCGAGCATCGGCCCGGACGCCACCGGTGTCGGCTGGGTCTATCAATACGCGGTGATGTCGAAACAGCTGAACCTTGCTGACACCCGCACCATCCAGGACTGGAATCTGCGGTTTGCGCTGGCCAAGGCCGAAGGCGTCGCCGAGGTCGCCAGCATCGGCGGCTTCGTCAAGCAGTACAACGTGGTGCTCGATCCGCAGCGGATGCGTGACCGCGGCATCACTATGGCGCGGATGCGCGAGGCGATCCGTGCGTCGAATGCCGATGTCGGTGGCCGCACCGTCGAGCTGTCGGAGTTCGAATACGTCATCCGCGGCAAAGGCTACATCAAGGACATCAACGACCTCGGCAACATCGTGCTGAGGGCTAGCGGCGGCACACCAGTGCTGCTGAAGGACGTCGCGCGGGTCGAACTCGGCCCCGATGAGCGCCGCGGCATCGCGGAGCTCAACGGCGAAGGCGAAGTCGCCAGCGGTATCGTGCTGCAGCGCTTCGGCGTCAACGCGCTCGATGTGATCGAGCACGTCAAGAAACGCTTCCAGGAGATCGCCAGCAGCCTGCCGAAATCTGTCGAGATCGTGCCGGTGTATGACCGTTCGACGCTGATCTACAGCGCGATCGACACGCTGAAGCACACGCTGCTCGAAGAGAGCCTGGTGGTCGCCGCGGTGTGCATCATCTTCCTCCTGCACGTCCGCAGCGCGCTGGTGGCGATCCTGATGCTCCCGATCGGCGTGCTGATGGCTTTCGCCGCAATGAAGCTGCTCGGCCTCGGCTCCAACATCATGAGCCTCGGCGGCATCGCGATCGCCATCGGCGCCATGGTCGACGCCGCGATCGTGATGATCGAGAACGCCCATAAGCACCTTGAGCGCGCCGAACCGGGCAAGTCACGCGTCGCGATCCTGATCGAGGCCGCCTCCGAGGTCGGACCGGCGCTGTTCTTCAGTCTCTTGATCATCACCGTGTCGTTCCTGCCGATCTTCACGCTGGAATCACAAGAGGGCCGGCTGTTCGGACCGCTCGCCTTCACCAAGACATTCGCGATGGCGGCGGCCGCGCTGCTGTCGGTGACGCTGGTGCCGGCCCTGATGGTGATCTTCGTCCGCGGCAAGATCGTTCCGGAGCATCGCAACATCATCAACCGGGCGCTGATCTGGATCTATCGTCCGGTGATCCGCGGCGTGCTGCGCGCCAAGACGCTGGTGATCGTGCTGGCTTTGGTGGTGCTCGGCGTCTCGATTTGGCCGGCGCGCCAACTCGGCACCGAGTTCATGCCCGCGCTCGACGAAGGCACGCTGCTCTACATGCCGACCACCCTGCCCGGCCTGTCGATCACCAAGGCGGCCGAGCTGCTGCAGATGCAGGATCGCATCATCCGCGGCTTCCCCGAGGTCGCCTCGGTGTACGGCAAGGCCGGCCGCGCTTCGACTGCGACCGATCCGGCGCCGACCGAAATGTTCGAGACGGTGATCAACCTCAAGCCGAAAGCAGAATGGCGACCAGGCCTGACCACCGACGGGCTGATTGCCGAGATGGACAAGGCGCTGCAATTCCCCGGCGTCTCCAATGCCTGGACAATGCCGATCAAGGCGCGGATCGACATGCTGTCGACCGGCATCCGCACGCCGGTGGGCGTCAAGGTGATCGGCACCGATCTGGTCGAGATCGACCGCCTCGCCAAACAGGTCGAGCAGGTGCTGAAGACCGTCCCCGGCACCTCCTCGGCCTATGCCGAACGCACCATCGGCGGCTATTATCTGGAGATTGTTCCGGATCGAACGGCGCTGGCACGCTACGGCCTCGCGATCCAGGACGTGCAGGACACCATTGCCACTGCGCTCGGCGGCCAAACCGTGACCACGACGGTGGAAGGCCGCCAGCGCTTCACCGTCAACATGCGCTATCCACGCGAGCTGCGTGACGATCCGCAAGGAATCGCCCGGGACGTGCTGGTGCCGCTGCCGGCCGGCGGCGCCGTGCCGCTCGGCGAGGTGGCGACGGTGCAGCCGGCGCGCGGCCCAACCTCGATCCGCACCGAGAACGGCCAGCTCGCGACCTACATCTATGTCGATATCCGCGACCGCGACCTCGGCGGCTACGTCGCCGACGCCAAGCAGGCGGTGCAGGCCGGCGTGAGCTTCCCGGCCGGCACCTATGTGACCTGGAGCGGGCAGTACGAGTACCTCGAACGCGCCACCGCGCGGCTGAAGATCGTGGTGCCGCTGACGCTCGCGATCATCTTCCTGCTGCTCTACCTCAACTTCCGATCGCTGACCGAAACGCTGATCGTGATGCTGTCGCTGCCGTTCGCGCTGGTCGGCGGGCTGTGGCTGATGTGGGCGCTCGGCTTCAATCTGTCGGTCGCAGTCGCAGTCGGCTTCATCGCGCTGGCGGGCGTCGCAGCCGAGACCGGCGTGGTGATGCTGATCTATCTCGACCACGCCCTGGCCGCCGCCAAAGCGCGATGCGCCGCTGAAGGCCGGCGATTAACGCCGCGCGATCTACAGGAGGCGATCATGGAAGGCGCGGTCGAGCGCGTCCGGCCGAAGATGATGACCGTGGTGGCGATCATGGCGGGCCTGCTGCCGATCCTGTGGAGCAGCGGCACCGGCTCCGAAATCATGCAGCGGATCGCGGTGCCGATGATCGGAGGCATGGTGTCGTCGACACTGCTGACGCTGATCGTCATCCCGGCGATCTACGGCCTGATCGAAGGCTTTAAGCAGAAGCGCGCGGCTCGCCGCTGCGATGCGGGGGCAGCGCTGGCGCCGGGAGCGTAGTCGCTCCCGGCAGTTGATGGTCTCGGCTTACGACGCTGAAGCCGGCCGCGGCTCCGGGCCGCGGCGGCGCAAGCTGCGCCACGCCCGCTCGGCTAGCGGCAGCAGACCGCGGGGCGTGACGAGGATCACCACGATCACGACGACGCCATAGATGAAATAGTGCAGCCCCGGCACCGCCCCGCCGAGCTGGCCGCGCAGCACCTCGCCGAGCGGCACCAGCAGCAGCGCACCCAGAGCCGGACCGAACGCGCGGCCGAGCCCGCCGACGGTGGCGAACAGCACGATCTCGATGGTGATCGTCGGAGTCGCCAGCAGATACGGATCGGCAAACGTCAGATAGCGCACATAGCAGGTGCCGACGATCGAGGTCAGCACCGCCGAGATCGTCATCGCGGTGATCTTGTGGCGCAGCACGTTGACGCCGATCGCCTGCGCGGCCTTCTCGTTGTCGCGGATGGTGCGCAGATAATAGCCGAGCGGCGCATTGAGGATCGCGACGTTGACCAGCACCACAGCGGCCGCCAGTCCCAGCATCACCCAGAACGCACCGCGTCCGCCACCAAACTGGAACGCCCAGAAATCACCGGTGTCACGCGGAAGCAGGAGACCGGACGCGCCGCCGAGGAATTCCCAGCCTTCGACGATGATCACGCCCATCTCGGCGAATGCCAGTGTGATCAGCACGAAGGAGAGATGGCCAAGCTGGAAGCGGAAGTCGATCCAGGCGATCATGGCGCCGAGCGCGCCGGCGATCGCCGCGGAGATCACCAGCCCGGCCCACATGTTGATGCCGAACTTGACCAACAGCGCGGTCGACAGCATCGCGCCGATGCCGATGAACAGGCTGTGCGCCAGCGACACCTGTCCGGCCATGCCGCCGACGATGTTCCAGGCCGACGCCAGCGCCACATAGACCAGCGCCAGGGTCAGAAGGTGGAGATGGTAGCTGTTCAGCGCCAGCGGCAGGCAGGCCGCAAGCACCAGAATGCCCCACAGCCACGGCGACGCCAGGGTCTGGTAGAAGCCCTTGCCGATCATGACGTCCTCCAGGTCAGGCCCTGCGGCCGGAACAGCATGATCAGCACGAAGATCGCGTAAGGCACCAGACGGCCGAGCGTATCCGACACGTAGATCTGGCCGAACGCCTCGGAGATGCCGATCACTAGGCCGCTGAGCATGATGCTGACGAAATTGGTCATGCCGCCGAGCACCACAACGAGCAGCGTGATCACGGTGTACTGCAGGCCCTGGGTCGGGGTGATCGGCGTGCCCGGCAGCAGCAGCGCCGCGGCGACGGCGAGGATGGCGACGCCGATCGCGAAGGTGACGACCTGAACCCGCCCGACATCGACCCCCATCAATGCCGCGGCACGCGCGTTCTGATGCACCGCACGGATCGAACGGCCGAAATCGGTCGAGCGCAGCATCACGTAAAGCCCGATCGCCATCGCGAATGCGACCGCGAACGCGATCAGATGCGGCAGCCGCAGCACGACGTCGCCGAGAATGATCAGCTTGGATTCAACGATCGACGGCGTGCGCGCCGGCTGGCCGCCGAACACCATCAGGATGCCGTTCTGCAGCACCAGGCTGAGACCCAGCGTGAGCTGCACGATCATCAGAAACTGGTGCCCGGCCATCGGCCGTAACAGATAGCGGTAGACCAGCCCACCGATCAGCGCCATCACCGGGATGGTGATCAGCGCCGAGACGTACGGATCGAGCGCGAATGCCGAGAACAGCGCCAGCGCCATGAACATCGCCAGCGAGATGAAATCGCCATGGGCGAAGTTGACGATGCCGGATACACCGTACACCAGGCCCATGCCCAGCGCGAGCAGCCCGTAGGTGCTTCCGATCAGGACGCCTTGCGCCAAGGCCTGCCAGAATTCGCTCACTTGCCGTCTCCGTTCACAGGCCCAGATAAGCCTGCCGCGTGCGCGGATCGTCCCTGACCAAATCGGCCGTGCCTTCGACCGCGACCTGGCCGCGTTCGAGCACGTAGCAGCGCTGCGCATGGCGCAGCGTCAGATTGAGGTTCTGCTCGACCAGCAGCATGGTGAGGCCGCTCTGGTGCAACTGGTCGATGATCTCGAAGATATATTGGACGAACAGCGGCGACAGGCCGAGCGAGGGCTCGTCGAGCATCAGAATGCGCGCTTCCGCCATCAACCCGCGGCCGATCGCCAGCATCTGCTGCTCACCGCCGGACAGCGTGCCGGCGGCCTGAGTCAGCCGTTCCTTCAGCCGCGGGAACAGATCCAGCACCTTTTCCATCTGCGCCGGGCGATGCGGCCGGGCGCGGTCGCAGAACCCGCCGAGCAGCAAGTTCTCGCGCACGCTCATCTCGGGGAACACAAGCCGCCCTTCGGGCACCTGGATGATGCCGAGTTCGACCCGTTCGCGCGCCGTGGTGCGGGTGACGTCCTGGCCGTCGAACACAATGCGGCCGGACATCGGCGTCACGATCCCCGACAGGCAGTTAATCAGCGTGGTCTTGCCGGCATTGTTGGCGCCGAGCAGGCCGACGATTTCGCCGGATGCGAGCCTGAGCGACACGTCGCGCAGGATCGGCGAGCCGCCATAGCCTGCGACCAGACCTTCGACCTCAAGCATCGAGATGCTCTCCGAAGTAAGCGTCGATTACCTTGCGGTCCTTGATGATCTCGTCGGGCGTGCCCTCGGCGATCTTCTCGCCGAAATTGATCACCACCATCCGGGTCGCCATCCGCATGATCACCGGCATGACATGCTCGACCATCACGATGGTGACGCCGGAGCGGTTCAGTTCGCGGATGATCGCCATCGGCGCTTCGGTCTCGGCCATGGTGAGGCCGGCCATCACCTCGTCGAGCAGGATGCACTGCGGATCGGTCGCGACGCATTTGGCGACCTCGAGCAGCTTCTTGTCCTGCAGCGACAGCGTCGCCGGCGTTTCATCGAGCTTGGCGCCGAGGCCGACGCGCGTGAGCACCTCGGCTGCATAATCGATCGCCTGCCGCAACGGCCGCCGGGTCAGCGCCGCCGTGGTGACGACCTCGAGCGTCGTCATGTCGGCGAAGGTCTGGACGATCTGGAAGCTGCGCACCAGGCCGCGGCGCGTCAGCCGGTCCGGCGAAATGCCGGTGATGCGCTGGCCGTCGAACCGGACGTCGCCGCTCGACGGCGCAATGAAGCCGGAGACGACGCCGAACAGCGTCGTCTTGCCGGCGCCGTTGGGGCCGATGATGCCGAGGATCTCGCCCTTCTCGACGCCGAACGAGACGTCGTTCAGCGCGAGCAGGCCGCCGAAGCGTTTGCTGATGTTGTCGACTTCGAGAAGGGCCACGACGAGATCAGCTCTTGGGACGCGGAGCTGCCTGTGCGAACTCCTTCGGGAACACGACCTCCTGGCTCTGATCCGGCATCCACTGGATCATCATCGCCGAGCCGTCGGTCAGCAGCCGGTCTTCGGCGAACTGCAGGCCCTTCGGCTTGGCGATGTAGAGATGCGGATCGCCGAACGGAATCTTAAAGCCCTTGAAAGCCGCGAGCAGCGCGTCCGGCTCCAGCGACTTGGCGTTCTCCAGCACCTGCTGCAGCACGCGGGCGCCCTGGGCGTATTGGACCGCGCCCTGGCCGATCCGATCGAGCTTGGCGACGTCGCGCAGCTCGGTGATGATCTTTTGCATCGAGTCCATCTTGGCGCCGGCGCTGAAGCCGGTCATGCCGAACAGGTTGCGCGTCAGTACCGCCTTGCCGATCTCCGGGCCGAGATCCTTCCACAGCGACAGGTCCGAGTAGCCGCCGGTGCCGCCGACGAACAGACTGCCCTGGTAGTTCAGGTTGTAGCGCGCCTGATGCATCAGAATGCCGTCACGTGGAGTCACCAGCCCGGTGACCACGTCCGGCTTGAGCGAGCGGATGCGGATCATCGCGGAGGTCTGGTCCTGCGCCTTGGTGTCGAGCGGCGCTTCGCCAATCACCTCGATGCCGCTGGCCTTCAGCTTCTCGACCAGGAATTTGTTGACCTGCTGGCCGGCCTCGTAGTTCGAGTAGCACATCACCGCGGTCTTGATCGGGAACTTGTCATTGTCGCGCAGCGACACGATGAAATCGTGCATCGACTGCGCGTAGCCGCGATCATACGGGTAGCCGAGCGAGAACATGTAGTTCGACTTTGCGCCGCCGGCCCAGATCGACAGCGTCGGCACCTTCAATTCGTCGAGCACCGGCGTCAGCGCCAGCATCTGGGCGCTGAGGATGGTGCCAGTGAGCAACGGCACCTTTTCTTCGGTGATCAGGCGGCGCGCTTCGGTCGCGGTCCGCGCCGGCTGGCTGGCGTCGTCCGCCTGCAGCAACTGAATCTTGGCGCCATCTTTGCTCTTGATGCCGCCGTTCTTGTTGATCTGGTCGATGATGTAGTCGAACGCCGGCTTGCCTTCCTGCGCGTAGGCCGACAGACCGCCGCTCATCGAATTGATCACGCCGATCTTGATCGGCGCCGGCTCGGCGCTGGCGTTGCGAACCCAAGGCGCTGCGACCGTTCCGAGCACCAGACCAGTCGCACCGATTCCGAATGAACGTCGGGAAATGGACACGGGCGTTCCTCTTTGTTGTTCGTTGTTGTTGCAGCGTCGGCGGACTTATACGTGATGCCCGCCGAAAGTCACTCTCCGCAGGCCGGTCGCTTCGTTTTCCTGCACGCGGAATAATCCACCAACGTCATGAAACCGCGGCGAGACCGTTGTTGATCACAACGACATCCCGTTCGGCCACTTTGGCGCGGAACGAGATTCGCCCAGCCGCTTCGTTCCAAACTTCGGTGACGATGGTTTCGCCGGGATACACCGGCGAGGAGAACCGCACCTGCATCTTGGTCAGCCGCGTCGGATCGCCATCGCAGCACAGCTCGACCAAGGCGCGGCACACCACGCCGAAGCTGCACAGCCCATGTAGAATCGGCTTGTCGAATCCGGCCTTGCGCGCGACTTCGGGATCGGCGTGCAGCGGATTGTAGTCGCCGGACAGCCGATACAGCAGCGCGGCGCGCGGCGAGGTTGCGATCCGCAGCGACAGATCAGGAGCACGCTCGGGCAGCGCGTGCGGCACCGGCAACGGTCCCGAAGGTCCTCCGAACCCGCCGTCGCCGCGCAGCATCGTGGTCGAGGTCAGGCGGCACAGCAACTCGCCGGTCGTTTTGTCGACGACATCGCGCTCCGACAGCAACACGGCGCCCTTGCCGGCGCCCTTGTCGAACAGACCGGTGACGCGCGAACGCCCGACCACCGTCGCCTTCGGCGGCAGCGTCTTGAAAATCTCGAACCCCTGCTCGCCATGCAGAACCCTGCGCCAGTCGACGCCGGTCTCCTCATTGCCGAGCCAGAATCCCGGATAGCCAAGCACCACCGACATCGACGGCAGCACTTGCAAATCCTGCTCGTAGACGTAACGCAGTTGCTTCGCGTCGAGCGGGGCGTCGCCATAGCCGACGCCGAGCGCGTACAGCATAGTGTCGCGTTCCGTATAGCTCTGCTCGATGTCGGGAATGGGCCAGTTGCGCAAGCGCGCGGGGTCGATCGGCATCCTTCCGCTTCCTCTTGTTTTTTGTGCAGCTTGCCACCGCGGTGGCTGTCGCACAATATGCGAAATCGATTTTCGCAAACATCTTTGACTCGCGGCCGCGCCGCACGGAAACCTCGATCATGGCGGCGAAGACAACCACGCGCGGGCCCGCAGCGGGCAAGCGACGCGGCGGAGCGACAACCGCGAAGCGGCCTCCTGCTGCGAGCTCGGAAGATCGTGCGCAACGCCGCGCCGAGCGGCAATCGTTGCAGCGCGCATCGCGCCGGCCCCGCGCCGACGCCGCCGAACGCGATGATGCCGGCGGCCGGCTGTTCGTCTCGGCGCTAGCGCGCGGCCTCGACGTGCTCGGGGCGTTTCGCGCCGGCGACCGCGCGCTCGGCAATCAGGAGCTCGCCGAGCGCACCGGCCTGCCGAAGCCGACGATCTCGCGGATGACACACACGCTGATCCAGCTCGGCTATCTCACCTACGAGCCGCGCTCGGCGACCTATCAGCTCGGCGCCCGCGCGCTGGCACTGAGCTACGCGGCGCTCGCCAACCTCGACGTCCGCAAAGCCGCGCTGCCGATCATGACCAGGCTCGCCGAAGACAGCCAGCTGCATGTCGGGCTCGGCACCCGCGAACGGTTGATGATGCTGAACATCGAAAGCTGCGAAAGCGACGCGCTGATCGGCCTGCGGCTGCCACCGGGCTCGCGCGTGCCGCTCGCCACCACGTCGCTCGGCAAAGCCTATCTGGCAACAATCGGCGACGACGAGCGCCGGGCGCTGCTGACGGAATTGCGCGAGCATCATGGCTCAGACTGGCCGAAGATCGAAAAATCGATCACCAAGTCGATGCGCGAGATGGCCCGACAGGGCTTCTGCATCTCGACCGGCGAGTGGCGCAAGGACATCAACGCAGTCGGCGCCGCAATCGTGCCGCCGAATGGCGGCCCGGTATATGCCTTGAGCTTCGGCGGCCCGGCCTATCTGGTGTCGCAGCAGCAGCTGATCGAACACCACGGCCCGGCGCTGGCCCACGCCGCGAGAGCAATCAGCGCCGCGCTGGGCGGGTAACGGCGCGCTCCGTCGTCCTTACGCACGGCAGAGGCACGGCCTCTCCCCGTCATTGCGAGCGAAGCGAAGCAATCCATCGTCCGGCGCACGAAGCTGAATTGCTTCGTCGCTGCGCTCCTCGCAATGACGACAGGGATGGCGCTATGCCCGAACAACCTCAATTCACACGCCGGTCCTTGTCGTTCCAATACGGCGCGCGAAGCGCCGCCTTGTTGATCTTGTTGACGCTGGACAGCGGCAGGGGGTCGTCGCGGAATTCGATGCTGCGCGGCGATTTGTAGTCGGCGATCACAGAGCGGCAGAACGTGATCAGCTCATCCGTCGTCAGCGAAGAGCCCGCGCGGCGCACCACCACCGCATGCACCGCCTCCCCCCATTTGGCATGTGGGATGCCGATCACCGCGCATTGCAGCACGTCGGGATGCGACGCGATCGCGTTCTCGACCTCGATCGAATACACGTTCTCGCCGCCGGTGATGATCATGTCCTTGATCCGGTCGGAGATGTAGAGATAGCCATCAGTGTCGAACCGACCGGAATCGCCGGTGTGCATCCAGCCGCCGCGCAGCGCCTGCGCGGTCAGTTTCGGCTGTTTCCAATAGCCCATCATCACCATGGGGCCACGGACCACCACCTCGCCGACCTCGCCAGGTTTCAGCTCGCGGTCCTCGGCATCGACGATCCTGACTTCCGCCGACACAATGGGCCGGCCGGCCGAGCGCAGCCGATGCCGCGGTGCGGACGGCAGATGATCGGCCGGCGACAAGATGGTCGCGACCGGCGACAGCTCGGTCATGCCGTAGGATTGGCCGAACCTGATCGACGGAAATCGCCGCAGGCACTCCTGCAACACCGCTTCCGGCATCGGCGAAGCACCATAGGTGATCAGCTTCAGGCTCGACAGATCGTAACTGTCGAGGTCCGGCAATTGCAGGATCATGCCGAGCATCGTCGGCACGAACGTCGCCACCGTCACCTTGTGCTGGCTGATCGCAGCCAGCACGTCGTTCGGCGAGAACTGCGGGATCACCACGTGTCGCCCGCCCATGATCGAGGTGGTGTAGACGCGAGCACCGGCGCCGAGATGGAACAGCGGCCCGGCGTGCAGCGCCACCGTGGTCTCATCGAAGCCGAAAGACAGCGACGTCACCACCGCGTTGACCCACAGATTGCGGTGGCTGAGCATCACGCCCTTGGCGCGGCCTGTCGTACCGCCAGTGTAGAACAGGCAAGCGAGATCGTCGTTGCCACGGCCGGCGTCGGCGCAAGGCTTCTCGTCCGCGAGCAGAGCCTCGTAATCGTAGAGCTTCGGCAGCCCTGCGGTGTTCGGCGCGGCAGCGATCACAGCGGCGATGCAGCGGCAGGCGTCGGCGAGTTGCAGCGCACTGTCGAGAAAGCTGCGATCGCTCACCAGCACCGTCGGCTCGGCATCAGTCACCTGCTCGATCATCTCGGCGAGCGAGAACCGGGAATTGATCGGCACCACGACGCCACCAGCCCACAGCACGGCGAAATAGCACTCAATGTACGCGTTGCCGTTGGCCGCCAGGATCGCAACCCGTTCGCCGGCTTCAATGCCGAAGCGGCGGAACACGCTTGCGAGCCGCGCCACGCGGTCCAGCACCTCGCCATGGCTGAAGCAGCGCTCGGGGGTCACGAGCGCGATGTCGTCGGCGCAGAACGAGGCCGCCTTGCGCAAGCCCGCCGTCAACTGCATGTCGCGCTCCCACCCTGTTCGTGTTGTTGCTTGAACGCGTTTTAGCATTGCGAAAATCGTTTTCGCAAATCGTCGCCGACTGCGTTATCGTCACCGGAAACAAAACAAGGGTGGAAACACATGCCTGCACACAGCGCCGCCGACGGCGATGCCGTCGTGTTCGAACGCCATGCCGACGTCATGGTGGTTCGCCTCAACAGCCCGTCGACGCGCAATGCACTGCAACCGGCGGTCAAGCAGCATCTCGAACTCCGCATCCCGGAATTGCTCTCCGATCCCACCGTGCGCTGTCTGGTGATCACCGGCAGCGAGGGCTCGTTCTGCGCCGGCGGTGATATCAACAATATGGGCGAGCGCGCCGCGCCGCAGGTGCGGCGGCGGATGCAGGTGACGCACGGCTGGGCCAAAATGTTGCTCACCGCCGAGAAGCCGGTGATCGCCGCAGTGAACGGATCGGCCGCCGGCGCCGGCTTCTCGCTGGCTCTGCTGTGCGACATCGTGCTGATTTCGGAGCAGGCTTACTTCCGCGCGGCGTTTCCCGGGCTCGGTGCCGCGCCGGATCTCGGCCTGGCGCTGACGCTGCCGCGCGCGGTCGGCGCGATGCGCGCAAAGGACATCCTGCTCACCAACCGCCGGGTCGAAGCGGATGAGGCGCTGGCGCTCGGCATCGCCAAGCGCGTCGTGCCGGCTGACGCGCTGATGGACGAGGCGCTGAAGCTCGCCGCTGATCTTGCCGCCGGCCCCGCCACTTCGTTCGGCCTCACCAAAATGCTGGTCAACGGCGCGTTCGAACCGATCGAACAGTTCTTCGCCCTCGAGGCCTTCGCCCAGGGCGTCGCCTTCGGCAGCACCGAATTCGCCGAAGGCGTCGCAGCCTTTCAGGAAAAGCGGAAGGCGGACTTCAGACGCTGAGAAAGCCTCGCAGAAGATACAGGCGAACTCGGTAGCAGATCTGTGCAGATCGGTAAGCTGGTCGTCGTGACCACACGATCATACCGATACCGCCGAACCGCTGGGCAGTTGACCGAACTACCGCCAGCGATTGCACATTGTTTGTGCCGTGCGGACCTTCAAAGATGCCGTCCGTTCGGGCAACAATTGGCGCAGAGTTGGTGGCTAGGGTTCCGGCCTGTTTCAGGCGCTGGTCCGAGAGCTGCCCCCCGAAGGGAGAAATCCTTCGGACGCACGGCGGGACAAAAGCCCGGGAGACCTCGTAAGCCGAGGAATTGGCAAACGATGGTCCACGTCAATTCCTCATCGCGACCAGATTCTGAGGAATGATCCGATGCGGAAGACTCGTTTCCTATCTTCTCTGATCCTTGCTGGCTCGATCGTCGCGCTGAGCGTCGCCGGAGCCTCCGCTGCCCCCAAGAAGGACTTCAAGGTCGCCTGGTCGATTTATGTCGGCTGGATGCCCTGGGGTTATGCCGCCGACACCGGCATCGTGAAGAAGTGGGCGGACAAATACGGCATCACCATCGAGGTGAAGCAATTCAACGACTACGTCGAGTCGATCAATCAATACACCGCGGGCTCCTATGACGCGGTGACCATCACCAACATGGATGCGCTGTCGATTCCCGCCGCCGGCGGCGTCGACACCACCGCGGTGATCGTCGGCGACTTCTCCAACGGCAACGACGCGGTGATCCTCAAGGATAAGAAGGATTTCGCCGCGATCAAGGGCCAGAAGGTCAATCTGGTCGAGTTCTCGGTGTCGCACTATCTGCTGGCGCGCGCGCTCGAATCCAACAAGCTGAGCGAAAAGGACGTCAAGGTGGTCAACACCTCCGACGCCGACCTCGCCGCCGCCTACAAGACGGCCGACGTCACCGCGGTGGTGACCTGGAATCCGATCGTCTCTGAAATCCTCGCCTCGCCCGACGCCCACAAGGTGTTCGACTCCTCGCAGATCCCCGGTGAAATCATGGATCTGATGGTCGCCAACACCGCGGTGGTGAAGGACAATCCGAACTTCGCCAAGGCGCTGGTCGGGATCTGGTACGAGACCATGGCGAAGATGACGGCGGAAGGCGCCGAGGCCAAGGCCGCCAAGGAAGCGATGGCGAAGGCGTCCGGCACCGATCTGGCCGGCTTCGAAAGCCAGCTCGCATCGACCAAGCTGTTCAGCAAGGCCGCCGACGCCGAAGCCTTCACCAAGAGCGCGGCGATCGGCAGCACCATGGACCGCGTCCGCAAGTTCCTGTTCGACAAGGACCTGCTCGGCAAGGGCGCGAAGTCGGCCGACGCCGTCGGCATCGAGCTCGCGGACAAGACCGTGCTCGGCGACAAGGCCAACGTGAAGCTGCGGTTCGACCCGAGCTTCATGAATGCCGCCGCGGCCGGCAAGCTGTAAGCGATCACGTCACAAGCCAAGCCGGAGCACGACGATGCGATGGGTGAACATCAGGCCTGGACGGCAACTCGCCATCTACATGGCGGCGCTGCCGTTCGTGCTGGTGATCATTGCGTATCTGCTGGGCTCCGGCGCGCGGCTGGCGGAGAATCCCAACGACAAGCTGCTGCCGGCGCTGTCCAGCATGGGCCAGGCGGTCAAGCAGATGGCCTTCCAGGTCGATGCCCGCACCGGCAGCTATCTGCTGTGGTCGGACACGCTGGCGAGTCTCGAACGGCTGGGCGCGGCGCTGGCGATCTCGACCTCGCTGGCGCTCGTGTTCGGCATCGTGATCGGCCTGCTGCCGGCCGCGAATGCCCTGCTCGGCTCGTTCGTGTCGGTCACCTCGATGGTGCCGCCGCTGCTGCTGCTGCCGATCCTGTTCATCGTGATGGGTCTCGGCGAGAACTCCAAGATCGCGCTGATCGTGATCGGCACGCTGCCCTGCATCATCCGCGACCTGTCGATGAAGGTGCTCGAACTGCCGCGCGAACAACTGATCAAGGCGCAGACGCTCGGCGCCTCGACTTGGCAGATCGCGCTCCGCGTGGTGCTGCCGCAGATCCTGCCGCGACTGATCGACTCGCTGCGCCTGCAACTCGGACCGGCCTGGCTGTTCCTGATCGCCGCCGAAGCGATCGCCTCGGACTCAGGGCTCGGCTATCGCATCTTCCTGGTGCGGCGCTATTTGGCGATGGACGTGATCATCCCCTACGTGGTGTGGATCACGCTGCTCGCCTTCGTGATGGACCTGGCGTTGCGACTGATCCAGCGCAAAGCCTTCCCCTGGTTCGCCGCGGTGAGGGCGGAATGAGCGCGATCCGTTTCGACAACGTCTGGAAAGAGTACGGTGACCACATCGTGCTGGAGCGGATCACGCTCGACGTCGCGCCGCGCGCCTTCGTCGCGCTGGTCGGGCCTTCCGGCTGCGGCAAGACCACCTTCCTGCGCATGCTGCTCGGCGAAGAGACGCCGACCCGCGGCCAGATCCTGATCGATGGCCAGCCGATGCCGAGCGAACCCGACGCCGATCGCGGTGTGGTGTTCCAGCGCTATTCGGTGTTTCCGCATCTCACCGTGCTCGACAACGTGCTGCTCGGCCGCGAGCTGCAGCAGTCGCGTCTGCTCGGCCGGCTGTTCGGCCGGGCGCGGCGCGAGGCGACCGAGCAGGCGATGGCGCTGCTCGACGAGGTCGGGCTGAAAGGCCACGAGATCAAATATCCGTCCGCACTGTCCGGCGGTATGCAGCAGCGACTGGCGCTGGCGCAGGCGATCATGCGCGGCCCAAAGATCCTGCTGCTCGACGAGCCGTTCGGCGCGCTTGATCCCGGCATCCGCGCCGACATCCACGTGCTGATGAAGCGGCTGTGGAACGAGACCGAGCTCACCGTGGTGATGGTCACGCACGATCTGTCCGAGGCCTTCAGCCTGGCGACGCGGGTGATCGCGTTCGAACGCAATCGCAACCGTCCCGAGGAACGCGAGCGCTACGGCGCCACGATTTCCCGCGATCTCGAAATCTTCCCGCGGCGCATCGCGCAGCCGCGCACCGACCATCCAATCCGCTCCGGCCGGGACGACCCGGCCGCACAGGGAGCATGAGCCGGGACGACCCGGCATTTGTTCACCGTGAGGACAGCATGATCCTGACCGAGCAAGAGAAGGCCGAAGTCGAGGCCAACCGCCGGCGCTACGAACAGCATAAGGCGCTGGGCCAGCAGCAGGCGCCGAAGGCCCTGCCGCCGCCGCTGCTGCGCGACGGCGCGCCGATCGCCGCCGACGCGATCATCCATCGCGAGACCGTGCCGGGCGGCTGGTACTACGTGACCAAGCTCGGCCGCGGCGAAGCGCTGCGACTCGTCAACACCAGCGGCACGTCCTGCGTTAGCATCCAGGCCTGGAATGCGCTCGACCCGAGCGAGCGGCTGAACCACGCCGACACCATTAAGGTGCAGTGGGCGGCGTCCTTGCGCAAAGGCCGTGTGATCCTCTCCGACATGGGCCGTGCGCTGCTGTCGATCATCGAGGACACCAGCGGCGCCCACGACACCATGGTGGGCGGCTCCAACGCCGCAACCAATGCAGCCCGCTATGGCACCGGCAATTTCCGCAACGCCCGCGACAACTTCGTGCTCGCCGCCGGCAAGCTCGGGCTTGATCGCCGCGACGCGCATCCATCGATCGGATTCTTCGCACCGGTCGCCGTCGACTCGCAGGGCCGGTTCGAATGGCACGGCGAGCGTCGCCACAAGGGCGACTTCGTCGATCTGCGTGCCGAGCTCGACCTGCTGATCGCGGTGTCGAACTGTCCGCACCCGCTCGATCCATCGCCAAGTTACGCACCGGGCGACATCGACCTCATTCGCTACCAGGCGCCTCAGCCCGCTTCCGACGATCTGTGCCGCACCGTGTCGCTCGAAGCCAAGCGTGCGTTCGAAAACAACGCCTTCTATCTCGCTGGCGCCGCAGGGAGGGCCTGAGCATGACCGCGATTCCCGCTTCCGCCCGCATCGTGCTCGACACCGAGATCCCGGCGCGCGTGCCGTGGTCGGCGATCATCCGTAAGGGCCAGACGCTGCGCATCGTCGACAGCCACGGCCAGCAGGCGGTCGACACTCTGTTCTACGCCGCCGACGATCATGGCGAGCGCTACAGCGGCCAGGACACACTACGCGCCCAGGGCTCGGCCTATGTCACCACCGGCACGCGGATCATGTCCACCGAGGGCCGCACCATGCTGCGCATGGTGGCCGACAGCTGCGGCCTGCACGACACTTCCGCCGGCGCCTGCTCCTGCGAGAGCAATACCGTGCGGTTCGGACATCAGACCAAGTATCTGCACGCCTGCCGCGAGAACTTCGTGCTGGAAGCTGCCAAGCACGGCCTGTCGAAGCGCGACATCGTGCCTAATCTGAACTTCTTCATGAACGTGCCGCTCGATCCCGACGGCAATTTCACCGTGGTCGACGGCGTCTCCAAGCCCGGCGACTACGTCGAGATGGTCGCCGAGATGGACGTGCTGTGCCTGATCTCGAACTGTCCGCAGGTCAACAATCCCTGCAACGGCTTCTTCCCGACGCCGATCCAGGTGGTGATCTACGAGGCAGGCGAGGACTGATCATGTTCAGCAAAGTTCTGATTGCCAACCGCGGCGAGATCGCCGGGCGGATCGGCCGCACCTTGCGTCGGATGGGGATCGCATCGGTCGCGATCTATTCGGACGCGGACCGTTTCACCCGTCCGGTGCGCGAGGCCGACGAAGCGGTGCGGGTCGGCGGCGACGCCGCCAGCGACAGCTATCTCAACGTCGACGCCGTGATCAACGCCTGCCTCGCCACCGGCGCGCAGGCGGTGCATCCCGGCTACGGCTTCCTGTCGGAGAACCGCGGCTTCGCCGAGCGGCTGAAGCAGCACGGCATCGCCTTCATCGGTCCGCGTCCAGAACATCTCGAGGCGTTCGGCCTGAAGCACCGTGCGCGCGAACTGGCGCAAGCCAGCAACGTTCCGCTGCTGCCCGGCACCGGGCTGATCGACAGCATCGAGGAAGCGCTCGAGGCCGCCGGTCGCATCGGCTTTCCGCTGATGCTGAAGAGCACCGCGGGCGGCGGCGGCATCGGCATGCAGCTGTGTCACGACGAGGCGACGCTGCGCGAGCGCTTCGCCACAGTGCAGCGCACCGCCCGCGCCAGCTTCGGCGACGCGCGGGTGTATCTCGAACGCTTCGTCGCCGACGCCCGCCATATCGAAGTGCAGATCTTCGGCGACGGCCAAGGCAACGTGATCGCGCTCGGCGAGCGCGACTGCTCGCTGCAACGGCGCAACCAGAAAGTGGTCGAGGAAACCCCGGCGCCCGGCATCTCGGACGAGATGCGTGCGCGGCTGCATCAGGCCGCGGTCGCGCTCGGCCAGAGTGTCGCCTACGAGTCCGCCGGCACCGTTGAGTTCATCTACGATGTCGCCCGCGACGAATTCTACTTCCTCGAAGTCAACACCCGTCTGCAGGTCGAGCATCCGATCACCGAAGCGGTGTTCGGGGTCGACCTGGTCGAATGGATGGTGCGCCAAGCTGCCGGCGACAGCCCGCTTGCGACCTACACGCCGCGTCCGCCGCAAGGCGCGGCGATCGAAGTGCGGCTGTATGCCGAAAATCCCGGTGCCGGCTTCCGGCCCTCGGCCGGCCGGCTGACCCAGGTGGCGTTTCCGGATGACGCGCGTATCGATGGCTGGATCGAAACCGGCGACGAGGTAACGCCGTTCTACGATCCGATGCTGGCCAAGCTGATCGTCCACGCGGCCGACCGCGACGCCGCGATCGACAAGATGATCGGCGCGCTCACCACGACCACCGTCGCCGGGATCGAGACCAATCTCGATTATCTGCGCGCGATCGCCGCGTCCGATCTGTTCCGCAGCGGCAAGGTCGCCACCAAGGTGTTGGCGGACTTCAGCTTCGCGGCGCCCACCATCGACGTGGTGGCGCCCGGCGCGCAGTCCGGCCTGCAGGAGCTGCCGGGCCGGCTGCATCTGTGGCACGTCGGCGTGCCGCCGAGCGGGCCGATGGACGAGCGCTCGTTCCGCCTCGCCAACCGGATCGTCGGCAATCCCGAAACCACCGCAGCATTCGAACTCACCGTCAGCGGCCCGACGCTGCGCTTCAACGCCGACGCCGTCGTGGCGCTGTGCGGCGCCGCCATGGCGGCCAAGCTCGACGGCACAGCGATTAGTAACGACACGCCGATCGCGGTGCGTGCTGGCCAAATGCTGGCGATCGGCAAGATCGAGGGCGCCGGTCAGCGTTGCTATCTCGCCATCCGCGGCGGCTTCGACGCGCCCGAGGTGTTCGGCTCCCGCGCGGTATTCACGCTCGGCGCGTTCGGCGGCCATGCCACCGGCGCGCTGAAGGCCGGCGACGTGCTGCATTTCGGCTCGGTCGCGCCGGTCGCGGAGCCGCGTGCGCTCACCGATGAGGAAAGGCCGGCGCTGACGCGAACCTGGCAGATCGGCGTGATCTACGGCCCGCACGGCGCTCCCGATTTCTTCCGGGACGACGACATCGCGACGCTGTTTTCCTCGGACTACGAAGTGCATTTCAACAGCGCCCGCACCGGCGTGCGGCTGATCGGACCGAAGCCGCAATGGGCGCGCACCGACGGCGGTGAAGCGGGCCTGCATCCCTCCAACATCCACGACAATGCTTACGCGGTCGGCGCGATCGACTTCACCGGCGACATGCCGATCATCCTCGGCCCCGACGGCCCGAGCCTCGGCGGCTTCGTCTGCCCGGCCGTGGTGGCGCGCGACGAATTGTGGAAGGTCGGTCAGCTCAAGCCCGGCGACAAACTTCGCTTCGTGCCGGTGACGCGCGCCGATGATCCGGTCGCGGGACCCACCGTGATCGCCGCACCTGCCGAGCTCGGCTCGGCGATCGTCGGCCGCCACGACGATGGCGAGATCCCGGTGGTGTATCGCCGCGCCGGCGACGACAATCTGCTGGTCGAATACGGCCCGATGGAGCTCGACATCGCGCTGCGGCTGCGAGTGCACGTGCTCGCCGAGGCGGTGGAGAAAGCGAAGCTGCCGGGTCTGATCGATCTCACGCCCGGAATCCGCTCGCTGCAGATCCACTACGACAGCGCGGTGATGTCGCGCCGCAAACTGCTCGACGCGCTGGCGAGAATCGAGCGCGAACTGCCGTCGGTCGAAGCGATGGCGGTGCCAAGCCGCATCATTCACCTGCCGCTGTCGTGGAACGATCCGCAGGCGGTGCTGGCGATGCGCAAGTATCAAGAGCTGGTGCGGCCGGATGCGCCGTGGTGCCCGTCCAACATCGAGTTCATCCGCCGCATCAACGGCCTTGCCAGCGAGGACGACGTCAAGCGCATCGTGTTCGACGCCAACTACCTCGTGCTCGGCCTCGGTGACGTCTATCTCGGCGCGCCAGTCGCCACCCCGGTCGATCCGCGGCATCGCCTGGTCACCACCAAGTACAACCCGGCCCGGACCTGGACGCCAGAGAACGCCGTCGGCATCGGCGGTGCCTATATGTGTATCTACGGCATGGAAGGCCCCGGCGGTTATCAGCTGTTCGGCCGCACCATCCAGGTCTGGAACACTTGGCGCAGCACCGAAGTATTCAAACCCGGTCATCCCTGGCTGCTGCGGTTCTTCGACCAGATCCGGTTCTTCCCGGTGACGCCGGAACAACTGCTCGACGCCCGCGCCGCGTTTCCGCACGGCGGCTATCCGCTCAAGATCGAAGAGACGACGTTCTCCTACGCCGACTACAAGGCGTTTCTGACGCGCGAAGCCGAAGGCATCACGGCGTTCAAGACCCGCCAGCAGTCCGCGTTCGAGGCCGAACGCCAGCGCTGGCGAGACGCCAAGCTCGACGAGGTGGTGGAGGACGACACTGCAGCCGCGCTCGGCTCCGGCGGCGACGTGCCGGACGGCTGTGTCGGCCAGTTTACCGAGGCACCCGGCAACGTCTGGAAGCTCACCGTCGAACCGGGCGAGCATGTCGAGATCGGCCAGACGCTGGCAGTGATCGAGTCGATGAAGATGGAGATCGCTATTCCGGCGACCGCGCGCGGCATCGTCAGGGCGCTCAACGCCAAGCCGGGTCAGACGCTGCGCGCCGGCGACCTGATCTGCGCGCTGGAGGAAGTGTGATGTCGGCTGCACCCGCCTCCTTCCCGACGATCGCGACGCTGCACGCCGCTTATGCGGCCGGCGCCTCTCCAGCAGAAATCATTGCGGCGACGTATCGCCGGATCGAAGCCGTGGCCGATCCCGGCATCTTCATCACGCTGCGGCCGGAGCATGATGTTGTTGCCGACGCCGCCGCGCTCGGATCGTTCGATCCCGATACCAAGCCGCTGTGGGGCGTGCCGTTCGCCGTCAAGGACAACATCGACGTCGCGTGCCTTCCGACCACGGCCGCCTGCCCCGACTTCGGCTACGCGCCGAACGAAACCGCGTTTGCGGTTCAGTGTCTGCTCGATGCCGGCGCGATCCTGATCGGCAAGACCAACCTCGATCAGTTCGCGACCGGACTGGTCGGCGTCCGCACGCCCTATCCGGTGCCGCGCAACGCGATCGATCCGCGCTACGTCCCGGGCGGATCAAGTAGCGGCTCGGCGGTCGCGGTGGCGTATGGGCTGGTGACATTCGCGCTCGGCACCGACACCGCAGGCTCCGGCCGCGTGCCGGCTGCGCTCAACAACATCGTCGGGCTCAAGCCATCGCTCGGCAGCGTGTCGTCGCGCGGCATGGTGCCCGCGTGCCGAACGCTGGATACGATCTCGGTGTTCGCCGGCACGGTCGACGACGCCCACGCGATCTATCGCGTCATGGCGACGTTCGACCGCGCCGATCCCTGGTCGCGGCCGCAACCTAGCGCAGCTGCTAAGCCTGCGGCTTTGCCGCCCGGTCTGCGCGTCGGTGTGCCGGACACGGCCAGTCGCAAATTCGCCGGCGACCTGCAGTCCGAACGCGCGTTCGATCTTGCGGTGACGGACCTTGCGACGGTGGTGTCTGCACCTGCTCGCGCGGTGGACCTATCACCGTTGTTCGAGGTCGCCAACCTGCTCTACAGCGGCCCGTGGGTCGCAGAGCGCTATCAGGCGATCCGTCAGGTGATCGAGACCACCCCGGACCTGCTGCATCCGGTGACGCGGAAGATCATCGGGTCTGCGACGGCGTTCAGTGCCGCCGATGCGTTCGCCGGGCTGTATCAGCTGGCAGAGCTGCGCCGCGCCGCGGATGCGATCTGGAGCAGCATCGACGTGCTGATGGTGCCGACCTATCCGCGTCCGCGCACGGTCGCAGATTTGGAGGCCGATCCGATCGGCCCCAACAGCGAGCTCGGCACCTACACCAATTTCGTCAATCTGCTCGACCTCTGCGCGCTGGCCGTGCCGAGCCGCTTCCGCGCCGATGGTTTTCCGTCCGGCGTCACGCTGATCGCACCTTCCGGCCGCGACGATATGCTCGCCGCGCTCGGCCAACGCCTTCACGCCGCGAGCGGCGTCCCGCTCGGCGCCAGCAGCACCAAGGTGCCGCCTCCCACTGAGGCTTCGACATCTGTGGCTGCGAACGAGATCGAGCTGGTCGTGGTCGGCGCGCATCTCTCCGGCATGCCGCTCAATCACGAGCTCACCAGCCGCGGCGCGCGTTTCCTGCGCGCGGTGCCGACCGCGCCCGACTACAAGCTGTTCGCACTGCAAGGCGGTCCGCCGTTCCGGCCCGGCCTGCTGCGCGTCGCGGCCGGCGAAGGCGTCCCGATCGCCACAGAGGTCTGGGCGATCTCCGCCGAAGGCTTCGGCAGCTTCGTCGCCGGCATCCCCGCCCCGCTCGGCATCGGCACCACGCGCCTGTCTGATGGCACCACGCCGAAGGGCTTCATCGTCGAGGCCGAGGGCCTGAAGGGCGCGACCGACATCTCGGCATTCGGCGGATGGAGGGCCTATATCAAAAGCCTTGCCGGGTAAGGCGAGAGGCGAAACGACACTGATCTGGAGAGCGCTGATCTGGATTCCGAAGTCGCGGACCACGGTCGAGAGGGCGTCTGCGCGACGAGCTCATCGTCCGCGATCAGCATGCCAAATCCTCGACGACGGTTTTGTCCGTCTCGAAGCGAGCGTTCCAGCGATGTCAGGAGAATGTGGTAGCGGGAGAGGGACTTGAACCCCCGACCCCAGGATTATGATTCCCGTGCTCTAACCAGCTGAGCTACCCCGCCACGGTGGTTCGCCGTCGGCCTTGCGAGTGAAGGCGATGCGAACGCGCGGCATATAAGGAGGCGCGGGTTGCCCTGTCAAGCAATGCCGGACCGGGCGGGAAAACTTGCCGATACGGCTATTTTGGACGGACCGTCGGATCGCCGCCCGGGCTGCCCGGCGGCGGAATCACCGGGGTTCTGCCGACGTCCGGGGTCGGCGCCCGGATTTCCGGGTCGACGCCGGTTGGCGGGCAAAGCACGCCATCCGTCTTGGCCAGCTTGTCGCCGAGCGGCTGCTGGGTCTGGCCGGTGGTGGCACCTGGAGCGTTCGTGCCGGGCGGATTGACGGTCGCATGCGGCGAGCATTCGGTCGCCGACGGTGCCGTAGTGGTGGGCGGCTTGGGCGGCGCCTGCGCCGCTGCGGGCGCGGCCGCCAGAGCCAAGCATCCGAGCGCGATGGTCAGTTTCGACATCATGCCCGGACAACGTGGCGAAGCTCGCCACGTTCCGGCGTCACACGGTCACAGTTTGCGATAGCGGATCAGCGAGAAGTGGCCCATCGGCGGCATCGGCCGGCGCTCTGCGAGTTCCACGCGGCGGTTGCGCGCTGCCCAGTTCACCAGCCGCTGCCACGGGAACTCGGGCCGCCAGCCGAGCCGGCGCGCGATCGGCGAGAACGCCAGTTCGAACAGCTTGCGGGGCCCGCTTTCGGCGCCGATGTGGTTGACCAGGATCAGCTCGCCGCCCGGCTTCAGCACGCGGACGAAATCGTCGAGCGTGGCTTCCGGGTCCGGCACCGCGGTGATGACGTATTGCGCCACGACGGCGTCGAAGTAATCGGCCGGAAACGCCAGGTTCTTGGCGTCCATCACGGCCAGCACGTCGACATTGCTGAGATTCAGCGTGCGGACGCGCTCATGCGCCTTGCGCAGCATTGGCTCGGAAATATCGACGCCGCACAGCCGCGTGGTCTTGGAATAATCCGACAGCGACAGCCCGGTGCCGACGCCGACGTCGAGCACACGCCCGCCGATCGCATCGGCCACCGCGATGGTCGATTGCCGGCCGCTGTCGAAGACTTTGCCGAAAACCAGATCGTAAATCGGCGCCCAGCGCGCGTAGGCTTTCGCCACGCCCGCGCGATCGATGTCGTTCGCCATACTCTGCCCCGAAAATCCTTTAGCCGCGCACGGCGGCCAGCGCCGGCGCCTCGATTTGCTCGCGCCCGCCCTCGAACCGGCGCGGCGCAGCGCTCTTGATGAAGCCACCGCCGAGCACGCGGGCCTGGCCCTCGGCCGCGTCGTAGAACACGCAAGCCTGCCCTGGCGACACGCCCTCCTCGCCGACCACGAGTTCGACCTCGTAGCCACCGTTCGCCGCACGCAGCCAGGCGGGCTGCGGTGCCCGCGTCGAGCGCACCCGGACGAACAGCTCCAGGCCGTCGCCGATCACGTCGTCGAGCGCCCCGTCGCCGATCCAATTGATGTCGCGCAGCACGATGCGATCCATCAGCAGCGCTTCGCGCGGGCCGACCACGACCTGCCGCCGCGCGGCATCGAGCCGCAGCACGTAAAGCGGCGAGCGCGACGCGATGCCGAGACCACGGCGCTGGCCGACGGTGAAATGCACGATGCCGGGATGCTGGCCGAGCACGCGGCCATCGACATCGACGATGTCGCCCGGCTCCATCGCGTTCGGCTTCAGCCGCTCGACAACATCGGTGTAGCGCCCGGTCGGCACGAAGCAGATGTCCTGGCTGTCGTGCTTGTCGGCGACCGACAGGCCGAACTGCCGCGCCAGCTCGCGGGTCTGCGGCTTGGTCATGTCGCCGAGCGGGAAGCGCAGAAATTGCAGCTGCTCGCGCGTGGTGGCGAACAGGAAGTAGCTCTGGTCGCGGTCGCGATCGGCGGCGCAGACCAGCGCCCGCGATCCGTCATCGAGCCGCCGCGACGACACGTAGTGACCGGTCGCCAGCGCCGAGGCGCCGAGCTCGCGCGCGGTCGCAAGCAGGTCGCGGAACTTGACCGAGCGGTTGCACTCGATGCACGGCACCGGTGTCTCGCCGGAGGCATAGCTGTCGGCAAAGCTGTCGATCACCGACTCGCGAAACCGGCTTTCATAGTCGAGCACGTAGTGCGGAATCCCGATCCGCTCGGCGACCGCGCGGGCGTCGTGAATGTCCTGGCCGGCGCAGCAGGCGCCCTTGCGATGGATCGCCTCGCCATGATCGTAGAGCTGCAGCGTGATGCCGACGACGTCGTAGCCCTGCGCCTTGAGCAGCGCAGCGGTCGTCGAGGAATCCACGCCGCCGGACATCGCGACCACGACGCGGGTGTCCTGCGGCCGGCCTTCGAGATCCAGACTGTTGAGCATTGGTTCAGTCATAAGCTGCGACCGGCGTCCGCCGCGCGGTCATCCTTCCGCAATGTCCGGAAGCGGCAGGGCCAATTCCGCAAACCTCGGTGATGCATGCTTTTAATATAGGCCGCCTCCCGGAGGCGCAATCGCAGCGGCCCGGTTTTGCGGGCCGCAGCCGCGGCAAATTCTGCCGCAGGGGCAGAAATAGCGTGGCAAAGCCCGGTTCCGCCCTCCCCTTGCAGACGCCAACCATCTGGATTCGCTCATTCTTTTGTTTGGCCCGGTCCTTGCTGAAGGTGCTTTGGACTGAAGAGTGAGAGATTGCCCGTGGTCAACGCATCGCCAGACGTCGCAGCTAGCACGCCCGCCCCCGCGCCTCGCACCCAGGCGCGCAACGAGCGTTCGTCGCATACGGACAATTTCGCCGCCCTCGTGGACAGCAATACCGCTGCCTACGACAAGGCCAGCTCGGCGCCGAAGCCGGATACCCGGTCCTCGAGCAGCGCCTCGGACGACCGCGGCACCAGCCGCAGCTCCCGCACCGACCGGAGCGATGCGACCGATCGAAGCCGCTCACGCGACACTAGCGACGACTACCGCCGCGCCGATAACGCCGCGTCGTCCGATCAGGCCAAGCCGGACGCCAAGACCACCGACACCACGGGCGGCGACAAGACCGCCACAGCGAAGAGCGACAAGACGGACAACACGAAGTCGGCCAAGGACGACAAATCCGGCGCCACCAAAGACACCGACGCCAAGGGCGCCGACCAGACCGACAGCAAGGACGCCGGCGCGACCCCGCCGGTGACGATCACGCCGAACGCGACCGCGCTGATCGCTGCCCAGATCACGACCGCCGCCACCGGCCCGAACGCCGAAGGTGACGCCGCGGGCAGCGCGACCGGCACGCCACTGGCGATCGCCGCCGCCGCGGCGCTGAAGGCCAAGGCCGATGCCGGCACGACGACGACTCAGACCGCTACCGCCGACCAGACGGGGACCGCCGGGGCGACCCAGACCGGCGTTGCGGCCGATCCGAAACTCGCCGCACTGGCGGCCCAGGCCAACGGCGCCAAAGCCGACACCAAGGCCGGCACCAAGACCGACGGGACAGCCAAGTCGGACACCAAGGGCGAGGCCACCACCCCAACGACCGCGCAGGCCGCGGCCGCTCAGGCGGCAACTGCCAACGCCACCACCGGAACGCCGGTGCCGCCGCAGCCCGGGCAGACCACGCCCGACGGCCAGCCGGCCGGAGACGCGAAGCTCGCCCACGCGCTCGCTGGCGCCGGCGACGATGCGTCGCCGAAGGCCGGCGCCTCGCACCTGAAGCCGGACGCAGCGCTGCCGCAAGCCCAGGCGCAGGCCGATGCCAACACTATGCTGCCGCAGACGCCAATCGCGGTGCCCCAGCATTTGCAGCCGGCGGCCACCACCGGCGTCAATGCAGCGGCCGCCTCGCAGCTCACCGCGACCAACGCCGCCAACGCGCCGGTGCCGATCGAAGGGCTCGCCGTCGAGATCGCCACCCGCACCAAAGGCGGCGCGACCCGCTTCGACATCCGTCTCGATCCGGCTGAACTCGGCCGCATCGACGTGCGGATCGACGTCGATCGCCACGGCCAGGTGACGTCGCATCTGACGGTGGAGAAGCCCGAAACGCTGCAGATGCTGCGCCAGGATCAGACCCAGCTGCAGCGCGCGCTGGACGACGCCGGTTTGAAGACCGGCGACAGCGGCCTGCAGTTCAGCCTGCGTGACCAGTCCTCGTCGGGTCAGCAGGGCCAGCAGCAGGAGAGCGGCCGCAGGTCGCAGCGGCTGGTGATTTCGCAGGATGAACTGCCGCCCACGCCGGTCGCGAGCCGCGGCTACGGCCGCATGCTCGGTGCGAGCGGCGGCGTCGATATTCGAATCTGAGGAGCAACGCGCATGTCCGTCGATTACACAACCGCGACTACGCCGTACTCGGCCCCGAATCCGAACTACTCCGCCGACAGCGCCAAGTCCAAGACCAGCTCGACCCCGGGCATCGCGGACAATTTCCAGACCTTCCTGACGCTGCTGACGACACAGCTCAAGAACCAGAACCCAACCGACCCGCTGGACACCAACCAGTTCACCCAGCAATTGGTGCAGTTCGCCGGCATCGAACAGCAGCTCAAGACCAATGACTCGCTGAGCTCGCTGGTGCAGCTGCAAACCACCGCACAAGCGACACAAGCGATGAGCCTGGTCGGCGCCAACGCCATCGTCGACGGCAGCAAGGTGCAGATGACCAAAGGCAATGCGATCTGGTCGCTGTCGACCGACAAGCCGGTCAGCGCCCAGGTTTCGATTCAGAGCGACACCGGCCAGACGGTGTATTCCGGCAAGTTCACCATCAATGCCGGCAAGGATCAGGCGTTCAAGTGGGACGGCCGCGGCAACGACGGCACCCAGTGGCCGGACGGCAACTACAAGCTGTCGATCGTCGCCACCGATGCGTCGGGCAAGACCGCCACGGTCTCCACCCAGATCCAGGGCACGATCGACTCCGTCGATCTCACCCAGACGCCGCCGAAACTGTCGATCGGCGGCCAGAACTTCTCGCTCGATCAAATCAACAAGCTGGTCCGGGCCAACAGCACCGCCACCTCGATGTGACGGTGCCGCGCGCCCGGATCTGCCGGGCGCTTACTGCTCGATCAGCTTGTCGGCGAAGTAAGCGATCGTCTTGCGATACACCAGCGCACGATTCCACTCGCGCATCGCTTCGAAATTCGCCGAGCCTTCCTCGTAGGAGCCGCCGGCCTTCCAGCCGGCGGTCTTCAACAGATTGGCGGTCGAGGCCAGCACGTCCGGCACGCTGTGGCGCAGGTCGACGTGGCCGTTGCCGTCATAGTCGACGCCATACTTGATGTAGGACGACGGCAGGAACTGGGTCTGGCCGATTTCGCCGGCGTAAGCACCGACCATGTCGCGCAGCGTCAGGTCGCCGCGCTGCAGGATCTGCAGCGCCGCCAGCAGTTCGCCCTGAAACAGCTCGGTCCGGCGGCAATCATGCGCCAGCGTCGCCAGCACGCGGAACACCGGCAGCTTGCCCATGTCGCCCTTGCCATAATCGGTCTCCAGGCCCCAGATCGCCACCACGATCTGCGGCGGCACGCCGAACTGGCGCTCGATCCGCGACAGCAGCGAGGCGTGGCGCATCAGCATCGCGCGGCCGGCCTTGATGCGGCCGGCGCCGACCCGGGTCGAGACGTATTGTTCGAAGCTCTTGTTGAAGGTGCCGCGCTGACGGCGATCGAACGCCAGCACGCCGGGGTCCTCGGTGACGCCGCCGAGCGCCTGCGAGATCACGCCCTGGGAGATTCCGGCCTGGGCTGCATCAGCGGAGAAGCTGGCGATGAAGCTGTTGAAGTCGCCGCCGCAGCGGGCGGCCTCAGCCGGCGCGGTGGACAACAGCGCGCCGCCGAGGGCGCAGGTGACGAGAGCTAGGCGTAGCTTCAACATCTGAATCGTGTCTCCAAGCAAGGGAAATGGCGAAGGGAAAGGACGGCGTACCGAACCTGAATGCGTATTGATGCGTATTGCTATGACAACCGCGCGAATCTACCATTTCATACTTGCGGTTGCGAGGCGGGACCAACAGCGCCATATCTGACCCGACAAGTCGGCCCCGAATCCAGGGACGCTGGCGACAACCTGGCGAACCATCGTTAGCGAAGGGAAGAACATCATGCCGCGCCGGAGTGCCTTGCTGGGCCAACCGCTGTTTCGCCTGCTGGCGATCAATCTGGCGATCGGTGTGATGATCGCGGCCTTGCTGCTCGGCGGGCTGCTGTATCTCAACCCCGGACATCTGCGCGATCTGATCTTCGCCGACGACTCGCCCGGCACCGCGCTCGGCCTGCTGCTGTTCGGCTTCGTCGTGACCTTCGGGTCGGCCGCAATGGGCTCGGCCATCATGGCGATGGGCAGCGATCTGCGCGGCGGCGGCAAGGGCGGCAAGAAGCTGGAATTGCCGATCGAACTGATCCCCGGCGCCAAGGCGATCCCGGTCTGCGCCGAGCATGGCGCCCGCGCAGTGCGCCGGCACGGCAGCCTCTGAGCCGGCAGGTTGCGGCGTCCTCCGGCGCCGCAGCGCTCCACCTCTCCCGATCCGCTCGGCCCGCGCCATCGCGGCTCCTCTGGCATCAAAACCGCGCCGATGAACCCATCGGCGCGGTCATTGTTCGCATCCCGGAACTGTCGCGGATCACCGTGGCGAAACGGCGGCTGAGTGCCGCCGTCACCCGTTCATGCATCAGGCCGCACGGCGCTGATGCTTGCCCTCGCGGATCTCCTCGATGATCTTGGCCGAGAATGCCTCGAGGTCGCCGGGGTTGCGCGAGGTGATCAGGCCGTTGTCGGTGACGACCTGGGAATCCTCCCACTTGGCGCCGGCGTTGATCACGTCCTGCTTGATCGAGTGGTACGAGGTCATCCGCTTGCCCTTGGCAATGCCGGTTTCGATCAGGAGCCACGGCGCGTGACACACCGCCGCCACCGGCTTGCCGGCATCATAGAACGCCTTGATCAGCTTCAGCGCGTCCGGATTGACGCGCAGCAGGTCCGGATTGATCTGGCCGCCGGGCAGCACGATCGCGTCGTAATCGTCGGCCTTCACCGCGCCGAGCTGCTTGTCGACCTTCACCGGCCGGCCCCAATCTTTCATGTCCCAGCCTTTGATCTCGCCCTGTTCCGGCGAGACGATATCGACCTGCGCGCCGGCCGCCTTCAGCTTGTCGCGCGGGGTTTCCAGTTCCGACTGTTCGAAGCCGTTGGTAGCCAGAATAGCGACGCGCTTGCCATCGAGTTGGCCTGCCATATGTGCTCTCCATGTCGTTGATCAGCGCCCCGCTGAGTAATCGCAGGCACGGATGATCGTTCCGCGTGGAACACTGCAGATCAGCCGCTGTCAGGGAACGGGGAAGAGCAGCGACCCGGTATTGAGAGGGGCAGGCAGAACACAGCAACCGTATCCCTGCGGTTACGGCCTCTCCTACAAATCGAAGCGAGGAGCTTCGAAGTGCCAAGATAGCAACTCGCCGGAATCAACGAGCGTTATCCGGCCCGATAACACCGCGGACTGCCGTGCCTCTTCTGAGAACGACGACGTCGTCACGATATAGCCGTGGTAGGCATTCTGCTCTTCGATGACCCCCTTGAACTGCTGCACGACGGGCCGCCCGACCCGATTGTCGGGCGCGTTCCGTTTGCACTGTGTGACGATGAGGCCTTTCGGGTGGACTGCAAATCCATCGACGCCGAGGTCGTTGGACCTCTGGGTGACCCATGACTTGCATCCCGCGCTCTCGAAGAAGCTCATGACGTGGCGTTCGAACTGGAAGGGATCCATCTTCAGCAGTGCGTCGTGGACACCGGCTCCTTCCTGGGGTGTTGCGAACCGAACCGGGTCCACCGGACGTTCGCGCATTGCGGCCTTCATTTTCCAGCTGGTCTCGCGCAGGCGTTCATCCTTGATGATGATGTCGATGACCTCTGCGATGGCCGGCCGCGCCGCGGGATCCCTGATGATCGCCTCGATAATCGATGTGATCCCAGCGGCACCGAGGAAGACCAGAAGCAGGATCGGCACGCCGATCGCGCCGCCGAATGCAGCCAGTCCAGCGGCTTGGCCTCCGACGAGAGGAACGGCGGCCAGGGTCGCCGGGATGGCAACTTTCACGGCGATAGGAAGATTCGAGTGCCTGTAATTCTGGACCGCCTCAGTGACGCGCGCCGCGACGAACTTCACCACAGAACGAGAGTCGACGAGACTAGAGAGACGCCTGACCTTGTCCGCAACACTCAGTTCGCTCGCGACGATGTCTCGCGATTGCCCGAGCCACCGGATCGCCTGCAGGCGATCGTCGGCACTCCCCAGTCGCTTGACGGAATTTGCGAAGACATCGACAGCCCACAGCCTTACGGCATCTTTGACCAAATTGAACATCGAACCACATTTGAAATGAACTTAAATCTTGCGCAGATACTAATTAGTTCAAAAATCAAATGACGCCTGAGATCATAACGGCGGCCTCAGAGTTCCGCCAGCAGTCTCCATAGGGATCGCGACAGACGCTGACGCTGCTTGCTAAAAAATACCAAGCAGATTGGGCGGATTCGGCCGGCCTGAATCGGATCCGTGTCGCCGCATCCGGGCTACCGACTACGTGGCCTTCACCGCTGCCGGCCAGAACATCGTCAGCCATACGCTCGGCTGGTCGGTCGCGGTGGCTTCGACGCGGTGGCGACAGTGGGCGGGGATGTCGATCCAGGTGCCGGGGATGAGATCGACGGTGCGGTCGCCGTCTTCGAACCGCAGCACGGCAGAGCCCGCGAGCAGCACGACGAACTCGTCTTCGCTCTGATCGTACCAGAACCCCTCCGGGCTCGACTGGCCGAACGAGACGATGCGCTCGACGCGGATGCCGCCGCGCGCCAGCAGGGTGTCGAGCACTTCGTCGGGGCCGGCGGGCGGCAGCGCGCTCAGCAGATTTCCGTGGGGTGCGTCCATCGTTCTCAATCCTCGGCGCGGAATTTGGCGCCGATCGGCGCCGGCCGCCATCCGTCTTGCGATGGAGCTTGTGTTTCGCCGCGCGGCGTTTCATACCGCTTTTGCCCGCGCCGGCCGAGATGCCCGCGCGCCCCGCCCCGCCGGCCTCCCCGCTCCCGACCAACGGACGATGCGGCCGAGTTCCGCCTTTTGTCCGGCGTCAAAGCAGACGCAGGTGAAACGGCGTCGGATACCGGCAGGGCGCGGCGGATCGCTTGGCCGGCGGTCCTCTCACTCAGCCACTGAGCCTGGAGCTTTCCGTGCGCCCTGCCGTCATTGCCGCGACCGGCCTCTACACCCCGCCCGACAGCGTTTCGAATGCCGAGCTGGTGGAGGCGTTCAACACCTATGTGGCGAACTTCAACGCGGCGAACAAAGCGCGGATCGAAGCCGGCGAGATCGAGCCGCTGCAGCCGTCGTCCTCGGAATTCATCGAGAAGGCCTCGGGTATCAAGTCGCGCTACGTGGTGGCCAAGCCCGGCATCGTCGATCCGGAAGTGATGCGCCCGATCATTCCGGAGCGCTCCAACGACGAACTGTCGATCCTCGCCGAGATGGCGGTGACCGCGGCCGAACAGGCGATCGAACGCTGGGGCAAGCCGCGCGAGCGGATCGGCGCGGTGCTGTGCGCCTGCTCCAATATGCAGCGCGCTTATCCGGCGATGGCGATCGAGGTGCAGAACGCGCTGGGCCTCGGCGGCTTCGCGTTCGACATGAACGTCGCCTGCTCGTCGGCGACCTTCGGGCTGAAGACCGCTGCGGATTTCGTCGGCGGCGGCTCGGTGGATGCGGTGCTGATGGTCAATCCGGAGATCTGCTCCGGCCATCTCAATTTCCGCGACCGCGACAGCCACTTCATTTTCGGCGACGTCGCCACCGCGGCGATCGTCGAGCGCGCCGACGATGCGCAAGGCGGCTGGTCGATCCTCGGTACCAAGCTGAAGACGCAGTTCTCCAACAACATCCGCAACAACGCCGGCTTCCTCAACCGCGCCTGGCCGGAAGGCCGCGACAATGTCGACAAGCTGTTCGTCCAGCAGGGCCGCAAGGTGTTCAAGGAAGTGGTGCCGCTGGTCTCGGAAATGATCATCGAGCACGCCCGCGAGATCGGCATCGATCCGCACGGCCTGAAGCGGATGTGGCTGCACCAGGCCAACATCAACATGAACGAGATCATCGGTCGCAAGGTGCTGGGCCGCGATCCGACGCGCGACGAGAACGTCATCATCCTCGACGACTACGCCAACACCTCGTCGGCCGGCTCGATCATCGCCTTCCACAAGCACCAGGACGACATGGCACCAGGTGACCTCGGCCTGATCTGCTCGTTCGGCGCCGGCTACTCGGCCGGCACGGTGTTCGTGCAGAAGCGGTAACAGTCTGACGTCGCGCTCTCCCCGTCCTTGCGAGGCGCGAAGCGGCGAAGCAATCAGAAGCCAGGTGCACGGCGTCGCTGAATTGCTTCGCTCGCAATGACGATCAAAGTCCGCTTGTCCCGCCGGCTTGCGTCTTCCGCCGCTGCGCCTATCTCCCGAGCATCGCCATCCGCCTCGAGGAGACCGCCATGCCGCATCCCGCCATCGCCAAGGATCAGGTCGCCGTGGTCACCGGCGGCGCATCGGGGATCGGCTTTGCGGCCGCCAAGCGGTTTCTGCAAGCCGGTATGAAGGTGGCGATCGCGGATCTGAACGCCGATCACCTCGCCCGCGCCGCCGAGCTGCTGTCGCATGTCGCAGGCGGCGGCGCCGCCGGCGCCCTGGCGAAGGAAACCGACGTCGCCAAACCCGACCAGCTCGAAGCGCTGCGCGCCGCCGTCACCGCGCGGTTCGGCGGTGTCGACGTGGTGATGAACAATGCCGGCATCGAGCCGCCGAGCACCGCGCTCGGGCCGCGCGAGGCCTATGAGCGCATCCTGGCCGTCAATCTGTGGGGCGTGATCCACGGCTCGCAGATCTTCGCGCCGGGCATGATCGCCCGCGGCCGGCCGGGGCTGATCATCAACACCGGCTCCAAGCAGGGCATCACCACGCCGCCAGGCAACCCGGCCTACAACGTCTCCAAGGCCGGCGTGAAAGCCTACACCGAAGCGCTGGCGCACGAACTGCGCACCACCGAGGGCTGCGCGGTGACGGCGCATCTGCTCATCCCCGGCTTCGTCTTCACGGCGCTGACGGCGCGCGGCCGCAGCGAGAAGCCGGCCGGCGCCTGGACCGCCGAGCAGACCGTCGACTTCATGCTGGCGCGGCTCGAGGACGGCGACTTCTACATCCTGTGCCCGGACAACGACGTGCCCCGCAGCCTCGACGAACGCCGCATCGCCTGGGCCGCCGGCGACATCATCGACAACCGCCCCGCACTGTCGCGCTGGCACCCGGCCTGGGCCGACCGCTTCCGGGCGTTCGTCGAGGGCAAGTAACAAGCCACGGCGCGGGCGTCTTGTTGAGAGCCTGGCCGGAAATGCGGGCAGCTCATTGAAAGGCTTTGATGAGCCGTTCAATTGACGATGAGTTTCGTCATGGCCGGGCTTGTCCCGGCCATCCACGCCTGTCTTGCTGCGTTCGCTGCAAGGCGTGGATGCCCGGCACGAGGCCGGGCATGACGGGTTGGACGAAAGTGCTTGATTTCACCGCGCGCTTTTCCAGTCGGGCTCTGACGCGCCCCCCGGCTCAGGCCTGCGCCGTCACCACTTCGCCGAGCGCTGACCCGTCGCCCGCGTCGAACAGCACGAACCGATTGCGGCCGGCGCGCTTGGCGGCGTAGAGCGCCGCATCGGCCTCCGCAAAGGCGGCATCGATCGAGCCGCCTGAGACAACCCGGCAGGCACCGATCGAGACCGTCAGCGCGATGTCCTGCCCATCGTCGGAGCGGATCGGCGCGGCGTTCATCGCGGCGACCATGCGCGCGCACAGCTCTCGCAGGGCGTCCGCATCGCGATCCTCGACCAGCACGACGAACTCATCGCCGCCCCAGCGGCCGCAGCTGTCCCGCTCGGTGAGCAGCGGCGCCAGTCGCCGCGCGGTTTCGCACAGCAGCCGGTCGCCGGCCAGATGGCCGAACACATCGTTGACGTCCTTGAAGCCATCGAGATCGATCAGCAGCAGCCCGGCCGACCGCGGCGCCAGGGGCGAGGCGGCCAGCCATTGTTCGAACACCTGGGTGAAGCCGCGGCGGTTGGGAATCTCGGTCAGCAGATCGATATTGGCGAGACGCCGCAGCTTCTCGGTCCGCTCGTCGACCAGCTCTTCGAGAATGCGGGTGTGGTCGCGCACGGCGTGCGCCATGCCTGACAAGGTGCGCGACAGCCGGCCGATCTCATCGCTGCCCTGGTCGACGACGATATGGTCGAAGTCGCCGTCTTCCACCCGCCGCGCCGCCGCCTCGACGGTGGCGAGCCGATCGAGCACGACCCGGCGGAACAGGATGGTGACGAGCGCGACCGCCGCCGTCATCATCACGATCAGCAACAACGCGATCGGGGTGAACAAGCTGCGATCGATGATGGCGTCGATGTCCATCAGCGTCACGTTGAACCAGCCCAGCTGGTCGAGATAGCCGACTCCGACCAGGAACTCGCGTCCTCCGATGTTCATGAAGCGCGATTCGACCGCCGCGGCGCCGGCGGAGACGCGCCGCATCATGGCGCCGAGTTCGGCGGCGTCGGCGGGACTGTCGACCTGCTGGAAAATCGTCTTCTTGGTCTTGGTGTCCTTGGTGAGGCTGTGGAAATCGACCATCGCCGGATCGCGATGCGCCTGGATGGCGCCGGCATGATCGACGAACATGCTGGTGACGCCGGTCTGCGGCAGCGCCACAACCTCGCTGATGAATTCGGTGAGGTCGACGCCGGTGCCGATCACGCCGAGAATTCGGCCCTGCTCGGCGATGACGCAGTTGATCCAGACTTTGGTGACGGCGAGATGGTCGTCGCGGTCGACATTGAGCTGGCAGGGCTGTCCGGCCGCGATCGTCTTGAAATACCAGCCGTCGCGCGGATTGTCGCGCTTGACCTGATAGCGCAGCTGGTTTCCGTCGTAGGCGTTCTCGGCGTTATTGAAGTAGTAATTGCCGGTCCCGTCGACGACGAAGAAATAGCTCTTGTCGTGAAACGACAGCCGGTAATGCTCGAGCTCGGCCAGCCCGAGCTTGGTCTTGGCGGGGTCGGCCTCGTCGCGGGCCCAGGCCCGCACCGCCGGCGACCGGGCGACCGTCTCGGCCAGCGAGACCTCCCGGGTCAGCGCCTCGAGGCCGCGATAGCGGTCGAACAGCACCTGCTTCTCGGCGAACAACGTGCCGAGCGCGACCGCGGTCTTGCGGGTGAGGAATTCGAACGCGGCATAGGCCGGCAGGGCGACCAGACCGAATACGCAGATGGTGACGACCAGAAACCGGGTCTTGAGGCTGGTGGCAATCTGATTCCAGAGACCGCGCATCGGGCTTCGTGTCATCTCCGCCGAAACAAGCCATCGCTCCGAGCGACCGCCGGACGCGGCTGCGCAGAATGCACCAGATACAATTCAGATCTGAATGCTTCACTAATGATTCACGCTTCAGTGCCGTTCGCCGTGATCATCGATCGCCGCAAAATCAATCAGGCAGCTCCACCAGGCATCTCGACAAAAGATGCGCCGTCGCCTCGATGGTTTGAACGGCGCCGAAGCGGCGGCTTGGCTCTAGCTCGCCCGGTCGAATTCGATCCGGGCAGTGGTGCCCGGGCCGGCGTCGTAGCTGATGCGGCCGCCGATCTGGGCGGCGAGGTTGTGGATGATCTTGAGGCCGAGGCTGTTACCAGGGCCGGGGGCCTCGGCCGGCGTCATGCCCTTGCCGTCGTCGGAGATGGTGAAGACGATGCGGTCGCCGTCCTGCACCAGCCGCAGCGCGATGGTGCCGCGGCCGTCGGGAAACGCGTGCTTCAGCGCGTTGGTGACGATCTCGACGGCGATCAACGACAGCGGCGTCAGCTTGGTGAGATCGAACCGCACCGGAGGCATCTCGACCGTGAAGCGCACGTCGCGGGCGCCCGCCGCGTCGCCGAGGTTGGCACACAGATCCTGGAAGAACTCGCCGACCGGCCTTGTGACGTTGGCCGGGTCGTAGAGATGGCGGTGAATCCGCGACATCACATCGAGCCGCACCCGCGCGTCGTCGAGCGCCGTCAGCATCGCGGCCGGATCGTCACCGGCGCGCTTGGCGTACAGCCGCAGCATCGCCGAGACGAACTGCATGTTGTTGGCGACGCGGTGCTGCAGCTCCTGAAACATCGTCCGCTGCTGCTCATACAGCCGCGCGGTCTCCTCGGCGTCGGCGCGCAGCCGCGCCGCGGCCAGGTGCATGATGTGGATCAGCGAGATGTCGACCGTGACGATGAACACGTAGAACGCCAGCGCGATCGTGGTCGGCGGCGACAGGTCGAAGCTGAAGAACGGTGGGATGAAGATATACCACGCCGCCAACCCGCTCAGCACCGCGCAGATGATGCCGGGCCGCAGCCCGAAGAAGAACGCGGTGAGAACGACGGCCGGAAAGAAGGTCAAATAGGGAAAGCCCGGCGGCAGCACCGGATCGAGCACCATACGCAGCAGCAGCGCCGCACCGGTTGCCGCCACCGCCGCCAAATCGCCGAGCAGCCCCAGCGACCGCAACCGCCGCGTGGCATGAATGATGTCCCAAACTTTAAGTCGCGCCAAAGCAGGCTCTACGGATTCGACACGTGAAACGGCGACTATGGACGAAGAGGAACTGGAAGGACAGGCGATCGCGGCCATGGCGGCTCTCCCTCGTCCCGGCGGCAAGCGGACATGCGTCATCGCCCCTATTGTTTGAACGGCGCGGGGGCGTCGATCGGCCTTGCGCTTCGGGGCGCCTGCCGCGTCGCGCTTCGCCCGAAACGAGGGCGCGCGGAACGCCGGACGCGCGATGCGTCCGCAGCCTCATGCGCAACGCAAAAAGCGCATGAGTTAGTCACCGCGAACGCACCAGACACGTCCGGCGTTCCGCACGCGGTGGGCTTCCGGCTTGCTTCGTACTCTCCACGGCACGATTGATACGCTGGCGTTCGTCACCGACGGGACTGAGCGGAGCGGACGAAAGCGTCCGGACCTTGTCTCCTGCGGCCGGTCGGCGTGCAGGCGCTCCGTCGCTTTCCGCCAGCGACGGGCGTCAGACCACACGACTCGGGCCGGCGCGCAAAGGCGATGCAGATGGGGCGCATTTCGCCCCGGCCCCCACCGCAAAGTATCGTCGTCTACGCGCAAGGTCGTCGGCTCCATAGGCCCCGAGGCTAGGCCCTGCGGACCTCCTGCCTTGCGGCCCCCTGCCGCCTTCCTCCGCGCCGACGCAGCCGCGTCCACCTCACCCCGCCCCGCGACTAGTGACGATCGAGTGGAGCAGGATAGATAGGAATATCCAATATAAGAATCTTGCCAAGATGATCTGTGACAGGGAGATAGATTGAATGAAGTGAGACACAGATTGCGCTGCCCTGTTGCGCGCCGTTACATCCAGCCTACGGTAGCCTGACCACCCGCCGGGACGAAGACAAACTATGAGGTCAATTTTGGATTCCGGGAAATTTAAGCTCTGCACCAAATGCATCGGCAATAAGGATCTTGTGAAGTGGATTCGAGCCAACGGACGGAGGGGAAAGTGTGATTTCTATTCGGCACACGGACGGTCGAGAAAAGCCATCACTGTGAGCGCATTTGCCGAGGAAGTAGACCGGTATTTCCGCGAGAACTACGGGTGGGGCGAAGAGTACATTTACGGCACAGACGATTCGGACCACCCGAGCTATGACACCAGGGGTGAACCTTACAAAGATATTTTGGCTAACGATCTGGAGGCGGACGGCGACCTGATCGACGCCATCGCAGACAACTTGCCGGATTGCGATCATGTCGACATCATGGACGGTGGCGAAGCATTTTATGACGAATGCAGGAATTATGAGTCTCTCGCCGATGCGCGAGCTCGCGAGGCCGCCGATGAAGAAGAGCGATGGTACGAGAGGCGTTTCGAATATCAGTGGAATGACTTTTGTCGCGTCGTTCAGTACGAGCGACGGTTCTTCAAGACCAAGGAGCTTCTCGACGATCTCTTTGGAACTCCGGAAGAGTATGAACAGGGCGCCATTCGTCCAATCTATCCACTTGAGATTGGACAGAGGATCTACCGGGCGAGATTGCTCGATGGCAGCTTTACGGCATCTCATCTCCTTAAGAACGCGGCACGAGAGCTGGGCGCCCCGCCAAAAGATAAGGCGCGCGCCGGTCGGATGAGCGTCGAGTACATCCCAGCATTCTACGGAGCTTTTAGCGAGGAAACAGCCATCGCCGAAATACGCCCCAGCATTGGCGATCAGGTCGCAGTCGGAGAATTCAAGCTACTGAGAGAGATTCGGATTTTCGACTTTACCGCTTTTTCGAGATCGCGCGGAGGATCATGGAGTGAGGTCTACGCCCACACTCGCTATGACTTTATCACTCAAATGCAGGACGAAATCAGCAAACCTATTCTGCCGTTTGAAAAGCAGCGAGAGTATATAGCCACGCAGATCGTCTCCGAATACTTGCGTGAGTATTTCAATTGCGATGCCATCATCTATAAATCTTCCATGAACAAAGGCCATAAGGGCGACAACCGGAACATCGTTGTACTTAATCGAGGAACCGACTTCATGGATCCCGCGACAAAGCCGTGCTTGGCGTTATCGCGCCACAATATCAGGCACATACAGAATGTTTCGTACGAGATCAGCCCAATATGGTTCTGAGCCTTACTTGGCGAGGCGCTTAGGACGCTTTGATGAGCTCGACGATACGGACAAAGACCAACCTGCGCATGAAAAGCCCGGCACACCCCGGCAGCTTTGTGAAGCACGAGATCATCGAACCGCTCCGGCTGTCCGTCACCGAAGCCGCGAAGGTCTTGGGCGTCACCCGGCCGGCGCTGTCCGCGGTTCTGAACGAGCGCGCCTCGCTGTCGTCCGAGATGGCGCTCCGCATCGAAAAGGCGTTCGGCGTGTCGATGGACACTCTGATGCGCATGCAGAACAGCTTTGATATCGCCGAGGCGCGCAAGCGCGCCGGCGATATCAAGATTGCGCGCTACGCGGGCGCGGCGGAATAGCAGCGCCGTAGGGCGCATAAGCCGGAGGCGTCATGCGCCGCGGCGAAGATGATGGGTTGTGGGTTCGGCTAACTTATCCTGTGGCGCTTGCCGAGTCAGTGCTGGTGTCGCCCTCACCCCACCCCTCTCCCGCAGGCGGGAGAGGGAGCGCGCTGCGGCTTGTGGTTACCTATGTGTCGCGCTGCTCGCGGCTGTGGAAGACGCGCAGGATGACGACGCCGTTGGCACCGTGGGCATAGCGAAGAACATAGGTCCCACCCATGACCGGAAGAACCAGCTCGCGAAAATCCCTATCACGGATCGGACGGCCAATTCCGGGTAGTCGCTGAGGACTTCCGCACGCTTTAGAATTTCGACGCCGATGCGCCGGGCCAAGGCGGGATGATGATCCTGAAGAAAAGCCGCAAAGCGGTTCAGGTCGGCAAGCGCAGCCCTCGACCACGAGAGCTTCATCGCACAGGGCGCTTCATTTCACCGGAAACGGCTTGTAGTCCGGCGTGCCCCAAGTCTCGAGCCAGCGCGCGACCTGATCATGAGGGACCACTCCCTCTTCGCCGGACTGAATCGCCGCCCATTGCCGGTGGAGGTCGGCGAGGTCTTCGGGGGAAATTTCGACAGGACTCTCGGCAATCGCTGTCAGGCCAGCGACCACTTCGGCGACCGAGATGCCCTGCGCGTCGGCCCGTTCGCGAAGGCGGGTTGCGGTGATCTCGTCGACCTCGATCAGGTGCCGCTTCGATGCCATCGCTTGGCCTCGGCTTCATCAGGCGTGCAGGGTGGGCACGGCGCAACTGTGCCTTTGCCCACCCGCTCTCGTCAGTTATCCAGGAAGCTACGCAGCTTCCGGCTCCGGCTCGGATGCTTCAGCTTGCGCAGCGCCTTGGCTTCGATCTGGCGGATACGCTCGCGGGTCACCGAGAACTGCTGGCCGACTTCTTCCAGCGTGTGGTCGGTGTTCATGCCGATGCCGAAGCGCATGCGCAGCACGCGTTCTTCGCGCGGAGTCAGCGAGGCGAGCACGCGCGTGGTGGTCTCGCGCAGGTTCGACTGGATCGCGGCGTCGATCGGCAGCACCGCGTTCTTGTCCTCGATGAAATCGCCGAGATGGCTGTCCTCTTCGTCACCCACCGGGGTTTCGAGCGACAGCGGCTCCTTGGCGATCTTCAGAACCTTGCGGACCTTCTCCAGCGGCATGCCGAGCTTCTCGGCGAGCTCTTCGGGGGTCGGCTCGCGGCCGATCTCGTTGAGCATCTGCCGCGAGGTGCGGACGATCTTGTTGATCGTCTCGATCATGTGCACCGGGATGCGGATGGTGCGGGCCTGGTCGGCGATCGAGCGGGTGATCGCCTGCCGGATCCACCAGGTAGCATAGGTCGAGAACTTGTAGCCGCGGCGATACTCGAACTTGTCGACCGCCTTCATCAGGCCGATGTTGCCTTCCTGAATGAGATCGAGGAACTGCAGGCCGCGGTTGGTGTACTTCTTGGCGATCGAGATCACGAGGCGGAGGTTGGCCTCGACCATTTCCTTCTTGGCCTGACGGGCTTCGCGCTCGCCCTTCTGCACCGAGTGGACGATCTTGCGGAATTCGCCGATCTCGAGGCCGGTCAGCGCCGCCATCGACTGCACTTCCTGGCGCAGGTCCTTGATCCGGTCTTTCTCGTGGTGGACGAAGTTCTTCCACCCCTTGGCCGAGAGCTTCGACACCCGGTTGAGCCAGCGCGGATCGAGCTCCGAGCCCTGATAGTTGCGCAGGAAGTCGTCGCGGGCGACACCGTGGCTGTCGGCGAGCCGCATCAGGCGGCTCTCGAACGACACCAGCTTCTTGTTGATGTCGTAGAGCTGCTCGACCAGGCTGTCGATACGGGCCTGGTTGAGGCGCAGCGACTTCACCTCGACGATGATCTCGTCCTTCAGCTTCTTGTACTTGCGCTCCTGCGACGGCGACAGCTGCTCGTTCTGCAGCTGGTTGGCGATATCCTGCTCCTGCAGCTTGCGCAGCTTCTTGTAGTTGTCGGCGATCTTGTCGAAGGTCTCGACCACCTTCGGCTTCAGCTCGGCCTCGATCGCGGCGAGCGACATCTGGTTCTCGAACTCGTCGTCGTCGCCGTCGCCCTCGGGGGCGCCTTCGCCCTCGCCTTCGGCCGGCGCGGCGCCGCGCTGCTGCGCGGGACGGAACGGGGTGGCGGACGGCGGAGCCGCCGGCGGCGCGACGTGCGCGGGCGCACCGCCCTCGCCTTCGGCCGCGGCTTCCTCACCGGGCTCGCCGATGTTGTTCTTGCCTTCGGGGCCGGCGTAGGTCGCTTCGAGATCGATAATGTCGCGAAGGAAGATCTTTCCTTCGTTGAGTTCGTCGCGCCAGATGATGATCGCCTGGAACGTCAGCGGGCTTTCGCACAGACCGGCGATCATCGCCTCGCGGCCGGCTTCGATCCGCTTGGCGATGGCGATTTCGCCCTCGCGCGACAGCAGCTCGACGGTGCCCATCTCGCGCAGATACATGCGGACGGGATCGTCGGTGCGCTCGCCGGGCTCGGACTTCTTGGTCTCGGTTACGGCCTTGGCGGTGACTTCGACCAGATCGTTGTCGAGCTCCTCGTCGGCCTCTTCCTTGGCCTCTTCTTCTTCGGCCTCGGTGTCTTCCGCCTCGGACACATTGATGCCCATGTCGGACAGCATCGACATGATGTCTTCGATCTGCTCCGGCGACGTGGTGTCGGAGGGCAGCACTTCATTGAGCTGATCGAAGGTGACGAAGCCGCGCTTCTTCGCCTGCTTGATCATCTTCTTGACGGCCGCATCCGACAGGTCGAGGAGCGGCGAGGGAGCGTCGACGGAGTCCTTCTCCGGCGCGTCTACCTTGTCGTCCTTGTCCTTGTCCTGCACCTGAACCGTCTTCGCCTTGCTGGCCATCCACTGCTCCTGAACGCGCTCACGGACGAGGCGTCACCGCGCCGCCATGAAAACTTGCCTTATCGGGAGAGACGCACAAAGGGCGGCGCCCGCCTGCGCCACCCCGCACGATCCCGCTCGCTGGTTACCCAAATTGGTCGCCCGAAGGCCTTCTACCGGAATGCCGTTAAGCCCTTACTAACCCTGTTTTTGCAGCTAAATCCGGGGATTGGCGAGTCTTTTCGACTCGACGCCCGCCCGGGGCCTTCCGCTGACCGCCTCACACGCTGCGCTGGAACCGGCCGGAGGATTCGCCGAATCCCTCGATCAGCGCCTCGGTCCCCTCGACCTGCGCCAGGCGCGCCTTGACGTCGTTCAACCACCGCATATTCGCCTCGCTGCCGTCTTCACCCAAAGCCAGCTCGGCATCCTTCAATTCCCTAAGTAAGGAGTGGGATTGTCGATGCAAGGCAACGAGTTGCTGCCACGTCGAAAGGACGTCCTCGCGCGCCGCCTTGGGGCCGGCCCCCCACACCGCCGAGGTCGTAATCACCCGCTCAACCCGCTGCAATTGCTCGGATAATCCTGCCTTAACCAAATCTGCGCGGAGCTTCTCGGCCTGCTCGGGGGGATCGTCGCCGCGGTGGTGATGCTGGGCGAATGCGGCGATGATCGCCGCCCGCAGCCGGTGCGCCTCCGGATGGGCGAATTCCAGCGCGGCGATTTCCTCCAGATGGTCGTCGAGCAGCCAGGGGTGGTTGAGCAGCGAGATCAGGATCAGCGCCTCGCGGCGCGACATCGCCGAGCGCTGGCCGCGCATGATCGGACTGGCGATCAGGTCCGGGCTGGCAATCTGGTAGGGGCCGCGGCCCAGCATCGGCGTCGGTTGTCCCGGACGCCCGCGCGGGGCGAACCGGCCGCCGCCCTGTGGAAAACCGCCGCTCGGGGCGAATCGGCGACCCGAATCGCCGCCCCCGCCGCCCCGGAAACCGCCCCCGAATCCCCCGCCATAGCCGCCCCCAAATCCGCCCTGCGGGGCGAACGCGGTGCGCAGCCGGTCGGTGAGGTCCTGGCGATAGTGCTTGCGGACGATTTCGTCGCGGATTCCGTTGGATAGCTCGTTGATCCGGGCCTCCAGCGCCGCGCGCCGCTCCGGGGTGGCGAACATCCCGCCCTCCACCTCGCGCGCCCACAACATGTCAGCGAGCGGCCGCGCCGCACCGATCACCTCCTCGACCGCGAGCCGGCCGCCGGCGCGGGCGAGATCGTCGGGATCCTGGCCTTCCGGCAGCAGCGCGAAGCGCAGGCTCTTGCCGGGCTTCAGATGCGGCAGCGCCAGATCGGCGGCGCGATACGCCGCCTTCTGTCCGGCGCGATCGCCGTCGAAGCACAGGATCGGCTCGTCGGCCATCTTCCAGAGGTGCTGAAGCTGCGCTTCGGTCAGCGCGGTGCCGAGCGGCGCGACGGTGGCGGGAAAACCGGCGGTGACCAGTGCGATGACGTCGACATAGCCCTCGACCACGATCACCGCGCCGCCGTCGTGCGCGGCTTTGCGCGCGGGCGCGTGGTTGTAGAGATTGTCGCCCTTGTGAAACAGCGGCGTCTCCGGCGAGTTCAGGTACTTGGCCGCGACATCTTTCTCCAGCGCACGGCCGCCGAACGCGATCACACGGCCGCGGAGATCGGTGATCGGAAACATCACCCGATCGCGGAATTTGTCGAACGGCACCGGAATATCAGGGCCCGCCGACAACAGTCCGGCCTCGATCATGTCGGGCACGGGCACGCCGTGTTTGCCGAGATACTCCTTCAGCGCGTAGCGCTCGTTCGACGCGTAGCCGAGGCGGAACTTGACCTGCGTGCCCGGCATGATGGCGCGATCAGCGAGATAACCTCGGGCGCGGGCACCGGCGCGCGAGGCGAGATTGTCGGCGAAGTAATTCGCCGCCAGCTCCATCACGTCGTACAGCGATTTGCGGCGCTGCTCCTGGCGCGCGGACTCCTGCGTCTGCACCGGCAGCGCGACGCCGGCCATCGCGGCCAGCCGTTCGACCGCTTCCGGGAAGTCGACGCCCTCGGTCAGCATCACGAAGTCGAAGATCGAGCCGTTCTTGCCCGAGGAGAAGTCGAACCACGCCTGCTTCTCGTCATTGACGAAGAAGGACGGCGTCTTCTCCTGCTGGAACGGCGACAGCCCCTTCCACTCCCGCCCGGCCTTCTTCAGCTTGACGCGACGGCCGACCACCTCCGACACCGACAGCCGGGCTTTCAGATCGTCGAGGAACTGCGGCGAGAAGCGCATGGGCTCGGGAGGTTTTAAGGGCTTCAGCAAACAGCGCTCACCAGCGGCGCCAACCGACCATGGATATAGGCTCACGCGAGGTGAAGACGAGGTTGCGCCGAATTGTCCCGGCTATCCACAGCGCAAACAGAGATGAATCCTCGCCAACGCCGACGTCTCGAAGGATGAGAGCCCCATGGACCAGCCCCGCCACCCATGGTTCGAGACGACGCTTCGGGCCTCCTCACCATATGAGGTTGTGCCCGCGTCGCGATCCGACAAGAACCAGGACCACCTAGCGCTCGGACACCGGGGGTGACGGGATCTCTGCGAAGATTTCCAGCAGGTTTCCGTCGGGATCCCGGAAAAACAGTGTTCGGTGTCCAAAGCTCTGGTCCATCGGGGGCGATAACAATGCGACGCTCTTCTGGGCAAGCTCAGCAGCGCATCGATCGACCTCGGCCAGAGGTACGCGAAACGCCAGCTGAACCGATGCAATGCCTAACGGGATCGGAGGATCTGCAGCTGTCAACCTTGGTTTGGCGAGCGCAAGGACGTTACCGCCGACCCGATACTCCACCCAGTTCGGGGACAGCTCCCGAATCAATGAAAACCCAAGCAAATCACCATAAAATGTCCGCATCGCAGGCATGTTGCGAGCGATAACGGCCGTGTAGTCGATCGCACAAATCTGAGACAGGGCGGATAGGGGATACTGCTTGAGCCCTCCAATCTGGAGCTTCCCGGTGTCACCGAACGACCCTCGCTCTGGAGCGATCTCACATGAAGCTATGTCGTCTTCATCAAAAGCAGTTTCGGCAATCGCGTAGGGCGGTCCGTCGTACCAACTTGTGTCGTCACCGCGATCGAGACGTATCGCTGTGATCGTACGTGTGCCGATATCCGTGCATCGCCATCGTCCGGCTTCCGTCACAAACTCCAGCCCAATTCGAAAGTCTGAGTGGTTCATAAAATGATCTGCCCGGATGCGGAGCGGGTACTATTTGCGTCGCCCGTGTCAGCCTCTAGTTGTCAGCTATATCAAAGCTACTTTAGCGCGAACAAACTAGGTTGCACACGCATGTCATCACCTCGCAATATTTCGCATTGCGGCATAGTCGATACCCTTGTAAACCCGCGACAATTCGCAAGCGGAGCCGGTTTGATCCAGCTCATTGCTGCACCGCGCAAGCGGGATTGAACTGCCGCACCCTGCGCAATGCGGGGGAGTCGGGGGAGAACGATCAGCCAAGGCTTAAAGGGCTCACCCGCGTCGCTTCCGAAGTTCTGGAGCGTCGCGTTCGAACGATAAGGAGCCAGACCATGGCTAATTGTGCCCATTGCAATGCGCAGATGACGTCGCTCGGCGTGGAAGCCATCGACGGGGTGTACGAGATCCATTCCTGGAAGTGCGACGACTGCGGCCACGTGCTCGATATCGCCACCGCTTCGGTCGAAGCCTATGACTTTCCGAGCTTCTGCCTCACCGAGCCGGGCGATCCGGATTGGCTGACCCTGCTGCCGCTGGCCGCCAATGCGCGGATCGAGCTGCACCTTACCGGCTAGAAGCCTTCAGGCCCTTTCAGCCGGAAAACGCTTCCGGCTGAAACCGCCCTGTTTCGATGCGCGGTAGCCGCGCCACATCCCAATTGAAATAGTACACGAACGCGTCGAGCTCCGTGCCGCTTGCCAGCGTCACGCGGGCGATCTCGCGCCGGTACTCCGCGCGCTGGTCACGCGGTCCGCAGCCTTCGTAATCGTCGAGCTGCGCCAGAACCTCGTCCGGCCGATGCAGCCGGAACACTTCGCCGTGAACGCAGTCCGCCGGATCATCCGACGGCACCAGGCCGGGATAGTGCCGCACCAGATACAGCCGGCCCGGCATCGAGGCTGCCCCAAGAAACTCCGCATTCGACGACAGCAGCCGGGCCATCGGATGGTCGTAGCCGCGCATCAGCGTGCCATAAACGAACAGACGATCGGACATCATTCACCGCAACTTCAGCAAGTCGGGCCGAAGCTATCCAAACGTCGGCGGGATGTCATGCCCGGTTCGTGACGGCGAAGTTCAATCGTCTCGACGCCGCGCCGGCGAATCCGCTACCGATTCGGTGGGGCTCGGACGACAAAAGGCGATAGGCAGGTTCGGTGATGGACGGCGTGCGCGATAATTTCCTTAGCCTCGATGCCGGAGAGCCTCCGGTGATCGAACGCAATCAGAACGGACAATCGCCGTTCCTGCTGGTGTGTGACCATTACGGCCGCCGGATCCCGGCACAACTCGGCGATCTCGGCCTGCCCGAAGCCGAACTGACGCGCCACATCGCCTGGGACGTCGGCATCGCAGGCGTCGCCGAACGGGTTTCCGATGCGCTCGGCGCACATCTGATCGCGCAGCGCTATTCGCGGCTGGTGATCGACTGCAATCGGCCGCCGAGCGCCGAGAGCTCGATCCCGCTGGTCAGCGAGGCGACGACGATCCCCGGCAACGACGGACTGACTCGCGAGCATGCCGCGGAGCGGCGGCGGCTGATTTTCGATCCGTATCACCAGCGGATCGAGGCGGCGATCGAAGATCGGCAATTATCCGGCCAGCCGACCGTGCTGCTGGCGTTGCATTCGTTCACGCCGGTGTATCACGGCATGGCACGGCCCTGGCACATCGGCACACTGTATCAGGACTGCACCGTGCTGCCGCCGCTGCTGCTCGCCGAGCTGCGGCGCGAGCCGGACCTGGTTGTCGGCGACAACCAGCCTTACGCGGTCGCCGACGGCACCGACTACACCATTCCGGTGCACGGCACCGCACGCGGCCTGATTACCTCGGGCATCGAAATCCGCCAGGATCAGATCACCGACGAGGCCGGCCAGGTGGAATGGGCTAGCCGGCTCACACGCGTTCTGAGCGCGATCAGCGACAAGCTGCGGCAACAGTAGGCGCTGCGATAGCGGCACCACCGCAACCTCGCTGATTCTTTGCGAGCCACGGCGAAACAATCCAGATGCGCCGAGCCCTCGGGAGCCGGATTGCTTCGTCGGCTTAGCCTACATATGACAAGGCAAAGGCCGCGCCTTACTTCGCACGGCTGAGCGCGAGCCAGACACCGCCGCCGATCATGAAGCCGCCGGAGATCCGCGACAGCAGCCGCGTGCGGTGCGCCGAGAACATCGTGCGGGCGCGGCCGGCGAGCAGCGCGTAGATCGCATCCGTCATCGCCGCGATCACCATGAAGGTGACGCCGAGCAGCGCCACCTGCGGCACCGTCTCGCGCTGCATGTCGACGAACTGCGGAATGAACGCGCCGAAGAACACCAGCACCTTCGGATTTGCCAGCAGCACCAAGAAGCCCTGCAGGAAGAAGCCGCCGCGCGGCGGAGGCGGCGGCTGATCGGTCGACAGACCTTCGACCGGCTTCCGGATCAGGCCGATGCCGAGCCACACCAGATAGGCTGCGCCGAGAAACCGTACCCAGTCGAACCAATAGCCCATCGTCGCCATCAGCGTGGTGAGACCGGCAGCGACCAGCGCGATCACCAGACCTAGCCCGAGCTGCGCACCGGCGATGTTCAGCAATGCTGCGCGGGTGCCGTGACGCAGGCCGTTGGCGATCACCAGCGTCACCACCGGCCCCGGCAGCAGAGCGAGCACGATGCAGGCGGTGACGAAGGTCAGGTACATTTCGAGAGACATGGCATTCCCATTCACGTAACGATTCCAGCCGAGACGTTAGCAGCCCTGCGCGACTGCGACGACTGGCGAAAAGGCCGCGTCGCTGCTCGGTGTTGACATGCAACTTTTTGGTTGCCTATTATCGCCGCCATGGATGAGGTCTTCAAAGCGCTGGCGGATGGTTCGCGGCGCGCCCTTTTGGACCGGCTCCACGCCCGTAACGGGCAGACGCTGAGCGATCTCTGCGACGGCCTCGCGATGACGCGGCAGGCCGTGACCAAGCACCTTGCGATTCTCGAAGCGGCCAATCTGGTCGCCACGGTCAAACACGGCCGCGAGAAGCTCCACTACCTGAATCCGGTGCCGATCCACGAGATCGGCGACCGCTGGATCAGGAAATTCGAGCGCGGCCGGCTCGCCGCCCTCAGCGACCTGAAACGCAAATTGGAGACGCGCGATGAGTAAGCCGGAATTCGCCTACGTCACCTATATCCGCACCACGCCGGAGCGGCTGTGGCACGCGTTGACCGACGCCGATTTCACCAGGCGCTACTGGATGGACTGCACGCTGCGCTCGGACTGGAGGGTCGGCTCGGAAATGACGATGGAGCGTGGCGGCGAGATCAAGAACCGCTGCACCATCGTGGAGTCCGATCCGCCGCGTCGGCTGGCGTACGATTGGGTCTCGGTGTGGGACCCGGCGATGCGCCAGGAGAAACCGTCGCGCGTCACCTACGAGATCGAGCCGCAAGGCGATCTCGTCAAGCTGACGGTCACCCACGAAGACTTCGACGAAGGCAGCGCGACATTGCCGAGCATCAGCTTCGGTTGGCCGATGGTGCTGGCCAGCCTGAAGAGCATTTTGGAGACCGGAGAGCCGCTGCCGTTCGCCGCCCCGGCGCATGCCGCCGCGGAAGCCGCTCATGTGTCAGCGTAACCGCAAACGGAGCACAGCATGACCGATGTCAGCGGCTGGGTGCCCCAAACGGTCTACACTATCTACATCGCGGCGCCTGCCGAACGGGTGTGGCAGGCGCTCACCTCGGCTGAGTTCAGCCGGGACTATTTCTCGGGCTTTGCGATCGAGATCGAACCGCGCGTCGGCGGCGCGTTGAGGCTGCTGGCGCCGGACGGAACGCCCCACATCACTGGCGAGGTGATCACCTGGGATCCCCCGCACAAGCTGAGCATCACCTGGAATGTCGGCTGGCCGAGCCTCGTCGAAGCGCTCGGCGGCACCGTGGTCAGCTACACGATCGAACAAGCCGGCGAAGCCGTGAAGCTGACCATGACCGAAGCGCACGAGCGTCCGCTCGACGACGATATCCTGTCGGGCGGCCGCCAAGGCTGGCCCGCGATCCTGTCGTCGCTGAAGAGCCTGCTCGAAACCGGACGCGCACCGCGGATCGCAGTACAGCCGCCGGTCAAGATGATCGCCGCGCTGCGGCGCGCCGGCGTCACAGTGCCGGGCGGGCCGGAATAGCCTGGGCCGCATCCGGTCGGTGTGGCGTCAGCCCGCAGCGGCGCGTTTCGGCATCGCCACGACGTTGCTGATCGCTTCGGCGTCCTCGGCAGCCGGCAGTTCGGCCGCGACCGGCGCGACTATCTTGCGATACAGGTGCCAAGTGGTATGGCCCAGCACCGGCAGCGTCACGATCAGGCCGAGGAAATACGGCAGCGCCGATACCGCCAGCAACACCACGATCGTGGCGGCCCAGCCGATCATCGGCAACGGACTCTTCACCACCGCGCGCACGCTGGTGACCATTGCGGTGACGAAATCGACGTCGCGGTCGGGCGGCAGCGGGAACGACGCCACGGTCAGCGAGAACAGCGCCAGCGCGGCGCCCGCGCCACCAGCCGCACGTGCGAAACCATCGCGGGTTACCGTATTTCATCTGGCTAATTGCGAACTACTAACAAAAACAATGATCTCGACCCCACAAGTACTATCCGAGCGGGGACGCGGATTGTCTTTTGATCGACGATCTGTAAGTTAGCTGAATTGCCGATATGTACATAGTGGGTGCTAAATGATTGACTATGAATTGTTCGATCGGGCCCCCAACCAGCGCGGCCGGACGATCGTGTCGCTCGGCGCGGACGCCATTCAGGTCAAGAAAGCAGGCCAGCAAATTGAGCTGATACCATACGGGGGCATTCGACGGATCTCGCTGTCATACTGGAAGAAATGGCACCTCGGCACCTACATTCGATGCCGGCTGTCGCTTGTCGGCGGCGGCCGGTACGACGTTTTCAGCGGCGCGACTGACGAGAGCAGGGACAAGGATTTCCAGTCGTTCTTCGCCGGATTGATGGCTCGCGCGCGGGCGGCCAATCCCGATCTGTCGCTCGTCGAGGGCGTGCCCATCGGCAGATGGGTGGCGATGCTGACGATCCACCTGGTCATCGCCGGCTTCTGGCTTCGCGCGCTGACCGAATCGCCGCGATACGTCTACGCGGCGACGCCGATCGCGACGTTCGCGGTGGTGCTTTGGGGCATTTCGCTGCTGCTGCTGATGAAGAACTTCCCTCGCAACGACACGCGCGGCGGAATGCAGTCGGCTTATGCCTACGCGTCGGCGCAAGGACATCGCCGCCTGGCGAGATTTCTGGACATCGTGAAGTTCGTGTTGTTCCCCCGCGAACTGGCCGACACGCTTCAGAGCTGGAATTCGGCTGCGTTTGCACGGGCGGCCAGGACATTGTTCTATACCTTGACCTGGTGCGTTGGCATCGAGCAGCTGCTGTTCTGGAGTTACGGATTAAGCAATCACTTGTCGTCTTGGGAGGTAGTCGGGATCAAGACGCTCTTTGCTCTTCTTCCCTCGATCAGCGCGCTGGTCACGTTCATAGCCCTGCGCTTCTCGTTCGGAAATCACGACATATCCGTTTTGGATTTCCTGCAATGCGCGCTGTATCCGATGATCCTCGTCACGTTTGCGGAGGGAGCGACTTACGCCATGTGTAATTGGATCATCCTCGCGAATTTGGATCTGGGTCCAGGCTGGACGATGAAATTGCCCGAGCTCATTCGGGAGAGTTGCAGGCAGTCGATGACGGCAAGCTGCGTTCTTGACAATTGGCGCTCGCTCGCGAACGACGTCGATGCGGTCATGGTCAAATGTATATGGGCGACCATGGCGGGTGTCGCCGCAATCCTGGTGGTGCAGGTGCGGTTCGTGGTTCTTCTAAAACACGCGATGAAAGTGAGCTACTTCGAGAGCGCGCTTGCGACGTTCGTCCCATTCATGGCTGGCGGCTACGGCATCTACCATATCGCTCGAGCGGTCAACGCATCGGTGAAAGCGTCGCTCTAGTGCTGTTCGAATGCCCCTGCGACATCGTTGTACCAGGACGTGATAGTCTCGTCCGACGGCGGACCGGGCGAGATCAGCCACGCGCTGAAGCGGGTATGCTCGCGATACTCGTCCACATTGGCCCGTATGATGTGCTTCAGCTCCTGAATTTTCAGAAAAGGCGCCCTTCGCTTGCGGGTATCGACGGCGAGATAGAAGCCGTATGTCTTCTCCTCCGGCCACGACAGAACGCCTGATATTTCGCCCTTTTTGAGAGCGAAGAGTACGGTGCCGTTGTCGTCTCCACGCTTGGCGAGCAATTGCGCCTCCGACCATTCGCCCAGGACGCTGAACCTGGTTGATACACCAGGCTGCTCCTTGCCGGTCGGATAGAAGCTTGCGACCGTTGCGGTCTTGCGCAGACGCGCGGCCTCGGTCGGATTGTCACGGAGGATCGCTCGCAGCACGACGACGTCTTCGTCCTTCCACTCCTTTTGCCAGCCGGCATAGATCGCGCTTTCCCACGCTGCGGGAACGCCTGGGAAAGGAAGGTTCAAATAGCCGAGCGCAAGACCGAGCGAGTACAACGGCAACAATCGAAGCATGATCTTCGGCCGGATTACGACACGCCGAATTTCAGCCACACCGGTGCATGCTGCGCAAGCGCATATTTCGGACATCGCGACCGCGTCGCCATGGCCACCGGTATCAAGTCACCCGCAAAATCGGAACGGCGCCGCGGCCGAACTACCCCCTCGCCCGCAATTCGCGGCGGAAGACTTTGCCGGTTGCGGTCATCGGCAGGGTTTCGGTGAATTCGATCAAGCGGGGATATTCGTGGGCGGCCAGCATGACCGGATACGGCGATTGGGCGCCGCAGACCGTGTACACGATCTACATCGCGGCGCCGGCCGAACGGTTGTGGGACGCGCTGACCTCGGCGGAGTTCAGCCGGGACTACTTCTCCGGCTTTGCGATCTGGATCGAACCGCGCGTCGGCGGCGCGTTGAGGCTGCTGGCGCCGGACGGAACGCCCCACATCACTGGCGAAGTGATCACCTGGGATCCCCCGCACAAGCTGAGCATCACCTGGAATGTCGGCTGGCCGGGCCTCGTCGAAGCGCTCGGCGGCACCCTGGTCAGCTACACGATCGAACAGGCCGGCGAAGTCGTGAAGCTGACCATGACCGAAGCGCACGAGCGTCCGCTCGACGACGATATCCTGTCGGGCGGTCGCCAAGGCTGGCCCGCGATCCTGTCGTCGCTGAAGAGCCTGCTCGAAACCGGACGCGCACCGCGGATCGCGATGCAGCCGCCGGTCAAGATGATCGCCGCGCTGCGGCGCGCCGGCGTCACAGTGCCGGGCGGGCCGGAATAGCCTGGGCCGCATCCGGTCGGTGTGGCGTCAGCCCGCAGCGGCGCGTTTCGGCATCGCCACGACGTTGCTGATCGCTTCGGCGTCCTCGGCAGCCGGCAGTTCGGCCGCGACCGGCGCGACTATCTTGCGATACAGGTGCCAAGTGGTATGGCCCAGCACCGGCAGCGTCACGATCAGGCCGAGGAAATACGGCAGCGCCGAGAGTGCAAGCAGCACGACGATGGTGGCGGCCCAGCCAATCATCGGCAGCGGGCTCTTCACCACCGACCGAACGCTGGTCACCATCGCGGTGACGAAATCGACATCGCGATCCAGCAGCAGCGGGAATGACACTACCGTCAGCGAGAACAGCACCAAGGCCAGACAAGCGCCGACGCAATTGCCGACCGCGAGGAAGACCAGGCCCTCGTTGGTGGTGAGCACCGCGGAGATGAATTCCTGCAGGCTGCCGAACGACGCGCCGACGCCGAGGAACAGCGCGATCAGCAGCCGAACCTGGTACATCCAGATCACGAACAGGAACAGCGTGACGAACGCCATCCAGCCGAGTTCGCTGCGGCTGCGCATCAGGCCGATGATCTGCATCATCGACGGCCGCCTGCCTGCCTCGCGCTGCCGGCTGACTTCGTAAAGCCCGAGCGCGACGAACGGCCCAAGCAGCGCAAAGCCGGCGCCGAGCGGATAGGCCAGATACACCATATGGAAAGCCGTCAGACAGGCGAGAATCAGCAATCCGCCCGCTGCATAGAACGTGCCGAAAGCGAGGCCGTAGAGCGGCGCGGCCTGAAAGTCCCGCAGCCCCTGACCCAACGCTTCCGCAATGTCGCCGATCGTGATTGGCCGCACCACGGGATCAACCTTACCGGAGATCGACATGGTCGCTCCTCCCTGGTTCGTGGGCATCGTTCGTTATTAGTTGCATGCATTAAGGCGCGGAGTTCGACGACCGTCAATCAGCTTGGTAACAAGCCAACCAATGCGAGCTATGCGTCTCGATTAGTTCCCGCCGCATCGCACAACTAATTCGCGCCGCAATACGTGCGAAATTGGCCACTCACCGGGGCATTCGAACGGGTTTTGGCAATCTCGCCGACTCCCCTCAACTGCCAGCGCGGTCGTCGAACCTCCTTTCACACCGTCGTGAACACTCGGACGAGCGGATTTTGTGTCGAGATCGCTGCCTCTGATCGCGGGCATCCTCTGCAGTTTCCGAATGGAACCTGTTTTGCACTGCAGTGTTGCTTCGGCTGGCGCGGCGATGCCGCGCGCAAGAGCGTTTTCCTCATGAGCACCTTGGACAGCCCCTCCTCCGCCAGTTCCGATTTCGCGGATCGCGACCGTCGTTCTGCAGATGCCCGGCCTGAAGCGGCGCCTGCGCCGTCGCGATCGCCGGCTCTCCCTCCGACCGAACAGCGACGCCGTGACGACGACACCCGCGACCGCCCCGGCAGCGAATCGGACCGCCGCGCGAACTCACCCGGCGGCCTTAAAGCGCTAATCGGTGGTCATCCAGTGGCGGCCAGCATCGGGGCGGTGCTGATCATCGCAGCGATCATCGGCGGCATTTTGTGGTGGCTGCATGCCCGCAACTACGAGAGCAGCGACGATGCTTTCATCGACACTCGCACGGTGCTGATCAGCCCACAGGTGTCGGGCGCGATCACCGGCGTCAACGTCACCGACAACCAGGTGGTCAAGGCGGGTGAACTGCTCGCCACCATCGACCCACGCGACTACAAGGCCGCGGTCGACCAGGCGGCCGCACAGATTCGGCAGGCGCAAGCTTCCATCACCGATATCGAGGCGCAGATCGGCGCCCAGCAGGCGCAGATCCAGCAGGCTAATCAGCAGGTGCAAGAAGCGCAGGCCGCGTTGAACTTCGCCACCGACGAGAACCAGCGCTATCAGGAACTGGTACAGAAGGGCGCCGGCACGGTGCAGCGCGCCCAGCAGGCCGAGTCGGACTTCCGTGCCAAGAAGGCCGCACTCGACGCCGCCAATGCCGCCAAGCTCGCCGCCGACCGCCAGATCGACGTGCTGCGCGCCAAGGTCGAGCAGGCCAAAGCCCAGCTCCAGGCCGCGCAAGCGCAGAAGGAGCAGGCCGATGCCAATCTTCAGCGCACCGAACTGCGCGCACCGACCGACGGCCGCATCGCCAAGCTGACCGGCGCGGTCGGGGCGCTGGCCTCACCGGGGCAGGCCATCATGGTGTTGGTGCCGCTCGACGTCTGGGTCACGGCCAATTTCAAGGAGACGCAACTCGAGCTGATGCGGGTCGGGCAGCCGGTCGACATTCACATCGACGCCTACGGCAAATCTTATCCCGGTCACGTCAACAGCATCCAGGCCGGCAGCGGCACGGCGTTCAGCCTGCTACCTGCCGAGAACGCCACCGGCAACTACGTCAAGGTGGTGCAGCGCGTGCCAGTGAAGATCACCTTCGATCAGCCGCCGGATGTCGAGCTCGGCCCCGGCATGTCGGTGGTGCCGCGCGTCACCGTCCGTCCGTAAGGCTCTCGCCATGGCCGACAGCGAAGGCGAATATGGCGGCGCCAATCCGTGGCTGATCGCGGTGCTGGTGTCGGTCGCGACCTTCATGGAAGTGCTCGACACCACCATCGCCAACGTCGCGCTGCGTTACATCGCCGGCGGCCTCGCGGTGTCGGGCGACGAAGCCTCCTGGGTGGTCACCACCTATCTGGTAGCCAACTCGATCGTGCTGTGTGCGTCGGGCTGGATCGCTCAGATGTTCGGCCGCAAGAATTTCTTTCTGGTGTGCATCGCGCTGTTCACGGTGAGCTCGCTGCTGTGCGGCTTCGCCTGGAATCTGCAATCGCTGCTGGTGTTCCGGATCCTGCAGGGGCTGGCCGGCGGCGGCATGACGCCGGTGGCGCAGTCGATCCTCGCCGCGGCGTTTCCGCCGGCCAAGCGCGGCCAGGGTTTTGCGTTGTATGGCATCGCCGTGGTGGTGGCGCCGGTGGTGGGGCCGACGCTCGGCGGCTGGCTCAGTGATAATTTGTCGTGGCACTGGTGCTTCCTGATCAACGTGCCGGTCGGCGTCATCACACTGGCGCTGATCTACCTGATCATTCCCTCCTCCGAGAAGCAGCGGCAGGAGCGCGCGAAGCTGTGGGCGAAGGGGCTGAACTTCGACATCGTCGGCTTCGTGCTAGTCGCGACCTTCCTCGGCGCGCTCGAAGTCGTGCTCGACCGTGGACAGGTCGACGACTGGTTCGGCTCGACCTTCATCGTCACCTTCGCGATCATCTCGGCGGCAGCGCTGATCGCCTTCGTGCCGTGGGAGCTGTCGCGCGAGCGGCCGCTGATCGACGTCAGGATGCTGACCGGCCGGCAGTTCGGCACCTGCTTCGTGATCATGCTGGCGACCGGCGCGCTACTGATCGCGACCACCCAGATCGTGCCGCAGCTTTTGCAAGAGCGGTTCGGCTACACGGCGACGCTGGCCGGGCTGGTGATATCGCCCGGCGGCCTCGTCACCATGGTGATGATGGTGATCGTCGGCCGGCTCGGCGGCTCGGTACAGCCGCGCTGGCTGATCGCGCTCGGCGCCACAATCGCCGGCGGCGCGATGATCGACCTGATGCGGATGTCGCCGGACGCCGACTACTGGTTCTTCGCGCTGTCGCGGATCTATCTCGGCATCGGCCTGCCGCTGATCTTCATCCCGATCACCACCGCGTCCTACGATGGCATCCCGCCCGACAAGACCGATCAGGCCTCGGCGATGATCAACCTCGCCCGCAATTTCGGCGGCTCGATCGGCGTGTCGATCAGCCAGACCGTGCTGGCCCGGCGCGAGCAGTTTCATCAGAGCCGGCTGAGCGAACACGTCGGCTCGTGGAATCCGGTGCTGCATGACACACTGGCGCAGATCCAAGGCTATCTCGGCACCCAAAACGCCACCGGCAGCAAGTCCGGCAGCGCGATGGCGGTGGTCGGACAGATGGTCGAAAACCAAGCCGCGCTGCTGGCGTATCTGGACGTGTTCGTCGCCCTCGGCCTGATCGCCGCCGCGATGATCCCGCTGGCGCTGTCACTCCGCAGCGTCGACCGCAGCGCAAAGCCGGCGATGGGGCATTGAGGGCGCGGTGGCGCGAGTCCGTCGTTGCGGCCTTCAGCCTCACGCATCGTCATTCCGGGGCGCCGCGCAGCGGCGAACCCGGAATCTCGAGGAGTTCATCCGGAGCGAACGCCGCGCGTAGCAACTTCGAGATTCCGGGTTCGCGAGCTTCGCTCGCGCCCCGGAATGACGTGCTTGGAGTTAGCGATGCAACTACCGCTCGACGACGAACTAACCCGTCAGCGCCGCCTTCACCATGCCGCTGGCCTTGCCAAAATCCATCTGGCCGGCGTACTTCGCCTTCAGGGCGCCGATCACCTTGCCCATGTCCTTGATGCCGGCTGCACCGGTTTCGGAGATGGTGGCGGCGATCGCGGCTTTGACTTCGTCGTCGGACATCTGCTGCGGCAGGTAGGCCTGGATCACGGCGATCTCGGCGCGCTCCTGGTCGGCGAGTTCGGGGCGGCCCCCCTTGTCGTACAGCTCGACCGATTCCTGGCGCTGCTTGATCATCTTCTGCAGCAGGCTGAGCAGATCGCCGTCCGACAGCGGCGGCTTGCCCTGGCCGCGCGCCTCGATGTCGGCGTTCTTGATGGTCGAGTTCACCATCCGCAGCGTCGACAGCTTGCGCTCGTCCTTGGCTTTCATCGCCTCTTTCACGGCGTTGTTGAGGTCGTCGCGCAGCATGTCGGGCTCCTTCGTATTCGATGCGTCATTGCGAGGAGCGAAGCTACGAAGCAATCCAGAGGCCGCGAAAAGAGCCTGGATTGCTTCGCCTTCGGCTCGCAATAACGGAAAATGGCAAATCTGCCGCTGATGTAGGCGGTTCAGCCGGCCGAAACAACTCTAGTTCCGCAGCCAGTCCGCCAGCGCGGCGGCGGTGGCGGCGGGCTGCTCAATCTGCGGCAGGTGACCGCAATCGGGGATGATCACCAGCCGGGCGCCGCTGATGCCCTCCGCCATTTCCTGCGACAGGCTGTTCGGAATGGTGGTGTCCGTTTCGCCGGAAACCACCAGGGTCGGACAGCCGATTGTCCCCAGCGTGGGCCGGGAATCGGCACGGGCGATGATCGCCCGCTGCTGGCGGACGAAGCCGGCGGCGCCGACGTCGTCGCCCATATCGTGGACGATCCGCTGCAGCGCGGCGTCCTCGCGGCGCGACGGATGGACAAAGCCGGGATACAGTTCGTCCAGCACCGCGTGCAGCCGGCCGGCCTCGGCTTCCCCGATCTGCCGGGTACGGCGCTCGGTGGCTTCCGGACTGTCGGGCCGGGCCTGAGTGTTGATCAGCGCCAGCTTGGCGACCCGGTCAGGCGCCTGACGCATAATCTCGAACGCGATGTAGCCGCCCATCGAGTGCCCGGCGAGCGCGAACCGCGCCGGCGCCTCGGCGAGAATCCGCCGCGCGATCGCCGCCATGCTGTCGTCGCGGATGTGGTTGGCGACCGTCACCGGCGAGCCGCAAGCCCATAGCGCGGGGAGGATCGGGGCGTAGATCCGTGGCGAGCCCGCCAAACCGGGCACCAGCACCACCGGCAATGATGTGTCCATTCAACCTCTCCCCGCGCACGATTCTGCCCCTGCGCCCGCCGCGAAGCCTAGGACAGCCAAATTCCCTGTCAAATCTCGTCCAAAAGCGAACAATTGGAGGGGGGCGGCGCTTTGACGTCGGCAACGCCCGCGACTATGTAGTGCGCTCATGACCAATCCAGCATCCCATCCCGCTTGGCCGGACCACAAGCCGACCGCGCTGCTCGTGCTCGCCGATGGCACCGTGTTCGAGGGCTTCGGCCTCGGCGCAGAGGGCCACGCCGTCGGCGAGGTCTGCTTCAACACCGCGATGACCGGCTACGAGGAGATCCTCACCGATCCGTCCTACGCCGGGCAGCTCATCACCTTCACTTTCCCGCATATCGGCAACGTCGGCACCAACGACGAGGATATCGAGACGGTGAACATGGCGGCGACGCCCGGCGCGCGCGGCGTGATCCTGCGCAGCGCCATCACCGATCCGTCAAACTATCGCTCGGCGCGCCATCTCGACGCCTGGCTGAAGGCACGCGGCATCATCGGCCTGTCGGGCATCGACACCCGCGCGCTGACCGCGCTGATCCGCAGCAAGGGCATGCCCAACGCGGTGATCGCGCATTCGCCGAACGGCGAATTCGACCTGCACGCGCTGAAGGAAGAGGCCCGCGAGTGGCCCGGCCTGGAAGGCATGGACCTGGTGCCGATGGTCACCTCCGGCCAACGCTTCACCTGGGACGAGACGCCGTGGGCATGGGGTGAAGGTTTCGGCCGGCAGGACAAGCCCGAGTTCAACGTCGTCGCGATCGACTACGGCATCAAGCGCAACATTCTGCGGCTGCTTGCCGGCGAAGGCTGCAAGGTCACCGTGGTGCCCGCCACCACCTCGGCCGAAGACATCCTGGCGATGAAGCCGGACGGCGTATTCCTGTCGAACGGCCCGGGCGATCCGGCTGCGACCGGCAAATACGCGGTGCCGGTGATCCAGAAGGTGATCGAGACCGGCGTGCCGACCTTCGGCATCTGCCTCGGCCACCAGATGCTCGGCCTCGCGCTCGGCGGCAAGACCGTGAAGATGCATCAGGGCCACCACGGCGCCAATCATCCGGTCAAGGATCTCACCACCGGCAAGGTCGAGATCACCTCGATGAACCACGGCTTCGCGGTCGACAAATCGACCCTGCCGGGCAACGTGCAGCAGACCCACGTGTCGCTGTTCGACGACTCGAACTGCGGCATCGCGCTGGCCGACAAGCCGGTGTTCTCGGTGCAGTATCACCCCGAGGCCTCGCCCGGCCCGCAGGACTCGCACTATCTGTTCCGCCGCTTCACCGATCTGATGCGCGCGAAGAAAGCCGCCGCGTAACCGCGGCGGCCTTATTCATATCATCCTCTCGACTTGTCATTCCGGGGCGCGAGCGTAGCTCGCGAACCCGGAATCTGATCCGGGCACAGTCACCGCTAGATTCCGGGCTCGCGCCTGTCCGCGCGCCGCGGAATGACGGGTATCAGGCGGGTGACGAACGCGGGAACGCCCGGCGCGACGTCACGTTATCTCAGCAAGCTGATGATCCTTCCCTGCACGCGCTGGAGACGCCATGTCGCTTGCCCGCGACCAGATCAAACCGCTTGCGCTGGTGTTCGATGACGACGGGCTGATCCCGAACAACCCGCTGCCGTTACTGCTCTATAAGCACGCGGTCGACATCGGCGGCCGCGATCCGGAGCAAGCGATCGAGGATCTGTTCGAACGCAATGGTTGGGGCGACCGCTGGCGCAACGGGATTTTCGATTACCAGCATTATCACGCCACGGTGCATGAGGCGCTCGGCGTCGCGCGTGGCCGTGCGATGGTGCTGTTCGGCGGCGAACAAGGCGAAGCGATCGAGTTGACGCCGGGTGACGTCGCGGTGCTGCCGGCCGGCACCGGCCACAAATGCCTGTTCGCCAGCCACGACTTCTCGGTGGTTGGCGCCTATCCGCCCGGGCCCAAGATGCAAGTCACACGTCCCACCCCGGACAATCATCGCAAGGCGCTGCAGACAATTCCGAAGGTATCGCTACCGGAGACCGATCCGGTATACGGCAAGAACGGGCCGCTGCTGCGGCTGTGGGCGAAGTAAGCGGTAGGGTCGTCGCACAGCGTCTCAAGGAACGTTGGCACCTCTCCCGGCGCGCCAGGAGAGGTGGCCGGCGCAGCCCGTCGGGTGAGTGTGTCCGCGAGAGTCGAAGATAAATTGAAGCTGTAAAATCAGTGCGCGTATCACCCCTCTCCCCACAAGGGTGGGGTGAGGGGTTCGCGGTGCTGGGGGAAGGCTTATCTTCTGACGGCCTATTCAATGAGGGCCTCTTGTAACGGCCCTCGCCGCTTACGCCTCGTTGGCGCCTTCCTGGCGGGTGGCTTCGAACAGGAACCAGGTGCGCTTTTCGGTTTCGTCGATGAAGTTCTCGAGAAGGCCGGCGCTGGCCGCATCCTTGCACTCGTCGACGATCTCGTGCGCCTTGCGCATCGCCGCAGCGACCTTCTTGTTGTCGTTCATCAGCTCGCGCAGCATCTCGCGCGGCGGCACGTAGTCGTCGTTATTGTCCTGGATGGTCTGCAGCTTGGAGATATGGCTGATCGAGCGCAGCGTGGTGCCGCCGACCTTGCGGACACGTTCGGCGAGCTCGTCGGTGGTGGCGAGAATCTGCGCCGACTGTTCGTCGAGTAGCAGATGATAATCTCGGAAGTGACGGCCGCTGATGTGCCAGTGGAAATTCTTAGTCTTCAGATACAGCGCAAACGAGTCGGCTAGCAGGCCGTTGAGCGCGGTCGAGATTTTCTCCACCGACTGCGGCGGCAAGTCGGTCGGGGTGTCGAGTTCGGGGGCGACGGAGGCGGATTTGGCTTTGGTCACGATGAAGCGTCCTGCGGTGATGCGGTTGACGAAGGGTGAATGCAACGGTCAGGCGGGGCGGCCGCGGCCCGGTCGATCCAAGCCGGTTCCGAAATCACGGTCTTGGATGTTTCGGCTGTGCATTGGTGTTTCCCGCGAAACACGTTAGACCCCTCATCAACGCGCTGCGTCCGCTGGCGTTCCATTCATGGAACAGCCATGCGAAGACAGCGGCACTGCACCGATCGGCCCTGATTTGGCCGCGTTCGGCCTGGTTCGGCGGGTGTTTCGGGGTCACGGGATGGACGACTGGATCGACTATTACGACTCCACCCACACGATCTATGTCAGCAAACGCCATCGCGACGTGCATTTTGCCGAGATCGCCCGGGACATCATCGACTACATCCCCTCTCCCGGTGCAGTGGTGCTGGACTATTCCTGCGGCGAAGCGCTGTCGGCGCCCAGCGTCGCGGATGCCTGCGGCAAGCTGATCCTGGCCGAGCCCGCCCCCGGGGTGCGCGGCCGGCTGATTGCCCGCTACGCGCTCAACACCAAGATACGGGTGCGGTCGCTGGACGACCTGCGCACCATGGCTGATGGGTCGGTCGACCTCGTGGTGATGAATTCGGTGGCGCAATACATGAAGCCGGCCGAACTCGACCAGGCCTTCGCGGTGATCCGGCGGCTGCTGTCGCCGCCCGGCAGCCTGGTGCTCGGCGATATCCTGCGGCCCGAAGTCGGGATGCCGCGGGATGTGCTGTCGCTGCTACTGATGGCGCGCCGCCACGGCTTCATGAAGGATGCGCTGTGGGGACTGGCGCGAACGGCGCTGTCCGACTACCGCGAGCTGCGCACCAAGATCGGCTTGCAGCGCTACAGCGAGGCCGAGATGCTAGCCAAACTCACCGCCGCCGGCTTCACCCCCCGCCGCGCCGAGCGCAACATCGGCCACAATCCATGGCGGATGACTTTTGTGGCGCGGAAGGCGGAGTAACTGGCGGGTCGCGACCACGTGGGCTCACTGCCTCGGGCGCCCTCACCCCAACCCTCTCCCGCAAGCGGGAGAGGGAGCAAGCAGTGCTCGGGAAAGTTCTCCGATCAAATACATTTGGATTCGCCAGAGAACCCCAATCTCTTGGGTGCAAGCACGCGCTTTTCGCGCCTGGCGCTGCCGCCGGCGCAGCGAACTCCCTCTCCCGCTTGCGGGAGAGGGCTGGGGTGAGGGCGACGCGAGTACAGACGGAGTGCCGCGCTACACCACCACGCTCAGCCGTTTCGCCGCGCGAGTGATCCCCGTGTAGAGCCAGCGGGCGCGGCTTTCCTGGAAGGCAAAGCTCTCGTCGAACAGCACGACGTCATCCCATTGCGAGCCCTGGCTCTTGTGCACGGTGAGGACGTAGCCGTAGTCGAACTCGTCGTAGGGCTTGCGCTGATCCCAGCTGATATCTTCGATGCCGCCGGAGAAACACTCCTGACGTACCGAGACTTTGGTGAGGCGGCCGCCGAACTCTTCATCGGGCGTCACCCGCATGGTGATGATCTTGGTCTTGATCGGCGAGCGCGACTTCACCCGCCACAGCCCGCCATTGAACAGCGCCTTCTTGCGGTTGTTGCGAAGGCACACCAGCTTGTCGCCGCCGACCGGAAACGGATCTTCGATGTTCAGCCGCTGCCGGAAACGCGCGTTGTAGGCGCGGCGGGTGTTATTGCGGCCGACCAGCACCTGATCGGCATCCATCACCCGCTGCGGATCGAGCTGATCGCGCGTCACCACCTCGGTGTCGCCATAGCGGCCGCGTTCGAGTCCCCTGCCCTCGCGCACGTCCATCGACAGCCGGACGATCGGATCGTCCTGGGCCTGACGGTGCACTTCGGTCAGCATCACGTCGGGCTCGGCATTGGTGAAGAAGCCGCCGCCCTGAATCGGCGGCAGCTGCGCCGGATCGCCAAGCACCAAGAGCGGGCAATCGAACGACATCAGGTCGCGGCCGAGCTCTTCGTCGACCATCGAGCATTCGTCGATCACGATCAGCTTGGCTTTCGACGCCGGCGCGTCGTCCCACAGCTCGAAGCTCGGCTGTTCGACGCCACTCTCCTTGGTGCGGTAGATCAGCGAATGGATGGTGGAGGCGTCGTCGCAACCCTTGTTGCGCATCACCAGCGCCGCCTTGCCGGTGAAGGCGGCGAACTTGACCTCGCCATCGACACCTTCGGCGATCTCTCGCGCCAGCGTGGTCTTGCCGGTACCGGCGAATCCGAACAGCCGGAACACCAGCGGCGTGCCGTTGCGGCCGGGCTTGGCTTTGAGCCAGGCGCCGACGGCTTTCAGCGCCTCGTCCTGGACAGGGGTGAAGGTGGTCATGGGCTTTCGGAACTGGCGCGGGGCGCCCCGCGACTCGGCTGGCTGCAAGCTAGCGTCTGCGGGCGGCAGTGCAAGTCGGAGGGGCGTGGTGGGTCAGGGCTGGCGGCCGCGCCGCAGCCGTTTTGCCGCGGCCGTTCGGTCTTCGCCGCCTTGCCGCCGGCACGATCCTGCGCCAATGCTCGCACCTGCGGCCGCATGGCCGGCGATCCTAAAGGCGAGCGATGAAGCGGTTCGGGATGTTCATGTTCTACGTGGTCGGCGCGCTCGCCTGCGGCTACCTCGCGCTGTACGCCTACGCGATGCTGACCACGCCGAAGTTGACACCCGGCGATCCGATCCGGATCTTCCGCAACCCCGACGCACCGAAATATTCGTGATCTGAATTGTTGTCATTCCGGAGCGCGCGACGCGCGAGCCCGGAATGACGGTGGGCGGCAGCTGATCTTTTGAGAGAGCGGCCCTCTCCGCCCCACCTCCTTTCAGGAGGAGGGGCGGAGGAGAGACCTTCCAGAGGGGGCCGGAGGGCTCTCTTCAGGGTCGCGGAAACACGAAGATGGCGCTCAACCCATCGACACGAAGGCGCGCGGCTCGCCGCCGCCCGCAGGCGGGATCGGCAGGCCGCCGTCGGCATATTCGTTGAGCTTGTTGCGCAGCGTGCGAATCGAAATGCCGAGGATGTTGGCCGCATGGGTGCGGTTGCCGAGGCAGTGCTTCAGCGTCTCCAGGATCAGATCACGCTCGACGTCGGCCACGGTACGACCGACCAGCGCGCGAGTGACCTGCTCGGCCGCGAAGGTGGCATGCGCCACCGCCGGCGGGGTCTTGGCTTGATCGAGCCGGTCGCCGTCCGGCGTGATGATGGCTTCGGGGCCGATCTCATCGCCCTGCGCCATCAGCACCGCGCGGTGGATGGTATTTTCCAGTTCGCGAACGTTGCCCGGCCAGCGATTGGTGGTGAGCACGCGGCGCGCTTCAGCCGACAGCGGCCGCAGCGGCACGCCATTGGCGTCGGCGTATTTCTTGGCGAAGTGCTGCGCGAGTTCGAGGATATCGGCCGGCCGCTCGCGCAGCGGCGGGATCTTCAGATTGACGACGTTGAGCCGGAACAGCAGGTCCTCGCGGAAGGTGCCTTCGCGGACCGCTTCCGACAGATTGCGGTTCGACGTGGCGAGGATACGGATGTCGACTGGCACCGGGCTCTTGCCGCCGACGCGATCGATCACCCGCTCCTGAATCGCGCGCAGCAGCTTGGACTGCAGCCGCACGTCCATTTCGGAGATTTCGTCGAGCAGCAACGTGCCGCCGCTGGCTTCTTCGAACTTGCCGATACGGCGGGCCACGGCGCCGGTGAAGGCGCCCTTCTCGTGGCCAAACAGTTCGGATTCCAAAAGGTGTTCGGGGATCGCCGCACAGTTGATGCTGATGAACGGCTTCTTGGCACGATTGGAGCGGCTATGGACGTAGCGCGCGAGCACCTCCTTGCCGGTGCCGGACTCGCCGGTGATCATCACCGAGGCTTCGGAGCCGGCGATCTGCTGCGCCAGCTTCACCACCTTGGCCATAGCGTCGTCGCGGTACACCAATTCGCGGCTGTCGTTCGCCACCGCCGCCAGGACCGCGGCGATCAGCTCCGGATCCGGCGGAAGCGGGATGTACTCCTTGGCGCCGGCATGGATTGCGGCAACCGCGGCGCGGGCATCGGAGGCGATGCCGCAGGCGACGATCGGCACGTGGATGTGCTCGGCCTCCAGCCGCATCACCAGATCGCGGATATCGAGCGCGACATCGACCAGCAGCAGGTCGGCGCCCTTGCCGCCTCGCAACACCCGCATCGCCTGTTCGTTGTCAGCGGCGTGCGTGACCGACGCACCGTTATCGATCGCGATCTTGGTCGCGGTGGTGAGTTGGCCCTTCAGGGTGCCGACGATGAGAAGCCGCATGGATTGCTCCTAGATCTCCTGCCGCGCGAGTCCCGCGCGCTTCGCGTTTAAGTGTCCGCCTTGATGATTTCCGTCATGGTGACGCCGAGCTTGTCCTCGACCAGCACGACTTCGCCGCGTGCCACCAGGCGGTTGTTCACATAGATGTCGATCGCCTCGCCGACGCGGCGATCGAGTTCCAGCACTGCGCCGGGTCCGAGCTTGAGCAGCTCGCCGACGTCCATCTTCGATCGGCCAAGCACGGCCGACACCTGCACCGGCACGTCGAACACCGCCTCGAGATCGGCGGCAACGCGCGAAATCTGTTCGTCTTCCTGGTAACCGACGTCGGCCAGCGGCGGCGCATCGGCACCGTTGAGGTCGGGAAGCGGCACCTGGCCATCATTGTCGCCCATGTCTCACCTTCCTCTTGTCATCGGCCGCTGTTGCGCGATGCCATGTAGCGGCCCACCAATTCGTCGATCTTGGCTTCGACGGTGGCGCGCTCCAGCACCACGCCGCCGTCGGCCCATTCGATCTTGCAATCGCCGCCGGCGATTTCCGGATCTGCCAGCAACACCAGACGGCCTGCGAAACCGCTCTGCTTGGCGAGCAGCTCGATGCGCTCGCGCGCGGCCTCGTACACAGCGTCGTTGATCCGCACCACCAGATGCGGCGTCGCCACCAGATGGCGGAAACATTCGCCGACCAGCGCGGTGATCTCGGCGAGCGGTTCGGCGGCGATCAGTTCGCCGCACAGTTTGCGCGCCGCGGCGATCGCGACTTCGACCGCTTCGGTCTCCATCCGGGTTTCGACACCGCCGATGCCGCTGGCGATCACGTGCATCGCCTGCGCGACCTGCTCCAGCGCCATCGCACTGCGCCGCTGCGCCTCGACTGAGGCTTCGTTCTGGCCGGCGGCAAATCCGTTCTGATAGCCGCGCTGCTCGGCGGCGGCGACGGCCTGCGCCAGCTCGGCCGCGGCGATCGCCTTCTCGCGGGTCTTCTCCGGTGCCCCGAAATCGTCGTTGAACAGAAATTTCTGTGCGGGAGCGGCCATCAGTACACCAGTTCGTCGTCAGCGCGGTTCTTGGTCAGCACGATCTCACCCTTGGCGGCGAGATCCTTGGCGAGATTGACGAGCAGCGCCTGCGCCTCGTCGACATCGCGCAGCCGCACCGGACCGAGCGCAGCCATGTCGTCCATCAGCATCTTGCCGGCGCGCGACGACATATTGCCGAGGAAGAAGCCGCGGACCTCTTCGTTGGCGCTCTTGAGCGCGATCGCCAGCTTGTCCTTGTCGATGTTGCGCATCAGCGTCTGCGCCGAGCCGGCATCGAGCTTGACCAGGTCGTCGAAGGTGAACATCAGCGCCTTGATGCGCTCGGCGGACTCGCGGTTGTCCTCTTCCAGCGAGGTGATGAAGCGGGTCTCGGTCTGGCGGTCGAAATTGTTGAAGATTTCGGCCATCACCTCGTGGGCGTCGCGGCGTCGCGTCTGCGACAGGTTGGACATGAATTCGGAGCGCAGCGTCTTCTCGACGCTCTCGATCACTTCCTTCTGCACCGCCTCCATCCGCAGCATGCGGTTGATGACGTCGAGCGCCATGTCCTCCGGCAGGATCGCCAGCACCTTGGCGGCATGCTCCGGCTTCAGCTTCGACAGCACCACGGCGGTGGTCTGCGGGTACTCGTTCTTCAGATAGTTGGCGAGCACCTCTTCGGAGACGTTGGAGAGCTTCTCCCACATGTTGCGGCCGGCGGGGCCGCGGATTTCTTCCATGATGCCGGTGACGCGGTCGGCGGGCAGATATTTCTGCAGCAGCCGCTCGGTGGCGTCGTAGTTGCCCATCAGGGCACCGGAGGCCGACATCCGCGACACGAATTCGAGCAGCAGATCTTCGACCGTTTCGGGCTCGATGGTGCCGAGCGTCGACATCGTCATCGACAGCTCGCGCACTTCTTCGTCGTCGAGCAGCGACCAGATCTTGCCGCCGTATTGTTCGCCGAGCGCGAGCATCAGGATGGCGGCGCGCTTCGGCCCGCTCAGCGGCTTGCTGGGCGCGCGGCCGCTCTGACGCTGCGCCAACGTCGCAACGACGGAGGCGATGTCATCCTGACTGGTTGCTGGGACGGGCGCGTCGGCCATGGCGGATTAGGTTGCGGGTTCGGCCAGCCATTGACGAATAATGGCGGCGGTTTCGTTGGGATTGCGTTCGGCGAGTTCGCCGACCCGGTGCACGGACTGGGCGTGAACCTGGCCTTGCACCTGGGCGATATCGATCATGCTGGGCACGCTGGCCGGTACCGGCTGACCATCGGCGCCGATCTGCGGCACAGTGCCGTCGGCCAGCGCCGGCAGGCCGCCGACGGCTTCCGGCGCCGGCTCGGCGGCGAGGATGCGCTTCACCAGCGGGCGGATCACCATGAACAGCACCACCAGGCCGAGCAGGAACATCACCCCGAGCTGGATCATGTTCATGATGTCGTCCTTGGTGAACTGGAACATCCCCATCAGCCCGGCCGGCTCCGGCAGCTTCTCGATCTGCGGCGCCTCGGCGAACTTCAGGTTGACCACTTCGATCTGGTCGCCGCGCTTCTGGTCGAAGCCGATCGCCGAGCGCACCAGCGCGGCGATGCGGTCGAGCTGCTCCTTCGGCCGTTCGGCATAGACCAGTTCGCCCTTGTCGTTCTTGGTGTAGGCGCCGTCGACCAGCACCGCAACCGACAGCCGGTTGACGCGGCCGGCTTCAGTCACCTCGGTCTTGGTGACGCGCGAAATCTCGTAATTGTTGGTCTCTTCCGACTTCTTGCTGACGTCGCGGGCGCCGGCGCCCTGGCCCTGGTTGGCGCCGGGCAGCTCGTTATTGACGGTGACCTGGCCGTCCGCCGCCGAGGTCGCGGCGGACTCTTCGCGGGTCTGGCTCGACCGCAGCACGCGGCCTTCGGGGTCGAACTTGTCGGAGGTCTGGGTGATCTTGTTGTAGTCGAAATCGGCCGAGACCTGGACGCGTGCACGGCCGGAGCCGACCACCGAGGACACGATGCCCTCGATCTGATTGCGCATCCGCTTTTCGAACGCGGCGCGGCGTTCGTCGCTGGTGGCGCCTTCGACCTGCTCGCCGCTGGCCGAGCCGTCGGCCAGCAATTGGCCGGCTTCGTCGACGATCGACACCCGCTGCGGCTTCAGGCCGTTGACGGCAGAGGCGACGAGGTGGCGGATGGCGCGCACCTGCTGCGGCTCCAGCGCGCCCCGCACGCGCAGCACGATCGACGCCGACGGCTCCGGCGCCTCTCGCGAAAACAACGGCCGCTCCGGCAGCACCAGATGCACCCGCGCCGCCTGCACCCGATCAATCGCCCGGATGGTGCGCGACAGTTCGCCTTCGAGCGCGCGCAGATGATTGATGTTCTGAACGAAGCTGGTGGTGCCGAGCGCGTCCGACTTGTCGAAGATCTCGTAGCCGACACCGCCGCCCTTCGGCAGGCCGCCTTCGGCAAGCTTCATCCGCAGCCGCGTCACTTTGTCCTTCGGCACCATCAGAATGGCGCCGTCGTTGCGCATTTCGAACGGAATGCCCTGGCGCTCCAGCTCCTTGATGATGCTGGAGGAGTCCTCAACGCTGAGATCCGTATAGAGGGTCGTCATCTGCGGCTGCGACACCCGCATGATGACAAAGGCGAAGAATCCCACCAGCGCAACCGTGACGGCAATCATCGCCATCAGCCGGGCGGCTCCCAAGCCTTTGAGAAAACCCAACAGATTCTGCAAGAAACGCCCCTCGGATGCGCAGCACGACCGACCGGCGGGCTCAGCCTCCCCGCACGGCTAGGCAAATCTTGCCTATGGGATGGTTTCCATATGGTTAACGAGTCTTAACGGACTGCAAAAACCCTTGAAAATACTGAAAGCCGGCTTCCCAAAACGGGGCCGGCTTTCGTCAAATCGTCAAAACCTGGAAAGGATTTGTTTACTGGCGATACTGCTGGATTCGCGTGGTGCGCAGGCCGGCCAGACCGTGATGGTCGATCGAGAACTGCCAGGACAGGAATTCGTCCACGGTCAGCGTGTATCGGCTGCACGCCTCCTCGAGGGAGAGCAGACCGCCGCGGACGGCAGCGACGACTTCGGCCTTCCGGCGGATGACCCAGCGCTTGGTGCCGGGTGCAGGCAGGTCCGCGATCGTCAATGGGCTTCCATCGGGCCCGATCACGTATTTTACCCTCGGGCGGTGGGGCTCTGTCATGGCGTACTCACAACTCGCAAAGCACTCAACTCACACGATTAACCTAAGCGAGCCGGCTTAAAATTTGCCTAAGCGAGCTGCAGGATTGTTCAGGTTGGTGTTAGTAAAGCGGTAACGAATGGCCGCCGCCCGGAATGTCTCAAAACGCCCGGCCTGATGTGATTACGTGGTTGGGCCGACAACCCGAAGGTTCGGCTTTCGAAGCAGCGATCGATCGTCTAGTTCTGACAACATGAGTGACGACAGCGCGCCGGCAACGAAGCCAACCACCAACTCACCCGTGATTGCGAGCGACAGCTTGCATGCGGTCGCACTCGACGACTCCACACTCGCAGCAGTCGATCAATGGGCCGCGAGCCGGTTGCTGTCGCGGGCTGAGGCGCTGGAGCGTCTGGTGCAACTGGGGCTCAGCATCGCGCCGGGGGCGCGGCCGCCGCTGGCGATCGCGCCGGACCGCGCCGTCGAACTCGCCGCATCACAGATTCACGCGCTGATCGATGCAGAAGCGCCGCCGGAAGAGCGCGACCGGCGGATCGCGCGGCTGGTCGAAGGCCCGCCGGAATTCGTCGAAGCACGGGTCGACCTGCCGCGTCGCCGCGCCACCGATCTACTGACGGACGACAACTCCGTGTTGCCGCCACCCGCGCCCGGGACGCCGCAGCGGCGCGCTACGGATCGATCAGCACTCCCGGATTGAGCATCGCCTGCGGATCGAGCTCGCGTTTGGCGGCGCGTAGCGCGGCGGCGAACAAGTCCGGCCGCTGACGGTCGTACCATTTGCGATGATCGCGCCCGACCGCGTGGTGATGGGTGATGGTGCCGCCCGCCGCGATCAGCGCATCGCTCGCCGCATCCTTGATCGCCTGCCATTGCTCGAGCAGTTCGCCGTGGCGACCGAGCGCATGAAACGAGAAGTACGGCGCCGGCCCGTCGGGATAGACGTGCGTGAAGCGGCAAGTGACTTCGCCCTTGATCCCAGTCGCATCAAGGATCGCCTGCTCGGTCGCTGACTTGACGCTGTCGTGGAAGCTCTCGAACCGCTCCCAGGTAATCGACGTCTCGAAAGTGTCGTTGATCAGCCCGGCGGGGGTCAGGAATTCGCGCGCATAAGGCATCCGGATGAAGGCGTTACGCCACAGCCCGGCGGCGCCTTCGAGATGCGCTGACGCGGCTTGCGCCTCCTCCTTGGTGCCGCCGTGATCCGCGCAGCATTCCAACGCCCGCGCCATCCACGGCTCGACCGGATGATCGCCGCTCTCGAACGCCAGCACCATGATGGCGACGCTGCCGTCGGCGGCGCCGGTGTTGTACGCCTCCTGTGGATCGAGGATGCGGCAGTTGGAGGGATAGAGGCCAGCCTGCGCCACCGCGCGAACTGCGCGCGCCGCAGCGAAGAAGGTCGGGAAGCGCACGGACGCGCCGGCGCGAAACGTCGGGCGTGATTGCAGCCGCATCCATGCCGCCGAGATCACGCCGAGGATGCCTTCCGAGCCGACAAACATCCGGTCCGGGCTCGGGCCTGCGCCGGAGCCTGGCAGCCGCCGTGTCTCGAGCACGCCGCGCGGCGTCACCACACGAACGCTTTCGACGAAATCGTCGATGTGAGTGTAGAGGCTGGCAAAGTGACCGCCGGAGCGGGTCGCGATCCAACCGCCGAGCGTCGAATATTCGAAGCTCTGCGGGAAGTGCCGCAGCGTGACATTGTGCGGCTTGAGCTGCGCCTCCAGCACCGGGCCGTAAGCACCGCCCTGGATTAGCGCCGCGCGCGAGGTGGCGTCGACCTCCAGCACTTTGCCGAGATGGCGGAGGTCGAGCGTCACCGCCGCCTTGTAACGGCTGCCATCGACCCGGCATTCGACGCCGCCGCACACCGACGAGCCGCCGCCGAACGGCGTCAGCGCCGCACCGGCGCCGCCGGCCCAATCCATCACCGCGGCGATCTCGGCCTCGTCACGCGGATAGGCAACGACGTCGGGCGCCGCGTCGTAGTCGCCGACCATGCCACGGACGTAATCCGGATAGGATTTGCCGTAAGCATGGGCGGCGCGGTGATAGACGTCGACCGCGCAAATTTCCGACAGCGATTTCGGCGGCACGATCCGCGGCTCGCGGAGCTTGATGTCGTCGAGAGGTACGACACCAACAGTGTCGAAGCTGTCGCGGCCGAACTTCGCTTTGTAGCGGCCGAGCACGAAGGCCTGCTCGGCCTCGGTCATCCCCTCGCCTTCCCGACCCCAGCCGTAGTGCTTCAGCCGCGCGCCCATTGTCGACCTCCCGGTTGTCGCCGGCGAGGTACCGATGCCGCGCCGATCGGCGGGTAGTGTGACGGGCAATGCCGAGGCCGGCAAGCCGGCTTGGCTCAGCTCGCAGCGTCGCGCACAGGTACCACCAGGATGTCGCGCTGCAGGCGGCGCAAGACCTCTTCGGTCACGCTGCTGAGCAATAGCCGCACTGCACCACGCCGCGCATGGGTCCCGATCACCACCAGATCCGGCCTCAATTCAGTGGCGGCCTCGATGATATCGGTGGCGGGGCCCGCCCCCTCCTTGACCACGGTCGAGTAGTCGACATCGTCGAGCTGCAGCGGCTCGAGGAAGCGCACCAGATCACGCACCGCATCGGTGCGAGTGTCGACGAGATAGTCGTCGAGGCTGGTCTTGTCGACACCAGCGTAATTCAGCATGCCGGCGGCGGCGGCGTCGTAGACGTGCATCACGATCAGCTTGGTTCGCTGCAGCAGGCCGAGCCGTCGCGCAGTCTCTAGCGCCTGAGCCGAGCAATCGGTCAGGTCGACCGGCGCAAGGCTTTTGGCATAGGGCAGCGCCGGGTCGAGATTAGCCATCAGCACCGGCACCGTGCTGTTGCGGATCACCCGTTCGGCCGTGGTGCCGGCGAAGATGTCGCGCAGGAAGGCGCGGCGGTGGCTGCCGACGACACACAGATCCGCACCATGCTGGTGAGCGGCACGAACGATGGCGTCGAACGGCGTGCCGAGCAGCACCAGCGGCGTGCATTCGAGGCCAGCGAGATAAGTGTGTTCGCGGATTGCGTCGGCGAGCGCGGATTCGGCGAGTTCGACCTCGACGGCGACGATGTGCTCGGGCTGATCGTCATCGACCACATGGGCGATCACCAGCCGTGCGCCGCTCTGCCGGGCGAGAGCTGCGGCGCGGCGCACCGCGCGATCGGAGCGCGCCGAGAAATCCGTGGCAGCGAGCACCACTTTCAGGCCGAACATCATATCGGGACGGGGCAGTTCGTTCATGATGAACCTCGTCGTTACTAAGGGCCGCGTGACCACACGCGATGGAAGCGGCGCGACGGTGTGGTGCCGTGCGCGCCGCGATGAAGCCGGTTACGGCTCGAGACTGCGCAGCGCGCCGATCCGGCGCATCACCCATTTCTCGAGTTCGAGCACGATCATCAGCACCACGCCGGCGCCGATCACCACGGCGCCGTCGACCAGCGAGATCGGCGTGGTGGCGAACAGGCTGTGCATGAAGGGCGCGTAGGTGAAGGCGATCTGCGCGGCGATCACCACCACCAGCGCGGCCAGCACCGGCATGGTGCCGAGTGCGCCGCGCAGCGAGATCGAGCTGGTGTGCAGATAGCGGACGTTGAACAGGTAGAAGATCTCGAACACCACCAGCACGTTCACCACCATGGTTCGGGCGGTGTCGAGCGACAGGCCCTTGCCGAGCGCGAAGAAGAAGATCGCCAGCGCGCCGACCGTGAACAGGAACGAGACGAAGAATATCCGCCACACCAGGAAGCGCGACAGTAGCGGCGCGTGCGCTGGCCGCGGCGGCCGCTTCATCACGCCCGGCTCCGGCGGCTCGAACGCCAGCACCAGGCCGAGGGTGACGGTGAGGATCAGGTTGATCCACAGGATCTGCACCGGCGTCATCGGCATGGTGAAGCCGAACAGGATCGCGACGATGACGGTGAGGACCTCGCCGCCATTGGTCGGGATCGTCCAGGCGATCACCTTGCGGATGTTGTCGTAAACGGTGCGGCCTTCCTGCACCGCGGCGACGATCGAGACGAAGTTGTCGTCGAGCAGAACCACCTGCGAGGCTTCCTTGGCGGTCTCGGTGCCCTTGTGGCCCATCGAGATGCCGACATCGGCCTGCTTCAGCGCCGGAGCGTCGTTCACGCCGTCGCCGGTCATCGCCACCACCGCGCCGGTCGATTGCAGCGCCTGGACGATGCGCAGCTTGTGCTCCGGATTGGTGCGGGCGAACACGTCGGTGCGACGCGCCAGTTCGACGAAGCCGGAATCCGGGGTACGGTCGAGATCGGCCCCCGTGACGACGTCGGGATGGTCGGTCAGATTGAGCTGCCGCGCGATCGCCTCTGCGGTCGCGGCGTGGTCGCCGGTGATCATCTTCACCACGATGCCGGCGGAGCGGCATTCGGCGATCGCCTGGATCACTTCGTCGCGCGGCGGATCGATGAAGCCGACCAGCCCCATGAACGCCAACCCTTCGTCGAGATCGGCAAAGCCGAGCTGATCCGACGGCCGCGCCGGCGAACGCAGCGCGAAGCCGAGCACGCGCTCGCCTTCCGCCGCCGCACGCGCGATCTGCGCGGTCCAGAACTCCTGATCGATCGGATGCAACGCCCCGCCGGGGCCGACTTGCGTTGCGCACATCGCCAGCAGCCGCTCCGGCGCGCCCTTCACGAAGATCACCTGCGCGCCGGAATCCGTGGCGTGGCGGGTCGCCATGAAGCGATGCTGTGCGTCGAACGGAATTTCGTCGGAGCGCTTCCACGCCGTTCGTTCAGCGTCGGGATCGAGCCCCGCCTTGATCGCAAGCGCGACCAGCGCACCTTCCATCGGATCGCCATCGACGACGTGATGGCCATCGACGTGACGGAGTTGCGCATCGTTGCACAGCAGCGCCGAGCGAACGAGCTGCATCGCCGACGCCACTGCTTCGGGGTTGTCCTTGCCATCGACGGTGAGATCACCCTTCGGCACATAGCCGGAGCCGCTGACAAGGATAGTGTGATCGGCGGTGACGATCCGGCGCGCGGTCATCTCATTGCGCGTCAGCGTGCCGGTCTTGTCGGAGCAGATCACCGAGGTGGCACCGAGGGTTTCCACCGCCGGCAGGCGGCGGATGATGGCGTTGCGCTTGGCCATCCGCTGCACGCCAATCGCCAGCGTGATGGTGATCACTGCGGGCAGGCCTTCCGGCACGACGCCGACCGCGAGCGCCACCACGGCGATCAGCGCATCGGCCCAGGCATAGTCGCGCACCAGCGTGGCGAAGGCGAAGATCGCCGCCGCCGCCGAGATCGCCACCCAGGTGAAACGCTCACCGAACTTGTTGATCTGGGCGAGCAGCGGCGTCGCCAATTGCTCGACGCCCTGGATCATCGTGCTGATGCGGCCGATCTCGGTGCGCGCGCCGGTCGCGACCACGACGCCGAAGCCCTGCCCGGCCGACACCAGCGTGCCGGAGAATGCCATGCACAGCCGGTCGCCGAGCGGCGCGTCCACCGCCGCGGGCTGGTCGTGCTTTTCCGAGGCCACCGACTCGCCGGTGAGCATCGCCTCGTCGATCAGCAGACCGCGGGCGCGGGTGAGGCGCAGATCCGCCGGCACGCGGTCACCGGCCTCGATCATCACCACGTCACCAGGCACCAGCTCTTCAGCCGGCACCACAACGCGGTGGCCGTCGCGCCAAGCATGCGCGCGCGGCGAGATCATCTTCTTGATCGCGGCGAGTGCCTTCTCGGCCTTGTCTTCCTGGATGTAACCAACGATCGCGTTGATCGTCACTACCGCAACGATCACCGCGGCATCGATCTGGTGGCCGAGGAACCCTGCCGCCACCGCGGCGGCGAGCAGGAAGTAGATCAGCGTGTTGTTGAACTGCGACAGAAACCGCAGGATCGCCGAGCGGCGCGGCGGCTCCGGCAGCGCGTTGGGTCCGTAGCTCTGCAGCCGGCGTTTGGCCTCGTCGGTGCTCAGGCCGCCGCGGTTGGTGGCGAGACCGGTGAGGACGCGATCGGCATCGATCGCGTGCCACATTTCGTCGGAGGCCTGATCGTTCGGGCCCTTGATGTCGGCTTGCAGCAGTTCGGTCATGGTGGGGATCTCGACGTCTTCGGCTCGACAGAAACGCTGCGGCCCGGAGTCGGAACGCCTCCCTTGAAGAGATGCGTCCATGGCCTCGGCTCCGTCCGGTCCCAAAGACGGGATCGGCCGCGCAGCGCGATGTGCGGAATCGGAAAAATGCCGGACGGCGTCGCCGCAGCGATCAGGCGAGGAAAGGCTCAGCGCCTCGCGCCGTCAGACGACGGCTCGCTCGATCGGACTTGGCAACACACGGAACCGCGGCGTGGGACTACGCGGCTATTGGCGGCCGCAGCTGCGGCGGCTCGCTGCGATCGAGCATCGGCTCGGCCAGCGGCAGGTGCACGCGGGTGGTCTGATCGCAGCCGATGGTTCTGAACGACACCGGGCTCAGCGCATTGGCGCTGTCGGTGGTCATGATCTCCGGATCGCCACTGAGATTCAGCGGCGGCACCGGCGGCGGCGTCTTGACGAAGACAAGCTCAGGCTGAGGCGCCTCATGAGCCGAGGCGGCCGAGACGTTGCCAAGAACGAGCACAACGAAAGCGCAGACGCAGATCGCCGCCTTGAGCCACAGGCGCAATGCAGCGGACGTCGTCCGGCCGTCGCTATATCGTTCGAACAGCATCGTCAGGAAGCGTACCCCATCTGGATCAGGAGTGACAAAGGTTAGCTGCCGGCGATTGGCCGTCACATTGACCTCTATCAAGGGGTTAGCCGTTTGGATGCGGCGGGTGGTCACAGCCGGCAGAAGGTCGCGGCGACTTCAACCAGGTACTGAGGCACCGCGCGCCAGCTATCGACGGCGTGCGCGGGCGCTTGACCGTAGCGGCTCGGGCGCGCAGTACGGCGGCTTCCGCAAAGGCAGATTCATGACCGACTCCCCTCAGATTTCGCGGCCGACGCCGACGCTGGCGCAATTGCTCGACGCCGTGCGCTTCCTGACCATCCTGCCGGTGCCGAGCGCCGACCGCGCGCCGGAGCCGGACTGGCTGATGCGGGCGATGACATTCTTTCCGGTGGTCGGAGTCGGCATCGGCGTGGTGTCGGCGGCGGCGATGATCGTCGGCACCTCGCTGTTCGGGCCGACACTCGGGGCCCTCCTGGCGGTGACCGCCTCGATCGCGCTGACCGGCGCCTTTCATGAGGATGGGCTCGCCGACACTTTCGACGCGTTCGGCGGCGGCTGGACGGTCGAACGCCGGCTGGAGATCATGAAGGACAGCCGGATCGGCACCTATGGCGCGCTCACACTCGGGATCGGCGTCGCATTGCGGGTCGCGGCGCTGTCCCTGCTGCCGCTGTGGGCGGCGCTGGCCGCGCTGGTCGCCTGTCATGCGGCATCGCGCGGCGCCTCGTGCCTGGTCGCGCACCGGATGAACTACGCCGGCAATACCGCGGCGATGAAAGCGAGCTACGCCGACACCACACTGCGCAAGGACGAACTGGTGCTTGGCGGGATCGCGGTCGCGCTCGGCGCGCTGCCGTTGCTGCTGGTGTCGCCGATCGCGGTGGTGATCGGACTTGCCGCAGGCAGCGTCCTTGCCGCCGCGATGGCCGGCTGGGCCAAGCGGCTGATCGGCGGCTACACCGGCGACGTGCTCGGCGCCAGCGAGCAACTATTCGAGATCGGCTTTCTGCTCGGCGTCGCGGCAGTGATTGCCGGATAGGGCCGTCTTTCAGGTCCCCGCGTCATTGCGAGGAGTAAAGCGAACGAAACAATCCCGAAGCTCGGTGTACCCGACTCCTGGATTGCTTCGCTTCACTCGCAACGACGGGGCCATAATCAGTGGCTGATCATCCACGGCCGCGCGGTGGGGAAGCCTTTGGCGCCGCTCTTGGTGCGGGTCTGCAGCCGGGCCGGCTTTTTGATCCCCGAACAGCAACTGCAGCCCGGCGCGTGTTTGGCTTTGTATTCGCCGACCGTCATCGGTGCGTTGCGGCTCTTCTCGTTGGTGGCGTGTGCGTTGCGCTGCGACGCCGGCATGCAGGAGAAATTTGGCGCCGTGAGGATCACCCGCGGCGACGAGGTCTCGCAGGTCGGGCAGAGCTGCGGATCGTCGCATTCGGCCATCGGCCGCAGATCGGTGAACGGCCCGCAGGCGTCGCACATATATTCATAAACAGGCATCGTCGTTTCCCTTGCGCTGACGATTTGTTCGACCTGTGCGATGGGAGCGGGGCGGAAAAGACGCCCCGTCCCGCTCCCCGTCGCGCAGGGAAGTCTTGGCGACCACGCAGCAGTTAGGCCAACGGTCACCGCAGTGAGCTCGTCATACCCGGGCTTGTCCCGGCCATGACGACGTTTGGTTATTTATCCGGCGAGATCGGCATCTGGACGTCGCCCTTGATCGCCTTCACCGGACCGGCCGAGGTCGGCATCATGTCGAAGTCGAAGATCTCGGTCGGGAGCCACAGCGTGGCGCAGGCGTTCGGGACGTCGACGACGCCCGAGATGTGGCCCTGCACCGGCGCGGTGCCGAGAATCGAGTACGCTTGGGCGCCCGAGTAGCCGAACTTCTTCAGGTATTCGATCGCATTGAGACAGGCCTGACGATACGCCACGGTGACGTCGAGGTAGTGCTGCTGACCCTGCTCGTCGACCGAGATGCCTTCGAAGATCAGATAGTCCTTGTAGTTCGGTGTCACCGGCGACGGCTTGAAGATCGGGTTCTTGATGCCGTACTTCGAGACGCCGTCCTTAATGATGTCGACCTTGATGTGCAGCCAACCGGCCATCTCGATCGCACCGCAGAAGGTGATCTCGCCGTCGCCCTGGCTGAAGTGCAGATCGCCCATCGAAAGACCGCCGCCCGGCACATAGACCGGGAAGTAAATCTTCGAACCGCGCGACAGATCCTTGATGTCGCAGTTGCCGCCGTGTTCGCGCGGCGGCACGGTACGGGCGCCTTCGGCCGCAGCCTTGGCCTTGTCGTCGCCCTTGAGCTTGCCCATGTGGGCGGTCGGGCCGAACGGCGGATTGGCGAGGCCAGGCACGCGGGTCGGGTTGGTGGCGATCAGCGCGGTCTCACGCTCGTTCCACGCCGACAGCAGCTTCGGATCGGGCAAGCAGCCGATCAGGCCGGGATGGATCAGGCCGGCGAAGTTCACGCCGGGGATGTGGCGCGAAGAGGTGTACATGCCCTTGAAGTCCCAGATCGACTTCTGCGCCAGCGGGAAGTGGTCGGTGAGGAAGCCGCCGCCGTTCTGCTTGGAGAAGAAGCCGTTGAAGCCCCACATGCTCTCGGCCTTCGGGCCGATGTCGAGCAGGTCGACGACCAGAAGGTCGCCGGGCTCGGCGCCCTTGACGCCGATAGGGCCTGACAGGAAGTGCACGATCGACAGGTCGATGTCGCGAACGTCGTCGGCCGAGTCGTTGTTCTTGATGAAACCGCCGGTCCAATCATAGGTCTCGACAATGAAGTCGTCGCCCGGATTGACCCACGCGGCCATCGGAATGTCCGGATGCCAACGGTTGTGGACCATCTCGTTGTCGTAAGCGGACTGCGTGAGATCGACCTTAATCAATGTCTCTGGCATCGGAAGCTCCCCTTGTTACCAGTGGACGTGTGAAAACTAGACGGACAGATATTTCGCGACCTGCGCCTCATCGACGCTGGCGCGCGGCTCATCGCGAACGATTTCGCCGTTTTCGATCACCAGCACCCGATCGGCGACGTCGAGCGCGAAGCTCAGCACCTGTTCGGAGACGATGATCGAAAGACCTCGGCTGTCGCGGATGCGCTTCAAGGTGCGCGCCATCTCGCGAATGATCGACGGCTGGATGCCCTCGGTCGGCTCGTCGAGCAGCAGCACCTTCGGCTTGGTCGCGAGCGCGCGCGCGATCGCAAGTTGCTGCTGCTGGCCGCCCGACAGATTGCCGCCGCGCCGCCCCTTCATTTCGAGTAGCACCGGGAACAGCTCGTAGATGTCCGCCGGCACTTCGCTGTCGCCGGAGGCCGCAAGCCCGGTTTCGATGTTCTCCTTCACCGTCATGGTGGAGAAGATCATCCGCCCCTGCGGCACGTAAGCGAGTCCCTTGGCCACGCGCTCGTAGCTCTTCAGACCGCCGAGCTCGATGCCGTTCATCGCAATCGAGCCCTTGCGCTGCGGGATGATGCCCATCAGCGACTTCATCAGCGTGGTCTTGCCCATGCCGTTGCGGCCCATGATCGCGACGATCTCATTCGGCGCGACATCGATATTGAGCCCGTGCAACACCTCGCTCTGGCCATAGGCGACGTGCAGATCGTTGATAGCGAGCATCGGGATCTCCTCTAATTGGCCGGAGCAACAAAGAACGGCGTCATTGCGAGGAGCGAAGCGACGAAGCAATCCAGCGCAGTGCACGGAGCTGGATTGCTTCGCTTCGCTCGCAATGACGGGGGAGAGGCGGTGCGCATCAGCAACCTCCTAGTGGCCGAGATAGACTTCGATGACCTTCGGATCGTTCTTCACCGTGTCCATCGAGCCTTCGGACAAGATCTGGCCCTGGTGCAGCACGGTGACCTTGTGGGCGATGTCTTCGACGAACTTCATGTCGTGCTCGATCACCAGCACCGAGCGGTCTTTGATGATCGTGTGGAGCAGTTCGGCGGTCTTGACGCGCTCGGACACGCTCATGCCGGCCACCGGCTCGTCGAGCATCAACAGGTCGGGGTCTTGGATCAGCAGCATACCGATCTCGAGCCACTGCTTCTGGCCGTGGCTGAGCAGATCGGCGCTCATGCCGAGCTTGTCCTTCAGGAAGATCGCTTCGGCGACCTCCTCAACGCGCTCGCGCACCGCAGCGGTGCGCTGGAACGCCAGCGCGCCGAACACCGAGCGGCCCTGCGGATAGGAGATCTCCAGATTTTCGAACACCGTGAGGTCTTCATAGATCGACGGCGTCTGGAATTTGCGGCCGACCCCGGCCTGGACGATCTCGTTCTCCTTCATCTTGGTGAGATCCTTGCCGCGGAAGTGGATCGCACCGGAGGTCGCTTTGGTCTTGCCGCAGATCAGATCCAGCACAGTGGTCTTGCCGGCGCCGTTGGGGCCGATGATCACACGGATCTCGTTCTCCTCGACGTAGAAGGACAGATCGTTGACCGCCTTGAAGCCGTCGAACGAAACGGTGAGCCCTTCCACGGCGAGCAGGAATTCGGGCGGTTGATGGCCGATCAGCATGGTGTCCTCCTCATTCCGCCGGGGCACCGTCGGCCACCCGGCCGAACGACTTGCCGCCGGTAGGATCCGAACCGGGCTTTCGCTTGGAGATCAGCTTGCCGAACAGCGGCTGGACGTAATCGCGCCAGATGCCGGCAAGACCATTCGGGAAGATCAGCACCACCGTGATGAACAAGGCGCCGAGACCGAACAGCCAGAGCTGCGGGAAGGATTCCGAGAGCGAGGTCTTGGCGAAGTTGACCACGAGCGTTCCATAGATCGCGCCGAAGATCGACAGCCGCCCGCCGACGGCGGTGTAGATCACCATTTCGATCGACGGCACGATGCCGACGAATGACGGTGACATGAAACCGACGTTGAGGGTGAACATCGCGCCGCCGACCGCCGCGAACATCGCCGCGAGGCAGAACGCGAAGATCTTGAAGTTGGCGACGCTGTAGCCGGAGAACCGAACCCGATCCTCCTTCTCGCGCATCGCCACCAGGATGCGGCCGAGCTTGGAGTGCCGCACGAACAGCGCCAGCAGGATCGCGCCGAACAGGAACGCGACTTCGACGAAGTACAGCACCACCTTGGCGTGATCCGGACGGATGTCCCAGCCCTTCAACGTGCGCAGGTCGGTAATGCCGTTGATGCCGCCGGTGTAGCCCTGCTGACCGATGATCAGGATGGTCATGATCGCGGCGATCGCCTGAGTGATGATGGCGAAGTACACGCCGCCGACCCGGCGCTTGAACATCGCCGCGCCGATCAGGAAGGCGAACACCGCGGGCACCACCAGGATGGCAATCACCGTGACGGTAAGGCTATGGAACGGCTGCCAGAACCAGGGCAGATGCGTGATCTGGTTCCAGTCCATGAAGTCCGGGATGCCCGGCGTCGACTGGATCTTGGTGTTCTCGACGCTGGAAGCTTCCAGCTTGAGATACATCGCCATGCAGTAGCCGCCGAGGCCGAAGAACACGCCCTGGCCGAGGCTGAGAATGCCGCCGAAGCCCCAGCACAGCACCAGGCCGATCGCCACGAAGGCGTAGGTCAGATACTTGGCGACGAGGTTGAGGCGGAATACGTCCAGCGACAGCGGCAGGATCACCACCAGGAGCACGGCGAGGACGGCGAGACCGAGCAGATCGGCACGACTGAGAAAGCGCGGGCTTTCCATGACGGAGGCTCCTGTTACTTGCGGACCTTGAGGGCGAACAGACCTTGCGGCCGCACCATCAAGATCGCGACGATGGCGAGCAGCGTCAGCACCTTGGCCATCGAGCCGGACATGAAGAACTCCATGGTCGACTGCGCCTGGGAGATGCTGAAGGCCGAAGCGATGGTGCCGAACAGACTGGCGGCGCCGCCGAACACCACGACCAGGAAGGTGTCGACGATGTAGAGCTGGCCCGAGGTCGGCCCGGTCGAACCGATCATGGTGAAGGCACTGCCCGCGATGCCGGCGATGCCGCAGCCGAGGCCGAAGGTGAAGCGGTCGACCCGCTCGGTGTTGATGCCGACGGCGCCGGCCATCACGCGGTTCTGCACCACGGCGCGAACCTGGCGGCCCCAGCGCGACCAGAACAGGACATAGAATACCGCGACGGTGATCAGCGCGGTCAGCGCCATCACGAACATGCCGTTGATCGGGATCTCGATCGAATCGGTGACCTGCTTGGAGCCCAGCATCCACTGCGGCAGCTCGACGCCGACCTCGCGCGCGCCGAAGATCGACCGGTAGGCCTGCTGCAGGATCAGCGACAGCCCCCAGGTCGCCAGCAGGGTGTCGAGCGGACGCTTATAGAGATGGCGGATCAGCGCCCACTCGACCAGCATCCCCAGCGAGCCCGAGGCGATGAATGCGAGGATCATCGCGATGAAGAAGTAGCCAGAGAAGAGCGACGGCAAATAGGCTTGGAAGAAGTTCGACGTCATCCAGGTGACGTAGGCGCCCAGGATCATGAACTCGCCGTGGGCCATGTTGATGACGCCCATCTGGCCGAAGATGATCGCGAGGCCGAGGGCCATCAGCACGTAGACGGAAAACAGAATGAGCCCCGCGAAGCCCTGCATCGCGAAGATCGCGCCGAGATCGCCAATCGAATATTCGCCGAACATGAGGCTGCCCCTGGATGGAATGGATCTGAACTCGGTGGTGGTCGGTGGCGCCCCACTCGCCACGTCATGCGCGGGCTTGACCCGCGCATCCATCTTCCGAAGAGGATGGATCGCCGGGTCGAGCCCGGCGATGACGTCCGGAGCGAAAGCGTTCGCCGACGCTTACTGGTAGCCCTTCGGGAACGGATCGGGCTCGACCAGGTCGGCGGTTTCGTAGATCAGCTCGTACTGACCGTCCGCCTTGGCGCGACCGACGCGGGTCTTCGACCACAGATGGTGGTTCTCGTGGATCCGGACGTAACCTTCCGGCGCGCCCTTGAACTCGACACCCGGCGAGGCCGCCGCGACCTTGTCGATATCGAACGAGCCAGCCTTTTCCACCGTCAACTTCCACAGCCACGGGCCGAGATAGGCAGCCTGGGTGACGTCTCCGATCACCGTCTTCGGCCCCCACATCTTGTGGAATTCCTCGACGAACTTCTTGTTGTTCGGGTTGTCGAGCGACTGGAAGTACTTCATGCAGGCGTAGGCGCCAGCGATGTTTTCGCCGCCGATGCCGTCGATTTCGTCCTCGGTCACCGAGATCGTCAGCAGCGTCTGCTTCGACAGATCGATGCCGGCCGCCTTGAGCTGCTTGTAGAACGCGACGTTCGAACCGCCGACGATGATCGCGTAGATCACGTCCGGCTTGGTCAGCTTGATCTTGTTGATCACCGAGTTGAACTGGGTGTGGCCGAGCGGGAAGTACTCTTCGCCGACGACCTTGCAGCCCTGCAGATGGTTCTCGATGTGCTTGCGGGCGATCTTGTTCGAGGTACGCGGCCAGATGTAGTCGGAGCCGAGCAGGTAGAAGCTCTTGGCGCCCTTGGTCTTGTTCACCCAATCGAGGCCGGCGATGATCTGCTGGGTGGCTTCCTGGCCGGTGTAGATGACGTTCTTGGACTGCTCGAGGCCTTCATAGAAGGTCGGGTAGTACAGCATGCCGTTGTACTGCTCGAACACCGGCAGCACCGCCTTGCGCGAGGCCGAGGTCCAGCAGCCCATAACCGCGGCGCACTTGTCGTTGACCAGGAGCTTCTTGGCCTTTTCGGCGAAGGTCGGCCAGTCGGAGGCGCCGTCTTCCTGGATGTACTTGATCTTGCGGCCGAGCACGCCGCCCGCGGCGTTGATCTGTTCGATCGCCAGCTTCTCGGCCTGCACCGAGCCGGTCTCCGAGATCGCCATGGTGCCGGTCACCGAATGCAGGATGCCGACCGTGACCTCAGTATCCGTCACCGCGAGTCCGGTCGTATTGACCGCAGAAGTTGCAGGCGCCTGCGCGAACGACGTCCGCGGCAACATCGTGAGGGCGGGAATCGCCGCCATCCCCATCAACAGTTTACGCCGGAGCGGCGAATTCAGGCCCGTCTTGTTTTCGTCTGACATTAACTACCCCTTCGTGGTTCGTGGGACGCGAGTGCAGTCGGGGAAACGATCGACGAATTCGGCGGCTGGACCGATACGCAAGATCACGTATGTTGCATCGCAAGATCGCGACGTAGGTTTTTCACGCGGCGGGATCTCGGGTCGCGGTGCCGTAACAACGAGCTCGAGGCTGATAAATTACGCGCGCCGTGACGGCAAAACCGGCAACGTCGCCGGCGGATCGGCGCTAGTGTCGGGCAAAGATGAGGAGAAGCGCGTGGCGGGGCGGCAGCGCATAGATCGCGTTCGGCGCCAGTACAATCAGTGGGTCGCCAACCAGACCCTCGAAGACTACGCGCTTCGCTTTACTGCCAAGAGTTCGCGCCGGTGGTCGGCAGCCCGCGTCGCCAACACGGCGCTCGGCGCGATTTCGTTCCTGGCCCTGGAAGCGATCGGCGGCACCATCACGCTGAACTATGGCGTCACCAACGCCACCGCGGCGATCCTGGTGGTCAGCGTGATCATCTTCTGCTGCGGCCTGCCGATCGCGTACCATGCGGCCAAAGGCGGCGTCGATATCGACCTGCTGACCCGAGGCGCCGGCTTCGGCTACATCGGCTCGACGGTCACGTCGCTGATCTATGCCTCGTTCACCTTCCTGTTCTTCGCGATCGAGGCGGTGATCCTCGCCAACGCGCTGGAACTGTGCTTCGGCCTGCCGCTGCCGATCGGCTACTTCTTCAGCGCGGTGGTGATCATCCCGGTGGTGACCTATGGCATCACGCTGATCAGCCGGTTCCAGCTTTGGACCCAGCCGTTCTGGATTCTGCTGCACATCCTCCCGTTCGTCGCGATCGCAGTGAAGAGCCCGGAGTCGTTCGCCGCCTGGACACGCTTTGCCGGCGAGCAAGGCAGCCCGGATGGCAAGCTGGATCTGCTGCTGTTCGGCACCGCGGCTTCGGTGGTGTTCGCGCTGGTGGCGCAGATCGGCGAGCAGGTCGACTTCCTGCGCTTCCTGCCGCGCGATCGCCGGGCCTCGCGGGGTGCCTGGTGGGTGGCGATGATCAGCGCCGGCCCGGGCTGGATCGTGCCCGGCGCGCTGAAGCTGCTGGCCGGATCATTCCTGGCCTATTTCGCGCTCAGCCGCGGCGCACCGCCGGATCAGGCGGCCGAGCCGGCGCACATGTATCTCGAGGCGTTCCGCACTGTGCTGGAGCAGCCCGGCCTGGTGCTGGCGCTGACCGGCGCGTTCGTGATCCTGTCGCAGATCAAGATCAACGTCACCAACGCCTATGCGGGTTCGATCGCCTGGTCGAACTTCTTTTCGCGGCTGACCCACAGCCATCCTGGCCGCGTCGTCTGGCTGGTGTTCAACGTGCTGGTGGCGCTGCTGTTGATGGAGATCGGCGTCTATAAGGCGCTGGAGCACACGCTCGCGCTCTACTCCAACGTCGCGATCGCCTGGGTCGGCGCCCTGGTGTCCGATCTCGTGGTCAACCGGCCGCTCGGGCTGCGGCCGAAGCACATGGAGTTCAAGCGCGCGCACCTCTACGACATCAATCCGGTCGGCGTCGGCTCGATGACGATCGCGACCGTGGTGTCGATCAGCGCGTTCTATGGCGTGTTCGGGCCGACCGCGAAGGCGCTGGCGCCGTTCGTGGCGCTGATGGTCGCGTTCGTCACCGCGCCGATGATCGCCTTCGTGACCGGCGGCCGGTTCTACATCGCGCGCAAGCCGAAGCGGGCTTGGCAGGGCGTCGAGTCGATCAAATGCTGTATCTGCGAGCACTCGTTCGAAGCGGAGGATATGGCGTCCTGCCCGGCCTATGCGGGGCCGATTTGCTCGCTGTGTTGCTCGCTCGATGCCCGCTGCCACGACCTGTGCAAGCCGCACGCGCGGATCGACGCGCAGTTCACCGATGCGCTCGGCAAGATGCTGCCGCAGCGGGCCTACGCGCTGCTGAACTCGCAGGTCGGTCACTATCTGACCGTGTTCGCGGTCTCGATCGGGCTGATCGGGCTGTCGCTGTTTCTGATCTATCTACAGGTCGCGACCGCCAACGAAACGCAGCAGATCGAGCTCGCCGAGATTCTGTGGAAGCTGTTCTTCGCGCTCACCATCATCGTCGGCGTGGTGAGCTGGCTGTTCGTGCTGGCGCGGCTGAGCCGACAGGCGGCCGAGGCCGAGACGCGGCGACAGACCCAGCTGCTGATGCAGGAGATCGACGCTCACCGCCAGACCGACGCCGAGCTGCAGCGCGCGAAGGAAGCGGCCGAGTCCGCCAACCTCGCCAAGAGCCGCTACGTCGTCGGCCTCAGCCACGAGCTGCGTTCGCCGCTCAACGCCATCAGCGGCTACGCGCAGCTCTTGGAGCAGGACAACACCCTACCGCCGCGGCCGCGGGACCAGATCCGGCTGATGCGGCGCAGCGCCGATCATCTGTCGGGGCTGATCGACGGCCTGCTCGATATCTCGAAAATCGAGGCCGGCCGGCTGTATCTATCGCGCGACGAGGTGCGGTTCGGCGAATTCCTCGATCAGCTCGTCGGCATGTTCCGGCTGCAGGCGGCCGCCAAGGACATCGAGTTCGTGTTCAAGCGGCCGCAATATCTGCCGCCGATGGTCTATGCCGACGAGAAGCGGCTGCGTCAGGTGCTGATCAACCTGCTGTCGAACGCCATCAAGTTTACCCAGGAAGGCAGCGTCCACTTCATCGTGCACTACCGCAACCCGGTGGCCGAACTCGAAGTGCGCGACACCGGCCCAGGCATTCATGCGGATGATCTGGAGCGCATTTTCGCGCCGTTCGAGCGCGGCGCGCTCGGTGCCGCGCAGCCCCACACCGGCACCGGCCTCGGCCTCACCATCAGCAAGCTGCTCGCCGGCGTGATGGGCGGCGACCTTACTGTCACCTCGACGCCTGGCAAAGGATCGACCTTCCGGGTCAAGCTGCTGCTGTCCGAGGTCACCAATCCGACCCGCACCCGCTCGATCCGCGCCCCGGTGCTTGGCTATCACGGCGCCCGCAAAACCATCCTGGTGACCGACGACGATCCGGCGCAGCGCGGCCTACTGCAGGACACGCTGGCGCCGCTCGGCTTCATCGTGCTGGTGGCGACCGACGGTTATTCCTGTATCGACCTCGCCGAGCACTGCCAGCCCGACCTTTTCCTGCTCGATATCTCGATGCCAGGGATGGACGGCTGGACCGTGGCCGAAACGCTGCGCACCCAAGGCCATCATAACGCGCGCATCCTGATGCTGTCCGCGAGTGCGCTGGAGGCGCACGGCACGCTGCTGTCGCAGCCGTTTCACGACGCCTATCTGATGAAGCCGGTCGACATTCCACGACTACTCGAACTGATCGGCCAGTTGCTCAAGATCGACTGGATCTACAAGGGCGAGGCGAGCGCCGCGGCACAGAATGCCACCGAGATTCAACATCCGCCGATGCAGCACGTCGAGGAATTGATCGAGCTCGGCAAGATCGGCTACATCCGCGGAATCGAATCCAAGCTCGATCAGATCCACACCGATTATCCGGAGACTTGGGCGTTCGTGTCGCAGATGCGAACGATGGTGGAGCAGTTCGACCTCGATTCCTACATGAAGACGCTGAACACGCTGTATCGCCATGAACAATGATTTGAAAAAGCGCGATATCGCTCTGGTCGTCGACGACTCTCCCGAGACGCTGCGGATGCTGACCGACGCGCTCGACGGCGCTGGCATGACCGTGATGGTCGCGCTCGACGGTGCAGCGGCGATGCGGATCGTCGAACAGATTACGCCGGACATCATTCTGCTCGACGCGGTGATGCCCGGCATGGACGGCTTCGAGACCTGCCGAAGGCTGAAGCGCAGTCCCGGTCTGTCCGACGTGCCGGTGATCTTCATGACCGGACTGTCGGAGTCCGAGCACATCGTGCGCGGCCTGGAAGCCGGCGGCGTCGATTACGTCACCAAGCCGATCGCGATCGTCGAGATGCTGGCGCGGATCCGCGTGCATCTGAACAACGCCCGCGTCAGCCAGAGCGCTCGCGCAGCGCTGGATGTTTCGGGACGTTTCCTGCTCGCGGTCGACCGGCTCGGCAAGGTGCTGTGGGCGACGCCGCAGGCCCAGAAACTGCTCGCCGCAGACGGCGCGCCGAAGGATGGGCTGCGGCTCGATCTGCCGAAGCCGTGGCTCGAATGGCTGGAGCAAGTGCACACCGGCCTCGCCCAGCCGAAGATGCCGATGAAATCCTCGATGCTGCGCAACGACGAGCTGCGGCTACAGTACATGGGCAAGCTCGGGCCCAACGAATTCCTGCTGCGGCTGGGCCGCGACACCGCGACCGAAGCGCCGGCGCAGTTCTCAGCCGAATTCGGCCTCACCAGCCGCGAAAGCGAAGTGCTGGCATGGCTGAGCAAGGGCAAGACCAACCGCGACATCGCGCAGATCCTGGGGCTCAGTCCGCGCACCGTCGACAAGCACCTCGAGCAGATCTACGCCAAGCTCGGCGTCGAAAACCGCACCGCCGCGGCGGCGATCGCCACCAATGCGAGCCGCCGAGACTAGCTGCTTGGCTCCGTACGCCCGAGCCGGCCGGCGTGGGCTTCGATCTCGGCATTGAGTTCACCACCGGCCAGCACGACGATCGCGGTCATCCACATCCAGATCATCAGGCCGATCGCGGCGCCGAGTGAGCCATAGGTCGCGTTGTAATCGGCGAAATTGGCCAAGTAGTAGGACAACGCAGCCGAGCCGGCGAGCCAGCTCAGCGTCGCGACTGCGCTGCCGGGCACCACCCAGCGCCACGGCGGCGCGGAGCGGTCAGCCGCGGTGCGATATAAAAGACCGAGGCCACCGAAGGTCAACGCCGCCAGCACCGGCCAGCGCCCGACATCGACCACCACCGCAACCAGGCTGCCGAGCCCGATCCGCGCCAGCACGATCGGCGCCGCGATCACGAGGCCAATGGCGGCCAGCACCGCTCCAAGCGCGCCGAGCGTGAACAGCAGCGAGAACCCATTGAGCTTGAAGAAGCCGCGCTGCTCGTCGACGTCGTACACTGCATTCAGCGCGTCGATGATCGCCTTGACGCCGCCATTGGCGCTCCAGAGCGCCAGCGACAGGCTGACCAGGAAGGCGAAGCCGAGCTTGGTCTGGCCGTTCGCCAGCACGCGTCCGACCTGATCCTCGATCACCGAGTAGGTGCCGGCGGGGACGATCGCGGCGAGCTGCGCGAGGTGGCCGCGGATGGTGCCTCCGTCAGTGAACAGCGCGTAGGACGACACCAATGCGGTGATGGCGGGAAAAAGCGCAAGCAGCCAATAGAACACCACGCCGGCGGCGACCAGCGGCAGCCGATCATCGCCAATCCGCCGGTAAGTGCCGACCGCGATCGGCTTCCACTCGGCGCGCAGCACCTGCCACGGGGAGGTGAAGTCAGGACGCGGCACTGCCGGGGCGCTCCTAGGAGTCGCGCGCCATCGTCGGCGCACAGCGAGGCTCGGCTCCGCGTTCATGTCGGATGCTTCAGGATGAGACTTGGATTGATAGACTTGGTTAGTGCGTAGATAGACTTGGTTAGTGCGTATTGGACTCTTGCCAACGCTCCAGATCCGGCTTGTCGGGCGGGTTCTGGTCATCGACTTGCGAGCTTTGCCCCGGCTTTTTCCAAGGCTCGCGCGTGCCGCTCTTCATTGCGTCGCCGGGGCGATCGTCGGGCGCCTTGTCGTCGGCCATCGCCATCACTCCAGCCGGACGTTGTCTTCAGCCGCTTCGGCGACGCGCTTGGCCTTCTCGCCGACCTCGCGAACCGCCGCCATCGCGGCTTCCGGCGTCAGGCCCTGGCGGCGGGCTTCTTCAGCGGCAGCGCCGGCGACATCGCGCGCCATATCGCTGGCCCGTGCGGCCTGCTGCCGCGCATAGTCGCGCGCCTGTGCCATCACCTCGTCGCTGGTATCGCCGAACAGTTCACGCTCCGTGTCAGTTGCCGGCAGCGAAGCGGCGATGCCCGCGCCAATCGCAACGCCGATTGCGCCAAGCAGCAGCGGCTGTTCGTTGAACAGGTCGCCGAGTGTGCTCTTGGCGCTATCGAACAGATCGGCGCCGGTCTCAGGAATCGCACGTCCAAACTCGGCCGCCCGATCGAATGCCTCCGCCCCGCGTTCCCGCGCCATCCGGGCCGTCTCGCTGGCGACACTTGCTGCGCTGTCGCGCACATCCGACAGTTTTTCCCCGACGTCGGCAAAGCGTTCGCCGACGCGGCCCATCGCGTCCGACGCGACGTCGGGCACGCGATCGAGGCCGGTGCGCCGCACGATCCGCTCGGCGCTGGCTTTGGCGCGGTCGCCGGTGAACAGCCACAGCAGCCCCATGCCAATCAGTGCGGTCGAGACGGGGTTGCGGCGCATCGCATCGCCAAGATCGCTGATCAAAGGCAAGCCATCCTTCTTGGTCATCGGATCATCTCCCCGGCCGCTTCCTTGTCGCGTTGCAATTGTTCGATGGTCATTTCAGGTTTCAACGTTTCGGGCGACAACCGGTTGGCGCCAAAGCCGATCAGCGCCGCCGCGATGCCGGTGGTGCAGCCGCCGACGATCAAATACGCGACCGAGCTGGAAAAGCCGTGCTCGACCAGCGCCGCGGCAGCGGCCATCAGCAGCACCACCAAACCCGGAATCAAGATCACGGCGCCGGCGCCGATCATGGCGGCGGCGCGGCCGACTTGGCCAAGCTTGTCGGACATTTCCGCCCGGGCCAGCTCGAACTCGTTGCTGATCAGCTTGGCGAACTGCGTGAAAGCGTCGCCGAACAGGTCCGGAATCGAACGGTTGTTATTCGGCGCGGTCATCATCGAAGCTCCGGTTGGGCTCGGCATCGACCACGCGACTGTCTCGTCCGCCGCTCGAGCTCTTCAGGAAGCGGACCGCGCCGAAGCCGGCAAGCACCGCCAGACCGAGAAACACAGTCGGCTGCCGGCGGGCAAAATCCTGGACGCCATGGATCAGGTCCGACAGATCGCCGCGCTGCACGGTGTCGGAGATGTCTTCGACCTTGGAGGCCGCCTTGCGCATGTACACGCCGGCGATCGGCAGATCGTTGTCGAATTCGCGCGAGGCGCGGCGGATGGCGTCCGCGATATTGGCGACATAATCGGCGCCGGCCTGTTTCTCCTCGTAAGCACGCCGCTTGAGCGATTCGCCGGCTTCGGCTGCGAAGTCGCGCGCGGTCTCGGCGAACTCCTCGGCCTTGGCGCGAGCGGCTTCCGCGGACTCGCTGGCGAGGCCGACGATCCGCTCCTTCAGATCCCGCTCCGGCTCGCCGCCGCTTCCCATCTCTCCGGCCATGTCCTGCGGATCCTTCTTTGCTGATTTCGGCGGCTGCTGGCGACCGCCATTGGCGTTGCCAGTCGAGCCGGGGGTCTTGACGATCTGCTCAGCCATGTCCGATGTCTCCGATCAATGTTTGTTCTGCGAAGGCGACGGCGCTTCGAATGAAGCAGCGGCCGCCTCGGCGACCTTGCGAACGCGCTGGCCGAGATCGCGAACATTCTCGGTGATGTCCTCGCCGGTCAATCCTTGCTGTTCGGCCTCCCGCGCGGCGCCTTCATAGGCGGCCCGGCCCTTCTCCATACCGCGCGTCATCGCATCCTTGGCGCGCTCGCCAACCTGCCGACCGACACGCTTGCCGCCGGCGCGGACACGCGGGAATGCGCTGGCGATGAGCCCGCCGATCAGTAGCCCGGCGCCAGCCACCAGCAGCGGATGGTCTGTCAGCGTCTGCTTGGCGGTCTTGGTCGCTCGGTTGCTGAAATCCGTCGCTTGGTCGCGCAGCCGCGCAGCCGCATCCATGCCGGCATCGCGGGTGTCGTGCAGGGTCTCGCGCATCTTTGTCGCTGCATCGCCGGCGCGCTCGCGGACCTGCTCGGCAGCATCGCGCACGGTATCGGCGACGACACTGGCAAGCCCAGCGCCGCGAGCGGCGAGCTGATCAGCCTCCCCGGCAAATGCCTCACCAGCCGCGGTGGCGCGGCGGCGCAGATCGTCGCCGCTATGCGCGACGCTGCGGCTGAGGTCATCGCCCTTGTGCTTGAGATCGGCAGCCGTCGCGGTGGCAGCTTGGCGGAATTGTTCGGCCCGGGTGGTCACCACATCGCTCGCCGCATCGATCGCACCGGCAGCGTATTCGCGCGCCGCAACGGCAGTGTCTGCGGCATCGGCTGAAAATTCACGGGCGCGGCGCTCGAGGTCACCAGCAAGATCGCGCGCCTTGTCAGATGCGCGCTGCGTCAGCTCGGTGCCGGAGCGGGTACCGGAGAGATACAGTCCGGCGCCAATCATCAGCACAGGCGCCGGGATCGCACGCGCCACCTTCCACAACGGATAGGCCAGCGTGGCGCCGACCGCGACCGCCTGCACCGGATTGTTGCGGATCGAGTCGCGAACACTGTCGGCGATCTCCTCACCGCGCGACTTGATGTAGCTGCCGACCTCGGCCTTGATGGCCGCTGGCGAATACTTCTCGCGCACCTCGTTGGCGGTGTCGGCGACGCTGGCGCGCAGCTGACCCACGGTCTCGGTCAGGCCGGCCCGGGCGCGCTCGGTGTCGCGGCGAATCTCTTCCAGGCTGCGTGTGTCGTTGGCCATGAGATGCCTCCAATCCTTGTCTCGCGTCCCCAACTCGGGCGGGTCGGCTATGTTCCTTGCCGTCAATCCATTCATACAAATGGGGATTCGGGAACAACAGCGGAAGCGGCCGGGCACCTGCAAGTCCGAGATTCAACGGTCGACCGCCGCCCGATGCGGTGTTTAGCGGTAGCGAGGTCGGGGTAAGGGGGAGGACGCGCGATCATGCTTTCCGCCACCTGACGATGTTCGCTACAAAGCGAGGCGCGAACGGCCGGCAAACCGGCGGCGCAGCAATCCGGACCCGCCCCACACCTTTGGCCGCGGTCCGCATCAGGGGGGACACGATGGCGCTTCACGACTTTACGCTGGCCGACGTCTATCGCCGCAACGCGGCGCTGTTTCCGGAGCGCACGGCTTTCGTCGTCGACGGCGTCCGCCTGAGCCACCGCGACTATCTGGCGCGGGCCGAGCGGCTGGCCAGCGGGCTACTGCGCGACGGCGTGCAGCCCGGCGACCGCGTGGCGATCCTGTCACAGAACTGCACCGAGATGGTCGAACTGATCGGCGCGGTGGCGCTGATCGGCGCGATCCTGCTGCCGGTGAACTATCGATTGAATGCCGACGAGATCGCGTTCGTGCTCGGCGACGGCGCGCCCACCGTGGTGGTGACCGGCACCGATTATCGCGACATCGTTGCCGGGGTGCTGCCGTCGCTCGGCGGCGTCAAGAAGGCCTACGCAATCGACGACGGCAGCGGGCCGTTTACGTCGTTCAAGGATCTTGCCTCGGACGCGCCGCTCAACGCGCCGGAATTCGGTGTCGCCGACGGCTTCGTCATCATCCACACCGCTGCGGTCGGCGGCCGGCCTCGCGGCGCATTGATCTCGCAAGGCAATCTCCTGATCGCGCAAAGCTCGCTGGTCGACGCCTGGCGACTGAGCGAGATCGACGTCAATCTCGGTATGCTGCCGCTGTTTCATGTCACAGGGCTCGGCCTGATGCTGACGCTGCAGCAGGCCGGCGGCGCGAGCGTGATCGCGGCGAAATTCGACCCCGCGCAGGCGGCGCGCGACATCGAAGCTCACAAGGTGACGGTGATGGCCGAGTTCGCCCCAATGCTCGGCAACATTCTCGATCAGGCGCAGCCGGGGCAACTCGCCAGCCTGCGCGCGGTGACCGGGCTCGACACGCCGGAGACAATCGAACGGTTCGAAGCCACATGCCCCAACGCGACGTTCTGGGCCACGTTCGGCCAGTCCGAAACCTCGGGCCTGTCAACGTTCGCGCCGTATCGCGACCGGCCGAAATCCGCCGGGCGGCCGCTGTTCTGGCGCACCGTCGCAGTGGTCGACGCCGAGGACCGGCCGCTGCCGCCGGGCGAAGTCGGTGAGATCGTGCTGCGTGGCCCGACGGTGTTCAAGGGCTATTGGAATAACGCGGCCGCCACCCAGCACGCGTTCCGCAACGGCTGGCATCACACAGGCGACATGGGCCGGTTCGATGCCGAAGGTTACTTGTTCTACGCGGGCCGCGCGCCCGAAAAGGAGCTGATCAAGACCGGTGGCGAGAACGTCTACCCGGCCGAGGTCGAAGGCGCGCTGAAGCAGCATCCGGCGATCGCCGAGGCGGTGGTGATCGGCGTGCCCGATCCGCAATGGAGCGAAGCCATCAAGGCGGTGTGTGTCTGCAAGCCGGGTGAGAGCATCGCCGCCGATGCCCTCGCGGAATTCGTCGCCTCACTGATCGCACGCTACAAGAAGCCGAAGCACGTGGTTTTCGTCGAAGCGCTGCCGAAGGATGCCAAGGGGGCTGTCGATCGGGCCGCGGTGAAGGCGGCGCACGGGCAAGCGTGACGCCGGCCGGCGCGCTCACTCACTGCAGCGAAAATCGCACCGGAACGGTGAAGCTGAGCGACGACTGGGTGATCTCGCTCGGGAACGGCGGCAGCGGCTGGGCGCGGCGGATCATCGCCATGGTTTCGGCATCGAGCGCCGAAAAGCCGGAGGTGCGGGCGAGCCGGCTGCCGAGCACTTGTCCGCCGCGGCCGACGGTGAACGACAGCATCGCAGTGCCCTGCTCGCGCGCCGCTCGCGACGCGGTCGGATATTGCTTGTAACGGGCGAGATGCGCGGCCAACCGATCGCGATACGACGGCAGTGCCGCGGCGGCAGCAGCCTGCCCGGCGTTCGCCGCGGCAGCGAGCGCCGCCTGACGCTCGGCCTTTGGCGCGGCAGTGGTGCGCGGCGCCGGCGGATGCGCATGCGGCTTGGCCTTGGCCTCGTCGCGCTTAGTATCGTCGCGCTTCGCCCGTTCGCGCCTGACCTCCTCGCGCTTCGGCTTGGCGTCGTCGCGCCGGGCAGGTTCGACCGCAGCGGGCGGCTGCGGCAGCACGACCTCCGATTGCGGCAGCACCGGCGCGGGGGGCTCAGGTTGCTGCGCCGCGAATTGCCGCGGCGCTTCGGGTGCAGGTGCCGGCGGCGGCTGCTTCGCCTCGACCTGTGGCTTGGGCGCTTCCTGCATCTCGGGTCCCGGCGCGAGATCCTGCGGCTGCAGCGTGGGCGCCGCGGAGCTCGGCGCCATGTCGATCAAGATCGCCGGCATCACCACACCTGGCGACGGCGACTGCTGATACCAGGCAACCGCTGCGACGATCAGACCGAAATGTGCCACGACGATCGCGGTCGCCGACAGCAGCCATTGACTGCGGCCGCGGCCGGGCGTCTCGTGCAGCACGTAGTCGTTCATGGCTGATTCCGGCCGTCGAGTCCGACCAGCGCGACCTTGAGATAGCCGGCGTCGCGCAGCAGGTTCATCACCGCCATCAGCTCGCCGTAAGCCACTGCCTTGTCGGCGCGCACGAAGATTCGCTCGTCCTTGTTCCCGCCCGTCGCGCTCTGCAGCGCGGAGGACAGCGCGTCACGCGCCACGATCGTTTCCCCGACCGCGAGCGTCAGATCCGGCTGCACCGACAGATAAACCGGCTTGTCCGGGCGCGGCTGCGGCGCTGCGGTCGAGGCCGGTAGATCGACGCCGATATCCACGGTGGCGAGCGGCGCGGCGACCATGAAGATGATCAGCAGCACCAGCATCACATCGATGAACGGCGTGACATTGATCTCGTGCGCGATCTCGAGATCGTCCTCCGCCGCGAGTCGTCGTCTACCGAGCCGCACGCCCATCGCCTCACCCTGCCCGCATCTGCCGCGCCGAGCGGCCGCGATCGCGGCTGACCAGCAGCAGCACCTGCGCCGATGCATCGCCGAGCAGCGCCCGATACGCCGCAATGGCACGAACGAGGTAGTTGTAGATCACCACCGCCGGCACTGCGGCGACGAGGCCGAGCGCGGTGGCGAGCAGCGCCTCGGCAATGCCCGGTGCCACCACCGCCAGATTGGTGGTGTGCGCTTCGGAGATGCCGATGAAAGCATTCATGATGCCCCACACCGTTCCGAACAGGCCAACGAACGGCGCCACCGCGCCGATCGTGGCGAGAATGCCGGTGCCACCGGCGATCTTGCGCGCCATCGCCGCCTCGACGCGCTCGAGCCGCAGCGCGACGCGATCCTTGAAGTCGGCATCGAAGGTCCAGCCCGACAAACTGCCTTCGCGCGCTGCGGTCTGGATCAGTTGCGAGACCGCGTCATGCGCGCCCCCACTGCTGCGGCCGAGTTCCGCCAGCGTCGTATCGGTTTCGAGTTTGGCAAGGCCGTCGCGGGCGCGCGCGGTTTCGCGCCGCAGCTCGACGGTCTTCGACAGCCACACCGTCCAGGTCGCGAGCGACGCCAGCGCGAGGCCGGCCATCACCACCTTCACGACGATGTCGGCGTTTTTGAACATGCCCCACGGCGACAGGTCGTGCGGCAGGCTGGCAATGTCGGCGGCGTGCGCGGCGCTGCCGAACAGCAGGACGGCTGCGGCGCCGAGCGCGCCGGCACGGACGAGATTGCGGATCATCGGCGTGACGCGAAACGGCGGCATCATCCACTTTCGACAGGCAAAGACGTTCGGCGCGGGGCCGCGAGCTATCGCATGGATCGCCGGCCGCCCGAAATCAATTCTGGCCCTTCCGCTCCCCTGCCCGACGGCCATCGCATAATCGCGGCGGACGCGGTTTGTTCTGGCTCAAAGCGGCTGGCTTCCGGAACTTCGCGGCGCACGCCAACAGCCTTCACGACAGCGCTCCGCGGCACGGAATTCCTCGGCAGATGCGGCAGAGAAGCCGTTTGCAGTCGCGCGCGCGACCTGCCACACTCGACGGAACACAACCGGCGCCATAAGCCGAGACAACAAGAAACGGGAGGAAGGATGAGCTCCTACGAGACGATCCTGGTCGAGCGACCGGATCCGGCGGTCGCACGAATCGTGATGAACCGTCCCGACGCGCGCAACGCGCAGAATTTGCAGATGACCTACGACCTGAACGCCGCTTTCGACGACGCGGTGCAGGACGACACCGTCAAGGTGATCATCTTGGCGGGAGCGGGTCCGCACTTCTCCGCCGGCCACGATCTGCGCGCGACCACCAAGAACGAAGCCGGCATCGACTTTCCGCCGGTCGGAGCCTGGGGCGGCTTTCGCGAGCCTGGCACGCACGGACGGATGGCGCGCGAGCAGGAGATCTATCTGCAGATCACCCGGCGCTGGCGCAATCTCGCCAAGCCGACGATCGCCGAGGTACACGGCAAGTGCATCGCCGGCGGGCTGATGCTGGCCTGGGCCTGCGACCTGATCGTCGCATCGGACAATGCGGAGTTCTGCGATCCGGTGGTGACGATGGGCGTGTGCGGCGTCGAATGGTTCGTGCATCCCTGGGAGCTCGGCCCGCGCAAGGCCAAGGAGCTGTTGTTCACCGCCGATAGCTGGAGTGCGCAAGAGGCGCATCAGCTCGGCATGGTCAATCACGTCGTGCCCGCCGCCGAACTATCCGCCTTCACCATGGCGCTTGCGCAACGCATCGCCGCCAAGCCGAGCTTCGCGCTGAAGATGACCAAGGAAGCGGTCAACCGCTCGGTGGATATCCAGGGGCAGCCGGCGGCGATCGATCAGGCGTTCGCGCTGCATCAGCTTTGTCACGCTCACAATCTGCAGGAGTTTGGAATGATCGTCGATCCGTCGGGACTGCATCCGTCGGTGCGTAAACAGGTGAAGGTGTAAGCGATGGATCTCACGCCGAGTGACGAACAGCGGCTGCTGCGCGAAAGCGCCGACCGCTTCATCGCCGAGACCTACACGCCCAAGCTGCGCGAACAGAACGCCAAGGAGCCGCACGGCTTCAGCGACGGAATCTGGAAGCAGTTCGCCGATCTCGGCTGGCTGGCGCTGCCGCTGCCGGAAGCCCATGGCGGCATCGGTGGCGGCGCAATCGAAGTCGGCATCCTGATGGAAGCATTCGGCCGCGGCTTGGTCAGCGAGCCATATCTATCAACCGTGGTGCTCGGCGCCGGCCTCGTCGCCGAACACGACCGCGACGAGCAGAAGGCGGCGCTACTGCCGAAGGTCGCGGACGGCACGTTGCGGCTCGCCTTCGCGCATGCCGAACGTGCGGCGCGTGCGGATCTGTCGCGTGTCGATACCACGGTCCGCAAGGACGGCGACGCTTACGTGCTCGACGGCGCCAAGGTCGCGGTGCTGGACGGCGCATCGGCCGATCAGCTGATCGTCTCGGCAAGGCTGCCCAACAACGGCAGCGGCTCGCTGCGGCTGTTCCTGGTGCCGCGCGACGCACCCGGGCTGACGCTCGCCGACTATCCGCGGCTCGGCGGCGGTCGCGCCTGCAATCTCACGCTGCAAAGCGTGCGCGTGCCGGCCGATGCCATGCTCGGAGACGATGTCGACGCCTATCCGGCGGTCGAGGCGGTGGTCGATCGCGCCCTCGCCGCGATGTCGGCCGAAGCGGTCGGCATGATGCAGACGCTGACCGACAAGACGCTCGACTACACCAAGGTGCGCAAGCAATTCGGCCGTCCGCTCGCCGCCAATCAGGTGGTGCGGCATCGTCTCACCGACATGTCGGTGCAGGTCGATGAAGCCCGTTCGATGGCGCTGCGTGCCGCGCTGAAAGCCGAGGCGGACGCTGCCGACCGCGGCCGTGCCTGTTCCGGCGCCAAGGCCAAGATCGGCAAGGGTGCGCGCTTCGTCGCCGAGCAGTCGGTGCAGCTTCACGGCGGCATGGGCGTCACCGAGGAACTCGACGTCGGCGTGTATTTCAAGCGCCTCTTGGCATTCGAGACGCTGTTCGGCGGCAGTACCCATCATTATCGCCGCCACGCCGCGCTCAGTGGCCGGCCTGTTTAAGCAAAGCGAGGCATCGACATGGACATGACCTTCGGCGACGCCGAGCTCGCCTTTCAGCAGGAAGTGCGCGACTTCATCGCGGCCAATCTGACGCCCGACATGAAGCGGGCGGAATCGCTCAACGCTTCGGTGTTCTCCGAGCCGGAGGCCGGCGTGCCGTGGCAGCGGGCGCTCAATGCCAAGGGCTGGGGTGCCCCGGGCTGGCCGGTCGAATATGGCGGCCCCGGCTGGACGCCTGCGCAGCGCTGGATCTTCGAGACCGAATGCGCGCACGCGGGCGTGCCTTCCCCGACGCCGATGGGCGTCAAGATGGTCGGGCCGGTGATCATCGGCTTCGGCTCGCCGGAGCAGAAGAACTACTTCCTACCGCGAATTCTGTCCTGCGAGGATTATTGGTGCCAGGGTTATTCCGAGCCCGGCTCGGGTTCGGACCTGTCGTCGCTGAAGACCCGTGCGGTCCGCGACGGCGACGAGTACATCATCAATGGCACCAAGATTTGGACCACCCACGCGCACAACGCCAACATGATGTTCGCGCTGGTGCGCACCAGCGACGAGCCACGGCAGCAGGACGGCATCAGCTTCGTGCTGATCGACATGAAGAGCCCCGGGATCACCATCCGGCCGATCCTGACGATCGGCGGCGACCACGAGGTCAATCAGGTGTTCTTCGACGACGTCCGGATTCCGGCGTCAAACCTGGTCGGCGAGGAAGGCAAGGGCTGGACCTACGGCAAGTATCTCTTGGAATTCGAACGCGGCTCGGGCATCGCCTCGGCAAAGCTGCGTAAGGCGCTGCACCGGGCGGCGGTGTTCGCCGAGTCGGACGCGACCGGACGGGCAATCGAGGATCCCGACATCGCGATCCGGATGTCGGAAGCCGAGGTCGATATCGATGCGCTGGAAATGACCGAGCTGCGTGTGCTCTCCGCGCTGCAGAACGGCCAGAACCCCGGCGCGGTGTCGTCGATCCTGAAGCTGCGCACCAGCGAGATCTACCAGGCAGTGAGCCGGCTCGCGGTCGACGTGATCGGCAACGACGGCCTCTATGTCGAACCGACCCGTCCGCTGCACCGCCTCAACGCCGCGCCGGCGATTCCCGAAGACGAACTCGCCGTGATGCCGACCCATCTCAACGGACGCGCTTACACCATCTTCGGCGGCACCTCCGAGATCCAACGCGACATCATCAGCAAGCTGGTGCTGGGGTTGTAGGGAACCACAACCGTCGTCGTTGCGAGCGAAGCGAAGCAATCCAGGCACCGTGCACGACGCTGGATTGCTTAGTCGCTTCGCTCTTCGCAATGACGAGGAAAGCGATTGGTATCTGCCAATCCCCAAAAAAATGCCCGGCGCAAGGCCGGGCATTTGCGTTTGAGGCGATGCGCCGAGATTATTTCTCGGTCTTGTAGGACTGGTTTTTGGCGATCGTCGTCCAGCGGCCGTCCTTGATCTGGCCGATCACCGCCGCCGAGACGCCGAGGTGGTTGTCCTTTGAGAAGCTGATCGGGGCGCCGCCGAAAATGTCATCGAAGGTCTCGCCGGATTCCAGCGCGGTCATCAGCGACTCGGTGGTGAGCGTCTTGCCGGCCTTCTTGGCGAAATGCGCGAACACCATCACGCCGTTGTAGCCGGCGGTCGACTGCTGGTTGGCGTCGATGCCGAACATCTTTTTGTAGTCTTCGATGAACTTCTTGACCTCGCCGGTGGCGGTGTCGGCATAGAAGATCTCGGTCTGGCCGACGCCATAGATGCCCTCGGTGGTTTCCTTGCCGAGCTGCGGAAAATCCGGCACGTAGCTCGGCGATGACACCACGAAGGTCGGCTTCCAGCCGAGCTTCTGCGCCGCGGTGGTGATGCCGACCGACTCGCGCACCACCGAGCCGAGCGCCACCATGTCACAGCCGTCCGCCTTCATCCGCGCGACCTGGGAGTTGAAGTCGGTGGCACCGCGCTTGAACGACACCATGGTGGCGCTCGGGATGTTCATTGCCTTGAGCTGGTCGGTGTACGCGTCGGTGAAATTCTTACCCATCTCGTCGTCCTGATAGACGATGCAGGGCTTCTTCGGTTTAGTGTTCTCGATGACGTATTTGATGCCGAGCCGCATCGTGTCGTAATATGGGCTGAACATGTTGAACTTCAGCCGATCCTCAGGCTTCGCCGGGTCCATCTTGAAGGTGAACTCGGCGGCGGTGATCGGAAACAGGTGCAGCATGCCGGCCGACTGCACCAGCGGCATCGGCGCCAGCGTCGTCGCAGAGCCCATTGCCGATACGATCGCGAACACCTTGTCGAGTTCGATCAGCTTCTGGGTAATCAGCACTGCCTTCTTCGGATCGTAGCCGTCGTCCTCATTGACGAGGCGGATCTTGCGGCCGTTGATGCCGCCGGCGTCGTTGATCTGCGCGATCGCCAGCTTCATGCCGTTGGTGGCGGGTACGCCCCAGGCCTTCAGCGGCCCGCTGAGATCCATATGGGTGCCGATCACGATCTCGCTGTCCGTGACGCCTTGAGTCTTGAACTGCGCGAGGGCGGGCTGGGCGCCGAGGCCGATCAGCGCCGCAGCGGCGAGCATCGGCAGAGTGCTGGACTTCATGGTTTCGCTCCCTCTTTGTTGTTTCGTTGGTTGATGGCTAATGCGCGCTGGCGGCCGACCGTCGCTCTTCCACGAGGTGGTCGTCGTCACCTTTCAAAAGATGCCGCCGCAGCGTTCCCGATGGCGCCAGCTCGGCATCGCCCGGACGCAACGCCCGCTCGATCAGCGTGAAGCGCTCGATCCGGATCGCCGCGTGGCGGCGATTGACGTCGGCGATCGCCGAACCCACCAGCGCGCGGATTTCGTCGGCCTGGCACAGGCTCTGGAAATGCGTGAACGGAATGCCGCGGTCCTGGGCGTAGCGAACCGCGTGGTCGCCATCGAGCAGCACACGCGCAACCGCGCGGCCGTGGCGGTCGAGATGCACGAAGGCATCGGCGATATAAGGCGAGGCGCTGAGCTCCTGCTCGGCGGCGAACGGCAGCACGCGTTCGCTGCCCCGCTGCATCACGTCGTCGAGCCGACCGACGACGGCGTAACGATCGGCGCTCTCACGGCGGGCGATATCGCCGGTGTGCCACCATCCGTCGCGATGTAGGACAGGCGTGGTGTCGCCCGCATAGCCGAGGAACAGTGCATCGCCGCGCAGCCAGAGCTCGTCATGATCGCCGAGCTTCCACTCCATCGCGTGATGATCGGCAATCCGCACGGCGCCGCCGGCTTCAGCATGGCCATAGATATCCGTCAGCGGCCGGCCGAGCGCGGCGAACCAATCGGCCACATCGGGCCGCAGCGCCGCGCCGCTCGACAGGCACAGCCGGGCGCGGCCGAGGCCAAGCCGCCGCCGGATCGGTGCGAGCACCAAGGGATCGGTGATCATGCGCAGCGGCGAGCCGTCGCGGCCATGGGCAAACGCGATGCGGCACGTCCAGCGCTGAAATTTCGTCGTTTCGCCGATCGCCAGCAGGATGCCGGCGTGCAGCCTGGCGTATAGCTGCGGCGAAGCCTGCACGATGGTCGGCTGTAGTTCGGCAAGATCGGCCAGCGCCGTGTCCGGACTTTCCGGGAAATTGATCACCGTGCCGGCGAGTAGCGAGGCATAGATGCCGACCACGCGCTCCAGCACGTGATGCAGCGGCGTCAGCGACAGCCGGTCGTCGCTGGCACGCAATCCCAGCACCTGCTTCGCCCGTTCGGCCTGCGCGATCACCGCGTCATGGCCGAGGATCGCGCCGCGAACCGGGCCGGTGCCGCCGGAGGTGTAGATAATCACAGCCTCGCGGCCGGCCGTTCCCGAGGCGCCGTCCCGTCCCGCTGCTTCGAGTGTCGACAGCGGGATCACGCAAGGATCACCGGCGCCATCGTCCCACTGCTGATGCATGGCGACGATGCGCCGGAGCGACGGGCAGCGTTCGCGGACGCGGAGCGCTTTGTGCAGTTGGTCGTCGCCGGCCACGAACAACACGCTCACTTTGCAGTCGCCAAGCACGCGCGCGAGGTCATCGACGTCGCCATGCGGATCGAGCCCGGCTGAGACACCGCCGGCCGCGCCGATCGCGAGATCCGCCAGCACCCACTCGTAACAATTGTCGCCGATCACCGCGCCGACCGAACCGGGGCCGACGCCTTGAGCGCGCAGGCCGGCGGCGATCGCCTCGATGCGGTCCGCGAACTGACGGCCGCCGACCGGCTGCCAGAGCCCGTAACGCTTCCAGCGCAGCACCGGGGCATCGCCGTGCTGGCGCAGCGCCGCGATGACGCGGCCCGCCAGCGTGGTCGTGTCAGTGCCGCTTGCCATGTCCGCCCTGTCCGTGGCCGAGATAGAATTCCCGGATCTGATCCGATTGCATCAGGCTGGCGCAGGTGTCGTGCTTCACCACCCGGCCGACCTCGAGCACATAGCCATAATGTGCGGTCTCCAGCGCCATCCGCGCGTTCTGCTCGACCAGCAGGATCGAGACGCCCTCCTCGGCATTGAGTCGCCGGATGATCGCGAAGATCTCCTTCACCAACAGCGGCGACAGACCTAGCGACGGCTCGTCGAGCAGCAGGACCTTGGGCCGCGCCATCAGCGCGCGGCTGATCGCCAGCAGCTGCTGCTGGCCGCCGGAAAGCTGCCCCGCGAGCTGATCCTGACGCTCGCGCAGCACCGGGAAATAGTTGAACGCCTTCTCGATGTCGGCGGCGACCTCGTGCTGATCGGTTCGGATGTAGGCGCCCATCTTGAGATTGTCGCGGACGCTGAGGAACGGGAAAATCTCGCGTCCCTCCGGCACGTGGCTGATGCCGAGCCGCACCACCTTGTCCGGCTCCATCGACTGGATCTTGCGGCCTTCGAATTCGACCGTGCCTTTCAGCGGATCGAGCACGCCCGAGATCGTCTTCAGGATGCTGGTCTTGCCGGCGCCGTTGGCGCCGAGCACGGTGACGATCTGGCCCCGCATCAGGTCGAGGGTGATGCCGCGGATCGCGGTGATCGGGCCGTAGCAGCTTTCGATATTGGCAAGGCGCAGAATCGGCTGGGCGCTCATGCGATCAGGCTCCCAGATAGGCGGCGACGACGTCGGGATGGTTCTGCACCTCGTCAGACGTGCCGAGCGCCATCATCCGCCCGTAGTTCAGTGCCAGCACGCGGTCGGAGACACGGCTGACCAGCGACATGTCGTGCTCGACCATCAGCACGGTGATGCCGAGCCGGCTGTTGATCTCGAGGATCCACTCCGCCATCGCGTTGGTCTCCTCGACGTTGAGCCCGGACGACGGCTCATCGAGCAGCAGCAGCTTCGGCCCGACGCACAGCGCGCGGGCGACCTCGATCACCTTGCGGACGCCATAAGGAAGGCTGCCGATCGGTGTGTCGCGATAGCGCTGCAGGCGCAGCACGTCCATCACCTCCTCGGCGGCCCGCCGATGCGCGATCTCCTCATCGCGAACCTTCTTCAGCCGCAGGACGTCCTGCCAGGTTGAGGTGGTGGAATGGCGATGACGGCCGACCAGCAGATTGTCGAGCGTGGAAGCACTCTCAAACAGCTCGATGTTCTGGAAGGTGCGGGCAATGCCGCGGCCGGCGATCTGCTGCGCCGACAGCCGGGTGACGTCCTCGTCGCGGAAGATAATGTGGCCGGCATAGGGCGTGTAGAGCCGACTGATCAGGTTGAACAGCGTGGTCTTGCCGGCGCCGTTGGGCCCGATGATGGTGAAGACCTCGCCTTCGGCGATGTCGAAGGAGACGTCGTCGACCGCGGTGAGGCCGCCGAACTTGACGGTGAGCTTGTCGACCTTGAAGAACGTACTCACCGGTTGCGCTCCGACTTCAAGAACATCCGCTGCGCGCGCGCGCTGGTCGGCCGATACAGCGGGAACTGCCGGAAATACGACTTCACCCGCGCCCATCGTCCATCGAGGCCCATCGGCTCAAAGATGATGAACAGGATGATGATCAGACCGAAGATCAGCGACTTCAGCCCTGGCGCGCCGGCGACGCGGACGATTCCGGCCTGGATCGCGTCGGTGAGCTGATCCGACAAGCCAATCCCCTGCATCGCCGCCAGGGTCAGTTGCGGCACCTTGTCCTTCACCACGATCAGGATCGGATCGACCATGATCATGAAGATCGCGCCGAACACCGCGCCGCGCAGGCTGAGCACGCCGCCGATGATGATGATCATGACGAACTCGATCGACATCGACAGGCTGAACATTTCCGGGCTGATGAACGACAGCTTATGCGCGTACAGCACGCCGGCGAGCCCGGTGAAGCCGGCCGATATTGCGAACGCCCGGGTCTTGTAGCGCGCGGTGTCGATGCCCATGCTGCGCGCAGCAGTCTCGCTGTCGCGGATCGCCAGAAACGCACGTCCCGTCGGCGAGCGCAGGATGTTGATCGCGGCCAGGATCACCACCACGGTGACGCCGAGGCAGAGATAATAGAAGCCCTGCGCGCCAAGCTTCAGCCCGAACAGCGACGGCGCGCCCAGCATCAGGCCTTCATTGCCGTTGGTGACGCTCTCCCAGCGGGTGACGATTTCCTCGACGATGAAGGCGAACGCGAGCGTGGCGATTGCCAGGTAGATGCCGTGCAGCCGTAGCGCCGGCAGCCCCACCAGATAGCCGATCAGCCCGGTGAAGCCGCCTGCCAGCACCAGATACACCGGCAGCGGCAGACCATGCTTTTCGCAGACCGCCGCCGTATAGGCGCCGATCGCCATAAAGGCGGCATGGCCGATCGAGACCTGCCCCGCCTGCCCCGACAGCACGTTCATGGCGATGCCGACGATGGCGTAGATCAGCACGAACACCAGCTGGCTGAGATAATAGGACTCCAGCACATAAGGCGCGGCGATCAGCGCCGCGACCAGGACGGCGTACCAGAAGGCAGCATTCTTCGACGGGAAAAGCTGCTCGCTTTGCGCGTAGCTGGTGCGGACATGCGCGCTCATCTCAGACCTTCTTCAGCGCGTTGCTGCCGAACAGGCCCTGCGGCCGCCACAGCAGCACCGCGAGCAGCACCACATAGGCGGCGACGTCCTTGAAGCCCTCCGGCAGATAGAACCCCGACAGCGATTCGACGATGCCGATGGTGATGCCCCCGGCGAGCGCGCCGGGGATGCTGCCGAAGCCGCCGAGCACCGCGGCCGGGAACGCCTTGATGCCGAGGAAGCCGAGATTGGCGTGGATGAAGGTGATCGGCGCCAGCAGCACGCCGGCGCAGCACGCCACGATCGCGCTCAGGCTCCAGATCAGCGAGAACATCCGCTTCACCGGAATGCCCATGTAGTAGGCGGCCAGCATGTTCTGCGATGTCGCCTGCATGGCGATGCCGATCTTGGTGAAGCGGAAGAAGGCGTAGAGCACGGCGCACAGCAGCGCGGTGGCGACGATGATCGACAGGCTGTCCTGCGACAGCACCAGCCCGCCGAGCTGGATCACGCCGCCAGTGAACGGCGTCTCGATCCGCAGATCGTCGGTGCCCCAGATGATGCCGACCAGCGAACGGATGACGAGGCCAAGGCCGATCGTCGCCATCACGATCGAGAATTGCGGATAGCCGAGGATCGGCCGCACCACCAGCCGCTCCATCGCGGCGCCGAGCACCGCCATGCTGACCACACACAGCAGAAACCCGAACCAGTAGTTCAGCCCGAGCGTGGCAATGAAGGTGAACGACAGGAACGCGCCGAGCATCATGATTTCGCCCTGCGCAAAATTGACGACTTCGGTCGCCTTGTAGATCAGCACGAAGCCGAGGGCGATGAGGCCGTAGACGCAGCCGAGGGCAATCCCGCCGATCACCTGCTGGACGAAATCGAGCATTTCTTCCCCGTGTGGTTCTTTGGCGAACCACATTTTTGCGGCCGACATTGATTGCCGGTCCGGCGTGACTGAGCGTTCCGTTAAGCGTTGACCGCGCATACGGCTTACTCAATCAGTTAATTAAAGTTAGATCATCGCGCGCCTGTCAAGGCGCGCGCCAATTACTTTTATGCTGCATCGCGAAGACGCGATTGCGGTCAGCAATCAGGCGATCAGATGTTCCGCTGATCTTTGACACGCACCGCCTTGCCCTGCGAGCGGGAAACTTCGCCTGGGGCTTTCACCGAGACCTTGCAGGTGACGCCGATCAGCGACTTGATGTGATGTGTCACTTCCGCCGCCTTCTTGGCGCGGGCCGCGTCATCGAACGGCGCACCGGGCGCGACTTCGACTTCGACCGTCATGGCGTCGAGCGCCTTCTCGCGGGTCAGCACAATCTGATAGTGCGGCGCGATGCCGGGGAAGCCGATCAGCACCGACTCCACCTGCGATGGATAGACGTTGACGCCGCGGATGATCAGCATGTCGTCGTCGCGACCGGTGACACGCATGATACGCAGATGGGTACGGCCACAGGCGCAGGGCTCGGTGTTCAGGCTGGTGATGTCGCGGGTGCGATACCGGATCATCGGCAGCGCTTCCTTGGTGAGCGTGGTGATCACCAGCTCGCCGACGGAGCCCATCGGCAGCACCTGAAGCGTTTCCGGATCGATGGTTTCGAACAGGAAGTGGTCTTCCCAGCCGTGCAGACCATTTTGCGCAACGTGGCATTCGCAGGCGACGCCGGGGCCCATGATTTCCGACAGGCCATAAACGTCGACCGCCTTGATGCCGAGGCGTGCTTCGAGATCGCGGCGCATCGCATCGCTCCACGGCTCGGCGCCGAACAGGCCGACCCGCAGCGGCGCATCGCGCAGGTTGACGCCCATCTGCTCGGCGACTTCCGCGATGTTCAGCGCATAGGACGGCGTGCAGCACAGCACGTTGGCGGCGAAATCGACGATGAGCTGCACCTGCCGTTCGGTGCCACCGCCGGAGGCCGGCACCACGGTGCAGCCGAGCCGCTCGGCGCCATAGTGAGCGCCGAGGCCGCCAGTGAACAGGCCGTAGCCATAGGCGTTGTGGACGATGTCGTCCGGCGACGCGCCGGCGCCGACCATCGAGCGCGCCATCAGGTTGGCCCAGTTGTCCAGGTCGGTCTTGGTGTAACCGACCACGGTCGGCTTGCCGGTGGTGCCGGACGAGGCATGAATGCGCGGCATCTGATTGCGCGGCACCGCGAACATCCCGAACGGATAGTTGTCGCGGAGGTCAGTCTTCTTGGTGAAGGGAAACTTCGCGAGGTCGGCCAGCGAGGTCAAATCCGCAGGCTTGACGCCGGCTTCATCGAAGCTGTTGCGATAGTGCGGAACGTCGCGATACGCCCGCTCGACAATCTTGCGCAGGCGCTCGAACTGCAGCGCCGCAAGCTGCGGCCGGGGCATCGTCTCGATGGCGCGGTCGTGCATATAGACGGTCTGTTCGCGCAATGCAGGCTGGGCGCTCATCGAAGCAATCCTTTGTCAGAAAAATCAGGAGGCCGCCGCGACGGCAGGCGCCTTGGCCAGCGCGTAGCCGGCGGCCAGCGCGTCCATGTTGAGATCGAGGAAGCCCCGCGGCGAGGACGCGCGCACTACCTGCTCGACCGATTTGTGTTTGCAGATGCCGGACAGTTCGATCAGCACGCCCAGCGCCACGATATTGGTAACGCGTTCGCTGCCGAGTTCGATCGCCGTGCGGCTGAGTGGCAGCGGGTAGCGCTTGAAACGTCCGCCCTCCGGCAGTTCGGGGCACAGCCGGACGTCGGAAATCACCAGCGCGCCGGCCTTGAGCTTCGGCCAGGACGGCTTGATCGCGATCTTGTCCAGCAGAACCAGATGGTCGAATTCGATCGGCAGCGGATAATCGACCTCGCCATGGGCGACGACGAGATCGGCGTTGCAGAAGCCGCCGCGCGAGGTCGGCTCATAGGTCTGCGACTGCGCGACGTGGCGGCCTTCCAGCGCCAGCGCGTCGGCGAGCAGCTTGGCGCTGAGCAGCAGGCCCTGGCCGCCGGTGCCGCCGAAGCGCAGTTCGATGCGGGATGTCGACATAGCTGGTCTCCCCGTCACTTGGCGGCACGCGCTGCTGCGGCGGCACGCAGCGCCGCGCCGTATTCCGGCCGGTTGTTCTGGGCCAGAATGCCGGTCGGCAGATCGGTCGAACGGAACGGCTCATCGACGCTGTCGCGATACGCGCTCGGGCGCATCTCGCTCTTCTGCCGCAGCACCATCTCGGCTGAAGAGCCCATGTCGTTCTTGCGGCCGTAGACTTCGGTGCAGTCCGACACCACTTCGACGAAGGCAAAGCCCGGATGCTGCAGGCCGGCCTTGATCAGCTCTTTCAGCTTCGGCACGTGCCGGGTGACTTCGCGTCCGACGAAGCCCGCACCGGCGGCCGTCGCCAACGCGCAGGCGTCGAAATTCGGCTCGGAATTGCCATGCGGCGTGGTGGTGGTGAGCCGCGTCTCCGACGTGGTCGGCGACACCTGACCGCCGGTCATGCCGTAGATCTCGTTGTTGAGCATCAAGCAGGTGAGCTTGAGATTGCGGCGGCAGGCGTGGATCAGATGATTGCCGCCGATCGCCAGACAGTCGCCGTCGCCGGAAATCACCACGACGTGCAGGTCGGGCCGCGCCAGCGCGAGACCGGTCGCATAGGCCAGTGGGCGGCCGTGCGTGGTGTGGAAGGTGTTGGCGTCGATATAAGCCGATAACCGTCCAGCGCAGCCGATGCCCGACACCACCGCGAGCTTGTCGCGGTCGATGTTCAGCTCGTGGATCGCCCACAGCAGCGCGCGCAACGCCATGCCGTGGCCGCAGCCCGGGCAGAGAAAGTGCGGCATCATCTCCTTTCGGAGATAATCGCGGACGTCGAAATGCGGCGCGTCGCGGAACATCTCAGACCTCCGAAGCGAGCTTGGTGGCAGCGGCTGCGATCTGCGCCGGCGTAATCGGTTCACCGCTGATCAGATGCAGGCCTTCGACGCGGCGGTCGCGAAGCTGACGCTCGATCTCGAGCCGCAGCTGGCCGATGTTGAGCTCCGGCACCAGGATCGCCTTGGCGTTCCGGGTCGCCTCGCGCAACGCGATCTCCGGGAACGGCCACAGCGTGACCGGGCGGAACAGCCCGACCTTCTTGCCTTCGGCGCGGCAGGCATCGACCGCGCGGCGAGCCGCACGGGCGCTAATGCCGATCGCAACGATCACCACCTCGGCGTCTTCGCAGCGCACGGCTTCATAGCTGTCGATCAGATCGCGATGGCGGTCGAGCTTGGCATAGAGCCGGCCGAGATTCCGCGTCACCGTCTCCGGGTCCTGGCTCGGGAAGCCGGTCTCGCTATGCGTCAGGCCGGTGGTGTGGGTGCGATAGCCGTCACCCGGACGCGGCATCGGCGGCACCAGATCGGCATCGGCCGCGTACGGCTTGTAAGCCTCGCGCGGGCCGCTCGCCCATTTGCGGGTCGCGTGCACCGACGTGCGGCCGCCGAGCGCCACGGTCTCGGACGACTGCGCGATCACCTGGTCGTACAGCAGGATCACCGGCGTGCGGCAGAGCTCGGCAAGATCGAAGGCGCGAATGGTCTCGTCGTAGATCTCGCGTGCCGAGGCCGGCGCCAGCACGATCATCGGATAGTCGCCGTGGCTGCCGTAGCGGGTCTGGAAGATGTCAGCCTGCGACGGCCGCGTCGGCATGCCGGTCGACGGACCGCCGCGCATCACGTTGACGATCACGCAGGGAATTTCGGCGCCGGCGGCGTAACCGATATTCTCTTGCTTCAGCGAGAAGCCGGGGCCGGAGGTCGCGGTCAGCGATTTGACGCCGCCCATCGAGGCGCCGACGACCGCGGCCATCGCGGCGATCTCGTCTTCCATCTGGATAAACACGCCGCCAGCTGCCGGGAGCATCGTCGACAGCCGCTCGGCGATTTCCGACGACGGGGTGATCGGATAGCCGGCGAAAAACTTGCAGCCGGCGTCGATTGCGCCCTGGGCACAGGCGGCGTTGCCGGACAGCAGCTTGGCAGCGGCGGCTTTGGGGACGTGACGATCCGGCGCGTTCATTGCGCGGCCTCCATCGCGGGCGCTTCAGTGTCGAGATGGACGCGGATCGCGAAATCCGGGCACAGCCATTCGCACAGCCGGCAGCCGGTGCATTTTTCCGGCGCCACCAGTTCGACGACGCGGTCGGCGTTGAGCTTCAGACAACGCTCGGGACACAGCTTGACGCAGATCTCGCAGCTCTTGCACCAGGCATCGGTGATCTCGAGCCGGGGCTGGTATGGCGTATGCGCCGGTGCCGCCGCAGGCGCGGCATCGGCGGACGGCGACTCGCTCTTGGCGTCCGCAATCCAGTTACGGCCGAGCTCGAATGCGGCCGAATTCACCGCGATCGTCTTCTTCGGCACGAAGGCGGTGACGGTCTTTTCCCATTCCGGCAGCGCGAATTCGAGCACGGTCGACAACGCACCGAGCAATACGACGTTGGCGGCGCGCTCGTTGCCGAGTTCCTCGGCCATCTTGGTGGCATCGATCGCGTAGGCTTCGGACACGTAGGCCGCGACTTGTTCAGCGGTTTCAGTCGAATAGCGCATCGGCGCGCCGGGACGGCGGCTGAGGCAGGCGAACGGCGGCACAATCCGCTTGGTGTCGCAGATGAACACACCGGTGTCGCGCTTCAGATGCGGCAGCCAGCGCAGGCCCTCGGCCCATTCCAGCGCGATCAGCACGTCGGCCTCGCCCTTGGCAATGGTCGGCGACCACACCCGCGGCCCGAAGCGGACGTGGCTGAACACGGTGCCGCCACGCTTGGCCATGCCGTGCACTTCGCTCTGCTTGACCTCGTAGCCGTGCGCCTGCGCCAGCGAGGCCAGCACCTTCGACACCATGATCACGCCCTGGCCGCCGACGCCGACGATCAGCACATTGGTGGGCTCCGCCAGCGCCGCGTTGAACGCCACCGGCTCACTCTCCGCATTCACTGCGATGTTGCTCTGCTCGTTCATTGCGTCACCGCCGGGCTCGCGATCTTGATGCAGTCGATGGTGCAGACCTGGGCGCACAGCGTGCAGCCGATGCACAGCGCGGGATCGATTTTCACCCGGTGCCGCCCCTCGAACCACTCGTCGCTCCAGGTCAGAGCGGGGCAGCCGAGATTCATGCAGGACTGGCAGGCGGTGCACTGGCTGGTGATGATCTCCAGCGGCGGGCCCTTGATCTTGATCGGATCGAGCACGCACGGCCGGTTCGAGATCAGCACCGCGACGCCGCGATAGTTGATCGCCTCGCGGAGTGCCTGATGGGTGGCGGCGAGATCGTAGGAGTCGACCTTCTTCACCCATTTGACGCCGCAAGCCTTGATCAGCGCCTCGTAGTCGACCTGCGGCGCGGGTTCGCCGCGCAGCGTCTTGCCCGTGCCGGGATGCTCCTGACCGCCGGTCATCGCCGTGATGTGGTTGTCGAGCAGCACCACCGCGATATTGGCTTGGTTGTAGACCGCGTCGATCAGCGCCGGCAGGCCGGCGTGCAGGAAAGTCGAGTCGCCGATGGTGGCCACCACCGGTTTGGTCTCGCCGGCCTTCGCCATGCCGATGGCGTTGCCGATCGAAGAGCCCATCGCCACGCAGGTGTCGATGCCGCGCAGCGGATCGAGCACCGCCAGCGTGTAGCAGCCGATGTCGCCGGCGACGCGAGCGCCGGAGGCCCGTACCGCCATGAAGCTCGACGTATGTGGGCAGCCGGCGCACAGCACCGGCGGACGCACCACCGGCTCCGGCACCCATGCGTTGTAGGACGGCGGTGCCGGCAGCAGGCCAGCCTGAACGAAGCCGGCGCGGACAACTTCGGGGGAGAACTCGCCGGCTCGCGGAAACAGCCGCTTGCCTTCGACTTTGATGCCGAGCGAGGCGACCTCTTTCTCGATGATCGGCTCGAGCTCCTCGACCACGAACACCTGCTCGACCGAGGCGCAGAATTCGCGCAGCAGCGTGTCGGGTAACGGCCAGGACGCGCCGAGCTTCAGCACGGTGGCGTTCGGCAGCACTTCGCGGAGATAAGGATAGCAGGTGCCGGCGGTGATGACGCCGAACTTGGTATCGCCCCTCTCGATCCGGGTGATGTCCGCGGTGGCGAGAAAGTCCTTCAGCTTGGTTTCGCGCTCGAGCACAAACAGATGACGGCCGCGGGCATGCGCCGGGATCATCACGTTCTTCGACGGCCGCTCCAGGAAGACGCGCGCCGGCACTTCGACGCGCTCGCCCACCGACACCGTGCTGCGGGTGTGGGACAAACGCGTGGTGCTGCGCACAATCACCGGCGTATCGAACTGCTCGGAGATCTCGAACGCCAGCTTGGTGAAGTCGTAAGCTTCCTGCGCGTCGCTCGGCTCCAGCACCGGGATATTGGCGAGCTGGCCGTAGATCCGGCTATCCTGTTCATTCTGCGAGGAGTGAATACCGGGGTCGTCGCAGACGATCAGCACCAGGCCGCCATTCACGCCGATATAAGTCGCGGTCATGAACGCGTCGGCAGCCACGTTGAGGCCGACATGCTTCATCGCGCACAGCGCTCGGCTGCCTGCGAACGACGCGCCCATCGCGACGTCGAGCGCGACCTTTTCGTTGGTCGACCACTGCGCGTGCAGATCCTCGACCGGATAGGTCGCAAGATTCTCAAGAACTTCGGTGCTGGGCGTACCAGGATAAGCAGCCGCGACACGCACACCGGCTTCCCACGCGGCCCGCGCGATCGCCTCGTTACCGGTGAGCGGGCGAAGCTCTTTGCTTTCGGTCTTTAGAGCGGTGGCGGCTTGCCAAGGTGTATGCATCACGAGCTCCCCCCAAGCGCACGCCGCTGCGGCGATTAGAACTGCTGTAAAGGGGCTCTCTTTCCCAAATTTACCTTCGGTCGTATTTGCGCTAAGTCAACGGGCCCGACAGTTATCGATCAGCATGATCACTACGCGTCCGCGTTTGCGGCAGTGCTTTTGTGCTGAGTCAATTCTGTGCAGTGCAGCGACGATTACTGCTACGCAAGAGCGGATTGCGACGGCGATCGCGCGGATAGTTGGACTTTAGACGAACAGTGAGGACGGCATGACGACGACGGCTCCGGACAGCGTCCAGAACACCCCGGCTCCGAGCAAACCGGCGCCGGAGCGCGGACCGGACAAGCACGTCGAAGCGCGGATGGCACGGATCGAAGCGGCGGTACAGCGCATCCAGCTGGTCATCGTGATGGGCGTCGGTGTCGGCGCGATCCTGTGGTGCCTTGATCTTGCGACGCAATTGATGCCCTTCCCGCCGCCGGCCGCTTGGTACTACGGCGGTCAGGCGGTCGCGGCGCTGATCGGCATGGGCATTGCGTATGCGGTGGCTAAGCTGATCGGCTACCCGTTGGAAGTTCTGAAGCGGGCCTGACCGACCGCCATCGCGGTGCGCGGATTTAGCACCCCTCGGCCTCGCCGCGACGCGGCGTCATCGGCGCGTAAATCTGCTAGGATACCGGGGGCGGTGAGCTTCTTTCGCCCGCGTGGGACACAATGCGTCGAGTTCTCAAGAAACCTGCGGCCAAGCCGAGCCCCGGCCAGGCCCATGACATCGTTCTGTCGCGAGGCGCCGGCAGCGGCGAGGCATTTCGGGCAATTGCGACCGAATTGCTACGCCTGATCGCCGCGCAGCAACCTAAGGTGCGGCGGCGCGATCCGACCGGCGTTCACCAGATGCGGATCGGCTTGCGGCGGATGCGGGCTGCGATCTCGGTGTTCGGCGAGCTGATCGACGGCCGCGACACCCAGCGGATGAAGCGCGAGCTGAAGTGGCTGGCCGGGCGGCTGGCTCCGGCGCGCGACCTGCACCTCCTGGAAGTCAAAATTAAGAGCGCTCAGCTCGGCACCGGCTCGCCGGCCTTCCTGAAGCGGCTCGGATCAGACCGCGGCGCTGCGTTCGACAGCGCCAGCGCCACCGTCGAGCTGCAGCGCTTCCGCAAGCTCTTGACCGATCTGAAGCGCTGGATCGAGGCGGGCGAATGGACCAAGGCGGCGGCCGGCGCGGACCGCCCGTCAGCGGTCGCATTCGCCGAACAGGTGCTGGCCCGCCGCGCCCGCAAGCTCAACAAGCGCCTGGAGAAGCTGGAGCAGCTCGATGACGAGGAGCGGCATCGGGTCCGGATCGCCGCCAAGAAGCTGAACTACGCGATCGGCTTCTTCGAAAGCCTGTTCGACGGGAGGGCCGGCAAGCGGCTGGAGCAGTTCCGTAAGCACCTGAAGAAGCTGCTCGACGCGCTCGGCGCCCTCAACGACGTCGCCGTGCACCGCAAACTCGCCGGCAAATTCAACCGCCGCGCCAAGGACAAGCTAGCCCCCGACGCCGCCCGGCAGCTTGCCGACCTTGATGATGCCGAGATCAGACAGCAGATGAAGGCGGCCGCCAAGGCCGCCGCCAAGCTTGCGGAGGACCCGCTTTTCGGCGATTGACGGCGATCGAGCCGCGCTGAAGGACACGATGCAGCCAGATCCCCACCCGCTCGTCGAGGCGGCGACCAGCACCTCACGCTTCGCGGTGACGCGGCGCTGGCTGACGCGGGTGTCCGAATGGTCGGCCAAGGCGACGTTCCGGATCAAGCGCGGCACGCCGGCGGTGACGATCGCCGAACTCGGCAAGAGCTGGGACCTGACAGAAGCGCAGCGCACCGTCCTGCTGCAGCTCGGCGAGACCAAGCCGGGCGCCGCGTTCATCGACGAGAAGGTCGCCAACATCAACCGCGCCGCGTTCCACCGTTCGGCCTTCGTGCTGAATGCGGCGACGCATCTGATCTTCGTCGACCTCGCCGCACAGCTCTTGCTGTCGGTGTGGGAATTGAAGGCGGTGCTGGTCGCGCTCAATCTGCTGCTGGCGCTGATCGCGCATTTTCAGATGCGCGAGAATTATCGGGCGCTGCTCGCCGGCCCGCGACAACTGCCGAAGAAACGCCGGCTGCTCGGGCTGCTGCGCAACCCCCGCTACAACAAGGCGGTGAAGAAGAGCTCCAGGCCCTATGCGCGTAGCGCCTGGAAGGAGCAGACGCTGTACCGCACCGCGTACTTCGCCAACGCGGTGATCATCTTCCTCGGCTCGCAATTCATTCTGCCCGCAGAGCGACTGATCTTCCCGTTTGGATTCCTGGTCGGAAAGATCACCGGACTGATCACCACCATCGTGGTGTTCTTCGACGGCTGGCGCGGCATCCGAGCCGGCGACGACGCCCGCCTCGCGCGCGAGCGCGAGGTCTCGGTGTACCGCAACCTCAAGATCTGAGAGCGCTACGCGTCCTCGCCGCGAGTGCGAAGAGCGAAGCGAACGAACGGCACCTCAGTGATGCTCCGCTTCGCTCTTACCCCAGGTCAGGAATAGGCCGATGTCTCCCGGGATGCCGTCGGGGAAATCGACCACGCGGGCCTGCAGCACGAAGCCGTGCGGGCGCAGCTCCGACTTCCACCGCAAGTAAATGTCGGCGGCCATGCCGCGCAGCGTGGACGGCCATTCCGGATCGGGCGCATTTACGGCGCGGCCGTGATCGGTGCACAGCTCTGCCGGAAACCGCAACAGCAGGCTTTCCTGCTCGCCCTTCTTGGCGGCGGATCGCGCGTTGCGCAGCAGCTTCTGCCAGGTCTCGTCCGTCAGATGCGAGGCCAGCATGTCGCTGGCGAGACGGTGATGCTTCTCGTCCGCCAGCTCCTTGGCATGTTTTCGCTTCTCGTCTTCTTCGTGCTCGTGCTCGAGCCCCAGCTCGCGGAACGCCGAGGCGGAGAGATCGTCAGCCGCCGGATCATGCGGCGGGGGTGCCGGCGGCGCGACGGGACGGGTCAGCGCTGCAAGCTTGTCGGACGGCGTCGGCCAGGCGTTCGGATCGTCGTGCACGGGATCAGCTCCGGTGTGATTGAGCCCAGTCATGGTCTTGAGCAGGTCGGCGCGGCTGACGATGCCGACGATGTGGCCCTCACGCACCACCGGCACCCGCTTGATCCGCTTCTCGACCAACAGGTCGGCGATGTCGGCGAGTGCCGTGGTTTCTTCCACCGTCACCACCGGGCCGACCATGACGTCCTTGGCGGTGCGGGTATCGGACTTCAGGAATCGGACGTAGTCCGGATGCACCGCCTCGCCTTCCGACAGCATCTGCAGCCACCAATCGTGACGCGCCTCGCGGTCGCTATCGGCGCGCGGCATCAGGTCGCCCTCGCTGACGATGCCGAGCGGCACCCCGGCGCCGTCGATCACCGGCACGGCGCTGATGCCATGCTTGAGCAGCGTCTCGGCGATGGCGTGGACGGGCGTGTCGGGCTGCACCGTCACGATGGCGGTGGTCATCACGTCTGCTGCCTTCATGGGAATCTCTTCGAACGTTGCGGGCTATCGAATGATATGCGGCGTATATGGCGGTCTGATGCGCGATCTACGCGGGACGGCGTTGCCGCGTCACAGCTGGTTTTTGCGAATCTCCGTCAAGCAACCGCCATATTCCGCTGTGCGCTCCGCTTCGGAAAGCCGCAGATAGGGCATCGATCGCGGTCGATCGACGCAGAGCCGACAGGCCGCACCGACATTGGACATTCGACCATAGAGAAAGCCGGGCCGCACTCGGCAAATGACGAGGTATTAATCGTCAACCCTAACAAATTGCGGCGCTTTCTGCCGCGATGACGCCACGCCCCCTGCCGTGCTACATCTCGACTGACGGCGCCTCAACGGTTTTGACATACCTCAACGCACCGTTGCATATGCGTGTTCATTTGATTTTCGACAATGCAGCTTGCGGCAGGCGAAACCTATACACCTCGCGCCGGCCTGCCCTGAATGGAAAGACGTAACATGGAGTATCTCTCCGCGCTCGGTCCACTGCTGATACTCATGTTGTTCGGTGGTGGCTTCGTGATCGCAGCGTATCTCACCTTCGACGATATGCGTTCCCGTGGCGGTTCGTTCGATGCCGCTTCCTTCGTCACCGCAATCCGCTCGACGGTCGATCGCGTCCGCGCGCTGCCGACGACGACGCTGATCATGATCGGCGCGGTCGTGGTCGCGGCCCTGTTCGTCTATCTGGTGTCGGCGAGCGGCTATTATGCCCGCCCGGCCGCCGTGGAAACTAGCGCCGCCCCGGCGGCGGTCGAAACTGCTGCGACGCCGGCCCCCGAGGCCGCTGCGCCCGCTCCGGCGACGAAGGCTGCCCCGGCACCCGCGCCTGCCACCAAGGCCCCCGCCGCCGACAAGCAGGCCACTGCTGCGGCCCCGGCGGCGATCGCCGCGGTGCGTAACGTCACCTCGACCAGCTGCGCCTCGGACGGCTGCCCGGTGACCTGCGCCGCCAACGAGACCCTGACCTCGGCCTATTGCGTCAACGGCGGCGCCGCCAAGCTCGCTGACCAGCTCACGGTCAAGGACGGCTCGGTGACGGCGAAGTGCAGCCCGAGCGCCAGCGCCATCAAGGTCGCCTGCGCCCGCAAGTGATCTAGGGGCGCGCCCGATCGGTATCGGGACAGCACCCAGCCAATCGAGCCCGGCTTCGCGCCGGGCTTTTTGTTGTTCAGCGCCTGACGTGCCGACAGTCGTATTGTCGCGCCTGATGGCCTAACCTCCTGATCCCGAAGAGCCCGGCAAAGCCGGGCGTCTCGAAGGATGAGGAGCCGCATGGCTTGCGGCGCATGGTTCGAGACGGCGCTTCGCGCCTCCCACCATGAGGTTGTGGTTGTTGTAAGAACTCCGAAGCGCGCTCCTGATTCTAACGAACGCGGAACTACTCTAGGGCCGGCCGCGGTCGTGATCGTCGCGGTGACGTTCGATCTCGTCGAGATGCTCCAGCACCCACGTCGCGAGGTGCATGACGGGGACCGAAAGGGATTGGCCGAGGGCGGTCAGCCCGTATTCCACCTGCGGCGGCACCGTCGGATAGACTTGCCGCGTCACCATCCCGTCGCGCTCCAGCGCCTTCAGCGTGCGCGTGAGCATTTGTTGCGACACGCCTCCGATCAACCGTTTCAGCTCGTTAAAGCGGCGCGGCTTCTGTGCGAGGGAGGTGATTGCCAGCACCGTCCACTTATCGCCCATCCTCGCCAAGACCTGGTTGACGCGACGGCATGCGTCATTGGTGCCGGGCGCAGCGGGCGGGGCGGTCACATCCATAGGGCCTGGCCCCACATCTATGCGTTCTTGTGACATGTACTGGTCCATATCACATTCCTGGTCATCGAAACATACTACCGGGAACGTATGATGGTTGACAGGAAGACGATCGCAATTTTCGGCGCGGGCATCGGCCTTGGCGCGTCGCTCGCCCGCCATTACGGCAAGCAGGGCTATCAGGTCGCGCTTGTTGCGCGCCATGAAGGCGCGCTTCATGAGCTGGCCGACAAGCTCAAAGATGAAGGGCTGGAGCTGGCCACCTTTCCGGCCGACCTGACCAATCTTGAAGAGCTACCCGGCCTGGTCGACGCGATCGAAACGCAGGTCGGCGCCATCGATGTAGCAGTATACTCGCCCGTTCCGTCCGAAGGCGGATTCGTCCCCGCTACCCAATTTGACGCTGCAGCGGTGCAGGATCTCGTTCCGATCTACACGCTCGCGCCGATAGAGCTTGCGCATCGTCTGACCATGATCATGAAGAAGCGCGGCGCGGGGGCGATTGTCGTCGTCGGCGGGCTTGCCGCGGTCAGACCCATACCGGGGGTGAGCGGCGCTCCGGCGCTGATGGCTGCCACCCGCAACTACATCCATGCTCTGCACGGCGAGCTTGCGCAGAGCGGCGTCTTCGCCGGCGCCGTCTATATCGGCGCGATGATCGAGGGCTCAACCGGCATGAAGGTCGCCACGTCGGGTGGCCGCACGATCGATCCGCGTTTGCCGACCATCTCTCCGGACACGATCGCGGAAGCGATCTGGAGGCTCACCACGGAGCGCACCCAAGCGGAGGCGATTCTTCCCGCCATCTCGCAATCCTGAGGCCTCGACCATGCTGCGCATCGACCTCTTCACCGAGATCACTTGCCCCTGGTGCATCATCGGACATCACCGCCTCGACAATGTCCTTGCACAACGGTTCCCCGCGCTGGATGTCGACATCCGCCAGCACCCGGTGCTGCTACTTCCCGACGCGCCGGCAGCGGGTCTCTACATCCCCGACCTTCTCCGCTCACGCTACGGAATCACGGACCCGAAGGCGTCGTTCGCGCGGCCTGAAGCTGAGGCGCGGGCGTCCGGCCTTGATCTTGACCTGAACCGCCAGCCGTGGACCTACAGGACACAAGCGGCGCACGGACTTATCCTCGCGGCGCGAACGCGCGGTACGCAGCATCAGCTCGCAGTCGCGATCACCGATGCCCATTTCCTGGACGCCAGGAATATCTCGGACGTTGACGTCCTTGCCGATATCGCCGCGGGCTACGGATTCGATCGCGATGAAGCGCGTGCGATCGCGTCGGACCCCGAACAGCACAGGCGTGTCGAGCGAGAGGCCGCCAAATCCGTAGCGGCGGGCGTGCGGTCGGTTCCCCACTTCGTTTTCGGCGGGCGCATCGCCATCAACGGGGGACGCAGCGAAGATGAGATCGCATCCGCCATCCGTGATGCTGCAGGCGTTGCCGCACCCGCCTCACAGGGGACATCCGGCTCGTCGCCTTAGGGCGACGACCGCCGGCCGGCCCGAAATGCCGTTGCGCCGTGATGCGCGCTCAGCGTGGTCGGCCTGGAGCTTCGTCGACAATGAGATCGCCGAGCAGGCGGTGGCTCGGCTACGTGGCGATCTGGAGACAGGCGCTTGGGACGAGGCCCATGGATCGCTCCGGACCCAGCCGGAATATACCGGCTCGCTCGACCTGTTCGTATCAACCCCGATCGCTTAGTCCAGCGCCCGCGTGTCGATCTTTGCAGTACGACGCGCTTACGATCGCGGCCCCAGCAAAGCGCCGCCCTGCTTTCGCAGGACGGCGCACCGATGACGTCAAGCATCTGAGACGTGGAGCGACCGCTTAGTCGCCCTGTTTGTCGATATTCCAGAACACCGGAGTTGCCGGGCCGTAGACGACGCCGGTGAGTTCCTTGCGCCACACGCTCGGCGCGGTGTACTGGCCGAGCGGGATGTAGATCACCTGGTCGTAGACTTCCTTCTGGATCTCCTCGGCGATCTTCTTCTGCTCCTCGGGCGAGTTCGCGCGCACGAACTTGTCGCGCAGCTCCTCGACCTTGGCGTCTTCCGCCCAGCCGAACCAGCCGCCCTTCTTGCCCTGACCGCCGACCGAGACGTTGGCGACCGGATTGAGAATGTCGGGTCCGGCCCAGTTGGTGAAGAACATATTCCAGCCGCCTTCGCTCGGCGGCTTCTGGCTGGCGCGGCGCGACACCACGGTCTGCCAGTCGGTGGCCTGGACGTCGACCTTGAAGCCGGCGTCACGCAGCAGCTGCGCGGCTACGATCGGCTGCGCCTTCAGGGTGACGACGTCGCCCGGCGCCATCAAGGCGATCGGCGTGCCGTCATAGCCAGACTCCGCGAGCAGCTTCTTGGCCTCGGCCATACCGTTGCCCTTGACCAGCGTCTCGGAGCCGACGTCGGTCTCGAGCGGCGTGCCGCAACCGAATACGGCGCCGCACACCTTGTAGTACTTGGGATTGCCGACCAGCGCGTCGAGCACCGGCTTCTGGCTCATCGCCAGGAAGGCCGCGCGACGGACCTTGGGATTGTCGAACGGAGGATGCAGGAAGTTCATCCGGCCGAGGGTCTGGAAGCCGAGCGGGCTCAGCGTATCGATCGTCAGCTCCTTGTCCTGCGCCAGCACCGGCAGCAGGTCGAACGACGGATTTTCGATGAAGTCGATGTCGCCCGACTGCAGCGCGTTCACCGCGGTCTGTGCGTCCGGCATGGTGATCCACTCGACCCGGTCGACCTTCACCATCTTGCCGCCCGAAGTCCAGTCCGGCGCTTCCTTGCGCGGAATGTAATCAGGGTTCTTGACGTACACCGCCTTGACGCCGGGCTGGAACTCGGACGCCACGAACTTGAACGGGCCGGAGCCGATCTGCTCGGGGATCGGCTTGTCGGCCGGCGTCTCGGCGATCCGCTTCGGCATCATGAACGGCACCAGTGACGACGGCTTGCCGATCGACTCCAGCACCAGGGCGTAGGGCTCCTTCAGCTTCAGCGTGATGGTCTTCGGATCGGTGGCTTCGAGGCTGGCGGTGAACTGCATCAGCTTCTGGCCCATGCCGTCCTTCTGGCCCCAGCGCTTCAGCGAGGCGACGCAGTCCTCCGCGGTGACCGGCGTGCCGTCGTGCCACTTCAGTCCGTCACGCAACGTGAACGTGTAGGTCAGCTTGTCGTCGGAGACTTTGTAGTCCGCCATCTGCGGCTGGACCTTGAACTTGGAGTCCATCGCCAGCAGCGTGTCGTAAACCATGTAGCCATGGTCGCGGGTAATGTAGGCGGTGGTCAGGCCTGGATCGATGATACGCAGGTCGGAATGCATGACGGCGCGGATCGTCTTGGCATCGACGGCCGCAGGCAGCGTCATCGATGCCGCGAGCGCGAACGCCGGCACAGCGAATTTCGACGCAACGGCCGAGCGCATCCAACGCGGTGGATGGAACATTCGATTTCTCCTGACTTGAAACTGATCAGTCACAGATGATTGCTTGTGCAGGGCAGTAAGTCTCCGGGCGCGGCGTCACGCGATCAGCGCATTGCCACATCCTGATAATCGAGACTTGCACCAAGTGTGCCAAGCGTCAATCATCCCGCTCGCCGCTGCCGGCGCTCGGCCGCGTAGTCGGCGGCGAAAATCTTTCGCTTTACAAAGCCGCCGGTAATCAGTCTCGTAATGCCATCAACAGAGAGTGCGCAATGAACCCAGCAAATCTCCCATTCGATTCCGATACGATGCTGCAAGGCCTGCGCGCCTGGGTTGAATGTGAGAGCCCGACCTGGGACACCGCCGCGGTGGAGCGCATGCTCGATCTCGCAGCGCGGGAGATGGCGATCATGGGCGCGACAATCGAGCGCATCGCCGGTCGCCAGGGCTTCGCCGGCTGCGTGCGCGCGCGCTTTCCGCACCCCAAGCAAGGCGAACCCGGCATCCTGATTGCCGGTCATCTCGACACCGTGCATCCGATCGGAACGCTGGCGAAGCTGCCGTTCCGCCGCGAAGGCAACAAGGCATTCGGCCCCGGCATCTTCGACATGAAGGGCGGCAACTACCTGACGCTGGAAGCCATCAAGCAGCTCGCCCGCGCCTCGTTCACGACGCCGCTGCCGATCACCATCCTGTTCACGCCGGACGAAGAAGTCGGTACGCCGTCGACCCGTGACATCATCGAAGCCGAGGCGGCACGCAACAAATACGTGCTGGTGCCGGAGCCCGGACGCCCCGACAACGGCGTCGTCACCGGCCGCTACGCGATCGCGCGATTCAACCTGGAGGCGATCGGCAAGCCGAGCCACGCCGGCGCAACGTTGTCGTCTGGACGTTCCGCCATACGGGAAATGGCCAAGCAGATTCTGGCGATCGATGCGATGACCACGGAAGATTGCACCTTCAGCGTCGGCATCGTGCACGGGGGCCAATGGGTGAACTGCGTCGCCACCACCTGCACCGGCGAAGCGCTCAGCATGGCCAAGCGACAGGCAGATCTCGACCGCGGCGTCGAACGCATGCTGGCGCTGCAAGGCAGCAGCAGCGACGTCACCTTCAACGTGACGCGCGGTGTGACCCGCCCGGTGTGGGAGCCGGATGCCGGCACCCTGGCACTGTACGACAAGGCGCGCGCGGTCGCTGCGCAGCTCGGCGTCGGCCTGCCGCACGGCAGCGCCGGCGGCGGCTCCGACGGCAACTTCACCGGCGCGATGGGCATTCCCACGCTCGATGGTCTCGGCGTGCGTGGCGCCGACGCGCACACGCTGAACGAGCACATCGAAATTGACAGCCTTGCCGAGCGAGGCCGGCTGATGGCGGGACTGCTCGCGACGCTGGAGTGAGCGCGGACCTGTGCAAATCAGATCGCACCGGCTTGCAGCCCTGGCACGGGACTTGCTGAACTCCGAGGGTGATTTCGACGGCTTCAAGCGCAGGTGATGATGACGAACCGCATCTTCGGGATAAGTTTCGCTAATCGTCGATCCAAATCCATGATGGAGCGCCGATGCTCGGCTATCTGATCCGTCGTTTGCTGGCGGCCATCCCGGTGATGGGTGTGGTCGCACTGTTCGTGTTCCTGCTGCTGCGCCTGACACCGGGCGATCCCGCCGCGATCATTGCCGGCGACAGCGCCACCCCTGAACAATTGATGCGCATCCGCACGTCGCTCGGCCTCAACGAGCCGCTTTACGTGCAGTTCTTCACCTGGGTCGGACGGCTGCTGCACGGCGACCTCGGCGTCTCGCTGATCTCGCAGGTGCCGGTGCTGCAGATGATCGGCCAGCGTATCGAGCCGACCATCACGGTGGCGCTGTCGACCATCGTCCTGTCGGTCATCGTCGCGGTTCCGCTCGGCGTCGTCGCCGCGTGGAAACACGGTACCTGGGTCGACCGCTTCGTGATGGGCCTGTCGGTGATCGGCTTCTCGGTGCCGGTGTTCGTGATCGGCTATGTGCTGATCCAGATCTTCGCGATCGAGCTGCGCTGGCTGCCGGTGCAGGGCTTCCGCCCGATGGCGCGCGGCTTCGGCCCGTTCGCCGAGCGGCTGGTGCTGCCGACGCTGACGCTGTCCTTCATCTACATCGCGCTAATCGCACGGATGACACGCGCGGCGATGCTCGACGTGCTCGGCGAGGATTATGTCCGCACCGCGCGCGCCAAGGGCATCACCGAGAGCCGCGTGCTGCTGCGCCACGCGCTGCGCAATGCGGCGGTGCCAGTGATCACCGTGATCGGGACCGGCTTTGCGCTGTTGATCTCCGGCGTCGTCGTCACCGAGAGCGTGTTCAACCTGCCCGGCATCGGCCGCCTCACCGTCGATGCGGTGCTGGCGCGCGACTACCCGGTGATCCAGGGCATGATCCTGCTGACCAGCGGCATCTACGTCGCGGTCAATCTGTTGATCGATCTGGCCTACACGCTGCTCGATCCCCGTATCCGGTACTGAGGGCGCGCGCACCATGGCGATCGATACCATGTCCGAACCGACCCTCCCGGTGCCGCGCCCGATGCGTCCGCGGCTCGGCTTCCTGCTGTCGACGCCGATCATCGCCGTCGCCACCATCTGTCTGACGCTGGTCGTGCTGATGGCGATCTTCGCGCCGTGGCTGGCGCCACACGATCCGGTGAAGCTGGCGCCGGCGCTAAGGCTCAAGCCGCCGAGCGCCGAATTCCTGCTCGGCACCGATGCCTATGGCCGCGATCTGCTGTCGCGGATCATCTATGGCGGCCGGGTGTCGCTGCTGATCGGCGTCGGCTCGGCGATCGTCGCCATCGCGATCGGCCTCGTTATCGGCCTGGTCGCCGGCTTCTTCCGCTGGGTCGACGCGGTGATGATGCGGGTGATGGACGGCCTGATGGCGATCCCCAGCGTGCTGCTGGCAATCGCCGTGGTGTCGCTGTCCGGCGCCAGCCTGACCACGGTGCTGATCGCCATCACCATCCCGGAGATCCCGCGCGTCGCCCGGCTGGTCCGCTCGGTGGTGCTCACCGCGCGCGAAGAGCCCTATGTCGAAGCTGCGATCTCGCTGGGCTCCAGCCTGCCGAAGATCATGGCGCGGCACCTGATGCCGAACACGGTGGCGCCGCTGATCGTACAGGGCACCTATATCGCCGCCTCGGCGATCCTCACCGAAGCGATCCTGTCGTTCCTCGGTGCCGGCATCAGCCCGGAGACGCCGACCTGGGGCAACATCATGGCCGAGGGCCGCGCCTACTTTCAGATCAAACCGATGCTGATCTTCTGGCCCGGCCTGCTGCTGTCGATCGCGATCCTGTCCGTCAACCTGATCGGCGACGCCGCCCGCGACGCGCTCGACCCGCGGATGAAACAGCGCGAGGGTTCGCGATGAGAGCCGGTCCAAAGCTTAGTCCGTCATTGCGGAACGCGAATCGACGAAGCAGTGACGTGGAGGCATCCCGATGACCGACAACGTCCTCGAAATCGACAACCTCGTCGTCCGCCTCGGCCGCAGCAATGACGGCGACAAGGTGATCGACGGCATCTCGCTCACCGTGCGGGCCGGCGAGACGATGTGCCTGGTCGGCGAAAGCGGCTCGGGCAAATCGGTGACGTCGCTCGCCACCATGGGGCTGCTGCCGAAGGGCGCGCTGCATGCCTCCGGCGGCGAGATCCGACTCGCCGGCGAGAACGTGCTGGCCGCCAGCGAGCGGCGCCTGCGCCAGCTCCGCGCGTCGCGGATGGCGATGATCTTCCAGGAGCCGATGACGGCACTGAATCCGGTGGTGCCGGTCGGCAAGCAGATCGACGAGGTGTTGCGCTTCCACACCGACCTGCCCGCCCGCGAGCGCCGCCGCCGCATCCTCGACATGATGCAGCAGGTACGGCTGCCGGATGTCGAGCGGATCTTCGCATCCTATCCGCACCGGCTCTCGGGCGGTCAGCGCCAGCGCATCATGATCGCGATGGCGCTGGTGCTTGAGCCCAAGCTGCTGATCGCCGACGAGCCGACCACCGCGCTCGACGTCACCACCCAGAAGCAGATCCTGACGCTGATCCGCGAGCTGCAGCAGGCGCACGGCACCGCGGTGCTGTTCATCACCCACGACATGGGCGTGGTGGCCGAGATCGCCGATCGCGTCGCGGTGATGCGGCAAGGCCGGCTGGTGGAGACCGGCCCGCTCGAGACGGTGCTGCGCCGTCCGCAGATGGACTACACCCGCAACCTGCTGTCGGCGGTGCCGAGCCTGGTGCCGCGGCCGCCGCGCGGCGTCGCCAAGACGCCGGTGGTGCTGGAGGCCAACGAGCTCGGCAAGGTGTATCGCGAGCGCTCCCTGCTCGGCCGCCAGCGCGAGGTGGTCGCGGCGCAGGACGTGACGCTGACGCTGCACAAGGGGCGCACGCTCGGTATCGTCGGCGAAAGCGGCTCAGGCAAATCCACCGTGGCACGCTGCATCGTTCGGCTGATCGATCCGACCTCGGGCGGCATCCGGCTCGCCGGCCGCGAGATCTCCGACCTTTCGCGCCGCTTGCTGCGGCCGCACCGCAAGAAGATCCAGATCGTATTCCAGGACCCGTACCGCTCGCTCAATCCGCGCGTCAGCGTCGGTGAGAGCATTGCGGAAGGGCCGATCAATTACGGCGTGCCGCGGACGCAAGCGCTCGCCAAGGCGCGGCAACTGCTCGAGCTGGTGCATCTGCCGGCGGATGCGATCTCGCGCTTTCCCCATCAGTTCTCCGGCGGCCAACGCCAGCGCATCGCGATCGCCCGCGCGCTGGCGCTCGATCCCGACGTGCTGGTCGCCGACGAGGCGGTGTCGGCGCTCGACGTCTCAGTGCAGGCGCAGGTGCTGAATCTGCTCGACGAGATTCAGACCCGGCTCGGCATCGCGCTGCTGTTCATCACCCACGACCTGCGCGTCGCAGCGCAGATCTGCGACGATGTCGCAGTGATGGAGAAAGGCCGCGTCGTCGAACAAGGACCGGCCGGCGAAGTGCTGACCCACCCCAAGCAAGCCTACACCCGCCAACTGCTCGAAGCCGCTCCCGGCCGGCATTGGGACTTCGCTAACTTCCGCCCGGTCAGCGAAGCGCCGGCAGCGATGGTGAGCTAACCCCCTCTCCCCGCTCTTTCCGGGGCGCCGCGCAGCGGCGAGCCCGGAATCCATAACCACCGCCAGGGGATATGGATTCCGGGCCTGCGCCCCAAGGGGCGCATCCCGGAATGACGAACGTTAAGTCAGCAAGAGAACAACAACATGACCCGCATTGCCGTCGGTGGCTTCCTGCACGAGACCAACACCTTTGCGCCCACCAAGGCGACTTGGGAGGCGTTCGTGCATGGCGGCGGGTGGCCGGCGATGACGATCGGCGCCGACGTGCTCAAGGTGATGCGCGGCATCAACGTCGGCCTCGCTGGCTTCGTCGAAGAGGCCGACGCCAAAGGCTGGAAGCTGATCCCGACCGTCGCCTGCGGCGCCAGCCCATCGGCGCATGTCACCGAGGATGCGTTCGAGCGCGTCGTTAAAATCATGATCGACGGCATCAAGGCCGCCGGCCAACTCGACGCGGTGTATCTCGACCTGCACGGCGCGATGGTCACCGAACATCTCGAAGACGGCGAAGGCGAGATTCTGGCCCGCGTCCGCGCAGTGATCGGGCCCGACCTGCCACTGGTGGTCAGCATCGATCTGCACGCCAACGTCACGCCGCGGATGATTGAACACGCCGACGCGCTGATCGCCTATCGCACCTATCCGCATGTCGATATGGCCGACACCGGCCGTGCTTCGGCCAAGCATCTGGAGCTGCTGCTGCGCAGCGGTCAGAAGTTCGCCAAGGCGTTCCGGCAACTGCCGTTTCTGATTCCGATCTCGTGGCAGTGCACGTTCGATCAGCCGACCAAAGGCATCTACGACAAGCTCGCCGCGCTGGAGAGCGAGGCGGTGCCGACGCTGTCGTTTGCACCGGGCTTTCCGGCCGCCGATTTTCCGGACTGCGCACCGTCGGTGTTCGCCTATGGACGCACCCAGGCCGATGCCGATGCGGCAGCGGATGCGGTGGCGGCGCTGGTGGCCGGTCACGAGGACGATTTCGACGGCAAGATCTATTCGCCCGACGATGGCGTGAAGCATGCGATCGAATTGGCGCGCACCGCCGCCAAGCCGATCATCATTGCCGACACCCAGGACAATCCCGGCGCCGGCGGCGATTCCGATACCACGGGCATGCTCCGCGCCTTGGTGCGCAACAACGCACAGCGCGCCGCGATCGGCGTGATCTACGATCCGGACGCTGCGAAGGCCGCGCATGCCGCCGGCGTCGGCGCGATCGTCTCGCTGTCGCTCGGCGGCAAGTCGGGCATTCCCGGCGACACACCATTCGAGGAGATCTTCGTCGTCGAGCAGCTCTCCGACGGCCGCTTCGTCGCACCCGGTCCGTATTTCGGTGGCCGCGAGATGGAGATGGGGCCGTCCGCCTGCCTGCGGATCGGCGGCGTGCGCGTGGTGATCGCGTCGCACAAAGCGCAGCTCGCCGATCAGGCGATGTACCGCTATGTCGGCATCGAGCCGACCACGCAGGCAATCCTGGTGGTGAAAAGCTCGGTGCATTTCCGCGCCGATTTTCAGCCGATCGCCGAGCGGCTGCTGATCTGTGCCGCGCCCGGCGCGATGCCGGCCGATACCGCGGCGCTGCCGTGGCAGCGGCTACGACCGGGCATTCGTGTCAAGCCGAATGGACAACCGTTCGTCGCGCCGAACTAACAACTCATCGCCATCACTGACGTCAATTCGCGCTGACGGTGTCCCTCGTGATCGCACCAGTCAGCAGCGGGACTATCATGCACGCACGAGTCGATTTTCGCGCGCGCGCCAATGTATGCAGATACCATTCTTGCTTTGAAGCAGCGTGAAGCGCGCGCGAATTGGAACCTTCCCGGTTTGACGCGATTGGCTCGACGGTTCGCTCAAATGCAAGAGAGGTCGCAGATGCCGTCGCTCAGCGGGCAAGCAATCAATACAGGTAGCATCAAGCAGCATCATGCGCGGACGGGGCTCGCCAATCCGGTGGCGGGTGCGCGCACCGATATCACCAGCGTGGTTGGCCGGTTTGCGATCTATGCGGCAGGCGACGCGCAGCCGAATGGCAGCACCACGCCGCTGCTGCTCATCCACAGCATCAACGCCGCCGGCTCCGCTTACGAAGTCAAGCCGCTGTACGATTACTACGCGAAGCAGCGACCGGTGTACGCGATCGACCTGCCCGGCTTCGGCCAATCCGATCGCGACGACCGCGAATACACCGCGCGAATGATGACCGACGCGGTCCACGCCGCGGTCGAACAGATCCGCCGCATCCATGGCGAGCAGCCGATCGACGCGCTCGCGCTGTCGCTGGCGAGTGAGTTCCTGGCCCGCGCGGCGACCGAGACGCCGCAGGCGTTTCGCTCGCTCGGCTTCATCAGCCCGACCGGCTTCGAAGGCCGGGCTCGCGACGAGCGCACGCCCGGCACCCGCGGTCGCTCCTGGATCATCGACGTGCTGCGGGTCAAACTGTGGGACCGCGGCTTCTTCAAGATGCTCACCGCGCGGCCGGTGATCCGCAAGTTCCTGGAGAAGGCATGGGGCTCGAAGGACATCGACGAGCCGATGGTCGATTACGACTACGCCACCACGCATCAGCCCGGCGCCCGCCATGCGCCGTATTACTTCGTCGCCGGCTTCATGTTCAGCACCGACATCCTGCACGTCTACGAGCAGCTGCGGCTGCCGGTGTGGATGGCGCACGGCGTGCGCGGCGACTTCGTCGACTATCGCCACAAGACCCGCGTCGCCGGCCGCTCGAACTGGACCATCGTGCAATTCGACACCGGCGCTTTCCCGCACTTCGAGGTGCTGGATCAGGTGGTATCTTCGTACGATCAGTTCCTGACGAAGGTGCAGCCGAGCGAGGTCGGCAAGCCGACGCTGGTGCAATCGGCGTAATGGCTCTGCGAATGTCCGAGGCAACTCCAGCAACCATGCACGATCAACAATAGCGTGAGTTGCCTTCGCTTCGCAGTTGAAGAAACTAGACCTGACGCGATTGATTTGGACGCGTGAATCGCGGCGCAGCCGACCTCAAGGCTGCGCCGCCTGGGCTTCACTTGCGGAGGTTGCTGACGGTAATGAACTACGCACAGCTTCTGACCGGATCGGCAGGCAGCATCGAGACCGCGCCGGTCCCGCCGTTCACCCACCACGAGATCCTCGGGCTTGTGCAACCGTTCACCCGCCGCGGCTATCAGGTCGACCTCGCCGCCAGCGATCGCCTCGCGCGGCGGCTCGTGTTCAAGCCGGTCATGCACGAGGAAGCCGGCCGCGGAGGCGTCAACGCGACCGAGCTGCTGCAACTCGACAATCCCCGCCCCGGCCTGCATCAGGTCACCCGCACGCTCACGCTGGAAGACGGCCTGACCGCGGCGCTCGAAACCCAGGGCGACGATCTCGACATCCTGCTACGGCGGATCGAGCAGGTGCTGCCCCAGCAGCAGTTCCGCAGCGTCGAAGGCGCCGTGGTCGCGCTGAGCTATCGCCTCACCCCGGTGAGCACCCGGCACGCCGCAGGCGATGCGACACAACGCGTGCTGCTGCGGGGTGAGGCCGTGATTGCGGGGTTCCGCGTATTGTTGCGCGGGGCGCTGGTGCGCGGTTATCCGGCCGAGATCGACGTCACCCCAAGCACACCAGGCGTGGCGCTGCCTGAGGATCTGCTCGCCGTGATCGGCTGGGCGTGGTCGCCGCTGCGCAAGAGCAAGGCCGGCTTCACCGGCAAGATCAAGGTGCGCGGCCAGGAGCCGGAGCTCAGCCGGCGAGTCGAAGCCGCGCTGGAAAAGACGGTGGCGCATCTCGCCCGCACGCTGACGCGGCCGCCGGCGGCTTACTACGAGAAGCTGCGCGGTGCGCGCTGGACGGTGACCTTCCGCCGCGCGATCCCGGCGCTGTTTTTCGGCGGCCTGATCGCCGGCGCCGCCAGCCTGACGCTGATCGACGTGCCGCAGGATTCGATCTTCAACCTGCTGCTGATGGGCGCGCCGCCGCTGTTGATGTTCGGCGCCTTCGGGATGCGCGAGACGCCGTCGCTGGAAATTCCGCCGCTACCGCGGCGCTGGAAGGCGACGTGGCTGCCGGAAGCCGAGGCGGCCCCGTCACAGATGGATGCACAGACGACCTGACGAGCGAGGACACGATCGATGCACGGCAACCCGATGAACATCCCCCCGGTCTCGATTGCCGCCGCCAAGGCCGCGCTGATCGAGCAATACGCCGACCCGACGCTGCGGCGGCGGGCATCGATGCTGTGGGGCACGCGCGGGGTCGGCAAGTCGTCGATCGTCCGTCAGGTCGCTGCGCATTATCGGGTGCCGCTGATCGATCTCCGGCTCACCACGATCGAGCCGGTCGACATCCGCGGCGCGATCTATGCGGATGAGAACCTGGCCAAGACAGTGTGGTTTCCGCCGGAATTCCTGCCGTCGCCCGACCAGCCCGAAGGCGTTCTGTTTCTCGACGAACTCACCGCCGCCGATCAGCGGCTGCAGATTTCGGCCTATTCGCTGATCCTCGATCGCCGCGTCGGCAATTATCACCTGCCCGACGGCTGGCAGGTGGTGGCCGCGGGCAACGCCAGCTTCCACGGCGCGATCAGCCACGACATGGGCACCGCGCTCGCCGACCGCATGTTCCACTTCAACGTCCAGACTGCGATCGACGCCTTCCTCAGCCACGCCATCACCCACGACTTTGCGCCCGAAGTAATGGCGTATCTGAAGATCCGTCCCGACAAGCTCGACGACACCCAGGCGCAGCTCGCCGGCGATCATCTGATCGGCGCCAGCCCGCGCGGCTGGGAGGACATCTCCAACGTGCTCAAATCCGGCCTGTCCGATCACGCCAAGCGGCTGTTCGTGCAGGGCCGGATCGGCGCCGCAAACGCCGCGGAGTTCTTCGGCGTGCTGCGCGAGATCCAGGCCGGCACCGACGTGCTCAAGCTGCTCGCGGCGCGCCCAGGCCCCGAGACCTCCGCGCTGCTGCCGAAGTCGCTCGATGCGCTGTACGGCATGCTGTACGGGCTGCTCGCCGCCAGCGCCGACAAGGACACCCTGGCGCGGGCGCTCGAGATCATCGAGCAGCTGCCGGACATCCGCAGCACCGTGCCGCTGCCGATCCGCGAAGCACAGACGCTGGCGATGGAACTGCTGATGCAGCGCGGGCTGGAGAACGGCCTTGAAGCCGCGATCCTCGACAGCCCGGCCTATGCCCGCTACGCCGACCGCCGGCAATTGGAAGCCGCCGATGCCTGAGCCGGGCGCGCTCTACTGCCACCGCGGCACGCGCGCAATCCAGCGCATGGTGGAGTTCGCGCCCTCGACCGGCGGACTGGCGTTATGGGTGCAACATGGCGATCTGCCGGACGAGACACCGGCTGAGACGCCAGCCGCGGTGACCGACGGCACAACCGTGTACTACAGCGCGGCGTTCGATCGGTTGCCCCTGCCCGACCAGGTCGGACTCGTTGCGCACGAGGTGCTGCACATCGCGCTGCGCCACTCGCAGCGTTTTGTCGAGCTGCAACGCACCCAGGGCGACGTCGACCTCGAACTGTTCAACATCTGCGCCGACGCCATCGTCAACACCACGCTGGCGCATCTGAGCTGGCTGCATCTCCCCGACAACGCGGTGATGCTGGAGCAGATCGTGTTCAAGGCGCTCGGCCGCGAGCAACAGCCGGAATCGGCGCTGCTCGAATGGGACGTCGAGAAGCTGTACCGGGCGATCGACGACCGCGACGACGGCACCAGCGGCAAGCAGCAATCCGGCCGGCAATCGCAGCAAGGCTCCAAGGCGGACTCGTCGGGCTCCGGCGGCAAGGATCAGGCCCAATCCCAATCCGGCACGTCGGAGAGCGAAACCGCCCAGCGCAGCGACGGCGCTCGTTCCGCCAAGGTGCGGGCGCTCGGCGCCGGTGGCGCGCGCGACCTGGTGCCGAACCCGGAGGCGCAGTCAGCCCCCGAACACGAGGCCGAGCTGGCGCGCGAATGGAGCGAGCGCATCCTGCGCGGCCATGCCGGCGACGGCGCATTCTCGATGCTGCGCGCGCTGATCGCCGATCTGCCGCACAGCCGCACGCCGTGGGCCCAGGTGTTGCGGGTGCAGCTTGCGCGCGGCCTCGCCCGCAAACCGGCGCTGACCTGGTCGCGCCCTACGCGCTCCTACATCGCCAACCAGGGCCGCGCCGGCAATCACCGGATGCCGTTCGAACCGGGCTTCAGCCCGACCAAGAACGAGCCGCGGCTGGCCCTGATCATCGACGTTTCCGGCTCGATCGACGATCAGCTGATGCAGCGCTTCGCCACCGAGATCGAAACCATCATCCGGCGCCAGGAGGCCGGCCTGGTGCTGATCATCGGCGACGAACGGGTGCGGCAGGTCGAGTTCTTCGAGCCCGGACGCCGCTTCGTGCTCAGCGAGATCGAATTTGCCGGCGGCGGCGGCACCAACTTCACGCCGCTGCTCGTCGAGGCCGACCGGCACAAGCCCGATATCACCGTGGTGCTGACCGATCTCGAAGGCCCGGCGGAGTTCAAGCCGCGCTGGCCGGTGATCTGGGCGGTGCCGCAGGAGCATGCCCATGCGGTGCAGCCGTTTGGACGGCTGCTTCCACTCGACTAATAACTTGCGGCAACGACGAGGAGACCGACGACATGCTGCAGGTGAGAGGCGTACCCCAGACTTGGGACAATATCGCGCCGATTCCGATGGAGTGCGACGCGCCGTTCCTCACCATCAAGGGCGAGCTGCCGCGCGAGCTGAACGGCACGCTATATCGCAACGGCGCCAACCCGCAATTCGTCTCGCCGAACGCGCACTGGTTCTTCGGCGACGGCATGCTGCACGCATTTCATCTCGAAAACGGCCGCGCGTCGTATCGCAATCGCTGGGTGCGGACGCCGAAATGGCTGGCCGAGCATGCCGCCGGACGGCCGCTGTACGGCGAATTCAACATGCGGCTGAAGGATGCGCCGGCCTCGACGCCGCGCGACGGCAACGTCGCCAACACCAACGTGGTGTATCACGCCGGTCGGCTGCTGGCGCTGGAGGAAGCGCATCTGCCGATGCAGATCGAACGCGAGACGCTGGAGACCCGCGGCTATTGCGACTATGGCGGCGCGCTGCAGGGGCCGTTCACGGCGCATCCGAAGATCGACCCGGTCACCGGCGAGATGCTGTTCTTCGGCTACAATGTCGGCCGGCCGCTCGGCCGCGGCATGATGCACGGCGCGATCGATGCCTCCGGTCGGCTGACTCGGCTGGAGCGCTTCAAGGCGCCGTATTCGGCGATGGTGCACGACTTCATCGTCACCGCAAAGCACGTGCTGTTTCCGATCTTACCGCTCACCGGCAGCATCTGGCGAGCGGTTCGCGGCAAGCCGCCGTATGCGTGGGAGCCGCGCAAGGGCTCGTATGTCGGCGTGATGCCGCGCAGCGGCAGCGTCCGCGACATCCGCTGGTTCCGCAGCGAGCCGTGCTTCGTGTTTCACGTCATGAACGCCTGGGACGAGGGTAACACGATCATCGCCGACGTGATGCAGTCGGAAGCGCCGCCGTTCTTCACCGACACCGACGGCAGGTCGCTCGATCCGGATAAATCCCGTGCGCGGCTGTGCCGCTGGACGTTCGACCTCGCCGGCCGCAGCGACAGCTTCCAGCGCAGCTACCTCGACGACATCAACGGAGAATTTCCGCGGATCGACGAGCGCCGCGCCGGCCTGCGCAGCCGCCATGGCTGGTACGCCTGCATGAATCCGGAAGCGCCCGACGTGCTGTCCGGCCTGGTGCATGTCGGCGGCGATGGCGAGCGCCGCGCCCGCTACTTCCTGCCGATCGGCGACACCATCGGCGAGCCGGTGTTCGTGCCGCGCAGCAAGGACTCAGGCGAAGCCGACGGCTGGCTGCTCGCGGTGGTGTGGCGCGGCTGCGAGAACCGCAGCGACCTCGCCGTCTTCAACGCCTCCGACATCGCCGCCGGTCCGATCGCTCTGGTCCAGCTCGGCCACCGCATTCCGGACGGCTTCCACGGCAACTGGGTGGCGGCTGACTGAACTCTCGTCAGCGCGCTCAATCGATTGATTGAAGCGGACTGGGCGCTTGCCAAGGGTCCTAAAGTCCTCATCCTGAGGAGCCCGGCAAAGCCGGGCGTCTCGAAGGATGAGGAGCCACATCGCCTGCGGCGCATGGTTCGAGACGGCGCTTCGCGCCTCCTCACCATGAGGTTGTGCCTGTTGTGAGCGCTCCGAAGCGCGATTCCAGTTCTATCATAAACAGAACTGATCCAGGGAGCGCAGGAGCTAACCTGCAAGCCCCACCGCTCATCGGCCGCGATCCTTGTCCTTCAGCAGGCGGCGATAGTACGTGCTTCGGTCGATGCCGAGCCGGCGTGCGGCGCGCGAGACGTTGCCGCCGCTGGCATCGAGCGCGGCCTGCAACGCCGAGCGGGTGTGTTCGGCGAGCGACGTCGGCGGCGGCGCAACGGGCGCTTGGGTCTCCGAAGCGCTTACTGCAGCACTGATTTCGGCGGGGAGCGCGGAGACCTCCACCGGATGCCCCGGCTCGCCGAGCACCAGCAGCGCGCGCAGCGTTCCGACCAGCTGCCGATAATTGCCCGGCCAATTGTAAGCCGCCAGCACGCGCTCGACATCAGTGGAGAGCTGAACGCCAGCCTGTTCGCCGCCGAGCTGGCGCCAGAGTTTTCGGACCAGCGCGAGGCGATCCGGGTGATGGCGCACCGGCGGCCGCTCGACGACGTATTGGGCAATCCGGAAGTACAAATCCTGGCGGAACGCGCCGGCGGCCAGCAATGAGCCGAGCGGCTGATGCGTGGCGCAAATCAGCGCGAAATCGACCGGCACCGGCCGGCCGCCGCCGAGCGGCGAGATTTGCTTGTCCTGCAGCACGCGCAGCAGCCGGCTCTGCAGCGACAGCGGCATGTCGCCGATCTCATCGAGAAACAGCACGCCGCCATCGGCCTGGCGCAGCAGCCCAGGCGCGCCCTGTCGCCGCGCGCCGGTGAAGGCACCGGCCTCATAGCCGAACAGCTCCGACTCGATCAGCCCTTCCGGCAGCGCCGCGCAGTTCACCGGAACGAACGGCTTGTTGCGCCGCGCACTCTCGGCATGAACGCGGCGCGCGAAGACGTCCTTGCCCGATCCAGTCTCGCCGAGCAGCAACACCGGGATTCCGGCCTCGACCAGCCGCACGGTGCGCGACAGCTGCGCCATCATCTCCGCATCGAGGATCGGCTCGACCTCCCCGGCCGGAGCGGCAGGCATTGATGCAACGGCAGGCGTAGCCGGCGCGCGCGGGCTGCGGCGCGGCGGTTCGACCAGCCGGCCCCACAGCCGGGTGCCGCGAGGGCCGCGCAGCATTTGAATCTGCTCGGAGGGGCGGACACCCGGCAGCAGCGTTTCCAGCCGTGCGAGGTCGAGCGCCGGCCAATCCAGGTTCATCAGCTCGAGGCCGTGCCTATTGGCACCGATCAGCACGCCATCGGCAAACGCCAGCACGCCCTCGCGCGGCGTGCCGAGCAGCGCGCGGTCGGTGTGCAGCCGCAGCATGGTGCAGTGCTCGAATCCTTCGGTGAAGAACCGGTGCTCGATCTGCTCGGCAGCAAGCCGCATCAGCCCGAGCGCGTGGACATGGCGGATCGCGGCCGGCCCGGTCATATCGAGCGCACCGGCCACCACACCGCGCGGATCGATCAGCGGCGCAGCCGCGCAAGCCAGGATGCGGTGACGTTCGAAGAAGTGCTCGGCACCATGCACCGCAATCGGCTGACGCTCGACCAGCGCGGTGCCGATCGCATTGGTGCCGGTGTCGGCCTCGCTCCACGACACGCCGGGCCGCAGCGCCACCTGCGCCGCTCGGCCCGCAAACTCACCGGAGCCGATCATGTCGAGGACGACGCCGACCGCGTCGGTGAGAATGACGACGCTGTCGGTGAGGCGCGCGTCGCCTTGCAGTGCATTCAGCTCCGGCCGCGCGAGGCGGCCGAGCCTGTCATGGCGTTCCTGCAATTCGCGCAGTTCGCGGGCGGTGGGCGGTTCAACCAGCGGCGAGCGGCTGGCGTCCAGCCCCTGGCCGGCGCAGCGCTGCCATGAGCGCAGGATCGGTGCGGCGAGCATTCCGTCGACGGGACGCCCCTCCCCGAAGAAGCGGCGGCGCGCAGTGACGACGGCATCACGGCTTGATGCGATTGACATGAGCGGATCCTCGGAGTGTTGGATTCTGCAACAGGTGTGGCGTCCAACTGCTGCAAGTATCACACGCAGCCGGAGGTGCTGTCCAGACATCACCACCCGGAGCGCGCGCGCTCCGATCTAGAATCCTCCCAGTCTTTTCAACGAACTGATCAGTTCGGAGGCCAATGGCCGCAGGCGTCCCGCACACCTGGCATGCGTCGTGCGTAGTTCCATCCGCTTCAAAACAAACGGGAGGAAGCCATGAACCTCATCACAACGATGCATCCGGACGCCAGCACGGTGTTCAAGACCCGCTACGGCAACTTCATCGGCGGCCGCTGGGTGGATCCGGTCGACGGCAGATACTTCGACAACACCACCCCGATCACCGGCGCAAAACTCACCGAAATCCCGCGTTCACAAAAGGAAGATGTCGAACTCGCGCTTGATGCAGCGCACACGGCCAGCATCAGCTGGGCCAAGACCACGACGACAGAGCGGTCACTCATTCTCAATCGCATCGCCGATCGGATGGAAGCCAATCTCGATCTGCTGGCGATCGCCGAAACGCTCGACAATGGCAAGCCGATCCGCGAGACGCGCGCCGCCGACCTGCCGCTGGCGATCGATCACTTCCGCTATTTCGCAGGTGCACTCCGCGCACAGGAAGGCTCGATCTCGGAGATCGATCACGACACCATCGCGTATCACTTCCACGAACCGCTCGGCGTCGTCGGCCAGATCATTCCGTGGAACTTCCCGCTGCTGATGGCGGCGTGGAAGCTGGCGCCCGCGCTCGCCGCCGGCAACTGCGTGGTGCTGAAGCCGGCCGAACAGACGCCGGCCTCGATCCTGGTGTGGGCCGAACTGGTCGGCGATCTACTGCCGCCCGGCGTCGTCAACATCGTCAACGGATTCGGCGTCGAAGCCGGCAAGCCGCTGGCCTCCAGCCCGCGCATCGCCAAGATCGCCTTCACCGGCGAGACCTCGACCGGCCGGCTGATCATGCAATACGCCAGCGAAAACTTGGTGCCGGTGTCGCTCGAACTCGGCGGCAAATCGCCCAACATCTTCTTCGGCGACGTTGCGGCCGAAGACGATCCGTTCTTCGACAAGGCGATCGAAGGCTTCGTGATGTTCGCGCTGAACCAGGGCGAGGTGTGCACCTGCCCAAGCCGCGCGCTGGTGCAGGAATCGATCTACGAGCGCTTCATGGAGCGCGCACTCGCCCGCGTCGCCGCGATCCGCCAAGGCGACCCGCGCGATCCGGCGACGATGATCGGCGCGCAGGCCTCGCAGGAACAGCTCGAGAAGATCCTGTCCTACATCGAGATCGGCCGCCACGAAGGCGCCGAACTCCTGGCGGGCGGCGCACGCGCAGAGCTGCCCGGCGATCTCGCCGGCGGCTACTACGTGCATCCGACCGTGTTCCGCGGTCACAACCAGATGCGGATCTTCCAGGAGGAAATCTTCGGTCCGGTGGTGTCGGTCACCACCTTCAAGGACGAGGCCGAAGCGGTCGCGATCGCCAACGACACCCAGTATGGCCTCGGCGCCGGCGTCTGGACGCGGGACGGCACCCGCGCCTATCGGTTCGGGCGCGCCATCGCCGCAGGCCGGGTGTGGACCAACTGCTACCACGCCTATCCGGCGCACGCGGCGTTCGGCGGGTACAAGCAGTCCGGCATCGGGCGCGAGACGCACAAGATGATGCTCGATCACTATCAGCACACCAAGAACCTGCTGGTGAGCTACGGCACCGGGCCGCTCGGCTTCTTCTGAGACGACAACTCATTTCATCGGCGGGTGCTCAGCACCCGGCCGCAGCAATGCCGGGCGGCGTATCGCGCCGCCCGCGTCGCAGGGCTTTGCCCTGCGAAACGGAGCGCGTCCGGCTCCAGGGCAACAGCCCGGCCGGACAGCTCATCGACTAGCGATCAACAACAAACTCAATGGAAGGAAGCAACCAATGACGGCGACTACATTCTTCATCCCCTCCCTCAACCTGTTCGGCGCCGGCTGCGTGTCGAGCGCGGCCGACCAGGCCAAGGCGCGCGGCTTCAAGCGGGCGCTGATCGTCACCGACAGCGGGCTGCACAAGCTCGGCGTGGCCGATCAGATCGCCTCGATGCTGATCGAGCGCAACGTCACCAGCGTCGTGTTCCCCGGCGCCAAGCCGAACCCGACGATCAAGAACGTCGAGGACGGGCTGGCGCTGCTGAAGCAGGAGAACTGCGACTGCGTGATCTCGCTCGGCGGCGGTTCGGCGCACGACTGCGCGAAGGGGATCGCGCTCACCGCCACCAATGGCGGCAGCATCAAGGACTATGAAGGCGTCGACCGGTCGGCGCACGCCCAGCTTCCGCTGATCGCCGTCAACACCACGGCCGGCACCGCAAGCGAGATGACGCGTTTCTGCATCATCACCGACGAAGAGCGGCAGGTGAAAATGGCGATCGTCGACCGCCACACCACGCCGCTGCTGTCGGTCAACGATCCGGTGCTGATGCTCGGCAAGCCGCCGGCCCTGACTGCTGCGACCGGCATGGACGCGCTGACGCACGCGATCGAAGCCTATGTGTCGATCGCCGCGACGCCGATCACCGACTCCTGCGCTCTGAAGGCGGTGTCGATCATCTCCAACAGCCTGCGCACCGTCGTCGCCGAGGGGCAGAATCTGGCCGCCCGAGAAGCGATGTCGTATGCGGGATTCCTCGCCGGGATGGCGTTCAACAACGCCTCGCTCGGTTATGTGCACGCGATGGCGCACCAGCTCGGCGGCTTCTACGACCTGCCGCACGGCGTCTGCAACGCGGTGCTGCTGCCGCACGTGCAGGCCTATAACGCGCAGGTCGCGGCGGGCCGGCTGAAGGACGTCGCGCATGCGCTCGGCGTCGATACCACCGGCATGACCGACGCCCAGGGCGCCGACGCTGCCATTCACGCCATCCAACGGCTGTCGGCCGACGTCGGCATTCCATCCGGCCTCGGCGGGCTCGGCATGAAGGAGGCGGACGTGCCGGTGCTCGCCGCCAACGCGCTGAAGGATGCGTGCGGCTTCACCAATCCGAAGCAGGCGACGCAGACCGAGATCGAAACCATCTTCCGCGCGGCGGCCTGACCGCCTTTGCGTCGCGGTCGGACACAACCGTGTCCGACTAGACATCGGAGCAGGATGGCTTCTCACCTAACCGCAAGTCATCCCGCTTCGATCCAAATCGCGTGGACGCACCAGATGCGTCCGCGCCCTCACCGCCCCCACCGGTCCTGCCAGACCTTCTCGCCGATCAGGCACGATACTCGCGCCGGACGGTGTTCATCGGCGATCGGAACGATGCGGGCCGGCGGGGTGTGGCCAGCGACCTCCATCACCAGCTTGGTGTGGATCGCCTCTTTGAACTTGGCGCGATCCTTGATGCCGACCACGAAGGCGCCGGGACCGCCGATCACGCAGTCCTCGTAGTAGTAATCCAGATTCTCGATATCCATCATCGAGTAGGACGGCTCTTTCACCATGATCGGCAGGCCGTTGATGACGACGCCCTTGGCGACCGCGGCATCGCGCGCGATCGTCACCGGTTCGCCGTTATTGTTCGGGCCATCGCCGGAGATATCGATTACCCGGCGCAGCCCGTGATACGGGTTCTGTTCGAACAGCGGCAGCGCGAAGTTGATCGCGCCGGAGATCGAGGTCCGCGAAGCACGGCGCAGCGGCGCTTTCAGGATCTCGGCCGCGACCGCATCGGCCGATTCCGGCCCGTCGATAATATGCCAGGGCAGAATGATTTTCTGATCTGAGGACGCGGCCCACTCGAAATACGTTACCGCGATGCGGCCGGTCGGACCGCTCTTCAGAGTCTTGAGGAATTCGCCGGAGATCAGCGCCTGCGCGTAGCCTTCGCGCTGCACTGCGAGTTCATCGACGTCCATCGAGTAGGAGACATCGACGGCCAACACCAGTTCGACGTCGACCTGTTTGGCGTCGTCACCCGCTGCTGATTGCGGCGCCTGGTTGGGCGCGGCAATCGCGGCGACACCGGCCGCCATCGCAGCGGCGAGCATTCCGATCGAGACCCACCAGCGCATTGCAGCCCTCCGGTCGACCAACCGCGATGGTGACATGCAAAACAGATGACGGAAAGCGGCCCAGCCGGTTCCATTCCGATCACTTTCCAGTCACTGATGATGATCGATCGTGAGCGTGCGATGGGAAGGGCGGCGCTACGCGGCTCAACGCAGGCAGGTTTTCGTCGGGCGGGCGACGCTGTAGGATAGGACCCGCATTGCAGGCATTTCAGCATTTCACGCGGGTCGGCATCTGATGAGCAACATCGACCTGAAGCCGAAGACCAAGGCCAAAATCAAGGTCGAGCGGCCGAAGCTGCACAAGGTGATCCTGGTCAACGACGACTACACGCCTCGCGAATTCGTGGTGTCGGTGCTGAAGGCCGAATTCCGGATGACCGAGGACCAAGCCTATAAGGTGATGCTCACCGCGCATCAGCGCGGCGTCTGCGTCGTCGGCGTGTTCACCAAGGACGTCGCCGAAACCAAAGCCACCCGCGCCACCGACGCCGGCCGCGCCAAGGGCTATCCGCTGCTGTTTACGACGGAGCCGGAGGAGTAGTGCCGGCGGCGTAGTACCAAATTCGGCGCGCCTGTTACCGGAAAAGAGCGTCATCGCCGGGCTCGGCCCGGCGATCCATCTCTCGCATTAGGCCATTCTAGAGCGCGCTTCATCGATTGTTTGAAGCGGATTTGGCCTTTGCCAAGCGTCCGAAGTCCTCATCCTGAGGAGCCCGGCAAAGCCGGGCGTCTCGAAGGATGAGGAGCCGCAGGGCTTGCGGCCCATGGTTCGAGACGGCGCTTCGCGCCTCCTCACCATGAGGCTGTACAAGCTGCGACCGCTAGGAAGTTCGGTCCTGATTCTGTCAAACGCAGAGATGCTCTAGATGCGCGCTACGCGCGCGATGGATCCGCGGGTCAAGCCCGCGGATGACGCTCGGCAACTTGATGGTTCAGTGTCTCACAGCCCTTCGGCGGCGAGCGGCGTCTCGTCGGTCAGGCCGTGGACGCGCTCGGCGTGGGAGAAGCCGGCCATCGGGAATTCGCCGAGGTCGCTCCAGCCTTCGGAGCACAGCCCGACGAAATCGCTGGAGGCGACCACGGTGCGGCCGAGCCGGGCGGCCAGCCGCTCCAGCCTTGCGGCGAGGTTCACCGCCGGGCCGATGCAGGTGAAGTCGAGCCGGTTGCCGCCGCCGATATTGCCGTACAGCACCTGACCGACATGCAACGCGACGCCGAAGCGGAAGCTCTCGATGACGTGGGCGCCCTCGACGAAATTCAGATCCGCGATGCTGGCCCGGCATTCATTGGCTGCGGCCAGCATCCGGCCGCAGACCTCGGCGGCGTCGCTGCCGTCATCGGCGATCGGAAACACCGCGAGCAGGCCGTCGCCCATGAACTTCAGCACCTCGCCGCCATGGCCCGCGATCGCCGCGACCTGGCAGTCGAAATACGCGTTCAGTAGCTTGACCATGATCTCCGGCGGCAGGCCGTCGGACAGCGCCGAGAAGCCGCGCAGGTCGGACAGCCAGATCGCGGCGCGGAGATGATCCGCATGGCCGCGGCGGATCTGTCCGGCCAGAATGCGGGCGCCGGCGCGGTTGCCCACATAGGTGTCGAGCAGATTGGTGGCGATGTCGCGCAGGCTGATCACCTCGACCAGCCGCGACAGCGGCGGCATCATCGCCCGCAGCGCGCTGAGCTGGGAATCGGTGAAGCCGCCCGGCTGCTTGGTGGCGAAACTCGCCGCGTGATAGGTGCCGTCGAGAAACCGCAGCGGCAGCGCGGTGTAATCGGTGACGGCCTCGGCGCGCAGATCCTCCAGGAACGGGAAGTTCTTGCTCTCCGGGTCGTCGAGCCGGAAGCGGACCTCGACGCCGTAATCGTACAGGATCTTCAGCGGGCTGCGCTGATACTCCTCCGACCGCTCGACGTCCTGGGTGGTCGAGCCGACCTCGACCTCGCCGTCGGCCCGCCAGATGAAGCGGTGGCCGTAGATGTCAGGATGCAGGGTTTCGACGAAGACGCCGACCCGGTGCAACGGGATGCCGGCCGCGACGAGCTGCTCGCAGGTCAGCTTCATCTTCATGGCCGGGTCCGGCTCGGACCGTGCGCCGTCGCTCAGCCAGTCGAGAATGCCGCGGATCTGCTCAGAATGCATGGCTGCATCTTAGCCGCCCCGCGTGGCGTTTTGTAGCAGGACTGGGCTCATGGCAGTCATCCAGCGGTCCTGCGCGGATGCTGGAGCGAGACAGGCGGCCCGGCTGGTCAGCCGCCGACCTGTCCCCGGTGCCGCAGCAGATGGTCGGCCAGCACGCAGGCGACCATCGCCTCGCCGACCGGCACGGCGCGGATACCGACGCAGGGGTCGTGACGGCCCTTGGTCAGGATCTCGGTGTCATGGCCGGTGCGGTCGACGGTCTTGCGCGGGGTCAGGATCGACGAGGTCGGCTTGACGGCGAACCGCGCCACCACCGGCTGGCCGGTGGAAATGCCGCCCAGGATGCCGCCGGCATGGTTGGACAGGAACGCCGGACCGTGATTGCCGGTGCGCATCTCGTCGGCGTTCTGCTCGCCGGTCAGCTCGGCGCTGGCAAAACCGTCGCCGATCTCGACGCCCTTCACCGCATTGATGCTCATCAGCGCCGCGGCGAGATCGCCGTCGAGCTTGGCATAAATCGGCGCCCCGAGCCCGGCCGGCACGCCCTCGGCGACGATCTCAACCACCGCGCCGATCGACGAGCCGGATTTGCGGATGCCGTCGAGATAGTCGGCGTAGAATGCCGCCTTGTCCTTGTCCGGGCAGAAGAACGGGTTGTTGCCGATCTCGTCCCAATCCCATTTGTCGCGATCGATCTTGTGCGGACCGATCTGCACCAGCGCGCCGCGCACCGTCATGCCGGCGATCACCTTGCGGGCGATCGCGCCGGCCGCGACCCGGCTCGCGGTCTCGCGCGCCGACGAGCGGCCACCGCCGCGATAGTCGCGGATGCCGTACTTCGCCTCATAGGTGAAATCGGCGTGGCCGGGGCGGTACTTGTTCTGGATATCCGAATAATCCTTGGAGCGCTGGTCGGTATTCTCGATCAACAGCGCGATCGGCGTGCCGGTCGTCACCTGCACCCCGGTCTCGGGATGCACCATCACGCCGGACAGGATCTTCACCTGATCGGCTTCCTGGCGCTGGGTGGTGAAGCGCGACTGGCCGGGCCGGCGGCGGTCGAGATCGCCCTGGATGTCGGCCTCGGTCAGCGGGATCAGCGGCGGGCAGCCATCGACCACGCAGCCGATCGCCACTCCATGGCTTTCGCCAAAGGTGGTGACGCGAAACATATGGCCGAAGGTATTGAACGACATGGCGCGGACCGACCCTTTTGGATTGCGCCGGTGTGGTAACGCGCCGGCCGGACAGGGTCAAACCGGCCTTAGGCCCCTCTCCCCTTGTGGGAGAGCGGAAGAGCTCAGCTGACGATCTCGAAGCCGCCGTCGCGGAAGACGTAGACGGCGCCCTGCTGGATCGGGCCTTCCAGCGCCTCGCGCGGGGTTTTCAGGCCGAGCGCGACGAACAGGGTGCGGCCGGTGCCGACGTGGCCGACCGCGACGGTGTCCCGCGTCAGCGACGCAACCCAGTCGGTGATGAACGGCAGCCGCTGGGCGTAGCTCTCGCCGCGCAGCGGCGCGACGTTCCAGCGGTCGGCATGGCGCGCGGCATACAGCGCCGGATCGGACTGCTCCATGTCCTGCAGGGTGAAGCCTTCCCAGGCGCCGTAGGTGATCTCGCGCAGCCGGTCGTCGACCGTGTAGTCCTGCGCCGGCAGACCCAGCGCACCGCGCACCAGCTCCACGGTGACCCGGGCGCGGCCGAGCGGGCTGGCGCGATAGTCCAGCTCCGCCGGCTGCTGGCCGTTCCGTGCGAGCAGACCGCCGAGCACGCCGCCGGCCGAAGCCGCCTGCCCCCGCCCCTTGTCGTTCAGCGGAATGTCGCGCGTGCCCTGATATCGCCCGGTGGCGTTCCAGTCGGTCTCGCCGTGGCGGATGAAGTAGATGGTGGGCATGAATGCCGATCAGCCTCAGCGTCATTGCGAGGAGCGAAGCGACGAAGCAATCCAGCAGCCACATGATCTGGGCCCTGGATTGCTTCGCTTCGCTCGCAATGACGGGACAAATGCAATGCGCGAAAGCACGCGCATGACGATCTCTTCGGCCTAGTCCTTCCCGCCGAGCGAGATGTCCGGCGCGTCGGGGTTTTTCATGCCGACGACATGGTAGCCGGAATCGACGTGGTGGACTTCGCCGGTGACGCCGCGCGACAGGTCGGACAGGAAGTACAGCGCGCTGTCGCCGACCTCTTCGATCGTCACCGTCCGGCGCAGCGGCGCGTTGTATTCGTTCCACTTCAGGATGTAGCGGAAGTCACCGATGCCGGACGCCGCCAGCGTCTTGATCGGGCCGGCGGAGATCGCGTTGACGCGAATGTTCTTCTCGCCGAGGTCGGCAGCGAGATAGCGCACGCTGGCCTCGAGCGCCGCCTTGGCGACACCCATCACGTTGTAATGCGGCATCCACTTCTCGGCGCCGTAATAGGTCAGGGTGATGATCGAGCCGCCGTCCGTCATCAGCTTCTCGGCGCGCTGCGCGATCGCGGTCAGCGAGTAGCACGAGATCAGCATCGACTTGGAGAAGTTCTCCGGCGAAGTGTCGACATAACGGCCGTCGAGCTCGTCCTTGTCGGCGAACGCGATGGCGTGGACCACGAAGTCGATCTTGCCCCACTTCTCCTTCACCACGTCGAACACCGCATCGATGGTGGCGCCGTCGGTGACGTCGCAGTGCCCGAGAACGAGGCCGCCGAGCTCGGCGGCAAGCGGTTCGACCCGCTTCTTCAGCGCGTCACCCTGATAGGTCAGCGCGATCTCGGCGCCCTGGGCGCGGCAGGCTTTCGCGATGCCGTAAGCAATCGAACGGTTGTTGGCGACGCCGAGAATAACGCCGCGTTTGCCTTGCATCAGGCCGGAAGCTGTCGACATGGACTATCCTATCGTCTTGCAATCGGCCTTCGACCTACACCAGCGGCCCGGCCGGGTACAGCCCCATGTCCCCGTGCAAATTCAACCATTTGGGCAAGGCTGGGCTGCTCCGCGCGGCATCGATCGGCGCCGCGCAGAACGGCTCTCGGCAATTAGTTGGAAAATCGTGCGCTATTCGAAATCGCGCAGCATTTTCAATGCGTGCTAACCGCGCGATCCCATTTTCGACATCGATTATCGCCAATCGGAACACCGACGTGCCGCAGAATCGCACCGGCCACTCAGCATCGTGTGAGTCGCGTCCGATCCGCCGGTCGACGCAAGCGGCCTCGGGCGGGGTTGCGCGCTGATCCCCCGCACCGAGGCCGCACCTGCGTCAGGGCCGGCCGATCGCGGCCTTAGCCGAGATCGGTCCGCGGATTGTAAGGGTGGTCGTCCCGCCACTTCTGCATCAGCTTCTCCAGCTCGGCATCGTGGCCGTCGGGCAGGATGATGCGGGTGGTTACGAACAGATCGCCGGTCGCGCCGCCTTTCGGCAGTCCCTTGCCCTTGAGCCGGAAGATCCGGCCGCTGGACGTATTTTTCGGGATCGACAGCTCGATCGCTCCCGTCAGCGTCGGCACCCGGACCTTGGCGCCGAGCACCGCTTCATACAGCGTCAGCGGCAGCTCGAGCTTCAGATCGTTGCCGTCGACCTTGAAGTAAGGATGCGGGGCGATGTTCACGGTGATCAGCAGGTCGCCGGCGCGGTGACCGGGCGCGCTTTCGCCCTGCCCCTTCAGCCGGATCTGCTGACCGGCGCCGACGCCGGCCGGAATCTTGACGTTGAGCTCTTTCCCGGTCGGCAGCCGCACCCGCTTTTCGGTGCCGCGCGTCGCCTCTTCGAGCGTCACCGTCATCGACACCGACTGATCGAGGTCGGGTGCGAAGCCGGTGTCGAAGTCGAAGCCTTGGGTGCGACCACGCGCACCCGCGCCGCGCGCGCCAGCCGCGCCGCCGAACATCGAATTCAAGATGTCCTCGAAGCCGGCCGCGCCGCCGAACCCGCCACCGGGGGCTCCGCCGCCGCTGCGGAAGGAATATTGCTCGAACCCGCCGGCGCCGCCCGCACGGCCACCGCCGCCAGGGAAACCCTGGAAGCGCGGCTTGCCTTCGGCATCGATCTCGCCGCGGTCGTATTGCTTGCGCTTGGTCTCGTCGCCGAGGATTTCGTTGGCGGAATTGATTTCAGCGAAACGCGCGGCGGCTTTGGGATCGTTTTTGTTGCTGTCGGGGTGATGCTTCTTCGCCAGCTTGCGATAGGCGCTTTTGATCGCCGCAGCGCTGGCGTCCCGCTGCACCCCCAGGACCTCATAGGGGTCGCGCATCCGTCTCGTCTCCTTCAGGAATTTCAACTGTGGGCGAACGCCCGTCGCCAGTCATCTGGGGGTTTCATGTCTTTTTTGCAACCGGAATCGGCCCGGTGGCGCGCGCAATTCGATCGGAATCAGCTCTTGCGCCACGGCCGCAGCGAGCGGATTTCCCAATGCCCCTGCGAGGTTCGGCACGCTGCGCCCTGCATCCAGCTCTCGGTCCGCTCTTTCACATAGGAGGCGAGAAAGTCGCGGCAGGTGCGGCCTTCGTTGCTGTAGGCCGCGGCCAGAGGCGTCACCGAGCCGCGCGCACCGGTGGTCGGGTTTTCCCACGGCTGGCTGGAATCCTTGTCGCCCTTGGTCAGCACATCGGATGCCGCAATCCGCGCCAGCGCCATATCGGCGTCGGTCGGGCCTTCCTCGCGGGCGGGCAGCACAGCACCGATCGAGCCGGTGAAGTCGCTGCTGTCCATCTGGGCGAAGGCGCCGTCGCGGCTATTCATGCCGCAGCCACCGAGCGAGGCGCCGATTAGAATCGCTATCATCGCTGGCGCGCCTTGCGCGATGGCCGATAGGCCATTGCGTTGCCGTGCCCTATATAGGTTGGACCTATACAGGACCCGCAGCGCGTTCCGGACCGCGGTGAAGCACAAGTCGGATTCCCTCGCATGAGCGACCCCTCGATCAGACCACAGAGTGAGTTAACGCCCGGTGATTTCACCGCGGCAGAGAATCCGTTTGCGCTGTTCGCTGAATGGCTTGCGGAAGCCAACAAATCCGAGCCCAACGATCCGAACGCGATGGCGCTGGCGACGGTCGATCCGGACGGCCTGCCCGACGTGCGCATGGTTCTAATGAAGGGCTATGACGAGCACGGCTTCGTGTTCTACAGCCACATCGCCAGTCAGAAGGGCCGCGAACTGGCCGCCAACCCGAAAGCCGCGCTGCTGTTTCACTGGAAATCGCTGCGCCGGCAGATTCGGATTCGCGGCACCGTGACCCCGGTGACCGACACCGAGGCCGATGCCTATTTCGCCACCCGGCCGAAGCAGGCGCAGATCGGCGCCTGGGCGAGCAAGCAGTCGCAGCCGCTGGAAAGCCGGTTCGCGTTCGAGCAGGCGATCGCCAAGGTGGCGGCGCGCCATCTGGTCGGCGACGTTCCGCGGCCGCCCGGCTGGAGCGGCTGGCGGATCACGCCGTCCCGAATCGAGTTCTGGCACGACCGCCCGTTCCGCCTGCACGACCGCATCGAATTCCGCCGGGACACCCCGGATCACCCCTGGACCAAGACAAGGCTGTATCCATGAGCCCCGACTCCCAAAAGCCGCGCCCGCCCGAGAGCAACGCGCCGCGCCGGACCATGCTCCTGACCGGCGCCAGTCGCGGCATCGGCCATGCCACGGTGATCCGTTTCTCCAGCGCGGGCTGGCGAGTGATCACTTGCTCCCGGCATCCGTTTCCGGAGCAGTGCCCGTGGGGCGCCGGCCCCGAAGACCACATCCAGGTCGACCTCGGCGACCGCGCCGACACCCTGCGGGCGATCGACGAGATCCGGGAGCGGCTCGATGGCGGCGCCCTGCATGCGCTGGTCAACAATGCCGCGATCTCGCCGAAGGCTCCCGGCGGTGCCCGGCTCGGCTCGATCGACACCGAACTCGACACCTGGGAGCACGTGTTCCGGGTCAATTTCTTCGCGCCGATCATGATGGCGCGCGGCTTGATCGAGGAACTGAAGGCGGTGAAGGGCTCGGTGGTGAACGTCACCTCGATCGCCGGATCGCGCGTGCATCCATTCGCTGGCGCAGCTTACGCGACCTCGAAGGCGGCGCTCGCAGCGCTGACCCGGGAAATGGCAGCGGATTTCGGCCCGGTCGGCGTGCGGGTGAACTCGATCGCGCCCGGCGAGATCGACACCTCGATCCTGTCGCCCGGCACCGAGAAGATCGTCGAGGAGCAGATTCCGATGCGCCGGCTCGGCACCCCGGATGAGGTCGCCAAGATCATCTACGTGCTGTGCACCGAGACCTCGTCCTACGTGAACGGCGCCGAGATCCACATCAACGGCGGCCAGCACGTCTGACCCTCAGACGGCGGCAAAGCCCGCTCTCTTCCCTCCCGAAAGACCAACGCCCCGCTTCCGATGATCGGAAACGGGGCGCTGCAGACGATCGCATCGAATGGGTGCGTGCGGCGTGGCGCTTGGCGGCCACGCCGGTCGTCGTCAAATCAGTCGGCGCGGAACACGCGCGTCGGTCGTCGGCGGGCCGGCGATTGCAGGGCAATGCCGGCACTCGAGCAATCATCCTCCAACTCGTCATCGAGCAGCGCCGCGCCGCAATGCCTGCACCGACGGCCTTCGGCCCCGGCGCCGCGCAGGCCGATCGGCTTGGCGCGGTAGCTGTCGAGGTCGACGACGTTTCGGAGATCCGGGTTTACGACTTTTTCAACCATGCTGTCCTCGTGGCGTATGCCGACGTTATCGCAGCAAACTGATCTGCCAAGTCTTCAGCCGAAAGCTCAAATTTTACCGGGCTGCAGCCGTCAGGAGAGATGCTTTCCAAAGAACTGCATCGCTCGCGACCACGCGAGTTCCGCCGCTTCGCGGTCGTGCACCGCCGCACGCTGCTCGTTGACGAAGGCGTGGTCGGCCTCATAGCGGAAGAACTCGGCCTGCTTGCCGGCGGCCTTCAATCCGGCCTCGAACGCATCCACCACCTGCGGGGTGCACCAATCGTCGCGGTTGGCGAAATGGCCTTGCATCGGCACCCGCACCTCGGACGGCTTGGCCGCCTGCTCCGGCGGAATGCCGTAGAACACCACCGCCGCGCTCAGTTCCGGGATCTTACAGGCGCCGATCACCGTCACGGCGCCGCCGAGGCAGAAGCCGGTCAGGCCGACCTTGGCGCCGTTGCGCGAGAGGTAGTTCACAGCGCCGCGCACCGTCTGGGTGGTGGCGTCCATGAAGTCGAGCGAGCTCATCTCTTTATTGGCCGCATCCGTGTCGTGATACGGAACCACCGTGCCGTTGTAGAGGTCCGGCGCGAGCGCATCGAAGCCGGCCAGCGCGAGGCGGTCGGTCAGTCCCTTGATCTGCTCGGACAGCCCCCACCATTCCTGGATCACCACCACGCCCGGCGCTTTGCCGCTGGCAGCGTTGGCGAGATAGCCGCTCGCTTCCTTGCCGTCCGGACGTTTGAAAGTGATCAGCGTGCCCATGGATCCTCCGCGCGGGTTACATGCAATTGCTTTTGATTATTTTGTCCGGAGCAGTCGCCGGATGCAATCGCTACTCATCGGCAAACGCCGGAATGCAGACAACAAAAAAGCCCCCGAAGGGGCTTTCCTGTCTCGTTGTGTTGGCTCGTTCGCCGCTTAGTGGACGTTCGACCACACCTTGCGCTTCACGAAGTACAGCAGGCTGGAAAGGATGACCAAGAAGATCATCACCTGCAGACCGAGGCGCTTGCGGGCCTCCATGTGCGGCTCGGAAGCCCACACCAGGAACGTCGAGACGTCCTTGGCGTACTGCTCGAGCGTTTCCGGCGTGCCGTCGTCGTAGCTCACCATGCCGGCCTGGATCGGCGGCGGCATCTTGATCGAATGGCCCGGATACCACTTGTTGTAGAACGAGCCGTCCGGGAGACTGAAGCCTTCCGGCGGGGTGTCTTCGTAGCCCTGCAGCAGCGCGGCGATGTAGTTCGGGCCCTGCTCCTGGAACTGGGTGAAGAAGTCGAAGATGAACTGCGGGAAGCCACGCGGATAGGTGCGCGCCTTGGCCAGCAGCGACATGTCCGGCGGAGCCGCACCACCGTTGGCCGCACGGGCAGCCTGCTCGTTCGGGAACGGCGAGTGGAAGGTGTCGGCGAGCCGACCGGGACGCTCGAACATCTCACCCTGATCGTTCGGACCGTCCTTGATCTGCGCAGCGGCCGCGATCTCCTTGGCCTGCTCCACGGTGAAGCCCGGACCACCCGGCTCGGCGAGGTTGCGATACTGCAACAGCTTCAGCGAGTGGCAGTTGGAGCAGACTTCCTTGTAGATCTTGAAGCCACGCTGCAGCTGGGCGCGATCGTAGGTGCCGAACGGACCTGCGAAGCTCCACTGCAGCGACGGCGGGTTCTCGCCACCTTCGTTGGCCTTGGCCGGCTGCACGCCGCCGACCATCAGGCCGCCTGCGAACAGCACCGCCACCAGGCCGGCAACGGCCTTGGCGACCTTGCCCTTGTTGAGCACGTCTTCGGCGATCGAGTTCGGCAGCGGCAGAGTCTTTTCCATACGACCCAGCACCGGGAGCACGATCAGGAAGTAGGCGAAGTAGAAGAAGGTGAACACCTGACCGAGCGTGGTGTAGATGCCTTCCGCCGGCTTCGAGCCGAGCCAGCCCAGCACCAGGCAGGTCACCACGAAGGCCCAGAAGAAGCGCTTGGCCATCGGGCGATAGCGCGACGAGCGCACCTTGCAGCTGTCGAGCCAGGGCAGGAACAGCAGCACGATGATCGCACCGAACATCGCGATGACGCCCATCAGCTTGTTCGGGATCGAACGCAGGATCGCGTAGAACGGCAGGTAGTACCATTCCGGCACGATGTGCGGCGGGGTCACGCCCGGGTTGGCCGGAACGTAATTCTCCGCATCGCCGAGGTAGTTCGGCATGTAGAAGATGAACCAGGAGTAGAACACCAGGAAGCACGACATGCCGAACACGTCCTTGAGGGTCGCGTAAGGCGTGAACGGAACGGTGTCCTTCTCGGTCTTCGGCTCGACGCCGGCCGGGTTGTTCTGGCCGGTGACGTGCAGCGCCCAGACGTGCAGCACGACCACGCCGGCGATCACGAACGGCAGCAGGTAGTGCAGCGAGAAGAAGCGATTCAGGGTCGGGTTGCCGACCGAATAGCCGCCCCACAGCAGCGTCACGATGCTGTCGCCGACGACCGGGAACGCCGAGAACAGGTTGGTGATCACGGTGGCGCCCCAGAAGCTCATCTGGCCCCACGGCAGCACGTAACCCATGAAGCCGGTCGCCATCATCAGCAGGTAGATGATGACGCCGAGAATCCACAACACTTCGCGCGGCGCCTTGTACGAACCGTAGTACAGGCCGCGGAGCATGTGGACGTAGACGGCGATGAAGAACATCGACGCGCCGGCGGCGTGCATGTTGCGCAGCAGCCAGCCGTAGTTGACGTCGCGGACGATCCGCTCGACCGAGTCGAAGGCGAGATCGACGTGCGGGGTGTAGTGCATCGCCAGCACGATGCCGGTGACGATCTGCACCGCCAGCATCATCGACAGGATGGCGCCGAACGTCCACCAGTAGTTGAGGTTACGCGGCGTCGGGTAGGCGATGAAAGAGGAATGAACGAGGCCCGCGATCGGCAGGCGCTGCTCCAGCCACTTCATCAAGGGGCTTTGTGGCTGATAGGTCGAGGGTCCGCTCATGATGCGATCCTAGTAAGCATTGGTACGGCGCACGGGAACGTCAGCCGATCTGGACTTTGGTGTCGGAGACGAATTGGTAGGGGGGAATCGGCAGGTTGAGCGGCGCCGGCCCCTGGCGGATACGACCGGAGCTGTCGTACTGCGAACCATGGCACGGGCAGAAGAACCCGTCGTATTTGCCCTCGTGCGCGATCGGAATGCAGCCCAGGTGGGTGCAGATGCCGACCACGACCAGCCAGTTCTCGTGGCCTTCCTTGGTCCGCGCCTGATCGGTCTGCGGATCCTTGAGGTCGGACAGCGGCGTGTTGCGCGCTTCTTCGACCTGCTTCTTGGTGCGGTTCATGATGTAGATCGGCTGACCGCGCCAGAACACCTTGATGTCCTGACCTTCAGCGATCGGGGTCAGATCGACTTCGATCGGCGCGCCGGCAGCGATGGTCGACGCGTCGGGGTTCATCTGCGAGATGAACGGCCACACCGCGGCCGCCGCACCGACGGCGGCAACCGCGCCGGTTGCGATATAGAGAAAATCACGGCGTGTCGGTTCCGCCGAAGCCTCTGTCGTCACGATCCAAAGCCCTTTCATCTCTGCGACCGGCACAGCGCTCTCGGCAAAGCTTGCGAGACGATTGCCCGGGGAGGTCGCGAGATCGGCGGCCTTCAACATGCCCCGGGCCGCTTGTCATGGCCGGTCGGGTAGAACAGACAGTCCAGAATCGTTCTATTGGCACCCTTGCCGGTAGAGCGCAAGCCCGCGAACGGCTAATTGGCGCGCCTCGATCGATTCCAAGATGTGCCATGACACACGGCACGTTATCGTTCAGTTGATAGGGAGCATTACGGGATGCGGATCGCGCTGTTTCAACCCGACATCCCACAGAACACCGGCACTATTCTTCGGTTTTGCGCCTGTTTGAACGTGGAAGCGCACATCATCGAGCCGGCCGGCTTTCCGACCTCCGATCGGCATTTCCGCCGCTCCGGGATGGACTACCTGGATCAGGTGAGCATAGTCCGGCACGATTCCTGGCTAAAATTCGAGCAATGGCGGAAAAACGCGGGTTGCCGGCTGATTTTACTTACGACCAAAGGTGAAAGGCCTTATTTCGAACAGCGTTACCAAGCGACTGACGTACTGATGCTCGGCCGGGAAAGTGCCGGGGTGCCGGACGAGGTCGCTGCCGCCGCCGATGCCAGGGTGGTAATTCCTATGCAGCCCGGCCTGCGCTCGCTGAACGTCGCGATGGCGGCGGCGATGGTGACCGGCGAGGCGCTGCGGCAAGTCCAATTCGCACAGTGAGGACCGACGCGGGTGAGCTACGCGGTTAAGGAGATATTTCTAACCCTGCAGGGCGAAGGCGCCCATGCGGGCCGTGCAGCGGTGTTCTGCCGTTTCGCCGGATGTAATCTGTGGACGGGCCGCGAGCAGGACCGCGATCAGGCGACCTGCAAATTCTGCGATACGGACTTCATCGGCACCGACGGCACGCTCGGCGGCCGCTACGCCAGCGCCGAGCTGCTCGCCGACACCATCAGCGATCAGTGGGTCGGCGAGATGCGCGATCGCTACGTGGTGATCACCGGCGGCGAACCGCTGCTGCAGCTCGACGGCGAACTGATCGCCGCACTGCACGCGCGCGGCTTCGCGATCGGCGTCGAGACCAACGGCACCATCGAGCCGCCGGCCGGCATCGACTGGCTCTGCGTCAGTCCAAAGGCCGGTGCCGAGCTGCGCATCCGCCGCGGCGATGAGTTGAAGTTGGTGTATCCGCAGCCGGATGCGATGCCGGAAGACTTTGCGGCGCTCGAATTCGAGCGGTTTTCGCTGCAACCGATGGACGGCCCGGACCGCGACGACAACACCACGCGGGCGATCGCTTACTGCCTGAAGCATCCGCAATGGCGGCTCAGCCTGCAGACTCACAAGATCACCGGCATCAGGTAGCTCGCGCCGGCGTGATCCGGCTGTCATGACGAATCGCTAGGCTCCTATGCGAGGTCAACAACCGAGCAGGAGCCGACCATGGACTTGAAACCGGGCGATATCGTCATGCTGAAATCCGGCGGCCAGGCGATGACGGTGGCGGAAGCCAACGACGACACCGCCACCTGCCTGTGGATGGGTGAAGACGGCGACCTGTTCCGCGAGACCCTGCCGCTTGCCGTGCTGGATTCCATCGCCGTCGAAGTCGACGATGATGAGGACGAAGACGACGATCTCGACGACGACGAGCAGACCAAGGTCGCCTGAACGAGCAGGCTGTCTTCGCCATCACTGACGCGGCCGCAGATCACCAAGCGGCCGCGAATTTTCAGGACCAGCTCAACGCTTAGCGTTACGTCGCTCCGGCGTGTTCGTGCCTGCTGATCGCCGCTTCCGTTACAGCAGATGATCGCGCGCGAATCTTGCTGCGGTCTGATCCGCGATGGTGCGGAGCGCGGCCGGGTCGAGCGGGAAATCGGCCGCCAGCCAGGCATCTTCGGCCAGCGTCAGCACGTGGCCGAGCGCGGGCCCCGCGGCGAAGCCGCGCGCGAGAAAATCAGCAGCCTTCAGCGGGAATGTCGGCGCCTGCCAGCGCTGCGGCAGCGCGATCAGTTGGCGCCACGGCGCCGGATCGGCCCCGAGGCCGGCGCGGGCCCAGGCCAGCATCATGCGATCGTGAAACCGCGCTTCGCCGAGCCGATATAGCCGGCGCCGCGCGGTCGCTTCGTCCATCCCGGCAAGACGCCACCAGCGATGCCCCATCGAGTCGAGCCGCTTGGCTTCGACGTTGGAGAGCCGCAGCCGCGATGCCAGCCGCTTGGCATCCTCAGTGACGGCGACCGCCAGCGCACCGAGCCGCCGCACCGCATCGGGTTCAAGACCAAGGTCGCGTTCGGCGGCGATCATCGCCGCGAAGGCGCCGAGATAGGCGACACCGCCGAGCACCGCGAGCAGCAGCCCGCCATCGGCCATCGCCACCACCGAAGCCTCCGCGCCGTCGGCGATCATCAGCTTCAACATCTCCATCCGCAGCCGTTCCGCCGACAGCGTCGCAAGCCCGCTGCGGCCGCGGATGCAGGCGAGATACGCCTCGCGGTCCGGCGCCCCGGCGCCATAGGCGGCGTGGATGCGGAAGAACCGCAGGATGCGTAAGTAATCCTCGGCGATGCGCTGATCCGGATCGCCGATGAAGCGCACCCGCCGCGTCGCGATGTCAGCGAGTCCGCCGACATAGTCGTGCACGGTGCCGTCGGCCGACATCGACAGCGCGTTGATGGTGAAGTCGCGGCGCTGCGCGTCGCGGTCCCAATCGCGGCCGAACGCCACCTTGGCCTTGCGGCCGAAGGTCTCGACGTCCTCGCGCAGCGTGGTGATTTCGAAGCCGTGCCCGTCGAGCACCAGCGTTACGGTGCCATGCTCGATCCCGGTCGGCACCGCTTTGATACCGCTCGCCTTGGCACGGCGGACCACTTCATCCGGAACCGCGGTGGTGGCGATGTCGACATCGCCGATCGGCTCGCCCAGCAATGCGTTGCGGACGGCGCCGCCGACCACCCGCGCCTCTTCGCCGTCGCCGTTCAGCAGCGCGAGTACCCGCGCCGCCGGTCCCGTGTGCAGCCACGGCGCATCGCTGCGCACCGGCACGTCGGTCATTTCTCCACCCCAGGCACCAGCCTGCCGTTCTCCATATGCGCCGGAACGTAAGTCGATCCCGGCGGTGCGCCCGAATAGTGCACAAGCAGCAGCAAGCTCAAGATCACCAGCACCAGGGCCGTTGCCACCAGCCATCCGACCACGCGAAGCGGCCAGGATGAATGATGCAGCATTGCCGACCGGGTGGCGATCAGGAAGACCGCGTAGAGCACGAAAGGTATGAGGAAAATTCCGACCTCAGTGAGCACCACGCGGATCATGGCAGGCAGACCCGTTCATACAGCGCGCGCAGGATGCCGGCCGTCGCGCCCCAGATGTAGCGCTCGGCGAACGGCATCGCGTAGTAGGACCGCTGCGCGCCGCGGAATTCCTTGCTGTGCAATTGATGATTGCCGGGGTCCATCAGGAACGCCAGCGGCACTTCGAAGGCGTCGTCGACTTCGGATTTGTTGATGGTGAGTTCGAATCCCGGCCGCACCCGCGCCACCGTCGGCAAAATCCGGAAACCGAAACTGGTGCCATAGACGTCGAGATAGCCGATCGGCTCGACATAGGAGCGATCGAGCCCGATCTCTTCCTCGGCCTCGCGCAAGGCGGCATCGAGCGGCGAATTGTCGGTGGCGTCGATCTTGCCACCGGGAAACGCGATCTGGCCGGCATGATCGTTGAGATGCGCGGCCCGCATCGTCAGCAGCACGGTCGGCTCGGCGTGCTCGACCACCGGAATCAGCACCGCGGCGGGACGGATCGGCCGTTCCTGCGCGATGGTGCGCAGCATCTGATCGTTGCCCTGATCGCCGGTGGCGGGAATCACCCCGGCGTCGGTGAGCGCCGCAGGCACGTCGAACCGCAGCCGGCGCTGGGCCCGATCGAAGAATTCCGCCGAACTGATGCTACCGCTGGCAGACTGCGTTCCCGTCATCGGTCCGGTCAATGCGCTTCCCTCATCAGCTCGGCATCGGCCATGGCGAAGAACGCGCCGCCGGACGCAATGCCGAACATCGGGTGACCATCGACCACTCGCTCCTCGCCGATGTCAACCAGATCGTAATACACCGCCCGCGTCACCTTGGCCCACAGATCGGCGCGCACGTGAAGGTACGGTGTCACTCCGCCATCTTCGGCGACCTCGAACCTTAGGCGGTGGTCGGCGTCACACGTCACCCAATCGTCGACATTGGTGCGGAAGCGCAGCAGCGCTCCGCGCTCGTCCGTGTCCTTGACCATTTCGACGGCCAGAAACGGCGCATCGTCGACCTTGATGCCGACCTTCTCGACCGGCGTCACCAGGAAGTGTTTGTCGCCCTCGCGCTTCAGAATGGTCGAGAACAGCCGCACCAAGGCGGGACGACCGATCGGCGTGCCGAGATAGAACCAGGTTCCGTCCGAAGCGATGCGCATGTCGAGATCGCCGCAGAACGGCGGGTTCCAAAGATGCACGGGCGGCAAGCCCTTGCCCTTGGCGGCGCTCGCCGCAGCCTCGCGCGCGGCCTCGGTGAGGCCGTCGAGATTGTGCGGTGAACTCTGCCCTTGCTTCGCCATTGTTTACCCTGACCCTCGATTTCCAACCCGGCACCCGAGCTGCCCTGTTTCGCCACGCGCGGCTTGTTTTAACTCTCCACAACGTGATCCGCGCCAATCCCGCGATGCTCATAATGTGGGGAAAGATTTGGTGAATGAAACCAGGGCCTTCGCTGTCTCGCGGCGAACAGCCTAACATGCTCCCGGTGAAAACAACCGGCCCGGCGGCGGCCGGTGTGGACAGGAGAGACGATATGGCCGGCGCAGACAGTGTCGAGAAGCTCGAAGACGTCATCGTCCGCTCGGCCGAGCAGGTCGCCGGCGAAGTGCGCGCTGCCAAGGAAGCAATCTCGACCGTGATCTTCGGCCAGGACCGCGTGGTCGAAAATACGCTGGTGACGATTCTGTCCGGCGGCCACGCGCTGCTGATCGGCGTCCCCGGCCTCGCCAAGACCAAGCTGGTGGAAACCCTGGGTGTGACGCTCGGGCTCGATGCCAAGCGCGTGCAGTTCACGCCCGACCTGATGCCGTCCGACATCCTCGGCGCTGAAGTGCTCGACGAGACCGCGGCGGGCAAGCGCTCGTTCCGCTTCATCGCCGGACCAGTTTTCGCGCAACTGTTGATGGCCGACGAAATCAACCGCGCCAGCCCGCGTACCCAGTCGGCACTGCTGCAGGCGATGCAGGAGCAGCACATCACCGTTGCGGGCGCCCGGCACGATCTGCCGAAGCCGTTTCATGTGCTCGCCACGCAGAACCCGCTGGAGCAGGAAGGCACCTACCCGCTGCCGGAAGCCCAGCTCGACCGCTTCTTGATGGAGATCGACGTCGACTATCCGGATCGCGACGCCGAGCGCCGCATCCTGTTCGACACCACCGGCGCCGAGCAGGCGGCGCCGCGCGCAACGATGAGCGGCGAAACGCTGCTGGCGGCACAGCGGCTGGTGCGGCGGCTCCCGGTCGGCGACTCGGTCGTTGAAGCGATCCTGTCGCTGGTGCGCTCGGCACGCCCCGGCCCCGACGCCGGCGACCTCGGCAAGCTGATTGCCTGGGGCCCCGGCCCGCGCGCCAGCCAGTCGCTGATGATGGCGGTGCGCGCCCGCGCGCTGCTCGACGGCCGGCTGGCACCTTCGATCGACGACGTGCTCGACCTCGCCGAACCGATCCTGAAGCATCGTATGGCGCTGACGTTCTCGGCCCGCGCCGAAGGCCGCACCATTCCGGACGTGATCCAGAAGCTCAAGAGCCGGATCGGCTGATGGCGCAGGCCGACGAGCATCGCACCCAGGAGACGCTGGCGGTTCGCCGCGCGGACGGAGAAAGCCGTTCGCTCGCCGCGTCGTTGCCGCGCCTGATGCTCGAGGCCCGCAAGATCGCCAACAACGTCACACATGGTCTGCATGGCCGCCGCCGCGCCGGCGCCGGCGAGAATTTCTGGCAGTATCGCCGCTTCGTCTCCGGCGAGCCGGCGCAAAATGTCGATTGGCGACGCTCGGCGCGCGACGATCATCTCTATGTCCGCGAACTGGAGTGGGAAGCTGCGCACACCGTCTGGCTGTGGCCGGATCGCTCGCTGTCGATGGCCTTCGCCTCCAAAACCGCGCGCGACAGCAAGCTCGAGCGCGGCCTGATCGTCGCGTTCGCGCTGGCCGATCTGCTGGTCGCCGGCGGCGAACGGGTTGGCATTCCCGGCCTGATGAACCCGACCTCGAGTAACAACGTCATCGACAAGATGGCACAGGCGATCCTGCACGACACCTCAACGCGCAGCAGCCTGCCGCCGTCATTCGTGCCGTCGTCGCGGGCCGAGATCGTGGTGCTGTCCGACTTCTGGTCGCCGGTCGGTGAGATCCGGCAAATGCTCGCCGGCCTGTCGGCTTCCGGTACGCACGGCACGCTGGTGCAGATCGTCGATCCGGCGGAAGAGAGCTTTCCCTATGCCGGCCGGGTCGAATTCGTCGAGCCCGAAGGTGGCGGTGCGATCACCGCCGGCCGCGCGGAGAAATGGGCCAGCGACTACGTCGCTCTGGTCGCCGCGCATCGTGACGCGATCCGCGCCGAGACCTCCAAGCTCGATTGGCTGTTCTCGACCCACACCACCTCGCGCTCGGCCGCCGAGCTGCTGTTATTCCTGCACGCCGGCATGACCACCGCCAAGGATGCCGGCGGCAAAGCAGGACGTGGCGCATGATCGGCGCCCTCCCCCTTTCGTTTGCACAGCCGCTGCTGCTGATCGGTCTGCTGGCGCTGCCGGCGCTGTGGTGGCTGCTGCGTGTGATGCCGCCGCGGCCGCGCCGCGTGGATTTCCCGCCGACCCGGCTGCTGCTCGACATCGCCCCGAAGGAAGAGACGCCGTCGCGGACGCCGTGGTGGCTGACTGCACTGCGCATGCTCGCGGCCGCGCTGGTGATCGTCGCGCTTGCCGGCCCAATCTGGAATCCGCAGACCGCTGCCGGCGGCAGTCAGGCGCCGCTGCTGATCCTGCTTGATGACGGCTGGAGCGCAGCGTCGAGCTGGGAGGCGCGGATCAAGGCCGCCGACGAACTGATCGCCGAAGCCGACAGCGCCCGCCGCGCGGTGGCGCTGGCGCCGCTGTCGGAGACAGCGCGCGATCCGGCCCTGATGCCGGCCGGCACCGCACGAGTCTCGCTGCGTCAGCTCGCGCCCAAGCCCTATGCGGTCGAGCGGGTCGAGGCGCTGCCCGGCATCGAGCGTTTCCTGAAGACCGCCGGTGATGCCGAACTGGTGTGGCTGACGGACGGTGTCGACACCGGCCGCGGCAATGATTTCGTCGCCGGGCTGAACAAGCTGGTCCAGAACCGCAGCCTCACCATCGTCGAAGGCGGCGCGCCGCCGGCCCATGCATTGGCGGCTGCCGAAAACGCCGCGGCGAAGATGACCGTGAAAGTGCTGCGCGCCAACAGCGGCGGCGTCGATGCCGGCGTCGTCCGCGCGCTCGATGCCAAGAGCGCGCCGATCGGCGAAGCCCGCTTCAGCCTTGCGCCCGGCGCCACCGAGACCGAAGCGGCATTCGACCTGCCGGTCGAACTGCGCAACGACATCGCCCGGCTGGAAATCGCCGGCGAGCGCTCCACCGGCGCCGTTCAGCTACTCGACAAGCGCTGGCGCCGCCGCGCGGTCGGGATCGTGTCAGGCGCGAGCGCCGACACGGCGCAGCCGCTGCTGGCGGCGACGTTCTATCTCGCCCGTGCGCTGTCGCCGTTCGCCGATCTGCGCCAGGGCGAACGCGCCGCGCCGCAGCAGGTGATCGCGCAATTCCTCGACCAGAAGCTGCCGATGATCGTGCTCGCCGATGTCGGCGCGCTGTCACCCGAAATCCGCCAGCGGCTCGATGCCTGGATCGAACAGGGCGGCGTGCTGGTGCGGTTTGCCGGCCCTCGTCTCGCCCGTCAGGACGAGGACGATCTGGTGCCGGTGAAGCTTCGCAAAGGCGGCCGCAGCCTCGGCGGCAGCCTGACATGGGAGAAGCCACAGCAGCTCGCTGCGTTCTCCGGCGACGGCCCATTCGCCGGGCTCGCGGTGCCGAGCGACGTCACCGTCAATCGCCAGGTTCTGGCCGAGCCGGACGCGACCCTGCCCGGCAAGAGCTGGGCGTCGCTCGCCGACGGCACGCCGCTGGTCACCGGCGAGCATCGCGGCAAAGGGCTGGTGACGCTGTTCCACGTCAGCGCCGACATGCGCTGGTCGAACCTGCCGATGTCCGGCACCTTCGTCGAGATGCTGCGCCGGCTGGTCGACATGTCCGGTTACACCTCGACGCCCGGCGCCGGCGTTGCGGCCGATCCGAATGCCGCCGAGACGGTGTCGCCGCTGCGCACGCTCGACGGCTTCGGCGCGTTCGGCCCGCCGCCGGCCTCCGCCAAGCCGATCCCGGCTGATTACCGGGAGCGCGGCAGCGCCGAGCATCCGCCCGGCTTCTATGGTCCCGCCGACGGACCGATCGCCGTCAATGCGCTGGCCGCTGCTGACCGGATTGCGCCGCTGGATACGTCGGCGATCAACGCCCGCCGCGCCGCCTACAGCAACGCCGAACCGCGCGATCTGCGCGGCATGCTGCTGGCCTCGTCGCTCGGCCTGTTCCTGCTCGACGCGCTGATCGTCGCCGTGCTCGGCGGCGGCCTCGCCGCGCTGCTGATGCGCCGCCGCCGCGCCGCGACCGCCGCGCTGGCGCTGATCATCGCACTGCCACTGGCGTCGATGCCGCTGCCGCTGCGCGCGCAAGGCGCCAAGGACGACTTTGCCATCAAGGCGACCGCACAGACTCACCTCGCTTATGTGATCACCGGCAACGCCGACGTCGACGCCATCGTCAAAGCCGGAATGAGCGGACTGACGTTGTTCCTGGCGCAGCGCACCGCACTCGAAGCCGGCGAGCCGGTCGGCGTCGATCCGGCGCGCGACGAGCTGTCGTTCTTCCCGCTGATCTACTGGCCGATCGTCGCCGGCGGGCCTAAGCCGCCGCAGGACGCTCTCAACAAGATCGACGCCTACATGAAGCAGGGCGGCACCGTGATCTTCGACACCCGCGACGCGATCGAAGCGCCGCCGGATCCGAACGGCGCATCGCAGACCCCCGGCATGATCACACTGCGCGACGTGCTGTCGTCGCTCGACGTGCCGGAGCTGGAGCCGGTGCCGCGCGAGCACGTGCTGACCAAGACGTTCTATCTCCTGCGCGACTTCCCCGGCCGCTTCACCGCCGGCCAGACCTGGGTCGAGGCGCTGCCGCGCGAGACCGACGATGACGACACCACCCGCCCGGCGCGCGGCGGCGACGGCGTGTCGCCGATCATCATCACCTCCAACGATCTCGCCGGCGCCTGGGCGATGCGGCCCGACGGCCAGCCGATGCTGCCGCTGACACCGGGCGAGCCGCGCCAGCGCGAATTCGCCTTCCGCGCCGGCGTCAACATCGTGATGTACACCCTGACCGGCAACTACAAAGCCGACCAGGTCCACGCGCCGGCGCTGATCGAGCGGCTGGGGCAATAGTTAGCTCATCCTTCGAGACGCCCGGCTTCGCCGGGCTCCTCAGGATGAGGGAGAGGTCTCGCTTGAGGCGGGACGACGAAACGAGGACCTCATGGTGAGGAGCATCGCGCAGCGATGCGTCTCGAACCATGAGCGACGAGGAGAACGCATTGCACTACGGCATCGCCTTTGCGCCTCTTGTTCCGACCGCAGTGCTGTGGGTCGCGATTGCCGCCGTGGCGATCATCGCACTCGTGCTGCTGATTGGGCGCTCGCGGGGCGCGTGGGTGCGGATCGCGGCGCTTGCGCTGATCGTGCTGGCGCTGGCCAATCCGTCGTTCACCCGCGAGGAGCGCGAGCCGCTGTCCTCGGTCGCCGCCGTGGTGGTCGACAAGAGCCCGAGTCAGAATTTCGGCAAGCGCACCGAAGAAGCCGAGCAGGCCAAGGAAGCGCTGGTCGATCGGCTGAAGCAGATCAAGGGCCTGGAGGTTCGCGTTGTCGAAGCCGGCCAGGCGGATGGCGAGACCGACGGCACCAAGCTGTTCGGCGCGGTGACTTCGGCGCTGTCCGACGTGCCGACCGACCGCGTCGCCGGCGCGTTCCTGATCACCGACGGCCGCGTCCACGATATCCCGGCGAACGCTCAGGCACTTGGCTTCCAGGCGCCGGTGCAGGCGCTGATCACCGGCCGCAAGGACGAGCGCGACCGCCGCATCGCCATCCTGGCGGCGCCGCGGTTCGGCATCGTCGGCCAGACCCAGACCATCACCTACCGGCTCGACGACCAGGGCATCACCGGCGACCGTGCCCGCGTCGTGGTGCGGCGCGACGGCGAAGTGCTGAACCAGCGCACCGTGCTCAGCGGCCAGACCGTCAACGTCGATGTCGAGATCAAGCATGCCGGCCAGAACATCGTCGAGATCGAAGCCTCGCCGGTCGAGAACGAGCTGACGCTGGTCAACAACCGCGCCGTGGTGTCGATCGACGGCGTCCGCGACAAGCTGCGGGTGCTGCTGGTGTCCGGCGAGCCGCATTCCGGCGAGCGCACCTGGCGCAATTTGCTCAAATCCGACGCCAGCGTCGATCTCGTGCACTTCACCATCCTGCGGCCGCCGGAGAAGCAGGACGGCACGCCGATCAACGAATTGTCGCTGATCGCCTTCCCGACCCGCGAGCTGTTCCAGCAGAAGATCAACGAGTTTCAACTGATCATCTTCGACCGCTACGCCCGCCAGGGCGTGCTGCCGATGGCGTATTTCGACAACATCTCGCGCTACGTGAAGAACGGCGGTGCGGTGCTGGTGTCGGCCGGGCCGGACTACGCGTCGACTACCTCGATCTGGCGTACGCCGCTCGACACGCTGCTGCCGGCCGAGCCGGTCGGCGTCACCGAAAAGCCGTATCACGCGCGGCTGTCGGACGCCGGCAAGCGCCATCCGGTGACGCGCGGCCTCGAAGGCTCGGCGTCCGAGCCGCCGCATTGGAGCCGGTTCTTCCGCACGGTCGACACCCGCAACGCGACTGCTGCCCCGCTGATGACCGGCGCCGACAACATGCCGCTACTGCTGCTGTCGCATTTCGGCGAGGGCCGGGTCGCGCTGCTGCTCTCTGACCACATCTGGCTGTGGGCGCGCGGCTACGAGGGCGGCGGACCGCATCTCGATCTGCTGCGGCGGATGTCGCACTGGCTGATGAAGCAGCCGGACCTCGATGAAGAAGCGCTGCGGCTGAAGGCCGAGGGCAAGAACCTCGAAGTGCTGCGGCAGACCATGGGTGACAGCGTGCCGCCCGTGACCGTCACCTCGCCTTCCGGCAAGACCCGCGAACTCACGCTCGCGGCGGGCGATCCCGGCACCTGGCGGGCGACACTGCCGGCCGACGAGCTCGGGCTGTGGTCGGCGACCGATGGCACGCTCAAAGCGCTGATCAATGTCGGGCCGGTCAACCCGAAGGAATTTGCAGAGGTCACCTCGACCACCGAGACGCTGCGGCCGCTGGCGCAGGCCACCGGCGGCGACGCCCGCCGGATCGCCGAGAACGGCAGCGTCGAGCTGCCGCGGATCGTGCCGGTGACCTCGGCGACGATTTTCCGCGGCGACGGCTGGCTCGGCGTGCGAATGCGCGATGCCAGCGTCGTCACCGGCGTCGGCGTGCTGCCGGTGTTCACCGGCCTGATCGGCTTGCTGTTGCTGCTCGGCGCGTTCGCGGCGACCTGGCTGCGCGAAGGCCGCTGATCAACTCTCGAAGAAGCGAAGTCGAGCTGCGCTTACCAGCGCAGCTCGCGGGTCAGTGCCAGCGGCGGGTGGCCGAACAGTTCGGTCACCGCAGCGGTGTCGAGCCGATCGATGCCCTCGAATGCGTCGGCATGGATGCCGCGGGTGACGAACAAGAGATCGATGCCGTAGCCCTGCGCGCCGGCCAGATCAGTCCGCACCGAGTCGCCGATCGCCAGCACCCGCTGCGCCGGCGTGTCGGTCCCGCGGATCTGTCGGGCGAGCGCCATCGCGCGATCATAGATCGGCCGGTGCGGCTTGCCGTAGAAGATCACCTCGCCGCCGAGCTCGCGATACAACTCGGCGATCGCGCCGGCGCAGTAGATCAGCCGGTCGCCGCGCTCGACCACGATGTCCGGATTGGCGCAGACCAGCGTCAGCTTGCGCTCCAGCGCCTGCCCCATCATCTCGCGATAGTCTTCGGCCGACTCGGTCTCGTCGTCGAACGGGCCGGTGCAGATGATGTAGTCGGCCTTGTCGAGCGGCGTCAGCACCGCGTCGAGGCCGCGATAGATCGAGTTGTCGCGATCCGGCCCGAGCCAGTAGATCGACTGGCCGGGATGTTCGGCCACGTAGATCCGGGTGAGATCGCCCGACGACACGATCGCGTCGTAGCAATCGTCCGGCACGTCGAGCTTGCGCAGCTGGCGCTGCACCGAATCCGCCGGCCGTGGCGCGTTGGTGATCAGCACCACGGTGCGGCCCTGGTCACGCGCGGTCTTGAGCGCCGCGCAGGCGTCCGGGAACGACTCCAGGCCGTTATGCACCACGCCCCAGATGTCGCTGAGCACGACATCGACCGAGCCGACGAGCTCGTGCAGATGCTCGACGAAACGCAGCTTCGTCATCGGCTGAAACGATCAGAACGGGCCGGCGGCGCGGCGAACCAGTGCGGCATTGCCGGTGACGCGTGCCGGCTCGATGCGAGCGAGCGGGCTCTGCGGTAGCTTGCCTGGATCAAGATTGATGTCCTGCTGGGCCGGGGCGTTGGAAGCCGGCGCGGCCGCGTTGGTGGCGGTCTCTGGCCGCAGCGGACGGGGCGCTGCGAACAAGAACCCCTGCCCAAACCGCACATCGTAGTCAAGCAGGTCGACCACGGCGCGTTCCCCCTCGATCCGCTCGGCGACCAGATCGATGCCGAACCGGCCGAGCAGATCGGACAGATCCACCGGGTGGATGTCGGCGGACGCCGTGTCATGCGCGGCGAGCAGCAGCGCCGCCGGCACCTTGATGAAGCGGACGCCGCGATCGGCCAGCTCGCGCGGCTCGAACCGCAGATCGGTGACATGGTCGATCGAGAACCGGTAGCCGCGCTGCGCCAGCGCCGCGAGGTGTTCGGTTTCGATCGGACCGAGGCCGCGCAGGGTGCTCTGCTTGAATTCGAGGATCAGCGACGGCGCCAGCGCGCGGTTGGCTTCGAGGAAGTCGAGGCACTGGGCGAAGGCGGCGGTGTCGGCCAGCGTCGCGCCGGCGATGTTGACGAACAGCCCGACGTCCTTGTTGCGCACCAGCAGGCGCCGGACCACCTGCACGGCGCGCAGCAGGATCGCGTTGTCGATCCGTCCCATCAACCCGGCTGTCTCGGCGATCGGCAAATAGGTTTCGGCAGGGATCGCCTGATCGGCGGTGTCGCGCAGCCGCGTCACCACCTCGTAGGCCCGCACCTTGCGCTGCGGCAGCGAGACCATCGGCTGTAGATAGAGATCGAAACGACCGCCCTCGACCGCGCTCGCCACCGCCTCCGCCATGTTGGGACCGGTAGGAGCTGAAACGACGGCGGGCGGCGGGACCACAGCCGGGACTGAGGCGGCGTCCGGCACCAGAGTCGTGGGAGCGGTAGCGGCCGGCGCCGGCGCGGGGGGAGCTGCGGGACTCGGCGTTTCGGGCTGAAGCGCCGAAACGGGCGCCGCAGCGGCAGCCGCCGGTACGGCCGCGGATGGGATCACGGGCGGAGCCAGAGCAGCCGGAGCCGGCGCTGCGATGGACTCGGGGCGGACCTCGCTGCGGGCGGCGGAGGTCAGAAGGTCTTCGTGGGCGGCGACCGAGGCAGCCAGCTGCTGCACCAGGGTACCAAGTTCGGTGATTTCGTCGGAGACGTGCTGGACCCGGTCCTGCTGGGAGGACTGGGCGGAAACCAGCTTGGCCTCGACCACCGCCAGCCGCCGGCCGAATTCGCCGACCTGGCGGGCGAGATCGGCGGTGCCGCGCGACAGGTCGGCGATCTGATCGCCGGCCTCGGCGCGGTCGCGCATCCGCATCGAAACCGCCTGGTACAGCACGAACAATGTCAGGGCGGTCAGGCCGACCAGCGACGCCTGGGCGAAGTTAAACCCGGCGACCGCATACACCACCATGCCGAGCGAGGTGGCGATCAGCACCATGCAGACGGCGATGAAAATGGTCGAGATGCGGATCATTTAAGCCGGTGGTTGCCTGCCGATCCGCCATCTTTGTCGATTCGGCGGACGAGTCCACTGGATTCGTCCGCCGTCCCAAGGGGATATCGGGCAGAATCAGGCGACCGCGCGGATCACCTTGCCGACCTTGTCGACGATCTCGCCGATGTGGTCCTCGCTGAGGATCAGCGGCGGGGTCAGCGCCAGGGTGTCGCCGGCGATCCGCAGCATCAGCTCGTGGTCGTGGAAGCCCGCATTCATCGCGTCGAAGCCGCGCTTGCCGACCGCATCGGTGATCGGGGCGAGGTCGATGCCGGCGGTCAGGCCGACGGTGCGGATGTCGACCACATTCGGGGCCGACTTCAGCGACATCACCGCCTCGGCGAACTTCGGCTCCAGCGCCTTGGCGCGCTCGAACAGCTTCTCGTCGCGGTAGATATCGAGGGTGGCGATGCCGGCCGCGCAGGCCAGCGGGTGCGCCGAATAGGTATAGCCGTGAGCCAGCTCGACCGCGTGCTCGGGACCGGTCATGAACGCATCGTGGATCTCGGCCGAGGTGATCACGCCGCCCATCGGCACCGCACCATTGGTGACGCCCTTGGCGAAGGTGATCATGTCCGGGGTGACGCCATAGCGTTCGGACGCGAAGGCGTAGCCGAGACGGCCGTAGCCGGTGATGACCTCGTCGAAGATCAGCAGGATGCCGTGCTTCTTGGTGATCTCGCGCAGGCGCTTGAGGTAGCCCTTCGGCGCCGGCAGCACGCCGGTGGAGCCGGCCATCGGCTCGACGATCACCGCCGCGATGGTGTTGGCGCCGTGCAGGTTGACGAGGCCTTCGAGCGCGTCGGCGAAGTGCGCGCCGTATTCCGGTTCGCCCTTGGTGAAGGCCTGCTTGTCGCGATCATACGTCGCAGGCAGATGGTCGACGCCGTTAAGCAGCGGGCCGAACATCTTGCGGTTGTTGCCGATGCCGCCGACCGCGGTGCCGCCGAAGCCGACGCCATGATAGCCGCGCTCACGGCCGATCAGGCGGGTGCGCGAGCCCTGGCCCTTGATCTGCTGATAGGCGACTGCGATCTTCAGCGCGGTGTCGCCGGCTTCCGAGCCCGAATTGCAGAAGAACACGTGATCGAGGCCTTCCGGCGCCAGATCGGCGATCCGGGTGGCAAGCTCGAACGCCTTCGGCTGGCCGAACTGGAACGGCGGCGAGAAGTCGAGTTCGTCGGCCTGCGCCTTGATGGCTTCGGCGATTTCCTTGCGGCCGTGGCCCGCATTGGTGCACCACATGCCCGAAGCGGCATCGATGATCTTGCGGCCATCGGCGGTGATGTAGTGCATGCCTTCGGCACCCACGACCATTTTCGGCGCGCGCTTGAAGGCCCGGTTCGCGGTGAACGGCATCCAGAACGCGTTGAGATCGTTCGGCGCGTTGACGGCGGACGTGGGCTTGATCTTGTCTAACATGGCGCTCCTCATGCACTGCGCGGCCGGGGGTGAAAGGCGCGGCACGGTATCAGCTTCACGCCCCTACGGGAACGCCGCGAGCCAGCAAATTTCCGTGGGGCATCCATCTGTTAATGGACGCCACTGGCGAGGGATTTGCGCTGGATCACACAACCCAACCTTGCTGCAAAGGGCACCGGCTGGTACCAACCCGGCCCTGAGTTGAAAGGCGATCATGGCTGAGAAACCGAAAAAACCCTCGAAACTGCGCGCCCGGCTGCCGCGCGGCCTCGCCGATCGCGGGCCTGCCGAAATCGCGGCGACGCGCGCGATGGTGGAGAAGATCCGCGAGGTGTACGAACGCTACGGCTTCGAGCCGGTGGAGACTCCGGCGTTCGAATACACCGACGCGCTCGGCAAGTTCCTGCCCGATCAGGACCGCCCCAACGAGGGCGTGTTCTCGCTGCAGGACGACGACGAGCAGTGGATCAGCCTGCGCTACGACCTCACCGCGCCGCTGGCGCGCTACGTCGCCGAGAACTTTGATAGCTTGCCGAAGCCGTATCGCAGCTACCGGTTCGGCTGGGTGTTCCGCAACGAGAAGCCCGGCCCCGGCCGCTTCCGGCAGTTCATGCAGTTCGACGCCGACACCGTCGGCGCCCCCACCGCCGCGGCCGACGCCGAAATGTGCATGATGGCCGCCGACACCATGGAAGCGCTGGGCATCCCGCGCGGCAGCTACATGGTGAAGGTGAATAACCGCAAGGTGCTTGACGGCATCCGCGAAGCGCAAGGCATCGACAGCGACGCGCAGTGGCTCACCGTGATGCGCGCGATCGATAAGGCCGACAAGTTTCCGATCAAGGATATCATCTTACTACTTGGCGCCGGTCGTTGGGACGGCGGCGAGGAAGGCAAAGGCGACTTCACCAAGGGCGCCGGCCTGAACGACACGCAGATCCAGGCGATCATCAGCTTCATCGGCGACAAGGATGCCGGCGTCAGCACCCAGGGCGCCGACAACCAGGCGACGGTCGCCAACATGCGGGCGCGGGTCGAAGGTTCGAAGACCGGCGGCGACGGCGTCGCCGAACTCGCCACCATCGCGGAGCTGGCGGAAGCCGGCGGCTATGGCGATTGCATCCGCATCGATCCTTCCGTCGTCCGCGGCCTCGAGTACTACACGGGCCCGGTGTACGAGGTCGAACTGCTGCTCGAGACCAAGGACGAAAAGGGCCGCCCAATTCGGTTCGGCTCGGTCGGCGGCGGCGGGCGCTATGACGGTCTGGTGTCGCGCTTCCGCGGCGAGCCGGTGCCGGCGACCGGGTTCTCGATCGGCGTGTCGCGGCTGCAGGCGGCGCTGACGCTGATCGGCCAGCTCGATAACAAACCGCAGCCCGGCCCTGTCGTGGTCACCGTGTTCGGCGGCGAGATCGCCGGCTACCAAAAGATGGTCGCCACGCTTCGCAAAGCCGGCATCCGCGCCGAATTGTACTTGGGCAATCCCAAGCATTCGCTCGGCCAGCAGATGAAATACGCCGACAAGCGCAACTCGCCCTGCGCCATCATCCAGGGCTCGGACGAGAAGCAGCAGGGTATCGTGCAGATCAAGGACCTGATCCTGGGCGCCGAACTGGCGTCGCTGGAGAAGGACCGCGACGAGTACTTGAAGAAGCAGGCCGAGGCGCAATTCTCCTGCAAGGAAGACGAACTGGTCGCCAAGGTGCAGGAGTTGCTGCAGCGCCGCGGGGTGGTGTGGGGTTGAGCCTCAGCCCCTCATGGTGAGGAGGCGCGCAGCGCCGTCTCGAACCATGAGGCCGGGGCAAAGCTCAGCGTCGCTCGCGGCGCATCCTTCGAGACGCCCGGCTTCGCCGGGCTCCTCAGGATGAGGCCTTGAGTGAGGTCGCGGCTAGATTCCGGGGTTCGCGAGCTTTCGCTCGCGCCCCGGGAATGACGAACAAGAAGGACAAACGAGGGAGAGAAACTGAATGCCTGAGGTCACCATCAACATGGCGGCAGGACGCACCGACGAGCAGAAGGCGGCGATCATGCGCGACATCACCACCGCGATCGCCACCCATGCCGGGGTCGATCCCGAGAACATCGTCATCCAGATCAACGAAGCCCCGCTCACCAACAAGATGAAGGGCGGCAAGACCTTCGTCGAGCGCAAGGCCGCGCAAGGGAAGTAGCTCACCCTGTCCCATCCGTCGTCATTCCGGGGCGCTCACGACGTGAGCGAACCCGGAATCTCGCGCTGTCGAATGGTGGGCTGATCACTTCGGGATTCCGGGTTCGCCGCTCGCGCGGCGCCCCGGAATGGCGAGAGTGCGGCGGGGCAATTAGCAAGGAAGACTGCGATGGACGCACGCGACTTCATCACCGTCGGCATGAGCGCCGAGCGGCTGACCACGGTGACGCAGGACATCACCGTGCAGCACTTCGTGCCGTCGATGCCGGCGGTGTTCGCGACCCCTATGATGATCCTGGTGATGGAAATGACCTCGGGCGACGCGATCGCGCCGAAGCTTCCCCAAGGCTGGGTGACGGTCGGCAGCGAGGTCGACATCCGGCATTTGGCGCCGGCCTTCGTCGGCCAGACGGTGCGGACCACGGCGGTGGTGAGCGCGGTGGAGCGCCGGGTGATCCGGTTCGACGTCGCCTCGTTCCTCGGCGACCGCAAGGTCGGCGACGGCCGCCACGCCCGCGGCCTGGTCGACGTCGCGCTGTTCACCAAGCGCTTCGCCGAAGGCTGAGCCTCGCCCTGCTCCAAAAAACAAACGCGCCCCTCGATGAGGAGCGCGCCGTAGAGCTGTGCGGAAGACGAAGGGTCGGCCGGCTTACGCCGCGACGTGATCCGGGAACACCGCCTCGATCTTGGTCTTCAGCGTCGCCGCGTTGAACGGCTTGACGATGTAGTTGTTGACGCCCGCCTTCTTGGCCGCGATCACGTTCTCGGTCTTCGACTCCGCGGTGATCATGATGAACGGGGTCTGCGACAGGTTCGGATCGGCGCGCACTTCCTTCAGCAGGTCGTAGCCGGTCATCGGCTCCATGTTCCAGTCGGAGATCACCAGGCCGTACTTCTTGGTGCGCATCTTGGCGAGCGCTGCCGAGCCGTCGCTGGCGTCATCGATATTCTCAAAACCAAGCTGCTTGAGAAGATTACGAATGATCCGGATCATGGTGCTGTAATCGTCCACCACCAAAACCGACATCGACAAATCAACCGCCATCTTCAACTCCCCAAGGCGCCGCAGGGTGGCTCGACCACCGCCCGACCGGCCGGCTAACGCAGGTTCTCTTGAAAGCCCTGGCGTACAACCGCCGGTCTTTCGCAAAGCAAGAACTAGCATCGGGGGTTAAACAGCGCGTTAATTGGGCTTCTGCGGCCAAATCGCCCAGCGCGGCCAAACTACTTGAAAAGTCGCAGGATTTGGAACCGGGCCGGCCTCGTAGTCGTACGGGGCTGGCGTCCGGATCGTCAAACCATGGCGGCGCAGGCCGCGCCCTGCTAGGGGACGGGCCATGAATTATCGCCACGCTTTCCACGCCGGAAATTTCGCCGACGTCATCAAACACCTCGTGCTGGTCCGCATCCTGACGTACCTGCACGACAAGCCGGCCGCCTTCCGGGTGATCGATACCCACGCCGGCGCCGGCCTGTACGACCTGACCAGCGAGGAGGCCCGCCGCGGCGGCGAATGGGCGACCGGGATCGCCCGGGTGCTGCAGGCGCGGTTTTCCGACGAGGCCTACGCGCTGATCGCGCCCTATCTCGATATCGTCCGGGCGTTCAACCCGCAGCGCGAGCTCACCGCCTATCCGGGCTCGCCGCTGATCGCCCGCGCCCTGCTCCGCCCCCAGGACAGCCTGGTGGCCTGCGAGCTCGAACCGGTGGCGCGCAAGCACCTGATCGCGGCGCTGCGCCACGACCCGCAGGGCCGGGTGGTCGATCTCGACGGCTGGACCGGACTCACCGCTTACGTGCCGCCGAAGGAGCGGCGCGGGCTGGTGCTGATCGACCCGCCATTCGAGCGCAAGGACGAGTTCGAGCAGATGGCCGCCAAGTTCGCCGCCGCCCACGCCAAGTGGCCGACCGGCGTGTATCTGCTGTGGTACCCGGTCAAGAACCGCCGCGCCACCGAGGCGCTGGCGGCTGCCGTGGCCGAGACCGCCGCCGCGGGCGGCGAAGGCAAGTGCCTGCGGCTGGAGTTTAGCGTGGCGCCACAGCAGTCCGACGGACCGCTGACGTCGACCGGCCTGCTGATCGTCAACCCGCCCTGGACGCTGGCCGATGAGCTGAGAACCGTTCTCCCCGAATTGGAGCGTCCGCTCGGCCTTGGTGGGGTCGGTCGTTACCGTCTTGAATTCCCGAAGTCTTGATTACTCATTGGCTGCCCCCAACAGCTTGCGAAAAGTCGCAACTCGACCGTAGGCAATCCGCTAAATTCCGTATTATGCTAGTTTCATTGGACTGGCTTTACGTTCCGCTTCCGCGAATGGGGGCGGCGGAGTGACAAGGCCTCAAAGCGTATTTTGATTGGACCCGCAGTCAGTAGCAGGTCCCGCTCTCGGCCAAGCTATCCGGCAGCGAAATGCCAGGTCGCACCGATGCGCCGGCGCGCGTCGGAAAGCATGCTGGGAGGAGTTTCCGGAATGGCAATGACGGGAACGGTGAAGTTCTTCAACGGCGAGCGCGGCTACGGCTTCATCAAGCCCGATGACGGTGGCCGCGATGTGTTCGTGCACATTACCGCAGTCGAACGGGCCGGCTTGAAAGACTTGACCGAGGGACAGCGTATTTCATTCGAAGTGGAGCCTGACAAGAAGGGCAAAGGCCCCAAGGCGGTCAACTTGGTGATCTCGCCGTAATCGGCTCGGAAAGCTGCAGCGTCACGGCGGCGCTGCACGGGTTGGGACGGGGCGCAACGACGTTGGCGCGTGCCGTTAGGTAGCGCGCAGTGAGTTCGGGCATGGGCGACGCGGGCATCACGCGGACGCTCCTTCCCGAAGCGATGGCGTTTCGCTTGCTGCCGACTTGCAGCATTTTGCAAAGCGCGGCCTTCGCAACAGCCTCCTTTCGCAAACCACATCACGCGACGCTTAGAGCGCTTCATCGATTGATTGAAGCGGATTTGGCCTTTGCCAAGCGTCCGAAGTCCTCATCCTGAGGAGCCCGGCAAAGCCGGGCGTCTCGAAGGATGAGGAGCCACATCGCCTGCGGCGCATGGTTCGAGACGGCGCTTCGCGCCTCCTCACCATGAGGCTCTACAAGCTGCGGCCGCTAGGAAGTTCGGTCCTGATTCTGTCAAAAGCAGAGATGCTCTAGGCGGCAGAGCCTGCCGGCGGCGCGCTACGGCTGGTGATAAGTCGGCGCTGCATCCACGAACGCAGCCACTGATAAAGAAAATCCCGGCCGGAAAACCGGCCGGGAGTGGATGATCCAAGTTTCTTGGTCTCGAAGGCTGCTTCGCGAACCTTGTTCGCAAAGGTTTTAGTCGCGACGATGAGGCGCGGCTTAGAAGTGATAGTTGATGCCGGCGCGGACCAACCCGGCGTTGTAGCCGTTCGGCATGCCGGTGATGAAGAAGTTGCTGGTCGACAGGCTCATGTACAGGTACTCGACCTTGGCGCTCAGCTTCGGCGCGAAGGCGAATTCGGCGCCGGCGCCGACCGTCCAGCCCGCAGAGCTGTGGCTCTCCGAGGCGAACACGTTCTGGCCCTTGAGCTGGCCGAACGCCAGACCGCCGGTGGCGTAGATCAGCACGTCGTTCATCGCGTAGCCGATGCGGCCACGGCCGGTGCCGAACCACGGGTTCGAGAACTTGTACTGCGCGAAAGTGTCGTCCGCGGTCGAGAACTGAATGTCGCCCTCGAGACCGAACACGATGTTGCCGGACTGCCAGTTGTAGCCGCCCTGCACGCCGCCGGAGAAGCCCGACGGCTTGGTGATGTTGTTGGTGACGTTGCCCCAGGAGTAGCCGAGGTTGCCGCCGAGATAGGGACCGGCCCAACTGAAGGCGTTGAGCGGCTGATTGACCGTATAGGGCGCATTCGACCGGTAATAACCCATGTCGGCCGCCTGAGCCGTCGACACGCTTGCGGCGATCACGGCCGCCGCTGCCAGTGTAACTTTACGCATCTTACTCTCCTCGACGACCCGCCCGCGCCAGCGGCGGCGCAGTCTGCGTCCGGTCATCGGCCTCCCGCGGCCGATGGGAAAATGTCCCGAATGGTTACGGCTTTCCTCTCTTTTCCCGTCGAATTTATCGAGAGTTTTAAGTTAAACGGTTCTTAACCCGCGGACCGATCCGGCGCGCATTGTTAACAAAATCTTACTTCCCGGCGTTCGCGGCAACACCATGGCAAGACAGCGGAATTTCCGGCGGCCCCGGTTCCGCCGAGGCCCTGCGCTGGCAACCGCGGAAGCGAGCGCATAGGTTGGAGCCGCCATGATTCATGATCCCGCCGAGCCGCCTGCGGCCGCGGCCGAACCACCGCTCGACACCGCCTCTCCCGTGGCCCCGGCGCCCGCCGCCGACGCGCGCCCGGATGCCGCCCCCCAAGACATCGACACCGCCACTGCGGAGCTGACGGTCGAGGAGGACGACGAGGCACGTCTGCCGGAGGCCGAAGACGAGACCGAGGCCGACGCAGCCGCTCAGCCCGCTGCCGGACCGATGGCGGTCGGCCGCTCGGCGATCGCGCGCGCGGTGCGACTCGCCCCGACCTCGCCGGGCGTCTACCGGATGCTGAACGCCGAGCGCGACGTGCTCTATGTCGGCAAGGCCAAGAACGTGAAGAAGCGGCTGGCGTCCTACGCCCGGCCCACCGGCCAGGTGTTGCGGATCGCCCGGATGATCGCGCTGACCGTCGAGGTCGAGGTGATCTCCACCACGACCGAGACCGAGGCGCTGCTGCTCGAAGCCAATCTGATCAAGCAGCTGCGGCCGCGCTTCAACGTCCAGCTCCGCGACGACAAGTCGTTTCCCTACATCCTGATCACCGGCGACCATTGGGCGCCGCAGATCCTCAAACACCGCGGCGCGCAGAGCCGTCCGGGGCGGTATTTCGGTCCGTTCGCCTCGGCCGGGGCGGTCAACCGCACCATCACGGCGCTGCAGCGGGCGTTCCTGGTGCGATCCTGCACCGACTCGTTCTTCGAAAGCCGGACGCGGCCTTGCCTGCTGTATCAAATCCGGCGCTGCGCCGGCCCGTGCACCGGCGAAGTCGACTTCCCCGGCTACAGCGAGCTGGTGCGCGAAGCGACCGACTTCCTGTCCGGCCGCAGCCGGGCGGTGAAGCAGCTGCTGGCGGCCGAAATGGAGAAGGCCTCGGAGGAGCTGGAGTTTGAGACCGCGGCGCTGTACCGCGACCGTCTCGCCGCGCTGTCGGCGATCCAGTCCCAGCAGGGCATCAATCCGCGCACGGTCGAGGAAGCCGACGTGTTCGCCATCCATCAGGACGGCGGCTACTCCTGCGTCGAGGTGTTCTTCTTCCGCACCGGCCAGAACTGGGGCAACCGCGCCTACTTCCCTCGCGCCGAGAAGTCGTTCACGCCGGCCGAAGTGCTCGGTGCGTTCGTGGCGCAGTTCTACGACGACAAGCCGCCGCCGAAGCTGATCCTGCTGTCGCACGAGATCGAAGAGGCCGAGTTGCTGGCCGACGCGCTGTGCGTCAAGGCCGGCCACAAGATCGAGATCACCGTGCCGAAGCGCGGCGAGAAGAAGGAACTGGTCGCCCACGCCCAGACCAACGCGCGCGAAGCGCTCGGCCGCAAGCTCGCCGACACCGCGACCCAGGCGCGGCTGCTGGAAAACCTCGCCACCACGCTCGGCCTGCCGAAGACGCCGCAGCGGATCGAGGTGTACGACAACAGCCACATCCAGGGCACCAACGCGGTCGGCGCGATGATCGTCGCCGGCCCGGACGGCTTCATCAAGAACCAGTACCGCAAGTTCAACATCCGCTCCGAGGGCCTGACGCCGGGCGACGACTACGCGATGATGCGCGAGGTGCTGCAGCGGCGGTTCAAGCGGTTGGTGAGCTCACAGACCGACGGCGACGCCGCCAAGCCGAAGGACGACGACGTCCCGCAGTGGCCGGACCTTGTGATCATCGACGGCGGCCGCGGCCAGCTCAACGCCGCGCGCGAAGCGTTGTCCGGCATCGGCCTGACCGATCAGGTCACCCTGCTCGGCGTCGCCAAGGGACCGGATCGGGACGCCGGACGCGAGACCCTGTTCCTGCCGGACCGCGACGCCATCAAGCTCGAGCCGCGCGACCCGGTGCTGTATTTCATCCAGCGGCTGCGCGACGAGGCGCATCGCTTCGTGATCGGGTCGCATCGCACGCTGCGCAAGAAGGACATCCGCGAAGCCGGCCTGCAGGAAATCCCCGGCATCGGCCCGACGCGCAAGCGCGCGCTGCTGCTGCATTTCGGCACGCTGAAGGAAATCGAACGGGCCTCGATCGCCGATCTCGGCAAGGTTCCGGGCATCAGCGCCGAAAGCGCCAAGCGAATCTTCGAGTTTTTCCATGCCCGTCCGGACTGACACACCGGCAGCCCCCGACCAAAGTCGGCGGCGCCGAAGGCGGCTGCGCCCAATGCGGATTTCACCTTTTCCTGATACGGAACGAGAGCAGCCGGGTCGGAGGTTGACCTTCCGTCGCGGGCAGTATTGGTAAGTCACGATGAACAACGTCTCGACGAGAGCGCCGGTGCGGGGAACGAAGACGTCGCTGACGCTTCCGAACATCCTCACCTATGCCCGCATCGCGGCGATCCCGGTGGTTGTCGGCTGCATCTTCGCGCAGTCGATCCTCGGCGGTCCGCTGGCGCTGCGCTGGGTGGCCCTGGCGGTGTTCATCGCCGCGGCGATCACCGATTTTCTCGACGGCCATTTCGCCCGGATCTGGGATCAGCAGTCGGCGTTCGGCCGGATGCTCGATCCGATCGCCGATAAGCTGCTGGTAGCATCCTGCCTGCTGATGCTCGCCGCCGACAGCATCATCCACGGCTGGACGCTGTGGGCCGCCATCGTGATTCTGTGCCGCGAGATCCTGGTGTCGGGGCTGCGCGAATATCTCGCCGCGCTCCGCGTCAGCGTGCCGGTGACCCGGCTGGCGAAGTGGAAGACCACCGCACAGCTGGTCGCGATCGGCTTCCTGCTCGCGGGCGAAGCCGGTGACGAGGTGCTGCCGTTCACCACCGAGATCGGCGTCTCGCTGCTGTGGCTGTCGGCGCTGCTGACGATGTACACCGGCTACGACTATTTCCGCGCCGGCATCCACCATCTGATCGAAGAGGATCAGGCATGAAGGTGAAGTATTTCGCCTGGGTGCGCGAGCGGATCGGCGTCGACGAAGAGACCGTCGAGCCGCCGGCGGCGGTCGCGACGGTCGCCGACCTGATCGGGTGGCTGGCGGCGCGCGGCGACGGCTATGCGCTGGCGTTCGAAAAACCCGGCGTGATCCGCGCCGCGATCGATCGCGCGCATGTCCGCGCCGAGACGCCGATCCAAGGCGCCCGCGAGGTCGCGTTCTTCCCGCCGATGACCGGCGGCTGAGCCGGCGCAACGCACGGGATGATCCGATGACCGTTCCGGTGACCATCCGTATTCAGGAAGCCGATTTCGATCTCGCCGCCGAGACCGCGGCGATGACGAAGGGCCGCACCGACATCGGCGCGGTGGTGTCGTTCACCGGCCTGTGCCGCGGCGTCGAAGGCGACGACACCGTCGCGGCGCTGACGCTGGAGCACTATCCCGGCATGGCCGAGGAGGAGATCCAGCGCCACGCCGATGAGGCGATCAAACGCTGGCCGATCACCGCGCTGACGATCATCCACCGCGTCGGCCGGCTGGTGCCGGGCGACAACATCGTGCTGGTGCTAACCGCCTCGGCGCATCGCCAGGCGGCGTTCGCGGCGGCGGAATTTCTGATGGACTATCTCAAGGCCAACGCGCCGTTCTGGAAGCGCGAGGAGCGCTCCGGCGAGTCGCGTTGGGTCGAGGCGCACAGCCGCGACGACGCCGCGCTGGCGCGATGGAGCAAGGATTGATGGCGAAGAAGGCGACCGCGACAACCAAGAAGGCGGGCAAACCGAAAGCACCGACGGCGAGATCCGCCAAGGCCAAGCCGGCCAGGCGCGGCGCGCCCCCGAAGGCCGCGGCCGCCAAGCCGCCGAAGGTGGCGCCGGGCGAACTGGTGACGCTGCTCGATTTCGTCCGCTACGCGGTCAGCCGGTTCGCCGAAGCCGGCGTGGTGTTCGCGCACGGCACCACCGATCCGATTGCCGAAGCCGTGTTCCTGATCGGCGAGACGCTGCACCTGCATCCCGATCAGTTCGAGATGTTCGCCTCCGCCCGCGTCACTGCGCGTGAAGCTGCCGCGATCCTCGGCCTGATCGAGCGCCGGATCGCCGCGCGGCTGCCGGCGGCGTATCTGGTGAACAAGATCTACATGCGCGGTGTGCAGTTCTACGTCGACGAGCGGGTGATCGTGCCGCGCTCCTATATCGGCGAATTGCTGGACTCGCATTTCGACGGCGGCGATACCTCGCTGATCGACGCGCCTGAGGCGGTCGAGCGCGTGCTCGACCTCTGCACCGGTTCGGGCTGCCTGGCGATCCTCGCGGCCTACGCCTTCCCGAACGCGACGGTCGACGCCGTTGACCTGTCGAAGGACGCACTCGCGGTCGCGACCCGCAACGTCGCCGAACACCGGCTCGACGATCGCGTCAGCCTGTATCACGGCGACCTGTTCGGCCCGCTCGGCGACGAGCATTACGACCTGATCATCACCAACCCGCCTTACGTCGACGCCGACGGAATGGCGAGCCTGCCGGCCGAATGCCGCGCCGAGCCGGCGATGGCGTTCGACGGCGGCGACGATGGTCTGACGATCATCCGCCGCATCCTCGCCGAGGCGAAGGATCATTTGACGCCGGACGGCGGCCTACTGTGCGAAGTCGGCCGCTGCCGGCCGCAGATCGAAGACGAATTCCCTCAGCTCCCGCTGCTGTGGCTCGACAGCGAAGACTCCGAAGCCGAAGTGTTCTGGATCGCCGCAGGGGATTTGTAAGGTCCTGCGCGCACCGTAATTCCGGGGCGCGAACGCTGTTCGCGAACCCGGAATCTCGACCTGTTCTGCGCCGTGCGAAACAACCTCTGGATTCCGGGTTCGCTCGCTTTGCGAGCGCCCCGGAATGACGTCGAAAAAAAACGGACTACTCGCCCTCGCCGAACCGCAGGAATGTGAACTCGGTGTCGTCATAGGCGCGGCGGGCGAGTTCGGTGTAGCCGGCCGGGGCCGTGAAGCCAGCATCCTTGGCTTCCTCGACGATCACCAGCGCGCCCGGCAGCAGCCAGCCGCCGTCGCGCAGCGACGCGAGGGAAGCCTCCGCAAGCTGCTTGCGGTATGGCGGATCGAGGAACGCGACGCCGAACGGCTCGACCGGATGCGCCGGCCCGAGATTGGCGGCATCGCGGCGATATACTTTGCTGACACCGCCGAGCCCGAGCGCCTCGACATTGGCGCGCAGCAATGCGCGCGCCTCGGCGCCGTTGTCGACGAACAGCACGAACTTAGCGCCACGCGACGACGCCTCGATACCCAGCGCGCCGGTGCCGGCGAACAGGTCGAGCACCCGCGCATCGAGCAGCGGATTCTCATAAGCGTGCATCAGAATGTTGAACACCGACTCGCGCAACCGGTCCGCCGTCGGCCGAATATCCCGCGACGTCGGCGCCACCAGATTGCGCCCCCGCAGCCGTCCGCCGATCACGCGCATGGGAGTGCTCGTAGAGATTGCAGGTAGCTCGAAACGAACGAGGCGCGCTCCCCTCCCCCTTGCGGGGAGGGGTCGGGGGTGGGGGTCCACAAGCAAAACCTTGCTTCGTAGCTACCCCCCACCCCGACCCTCCCCCGCAAGGGGGGAGGGAGCACAAGCGCCGTGCCGTCGATCAGCATGAAACCGAACTCACTCGTCCCGCGGCGCGGCGTCGCGTTTGCCGTGGTAGCGGCGGGCGGGGCCGCGCGACAGCGGGCGATTGCCGCCTTCGCTGGCAGTGCGTTCGACCTTGACCTTGCGGCCCTTGCGATCTTCGACCGCGCCGCGCTTGGTAATCGTCTTCTTCGGCGCGGGGGCAGCCTCGGCCACCGCCCACTCCTCGGCGGACACGACCTTGCCGGCGCGCGGCTTCGGCTTGGTCTCGCTCGGCGACGGGCCGGCGAAGTCGCAGCCGGCGAGCGCAATCACCTTCTCGCCGAGCTGATCGCGCAGCACGCGGGTCTTGACCTCGTCGACCTCGCCTTCGCCGAGCTCGAGCAGTTGGAACGGACCGTAGGAGACGCGGATCAGCCGGTTCACTTCGAGGCCGAGATGCGCCAGCACGTTGCGGACTTCGCGGTTCTTGCCCTCGCGGATCGCGAACACCAGCCAGACATTGGCGCCCTGATCGCGCTCCAGCTTGGCCTCGATCGGGCCATACTGCACGCCGTCGACCTCGATGCCGTTCTGCAATTCGTCGAGCTGGGCCTGGGTGATTTCGCCGTGGGCGCGGACGCGGTAGCGCCGCAGCCAGCCGGTCTCGGGCAGTTCGAGCGCGCGCGCCAGGCCGCCGTCATTAGTGAGCAGCAGCAGGCCCTCGGTGTTGAAGTCGAGCCGGCCGATCGAGATCAGCCGCGGCAAGCCTTCGGGCAGATTATCGAACACCGTCGGCCGGCCTTCCGGATCGCTGTGGGTCGTCATTAGCCCGCGCGGCTTGTGATACAGGAACAGCCGCGTGCGCTCGCGCTCCGGCAACGGCTTGCCGTCGATGGTGATGACGTCGCTGGCTTTGACGTCGAGCGCCGGTGAATCGATCACCTTGCCATTGACGGTGACACGGCCTTCCGTGATCCACGTCTCGGCATCGCGGCGCGAGCACAGCCCGGCGCGCGCCACCACCTTGGCGATGCGCTCGCCGGCCTTGTCGGACTTCGCGGGAGCGGCTGGCTTACGCTTGGCCGCTGCCGGATCCTGCTTGCGGAACGCTCCGCGGCCGCCGAACGCCGGACGCTTGGCGAAGACCCTGCTGTCGTCCTCATTGTCGCGGCGCGGACGATCGAAGCCGCGCTCCTCGTCCCGACCCTTGCGGGGACGATCGAAGCCGCGGCCTTCGCTGCGCGGATGCTCGTGCCAGTCGCCGTGCTTGGCGGCGCGGTCGCGCTGCGGGCGATCCTCACGCGGACGGTCGCTGCGGGGACGGTCACTCCGCGGGCGATCCTCGCGGGGACGATCAAAGCTGCGTTCGCGGAACGGACGCTGTTCGCCACGCTCGCCGTCGCGGGGGCGCGAGAATTTCGGCCGGTCGCCGCCGCGTTCCGGACGGTCCGAGCGCTCACCACGATCGAACCTGGGCTTGTCGCCGCGAGCCTTGTCGAACCGCGGCTTGTCTTCCCGATCCCGATCGAAGCGCGGCTTGTCGTCACGCGATTTCGAGAACCGCGGCTTGTCGAAGCCGCCCTTGTCGAACTTGCGGTCGCGATCGCCCCCGGCACGCGCCGGCCGATCCTCACGGGCCCGCCACGGCTTCTCGTCACCGCGGTCGCGGCCAGGCTCGCCGTCACGCTGGAACGGACGCTTCGGCCGATCAGCAAAATCCCGCTTGGGGCGGTCACCGAAATCCCGCTTCGGCCGATCACCAAACTCCTTGCGCGGCCCCCGCTCGGCACGATCGCCGCCGCTGCGCGCGGGCCTATCGTCGCGGCCAAAACGGGGACGCGGCGCCTCACCGTCTTCGCGGCGCGGACGGTCGGAAAAGTCGCGGCGCGGCGCGGCACCGTCGCGCTTGGCATAGGGCCGCTTGCCCTCGCCGCCGAACGACGAGCGCTTTGCATCGCCGCCGAACGACTTCTTGGCGTAGCTCTTCTCGCCGCGGGCCTCGCCGGCGCCTTCGGCGGCGCGCTTGGCGAACTTCTTCTCCGGCCCGCGGGCCGCGCCCGAGCGGCCCTTGCCGCCGAACGCTCCCTTGCCACCGGCGCCGGCTTTGCCGCCGAAACTGCCTTTGCTGCCCTGCCGGTCGCGGCGGCCGCGCGCAGAATCGTTGTCTTTACGGGTGTCGCGGGGCATGACTGGTCTTTCTATCGAAACACGAAATGGGGCTCAGGCAGTCGGGAACGGCTCGCAGGCCGCGCGCTCCGATTGAAACGCGCATGGTCACGCAAAACAGCCATCCACTTTTGCTGAAGTCGGTCTCCTAGCAGAGTTTTCGGGTCGAGACGAGCCAAGAACGACGATGACGGCTTCCACTTTCATGGAATTGGCGCTGGCCGAGGCGGCCGCGGCCGGAGCCGCCGGCGAGGTGCCGATCGGCTGCGTGATCGTCCGCGACGGCGTGGTGATCGCCAAAGCCGGCAACCGCACCCTGACCGACCGCGACCCCACCGCCCATGCCGAACTGCTGGCAATCCGGGAGGCCGCAGCCAAGCTCGGCAGCGAGCGGCTGGTCGATTGCGACCTCTACGTCACGCTGGAGCCGTGCACGATGTGCGCCGGCGCGATCTCGTTCGCGCGGATCCGGCGCCTGTATTTCGGCGCATTCGATCCGAAGGGCGGCGCGGTCGAATCCGGCGTGAGGTTCTACGGCCAGCCGACCTGCCATCACGCGCCGGAAGTGTATTCCGCCGTCGGCGAGCGCGAAGCCGCGACGATGCTGCGGGAGTTCTTCAGGGCCCGGCGCTGAAGAACTTCACCAAAGCCTCGGCGGTCTGGTCCGGCGCTTCCTCGGGCAGGAAATGCCCGGATTCGATCGGCGCGCCCTGCACGTCGGACGCCCATTTTCTCCAGACATCGAGCGGCGTCGCGGCCGACTGCGCGATGCCAGAGGCGCCCCACAGCGCCAGCATCGGCACCGGGATCTTGTTGCCGGCTTCGACATCGGCCTTGTCGTGCTCGAAATCCGCATAGGCGCCGGCGCGGTAGTCTTCGCACATCACGTGCCGCCGCATCGGGTCGGCAAACGCGATGCGGTAGTGCTCGATAGCCTGCGGATCGAACGCGGAAAGATCACCGGCCCGAGTCCAGCTCGCCAGCTTGGCCTTCACGTAGAAATCGGGATCGCCGCCGAGCAGGTTTTCTGGCAGCGGCGCCGGCTGCGCCAGGAAGCTCCAGTGATAGATCTTCAGCGCATAGGCGCGGTTCATCCGCTGCCAGTATTCGTAGGTCGGCAGGATATCGAGCACCGCGAGCTTCGACAGCCGGCCCGGCGAATCCAGCGCCATCCGATAGCTGACGCGGGCGCCGCGGTCGTGTCCGGCGAGTGCGAAATGCACGTGGCCGAGCTGCTCCATCGCCTCGATCAGCTGCTTGGCCATCGCCCGCTTGGTGTAGGGCGTGTGCTGATCGTCGCTCTCCGGCATATCGGACCAGCCGTAGCCGGGCAGATCGGCGACGATCACCTTGAAGCGCTCGGCCAGCCTCGGCGCGACGCGGTGCCACATCACATGGGTCTGCGGAAAGCCGTGCAGCAACAACAGCGGCGGCCCGTCGCCGCCGACGCGCGCGAAGATCCGGCCCGACGAGGTGTTGATCCATTCCGAGCCGAAGCCCGGAAACAAGTCGGCGAGATCGGGCATCGGCGGTCTCTCCATTGTTGTTAGTCTCCGTCATGGCCGGGCTCGTCCCGGCCATCCACGCCTTCGCGGCGGTTAGGCCCTAAAGACGTGGATGCCCGGGACGAGCCCGGGCATGACGACGTATCAGGTCTTACTACGATACTTAACGCAACTACTTCCCTCGTCGTTCCCGCGCCACCGCCTGCCAGCCGATGTCGCGGCGGCAGAAGCCTTCGGGCCAGTTGATCACGCCGATCGCCTCGTAGGCGCGGCGCTGTGCCTCGGCGACGGTCTTGGCCGACGCGGTCACGGCAAGCACCCGGCCGCCATTGGCGAGCACCCAGTCGCCCGACGCCACCGTGCCGGCGTGGAAGATCTGCACGCCCGGAATCGTCTCGGCACGGTCGAGCCCGGCGATGCGGGTGCCCTTTTCGTAATGGCCCGGATAGCCCTTGGCGGCCATCACCACGGTCAGCGCCGGCTCGTCGTGCCAGCGCAGACTGATATGCGAGAGCTGGCCGTCGGCGCAGGCGAGCAGCGCCGGCACGATATCGTCCTTCATCCGGATCATCAGCACCTGACATTCCGGATCGCCGAAGCGGACGTTGTATTCGATCAGCTGCGGACCATCCTCGGTGATCATCAGCCCGGCGAACAGCACGCCCTTGAACGGCGCCCCCATCGCTTTCATGGCCTTCAGCGTCGGGTAGATGATCTGCTGCATCGCCTGCTGACAGATCGCATCGGTCATCACCGGCGCCGGCGAATACGCCCCCATGCCGCCGGTGTTCGGTCCCTTGTCGCCGTCATAGGCGCGCTTGTGATCCTGCGCGGTGGCAAGCGGCAGCGCGTGCTCGCCGTCGCACAGCACGAAGAACGACGCCTCCTCGCCGACCAGGAAATCCTCGACCACCACTTCGACGCCGGCATTGCCGAGGCCGCCGCCAAACATCATGTCGATCGCGGCCTCCGCTTCGGCCAGCGTGCTCGCCACCACGACGCCCTTGCCGGCGGCAAGACCGTCGGCCTTGATCACGATCGGCGCGCCCTGGGCGCGGATATAGGCCTTGGCTTCGTTCGGATCGCCGAACCGCTCATAGGCGGCGGTCGGAATGTTGTGCGCCTTGCATAGATCCTTGGTGAAGCCCTTGGAGCTTTCGAGCTGCGACGCCGTCCGGCTCGGTCCGAACGCCTTGATGCCGGCCGCGGCCAGATCGTCGACGATCCCGGCGGCGAGCGGCGCTTCCGGCCCGACCACCACGAAGTCGACCTGATTGGCCTTGCAGAACTCGACCACGGCCTGGTGGTTGCCGACGTCCAGCGCCACGCAGGTCGCCTCGCGAGCGATCCCGGCATTGCCCGGCGCGCACCACAGCGTGGTGACCAGCGGCGAGGCCGCGATCTTCCAGGCCAGCGCATGTTCGCGCCCGCCCGAGCCGAGGAGAAGGATGTTCATGAAGGGAAGCTCGCACCATTGCCCGTTTGGCGCAGGGTGTAACACGGCAGCCCGCTGCCGCAACAATCGCCGGTGCGGCTATCACAGCTTCTTCAGACCGCCGCCGGATCCGCCGGGCGGCCCCGATAGGCCCGCAGCGGCGTAATGGTCAAGATCGCTACTCCGGCGCGCTGCCGGCGATGATTTCGCGCAAGCCAGCAACATGCCGGGCGAAGGCGGCACGGCCGGCGGCGGTCGCCGTCACCGTGGTCTGCGGCTTCTTGCCGACGAACGCTTTGTCGACCGCGACATATCCGGCCCGCGCCAACGTCTCGATATGCGCCCCGAGATTGCCGTCGGTCGCCCCGGTCAGCTTCTTCAGGCGGACGAATTCGAGTCCCTGGCGCTCCGGCAGCGCGTTCAGCGCCGCCATGATCTTCAGCCGCAGCGGCTGGTGAATGATGTCGTCGAGTTCGGCCATGATCAATCCCGGCGCATCCACAATCCGCCAAGGATCAGCCCGCCGCCGTTGACCATCGCCATCCACAGGTCGAACCAATCGCCGCTGAAGACATAGCCGATCAGCGTCAGCGCGATGATGGCGACCCCGATCACCACGAAGGCACGGCCGACCCAAAGACCGGCGATGCTGTACACCATCATGAAATAGATCGGCCAGAACACGCCGAGTTCGCGCGGGCCGAAATGGCCGAGAAAGCAGTTGAGATAGCCGAACGCGAAAAACAGCAAGAGCGCGAGCGGAATCCGGACGTCGAAGCCAACGCCGCTGCGCCGGCGCACGAACATGCCGATCGCAAAGGTGCCGCAGACGCCGATAGCGTTGACCGCGACCCAGAGCCAGCCGGCGGAACGCGGCCACAGATAGGAAGCGAGATAGCCGGCGAGCACCAGCGCGCCCCATTGCATCAGGATCAGGCTGGTCAGCTGGTAGATCCGCGACCGGCGCACCCGCCGAACGATCACCTCGATATCCGACAGCGCCTCGGCGGCCTGCTTGGCGTCGATACTGCTCATGAGCCGGCTCCGGCGCCGACGACCACATCGGCGATGCGCGACAACGCCGATGGATCGGCGACGATGCCCATGTGATCGACGCCGGGCAGCAACTTGACGCTGACGCGGTCACCCATCGTGGACTGATAGTTCTCGGGGCGCATCAGTTCATCAGCCGCGCCGACCATGACGGTGATTGGGCTCGTGGCGCCGGCGAGATCGGAGCGGAAATCGCGGCTCGGCCCGAAGCCGGTCAGCAACCGGAACGAATAAGCTGTGGTGACGTATTTCTCCGACCCCGCCGGGACCGCAAAGGCCACCACCGGAAGCTGGTCGCAGCAGGCGACGCCGAAGCCGCGCAACACATCGAGCGCGATGATGCGCGGCAGGTCAGGCGAGGCCCAGCCGCCGCTGCCGGGCCGATTGGTCGGTTCGCGGTAGCCGAGATAAGGCGCCAGCAGCACGGTCCGGGCGATGGCTCCGCCGACCGGCGAGCCCGCCATTCGCAGCGCGAAGCCGCCGCCGGAGGAATGGCCGACCAGAACCAGCGGCGCGCCCGGCCGCGCCGCCTGCACCATCGCGACCAGATCGGCGAAGTCATCCCCGAGCTGGCCGCGATAGCCGATGTCGCCGCGCGTGCCTGAACCGCCGTGGCCGCGGATATCCGGCACGAAGGTCTCGACGCCGCGCGCGGCGAGCGCCTGCGCCAGCGCATGCACCGCAATGCTGGAGCCAGCCGAGCCGTGGACCACGATTGCGACTTCTCGGCGTCCGTCCTGCTGTGGCTGGTAGCGGCGGTAGGCCAGCTCGGTGCCGTCGCGGGCCTGAAACCGCGACAGCGCCGGCATCGCGCTGCGATCGACCGCTCGGGCGCCTTTGTCGATCGAGGCCAGCGGCGCGGGCTTCGTCACCGGCACGGCGATCGCTACGGCAAAGGCCAGCGCCACCAGACCGACCCCGCCCAGCAGGTATCCCCCGACCCGCAGCCCTGCCCGCACCACTTTCATACCGGCGTCCTCGTCATGTTATAGAGAACTCTGTATTACAGAGTGTATCGCCCAGCAAGGTAGCCGGAACCGCAAAGACTCCCTACGTTGCCAGCTCCTCAACACACCGCGAATCGCATGGCCCGACTGCAGTCTCCCCAAACCCTCGCCAATGTCGGCGAATTCACCGTTTCCGAGCTGTCGCAGGCGCTGAAGCGGACGGTCGAGGACACCTATGGGCATGTCCGGGTGCGCGGCGAGATCACCGGGTTTCGCGGGCCGCATTCGTCGGGACATTGCTATTTTGCGCTGAAGGATGAGGGCGCCAAGATCGAGGCGGTGATCTGGAAGGGCGTGGCCGGGCGGATGCGGTTCAAGCCGCAGGAAGGCCTCGAGGTCATCGCCACCGGCAAGCTGACCACCTACCCCGGCTCGTCGAAATATCAGATCGTGATCGAGGCGCTCGAGCCCGCCGGCGTCGGCGCGCTGATGGCTCTGATGGAAGAGCGCAAGAAGAAGCTCGCCGCCGAGGGCCTGTTCGACGAGGCGCGCAAGCAGCTGCTGCCGTGGCTGCCGGAGGTGATCGGCGTCGTCACCTCGCCGACCGGCGCGGTGATCCGTGACATCCTGCACCGCCTGGAAGACCGTTTCCCGCGCCGCGTGCTGGTGTGGCCGGTGCGGGTGCAGGGCGAAGGCTCGGCCGAGCAGATTGCGGCAGCGATCCGCGGCTTCAACGAACTCAGCCCGGATGGGCCGATCCCGCAGCCGGATCTGCTGATCGTCGCGCGCGGCGGCGGCTCGCTGGAAGATCTGTGGTCGTTCAACGAAGAGATCGTGGTCCGCGCCGCAGCCGACAGCATGATCCCGCTGATCTCGGCAGTCGGCCATGAGACCGACGTCACCCTGATCGATTTTGCCGCCGACAAGCGTGCGCCGACCCCGACGGCGGCGGCCGAAATGGCCGTCCCGGTGCGCGCCGAGCTGTTCGTCGAAGTCGGCGGGCTGGCCCGGCGGATGCTGTCGAGCTGGCAGCGCTGCCAGGACTTCCGCCGCAACGAACTGCGCGCCGCCGCACGTGCCCTGCCCGGCGCCTCCGACCTGCTGGCGATCCCACGGCAGCGGCTCGACAACGCGGCCGCCTCACTGCCGCGCGCGCTGCGCGCCAACACCCATGCACATCACCGCCGCTTCGCCGCTGCGGCGGCCGGCATGACCCTCAAGGTGCTGCGAGCGCAGGTGGCGCACAGCGCCCACCGGCTCGACAGCGCCGGCACGCAATTGCAGCGCTGTGCCCGCGCCACGCTGCGGCACCGCCGGGAGCGGTTCGAGGGGCTGGCGGTGCGGCTGCAGGCCTCGAAGCTCGCCAATCAGCAGGCGCAGCGGATGCGGATCGCCCGCGAGCAGGAGCGGCTGGATCGCCTCGCCGAGCGGGCCCGGCGGGCGTTGATCACCCTGCTGGAACGCCGGCAGGCGCGGGTCGACGCCACCGGCAAGCTACTCACCGCACTATCCTACCGCGGAGTCCTGGCGCGCGGGTTCGCGCTGGTGCGGGATGCCGACGGTCGCTCGGTGCACGCCGCTGCATCGGTCGCCGCGGGCGCCCGACTCAGCGTCGAATTCGCCGACGGCCGGGTCGCCGTCACCGCCGACGGCGACAGCGGATCGTCGGCCGAGGCCACCAAGCCGGCGGCAACGCCGGCCAAACCGGCCAAGCGGCCGGCAAGCCCGGCGGGCCAGGGGTCGCTGTTCTAGCCGGACAACCGCTGGCCGCGGGGAAAACGACGCCGCCATGACAGGACGGCGGTTTGCAATGCGGCGCTTCCGTTCTATCTGTCAGGTGTATCGACCCGCAGCGTTGCCGCGTTCCGCAACCTGCGGTTTTCCAGGAGATCAGCCGTGCTGAACAAATTTGGCTTCTCGGGTTCTGGCGAAGCCCAGGTGCAGTATCTCGATGGCGACTTCCGCGTGATCTCGCCCGGCACCTATGTGCGCTGCGCCGTCACCGGGGTGCAGATCCCGCTCGACGAGCTGAAATATTGGAGCGTCGATCTGAAGGAGCCCTACGCCACGGCCGAAGCCGTGCTGAAGCGGCATTATCCGGACGCGTTTCAGCCCAAGGGTTGAGGCCGCGATTTAGCGCCGCCCGGCGAGCCTCTCGGCGCGCGCACCGTTGAGCCGGTCGAGCAGGAACAGCCGCAGCTTCGACTCGTCGCCGAACGCCAGCGTCACGGCAAAGGGCACGATCTCCACGCCGAGCGCCTGCTGCGCGCCGCCGATCCGCGCCAGATCTTTTTCGGTGGTGACCAAGGTCAGCCCATCGCGCTTGGCGATAGCGGCGAGTTCGGCCAGTTCCTCGGCCTTAAATGGGTGGTGATCGGGATACGCGCGCTGCTCGGCCACCTCGACGCCGCTGGCCTGAAGCGTTGCGACGAACCGCCCCGGATCACCGATGCCGGCGAACGCCAGCACCCGCCGCCCCCGCAGCGCCTCGACCGACGCCGGCTCCGGCACCAGCCGGGCTCGCAGCACCACGCCGCCCTTCTTCGTAATCTGCTGCGCGAGGCCGTCCGCGGCGGTGCCGTCGCCAACTACGACCAGCGCGTCCGTGCGCGCGATCTGCAGCGCAAGCGGCGCGCGCAGCGGTCCCGCCGGAAACACGCTGCCATTGCCGATGCCGCGATGGCTATCGACCACGATCAGCGCGGCGTCCTTGGTCAGCGCCGGATTCTGAAAACCGTCGTCCATCAGGATCACGCTGGCGCCGAGCGCGCAGGCCAGCGCCGCGCCGTCGCTGCGGTCGCGCGCCACCACCACCGGTACCCGGCCTGCCATCATCAGCGGTTCGTCGCCGATGTCGGCGGCGCTGTGCCGCGTCGGATCGACCTGGACCGGCCCGTGCAGCCGTCCGCCGTAGCCGCGACTGAGGACCACAGGGGTTTCACCGAATTCGCGTAGCAGCGCCACCAGCGCGAGCGTCGTCGGCGTCTTGCCGGCACCGCCCGTGTGATAGTTGCCGACGCACAGCACCGGCACGCCGACCGTGGTCCCGGTCTTCTGCATCCGCGCCGCGGCGATGTTGCCGTAGATCGCGGCGATCGGCAGCAGCAGGCGCGACACCAGCGAAGGAGGCCGGTGCCAGAAGCCCGGCTCACGCATTCCCGGCGCCCTGTTCGATCTGCAATTGCAGCAGATAAGGCTCAAGCGCCGCGATGGTGCGGTCGAGCGCGCCGCCGAGGCGATCGACCACCTTGGTGGCCGCGGTGATCGAGATCTGCCGCGCGTCGTGGTTCGACAGCAGCGACGAGATCCGCAGTACCAGCGCGTCGACATCGGGCACGGCGAACGCGCCGCCTTCATCGTCGAGCGCGCGATAGACCTCGGTGAAATTGGAGACGTGCGGGCCGTGTACGATCGCGGCGCCGAGCTTGACCGCCTCGATCGGATTCTGGCCGCCATGCTCGATCAGCGAGCCGCCCATGAACACGATCGGCGCCAGCCGATAGAACAGCCCGAGTTCGCCCATAGTGTCGGCGACGTAGATCGCGGTCGCGGCCATCGGCTGCTGCTCGCGCGAGCGCAGCGCCACCGGCAGCCCTGCGGCCTCGACCAGGCCGGCGACCTGATCGCCGCGATGCGGATGCCGCGGCACGATCACGGTCAGCAGCGTCGGGAAACTCGCCGACAGCCGGCGATGCGCTTCCACCAGCAATTCTTCCTCGCCCGGGTGGGTCGAGGCGGCGACGATCACCGGACGGCCGCGGGTGACCGCGAGCAACCGCTCCAGCCGGCCCGGATCGGCCGGCGGCGGCGCCACATCCATCTTCAGGTTGCCGGTGGTGATCACGCTCGGGCTGCCGAGCGCACTGAAACGTTCGGCATCGACCCGCGACTGCGCCAGACAAATATCGAAACGGCCGAGCAGCGCGCCGATGGTTGCTGACGCACGCTGCCAGCGCGGGAACGAGCGCTGCGACATCCGGCCGTTGATCAGCACCATCGGCACCCGCCGCGCCGAGGCAGCGAGGATCAGGTTCGGCCACAGATCGGATTCGATGAACAGTGCCAGACTCGGACGCCAGTGATCGAGGAAGCGGTCCACGAAGCGCGGCGCGTCGTAAGGAATGAACTGGTGGATGATGTCCGGCGGAAACCGGCTGGCCACCACCTGGGCCGACGTCAGCGTGCCCGAGGTGAGCAGGATGCGCAGGTTGAGCGCGCGCAGCCGTTCGATCAGTCCGGCCGCAGCCAACACCTCGCCGACGCTGGCGCCGTGGATCCACACCACCGGCCCGCGCGGCCGTGCATCATTGCTGAGACCGCGACGTTCACCGACTCGCGACGGATCTTCCTTGCCCTGCTTCAGCCGCCGGCCGATCCACAGCGACGCCAGCGGCGCCGCGGCAGCGGTCAGCTTGCGATAGACGCGGAGCGTCATCGGCACCGGATCAACCATCAACGGCCCCGTCTGTCACCGCGAAGGTGACGCGCATCATCGCCGAGCAGCATCGTCAGTCCCGCGCGATCAGTGCTGCGCGGACCGGGCTTCTTTTTCTGGATCGAGCAAGCGATGCAGATGAACGATGAAGTACCGCATGTGCGCATTATCGACCGTCTGATGCGCCCGGGCCTTCCATGCCGCATAGGCCGTTGCGTAGTTCGGGTACACCCCGACGACGTCGACCTTGTCGAGATCGCGAAACGTCACGTTCTCGAGGTCCGTCAATTCTCCCCCGATTACGAGGTGGAGCAATTGCTGCGCATTGTCCGACATCAAACTTCCTCATTGCGGCGAACAGGCATGCGCGCGCTCAGCCTCGCGGAGAAACGCGAAAATGCTCGACGATGTGAGCATGACGTTCGCGCCCCGCAGCCACCAGCACGCCATGTGTGACCTCGGGACGGTTGTAGACGATGGTCTCGCCCGCGAGAGTTGTCATTGTACCATCCGCTTCGTGCACGATCAAATCGGCCGCGGCAAGGTCCCAATCGCGGCTCTGCCCTCCGGCGAATGCAACGTCGACCTGACGATCAGCAACGCGGCACAGCCGCAGCGCCAGCGAGCCGATCCGCGGCAGGATGTGCGCGGTCGACGGCAAGGCCAGCCGTTCGATCAGCGGTTTCGGGCCGGCGACCTTGGCGCCTTCCAGCGTGGTGCCGACGCTGGCGTGCAGCGACGCGCCGTTGAGCGACGCACCCGCGCCACGCGTGGCAAAGAAGAACTCACCAGATACCGGCGCGAACACCGCGGCCAGCATCGGGTTGGCGTTCGCGATCAGCGCAACCGAAACGCACCAATCCTCCCGGCCGGCCAGATAGGCGCGGGTGCCGTCGATCGGATCGACGATCCACACCCAATCCTTGTCGAGCCGTGTGAGATCGTCGGCGCTTTCCTCCGACAACCAGCCGTAATGCGGCGTGGCGTCCTGCAGCCGCTGTCGAATCAGCTCATCGACGGCGATATCGGCTTCCGACACCGGCGAGGACGCGCCCTTGGTCCAGGTCCGCAGCTCGGTGCGGAACATCGACAGCGCCAGAGCGCCGGCCTCGCGCACGGTGTCGGCGAGCAGCGCTGCGTCGCTCTCAGATGTTTCGATGTGTCGCGTTTCTGGATTAGCGTCCGGCAATCGTCAGCCCCTCGATCCGCAGCGTCGGCGCGTTGACGCCGTAGCGGAAGGTCAGGTCGCTGGCCGGCGTCAACGTCTTGTACATGTCGATCAGGTGCCCGGCGATGGTGACTTCGCTGACCGCGTAGGTGCGCTGGCCGTTTTCGATCCAGAACCCGGCGGCGCCACGGCTGTAGTCGCCGGTGACACCGTTGACGCCGGAGCCGATCAGATCGGTGACGTAGAAGCCTTGCTTGATGTCGCCGATCAGTTCGGCCGGGCTGAGCGGCCCGGCTTCGAGATGCAGATTGTACGGCCCCGGCGACGGCGACGACGATACGCCGCGATGCGCGTGGCCGGTGGTGGTGAGGCCGAGCTCGCGCGCGGTGGCGCAATCCAAAAGCCATGACGTCAGCACGCCGTCGTCGACGATCGACAGCGGCTTGACCGCAACGCCTTCGGCGTCGAACGCCTGCGAGCGCAGACCGCGCTTGCGCAGCGGATCATCGACGATGCGGATGCCGTCCTTGAACAGCTTCTGGCCGAGACGATCCTTCAGAAATGAGGTCTTGCGCGCGATCGATGCGCCATTCGCGGCACCGACCAGATGGCCGACCAGCGAGCCGGCGACGCGCGGATCGAACACCACCGGCACCTTGCAGGTCTCGACCTTGCGCGGCCCGACCCGCGCAGCGGTGCGCTCACCGGCGACGCGCCCGACCTCCTCAGGCGACATCAGGTCGGCGGCATGCGGCGCGGTCGTATATTCATAGTCGCGCTCCATCCCGGTGCCCTCGCCCGCGATCGCGGTCATCGAGATGCTGTGGCTGGAGCGCAGGAACGAGCCTTGGAAACCGGTCGACGTCACCAGCACCATGCCGCCGATCCCCGACGACGCCGAGGCACCGCCCGATTTGGTGATGCCGGGAACTGCGAGTCCTGCGGCCTCCGCGGCGCAGGCGCGCTGCTCCAGTTCGGCGGTCGAGGGCGTGTTCGGATCGAGCAAATCGAGCTCGGGAAAATCGCGCGCCAGCAGATCCGGATCGGCGAGGCCGACATATTTGTCGTCCGGCGCGACGCGGGCCATCGCCACCGCGCGCTCGGCCAGCTTGGTGACCGCGTCCCCGCTGATGTCGTTGGTCGAGACCACCGCCTGACGGCGACCGACGATCACCCGCAGGCCGACATCGTCACCTTCCGAACGCTCGGATTCTTGCATACGCCCGTCGCGCACTTCGACGCCGTGTGACACCCCGCGGACCGCCACCGCATCGGCCTGATCGGCGCCGGCGTGACGCGCCGCCTCGACCAGCCGTTGTGCCAAATCGCTCAGCGCCGACTGATCGAACAAAGCGGAATCCACAGAGGAGGAAGCCGACGAACGTGCGCTTGGTGAAGAGTTCACAAATACAATTCCTAAGGCTGGAAGTAACGACGCGGGAGCAGCGGAGGCGCGCTGTGTACATCACAGATGTGCCTGTTCGGCGCGGACTTCAAGCACTTTGCTCCCAGCCGGAACAATTCATTGCCGGCGCCGGTGCAAGATTGCGTCAATCATGCTGGCCAAGGTTCTGTCAATCATGAGCGGCGAAGCAGCCGGGGTCAGTTTCGATTAACCAGCCTTATTAAGCGAATTCGGACCGGGCTCTGGCAAGCTCTCACCCATCGACCGGGAACATAATTCCGGCGGGGAGATCAAAGCCGTGAGGCGTCAAACAGCAACAGGCGGGGCTAACCTCGCCGGGTCGAGCCGCGACTTGCGGCTCGACCCTCTCTCACTGCCGATCCGCTTCGACGCGCACGATGTGCGGGCCGACGGTGGCATCCGGCAAATCGAACTACACCGCGAGCGGGTGGTGCTACGCCGCGCCGTCGCCGGCATGAGAATGGCGGTGAACGTCAGCGTCAGCGACTTCCGCGGCATCGGCTGCCGAGGTCTCGATGACGGCCGCATGCTCATGCTGGTGCACCGCGATCCGTCGCTGTCGATCCCGCTCGGGATCAGCGACGATCCCGAGGAGATCGAACGCATGTGGGCGCTCTGGAGTGAAATCTTCGGACTGCCGCAGCTGCCCGAAGACAAGCAGCGCGAACCCGCGCAGCGCCGCCGCCGTCATCACGTGATCAGCAAGCGTCGTCCGCGCTTCCTGATGCGCCGACGGGTCGGCCGCCTGCTCGACGCGCCGAAGTGCTTCGGCGGCGAACGCGAGATCATCGCGCGCAACTAATCAGAAATCGGATGAGAGCGCCGGGCTTGCCCGGCCTCACGCCATCGTGCGCGAGACGGCGTCGGCCACCAGGCCGCCGAACAGCAGCAGGCCGGCGTCGCGGTTCGACTTGAACAGCTTCAGGCACAGCGGGCTGTCGTGAATATCGACCCGCACGATCTGCTGCACCAGATGCGCCGCGAACGCGGCAAGGCCGATCCAGGCGAACCAGCCGGCATCGGCGAGCTTCAGCGCCACGCCGATCAGGCTCACCGCCAGACCGAACAGCAGCACCAGCGCCAGCTTGGTGTTCTCACCGAACAGCAGCGCGGTCGACTTGATACCAACCATCAGATCGTCTTCGGCATCCTGATGCGCATAGATCGTGTCGTAGCCGATCACCCAAGAGATCGAGCCGGCGTACAGCGCGAACGCGACCAGATCGAGCCGCTCGAACGTGCCGGCAAAGCCCATCAGCGCGCCCCATGAGAACGCGAGGCCGAGCACGAATTGCGGCCAGTAGGTGATCCGCTTCATGAACGGATAGGCCGCCACGATGATCAGCGACGCGATGCCGGTGAGAATCGCGAAACTGTTGAACTGCAGCAGCACGACGAGGCCGATCAGGCACAGCAGCACCATGAACACGGCGGCCTGCTTGGCGGTGACCTGCCCGGCCGGGATCGGCCGCGACCGGGTGCGCTCGACCTTGTCGTCGAGATCGCGGTCGGTGATGTCGTTCCAGGTGCAGCCGGCGCCTCGCATCACGAACGAGCCGATGAAGAACAACGCGCAGAACAGCGGCAGGCGGCTGAGGTCGTGGGCCATGCCGGCGGCCAGCGCCGCCGACCACAGGCACGGCATCAGCAGCAGCCAGGAGCCGATCGGACGATCGAACCGCGCCAGCCTCAGATAAGGCCGCGTCCACAGCGGCGCATGGTTGTCGACCCAATTGCCCGTGGAGTCGGCGACCCGCCCGGCCGCGCCGCTGGCCGGAATTCCGCTCATCGCGCCAGCACGTTGCCGTTGAGGGTATCGAAGGTGGTGCCGCCGAACTTCTTGGCGGAGGTGTTGGCCTCAGGCGTGGCGCTGGAGGAACCGAGCACGTCGGCGAAGCTCGGACCCGCCGGCCCGCGCTGCTGCTGCTCGGCGATGCTGCAGACCTGCTTCTGCATCTGCTCGGTGCGCTTGTGGCCGGTCTTGAGCTGTTCGGCGATGTCGTCCGGGATGCCGCAGCGCTTTGAGTTGCTGACAACGTATTTGATCATCGCCGTTTCGGAGCTGGAGAACGCGCCGATCAGCTTGCAGGCCTCGGAGGCCGGCGCCTTGCGCTTGCCGGCGGCTTGAATCGCCTGGCCGCGCTTCTCGGCTTCTTTCCGCAGCTTGAGGAAGTCGTTCATGCAGGCTTCGCCGCCGGCCTGCTGCCCCATCGGCGCGGCACCGGGAGGCGGACCAAATGCGCCGCCGCCACCGGCGATCGGAGCTGCGCCCGCGGCCGGGAACGATCCGCCGGAGCTGTTCACCGGGGGAAACACCGAGCTGTTGCTCGATGCAGCCGGCGATGACGACGACTGGTTCGGCAGCGGCGCAGGAAATGCCGAGGAAGATGAAGACTGGTTCGGCAACGGCGCCGGGAACGCGCCCTGGGCCAGCGCCGGGACGGCTTGAACGGCAAATGCGGCGGCTAACGCCGGTACAATCAAACGTCGGATGATCAAGGCTGCTCCTCCGGCAAGGTTCGATGGTCCCCGTTGGCCCGATGACGCGTCGAAAAACGACGTGGGGGCCTTTTACGATTCCGGATCGCCCTTAACAACCCGCCGATTGGGGCGGTAGCGCGGCGCTTCGCCCCACAGGCGGCTGATATTCTTGAAAAATTGGGTTAGAAGCGGCGCGTGAGACCCAGCCGATGAGCCGATACGACTTCCGCAGCCCCCGCCTTTTCGTCGATGCCGCCCTCGCGCCCGGTGCGCAGGTGCCGCTCGAGCGCGACCAGAGCAATTATCTCGGCAATGTGCTGCGGCTCGGTGCCGGCGCCGCCGTACTGGCCTTCAACGGCCGCGACGGCGAGTGGCGCGCCACCATCGCGGGCCGCAAGCGGCCGGACGCGCTGGAGGTGGCGGAGCAGACCCGGCCGCAGGACCGCCTGCCCGATGTCGCCTATGTGTTCGCCCCGCTGAAGCACGCCAGGCTCGACTATATGGCTCAAAAGGCTGTGGAAATGGGCGCCGGCCGGCTGCAGCCCGTGCTCACCCAGCACACCCAGGTGCACCGCCTGAACACCGACCGGATGCGCGCCAACGTGATCGAGGCCGCCGAGCAATGCGGTATCCTGAGCTTGGCGGAGGTCAACGAACCGATCGGGCTCGACCGGTTCCTGGCCGGCCGGGCCGGCGGCGAACGGCTGCTAGTGTTCTGCGACGAAGACGCCGAAATCGCCGATCCCGTCGCTGCGCTGCAGGCCGCGCAGGATGCGGCGGCGAAGGGTGTCGACCTGCTGGTCGGTCCAGAGGGCGGGTTTTCCACCGAAGAGCGCACCCTGCTGCTGAAACAGCCCAACATCCTACGGCTGGCGCTCGGCCCGCGGATCATGCGGGCCGACACTGCAGCAGTCGCCGCCCTGACTCTAGTTCAGGCGGTGATGGGCGATTGGACTTAGCCGAGGCTGCCGTTTGTCAAATCGATTTTGGACTAACTGAAACGTTGAACCCTTTAGCTTCAATTGCCTTCATCAAATCTTCAAGGGGCATGGCCTCAAGCGAAACAGTCTTCAAGCAAGACGAAACATCCTCACCATTCTGTAAAAATTCCTTTGTAACTCCAAGAACCTGGGCAATTGAAGACAGCATATCCGGCCGAGGCACAACGTCGTTTTTCTCCCAATTCCAAACGGCCGTGGGAGTCACATCCAATAACTTCGCCAAGTCCGAAGCGCTCATCGAGCGCGCTTCTCGGGTAGCGCGAAGGCGGCCAGCAAAACCATTATTCTTCATACCTTTAGACATACCCCAATCCTTTCTCAGATGCGTGACATTGAGAAAAGATAGCACATATTTGACATTTTTCAATACAATTTTTTATTTTAATGAATTTTTTTAAATTTTCAATGATCTGTCGCCTCACTTGTGCCGGGTCGAATCTGTCATTCACCCGTGTTAAGGGCTGCGCCGACTAGCGTTTTCTGTTTCACCCTCCCTGCCCGGGACCGCAGGACTGACCGATCATGACAAAGACCGCCGCCACTCGCGCGACCGGATCCGCCGCGTGGGCGGAGGCGCTGCTGCAATCCTTCGCGGAGGCCGGCTATGCCCAGGCCACGCCGCCGATCCTGCAGCCCGCCGAACCGTTCCTTGACCTGTCGGGCGAGGACATCCGCAAAAGCCTGTACCTGACCACCGACGCCACCGGCGAGGAACTGTGCCTGCGCCCGGACCTGACGATCCCGGTGGCACGCGACTACCTCGCCTCCAAGGCCGCGGGCCAGCCGGAGGGGTTCTGCTATCTTGGCCCGGTGTTCCGGCAGCGTGGCGGCAAGCCGAGTGAATTCCTGCAGGCCGGGATCGAGTCGTTCGGCCGCCAGGATCGCGCCGCGGCCGATGCCGAGATGCTGGCGCTGGTGTTCGGCGCCACCACCGCGCTCGGGGTCAGCGCGGTCGAAGTCCGCACCGGCGACGTCGCGCTGTTCGCCGCGCTGATCGATGCGCTCGACCTGATGCCGGTGTGGCGGCGCCGGCTGATGAAAGATTTTCATCGCAAGGCCAGCCTGGCGCAGGACCTGGAGCGGCTGACGCTCGCGCCCTCGACCAGCAACGAATACGAAGGCGTGCTCGCCGCGCTCGCCGGCTCCGACCGCAAGGCGGCGCTGGCGCTGGTCACCGACCTGATGTCGATCGCCGGCGCCACCACGCTCGGCGGCCGCTCGGTGGCGGAGATCGCCGACCGCTTCCTCGAGCAATCGACGCTGAAGAGCGGCGCGCTGCCGCGCGACGCGCTCGACAAGATCAAGCGCTTCCTGGCGATCGCCGGCGCACCGAACGACGCGCTGAAGGCGCTGCGCGCACTCGCCGCCGACGCCAAGCTGTCGATCGACGCAGCGATCGATCAGTTCGAAGCACGGATCGGCTTCATGGCCGGCCGCGGCATCGACCTGTCGAAGGTGCGGTTCTCCACCGCATTCGGCCGCGGCGTCGATTACTACACCGGCTTCGAATTCGAGCTGCACCATGCCGGCAATGGCGACGAGCCGCTGGTCGCCGGCGGCCGCTATGACGGGCTGATGAGCCAGCTCGGCGCAGCCTCGCCGATCCCCGCGGTCGGCTTCTCGATCTGGATCGAGGCGATGAAACAGACCAGCGCCGGAGGTGCCGCATGAGCGCGCCGTTCGTTCTCGCGGTCCCGTCCAAGGGCCGCCTGCAGGAAAACGCCGAAGCGTTCTTCGCCCGTGCCGGGCTGACGCTGAGCAAGCCCGGCGGCGCCCGCGACTATCGCGGCACGATCGCCGGCCTCGACAATGTCGAGGTCGCGTATCTGTCGGCGAGCGAGATCGCCGCCAACCTCGCCCGCGGCTCGGTGCATTTCGGCGTCACCGGCGAGGATCTGGTGCGCGAAAGCATCACTGGTGCCGACAAGCGCGTGCTGCTGATCGACGGGCTCGGCTTCGGCTATGCCAACGTCGTGGTGGCTGTGCCGCAGGCGTGGATCGACGTCCGCACCATGGCCGATCTCGACGACGTCACCACCGGCTTCCGCGCCCAGCACAACCGGCGGATGCGGGTCGCGACCAAGTACATCAACCTGACGCGCGGCTTCTTCGCCCAACACAACGTCGTCGACTACCGGATCGTCGAGAGCGCCGGCGCGACCGAAGGCGCTCCCGCGGTCGGCACCGCCGAGATGATCGTTGACATCACCACCACCGGCGCGACGCTGGCCGCCAACGGACTCAAGGTGCTCGACGACGGCGTGATGCTGCGCAGCCAGGCCAACCTCGTCGCCTCACGCGAAGCCGACTGGTCGGACACTGCGCGCGAAACCGCGCGCGTGATCCTCGATCACATCGCCTCGCGGGCCCGCGCCGGCAAGTACAAGGAAGTCCGCACCCGGTTCAAAGGCTGCAACGACGCGCTGCTCGCCGAGGCGCACAGCCGGTTCGGCGTGGTGTCGCCGTTCGGCGGGCCGACCTCGTCGGGGATGCTGACGCTGCACTGTCCGCCCGCGCAGATCTATGCGCTCGGCAGCTTCCTGCGGCAGCATGGCGCAGACACCGTGTCGGTGGCCGCGCTGGACTACGTGTTCGACAAGGAAAACCCGCTGTTCAGCAAGCTTGCGGCGTTCCTGCCGCAATAACGCCGAGCAGACCGGCGCCGGTGGCGCCGGCGGGTGGAACCACCATATAGTCACGAGACAAACAAGGCCGCGTGCAAGCCGGAAGTCGATCGATGATGCTTGGGAGTGACGTCTCGGGTCTGTCCACCGAAGCGGGTAGCGCCGCGGCGCTGGGCCTGTCCATCGTGGTGCCGGCCTTCAACGAAGCCGGCGGCCTGCAGGCGCTGCACGGCCGGCTGATCACGCTGGCCGCAACGCTGCGCCAGCGCTACGGCCTCGCCTGCGAAGTGGTGTATGTCGACGACGGCAGCTCGGACGCGACGCTGAGCATCGCCCGCAATCTGCCGGCCACCATGCTCGACGTGCAGGTGGTGTCGCTGTCGCGCAATTTCGGCAAGGAAGCCGCGCTGATGGCGGGGCTCGACCACGCCAGCCGCGGTGCCGTGCTGTTCATGGACGGCGACGGCCAGCACGCCCCGGAACTGGTCGAGACGCTGGTGGGGCATTGGATCGAAGACGGCTTCGACGTCGTCTATACGGCCAAGGCGCATCGCGACAATGAGCCGGCGCTGCGCCGCACCGCGGTGCGCGGCTTTTATGCGCTGATCAATTGGGGCGCACGGCAGAAGATCCCGGAAGACGCCGGCGATTTCCGCCTGCTGTCGCCGCGCGCCGCCCAGGCGCTGCGGCAGCTTCCCGAACGCAACCGCTTCTTCAAGGGCCTCGCGAGCTGGATCGGCTTCCGTCAGAAGCGGGTCGATTACGAGCCGGAGCCGCGTTCGCACGGCTTTTCGACGTTCTCGACCGCGCGGCTGATCGGATTGTCGATCGAAGGACTGACGTCGTTCTCGGTGGCGCCGCTGCGGATCGCCAGCCTGCTCGGCGTGGTGCTGGCGATCAGCGCGTTCCTGTTCGGTCTGTCGATCCTGTGGGAGACCTGGATCGACGGCAAGTCGGTGCCCGGCTATCCGTCGATCATCGTCGGGATGATGACGATCGGCGGCGTGCAGCTGCTGATGATCGGCATCGTCGGCGAATACATCGGCAAGATCCTGTCGGAGATGAAGGCGCGGCCGATCTACTTCGTGGCCGAGCATAGCGTGAAGCGCGCCGACACCGATGCCGGCGATCCGGCCAAGCGGTCCGCCGCAGAATGAGCGAAGCTGGCCAGCGCCGGATCTGGCTGGTCGCCGACGATTACGGCATCAGCCCCGGGGTTAATCGCGCGATCCGCGATCTGATCGAACGCAGCCGCATCAACGCCACCTCGGTGATGATGGTTGGCCCGGCCATCGGACGCGACGATGCGGCCGAGTTGCTCAACGCCGCCGCCGCTAATCCGCATGCGGCGATCGGGCTGCACGCGACCCTGACGGCGCCGTTCGCACCGCTGACGATGCATTATCACCCGCTGCATGGCGGCCAGTTTCTGCCGCTCGGGCGCAAGCTGCGCGGCACGCTGCTGCGCCGCCACGACAGCGCGGTGATCGCCACCGAACTCAGCGCCCAGATCGAAGCCTTCACCGACCGGTTCGGCCGTCCGCCGGACTACATCGACGGCCATCAACACGTGCAGCTGTTTCCGCAGGTGCGCGACGCATTCCTCGGCGTGGTGAAGACGCTGGCGCCGCATGCCTGGGTCCGGCAATGCGGCCGCAGCGTGCCGCTGGCGCGGCGGCTCGGCAATCCCAAGCCGCTGCTGCTCGACGCCCTCAGCGCACCGTTCCGCAGCCGCGCGGCGCGCTTCGGCATCGCATTCAATTCAGGTTTCGCCGGCGCTTACGACTTCCTGCGCGAGACCGACTTCGACATGCTGATGGGCTCGTTCCTCGATGGCCTGCCCGATGGCGGCCTGGTGATGTGCCATCCGGGCGAGGTCGACGACATCCTGATCAGCCTCGATCCGTTCACCGATCAGCGCGCGCGCGAATACGCGTATCTCGGTGGCGACCGCTTCCCGGAACTACTTGCAAAACACAACGTCAGCCTCGCTGCGATGCCGCCCCAGGCGCCGGGTCAGGCCGTTTTGTCGCATACAGAAATTTAATCCAGGGCCGGACTTACGGCCGCCTCAAGGTTCCTTAGATTTGACGACACCCGCGCCTGCGATCGCCGCCGGCGAGCGCCGCGGCGCAGGTTCGAGCGATGCTCAGGGAGATCATCATGACGCCGCAGGAACGCCAGCTTGTCGACGATCTGTTCGAACGGCTCGCCCGCCTGGAAGCCACCCCACGCGACCCGGACGCCGCCGCTGCAATTTCGCAAGGGCTGCGGATCGCGCCGAACGCGATCTACGGGCTGGTGCAGACCGTGCTGGTCCAGGACGAGGCGCTGAAGCGGGCGCACGAACGCATCCAGGAACTGGAGTCCGATCACGGCCCGCAGTCGCAGGAACGCGGCGGCTTTCTCGATTCGATGCGCGACGCGATTTTTGGCCAAGGCCAAGCGCCGCAGCGCGGCTCGGTGCCGAACGTCCCGCCGCCCGGCGCGGGTAGCCGTCCGGCCTGGAACACCGGGCAGGTGCTCGGCCAGCAATCTGCCGCGCCGCCTTACGGACAGCCGCAGCAGGCACCTTATGGTCAGCCGCAGGGCCAGTATGGCGGCCAGTTCGGCGGCCAGGGCGCCTCGCCGTTCGGCGGCGGAGGTGGCGGCGGCGGCTCGTTCCTCGGCACCGCAGCGGCGGCTGCAGCAGGCGTGGTCGGTGGCTCGCTGCTGCTCTCCAGCATCCGCGGCATGATGGGCGGCGGCTCGCACCAGAGCCTCGCCGACCAGGGCGGCCTTGGCAGCGGCCTGCAGAGCCCATGGGGCGGCAGCGACTCCTCAGGCGGCAACCTCGCACAGCAGGCCGGGCTTGGTGACATCGGCTCACAGCGCGGCGGCGTCGACGATAGCTCGCGCTACGGCATGACGGATCAGAACAACAACGATTACGACCAGGTCGCCGACGCCGGCTACGACCGCGACGACATGGACATGGACTCCGACGATTTCGACGGCGGCGGCGACAGCGACTTCGCTTAAAGCTCTCCAGCACCCGCCGACGTGCAACGGCCGCCCACTCGGGCGGCCGTTGTCGTGAGCAGGCTCAGTCTTGGCATCGACCGATCAGATCACCACCACCTTGGTGCCAACGCCGACGCGGCCATACAGGTCGATGACGTCCTCGTTGCGCATGCGGATGCAGCCGGAGGAGACGTTGGTGCCGATCGTCCACGGCTCGTTGGAGCCATGGATGCGGTACAGGGAGGAGCCGAGATACATCGCCCGTGCGCCGAGCGGATTGGCCGGGCCGCCTTCCATATGACGCGGCAGATCGGGGCGGCGCGCCAGCATTTCCTTCGGCGGGGTCCACGCCGGCCATTCGCGCTTGGCGGTGATCGTCTTCACGCCCGACCAGGTGAATCCGGGACGGCCGACGCCGACGCCGTAGCGCAGCGCCTTGCCCTCGCCCTGCACCAGGTAGAGGAACTTGTTCGGGGTATCGATCACGATCGTGCCGGCTTTTTCGCCGCCATGGTAATCAACAAGTTGCTTTTCGTAGCGCGGATCGAACTCGGGACGGGCCGGCTCGATCGCCGCTTCCTGCTCCTGCATCAGCTGCGGAGCGGTCGGCGCGATGTACTCTCGGCGTTGTTCATAGGCCGGCTCACGCTGATAATACCGCGAGGACGGCGGCGGAGCGCCATCGCTGAACAGGAATTCGATGAAGCCACCGCCGAGATTCGGGCGGTCGGCATAGGCGGTGCGCACCCGCGCCGGAGGGGCGGGCTGCGGCTCGGCATAGACCACCGTCGGCTCCGGGCTCGATGAAAATTCGTAAGCGACGGCGGGATGATAGCCAGCGGCGAGACAGGACACGCTGGTCAGCAACGCGAGGGTAGTTTTGTTGAACATCGACGTACTCTGCACCGTTTCGTCGTGGACTCGCCGAAATTTGCGGCGGTGAACGCAACGGATCAGAAACCAAAACCGGATCGGTTTGGTAAACGCGGGCGGCAAACGGATTCACCATGACGCTCTGGAACGCCCATTCCTGAGATCAGCGTTTATTTTCGATGAATGCCGCTGCGCCATGGTTAACAGTGCGTTCGCTCGTCCTATTACTTAGCGAAAATGCAGGTTCCGATCCGCAACGCACCGTTAAACAGATGCCGCTACGACAAGCCGGTGCCTTGAACTGGGATCAACCGACCGATGTCCTTCCAACGCAAGCGTTTCCGCATTGAAGAACTTACGCTCGGCGCAGCGCCGATGCTCGCACCGATCGAATTCGAAGCGGGTCCGACTAATCGCGACCTGATGGCGGAGCTACGCGCGATCCGAGCCCAGATCGTCAATGGCGTCCATCCTGCGCCCGCCACCGGCGAGTCAGGTACCAACAAAGAAATCGACGCTTCGCTCGCGGCGGAAGCCGCCGAGACCAAAGCACTGCTGGCGAGCTACAAGGCTCAAGTCGAGCAGTGCGAGAAGCTGAAGATCGAACTCGATCTGATCCACAACGCGATCGATCAGACCAAGCGCGAAATCGCCGTGCTGCACTCCAAGAGCTTCAGCGGCGAGGAGATGGCCAAGGTCAACGGTGAACTCGGCGCGGTCGTCGGCGGCACCGAGGAAGCCACGCAGCAGATCCTCGAAGCTGCGGAAGCGATCGATCAGGCCGCCACCGCGCTCGGCAAGGTCAACTCGGCCGATCAGCAGCAGGCGCTCAGCGAAGAAATCCAGGAGCGGGTGATCTCGATCTTCGAGGCCTGCAACTTCCAGGATCTCACCGGCCAGCGCATCAGCAAGGTGATGAACACGATGAAGTTCATCGAGCATCACATCGTGCAGATGATGGAGATCTGGGGCGGCGTCGACGAGATCAAGTCGCACGCGCCTGCAGTGGTCGACAACCGCGACGACGACGCCAAGCTGCTCAACGGCCCGCGCGCGCTCGGCGAAGATGGCCACGCCTCGCAGGACGACATCGACGCGATGTTCAACTGATCGCCGGCTGCCGCCTCAGCGCCGCTCGGCGGCGCGTGGCGGCTGCAGCGCCAGGAAACATCCCAGCGTCGCCAGGGCGCACACCATCCCGACCTCGACGACGGTGGCGTCGGAAAACCGCTCCACCGCCGCCGCTACGATGAACGGCGCCGACGCCTGCACGAACAGCGCAGGCCGCGCGATCCGGCCGATCACCCGGCCATAACCCTGCGCTCCGAACATCAACAGCGGCAGGCTGCCCCGCGCGATCGTCATCACGCCATTGGCGGCGCCGAACGCCACACAGAACACGCCGGCGACCAACACTGATGGGCCGGCAAACGCCAGCATCGCGAACGAACAGGCCATCAGCGTCACCGCCCCGCGCGCAATCCAGAGCGGATGCGTCCGGCCGGCGAGCAGGAAGTCCGCCAGCCGGGCCGCCACCTGCGACGGGCCGAACAGCGCGCCGAGCGTCACCACGGTGCCGGCATCAAGGCCACCGCGCTGAAACATCGCCAGCAGGTTCGACGTCACCCCGGACAGCATCAAGGCGTATATCGCGAAGGCGGTCGCGATCAGTACGAACGGGCGTCCCTCCGGGCGCAGCGGCTCCGCAGGCATCAGATGCGGGTTCGGGCTGGGCGCAACGACCGACGGCGCGGCCTTGCGCGGCAGCACCAAGCCATGCAGCGGCGCGACCACGCAGGCCAGCACCGCCGCGAAGGCGAAATAGGTGCCGCGCCAGCCGACGGCGTCGAGCAGCAGATGGGTCGCCGGCCAGCCGACGGTGGAAGCGAAGCCGCCCGCGAAGGTGACGAAGGTGATCTGCCGCCGGGCCGTGGTGCCGAACAGCCGCGCCAGCGTGGCGAACGCCGGATCGTACAGCGTCGAGGCCATCGCGACACCGAGCAGCGCCCAGCCGACGAAATACACCGGCCACAGGTCGATGCCGGCGATCAGCACCATGCCGAGCGCGCCGACCAATGCTCCCGGCGCCATCACCACGTTGCCGCCGTGGCGGTCGATCAGACCGCCAATGACCGGCGACAGGATGCCGGAGATCACCAGGGCCAGCGAAAACCCGGACATCCCGAAGGCCAGCGACCAGCCATGCGCCGCGGCGAGATGCGGCATGGTCAAGACCGGCGGATAGATCAGCATGCCCCAGCACAGAATCTGGGTGACCGCCAAAACGCCGACCGCGCGCTCCGGTCCGGACACCAGTCTGCGCAGTCCGCTCATCGGGTCATGGAATCAGATCGGCCCTGGATATTTGGCAGAGGTCAGGCGCGCGGGGCGCAGCGGACATAGACCATGTTGCCGTAGCGGGTGGCGGCGTCCTTGTCGACGAAGCGGGTGATCATCACGCGGCCGTCGAACGACACGATCTCGCGGTCCTGCTCGCCGATCGGACCGGCTGGCCCGATATAGTTCTTGCCGCTTTGCGAACCCTTCAGCCGCAGCTCCTGCGGGGTGGCCTGGTCGGCCAGATGCATGATCACGCCGCCGGTCGGACCGGCACCGATCACGTAAGGATTCTTGCATTGCGCGACCGCGGCCTTTTCGGTGCGAGCCCGGTCGGACGGATTGAGATACGACGCGAGGCCCCAGCGGCCGACGATTTCTTCCGAGCGGATGGTGGCGGGCAGTTCCGGCGGCGCCGCCGGCTCCTGCACTGCAGCCGGCTGCGAACCGCCAAGGCTGAAGCCACCGATGCTGCCGCACGCGCCGAGCCCCAGCGCCATCAGCGACGCCATGCCCAGATTGAGCGACGCGCGTGCGTTGCGTGAATTGACCATGATTTCTCCCCGAGCAAACGCCCCGTTCGCCCCGACCCCACACAACCGCAAAATGCCGCAGCAGGCAATGCGGTCGCGCCGATGAACAGTGTCCCGTCCGGCGGACGGAGCATCTTACACCGGCATCACCAAGCCCTTAAGCCCGTCAGCTTGACAGGAACAGCAGCAGGCCATATTTCCGGGCGCACAATTAGCACTCTTGCAGTACGACTGCCAACACGCGGACACGAATACGAGCCGCGATCACAAACCGGCACTCGAACGCCAAAGCCCCTCCAGCAACACACAGGATAGCCCATGGCTAAATTCAATTTTCGTCCTCTCCATGACCGCGTCGTCGTGAAGCGGATCGATGCCGAGACCAAGACCAAGGGCGGCATCATCATCCCGGACTCCGCCAAGGAGAAGCCGCAGGAAGGTCAGGTGATCGCCGTCGGCCCGGGCGGCCGCGACGAGACCGGCAAGCTGACCCCGATCGACGTCAAGGTCGGCGACCGCGTGCTGTTCGGCAAGTGGTCGGGCACCGAGATCAAGCTGGACGGCGAAGAACTCCTGATCATGAAGGAGTCGGACATCATGGGCGTGGTCGGCTAAGCCGCATCGCGACAGCATCGAGACATCAGGAGCGAATGAATGGCAGCCAAGGACGTCAAGTTTTCCGGTGAGGCCCGCGACCGCATGCTGCGCGGCGTGGACGTGCTCGCCAACGCGGTGAAGGTCACGCTCGGTCCGAAGGGCCGGAACGTGCTGATCGAGAAGAGCTTCGGTGCCCCGCGCATCACCAAGGACGGCGTCACCGTCGCCAAGGAAGTGGAGCTCGAGGACAAGTTCGAGAACATGGGCGCGCAGATGGTGCGCGAGGTGGCCTCGAAGACCAACGACCTCGCCGGCGACGGCACCACCACCGCCACCGTGCTGGCCCAGGCGATCGTCCGTGAAGGCGCCAAGGCCGTTGCGGCCGGCATGAACCCGATGGACCTGAAGCGCGGCATCGAGATCGCGGTCGCGGCCGTGGTCAAGGACATCCAGAAGCGCGCCAAGCCGGTCGCCTCCTCGGCTGAAATCGCTCAGGTCGGCACCATCTCGGCCAACGGCGACGCGCCGATCGGCAAGATGATCGCCCAGGCGATGCAGAAGGTCGGCAACGAGGGCGTCATCACGGTCGAAGAGAACAAGTCGCTCGAGACCGAAGTCGACATCGTCGAAGGCATGAAGTTCGACCGCGGCTATCTGTCGCCGTACTTCGTGACCAACGCCGAGAAGATGACCGTCGAACTCGACGACGCCTACATCCTGCTGCACGAGAAGAAGCTCTCGGGCCTGCAGTCGATGCTGCCGGTGCTCGAAGCGGTGGTGCAGTCGGGCAAGCCGCTGCTGATCATCGCCGAGGACGTCGAAGGCGAAGCGCTGGCGACCCTGGTGGTCAACCGCCTGCGCGGCGGCCTCAAGGTTTCGGCCGTGAAGGCGCCGGGCTTCGGCGATCGCCGCAAGGCGATGCTGGAAGACATCGCGATCCTGACCGGCGGTCAGCTGATCTCGGAAGACCTCGGCATCAAGCTCGAGACCGTGACGCTGAAGATGCTCGGCCGCGCCAAGAAGGTGGTGATCGACAAGGAGAACACCACGATCGTCGGCGGCGCCGGCAAGAAGCCGGAGATCGAGGCCCGCGTTTCGCAGATCAAGGCGCAGATCGAGGAGACCTCCTCGGACTACGACCGTGAGAAGCTGCAGGAGCGTCTGGCCAAGCTCGCGGGCGGCGTCGCGGTGATCCGCGTCGGCGGCGCGACCGAGGTCGAGGTCAAGGAGAAGAAGGACCGTGTCGAGGACGCGCTGAACGCGACCCGCGCTGCGGTTCAGGAAGGCATCGTGCCGGGCGGCGGCGTCGCCCTGCTGCGCGCCAAGAAGGCCGTCGGCCGCATCAACAACGACAATGCCGACGTTCAGGCCGGCATCAACATCGTGTTGAAGGCGCTGGAAGCTCCGATCCGCCAGATCTCCGAGAACGCCGGCGTCGAAGGCTCGATCGTGGTCGGCAAGATCCTCGAGAACAAGTCCGAGACCTTCGGTTTCGACGCCCAGAGCGAGGACTATGTCGACATGCTCGCCAAGGGCATCGTCGATCCGGCCAAGGTCGTGCGCACCGCGCTGCAGGACGCCTCGTCGGTCGCCTCGCTGCTGGTCACCACCGAAGCGATGGTCGCCGAGCTGCCGAAGGCCGACGCCCCGGCAATGCCGGCCGGCGGTGGCATGGGCGGTATGGGCGGCATGGGCTTCTAAGCCCGCGCCTGTCGCACTGAAGATCGATCACGCAAGGCCGCCTCCGGGCGGCCTTGTTTTTTGGCGCCGCAGCTCGCGCGCCTTGGTTCGGATGCAATTCGAATCGACTAGAGCATTTCCGGTTCTGACGCGTTGTGTCCCGGCGAACCGTTGTCCACTCGGCTCCCAAAAAGCTTTAGGTTCGATGCAGCCTGATTCTCGCGAGGTTCACGTGATGCGCGCATTCCTGTTCAGCCTGCTGGCGCTGCTGCCGGCGACCGATGTCGCCCTGGCTCAGAGCAAGTCCGCCACGAAATCGGCAGCGCCGCCGGCCAACGAGACGCGCTATTTCACTGCCATCGACGGCTTCATGGACGGCGCCGACGTCATCCTGAAGGAGAAGCGTCAGGGCAAGACCGTCACTTCGGCCGAGCTCGACGTCTGCTATTCGCCGTCGAAGACCTCGGACCGCCGCGATCGCTTCGTCGTCACCCTGACCCCGAACGGTCAGGCCCTGACCGGGACGACGCAGACGCTCGGCGGCAAGGCGCCGGTGTCGGTCAGCCTGCAGCAGCGGCCCAATGGCGAGACGTTCGACTTCAAAGGCGTGATCGGAATCGGAACCGCCACGCACGAGATTACCTCGACCGACAATGCCGATCTCAGCGAAAAGGAATTCCAGGAGAACCAGTCGGTCGACGACAGCATCGCGCAGGCGCCGAAGGACTTCACCGCGGTGTCGCCGGAAGCCGTCGGGGTCCGCGTCGCGCTCGAAGGCGCTTCGGATTTCCTGAAGACGCTGAAGACCGAGAATGTCGAAGTGTCGCTGTCGAGCCTCAGCATCGGCTGCGATGCGCTGCGCGCCGGCAAGCTGGTGGTCAACCTCACGGTTGATCCGGAGCGCGCCGCCGCGGTGATCGCCAAGGCCAAGGCGTTCCCCGGCGTCGCCGCGGCCGGCTGGACCAACGGCATCGTCGACATGGACCGCACAATCCTGTTCCCGGCCGCGGGCTGGCGCGACGGTGGCAAGCTCAATCGCGAGAAGATCGCCAATACCGTCACCGCCATCCTGTCGCAGACGCTGGAGGCCAAGCTCGCCTCGGCGGTGTGGGATGACGCAAGCGGCAAGCTGAAGATGACCTTCAAGCGGCCGAGCGAGACCTTCCCGGCGCTGCAGCTCACCGAGGTGATCACGGTGGAGGCACTGGTCAGCGCGGATAAGCCGGGCGGCACCGACAAGCTGATGCTGTGGCTCGGCAATGCCAGCGATACTACGGTCGACGAGAATGCGCCGCCGCGGCTCGGCCTCAACGACGACGCCCCCGGCGAAGAAGAAGGCGAACCGCGCCCCGATGGCGGCGCCGTCGCAGCCCTCGCCAAAGAGCTCAAGGGCCAGCGCTGGGATTCCGAAAGCTCGACCTGGCAATAGCGCGCCGCAAGCGCCCAGGATCGGCCGTCGCCAGATCATGGAACCGCGATTTGACATGCCGCTGCAATGCGGCAATGAAGCGCTTCCCTTGGATGGCAGGATGATCGGCTGAATGACGCGCTTTGATGCAGTGGTAATTGGCGCCGGGCTCGGCGGCCTGACTGCGGGCGCGATCCTGGCCCGCGAAGGCCGCAAGGTGCTGGTGATCGAGCGCGGTAACTCGGTCGGCGGCGCGGCCTCGAGCTACAAGGTCGGCGAACTGTTCGTCGAAGGCTCGCTGCATATCACCGGCAATCCGCAGCACGTCCGCGATCCGAAACACCGCGCCTTGAGCCGCGCCGGCGCGCTCGACGCGGTGCAGTGGATACCCGCCGGGGCGCTGTATCAGATGCGCGGCGGTCCGGTCGGCGAACCCTTCACGCTCCCGGACGAATTCGCCGCCGCGCGCGACGCGCTGAACAAGCGCTTCCCCCACGCCAGCGCCGGGATCGCGCAATGGCTCGGCGAGCTCGAGCGCCTCGCCGGAACGCTCGGCGATGGCGGCCTCGACGCGGTGCTGGCGCTGGCGCCGGAGTATCCCGATTGGCACGCCTCGCTCGGCGACAAGCTGCAGGCGCTGTTCGGCGACGACGAAGCGGTGAAGTGCGCGGTCGCCGGGAATCTCTCTTACGTTCACGATGATCCTGCCGCGCTGTGGTGGGTGCTGTTCGCGATGGTGCAGGGCAGCTTCCTGCTCAGCGGTGCGCGCTTCATCCAGGGCGGCTCGCAGCGGCTGTCGAGCGCGCTGGCCCGCGCGGTGCGCAAGGCCGGCGGCGAGGTGCTGCTCCGCCGCGTCGTCTCCCGCGTAGTGATGGGCGATCACGGCGGGCCGCATCAGGTCACCCATATTGCCCGCGACGGCGGCGATCCGCAGATCGTCGAAGCCTCGACGGTGATCGGCAATGCAGCGCCTTCGACACTGGCAAGCCTGCTTCCGGCCGAGCAGGCGAAGCTGCTGACCGACAGCTACGCCGATCGGACGCCGTCGCTGTCGCTATTCGCGCTGACGCTCGGCCTGTCCAAGCCGCCGCGCGAATTCGGCTTCAGCAGCTACGCCACACAGCTGCTGCCGGACTGGATGACGACGCTGGCGTCCTATGCCGATGCCAAGACCCTGATGGCGGACGAGCCGGGTGCGCGGATGCCGCCGCTGGCGATCGCCGACTACACCGCGATCGACTCCGGCGTGCCGTCGCCGCCTTACGTGCTGTCGGTGGTCGGGCCGGACCGGGTGTCGAACTGGGATAGCCTCGATCAAGACACCTATCGAGCCAAGCGCGCCCGCTGGCAGCAGGCGCTGCTCACCCATCTCGATCGCAGCTATCCGGGCCTGGCTGGCGCAGTAACAGCGGCGGCGTTCAACACCGCGTTTTCGGTGCAGCAATATCTCGGCGCGCCGCAGGGTGCGGTCTATGGCTTTGCGCCGCTGCTGCCGAATTCGGATGCGCCTTACCGCACGCCGCGCACAGCCCTGCCCGGTCTGTATCTGTCGTCGGCCTATGCGGGCATCGGCGGCTACAGCGGCGTGGTGCAGGCGGCGGAAGGTTGCGCCGAGCTGATCCTGCAGGATCAGAAATAGCGTCAGTTCGTATTGAGGTGGAACCGCAGCGGCTGCGGACCACCGGTGAAGCTGACGAAATCGCCTTGCCGGCTCCAGTTGGTCGACGCGGCAAGCGCTGCGACCAGTGCATCATCGGCCTGAGCGCGGTCCGCCGGACAATTGCGATCCTCGATCGCGCCCGGCATGAAGATCACCGTGCTGCCGGCGATGGAGAACTGCCCAACGCCGCCCTTGCACCACAGCTCCAGCCGCACGCTGCCCTGATCGCCGATTTCCAAATTGGGAATCCGCTTCGAGCCCGGCTTCGGCGGCGCGTCCAGCGTCAGTTCCAGACCGAACGGAAACTCCTGGTCGGATTGCGCAAGCGACGGCGTCGCGAAGCCGGCTGCCAGCACCACGGCGATGGCGGCGAAACGAAAGATCGACTGACGGTGCATGGTGCCTCGGCCGTTGTTCAGGACGGTCCGCTGTTTATCGCGAACCGCACCGGCTTGCCAGACCGCGGCGCCATCGAAACCTGCAACGAAAAGCCCCGCGGCCGAGACCGCGGGGCTTTGACGCCATTCAATGCGCGCTGCGTTACTTCAAGACCATCGCGGTGAACGGATAGACATAGGCCTGCAGCATCACCAGCACGCCGACCAAACACGCCAGTGTAATCGAGTGCAGGAAGACGTAGCGCAGGATCGTGCCTTCGTGGCCGTACCAGTTGGTCGCTGTCGAGGCGACAACGATCGACTGAGCATCGATCATCTTGCCCATCACGCCGCCGGAGGAGTTGGCGGCGCCCATCAGGATAGGGGACAGGCCGAGCTGTTCGGAGGTGATCTTCTGCAGATTGCCGAACAGCACGTTGGAGGCGGTGTCCGACCCAGTCAGCGCCACGCCGAGCCAGCCGAGTAGCGTGCCGAAGAACGGATACAACACGCCGGTCGCAGCAAACGCCAGGCCCAGCGTCGCGTCGACGCCGGACAGCCGCGTCAACGTGCCGATCGCCAGCATCGCCGAGATGGTGATCAGCGAGATCGCGCAGACCTTGATGGTGCGGCCGTACTCGGTCGCCATCTTGCCGGGCGACACGCCCATCAACAGCCCGGAGATAATCGCCGCGATCAGCATGCCGGTGCCGGTGAACGACAGATAGGTGAAGGAGAACACCGCGGCCTCAGGCGTCGGCTTGGCGGCGACCGGCGGCACCTTCTGAATCAGGTTGTGCAGCTCGGGCACCGGATAGTTCCAGACGAAGATCGAGTTTGCCCAGGCCTTGAAGGCGCCGTTGCCCCAGATCAGCATCACGATGCAAACGATGATCCACGGCAGCAACGCGCCCCACAATTGTGCCTGTGTCAGCGGGGCGCGGCTCAGCTCTTTCGGCGGGGCCATGGTCTCGGTGGAGGGATCGTGGCTGCGCAGCTTCGGCGACAGCCACAGCTCTTTCGGCTGCCACACTTTCAGGAACAGGATCAGGCAGCCCATCGAGATCAGTGAAGCGCCGATGTCGACGATCCACGGATTGATGTAGTTCGAGATCACGAATTGCGGGACCGCGAACGACACACCGGTGACGAGGATCGCCGGCCAGATCTGCATCATGCCGCGGAAGCCCGCGAACGCCCAGATCAACCAGAACGGCACCAGCAGCGAGAAGAACGGCAGCTGCCGGCCGACCATCGCGCCGAGGATGTAAGGATCGAGGCCGGTGACCGACGCGAGGCCCTGGATCGGCGTGCCGAGCGCGCCGTAGGCGACCGGCGCGGTGTTGGCGATCAGTGACAGGCCCGAGGCGGCCAGTGGCGAGAAGCCGAGGCCGATTAGCACCGCGCCGGTGATCGCCACCGGCGTGCCGAACCCGGATGCACCTTCGAAGAATGCGCCGAACGCAAACGCGATCAGCAGCAGCTGCAGCCGGCGGTCGGTCGTCACGCCACCAATCGCACGCTGCAGCAGCTCGAACCGGCCGGTGGCCACGGTGACCCGATAGAGAAAGATGACGTTGAGAACGATCCAGCCGATCGGGAAGAAGCCGGTGACGACACCGAGTAGCGAGGCACGGACCGACATGTTGGCCGGCATCGTGAAGACGAAGATCGCCACCGCGTTAGCGAGCACCAGAGCGATGATCGCAGCGAGGTGAGCTTTCACCTTGCCGCTCGCGATCAGCACCAGCAGCGTGACTACGGGAACGGCCGCCGCCAGGGTCGACAAAGCGGCGCTGCCAAGTGGATTATAGATTTGATTCCACACGCATTTCTCTCCCTTAATGTTATGTTTTTTGGCCGCGTCGGTGCGAGCCGGTCCGACACGGAGATCAATCGGGAGGCAGACGCCTCCTCAAAGTACGGCCGAGCTAGCGTGCCTGCTCACAAACGCGCGAAGCAGCTGACCGCCGAGCTTGCCGCCGGCACGATCATGCTAGGGTGCGACAACTGGGTGCGACAAGCCGCCGTAGGTTAATTTACCTACAACTTTCGTCTAATCACCAAACTCCCCGAGAGCCCGCACCGGAGACCTCATCCGTGAGCAACATCAAAGGAACGCTGGCGACCGCCTGGCGGATCGCCGCGCCGTATTTCAGTGCCGAAGACAAATGGATGGGCCGCGGGCTGCTCGCAGCCGTTGTCGTCATCGAGCTCGCCGTGGTCGGGCTCTCGGTGCTGTTCAACCGCTGGAACAACGTGTTCTACAACGCGCTGCAGGAGCGGAACTACGACGTCTTCACCTATCAGATCATCTACTTCTGCGTGCTGGCGGCGATCTGGATCGCCCTCAAAGTTTACCAGCTCTACCTCAATCAGTGGCTGCAGATCCGCTGGCGCAAGTGGATGACCGAGCGCTATCTCGGCGGCTGGCTGCACGACGCCAACCATTACCAGATGCAGCTCACCGGCGACGCCGCCGACAACCCTGATCAGCGCATCGCCGAGGACACGCAGTTGTTCGTCGAGCGCACGCTGGCGCTGGGCATCGGCCTGCTCAACGCCGTGGTGACGCTGGCCTCGTTCGTGGTGATCCTGTGGGGGCTGTCGAACGAAGCGCCGCTGCATCTGTTCGGCCAGGACGTGCCGATCCCCGGCTATCTCGTCTGGGGTGCGCTGATCTATGCGGCGCTGGGCACCGCCCTCACCCATTGGATCGGCTCGCCACTGGTCGATCTCAACTTCCGCCAGCAGCGTTATGAAGCCGACTTCCGATTCAATCTGGTGCGCGCCCGCGAGAACGCCGAACAGATCGCGCTGCTCCGCGGCGAGCCGGCCGAGCGCGACAAGCTGGCGTCCCGCTTCAGCTACGTGGCCGAGAACTTCATGCGGATCATGAGCCGGACCAAGCGGCTGACTGCCTTCACCGCCAGCTACTCGCAGGCGTCGATCATCTTCCCCTACATCCTCGTCGCCCCGGCCTTTTTCGCCCAGAAGGTGCAGCTGGGCGGCATGATGCAGACCGCCTCCGCCTTCAGCAGCGTCCAGGACTCGCTGTCGTTCTTCATCACCGCCTACCGGACGCTGGCGGAATGGCAGTCCGTCCTGCAGCGGCTCGACGGTTTCGAGCGCGCGATCGAAGGCACCGCCACCCGGCGCGACAATCCAGGCGTGATGCGCGTGCCGGCCCCAGCCGGCGGAATCGAACTGAAGGATCTCAACCTGACGCTGCCGGCCGGAGCGCCGCTGATCAGCGCCGACGGCTTCAAGATCGGCGACAACGAGCGGACGCTGATCGTTGGCCCATCGGGCGCCGGCAAGTCGACGCTATTCCGCGCGATCGCGGGGATCTGGCCGTTCGGCTCCGGCTCGATCGCAATCCCTGCGGATGCGACGCTGATGATGCTGCCACAGCGCCCATATTTCCCGGTCGGCGAGCTGCGTGCCGCAATCGTCTATCCGGCCGAATCCGGTGCGTTCAGCGATACTCAGGTCGCTGAGGTGCTGCACGAGGTCGGGCTGCCGGCGCTGGCGGAGCGGCTCGATCAGCATGGCCATTGGAACAGGACGCTGTCGCTCGGCGAGCAGCAGCGGCTCGGCCTCGCCCGGGCGCTGCTCCATGCACCGCAATACCTGTTCCTCGACGAAGCCACCGCGTCGCTGGACGAGCCGTCCGAAGCGGCGCTGTACAAGCTGCTCGACCGCAAGCTGCCGGGCACCACGATCGTCTCTATCGGCCACCGCTCGACACTCGAGGCCTTCCATCAGCGCGACGCGGTGCTGTCACGCACTGGCAACGGCTTCACCCTACAGGACCGGGCCAAAACTGCGGCTCCGGAAGTGGGGCTGGCGGGCAGCTGATCCACCATCTGCTCGATCCAACGCGGCAGTAAGCTAGAGATCGAAACGACGTGCGGCGGCCGATCGGCCGCCGTTGCTGCTCGGTGAGAGATTAGCGCGAACTCCAGTCGGTCGCTGGCCCCCACACCAGGCTGCCAAGCCCAGGAGGGGGAAGCCAGAAGGCTCGCGAGAAGGCCGTCAAAAGTCCCGCCCCTCAAGGCGAGAACAAACAAAAAGGGCGGCAGATTGCTCTGCCGCCCTCAGCCCCCCAGAAGGGATTTCGTCTTACTTGAGAGCGCCCAGCGTCACGTCAGCCGAGAGCTTGGCGATGAAGGTCGAACCGCACCAGTTCGAACCAACGCCGGTCTGGTTGATCGGGGTCCAGGCCGTGTTGCCGGAGGCAGTGAAGTCGCTGGTGAAGGCATTGCAATTACCCTTGGACAGATCGGTGTCCGAGTAACGCAGATCGAGGGTGAACACCTTATAGGTGAAGCCCACGCCGATGTTCCAGGTGTTGTAATCGGCCAGCTTGATCGGGCCGTAGAACGCATCGGTGCTACCGAACCACTGACGGCCGTATTCACCCGACACGTACATGCCGACGCCGCTGGAGCCGAACACGCTGGTCGGAGCAGTGAACTTGCCGGTCACCGAGGCGTAGTTGCCCCAGGCACCGGTGTTCAGGAAGTTCGGCGAGTAGAATTCGTTGGCACCGAACGCGAACATGTCGTTCGCGGTCCAGGTCACCTTGGCGTAGCCTTCGTAGAAGCTCACGTCCTTCTTCATGGCATTCTGGTTCAGCAGCGAAATCGGGAAGCTGCCGACGCCGCACTGCGTGGCTGAACCATTCGCGTTGCTGTCAACGCAGCTTCCACCCGGATACAGGTAGCCCCAGACACCGAAGTCGAACGCGAAGGCGCCGAAGGTCGGGCGGATACCGCCGTAGATGTCAACTTCAGCCGCAGCGCGGTTGGCGAACGAGATGCTCTCGAACGAGGTACCGACGTAGAGCTGCAGGTCCTTGGTGACGTTGTAGCGCGGCTCGAAATAGGCAGTGACCGAGGGCTTGTGGTTCGACTGGGTGACGCCGCGGAAGACGTAGTCGCTCATGACGGCCGCGCCGAACGCGATGTCCCACGGATCGAACGCCACGATCGGCGGAGCCTTGGTGTACACCTTGGCGGGCAGATCAGCCGCCGAGGCCGAGCCCACGCCGACTGCGAGCAAAGCCGCGACCGACAAGATTGTCTTCTTCATTTTGATCCCCATCGTTTCCAAGCCAGCCGGACCCGAAGTTCAAGGACGCGACATCGACCTGCACAAAACCAATTGTGACATCACTGTGCGGTGCCTCACGAAAACCGTGAAGCAAAAAACACATGCAGATGCCGACTTTTTGTGCAATCCCGCACACTCAACCATTCGTTGTTGGGGAGTGTTGCAAGAAAATCACTGCTTTGCGAACGGCTCTTAGGCCAAATTCACGAGACAGGGCGGTTAGAGCAACACTTTTGGCTAAGTAACAAGTAACAGGCCCAGGACCGAATCGCTGCGATACCCACGACCAAGGGGCGCCCGAGGCGTGCTCGGTTGTCGATCTCGCTGGTAGCCGCAACGACGAAGGCCGCGGTCCACGACCGCGGCCTCTGCAAAACAAGGATCAGATTACCGTCTCAATTACATCGGGTCTGCCGCCGGCTTAGCCGGCTCGGCGTGGTCAAACTCCTCGTCGGGAGTTTCCTCCTCTCCGGCCGCCTCGGTGGCGTGCGACTGGGGATCACCCGAGGTCTCGATCGAATCGGTCTCTGCAGCGGACTCGATCGGCTCGTTGTCTGCGGCCGATGTGGTCTCGTCGGCCGGAAACGGCTCAGCCGGGGCAACATCCTCGGTCTCCGGCGTCGCCTCGACCTGCTCGGACACTGCCTCGTGCGGAGTCTCTTCCGACTCGACGGCAACCGGCGCCGGCTTCTTCACGCGTGGCTTGCGCGGTTTCTTGGGAGCAGCAGGCGGCGGAGCAACCGGCTCGGCCGCCGCGCTGGGCGCGACCTCAGTGAGTTTCGGCGCTTTGCGGGACACAGGCTTCGGCTTGGGCGCTGCCGGCTTAGCGACAGGAGCCTTCGCCGCGGTTTTGGCGAGGAGTGCCTTGGTCGCCTTCTTCTTGGCCGCAGGGGACTTCGTAGCCGGCGCCTTGGGCGCGGCGGCCTTGGCCTTGGCCGGCTTACCCGAAACCGACTTGGCAGCGCTCTTCTTCGCGGGCTTCGCTACAGACTTGGCCGGGGACTTAGCGGCGGACTTGGCGGCCGGCTTGGCTGCCTTCTTGCCGGGTTTAGCGGCGGCCTTCTTCACCGCCTTCTTGGCGGACTTACCGGCGGAGGCCTTGGATTTGGAGGCGGACTTGGCCTTCGGGACCCGCTTGGCTTTCGATTTAGCCTTCGGCTTCGACTTGTCCTTCTTGGCCGATGCCTTGTCGGCAGATTTGCTCTTCTTCTTGTTCTTGCCTGCCTTGGCGGCCAGCAGCAGTTTGGACTTCTTCTTGGCCTTGGACTTCTCAGCCTTCTTGTCGGCCTTGTCCTTCTTCTTCGACTTCTTGTCTTTCGCCATGGTCGTCCTCCAGTTGTGCGGATTGCTGCTCGGCCAGCAATCACGCGCCCCGCGACCGGCGTTCCAGGCTCCGATCAGTGCGGAGCAGGACGGGGCCCGCCTGTCGCCCAATCGAGAAGTTCAATCGTGTGCACAACAGGGACTTCCGTTCCGCTGGCGATCTGCACCATGCAGCCAATATTGCCCGCGGCGATCATATCCGGCTTGACGGAAGCGATGTTGGCGACCTTCCGATCGCGCAATCTGGTCGCGATGTCAGGCTGGAGAATGTTGTACGTGCCCGCCGAACCACAACACAAATGACTCTCCGGGATATCTTTCACCACGAATCCAGTCTTGGAAAGCAGTTCTTTGGGGATCTGCGTGATTTTCTGGCCGTGCTGCAACGAACATGCGGAGTGATAAGCGACCACGACATCGTCATGAGGACGTGGCGATGACAGTTCGAGGCCGCTGACATATTCGCTGATGTCTTTGGCGAGCGCCGAAACCTTTGCGGCCGCGGCCGCATACTCCGGATCTTCTCGCAGCATGTAGCCGTAATCCTTGATCACCGTACCGCAGCCGGAGGTGGTCACCAGGATTGCGTCGAGCCCCCCGCGCTCGATTTCAGCCAGCCAGGCCTTGATGTTGGTGCGCGCGTATTCGAGCGTGCGGGTGTCCCGGCCGAGATGATGGATCAGGGCGCCGCAGCAGGCCTCGTCAGCGGCGAGGACGACCTCGATGCCGTGGCGGGTGAGCAGATTGATCGCCGCCCGATTGATGCGGGGGGCCAGCACCTGCTGGGCGCAGCCGTGCAGCAACGCCACCCGGCCGCGCTTTGGACCCACCGCCGGAAACGTCGTCCCGGAGTCAGGGCCCGGCTCCGGCAGATGCTTTGGCGCCAGCGCCAGCATCGCCTTGATCCGGCTGAGCAGCGTCGGGTGCGTCAGGTCGTGCGAGCCCGGCAACAGCGCCGCAACCGGCCGCACGATCCGCGCCGCCCACATCCCGAGCCTGAACATGCCCGGATGCGGCATCATCCACGACAGTGCCTCGCGGACAACGCGATCCCAGAACGGCCGCTGGTACTGTTTCTCGATCCGGACGCGGGCCTGATCGACCAGATGCATGTAGTTCACACCCGACGGACAGGTGGTCATGCAGGCGAGGCACGACAGGCAGCGGTCAATATGCTTGACGACATCTGCGGTCGGCGGCTTGTCGCTCTCCAGCATCTCCTTGATCAAGTAGATGCGCCCGCGCGGACTATCGAGTTCGTCGCCGAGCAGCACATAGGTCGGACACGTCGCAGTGCAGAAACCGCAATGCACGCAAGCGCGCAGGATCTTGTCGGCCTCGGCGATATCGGGATCGGCGAGCTGGGTCAGGCTGAAATCTGTCTTCATGTCGCGGATCCTCGCGACATCCGGCCGCGATTGAGAATGTTAGTGGGATCGAAGCTGCGCTTGACGCGGCTTCCGAGTGCCGCGAGGCCGGCCGGCTGCGGCTGGAACACGTCGATCCCAGCCCGCACCGCTTCGCTGCCGCGGATCAAGGTGGCATGGCCGGCGATCTTCTCGACCCGCTGGCGCAACGCTTTGGCGTGGCCGTCGGTTGCTGGCGGCAAGGCCGCCCAGATCAGGCCTCCGCCCCAATCATAGATCACCTCACCGCCGCTCTCGCGGCTAAGCTGCTCACCGAGAGCGCCTCCGGCCGCCGGCGGGCAGACGATCCGCCACACCGGCCACAGCGCTCGCGGACCTGCGGCGGCGAACGGCTCGACATCGCGCACCGCACGCCACAGCGCTGCGGAAGCATCGTCCTCGATCAGGTCGGCCTCGCCAAAACTCTTCAGCGCCGTGCGTAGCGACTGGGCGCGATGACTCGCCGACGAAGTGATGCCTTCGAGCCGCAGCAGAGTCAGCGACTGATCGGGCTGGGCGATCTCCGCCAGCGCACCGCCGGTGGTGCGCAGCGCGGAGCCGGGCAGTTGCGCGGCCCCGGTGACGTCGTAAGGCGAGCCAAGCGCCGCGGTCATGGCCTTGTTGGCGACGACGTCGCCGAGCCCGCGCAGAACCAGCGTCCGCTCGCTCTCCGGCCGCGGCGTGACCTTCAGGGTGACCTCGGTCATCACCGCCAGTGTCCCCCAGGAGCCGGCAAGCAGCTTGCAAAGATCGTAGCCGGTGACGTTCTTCACCACCTTGCCGCCGGCCTTGAAGCTCTCGCCGAAGCCCGACACCGCGTTGGCGCCGAGCAGATGATCGCGGGCGCCACCCGCCTTGATCCGCCGCGGACCGGCGAGACCGGCCGCAATCATCCCCGCCACGGTCCCTGCCCCCGGCGTGGTGCCGAGCAACGCGGCGGTGTCCATCGGTTCGAAGGCGAATTGCTGGTTTTTGGAATCGATCAGCGACAGCACGTCGGCCATCGGCGCGCCGGCCTGCACGGTGATGATCAGCTCGTTCGGCTCGTAAGCGGTGACGGCGTTGAGCGCCGACAGCTCCAGCACCGCATTGGTCGCCATCAATTGGCCGACGGTGCGTTTGCTGCCATGACCGACGATTTCGATCGGCTGCTCATTGGCGATCGCGGCGCGCACTGCGTCCTCGACCTCCTGGGCGTCGCGTACTTTCAGCGTGTCCACGGGCGAACGTCGTCCTTCAGAATGCGGTGCACTACCCCTCCCCCGTCATTGCGAGGAGCAAAGCGACGAAGCAATCCAGGAGCGACGTGCACCGAGGCCCTGGATTGCTTCGCTTCGCTCGCAATGACGGTAAAAGGCTCTACTTCGTGCATCGGAGATTACATTACCCGGTCAGAACCGCGGAATATCCGGGAACGGCAATTGGCCCTTGTGGACATGCATGCGTCCGAGCTCGGCGCAGCGGTGGAGCGTCGGAAACACCTTGCCGGGGTTGAGCAGGCCTTCGGAATCGAACGCGCATTTCAGTCGCTGCTGCTGGTTGAGGTCGATGTCCGAGAACATCTCCGGCATCAGATCGCGCTTCTCGATGCCGACGCCGTGCTCGCCGGTGAGCACGCCGCCGACCTCGACACACAGCTTGAGGATGTCGGCGCCGAAGGCTTCCGCCGCATCCTGCTCGCCGGGCTTGTTGGCGTCATACAGGATCAGCGGATGCAGATTGCCGTCGCCGGCGTGGAACACGTTGGCGACGCGCAGGCCGTATTTCTCCGACATCTCGTTCATCCGCCGCAACACCAGCGGCAGCTGTGCACGCGGGATCGTGCCGTCCATGCACAAATAGTCGGGCGAAATCCGGCCTACGGCGGGGAACGCCGCCTTGCGGCCGGACCAGAACAGCAGCCGCTGCTGCTCGCTGGTGGAGATCTGGCAGGTGGTCGAGCCGCAGCGCAGCGCAATCGCCTCGACGCGGCCGATCAGTTCGTCGACCTCGACCTGCGGACCGTCGAGCTCGATGATCAGCAGCGCTTCGACATCGAGCGGATAGCCGGCGTGAACGAAGGCCTCGGCGGCGTGGATCGCCGGCTTGTCCATCATCTCCATGCCGCCCGGAATGATGCCGGCGCTGATCACGTCGGCGACACACTGGCCCGCGGCCTCGACGCTCTGGAAGCCGATCATCAGAGCCCGCGCCGTTTCGGGTTTGCGCAGGATACGTACGGTGACTTCGGTGATGACGCCGAGCAACCCCTCCGAGCCGGTGATGACGCCCATCAGATCGTAGCCGGCGCATTCGGCCGCCTTGCCACCGATCTTGAGGATCTCGCCGGTCATCAGCACGATTTCGCAGCCGAGGACGTTATTGGTGGTCATGCCGTATTTCAGGCAGTGCACGCCGCCGGAGTTCTCGGCAATGTTGCCGCCGATCGAACAGGCGATCTGCGATGACGGATCGGGCGCGTAGTAAAAGCCGGCGTGATCGACCGCCTGGCTGATCGCCAGGTTAGTGACTCCAGGCTCGACCACCACGGCGCGGTTGTCGAAGTCGATCTCGCGGATCCGCTTGAACTTGCCGAGGCCGAGCAGCACGCCATCGGCGAGCGGCAATGCGCCGCCGGACAGCGAGGTGCCGGAACCGCGCGGCACCACCTTGATGCCATTCTGGTGGCAATAGCGCAGCACTTCCGACACCTGTTTGGTTGTGCTCGGCAGCACCACCACCATCGGCGGCTGCCGATACGCCATCAGGCCGTCGGACTCGTAGGGTTTCATTTCAGCAGCGCTGGAGATCACGCCCTCGCCCGGCACGATCTTGCGCAAGGCCGCGATGATCTCGTCGCGGCGGGCCAGCACGGACTGATCCGGCTCCGGCATCAGAATGGTCATGCGAGATACTCCTGCGCAGGCTGCTGTGCGCGAGGCGATTGTAGCGCCGCGGGCGGAAACGGTCGGATCAGGATACGCTGATTGTCATATCCAGCACACTCGCTCAGAGCAAACTGGAACTGATCAGGCTCCGACCAGACTACGCGGCGGCACCACCGCCTGGACCACGAGACCGCGGGCCCGGGCGTCCATCACACCGACTGCCCGGAGTGCCAGCAGCGTGACGGTTTGCACCGCATCACGGAGTTTCGCCGGGTCGTCGAGATTATCCGGCGCCAGCGGCCCCACCAGAGACTCGTGCACCGCGCCGAGCAGCGCGGTCGAGGCGAGCGCTGTGTCTTGCGCGGGCAGATGGCCGGCGCGCACCGCGGCAGCGATCCGCAGCTCGATCTCGCCGGCGATCTCACGGCGGCTGGCGAGCCGTGAGGCGGATACATCGACATCGACCGGTTCCGCCAAAATGCCCCATGCCAGCTTGCGATGGGACAGCACATGCACCGCGACCGTGGTGACCGCGGCCGCCAGTGCTGATGACGGGCCGGGCGCTGCGTCGGCTGCACGGCGGATCGCAGCGAGTTCGTCACGCGAAACGTCGGCGATGAGTTCCGAAATCAGATCGGCTTTGGACGGAAAGTAACGGTACACCGTGCCGGCGGCGACCTTAGCGCGCGCGGCCACAGGCGCGATCTGCACCGCGGCCATCCCGCCTTCGGCGGCGGTTTCACGCGCTGCAGCAAGGATAGCGCTGCGGCGCGCTGCTAAGCGCTTAACCACCTGATGGGTTCGCCGGTAAACCATGGCGCGTTCGTCCTGGAACGAGCGCGCCCGCGGTCTGCGACAAAATGGACCGGCGCGCTCATCAAGTTGCTGGAGAAGCGAGGGAAAACGGACGGAACACCCTCACCAAATCAGTGAAAAAAGTGAACACTTATTCAGAACCGAAGGCAAGCCCTTACGGCAATGAAATGAATAGCATTCCTGCAAACTAGCCCGGCAATCCCAGCGCGCGCGCCAACGCCGCTACTAACATACCGGTTATCACGGCCAGAAAATCATTGCGCCGCAGCACACTCACCGCAATCGCAGCCCCCAGCGCGAGCATCACGATCGGCCCGCCATTGACCGCGACCGGCAGCGCCGCCGCGACGATAATGGAGCCGGGCAGCGCGTCGAGCATCCGCCTGACCCGCGGCGTGACCTCGACGTAGCGCATCATGAAGTAGCCGCCGAGCCGCGACGCGACAGTGACCAAAGTCATGATCGCGAAGGCGATCATCACGTCGCTGCGGAGCATGTCGGTCATGACGAATGTCCCGCGTGGGACATCGCCGCTGGCGGTTCATCCATCAGCCCCGCAGTGATCGCACCTGACAGCGCGCCGGCGATGATGAACCAATAGCCCGGGACCAACCAATGCACCGTCAGGGCCACGATCCCCGACACCAGCCAAGGAATAGCCCGGCGCGGCCCCTTCCAGGCTGGTACCAACAGCGCGGCGAAGAACGCCGGCATCGCGATATCGACGCCGAACTTCTTTGGGTCGGCGAGCTGTTCGGCGAGCAGAAAACCCGGAACGGCCGAGACCAGCCACACCAAATAAAGCACCAACGCGCCGCCGAGGTAGAACCAGGCATTGGCACCGCCATGTTCGCGATAGCGCATCGCGGCGAGCCAGCCACCGTCGGTGACCAGCAGCAACGGCGGATAAGCCTGCCACGCCGGCAGCGTGCCGAACCACGGCCGCATCGACGCCGTCATCAGGAAGAAGCGAATGTTGACCGTGGTGGTGAGCAGCGCCAGCGCGGCGATCGATGACGGCGTCAGGACATCTGGCCACGCCTGCACGGCCACGAATTGCGACAACCCGCCATATACGGTCGCCATCATCACTTCGACTTCGGCAAGCGTGAAGTTCTTCTGCGCACACAGCGCGCCGAACGCCATGCCGAACGCCAGCGTGCCGGGCAGCATCGGCCCGACCGCGACAATGCCGGGCCAGATTGCGTCGCGCGACCAATAGGCCGGCGCCTTGGGGACATGAGTGGTCATTGCAGGATCCGTGACGACGCCCTCTGCGTGCGGGCTTTGCGGGATCAGGTCAAGCGCGGCGGCAGCGGACGACACGCAACAAAAAACGCGGCGTTGCCGCCGCGTTTTTCGAAGTCAGCTTGGCCGGTCGGCTTACGCCTGCGGCTGGGGCTCCAGGCCCGGATCGGGCCGCGGCCGCGGCTTGCCGGCCGGCGGCACTGCCGAAGTGCGGGGGCCCGACGGTTCGAGCACCGATTCGCGATTCGGCTTCTTGCCGTTGATCAGATCGGTGATCTCGTCACCGGTCAGGGTCTCGTATTCGAGCAGGCCCTTGGCGAGCGCTTCGAGGTCGGCGCGGCGCTCGGTGAGGATGCGCTTGGCTTCGTTGTAGCCCTCTTCGACCAGCCGCTTGATCTCGGCATCGATCTTCTGGATCGTCGCCTCGGAAGCGTTCTGGGTGCGCGACACCGACATACCGAGGAACACTTCGTCCTGGTTCTCGCCGTAAGCGACGGTGCCGAGCTCTTCCGACAGGCCCCAACGGGTCACCATCATCCTCGCCAGCTTGGTCGCCTGCTCGATGTCGGAGGCAGCACCCGAAGTCACCTTCTCGCGGCCGAACACCATCTCCTCGGCGACGCGGCCGCCCATCATGATGGCCAGACGCGAGGTCATCTGCTCGAGCGACATCGACAGCTTGTCGCGCTCCGGCAGCTGCATCACCATGCCGAGCGCACGTCCGCGCGGAATGATGGTCGCCTTGTGGATCGGGTCGGTGGCCGGGACGTTGAGGCCGACGATGGCGTGACCGCCTTCGTGATATGCGGTGAGGAGCTTCTCCTCTTCCGTCATCACCAGCGACTTGCGCTCGGCGCCCATCATCACCTTGTCCTTGGCGTCTTCGAACTCGGACTGAGTGACCATGCGCTTATTGCGCCGGGCCGCCATCAGCGCCGCTTCGTTGACGAGGTTCATCAGGTCGGCGCCGGAGAAGCCCGGAGTGCCGCGCGCGATGTTCTTCAGGTTGATATCGGGCGCCAGCGGCACCTTGCGAACGTGGACCTTGAGGATCTGCTCGCGGCCGACGACGTCCGGATTCGGCACCACGACCTGACGGTCGAAGCGGCCGGGACGCAGCAGAGCCGGATCGAGCACGTCGGGCCGGTTGGTGGCGGCGATCAGGATCACGCCCTCATTAGCCTCGAAGCCGTCCATCTCGACCAGCAACTGGTTGAGGGTCTGCTCGCGTTCATCATTGCCGCCGCCGAGACCGGCGCCGCGATGACGACCGACCGCGTCGATTTCGTCGATGAAGATGATGCACGGCGCGTTCTTCTTGGCCTGCTCGAACATGTCGCGGACGCGGCTGGCGCCGACGCCGACGAACATTTCAACGAAGTCCGAACCGGAGATGGTGAAGAACGGCACGTTGGCTTCACCCGCGACCGCGCGCGCGATCAGCGTCTTACCAGTACCGGGAGGGCCGACCAGCAAAACGCCGCGCGGAATGCGGCCGCCGAGGCGCTGGAATTTGCCCGGGTCGCGCAGAAATTCGACGATCTCCTGCAGGTCCTGCTTGGCCTCGTCGACGCCGGCGACGTCTTCGAAGGTCACGCGGCCATGCGCTTCAGTGAGCATCTTGGCGCGCGACTTGCCGAAGCCCATCGCCTTGCCGGCGCCGCCCTGCATCTGCCGCGACAGGAAGATCCACACGCCGATCAGCGCGATGAACGGCAGCCACGACACCAACAGCGACACGAACCACGGCACGTTGTCACCCGGCGGCTTGGCGGTGATCGACACCTTGCCGTTGTACAGGCGGGTCACGAGCGACGGATCGTTCGGCGCGTAGGTCTGGAAGGTCGAGCCGTTGGTGAAGGTGCCGCGGATTTCCTGGCCCTGGATCACCACGTCCCGGACGTGATTTTGGTCGATCTCGCTGAGGAGCTGCGAGAACGGAATTTCCTGCGACGCAGTGCGCTGGCCCGGATTCTGGAAGAGCGTGAACAGCGCCAACAGCAGCAGCACGATGATGACCCAGAGGGCGAAATTGCGCAGATTGGCGTTCATCGGTCTTCCTTATGGGTCGCGCGGATCGCGACCGGGTGGGCCCTGCGGCGCCGAAACGAATGGCTCTGCGGGAGCTTCCCGAGAGCCGGCCCGCCTAATCTAGGTGTGAGCCGAGCCCCTGCCAAGAGAACCACACAGGACTATTTGGCGCATTCTAACCGGTTTCTCGCTCAAATCGTGGCGATCAACGGCCTCTGCAGCGAGGTGGTTAAACGTACGTGGAGATGCCTTCAGCCGACCCGCGCCCGCCGCGGTGGGGCTGGGGCAATCACCAGGCGGTCGCTGGTGAGCGTGATCACGGCGCCTGCGAGGGTCTGCTTTAACCGGATTTTGCCGGCGGGCGGCGCCCTCCCGGCCGCTGCAAGCTTCAGCGCCTCGGAGAGCGCCTCGACTTTCCCGAGCTCGGCCGGCCCCTCGTAACCATGCCGCGCCAGCGCACGCAGCAACAAGCGAATCTGGATTTCTGCAGCTAGAGCCAGAAATGCCCGGGCATCCACACCGGGACGTCCCGCCCCCGCATCGAGGGTTTCCAAGAATTGCTCGGCGCCGTCGGTCATCAGTTCCAACGCTGCATCGGCCCGCGCCGCCCGCGCCGCCAGCCGAACCAGCGAACGGGCATCGCAGCCTTCAGCCGCCAGTTGCGGCATCAGCTCGCGTAGCCGCGGCCGGGTGAAGCGCGGATCGACATTGCTCGGGTCGGTGGCGAACGCGATTCGGGCTTTGGTCAGCGTGGCGACCAGCCGGGCCTTCGTAACATCGAGCAGCGGCCGGGCCAGCACCACCCCGTCCCGCTCGATTTCCCTTGCCATTGCGGCAAGGCCGGCGATTCCACTGCCGCGCGACAGACGCATCAGCACGGTCTCGGCCTGGTCGTCGCGGGTATGCGCGGTCATCACATGCGAGGCGCCGAGGGTTTTGGCGGCCTGCGCCAGGAGCCGATAGCGCGCCCCGCGCGCCGCCGCCTGGATTCCGGTCTTGGGCTTGTCCCCGTTCCAGCGCAGCGTCCGGTGCGGCAGGTCGAGCGAGGCCGCCAGTCGCTTCACCGCGCGCGCCTCGGCGGCGGCCTCGGGACGCAGGCCGTGATCGACGGTGACAACCGCCAATGCCGGGCCCTGCTTCAACGCCTTCCGCCAGCGGGCGGCGAGCCACATCAGCGCCAACGAATCGGGCCCACCGGAGACCGCCAGCACGATCGCCGGCGCCGCCTTCCAATCGGCGAACAGACGCCGCGCCTCGGTGGCGGATACTACCTCGTCGTCGGTTCCGGACATCGGCCGTCTGCCTGCCGGTTGTCAGGCCCCGCTATCGGCCGGGCCTGCTGGGTTCAGCACTTCAGCTTCTTCTGCTCGCGATCGACCGCCTTCTTCACGCTGGACGACGCCTGCGGATATTTGCGGCCGATCTCGCCGAGCGCGGCGCAGGCCGCTTCCTTTTCCTTCAACGCCGACAACGACTGACCGAGCCGCAGCAACGCGTCCGGCGCCTTGCCGGACTTCTCGTGTTTGCTGGTCACGGCTAGAAATGACTCGGCCGCCTCGCGATACATCTGGCGCTGGAAGAAGCTCTCGCCGAGCCAATACTGCGCATCGGCAGTCAACGGATTGTCCGGGTACTTCTGCGCAAAGTTGCGCATGGTTTCTTCGGCCAACGCGTAGTCGCGGCGCTGCATGTAGCCGATGCCGAGGTCAAACTCGTCGCGCGGCGTCTGCGACGGCGGCTGCGTCGTCAAGGCGCCGCCAGCTGCGGCGGCAGGCGCTTGCTGGGCCGCGGACGGCGCACCGCCTTGCGGATAACCGCCTTGGACGTAACCGCCATTGCCGTTCGACAGGTCCATCGGGGCGCCGGCGGCCCGGCCGGCCGGCATGCCGCCGCCCTGCTCCATCGGCAGTTGGCCGCCGCCAAGCGCGCGCGGTACGCCGGGCGCGTTCGGATCGCGCGACGGATCGAACGCGTCGCCGCGGCGGCCGCCGCCCTGCGGCGCGGCCGGCTGCGGCTGCACCATCGGCGCCTGCTGCTGGCCGTAAGCCGGTTGCTGCGCGGGCTGACCATAAGGTTGCTGCGGAGCGGCCGGCGGGGTCGCAGCCTGATTGGGGGCGGGCTGCTGCGCACCGGGCGCACCGGCGCCGCTCTGCAACTGCCGGACCTGATCTTCAAGCCGCCGGTTGCGGTATTGCAGTTCTTCGTTCTGGCCGGTCAGCGTCCGCAGCCGATCCTCGAGCTGCTGGATACGAATTTCGGGATCGACCTCGCCGCCGTATTGCTGGGCCAGCGCGGGAGCGGCGAAAGCGAGCGTCGCCACCAGAGCGAGGCTGCGCGCGGAGACGGCAAAACCTGATGACATGACAGTCCGACGAGTTCGAGGGCGGCCAAACGAGTGGCGCTGGATTGATCGCCGTACTACGCCAAAAATGTGACTGAGGCGACGGCCAAAGCCCCCGCCGAAAACAAAAACGGCGCCCTGCGGCGCCGTTTCACGACTTCGATGCGGCCGGACGATCAGGCGCCGGCGTTCAGCACCGTGACGGCGCGGCGATTCTGCGACCAGCAAGAAATGTCGTTGCAGACCGCGACCGGACGTTCCTTGCCGTAGGAGATGGTGCGCATCCGCTGCGCGTCGATACCACGCGACACCAGATAGTTGCGGACCGACTGCGCACGGCGCGCGCCGAGCGCAATGTTGTATTCGCGGGTGCCGCGCTCGTCGGCGTGGCCTTCGATGGTGAAGGTGTAGCGGCTGTAGGTCTGCAGCCACTGCACCTGCTTGTCGAGGGTCGCAGCCGCCTGCGGCGACAGATCCGACTGATCGCTCTCGAAGAACACACGGTCGCCGACGTTGACGACGAAATCCTGCTGGCTGCCCGGGGTGGCCGCACCAGCCATCGCGCCATCGGCACCGCCGAGCCCATTCTTGTTCGCGCATGCCCCCATCGACAGGGCCACCGCGAGCACCGCGGCCACCTTCAATCCCTGGAGGATTCGCTTGTGATTGGTCATTCCGGAGCCTCCACGCTCGCGATATTCCGACTGTGTTTTCGGTCTACAGGGCGATGGTTAAGCGAACGTTCCGTCAACCTTGACGAGGTGTTGCCGAACTCGATCAATTGCCCCCGGTCGGCCAAAAGCAAACGCGATGGTTAATGAGGTGCAAATGTGGCGCCAGAGTGAAGCCGGGGCGTTCCATTCTTGGATACGCCGGCAGCGTGGACACCCATCAGCGCTGGCAAGAAGGCCAAGCCTGCAATCATTGACGATCGTCGGTCTGTGCCGACGATCGATCTGAAAACGAATTCGATCGAATTGGCCGCAAGACGGCGTTGTCAGAGGTGCGTCCGACCGAAGGCGAGCGGCACCAGATTTGGAGCCTCGGCCAGAGTCAGATTGGGAACTCTCCTCGCGTGCTCGAACAAGCTGCGCCGCTCGGACTCAGTCGAGCGTAAGAACGGATAACGGGCGTACAGCTTGTCGCGCATCGCAGGGAAGTCGATCTCCATCAGGCTGATAGGCTTTTTCAACCCTGGATACGGCCGAGCTTCACAGATCAAGCGCATCATCACCCGACGATAAAAGGCCTGATGCTCGGTCCTCACCGAAGCGAGGCCAATGTCTGCGTTAAAGTACTCACAGGAGACATTAGCCAGACGCAGAGTCAGATACGGTAGTTCGGGCAGTCGGTTGGCGCTTGTCGGATCAGCCACGAACCTTGTCGGGTCGACGATGACTTTGCCCTCAGCCAGCCAGGGTTGAAGGAAGTCAGGAAAGACGTCTGTCGACGGGCAGTCCTGATAATCCGGGGATGCAACTGTGATCCGCAGTGAACTGCTGAGCATCCCCTCATAGAACACGCCGAAGATCCATGAATTCGGCAGATCGTCGTACCGGTCAGTCACAATGCCGCTGCTATTGGCATCGATCGCCCCTTCTTTGAGGTAGGCGCGATATCGCAACCGGTAGATCGCCTCACGTTCTGCCGGAGTTTCCGCGAGCCGATAATCGACCTTCTCAAGCAACGCGAGCCTTCGGGCCGCGATCCGGTCTTGCTGTTTTGCTGGACGTACGACTCCCATCACTCTCACCCCACCCACATGTCCCGACAACACACCGACCGTACGGTAAACGTTAACGAATCCTTAACGGCCCGGCAAAGCATTAGAATTATTAGGGTTAATTCTTATAATTCCACTTTAGTGAATTTCCAGCGACAGCGGTGGAATTGCGGGAAGTTTTGACCTGAGAGGGCCTGAAGAAGAGGGGTTTAGGCGATCGATCGAGTCGGCAAAGAAAGGACTTTGCCGTCTTTTTGGCGTGCACCCTGCGACGCGTTCAGCAATTGCCGAATGCGCTGGGCGGGGACCGGACGGCTGAACAGATAGCCCTGCGCCTCGGTGACGGTGCCGTCGGCGCTGATCAATTCGAGCTGGTCGTTGGTTTCGATGCCTTCCACCACCACCGACATGCCGAGATCACTGCTGAGGCGGGCGACGCCGCGTAGCAGAGTCAACGGCCGGTCACTGTCGATCCCCTCGAGGAACGAGCGGTCGATCTTCACCTTCTGCAAGGGGAAGCTGTGCAGATAGCTGAGCGACGAATAGCCCGTGCCGAAATCGTCGAGCGAGATCCGGACGCCTTCGGCGTGCAGCTGCTGCAACGCGTCGTGCGTCCACTGCGTGTTACGCAGCAGGGAGGACTCGGTGATTTCGATCTCCAGCCGACTGGCAGGCAGGCCGGAGACTTCAAGCGCGTAGCGCACTTCCGTCAGCACGTCACGCTGATGGAACTGCTGCGGCGAGAAGTTGATCGCGACACTCACCGGCTCCGGCCACAGCATGCATTCCATGCAGGCTTTGCGCAGGATCCAGCGACCGAGATCGACGATCAGACCCATGTCCTCGGCGACCGGAATAATATCGACCGGTGATACCGTCCCGCGCACCGGGTGATTCCAGCGCAGCAGCGCTTCGCACGTGGTGATCTTGCCCGATTTGAGATTCACGAGCGGCTGGTAGTACAGTTCGAATTCTTCGTTGGCGAGCGCCTTGCGCAGGTCGAGCTCGAGAATGCGGCGAGCTTCGACGGTTTGCGCCATTTCCTCGCGGAAGAAACAGTAATTGCCGCGGCCGTCGGCCTTGGCGCGATACAGCGCCATGTCGGCATTCTTGAGCAGGATGTCAGCCTTGGCACCCGGCGACGTCATCGCAATGCCGATCGAGGCACCGATCTCAACAACATGATGATCGATCAGATAGCGGTCGCTCAGGCGATCGACGATTCGGCGAGCCAGCGCAGCTGCATCTTCGTTCGAGGCGATGTTCTGTTGGAAGACGACGAATTCGTCGCCACCAAATCGCGCCACCAGATCGTCCGGCCGCAGCATGTCACGCAGCCGTTCGGCGACCGAGCACAGCAGCCGATCGCCGCAGGGATGGCCGAGCGTATCGTTGATCTGCTTGAACTGGTCGAGGTCTATGAACAACAGCGCCGACAGCCGGGTCTTGCCCCGGCCGTGCTCGGCCTCGAGAATACGCTCAATTTCGTCGCGGAAGCTCACCCGGTTCGGCAACGCGGTGAGTTCGTCGTAACGCGCCAGATGAACGATCCGCGCTTCGGCGTTGCGACGCTCGGTGATATCTTCGATCAGCACCACCGCGCCGCCATGTGCCATCGGCTGGAACGTCCAGCACAGCGAGCGAGGAACGGTTTCGTCGCCGACGGTGACGATTTCTCCCGCCAGGGAGTTTTCAATTTCAGCCAGGATCAAACGCCCGTTGGCAGCCGAAATTGCACCGATTGCCACGCAGGCGGACACGATCTCGGTCGCGGTCGGTGATCCTTTGACCAGTTCGTCGCGAAGCCGCATCATCTCGGCAAAACGATGGTTCATGACCGCGAGACGACCATCTGCGCGGAACATGCACAACCCATGCGGCATATTGTTAAGCGCGGTGTCGAACTGATTGGCGAGCGCAGCTTCGCGCTCGCGGCCGATCCAGGCGTCGAGGTAGATCCGTTGCAGGCTGGACGTCAGATGACGGATCGAGATGAAGAATACCGCACTGAGCAAGGCGAGCGTGAGATAGTAGACACCCCCCACCCTCACCATCGCGAAGATCAATGGGCCGCAGCTGAGCAGCACCTGGAGGTGAAAAATCTGGGGCCGACCGAAAGTCCGCCCGACACCAGCCGAGGTGTATGCCACCACGGTCGCAACGCAAAGCATATGCGCCGCCGAGTCGTCGGTGCCGAGCAACACCACGAGCGACCAAGCGCCAAGCGAGATGCCATGTGCAATGGCTCCCAGCCGATAGCGTCGCTCCCATATACCGGCTTCCTCCACCGTGAGAGGAGCATTGCGCTGCCGATAGCGATGCATCTGCAGCGCACGCGCAAAGCCGATCAGAACGAATAAGGGGACACACAGCCAATTCAGGATGCTTCCGGTAACCATCCCGATCACGGCGCCAGCAATCGCGGGCCCAAATGCCCCAACGATCATCGGCGCCGGATTCATGAACAACGAGTCGACCAAGCCCGCGCGAATCGCAGGCGACGTTTGCTCAGAATCCCGTTTGTGACTGGCGAGCAGCATCAAGCGCGAGCGTGTCCTTTCGGACTCCGTTGTATCCCTGGCAGATGAAGTCTTTCTGAGCGAACATGCTTAGCGGATCATTGCAACGTTCGCCGAGACTTAGAGCCGTAAAACGCGACCTGAGAGGTTCCAGACAGGGAACCCTCTGCTGCTTGCCGATTCAGGATAGCAGCGGCGACCACGCCGGATCCGAGGCGTAACCCGGGGTCGGCACCCGCAGTTCGTTACGTCCCGAAACGTCGACCGTAAACAGTGACGGGCCGGCGTTCCCGCCCGGATCGCGGAAGAACATCAGCACCCGGCCATTGGGCGCGAAGGTCGGCCCTTCGTTGTGGAACCCGGACGTCAGAATGCGCTCGCCGGAGCCGTCCGGCTTCATGATGCCGATGGCGAACTGGCCGCCGCCCTGCTTGGTGAAGGCGATGTAGTCGCCGCGCGGCGACCACACCGGGGTCGAGTAGCTGCCGTCGCCGAACGAGATCCGCTGCGCCTGGCCGCCATTCGCCGGCATGATGTAGATCTGCGGCTTGCCGCCGCGATCGCTCTCGAAGCAGATCCGACTGCCGTCGGGGGCATAAGATGGCGAGGTGTCGATCGCCGGCGTATCGGTCAGCCGCGTCGTCGCCTTGGAGCGCAGGTCCATCACGAACAGGTTGGAGTTGCCGCCCTGCTGCAGGCTCATGATGATGCGCTGACCATCCGGCGAGAACCGCGGCGCGAATGACATGCCGGGGAAGTTGCCGACGATCTCGCGCTGGCCGGTCTCGACGTTGAACAGATACACCCGCGGCTCACCCTGGCCGAATTCCATATAGGTGATTTCCTGGGTGGTCGGCGAAAACCGCGGCGTTAGCACGAGGTCGCTGCCGCGGGTGAGATAGCGCACGTTGGCGCCGTCCTGATCCATCAGTGCCAGCCGCTTGACGCGCCGGTCGGCCGGGCCGCTTTCGTCGATGAACACCACGCGGCTGTCGAAGTACCCCTTCTCGCCGGTCAGACGCTCATAGATCTGGTCCGAGATGATGTGGGCGATACGGCGCCAATACTCCGGCGAGGTGAAATACTGCTGGCCGGCGAGCTGCTGGCCGGTGGCGACGTCCCACAGCCGGAATTCGGCCTTGAGCCGGCCGTCGCCCTGCCGAGTCATCCGCCCGGTCACCAGCGCCTGAGCGTTGATGCTCGCCCAGCTCTTGAACTGCGGCGGCACGTCGATGTTGGTGATCTTTTCGAGATACGCGGCCTGGTCGATCGGCGCGAACAATCCCGAGCGCTTCAGATTGTTGGTGATCACCTGGGAGACACCGACGCCGACTTCATTGTCCGACGGCGTGCCGGCGACGAAATTCGGAATCGCGATCGGCAGCGGCGCGACGTTGCCTTCGGTGATCTGCACCCGGGCCTGACCGAACGCATCGCGGGCGGGGCCGAGCGCGAGTGCACCGGCCGCCGTCGCGGCGGAAATCATCAATTGGCGGCGATTGAGGTCAAACGACATAGCGGCAATCCATCGGTCGGTCAGGTGATCCGCGCCGGGCGGCGCGAGCAATGGTGAGCGGAGGTTCGCATTACGGACGTCGATCGGTGAACACGGGCGCGAAGAACTTCCATTCGTCGAAGAACTGCGCCGGCAGATTGTACGGCTGGCATTCGATGATCGCGCGCAGCGCACTCTCCTGATACACGCGCAAATACGGCGTCGCCGGATGGCCTTCCGGCTGCGGCAGAGTTTCGAGCGTGCCGTCACGCTTCAGGCGGATCACGAAGGACGCCTCGGCGCGCTGCGCTTCGATGCCGCCATACGGCTTCTTCCAGCAGCGCTCGACCTGCGACTGGAACATCGCGCCCCAGGTCGCCGAGTTGTCGGCGGACTTGCCCTTCGACAATCCGAGCGCCGCGTTGGAGTTCAACACGTCGCCGGTGACCGCGTTGCGGGTCGGGTCGCGCTTGTCGAGCAGCGCCGCGATCTTCGACTGATCGAATACCCGCTCCGACTTCGGCTTGGTCGGCTCCGGCGGCTTGGCGGCAGTCTCGGTCGGCTTCGGCGGCGGCTTCTTCTTTTCTTCCTTCTTCAGCGCCTCGGCGATCGGATCGACCTTAGGCTCCGGTTTCTTTTCGGCTTCCTTGGCCTCTTCCTTTGCCGGCTCCGGCTTCTTCTCGGCCTTCTTCGGCTCTTCCTTCTTCGGCTCTTCCTTCACCACCGGCTTCGGCGGATCAGGCTTCTTTTCGACCGGCTTCTCTTCCGGCTTCGGCTTGGGCTGGGGCGGCGGCGAGGTGTCGGTGACGACAGGCGCCTTCTCGCTGATCTTACCGACGGTGTCGTCGACCTGCTTGGCCTCGGCGACCTTCTCGACCAGCGGCTTGGGGTTTTCCTTCTTGCCGGTGCGCATGCCGGCCATCACTTTGGCGAGCTGATCTTCGGAGATGGTATCGACCGCAACCGAATCCTGCGGCTCGAGCTCGAAAGCCTTGGAGGTGAAAGACAGCATGGCCCAGCCGAGCACGAGGACGTGCAACGCCACCGACGCAGCCCATGTCTTGTCGATCTTCACCTTCAGAATTCCTGCTCCACCTTCGCGGCCGACGCCGGCGCGGTGCCGGCTCAACTCCCCTGTTCGGGAACGATGACGATGTTTGCCTTGAAGCCGGCGGTCCGGATATTGCCGAGCAGCTTCATCATGTCCGTGTAGCAGACGTCCTTGTCGCCCCGCAGATACACCACGTTGTCGGTCTCCGACCGGGTCTCACGGATCGCCTTCATCTTGGCTTCGAGCTCGGACGCTGCGATCGGGCTATCACCCAAATACAGCTCGACCTGAGAGTTGCAGGTGCCGCCGGTGCGCTTGACCGACAGGGTCAGCGGTGGCGAGTTCGACTGGATCTGATTGCCGCCACGGGCGACCGGCAGATCGATGTCGATCGAGGTGGTGAGCAGCGGCGCCGCGACCATGAAGATGATCAGCAGCACCAGCATCACGTCGACCATCGGGGTGACGTTGATCTCCGCCATCACCGGTCGCCGCCCGCCGCGACGCCGGCCGCCTCCGCCGCCGCCAGTGGCTACGTTCATTCCCATGATCGAATGCCCGCTGTGCTCACCTGGCCTCCGTTCACGTACGCTCGTCGATCTGCCGCGACAGGATTGCCGAGAACTCGTCGGCGAAGCCTTCCAGCCGCTGCGTCTGCCGGTTCACTTCCGACGTAAACTTATTGTAGAAAATTGTCGCCGGAATTGCGGCGATCAGGCCGATCGCAGTGGCGAACAGCGCTTCGGCGATGCCGGGCGCGACCACCGCCAGCGAGGTGTTCTTCGACGCGGCGATCGACTGGAAGCTCGACATGATACCCCAGACGGTGCCGAACAGGCCGACGAACGGGCCGGCCGAGCCGACAGTCGCCAGCACCAGCAGGCGGCGCTCCAGCCGTTCGACCTCGCGGGCGATCGAGACGTTCATCACCTTCTCGATCCGCATCTGCAGGCCGGCAAACGAGCGCGAATGACTTTCGAATGATCGCTTCCACTCACGCATCGCGGCGACGAAACACGCCGCCATCGAATGCGTCGGCTTGGCCGACAGCGCGCGGTATAGTTCGTCGATCGACTCGCCGGACCAGAACGCCTGCTCGAAGCGATCCATCGCGCGCTTAGTGCGCGAGAACAGCAGCAGCTTGTCGATCGCGATCGCCCAGACCCAGATCGAACAGCCGAGCAGACCCAGCATGATCGACTTCACGACCCAGTGTGCGTGCCAGAACAACGACAGCAGCGACACGTCGGTCGAGACCGCCGGAGCAAGCTGTGTCACGTCGGCCGGGTTCATCGTCGCAATCCTCTCACACGTTTCGGCATCAGCCGATTCCGCCAAAGGCTCCGGCTGTCCGCGGCCACGCGCCGCGATCTGGCCCAAGCGCCACCGTGGGAGCCTTCAGTTGTCGCAGGGGATGGCCTGTCCGAAGCCGGCCCCTCAATCCCCTGTCAACGTGTCAAAACAAGGGCTGATGCCGCATTTTGACGTCCCTCACCAAACCCCCATCAGGGTTAATAAGGGGTTACTATAACAGGGAAAATACCAGTGATCGGGAGCCGGGCGGCGGCTGGCGGGCCGAAGCGGGACGGCCGGATGCGGTCAGTGCAGACCGCCAGAGGGCGACCCGAGGACCAGATGCCGGAGCTTGTCGGGGTTCCGAACAACGTAGATCGCGACGATCCGCCCGCCTGCGATTTCGAGCGCCGTGGTCTGGATCAGGCCGTCCGGCTCCCGCGAGACAAAGCCAGGCAGGCCGTCGATCAGCTGGACGGCAAGCAGCGAACTCGCCCCCGCAGCTGTCTTGCGCGCGATTCCCTCCAGCAGGCGCATCACCCGATCGTGGCCGCGCACCGGATTGAGTGCGGCCGGCCGCTTGCCGCCGCCATCGCTGACGAACACCACCTCGTCCGCGAGTAAGGACGTCAGCGCGCCAAGATCGCCGCTCCGCGAGGCCTGGAAGAACGCGGCCGCGATCGCCTGCCCCTGCTCTGCCGAGACGGGAAAGCGCGGCCGCTCGGAACGGACATGCGCCCTCGCTCGCGCGGCAAGCTGGCGGCAGGCGGCCGCGTCACGTCCGAGCGTCGTCGCGATCTCATCGAAGCCGACACCGAACACGTCGTGCAGCAGGAACGCGGCCCGCTCCAATGGCGACAGCCGCTCGAGGGCCAGCATCAAAGTGAGGGTGATATCGTCGCCATCAGGCTCAGGCTCCGGGGCGATGATCGGCTCCGGCAGCCACGGCCCCACATAGGTCTCGCGCTGTTGTCGCGCCGACTTCAGCACGTCGAGACACAGACGGGTGACGGTGCGCGTGAGAAAGCCAGCCGGGTCACGGACCTCGCGGCGATCAGCACGGTGCCAACGCAAGTAAGCATCTTGCACGACGTCTTCGGCTTCGCTGATCGAGCCCAGCATCCGATAAGCAACGCGCAACAGCCGCGGCCGCAGCGGCGCGAAGCTCGCTGCGGCATCTTCGGATGGAGCTGGATCAGGAGGCCTTGGCATGCGCCGCGGCCGGGGTCGAATGCAGCATCCGGAAGCCGATCGCGATCCTGTTCCAGGTGTTGATCGCACCGATCAGCAACGTCAGATTGACCTGCTCGGCGTCGTTGAAATGCGACTTCACGGCTGCGTAGTCCGGGTCCGGCGCCTGGGTTTGCGCCACCAGTGTCAGCGCTTCGGTCCAGCCGAGCGCGGCGCGCTCGCGATCGGTGTAGAGCGGCGATTCCCGCCAAGCGTTGAGCAGATACAGCCGCTGCTCGGTCTCGCCACGGGCGCGGGCATCCTTGCTATGCATGTCGAGGCAGAATGCACAGCCGTTGATCTGCGAGGCGCGCATCTTGACCAGTTCGATCAAGCTGGATTCGAGGCCGCTGCCCTGGATGTACTTCTCCAGCGCGACCATCGCCTTGTAGGCGTCGGGCGCGGCAGTGGCGGGGTTGAGGCGCGGTGTCATGGTCGTCTCCCTTGGTTGACGAGCATAGGACGAGACAGCGGAGCGCGGTGTGACATTGCCGCGAGCGAAACCGCGACAAAAAAGAAGCCGCCCGCCTGGGGGCTCAGGCGGGCGGCGGTTGGCGCTGGAGGGTCAGATCAGGGCGCTGATCAGCCCTGCGCCGAATTATCGGGCGACGGGTTCGGCTTGGTCCGATGCTGGGCCATGAAGGCGTCGAACTCTTCCTTGTCCTTGGCGTGGCGCAGGCGATCGAGGAATTCCTTGAACTGGACCTGCTCCTCTTCGAGCCGGCGCAGCGTCTCCATCCGATACTCGTCGAAGGCGCGGTTGCCGCTCGACGGCGGACCGAAGCCGAAGCCGCCGCGATCCATGCGGTTGCGCATCCGCTCCATCTTCCACTGCATCCGCTCCATTTTGTTGGCGAAGCGATCGCGATCCCAGCAACCCATGTTTCTGCTCCAGAGTGTGTAGAAGAGAAGTGCGAGGCCGATCGGCCACCAGACGATGAAGCCGGCCACCGTCAGCAGGATCCAGCCCGGACTCCAAGACGACCGTAGCGCGGGCTGGTAGCGCGCCCCCGGGGGACCCCATCGATCGTAGTCAGCGGCGTTGGCCATTTGCTTCTCCATCGGCTCGGTGCCGTTGTGAATGTAAATAACATTTACATACTTGGAGCATTCCAGCAGTTTGTCAAGCAACAGCGGTCGGAGGTTTGGCGGATTTTTCGCCGCAGGGCTCACCTTGCGGTGAGCACGGCCCTCAAGCGGCCGGGCCCCACGGGCCGGACCGCTTTGGTTCTGCAGGCTTTTCAGCAGCAGCGGCGGACTCGGTCGAGAACCCGAGCCCTCGCAGATAGATCAGCACGCCGGCCTCGAGCAGGTCTTCGGCAGCCATCGGCAGCTTGCGGCGGGCACCATCACCCCGGCCGAATAGCGAGGCGATGCCGTGCGACATCGACCAGATGTGCAGCGCCATCATCAGGGCCGGCGGCCGGGTGACGCCCGACGGCGTCAGGGCCGCCAGCCGTTCGGCGGCGGCGCGGATCACGTTGAAGGCACGCTCCGAGGCGGTCAGCAGCATCGGATTGACGTCGATCGGAACGCCGGATTCGAACATCGCCGAGTAATAAGCCGGCTCGTTGCGGGCGAACGCCAGATAGGCCCGCCCGACCCTCATGAACGCCGTGACGGTGTCGGGACGGCCGTCATCCCAGGCTTTCGCCAGCACCTGCTCAAACAGCTCGAAACCACGCTGGGCGATGTTCGACAGCAATTCGTCGCGGTCGCGGAAATGCCGATACGGCGCCGCCGGGCTGACGCCGGCCATCCGCGCGGCATCGGCGAAGGTAAAGCCGCCGGGGCCCTTCTCCGCGATCAGCCCGAGCGCCGCCTGCAGCAGCGCTTCCTTCAGATTGCCGTGATGATAGCCGCGCTCGGCGCGGCCCTGTTCCTTGCGCCAGCTCATGTGAAGGGGTCTTACATGAGGGCGGTGTAAAGGTCACTAACCCAGTTGCCCGGGTGGGAGCGAGGCGCCGCCAATGGCAGGCCCAGCGGCGGATCGATCGACCCGCCGCCACGAGGTGCGGCCTCAACGCCGGGCGGCCGCCTGCATGGCTTCGAAGCCGGCGGCTTCGGCCTGCACGTCGGCCGGGAAATCGGCCATCTCCTGCACTTGCCGGATCTCTATGATCTCGTTCGGTCCGGCCGGGCAGCGCATCGCCCAGGCGATCGCCTCCTCCCGCGACGCAACTTCGATCATCCAGTAGCCGCCGAGAACTTCCTTGACCTCGGCGAACGGGCCGTCGGTGACGACCGGTTTGCCGGTATCAAAGCTGACGCGAGCGCCCATCGAGGGCGGATGCAAACCGTCACAAGTAATGAGTACTCCCGACTGCTGCAGCGCTTCGTTGTACTTCATCATCGCGGCGACAGCGGCGGCATCCGGCATCACGCCCGGCTGCGCCGCCTCGTACCCCTTCGGGATCATCAGCATCATGAAACGCATCATCACTCTCCCTGCTCGATTGGATTGGCAGCTTGAAGACGATCGGTAACGGCACGCGCCGACATACGATGCGAAAGATTTGCAGTGCAGTGCACGTCAGCGCACCAAACCGCCGACAAATTGCCGCCGCATTGAGCCACCAGCCTATCGAACGTCACTATTCGCAGAGTGGGGACTCTAAGTGCGAATGGTCGTCGCGGGGTGTTCAGCGTATCTCATCAACGATCAGGTCTGGCGCATCGTCGCCGGGCTGTGCCTGCGCGGTGCAGGTCATCTCCGATCGTGATGCCCGCGGGCCGCAGCAACGGCTCTGCAGACTGGGGAGAGAACCGCATGAACGACGCTACCAAACTCGCTGCTTCGCGGGCGATGGCTCATCTGCTCGCCGCCGCAGCGCTGCTGACGATCGCCGGCGTGGTGTTCTACGTGCGTTGACGCAACGCGAGGTGCCGACAAACGAAGCGCCGCCGGCACAACAACCGGGCGGCGCTTCGGCTTCGTAAAGATCAGCTATTCGTCGTGATGCTGGGATCCGACTTCAGCCGATCGTAGGTTTCTTTCTCACCACGGACTTCCTGCTCCGCCTGCAGCCAGAATTCGTCGCTGCGCCCCTCCGGCTGGCCCTGGGCCTCCCACAGCTCACGCGCGCGATGGCGGATCCGCTCTTCGAGTTCGTCTTGCATACAAAACCTCCCAAACCTCAAAGGCGGTGTCGTGCCCGCCTGGACGCGAAGTTGTATTTCAGTTCGATGTAAACCAGATGTCGTCGACTTGTTCCCAAGCGCGATCGCCCGCGACGGCGCGCCACGCTGGACAGCGATGGCACGGCGCTGGCATGTGAAGCCTCGACCTTCCACGTCTGACCTCCCCGCTTTCGCATGATTGGAACGCCCATGACCGCATCCTCGCCCCATGTCGCGCTGGTGACCGGAGCCGCTCGCGGCATTGGACTGGCAGCAGCCAAGCGCTTTCTCGCCGACGGATGGTCGGTGGCGCTGCTCGACCGCGACGATGACGGGCTGCGCGCCGCGATGCAGGCACTGGCGCTGCCCGACCGAACCATCGCGCTGCATTGTGACGTCGCCGATCGCGAGTCGGTGGCGCGCGATATCGCGGCGGTCACCGAGCGGTTCGGCCGCCTCGATGCGCTCGTCAACAACGCCGGGATCGCGGTGTTCAAGCCGCTGATGGAGACGACACCAGACGAATGGCAGCGGGTGATGGACGTGAATCTCACCGGTCCGTTCCTGATGACCCAGGCCGCGGTGCCGCTGATGCGCGATTCCGGCGGCGGCGCCATCGTCAACATCACGTCGATTTCATCGCTGCGTGCCTCGACGTTGCGCGTCGCCTACGGATCGAGCAAAGCGGGGCTGGCCCACTTCACCAAGCAATGCGCGGTCGAACTTGCGGCGCTCGGCATCCGCGTCAACGGCGTCGCGCCAGGCCCCGTCGACACCGCAATGGCCAAGCAGGTCCACACGCAGGACATCCGGTCGGACTATCGCGACGCGATTCCGATGGCGCGCTACGGCCTGGAGGAAGAGCTGGCGGAGGCGATTTTCTTCCTGTGCAGCGATCGCTCCAGCTACATCACCGGGCAGATCCTGGCGGTCGACGGCGGCTTCGACGCCGCCGGCATCGGCCTGCCGTCGCTACGCGGCGAACGCAAGACCAGTTAGCCGTTGGGCCTATCCGACAACTATGCACTCGCACGCCCCGCGGCTTCGCTCTCCTGCATCAGCCGATCGAGATGCATCCGGATGTGCGAGGCCTCGGCGGGAGTGCGAGCGAGCGCGATAGCCCGATCGAAGGCGACGCGGGCTTCATCACCGCGTCCCTGCTGCAGCAGCAGCGCGCCCTTGGCGCCGAAATAGTGAAAGTAGCTGCCGAGCCGCGCTTCGAGCGGCTCGATCATCGCCAGCGCCGCCTCCGGTCCGCGCAGCTTGGCCACCGCCACCGCGCGATTGAGCGTGATCACCGGTGATGGCTGCAGGATTTCGAGCGAGCCGTACAGCAGATCGATCTGCGCCCAGTCGGTGTCTTCGTAACGCGGCGCGCGAGCGTGCAGAGCCGCGATCGCGGCCTGGATCTGATACGCGCCGGTTCGGCGGTGACGCATCGCCTTGTCGATCAGTGCCAGCCCCTCGGCGATCATGGTGGCGTTCCACAGGCCGCGGTTCTGATCTTCCAGCAGCACGATCTCGCCGCCGGCATCGAACCGCGCCGGCGCCCGGGCCTGCTGCAGCAGCATCAGCGCCGTCAGCCCCATGATCTCCGGCTCGGACGGAAACAGCCGCAGCAGCAGCCGCGCCAGCCGTATCGCTTCCTCGCACAGCGGCGCGCGAACCCCGGCGGTCTCACCAGCGGCCGAGTAACCCTCGTTGAAGACGAGGTAGATCATCGCCGCTACCGCGCCGAGGCGCTCGGCGCGCTCGACCGCGCCGGGGCTCTCGAACGGCACGCCGGCCCGCGCGACCTTGGCCTTGGCGCGGGTGATGCGCTGCTCCATCGCCGCATCGGACACCAGGAACGCACGCGCGATCTGCGGCACCGTCAGTCCCGAGACGATGCGCAGCGCCAGCGCGATCTGCTGGGTCGGCGGCAGCTCCGGGTGACAGCAGATGAACAGCAGCCGCAGAATGTCGTCGCGATAATGCGAGCCGTCGAGCCGCTCGGCGATCGCGTCCTCGGCATCGTCGAGATCGGAAATCGCCGCGTCATCGGGAAGCGGCTGTTGCTTCTTGCCGCGGCGCAGATCGTCGATCGCAACATTGCGGCCGACCATGATCAGCCAAGCGGCAGCGTCACGCGGGGGCCCATTCTGCGGCCAGGATTTCAGCGCCCGCAGGCAGGCGTTCTGGAACGCCTCCTCGGCGGTGTCGAGATCGCGGAAGTAGCGCAGCAGCGCGCCGATCGCCTGGGGCCGCGCGGCGGTGATCGCGGTCTCGATCCAGGCGAGATCGGTCATGGCTGCATGGTCCCCGGCATGAACAATCCGATCGGACGGATTTCATAAGCCCCACCCGGATTAGCGCGGCCGAGATCGCGCGCGACGTCGAGCGCGCCATCGAGGTCCTCGCATTCGACCACGTAGAAGCCGAGCAATTGCTCCTTGGTCTCGGCGAACGGACCGTCGATCACCACCGGCGGCTCGGAATCCTTGCGCAGCGTCGTCGCCGCCGTGGTCGGCAGCAGCCGCGCCACCGACCCGAGCCGCCCGGCCTCGGCGAGCTTGCCGTGCACGGCCTTGAGCTTCTCCATCACGGCGGCATCTTCTTCGCGGCTCCAGGAACCGACGAAATTCTCGTCGTGATAGCAAAGGATGGCGTAGAGCATGGCGTGCGTCTCCCTCGGCTGTAAGACGATCATCGTCGTCCTTGGCCGACAGCATGGCGGAGAAGTTTGCACCGACCAAGACGACATCTCGGTTCCATTCAGCGGCAGCGGTTGGGCCGTGCACGGGGAGAGTGGTCGAGTGAAGCCATCAGCGAACCCAAGGTCGCTGCGCGCTCCCACTCCCGCTTGCAGGAGAGGGCTGGGGTGAGGGCGTCGCAAGCACTGACTCAGTGCCTCGCTGAGCGGAGCGCCCTCACCCGTTGCTCAGTGCGCAGGGAGAGAGAGTCGAAGACTACGGCAGCAGTCGCGCCTTCAATTCGGACAACGCGCGGGTGAATACGGCTGCGTCATTACGTGCACGCGCCAGCACGAGAGCGCCCTGGATCGACAGCACCGCATCCTCGGCGCGGCGCCGGGCCGCGGCGGCCGATAGGCCGTAACGGCGCAGCGATGCCGCCAGCGCGTCCTGCCAGCGCGTGAAATAGTCGTTCACCGGCGCGGCGAACTCATCGCGCGCATGGCCGAGCGCAATCACGCCGACCAAGCAGACGCGACGCCCCGAACGGAAATACTCGTTCACGCCCGAGAGCATCGCCGCGATGGCGGCGCGGGGATCGGCCGGATCGCGCAACGGCGCGAAGATGTTGGCCTCGAACCAGCCGTCGATCTCGGCCAGCACCTCTTCGGCCATCTGCTTTTTGCCGCCGGGGAAGAAGTGATACAGGCTGCCCTTGCCGAGCCCCGTCGCCTCCGTGATCAGCGCCAGCGACGCTCCTTCGTAGCCGTGGGTCCGAAATACTTCGCCAAGCAGCGGCAGCAGGGTAGCGCGGTCTTTCATGTCTCTCCCGACACGCTCTTAGAACGGCTCTGCGGCGAGCCCCGGTACATCGTCGGGACGCGGACCGGGCGCCGGCCAATGGAAGCGGCGGTCGCTCTCGCTGATCGCGACGTCGTTGATGCTGGCCTCGCGCCGGCGCATCAGTCCATCGTCGTCGAATTCCCACTGCTCGTTGCCATAGGAGCGATACCAAAGCCCGGCGTCATCGTGCCACTCGTATTGGAAGCGCACAGCGATGAACCGGCTGTCGAACGCCCAGAGGTCCTTGATCAACCGGTATTCGTGCTCCTTCGTCCATTTGCGGGTCAGGAATTCGACGATCGCGTCGCGGCCTTGCAGAAACTCGGCGCGATTCCGCCAGCGGCTGTCGGGCGTATAGGCGAGCGACACCCGCGCGGGATCACGCGAATTCCAGGCATCTTCGGCCATCCGCACCTTCTGGGCGGCGGTCTCGCGGGTGAACGGCGGCAACGGCGGACGCGACATGACGGCTTCTCCACTGCGAACGGAACGCAGCGAGACTGTACCGATCGGTACAACGAGTCAAGCGCGCTCGGTCGTCGATGGCTCCGTTTCGGCGGCAGCAGTGTTGTGCGTGTGGTCTGCCCGCTCTTCGCCGTGGTGTTCGACCGGCACGGTAGGAGGAACCGTCACCAGCGTCGGCAGAGTCCGGTACCACGTCGCAACCCAGGCCACGCCGGTCATCAGGCCGATGCCGCCGACGCTGACCAGGATCTGCATCGCGATGCTGCTCGACACCTGGACCAGGATCCAATGCGCCGTGAAAGCCAGGATCACACCGAAGCAGAACACCGGCAGCGATCGCTGGCCGCACAGGATGATGGGGCGCAGATGCTCCGAGCGTAGCGCCGGCAGATCCGGCGGCAGCAGCTTTATGACGATCGCGAGCAGCGCCAGGAAGTGGATCAGCCGCACCGGCGCCAGACTGGTCTTGTCGATCGGGTAAAGGATCTTGCCGATCGATTCCGGCACGAGGCCGTACAGCGCTTCGAAATTCCAAGACAGCGCGATCACCAGCGCAACCAGCACGATGGTCCAGCTCAGCAACTGATTGGGCAGCGACTTCACCCAGGGGCGGATCTGCGGGCCATTGCCGAAACCGCACCAGATGCCGAACACGAAGAGGAACTGCCAAGCGAACGGGTTGAAGTACCAGTGCCCGTCAGGGAACGACGGTAGATTCCAGCCGAAGTGTCGGGACGCGAAATACAAAACACCGGAGCACACCAGCGTCAGATGCGGCCGGCGCAGCAGGCCCCACAGGATCAGCGGTGCGGCAACCACCAGCACGATGTACAGCGGCAGCACGTCGAGATTGACGGGCTTGTACTTCAGCAGCAGCGCCTGCTGGATCATCACGTCGGGATTTTCGAGGAATTGCGCGACGTTGAACTCGTCCTTGTACATCGGATTGTCGAACCGACGCGCCGCGCGGGAGATCTGCGCGGTGAAGAACAGGAACAGGAAGATGTGCGCGACGTAGAGCTGGGCCGCGCGGGTCCACAGCCGCTTGGTCGCCGCGACCATTTCGCCGGCACGCACTGCTGGCCCGTAAGCGAACCCGATCGAATAGCCGGAGATGAAGACGAAGAACTCGGCCGCGTCGCAGAAACCGTAATTGCGCAGCGTGAACCAGTTGAGGAAATTGTACGGGATGTGATCGACGAAGATCATCCACTGGCCGACGCCGCGCAGGAAATCGAGCCGCAAATCGCGCTCGCCCTGCCCCATCAGCGGCACCTCGCGAGACTGCACTCCTCTGGTCACGCCTCGCCTCCCTTTGCGCCCGAATCAGCCGTTACGCCGCCAATCTAACCGACGGCGGACGCACAGGCTGTCCGGGAGACACCGGGGCGACCCACAGGCCGCTGGGCAGGCTAATGCAGCTTCACCGTAGGCGTGGGGCGCGTCGAGCCGGACAGCACGCTGAGCAGCGTGCGGCCACGGCCGTACAGCGCCGCTTCGTGCATCTTGTACAGCGAGCGATACATGAAGCGGGCGAAATAGCCCTCGATCAGGAAGCTCTTACCGACCAGCGACCCCATCAGATTGCCGACCGCCGAGTACTTGCCGAGCGACACCAGCGAGCCGAGATCGCGATAGCGGAACTCTCCCAGTGGCTCACCCTTCAGCCGCTTCTCGATCTGCTCCAGCATGAATTCGGCTTCCTGGTGAGCGGCCTGCGCCCGCGGCGGAACGCCGTTCTCGTAGCCGGGAATTGCGCAGGCGGCACAGTCGCCCATCCCGAACACATTGTCGTCGCGGGTGGTCTGCAGCGTCGGACGGACCACCAGCTGGTTGATGCGGTTGGTCTCCAGGCCGTCGATGCCTTCGAGGAAATCCGGCGCACGCACGCCGGCGGCCCACACCACCAGCTCCGACGGGATCACTTCGCCGTCGGCCAGACGAACCGCATGATCGAGCACTTCTGCCACGCGGGCGCCGGTGCGCACCTCGACGCCGAGATCGAGCAGCAGCTTCAGCGTCGCTTCCGAGATCCGCGGCGGCAGCGCCGGCAGAATGCGCGGCGCGGCTTCGATCAGCACGATCTTGAGATCGTGCTCCGGATCGATCTTATCGAGACCGTAAGCGATGATCTCGCGCGCGGTGTGATGCAGCTCGGCGGCGAGTTCGGTGCCGGTGGCGCCGGCGCCGATGATCGCAACGTGGAGCTGGCCGGGCTCGATCGGCGTGTGCTGATGCTGGGCGCGCAGGCAGGCGTTGACCATCCGCTTGTTGAAGCGGGACGCCTGCTCCGGCGTCTCCAGCGGCACCGCGTGCTCGCGGGCGCCGGGGGTGCCGAAATCGTTGGTGACGCTGCCGATCGCAATCACCAGCGTGTCGTAACCGAGCTCGCTCTCCGGATTGATCTCGCGGCCCTCGTCATCGATCACCGGGGCCAGCTTGACGACCTTGCGGTCGCGGTCGAGACCATTCATCTCGCCGAGGCGGTAGTGAAAGCCGTGCCAGTGCGCCTGGGCCAGATAGTTCAGCTCGTGCTGGGAGCGACGCAGCGAGCCGGCAGCGATCGCGTGCAGCAGTGGCTTCCAGATGTGGGTGCGGCTGCGGTCGACCAAGGTGACGCGAACGGCGTCCGACTTGCCGTATTTGTTGCCGAGCGCGGTGGCGAGTTCCAGGCCACCGGCGCCGCCGCCGACGATAACAATCCTATGGGGCGTATCACTCATCAAGATGTCCGAGGGGTTCGAGCTTCCGGCTCGCCCCCTGTAACATCAAATTCCGGAGCGCCCTAGCTCGGGAAACAGGCAACGGCCGCCCGGGCGGGATCAGGCGACGTCCGCCTTCATGGCGACCCGAAGCGGTATCGGGATAGGCTTCGCCCGACCGCCCGAGACGAACGCGACCTTGACCTTGGCCTCCATCAGCACGAGGTCGCCGCGCTTGATCTGCTGCTGCATGGTGATCGACGCGCCGCGGACTTCGACCGGCCGGGTGATCACCTCTAGCAGATCGTCCATCTTGGCCGACTTGAGGAAGTCGAGCTGCATCGACCGCACCACGAAGGCAAAGCCCGGGGTCTCGCTTTCGGCTTCCGCGAACAACTCGCTCTGTGCCGCCCCAAGCAGCCGCAGATAATTGGTCCGCCCCCGTTCCATGAAGCGCAGATAGTTGGCGTGATAGACGATGCCGGAGAAGTCGGTGTCTTCGTAATAGACCCGGACGTGCATGTGGTGAGCGCCATCGATGATGGCGCCGTCGAGGGAAGGATGATGCAAGCGAGAGTCAGTCATCGTTGAGCTACTCTTGGTCCCCGGTATCGCCAAACAGCCCGAACTGCGCGGGATCCCGCGAGGGGGCGGCGAGGCCGAGGTGACGAAAGGCGTGGTCGGTCAGCAGGCGACCGCGTGGGGTGCGCTGCAGGTAGCCGCACTGGATGAGATAAGGCTCGATAATGTCCTCAATAGCGTCGCGAGGCTCAGACAAAGCCGCCGCCATCGTCTCGACGCCGACCGGGCCGCCGCCATAGTTGAGCGCAATCGTGGTGAGGTAGCGTCGATCCATCGCGTCGAGGCCGGCGCTATCGACTTCCAGCGCGCCAAGCGCGTGGTCGGCGATGGCGCGGTCGATCGCTTCGGCATCCGCAGCCGACGCAAAGTCGCGGACCCGGCGCAGCAGCCGACCGGCGATCCGCGGCGTGCCGCGGGCGCGGCGGGCGATCTCGTTGGCGCCATCCGCCGTGATCGGCGTCCCGAGCACGCGAGCGCCGCGGGTGACGATGCTTTCGAGTTCCTCGATCGTATAGAAATTCAGCCGGATCGGAATGCCGAAGCGGTCGCGGAGCGGATTGGTGAGCAGGCCGGCGCGCGTGGTGGCGCCGACCAGCGTGAACTTCGACAGGTCGATCTTCACCGAGCGCGCGGCTGGACCTTCGCCGATGATCAGATCGAGCTGAAAATCCTCCATCGCCGGATACAGCACCTCCTCGACCGACGGGCTGAGGCGGTGGATCTCGTCGATGAACAGCACGTCGCGCTCTTCGAGATTAGTCAGCAAGGCTGCGAGATCGCCGGCCTTGGCGATCACCGGGCCCGACGTGGCGCGAAACCCGACGCCGAGCTCGCGCGCCACGATCTGCGCCAGCGTGGTCTTGCCGAGCCCCGGCGGACCTACGAACAGCACATGGTCGAGCGCCTCTTTGCGCTTGCGCGCGGCGTCGATGAACACCTGCAAATTCGCGCGCGCCTGCTGCTGGCCGACGAACTCGGACAGATTCTGCGGCCGCAGCGCCGCATCGCCGAGGTCGTCACCGCGGCGCTCGGGTGTAACGAGACGGGAAGGTTCAGTCATGGGGGAAATGTACCATGCCGCCGAGCACTGAGCGCTCCCCTCCCCCTTGCGGGGAGGGGTCGGGGGTGGGGGTCCACGAGCACTGTGCCCGCGTCGCCCTCACCCCAGCCCTCTCCCGCAGGCGGGAGAGGGAGCGCGCTGCTCCGGGAGCGATCTCATCGGCCAACACACTCACAACACCCGCTCCCGGCTGTATTTGTTCGGCAGCAGATCGCTGATCCCGACGGCTTCGACACCATCTGGTCCGGGCACCAGCACACGGGCGTTGCGGTCGTAGTCCCAGATCAGTTCGCGGCAGGCGCCGCAGGGCGAGACGACGCGGACTTCGCGGTCGGAATCATGCGGCTTGGGATGACGGACCGCCACGATGGTGTCGATCCCGGCCTCCCCAAGCTCGGTGATCACCTGGCCGAGCGCGACCGCTTCGGCGCATACCGCCATCCGGCCGAGATACGCATCGAGATTGACCGCGACATAACGCTTGCCGGTGCGGGTCAGCAACGCGGCGCCGACCTCCTGCCAATCATTGCGATAGCGCTTGGTGATCGCCGCGATCGCGGCATCGATCAGTGCGCGGTCGGCGTCGGTGATCCTCACTTCGACAGCTCCTTCAGGCCGAGCTTGATCAACTGCGCCGTCTCGGCATCCTCACCGGCGGTGCGGGAGGCTGCGGCGACGGCGGCCGCCGCCTGCGGCTGGCCGTAGCCGAGATTGACCAGCGCCGAGATCGCGTCGGCCACTGCACGCGGCGCGCGATTGTCGTCGATCGCGCCCGAGAGTTTCACCACCGCCGGATCGACCGCACCGAGGGCCGGCACCTTGTCCTTCAGCTCGGTGACGATGCGCTCGGCAACCTTCGGCCCGACGCCGGGGGTGCGCGCCACCGCGGCCTTGTCGCGCAGCGCAATTGCATTGGCGAGGTCATTCGGCGGCAGCGTCGACAGCACCGCCAGCGCCACCTTGGCGCCGACGCTCTGCACGGTCTGCAGCAGGCGAAACCACTCGCGCTCGTGATCGGTGCGGAAGCCGAACAGCTTGATCTGATCTTCGCGCACATAGGTTTCGATCGACAGCGTCGCCGCCTCCCCCGGCGATGGCAGCGCCTGCAACGTGCGGCTGGCGCAGTGCACCTGATAGCCAACGCCCTGCACGTCGAGGATCACGTAATCCTCGCCGTAGCTGTCGATGACGCCCTTGAGCTTGCCGATCACGTTGCGGCTCCAAGGCAAGGCGCCTCTTCTCCCCTCCCGCCTGCGGGAAGGGGTCGGCGGTGGGGGTCCCCGAGCACTGTGCCCGCGTCGCCCTCACCCCAGCCCTCTCCCGCAAGCGGGAGAGGGAACGCGCTGTTCTCTTCCCCCCTCCCCGCTGCGGGGAGGGGTCGGGGGTGGGGGGCCCTGAGCACTGTGCCCGCTTCGCCCTCACCCCAGCCCTCTCCCGCAAGCGGGAGAGGGAGTGGTCTGTGCTCGGAGCTAAGCATGGTCCCGATAGTCCTCACGCCCCCACCGCCTTCAGCCGCTGCGCGGCGCCGCGGTGGTGGGCGTGGGTGATGGCGATCGCCAGCGCATCGGCGGCGTCGGCGCTTTTCGGATCGGCTTTGGGCAGCAGGATCTTCAGCATCATCTGGATCTGGGTCTTGTCGGCATGGCCGGCGCCGACCACCGTCTTCTTCACGAGATTGGGCGCGTATTCGGCGACCAGGAGGCCGCGCATCGCCGGCACCAGCATCGCGACGCCGCGCGCCTGGCCGAGCTTCAGTGTCGCGGCGCCGTCCTTGTTGACGAACGTCTGCTCGACCGCCGCCTCATCCGGCGCGTGCTCAGCCAGAACTTTCGTCAGCCCGTCGTGGATCGCCAGCAGCCGCTCGGCCAGCGGCAACGTATCACGCGGCTCCACCGTGCCGCACGCGACATAGACCAGCCGATTGCCCTCGCTCTCGACCACGCCCCAGCCGGTGCGGCGAAGGCCGGGGTCGATGCCAAGGATGCGGATCGGGCTACGAATCGACGCTGGGGTCATGCGCATGTGATAGCGCCGAAAAGCTTAAGAACAAAATAGCAACGGCGCGCTGCGCGTAGCCTTCCCCAGCGCCGCATCGAGAGTCCCGGCAAACGCGACGCCCCTCGTGCAAACCCGAGGTGAGCGGATTGTGTTTTACAACCTAAAGTTGTGATGATTGCATAGTGCTATCGGAGATAGCCGATAGGAGATCATCATGAGCCGAGTTATCACTCACGGTCAGGTTAAACGGGTTTCGGAAACTGACGCCTACGCAGTGCCGGTGGAGAGCCTGACTTTTCCCACCCTCGCACCGGTCGGCCCTTTGCCGCCGGCTGGAACAACGGGCGTGCTCATCACCCAACGCGTGCCGAACACGCCTTACACGCCGGCTCCGCCGCCGCCACCACCGGTGCCGGCGAACCAGACCATCATCTACGAAGACGGAAACAACAACAACACCATCTACATGCGAGTGGTGTCGGTGGTCGGGCCTGCGAAGTACAACATCGCGGTGCTTTAAAGCGGCAAGTCATGGATGCGCGGCCGAGCGGCCGCGCAGTCCTGATCAGCCAGCCATCTTCGCCATCAGGGCGTCGGAGACTTCGAAGTTGGCGTAGACGTTCTGAACGTCGTCGTGGTCGTTGAGAGCGTCCATCAGCTTGAACAGCTTCTCGCCGGTCTCGTCATCGACCGCGACCGTGTTTTGCGGCTTCCAGATCACCGCCGCCTTGCGGGCCTCGCCGAACTTGGCTTCGAGCGCCTTGGCGACATCGCGGAAGGTTTCCTGCGAGGCATAGATCTCGTGGCCGGCCTCCGACGACACCACGTCGTCCGCGCCGGCTTCGATCGCCGCATCGAGCATATCGTCGGCCGAGGCCTTGTCGGCGTCGTATTCGACGATGCCGACGCGGTCGAACATGAACGACACCGAGCCGGTTTCGCCGAGGTTGCCGCCCGACTTGGTGAAGAACGAGCGGATGTCCGACGCGGCACGGTTGCGGTTGTCGGTCAGCGCTTCGACGATCACCGCGACGCCGCCGGGGCCATAGCCCTCGTAGCGGATCTCATCGTAGTTCTCGCTGTCGCCGCCGATCGCCTTCTTGATCGCACGCTCGATGTTGTCCTTCGGCATGTTTTCCGCACGCGCCGCCAGCACCGCGGCGCGCAGCCGGGGGTTCATCGCCGGGTCGGGGGTGCCGAGCTTGGCGGCGACGGTGATTTCGCGGGCGAGCTTGCTGAACAGCTTGGACCGCTGTGCGTCCTGGCGGCCCTTGCGGTGCATAATGTTCTTGAATTGCGAATGTCCGGCCATGCGCTCTCTCTCGCGGGTCGATCCGTTGGAATTTCGGGCTGCGGCGCGGGGTTATAAGCGGCGCATCCGCCAAAATCAAAGACTTGCCGCCGCCGTCCGGCGCGAAATCCGTAATTCCACTGAAAGAAAATTTAACCGTAACTTCACGGGGCGCCGCGAGAGTAGCAGGCTATGTTCTAGTTCTGCGGGAGGAACCATGGCGTTCGGCCTATTTCGCAAGCGGTCGCCGGAAACGGCGGCCCTGAACGTCGTGGCAGCTTCGCCCCCGGCGGCAGCCGAACCGACCGTCGCGGAGGCCGATTCCGCCCGTGAAATCCTCGAATTGCTGGAGCTGGAGCTCGGCTCGCTGATTCGGCAGCTCGAACGCGCCGCCCATTCCGTGACCACTGGCGTGCAGTCGACCACCTCGACGCTGCACACCATCCGCGAGCGCACCGACGCCCTCACCGGCCGCACCAGCGCGGCCCAGGCGACCGCCAGCTCGTTCTCCGAGGCCGCCGACAAGTTCACCCATTCGGCCCACGGCATCGGTGCCCAGGTCCGCCAGGCGTCACAGCTCGCCGACGACGCCAGCGCGGCCGCCAATGAGGCCACGGCCAATGTCGAGCGGCTGCGCGATTCGTCGGCCGCGATCGGCAACGTGGTCAATCTGATCTCCCAGATCGCCCGCCAGACCACGCTGCTGGCATTGAACTCGACGATCGAGGCGGCGCGCGCGGGCGCGGCCGGCCGCGGCTTTGCCGTGGTGGCGACCGAAGTGAAGGCCCTGGCGGTGCAGACCCAGGAGGCGACCGAGGAGATCAAGCGCAAGATCGACGCCTTGCAGCGGGATGCCTCCAGCTCGGCAGATGCCGTCCATCGCATCACCAGCGCGATCGCCGCAATCCGGCCGGTGTTCGACACCGTCAACGGCGCGGTGGCCGAACAGAACGCCACCACTGGCGACATCGCCGGCAACGCCACTTCGGCCTCGACCTTCATCGCTTCGGTCGGTGACAGCGCCGCGGAAATCGACAGCGCCACCCGTGAAGCCGAGCAGCACGGCGACGAGGTCGCACGCGCCGGCCAGAACGTTACCAATTTCGCCGACAAGCTGCGGGCGCGTACCGCGGTTCTGCTCAAGCTCGGCGACCGCGAGGATGTTCGGCGGCGCGAGAAGCTGCCGTGCCATCTGCAGATCAATCTCGACACCCCGCGCGGCAGGATCACCGCGCCGGTGTACGAGATCTCGATGGAAGGCGTGCTGATCAGCGGCCCGTCCGCCGACACGCTGGCGACCGGCCAACAACTGGCCGCTGAGCTTCAGGACATCGGCGCCTGCCGCATCCGCATCGCCGAGCACGGCAAGGCCGGCGCGCTGGCGCGGTTCGTCGCGCCCGACGCAGGCCTGCAGGAGCGGATCGAGGACCGGCTGTGGGCAATCCGCAATGAGAACACCGAGTTCGTCACCCGCGCGATCGAGGCCGGGCATGAACTTGCGAAGATCTTCGAACGCGGCATTGCGTCCGGCGCGCTGACGCTGGAGCAGATGTTCGACGAAAACTACGTCGAGATCGCCGGCACCGATCCGAAGCAATACCGCACGCAATATCTCGATTGGGCCGACCGCGCGTTGCCGCCGTTCCAGGAGGGCTTCCTGGCCAAGGACCCGCGGATGGCGTTCTGCGTGATGATCGACCGCAACGGCTATCTGCCGGTGCACAACAAGCTGTATTCGCAGCCGCAGCGGCCGGGGGATGTTGCCTTCAACACCGCCAATTCACGCAATCGCCGGATCTTCAACGACCCGGCCGGGCTCGCCGCAGGACGCAATACCCGCTCGTTCCTGATCCAAAGCTACGCCCGCGACATGGGCGGCGGCCAGACCGTGATGATGCGCGAGATCGACGTGCCGGTGCGCGTGCGCGGCCGGCACTGGGGAGGATTCCGCACCGCCTACAAGCTGTGAGCGGGTCGGCTGCTAACCGGCCAGCCGGTAGCGGCCGCTGATCACCGGGTCGCCCTCGGTGGCGACAACACCGCGCATCACCAGATCTTCCAGATGCGCCAGCACCGAGTAACCGGCGGCGCTGACGAGCCGCGGGTCGATGCCGATATAGATCGCCCGCACCATGCTGGGGATATCGGTCTCGCCCTTGCCAAGGCGATGCAGGATCGAAGCTTCCCGCGCCAGCCGGTGCCGCTTCAGGAACCGCGAGTAGCGCGGGCCCTCGGGAATCTCGGCGCCGTGACCGGAGAGATAGAGCTGCTCATCGCGGCCGATCAGCCGGTCGAGCGACGCCATGTAGTCCGGCATCGAGCCGTCCGGCGGCGCCACGATGGTGGTCGACCAGCCCATGATGTGATCGCCGACGAACAGCGCATCACCCTCGCGCCATGCGAACGCCATGTGGTTGGCGGTGTGACCAGGCGTCGCCACCGATTCAATGGTCCAACCGTCGCCTTCGATCATGTCGCCGTCGCGGATTTCGACGTCCGGCTTGAAGTTGCGGTCGGCGCCGGACTCCGTCGACACCGTCTCGCTCTCGAAATACGGCCGCGACGCCCGATGCGGCCCTTCGGCATAGACGGTGGCGCCGGTCGCCTGCTTTATCAGCGGTGTGCCCGGCGAATGGTCCTTGTGGGTGTGGGTGACCAGGATGTGCGTGACGGTCTCGCCTTTGACGGCGTCCAGCAGCGCATTGGCATGAGCCTCGTCCGCAGGACCCGGATCGATGATCGCGACCTTGCCGCGACCGACGATGTAGCTGACCGTGCCGGTGAAAGTGAACGGCGACGGATTGTTGCACAACACGCGGCGCAGGCCGGGACGGATTTCCTCGACGACGCCCGGCTGCAATCCGAACTCGCGATTGAACGGAACGTCGTCCTCGGGGCGATTGTCGTCGCTCATGGCGTTTCCAACCAAATTTGATTGTTGTTTGTTCTTACCAACTCACCCGGATGGTCATCCCCCGCGGATGCGGGGGATCCAGTACTCACCGCCATCGCATATAGCGAACGCTCTGGGATACTGGGGCGCCCGCCTATGCGGGCGATGACGGCAGAGCGGGAAACGGAGGGCGCGGACTTACGCCCCGCCTTACGCGAACGCCTGCAGCCCAGTGATGGCGCGGCCGAGGATCAGCGCGTGCACGTCGTGGGTGCCCTCGTAGGTGTTCACCGTCTCGAGGTTCTGGGCGTGGCGCATCACGTGATACTCGATCTGGATGCCGTTGCCGCCGTGCATGTCGCGGGCCATGCGGGCGATGTCCAGCGCCTTGCCGCAATTGTTGCGCTTGACGATCGAGATCATCTCCGGGGCCATCTTGCCCTCGTCCATCAACCGGCCGACGCGCAAGCTGGCCTGCAGGCCGAGGGTGATCTCGGTCTCCATGTCCGCGAGCTTCTTCTGCACCAGCTGGGTCGCAGCCAGCGGACGATTGAACTGCTTACGGTCGAGCGTGTACTGCCGGGCGCGGTGGAAGCAATCCTCCGCGGCACCCATAGCGCCCCAGGAGATGCCGTAGCGGGCGCGATTGAGGCAGCCGAACGGCCCCTTGAGGCCCGACACGTTCGGCAGCAGCGCGTCTTCCGGAACGACCACGCCGTCCATCACGATCTCGCCGGTGATCGAGGCGCGCAAGGAGAGCTTGCCGCCGACCTTCGGAGCCGACAGGCCCTTCATGCCCTTCTCGAGGATGAAGCCGCGGATCTGGTTGTCGTGCGCGGCCGACTTCGCCCACACCACGAACACGTCGGCGATCGGCGCGTTCGAGATCCACATCTTGCTGCCGGTGAGGCGATAGCCGTCGGCAACCTTCTCTGCCTTGGTCTTCATGCCGCCGGGATCGGAGCCGGCATCTGGCTCGGTCAGGCCGAAGCAGCCCACCCACTCGCCGGAGGCGAGCTTGGGCAGATACTTCTTGCGCTGGTTCTCATCGCCATAGGCGTAGATCGGATACATCACCAGCGACGACTGCACGCTGTTCATCGAGCGATAGCCGCTGTCGACCCGCTCGATCTCGCGCGCCACCAGACCATAGGCGACGTAGCTGGCGTTGGCGCAGCCGTATTCTTCGGGCAGCGTGACGCCGATCAGGCCGAGTGAGCCCATCTCATTGAAGATCTCGCGATCGGTCTTCTCTTCGAGATACGCCTGATTGACGCGAGGCAGAAGTTTGTCCTGAGCATAAGCGCGCGCGGTATCGCGGATCATCCGCTCGTCTTCGGTGAGCTGGTCTTCCAGCAGCAGCGGATCGTCCCACTTGAAGCTCGCCGGAGCCGGCTTGTCCTTGGTTTGCGCGCGCACGCTCATCGATTGTCCTTTCAGACCTTGCCGCATCGGGCGACGTTGATGGGGAGGGTAAGACCTCGGTCAGGTGCCTTCAAGGTGCTCGTTGCCGACGATTTCGATGCCGAAACCGGACAGGCCCTTGTAGTCGATCTGCGACGTGGTGAGATGACGGATCGACGTCACGCCAAGATCACGCAGGATCTGCGCACCAACGCCGATCTCGCGCCATTGCCGATGCCGATCGGCTTCGGCGGTCTTCTGCTCGTCGAGCGGAGCGACCGGCACACCCGCCGCGCCGTCGCGCAGATAGATCAGCACGCCGGAACCGTTCGCCTTGAAATGGTCGAGCACGGCCTGCATCCGCCGAGCCCCAGTGAACAGCTCCTTGACGATGTTCGGCTTGTGGAACCGGGTCAGCACATTCTTGCCATCGCCGATCCCATTGTAGACGCAGGCGACATGGGCGATCTCGTCGAACGGCGAGCGGTAAGCATACCCCTGCATCGGACCGATCGGACTGTCGATCGGAAACGTCGCGACGCGCTCGATCAGCTTCTCGCGCGCCTGACGGTACGAAATCAGATCCGCGATCGTGACCAGCTTGAGATTGTGCTTCTTGGCAAACTCGACGACCTGCGCACCCTTGGTGACGGTGCCGTCGTCGTTCATCAGTTCGCTGATCACGCCGACCGGCGGCAGCCCGGCGAGCTTGCAGAGGTCAACCGCGGCCTCGGTGTGGCCGGAACGCAGCAGCACGCCGCCCTCGCGCGCGATCAGCGGGAAGATGTGGCCGGGCCGGGCGAAGTCGTTGGCGCCGGCGTTCGGATTGGCAAGCGCGCGGCAGCACGAGGCGCGCTCGTCGGCCGAGATGCCGGTGCCGTTGTCCGGCTTGTAGTCGATCGAGACCGTGAACGCGGTGGTGTGGTTGCTGTCGTTGTGCGCCACCATCGGGTCGAGCCGCAACCGCCGCGCATCGTCCATGGTGATGGGCGCGCAGACGATGCCCGAGGTGTGGCGGATGATGAACGCCATCTTCTCCGCGGTGCACAGCGAGGCGGCGACCACCAGATCGCCTTCTCCCTCACGATCGTCGTCATCGGTGACGACGACGATTTCGCCGGCGGCAAAGGCTTGCAGAACTTCTTGAATGGGGTGCGCCATGGTCGGATCTCTGAGACAGGACCCGACCATATGACGCAGCGCGGGCGGCGACGCAAGGCGCGCGACGGAGCGGCCGCCTTGCGTGAAATTCCCTACCGCAGAGCGGAATTGAAAGGGCCGCGCGCGGTTGGCGGTTACTCCGCAGGCGAAGCCGCTGCGGCCTTCTTCTTCACGAACTGATCGTAAGCCTCGACCGCCTGGGCGGCATACATCACGCTCGGGCCGGCACCCATGTAGATCGCCATGCCCATCGTCTCCATCACCTCGTCGCGGGTCGCGCCGTGCTTCACCGCAGCTTCAGCGTGGAAGCCGATGCAGCCGTCGCACCGCGTCGCCACGGAGATTGCCAGAGCGATCAGCTCCTTGGTCTTGGTATCGAGCGCGTTGGCCTTGAGCGCGGCCTGGGCGATCGCCGAGAAGCCCTTCATGACGTCCGGCGCGCCGGTGCGGACTTCGCGCAGCGCCACCGACAACTCGCCGGTCAGATCGATCCAGTTCTTGTGCATGGTTTCACCTATTCAACAAAGGCAACTCCCGGGAGCGGGCTGCGCCGCCCCGAGAGCCACACTTGGGTAGTGACGTCAAGACTTGGTCGAGCAGGTCTTGATGCCGAGCAGCGTGTAGGCCGGGCAGAAGCCGATCCCCGCGGTCAGCAGCGGGACGACGCCGATCCAGGCCCAGATCGGACCGCCGGTCAGTGCCCAGTAGATCAGGCCGGCGCCGACGATGGCGCGCAGCAGACGGTCGATCATTCCCATGTTCACAGTCATCTTCGTTTCCCCTCGCTCGGTTGAGTGACACGCTCGTTCTAGGGCGCGCCACCATCACGGTCTGTGACCAAGTCACCGGCGACAAAGGATCGGTCGAAAATCTGCGAATAGAGGTTCAGCGGGCGGCTTGCGCGGCGGCCCGCAGTGGGGCGGCATTGCGCAATTCGACACGTCCGCGTCCGAGGCTGACCCAGCCGCGACGCTCGAACGTTTTCAAGTGACGGCTAACCACTTCGCGCGCCGAGCCGATCTCGGCGGCCAGTTGGGCGTGGGTGATCGACAATTCGCGGCCATCCGCCGCAAGCGCCAGCAGGCGTGACGCCAGACGCGTCTCGATCGAGGCGAACGCCACGTTCTGGATCACCGCCATCAGATCCGCCATCCGTGCCGCCTGGGCATTGAACACGAAACTGCGGAATTGCGCCGAGCGACCCATCAGGTCGTGGAAGGTCGCGGCGGGCAGGCCCACCGCCTCCACCGGGCTCTCGGTCACTGCGAAGGCGCTGTAGCTGTCCGAGGCGAGCAGCGCCAAGGTGGTGAGAATGCAGATGCTCCCGGGCCCGAGCCGGTACAGGACGATCTCGTTGCCGGCCGGATCGAGCTGAAACACGCGGACCGTACCGCGGCACACCAGGATGAACATGCCGCAGGGCTGGTCCGGCGCGAACACCGAAGCGCCGGCAGGCAGGCTCATAGCCATGGCTGCCTGCGCAAGCGAGGTTCGTTCCGTCTCCGGCAGTTCCCCCAGGGCCGGGAAACGGCGCAACCAATCCAATGCAGGCAAGCTCATCGCGACCAACCAGGTTCACGCTCGACCTGCCGAAGATAGGGGCCAGGACCGCAGCGCCCGGTTGATCTTAATCAACCAGGCACTGTGGCGACCAGCCGCGGCCTGATGCGCGGAAGTTGCTCGCGGACGTGTAAAACGTCGATAGAGCCGCTTAAGGATTGTCCGTCGCGGTCGAGGGGCCGGAGATGACGTCGCCGTCGCGATGGCGCCAATAACGGGCCCGCAGGCGCGGAGCGATCCACCAGGCAATCGGTGCAGCCAGAATGAAGCTCGCGATAACCGCCATCGGCACCCAGTCCATGGCGTTGCGCGCCAAAGCCGGGATCGTCATGATCGACACCATGCCAATGCCGAACAGCACGGCGTTGGTCATCATGTACACGAGCGAAGCGATGCGAAATCGGTTGGACATTTGAACCTCCTGTTGCGGGTTCAATGTCCTCGTAGCGCCGCTTGTTCCGGCGGAACCGCGACCTCGCGGTCGCAGGGAGTGCTCGTGAGCTACCGCGTGGGGTCTGAGGGCAGATCCCCGCCCCTACGCAGCGTTCGATTTCCCGGCCGCGAGGAGAACAGCCATCTCATCCAGTGCCGTAAAGACCTCCACGGAGGCCTTTTCCATCTTGTCGGCAGCGGTCACAGCGGCCTCGAAATCGCCCGCCTGGAAACGCGCGACGGCTTCTTTCCCCGCAGCGTGGACAAGCAGATGCGGGTCGTGGATGCGACGGTAGGCCGGACTGTTCTTCAACGCTGGATCTTTCAGGCTCTCGTACCACTTGCCGAACCGGCAATCGTGATGATCCGGCAGGTCGCTGGCCTTCACCTCACCGCGTCGATTCAATGTGTCGATCACGCGCTTCTTGAAACTGGCGTGATCGGATCTGGCGAGTTGAACCTGCGTACGGTCGTCCACTTCCTGCGCGCGAGCCCGAAGCCGTGGCTGCACCACTTGGCCGACCCTATCCATGGTCACGGCGAGGCGTTCGATGGCCGATAGAGCATGGTTTGACATATTTGCCGTGGCGGTAATCGCCTGATCGACCTCCGTCGTCGCAGCCATCTGCTGCTGAACAACCGCTGCCACAGTCGCCATATTGTGCGAGACACGATTGACGGCCTCATTGATGCTCTTGATCATCGTCCCGGCGCCTTGGACGGACGCGGACCCCGACTCGACGGTCTCACCGCTTTCCCGCATCGCGGACACGATGTCCTTCATTCCGGACTGAAGCCCCAAGATCCGTTGCCGAATGTCTTCGGTCGCCTGCGCGGTCTGCGTCGATAGAGCTTTGACCTCACCTGCAACGACCGAGAAGCCTCGGCCCGCTTCGCCGGCTCGGGCGGCCTCGATCGTGGCATTGAGGGCGAGGAGATTGGTCTGCCGGGCGATGGCGTCGATGGCTTTGACGATACCTGCGATGTCCTCGATCGAGCCATTCAATGCGTCGACCTTGTGGCTGAGACCTCCTACCGCATCGGCCGACCGACCAATCGAATCCACGGCCTGATCAGCCGCCACAACGCTCTCGTTTACGCGGTTGTGGACGTCGATGGCCTCATTCGCGACTTCCCCCGTCGCACGCCCGATCTCTGCGATCGATGACGAGAGCTCACTGACCGCGCCGGCGACCGCCTGCGTGCGACAACCAAGGTCCTGCATATCGGCATTCATCCGGGCGATGGCGAGGAGCGGCGTGGTCTGCGCGACCCAGATATCCGCCAGCACAGAGAGCGAGGCAAAATGGTTGTCGTCGAGCATGGTGACGATCGGGAGAAGAGACTTGGCGACCTCGTCCTCAGCCGCCTCTATCGGAGCGTGATCTCCATTGACGAGAAACCGGACAAGCTCCTGCAGGCGGGGCAGGACGTCGTCCTGCGGCTCGTTCTCGATTTCGGGCTGCGGTTTCTTGTTACGCCAATGATTGAACATGATGAGTCGTCTTCTGTGAGAGGCCGTGAGCGCGATCAGGTTCGGATGACCAAGAAGGGACGAGGCCGTTGTGAGTGTTATGCCTCGATATAACCGGAGTGCTTTCGGGAACTTAATGATCCTGCCCCGGTGAAGGCGCCCTCGTTGCACAGAGTCTCAGGACTTAGCGCTGCGTCCAAATCGGACGTGACGCATCAATCGACGCCGCAAGTATCAACTTTAGGATAGTGGGCCTGAAACGGCTGGCGACCGCCTATCCAAGGTCTGCCTTCCATAGCTTTATGACCGTACGACTCCGTTAGTACAGCCTCCCCAGCCATCGATTCGCGAAGGCTCCGATGGTGCTACGACGCCTGCCGGAATTCGCCTCGCGGTCACGGTGACGCCAGCAGATGCTCCAGCCGGAATAAGCTCGCCGCAATCGGCGCCAAGTCTATGGCGCTCCGCGCCACAGCCTGATGTGATGATCGACATCATGCTGATACCAAACAGGACAGCGTTGGTCCTCATGGACCCGAGCGAGCGATGAGAAAATGGTTGGGCGTCTGAACCTTCTGTTGCGGGTTCAGTGTCAATGATGCGAGAGTTGCCCCGGAGGAGAACAGGAACGTCCGCCTTCGGCGCATCGCCACAGGCGGGTACTGGCATCGTCCGGTGAGCGATTGACGCCGCACGCCCAGCGCTGGCGACCCCTCAATCGCATGACGGTGCGATATTACTAACGGCGGTTGATTTTCCAAGTACTCGATACTGTCGACAAGATCCTCAGGACCTCAACGCGATGTCTGGTTTCCCGAGAATGCTGCTAGTCAGTGCCGCCGTGATGCTCGCCGACCCGGTTCAGGCGCAGCTGTCGCCTAACCCGCGGGCGGTCAATGATTGCACGCTGTTGACCGACCCCACGGCGCTGCGCCGCTGCATCGAGAAGCAACAGGGCGTGACGACGTTTTCAGAGACACCACCGCCGCGGAGTGACGTTGCGCCGTTGCTGAAACGCGAGCGTGACTATTACCGCAACAGGGCCAACAAGCCGAAGCGCAAGCGCCACCGCATACCATGACGGCCGCATCGGCTGATCCGCACGACATCTTCGACCTGAAGCTTCAATACGCCGTCTGCAGAATACAGCTGCGTCCGCCGGCCGCGACCGAGGCACACAGCTCCGCCTCGGCGGTCGGCTTTTTTGCTCCCTTGCGACCGGCCTCGACGCGCGACGTTGCGCGCGGGACGGTCGGCGTTATCGCCGCGGCAGTCGCGCGGGGTGACGCGGCCGTTGCGAACGACGTGATCGGCGGCTTGGCGGGCACGGCTGCCGCGATAGCCGTCGCGTCGGCCCGGTTGGCTGCCCAATCCTCGGCACTGAAGCCAGTGATACGCAGCACGTAATCCCGGGTCTCGGCGGGCAGGTCGGAGCTGCCGCGCAGCCAGGCCGATACCCGGCCCGCGCCGGCATTATAGGCGGCGGCCGCGAGGCCGAGATTGCCGAACTGGCGGCGCAAGTCGGCGAGGTAGCGTGCCGCGGCGGGGATCGCTTTGAATGGATCGAACGGATCGTCGAGCCCGCGCGCTGCGGCGGTCCCGGGCATGAATTGGGCGATGCCCATGGCGCCGGCGCGGCTCACCGCCAGCGTGAACATGGTGCTTTCCTGATTGAGCAGGCGGGTCAGGAATGCCGGCGGCAGGCCTTTGTCCTGCGCGGCTTGCGCGATCACGTGCGCCCATGGGGCGGTCGGGGCAACGGGCGCATCAAACGACGAGTCGCCGGCGCGCGCCGTCACCACCAGGCCGCCGGCCTCGGCGACGCGCTGCTGCGCCATCGCACCGCCGAAACTCGCACCGATCGCGACCGCGGCAAGTGCCACTGTCCATAACCAGGCGAGAGTGGCCCGCGCTGCCATGATCAGCTCCGCGGCGCCCATTCCGGCGAATGATCGATCTTCTCCGCTTCTATCCGCTCCTCCTTGGTGAGATACGGCTTCATGAACGCCGGCTGCGGCTTGTCGCGGTCGAGATAGTCGCGGATCAACTTGGCTTCCATCACCGGATCGGAGAACCGCCACAGCTTGTCGCGCGCGCCCTCCATGATGGTGGAATACACCGCAAGGTCGATCGCCTGCCTCACCGCAAGCTGGGTCGGCTCGGTGCGGGTGATGCCGGCTTCGATCTGCAGCAGCTTGTCGAGCGCGACGTATTTGTACGTGTTGCCCTGCAACGACACCGAGTACACCGTCTTGGTGGTGGTGACGCTGGTCAGCACCTCGCCGGTCTGCACCGAGGCGACCCGCAGGGCGACGGTTACCATGTCGCGGCGAAACTTTGTGTCGGCGCCGATGCCGAGATAATTGGCGCCGATGCCGCCGGTCATGTAGTTGGCATCGAACGCCACGATGCCGCCCTCGATCAGGAGTCCTGCGAAGCGCATCGGCGGTAGCGGCTTGGCGCGGTCGCGGTCGAACTCCTGGCGGGTGGCGCGGACAAGCTGCCGCTCCTGCAGCAGATCGTTGAGACCGTTACGCTCGACGACGCGGAACCAGGCTCCACCACCGGCGCGCTTCAACGCATCGATCGCCAGCCCGGCGCCGCCCTGGGTCACGGCACGCGAGAACACCGCCACGTTGTCGTTCGGCTCGTTCTTGCCGGTGAGATCGGGGAATTGATAGATCGCGATGTCGATCTTCTGCTTCGGCGGCGGCAAGGTCTCGAGATTGACACCTGTCGGCGACGGCGGCGTCACCACCGGCGGCTCCTCGAAGAACGCGTCGCGATGGCCGGGGCGCGTGCAGCCGGCGAGCAGAGCGGCCACTGCGGCGAGGCCAATGATCGATCTGAAATAACGTGTCACGCGAAATATCCTCAAACAACCTCCGGCCAACGCCGGCAGGTGAACACAGGGTCAATGCGTCACGGTCGGCAGACTGATCTGGGTGACGGTCGAACCGTCGTTGATCGTGATGTTGGTCTGACCGTCGACTTTGGCGAAGCTGATCGTGGTGCCCTGGAACGTGAAGGTGCCGCTCTGCTGCGCGTTGGTGCCGAAGATCGCCTGGGTGACCTGGTTGGCGAGCGAGGCGTAGAGCTGGCTCTGCAGCTGCTGGGCAAAGATCTGCGACTGCGTCAGCTGCTGCGGCCCGCTGGTGGGCGCCGCGCGGTTGAAGTGATTGCCCGCGGTCGCCTGCTGCATCTGCCACGACCCGTTCAGCGGACTGCCGCCGAATGCCGGATTGGTCGGGGTATAGACCAGGCTGCCTGCATCCGCCCCGGCGGCACTGGCGCACAAGGCGAAGGCAGCGAGAATGCCGGCGTATTTCATCGATGACCTCCCATTTGTACGATGACGGCCCCGCCATTGTTGCCGACCTGGCTGAGGCCGTAGCTGAGATTGCTGCCGATCTGGGTGCTGCTGTAGGCGTTGCGGTTGCCGGTGACGTCAATCCTGGCGCTGTTGTTGTCGCCGATCTGACTGTTGTGCAGCACGTTCTGATTGCCGTTGACGGTGAAGCTGGAGTCATTGCCGGCACCCAGCTGCGACTGCAGCGTCACATTCAACGAGCCGCGCACATCGGACGTCACGGAGTTCGCATTGCCGGTCTGGCTGACGATCGCTGTATTGTGGCTGCCGCTCGGCAGCGCGCCGTCGGCGACTGCTCCCTGCTGCCCCCAGTTCACAAGATAACCGGAAAAATCGGTGTAGAGATCGGTCGACTGCGCCGATGCCGTACCGACAAACGCCAAGCCCCCGAGCATCGCCGCGGCTACTCGAAGCACCGCTGTTCGCATCGCTCGCGTTGATGCGGTCATTTGACTGTCTCCGGATCGAGATCGCATTGAATGGTGATGTTGCCGAACGACACATCCAGCTTGGCGGCGTATCGATTGGTGGTGCTGTAATCGAGCACGACGTTGCCGACGGTCACGCGCTGTTCGGCGGCGGCGCTGAAGGCGCCAGCTTGTTTGATCCGCGAGGTCCCGGTTGCGCCGGTCTTGTCGACGGCCAGCGTGTAGCTGCCGCCACCGTCGCGCGCCGCAGTGATGACGCCGCGCAACGTGACATGGCCGCCACTGACCGCAGCCTCGACCTCACACTGAACAACCGGCGGGACTTGATCCACAGCCATGTGACTCTCCGCGACGCAACCACTGGGAGTCCGGCGACGGATGTTCACGCCGCGACTCCCGAAGGGAAGCGAGGCGCGCACGCCTCGCTTCATAATAACAGAAGGCCAACGGCTTATTTCTGCGTGATATTCGCGTTATTGCCGGAGCCGTTCTGATTGAGACTAGAGTAGTTCCCGACGCCAGTCTGGGCGACGACAATCGTGTTGGCTGCGCCGTTCTGGACGTAGTAGCTCGCCTGGAGCGATCCGCTCTGCGTGACATTCGCGGAATTGCCATCGCCGCCGTACTGCTGTCCGCTGCTGTACTGACCGAAGCCACTCTGATTGACGACCGCGGTGTTCCGCGACCCTACAGTTCCTGCACCGTTCTGAATATTGACGATGTAATTGGCGCCGCCGCCGCTGTTGGTCTGCGTATACGCCAGCGTGCTGTACGATCCGAATTGACTGCTTGTGACGTTGTTATTGTTGTTGGTCTGCGAACCAGAGATCGAATTGTTGGCGCCCCCCTGATTGTTGAGAACGAAATTCACGTTGCCCGTCTGGGTGCCATTCGCGGTGTTATTGGTGCCGCTCTGATTAGAAGTGTACGAGTTGCCATTACCCTTCTGCTTGATCGGAGTATCCGAGCCGTAGATTCCCCCGGTGATGCCGACGGTGTTTCCGACGCCCGATTGATTGGAACTAAAGACGTTGCCAGCGCCCTCCTGCCAAGCATTGGCTCCGAGCAGATCGCCATTCTGGTAGATTCCCAGCGAATTCGAATCACCACCGCCTTGAACGGCAACGGCATAGTTCAGGCCGGCACTGTTCTGCGAAATCGTGACACCGTTGTAGTTGCCGCCGAACGGCATTTGGGCGCTTGTCGCCCCGTCGGTCTCGGCAGCACCGAGCCCCTGACGAACATAGGCCATAGCCCATTTGCCGGTCTGCGTGACCGAGGTGTTGTTGCTGATGCTTCCCTGCTTGATGCTGAATACGTTGTTTTCGCCATTCTGAACGACGGAAACCTTGCTGCTCACCGACGAAGAATCCTGGACGATCTTGTTGAAGACGCCCGAGTCATTGGTCCAGTCCCAGCCGGTCGGCACGGCACCGTTGCTTGTGCCGAACTGCTGCAACTCAACGTCGCTGCTGACACCAGCCTGCTTAATGTCGGCTGAGTTACCGGTGCCGGACTGAACGCCCTTGGTGTCGCGGCCGACGCTATTGCCGGTACCGGTCTGCGAGACTGAGAGAACATTACTGCCCGCAAGGCCACCGTTGTTCTGGTCGAACCCCGACCAACCATTGTAAGCGCCGACAGAGTTACCTGAGTTGAACTGCTCGATCGTGGCGTGTTGACTGACGTCGTACTGATTCAAAACAACCACGTTGCCGTCCGCGAACGCAGCACTCGTAGACAATGCCAGCAGGCTGGCCGTGACAAAAAACAGATTACGCTTCATCGACAAATACTCCCTGTTGAAAGATCAATGCCGTATGTCCAGCGGGACTTTGCCCGCCTGGAGCCCCGAATTGTTAGGGGGAAGCCAAAGGTTAAACAATGATTAAGTTGTGTCATTATGGGGCAAAACATGCTTTTAGCGATGTACACTTCATGAGTGAACTATACACTTCTAAGTAATCAGCTCCTATTTCCCGAAATAGAACAATTGATATGATCAGCCGCACATCGATTAGCTGCTACTAACCAAGTAATAATTGTTGAGACCACTAGACGGCAGCAAGATTGGACTCGCGCCATTCGAAGTTTCGGACTAGAAAATAACTAAGCGCCCAACCATGGGTGGTATCAAAATGATCCGTTTGATCTATGCGGCAGTGCTGGCTTCGAGTGTGGTCGGGGCGGCTCATGCACAGTCTTCACAGCCCGCTCCGGCGTCGAAGCCGGGGGCTGCCAACGTTGGTGGTAACCAATCACCATCAAACCCCGGGCCGGCAGCCGTCGATTCGCCGAAATGCCCGGAAGCGTGCGTGCGCGCCAACAACGAGAAGGCCTCGGCGATCTGCGCCCGCAAGATCGAGGCGCAGGCTCCCGGCGACTTCGAGTGGATCAGCAGGCCCTTCTCCGGCATTTTCCAGCAGGCCGACCCATCCAAGCCGGACAACGCAATCGTCAATTATCGTGGCGACTCGATCCGCTTTCTGTCGCCGCAGAAGGAGTGGGTTCGGGTCTCGTATGAATGCGCGTTCGATGCCGAGCGAGGCGCCGTGGTCGGCGTCCGCGTCCGCCCCGGCCGGCTCGACCAGCCAATGGCGCTGCAGGCCCCGCCGGGCCCCAATGGCCAGCCGCAACCGACTGACCCGGTCAAGGCCGGTCCATTGGCCGAGGCGATCCTGAAGGCCGCCAAGCAGCGTGGCGCGCAACCGCAAAAGCCGCCGCCCCCGCCCAAGGTCGGCGAACCAAGCCCGATCGATTTCACACAGATCGATTCCCGCCGCGGCAGTTGGTGAATGCTGCGTCGGCGCAGCGATGCGCTCGTCCGCGCAAAGCAACGGCCGCGTCATGATGCTGAGAAACGAAGAAGGGATCGGGAAAAGCCAGGGGAAATCGCTGGAAATCTTGGTCGGAGTGGCAGGATTCGAACCTGCGACCCCTGCGTCCCGAACGCAGTGCTCTACCGGGCTGAGCCACACTCCGACAAGAGGCCCGGCTTATAGCGTCCGCCTTCCGGCTTCGCAAGCGTTCCAATGGGGATAATGAGAGGATTTTTATCCAACCGCCGCCCTCCGGTCAGGGGCGGCGGTCGCGGGCCTGAAAGCTCAGCCCTGGAGGGGCTCGAAGCCGTAGAGACGATAGGCGTTGTCGGTGAAGACGCGGTCGCGCGCGGCCGCATCGGGCACCCAGTCGGCAAGCAGATCGAGCAGCTCGCCGACATTCATCATGTGCTGCCAGGTTGCGACATGCGGCCAGTCACTGCCCCAGACGCAACGATCCGGCGCCGTCTCGTGCAGCAAGCGGGCAAATGGAATGGTGTCGAGATAGGGGAATCCCGCCACCGTATTCCGATAGGCGCCCGACAGCTTGACCCAGGCGCCGTCGCGCACCAGCGACACCAGCGTCTGGAAGCCCGGATCGTCGATCCCGCGCGACACCGGGAAGTGCCCCCAGTGGTCGACGATGAACGGCACCGGCAGATCCCCGAGCTGCGGCGCCAGCGGCACCAGATCCTTGGCGTCGATCAGGAACTGCAGATGCCAGCCGAGCTCCTTGGCCATCGCCGCATATTCGCCGACGCGCTCGAACCCGATGCCGCCGCCATACAGGATGTTCAGGCGAAGGCCGACGACGCCGGCATCCTTCAGCGCCGCCAGCTCCTTGTCCGGCAGCCCGAGCGGGATCACAGCAATGCCCTTCAGCCGCTCGCGATGCGCCTGCAGCGTCTCCAGCATCAGCCGATTGTCGGTGCCGTGCACGCTGACCTGCACCAGCACGCCGTAGGTCATGCCGGTGGCGTCGAGCATCGCCAGATACGATTCCGGCGTTGCGGCAGGCGGCGTGTAACTGCGGGCGCCGACGAACGGATAAGTCGGCGGCAACCCGATGACGTGGGCGTGGGTGTCGACCGCGCCGGGCGGGACGACGTAACGCGTCGGCCGTTGCGGCGCCGGATCCGGCCCCGGACAGGCCGGAGCCGGTTCCTTGGACGTATCGGCCTTACTCATCGGCGCTCAGCACCGTGCCGCGGGTCTCCGGCAGCGCGTAAGCGGCGGCGAAGAACAGCACGTAGGCGAACACTGCGAACAGGCAAATCGCATTGGCGAGCGTGGTGACCTGCGACAGATAGCCGACTAGGAACGGGAACAGCGCGCCGACGCCGCGGCCGAAATTGTAGCAGAAGCCCTGCCCCGAGCCGCGCAGGCTGGTGGGGAACAGCTCCGTCAGGAACGCGCCCATGCCCGAGAAGTACCCCGAGGCGAAGAAGCCGAGCGGGAAGCCGAGCACCCACAGCATCTCGTTCGACAGCGGAAGCTGCGTATAGGCGAGCACCACCACCATCGCGCCGAGCGAGAACGCCAGGAACAGGCTGCGGCGGCCGAACCGATCGGCGAACCATGCGCCGACCAGATAACCGACGAACGAGCCGACGATCAGCGTCGCCAGATAGCCGGTCGAGCCGACGATCGAGAGCTTGCGCTCGGTGGTGAGGAAGCGCGGCACCCAAAAGGTGATCGCGTAGTAACCGCCCTGGCAGCCGGTGGCGACCAGCGAAGCCAGGATGGTGGTCTTGAGAATCCGGCCCTGGAAGATCGCCAGGATCGAGCGGCTGCCGCCCGCCGCGGTGGCTTTGGCGCGGGCTTCGACGGCGACCTGCGGCTCCTTCACATAAGCGCGCAGATACAGCACCAGCAGCGCCGGCAGCGCGCCGATCGCGAACATCCAGCGCCACGCCTGATCGGCCGGCAGCAGCGAGAACAGCGCAGCCTGCGCCAGCACCGCCATGCCCCAGCCGACCGCCCAGCCCGACTGCACCGAGCCGACCGCACGGCCGCGATACTGCGGACGAATCGTCTCGCCGATCAGCACGGCGCCGGCCGCCCATTCGCCGCCGAAGCCGAAGCCGAGCAGCGCGCGCAGGATCAGCAGCTGTTCGAAGTTCTGCGCGAACGCGCAGAGCAGCGAGAACAGCGAGAACCAGATGATGGTGAGCTGCAGCGTGCGAACGCGGCCGATCCGGTCCGCCAGATAACCGGCGGCCCAGCCACCGACCGCGGAGGCCAGCAGCGTCACAGTGCCGGCAAGGCCGGCCGAACCGGCGTCGACCTTCCACAGCGCGATGATCGTACCGATCACCAGCGGGTAGATCATGAAGTCCATGCCGTCGAGCGCCCAGCCTGTGGCACAGGCCCAGAACGTGCGCTTCTCGGTAACGGTCATGTCTTTGTAGAAGCCGGTCAGGCTGGTGTCAGTAATCGGCGCGACCGTGCTCGAAGATGTCGTCATACGTATCCTCCCTCGCTCGCCTTCACCGGGCGATCGCTCACGGCCGACAGATTTCCCAATCACGACAGCGCGTCTGCCGGAAAATTGTCAGCGTCCCGCGGTGTCCGCGGCTTTCTGTCGAAAAATTACTCGCGCCCGCGCTGCGCCCGGCGATACCGGGCGGGGCTCTCACCGGTGACTTGGCGGAACGCGACACCGAAATGCGACTGCGACGAGAAGCCGACGCCGAGCGCGATCTCGACGATCGGCAGATCCGACGTCTCGAGCAGCCGCCGGGCGGCAGCGACGCGCTGTTCCACCACGAAGCGATGCGGCGTCATGCCGGTGGAACGCTTGAAGCTGCGAATGAAGCAGGACGGGCTCATGCCCGCGACCTCGGCCATCGCCGCCAGCGTGATCGGCGCGCCGAGATCAGCACGGACGAACTCGGTGATACGGTCGCGGACCGGCGCCTCAAGCGGTGCAGATTGGTCCGCCGTCGCGGCGCGCGGCGCCGAATAGCGGTCCGTCAGATGCAGTGCGAGCGTATAGGCCAGTTGCTCGGCGAGCAGCGCATTCGGCCGGTCGCCGCTATCGCTTGCCTCGACCAGGCGCTTGGCCGACACTTCGAGCAGCGGATCGTCAACGTCCCACGCAGTGTCGCGCAAGCTGATCGGACCGGCGGAGCCCAGCGATGCCCCGACTTCTTTCAGCAGCGGTTCGCCGAGATACAGCAGCAGCAGCTTGCCCCACTGGGTATCCGGAATTGCATCCACCACGACGCGCCGGCCCGGTTGACCGATGCGAAACCGCCCGGACCGCACCGGTGCGTCACGGCGCACCTTGCCGTTTTCCATCAGAACATGGCGGCGCACGTCGTACAGCGTGATCGCCACGGTCGGCACCGGCAGCTCGCCAAACTCGTAGATATGCGGCCCCGTCACCTCGCTGACGGCCGCGGCAAATCCCGTGGTCGACCACAGATCGATCAAGGCCGATTGCCTTCGGCCGGTGACGCGTTCGGCATGAAGGAGGGGATTGAGCTGCATCAGAAGGGGCGCCTGTTTGAACGAACTATCCTCACTCTATATTGCAGGGGCTTGCAAGCCCCGGGCCCCAAACGCCGCCTAACCTGCGAGTTTGACGGGGCTTTTCGCGTGCGGACCGGCCGGATTCGCGGTTTGCGCGAGGCCGTCAGCCGCAAAGCGCGGTCGCAGAACTTCCTCGCGCGGTGCATCGCAGCGCGTCGACTTTGCTACTTCGCAACCGCGCGATTTGCGATATGAAACCCGAAATGATGCTCGACCTGATCACCAAGACGCTGGCCGCGACCGATGCGGACGAAGCTGCGCGCGTGCTGCGCGGCGGCGGGCTGGTCGCGTTCCCCACCGAGACGGTGTATGGGCTCGGTGCTGATGCGGCCAATGCTGAAGCGGTGGCGCGGCTCTATGCGGCGAAGGGGCGGCCGTCATTCAATCCATTGATCGCCCACGTCGCCAGCCTCGAAGCCGCAAGCAAGATCGCGCGGTTCGACGCCGCCGCGCTGCGCCTCGCCGAAGCGCTCTGGCCGGGACCGCTGACGTTGGTACTGCCGAAGGCAACGAATTGCTCCGTGTGCGATCTCGCCACCGCCGGCCTCGACAGCGTCGCACTCCGCGTGCCGTCGCATCCGGTGGCGCAAGCTCTGCTGCGCACCTTCGGCGGCCCCGTGGTGGCGCCGTCCGCCAACAGATCCGGTCACGTGTCGCCGACCACCGCAGCGCATGTCGCGTCCGATCTCGACGGCCGGATCGACGTGATCGTCGACGGTGGGCCAGTGATGGTCGGCGTCGAATCGACGATCGTCAGTTGCCTTGGCGCACCTGTCCTGCTCCGCCCCGGCGGCCTGCCGCGCGAAGCGATCGAACGCGTGCTCGGTCACAAGCTGGGCGCACCAGCGGCTACTAACAACGCCAATGATCACGCGCCACTGGCGCCGGGCATGCTGGCCTCGCACTACGCGCCGCGCGCAACGGTGCGGCTGAATGCGACCGAGGTGAAGCCGGGCGAAGCTCTGCTCGCATTCGGTCCTGATGTGCTGCCGGGTGCCGAAACGGCCGTCGCCGTGCACAACCTGTCGCCCGGCGGCGATCTCACAGAAGCTGCCGCACATCTGTTCGGCGCTCTCCGCGCGCTCGATGATCACGGCGCACGCGGCATCGCGGTGATGCCGATCCCGCACCACGGGCTCGGTGAAGCGATCAACGATCGCCTGCGCCGTGCAGCGGCACCGCGCCCATGACCAACAAACAAACCCATCGCGACGTCGTCGCAAGCGAAACGAACCGATTCAGAAGCGTCTAATACGCGCTTCGCATCGGCTCGCTTCGCTCCTCGCAACGACAGGGAAGAGGAAACACCATGAATATCGTCAGCCCGCTCTCGCCCACACCTCTCTCGCCCGAACTGATCGCGCGATTCACCGCGATCGTCGGCGACAAGCACGCGCTGACCGATCCTCTCGAGCTCGAAGCCTACATCACCGAGGAGCGCAATCTGTATCGCGGCCACTCGCCGCTGGTGCTGCGTCCGGGTTCGACCGAGGAAGTCGTGGCGATCTGCAAGCTGGCGAACGAAGCGCGCGTCGCGCTGGTGCCGCAGGGCGGCAACACCGGCCTTGTCGGCGGACAGACGCCGCACAATGGCGAGGTAGTGATTTCGCTGAAGCGGATGGACAAGATCCGCGAGGTCGATACCTCGTCGAACACCATGACGGTCGAAGCCGGCGTGATCCTGCAGCGCGCGCAGGAGAAAGCCGCGGAGGTCGACCGTCTGTTTCCGCTGTCGCTCGGCGCCCAGGGAAGCTGCACGATCGGCGGCAACCTCTCGACCAATGCCGGCGGCACTGCCGCGCTGGCCTATGGCCTCGCACGCGACATGGCGCTCGGCGTCGAGGTCGTGCTCGCCGACGGCCGGGTACTGAACCTGCTGTCCAAGCTGAAGAAGGACAACACCGGCTACGATCTGCGCGATCTGTTCATCGGTGCCGAAGGCACGCTCGGCATTATCACTGCGGCTATCCTGAAGCTGTTCCCGAAGCCGCGCGCGGTCGAGACCGCGTTCGTCGGGCTGCAATCGCCGGACGACGCGCTGAAGCTGCTCGGCATCGCGCAAGGAGAGGCGGCCGGCAACCTGACCAGCTTCGAGCTGATTGCAGAGACCCCGCTCGATTTCTCGGTGCGCCACGCCAACAACCGCGATCCGCTCGAGGCGCGCTACCCGTGGTACGTGCTGATCGAATTGTCGTCGCCGCGCGACGACGCCCGCGCCGCACTGGAGTCGATCCTCGAGCGCGGCTTTGAAGACGGCATCGTGGTGGACGCGGCGATCGCGAGTTCAGTTCAGCAGCAGCAGGCGTTCTGGAAGCTGCGCGAGGAGATCTCACCGGCACAGAAGCCGGAAGGCGGCTCGATCAAACACGATATCTCGGTGCCGGTCGCCGCGGTGCCGCAGTTCATCGAACAAGCCAACGCCGCGGTGGTGGAACTGATCCCAGGCTCTCGTCCGGTGCCGTTCGGCCATCTCGGCGACGGCAACATTCACTACAACGTCACGCAGCCGGTTGGGGCCGACAAGGCGGAATTCCTGGCGCGCTGGCACGACGTGAACAAGGTGGTGTTCGACGTCGTGCTGCGGCTCGGCGGCTCGATCTCGGCCGAGCACGGCATCGGCGTGATGAAGCGCGACGAACTCCCCGAGGTGAAGGACAAGACCGCGATCGAGCTGATGCGATCGATCAAGACCCTGCTCGACCCGCACGGCATCATGAATCCCGGCAAGGTGGTGTAGCTCTCTCCACCGTCATTGCGAGGAGCGAAGCGACGAAGCAATCCAGCGCTCAGTGCTCGGCACTGCTGGATTGCTTCGCTTCGCTCGCAATGACGTTGCTAACTACCGTCAGAACAACGAGCCCTGCCCGCTGTCATCCGCCGAGATCTTTGGCCGCGCCGCGCGCTTCGGTGGCGCCGGCTTCGCAACGGCTGGCGGCGGAGCCTCGACCTCCTCCGCGGTGATCGGCAGGATCAGTTGCGGATTGTCATTGGCGGTGCGGTTGACCGCGGTCGACACCGGGTGCCAGACGAACTCGCCCTCGCCCGGCGGGCATAACAGGGCCATCACCTCCCCGGCATCTGTTTCATCGGTCTCCAGCCAGCGCGCGAATTGATGCGGCGCGATCGTGACCGGCACGCGGTCATGCAGATCGGCGAGGCCGCCGCGCGCCGCGGTGGTGACGATCGCCACCGTATCGAGCTCCTCGCCGTTCGGGCCGGTCCAGGTCTCCCACAGCGCCGCAAATCCGATCGGGCCACCGCCGGCCGGATGGATGAAGTACGGCTGCTTGCGCGAGCCGCCGGCCTTCCACTCGTAGTAGCCATCGGCCGGTACCAGGCACCGCCGGCGCCTGAACGCGTTACGGAAGGCCGGCTTGTCCTGGACGGTCTCGGCGCGGGCGTTGATCAGCAGCGAAAACGTCCGCGGATCCTTCACCCAGGACGGGATCAGCCCCCAGCGCATCAGCCTGAACCGCCGGGTGCCTTCGTCGACGATCACCACGGGAATCGGCTGGGTCGGGGCGATGTTGTAGCGTGACGGAAAATTAGGCTGATCGGCGTAGCCAAAGAGCTGTCGGATAGCGGCGGGAGCCGAGGTGATCACGAAGCGTCCGCACATGCTGTCAGGACCCGGTGGCGTGTTCAGTGCTTGTTAACTTCGGTAAACAAAAATGCCGCCGATGGCGTCGAGTGAATCCACAACTGCGCAAAGTGCGCCCTCCCGTTACGACGAGGCGCGCGCCGCTCAGCTTGCTGCCGCCAATATCAATCCGAAGACCGGGCTGGCCACCGACTACCTGAATCATTTCAACGAAGCCGTGATGCTGCTCGAAATGATTCCGGACATGCCGGAGTGCTCGGAAGACTTCCTGTCCTGGCATCCCCTCTCCTACGCGGAACACTTCAAGGCCTCGAACTTCAAGGCCCGCGATCTCGCAATCGAAGCCTATGACACGGCCGATCCCGGGATTAGATCGGATTTCGACGACATCACCAACAATATGACCGCGATCCTGACCGCGGTCGGCGAAGCAATGCGCCAGGCCTCGCAGGACGCCACCCGGGCCAAGCTCGCCGAGAGCGCGGTCGGCTGGATCAAGCCGTTGATCGGCCGCGCTGGCGGCATCATCAACGGACAGGGCTGCGAAGCCGACGTCGACTTCATCATGGCGCATTGATCGCCGTGACCGAAGCCGCACCGGCGCAGCCGCGCCATCCGCAATTGGCCGTCAGCGCCGCGATTTTCCGGGAGGGCCGCCTCCTGCTGGTGCGCCGGGCAAGGATGCCCGGCAAGGGCCTGTACTCGCTGCCTGGCGGCCGGGTCGAATTCGGCGAGACGCTGGAGCAAGCGGTCGTGCGGGAAGTCGCCGAGGAAACCGCGCTGGCTATCGAGATCGTCGGCCTCGCCGGCCGGCGCGAGGTGCTGCCGTCCGTCGCCAGTGCTGCCGGGCATTACGTCATCATGGTGTTCGCCGCGCGCTGGGCAGGCGGCGAGCCGCAGCTCAACGGCGAACTCGACGACGCCCGCTGGATCAGCCCCGACGAACTGGCCAGCTTCTCGACCACCGAGGGGCTGGCCGAGCTGGTCGAAGGCGCCCGTGAGCTGATCAGAACCTGATGGCGCGTTCGGGAACCGGCAACTTCTTGCTGCGGCCGATGAAACGGCCTATCAGGCCGGCCATGCTGAAGCGTTCCCTTGCCGTGCTGATGATCCTCGCCTGCTGCGGGCTCGCCCCGGCGCGCGCCGAGGACGGCGCGGCGCCATTCGACGCTGAATTGCAGCGGCTGGCCGAGATTCTAGGGACGCTGCATTATCTTCGCGGGATCTGCGGCGGCGCCGACGGCGCCAAATGGCGCACCGAGATGCAGGCGTTGATCGACGCTGAGACCCCTTCGGGCGAACGTCGAACCCGGCTGATCGCCGCTTTCAATCGAGGTTACAACGGGTTCCAGCAGACCTACCGAACCTGTACGCCGGCCGCGACCGTGGCGATTCGGCGGTATCTGGAGGAAGGTTCGAAGCTCTCGCGCGACCTGACCGCTCGATACGCGAACTGACCGCTCTATGGCTGCGGGTTTATCCCATGCCGTTAACCTTTCCTAAAGAACTGCCTAGGCGTTCGGCAGCCGCGTGCTAACACTACCCCATCGCGCTTCGCGGTGGAGCGCGCCGAGACTGCTGAAGTTCATGAGCCTGACGACCTTCCCCATCGATCGCGAAGTGCAATCCGACCGAGAGCAGAAGCAAACTGCGCTCACCTATCTCAGCGAGGCATGGGCCGAAGCCCTGCACGACGGGGTCGACGGCGATTGCCTGGCGCAAGCCAGCCTGTTCACCGCTTTTGCCGAGCTCGTCGCCACCTATGGCGAGGATGCGGTGGCCAAGTTCGTCGAAGGCCTGCCCGGCCGTGTGCTCAACGGCGAGTTCTCGGTCGGCTTGGCGAAGCAGTAACGCGAATCAGTCGGCGACGATCAGGTGCGGGCGAACGCCTGCAGCCCCTTGAATGTCAGCCGCTTCGGATCGCGGACGCCGGCGAGATAGAACCGCCGGATGAATTCGGCCACGACGGCCCGGTCATAGCCGGTCAAGGCGACGATCGCTTCGACCGCGGTCTTTTGAGCTTCCATCTGGAATCCCCTTTCGGCGTATCGGTCAATCGACGATCCCGGCGATCGTGCGACGCGAAATGCTGCGCCTGTTGCGTTGCTTTCCTGTTAACCACCGGTCCTGCCGCGACCTCGCGCGGGCCGAATCGTTCTGGCCTCGATCATCGCGGATGATGATCGCGCAGTGGATACGCAAAATACCCCACCGGAGTTCCACGGAGGCACGGACAAAACGACGCGGTGCTAACCGGAATGACCGCTGATCATCTAGGCGGCTGCGGCGGGGATCAACGAAGACGGCTGATGGTTCGCGGGATCAATCCGCGCCGTTACAGGTCGTCCTGATCCACGGCAAGGTATCTGGAGGCTGTTACTACGCAGTGACCTGGAACCTGCGTGCCGCTTACCAGGACTTCGTAAGAGGCGTCGTTTGACCTCAACGCCGAGGCGGGACGGCCGCGTGTGACACGGCAGCCCTAGAAAACAACACTGCTGGGCGCAGCACTGCTTTACGGCTTCAGCGTCTCCAGAAACCGCACCGGCTCACCGCGCGAGGGCGTGGTCAGTTCGCCCTGCCACATCACCTTGGCTCCGCGCACGAAGGTGCCGACCGGCCAGCCGGTGACGCGGACGCCATCATAGGGCGTCCAGCCGGCGCGCGAGGCGACCCAGTCGTTGGTGATGGTTTCGCTGCGCTTGAGATCGACCACCGTGAAGTCGGCGTCGAAGCCGGCCGCGATGCGGCCCTTGCAGGCGATGTTGAACAGCCGCGCCGGGCCGGCGCTGGTGAGATCGACGAAGCGCGCCAGCGACAGCCGGCCGGCATTGACGTGATCCAGCATGGTCGGCACCAGCGTCTGCACGCCGGTCATGCCCGACGGCGATGCCGGATAGGTCTTGGCCTTTTCTTCCAGCGTATGCGGCGCGTGGTCCGAGCCGAGCACGTCGACCACGCCCTGCGCCAGGCCGTGCCAGATGCCGTCGCGGTGCCAGGCATCGCGCACCGGCGGGTTCATCTGCGCTCTCGTGCCGAGGCGCTCGTAGCACTCCGGCGCCACCAGCGTCAGGTGATGCGGCGTCACCTCGACCGACGCGACATCCTTGTGCTCGCGCAGAAATTCCATCTCCTGCCGGGTCGAGACGTGCAGCACATGGATACGCTTGCCGGTCTCGCGCGCGATCGCGACCAGCCGCTGCGTCGCCTGCAAGGCTGCGACGTCGTCGCGCCACACCGGATGCGAGCGCGGATCGCCCTCGATGCGCTCACCCTTGCGGTCGTTGAGCCGGTACTCGTCCTCGGCGTGGAACGCGGCGCGGCGCTGGATCACCGACAGGATGCGCTTGAGGCTCGGATCGTCCTCGACCAGCAAACTTCCAGTCGACGAGCCGATGAACACCTTGACGCCGCAGCAGCCACGGGCGCGCTCGAGCTTGGGCAGTTCCTCGACATTGTCGCGGGTGCCGCCGATGAAGAACGCGAAGTCGCAATGCATGCGGTGCTCGGCGCGCTTCACCTTGTCGGTGAAGGTCTCTTCGGTGATCGTCAGCGGATTGGTGTTCGGCATTTCGAACACCGCGGTCACGCCGCCCATCACGGCGCTGCGCGAGCCGGTTTCGAGATCTTCCTTGTGAGTCAGGCCGGGCTCACGGAAATGCACCTGGGTATCGATCACACCCGGCAGCACGTGCAGGCCGCGGCAATCGATCGTCTCACCGGCTTTTTCGGCGCCGAGCGAGCCCAGCGCAGCGATGCGACCGTCCTTGATGCCGATGTCACCGACGCCCTCGCCGTCCTGGTTGACGATGGTGCCGCCCTTCAGAATGGTGTCGAATGTGCCGGTCATGACGTCCTCGGGTGCCCGTTTTGGCGCGAAGCGGCGCGAGTCTTGCAAAGCCTTGTTGACCAGCGCCCGGCCGCCTAACTTGGGATGTCTTAGTCGGCCGGACCGTTAACGCAAGGATGTTTCCGGCCGGCCTCACGAGAGAGATCAATGAAGGCAGCCTTCCTCGCCGACCGTGGCGTTCTCAAGATCAGCGGCCCCGACGCGCGGCACTTGCTGAACGGCCTGATCACCACCGATCTGAATAGGCTCGAACCCGGCGCCGGGCGTTTTGGCGCCCTGCTGACGCCGCAGGGCAAGATTGTCACTGATTTCCTGATCACCGAGCTGGCGGCCGAAGACGACGGCGGTTTCCTACTGGATTGTCCGAAACCGCTCACCGAAGCGCTGGCGACGAAGCTGAAATTCTACAAGCTGCGCGCCAAGGCGCTGATCGAGAACCTGTCGGATCGGATCGGCGTGCTGGCGCTCTGGGGCGGCGAACCGTCGCAGCCGCCGGAGATGGGCTTCCGCGATCCGCGGGGCGATCAGCTCGGCTGGCGCATCCTGGTGCCGGAGATCCTGGCCACCGCGACCGCCGAGGCACTCGGTGCCACGATGGTGGCGGCGGACGAGTACGAAGCACATCGCATCGCCTGCGGCGTCCCGGCCGGCGGCCTCGACTTCGGCTATGCCGACGCGTTTCCGCACGAAGCCAATATGGATCGTCTGTCCGGCGTCGATTTCAACAAGGGCTGCTACATCGGCCAGGAAGTGGTGTCGCGAATGCACCACCGCGGCACCGCGCGCACCCGGATCGTGCGCGTCACCTTCGATGGCCCGGCGCCGCAACCGGGCAGCGAGATCACCGCCGGTGAAAAGAGCGTCGGCACCATGGGATCGTCGGCAACTGGCCGCGGGCTGGCGCTGCTGCGGATCGACCGCGTCGCCGAAGCGCGCGAAACATCCCTGCCGCTGAGTGCTGGCGGCGTCACCTTGCAGATCGCCGATCCCGAGGAGCTGACACCGGCGCAGCGGAAGACCGGCACATGATCCGCTCCGCGCGCGTCGGAGCTGACGGCCTCGTCCGCTGCCCGTGGCCAGGCGACGATCTGCTTTATGTCGCGTATCACGACACCGAATGGGGCGTGCCGGAATACGACGACCGCGCGCTGTACGAGAAGCTGATCCTCGACGGCTTCCAGGCCGGACTGTCGTGGATCACCATCCTGCGCAAGCGCGATAACTTCCGCCGCGCCTTCGACGATTTCGATCCGGCCAAGATCGCGCGCTACGACGCCGACAAGATCGCGGAGCTGATGAACGATGTCGGTATCGTCCGCAATCGCGCCAAGATCGACGGCACGATCGGCAGCGCCAAAGCGTGGCTGAAGATTCAAGAAGAAGGTCCGGGCTTCTCGAAGCTGTTGTGGGACTTCGTCGGCGGTGCGCCGAAGGTCAACAGCTTCAAGACTATCGCGAGCGTCCCGGCCTCGACCCCACTGTCGGTGAAAATTTCCAAGGATCTGGCGGGACGCGGCTTCAAGTTCGTCGGCCCGACGATCGTGTACGCGTTCATGCAGGCCGTCGGGATGGTCAACGACCATCTGGTCGACTGCCACTGCCACGCCACCTGCGGACAGATGAAGAAACCGGCGCGGCGTTCTGCGGCGCCGGTGAAGAGGGCTCCGTTACATCAGCGCTGAGATTCTTTCAGCGCTGACCGGCGACCCGCTTCATCACCAGTTCGGAGAGGCTGACGACGAGTTCCTTCAGCGTCTCGTTTTCCTTCTCCAGATCACGCGGCGCGATCGTTGGTGCGGTTCGTTCGTCCGCATCATGGCACTGCAACCGCTCCCCATCGCGGCGATCCAATCTCCCCATCGTGTATCCCCCTTGGTGCAATACGCCCACCAGCACAAGGACACCGATCGTACTCTCAAGATCGTGCAGAACTGGGCCGAGACGGTGGCTTAGTTCGGGCAAGGCTGCCTATATGGCGGTCATCGCTGCGGCCGCCGCGGCGCGTCTGCACAAGCTGTCCCATTTCGAATCGTCATGCCGTCTTCGCCGAAGAAATCGTCGCAAGCCTCCAGCCGTGTCTGGCAGCGCATGCTGTCCGGCCGCAGGCTCGATCTGCTCGACCCGTCGCCGCTCGATGTCGAATTCGCCGACATTGCGCACGGGCTCGCCCGGGTGGCGCGGTGGAACGGCCAGACCAGCGGCGCCCACATCTTTTCGGTGGCGCAGCACACTTTGCTGGTCGAGGCGGTGATGCGGGAAAAGAATCCACGGATCGACGCCAAGCTGCGGCTCGCCGCGCTGCTGCACGACGCCCCGGAATACGTGATCGGCGACATGATCTCGCCGTTCAAGGCGGTAATCGGCGAATCCTACAAGCGGGTCGAAAAGCGCCTGCTCGGCGCGATCCACATCCGGTTCGGCCTGCCGGCGGTGCTGGATGAGGCGATCGAACGCCAGATCAAGGCCGCCGACCGCGGCTCCGCCTACCTCGAAGCGATTCACCTGGCCGGGTTCACCAAGGCCGAGGCCAAGCGGCTGTTCGGCAACGATCCGGGCCTCCCGGAGGCGATGGTCGAGGATTATCTGACGCCCTGGCCGGCCGGAAAGGCCGAAAAGCGCCTGCTGGCCCGGTTCGAGAGCCTGAAGGCCTAAGTCCCGTCATCGCGCTTTCACCGCCCGCGGCGCAGGATTAAGATCGCGCCAACCTCGGAAAGGCCCATGATTCACGTCTGCTCGCTCGCAGCCTTGCATCCGACCGTTGCGGCGACCGAGGCCAGCCATGTGCTCTCGGTGATGGCCAATGTCGGTCAGGTGCAACGCCCGGCCACCGTGCTCGAATCCAATCATTTGCGGATCGAGATGGACGACATCACCGAGGTGATGGACGGCTTCAACGCGCCGAATCTCGATCACATCACCCAGGTGCTCGACTTCGTCCGAAGCTGGGACCGGTCGGCTCCCCTGGTGGTGCATTGCTACGCCGGCATCAGCCGCTCCACCGCCAGTGCGTTTGCGGCTGCCTGCGCGCTCAATCCGCACCGCGACGAGGTGACGATCGCGCGCCAGATCCGCCGGGCCTCTCCCTGCGCTTCGCCGAACCGATTGATCGTGGCGCTGGCCGACCGGGCGCTGGGGCGGCAGGGGCGGATGCTGCGCGCCCTCGAAGTGATCGGCCCAGGCGATCTCAGCATCGAGGGCGTGCCGTTTCGCGTCGATCTCGAATGAGCCTGCCCTTCGAGATGAGCGACAAGTCGACCGTTCCGATCGAGATCGGGCTGACCGCGGCGATCGTCGCGATCGAGGCCAACCAACCGATGATCCTGACCGCCTCGGGCGACGGCGGCGGTAGCCTCGCCGGTCTTCCTTCCGGCCCGTTCGACGCCATCACCCACCGCACCCTGGAAATCGGGCTGCGCGCCTGGGTGGAAGAGCAGACCGGCCTGCGGCTCGGCTATGTCGAGCAGCTCTACACCTTCGGCGACCGCGGCCGCCACGCGCGGCTCGGCGATACCGAAGTCCACGTCGCATCGATCGGCTATCTGGCGTTGACCCGAGCCGCCGACAACGCCGCACGCGCGGCGGGCGCCACCTTCGAACCCTGGTATCGTTTCTTCCCGTGGGAAGACTGGCGCGAACAGCAGCCGGCGATCATCGCCCGTGACATCATCCCCGAACTCACCGCCTGGGCCGCCCAGGCCGAAGAGCCGGGCATGGCGCGCGCGCTGGCGCGGCGGGATCGGGTGCGGCTGTTCTTCGGCATGGATGGCGCGCCGTGGGACGAGGAGCGCGTGCTCGACCGCTACGAGCTGCTCTACGAGGCGGGTCTGATCGAGGAAGCCCGCCGCGATGGCCGCCCGGCGGCGCTGTCGCGGAGCAAGATGCCGACGCTCGGTGTCGCAATGCGCTTCGACCACCGCCGTATTCTCGCCACCGCGATCGCGCGGCTCCGTGCCAAGCTGAAATACCGCCCAGTGGTGTTCGAACTTCTGCCGCCCGAGTTCACACTCACCGAATTGCAGCACACCGTCGAGGCGATTTCCGGCCGGCATCTGCACAAGCAGAATTTCCGCCGCCTGGTGGAAGCCGGCGCGCTGGTCGAACCGACTGGCGAGATGTCGACACGAACCGGCGGGCGCCCCGCTGCGCTGTTCCGCTTCCGCCGCGAGGTGCTGCAGGAACGCCCCGCCCCCGGCCTGCGCGTGCGCGGCCGGCGATAAGTCAGTCAAAGCGAGACGCCCAACCACCCGGGCCGCTCGCCTGGAGGTTGGATGTTCGAGCTACTGGCTTTTGCGATCGCCATCGTCGCCCTGGTGATCGCCCGCAAGACGCAGACCCAGATCGTTCAGCTACGCGCCCGGCTCGACGCCCTCACCGCAGGACAGTCCCTCCCCGCGACGCCCCCAGCCGCCACGGCTGCTCCGTCCGCGATCCAGGAAGCTCCGCTGGCTCCTGAGGCCGAGCCGGTGCCGGAGATGGTCGCGACGGTCACGGCCGAAGCCCCAGCTCTCGGAACAACGGCTGCCTCCTCCGTCGAGGCGGAGCCGCAAGCTGCGAAGCCAGGATTCGAAGAGCGGATCGGCACCCGTTGGGTAGTGTGGATCGGCGGCCTGACGCTGGCGCTCGGCGGCTTCTTCATGGTGCGCTACTCGATCGAGCAGGGCCTGCTCGGACCCGGCGTGCGGGTGCTGCTCGGCGGCCTGTTCGCGCTGGCGCTGCTGATCGCCGGCGAAGTCACGCGTCGCAAGGAAAGCGTCGCGCAGCTCGCCGCACTGCCGATCGCCAACATCCCGGCGATCCTCACCGCCGCCGGCACCGCGGTGGCTTTTGCAACCGTGTATGCGGCTTACGCATTGTACGATTTCCTCGCGCCCGCGACCGCCTTCATTTTGCTCGGCCTTGTCGCGCTCGGCACGCTCGCCGCAGCGCTGCTCCATGGACCGGCACTCGCCGGGCTCGGCGTCGTCGCCGGCTTTGCGACACCGGTGCTGGTGTCGTCGGGCGAGCCCGATTACTGGGCGCTGTATATCTATCTGGCGGTCGTCACAGCCGCTTCGTTCGCGCTCGCCCGCATCCGGCTGTGGCGCTGGCTGGCGGTGACGACGGTCATTCTTGCGCTGCTGTGGACGCTGCCCGGCCTCGAAGGCGCCGCAACGCTCGTCGCGCCGCATGCCTTCCACGTCATCGCAGGCTTCGCGCTCGCCGCACTCTTGGTGGTGTGCGGCCTGCTGTTCGGCCCCGCGATCGAGCCGGGCCGGATCGAGCCGGTGTCATCAGTCACGCTTGCGACCTATTTGCTCGGCGCCGCGCTGATCGTGGTAGCCAGCACGCACGGCGATGCGGCGCTGATCGTGTTCGCCGTGCTGGTCGCCGCTACGCTCGGCATCGCCTGGCAGGCTGCGTCCGCCACTGCCGCGGTCGGCGCTGCGGCTGGCTTAGTCGGTCTGGTGTTTCTGTCGTGGGTGGTGCGCGGCAGTCCCGAGCTGCTCGTCCTTCCTGGCGGAGCGCTGCCGGGGATCGGTGCCGATCCGCTGTCGGGTCCGGTGACGACGCATCTGATCGCCGCCGCGGTGTTCGGCCTCGGCTTCGCAGGCTTCGGCATTCTGGCGCAGGGACGATCTTCGAACGCAGCCGTTCCGGTGATCTGGGCTGCAGCCGGCGTGTTCACACCGCTGGCGCTGCTGATCGCACTGTACGCACGGATCGCGCATCTCGACCGCTCGATTCCGTTCGCGATCGTCGCCATCGTGCTCGCGGCGGCGTTCGGTTTCGCCACCGAACATCTCAGCAAGCGTGAGAACCGGCCGGGGCTGCCGATCTCGATCGCGCTGTTCGCAACCGGAACGCTCGGCGCGCTGGCGCTGGGGCTGACCTTCGCGCTGGAGAAGGGCTGGCTCACTATCGCGCTGGCGCTGATGGCGGCAGGCACCGCGTGGATCTCGCTGCAACGACCGATCCCGTTCCTGCGCTGGCTCGCCGCGATCCTCGCCGGCATCGTGGTGGCGCGGATCGGCTGGGAGCCGCGGATCGTCGGCGACGCGGTCGGCACCACACCGGTGTTCAACTGGCTGCTGTGGGGCTACGGCGTCCCGGCGGCCTCGTTCTGGCTGGCTAGCATCTGGATGCGCCGGCGCGGCGACGACAAACCGCTCCGCATGGTGGAATCCGCCGCGATCCTGTTCACGGTGCTACTGGCCTTTATGGAAATCCGTCATGCCGTAAACGGCGGCGACGTCTATCGCGACAGCGCGGGGCTCACCGAAGTCGCGCTGCAGGTTTGCGTCACGCTGGCCATGGCAATCGGCCTGGAACGATTGCGGCTGCGCAGCCACAGCCCCGTGCACAATATCGCTGCGATCCTGCTCGCGATCTTCGCAGCACTGGGCAGCGTTTTCGGCCTGCTGCTGTGGGAGAACCCCACGTTCTGGGCCACCGATGTCGGCGGGCTGATCATCAACCGCCTCGTGCTCGCTTACGCCCTGCCGGCCGTGCTGGCGCTGCTGCTGTCCTATGCGGTCGCAGGCGTGCGGCGCCCGGTCTACGGCAACGGCTTCGCCGTATTGGCGCTGATCATGGGGCTCGCTTACGTGACGCTGCAGGTGCAGCGCGTGTATCACGGCCCGATTCTGTCTTACGGGCCGACCACCGATGCCGAACAATACACCTACTCGGTGGCGTGGCTGATCTGCGGTGTGATCCTGCTCGGTGCCGGACTGCTGTTCAACTCGCAGCGCGCGCGACTGGCGTCGGCGGTGGTGATCGGCCTCACCGTGCTGAAGGTGTTCGTGATCGACATGTCGACGCTGACCGGCGTGTACCGGGCGCTGTCCTTCATGGGCCTCGGCGTGGTGCTGGTAGCGATTGGATGGCTGTATCAGCGCATCCTGTTCCGGCCGCGCAGCACAGCGGCGGCGGACGCGCCATCGCAGCCTCCGCCGTCGGCGGGGGCTTAACTGACCATAAGATCAGCAGCAGGAACGATCAGTGTTAGTCCGTCGAGCGGCGCAGTTCGGACGCGGCTTCGATCTTGGCGGTCTCGGCCCTCGGCGGATCGAGCCGGGCCGACTCGACGCGCGGCGTCGGAACGCTGGCGGTGACTTCGGCACGCTGCTGAGTGCCCGGCGCGTGCAGCGAGCGCGGCCGGCTCTGCGCGTGAGAATGCGAAATGGCGCGCGCGAGCTGGATCCGGCCCTGATGGCGGAAGTCGCAATACGCAAAGCCCATCCCCGACACCGAACCGCGGAAGCTGCGCTCGCTGGTCTTGTTGAGGTTGAAGCAGGGCTCGAACGGAATGCCCTTGATCGACGCGCAGATCGCCTCGCCGCGAACCTGCAGCGTGTTGCCGGGCAGCCGCATGAAACGGTTGGGACCGGAGCCGGAGAATTGGACCTGGCCGGCGGCGCCGCCATCGTCGAACACGCGGCCTGCGCCGCGGGTTCCGTCGAAGCAGGTGAATGCAAACACCTTGTTGGCGACGAATTTGCGCGCCTCGTCCGCATTCATCGAACCAGCCATCGCCGGAAGGACCGCAGCGCCGGATATCACAGCGCCGACAACGAAACGCGCAAACATGCCTGTACTCCTACTGGGAGCGGGTGAAACTCGCTTAACCCGATCCTTACCATACAAACTGCGGCAAGAATGGCGCAGCTTGGTTGGTAAAGTCTGAACGAAGTAACCGATCCCCTACGAAATTTTCACCACGATGCGGCCGCGGACCTGACCGGCCAGCACCTTGGCGCCGGCGTCGATGACCTGGTCGAGGGAAATTTCCTGCGTGATTTCCGCAAGTTTTGCCGGATCGAGATCGGTTGCGAGTCGCTCCCAGGCGCGCTTGCGCTCCGGCAGCGGGCACATCACCGAGTCGATGCCGTAAAGACACACTCCACGCAAAATGAACGGGGCGACCGAGCTCGGCAGGTCCATGCCGGCTGCGAGGCCGCAGGCCGCGATGGCGCCGCGGTACTTGGTCATCGACAGCAGATTGGCCAGCGTAGTCGAGCCGACGCTGTCGATGCCGCCGGCCCAGCGCTCCTTCGCCAGCGGCTTGGCCGGACCGGACAACTCGTTGCGGTCGATGATCTCGGCGGCCCCAAGCTGGCGCAAGTAAGCCTCTTCGGACGCCCGGCCGGTCGAAGCGATGACGTGATAGCCGAGCTTCGACAACAGCGCGATCGCCACCGAGCCGACGCCTCCGGCCGCGCCGGTGACCACCACAGGTCCATCCTGCGGGGTGAGCCCGTGCTTCTCCAGCGCCAACACGCTGAGCATCGCGGTGTAGCCGGCGGTGCCGATCGCCATCGCGTCGCGCGCGCTCAGCGACTGCGGCAACCGCACCAGCCAGTCGCCTTTGACGCGGGCCTTCTCCGCATAGGCGCCGAGGTGAGTTTCACCCATGCCCCAGCCGTTGCACACCACCTTGTCGCCGGCCTTCCAGTCCGGGTGCGACGACTCCAGCACAGTGCCGGCGAAATCGATCCCGGCGATCATCGGAAAACGGCGCACCACAGGCGCCTTGCCGGTGAGCGCGAGACCATCCTTGTAGTTGAGGGTCGACCACTCGACCGCGACCGTGACGTCGCCGTCCATCAGCTCGGCCTCGTCGAACTGGGTCAGCGCCGAAACGGTGCCCTTCTCGGCCTTGTCGATCCGGATCGCCTTGAACGTCGCCATTGTCGCTCCCCCTTGAATTGTGCTTGCCGATGCCGACGTGAGTTAGAGAAAGCGCAGGCCCGCTGTAAAGATCGCTGCGCTGCAGCGATGCAAATGCGTGACTCTGGTGTGACGATTTAACCCTTTCGGCCTCTGGCGGAACCTGGAGCCACGTGTTATATTAGTTATGCTCTGAATGAGGATAAGTGTTTCCTCATAGGTTCCTGGAAGCGGGGCGCGGGGACGCGAAGGCTTTAGGGAAGCGGTTCATCGCAGCGGTTGGAAGTTGCCGGCCCATCGTGGCCGGATTTCTCAAACCCAGCATATGCTCAAACTGAGTATATATTGGAGCGCGGTACAAGGAGGCGTCGATGCCGCTTGCTGAACTCTACGGTCCGGAGAATTTCGGCCTGCCGCCGCATGCGCGCCAAGGATCGCTTCCGCGCGCGCCGCTGAGTGCCACCGAACGCGCCCGCGCGCTGCCGATGCCGTCCTTGGAATGGACGCCGGAGGTCGAGGCCGCCACGGCGCACCTGTACGAGAAGGTGCAGACCGTCATTCCGCCGGTCGAGTGGCCGTTCATGGCGCCCTACGTCAAGGCGATCAACGAGCTGAAGCGCGAGCGCGACGCCGTGATCCTGGCGCACAACTACCAGACGCCGGAAATCTTCCACTGCGTCGCCGACATCGTCGGCGACTCGCTGCAGCTCGCGATCGAAGCCACCAAGGTGAAGGCTTCGACCATCGTGCAGTGTGGCGTGCACTTCATGGCTGAGACGTCGAAGATCCTGAATCCGGAGAAGCGCGTGCTGATCCCGGATTCTCGCGCCGGCTGTTCGCTCGCCTCTTCCATCACCGGCGCCGACGTTCGGCTGCTGCGCGAGAAATTCCCGGGCGTGCCGGTGGTCGCTTATGTCAACACCTCGGCCGACGTAAAGGCTGAGGTCGATATCTGCTGCACCTCGTCGAACGCCGTGCAGGTGGTCGAAAGCCTCGGCGTCGACCGTGTCATCATGGTGCCGGATCAATATCTGGCGAAGTACGTCGCTTCCCAGACCAAGGTGAAGATCATCGCCTGGAAGGGCGCCTGCGAGGTCCACGAGCGCTTCACCGGCGACGAGCTGCGCGTCTATCGCGAGGCCGATCCGAACGTGAAGATCATCGCGCATCCGGAATGTCCGCCGGACGTGCTGGCCGAAGCCGACTTCACCGGCTCGACCGCGCACATGATCAACTGGGTCAAGACCCAGCATCCGAAGCGCGTGGTGATGATCACCGAGTGCTCGATGGCCGACAACGTCCAGGCCGAGCTGCGCGACGTCGAAATGGTGCGGCCGTGCAATCTGTGCCCGCACATGAAGCGGATCACGCTGGCGAAGATCCTCGACAGCCTGGTGTACCTGCGTGAGGAAGTGACGGTCGATCCCGCCATCATCGCGCCGGCCCGGCGCTCGGTGGAACGGATGATCAACCTGAACAACTGAGCCTCAGGGCTTGCGACGAATGGCGGCGTCCGTGCCGCCATCGCTGTGCATCGAAGGCGTTCGCGGACAATCGCGTGAGAGTTGGATCGCCGCATGAGCACCACGCCCGAGTTCGCACATCTTGGCGTCCATGGTGACGTCGTTATCGTCGGCGGCGGTCTCGCCGGCCTGTTCTGCGCGCTGAAGCTGGCGCCGCGTCCGGTGACGGTGATCAGCGCCGCGCCGCTCGGCGAAGGCGCCTCCACCGCCTGGGCGCAGGGCGGCATCGCCGCGGCGGTCGGCGAAGGCGACAGCGCCGAATCGCATGCGGCCGACACCATCGCGGTCGGCGCCGGACTGGTCGACGAGGCGGTGGCGCATCGCCTCGCCGGCGAAGCCGCCGCGCGCATCCACGATCTCCTCAGCTACGGCGTGCCGTTCGACCGCGACCTCGAAGGCCGGTTGGCGGTGGCGCGCGAGGCGGCGCATTCAGCGCGGCGCATCGTCCACGTCCGCGGCGACATGGCTGGCCAGGCGATCATCAGCGCGCTCACCGACGCGGTCCGCAAAACGCCGTCGATCAAGGTGATCGAAGGCTGGTTCGCCGACGGGCTGCTGATGCACGACGACGCGGTCGCCGGACTGCGGCTGCGCAAGGTCGGCAACGCCGCCGGCACGCCGATGCACATCGCCGCGCGTGCCGTGGTGCTCGCCACCGGCGGCATCGGCCATCTCTATGCCGTGACCACCAATCCGATCGAGGCCCGCGGCGTCGGGCTGGCGATCGCGGCCCGCGCCGGCGCGCGAATCGCCGACCCGGAATTCGTGCAGTTTCATCCGACCGCCATCATGGTTGGCCGTGATCCAGCGCCGCTTGCCACCGAGGCGCTGCGCGGCGAAGGCGCGATCCTGATCAACGGCCAGGGCGAGCGCTTCATGCTCGCGGCGCATCCGCTCGCCGAGCTGGCGCCGCGCGATATCGTCGCCCGCGGTGTGTTCGCCGAAGTCGCCTCCGGCCGCGGCGCTTATCTCGACGCCACCAAGGCGCTGGGCACGCATTTCGCCGAGCATTTCCCGACCGTGTACGAGAGCTGCATCTCGGCCGGGATCGATCCTGCGACCCAGCCAATCCCGATCGCGCCGGCGGCGCACTACCACATGGGCGGCATCGCTGTGGATATGCACGGCCGCAGCTCGCTGCGTGGGCTGTGGGCCGCGGGCGAAGTGTCCTGCACCGGCGCGCACGGCGCCAACCGGCTTGCTTCGAACTCGCTGCTCGAAGCGGTGGTGTACGCGGCGCGGATTGCCGAAGGCATCGCCGGCACCGAACTCGCCGCCACCAAGTCGCGGCTCGATGTACACGAGACGCAAAGCACGCCGATCGATCCGGCGCAGGAGCAGTTGCTGCGGCAGACCATGGCCGGCAAGGTCGGCGTGATCCGCGATCGTGACGGGCTAAGCGAAGCGGTGCGGACCTTTGCGGCGCTCGAAGCCGAGACCTCGTCGACCACGCTCGCCAATATGGCCACGACCGCGCTGCTGGTCGCCACCGCGGCGCTGGCCCGCACCGAGAGCCGCGGTGCGCATTACCGGGCAGACTATCCGACCGAGAACCCTGCGCAGGCCAAGCGCACCACCACATCGCTGGCGCAAGCCCGCGAACGCGCCGCCGCGCTCGGCGACGCTGCCCCGCGCGCGCCACGTCTCGCTGCGCAATCCCTCGCCTGATCAGGACCCCCTTCATGTTGCCGTCTGCCCTGCTGCATCCCGATGCATTCCTGTCGCCATTGGCGATCACCGATGCGGTGCGCCGCGCGCTCGATGAGGATCTCGGCCGCGCCGGCGACGTCACCTCGGTCGCGACCATCCCGGAGGCGACCCAAGCCCACGCCATCCTGGTGGCGCGCCAGGCCGGCGTGATCGCCGGGCTGCCGCTGGCGATCGAGACCTTCAGCCAGCTCTCCGCGGAAGTCGCCATCACCGCCCATGTGCGCGACGGCGACAGTGTGGCGGCCGGCATTCAGGTGCTGACGATCTCCGGTCCGGCTCGCGCCGTTCTGACCGGCGAGCGCACCGCGCTCAACTTCGTCGGCAGGCTCTCTGGCATCGCGACGCTGACGGCGGACTACGTCCGCCACACCGCGGGCACCAAGATGCGGATCTGCTGCACCCGCAAGACCACGCCCGGCCTGCGGGCGCTGGAGAAATATGCGGTGCGCTGCGGCGGCGGCTTCAACCACCGGTTCGGCCTCGACGACGCCATCCTGATCAAGGACAACCACATCGCGGTGGCCGGCGGCATCCGCCCTGTGCTGGAAGCGGCGCGTGCCAAGATCGGCCATCTGGTCAAGATCGAGATCGAGGTCGACACCCTCGATCAGCTCCGCGAGGTGCTCGACACCGGCCTCGCCGACGTCGTGCTGCTCGACAACATGAACCTCGACACCCTGAAGCAGGCCGTCGCGATGAGCGCCGGCCGCGTCGTGCTCGAAGCCTCCGGCGGCGTGACCCGCGAGTCGATCAGCAGCATCGCCGCCACCGGCGTCGACTACGCCTCCTCCGGCGCGCTGACGCACTCGGCCCCGAACTTCGACGTCGCGCTGGATATCGACGCTTAGGCTGGCGCTCGGCAAACAGCACAAGACTTCTTGCTCTACTAACGTCATTGCCGGGCTCGACCCGGCAATCCATCCTCTTGAAGAACGGGCCTTCGCCGCGCCGAGGGGGCTTGTGCCCCGCGGGGCGGATCAAGCCCGCGCATGGCGTCGGCATACAAGTAATAACTCCGCCCCGTCATTCCGGGGCGCTCGCGAGAGCGAGCGAACCCGGAATCTGAAGCGGGGCAATGCGCCGCCTTCCAAACCGCGAGATTCCGGGCTCGCGCTGCGCGCGCCCCGGAATGACTGCTTAGGGCGACCGCGGGGCGATGCCCGCACACCACGACGCGCTTAGTTGCCCTTGGCCTGAATCTCCGCCGAGCTCTTGGCGGCTTCGGCGAGTTGGGCGGCGATCGAAGCGGTTTCGGCGGCGGTGCCCCAGCTCGGGGCGTCGCTGCCGTCGCCCCAGGCGCGCGGACGATAGAAGGTGTGTACGCCGAACTTGTACATCTTCTTCATCTCGTGGACCCAGGACGGCCGCACCCAGTAGGCGTGGTAATGAGTCGACTTGCCGACTTCGGGCAGCCACAGCTTGCCGTCGAGCATCGCGCGCGCGATCTTGCGGGCGCGATCCCACATCTCCGGCTCGCGCACCACGTCGGCGATGTTGTCGCAGGCGAAGGTGAACTGGCAGGCGTAGCGGCGGTTCTTGTTCTGATAGACCACGCCGCAGACGTTGGTCGGATAGAAGCCGGAGAACGCGCGGTTGAGCACCACCTGCGCCACCGCGATCTGACCGCGCACCTTTTCGCCGCGCGATTCGAAATACACCGCCTCCGCCAGGCACTTCTCGTGCTTGGCGCGGAGCTTGGAGTCGTTGGCGAGGCCGAGCCGCTCGGCAGGCGTCTTGACGTGGTGATCGGCGTTGACCTGGCCCTTGCCGGCGATGGTCTCGCCCGACGCGGACGGATCGAGTGCAGCGGTTTGCGGCAACGGCGACTTCATGTCGGGATCGGCTGCGTTCGGCGACACGATGATCGGCTCTTCACCCGGCTGCCATTGCTCGAGCGACTCATCCATGCCGCCGAGCGAGCCGGTGCCGAAGAACAGGCTGGCGGTCTTGAACGAGAACGGATCGCGCGGCCGCGGCGCGACAGCGGCCGCCTCGTGGTCCTTATCGAGCGACAGCGAGCCATCGTATTGCGGGAGCGGTTCGGACTTCAGCGCTTCGGCAAGCTCCGGATCGAGCGCCGGCGAGGCTTCGGCCGCGTGGACAGCGCCGTTCTGATCGGAACCCGGGATTTGGTCGGCGGTCTTGGCACCGGCGACGTTCGGCGCCTGCGCTCCGGCATCCTCCGGCGTCGGCGCGACTTCGAGGGTCGGCGACTGGTCGGGCTTGGCAAGCGCGAGGCGGTCGCCCTTCAGGGTGCGGTCGACCTTCGGGTAGTCGGACGCCTGGTAACGGGACGGCGCCTGCAGCAGCGGATTGTGGGTCGCGGCGAGGCCGCCGCTGCGGCCTTCGATGCTGACCAGGCGCGACGAGCCGAGCTGCGGCGTCCAGGTTCCGAGCGGCCGGCCGAACGAGAACGTCGCGACCTGCACCGAGCCGAGCGAGGACGCGAACATCCGCTTCTGCCAGCGCTCGGTGACGCCCGTCTGCCGAACCAGCAGCGACGCAATATCCTGGTGTCCGATTTCATTGGGCAGCGCCGCGAAGACACAGACCCCGAGGCCGAAGGACGCAATCCGCGCGCCCTTCGACCGGTTACGCATGACTGACATCGATACGCTCACGCAACGCTTACTCGCGATCAAGTCCGACGGTTTCGGACAAGTTGATCGTTTCTGTTGTTATCCGATTAAAGTTGCCCGTGCGTTAATGGCCGATGCATCCGCGCAACACGCAACGCCAAGCTGTTAGTTCGCGGAACCGGCTGCGAATGTGGTGAATCAGCGCTTCATAACGGTGGTTAAGAATGCGTTGTGCAACGTCGTTAACAAGGCGTTGCACATCAGCCGCGTCGTCGGTTACCAGCGCGCAAATACAAATGGCCGGGACAAAGCCCGGCCATTCGAAATCTGATCAGTTTTGCGAGGCGCGATTACGCCTGGCTGGCGATGCCCTTGCCGAGCGCAGCCTGCGCCGCGGCGAGCCGCGCGATCGGCACGCGATACGGCGAGCACGACACGTAGTCGAGGCCGACCTCGTGGCAGAATGCCACCGACGCCGGGTCGCCGCCGTGTTCGCCGCAGATGCCGACCTTGAGCTTGGCGCGGGTCTTGCGGCCGCGCTCGACGCCGATGCGGACCAGCTCGCCGACGCCGTCCCGGTCCACCGACACGAACGGATCGACCGAGAAGATGCCCTTCTCGATATAGGTGCCGAGGAAGCTGGCAGCGTCGTCGCGGCTGATGCCGAACGTCGTCTGGGTGAGGTCGTTGGTGCCGAACGAGAAGAACTCGGCGCTCTCGGCGATGTCGCCGGCCATCAGGCAGGCGCGCGGCAGCTCGATCATGGTGCCGACATGGTACTTCAGATTGCTGCCGGTATCGCGGTTCACCGCCTGCGCGGTGGCGTCGATCCGGGCCTTGACCAGCTCGAACTCGGCGCGGGTCGCGATCAGCGGCACCATCACTTCAAGACCGACCTGCTCGCCGGTGCGCTTCTCGGCCTCGACCGCGGCCTCGAAGATCGCGCGGGCCTGCATCTCGGCGATCTCCGGATAGGCGATCGCCAGACGGCAGCCGCGGAAGCCGAGCATCGGATTGAACTCGGCGAGCTCGCGGGCGCGATCGGCGAGCCGGCGCGGATCGGCATTCATCGCCCGCGCCACTTCCTCGATCTCCGCCTGGGTGTGCGGCAGGAACTCGTGCAGCGGCGGATCGAGCAGGCGCACCGTCACCGGCAGGCCCTTCATGATCTCGAACAGCTCGACGAAGTCGGCGCGCTGCATCGGCAGCAGCTTGGCGAGCGCGGAGCGACGCGACTGCTCGTCTTCGGCGAGGATCATCTCGCGCACGGTGCGGATGCGGGTCTCTTCGAAGAACATGTGCTCGGTGCGGCACAGGCCGATGCCTTCGGCGCCGAACTTGATCGCGGTGCGGGCGTCGGCCGGGGTGTCGGCGTTGACGCGGACCTTGAGCTTGCGGACTTCGTCGGCCCAGCCCATCAGCGTGTTGAAGTCGCCCGACAGTTCCGGCTCGATCATCGGCATCTTGCCGGCCAGCACCTGGCCGGTGCCGCCGTCGATGGTGATGATGTCGCCGGCCTTGAAGGTGCGGTTGCCGATCATCATCGTGCCACGGCCGTAGTCGACGCGGATCGCGCCGCAGCCGGAGACGCAGGGCTTGCCCATGCCGCGCGCCACCACGGCGGCGTGCGAGGTCATGCCGCCGCGGGTGGTGAGAATGCCTTCCGAGGCATGCATGCCGTGGATGTCTTCCGGGCTGGTCTCGATGCGCACCAGCACGACCTTGCGGCCGTCGGCATGCAGCTTGGCAGCCTCATCCGACGAGAACACGATCTCGCCGGAGGCGGCGCCGGGCGAGGCCGGCAGGCCGGTGGCGATCACGTCGCGCTTGGCGTTCGGGTCGATGGTCGGGTGCAGCAGCTGATCGAGCGAACCGGGCTCGATCCGGGTCACGGCGTCCTTGCGATTGATCAGGCCCTCGTTGGCGAGCTCGACCGCGATCCGCAGCGCCGCCTTGGCGGTGCGCTTGCCGCCGCGGGTCTGCAGCATCCAGAGCTTGCCCTGCTCGATCGTGAACTCCATGTCCTGCATGTCGCGGTAGTGCTTCTCAAGCAGGGTGTAGATCCGAGTCAGCTCCTTGAACGCCTCCGGCATCGCCATTTCCATCGACGGCTTGTCGGAGCCGGATTCGATGCGGGCGTGCTCGGTGATGTCCTGCGGGGTGCGGATGCCGGCGACGACGTCCTCACCCTGCGCGTTGATCAGGAACTCGCCGTACAGCCGGCTTTCGCCGGTCGACGGGTTACGGGTGAAGGCGACGCCGGTCGCCGAGGTCTCACCCATGTTGCCGAACACCATCGCCTGGACGTTGACGGCGGTGCCCCAGGATTCCGGAATGTCGTGCAGGCGGCGGTAGGTCACCGCGCGCGCGTTCATCCACGACGAGAACACCGCGCCGATCGCGCCCCACAGCTGGGCATGCGGATCCTGCGGGAAGTCTTCGCCGGTCTCGCGCGCCACGGCTTCCTTGTACTGGCCGACCAGATCGACCCAGTCGTCGGCATCGAGATCGGTGTCGAGCGTGAAGCCCTTGGCGTCCTTATAGGCGTCGAGGATTTCCTCGAAGTGATGGTGCTCGAAGCCGAGCACCACGTCCGAGTACATCGTGATGAAGCGGCGATAGCTGTCATAGGCGAAGCGGCGATCGCCCGACTTCTCGGCCAGCGCTTCGACCGTCTCGTCGTTGAGGCCGAGGTTGAGCACGGTGTCCATCATGCCCGGCATCGAAGCGCGGGCGCCGGAGCGCACCGACACCAGCAGCGGGTTTTTGGCGTCGCCGAACTTCTTGTTGGTGAGCTTGCCGACGTGCTCGAGCGCGCGCTCGACCTGCGACTGCAGCTCCTTCGGATAGGTTTTGCCGTTGGCGTAGAAGTAGGTGCAGACCGAGGTCGGAATGGTGAAGCCCGGAGGCACCGGCAGGCCGAGATTGGCCATCTCGGCGAGGTTGGCGCCCTTGCCGCCGAGCAGGTCGCGCATGTTGGCGCGGCCTTCGGCCTTGCCGTCACCGAAGGTGTAGACCCACTTGCCGGCCTTCGGCGCGGCAACGGCCTTGGCGACGGGCTTCTTGGCGGGCTTTGCAGCGGCCTTGGCCACCGCCTTGGCGGCCGGCTTGGTCGCGGGCTTCGTTGCCGGCTTGGTTGCAGCCTTGGTCACCGTCTTGGTGGCGGGCTTGGTCACCGCTTTCGACTTCGCGGCGGGCTTTGCAGCGGGCTTGGCGGCCGGCTTGCTAACAGCCTTCTTGGCCGGCTTCGGCGGGCTCTTCGCCACTGCCTTGCGTGCACTCGACGCGGCAGCGCCCTTTCCACGCGCAGTCCCGGAAGACTTGGATTTCGGGGCGGTCTTCTTCTTCGAAGCGGCTTTGGCCATGGCTCTCAACGGTCCGCGAAAGAGGAACAGAAAACGGGCGCTTTAGACCACGTTTTAGCGGTCTCAAGCAAGCTGGCGGAACCCGAGCCGACTAAAGATGCAGGAAACGCAACGCGCCCAGACCGATCAGTCCGACGCAGATCAGATAGATCGCGACGATGAAGTTCAGCAGCCGCGGCATCACCAGAATCAGGATACCGGCGATCAACGCGACGATGGCTGGAATGTGGGCAGTGGTGATTGTCATGGCAGTCTCCGGCGGAAGGAAGCGATCGGATCGAATCGCAGGCGGATTGGTAGCGGACACAGGCAAGGAGCGATACCGGCGGCTGATGACGCCGCTGCGTGGCTCAGGGTTCCCTGACCGGCAAAAATCCGGACCACTGCGACATCCCTGCACGGAACATCGCGCGCGGGCGGGCATTGCCCCAGCAGACCGAGCGGCGCAGCCTCGACAGGTCGCTGCTCTTTGATCGTTCAGGTGGACGCGCAATTCGCTTGAACGTGGGTCCGGACGCCACCGACGCGGCCGGATCGGAGAGCCCCGTCCCGTTCCCCCGCCGGGCGGGGCTCTTCTCCGTCGGTCCTCCCTCGCCTTCCGATTGCTTCTCCCGCATCGCCCCGCCTGCTAGAGTTCCGGCACCGGCTCGGCTCTCGCGCCGGCGTCGCGGTGCTCTGCCGCGCCGACGTCCTCCCGCGCAGATGCGGCTTCGCCGATGCCGATGATCGCAACACCGTCCGTTCACAGCCTCGCGCTGTTGTTGCTGCTGAGTTTCTTTCTCGGCTTCGCGTTCGAAGATTTCTTCGAGCAGCGAAAATCCGCGCGGCCGGGCGGCGTCCGCACTTTTCCACTGCTATCTCTCGGCGGCGGCGTTCTGTACTGGCTCGACCCCACCCATCTGGTCGCCTTCACCGGCGGCCTGCTGGTGCTCGGTGTCTGGCTGTCGATCTTCTACACGGTGCATTTGCGCGAGCGCGACGACCAAGGCGAACGAAATGCCGGCCTCGTCGTGCTGCTGCTCAACGTCCATGCCTATCTGCTCGGGGCGATCGCGCTGGCGCTGCCGCATTGGGTCGCGGTCGGCATCACGGTCACGGCGGTGATCCTGCTCACCAGCCGCGACTGGCTGCACCGGTTGGTGCGCAAGGTCGATACCCGCGAGATTACCACCGCGGCGCAGTTCCTGATCCTCAGCGGTGTCGTGCTGCCATTGCTACCGGCCGAACCGGTAACCTCGCTGACCAGCATCACGCCGCGACAGGTATGGCTGGCGCTGACGCTGGTGTCGGCGCTGTCCTATGCGAGCTATCTGGCGCAGCGCTATTGGCAGCGCGCCGCGCAGGGACTGTGGATGGCCGGCCTCGGCGGGCTGTATTCCTCGACCGCCACCACCGTGGTTCTGGCGCGGCAGGCCGCCGTCAGCGAGTCGTTCCGCCGCCAGGCGACGGCCGGTATCACGCTGGCGACCGGCATCATGTACCTGCGCATCCTGGTGGTGATCGCGGTGTTTAACATGACGCTGGCGCGTGCATTGGCTGCGCCGATGCTGGGGCTGGCGGCGGTCGCTTTGGCGATCGCAGCGCTGCAATACCTCATCATCAAGGCCCCCAGCGGCGAAGCCACCCAGCCATCGGAGCGCGGCAACCCGCTCGAACTCGGCGCCGCAGCGGTGTTCGCAGCCCTGTTCGTGGCGATCTCGCTGGCCTCGACCTGGGTCAAAACCGAATTCGGCACGCAGGGCATCTACTGGCTGGCAGCGATCGTCGGCTTCTCCGACATCGATCCCTTCGTGCTCAACCTGGCGCAGGGCGGCACCGCGGGCATCGGCGAACATGCGGTGGCGATCGCGGTGCTGATCGCGGCATCGTCCAACAATGTCCTGAAGGCCGCCTACGCGGTGGCGTTCGGCGGCCGGCGCACCTGGCAGAGCGCGGTGATACTGGTGGCGTTGGCGATCGCCGGCGTCGCGCTGGCGGCGTGGCTGGCGAAGATCGCGGCTTGAGCGGCGGCGAGCGCTAGCCGCGCTTCAGCATCGACAGCAGCGACGTGGTCGCCTTGTAGCTCTGCACCGCGTTGTCGCGGAATGCCGGCGTCCAGTTGGTCGCGGTGCGCTCCTCTGCGCTCATGCCGGAATAAGCGTTCAGCAGGCCGAGGCTGAAATCCGCCGGATTGCCGGAGGTCTGGCTCTGCTTCAGCGCGGTGAGGATGCTGGCGCGGTTACGGCCGTCGAGCTCGCGCTTGGCGGCGAACACCTCTTCTTGCGAGAACAGGTCGTCCTTGTTGAGCGAGATCGCCGACAGCGAGCGATTGTCGAGCACCGACAGATCCGCCTGCTGGCCGGTCTTGCGCGCCGGATCGTACACCAGCAGCTTGCCGGCGGCGGTCGCCTGCGCGGCCTGGTCGTCGAGCGTGGCGCGCGCCTGCTTGGCAACGCTGCCGAAATCCTTGGTGGCCGTGGTGGCGCTGCCGGAGGGATAGCGCGCCAGATAGGCCGCCACGGGATCGTTGCTGATGCCGGCCGGAATCTTCGACGGATCGGCCTGGGTCGCCGCCAGGCCCTTGGTGATCGCGGCGCGCTCGGCCTGCCAGGTCGCGGTCGCCTTCTCTTCGCTCGAAGCGCCGTCGAGATAGCTCGCAGCCGCCTTGTACACGGTGCTGTAGTCGCCGATCAGCTTGGCGGTCTGTGTCGCCGGCGACAGCGCGTCGTTGAACTGCGCGATCCGGGTGGTCGCCGCCAACGTCTGCTCGGCGTCGGTGAACCGGCCGCCGGCGTTCGAGGCGATGGCGAACAGCGCCCGGCGGTCGAGCCCGGACAGGTCGATCTTCGGCTTGCCGCTGTCGTCGTAGGGCGCAGTGACATTGGCCGCCTTGTACAGCTTGTCGATCGCGGCGCGGCTGTCGCTGATCACCGCGGAATAATCCTTCGACGAGCCGCTGGCGAGCTGCGCCCGCGCGGCCGCCGACAGCGTCAGCTGGGTCGCCGCATTGCTGCTGGCACCCGGCAGCACATCGTCACCATTGCCGTTCAGGATCGTGGCCAGCGAGGTCTGCGCGCCCGCGGTCCGCGCATAGGCGGCACCGTATTGCGCGTAATTGTTCAAGCCGTTGGTGATGCTGGTCATGGCATTGCGCCCCGCTGCCGAGGTGGACGGTTAAGGAACCGTTACCGCCAGCCAACCTGTCAGGACATGGTTAACGACCGGTTAATTGTTTCGCAATGTTGCTGATCGGTGCAGCTTTTGAGAGGGACGCGGGGCTTTCTTGAGGACACGCCCTCCCCCTCCGTCATTCCGGGGCGCTCCGCTTCGCCAAGAGCACTGTCATCCCGGGATGCGTGCGACAGCACGCAGACCCGGAATCTCGCAGTTATTGCAGAGGGTGACGCAGCGAGGCGCGTGGCGGTTGCCATGCACGACCACATCGAGATTCCGGGTTCGCTCGCTGACGCGAGCGCCCCGGAATGACGTGACGGCAGCCGCGGCAAGGAGGCTGCCCCACACCCGGCGTCATGCGCGGGCCCGCCCCGCGCATCCATCACGCGCTTAGCGCGTCTGCGAAGACACTTTGGGAAGAAGGATGGATTGCCGGGTCGAGCCCGGCAATGACGTGGCGTGGAAGCGGCTGGCGCGGCGGACCAACAGCCGCCGTTAGTCCTGGATCTTCGAGAAGTCCGCCACCGCGCGCGTCGCGGCGCGGATTTCGTTCAGCAGCTTCAGGCGGTTTTCACGGACGGCCTTGTCGTCGGCGTTGACCGTCACCTTGTCGAAGAACGCATCGACCGCCGGCCGCAAGCCGGCCATCGCGGTCATCGCCGCGGCGAAGTCTTCCTTGGCGACGGCAGCGCCGGCATCGGCCTTGGCGCGTTCAATCGCGGCGGCCAGCGCCTTCTCCTCGTCCTGCGCGTAGAGCGACGCGTCCGGCGCACCGTCATAGGCGCGGCCGTCCTTCTTCTCCTCGATGCGCAGGATGTTGGCGGCGCGCTTGGTGCCGGCCAGCAGGTTCTTGCCGTCGTCGGTAGCAAGAAACGCCGCCAGCGCCTCGACGCGGCGGACGATCATCAGGATGTCGTCCTGCCCTTCGAGCGCGAACACCGCATCGACGAGGTCATGCCGCGCGCCTTGGTCGCGAAGTTGGACTTTCAGGCGGTCTGCGAAGAAGGAGAGGAGGTTGTCACTGACGTCGTCATGCCCGCGCTTGTCGCGGGCATCCACGCCTTTCTTGCTGCCAGCCAAGTCGTGGATGGCCGGGACAAGCCCGGCCATGACGGCAGAATGCGCGGAGACCAAAGCGAGCAACCGCAAGCGCAGTGAGTTATCCAGCACCAGCCTAATCACCCCCAGCGCCGCGCGTCGCAGCGCATACGGGTCCTTGCTGCCGGTCGGCTTCTCGTCGATCGCCCAGAACCCGACCAGCGTGTCGAGCTTGTCGGCGAGCGCCACCGCGATGCTGACCGGATCGCTCGGGACGCGATCGGCCGGGCCCTGCGGCTTGTAGTGCTCTTCGCAGGCGGCGGCGACGCTGGCGTCTTCGCCCTGGGCGAGCGCGTAGTACTTTCCCATCAGGCCCTGCAGCTCGGGGAATTCGCCAACGACCTCGGTCAGCAGATCCGCCTTGCAGAGCTTCGCGGCACGCTTGGTCTTTTCGGCATCGGCGCCGACCAGCGGCGCGATCTCGGCAGCCAAGCGCTCGATGCGGGCGATGCGCTCGGCCTGGGTGCCGAGCTTTTCGTGGAACACGATCTGATCGAACTTCGGCAGCCGGTCTTCCAGCTTGGTCTTCAGATCGGTCTCGTAGAAGAACTTGGCGTCCGAGAGCCGCGCGCGGATCACACGCTCGTTGCCGGCGGTGATCGCGGCGCCGCCGTCGCTGGCTTCGATATTCGCGGTCAGGATGAACTTGTTGGCGAGCTTGCCGGTCGCAGGATCGGCGACCACGAAGCACTTCTGATTGGCGCGGATGGTGGCGCGGATCACTTCGTCCGGGATCGATAGGAAGTCCTTGTCGAAGGAGCCCATCAGCGCCACCGGCCATTCGACCAAGCCGGAGACTTCGTCGAGCAGCCCCTGATCTTCGACCAGTTCGTAGTTTTGCGCCTGCGCCAGCGTTTTCGCGTCCGCCAGGATGATGTCCTTGCGGCGGGCGGAATCGAGCACGACCTTGGCGGCGAACAGCTTGGCCTCGTAGTCCTCGAACCGCCGCACACTGAATTCGGCCGGGGCCATGAAGCGATGGCCGTGCGTGGTCTGCCCGGCCTCGATGCCGTCGACGTTGAAATGCACCACATCGGGCTCTTCGGTTTCCATGCCGAAGGTCGCGATGATCGAATGCAGCGGCCGCACCCATTGCAGCGCGCCCGGTTTGCGGGAGCGTTCGCCCCAGCGCATCGACTTCGGCCACGGGAAGGTGCGCACGATCACCGGCAGGAACTCGGCGATCACATCGATCGCAGGCTTGCCCGGCTTCTCGATCAGCGCGACGTAGAAGTCACCCTTCTTCGGGTCCTTCTGGATCTTGGCTTCGTCGAGCGAGGCGAGGCCCGCGGCCTTCAAGAAGCCCTGCACCGCCGCGTCCGGCGCGCCGACCTTCGGCCCCTTGCGCTCGTCCTTCAGATCCGGCTGCCGCGCCGGAATGCCATGCACCGTCAGCGTCAGCCGCCGCGGCGTCGCAAACGCCTTGGCGCCCTCATAGACGAGACCTTCGGCGACGAGCTTATCGGTGACCAGCCGCTTCAGATCATCAGCAGCCTTCCCCTGCATCCGCGCCGGGATTTCTTCGGAGAACAGTTCGAGGAGAAGATCGGGCATTACTTGCTCTCCCCACGAACGGCTTCACCCTCCCCTGGAGGGGGAGGGTCGCCTGCCGAAGGCAGGCGGGGTGGGGTGACAGCGGTCGCGTTGTAGATGGCGTCCATCACGGCGTCGGTCTTGCTCATCACATCATTGTTCCAAAATCGGATCACCCGGTAACCCTCCGACTGCAGCCATTGCGTTCGCACTTCGTCACGCTTTAGGCCGTCTTCGTCGCCGTGTTGTGATCCGTCCACCTCGATGATCAGTCGCTTCGCGAGGCAGGCGAAATCGGCGATGTAGGGCCCGATCACCACCTGCCGTCTGAAGTGACTTCCTTCCACATTCATTCGTCGCAACCGCCGCCATAGAATGTCTTCGGCAGCGGTGCTGTTAGCCCGCAGTTTGTTCGCAGTGGCGCGCTTGAAGTCGCTGATCTGGCGCTTGACCATGTCGCAACCGCTGTCACCCCACCCCGCCTGCCTTCGGCAGGCGACCCTCCCCCTCCAGGGGAGGGTAATTAGTCCGAACTCGCTGCCCCGCCCCTCCCCGCAAGGGGGAGGGGAGCAGAGGCGTCCTCGTTATCGTGTACCCCGCTCGCTTCAGCGAGCGCCCTCCAGGGGCGGGTGATTAGTCCGTGCTTTAAATCTCCGCCCGTCCCGCTTCGGTATGCACCCAGGCTTCGCCGCAGGCTTTCGCCAGTTCGCGGACGCGGAGGATGTAGCTTTGGCGCTCGGTGACGGAGATCACGCCACGCGCGTCGAGCAAGTTGAAGACGTGGCTGGCCTTGATGCACTGGTCGTAGGCCGGCAGCGCCATGGCGTGGGCTTCGCGCTTGCCGCCATCGGCAGACATCACCCAGCCGGCGTCGAGATATTTCTTGCAGGCGGCCTCGGCCATCTTGAACTGCTCGAACAGCATCTCGGTGTCGGCGACCTCGAAATTGTGCTTCGAGTATTCCTTCTCGGCCTGCAGGAACACGTCGCCGTAGGTGACCTTGTCGTCGCCGTCGCGGCCGTTGAAGTTGAGATCGTAGACGCGGTCGATGCCCTGGACGTACATCGCCAGCCGCTCGAGACCGTAAGTGAGTTCGCCGGCAACCGGCGCGCATTCGACGCCGGCAACCTGCTGGAAGTAGGTGAACTGGCTGACTTCCATGCCGTCGCACCAGCACTCCCAGCCGAGGCCCCAGGCGCCGAGCGTCGGGCTTTCCCAGTCGTCTTCGACGAAGCGCACGTCGTGCAGCGCGGTGTCGACCCCGATCGCGGCCAGCGACTTCAGGTACAGGTCCTGGATGTCGGGCGGGGACGGCTTCAGGATCACCTGGAACTGATAGTAGTGCTGCAGCCGGTTCGGGTTCTCGCCATAGCGGCCGTCCTTGGGCCGGCGCGACGGCTGCACGTAAGCGGCGTTCCAGCGCTTCGGGCCGAGCGCCCGCAGCGTGGTGGCCGGATGGAAGGTGCCGGCGCCGACTTCCATGTCGTAGGGCTGCAGGATGACGCAGCCATAATCGGCCCAGAAGCGCTGCAGCGTCAGGATCAGGCCCTGGAACGAACGTTCCGGGCGCATGTGCGGAGGCGTCGGGTCCATGATCGGCTTTGGATTCACGAGGGTTTTTGGAAAAGTGGCCGGACCGTATCGGCCACGACCCGGCAAATCAAGGCGATGAACGGGCCAAATCGCCGGTTAACGCCTCCTTAACCACCCGCCACGGCGATCGCTAAAAGCTGAAATTCGTTAGCAACTGATGGGTAACCATCGGCCTCCAGGGACGTGGCGCTCGGCTGGGAAGCCGGCGCCGAAACGACGGAGAGCCGAAATGACAGCCTTTCATGCCGTGAGTGCTGCGCTGGTCGTGCTTGTGGTCGCGCCGCTGCTCAGCGGATCGCTCGGCCGCTCATAAAAGTTTGCAACCTCCAAGGTTGCGCGCCGGCCCGATGGGTGATGCCCCGCCCTTCGGGCCGGCGCACCGATTCCCACATCACCGATTGAAGAGATCAGTCTGATCTGGAGTTCAGCCCGGCCGGTAGGCGCCGGTCACCGGGTCGGGCCGCAGCGTCGGCAGCTTGGCGCGGTCCGCTTCGGCAAACACCGTTGCGCGGGCGACCTCGAGCTCCTGATTGACGCGTCCGGCCGTGCGGAAGGCCCACCGCACCATGGCGATGCCCACCAGGCTTCCAGCCAATACGAGCAGCGGCGGCATCGTCCAACCTCTCCTTGAGTCGCGTCACGCCCCTGTTTGCATCTTCGCTCAGTGGGCGATCACTCGCAACTCACGCTGACGGGACCAAATGGCGCGGAGGCCGCGCGGCCGCGTATCTTCTAAAAGCCGTATTTGGCCCAGATCGCCCGTGTTTCCAGCGCCGTAATCATTGATTCGGGCAGTGCCGCGACGCCGTCGAGCGCAGTTCCGGCGCCGGCTGATTTGCGCGACAGGTTGGCGAGCAGACCGGTCGGCGGCGAGATCAGCGGGGTGCGGACCTTGTCGCCGAACTTGCCGCGTAGCACCGCACGCAGATCACCGATCGAATCAGCAAGGCCGAGCGACACCGAGGTGGCGCCGGCCCAGTACTCGCCGGTGAACAGCTTGGACTCCTCGCCCTTTAGCCGGGTGCCGCGGCTCTCTTTCACCAATGCGATGAACAGCGCGTGGATTTCCTGCTGCAGCACCTTCAGCCGCGCGACCTCCTGCGGGTCTTCCGGCAGGAACGGATCGAGCTGCGCCTTGCGCTCGCCGGCGGTGTAGAGCCGGCGCTCGACGCCGATCTTCTTGATCAGGTCCTGAAAGCCAAAGCCGCCGCCGACTACGCCGATCGAACCGAGGATCGACGACGGATCGCAATAGATCTCGTCGGCCGCGCACGCGATCATGTAGCCGCCCGAGGCCGCGACATCCTCGACGAACGCGTAGACCGGCAGCTTCTTCTCGGCGGCGAGCGCGCGGATGCGCAGATAGATCAGCCGCGATTGCACCGGCGAGCCGCCCGGCGAATTGATCGCCAGCGCCACCGCCTTGGCGTTGCGGGTGGAGAATGCGCGATCGAGCAGCTTGGCGACTCCGGCCAGCGTCAGGCCCGGCCGCAACGGCGTCACCGCGCCGATCGTGCCCGACAGCCGCACCACCGGCACCACCGGAATGTCGCGCCGAAAGCGCGCCGGAATCCAGTTACCGAGACCGGCGAGCCAACCCTGCTCGCTGCGACCGCTGATCGCAGCATCGCTCATCGCTTCACCCTATTGTCGACCATCTTGGATGCCACCATTTGGTAGGTATGGAACGTGTTTTGCAACGCAGGCTTCATATAGGGACGAGGCTGCCACGACGCAGCGGAGGGACCGATGAAAATTTACCTGCTGATGTTGTTGATCGCGGCAATTCTCGCGGCCGTGCACGTCACCAGCGCACCGGCCAAGCACAACGAACCGCAACCGCAGTAATCAGCACTGCGCAGTTTTTGCCCAGCCGCTGATTAGGATTGCGCCAGCGGCAGAATTTGCTCCCCGGCGAGCACGGCGCGCGCGATCGGGTTCGGGTGTCCAGACGGGTCGTTGAGCAGCAACCCCGGAACAAGCACCAGCGGCGCCCGCCCGCCCTTCGTCGCACGTACCAGAATACGGATCGCCGGCTTATCGGCATTCCCATGCACCGGCTGCACCATCACGCTGCCGAAGCCGCGCCCCAGCGCACTCAGAACATCGGCAAGCCCATCCGCCCGCCAAATCAGCGTCAGCGCCCCGCCCGACTTGAGCACCCGCCGCGCCGCATGAACCCATGCTTCCAAAGTCGTCGCCGTTGCCAGATGCGCCACCTGCCGCGCCGGATCCGGCGACCCCCGATGCCGGCCGGCATCATGGAACGGTGGATTCATCAGCACTGCGTCGGCCGAGTCGGGCCCGAGTCCGGCCGCCGCAAACGTCTCGGCTGAGCCTGTGACATCGAGACAGACGACTTCGGTTGCCAGCCCATTGAGGTGGGCATTGTCACGGGCAATCGCCGCAAGACCAGGGTCGATCTCAACCAGGACCGGAGCGATTCCGTCGACCCGCCACGCCACCGCGAGTCCGGCGGTACCGACCCCGCTGCCGAATTCGACCACCCGATCGCCGGCCCTCACCCGCGTCGAAGCCGCCAACAGAATCGCGTCGTGACCGGCACGATGGCCGGCGGCAGGTTGCCGCAGCCGCAGCCTGCCACCGAGAAAACCGTCTTCGGTAAGGCTTTGTGCTGCCGGATCAACCAGTTCAGCCATCGGACCGAAGCTCGTGCGCCAGTCCGGCGTCGGTCAGCAACTGGCGCGCAGCGCGCAGATCGTCCTCGTGCACCAGAACGCGGCGCGGGATGACCCCGAGCGAGCCTTCGAGAATGCTCATGTTCTGATCCAGCACCAGGTGGTCGATCCCGGCACCATCCAGCAATGCCCCCACCGCCGAAAGCAGTACCGCGTCGTTGGTCCGCAGCAGTTCTCGCAACCTTGCCTCTCCTGTCGTCCCTGCATTATAGCTCGCGCCGACCGTTGCGGGGGATCGATCGCCTCGTTGCAGGGTCGTTCCCGTGCTATAGAGGGAACCGCAATGAGGCGCGGAATGGTCGAGCCGGCCGGCGCCTCGATGACTGGACCAAGGCTCGGATGGCGCGAGCAGCTTCGCCGCATCCGTCCCCGGAATTTGGAGACCCAGCGTGGCCGTAATCGTACCCTTCGAGGGCCCCTCGACCGCCTCGATCGACCAACTCGTCGAACTCGTTGCGGCGGACATGGAGCGAGTCAACGCCACCATCCTGTCGCGGACCGGCTCCGACGTCACCATGATTCCTGAAGTCGCTAACCACCTGATCTCGTCGGGTGGCAAGCGACTGCGGCCGATGCTGACGCTGGCGATGGCAAACCTCACCGGCTACACCGGCGACGGCCACATCAAGCTCGCCGCCGCGGTCGAATTCATGCACACCGCGACCCTGCTGCACGACGACGTCGTCGACGAGAGCGAGATGCGCCGCGGCAAGAAGTCGGCGCGGATGCTGTGGGGTAACGAGGCCAGCGTGCTGGTCGGCGACTTCCTGCTCGGCCAGGCATTCCGGATGATGGTCGAGGTCGGCAGCTTGCGCGCGCTCGACATCCTGTCGTCGGCCTCCGCCACCATCGCCGAGGGCGAGGTGATGCAGCTCGCCGCCGCCAAGAACACCGCGACCACTGAAGACGAATATCTCGCGGTGATCCGCGGCAAGACCGCCGAACTGTTCGCCGCCGCCTGCGAAGTCGGCCCGGCGATCGCCAACCGGCCGAAGCCGGAGCAGTCGGCCTGCCGCTCGTTCGGCATGAACATCGGCATCGCCTTCCAGCTGATCGACGACGTGCTCGATTACGGCGGCAAGGCTGCCAAGCTCGGCAAGAACGTCGGCGACGACTTCCGCGAGGGCAAGATCACCCTGCCGGTGGTGCTGGCGTTCCGCCGGGGCAACGACGCCGAGCGCGAATTCTGGATCAAGTCGCTGGAGCGCGGCGAGATTTCGGATGCCGACCTTGATCAGGCGATCAAGCTGATGACCAAGCACCGCGCCCTCGACGACACCATCCAGCGCGCCCAGCACTACGGCGCAATGGCGGTCGACGCGCTCGCGCTGTTCCCGTCCTCGCCGATGAAGACGGCGCTGGAGCAGGTGGTGGCGTTCTGCCTCGCGCGCTCGCACTGAGCGGACGCAGCTCTTCCTGAAACAAGCACCGTCATTCCGGGGCGCTCGCGTCAGCGAGCGAACCCGGAATGCCGCGGTTGTTTGGCCGAGAAGCTTCCCGGATCTGCGCCGCCGAGGTGCCCTGAATCTCGAGATTCCGGGTTCGCGCTTCGCGTGCCCCGGAATGACAGAGAATGGTTAGCTCAGGCTGCCGGCGTGGACCCACCAGCCAGGATGCGCGGCGCGGAGCGTATCCGCGGCGGCACGAGCCGAGGCATCATCGGCGTACAGCGCAAAGCAGGTCGCCCCCGAACCGGACATCCGGGCGAGCTGAACGCCGGCGGTCGCCCGCAGCGCCTCTAGCACGGTGCCGACAACCGGCTCGACCTTGAGGGCCGGCGGCTCGAGATCGTTGGTACCGGCCTTGAGCGCCACGACCCAATCGGCGAGCGGCGCACCGGCTTTCGGCCAGGCGGGCGCAGCGAGGACGTCGGTCGCGCCGACCGCAAGCGAGCCTGGCTTCAGACCCAGCGCAGTGAACACGTCCTTGGTGGCCACCGGCACCCGCGGATTGACCATCACGGCCGGGATCCGCGGCAGCGGCAGCGGCGACAGTTTCTCGCCGACGCCGGTCATCACGCAGGGCTTCGACGGCAGGCACACCGGCACATCGGCGCCGGTCAGCCGGGCGGCCTCGATGAGACGTGGATCGTCAACGGCGAGATCATTGGCGCGGGCGAGCAGTCGCAGCGCCGCGGCAGCGTCGGCCGAACCGCCGCCGATGCCGGCAGCCACCGGCAGATGCTTGTCGAGCGTGAAGGCGCCGGTGATCAGGTTCGGCACACGTTCGCCGAGCAGCCGCGCTGCCTTCAGCACCAAATTGTCGGCGCTGTCGCCGCAATCCTGCGCGCCGGGGCCGATCGTGGTCAGGCTCAGCGCCGCACCCGGCTGCAAGGTCAGGTGATCGGCGCAATCGGCGAACGCCACCACGCTTTCCAGCTCGTGGTAGCCGTCGGGGCGACGGCCGACCACGCGCAGCGTCAGGTTCACCTTGGCGCGCGCCTCGTCACGCAGTGTTGTCGCAGAGCCGTCGGTCACGGAAATCGTCTCCTGGAGCGCCGGTTCTGAGCGAAACCGAACCGAAGCTCCACCCCCCTTTTAGGCGCGTTCGCGGTCCCGGCGCAAAGCCCTGACCGCGCCGCCTCAGCCGCCCTTGCCGTCTTCTTTCTTCTTGTCCGCGGAAGCCGCCGAGGCCTTGTCCTCGTCGGGCAGACCGTTGGAGATCTTGCCCTCGATCTTCGGCAGCTCCTCCGGATCGGGCTTGAGGTCTCGGGCGTGCGCCCACTGGAAGCGCGCTTCGAGCGTGCGGCCGACCCGCCAATAGGCATCGCCGAGGTGATCGTTGATGGTCGGGTCCTCGGGCTTCAGCTCGATCGCCCGCTCCAGCGTCTTCACCGCATTCTCGTAGTCGCCGATGCGGTAATAGGCCCAGCCGAGCGAGTCGACGATGTAGCCATCGTCGGGACGCTGATCGACCGCGCGCTTGATCATGGTCATCGCCTCGTCGAGGTTGATGCCCTGATCGATCCAGGAATAGCCGAGATAGTTCAGCACGTGTGGCTGGTCGGGCTGCATCTGCAGCGCCTTCTTCAGGTCGACCTCGGCCTTCGCCCACTGCTTGGAGCGCTCCTCGCAGATGCCGCGGAAGTAGTAATACACCCAGGCGTTCTTCTCGGCGCCGGTGAGCGCGTCGATGCCCTTGGAGTAAGTCTCGCCGCAATCGGCGAACTTCTTGCGGCCGCGCTCGATATTGCCGAGCGCCATGATGGCTTCGAGATCTTTGCCGTCCTCGGCGATCACGCCCTTGAGGATTTTGATCGCTTCCTCGCTGCGGTCGGAGGCGTCGAGGTCGGTGGCGAGCTGGATCTGGGCGTTGCGCTTCAGCGGCGAGGATGCCGGCACGCGCTCGTACACCTTGATCGCCATCTGCGGCTTCTTCACCGACTCGTAGAGATCGCCGAGCGCCAGCAGCGCGAGCGCATGGTTCGGTTCGAGGTAGAGCGCGAGCTGCAGATACACCAGCGCAAGATCTTCGCCACCGCGCCGGGTCAGCGACGCGCCAATGCCGTACAGCGCCTCGGCGGCGCCGGCCTGCGGGCTGTCGACCAGCGGCGACAACTTCTTGCCGGCCTTGACCTCGCGGATGCCGTCTTCGATCAGCGGATGACGCGGCAGCTTCTTGTCGAACGCCTGATAGACCGCGAGCGCCTCGGCTTCGCTCTTGTTGCGCGACAGCCAGCGCGCATAGGACTCGACCACGCGCAGCGCGGAATCGTCGAGCTTGTAGGCGCGCTCCAGCCGTTCGCCGGCGTCCTTCTGGCGGTTGGCCAGCTCAAGCATCATGCCGGAATGCAGATCCTTGAAGATCGGATACCACTCCGGACCGGCGAGCTTGTCGATGTTGCCGACCGCGGTCTTGACGTCGCCGGCGCCGTACAGCGACCAGCTCGAAATCAGGGTGGCGATCAGGTCGGTGATCGGGCCGCGAACCGACTGGTTCACGTTACGAACCGCCGCGGCATACTTCTTGGTCTTCAGATCACGGATACCGATCACCAGCCGGGCGACGCGGTTGGACTTGTCGATCTTCAGCACGCGATCGGCGAGCTTGACCGCCTCATCGATATCACCTTCGGCGAGCGACGAGATGAAGGCGCGGTCGAGCAGCTCGTTGTTGCTCGGATCGGTGCGCAGCGCCGAGCGGTAGAACGCAGCGGCGGAGGCCGCGTCACGTTCGATGCTGGCATGGCGGGCGGCCAGGTAGCTGCCGGCGGTCGTCATCGACCGCAGATCCTGGGTGGTCGGAAACTGTGCCGAATTGTCGGCCGGGTGATCGGGGGTCTGCGCCAGCGCCTGTCCGGCGATCGGCATCGCCACCAGCGTGAGGGCGACGGCCATCGATCGACGGATTCGAAGGGAAAGCATCAAGGTTGCCTAGCTCCAGGAAAAGGCTCGTTGGCCCGGCCGCCGAGCCGGCAGCATCGTGTCGACAATGCCGCGTTTGGCGCTCAACCGCAAGGATAGGCCCGACGGCGCACAATGCCGCGGTCCCCGACGGCGCCGGTGGGCGGTCGCTGGATTGAGACGGTGGCAACATGGCAGGATCGTGGCCGCGCGGCGAGGCATCGCCTCGCCGCCGCTCACGGACGCGTGGTCAAAGCTGCGGGATCAGAACAGCGATCACATGCCCTGATAATTCGGACCGCCGCCGCCTTCCGGCGGAACCCAGGTGATGTTGCCATTCGGGTCTTTGATGTCGCAGGTTTTGCAGTGGACGCAGTTCTGCGCGTTGATCACGAAGCGCGGGCCGGTCGGCTCTTCCACCCACTCGTACACCGCAGCCGGGCAGTAGCGGCCCGACGGGCCGGCATAGACGTCGTGCTCCGACGTCTTCTGCAGCTGCATGTCGGCGACCTTGAGGTGCACCGGCTGGTCTTCCTCGTGATTGGTATTCGACAGGAACACCGAGGACAGGCGGTCGAAGGTCAGCTTGCCGTCCGGCTTCGGATTTTTGTGCGGCTCATGCGACTTGGCCGGATCGAGCGTCGAGCGGTCGGGCTTGCCATGCGACAGCGTGCCGAACACCGAGAACCCGAACGTCGAACACCACATTTCAAAGCCGGCCAACACAACGCCAACCGCGGTGCCGAACTTCGACCACAGCGGCTTGACGTTGCGGACCCGGAACAGGTCCTTGCCGACGACGGAATCACGCCAGGCGTTTTCGTAGTCCACTGGCTCGTCGTTGGTCCGGCCGGCAGCGAGCGCCGCCGCGACGTGTTCGGCGGCCAGCATGCCGGAGCCGATGGCGTTGTGGACACCCTTGATGCGCGGCACGTTGACGAAGCCCGCAGCGCAGCCGATCAGCGCGCCGCCCGGGAAGGTCAGGCGCGGCACCGACTGATAGCCGCCTTCGGTGATGGCGCGGGCGCCGTAGGAGATGCGCTTGCCGCCCTCGAAGATCGGCGCCACCGACGGATGGGTCTTGAACTTCTGGAACTGCTCGAACGGCGACAGATACGGATCGTCGTAGTTGAGGTGCACCACGAAGCCGACCGCCACCAGGTTGTCGCCGTAGTGATACAGGAACGAGCCGCCGCCGACATTGTTGCTGAGCGGCCAGCCGAACGAGTGGGCGATCCGGCCCTTACGATGCTTGGACGGCTCGACCTGCCAGATTTCCTTGAGACCAATGCCGAACTTCGGCGGATTGGAATCCTTGTCGAGCTTGTAGTTGGCGATCAGCTGCTTCGACAGGCTGCCGCGCGCGCCTTCGGCGAACAGCGTGTACTTGCCGAGCAGTTCCATGCCGCGGGTGTAGGAATCCTTCGGCTGGCCGTCGCGGCCGATGCCCATGTCGCCGGTGGCGACGCCGCGCACCTCGCCATTGTCGCCGTACAGCACTTCGGTGGCGGCGAAGCCGGGATAGATCTCGACGCCGAGTTCCTCGGCCTTCGGCCCGAGCCAGCGGCACAGATCACCGAGCGAGCCGATGAAATTCTTATGGTTGTCGAGCATCGGAGGCACCATGATGTTTGGCACCTTGAGCGCTTTCGACGCGGTCATGACGTAGAAGTGGTCGTCTTCGACGTGGGTCTTCAGCGGGCAGCTCTCGTCTTCGCGCCAGCTCGGCATCAGGCGATCCAGCGCCGACACGTCGATCACCGCGCCCGACAGGATATGGGCCCCGACTTCGGAGCCCTTCTCCACGACCACCACCGACAACTCGGGGTTGATCTGCTTCAATCGAATGGCGGCTGACAGTCCCGACGGGCCTGCTCCCACGATCACGACGTCGAATTCCATCGATTCGCGGGGCGGCAGCGTTTCATCACTCATCGTTTTTTCTCGCAGGACTCTCGGAGACGTTTCCTCGGGTGTTCTTTCGCATTTTTAGAAGAAGAACAACCACCCAAATGTACCGGCTGGCTCATCTTTCCAGCTTCGAGATCATAGATGCGAAAATAAGTTTCGCATTGCGGAACATGATGCATCGAGATCGGCTGTTCTGTTTCCCGCATTCACGGTAAACCACGCCGCATGACACCCGATCCTGTGCCGAGCCTGCGTCAATTGCTCGCGTTCTATCTGGACGCAGGGGTGGATTGCGCGCTCGCAGAGGATCCGATCAACCGGATGCTCGACGACGCGCCTGAGCCGGCTGCACGCGAGGCGGCGCCGGAACCTCGCGCGATGGTCAAGCCAGCCTTACATGCACCGCCGCCGCCGCTGGCATTCGGTGCGCCACCTGCGAGCCCGGACGCTGCGATCATCTCAGCCCGCGAGGCCGCAGCGACCGCACCCAGCCTGGACGTGCTGCGCGAGCTGATGCAGCGTTTCGACGGCTGTGCGTTGCGCGCGACTGCAACGCAGCTGGTGTTCGCCGACGGCAATCCGCAGGCCAAAGTGATGTTCGTCGGCGAAGCGCCCGGCCGCGACGAGGACATCGAAGGGCTGCCGTTCGTCGGCCGCTCCGGCAAGCTGCTCGACCTGATGCTCGCCGCGATCGGGCTGAACCGCGGCAACGTCTACATCGCCAACGTGATCCCATGGCGGCCGCCGGGTAACCGCACGCCGACGCCTCAGGAGACCCAGATCTGCCTGCCGTTCATCCGGCGGCAGATCGAACTGGTGAACCCGGACCTGCTGGTAACGCTCGGCAACCCGTCGACCCAGGCGCTGCTCGGCACCCGCGACGGCATCATGCGGACCCGCGGCCGCTGGTTCGACTACGACACCGGCACCCGCACCATCCGCGCCCTGCCGACGCTGCATCCGGCCTATCTGCTGCGCCAGCCGACTTACAAACGGCTCGCCTGGCAGGATCTGCGCGCGATCGCGACCGCGCTCGCCGCGACGTCCAACTAAGCAAAAACAATCAAGAAGGTCAGTTCGTCTGCGATCGCGCCGCGCAGCTGCGGCGGGCTTAAGGCGCTTTCGGCCGCACGATCGCCCAACCGATCCGCAGCAGCGGCTGACGCCCGGAGATCATCCGGTCGAAACCGCGCGGCAGCTCCGGCACGATGCCCGGGAAGCGTTGGGCGATCTCGTCCGGCGGCCGGCCCGCCGTATCGGCCGCACGCCACACCACCACGCCGCCGTTACGTTCGAAGTCGCCTTGCTTGATCCACGGCGTCCGCGCCGGCGTGGCATCGAGCAAAAGATGCGGGCGCGACGGCGCCAGAGCGATCAGGCTGGCGAGCTGCGGATCGCCGGCGACCGCAGGCAGCGGCTTGCCGGTGCGGCGTTCGAAACTGTCCGCGAAGAACTGCGCCATCTGCTTGGATGGCATCGAGGTCGGCACCTCGGCGCGCGTCAGCCAGGGCTGCACAACCACGGTGAAGATCACCGCGACGGCGGGTGCTGCGATCAGCGCCGCCCAGGCCGAGCGCAACAAGCGCTGGCGATGCAGATACAGCACGTCGCCAATCACCATCATCACCGCGAGACCGGCGAGCAGCAGCACCACGCCCGCACCGCCGACCACATGGCCGAGGCCGAACACGGCGGCCGCGATGCTGGCGACAATCGGCGGCACCAGCGCGAACACATAGACGAACTGCCGCGCCAGCGGATCGACCGGCGGCCGCGCGATCATCGGCGCGTCGTGGTGCTTGGGGGCGAACCGGCCGATATTGAGCACCGCGAGCAGCGCAATGCCGGCGAGCGAGATCACCAGTCCGCCGAACAGCTTCAATCCCAGCAGCGCGCGATCGCCGAGATCCGCCGTGGTCGGCAGCGCCGGCAGCGCAAACTGATCGGCGCGCAGCAGCCAGACGCCATAAGGCAGCGCCAGCACGGCGATCACCAGCAGGGCGAATACCGTATCAAGCGCGACCAGCGCCCGGCGGCAGCGCGCATTGGCGAGCGCGAAGGCGAGCGGCAGCAGGAGCAGCGCCGGCGCCGCAACGGTGGTCAGCAGCAGCAGGCCGATCTCAATCGACAACGCGAACCAGGCCGCACGGCGGTGCTGGCCGATCACCTGCCAGCCGTGCCACAGCACCAGCGCCCACAGCGGCCGCGCCAGGATCAGCGGGCCGAACTCGACGCCCGAGCCAGCAAAGGCGGTGACCGTCGAGGTCAGCAGCACCGCGACCACAGCGTATTGTGGCCCGACCACGCTGCGGGCGAGCTGGAACAGCGCATAGAACGTGACGACGAAGCAGAGCTGCGCCAGCACATAGACGCCGATCATGTGATTGCCGGCGGCCCGATAGGCGACATCGGCGAGCCAGAACGCCAGCGGCGGACCAAGATCAGTGCCGACCTGGTACTCGCGGCCATAGGCCAGCACCACCGCCACATCGCCCGGAGGGCTGGCGTAGAACAGCGTCGGCACCAGCACCCACAGCAGCGCCTGGGCGCACACCACCAGCCAGAACACCAGCAGCGGCCGTGCGCGGATCAGTTCGACGATCAGGGAGGCGAAGCGCATGTGGGGCCAGCGAAATTCGGTCTGACCGTGATAGAGCCCGGCGGCCGCACGCGCAACCGGCGCCGCCGCACTCACGCGGTGGCTTCGACCGTAACGTCGGCCTCGAACAGGTCGCGGATCTGCGGCGGCCGAGCGCCTTCGATCTTCTGCCAGGCTGCGGCGACCGGCGCGAAGAAGCGGCGGTGATGCACCGTCGGACCAAGCCGCGCGAGCGCATCGAGATGCTCCGGCACGCCGTAGCCCTTGTGCTGCTCGAAGCCATAGCCGGGGCATTCTTCGGCGAGACGGCACATCATCCGGTCGCGTGACACCTTGGCGATGATCGAGGCCGCGGCGATCGAGGCAATCAGACCGTCGCCGCCGATCACGGCTTCACAGTCGCATTTAGTTGCCAGCCGGTCACGGCCGTCGACGAACACATGGCGCGGCATCTCGGGCAGCGCATGCACCGCGCGGGTCAGCGCCCACAACGACGCACGCAAAATGTTGTCGCGATTGATCCGTTCCGGCGAGGCATAGACCACCGAGACTTGCGCAGTGGCGCAGATCTCGTCGAACAGCGCCTCGCGCTTCTCCGCCGTCAGCCGCTTGGAATCGTCGAGCCCCTTGGGCACGCGCTTGGGATCGAGCACCACCGCGGCCGCCACCACCGGACCAGCCAGCGGACCACGGCCGGCTTCGTCGCAGCCGGCGATCGGCCAGATGCCGCGCTTGATCAGCGTGCGCTCGCGCCGGAAGCTCGGCGGCGCCACCGCGATCACGCCCTTCAACCCCTTGGCAGAGGCGGGCTTGCTGCCGGCAGCTTCCTTCGCGCCGGCTTTGGAAGAAACAGCCTTGGACGCAACAGTCTTCGAAGCCCGAACCTTCGCGGTGGACGCTTTCCCGCCATCCGCTCTGGCGGCCTTGCCGCCCGATCGGCTCGCGAGCTTGGCCGGAACCTTGATCGGCTGTTTGGTATCCCGAATCATGCCGCGATGCTGCGGGCGAGGCACAGCCGGCGCAACCGTAAACTCCGGATCATGCCCGCAATTCAGCGAGACCAGCGGGAACCGGGCCCCCTGCCCTCAGAACAGGCTGAGTTGCTGCCCGGCCTTCTCCGGCTTCTCGAAATGATCGAGGGTCAGCTTGGAGCGGCGCTTGTTCAGCCCGAGCCGCGTGCAGGCGGTCTCGAACCTCCGGCCGATCATCCAGGCGATCGGGCCGGTCCCCTTCATCCGGGTGCCCCATTGCGAGTCGTAGTCACGGCCACCGCGCATGTCGCGGATCAGCGTGAAGACGTGGCGATAACGGTCCGGATAGTTCGCCATCAGCCATTCGCGGAACAGGTCACGCACTTCCAGCGGCAACCGCAGCAGCACATAGCTCGCTTCCTTGACACCGGCATGGGCGGCGGCATCGAGGATGCGCTCGATCTCCATGTCGTTGAGCGCCGGGATCACCGGCGCCACCATCACAGTGGTGGGGATGCCGGCATCGGCGAGCAGCTTCAGCGCTTCGAGTCTCTTGGCCGGTGCCGAAGCGCGCGGCTCCATGCTGCGGGCAAGCTTCGGATCGAGCGAGGTGACGGACAGCGCCACCTTGGCGAGCTGCCGCTTGGCCATCCGCGCCAGGATGTCGATGTCGCGCACCACCAGTGCCGATTTGGTGACGATGCCGACCGGGTGGCCGGTCTTCTCCAGCACCTCGAGGATGCCGCGCATGATTTTCCGTTCACGCTCGATCGGCTGATACGGATCGGTGTTGGTGCCGATCGCGATCATCCGCGGCTCGTATTCCGGCGCCGCCAGTTCACGCTCGAGCAACGCAGGCGCATCGGGCTTGGCGAACAGCCGGGACTCGAAATCCAATCCCGGCGACAGACCGAGATAGGCGTGGGTCGGCCGGGCGAAGCAGTACACGCAGCCGTGTTCGCAGCCACGATACGGATTGATCGAGCGATCGAAGCCGATATCGGGCGAGTCGTTGCGGGTGATGACTTTGCGAGCGGTATCCAGCGCCACCGTTGTCTTGAACGGCGGCAGGTCCTCAAGGCTCTCCCAGCCGTCGTCGAAGGCGGTTCGCGCCTCGGCCTCGTAGCGGCCGCTGGCGTTGGACTGCGCGCCGCGACCGCGGCGTCGCTGCTCGTCAACCGCCGCCTCGGTGGCAGGGAAAGGGGAAGGCGCGCCCACCGGCTCGGAGGGCGCCGTGACCGGCGGGCGCTTGAGGGCATTGGATGCTCTGCTCATGCGTCCAAGATAGCGAGTCGAAAGAACAAATCAAGAACAAACGTTCGACTCGCACCGTCCGTCACCGGCGACGCGCCGGAGTTTGCCCGGATGATGGGCATTGCGCAATTCGCGGCTGATTTCGCGGCAGTGAGGTGCTAAGCGTGGCGCGCATCTGTCGTCGTAGGGTCACCCGCCGGACATGTTGAGTGTGATCATTTCTACCGAAGGCGTCGAGCGGACCGCCGTCGCCACGCTGGCGTCGCTGGTCCCGGGCGCTGCGGCCGGGGTCGTCAGCGACGTGACCTTGGTCGATCGCGGCGGCAGCGACACCATCGCCCGCGTCGCCGATGTGGCCGGCTGCAACTATCTCGCCTTCGACGGCAATCGCGCCGCAGCGCTCGCGGCCGGAGCCAAGCAGGCCCGCTCACCTTGGCTGATGTTTCTCCATGCCGGTGCGGTGCTCGATCCGGGCTGGATCGAGGAGACCACCCAATTCATCGAAGGCGTCGCCGCCAGCGGCCATCCGCGCGCCGGCATCTTCCGCTACGCCAGATCGCCCTATGCCCCGAGCGGGTGGCGCGAAGGCCTGACGGCGCTGATCCGCAGCTTCTCCAGCTCCGGCGCTGACCAGGGGCTTGTGATCGCGCGCGACCACTACGTTCGCCTCGGCGGGCACGCTGGACATGGCGCGGAAGCAACGTTGCCGCGCGACCTCGGCCGCTCATCCCGCACCCTGCTGCGCAGCCGCGTCATCCTCGCCGCCTAACCTCGTTTCGAAGCCGCCCCTTCGATCGAACCGCACGTCGCAATAGTTGCCTTTGGCAATCATTTTGTTGACACAAGCAATTAATGCGGCTGAGATGGTTTCGCTCGCCCAGCGATCTCACAAGAAGATCGCCAAAGGCCGACCGGAGACGACGAATGGAAGCAGCCATCGCGCAGCAGCAATCGAACCACGGCGACGAGGTCGCGCTGGTGCGGGCCTTCAACCGGTTCTACACGGCACGGCTCGGCGTGCTCGAGCAGCGGCTGATGGACAGCCCGTTCTCGCTCACAGAAGCGCGGATTCTGTACGAGCTGGCACATCGCGACTCGCCGACCGCCAAAGAGATTGGTACCGAACTGAGGCTCGATCCCGGCTATCTGAGCAGGATCATCCAGGGTTTTGCCGATGACGGCCTGTTGAAGAGATCGCCCTCGCCAGCCGACCGGCGCCAGCATCTATTGACGCTGACCGCCAAGGGCCGCGCCGCCTACGCCAAGCTCGAACGCAGTTCACAGAACGAAGTGACCGCGATGCTGTCGGGCCTGCCGCCGGGCGAGCGGACGCGGCTGACCGCGGCGATGTCCACCATTCAGGGGTTGCTTGGTGCAGGGAGCGCGCCGCCGCCGATTCTGCGCAGTCCGCGGCCGGGCGATATCGGCTGGGTGGTGCAGAGCCACGGAGCGTTCTATGCGGCCGAATACGGCTTCGATGCGTCGTTCGAAGCCCTGGTGGCGGAGATCGCCGGACAGTTCCTGGCGTCGCAAGATCCAGGCCGCGAGCGTTGCTGGATCGCCGAGTACGACGGCGCACAAGCCGGCTCACTGTTCCTGGTGCGCGACAGTGACGACGTCGCCAAGCTGCGGCTGCTGCTGGTAACGCCACAGGCGCGCGGGCATCAGCTCGGACGCAAGCTGATCGAGGAGGCGATCGGCTTTGCGCGCCACTGCGGCTATCGCAAGGTCACACTGTGGACGCAGAGCATCCTGACCGCGGCTCGGCGGATCTATCAGGACGCGGGCTTCCAGCGTGTCGCGGCCGAGCCGCATCGCAGCTTCGGCCAGGACTTGATTGGTGAGACCTGGGAGCTGAGCCTGTAATGCCGCCGCGGCGCACCGAGACGCCGCGTGTCACCGCCGAGCTGATCGCCTTCCACACCAAACGTGGGCGGGCGCTGCGGCGTGCCGCGCTCGTGACCGCTCTCCAGATCCTCATTCGCCGGCTGCGCGCCGCGCGGACGTCGCAGCCACAAGGAGCGCCTACGCCGCCCGATCCGCCACCAGCGTTTCGGCAAATCGCGGGTAGCACTCGGCAAGCTCGTCGGTGACGCGGCCGCGCAGCAGCGCCAGCGTCTCCGCGTCCGGCTCCGGCGTGAACGGCACCTGCGGCGGAACGTCGTAGTCGAATCCGGTGGCGGCGCGGATTTCCTCCGCCGAGCTGCCGCGATGCACGCTGCGCAGACAGAACCGCTTGCGCTGCTGATCGAAACCAAACAGCGCGAGCCCGGTGAGCAGCGCGTACGGCCCGCCGCTCCGATAGATCCGCTCGCTCGCGCCTGGCGCGCTGACGAAATCGACCTTGTCGACCAGGACGCGCGGCGAATGCTCCTCGCGAAACAGGATCACCCGCGGCACCAGATAGTACATGAAGGCCGAGCCGAACGAGCCGGGCCAGCGCACTTGGCTCGCCGGGTAGTCGCCAGTGCCAACCAGATTGATGTTGGCCTGGCCATCGATCTGGCCGCCGCCAAGAAAGAACGCGTCGATCCGCCCTTGCGCGGTGGCGTCGAACAGCTCGAACGCACCATTGGTGAAGAAGTTGTGCTGGCGCGACCCGAGCACGATCACCCGCACCGGGTCGCGGCCGCGGCTCTCACTGCGGGCGCGCAGCAGCATCGCGCCGGCGGCCGGAATCGGAGACGAGGCGCCGACCGCGACGGTGCGGACGCCGTCGAGCAGATCGGCGATGGTGGCGATCAGGATTTCACGCGAAGTCGCAGGTGCTCGGCTCATGCCACCGCCTCGAACTTCCGGGCGAAGCCCTGCATGTAGGCGGCGAAGCCGTCAGCCGAGCGCGCCATCTTGGCGTAGCGCGCGACCTCGGCGGTGTCGGTATTGTATTCGCCGGCGAGGCTGAGCGGCCACGCACCATTCTTGGCCTCGGCGATCGCACTGACATACAGCGCCGGCAGCACGCCGGCGGCGGCGTTCTCGTCCGCCAGCAGCGAAGTCTCGACGATACGCTCGACCGTCACAAGTGTGGTCTTGGCCGCATAGGCCATCGCGGCGAGTTCGGTCTGCCGGCCGATCCGGACGTTACCGAACCGGTCGGCTTCGGGCGCGTGGAACAGCGCGACATCCGGGCGGATCGCCGGCACCACCACGATCGGATCGTCCGGCGCGTAGGGATTGTCGATCACCTTCCAGTCGTCGCGCGCGCTCAGAATATCGCTGCCGATGATGCCGCGGATCGGCATGAACGGCACGCCCTTCTGACCGGCGACGAGGCCGGCGAGGATCGCCGGGCAGGTCGCGTCCTTCATTACAAACGCGCTGCTGCGGATGCCTTCGGCGAACCGCGGCGCGCCGCCGGCTTCGCCAAGCGAGATCGCACTGGTCTCGACCGTGCCGACCAGGCCTTCACCAATCAGAATATCGGCCTGCAGGCCGCTGATCGGGATACAGACGAGATGCAGATTGCGCGGCCGGTTGGCGATGATCGCGGCGGTTGCCGTCATCGCTACGCCGCTGGTGTCGGACGGCACCGCCACCATCATGCCGTCGCGGATCTGCGCGGCAAGCGCCTCGATCGAAACGATCTGGCCCAAAGCATCCTCCCATCGTCGCGGCGCCTTGTTGCGCCTTATGATTGGAGGCGATGGTTCCGTGGCACGTCGCGGCTGTCAAGGCACGCCGACGGTGGATGCCGATGCGCGCGGGTCAGCTCTTGCTGCGGCGCAGATGCTCGTCGAGCCGCGGCATGATTTCGACGAAGTTGCAGGGGCGCGTGCGATAATCGAGCTGCGCGGCCAAAATGCCATCCCAGCCATCGCGGCAGGCGCCAGGCGAACCCGGCAGGCAGAAGATATAGGTGGCGCCGGCAACGCCCGCGGTCGCGCGCGACTGGATCGTCGAGGTGCCGATCTTGCCCCAGCTGATCATGTGAAAGGCAATCGAAAACCCATCCATCCGCTTCTCAAACAGCGGCTCGATCGCCTCCGGGGTCACATCGCGCCCGGTGAATCCGGTACCGCCGGTGGTGATAATCGCGTCGACGCCATCGTCGGCAATCCAACGGCGGATGATGGCGCGGATCTTCTCGACGTCGTCGGTGACGATCTCACGCGCCGCCAGCCTGTGCCCTGCCCCGCTGAGCCGCTCGACCAACGTGGCGCCCGACTTGTCGTCATCGAGCGAGCGCGTATCGGACACCGTGAGAACGGCGATGTTGAGCGGAATGAAGGCTTTGGGTTGGGTGACGGATGCCATCGTCAGATTCCTGCGTCATTGCGAGGAGCGAAGCGACGAAGCAATCCACAAGCTCGGTGCACAGCGCCTGGATTGCTTCGCTTCGCTCGAATGACCGATGCCTCTGTTGCAGTCAATCTGCAGATTTCGATCAGATCAACCTATCAAAAAGGTCCTGCCATCCGGATTTAGGCCTTCGATCAAAGCAATCTTCTTGGCACGATTGCCAGCCTTGATTTGCTTCTCGCGTGTGATCGCTTCGAGCATGGTCTCGTGAAGCTCGTACCACACCAGCAAGCGACAGCCATACTTCTTGGTAAATCCGTCGACGAGGCCTTCCCGGTGTTCATAAGCCCGCTTCGGGAGATCGCTCGTCACCCCAACATACAGCGTGCCGTTTCTGCGGCTGGCGACGATGTAAACGTAGGGCTGCTTCATAGCGCTCTCCCGAGCAGAGCAGTAACGGCCGGGGTTTTGCTTGAGGCTCCTGGATTGCTTCGCCTTCGGCTCGCAATGACGGGACTTGGTTGGCGCTCTCTTTCTTATGGAGCGCTTGTTACAGCCGCTCCGCCCCAAACGTGTTGCAGGCCTGGACGGTGCCCTGCTGATAGCCGGTCATGAACCAGCGTTTGCGCTGTTCGGCGGAGCCGTGGGTGAACGAGTCCGGCACCACTTCACGGCCGGCGCGGCGCTGCAGCGTGTCGTCGCCGATCGCGGCGGCGGTGGTGAGCGCGGCGTCAATATCGCCGTCCTCGATGAAGTTGGGACGCTTCTTCTTTTCGCGGTTGACCCAGACGCCGGACAAGCAGTCGGCCTGCAGTTCGACGCGCACCTGCAGAGCGTTGGCTTCGGCCCGCGAGCCGGCAGCTTCCTGAGCCCGCGTCACCTTCGGCAGAATGCCCAGCAGGTTTTGAACGTGATGGCCGGCCTCATGCGCGATGATGTAGGCGGCGGTGAACTGGCACGCCGAGCCGGAGCAGCCGCGGAAGCGGGTCTCGACCTGCTTGAAGAACGAGGTGTCGATGAAAATCTGCTTGTCCGGCGGACAATAGAACGGTCCCATCGCCGCCTGCGCCATGCCGCAGCGCCCGCCATTGGTGCGGCCGCGGAACAGGACGATCTTCGGCCCGACATAGGTCTGGCCATTGGCCTTGAAGATTTCGGTCCAGCGATCGTCGATTTCGCCCAGCACACCCGAGATCATGCTGCCCATCTCGTCGGTCGGCGCGCCCTGCTTGCCGGACCGGCTGTCGGCCTGATGATGCTGCGTCGTCTCCGAGATCATCTCGGCGCCGCTGATCAGCAGCCGCGGATCGATCCCCAGCGCCCAGCCGACGATACCCAGCACCACGATGGTGCCGATGCCGAGGCCGCCGCCGCCCATCGGAAATCCGAATCCACCACCACCACCCCCGCCGCCCTCTTGATCCCGGCGGTCATCGATATTGTCGCTGCGACGGAAGTCATCGAAACGCATCAGCCTGTCCTCGGTTTGGCCGCACCGGCGATTCGGGGCCGGTCCTCGTGTGTAGCCGATCGGAAAAAATCGGCGACAATTAGCATTAACCCGCCCGGCAAATATTGCCTAGTGCGCAGCCCTGACACCGGCGAGGACAACGCACAGCCGGCGTCCGGGCAGCCAAAGCCGTGCGTAAACACCGATGGTGTAAACGTTTGCACGCGTTCATCGCGATCGACATGCCGGCAGAGAGAACTGTTCCTCCGTCCGTTCGTTCCGTGGTCACCAAACTGCAATCCAATTAAGTCGATTTTTACTTTGACGGGTCATTGTAGTGGCTAGTCGGTTTGTTGGTCCCGCGTCGCCGACGGCGTCACATGAGTCAGGTTAGTTGAGTCATGGTTGTGTCGCGTCGCGGGGCGTCTGCAAAGGCGCCCCGCACTCAATTTGAAGATATGCCCGAGAGCCGAATCATCGTCGGTGATTGCATCGCCGAGATGGAGAAGCTCCCGCCGAAGTCGGTGGATCTGGTGTTCGCCGATCCGCCGTACAATCTGCAGCTCAAAGGTGCGCTGAAGCGTCCCGACGAATCGGAAGTCGACGCCGTCGACGACGATTGGGACAAGTTCGCGTCCTTCGCCGCTTACGACAACTTCACCCGTGCGTGGCTGCTCGCCGCGCGACGGATCATGAAGCCGTCTGCGACGCTGTGGGTGATCGGTTCGTACCACAACATTTTCCGCGTCGGCACGATCATGCAGGACCTCGGGTTCTGGGTGCTCAACGACATCGTCTGGCGCAAATCGAATCCGATGCCGAACTTCCGCGGCCGTCGTTTCACCAATGCGCATGAAACGATGATCTGGGCGGCGCGTGACGAGAACGCCAAGGGCTACACCTTCAACTACGATGCGTTGAAGGCGGCCAACGAGGACGTTCAGGCGCGCTCCGACTGGCTGATTCCGCTGTGCACAGGCGACGAACGGCTGAAGGGCAAAGATGGCAAGAAGGTGCACCCGACGCAGAAGCCCGAACAGCTTCTGGCGCGCGTACTCCTGAGCTCGTCGAAGCCCGGCGATCTGGTGGTCGACCCGTTCAACGGGACCGGCACGACAGGTGCTGTCGCCAAGCGTTTGCGCCGCAACTACATCGGTATCGAACGCGACAAGACCTACGCCGAAGCGGCGCGGGCGCGAATCGATGCGATCGAGCCGCTGCCGGACGACACACTGAAGCCGTTCCTCACAGCGCGCGATGCACCGCGGGTGGCGTTCTCCGAACTGATCGAGCGCGGCATGATCTCGCCGGGCGCACGACTGGTCGATTCTAAGAAGCGGCACGGTGCGCTGGTGCGTGCCGACGGCGCCATCATGCTTGGCGACAAGGTCGGCTCGATCCACCGGATCGGTGCGATGGCGCAGGGCTCCGAAGCCTGCAACGGCTGGACGTTCTGGCACGTCGAAACCAGCAAGGGTCTTCGGCTGATCGACGAACTCCGCGCCGAAATCCGCAGCACGATGAACGCCTAGGGCAAAAAAGTCTCTCCGGTTCTGGTCCAATCAGAACCGGAGCTGTCTTTTTACGCGGTGCTCCATGCAAGCCGCGTCTGATGTCCCTAAGACATCGCTCTAGAGCGCTTCATGGATTCATCGAAGCGGATTTAGCCCTTGCCAAGGGTCCAAAATCCTCATCCTGAGGAGCCCGGCATCGCCGGGCGTCTCGAAGGATGAGGAGCCACATCGCCTGCGGCGCATGGTTCGAGACGGCGCTTCGCGCCTCCTCACCATGAGGTTGTGCCTGTTGTGAGCACTCCGAAGCATGGTCTCGATTCTATCAAAAACAGAACCGCTCTAGCCTCCGCCGACGAACCGTCCGATCCGGTACTTCGGCAGCAACGCGTCGGCTTCGGGCGAGTGCTTCCGTCCCTTGGTCTTGGTGTCGTACGCCTCAGATGCTTCCTTGCCGCACCACGGCTCGATGATGCTCGGCCGCGATGGGTGATCCGGCAGATACGCCGTGATGTCGTAAACGTTGCCGCGAATCGCCATCCAGCAATCCTGCGGCACAGCGTGCCGGGCCAGCTCGGCCGAGCCGATCTCGCGCTCGGCAGCGGTCGCACTCGTGTCGGTGCCGGGCACTAAAAGGTTGCCGATCCAGAAGCCGGCAACGGCGATCCAAAACGCGGCGGTCGAGACGTAGAACAGCTTGCGCATCATCTGAACTCGAAATTCTCGTAGTGGACATGCTGGGCGGTGACGCCGCGCGCCGCGAGCGCCGATTTCAATGCGGCGACCAGACCGGGCGGTCCGCACAAATAACACTCCGCGCGCGACAACTCGCCGGCAGTCGGCAGCAGCGGGCCGAGATCGGGAACATCGTCGCCGGTCTCAACGGCGTGGAGCGTGAACTTCGGATCCGACGCTGCGGTTGCGCGCAGCTCCGGCAGAAATGCCGCGTCAGCTTCGCTGCGATACAAATACAGGAGCCGCGTCGGATGCAGCAGCGGACCGGCGTTCAGCAAAGCCACGAACGGCGTGACACCGATCCCACCTGCCACCCAGAACTGCGGTGCCTTTCCGTGCGGATCGACGAAGCCGCCGAAACCTCCGATGACGCGGGCGGCCACGCCGGGCTCGATCGCCAGCATCCGGGTGGTGCAGTCCCCGAGCGCCTTGATGGCGAGATGCAGCTCGTCACGGTTCGCGATTGTGCTGACCGTAAACGGATGGAATTCGCCGCAGCCGCGATAGCGTGCGCCGTTGCCGAATTCCGCCAGGACGAACTGGCCGGGCGTCACCATCGCCGGGTCGCCGAGTGGACGCAGCACGACCTCGACCGATCGCGCAGCCAACGGCCGCGCCGACGTGACGACATACGGCCGCGCGGCAAGGCCGAGATCCCCGCGGATCAGCCGCCAGCCGAGGATCGCTGCCGCGACCGCGAGGATCGGCAGTACCGGCTCGTCGATGCCGAGCAGGATCAGGTGCACCAGCCCGGTCAGCACGCCGAGGCCGAGTAGCGCGTGCAGCCAGCGCCAAGTGCCGTAGCGAATGCTGCGGATGAAGGTGGTGACGAGGCCGCCCATCAGCAGCAGCAAGCCAAGCCAGCCGGACCATACCGGCCAGCTCTCGGTGAACGGCGACAGCGTCTGCCAGGCGACCCGCGCCGCCGGCAGGTTGTTGGCGGCGAGCAGCAGCGGATGGAGCAACAGAACCAAATAAGCAGCGAGCCCGGTGCCGTGGTGCCAGCGATACATCCGCTCCAGGCCGCCGAGCCAGGCGGCTAATCGCGGCTCGCGCAGCATCAGCAGCAGGCTGACCAGCAATAGACCACAGCCGAGCCAACCGGTGACGATGCCGGCGGCGCGGATCGGCGGCAGACCTTCGGGAAACGCCCAGACCGCAAAGCCCACCGGCACCACGCACGACAGCAGCGGAACCGACCACTGGCGCACAGCTGCGGCAGCGGCTGCCATGGCCTCAATCCCGCCCGGACTTCAGATGGTCACAGAAGTCGCGGCCGCCATGCGGCAGGTCGAGCCCGCGCTCGCGTGCCCGCTGTACCATCAGCGCGTGATGTTCCGCCCGATAGGCTTCGCACGCATTGTAGTCGGTGAAGCTGCGCACCCGTCCCTGATGTTCGATCCGCTCCTGCGGCGACATCAGCATCCAGCCGCGGGTATTGCCCTCGTCGGCGCGCCATGGCGCAGCCTGTGCTGGGGTAGCCCACGGTACCAGCGCCAGCACATTGATCATCACGGCAGCACACGCCGCCAAGCGGATGCAGAGCATGACCGTCATCCCGCTGCGATGCGACGGCTCAGCTTAGCGCGCCCACAGCGGTTGTGAAGATGACTCAGATCAAGCAACGGGCGAGATTGGCGACTGAATCTGCCCTCTCTCCGTTATTGCGAGTGAACTCTCCGTCATTGCGAGCGAAGCGAAGCAATCCAGGCCACAGACGCAGCTTGGATTGCTTCGTCGCTTCGCTCCTCGCAATGACGAGAAGGGAACGTTGACGAAGCTATTACTTCTTGTCGGTCTTCTTCGCCGCTTCGCGGGCGTCCTTGATCGCCTGCTTGAACAGCGCGACATCGAGCACGCCGGGCACGCGGAAGCGGCCGACGATGAATGACGGCGTACCTTGAAAGCCGAACGCCTTGGCCTGGGTGTCATTGCGCTTGAGGATCGCCTCGATCGTGGCGCGGTTGGCGTCGAGATCCTTGGTGGCGCGATCGACATCGATCCCGCCGGCCTTGAGCGTCTCGTTCAACGTGGTCTCGGTCAACTTCGAGGTCGCGCCGATCAGCGCTTCGTGCGCCTGCAGAAACTTGCCCTGGTACTTCGAAGCGAGCACCAGCTTGGCGGCATCGACCGAGACGCCGCCAAAGATCGGCCAATCCTTCAAGACCAGGCGGATGTTGCCATCCTCCTTGACCACCTTCATCAGGTCCGGCGCCACTTTCTTGCAATACGGGCAGCGATAGTCAGACCATTCGACGATGGTGATGTCACCCTTCGGATTGCCGGCGACCGGGATCTCGGCGTCGTAAAGCACCGCGTCGGTCGACAGTACATCCTCGGCGTCCGGCGCGGTCGGGGCCGCTCCGGCCTTGGCGGCAACAAGCGCGGGAGCGAGAGCGAGCGCCGCCGTCATGGCCGACCGTCGGGAGATCATCATCAGGTTCCAATCCTCAGGCTTTGAGCGCGCCTGTTGTGCACCGGATCGCAGCGCCGTGCCATCACTTTGCCGTGGCCGGCGGCGGATTTGGCGTTTTGTCGCGCAACACGATGTAGATCGCCGGAATCACCAGAACCGTGAGCAGGGTCGATGACGCCAGGCCGAACAGCAGCGAGATTGCCAAGCCCTGGAAGATCGGGTCGAGCAGGATCGTCGCCGCACCGATCATCGCCGCGAGCGCGGTGAGCAGGATCGGCTTGAACCGGACCGCGCCGGCCTGCAGCACGACCTCGCGCAACGTCTTGCCGGCGCCGCCAGAGTGCCGAATGAAGTCGACCAGCAGGATCGAGTTGCGCACGATGATGCCGGCGAGTGCGATGAAGCCGATCATCGAGGTGGCGGTGAATGGCGCCCCGAGCAGCCAATGGCCGATCAGGATGCCGATCAGCGTCAGCGGGATCGGCGTCAGGATCACCAGCGGCAGCTTGAAGCTTTTGAACTGCGCCACCACCAGCACGTAGATTCCGAGGATCGCCGCGCCGAACGCCGCGCCCATATCGCGGAACGTCACCCAGGTGATTTCCCATTCGCCGTCCCACAACACGGTTGGCTTCGACTCGTCTGACGGCTGGCCATGCAGGCTGATCGCCGGCTTCGGCAGTTTGCCCCAGTCGTGGGATTCGATCAGCTTGTCGACGTCGAGCATGCCGTACAGCGGCGCTTCGAATTTGCCGGCGAGTTCGGCCATCACCATGTCGGCGAACCGGCCGTCACGCCGGAAGATCATCGGCGAGCCGACTTCCTTGGTGGCCTTCACCAATTGGCCGAGCTCGACCACCGTCTTGGCGCCGGGCAGCGAATTGGCCGGCACCGGCGTCGAAGCCAACGCCTCATTCCATTCGAGATCGCGCTTCGGCAACCCGACCGTAATGGCGATCGGATTGCGGCCTTCGCCGCGATGCGAGTAGCCGATCGAGGTGCCGCCGAACAGCGCCTGGATGGTGTCATAGACGTCCTTTTGTTCGACGCCGAAGAACTCCAGGCGATCCTGATCAATCGACAGCCGCAGCCGCGGCCGCGGCTCGCCGATCGAATTGTCGACATCGACGATGAACGGCACCTGCTTGAAGATCTTCTCAACCTCGGCGGTGACCGCACGACGGGTGGCGGCGTCGGGACCGTAGATCTCCGCCAGCAGCGTCGACAGCACCGGCGGACCAGGCGGCACCTCGACGACCTTGAGGCTGGTGCCTTCGGGCAGCTTTAGCGTCTGCAATCGCTTGCGCAGATCGAGCGCGATGTCGTGGCTGGCGCGGCTGCGCTCGCCGCGCTCCTTCAAATTCACCTGCAGCTCGCCGAGTTCCGGCCGCTCGCGCAAGTAATAATGACGTACCAGACCGTTGAAGTTGAACGGCGCTGGCGTGCCGGCGAAGGTCTGCACCGAGGTGATCTCGGGCAGGCCGCGGGCGATATCGGCCGCAGCAAACAGCGTACGCTCGGTGTCCTCCAGCGTGGCGCCTTCGGGCAGGTCGAGCACCACGGCGATCTCGCTCTTGTTGTCGAACGGCAACAGCTTCACCGTCACCGACTTGGTGTAGAATAGCGCCATCGACATCAGCGTGGCGATGCCGACGCCGAGCAGGAAGATCCACGCCGCGCGCTTGCTGGCGACGATCGGCGAAGCGAAGCGGCGGTACAGCCGGCCGAGCCGGCCCTCGTCGTGCTCGCCATGCGCGGCCACAGATACGCCCTGCTTCGGCGCCAGCTTCAGCATCAGCCACGGCGCCACCATCATGGCGACGAAGAACGAGAACAGCATCGCGGCCGATGCATTGGCCGGGATCGGCGCCATATACGGCCCCATCAGCCCGGACACGAACAGCATCGGCAACAGCGCTGCCACCACAGTCAGGGTCGCAATCACAGTCGGATTGCCGACCTCGGCCACCGCCTCGATGGTGGCCTGCAGCCGCGGCCGGCCGTCCTTCATCCCCCAATGCCGGGCAATGTTTTCAACGACCACAATCGCGTCGTCGACCAGGATGCCGATCGAGAAGATCAGCGCGAACAGGCTGACGCGATTGATGGTGTAGCCCATCAGATTGGCGGCAAACAACGTCAGCAGGATCGTGGTTGGGATCACCACCGCGGTGACGATCGCCTCGCGCCAGCCGATCGCGATCGCGATCAGCACCACGATCGAGATCGTGGCGAGACCGAGATGGAACAGCAGCTCGTTGGCCTTCTCGTTGGCGGTCTCGCCGTAGTCGCGGGTGATGGTGACGGCGACATCCTTCGGGATCAGCGAGCCTTGCAGCGTCGCCAGCCGCGCCTTGATGTCGTGCGACACCACCACTGCATTGGCGCCGGCGCGCTTGGCGAGCGCGAGCGTCACCGCCGGCACGCGGTCCCATTGGCCGCCGGCGTCGCGGGCGTCGTTCCACACCCGGTGCTCGGCGATATTCGGCCCGATGATCACCGAGGCGACGTCTTTAACGTAGACCGGACGATTGTCGCGGGTCGCGACCAGCAGCAGGCCGATGTCTGGAATACCCATCAGGGTCTGACCGGCTGAGACGCTGCGCATCGTGCCAGCGTCGCGCACATTGCCGGCGAGGAACGAGCGATTGGCGTCCTTCACCTTGGCGACAAGCTGCTGCAGCGTCACGCCATATAGCGACAGCTTCTCCGGATCGGGCTCGACCCGGATCTGCTGCGCGCCACCGCCGGAGATATAGGTCAGGCCGATGCTGTCGACCTTCATCAGCTCGGAGCGCAGCTTGTCGGCGACTTCGTACAGATCCTTATCGGTCCAGCGTGCCGCAGCCTCCGGCTTCGGCGACAGCGTCAGCACCGTGACGGCAACGTCGTTGATGCCGCGGCCGACAATCAGCGGCTCGGGAATGCCGACCGGGATGCTGCCGATGTTGGCGCGGATCTTCTCGTGCACGCGCAGGATCGCGTCTTCGGCCTTGGTCCCGACCAGGAAGCGGGCGGTGACCATGACGCGGTCGTCTTCGGTCTGGCTGTAGACGTGCTCGACACCGTCAATGCCTTTGACGATCGCTTCCAACGGCTTGGTGACAAGCTCGACCGCATCCGGCGCGCGCAGGCCATCGGCGTTGATACGGATGTCGACCATCGGCACGCTAATTTGCGGCTCTTCCTCGCGCGGGATCGCCGCGAGCGCGATCAGCCCGGCGATCAGCGATGCCAGCAGGAACAGCGGCGTCAGCGGCGACTGGATCGTGGCCTTGGTCAGGCGGCCTGAGATTCCGAGGTTCACGGCTGCACCAGCCTGTCACCGGGACGCAAGCCCGACAGAATTTCGAGACCGTCCGGCATCTCCTGCGTCGGATGCTCGCGGCCGCGCTGCACCGGCACCGCCACCGTCTTGCCGGGTTCGCCAAGATGCACGTAGTCGATACCGAATTCGGTGGTGATGAACTTCGACGGGATCACGAAGGCGGGGCGCTCGCCGCCGGAAATCCACACCCGCAGCCGGTCGCCAACGAAGTACTGCGGCAGCCCTTCGACCGTTGCGTCGGCAACGACGCGGCCGTCTTCGATCTGCGGATACACCAGGTCGATAGTGCCGAATTTGGCGACCTGATCGCCGAACTCGCTGCCGTCCACCCGGATCTTGTCGCCGGCCTTGAGAAAGCGCGCGTGCCGTTCCGGCACCCGCAGCCGCAGCTTGTAGTGCTGCTGCGCCACCGTGACGATCGGATCGCCCTGCAGCACCACCGAGCCGACGGTGATCATCTTCTTCAGCACCCGGCCGTCGTCCGGCGACAGCACCTGGCCTTCCTTGAACTGCTGTTGCACCACCGACCGCTCCGCGGTCTTGGCGCGCAGATTGTTCTCGGCGACGTTGAGCGCGGTGCGCGCTTCGTCCAGCTTGGTGCGCGGCAGCGTACCGCGCTCGACCAGGCCCGAGGTGCGGTCGTAGTCGATCTGCGCCTGGCTGGCTTGCGCCTGCAGCGCCTGGATCTGGGCATCGAGCGAATTCATCTGCAGCGTCAGCTTGTCGTCGCCGATCGTCGCGATCTCCTGGCCGCGGGTGACGCTATCGCCCTCCCGCACCTTCAGCGCCACCACCGTGCCGCCGATCCGCGCGCGGGCCGGCACCACGCTGATACTTTCAACGGTGGCGAATACCGCCTTCTCGTCGGAGATTCTGGTCTCCGCCACGGTCAGCGTCGCCGCGGCATGCGCCGCCACCGCTCCGAGCAGCAATGCGGCGACCGCGCCGCTCATCGTCCATCGCAGTCCCATGTCATGCCCTTGCAGGTTTGCGGCCCGTTATTCCGATCGCCTGCCCCGGGCAGAACACCCGGTACAGCGTCGTCAGCACTTCGCGCGCCGGTTCGCTGGTGATCGAATAGAAAATCGACTGCGCATCGCGTCGCGCCGACACCAGCCCGTCGCGCCGCAGCAGCGCGAGATGCTGCGACACCGTCGAGTCGCGCAGATCCAGCGCTTCGGCGAGTTCTCCAACCGAGCGCTCGCCATCCACCAGCTGGCAGATGATCAGCAGCCGATGCCGGTTCGACAGCGCCTTCAGAAGCTCGCTGGCCTGGTCGGCGGCAACCACCATCGGATCGTCTGTTATTTTCATATTTGCGTATATACGATTATTCGAATATATAGTCAACACGAACGCAGACGGCGGGGCCGTCACACAGGAGGAAGAATGCGATGAATCTCGATCAAACCGTGCTCGCCTTCGCCGGCACTGTCGTGCTGGTGAGCCTCGCGCTCGGCTGGCTGGTCAGCCCCTATTGGCTGCTGCTCACGGCATTCGCCGGGGTCAACATGATCCAGGCGTCGTTCACGGGCTTCTGCCCGGCGGCGATCGTGTTCAAAAAGCTCGGCCGTCCGGCCGGCAACGCGTTTTCGTAAGGGCGACTGGAAACCAACAACAGACGTCATTGCCGGGCTCGACCCGGCAATCCATCTTCAGGCGACAAAGTTTTCAATGAAGAGCGATGGATGCGCGGGCCTTCGCCACGCCGAAGCGGCTACGGCCGCGCAGGCGGGTCAAGCCCGCGCATGGCGCTGTTGGTTTGGCGCCGCAGCGGCTGGAAGCGATGCGGCACCTCGAAGCCAAGCGGCGCTCAGGCCGCCCGGCCGCAATTGCAATTGCAGCCGCCTTCTTCTTCCTCGTCGTCATGATCGTGCGGCGCTGCCGGCGGCAGCGACCCGGCCAGGTAGTTCTGGATGGCGGTGATCGGATCGGTCTCGGACGTGGTGATGGCGACCACACCGCGTGCGGCCATCCGCGCGAGGAAACCGGGCCCGGCGCTGCCGGCGATCACCACGCTCACCTTGTCGAGCGGATGCTCGCCATCTTCCTTGAATTCATGGATCGACATCTCCTTCGGCAGGTCGAGCCGGTCGACCTCCTGCGGCGGGCGGCACGGCGCCGCATCGAACACCAGGAAGCGGCGGGTCTTGCCGGCATGGCCGGTCACGGTGCGGAAATTCTGGCTGGCGATCGCGATCAGCATGATTGGGGCTTTCGAGATAATGGGAGAAAGAAGGGCTTCTTCCTGCAACGTCGGCAGGTGTGCGCAGGCGCGAACGAAAAATGGCTCGTGGTTGCCGGGCTTGACCCGCACTCCATCGTCTTCGCGCAAGCGTTCGGGTCGCGCTAAAGCGCGCGATGGATGCGCGGGCCGAGCCCGCGCATGACCAATTCGATTGTGGCTGAGCTGCGCTCAGGTCTCGCCGATGATGATCTGCGTGTCGGTGGCGAACTTGTAGGGCACCAGCGGCAGGTTACGCGGCGCCGGCCCCAGCCGGATGCGGCCGGCAGAGTCGTATTGCGAGCCGTGGCACTGGCAGAACCAGCCGTCGTAATTGCCCTGATGCTCGGTCGGCACGCAGCCGAGGTGGGTGCAGATCGCCGACACCACCAACCACTGCTCCTTGCCGGGCTTGACGCGAGCAGAGTCGGGCTCAGGATCACGGAAGCTCTGCCAATCGGCGGACTGCGCCGACTGGATTTCCTTCGGCGTGCGGTGGCTGATGAAGATCGGCTGGCCGCGCCAGAACACCTTGACGACCTGACCTTCCGCAATCGGCGCCAGATCGACTTCGAGCGGGAAGCCGGCCGCAACCGTGCCGGCATCGGGATTGAGCTGAGACACGAACGGCCACACCACGGCGGCAGCGCCGACCGCGGCCAGGGCCCCGGTCGCCAAATACAACACGTCGCGGCGGGTCGGCTGTTCAGACGTAATGGCGGTCATCTTCGTCTCCTGAAGGTTATCCGTTGGCCGGATTGCCGTGCCGGCCCGCGGTCGAATGCGTCGTCCAATGATGCGGATCGCGCCGCACCTACGTTTTGCGAAGCTCGCCGGCGGCGCGGGCGAGGATCGCAACAAGCTCTGCTTCGTTGTCCGGGTCTTTGACGATCTGGCGGATCGCGACTTCCCGGAGGTTGTCGAGCGCCGCCCGCAGCAGCGGCGGCAGCTCGTTGCCCTCGGTGCCGCTGTCGCCGTTCTGTTGCCGCATCATCTCGCCGAACGCGGCGAGGCGGTCGAACACCGCATCGGCCAACGCGCGATTGGCGGCCAAGTGCTCACGGCCCTCGTCGGTGACGAAATACAGCTTCTTGGCGCCTTCCGGCTGGGCGATGACGTGGCCGGTTTCTTCAAGGAAGGTGAGCGTCGGATACACCACGCCCGGGCTCGGGGCGTAGAAACCGGCGGTCTTCTCCTCGATCATCTTGATGATGTCGTAGCCGTGGCGCGGCTGTTCGGCGATCAGCGCCAGCGCGATCAGCTTGAGGTCGCCCTGCGCCAGCATCCGTCCGGCGCGCATCATCTCGCCGCCGCCCATTCCGCGGCCGCCCATGCCCCGGCGGCCCCACCGGCACCCGGGCATCCCAAACCCGCATCGTCGCGGGCTGTTGTCGACGCCGTCCATGACGACCTCCTGAAAGATATATCTTACCTAGGGACGCCTCCGCGGGAAGTAAAGATATATCTTTTGAGAGCGCAGCGACATTTCAGCCCGGTGCGACAGAAAGGTGCCTTGTTACTTATCCCGTTCCACGGCCTGTGGTTTTCCGATACAGATCGTTTGATCCAGATCAAACTTAGAACGGGACCAAAATATATCGTCCGAACATATTCAAATGTTTCCCCGACATTTGAACCCCGCCATTGCGCACCCTGCGCTCGGCTCGGGCGCGAGGCTGACGGCCCCGGCAGAACAACAGGAGAAGATCATGATCAAGGTTGCCATGTTGCTTTGGATTATCGGCGGCGCGACGCTGGCGGGCATGATGATTATCGCGGTGCTGGCGGTGCCGAGCCTGTCCGAGCAGGCGATGCATTGGATTCCGATCGCGGTCGGCTGCGGCTTCGTGATCGCGATGCCGATCTCGTTCCTGGTCGCGCGCAAGATCGCGCGGCCCTCGATGCGCTAAACGACTCCCCTCGAGACGCTCGCGCGAGCGTCTCGATCCTGCGTGATTGATCCCGCATGATTTCGCCCGGAGACGGCCGTCCCCTCTCCGGGGCGAAGCTCCAGCGAAAGCCCTCCCTATGACAGAAACCAATATCGAGGGGCCGCTCTACGCGCCCCGCAAGAAAGTCTATCCGCAGGCGGTGCACGGCCGCTTCCGCAGGATCAAATGGGCGCTGCTGGCGATCACGCTGTCGATCTACTACTTCACGCCGTTCTTGCGCTGGAACCGCGGCCCCGGCCTGCCCGATCAGGCGGTGCTGATCGATCTGCCGGCGCGGCGGTTCTATTTCTTCTTCATCGAGCTGTGGCCGCAGGAAGTGTATTACTTCACCGGCCTGTTGATCATCGCCGCGCTGGCACTGTTCCTAATGAACGCACTCGCCGGCCGACTGTGGTGCGGCTATCTGTGCCCGCAGACGGTGTGGACCGACCTGTTCTACGCGGTCGAACGGCTGATCGAGGGCGACCGCCGCGATCGCATCACCAAGGACAAGCACGGGCTGACCGTGCGCCGCGTCGGCGAACTCGCGCTCAAGCACTTCATCTGGCTGATGATTGCGTGGTGGACCGGCGGCGCCTGGGTGCTGTACTTCGCCGATGCCCCGACGCTGGTGAAAGAGCTGGTCACCTTCCAGGCGCCGATGGTCGCCTATGTCTGGATCGGCATCCTCACCTTCACCACCTATACCCTCGCCGGCTTCATGCGCGAGCAGGTGTGCATCTATATGTGCCCCTGGCCGCGCATCCAGGCGGCGCTGACCGACGAATGGGCGCTCAACGTCACCTATAAATACGACCGCGGCGAACCGCGGATGTCGGTGAAGAAGGCCGAAGTGGTGCGCGCCCACGGCGAGACCGCCGGCGACTGCATCGACTGCCACCAGTGCGTGAACGTCTGCCCGACCGGCGTCGACATCCGCCAGGGCCTGCAGCTCGGCTGCGTCCAGTGCGGCCTGTGCATCGATGCCTGCAACACGGTGATGAAGCAGGTCGGCCGTCCGCCGGATCTGATCGCCTACGACACCGACATCAACATCCAGCGTCGGCTCGCCGGCAAGCCTTCGGTGTATCGGCCGATCCGCGCCCGCACGCTGCTGTATTCCGGGCTGATCGTGCTGGTCGCGGCGGTGATGGTGTATGCGCTGGCGACACGCGGCTCGCTCGACATCAACGTGCTGCACGAGCGCAATCCGCTGTTCGTGACGCTGTCCAACGGCGGCGTGCGCAACGACTACACCGTGCGGCTGCTCAACAAGCGCCCGACCGCCCGTGTGATGCAGGTGTCGGTGAGCGGCGTGCCGGGCGCGCGGCTGCAGGCGGTCGGCGTCGATCCGGACGCCAAGGACCGGCTCGACGTCGAAGTCGGCCAGGATCAGACCCGCGAACTGCGGCTGTCGGTGATGGTTCCGAGCGAGCAGGTGCCGAGCAAGTCGATGAACATCACCTTCGAGATCAAGGACCCGCAGACCGGCGAGACGGCGACCGCAGTCGACCACTTCGTGCCGCCGACCTCGAACTGACCGAACCGGCCCGGGGCGGCGCAGACTGCGCCTCCCCGCCTCGCCCTACACCACGTCGTCGACCGGCTGCAGGTCGATCCCGAAGGTTTCGAGAAACTTCGACGTCATGATGTAGAATCCGATCGCGAGTTGCAGTTCGACCAGCGCAGCCGGCGTCAACCGTCCGGCGATGTCGTCGAACACCGCGTCGGTCGGCCGATCGAGCTTCACCACCTCGTCGGTAAAGGCGAGCGCGGCGCGCTGGGTGGCATCGAAGCAGTCGGCACTGCGCCAATCATCGAGCGCAGCGTTCTGCGCGGCGCTGACGCCGACACCGGCGCCGATCTTTTTGTGGGCGGCGACCTCATAGGGCGCGTTGCACAGGATGCCGGTTCGGGTGATCGCGAGCTCGCGCAGCACCGGGTCGAGTTCGCCCTTGAACCGGATCGCGCCGCCGAGCCGGCAGTATTGCTCGAAATGGCTCGGCGCATGCGCCAGCATCCGGAAGATGTTGGCGTTGCGGTTCTTGGCCAGAACCTCGCGGGTGCGCGGGCTCGCTGTGGCCTCGTCGCAATAGTCGATCCGCGCCATCGGTCTCTCTCCCTTGTTGTTGTTGTTCGTGTTGCGTCGCGATCAGCCGCGGATCAGGTGCGACAGCCCCTGATAAACCAGCGCCACCGACACCACGAACAGCAGCGCGTAGGCAATCCGGTAGAACAGCCCGGTCGGCGTCCGCTTCACCAGCCAGATTCCCGCCATGTTGGCGGCCGCGGCAAGCGGCAACAGCGCCAACGACGTGCCGAGGTTGGCCGGGGTGAATTGCCCGAGCAGAAAATACGGACCGATCTTCAGCGCATTGATGATGGCAAAGAAGATCGTGGTGGTGCCGACCAGCACCAGCTTCGGCAGCAGCTGCGGCAGCATATAGACCTGATATGGCGGGCCGCCGCCTTGCGTCATGAACGAGGTGAAGCCCGACACCGCGCCCCAGAATACGCCGGCCGCATCCGACAGCTTCACGGCCGAGGCATGCGGCCGCAGCCAGACGTTGAGCACGAACACCAGCCCCACGCCGCCGACGATCAACCGCACCGCATCGTCCGACACGATCGAGGCCGTCCACCACGCGATCGCCATTCCGGCCAACGCCCCCGGCAGCATCACCTTCAGGCTGCGCGCATCCCAATGATGCCGATACACGTACAGTGAGATCAGGTCCTGGGTGATCAGCACGGGCAGCAACAGGCCGGCAGCTTCGAGCGGCGGCAGATACAGCGCCAGCAGCGGCGTCGCCGCAATGCCGACGCCGGAAAAGCCGCCTTTGGCGAGGCCGAGCAGAAGCACCGCGGGAATTGCGACGGCGTAGAACCAGGGATCGAGGATGATCGACAACGAACGGACTCGAACTGATGGAGGATCACCGCGCGACCGGCGGCGCTCCCGCTGTACAGAGGAATATCGGCCCCGGCAAACCGCATCGGCGCATATCGCCCTCGCGGACACTCGCGCTCCGAACTGACGGATCAGCCCCGCTCCTTCAGCCCATGCTGCTGCAGACGCCACAGCAACAGATCCAGCCGGTCTTGACCGAAGAACGGCTCGCCCTTGAACACGAAGGTCGGCACACCCCAGTGGCCGGACGCGGCGTGGTCGCGCTCGTTGCTGCGGATTGTCTCATCGTATCGGTCGGGATCGGCTGCGATCTCAGCCCCGAGCTGCGCCAAATCGAGCCCGGCGCGCACGGCGGCTTTGGCCAGATGATCGCCTTCGTGCCAGTTGTCGACCACGCCGCCATACAGCACGGAGCTGACCTCGCGGATGAACGGCAGGCCGCGGCCGGCAAGCTGGGCGGCGGCGCCGAGGCGCGTCAGGCGGGTGATGTAGGGCTGCTCTGCTGCAACTTCGAGCGTCTGCATGTTCTGCACGATCGGATCCGGTCGCGGGAAGCGAAACGGAATTCCCTCCTTCTGCGCGACACGAAAGCTGTCGAGCACGACGTAGCGCGCGAACCTCGGATCGGTACGCTTGAAGAATGTCGGATCGCGCACCGCGAGCGGATACACCGGCCGCGCGTTGATGACGAAGTCGTATTCCTCGACCAGCTTCACCGCCTTGGGCAATGCCAGATAGCTGTAGGGGCTCCGAAATGACCAGAACAGATCGACGCTGAGACTCATCGGGCAACCTTTGTCCGGACCACCGCCACGGGCGTCCCGCAATGCAAAACGCGCCCCGCCAATTTCCGCCGCGCGGGTATGGATGGCCTCGCGGCGCCATTGATTAGTCTCATGACTCCCTCCCTGATTGGTGCACCGCTTCGGCGGCATCTATCGTTTCATGAACTAATCGTAAGGTGCAGACCTGCGATTGCAATCCGTTTCTGCATCGGCTGTGATGCCACCGTCGCGACAGACGACGAAGGCAGGGAGGAGACCGACGATGAGCGAGACCGTCACAGTCGCCAACGAGGCAATTGAGCCGAAAGATGCCTCCGCTTCGGTCCTCGCGCGTCATAAGACGGTGCTGGACGAATTGCCGTTCTCCGACACCAGTGATTTCGACGATGCCGCGCGCGGCTTTCTCGGCAGCATCGACCACGCCGCGATCAGTTCGGCGCAAGGCCGCACGGTGTGGAGTCTCGAGCCCTATGGTTTCCTGCGTGACGAGGTCGCCCCGGCAACCGTCGATCCGAGCCTGTGGCGGCAATCGCGGCTGAACATGCAGCACGGCCTGTTCGAGGTCGTGCCGGGCGTGTACCAGGTCCGCGGCTTCGACATCGCCAACATGACGCTGATCGAGAGCGACAACGGCGTGATCGTGGTCGACACCCTGACCTCGATTGAAGGCGCCCGCGCGGCGATGCAGCTCTATGTCCGTCACCGCGGCGACAGGCCGGTGGTGGCGGTGATCTTCACCCACACCCATGCCGATCATTGGGGCGGCGCGCGCGGCGTGCTCGACGAGGATGCAATCGCGAGCGGACGGATACCGATCATTGCGCCTGATCTGTTCATGGAGCACGCCGTCTCCGAGAACATCATTGCGGGGCCGGCGATGCTGCGGCGGGCGCAGTATCAGTTCGGACCGTTGCTCGCCAAAGGACCACGCGGCCATGTCGATTGCGGCCTCGGCAAAACAATGGCTGCCGGCACCGCGGCGCTGCTGCGCCCGACCGACCTGATCAAGGCGACCGGCGACACCCGCCGCCTCGACGGCGTCGACTTCGAATTCCAGATGGCGCCGAATTCCGAAGCGCCAGCGGAGATGCACTTCTTCGTTCCGCGCTACAAGCTGCTCAACCTCGCCGAGAACTGCACTCACAACTTTCACAATCTGCTGCCGTTCCGCGGCGCCGACGTGCGCGATGCGCTGGCGTGGTCGGGCTATCTCGGCGAGGCCTTGCAACTCTGGGGCGGCAAGGCCGAGGTGATGTGCGGGCAGCACCATTGGCCGGTGTGGGGCATGAAGCGGATCGACCTGATGATCCGGCAACAGCGCGACATCTACAAATTCGCCCATGACCAGACGCTACGACTGATGAACCACGGCCTCAACGCCGCCGAGATCGCCGAAACCATCCGCCTGCCGAAGAGCCTCGATGGCGCCTGGCACGCGCGCGGCTATTACGGCCACATCCGCCACAACGTGAAGGCGATCTATCAGAAGTATCTCGGCTGGTACGACGCCAACCCGGCCAACCTCGATCCGCTGCCGCCGGTCGACGCCGGCAAGAAGTACGTCGAGTATATGGGCGGCGCGGACGCGTTGTTGGCGAAGGCGCGCGCGGATTTCGAGCGGGGTGAATTCCGCTTCGTGGCGCAGGTGCTCAGCCATCTGGTGTTCGCCGATCCGGACAATCAGGACGGCCGTTTGCTGCTGGCCGATACGTTCGAACAGCTCGGCTACCAGTCCGAGAGTTCGACCTGGCGCAACGCCTATCTGTTCGGCGCCCAGGAACTGCGCCACGGCATGCCGAAAATGCCGACGCGCCCCGGAATGCCGCGCGAGACGCTGTCGGCGCTGAAGACCTCGCAAATCTGGGACGTGCTCGGTGTCCGGCTCAACGGGCCAAAGGCGGAGGGCAAGACCATCGTGCTGAACTGGCAGTTCACCGACACCGGCGAAACCTGTGTGCTGACGCTGGAGAACTGCGCCCTGACCTATGTGGCCGGCACGCAATCCGCCGCGGCCGACGCCGGCTTCGTGCTGCCGCGAAGCCTGCTCGACGAGGTGATCGCCAAGCAGACCTCGTTTCCCGAGGCGGTGATCGCGGGCAAGATCAAGGTCAGCGGCAATCCGATGAAGCTCGCCGAACTGATGGGGCTGATGGACGAATTTCCACGGATGTTCGAGATCGTCGAACCCCGTCGCAATCCGATCAGTTGAGCCGCTGCGGTCCCGCTCCGGACACTGACGGGGCAATGTACCCTACTTAGGAACGTCGTACCACAAGCCGCGTTGGCGCCTCAGCAAGCGAGGGTGACCGCCATGCGTGGAAAGAAGCCTTCAGTTCGAGCGCCCCAGGCCAGGATCAAGAAGCCGAGCCCCAAGGCACGCAGGTTGTCGCGGCTGACGGCGATCGCCAGTCACGCGATGATGGGCGCCGCGATCGGGCTAGGCTTTGCGTTCGTGGCGACGCGGTCCCCGAATTTCGGCGTAACGCCGGCACTGCTGAGTCTGCCGGCGTTTCGGCTGTTCGATTTCGCCCTGACCTCGGCGACCGGGTTTGCGATCGTCGCCGCACTCACCGGCCTCGCCCTGAGCGAGGCCGAGGAGCGCTGATCGTCAGGCGGCAGACCGCGCAGCGGCCTGCTCGACTGCAAACGCGAGCCGCAGCGGACTGCGGAAGGTCGACGAAGGCATCCAGTTCAGCCGCTGTTCGGTGCGCGTATAGTCCGGCACCACCTTGTGGAACTCGTCGAATGCGATCTTGATCGCCATTCGGGCGATCGCCGAGCCGAGGCAGGCATGGACGCCACCGCCGAAGCCGAGGTGGCCCTTTGGCTTGCGCTTCAAGTCGTAGACGTCCGGATTCGGAAACTGCCGTTCGTCGCGATTGGCCGAGCCATAGGCCAGACAGACGAAATCGCCCGCCTTCATGGTGACGCCGTGCAGCGTCAGGTCGCTCTGCAGGCAGCGCTTAAATCGCTGCGCCGAGGTGTTGTAGCGCAGCGACTCCTCGACCGCGTCCGGCAAAAGCGTCGGATCGGCCACCACCGCGCGGCGCGCATCGGCCAAATCAGCCAGGTTCAGCGCCAGCATGCTCATGAAGCCGCCGAGCGACTCGATGCCCGCCATGATCAGCGTCGTGGTGGTAAGCAGCACCTCCCGCTCGTCGAGCCGGTCGCCATCGATCTCCGCCATGCTGAAATGCGAGATCAGATCGTTTTTCGGCTCGGCCCGGCGCTGCGCGATCACGCTCGACGCGTAGTCCTGCATCCAGGCGTAAGCGGCGAGATGCTCCGGCCCCTTGGCGCGGGTCACGGGATCACTCTGCACCATCAACACCGCCTTGTCGCGCACGGTCTGCTCATCGCCCATCGGCAGGCCGAGCGCCGCGAACAGCACCCGCACGGTGAACTTGGACGAGAAGTCGCTGATGAAATCGAATTGGTCGCGGCCGCGCAGCGCCTCGGCGGCGTCGCGGGCGATCTCCCGCATCGGCTCGGCCAGCGCCTCGAGATTGCGCTTCATGAAGGCGTGTTGCACCAGTCCGCGCAGCCGGTCGTGGCGCGGCGGATCGGTGGTGCCGAGCGTGGCGCCGGCCCGGTTCGGCAGCTCGGTCATCAGGTTGCCCTTGGCCGAGGAGAACACCTGCCAGTTGCTGCCGGCGCCGGCGACGTCGAGATAGCGCGACAGAATCCACATCTGCGCCGGCTCGCTCCAGTACACCGGATGTTCGTCACGCAGCGTCTTGTAGAGCGGAAACGGATCGGCATCGACGGCGGGCGAATAAGGATCGAAGCTGAACATGAGCTGATTTCCTCTCTTGTTAAGGCCGCCCGGTTCGCTTGTTTGTCTATTAGTTGCGGCGATCGTCGGAGTGTAGTTGGCACCACCTCGCGCCGTGAGACGCCGCGGTGACAAAAACTTGCACTTTTCCGACGTTCGGTCTTAGCTGCGCAGATGGCCCGTTCACGCCGCAAAGCAGCAATTCCGATCTTCGCGCTGTACGGCGAGACGCCCGCCGCGCCGGTCGACATGCTGCATGTCGAAGCGATTCAATCGCGCAGCCGATTGTATCAGTGGGAGATCGACGTCCACGCCCACCGCAGCCTGCATCAGATCCTCTGGATTGGCTCTGGAACAGCGACAATCGCGCTCGATGAGCAGCGCGTGCAACGCGATGGTCCGGTCGCGGTGATCGTGCCGCCCGGCGTCGTTCACGGCTTCAAATTCTCGCCGCACACCGAAGGTCAGGTCTTCACCTTCAATCCGCATGCGATGATCGAGGGCGACGTGCCGGCGACCGGCCAGGCGCTGCGCGATCTGTTCGCCGCGGCCCGCATCCTGGAATTCGAGCCTGACGGGGCCGCGACGATGCGGATCGAAAGATTATTCGCCGAGCTTGCCGACGAGTTCGCCTCGCCGGACGCCGGCAATTCGCCAGTGCCGTTGTGGCTCGGCCGCGCCATCGTCTGGCGGCTGGCGCAGCAGAGCGAGCGGCAGGCGCGCCATGCGGCGCGCGGCGGCGATCAATTCACCCGCTTCCTGCTGCTGGTCGAAGCGCATCATTGCGAGCACTGGCCGATCGCACGCTACGCCGACGCGCTCGGTATGACGCCGGAGCGTCTCAACCGGCTGGCGAAAGCCGAAACCGGCCAGAACGCGCTCGATGTCGTCCATGCCCGTCTCACCCGCGAAGCCTGCCGCCGGCTGACTTATATAGCTGCGCCGATCTCCAAGCTCTCGTTCGAACTCGGCTTCGAAGACCCCGCCTATTTCTGCCGCTTCTTCAAACGGCGGACCGGACATAATCCGCGAGATTATCGGCGGATGGTGAGTGAGGAGGCGTGAACGACGAGGCGGTGAGCTACAGGCTTGAGTAGTGAGCCTCCGACGCTTCCTCTCACACTCCGTCATGGCCGGGCTTGACCCGGCCATCCACGGCCATAACCACCGCCTTGCGTGAATTCGTGGATGCCCGGGTCGAGCCCGGGCATGACGATTTTTGTGTAGCGGCGCCGCGGCCCAACATCACTTCGTACTTTAGTCGCCACCTGCACCAACCTCATCCTGAGGAGCCCCGGCGAAGCCGGGGCGTCTCGAAGGATGGGCTCCGAGCACACGCGTAGCAGCGCATCGGCCTCGTGGTTCGAGACGCCCCGGCTTCGCCCTACGGGCTTCGCCGCGGCTCCTCACCATGAGGGACTAAGGCCTCGGACGCACAAAGGCCCTACGCCGCCTGCGCCAGCTTCGGCCGGTTCTCGATCAGCATGATGCCCGAAGCGGTGTTGGAGATCGGCAGGTGATAGTTGCGGTGCAGCTCGCGGACGTCGCCGGTCAGCGCGCCGCGCATCGCGACCCAGTTCATCACCTCGACGCCCTGGCTGCCGGCGAGCTCGACCAGTTCGTGCGGGTCGATCCCGAGCAGTCCCTCGATATCACCGGTCATCGCATCCATGCAGCGCTTGTCGAACGCGGTGTTGATGAAGCCGGCGCGCTGGCCTTCGAGCTGATGCGACAGCCCGCCGGTGCCGATCACCACCACTTTCAGGTCTTCCGGATAGCTCTCGATGGCGCGGCCGATCGCCTGGCCGAGCTTGAAGCAGCGGCGCAGCGACGGCAGAGGGTGCTGCACGGTGTTGACCACCACCGGCACGGTCGGAATGTCGTGAGCGCGACCGCGCAGGAACAGCTCCATCGGCAGGCTGTAGGCGTGATCGACCAGCATCTCCTGGCAGGTGACGGGGTCGAACTCGGACTCCACCAGCGTTTCGATGATGTGCCACGACAGTTTGGTGTCGCCCTTGAACGGCGCCATCACCGGGATGCCCCAGCCTTCGTCGTCGTTGCGATATTCCGGCGCGGCCCCGACCGCGAAGGTCGGCATCTTGTCGAGGAAGAAGTTGAGGCCGTGATCGTTGTAAATCACCACCGCGGCGTCAGGCTTGGCCGCCTCCAGCCAGCGGCACGGCGCATCGAAACCGTCGAAAAACGGCGCCCAATACGGGTCCTTCTGGAGGCCCTTGGCCATCGCCCCGCCGATCGCCGGGACGTGCGAAGCGGCCAGGCCGCCGATGATCGTCGCCATGTCAGCAATCCCCTCTCAATTGTCCCGCGCCGCCAACAGCTTTGCTTTGAACTGCTCGACCGTCATGCCGGTCTGCAGCGCGCCGATGTCCTGCATGTTGAGGCCGAGGATGCCGGCAAACTTGGCGAGGTAGTAGGCGTTGCCGCCCTCGTCGAGCAGCTTGAGCAGATCGCGCTTGAGGATCGCTTCGGTCTGCGCCGCGGTGAGACCGTAGCGCGCACAATACGCAGCCTCGTCCTTGACGAACGCAGCGCGCGCGCCGGCGTCGTTGAACGAGAAGCACATCTTGTTGAGAGCGTAGCCCTTCTGCGCCGACTCGGGACCGAAGATCGGCGTCCCGAAAATCTCGCGCTTGGCGCGTCCGGCGCCAGCCGCCAATGCCTCACTCATGGCATCCCCTGATGACGTTTCCTGCCTGTGGCCATGCGGCCAAATTTCGCGAACGATAGGCGGCGGCAGGACGGGTTATTTGACGTGCGTCAAATGTCAGGAGAATCCGGACAGCAGAAGACCGCCCCGAAACAGAGCGATCAGGAGCGCGTCGTCCCTCGCAGCCATCGCCGCAGTCGTTGCAGCATCGACAGCGGCGGCTCGGGTTCGATGGCGTCCGAAGGCTGTTCGAGCGCCAAAGACGGAGCTTCGGCAAGGTCTGTGATGATCTCGTCTCCGGTCGGCAACGGGCTGGTCGGGCAGCGCGGTGGCGGCGGCGCTGCGGGAGTTGCAGATACGAAGTGGCCGGCGGATTGCAGCACCAGCGGCCCGACCTCGGTCAGAAACGCCTGCTCGTAGCTACGGGACAGCCGCTGCAGGGCTTCGTCGAGCGGCAACCAATCGACCGCGCGGATGTCCTTCATTAGCGGCAGGGTCTGCCGTGGCTCGGCTTCCATCCGCCAGAAATGCACCACCTTGGAGCGGCCGCCGGAATCATAAGCGAGCGTGCCGATGAACTCGTGGACCTCGACGACGTGGCCGGTCTCTTCCAGCACCTCGCGCTCGGCGGCCTGGCGGGGCGTCTCGCCGTGATCGAGCTTGCCCTTGGGCAGCACCCAATCGTTGCGCTTGCGCATCCGAACCACCGCGAACAGCGGATCTTTGCCGCGCCGCAACACGATTCCGCCTGCTGCCAGCACCGGAGTTCGCAACTTATCGCCCTTCGTCGTCGGGAAATCGACCTCCACCATATAGGATTAAGCATCCTTCAAGCGAGGCACGACGTGTCGCGCCGCTTCGAAAAATCAAACGCGCCTTCGAGCATGCGCTTACGGCGCGGGTGGCGGCGGCACCACCGGATAGCTGCGATCCGGCGTCAGCACGCAGCGATACACGCGCTTGCTGCGGGTCTGCCACGCCTCGACGATCCGGCCGCAATTGGCGCAATGCAGATTGCCAGGTTCACCGTCGAGTGTTTCGGATTCGGCGCAGCGGTACAGCGCGCCGCATTCACATTCCACGTCGGAGAGTCTCATCGCTTCTTCCCTGATATCGACTTGCGGCGGTTCCCGCCGTCGCAAATTGCTATCCTAGGTGGCAATGCTGACGCCGCTGTGTCAGCCCATCGCGGAAGGCGAATAATTTCCGCGAGATGACACACCGAAACACCGGCTGGCGGTTCACGGCCGAGCCGGGATAGAATTGCGCTGGCGCTGCAAACAGCCGCCGGACGATCGCGGAGGTAACCGTGGCGTCCCAACGATCAACGAGGAAACACCCATGACGTTCTGGCCCGAGGCCGGCATCGGTGGCGCACTGCGCCGCGAGACTCACTACGACGGCCGGTCGATGTTGTGCTTCTCCGAGCGCCCGGCCCATCTCGCAGCCATGTTCGACGATCTGGTCGCTCGGTTCGGTGACCGTCCGGCGATCGTCGATGACCGCGCGCTCAGCTATCGCGAACTCGATCTGCTGGTGCGCAAGATCGCGGTGTCGCTGTCCTCACTCGGCATCGGCAAGGGCGACCGCGTCGCGCTGTTCCTCGGCAATTGCTGGGAGTTCCTGGCGGTGACGCTCGCCTGCAACCGGCTCGGCGTGCTGGTGGTCCCGATCGGCATCCGGCAGCGCCGCGCCGAGCTCGAATTCCTGCTGAACAACAGCGGCGCCAAGGTCGTGGTGTTCGAGGCCGAACTGGCGGGCGAGATCCCGTCTGCCGTCGACGTGCCGCAGCTCGCGCATCGCTTCGTCGCGCACGGCAGCTCCAAGGACGCGCGACCGTTCGAGGATCTGCTCGCCGTCGATCCGGCGAACGCGCCGCTCGCGGAGATGCGCGAAGACGATACCGCGGTGATTCTCTATACCTCGGGCACCACCGGCAAGCCGAAGGGCGCCGAGCTGACACATCTCAGCATCCTGCACTCATCCTACGCGTTCGCACGCGCCCATGAGCTGACCGAACGCGACCGCGGGCTGGTCGCGGTGCCGCTGTCGCATGTGACGGGCCTCGTCGGCGTATCCTACGCGACCATCGCGGCCGGCGGCTGCGTGGTGCTGATGCGGCAGGCGTTCAAGACCACCGACTTCCTCGCCCTCGCGGCGCGCGAGCAGATCACCTATTCGATCCTGGTGCCGGCGATCTACACGCTTGCCGTGATGCACCCCGACTTCGACAAGCACGATCTGTCGGCGTGGCGGATCGGCTGCTTCGGCGGCGCGCCGATGCCGGTGCCGACCATCGAGATGCTGGCGAAGCGACTGCCGAACCTGCAGCTCCGCAATGCTTATGGAGCGACCGAGACGACTTCACCGACCACGATCATGCCGGAGGCCTATTGGCGCGATCACATGGACAGCGTCGGCCAAGTGATCCCTTACGCGCATGTCCGCGTGCTCGACGCCGACGACAACGAAGTCGCCCCTGGGGAGCCGGGCGAACTGTTGATCGCCGGCCCGATGGTGGTGCCGCGCTATTGGCAGCGGCCCGACGCCAACGCCAAGGAGTTCGTGAACGGCTACTGGCGCAGCGGCGACATCGGCTCGATCGACCAGGACGGCTTCGTCCGGGTGTTCGACCGCAAGAAGGACATGATCAACCGCGGCGGCTTCAAGATCTTCTCGGCCGAAGTCGAGAACGTGATCTGCGGCATCGACGGCGTGCTGGAGACCGCGATCATCGGCACGCCCGATCCCGTTCTCGGGGAGCGCGTCAATGCCATCGTGGTGACGAGCGAAGGCGCCAGCGTGAATGAACGCGACGTCGCCGCCTACTGCGCGGCGCGGATGTCGGATTACAAAGTCCCCGAGAGCATCATCATCCGCACCACACCCCTGCCCCGCAACGCCAACGGCAAGATCCAGAAAACGGTGCTGCGCGAGACAATCGCGGACCGGGCGGCGAGTTACGCGAGGTCGTAGTCCACGAATTGAAAGATCAAGGCCTCGCGTCAATAGGGACCGTCATGCGCGGAGTTAGCACGCTCTCGCCCCAGCGGCAGCGCAACCTCTCCCGCTTGCGGGAGAGGTCGACGCGCGAAGCGCGGCGGGTGAGGGCACTCCTCTCCGCGAGAGGCAAACTCACTGCCCGGGAGGCCCTCACCCCAGCCCTCTCCCGCAAGCGGGAGAGGGAGCGCGCCTTGCTTGTGGAACGGCGCGACCCTGCAGCCAATTATTACTTCGCCGGCGTGATCCGCACCTGCACGTCGCGCGGTTTTGCTGTGTACGGCGCCGACGTCACCAGCACCTCAGCGCCGGCTTCTGCATAAGCCGCAGCGTTGCCGGCGTTGACGCCGCCGGCAACCGCGACCACCGGGCGCGACGGCCGCGCGGCAAGTTGCTGGATCAAAGTCGCGACATCGGCGGGAGCGAATTTTTCCAGTTGCAGTACGTCGAACCCGGCCTCGGCCGCGGTGAGGGCCGCGTCGATCGACGCTACTTCGGTAATCAGTTTCTTCTCGGGCAGCGTGGCGCGCAGCCGAGACACCGTGGCCGCCAGCGGCTCATCGAGAAAGCCGCGATGCTCGCCGAACACCAGCACGGTTTCGGACAGGCCGAGCCGGTGCATAGTGGCGCCGCCGGCCTTGACGGCAGCGACCGCGAACCGCTTGGTGCCCGGTGTGTTCTTGCGGGTGCAGGCGACCGCGATCGTCGGCGACACCGCGCGGGCCGCATCGACGATGTCGCGCGCCGTGGTGGCAACGCCGGACCAGATCTCGATCAGCGTCTGCGCCACCTTCCAGCTGCGCAGCAGGCCCGAGGCGCTGCCACGGGCGGTCAGGATCGGCGCGCCCGCCGCGAGCCGACTGCCGGATGAAGCAGAGAGTTCAACCTCGCAGCCGCACAACCGGATGATCGCGGCGGCATCTTCGGCGAGCGCCAGCACCATCGGATCGCGGGCGGTGAACTGCATCACCCCGGACGCCGCACCGATGCCCAGCGCCTCGGTCGTCAAATCGCCGCAAGGCACGTCGTCGTCGAGCAGGCGCTCCAGTTCGGCAGTGGTGGCGGCAGGCATACGGCAGGTCCCCGATGATCGTCGTTCGGCGCATTTGACGCTCGGCAGTTCCGGCGCAACATCTCCGCTTCGGACCGTTATGTCCATGACTATACAACGCTGTCAGGTTTGCGACCAAAGCTCGCAGCCGGTTCGCCGGAGCGAAACGATCGACAAATCAATCGCATAGCAAGCGAACGCGCCGGCCAAATAACCGGCACGGCGCTTGCTGAACTCACGACGAGCACACCGACTGGAGGGTGCAGAGATGGCCGACAGCAGCGCAGAGGCACCAAGGATCGCCGCGATCATCTATCGTGCCGACGACGACGTCGACGCGCTGCTGGCGGAGTTCGCATTCGCCCGGCTTGCAGCCGGAGAGCGGCTCGGCGGCATCGTGCAGCGAAACATCAAAGACGCGGCCGGCAAGAAGATCGACATGCAGCTGATCGACCTGATGACCGGCGAGGCGATCGGGATTTCGCAGACGCTCGGCAGCGGCGCGGGATCGTGCAAGCTCGACGCCGGCGGCCTGGCTGAGTCCGCCCAAGCCGTGACGCGCGCGGTCGCGAGCGGGGCCGCGCTGGTGGTAATCAACAAATTCTCGAAACAGGAAGCGACCGGCAAGGGGCTGCGCAACGAATTCGCCGAGGCGATCGTCGCCGGACGGCCGCTCCTCACCGCGGTGCCGGAGAAATGCGCCGACGCGTGGCGCGAGTTCATCGGCGACGAGGGCGCGGTGCTGCCGTGCAGCCGCGCAGCGATCGAGACATGGTGGGCCGGCCTCGCACCGCGACTGGCAGAGCCATCGGCCTACGGCACGAACGCTGATGAGCGCGCGCACAAGACGATCTGTTGAAGGAGCCTTCGGCGATGGCCAAAGTGGTGTTTTACGAGAAGCCCGGCTGCGTCGGCAACGCGCGGCAGAAGGCGCTGCTCACCCAATCCGGTCACGAGCTCGAGGTTCGCAACCTGCTGGCCGAGCCGTGGACGCGCGAGACGCTGCGGCCATTCTTCGGCGACAAGCCGCTCATCGCCTGGTTCAACCAGTCGTCGCCGAAAGTGAAGGCCGGCGCGATCGATTTCGCTACGCTCGGTGAGGAGGCGGCACTCGCTCTGATGATCGAGGATCCGCTGCTGATCCGCCGCCCGCTGATGCAATCAGGCGACCGCCGTGAAGTCGGCTTCGATCAGGCCACCGTTGACGCCTGGCTCGGGCTGCAGATTGGCGCACCGCGCGTGTTCGACGGCTGCGCGATGGACGATTAACCGCCGGCTACTTTGGCTTCCATCCGATCAGATCGATCAGCGCCGATAGTCCGACGTGACCGGCGCCTTCGACGATCTCGCTATCGTGCTCGCGAATGCTGAGATTGTCGAAGTCGCCGAACGCTTGCTCCAGGAGTTCGCGGGTGTAGAGGTTTTCGGCGCGGCTCGGACCGCCGGTCTTGTAGACGAGCTGCTTAGGGCGATAGCCCTCGATCAGTAAGAGCCCTCCAGGCTTCAGCGCGTCGCGGATCTGTTGAAAGATCTGCGGGCGCTGCTCCGGTTCGACGAACTGGAAGAAGATGCCGGCGATCACGTCGAATCCGTCCGGCCACTGCGAGCTCAAGAGATCGACGGTTCGGGTTTCGATCGTGACGCCGTGCTCGGCTGCGAGCTTGTGCACCTTGGCCTGCGCGGTCGGCGAGAAATCGACCGACAATACGGAGAGTCCGCATTCGGCCAGGAATACGCCGTTGCGCCCCTCACCATCGGCGATCGCCAGCGCGCGCCCCTGCTTCGGCAGCAGATCACGGCACGACGCGAGAAAAGCGTTCGGCGCAGTGCCGAACAGATAGCCGTCGGCGGAAAAACGGCTCTCCCACATGTCGAAATGTTCGGATGCCATGATGCCGGTTCTCCTTCCCACACGCTGCACTGCTGCGCCAGCTTGGCGGCGGCACGCGCGCCTTCGCAACGCCCGCTTCCTTGATGCCCAATCGGCCGCGTTGCCGCGGTGACATCGTCACAGACCGCCGGGTCATAGCATGCGACGCATCGCCCGGAGGCGACACGGCGCGCGCCAACGAGGATACGCGAGGATGCGCAACATCACCATCATCGGCTTGGGCTTTGCCGGCCTCACCGCCGCCCGCGAGCTGCGCAAGCATAACATCGACGCCGCAATCACGATGATCTCGCCGCGACGGGAACTGCACTTCCTGCCGAGCTCGATCTGGATTCCCGCCGGCCTCCGTCAAGCAGAACGGCTGAAGGTGCCGCTCGACAGTTTCTTGACCAAACACCGGATCGACTTCGTCGAAGCCTCCGCCACAGGTCTGAAGGACGGTGGCCGCAGTGTCGTCACCGACCGCGGCGAACTGCGTAACGATCATCTGATCATTGCGACCGGCGGCCGCTTCATCCGCAAATTGCCGGGTATCGAGCACGCGCTGATCCCGTGCGAAGGCATCAAGATCGGCGAAGAGATCGGGCGTCGGCTCGACGCGCTGAAGGGCGGCACCATCGCGGTCGGCTTCGCCACCAATCCGAACGAGCCCGGCGCGATGCGTGGCGGGCCGATGTTCGAGTTCCTTTTCATCATCGATGCGCTGCTGCGCCGGCAAGGAAAGCGGCCGGGCTTCGAGATCGTGTTCTTCAGCCCCGCGCCGCGTCCCGGCGCGCGGCTCGGCGAACGCGCGGTCGACGGCCTGCTGCAGGAAATGAAAAACCGCGGCATCGCGACCCGACTCGGCCGCAAGATCCTGCGGTTCGAAGAACGCAAAGTGGTGCTCGACGGCGGCGAGATCGACGCCGACCTGATCCTGTTCATGCCGGGTCTGACCGGTCCGGCCTGGCTCGAGGACACTGACCTGCCGCTATCGGCCGGTGGCATGATCAAGGCGGACGAGCTGTGCCGGGTCGAGGGGCAGCCCAACGTCTGGGTCGCCGGCGACGCCGGTTCATTCCCCGGCCCGGACTGGATGCCGAAGCAGGCGCATCAGGCCGATCTGCAGGCGATTGCGGTTGCGGCCAACATCGCCGCGATCGAATCGGGACAGCAACCGATCACTCGCTTCAAGCCGGAGCTGGTCTGCATCGTCGATATGCTCGACTCCGGCATGCTGGTGTTTCGCAATCAACGCTTCAACTTCGTCGGCCCGAAGATGAAGCTGTTTCATTGGCTGAAGCGCTTGTTCGAACGTCACTACCTGACGACATTCCGCTGACGACTGCATCGCCACACAGCCGACAAGATGGAGACGAATGGCCCATGAGCGTGAAGACGATTTCGCCGATCGAAGCCCACCGCCTCGTGACCGACGGTCGTGCGGTGCTGGTCGACGTGCGCGAGCGACACGAGATTGCCCGCGAACATATCAACGGCGCGATCGAACTGCCGCTGACCGGTTTCAAGCACCGCGATCTCGGCGCAGCGCAGGGACGCAAGGCGATCTTCTTCTGCCATTCCGGCGGACGGACGCGGATGTATGCGGGCCAGATCGAAGCCAAGGCGAGCGGCGTATGTGAGCCTTACGTGCTCGGCGGCGGCATTCTGGCGTGGCGCAAGGCCGGCTTTCCGACCGTGCAGGGCCCGAAACCGCCGGGCCTGTTTCAGCGCCTGTTCGGCCGCAAGCCGGCTGACTGAACCAGCGCGCCGTTCAGGCGTCGACGCTTTGGCGCTGACGGCGTGGCGCTGTCGCGGGCTTCGCGCGCGAGGCTGCCGCGGGTCTGTCCTTGTCGCGATCCTTGCGACAGAAGGTGGCATGCAACGCCAGGATCAGGCTGCGGACCTCTTCGCTGGCGAGCGAATAGAACACCTGCTGCCCCTCGCGCCTTGCCTGCACCAGCTTTTCGCTGCGCAGCCGCGCGAGTTGCTGCGACACCGTCGGCTGCCGTTCGTCGAGCAGCTCAGTGAGTTCCGACACCGACTTTTCGCCTTCGGCGAGCTGACACAGCATGATCAGCCGCGACACGTTCGACAGCGTCTTCAGAAACTCGGCCGCCACCACGGCATTTTCGCGTAGCTCGCGGGTATCGACACGCCTCAGCGCCGGAGAGGTCTTTCGGGCTCCGCTGGCCGCAGCCATCAAGGGATCTCCGCTCAATTCATGATGGACGCTGAAGACGCATGCACGAGGTCTGCGACGTCGACCGCGCGCTCTCTACACAGCGATATTCGAAGCCCCTCCATACCCGTGTTGCAACAGATTGTCAGCCCGTCGGCTTGTGCCGATGAGGATCCCCCATGGGACGTTGCCAGCCGGCAGGGCATTGAAGCGGTCACCGGCTCGGGCTATTGCAGCCATGGAAACGCTCGAAAACCAACAATGCAACAACCACAAAGTCACTTCTTTCAATCCCACGGCCAGCGCCTGCACTATTGGGACTGGGGTAACGCCGCCGCGCCGCCACTGCTGCTGATTCATGGCGGCAAGGACCACGGCCGAAGCTGGGATGGCCTCGCCCGCGCGCTACAGCCGCACTTTCACGTGATCGCGCCGGATCTGCGGGGCCACGGCGATTCCGACTGGGCGCGCGGCGGCAGCTACGCACTGCCCGAATACGTCTACGACCTGACCCGCCTTCCACCGCTGGCGGATGCTGCGCCCGCGACCGTCATCGGCCATTCGATGGGCGGCATGATCGCGATGCTGTATGCGGGCACGTTTCCGGAGAAGGTGAATCGGCTCGTGGTGCTCGACGGCGTCACGGTCCGCCCTGACGCGAAGATGGCTGCGGTCCACGAGCGGATGATCAAATGGCTCGGGCAGCTGGAGCGGCTGGAAGGCCGCGAGCCGCGCCGCTACGCAACGATCGCCGACGCTGCGGCCCAGATGCGCGCACACAACAAGCGACTGACGCCGGAGCTGGCGTTGCATCTGGCCACCCATGGGGCGCGCCGCAACGACGACGGCAGCTATTCATGGAAATTCGACCCGTATCAACGGGTGACGGCGCCGCATCGGCTCGCGCCGCAGGAATACGCCGAGCTGTGGGCGCGGATCACTTGCCCGACGCTGCTGCTGTTCGCCGGTGAGAGCTTCATCGATCCGGCCCAGGCAGCCGAGGCTTCGCGCAGCTTTAAAGACGTTCGCGCCGAGATCGTCTCCGACGCCGGCCACTGGCTCCAGCACGACCGGCCCGACGAGGTGCTGCGGCTGATTTCGGAATTCGTCGAGCTTCCTTCCGAGGCTTGACCGACTACCGCCCTCTCCCGTCATTGCGAGGAGCGCAGCGACGAAGCAATCCAGCTCTTTGCCCGGATCTCTGGATTGCTCCGCTTCGCTCGCAATGACGGGGAGAGGCGGAGCACCGCAGTTATGGCGCCAGATATTGCAGCAGCCGCGGATCGTTGCGGACTTCATCGGCGGTGCCGGTGAGCGCAATGCGTCCGCGGTCGAGCACGAAGGCGTGGTCGGCAACGCGCAGGGCGAGGTCGAGATGCTGCTCGACGATCACCACGGCAATCTCTTTCGCCAACGCGATCAACCGGTCGGTGATCTCTTCGATTACACCGATCCATACCCCTTCGGTCGGCTCGTCGAGCAACAGCACGCTCGGCTCCGACAGCATCGCACGGCCGATCGCCAGCATCTTGCGCTCGCCGCCAGACAACGTGCCGGCGATTTGGTCAAGCCGCTGGCCGAGCTTGGGAAACATCTCCAGCACACGGTCGACCGCGCGGCTGTCTTTATTCGTCAGCGCCCCGACCGCAAGATTGTCGCGGATCGTCAGCCGCGCAAACACCGGGTGGTCCTGCGGCACATAGCCGAAGCCGGCGCGGACGCGTTGTTCGGTCGGCAGCTTGGTGACGTCCCGCGAATCCAGCGACACGCTGCCGCGCTTGACCGGCAATTCGCCCATGATCGCCTTCATCAACGTGGTCTTGCCGGCGCCGTTGCGGCCCAGAATGGCCACGCCACCGCGCCACGGCGCTGTCAACGACACGCCGAACAGCACCTGACTGCGTCCGTAGCCGGCATCGAGATCGCGAATGTCGAGATAATGATCCTCAAGCACGGCGGAGATAGACCTCCTGGACCTTCGGACTCGCCTGGATCTGCTCGACCGTTCCGGTATCGAGGACTGCGCCCTGATCCAGCACGGTGAGGCGATCGCAGATGTCGCGGATGAAATCGAGATCGTGCTCGACGATCACCAGCGAGCAGCGCGATTTGATCGGCGCCAGCAGCTCACCGGTGACGCGGCGCTCTTCCAGGCTCATGCCGCCGGTGGGCTCGTCGAGCAGCAGCAGTTTCGGGTCCGGCGCCAGCGCCATGGCGATCTCCAGCCATTGCTGCTGGCCGTGCGACAGCGCAGAGGCATGCTCACTGGCGCGGTCGACGAGGCGAAACTGCTCCAGCATCGCCATCACCTTGTCGTGCAGCAGCCCGCGGGTGCGCGAGAACATCAGCTTGGTCAGCGCAGTCTGGCCCTGCAGCGCCAGCAGCACATTGTCGTACAACGTCAACGCCGGCAGCACCGAGGTGATCTGGAATTTCAGACTCATGCCGGCGCGGGCGCGCTCGGCCGGTGATGCCCCGGTGATATCAGCGCCGTCGAAGCCGACGCGGCCAGCAGTCGGGACTTCGGCGCCAGCGATGCATTTCATCATCGTACTCTTGCCAGAGCCGTTGGGGCCGATCAGACCGTGAAACTCGTTCGGCTGCACCGTCAGTTCGGCCCCGTTCAGGGCGGTGAGCTCGCCGAACACCTTTCTCATGCCGCGCGCTTCAAGCAGGGCCATGGCTGCGCTCCCTACGGCCCGGCTTCGGCGGCCGGCCGAAGCTGCCGATCCGCTCGCTGTGGCCGACGACCAGGCTGATCAGTCCGGCGGGACGGAACAGGATCACCAGCAACATCAACGCGCCGAGAATGATCGGCCAGATGTCCTGGTAGGAATTCGACAGCCAGAACGACACGATCTCGATCACCACGGTGCCGATCACCGCGCCGATCAGCGTGCCGGAGCCGCCGAACAATACGTACAACACCACCTGGGTCGACATCACCACGCCGAGCATGTTGGGCCAGACGAATCCCTCGTGGAAGGCGTAGAGGCTGCCGGCGAGCCCCGCGATCGCTCCACCGAGCGAGAACACGATCGCCTTGAGATGCTGAACCTTGTAGCCGAAGAAGGCGATACGCTGCTCATTCTCGCGGAGGCCGGCCAACGCCAGCCCGAACTGTGACCGCACCAGAAAGCGGCAAGCGAGATACACCGCGAACAAGATCGCCAGTGCCAGATAATAGAACACCGGGCCCTCGCCCAGTTCGTAACTACCCATCGTCATCTGCGGGATCGACGGGATGCCGTTCTGGCCGCCGAGATAGTACCAGCCCCGCGCCAGCCGATCGAACGCATAGGATGCGGTCAGCGTCCCGAGCGAGACGAAGATGACGCTCGACGGATTGCGTCCAAGCAGCAGAAAGCCGCCGATCAACAGCGCCAGCGCGAACCCGATCAGCACGCCGGCCGGCACCACCAGCAACATCGAGGAGATGCCGAGATCGCGACCAAGCAGTGCCACGCCGTAGCCGGCGCCGCCAAAGAACACGGCCTGGCCAAAGCTCATGATCCCGGCGTAGCCCCACACCAGGTCGAACGACAGCGCGAACAGGCACAGGATCAGCACCCGCGTCATGAACACGGTGAGGTAATCCTGCAGCACAACCGGCAACAGCAAGAAGATCGCCAGCACAGCGATCTCGATGATCGGCAGCACCGCGGGGCGGCGCTTGGCGCGCGGCGGCGAGACAGCTTCGACGGTCGGGGATGCTTCAGTCATTGAGCCGCCCGACGTGGTGGATGGAGCGTCGCGCGTGCGGCCGGATTACCGAAAATAAGCTCACGCCGGATGGCCACGTACGATTTTGGCGCAGCCTATCCGCACGTCGTCCCCGCGCAGGCGGGGACCCATACGCCGCAGTCTCCCGACTGGAGCCCGAAGGCAGAGACATCTCTCGACTCGGAGCGGCAGGGGTTATGGGTCCCCGCCTGCGCGGGGACGACTCGGGGTGGATGCAGCGACCGAACAATTCATCCATATGCGATCACCCACCCGCACGCTCGGAGAGGTGAAGTCCGTGCGCGCCCCACACGGCGCGGCATGTGAATTTTGGCCAAGCGAGACGCTGGTGACCGCATCAGCATTCCTTCGGGTCGACCAGACCTTCGCTCCGCGCGACGATCTCGTAGCTGCCGCTCTTGGCGACCGCGGTGTACATCTTCATTTTGCAGTGGCGCTTGCCGGGCACCATCTCGGCTGGCCCACCAGGACCTTCGGCGATCTTGGCATGATCGAGCGCCGCGGCGACGCCGTCGCGGTCGATCTTGCCCGCTTCCTTCACAGCCGCCTCCCACAGCTTGAGGCCGCGATAGGTGCCGGTGGCGGCGCTGCCTGCCGCAAACAGGAAGTTGCCCGGATAGGCCTTGTCGTATTCGGCCTGCAGTTTGGCGCTGACTGGATCGTCTTTGGCGAGCGCCTTGAAATAATCGAGGCAGCTCGCCAAGCCCTCGATCTCCGCCGGCTGATTGATGCCGAGCGTGTTCTCGTCGTAATACACGCAGGCAAGCCGACCGCCGCTCTTCAGGAAGCCCGCTTCATAGAGCTGCTTGAAGAACGGACCGACACCAGGCGGGATCACGGTGTTGAACACGACGTCGACCTTGTTGGAGATGATGCGGTTGACGGTGGACGAAAAGTCGATCTGGTCGAGCGGGTAGTACTCTTCAAGCACCACCTCGCCGCCATTGGCCTCGATCACCTTCCGGGCATAGACGTTGAGGGTGTGCGGCCAGACATAGTTGGCGCTCGGCAGCGCGAACTTCTTGCCGCCGTTCTTGATCAGCCAGGGGATGAACTCGTCGCATTGCTGCGCCGGAGTCGGACCGGTGCAGAACAGATACGGCGTGCACTCCTTGCCCTCATAGAGCTGCGGATAGATGTACAGCGTCTTGCCTCGAGCGACGATGACGTCCTTGATGGCGTTGCGCATCGAGGACGTGATGCCACCGAGCACGACATCGACCTTGTCACGCTGGACCAGCTTGCGGACATTGCCGACCGCGACCGCTTCGTTCGACGCGGTATCCTCGATGTGCAGTTCGAGCGGCCGGCCGAGCAGACCGCCGGCATCGTTGATCTGCTTCACCACCATCTTGGCGACGTTGGCGTCCGCGTTGCCGGCATAGCCCATCGGCCCCGTGATGTCGGTGGCGACGCCGACCTTGATCGGACCTTCGGCGGCATTGGCCCAATCGGCCGGGATCACCCAGCTTCCGACGCCGGTAGCAATCGCGGTACTGGCAAAGGCGAAACTGGAGAGAAAGCGGCGGCGGTCGAGCTGAAAGCTGAAGTCGCTGGACATCAGGCTAGATCCCTTTTCCCGAAACGAGGCCCTGCGGCCGGAATTTGATGAAGATGATGGCGAGCACGAACACGAGGACGTCGGCGATCACCGGCTGGATCACCCAGGGCAGCGCCGCCGACAGCGTGCCGATGATGCCGGCCCCGGCCACCGGCCCGGCGAAGGACCCGACTCCGCCGACCATCACGGCAATGAAGCCCTGGATCAGGAAGCGCAGCCCGAGATCGGCGAATAGCGAGAACACCGGAACGATAAGGGCGCCGGCGAGGCCGGCCAGTGCCGCACCGAAAGCAAAGGTCGCACCATAGATTGCGTTGGTGGAGATGCCGGAGGCACGCGCCAACGCCGGGTTCTCCAGCGAGGCGCGGACCCGCAGACCGAACGAGGTGCGCGACAACAGCAGATAGCTTCCAATCATCACCAGCGCGGTGACGATCACGATCACCAGCCGCCATGTCGACAGATGCATGTCACCGATGGTGATCGAACCACCGACCGGCTCCGGCACCGAGATGTAGAGGCCGCCGATCAGGCCGCGCACGATCTCGCGGATGATCAGGCCGAGCGCATAGGTACCGAGCATTGCCACGATCGGCGCGGCGTAGAAGCGCCGCACGATCAGCCGTTCGAGCACCAATCCGAACGCCCCGACCACAAACGGCGCCGCGACCATGCCGGTCCACACCGGCAGGCCGGCGGTTTGGGCCAGGTAGGTGACGTAGGCACCGAGCAGGACGAATTCGCCCTGCGCGAAGTTGAAGATGCCCATCATGCTGGCGATGATCCCGAGCCCTAGCACCACCAGCACGACGATGGACCCGAAGCTCAGGATTTCGAACAGGGCGGCGAACAGGTTTTCCATTCGGCGTTACCGGCTGACGGACCTCGCGCGCGTGCTACATCGTCTTCCAGTCGCCCGACTGTTCGAACGCATGGGCCGCGCGATAGATCGTCGGCTCGTCGAAGTGCTTACCGACCAGCATCAGCCCTATCGGCAGGCCATCGACCATTCCGCAGGGGATCGACATCGCCGGGTGATGGGTGATGTCGAACGGGGCGGTGTTGGTGATCATCTCGAACGCGCGACCGATCACCTCCTCACGGGGCGCGTTCGGCGCCGGCAGCGGCGTTGCCTTCATCGGCGTCGTCGGCATCAGCAGAAGATCGAAATTTGCCAGCGCCGCATCGTAGGCGGCGGTGATGCGCCGCGAGATGTTGACGGCCTTGCCGTAGTAACGCGGCCCGAAGGTGTTGTTGATATAGGTGCCGAGCAACAGCATCATCTTGGTGGTCTCGGACAGCGAGTCCGCCTGGCCGCGCCAGCCGCGATGCGCCTTCATTAGCGTTGTCGAATACAGATCCGGCCGGCTGAGGCCGTAGCCATCCCCCACCATCATGGTCTGGGTCATGCCCTCGGTGCCGATCGGCATCCACACCGCGCCGGCCAGATTGTGCGCAGGGATCGAGATTTCCTCGATGGTGGCGCCGAGGCCAGCGAGGCGTTTGGAGGCCTCGCGGACGCTTTCGTTCACTGCAGGCTCTGCCCCGGGCTGCTCGAAGCCTTCGCGGACGATGCCGATCTTCATGCCCTTGATGCCTTGGCCGAGCGCCTTGGTGTACTCGTGCACCTTAGGCGCGCGGATGCGAGGGTCGTAACCGTCGTCGCCCGCGAGCACTTCGAGCAGCAGCGCGTTGTCTTCGACGTTCGCCGTCATCGGCCCGGTGTGGTCGACATAGATCTCGATCGGCATGATGCCCGTGTAAGGCACGAGACCCCAGGTCGGCTTCATGCCGTAGGTACCGCTGAATGACGACGGCATCCGGATCGAGCCACCCTGGTCCCCGCCAATCGCCATATCTGCCTCACCCAGCGCCACCACCACGGCGCTGCCGGACGACGAGCCGCCGGCCGAGTAGCCCATCTTGTGCGGGTTGTGCACTGGGCCATTGGAGCCGGTGTGGCTGCCGCCGGACATGCAGAAGTGCTCACAATGCGTCTTGCCGAGAATCTCGCCGCCGGCGTCGAGGATGCGTGTGACGACGGTGGCGTCGAAGTCCGGCACGTAGCCTTCGAGCGTCGAAGAACCGTTCATCATCGGCACGCCGGCCAGCATGATGTTGTCCTTCAGCGCGACCGTCTTGCCTTTGAGCTTGCCGGAGGACGCGCCCTGCACGCTCGCCTTGCGATACCAGGCATTACGCTGGTTCTCGTCCGGGCCCGGTGTGTAGCCGGGCGTGCGCGGGTACTTCACCAAGGGCACTTCGTCGGGCAGCGCCGCAACCACATTGTAGGCATCGATCGACGGCTGCATCAGCCCACGAAACGAGACGATGTCCTCGTCGGTGAGCGACAGGCCGCACTGATCGGCGACTTCGAGAAGCTGCGTCGGGGTGGGAAGCGAAACGGCCAAGATCATTCTCCTGCGCGTAGGCGGATCGGCGATGCGGCCCGGGGAAGGCCTGGAGCTGCGCGCGCGAACGGCGCCGCGTCACAGCGATAATACATACGGAAATATTTTCCGTTTCAAGTATTATTTTTCTACTGAATAGCGCGAGTGCGAATGGCGCCGTCTAGAAGGTGCGGAGCAACTTGAAATCCAGGCCGTCGGCCTCGGCAAGGTGCATCGTCATCCGTGCACGGCCGTCTCTGATCGTCACGTCGCCGCGGCCGCCCTGGTACACGACATTGCGCGCCGCCTGCAGCAGCGAGCGGGCCTGCAGCGTCTGCGCCTTCTCGGCAATCGTCGCCAGAAATCGCAGACCTTCATAGTTGGACTGCCCGACCGACCCGATCGGCGGCGCCGTCGGTCCGAACATCCGGCGATAAGAATCGCGAAACGCATCGTTGGCGGTGCAGTCGTAACAGCCGAAATAGCCCGATGCGCAGAACAAGTTTTCGGTGTTGTCGGCGCCGATGCCCAGCAGCACCGTCTCGTCCATCGCACCGGCCAACCGGAGCACATGGCTCGAAAGCCCAGCTTCGGCGAAGGAACGATTGAACGTCACGCTGTCGTTGCCGATCAGCGAAATCAGTACGACATCGGGTCGGGCGGCGCGAATCCGGTCGAGGTGCCGTTCGTGATCGTCCTCGCCGAGCGGCACGAACTCCTCACCGACCACCTTGCCGCCCGCGTCCTTGATGTACTTCTTCACAGCGCGATGCGACAGCCATGGCCAGACGTAATCGCTGCCGATCAGGTACCAGCGCTGCGCCCTCTTCTCCCGGGCCAGCCAGTCGATCGCTGGCCGGCTCTGCCAGCGCGGCGTCTCCCCGATTGCCATCACGCCGGGAGCACGCTCGCCGCCTTCATAGACCGGCGTGTAGATATAGGGCACGCGACCTCGGATGGCGTTCCGCAGTGCTACCCGCACTGCACTGATGTGCGAGCCCATCACGATATCGACGTCGTCGTAGTCGACCGCCAGCGCAACCCGCCGAGCGACATCCTCGATCGGCCCCCCGGCATCGCTGAACACCAGTTCGACCTCGCGGCCCAGGATGCCGCCGCGCTTGTTGATTTCGGCAGCCGCAAGCAGCGCCGCATTGGTCGAGGCCGGTCCCCACAGCCCGGGCGAGCCCTGGAAGGTGACGAAATTCGCAACGCGAAGCTTGTTGCGTGCGCGGCGCGAGGCCGCGCCGCCGCCGTCTCCCGGCCCTTCCACCCAACGCGCGTCGGGAAGCGCACCGCGCTCGAGAAAGCCGAGCGGCGGCACTCCATAGGCGCCACTATGTCCGAGATCGACAGCCGAAAGCACGCCCTCTCCTGCCTGGTGCGGGTGATCCCCGCCGAAGTCCCCTCCCCGGGTTCGACGATCGATGCTATTCGAAAATATTGAATCTTCAAGGATTGCTGTGCATATAGATGCAGCAAACTGCGCATCCGATTCACTCAGACGGAACGATAAAGTCTCATCGTGGCCAAATCGCCGACCCGCAATCCGCCGATCACCGAACACCTCGCCTATCTGCTGGCGCAGGCCAATCGGGAGATCAACCGCCAGCTCGAAGCACGGCTACGCAGCGAAGGGGTGCCGGTCGAGCAATGGCGCATCCTCAAGGTGCTGTCCGACGGCAAGGGCCATTCGATGGGCGAACTCGCCGAGGCGGTGCTGCTCAATCATCCGACCCTGACCAAGATGATCGACCGGATGGTTTCGGATTCGCTGGTGTATCGCGTCCAGGATCCGGAGGATCGCCGCAAGGTGCTGATGTACACCTCCGACCGCGGCAAAGCTCTGACCCAGCGTCTCAATACGTTGGCGTTGAGCCAAGAGGCGCATATCGCCGAAAACTACGGCGACAAGGCTACCGCTGAGCTGAAGCGGCTGCTTGAAAGCCTGATCGACAGCGCCACCTGAGCGCCCTCCATCATTGCGCATGCTGCGGCTGCGAACAGCGCAGCCCCCTGCAGCGACACGCCGCAAGATACGGCGGTCGCAACGTCTATCCTGCACCGCCGAACTGGCCTAGATCAGCGGGCGATGCGCCGTGCCAAGCGGCCGCCCATTCGAGTGAGGAAACATGGAATACCGATCGCCCTGGATGACCGAAGAGCTGGACACGTTCCGCGACCAGTTTCGCAAATTCCTCGCCAAGGACCTCGCACCCCATGGCGACAAGTGGCGCAAGCAGAAGATGGTCGATCGTTCGGCCTGGCTGAAGCTCGGCGAAATGGGGGCGCTGTTGCCCAGCGTTCCGGAAGAGTATGGCGGGCTCGGCGCCAGCTTCGCCTATGATGCCGCGGTCTATGAGGACATGGAGAAGATCGTCCCCGACGCGCTGTCCGGCGTCACCGTGTCGAGCGGCATCGTGGCGCACTACATCCTCAACTATGGCTCGGAAGAGCAGAAACGGCGTTGGCTGCCCGGAATGGCGCGCGGCGAGCTGATCGGCGCGATCGCGATGACCGAACCCGGCACCGGCTCGGACCTGCAGAGCGTGCGCACCACCGCCAAGCTCGACGGCGACGACTACGTCATCAACGGCCAGAAGACCTTCATCACCAACGGCCAGAACTGCGACCTGATCATCGTGGTCGCCCGCACCGGCGGCGCCGGCGCCAAGGGGCTGTCGCTGATCGTGCTAGAGACCAAGGACAACCCCGGCTTCAAGCGCGGCCGCAACCTCGACAAGATCGGCCTGCACGCCTCCGACACCTCCGAGCTGTTCTTCGAGAATGCCCGCACGCCGAAGGAGAACCTGCTCGGCGGCGAAGAGGGCAAAGGCTTCGTGCAGCTGATGCAGCAGCTGCCGCAAGAGCGCCTGATCATCGCGATCGGCGCCGTGGCAGCGATGGAGCGCGCGGTTGCGCTGACTTCGGAGTATACGCGGGAGCGCAAGGCGTTCGGCCAGCCGATTATCGAATTCCAGAATACAGCTTTCACGCTCGCCGAACGCAAGACCGAAGCCTTCATCGCGCGAGTGTTTGTCGATTACTGTCTGGTGCAGCTGATCGCCGGCAATCTCGATGCGGTGACCGCCTCAATGGCGAAATGGTGGACGACGCAGAAGCAGGTCGAGACCGTGGACGAGTGCCTGCAACTGCACGGCGGCTACGGCTATATGCAGGAATACCCAATCGGCCGGATGTTCATCGACTCGCGGATCCAGAAGATCTACGGCGGCACCAACGAGGTGATGAAGCTGCTGATCGCCCGCTCGCTCTAAGGCGAAAAATGCCGGCACCTCCGCTGCTGCTGCAATCCAGCGGTGCGGAGGCGCCGGCAATGTTCAGTCGCCGCTTTCGGAGACTTCACGCTTGAGGTGGCGCGGATCCTGGGGCTGGCTGTCCCAAGGCACCGGCCGCTCCAACCAGCGCTGGATGAAATTCCACGACCGCCGATAGCCGTTGTGCGGCAAGGTGCAGTCCGAACAATCCTTGCGCGTCAGCCCATTGCGATCGACGAAGGTCTTGTAGGGGCCGGGGCACTGATAGGCGCTCAGCGGGCAGTAGCAGAACAGGCAGTTGAATTCCCGCTCGACGCCGCGATGGCACGGCAGAAACGGGCAGGCCTCGTTGGTGAAGCCCTTGAAGGCTTCGTTGGTAGTTGTGTCTTTCGGCTCCATGACCGTTCCCTCGCGCCGCAGCAATGGCCGCCGGCTCAATCGCGGCGGCGCTGTGGCTGGTTCTGATTGAAGGGGAATGAGTGCTAGGCGATGCCAAGCGTCGCGTGACGCCTATCGCGGCTGCACGCGGCTTTGCCTGCTAAGAGAATTCGGTCATCGCTGCTCCGCTCTCGACCCGCCGTCGATCGGTTAGATGCTTCCGTCTTCGGCCGGTCTCCTGGCTCACGGATGTCGCCTGGATCGCCTTCCCGACGCCATTGGCGTCAGTGGCATATGATCCGGACAGATCCGCTTACAGTTGCGGGGGCAGCTACGGATTTGGCGAAAAACACCGCACCGTATTCCCAGTTTCACCTCGCACGCGAGGCACCGAAGACGTCAAAACCAGAGCACGGGGCCGCAGCCTGTGCAAGCAAAAAGGCTTCGTTCTAAACGGCCGGCCTAACCGACTACGCGATTGACCCAGACGATCCGCCAGCCGGACGAGCCCAGCCGGTCGATCTGCGTCAGCGACAGCGGATCGATCACAAAGCTCAGCGCAGCCTCGGGGGATGTCTTAATGGCAATCGCCAGTACGGCGCGAATGGTGCCGGAGTGTACCACCAGCACGACATCACCAGCGGGCAGCCGCGCCAGACCGCGCCGCACCCGTTCGATCTGGTCGACGAAGCTCTCGCCGCCTGGCGGCGCCAAGCGCGCCGCATCCTGCCAGAATGCATCGTAGGCAGGGCCGAGTTCGCGCGACAGATCGTCGTGGCGGCGCCCGGTCCAGGTGCCAAAATCCTGCTCGCGAAAATCGGGGTCGAGCATCGCATCGAAGCCGAGTGCTGCGGCGGTCTCGCGCGTGCGCCGGCTCGGGCTTGCGACCACCGTCGCATCGTGCGGCAGTTTTTCGCCTAGCGCAGCGAGCACCGCAGTGTCACCGAGATCAACCGGCGCGTCGGGGGCGTGAATCACGCCCTTTGGCCCATCCACCGGCGCATGCCGCACCAGCCACAGCCGGCTGAAGTCGTTCATCTGTCATCCTCGCGCAGTCATGATCCGTCCGACAGAGCACGTCGGAGCCATGCCTCGCAAGCAACGACGAAAACGGCCGCCCGGCGCTCGAAAAAATAGCAACCTCTGCCGCCTCTCGGAGTTGAAGCCCCCAAGTTCCATCAACCCTATCAGATGATCTAACTTGAAAGGCGGACCATGAAGGATGTCCATCGCGTCCTGATCGACAAACTGCGCGAGCATTCCCGTCTGTCGGCCGATGACCTCACCGCAATCCGCAATTTGAGTTTTACGCTGCGGGAGCTTGAGAGCAGCGAAGATCTGATCCGCCAAGGCGAAACGCCGAAGGGCGCCGCGCTCGTCGTCGAAGGCATGGTCGGACGGTATCATTTGCAGCGAAACGGCCGTCGACAATTCCTGTCGTTTCACATGGTCGGCGACCTGCCGGATGCGCAGGGGATTTTTTTGGAGCGGATGGATCATTCGCTGTGCGCGATCGGGCATGCGGTGACGGCAATCATTCCGCATCGGGAGATCCTGCGGATGTTCGAAGCCCGGCCCGGGCTCGGCTTTGCGATCTGGCGCGAAACCCTTGTGGATGCGGCGATTTTCCGCGAAGCGATCACCAACAATTCGGCCCGGACGATGAAGGCTCGGATGGCGCATCTGTTCTGCGAATTGTTCTACCGCGCCGAGGTCTCGAAGCTGACCGACGGTAACTCGATGCAGCTCCCCATCAGCCTTGCCCAACTCGGCGACACGCTGGGCATGGCGATCGCCACCGTGAACCGCACCATCTCGTCGTTGCGGGCGTCGAAGACGATGGACTTTCGCTATGGGGTGCTGACGATCCGCAACTGGCAGGGGCTCGCCAAGATCGGCGAATTCGATCCCGGCTACCTGCACCTGAAGCGCACACCGGCGCGCTGAAGCTCGCCGACAACGCTACGCGGCAGCGTCGTCCGGCTCGGGATAGACGCCGCGCAGCACCACGTCGAAGTGCTCCTTCACCGCATCATTGCAGCGGCAGGCCCGCGTCCGCAGCTTGTCGGCATCGTCGACGATCAGAGCGCCGCGCCGCGTCGTGAGGATGCCCTCCTGGCGAAACGCCTGCAGCACGCGGCTGGTGTAGCTGCGGCCGACGCCCATCATCGCCGCGAGCTGCTCGTGGGTGAGCGGCACCATGCTGTCGCCGGTGCGGTCCATCGCCGCAGCGATCCACTTCGCGGTGCGCTGCTCGATCGAATGGATCGCGTTGCACGCGGTCGATTGAAACATCTGCGCCATCAGACAGTCGGCGTAGCGCGCGAAAAAGGACTTGAAGCTCGGCGACCGATCCTTGGCAGCCTGAATGTTGAGGATCGGCATGCGGACGAACGGGCCCTCGAACTTGACGACGATCAGGCAATACGCCGGCAGGAAACCGGAGCTGACGATGCCGCCGACCGCGCCTTCGCGCCCGACCAGCACCGTCTCGACGCCGCGACCGTCGCCGTCGGTCACCTCATAAGATACGAGGCTCGGCCCACACGGAAAGAACGCGCTGCCGACGTGATCGCCGGGGCGATACAACAGATCCCCGGCGGCCCGGGTCTCGCACCGCAGATGCGGGCGCACCAGCTCGAAATCGCTTGGGCTCAGTGCTCGCAACAAGTTGTTGTTCGGCCGTTCAGAAGAGGCGATCACGGCTGTTCCTCTGTGTACTAGTGAACGGAACAAATAATGCGCTGCGGCTACATTGGTTCCAGCGTCCAAGCGAGGCACGTTGCGAGTGTCTCCAGCCTTAGCCCGGTGGACGGCTTGTCAGCTCGCTCCTCCCCACACCGTAAGGCACCCATTGGCTGTAGGCGCAACGATCCTATCGACGACTGCTTCTGCTCATCGCTCAAATGAGATCAGGCGTGTAGCACCCTGCGCCGCGGCGACGCGGAGGGCACGCCATGCCGCATAAGGTCGATCTCACCTCCTGCGATCGCGAGCCGATCCACATCCCCGGCAGCATTCAGCCGCGCGGCTGCCTGCTGGCGTGCGACTCGCAAGCGGTGCGGATCACACGCATCTCGGAGAACGCCGGCGCGATTCTGGGCCGCGAGACGCCGCGGGTCGGCGAGCTGCTGGCCGATTACTTCGGCGAGACGGAGGCACACACGTTGCGCAACGCGCTGGCGCAGGCGTCCGATCCGAAGCGGCCGGCACTGATCTTCGGCTGGCGCGACGGCGGCACCGGTCGCACCTTCGACGTCTCGCTGCATCATCACGACGGCACCTCGATCATCGAATTCGAGCCCGCCGCCGCCGACCAGGCCGACAACCCGCTGCGGCTGACGCGGCAGATCATCGCACGCACCAAGGAACTGAAGTCTCTCGACGAGATGGCGGCGCGGGTGCCACGCTATCTACAGGCGATGCTCGGCTATCATCGGGTGATGATGTATCGCTTCGCGGCCGACGGATCCGGCAAGGTGATCGGGGAGGCCAAGCGCAGCGACCTCGAGAGCTTTCTCGGCCAGCACTTCCCGGCCTCCGACATCCCGCAGCAGGCGCGATTGCTGTATCTGAAGAACGCGATCCGCGTGATCTCGGATTCGCGCGGCGACAGCAGCCGGATCGTGCCGGAGCGCGATGCCTCCGGCGCCGCGCTCGATCTGTCGTTCGCACACCTGCGCAGCGTTTCGCCGATCCATCTCGAATATCTCCGCAACATGGGCGTCAGCGCTTCGATGTCGCTGTCGATCATCATCGACGGAACGCTGTGGGGGCTGATCGCCTGCCATCACTACGAGCCGCGCGTGGTACCGATGGCCCAGCGCGTCGCCGCCGAAATGTTCGCCGATTTTTTCTCGTTGCATTTCACCGCGGTCCACCACCAGCGTCGCTTCCAGTCGTCGCTGCGCACCCGGCGAACGCTCGACGCGCTGACCAGCCAGATGTCGTTCGATGCCTCGGTCGACGACTTTCTGCGCGCCAACCTCCCGCGCATCGCCGACCTGATTCCGAGCGATGGTGTCGGCCTCTGGATGAACGGGGTCTGGACCGCGCATGGCTCGACGCCGCCGGCCAACGCGCTGCCGTCGATCATGTATTTGCTCACCGGCCGGGCCGGAAACGAGATCGTCGCCACCCATGCCCTTGCCGACCGGATCGTGGCGGCGACCGACTATGCGGGCGCGGCCGCCGGCATGCTGGCGATCCCGCTGTCCCAGACCGCCGGCGATTACTTGCTGTTCTTCCGCAAGGAGCAGGTACAGACGCTGAACTGGGCAGGCGATCCGAACAAGACCTACGACACCGGGCCGCTGGGCGACCGGCTGACGCCGCGCAAGAGTTTCTCGATCTGGAAAGAGCAGGTCGAAGGGCAGTCGATCCCGTGGAGCGCGGACGATCGCGACACCGCGGCCACCATCCAGGTCGGCCTGCGCGAAGTGCTGCTGCGGCAGAGCGAAATTCTCTCGGCCGAGCGCAAGAAGGCCGAGGTGCGCCAACGCGTCCTCAACGAGGAGCTCAATCACCGCGTCAAGAACATCCTGGCGCTGATCAAATCGCTGGTGAACCAGCCGGCCGGCGAAGGCAAATCGCTGGAGGAATTCGCCTCGGCCTTGCGCGGGCGGATCATGGCGCTGTCGTTCGCACACGATCAGGTGGTCCGGTCCGACGGCGGCGGGGCGCTGCTCGATCTGATCCGCGCCGAGCTGTCGCCCTACCCCGCCGCGCAGATCACGCTGGATGGCCCGGACGTCGGCCTCGATTCCCGCGCCTATTCGGTGCTGGCGCTGGTGCTGCACGAGCTGGCCACCAATGCGGCGAAGTACGGCGCGCTGTCTCGTTCATCGGGCCGCCTGCGGGTGAGCTGGTCGGTGCGCGACGACGGACGCTGCGATATCGAATGGACCGAGAGCGGCGGCCCGCCGGTCCGGCCGCCGACCCGGCACGGCTTCGGCACCGTGCTGCTGAGCCGCAGCATTCCGTTCGATCTCGGCGGCTGGAGCGAGATCGACTACACGCCCGGCGGTGTTGTCGCGCGCCTCGGTATTCCCGGCCAATTCGTCACCGAGTCGCTGCAGCGGCTGTCGAGCCCGCAGCCGAACAATACGAGCGTCGACAGCAGTTCGCTGAATATCGCCAATGCGGCGATCCTGCTGGTCGAAGATCAGCTCGTGATTGCGCTCGATGCGGAGGAAATGCTCGGGGCGATCGGTGCAAAGTCGGTGATCTCGGTCGCGTCCGCCGAAGAGGCGCTGCTGACGATCGCGCAGCGACCGCCGACGCTGGCGATCCTCGACGTCAATCTCGGCAACGGCAGTTCACTGCCGGTCGCCGACGAACTGGAGCGGCTCGGAATCCCGTTCATGTTCGCCACAGGTTACGGCGACACCGCGATGATCCCGGAGCGCATGCGCGACCTGCCGATCGTGCGCAAGCCATATTCGATCGAGTCGCTGCGCGGCGCCCTGTCGGCGATGCTCGACGCCCGCGGCTAACGAGCTTCCCGCCGCGGCCTCAGCCGATACCGACACCGAGCAGACGGTCGGCCAATTCCCGATCGGCCCTGAACTCCGCCGCCTGGCCACGCCAGACGATCCGGCCGCGCTCGACCACCAGCACGTCGTCCGCGAAGTCGAGTGCGCGCTCGATCTGCTGTTCGACCAGCACCACGGTCATCTCGCCGGACTGCGCGAGCTTGACGATGGTCTCCATCAGCTGATCGCAGATCACCGGCGCGAGGCCCTCGAGCGGTTCGTCGAGCAGCAGCACGGTCGGCTTGCCGAGCAGCGTGCGCGCCAGCGACAGCATCTGCTGCTCGCCTCCGGAGAGTTGCATGCCGCCGTGGTTGCGGCGTTCCGCGAGCCGCGGAAACATCGCGTACACCGACTCGAGTTCGGACCGCGGCCGGCCCTTCAGTCCGGTGAACAGGTTTTCCTCGACGGTGAGTGAGCGAAATACGTCGCGAGTCTGCGGCACGTAGCCGAGGCCTGCGGCGGCCCGCGCATAGGTCTTCAGCCCCGTCACCTCGCGTTCGCCGATCCGAACCGTCCCGCCCTTGTGGGTGGTCAGTCCCATCAGCGTCGCCAGCAGCGTGGTCTTGCCGACGCCATTGCGGCCGAGCACGGTCAGCCGCCCGCCTGCCGGCACTGCAAAGCTGATGTCGCTCAGGATGCTCACCGAGCCGTAGCCGGCCGCGAGACCTTGAACTTCAAGACGTGCGGCGGGCATCGGCATAGTTTCCCAGATAGGCCGCACGGACGGCGTCGTTTTCCTTCACCTCGGCGGGCGTGCCTTCGAAGATCAGCGCGCCATTTGCCAGCACCAGCACGCGCTTCGCAAATTTGAACACCAGATCCATGTCGTGCTCGATCATCAGGATCGCGATCTCCGGCGACATGCGGCCGATCGCTTCGAGAATCCGCGGCGACTCGTCGTGCGGCACGCCGGCCGCAGGCTCATCCAACACCAGCACCCGCGGCTTCATGGCAAGACCGATCGCCAGATCGAGCAGCCGCTGCTGGCCGTAAGCCAACTTGGTCACCGGCGTCGCCGCCAGATGGCCGATGCCGAGCAGGCCGAGCACGCTCTGCCACTCGTCGCGGACGTCGGCCTTGTCCATCACCGAGGAGAACATCCGCTTGGTCAGGCCGCGGCGCTGCATCACCGCCAGCGCGACGTTCTCGGCGACCGTGAGGCTGGTGAACAGCCGCGTCACCTGGAAGGTGCGTACCAAGCCGCCGCGGACGCGCTCAGGGATCGAGGCGGTGGTGACGTCCTGGCCCGCCAGCAGGATACGGCCGTCGGACGGCGCCAGATCTCCGGAGAGCTGATTGACCAGCGTGGTCTTGCCGGCACCGTTCGGCCCGATCAGCGCGACGCGATCGCCGCTCGCCAGCGAAAAGGAGACGTCGTCGGTGACGCGCAGACCGCCAAACGATTTCGACAGACGCTGGACTTCGAGCAGGGTCGTCATCGCGCCGCCCTCGCCTGCCGGAAATCGCCGATCCGCCGGGTCAGTTCGTTGACCAGCCCCTTGGGGAAGAACAGCACCACCACGATCAGCAACACGCCGACCAGGATCATCCAGTGGAACGGGCTCGCGGTCGAGACGTAGTGGTGAAACAGCTCGAACAGGATCGCGCCGATCAACGCGCCCCACAGATTGCCGGCGCCGCCGAGGATCAGCATGATCAGCGCTTCGGCGGAGCGTTCGAAGCCGACGCTGTCGAGCCCGACCACGCCGGTATTGATCGCCGTCAGCGCACCGCCGAGCCCGGCGACGGCGCCGGCGACGCAGTACATCACCACCAGCCGCGGATACACCGAAACGCCGATCATCCGCGTCCGCAGCGTGTCGTCCTTGATGGCACGGCACATCAGCGCGAATGGCGAGCGGGCGAACCGCAGCAGCGTCACCATCGTCACCAGCAGCACGATCACCGAGAACACGTAGCCGGTGCGGCCGAACATGTCGAAGTTGAAGATTCCGAACACCGGGCTCGGCGAGATGCCGGCAAGGCCGTCGCTGCCGCCGGTGATCGACGACAGCTTGTTGGCGAGCGCGGCGACGAGCTGACCGAACGCGATCGACAGCACGAGCTGGGGCAGACCGCGGAAGCGCGTCACCAGCAGGCCCGAGACCAGCCCGGAGGCCGTGCCGGCAAGCGCACCGATCAGCAGCATCAGGATCGGATCGGTGACGCCGGCGAGACAGAAATTGCCGGCCGCATAGGCGCCGACGCCGAACAGCGCTGCATGGCCGAGCGTGGCGACGCCGCAATAGCCGGTGACGAGATCCAGCGAGATCACCAGGAATGCGAGGCCGATCACGCGGATCAGGAAGGCGAGGTCGTCGGGATAGACGAAATACCCGATCGCCCCGAGCGCGGCGATCACCGCGGCGGCGATCAGGTCGTTGCGAAGACCGGCCCAGGCCGACGGCGCAGCAGTGACGGACAAGGTCGCCATCTTAGTGCGCCTTTCCGAACAGGCCGTGCGGGAACACGTAAACGATCACGATCACCGCGACATAGAAAAAGAACTCGCCGAACTCCGGCGCCAGATATTTGCCCGTGGTGTCGGCAAGGCCAAGCAGCAGCGACGCCGCCATCGCACCGGTCACCGAGCCGGCGCCGCCGACCGAGACCACGACCAGGAAGGTCACCATGTAGCGCAGCGCGTAGAACGGCTCGACCGGCAGCAGCTCGGCGCCGACCACGCCGCCAAATGCCGCGAGGCCGACGGCCAGCGCGAAGGTCGCCGAATAGACGATCTGGGTGCGGATACCAAGCGCCTCGGCCATATCGCCGTTGTCGACGGCTGCGCGCAGCCTGACGCCGAATTCGGTTTTCTCGATCATCAGCCACAACGCTACCGCGGTGACGACACCGCAGCCGATCACGAATAGCCGGTGCGCCGGGATCATGCGAAAGCCAAGATCGAACGGTCCCTTCAGCATCTCCGGCAGCGGGATCGGCTTCGAGGTCGGACCGAAAATGTAGTTGGCGATGCCGACGATGAAGAAGGTGATGCCGATCGTTAGCAGGATCTGGGTCAGTTCATCGGAGCGACGATAGATCCGCCGGTACAGCAGAAATTCGAACGGCACCGAGATGATCACTGCACCGATCACCGCGATCAGGATGGCGATCGGATAGGATACGCCGAGCGAGGTCAGCGCGAACGAGGCGAGGTAACCGCCGATCATCGCGAACGCGCCGTGTGCGAGATTGACCACCCGCATCAGGCCCATCATGATCGACAGGCCGATCGAGATCGTGAACAGCACCATGCCGTAGGCCAGTGCGTCCGGCAGGATTCCGAGAATCGTCCTCATCACAGGGCCGCTCGCGCGGACGCCGCCGATTCCGTTCGATTCGATCCAGCCTTCACCAATCTCACTCCCGACTCGACTTCACGCCGCTTTGCAAGAGCGCCTCACCGATTGATCGAGGCGCTATCGCCCATTCCACATTGCACTGTGTCCTCATCCTGAGGAGCCCGGCGAAGCCGGGCGTCTCGAAGGATGGGGCCACGCGTTCCTTGCGGCCCATGGTTCGAGACGGCGCTTCGCGCCTCCTCACCATGAGGGGGTGGTCGCGGCAACCAGCCCGACAGCCAGCCTGATTCTACGACGAACTGAACCGATCTAGTCGACCGGAGCCCTCCGCGCCAAGTCACGAACGAAGGCGCGAAGGGCTCAAAGTTTCGGCTTACTGCTTAACAAGTCCCCAGTCCGGCTGATCCTTGAAGGTCTCAATCTCCTTATTGATCAGCTTGCCGTCCTTCTTTTCCACTTCGCGCAGATAGACGCTCTGGGTGATGTGGCGGGTGGTCGGATCGATCGACACCGGGCCGCGCGGGCTGGTCCACTTCATGCCTTCGACAGCCTTGACCGCCTTCTCGGGATCCTGCTTGCCGCCGGTGGCCTCGATCATCTTGTAGATCAGACGGGCACCGTCATAGGCCGCAACCGAGGTCATGGTGACGTCGCTGAGCTTGGCGCCACCCTTTTCGAGCTGGGCCAGGAACGCCTTGTTCTCGGGCGAGTCGTGCGACACCGCGTAGTGATAGGTCGAGAGGATGCCGATGCCGGAATCGCCGATATTCGGCAGATCGGGCTCGGTCACCACGTCGCCGGTCGACATCAGCTTGACGCCGCCCGCCTTCAGGCCGTTATCGATATAGGCTTTGACGAAGCCGAGGGTCGGCGGACCGGCCGGCAGGAAGGTGAAGATCATGTCGGCGCCCGAATCCTTGATCCGCTGCATGATCGGACCGAAGTCGGTGGTGGCGAGCGGCATCCGGATCGCCTCGACGACGCTGCCGCCTTCAGCCTCGAAGGTCTTCTTGAACGCGGTCTCGGCGTCGATACCCGGACCGTAATCGCTGACGGCGATCGCGACCTTCTTGGCGCCCTTCTGCTTGGCAACCTTCGCGGCCGGCACCGTGTTCTGGAACATCGTGAACGAGGTGCGGACGATGTAGGGGCTCTTTTCGGTGATCGAGGAGGTCGCCGCGTTCAGCACCACCATCGGCACCTTGGCTTCCTGCAGCAGCGGCGCCACCGCCATCGCGTTCGGCGTGAAGTACAGGCCGGCGATGTACTGCACCTTCTCCTTGACGATCAGCTCCTGCGCCAGCGCCTTGGATTGCGCCGGATTGGGCGAGACCTCGTCACGATAGACGAACTCGACGGTGTGGCCGCCGACCTTGTTGCCGTGCTCGGCGACCCAGGCGTCGATGCCCATCTTGAAGTTCTGGCCGAACAGCGCGTACGGCCCGGACATGGTGCCGATCACGCCGACCTTGATGGTATCGGCGTGGGCGCCTGCCGCGACGAACGACAAGGCCGCGGCCGCGCAGACCGATCGAAGTCCCTTCATGTTGTGCTTCCTCTCCTCTGGCTGACGAAATTGGTGCCGCTGATCGCTAGAACATCTCGAAATATTCGCGCTGCTCCCACTCGGTGACTTCCGCCTGGAAACGCTCGATCTCGGCATTCTTGATGAAGGTGTAGTAGTCGATGAACCCGTCGCCCATCGTGGTGCGGAAGAACGGATCGTCGCGCAGCGCGAAGATCGCCTCGCGCAGCGACTTCGGCAGCAGGTCCGCCTGGGTCTCGTAGGGCGTGTCCGCCGAAGGACCCGGATCGAGCTTGCGGTCGACGCCGTCGAGGCCGGACAGGATTTGCGAGGCCATATACAGATACGGATTGGCCGCCGGCTCGCCGACCCGGTTCTCCATCCGGGTGGCGCGGTCGCCGGGACCGCCGAGGACGCGGATCATCACGCCGCGATTGTCGCGGCCCCAGATCGCGCGATCCGGCGCCAGCGAATACGAGCGATAGCGCTTGTAGCCGTTGATCGTGGGCGTGGTGAACACGGTCGCGGCGCGGGCGTGGTGCAACAGACCGGCGAGATAGTGTCTGCCGAGATCGGACAACACGTCGGTCTGCGACACGAAGGCGTTGCTGCCGTCGGTCCGCGACACCAGCGACTGATGCAGGTGCCAGCCCGACGACACCACGTTGGGAATCTTCGGCCGGCACATGAAGGTGGCGTGGTAACCATGCCGGCGGCAGATCTGCTTCACCGCGCTGCGGAACAGCACCATCAGGTCGGCGGGCATCAGCCCGACGGTGGGCTGGAAGGTGAATTCACACTGGCTCGGCCCGAACTCGACTTCCATCGAGCGCAGCGGCAGGCCGAGCGCCATCACGTCATGACGGATCAGGTCGAGCACCGGCTCGATCTGATCATAGCGCTGCTCGGTGAGATACTGATAGCCGTGCGACAGCAGGCTGACGCTCGGTGGCTCGCCGGGCTGGCCGGCGTGCTCCGGCGACATCATTACGTCTTCGAGCTTGAAGACGTGGAATTCGACTTCGAGCCCGGCCATGTAGTCGTAGCCGCGGTCGGCGAGCTGCTTCAGCACCGACCGGTAGAGGCCGCGCGTTGCGAACGGCACCGGCTGACCATTGCCGAAATACAGATCGCACAGCACCCAGCCGGTCTTCGGCGCCCAGGGCAGGACGCGGAAGGTGGTCGGATCAGGCAGCATGATGGCGTCGGCGCCGCCTTCCATCTCCTTGATGCCGAAGCCGCCGCCGGCCTTGAACACCGGAAACACGGTGCGGTGCGAGGTGTCCTTGCACAGCATCGTGGTGGTGATCGAAGCGCCGCTGTCGAGACAGCTCAGCGCCTCGGCGGCGATCAACGTCTTGCCACGCAGGATGCCGTGCTGATCGGGGAACGAGAACCGGATGGTCTCGAGCCCCTGCTCTTCGGCGATCCGCCGTACCCGCGCCGCTGCTTCGATCTGCTCGTCGGACCAGAGGCCGTACTTCTCAACCAGACTCAACGTTCGATCCTCGATCCGTTGCCGCGCCGTCTCATTCCGCTGCCGTCAGATGCGGCACCTTCGCCGCGATCTCGGACGGCACCGGCGCGGCCCACGGCGCGCCGCGGCGACGCTTGACGTCGACCTCCATCCAATAGGTTTCCCAGCCGCGGCTCGGGCCGATGCCGTCCATTGTGGCCGGTCCCTGGATCGCGCGGGCCGCGGCCTCGTCGAGCGCCAATAGCGGCTTGGCGCCGGAGGCGGCCTTTTCGATCTCCTGCCGCAGCAGCCGGCGATACTGAATGATCGCCTTGTCGGACTGCCCGAGATGTTCGCGCGTACGATCCTGAATCGCGCCCATCGACTCCACCGCCCACTGGTCGTGCACGTTGATGTCGAGACCCATGCCGGTGTAGGTCGACGTCGCCTGTTCGTGCGGATCGAAACCGTAATCGTTGGTCTTGTTGCGGCGCGACTTGTAGTCCGGCAGCTCGTACAGCTCGAGACGTTGGTCGCGCATCTTCACCTTGTCGACCGGCGCGGCATAGCTGGTGAAAATCGCGTACCAGTAGCAGTTGGTATCGTCGACCGGGACGTGCCATTGCGTGATCGTCATCTCTGTGCTCATCGGGATGACGAAGCCGTGCGGAAACAACTGATTGGTGACGCGAACGTGGGTGCGTTCGTCGTCGATCTCACGCAACGCGATCAGCCGCAGGCCGTATTCGGTGTGCTCGACATTGATGATCGGCCGGTCATATTCGCGCAGCACTTTGGTCATCGGCAGATCGCTGCCGGCAGATGCGCCGCGGAATTGCTTGCCGTAGGCCTGCGAAGTGTCCTCATCCTCGAAGAAGCGATGCAGGAACGAGGCGTGCGCCGGATCGATGCCGACCTCCAGCGCCTGCAGCCAGTTGCATTCCATCAGCCCCTTGAACGCGAACACGTGGGTGTCGGGCGCGATGAAGCAATCGATCTCCGGAAACGCCGGCGGCTCGCCCGCGCCGAGATAGGCCCACAGAATGCCGCCCTTCGCGACCACCGGAAACGCGCGCTGCTTGATGTTCTTGCACAGCGGCGAGCCGGCCGGCTCGGCGGGGGTGTCGATGCAATTGCCGTCGACATCGAACAGCCAGCCGTGGAAGGCACAGCGCAGGCCGCCGTTCTCCAACCGTCCGAATGCGAGATCGGCGCCGCGATGCGGGCAATCGCGATCGATCAGGCCATAGCGGCCGGTCTCGTCCTTGAACAACACGAAGTCTTCGCCGAGCAACCGTACCGGCTTGATCGGGCGCGCGCCCTCCAGCTCGTCGACCAGCGCCGCCGGCTGCCAATAGGCGCGCATCAGCTTGCCGCACGGCGTCCCCGGCCCGACCCGGGTGATCAGATCATTCTGTTCCTGGCTCATCATGGCGTTGGCCTCCTTCGCGCAGCCTCGACGGGCCGCTTGTTGTGAGCGCAGGAGCGATCGCGGGTCAGCGAGCGCAGCAGCTGGCCGGTGCCATAGCCGCTCGAATTGATCCTGACCATCATCCGCCCTGCGCAACAAAGCGTTCGATAGACGAACATTCGTTCGTTTAGAATGAAACTGCCTCTAAAGAGCATTTCAGGCAAGAACAAATTCTCCGCGTTCCGTGCCTACGAGGATGGCAGCCGCCTAAGTCCCCGGCGAACTTGTGTTCGTTGAGCGAACAATCGTATAGCTCAGCGCTCAAAGGTCGCGGCGCCTGCCATCAGCGCCCCCGCTTCACCCCATACCGAAGTACCCGCATGCCCAAACTGAAACGAGCCGCCGACGATGTGCCAAGCGAGGGCGCCGAGTTCATCGAAAGCCTGTCGCGCGGCCTGCGGGTGATCGAGGCGTTCGGCGCCGAGAAGCGGCCGATGACGCTGAGCGATGTCGCCAAGGCGTGCGGCCTGCCGCGCGCCACCGCGCGGCGGATCCTGCTGACGCTGCAGACCTCCGGCTATGTCAGCAGCGACGACCGGCTGTTTGCGCTGACGCCGCGCGTGCTTGGTCTCGCGTCGGCGTATCTGGCGTCCAATCAAATCAGCGCGGTGCTGCAGCCGCTGATGGATCGGGTGTCGGCCAGCGCCAAGGAAGTTTGTTCGCTGGCGATTCTCGATGGCGACGACGCGGTGTTCGTGGCGCGGGCCAGCCCGGCGCGGGTGTTCTCGGCCGGGATCGATCTCGGCTATCGGTTGCCGCTGTTCTGCACCTCGGTCGGCCGCGTTCTGCTCAGCCGGCTTGATAATAACGAGCTGACCGCGACGATCGGCGCGATGACGCTGACCAAGCAGACCGAAGACACCATCACAGACAAGCAGACGGTGATCGCAACGATCATCGCCGATCGCACCAAGGGATACTCGCTGGTCGATCGCGAAGCCGAGCCCGGCTTCCGTTCGGTCGCGGTGCCGATCCGGCGCTACGACGGCACGATCGTCGCCGCCGCCAATATCGGCGCCCATGTCGACCGCATCACCACCGGCGAAATGATCGACCGCTTCCTGCCGCTGCTGCAGGCGATGGCCGAAGAGGCCCGGCCGCTGATGATGTAGTACGCCGACCGCGTACTTGTATCATCCGGTCGGCCGCGCCCTGCGCTCGGAAATCGCCCGCCGCAGCACGCGCGAGATCGCCTCGACCGAATACGGCTTCTGCACCAGCTCGAAGCCCTGGTGCGCGTTCTCAGCGAGCACGCTGCTGTAACCGCTGGTCAGTACCACCGGCAGGCCGGGATAGCGCTCGCGGATGATGGTGGCGAGTTCGACGCCGTTCTTGCCGGGCATGATCACGTCCGAGAACACCAGGTCGAACGCGAACTCGTCCTCGGCTAGCGCCGCCAGCGCCTCGTCGGCGGATTTCGCCCATTTGATGGTGTAGCCGAGATCCTGCAGCAGCTCGGTCGAGAATTTCCCGACCTCGACATTGTCCTCCACCACCAGGATGCGATGGCCGAGCCCGCCGGCCGGATCGGCGCGCGACAGCGTCGCCGCCGCGGTCTGCTCCGGCGCCTGCGCCTGCGGCAGATAGATGGTGAACGTCGCGCCCTCGCCCAACGTGCTGTGCACGCTGATCTCGCCGCCGGACTGTTTGGCGAAACCGAATGCCTGGCTGAGGCCGAGCCCGGTGCCGCGACCGACTTCCTTGGTCGTAAAGAACGGTTCGAAGATCACATCGAGATTGGTCGGCGCAATGCCGCTGCCGCTGTCGGTGACCGAGATCGCCACGAACTCGCCGGGCCGCGCCGGCTGCGACCGCACCGGCGGAATTTCGTCGACGCGGCGGAGCGCGATCGACAGTCGGCCCTCGCCATTCATCGCGTCGCGGCCATTGACGGCAAGATTGACCAGCGCAGTCTCGAACTGGCCGACGTCGGCGATCGCGTAGTTCGGGCCCAAGCCAGTGTCGACGTCGATCTCGACGCGACTGCCGACCAGCGGGCGGATCAGGTTGGCGATGCTCTGGATCTGCGCCGCGACGTCGAACACAACAGGCGACAGCGGCTGCCGCCGCGCGAACGCCAGCAGTTGCCCGGTCAGCTTCGAGGCGCGATCGGCCGTATCCGAGATCGCATCGACATATCGCCGGCGGCGCTCCTCGGGCAGATCGCGCCGGCGCAGGAAGTCCACCGCGGAGCGAATGATGGTGAGCAGGTTGTTGAAGTCGTGCGCGACACCGCCGGTGAGCTGCCCGACCGCCTCCATCTTCTGCGCCTGCCGCAGCGCCTCTTCGTTGCGCCGGCGTTCGGTGGAGTCGATGCCCTCCGCCAGCACAGCCATCACGCCGCCTTGCTCATCCGACACCGGCCGCAGCGAGAAATCGATGTGCCGCGGCCCGGCCGGGAGCTGCAGCTCCAGATCGAGCTTGGCGATCTCACCCGCCCGCGCTGATCGGAACGCACGCTCAATCACCACCGGCGCGTCGGGCGTCGCGTCGAACCACGGCGTGTTCCAGAACAGCGCGCCCAGCACCTGCGCCGGTTCGGCCTGAATGCCCGCGAGTGCGGTACCGTTGACGTAGAGTAGCCGCCCCTTCAGATCGAGCAGGCCCTGATACTGGTTGGTGGTCTCCAGGATCGCGCGGAGTTGCGACTCGCTGGAATGCAGTTGTGCGGTGCGCTGCGCGATCAATCGCTCCAGCACATCGTTGACGTTGCGCAGATCGATCTCCGCCTGCTTGGCGCTGGTGATGTCATGGGCGACGCCGATGAATCCGATGTGGCGGCCGGCCGGATCCCAGCGCGGCTGCGACTCCGACCTGATCCATCGCCATTTTCCGTCGGCGCGGCGATAGCGGCCCTCGAGCACGAACGGCTGCAGCGAGGCTTCCCCGGCGACGCTGTTACGGACCACTTCGGCGACATCGTCGGGATGGATGATGCTGCGCCAGTCGAACACCAGCGCTTCCTCGTAGGGCAGTCCAATGAAGTCGCAATAGGCGCGGTTGGCGAAGCTGCGGGTGCGGTCGAGCCGGGTCACCCAGATCGGCACCGGCGCGCTGTCGGCGATCAGCTTGAAGCGCTGCTCACTCTCGCGCAGCATCTCGCGGGCGACGGCGCGATCGGTGATGTCGATATGCGCACCGACCATCCGCACCGCACGCCCCGACGCATCGCGCTCGATCCGGCCCTCGGCCGCGATCCAGCGTACTTCGCCGTCGTTCGGACGGATGATGCGATACTCGGCCGAGTAACGTTCGGAGGTGCTGTTGACGAGATCGAGAAACTGCCGCTCGGCGCGTTCGCGATCCTCGGGGTGCAGTCGGCGCACCCAATCTTCATGCGTCTCGTTGACGGCCTCCGGCGGCAGGCCGTGGATCGCCAGATACTCCGGCGAGCGGTGATTGCGGAACCCGGCGGTCAGATCCACCACCACACCGCCGACCTTGGCGATGCGCTGAACCTCCGCGAGTTCCCTTTCCCGATCGATAAGCGCCTGCTCGGACGCCGACAGCTTGTTGGTCACCTGCAGCCTCTTGGGGCCTTGTTGCGCCAAACCTAGCGCAATCTTCGGTGACGAGTCGACCTGGGACGCTCCGATTGCGATGGAACTCATCGGTTCCATCGCACGGCTTACGGCGCAGGTAGCATCAGGGTGAAGACCGCGCCGCCACCGCTGCGGTTCGCCGCCGCCAGCGTGCCGCCATGTTCGCGCGCGATGCCGTAGCTGATCCACAAGCCGAGCCCGGTACCTTCACCGACCGGCTTGGTGGTGAAGAACGGTTCGAATATCTTGTCGATCAGGCCGTCAGGCAGACCGGCTCCGTTATCCGAGATAGTGATGACGATCTGGTCGCCGTCGCGGCGCGCGACGATCTCGATCCGCGGCGCCGCCTGGCCGCGCACCGCGTCGAGCGCGTTGTCGATCAAATTGACGATAATCTGGTGGAACTGGCCTTCATTGCCGAGAATCTGCAGCTCCGGCGCAATATCGAAGGCGAAGTCGACGTGATGCGGCTTGGCCCGCGCCGCCCAGCGCACCGCGGTGCGCACCACGCGATCGACATCGACACGCAGGCTCTCGCCGCTCTTCGGGAAGCTGAGCCGCCGCAGGTTCTTGACGACGTCGGCAACCCGCATCGCACCTTCCAGCGTGCCTTCGATCAGCGAGCCGTAATCGGCGAGCAGCGCGTCGATCTTCAAGTCGCGGCGCAGCCGTTCGATCTCGGCAGGTTCGGCGCCGCGATGGATCGCGCCGAGATACGCCGACATCCGGTCGCGATAACGATCGAGCGTATGGATGTTGCCGTAGATGAAGCTGATCGGGTTATTCAGTTCGTGCGCAACGCCGGCGACCAGACGGCCGAGGCTCGCCATCTTTTCCTGCTCGACGAGCTGGCGCTGCGCATGCTGCAGCTCGCTGTGCGCGGCATGCAGCGCCTCGTAGGCGCGGCGCAGCTCGCCGATCGGCCGCCCGGTCAGCACCGCACCGAGCCGGTGCCCCGCCGGATCGCAGCGGGTGGCACCGTTGATCGCATAGAGATCGGACAGCCCGCGCTCGGTGACGAAGCGGATTTCGAGGTTGCTGATTTCGCTCGGACACTGCGCCTGCAACAGCGCGTCGATCCGGCCGCGATCGGCGGGATCGACAAGATCGGTGAGCGACCGATGCAGCAGCGTGCCGGTGCGGTCGCCGAGCAGCCGCACCGCCGCCGGATTGACCTGCAGGATGCTGCCGTGGCGGTCGCAGACGATCAGGATGTCCGACACCGACTCGATCACGCTGGAGATGAATGCCTGCGCCTCCTCCAGCGCCGCGTTCTTCTCTTCCAGATCGGTCTCGTAGCGCAGCAGGTCGGCGTAGACCTCGTCCATCTTGCGGATCACTTCGATCCACGCTGCCTCCTGGTCGCCGGCAAACGGCGACGGCAGTTGCGAGCCGACCCGGTCGATCAGACTCTCGCGACCGCCGCGATCAGACCTCATCGGCAAGACCCTTGCGCAGATCGTAGCGGCCGAGCTTGTTGCGCAGCCCGACGCGCGACAGCCCGAGCTCGCCGGCGACGCGGCTGATATTGCCGCCATGACGATCCAGCGCCTCGGCGATCATGTGCCGCTCGAGCGCTTCGATGTTGGTCTTCAGCGTTGCGCAGCCGTTGCGCACCGGCTTGAGCTGGATCGGCTCGCCGCCCTGCCGCACCCGCGGCGACAGATCGCCTTCCTGCAGCCGATCCTCGGTCGCCAGCACCACCATGCGCTGGATTTCGTTCTGCAGTTCGCGCACGTTGCCCGGCCAGTCGTAGTGCCGCATCCGGTTGAGGGCCGCTGGCGCGAAGCCCCCAACGTTGCGGCCGTAGGACTTGGCGACATCGGCCAGCACCTTGGCGGCGATCAGCGGAATGTCCATCGGCCGCTCACGCAGCGCCGGCATATGCAGCGGGAACGCCGCGAGCCGGTAGTACAAATCGCGCCGGAAACGGCCGGCGCGCACTTCGGCTTCAAGATCGCGGTTGGTCGCCGCGACGACGCGGACGTCGACTTTGCGGACCCGCTGCGCGCCGAGCGGACGGATCTCGCTCTCCTGCAGCACGCGCAGTAGCTTGACTTGAAACGCCGGTGAGGTCTCGCCGATCTCGTCGAGAAAGATCGTGCCGCCATCGGCCACTTCAAACAGACCGATACGGTCCTGATAGGCGCCGGTGAACGCGCCCTTCTTGCAGCCGAACAGTTCGCTTTCGAGCAGTTCGTCCGGCAACGCGCCGCAGTTCTCGACCACGAACGCCTTGCCGGCGCGCGCCGAGCCGTAATGGATCGCTCGCGCCAGCAATTCCTTGCCGGTGCCGCTCTCGCCGGTGATCAGCACCGAGATGTCGAACTCCGCAGCGCGCTTGCCGAGCTCGATGACCTCGCTCAGCGGACTGTCCGGCGCATGCACGATGCGATCGAATTCGTAAAGCTTCCGGGCGGCACCGCGCTTTTCGGTGACGACGCGCTGCGCCCGCTCCGGTGTCAGCTTGATGTCGATGCCGGCCGTCTCGGTTTCCTTTTGCAGCATGAACAGCTGCACCGCGCCGCGGACGATGTCGAGCAGCCGATCCGGGTGCCACGGCTTGGCGATATACTGATAGATCCCGGCTTCGTTGATGCCGGCGATGATGTCCTCGCTGTCGGAATAACCGGAGATGATCATCCGCACCGGGTCGGGCCAAGTCTTGCGTACGTCCTTGAGGAAGTCGACGCCGGTCTCGTACTGCATCCGCTGGTCGCACAGGATGGCGTGAACGATCTCGCTTTCCAGCACGCGCCGCGCCTCACCGGCGTCGCGCGCACAGATCACTTCGAACTCGTCGCACAGCACCCGCTTCAGCGATTCGAGCGACCGGATCTCGTCGTCGACCACCAGCACTGTCGCCTGTCCACTCATCCCCGTCGTCCCGTCACGCAACGAATTGAACCAAACACCATCAACAAATCCGCGGCAACTGCTCGCCGGCCAGCCAATCGACGATCCGGCCGCCGCCGAACGCCGTAGTCATCTGCACAAAATGATGATCGTCCTCGATCACCTCGCCGATGATCGCGGCATCGCGCCCGAGCGGATGCGCCCGCATCGCGGCGAGCAGCGTATCGGCCGCCTCGGGCGCTGCCACCGCCACCAACTTGCCCTCGTTGGCGACATAAAGCGGATCGAGCCCGAGCAGCTCGCACGCCGCCGCCACTTCGGGCCGCACCGGCACCGCATCCTCATCGAGCCGGAAGCCGACTGCGGATTGCTGCGCCAATTCGTTCAGGGTCGCAGCGAGCCCGCCGCGGGTCGGATCGCGCATAACCCGCAGGCCCTGCGGTGCAGCCGACACCATCGCAGCGACCAGCTCGTGCAGCGCGGCGCTATCGGACTGGATTGACGTCTCGAACGCGAGGTTCTGCCGCTGCGACATCACCGCAACGCCGTGGTCGCCGATGAAGCCTGACAGCAACACCTTGTCGCCCGGCCGGGCCTGCTCGGCGGACAACACCAGGTCGCGCGGCGCGATGCCGACGCCGGTGGTGGTGATGAACACGCCATCGGCCTTGCCACGCTCAACCACCTTGGTGTCGCCGGTGACGATCGGCACACCGGCTGCGCGCGAGGCCGCCGCCATGCTGTCGGCGATCCGCTTGAGGTCGGCGAACGCAAAGCCCTCCTCGATGATGAAGCCGGCTGACAGATACAGCGGCCTCGCGCCAGCCATCGCGACATCGTTGATGGTGCCGTGCACGGCGAGCGAGCCGATGTCGCCGCCAGGGAAGAACAGTGGCGACACCACATAGCCGTCGGTGGTCATCACCATCCGCCCGGCCGCGACTTCGAACGCCGCCTGGTCGTTGCCGGCGCGCAGCATCGGGTTGTCGAAGGCGGCGTGGAAAATCTCGCCGATCAGATGCGCCATCGCGCGGCCGCCGGCGCCGTGCGAGAGGTCGACGCGGCCGTGCGCGAGATCGAGCTTGCGCCGCTTGATCCGATCGCTCATGCCACCGCCCTCCGTGCGTGGTCGCGGAAGCGACCATAGGTCCAATGCGCCGCGCAGGCGCCTTCCGACGACACCATGCACGATCCCATCGGCGTCTCCGGCGTGCATAGCGTGCCGAACAGCTTGCAATCGGTCGGACGCTTGATGCCGCGCAGGATCGCGCCGCAGTCGCAGGCCGGATTGTCGGCGGCGGAGATCTCAGCCATCGCGAAGCGGCGCTCGGCGTCGAAGGCCGCATAAGCTTCGCGCAACTGAAGGCCACTCGCCGGCACGCGGCCGAAGCCGCGCCACTCGAAGCTGTCGCGCAGCTCGAAGATCGCCGCGACTTCTGCCTGCGCGATGCGGTTGCCCTCCGGCGTCACCGCGCGGATGTACTGGTTCTCGACGACATGGCGGCCGTCGTTGACCTGCTGCACCAGCATCAGGATCGACTGCATCACATCGAGCGGTTCGAACCCGGCGACCACCACGGGCTTGGCAAAATCACGCGCGAACTCCGCAAACGCATCGGCACCGATCACCGCACTGACATGCGCGGGACCGATGAATCCGTCGAGGCGTGGCCCCGGCTGGCCGGCGAGATCGGGATGTTCGAGGATGCCGCGGATCGCCGGCGGCGTCAGCACGTGATTGCAGAACACGCTGAAATTGCTGAGCCGCTTGGCGGCCGCGAGCTTGATCGCCAGCGCGGTCGGCGGCGTCGTGGTTTCGAAACCGATGGCGAAAAACACCACCTCGCGGGTCGGCTCCGCCTCGGCGATAGCGACCGCATCCAGCGTCGAATACACCATCCGGATGTCGGCGCCGGCCGCCTTGGCGCGCAGCAGCGAGGTGCCGTGCGAACCCGGCACCCGCATCAGGTCGCCATAGGTGCACAGCGTCACCTCCGGGCGCTGCGCGAGCCGGATCGCCATGTCGATCCGTCCGACCGGCAGCACGCAGACCGGGCAGCCCGGTCCGTGCACCATCCGGACGTTCGACGGCAGCAGATCTTCCAGGCCATAGCGCGAGATCGCGTGGGTATGGCCGCCGCAGAACTCCATGAAGTGATAGCTGCGCGACGGATCGGCCGCCTGCGCGATTGCCGCCGCGATCTGCCGCGCCACCTTGCCGTCGCGATACTCGTCCACGTATTTCATCGCGCCGCCTCCGCCGATTGGCCCATCTCCGCGAGCAGCGCCAGCGTCTGTTTCGCCTCGTCCGGGTCGATCCGGGTCAGCGCGAAGCCGACATGCACCACGACGTAGTCGCCGACCGCCACGCCTTCGACCAGCGCGACCGACACCACCTTGCTCACGCCGTCGAGCGACACCCGCGCCATCTGCTCGGGCAGCAGCTCGACCACTTCGGCCGGAATGGCGAGACACATCAGTGCGGCTCCTTGCTGGCAGTGAGATGTTGTCCGGCGATCCAGGCCTGACCAAGGCTGAGGCCGCCATCGTTCGGCGGCACCTGCCGGGCGAGCAGCGGCGTCAGCCCCCGCGCCCGCAGCCGTGCCGCCAGATCTTCGCTCAGCACGCGATTGAGGAAACAGCCGCCGCCGAGCGCGATGGTGGTGAGTCCACTCTGCTCCGCCGCCTGCACGGCCCACTCGGTCAGTGCGGCCGAGAGCGTGCCGTGGAACAGTTCGGCGCCGTCCCGCGGATCAATCCGCAACGTCGCCAGATGGGCGAGTAGCGGCGAGAGATCGAGCGTGCTGGCGCCGATCTCCCAGCCGCCGCCCAGCACGCGCGGGATTTGCACCAGCGCTTCGAGCTGCATGGCCGCCTGGCCTTCGTGGCTTTGCACGGCGCAGACGCCGAGCAGGCCGGCGGCGGCATCGAACAGCCGGCCGGCGCTGGTGGTGGTGGCGCAGCCGTGATTGGCGAGCATCGCGGCGAGCGCAGCGGCGCGAGGGTAATCGACGAAGCGCGATGCGATCTCGTCGTCGCGCCCCAGCGCGTGCAGCGCAGCCGCCGCCATCCGCCACGGCTCGCGTGCCGCCGCATCGCCGCCCGGCAGCGCCAATGGTTTCAGATGGCCCAGCCGGGTGAACCGGGCGCCGTCGACACTCAGCAGCTCGCCTCCCCAATTGCCGCCGTCGCTGCCGAGGCCGTGACCGTCGAGCACCAAACCGAGCAGCGGCGTGTCGATGCCGTGCTCGGCGGCGATCGAGGCGACATGGGCGTGGTGATGCTGCACGGCAATCAGCGGCAGCGCCAAATGGTCGGCGGCGAGGCTCTCGGCAAACCGGGTCGAGGCGAAGTCGGCGTGCAGATCGTGCGCGATCGCGGCGGGCTTCACGCCGACGAGACGCATCAGGTGATCCACCGTCTCTTCAAAGAACCGCACGGTTTCGGCGGTCGCGAGATCGCCGACATGCTGCGACACGAACGCTTCGCGGCCGCGGGTCAGCGTGATGGTGTTCTTCAAGTAAGCGCCGACCGCCAGCACCGGCGGCATCTGGCGCGGCAGTGTGATCGGGCGCGGCGTGAACCCGCGTGCGCGGCGGATGAATGACGGCGCGCCATCGATCACCCGGACGACGCTATCATCGGCACGCACGACGATGCCTCGATCATGGCTGACGATCAGGTCGGCGACAGAGGCCAGCCGCCGCTGCGCATCGTCGGTCACGATCGGGTCGCCGCCGAGATTGGCGCTGGTGGCGACCACGACCAGATCGACCGGTGCGCGCTGCCACGCGCGTCCATCGGGCGCGCCGTGGGCGGCATGGAAGATCAGATGATGCAGCGGCGTATAGGGCAGCATCACGCCGACCGCATCCAGCGCGGGCGCGACCGACGGCGCCAGTGCGCCGCGATCTCGCATCAGCACGATCGGCCGCTCGACCGACGACACCAACGTGCGCTCCGCCTCGGACGCGATGACGATGCGATCGAGCGAAGCTTCGGAGGCAACCATCACGGCGAACGGCTTGGCGTCGCGGCCCTTGCGCCGGCGCAGCTCGGCGACGGTGGCTTCGTTGGTGGCGTCACACAGCAGATGATAACCGCCGAGGCTCTTCAGCGCGACGATACGGCCAACGCGCAAACACGCCACGATCTCTTCGATCGGATGGCTGAGCTGCGGGCCGCAGCGCGGGCAGGCGATCGGCTCGGCGTGAAAGCGGCGGTTGTGCGGATCCTGATAGTCGCGGCGGCAATCCTCGCACATCGTGAAGCCGGCCATCGAGGTGTTGGCGCGGTCGTACGGCAGGCCGCGCGTCAGCGTGTAGCGCGGGCCGCAATGGGTGCAATTGACGAACGGATAGAGATGAAACCGGCTCGCCGGATCGAACAGATCGTCGAGGCAGGCCTCGCAGATCGCCGCATCCGCCCCGATCCGGGTGGTCACCACCCCGCCGCGGCTCTCCGCGATGCCGAAGTCCCGCTCGCCGCGCGCCCGAACCGTTTCGGTCTCGATGGTGTCGACCCGCGCCAGCGGCGGCGCCTCACAGCGGAGCGCGACCAGGAACTCCGGCAACGCCGCACCTTCGACCTCGATCAGCACGCCTTCCGCATCGTTGGCGACGAAGCCACCGAGCTGGTAGCGCTGTGCCAGATGGTACACGAACGGCCTGAAACCGACGCCCTGTACCGCGCCGCGCACGCGCACGCGGGCGCGTTCGGCGGCAGCGGTGAGCGGCGCGGCCGGCTGCATCGCGTTACTCGGCAGCGCTGGCGGCGGCGCGGACCGCAGCCGCGCGCTTGCCGATCCAGGCGTAGAACGCGGCCAAGCCTTCGCCGGTCTTCGCCGACACCGTCAGCACTTCGATGGTCGGGTTGACGCGCCGCGCATATTCGATCGTCGCGGCAAGATCGAAATCGAGATGCGGTAGCAGGTCGATCTTGTTCAACAGCAGCAGCTTCGCAGCGGCGAACATGTGCGGATACTTCAGCGGCTTGTCTTCGCCTTCGGTGATCGACAGCACCACCACCTTGTGCGCCTCTCCGAGATCGAAGCCTGCGGGACAGACGAGGTTGCCGACGTTCTCGATGAACAGCAGCCCGCCCTCCTGGCGCGGCAACTGATCGAGCGCGTGGCCGACCATGTGGGCATCGAGGTGGCAACCCTTGCCGGTGTTGATCTGGATCGCCGGCGCGCCGGTGGCGCGAATGCGCTCGGCATCGTTGGCGGTCTGCTGATCGCCTTCGACCACCGCGATCGGATACTGATCCTTCAGGTCCGAGATCGTCTTCACCAGCAGCGACGTCTTGCCCGAGCCCGGGCTGGAGACGAAGTTGAGCGCGAAGGTGCCGCTCGCCGCCAGCCTGGCTCGGTTCTCCGCCGCGTACGTGTCGTTCTTGGACAGGATATCGCGCTCGATCTGCACGATCCGCGGCTGCGACAGGCCGGGGATGTGCACGCCGGCGAGCCCGGCCCCAAAATCGATGCTGCCACCAGCCGGCGCATGCACGTGAACGTGGTCATGCCCGTGATCGTGGTGATGATCATGGCCGTGGTCGTGATCATGCGTGTGAGGATGCGCGTGATCATGATCGTGGTGATGGTGATGATGTCCGTGGCCATCGCCGTGAGAATGGCCATGGCTGTGCGGATGGTCGTGACCATGACCCGGATCCGCACTGGCATCGCCACATCCGCAAACCGTACACATCAGTCGACCTCCAATTCCCTGATCCGCAATTCTTCGCCGGCGGTGATCTGCAAGTGATGGCCGCCGCAATCCGGGCACGGCGCGTCACGCTGCGCGATCGTCACCGTCTTGGCGCAGTCCATGCACCAGGCGGCGCCGGGCATTTCGAGTATTTCAAGCCGCGCATCGGCCGCGATGCCGCCATGCGCCACCGCTGAGAAACAGAACCGCATCGCCTCCGGGTCGACATGACCCAGCGCGCCGATCTCCAGCCACACCGCGCGCACCCGCGAAAACTGCTGCTCGCGCGCCTCGCGCTCGATGATTTCAATCATGCTCTCGCACAGCGCCATCTCATGCATCGGCGACCTCGCGGAAACGAACATCGAAGCCGACGCAGGGATCGAACGCCGCGACCAGCCGCTCGACCCGGCGGCGATCGGCTTCGCTGGCTTGCAGCTTCGTCCCGACCAGCGCGCGGGCGAGCGGCCCCCCGGGATGGAAATTCCACTCGGTCGGAGCCAGGATCTCGAACTGCCGGATCGCTCCTTCGGCGTCGAGCGCCATTAGGTGATACAGCCGGCCGCGGGCGCATTCGACGGCGGCGAGGCCGATGCCATCGTCCAGTCTCATGCTCTGCACCACTGCAGCGGCGTCCGCATCTCCGTGCCGTACGGCGCGTAGCTGCTCGGGCGTTGCGGCGATCTCGATCAGCCGCGCGAGCAGCCGGCCGAACAGGCCCGAGCCGAACGCGGCGACCACCGGGTGATGCGCATTGCGGGCGAAGGCGCCGGTCTCCGGGACGCGGCCCGCCAGATCGGGGCGCACCGCGAAGGACGGCCCCAACGCGATTAGTCGCTCGCCGAGTATGACATCGTCCGCCGCGGTGAGCGGATCGACCGCCGCCGCACCGAATTCAGCTTCGGCCACCAGCGGGCGGTGGAGCTCAGCCAACAGCGCATCCGAGCCGAGCCAGCGCCGGCAGGCGGCGACATCCGCAAACGAATCCGGCGTCAGCCCGAGTGCTTCAAGTCGCTGCGCGATGCACGCGATCGCGTCGTCGTCGAGCGGAGCGGCCGGATTGCTCGGCCGCGCGGCAATCATCAGATCGCGTAGCTGATGAGTGAGGGCGGGCGATCCGCCGCCGCCGAGCAGCAGCACGGTGCCGCGCAGCAGCTCGATCATGCGCTCCGCCAGCACCGCGCTGGCCTGCGCCGCAACGATCGCTGGCCCGAGCGAAATGCCGCGTGCCGCCGCGAGCGCTTGGGCCGCCGCTACGCCCTGCGCCGATGCGCACAGCGCGAACAGCCGCGGCACCAGCGCGACGATCGTCTCGCCGGATTTGCCTTGCGCCAGCCGACCGATGCCGATCGGCCGCCGCGCCGTGATGTCGAGCCGAACGACGCGATCGCCGCGGCGGACGATTCCGACCTCGATGCGATCCTCGCCCGGCGCCGCGGTCATGGCCGCCGCTCCATCCATGCGCCGCGCAGCAAGCCGCGGCGGTCGAGCGTGGTCGCCATCTTGCCCGGAGCTCGAGACGGCGACGTCTCATCAGCAGCCTGCTCGGGTTCGAGCACCGCGGCGAGCGCGGCAGCGGCAGCCGTTTCCGCCGCCGCTTGATCGGCGAAATCGAACATCGGCGAGAACAGCGAGCAGCTTTCGATTCCGCCGACGCCGTCGAGTCGCCCCACGGTGAACTCGAGCGCGCCGACCGGCAGCACGCGCGTCACCACCTCGCCCTGGCGGCGTTCGGCGGCCGTGGCGGAATCGAGCGGCAGCCGGACCAGATTCATGAACCAGGGCGTGACGATCACGCCGAACGCATGATCGTCCAGCGCGCGGAAGCCGATCGCTGCGACATCGAGCGCGGGATTGAACACCGGCAGATCGCGCATCGCCGGCACCGCCGCGCGGTAGATCGCCGCCACCGCCTCGCCGGCGGCGCGCGCTTCGGCATCGCGGGGCGCTGCGACCTCAGCGGTCATCGTCCAGCCTCAGGAATTTGGCCGGTGGTGCATCGCAGGTCGGGCAGCACCAGTCGTCCGGCAACGCCGCGAACGGCGTGCCCGGCGCGGCGCGGCCGAGCGGATCGCCTTCGGCCGGGTCGTACACCGTCCAGCACACGCCGCATTCCATCCGGGTGCGCGGATCTGTTTCGCTGTCGTGCGAGGTGGCGAATTCGGTCATCGGAAATACGCCTCGATGATTTCGCCGAGGCGTTCGGCGGAGTCCTGGAAGTCCTCATCGGCGGCGCGCACCGCGGCCGGCACGTCGCCGATCTCGATGGTGTCGAGGATCGGCGCATCCATCGCATTGAGGAACTGCACCGACCAGACGTAGCGCGCGCCGGTCGCCAGCACGCGGCAACTGCCGTAGCCGCGCGACCATAGCTGGATCGCACCATTGCCGAGCGTCGTGGCGAGATGATCCATGTCGGCCTCGCTCATCGGCAGCAGCGTGAAGTTGATCACATGCGACGGCTGGCCGATCTGGTGCGCCGCCATCCGCTCGCGGATCTCCGCCAGCACCGGCTGCACGTTCATCGCCCCGGCCGGCGGCGCGGTGATGTCGATGTCGGGCGCGGGGAAATCCTGCGCGGCGCGGCTGACGATCGCCGGGATCGAGCCGATCTCCAGATAATCGCGCGCCGGTCCGTCGGCGTCGCCCTCGATCCGCACCCGCCACAGCCCGGCGAGCACCGATTCCTGCACCTGCGCGACCCGGCGGTCAGGCAGCGCGACAATCCCTGAGACCTCCCCTTCGCCGAGGATGTCGTCCAGCAGGCTGCGTTCGGCCTCGGACAGATGGTCGATCGATAGCAGCGTGGTCGGTGCTTCGACGCGCTGGGCGGCGAGCGCTTCGGCAAGCTGAGTCAGCGTTCCGGCAAGCAGCGGGCATTGCCGCGTCAATTCTTCGCCGCCGCGGGTCGCCAAGGCGGCAATCGCGCCGGCACCGGTGACGCCGAAGCGCCCGGCATCGCCGGCGCCGATCGGCAGCAGCGTCATTTCGATGTCGTCGCTGTCCGGCTTGGTCCAGTAGCCCACTCTCATGACTGCAACTCCGCATCACCGCGCTGATCGACCTCGGCCAGCATCGCGCCGATCTGCGCCAGATAGCTGGACCAATCCTGGATCTTGGCGATCACGCCGAGCGTACGCTCCGGCTGCACCACCGCCAGGCTCGGACACACCGCGACGCCGAACTTAGCCATCAGGCCGCGCTCGGCCTCGGCGCCGACTTCGGCCGCGACCAGCCGGCCCGGAAACGCATTGATCAGTTCGGGCAGCACCACCGCGAGATCCGCGGCTTCCGGAAAGCGTGCGGCATCGCCGCGGAAAAACAGCACGACGATCTTGCCGGAGCGGGCAATGAAGTCGTCGACGTTGGCTTCGTCCACCAATGTCGGTGCATTTGGCCGCGCAGCCGCGCGCGCGAGCGAACCGCTCATGTTTCCTCCACTCCCGTTCCGGCGCTTGTTGTTGTCGCCGCCGCTAATTCAGCAAGCGACGTGCCAGCCGGTAATTGCCTCGAATTGGCAGCAAACCAACCATTTTGCGATCGGTTCTGACCAATCGCCCGCTGCCGAGGTGGGGCTATGGAAACATAGTAACCGGCAGGTGGGAAGTAGACTTGTAGATAACGCGCGTTGATGCGCGAACAGTTCGCAACTACTGCGGGTCGCGGCGCAGATGCTCGGGCAGCTCAGGCTCGCGATCGATCAGATCGGCGAACAGATGCTCGAACGGCTTGCCCTCCAGCGCGGCGGCGACGCCGTCCAGCGCATCGTCGATCAGCCGCGCCTCTTCGGCATCGAGCCGGCGAATGGCGCTGTCGATGAACACCAGAAGCTGATCACCCGGGGCGACCTCGCCGATCAGCATGGTCGAGACACTGCGATGCTCGCCGCGGCGCACGCACAGCGCGGTGCCCTCCTCGGTCGAAATCACCGTCATCGGCAGACCGACGCACATCGCAGCAATCTCGCCTGTAATTACAGCGGCAGAGCGAGCGCGACACCGGCCGCCGCGATCGCACCACCGGCAAGGCGGATCGACGGCGCCGGCGCAAACCGCGGCAGCGTCGCGCCGAGCGCGAGACCGATGCCGTGCAGAAGCGCGGTGGCGGCGACGAAGCCGGCGCCATAACCGAGCGGCTGCGCCAGCGCCGGCATTTCGGCGCCGTGGGCGAAACCATGAAACAGGCCGAACAGCGCCACTGCCGCCGCGGCAGCGATCGTCGGCACCCGCACCGACAGCGCTACCAGCACGCCGAGCACGATCACCGACAGCGCGATCATCGGCTCGACCGCCGGCAGCGAGACGCCGGACGCGCCGAGCGTCGCGCCAATCGCCAGCAGCGCCACGAAGCTCGCCGGCACGATCCAGCGCGCCGCGCCGCCGAGCGACCACGCCCACAGGCCGACCGCCACCATCGCCAGCAGGTGATCGAGGCCGCTGAACGGATGCACGAAGCCGGCGGCGAAACCGTCCGCCGCCATCAGGTGAACACCGGTGTGGGCCTCGGCGAGGCCGGACAGGCCGAGCAGCGCAATCAGGGCGGCGCCGGCGCGGAGCAGATGGGTCATGAGGTTTCCTCGCTCAGATCGTGGAAGATGCGGCGACTTCGCGCCGTTCGTAATGGTCGTGGTCGATATCATTGGCCAGCAGAGCGGCACCTTCGGGCAACGGTTCGGCGCGCGGCGCCACCGGCACGCCCCATTCGGCCAGAATCGCACAGGCCACCGCCAGTGATTCAGCGATACGGCCGCGCACCGGCTCGGTCAGCGCTCCGCCCCAATCTTCCAGATCGAGCGGCTGGCAGCCGATCAGCGCCAGCTGTCATTCCGCGGCGCCGAGCAGATCGGCGGCGCTCAGCACCTCCTGAAACCCGGTCTGATGCAGGCTCATCTTTTTGGCGCCGGTGAATTTCGGCACTTCATCGCCGCGCACCAGCTTCAGCGTGCCGGGCTCGAGCCCGTAATCGATGGCGTCGAACACCAGCAGGTGGTCGTGGTCCTGCAGGAAGTTGACGAGGTACAGCCCCTGGGTGCCGCCATCCAGGACAGTAACGTTCGCCGGCACATCATAGGCGCGGTGAAACGCTTCGACCGCACGCACGCCGAAGCCTTCGTCGGCCCACAGAATGTTGCCGATACCGAGGATCAGGACGCGGGGCGCATCTGTCATGGAGTTCTCACGGGTCAATGCGTCAATGCGAGAGCGAAGCGACGAAACAATCCAGCTCGGTGCATCGCACCTCTGGATTGCTTCGCTGCGCTCGCAATGATGGGGAGAAACCCACTTCAACCAACCTCAATCCGGCAGATCGTCGCGGAACAGGCGTTCGCCGGAGACGATCGACGAGATCATGCTCTGCCGGCTGAGGATGTCCTCGCGCACGGCGGCGTAGATGTGCACGATCACGAACACCACGATCGCCCACATTCCGAGATGATGCACGGTGTGCAGATCCTGGCTGTTCGGGAAGATCGAGAACATGAAGCCGAACATCTTGTACTGCCAGCTATCGATGCCCTGGCCTTCGGCATACAGCGCCATGCCGCTGCACATCATGAAGATCATGAACAGCATGAAGGTGAACATCGCCACGTGCGCCAGCGGATTGTGGCCGATGTACTTCTTCGGATCCTTCACCAGGAAGGCGTACCATTTGAACTCGTAAATCATGCCCCACCACCAGGTCCGGCTGGTGATCGGCATGTAGAACAGCTGCTTGGAGTATTTATTGCCGACGATCGCCCAGTAGGCCCGCAGGATGAAGAACACGATCAGCGTCTGGCCCGACGCGAAGTGGATGAAGCGGATGTAGCCCATCTGGAAGCTGGCGCTTGCCTCACCGGGCACCGAAGGCGGCGGCGATCCGATCAGATAGCCGGTGACGCAAAGCGCCACGATCAACAGCGCGTTGACCCAGTGCCACAGCCGCACCGGCGCCTGATAGACATAGACCGTCTGCAACGACCGGGCGCGCTCCCCGGCCGAGTCGATGGCGCCCTGGACCCGTGCGATTTCCGTGGTCATCGTCGCCTCCCCTGCGTCAGCTGACCTTGACCTGTGCCATTTCCTGACCGTCCTCGCTCATCACGTGGGTCGAGCAGGCCAGGCACGGATCGAACGAATGCAGCGTGCGGATGATCTCCAGCGGTTGGTTCGGATCGGCCATCGGAGTGTCGAGCAGCGCCGCCTCGAACGCACCGATATTGCCTTGCGGATCGCGCGGGCTGCCGTTCCAGGTGGTCGGCACCACGCACTGATAGTTGTCGATGCGGGTGTCCTTGATCTTGACCCAGTGCGCCAGCGCGCCGCGTGGCGCCTCGGTGAAGCCGACGCCCTTGACGTCTTTCGGCCAGCTCGACGGGTGCCATTTGTCGGTGTTGGCGGTGGACAAGTCGCCGGCCTTGATGCTGGCCATCAGCTTGTCCTGGGCCGCACGCAGCTTGCGCGCCGCCCACTGGCATTCGAGGCCACGCGCCGCGGTGCGGCCGAGCGTCGAAAACAGCGCGGTGACCGGCACGTCGAGCGTCTTCAGGAGCTTTTCGGTCGGCTCCTTGAACTCCGGCTTGCCCTGGGCATAGCCGATGATGTAGCGCGCCAGCGGACCGACCTCGACCGCGTGGCCCTTCCAGCGCGGCGCCTTCAGGAACGAGTATTTGGCCGACTCGTCCAGCGCCTCGATGTTGGTGCGGGTGCCCTTGGCGTTGGGGCCGAGCACGAAGTTCGGCTCAGTGACGCCGTCATACGGATGCAGGCCCTTGCCCTCGTCGGCGTACTTGTACCACGAGTGGGTGACGAATTCCTGGATCTGGTCCGGCGCGCTCAGATCGACCGGCAGCACCTCGTTGAGATTGCCGTTGATGATCACGCCGCGCGGCAGCATCAGGCTCTTGTCGGAATAGTCGTTGGCGTATTCCGGCAGATCGCCGTAGGACATCACCGACTTCGACGACAGCCCGCCGCCATACAGCCAGTCCTTATAGAATCCGGCAATCGCCACCAGATCGGGCACATAGACCTGCTCGACGAAGGCGACGGTCTGGTCGATGATCGACGACACCAGATTGAGCCGCTCGATGTTGATCGCACCGACCGCGCCGGTACCATCGACGTTGATCGAGCACGGCACGCCGCCGACCAGCCAGTTCGGATGCGGGTTCTTGCCGCCGTAGATGGTGTGGATCTTGACGATCTCCTTCTGGAAATCGAGCGCTTCGAGATAGTGCGCCACCGCCATCAGATTGGCTTCAGGCGGTAGCTTGTAGGCGGGATGGCCCCAATAGCCGTTCTTGAACGGGCCGAGCTGGCCGCTCTCGACGAACTTGGTCAGGCGGATCTGCAGATCCTTGAAATAGCCCGGCGACGACATCGGCCACGGCGAGATCGACTGCGCCAGCGCCGAGGTGGCTTTCGGATCGGCCTTCAGGGCCGACACCACATCGACCCAGTCGAGCGCGTGCAGATGATAGAAGTGGACCAGATGGTCGTGCACATACAGCGCGAGCTGCATGATGTTGCGGATGGTGTTGGCATTCTCCGGCACGTTGATCTTCAGCGCGTTCTCGACCGCGCGCACCGACGTGAGCGCGTGCGTGCCGGTGCAGACGCCGCAGATCCGCTGGGTGAACGCCCAGGCGTCGCGCGGGTCGCGGCCCTTGAGGATCACCTCGATGCCGCGCCACATCGTGCCGGTCGACACCGCGTTGCGGATGACGTTGTTGCTGTCGACATTGACCTCGACGCGCAGGTGCCCCTCGATCCGGGTCACCGGATCGACGACGACGCGGCGGCCGGCATTGTCGAGCTTGAAGCCGTTGGGAGTCGTGACGTTGGTCATGATGCTGCGTCCTGGGCCTTAAGCCGACTTGCCGTTGGAGGTGCCGTTGCCGTTCGGGACTTCCTTGCGGCGCGACAGATTGCGCACGGTGGTCACCGCGGCGTGCGCGGCGATCGCCGTGCCGACGATGCCGGCGACCGTGGCGCCGATCTTGTCGGCGTTGGCCTCGATACCGAACTGATTGATGGTGGTGAGCCGGTCGTAGAACGAGCCCTTGTCCCAGAACGCGTCTTCCGAGCAGCCGATGCAGCCATGGCCCGACTGGATCGGGAACGACACGCCGCCGTTCCAGCGCACCGTCGAACAGGCGTTGTAGGTGGTCGGGCCCTTGCAGCCCATCTTGTAAAGGCAATAGCCCTTGCGCGCGCCGTCGTCGTCCCATTCCTCGACGAACTGACCGGCGTCGAAATGCGGCCGGCGATAGCATTTGTCGTGGATGCGCTGGGAGTAGAACATCTTCGGCCGGCCCTGGCGGTCGAGTTCGGGCAGCCGTCCGAAAGTGATGATGTAGGAGACGACGCCAGTCATCACCTCGGCGATCGGCGGGCAGCCCGGCACTTTGATCACCGGCTTGTTGCGGATCACCTTGTCGATCGGGGTCGCATTAGTCGGGTTCGGCTTGGCGGCCTGCACGCAGCCCCACGAGGCGCAGCTGCCCCAGGCGATCACCGCCATCGAGTCCTCGGCCATTTCCTTCAGCTTCTCGACGAACGGGCGGCCGCCGTCGATGCAGAACATGCCGTCTTCGTTCAGCGGCGGATTGCCTTCCACCGCCAGCACGTACTGGCCTTTGTACTTCTTGCGGGTCTCTTCAAGGATCGCATCGGCCTGATGGCCGGCCGCCGCCATGATGGTGTCGTCGTAATCGAGCGAGATCATCGACAGCACCGCATCCTTCACCAGAGGATGCGCCGAGCGGATGAAGCTTTCCGAGCAGCAGGTGCATTCCAGCCCGTGCATCCAGATCACCGGGACGCGCGGCTTGGTCTCCAGCGCGTGCGCGATCTGGGTGGCGCCGATCGGCCCGAGGCCGAGACTGGTGGCCGTGAGACTGCAGAACTTCACGAAGCTGCGCCGCGTGATCCCCTGCCGCCTGATCACCTCGTAAAAGGTTTCCGTCACTGCACCCATGATGGCTCCCGGTGTCCCGCCCTCTCGAAGTCTCGTTCCGGACTTCGCAACTTCACGAGAGATCGCAAGAACCATGCCAGCGACGCGCAGAAATGATGCGGTGCATCAAGTGCTTGATACGAACGGTAAAGCGCGGCGCGCTCGGGTGAGTCCCGTGAGCTTCGGAAAACGACGAGGTGATAAGCCGGTTGCGGCGCTGACAACCGAGTGACCGCAGCTGCGATCAGTCAAGCAGTTAGTGTGCAGTGCACACCATGCAGGGATCGAACGAACGCACGACGTGCTGGATCGTGACCGCGCGCGCGCCGGCGTCGCCGACCGGCGTGCCGACCAGCGCTTGTTCGAGCGGGCCGGGAACGCCGTCGCGATCACGCGGCGAGAAATTCCAGCTGGTCGGCGCGATGATCTGATAGCGGCGGATACTGTCGCCGCGCAGTTCGATCCAATGGCCGAGGCTACCGCGGGCAGCTTCGACGAGGCCGATGCCGGTCCCATCGCAGCCACGCTCCCCCCGCTCCAGAAACGGTTCGGCAAGATCGAGCTGTCGTGCCCACTGGTGCATTGCCAGCGCCAGCCGGGCCGTCTCGCGCAATCGCGCGACAACGCGGGTGGTGACGCAGGGACCGAAACGGGCGAGACAATCGCGGATCAGCGGATCGCCGTCGACCGCCTGCCGCGCCAGGGCCCCGACTTCGGCCGGGCCACCGGCGAGCCGGGGTGCCTTGCACCAGCTATAACCGGCCGGTTTGTCGGCATCAGGATCGGTGTCGGCTTCCATCGGCAACAAGGAAGTCTCGCGCATCCAGGCGTGAGCAACATCCTCGGTGATCGCGGCGGGATCGAACGACGTCCGCTCCGCACTGGAAGGATCGAGCACGCCGGCTGCAAACAGCGCTGCATCCTCGCCCTGATAGGCGCCGAAGCTCATCAGCGGCAGCGCGATCCGGCCGAGCTGGTGAAGCGCAAGATCATCGGCAATGCCGAGAAAGCCGGCGAAATCACTGCCGCGACCGTCCCGCCATGCCTCGAGGCCCGCCACGCTGTCGATCGCCAGCACGTTGTCGAGATTGTCGCCGAACACGGTGCGTTCGAGAAAGTCGCGGAAGTCGCCGATGATCGACAGCAACTGCACTCGCTCGCCGAGATCAATCGCGCAGGTGGTACCGCCCGGCTGAAACGCCAGACTGTGCGGCCATTTGCCGGCGAGCAGGCCCATGATCTGCAACAGCCGCGCCCGCGCCGGCAGCATCGCCTGCGCCGCACGCCCTTGCACCGCCTTGAACCGGGCCGCGATCTCTGGATGCCACCGCCGCGCCGCATAAGCGTCGCGGGCGAAGTCCGGCATGAAGAACAGATAGAAGTGGGTCAGGTGATCGGCCGCATTCTCGGCGGCGTGCGCCAGATTGGCGGCGAGCACGCCGTTGCGCGCCGGCCGCACCCCGCCGGCGGCCCGCAGCGCCGCCACCGCGGCCATCGACTGCGACACCGAGCAGATGCCGCAGATCCGCGGCACCAAAGTCAGCGCATCCATCGCCGATCGCCCGCGCAGGATCTGTTCGAAGCCGCGATACAACGGCGCGGTGACTTCGGCCGAGCGAACGACGCCGTCGGCAAGATCGAGCCGCACCTCCAGATCGCCCTCGACGCGGTTGAACGGGCCGACCGTGATCCGCCGCGTCATGGCCGCCGGCCGGGATCGCTGCGCGGCGGCACCACGATGTGATCCGCTGCCGCGTTGGCGCGGACCCGCTTCGGCGTCGCCGATTTCGATAGCGCCGCCAGCGCGACGAACCACGCTTTCGGCATATCGAGCGGCAGGCCGACTGGGATGCCGGCGAGCTTGGCGGTTTCCATGAAGCCCTGCGAGGTCTCGAAGCCCGGCGAGGTGCAAGCAATGCAGGCATAGCCGCCGCTGGTGCAGGAGCCGCTGCCGTTCCAGCCGCGCTGATTACAGTCGCCGACTGCCTGGGTTGCCTTGCAGCCGAGATGCTCCATCAGGCAGCCCTGTTGCGACAGCTCCTCGGCGCTGGCCTTGAACTCGTAGTACTCGTTACGGGCGCAGCCGTGATGCGCCAGATGATCGGCAAAGAACCGCGGCCGGCCGAACGCATCGAGCGCGGCGGTGTCGACAGCGCCGAGCGCCAGCGCCGCCAGCGTTTCGGAAATCCAGCCCGGATGCGGCGCGCAGCCGGCGATGTTGATGACCGGCAGCCCGGCGCGGGAGCGGAAGCTGGCGCCGAGCACGCCGCCGGCCTCAGCCGCCGCATATTGCAGGCCGCTGGCATCGGTCGGATTGCTGCCGGCCATCGGCACGCCGCCGAACGCCGCGCAGCTCCCAGCCGCAACCACATAATCGGCGCGCGGCGCCAGCGCCGTCACCCAATGCAGCATCGAACGGCCGGTGCCGCCGAGCATGTTGAACCGGCCACTGCCATTCGGCCCACGCAGCACCGCGCCTTCCAGCACCAGCGCGCCGAGCCGCTGCTCACCGGACGCAATGCGCTCGAAGATCGCCACCGCCTCGTCGGCGGTCGCCTCGCTGACCGACGGATGCCACAGCAGATTGATCCCGAACCGCTTCAGCTCGGCAAACCAGCCAGAATGCCCGCCCTCCAGCGCCGCCATGGTGCAGCCGCCGCAACTGGCTCCTTGCAGCCAAAGGATGTCGAAGGAGTCCATCGCCGCCGGCCTCCCAACCAGCTCTGTGGCCAGCGACTATGCGGGAGTTCGCGCGACCGCCGCAAGGCGGATGTCCAACACGCGCGCATCGAGACGCGCCGGCGCGCATGACCTAAGTTGCTGAAATGATTGGCTGGGGCGGGAGGGTACTCAGCCAGCAGCCAACCGGATCCAACTTATTGAAATTACTGAGTTTCTATTCGCGACACACGGCTTGTATAGCATCAAGGTGTCGCATGGGCAACTCTGAGCAGACGTAGAAGGCAAAGCCGCCGGCTTGCCTGCCTTCTTTCAAGATTAGGATGACGAGGACATAGCGCAATCTGATGTCCAATCCTCGGGCCATGGCCGAAGGCTTGGCGCTACCTAGAGCCCAAAGGGAGCCGTGGAATTGATCGGATAGCGTGTTCCTGCCAACGCATCGTTCGAATTCAAGAATGCGTCAAATGCCTACGATGACATCGCCCATCGGGCGATTTTCGTAGACGGCATTGTAGGCATCAGCGTGGGAGGCAAATTCGTCTACGCCCCCCGTTACATACCCCCTTTTGTAACGCTTAAATTAGGAAAAATAACGCCTAAATTCGGATGTTTGGCGCCGCCTGCCGCGATGTCGAAATTCGATTTAGGCGTTACAAAAGCCCTCGTTTTGCGTTTCCAATTTCGATACCAGCGTTACCAACGGTCGCGGCTATGTCGCTCGAGATCGTCTGCCCCGCGGAGCCGAGTCGCCTCTCGCCGTAGCGAGTCCCAAATGTCGGTCGCTGCAACGGCGGCAAAGCCTACCCCCTCGGGGCAATGTGAGTGCGCATGTCCGCTTGTGACCCAAAACGGACAAAGCGAACACGTCGCAGGGAGCAATCGTCGATCGAAATGCAGCAAGGCAAGCGGTACGTCTTGGCATCGCCAATGCGCCCGTTAGCGGTACTTTCAAGACATCGTTGCAACGAAGGCTAGACGAAATCGAGCTGCAGCACCTTCGCGGTCCGGGCGCGGCTGTCGCGGCAGGCGGCGGCGTCCTGTTTCAGATCGATGCCGTAGGTCGGGATCATCTGCTTCAGCGCCCCGAGCCAACCGTCCGGCGTGAGCTTGTCATCGAAACATTTCTGCAGCACCTCCATGGCGATGAAGGCGGCGGTCGAGGCGCCCGGCGAGGCGCCGAGCAGCGCGACGAAGGACTTGTCGGCGCTGGCGACGAGTTCGGTGCCGAATTCGAGCACGCCGGTGTGCTGCGGATCGGGCTTGATGATCTGCACCCGCTGGCCGGCGACGGCGCGCTGCCAATCCTCGCGCTGGGCCTTCGGGAAGAAGCCCTGCAGCGCGGCAAACTGATGTTCGGAGGTCTGCAATACCTGGCCGATCAGATATTCGCTGAGCTGCCAGTCCTCGCGCGCCACTGCCAGCATCGGCAAAATGTTGCCGGGCTCGATCGAGCGTAGCAAATCCGCGTAGGAGCCGTGCTTGAGGAATTTGCTGGAGAAACCCGCATACGGCCCGAACAGCAGCGAGCGCTTTCCGCCGATGATGCGAGTGTCGAGATGCGGCACCGACATCGGCGGCGAGCCGTGCGCGGCTTTGCCGTAAACCTTGGCATGATGCCGCACGCTGATGTCGTCGACGTCGCAGCGCAGCCAGATGCCACTCACCGGAAAGCCCGCATAGCCGTTGCCTTCCGGAATGCCCGACTTCTGCAGGATGTCGAGCGCGCCGCCGCCGGCGCCAGCGAACACGAAGCGCGCCGATGTGGTGGTTCGCTCAGTGGTCGCGACGTTCTCGACCGTCACCAGCCAGCGCCCGTCGTCGCGCGCCAGCGCGACAACGCGGTGCTTATAGTGCACCGAGAAGCCGGACTTCGCCTGCAGTTGCTTCACCAGCAGATGCGTCAGCGCGCCGTAGTCGACGTCGGCGCCGGTGATGATTCGCGTCGCGGCGATCGGCTGGCCCGGCTCGCGCCCCTCGATGATCAGCGGCGCCCAGGCGGCGATTTGCGCCGGGTCCTCGCTGAACTCCATGCCGTGATAGCAATGATGCGCTGCCATCTCGCGGTGGCGCTCGCGCAGGAATTCGACGTTGTCGTCTCCCCAGACGAAGCTCATATGCGGACAGGCATGCAGGAAGGCACGCGGATCCGGAATCGCGCCCTTGCCGACGAGATACGCCCAGAGCTGGCGCGAGATGTCGAACTCGGTGTTGACCTCGAGCGCCTTGGAAATGTCGACGCTGCCGTCCGGCCGCTGCGGCGTGTAGTTGAGTTCGCAATTGGCGGCGTGGCCGGTGCCGGCATTGTTCCAGGCCTGCGAACTTTCCTGGCCGCAATCGTGCAGCGTCTCGAACATCGTCACGGAGAGCGACGGCTCCAGCTCTTTCAGCACGGTGCCGAGCGTCGCGCTCATGATGCCGGCGCCGATCAGCACGATGTCGGAGGTCTCGGGGATCGCGCTCATGCCTGGGGCTCCTTCGGCGCAGCGACGAATTGCAGCTCGGAGCCTTCGCGGTACACCACATAGGCGCGGCGCCACGGCTCCTCGCCAATCAGCCGCCATTTGTGGCCGGAGCCGCTGTTGTCCTGCGCCAGCAGGATGTCGCCGGGACGGATCTTGAAGGTCGCGCCCGACTTGGTCTCGAATTCGAGCGTGCCCGACAGCGTAATCACATAGCGCGGCACCGGGTCCTGATGCCATTCGAACGAGCCGCCCGACTTCGTCTCCTGAAACGACACCTCGATGGCGGGCACCGGCTTGCCGACCGCGTCGCCGCGCGCGCCTTCGGTCAGATCGATCCAGCCCTCCTCGAACAGCGAGTTGCCGTCCTCGCCAGTCCACATCCGCACGCAGCGTATCATCGGATCACTCCTTCCTGGTTCGATTGGCCGCCCAAAGCAGCCGGAAGCGGCGCGGCCAGCGCCAAGCACAGGCCGACGCCCAGAGCCGCCGTCACCACCATCACGGTGACGATCAGGCCGAGCGTGTCGGCGATCAGTTCGGGCGCCACCGAACCGCCCGCCTTCATGATGGCAAGCCCGCCGATGCCGGCGCGAAACGCGTAGGAGCCCGGGATCATCGCGACAATGCCGGGAAATGCAAAGGTGACGGCCGGGACTCGGAAGTGGCCGGCGAATATCCTCCCCAGCAGAGCGGCGACGAACGCGCCGATCAGGCAGGCGAGGCTAAGCTCGAGGCCGAGATGTTCGAGCCCGGTGCGCAGCCCGTGGCCCGCCATGCCGCAGATCACGCAGACCCATGCGGCGCGCGCCGGCACATTGAACAGCAGCGCGTAGCCGGCACCGGCCAGCGCAGAGAACAACAGATCTTCGGACGTGGCGAGCAGCGGTGGACTGCCGTTAACCTGCAGCACATCGCCCATCAGGCTTGCGGACAAAAACAGCCCGAGCGTGATTGCCAGTACGGCGACGGCCGCGAGCAACAGCCGGCCGAGGCCGGTGCCGATGTGGCTGCCCAGGATATCACGAACTCCGTTGAGCAGCGGCACGCCGGGGACCAGGATCATGCCAGCGGCTACCAAACACAACGTCGGCGAGACGCCTGGGAAAGCCCGCATCGCCAGCAGCCCGACCATCGAGCCGCCGAAGGCGGCGAGGGCCGCGCCGGCGACAGGGTTGGTCCCGCTCGCCGCCAGATATTGCCGCAGGCTTTGCGTGACGATGCCGACCAGCACCGAGACGCCGACCACCGGCCACGCGGCGCCGAACAACCGGGCCAGCGCGGCGGCGGTGACGCCCATGCCGAGCGCCACCAGCCAGCGAGGATAGTGAGCACCGCCGTGTTCGATGTCGTCGAGCGCACGGTCGATCGCGGCGAGATCATCGGCGTCGGCAATGGTGCGGCGGCGCAGCTCGCCGAGCGCACTGAGCACGCCCATGTTGACGGCGGTGCCGGCGATCGCCGGGCCCAGCCGGGTGCGAAAGCCTTCGTCGTCTTCGAGCGTCAGGATCAGCCCTTCGAGGCCGACGAACAGGCGGACGCGATAGCCGAGCCGTTCGGCGAAGCCGGTGACGGCGCTCACTACATGCGCGGTGTCAGCGCCGTTCGCCAGCATCAGTCGTCCGAGCCGTAGCGCGACATGCGCGGCGTGCTGCGCCGGGATCGGTTCACGCAGCACCTCAGGCGCCCGCGAGGCCGCTGCCGACCATGTCGATCGGCCTGACGATGCGGTCGAACGTCGCCTCGTCGACCTTTCCGGACGCGAGCGCTGCCTGCTTCAGCGTAAGATCCTTTGCAATCGCATCCTCGGCGATGTGTGCGGCGTTCTGATAGCCGATCACCGGCGACAGCGCGGTGACCAGCATCACGCTGCCCTCGACATACTGGGCGATGCGGTCGCGGTTGAGCTCGGTGCCTTCGACCGAATAGGTCCGGAATTTTTCGCAGCCGTCGGCAAGGATGCGCGCCGAATGCAGGAAGTTGTTGATGATCACCGGGCGCATCGCGTTGAGCTCGAAATTGCCCTGGCTGCCGGCGAAAGCGACGGCACTGTCGTTGCCCATCACCTGAATGCAGATCATCACCATCGCTTCGCACTGCGTCGGGTTGACCTTGCCGGGCATGATCGAGGACCCGGGCTCGTTGCTCGGCAGCAGCAATTCGCCGAAGCCGCAGCGCGGCCCCGAGGCGAGCCAGCGCATGTCGTTGGCGATCTTCATCAGCGCCACCGCGAGATCGCGCAACGCGCCGTGGGCGCGCACCATCGCGTCGAGCGAGCCTTGGGCGGCAAATTTGTTCGGAGCGGTGACAAACGGCTTGCCGGTGAGCTCGGCAATCCTGGCGGCGACGTCGGCCGCAAACCCCTTCGGCGCGTTGAGGCCGGTGCCGACCGCAGTGCCGCCGACGGCGAGCTGATACAAACCGGCGCGGCTGGCTTCGATCGCATCTCGTGCGTCGCGCAACTGGCCAGCCCAACCGTGCCACTCCTGGCCGACCGTCAGCGGCACGGCGTCTTCGAGATGGGTACGACCGATCTTGACGACATCCTTCCAGCCGTCGGCCTTGCGTTCGATGATCTCGATCAGCTTGGAGAGCTGCGGCATAACTTGGTCGTCGATCGCCGTCACCGCGGCAATGTGCATCGCGGTCGGAAAGGTGTCGTTCGAGGATTGGCCCATATTGACGTCATCGTTCGGCCCGACCGGCTGCTGCGTGCCGAGCGTACCGCCAAGCAGCTGGATCGCCCGGTTGGAAACGACTTCGTTGACGTTCATGTTGCTCTGGGTGCCGGAGCCGGTCTGCCACACGAACAGCGGGTAGTGATCGTCCAACGCGCCCGAGATCGTCTCGTCGGCGGCCCGGACGATAGCCTCGGTCTTCCAGGCCGGCAGCCGCCCCGCCGCGTGATTGACCAGCGCGCAGGCTTTCTTGACGTAGCCATAGGCGTGGTACACCGCTTTCGGCATCCGGTCGCCGCCGATCGAGAAATGCTGCAGTGAGCGCTGCGTCTGCGCACCCCAATAGCGGTCGGCGGGAACGTCGACGCTGCCCATGCTGTCGAATTCGCGGCGATCGCCTGTCGCCGTGAGGCCGATCGCCACATCACGCAGGGTCGGTGTCACAGTCTCGCTCGCCATTGCTTCCGCTCCAGAACCTTTGGCGCGCTTGTCCGGCCGGAACCTTTCAACGAGGCGGCAGCGGTGACTTCGCGCGGCACCGGTTAGGAGTTGGGACCGCAAATGTCAGGCCCCAATAATACCAAGATATGCTCAGGTCGCGACGTGCTCGCAGACGGGGATGGAGATCTCGAACGTACTGCCCTGCCCAGGCGTCGAACGCACGTCGATCGTGCCGCGATGCAGCTCCACGATCGAGCGGCAGATCGCGAGCCCAACGCCCATGCCCGCCGTCTTAGTGGTGAAGAACGGTTCGAAAATCCTGCTGCGCACCTCCTCGGACATGCCGCAGCCGCTGTCCTCGATGGTGAGGCGAACCATTCCGTCGCCGGCTTCGGTGGTCCTGATCACGATCCGCCTCGCGCTCACCTCCATCTCGGCCATCGCGTGAATCGCATTGGTGACGAGATTAAAGATGACCTGCTGCAGCTGGACGCGATCGGCAAAAATACTGCGCCGTCGATCGGACAGCTCCACCGCCATCTGCACGCTGTCCGCATCGAGGTCTTCGGCGACCAACCTCGTGACTTCCTCCACCACTTCTTCCAGAAAGATCGGAGATAATGTCGCCGGCGCCTGCTTTCCCAGCGCCCGCAGCGACTTGACGATATCGGCGGTGCGGCGTCCCGAATTCCTGATCCGGGTCAGCCCTTGGGTCACCTCGCCGATGTCGGGCTGCTCCCGGTTGAGCCAGCGCAGCGCGGCCTCGGTTTGTGCCAGAATACTGGCGATCGGCTGATTGATCTCGTGCACAATCGAGGCGGCGAAACTGCCGAGCGCGGTCATTTGCGAGGTCCGCCCCAACTCCGCCCGGGCCTCCCGCAGTTGAAACTCCGCCTCGGCCCGGCGCCGATTCTCGTCGATCAGGTTGCGATACAGCCGCGCCGCGTCCAGAGAGATCGCCGCCTGCGCGGCCAGCACCTCAAGCATCGCGGTCCGGCCGGGGGTGAAGACATTGGCGGCCAGCGAATTCTCCAGATACAGCACGCCCACCAGATCGCCGCGCTTGATGAAGGGGATGCAGGCCAGCGAGCGGGCGGCCCGGCGGCGCGGTCCGGCAGCATCGAGCTGCGGCGCGTCCGCCGAGACGTCGGAGAAGGTCACAGCCTTCTTGGTCCGCATCACGGTCTTCATCAACGACAGCGGCAGGTCGTCGTCCGTCGGGATCGCGCTGTAGAGATCGACCCGGATCTCCTGCCGCTCCACCCGTGCCGAGGCTTCGATTCCCGCAGCTCCGTCCTGCACCAGCAGGAACAAACCGAACTGTGCGCCCGCATGGACGACCATGCTCCGCATCAAGGTTCGTAGCACCTGCTCGAGGCCGACCTCTTCGGCCAGCGTCTGGGCCGCCGCCGTCAGCGCCGCAAGATCGAGCTCGCGCTGGCCGATCCCGTCCTCCGCCGGAGCAACCCTGCCCGCGTGGAGCGGAAATCGAACGGCGAGATGCGTGGCCTTGCCGATCGCGCCCCACTGACGATAACAGGCGCCCGCCGCAATCAGGTAGCCCTGCGCCGGGACGAATAGACCGGCCTCCGTGTAGTAAGTCCCGGCCAGCTCGTGGGCGAGCGCCTGCTCGTGGATGAAGCCCGTTCTCTCCGCGACACGGGCCGCCCGCTCGTACAATCTCTGCGCGGCCACGGCGTCACCGCCCAGCCGCGCGGCTTCGGCTTCAAGCATAAGATGCTTGCTCTCGAACGTGTCCGGATTCAAACGCGCCCATTCGGCGAAGCGCGTGCGGACCGTGTCGAGGCGCGCGATCTTGTCATCGGTCGGTCGGCCTGCCGCGATCGAACGGCACGATGCCAGCGCGAAGAAGAACTGGCACTGCGCGGTGTCGATGTGCGCCGGCGCGGACCACGCCAAGTCCATCGCCTTCTCCAGATGGCGCAGCGCCGCGGCATCCCGATTGAACAGCAAGGCGGTGACGCCGGCGTAGTAGCTCACCCAGAACTGGGTCACCTTCGACGTGATGGAGTCAGCGTCGGGGACGCGATGGCGATCGATGTCTCCGCTCAGCAGTGCGGTGACGAGGCCCATCTGGGCGTCGAGGATACGCTCGATATCCTTGTAGCCGATCTCGATGGTATAGGTGAGGCCTTCCGATATCTCGGCTCGAACCGCGTCGAGGGGCTCGCCGAGCACGAGAAGATTAGAGGCGATGTGGTTGCGCGCATAGCAGGCCATGCCGAGATCGCCCGCAGCCTGGCCGACGCGGGCACCTTCGCGCGCGCGCTCGAGCGCAAAACGCATCGGCCTGGTCCAGACGCTAACTTGGTCCAACGCGATCAGAGCCGCGGCCCGTTGCGCTTCGTAGCCCTCGCGCTCCACCATCCGGCAAGCGACTTCCGCCCAGATCACCCCTTGCTCATACGCCGCGAAGTGATGCGCGCCGTAGACGCCAAACCATGCCAGCCCATAGGCGGACTCCGGCGTCAGGCCGTAGTCCAATGTGAGCTCGACGATTTTGAGAACGTGAAGAAAGCGAAGGTCGCCGGGAACAAAGGACGCTGAGATCAGCGTCGACAGCAGCGGGAGGGCTGCGCGTGCGACTTCATCGGAAGCGTCGGGCAGAGCCAATATCCCGGCAGGCGTCAGTTCATCCAGCCGCGCCTGGCAAGCGCGATAGAGCTGCTCCAGGTCGGCCAGATCTGGGAGACGCTGGATTTCGATGCCGATCGCCGCGAGGCCCTGCAACGCGGCCTCGATCGCCGAATCGTATTCGGACCTGATGGTCAGAGCCAGTGCCCGCAGACGATAAGTGTCGGCGATTTCGACGGGCGTCACGGCGACGTCCATTAAATGGCCGAGTGCAAGGAGCGCGTCCTCGGTATCAGCGAGCGCGAGCAGGCAATCGCATCGCAGCCACTCGATCGCGAAGACCGGAAACTCGCGGTCCGTGGCGCCGCTATGCGATCGCAGGTCGCGGGCCACGTCGAGAAATCGCAACGCCTGCTCGACCGCGCCGGTCGATCGCGACGTCCTCGCCGCGGTCAGAAGCACCCCGGCGAAGATCACACGCTCGCGGTCATCAAGCCTGCCTCTATCGGCGCGCGTGATCTGCGTCGCGATATCGAAGGCCAGATCCGGGGTGCAGTCGCCGTCACCACCAGCAACAAAATAGCGCGCGATGCGGAGGTGCTCACTGGGCCGACGCTGCTCCGGCGTGAGCGAATAGGCCGCCTCGCGAACGCGATCGTGCGAAAATGTGAGATAGCCCCCGGCGCGCAAGATGAGATTGGCCTGCACCAGGCTGTCGACAAGTTTGCGCGCATCGTCCGAAGGAATCGCCGTCAGTCCGGCCAGAACCTCGATCGATCCTCGCCGACTGAGGCAGGCGAGATGACGAAGCACCTCGCGCTGGCGCTTGGGCAGCGCCTCGAGCCGGCGCGCCATGAATTCGATCACCGTGAAGCCCTGAAACAGGCGGCCCTGGTCCCACACCCACTGCTGTCGCGCTTCGTCGAACGAAACGATCTGCTCGTCGGTCAATTTCTGCACGATCTGACCGATGTAGAACGGATTGCCATTGGTCTCGCGATGAATGATCGCCGACATCTCCCTGACCTGATCGATCGGATGGTTCAGGGCGAAGGCGATAAGTTCGGCCGTGTCGCCCAGCGAAAGCGCCGCAAGGTTCATTTCGGTGCAGGGAATGCCGGAGGCGCGCGCTTCGTCGGACAGCGAGCTCCAGGGACCATCACTCCGTTCGTCGCTGCGATGGCTACAGATCAGCAGGATGTGCGACGAGCGCGCGTCGAGCAGCGCCTTGGCGACGTCGAGACTGGCGCCGTCGAACCATTGCAAATCGTCGAGAAACAGGATGAGCGGCGTTTGCGCAGAGGCCAGCGCGGCGAAGGTCTCGCGGATGATGCGCGTGGTGCGGACCTGCGCGAGATGGGCAGGAACCTCGGGCAGAGGCCGACTGCTCCCTGATAGCAACTCGACATCGGGGATGAGTTCGGTCAGCAGCCGGCCGCAGCCGGGGACCTCGGCGAGACGACTACGTACCGCCTCGCGCGCCTCACGATCCCCGGCCACGAGGCTGATCATGGCCGAGCGCAGTGCCTGAACAATGGGCGCATACGGGATCGCCTTGCGCAGCGGGTCACCCTTGCCGACAGCGCTGATGGCGTCGCTCGGACTGACGCGCTTCAGCAGACAGCCGACGAGAGCGGATTTTCCCGCGCCCGGTGGCCCCGACAACAGCACCACTTCGGCCCTGCAGGATTGCCGCACATTGTCCAGCGAACGAACCAAGCTGTCGAGCTCAGCGTTGCGGCCAAACAACGCGTCGGCGAGACGGGCCCGGACGGCCAGCTTTCCGGACGGATAGGAAAGTGCATCCTCCGCGCCTGCCGTTCCACGCAAGGCTGCTATCCGTGCAATCTCGGCCTGCAGCTCGCCCGCAGTGTCGTAACGCTGGTCAGGATCTTTCGCCAACAGCTTGAGCAGAACTGCATCGATCGCAGGCGGAATACGCGCCCGGACCTGGCTCGGCGGCGGCACATCGATTGCCACATGGGCGTGTAGCCACTCGGCAATGCTCGCCGCGAGCAGTGGCGGACGACCGACCAGAAATTCGTAGAGGATCACTCCCACTGCATAGAGGTCGCTTCGCGTATCCAGCACGGGGTGATCTCGCCGGGCCTGTTCTGGGGCCGTATACTTGAAGTCGATCTGCGGCAGCCCGGATATATCGGGCGCAAACTCCTGTCCGGTCAGGCGCGCCCGGCCGAACTCCGCAAAGCGGACGCTGCCGTTCCCGTCGAGGAGGACTTTACAGGGGTCCAGGGTTCCGTGGACGACGTCACATGCATGCACTCGCGACAGTGAAATGGCCGCGGCCTCTGCAATCGCGAGAAAGCGATCGACCGCGACCTCGCCGATCGGCAACGATGCCAATGCGCGACGGGCGGCGGCGGGATAGACAAGGACGACCTTGTCGCTATTGCCGACATAGGCGGGTAACTCGGCCGCGGCGGCGCCCACGCGGGCCGCGACCGATGCCTCGCGCTCCAGTCGGGTCGCTGCAAAAGTTCCCGCAGCCGCGCTGCGGACGCGCCAGATTCGACCGCTCTTGTCCTCCGCGAGATGCGTTTCGATCCCGTCAGCCAGGCCTATGAAGGAAAAAGCGAGTTCGGACCACCATTGGCGATTGATCGCTTGGTAGGGCCCAGGCTCCGCGGAGCTGCTCCGCGCGTCGCCGTGACATGTCTGCTGCGAGGTTGCCAAGGTCGCATTCCACAGCTGTTGATGACCTGAGGGATAGGCTTACCTCAACCGGCTGGCTCGGTCTTTGCACGGACGAGCGACGTTTTGGCCAGGATTGATATGCTTGATCCGCACGAGGCTCGGGTCCAGATTGCCAACGGGCGACGGGATGCAGCCGATGAGCCTGAGGACGAGGACCAGATGACCAGACTGGAGGCGTTCGGAGATCGAAAGTTTCCAGCCGCCGAGCTTATTCTGAGCTCCGAAGGACGAGGCTGGGACGGCATCGGCACGCAGGTTCGACGCCATCCCGCCGGCGAGATCCCGGTGCCGATTCCCGACCAGATGGAGGTCACCCTCGCCATCGCCGGCTCACAGACAGGACGCGTGGAGCGTCGCTCCGGCAGCGCGTTTCAGAATACGACGGCGCGACCGGGCACACTGTGGTTCTGTCCCATTGGCGTCACCGAGGATTCGATCCGGATCACCGAAACGCTGCCGGTAGTGCAGCATGTCTTCCTTGCAAAGTCGCAGTTCGACAGTCTTTCCGAGCTGAGTTCGAGATCGCTGTCACCTGCAAGCATCGCCTATCTGGCGGACGTCAACGACGAGCTGGTCCGCCAGATTTGCCAGCGGATCTATCGGGAGGCGCAGGAAGAAACCAGCAGCGGCAAGATCCTGATCGACTGCCTCGCCCAGTCCCTGGTGGCGCATCTCGTTTCCGACTATTCCCACGACATCCGGATCCACCTCAGCCCCGACAGCGGACCATCGAAGCTCGACGACGCGAGGCTGCGCCGGGTGCTGGACTACATTTACGACAACATCGATCAGGACCTGTCTCTGTCGAAGCTGTCAGAGGTCGCCTGCCTCAGTAAACATCATTTTGCACGGGCGTTCCGGGAAGCGACGGGAACGCCGCCGTACCGCTTCATCAGTGAGCGCAGGCTCGATCACGCGCTGAACCTGCTCAAAGACGGCCGACTGAGCTTGGCGGAAATCGCCTACATCTGCCGGTTCTCCTCACAGGCCACCTTCACCCGGGCGTTTCGACGCCATGTCGGTACCTCGCCGGGTGAATATCGACATCTCTCCCGCACCTGAGCCTGGGGCGACGGCCTGGAGCTTTTCCGGTTCTGATAGAATTAGAACCGGAGTTCTCGATCTTTGTTTGACGCGTTCTCTTCACGCGAACAGGTATCTACTTCGCTCGAAAACGCTCTAGATGCATCGCTGCGATGCTACTCCGCTGGCGGCGGCACGATCGGCTTCGCGCCGGCGGGAGCGCTGTTCGGCAGGATCGACACCGTCGCCGTGAGGCCCGCAGCGAGCACGATCGACGTTGGTACATCCTTCAACGCGATCCGGACTGGGACGCGCTGCGCCAGCCGCACCCAGGTGAACACCGGATTCACCGTTGCAAGTCCGGACGGATCGGACTCGGCGTTGGGCACCGCGATACCCCGCTCGATTCCGACCACCTCGCCCGCGAGTGTCTGCGGATACGCCATCAGCGCGACCCGCGCCCGGTCGCCGACGCGAATGCCGCGGAGCAAGGTTTCCTCGAAATACGCATCAACCCAGAAACTATCGCTATCGACGATCGACAACGCCCGCTGGCCGCTGGTGGCGTAGTCGCCCGCCTGGGTGACCAGATTGGTGACGTACCCGTCGACCGGTGAGACGATCTCCGTCCGGCCGAGTGCCAGCCGCGCCTTGTCGAGGTTGCTGAGCGCCTGATGCAAGGCCGCAGCGGCCATGTCGGCCGCGGTCGCATAGATCTGCTGCTCCTCCTTGGAGACCGCGAGGGACGAGAGACGGTTGCGGCGCTCGGCTTCGGCCTGCTTGTTCACGAGGTCCGCCCTGGCGCTGGCGACGGTCGCTTCCGCGCTCGCCAGCGCGATCTGGAAATCGACCGGATCGATTTTCATCAGCGGATCGCCCTTGCGGACATACTGCGCCGCCTTGACCGAAAGCTGCGAAATCCGGCCCGATACCTGTGGCGTCACGCCGACCACATAGGCCCGCACGGTGCCGTCGCGCGTCCACGGCGCGGCCATGTAGGCCTGCCACATCAGCCGGCCCATAAAGGCCGCTGCAGCGACTGCGGCGAGCGTGGCCAGGACCGAGAGCACCGTCCCGACCGACAGCCGGCGTGCTGCAGGAGTATCAACGGCCGTCATTGATGAGCTCCCGAGACGATGACGACGATCGAGAGGACGATGACGTAAATCGACAGATTGAAGAGACCCGGGTGCCAGACCCACCGGCCCAGCTGCAGCCGCGCGCCCAAGATGCCGAGCGGTACGGAGGCCGCCCACGCGATCACCATCATCACCACGAACGGCGCGACGTAGACGCCGAATACATTGACCTCCCGATACATCACATCGGTCCCCTCACCTGAATGCCTTGAAGAACGGCTGCCAGCCACGGAACGGAGTCGCCAGCAGCACTGGATGGTTGTCGATCGCGTCGATGATGACGGCGATGTGCGACTGGCTGGCGATCCAGCGCCGGTGGTCCGCACCGTCGGGCGGATCGAGCGCGAGGCTCTGGCCACGCCATGTCACCAGCATCATCCGCGCGTCCGCCAAATGGCCATCGGCAAGCGCAGTCAGGGCGGCTCGGAGCAGGCCCAGCGCGCGGTCGTCCGAAACCTCTTGCCCGAGGCGGAGAGCTGCACGACCGACTGCATGGAGCGCGAGCAGATCGGCGACGTCGTCCGCCGTCGCCTCCGACGGCAGAAGCTCGATGCGCCGCGCCATCAGCGCTGTCCAACGAAGCTGATCGGGCGTCCTCCGAAGCGACAGCAGCCGACGCAGATCGCGCAGCGAGAGAGCGATCAAGCGGCGCAGCCGAAGGCTCGGCGGCACGACCGGGATGGCGACGAAGAACATCGCCCCCACCGCACTTCCAGACACGATCGCCAGCGCCAAATTGAAATACGCCGAGGCGTCGTAGGTGAACGGGTTTCCGACACCGAGCAGCGGCAGCGACGAGATCGTCATCGCCAGGAAGACGACGCTGTGCCACGGCCCCGCTTGCATCATGCCGAGCACGATGAACAGCACCGACAGCACGGCGATGAGGGCCGCGAAGCTCGATAGCGCCGGCAGCACGCCAAAATAGAGCACGCTCCCTACCACGGCCATCAGTGCGACGCCGATCGTGTAGTCCTTGGCGAGATCACCCGCGTGGTCTCCAAACGACGCGAAGATCAGCGTGGCCACCGCGGTGAAGACGATTGCAAACGGCCCCGACGGCCAGGCCGTCAACACCCAGAACCAGGTGATCGCCAGGATCGCCGCGGCTGTCCGGGCCCCGTTCACCAGCGCGGGCAGCGGGTCGGCGACAACGAAGAAAGCTCGCCATGTTGAGATGTTGCTACCGGCAGCCCCCTTGGCCAGCATTCCGTCAGCCGCGGCGGCGAGGCCTTGGACGACGTCGCGAGCCGCCACCACGATCGGCGCGTCGACATCGCTACTCCGCGTCGCGTCGATGCGACCGAGCGTGGTGCGGCAGCTATCCCGGAAGCCCGCCGGATCGGTCTGGAATCGGGCCGGATCGATTGCAGCGAGCGAGGCGCGCAGCTCGCCGCGGCTGGTAGTCTCCGCCACGCTGGACCGCTCGCCGAAACGAGCCGCATTTCGCCAGCTGGTCAGTGCATCCAGCAGCGCGAACGGAATTCGGCGCAGTCGAGCACGATCGGCGAGCACCGGCGATTGCTCACCCAAGGCTGCGTCGATGGCGAGATTGAGCGGGCCCAACTCGCGCGCGAGGGCGATGCGTGCGGTACGACTATCAGCGGCACCGCGACCGGAGGTGACATCCGCGGAGAAGCCGGCGAGGAGATTGGCCGCGATCCGGCCGAGTGTCTGGCACAGCTGTCGCCGGGCCGACCCAGAGCCGGTCAGCATCGCGACGACAGTGGCCGACCAGATGCCGATGTAGATCTCGCCTACACGGACGATCGCAAGAAAGGGAGCCGAGGAAGGATCCATCATGGTGTCGGCGAAGATGATGGCGCTGGTGATGCCAGCCAACGCAGCCGCATAGGCCGCCAGATTGCGCAGCAATGTGGCGGCGGCCGCGCACAGACCGCAGAACAGCGCGAGCAGCAGCAGCGCCGGTTCGCGCTGCTGGGGAAACGCGACCAGCAGCGCCACCATGACCAGAGCGCCGAGAGCCGATCCGATCGCGCGAAAGCGACCCTTCTGGATCGATGCGCCGAGATTCGGCTGGCAAACGATCGCCGCCGTCGTCGCCGCCCAAAACGCGTTCTGCAATTCGAGATAATAGGTGGCGAACAGCGCGAGGCAGACAGAGGCCGACAAGCGTAGACCGAACAGCACGCGGGGAGCCAACGCTTCGAGACGCAACAGCACCGCCTGCCGTAAGCCGTGCCAGAAAAGCCGAGCATCGCGGCCGCTGTGGTCGAATACGCTCATCTCGGACACCTCGAGGCTGGGTGCATCTCAGATGGATCCGGCGGGTGACGAGCTCCATCATACGATGGTTTGCCAGCGCAGGTTACTCGCTCTCCAATGAGCTAAGCGCCTTGCGCAGGCGAAACGGCGTAATTGATACCAACCTTGGTTTGAGTGACCAGCCGTTCGAATCCGAACAACCGCGAAATAATCGGAAAAGAACATCACGAACCGGCGCGCAAATGGCTTGTGCACGGCAAATGGCTGCCGATCAAGCGAGGATGGAACGATGAAAAAGCTTTTGATGCTGTCGGTTGTTGGCGTCGGCATGCTGACCGCGAGCGCGGCCTCGGCCGCTTCCTACAAATGGTGCATCGATTACGGCACCGCTGACGCGCTGGAATGCGAATATCGCACGCTCGCCGCGTGCCGGGCCAGCGCCTCGGGCGTGGGCGGCGAGTGCACCGTCAATCCGCATCTGCTGTTCGGCAACGCCAGCACCGCGCAGTCGGCGCGTTGACCACGGCAGATCGAACCAAAAGGGAGCGCCAGCACACTGCGGCGCTCCCTTAGTCCTTCCGCATTGCGGCACGGGCTCTCATGCTGAGGTTCGCTCTGCAGGCGAGTATCGCAATCCACCGCCGTCATCATCACAGCTGAATTCTGTATATCGAGCTGAGATTCCGAGGCCGTCAGGCTGACTTCAAATCGTCAAGTCGCCATCGCTCAGGCTCGCGCGCCGGGCGTTCGCGCGAAGTACTTCAACAGGCATCGTCAGGCCGTGTTTTTCTAAGACAGGAATTCGCTTGTGCGTCGGGCACCGGAAGGCAGAGCGCTGTCGTATCGTCGACCCCCCTCGCCCCTGCGACCGGCCTCGCTTCGGGGATTATTCAGATCCTGACAATACCGGGTACTGCGTGGAAGATTCGACCGGGAAATCGACGATCAGCCGCGTCCCCGGACGATTGTCCTCATAGCGGACGGTGGCGCCGATACGGTCCGCCGCGAGATCGATCACGCGACTTCCGAAACCAGACCTCGCAGCTCCATCATCAACTGAACGTCCACACCCGGTATCGGCGATCGAAATTGTTCCTCTGTCAAGACCGTTCCGGCGGATCTCAATGATAACATCGCCGCATCGCCCATCGCTGTAGGCATATTTGCAGGCATTGACGACCGCCTCCGCCGTAATGAGACCAAGGCTGGTTGCCGTTTCGGGCGGCACCGTCATCGGGATGAGGTCCGCAAGCAGTCTGCCCGAATTAAGAGACGGCAGACACAGCGGACGAAGGTTACCGATCAACGAGATCAGATAATCGGCCAAATCAAGAGAGTCTTCGCCCAGAGACGTGGAATAGAGCCTGCGATGCACCCCAGCGATCGCCTGTATTCTCAAGCCCGCCATTTCGAGGCTGCGCCGCGCCCGGTCATCGTGAAGCTGCATGCTTTCCATCGAAATCAGCGACGCGACCATCTGCAGACTATTTGCGATCCGATGATTGCACTCGGCATTCATGTATAGTCCGATCGGAGTCTCAAGGATTACCGACGTCCCGCCGTGAATGTAAGCCTCGCTAATCATTATTCGCCTCTCCACGATTGTGGGCGGATTATGCCATTCGGCTTGGTAAGCAATATTGTACTCAGGTGTTAAATTGGGCGACCGCGGTCGCGAAATGCGGAGGACGCGACACAAAACAGGCAGCAGCGGCGAACTGATGGGCGATGAATTCGCCCGGAAGCGCCACCGATTGTAACGGGAAAGCGGCCGTGCTCTACGGGACGACGGCGTGGCCGCCGAACTGATCGGGATGCGAGCTCTGCGACATCACCATCTCCCGCCACTTCGCCGGCGTCACACCGGTGATCTTCTTGAAGACCGTGGTGAAGTGCGCCTGGGTCTGAAATCCGACCTGAATGGCGATCTGGATGATTGGCTGGTTGGAGTCCAGGAGCAACTCTTGTGCCACCCCAATTCGCCGCTGCAGTAGATATTGATGGGGCCGCATGCCGGTTGCGCGCAAAAACAGCGCCGCAAAGTGCATCCGGCTCAGCCGTGCCGCGGTCGCCATGTCGGCCAGCGTCACCTTCTCGCCGAGATGTGTGGTGACGTAATCGTGGACCAGCTTGAGCCGCCACTTCGGAAGGCCCGCGGCGGCCGTCGTTTGCGACTCGCGGACGGCATCGGTGTGTCCCTCGATGCTGAGGCGACGAACCACTGTGACGAGGCGGACGGCGTCCGCATAAAGCGCCGAGAATTCCGATGGATCGCGCTCTGCTGCCGCCAGCGCCTCCGACAGCCGGACCGCCACCGGATCCTGATCGCCAGAGACGGCCTGACCTTCGCAGGTGAACCAATGTACGACGTCAGGAACGCTCAAGACCGTCTCGCGGCTGTCGTTGGCGACACGGCACCGCCATCCCTGCTTGATCGCCGAAGCCGCTGCTGCATCGCCCGTCACGATGCTGATCGACGCAGCGATGCTCTTGAAATCAATCTTCTCGGGCTGGGGATGCGGCGGCCCGTCCTGTTGCCGATCGCCGACGTCCAGTTGGGTCCGGATGTCACCGTCCTGGCGTTGCGGCTGTGCTTCACGGACGAACTGACAGGACTGATGCGACACGGTCGACCTCCACATTGACGGTCACGCGCCACGTTGCGCGCTTCCTTTATATGAAGGGGGGCGCTCGACCGAACATCATACGAATGTATGCGCAACCGGACCCTCATGATGGGCCCGCGAGAGGTACCGCCTGCGCAGTCACATTCGAAACGTAACCGCGAGCGCCAGGTCCTAAGTGACGCTTCAGACGTAGCGCGGAATAGGTCCGTTGTGCAGGGTCATGCGGTCCGACAGGTCGAACATGACCTCGTCGACATAGCACCACCCCCATCCTTCCGGCGGGTCGTAGCCCTCGATGATCGGATGACAGGTCGCATGGAAATGCCGAGTGGCGTGCTTGTGCGGAGAGTCGTCGCAACATCCGACGTGACCGCAGGTTCGACAGATCCGCAAGTGGACCCACGGGCTGCCGATCTTCAGACACTCCTCACAACCGAGCGCGCTCGGCGTGACGGTACGGATCCCCGCGACATGTCTGCATCCCATCGTCATGTGCATTTCCCTCGCTGTGGCCGCGCCGGATCGCGAACTGATTTGAGTTCAATGTCCGGCGCTTCGCCGAAGCAAAGCGCCGGACATTGAATCTGGCCATCGCGACGTCAGCGTGGCGGAAACTCCGGCACCGGTTTGGTCTTGCCGCGGAACAGCCAGTAACCATAGCCGATATAGGCCAGGATGATCGGCACGATGATCACGACAGCGCCGGCGACGATGACCTGCGTCCTGTGCATCGACGAAGCCTGCCAGATCGTCATCACGCCCGGAATGGCTTCCGGCCACACGCTGGCGCCGAGCCCGGCAAGCGAGGTGACGAACAGCAACAGCGACAATGCCAGCGGCACCCATTCGCGCTCGCTCCAGCGCGTCAGCAGAATGCCGATCCCGGCCAGAAACGCGATGATCGGCAGCGGTGTCAGCCAGAGAAAATCCGGCCATGCAAACCAGCGTTCGGCGATCTGCGGCTTGGCAAACGGCGTCCAGACGCTGATCAGCAGGATTGCGGCGCCGGCGCACAGAAGCGTCGGCAGCATCAATTCGCGGCCGAAATTCTGAGTCGATCCGCTCGTCTTCCAAACGAGCCAACAGGCGCCGAGCAGGCCGTAGGCGGCGACCACGCCCAGTCCCGTCGCGAGCGAAAACAGCCCGAGCCAGTCGAACGGACCACCCGCGAACGCGCCATCCGACACGGTGATGTTGCGCCCGACGAACGCCCCGAGAACGGCTCCCTGGCAGAACGCCGCGATGAACGAACCGGCCGCGAAGGTCGCCGACCAGACGATCTGGAATCGTCCGCCCTGCGAGCGGAATTCGAACGCTACGCCGCGAATGACCAGTCCGAACAGCATCAGGCACAGTGGCACGTAGAACGCCGGCAGCAGGATCGCGAACGCGAGGGGGAACGCGCCGAGCAGCACCATGCCGCCGAGCACCAGCCAGGTCTCGTTGCCGTCCCAGAACGGCTCGAGCGTCGCCATCATCGCGTCGCGATCTGACGCGCGCGGCGCCAACGGAAACAGGATGCCGACGCCGAGGTCGAAGCCGTCCAGCACGACGTAGAGCCCGATCACGATCGCCGCGGCGACGGCGAAGAAGGACGCAAAGTCGAAGTTCGCCAGCATGCTCATTTTGCACCTCCGGTGGCTTGTGGGATCTGACCGAGCGCGGCGGCGACGGTCGCCAGCGGCACGGCCGGATGAGTCGGCAGTCCGCTCATTGGACCGCGCCACGCCAGCCGGCCGGCGTACCAAAAGAAGACGAGCAGCAGGCAATTGTAGAGCACGAAGGCGACCGCCATCGAACCGGCAACGGCACCGGTGGCGAGTGGCGACACCGCCTCGGCCGTGCGGAAATGCCCGTAGATCACATAGGGCTGCCGGCCGACCTCGGTGACCACCCAGCCCGCCAGTGTGGCGATGAAGCCGAGCGGGACGCAGCCCATGCAGGCGATTTGATACCAGCGCGTAGTGTAAAGCCGTCCGCGCCAGCGCAGATACAAGCCGGTGAACGCAACCGCGAGCAGCAGCATCCCGCAGCCGACCATGACGCGGAAGGCCAGGAACACGGGAAGCACCGGCGGTCGCTCGGAGGCCGGCACTTCCTTCAGGCCCTTGACCTCTCCGTTCAGCGAATGCGTCAGGATCAGGCTGCCGAGCAGCGGGATCTCGAGCGCGTAGTCGTTACGCTCGGCTTTCTCGTCCGGCCATGCGATCAAATTGATCGGCACGCGGCGCGCCGTGTCCCAGCGCGCCTCGATCGCGGCGAGCTTCATCGGTTGATATTTGCGGGTGTTCAGCCCGTGCTGATCGCCGATCAACATTTGCGCCGGCATTAGCACCGCCAACAGGCCGAGGCAGACCGAGAACGCCTTGCGGGCCGCCGGCTGATCGGCGGGACGTCCGCGCCACAGCCAGAACGCCGAGACGCCGGTCACCACGAAACCGCCGGTGATGAAGCTCGCGGCGATCATATGCGCCAGCCGGTAGGGCATCGACGGATTGAACACCACGCCCCAGAAATCGGTGGCGACGAAGCGGCCATCCGCCGTGGTGGTGAAGGCAGTCGGCGTCTGCATCCAGGAATTGGCCGAGATGATCCAGAACGCCGAGATTACCGTGCCGATCGCGACGATCAGGCAGGCGACGAAGTGCAGCTTCTCCCCGACCCTTTCTTGTCCGTACAGCATCACGCCGATGAATCCGGCTTCAAGGAAAAACGCCGTCAGCACCTCCATCACGAACAGCGGCCCGATCGCATCGGCGGTCGCTCGCGCGTAGCCGGACCAATTGAGCCCGAGCTGATACGAGATGACGACGCCGGTGACCACGCCCATGCCGAAAGCAAGCGCGAATACCTTGGTCCAAAACCGAACCAGGTGCTGATAGACCGCATTGTGCGTGCGCAGCCACAACGCGCTCAGCACCACGATGAACCAAGCGATTCCGATGGTGAAGGCCGGCCACAGGATGTGATAGCCGATCGTAAACGCGAACTGCAGTCGGGAGAGAAGGAGCTGATCCATCGGGTGAGCCTGTTCAGTTCATTCGCTGGGGGATATGGGCGAAGCATGTGCGGCGGCGGTTGCGGCCGGGGATCTGCCGACGATCCCGTCGCGTGCCACCGCCCGATTGCCGGTGAGCGACGCCGCGGCGGGAGTTATCTTGACGGGGATCGATTTGTAGGACGGCGTCAGGCACTCCGGATCACGGAAGTCGAGCGCCACCAGCGGCTGGATCTCCGGGTAGTAAGAGGCGCAGCAGCCGTCCGGCAGATTGTAGCTCACCAATGTCAGGCCCTGGACAATGCGGTCGGGCCGCGCGTAGTCCAGCGCAGTGGCAACGTCGACGACGTCGCCTTCGGCAAAGCCGAGCCGTGCCAGATCGCGGGGATTGACGAACAGCACATCGCGGCGGCCGAACACGCCGCGGTAACGGTCGTTGAGGCCGTAGATCGTGGTGTTGTACTGATCGTGGGCGCGCAGCGAAGTCATCCGCAACACGTCGGGATCCGCGGTGGTCTCGTCCTCTCCGAGGCCGGCGAAGATGGCGAAATTCGCCTTGCCGGTCGGCGTGTTCCAGATCCGCATCGCCGCCGAATTCGGCAGCTGGAATCCGCCGGGCTTGCGGATCCGATCATTGTAGGCCTCGAATTCCGGAAAGACTTCTTCGATGGCATCCCGGATCAGGTCGTAGTTGCCGGCCAGCGCATCCCAATCGACCCGTGTCCGGCCGGCCAACGTCGCTTTGGCGATGCCGGCCAGGATCGCCGGTTCGGAGCGCACCTGATCGCTCGGCGGCGCGAGGAAGCCGCGCGAGGCATGCACCATCGACATCGAGTCTTCGACGGTGAGCGCCTGCCGCCCGGACGCCTGCATGTCGGCGTCGGTGCGGCCCAGAACCGGAAACAGATAGGTCGTCCTGGCCGCGAGTAGATGCGTGCGATTGAGCTTGGTAGCGAGATGCACGGCGAGATCGAGCCCGCGGAATCCCGCAAAGCACGCCTGCGGATCGGATGCCGCCATCGCCAGATTGCCGCCGAGGCAGATCACCGCCTTGGCGGCGCCGTCGCGCATCGCCGCGATGCTGTCGACCACCGAATGGCCGAAGGCCCGCGGCGGCTCGAAGCCGAACACGTCGCGAAGACGATCGAGCAGTTGCGCCGACGGCCGCTCGGTGATGCCGACGGTGCGATCGCCCTGCACGTTGGAGTGCCCGCGCAGCGGACAGATGCCGGTGCCGGGCTTGCCGATGTTGCCCTTCAGCAGCAGCAGATTGACGATCTGCTGCACATTGGCGGTGCCTGTGACGTGTTGCGTGACGCCCATGCCGTAGCAGACGATGGTGGCGTTCGAGGCCGCGTAGTCGTCGGCGATCCGCTCCAGATCGGCACGCGGCAATCCGCAAGCGCGCTCGATCGCCGACCAGCTGCAGGCCTCGAGATCGGCGACCATCGCGTCGAATCCTGCGGTGTGGCCGGCGATGAAGGTGTGATCGAGCAGCGGCGCCAGATCGGCGGCCCGCGCCGCCTTGTCCTTCGCCACCAGCGCCTTGCAGATCCCCTTGAGCGCGGCGGCGTCGCCGCCGACCTTGACCTGGAAGTAGCACGAGGCGATCGGCGTCGACGAGGTGGTCGCCATTTCGATCGGCGCCTGCGGGGCCTCGAAGCGCTCCAGCGCGCGTTCGCGCAGCGGGTTAAGCACGATGATCTTGACGCCGCGCCGCGACGCATTGCGGAGCGGCGTCATCATCCGAGGATGATTGGTGCCGGGGTTGTGGCCGATCGAGATGATCAGTTCGGCCTTGTCGAAATCCTCGAGCGTGACGGTGCCCTTGCCGATGCCGATCGACCGCGGCAAGCCGACCGAGGTCGCCTCGTGGCACATGTTCGAGCAGTCGGGGAAATTGTTGGTGCCGAACTGGCGGCCGAACAGCTGAAACAGAAACGCCGCTTCGTTTGAGGCGCGGCCGGAGGTGTAGAGTTCGAGCTGATTGGGATCGTCGAGCGCGCTCAGTCGCGTGGCGATATCGTCGAACGCGGCCTGCCAGTCGACCGCCTCGTATTTGTCGGTTTCGGCGTTGTATCGCAGCGGATGGGTCAGCCGGCCCTGATCTTCGAGCCAATAATCGGATCGCTCCCACAGCGATGCGACCGTATGCTGCGCGAAAAACTCAGGTCCGACCCGCTTCTGCGTCGATTCCCAGGTCACCGCCTTGGCGCCGTTCTCGCAGAACTCGAAGGCCGAGGTGTGCTTGGGGTCCGGCCAGGCGCAACCCGGACAATCGAAACCGTCCGGCTGGTTCTGCCTCAAGAGAGTGGGAACGCCGTCGACGATGAGCTGCTGTTCCTTCAACGCGACGGCCAGCGCCTTCAGCGCACCCCACCCGCCCGCCGGCTCCTCGTAGTCTCGAATCCCCTCTGGTCGCCGCTTTGTCACCATGGCCCCTCTGCGAGAACTGGCAGCGGGACCGTATCCCGCGCCTCTCTCAGGTGGTGACATCGGGACCAATGCATTTTCATTTCGCATTGCGGAGTGCGAAACGAACGCCCGAAGAGTTGGTAATCGGGGGGCATCCGCTGCCGGCCGGGCGCGCGGCGGCACGCGTCCGGCTCAGGCGCGATTGACACGAAGATGCGCCGCCAAGGCTGGGCTGGTGCGGCGCATCTTCATTCTTCCACTGCCGATATGCCTAGCGGGGCAACATATTCTGTTCGGCGAGATCAATCACTTCGTCGCCGCGCCCGCTCATCACCGCCCGGACCAGCCACAGGCTAAAGCCCTTGACCTGCTCGGCGCCGATTGTCGGCGGCATCGACAGTTCCTGCTTGGCGGTTACAACGTCGAGCACGGCGGGGCCGTCGTGAGCGAGAAACTCGGCCACCGCAGACGGAAGGTCGCCGGGATCCTCGACCCGAGCGCCGTGAATGCCCACCGCCCGCGCCATCGCGGCGAAGTCCGGATTCTGCAGATCGGTACCGAGCTCGACGAAGCCGGCCGCCTTCATCTCCAGCGCCACGAAGCCAAGCACGCCGTTGTTGAAGATCACGATCTTCACCGGCAACTTCATCTGGGTCAGCGTGATGAGATCACCCATCAGCATGGTGAATCCGCCGTCGCCGGACAGCGAGATCACCTGCCGGCCCGGCTGCGCCGCCTGGACGCCGATCGCCTGCGGCAGCGCGTTCGCCATCGAGCCGTGCGCGAGGGAGCCGATCAGGCGGCGACGACCATTCATCTTCAGATAGCGCGCCGCCCAGATCGTCGGCGTGCCGACGTCGAAGCTGAACACCGCATCCTCGGCGGCGCTGTCGCTGATCAGCTTGGCGAGGTATTGCGGATGGATCGGCTTGTGGCCAGGCGTACCCTTGGCGAGGTCGTCGAGACCCTCTCGGGCCGACACGTAGTGCGCCACGCAGTGGTCGAGATGCCGGCGATCGGTCTTGGTCGTCAGCTTCGGCAACAGCGCTGCGATGGCCTCGCGCACGCCGCCGACGACACCGAGGTCGAGCTTGCAGCGGCGGCCGAGCTGTTCGGCGCGGAGATCGATCTGGGCGATCTTCACGTCGCCTGGCAAGAACTGCTTGTACGGGAAGTCGGTGCCCAGCATCAGCAGCACGTCGCAGGCGTGCATGGCCTCATAGCCCGATGAAAAGCCGATGAAGCCGGTCATGCCGACGTCGTAGGGATTGTCGTATTCGACGTACTCCTTGCCGCCGAGCGCGTGAACCATCGGGCTCTTCAGCGCCTCTGCCAGCGCCATCAGCTCGTCGTGCGCGCCGGCGCAGCCGCGGCCGCAGAACAGCGTGACCCTGCCGGCGCCGTTGAGCAATGTCGCCAGCGCCTCGATCTCCGCCTCGCCCGGCGTGACGACCGGTGCCGGCGGCAGCAGGCCCGAGACCGGCGACACTCCGCGCCCCGTCGCCTCACGCAACGCAACGTCGCCGGGGATCACCACGACGGCGACGCCGCGACGGCCGATGGCGGCGCGGATCGCGTTCTCGATGACGAAGTCGAACTGATGCGGATCAGAGACCAGCTCGCAATACACGCTGCATTCACGGAACAGATTCTGCGGGTGCGTCTCCTGGAAGTAGCCGCCGCCGATCTCGGCCGACGGGATCTGCGCCGCGATCGCCAACACCGGCGTACGTGTCCGCTGCGCGTCGTAAAGGCCGTTGATCAAATGGAGATTACCCGGGCCGCAGGAACCTGCGCAGACCGCGAGTTCGCCGGTGATCTGGGATTCGCCGGCGGCGGCGAAGGCGGCGACTTCCTCGTGGCGGACGTGCACCCACTGGATTCCGCCGTGCTCGCGCAGCGCCTCCGTCAGTCCGTTGAGGCTGTCTCCGACGACGCCGAAGATGCGCCGGACTCCGGCTTGATGAAGGGTCTCGACAATTCGATCCGCGACCTTGGGCATGCACCCGACTCCCTGACTGAGCTGTGAAGGATCAGCAATTGGGCGCGACCACCACACCGCGATTCACGCCTTCACCGATTGAAGCTTTGAGCAGGTGGAAAGCCGCGCGCCGAATCACAAGACTATTTCATCCGAGGCCCACGCGGCGTGCCGAGCAGAGCTGCAATGCTCTCAGGCCCCGCTATGGCGCGCCTGTGCCGTGCAAATTTGCAAAATCGCGCGGCGCCACAGTCCAGCTGTCTAATCGATCTCCGGCTGCAACGCACCGCCGATTGCGCTCCGCTTGCTCCGCCTGCAGGCGTCGAAGTCGCGGCTCGGACAGCGGCATGGTGCGGCGTGAATTCGTCAGACTCGCAAGGACATGTCGACCATGCGCAAATCCGCCATTCTCGCCTCCACGCTGGCCGGAGCCGCGCTTGCGGCAAGCCTCTGGTACGTCCGACAAGACGAGTCCGTCGTTGCATCAGCCGTGGTGCAGGTGCCAAGCGCAGCGGTGCCGGTGATTACCGCGAGGGTCACGCGCAGCGATGTGCCGATCTATTTGCGCGGCATCGGGACCGTCGTCGCCTACAACACCGATGTGGTCCGCAGTCAGATCCAGGGCCAGCTCACCGCGATCGATTTCACTGAAGGGCAATTCGTCAAAGCCGGCGACCTGCTGGCGCAGATCGATCCGCGTCCCTATCAGGCGCAGATCGCACAGCTGACCGCTAATCGCGACCGAGATGCTGCACACCTTGGCAACGCCAAGGCTAATCTCGATCGAGATACTCAGCTCGGCGACAAGGGCTTCGCCAGCACCCAAGCGATCGAGACCCAGCAGGCGAAGGTCTCTCAGCTTCAGGCAGCCGTAGAGGCCGACCAAGCGGCGATCGATCAGGCCAACGTTCAGCTCGGCTACACCCGTCTGACCTCGCCGATCCCCGGCATCACTGGCGTTCGACAAATCGATATCGGCAATATCATTCATCCGACCGATCCCAATGGTTTGGTGGTGGTGACCCAGATCGAGCCGATCTCCGTTCTGTTCGCTTTGCCCGAAGCCGATCTGCCCCGGATTCAGACTCAGATGGCCAAGGGCTCCCTCCCAGTGATCGCCTATACCCAAGACGGCCGGACCAGGCTCGACGAAGGCAAGCTTCTGCTCGTCAACAACCAGATCGACCAGGCGACCGGCACCGTGCAGCTCAAGGCGGAGTTCGCCAACACCGAGCATCGGCTGTGGCCGGGCCAGTTAGTCACGGTCAATCTGCTGCTGACGACGCGAAAGAACGCCGCCACCGTCGCGGGCTCCGCCGTGCAGCAGGGGCCGAATGGCTCCTACATCTACGTGGTTTCGCCGTCGGGAACAGCCGAGATGCGGCCTGTGACAGTCGGTCAAATCAGCCGCGGACAGGCGCTGATCGACTCCGGCCTCGCCGGCGACGAGACGGTAGTGGTCGACGGGCAGTATCGACTGACGGACGGAAGCCGAATTCAGCCATTGTACGGCAAGGCGGCGCAGGAAGCCGATCTGCAGAGCGCCGTTCAGGACGCCCTACCATGAATCTCTCGGCTCCCTTCATCAGCCGTCCAATCGCAACCTCGCTATTGATGTTCGGCCTGCTGCTGTGCGGGCTCGCGACTTATCGGCTTCTCCCCGTCGGCGCTCTGCCGAACGTCAATTATCCGACCATCCAGATCTCGGCGCAGCTGCCAGGCGCCGATCCGCAGACCATCGCCTCGTCGATCGCGACGCCGCTGGAGCAACAGCTCAGCCAGATCCCCGGCGTGGTGCAGATGACGTCCTCGAGCGCGCTCGGCGTCGCGCAGCTGATCGTGCAGTTCGATTTGTCGCGGAACGTCGACAGCGCCGCGACAGACGTGTTGGCCGCAATCAACGCCGCGAGTCCGTACCTGCCGCCGAATATCCCCTACCCGCCGACGATCCGCAAAGTGAACCCGGCCGAAACGCCGGTGATGCTGCTGGCACTGACGTCCGACAGCCTGCCGCTCACCACCGTCGACGCCTATGCGGAAAACATCCTGCTGCCGAAGATTTCGCAGATTCCCGGCGTCGGGCTGGTCGGCATCGGCGGCCAGCAGAAGCCGGCGATCCGCATCCAGGTCGATCCGGAGGCTTTGGCGGCCCGCGGCCTCAGCCTCGAGGAGGTCCGCAGCGTCGTCGCCGGCGCCAATGTCGATCTGCCCAAAGGCACGCTCAACAGCCCGCGCGTCACCTATACCCTCAACACCAACGACCAGCTGCTCAAGCCGGACCAATACGACGCTCTGATTATCGCCTATCGCAACGGCTCACCGATACGAATCCGCGACATCGGCAAAGCCATCGAAGGTCCCGAGAATGATCTGTTGGCCGGCTGGTACAACAAGGACCGCGCCATCATTCTCGCGGTCCAGCGAGTACCCGGCGCCAATGTGATCGCAACGGTGGACCGGATCAAGGCGCTGTTGCCGGAGCTGCAGGCCTCGCTGCCCCCCGCCATCAAGGTGACGATCGCCGCCGACCGGACGCAGACGATCCGCGCCGCGGTGTCCGACGTGCAGCACACGTTGCTGCTCACCATCGGGCTTGTCGTGATGGTGATTTTCCTGTTCCTGCGCAATGTCTGGGCGACAGTGATTCCGGCGGTGACCGTACCGCTGTCACTAGTCGGCAGCTTCGCGGTACTCTATCTGCTCGACTACAGCCTCGACAATCTGTCGCTGATGGCGTTGTCCATCGCGGTCGGCTTCGTCGTTGACGACGCCGTCGTGGTGATCGAGAACATCGTGCGCCACATCGAGAACGGCCTCAGCCCGATGCAGGCGGCGATCAAGGGATCGGGCGAGATCGGCTTCACCATCGTGTCGATCACGCTGTCGCTGATCGCGGTGTTCATCCCGCTGTTCCTGATGGGCGGTTACGTCGGCAAGCTGTTCCAGGAATTCGCCGTCACCATCACCGCCTCACTGATCCTGTCGCTGATCATCTCGCTGACGCTGACGCCGATGATGTGCGCGCGGCTGCTCAAGGACGAGACCCGCAAGCGGCATGGACAGGTCTATCTGGTCGTCGAGCGGGCTTTCGATTCTCTGCTGGCGCTGTACGCACGCGGATTGCGCGTCGTGCTGCGGTATCGCTTCTCGACGCTGATGGTGATGGCCTCCACCATCGCGCTGACCGGCTACCTCTATAGCGTGATCCCCAAGGGCTTCTTCCCGCAGGAGGACACCGGGCAGATCGTCGGCATCACCGAAGCCTCGCAGGACATTTCGTTCCCTGCGATGTCCGAGCGCCAGCAGGCGATCGTCGGCGTGCTGCTGAAGGATCCGGCGGTGCAGTCGGTCGCCAGCTATATCGGGCCGGGCGGCCCGACCGCGACGCTGAATCAAGGCCGTATCTTCATCATCCTGAAACCACGCGAGCAGCGCCACGTCAGCGCCGACGAGATCATCGCCCGGCTCAAGCCGGAGCTGGCCCGTATTCAGGGTGTCGAGCTTTACATGCAGTCGGCACAGGACATCACGATCGGTGCCCGGCTGTCGAAGACGCAGTATCAGTACACGCTGACGGATGCCGACTCCGCCGAGCTGGCCCATTGGGCGACGATCTATCTCGCTAAGCTCAAGCAGATCCCGGGCATCACTGACGTCGCCAGCGATCAGGCAAATGCGGGACCGCGGCTGGACATCACGGTCGACCGCCAGGTCGCCTCCATCTTCGGCATCCTCCCAAGCACGATCGACAATACACTCGACGACGCCTTCGGCCAGCGCATCGTCTCGACGATGTTCACCTCGCTGAACCAGTACCACGTCATCCTGGAAGTCGACCCGCGTTACCAATACGGCCCTGATGCGTTGCAACAGATATACGTGCCGTCGTCCAGCGGCCAAGAGGTGCCACTCAGCACGCTGGTGACCAGCAAGATCGTGCCGAGCCCGATCCTGATCAATCACCAGAGTATGTTTCCTTCGGTGACGCTGTCGTTCAACCTACAGCCCGGGATCGCACTCGGCGATGCCGTAGCGGCGATCAAGGCTTTCGAGAAGTCATCCGGCAAGCCGGCGGCGCTGGCTACTTCATTCCAGGGCAACGCCCAGGCGTTTCAGTCGTCTCTGGCCGGCACGCCGCTGCTGATCGGCGTTGCGTTGATCGTGATCTACATCATTCTCGGCGTGCTCTACGAAAGCCTGATCCACCCCATCACGATCCTTTCGACCTTGCCGTCGGCCGGAATCGGCGCGCTGCTATTGCTGATGGCCGTGAAGATGGATCTCAGCGTGATCGCGCTGATCGGCATCATCCTGCTGATCGGCATCGTCAAGAAGAACGGCATCATGCTGGTCGACTTCGCGCTTGATGTCCGGCGCACGCAGGGGCTCTCGCCCGAGGACTCGATCTATCAGGCCTGCACCCTGCGGTTCCGGCCGATCCTGATGACGACCAGCGCGGCGATCCTGGGCGGCTTGCCGTTGATGCTCGGCACCGGCACCGGATCGGAGCTGCGGCAGCCGCTCGGCACCGCCATCGTCGGCGGACTGCTACTGTCGCAAGTGCTGACCCTATACACGACGCCCGTCGTCTATCTCTATCTCGACGCGCTCGGAAACCACATCGCGCGGCTGCGATCGCATGCGGGCACGCCGCCCGCGCCCCCGCCTGCGCTGCCGATCGATGACATCAACACGTCTCCGTCGACGACGCATCTGAGGTGCAGACAATGACGCTCGAGGCCTGCTTGTTGGTCGGTGTCGGCGGCGCCATCGGAGGCGCTTCCCGCTTCGTCGTTTCGGATGCGGTCGGACTGCGATGGGGGACGACGTTCCCCTGGGGCACACTCGTCGTCAACGTGACCGGCGCGTTGCTCATCGGCGTCTTCGTCGGCTTCGCCCGGGTCTATGCGGGTGCATTCGACGGCCCGCTCACACGAGATCTGATCATCACCGGCGTGCTCGGCGGCTACACCACGGTGTCGTCGTTCAGTCTGCAGACCATCAATCTGGTGCTCGACCGTCGCGCAGGGCTCGCCGTGCTCAACGTGATCGCATCGACCACTCTGTGTCTGATCGCCGTGGCGCTGGGCTATTTCGGTACGATCTGGGCGGCGGGCGGAGGAGCTTAACCATGCCGGCCTCGCGCATCGTTCTCTGCACCGCGGTAGCGCTCGGCAGCGCGCTCGGGGCGCTGTCGCGGTTCACCTCAGCTGCGATCATCATGGATGTCGGAGGCAACGGCGATCTGATCGCGACGGCCGTCGTCAACATCGTCGGCTCGTTCATCATCGCGCTTTACGCCACGCTGACAGATCGGCGCGGGGTTTTCCCCGCGAGCGCGGTGTCGCGTCAGTTCGTGATGGCGGGATTCTGCGGCGGCTTCACGACACGGTCACTGATGGGACTGGAGACGTTCACGCTCATTCTGGATCGTCACCCGCTCTTGGGAATCGCCTATGTGACCGGCGTCGTCGCACTCTCACTGCTCGCTGCCGCAGGCGGATATCGATTGGGCCGTTCGTTCGAGCCTGCTGCTGGGGTCAAAACGATCGAAGAATGCCGGGCGCTGTCATGACGCATGCCGTTCACAACCCGCCCTGCGCGATCGTTCGATAGCGGAACCGCTCCACCATCGGCGTGCAATTGGACAAGCGTAGCGCGGGACATCCGTCTCACTTGAGCAACGCCACTCGCTCGACCGCCCTCAGCGGCGCGCCGAGACACCCGGCTCAATCCAATGCAGCGGAGACACGCAATGCCGACATCAGCCAAACCTCAACCGATCCGCGGCAGCTACGGCGCCGACGATCCCGGTCCGCGCAATATCGAACTCGATCTGCAGAACCCCGATATTCTCATTCCGCCGCCAACCGACAACGGCTCGATCCCGAACCTGAAGTTCTCGTTCGGCATGGCGCACAACCGGCTCGAAGCCGGCGGCTGGGCGCGCGAAGTCACGGTCCGGGAATTGCCTGCCGCCAAGGGCATGGCCGGCGTCGACATGCGCCTCGGCCCCGGCGTGGTCCGTGAGCTGCATTGGCACAAGGAAGCAGAATGGGGCTACGTGCTCGAGGGCCGCTGCCGCGTCACCGCCGTCGATGCCGATCGCGGCGTCTTCGTCGATGATCTGAAGGCCGGCGACATCTGGCTGTTCCCCTCCGGCATCCCGCATTCCATCCAGGCGCACGCGGAAGGCTGCGAGTTTCTGCTGGTGTTCGACGACGGCAACTTCTCCGAGAACGAAACGCTGCTGGTGACCGAGCTGATGGCACACATGCCGATCGATGTCGTCGCCAAGAACTTCGGCATCCCGGCGACGCATTTCGCCAATCTGCCGCCGAAGGAGAAGTACATCTTCCCGCTGCCGGTGCCGCCGCCGCTCGGCGAGGTGATGGCCAAGCTGCCGAAGAACCGCCCTGCCACGCCGTTCACGGTGCATGGCGGCGACTTCACGCCGACGCAGTGGGACGGCGGCAAGACCACGGTGATCGACGTCCGCAACTTCCCGGTGACCAACATGGCGGCGCTGATCATCGATCTCGAGCCTGGCGCGCTCCGCGAAATTCATTGGCACCCCGACGCCGACGAATGGCAATACTACATCCAGGGCGAGGCCCGGATGACGGTGTTCGACGCCACCTCCAAGGCGCGGACGTTCAACTATCGCGCCGGCGACGTCGGCTATGTGCCGAAGACGCTCGCGCACTACATCGAGAACATCGGCACCACCCCGGTGCGCGTGCTGAACGTCTTCAACAAGCCGCTTTTCAGGGACGTTCCGCTCAATCAGTGGCTGGCGCTGACACCGCCGGATCTGGTCCGCGGTCACCTCGAGCTCGACGACGTCGCGATGGCGGCGCTCAATCCAAACCCACGTTCCGTGACGCGCTGACGCAGGACGGTCCCGACTGATGCTTGCGTGTGAATAATCGCGCGCAAGCATCGTTGTTTCTCGTCCAAGTGCAGAGCCGACATCCAGAGCGAGTGACCACGATGCGGTCGGATGCCGACAGGACAGGAGCGCCGGAGATCGCGACCGGTGCCGGCGCAAGCTCGATGCTCCACGGCGTGTTTGCAATGTCGCTTACGTGCATGGCGGGCTACCTCGACGCCGTGGGCTACACCCATTTGGCCGGCTTGTACGTCTCGTTCATGAGCGGCAACAGCACCCGCCTGGGCATTGCGATTGCCGAAGGCGATCGGGCCCTTCTGGTACTTTGCGCCGTGGTAATCGTCGGATTCGTCACAGGCGCATTCATCGGATCGTGGATAGGTGATGCCGTTAGTCGCTTCAAGCTGACGGCAGTCCTGGCCACGGAGATCGCCCTTCTGCTGTTGACGATCGCTCTGAGCCTCGGCACCGCGAGCTACGCCGCGCTGCTTCCTATCTGCGTCGCGATGGGCATTCAGAACGCCGCTCACGAGACGATCGCCGGCGCCGACCTCGGCAAGAGCTTCATCACCGGTTTTCTATTCAATCTCGGCAAGGCTCTGGCACATCTGGCGCAGGGTCGAGGAGGCGCGGCTCAGGCGCTGGCCTATGGAGCCTCATGGAGCGCCTTTCTCCTCGGCGTCGTTCTGGGCAGCTCGGCACTGGGGCATTTCGGCCTGACCGGCTCAATGTCGGGGGGCGCTGGGGTGCTGGTGGCCCTCGCAATCGGCGCGGCGTCCGACCAGCTCGACTCGCCGAACCCGATCGCCGACTCACAGCAGCGGTCGACCAGCCCGTAACGGGCCGGCGCATCCGACAGGGCCGTCAAGCCGACAGCCATCGGGCGCGTACCATCAAGATAGACGAATCGTGAGTAGCCGGACGCATCTACGGCATCGATTCGCGGTCCCGTCTTGTCGAAATAAACGATGCCTTGTGCATTTCGCGCGCAGCAACGTCGTCCAAGGTCGGATATCCAGCCTCGCCCGCTGGACGCGACGGGACGAAGCGCAGATTATTCGTTCCGCTGTCCACTTAACACCTAGATTTAATGTTCAGTCGAAGGGGGCCTCGCTACCTTGCTTACTAGAGTTCAGCATCGGTAGTGGAGATTACTATGGCCTCATCATTTCCTATGGCGGCGCCCGCATCGACACACGTCAATTCCGTGCTGTTCGACGAGCAAGACTACATGCGGGCGATCGGCCGCTATCCGGTGCTCGAACCGGATGAAGAGGCGCGCTTGTGGCAGCGCTGGCACACTGCTCGCGACAAAGCTGCGGCTGACGTGCTGATCACAAGCCATCTTCGGCTCGCGGCGAAGCTGGCCCGCAACTATCGACGCTACGGATTTCCGATCGGCGATCTGATCGCCGAAGCCAATCTCGGCCTGATGATGGCGCTCGACAAGTTCGATCCGACGCGCGGCGCACGCTTTGCGACCTGCGCCGTGTGGTGGATCCGGTCGGCGATCTACGATCATATCGTTAGGTCGTGGTCGCTGGTGCGCATCGGTCGAACGCCGGCGCAGAAGAAGCTGTTCTTCCGTCTCCGCGGCGAGATCCGCCGGCTCAGGCCCGACCACCACGGTGCCCTCACCAAAGACCTGGCGGAGCAGATATCGACCTCACTCGAGGTCCCGCTGCGCGAGGTCGTCGAGATGGAGCAGCGCTTGGCGGGCGATCTGTCGTTGAACGCACCGCTGTCGGACCTCGACGAAAGCGGCGAGTGGCAGGATTTGATCGCCGACGACTCGCCGAATGCCGAAGCCATTCTGGCGGGCCACGACGAACTCGATCGTCAGCGCGGCGCGCTCCGGGACGCGCTGGTGCAGCTCGACGCGCGTGAGCGCTACATCTTTTCGGCGCGGCATCTGGGCGACCGCCCCGCCAGCTTCGAGGCCATCGGTCAATCGCTCTCGCTTTCTGCCGAACGGGTCCGGCAGATCGAAGCGCGCGCGTTCGCCAAGGTAGCGACAGCGGCGCGGCGGCATTGCGGCACGGCCCAGCAAGTTGCCCGAGGCAGGATCGACCGACATCCGCATCCGACCATCCAGAGCCGCCGACTCGGAATGGAGCAGATGGCGCATGCCTCGTGACGAATGGACCGCGCTCAACCGTTCGGAATGAGCACCGCTCATCCTGCACTCCGGCCGACGAACCGCCGCGTGACCCTCAGCGTGTCGACAGGCAGCTCCGTCGGGCTGCCATACCCAGCAAGGAACGCGGATGAGCAGCGCCGAATTCTACGGCACACGGCTGGACGAGCATTGGCGTGGGCAGTGTTCGGTCACATCGCTGCTGGTGAAGGGAAAGGCGCAAAGCGACGTCACGGTGGCCCGCTTGATCGGAGGCCCAGGGTTCGGAATGGTCGCACCGGTGCCGCCTGAAGAGGGCTACGCGCTGACGATCGAATTGATCGACTATCAGAAGGGTGAGCTCTGGCTCGGCGGCCGAACCACTCCGCAGACCGATCTGCTCAGGAATCACAGCGTCTTCTTCGACCTTCGCAATGGCGTCGAAGCCAAGCTGGAGGATCCGTTCGATTTCCTTCATTTCCATATTCCGCGACAGTACTTTTCCGACCTTGCCGCCGCCAGCGGCGTGAGAGCGATCGACGAACTCCGCGCGCAGAGCGGCCAGGGCTTCTTCGACCCGACGATGCTGCATCTGGGGATGGCGATGCTTCCCGCGCTCGAGCGCCCCACGGAGGCCAATCGGCTCTTCCTCGATCACACGATGCTGGCGCTCTGTGCGCACATTGCCGGCACTTACGGCGTCGCGATCGAGCCGCGGGTCCTGGCGAAGGGGCTGTCGGGCTGGCGGCTGCGGCGAGCCAAGGACCTGATCGCGAGCCGTCTTGACGGCGACGTTTCGATTGCCGAGATCGCGGCCGAATGCGGGCTTACGCCGAGCTATTTCGCGCGGCAGTTTGCCGAAGCCACCGGGACGACACCGCATCGTTGGCTGCTCAAGATGCGCGTCGAAACCGCCAAGCGCCTGATCGTCGAAGGCAGACTTTCGCTCGCGGAGATTGCGGCCGCCTGCGGCTTTGCCGACCAAAGTCATTTCACACGGGTTTTCGCCCGCGAGACCGGCGCGACGCCGAGGGCGTGGCGCGACCATCTCCGGTGAGCAAGCGTCAGGCCGCTCCCAATCTGCACAAGCGGATTCGCATTTCGTTCAAGACGCATGGTTCTGGGCCGGGCATCATCGCGATCGAGGAAGGGCTGCCGGCCGAGGCGTCGGCGCGCCGCTCTCCGATTTCCGAGGAATGCAAGGATGCGAGAACCGCCTGCTTCGGCCCCGCGAACTTTCCGCACCCCCCAGATGTGCTGGTCCGGCGAAAGTCCGGCCCTGAGCGACCTCCGCTCGTCGCCTGACAGCCGCAGTCGCAATGGCATCGGCGATCCGGTGAAGTCTGTGAATGCTGCCAGCTCCGACGAAATGGCAGCCGTTGGGCATTATGCCGCGGTGATGTCGCGGGAGCTCCATCATCCGCTCACCAGCCTGGTGTTCGATGCGGAGGCGGCGCTTCGCTGGCTCGACCGGCCGCAAGCCGAGCTCGGTGAAGTCATCCGGGGGCTGGAACGCATGCGCGACGCGGCGCTTCGCACCGTCGCCATCGCACGGTCCTTGCAAGCTCTGGCTGTTCACGCCGCACCGTCATTCGAGCCCGTTCTGATCGAGGATCTGCTTGAAGCAGTGCTGCGGAATGTTGCGAAGGATATCGAACGGCATAGGATCGCGGTCGAAACTGAGCTCCCTGCGATGCGGAGCTATGCGAGGGCCGATGCCGTGCAAGTCCAACAGGTCCTGCTCGACCTCATCGGCAACGCAGTCGACGCGATGGCCGTCACAGAAGGCCGAGACCGGCGCCTGTCGATTGCCATCCGGAATGTCGGCAGCGCGGTCCATTGCAGCATCAGCGATACTGGAACAGGGATGGAAGCGGACACCGTGGCTCGCGTGTTCGAGCCGTTCTTCTCGACCCGTCCGGCCAAGAGAGGCCTCGGCCTGACGATCGCGCGCGCCATCATCGAAGCGCATGGCGGCAAGCTCCAGGCGCGCTCCCAGGCTGGGATCGGCAGCACGCTCTCGTTTCATCTCGATGTGACACACTGACCTCTGCACACCGAAGGTCCTGGAGGCAGCCAGGAGTCGACGACTGAAAGTCTTCGGCCGGGAAATGCTTCAGCGGACAAGCAGCCAGCGGAGCACCAAGTGCCCGCCGGCTAGCGGCTACTCGGCTGGACGACGACTGCGTCACGCCGCCCGCAGCTCCCGCACCTTGAGCGCAATGCCAAAGGCGAGGTTACCCCAGCCCTGCACGATGAGGTCGACGACAAGCAACGCACCAAACAGCCAAAGGCCAATCCCCGGCGAACTGACGATCAGCACGCTGCCAGTTGCAAAGCTGACAATGCCGGCGGCAACGATCCAGCCCCAACCCGCCGCAGGCCGTGTCTTGATGCCGACAATGGTGCGCATCACGCCCACGCTCGCCAGGAAGAATCCTGCCAGCAGCGCGAGTTCGAGCGACGCCAGCAGCGGATCATACACGATGAGGGCCCCGGCGGCCGTATAAATCAAGCTGCTGAGAAACCAAAACGCCGTGCCTCGCGGCCCGCGAGCCGAAAAGGCATGCACGACCTGGGCAATGCCGCTGACGATCATCGCAGCGCCGATCACCACCACGGATACCAGATTGGCCAGCATCAGGTTGGTGGATGAGATCCCGCCGATGATCAGATCGATCAACCCGATCGCGACGAACCAGCCCCATTTGTCGTCCAGGACTCGGGGCACGCTGCCGAGCGAAGGGCTCGCCTCGGAAGTCATTGTCATGTGGTGCCTCCCGTCTATTCGCCGTGCGAGTTATGGCCGTGCCGACCAGCTTCGTAGAGAAACCAGACCCGCCGCTCAGCCTCGTCGATCCAGTTCTCGATGAGGCTAGTCGTCGCGATATCGCCATATTGGTCGCAAAGCCCGTGCAGGCGGCGTAGCTCGACGGTCAGTTGTTGATTGTCGCCGCGAAGCTCGGCCAGCATGTCTTGCGGATCCACGTAGTCGGCGTCGTTGTCGAGGATGCGCTGGGTCCGGGCGATGTGTCCGATCGAATGCAGTGCCGTGCCCCCGATCTTGCGGGAACGTTCGGCGATCTGATCCGTCATGCCGAAGATCTGGTCCGACTGTTCGTCGAGCATCAGATGGTAGTCGCGAAAGTGCGGACCGGACATGTGCCAGTGGAAATTCTTCGTCTTTAGATAAATGGCGAAGACATCGGCCAGCAGGGCGCGCAACGCGGCAGCAATGTCGCGAATGGCCTCGGACGACAGATCCGTTGGACTATCCAGGTTCGGGCGGACGAGGGGCAGCTGCATGTGAGGGTCCTTTCATCGGTCGTAGGGAGGGTCGTGATTGGCCTGGGCAAAGCGCTGGCGTGAGGGTCGAGCGGTCGGCTCAACGAAGGGCCTGATCGACAAGGAGGAACGAGCTCGGCCGGCCGACGCAAGCAACTACTTCTGGAAGAAGGCGAGCAGGCGTTCGTTGATCAGGTCCTTGTGGGTCGTGCACATCCCGTGCGGCGCGCCGGGAATCACCTGCAGTTCGCAATTCTTCAGCAGCTTCGCTGAGAGTTTTGCCGAATCGTCGATCGGGACGATCTGATCGGCGTCGCCGTGCAACAACAGCGTCGGCACTTCGATCTTCTTGAGGTCGTCCGTCATGTCGGTTTCGGAGAACGCCTTGATGCAAAAATACGCAGCCGGAAGACCGGCCATCATGCCCTGCAGCCAGAACGACTCGCGCACCGCCTCGGACACCTGCGCGCCCGGCTTATTGTAGCCGTAGAACGGCAGGCTGAGATCCTTCCACAATTTGGAGCGATCGGTGGTCACGCCGGCGCGCAGACCGTCGAACACCGAGATGTCCAGTCCACCGGGGTTGGTCGCGGACTTCACCATTACTGGCGGGACCGCGCCGATCAGCACCGCCTTGGCCACCCGCGCCGCACCGTGACGGCCGATGTAGCGCGCCACCTCACCGCCGCCGGTGGAGTGCCCAACGTGGATCGCATTCGAGAGATCGAGGTGCTTGACCAACGCCGCGAGATCGTCGGCGTATGTATCCATATCGTTGCCGGTCCACGGCTGGTCCGATCGGCCATGACCGCGACGATCGTGGGCGATCACCCGGAAGCCACGCTGGGCGAGGAAGAACATCTGGTCCTCGAACGCGTCCGACGATAGCGGCCAGCCGTGACTGAACACGACCGGCTGGCCGCTGCCCCAATCCTTGTAGTACAGTTTCGTGGTATCGGCGGTCGTGAAGGTCGACATGATCGTCTCCTGATTGCGGTGCGACAGCGTCGAGGCCGAGGGTAGCTGCGCTACCTTTCGACGGCCGCGTGACATCGATCTGGCAACGCAGGGACGGAAGCCGTTCCGGATCAGCACTGCGTTTGCGCAACAGCACTTCGAAGACATCAGCGGGTCATCACGAACAATGTCGGGTCTCGCGCTTCGTCAGCGGCCGACAGGTTCGTGTGATCGTCGATCTCGTAACAGACATGATGCGTCCGCCGCACGATTCATCTGACAGCCGCCGGATCACCGAGCGACAACGACGCCTGACGAAGCGCCCTTCGAGTCGGCACGCGCCTCCGCGGCACCGAACGAGCCGCCGAGCCTTACCTAAATCCGAACTGGATAGACGCAGAGCTAACGTTGCGACGTCGGCGGTTCACGCCGGCGGCCGTCGAGCCGAGCAGCAGACGTCGCCCGGACGCCAAGCGCGTCGGCCATCCGGACCAGCTCGGCAAGAGACTTCGCCTGCATCTTGCGCATCATGTTGCCGCGGTGAATCTTGACGGTGATCTCGCTGAGCGACAGCTGCCAGGCAATCTGCTTGTTCATCAAGCCGGCCGTGACAAGCCCCATCACCTCGCGTTCGCGCGACGTCAGCGATTCGTAGTGCATGCGGAGACTATGATCCCGGTCCGCCTCGCTCCGCTTCTGCCGCGCGCGAGACACGGCCTCCCGGACGCCGGCGAGCAGCGCCGCCTCGGCGAAAGGCTTGGGCAGAAAGTTGACGGCGCCGGCCTTCATCGCCCGGACCGTCATCGGAATGTCGCCGTGCCCCGAGATCAGGATGATCGGAATCGGCGTATCGGCGGCGACAAGCTCCTCCTGGAATTCCAAGCCATCTGCTTCTCCGAGCCGGATATCCAGAATCAGGCAGGAGGCGGTGTCCACGGCGTCGGAGGCAAGAAATTCTTGCGGTCCGGCGAAGGTCTTCACCCGATAGCCGACCGAGCGCAGCAGGCTGCTGATCGAGCTACGGACGTCTTCGTCGTCATCGACGACACAGATCAGTGATGGTTCTGGCCCACCCGACGGCTCGCTCATGACGTCGGCTCCGGCGAATCTGGATCGCGATCATGAGCCGATGCCTCCCGCAGGATCGTTTCGACGTTCTGCAGTAGGATTTCGGGATCGACCGGCTTCTCGACGAACCCGGCGGCGCCAAGATGGCGAGCTTCCGCACGGGCCTCCGGTGTCGAATAGGCCGTCATCACGATGACCGGCACCTGGACGCCGCGACGCTGCAGTTCGCGGTGCAATCCAAGCCCGTTCATTCCGGGCATATGCAGGTCCGTGATCAGACACGCGGCACTGTCGATCGTCGCAGACGACAGACAGTTCTCGGCGGTGCCGAAGCCGACGACCTGGAGCCCGACCGACCGAAAGAAGCTGGAAATGCTCTCTCGCACGTCTTCGTCGTCGTCCACGATGCAGATCGTATTTCCCTGCGCCAAAGTCGTCTCCTGCGGCGTCCGCGAACCTGGCCCCGCGATGGTATGACGGCTTTGGCCTGCAGAACCCATCATATCAAGATATGAGGCCGCGATGATGCCGCCCCTCTTGCGGGTTGCTCCGCGGCAAAGTGAACGCCACGGTGGCGCCGGAACCGTCGTTGTTCGACGCCAGGATCTGGCCGCCTTGTGCCTCGATGATGGTCCGGCAGATCGACAATCCCAGACCCATCCCATCGGATTTGGTCGAGAAAAACGGCTCGAAGATCTGCTTGGGGTCCCCCGCGATCCCCGCCCCGGTGTCGCAGACGGCGACCGCCACTGTGTCGCCGCTGTCGTCGAGACTGACCAGGATCTCACGACGTGCATCGAGCCCTCGCATTGCCTGGAGCCCGTTCATCAGCAGGTTGACGATCACCTGCTGAACCTGAACGCGGTCGCAATCGATCTCCGCGATCGGACCGCCGGGTTCGACACGCACAGTCGCCTTGGCGCGGTGGATCTCCCGTCTCAGCAACTCGATGGCATCCTGAACCATCACCACCAGATCGACCGAATCCGACCGCGGCGCCGATTTGCGCGTCAGAAAGCGGACGCGGCCGACGACCTCGGCCGCGCGATTAGCGTTCGACACGATCTTGTCCAGGCAATCGGCAACCTCGCCGAGATCCGGGGTCGGCCGCATCAGCCAGCGTTTGCCTGATTTGCCGTAGTTGATAATCGCGGCAAGCGGCTGATTGACTTCGTGCGCAACCGATGCCGCCAGTTGACCGAGCACCGAGACGCGCCCGGCGTGGGCGAGCTCGGCGGAGATCCGCTCGATCTTGGCCCGCGCCTCGTTGCGTTCGGTCACGTCGAACGCCATCAGCAGCACCCGCGACCAGTCGGCTCCGTCCGGCAACACCGACAATCGCAACACCGCGTCGATCGACCGCCCGCTCCGTGTGATGAAGCGCGTTTCAGTCTCGATCTGTGTCGCACCGCCGACGAGCGCGACGAAAATGGTTTCGAGCGCCTGCCGAACCTCCGGGATCGAACAGGCCAGCAACTCGGCCGCAATCAGATCGCCAGTGTCTTTGGCGTCGAACATCTCCAAGGCGGCCGGATTGGCATTGTAAATCGTGATCCGCTCTACTGCGGCTACCAGCAGCGTCAGATCCGCGCACAGCGCACCGACTACATCGCCGGTCCCGGACGACACCAGACGCAAAGCACTGCTGAGATCGCATTCCAGGGCCGCAAAGCCGGCGGAATTGAAGATGGTGCTGTAGCGCCGCTCCGAGTTGAGCCGTTCCGCATGTGCCCGCCGGCTCTCCGTGAGGTCGGCGCTGGCCTCGATGATCCCGATCGCCCGTCCCTCCGGATCGCGCCGCTGCAACCAGCGGCTTGCCAGAATCAGCCGGGCGCCGTCGCGGCGTATGCGGACGACCTCGCCGGACCACGTTCCGCTATCTCGGATCGATCGATCAATGTCCTCGACCGGTGCCGCTTCGTCGAAGAGTTCGGCGTAGTGACGCCCGATCGCCTCATCCCGCGACCAGCCGTACAGACGCTCGGCGCCCTCGTTCCAGTAACCAACGATCCCGGCGGAATCGCGAATGATCACCGTGTCGTGTGCCGCCTCGAGAATTCTCACCTGCTCGGCCAGCGAAATGCGGGCGGATCGGTCCCGCACCGACAAAAGAACAGTGATCAGGATGGCGACCAGACTGACGACGAGCCGCAGCAGTGCGCCACCGACCAGTTCGGACGCATGCCCCCACAGAAAGGCCGTCAGCGCCAGCAGCGCCGCGATGCAACCCGCAGCGACGATGAACCTGCGGCCGAGCGGAGCGACCATCAGCACCACACCGGTGTAAAGCACCGCCACCGCACCATCGATCGGACTCAGCGCATCTGCAGCAAAGATCAACGCCGATGCAACGACGGCTATCACAAGCACGGCCCGACGTTTTTTCCGGTCGATCGTCCTCACAGTTCGCCCCTACGGAACCCCAGCGCATCGGCCAAGACGCGAGCGCCGACGCCTGACATGCTCTGGTCACGAACTCCGCACCATATTGGTCGGTCGAGCGAACTGCAGCCATACCTAGGTTTGGTTGAGCCGCCAGAGGGCTCAGCGAGGACGCCTCATGAGCCGCCATATTTGGGAGCCGGCTCAATAGCCGACCAGCGCGCGGACGTTGATGTCGAGCGCAAGCTCACGCCGGGGATTGGTAGTCGAAAAGATTCTTGTACTGACGAGGCTGAGAGCGAAGGTACTGATCCGGCGCGCGTACGCGGCCACCCAGGTGCGCAGCGGCGTGCCAGGGCCAGCGCGGGTCGTACAGGATGCCGCGGGCCAGCGCGACAAGATCGGCGTCGCCGGTCGCGATGATCGCTTCTGCCTGTTCATAGTCCGTGATCAGCCCGACGGCGGCCACCGGGATCGAGACAGCCTGTTTCACGGCCCGCGCAAACGGAACCTGGTAGCTGGGCCCATCGGTGATCCGCTGGAGCGGATCGATCCCGCCGCTGGAAACGTTGAGAGCCGAGCAGCCGCGTGCTTCCAGCGCCTTCGCGAAGGAGACCGCGTCGTCGATTGTCGCGCCTCCTTCGATCCAGTCGGCTCCCGAAATGCGAACCGTGACCGGGCGATCTGCGGGGAAGGCAGCACGAACTGCGTCGAAGACTACCAGTGGAAAGCGCATCCGATTCTCGAGCGACCCGCCATATTCATCCTCTCGCTTGTTCGAGATGGGCGAGAAGAACTGATGCAACAGATAGCCGTGCGCCGCGTGCAATTGCACAGCATCAAGGCCGAGTCGGGCCGCGCGTCGCGCGCTCTGGGCAAAGCCCTGGCGGATCTGCTCGAGACCTGCGGCATGGAGGGCGACGGGAGACCGGCCGCCGACACTGAGCGGGAGCGCCGAGGGCGCCACGGTCTGCCAGCCGTTAGGGTCGTGCGGCGGGAGATGGCGGCCGCCCCGCCAAGGCACATCGACCGACGCCTTGCGGCCGGCATGTGATAGCTGGATCGCAATCGGGATCGATGACCAGCTCCGAATCGCATCGACGACCCGACCGATCGCCGCCTCGGTACGGTCGTCCCAAAGGCCGACATCGAAAGCCGTGATGCGGCCTTCAGGAGCGACCGCGGTGGCTTCTATCGTAAGCAACGCCGCGCCCGAAAGGGCCAGATTGCCTAAGTGCATGAGATGCCAATCCGTCATCTCGCCTTCACGCGCCGAATACTGGCACATCGGAGCGATCACGATACGGTTTTCGAGCTCCAACGCGCCGACCTGTAGGGGCGTGAACAGTTTCGGATGGGACATGAAGGGCTCCGGCTGGGGCAGTTACTTGCGAAAGAGCACGCCAGGATCTTCGTCCCGGCGACGAACTTGGCCTGCTGCCGGATATGTGATCAATAATCTCGGCAAACATCATACATTGGTTTGCCGCTGCAAAGAGCGGCACTCAATCAATACCGAGGCAGCAGCACAATTCTGCGCGCCCTTAACTCTCTTGGCAATCTCGTCACTTTGACCCCGGTGATCACAAATGTCGTCATCCATCGCATAGGCCATCTTCGGCCATACGAGCGCAGCTTTAGGCGCAACGTTGGCTCAGGGGCAGTAGGCATCGAGGATGCGTGTAAGTCCAGAACGCCGATCATCGCGACGAGCTTGATAGTTCCGGCGAACCCTGTGCGATCAACGCAAACGTATCAAGCTTCGTCAGATGTCGGCTGAGGACCGTCCGGAGCATAGCTTCGATCCGTGTGTCAATGATCGTCCGAGAGGGCCCCTCTGGTAAGCTGGTGCGCGCCGGTGTAGCTGGCCGAGGCTTGCGGCGTCGGCGCTCGGATCAACAGGGTGAGTTCAGGCGCGGCTTTTGAAGTGCCAGCTGTCGTTGCCGGGTTCGATGAGATCGCAGTGGTGCGTTAGGCGGTCGAGCATGCCGTGGTCTTCTTTGGATCGCCGAACGCCTTCGGCCATCCGCCGAAGGCCAATTGGAAGTTACGATGATCAAGGTTCGCTCGTAGAACCCGCTGATGACGTGGAACAGGAGTTGGCGACCGGCCTGGGTAACGTCAGATAGCCGAGTTCATCCAGCATGACAAAGTTGAGGTGGGTGAGATAGTCGGCGAGCCTCGTCGGCGTCCGGAGCGGGTCTCGGCTTCCAGCCGGTTGACGAGATCGACGGTCGGCAGCGGATGAAAGCCGTCGAACTGGCCTCGATACGGAATGAGGTGCGACCGCTCGTACTCGAACGCCTCCAGATCGTGGCGAGATGTGCGCGGCTCTTGGCGTAGGCGACGCACTTGTCGACCAGCCAGGCGTGCGACTCGTCGTAGCTCTTCTCCTCTGGACGCGGTGCATACCGCGCGTGCATAGTTCTTGAAGAACGCGAAGGCGCGCTCGTGCGCGTCGAACACCATCTCCTGGCTTATCTACGACACTGTCGAGACCGCTTTGGCCGCAACGCCTTCAATCAATCCCCGAAGAATATGCTGTTTGGTCGGGACGAGCCCGTTGTCCTTCAGCATCTTCAGGTGACGCTTCACCGCCTCGATATCAGCATCACATAGGCCGTCATCCACCATACGGACATGATCGCTATCCGTGACCTCGGCGTAGGGACCGCTGGCATCGAGGAGCGAGTAGGTCCAGAAAGCTCTCCTATCGTCGCGACGGGCTTGATCTGGATCGAAGCCCGTGAACCCCTTGGCGACCAACGCGACCCTATCGAGCTTCGTTAGATGCCGATCCACGACCGTCCGAAGCATGGCATCGATCTGGGATTTCGAAAGCGTTGGATCGGCACTTTCGGCGAGCATCACTGCGTCCTCAAGCTTTGCATCAAGCGCCACCGCCAACCGACGTGCCGATGGCAACGCGGTTGTGCGCAGGCTCACTAGAATATGCGAGGGAGCCCAAAAACTGGCAAGCTGGAGCGGCCTGCGACGCCTCCAATAGTAGGTGGCTCGGCGGCGAAAAATGTGGAAAGCCACGGTCGTACGACACCCTAGTGTAGCAGCGGTGTGTCGCAGGGCTGTGCATCAGCCCCCCAGCTCGGAAATTTACTCCAATACTATCAATAAGATAGGGTATTCTGGCTGGGGCGGGAGGGATCGAACCTCCGCATGGGGGAATCAAAATCCCCTGCCTTACCGCTTGGCTACGCCCCAACAGCCGGTTCCGGACCGCGCTGGGGCGGCCGGATGGCGGATTCGCTTCGGCTCCGCCGGTCTATCGACACCCAAGCGGCATTTCAACCGCCGAAAGCGTCGTGCGCCGGGTGTGGGCGGCCCGGCTGCAGAGCCGGCGCGACGCGACGGACGGTTGAGGGGAATGGGTTTTCGTGGAAAAAGGCCGGCATTCCTTCCGTCAGCCGGGACTTCAACATGACCTATCGCGCTCCGATCGACGACATCCTTCTTTCCCTGAACCACGGTGCAGGACTGCAGGCCGCCGTCGCCGCCGGCCATTTTGGCGACTACGACAGCGAGATCACTGCGCAAGTCCTGGACGAGGCGGGCAAGTTCGCCAGCGACATCCTGGCGCCGCTGAACCGGGTCGGCGACAAGCACGGCATCAAGCTGGAGCATGGCAAGGTCACCACCGCGCCGGGCTGGCCGGACGCCTATCAGCGCTGGATCGCCGCCGGCTGGAATGCGGTGTCGGGACCGGAGGATTTCGGCGGCCAGGGGCTGCCGATGGCGGTCAACGCCGCCTGCACCGAGATCTGGGCGTCGTCCAATATGGCGTTCGGGCTGTGCCCGCTGCTGACCCTGTCGGCGATCGACGCCCTGCATACGCACGGCAGCGACGCGCTGAAGCAGGTCTATCTCGGCAAGCTGATCGCCGGCGAGTGGACCGGCACGATGCAGCTCACCGAGCCGCAGGCCGGCTCCGATGTCGGCGCGCTGCGCACCCGCGCCGAGCGCGCTGCCGACGGCAGCTACAAGATCTTCGGCAGCAAGATCTTCATCACCTACGGCGACCACGACATGACCGATAACATCGTGCATTTCGTGCTCGCGCGGCTGCCGGATGCGCCGGCCGGCACCAAAGGCATCTCGCTGTTCCTGGTGCCGAAATTCCTGGTCAACGCCGACGGCTCGCTGGGTGTCCGCAACGACATCTATCCGAGCGGCGTCGAGCACAAGCTCGGCATCCACGCCTCGCCGACCTGCACCATGACGATGGGCGATCACGGCGGCGCAATCGGCTATCTGATCGGCGAAGAAAACCGCGGCATGCAGTGCATGTTCACGATGATGAACCAGGCCCGTCTCGCGGTCGGCCTCGAAGGCGTCGGCATTGCCGACCGCGCCTATCAGCAGGCGCTGGCCTATGCGCAGGAGCGCAAGCAAGGCCGCGCGGTGGGCAGCGCCGGCCCGGGCTCGGATCCGATCATCAAGCACCCCGACGTCAAGCGCACGCTGCTGACGATGCGCGCGCTGATCGGCGCCGCGCGTACGATTTGCTACTCGACCGCGGTGGCGCTCGACATTGCGGCGCGCAGCACCGATCCGAAGGTCAAGGCCTCCGCGGCGGCGCGTGGCGCGCTGCTGACGCCGATCGCCAAGGCGTTTTCCACCGACATCGGCATCGAAGTCGCCTCGCTCGGCGTGCAGATCCATGGCGGCATGGGCTTCATCGAAGAGACCGGCGCCGCGCAGCACTATCGCGACGCGCGGATTGCGCCGATCTACGAAGGCACCAACGGCATCCAGGCGATCGACCTCGTCACCCGCAAGCTCGGCACGAGCGGCGGCGCCTCGGTGTTCGCGCTGCTCGACGAGCTGACGCTGATCGTCAAGGATGTCGAAGCGTCGAACGATCCGGGCTTCGGCCTCACCGGCCTGCGACTGCGCGAGGCGCTGGAAGCGCTCGACCGCACCAGCCGCTATCTGCTCGACAAACTCGGCAGCGCCACCAACGATGCGCTCGCCGGTGCCACTCCCTATCTGCGACTGTTCGGCGCCACGCTGGGCGGCTGCGCGCTGGCGGCAGAAGCGCTCGCGGCGCGCGATCTCGAGGGCATCAACGATCCGTCGCGCTACGTGGCGCTGGCGCGGTTCTTCGCCGAGACCGTCGCGGTGCAGGCCCCTGCGCTGGAGCGCAGCGTGGTCGACAGCGCCGCTTCGGTGGCCGGTGCCGAGGCGGTGCTGACCGCTTAAGTTGATCCTTCGGCTTACGAAGAACTCCGGGGTGGCTGCATTGCAGCCACCCTTTATTTTGTGCACATCGCGTTGGGCGTGAGCTTCGACAGAAATTCATCGCGGACGGCGGGCCGTCAGCTGACGTCACGAACGAACGTGATACTGTGCGTGCCGAGGAGCGCTCCGCTTGAGGCGGGGACGCCGGGTCTTACGGGGGAAATGCCATGACGGAGCATCTGATCGTCACGGATGAGGACGGCACGCGCGTGATCACCATGCGCCGGCCGGAAAAGAAGAACGCGCTGACGCAGGACATGTATCGCGAGATGAGTCACGCGATCGACACCGCGCAGAACAATCCCAGCATCCGTTGCCTGATCATCACCGGCGGCTCCGGCGTGTTCACGGCCGGCAACGATCTCGACGATTTCCTCAAAGCCGGAACCGATACCAGCGGCGCGGCGCGCGTCACCAACGCCACCAAGTTTCTGTATTCGCTGGCTCACAACGTGAAGCCGATCATCGCGGCCGTCGACGGCATTGCGATCGGCATCGGCACCACGATGCTGTTTCACTGCGACTACGTGCTGGCCTCGACCACGGCGACGTTCTCGACGCCGTTCATCCAACTCGGGCTGGTGCCGGAGGGCGCGTCCAGCCTGCTGATGCCGCGCACCATGGGTTATCAGCGCGCGTTCGCCACGCTGGTGATGGGCCACACCATGACGGCCGAAAACGCCCGCGTCGCCGGCTTTGTCAACGTCGTGGTGGCGCCCGGGCAGACCGAAATGGAAGCCAAGAAAGCCGCGCGGGAAATCTGCGCGCTGCCGGCCGAAGCGGTGGCGATCTCGCGCAAGCTGCTGCGGCTGGCGCCCGATGAGATCACCCGGCGGATCGATCAGGAAACGCATCTGTTCGGCGAGCGGATGAAGTCGCCCGAAGCCGTCAACGCCTTCATGCGCTTCTTTCAGCGGAAGAAGGGGTGAGATGACGGCTGCGGCTGTGGCACCCGGCGGGCGCCGCAGCCGGACCGATTACTTTTTCCCGGGCGCGAAATTCTGATCGCTGAACGGGTTCGACGCCGGCGTCCGCAGATGGACGAAGCCGAGCTTGAGCTCGCGGTGGCACGAATTGCAGCCGGCGGTGAGGTCATCATAGGCCCGGGCGAATTCGCGGGCGTCCTTGGCGGCGATCGCCGCCGACACCGCATCGAGCGGCTTGGCCATGGTGGTGACGTCGTTGACCGGCAGGCTCTGATAGAGCTGGGCGGCATCTTCGAGCCTCGCCTTGAGCTGCTTGGTCTCGTAAGTCGCAAGCCCCCAATTGCCCGCCTTGCCGGCGTACCACAGCTTGATGTGCGCGACCTGCGCGCCCTGCATCAGATCGGAAAGGCGCGGTTGAGGCCGTTCGCCTCCCCGCGGCTGTTGCGCGACGGCGAACGACATCGTGCCGGCGAACGCCATCGCACCGATAACAACGGCTGCGGGCCCAGCGAACGAAAACCTCTTCATGCGTCATCCCCGGTCTTGTACGAGCATCGCGACTCGCGGTCCGTCGCGCGATTGAGTGCCATCAGTAACGCCGCGCCGCCGTGAAGTTCAATCGGCACGTCGGCAAGGTTGGTATTCGGCGGCGCATTCGCGTCGTCCTGCGGCAAACCGACGCCACTTGCATTCGCGCGCGCGGCAGGCGATGCGAAGCGTGAAAAAGCTCTGCTCGGATCGCCGATGATCAAGCTCCGCTCTCGCCTGCCCCTGCTCGCCACCGCCGCCGCGCTCACTGTCGCATCCGTATCCGCCCCGCGCGCGGCCGAATTGCTGCCTCCGCCGGTCGATCTGCGGATTCTGGCGATCAACGATTTCCACGGCAATCTGCAGCCGCCGCCCGGCGGCATCGCGATCGACGACCCGGCCGATCGGACCAAGAAGATTCACGTCCCCGCCGGCGGCGCCGAACATATGGCAACGCTGGTCAAAGCGCTGCGCAAGGATCATCCCAACGCGATCTTCGTTGCGGCAGGCGACCTGATCGGCGCCAGCCCGTTTCTGTCCGCGATGTTTCACGACGAGCCGACCATCGAGTCGCTGTCGCTGATGGGTCTGGCGCTGTCCTCGGTCGGCAATCATGAATTCGACGAGGGCAAGACCGAGCTGCTCCGGATGCAGAACGGCGGCTGCCATCCGGTCGACGGCTGCCAGGGGCCGCATCCGTTCAAGGGCGCGGCGTTTAACTATCTGGCCGCCTCCACGGTCGAGACCGCGACCGGCAAGACGGTGTTTCCTCCCTACGCAATCCGCAAGTTCGGCGGCGTGCCGGTGGCGTTCATCGGGCTGACGCTGAAGAACACACCCAACATGGTGTCACCGCCGGGTGTCGCCGGCCTGTCGTTCAGGGACGAGGCCGAGACCGTCAACGCCCTGATCCCGGAGCTGAAGGCCAAGGGCGTCGAGGCGATCGTGGTGCTAATCCATGAAGGTGGTTTTCCGACCGGCGACTACAACGAATGCCCGGGGATCTCCGGCCCGATCGTCGAGATCGTCAACAAGCTCGACCGCGCCGTCGACGTGGTAATCAGCGGTCATACTCACCGCGCCTACACCTGCCGGATCGACGGCCGCCTCGTCACCAGCGGCGACAAATACGGCACCATCGTCACTGCGATCGACCTCAAGCTCGATCCCACCACCCGCGACGTGATCAGCGCGGCGGCCAATAACACGATCGTCCGGACCGACGCGCTGGCCAAGGATCCGGCGCAGACCGCACTGATCGCCGCCTACGACAAACTGGCCGGCCCGATCGCGGCGAGGCCGGCGGGTTCGGTGACATCGGCGCTGTCGCGGATGCCGAATGCGGCGGGCGAGAGCGTGCTGGGCGACGTGGTGGCCGATGCCCAGCTCGCCGCGACATCGGATAAAGACAAAGGCGGCGCCGAGATCGCGCTGACCAACCCGGGCGGCGTCCGCTCCGATATTCTCGGCGGCGAAGGCGGAGCAGTCACGTTCGGCCAAGTGTTCGCCGCGCAGCCGTTCCGCAATCAGCTGGTGACGATGACGCTGACCGGGGCTCAGCTCAAGGCGGCGCTCGAACAGCAATGGGCGGAGCCGGCGCGGCCGCGAATTCTGCAGGTGTCGAAGGGCTTTCACTTCGCCTGGGATGCAGCGGGCGTCTCGGGTGCGAGAATTCCGTCGGACAGGATGACGTTGAACGGAGCGCCGATCGATCCGAACCGCGCCTACCGGGTGACGCTGAACGCCTATCTGGCGGCAGGCGGCGACGGCTTCACCGTGTTCAAGGACGGTGTTGCACTGCAAACCGGCGTGTACGACGTCGACGCGCTGTTCGCCTATTTCAAGACCCACAGTCCGGTGGCGCCGCCGCCGACCGACCGGGTGACGCGCTTGAATTGAGCGAGCTCTAGTTGTTTGTTTTGATGTGTTTTCTTCGAGCGGAGCAGTGTCCCTGTCGCTGGAAATCACTCTAAGCCTTAAGCGGCCCTTTCGCTCGCCGCAGCGAGTAACTACATTCATTCGAATATAATACAGACACAGATCGGCGCCCGGGCACTTCTGAATGACCACGCTTTTTCTGACCCATTCCGCGTGCCTCGACCATCACACGCCGGAAGGACATCCTGAGCGCGCTGCGCGCCTCGCCGCCATCAACAAGACGCTGGGCGAAGAACGCTTTGCACCGCTGGCGCGCGCGGAGTCGCCGATCGGCTCGCTCGAGCACATCGCGCTGTGCCACACCGATCACCACATCGTCGAGCTGCGCCACATGTCGCCGTCCACCGGCATCGTCTATGTCGACGGCGACACCTCGATGTCGCCGGGCACATTCGAAGCCGCGCTACGCGGCGTCGGCGGTTCGGTCGCCGCGGTGGATGCAGTGATGAAGGGCGAGGCCGCCAACGCCTTCGTCGCCACCCGGCCGCCGGGTCACCATGCCGAAATCACCAAGCCGATGGGGTTCTGCTTTTTCGGCAATGCCGCGATCGCCGCGCGCTATGCCCAGCGCCAATACGGCATCGAGCGCGCCGCGGTGGTGGATTTCGACGTCCACCACGGTAACGGCACCCAGGACATCTTCTGGGGCGACCGAACGGTGATGTATTGCTCGACCCACCAGATGCCCCTGTTCCCGGGTACCGGCTCGCAGGGCGAGCGCGGCGAATATGACAATATCGTCAACGCGCCCCTGGCTTCCGAAGATGGGGGGACTGAGTTCCGGTTCGCGTTCGAGCAGCTGATCCTGCCCCAGCTCAAGCGGTTTTCGCCGGAATTGATCGTGATTTCGGCCGGTTTCGACGCCCATTACCGCGATCCGCTCGCCAGCCTGAACCTGCGCGCCGAAGATTTCGGCTGGGTCACCGAACGGCTGATGGAGGTCGCAACCCAGACCGCCGGAGGCCGCATTGTCTCGGTGCTCGAGGGGGGATATGACCTCCAGGGCCTGAGTGAATCGGTGGCTGCGCATGTGGGCGCCCTGATGGGCGCTTGAACCAGCCGCCCCGCCAGGCGACCAAGAACAACAACCAAAACAATGCTGCCGCGCCCCAGCGCGGGGCAGCCGGGAATGCGAAATGGCCGAAGCCGCAACCGCCGATGTGAAGAAGCTCAGCTTCGAGCGCGCCCTCGAGGAACTCGAGACCATCGTCAAGCGGCTCGAAGACGGCAAGGTGCCGCTCGAGGAGTCGGTCACGATTTATGAACGCGGTGAAGCTTTGAAGCGCCGCTGCGAGGATCTGCTGCGGCAGGCCGAAGCCCGCGTGGACAAGATTACCACCGACGCGCAGGGCGCTCCGACCGGCACCGAGCCGCTGGACGTGCAATAACCCCGACATCCGCAAAGGTAATTGCTTGCGCCGCCGTCCGGCCACGACCGTGTTTGCGGCGCAACACTGGAGTTCCGAAACTACCCCCATCAACCCTGTTGGCCGAAAGTTTACGCAGCCTGACCAAGCCTTGGGCGGCCGATGGTTGGATTTAATGACGGGTTTGTGTAAAGGTATGAGCTTATGCGCCGCGCTTGACACTCGCCGGGATGGCACTGTCAAGTTCGGTGGACGTGTGCAGCCGCAATAAGTGATCGAGGTCACTTCGACGATCGGGAGCGCACACTACGCTTCGATCGTTGATTTCTCCTGAAGTAGGAGTGCGGGAGCCGGGTGAGGCTCACGCAGACTGGACACTCGGACCATTCGTCGAGGGACTCACCACCCTATAGTTATAAGACTGGAATATCGCCGTGACCGAATTTAGCAAAACACCGCTTCTCGACACCATTCGTACACCGGAAGATCTGCGCAAGCTGCGGGTCGACCAGGTTCGGCAGGTCGCCGACGAATTGCGATTGGAGACGATCGACGCGGTATCGGTCACCGGCGGGCATTTCGGCGCCGGTCTCGGCGTAGTCGAGCTGACTACCGCACTGCACTATGTTTTCGACACCCCCCGCGACCGCCTAATCTGGGACGTCGGCCACCAGGCCTACCCGCATAAGATCCTGACCGGCCGCCGCGACCGCATCCGCACGCTGCGGACGCCGGGTGGCCTGTCCGGCTTCACCAAGCGCACCGAGAGCGATCACGACCCGTTCGGCGCCGGCCATTCCTCGACCTCGATCTCGGCCGGCCTCGGCATGGCGGTGGCCAGCGAGCTGTCGGGCGTCAAGAACAACGTCATCGCGGTAATCGGCGACGGCTCGATCTCCGCCGGTATGGCCTATGAGGCGATGAACAACGCCGGCGCGATGAACTCGCGGCTGATCGTGATCCTCAATGACAACAACATGTCGATCGCTCCGCCGGTCGGCGCGATGTCGTCGTATCTGTCGCGGCTGTATTCGGGCAAGACCTACCGGTCGCTGCGCGAGGCCGGCAAGCAGATCGGCAAGCACCTGCCCAAGCTGATCGCCGACCGCGCCGCCCGCGCCGAGGAATATTCCCGCGGCTTCATGATGGGCGGCGGCACCCTGTTCGAAGAACTCGGCTTCTACTACGTCGGCCCGGTCGATGGTCACAATCTGGACCACCTGCTGCCGATCCTGCAGAACGTCCGCGACGCCGACACCGGCCCGTTCATGATCCACGTCGTCACCCAAAAGGGCAAGGGTTACGGCCCGGCCGAAGCGGCGGCTGACAAGTATCACGCGGTGGTCAAGTTCGATATCGCCACCGGCGCCCAGGCCAAGGCCAAGTCGAACGCCCCGTCCTACCAGAACGTATTCGGCCAGAGCCTCGTCAAGGAAGCCCAGAAGGACGACAAGATCGTCGGCATCACCGCGGCGATGCCGTCGGGCACCGGCATCGACATCTTCGAGAAGGCCTTCCCGAAGCGCACCTTCGACGTCGGCATCGCCGAACAGCATGCCGTGACCTTCGCGGCCGGCCTCGCCACCGAGGGCTACAAGCCGTTCTGCGCGATCTACTCGACCTTCCTGCAGCGCGCCTACGACCAGATCGTCCACGATGTCGCGATCCAGAAGCTGCCGGTGCGCTTTGCGATCGACCGCGCCGGCCTGGTCGGTGCCGACGGCGCCACCCACGCCGGTTCGTTCGACAACGCCTATCTCGGCTGCCTGCCCAACATGGTGATCATGGCTGCGGCGGACGAAGCCGAACTGGTGCACATGGTCGCCACCCAGGTGGCGATCAACGACCGTCCGAGCGCGGTACGCTATCCGCGCGGCGAAGGCCGCGGCGTCGAAATGCCGGAAGTCGGCGTTCCGCTGGAAATCGGTAAGGGCCGCGTCATCCGCCAGGGCAACAAGGTCGCGCTGCTGTCGTTCGGCACCCGCCTCGCGGAAGCCGAGAAGGCTGCCGACGAACTCGCCACCCTCGGCCTCTCCACCACCGTCGCCGACGCGCGCTTCATGAAGCCGCTCGACGTCGAGCTGGTGCTGAAGCTCGCCCGCGATCACGAAGTGCTGCTCACCATCGAAGAAGGTTCGATCGGCGGCTTCGGCAGCCACGTGATGCAGACGCTGGCCGAGCACGGCATGCTCGACGGCGAAGTGAAGATGCGCGCGCTGGTGCTTCCCGATGTGTTCCTGGATCACGACAACCCGGTGGCGATGTACGCCCGCGCCGGCCTCGACGCCAAGGCGATCGTCAAGAAGGTGTTCGACGTGCTCGGCAAGGACGCCAAGGCCGACACCGTGAAGCTGGCCTGATCCGGCTGCTTTCGCTAATTCATCAGGACGGCGGCACGGGCGACCGTGTCGCCGTTTTGTTTTAGGCGCCCATGAAGATCTACCTCGCCGGCCCCGATGTGTTTCTGCCCGATGCGCTGCAGATCGGCCGGCGCAAGGCCGAGCTGTGCGCGGATCACGGCTTTGCCGGGCTGTTTCCGCTCGACAATGCGGTCGCGCTCGCGGCGCACGACGCGTCGCTGCAGATCTTCCGTGGCAACGAAGCGATGATGAATGAAGCCGACGCCATCATCGCCAATCTGACGCCGTTCCGCGGTCCCAGTGCCGACGCCGGCACGGTGTACGAACTCGGCTACATGGCCGGACGCGGCAAGTTGGTGCTCGGCTATTCGAACGATCCGGCGAACTACGTCGCGCGGGTCAAGCAGTTCGAAACCGTCGAGAGCCGCGACGGCCTGCTGATCGGCGCCGATGGCCTTGCGGTCGAAGACTTCGGCCTCGCTGACAATCTGATGCTGATCCACTGCCTCGACCTGCACGGCGCGCCGCTGGTGACGCCGCGCCAGATGCCGGCCGATCCATGGCACGACCTCGACAGCTTCACCGCCTGCGTCCGGATCGCGGCGGAGCGGCTGCGGCCGCATCGGGCGCGCTGACCATGGCGAAGCCACCGGAGTCCACGCCACGCAAACGCGCCGATATCGTACTGGTCGAGCGCGGCCTGTTCGATAGCCGTGCGCGGGCGCAGGCGGCGATCGAGGCCGGGCTCGTAGTTGCGGACGGCAAGCCGGTCACCAAGGTCTCCGAACCGATCGCGCTCGACGCACAGCTTGAAGCGCAGCCGGCGCATCCCTGGGTATCGCGCGGCGGCGTCAAGCTCGCCGGCGCACTGGAGCGCTATCCGATCGAGATCGAGGATCACGTCTGCCTCGACGTCGGCTCCTCCACCGGCGGCTTCACCGAGGTGCTGCTGGCGCATGGGGCCGCGCTGGTGTTCGCGGTCGATGTCGGCCGCGATCAGCTCCACGCTTCGCTGCGCGGCCATCCCAAGATCGTCTCGATGGAAGAGACCGACATCCGCAAGCTCGAGGGCACGCGGCTGCCGCAGCGGCCGGACGTCGTGGTGATCGACGCCAGCTTCATCTCGCTGAAGCAGGTGCTGCCGGCGGCGCTGTCGCTTGCCGCATCGCCGATGAGTCTGCTGGCGCTGATCAAGCCGCAGTTCGAGGCGCCCTCGAAGCGCGGCATCGTGCGCGACGCCAAGGTGCATCGCGCGGTGTGCGACGATGCGATCGCCCTCGCCGCCTCGCTCGGCTGCCGCGACATCGAGGTCTTTGCGTCCTCGATCGCCGGCGGGGACGGCAATGTCGAATTCTTTCTCGGTGCAAAGCGCGGCTAAGGGCCTTCAAGGCGCGACGTCTTGGCCGGAACCAAAGTCTTACTCCGGCCGCAACTTCGGTTATGGTGCGCGCCATGGCCGTACCTGGTTCCAACATCGCCGCCGGCGCGCTTGCGCCGGCGAAATCGTCTGCGTGGCGGACAGAGCTGATCGAAACGCTGTGGCTCGCGTGGCCGATGGCGATGACGCAGCTCGGCCAGATCGCGATGATGACCACCGATCTGGCGCTGATCGGCCGGCTCGGCGACACCGCCGTGGCCGCGGCTGCGCTCGCGCATATCGTGCTGTTCTCGACCTTCACGATGGGCCTTGGACTGGTCTCCGCAGTAACGCCGCTGGCGGCGCAGGCGTTAGGCGCGCGCGCGCCGCGGCAGGTGCGTGCGTCGCTGCGCGTCGGGCTGTGGGCGGGTGTGATCGCCGGCGTGCCGCTCACGCTCGGCCAGCTCTATGGCGAAGAGCTGCTGGTCGCGCTCGGCCAGAATCCTGAGACCTCGCGCCTCGCCGGCGATTATCTCGACGGACTGGCATGGTCGCTGGTGCCCGGCTGGCTGTTCATCGCGCTGCGCGGCTTCATGGGCGCGGTGAACCGGCCCGAGCCGGCGCTGTGGATCATGCTGACCGCAATCCCAATCAATCTCGGCCTCGCTTACGTGCTGATCCATGGCTTGTTCGGCCTGCCGCGGCTGGAGATCTTCGGCGCCGGCCTCGCCACCACGATCGTATCCTGGGCGATGTGCATCGCCGCCGCGGTGGTGTGCGTGACGATGCGCCCGTTCCGCAAGTACCAAGTGTTCGGCGAGCTGTTTCGGTTCGACGGCGAGCTGATGCGCCGGCTGCTGCAGCTCGGCCTGCCGATCTCCGGCGCTTCCGTGCTGGAATACGGCGTGTTCGGCGCCGCGGCGCTGCTGATGGGCAAGTTCGGCACCACCGCGCTCGCCGCGCATCAAATCGCTCTGCAGGTCGCCGCGATCATGTTCATGGTGCCGATGGGAATCTCGGTCGCAGCCACGGTGCGGGTCGGCCATGCGGTCGGCCGCGGTGATCCGCCGTCGGCGCGACGCGCCGGCTTTGCGGCGATCGGCCTCGGCTTCATCTTCATGGCCGCGATGACGCTGCTGGTCGCGTTGACGCGGCATCAGATCCCGCAGCTGTTCCTCGGCGATTCCGACACCTCGATCGAAACCGCAACGCTGACCGCAGCGCTGCTGATCGTCGGCGCGAGCTTCTTCATTGCCGACGGCCTGCAGGTCGTCGCCAACGGCGCGCTGCGCGGCCGCAATGACACCAAGGTGCCGCTGCTGTTCGCGGTGCTCGGGTTCTGGCTGATCGGCTTTCCGTTCTGCTGGGTGCTCGGCTTCCATACCGACCTCGGCCCGTTCGGTGTCTGGATCGGGTTGGCAATCGGCCTGACCGTCTATGCGGCGCTGCTGGTGTGGCGTTTTCACCGGCTGACGCGCGACGCAATGGCAGCGGCCGTCGCCGCCTGATCACTTCCGGCTTTACGGCCTGCCGGCCGGGGACTATCGCATCGCCATGATCCAGACCCTGACGATCGATCAGCTCGGCCACCGCGGCGACGGCGTCAGCCTGTCGCCAGGCGGCGCGACTTACGTGCCGTTTGCGCTGCCCGGCGAAACCGTCGAGGCCGAACCGGTACAGGGCCATCCCGACCGCCGCAAACTGCTGCGCGTCGAGGTCCCCAGCCCCGACCGGGTGGCGCCGTTCTGTCCGCATTTCGGCGTGTGCGGCGGCTGCGCGATCCAGCACTTGCGCGACGAGCCATATCGGACGTGGAAGCGCAACTTGGTAACCGAGACGCTGGCGCAAGCGGGGATCGACGTTCCGGTCGATCCCCTGATCGATGCCCACGGCGCCGGTCGCCGCCGCGTCACGCTGCATGCACGCAGAGGCACGCATGACATCCTCAAGGTCGGGTTCAGCGCCACCGCGAGCCACGACATCATCGCCATCGATCACTGCCCGATCCTCGATCCGGCGCTGAGCGGCGCGCTGGAAGCGGCCTGGGCGTTGGCCGAAGCGCTGACGCCGGTCGGCAAGCCGCTCGATATTCAAGTCACCGCCACCGAGAACGGTCTCGATATCGACGTACGCGGCTCCGGGCCGCTGCCGCCGAAGATGATCACCTCGCTGTCGCAGCTTGCCGATAAGCACAAGCTCGCGCGGCTGACGCGGCACGGTGAGTTAGTGCTGCTGCGGCGGCCGCCGGTGGTGGCGATCGGCAAGGCCAAGGTGACCTTGCCGCCGGGTGCGTTTCTGCAGGCGACGGCGCTCGGCGAACAGACGCTCGCGGAGCTGGCGATGGCGAATCTCGGCCGCGCCAAGCAGGTCGCAGATCTGTTCTGCGGCGTCGGCCCGTTCGCGCTGCGCCTCGCCGAGAAGGCGCGGGTGTTCGCCTGTGACAGCGACGCGCCGGCCGTCGCGGCACTACAGAAGGCCGCGCCGGCGACGCCGGGGCTGAAGCCGGTGAAGGCCGAAGCGCGCGATCTGTTCCGTCGCCCGCTCGCACCACCCGAACTCCGCGACTTCGATGCGGTGCTGTTCGATCCCCCGCGCCAGGGCGCACAGGCGCAGGCCACGCAACTCGCGGCCAGCCGGGTGCCGCTGGTACTCGCGGTCTCCTGCAACGCCACCACCTTCGCCCGCGACGCAAAACTGCTGATCGATGGCGGCTACAAACTCGAACGCGTGATCCCGGTCGATCAGTTCAAGTACACACCGCATGTCGAGTTGGTGGCGGTGTTCAGGAAGTAGTAGTTCAAAGCGTCATTCCGGGGCGATCGCGAACGCGAGCGAACCCGGAATCTGGAGCTGTTGAGCAACCGGCATTTCAACATATCGGGATTCCGGGTTCACGCGCTCTGCGCGTGCCCCGGAATGACGGAGTAACAATTACCCGATCGCGATGCCGCCGCCGATGGTGCGGTTGAGGACCTGGGTGGTGCGTTCGATGCGTTCGGCGGCGCTGTTGAGCGCGGCGGCGACGGCGCGGTTGGTCGACACGGTGCGATCGAGCGAAGCGGCGCGGTCGTTGCGCAAAGCATCGACTTCCTGCTGCAGCGAGGCGATGCGGCCGTGGGCATCGAGGAGTTCATCGGCCATCATCAGCGCCGCCATCACGGTGAGGCGCGCATCGCCGATCTCGCCGAACCGGCCGCGCAGGCTCTGAATCCGCGTCTCGAGATTTTCAGCAAGCCCGAGCAGTTGCGGCTCCTGGCCCGGCTCGCAGGCCATCCGGTATTGCCGGCCGTTGATGGTGACGCTGACGTGGTTGGCGGATCCAGCGGAGTCGCTCGAGCTCATGACTCCTCCTCGGCCGGCTGTGGATCGCCCGCTTCCGTGTCGAGCACGTGGCGAATGGTGTCGATGGCGGAGTCGAGCCGCTGCGCGATCTCGCGGTTGACCCGCTCGAGCTTGCGGCTGCGCACCAGCGCACCGTCGAGTTCGTCGGCGAGGCGCGACCGATCGGCGCCGAGCGCCTGGATCCGCGAAGCCAGCTCGTCCTCGTCGCGGTCGGCCTCGGCACGCCGTTCCACCGCGCTTTCCAGCGCTTCGAGCGCCGCCGCGAGGCGGCGAGCCGCCGCAACGATCTCGGCCGGTGCCTGATCGGCAGCGATGGAACCGTGGGCAGGACGATCCGTCATGCTCGTTGCGCGACCCCTCGCAAGCTCCCACACCCAAGGTCTCTGGGGACCCCCACAAAAGCCACGATTGAACAAGCCTTTAGAGCATGAAATTTACGTGGCGCAGAAGCCCAGCGCAACGCTGCCGCTGAACTATGCACCGCAAAGCGCCCGCTGCAGGGCCGGTTCCGGGGCGAAATGTTGGCCCTAGCGGTATCGGGTGCTATGCCGAACTGGCTTCCCCGGCTGTCCAGCCCCATCTGTTCTGTTCATCGCCCTGCCATGGAGGCAGGGCACGTTCCGATTCTACCGGAACAACCGCAACCCTCATTTTCAGGCGAGATCCATCATGGCGCAGGTCGATCATTCCCGTATGGCAAACGCAATCCGGGCGCTGGCGATGGATGCGGTGGAGAAGGCCAAATCCGGCCATCCCGGCCTGCCGATGGGGGCCGCCGATGTTGCGACCGTGCTGTGGTCGCAGTTTCTGAAGTTCGATGCCGCCGATCCGCACTGGCCGGACCGCGACCGTTTCATCCTGTCGGCCGGTCACGGCTCGATGCTGCTCTATGCGCTGCTGTATCTGACCGGCAACGAGGAGCTGACGCTCGATCAGATCAAGAATTTCCGCCAGCTCGACTCCAAGACGCCCGGCCATCCCGAGAACTGCATCACTTCGTCGGTCGAGACCACCACCGGCCCGCTCGGCCAGGGCATCGCCTCCTCGGTCGGCACGGCGCTGGCGGAGCGGCTGCTGCAGGCGGAGTTCGGCGACATCGTCGATCACTACACCTACGTGCTGTGCTCGGACGGCGACCTGATGGAAGGCGTCAGCCACGAGGCGATCGCGCTCGCCGGTCACCTCAAGCTGTCGAAGCTGATCTTCCTGTACGACGACAACGGCATCTCGATCGACGGGCCGCTGTCGCTCACCGACAATGTCGACCAGGTCGCGCGCTTCCAGGCGCATGGCTGGAATTCGTTCCGGATCGACGGTCACGACCACAAGGCGATCGCCGACGCGATCCGCAAAGCCCAGGCCTCCGACCGGCCGACCATGATCGCCTGCAAGACCACGATCGGATTTGGCGCGCCGCATAAGGCCGGCACCTCGAAGGCGCATGGCGAACCGCTCGGAGCCGAAGAGCTTGCCGGCGCCAAAAAGGCGCTCGGCTGGGATTACGGCCCGTTCGAGATTCCGGACGACGTGCTCGGTGCCTGGCGCAATGTCGGCAAGCAGGGCGCCTCCGCCCGCGCCGACTGGCTGGCCCGGTTCGACGCGCTGCCGGCGGACAAGCGCGAGGATTTCAAACGCCGGGTGATCGACCGTAAGCGGCCGGCGGCGATTGCGGATACGATCCGTACGCTCAAGGACAAACTGGTCGCCGAACCGCAGACCATCGCCACCCGCAAGGCCAGCGAACTGGCACTGGAAGCGCTGACGCCGGTGGTGCCCGAGCTGCTGCTCGGCTCCGCCGACCTGACGCCCTCCAACAACACCCGCGTCAAGCAGGCCAAGGACGTGACACCGGACGATTTCTCCGGCCGCTACATCCACTACGGCATCCGCGAGATGGGCATGGCGGCGGCGATGAACGGCCTTGCGCTGCACGGCGGGTTCGCGCCCGCGGGCGGCACCTTCCTGTGCTTCACCGACTATGCGCGGCCGTCGATGCGGGTCGCGGCACTGTCACATGTGCCGGTCGTCTACATCATGACCCACGATTCGATCGGGCTCGGCGAAGACGGCCCGACGCATCAGCCGGTCGAACACCTCGCTGCGTTGCGGGCGATGCCGAACATGCGGGTATTTCGCCCGGCCGACGCGGTCGAGACCGCCGAATGCTGGCAGCTCGCGCTGGAGAACACCAAAGGGCCGACCGTGCTGGCGCTGTCGCGGCAGAACCTCGCTCAGGTCCGCACCGCGACCTCCGAGGCCAACCTCTGCGCCACCGGCGGCTATGAGCTGATCCCGGCACCGGGCACGGCGCAGGTGTCGATCTTCGCCACCGGCTCCGAGGTCGAGATCGCCGTCGCGGCGCAGAAGCTGCTCGAGGTGCAGGGCGTCGCCGCCCGCGTCGTCTCGGTGCCGTCGCTCGATCTGCTGCTGGCGCAGGACGACGCCACCCGCGCCGCGATCATCGGCGATGCGCCGGTCAAGGTCGCGGTCGAAGCCGCGGTGCGGTTCGGCTGGGACGCGGTGATCGGTCCGGACGGCGGCTTCGTCGGCATGACCGGCTTCGGCGCCAGCGCGCCGGCCAAGGACCTTTACAAGCACTTCGGAATTACCGCCGAGGCCGTGGCGGACGCCGCTAAGCGTCGGCTCGCCGCCTAATATCGCGGCGCCCGCACGCGGGCGATTAAGGATCGCGCAATTTTTCGGGCGCGGCAGTTCACCGCATCAGGTGGGCCGCGCCTGCGGTAAGTCTTTGATCTGAATCATGAACGAGCGGATTGCAACCGCTCGGTATTTTGGGCATGAAACCGCGCAAGAGTACGGGGAGCGCCCCGTCGTAGAATTGAAAATCATCTGCAGCGAGGAGAAGTTGGATGGCAGTTCGGGTCGCGATCAATGGGTTTGGCCGCATCGGCCGCAACGTTATGCGGGCGATCTACGAGTCCGGTCGTAAGGATATCGAAGTCGTTGCGATCAACGATCTCGGCCCGGTCGAGACCAATGCCCATCTGCTGCGCTTCGACTCCGTCCACGGCCGCTTCCCGCACGAGGTCAAGGTCGACGGCGACACCATCGATGCCGGCCGCGGCAAGATCAAGGTGACGGCGATCAAGGATCCGTCGGCGCTGCCGTACAAGGAAGTCGGCGTCGATATCGCGCTGGAATGCACCGGCATCTTCACCGCGCGCGATAAGGCCGCGGCGCTGCTGACCGCCGGCGCCAAGCGCGTTCTGGTTTCGGCTCCGTCGGACGGCGCTGACGCGACCATCGTGTATGGCGTCAACCACGCCACCCTGTCGAAGGACCACATGGTGGTTTCGAACGGCTCGTGCACCACGAACTGCCTGGCTCCGGTCGCCAAGGTGCTCAACGACACCGTCGGCATCGAAACCGGCTTCATGACCACGATCCATGCCTACACCGGCGACCAGCCGACGCTGGACACCATGCACAAGGATCTCTACCGCGGCCGCGCTGCGGCGATGTCGATGATCCCGACCTCGACCGGCGCCGCCAAGGCGATCGGCCTGGTGCTGCCCGAGCTGAAGGGCAAGCTGGACGGCGTCGCGATCCGCGTGCCGACCCCGAACGTCTCGGTGGTCGACCTCAAGATCATCGCCAAGAAGGCCACCACCAAGGAAGAGATCAACGAAGCGATCAAGCGCGCCGCCGAGCAGGAGCTGAAGGGCATCCTCGGCTACACTAACGCGCCGAACGTCTCGATCGACTTCAACCACGATCCGCACTCGTCCACCTTCCACATGGACCAGACCAAGGTGCAGAACGGCACGCTGGTGCGCGTGATGTCGTGGTACGACAACGAGTGGGGCTTCTCCAACCGCATGGCCGACACCGCCGTCGCGATGGGCAAGCTGATCTAATCGACCAAGTCTCGATCTAATCGACTAAGCCGCTCAGCGGCGAAGTCGACGACGACACGGCGCCTCGTGGACCAAGCTCGGGTATCACCCGCTTCTGCCATGAGGCGCCGCATTCGACGCGCCGAAGCTGTTCTTCGTGCGCCCATCATCCTCCCTCATCCTGAGGAGCCGAGCGCAGCGAGGCGTCTCGAAGGATGACACCCAAGGCACCGGGTTCATCATGACAAAGACATTCCGCACCCTCGACGACGTCGATGTGAAGGGCAAGCGCGTGCTGCTGCGCGTCGATCTGAACGTGCCGATGGACGCCGGCAAGGTGACCGACAACACCCGGCTTGAGCGCGTGATGCCGACCATCACCGAGCTGTCGAGCAAGGGCGCCAAGGTGATCCTGCTGGCGCATTTCGGCCGGCCGAAGGGTCGCGACGACAAGAACTCGCTCAAGCCGGTCGCCGCCGCGCTGGCCGACGTCATCAAGAAGCCGGTCGGCTTCGCTGATGACTGCATCGGCGAGCCCGCCGCCAAGGCGATCGCCGCGATGAACGACGGCGACATCCTGTGCCTGGAAAACACCCGTTTCCATCCCGAGGAAGAGAAGAACGATCCGGCGTTCGTCGCCAAGCTCGCCGAGCTCGGCGACATCTGGGTCAACGACGCGTTCTCGGCCGCGCACCGCGCCCACGCCACCACCGAAGGCCTCGGCCACAAGCTGCCGGCCTATGCGGGCCGCACCATGCAGGCCGAATTGGTCGCGCTGAACAAGGCGCTGGAAGCGCCGGTGAAGCCGGTGATCGCGATCGTCGGCGGCGCCAAGGTGTCGACCAAGATCGACCTGCTCGAAAACCTCGTCACCAAGGTGCAGGCGCTGGTGATCGGCGGCGGCATGGCCAACACCTTCCTGCACGCCCAGGGCGTCAAGGTCGGCAAGTCGCTGTGCGAGAAGGACCTGGCCCCGACCGCGCTGCGCATCCTCGATAAGGCTGAAGCCGCCAACTGCGCCATCATCCTCCCGGTCGACGCCACCGTGGCCTATCACTTCGAGGCCAACGCGCCGTCGTTCGCCTACGGCCTCGACGCGATCCCGCCGGACAGCATGATCCTCGACGTCGGCCCGCGCTCGATCGAGCGCATCCACGCCGCGATCGACGACGCAGCCACCCTGGTGTGGAACGGCCCGGTCGGCGCGTTCGAGTTGACGCCGTTCGACAAGGGCACCGTCGAAGCCGCCAAGCATGCCGCCAAGCGCACCAAGGCCGGCAAGCTGGTGTCGGTAGCGGGCGGCGGCGACACCGTCGCGGCGCTCAACCACGCCGGCGTCGCCGACGACTTCACCTACATCTCGACAGCCGGCGGCGCCTTCCTGGAATGGATGGAAGGCAAGCCGCTGCCGGGCGTGGAAGTGCTGCGGGTCAAGTAGGCCCAGCTCAGCCCACTCGGTCTCGAAGAACGCCCAGGTTGTAGATACAGCGTTTCGCACCTACACTCCGAGCAGGAGTGTGGTGCGGATCGCACGGCCGATGACGGCGCCTGGGCTGCGGCCGACCGATCCGCCGCTCCCTGACTTGAATGATCCAGAGATCAAGACAGAAATTCGCCGGGCGTGTGCGGCCATCAACGCGAGTGCAGAAGACCAAGAGCTCCTTGAGCAGCTCGCCGTTATGCAGATCGAAGTCTGGGGCGACGACGGGAAGTGACACGCCCGTCCCTACCGCATTCTCTCTCGTCATCGCCCGCGAAGGCGGGCGATCCAGTATGGCAGTGAAAGGCGGATCGAACACGAGCGCTCTGGAATACTGGTTCCCCCGCCTTCGCGGGGATGACGCTAGCCGCCTCTCCACTGGCGACATGGCCGCGGTCAATCGCGCCCTCGCCATCTTCCTCGGCATTGTCTAAGACCCTGTCCGAACGGCTTCCCAAACCAACAAGAACAGCCAAAGGAGAGACGCGATGAACCTCGCTGACTTGAACCAGATCGCTCGCGCCATGGTCGCGCCCGGCAAGGGCATTCTCGCTGCCGACGAGTCGTCGGGGACGATCAAGAAGCGGTTCGACGTGATCGGGGTGGAGTCGACCGAGACCAACCGCCGCGATTATCGCGAGATGCTGTTCCGCTCCAAGGAAGCGATGAGCGACTACGTCTCCGGCGTGATCCTGTACGACGAGACGATCTGGCAGAACGCCGCCGACGGCACTCCGCTGGTGAAGCTGATCGAGCAGGCCGGCAGCATCCCCGGCATCAAGGTCGACGAGGGCACCCAGCCGCTGCCGAACTGCCCGGGCGAGACCATCACGGTCGGCCTCGACAAGCTCGCCGAGCGGCTGGCCAAGTACTACAAGCAGGGCGCCCGTTTCGCGAAGTGGCGCGCCGTGATCGACATCGACACCGCCCGCGGCGTGCCAACCCACACCGCGATCATGACCAACGCCCATGCGCTGGCGCGCTACGCAGCGCTGTGCCAGCAGGCCCAGATCGTGCCGATCGTCGAGCCGGAGGTGCTGATGGACGGCGCCCACGACATCGACACCTGCTACAACGTCACCGAATGGGTGCTGAAGGAAACCTTCCAGCAACTCTACTTCCAGGGCGTCGCCCTCGAAGGCATGATCCTGAAGCCGAATATGGCGGTCCCCGGCAAGAAATCGGCTAAGAAGGCTTCGGTGCAGGAAGTCGCCGAGAAGACCGTGAAGCTGCTGAAGGCCTGCGTGCCATCGGCAGTTCCAGGCATCGCCTTCCTGTCCGGCGGCCAGTCGGACGAAGAAGCGACGGCGCATCTCGATGCCATGAACAAGATCGGCGGCCTGCCCTGGGGCCTCACCTTCTCGTACGGCCGTGCCCTGCAGGCCGCGCCGCAGAAGGCGTGGTCGGGCAAGGCCGAAAACGTCGCGGCCGGTCAGGCCGCGTTCACGCACCGGGCCCGGATGAACTCGCTCGCCGCCAAGGGCGAGTGGAGCGCCGAGCTCGAAACCAAGAAGGCCGCCTGAGCCGTATGAACGCCAAGCCTGCTCCATCGCGTCCGGCGCCGCGCCTGTATCTGGCGACGCCGGTAACTGCCGATCCCGCCGCCCTGGTCGCGGCTCTGCCGAAGCTGCTCGCCGCCGCCGATATCGCGGCGGTGCTGCTGCGGCTGGAGCCGTCCGATCCGCGGACCCTGACGTCGCGGATCAAGGCGGTGGCGCCGGTGGTGCAGGCAGGCGGCGCAGCTCTCCTGGTCGACGGCCACGCCGACCTGGTGGCGCGCGGCGGTGCCGATGGGGCGCATCTGTCCGGCCTCAAGGATATGCAGGAATGGCTGCCGCAATTGCAGCCGTCCCGGATTGCCGGCGTCGGCGGGCTGGAAACCCGCCATGATTCGATGATCGCCGGCGAAGCCGGCGCTGATTACGTGCTGTTCGGCGAGCCCGGCGCCGACGGCACCCGGCCGTCGGCCGAGGCGATTGCCGAGCGTTTGGACTGGTGGGCCGAGCTGTTCGAACCGCCATGCGTCGGCTATGCGACCAGCCGCGACGAAGTCCATCAATTCGCCACAGCAGGTGCCGATTTCGTGCTGGTGGGCGACTTCATCTGGAGCGCCGACGTTCCCACGGCCGCGCTGGCGGACGCCGGCGAAGCGCTGCGCCAAGGCTTCGCTGCCGCCCCCCGGCAATAACACATTGGATTCCAAGATGAAGGCGCTGCGCGCGTTCGCGATTGTTGCGGCTTCGTTGCTGCTTGCCACCGGCGCAGCGGCGCAAGTCTCGCTGTCGCCGCCGTCCGGCCCCAACCCGTTCCCGAAGCCGCTGGAGCCGGAAAAGCCGAAGCCCCGGCCGCCGGCCCCGGCCAAGGCCCCCGCCACCGAGGCGAAGGACAAGTCCAAGAAGCCGGCCGACAAACCCGACGCCAAGGCTGCCCCCGAGGGCGGCGGCGCGGCCGCGGCCGAAGATCCCAATGTCGACCTGGTGTACGGCGCCTATCAGCGCGGCTTTTACAAGACGGCGTTCGAGCTGGCCCAGAAGCGCGCCGCCGATAACGACGCCAAAGCCATGACCATGCTGGGCGAGCTTTACGCCAACGCCCTCGGCGTCAAGCGCGACTACAAGAAGGCGGTCGAGTGGTATTCGAAAGCTGCCGACCTCGGCGACCGCGAGGCGATGTTTGCGCTCGCCATGGCGCGGATGGGCGGCCGCGGCGGCCCGCCGAACCGTGAGGAAGCCGCCAAATGGCTGGCGCAGGCCGCCAAGCTCGGCGAGCCGAAGGCGGCCTATAATCTGGCGCTGCTCTACCTCGACGGCCAGACCTTCCCGCAGGACGTCAAGCGCGCGGCCGAACTGCTGCGGATGGCGGCCGACGCCGGCAACCCGGAAGCCCAATACGCGCTGGCGACCTTCTACAAAGAAGGTACCGGGGTAACAAAAAATATCGAGCAGTCGGTGCGGCTGCTGCAGGCAGCCGCGCTTGCCGGCAACGTCCCGGCCCAGGTCGAATACGCCATCGCGCTTTATAACGGCACCGGCACTCCGAAAAACGAGCCGGCCGCCGTAGCGCTGCTGCGCAAGGCGGCGCGCGCCAACAATCCGATCGCCCAGAATCGCCTCGCCCACGTGCTGGTCTCCGGCCAGGGCGCGCCGCGCGACATCAACGAAGCGATGAAATGGCACCTGGTCGCCAAGACCGCCGGTAAGGGCGACTTGCAACTCGACCAGACGCTGGCGCAGATGTCGCCCGAGGATCGCGCCAAGGCCGAAGAGGCGGCGCGGACCTGGATCGGCGGCGGCAAATGATCCGGGTTGACGCCGCCCGCCGCACAGGGCACCCCTTGCGGCCGCAAACCCCACACATCCCCTTCCCGACCAGACCGTTCGCAGGTCGTCACGAGACCAGACCATGATCCATTCCGCTCTCATCAACGTCATGGTCAAGGCGGCGCGCCGCGCCGGCCGCAGCCTCAAGCGCGACTTCGGCGAGATCGAAAATCTCCAGGTGTCGCTGAAGGGCCCGGCCAACTTCGTGTCCCGCGCCGACAAGCGCGCCGAAGAGATGCTGTACGAGGACCTGTCGAAGGCGCGCCCGGGTTACGGCTTCCTCGGCGAGGAAGGCGGCAGCCGCGAAGGCGCCGACAAGACCCATCGCTGGATCGTCGATCCGCTCGACGGCACCACCAACTTCCTGCACGGCATCCCGCATTTCGCGATCTCGATCGGGCTCGAGCGCGAGGGCACGATGATCGCCGGCGTGATCTACAATCCGGCCAATGAGGAGCTGTACATCGCCGAGCGCGGCAAGGGCGCGTTCCTCAACGACACCCGGCTGCGGGTCGCCAACCGCCGCGAACTCCACGACTGCGTCATCGGCTGCGGCCTGCCGCATCTCGGCCGCGGCGACTTCGCGCAGAACCAGCGCGAGATGGCCGCGCTGCAGCCCAAGGTCGCCGGCCTGCGTCGGTTCGGCACCGCCTCGCTCGACCTCGGCGCGGTCGCGGCCGGCCGCTTCGACGGCTTCTGGGAACGCAATCTGTCGCCGTGGGACATCGCGGCCGGCATCGTGATGATCCGCGAAGCCGGCGGCACCGTCGGCGACATCAACGGCGGCGACGTGCTCAAGACCGGCGACATCGTCTGCGGCAACGAAACCATCCACGCCGAACTCGCCCGGATCCTGAAGCCGCTGAGCTGACGCGTCGATCGGCCGACGGTCCTAACAAGGGCCGTCATCGCCGGGCTCGACCCGGCGATCCATCTTCTTCAATTGATGTTTGTTGAACACGCGCTCACGCGCGGGATGGATGCGCGGGTCAAGCCCGCGCATGACGGAACCGGGTGCTGGTCCGCAGTGCTCACGACGAGTGCCGGTCCGCCGTGCCACAGCATCGGTCGTCATCGCCCGCGCAGGCGGGCGACCCAGTATTCCAGAGCTTTGCTTCAAGAATCAGCACAACACCGTACTGGATCCTCCGCATAGGCGGAGGATGACGGTTGGTGGTTGTGGAGACGGCGCCGAGCTTCAAATAGTCGCTGTGCTTACGCCGCCGGCACGATCCGTCGCACGTCGCCAGAGTCGGTGACAAACGCAGCGCCCGGCTTGGAGAACAGGAAGCCGTTCGACTTCTTCAGCGAATAAAGCTGGTCGAGCTTCTGCGCACCTTCGGCCACCGCGGTCTTGCCGTCGATGACGTCGCGATACAGCTTGGCGACCGCCACCATGTCGCACTGCTGCGGCGACAGGCGCATCGAGGAAACGCCGGCGTCCTTGAGCTTGTCGATGTCGCCGAGCAGGCTGGCGCAGGTGTAGGACAGCGTCTGCACGCCGTTCATCGCCAGGAACGGCTCGTCATCGAGCGTCGTCACGGCGAGACCATCCGGGTCCTGCTCGCAGACGAACTTGCAATTGTCCTTCGCCAGCTTGTTGAGCCGGGCGTGATAGCACCGCGCCGAGATCGCCAGCGGTACGCGGCCGAACGAGAACACCTCGAACGACACGTTGGGCAGCGACTTGGCGATGCTGCGGATCGCCGACAGCGGCAGCTCCGGCGGCAGGCAGATGCGGCTGGCGCCGCGCGAGGCGAAATACGCCGCGGTCGCCTCGTTGTAGATGTTGACGAACGGACCGATCGCGTGAGCCTTGCCGCCGAGCATGCCGAGGCAGGAGAGGTCGTTGACCTCCATCATGAAGCCGTCGTCGGCGGCGAGCTCGGCCATCGCCTTGCGCTCGCGCGGCAGCGACATCAGCACCAGCGAGCCCATCAGCACTTTCTTGCCGGCGCTGGCGAGGCGCTCGACCACCGCCGGGATGTGCTCCTCGAGGAACGGCTGGCGCTTCGAGCACACCACCTCGCCGACCACGACGGTATCGACCGGCGCTTCGTCCGCGATGCGGAAATAGAAGTCGCGCCACTCTTCCGGCTTCCAGTTGAACAGCACCGGTCCAAGCGTGAGTTGCATGGGAGTAGCCTCGCTGTAGGTGGTTCGCGAAAAATCACTCGGCGCCGACAGGCGTCGGCGCCACGTTGTCAGCGCCAGGTCTTCTTGTAGGCGCCGGTGGTGGTCGACTGGCCTTCGGTCAGGCCGCGCAGTGCATCGACCGGGAGCGGCCGGCCGTCGTCGAGCGCGGCGAGCACGTCCTTGAAGGTCTTCACCACCCGCTCGATATAGGCCCGGCCGCGCTGGCGGCCTTCGATCTTCAGCGCCGCAACGCCGGCGGCGCGGAGGTCCGGCAGCATCGTGGTGGCATCGAGGCTGGCCGGGTCTTCGAACAGATAACCGCAGCCTTCGTCGGTCTGGTAGCGGCCCTTGCACAGCGTCGGATACGCCGCAGCCTCGCCCTTGGCGAACTTATTGATGGTGAACTCACCGAGCCGCGACACCAGCGAGCCGTTCTGCTCGCGATACTGGATCGAGGCGGCCGGCGAACACACGCCGTCCATGTTGGGCGACTTGCCGGTGGCGTAGGACGACAGCGAGCAGCGGCCCTCTTCCATCACGCACAGGCCGCCGAAGATGAAGACCTCGGTCTCGACCTTCACCTCTTTGGTGATCGCGGCGATTTCCTGCACGCTGAGCACGCGCGGCAGCACCACGCGCTGGGCGTTGAAGCTGTCGACATAGAACCGGATCGAATCCGGATTGGCGGCGGCCGCCTGCACCGAGACGTGCAGCCGCTGCTCCGGATGAGTCTTGGCACAGTAATCCATCACGCCGACGTCGGCGAGGATCAGCGCATCAGCTTCGGCCTCGACCGCGTCGTCGACCGCGCGCTGCCACAGCTCGACATTGCCGGCGCGCGCGAAGGTGTTGATCGCGACCAGCACCTTGGTGCCATAGCGATGCGCATGCGCGATCGACTCCCGCATCTCGTCGCGGCTGAAGTTCAGCCCCGGGAAGTTGCGCGCGTTGGTTTCGTCATTGAAGCCGCAATAGATCGCGTCGGCGCCTGCGGCGACGGCATCATGCAGCGCTGCCGGCGTACCAGCGGGACAGATCAGTTCCATGCTCTAACCTCCGCCTCCGACACCCAGCTCTTCGCGATAGCCGGGCTGCGCGCCGACCAGGCTGCGCAAGATCCGTTCGATCGGCGCCGCCAGCGGGCCGAACCACGCCACCGACTCTTTCAGGAAGTCGACGCGGGAATCGTCGATCGCATTGCGCAGCGCGACCACCGCTTCCATGTCGCCGTCGATTTCGATGTCGCGCGAGAAGAACAGCGCGTCGCCGTCATAGGAGCCGTCGGTCATGCCGATCAGCGCCGACAGCGGCCCCGCGATCCGCGCGTGGATGTTGGTGGGCAGCTTACGCACCACCGTGACCCGCGGACTCATCCGACGCGGCTCGAGCACGAACGCAATCGGCAGGTCGGTCGGCGCGAGGCCGTAACGCTTGCCGGTGTGCGGACCGAGGCGATCGAAGATCCGGGGATGGCGCGCGCGAATTTCGCGCAAGCAGATTCCGAGCAGCACCTGCAGTGGCAACAGCGGCAACACCCGCGTCGCGAGGGCAAGCGGCACGGGCATCCTGGAGACGGACGAGTTGGATACCGACATGGGCCACCTTATCGTGAACAGTCCGCGTAGCCCGGCCCCGACGGTACTTCTTTGCGCCTGATCAAAGACAGCGTCGATGGCAAGTGCTGACCAGTGTTGTCCGCAGGGAGACATCATGCTGAGCCGCGTCAAACCGCCCTTCCCTGATCTGCGTGCATTTATTGGCTATCTCGAATCACGCGGACAGTTGCACCGCATCCGCAAGCCGGTGTCGGTGGTCCACGACCTCACCGAAATCCATCGCCGCGTGCTGCATGCCGGTGGCCCGGCACTCCTGATAGAAAACCCGATCAAGGCCGACGGCAGGCCGTCGGAGATGCCGATCCTGGTCAATCTGTTCGGCACGGTCGAACGGGTGGCCTGGGGCCTCGGCATCCTGCCGGAAAACCTCTCGCGGCTCGGCGAGGCGCTCGCCGAAATGCGGGAGCCGGCGCCGCCCCAGAGCCTGACCGACGCGTTGAGCAAACTGCCAATGGCCAAGGCCGCGCTGGCGATGCGGCCGAAGATGGCGAAATCGGCGTCGGTGCAGGAAGTGGTGCTGACCGGCGACGCGGTCGACCTCGGCCGGCTGCCGGTGCAGATCCCCTGGCCGGGAGAGCCGGCGCCGCTGATCACCTGGGGCCTCGTCTTCACCAAGCCGCCGCCCGGCGCGCACGGCACCGACAATGTCGGCGTCTACCGGATGCAGGTGCTGGGCAAGGATCGCCTCATCATGCGCTGGCTGGCGCACCGCGGCGGCGCCAAGCACCACCACCAGTGGAAGGCCGACAAGCGCGAGATGCCGGTCGCGATCGTGATCGGCGCCGATCCGTCGATGATTCTCTCGGCGGTGCTGCCGCTGCCGGAGACGGTTTCGGAGATCAAATTCGCCGGCCTGCTCGGCGGCGAGCGGCCAAGTCTGACGCCGTGCCAAACCGTTCCGATCAGCGTGCCGGCCGATGCCGAGATCGTGCTCGAAGGCTTCGTGTCGCCGACCGAAACCGCGCCGGAGGGGCCGTATGGCGACCACACCGGCTATTACAACGCGGTCGAGGAATTCCCGGTGATGCGGATCACCGCCATTACCATGCGCCGGCACCCGATCTATCTGTCGACCTATACGGGCCGGCCGCCGGACGAGCCGTCGCGGCTCGGCGAGGCGTTCAACGACGTGTTTCTCCCGGTCGCGCGCCGTCAATTCCCCGAGATCGTCGACCTGTGGCTGCCGCCGGAGGCGTGCTCCTATCGGATCGCGGTCGCCTCGATCAAGAAGCGCTATCCTGGCCAGGCGCGCCGGCTGATGATGGGGCTGTGGTCGATGCTGCCGCAGTTCAGCTACACCAAGCTCCTGATCATCGTCGACGACGACGTCGATGTCCGCGACTGGGCCGACGTGATGTGGGCGGTCTCGACGCGGAGCGACACCTCGCGCGACATGGTGTCGATCAGCGACACCCCGATCGATTATCTCGACTTCGCCTCGCCGAAATCCGGACTTGGCGGTAAGCTCGGCATCGACGCCACCAACAAGATCGGCACCGAAACCGAGCGCGAGTGGGGCAAGGTGTTGGAGATGGACAAAGACGTGATCGCGCGGGTCGATGCGATGTGGACCAGCCTCGGGCTGTCGCCGGAACATCAGCCGGCGGCCGGGCAGCGCCGACTGATTCGATGAGCACGCAGCACCGCATCGTGGTCGGCATCAGCGGCGCCTCGGGCGCAGCGGTAGGGCTGCGGGTGGTCGAACTGCTGGCCTCGGTCGATTGCGAAGTGCATCTGGTGGTGTCGAAGGCAGCAAGACGGACCATCGCCTACGAGGTCGGACCGAACGCGCTCGATCACGCCGCCGACCTGGTGCATCGCTTTCACAAGATCGACGACGTCGGCGCCTGTATCGCCTCCGGCTCGTTCCGCACCTCCGGCATGATCGTGGCGCCGTGTTCGATCCGCACCCTGTCGGCGATCGCCCACGGCGATCTCGACAATCTGCTGGTGCGCTCCGCTGACGTGCAGCTCAAAGAGCGGCGCCGGCTGGTGCTGATGCTGCGCGAGACGCCGCTGCATCTCGGCCATATCCGCAGCATGGCGCAGGCGACCGAGATCGGCGCAATCGTGGCGCCGCTGTCGCCGGCGTTCTATCAGCGGCCGCGCTCGATCTCGGAAATGGTCGACCACATGGCGCTGCGCGCGATCGGCTTGCTCGGCCTGAACGATCTGGAGCTGTCGGCTCCAGAATGGTCCGACGACACCCCGCCGACCTGTCCGAAGCCCTGAGCCGTTCCTTCGCTGCTCGGCCTGCTCCTTCTCCCCGCACGCGGGGAGAAGTGAAGAACTGCCCCTTCTAGTTACACAGCGGAATGCGCTCGGGCACAGCCTCTTTCGGCACGTCCTTGCGCAGGTCGACGTCGCGCGTCAGCGGGAAGAAGTCGCCGGTGCGCTCGGTCTTCAGATAGGTCGTGACCAGAGTCTTGGCCGGCAGCGTGCCGGTGCGGCAGGCTTCGGCGCCGACCCCGATCGTCAGCGAGCCGCGCTCGCCCTTTTCCTTGTGAGCCGCCATTTGGTCGCGGACCGCGAGCAGCCGCGGCACATCCTCGGGTGCGATCCGGAAGGCGTAGATCATGGTGTCGTTCGTCACGTCATCCTTCAGCGACAACAGTTCGCCGGGATCATCCAGATCGGCCAGCACGAACGCCTGCTCGCGTTTATCCGCGCCCACCGCCACGGTGACGCGCAGGGTGACCCGGCGCGGCCGCAGCCCTTGCGGCAACCGCACGGCAATGCGCAGCGCCGCCGGATCGGTTGCGGCCAGATCGGTACGTACCAGCTTGACCATCGAGGTGATCGGAACGGAGCTGCAGGCAGTCAGGGCACCGAGCGCCATGGCGGCGGCGGCAAATCTGAAAGAGGCGGCGAAGCGCATGACGCTCATCCTATCTTGACGATGATAAATTATCGTTTTACGATAATTTCATCTCGAAATAGATGATGGAGCCTTGCAATGCAAGCACGACTATCCGGCACCTCGATCGGACTGACCGGTCCGGCGGCCACCAAGCTGGTGCGGCTGTCGCGCGCGATGGAATGGATGAGCACAATTGGGATCGTGCTGATCGTGGGGCTGATCGGCGCCGTCTTCCTGGTCCCGAGCTGGACCCGCAATCTGCTGCTGACCAAGCTCGGCGAGATCGGCACGCGCCTGCCGCTCGACGCCGGCAATCAGGCGCTGGCGGCGGTGATTATCAGCGTGCCGGTTGCCGTGATGCTGTGGGGGTTGGTCAATGTGCGGTCGCTGTTCGCCGAGTTCGCGCGAGGCCAGGTCTTCACCACCACAGCAGCCACCCACCTGCAGCGCTTCGGCATCGCCGTGCTGGCGCAGGGTCTGCTTGGCCCCGTCACCGCGACCGCTTTGGCGCTCGCGCTGTCGCTCAGCAATCCCCCCGGTCAACGTCTGCTGGTGCTGACGTTCTCCAGCAACGACTATGTTTCGGTGATCGTCGGCGGCGTCCTGGTGGCGGTCGCGGCGGTGATGCGCGAAGCGGCGCGGCTGGCGGACGAGAATGCGAGCTTCGTGTAGGCGATGGCGATTGTGGTGAATCTCGACGTGATGCTGGCGCGGCGCAAGATGCGCTCGAAGGAGCTCGCCGAGCAGATCGGCATCACCGAGCAGAACGTCTCGCTGCTGAAATCCGGCAAGGTGAAGGGCATTCGGTTCGAAACGCTGTCACGGATTTGCGCGGTGCTGGAGTGTCAACCCGGCGACATTCTCGAATACGTCGAAGATAAATAGCACCGAACAAGAAAAGGCCGGCAGCTGCGAGGCGCAGGTGCCGGCCTTCGAATTTTCAAGTTGGCGCCGCGATCGGCGCGGGCGGATCGACGTCCGATCAGGCCGTCGCGGGCCGCGAGGCGTGTTCGTGCGGCCGCCAGTCTTCCGCCGCTTCGTCCCAGTAATGGGCGTCGTCGAAGCGCTTCCAGTGCGCGTTCTGCGCCACGACCTCACGGCCGCCGATGATCAAGGCCACCAGACCGATCAGGCCGACCAGCCCGTAGATCGCTGCGATCAATGCAACAATGGTCAAGGCTCTTTCCTCACTGTTTGCGATGAGCACCCTGGAAGCTCGACGGCGGGTGCGCCCGTCTTGAACTCGTAGCTTAGTTCACCGAACTCAGTTCGCCCACGCGAACCAGCCGAAGCGCCGCTCGGGCGCCTGCTTGGCGGTCACCACCGGAGCCGGGGGCTGCGGTTGCGCACGCTGAGTTGCCTTACGCCACAGATCGTCGACGACGAGATACGCAATCAACGCAGGGCCGACGGCGCACGTCAGGAACAACACGAGCGATCCGACAGAATCTAGAAACACGTCACACCTCCTGCTTTCGTCGAAGGCAAAACTAGGGAAAGTACCGCTGCCCGCATTGCGCCGGATCAATTTTGTCGGCCCGGTTCAGGAACCAAGAAGTGATTAGTTCCATGTAGTTAGCTGTTTATTAAGCGGGATTTTTGGGCCCAGAACCGCTTGAAAACACTACTGCTCACTGTGTTGTGAATTGGCCGCGAGAGCGGCGCCACAACGAGCGCGCGCATCGTCGAGCTTTGCAGCACACGCAGAGCGACAACACGTCGCGCCCCCCGTGCGCGAACAGTCAGGCCGGCTTCAGGCGGTAATGACTCACGCCCCATTCGTCGCCGTCGGCATAGCCGAACAGACCGGAGGTTGCGAGGAAGAACCAGCGCCAGCGACGCATCCACAACGCGGTGTCGTCGCCATAGACCGGGCGCAGGATGGTTTCGATCTCGTCGCGGTGACGATCGAAATTGACCAGCCAGTCTTCGGCCGTGCGCTGGTAGTGACGACCGCTCCAGCGCCACTGCTCGTCGATCTCGAACAGATCGGCGTATTGCCGGATCAGCCGGTGGCTCGGCATCACTCCGCCGGTGAAGAAATGCTGCGCGATCCAGTCGGCAGCGTCGGTTCGGTCGAACAAGTAAGTGCCGCGGCGGTGACTGAAGACGTGCATGAAAAACAACCCGCCCGGCTTCAGCCAGCCGCGGATCCAAGTCATCAGCTTGCGCCAGTTCATCATGTGCTCGAACATCTCGACCGAGACCACACGGTCGAATTTGTCGTGGGGTTCGAACGCATTCATGTCGCAGGTGACGACGCGCAGGTTCATCAGCCGCCGCGCGGCGGCCTGAGCCTCGATGTACTGCCGCTGCGACGCCGAGTTCGACACCGACAGGATCCGCGCATAGGGAAACCGCTCGGCCATCGCCAGCGACAGCGAACCCCAGCCGCAGCCGAGTTCGAGGATCGCCTGGCCGTCGCGCAGGTCGGCGTGCTCTATCGTCAGCCGCAGCGCCTCCGCTTCCGCCTGCGCCAGCGTGGTCTCGGCATCGCGATAGAAGCAGGATGAGTATTTGCGGTGCGGCCCGAGCACCTTGCCGAAGAACGCCGCCGGAACCTCGTAGTGCTGGGCGTTCGCCGCGTCGGGATGCTCGGCGACCTCGCGCGCCGCCATCGCGTGCGCGAATGCCGCGTCGCTGGTCTCATTGCCGAGCGCCATCTTGGCGGCGGTGCGGGCGCACAGCATCCGGATGCCGGCGCGGATCACCGCATCCGGCAGCGGCACCCGCTCGGCAATGTCGATCAGCGAGGCGAGCCCGCTCATGGCGTGGCGGAGCGCCGGGGCGGCAGCGGGAAGAACATCGAGGTCCTGGCCTGGTAGTCGCGATAGCGGTCACCGCGCGATTTCAGCATCTGCTCCTCGAGCGGCGGAATGCCGGTGACGTACACCAGGATCCAGTACATGAACAGCGGCGCTGCCACGGCCGCATAGCCCCAGAGGTAAGACAGCGGCTCGGCGAACGGGATCGCGATCACCGGATAGGCCAGCCAGCCGAACCACTGGAAGAAGTAGTTCGGATGCCGCGACCACCGCCACAGCCCGGCGTCGCACACCTTGCCCTTGTTGGCGGGATCTTCACGGAACGCCTTGAGCTGGGAGTCGGCCAGCCCTTCGCCGGCGATGCCGACGATCAGGATCAGCACGCCGAGATAGTCCTGCAGCCGCAAGCTGCCGGCCGGCGCATGCGCCGCGACGAAGATCGCAAACACCAGCGGAATGGTGGCGTAGGCCTGATTCTGCAGGAAGAAGAACATCTTCTTCGGTGCATCCGCGCCCCACTCCGCCGCGTAGGCGGCGTAGCGCGGATCGTCGGAAATTTGCTGGGTGCGGGCGGCGATGTGCGAGCCGAGCCGCAGCGACCACGCCGCGACCAGCACCGCCACCAGCCATTGCCGCGCATCCGGCGCAGCGCCGTCGATCGGCCACAACGACGACACCGCGCCGGTCAACCCGAGCGAAAACGTCCAGATAGTATCGACCCAGCCGGAATTGCCGGTCCGCTGCTGCACCACCCATGCGCCGGCCATCAGCACCGCCAGCGCCACCGCGATTCCCGCCAGCGCTCCGAGATACACACCCGTCATCATCCACCCGTCGTTCGACTGCCATGCTGAGACGGCAGATACGTTCTGCGCCACGTCGGAGTTTCGATTCGAGTTCCCCCACGACGCGGTGGCGGATAACCGCCGCAACGGCTTTCTTCCGCGCCGTGCTGTGCCATATTGGGTGAAACAGCCGCTTCCGGCAAACCGGAGACCAAACCGACGATGGCTTCAGGCCCTTCCCCGCGCCACGCGATGGAGATCGAACTCGACAAGTTGTCGTCGCCGCGAATCTTCCTGGTGCGGATGCTGGTGTTCCTGGTGCTGTGCGCGCTGATCGTGGTGGTGTTGTACAAGCAGGTGCTGGCCGCGTTTATGGCCAATCCGGGCCTCAATGGCCTGATCGGCGCGGTGCTGGTGATCGGCGTCGTGCTGGCCTTCCGCCAGGTGATCCGGCTGTATCCCGAGGTCGCCTGGGTCAATAACTTCCGCATCAACGATCCGGGGCTGGCGCTCGACCGGCGGCCGAGTTTGCTGGCGCCGATGGCCGCGATCCTCGGCGGCGAGCGCTCCGGGCGGATCGCGATCTCGCCGCAGACAATGCGGCACCTGCTCGACTCGATCGCCACAAGGCTCGACGAAGCACGCGACATCTCGCGCTACATAACCGGGCTTTTGGTCTTCCTCGGCCTGCTCGGCACGTTCTGGGGCCTGATCGAGACCGTCGGATCGATCGGCGGGGTGATCGGCAGCCTGAAAGTGACCGGCGACGCCGGCTCGCTGTTCGACACCTTGAAGGAAGGCCTCGCCGCCCCGCTCGGCGGCATGGGGATTTCGTTCTCGTCGTCGCTGTTCGGTCTCGCCGGCTCGCTGATCCTCGGCTTCCTCGATCTGCAGTCCAGCCAGGCACAGAACCGTTTCTACACCGACCTCGAAGATTGGCTGGCCTCGACGGTGCGGAGCTCGGCCGGCGATGGCGCGCTTGCCGGCAGCGCCGACCTGCAGGCCGCGCTCGAGCGGCTGCGGCTGACACTGGAGGACGGCGGCGCCAACCGCGCCACCACCGCCGCGATGGCCAACCTCGCCAACGCGATCCAGAGCCTGGTCGCGCACATGCGCAACGAGCAGCAGATGATCCGCGAATGGGCCGACGCCCAGGGCGAGCAGAACCGCGAGATCAAGGAGCTGTTGTCCGCCCTGGTGCAGCGGCCGGAGAAGAGCCTGCGCGAGCCGGAGAAGAGCTGATGGCGCTGGCCCGTGGCCGCCGGCAGGAATCCGGCTTCAATTACTGGCCCGGCTTCGTCGATGCGCTGTCGACCCTGATCCTCGGCATCGTGTTTCTGCTCACCGTGTTCCTGGTAGTTCAGTTCTTCCTGTCGCAGGAGGTCACCGGCAAGGACAAGGCGCTGGCCGAGCTGAACGCCAAGATCGCGCAGCTCAACGACATCCTGTCGCTGGAAAAGCTCGGCAAGCTCAATCTGGAGGAGCAGCTGGCGCAGATGCGCGCCGGGCTATCGGCGGCCGAGAGCGAACGCGACCGGGTCAAGGGCCTGTATGACGGCCTCGCCGGCGCCGGCAACGACGCTGCCGGCCGCGCCACCGAACTCAACAAGGCGCTGGATTCGGAAAAGCAGATCTCGGCCCGCGCGCTGGCACAGGTCGAAGTGCTGAACCAGCAGATCGCCGCGCTGCGCCGCCAGCTCGCCGCGCTGGAAGAAGCGCTCGACGCATCCGAGAAGCGCGGCAAGGAATCCCAGAACAAGATCGCCGATCTCGGCCAGCGGCTGAACGTCGCGCTGGCGCAGCGGGTGCAGGAGCTGTCGCGCTACCGCTCGGAGTTCTTCGGCCGCCTGCGCGCCATCCTGGGCGACCGGCCCGACATCCGCATCGTCGGCGACCGCTTCGTCTTCCAATCCGAAGTGTTCTTCGATACCGGCCAGGCACTGCTGCTGCCGGAAGGCCGCGCCGAGCTCGACAAGGTCGCCGAGGCGCTGAAGGAGCTCGACAAGAAGATCCCGGCCGAGCTGCCCTGGGTGGTGCGGGTCGACGGCCACACCGACAAGCGGCCAATCACCGGCGCCTTCAAGTCGAACTGGGAACTGTCGAGCGCCCGCGCGATCTCGGTGGTGCAGTATCTAATGTCGCTCGGTGTGCCGGCGCAGCGCCTGGTCGCCGCCGGCTTCGCCGAATTCCAGCCGCTCGACACCGCCGACACCGACGACGCCTATAAGCGCAACCGGCGGATCGAACTGAAGCTGACGGAGCGGTAAGGTTGTTCTTGTCGTGGGTCCCTCGTTGGTCATTCCGGGGCGCCGCGAAGCGGCGAACCCGGAATCTCGATCGGTGCGCGTGTCAGATGCCGGGTTCACGCGCAGCTGCGCTGCGCCAGCCCCGGAATGACGGTTCATGGTACGTGCGATGACATCACACACCTTCTCTCTCCGCCCCTACACCAAAGCCGACGAAGACCCCGCGATCGCGCTGTGGCTGCGGACCTGGCAACTCGCTTACCCGGCGATCGACTTCACCAAGCGGGTCGATTGGTGGCGCGAGCGCTGGCGCAGCGAGCTGGTGCCGCAAGCCGCCATCATCGTCGCCGAACAGGGCATAGCGCTGATCGGCTTCGTCACGATCGACGCAGCCGGTTATCTCGACCAGTTGGTGGTCGAACCCGAACACTGGGGATGGGGTGTCGCCGAAGCACTGGTCGACGAGGCCAAGCGCCGCTCGCCGACCGAGGTCACCCTCAAGGTCAATGCCGACAACTACCGCGCCATCAAGTTCTATCGCCGCAACGGCTTCGCGGTGACCAGCGAGGAACTCAACAGCTCCGGCCGGCCGGTGCTGAACATGCTGTGGCGGCCGGCCTGACGAGTTGTCGGTTCAACCAGGACAGTGGTCATCCTCCGCGAATGCGGAGGATCCAGTATTCCGAAGCGTTGCTTTGGAAGTGAAAGGCTCGGGGGGTACTGGATCGCCCGCCTGCGCGGGCGATGACGGCGTTGATGTAGCTAACTACGCCGCCTCGAACTGCAGCTTGGCGAGGCGGGCGTAGAGGCCGCCGCGGGCGACGAGCTGGGCGTGGGTGCCCTGCTCGACGATGCGGCCGTGCTCCATCACCACGATGCGGTCGCACGACAGCACGGTGGCGAGGCGATGGGCGATCACCAGCGTGGTGCGGTCGCGCATCAGCTGCTGCAGCGCCGTCTGCACCAGTACTTCGCTTTCAGCGTCGAGTGACGAGGTCGCTTCGTCGAGCAGCAGCAGCGGCGCATCGCGCAGGATCGCGCGGGCGATGGCGATGCGCTGGCGCTGACCGCCGGACAGCGTCACGCCGCGTTCGCCGAGCCGGGTGTCAAAGCCCTCCGGCAGGCGCGAGATGAATTCAGTGGCGTGGGCCTGCTGCGCGGCGCGCTCGACGTCGAGCTCGCTGGCGTCATCGCGGCCGAACCGGATGTTGTCGCGCGCGGTCGCGGCGAACACCACCGAATCCTGCGGCACCAGGGCGATCCGCTCGCGCACTGCCTGCGGATCGGCGGCGTTGATGGCGACGCCGTCGAGCGAGACCGTGCCGGAGGTCGGATCGTAGAACCGCAGCAGCAGGTGAAACAGCGTGCTCTTGCCGGCGCCGGAGGGGCCGACGATCGCGACCTTCTCGCCTGCACGAATGCTCAGCGACAGGCCGTCGAGCGCCAGGAAGTCCGGCCGGGTCGGATAGGAAAAGCTGACATTGTCGAACACCACGTCGCCGCGCACCGGCATCGGCAGCGCCTTCGGCTGCGCCGGCGCCGCGATCTCCGGCTTGACCCGCAGGATTTCGAACAGCCGTTCGGCTGCACCCGAGGCTGCCGACACTTCGCCCCAGACTTCGCTGAGCTGGCCGAGGCTGGAAGCCGCGAACACCGCGTACAGGATGAACTGACCGAGCCGGCCCGGCGACATGGCGCCAATGGCAACGTCGTGGGAGCCGACCCACAGGATCGCCACCACGCTGGCGAACACGATGAAAATGATGATCGCGGTGAGCAGCGCCCGCGCACCGGTCGAGCTGCGCGCCGCCTCGTAAGACTCTTCGACCGCGCCGCCGAACCGGGCATTGGCGACGCGTTCGTTGGTGTAAGCCTGCACGGTACGGATCGCGCCGACCAGTTCGGCCGCATAGGCCGACGCGTCCGCCAGCGTGTCCTGCGCGTTGCGCGACAGCCGCCGCACCCAGCGCCCGAACGCGACCAGCGGAATTACGATCAGCGGAATCGCCGCCAGGACGAAGCCGGACAGCCGCGGGCTCGAGATCACCATCATCGAGATCGCGCCGACGAACAGCAGCATGTTGCGCAGCGCGATCGACACCGAGGCGCCGACGGCGGATTTGATCTGGGTGGTGTCGGCGGTCAGCCGCGAGATCAGCTCGCCGCTGCGGGCGGAATCGAAAAACGCCGGCGACAGCGCGGTGAGATGCCGGAACACGTCGCGCCGGACGTCGGCGACGATCCGCTCGCCGATCGTCATCACCAGGTAATACCGGGCCGCACTGGCGGCCGCGAGCACCACCACGACACCGAGCATGACGCTGAAATAGCCGTTGATGAGCTCGACACCTTCGGCGCTGAAGCCGAAATCGATCAGCCGACGCACCGCGACCGGAACCACCAGGGTCGTGGCAGCCGCAACGATCAGGGCGATCAGCGCAAGCGTGGCGCGGCCGCGGTAGCGGGCCACATACGGCATCAGCGAGAGCAACGGCTTCAGCCGGCTGCGCTTGACGACGGCCGCGACCTCCTCGACCTGGCTCGGATCGGCATCGGCCCGCAGGGTGCCGGTGCGGGGCCCGACGTTCTCGGTCGCCGCGATCGCGTCCAGCGACAAACTGATCGCCGACGCGTCGGAGTTGGAGCTCTGCGGTTTATTCGGTGCCGTCATTCGGAACTGCCAAATCGATGAAAACGCTTTAGCCGGCACCACATAGGCCGCAATGCCCGCGGCTGGCAAATCCGGGACAACCCGGTCACCGGATCGTGTGCTGTGCCTTGTGCATGCGGCGCGCCTGGGATATAGAGCCCAGCAAATTCGCCCGAAATCATCGCGATGCAGGCGCCGGCGAGCGCAAGGGATCACCCATGAAGACCGAAATTCACCCGGACTATCATACCATTACCGTCGTCATGACTGACGGGACCGAGTACCAGACGCGGTCGACCTGGGGCAAAGAGGGCGACAAGCTGAACCTCGACATCGACCCGAAGTCGCATCCGGCGTGGACCGGCGGCACCCAGCAGGTGCTGGACCGCGGCGGCCGCGTGTCGCGCTTCCAGAAGAAGTTCTCGGGCTTCCTCAAGAAGGATTGAGCCGGCGCCGGCTTTTCGCCGGCTGCTCGCCGCTTCTTTCGAGACCCAATACGACAAACGCCCCGCTCGCGCGGGGCGTTTTGCGTTGGCGGATCAAGTGGCTGCGGACCTTGGGCGCTGGGGATAACCAGCCGGTCCCCCAAAAATGCCAATGGCCGGGACGAGCCCGGCCACAGCGACTTTAGATCTGATCGGAGCGCTCAGTTCTCGAACGCGGCCTTCAGCATATTGAGCTGCGGCACCAGCGGGTTGCCGAGCGCCGGCGGCTCCGGCGGGGTGTGCATGGTGGAGTCGAGCCGGCGGATCCGGCTTTGCAGGCTCATCGACCGCGCGATCAGCGACTGCAGCTGTTCCGGCAAGCGCTCCAGCACATCAGGCGCGCCGGGATCGGCGGCCGACAGCTTGACCTTGGTCTTTTCGCGGTTGGCCTGGATAAGCGTCATCTCGCCTTCCTTCACGGCGCGGTGCAGCAACAGCCAGGAGGCGAGCTGCATCAGCCGGGTGGTCAGGCGCATGCTCTCGGTGGCGTAAGTCAGGCTCACGGCGCGGTCGAGCAGCTTGGCCTCCGCGCGGCCGGAGCCGTCGAGATAGGCGGCGGTCTCTTCGACCAGATCCATGCCCTCCCGAAATAGAGCCGTGAACGCTGCCGAACTGGTCAGCCGTTCGCTGAGCACCACCAAGGCGGATTCGCCCTGCGCGACATCAGACATGGTCAACGCCTCACACTACCGAATACTTGTACCGGCTCGCTAAGCTGCGCACCGGCTTATGATGAACAAATCATTACGCCGCCCATGCGTGGAGTCCAGCGGACCCGCGCGCAAAGGTTAACGCAGCTTCAGAGACAGCATTGTGGCGGTCAATGACCAAAGCGTGACGCCGGCACTGCGGACGATACCGAGGCCAAAAAAGAGCCGCCGTTTCCGGCGGCTTTTAAGTTGATAACAGGGAGGCGTCAAAACAGAGTGGACAGGAGCCACTCGGTCCAAAGATGGACATCCACAGTAATAGGCGGGAAAGCTTAATCGCGCGTAAATGAGTGAATTTGTTTACGGTCGATTTGCCATACCGCGGGCGCTAGCAAATGTCCCAGCATGAGACAGCGGCGCGCCCTGCTATCAACTTTTCGTTCAAGATTTGAAGATGCGATCCGCTGCTTCGCGGGTGGCGCGCTTCATCGTCAGCGCAGTTTCGAGCCGGGCGATCTCGGCTTGCAGCAGAGCGATCCGCCCGCTGAGTTCTTCGACCGACAGCAGCGACAAATCCTGACCGATGTCGTGACTGATCTTGGTCCTCGGCTTGTCATCTTCTTCAAGCGCCATGTCGTCCTCGCCCGTTCGTGATCCGCTGCGGTTGCCAGCCGCCCTCCGGCTGTCTAATCACAACCTACTCCGCCAGATGACACCCACCCGCCTCGCCAGCCAAGGAAAAATCATGGAACCGATCCCTTCGCAAATGACCGTGGTTGGGATCAGCAAGCCGGGCGGTCCCGAAGTTTTGCTGCCCGAGACGCGCGACGTGCCGAAGCCCGGCCCCGGGGAAATCCTGGTCAAAGTTGCGGCCGCCGGCGTCAACCGTCCCGATGTGGCACAGCGCTCCGGCAGCTACCCGCCGCCGCCCGGCGCCAGCGACCTGCCGGGCCTCGAAATCGCCGGCGAAGTGGTGGCGCTCGGCGATGGCGCCTCCCGGCACAAGCTCGGCGACAAGGTGATGTCGCTGGTAGCTGGTGGCGGCTACGCGGAATATTGCATCGCCCAGGACGCGCAGGCGATGAAGGTGCCGGCCGCCTATTCGATGATCGAAGCCGGCGCCACGCCCGAGACGCTGATGACGGTGTGGCACAACGTGTTCGAGCGCGGCGGCCTGCAGCCCGGCGAAACGTTGCTGGTGCACGGCGGCTCGTCCGGCATTGGTACGATGGCGATCCAGCTCGCGGTCGCGCTCGGATCGAAAGTGATCACCACCGTCGGCTCGCAGGACAAAGCCGACGCCTGCCTCAAGCTCGGCGCCAGCCGCGCCATCAACTACAAGACCGAGGACTTCGTCGCGGCGGTGAAGGAAGCCACCGGCGGCAAAGGTGTCGAAGTGATCCTCGACATGGTCGGCGGCGATTACATCGAGCGCAACTACGACGCCGCCGCGATGGACGGCCGCATCGTGCAGATCGCGTTCCTCGGCGGTGCCAAGTCCAACGTCAACTTCGTCAAGCTGATGACCAAGCGGCTGCACCACACCGGCTCGACGCTGCGGCCGCGCTCCAATGCCGACAAAGCCGCGATGGTCGCGGCGATCGAAGCCAAGGTGCTCCCTCTGCTCGAGCAGGGCCGGATCAAGCCGCTGATCGACGGCACCTTCGCGCTGCGGGACGCCGCCGATGCTCACCGGCGGATGGAAACCAGCCAACATATTGGCAAAATTGTGTTGACTGTGTGAGTGGGGCTACCCCGGGGGCCGGCGAGAGAGTCTATGTTTTCACTCGCTTTCATGGCATCTATCGGGGCTCGTGGCGCGCGGGGCCGCGCCATTCGGACTGGTGTGAACGCGGAGAACCGACTTGCGTCTGATCAGATGCCTCGCGCTGCTGGCGCTGGGCGTGATGATGGTTGCGGCTGTCCCGCAGGCACACGCCATCGATGCCGTCAGCGTCCGCAGCGACGCGCCGGCGATCGACCTCACCGGTGTGCTGGAGCATCTGCACAGCGATAATGATCGCGTTCAGATTTCCACCGCGCCCGGCAATGACGGCATCGTCCGCCGCGTCGAGGTGCGCGCCCGCGAGGGCGGCCAGAATTGGGTGGTGTTCGCGCTCGCCAACAACTCCGACGACCAGCTCGATCGTTTGATCGTGGCGCCGCACTATCGGATGGTCGGCTCGGGGCTGCTGTGGCCCGACCTCGGTATGTCGCGCATCGCCACCATCACGCCGTCGACCGGCGACCGCCCGGAGCGGCAGGACAGCGCGACCGCCGACATCTTCCGCGTCACGCTCGATCCCGGCTCGGTGATCACCTTCGTGGCCGAGCTGCGCACCGACAAGCTGCCGCAGCTCTATCTTTGGGAGCCGGAAGCCTACAAGGACAAGGTCAACTCGTTCACGCTGTATCAAGGCATCGTGATCGGCATCTCCGGCCTGTTGGCGCTGGTGCTGACCATCCTGTTCGTCGTCAAGGGCAGCATCATGTTTCCGGCCGCGGCGGCGCTGGCCTGGGCGGTGCTGGTCTATATCGGCATTGATTTCGGCTTCTGGGGCAAGGTGCTCGACATGTCGTCGGGCGCCGAGCGGGTGTGGCGCGCTTCGGGCGAAGCGATCCTGGCCGCGACGCTGCTCGTCTTCCTGTTCGCCTATCTCAATCTCAGTCGCTGGCACGTCCGCTATTCGCACATCACGCTGGGATGGCTCGCCTTCCTCGGCTCGCTGGTGGCGCTGGCGCTGTTTGATCCTGCGGTGGCGTCCGGCATCGCACGCATCTCGCTGGTGCTGATCGCCTTCGCGGGCTTCGCGCTGATCGTCTATCTGTCGACCCACGGCTTCGACCGCGCGGTGCTGCTGATCCCGACCTGGTTCCTACTGGTGGTGTGGGTGGTGGCCTCCGGCATGGCGGTGGCCGGCACCGTCACCAACGACATCGTCGGCCCGGCGCTGCTCGGCGGCCTGGTGCTGATCGTGATGCTGATCGGCTTCACCGTGATGCAGCACGCGTTCTCGGGCGGCGGCGCCACCGGCGGGGTGATCTCCGACGTCGAACGCCGCGCGCTGGCGCTGATCGGCTCAGGCGACCTGATCTGGGACTGGGACGTCTCGGCCGACAAGGTGTTCACCAGCCCTGAGACCGAAGCGCTGCTCGGCCTGAAGCGCGGCGCGCTGGAAGGCTCCGCCGCAAGCTGGCTCGAAGTGCTGCACCCGCTCGACCAGGACCGTTTCCGCGCCGCTCTCGACAGCGTGCTTGACCAGCGCCGCGGCCGGCTGACCCAGGACTTCCGGCTGCGCACTCCGGACGGCCACTTCATGTGGTTCTCGCTGAAGGCGCGCCCGGTGGTCGGCACCGACGGTGAAGTCACCCGCGTGGTCGGCACCTTGACCGACGTCACCGAGATCAAGATCGCCGAAGAGCGGATGCTGCACGACAGCGTGCACGACAACCTCACCGGCCTGCCCAACCGCAAGCTGTTCATCGACCGCCTCGGTGCGGTGGCGAACTTCGCCAAGACCATGCCGGCGCTGCGGCCAACCCTGATGGTGATCGACCTCGACCGCTTCAAGCAGGTCAACGATTCCGTCGGCATCGCGGTCGGCGACTCGATCCTGCTGACGCTGGCGCGGCGGCTGAGCCGCATCCTCAAGCCGCAGGATACGCTGGCACGGATCGCCGGCGATCAGTTCGGGCTGATCCTGCTGTCCGAGCAGGACCCGGCCAAGATCACCGCCTTCGCCGAGACCATCCGCAAGACCATCAAGGCGCCGATCGCGTTCAACGATCGCGAGATCTTCCTCACCGCCTCGATCGGCCTCGCACTCTCCGACCCGCAGACCCAGTTGTCCGACGAGATCATCAAGGACGCCGAGCTGGCGATGTATCACTCCAAGCGGATCGGCGGCGACCGCATCGACGTCTACAAGCCGGCGATGCGGGCGCGGAAGTCGGACCGGCTGACGCTGGAATCCGAACTGCGCCGGGCGATCGAGCGCAAGGAAATCACCATCCTGTATCAGCCGATCGTGCGGCTCGAAGACCGTTCGATCGCCGGCTTCGAGGCGCTGGCGCGCTGGGATCATCCCAAGCTCGGACGGATGTCGCCGAGCGAGTTCATCTCGATTGCCGAAGAGATCGGGCTGATCGTCGAGCTCGGCACCTTCGTGCTCGACCAGACCGCCAAGCAGCTCTCGATCTGGCAGCGCGCGATGCGCGCCCGCGAGCCGATCTTCGCCTCGGTCAATGTGTCGTCGCGGCAGCTGCTGCGCCACGATCTGCTGCACGACATCCGCACCGTGACGTCGCGCTCGTCGGTCGCACGCGGCACGCTGAAGCTCGAACTCACCGAGTCGCTGGTGATGGAGAATCCGGAGCACGCAGCCCAGATGCTGCAGCGGATCCGCGAGCTCGGCATCGGGCTGTCGCTCGACGATTTCGGCACCGGACATTCGTCGCTGAGCTACCTGCAGCGCTTCCCGTTCGACACCATCAAGATCGATCAGTCGTTCGTCCGCACCACCAGCCGCGGCACCCGCCCGGTGATCCTGAAGTCGATCATCGCGCTGGCGCACGACCTCGGCATGGACGTAGTGGCGGAAGGCGCCGAGACGGATTCGGATGCGGTGGAGCTGTATCAGCTCGGCTGTGAATACGCCCAGGGCTTCGCCTTCGGCGAACCGATGGACGCCGATGCGGCGATGAAGCTGCTGACCGAAGAGCAGCGCCTGGAAGCGGCGAGCTGAGAGATCAACCCGGCAGCCGCTTGTGCAGCAGCGCCTCTCCCCAATAATCCGTCATCCCCCGCGCATGCGGGGGATCCAGTACTGCGGTGCGTTCGTAATTTACAACAGATGCCCTGGAATACTGGGTCGCCCGCCTTCGCGGGCGATGACGTTTGTGCGTGGGGCGGCCTTGGCGCACGACCCGACGTGCCGGCGACTGGAGCGCTACGCGTGCCCAGCCTCGGCGGACAGCATCCCCGGCTCGATGCCGAGCTTGTGCAGTGCGCGGTCGTATTTGTCTTCGATGTCGTCGCCGAAGATCAGGTCGGCATCGGCGTCGCAGTGCAGCCAGCCGTTTTCCTGGATTTCATTCTCGAGCTGGCCGGGCGCCCAGCCGGCATAGCCGAGCGCCAGGATGGCGTGCTTCGGCCCGGTGCCGCCGGCGATCGCCTTGAGGATGTCCACGGTGGCGGTCAGACAAATGCCGTCATCGATCGGCAATGTGGCATCCTTGATAAAGAAGTCGCTCGAATGCAGCACGAATCCGCGGCCGGTCTCGACCGGTCCGCCCCTCAGCACCTTCATGGACTCGGCGTGATCAGGAAGCTTGATCTGCTCGGGCTTCTCGACGATGTCGAGCTGCACCAGCAATTCGGGGAAATCGATGCTGCCCGCGGGGCGATTGACGATGATCCCCATGGCGCCTTCCGATGAATGCGCGCAAATGTAGATCACCGAGCGCGCAAAGCGCTCGTCTTCCATCACCGGCATCGCGATCAGGAGCTGGCCGTCGAGATAGCTCGGCCCATCGCCGCGCGCCTTGCTGGCGGCGGGCTTCTTGGCTGCGCCGGACTTCGGCCTTTTGGATGCAGTCTCCATCAGGGGATCCTCGCGTTGCACCATCATCCTGATATCGGGTGCCGATCCTGTCAATCAATCTCGGGACGCCGAATAGTCGCGGTTTCACCGCCATTTCAGTGGCCCCAGCCTCGCGCAAACTCTAGATACGCCAGATGACCGCAATCGTTCCGTCTCGTGCCGTTCTGTTCGCCGCCGCCGTGCTCGCGGCCACCGCCTGCGGCGCCCGCGCCGACGACGTGTCGCCATGGGTTACCGAGCAACATTCCGCCGTCCGGCTGCTGGCCGGCTCACGTAGCGGCGGCGTGCTGCTGGGTGGGATTGCCTTCCAGTTGCAGCCCGGCTGGAAAACTTACTGGCGCACGCCGGGCGATTCCGGCGTGCCGCCGCGGTTCGACTTCTCCAAGTCGGAGAACGTCGAGGCGGTGACGATCCTGTGGCCGGCACCGCAAGCTTTTCCCGATGGCGCCGGCGGCACCTCGCTCGGCTACAAGGAGCAGGTCGTACTGCCGCTGCGCATCGTGACCAAACATGCCGACAAGCCGGTGACACTGCGTCTCACTGTTGACTACGCGGTGTGTGAGAAGCTGTGCATTCCGGTGGTGGCGAGCCCTGAGCTGGAATTTGCCAGCGTCGCCTCGACCCAGGACGGTGCGCTCGCCGCGGCACTCGACACCGTGCCGGTGCCGGCCAGCGTCGGAGACAGCAATCCGGTGACGATCCGCGACGTCGTCCGCAAGGGCGACAAGGATGTAGAAGTGGATGTCGTCGCGCCGACCGGCGCCAAGGTCAGCCTGTTCGTCGAAGGCCCGACGGCCGAATGGGCGCTGCCGGTGCCGAAGGAGATCAAGGGCGCCCCGGCCGGCCTGCGCCGCTTCAGCTTCGCACTCGATGGATTGCCGTCCGGCGCCCAGGCCGCCGGCGCCGCGCTGAAGTTCACCCTGGTCGGTCCCGACAAGGCCTACGAGTTCAACGTCACGCTCGAATAACGCGGACGCGCCGATCAGCGCGCGCTCCGCCGCTTGCGGCCGAGACGGCCGAGCTGATCGGCAAGGAATTCCGACAGCACCTCGACCCGCGCCGGCCGCGGCCCGCCGGGCGGCGTCACCAGATGCACCGCGCTCTCGCGCTGGTGCCAGCCATCCAGAATCACTTCGACTTCGCCGGCCGCGATCGCATCACCGACGATGAACTCCGGCAGATCGGCGATGCCGAGCCCGGCGATCACCGACGGCAGCAGCGCCTCGCCGTTGTTGACCCGCAGCGGCCCGCCCGGCCGCACCGCGACCTGATCGCCGGCGTCGTTGGTGTAATGCCAGGTGTTCGGCGTCGACAGATAAGCGTAGCCGAGACAGCGGTGCTGGGCGAGATGCATCGGATGCGTCGGCCGGCCGTGCGCCTGCAGATAGGCGTTCGACGCCACCGTGTAGCGCGGCATCGCGCACAGCCGCCGCGCCACCAGCGAGGAATCCGGCAGCGTGGCGATGCGGACGCCGGCATCGAAACCGTCGCCGATCAGGTCGACCATCGCGTCGGACAGATGCAGATCGATCGACACGTCCGGATAGGCGGCGAAGAACTCCGGCAGCAGCGGCGCGATCACCTTGACGCCGAAAGTCATCGGCACCGCCAGCCGCACCAGGCCGCGCGGTGCCGCGGATTGCGCCAGCGCCTCGGCCTCGGCGGCCTCGCCGTCCGCAAGCAGCTGCGCGGCACGCTCGGCGAGCCGGTGGCCGGCATCGGTCAGCGCCAGCCGCCGCGACGTGCGGTTGAACAGCCGCGCGCCGAGCCGCGCCTCCAGCCGGGTCACCGCCTTGGAGACCGTGGCCTTCGACAGCCCGAACTCGGCCGCCACCGCCGCGAACGAGCGCAGCTCGACCACCTTGGCGAAGATCGCCAGCGCTTCGAAGTCCGGAAGCTTGCTCATGGTACCGCTCCGGGTCGTTTTCAGAAACAATGAGTTTCGATCATTTCTATTTATGAAACGATTGGGCATCCTTATTCAAGAGCCAACGCAAGTCACTGGCGCCAACCCGGCGCCCGACATGAGGAGGCTTCAATGATTGAACTCCGTCCCTTCGACCGGCTCGGCGGCGCCGACCATGGCTGGCTCAAGGCCAAGCACCACTTCTCGTTCGCCAGCTACTACGACCCCAACAACATGGGCCACGGCGCCTTGCGGGTCTGGAACGACGACGAGATCGCCCCGGATACCGGCTTTCCGCCGCATCCGCATCGCGACATGGAGATCATCACCTATGTGCGCGACGGCGCAATCACCCACCAGGACTCGCTCGGCAACAAGGGCCGCACCCAAGCCGGCGACGTTCAGGTGATGAGCGCGGGTTCGGGCGTCCGGCACTCCGAGTACAACCTCGAGCCGGAGACCACCCGGATCTTCCAGATCTGGATCGAGCCGACGCAAGGTGGCGGCCAGCCGACCTGGGGCTCCAAGCCGTTCCCGAAGGCCGACCGCTCCGGCAAGCTCGTCACCATCGCGTCGGGCTTTGCGACCGACACCGACGCGCTGCCGATCCGCGCCGACGCCCGAGTGCTGGCGACGACGCTGAAGGCAGGCGAGACGGCGACTTACGACGCCGAGAAGGCGCGGCACCTCTATCTGGTCCCGGCCGTCGGCAACGTCGAGGTCAACGGCGTCCGCGTCAACGCTCGCGACGGCGCCGCGATCCACGGCGAGACCAAGCTCACCATCACGGCGCTCGCAGACGCCGAGCTGGTGCTGGTCGACGCGGCGTAAGGCCGTGCAGCCTTTCGTCACCCACAAACGTCATGCGCGGGCTTGACCCGCGCATCCATCCTACTTCGCAACAATTCTCACGAAGAGGATGGATGGCCGGGTCAAGCCCGGCCATGACGGTTAACTAACAGCAATCACTCCCCACCCAATCACCAACCAAACGGAGACTCCCCATGGCGAAGGTTCTGGTTCTTTACTACTCGGCTTACGGTCACATCGAAGCGATGGCCAACGCGGTCGCCGAAGGCGCGCGTGAGGCCGGCGCGCAGGTCGACATCAAGCGCGTGCCCGAACTGGTACCGCCGGACGTCGCCAAGGCATCGCACTACAAGCTCGATCAGGCTGCGCCGGTCGCAACCATCGAGGACCTCGCCAATTACGACGCGATCGTCATCGGCACCGGCACCCGGTTCGGCCGCATGGCGTCGCAAATGTCCAATTTCCTGGACCAGGCCGGCGGCCTGTGGGCGCGTGGCGCGCTGAACGGCAAGGTCGGCGGCGCCTTCACCTCGACCGCGACCCAGCACGGCGGCCAGGAAACCACGCTGTTTTCGATCATCACCAATCTGCTGCATTTCGGCATGGTGGTGGTCGGCCTCAACTACGGCTTCGGCGACCAGATGCGGCTCGATCAGGTGACGGGCGGTGCCCCCTATGGCGCCACCACGATCACCGGCGGCGACGGATCGCGCCAGCCGAGCGAAACCGAACTCGCCGGTGCCCGCTACCAGGGCAAGACCATCGCCGAAACCGCCATCAAGCTGCACAGCTAACGACACAAGGGAGGCGTGGCGGGGCGCTCGAACGCACCGCGCCACGCCTTTCCGCCCAACTCAATGCAGATGCATGTATCGCATGCCTGCTGCGCTGCAGCGGGGCTACTGCGCCCGCTGCCTCGGCCCCATCTCACATATTGCTAGTGGGGAGACGACGACATGCTCGAGATGGTGTTCATGCTTCAATTGGCGCGCAGCCCGCTGCAGGCGATGGCCAAGCGTTTAGTTTGCAAGAGCCTCAGCATCGCGACCTATGGCAAGCGGCAGTGCCGAAGCTGCACCGGCGCCACGCCGCCGGACGCGGAGTAATTTCCACGGCGGTCACCTGCACTTAGCCCGCTCATCAGCGCGTAGTTCAAGCAGCTTTCTCTTTGCCGCATCGACCGGCCCCGCACCCTTTGAGGTGTTCATCCGTTTCCCCCTCGGACCATAAACCCGTCATTGCGAGCGTAGCGAAGCAATCCAGGAGCTCCGTGCACCGAGCCCCTGGATTGCTTCGTCGCGTCGCTCCTCGCAATGACGGGCATGATTTCGCGACGCGGCGGAACGTTGATCGCCGCGCGCGATGGCGGGCCGCGAGCAAGGCCCGCAACCCGAATGCCGTTACATCAGCTTATCGAGCGTCAGCGGCAGATCGCGGATACGCTTGCCGGTGGCGTTGAACACAGCGTTGGCAACCGCCGCGCCGACGCCGGTGATGCCGATCTCGCCGATGCCGCGGGCGCCCATCGGCGCGCGCGGATCGGGAATGTCGGTCCAGATCACGTCGATCTCCGGCACGTCGAGATGCACCGGGATGTGATACTCGGCCAGACTCGGATTCATGATCCGGCCATTGCGCTCATCGAACTGCGTCTCTTCCATCAGCGCCAGGCCGAGGCCCATGATGATGCCGCCACGGAACTGACTCGCTGCCGTCTTCGGATTGAGGATACGGCCGCAATCGTACGAGCCGAGGAAACGCCGAACACGGGTCTCGCCGGTGACGCTGTTGACGCCGATCTCGCAGAACAGCGCGCCGAACGAATGCATCGACCAGTGCATGGTTTCGAGCGGCGCCGAAGCGCTGCCCTCGGCCGAGACGTGATCGCGGCCCGAACGGGTCAGGATCGACACGTAGCTCTCGTGACGCGACGTGTCGTCGAGCTTGGCGAGGCCGCCGTTCACGGTGCCGACCTCGTCGGCGCTAAGGCCCGCCAGAGGCGAGTCGTTGCCGGCGAGCTTGAGCAGTTCCTTGATCAGCACGTGATGCGCAGCGATCACCGAGGCGCCGATCGACGCGGTCTGCTGAGAGCCGCCGGCCAGCACGACGCCGGGGAACATCGAGTCGCCATAGGCAAACGTCACCTGATCGCGCGACAGGCCGAGCCGTTCGGCAGCCACCTGAGTATGAGCCGTCGCCGTACCCATGCCCATTTCGTGCGCGGCGATCTCGACCTTGGCGCCGCCGTCGCGGGTCAGCGTGATCCGCGCCGCACCGCCCGGCATGCGGTGATACGGATAGGTCGCGGTGGCGCATCCCATGCCGACCAGCCATTCGCCGTCGCGAACGCTGGCGGCGGTCGGATTGCGCTTTGACCAGCCGAAGCGTTCGGCGCCTGCACGCCAAGCCTCGGCGATATGCCGCGATGAGAACGGCGTGCCCTTCAGCGGGTCTTCTTTCGGCTGATTGAGAATGCGCAGCTCGACCGGATCGATGCCGAGCGCCACGGCCATCTCGTCGATCGCCGACTCCATCGCGAAGGTGCCGACGGATTCGCCCGGCGCACGCATGAAGGTGTTGGCCAGCATGTCGAGGTGTACCGTCTCGACGTCGAGCTTGATGTTGGGCGATCCGTAACTACTCATCGTCGGCAGGATGAACGGCTCAGGGAACGCATTCTGTCGCGAGGTGGGGGCCGTGCCGGTGTGGATCAGCGACACGAAGCGACCATCGGGCTCGGCGCCGATCGCGAAGCGCTGTTCGGTGAGCGTGCGGCCGCCGATCAGCCGGTACACCCCCTCGCGCGACAGCGCGATCCGTACCGGACGGCCGGCAAGCTTGGAGGCCGCAGCGCCCAGCACCTGATGCTGCCATAGACACTTGCCGCCGAAGCCGCCGCCGACGAACGGCGAGGTGACATGGACCTGCTCCTCGGCAATGCCGAACACATCCCCGAGCGACCACGCGGTGTGCTGCACCGCCTGCGAGGCGTCGTGCACGATCAGCTTGTCGCCCTGCCACATCACCGTGGCGGCGTGCGGCTCGATCGCATTGTGATTGTGCCGCGGCGTCGAGTAGCGGCCAGCGACTCGAACCGGCGCTTTGGCGAACGCCGCTTCTGCGACGCCTTTCTGAGCCTGAAGCGGCTGCCCCATGAACAGGCCGGGCTCGGTGCCCTTGGCCTTGGCAGCGGCATAACTGGTCAGCGCGGGTTCCGCCTCATAGGTCGCGCGGATCAGCGAGACGGCGTAATCGGCCTGCTCCTGCGTGTCCGCGAGCACCACGGCGATCGGCTGGCCGTTCCAATGGATACGGTCGTCCTGCATGATCGGCAGGTTGTCGCCGCCGCCAGCCTTCTCGGCCGTCATGAACAGCGGCATCGGCTTCATCCGCGGGGCGTTACGGTGAGTCATCACCAGAGCGACGCCCGGCGCGGCTTCGGCCGCGGCAGTGTCGAGCGTGGCGATCCGGCCTTTCGGCACGGTGCTGAAGATCAGTGCGGCATAGAGCATACCGTCGAGCGCAAACTCCGCCGCGAACGGCGCGGCGCCGCGCACCTTGAGCGGGCCGTCGATCCGCGAGATCGATGCACCGATCGAGCCGTGTTTAGTGCGGATCAAAGGGTCGGGATCGCCGCCCGGCATCCAGCTATCGGGCGCAAGCGCGACGGCTTTCTCCATCACGTCCATCGCGGCGCCGCGCACGGCTTGTTTGGCTTCGTTGATGATGCTCATCGGGCATCTCCTGCGAGTTCGCCGAGGACGGCAGTGATCGTTCGTTTGGCCAGTTCGATCTTGAAAGCGTTGTCGCGCAGCGCGACCGCATCGGTCAGCTCCGCTTCGGCGGCCGCACGAAACGCATCGGCGGTGGCCTCTCTGCCGCGCATCGCCTGTTCGGCTTTCACCGCCCGCCACGGCTTGTGTGCAACGCCGCCGAGCGCCAGCCGGACGTCCTTTACCCTGCCGTCTTCGAGCTCGATCGCGGCCGCGACCGACACCAGCGCGAACGCGTAGCTCGAACGGTCGCGCACCTTGCGATAGGTCGAGCGCGCGGCGATCGGCTGCGCCGGCAGTTCGATCGCGGTGATCAGGTCGCCCGGCTGCAGCACTGTCTCGAGGTCTGGCCGATCGCCCGGCAAACGATGGAAGTCGCCAAACGGCAGCGCCCGCTTCCCGCCGTGCCCTTCGACATGAACCACCGCATCGAGCGCCGTGAGTGCGACGCACATGTCGGACGGATGCGTCGCCACGCAGGATTCAGACGCACCGAGAATTGCGTGATTGCGGTTGAAGCCTTCGATGGCGTCGCAGCCCTGCCGCGGATTGCGCTTGTTACAGCGCGAGCCGGCGTCGTCGTAAAAGTAAGTGCAGCGCGTCCGCTGCAGCAGATTGCCGCCGACCGTTGCCATATTGCGGATCTGCGCCGAGGCGCCCGCCAGCATGGCGCGCGACAGCATCGGATAGCGCCGACGCACGGCGGGGTGCTCCGCGAGCGCAGTGTTGCGCACCGCTGCGCCGATCAGCAGGCCGCCCCCCTCGCGCTCGGTGATGTCGGCCGGCAGGCGGGTGATATCGACCAGCGCCGCCGGGCGCTCGATCGTCTCGCGCATCAGGTCGACCAGATTGGTGCCGCCGCCGAGAAACTTGGCCTGCGCGGCGCCGCCAAGCCGCAGCGCTTCAGCGACGTCGCCGGCGCGTGAGTAATCGAAGGGAGTCATTCTGCAGCCTCCGCATAGGTGTCGCGGATCGCCGCGATGATGCCGTTGTGCGCGCCGCAGCGGCATAGATTGCCGCTCATGCGTTCGCGGATTTCGTCGTGAGTGGGCGCGATATGGTCGGCCGCCAGATCGCGGGTGACGTGGCTCGGCACGCCGCGCTGCAGTTCGGATGCCATGCCGATCGCCGAGCAGATCTGCCCCGGGGTGCAGTAGCCGCACTGGAATCCGTCGTGTTCGATGAACGCCTGCTGCAGCGGATGCAGCCCCGCCTCGCTTGCGAGACCTTCGATGGTGGTGACGCTGCGGCCGGCGTGCTGCACGGCGAGCGACAGGCAGGATACGATGCGTTCGCCGTCGACCAGCACAGTGCAGGCGCCGCAGGCACCCTGATTGCAGCCCTTCTTGGTGCCGTGCAGGTTCAGCGTCTCGCGCAGCAGGTCGAGCAGTGAGACCCGCGGATCGGCGGGGACCGGACAGTCCACTCCATTGATGCGGATCGCGTCAGGCGCGACAGTTCGATCAGCGGTCATAAGACCTCCTTGAGGACAGGATGAAGCAACGCGCGTGGATCCGTATTCGCGCGCACATTGTGCGAACGGAAAAATCGCTAACCGCCGAGCGGCTTGTTGGTTCGGGGCGTTGGTTGGCGTGGCCGATGCCGCGTAGCCCGGCAGGCATCGATGTGAGATAACGGGCCAGCAACTCCTTATACGGAACATCGTTCCGTTTATCAAGAGGTATTCCTGTGCCCGAAAAGCGGCCGCGCAAAGACGCCTCAGCGGCCGGTACGCCGCGTCGGGTCCGGGCGGACGCGCAGCGCAATCTGAAGACGCTGCTCGAAGCGGCGCTGGCGGTCTTCGCGACGGCAGGCGTGGATGCGCCGGTGCGCGACATCGCCGAGAAAGCCGGCGTCGGCGTCGGCACGCTGTATCGGCACTTCCCGCAGCGATCCGACCTGATCGTGGCGGTGTTCCGCAACGAGGTCGATGCCTGCGCCGATGCAGCCGCAGCCCTGGCAGCCGGCTATTCGCCCCTCGAGGCGTTGTCGCGCTGGATGCAGCGCTATGTCGACTTCATCGCGACAAAGCGCGGTTTGGCGGCGGCGCTGTATTCGGGCAATCCGGCCTATGACAGCCTGCCAGTCTATTTCGAACAGCGGCTCCGCCCCGCGCTGCAATCGCTGCTGGATGCGGCCGGGGCGGCCGGCGAGGTTCGCCGCGATGTCGACCCGTTCGATTTGCTCAAGGCGGTGGCACAGCTCTGCAATTCCGCGCCGGGCGGAGATCCCGACCACACCAGCCGGATGGTCGGGTTGCTGACCGATGGCCTGCGCTACGGCGCAGTTGGCAGCAAGGCCAATCCGGGTTGAGGGGATGCTGCGGCCGCGCCGCTGGGATCCACCCGAGACGAAAAAACGGCCTCCGCGAGGGAGGCCGTTGGTCGTCTTAATCGTCATCGTGCTCGATGATCACACGGCGGCGGGGTTCTTCACGGTATTGCCGGCGAACCACGACGGTCTCATCGGGCTCGCGCTCGCGATAGATCCGGCGCTCGCGCACATACCGATCCTCATGGCCGTAATACGGGCCGTGACTGGTGCCGACGGTGACACCTGCCGGCCCCACTCCGATGCCGACTTCATCGGCGCTGGCCGGCGCAGCGGCGGCGGTGGAAAGAGCCGCCAGCGCGGCGGCGGTGATGGCAATCTGCTTGATCATCGTGTCGCTCCATGCCGAATGGCGATGTTGAGCCAATTCGTCGCAGGCAGCTTCGTTCCGCAAAGCAAAGCGGCCGCCGAGCGGTCAGACACGAGATCGGGGAAGATGGAATTCGACGATGCTGGGGAATGGTGGGCGCGACAGGGATCGAACCTGTGACCCCCTCGATGTCAACGAGGTGCTCTCCCGCTGAGCTACGCGCCCTCAGATCGTCTTCACGGGTGGCGTCCCTATATCGGCTCCGAGCCGGTCAGGCAAGGACACCAAAGCAGGATTTCGACGCCAATTTTACGCGGCGAGCATCTTATTCACTTCGCTGACCAATTCCCGCAGGTGCACCGGCTTGGCCAGGACCTTGGCGTTCTTTGGCGCGTCCGAATCGGAATTCAGCGCCACCGCGGCGAATCCGGTGATGAACATGATCTTGATGTCGGGATCGAGTTCGGAGGCGCGGCGCGCCAGCTCGATTCCGTCCATCTCCGGCATCACGATGTCGGTCAGCAGCATTTCGAACGGCTCTTCGCGAAGCCGCTGGTAGGCCGACATGCCGTTGTCGAACGAGGAAACCTGGAATCCGGCGTTTTCCAACGCCTTCACCAGGAAGCGGCGCATGTCGTTATCGTCTTCGGCGAGGAGAATTTTGTGCATGGTGGCTGGAACTTCAAATCCGGGCGAGGAAAACCGATCGATCCAGTTAGACCGAAGTCTGGTAAATTTCGGGTGAAATTCCCATCGCCCATCAAGTGAGGAAGCGGGGATAATCCTGCGCCCGATCGGGCTCTGAATCAACAAATCCGCAAGCGGGCACTTTTGTTCGGCTCCAGCGTTTTCGACACCGCTCTCTGGAATGATTTTGCTTGGCAGCGCCGGCCCTATTGCCGACAATACCGCTCACCAAATCACCAGATGCGCTGTCGCAGAGGCAGGAGACGGGCGGATTTGACGAGTGGCGGACGACGATGACCGAGTTCGACGGTGAGTTCTCCCCCGCCTTCGAGATCGCCGAACCGGCGGTCTGGCGCGCCCCGATCATTTTCAATTCGCCGCATTCCGGTTCGGTCTATCCGAACGCCTTCCTGAACGCCTCGCGGATCGATCTTGAAGCGCTGCAGCGCTCCGAAGATTCGTTCATGGACGAGCTGATCGGCCACCTGATCCACGACGGCTTTCCGGTGGTGCGGGTGCATTTCCCCCGCTCCTATATCGACGTCAATCGCGAGCCCTACGAGCTCGATCCGCGGATGTTCAACGGCCGGCTGCCGAGCTTTGCCAACACCCGCTCGATGCGGGTCGCCGGCGGCCTTGGCACGATCCCGCGCGTGGTCGGCGACGGCCAGGAGATCTACCACGAGCGCATCCATATCGACGACGCGCTCGGCCGGATCGAGACGCTGTACAAGCCGTATCACCGCGCGCTGCGCCGGCTGATCAACCAGGCGCACCAGCAGTTCGGCTCGGTGCTTCTGGTCGACTGCCATTCGATGCCGTCGGTCGGCATCTCGCGCGACGAGCCGAAGCGGCCGGATGTGGTGATCGGAGACCGCTACGGCACCAGCTGCTCGCCGTTGATCGCCGCCGTGATCGAAGAGACGATGGCGGCGCGCGGCTATTCGACCGGCCGCAACAAGCCTTATGCGGGCGGCTTCATCACCGAGCATTACGGCAACCCGGCCACCGGGCTGCACACCGTCCAGGTCGAGCTCAACCGGGCGATTTACATGGACGAACGGCTGCGGCTGCGCAGCGACCGCTTTGCCACCGTGGCCGAGGACTTCAGCCGCCTCGCCGAGAGGCTGTCCGAGATACCGCTGGACGATCTCCGCCCGTTTCAGGCGGCAGCCGAGTAGCTGGCTGGCGGACCCAAGTGCCGTTTTGCCGCTTATCCGCGTCAATCGGCGAATCGTGCTCCTAAATTCACGGGAACCGATTCAGCCGGAATTAACGTGGAACCCGCAATCTTCAGTTGTGAACCCCAAACCGCAGGCTATCCTGGGAGAACAACGTGAAGCGTCTTGTTCTGAAATTCTTGTCGGAAGAATCCGGCGCCACCGCAATTGAATACGGTCTGATCGCCGCCGGCATCTCGCTGGCGATCATCGCCGCAGTCACCGGGCTCGGCGACAAACTGAATTCCACTTTCACGTCGGTGAAAGACGGCCTCACCGGCGGCGGCTAGCAGACGGTCGATCGCGTCAGGACTGCACCTTTAAGAAGCCGGGCTCCACGGCTTCTCGACGGCGTTCTCACCTGCCGCTCTCCGACCTGATGCAGGCCGAGAGAGGTATGGTGCGGCCGAGAACCGCCGACGGACACCCGCGATCAGGTGGCTGCTGGCGAAGCGCAAGCGGCCACCGACGAGCAGACAGCGCCGCTGGCGCTGCCGAGCCTCGATCCAAAGAAAAGACAATCCAAAAAGAAAAAAGGGCCGCTTGCGATGGCAAGCGGCCCAAGTCTAGGGAGGAAACGCCCAAGGAGGGCAGCGATAGCGCGAGGCGCTACCGCACCGCAACAATATGCGACCGCGCCGCACAAAGCGCAAGTGTTTTCAGGCGATTTTCCATGCAAAAAACGCATGTCAGAGCACCGTCCACGCCGCGGAACTGCTGAAATTATTTGAGACAGATCAATGAGATGAATGAGGTCGCGACCAAAGCCCGCACCGCATCCTCGGGCGATTCCGAGCGGTCTTGTCGCACCTAGTTCCCGCAGCGCCGCGAGCCGCTTCAAAGCTGTGAGTGCGGCTTATTGCCGACGATTCAGACTATGGACCGGGAGTCACCCGCCATAATAAAGGAGCAAGGGTTCGGCCGCTCCCGTCTAAGATGGTGGCGCGGTTCCATGTCCCGCCCGCAATGCTCGCAAAGGATCGCTCCGTGACGGTCATCGATTTCGCCGCCTTTATCGGCCGCCTTGCGACCTCGTCGGGCGACACCATCCTGCCGTTCTTCCGCACCACGCTGACGATCGACAACAAGCAGCCCGGCCGCGATTTCGATCCGGTGACCGAAGCTGATCGCGCCGCCGAAGCGGTGATGCGCCGGCTGATCAAGGCGAGCTTTCCCCAGCACGGCATCATCGGCGAAGAGTTCGGCAACGAGCGCGAAGACGCCGATTACGTCTGGGTGCTGGACCCGATCGACGGCACGAAGTCCTTCATCGCCGGCTTTCCGGTGTGGGGAACGCTGATCGCGTTGCTGCACAAGGGCGCGCCGGTGTTCGGCATGATGCATCAGCCCTTCATCGGCGAACGCTTCTCCGGCGACAATGGTTCGGCGACGTACAAAGGCCCGTCCGGCGAGCGCAAACTCGGCGTACGCCGCTGCGCCGCTATCAAGGACGCGGTGCTGTTCACCACCTCGCCGCTGCTGATGAACGCCAGCGACCGCGGCATTTTCGAGAAGGTCCAGGCCGAGGCGCGACTGACCCGCTACGGCGGCGACTGCTACTCCTACTGCATGCTGGCCGCCGGGCAGCTCGACCTCGTGATCGAAACCGAGCTGAAGCCCTACGACGTCGCCGCGCTGATTCCCATCATCACCGGTGCCGGCGGCATCATCACGACCTGGGACGGCAAGCCGGCGCAGAATGGCGGCCGGATCATCGCGGCGGGCGACAAGCGCGTGCACGAAGCCGCAATGAAGATCCTCAACGCCTGAACCACGCTTTAGCGGTTATAACCGCAGTCCTTCGATCAGCGCCCGCAGTACAGCGAGGCAGCTCCCGCGGTCGCCTCCTTGCGCGATTTCGAGCGCGGCGCGATCGAACGCGGCGCCGAGCAGCTTCGCGGCCGCCTCGACCGGAATCGGTGCGATCGCTTGCTGTTCGATCGCCGCCGCCAAGCCCTCCCGCAGCGTCCTGACGCCGTGCTGCGCATCGATGGCATCGACCTCGGCACGGCCAAGCACCGCAGCCGCCTCAATCAGCAATAGCCGCGTGCGGCCCGGCACGGCCATCGCCGCCAGATAGGCTTCCCCCCCGGAGATCAAAGACTCGAGCGGTGGGCACTCGTCGGCGCCGGCCTCGACCTCCGTGGCGACGGCCGCGGATTCGGCCTCGACGACGGCCCGGAACAGCGCCTGTTTGTCGGCGAAGTGGTGATACAGCGCACCGCGCGTGACGCCCGCGGCCTCCACCAGATCGGGCGTGCTGGTGGCCGCATAGCCGCGAACCACGAATGCCTCGCGGGCCGCTGCGATCAGGGCCGCCTGGGTGGCACTGGACCGTTCGGGGTTGGTGCGTCGCTTCGTCGCCTTCATACATTCAGCCTGCATGTTTTATACATACATACTGTATCTTTTTGTTGGCGAGGAGGAAAGCGATGCGATCGACCAGCTACTACCCGGTGATCATGACGTCGGATGTCGCCGCGACGGCAGCGTTCTACTGCCGGCATTTCGGCTTCCGTCCGCTGTTCGAAGCCGACTGGTACATGCACCTGCAGTCGGCCGAAGATCCTGCTGTCAATCTGGCGATCCTCGACGGCCAGCATGCGACGATTCCCGAAGCTGGCCGCGGCCAGGTGTCAGGCCTGATCCTGAACTTCGAAGTCGACGATCCGGACCGCGAATATGCCCGGCTGCAGCAAGCCGGCCTGCCGATCCTGCTGTCGCTACGCGATGAAGATTTCGGGCAGCGCCATTTCATCACTGCCGATCCGAACGGCGTGCTGATCGACATCATCAAACCGATCCCGCCGAGCGCGAACTACGCGGCGCAGTATGCAGGTGGCGCCGCTGCCGCACAGCCATGAGCGAAGCATGGGTTGCGTGAGGCTCGGCGAGTGTGCAATCTGCGGCAGTGTTCGATCCATTTCTCCTCATCATCGCTGCGGTCTTCGCGTTCGCCGGCTTCATCAAAGGCGTGATCGGTCTCGGTCTGCCGACCGTGTCGATCGGATTGCTCGCCGTCGCCATGCCGCCGGCCCAGGCGGTCGCCATTGTCATCGTGCCGGCGATCGTCACCAACATCTGGCAAACCTTCGCGGGCAGCTATCTGCGGGACATCCTGCGCCGGCTTTGGCCGCTGCTGCTCGGCACCGTGATCGGCATTCGTCTCGGCGCCGGGCTGATGACTGGCCCCTATGCCCGATACGGGTCGCTGGTGCTCGGCGTGCTGCTGGTCGCTTATGGCATTCTCGGCCTCAGCAAGCGCAGCTTCCACGTCGCGCCGAACCGCGAGAAATGGATCGGCGGTCCGGTCGGGCTGATCACCGGGGTGATCTCGGCGGCGACCGGCGTGCAGGTGATTCCCTCGATGCCGTATCTGCAGGCGATCGGGATGGAGAAGGATGAGCTGGTCCAGGCGCTCGGCGTGTTCTTCACCACCGCGACGCTGGCGCTGGCCGTCAACCTCACCGACGCCGGCCTGCTGTCGACCGCCACCGCCCTGCCCGGCCTGATCGCGCTGGCGGCCGCGTTCGCCGGCATGTTCGGCGGCCAGGCGGTGCGCACCCGGATGCATCCAGACACATTCCGCCGCTGGTTCTTGATCGCCCTGATGGGGCTCGGCCTGTATCTCGCCGCCACCACCCTCGTGAAGCTGGTCGGCTAGTAGCGCGTCCTCGGTCAGGCGCGCGCCAGCGCCACCCGGATGCCGAGCGCCACGAACAGCGCCCCAAGACCTCGATTGATCCATTGCAGCACCGAGCCGGAGCGTCGCAGCCGATCCGCCGCCCGCGCCGCGAAGGCCGCGAGCGCCAGGCAATACAGCGTGCCGTTGACCACGAAGATCAGCCCGAGCACCAGAAACGCCAGCGCCTTGTTGGACGCATCGGCGGCGACGAACTGCGGCAGGAAGGCGAGAAAGAACAGCGCCACCTTGGGGTTCAACACATTGGTGAGCATGCCCTGGCGAAACACCGAGCCCAGCGACAGCGTCGGGGCAGCGCCTGCGGTTGCGGTGAAATCGCTCGGCTTCGACAGCAGCATCCGCAATCCCAGCCAGATCAGATAGGCGGCGCCGACCCACTTGAGCACGCTGAACGCCAGCGTCGACGCCATCAGGAGCGCCGACAGGCCCGCGGCCGCAGCCGCAACGTGGACCAGGCAGCCGGTGCCGACGCCGAGCGCCGCAGCCGCCCCGCCGCGCCAGCCGAACTGCAGGCCACGGCCGACGATGTAGGCGGTGTCCGGCCCAGGCGTGACATTGAGCAGCAGCCCGGAAGCGACGAACAGCCAGAAGTCGTGAATGCCGAGCATCTCGGTCCCATTTCCATGCGCGTTTCCCACCATCCTCCGGCGATCGCGCCGGCCGTCAAGGGCCGCCTGCGCACGTGAAAACTCGGTACGGGCGCGGGCGGCCGGACGGCAAAAAGCCGCTTTGTTAAGCTGATGGAAACCATCACGGCGCCTCCTGCCCCGGGGGCCTCGCAACAGGTGGGATGCAATCGGCGATGACGGGACACAACCGGCTGGCAGCTGCCGCGCTCGCGGCATGGTTCGGCGGCGTGGCGCTTTCGGCCACGGCGGCGCAGGCGCAATCCGGCAATCCTCTGAACTTCCTCGACAGCATTTTCGGCAATCCGTCGCCGAGCCGCCCAGCCGCGCCCGGCGCGAGCGCGCCCTCCGGCGGCAGCTCCGCTGCACAGCCCTGGAGCGGCGAGGACGGCGCTTCGGGCCATCCGCTGATGACCGCCGCCGCAATCCGCGAGGCCGCGGCGAATTTCGACAATTGCGTCGCGGCGATGTGGCCGGACGCGGCGCGCCGCGGCATCTCGCGCGAGTCGTTCGAGCGCTACACCGCGGGCCTGTCGCCGGACCTGCGGCTGATGGACCTGATGGATTCACAACCGGAGTTCACCAAGTCGATCTGGGATTATCTCGACATCCTGGTCAACGATACCCGCCTCGCCAGGGGCCGAGAAATCCTGGCGCAGTACAAGCCGCAGTTCGACGCGGTCGAGCGCGCTTACGGCGTCGACCGCTACATCATCGCGTCGATCTGGGGCATCGAATCGAACTACTCGACCCAGATGGGCGATCGCTACGTGGTGAACTCCACCGCGACGCTGGCCTGCGTCGGCCGCCGCCAGGCGTACTTCAAGGACGAATTCCTCACCGCGCTGGAGATCCTGCATCGCGGCGATCTGCGGCCCGAGCAGCTGCGCGGCTCATGGGCTGGCGCGTTCGGCCCAACCCAGTTCATGCCAACGGCATTCAAGCGCTTCGCGGTCGACGCCGATGGCGACGGCCGCCGCGACGTGGTCGACAATCCCTACGACCTGATCGCCTCGACCGCCAATAACCTGAAGAAGGACGGTTGGCAGACCGGCCAGACCTGGGGTTACGAGGTCGTGGTGCCGAAGGGCTTCAACTACATGCTGGCCGACCGCCGCCAGACCCAGACGCTGGCGCAATGGGAGCAGATGGGGCTGCGCCGCGCCGGCGGCCAGCCGTTCCCGCGCTCGAGCGAAAAGGCCTATCTGCTCGCTCCCGCCGGCGCCGCCGGACCCGGCTTCCTGATGCTCACCAATTTCCGGGTGATCATGAAGTACAACCCGGCCGAGGCCTATGCGCTGGCGATCGGCCATTTCGCCGACCGGCTGCGCGGCGGCGCCCCATTCGTCCAGGACTGGCCGCGCCAGGAGCGCGCCCTGTCACGCACCGAAAAGCTGGAATTGCAACAGCTCCTCGCCCAGCGCGGATTCTACCGCGGCACGCCCGACGGGCAGTTCGGCTCCGAAACCCGCAGCGCACTGCGGAATTTCCAGGCTTCGATCGGCGCACCGGCGGATGGATTTGCGACGGGGGAAATGTTGGAGAGGTTGAGAGGGCGCTGAGTTCAGCGCGTCCCTCGAAGGCTAGGTCTGACGAGTAATTACTGCTGCGGGCTCGGCGTTGGTGCAGCACCAGTTGTTGTGCCCGCTCCTCCGGCTGTCTGCGGCGTGGCGCCAGTTGCGGTGACGCGCCACACCGTGTTGCCGACGTCGTCGGCAATCAGCAGGGCGCCGATGCAAGCAATCGGGATAGGTACCAGCATCGGATGAATCGGATGCGCGCCGATCCGCGCGGTCGATGTCAGTCGGAGTGAGTTTGCATGGACTGAGTGTGCGGGGAATGCGTCGTGCGCCATGGCGAGAATCCGCTGCCGTCTTCCTGACAAGTGCGAACACCGGCGGTGCCGCGATGTTCCTGACGACGGCGGAGTAAGCAGGCCCATTCACGGCATTGTTTGCGGCAGACGCGCAGGCCGAAGACCGGCGCCCGGCTTGACACCCGGCAGCGCGCCGCCCATCCTCCGCCGCATGATCCGCCGTGCCGCCGCTTTGAAATCGAAATCCCGCGCTCCTTCAGGGGCCGGTGGCTTGCGCGCGCGATAGATCAATCTCGCCTTCACGCATGCACCCAACCCCGCCGGTTTCGACGGGGTTTTTTGTTGCAAGCTCCGCCTCCGGCCCGACCTCTCAGGAGACCGAAGATGGAGACGACCCTGGACGCGACAGCCGAACAGCCGCGCGGGCTATGGCTGCCGCTGATCACGCCGTTTCGAGACGGCGCGCTCGACGCCGCATCGCTGCGCCGGCTGATCACCCACTACGCACGGGCACCACTCGACGGGCTGATCCTCGGCGCCACCACCGGCGAAGGACTGACGCTGGACGAGACGGAGCTCGAACGCCTGGTGATGCTGACCGCCGACGCGCTGGCGGCGGGCGGCCGCAAGCTTCCGGTGTATCTCGGGCTGTCCGGCAGCGACACGCGCAAGCTGGTGGAGACTCTGGCGCGGACTGCACACTGGCCGACCGACGGCGTGCTGATCGCCTGCCCGTACTACACCCGTCCGTCGCATCAGGGACTGGTGCTGCATTTCGAAGCCGCAGCCGACGCCACCGCGCGGCCGATCCTGATCTACAACATTCCGTATCGCACCGGCGTCAATCTGCAGAACGAGGCGATGCTGCGACTCGCCGAGCGCGCCAACATCGTCGGCGTCAAGGATTGCTGCGCCGATCCTGCGCAGACCGCCGAGCTGCTGCGGCTGCGGCCGCCGGGCTTTGCGGTGCTCACCGGCGAGGATGCGCTCGCTTTCGATGCCTTGAGCCGCGGCTGCGACGGCGCGATCCTGGCCTCGGCGCATCTGGAGACCGAGGCGTTCGCCGCGGTGATGCATCGGCTGCAGGCCGGCGACCGGCTCGGCGGGGCGACCGAATGGCAACGCCTCGCCGACCTGCCGAAGCTGCTGTTTGCCGAGCCGTCCCCGGCGCCGGTGAAATATGCGCTGTGGCGGCGCGGGCTGATCGACAGCCCGGAGGTGCGGCTGCCGACGACACCGGTGTCGCCCGCGCTCGCCGCCGCCCTCGATGCGCGGCTCCTGCCCGGCCGATCCGCGGCTTAGACGATCCGATGCGGCCCGGCCGAAGCCCTTGACGGGCGCGGCCGGGCCCGCCTTATGGAGCCGGCGAAAGCTGCCCGGTTGCGGCCCGAATCCGCTAGTATAGGGATCAGCTTCCGTTTTTCCGGTGGCGATTGCGCAAGATCCGCATGTCCGACAAGCCGAGATCCTTCTTTGGCGTCTTTACCGAGCGCGGCCCGCTGGGTGCGCTCGCGGTCGCCGGCGTGCTGCTGTTCGGCATCGTCGGGCCGGCCTCGGCGCAGTTTTTCGATTTCGGCGGCCCCCCGCCCGCCCGCCAGCAGCGTGGCGGCGGCGGTGGTGGCGGATTCGGCTGGTTCGGCAACGACGTGTTCCAGCCGTTCCACCAGAACCAGCCGCAGCGCCGTGCCGCCCCGCGCGAGGACTATTCCAAGGCGCCCGCGCCTGAGAAGCGCGAGACGATCCCGGATCGGACCGTGCTGGTGCTCGGCGACTCGATGGCCGACTGGCTCGGCTACGGCCTGGAGCAGGCTTACGCCGAGCAGCCCGAAATGGGCGTGGTTCGCAAGTTCAAGACCATCTCGGGCCTGCTCCGCTACGCGCAGAAGGGTGAGCCGTCGGACTGGGTCGCCGCCGCCAAGGAGGTGATCGCCCAGGAGAACCCGGACGCGATCGTGGTGATGCTCGGCCTGTCGGACCGCATTGCGATCCGCGAGCAGGCGACGACGCCCGAGAAGGACAAGAAGAAGGACGACAAGGCCGCCGCCAAGCCCGGCGAAGAGGCCAAGCCGGACGCTAAGACCGACAACAAGACAGACAACAAGACCGACGCGAAGCCTGACGGCAAAACCGACGCCAAGCCGGACGACAAGGCCGCCGACAACGCCGCTGCAGACGACGACGAGGATGACGACGACTCGCTGCGGATCATGAACGAAAAGGGCAAGCGCGCCGCAGGCGGCGTCGCCCAGTTTCGCGAGGATCGCTGGTCGGAGCTTTACGCCAAGAAGATCGAGGACCTGATCAACGTCCTCAAAGCCAAGAACGTCCCGATCCTGTGGGTCGGCCTGCCCGCGGTGCGCGGCACCAAGGCGACCTCGGACATGCAGTTCCTCAACGCGCTGTATCGCGACGGCGCCGCCAAGGCCGGCATCACCTATGTGGATGTCTGGGACGGCTTCGTCGACGAAGGCGGCCGCTACGTGTTGCAGGGCCCGGACTTCGAGGGCCAAATCCGGCGGCTGCGTTCGTATGACGGCGTGTATTTCACCAAGGCCGGCGCCCGCAAGCTGGCGCACTACGCCGAGCGCGAGATCGCCCGCCTGCTGGCAGCACGCAGCGGCCCGATCGCCCTGCCGACCGAACCGGCCGCGCCCGACACGGCCGCCAAGCCTCCGGCAGGCCCGGCGCCGCGCCCCGCTGCCGGTCCGATCCTGCCGCTAGTCGCTTCTTCAGTGTCGACCGACCGCCTGCTCGGCGGCCCGGGCACCGCGCCGGCGCCGGTCGATGCGCTGGTTGCCCGCACGCTGGTGAAGGGCGAGCCGCTGTCGGCGCCCGCCGGCCGCGCTGACGACGACGTCTGGCCGCGCCGGGAAGTGTCGATCGAAAAGGCGCAGGAGCCGCCGCCGCCGAAGGAGCAGCCGAAGCCGGAGACCCCGGTGGCAAGCGCCAAGCCCAGCGGCGGCGCGCCGAGCGCTTCGGCGGGAGCGCAGCCGCCGCAGCAACAACAGCAGCGCCGTGTCACCCGCTCCGCGCCGCCGCCCCCGCCGCCGACCGCGTCCGGTTTCTTCGGCTTCGGCGGTCCGCCGCAGCAGCAAGGCCGCCGCGCGCCGCCGCCGAGCGCGTCGGGCTTCTTCTCGATCTTCCGCTGAGGCACACGCCCCTCTCGTGGTCATTCCGGGCCGCGCTTCGCCTGTCCCGGAATGACGACTGGTTAGTTCGCAGGATGGGTTGAGCGGAGCGAACCCATCCTGCGAACTCCGTTACAAAATCAGCCCGCCGTCGACCACCAGCGTCTGGCCGAGCACATAGGCCGACAGCGGCGACGCCAGGAACAGCGCGGCGCCGGCCATGTCTTCGGGCGTGCCGAGGCGCTTCATCGGGATGCCTTCGATTGCGCCGGCGAGCCGCTTCGGATTGTCGGTGGTGACCTTGGTCATCTTGGTATCGACCAGGCCCGGCGCGATGCCGTTGACGCGGATGCCGTCCTCGGCCCAGGCCTGCGCCAGCGTCCGGGTCAGCCCGTAAGCGCCGGTCTTCGACGCGTTGTAGGCCGGGTTGCCCTTGGTGGCGTGGAACGCCGCGGTCGACGACACGATGATCAGCTTGCCGGACGCCGCCTTGAGCTGCGGGTGGAATTTCGCCGCGCAGGCCATCAGGCTCATCAGGTTGACTTCCATCACGTGGCGGAAGCCGTCCATCTCGAACTCACCGCGGCGATAGATCACCGCGCCCTGCGCCAGCACCAGCACGTCGAGCCGCTCGATCGGCGGCGCGAACGCGTCGACCGCCTGCGCCTTGCCGACATCGAGCTGCACGTAAGTCAGTCCGTCGAAATGGCTGCCGTCTTCAGCCGAGTAGTCCGACGGCGCCGCGCGCGTGCCGGTGACGCAGACCTTGGCGCCGCGGGTGCGAAACGCCTGCGCGATGCCGTTGCCGATGCCGCTCGAACCGCCGACCACCAGCACCTGCTGGCCACTGAAATCGAGATCGTTCACGCGCGTCCTCCTGTTTGTTGTTGTTCGTCGTCTGCGCGACGTTTGACCTGTGTGTCGATCGATGCCAGCCTTGTCAATCGGAAGACACGCGCGCCGCGCGCCCGCACATTCCGCAACAAGAAACAACCGGAGGAAACCGATGTCGTACAAGCCGCTCAGCCGTTCCGTCAAAGGCCTGCGCGTTCTCGTCACAGGCGCCGCGAGCGGCATGGGCCGCGCCACCGCGCACGTGTTCGCCGACGAAGGCGCACGCGTCGCCGTCACTGATGTCGCCCTCGCCGGCGCGCAGCCGGTCGTCGACGCCATCAAGGCGCGCGGCGGCGATGCGACCGCGTTTGCGCTCGATGTCGGCGACGCGCAGGCGATCAAGAGCGGCGTCGAGCACATCGCGCAATCACTCGGCGGGCTCGACATCGTCATCAACAATGCCGGCATCTCGGCGGCGCTGCCGATCGATGATGCGGGCTACGATGCGGTGTGGGAGCGCGCGCTCAACATTCTGCTTACCGCGCATCCGCGCGTGATCCGCGCCGCGCTGCCGTATTTGCGCAAGTCGCAATCTCCGCGCATCGTCAATATCGCCTCGACCGAAGCGCTCGGCGCCACCGCAACTCACAGCCCATACTCGGCGGCGAAAGCCGGCGTCACAGGCCTGACGCGCTCGCTCGCAGTCGAGCTCGGCCCCGAAGGCATCACCGTGAACTGCATCTGCCCCGGCCCGATCACCACCGGAATGACCGACCGCATCAGCGCCGACCACAAACAGAAATACGCCCGCCGCCGCACCGCTTTGCACCGCTACGGCGACCCGGAAGAAGTGGCCCACATGACGCTGAGCCTGTGCCTGCCGGCGGCGTCGTTCATTACCGGCGCGGTGATCCCGGTCGACGGTGGTTTGATGGCGCGGAATGCGTGAGGAGATACGCGAGGCTGCGTTCCTCGCCCCGCACCGTCGTTCCGGGGCGCGTAGCACAGCTACGCGAACCCGGAACCCCGAAGCGTTCTGCCGCCTTGAGCTGCCGGGGTCACGCAGCTTCGCTGCGCGCCCGGAATGACTCATGGATAGTATGTAAACCCGTGGGTAGTTTGTACTTCGCAGCGTCGCTCCGCCCCAACCGTCATCCCCGCGTAGGCGGGGATCCAGTATCCCAGAGCGCTCGCAGCAAAGCACCGCATCGCCACAGGCGCTCTGGAATACTGGGTCGCCCGATCAAGTCGGGCGATGACGCCGTGAGTGAGGCAGGCGCCCCGCATCTCCCCGTTGTCCGATCCACGTTTCAAACAGCCACGGCCAATCGTTCTCGCGGCTCGATGAGCCCGAGTTGTGCGCCCGTCGCTATCGCAGCGAGGGGCTGGGGCGCGCCGTGCGGCGCTAAGGGTGGATCTTGTCGCGAGGGCTTGCGATCCCTCGCGCAACGCCTCACGGCGCGCCCACCGCGGCGATCTTTGGGCCGAAGGACCGTTCTTCCGGGACACAGCGAGCTTGCGGGCTTTCCCCGGCCTCCACTGTACCCGTCCAGCCTCTGAAGCGGCGGCCGCTCGTAGTAGCGGCGGACGGTGACCCTCGGCCTCCCGGGCCACGTGGCTGCGAACCACGCAACGCAGGACGCCGCCCCTCTCCCCGCCTCAAGACGCCTCCGGAGGCGCCCCTCGATGAGAGAGGGTTTTGTGTATTTATTCCTATTGAACACGCTTGTCAACCCATAGGATCGCATCTAGACCACCGCAAGTCCCCGGATCAACGCTTCGCTATAAATCGTTCATTTCCTAGAGCATTTGCATGGACGAACCCATCAACACGTTTGATATTTCGCTTGAACAGCAGAATACAGCAGCACTGATCCAGCGATTGCTCGGACAACGCATTGCGGATCGATACGTTGATTTTTGCCGCTTGGCGGCGGGCGCATTTCCACTGCGCGTTTCGAGCCCGGTGGCCGCCCACGCCCTGCGTGAGTTGGAATCAATCCTGCGGCAAACGCTAGAAGTCCCCATGGACGTGGCGATCACACCGTCACGGGAGCAGATCGAACGGATCGAACAAGCAAAGGCGCAGTTGCAGGCACTTGGATTCAAGGACGACGAGATACAGCGTGTGGCCAAGGAACTGAAGCCGAGACTGAGCCACAAGCAACAAATACAAGCAATCGCAACGCGTCTTGGCCTTGCGCCCGATGGTGACATCGCAAGGGCGTGGAATTCGATTTCAGGGGCAAACGCAGAGGCGCATGGGGGACGTGCGCTTCATCAGTCGATCGTCGTCGACGATGCATTCCGGGCCGATTGGCAGGCGCCATTCGATACCGTCATGCGCGGCCTCATGATCGCCCTTCAGGGAAAATACGCGGCGTTCGTGCAACGGATCGACCAGTTGATTGCAATGCCAGATCGCGGCGCGGCAGCGACAAGCTTCTCAAAGGAAATCCCGGGGGCCTTGCCGCTGCTCTGGCATTTCTTCAACAAGCTGGAGACACCGGATTGGCTGCCTCATCTGGCAAAGCGAAACCTGCTTGCCGCCCCGTTGTCGCAAGCCGATGAGGCCGGAGTCGATGGCTCGTTTCTGCGCCAGTGGCCCGCGGGCCGCTACCTTCTGCGTATGGCGAAATCGTCTGACGCCAAAGCCCGTGCATTGATCGCGGATACCCTTCGCAGCGTAGCCGAATCCAAGCATCCCGATGTTCAGCAGATGGCACTGGAAATCCTGGCAGCGCTTCCCGCAAACGAGGCGGCACCATTGGTGCATCTTGCCGAGGCATGGTTGACCCCAGACGCCCGTTTCATCATGGCTCAGGGACCGCACGAGTTGATCAAAACCCTCGCACAAGGCGGCGAATGTGACGCCGCCCTGCGCGTGACGCGCGCCGTGTTCAAAGTCTTTGCGGAGAACGAGAGGCTCGCTACGCTGTTCGGCAGCCACATGTACGAGCACCACTTGCCGGAAGCTATCGACTCAATCGCTCCGGTCTGCAAGGCAGATGCGGTCGCCCTCGTCTCCGATCTGCTCGACCAAGCGGTTCGTATCAGCCGCAAGGTGACGGATGATCCATCTCATGATTACACCTACTTCCTATCCGGAGAGGTTTCCGAGCACGGCATCAAGCATGATGTGATTGACGCGCTTGTTGGCGGGATTGTCAGGGCGTCGAAGCTTGCCATCGAGGCCGACCCCGCCTGTATGCGCGATATCGTAATGCGTATCCGGGGTCATTCGCCGAAGGTTTTTACCCGGATTGTCCTGCATGTACTGTCGATCAATCCGGCGTGTGTGCCCGATCTAGCCCAAACCTGCCTAACCGATCCCGACCTCATCGAAGAAACCTGGTGCCGCACCGAATACGGAGAGCTCGCGCGGGCGTGGTTTCCATCCTTACCCGCGTCGGTCCAGCAGGAAATTCTGGCGTGCGTGGACTCCGTTCCGGACAAATACCGTGACCGCTTCAACGAACGCTTTGAACAACACGAGAAGAGGCCTCCGACTCTTGAAGAGCAACGGAACCGCGATGAATCTGTCGTCCGGGACCTTCTGTGGCATTGGCGGGAGGTTCTGCCCGCCGACCGGCGAGAAGCCCTAGAGAAGCTCGGCGATCCCGACGCATGGCGGCATCGCCTCTATGAGCCGGAGAAGAGCCCGCTGACGGCACCGGACTTCTCGACCACGCCAATAGAGGAAATCGTCGCCTTTCTCGAAACGTGGCGGCCGTCTTCCGGCGAGCAGCGTGAAACAGCTACCGCGCTTGCACAGGAGCTTCGAAGCGCCGCCATGGGTAGTTCGTCCCTCTATTCGACAAACGCGGCACGTTTCGCGCAACTTCCACCCATCTATGTGCGCCGCCTCCTTGAGGGGCTTTCGAACGCGTCGAACAATAAGAATGGTGTGGACTGGAATGGCGCCCTTGTTCTGATCGAAGTGGTGGCGCGACCAGCAGTTAAGCCCTTGTCGAGTGGAATCGAGGGCGACGACCCAGATTGGTCTTGGACGCGGAAAGCGGCAATCGAACTGCTTGCCTCCGGCCTGCGCCGAGGGGCCGATGGAATCCCATTCGCGTATGCCGGGCTCGTCCAGGAGCTGATCCTCGAACTATATCGCGCTGCGCCACGCCAACCGGATACGGAGAATTTTGAAGAGAGCTACCGCAGGTTTCCGCACTTCGGAGCGCAATCGACGTGGCGCGGCGCAGCGGTCGAGCTTGCCATTCTTTTCGTTTCCTGGCTCAGCAAAGATCAGGACAGCGAAGTCGGCAGGGCGCCGCGGGAAGCACTCGAAAAGCTCCCCGAGATCCGCCAGATATTTGAAACGGAATTGACTGACCGCACAGCGTCCGGGCGAATCCCCCGCGCCGTTATGGGCCGCTATCTCACTTGGTTCGCGTTCTTTGCGGACCCATGGCTACGGCAGTGCCTGCCCGCACTTCTTCCGGGAAATGACCTATCGCTCCGCGATGCTGCATGGCTAGCACATCTTAGTGCAGACAACGGCCCGATCAGTGTGCTCGCACCGGACATGCGCGATTGCTATGTGGCCGAAATCAACCGGCTTGGGAAAGACACTGCGGCCCGTGATCAGCAGCATGTGGATGATCGTCTTGCCGAGTACCTGATCATTCTCTACATCCAGGCTGCATTCGCGGACGATGTGTTTGAGCTGTTTTGGAATAGCGCCCCTGTGCGGTCGCGCCAACACGCCATCTGGTTTCTTGGTGTCCAGCTTGATCTGCCGCCCGACAAACTTCCCGCCGATTTTCGTGCACGCGCTCTGTCCTATTGGGATCGGCGGCTGGCAGCGGCGAAAGCCTCCACCACACCGGACCACTTCCGTGAGGAACTAGGCGCAATTGGGCAGCTCTTTTTTCGCAAGGGTATTTCGGACGAATGGCTCATGGACCAAGTTCTATCTATGTCCGAAGCGGGCTTCGCGCCGGGTGAGCCTTATAGGGTGATAGACCGTTTGGCGAAGATATCACCCAATTTCCCGGATCGCGCAGCTGAAACGCTCTCGACGCTGGTGAAGAATCCGCGTTTTGATCGCTGGGTTTACATGACCCAATCCGCCGGAATGCGGGTCATCTTTGTGAACGGTCTTGCAACCGGCTTTCCGAAAACGGCAGTTTGCGTTTCGGAGGCCGTTAATTACCTCGCAGCGATGGGAGATACTAGCTATCTCGACCTTCTTCCGAATCCACAGTTGACGAGACCTAAGCCATGACACCGATCAAGGTCGCTACGATCGTGATGGCGTGCTTTGGGTTTATCGCCGCCATCGTTGCGGCGCATTACGTGAGTGATAGCCTGTAGGATGGGTTGAGCGACGCGAAACCCATCGCTGCGCGGCGAGGAGGTGATGGGTTTCGCTGCGCTCAACCCATCCTACAGCGCTGCTGATAGCAAAGTGATTCCGGGTTCGCGACCTAGCGGTCGCGCCCCGGAATGACTCGGGGTGGGCTGAGATAACAACTCGACGTCAACGCCAGACGTCACCCATCACCCGCCACTCTCTCCCGCTCCTTCATGGATGGAGTGACTGGTTCGCGGCACGTGAGGTCGAATGGCAGGGGTCGCCAGCACATCGAGCACCGTCTGCATCACGCCGTCGAAGTATCGATCGATGTCGGAATCCCAGAAGTGCAGCACACGGAAGCCTTGACGGCGCAGGACAACACCGCGCTGCCGATCAGCGGTGAAATACGCCGGCATGGCGTGCTGATCGCCATCGGCTTCGATAATCAACCTGGCGGACAAGCAGACGAAGTCGACCACATAACAACCGATCGGCACCTTGCGCCGAAAGTGATAGCCGCGCGGCTTGAGCCCGCGCAGCCCAGCCCACAGCCGCGCTTCCTGCGGCCTGAGACGCTTGCGAAGTCCACGTGCGGTGGCACTGGCCACGGCTGATCCTCTCGCTCGGCTGCAAGAGATTTGATCCGCGTGGCTGCTTCGTCAACCAGGACGGGTAGTAGGCGAGTAAGATTCGCGTTTTTGGATGCGACCGCCTCTCGCTAGGTGGGAGTCCGCTACCCCTTCGTGAGGCGGCAGCGTGAAGGCAGGAGTTGCGGCTGACCGGCAGTTCGTTGCAACCACCAACGTCATTGCCGGGCTTGACCCGGCAATCCATCACTCTTCCTGTACGTAATGTTGATCGCGCGCTAATGCGCGCGATGGATGCGCGGGTCGAGCCCGCGCATGACGCTTCAGCGTGTAGCTGGCGGCGACGTCCGCAGGCCGTAGGATGGGTTGAGCAACGCGAAACCCATCGCTACGCAGCGAGGTGGTGATGGGTTTCGCTGCGCTCAACCCATCCTACGGCGCCGCCTACCGCGGCAGCGTGGTTGAGCCCATCAAAAACCGGTCGATCGCCTGGGCGCAGAGGCGGCCTTCGCGGATCGCCCAGACCACCAGCGACTGGCCGCGGCGCATGTCGCCGGCGGCGAACACCTTGTCGACCGACGTGGTGAAGTGCGACAGGTCGGCGGCGACGTTGCCGCGCGGGTCGAGCGCGACGCCGAGCTGGGTCAGCAGGCCTTCCTTGACCGGCGAGACAAAGCCCATCGCCAGCAGCACGAGGTCGGCTTCGAGCACGAATTCGGTGCCGGGGATCGGCTGGAACTTGGCGTCGACCCGGACACAGTTAAGCTTCTTGACGACGCCGCCCTCGCCTTCGAACGACTGGGTCATCACGGCGAATTCGCGCTGCGCGCCTTCGGCCTGGCTCGACGAGGTGCGCATCTTCATCGGCCAGTTTGGCCAGGTCAGCGCCTTGTTCTCACGCTCCGGCGGCGCCGGCATGATTTCGATCTGGGTCACCGACTTGGCGCCCTGGCGGATCGAGGTGCCGATGCAGTCCGAACCGGTGTCACCGCCGCCGATCACCACCACGTTCTTGCCGGCGGCGAGAATGTCGGTGCCGTTCACGGCTTCGCCGGAGACGCGGCGGTTCTGCTGGGTGAGGAAGTCCATCGCAAAATGGATGCCGCCGAGCTCGCGGCCCCGGACCGGCAGATCGCGCGGCGCTTCGGCACCGCCGGTCAGCGCGACGGCGTCGTACTGCTTGAGCAGCTCGGCCGGATCGACTGCGCCGGGAGCGCTGCCACCGACCGGCGCGCCGTAGTGGAAGGTGACGCCTTCGGCTTCCATCTGAGCGACACGGCGGTCGATCAGAGTCTTCTCCATCTTGAAGTCCGGGATGCCGTAGCGGAGCAGGCCGCCGGCCTTGGCGAACTTCTCATAGACGTGGACGTCGTGGCCGGCGCGCGCCAGCTGCTGGGCGCAGGCGAGGCCCGCCGGGCCGGCGCCGACGATCGCGACGCTCTGGCCGGTCTTGACCGCGGCGATCTCCGGCTTGACCCAGCCGTTGTCGAACGCGGTGTCGACGATCGCGCATTCGATCGTCTTGATGGTGACCGGGTTGTCGTCGATGTTCAGCGTGCACGACGCTTCGCACGGCGCCGGGCAGATCCGGCCGGTGAATTCCGGGAAGTTATTGGTCGAGTGCAGGGTGCGCGCGGCTTCCTGCCAATAGCCGTTGTAAACCAGGTCGTTCCAGTCGGGGATCTGGTTGTTGACCGGGCAGCCGGTCGCGCCCGGCTGCGGCGAACCGGTGCCGTGGCAATACGGGATGCCGCAGTTCATGCAGCGGGCGGCCTGGTCGCGCAGGTCTTTCTCGCTGAGCGGAACCACGAACTCGCTGTAGTTCTTCACCCGTTCGGCGACCGGCGCATAAGCGCGATCGTGCCGCTCGATTTCCAGAAACCCCGTGACCTTGCCCATCGAACTCTGACGCCTCGAATTCTTGTCTTCGACTTTAAGTCTTCGTTTCGTGGCCCTCATGGTTCGAGACGGCGCTTCGCGCCTCCTCACCATGAGGGGACTGTGCTGGTTGCCGGACAGCGGCACGCCGCGCGTCCAGCCCTCATCCTGAGGAGCGCGCCTGCGGCGCGCGTCTCGAAGGATGATCGATCGAGAGCCTACGCCCCGATCGCGATCTTCGGCTCCTCGGCGGCGCGAGCTTTCATCTCGCGCAGCGCGCGGCGATACTCGACCGGCATCACCTTGCGGAATTTCGGCAAGTAGCTCTTCCAGTTCGCCAGGATGTCCTGGGCGCGCTTGGAGCCGGTATACTTGGCGTGGCGCGAGATCAGCACGTGCAGCCGCTCGACGTCGGCGCCGAGCAGATCGGCGAACACATCGACCTTGCCGTGCGCTTCGAGATCGCCGGCCTGATGGAACGCGCCGGCGTTGATCATCTCTTCCGACAGCACCGGCTCGAGCTCGACCATCGCCATGTTGCAGGTCTTGGCGAAGCTGCCGTCCTCGTCCAGCACGTAGGCGACACCGCCCGACATGCCGGCCGCGAAGTTACGGCCGGTCTTGCCGAGCACCACCACGATGCCGCCGGTCATGTATTCGCAGCAATGATCGCCGGCGCCTTCGACCACCGCGACCGCGCCCGAGTTACGAACCGCGAAGCGTTCGCCGGCGATGCCATGGAAGTAGCACTCGCCCTCGATCGCGCCGTACATCACGGTGTTGCCGACGATGATCGATTCTTCCGGCACGATGCCGGAGATCGCGGGCGGCCGGACGATGATCTTGCCGCCCGACAGGCCCTTGCCGACATAGTCGTTGCCTTCGCCTTCGAGATCGAAGGTGATGCCGCGCGCCAGCCAGGCGCCGAACGCCTGACCCGCAGTGCCCTTGAGGTGCACCTGGATGGTGTCGGCCGGCAGGCCGGCGTGGCCGTAATGCTTGGCGACGGTGCCGGACAGCATCGCGCCGGCCGAGCGGTCGGTGTTGTTGATCTCGATCTCGAACTTCACCGGTGCGCCGCGGTCGATTGCCGGCTGCGACTTGGCGATCAGCTTGCGGTCGAGCACGCTGTCGAGATGATGATCCTGGCCTTCCGAATGGAAGATCGTCTGGCCCTTGTCCGCCTTCTGCTTGAAGAACAGCTTGGAGAAGTCGAGGCCCTTGGCCTTCCAGTGCGCCACCAGAGCGGCCTGGTCCAGCATCTGCGACTGGCCGACCATTTCATTGAAGGTGCGGTAGCCCAGGCTCGCCATCAGTTCGCGAACTTCTTCCGCGACGAAGAAGAAGTAGTTGATGACGTGCTCGGGCTGGCCGGTGAAGCGCTTGCGCAGCACCGGGTCCTGGGTGGCGACGCCGACCGGACAGGTGTTGAGGTGGCACTTGCGCATCATGATGCAGCCGGCCGCGATCAGCGGCGCGGTGGCAAAGCCGAACTCGTCGGCACCGAGCAGAGCACCGATCACGACGTCACGGCCGGTGCGGAAGCCGCCGTCGACCTGGACGGCGATGCGCGACCGCAGCCGCTCGCGCACCAGGGTCTGGTGGGTTTCGGCGAGGCCGATTTCCCACGGCGAACCGGCGTGCTTGATCGAGGTCAGCGGCGAAGCGCCGGTGCCGCCTTCGAAGCCCGAGATGGTGACGTGGTCGGCGCGCGCCTTGGCGACGCCCGCCGCGACGGTGCCGACGCCGATTTCCGACACCAGCTTCACTGAGATCGCGCTCGACGGATTGACGTTCTTCAGATCGTAGATCAGCTGCGCCAGATCTTCGATCGAGTAGATGTCGTGGTGCGGCGGCGGCGAGATCAGGCCGACGCCCGGGGTCGAGTGGCGCACCGCCGCGATGGTGGCGTCGACCTTGTGGCCGGGCAGCTGACCGCCTTCGCCGGGCTTGGCACCCTGCGCCATCTTAATCTGGATCATGTCCGAATTGGCGAGGTATTCGGTCGTGACACCGAACCGGCCCGAGGCAACCTGCTTGATCGCCGAGCGCATCGAGTCGCCGTTCGCCATCGGCTTGAAGCGATCCGGCTCCTCGCCGCCCTCACCGGTGTTCGACTTGCCGCCGATCCGGTTCATGGCGATCGCCAGCGTGGTGTGCGCCTCGCGCGAGATCGAGCCGAAGCTCATCGCGCCGGTCGAGAACCGCTTGACGATCTCGGCGGCCGATTCGACTTCGGCCAGCGGCACCGGCTTGCGGCCTTCGGCCTCGGCGCCCTTGATCTTGAACAGGCCGCGCAGCGTCAGCAGCCGCTCCTGCTGCTCGTTGAGCAGCTTGGCGAACGCGCGGTAGCGCTCCTGCGAGTTGCCGCGCACCGCGTGCTGCAGGGTCGCGACCGAGTCCGCAGTCCAGGCGTGGTCTTCGCCGCGGGTGCGGAAGGCGTATTCGCCGCCGACGTCGAGCGCGGTCTTGTACACCAGCGCGTCGCCGAACGCGTCGCGATGCCGGCGCACGGTCTCTTCGGCGATTTCGGCCAGGCCGACGCCTTCGATCTGCGAGTGGGTGCCGGCGAAGTACTTGGCGATGAAGTCGTGACGCAGGCCGACGGCATCGAAGATCTGCGCGCCGCAATACGACTGATAGGTCGAGATGCCCATCTTCGACATGACCTTGAGCAGGCCCTTGCCGATCGACTTGATGTAGCGCTTGACGATTTCCTTGTCTTCGAGCTTGGCCGGCAGCCGGTCCTTCAGCGCGATGATGGTCTCGAACGCCAGATACGGGTTGATGGCTTCGGCGCCGAAACCGGCCAGGCAGGCGAAGTGATGCACTTCGCGCGGCTCGCCCGACTCGATCACCAAGCCCACCGAGGTGCGCAGACCGACGCGGATCAGGTGATGATGCACCGAGGCGCAGGCCAGCAGCGCCGGGATCGGAATCCGATCGGCGCCGGCGGCGCGGTCGCTGAGGATGATGATGTTGACGCCGTCACGCACCGCAGATTCGGCGCGGCCGTTGAGGTCGTCGAGCACCTGCTCCATGCCGGCAGCGCCGAGCGCGGAGTGGAAGGTGGTGTCGAGCGTGCGCGACTTGAAGTGCGGATCGCCGATCTCGGAGATCGAACGGATCTTCTCGAGGTCGCCGTCGGTCAGGATCGGCTGACGCACTTCCAGACGCTTGGTGCCGGCGAGACCTTCGGTGTCGAACAGGTTCGGCCGCGGGCCGATGATCGACACCAGGCTCATCACCAGCTCCTCGCGGATCGGATCGATCGGCGGGTTGGTGACCTGGGCGAAGTTCTGCTTGAAGTAGGTGTAGAGCAGCTTCGGCTTGTCCGAGAGCGCCGACAGCGGAGTGTCGTTGCCCATCGAGCCGTTGGCTTCCTCGCCGGTCGACGCCATCGGCGTCAGCAGGATCGAGATGTCTTCCTGGGTGTAGCCGAATGCCTGCTGCCGATCGAGCAGCGGCAGGTTGGAGCGCTGGCCCTTGACCGGCGCGTCCTTCAGCTCTTCCAGCACGATCTGGGTGCGATGCAGCCAGTCGGCATAGGGCTGGCTGGCGGCGAGCTGCGCCTTGATCTCTTCGTCCGGGATCAGGCGGCCCTGCTCGAGGTCGACCAGCAGCATCTTGCCGGGCTGCAGCCGCCACTTGGTGACGATCTGATCCTCCGGAATCTTCAGCACGCCCATTTCGGACGCCATCACGATGCGGTCGTCCTTGGTGACGAGATAGCGCGCCGGGCGCAGACCGTTACGGTCGAGCGTCGCGCCGATCTGGCGGCCGTCGGTGAAGGCGAGCGCGGCCGGACCGTCCCACGGCTCCATCAGAGCGGCGTGGTACTCGTAGAAAGCGCGGCGCTTCTCGTCCATCAGCGGGTTGCCGGCCCACGCCTCCGGAATCATCATCATCACGGCATGCGTCAGCGAGTAGCCGCCGCGCACCAGGAATTCGAGCGCGTTGTCGAAGCAGGCGGTGTCGCTCTGGCCTTCGTAAGAGATCGGCCACAGCCGGCTGATGTCTTCGCCGTACAGCTCCGAATGCACCGACGCCTGACGCGCCGCCATCCAGTTGACGTTGCCGCGCAGGGTGTTGATCTCGCCGTTGTGCGCGACCATGCGGTACGGATGCGCCAGCGACCAGGTCGGGAAGGTGTTGGTCGAGAACCGCTGATGCACCAGCGCCAGCGCGCTGGCGAAATCGTCTTCGTGCAGATCCGGATAGTACTTGCCGAGCTGGTCGGCCAGGAACATGCCCTTGTAGATCACGGTGCGGCACGACAGCGACACCGGATAGTAGCCGGCGAGCGCGCGCTCGCGACGCTGATAGATCGCGTTCGAGATCGACTTGCGCAGGATGTAGAGCTTGCGCTCAAAATCGTCTTCGGAGGTGATCGCGGTGCCGCGGCCGATGAACACCTGCATGTTGGCAGGCTCGGTCGGCTTCACGGTCTCGCCGAGCGAAGAGTTGTCGGTCGGCACGTCGCGCCAGCCGAGGAAGGCCAGGCCTTCGGCCTTGATGCGATCCTCGATGATGCTCTTGATCACCTTCCGCCACGAGGTCTCGCGCGGCATGAACAGCGCGCCGACGGCATATTCGCCCGGCGCAGGCAGCGAGAAGCCGAGTTCGGTGGCCTTGCGGCTGAAGAAGGCGTGCGGGATCTGCACCAGGATGCCGGCGCCGTCACCGGCGCGCGGATCGGCGCCGACGGCGCCGCGATGCTCGAGGTTGCACAGGATGCGCAGCGCGTCGCAGACGATCTGATGCGACTTGACGCCCTTGATGTTGGCGATGAAGCCGACGCCACAGGCGTCCTTTTCGCGCGACAGGTCGTACAGACCTTCGGCCGGCGGACGCCAAGTATGCTCAGGACCGGTGGTTTTGACAGCCGAGTCCGCCGTCAGCGCATTGGCAACCATAATTTCGCGCTCGCACTCAGACCCGCTCATCTTCGTCCTCTTCATCCCGGGAGGGGATACACTATCCAGCATCGGCGCACTTCGAACGCTCGCGGCACCCTCCGGGCCACCGCTCGCGCTCTGCGAGCCACGATTTGCGTATTCAGACCCCGGTGTCCATATCGCCCAACGGACAATCAGGTGCCGCGCGCGACGTCAATCGTCTCGCGTGACGCTGCAAACCCCGTGCCGGGCTACCACCGTAAATGAGACAGCGATGCTGTCCTAGCACGACTTTGCCAAATTTTTGTCTAGCACACAAGCGCGCCCACGTCCCCCATTCGATGGTGGGCCGGCCGTTTCTGCATCGGTTTTGCAGCAGCGACGCGATCGCGGCTGCCGCGGATTCACGCCAAATGCGCCGCGTTTGGGCCAAGCCCAGGCCAAATTCCCCCGCGAGGCTCCCGCCCCGCACCAGAATGGGACAGACGCTGCAGGGAGCATGAAGCTATGAAATTCAAGGGGTGGGTAATGTCGGCGGGTCTTGCCGCGACCGCCGCGACCACGGCGATGGCCGATCCGCTGCCGGCCGGCGGCGCCGCGCGGCCGCCCGTCACCAGAGTGTCGGACCTTCAGGGCTCGTATGCGGCGATGTCGCCGCCCCGGCGCGATCTGCGCCGCGCGGCCCCGCTGGCCGAGGTGCTGGAGGTGCTGTCACCGGATGAAGTCACCCGCGCGGCCCGCGCCGAGGGCTTTTCGCCGCTCGGCTATCCGCGCCAGCGCGGCGCGGTCTACACCATGGCGGCGATCAATCCGGACGGTGACGATGGCCGCCTGGTGATCGACGCCCGCTCGGGCCGCCTAGTCCGCTTCATGCCGGCCTGGCAGATGGGCGACCGCATGGAAGAGGTGACGGTCGCCAGCTATGGCCGGATTCAGGGACTGCCCCGATTCGTCGAGACCAATCCGCCGCGGCCGCCAAAACCGGTGGCCCGCGTCGCCAACCGCAATGCGGCCACACCGATCCCGCGGCCGGCGCCGCAGCACCCGGCCGGCGACAAAGCCGCCAAGGCCGCAGGCGACGCCGCCGCCAAGGACGGCTCCAAGCCGATGCTCGATCAGGCCAGGCCGGACGGCGGCAAGGACACCAAACAGGACACCGCAGCGGTGCAAAGCCCGGCCAGCGCAGTGCCGTCGGCTGCAGGCCCCTCGCCGGTGCGAGCCAGGCCCTCCTCCTCGGCGACGATCCGTCCGACCGAAGCAATGCCGCCGGTGCAGGGGCTGGAGTAGCCGCTTGGTCGGCTTTTCAGACGACCTGTGCGCTTCGCGACGGACCGCGACGGCTCCAAAAGCAAAGCGCCCCGGTTACCCGGGGCGCCTGCTTGGCTAGGGGTCTATGCAGCGAAAGAAAGTTCGCAAGCCGGCGGCGCGTTACGCGGCCGCCTTCTCGCTGTTGTCGGTGACCACTTGCGGGCCAGCCTGCGCATTGATGCTGATCGGAATGCTGCGCGGCTTTTTCGCCTCAGGAATCTCGCGCACGAGGTCGACGTGCAGCAGACCGTTTTCGAGGCTTGCGTTCTTGACCGTTACGTAATCGGCGAGCTGGAAGGCCCGCTCGAAGGCGCGCGCGGCAATGCCGCGATACAGCACTTCGGCCTTGCCGGCCTCTTCACCGGTCTTCTCGCCCTTGATGGTCAGCGTGTTCTCCTTGCTGACGATCGACAGCTCGGAGGGAGAGAACCCGGCGACCGCAACGGTGATGCGATACGCATTCTCGCCGGTGCGCTCGATGTTATAGGGCGGATAGCCGGGCGCGGCCGCATCCGCAGAGGTCTGGTCGAGCAGATTGAACAGCCGGTCGAAGCCGATGGTCGAACGATAGAACGGGGTGAGATCGAAGCTACGCATGGTCAAAGTCCTCCTAGAAGCGACTATGTGATGACCCGCCCGCCATCGGGCCGGGCCTTGTCCGTGCAGCCGGGGAAGTCAGTTCCTGACCCCTTGGTGTGGCCTGCACGGAAATGATATGGGAGGGGCGTTTCGGGGTTCAAGAGGGGGCCCGAAGCTGTTCGCGCCCGCCGCTTTCATCCCGATTTTCCAGACATTTGCTCCCCTTCCGGACCCGGTCCATGACGCTCGTCTCGACTCCTGCCAATCCGGTGCCCGAAGACGCCGTCTCCGGTTTCATCAAGACGCCCGACGGCGTGCAGCTGCGCTTCGCGCGGTGGGAGCCGGCGGGGCACCGCAAAGGCACCGTGTGCGTCTTCACCGGACGCACCGAACAGATCGAGAAGTACTTCGAGACGGTGCGCGATCTGCGCGACCGCGGCTTTGCGGTCGCGGCGCTCGACTGGCGCGGCCAGGGCCACTCGGAACGCCGCTTGCGCGACTATCGCAAGGGCTATGTGCGCAACTTCGCCGACTTCGAGGTCGACGTCGAAACCTTCGTCCGCGAAGTGGTGCTGCCGGACTGCCCGCCGCCGCATTTCGCGCTGGCGCATTCGATGGGCGGAGCGGTGATGCTGCGCATCGCCCGCTCCGGCAAACGCTGGTTCGACCGCATGGTGCTGTCGGCCCCGATGATCGACCTCGCCGGCAACACCACCGCGCTGCCGATCAGGCTGCTGCTGCGGGCGATGCGGCTGGCCGGCCAAGGCGGCCGCTATGTGCCAGGCGGCAACGACGTGCTCGCCAACACCGAGCCGTTCGTCGGCAACAAGCTGACCTCGGACCCGGTGCGCTACGCCCGCAACGCCGCGATCATCGCCGAAGACCCGACCCTCGGCCTCGCCTCGCCGACCGTTGCCTGGGCCGACACAGCCTTCCGTGCCATGCACGCCTTCAAGGCGACCAACTATCCGTCGCAGATCCGGCAGCCGATCCTGATGATCGCGGCCGGCATGGACGGCGTGGTGTCCACGCCGGCGATTGAAGAGTTCGCTTATCATTTGCGGGCCGGTTCGCATCTGGTGATCCCCGGCGCCAAGCACGAAATCCTCCAGGAGCAGGATCGTTACCGCCAGCAATTCTGGGCGGCGTTCGATGCTTTCGTACCGGGGACGCCGCTTTTCTGATGTGACATTCTGTCTCCGGCGACGCTTCGCGCCGCGTTTCGGAACTTCACACATCCGCCTTGGTTGCAGGCTGCAAGACCGTACGGTTTCGCCCTTCCGTCCCTCTCGAAAGATTTCCAGATCATGAAAATCCGTAAAGCCGTCTTCCCGGTCGCCGGCCTCGGCACCCGCGTTCTCCCCGCCACTAAGGCGATGCCGAAGGAGATGCTGACCATCGTCGACAAGCCGCTGATCCAGTACGTCGTCGACGAAGCGCGGGAAGCCGGGATCGAGCACTTCGTGTTCGTCACCGGGCGCAACAAGGGCATGATCGAGGATCATTTCGACCGCCAGTTCGAGCTCGATGTGACGCTGGAGAAGCGCAACAAGAAGAACGAGATGGAAATCCTGGCGCGCGACCAGCCGGAGGCCGGCGCGATGAGCTTCACCCGCCAGCAGGCGCCGCACGGGCTCGGCCACGCGGTGTGGTGCGCTCGCGACATCGTCGGCAACGAGCCGTTCGCGGTGGTGCTGCCGGACGAATTGGTGCTCAACACCCCGGGCTGCCTGAAGCAGATGATCCAGGCCGCCGAGAAGCTCGGCGACAAGGCCAACGTCATCGCGGTGGAAGAAGTGCCGGCCGACCGCACCCATCAGTACGGCATCTGCGGCGTCGGCAAGCGCACCGGCAAGGTGTTCGAGGTCGACGGCATGGTCGAGAAGCCGGCGCCCGGCACCGCGCCGTCGAACCTGTCGATCACCGGGCGCTATATCCTGCAGCCCGAGATCTTCAAGATCCTGGCGACGCAGGAGCGCGGCGCAGGCGGCGAAATCCAGCTCACCGACGCGATGATCGGGCTGTCGAAGACCCAGAAGTTCTACGGCGTCGAGTTCGAAGGCGAACGCCACGACTGCGGTTCGAAGGCCGGATTCCTGCGCGCCAACATCGCATTCGCGATGCAGCGCGACGACCTGCGTGCCGGGCTGATCGAAGACATGAAGCGCTATCTGGACAAGTAATCGCGCGGCACCGAGGCGCCGGAGAGGTTACGCCACCAGCGTGACCTCGCCGCGCACGGCGACGACGCAGCGATTGCGGCCGAGTTCCTTGGCCGCATACAGCGCACGGTCAGCGGCTTCGACCAGATCGTGCCATTGATGCGCGGCCATCGGCGTGGTGCTGGCGACGCCGATCGACACGGTGACGCCGCCCTCGATATCCGACCATTCCTCGACCTTGCGCCGGATGGTCTCGGCGATGGCCTCGGCTGCCGGCGCGGTCAGCCCCGGCAGCAGCACGGCGAACTCTTCGCCGCCGAACCGGGCGACGCAATCACCGGCGCGATGCACGGTGTCGGCGATACACACCGCGATCCCGACCAGCATCTGGTCGCCGGCCTGATGGCCGAAGCTGTCGTTGTAAGCCTTGAAGTGATCGGCATCGATCATCAGCAGCGCGATCGGCGTGTTCTGCCGGATGGCGCGGCGCCACTCGGTGTCGATCGCGGCGTCGAATTTGCGCCGGTTGGTCAGCCCGGTCAGCGGATCGGTGGTGGCCAGCTCCTCGAGCCGGCGCTCGGCCGCGGCGCGGCGCTCGATCTCGCGGATGAAGAACACCGTGACGGCAGCGACGAAGCCGGCCAGCACCAGCAGCACGATGCCGATCCAGATCGCCTCCTTGCGCCACATCGCATAGATGTCGTTCCACGACTTGGCGACCAGCACCACCAGCGGCTTGGTGCTGTCGCTCCAGACGAACATCCGCTGGACGCCGTCCAGCGTGCCGGTGCCGGCGAACCAGCCGTTGCGGCGACTGAACATCTTCTGCACACCGGAGGTGAACAGCATGTTCTTGCCGATCAATTCCGGCTCGAACGGGGTACGGACGATCAGGGTGCCGTCGTGCGCGATCACCGCGATCATGTCCTGCGGGCGCAGCCGCAGCCGCTTGAACAGGTCCTGGAAGTAACCGAACTTGATCGAGCCGGCGACGACGCCGAGAAACGTGCCGTCGGAGCCGGTGACACGTCGGCTGAGGATCACCGAGTAGTGGCCATCGATCTGCTGCGGCTTGCTGATGTACAGCCCGGCATATGGCTCGTCGCGCTGCACCGTGAAAAACGGCTCGTTCGCGCGGTTCTCCTTCGGCGGATTGGTGAGGGCGGAGTCGCGGGTGAGGTTGCCGTGCTCGTCATAGACCCGGATCGCGCCGAAATGCGGACCCGTGACCGGATGATCGAACAGGATCAGCCGCGCCAGGCGGGCGTCGACCTGGCTGAGTTCGGGTAGCACCAGATTGGACGCGACCGCGCGCAACGAGGCGTCGTAGAGCTCGACATTGCGATTGATGTCGGCGTCCATCGAGGCGGCGAGATTTTCGAGCGTCTGCCGCGCCAGCTCTTCGGCGCCGCGCCGCATGTCGAGCAGCACGCTGCCGCACACAGCGGAAAAACCCAGCACGGTGATCAGCGAAAACATCACCATCACCCGCGCCGACATCCGGCGCCGACGGTGGAGCTCCTTGCTGATCCTGTCAAACAGAGCGTGCGTGTCCATCATCTCAGGTTCCACGCAATGTCTTGCAGAGCGCTTAAGTTGCGCTATTGACGTAATGCGGGGTTAACACGCTGTTTCACCGCATAACGCCGGACTCGGCCGGAGAACGCACTCAGCGTCCTCCAAACGACCATCCACCCGCTCCCTTCGACCAACCACGGCGCCCGATGAAATCCTACGACCCCCTACGAGAGTATCTGGCGCAGCAGACCGCCCCGGAGCTGGTGCTCAGCATCGACGCCATCGAGGAGATGCTCGGCTTCGACCTGCCGCGTGCGGCGCAACGGGCGGCGTGGTGGGATTCGACCTATGCGCCGGACGAGCAGATGCCGCAGCGCGAAGCCTGCCTCGCCGCCGGCTATATCGCCACCCGCTTGCCGGATGGCTCCGGTGTGCGCTTCCGGCGGATCAAGGCCGAACGGTCGCGCTGGCGAAGCTGACGAGTTCCGCGGCGGGCGCGGCGGCGCGCGCAACCGGCATTGACAGATTGCCGCACCCCGCGTCCTGATGCGTGACACGCGTCGCAGCCCGCCTGGGCCTGCGAGCCGCGAACGTCATGAGGAAACGCCGATGCGCAGAGTTGTCGCCGCCCTGTTTGCCGTCCTGCTGACCGCCGTGCCGGCGGCTGCGCAGACGTCGCTGAAGATCATGGTGGGCGGCATCGACAAGCAGATCTATCTGCCGGCGAAGCTCGCCGCTCAGCTCGGCTTCTTCAAGGAGGAAGGGCTCGACGTCGAGCTGTTCAACTCGACCTCGGGCTCGCAGGCCGCCACCGCGCTGTTGGCGCGCGAAGTTCAGGGTGTCGTCGGATTTTACGATCACACTATCGACCTGCAGGCCAAGGGCAAGTTCATCACCGACGTGGTGCAGTTCTCGGTCGCGCCCGGCGAGGTCGTGCTGGTGAAGGCGGCCGAGGCCGACAAGCTGAAACAGCCGGCGAACTGGAAAGGCCTGGCGCTCGGGGTCACCGGCCTCGGCTCGGCCACCGACTTTCTCACCCGCGCGCTCGCCGCAAAGGCTGGCCTGAAGATGCAGGACTACACGCTGGTGCCGGTCGGCGCCGGCGACACCTTCCTGGCGGCGATGCAGCAGGGCAAAATCAGCTCCGGCATGACCACCGAGCCGACCGTGCAGCGTGCGCTCAGTTCCGGCACCGCCAAGATCGGCATCGACCTGCGCTCGCCGGACGAGACCCGCAAGGCGCTCGGCGGCGACTACCCAGCCGCCTGCCTGTACATGGACCGCGGCTGGATGGAGGCCAACAAGGCCACGGTGCAGAAGCTGGTCAATGCCTTCGTCAAGACTCTGAAATGGATCCAGGCGCATTCGGCCGAAGAGGTCGCCGACAAGATGCCGAAGGATTACTACGCCGGCGACCGCGCTCTCTACGTCCAGGGCCTGAAGGACGGCAAGGTGCAGTACTCGCCCGACGGCGTGATGCCGACCGGTGCGCCTGAGTCCGTCGCCAAGATCCTGGCGAGCTTCTCGCCCAACCTGCAGGGCAAGACCGTCGATCTGTCGAAGACCTACACCACGGAATTCGTGGCGAAGGCGAATGCTGGGCAGTGAGGGCGGCGATGCCTGTCGATCGGGCCAATGCACACGAGCATGGAGTGACGCGACGCGTCTTCTCCCCTCCCCCTTGCCGGGAGGGGTTGGGGGTGGGGGTCCCCAGGCACTGTGCCCGCGTCGCCCTCACCCCACCCCTCTCCCGCAAGCGGGAGAGGGAGCGCGCCGTGCTCGCTGCTAGCTCTTCACCCTCATGGGCGATCCTTCGATGACTTCCTCCCCCTCCGCCGTCGAACTCCATCACGTCGCCCGCCGCTTCGTCACGCCGTCGGGCGAGGTGCTGTCGGCGCTGGAGGATTTTGACCTGTCGATCGCGCCCGGTGAGTTCTGCGCCATCGTTGGCCCGACTGGCTGCGGCAAGTCCACGACGCTCGGGCTGATCGCCGGACTGGCGAAGCCGCAGGCCGGACGCGTCACCTTGTTCGACGCACCGGTCGAGGGCGTCGATCGCCGCGTCGGCTTCGTGTTTCAGCAGGACGCGGTGTTTCCCTGGCGCAGCGTGCTGCACAACGTGATGGCCGGGCCGCTGTTTCGCGGCGTCGGCAAGGCGGACGCCGAGGCGCAGGCGCGCGACTGGATCGTCCGCGTTGGCTTGAAGGGTTTCGAGAACCATCATCCGCATCAGCTGTCCGGCGGCATGCGCAAGCGCGTGGCGCTGGCGCAGACCTTCATCAACAATCCGCAAGTGCTGCTGATGGACGAGCCGTTCTCGGCACTCGACGTCCAGACCCGCGAGCTGATGCAGGAAGAACTGCTGCAGCTGTGGGCGCAGGCACGTTCCGCGGTGCTGTTCGTCACCCACGACCTCGACGAAGCGATCCTGCTGGCCGACCGTGTCGCGGTACTGACGACGCGTCCGGCGCGGGTGAAGTCGGTCCACGCCATCGACCTGCCGCGCCCGCGCGACGTCGCCACACTCCGCTACGACGAGCGCTTCATCGCCATCGCCCGCCGCATCAGCGACGACCTGCGCGAAGAAGTCCTGCGCGCGAGGGCGGGACATTGAGGAGGCATCGCGCCATTCGGCATCGCCACAACTCGCAGCGTCCTCATCCTGAGGAGCGGCGTCTTCGCCGCGTCTCGAAGGATGAGAGCCGCGCAAACTCATGGTTCGAGACGGCGCTGACGCGCCTCCTCACCATGAGGGCCTCGCATGGGACCGGCGACGTGCGAGGAGCATGCTGATGGCTGATACGACAATCAGCAAGCCGGAGACGGACATTCGCGCCGAGCCAATGGCTGTCCGCATGCGACGGCGTGCGCGGCTGGTATTGGCGCTGCGGCTCGCGGTGCTGGTGGTGCTGATCGCCGGCTGGGAGCTGGGCGTACGGTTCGGCGTGATCGATCCGTTCTTCTTCGGCCAGCCGAGCGGCATCGTGCTCAAGCTGATCGACTGGATGCAGAACGGCACCTCGATCGGCCCGCTGTGGCAGCAGGTGTGGGTGACGATCTACGAGGCCGGCGCCGGCTTCGTGATCGGGGCCGTGCTCGGGGTGCTGTGCGGCATCGCGCTCGGCCGCAATCACCTGCTGTCGGACGTGTTCTCGATCTACATCAAGGTCGCCAACTCGATTCCCCGCGTGGTGCTCGGCTCGATCTTCATCGTCGCGCTCGGACTCGGCGCGGCGTCGAAAGTCGCACTGGCGGTGGTGATGGTGTTCTTCGTGGTGTTCGCCAATGCGTTTCAGGGCGTGCGCGAAGCCGACAAGAACCTGATCGCCAATGCGCGGATTCTCGGCGCCAGCCCGTGGCAGGTGACGACCTCGGTGGTGATCCCCTCGGCGCTGTCGTGGATCCTGGCGAGCCTGCATGTCAGCTTCGGCTTCGCGCTGGTGGGCGCCATCGTCGGCGAATTCCTCGGCGCCCGCGAAGGCATGGGCCTGCTGATCGCCACCGCCCAGGGCTCATTCGACTCCAACGGCGTGTTCGCCGCGATGATCGTCATCGCCGTGGTGGCACTCGTCGCCGAAGGACTGCTTACCGCGCTGGAGAAGCGATTGCTGACGTGGCGGCCGGAGGCCTCGGCCCTCAACGATTAGCCGGCAATTGAAGCCGGTGGCGACGGCGTCGAACGCCCCGCGGCTCAGTTCTGCAGCCGGACGCTGAGCATCACCACGGTGGCGTCGTAGCTGCCGCCGACGACGTTGGAATCCAGCTTGTCGTAGCGAAGCTGGCCCTTCACCCATACCGAGCGGTTCAGCTTGTAGATCAGGTTGCCTTCGATCGAATTCAGCCGGTCGGAGCGGCCAGAGCCCTGATAGTCGTAGGTGCCGTAGGTGAATTTGCCGATCGCCGTCAGCCAGCGGCGGAAATCGTGGTCGACCTCCGCCGTATAGGTGCGGGTGAACACGCCGGACACGCCGGGCAGCGGCGATTCCGAGATCTGGGTGTCGGCGTTGAACTTCACCGTAGTCAGCGGCGTCACTGTCCACACCAGCGAGGCGGTGGTGAGCAGGCCGCCGAGCTTCTCCAGCCGCGGGTCCACATAGGTGCGCGTTGCATAACCGATCGAGATTTCACCGGTGAGCAGCCGCGTCAGTTCGAAGCTGGTGCCACCCTTGGCATAGCCGCCATTGGAGCCGCGCAAATACAGATAGCGATCCACCGGCACATCGTGCACGCGGGTGTCGCCCTCGATCTCGACGAACGGCTTCAGGCCCGGCTTCAGCTCGTAGCTGACCCGGCCGACGCCGCCATATTGATTGTAGTTGCGATCCTTGTTCGAGTCGCTGGTGCCGTCGGTCAGTTGCGAATCCTGATACACGGTGCGATCGAAATTGCCGACCGCAGAGACCTGCAGGCGATTGAAGCTCTGATCGATGCCGCCGGAAAAGCCGGTGGTGGTGAACAGCGGATATTTAGTCAGGCCGGCCTGAATGTTCGGGCTGCCCGGGTTGTCGGTGCCGACGATCAGGCGGCCCTGGCCGATCAGATGCGTGTCGCGGCTGACGTCGAGCCGGCCGTCGACATGGCCGTTGAACTCCGGCCGGTCGAGGCTGATCGGCGCCGGCGACACCGTTCCGGCCGGCGGATTGAAGTCGTGGCCATAGCCGGTGAACGCGCCGCGCAGATCGGCCACCAGCGCGTGCCGCTCCCAATCCGAGGTGATCATCAGTTCCGGCGCCACCTTGTAGAAGCCGGAGCTGCGCGGCGTGTTGGTGCGCGCCGGGTTGGTGTCGTAGCCGCCGCCGACTTCGAGCGCGCCCTTGATCAGGAAGCTGCCGGCGTAATCGCCTACCGGACCGAACGGATCGTCGTCGGTCTTGAGCTGCCGGCGCGTCGGCTGCCCGGGCACACGGCCGGCGAGCGCGGGCGGGAGCGGCGGTTTGGCGGCGGTCTGCCGCGGCTGCAGCGGCAGCGCCGGCGGCGGCGCCGGGGTGACCATCGGCGATCCCGGTCCCACGGCCTTCGGGCGCGGCGCACCCGGATAGTATTTCGGCCGCTGGCGCTTTCGGTTCAGCGCGTCGTAGGCGACGCCGGCATTGTCCGGATTGGCGCTGCCGGGCGGAGGCTGCAGCGCCGCCGTCGAAGTCGGCCGCAGCGGCGTATTGGTGTCATCGTCCTGGGGCTGCGTGAACACGTTGCGCCCCCGGGATGCCGAGCTGATCGCGGCGCCGGGCGTCGGCCGCAGCGGCAGGTCCTGGGTGGCGACAAAGCCGCCACGCTGTGGGTTGAACAGATCGCGGGTCAGGCTCTGCGCAGCCGCCGGAGTCGTGCCGATCGTAGCGAGCGCCAGGCATGCGGAACCGGCGCACAAAGCTGTGCGAGAGCGGCGGCCCGGTGCTGGAGCCCACGTCACGACTGCAAAAACTCCAACGAAATCAGAATCCTGAACAACGATAAGGAGCAGACGCGCCGCTCCTCATCGTTAATGGAGTTAAAACAACTATGGTTAAGGAGCGGTTGAGAACGACGGCAGGCTGGGATCGGCCGCGTCGCATCCCGGCCGGCGCCATGCTAGGAGAAGGCCCGGCCGCTTCGCGGCCCATGCCGGAGACCCTGCATGGCACTGTCCAAAACCCACACCAAGATACCCGCAATGAGCGAGCAAGCTGCCGCCGCGATCCCCTCGGCCCTGCGCACCCTGGAGGCTGAAGCCAGCGGTGTGACCGCGCTCGCCACCGCGCTGCAATCCGATCTCGGCGTGCGCTTCGCCGCCACGATCGACCTGATTCAGAACGCCAAGGGCCGCCTGATCATCACCGGCCTCGGCAAATCCGGCCATATCGGCCGCAAGATCGCCGCGACCTTTGCCTCGACCGGCACGCCGGCGTTCTTCGTGCACGCCTCCGAGGCGAGCCACGGCGATCTCGGCATGATCACCGCCGACGACATCATTCTCGCGATGTCCTGGTCCGGCGAGCAGCCGGAGATGAAGAACCTGATCAACTACGCAAAGCGCTTCAAGATCGCGCTGGTGGCGATGACCTGCGACCCCAATTCGACGCTGGGCACCGCCGCCGACATCGCGCTGGCGCTGCCGAAGGCGCGCGAGGCCTGCCCGCACAATCTGGCGCCGACGACCTCGTCGCTGATGATGCTGGCGCTCGGCGATGCGCTGGCGATCGCGCTGCTCGAAAGCCGCGGCTTCACTCCGGGCGATTTCAGCGTGCTGCACCCCGGCGGCAAGCTCGGCGCGATGCTGAAATACGCGCGTGACTTGATGCACACCGGCGAAGCGATTCCGCTGAAGCCGCTCGGCACCCGGATGTCGGATGCGCTGGTCGAAATGTCCGCCAAGGGTTTCGGCTGCGTCGGCATCATCGACAGCAACGGTCAGATCGCCGGCATCGTCACCGACGGCGACCTCCGCCGGAATATGCGGTCCGACCTGATGACCGCCACCGTCGACGAGGTGATGACGAAGAATCCGAAGACGATCAGCCCGAACCTGCTCGCCGGCCAGGCGCTGGAACTGCTGAACTCCTCGAAGATCACCGCGCTGCTGGTCGCCGAAGGCAAGAAGCCGCTCGGCATCGTGCATCTGCACGACCTGCTGCGGGCCGGGGTGGCGTAAGCGCCACTTCGCCCTAGCCTGGGCACCTCTCCGAAAACACGACCGAACAAAAGGACGGTCGCAGGCTCTTCCCCGCGCCATGTCTGGGTTCGATACCCAGCGCAATGGCATGACCGGCGGAAGTCCGCCGACATAGTCGATCCGTTATCGTAGCTGGGTTTGGCTGCTGGAAGCCAAGTCCATGCCCGGCGTGGGTGGCGGGCCGGAGCACGGCGCGATGCCGCTGGTTGCGCCACAAGGCTGGCGAGGGCCGCGCCTAATGACTGGGGTCGGTCGAAAGTCCGCAGGATTTATCAACCCGCTGCATGTCACTCCGCGACAGCAACTGTCGCGCGCGGGGACCGATGATCATGACACGAACGAACTACCAGGACCGACTTGACCGAGTGACGTCGTACATTCACGACAATCTCGATGGCGAGCTTGACTTCGACAGGATCGCCGAAGTCGCGTCGCTCTCGCCATATCACTGGCATCGAATCTATCACGCCTGCCGAGGTGAAACCGCCGTTGCCACCGCACGCCGTCTGCGGCTGCAGCGCGCCTCCGTCAGTCTGGCGCAGACCGATGACCCGATCGCGCAGATCGCGACCAAAGCAGGATATGCCAGCCCGGCGGCGTTCACGCGCGCCTTTGCGGACGCCTATGGGTTGCCGCCGGCGACCTATCGAGAGCGGGGTAGTCATGCCGATTTCCGGCCGGGGCAACTCGCCACTCAGCAAGGTGGCTGGTCGATCGAAATCCAACGATTCGATGCCATTCCCGCGTTCGCCGTCCGCCACGACGGTCCGTATATCGAGATCGGCAAGGCCTTCGGAATGCTGTTCGGTCAACTCGCCGCTCGCGGCGCCCTGCCGGAGCGGATCGAAATGATCGCGGTGTATCTCGACGATCCGACGGCCGTGCCGCCGGAGCGGTTGCGCTCGTTGGCAGCCCTCGCAGCGCCGGGCGGCAAAGACCTCGATCCGCCGGTCGAGCGCATCGAGATCGCCGGGGGCGACTATGCGGTGCTTCGGCACAAGGGCCCCTATGCCGATATGTCGGCCGCTTATAACTGGCTGTTCGGCACCTGGCTTCCGCAATCCGGCCGCGAAGCTGACGACCGCCCGGTCGTCGAGAAGTATCTCAACAGCCCGCAGGACACCAAGCCCTCGGACCTCCTCACAGACCTCTGCCTGCCGCTGCGCTCGATCGCTCCATCTCCAGATTGAAAGCGGATTGGCGCTTTCTCCCGAGGGCTCAGTGTCGTCATCCACACATCTCGGTGTGAAAACCACGAAACTAGGCTCATTACCTCGAGGACGAAGGCCGAGTTACAGCGCCGCCACCGTCAGCTTCGCACCATCCGCCGCGACGATCCGCACACGTTGGCCGGCCGGCGTATCGGGGCCGAACACCCGCCAGACGGTGTCGTCGATCCGCACCATGCCGACGCCGCCCTCGATGGGCTTTTCGAGGGTGAATTCACGGCCCACCAGAGCATCGGTGCGGCGGTTGAGGTAGGGGTTGGTCGCATGAACCTCGACGTCGCCGCCGCGCGCCATCCGCCGCCACAGCGGCACGGCGGCGGCCGCGAACAGGCCGAATAGCAGGATTTGCAGCTGCCATCCCGGCTCCAGCAGCAGCGCAAGCACTCCGACCAGGAGTGCTGCGAGCCCGAGCCAGAACAGAAAGACGCCAGGCGCCAGCAGCTCCAGCGCCATCAGCACCAGGCCGAAGATCAGCCAGTTCCAGGCGCCGAGCGCGGTGAGGATCGCGGTCATGGCAGCGGCCTCCGTCTCACCGCGCCGGCGGCACCGGCGTCGTCGGCGGCACCGAGCCGCGGCGGGCGGCCTGCGCCGAGGCGGCGCTTTCGCCGAAGGTCGCCTTGGCGATCTCGCCGATGCCGGCGAGCGAGCCGAGCATGCTCATCGCCTCGACCGGCAGCATGATCACCTTCTGGTTCGGCGATTCGGCGAGCTGGCCGAACGCCTTGATGTACTTGTCGGCGATGAAGTAGTTCAGCGCCGCGACATCGCCCTTGCCGATCGCTTCCGACACCATCTGGGTGGCCCGCGCTTCGGCTTCGGCGGAGCGCTCGCGCGCCTCGGCGTCGCGGAACGCAGCTTCGCGACGGCCCTCGGCTTGCAGGATCTGGGCCTGCTTGGCGCCCTCGGCGCGCAAGATCTCCGACTGGCGCTGACCTTCGGCCTGCAAGATGTCGGCGCGCTTGACGCGCTCGGCCTTCATCTGCCGGCCCATCGCCTCCACCAGATCGTTCGGCGGCACGATGTCCTTGATCTCGATGCGGTTGACCTTGATGCCCCACGGCGACACCGCAGCATCGACGACGCGCAGCAGCCGCTCGTTGATCTCGTCGCGATGCGACAACACTTGGTCGAGATCCATCGAGCCCATCACCGAACGGATGTTGGTCATGGTCAGCACGATGATCGCCTGCTGCAGATTATCGACCTCGTAGCTCGCCTTGGCGGCGTCAAACACCTGATAGAACGCGACGCCGTCGACTGTCACGGTGGCGTTGTCCTTGGTGATGACTTCCTGCTGCGGGATCTCGATCACCTGCTCCATCACATTCATCTTGCGGCCGACGCGATCGAAATACGGAATGATCAGGTTGAGGCCCGGCGACAGCGTCCGGGTGAACTTGCCGAACCGTTCGATGGTCCAGTTGTAACCCTGCGGCACCGTCTTGACGCCCGCGAACAGCGTCAGGATCACCAGCAGGACGAGAACGATGGACACCACATCGAACCCGCTGAGATCATAAAACATGCAAACTCTCCTCGCCGGATACCGACATCCGTGCGGTCATGGTGATGCGTGCGCCGGCACGGCGCAACACTGGTGGGTCGCGGTCGCCGCAATCCAGGTTCGACGATGGGGGATTTGGTCGCGGAAGGCTGGCGCTGACGACAGCCTTCGCTTGGTTACAGCCAGCCTTGCAGCTCGCGCAGTACGAGCTGGCGGATCACCTGCACACCGGCGTCGGAGTCGTTGAGGCAGGGAATCGCGGTAAATTCCTCGCCGCCGTGCTCCATGAAGATCTCGGCGTTTTCCTGCGCGATCTCTTCCAGCGTCTCCAGGCAGTCGGCCGAGAAGCCGGGCATCACCACGGCGAGCTTGCGCACGCCCTTGCGGGCCAGCGCCTCGATGGTTTTGTCGGTGTAGGGCTGCAGCCACTGGTCGAAGCCGAACCGCGACTGGAAGGTCAGCAGCAGCTTGTCGTCGGCAACGCCCATCCGCTCGCGCAACGCTTCGACGGTTGCCACGCACTGCGCCTGATAGGGATCGCCCTTGTCGATATAGGCCTGCGGCATGCCGTGGAACGAGGCCACGATCAGTTCGGGCTCAAACGACAGCGACGCGAGGTGCGATTTGATCGAGGTCGCAAGCGCGTCGATATAGGCCGGGTCGCGATAATACGGCGGCGTGACCCGCAGCGTCGGCTGAGCGCGCAGCTCGCGCAGCACGCGAAACGCCTGGTCGCACACCGTCGCCGAGGTCGCGGCCGAGTATTGCGGATACAACGGCACCACCAGCAGTCGGGTGCAGCCCTTCGCCACCAGCGCCTCGATCCGGTCGCGCAGCGACGGGTTGCCGTAGCGCATCGCCCAATCGACGATCAGATGGCCGCGATCGCCCAGCGACGCCGACAGCTTCTCGGCCTGCGCGCGGGTGATGGTCTTGAGCGGCGACTCGTTCTTCTCGTGGTTCCAGATCTTCTGGTAGTCCTTGGCCTTGCGAGCCGGGCGGGTGTTCAGAATGATGCCGTTGAGCGCGAGCTTCCAGAACAACCCCTGGTTCTCGATCACCCGCGGATCCGACAGGAACTCGCGCAGATAGATGCGCACACCCTTGGTGTCACAGCTGTCCGGGGTGCCGAGGTTCACCAACAGCACACCGACCCGCTCCGGCGCGGGCGCCGGGGCGATCGCTGGTCCATGGATCGGAACAATGACGCTCATGTTGCTGCTGGCTTCGCGCTTTGGACTATCGTTGTCAAGACGACGCGGTGACGGTCGGTGCGTCGTACACCGCGGCATCGCGAGGGCGGTTCCATGGTGTCCTGATCATCTACGCACGAGCCGCCGCCGGGTTTTGCCTAAACCCACGCAAGGCGCAGATTTGCAGGCTGCTGGTTAAAGACACGTCACACGTTCGGCTGCGACATACCCTAGGAGAAGTCCGCAGCCGAGCAGCAGCACCAGACCGGCGGCGCCAAACTCGAGGCCCCGCATCACCAGCATGCCGCCGCCATCGCGCTGTGCAGCCAGCTTGCGGGCCAGCCCCTTTGCCGACACCGCTGCCACCGCGATGGTCGCGACCGTGATCGCGGTGCCCAGCGCCATCACGAAGGTGGCGACGATCCCGGCCCAGAACAAGCCCTGGGCGAGCGCAAACACCATCAGCAGGATCGCCCCCGAGCAGGGGCGGATGCCGACGGTCAACACCGCACCAAGACCGCGGCGCCAGCCGCCCGGGCCGGCGAGCTCGCTCGGTTCCGGTCCGTGGGAATGGCCGCAATGGTCGCAGGCTTCGCCAGGACCGTGATGATGGTGGTGATCGTGGTGGCTATGCGCATGACCGTGGTCGTGGCCGTGCCCATGGTCATGATGATGGTGCTGATGATCGCCATGCTCCGCGCGGGCGTGGGCATGGCCGTGCCCAGCATGGTCGTGATCATGATCGTGGTGGTGATGGTCGTGATCCGTCAGCGCCGCCGGCACGCCGGCCATCGCCAACTGCGGCTTGCGCATCGAGGTCTGCAGGGCGCGCAGAAAGCCGCCGCCCTTGACCCAGACCAGCCGCGCCCCGAACAGCGCGATCAGCGCGTAGCTGCCGATCTCGATCGCGCGCTCGGCGCTGCACATCGTGCTCGCGGTAGCATTCAGCAGCCAGGCGCAGATGCCGACGATCAGAACCGCCACCACCGCCTGCAGCATCGCCGAGACGAACGACAGCGCGATGCCGCGCCGCGCGGTCTCTTCATTGGCGACCAGATAGGACGAGATCACCGCCTTGCCGTGGCCCGGTCCGGCGGCGTGGAATACCCCGTAGGCGAACGAGATCGCCAGCAGGGTCCACACCGCGCTGCCGTCGGCCTTGGCGGCGCGGATCGTCGCCGACATCTGCTTGTAGAACGCCGATTGCTGCGCCAGCAGCCAACCGATGATACCGCCGGCCTGCGGCTCTGCGGCCCCCTTCGGCGCCCCGAACGGATTATGCGCCAACGCCGCGTGCAGAGCGCCGTCGGCGAACAGGCCAGCGACGGCGATGCCTAGACAGAGGGCGGCCACCGTTCCGAGCTTCCACCTATCCGCGCCCGCCCCACCAAGTCGTTCCGGCTGCGTCATGGGCAGGTCACCGCGATCTTGTTGGCGAACATCGCGCCGTAGTTGGAATTGTCGCCGTTCAGGAAGTTGTCTTCGCTCATCCGCTGCGCGGTGGCGCTGCCGTCGGTCGGGCGCTGGAAGTTCAGCGCGCAGCCGGACGGCGCACCGACCAGGCTGACCGGGTTCTTTTCGGCGAACGAGAAGTCGATGAAGTAGCTCGGGTCGAACACCTCGACCGACAATTCGTTGCTCTTCACCGGCGTCTTCAACGGCAGGAAGAAGTGCAGCGTCAGCACGTTGTCCTTGTAGGACAGGTAGTAGTCGACCGGCTCGCCGAACTTCTGCTTCTTGCCGCCGACCTTGGCGAAGGTGAAGTAGGCGAATTCTTTCAGCGATTCGACATTGGTCTGCGCCAACGGAGCCAGCTCCTCGCGGCTATAGACGCCTTTCTCCTTAGTCTCGATGCCCTGCAGCGCATAGGTCGAGAACATGTCGTCGAACGCCCAGGCGTGGCGGACGCCGGTGAACGAGCCATCCGGCGCATAAACCAATTCGCTGGTCGAGGTCACCCAGACGTGGGGGTGGGCCTCGGCAGTGCCGAAGCCGAACAGGGCCACGACCGCCGCGACCAGCGCGGAGCGGACGGCGGCGCGGCGCAATAGGCCGATCATGCGGCTACGCGGCCTCCGGCGTGTCGAGCAGGCCGCGGCGGCGCAGCAGCGCGTCGGGCTCCGGCTTGCGGCCGCGGAACGCCACATAGGCCTCCTCCGGGTCGCGCGAGCCGCCGGACGAATAGATGTCGTCGCGCAGCCGCTTGGCCACGTCGGCCGCGAAGATGTCGCCGGCCTCCTCGAACGCGCCGAACGCGTCGGCGTCCATCACCTCGCTCCACATGTAGCTGTAGTAGCCCGAGGCGTAGTGATCGCCGGAGAAGATGTGGCCGAACTGGGTCGGCCGGTGCCGCAGCGCGATCTCTTCCGGCATGCCGATCTTGTCGAGCTCCTTGCGCTCGAAGGCGCGGATCTCGCCGATGCTGGCGGCCGGCTGGGTGTGGAATTCGAGATCGAGCAGCGCCGAGGAGACGAACTCGACGGTGGCGAAGCCCTGGCCGAACTTGCGGGCGGCAATGAAGCGCTGCAGCAGGTCGTCCGGCAGCGGCTCGCCGGTCTGGTAGTGGCGGGCGAACTGCCGCAGCACCTGCGGCTGCTCCTGCCAGTGCTCGTAAAGCTGCGACGGCAGCTCGACGAAGTCGGTGAACACGCTGGTGCCGGACAGCGACGGATAGGTCACGTCCGAGAGCATGCCGTGCAGGCCGTGGCCGAACTCGTGGAACAAGGTGCGGGCGTCGTCGGGCGACAGCAGCGACGGCTCACCGCCGGCACCCTTGGCGAAGTTGCAGACGTTGATGATCAGCGGCGCCACCGCGCCGTCGAGCTTCTGCTGATCGCGCAGCGACGTCATCCAGGCGCCGGAGCGCTTCGACGGCCGGGCGTAATAATCTCCGTAGAACAGCCCGCGATGCGCGCCGTTTGGATCCTTGACCTCCCACACCCGGACATCCGGATGCCACACCGGGACGTCCTTGCGTTCCTCGAAGGTGATGCCGAACAGCCGCGTGGCGGTGTCGAACGCCGCAGCAATCATGCCGTCGAGCGTCAGATACGGCTTGATCGCGGCGTCGTCGAAATTGGCGCGGCGCTGGCGCAGCTTCTCGGCGTAGTAGCGCCAGTCCCACGGCGCCAGCTTGAAGTTGCTGCCCTCTTCAGTGACCAGCTCCTGCAGCGCGTCGCGGTCGGCGAGCGCGCGAGCCCGCGCCGGCTTCCACACCCGCTCCAAAAGGCCACGCACCGCTTCGGGCGTCTTGGCCATCGAGTCTTCGAGACGATAGGCCGCAAAGGTCGGATAGCCGAGCAGCTTGGCGCTTTCCTCGCGCAGGCTCAGGATCTCGCCGATGATCGCGTTGTTGTCGTTGTCATTGCTGTTGTCGCCGCGGGCGATGAAGGCGCGGTACACCTTCTCGCGCAGATCGCGCCGGCTCGACATCTTCAGGAACGGCTCGACCGACGACCGCGACAGCGTCACCACCGCCTTGCCGGGCATCCCGCGCTCTTCGGCCGCAGCGCGGGCGGCGGCCACAAAGCTGTCAGGCAGCCCCTCGGTATCGCCCTCGCCGAGCTCCATCACCCACTCCTGCTCGTCGCCGAGCAGATGATGGCTGAAGCTGGTGCCGAGTTGCGCCAGGCGCTCGTTGATCTCGGCCATGCGCGCCTTGGCGGCCTGGTCGAGGCCGGCGCCGGCGCGGTGGAAGCGGGTGTAGCTGCGTTCCAGCAGCCGGCTCTGCTCCGGCGTCAGGTTCAAAAGCGCCGCCTTGTCGCGCAGCGCCGCGATCCGGCCGAACAGCACCGCGTTCATCATGATCGGATTCCAGTGCCGCGCCATCCGCAGCGACACCTCTTCGTCGATCTTCAGCAGCTCCGGGCTCGAATGCGCGGACACCAGGTCGTAGAACACCGCGGCGACACGGTTCAGCAGCTTACCGGCGCGCTCCAGCGCCGTAATGGTGTTGTCGAAGTCCGGCTCGGTCGGATCGTTGACGATCGCGGCGATCTCGCCGGCGTGGTCGGCGAACGCCTGCTCGAAGGCCGGCATGAAGTGCTCGGGCCTGATCTCGGCGAACGGCGGAGTCTCGAACGGGGTGGTCCAGGCGGCCAGCAGCGGATTGCCGGCATCAGCGGGTGCGGCAATCGGTCCGGAGCTTTCTGACATCAATCCATCCTGAATGCGGGGCCTCGTAATCGCACGACATATACCATTGCGTACGGCTTTTTTGCGCCCGGATTGCCTTGTTGCTGCTGGTAAATTACGCAAGGCGCGCCAGACGCCCCACTGCTGACACTTTACGGGATCATCGGCTTGCGCTTGCCGACGCGGGCGATTTCGTTAGATTGCGCCCGCCAGAAGGACCTTCGAACCATGAGCAAGCCTGCCACCGCCGCCGGATCGCGCCAGATCGCCTGGCCGAGCGTCATCACCGTCATCAGCGCCGCCATCCTGATTGGCGCCGAGGTGTTCGGAGCCGCATTCGCGGGCGGGTGGGCACTGGCGATCCTGTTCGGTCTCGGCGAGAGCGCCGCCCACATCCTGCAGGTGGTCCTGTTTGTGATCGGCGTAGTGATCATGGTCGGCTTCATCCGCAACGCTCAGCGCATCGAACCATTCTTCAAGCGCGCCTGATTTGGCTCCGCGGTCAGCCGCCGCGCCGACGCACCGCCGTCATAATTGTCCCCGTCGTTATTGACGAACTTGAACAGACGTTCAGCTTCGCCGTTGCCGGTGTGATTGATCGGCAACGCTTCCCGACGAGCCGGGATAATTCTCCGGTTAAGACAAAAAAAATCTTGCGGCCCGGCATCGAAACACCTATCTCCAGCCTTGCCCAATTTCGCACGTGCCCGTGGTCGTGTGTCAGTCGGTAGGTATCCGGACAAGAGGCCGGACAGCCGCCAAGGGATGAAGAGCCGAGGGTCTCCAAGCGGCAACGCGACGAGGCCAGCATCTCTCTCAAGAGATGCCGTTGAAGGTGGCTTCCTCTCTTGCAACCGTGACTGACAGCCGGAGGCGAACCGGCGCACCTCGTTCTCAACGGGGGACGCGACTTAAAGCAACGACGGAGCGGGCTTTTTTGGTCTCTGCCGGCTTTCCATCAGCCGGCGCGAATACCGAAGAGGCTTGTCCTTCATTGCCAGTGAGCGGGCGGGATCCTTCCCAACCAATCCAAGGCAGCACTGCTCGTCCGAGCTGATCGCTCGTCGCGCCTCCATCGCGCGACGGCGCTGAAGCCGTCGGATCAGCGCCATCGTTGGTAAGCGCCCGTCGCTGGGCGCGTGGGAGAGTGCCATGACCGAACGTATCCGTGAATTCCTGCGCGACCGCCGCGCCAAGGGTCTGGACGTCGAGCCGTGCCTGGTCGTCGACCTCGAAGTGGTCCGCGACAACTTCATGCATTTCGCCAAGGCGCTGCCGGACAGCCGCGTGTTCTATGCAATCAAGGCCAACCCGGCGCCGGAAGTGCTGTCGCTGCTGGCCTCGCTGGGCTCGTGCTTCGACTGCGCCTCGGTGCAGGAAATCCAGATGGCGCTGGCCGCGGGAGCGACCCCGGACCGCATCTCGTTTGGTAACACCATCAAGAAGGAGCGCGACATCGCGCGCGCCTACGAGCTCGGCATCCGCCTGTTCTCGGTCGACTGCACCGCCGAAGTGGAGAAGGTCGCGCGTGCGGCGCCCGGCTCGAAGGTGTTCTGCCGCATCCTGTACGATTGCGCCGGCGCCGAGTGGCCGCTGTCGCGCAAGTTCGGCTGCGATCCGGAGATGGCGGTGGACGTGCTCGACAACGCCAAGCGTCTCGGCCTGGAAGCCTATGGCATCTCGTTCCATGTCGGCTCGCAGCAGCGCAAGGTGAAGGCGTGGGACCGCGCGCTGGCGATGGCCGCGCAGGTGTTCCGCGACTGCGCCGAGCGCGGCATCACGCTGTCGATGGTCAACATGGGTGGCGGCTTCCCGACCAAGTATCTGAAGGAAGTCCCGCCGGTCGTGCAGTACGGCCGCTCGATCTTCCGGGCGCTGCGCAAGCACTTCGGCAACCAGATCCCGGAGACCATCATCGAGCCGGGCCGCGGCATGGTCGGCAACGCCGGCGTGATCGAGACCGAAGTCGTTCTGATTTCGAAGAAGAGCGACGAGGACGACGTGCGCTGGGTGTATCTCGACATCGGCAAGTTCGGCGGTCTGGCCGAGACGATGGACGAGTCGATCCGCTACGCGATCCGTTCGCGCCACGACGGCGCCGAGATGACGCCCTGCGTGCTCGCCGGCCCGACCTGCGATTCGGCCGACGTGCTGTACGAGAAGATGCCGTATCCGCTGCCGGTGACGCTCGAGATTGGCGACAAGCTGCTGATCGAAGGCACCGGGGCCTATACGTCGACCTACTCGTCGGTGGCGTTCAACGGCTTCCCGCCGCTGGCGACCTACCACATCTGATGTCCGCTCCTCCGCGCTGCGGGGGGCGGATAGCAGGGTGAATCAGCGACTCGTGTCGCCCTCACCCCGGCCCTCTCCCGCAGGCGGGAGCGGGAGCAGAACAATTGAGGCCGGCTTGCCGGCCTCTCCCTGTCACATTGCTATCTGCTGACAACACGCTGCCGGCGCGGTTCGCCGGACGGCGTGGGGATCGACGTGCCATGACGAACACCCTCGCCCACCTGACTGCCTTGAACGTCGCAGCCGTTCCGTTCGCGATCCGTGCGGAAAAGAGCTCCGACATTGCCGCGCGTGAGCGCCTGCTGGATGCGTGCTTCGGCGAAGGCCGGCATGCGCGCACCTGCCAGCGTTTGCGTGATGGACGCGCGCCCGCGGAAGGCCTCGCTTTCTCCGCGGTCCGTCAAGGCCGGCTGGTCGGCACGGTGCGGCTCTGGCACGTTGACGCAGGGGGCCGAGCCGCACTCGTGCTCGGCCCCCTCGCCGTCGATTCCTCCTGCCGCGAGCTCGGCGTCGGCGGCGCCTTGATGCGCGTGGCGCTGGCGGAAGCCGCCGCCCGCGGCCATGGCGCCGTCATTCTGCTGGGCGATGCGCCGTACTACGCGCGGTTCGGCTTCTCGGCCGACAAGATGGGCGCGCTGGCGTTGCCCGGCCCGTTCGAGCGCGACCGCCTGCTCGGGCTCGAACTGCGTGACGGCGCGCTCGATGGCGCGTCCGGCCTGATCGTCGCCACCGGCGCAGCCGCCAAGCCGGCGCGCGCCGAGCGGGTGCGTCTTCGTCGCGCCGCGTAAGGAGGGTCCGATGCGTTTTCCCCGTCCGACCCACCGCGTCTTCGCGCCGCGCGATCCGGCCAAGCGGCCGCGCGTGACCGTTTTCGTGCTCGCCGTGTTCGCGCTCAAGATCGCGGTCGACGCCTGGCGGCGCCGGCGCACCCGCGTTTCGGAGACCACGACCGCCTGATCCCGCCACCGCCGCTCCCGTCTTCAGCAAGGCTTGATTTGCCGGGGCAGACGCGGCATTGGCTGCTCACCCAAGTTCCCTCAGCTTTAAGGTCGTCCCGATATGTCGCGTCGCCTGATTTCCACCGGATCGCCGTTCGAAAAGACTGCCGGCTACAGCCGCGCCGTGGTCGATGGTGATTTCGTCTTCGTCTCCGGGACCACCGGCTACGACTACACGACCATGAGCCTGCCCGAGGACGTGACCTCGCAGACCCGCAACTGCTTCAAGACCATCGGCGCAGCACTGAAGGAAGCGGGCTTTGCGATGGAAGACATCGTGCGCGCGACCTACTACATCACCGATCCGAAGGATGCGGATGCGGTCTTCGCAGTGTGTGGAGAGAATCTGAGCGAGATCCGCCCGGCGGCGACGATCGTCGCGGTTGCCGGCCTCTACAAGCCGGAAATGAAGATCGAAATCGAAGTCACTGCGAAGCGCCGGAGCTGACGCGGGGCGGCCAAAATGCCGCACCGCTCCTTCGCGCAACCGCCCCTTCTCGGCTTCCCCGTTGACTTTCGGACGGGGAGCCCTACGTTCCGACGATCATGATGATCTTGCCCCGCAACCGCTTGACGCTGCGCGCCGGTCGCCTTCACGCAGGAAGGTGACCCGGGCGCGCGCGTGCGCCGTCCGGGCTTAACGATCTCGTCGACGACTTCTCCCCTTTTTCAGACTGCTACTTATCCCGTGAATGCCGATGCGCATGACGCGCTCGGCGTGACAAGGACCCGTGAAAGACATGATCCAGTCCATTCGTACCCAACGACCGCCGATTACCATCCGGAATCGCGATGCCGAACGGCTCGGCCAGCTCGCCGAAGCCGCTGCGCAGCGCTATCCGGCCACGGCCGATTTCCTCGCCGGAGAGGTCGCTCGCGCCAATGTGGCGTCCGACCACGATCCCCTGCCCGGGATCGTCTGCATGGAGTCAGCCCTCACCTTCCGGGACGATACCACCGGCAAGGAAAAGCAGGTGACGCTGGTCTATCCGACCGAAGCCGACGTCGAGGCTGGTCGTATTTCGGTATTGACCCCGATCGGGGCGGCCCTTATCGGCCTCTCCGTCGGACAATCGATCAGTTTCGAGACCCCGTCGGGCGAGCGGCGCTCGCTGACGGTGCTCAGCGTGTCCGAACCGAATTGAGTAGCCGTCGCAGGTGACATCTGAAATTCACCTCGCCGTCACATTCCCGAACTGTCCTGCCCGCACATAGCGGCGTAACCCCTGCCCCCTGTCCGGAGTTCAAACCTGATGTCGTCTACTTCGAAGATCCACGCCAAGATCACCGGCCCCATTGTGATGATCGGCTTCGGCTCGATCGGCAAGGGCACGCTGCCCTTGATCGAGCGGCACTTCGAGTACGACAAGAAGCGGTTCGTGATCATCGATCCGCACGCGGACAGTGAACTCGCCGAGAAGCACGGCGTCCGCTTCATCAAGCAGGCGGTGACCAAGGACAACTACCGCGAGCTGCTGGTCCCGCTGCTGACCGAGGGCGGCGGCCAGGGCTTCTGCGTCAACCTGTCGGTCGATACCGGCTCGGTCGACCTCATGACGATGTGCCGCGAGATCGGCTCACTTTACATCGACACCGTCGTCGAGCCGTGGCTCGGCTTCTACTTCGACAAGAACGCCGGCCCGGAGAAGCGCTCCAACTACGCGCTGCGCGAGACCCTGCTGGCCGCCAAGGCCAAGAACCCGGGCGGCACCACCGCGGTGTCGACCTGCGGCGCCAACCCCGGCATGGTGTCGTGGTTCGTCAAGCAAGCGCTGCTCGATATCGCCCGCGACACCGGCGTCGAAGTCAACGAGCCGAAGAGCCGCGAAGGCTGGGGCCAGCTGGCGCAGAAGCTCGGCGTCAAGGGCATCCACATCGCCGAGCGTGATACCCAGCGCGCCAAGACCCCGAAGCCGATGAACGTGTTCGTCAACACCTGGTCGGTCGAGGGCTTCGTGTCCGAAGGCCTGCAGCCGGCCGAACTCGGCTGGGGCACCCACGAAAAGTGGATTCCGGACAACGGCCGCAAGCACACCGAAGGTTGCCAGGCGGCGATCTACCTGCTGCAGCCGGGCGCCAACACCCGCGTCCGCACTTGGTGCCCGACGCCGGGCCCGCAGTACGGCTTCCTGGTGACTCACAACGAGTCGATCTCGATCGCCGATTACTTCACGGTCCGCGACGGCCAGAACGTGGTGTACCGGCCGACCTGCCACTACGCCTATCACCCGGCGAACGACGCGGTGCTGTCGCTGCACGAGATGTTCGGCGCCGAAGGCAAGATGCAGCCGAAGTGGCACATCCTCGACGAGAACGAGATCGTCGACGGCATCGACGAGCTCGGCGTGCTGGTCTACGGCCATGCCAAGAACGCCTACTGGTACGGCTCGCAGCTCTCGATCGAAGAAACCCGCAAGGTTTGCCCGTATCAGAACGCCACCGGCATGCAGGTGTCGTCGGCGGTGCTGGCCGGCATGGTGTGGGCGCTTGAGAATCCGGAAGCCGGCATCGTCGAGGCCGACGAGATGGACTTCCGCCGCTGCCTCGAAGTGCAGACGCCGTATCTCGGCCCGGTGAAGGGCTACTACACCGACTGGACCCCGATCACCGACCGCCCCGGCCTGTTCCCGGAAGACATCGACACCTCCGATCCGTGGCAGTTCAAGAACGTGCTGGTGCGCTGACGTCCAGCCGCTTTTGTCGTCGCAAGAGCGGGCCCGCGCACAGCGCACCTCTCCCGCGTGCGGGAGAGGTCGGATCGCGTAGCGATCCGGGTGAGGGCACTCCTCTCCGCGAGTCGCGGACTCACCGCTTGGGGCGCCCTCACCCCAGCCCTCTCCCGCAAGCGGGAGAGGGAGCGCGCTGCGGTTGGGACGCTCGTGCAGTTACCGTAAGCTGGAATCGGCGCAGCTGAACTGCTCACCAAAAAACCGAGCCCGCAAATGCGAGCCCGGTGAGGTGATCGTCGGCCGTTTCTTGGTGGCGGCGGTTAGCCGCCCTTCGGTTGAATCGGGTCGCCGAGTTTCTCCGGCGGCGCTGGCGGCAAGGCGGGTTTGGCGCCGGACTGCACGGCGTCGGCATCCGGCCGGGCCGGTTGCGGCGGAATGTCGTGCGGGCGGGCGCCGCTGTCCTGGGCGGGCTCCGGCGCGCTCGGCTTGCTCTCAGCGCCTGGAGTGGACTGCGGCGGCTGCGGCGTTGCCTGGGCGAATTGCAGCCGCCCTGTGCTGGTATCAACCTGGGTCAGCGACAGGCCGGATAGCGCCACGCCCGCCGCGATCAGCACACCGGCCAGCAGCAGATCCCGCTTGAGGCCGCGCTCCTTGTCGTTGTTGTTCGCCGTCATGACCCTCATCCCTTGCTCGCCGAACCAACGGACGCGCGCGGGCATCGTTCCGGGTTCCGGTGTCGCACCGGGTTCCCGAACCGTCAGAATTAGCGACAAGGTGAATCAATCTTTAGTGCTGGTTTCCCAGGTGGCGAATTCGACGCCGGCTTCCTTGCCGAGTTCGTCGACCACCGCATCCAGTTCGCTCGGCTCCACCGCGGTCGATACCAACGTGGCAACGATCTCGACCTTGTCCTCGACATGCTCGAGCGCTTCGACCTCGACTTCCGCCACCGGATAGTCGGCCTTTTCCAGCCGCTCCTCGAGGTGCTCGCGCAGCCGCCCGGCAGCCGCGCTGCCGGCGGTGAGACGCACCGCATAGGTCGCCTCCGAAGTGCGTTCGTCGAACGGGATGCGGTTGATCGCATTGACCAGCGGCCGCAGCAGCGTGTTGCCGGCGATCACGAACACCGTCAGCGCCACCGCCTGGGCCACCAGATCGCCGCCGGCGCAGCAACCGACAGCCGCCGAGCTCCACAGCGTCGCCGCGGTGTTGAGGCCGCGGACGTTCATGCCCTCTTTCATGATCACGCCGGCGCCGAGGAAGCCGATGCCGGAGACCACATAGGCGATCACCCGGACCGCGCCGTCGGCACCGGCCAGATGCATCGCCAGATCGACGAAGGCTGCGGCGCCGACTGCCACCAGCACGTTGGTGCGCAGCCCTGCGGTGCGGGTCCGGTACTGCCGCTCGGCGCCGATCAGCATGCCGAGCACGAAGGCAACGGCGAGGCTGACCAGCGTGTCGAAGAAGTCCGCTGTCTGGAAGGTGGTGAGAAACCGCATCGGGAGCCGCCTGCTTTCGGAGACGGTTCCCTCTTACAGCGGAAGGATGCCGCCCGCACCATCCTCGTCGGAAAACGCCAGCAGCGTGCCTTTGGCGTTCCAGGCGAGCGCGGCGATCGGCGGCGTGTCATTACGGCGGGCGAGAATCTCGGCGCCGTCATTCATCCGCACCAGCAGCACAGTGCCGTCGCTGTAGCCGGCCGCAAGAATGTCGTTCTTCGGATGGCAGGCGACCGCGCTGACGCGGGCCTGCAGCGGCGCCAGCATCGCCGGCTGCTTGCCCATCGGACCGTCCTTGCTGGCGAACGGCCAGATGATCACGGTGTCGGCGCCAGACGTGGCGAGCCCCTTGCCGCCGACTGTCCAGGACATCGACCGCACCCGGCCGGGATAGCCGGTCATCCGCATGTGCTTGGCATCCGCCAGCCGCCAGCCGTGCAGCGCCGGCTCGTGCATCGCGGTGACCAGGAAGCGGTTATCGGGACTGAAGATCACGCCGAGATGCGAACCGGCCCATTCGAGGAATTCGGCGTTGCCGGCCATGTTCGGAAACCAAAGCGTCACGCCGTTGTAGTGCGCGATCGCGAGCCGCAGCCCCTTCGGCGCGAAGGCGAGGCCGCCGACGGTCGATGGCACCTCGAAGAACTTGTCTTCGCCTTTCGGCGCGCGAACGTACGCGATCTTGCCGGCCGACCACGCCACCGCGCCGTCCGGATGCAGCGCGACGTTGTCGATCCAGCGCCGCTTGGCATCGGTCGCGAAGGTCTCGGTCTTGCCCGACCCATCCAGCAGCGTCACCTTGCCGTCGTCGCCGCCGGTAACGATGCGCTTGCCGTCACATGCCGCGCTGAGAATGCCGCCGCCGTGCAGCGGAACGGTCGAGGTCGTGCCGTCGGCAGCGACCAGCGTCGCGTTTTCTTCGGTGCCGATGAACACCGCGGTGTCGCCGAGGAAGTGGACCGCACTGGCGCCGCCTTCGATCGCAACCGGCTTGACCCGGTCGGTGACCGACGCGATCGACCCGGCCTCGCCGGGCGCCTCGAAGCCGCTCATGACGCGATGCACTTGGCAAAGCCGTCGCGGATCGCCTGTTCGGGCAGATCGCGACCAATGAACACCACGCGGCTCTCGCGCGGCTCGCCCTCTTTCCAGGCCCGCTGGTGATCGCCTTCCAGCATCATGTGCACGCCCTGGAACACGTAGCGGTCGTCGTCGCCGGTGAAAGCGAGGATGCCCTTGGAGCGCAGGATCTTGCCGCCTTCGGTCTGCACCAATTGCTGCAGCCAGGGCATGAACTTGGCGGGATCGAGCGGCTTGTCGCTCTTCAGCGACAGCGATTGCATGTCCTCGTCGTGATAGTGCTTCAGCCCGTGATCGTGATGATGGTCGTGGCCATGGTGATGGTGGCCGTGGTCGTGATCATGATGGTGATCGTGATCATCGGCCTCGAGAAAGGCCGGCTCGATTTCGAGGATGCGGTCGAGATCGAATGCGCCGCGCTCCAGCACGTCGGCGAGCGCGACCTGGCAGCGCTCGGTTCGATGCAGCTTGGCGTAAGGGTTGATCGCACGGATGCGCGCCTCGACTTCGGCGAGTTCGGCCGGGCTCACCAGATCGGTCTTGTTCAGCACGATGACGTCGGCGAAGGCGATCTGGTTCTTGGCCTCGGGCGCATCCTTCAGCCGTTCGCTTAGCCATTTGGCGTCGGCGACGGTCACCACCGCATCGAGCCGCGCGGCGTTCTGCACATCTTCGTCGACGAAGAAGGTCTGCGCCACCGGGGCCGGATCGGCGAGGCCGGTGGTCTCGACGATGATCGCGTCGAACTTGCCTTTGCGCTTCATCAGGCCGGCGAGAATGCGCACCAGGTCGCCGCGCACCGTGCAGCAGACGCAGCCGTTATTCATCTCGAACACTTCTTCGTCGGCGCCGATGATGAGGTCGTTATCGATGCCGATCTCGCCGAATTCGTTGACGATCACCGCGTATTTCTTGCCGTGGTTTTCCGACAGGATGCGGTTGAGCAGCGTGGTCTTGCCGGCGCCGAGATAGCCGGTGAGCACGGTGACGGGAATCTTCGAAGCGGCCGTAGAAGTCATCAGGCAGTTACTCCAGCGCGGAGCCCCGGCCCGAAACACACGGCGTGCGCGTCTCCAAGGCTGAGGCCGAAAATCATGGCGGGACCGCGGGATTCCGGGCGACCGCCGCGGCGGTCCAGGCTCGGGTCAGCGGGACCGGCGCTGCGTCATCCGCTCAGCGCGCCGGTCAGCGTTCTTATATTGTGCCGGACCATATCAATGTAAGTGGGGGCGTCGCCGTTTTCGGGCGTCAGGCTGTCGGAATACAGCGTGCCGCCGATCTTGGCGCCGGTCTCGGCGCTGATCCGCTGCATCAGCCGTGGGTCGGTGACGTTCTCCAGGAACACCGCCGGCACCTTGTCCTTGCGGATCTGGGTGATGATCTTGGCGACGTCGCGGGCGCTGGCTTCGGATTCGGTGGAGACGCCCTGCGGCGCGATGAAGACGATCCGGTAGGCGGCGGCGAAATAGCCGAAGGCGTCATGGGTCGAGATCACCTTGCGCTTGCTCTCGGGGATCTTCGCCGCAGCCTCGCGGACGTCGCGGTCGAGCGCATCGAGCTTGGCCAGATACGTCGCGGCGTTGGCACGGTACGCAGCCTCGCCGGCCGGATCGGCGGCGATCAGCGCGTCGCGGATATTGCCCACATAGGTCTTGGCATTGGCGACCGACTGCCACGCATGCGGATCGGCGTGGCCGTCGCCGTGATCGTGTGCGTGCCCACCGCCGGCGTGGGCGTCATCCTCGTCGGCATCGCGCGGCGTAATGCCCTTGGTGGCGGTGACGACGGTGGCCTTGCTGCCGGACGATTGCACCAGCCGCGGCAGCCAGCCTTCCAGGCCGAGACCGTTGACCACCAGCAGCCTGGCGTCGGCGACTTTCTTGGCGTCGGTCGGGGACGGCGTATAGACGTGAACGTCGCCGCCAGGGCCGACCAGCGTGGCGATATCGACGCGATCGCCGCCAACATTGCGGACGAAATCACCGAGAATCGAGAAGCTCGCGACCACCCGGACGCGCTCCTGCGCGTGTGCCGGCAGCATCGCGGCAAAGCCGGCGGCGAGGATCAGGACGACACGGAACATCGGCGTTACGCCTCCAGATGCGGTGCGGGAAACAGCTTACGAATCACGCCGCCGAAGCGGCCGAACAGCACCGAGCCGAGATACAGCACGGCGGCGACCAGGATGATCGCCGGGCCCGACGGCAGGCCGGCCTGATACGACAACACCAGCCCGACATAGCCGGACAGCATGGCGCTGGAGACCGCCACCATCATCATGCCGGTGATGTCGCGCGCCCAGAATTTGGCGATGCCGGCGGGCAGAATCATCAGGCCGACCGCAAGCAGCGTGCCGAGCGCGTGGAAGCCGTTGACCAGATTGATCACCACCAGCGCCAGGAAGGCGAGATGCGCGGGCGCGCCGGCGCGGCTGACCGTCCGTAAGAATAAAGGGTCGACGCATTCGATCACCAGCGGTCGCCAGATCACCGCGAGCGCCACCAGCGTCAGCGTGGCGTTGAAGGCGATCACCAGCAGGGTGCGATCGTCCATCGCCAGGATGTTGCCGAACAGCACGTGCAGCAGATCGATATTGGTGCCCTTCATCGACACGATGGTGACGCCGAGCGCGAGCGACACCAGGTAGAACGCCGCCAGCGAGGCGTCCTCTTTCAATTCGGTGATGCGCGACACCACGCCGGCGAGAATCGCCACCGCGAAGCCGGCGATCAGGCCGCCGAACGTCATCGCGAACAGGTTGAGGCCCGACAGCAGGAAGCCGATCGCCGCGCCCGGCAGAATCGCGTGCGCCATCGCGTCGCCGACGAGACTCATCCGCCGCAGCATGAGAAACACGCCGATCGGCGCGCCGCCGAGCGACAACGCCACGATACCGGCGAGCGCCCGGCGCATGAATTCGAACTCGGTGAACGGCGCGATCAGCGCCTGGTACAGCATCATAATGTCAGGCCGCCTGGGAAGCTGCGGTACAGGCCGGCGCGCCGTCGTCGAACGCTTCGCACATCCGCCGCGCTTCGGCCTGGTTGTCGGCGGTCAGCACCTCGGCGGTCGGACCCCACGCCACCGCGGTGCGCGCCAGCAGGAGAGTCTCCGGGAAGCTGGCGTTGACCAGGTCCATGTCGTGCAGCGCCGCCACCACGGTGCGGCCTTCGCCGTGCCAATGCTGCACCAGGTGGACGAGGTCAGCGGTGGTGCGGGCGTCGACGGCGTTGAACGGCTCGTCGAGCACAATCACGGCCGCGTCCTGCAGCAGCACCCGGGCGAACAGCATGCGCTGCATCTGGCCGCCCGACAGCGTTCCGATATTGCGGTTTTCGAAGCCGGACAGGCCGACGGCCGCCAGAGCCTGGGAGATCCGCAGCCGCGCAGACCGGTCGATACGAACGAACGCTCCAGTCGAGCGCCACAATCCGGTGCCGACGAAATCGAACACCGAGATTGGAAAGGTGCGATCGATCTCGGCGCTCTGGGGAAGATAGGCGATATCGTGAACGTCCAGGCCATCCCGATCGATCGATCCCGCCAGCGGCTTCAGGATACCCACGATGCCGCGAAACAACGTCGACTTGCCGGCGCCATTCGGCCCGACCACTGCCAGCAGCGAGCCGGCGTCGATTCGTCCCGACAGGTGATGCACTGCCGGGTGGCGGTCGTAGCCGAGGGTGACATCCTTGAAAGTCAGTTGGGCCCGCATAGTCATCTCATCGCCACCAGCACAAGCGTCCAAAGACCGGCACTGACCGCCAGCGCCGCCGCGATTCGGGCCGCAAGCCCCATCCGCAGGATCGACCAAGGCGCCGGCTGCGGAGGGTGCGGCGATTCAGCACCGTGGACATGCAGATGCACATGGCCGGACGACGTGCCCAGATGGGATGGCGAGGGAGGCGATTGTGGCACGCGCGACAGTCCACTTCATCGAATTCTGTTACATTATAACATTATCGGATGGCCGGCCCGCAAGTGTCCCGAACTGCACAAAACGCCGAGATTCAATATGTTAAATGGTTCGTTGCAGTCGCGGAATAATTGGGCAGCCTCATGCTCCTGACTCGCCATCAGGCAGGTGCCCGGCCGTTTCAAATTAAGGCGGAATTTGGATCTCTTTAAGGTTCCATTAGGTATAAAAAATTGTGCGTCGTCATGAGGTTAGTTCCAAAGGGAGTGTGGCCTCCCGGTGACAGCATTTTACGCAAAATCCCGCTAAGCCATGATGCAGATGGCGCCGACTAGCGGTGCGTCTGACAAAGTCTGGAGACAACACATGAAGAAGATTCTGCTCGGCACCGTGGCCCTGGTCGCCCTCGGCGCGGCCCCGGCCCTCGCCGCGGACCTCGCCGCCCGCCCGTACACCAAGGCTCCCGCCTACGCCCCGGCCCCGGTTTACAACTGGACCGGCTTCTACATCGGTGGTCACATCGGTGGCGCCTTCTCGGGCGACAACAGCATCGGCACCGGCGTTACCGCCAGCGATAACGGCAAGTTCCTCGGCGGTCTGCAGGCCGGTTACGACTGGCAGTTCGCTCCGAACTGGGTGCTCGGTGTTGAAGGCCAGTACTCTTGGCTGAGCGGCACCAACCAGTCGGTTGGCTTCACCGTGGTTGGCGGCCCGAACGCTGGCAACTACATCTATTCGGATAACCAGCGTGGCCTGGCGTCGGTCACCGGCCGCCTCGGCTACACCTGGGGTGCCGCGCTGCTCTACGCCAAGGGCGGTTGGGCCTACGCCGACTACAGCAGCAGCCTTGTTGGTCCGACCGGCGGCATTGCGATCGACAGCAAGAAGGACGGTTACACCGTCGGTGGCGGTCTCGAATACCTGTTCGCTCCGAACTGGTCGGGCAAGATCGAGTACCAGTACTACGACTTCGGCAACGTGACCTTGGCTCCGGGCTTCTCGGCCAAGAACGACGAGCACGTCGTCAAGGCCGGCCTGAACTACCGCTTCAACTGGGGCGGTCCGGTCGTCGCCAAGTACTAAGACCTGATCACTTCTTTTGCGGGAAGTTGGAAGGGCCGGCCTCGCGCCGGCCCTTTTTCATTTTCGAAACCATGTCAGAACCGGGCGTACCGATCGCTCAAATAGCGATCGGTACTCGTAGAGCGACGTGAAGAATATTAACCCCCTAAACTGATACTCCCGGCCAGCGTCGCTGAGACGACGCGTCAGTGCAAAGTCCAGGTTGGGGGAAACATGTCTGGGAAATTCGCGAAATTCCGGCGTCCGCGGCTGAAATTTCCGCAACTCGGAATTCGTGGCAGCCTGTTTGCTGCGTTCACGGTGATCGCTGGCATGGCGATCCTGATCAGCGCGTGGGCCGGGATCAGCCTGCATCAGCTTGGGCGTACGATCGCCGAGCTGAGCGGCCGCGACATTCCCAAACTTGCCGCCAGCCTCCAGCTCGCCACCGAAAGTGAAAGTCTCGCCAGCCAGGCGCCGATCCTTCTCGACTCGCTTTCCGCCGAACAACTCCGTGAGCGCTCAGCCCGGATGAAGGCGGCCCAGCAGGTCGCGATCCAGAAGCTCGCCGACATCACGGCTTACGGTGGCGACAAGGCAGTCGTTTCGGCGCTCAACGAAACCCTGAAGAACATCGACGACACCATCCGCAGCCTCGGCGCAGCCGCCAAGGAGCGGCTCGATCTGACCACGCAACACGCCAAGCTCTATGAAGAGCTGCGTCGCTCGCACGACGCCTTCATCGCTGTCGCCAACCCTGCGATGCTCGATGCGCAGACTCAGATGAATGCCGTGCTTGGTTCGGCCAATCTGTCGCAGGACGACGCGACGGCGACCGGACGCCAGATCGAACAGCTCGGCAACGTCATCGCCCAGAGCAATCTGATCGCCTCGAATCTGATGGCCGCACTGTCGGCTTCCAGCGCCGATGATCTGGAGCCGGTCGAAGCCAGCTTTAAGGAAGCCCGTCAGGTGGTGAATACCAACCTGGAAGGTCTCCCGCAGAATCAGACCACCGCTGACATCAAGGCCGCAGCCCAGAAGCTGATGGCGCTCGGCGATGGCAAGACCGGCGCGTTCAAGTTGCGCCAGCTCGAACTCGATGCTCGCGACTATCGCGATCTCCTGCTCGACGAGACCCGCAAACTCAACGTCGGCCTCGGCATCAGCGTCAAGCAACTCGTCGACAATGTCCGCAACGAGACCACCGTCGGCACCTCGGACGCGCAGGCGCAGATCACGTTGGCCACGCGGGTGATGATCGCACTCGGCGCGGCGACCCTGATCGGCTCGGCGCTGTTCGTCTGGCTGTATGTCGGACGCAGCATCCTGCGCCGGATTGGCGGCCTGCAGAAGTCGATGCAAAGCCTGTCGGCCGGCGACCTCAGCACTGCCATCGAGCGCGGCAGCCGCCGGGACGAAATCGCCGTGATGGCCGAATCGCTGGAAGTGTTCCGCGACAACATGATCCGGGCGCGGACGCTAAGCGAAGAGCAGGACAAGGATCGCGCCGCCAAGGCCGAACGTACCCAGCGGATCGAGGCGCGGATCGCCGAATTCGAGGCGACGGTGCGGAGCGCGATGGAGAAGCTGCAATCCTCCGCCGACCAGATGCAGGAGACCGCGCACACGATGGCGACCACCTCTGAGCAGTCGAGCGCGCTGGTCACCACCGTCGCGTCGGCTGCCGAGGAAACCTCGGTCAACGTCCAGACCGTGGCGACCGGTACCGAGCAGCTTGCGTCGTCGATCGCCGAGATCAGCCGTCAGGTCACCACCTCGGCCGAAATCGCAACCCGCGCGGTGCGGGAAGCGGGCGAGACCGACACTACGATGCAGGGCCTCGCCGATAACGCGGAACGGATCAGCGCGGTGATCGACCTGATCCAGAGCATCGCCTCGCAGACCAACCTGCTGGCGCTCAACGCCACCATCGAAGCCGCGCGCGCCGGCGATGCCGGCCGCGGCTTCGCGGTGGTGGCGGCGGAGGTCAAGGACCTCGCCAGCCAGACCGCCAAAGCGACCGAGGAGATCCGGGCGCAGATCGCCGCCATGCAGGGGGTGACCAGCTCGGCCGTTGGCGCAATCCGCAACATCGGCCAGACCATTACTTCGATCAACGAGGTGACCACCGCCATCACGGCGGCGGTCGAAGAACAGGGCGCGGCGACCCGCGAAATCGCCCGCAACATCCAGCATGCGGCCGGCGGCACCAGCGAAGTCTCCAGTAACATCGTCGGCGTCAGCGCCGCCGCCTCGCAGGCAGGATCTGCAGCCGCCGAGGTCCTGAATGCCTCGGGCTCGCTGCGCCAGGAAGCGGCGCTGCTGCGCGAGGAGATCGACGCATTCCTGACCAATATCCGCGCCGCCTGATCGGCAACCGACATGAAAGTCAGGCCGGCGGCTAGCCCCGCCGGCCTTTTTTTGCGTCCAGATGCTGGAATTTGAGGCCTGTCAGGACTGCAACCGGCCCTGACGGTTTTTCGGCTGGCGCCGCCGCTCCGCGCCCGGTAAGCCGGATCAGGGAGCATGCGCCGAATGCATAAGAAGACCGACGCGACCGAGACGCCGCACGACGAATTGCACTACTTGCAGGACAGCCACCCCGGCCCCGACCAGACGGTCGAGATCGCGCCGGGCGTGCTGTGGCTGCGGCTGAAGCTGCCGTTCCGGCTCAACCACGTGAACATCTATCTGCTCGCCGACGGCGATGGCTGGGCGATGGTCGACACCGGCTTCGGCAACGATGCGACCATCGCGGCCTGGGAAACGCTGTTCGACGGTGCGCTGGCGGGCTTTCGCATCAGCCGGGTGATCGTCACCCATGCCCATCCGGACCATGTCGGCATGGCGGGCTGGATCGTGCAGCGGTTCGGCTGCCCGTTCTACATGTCGCAGATCGAGTATCTGCAAGGCGTGTATCATCAGAACCGTCGCACCGAAGAGCGGCTGGTCAACAACCGCGCGTTCTTCCGCCGCCACGGCATCGACGAAACCGTGATCGACCAGCTTGTCGGCCGCGGCCAGGATTATCTGAAGAAGACCGTGCCGCTGCCGGCAGCGTATTGCAGACTCGCCAAGGGCAAGGACATCACGATCGGGCAACGGTCATTCCGGATCATCACCGGTGCCGGCCACTCGCCTGATCAAGTGATGCTGTATTGCGAGGCCGATAAGCTGTTCCTTTCCGCCGACCAGGTGCTGAGCAAGATCTCGCCGAATGTCAGCGTGTGGGCACACGAGCCTGACGAAGACGCGCTCGGCTCGTATCTTTCGTCGCTTGCCGAGCTCGACACACTATTACCGGACGACGTATTGGTGCTGCCGGGCCATGGCCTGCCGTTCCATGGCGTCAAGACCCGCATCAAACAGCTCGCCGATCATCACGAGGAGCGCTGCGGGATGATTGCGGACGCCTGCCGCTCCACCCCGATGAGTTCGGCCGAACTGGTCCCGGTGGTATTTCACAAACACGTGTTGGATGCGCATCAGACCGGCTTTGCGGTCGGCGAGCTGATCGCGCACGTCAACTACATGCTGACGCAGAACCGTTTGCAGCTGGCGCCGACGACGGACGGCGTATTGCGGTTCACCAGCGCTTAACGTTTGCGGCGTTGTCCGCGTGATCCCTGACAAGGCCGCATTCGAGCCAAGGCATTGATCTTCATCAAGCCTTGCCCTGCGGAACCGATGATATGGATCGCGTCGGGCGCAGCTCGATCGCCGAATTGCGCCTCGACTTCCTTGATGGAAGAGTTCTAATAGTTTCGCCGGTTCTGCGGCGTTCCGTCGTTCGATCCGCCTCCCCAACAGGTCATCGCGATGCAGTACAATCAATTCTTTCAAGACGCTCTCACCCGCCTTCACGACGAGCGTCGTTACCGGGTGTTCGCTGATCTCGAGCGGATTGCCGGCAGGTTCCCGCATGCTACGTGGCACTCGAACTCCGGAGCTCGCGATGTCGTGATCTGGTGCTCGAACGATTATCTCGGCATGGGCCAGCACCCGAAGGTGGTCGGCGCGATGGTCGAGACCGCGACCCGGATAGGCACCGGCGCCGGCGGTACCCGCAACATCGCCGGTACGCATCATCCACTGGTGCAGCTGGAGCAGGAGATCGCCTCGCTGCACGGCAAGGAAGCGGCGCTGCTGTTCACCTCGGGCTACGTTTCCAACCAGACCGGCCTGTCGACCCTCGGCAAGCTGATCCCGAACTGCCTGATCCTGTCGGACGCGCTCAATCACAATTCGATGATCGAAGGCATCCGTCAGTCGGGCTGCGAGCGCGTGGTTTGGCGCCACAACGATACCGCTCATCTCGAAGAGCTGCTGATCGCCGCCGGTCCCGACCGTCCGAAGCTGATCGCGTTCGAGAGCCTGTACTCGATGGACGGCGACACCGCTCCGCTGGCGAAGATCTGCGATCTCGCCGAGAAGTACAATGCGATGACCTACTGCGACGAAGTGCACGCGGTCGGCATGTACGGTGCGCACGGTGCCGGCGTCGCCGAGCGTGACGGCGTGATGGCCCGCATCGACATCATCGAAGCGACCCTCGCCAAGGCGTTCGGCTGCCTCGGCGGCTACATCACCGGCAAGACCGAAGTGATCGACGCCGTACGCTCCTACGCGCCGGGCTTCATCTTCACCACCGCGCTGCCGCCGCCGATCTGCGCCGCGGCCACCGCAGCGATCAAGCATCTGCGCAGCTCGACCTGGGAGCGTGAGCGCCATCAGGATCGCGCCGCGCGCGTCAAGGCCGTGCTGAACAACGCCGGCATTCCGGTGATGCCGACCGACACCCACATCGTGCCGGTGTTCGTCGGCGACGCCGAGAAGTGCAAGAAGGCGTCGGACATGCTGCTCGAGCAGCACAACATCTACATCCAGCCGATCAACTACCCGACCGTCGCCCGCGGCCTCGAACGGCTCCGCATCACGCCGTCGCCGTATCACGACGACAAGCTGATCGACGCGCTGGCCGAAGCCCTGGTGCAGGTGTGGAACGAGCTAGGCCTGCCGCTCGGCGCCAAGGCGATCGCTGCGGAGTGATCCGCATCGCTCGCACGCCGCGGTAACGATCTTCAGCGGGGGCGCCCGCGGCCGGGAAAATCCCTGTCGCAGGCGCCCCTTCTGTTTTGGTAGACTTGCAATTGCGTCCTGCAGGCCTGCATCCGGCGGCCTGCACGGGAAGTGATTGATCAATCGCCTGCCGCCTGACGCGAGGGAGCACGACCGCGATGCTGCACGACTGGGGCGTGATCGCAGCCGCCCTCGCCTACATCGGGTTTCTATTCGTCGTCGCGAGCTGGGGCGACCGGCTCTCGCAAGGCCAGCGCGAGCGCGCCGGCGGGCTGATCTATCCGCTGTCGCTGGCGATCTACTGCACGTCCTGGACCTTCTTCGGCTCGGTCGGCTTCGCCAGCCGCTCCAGCTTCGACTTCCTGGCGATCTATGTCGGCCCGGTCCTGGTGGTATTGGTCGCTGCACCGCTGCTGCGCCGCGTCATCCGACTGGCCAAGTCGCAGAACATCACCTCGATCGCCGACTTCATTGCGGCCCGCTACGGCAAGAGCCAGAAGGTCGCCGCCACCGTGGCGATCATCGCGATCATCGGCTCGGTCCCCTACATCGCGCTGCAACTGAAGGCGGTGTCGTCGTCGCTGCAGACCATCCTCGGCGACGACCACAACATCGCCGACATCCCGATCGTCGGCGACATCGCGTTGATCGTCGCGATGGCCATGGCCTTGTTCACGGTGCTGTTCGGCACCCGGCAGGCCAGCGCCACCGAGCATCAGCACGGCCTGATGCTGGCGGTCGCCACCGAGTCGATCGTCAAGCTGGTGGCGTTCCTGGCGGCCGGCATCTTCGTCACCTTCTGGATGTTCAGCCCATCGGCGCTGATCGAACGGGCGACGCAGATGCCCGAAGCGGTGCGCGCGCTGGATTCGACGTCGCCGGCCAACTTCCTGACCATGACGGCGCTGTCGTTCTGCGCCTTCATGATGCTGCCGCGGCAATTCCACGTCAGCGTGGTGGAGAATTCGAACGAGGCCGAAGTCGGTCGCGCCCGCTGGCTGTTTCCGCTGTACCTGATTGCGATCAATCTGTTCGTGATCCCGATCGCGCTCGCCGGCCTGGTCAAATTCCCGTTCGGCAAGGTCGACAGCGACATGTACGTGTTGGCGCTGCCGATCGACGCCGACGCCCCGATGCTGAGCGTCGCGGTGTTCATCGGCGGGCTGTCGGCCGCGACCGCGATGGTGATCGTCGAATGCGTCGCGCTGGCCGTGATGGTGTCGAACGATCTGGTGATGCCGCTGGTGCTGAAGCGGCACGGCGCGCCCCGTCCCGACGAACAGCGCAATTTCGGCAGTTTCTTGCTGACGGTGCGCCGGGTCGCGATCTTCGCGATCCTGATCCTCGCCTATCTTTACTACCGGGCACTCGGCAACACCCAGCTCGCCGCCATCGGCCTGTTGTCGTTTGCCGCGATCGCTCAGTTCGCGCCGTCGTTCTTCGGCGGCCTGGTCTGGCGTCGCGCCACCGCGCGCGGCGCGATCGGCGGCCTGCTGGTCGGATTCGCAGTGTGGGCCTACACGCTGTTCATCCCGAGCTTCATGGAGAACAGCACCACCGGACTGCTGCTGTTGCAGCACGGCCCGTGGGGCATCGAGGCGCTGCGGCCGCAGGCGCTGTTCGGCTCCGATCTGCCGCCCCTGCTGCATGGCGTGCTGTGGAGCCTGTCGCTTAATCTCGTCGCCTACATCCTTTTGTCGCTGCTGCGGCAACCGTCCTCGATCGAACGGCTGCAGGCCGAAGTCTTCGTCCCGGACACGCTGACGCCGATGACCCCGGCGTTCCGGCGCTGGCGCACCACCGTGACGGTGCAGGACATTGTCGGCGCCGTGTCGCAGTATCTCGGCCCGGATCGTACGCGCGATTCCTTCCGCAGCTTCGCCGCCGGCCGCCGCATCACACTCGATCCCGCGGCACCTGCCGATTTCGAACTGTTGAAGCACGCCGAGCATCTGATCGCCTCGTCGATCGGTGCGGCTTCGTCCCGGCTGGTGCTGTCACTGCTGCTGCGCAAGCGCACGGTGTCGGCTGAAGCTGCCCTGAAGCTGCTCGACGATTCTCACGCCGCGCTGCATTTCAACCGCGAGATCCTGCAGACCGCGCTGAACCACGTTCGCCAGGGCATCGCGGTGTTCAATCCCGAGCTGCAACTGATCTGTTCGAACCGGCAGTTCGGCGAGATCCTGGGATTGCCGCCGCACATCATCCAGATCGGCATTCCGCTGATCGAGATCCTGGAATTCCTCGCCAGCAACAGCACCGCACCGATCGACGCCGAAGCGCACACCCAGATGCGGATGGCGGCCTACACCACCGAGGGCGAACCGTTCATCGAGCGCTTCCCGGACCGCCATCTGGTGGTCGAGGTCCGCGCCAACCGGATGCCCGACGGCGGCCTGGTGATCACCTTCTCCGATGTCACTCCAAGCTTCGAAGCCGCCGAAGCGCTGGAGCGCGCCAACGCCACGCTGGAACGCCGGGTGCGTGAACGCACCGAGGAACTGACCCGGCTGAATTCGCAGCTAGCTCTCGCCAAGAGCACGGCCGAAGAAGCCAACATCTCCAAGACCCGCTTCCTCGCCGCCGCCAGCCACGACATCCTGCAGCCGCTCAACGCGGCCCGGCTCTACGCCACCAGCCTGGTCGAACGCCAGAACGGGGGCGAAGATTCTCGCCTGGTCGAGAACATCGACGAGTCGCTGCAGGCGATCGAAGAAATCATCGGCGCGCTGCTCGACATCTCGCGGCTCGACGCTGGCGCGATGACGCCGTCGCTGACCAACTTCGTGGTCGGCGACCTGATGCGCTCGCTGGAGATCGAGTTCTCGCCGACCGCGCGCGCCAAGGGGCTGGAGCTGACCTTCGTGCCGTGTTCGCTGCCGGTGCAGTCGGACCGGCTGATGCTTCGCCGGCTGATGCAGAACCTGATCTCGAACGCGATCAAATACACTCCGCAGGGCCGCGTGCTGGTTGGCTGCCGCCGTCAGGGGCAGTCGCTCCGGATCGGCATCTACGACACCGGCGTCGGCGTGCCGATCCTCAAGCGGGGCGAGATCTTCAAGGAATTTCACCGGCTCGAACAGGGCGCACGGATCGCGCGCGGACTGGGCCTCGGGCTGTCGATCGTCGAACGGCTGGCCCGCGTGCTCAACCACGGCATTGCGCTCGATTCCAACCGCGGCGGCGGCTCCTGCTTCTCGGTGACGGTGCCGGTCGCCGAAGCCGTCAACCACACCGCAGCGGTGACCAGCGCCACGCCGCTATCGCGCGCCTCGATGAGCGGCATCCTGGTGGTCTGCATCGAGAACGATCCGGCGATCCTGGACGGCATGAAGACGCTGCTGACCACCTGGGACGCCAAGGTGATCGCGGTCGCCGATCCGGAAGCCGCGGTCCGCGCCATCGAGGGCAGCGAGCAGCGCGTCACCGGCCTTTTGGTCGACTACCACCTCGACCGCGGCAACGGCATCGCGGCGATTCGCGAAATCCGCGCCCGCTTCGGCCAGAGCATCCCGGCGATCTTGATCACCGCCGATCGCAGCCCCGGCGTCCGCGCCTCGGCGCGGCAAGAGGAGATCGCGGTGCTGAACAAACCGGTGAAAGCCGCCTCGCTGCGGGCGCTGCTGAGCCAGTGGCACGCCCAGCAGTCGGTCGTGGCGGCGGAGTGAGCGCCGCCGAGACAGGTCGGCGCAAGGGCCGAGTTCGCAGCGTCATTGCGAGGAAGCGAAGCCGACGAAGCAATCCAGAGCCCCGTGCGCCGGAACCCTGAATTGCTTCGCTTCGATCGCAATGACGGGGAGATAGGCCGACGACTTGCGTCATGCCCGGCCTTGTGCCGGGCATCCACGCCTTGCTGCGCAGCTACGCTCGTCTAAAGACGTCGATGGCCGGGACGAGCCCGGCCATGACGGAATAAACAAGAATTGGTCGACCTAAGCCAATGCTGGGCTTACGACGCGATCGGTTCTTCCTGGCGCCACTGGCTGCCGGAGATCTTGGCCGCGGCGATCACCGCCTGGGTGCGGCTTTCGACGCCGAGCTTCTGCAGGATCGCCGAGACGTGAGCCTTGATGGTCGCTTCCGACACCCCGAGCTCGTAGGCGATCTGCTTGTTGAGCAGGCCTTCGGACAGCATCATCAGCACCCGGACCTGCTGCGGGGTCAGCGTCACCAGCCGGTCACGCAGCTTGGAGGTCTCGGGATCGGCCGCCGCCGACAGGTCGACATCCGGCGGAACCCAGACGTCGCCGTCCAGCACCCGCAGGATTGCCTCGCCGAGCTTTTCGACGCCGAACCGCTTCGGCACGAAGCCGGAGGCGCCGAAATCGAGCGAGCGGCGGATGGTTTCGACGTCGTCGCTGGCCGACACCACGACGACCGGGATCGCCGGATACTGGGCCCGAAGGTAGATCAGCCCGGAAAACCCGCTGATCCCCGGCATTTTGAGGTCGAGCAGCACCAGGTCGACGTCGCCCTCGCGCTCGAGCATTGCAGTCAGGTCTTCGAAGGAACCGACCTCACCGATCTTCGCGGAGGACACCACGCTGGCAACCGCCAGACGGAGCGCATCGCGAAACAACGGGTGGTCGTCGGCAATGATCAAGTGCGTGCTGGCGGGGGTGCTCATGGTGTCCATTACTCGCAAGCTGGAACCAAACCGTCTTCGCTCTCGGAACGCCAAAGCGAACCGATGGCAAGTTGGGTGGCAAGTGTCGCCCTCTGATGGACGGCTGGCAAGGCGGACGTGAATGCCTTGTCCATACCATCATGCCCTTATGGCAACCCAAAAACATTGAGCAAGCGCAACTATCAGCGGATTTGGCGTCGAAAGTCGTAATGCCGCAGGACGGTACCGGTGCTACCGTACACTGACGGACCGTTGCCGCGCGCCCGGCGCTGTGGCTCGGACCTCAAACAAAACAACAACATAGCCCTCGAAACAACCCAAGGGAGGCAGACGCTGATGGCTACACTTGCCGAGACGAGCAGGCGGTCGGGTGGAATGACCCGTGACGAGCGCTTCGTCATTCTTGCATCTTCGCTCGGTACCGTTTTCGAATGGTACGATTTTTACCTGTACGGCTCGCTCGCCGCGATTATCGGCGCCCAGTTCTTCAGCGCTTATCCGCCGGCCACCCGGGACATCTTCGCGCTGCTCGCTTTCGCCGCCGGCTTCCTGGTGCGTCCGTTCGGCGCCATCGTGTTCGGCCGGGTCGGCGACATCGTCGGCCGTAAATACACCTTCCTGGTCACCATCCTGATCATGGGCCTGTCGACCTTCATCGTCGGCCTGCTGCCCAACGCGGCCACCATCGGCATCGCCGCCCCGATCATCCTGATCACGCTGCGCCTGCTGCAGGGCCTGGCGCTCGGCGGCGAATATGGCGGCGCCGCCACTTACGTGGCCGAGCATGCTCCGCCCGGCAAGCGCGGCTACTACACTGCGTTCATTCAGACCACCGCGACCCTCGGCCTGTTCCTGTCGCTGCTGGTGATCCTCGCCACCCGCACCATCGTGGGCGAAGCGGCGTTCGCCGATTGGGGCTGGCGCGTGCCGTTCCTGGTGTCGGTCGCCTTGCTCGGCGTCTCGGTCTGGATCCGGCTGCGGCTCAACGAGTCGCCGGTGTTCAAGAAGATGAAGGAGGAAGGCAAGAGCTCGAAGGCACCGCTGACCGAAGCGTTTGCCAACTGGGGCAACGCCAAGATCGTGCTGATCGCGCTGCTCGGCGCGGTGATGGGCCAGGGCGTGGTCTGGTACACCGGCCAGTTCTACGCGCTGTTCTTCCTGCAATCGATCCTGAAGGTCGACGGCTACACTTCGAACCTGCTGATCGCGTGGTCGCTGCTGCTCGGCACCGGCTTCTTCATCATCTTCGGCTGGCTGTCGGACAAGATCGGCCGCAAGCCGATCATCCTCACTGGCTGTCTGATCGCGGCGCTGTCGTTCTTCCCGATCTTCCGGATGATCACCACCTACGCCAACCCGGCGCTGGAAAAGGCGATCGAGACCGTGAAGGTGCAAGTCGTCGCCGATCCGGCGGGCTGCGGCGACCTGTTCAACCCGGTCGGCACCCGCGTCTTCACCAAGCCGTGCGACACCGCGCGTGACTTCCTGTCGAAGTCGTCGGTGAAGTACTCCACTATCAACGGCCCCGCCGGCTCCGGCGTCAAGGTGATGGTGAACGACAAGGAAGTGCCGTACACCGACGCCAAGACCTCCAACCCGCAGGTGCTCGCGGCGGTGCAGGAAGCCGGTTATCCGAAGGCCGGCAATCCGCAGATCATCAAGATGGCGCACCCGTTCGACGTGTTCAATTCGAGCACCGCAGCGGTGATCGGATTGCTGTTCGTCCTGGTGCTGTTCGTCACGATGGTCTACGGCCCGATCGCGGCGCTTCTGGTCGAACTGTTCCCGACCCGTATCCGCTACACCTCGATGTCGCTGCCGTATCACATTGGCAACGGCTGGTTCGGCGGCCTGCTGCCGGCGACCGCGTTCGCGATCGTCGCCTCGACCGGCGATATCTATGCCGGCCTGTGGTACCCGATCGTGTTCGCATCGATCACGGTCGTGGTTGGCCTGATCTTCCTGCCGGAGACCAAGAACGTCGACATCAGCAAGACCTGATGATCAACGGGCCGGCGCCGGCCCTACCAAATAGCAACGGCCGCGGAGCAATCCGCGGCCGTTTTGTTTTGGGAAACTGAGATTCCTCACAGCTTCCTCGCGAGGAGCGAAGGGACGATCCAATCCATCTCGGTGCACCGTGCTGGATTGGATCGCGTCACTCGCAAAGACGAAGCGATCAAGAAGAGGAACTATCCGGTCGTACCGATGAACTGCAGCACGACCTCGCGGCGATGCGGCCGCGCCCGGTGCTCGATCAGATACACGCCCTGCCAGGTGCCGAGCGCGAGCCGGCCCTGCAGCACCGGGATCTGCAGCGAGACCGACGTCAGCATCGTCTTGACGTGCGCCGGCATATCATCCGGGCCCTCGGTGTCGTGACGCCAGCCGGCATTCTCCGGCGCGAGCCGGTTCAGCACTGTGGCGAGATCCACCAGCACGGTCGGATCGGCATTCTCCTGGATCGTCAGCGACGCGGAGGTGTGGCGCACGAACACGGTGAGGCCGCCGTCCTTGGCCTGCGCCTCGGTCACGAATGCCGCGAGCTCGCGTGTGATGTCGGTAAAGCCGGTCCCATTCGTCTGCACGGTCAGGAGCGACGAGGCGACGCTGGTGGCGGTCGCGTGCGCCAGCGGCGCGCGACTGAGAGTACGGGATGAACTCATCAATGACCTCGTGTCGCGACCGATCAGATCTTGTCGCCGCTGAAGTCCTTCTGCAGCCGGTTGGCGGTCTCGACCAGACGGCGCCAGGCGCGCTCGAGGAAGCCCATCACCCGATTGACGTCCTGATCGCTCGGCAGCGGGATTTCCAGTTTGCGCTGGCCGTCCTTCTCGGTGATCTGCGGCTGGGGCAGCTTGTCACTCTTGGGCAGCGCCTCATCGGTCTTCACGCCGGGCTGCCCGGCGCTGGCAAGCTGCGCCTTCAGGCCGTCGTTGGCAGCGCGCAGTGTATCGGCCTCTTTCTTCAGCCGCTCGATTTCGGCCTGCAGCCGTCCGGTCTCGGCATCGAACGCGGCGCGTTCATCGGCGATCTCGTAGCAGGCCCATCCGCTGCCTTTATCGGTGCAGGTCGAGACCTTGCCCGTGCGGGTATCGAGCCGCACCACGCCCTCGGTTGCGGGCTTGAAGGCATAGCGGCCGTTCTCGCTGTCCGGCAGTGGCGTTTCGGCCAGCGCGCCGCCGGCGCCGCCGACAGCAAGCAGCAATGTCAGCGCGGCGAGGCGCGGGCCGCGCCTGGCGCCCGCGGGCAAGAAGGCCACGACCATGGGTGCAAAGCTCATTGGGATGCTCCGCCTCTCGGAATCAAAGACCCCGCCTATATGGGGCCTCAGTTCGTCGGCCGGTACGGGGCGCGACCGGATTTCAACGCATCCTCGAGCAGTTCGATCCGGTCCTGGCCCCAGAACACCTCGCCGTCGAGCACATAGGCGGGCGAGCCGAACACGTCGGCGGCGATCGCATCCAGCCGGTTCTGCTCGTAAGCGGCGCGAATTTGGTCCGAACCGGCATGCGCCACCAGCTTTTCGCCGGGCAGGCCGGCCGCATTGGCGAGCTCGATCAGCACGGCTGGCTCGGCGAGATCAAGCTCGAGCTCCCACACCGCGGCAAAAGCGCGCTGCAGATACGGCTCGGGATCGTGTCCAGCGGCGAGCGCCGCGATCACCACGCCATCGGCGAGCCGCGCATCGAACGGCCAGTGCTTCGGCCACAACTTGAAGTCGAGCCCGCGCCTGTCGCGCCAGCGCTGCAGCTCGACCAGCCTGTAGCGCTGCCGCGCCGGATGGCGCTTCGCCAGCGGCGTACCGCCGGTCTCTGAAAACAGCCCGGTCAGCAACACCGGCTTGTAGACGAGCCGCAGATCGTAGATCTCGACCAGCCGCCGCAACGGCTGGTGGCCGATATAGGCCCAGGGCGATTGAAACGAGAAGTAGTAGTCGATCCGGCGCGACATACCGTCTCCGATAACGATGGCTTTCCGCGAGACCGTTGCGAACCGATCGCCGGAAGCAATCGCATCGGATCAGAGCCATTCCGGCCATGCAAGCCGGATCATGGCGCACCGCCGCAAATGCACTGCGGACAAGTTAGCGCACGGACTCGCAAATCCTCAATAAAATCAGCCAAAACAACGCTGTAAGCGGCTGCGACCGAATCTTGACTTGCCAACAGGTGGTCAGTATGGTCCGCGCGGCTTTTAAGGGTTTCTGGGGCGTTATTTCATCGTTAGCGGCAGCTAGTTCGGGTCTCCACGACATGGCGGACGACACGCACGACAGCAGCCGACCAACGCATGAACCGCGCGACGGATCGCCTGAGGAGGCTGCGCTTTCCGCACGGCTCGGAAGCCTGGAACAACGGTTAACCCATTCTCGGGTGAGCCGGAAACTCCAGACGGATCAATCCGAAACAGGAAGTGAAAACGGACATGCCAAAGCCTCGGCGATGGCGCTCGGTTTTCGGCTTTCATCGGAGTTGATTGCGGGCGTTCTCGGCGGAGCGGCTCTCGGCTGGGGTATCGATCGTTTGTTTTCGACCTCGCCCTGGGGTCTCATTGCGTTTGCGCTGATCGGCTTTATCGCCGGTGTAGTCAACGTGATGCGGGCAGCAGGCGTCATGGCAAAACAATCCGAGCGACTCTGAGCGGGATCCAAGGCGCACCGATCGTTCGAATCCCGCGCAAGCTCGCGACACCGACAGACTGAGAGACGAATGGCCGCCGATCCGATCCATCAGTTCCAGATCACCAAGCTCTTCACCCTCGGTCACATTGGCGGACAAGAAATCGCGTTCACCAATTCGTCGGCCTACATGTTCGGCACGGTGGCGTTGATCGCCATCTTGATGCTGGTGCCGGGCCGCCAATTGGTGCCGGGCCGGTTCCAGTCGATCGCGGAGCTGTCCTACGAATTCGTCGCCAACATGATACGGTCGACGGCCGGCAAGGAAGGCCTGAAGTTCTTCCCGCTGGTGTTCTCTCTGTTCATGTTCATCGCCGTATCGAACCTGATCGGCATCGTGCCCTACACCTTCACGGTGTCGAGCCACCTGATCGTCACCGTCGCGCTGGCGCTGCTGGTGTTCTTCACGGTGCTGATCTACGGGTTTTCCAAGAACGGTCTGAAGTTCTTCAAGCTGTTCGTGCCCTCCGGCGTTCCGGTCTACATCCTGCCGCTGGTCGTCTTCATCGAAGTGATCTCGTTCTTCCTCAAGCCGGTTTCGCACTCGGTGCGTCTGTTCGCCAACATGCTGGCGGGCCACATCGCGCTGAAGGTGTTCGCGAGCTTCGTGGCGATGCTCGGCGCACTCGGCATCGTCGGCTGGTTCGGCGCCGTGCTGCCGCTCGGCCTGACCATCGCGCTGACCGCGCTGGAGCTGCTGGTCGCGTTCCTTCAGGCTTATGTGTTCGCCATTTTGACTTGCATCTATCTCAACGATGCAATTCATCCGGGCCACTAAAGACCCACTCGCAAACGACTACACCCAACCCCAACAGGAGTTCGTTACATGGATCCGATTGCCGCGAAGTACATTGGCGCTGGTATTGCCTGCATTGGCATGGGCGGCGCCGGCGCTGGCGTGGGCATCATCTTCGGCAACTACCTCGCCGCTGCGGTGCGTAACCCCTCGGCCGCCCAGGGCCAGTTCGGCAACCTGATTTTCGGCTTCGCGGTGACCGAAGCGCTCGGCATCTTCTCGCTGCTGATCGCGCTGCTGCTGCTGTTCGCCCTCTAAGATCCAAAATCCGGTCCTGACCTTCCGGGTCGCGACCGGCCGAACAGGAGAAGCCCGTGGCTCAAGGTCATGGCGACGCCAAGGGCACCACTGCCCACACGGAAGCGGGCGGAGGCCACAAGGCGCCGTTCCCGCCCTTCCAGCAGGAAACCTTTGCCTCGCAACTGGTGTCGCTGGCGATCGCATTCGTTGCGCTCTACCTGATCGTTTCCAAGATCGCACTGCCGCGCGTCGGCGGTGTGATCGAAGAGCGGCAGAAGACCATCGACGGCGATCTGGCGGCGGCTCAGAAGCTGAAGGGCGAGGCGGACGACGCGCTGAAAGCCTATGAGGCCGAACTCGCCGACGCCCGCGCCCGGGCTCAGGCGATCGGCGCGGAAACCCGTGAAAAGCTCAATGCGCAGGCGGAAGCCGAGCGCAAGACGCTGGAACAGCGGCTCGCGGCGAAGCTCGCCGACGCCGAGAAGACCATCGCAGCGACTCGTACCGCCGCGATGGGTAACGTGCGCAACATCGCGTCGGACGCCGCTTCGGCGATCGTCCAGCAGCTCGCCGGCGTGACGCCGGACGGCAAGGCGGTGGACAGCGCGGTTGACGCTTCGTTGAAGGGCTGAGGCTGATGGCAATCTTCGGAGAAGCAGAAACCTGGGTCGCGATTGCGTTCGTCATTCTGCTCGGCGTGTTCGCCTATTTCGGCGTGCACCGCACCGTGCTGCAGGCGCTGGACAAGCGTCGCGACCGGATCAAGGCGGAGCTCGACGAAGCGCGCAAGCTGAAGGAAGAGGCCGCCAAGCTGCTCGCCGACTATCGCGCGCGCCGTGCCTCTGCCGAACGCGAAGCGCAGGCGATCGTCGAAAGCGCCAAGGCCGACGCCGAGCGGATCGCGGCGGAAGCCAAGGCCAAGCTGGAAGACTTCGTCGCTCGTCGCACCAAGACTGCGGAGAGCAAGATCGCCCTCGCCGAAGCCCAGGCGCTCGCCGACGTTCGCGCGGCGGCAGCCGAAGCAGCGGTGGCGGCGGCTTCGCGTATCCTGTCGGAATCGGTCAAGGGCAACCTCGCCGACGAGCTGCTCAGCAAGGGCATCCAGGAAGTCCGCGGCAAGCTCAACTGAGCTGACGCCTGTACAAATCAAAGGCCGGCGCGAGCGATCGCGCCGGCCTTTTTGTTTTTGCAGTCGCGGCGCGGGCAGCGTTGTCGCTGCCGTCGATCGCCGCCGCCGCTATTTCCGCTTGCGCGCCTTCGGCTCCGGCTTCAGCGCCTGCGGATCGAAGCCGACATAAAACACATAGGCGTCGTTGTCCGAGACCGACGGCGCCGGATAGGCGACGTCCTCGGCCACCAGGCTGAACGGCACGCTGCCGTCCGGCTGCATCGAGACGCTGGTGCGATAGGCCTTGGTGAAGACCGTCTTCGGCGACACGCCTTCCTGCACCACCGCGACGCGCAGCGGCACGTCGACCGAGGTCGGCGCACCAGCCGGACCGGCGATGATCCGGCCCTGGATGCCGATCTTGGCGGTGATGACGCCGGTGTTCAGATTGCATTCTCGCGCGGTGCGGCTGATCACCGCCTGGTAGCGCAGATCCGAACCGCTGGCTTCCTTACCCGGCAGGCCGACCGCATAGGTCGAGGCACCGGAGCGCACCGTCACCGACGGACAGGTCAGCTCGCTCTCGACCGGCGGACCGTTGGAAACGGTCGGCGCCTGATCCTTCTCGGAGCTGCCGAACAAGCTCTTGAAACGATCGGTGATCGATTGCGACCACGCCGGCGTTGCCGCCAGCACAGTACCGCAGATCGCCACCGCGACGGTGGCGCGCGCCGCGCGCGCGATCCGGTGCCGCGACGGCACCCGTTCAATCTCCTGAGCCATTCACCCTACCCGGCTGTCCAATTCGTTGCGACCGGCGGGGTTATAGCAAAGCAATGCCGGCGAACCAAAGGCGGCAGGTGCTCCCGGACCGGCCGAATCAGCCGCGGAAATCGTCGTGCAGCAGCCCGAACAGCAGATGGTCCTGCCAAACGCCGTTGATGCACAGATACCGCCGGGCCAGTCCCTCGCGGGTGAAGCCGCACTTCTCCAGCACCCGGATCGACGGCGCATTGGTCGGGATGCAGGCGGCCTCGACGCGGTGCAAATTGAGCTCGCCGAACAGAGTCGGCAGCAGCACCCGCAGCGCCGCCGTCATATAGCCCTGATGCGCGAACGGCTGGCCGATCCAATAGCCGATGGTGCCGGCCTGAACGATGCCGCGGCGGACATTGGCGAGGGTCACCCCGCCCACCAGCTGGTTGTCGTGCTCACGAAACACCAGAAATGGGTAGGAGCGGTCGGAGGCAACGTCTTCGGAGTAGCGGCGCAGCCGGCGGCGAAAGCCGGAGCGGGTCAGGTCGTCGGATGGCCAGATCGGCTCCCACGGCGTCAGATAGGCCCGGCTGTACTCGCGCAGCTCGGCCCATTGCGGGAAATCGGCCATCTGCGGCGCACGCAGCAACAGCCCATTGCCGCGCGGCGCCAGCGCAGCGGGCCCGACGGATGGCATACGAAACAGCGCCATGCACGGCACTCCCGACCCGCAGAATCGGCGGGCCTCGAACGCCGCGACCCGCGGCGTCAGCTCAATGATAGGACGTCTTGGCCTTGGACTGTGTCAAGCCTTCAGCAAAGCTGACAGCTCTGTCGAGACCGCGGCCACTGCCGAGTGCCACCACGGCCGGCCGGCTCCGTGCCAGCAGCGTGCGTCCGGCTTCCCGCGCGGTGTCAATGGTGACGGCATCGATTCGCCCGACCAGTTCGTCGACCGGCAACGGCCGGCCATAGGCCAGGATGTGCCGCGCAAGCTGCTCGGCACGCGACGAACAGCTCTCCAGCGCCATCAGCAGGCCGGCCTTCATCTGGGCCTTGGCCCGCGAGATCTCGGCGTCCGTCAGGGTGTCGACCGCGTCGTTGATGACGTCGACGATCACTTCCATCATCTCCGGCGCATCGGCCGGATCGGTGCCGGTGTAGAGACCGAAGAATCCGGTGTCGCTGTAGGGCGCGTGGAAGGTGTAGATCGAGTAGCACAGCCCGCGCTTCTCCCGCACCTCCTGGAACAGCCGCGACGACATTCCGCCGCCGAGGATGTTGGTGAACACCTGCAGGCTGAACAGCGTCGGCGCGCCCTGCGGCAGCCCTTCGAGCGCCAGCGTCAGATGCGCCTGCTCGAGATCGCGATGCACGACCCGCGAGCCGCCGGCGCCGAACATCGCCGGCTGCGGTTTCGGTGCCGGCGTGGCGTCGAAGCTGGCGAAGCGGTGCGACACTTCTTCGACGATGCGGGCGTGATCGACCGCGCCGGCCGCCGCCACGACCATGTCGGGACCGCGATAATGCGTCGACAGATACGATTGCAGCTTTTCGCGGCTGAAGCTCTTCAGCGTCTTGGCGGTGCCGAGCAGCGAGCGGCCGATCGGCTGCTCCGGGTAGCACAGCTCGTTCAGATACTCGAACACGACGTCGTCGGGCGTATCCTGCGCGGCGCCGATCTCCTGCACGATCACGCTCTTCTCGCGTTCGAGCTCTTCGGCCTCGAACGACGGATTGGCCAGAATGTCCGACAGCACATCGAGCGCCAGCGGCACGTCCGCTTTCATCACCCGCGCATAATACGCGGTGGTCTCCGTCGAAGTGCCGGCATTGAGGTCACCGCCGACCGCCTCGATCTCCTCGGCGATCTCGCGCGAGGTGCGGCGCGTGGTGCCCTTGAACGCCATATGTTCGAGCAGATGCGAGATGCCGTGCTCGTCCGGCTTTTCGTCACGGCCGCCGACGCCGGTCCAGACGCCGAGTGCGGCGGTCTCGAGATGCGGCATGGTGTCGGTGACGATGGTGAGGCCGGAGGGAAGCTTACTGACTTCGACGGTCATCCGGCGGCTCCTTGCTTGGCGGCGCGGCTCACCGCCAGCACGTGACGTTCGATCGCCACCTGATCGCGCGGCATGATCTTGATCGTTTCGGTCTTGCTCATCAGCCCGTCGAGCCAGGCCGGCAGATCCGGCCGGATGCCGCAAGCAGCTTCCACCGCATCCGGGAACTTCGCCGCATGGGCGGTCGACAGCACGATGTTCGGCACGCTCGAATCGGTGGTGTCGCGATCGGCCACGGCCAGCGCCACCGCGGTGTGCGGATCGATCAGATCGCCCGCCTCGCGCCAAGCGGCACGGATCGCCGATTCGGTCTCCGCCTCGTCGGCACGGCCGGCATCGAACTCCTCGCGCACCGCGGCGAGCACCGCATCCGGCAGCACGAAGCGGCCGGACTGGCCGAGCGAGCCCATCAGCGACCGGATCAGCGCCGCGTCGCGCCCCGAGGCTTCGAACAGCAGCCGCTCGAAATTCGACGACACCTGGATGTCCATCGACGGCGAAGTGGTGGCGTGGACCTCGCGCACCTCGTAGATGCCGGTCTTCAGGGTGCGCGCCAGGATGTCGTTGACGTTGGCGGCGATCTTCAGCCGGCGCACCGGCAGGCCCATCTTCTTGGCGACGTAGCCGGCGAAGATGTCGCCGAAATTGCCGGTCGGCACGGTGAAGTCGACCACACGGTTCGGCGCACCGAGCGCGACCGCGCTGGTGAAGTAGTACACCACCTGCGCGACGATACGGGCCCAGTTGATCGAGTTGACGCCGGACAGCGCCACCTGGTCGCGGAACTTATGGTGATTGAACAGCCCCTTCACGATCGCCTGGCAGTCGTCGAAGTGCCCTTCGATCGCCAGCGGATGCACGTTCGGAGCGCCCGACGTCGTCATCATCATCCGCTGCACGTCGGAGATCCGGCCGTGCGGAAACAGCACGACGAGGTCGACATTGTTCAGATTGGCGAAGGCTTCGACCGCAGCACCGCCGGTGTCGCCGGAAGTCGCCACCACGATGGTGGTGCGCTGTTTGCGCTTCTCCAGCACGTGATCCATCAGCCGCGACAGCAGCTGCATCGCGACGTCCTTGAACGCCAGCGTCGGCCCATGGAACAGCTCGAGCACGAACTGGCTCGGGCCGGTCTGCCGCAGCGGCACCACCGCCGGATGCCGGAAGGTGGCGTAGGCGTCGCTCGCCATCCGGCCGAGCTCGGCGTCGGAGATCTCGCCGGCGACGAACGGCCGGATCACCTCGACGGCGACCTCCCAGTACGGCCGGCCGAACAGGCTGGTGATGGTATCGGGAGTGAGCTGCGGCCAGACTTCCGGAATATATAGTCCGCCGTCACGGGCGAGCCCGGTCAGCATCACGTCGCAAAAGCCGAGGCGCGGGGCTTCGCCCCGGGTCGAAACATAGGTCGTCAAGGGTGCCTCCAAAGGCCCGGCCCAACGCCCAAGCCTTTGATATTGATCGAGTTCAGTCTCACGCGCGGGTGAAATCGGCCTCACCATAAAGGAGTTTGACCCGCAGGGGAAATCGCTCCCTGTGGCGGATGCGCCCACCGAGGGGGCTCAGGCGATGCGACGTGATGCCTTCGCCGACGGCACCGCCACCTGCCGCCCCTGGCCGCGCAGCCAGAACGCGAACGCCACCAGCACCGCAGCGGCAAGCCCGAACCAGGTGATGGCGTATTGCAGGTGGTTGTCGCGCAGATGCACGCCGAGCGGCCCCGGCTTCGGCACACCGCTGGCCGGCATCGGTGCTTCCAAGTCGATGTAAAACGGCGCGATCTCGGCCGGCTTATCCCAACCGAGCGCAGCGGCCATCGCCGGCACGTCGCGGCTGAACCAAAGCCGCTTGTCGAGATTTGGGCCCGGCGCGAACAGGCCGGGCTGCTCGGGAAATCGCAAATAGCCGGTCAGCGCCGCCGTCTCCCCGCTCAGCAGCGGCTTTACCGCGCGATCCTCGGCGCCGCGCTCCTGCATGGTGTTGGGCACAAAGCCGGCGTTGATCACCACAATGCGGCCGTCCGCCAGCCGCGCCGGCAGGAACGCCCAGGTGCCGGGACCTGCGACGTCGTCACGAACCGCCGAGCCGGACGAATACACCATCACATCCGGCAGTTTCAGATAGGTCGCGGTGAAGCGGACGCGGCGAAATTCATCGTTCGGCGGATCGAGCGCCGGCCAGTCGCGCGCTGAGGGCAGCGCCACCGGCTCGGTGGCCAGCCGTTCACTCAGCGCCGCGATCAGCCGATGCTTCTCGTCGCGCCGCTGCAACTGCCAGATCCCCAGCGACAGCAGCACCGCCACCATCGTCAGCGCGATCAGGCTCATCCCGGCGATGCTGCGCCGGCGCGCGGCTTGCGCCGTCATTGCGGCTCGCGACCGGCGAGGCGGCCCTCCTGCGCCTTGTGGTGGAACTGCAGGGCGATCAACAGCGCCTTGATCGAGCGCAGCGGCACCAGCGTCGTGATCACCACCAGTGGCAACCAGAGCGCTGCGTGCAGCCAGAACGGCGGCTGATACTTCACCTCGACGATCAACGCGCACAGCACCACGATGGCGCCGCCGATCAGGATGGTGAAAACCGCCGCGCCGTCACCGACATCGGTGAAGCCGAAGTCGAGACCGCAGACCTCACAGCGCGGCGCCAGCGTCAGAAAGCCGGCATACAGCCGCCCCTCCCCGCAACGCGGGCACCGGCACGCAAGGCCGCGGAGCGCGCTCTGCAGGACGGAGGGCGAAGACTTTTCCATTTGGCGTCATTGCGAGGAGCGAAGCGACGAAGCAATCCAGGGGCTCCGATACGTAGCTCTGGATTGCTTCGCTTCGCTCGCAATGACGAACGTGGCCGAGGGCATCAATGCGCGCCGTGCGCCATCGCCGAGGCGCCGTGGCCCCAGACGTAGATGCAGACGAACAGGAACAGCCAGACCACATCGACGAAATGCCAGTACCAGGCGGCAAATTCGAAGCCGAGATGTTGCTTCGGCGTGAAGTGACCGGCGTAGGCGCGGATCAGGCACACCAGCAGGAAGATGGTGCCGACCAGCACGTGGAAGCCATGGAAGCCGGTCGCCATGAAGAAGGTGGCGCCGTAGACATTGCCGGCGAACGAGAAGGTGGCGTGGCTGTATTCGTAGGCCTGCACGCAGGAGAACGTCGCGCCGAGCAGGATGGTGCAGATCAGTCCCTGCTTCAGACCCTTACGGTCATTGTGCAGCAACGCATGATGCGCCCAGGTCACCGTGGTGCCTGAGGTGAGAAGGATCAGCGTATTGAGCAGCGGCAGGTGCCACGGATCGAAGGTCTCGATGCCTTTCGGCGGCCACACCCCTCCGAACAACGCCTCGCGGGTGGCGTGGACCGGATCGGCCGGAAACAGCGCCGCGTTGAAGTAGGCCCAGAACCAGGCGACGAAGAACATCACCTCGGAGGCGATGAACAGGATCATACCGTAGCGGTGGCTGAGCTGCACCACGCGGGTGTGATCGTGCTGATACTGCGCCTCGCGGATCACGTCGCTCCACCAGCTCGCCATGGTGTAGAGCACGCCGATCACGCCGACGCCGAACACGATCGGGGCGCCCTGATACAAATGGTGCATCCAGGACACCGCGCCGAACGCCATGATGAACGCTGACACCGACCCGACGAACGGCCAGGGGCTCGGATCGACGAGATGATAGTCGTGGTGCTTGACGTGCGCCGTGGCCATTGTCGCTCTCCGTTTCGATCCCTCCGGGATGGTGATGCGGTCCCGGTCGTTTTTGTTGCTGCGTTTCCTGTCAGAGATTGCCCTTGCGCGGTGCAGGTTCGCTCGAAGCCACCGGCTTCGGCGCCGGATCGCGCACCGGGTAGTAGGTGTAGGACAAGGTGATGGTCTTGACGGTGTCGTTCTCCGAATCGGCGGCGAATGCCGGATCGATGTAGAACACCACCGGCATGTCGCGGCTCTCGCCGGCCGCCAGCGTCTGCTCGGTGAAGCAGAAGCAGTTGATCTTGGTGAAGTAGGAACCGACCGTCAGCGGCGTGACGTTATAGGCCGCCTGCCCGACCGTGTCGGATCGCGACAGATTGGTGATGCGGTAATACACCGTCACCACCTTGCCGATCGGCACCTCGATGTCGCGCTGCTCAGGCTCGAACTTCCACGGCAGCCCGTTGACGTTGGAATCGAAGCTGACCGTGACGGTGCGGTCGAGCGGCGCCGAACTCGGCGCGGCACGCGCCACCTGCGTGGTGCCGTTGAAGCCGGTCGTACGGCAGAACCAGTTATAGAACGGTACCGCCGCGAACGACGCCCCGACCATAAGGGCGACCACCAGACCGCATGCCGCTGCTACCGCCGTATCGCGCCCGAGGCCGCGGCGCGGCGCCGGCTGCTGCGGAGCTTGCGGAAGCGGTGGCGACATCGGCGGCACCTTTCTCACATCGGCCGGTGCAGCACCGCCGGCCCTTTGACCAGCGTCACGGCGAAGAACAGCACCACCAGCACGCCGAGCGCCACTGCGATCGCAATCGAGCGTTCACGTTGGCGCTTCTTCTGCGCATCGGTGAGGACGATACCGGGCGGCGTCTTATGAGCTGGCTCCATCGCGCCCTCCATCAGCCGATCAACCGGAGCACGGCCGCGGCGACGACCTCGACCAGGAGGATCGCAAACAGCGCGAACAGATACAGGATCGAGAACTTGAACAGATTGCGGGTCGCGCGCAGCGCGGCACTGCCGGAGCGATGGCGATACACCCGCACCGCCAGCACCAGCATCCAGCCGCCGAGCGCCAGCGAAGCCACGCCGTAGATTGCATCGAAGTATCCGAGCGGCCACGGCGCCGCCGCCACCGCGACCAGCGCGACGGTGTAGAGCAGGATCTGCAGCCGGGTATGATCGGGGCCGGCGACCACGGGCAGCATCGGCACGCCGGCACGGGCGTAGTCGTCGTTCCGAAACAGTGCCAGCGCCCAGAAGTGCGGCGGCGTCCAGAAGAAGATGATCAAGAACAGCAGGATCGGTTCGACCGCCAGCGATCCGGTCACCGAGGCCCACGCCACCACCGGCGGCAGCGCACCGGCGGCGCCGCCGATCACGATGTTCTGCGCGGTCCAACGCTTCAGCCACATCGTGTAGATCACGACGTAGAAGAAGATCGTGAAGGCGAGCAGCGCGGCGGCGATCCAATTGACCAGGATGCCGAGCGTCACCACCGAGAAGAACGCCAGCGTCATGCCGAAGGTCAGCGCCTCCGACCGCGTCACCCGACCGCGCGGGATCGGGCGGTTGGCGGTACGCGTCATCTTGGCGTCGATGTCGTCCTCGTACCACATGTTCAGCGCGCCGGCGGCGCCGCCGCCGACCGCAATGCAGATGATTGCGGTGATCGCCAGCACCGGATGGAAGCTCCCCGGCGCCATCAGCAGCCCGACCAGGGCCGTGAACACCACCAGCGACATCACCCGCGGCTTCAGCAGAGCGATGTAGTCGGCGACGCCGGCTTCGGAGATCCGGGGCGCAAGCGGGATCGGATTGACGTCGATGACCGACACTGGCTCACCTCTTCTTTCGAGCTGCATCCGCTGCCGCAACGACGGCGGCGGATGCAGGTTCCAACACCGGCCTCAGCGCACCTGCGGCAGCACCTCGAACTGATGGAAGGGCGGCGGCGACGACAGCGTCCACTCAAGAGTGGTGGCGCCGGCGCCCCACGGATTGTCGGCCGCACGCTCCTTACGGATGAAGGCGAGCGCCATTCCGTACAGGAAGACCAGCACGGCGAAGCCGGAGATATAGGAGCCGATCGAGGACACCAGATTCCAGCCGGCGAAAGCGTCCGGATAATCGACGTAGCGCCGCGGCATTCCCGACAGACCGAGGAAGTGCTGCGGGAAGAACACCATGTTGACACCGATGAAGGTGAGCCAGAAGTGCAGCTTGCCGACGGTCTCGTTGTACATGTAGCCGGTCATCTTCGGGAACCAGTAGTACCAGCCCGCGAAGATGGCGAAGACGGCGCCGAGCGACAGCACGTAATGGAAGTGCGCGACGACGTAGTAGGTGTCCTGCAGCACCCGGTCGACGCCGGCATTGGCCAGCACCACGCCGGTGACGCCGCCGACGGTGAACAGGAAGATGAAGCCCACCGCCCACAGCATCGGCGTCTTGAACTCGATCGAGCCGCCCCACATCGTGGCGATCCAGGAGAACACCTTCACGCCGGTCGGCACCGCGATCACCATCGTGGCGGCGACGAAATAGGCCTGCGTCGTGCTCGACATGCCGACGGTGTACATGTGGTGCGCCCACACCACGAAGCCGATCACACCGATCGCCACCATCGCGTAGGCCATGCCGAGATAGCCGAACACCGGCTTCTTGGAGAAGGTCGAGACGATCTGGCTGATCATGCCGAAGCCCGGCAGGATCAGGATGTAGACTTCTGGATGGCCGAAGAACCAGAACAGATGCTGGAACAGCAGCGGATCGCCGCCGCCTTCGGCCGAGAAGAAGGTGGTGCCGAAGTTGCGATCGGTCAGCAGCATGGTGATGGCGCCGGCGAGCACCGGCAGCGACAGCAGCAGCAGAAACGCGGTGATCAGCACCGACCACACGAACAGCGGCATCTTGTGCAGGGTCATGCCCGGCGCACGCATGTTGAAGATGGTGGTGATGAAGTTGATCGCACCGAGGATCGACGATGCGCCGGCCAGATGCAGAGCCAGGATCGCGAAGTCGACGGCTGGCCCGGGGTGCCCGATGGTCGATAGCGGCGCATACATCGTCCAGCCGGCACCGACGCCGTTCGACGACGGCTCGCCCTCGACGAAGGTCGAGATGATCAGCAGCGCGAACGCGGCCGGTAGCAGCCAGAACGAGATGTTGTTCATCCGCGGGAACGCCATGTCCGGCGCGCCGATCATCAGCGGCACGAACCAGTTGCCGAACCCGCCGATCATCGCCGGCATCACCATGAAAAAGATCATGATCAGGCCGTGGGACGTGACGAACACGTTGTAGGTGTGGGTGTTGTGGAAGATCTGAATGCCGGGGAACATCAGCTCGACCCGGATCGCGATCGACATCGCCGCGCCGATGATGCCAGCGATTACGGCGAACACCAGATACATCGTCCCGATATCTTTGTGGTTGGTCGAGTACAGATAGCGTCGCCATCCGGTCGGATGCGCATGCGCGTGATCGTCGTGCGCGTGTTCGGAATGAGCGACCCTTGCAGCTTCCATTGCCATCTTCAGATCCTGACTTGAAAACCTCAGACCTTGCGGTCTCCGTTCGACGTCTTGCGATCCCGCCGCTTAGCGCGTGGCGGAAGCGGCCGAGGCGTAGGAATCGTCACGCATGCGCGAGGCGACCTGCTGCTTTTTCTTCCAGGCTTCGTACTCCTGTTCGTTCACCACACGGACGACGATCGGCATGAAGGCGTGGTCGCGGCCGCAGAGTTCCGAGCATTGGCCGTAGAAACGGCCTTCCTTGGTGGCCTTGAACCAGGCTTCGTTGAGACGGCCGGGGACGGCGTCGATCTTCACGCCGAACGATGGGATCGCCCAGGAGTGGATCACGTCGGCCGCGGTGGTCTGAATCCGCACCACCTTGTCGACCGGCACCACCATCTCGTTGTCGACGCCGAGCAGGCGCGGCGGGACCGGATTCATCTTGGCCCGCTCTTCATCGGTCAGCATGATCGAGGTGAACTCGATCTTGTCGTCGGGATAGGTGTAGGTCCAGTTCCACTGATTGCCGGTCGCCTTCACGGTGAGGTCCGGCTTCGGAATATCGAGTTCGAGAAACAAGAGGCGGAACGACGGCACCGCGACCGCGACCAGAATCAGCACCGGCACAATCGTCCAAGCGACTTCGATCAGCGTGTTGTGAGTCGTCTTCGACGGGACCGGGTTGGCCTTGGCGTTGAACTTCACCACCACGATCACGAGCAGCGCCAGAACGAACAGCGTGATCAGAGTGATCAGCCACAGCATGAAGCCGTGAAACCAGACGATGTTTTGCATCACCGGAGAGGCGGGTTGTTGCAGGGTAACTTCCCACGGGGCCGGCTGCCCCATCTCGGCGAATGCGGTCCCGCCGACCGCCGCCGCACAGCAGGCGATCGCGAGTCCCAGCGACCACCGCCCCAAACGCCCCTTCGACACCTTCATGCCGCCGCGCTCCCTATGACTTGTCACAGCGAGCCCGCCGTATCGGCGTGACCGGCCGTGCAGTTTTATTGCGCTCGGCACAAAAGCGTAGCCTAAGTGCGAACGCTTCTTATTCTACTTTTCAAATCACAATTCTCGGGACGTCGCAATGCAGGAGTGAGGGTTCGCGCGTGCAAACAACCCAGGCCTGCTCATCGGTTAAGAATTTTGTCCGGTGCCGCTGACACAGCGCGGCAGTCTTGTGAGGCCGGCTTGACAGATGTGCCCCTCGCTGTAGGCAAAGCACCCGGATGTCACGGAAGCCTGATTCGCTGGCGCGCGCGCTGCCTTCATGGCGCCGTCATTGCCGGTCAGTCGGAACCCGCCGCCGACCATCCCGTTCAACCGTCACCACCTCGGAAACATCTCTGATGGGCTTCGCCAGACTTTCGCCAATCCTTGCCTCGAGCCGCCGCGCTGCGTCCGGGGCCATGCTGGCGGTCGGGTTGATCGCGCTGGGGGCGCTGGCCGGCAGCAGCACGGCTCAGGCCCAGGGCGCGGTGCGGTCGGTGCATGGTGACTGGCAAATCCGCTGCGACACCCCGCCCGGCGCCAAGGCCGAGCAGTGCGCGCTGATTCAGAGCGTGGTGGCGGAGGATCGCTCCAACGCCGGCCTCACCGTCATCATCCTCAAGACCGCCGATCAGAAGAGCAAGCTGATGCGCGTGGTGGCGCCGCTCGGCGTGCTGCTGCCGTCGGGTCTCGGCCTCAAGCTCGACAACGCCGACATCGGCCGCGCCGGCTTCGTGCGCTGCCTGCCGAACGGCTGCGTCGCCGAAGTGGTGATGGACGACAAGCTGCTCGGCCAGCTGCGCAACGCCAAGACCGCGACCTTCATCATCTTCGAAACGCCGGAAGAAGGCATCGGCTTCCCGCTCAGCCTCAACGGCCTCGGCGAAGGCTACGACAAGCTGCCGTAGGACGCCCTGCGCAAGAACGACGGCGTAACGCAAGCCCTCCTCGTGTTGGGCGAGAAGCCCGTGAACAGAATGATGCTGTCATCCCCCGCGCATGCCGGGGACCCAGTATCGCAGAGCCTCCGTGGCAAGCGCGCGGCGAGCCAACAAGCGCCCTGGAATACTGGATCGCCCGCATCCGCGGGCGATGACGTCAGTGTTGGCAACGGCCGCCTTAACGAGGCGGCCCGGCCGCTCACACCAGCGTCAACGTCACGTCGATATTGCCCCGCGTGGCGTTGGAATACGGGCAGACGATGTGGGCGCGGTCGACCAGCGTCTGGGCCTGCTCGCGATCCATACCCGGCAGGCTGATCTTCAACTCCACTTCGATGCCGAAGCCGGTCGGGATCGGGCCGATGCCGACCGAGCCGGTGACGCTGACATCCTTCGGAATCGGCAGCTTGTCACGGCCGGCGACGAACTTCATCGCCCCCAGGAAGCAGGCCGAGTAGCCGACCGCGAACAGCTGCTCCGGATTGGTGCCGGCGCCACCGGCGCCGCCAAGTTCCTTCGGTGTGGTCAGGGCGACATCGAGATGGCCGTCGCTGCTGACGCCGCGTCCGTCGCGGCCTCCGGTGGCGGTGGCCGTGGCGCGGTAGAGAACTTTCTCGACTGACATGGTGGTGTCCTTTCAGGTGGGAGAGAGGCGCGGATTAATATCGCGCGAGGCTATATCGCGAACGATATATCAAAGAAGCAAATGCGGCTGAACGTGCTGAACGTCATCCCTGATCAGGCGCTACGAAACAGATTGGTACGAAGACCGGTCAGCCGGTCGCGCAGCTCGGCAATCTCGCTGCCGGAATAACCCATGGCTTCGGCGAGGCAGTCGGGCACGTGCTTGACCCGCGCCCGCAGCCCCCGTCCCTCGTCCGTCAGCGACACGATCACTTGGCGCTCGTCCTCGGCCGACCGCCGCCGCCGGATCAGCCCCCTGGCTTCGAGCCGCTTCAGCAGCGGCGTCAGCGTGGTGGTTTCGAGGAACAGCTGATCGCAGATCTCCGAGACGTTGACCTGATCCTTCTCCCACAGCACCAGCATCACGAGATATTGCGGATAGGTCAGATCGAGCTCGCGCAGCAGCGACCGATACACCTTGTTGACCCCGAGCAGCGTCGAATACAGCGCAAAGCAAAGCTGGGTCTCCAGCTTCAGCTTGTCGGCGGGGCGCGGCGCGCGTGACGATGTCGAGGGCGATTTCATAGACCTCGATTTATATCGCGCACGATATATTGTCAAGCGAGGCATCTGGGCGCGAATGCGTCTCCCTGAGACCCAGCTTGGTGCAGACAGCTGGATTGCTCCGCAGCGCTCGCAATGACGGCATGTTGAACCGATGCCTGCAAACGCCGGGCGCCCTCATCCGCCAACCCCTCGCAGAACCAGATCAGACCGCCTATCTTGTGACCCAAACAACTTCGGGAACAGGACCTCATGACCAACCCAGCCCAGACCTCGCTCATCGACCGCGCCAATCTCGATCGCGACGAGGTGAGGCGCGAGATTGCGCGGGGCCTGCAGGGGGCGGACGACGGCGAATTGTTTCTCGAATACAGCCAGACCGAGGCGCTCGCCTTCGACAACGGCCGGCTGAAGCAGGCGACCTACGACACCGCGCAAGGCTTCGGTTTACGCGCCGTTAAGGACGATGCGGTCGGCTACGCGCATTCCTCCGACGTGTCGCTGCCCGCGCTGATCCGCGCCGCGGATGCGGTCGCTGCGGTGCGCGGCGACTACAGCGGCAGCCTGTCGGTGGCGCCGCCGCACACCAATGTGCAGCTGTATGGTGACGACAACCCGCTTGACGCGCCGGGCTTCGAGGCCAAGGTCAAGCTGCTCGGCGAGATCGACGCCTATATCCGCGACAAGGACCCGCGGGTGCGACAGGTGTCGGTCTCGGTCGGCGCCACCTGGCAGGTGGTCGAGATCCTGCGCCCCGACGGCGAGAGCTATCGCGACATCCGCCCGCTCGTGCGCGTCAACGTCTCGGTGGTCGCCGGCCAAGGCGACCGTCAGGAGAGCGGATCCAAGGGCTATGGCGGCCGCGAACCCTATGCGCGGTTCATCGAAACCAAGGCGTGGCGCGACGCCGCCGACGGCGCGCTGCGCGAAGCGCTGGTCAATCTTGAATCGGTGCCGGCCCCCGCCGGCGAAATGGACGTGGTGCTCGGCCCCGGCTGGCCCGGCGTGATGCTGCACGAGGCGGTCGGCCACGGCCTCGAGGGCGATTTCAACCGCAAGAAGACCTCGGCGTTTGCCGGCCTGCTCGGCCAACAGGTCGCCGCCAAGGGCGTCACCGTGGTGGACGACGGCACCATCTCGGCACGGCGCGGCTCGCTGTCGATCGACGACGAAGGCACCCCGACCAGCCGCACCGTGCTGATCGAGGACGGCATCCTCACCGGCTACATGCAGGACCGCCAGAACGCCCGGCTGATGGGCATGAAGCCGACCGGCAACGGCCGCCGGCAGTCCTACGCCCACGTGCCGATGCCGCGGATGACCAACACCTACATGCTGGCCGGCCAGCGCGATCCTGCCGAAATCCTCGCCTCGGTGAAAAACGGCATCTACGCGGTGAACTTTGGCGGCGGCCAGGTCGACATCACGTCAGGCAAATACGTGTTCCAGTGCACCGAGGCCTACCGGATCGAGAACGGCAAGATCGGAGCGCCGCTGAAGGGCGCGATGCTGATCGGCAATGGTCCGACCGATTTGCACCGCATTTCCATGATCGGAAGTGACATGCAGCTCGACGACGGCATCGGCACCTGCGGCAAGAACGGCCAGGGCGTGCCGGTGGGCGTCGGTCAGCCGACGCTGCGCATGGACAGGATTACGGTCGGAGGCACCGGCGGATGACGACGAAGACGGAGACGGCCGCGAGCACCGCGCGGCGCTGGGGCTCGCAGCTGACGCAGCTCGCCGCCGTGGTGGCGATCGTGCTGGTCGGCAAGGGCGCGGTCGCCGAGCCGTTCTACGTGCCGTCCGGTTCGATGGAGCCGACGCTGCTGATCGGCGACGCTTTGCTCGCCTCGAAATATCCGTACGGCTATTCGGCTGCCTCGCTGCCGATCCACGTCTCGGTGCCGGAAAGCGGCCGGGTGTTCGGCTCCACACCACACCGCGGCGACGTGGTGGTGTTTCGCTGGTCCGGCGATCGCTCGCAGGTCTGGGTCAAGCGCGTCGTCGGCCTGCCCGGCGACCGCGTGCAGCTCGACAACGGCCGGGTGTTCATCAACGGCGTTGCCGCCAAGGTCACGCCGGACGGGGTCGGCCGCGCCGAGGACGACAACGGCTCGTATGAGACCGCCGCGCGCTACATCGAGACGCTTCCCGGCGGCGTCGCCCACCCGATCTTCAAGCTGTACGACAACGGCCGGCTCGACAACACGGCGGAAGTCACCGTGCCGCCCGGCCACCTGTTCGTGATGGGCGACAATCGCGACAACTCCGCCGACAGCCGCGTGCCGGTCAGCGAAGGCGGCGTCGGCATGCTGCCGATCGACGACCTGGTCGGCCGGGTCGATGCCATCGTCGGCTCGTGGAATCCCGGCGTCCGCCGCCAGCCGCTCACCGACTGGTTCTCCGGCTTCCGCGTCGCGCGGTTCTTCACCGCGGTGCATTGAGCCGCAAGCGTTTTGCGCCTCAGCGCACCACGCCGGAGATGAACCCGGCCTTGCGGCGCGGCGGCTTGATCTGACTTTTCAGGAAACAGCGGGCGTTGCGGCCGACATAGCCGGGACGCGCATAGGTCCAGGCCCGGCACTTATGCTCGTCGACGCAGGCCGCCTTGCAGGCCTCGTCGCCCTCGCCCGATTTCAGTTCGAAATTGCGATAGTCGCCGCCGAAGCGGTCGATCGAAACCTCGTTGGAATCGTTGCGCGGCTCCAACACGCCGGCACCGCGGACGCCGGACACGCAGCACGAGTTCGGCGTGCGCGGCGGAACCGTGCTCTTCAGCCAGCACATCGCACCGTCTTCGGGCGAGCGCGGATAGCTGAAGGTCCACGACCGGCAGCGCTTGTCGCGCTCGCACATCAGCGCGCATTCGGCCGGGTCGCCGCTGGTCACAGGCGTGCGCAGGTAATCGCCGCCGATGCGATCGATATTGGCTTGGGCACGGGACGCATGCGGCGACAGCGCCGCCGCAGCCACGGCGAGCACGAGCAAACACGCCCTGAGCAGGCCGCTTCGCATTCACACTTGCTTTCGCGTTAGGCCCGGAACTTTGGCCGATGGAACTCAGGCCAATCCGGAGCGCAGCCCCACGGCCCATCTGACGGCCGGCAACCTGTATGGCGGATGAACGGCGCGGGCCAGCGCGGTCTTGGTCCGCCAGCGCTCAGAACGCGTATTCGTCGTAAGCCGGCTCTACCGAGCCGCGCCACGCACCGTGATACTTCTCGAGCATCTCCTCGGCCGGGGTATGCCCGTTATCGAGAATACGGTCGAGCGGGGCCAGATGCCGCGATTCGTCGAGGCCGGTTGGATCGACGCGGCCGCGGCGACGCAGCCCGGCATGCGCCAGCACCAGGCAATCCTTGGCGATTTCGAACAGGAAGCGGTTGCCGATCTTGGCCTTGAAGCCGAGCCGCGGCACCTCGTCCCGCAGCGTCTGGCGCTCCTCGGCGCTCCAGCCTTTGACCAGCTCCCAGGCGGCGTCGAGGCTGGTGTCGTCGTACAGCAGGCCGACCCAGAACGCCGGCAGCGCCGTCAGGCGGCCCCACGGCTGGCCGTCGGCACCGCGCATTTCCAGGTACCGCTTCAGCCGCACCTCGGGGAAGATCGTCGACAGATGATTGGCCCAGTCCGACAGCGTCGGCCGCTCGCCGGGCAGCTTATCGTTCTTGCCGTCGAAGAAGTCGCGGAACGACGAACCGGCCACGTCGATATAGCTGTCGCCGCGCTTGACGAAGTACATCGGCACGTCGAGCGCGTAGTCGACCCAACGCTCGAAGCCCATGCCGTCCTCGAAAGCCCACGGCAGCATGCCGGAGCGATCATTGTCGGTGTCGCGCCAGATCTCGGAGCGGAACGACAAGAAGCCGTTCGGCTTGCCTTCGGTGAATGGCGAGTTGGCGAACAGCGCGGTCGCGACCGGCTGCAGCGCGACCGAGACCCGCAGCTTCTTGACCATGTCGGCTTCCGACGAGAAGTCGAGATTGGTCTGCACCGTGCAGGTCCGGTACATCATGTCGAGGCCGTAACGACCGACCTTCGGCATGTAGTTGGTCATGATCTTGTAGCGGCCCTTCGGCATCACCGGGATTTCGCTGCGCGACCACGACGGCGTCATGCCGAGGCCCAGAAAGCCGATCCCGAGCGGCGTCGCCACTTCGCGCACCTGCGCCAGATGCGCCATCAGCTCGGCGTGGGTCTGGTGCACGGTCTCGACCGGCGCACCCGACAATTCGAACTGGCCGCCCGGCTCCAGCGAGATCGCGCCGCCGCCGGTGACGTCGTGCAGCCCGATGATGTGCGGGCCTTCCATGATCGGCTCCCAGCCGAGCAGGATCTGCATCCCTTCGAGCAGGGCGCCGATGCCCCGGGCGCCCTCGTAGGGCACCGGATGATGGCCGTCGAGCGTGAACGGGGTCTTTTCGTGTTCGGTGCCGATGCGGAATTCGGCCGGCGATTTCACGCCCGCCTCGATCCATGCGACGAGTTCGTCACGCGAATTCAGCGGGGTCATATCGAGCTGGTCACGCGCCATGGGAAGTCCGGAAAAAGCGCGCGGGATCGGGCGACGCGAGGTGGTGGAAGCCGCGGCCGGAAGCAACCGCGAACACGAAGCGAGAGCTGTTTATCATCGCGAGACTGCGGTGTCTCGCGCATCGAGCGCAGCGGCGGAGCCGTCGCACGAACAGCCGAGCCGGTCGAGCAGCCCGCACAGCCGGACGGCGTCGGCATCGGACAATTTCGAACCGACGTGCTTTTCGATTGCCGCCGAATAGGCGGCCCACATCTTCTTCTGCAATTCGCGTCCAGCCTCGGTGATTTCAACGAACTGGCCGCGCTTGTCGCTGCGGCATTCGCGGCGCACCACCAGCTCCTCATCGACCAGCCGGTCGACCAGGCGCGAGGTGGAGTATTGCGGGATCAGCATCTGCTTTTCGAGCTCGACCGGGCGCATCTCGCCGCCCGGCGCGCGCGATAATTCGAGCAGCGCGTCGTACCAAGCCAGCGGCGGGAAGCCCGCCTTCTTCAATTCCTGCTCGACAGCGTCCAACACCCGGCTCCGGACCCGCATCAGGCGGACCCAGGCCGCAGTGGCCTCGGTCGACGGTTTGCGTTTCATCGGTTCGTCCATCCGCGGCGACTGTAACCTAGTGTATGCAGCTGCATCAATCTTGACTTGCCCATGCACTGGCATTTAATCGCCCGCGCGCCTGAATCCAATCCCGCCGAGGAGCCCCTGCCATGAAGCTGTATTATTCGCCCGGTGCATGTTCGCTGTCGCCGCATATCGCGCTCAGCGAAGCCGGCCTGCCGTTCGACCTGGTCAAGGTCGACATCCGGGCGAAGAAGCTGGAGAACGGCGACGACTACGCCGCGATCAACCCGAAGGGCTCGGTGCCGGCGCTCGGCCTCGACGACGGCTCGGTGCTGACCGAGGGCCCGGCGATCGTGCAATTCATCGCCGACAAGGAAGGCTCCGGCAAGCTGGCGCCGGCCAACGGATCGCCGGAGCGCTACCGGCTGCAGGAATGGCTGAACTACATCTCGACCGACCTGCACAAGAGCTTCGGCCCGCTGTTCGCCCCGACGCTCGGCGAAGACGCCAAGAATTTCTTCAAGGACCGCATCGCCCGCCACCTCGGCTATGTCGACAAGCAACTCGCCGGCAAAGACTATCTGATGGGCTCGTCGTTCACGGTCGCCGACGGCTACCTGTTCGTAATCCTGAGCTGGTGCGACCGCATGAAGATCGACCTCGCCCCCTACCCCAACCTCGCCGCCTTCAAGGCCCGCGTCGCCGCCCGCCCGAAGGTGCAGGAAGCGCTGCAAAGCGAAGGTCTGCTGCAGAAGGCGTAAGGGATTTCGTTTCTCGCTCGTCATTGCGAGGAGCGAAGCGACGAAGCAATCCAGCGCGGTGCACTGAACTGGATTGCTTCGCTTCGCTCGCAATGACGGAGTGGGGTAGCGGGGAAAGACAAAGGGCCGGATCACGATGATCCGGCCCTTGTTATTTGTACTGGACGTAAGACGAGGCCTCGCCCCAGCGGCAGTGCGCTCCCTCTCCCGCTTGCGGGAGAGGGTTGGGGTGAGGGCGACGCGAGCACTGAGGCTCGATCGCGTGACCCATCCCCGCCTGCGGGAGAGGTCGCATCGCGTAGCGATCCAGGTAAGGCCAATCTCTCCGCAGATTGCGAACTCATTGCCTGGGGCGCCCTCACCCCAGCCCTCTCCCGCAAGCGGGAGAGGGAGCCGGCTGTGCTCGGAGCCGGCTTCCCCGTCTTCTCAAAGAGTCAGCAACTGACTACGCCGCCGCCTGCTTCTTCGGGGCGAAGCGGTGGTAGAAGGTGTCGCCGGTCTTGGCCATGTCTTCGAGCAGCTTCGGCGGGGTGAAGCGCGAGCCGTATTTGCCCTCGAGCTTGTGGCACAGCGCCACGAACTCCTTGGTGCCCATGAAATCGATGTAGCTGAGCGTGCCGCCGGTGAACGGCGCGAAGCCGAAGCCGAGGATCGAACCGACATCGGCCTCGCGCGGATCGACGATGACGTTGTCCTCGACGGTGCGGGCCGCTTCCACCGCCTGCACGGCGAGGAAGCGCTGCTTCAGCTCTTCGACGTCGATGGTGTCGGGATCGAGATGCTTGGGCTGCAGCGCGGCGATGCCGTCCCACAGACTCTTCTGCCCCTTGCCCTTCTCCGGATAGACGTAGAAGCCCTTGCCGTTCTTGCGGCCGAACCGGCCCTGCTTCTCGACCAGCTCGACCATCAGCTTCTTCTGTTGCTGATCGACCGCCTGTTCGCCGAGGTCGGCTTCGGTGGCCTTCATGATCTTGAGGATCAGGTCGAGCGCGACTTCGTCGGCCAGCGACAGCGGGCCGACCGGCATGCCGGCCATCTTGGCGGCGGTCTCGATCATCGGCGCCGGGACGCCTTCCATCAGCATCTCGAGGCCTTCGGCGGTGAAGCGCAGCACGCAGCGGTTGGCGAAGAAGCCGCGGCTGTCGTTCACCACGATCGGGGTCTTGCCGATCTGGCGGGTGTAGTCGAGCGCGGCCGCCAGCGTGGCGTCGCTGGTGTTGTTGCCGAGGATGACTTCGACCAGCATCATCTTCTCGACCGGCGAGAAGAAGTGGATGCCGATGAACTTCGACTGGTCCTTGAACTCTTCGGCCAGCGAATTGATCGGCAGAGTCGAGGTGTTGGAGGCGAAGATCGCGCCTTCCTTCAGCAGCGGCTGCGCCTTGGCGTAGGTCTCGGCCTTGACCTTGCGATCCTCGAACACGGCTTCAATGACGAGGTCGGCGTCCGAGATCGCATTGAAGTCGGCGGTCGCGGTGATCCGCGACATCAGCGCGTCGCGGTCGGCCTCCTTGGCACGCCCCTTCTTGATCAGCCCATCGATGACCGACTGGCAGTGCGCCTTGCCCTTGTCGGCGCTCTCCTGGTCGCGGTCGATCAGCACCACTTCGATGCCGGCCTTGGCCGAGACGTAACCGACGCTGGCGCCCATGAAGCCGGCGCCGATGATGGCGAGCTTCTTGACCTTGGTCGGCGGCACACCCTGCGGACGGCGCGCGCCCTTATTCAGCTCCTGCATCGACAGGAACAGGCTGCGGATCATCGCAGCCGCTTCCTTGGTCTGCAGCACATGCGCGAAGTAACGCGACTCGATGCGCAGCGCGACGTCCATCGGCACCAACAGGCCCTCATAGACGCAGCTCATGATGGCGCGGGCGGCCGGATAGTTGTCGTAAGTCTCACGGCGATAGATGGCGTTGCCCGCCGGGAACATCATCATGCCCTGCTTGGAGAACACCTGACCGCCGGGCAGCTTGAAGCCCTTCTCGTCCCACGGCGCCACCGCCTTGCCGCCATTCTTGATCCAGTCCTTGGCGGTCTTGATCAGATCGGCCGCAGGCACCACGGCGTCGACCAGCTTCAGCGCCTTGGCCTTGTCGAGCTTGATCTGATCGCCCTTGAGCAGGATGGTCATCGCCTCCTGCGGATTGACGATGCGCGGAATCCGCTGGGTGCCGCCGCCGCCCGGGAACAGGCCGACCTTGATCTCGGGCAGGCCGAGGCGGGTCTTCGGATTGTCAGACGCGACGCGGTAGTGGCAGGCCAGCGTCACTTCGAAGCCGCCGCCGAGCGCCAGGCCGTTGATCGCCGCGACCCACGGCTTGCCGCCGGTCTCGATGCCACGCAGGATCTGCGACAGCTTGCGGCTCTCGTCGAACAGCATCTTCTGGGCGGCTTCTTCGCCCTTCTCTTTGCGGATCTGGGCGAACTGCTGGTTCATGCCTTCCAGCATCGACAGGTCGGCACCGGCGCAGAACGCCTCCTTGGCCGAAGTGATCACCACGCCCTTGACCGCGGCGTCCTTACTGGTCTGTTCGGCGATCGCGCCGAGTTCCTCGATCGTGGTGGCGTCGAGCACGTTCATCGACTTGCCGGGCAGGTCCCAGGTCACCAGCGCGATGCCGTCGGCGTCGGTCTCGACTTTGAAAATCTTGAAGGCCATCTGATTAGCTCCTTCGATGCCAGCAGCCGTTGCGGCGCGGCGGTTGATGTTCTTCTCCCCTCCCCCGCAAGGGGGAGGGAGCAGGCCGACGCGCGTTGCGCGGCCCGCGGCGCTATCGAATACTCACACCCGCTCGATGATCGTTGCGGTGCCCATGCCGCCGCCGATGCACAGCGTCACCAGCGCAGTCGCCTTGCCGGTGCGCTCGAGCTCGTCGAGCACGGTGCCGAGGATCATCGCGCCGGTAGCGCCGAGCGGATGGCCGAGCGCGATCGCGCCGCCATTGACGTTGATCTTGTCGTTGTCGATCTCGAACGCCTGCATGTAGCGCAGCACCACCGAGGCGAACGCCTCGTTGAGTTCGAACAGATCAATGTCGCTCTTCTTCATGCCGGAGCGCTCGAACAGCTTGTTGGTGACGTCGACCGGACCGGTCAGCATCATCGCCGGCTCCGAGCCGATATTGGCGAAGGCGCGGATCTTGGCGCGCGGCTTCAGACCGTGCTTCTCACCGGCTTCCTTGCTACCGAGCAGCACCGCGCCGGCGCCGTCGACGATGCCCGACGAGTTGCCGGCATGGTGCACGTAGTTGACCTTCTCGACTTCCGGGTGCGACTGGATCGCCACCGCGTCGAACCCGCCCATTGCGGCGATCGGCGCGAACGACGGCTGCAACTGCGCCAGCGACTGCATCGTCGTCGACGGACGCATGTGCTCGTCCTTGGCCAGGATGGTCAGGCCGTTGATGTCCTTCACCGGCACCACCGACTTGTCGAACCGGCCTTCGTCCCAGGCCTTCGCGGCGAGCTGCTGGCTGCGCACCGCATAGGCGTCGACGTCGTCGCGCGAGAAGCCGTATTTGGTGGCGATCAGGTCGGCCGAGATGCCCTGCGGCATGAAGTAAGACGGGATCGCCATCGACGGATCCATCGGCCAGGCGCCGCCCGAGGCGCCGAGACCGATGCGGCTCATCGATTCCGCGCCGCCGCCGATCACCAGCTCGTGCTGGCCGCTCATGATCTGCGCCGCGGCAAAGTTCACTGCGTCCAGACCCGAGGCACAGAACCGGCTGATCTGCACGCCGGGCACCGCTTCGCCGAGGCCCGCCTTCATCGCCGCGAACCGCGCGATGTCCGAACCGGCTTCGCCGACCGGATCGACCACACCCATCACGACGTCGTCGACCACGTCCTTCTTGAGGTTGTTACGCTCCTTCAGCGCCTTCAGCGGCACGGTGGCGAGCGCCAGCGCGGTCACCTCGTGCAGCGAGCCGTCGGCTTTGCCGCGGCCGCGCGGAGTGCGAACGTGATCGTAAATATAGGCTTCGGGCATCCGTTTTCTCCCGTTTCGGTCCGGGCTCACAGGAGCCGGACGAATTGAACAATCGCGTGTCGAGGCGTCATTGCGAGGAGCGTAGCGACGAAGCAATCCAGACTTCGTGCGCGGCTCGGACTACTTCGCTTCGCTCGCAATGACGACGTTGGTTTGACGAAAGCGTCAGAACGCTTCCGCCGGCAGTTCCATCAGCGTGGCGCAGCCGGATTCGATCCGGGTCAGCCGCAGCGCGGTTTCGGGCAGCATCCGCTCGGCGAAGAACCGGCCGGTGACCAGCTTGCGGGTCAGGAAGGGCTTTGCACCCTCAGCCGCGATCTTGTCTTGCGCCACCTTGGCCATCTTGGCCCACATGTAGCCCATCGCCACCAGGCCGAAGAGGTGCATGTAGTCGGTGGCGGCGGCGCCGGCGTTATCGGGCTGCGCCATCGCATTCATCATCAACCAGGTGGTGGCCTTCTGCAGATGGCCGAGCGAGGTCGACAGCGGTGCCACGAACGGCTTCATCGCCTCGTCGCCGCCATGCTCCTTGGCGAAGGCGCCGACCTCGGCGAAGAACGCCATCACGGCGCGGCCGCCGTCACGCGGCAGCTTGCGACCGACCAGATCGAGTGCCTGAATGCCGTTGGCGCCTTCGTAGATCATCGCGATGCGGGCATCGCGGACGAACTGCTCGACGCCGTTGGCGGCAATGTAGCCGTGGCCGCCATAAACCTGCTGCGCGGCGACCGCATTGGCAAAGCCGCCGTCGGTCAGAACGCCCTTCAGCACCGGCGTCATCAGGCCGAGATGATCGTCGGCTACCTGGCGCTCCTTGGCATCGCTGGAGCGATGCGCGACGTCGCTCTTCAGCGCGGTCCACAGCACCAGCGCCCGCGCCGCCTCGTTGAACGCGCGCATCGTCAGCAGCGCGCGGCGGATGTCGGGATGCACGATGATCGGATCGGCCGGCTTATCGGTCGCCTTCGGCCCCGACAGCGCCCGGCCCTGCAGCCGCTCGCGGGCGTATTCGACGGCGTTCTGATAGGCGACTTCCGACTGCGCCAGGCCCTGCACCGCGACGCCGAGGCGAGCCTCGTTCATCATCACGAACATGCCCTGCATGCCCTTGTTCTCTTCGCCGACCAGCCAGCCGGTGGCGCCGTCGTAGTTCATGGTACAGGTGGCATTGCCGTGAATGCCCATCTTGTGTTCGATCGAGCCGCAGATCACGCCGTTGCGGGCGCCGACGGTACCGTCGGGGTTGACCAGGAATTTTGGCACCACGAACAGCGAGATGCCCTTGATTCCGGCCGGTGCGCCTTCGATCCGCGCCAGCACCAGATGGATGATGTTGTCGGCCATATCGTGCTCACCGGCCGAGATGAAGATCTTGGTACCGGTGATCTTGTAGCTGCCGTCCGCCTGCTTCACCGCCTTGGTCCGCAGCAGGCCGAGATCGGTGCCGCACTGCGGCTCGGTGAGGTTCATCGTACCGGTCCACTCGCCGGACACCATCTTGGGCAGATAGGTCTGCTTCTGCTCCGGCGAGCCGTGCACCGTCAGCGCCGCCGCGGCACCCATCGTCAGGCCCGGGTACATCGCAAACGCCATGTTGGCGGAGTTCAGGAATTCCTGCACCGTCTGGGTCAGCGTGATCGGCAACCCTTGGCCGCCATATTCGGCCGGCGACGACAGGCCCATCCAGCCGCCTTCGGCGATCTGCTTGTAAGCGTCCTTGAAGCCCTTCGGCGTGGTGACGCTGCCGTCGTCGTGACGGGTGCAGCCTTCGTGATCGCCGACCGCATTGAGCGGATGCAGCACTTCCTCGCTCAGCCGCGCCGCCTCGTTGATGATCGCGTCGCGCACGTCGGCCGCAGCATCGGCGAACCCGGGCAGGTTGTTGTAGCGGTCGAACTGAAAAACGTCGTTGAGCAGGAAGCCGACTTCTTCAACCGGGGCCTTGTAGATCGTCATGCGGTTCTCTCGATCGGGATCAGGTGTGAAGTGTGCGCCGCCTGAAACAACTTCAGGCGACGGCGAGATGAATTCGACCAGTCGCCGGCGCGCTTATTGCTGCGCCAGCTGTTCTCCCATCAAGCGATGCAGCAGGTTGATCGCTTTCAGGGGTCTTACCATGACCTTGAAGTGGGTAATACGTCCGTCGTCGGCGAAGGTGATGATGTCGACGCCGTTGATCTTGATGCCTTCGATCACGTTCTCGAATTCGAGCACCGCACTGTTATCGCTGCGCCATTCGCCCACATAGGTGAAGCCCGGGCCGCCGAGCACCTTTTCGGCACCCTTGAGGTACTTGAACACGATGTCGCGCCCGACCTGCGGGGTGTGAACCACCGGGCTTTCGAACACCGCGTCCGGATGCAGCAGATCCCACAGCGCATCTGAGTCGTGGGACTTCATGAAGGCATACCAGGTGTCGAGCCCGTTCAAGGCCATCGGCAGTTCTCCGGATCAGCGAGATAGAATTGTGGCGAAGACGCAAGGCGGGGCGGATGTTCGACCATCATCGGTCGCGACATCAAGCGCGATGACGCCGCGGCGCGTTCGGGCGCCGGCACGTCTCCAAATCTCTGCAAAGCACCGGGATGGCGGCTCGGGACAGGTCGACCATCGGCCGCTGGACCAACATGGCGTGCACGAGCGCTCCTCCGATGTGATGATTTCCAGCGGCCGCAACGTACCAGCCTGCCAGATCATCTCCATACACCTCTGAATGGCATCTAACGGCGCGGCTTGGCCGTGTCAATACACGCGTGTATGGTGCCGGCATGGATTCGGATACCAAAGATCGGCTGACGCGCGCGGACTGGCTTGCCCACGGGCTGCGGACACTCGCCCGACACGGCGCCAACGCCCTCAAAGTCGGCGATTTGGCCGCCGGCCTGGACGTGTCGCGCGGCAGTTTCTACTGGCACTTCAAGGACGCCACCGACTTCCGCACCCAGCTGCTGCAGCTCTGGAAGGAGCGGGTTACCGAGCAGGTGTTTCGCGAGATCGATGCGGCGATCATCGGCCCCGCACGGCTGACACATCTGATGAAGCTCGCCTTCAACGAGGACCGCAGCCTGGACCGCGCCATCCGCGAGCTCGCCGCGACCGATCCGGCCGCCGCCGAGATGGTCGCCGCGGTCGACGCGAGGCGAGTCGAATACCTGTCCAAGCTGATGATCGAATCCGGCGTCGAGAGCCGCCATGCCCGGCCGCGGGCCGAGTTCCTATACTGGGCCTATATCGGCCAGACCGCGGTGATGAATCCGGCGCTCAACGCCGTGACGGAATCCGACATCGACGACCTCAGCGCGCTGTTCACCCGCGCGGGCGGTTAGCGCGCCGGCGGTAACGGACAGCCTCCCGAGCCGCTCCCGCCTCGCTGAAAGCGCGGCAAAATAGCTGCAAAACCAAGCTATCTGCCTCGATCGTTAAGTTTCACCGCCGTCCGCGCTGATCCTTAACTCGGTATTTACCCTAACGGGAAAAAGTCGATCCAGAGGCAGACTCCCGCGTCGTGTCGATGTTCGCTTGAGCACGACGCGGAGGTGTGCGGGGCGCGGCTGGGGCCGGCTTGGGTGCGGACAAGAGCATGAATCGCGTGTCGTGGAGTGTCGAGGAGATCGAGCCGTCAGTGCGCGAGAAGGCCGAGGCCGCCGCAAAGCGCGCCGGGCTGTCGCTCACCGACTGGATCAATGCTCAGCTCGGCGAGGCTGCCCCGCAGCAGCCGGCCACCGAACAACCGCGCATGCCCGGCCGCCCGGCAATGCCCGAGCGCAGCGCTACCGAAGTCGCTGAAATCCATCAGCGGCTCGACGCCATCGCCCGCCAGATCGACCATATTTCCCGCACGCCGGCGCGCAGTGAGCCGCCGGTCGCGCGGCAGCTGAACGACGCGATTTCCCGGCTCGACGCCCGCCTGGCGCGGATTACCGAGCCGAAGCCCGCGGCAGCTCGGCCGGCCGAGGCCGCAGCCGTGCCGGCCCAATCGCCCACCGAGCGCGTCGAACGCGCCGCCGAGCAAGTCTACCCCTCCCCCACACTCGACCCGAACGCGCTCGACAAAGCGATTGCCGAAATCGCCGCGCGGCAGAGCGAACTCGATGCCAGCATCGGCCGGATGCCGCGGCAGCCGGCGTCGTTTGCGCCGCCGATCGCACCCGCGATGGCCCCCCCGAATCCGCTGGCCGGGCCGGATTTCACCAGCCTGGAGAAGCAGCTCCACAAGATCACCAGCCAGATCGACGCGCTGCAGCGCTCCGACAAGGTCGAACAATCGATCGCCGCGTTCCGTGCTGACCTCGCCGAGATCCGCCAGACCATCACCGAAGCGATGCCACGCAAGGCGATCGAAACGCTGGAAGGCGAGATCCGCTCGCTGGCGCAGCGGCTCGATGAAAGCCGGGCCAACGGCAGCGACAGTGAAGTGATTGCCGGCATCGAACGCGCGCTCGGCGAGATCTACACCGCGTTGCGCTCGCTGACGCCGGCCGAACAGCTCGCCGGCTTCGACGAAGCGATCCGCAATCTCGGCGGCAAGATCGACATGATCGTCCGCAACAGCGACGATCCGGGCACGGTCCAGCAGCTCGAGAACGCCATCGGCGCGCTGCGCGGCATCGTCTCCAACGTCGCCTCGAATGAAGCGCTGGGGCAGCTCAGCGCCAACGTCCACGCGCTCGGCGAGAAGATCGAACAGCTGGCGCTGGCCGACAACCACAGCATCTCGTTCGCCGCCCTGGAGCAGCGCATCTCCGCGCTGACCGCGGCGCTGGAAAGCCGCGAGCGCCCTGCCCCGAGCGAATCCACCGAGCAGCTCGAAAGCGCCGTGCGGGCGCTGTCGGAACGGATCGATCATCTGCCGATCGGCAACGACAATCAGTCGGCGTTCGCGCATCTGGAACAGCGCGTTACACATCTGCTGGAGCGGATGGAAGCCGCGACCGAGCAGCGCGGCGGCAGCGCCAATCTCGGACGGGTCGAGGAAGGCCTGCACGACATTCTGCGGATGCTGGAGCGGCAGCAGTCGCAATTTGCGGTACTGACGGAGCTCGATCGCCGACCGGCGCCGGCGCTCGACCCGAGCTTCGTCGACACCATCAAGCGCGAACTCTCCGACATGCGCTTCAGCCAGTCGGAAACCGATCGTCACACTCAGGATTCGCTCGAGGCGGTGCACAACACCCTCGGCCATGTCGTCGACCGGCTGGCGATGATCGAAGGCGATCTTCGCACCGCGCGGGCGACGCCTCCGCTGGCACCGCCACCCGCCCCGCCCCCGGCACCCGAACCGGCGAAGCCCGCTTTCCTGGCCGCCGCGCCGATCGCGCCGGCCCCGGTTGCTCCCGCGGCCACGCCTGTTCCGCCGCAGCCTCAGCCCGAGATGGCCAATCCGGCCGTCGAGGCGTTCGCTGCCGCGCCGCGCGAATTCGCCGCCGCCAAACCCGCCGCCGAGCCATCGGCCCCGGCGCCCGAGCCGCGTGGGCCGCGCGCGTTCCACGACATCCACGAGTCCGCCGCGGGCCCGCACCAGCCGCAGAAGATCGAGCCGGTCGTTGCTGTGCCGCCGCCCGCGCGCCGGGAAGCCACACTGCCGCCGGACCATCCGCTCGAGCCCGGCACCAAGCCGCCGGCCCGGGTCGCTTCGCCGTCGGAACGGATCGCCGCTTCTGAAAGCGCGCTGGGCGAGATCGCGCCGGCGCAGCCGGAGCCGGCCAACGCCACCAGCTTTATCGCTGCCGCGCGCCGCGCCGCGCAGGCGGCAGCGTCCGCCAGCGCCGGCAAGGCCAAGCCCGGCAAGCCGAAGACCGATGGCGACAAGCCCGATCCGGACGGCGGCACCCCGGGCTCGCCGCTCGGCTCCAAGATCAAGTCGCTGCTGGTCGGCGCCAGCGTCGTCGTGATCGTGCTGTCCAGCTTCCAGATGGCAATGAAACTGTTCGACAGCGGTGAAACGCCGCCGGTCGCCAGCGTCACTGCGCCAAAGCCCAGCCCGGCACCGGAAAAACAGCGCCTACCTGCGGACGAGCGGCAATCCGATCCGACCGAGCCCGCCGCGCCGCCGTCTGTCGCGCCGGTCGCTCCGCCGCCGTCGATGATTTCGCCGACTCCGGTCGAGCGTCAGTCGCTGTACACGCCGCCGGCGGCGCAGCAGACCGAGCCTGCCGCGTCCAGCGACATCACCGGCACGATCCCGTCGCAGCCGAGCGCGGCGCCGGAGAAGTTCGGCACCGTCGCGATTCCGTCCGCCGAGCGGCTGCCTGACACCATTGGCGGTGCGACGCTGCGTACCCTGGCGCTCAAGGGCGATGCCGCCGCCGCTTACGAAGTCGCGACCCGTTACGCCGAAGGCAAGGGCGTGCCGGTGAACTACGACGAAGCCGCCAAATGGTATCAGCGCGCAGCGGATGCCGGCGTGACGCCGGCGATCTTCCGCATCGGCACGCTGTATGAAAAGGGCCTCGGCGTGAAGCGCGACCTCGACGTCGCGCGGAAGCTGTATTCGACCGCGGCCGATCGCGGGAACGCCAAGGCGATGCACAATCTGGCCGTGCTGTACGCCGACGGCGGCAGCAAGGGCGCGAACTACAAGACCGCTGCGGCCTGGTTCCGCAAGGCTGCCGAGCGCGGCGTTGCCGACAGCCAGTTCAACCTCGGCATCCTGTATGCCCGCGGCATCGGCGTCGATCAGAACCTCGCGGAATCGTACAAGTGGTTCTCTCTCGCCGCCGCTCAGGGCGACGAAGACGCGGGCCGCAAGCGCGAAGATGTCGCCAAGCGCCTCGACCCGCAGTCGCTGGCGGCCGCCAAGCTCGCGATCCAGACCTTCACGGCCGAACCGCAGCCCGACGCCGCCGTCAAGGTGGCGGCGCCAGCCGGCGGCTGGGACGGGCAGCCGGCCGCTGCGGCCAAGCGCGCGGCTCGCTAACGCCAGCGTCCATCAGGTGGACGAGATCGCCGCTACCGGGCTTAAAAAACTCGGTTGCGACCGATTCTGTAATCCCGGCGTGAACTAATTTCGGTTATGCAAGGACAGCGGTTCAGATGGACCGCGATCTGGCGCGAAGTCCGCCATGCCGGTCCGGCTGAGCGGGTCTGATGTGTTGCCAGATCATTGAATCAAGAACATCTCCGGGGCGAAGCGTCAGCCGTTGAGCCGGGGATGCTGTCGTCACAGCGAGAACTCCGAAGCGAACCGCGCGTGCAGCTCTATCTCCCGATCGCCGATCTCCCGGTCAACGTCCTGCTCGTGCTGGCGATGGGCGCCGCGGTCGGTTTCGTGTCGGGGATGTTCGGCGTCGGCGGCGGCTTCCTGATGACGCCGCTGCTGATCTTCATCGGCATCTCGCCCGCCGTCGCAGTCGCCTCGGTGACCAGCCACATGGCGGCCTCCTCATTTTCCGGCGCGTTGTCGTACTGGCGACGCCGCGCAATCGATCCACTCCTCGCGTTCGTGCTGTTATGCGGCGGCGTTGCCGGTACAGGGCTTGGCGTCTGGTTCTTCGTACTGATGCGCTCGGTCGGTCAGCTCGACCTGGTGATCGCGGTGTCCTACGTGGTGCTGCTGACCTCGGTCGGCGGTCTGATGGTGTACGAAGGCATCCGCGCGATCCGACGCTCCAGCCGCGGTGAGGTGCCGCTGGCAGGCCGCTCCGGCAACCGCAACTGGCTGTATGCGCTGCCGTTCAAGGTCCGGTTCAAGCGCTCCAAAATTTATCTGTCGGTGCTGCCGGTAGTTGCGATCGGCGTGCTGATCGGCTTCATCGGCGCGGTGATGGGCGTCGGCGGCGGCTTCATCCTGGTGCCGATGCTGATCTATCTGCTGCGGGTGCCGACCAGCACCGTCGTCGGCACCTCGATGGTGCTGACCCTGGTGACAATGCTGATCGCCACCGTGCTGCATGCCGCCACCAGCCACCTCGTCGATGCGGTGCTGGCGCTGATCCTAATGATCGGCGGCGTCACCGGCGCGCAGTTCGGCGCCCGGGCCGGCCAGCGCATCCGCGGCGAACAGCTCCGCCTGCTGCTCGGCCTGCTGGTGCTGGCGGTCGGCGTGCGGTTCGCGATCGAACTCGGCATCCGCCCCGCCGAACTGTTCACGCTGCGCGAATTGAGCCCGACGTGACGGCACGGTTCACATCACTCCGCACGATCGCCACCGCCGCGCTGCTGGCGCTGATGCTGTCGCTCGGCGCGCCCGCGCGTGCCGAGCGACTGATCGTGTCGGTCTCCAACGCCCGCGTCACCGTCACGCCGAACTATTCGGGCGGCGAGCTGGTGCTGTTCGGCGCGATCGAGAAAGACCATCCGGCGTTCGTCGAAGCCGGCAAATACGATCTGGTGATCAGCGTGTTCGGGCCGCGCGCCAACATGGTGACGCGCCGCAAAGAGCGCAAATTCGGCATCTGGATCAACAGCGACTCTCGCGAATTCCTGATGGTGCCGAGCTATCTGGCGATCTTCGCCAACCGGCCGATTGATGCGATCGCGCCGACCGAAGTGCGGCGCCGGCAGCAGCTCGGCATGAACCATGTGCTGCTGACCCAGCGCATCGGCACCGACTACGCCGACGTCGTCGCCGACGATCAGTTTCGTCAGGCTTTCCTCCGGCTGCGCGAGGATCGCGGGCTGTACCGCGAAGACACCACCGCTGTGAAATTCCTCACCCCGACGCTGTTCCGTACCGGGATTCCGCTGCCGGCCGAAGTGCCGATCGGCAGCTACGACATCTCCATCAAGCTGTTCTCCGGCGGGGAACTGCTCACCGAGACAGACACCTCGTTCGAAATCGCCAAGATCGGCTTCGAACAATTCGTCGCCACCGCAGCGCGTCAGCACGGCATCATCTACGGCCTGATCACCGCCCTGATGGCCCTCGCCACCGGCTGGATGGCATCGATTGTGTTCCGGCGAGATTGAACACACGCGGTCATTCCGGGGCGCTCGCGCAAGCTAGCGAACCCGGAATCTCGAGATTCAGGGCACCCGGCAGCGCCACGTGTGTCGACCTCTCGGCCTGATAACTTCAGGATTCCGGGTTCGGTCGCTTCGCGACCGCCCCGGAATGACGGCGTATGGGGCTAATTAAAGCAAATACCCGACCGCCATCGCCACCACACTGACACCCATCGCTGCGGTCGAGAGCCAGCCGAGCCAGTGCAGCGGTCCGCGGACGACGAAGCCGTGCATGGCGTCGCGGCGGCGGGCGATCAGCATCAGCAACACCATCACCGGCACGGCGAGAACGCCATTGATCACCGCGCTCCAATACAGTGCCGAGATCGGATTGATCGGCGCGAAATTGAGCGCGATGCCGAGCACAGCCGACAGCGCCAGTACGCTGTAGAACGCCACCGCCTGCTTCGGCTTGCGCGCCAGACCGACCGGCCAACGCCTCCCCTCACCGACCGCGTAGGCGGCCGAACCCGCCAGCACCGGAATCGCCAGCAAGCCGGTGCCGACGATCCCGAGCGCAAAGATCCATTCGGCGAACGAGCCGGCAATCGGCTGCAGCGCCTCGGCGGCCTGCGCCGAGGTTTCGATATCGGTCTTGCCGCTGGCGTGCAGCGTGGCCGCCGCGGTGATAATGATCGCCAGCGCAATCAGATTGGAGAACGCCATGCCGATGATGGTGTCGGCCCGGATGCGCTGGAATTCCTGTGGCGCGTCCTGTGGCGTTTTGATCAGCGGCTTCTTGTGCGGATCGATCCGCTCTTCCTCCGCCTCCTGCGAGGCCTGCCAGAAGAACAGATAGGGCGAGATCGTGGTGCCGAGGATCGCCACGATGGTGGTGAGATAAGTGCTGCTCCAGGCGACGTGCGGGATCAGCACGCCGGCGGCAGCCTGTCGCCAGTCGACCTTGGCGGCGGCCAGCGCGCCCACATAGGCGAACAGGCATAGCGTCAGCCATTTCAGCACCGAGACGTAGCGCTTGTAGTCGAAGAAAATCTGCGCCAGCACCGAGATCGTACCGAACGCCACCACGTAGAACAGCGCCGGCCCGCCGATCAGCAGCTTGGTGGCGTCGGCCATCGCGGCGAGATCGGCGGCAATGTTGATGGTGTTCGCGGTGAACAGCAGCACCACGATTACGGCGAGCAGGCGGCCGGAATAATGTCGACAGACGTTGCCGGCGATGCCGTGGCCGGTGACGCGACCGACCCGGCCGGAAATCTCCTGGATCGCCACCATCAGCGGAAACGTCAGCAGCATGGTCCAGCCGATGCCGTAACCGAGCTGCGCGCCGGCCTGACTGTAGGTGCCGATCCCCGACGGATCGTCGTCGGAGGCCCCGGTGATCAGGCCGGGTCCGAGCGTCTTGAAGAAGCCGCGGAGCCGGAAGGTTTGGAGGCGTTGGACCTTGGGCGCCCCGTCCGGGGCTGGATCGATCAAGTCTGGCCGGTCGAATTCTCGTCTGGCGTCAAAGGTCACGCTCGGGATCCCGGCTAGGTGAGATGAGCTCCAACGTAGCGGAAGCCACTTCGTTCCGGTAGCGGAACGCTCCACCCGGCAATTCAGCCTGCCGAGACAACCGGACGCGCCGGCCTTGTCACCAGATAGATTCCGATCGCCACCGGGATCACACCCAGCAAATCTCGGCCGTCGATCGATTCGCCAAGCACCAGCCAGGCGAACAACATCGCCAGCGGCGGCATCACGAAGTGCCAGGCGCTAGCCGCCGTCGCGCCGTACAGCGTCAGCAGCCGAAACCACAGCCAATAGGCGATGATCGAACCGCCGAGCACAAGGAAGGCAAATGCGCCGGCGAGCCGCCAGCTCGGTACGATGTCGTTGACGCTCGACAGCGAGAACGCCAGCGGCGTCAGCGCGAGGCCGGCGGCGAGATTCTGGATGCCATTGCCGATCCACAGGCTGCCGTGCGGCGCCAGACGCTTGAACAGGATAGTGCCGGCGACGATCGACGCCAGCGAAGCCAACGTGAAGCCGAGCCCGGTCCATGCCTCGGCGCCGATCGCGACGCGGTGCCAGACGATGAAAGCGACCCCGGCGACACCGAGTACCAGGCCGGCGACCTTTCGCCAGGTCAGCGCCTCGTGCAGCAGCAGCGCGGCCGCCACCGCGGTGAATACCGGATTGGCGCTGACGATCAGCCCGCCGATGCCGGCCGAGACGGTCTGCAGCCCGACATAGCCGAGGCCGAGATACAGCGCGTTATTGGCGAGGCCGAGCAGTGCGCAAATCGCGACATCGCGTGGCCGCAACGTCCACGACTCGCGGCGCAACGCCGAGATGCCGAGGATCAGAATGCCGGCGAGGCTGAATCGCGCCGTTAGCAGGATCAGCGGCGGGCAATCGGAGACGCCGACTTTGCCGGCCACGAAGGCGAAGCTCCACAGCGCGCAGAACAGCACGATCTGGAGGGCACGCGGGTTGAGCAGCGGCGAGGCGAGCGAAACGGCGGGCGTAAGCGACATCGAAAGCGTCTCCTGATGCCTCGGCTTAGGGGCTCGCGTTGTCATTGGGAAATTAAATGATAAAATCACTCTCAGTGGATTTTCGAATGAGGCTGCGATGCTCGATCTCGAACTGCTGCGCAGTTTTGTCTCGGTGGTGGAGGCCGGCGGCTTCACGCGCGCCGGCCAGCGCGTGCACCGGACGCAGTCGACGGTCAGTCAGCAGATCAAGCGGCTTGAGGACGATCTCGGCCAGCAACTGCTCGACCGCAGCGGCAAGGACGTGCTGCCGACCGAGGCGGGCGAGCGGCTGTTGTCCTACGCACGACGCCTGCTCGCACTCGCCGAAGAGGCACGCGACGTGGTCGGGCGGCCGAGCACCGAGGGCGCGGTGCGGCTCGGGATTCCGGAGGACTTCGCGCTGTACAGGCTGCCGCGGCTGCTCGGCAATTTCTCGCGCGCCCGTCCCGGCCTGCGGCTCGATGTCCGCGCCGATCAGAGCCTGAATTTGAAGCGCGATCTCGAACGCGGCGATCTCGATCTCGTGCTGCTCAAGCGCGAAGCCGGCGGCACCGGCGCGGTCGCGGCGTGGCCGGAGCGCGTGTACTGGGTGAACAGCAAGAGCCACCCGTGCAACTCCAAGGCCAGCTCGGTGCCGCTGATTTTCTTTCCCGGCGGCTGCCTGTATCGGCGCCGTGCGATCCACGCAATCGAAGCCGCGGGCCGGCGCTGGCACATGGCCTATACGAGCTCGAGCCTTGCTGGAATCCAGGCCGCAGTCGCGGCCGGGCTCGGCCTGTCGATCCTGTCGGAGATTTCAATTCAGGCCGATCATCGCAAACTCACCGCGCGCGATGGCTTCCCACCGATCGAACGCACCGAGCTCGCGCTGATCGCCGCCCCGCAAGCCAGCCCGGCGACGTTGCGGCTCGCCGACAGGCTCGCCGAATTTTGCGAGGAGGTTCACACCAAGGCGGCGTGAGGATTCTTCTCGTCGTCATTCCGGGGCGCGAGCGCAGCTCGCGAACCCGGAATCCCGAGATTGCAGCACACCAGAGATTCCGGGTTCGCTCACTGCGTGAGCGCCCCGGAATGACTCGCTGAAAGGATAGCGCTGACGTAACTATCAGCAACACCGCGAGGCGGCGATGGCGTGGAGGCGGTTGTCGCCGAGCACGTGGGCGGTGAAAGCGGCACCGCCGAACAGTCTCGCGAACGCTGGATCGCGAATGTTCAGCCCGCCCGTATAGGCACCGAACGCCGGCATCACCACGCGCGTGCCATCGCCGGCAAAGCAGCGCCGCTCGATGCTGCGGCCACGGCGGCTGACCCGCGCCTTCGGATGCAGGTGGCCGGCGATCTCACCGCAGGCGCCGGTGGGCTCATGGCGGAACGCGACGGCACCGACCGCCACCTCGGCCGCAACGCTGCCGCCGAGATCGGACGGCAGGTCCGGATCGTGATTGCCGGAAATCCAGATCCAGTCGCGCCGCGCCTGCAGCGCGGTGAGGATGTCACGATTGGCGGGCGACAGCCGGCCATGAGCGTCGCGGTCGTGGAAGCTGTCGCCGAGCGCGATTACGGTGGCCGGATTGAATCGTGCGATTACCGCGCCGAGCCGTCCCAGCGTCGCCACCGTGTCGTAAGGCGGCAGCAGCACGCCGCGCATCGCGAAGCTCGACCCTTTTTCCAGATGCAGATCGGAGACAACCAGCAGCCGCTCGTCTTCCCAGTACAGCGCCCCCGCCAGATCGGCGACGAAGGTCGCACCGGCGATGGTGACGGCCGGTGCGGGATCGGGTTCGTAGGATGTGCGGCCGGCCAGCAAGCGAGTCCCCGTAGGATGGGTTGAGCTCAGCGAAACCCATCAGTTCAGTGCCGCAAGTTCGAGCCCGTGTGCGATGGGTTTCGCTTGCGCTCAACCCATCCTACGAGCTGTGCCCCCCCGAGCGTCCCGCGCGAGGGGAGGGAGAAGACATCAGCCCATCGCCTCGCGGACCAAGTCGTCGGCAGCTTCGGCGAGCAGGACGTCGGAGGCCTCGCCGTACACGGCTTCCCGGCCGATTTCCAGCATCACCGGCACCGCGAGTGGCGACACCCGGTCGAGTTCCTTGTGGACGATGCGCCCGTTGATTCGCATCAGCATATCACTCAGCCGCCGCAAATCGAGCAGCCCGGTGGCGGCGTCGGCGCGGGCGGCGCGCAATAGCACATGGTCGGGCTGATGCTTGTTGAGGACGTCGTAAACGAGGTCGGTTGAAAACAGCACCTGCCGCCGCGACTTCTCTTCGCCGGCGAAGCGCCGCGCGATCAGGCCGGAAATGATCGCGCAGTTGCGGAACGTGCGCTTCATCAGCGCCGACTCCGCAAGCCAGGCTTCGAGATCGTCGCCGAGCATGTCCGGATCGAACAGCGCATCGAGATCGAGCCGGCCCTGCCGGATCATCTGCGACATGTCGCTGAGCCCCCACACCGCGAGCGCGTATTCGTTGGCGACGAAACCGAGCGGCCGAGCGCGGGCGCGTTCTAGCCTCCGCGTCAGCAGCATGCCGAGCGTTTGATGGGCGAGCCGGCCCTCGAACGGATAGCAGACCAGATAATGCTTGGCAGCGCGCGGGAATGTCTCGATCACCAGTTCTCGCCGATCAGGTACCTGCGACGCCTTGGTCTGTAGCGCCAGCCAGTCGCGCACCTGATCCGGCAAGCCCTTCCATGCCCGCTTGTCGGCGAGCAGCCCGCGGACCCGCTCGGCCAGATAGGTCGAGAGCGGAAATTTCCCGCCCATATAGGACGGCACCCGCGCGTCCTTGTCGTGCGCGCGCGAGACGTAGACCTGATCTTCCATCAGCGCCTCGTAGCGCACCACCTCGCCGCCGAACACGAAGGTGTCGCCGGGCGTCAGCCCTTCGATGAACCCCTCTTCGATCTGGCCGAGCATCCGGCCGCCGCGCGCGATCGCGCCGGTGGTGCCGCCCCCCTTGGCGCGCGACGAGCGCACCAGCTTCACCTTCAGCATCGCCTCTTCGACGATGGTGCCGACGTTGAGCCGATAGCTCTGCCGCACCTTCGGATTGGCAACCCGCCAGCGGCCTTGCTTGTCCTGCTTGATGCGGGCAAAGCGCTCGTAGCTTTTCAGCGCGTAGCCGCCGCTGGCGACGAAATCGAGCGTGTCGTCGAAGTCGGCGCGGGATAAATCCGCATAGGGTGCAGCGCTGCAAATCTCCGCGTAGAGATCATCGGCGAAGAACGGCTCGCCGCAGGCGCATCCGAGGATGTGCTGCGCCAACACGTCGAGCGCCCCCTTGCGCTGCGGCGGGGTGTCTTGCGCATTCTCGGCCACCGCCTCGATCGCGACGGCGCATTCGAGCACTTCGAAACGATTGGCCGGCACCAGCACGGCGCGCGAGGCCTCGTCGATGCGGTGATTGGCACGGCCGATGCGCTGCATCAGCCGCGACGAGCCTTTCGGCGCGCCGACATTGACGACCAGATCGACGTCGCCCCAGTCGACGCCGAGATCGAGCGACGACGTACAAACAACTCCGCGCAAGCGCCCTGCTGCCATTGCGTCCTCGACCTTGCGGCGCTGGCCGACATCGAGCGAACCGTGATGCAGCGCGATCGCGAGGTTGTCGTCGTTGATCCGCCAAAGCTCCTGGAACAGCATCTCGGCCTGGCTGCGGGTGTTGACGAATACCAGCGTCGTGGTGTTGCGACGGATCAGGTCGTAGATCTCCGGCAACGCGTGGCGTGCGGAGTGCCCGGCCCATGGCAACCGCTCCTTGGAGTCGAGCATCTCGACGATTGGCGGCGCGGCGACGGTGGCGACGACGATGTCGGCCGAAACAGCCTCGCCGTCCGGCTGCGGCACCAGGAAGCGAGCGAGTTCGTCCGGGTCGGCCACCGTCGCCGACAGCCCGATGGCTCGGAGCTGCGGCGCGATTCGCCACAGCCGGGCGAGGCCGAGCGACAGCAGGTCGCCGCGCTTCGACGTCACCAGCGCGTGCAATTCGTCGAGCACGATGCGCCGCAAGGAGCCGAACAGATAGGGCGCATCGTCGGAGGCGAGCAGCAGCGCGAGCTGTTCCGGCGTGGTCAGCAGAATGTCCGGCGGATTGCGCCGCTGCCGCGTCCGCCGCGACACTGGTGTATCGCCAGTACGGGTCTCGACCCGGATTGGTAGCTTCATCTCTGCGATCGGCGTCTCGAGGTTGCGCGCGATGTCGACCGCAAGCGCCTTGAGCGGCGAGATGTAGAGCGTATGGAGCCCGCCACTGCGCGGGACCATTCCTTCTCCCCGCGCGCGGGGAGAAGGTGGCGCGGAAAGGCTAGCTTGCTGCGCCGGACGAGGGGGCGTCTCGGCAAGCAACGCTGGCTCAGCCAATTGAACCTCATCAGCCCGCTCACCCGGCTTGGCGGCATTGCCGACAGGCCGACCTCTCCCAGCAAGCGGGTTCGAAGAGGACAGTTCCACCAAGGTCGGCAGAAAGCCGGCCAGCGTCTTGCCGGCGCCGGTCGGCGCGATCAGCAGGGCGGAGCGTTGCGCCTGTGCCTTTTCCAGCAGGGCCAGCTGATGGTCGCGCGGCGCCCAGCCGCGTTCGGCGAACCAGCGGCGGAACCGGTCGGGCAGCAAATCGGAGGAAGAATCGGCGACGCTCACCCCGCCAAGCTAGGCATTCGCCGTGCGGCGGTCGAGGTTGGGCGCGAGAAATGCCCGCCGCCTGCCAGTCTCTGCCGCATCGAGACGCCTGGCTGACGCGATGCTTCTCACCCTTGAGGGGCCGTCGCTGTAACGAACACCCCGGCCGCGCTTCCGCTTGGCCGGGGTCATCACAGCACGCGCGGCTGTTACTCCGTGAACGGCTTCTCCGAGATGTCCCAATCGGTGCCGTTGAAGGTGGCGATGTAGAGGGTCTTCATCGGGGTGTAGTCGTCCGGCGTGTAGCTGTAGTCGATGCCGTCGAGGAAGTAGGGCGAGTGGAAGCCCTTCAGCGAGGTCGCCTGCTTGATCACGTTTTCACGGGTCAGGTTATCGCCGCAGCGACGCAGGATCTCGGCCATCGTCACGGCCTGGCCATAGCCCGCGTACGCAATGGTGTTGTCCTTATCGACGTTGGGCAAGTACTTGGCGCGCAGCTCCTCGAACGCCTTGACGTCCGGATCGTTCTCGAAGCGCGGCACGCCGACTTCCTTCGAGTAGCGGACCGCCACGATGCCCTTGGCATTGTCGAGCCCGGCTGCGTTGAGGATCGAGCGGCCGGTCGAACCGGCCGACAGCAGGTGCAGCGGCTTCCAGCCGATCTCGGCGATCTTGCGGATCGACTGCGAGGTCGCCTTGCCGGTGGTGATGTTGAAGAACACGTCGGCGCCGGACTTCGACAGGTTGATGATCTGCGAGTCGATCGTCGGTTCGGTCAGGTCGTAGCTGGCTTCCGCCACCACCTTGGCCTTGCCTCCGCCCTCTTCCAGCACCTTCTTGAACGGGGCCAGGAAGTCACGGCCGAAATCGTCGTTCTGGTACAGGATCGCGACCTTGGCGTCCGGCTTCACCGCGACGACGTGCTTGGCGAGGATGCGGGCCTCGGTCGGGTACAGCGGCAGGCCCGCCATGGTCCATTTGAAGTTCTTCGGGTCGTTCCATTTCGACGCCCCGGTGTTCAGCAGCAACTGCGGAACCTTCTTGGAATTCAGATACTTATGGACCGCAGTCTGGGGCGCGGTGCCGAGCGAGCCGTACAGCGCCAGCACTTCCTCCTGCTCGACCAGCCGGCGGGTCGCTTCCACCGCCTTTGGCGCGCTGTAGGAGTCGTCCAGGGTGATGAACTTGACCTTGCGGCCGTTGATGCCCCCCTTCTCGTTCAGCATCTGGAAATAGGCTTCACCGACGCGGCCGAGCACGCCGTAGAGCGAGCCCGGGCCGGAATGCGGAACAGTCTGGCCGATCTTGATTTCGGTGTCGCTGGCGCCCGGATCGTATTTCTTGTCCGCCGCCGTCGCCGCCCCCGCGGTCAACATCACCGCCGCGATCGCCGCCACGGACGTGCGGACGGAACTGGTGCGCAAATTCATCGAGTTTCTCTCCCCTTGGGTGTGCCGGCTCGAAACGACCGGTTCTTGTTCGGCCGCGGCGCTGTGCGCTTCTGCGGCGAGGCATCCTGGGCAGAGGCTGGAAGCCGCGCAACCCGTCAACCGATTGAATTATCGCCGAATACGCGCACAGGGCGAGATTTCTGCCGCGCGGCGGGCAATCGGAGGGCGACTCGTCGCCGCACCCCGGAACTTTGAAAACCGGGATTTACCGCGTCAATCAATCGTTTACCCGCGATTTTCGGCCGGTGTGGCCGCCCGGGTACAGACGACTCGATGCCGTCCCCGTAATGTTCGCGCAGGTTTAAGAGGGGATACCCGTCCATGAAACGTATTTTCGCCGGCGTCGTGCTGGCTGGCACCGCCGCCGTCAGCGCCCAAGCGGCCGATCTCGCCGTCAAGGCTCCGTACCTGAAGGCCCCGGTTGCCGCCGTCTATGACTGGACGGGCTTCTACATCGGCGCCAACGTCGGCGTCGGCCTCGGCCGTAACCTTCAGACCCACGCCTATCCGGTCGGCGGTTCGCTGAACACGACGTACCTGCAGCCGCAGGGCGTGATCGGTGGCGGCCAGATCGGTTACAACTGGCAGCTCGGCTCCTTCCTCGGCCCGATGCTGCTCGGCCTCGAAGCCGACATCCAGGGCAGCGGCGCCAGCGACGGCTACACCACGCTCAACAGCCTGGCCGGCCCGGTTAACTACAACCAGAAGCTCGACTGGTTCGGCACCGTGCGCGGCCGCGTCGGCCTCGTGCGCGGCCCGGCGGTCGCCTACTTCACGGGCGGTTATGCGGTCGGCAGCGTCAAGACTACCGTCACCGAAGGTGGTTTGGTGGCGTTCGACAACAGCAAGACCCGCTCCGGCTGGGTGATCGGCTCGGGTGTGGAAGCTGCGCTAGGCGGCAACTGGACCGGCAAGATCGAATATCTGTATCTCGACCTCGGCAACCAGACCGACTTCTTCGGCAATCAGAGCCTGCGCACCGAAGTTCGCGAGAGCATCTTCCGCGCCGGTCTGAACTACCGCATCGGCGGCAACGGCACCTACATCACTCCGCCCCCGGCGAACTGGGCTGGCCTGTATATCGGCGGCAATTTCGGCGGTGCAACCGGGCGTGATCGCTCGAGCCTGACGCTCGGCGGTGCGACCGACGCCTTCAACCTGGCGCCGGACGGTTTCATCGGTGGCGGCCAGATCGGCTACAACTGGCAGGCCTCGAACTGGGTGTTCGGTGTCGAAGCCGATTTCCAGGGCTCGACCCAGAAGGATCAGCGCGCCTCGGTGCTCGGCCCGCAGGCCTACTATGATGCCAAGCTGCCCTGGTTCGGCACTGCGCGTGGCCGCATCGGCTACTCGCTCGGCTCAACGCTGTTCTACGGCACCGCGGGCTACGCTTACGGCAACATCAAGTCCGACATCGTCAGCTCGATCGGCAACTACAGCTTCAAGACCACCAAGGGTGGCTGGGCTGCCGGCGCCGGCATCGAGACTCCGTTCCAGCTTTTCGGCCTGCTCGGCCCCAACTGGACCTCGAAGACCGAATATCTCTACGTTGACCTCGGCTCGACCACCGACGTGTTCGGCGGCACCGGCATCAACACCACCAAGGTCACCGAACACATCCTGCGCACCGGCATTAACTATCACTTCAATCAGCCGGTGGTCGCGAAGTACTAATCTTCGCCTCACAGCGACGACACAGAGCCCCGGCCTAGCGGCCGGGGTTTTTGTTTGCAGCAGCCTCGTCATTGCGCACAACGCGAAGCAATTGGGACCTGCGTGAACCAAGCTGGATTGCTTCGTCCCTTCGCTCCCCCGCAATGAGGGAAATCGCTCGGTCCGTTGCCAAAGCTCGGCTAGGTATCGCAAGGCGTCTCGGGTTCAACGCGTCGGATCTAGTCGTCGGACTTCAAGGCAACGACGACCAACCCCGGCAGCGGGGCTTGGTTCTCATTGCGGGCCGACGCGTGCTGCAGCAGCGCGACCGCAAGACCTGCCTGCTGCAGTTCTTCGCGCAGATGGCTTTCCGCCTGGGCGAACCGCAGCCCGGCCGTCAGCACCACGCCATCGCCAGCATGCGTCTCGGCAGTGACGGCGAGCAGGCCGCCCGGCTGCAGCACTCGTGCAGCTTCGCGGAGCAGCGGCGCTACGTCCTGGATATAGATCAGCACGTCGGCGGCAAGGATCAGCTCCGCGCTCGCAGGCGCCTCGTTGGCAAGGCCCTGCACCAGATCAGTCACTGCGAGCCGCGTATACACGCGGTTCGCGCGGGCGCGCTCGATCATCTGCGGCGACAAATCGAAGCCGATGATTTCGGAAACGATTGGCGCAAACGCGCGGCCGACCAGCCCGGTGCCACAGCCAAGATCGATTGCGCGCCGGAACACCATCACTCGGCCTGTCGCTGCACAGACCTCGCGCACCGCCTCGAGCAATAACGCCGGGCCGCGGTAGCCGAGATCCTCGACCAGCGACTTGTCGAAACGCGGCGCATACTGATCGAACAGCGTGCCGACATAGGCCGGCGACATCGCATCGAGATTGGCGGCGCCGAGCCGCATCAGGCGCAAACCGGCGCCGTGCCGATCGCGCGGGTCCGCCGCGCGCGCCCGCCGAAACGCATCGATCGCGCCTTTGCAGTCGCCGAGTCGGTCCTGGCGAATTTCCCCGAGTGCAAACCACGCCGAGGTAAAGTCCGGCGCCAGCTCAACCGCCTGCGCCAGCAGGTCGGCCGCCGCCTCCGCCTCACCGCGAGCCAGGAGCTCGCGCGCAAAGTCGTAGCGTCGGTCGGCAAGAACATTTCCGGACGACAGGAACAGGTACGTCGGCATCGACGGAACCCGGCGGAATGAGACTCGTTTGAAAGGTACGCCCGCGTATATAGCGAAGATGCGACCGCACGACATCCTGATGCCGACCGCCGCGGGCCTGTGTTGCAGGCTTGGCGGCTTCCACATCGATCCCGTGCGGCCGGTCGACCGCGCGGTGATTACTCACGGCCATTCCGACCACGCCCGCGCCGGCCATGGCACCGTGCTGGCGACCCAGCCTACGCTCGACATGATGCGGCTGCGCTACGGCGACAACTTCGCGGGCTCGACCCGGGCGGTCGCCTATGGCGAGACCATCCGGCTCGGCGACACGACGGTCACGTTCCATCCTGCCGGCCATGTGCTCGGCTCAGCCCAGGTCGCGGTTGAAGCCGGCGGCATCCGCATTGTCGCGTCCGGCGACTACAAGGACGCGCCCGACCCGACCTGCGCGCCGTTCGAGATCGTGTCGTGCGACGTCTTCATCACCGAGGCGACCTTCGGTCTGCCGGTGTTTCGACATCCCGACGCGGCGGGCGAAGTCAGAAAGCTGCTCGATTCCGTCGTGCTGTTTCCGGAGCGCGCGCATCTGGTCGGCGCCTACTCGCTCGGCAAGGCGCAGCGAGTGATCGCACTGATCCGGCAGGCCGGCTACGACGCGCCGATCTATCTGCACGGCGCGATGGAAAAAATCACGCATTACTATCAGGCATCCGGCATCCCGCTTGGCGAATTACGCCCGGTGAAAGGCGTCAAGAAGGCCGAGCTGGCCGGCACCATCACGCTGGCGCCGCCGTCAGCGACCTCCGATCTCTGGACGCGCCGCTTCCCCGATCCGCTCACCGCGTTCGCATCGGGGTGGATGCGGGTACGCGCACGAGCCCGCCAACGCGGCGTCGAACTGCCGCTGGTGATCTCCGATCACGCCGATTGGGACGGCCTCACCGCCACCATCGCGGCCACCGGTGCCGGCGAAGTGTGGGTCACCCACGGCCAGGAAGATGCGCTGGTGCATTGGTGCCAGACCAAGGGTCTCGCGGCGCGGCCGCTCGACCTGGTCGGCTATGGCGATGAAGATGAAGACGTCGGCATGCCGGCCGCCGACGAGGCGAACGACGCATGAACCGCTTCGCCAAACTGCTCGACCGCCTCGGCTACGAGCCCGGCCGCAACAACAAGCTGCGGCTGATCACTAATTACTTCCGCGAGGTCGAAGATCCCGACCGCGGCTGGGCGCTCGCGGCCCTGACCGGCGCGCTGTCGTTCCGCCACGCCAAGCCCGGCCTGATCCGCGCCCTGATCGCCGAACGCACCGACCCGGTACTGTTCGGCCTGTCCTACGATTACGTCGGCGATTTATCGGAGACGGTCGCGCTGATGTGGCCATCGCCGCGACGCCGAGCTTCCTCCCCTCCTCCTTGCGGGGAGGGGGCGGGGGTGGGGGGCCACAACGGGACGCCATCCTTGGGGCGCCCTCACCCCAACCCTCTCCCGCAAGCGGGAGAGGGAGCTCGTCCCGCAAGCGGCGAGGGTGTCGCCTCACCACATCAACTAATCAGCACCGGCCACAACAGCCCGCCTCCTCCCACGCTCACCGAGATCGTCACCACGCTTCATAGTCTCGGCAAGGCCGAACTTCCGGCGCAGCTCGCGCGGTGGCTCGACGAACTCGACGAGACTGGGCGCTGGGCGCTGCTCAAGCTGGTCACCGGCGCCTTGCGGATCGGTGTGTCGGCGCGGCTGGCCAAGACCGCGGCCGCGGCGCTCGGCGACAAGGATCCGCACGACGTCGAACTGGTGTGGCCGGGCCTCGAGCCGCCGTATCGCGAGCTGTTCGCCTGGCTCGAAGGTCGCGGCCCGCAGCCGGTCAACCGCGATCCGGCGCCGTTCCGCCCGGTGATGCTGGCGCATGCGGTCGAGGACACCGACTTTGCGGCGATGAATCCGGCCGACTACATCGCCGAATGGAAATGGGACGGCATCCGCGTCCAGGCGGTCAGCGGCCAGAACGAGCATGGCGACACGGTGGTGCGGCTGTATTCGCGCAGCGGCGAAGACATCACCATGAGCTTTCCAGATCTGTTGCCGTCGCTGCGCCTGCCCGGTGCGATCGACGGCGAACTGCTGGTGCTGCGTGACAAACGCGTGCAGTCGTTCAACGTGCTGCAGCAGCGGCTGAACCGCAAATCAGTGACGCCGAAGCTGACGAAGGACTATCCGATCCACCTGCGCGCCTATGACCTGCTCGGCGAAGGCGACGAGGATCTGCGGACGCTGCCGTTCGCCGATCGCCGCGCGCGGCTCGAGACCTTCATCGCCGGGCTCGACGATCCCAAGGTCGACCTGTCGCCGACCCTCACGTTTGACGACTGGGAAGGTTTGCGCGCCGCGCGCCGCGATCCGGCCAGCGCCGGCGCAGGGCTTGATGCCGATGCGGTCGAAGGCGTGATGCTGAAGCGGCGCGACGCGCTGTATCTGCCCGGCCGCCCCAAGGGCCAGTGGTGGAAATGGAAGCACGACCCGCACATCATCGATGCCGTGCTGATGTATGCGCAGCGCGGCCACGGCAAGCGCTCGTCGTATTATTCCGACTACACATTCGGGGTCTGGACAGAAGGCGATGGCGGCGATCAGCTCGTGCCGGTCGGCAAGGCGTATTTCGGCTTCACCGACGAAGAGCTGCTGCAGATCGACCGCTTCGTACGCCGCAACACCACCGAGAAATTCGGCCCCGTCCGGCATGTCGTGCACGAGCCCGATAAGGGCTTGGTGCTGGAAGTGGCGTTCGAAGGCCTGCAGCGTTCGCCGCGCCATAAATCCGGCGTGGCGATGCGATTTCCACGCATCAACCGGCTGCGCTGGGACAAGCCGCCGAAGGACGCCGACCGGCTGGAAACACTGGAGCGGATGCTGAAGGCGGAGACCGTAAATCCGCCAGCGGCCGCCACCCGCGGCCATTGACGGCAACGCGCCGGTTCCCCATCTGCCCAGCACCGAATATGATGCGCCAGCAACGCGCGAGGACCATGACGATGCGAGACGACATCCGGGATCTGCCGGCCAATGACGACAGGATGACCCGCTTCCTCGGCGGCTCGCCGATGGCGGTGGCGTTTCGTCTGATCCTGATGTCGATCCTGGTCGGCGTCGTGCTGGCGGCGATCGGCCTCGATCCCTGGAATATCATCACCAGCATCCGGCTGCTGTTCGAGCGGATCTGGGATCTCGGCTTCGATGCGATCAACGGCCTGTGGCGCTACTTCTTGCTCGGCGCCGTGATCGTGATCCCGATCTGGCTGCTCACCCGCTTGTTCAGCACACCGCGCGGACGCTGACGGCCGCCTTCGTCCGCCGTGGAGCCCGTCCAGTCGCCCGTAACCACCCGGCAGGTGTTTGCCATTGCCGGGCCGGCGATGGTCGCCAACCTGACCACGCCTTTGCTCGGCGTCGTCGCCACCACGGCGATCGGGCGGCTCGGCGAGGCGACGCTGCTCGGCGGCGTGTCGATGGCCTCGGTGCTGTTCGACTGTCTGTTCTGGCTGTTCGGCTTCCTGCGGATGAGCACGCTGGCCTTCACCGCGCAGGCGCTCGGCGCCGGGCAGAGCCGTGAAGTCCCCGCGCATCTGCTGCGGGGCCTGATCGTCGCGGCTAGCATCGGCCTGTTGCTGATTGCCCTGCAAGGTCCGCTCGCCGCGGTGCTGATCGGCGCGATGGGCGGCAGCGAGGCGGTGAGCGCCGCAGCCAAGACCTACTTCTCGATCCGGATCTGGTCGTCGCCGCTGGTGCTGGCGAACTTCGCGGTGCTCGGCTGGCTGGTCGGTCAGGCGCGTGCCACTCTGGCCCTTGCGGTGCAGATCGCCATCAACCTGATCAACATCGCCGCCACCGTGCTGCTGGTGCTGTGGTTCGACTTCGGCATTGCCGGCGCCGCGATTGCCGCGGTGATCGCCGAGGGCTCGGGGCTGGTGATCGGGCTCGCGATCGCAGCCTGGCGCGGCCGAGGTCTGTTCAACGTGTCGCGGGCGATGCTGTTCGATCCGGACCGGTTACGGCGGATGTTCGCGGTCAATCGCGACATCATGATCCGCACTGCGGCGCTGATCGCCGTGTTCCTGTTCTTCACCGCGCAGGGCGCGCGCGGCGGCGACGTGGTGCTCGCCACCAATGCGGTGCTCAACAATTTCCTGATGATCAGCGCGTTCTTCCTCGACGGCCTCGCCAACGCCGCCGAACAATTGTGCGGCCGCACCCTCGGGGCGCGCGACCGCGTAGGCTTCGTCAAAGCGACCAGGCTGGTGATCTTGTGGGGCTTCGGCTTCGCGCTCATCGTCAGCGCGATCTATGCGTTTGCCGGACCTATGCTGATCGACTTCATCACCTCGAACGGCGAGCTTCGCCGCACAGCGCGCGATTATCTCTGGCTGGTGACGCTGGCGCCGATGCTCGGCGTGTTCGCGTTCGCCTATGACGGCGTATTCATCGGCGCCACCTGGGCGCGCGAAATGCGCAACCTGATGCTGCTGTCGCTGGTTCTGTTCCTGGCGTCGTGGTTCGCGCTCCGCCCACTCGGCAACACCGGACTATGGATCGCGCTGTTGTCGCACTACGTCTGGCGCGGCGGCCTGCAGGCGCTGCGCTATCCGGCGATGGTGCGGACCTCGTTCGCGGCGCACTGAGTTTTCGTCAAATCGCTCAGGCCAAATTAACCCGACATTGATGCCCGTATCACGTGCGGGAAATCGACACTTCGCACATTCGCCTTCCGCAAATACCATCTTTCCAACACAACAGAACGATGCAGGGAGAGACGGATATGTGTGAAACGTGCTGCAGTAATGTATCGCGACGAACTCTGATGGCCGGCGGCCTCGGCTTGCTCGCCGCAGCCTCGCTGCCGCTGGCCGCGCAGGCGCAAGCCCAGGTGAACGCGCCGGGCGACACGCCGGACGCTGCGCTCGACAAGCTGATGCAGGGCAATGAGCGCTACATCGCCGGCCAGATGCGCGAGCGCGATTTCTCCGCGGGCCGAGCCGCACGAGCCGAAAGTCAGGCGCCGTTCGCCGCGATCCTTGGTTGCGCCGACTCTCGTGTCGCGCCGGAGCTCGCCTTCGACCAAGGTCCGGGCAGTCTGTTCGTGGTGCGCGTCGCCGGCAACTTCGTCACGCCCGACGGTCTTGCCAGTCTCGAATACGGTGCCGCGGTGCTCGGCACCAAGGTGATCATGGTGCTCGGCCACAGCAATTGCGGCGCCATCAACGCGACCGTCGCAGCGCTGCAGAAGGGCAACGACCTGCCCGGCCACATCGGCGATCTGGTGCGCGCGATGAAGCCCGGCATCGAGCCGGTGCTGCAAAAGCAGGAGGAGGATCTGCGGCACCAGGCGGTAATCGCCAATGTCCGCGCCAACGTCCGGCAGTTGCAGGAGGCGAAGCCGATCCTCGCCGACATGGTGAGCAGCAAGAAGCTGCGGGTGGTCGGCGGCGTTTACGATCTCGCCAGCGGCAAGGTCGAACTGGTCTAACCGCACCGATCTGCGCGCCGGGGCGAACAGCCTCGTCCCTGCGCGCAACGGTCGCGGCATCCGGCGATGGTACGGGTTACGTTCCAGGCACAGACGGCCTAGATCAGGGCCACGGCATCTGAGCCAGTTCGACGGAACCCGAAATGCAGGTACGATTTGTCGGCTGTGGCGACGCGATCGGCTCTGGAGGCCGGCTCAATACGTGCTTTCACGTCTCGGGGCAGAGCGTCAATTTCCTGATCGACTGCGGCGCGACTTCGCTGCCGGCGCTGAAGCGCTACGGCATCCTGCGCGAAGACCTCGACCTGATCCTGATCACGCATTTCCACGCCGATCATTTCGGCGGTCTGCCGTTCATGATGCTCGACGCGCAATTCATGAAGCGCAAGCGGCCGCTGGTGATCGCCGGTCCCCTCGGCATCGACATCCGGCTGACGCGGCTGATGGAAGCGATGTTCGAGTATTCCTCGGCGACCAAGCCGAACTTCGATCTGCAGGTGCTGGCGCTGGAGCCCGCGGTGACGCGGCAGTTCGGCGCCGTGACGGTGACGCCGTTTCCGGTGGTGCACGGCGATTCGGGCGGGCCGTTCTTCGCCTATCGGATCGAAGCGGAGGGCCGCATCCTCGCGTACAGCGGCGATACGCAATGGACCGATCAGCTGGTCGCTGCCGCGCACGACGCCGATCTCTTCATCTGCGAGGCCTACACCTACGAGCGCACGGTGAAGAACCACATCAGCCTGAAGGCGCTGGAAACGCATCTGCCGGAAATCAACCCGAAGCGCGTGATCCTCACCCATATGGGCGACGAGGTGCTGCACAAGCTCGACACCGTCCCGCACATGGCCGCGAGCGACGGACTGATCGTGCCGCTGTAGTAAGGTCCTAGTCATTCCGGGGCGCGCGCAGCGCGAACCCGGAATCTCATGTGCCCAAGCAACTGCGGGATTCCGGGTTCGCTCGCTGCGCGAGCGCCCCGGAATGACAGGGTGTGAGTAGCAGAACTTCAGCCGCTTAGACCGGCCACTCTTCCGCAGTGATCATCGGGGCGTCGGCGCCGACGATTTCGGCCAGCGAATCGCGGCCGGTGCGGAGCAGCGTCGAGGCGAGGTCGGCCTTGATGCTTTCGACCAGGCCGAGGCCCTTATAGACCAGCGCCGAATACAACTGGACCAGCGTGGCGCCTGCGCGGATCTTGGTCAGCGCCGCGCCGCCGGAGTCGATGCCGCCGACGCCGATCAACGGGAACGCGCCCTCGGCGCGCACATAGGTCTCCGCCACCATCCGGGTCGACAGCCGGAACAACGGCCGGCCCGACAGCCCGCCCTGCTCGTTCATCTTGGTCCGCTCGCGCAGCGTCGGCGAGCGCGACAGCGTGGTGTTGGCGACGATCATGCCGTCGACCCGGCGTGACCTCGCGATATGCACGACATCGTCGAGTTCGCCGAGCGACAGATCGGGCGCGATCTTCAGGAGCACCGGCGTATCGCCGGCCGCCGCCCGCACCCGCTCGCGCGCATCGATCACCCGCGCCAGCAGATCGTCGAGCGCCGCTGCCTGCTGCAGATTGCGCAGGCCGGGCGTATTCGGCGACGAGACGTTGACGGTGAAGTAGCTCGCCAGCGGTGCGAAGGTCTCGATCAGCTTGACGTAGTCCGCCACCCGATCGTCGCTATCCTTGTTGGCCCCGACATTGACGCCGACGATGCCGCCATATTGCGCGCGCGCCGCCAGCCGGCGCAGCACCACCTCGGCGCCCTCGTTGTTGAAACCCATGCGGTTGATCACCGCCTCGTCGCGCTCAAGCCGGAACAGCCGCGGTCGCGGATTGCCGGCCTGCGGCTTCGGCGTCACCGTGCCGACCTCGACGAAGCCGAAGCCGAGCCGGAGCAGCGCATCGGGCGCTTCGGCGTTCTTGTCGAAGCCGGCGGCGATGCCGACCGGGTTGGAAAAGTTGAGCCCGAACGCTCGCACCGCGAGCTTGGAATCGTCGACGCGCGGCTTGACCGGCGGCCACAGCTTCAGGCCCTGGATCGCCAGCCGGTGCGCATCCTCCGGATCGAGCCAGCGCAGCAGCGGCAGCGAGACGGCATCGAACGCGCGAATCACGACGCAAGCTCCGGCACGACGTGGCTGCCGTCGGGGCGCGTGACCAGATCCTGCACGCCGGTCACCGCCGAGAGTGCAAGCTCGCCATAGAGATGCGGAAACAGCTCACCGCCGCGCGACGGCTCCCAGCGCAGCAGGTCGCCAAGCACTTCGGCGTCCACCGCGATCAGCTTCAGGCCGGTCTGGCCCGTATAGTGCTTGGCCAGCGTCCCGGCGAGCTGCGGCGCGGTGGAGAAATGGATGAACCCGTCGCGGGCGTCGTCGGCGCTGCCGCCGTAGCGGCCGGCCTGTTCGGCGCCGCGCCAGGCCGCCGCGTCACAGATCTTATAAATCGTGCGCAAGGGCGCGAATTCCCGTCGTTGCGGCTGGTTGTTGGGTCGGGCGGCAATCGAGCCCGCAACTCCCCGGGCAACCGAAACATCCGCTCAAACAATAAGTTGCGCACGTCGGAAAGGCAAAGCCGAATCCGGCATAGCGGATCCGCACACCCTTGGTCGCCCCGGACGATCCCGGACCTGTGCGGGCGACCGTATCGGCCGTCCTGAGGCTTCGCAAGAGCTTGCGGCTTTGTCGCCGGACGGGATTGCATAACGCCTTTAATTAAGGCAATAATTCCTAGTCGTAAGTCCGTTTCTCGCGCCGGATCCGACGGCGCGTCCGGGGTGCCTTCCGATGCAAATGCTGACGCATGATCAGATCTGGACTGCGCTCGACCGGCTGGCCGAACGCGCCGGCCTCTCCCCCTCGGGACTCGCGAAGAAATCCGGCCTCGACCCAACGACGTTCAACAAATCGAAGCGCATCACCAATGACGGCCGCGAGCGCTGGCCTTCCACCGAATCAGTCGCCAAGGCGCTGCAGGCCACCAACACCGCGATCGATACGTTCGTGCAACTGATTCACGATCGGCCGCGGGTGGTGCAGTCGGTCCCGCTGCTCGGCCTCGCTCAGGCCGGCTCCGGCGGTTATTTCGACGATGGCGGCTTTCCGGTCGGCAAGGGCTGGGACGAAGTCGGGCTTCCGTCGATCACCGACGAGCACGCTTACGCGCTGGAAATCTCCGGCGATTCGATGAAGCCCGCGTATCGCAGCGGCGACATCGTGGTGGTATCGCCGAGTGCCACCGTGCATCGCGGCGACCGCGTGGTGGTCAAAACCACCAAAGGTGAAGTGATGGTGAAGGAGTTGAAGCGGCGCACCGCCAAGGTGGTCGAGCTGGCTTCTCTCAATCCCAGCCATCCCGACCGGACTCTGGCACCGTCAGAGATCGAATGGATCGGCCGAATCGTCTGGGCCAGTCAGTAATCAGAAAGCGTCGTTCATTCGTCCCACTTCCCTTTGCTCCGGCGTCGGGCAATGCTAGTTCCCGCGCATCAACCCGGGAGACGTCGATGGACCGTCGCAATATCCTGAAGGCCTTTGCTGGCCTCGCTCTATGTCCGCTTTGCGCCACCGCCGGCGCTGCCGCCGAAGGCGCCCACCATTGGGGCTATGAGGGTGAAGGCGGCCCGGCTAAGTGGGGCGAGCTCGATCCTGCCAACCAGATCTGCTCGATCGGGGTGCAGCAATCGCCGGTCGATATCCGCTCGACCGTCAGCGCCAATCTGTTTCCGCTGCAGGTGCAGTGGGCTGATACGGCCGATACCATCATCAACAACGGCCATACCATCCAGCTCAACGTCGCCGAAGGCTCGACACTCAAGCTCGGCGGCGCGACTTTCAAGCTGGTGCAATTCCACTTCCACCGTCCCAGCGAGCATCAGATCGACGGCAAGTCGTTCCCGATGGAGGTGCACTTCGTCCACCGCATGGACTCCGGCACGCTCGGCGTAGTCGGCGTGCTGATGCAGGAAGGCGCCGCCAATGCGGCGTTCGCCAAGATCGTCGCGACCATGCCGCAGAGCGAAGGTCCGGCGGTGAAGGCCGATGCTGGGATCAATCCGAACGCACTGCTGCCGGCGAAGCTCGGTTACTACCGCTATGAAGGGTCGCTGACGACGCCGCCGTGCTCGGAGGTCGTCGACTGGATGGTGCTGACCGATCCGATCACGGTCGCGGCCGAGGACGTTGCAGCGTTCGCCAAGCTGTATCCGATGAACGCACGCCCGGTGCAGAAGGACAACCGCCGCTTCGTGCTGCAGTCCAACTAAGCGGCACACACTCTCAACGACGAAGGCCTGACGCGGACGCCGCGTCAGGCCTTTTCGTTTTCAAAAAGAGATTATCGGACTGAACGCTCAGCCGCCGGTGTTGGGCGTCGCGTCGGCGACCGGCACCAGCGGCACGTCCGCGACCAGCGACGAGGTCATGGACGGCACCTGGGCGCCATTGGTCGCCTTGATCACCGCCTGCCTCGCCTTGGCGAAAGCGGCTTCCGCGCTTGCCGGCGACGACAGCGAACCGATCAACTCCCCAACCACCATACTGTTAGGAGCGTCATTGTCGTCCGCCACCTGCCCCGGCGTCGCCGACGACAGTACCAGCGCATTGGCCGGCGTCTCGATTGGCGCCAGCCCGTGCGAATAGGCGCGGAAGCGGCGCTCATAGGGATTGCGGCGCGACGCGTCGAGCACCGCCAGATTGGTGTGAGCGCCGGCGGCCTTGATCTCCGCCAGCACCTGCTCGACGCTGACGCCGCTGCGGCGCACGTCGGCTTCGGTCCAGATCTTGGCGTCGACCGGAATCATGTAGTTGTCGCGGCCGGACTGAATGCCGTAGCCGCCGAAGAACAGCATCACGGTCGCGTCCTTACCGGCGCGGGCCTTGATCCGCGCGACCGCGCGCAGGATGTCGTCACGGCTGGCGTCCTCGATCATGTCGACGTCGTAGCCTTCATGGCGCAGCGAGGCGCTGAGCAAACGGGCATCGTTGATCGGCTGCAGCAGCGGCGAAGCGGCATCGGGGTAATGGGCGTTGCCGATGACCAGGGCCAATCGCGATGAGGTCGCCTTCGCGTCGACGGTCGTCGGGGCTGCGACACGCGCCGTATCGACCGGGCGCTTGTACAGCGCCGCATGCGCGCCGATCGCCAGCGACACCACGCCCACCAAGGCAGCAGCAGCCGTGAGGGTCCGCCGGGAAAAGCGATGCAGCCGGATTGCCATCGTCAAATCGTCCTTATCGGCGCGCGCAGGCATTCGTCGCGTCGCTGCCGTTCAGGTTCATGGATGAGCGGGTCATTTGCCTATGAATTGCGCTCAATTTGCGGCGCCGCACAATAACAATCCCTTAAACAGTTCAGGACATTCAGGCAAGCGAGCAGGACTACGGAGCGTCGAACCAGCCAACGGCGTTGGTGTTCCGGTTCCGATGATCTTGGCCGAGCGACGTCCGATCGAGATTTGATCCGTTCAGAGGGGACAAAAACCTCGTGAGCGCTCGCGAATTCTTGGCTGATCTTGCTGCGACAAAAATCATCTTGGGCAGGCGCCGCAATCTGTCCTACGCCTCGCGCCATCCGACGAGAGCCAGCCGAGCGACGGCCGCGGGTTTGTATTCCCGGTCCGTCCATGCGATTCCTCGTCGGCTCGAACGTGTCAGAGCGCGCGGAAGACGATCATGGATGTGCTGAAGATGGCCGGCGCGGCGTACCGCGCGCTGACCGCCCGGAAACAAGCGCCGACGCTGTACGACCTGTGCGATCCGGTGTTCCTCGGTCACAAGCACGGCGATCCGCACATCTCCAAATTCTACAAGACCGCACTCGCCAACCCGGCGCTGCGGCCGCTGCTGCGCAAGGCCGGTCTGCCCGAGCTGCACGACCCGGTGCGGTTTCGCGCCGTTCGCGACGCCCTGATCAGCGCCCGCGACGATGCCGAGCCGGATTGGGCTGCGATCGGCGCGCCGATCGCCGAGTTGATCGACACCGTCCGGCTGGAGCACCCGCGTCCGCCGAGCTGGGTGGCGCCGGCGCAAACGCCGCGGCTCGCCGACATCGACAGCGCGATCCGCGCCTGCGGTGATCATTTGCTGCAATCGTGGAGTCGCAACTGCTTCCTGCCGGCCTATGCGTCGTTCAACCTGATCGGCGACCCAGATCTCGACGGCCGTGCGTTCCTCGCAGCGCTGACCGGGCTGAATTCGCGCAGCTACAAGAATTCGACGCTGCTGTTCAATCTGGCGCGGGTGTTCATCGCCCGATCGCCGGCAGAAGGCGTGATCAATCCGCGCTGGCGCGGGATCGCCGAGCCGATGTGGTCGCCGGTGCAGATCCGGCATCGCTCGGCCTATTACGATGCGTTCTACATCGAGGCACTGCTCGGCTTCATCGATTCCGGCCTCGGGACGCCCGACGACACCCGCGCGGCGCGGCGGATGATCGCCGACATGACGGAATTCTGCCTCAAGACCAGCCGCGAACGAGTCCGCACGGCCGAGGGCGAACCGTTCGACGCGATCACCGCGCTGGCGCCGCCGCCGCATCCGCGATTTTCGCGGTTCTTCGCCAAGGTCAAACAGAACCTCGGCTTCGGCGTGTACGTGCCGGATTGCGACACCACCGCCTGTGCGATCTCCGCCGCCACCCAGGCGAACTCGTCGGATCCAATCATCGATCAGCCGCTGATCGATCTTTATCGTGCCTATCAGGTCCGCACCGGCGCCAGCGCCCCGATGGTCACGGTGCCCCTCAACGACACCATCGACTACGACGGCGGCATCGTCACCTGGATCGACAGCCTAGCCGGCGAGCGCCCGTTCGGCAACGACCTCGATCCGACGCTCAATCTCGACGTGCTCGAAGTCAGCTTCCGCAATTGTGCGCGGTGGCGGATTGTCGAGACGCCTGCCCGGCTGGACACGGTGCGCCGTATCGTCGATTTCCAGCGCCGGCTGGTGGCCAGCGGCGCGTTCGCCGATCCGAAATCGCACGTGTATTACCTGCCAGAACTGTACAGCGCGTATTTCGGCCGCTGCTACGTCGCGTTCCGGGCGCTCGACGAAGCCGCCAAGCGTGCGATTGATCCTGACGGCGTGTTCGAGGCGATCCGGCTGCGCGTGCTGGCTTACGTGCAGGACGAGCTGATCGCCAAGGAGATGAACGTTTTCGACGCCGCACTGGCGTTGATCGCGCTCGGTCATCTTGGCGGCGATAGTCAGCACTTCGCACCGGCGCTGCATTGCATCCTGAACCACCTCGGCGAAGGCGGCGGCCGCGCGCCGTTCAAGGCCTATGAGTGGAACAAGATGAAGACGCCGACCCGGATTCTGGTCGGCGGCCCCGAGGTGACCTCGGCATTCGTGCTGATGGGGCTGGCTCTCGCTCGCAAGGCGCTGCTGCAGCAGGCCCACCACGCATGATCTTCGCGCGAAGTTGAAGCGAGGTGCTGCCGAGGCTCTGGCCGGGCCGCCCAAGATTCAGCACAATCGGCGAACCTGTTTGCCGGACAGGTGCCTGCCGGGAAGGTCGACGCATGCTCAAGCTGAACACATGGCTGTTGCCGCTTTTGCTCCTGCTGCTGCCGGTAACGGCCCAGGCGGCCGACGTCAGCGGCGTGCCAAAGATCCGTGACGGCGACCATGCGCTGATTGGGAAGACCCGCATCCGTCTCGCTGGCATCGACGCACCGGCGGTGGATCAGCTCTGTCTCAACCCGAAGGGCGACCGCTGGACCTGCGGCATCGCCGCGCGTGACGCGCTGGCTCAGCATACCGCCGGCAAGAGCTGGACCTGTCACGTCCTGCGCGTCGACAAAGGCGGCCGCTCGATCGCGAAATGCGAGGTCGACGGCGAAGATCTTGGGCAATGGATGGTGAAGAACGGCTGGGCGCTGGCTTACGTGCAGTACTCCCACGCCTACGAGGCCGAAGAAAAAGCCGCCCGCGAAGCCAAGCTCGGGCTGTGGCAAGGCTCGTTCATCGCGCCGTGGGACTGGCGCGTTCGCAGCAACAAGACGCCGATCCTCGGCGCCACCAAGCCGCCGAAGGACGCCCGGCGAATCCTGCTCGCCTCAGCGTCCGGTCCGGTCGCGCCGTCACCCGAATGCACCATCAAGGGCAACGTCAACAAGTCCGGCGAGTGCATCTACCACAAGCCGACCAGCCGCTGGTACGCCCAGATCCGGATGAAGATCAGCAAGGGCACCCGCTGGTTCTGCTCGGTGGAAGAAGCCGAGGCCGCAGGCTGCCGCGAGACGCGGCGCTAGCCGCCGCAACAGACCGGGCTGCGGGGGCAGACCTTGAACCACACAGCACATGATCCTTCGCGGCCGCAGCGGCCGCGCAAACGCCGGCTACGGCAAGCATGGCAGCTTTCGGTGGTGCTGATCGGTTGCTACGCGATCCTCGCCTATCTGGCGCTACCGATGTTCTGGACCCACTACGAACACCAGAGCAAACTCGCCGACATGCCGATGGTGACCCGCACCGCGCAGGGCATTCCCGGCGACCCGATCAATGTCGGGCTGATCGGCGATCAGCACGAGGTCGTCTGCGCGATCCTCGCGGCGAACTGGCACCCGGCCGATCCGATCACGCTGCGCTCGTCGATCGCGATCGCCGGCAGCGTGCTGCTCGACCGTCCCTATCCGGACGCGCCGGTGTCGAGCCTGTACTACCTCGACCGCCGCGAGGATCTGGCATTCGAAAAGCCCGACGGGCGCAGCGCCGACCGACGCAATCATGTGCGCCTGTGGAAGGTGCTCGACAGCGGCCAGGAAGGCCGCCCGGTCTGGCTCGGCAGCGCCACCTTCGACCGCGGCGTCGGCGTCAGCCATTACACCGGCGCGGTGACGCATCACATCGCACCCGATATCGATGCCGAGCGTGACCAATTCGCCGCCGATCTCGAAGCCGCCGCGATGGTCGATGCGAAATATCAGATCACCGGCGTCGGTCCGACCATCGCCGGCCGCAACGGCGAAGGCGATTTGTATTACACCGACGGAGAGGTCTGGATCCTTCGGCTGACCGAAGGCTGCAAGAAGCGCAGCAGCCCGGCCGAGATTCTGCCGAGCCCGCTCGCGACCGAGATCAAAGATCAGATCTTCCGCACCGTCACCAACGCAATCGAGCCCGGCGCGAGCGCGCCTTGAAATCGATGCGGCGAGCCGGCATGGTCGCGGCATCTCTCACCACAGGGACAAGCATCATGGCCGTCAGCGCCGGACGGGAATTTTTGGCGTTTCCCGGACCTACCACCATGCCCGACGAAGTGCTGCAGGCGATGCATCGCCCGGCGCTCGACATCTACTCGAAGGAGATGGTGGCGCTGAGCGAGGGGCTTCTCGCTGATCTCAGCCGGCTGTTTGCCACCAAGGGCAAGTCCTACATCTACATCGCCAACGGCCACGGCGCCTGGGAGGCGGTGATCAGCAACGTGCTGTCGCGCGGCGACAAGGTGCTGGTGCTGGAAAGCGGACGGTTCGCGGTCGGCTGGGGCAACGCGGCCCGCGCGATGGGCTGCGACGTCGAGGTGCTGCGAGGCGACTGGCGCCGTGCGGTCCGCGCCGACGAGGTTGAAGCGCGGCTGCGCCGCGACACCGAACATGCGATCAAAGCCATCGTGGTGGTGCAGGTCGACACCGCCTCCAGCGCCCGTAACGATCTCGAAGCAATCGGCCGCGCCATCAAAGCCGCCGGCCACCCTGCGCTGTTCATGGTCGATGCGGTGGCGTCGCTCGGCTGCATGCCGTTCGAGATGGATGCCTGGGGCATCGACGTCACGATGTCGGCGTCGCAGAAGGGGCTGATGTCGCCGCCCGGCCTGTCGTTCGTCGCGGTTGGTGACCGCGCCCGCGCCGCGCACCAGCGCGCCGGCCTGCGCACGCCATATTGGGACTGGACCGAGCGCGACGGGCCCGAGCACTACCAAAAATACGCTGGCACGGCCCCGGTGCATCTGTTGTTCGCGCTGCGCAAGGCGCTCGACATCCTGTTTGCCGAAGGGCTCGATAACACCTTCCGGCGTCACCATCTGCTCGCCGGCGCGGTGCGCCGGGCCGTGGACGTCTGGTCCGAAGGCAACGTGCTCGGCTTCAACATCGAGCACCCGGACGAACGCGCCGACACGGTCACTACCGTACGGGCCGCCGAGGGTCACGACATCGCGGCACTGCATCACTACTGCAAGGACAAATGCGGCGTGGTGCTCGGCGTCGGCATCGGCGAATTGCAGAACAAGGCGTTCCGCATCGCCCACATGGGGCACGTCAACGCCCCGATGGTGCTCGGCACGCTTGGCGTGATCGAGATGGCACTGACCGCGCTCGGCATCCCGCACAGCCGCGGCGGCGTCGATGCCGCAGTAGCTTGCCTCGCCGAGAACGTGCCGGCTTAAGCCGCCACCGCCACGGCGCGGCGCATCCAGCGCAGCAGCCCGATGCAGCCGGCAATCGCGAGCCCGAGCAGCGCCAACGCGCCGAGCAGGGCAAGGCGGCCAGAGCCGTTTTGCGCCAGAGTGAAGTACACCGAGCCGAGCGACGCGACGCCCGCTGCACTGGCGATCTGCGTCGTGGTGCCGTAGAGGCCCGAGCCGGAGCCGGCGCTGGTCGCCTGCACGCTCGACAGCACCACGCCCGACAGCGGCGCCATCACCAGGCCCTGGCCATAGCCGGCGACCAACAACGCAAGCGCCAACACAAACGGCGTCGGCGCCGCGATCACCGTCACCGTGGCGGCGATCAGGCCAAGGCCCGCGACCTGCAGCAGGCAGCCTTCGATCAGCACCAGCGTGCCGCGGCGCCGGGCCCGCGCGCCGGAATGCCGCGACGCGATCACGAAGGCCAACGCCAGCGGCAGGAACACCAAGCCAGCCTGCAGCGGCGGCACGTTCAGCTCAAGCTGCATGTATAGCGTCATCACCAGATAGAACGACTGGTTAGCGAAGAAGAAGCAGAACACCGCGCCGAGGCCGCGGACGAAGGCACGGTCGCCGAGCAGAGTCAGATCGACCACTGGCATGCCACCATGCGCAGCGACGCGGCGCTCGTAGCGCAGGAACAGCGCCAGCATCGCGCCACCGCCGGCCATCACGGCCCAGACCCAGCCTGCCCAGCCGACGTCGCGGCCGAACAGCAACGGGCCGATCACGCAGACAAGGCCGGCGAACAGGATCACGGCGCCGCCGAGATCGAGCCGCGTGCCCGGCCGCCGCGGCGTCTGCGGCATCACCCTGGCGGCGGCCGCGATGATGATCAGCCCAACCGGACCATTGACGTAGAAGATCGAACGCCAGCCGAAGCCACCGAGATCGAGCGTCACCAACAGGCCACCGAGCGCAAAGCCGGTGGCGCCGGCAAGCCCCAGCACGGTGCCGTAGATCGCAAACGCCTTGGCGCGCGCGGCATCCGGAAACAGCACGTGTAGCGTCGCCAGCACCTGCGGCACCATGAACGCCGCCGTGGTGCCCTGCGCCAGCCGCGCCAGGATCAGTTCGGGACCGGAGCGCGCCAGCCCGCACCACAGCGAAGTGAACGTGAAGCCAGCGACGCCGAGCAGGAACACGGTCTTGGTGCCGAAGATATCGCCGAGCCGGCCGCCGGTGACGATCAGCGTCGCATAGCCGATCAGGTAGATCGCGATCACCGCCTCGAGCTGCGACGACGAGGCGCCGAGTTCGGTCGAGATCGTCGGCAGCGCGACGTTGACGATAAAGGCATCGACGCCGAACATGAACTGCGCGGCGACCACGATCGCCAGCACCTGCCAGCGGCGCGAGTTATCGGTTGCGGCAACGGTCTGGTGCATGGCGACGGATCCCGGCAAGGCTTGAGCTGTCCCACGATCGCAGCCCGGCATCATCGGGTCGATTACCAGCCAGGTAAACAGCTGCCGTTCAGCAAAAAATCTCTCCGCGTCATTGCGAGCGCAGCGAAGCAATCCAGGAGTCCTGCGTACGGAGTTTATGGATTGCTTCGTCGCTGCGCTCCTCGCAATGACGGCAGAGCCAGCAAAAAGGCCCCGGCGAACCGGGGCCTTCGAAGCATCCAACACTTGGCAGGGACTAACCCCACGGACCTCGGCCACGCGGCTGGCCGCTCCACGGGCTGCGGCCGCTGCCGCGCGGGGTGCCGCCCCAGGGGGCTGCGCCGGCGCTGCGCGAGAACGCCGATGCTGCGCGAGACGGACTGCCGCCGATCTCGACGGCGAGCCGCTGCAGCGCCGCAATCCGGTTGTCGGTCGACGGGTGAGTGGCGAACAGATTGTCCATGCCCTGTCCCGACAGCGGGTTGATGATGAACATATGCGCGGTCGCCGGCGAGCGTTCGGCATCGTAGTTCGGCACCTGGTGGGCCGCGGCTTCGATCCGGCCGAGCGCCGAGGCAAGCCACATCGGCTGGCCGCAGATCCGCGCGCCCATCTCGTCGGCGGCGTATTCGCGGGTTCGGCTGATCGCCATCTGCACCAGCATGGCGCCGAGCGGCGCGAGGATCATCAACGCCAACGAGCCGATCAGGCCGGGGCCGTTGTTGTTCTCGCGGTTGCCGCCGAAGAACATGCCGAACTGCGCCACCATCGAGATCGCACCGGCGATCGTCGCCGTGATGGTCATCAGCAGCGTGTCGTGGTTCTTGATGTGCGCCAGCTCGTGCGCCACCACGCCGGCGAGTTCTTCGCGGCTGAGCTGGTTCATTAGGCCAGTGGTGACGGCGACGGCGGCGTTCTCCGGATTGCGGCCGGTGGCGAACGCGTTCGGCTGCGGGTTGTCCATGATGAACACCCGCGGCATCGGCAGTGAGGCGCGGCCGGCCAGTTCCGCCACCATCCGGTAGAGATCCGGCGCCGAGCGCTCGTCCACCTCCTGAGCGCCGTACATCGACAGCACCATCCGGTCGGAATTCCAGTAGGTGAAGATGTTCATCGCCGCGGCAACGAGCAGCGCGATCAGCGCGCCATTGGCGCCGCCGATCAGATAGCCGACCCCCATGAACAGCGCGGTCAGGCCGGCCAGCAAGAGAGCGGTCTTGAAGTAACTCATGGTCCTCCTCCTGCGTCTCCGCTCTGCAAGGAGCCTGGATAACGCATCCGTGAGATGGGGAATTCCGCCAGCCGGGGCAAGATCGCTTTGTGCGGCAGGCCGTCGCGGCTCGCTGCCCGCAATCCTCAACGAAAGTTCCTGTGTGACCGATCCGACCGCACCACCCGACGCGATGCGCGTCTATCCCGCCGGCGTCAGCATCATCCGCCGCAGCCAGCGCGGCCCCGCCTGCCTGCCCGCCAGCATCACTCTGTCCGAACTGGAAAACTGGCTGCTGCACGACGCCGCGGCCGAACCGGAAATGCTGCTGACATTCGAATCGCTGATGTGGCGGATGACCGCGGTCGGGCTGCCGGTGCATCGCGCCACGCTGCACATCCGCACGCTGCATCCGCAGTTGCTCGGCTTCGCCTGGAACTGGCGGGCCTCCGACGGGCTGTGCGACGAAGTCCAGGTCAAACAATCGACCGCTGACACCGACGCGTTCCGCCTCAATCCGCTGCACAGCCTGTTCCAGGGCGGCAAGGCGATCCGGCGCAATCCGCAGGATGCCGCCGCGCAGGCGGAATTTCCGATTATGCGCGACCTCGCGGCCGGCGGTTACACCGAGTACTTGGGGTTGCCGATGGGCGGCGACCGGTTCCGCCACGCCATTACGCTGGCAACCACGCAGCCCGGCGGCTTCACCGACGAACACCTGGCGACGTTTCAGCGGCTGCTGACGCTGTTCGGCCTGCATGTCGGCCGCCACGTCGCCACCCGGATCGCCATCAATGCGCTCGGTGCCTATCTCGGCCCGGTAGCCGGCGCCAAGGTGCTGAGCGGCGACATCAAGCGCGGCGCCGGCGAGCCGATCCGCGCCATCATCTGGATGTCGGACCTGCGCGGCTTCACCGACCTGTCCGACCGGCTGTGCGGTAACGACATGATCGCACTGCTGAACGCTTACTTCGAGGTGTTCGCGGACGCGGTGCTGCGCAACGGCGGCGATGTGCTGAAGTTCATCGGCGACGGGCTGCTGGCGGTGTTTCCGCTCGGCGATGATTCGCGCGTCGCCGGTAACGCGGCGCTGACTGCCGCGATCGAAGCCCAGGCCGGGCTGGCGCGGCTCAACCTGATCGATCCGGCGGGCGTGAATTGCGAAGGCTGGCGGCCGCTCCGCGCCGGCATCGCGCTGCACGAAGGTGAAGTGTTCTTCGGCAATATCGGCGCCGCCGAGCGCCTCGACTTCACCGTGATCGGACCGGCGGTGAACGAAGCCAGCCGGGTCGAGGCGCTGCAGAAGAGTATCGGCCGCAGTATCCTGGTGACGGCGGCGGCCGCGACCCATATCGACGCACCACTGGAGCCGCTCGGCGACTACCCGCTGCGCGGCGTCACCGTGCCGATGACGATCTTCAGCCCGCCCGAACAGCCGCTCCGGCAGCCGCTGGCCGCTGCGTCATAATCCTCGCCGCTTCGGTTTGGCCTTGCCAAGCCGAGCGGACGCCTCCTATTTTCAACTGCGACGCGCCACAGAACGGAGGCACACCTCCGCATGGCCGATACAACCGCCTAGGGAGGCCCCATGTCGATCCAAGTCGCGGATTCGTCACTCGTCGCTCGGCCAGTGCCGCCGAAGCCCAGCGCGCTCGCCCACATTCCCGGTGACGAAGGCTGGCCGATCATCGGCCGGACGCTCGCGGTGCTCGCCGATCCGAAAGGCGAGGTCGAGAAGATGGCGAGGACCCATGGTCCGGTCTATCGCAGCCGCGTTCTCGGCGAGACCTCGATCACCCTGCTCGGGCCGGAGGCCAACGAGCTGGTGCTGTTCGATAACACCAAGCTGTTTTCCTCGACCCATGGCTGGGGCCCGATCCTCGGGCGGCTGTTTCCGCGCGGCCTGATGATGCTCGATTTCGACGAGCACCGGCTGCACCGGCGCACCCTGTCGGTGGCGTTCAAGGCCGGGCCGATGCAGTCCTATCTGGCCGAACTCAACGCCGGCATCGCCCGCCGCGTCGCGGAGTGGCGCGCCCGCCCCGGCGAGATGCTGTGCTACCCGGCGATGAAGCAGCTCACGCTCGATCTCGCCGCCACCTCATTCCTCGGCACCGCGATCGGCGCCGAGACCGAAGAGGTCAACCGCGCCTTCATCGACATGGTCGCGGCCTCGGTGGCGCCGATCCGCAAGCCATGGCCGGGCACCGCGATGGCCCGCGGCGTCAAAGGCCGCCAGCGCATCGTCGCTTACTTCGCCGAACAGATTCCGATCCGCCGCGCCAAGGGCGGCGACGACCTGTTCTCGCAGCTCTGCCGCGCCACCCACGACGACGGCGCGCTGCTGTCGAACCAGGCGATCATCGACCACATGAGCTTCCTGATGATGGCGGCGCACGACACGCTGACGTCGTCGCTGACCTCGTTCGTCGCCGCACTCGCGGCGCATCCGGAATGGCAGCAGAAGCTGCGCGAGGAAATCGCAGGCCTCGACCTGAAGCCCGGCGAGCCGATCAGTTTCGAACAGCTCGACGCACTGCCCCTCACCGAAATGGCCTTCAAGGAAGCGATGCGGCTGCGGCCGCCGGTGCCGTCGCTACCGCGGCGGGCAACACGTGCCTTCAGCTTCAAGGGCTACACAATTCCAGCCGGCACCATGGTGGCGGTCAATCCGTTATACACCCACCACATGCCGGAGATCTGGCCGAACCCCGACAAGTTCGACCCGCTGCGCTTCACCGACGAAGCCTCGCGCGGCCGCCACCGCTTCGCCTGGATTCCCTATGGCGGCGGCGCGCACATGTGCCTCGGGCTCAACTTCGCCTACATGCAGGCGAAGTGCTTCGCCGTCCACCTGCTGCAGAACATCGACCTGTCGCTGCCGCCGAACTACCACACCGCCTGGCAGATGTGGCCGATCCCGAAGCCGAAGGACGGGCTTCGGGTCAATGTCGCGCCCCTGAATTAGCTCGCAGAACGGCTTCTCTCGTCATTGCGAGCGAAGCGAAGCAATCCAGAGTTCAGTGCATCTGGCTGGATTGCTTCGTCACTTCGCTCCTCGCAATGACGGCGAACGTGTTGGTCACCCCTCGCCGTGATCGAACGCCTTGCGTAGCGCGACGTAGCCTTGCTGCTGCGCGGTCCAGTTACGGCCGCCGGTGATACCGCCGTCGACGACGAGATCGTGCCCATTGATGAAGGTCGACTCGTCGCTGGCGAGAAACACCGCGGCCTGGGCGATATCGTCCGGAATGCCGGCGCGCTGGATCGGCTGCGCGGTCTTGTAGATCTCGCGCATCGTCGCGGCGGTCTTTTCGGCCGCATCGGTCGTCAGCCCGAGCGCCTTGCCGAAGATGCCAGTCGCGATCGCGCCGGGCGAGATCGAATTGACGCGAATGCCGGATTCGCCGAGCTCCATCGCGACGCATTTGGTCAGGTGGTTCACCGCCGCCTTGGCGGCGCCGTACACCAGCGATGACGAGAACCCGGCGAGCCGGCCGGCGATGCTGCCGTTGTTGATGATCGATCCGGCGCCCTGCTTCTTCATCGCCGGGGCGGCGTGCTTCATGCCGAGCATCACGCTGCGCACCAGCGCCGCCATCGCAGCGTCGAAGCGATCGACCTCGAGGCCTTCGATGCCGCCGGTCTGCGCCGGACCGCCGGCATTGTTGAACAGGCAGTCGAGCCGGCCGAACCTGTCGAGCGCGGTGCCGATCAGGGCCTTCACCTGAGCCTCGTCGGTGACGTCAGTCTGCTTGAACACGCAGGACGAGCCGAGCTGCGCCGCCAGCGCCTCGCCCTCGGCCGTGCGGCGGCCGGCGACAACGATCCGGGCGCCTTCGGCCACGAATACCTCCGCGGTGCGCCAACCGATGCCGCTGGTCGCACCGGTGATCACCGCAATCTTACCGTCGAGCCGTCCCATCGCTGTCTCTCCCTGATCGGGCAACCTTTGCTGCCGCGTCTTTCGTTGTAGGTGTTGATACTCTGTTAATGACAAATACTCGACTGCAATTCAAATCCACTGCGGATGCGGGATTGCGCCGGCATTCAGGGTTGCACTTAACCATTATTACAGCGGCCTTCGCCATCCTTCGCGCGCATGACGAGCGCCGCACCATCCTTTCCCTCGACTGGGACGACCGACGTCGCCGAGAGCGATGAGGCGCTTTCCGCGGACGCGGCGGGCATCGCGGCTGCCGACGCCGGAGAGCTGCGGCTGTTCAAGGAAATCGTGCGCGCGCTGCCCTCGGCCGTGACGGTGCAGGACGAGCACGGCCGGTTTGTCTTCATCAACGACGCCGCCGCCGCACAATATCGACTTCCGCCTGCATCGACCGACACCGCCAGCAACCCGCCACTCGACCGGCGCCGCAGCGACGGCGCGGCGCTGCTGGCCCAGGGCCAGTCCGGCACGCGCGAAGAACGCATTGCCTTCGGCGGCGCGGCCCGCGCGCTGCTCACTGCGCACAAGCCGGTGGACATCGACGGACGCAAGCTACTGCTGTCGAGTTCGCTCGATGTCACCGACCAGAAAGTGATCGAGGACGAGCTGTTCCGCCGCGCCTATTACGACGAGCTCACCGGCCTGCCCAACCGCGCCGTGATCGAGCGCCACGTCACCGCGCTGCTGGAGGATCACCGTCAGCACCATTTCGCGCTGGCGTTTCTCGATGTCGACAATTTCAAGCATATCAACGATTACTACGGCCATGCGGTCGGCGACGCGCTGCTGGTCGGGATCGCCAAGCGGCTTTCGCTGGAGCTGCGCGACACCGACGTGCTGTCGCGGATCAGCGGCGACGAATTCCTGCTGCTGCTCGATCCAATCACCAGCGAGGCTGAAGTCGCCGGTCACATCGAATTCCTGCTGCAGCGGCTGAAGGCGCCGTTCTATATCGACGGCACCGAAGTGTTCGCGTCGGCCTCGATCGGCATCAGCCTGTATCCCGAGCACGGCCGCAACTACGAGGCGCTGCGGCAGAACGCCGACATTGCGATGTACCGGGTCAAGAGCGACGCCAAGGGCGCCTCTGCGATCTTCAACATCGCGATGGAGCGAGAGGCGCTGGAGCGGATGGCGGTGGAGCAATCGCTGCGCCAGGCCATTCTCGACAGGCGTTTCTGCTGCGCGTTCCAGCCCAAAGTCGATATCCGCACCAACGAGATCAAAGGCATCGAAGCGCTGGTGCGGCTGCGCGACGATAACGGCGTGATCCAGGCGCCGGGCACCTTTGTCGATCTCGCCGTCGAACTCGGCTTGATCGACGAGCTGACCCATCTGGTGCTTGCCGAGATCATGAAATCGATCGACCTGATCAACGCCACCTTCGGCGAGCAAGCCAGCATCAGCGTCAATGTCGCCGCCAAGCAAGCCGGCTCGCCTGACTTCATGCGCTCGTTCTGCGAGGCGCTGGCCGCAACCGAATGTCCGAAGCGGTTCATGGTGGAAATCACCGAGGACGCATTCGTCGCCAAGGCGCACTTCCAGAAAGAGATCCTGCCGATGCTGCGGGAGATCGGTGTCGGCATTTCGATCGACGATTTCGGCATCGGCTATTCGTCGCTGTCGGCGCTTGCGGACATCACCGCCGACGAGATCAAGATCGACCGCTCCTTCATCACGGACATTCACAAGCGTCCGCGCAGCCAGGGCATCCTGCGTGCGATCGAGTCGCTCAGCGACGCTCTCGGCATGACGGTGATCGCCGAAGGGATCGAAACTTTCGAAGAACTCGCATACCTGCAGGCCATGACGCGGATCCGCTACGCGCAAGGCTATTACTACTCCAAGCCGGTCTTCCTCGAAGAGTTGCGGCCGCCGACCGTTCCGGTGTTTACCAACGGCCGTCCCGGCGCGCCCGGCCGCCATCTCGAACAGGCGCGTCAGCCGCTGACCCGCACCAGCTACGCGCGGGGCTGAACCGCACGATCAGCACGGCGCTACGCGGCGATAGAACCGCATTCCGCACAGCGAACAAACGCCTGATTTTGCTGGCTTGTCGGCCGTTACCTCCGGTGATGTCCGGGGTCTTTTGCTTGATCTATCGCAATGTGATTGGGGGGACGTTCGGCGATTGTACCGTCACCGTCAGACATCTTGGAGGGCGAAATGCCTGCCCATAGCCGCCCCTATCCGCTCGTCGACCGGCTGATCGAAACCTTCGCCGACTGGCTTAAGCATCGCCGTGAAGTCGTCGAGATGTGCCAATTCGACTCTGCGGAATTCGGCCGTATCGCGCACGACCTCGGCGTCACTGCGTCGGATCTCGACGAGCTGGTCCGCCAGGGTCCACACAAGGTTGAAGAACTGCCGCAGCTACTCAAGGTTCTCGGAATCGACGAGGACGCGATCGCCCGTGCTCAGCCGCTGGTGATGCGCGATCTCGAGCGCGTCTGCGCGCTGTGCCGCCACAAGGCGGAGTGCGATCACGACATCGCCGACGGTTCGCTCGCCGAGCACTACCAAGCGTACTGCGCCAACAAGGTGACGCTCGACGCGCTGGACAAGGACTTCCACGTCGCGCCCGGCACGGTCCGTCACTAATCGTGACGATGTCGCAGGGTTGGTTCCGGCTCCCGGCCACTGGATTTCTCATCATCGCGGTGCTGCTGACGGTTCGGCTGCACCGCGCGGATGCCGCCGCCCCGCAGGACGGCGTCTCCACCGGTCATAAGCTCGCCGCACAGTGGTGTGCGGAGTGCCACGCCATCGAGCCGGACGATGCCCGCGATGGCAAAGGACCGGGGTTCTCCCGAATCGCCAATTTGCCCTCGACGACCGCGCTGTCGCTGAACGTGTTCCTGCGCTCCAACCATACCAACATGCCGAACTTCATCATTGCGCCCGGCGATGCCGCCGAGATCGTGCAATATATCCTCAGCCTGAAGCGCAATTGATGCGGTCGCAGCGACGCCGCGCGCCGGCGCCACCGACCTCGGCGGACCGCTCCGCCGCCCTTCCCGCCTGAGAGCCGCGTATGGATTTCGACCACAGCGACAAGGTGCAACGGCTGCGCGCGCAGCTTTCCGACTTCATGCGCTTCCACGTCGAGCCGGCCAACGTCGCCTGGCATCGTGAAGCGGCCGCGGGGCACTATCCGCTGGCGCTGATCGAGCGGCTGAAGTCGCGGGCGTTCTCCGAGGATCTGTGGAATCTGTTTCTGCCGGGCCTGCGGGATGAGGATCCCGGCCAGCGTCTCAGCAACGTCGAATATGCGCCGCTGGCCGAGATCATGGGCCGGGTGCATTGGGCGTCGGAAGTGTTCAACTGCAACGCGCCCGACACCGGCAACATGGAGCTGCTGCATCTGGCGGCGACGCCGGAGCAGCGCGCCGAGTGGCTCGATCCGCTGCTGATCGGCGAGATCCGGTCCTGCTTCGCGATGAGCGAGCCGGATGCCGCATCGTCGGACGCGCGTAACATTCGCACCACCATCACCCGTGACGGCGACGACTACGTCATCAACGGCCGCAAATGGTTCATCACCGGGGCCGCGCATCCGAACTGCAAACTGGCGATCGTGATGGGCGTCACCGGCGAGTACCTGCCGGCGACCTCGACCGAGCGGCACTCGATGCTGCTGGTGCCGATGAACACGCCGGGCCTGTCGATCGTCCGCAACATCCCGGTGATGCACTATCACTCGCCGGAAGGACATTGCGAGCTGGTGTTCCGCAACGTCCGGGTACCGGCAGCCAATCTGCTCGGCGAGGAAGGCAGGGGCTTTCGTTTGGCGCAGGACCGGCTCGGGCCCGGCCGGGTGCATCATTGCATGCGCACCATCGGCCAATGCGAAGTTGCGCTCGAACTGATGGCGGAGCGCGCGCTCGAGCGCGAGGCGTTCGGCAAGCACCTCGCAGACTTTGCGAATATTCAAGACTGGATCGCCGAATCGCGGCTGGAGATCGATCAGGCGCGGCTCTTGGTGATGCATGCGGCGCACCGCATGGACCGCGCCGGCAATGCGGCAGCGCGGGTCGACGTCTCGGCGATAAAACTGGTGGCGGCGCGGTTGCAAACCCGGATCGTCGATCGCGCCATGCAGGTGTTCGGGGCGATGGGCCTGACGCCGGATACGCCGCTGTCTTACTTATGGACCTGGGGCCGCGCGATGCGGTTTCTCGACGGGCCGGATGAGGTACATCTGCGCGTGGTGGCTCGCGCCGAGCTGGCGAAGGCGAAAGCGCAGGCGGGCCTAAATGCCCACCACTTCGTGCCGCCGTCGCAATTGCTGCCCGAGTGATCAGCGCCGGGCCGGCTGCGCCATCACGGTGACGATCCAGCGCGGGGTCTCGCCGGTCTTGTCTTCCTTGACGGCACGGACGATGCCGGTGACCGAGGAGCCGCCGACCTTCAGCGTCGCGGCGCGGCCGCTGAACTGCGCGATCCGCGATCGGCGCGCTTCTTTCAAATCCGTGGTTTCGAGCGTCTGCAGCATGGGTATTCTCCCCTCAGGCTCGACTATTCGCAGTCGTCGTTACGCAGTGATTAAGCTGATCGCTGGTAAGAATACCGGTCAGCACCCGACAAAAGGCGAAGACCCCGCAGTGGGAGCTTTGCAGCGCACCGGTCAGGATGCCGCACCCGGCCACCTATTCGTCAGCCCGGAACGTCCGCCAACCACTTTCATCCAATGATCACTGTCAGCAATTCGCCTGACTGGCAGCGTTTTCGCATTTGCCTTATTCAAAAAGAGCTGGGAATCGGCACGCGTCGATGTTCCGCAGGCGGTGATCGTGAGCGCAGTCGAGGATGACGACCTCCGCAACAGCGAGCGCGTGCCTGGCTTGTCATTCCACCTCACCCGCGACGACCGCGCGTGAGCGAACCTGAAAGGGCACCCGCGAGCGCCGGGTGACGAAAGGTAAATCAATGCAATATTGGATCGGTGCTTTTGCAGTCGCCCTGGTGGTCGTGATCGGCTACGCGGGCGGCCCTCTCGCCGCTGTCATCACGATCGTCGCCTTCCTGGTCGCGCTGTTCCTGCTGTGGGCGCGCGAACTCGGCTTCAAGGGCGCCTGGGAAAAGTTCGGCCTGCAGACCCTGGAGCTGCCGCTGAAGGTCGACAACTGGGATCGCTTCAAGCTGATCTTCGCCGACGAGAACAAGCTGGTGAAGGCCTGCGCCACGGCAGTCGCGCTGATCGCGCTGGCGATGATCCTGCCGCGCAATCTGGCGGCGCTGGTGTATCTCGCCGCCGCCGCGTGGGGCGTGTTCGAAGTCTATCGTGCCAACAGCGCTGCGGCGCCGCGCGCCGGCACGCCGATCAACTAACCGAGCAACGCTCGGCACCGGCAGTCAGCTGCCGTTCGCATGTCAAAAGGGCCGGCGGAGCGATCCGCCGGCCCTTTGCTTTGCGCCGAAGACTGCTGCGTTGATCCTTCGCAGCAATTGCCCCGCCGGCACCGACATGAGCAATATTGAACAGGCGTGGTCTTGAACAATTCCAGCGCCGCTCCCCGATTCAAGTTTTGCTTACCGTGATTGCTAACCCGCCTCTCATCTGTGGCAGGTAGTTTTCGCGGGATGCAACACGTCCGGCCCCCAGATCCGGCTTTCGAACCTCCTCCTGACATCGGCGAGAACTCGTCCGTCGCCGGGATGCTGCGTCTTCGCCCGATCCTCTGGCTGATCCTGAGCGGCGCCCTGCTGATTGCCGGTATTGCGGTCACCACCACGCTGACTGTCAGCAATTTCAAGGAGAAGGCGCTGCGCAACGGCGAGCGCGAGCTGTCCAACACCGCATTGCTGCTGGCGCTGCATTACGACCGCGAAATCGACGATTTCCTGGCGATGCAGAACGACATTGTCAGCACTGCCCGCCAGATGCGGCAGCCGTCGGCCGAAGCGTTCGGCGGCACGATGGCGACGCTGGCGATGCATCAGACTCTGCGCTCGCGCGCCCGAGGTGCGACCGAGATCACTGCGCTGAAAATTTTCGATTCGAACGGCACCCTGATCAACACCTCCGACGTTTGGCCGGTGCCGGTGCTGTCAATCGCAGATCAACGTTACTTCCTCGACCACAAATCCGGGACCGCACAGCGGGTTACCGTCGCGCTGGAGCAGAACGCGCTGGCTGGCGGCTGGAGCATCGTGCTGGCGCAGCGCCTGACTGCAGCCGACGGTGAATTCCTCGGCGTGGTCACGCGCGCGATCACGCCGGCGCATTTCGACCGTTTCCTGTCGCAAGTCTCGCTGATCGGCGATTCAGCCGTCTCGATGCATCACAGCGACGGCACCTTGCTGACGCGTCACCCGTTCGCCGAGGGCATGATCGGCCGCAATTTCCGCGACGGACCGCTTCAGCAGCAGGCGATGTTCGACGACGACACCACTGCGCGGCTGACCAGCCCGATCGACGGGCAGGACCGATTGGTCGCGTCGCACGCGCTTACCGAACTGCCGATCGTGATGGTTGTTACCACCACTACCGAGGATGCGCTGGCGAGCTGGCGGACCCAGACCAAGCTGATGGTCTCGGTCGCGGCCGTCTCGGCCTTGGTGGTGACCGTGATCTTGTTGCTGATCATCAACCAGATCGGCAAGCACCACCGCGCCACCCAACGCAAGCTGCAGCTCGACAAGCAGCGACTCGACACCGCGATCAACAACATGTCGCAGGGCTTGCTGCTGTTCGATGCCCAGGCCCGGCTGGTGATCTGCAATCAGCGCTACATGGAGATGTACGGTCTGTCGCCCGAGGTGGTGAAGCCCGGCTGCAGTCTGCGCGACGTGCTCGAACATCGGAAATCGACGGGCTCGCTCGGCGGCAACATCGACAAGATCACCACCGATCTGATCGACCGCCTGTCGTCGCAGCGCGTGTCGGAGATTCACAGCATCCACGACCGCTCGATCGAATTCTCGAGCGTGCCGGTGCCGGGCGGCGGCTGGGTCATCACCCACGAGGATGCCACCGAGCGCAAACGTTACGACGAGCGGATCTCCTATCTGGCGCATTTCGACAGTCTCACCGATCTGCCGAACCGCTCGATGTTCCGGCAGCGACTCGAAAACGAGCTGCAGCGTGCCAGCCGCGGGGCGCCGTTCGCGCTGCTATACATCGACATCGACGAGTTCAAGAGCATCAACGATACGCTCGGCCATCCGGTCGGCGACGAACTCTTGAAGCAGGTCGCGGTGCGGCTGCGCGACTGCGTGCGCGAGACTGACTTTGTCGCTCGGCTCGGCGGCGACGAATTCGCCATCATCCAGATCGGCGTCAGCGGCCCCGACGAAGCTACCGCGCTGGTCGACCGCATCTACGAGTCGATCCGGTTGCCGTATCAATGCCTCGGCCACCTGCTCTCCACCGACGCATCGATCGGAATTGCGATCGCGCCGCGCGATGGCGCTGATCTCGACCAGCTGGTGAAGAACGCCGACCTGGCGATGTACAGCGCCAAGGCCGAGGGCCGGCGCACCTTCCGGTTCTTCGAGCCGGAAATGGACGCAGTCGCCAAGACCCGCCGCCAGCTCGAATTCGACCTGCGCAGCGCGATCGCCGACCGCGGCTTCGAAATCCACTATCAGCCGCAGGTCGATCTGCGCAGCGGCGCGATCACGGGTTGCGAGGCGCTGCTGCGCTGGCGGCATCCGACCCGCGGCATGATCTCGCCGGCCGAGTTCATTCCGATCGCCGAGGACACCGGCCTGATCAACGAGATCGGCGCCTGGACGCTGGCGACCGCCTGCTCGGAGGCGGCGACCTGGGACAGCGATATCACGCTCGCGGTGAATATCTCGCCGGTGCAATTCCGTCAGCCGTCGCTGGCGCTGCTGGTCGCCTCCGTGCTCGGCGCGTCGGGGCTGCCGGCGAGCCGGCTCGAACTCGAAGTCACCGAGGCGGTGCTGATTCACGACGATGACGCTGCGCTGAGTACACTGACCCAGCTTCGCGCGCTCGGGGTGAGGATTTCGCTCGACGATTTCGGCACTGGCTATTCGTCGCTGAGCTATCTGCAGCGCTTCCCGTTCGACAAGATCAAGATCGATCGCAGCTTTATCGACGGCATCGACACCACCGAAGGCTCGACCGCGATCGTGCAGGCCGTGGTCAACATCGCAGCGGCTCGTCACATGACCACCACCGCCGAGGGCGTCGAGACCGCGCGGCAGCGCGAGATCCTCACGACGCTCGGCTGCACCCAGATGCAGGGTTGGCTGTTCAGCCCTGCCATCCCTGCCGCCGCGTTCCGCAAGTTGCTCACCTCGCACCTTTCAACCTGCGCCGCCTGATTATCATCACTGCTTCTGCGTCGTAGCAGCGGCTCGCAGCACGCCCTACACTGCGCCGCGCTGGCGCACTGCGCCGGCCCCGCCGCGTGTTGTCCCCTTGCAAGCGAAAGCCTCCGCATGACCGACCAGTTCAGCAATCTGCAGCAGATCCGTAAGCCGGCGATCACTTCGAAGGGCGGCATCGTCGCGGCGCAGTCGCGCCGCGCGGCCGAGATAGGCGCCGACGTGCTGGCGGAAGGCGGTGACTGTATCGATGCGGTGATCGCCACCACCTTTGCGCTCGGTGTGCTCGAGCCGTGGATGAGCGGCATCGGCGGCGGCGGCGCGATGGTGCTGTACCGCGCCAAGGAAGACCGCACCGAAGTCATCGACTACGGCATGCGTGCGCCGCAGAGCCTGCGGGTCGAGGATTATCCGCTGACCGGCGCGGGCGCGGCGTCCGATCTGTTCCCGTGGCCGCGGGTGAAGGACGACCGGAATATTCACGGCCCGGCCGCCGTCGCGGTGCCGGGGGTGGTTGCCGGCATGGAGGAGGCGCACCGCCGCTACGCCAAGCTGCCGTGGCGCGACCTGGTGGCGCCCAGCATCGCGCTCGCCGGCGACGGGCTCGCGGTCGACTGGTGGACCACGTTGATGATCGGCAGCGTCACGGCCGATCTGCGCCGGTATCAGGCCAGCGCTGCCTCATACCTGATCGACGGCCTGCCGCCGCATGCACCGTGGGGCATCAAGTCGAGCGTCACCCTGCCCCAGGACCGGCTGCAGGCGACGCTGGCACAGCTCGGCGAGCAAGGGCCGCGCGACTTCTACGAAGGCGATCTGGCGCGGAGCCTCGCGGCCGACATCCAGGCCGCCGGCGGCACACTGTCGGTGGAAGACCTCGCCGGCTTCCGCGCGCATCTGCGCGACCCGCTGACAATTCCCTATCGCGGCGGCGCGGTGTTCGCGACGCCCGAGCTGACCGCCGGACCGACGCTGGCGCACACGCTGCGCGTACTCGGCGATCGCCTGACGCCGGCCGGCAGCGAGCCCGACGCCGCGGCCTATCAGGCCTACGCGCTGGCGCTGCAATCGGCCTATGCCGAGCGGCTGCGCGACATGGGCGACGCCGACGGTCGCCGCGCGCTCGGCGCCGAGCATCTGGCGCCGGCCTGCACCACGCATTTCTCAGTGGTCGATCGCGACGGCAACATGGCGGCGGTGACGCAGACGTTGCTGTCGACCTTCGGCTCGAAATTCGAAACGCCACACACCGGCATCATGATGAACAATGGCATCATGTGGTTCGATCCCGAAGCCGGCCGGCCGAATTCGCTGGCGCCCGGCAAACGCTGCCTGACCAACTACACGCCGGTGCTGGCGCAGGCGCCGGACGGCCGCCGCTTAGCACTCGGCGCCTCGGGCGGCCGCCGCATCCTGCCGGCGGTGGCGCAGATGCTGTCGTTCGTGATCGACTATGGCATGGACCTCGACGCCGCGATCCATCAGCCGCGGATCGACGCCAGCGAAGGCGAGGTGGTGATCGGCGATGTGCGCCTGCCGGCTGCGACGCGCGAGGCGCTGCGCCGGCAGTTCGATTACGAAGAGGCGCGGGTGCAAACCTTCCCGATGAAATTCGCCTGCCCCAGCGTGGTGCTGCGGCACGAAACAACGAATAGCGGCGCGACCGAAATCGCCCAGCCGTGGGGCGACGCCGTGGCCGAAAGCTAAAGCGGCACGAACTTCGTCCGGGCGCAGCAGACTCAGGCCGGCATCGCCTCGGGCGCTGGCCGCGCACGCGCAGTCGTCGTGCGCTCGGCACGCGACCTCTGCGCCGGCAGCTTCATCGGCTTCGGGCCGATCAGATCATCGTCGTCGATGCCAAGCTCGGTGCCATCGAGCGAGCGATACGCCGCCACATGGGCATCGAGCTGGGCGGTACCGAACGTGCGGCCATCCTCGTCGGTGATGACAACGTCCCAGCCTTCGCTCTCCCAGATCCGCGCCTTGGCGAACGCCACCAAAACACTGTCGCGCACGCAGCGCATCTTCTCGTCTTGTCGAATGGCTGTGATGGTGTAGGGCAAGTCGCGATTCCTCGTGAACGAGGATTGCCGATACCCCGCCGCTTTGACCGCAATTCGCCGCCATAATGGCGATTTCGGGCTGACGGAACCGGCTGTGGACATCTCGCTGTCGGGCCACGATGCTCGGCATGATTCCCGAGCCGACTGCGATCCTGCCGGGGCACGACGCAGACGTTGAAACGACCATCGTTTTCCGGAAGGATTGGCCATGTCTCCCGTCTCGCTTCTGCTGAATATCCTTTGGATCGCGCTCGGCGGCTTCTGGATGGCTGTCGGTTGGGCGGTTGCGGCCGTCATCATGGCCATCACCATCATCGGTTTGCCATGGGCGCGCGCGGCCTTCAGCATCGGCGTCTACACGCTGTTTCCGTTCGGTCAGACCACGGTACCGCGGGAAGCCGTCACCGGCCGCGAAGACATCGGCACCGGCCCGCTCGGGGTGATCGGCAACGTCATCTGGCTGGTGTTCGCCGGCTGGTGGCTCGCCATCGGGCATATCGTCACCGCCGTCCTGCTTGCGGTGACGATCATCGGAATCCCGTTCGCCTGGGCCCACTTGAAGCTCGCCGGCATCGCGCTTTGGCCGATCGGCAAGGTCATCGTTCCGATCGACGACCTCGGCCTCAGAAGGTAACGCAGGCGTCGCCGCTGTCACACCCACGGCACACCGCCACCGCTGCAACCTCTCCCCGCGCCCAGCCGCACCCGACACGATTCGAAACCTGCCGCCGCGACCTCAGGCTTACCCCTTTGAGAAAATTTCGTTTTTCTCCCCCGTTGCCGATCCGACTGCGATCGGCTACAGGAACGGGGCACGCACCCGTAGCTCAGCTGGATAGAGCGTTGCCCTCCGAAGGCAAAGGTCACACGTTCGAATCGTGTCGGGTGCGCCAGCCAATCAAAGACTTAACCGGAAGTTGGAAAACGCAGTCCGCGGGAAGAAACCAACACGGGTTGCTTCCCGAATTGTTCATCGACAAATCGCCTAACGCGACAGAATCCAGGGCGCTCGTAATTCGAGTGCGCGTTCGATGATCTCGAGTTTCAGGGCTTGGTTGAGGTAGTATTCTTCGCGGAAGGCTTCAGATATCCAAATTGGCGAGCTACCGCGCCGCCCGCTCCAGCCGAGCGCACCGATGGCCTCGGCTTCGGCCAGTTTACGCCCGGCATGTGCGCGCGACAGGCTCGACCCACTTGCCAGCGCATTGGCCGAGACGATGCTGGTCATGATCTTGTCCTCAGCGAAGGCCACGGGGTCAGCGGCCGCTATCAAGCGATCCATGAGAATGCCGCCTTCATCCATCCAAGTGAAAATCGTGTAGACCGCCCTTGGAAGGCGTACCAGCTCGGCGGATAGTAGCGCGTCCGCGACAATCGGTTCGATCGCCGCAACAGCGGCGGGCCCTGCAGCCAAAAATCTTTCACTTCGATGGCCATTGTCCAGCAGGTCGCGTGCGCGTAAGTGCACGACATACCAGCCGGCGAGAGCCTCTATCGCCTCACGAGAGGGCGCAACCGGGAGCTGCCCTTTCAAGTTGTCCCGGATGACCGGCTCGATGATCCCATACTTCAAGGCTTCATTGAAGAACGCGATGGCCGTATTTCGACTGCACAATTCGTACTTCACCGCGAGCTTGACAACGTCGCGTAACATCACGCCCGCCTGACCGCATTCCACAGCACGAAAGTAGGATGCAAGTGCCGCGTGCGACATCAGCCAGCGCTGTTGGGTAGCAAACAGTGCCGCCGTACGCGGCTCCAGCTTATGAATTGCGGTGAAGCCATGTGCGAGACCGCGGGCAGCTTCGCCGAAACAAGGGTGCCGCATGAGGCGTTCGGCAGCGTCCTCTGGCAATTGGATCATCTGACGTTCGATCTTGTCCCTGATGCCGGTCAAGTAGCTCGCCCCTTCCGCTTCGTCCTCACAGATTCGGAGACACGGCGCTTCCGCCCGGCTCTCGCGAAAGAAAAGTCCATTCTGGTGGTGTCCAGCCTGGCAATATCCACTTCCGCAACGCGGAAAATGTCGAGCCATCGCCACCCTGCGCGAGAAGCGCTCGACTGTCGCAATGTCAAAAATGTTCGCCCTGTTCCTAGTTGAAATACGTTATTCGACTTCCTCTCGTTTGCAACAAGTCGATCGGCTCAATTGAGCAGCGATACGTGCTGCGTAGCCGTGTTGTTAGTTCCGCTACGAACGAAATGGGAATGCGCGACACAATCCTTAATTATCCTCCTGGTCCCGAACGCCAAACTTTGGCTGCGCTTGGAGTAAGGCTTCAGTCCAGCGCGCTCGTTCTGATGCTGGCTATCGCGGCAAACGCAGGTGCGTTGACAGACAGCGCCCGAGCACAAACGGCTTCGCAGATCACACCGCAAACTTTTCGCCCGGAGGTATCACATTCCGGCAACATCGTGGTGCCGGCCGGAGCTGGGCTTGCGGCGCCTGCCGGGGCCGAACGACTGTTCGTCACGTTGGCGGATGTGAGCGTCAAAGGCGGCCGGCCTGAACTGGGAGAAGCGACGGCAGCACTCGTGGCGGCTTTGTCGGGACGGCGAATTTCTGGTGCGGAAATTTTCGCCGCCGCGCGCAATCTCGAAGCCGCCTATGCTGCGGCCGGCTTCGTGCTGGTGCGTGTCATCCTGCCGCCGCAGACTCTGGTCGACGGCGGCCGGCTGACGCTGACCGTGGTCGACGGCTTCATTGAGAGGATCGATACCACCGGCGTTCCGGCTGCGGTGCGTGGCCGGATCGACAGATTGGTGGCGCCGCTCGCCGGCCGGCACGGCCTGATGCTGCGAGAGATCGAGCGTCGGGTCCTGCTGGCAGGCGACACCGCCGGCGTCCTGCTGCGATCGACGCTGTCGGCGGGACGGGCCGAGGGCGCAACCGTGCTGGTGCTCGAGGCGAAGTACCAGCCGGTAGTCGGTCTCCTCACCTTCGACAATACGCTGTCGGCGGCGCTCGGACGCACCACGCTCGGCGGCGGCGTCGACCTCAACAGCGTCTTCGGATTCGGCGAACTCGTCTATCTTCGGACGGCGGGCTATCCGGCGGGCGGCAACAACGGCTTCTTCGACACCTATCCGCGCAACCGCACGCTGGCGGCGGGCGTCGTGGTGCCGCTGGACGTTTGGCTCGACGGTCTGAGCTTCAATGTCGAGGCAACCGACGCGCGCACCACGCCCAAAGCGGTGGCGGGGGTCCAGACCACCGACACCTTCGATCGCCTGTCCTTCCGGCTCCGCTATCCCTGGCTGCGCAGCCGCGGCGCCAATCTCTACAGCGAGGCCGCACTCGACGTGCAGGACGAGCAGCAGAGCCTGTTCACCTCCATCGGGCTAATTCCACTATCGCTCGACCGGCTGCGGGTGATGCGGTTCGCCGCCGATGGCGACGTGATCACCCCATGGGGTGCAATGCTGTCGGGGCGTGCGGTGTTGTCGCTTGGCATCGACGGGCTGGGCGCGCGTTCGGCGACGGATGCCTCACCTCTGCTGCCGCTGTCACGCCAGGGCGCGGACGCGGCATTCCAGAAATTGGACATAGCCGCGAATTACAATCAGTTCCTGGCCGACCACCTCGCGGTCAATGTGGCTGCGCGCGCGCAGACCTCGTTCGGCCGGGCGATGCTGCACAGCGAGCAGATCGGGATCGCGGGTGTCGCCGGCCTGTCCGCGCTCGATGCGGGCTCGCTGGTCGGCGACCGGGGCTACGTTTTGCGTGGTGAATTACAGTCGCCGTGGAGTCTGCCGGGCCTTTCCCCGACATTCGGGCAGAGCATCGGGATCGTCGCCGCGCCCTATCTATTTGGTGCCTATGGCGAGGTGAATTTGGTCGATCCGACCGCGCTGGAGGTTGCGAGCGCGCGCGGCAGTTCGGTCGGTGCCGGCATCCGTTTCGGCAGCGGCGTGGCGGGCGCGCTGACCAATGCGACGCTGACGCTGGAATACGGTCATGCCACCCGGAGTGATCGGCCATCGGCAGAGAACCGGTTCACCGTCGTCAGCGCATTCAGGTTCTAGATCGAGGTTAGGAGCATGACGAACTGCAGCCGAGGCCCCACGACATCATCCGCTCCCGTCCGGCGTTGCCGCACCGCCGTGCTGCTGGCGACCACGGCGCTGATCAGCCCCGCGCTTGCCCTACCCGCGGCCGCGCAGACGCTTCCGACCGGCGGCAGCGTCGCGGCCGGGAACGTCAGCATCGCGCAGCCGAGTGCCGCTCAAATGACCATCACTCAGACCAGCCAAAGCGCGGTGGTCAACTGGCAGAGCTTCTCGATTGGTAGCAACGCGGCGGTCGCGATCAGCCAGCCAAACGCCTCCTCGGCGTTGCTGAATCGCGTCACCTCGAACACACCATCGACCATCGCCGGCCAACTCACGGCCAACGGGCAGGTCTATCTCGTCAATCCGAACGGAATCACCATCACCTCGACCGGCACGGTGAATACCGGCGGCGGCTTCGTCGCCTCGACGCTCGGCATCACCGATTCCGACTTCATGAGCGGGCGGCGGACCTTTACCGGCACCGGCTCCTCGGCGCCGGTGCGCAATGAAGGCACGATTCGGGTCGGGCGTGGCGGTTATGCAGCGCTGATCGGTGGCACGGTGTCGAACTCCGGCTCGATCGAGGTGCCGCTCGGCAAAGTGGGCCTCGGCTCCGGCGAACAGGCGACGCTCGACTTCTCGGGCGACGGCTTCCTCCAGGTGGCGGCACCGACAAAGGCCGGAGGCGACGGCGCGTTGGTCAGCAATGCCGGCGCGATCAAGGCCGACGGCGGCAGCGTGGTCATCTCGGCGGCGACGGCGCGCGAGGCGGCGCGCAACGCGGTCAACATCTCGGGACTCGTCCAGGCACGCTCGATCGGCGGGCGCAGCGGGTCGATCGTGATCGGCGGCGGCGGCGGCGACGTGACGGTCACCGGCCGGCTCGACGTGTCGTCGCGCCGCCACGCCGGAGGTAGCGTCACCGCGACCGGCAAGACCATCGCCCTGAAGGGCGCGACCGTTAAGGCGTCCGGCGCAACCGGAGGCGGCACCGTCAATATCGGCGGCGGCCGCGAGGGCGCGGGCCCGTTGCCGCATGCCGACGCCGTGACGATCGATGCAGCGACCACGATCGAAGCCAACGCCACACGGCGCGGCAACGGCGGAAGCGTCACCATCTGGTCGGATATCCGCACCGGCTTCGCCGGCACCATCTCGGCCAAGGGCGGCCCGCTCGGCGGCGATGGCGGCACGGCCGAGGTGTCGAGCAAGGCCGTGCTCGCCTATACCGGCTTCACCGACCTGTCCGCTCCGCACGGCGCGTTCGGCACGTTGCTACTCGATCCCTACAACATCATCATCTCGACCGGCGCCACCACCAATACGTCGGGCTTCACGCCGAGTGGCAACGACAGCGTCATCAATGCCGCCACGCTGATGGCGGCGCTGGGCAGCGCCAATGTCACACTGTCGACCGGCGGAGCAGGAAGCGCTGGCGCGCAGGCCGGCGACATCACGGTTGCGGCGCCGCTCACCTGGAGCGCCAACACCACGCTGACGCTCGACGCCAATCACGCGATCGCCATCAACGCGCCGATCACGGTGACCGGGGCCGGCGGCGTCGCACTCAATTACGACACCTCGTCGCCGACGAACCTGTCGTTTGCCCAAAGCGCGACGATCGACTACGGCAGCACCAACCACGGTGGCACGCTCTCCATCAACGGGCAGAGCTATTCACTGCTCTACAACATGGCCGACGTCGCCGGCGTCAACGGCAACCTGTCCGGTCGCTACGCGCTCGCCAGCAATCTCGACGCCAGCGGCAATACTTACACTACTGGCGTGATCGCCGGAGGCGACCCGAGTACAGGCTTTCCATCCCCGTTCAGCGGCACGTTCGAGGGCCTCGGCCACACCATTTCCAATCTGACCATCGCTGCGGGCAACAACAACCTGGTCGGCCTGATCGGCTATTCGACGGGCGCGGTGCGGGACATCGGCCTGACCGGGGCCGCAGTGACGGGCAGCAGTTCAGTGGGCGGCCTCGTCGGACGGAACTCAGGAACGATCGCGCAATCGTCTGCCGCCGGAACTGTGAGCGGCGACACAAACGTCGGTGGGCTCGTCGGCTTCAACGAAGGCTGGATCACGAGTTCGTCCGCCGCCGCAACCGTGGACGGCACTTCTAATCATGTGGGTGGGCTCGTCGGCACCAACTACGGCGCCGGAGTGTCGATTACCGAATCTTATTCGACAGGCGCAGTGAAAGGCGGATCCAACGTGGGCGGGCTGGTCGGCTGGAACTACGGTGGTGCGGCCATATCGCAAGCCTACGCAGGCGGCACGGTAAGCGGGATGGCGTATGTGGGCGGTCTCGTCGGAACGAATGACTATACCTCCGCCATCTCGCAAGCCTACGCCACCGGTGCCGTCAACGGCGGGACGTATGTGGGCGGGCTGGTCGGCCAAAACAGTCTTTCCACGATCACCCAAGCCTATGCCACCGGCGCCGTCAGCGGACAGGCTCGTGTCGGCGGTATCGCAGGTGTCAACGTCGCATTGCAAGGCTATCCGGGCGGCACCATCACACAGGCCTATTTCGACACGCAAACGACCGGGCTGACGAATGGCCTTGGCTGGGACAACAATCACCAAACCGTCACTGGTCTGACCACTCGGCAATTGCAGGGCCTCGATCCGATCTCGGGCTCGACCAGTTTCTCGGTCGCGACCAATCTCGGCGACGGCACGACCTCCGCTTTCGCAGGTGGATCAGGCGGCCTCTATCCCTATCTGTCGAGCTTCTTCCCCGGCGGCGTGCAGGCGGTGTCGGGCTTTGCATACAAGGACGGCGGCGCGACGCCGCTCGCCTCGGGGGCGACGGTCGGCGTCGTCGCCAACGGCGCGTCCTTCGGCTCGGCCACCACCGGCGCCAACGGCTACTACTACGTCTTCGGCCCGAGCGGCTCGTTCGCCGGCGGCAATCCGCTACTCGCCTACACCAACGCCAACAATGCCACCGGCGCGCAGAATGCAGCCACGCTCGCCGGCGCGACATCCACGGCGAACCAGAGCGGGATCAACATTTACGGCAACGCCGTCACCGTTGCGACCACGGCGACGACGCTCTCCGCCGCGCCGACCCTGGCACAGGCTCAGGCGAGCGCCCTTCTCGCCGACGGCGGAATTGCAGCGGCGGCGACCGCGATCAACGGCGCCTCGGGCCGCGGTTTCGTCGCGACGGGGGCGAGCTTCACCGTCGACGAGAGCGTGACGACGGGGGATACGTTCGTTGTTCGGACCACGGCGGCGAACGCGCCGATCAAGGTGACGAGCCCGATCACGATCCAGAGCGGCGGTAGCCTCGACCTGTACACGACCGGCGCGCTCGCGCTCGGCGCCAACGTCACGGTGAACGGTTCGGGCAGCGTCGGCTTCGCTTACGATGCGGCGTCGCCGACCAATTTCTCATTCGCGCGAGGCGCGAGCGTGAGCTATTTCGACGCCAGCGGCAATGCGCTCGGCGCCGCGCCGGGTAACCAGAGCCTGACCATCAACGGCCAGAACTATTCGCTTCTCTACAACATGGGCGACGTCGCCGGCGTCAACGGCAACCTGTCCGGCCGCTATGCGCTCGCCAGCAATCTCGACGCCAGCGGCACCACCTACACCACCGGCGTGATCGCCGGCGGCGACTCGAGCGGCAGCATCCCGACCGCATTCAACGGCACGCTCGAAGGGCTGGGCCACACCATTTCCAACCTGACCATTGTCGGGGGAAGCAATTCCTTCGTCGGCCTCATCGGCAATTCCGGGGGGACCGTGCGGGATATCGGCCTGACGGCTGCCGCGATATCGGGCGACCAATACGTCGGCGGGCTCGTCGGCTGGAACTCCGGTGGTGTCATTCAGACCGATGCCTCAGGCACGGTCAATGGCTCCCGGTATGTGGGCGGGCTCGTCGGCTATAACATCCCAGGCTCGACGATTAGGCAGGCGTATGCCACCGGCACAGTCACCGGCCAGTACTATGTGGGCGGGCTGGTCGGAGAGAACGACGCAACGATCACACAGGCCTTCGCCACCGGCGCAGTCAACGGCCAGACGGTGGTGGGCGGCCTTGTCGGCGGGAACTACGGCACGATCACGCAGGCCTACGTCACTGGCGCGGTCAGCGGTCAATACAGCGTGGGTGGGCTCGTCGGCTACAACAACGGGACCATCACGCAGGGATATTTCGACACGCAGACTACCGGACAAGGCGGCGTCGGCGGGCTGACGACGCGGCAGTTGCAGGGCCTCGATCCAATGTCGGACTCGACCTATTTTTCGGTCACGACCAATCTCGGCGACGGCACGACTTCCGCTTTCGCAGGTGGATCAGGCGGCCTCTATCCCTATCTGTCCAGCTTCTTCCCGGGCGGCGTCCAAGCGATTTCGGGCACCGCCTACAAGGACGGCGGCACGACGCCGCTCGCCTCGGGGGCGGCCGGGGCGGCGACGGTCTCGGTGGCGAGCGGCGGATCCGTGGTCGGCTCCGCCACGACCGGCGCGAATGGCTATTACTACGTCTTCGCCCCCGCCGGCACCTTCGCGGCCAATGCCGGCGTGGTCGCCTTCACGCAGGCCGATTCCGCGACCGGGGCCAAGAACGGCGCGAGCTTCGCCCAGAGCAACGGTGCAGCGGGCACGAACACCGGCGTCGATGTCTGGGGCGACTGGCGCCGCGACCAGCCAGGAAGCGGTCTCGGCACGCTCTCGGCCCTCGACGCGGCCTATGCGGCCACGATCGGCGCAACGGCACCGTCGGGCTTCACGCCCGCCAATCGACAGATCACCGCGCCAGCATCGTTCGCGGTCGATCGGGGCCTGACCACCGCCGGGAGAGTGAATGTCACGGCTCTGGGCGACCTCGCCATTGGTTCGTCCGGCTCGGTGTCCGGCAGCGCGGTGACGCTGGCGGCGACCGGCGCCTTCATCAACAGCCGCGGCAGCGACGCAGTGACTGCGACCTCCGATCGCTGGCTAATCTATTCCGCCAATCCCTCCGGCGATACGTTCGGCGGTCTCGACAGCGGCAATACCGCGATCTGGAACACGGCGCCCGGTGACGCCGTCAGCCAGAGCGGCAACCGCTATGTGTTCGCCTACCAACCGACCTTGACCGTCAGTTCGACCAGCGCCACCAAGGTCTACGGCACCGACGCGACGAGCCAGATCGCCGGCAATTACACGATCACCGGCTTCGCCCCTGGTGCCGCTGGTGCCTATCTCGGCGACACCGCAGCGAACGTGATCGGCGGAACACCGACCGTGACGTCGATCGGCGCGGCCGCGAGAGCCGCAGTGTCCGGCTCGCCCTATGCCATCACGGTGTCCCAGGGATCGATGACGGCGAGCGCCGGCTACGCGCTGAATTTCGCGAACAGCGGGACACTCACCGTGACGCCGCGGCCGATCACGGTGACGGCAGATGCGCAGTCGCGGTTCTATGGCAACGCCAACCCGGCCCTGACCTATGCCGTGGGAGGGCTCGGCCTCGTCAACGGTGACGTCCTGACCGGGGCCCTTGCAACCTCAGCAACGACGGCTTCGAGCGCCGGCGCCTACGCGATCACGCAAGGATCGCTCCTGGCCTCGCCGAACTATGCGTTGACCTATGTTGGAGCCGATCTCACGATCACGGCAGCTCCGGTATCCATCCGGTCCACACTGGCAAGCCAGATTGTTCAAGCGGATTTCCGACCGGCGTTCGTTCCGATCAGTACCGTTCCTATCGGGGGGACGCCAAATATGTCCCAACCGCTCAGTACCGGAATCTTCATTTCCGACCCTCGCTTCGACCAGGCGTTCGTCTTCTTTGGCGTCCTGCCACCCTATAGAGGCCAGCTTTGATGGAGTCTTCGGCGGATCGCTTCATCGAACCGCATCGTCGACCGCAGCTGCGTTCGCGTGTCCGGGCTGATACCGGGGTGCTCCCCGCTACGCCGCCCGGCTCTGCGCCTGCTCGCCGATCAGGCTCACGCGATTCCGCCCTGCAGCCTTGGCCTGATACAGCGCGAGGTCGGCTTCGGCGAACAGGTCGGCGATCCGCCTCTGGTGAGGGCGGCCGATCAGGGCGGCGCCGATCGAGGCGCTGACTTTGATGCGATGGCCGTTCCAGAACAGCGGACGGCTCAACATCACGATGGTCCGCCGCAGCACCTCGGCAATCCGCTCGGCGCTAGTCGGCGTCCGCAGGATGATGGCGAATTCGTCGCCGCCGAGACGGCTGATCAGGCCGGCGCTGTTGAAGGCGCGGCGCAGGCGCTGGGCCACTTCGCACAGGCACGCGTCGCCGGCGAGATGGCCGAGCGTATCGTTGAGCTCCTTGAAGCCGTCGAGATCGATCAGCACCAGCGCCGAGGCGAAGCCATGATGCAGGCTGTCGCCCACCACTTCGCGATAGCGCGTCTGGAAACAGGCGCGATTGGCAAGGCCGGTGAGCGGATCGGTTTCGGCCTGCTGCCGCAGGCGCTCGATCGCGAGGCGATCGGATGTGATGTCCTGTTTGCAGCCGAAGATCCGCACCGGGCGGCCGCCCTCGCGCAGCGCATTGATCGACAGCCGCATCCAGCGCATTTCGCCGCGCCATGTACGGATCTCGGTCTCCAGCGTGACCGGACGTCCGCTCTGGATCACTTCGGCGCGGGCGAGCTCCATATGGCGCCGGGATTCGTCGATATAGAGGTCGACGATGCTGGCGCGCCGCAGCGGGTTGCCGATCGGATAGCCGAACAGATCATAGACCGCGGAGGTCCAGTTCAGGCGCTCGGTTGCGAGGTCGCACTCCCAGGCGCCGATCCCAGCGGCGGTCAGGGCCTGATCATAGAGACGTGCGCGAGCCTCGTCCGACAAACCCGAGGCGACAGAGTCTTCCCTCATCGGCGATCCGGCAGCGATCCAAGACCTTATTCGAACACCTTAAGGACTAGGGCTGCCGCGTTAATGATTCCTATATTCATTTGCCGCACGTGCGCGGGCCGCTCGTCTCAACCGATCCCGATCCGCGGCTCGGCGATTTCGGAGATCCGGCCGATGTCCAGGATCGTCAGGCGGTGGCGGCCGCTTTTGACGAGACCTTGTTTCTGCCAGGCGCTGAGCGTGCGGCTGACGGTGAAGTAGGTCAGGCCCGCCATCGAGGCGAGGTCGATCCGGGTGACGGGGGATTCGATATGAATGCCGGCGGACGTCTGGACGCCTGCCTGGGCGGACAGCCGCAGCAGCGAGGCGGCGATCCGCTGCGCGATGCATTTGCCGGTCATCTCGGTGGCGCGCTGCAGCATCTCGCGTGTCCGGTCGCCGGCAATGCAGACGACGTTGTCGGCGAGCGCCGGACTCTGCTGGGTCAACGCGATGAACGAACTCGTCCGCCACGCCAGCACCGAGGTGGCTTTGATCGCGGTGGCGGTAGCTGGATATGAACGCTGGCGAAACGCTGCCACGCAGCACAGATCGCCCGGTCGCATGATCCGCAGCGTGATCTGCTCGCCCTCACTGTTGAGCTGGGTGACGCGTACCAGGCCGCTGAGGATCTGAAACAGATACTCCGGCACGTCACCCTGGTGAAACAGCGCCTGCCCCGCCGGAAACTGCCGCAGGCTCGACGCGTCCAACAGGCGCGACGTCTCCGCGGGCGGCAATTGCGAGAACAGCGCGCTGCGTGTGGCAGCGGCGCGTAGGACACCCTTTTCCATCATCAACCTTGCAACTCTGCTGCGTCTATCAGCGGGCGTTTCCTACGCGTCCTTCCTATCAGCGGCGCTGGCCGCTGTGGTTTTGAAGGCCTCTAATCGGCGCGTGAACAATTGTCACAGTCGCGAGCTTTTCTAGGGGGCCGCCGCGCCCGCGGCCGGCGTTGTTTGCTCGAAAGCAAAAAGCCGCGGCGATGCGCTCGCTATGGTCAGCGCTGATCGAGAAAGCCCGATTGCCATCGAGATCAGAACCGAAAGGTCGTGATCGCGGTCGCTGACGCGGGCCTATGTGCCGGCTGTCGTGTCCCGCAAGGGCGCGATCTTTCATTCGCAAGGAGGGCGAGCCATCGCCGCGCCGCACGCCGACGAGGCGGGCGATGATCGAATGGACGGGATCGAAGAATGAGAGCGGATGCGCATCCGGACACACGCAGCCTGATCGGCAAGACGCTTGCGGCGGCATCACCCCGGCCGCTGCAAACCATCACGCTCGCGGCCCTGCTGACCTCGAGCAGCCAGCTCTGCTTTGCGCAATCGGCAACGCCCGGTGCCACCATCACGCTCGACACCATCGTGGTCGAGCAGCGGCGCGAAGCAGTCCGCACGCCGGCGCGGCCGCGCTCCGTGGTGCACCGCGCCGCGCCTGCCGCGACACCGAGCGCGGCGCCGGCAGCTTCCGCCGTCCAGACGGTGGACTTGGTGCGCGAACGTTTCAACGTGCTGGCCGGCGGCGTCGCGCTGGTGTCGCAGAAGGACATGCCGAACGCGGGCAACCCGACGCTCGCCAATACGCTGTCAGGCGTTCCCGGACTGATCATCCAGAATTTCCTCGGCGCCAACGACCAGCCGCGGATTCAAATGCGCGGCTCGGCGCAGCAGAACCCGGCCGAGCGCGGCGTGCTGGTGCTGTATAACGGCCTGCCGATCAACCGCGCCGACGGCTCCTACATCGTCGGCTTCGCCAATCCGCGGCAGGCCGAAGCGATCGAAGTGTATCGCGGCTACATGGCCAACAGGCTCGGCGCCACCGTGCTGAGCGGCGCGATCAACTTCATCTCGCCGACCGGATCGAGCCAGCCCGGCGTGCAGATGTCGGTGAGCGGCGGCAGCTTCGGCCAGATCAACAGCAGCGCCCAGATCGGCACCAAGAAGGACAATGTCGACGCCTTCCTGCAGTTCGACACCACCCGGCGCGACGGCTTCCGCGACTATAATTCGTCGGACCGCACCAGCTTCAACGCCAATGTCGGCATCGCGCTGTCGGAGAACGTCAAGACCCGGTTCTTCCTCGGCTACACCGACCTCGGATTCGACGTCGCAGGCCCGATCAACAAGGACGCGCTGTACGCCAATCCGCGGCAGACCGCGACCGGACCGACCGTGGTCAACGGCGTCGCGATCAATCCGGGGCCGAACGCGGTGCGCGACAAGCCGCGACGCGACGCCAGCCAGTTCATGATCGGCAACCGCACCACCGCGACGTTCGATGCGCATCTGATCGATATCGCGCTCGGCTACACCTACACCGACGACACCTTCCGGTTTCCGATCTCTTCGGGGGTGCGCGCCACCAAGGGCGGCGACTTCACCGGCCTCGTCCGCTACGCCTATAACCCCGCCGACGCGCTGCTGCCGCTGTTCGAAACCACCGCGCAATACAGCGTCGGCTCGGCGGATCGCGACTACTATCTCAACCAGAGCGGCATGACCGGCGCGCAGTTCGGCAGCAACCGGCTCGACGCACAGACGCTGTCACTGTTTGCCGGCGCCAACGTGCCGGTCTGGCAGCAATGGACGGTGTCGCCGGCGATCTCCTATGCCTATGCGACGCGCGACAATGATGACCGCTACACCGCAGCGACGCGGCCGACGATCGCGTACAATCCCGCCAAGCCGACCGTGCTGCTGCCGAACGGCTCGGTGCCGACCCAGGACAACGGCTACGCGCGATCCTACTCGGGCTGGAATCCGAGCCTGGCGCTGTCGTATCGGCCCGACGCGACGCAGACCTTCTTCATCGCCGGCAGCCACAGCTTCGAGCCGCCGACCCATGACGACCTGATCGCCACCATCAACGGCACGCCGAATTCCAGCCCCGGACGGCCGACACCGGCCAATCCCAAACTGGTCGCAGCCGCGTTCGCGACGCCGAACCTGTCGGCGCAGACCGCGGTCACGGTGGAAGGCGGCTGGCGCGGCCGGGCCGATCGATTCTCCTGGGACGTCGTCACCTACTACTCGTGGATCGACAACGAGCTGCTCAACCTGCGGGACGTCACCGGCGCCTCGATCGGCGCGATCAATGCCGACCGAACCACGCATTTCGGCATCGAACTCGGCGCTGGCGTCAAGTTCACCGACAAGCTCTCCGGCCGGCTCGCCTACACCTATCAGGACTTCCGCTTCGTCAACGATCCGCTGCGCGGCAACAACAAGCTCGGCGGCGCGGTGCCGCATCTGATCTACGCGCAACTGCAGCTGCAGGCGACCGACGCCTGGATGGTGCAGGGCGCTGTGCGGTGGAGCCCGGCCGAGGTGCCGGTCGACAATATGAATACGCTGTATGCCGATCCCTACGCGGTGGTCGATCTGCGCAGTGAGTACCGGATCAACAAGACGTTCCGGGTGTTCGGCGAGATCACCAACCTGTTCAACAAGACCTATGCGGCGACTTCGCTGGTGGTGGATCAGGCGCGGCCCGATCAGGCTGCCTTCCTACCCGGCGACGGCCGCGGCTTCTACGCCGGCATCAAGGCGTCGTTCTGATCAACCAGCAAGGATACGATATGACCAAACGCCTACTTCTGGCGGCCATCGCGGCCGCCAGCCTTGTCGCTCCGGCGATCGCCGCGGACTCAGTCAGCCTTTCGCACTTCCTGGAGCAGTGGGACGGCAACAATGACGGCGTCGTCACGCTGGCCGAGATCAAGCAGGGACGCGAGCATCGCTTCTACGCCTTCGATGCCAATGCCGACGGCTATCTCGATCGCGACGAATATGCGCGCTTCGACAAGGTACGCGACGCCGGCATCGCGCGGTTCTCGCCTGAGGAGCAGGTCAAGATCCGGCAGATCGCCGACGGCCTGACGCTGCCGCGTAACGACACTGACGGCGACGGCCGGGTGTCGCGCGCCGAATTCATCGACGGCAGCACGGCGTGGATGAAGGCGATCGACAAGGACGGCGACGGCCAGCTGACGTCCCGCGATTTTCCGGACTAACGCCTCTGCGATCGTCCCGGCGTGCGAGCCTCGCCGGGACCATCGCCGCCACGGCTCAGGCCGGCTTGCGCGCCACGATGTAATGGGCGTGACGATTGCTGCCGAAAGTGCGCGTTGCCTCGATCTCGAATCCGGCCTCCGCCATCGCGGCGCGAAGCTGCTGCGACGTCAGCGATTTGATCGGCGGCACCCAGCCGATCCGCTGTAGCACCGGGATCACACCCCAGCGTAGCGCGGGGTTCATGTCGCCGATGCAATAGGTCTTGCTCAGCAGCAGGCCGCCGGGCTTCAGCCGGTCGCGAATGGTCGACAGCGTGGTGCGGATGTCGTCGACCAGATGCAGGATCAGGAACGCGCAGACGGCGTCATAAGGCGGCTCGCCGGTGGAGAGATCCGCATCGGCGACAGCGAAGCTGAGATTGGGCGGAGCCGGTTTCGCGCTGGCGATCCGCACCATTTCGGGTGAGAGGTCGGTCGCGGTCCAATGCGCCACGGCGGGCGCGAGCCGGATGGCGGTGCCGCCGGTGCCGCAGCCGATCTCCAGCACCCGATCAGACGGCGACAGCCTCCCGGCCGCGTCCGCCAGCATCGCCTCATAGGCGGCGACGTCCTTGATCGGCCGCGCGGCGTAGCGCTCGGCCATCCGATCCCAGAATCCGCGTTGGCTGGTCATGCTCGCTCGTCCCCCGCGTCGCGATTGATGACGGCGCAGGATAGAGCCCGACACGCCCGATGGGCACTCGCCGAACGGATGGTGGTGACGAGTGGTCGCACCGCGCTGGCGCGAGGCCAAATACCTTTGGCCGGCGCTGCTGCGTCGTGGAGCAGGACGCGTGCACAGCGCCACGAATAGGCACGAACTGCATTGTTCTTAGGCGACGCCACCGTTGAACGATAAGCTGAGCTTTGGCCAAGCGATAAGTTTGTGCAGCGGGCGACAAAAAAGGGCTGCGCACTTTCGTACGCAGCCCGTTTTGTGATCGCTATTGTTGCGCTTGGTTACTGCAGCCCGATCGTGGTCAGGTCCTGAAACCAGTGCTGCGCCTGCACGAAGCTCTTCACCTTCGGCGACAGCGCGTGCGGATTGGTATCGTGCACCACCCACACCAGCGCGGCGTCGTCGACGATCAGCGAATGCGCCTGCGCCAGCAGTTCGTCCTGCTTGGTCGGCTCGAACGTGGTCTTGGCCTCGTCGATCAGCGCATCGACCTTCGGATTCTTGTAGCCGCCCCAGTTGACGCCAACCGGCGCCACCTGCCCGGAATGGAAGAACCGCACGATCGCATACAGCGGATCGGAGGTGACGTAGGCGATGTTGTTGGCGGTGATGCCGGCGTTGGATTCGTCCGCCGCACCCTTGCGCCACGCGGTGTACAGCACCTCGAGTTCGACCACCTTGAACTCGACGTCGATGCCGATCTCCTTGAAGCTCTGCTGCAGGAACTCGTTCATCGGCAGCGACAGCATCTGGCCGGTGCCGCCATTGGCGATGATGAAGGTGGTCTTTAGCGGCTTCTCCGGCGAATAGCCGGCTTCCTTCACCAGCTTCTTGGCTTCCGCCAGATCGTATTTGATCTTGAACGACGGGTTGCCGAACCACGGGCTCGACGGATCGACCTGACCGACAGCCGGCTTGGCGAGGCCGTTCATCAGCCCGACCACCGCCTCGCGATCGATCGCAAGATTGAGCGCCTTGCGCAGGCGAACGTCCGTCCAGGGCGAACCGGGCAGCACGCTGAGGTGGTAGTTCCAGACGTGCGGCGTGACGTTGTCGACGATCTTCATGCCGGCGGCCTTGAGCTGCGGCACCGCGTCGGGCGCAGGCGTCTCGATCAGATCGACCTGGCCGGCCAGCAGTGCGTTGGTGCGGGTCAATGCTTCCGGCATCGGGATCAGCACCAGCTTGTCGGTCTTCGGCAGCCGCGACTTGTCCCAATACTCATCGTTCTTGGTGAGCTCGGCGAGCTCGCGCGGCACCAGCTTGGTGAGCTTGAACGGACCGGTGCCGGACGGATTAGCGGCGAACTTGTCCCAGTCCTTGCCGACCTTCTCGTACTGGGCCGGACTGGACACCAGGAACCACAACATCTGATAGGGGAAGAACGAGTCGACCGTCTTGGTGGTGATCTCGACGGTGGAATCGTCGATCTTGGCGTAGCTCTTCACCGACGGCAGCCGGGTCTTCACCTGCGCGCTCTGCCGCTTGTCGAATTGCGGCGCCTTGTCGTTGAGAACCTTGTCGAGATTCCAGATCACCGCATCGGCGTTAAAGTCGCTGCCGTCGTGAAACTTCACACCCTTGCGCAAAGTGAAGCGCCACTTGGTCTTGTCGGCGTCGTCGACCTTCCACTCGGTGGCGAGCCCCGGCACCAGCTTGCCGGGCCGATCGCCGACGTTCATCTCCCATGCCACCAGCGGGTCGTAGATCGTGTAGCCGGTGAACTGATAAGCGCCGGCGCCGCGATCCGGCTGCCCCGTGGTCAGCGGAATGTCGGCCATCGAGATCCCGTAACGCACCACTGTTTCCGCACGCGCCGCACCGATTGCGCTCGCCGCAGCAAACAACGCGCCCAGCACCCATGAACTCTTAAGTCGCATCGCAACTGATCTCCTGATGACGATGGGCGAACCACTTGCAACGGCCGCGCCACGACGGACCTGCAGTTTTGCATTGGGGGTCTGCGCGTCTCCGTCGAGGCCGGCGGCGTCGGACTGCCGCTTTGGCTGGCACATGCATTGCATTGATCAGCCTGCCAATTAGTCACTGCAAAGGGACTCTCGTCGAATGCGTAATTTTCGTCGTAACAACCGTCGCGCTGCGCTGCTCGCTCTGTCGATGGCAAGCGTCTTCATGGTGCCGTCGCTGGCGTCCGCCGAGTCCGTGCTGCGCATCGGCATGACGGCCGCGGACATTCCGCGCACGCTCGGTCAGCCCGATCAGGGCTTCGAAGGTAACCGCTTCACCGGGCTGACGATGTACGACGCCCTGACGATGTGGGACCTGTCGTCGGCAACCAAAGCGAGCGTCGTCATTCCAGGTCTCGCCACCGAATGGAAGGTCGAAGACGCTGATCACACAAAGTGGATTTTCAAACTTCGCCCCGGCGTGAAGTTTCACGACGGCAGCGACTTCAACGCCGACGCCGTGGTGTGGAACGTCGATAAGGTGCTCAACAAAGAAGCACCGCAATACGACCCCAGCCAGATCGGCGTGACCGCATCGCGGATGCCGACACTGGTCTCGGCCAAGAAGATTGATGACCTGACCGTCGAGCTGACCACCAAGGAGCCCGACAGCTTCCTCCCGATCAACCTCACCAACCTGTTCATGGCGAGCCCGACCAAGTGGCAGGCGCTGTACGACAAGGCCGAGGGCGCCGACGCCAAGGCAAAGTCGACCGCCGCCTGGGCCGCCTTCGCCAAGGACGCGTCAGGCACCGGCCCGTGGAAGATGGCGAAGTTCACACCGCGCGAACGGCTGGAGCTCGCCAAGAACGACGGTTACTGGGACAAAAACCGCATCCCGCATGTCGACCGCATGGTGCTGCTGCCGATGCCGGAAGCCAATGCACGGACTGCAGCACTCCTCTCCGGCCAGGTCGATTGGATCGAAGCGCCGGCGCCGGATGCGGTGAAGGAGATCGAAGGCCGCGGCTTCAAGATCGAGAAGAACGAACAGCCGCACGTCTGGCCGTGGCAGTTCTCGCGGATCGAAGGCTCGCCGTGGAACGACATCCGCGTCCGCCGCGCCGCCAATCTTTGTATCGACCGTGATGGCATGCGCGATGGCCTGCTGTCGGGCCTGATGGTGCCGGCCACCGGCACGTTCGAGCCGGGTCACCCCTGGCGCGGCAAGCCGCAGTTCCAGATCAAGTACGATCTGCCCGCGGCGCAGAAGCTGATGAAGGAAGCCGGCTACGGCCCGACCAAGAAGCTGACCGTGAAGGTGCAGACCTCGGCGTCCGGCTCGGGCCAGATGCTGCCGCTGCCGATGAACGAGTATCTGCAGCAGGCGCTGGCGGAGTGTTACTTTGACGTCAAGCTCGACGTGATCGAATGGAACACGCTGTTCACCAATTGGCGCCGCGGCGTCAAGGATCCGTCGGCGAACGGCTCGGATGCGATCAACGTCACCTACGCGGCGATGGATCCGTTCTTCGCGCTGGTGCGCTTCCTGCAGTCGTCGATGGCTCCGCCGGTGTCGAACAACTGGGGCTACATCAACAACCCGAAGTTCGACGAGCTGGTGAAGAAGGCGCGCACCACGTTCACCGACAAGGAGCGTGACGAAGTCCTCGCCGAGCTCAACGCCGCCTCGATCGACGACGCCGCGTTCCTTTACGTCGCCCACGACGTCGGTCCGCGTGCGCTGAGCCCGAAGATCAAGGGCTTCGTGCAGCCGAAGAGCTGGTTCGTCGACTTCTCCCCGGTGTCGATCGCGCCGTAGATCGACACTGCTGAACTCCACCCCGTCATTGCGAGGAGCGAAGCGACGAAGCAATCCAGCCCAGTGCACTGATCACTGGATTGCTTCGCTGCGCTCGCAATGACGGGGAAGACGCCTCGACCCGACTGACTGCATCCTCGTTCGAGTGAGAGTCCCGTGCTCGCCTATATCGCCCGCCGCATCGTCTATGTCGTTCCGATCGTCCTCAGCGTCGCGCTGGTGTGTTTCCTGCTGGTGCACATCACGCCCGGTGATCCGCTGGTCGCGGTGTTGCCGGCGGACGCGTCGCAGGAACTCGCGGCGCAGCTCCGCGCCGCCTACGGCTTTGACCGGCCGCTGCCGGTGCAGTTCGGGCTGTGGCTGTGGAAGGCGGTGCACGGCGATCTCGGCACCTCGATCGCCACCGGCCGCCCGGTGCTCGCCGAGGTGATGCGCGCGGTCAGCAACACGGTGATGCTGGCGATCGCGGCCGCGATCATCGGGTTCTCCTTCGGCCTGCTGTTCGGCCTGATCGCCGGCTACTTCCGCGATACCTGGATCGACAAGCTGGCTACCGGCATCGCCATCGCCGGCGTCTCGGTGCCGCATTACTGGCTCGGCATGGTGCTGGTGATCGTGTTCTCGGTGCAGCTCAACTGGCTGCCCGCGGTGGGCGCCGGTCCCGGCGGCTCCGGACAATGGGCGTGGGACTGGGCGCACCTGCGCTATTTGATCCTTCCGGCGATCACCACCTCCGTCATTCCTATGGGCATCGTCACCCGCACGGTGCGGGCGCTCACCGGCGATATCCTGTCGCAGGATTTCGTCGAGGCGCTGCGTGCCAAGGGCCTGCGCGAAACCGGGGTGTTCGGCCACGTCATCAAGAACGCGGCGCCGACCGCGCTCGCCGTAATGGGCCTTCAGCTCGGCTACATGCTCGGTGGCTCGATCCTGGTCGAGACGGTATTCTCCTGGCCGGGCTCCGGCCTGCTGCTCAACTCCGCGATCTTCCAGCGCGACCTGCCGTTGCTGCAGGGCACGATCCTGGTGCTGGCGCTGTTCTTCGTGCTGCTCAATCTCTCGGTCGACATCGCGCAGGCGCTGATCGATCCGCGGATCAAGCGGGCTTGATGTCATGGGAGCACCGACGATGAGTTTGACCGCTTCCGACGCCGCACCGCAGACCGCCCCCGCCGGCAAAGCCCGCGGCTATTGGGCCAATGTCGGCCGCCGCCTGATCCGCGACAAGATCGCGCTGGCCTGCGGCATCATCCTGTTGTTGATCGTGCTCGCCGCGGTGCTGGCGCCGTGGCTGCACCTCGCTGATCCGTATCAGGGCTCGATGATCCGGCGGCTGAAGCCGATCGGCACTGCCAACTATCCGCTCGGCACCGACGAACTCGGCCGCGACATGCTGGCCCGGCTGGTCTATGGCGGCCGGCTATCGCTATTCATCGGCGTTCTGCCGGTGATCTTCGCGTTCCTGATCGGCACCTCGCTGGGCCTCGTCGCCGGCTACGTCGGCGGCAAGGTCAACACCGCGATCATGCGCACCGTCGACGTGTTCTACGCCTTCCCATCGGTGCTGCTGGCGATCGCGATTTCCGGTGCGCTCGGCGCCGGCATCACCAACTCGATCGTGTCGCTCACTGTGGTGTTCGTGCCGCAGATCACCCGCGTCGCCGAGAGCGTCACCACCAGCGTCCGCAACATGGACTTCGTCGAAGCCGCACGCGCCTCCGGCGCCGGCGCCTTCACCATCATGCGGGTGCACATGCTCGGCAACGTACTCGGGCCGATCTTCGTTTACGCCACCGGCCTGATCTCGGTGTCGATGATCCTCGCCGCCGGCTTGTCGTTCCTCGGCCTCGGCACCAAGCCGCCGGAACCGGAATGGGGCTTGATGCTGAACACGCTGCGCACCGCGATCTACGTCAATCCCTGGGTGGCGGCCCTGCCCGGCGTGATGATCTTCGCGGTCTCGATCTGCTTCAACCTGCTGAGCGACTCGATGCGCAGCGCCATGGACATCAGGAACTGACGCGATGAGCAAAGCTGTCTCCGCAATCGCAGAGGTCGAAAAGTTCGAGCCGATCGAAGACATCGGCGGCGCCGCCCAGCCGCTGTTGCAGGTCAACGGGCTCACCAAGCACTTCCCGGTGCGCGGCACCGGACTGTTCGGCGGCGCCAAAACGGTGCGGGCGGTCGACGACGTCACCTTCTCGATCGCCAAGGGCGAAACGCTCGGCATCGTCGGCGAATCCGGCTGCGGCAAGTCGACCACCGCCCGGCTGTTGATGCACCTGATGCCGGTGACGGCCGGCGAAATCATATTCGACGCGCGGCAAGTCGGGCGCGAGCTCAGCTTACGCGAGCTGCGCCGCGGCATGCAGATGGTGTTTCAGGACAGCTATGCGTCGCTCAATCCGCGGCTGACGATCGAGGAATCGATTGCGTTCGGCCCGAAGGTCCACGGCATGAGCGATGCCAGCGCCCGTGCGCTGGCGCGCGAACTGCTCGGCAAGGTCGGGCTGCGGCCGGAGAACTTCGCGCATCGCTATCCGCACGAAGTGTCGGGCGGCCAGCGGCAGCGCGTCAACATCGCGCGTGCGCTCGCGCTGTCGCCGCGGCTGGTGATCCTCGACGAGTCGGTCTCCGCACTCGACAAATCGGTCGAGGCACAGGTCCTGAACCTGCTGGCCGACCTGAAGCGCGAATTCGGCCTGACCTATCTGTTCATCAGCCACGATCTCAATGTGGTGCGCTACATCTCCGACCGCGTGCTGGTGATGTATCTCGGCGAAGTCGTCGAGCTCGGCCCGGTCGATGAAGTGTGGGACGCCCCGGCGCATCCGTACACGCGGGCGCTGCTCGCGGCGATGCCGTCGTCCGATCCAGATCGTCGCACCGAGGTGCCGCCAATCACCGGCGATCCGCCGAACCCGATCGATCCGCCGGCCGGCTGTCGTTTTCATCCGCGCTGTCCGTTCGCCGAGGCGCTATGCTCGCAGGCCAAGCCGAAGCTGTCGTCGATCGGCGACAGCGGTCATCAGGCCGCGTGCTTCATGTCGATCCCCGGCTCGGGACACAGCCGCGCCCCATAAGGAGAAATCAGCAATGATCAAACCCGACCCCGCCACGATCAAAACGATGGCGGCGATCGCAGGGCTTCCGGTCGACGACGAGGTAGCGGCGCGGATCGCCAATTCGATCGGCCCGGCATTCGACGGCTTCACCCCGGTCGCCGGTACGCTGCCGTTCGATCTCGAACCGTCCACCTACGTCGTGGCGCAAAACGAGGGCGCGCGATGAGCCTGAGCGATCCGGCGCTGCTGACGCTGACCGAAGTTGCCCAGGCGATCGCCGCGAAGAAACTGTCGTCGCGTGACGTCACCCAGGCCTGTCTCGACCGCATCGCGCGGGCGCAGCCGAAGCTCAACGCCTTCATGGCAATCGAGCCTGAGAGCGCGCTCGCCGCAGCGGATGCGGCGGACGCCGCGCTGGCCAAGGGCGAGCGCAAAGGCCCGCTGCACGGCGTGCCGCTGGCGCACAAGGACATGTACTACGAGACCGGCTTCGTCGTGACCTGCGGTTCCAAGATCCGCCGCGACTTCGTCGCCACCACCACCTCGACGGCGCTGCAGCGGCTGAAGGATGCCGGCCAGGTCCGGCTCGGCAGCCTGCAGATGTCCGAGTTCGCCTACGGCCCGACCGGCCATAACGCGCATTACGGCGCGGTGCGTAATCCGTGGGGCCTCGACCACATCACCGGCGGTTCGTCGTCCGGTTCCGGCTCGGCGGTCGCCGCGCGGCTGACGTTTGCGGCGCTCGGCTCCGACACCGGCGGTTCGATCCGGATGCCGGCGCATTTCTGCGGCGTCACCGGACTGAAGACCACCGTCGGGCTGGTCAGCCGCGCCGGCGCGATGCCGCTGTCGCATTCGCTCGACACCGTCGGCCCGCTGGCTCGCACCGCCGAAGACTGCGCCTTGCTCACCGGTCTGATGGCCGGCGCCGATCCCGCGGATTCGACCGCGTCGCAACGTCCGGTGCCGGACTATCCGGCGGCCACCAAACAACCGCTGCAAGGTCTCAGCATCGGCATTCCGAAATCGTTCTATGTCGACGATCTCGACCCCGAGGTCGCACGCGTGCTCGACGACACCAAGGCGGCGCTGGTGCGCGAAGGCGTGCGTGTCGTTGAAGTCGAACTGCCGGATCAGCGCCAGCTCAGCGCCGCCGCACAGCTCGTGCTCGCTGTCGAAGCCGCCGGCTTCCATGGCCAGTGGATGCGGGAGCGGCCGCAGGACTACGGCCCGCAGGTGCTTATGCGGCTGCAGAACGCACTGGCGATTCCGGCCGTCACCTACCTTGAAGCAATGCGCTGGCGCGGCGTGGCGCTCGCCGAGTTCGTCGCTGCCGTGGCCGGCGTCGACGCGGTGTTGGCGCCGGTGTCGCCGGTGCCAGCGCCGACGATCGCAGAGAGCGACGTCGGCAACAGCCTGAACGCCGAAGCCGTAATCCAGCGGCTGACCCGCTTCACCCGGCCGATCAACTATCTCGGCCTGCCATCGCTGGCGCTACCCTGCGGCTTCTCCAAGGCCGGCCTGCCGATCGGCCTGCAACTGATCGGCCGCCCGTTCGACGAAGCGACGCTGCTGCGGATCGGCGCAGGCTGGCAGCGCGCCACCGACTTCCATCGGCAATGCCCGGAGCTGTAGATGAGCAACCTGGTCGAAATCCGCGATCTCAACGTCCGCTTCACCGGCGAGCGGACCGTTTACGCCATCAACGATCTCAACCTCTCGCTCGGCCAGGGTGAGGTGCTGGGCCTGCTCGGCGAATCCGGCTCGGGCAAGAGCGTGACGCTGCGCGCCCTGATGCGGCTGCTGCCGAAGAAGCGCACCGCGATCACCGGCAGCATCCGGGTCGCCGGTCAGGACGTGCTGGCGCTCGATGACGAGGCGCTGTCCACCTTCCGCGGCCAGACCATATCGATGATCTTCCAGGAGCCGGCGCTGGCGCTCGATCCGGTCTACACGGTCGGCCAGCAGATCGCCGAGTCGGTGATGCGCCACGAAGGCAAGAGCAAGCGCGAGGCGATGGCCCGCGCGCTCGAGATGCTCGAGGTAGTTCGCATCCCGTCGGCGAAGCGGCGGCTCGACGCCTATCCACATGAGATGAGCGGCGGCATGCGGCAGCGCGCGATGATCGCGCTGGCGCTGGCCTGCAAGCCGAAGATCCTGCTCGCCGACGAGCCGACAACAGCGCTCGACGCCACGGTGCAAATCCAGATCCTACTGCTGCTACGTGAACTGCAGCGCGAGTTCGGCATGTCGGTGATCTTCGTCACTCACGACATCGGCGTGGCGATCGAAATCTGCGACCGCGTCGCCGTGATGTATGCCGGCCAGACGATCGAGCAGGGTTCGTTGCGCGATATCGTACGCGAGCCGCAGCATCCTTACGCGCAGGGTCTGCTCGCCTCGACGGTGCATGGCGCCAAACGCGGCGCACGGCTGGAAACCATTCCGGGGGCGCCGCCATCGCTTGATACCAAGCCACAGGCCTGCTCGTTCGCGCCGCGCTGCGCGCATGCCCAGCCGCGCTGTTCGGCTGGGCTGCCGCCTGAGGTGGCCCTCGGGCCCGGCCGGATGGCACGATGCGTCCTGGCCGAGCCGGCCGCAATGGTCGGCTAGTTCGCGGAACAAGCCGAAGCGAATTACAAATGAGGTAGCGAGCGACCGCTAACTGGTGTTCATTGCGCGCGGGGTCTGGCCGCCGAATCCGGCCGCCGACATCCCCGTCCAATGGAACTCCGCGCCAGAATGAACCGACAATCCCGGCCTCTTTCGATCGCGCATCGTGACCACCACTTCGCGGCGATCGTCCAGCATTCGTTCGATGCCATCGTCTCCAAGGACGTCGATGGAACCGTGCAGAGCTGGAACCCGGCGGCCGAGCGCATCTTCGGCTGGACCGCCGCCGAAATGATCGGGCGATCGATCCGCGTCCTGATCCCGGCGGATCGTCAGCACGAAGAAGACGATATCTTGCGGCGGATCCGCGCCGGCGAGATGGTGCCGAAGTTCGAGACCGAACGGCTACACAAGAGCGGCCAAAGAATCCATGTCGCGGTGACGGTGTCGCCGCTACGCGACACCGATGGCCGCATCGTCGGCGCCTCGAAAATCGCCCACGACATCACCGAGACCATGGAGATCCGCCAACGGCTGATCGCCAGTGAGCATCAGTTCCGCACCCTTGCCAACTCGATCCCGCAGCTCGCCTGGATCGCCGGCAGCGACGGCACCGTGTTCTGGTACAACGACCGCTGGTTCGACTACACCGGCACCACGCTCGAGCAGATGCAAGGCGAGGGCTGGACCACGGTGCATCATCCCGATCATCTCGAACGGGTCAGCAGCCGGCTGCAGCACAGCTGGGACACCGGCGAAGAGTGGGAGGACACCTTCCCGCTGCGCGGCAAGGACGGTGAGTATCGCTGGTTCCTGTCGTGGGCGATGCCGCTGCGCGACCACACCGGCCAGGTGTGGCGCTGGTTCGGTACCAACACCGACATCACAGTGCAGCGCCAGCACGAACAGCAGATCCAGATGCTGATGGGCGAGATCAATCACCGCGCCAAGAACATGCTCGCAGTGGTGCAGGCGATGGTGATGCGCACTGCGGACCGGAGCTTCGCCGAAAGCCTCGGCGCGCGGCTGCAGGCACTCAGCCGCAACCAGGACCTCCTGATCAAGCGCAACTGGTCCGGTACGCCGATCGCTGAACTGATCGAATCGCAGCTCGCCGCGGTGAATGACCTGATCAACACCCGGGTGTCGATCGAGGGCGAGCGTGAGTTGCTGCTGTCGCCGGTCGCCTCGGAAACGATCGGGCTGGCGATCCACGAGCTGACCACCAATGCGACCAAGTATGGCGCGCTCTCGAATGCGGACGGCAGCGTGCGGATTGCTTGCGACATCCGTGATACGGCCGAAGGCCGCAAGCTCGACCTGATTTGGCATGAGCAAGGCGGCCCGCCGGTCGGCGAGCCGAACCGCGCCGGCTTCGGCACTGTGATGATCGACCGCAATCCCCGCGCCGCGCTCGGCGCCGAGGTCGAGATCAGCTACCCGAAGTCCGGCCTGCGGTGGCGTCTGACCGCTCCGCTCGACCGGCTCGTCGCGGTGCCGTAGCCCGCGTCAGATATGCGCCGCGAGATCGGCGAGGTCTTCGATCAGCACGTCGGTCTGCGCCAGCATGGTCTCGACCTGCCCCACGGCTTCGCTGACCGACAGGCCCGCGGTGTCGAGCACCAGTTCGCTGGCGGTCGGCGGCTGATAGTCGTTGCCGATGCCGGTGAAGTTCGGCAGATCGCCGGCGCGCGCTTTGGCGTAGTGCCCCTTCGGATCGCGCTGCTCGCAGACGTCGGCCGACGTCGCGACATAAATCTCGCGGAAGCGATCCCCGGCGATGCGCCGTGCCGCGGCGCGGTCGGCGAGCGCCGGCGATACTGCCGCAACGATCGCCACGTGGCCGTTGGCGGCGAGATGCGCGGCGAGCTCGGCGAGGCGGCGGATGTTCTCCGCGCGGTCCGCCGGCGAGAAGCCGAGGTCACTGTTGAGCCCGGCACGCAGCGTGTCGCCGTCGAGCAGGATCGGCGAGCCGCCGCGATCGAACAGCCGGCGCTCGAGCGCCCGCGCGATCGTGGTCTTGCCGGAGCCCGGCAGCCCGGTGAACCACAAAACTGCGCCGTTGTGGCGATAGCGCGCGGCGCGTTCGCCCGGCAGCAGCGCGGACTCCACCGGGACGATATCGGCGGTCGCGGCGCGCTGGCCGCTATCGACGCTGAGCACCAGACCGCCGCCCGCGATCCGGCCGTTGATTTCGATCACCAGCCGCCCGGTGCGCGGATTGCTATCGGCGGGATCGGCCGCGACCGGCTGCGACAGCGACAGGTCGATTTCGCCGACATGATTGCGTTTGATCTCGGATGCGGCCTCGCTGGCGAGATCGCCGGGATCGACCGCCTTCTCGATCGCCACGACGTTCGCGCGGGTCTCACGGGTGCCGAGCCGCACCAGCACCGAGGCGCCGGCGGTGAGCGGCTGATCGTGCAGCCAGAAAATCCGCGCGCGCAGCCGGCGGGTGTCGCGCGGAGCATTACCAGCATGGCCGATCACGTCGCCGCGCTCGACGAACAGCTCACGGTCGAGCGTAATGCCGACCGAACGGCCTGCGCCGAACGCGCCGGCAAGCGGCGTCACCGGCCAACCTTCGACGGTCTTGATCTTGGCGATCTTGCCGGCCGGCATGATGACGATGTCGTCGCCCGCCCGCAGATGCCCGGACTCGATACGGCCGGCGACGATGCGGCGATCGTCGAATTTGTAGATGGCCTGTACGGCGAGCCGCAGCGGCAACGCGTCGAGCGGCTGCGCCGGGGTCAGCTTGTCGATTGCCTCGACCACGGTCGGGCCGTCGTACCAGGCGATGTTGTCGGTGCGCGCCGCCACGCCGTCACCTTCGCGCGCCGAGATCGGAATCACGGCGGTCGGCGTCACGCCGAGCGAGGTCAGATGCGCGGTGATCTCGTTGCTGATGTCGCCGAACCGCGCCGCCGAGAACTCGACGCGGTCCATCTTGTTGACCACGACGGCGACCTGCTTGATGCCGAGCAGCTGCAGCAGATAGCCGTGACGCCGCGTCTGATCGCGCACGCCTTCGAGCGCGTCGATGATCAGCACCGCGCCGTCGGCCTGCGAGGCGCCGGTGATCATGTTGCGCAGGAATTCGGCGTGGCCGGGCGCGTCGATCAGCACCACGTCGCGCGACGGCGTGCGGAAGCGGATCTGGGTGGTGTCGATGGTGATGCCCTGGTCACGCTCGGTCTGCAGCGCATCGAGCAGGAACGACCATTCGAACGGCATGCCGCGGCGGGCACTCACCGCCTTCAGCATCTCGAGCTTGCCTTCGGGCAGCGAACCGGTTTCGTGCAGCAGGCGGCCGACCAGCGTCGACTTACCGTGGTCGACATGGCCGACGATGACGATGCGCACCAGCGGACGAACGGTGTCGGCGGCGAGCGAGGCGGGCGGAACGGCGATGGTCATGGCGTCACTCACGGGTGCGGATCACAGATAGCCGGCGACACGAAGCCGCTCGAACGCGTCCTCGGTTTCGTGGTCGAGCGCACGGCCGGCGCGCTCCGGCACCTTGGTGGTCTCGAGTTCGAGCAGGATCTCGTCGATCGAGGCGGCGTTCGAGTCCACCGGGAAGGTGATGTCCTGATCGCCGAGCGAGCGGTAGCGCTTGCCGTTTTGCGACAGATACAGCGGAATGATCGGGATGCCTTCGCGCTTCGTGTAGGCCCAGATATCGGCCTCGGTCCAATGCAGGATCGGGTGGATGCGCAGATGCGCGCCGGGCGGCGGCGAGGCGTTGAACTGATCCCAGAATTCCGGCGGCTGGTCACGGACATCCCACCCGCCCTCGGTGCCGCGCGGCGAGAACACCCGCTCCTTGGCGCGAGTGGCTTCTTCGTCGCGGCGGATGCCGGCGATCAGTCCGTCGAAGCCGTATTTGGCGAGCGCGAGCTTGAGGCCTTCGGTCTTGCGCGCAGCGGAGCGTGCGGCCGGCGGCAGCGTCGGATCGACGCTGTCGATCGGCGGGCATGGATCGACACGCAGATCGAGATCCCACTCTTTCGCGTAGGTATCGCGGAACGCGTACATCTCGGGAAATTTCTTGCCGGTATCGACGTGGAGCGCTGGGAACGGGACGCGGCCGAAGAACGCTTTCCGTGCCAGCCAGATCATCACGTTCGAGTCTTTGCCGAGCGACCACAGCAGCGCCAGCTTCTTCAGCCGGGCGAACGCCTCGCGCAGGATGTAGATGCTCTGCGCCTCCAGCGCGTCGAGGTGATCCATCGCGCGGAGCTGATCCGCAAGCGGCGGCTCAGGCACCAAACTCCGCTCAGGGACCGAAACCAGGGCGGCGGTTTCTCGCGCAGCGAGCGTCATGACAAGCTCCCGAATTGGCGGTCCGGATCAGCGCCGGGCCGGTCGTGGCTACGGGTTCGAAACGCCGTCCGAAGCAGCAGGAGAACGGACATCTCTGGAACGCGTAAAACGGAGATGGAATTTCTCTTTCGAAAGCCATCAGCAGAAAGAATAATTTTCTATCGACGGCGCTTGTAAGATACATAGATAGAAAATATTTCTAGTCAATCCTCCTTCGTGGTCGGGCGAGATGCTGAGCACAATGACGGAGTGATCGACCGAGATGATCAGGACGTTGTGACCTCAGGACGTAGTGACCGATGACCGAGCTGGCGCAATCTCTCCCCCTCTCCACTCCCGCCTCCACGGGCGTGGAGACGCGCGCGCAGGCACTCGATGCCGCGCTGCGGACCGCCTCGCCGGCCGACGTCATCGCCGCAGCGCTCCGCGAAATCGGCCGCGATAAGCTGGCGCTGGTGTCGTCATTCGGCACCGAGTCTGCAGCGTTGTTGAAAGTGATGGCGGACGTCGATCCGGCAATCCCGGTGGTGTTCCTTGATACCGGCTGGCTGTTCGAAGAGACCCTCGCCTATCGCGATACGCTCACCGACGTACTCGGCCTGCGCGACGTACGCTCGATCAAACCGCTCGACGCCGATCTCGATCGCGACGATGCGGCGCGCGAGTTATGGTTTTCCGATCCGGACAAATGCTGCCTGATCCGCAAAGTCGAACCGCTGAAGCGGGCGCTGGCGCCGTTCGACGGCTGGATCAACGGCCGCAAGCGCTTTCAGGGCGGCGTGCGTGCCGACATTCCGGTCGTCGAAGCCGACGGCAAGCGGCTGAAGTTCAATCCGTTCGCCAATGTCACGCCGACCGACATCGCGGCGATCTACGCCACCGCCAAGCTGCCGCAGCATCCGCTGCTTGCGTCGGGCTTTCTCTCCGTCGGCTGCATGCCGTGTACCAGCCGCGCTGAAGCGGGTGAGGATGCGCGCGCCGGTCGCTGGCGCGGACGCGGCAAGACGGAATGCGGCATCCATACGATCAAGACTTCATAGGACATTGCTGTTGCAACTAAGCGAACATTGAAATGCCGTTTCGTTGACTTGGCCCGCTTTGTTCGTGACTTTCGCCCCTCCGCGCCGACGACACCGACGTCGTCAAGCACAATGGAGATCATCGATGCTTCGCCGTTTCCTTCCCATCTTCGCCGGCCTGTTGGTGGCGACCGCCGCGAACGCGGCCGACGTATCGCTGCTCAACGTGTCGTACGATCCGACGCGCGAGCTATATGCCGATTTCAACAAATCGTTCGCCGCCGCGTACCAGAAGGAATCCGGCAACAACGTCACGATCAAGCAGTCGCATGGCGGCTCGGGCGCGCAAGCGCGCTCAGTGATCGACGGCCTGCAGGCGGACGTCGTCACGCTGGCACTTGCCTATGACATCGATGCAATCGCCAACAAGGGTTTGCTGGCGAAGGACTGGCAGAAGCGCCTGCCGCAGAACTCCTCGCCCTACACCTCGACCATCGTATTCCTGGTGCGTAAGGGCAATCCGAAGGGCATCAAGGACTGGGACGATTTGCTCAAGTCCGGCGTCAGCGTGATCACGCCGAACCCGAAAACCTCGGGCGGTGCGCGCTGGAACTACCTGGCGGCCTGGGGCTACGCGCTGAAGAAGGCCGGCTCGCCGGAGGCGGCGCGTGACTTCGTCGCCAAGCTCTACAAGCAGGTTCCGGTGCTCGACACCGGCGCGCGCGGCTCCACCGTCACCTTCGTCGAGCGTGGCGTCGGCGACGTGCTGCTCGCCTGGGAAAACGAAGCCTATCTCGCCGTGAAGGAATTCGGCGCCGATAAATTCGAGATCGTGGCACCGTCGGTGTCGATCCTCGCCGAGCCGCCGGTCGCGGTCGTCGATACCGTCGTCGACAAAAAGGGCACCCGTGCCACCGCCGAAGCCTATCTGAAGTACCTGTACTCCAAGGACGGTCAGGAAATCGCCGCACGGAACTTCTACCGTCCGCGCGATCCGGAGGTTGCCAAGAAGCACGAAGGCGCGTTCGCCAAGGTCGATCTGTTCACGATCGACGATGTGTTCGGCGGCTGGACCAAGGCGCAGACCGAGCACTTCGCCGACGGCGGCGTGTTCGATAAGATCTACAAGAACTGAGCGACGCGGGCGTCGCAGCGCGACCGCTCATTGGGGGTGACATGCTTCACGGCAACGGCAGCGCGCTCCCTCTCCCCGCTCGCGGGGAGAGGGGTGGGGTGATAGGTCGCTTCAGCGAGTCTGAGCCTGCGTGCGCCATCTTCAGTGCTTCCGCCCGTCATTGCGAGCCGAAGGCGAAGCAATCCAGCTCCGTGCACGACGCTGGATTGCTTGGTCGCTTCGCTCCTCGCAATGACGCCGATGTTGCGTTGGTGCATGTCGATCTACATGGAAGCTTCGCACAGGTGACGCCATGACTGCTGTTGCGCAACGTCGCTCGTTGCCCGGCTTCGGCCTCACAATGGGGCTGACGATCACCTGGCTGTCGCTGATGATCCTGATCCCGCTGGCGGGGCTGTTCGTCAAAACCGCCGAGCTGAGCTTCGCCGACTTTTGGTCGACGGTGACGGCGCCGCGCACCCTGCATGCGCTGAAAATCTCGTTCGGCCTGGCGTTCGCCGCAGCCTGCGTCAATCTGGTCGCCGGGCTGCTGATCGTCTGGGCGCTGGTGCGCTACCGTTTCCCGGGCCGCCGGATTTTCGACGCGATCGTCGACATTCCGTTTGCGCTGCCGACCGCGGTGGCCGGCATCGCGCTGACCACGCTGTTCGCGCAGAAGGGCTGGCTCGGCGCGCCGCTGGCCGCGCTCGGCATCAAGGTGGCGTTCACGCCGCTCGGCATTTTCCTGGCGATGATCTTCATCGGCATTCCGTTCGTGGTGCGCACCGTGCAGCCGGTGCTGCTCGATCTCGACACCGAACTCGAAGAGGCGGCCGAATGCCTCGGCGCTTCGCGCTGGCAGACCATCTGGCGCGTCATTCTTCCCTCACTGACGCCGGCGCTGCTCACCGGCTTCGCCCTCGCCTTCGCGCGCGCGGTCGGCGAATACGGTTCGGTGATCTTCATCGCCGGCAACCTGCCCAACGTTTCGGAGATCGCTCCCTTGCTGATCGTGATCCGGCTGTCGGAATTCCGCTATGCCGACGCTACCGCCATCGCGGTGGTGATGCTGATCTTCTCGTTCCTGATCATCTTCGTCCTCAACCGGATCCAGCACTGGGCGCAGTCCCGGTCGCTGGCCACGGCGTGACGCCATGACGATGATTGCAACCAGTCAAGTCAGGCGTGCAGCGATCGCATCTGCAGACGCTGCCGCGCCCGCCTCCGCCGGACGTCGTTCCGCCCACACCGAGCCGGCTTGGGTGCGGCTACTGATCATCGGCTTCGCCCTCACCTTCCTCACCGTGTTCGTCGTCCTGCCGCTGATCCTGGTGTTTTCCGAGGCCCTGGCGAAAGGCGTGGCGTTTTATCTGTCGGCGCTGGCCGACGAGGAGGCGCTGGCGGCGATCAAACTGACGCTGATTGCGGCCGCCATTTCGGTCGGCCTCAATCTGGTGTTCGGTGTCATCGCCGCTTGGGCGATCGCGAAGTTCGACTTTCCCGGCAAGACTTTCCTGATCACGCTGATCGATCTGCCGTTCTCGGTCTCGCCCGTGATCTCCGGCCTCGTCTTCGTGCTGCTGTTCGGCGCGCAAGGCTGGTTCGGACCATGGCTGATGGCGCATGGCGTCCAGATCCTTTTCGCGGTACCAGCGATCGTGCTGGCGACGACCTTCGTCACCTTCCCGTTCGTGGCGCGCGAATTGATCCCGCTGATGCAGGAGCAGGGCCAGCAGGAAGAAGAAGCCGCGATCTCGCTCGGCGCCAGCGGCTGGACCACGTTCTGGCGCGTCACGCTGCCGAACATCAAATGGGGCCTGCTGTACGGCGTGCTGCTGTGTAACGCCCGCGCCATGGGCGAGTTCGGCGCTGTGTCGGTGGTCTCCGGCCATATCCGCGGCGAGACCAACACCATGCCGCTGCTGGTCGAAATTCTCTACAACGAGTACCAGATGGTGGCTGCATTCGCGATCGCCTCGCTGCTGGCGCTGCTCGCGCTGGTGACGCTGATCGTCAAGACCGTGCTGGAAGGCCGCATCGAAGAGGGGCTGCATCCCGATGACCATTGAAGTCCGCAACATCGTCAAGGAATTCGGCAGCTTCCGCGCACTCGACAACGTCGACCTGCGGGTCGAGACCGGCGAGCTGATGGCGCTGCTCGGTCCCTCCGGTTCCGGCAAGACCACGCTGCTGCGGATCATTGCCGGCCTCGAATGGCCGGACTCCGGCGTGGTGACGATCGACGGCGAAGACGCGCTGGCCCACGGCGCGGCCGAGCGCCACGTCGGCTTCGTATTCCAGCACTACGCGCTGTTCCGGCACATGAACGTGTTCGAGAACGTCGCGTTCGGCCTGCGCGTCCAGCCGCGCAAGATCCGCAAGAGCGAAGCGGAGATCAAGAAGCGGGTCGGCGATCTGCTGGATCTGGTGCAGCTCGGCTGGCTCGCCGATCGCTATCCGAACCAATTATCCGGCGGTCAGCGTCAGCGCATCGCGCTCGCCCGCGCGCTGGCGATCGAGCCCCGCATCCTGCTGCTCGACGAGCCGTTCGGCGCGCTCGATGCCAAGGTGCGGAAAGAACTGCGCGCCTGGCTGCGCAATCTGCACGAGGAGATTCACGTCACCTCGATCTTCGTGACGCACGACCAGGAAGAGGCGCTCGAAGTCGCCAACCGCGTCGTGGTGATGGACAAAGGCCGGATCGAACAGATCGGCTCGCCCGGCGATGTCTATGAGCGCCCGGCATCAGCCTTCGTGCACGGCTTCATCGGGGAGTCGATCGTGCTGCCGGTCGAGGTGCGTGACGGGCGGGTTCGGCTCGGCGACCGCGACCTCGATCTCACAGCCCAGGATACCGCCGCCGGCCCGTCGAAGCTGTTCGTCCGCCGCCACGACGTGACGGTCGGCCCGAGCGGCAGCGGCGTGTTCGAAGGTGCGGTGAAAGCCGTACGTGCGTTCGGCCCGATGCAGCGCGCCGATATCGTGCTGAGCGGCCTCGGTGGCGATACGCTGATCGAGATCGACGCCCCGCGGGATCACTCCCTCAAGGTCGGCGACCGGATCGGCCTGCAGCCCCAGCGCTACCGCATCTTCGCCGACCGTTAGGCCTTGGGTCTCCCAGTTGTGCAACGCGGCTCGCAGACCTGCGGGCCGCTAGAAGTCGGCTCGTCCGATTGATAGGCCGAGGCCGCGCGAGCACTTACCAATCTACCGATCCCACGGTTGCGCAACGGTTCGACAAGCTCGCGGCCAAGCTCCTGCCTCCACGGCACCTGATTACAAAGAAGCACCCAGCGCCACCACTGAGCACCTTGCGGCAGGTCGAAATCATCATTTTCTCGCCAATGATAATCAATTGACCACCCCAAACACGGGACTGGACACGACAATAAGTAATATGTTGCCGCAGCGATTAGTCGATGAAGAGCACTTCATATCCGCGCAGCGCTCAACCCCTGCGACAGAACGCCACAACCTCGACCACCGCGGAGCACCATGATCCGCACCAGCGCTGCATTGCGCACAGTGCAATTTGATTAGTTACAATCGTGAGTTAGTCGCGACAGCGACGACTACTCAACCACCGCACCCCAGCTCACTCGCTGCATATGCTAACAGATGTGAGTAATTGATCTCGATCAAATACGCGTTTTAGTACGGCATGTGAATTTTGATGACAGATTGTGACTAATTACTTCCCGGACAGATCCGGCAAGCGTCGTGATGCAGGCTGAACCTGCACCAACGGACTTTTTCAAACTGAAATGATCTTCGCTCGACGTCGCCCGCGACACGTGGACGGCGATCGATGGTGGCTGACAAAAATCATCGTGCTTTGAGCACTTGCGGGGGACGCAATGGGGGGCTCTCGGGGGGCGGCGGCTGCGCGCGACCAAAATCGGCGCGGCCGCCGGAGCTGGATCTCGTCGCTGTTCGTATCGATTGCGCTGGCCTGGGGGACCTGGCCAGCCGGCGCTGAGCCGGCGATGGTCGAGCACACCGCCTTGCCGCATGACGGCCAAGTCGACGCGGTCGATCCGTCGGTCAATGCACTGGTCAACTACGTGCGCGGCCTGCAGAACGCCGGCAAGACCGAGCCAAACTTCACGCCGGTGCCAGCCCACGGCCTAGCGCTCGGTGACGGACATGGCGGCGGGCATGGGGGCATGTCGGGCCACAGCGCCTCCGCGCATGGTTCACCCCACGGTTCACCTCACGGCGGTTCTGCAACCGGTCCGCGCTTCGACACGCGGTTTGCCAGACACGGTTCAATCGAGGCTTTGCTGGCGCTTCCGCAGATCGACGGTGGCCCGCAGCTCGACCAGACCCTGCGGTTTGCGGCTTCGCTGCGCCTCGCCACACTCAGCGAAAAGCGCATCCTGCGCTCTCACGCGACCCGCCATACGCTGGCGGCCCGGCTCGCCCGCGAGCCGGACTACGTGGCGGAGATGCCCGAGCCGGTCCGGGATGCCACCACGGTGACCACCTGGGTCGCGCTGGAAAACTTCGACGACACGATCGAGCAGCCGAAGCAGTTCGGCTTCATCGAGATCCTCGCCGCCAAGGCGGATGATTCCCGGCCGGTCCTGATGGTGGCGACACGCGAGCCGAAGGCTGCGGCCGCCGGGCGTGCGCCAATGGTGGCGCCCGCACCGGGCGATCCCGATGGCCGTTACTTCGTCGGCTCCAAGCCGTGCGAGACCTGCCACGCCGGCCTGTTCGACGAGTTTCAGCAGACCGTGATGGGCCGCAACATCAAGTCCGGCAAGGTCACGCCGCAGGGCAAGATGGAATGCGAGACCTGCCACGGCCCCGGCTCGGCGCACGTCAATGGCGGCGGCGGCCGCGAGAAGGGTGGCATCCGCTCGTTCCGGCCGACCGACAGCCGCGGCTTCGACGTCGCCGAGGCGAACAGCGTCTGCCTGAGCTGCCACGAGAAGGGCGACCAGACCTATTGGCAGGGATCGCAGCACGAGACCCGCGGCCTCGCCTGCGTCAACTGCCACACCGTGATGCGCAAGGTGTCGCCGCGCAACCAGCTCAAGACCGTGCAGGTGATGGACACCTGCTTCCAGTGCCACAAGGATCGCAAGGCGCAGGTGCAGCGCAGCTCGCACATGCCGATCCGCGAAACCAAAATCACCTGCGTCAATTGTCACAACCCGCACGGCAGCGCGACCGAGAAGCTGCTGCGCGAGGCGACCGTCAACGACACCTGCTACACCTGCCACGCCGACAAGCGCGGACCGTTCCTGTTCGAACATCCGCCGGTCCGCGAGAACTGCCTGAACTGCCACGAACCGCACGGCTCCAACCACGAGTCGCTGCTGATCGTTGCGCGGCAGCGGCTGTGCCAGCAGTGCCATACCAACCCGCACAACCAGCCAGGTTTGCCGACGTCGGCGCGCTGGGCGGTCGGGAACGCCTGCCAGAATTGTCACAACAACATCCACGGCTCCAACGCGCCGTCCGGATCGCGCTGGCATCGATAGTTCGGGGCCGGGGACAGCGACGGCTGCGGCCGCCGTCGCTCGCCACACCAACAAGCCGCCAAGGGTGATGGAACGACTCGCGCGAAGGGGGCCTTTGAAATGGCGTTTAGGCAATTCCTGCTGACGTCCGCCGCAATCTCCGTGGTGACCGCAATGCCGTTGAGCGCGACCGCCGAAACGGCGGCCAAGGAGGAGCCGGCGCGCTCGATCCCCGATTTCGATGCGGCCCATGGTGGCTGGTCATATTCGGGCGAATTCGAAGCCGGCTGGCGCTCGTTCATCCAGCGCCCGCCGAAATCGGCGACGCCCTGGGTATCGCCGACCAATCCGGCCGGCGGCGGCGATCGTAACAACCGTTCGAAGTTCGAAGAGTACGGCCGGATCGCGCCGGGACTCTACGCCGAATATCTGCGGATGACGCTGCAGACCAAGGACGGCACCTACTGGAACGAGCTCCGCGCCGACAACATCGGCAACAACAACCAGCGCTACGTCTTCGACTTCTCGAAAGCCGGCGAACACTACCTCACCCTGGGGTGGGACGAGATCCCGCATCTCTACAACACCAGCGCGCTGAGCATCTGGAACGGCGTCGGTACCACCACGCTGACCACGCCGGTCACCATCCCCGGCAACAGCTTGTCGATCGTGGCGCCTGCGACTACTACCACCGCCGCGCAGCGCGCCGCGGTGACCAACGCGCTGGCCGGCAAGACCAATCTGATCGACGTCGGCATCGATCGCCGCAAGGGCAGCGCAGCCTATCGCTGGACCCCCGACCCGAACTGGGACGTCAAAGCCAGCTACTCCCACGAGACCCGCGAAGGCACGCAGATCGCGGGCTTTCCGATTGGCGGCCTCGCCGCCACCGGGCTGCAGCAGATGCAGGCGCCGCGGCCGATCGACGACACCACCCAGATCGGCAAGCTCAGCGGCCAATACTTCGGTCCGACGCCGTGGGGCGGTCACTACAACGTCCAGGTCGGCGGTGGATTTTCGCTCTACGACAACAGCTTCAATTCGTTCACCGTGCAGAATCCGTTCTTCGACCCCGCCAATCCGCGGGTGTTCTCGCCGGCGGCACGGATCAGCCTGATGCCGAGCAATCAGGCCTACAATACCGGCGTCACCACCGGCATCGATCTGCCGTTCAAGACGCGCTGGAACAGCACGTTCCAATACACCACGATGCGGCAGAACGAAGCCTTCATGCCGTTCACCGTGAATCCCAACATCACGACCTTCCTGCTGCCAGCCTCAAGCCTCAATGGCGAGGTCAACACCGCGCTTTACAACACGACCGCGACGACTCAGTGGACGCCGGAATTCCGCACCACCACGCGCTATCGCTACTACGACAACGACAACCAGACGCCGGAACTGCTGATGCCGAATTACGTGGTCGAGGATTCGTCCGCCACCGGCATCGCCGCCGGCATCCCGCGGCGGTCGCTATCGATGTCCTACACCAAGCAGAATGCCAGCGGCGAGATGCAGTGGCGCCCTGCCAAGTGGGTCACATTCGGCAGCACGTTCGGCTGGGAACAGTGGGACCGCTCCCGCCGCGACGCCAACGTCACCAACGAGTTCATCGGCAAGCTGACCGCGGACTTCAAGGTCCACGACATCGCGACGCTGCGCACCAGCGGCCAGTATTCCGAACGCCGCTACGACAATTACGACGGCCTGGCGATGGCGCGCGACACCTATTACAGCGCCACCGCCAACAACGGCACCAACTTGCTGATGCGTAAGTTCGATATGGCGAACCGCAACCAGACCAAGGCCAACGCCTTCCTCGACATTTCCGGCCCGGCCGGCAGCGTGTTTCGGGACTTCGTGATTTCACCGACCGCCGGCCTGCGGTTTGAGGACTACCCGGACGATCCGCTGTTCTTCGGCCTGAAGAAGAGCAACACCTGGAACGCCGGCATCGACGTCACCTACAGCTTCACGCCAGGCTCCTCGATCCAGGCGTCGTATCTGTACGAAACCTATGATCGCTTCCAGGTCGGCAGCGGCACCCTGACCAACTCCGCCACCGGCCTGCCCAACGCCACGCCGATCAATGCGTTCGGCAGCAACACGCTCGAGAAGGTGCAGACCATCCTGATCGCCAGCACGCTGGAGCTGATTCCCGGCGTCCTCGATTTCAAGCTCGGCTATGCGATCTCGTTCTCGCACGAGGATTGGGACTACGGCCCCTATAACGGCTACGCGATGCTGGCGAATGCCGGCGGCACTGTCTACCGGCCGTTCCCAACGGTGTCGACCAACTATCAACGGCTCGATGCGTCGCTGAAGCACACCATCGATCCGTCGATCGTGGCGAAGCTGGGCTGGACCGGTGAGGTCTACGTCAAGGCGCGCTACATCTGGGAGCGCAACAGCGTCGACAATTGGCAGCAGGATCTGATGTCGCCCTATTTGTATCTGGTCGACACCACGCTGGCGCGGATGATCGACATGGGCGCCACCAATCCGAACTACGACGCGCAGTACTTCCAGGTCTCGCTCAACGCCAAATGGTGAGCGGCAGCGCCGCGATGCGGCGCCGCATCGCGACAGGATCGGCTCGCATGCGAACGCGGCGAGCTTGCGGCCGGCGGCAAAGACGTGGCCGCCGGCCGATACCAACCAACGTCAACAACGATGGGAGGACGACAGACGATGAACGACAAACGCAATGACCAGCCGCCGCTGTCGCGGCGCAAGCTGCTGAAGGCCGGCGTCGGAGCCGCGGGCGTCGCCGCGATGCTGGGCGCCGGCGTGGCTGCGGCGAATGCCCAGGTCACCAAGAAGGCCTCTCACAAGGATGCCGGCTATCAGGAGTCGCCGAACGGTGCCAAGCGCTGCGGCACTTGCCGCCAATTCCGGCCGCCGAGCTCATGCATCACGGTCGAAAGCCCGATCAGCGAGAACGGCTGGTGCCGCCTCTACGCCGGCAAGGCGTAACGCGCCACCGATCACGTCATCTGCTGCGCAACGACGAGCGGCACAGCGGTCGCAAGCTCCGGGTCCGATTCAGTCGGAGCTGGAGCTTGCGTCATTGCAGGCGCTTACCTGATCAGCACCGCTCTCGCCGGCGCATGATCGATGAACTGCGCCCGCTTCGGCGGAGTGCGATCACGCGTCGGCGGTCTCGCGAACCAGGATGCGCTCGCGCAGCGTCGGCTTATGCACCTTGCCGGTGGCGTTGCGCGGCAATGCTTCGACGAAACTGACGCGCTGCGGACATTTGAACCGCGCCAGCCGCTCGCGGCAATGCGCCAGCAGTTTCGCCTCGCTCAGCTCTTGGCCGGGTTTGAGCGCGACCACCGCGACTCCGGTTTCGCCCCATTGTGGATCGGGCGCGCCGATCACTGCCGCTTCGGCAATCTCCGGCAGCTGGTACAGCACATCCTCGACCTCGGCCGGATACACGTTCTCGCCGCCCGAGATGTACATGTCCTTGGTGCGGTCGACGATGTAGTAGAAGCCTTCGTCATCGACGCGCGCGGCATCGCCGGTGTGCAGCCAGCCGTCGGTGAATGAGGTGCGGTTGGCGTCCGGCCTATTCCAATAGCCGGGGGTGATGTTCGGGCCCTTCACCCAGAGTTCGCCCATCTCGCCCGGCTTCACCGGCTCGCCATCAGGACCGACGATCTTCAGGTCGGCGTGCAGCACCGGCTTGCCGGCCGAGCCGGCCTTGCGCGCGGCATCGTCGGCATCGAGCATCAGCACCGCCGGGCTGGTCTCGGTCATGCCGTAGCCCTGGACCAGGGCACAGCCGCGTTCCTGCCAGATCTTCAACAGCGGCACCGGCATCGGTGCGCCGCCGACGCCGGCGATCTGCAGCCGCGACAAGTCTGTCGCCGCAAACGCCGGATGCTGGCACATGAACTGATAGATCGACGGCACGCCGAAGAAATGCGTCAGCCCGACCGACGGATCTCCGATAATCGACAGCGCCGCGCCCGGATCGAATGCGCGCATCAGCAGGGTGGTGCCGCCGGCGTGCAGCACCGGATTGGTGTAGCAATTCAGCCCGCCGGTGTGGAACAGCGGCAGCACGCAGAGAAACACCGTGCGCTGCGAAATGAACGCCGGGATGCCGAGATTGACCGCGTTGATGAAGGTCATCCCATGGGTGATCATGGCACCCTTCGGCTTTCCGGTGGTGCCGGAGGTGTACATGATGGTCGAAACGTCATCGAGCGTTACCGGCTCGGCGTTACCGAGACGCGACGAGCTCGCCAGAGCGGTCTCATAGGCCGGACCGAACGCCAGCAGATGCGGCACGCCGCACGCAGCCTTCAACTCCGCCGCCATCGGTGCCAGCTCGTCGTCATGCGCCAGCACCCGCGGCGCGGCATCGCCGACGATATAGGACAGTTCGTGCACCGTGAGGCGGACGTTGAGCGGCACGAAGATCGCGCCGAGCCGGAAGCAGGCAAACTGCACCTCCAGCGTCTCGACCGCATTCAGCGCCAGCACCGCGACGCGATCGCCGCGGCCGACGCCGAGCGTTGCGAGATGCGCCGCCAGCCGGTCGACCCGTTCGTCCATTGCGCGGTAGCTGATGGCGCGGCTGGTGGCGAGATCGACCACCGCGATCCGCTCCGGGCGGACCTCGGCGTGATGGGCGATCCAGTCGAAGTAAGCGAAGCTCATCGGTTTTCTCCCTCGGAAGGTCGGCGGCTCTTGATGGCCGTCTCGACGAGGGAAGTGAAAGCGCGGGCCGGCGGGAAGTCAATCGCCGCATCTTGTGCGCCGCAACTAACTATCGCGAAATTGAACCACGTGTGCAGCCGGTCGGCGCAAGACAGGCCGGCGCCGTCCAGCGGCTACTGATAAGCTGCCACGATGTCCGAGACCGCGCGTTCGAGCTGCTTGGCGGTGGCGCATTGCCGGACCACGTTGCAGAACGGCGCGTAGCGGAACATTTCCGAATCGCCCCAGCCCCAGCCCATCCGGCCTTCGGGATTGAGCCAGACCACGCGCTTGGCGCGCTCCGAGATCGTGCGCAGAATGTCGGTGCGCGGATCGAGATTGTTGCTGCGGGCGTCGCCGAGCACGATCACCGTGGTCTTCGGCGTCACTGCGCGCAGCCAGCGCTTTTCGAAATCCGCCAGCGAGGCGCCGTAATCGGACGAGCCGAAGCCGACCTTGGACATGATCTCGCGCATCGCAGCTTCCGGCTCCTGCTTGTCGAGAATGTCGCTGACCTCGATCAGGTGGCCGGAGAAGGCGAAGGATCGGACATCGTCGACCACCTCGTGCAGGCTATGGATCAGCAGCAGGAAAAAATCCGACACCTGCGCCACCGAGCCGGAGACGTCGCACAGCGCCACGATCTGCGGCCGGTCGCGATGCCGCCGCTTCCAGGCGGTGAGGAACGGAATGTTACCCCAGGCGGCGTTGCGGCGGATGGTGCGGCGGACGTCGAGATGGCCGCGGCGCTGCCGCTTGCGCGGCTTGCTGTAGCGCTCGCGAAGCCGCCGCGCGATGGCGCGGATCAGCTCCTTCATCTGCTCGACCTGGCGTCGCTCCAGCCGCATCATCGGCGCATTGCGCAGCACCTCGTGGCGCAGGTTTTCGGCCTCCTCGCGGCCGTACAGCAGCAGCGCTTGCGCCACCATTTCGCGCACGCTGTCACGCAGGCCGTCGAGCGCCGCCGTGAGCCGTTCCGCCTGCGCCGAATCATCGGCCTTGAGCCGGTCGAGATCGTCGCGCAACTGGCCGACGCCGAGCGCTTCCATCATCCGGCTCTGAAACAGGCCGCGCTGGGTAAAGAACCGGATGTTGGAGAGCGATGCTTCGTTCGCCGCGCCGGCGAGCGCGGCGGCAACTGCGCTGCGATCCTGCGCCAGCAGCATCTGTGCGAGCTCGCCGAGCTCCGGCGGCGCCGAGTCTTCACCGCCGCCCTGCCCTGGCGCGCTGTTGCCGCTCAGCTGCGACGGTGATGCCCCACTTTCGGACTGCTGATCGGCCCCTTCCGCGGCGTCCGCATTGGTCTTCGGCTCGGGCCGGCTGAAGAACAGATCGAAGCATTGCGCCAGCGCCTGCTTCTCGTCCTGGGTCTTGGCCAGCGTCACCAGCAGGGTGTCGCGCAACAGGCCGCGATCGGCAAAGCCGACCTCCGACACCGCCCGCATCGCGTCGATACTCTCGGCCGGCGACACGCGCACGCCGGCGCCGCGCGCCGCCCGGAAGAAGCGGTGCAGCTCCTCGCGCATCAGCCGAACACGCCCTCGCGCCCGGCCTTGGCGACGAAGCCGGAGACCTGCGGCAACGCGGTTTCGATGTCGGCTTCGTACTTCAACAGCACGTTGAGCGTGTCCTTCACGGTCTGGTGGTCGAGCTCGCTCGCCTGCAGCAGCACCAGCACCCGCGCCCAGTCGATCGTCTCGCTGACCGACGGCAGCTTCTTCAGATCGAGCGCACGGATCTGGTTGATGAAGCCGACCATCTGCTTGCGCAGCGTCTCGCCGGCGCCGGGCACGCGGCTCTCGACGATGCGCTCCTCCAGCTTCTGTTCGGGGAAGCCGATGTGCAGATGCAGGCAGCGCCGCTTCAGCGCATCCGACAGGTCGCGCTCGCCGTTCGAGGTCAGCAGCACCAGCGGCTTCACCGTCGCGCTGATGGTGCCAAGCTCGGGGATCGTCACCTGGTAGTCGGACAGGATTTCGAGCAGCAGCGACTCGAACTCGGCGTCCGACTTGTCGATCTCGTCGACCAGCAGCACGCAGCCCTGCGGCTGCTCCAGCGCCTTGAGCAGAGGTCGCGGCTCGACGAATTCCTTGGAGAAAAATACGTCGCCAAAATCGTGCAGCCGACCGAGCGCATCGGTCAGTGTCTGCGCGCCGCCTAGCACTTCGCCGAGCTTGTCCTTGAGGATCTGGGTGTAGAGCAGCTGCTTGGCGTATTTCCACTCGTACAGCGCCTTGGCCTCGTCGAGCCCCTCGTAGCACTGCATCCGGATCATTTGTAGGCCGCGCCAGCTCGCCAGCGCTTTGGCCAGTTCGGTCTTGCCGACGCCGGCGGGGCCTTCAACCAGGATTGGCTTCTCGATCTTCTCGGCCAGATACACCGCAGTGGCGATCTGGCGGCTGGCGATATAGCCGACCGATGCCAAACCTGCGGTGACGGCCTCGATGGATTGCATCGGCAGATTCGCAGTCATAGCTATTGATTGCTCCAGAGAGATTGGCCGAGGGCGATCTGCCGCTGCTTGCGCGGCTCGCGCGCCACATTAGCCAGCACGTCGAACGCCGCCAGCGATCGGGTGAGTTGATCGTCGATCCGATCCGGCGGAAGCAGCGCGCGCAGCTCTTCGACGAGCATACGCGCCAGGCTACGGACGCCGATGACGCGCGCGCCAATCGGTGGCTCGCCGCTGTCCAGCGCCTGCACCGCGGCGGCGCTTCCCGCTTGTGCCAGCGACAGCAGTCCAGCGAGGCGGCCGAGCGTCAGTGCGTTCTCTTCGCTGTTCGCGATCCGCGCCGCGACCGTGTGCAGCAGCCAATCGAGGAAGCCGACAGTGGTCGCGGTGGCGACCGTATCTTCGAGATCGCGGAACGGCAGCGCCATCGCCGGATAGGCATCCGGCATCGTGCCGATCCGCGCCGAGGCCGGCACGACGCAGTTCTCAAAGCTCAGTTCGCAATGCGAGGCCGGCTTCAGCACGTCGAGCGACGGCATCGGGGTCAGCGTCAATCCTTCGGTGCCGCGCGGCAACAGAAACAGGCCGTAGCGCTTGCGGCCCTGCTCGACGCCGGTGATCGCCAGCACCAGAAACAAATCGGCGACCGGACCGTTGGTGATCCACGCCTTGCGGCCGTTGATGACGTAGCCGTCGGCCCGCTGTTCGGCGGTCGTCTGGAGATGCTTCGGATGCGCACCGGCACCGGGCTCCGAGATCGCCACCGCGGCCCAGCCGCGCCCCGAAGCGATCCGCGGCACCAGCTCGCCGCGCTGCGCCGCGTCGGCGAAGCCGGCGATAAAGAACCGCGCGATCAGTTGGCGCCCGGCAAACGCCGTGGCGAGACCGAGTTCGCCGGTCGACGCCGCAATCGCCCGTTCGGCCTGTGCGATCGCCCCGTAGCTGTCGAGCGCCGCATCGCTGCCGGGAAGGCCGATCTCGAACAGAGCGGCCTCGGCCATCGGTATGAACGGATCGGTGCCGGATCGATCTGCGGCTAGCGCCCGCCAACGCGCGATGCGTGCGGCGACCGCCGCTGTCGCCGCCTCTGTCGTCCCGAGGGTCGCGCCTGACGCGCCCGGTGTTCGAAGCTCACTCATGGCTCCGTGTGTAGAACAAGCCCGCGGCGGCGGCGAGTGTTTGTTGTATTCCGGCAAATGGAATGCGACGCGCGGCGAAGCTGACTCCGCCGCGCGCCATCAATGTCGCAGAATAGAAAGCTTAGTTACACCGCGTGAACCTTCGGCTCGCGCTCCCAGAACCGCAATTGCGAGCAAAGCTCCAGGAAACGCTCGGCGTCCTTCGGTCCGCCGAGACTCATCACGCCGCCGTCGGGTTCGACGCCGGCCTTCTCCAGAAGCGCCGCCGCATCCTTGGTGACCGCAATAAACTTGGCGTGGGCGAAGGCGTCGGCGACGAAGTCGCGCGCGGTCGCTTCTTGTTGCAGTTGCAGGGCGCCGTCTGGCGAGAGCAGTACCGCGACCGCATCGTACAGCACCGACGGACCACCATTGACCTTCTGCTTCGCCGGCCGCGGCTTACCATCGGACGCGGTGAAGCCGCCGACCTTCGGGGCGATCAGTTCGACCATCGCGCCTTGCTGCGTGGCGGCGGCCTCCAGCGCCGCCAGCAGCTTGGCGTCGGCGCCGTCGCTGACCAGAATGCCGAGCTTGCGGCCCTTGAAGCTGCCCGGCGCATTCTTGACGATGCTGAGCGCCGGCGACGGCGGCAAATCCGTGATCGGCTTGCGGGCTGGCTCGGCAGCCGCCGGCAGCTTGATGCCGAGACCGTCGGCGACCATCTGGGCGAGCGTCTTGTCGACATTGACGAGATGCGACACCACGCGGGCGCGGATCGCCGGCGTCTCGACCTTGCTGAGTTCGAACACGAACGCGTCCTTGATGTGCGTCTGCTCGATCTCGCTCTGGCTGACGTAGAACTGCCGCGCCTGACTGTAGTGATCGGCGAACAGTTCACCGCGGGCGCGGCGCCGCTCGCCGGTTTCCTCGGCCGGAAAGCTGCGGAAACCCTTCGGCGTCTCGCGCGGTCCGGTCCCCCAGCTGTTCGGCTCGTAGTTGACACGGCCGCGCGGGTTGTTGAACGCCATGTGGCCGTCCTGCGTGAAGCTGTGGAACGGACACTTCGGGGCGTTGATCGGCAGGTCGGTGAAATTGGTGGTGCCGAGCCGTTTCAGCTGGGTGTCGAGATAGGAGAAGTTGCGGCCCTGCAGCAGCGGATCGTTGGTGAAGTCGACGCCCGGCACGATGTTGGCGGTGTGGAACGCGACCTGCTCGGTCTCGGCGAAAAAATTATCGACGGTGCGATCGAGCACCAGCCGGCCGACGCGGCGGATCGGCACGCGCTCTTCCGGAATGATCTTGGTGGCGTCGAGAATGTCGAACTCGAATTCGTCCGCGAAGGCGTCGTCGAACAGCTGCAGGCCAAGCTCCCATTCCGGATAGTCGCCGGCCTGGATCGCACCCCACAGATCGCGACGGTGGAAGTCCGGGTCTGCGCCGTTGATCTTCACCGCCTCGTTCCACACCACCGACTGCATCCCGAGCTTCGGTTTCCAGTGAAACTTGACGTAGGTCGATTTGCCCTCGGCATTGATCAGCCGAAAGGTGTGGACCCCGAATCCTTCCATGAACCGGAACGAGCGCGGGATCGTCCGGTCGGACATGATCCACAGCGCCATGTTGATCGATTCCGGCATCAGCGAGATGAAGTCCCAGAAATTGTCATGCGCGGTTTGCGCCTGCGGGAAGCCGCGGTCCGGCTCCTGCTTGGCGGCGTGCACCAGATCGGGAAACTTGATCGCGTCCTGGATAAAGAACACCGGGATGTTGTTGCCGACGATGTCCCAGTTGCCTTCGCGCGTGTAGAGCTTGACGGCGAAGCCGCGGACGTCACGCGCCAGATCCGATGAGCCCTTGTTGCCGGCGACGGTCGAGAACCGCACGAAAGCCGGCGTTCGCTCGCCGGCGCGCTGGAAGATGTCGGCAGCGGTGATGTCCGACAGCGACTCATAGGTCTCAAAGAAGCCGTGGGCGCCGAAACCTCGCGCATGCACGACGCGCTCGGGGATACGCTCGTGGTCGAAGTGGAAGATTTTCTCGCGGAATAGAAAGTCTTCCATCAGCGTCGGCCCGCGCCGGCCGATCTTCAGGCTGTTCTGATTGTCGCTGATCGGAATGCCCTGCCGACTGGTGAGCGCCGGCATATCGCCGCTGGCAACCTGATGGGTCTCACCGCCAGGCCCGCGATGGATCGATGCGTCGGCCAGCTTGGCGGATTTCAGTTCGGGATGCTTGTCGGCCATGGAACCTCGCGCAGAAGGACAGAGTGATGGCGGCGCGGCTCTCGCGGCGATCGAAGCCATCGCTGCCGTGTCGATCCAACTGTGCGAGAGAGTCGTCCGCCGCTGGACTACGGCGTGAATGCGGATTGGTTCCTGGGATGAAACGAGTGATGCAGACAGGTCGACAGCCCTGCCCTGTCATCAAGCTCGCAGGTCAACGCCCACCCCCGTCATTCCGGAGCGCTCACGCCAGTGAGCGAACCCGGAATCCAGAGGTTATCGAGGGGTGATCCGCTAAATCGAGATTCCGGGTTCGCGCGTTTCACGCGCGCCCCGGAATGACCATTTTGGCGCGTACTCGGCCTCCCAACGACGGTGACAAGGCGGTGCTTGGCAGCCTCCCAATCGTAGTGAACGATCGACGAAACACCCTAATTCAAATGCGCCAGATAATGCGCCAGCGCGTAGATCTCTTCTTCGCTGAGCTGATAAGCGACGTCGGCCATCGCCGCCATCGCGCCGCCGGAGCGCTGGCCGGATTTGAATTCGTTCAGCGCCTTGATCAGATATTCTTCGCGCTGACCGGCGAGCCGAGCGGTCGCCTTGGTGCCGGCGAAGCTGTCGGTGTGGCAGGATGCGCAGCGCCGCCCCACCGCGGCCTCGGCGCCCTTGCGCGACAGCTCGGGCTTTTCATCCGGCTTCAGATTCTTCATCGGCGGCAGTGAGGCGAAATACGCCCCGAGATTGCGGATGTCCTCGTTACTGAGATCCTCGACCACCGAGCGCATATTGGCGTTCTCGCGGGTGCCGGCGCGGAAGAATACCAGCTGCCATTGAATGTAGAGATCGGGCTGTCCGGCCAGCGACGGGGTGTACTCCATCTTGGAGATGCCGTTCTCGCCGTGGCAGATGGTGCACACACCAGCCTTGGCCTTGCCGGCCTCGATGTCGCCGGCGACGAGAGGGGAGGCAAGCAGACCAAAACAGAACGACAGCGCAGGAAGCAGGCGAGTCATGCAAGGGGCCTCTGTTGGCTCAGAGCTTGTGGTTGGAGTTCGTCATTCCGGGATTCGTCGCGGTCGGCGCAGCCGGCCGGGGCGAAGGCCCGCAATCCATAACCACTGCGATCGGGGGTGAATCACGAGGGCGGTGGTCGGGCCTCACAAACGGCACGGGGAGCATGGATTCCGGGTTCGCCGCTGCGCGGCGCCCCGGAATGACGACGTGGGGAGAGTGCGCTCAGCTCGAGCTCATTTGCTGTAGCTGATGCGATAGATCGCGCCGGCCCAGTCGTCGGCCACCAGGATCGAACCGTCCTTGGCCAGAACGATATCGGCCGGGCGGCCGAGATAGCCCTGATCGCCTTCGATCCAGCCGTCGGCAAACACCTCCTGCTTGGCGTTCTTGCCGTCGGGATCGGCTGTCACCTTGACGATCCGGCCACCCTGATATTTGTGCCGATTCCAGGAGCCGTGTTCGGCGATCAGAATCGCGTTCTTGAAGTCGGCCGGAAACTGGTCGCCGGTGTAGAACTTCATGCCGAGCGGAGCGACGTGGGCGCCGAGATTGAGGACCGGCGGGGTGAACTCCGAACACTGATGCCCCATCGCGAATTTCGGATCCGGCATGTCGCCCTGATGGCAATACGGATAGCCGAAATGCTCGCCGAGTTTGGCGATCATGTTGAGCTTGTCGCTCGGCATGTCGTCGCTGATCCAGTCGCGCGCATTCTCGGTGAACCAGTATTTTCCGGTGCGCGGATCGACGTCGCCGCCGACGGAGTTGCGCACGCCGAGCGCGACGATCTCGGCATTGCCGGTCTTGGGATCAACGCGGCGGATCTGCGACACCGAGGTCGGCGGGATGCCGATGTTGAAGGGCGGACCGAACGGCACGTAGAACCAGCCGTCCTTGTCGGCGGCGAGATACTTCCAGCCGTGCGCCACGTAGGATGGCATGTCGTCATAGACGACCTTGCCGGAGCCAAGATTATCCAGGTTGGCTTCGGCATTGTCGTAGCGGATCAGCTTGTCGATATCGATGACGTACAAAGCGCCATCGCGATAGGCGAGGCCGGTCGGCATCTTCAGGCCCTTGAGGATGGTCTTGACCTGCTTCTTGCCGTCCTTGTCGGTGATCGCATAGACGTTGCCGAGTCCGAACGAGCCGACGAACAGCGTGCCGTTGTCGCCCCACGCCATCTGCCGCGCGGCGAGCACGCCCGAGGCATAGACCTCGATCTTGAAGCCCGGGGGCAGTTTGATCTTCTTCATCATCGCTGCGAGTTCGGCGTCGGACGACCCAGTCGGCGGACCGGCCGGCGGCGCGAGGCCCTTCTGCGCTTCGGTCTCGTCGCCGAGGAACCAATCGGGCGGCGGGTTGGTCCAGAATTCCTTGCTGCCGGATTCGTATTTCTTCAGCCCCTGCGCGCCAGCCTGCGATATCGCCGCGGCCGCCGCCAATGCAATGGCGCAGGCAACAGCGGATCGTGTGAAGACCGATGTCATCTCGTTCACTCCCTCGGCGGCCATTCCGGCCGCTTTGATTCTTATTAGTTGGAACGGTTCGCGTCGGATCGTCGCCGGCGGAAGACGCCGGTGGCGAGACGCTATCACATCCGTTTCGGGAGAGAAGAACGATTGCGAGTGAATCGCGATGAACATTCGCTGCGCCGCAATCGATGCAGTGCAATGAAGCGCGTAGCTCAAACCAAACGATCAAATCAAAAGCGGGACGGCGGCGAACCGCCGTCCCGCGGCTTTGGCCAGGATCAGAAGATCTTCATCGCGTTCTGCAGCGTGATCCAAACGCCCCAGGCGAGCGGAACGCCGACGAACAGCCAGAACGCCGCGGCACGGGCATCGAGCCCACCCTTGCCGATGCCGTAGGAGCCGCCGCCGACATTGGCGGCTGCACCCTTGGCCTGTAGCGCGGCAACCTCCTCGGGCTTCATGAACCACTTGTCGGCGAGCGGCTTGACCATCGCGTTGCAGATCAGGCCGAGCACCAGCATGCCGGCGAGGATATACATCGTGAAGTCATACACCTGCGCGCGCGGCACGCCGGTGGCGATCTGCGCTTCGCGAATGTAATTGACCACCACCGGGCCGATGATGCCGGCGGTCGCCCAGGCGGTCAGCAGCCGGCCGTGGATGGCGCCGACGAACTGAGTGCCGAAGATATCGGCCAGATACGCCGGCACGGTGGCGAAGCCGCCGCCATACATCGACAGGATGATGCCGAAGGCGAGCACGAACAGCGCCTTGCTGCCCATCGCGGCGAGCGTCGGCGCCAGCGCGTAGAGAACGATGCCGAGGAGAAAGAACACATAATAGGTGTTCTTGCGGCCGATGTGATCGGACAGCGACGCCCAGAAGAACCGGCCAGCGATGTTGAACAGCGACAGCAGACCGGCGAAGCCGGCGGCGATGCCGGCGATCACGGTCTTCTGCTCGGCCGACAGCTGATTGAACGACAGGTCCGGCAGACCGATCAGCTTGCCGCCGAAGATTTCCTGCAGCATCGGCGACGCCATACCGATGACGCCAATGCCCGCCGACACGTTGAGACACAGCACCGCCCAGATCAGCCAGAACTGCTTGGTCTTGTGCGCGTCCTTGAGGTGCACCTGATGCGCGGTGATGTAGGCGTTGTTCTTTTCCGGCGGGGTCCAGCCGTCCGGCCGCCAGTTCGGCGGCGCCAGGCGATAGGAGAACGCCCCGATGGTCATGAACACGAAGTAGATCAGCCCCATCGCCAGGAAGGTCTGCCACACGCCGACATCGGTCGGGGTCTTGAAATAATTCATCAACATGTTGGCCAGCGGGGCGCCGATCATCGCGCCGCCGCCGAAGCCCATGATCGCCATGCCGGTGGCCATGCCGCGGCGATCCGGGAACCACTTCACCAGCGTCGACACCGGCGAGATGTAGCCGAGGCCGAGACCGATGCCGCCGATCACGCCGGAGCCGAGCCACAGCAGCCAGAGCTGATGCAGATAGATGCCGAGCGCGCCGAGCACCAAGCCGCCGGCCCAGCACACCGCAGCGACGAAGCCGGCCTTGCGCGGACCGACCCGTTCCAGCCACCCGCCCCACACCGCGGCCGAGGCGCCGAGCAGCACGAAGAACAGCGTGTACATCCACCCCATCGAGGCGACGCGCCAGTCGCAGGTGGTGGTGAACAGCTCCTGCACGATGGTCATGTCGGCGCAGACCTTCGGCGCCGATAGCCCGACCGCGCGCGACAGCGGTAGCCAGAACACGCTGAAGCCATACGCCATGCCGATGCAGAGGTGGATACAAAGTGCCGCCGGCGGCACCAGCCAACGATTGAAACCGGCGGTAGCGATAATCCGTTCGCGATCAAAAATACCCGGCCTTGCGCCGGACAGCCGTCCGGCCCCATCCAATATGGTCATGTCGTTTCCTTCCCCTGTTGCGGCCGTCCGTTTTCGGACTGACCGTCGTCGCATGCGCCCTTGCTAAGTTGCCCCTTTCAACGCCTCCACTGCGGCCCGCACCTCGGGCGCGAGTCCATCACCCCCGGCCTCGAGATGCGCGATGATCGCCCGCCGCATCCGCGGCTCCCAGAACTTCTTCAAATGCTCGGTGATACCCGGCACGGCCCTGTCAGGCCCCTGGCTGCGGAAGAACGCGCCGATCTGATTGGCCATATACACCAGCCGGTCAGGCGACATCGGCAGCTCCCTTGTGATCGATGTCGGTGATGCGCTGCGGATGGCTGAACAGCTCAAAGCCATCGGCACGCGCAATTGCAGCGAGCGTAATGCCGGCAGCCTCGGCCATTCGCACCGCAAGTGCGGTCGGCGCCGACACGGCGACCAGCACGGCGGCGCCGATCGCGGCGGTCTTCTGCACCATCTCGACCGAGACCCGGCTGGTCAGCAGCACGAGGCCGTTCGCTGCATCGATGCGATCTCGGGCGAGCGCGCCGGCGAGCTTGTCGAGCGCATTGTGGCGACCGACGTCCTCACGCACATGAACAATGCCGTGCTCCGGCGTGAAGTAAGCAGCGGCGTGTACCGCGCGGGTTTCAACGTTGAGCTTCTGCAGCGGCGGCAGGGCCTCGATCGCGGCGATGATCTGCTGCGGCGAGAAACTGCGGCCGGCACCGACGGTCGCAACCGGACGGACCGCCTCGGCAATCGAGTCCACTCCGCACAGCCCGCAACCGGTCGGCCCCGCGATATGCCGGCGGCGCTGCTGCAGACGTTCGGCGACATCGCCCGCGAGCCACATCCGCAGTTCGACGCCGTCGTCGTGCGGCACGATCTCCAGGCTGTCGATCTCGGCCGCCTGCCCGATCACGCCTTCGCTCAGGCTGAATCCGATCGCGAAGTCTTCCAGATCGGCCGGCGTTGCCATCATCACCGCCTGGGAGGAGCCGTTGTAGCTGATCGCGACCGGGGTCTCGTCGGGGATCGCGCGCGTGCCGGGCTGCATCCGGCCGTGACGCCAGACCTTGGTCTTGCCGGTGTGGACGGTCGGCCGCGCCATCACTCCGCCGCCTCCGCCGGCACCGCGATCCGCCGCGCGGCCGTCGCCTGCTGCTCATAGGAGCGCTGCCATTCCGACGGGCCGTTCGACGGCGCGACCTGCACGGCCGTCACCTTGTATTCCGGGCAGTTGGTGGCCCAGTCCGAGTACTCGGTGGTGACGACGTTGGCCTGGGTGTCGGGGTGATGGAACGTCGTATAGACGACGCCCGGCGCGACGCGGTCGGTGATCAGCGCGCGCAGCGTAGTCTCGCCGGCACGGCTGGCGAGCCGCACCCAGTCGCCGTCGCGCACCCCGCGTTGCTCGGCGTCGTGCGGATGGATTTCCAGCCGGTCCTCGTCGTGCCACACCGTGTTGGCGGTCCGCCGGGTCTGCGCGCCGACATTGTACTGCGACAAGATGCGGCCGGTGGTGAGCAGCAGCGGGAATCTTGGCCCGGTGCGCTCGTCGGTCGCGACGTATTCGGTGATGACGAACTTGCCCTTGCCGCGCACAAAATGATCGATGTGCATCACCGGCGTGCCTTCCGGCGCGCGTTCGTTGCACGGCCACTGGATCGAGCCGAGTTCTTCCAGCCGGTCGTAGGACACACCCGTGAAGGTCGGCGTCAGCGCGGCGATCTCGTCCATAATCTCGGACGGATGGGTGTAATTCATCTTGTAGCCGACCGCCTCGGCGAGCCGCAGCGTGACTTCCCAATCTTCCAGACCGTTTTTCGGCGACATCACCTTGCGGACGCGCTGAATGCGACGTTCGGCATTGGTGAAGGTGCCGTTCTTCTCCAGGAAGGTCGAGCCCGGCAGGAAGATATGGGCGTAGTTGGCGGTCTCGTTCAGGAACAGGTCGTGGACGATCACGCATTCCATCGCTTCGAGACCGGCCGCGACGTGCTTGGTGTTGGGGTCCGACTGCAGAATGTCCTCGCCCTGCACATACAGCGCCTTGAACGAGCCCTCGACCGCGGCGTCGAGCATGTTGGGAATGCGCAGGCCCGGCTCGTTGTCGAGCTTGACGTTCCACAGCGCCTCGAAGCTTTCGCGCACCGAGTCAGTCGAGATGTGGCGATAGCCCGGCAGTTCGTGCGGGAACGAGCCCATGTCGCACGATCCCTGCACGTTGTTCTGGCCGCGGAGCGGATTCACGCCGACGCCCGGCCGGCCAAGATTGCCGGTGGCCATCGCGAGGTTGGCGATCGCCATCACGGTGGTCGAGCCCTGGCTGTGCTCCGTGACGCCGAGCCCGTAATAGATCGCACCGTTTCCACCGGTGGCGTAGAGCCGCGCGGCTTCGCGCAAGCTGCCCGGATCGACGCCGGTGAAGGCGGCGGTCGCCTCGGGGCTGTGGCGCTCGTCGGAAACGAACGCCGCCCAGTGCTCGTATTCGCTCCAGTCGCAACGCTCGCGCACGAACGCCTCGTTGGCGAGCCCTTCGGTGACGATGACGTGCGCCAGCGCGGTGAGCACCGCAACGTTGGTGCCGGGCTTCAGCGGCAGATGCTGCGCAGCCTCGACATGCGCCGAGCGAACCAGGTCGATGCGGCGCGGATCGATCACGATCAGCTTGGCGCCCTGGCGTAGCCGTTTCTTCAGCCGCGAGCCGAACACCGGGTGGCCGTCGGTCGGGTTGGCGCCGATGATCATCACCACGTCGGCATGCTCGACCGAGTCGAAATCCTGCGTGCCGGCGGAGGTGCCGAAAGCGGTCGACAGGCCGTAGCCGGTCGGCGAGTGGCAAACGCGGGCGCAGGTGTCGACATTGTTGTTGCCGAAGCCGGCGCGGATCAGCTTCTGCACCAGGAAGGTTTCTTCATTGGTGCAGCGCGACGAGGTGATGCCGCCGACCGCGTCGCGGCCGTACTTCGCCTGGATCCGCTTCAGCTCGGACGCCGCGTAGCTGAAGGCTTCGTCCCAGCTCACCTCGCGCCACGGCTCGGTGATCTTGGCGCGGATCATCGGCTTGAGGATGCGCTCCTTGTGGTTGGCGTAGCCCCAGGCGAACCGGCCCTTGACGCAGGAATGGCCGCGATTGGCCTTGCCGTCCTTGTACGGCACCATGCGCACCAGCTCTTCGCCGCGCATCTCGGCCTTGAAGGTGCAGCCGACGCCGCAATAGGCACACGTCGTCACCACCGAGCGCTCCGGCGTGCCGATCTCGATCACGCTTTTCTCGTTCAGCGTCGCGGTCGGACACGCCTGCACGCAGGCGCCGCAGGATACGCATTCGGAGCCGAGGAAGCTTTCCTGCATGCCGGGCGAGACGACGGAGTCGAAGCCCCGGCCCGCGATCGTCAGCGCGAAGGTACCCTGCACTTCCTCGCAGGCGCGGACGCAGCGCGAGCAGACGATGCATTTCGACGGATCGTACGTGAAGTACGGGTTTGACTCGTCGAGCCCCGGATTGGGATGCTTCTCGCCGGAATATCCATAGCGCACGTCACGTAGGCCCACGGCGCCGGCCATGTCCTGCAGCTCGCAATCGCCGTTCGCCGAGCAGGTCAGGCAGTCGAGCGGGTGATCGGAGATATACAGCTCCATCACGCCCTTGCGGATCTGCTTGAGCCGCTCGGTCTGGGTGTGGACGACGAGACCGTCGGCGACCGGCGTGGTGCACGACGCCGGCGTGCCGCTACGGCCGTCGATCTCGACCAGACACAGCCGGCAGGAGCCGAACGCATCGACCATGTCGGTGGCGCAGAGTTTCGGGATCGCGGTGCCGATCTCCATCGCGGCGCGCATGATCGAGGTGCCCTCGGGCACCGAGACGCTGCGGCCATCGATCGTCAGCGTCACCATGGTTTCGGAGAGCGAGCGCGGCGTGCCGAAATCGGTTTCGTGGACCAAAGCCATGTCGTCGTCCTTTATTCCGCCGCCTGCAGCCGGCGCGGCGCGAGGCCGAAATCTTCCGGGAAGTGCGTCAGCGCGCTCAGCACCGGGATCGGCGTCAGGCCGCCCAGCGCGCACAGTGAGCCGAACTTCATGGTGTTGCAGAGGTCCTCGAGCACGGCGATGTTCGCGGCCGGCTTATCACCGGCGATGATCTTGTCGACGGTCTCGGCGCCGCGGGTCGAACCGATCCGGCACGGCGTGCACTTGCCGCAGGATTCGTGCGCGCAGAATTCCATCGCGAACCGCGCCTGCTTGGCCATGTCGACGGTGTCGTCGAACACCACCACGCCGCCATGCCCGACCATGCCGCTCCGCGCGGCGAACGCCTCGTAGTCGAACGGCGTGTCGAACAGCGCGCGCGGGAAGTAAGCGCCGAGCGGGCCGCCGACCTGGACGGCGCGCACCGGGCGGCCGCTCAGCGTACCGCCGCCGATGTCGTCGACCAGCTCACCGAGCGTGATCCCGAACGCTACCTCGAACAGCCCGCCGTGCTTGATGTTGCCGCCGAGCTGGATCGGCTTGGTGCCGCGCGAACGGCCCATGCCGCAATCCGCATAGGCCTGGGCGCCTCCATCGAGGATGTAGGGCACCGCAGAGAAAGTCAGCACGTTGTTGATCACCGTCGGCCGGCCGAACAGGCCTTTATGCGCAGGCAGCGGCGGCTTCGCCCGCACCGTGCCGCGCTTGCCCTCGAGGCTCTCCAGCATCGAGGTCTCTTCGCCGCAGATATAGGCGCCGGCGCCGACTCTCACTTCAATGTCGAACGAATCCGTCGAGTGACAGATGTGCTCGCCGAGATAGCCGGTGCGCCGCGCCGCCTCGATCGCGGCGTTCATCGCCTCGACGGCATGCGGATATTCCGAGCGGATATAGATGTAGCCCTTGGTGGCACCGACCGCGATGCCGGCGATCGTCATGCCCTCGATGATCATGAAGGGATCGCCCTCCATCAGCATCCGGTCGGCGAAGGTGCCGCTGTCACCCTCGTCGGCATTGCAGCAGATATATTTCTGGCCGCGCCCGGCCTGGGCCACGGTGCGCCACTTGGTGCCGGTCGGAAAGCCGGCGCCGCCGCGGCCGCGCAGGCCGGATTTGACGACGTCGTCGATGATCGCATCTGAGCTCATCTTCAGCGCGCGTTCGAGCCCGCGATAGCCGCCATGGGCGCGATAATCATCGATCGAGCGTGGATCGACGATGCCGCAGCGCGCAAAGGTCAGCCGGGTCTGCCGCTTCAGCCATGGAATCTGTTCGGTGAGCCCCTGCCGCAGCGGATGAGGCTCGCCCGCCACGATCGCATCGAGCAGCGCCGGCACATCGGCTGGCGACACCGGCCCATAGGCGACGCGGCCGTCCGGCGTATCGACTTCCAGCATCGGTTCGAGCCAGTACAGCCCGCGCGAGCCGGGACGGACCAGATCGACCGGCAGCTCTCGCGCATGCGCCTGCGCCAGCAGCGCGGCCGCGACTTCATCGGCGCCGACCGCGAGCGCGCCGGAATCGCGCGGAATGAAGATGCGCAAACTCATCGTTGCGCCTCCGCCAGCAGGGCGTCGAGCTTGCCGGCATCAAGCCGGCCGACCACGCGCTCGTTGATCATCGCCGACGGCGCCGTGGCACACAGGCCGAGGCAATAGGCCGGCTCCAGCGTCACTGCGCCGTCCGCGGTGGTGGCCCCGAAGGTCACGCCGAGCCGCGTCTCCGCATGCGCCACCAGCGCGTCGCCGCCGGCAGCCTGGCAGGCCTCGGCGCGGCACAGCTTCAGCACGTGGCGGCCCGGCGGCTCCCGGCGGAAGTCCGGATAAAAGGTGAGCACGCCATGAACTTCAGCGCGCGACAGGTTCAGCGCCTGCGCGATCATCGGCTCGGCGTCCTGCGGCACATAGCCGAACGCCTGCTGCAACGCGTGCAGCATCAGCAGCGTCGCGCCTTCCTTGTGCGTCAGCCCGGCGATGATTTCGCTCGCGCGGGCGGGTTCCCATGGTTCGTATTGCATCGGCGCTCTTCGTCGTCGTGGATCGCCGGATGAGAATAAGAATTGTTCAAAAGATCAATAAAGCAGTCCAATGCTGCGATAAGGAATCCGCAACGACAAGAGGCATTGACACCGTCATTCCGGGGCGCCGCGCAACGGCGAGCCCGGAATCTCGCAGTTGTGAAGCCAGGAGATTCCGGGTTCGCGAGCTGTCGCTCGCGCCCCGGAATGACTCGTGGCGGCGGCCTGCGCGCCACAGCAGTTCCGTCAGCACCAAACCGCCCGCGATCAGCTCTGCAGCGTCGGCGCGACTTCGCGGGCCACCTGCATCAGGGCGGCGACCAGCGGCGTGTAGGGCTCGCGCGGCGGCACCACGAGGCCGATGCTGTAGGCGACCTTGGGCTCTACAATCGGAATCGTGCGGACTTCGTCGCCGAGCCCGAGCGTCTCGGCAAGCTTGGCTGGCATCACGCTCGCCCAGCGCCCGGTCTTGACGTGGGTGTAGAGCACGATGATCGAATTCGACGTCAGCGTCGGCTGCGCAGTGGTGCCGGCGGCGCGCAGCGCGCGGTCGATGATGCGGCGGTTCTGCATGTTCGGCGTCAGCAGGCACAGCGGCACTTGGCCGACCTCGCGCCAGGTCACCTGATCGCGATCCCCGAACATCCCGTCCGGCGAGGTGATCAGCCGATAGCTTTCCTGATACAGCGGCACGCTGCGGACTTTGCCGACCGGCTCGTTCTCGGTGTAGGTCAGCCCGGCGTCGACTTCGAGGTTTTCGAGCAAGCCCAGCACTTCGGACGACGTGCAGGACAGGATGCTGAAGCGGACATTGGGGTGCCGCGCGCGGAACGGCGTGGTGAGCTGCGCCACCATGCCGAGCACGGTCGGGATCGCGGCGATCCGCAGCTCCCCAGACAGCTCGGCCTTCAACGCCCCGATATCCTGGCGCATGGCGCGGCTGTCGGCGACGATCCGGCGCGCCCATTCCAGCGCCCGCTCGCCCTCCGGCGTGAAGCCGAGAAACCGCGAGCCGCGCTGCACCAGCATCACGCCCAAGATTTCTTCGAGCTGCTTGATGCCGGTCGACATCGTCGGCTGAGTCACGCCGCAGGCCTCGGCAGCTCGGCCGAAATGCCGCTCCTTGGCGAGCGCGAGTAACAGCTCGAGCTTGTCGATCAAACCGGCCTCTTGGAAATTCTGGTGAATTTCAAGAGTCTTGCCCGATCAGGACGCATTCGGCAAGGCGGCCCAGGCGAGGCAGGCCTTGCGCCGCCGGACAACAATAACCCCGCCTCCCGGTTGCGCATCGGGAGCGCGGGGCCAGTCTGGGGAGAGACGCTGCCGGCGCGGGAAGCACGAACCATCCGCGCCACGCTTCGTCGAAAGCAAACTAACTGATCGACTGGCGCGCGGATTGAGATGGATCAAGCTGAGCGACTTTTTGCGCAGCCGGCTATCGGTGACTTCTCCAAGCACTCATTGAAGTGGCTGCATCGCAGCTTAGTCCAACCGCAACAGGGCGCGATACCCGAACGATGAACATCGCAACTCGGCAACGGAGGACGCGCGTGCTAGTCATTGTGACGTTCTCCCCTCCTTTGGATCTAAGATGCTACACAGCCATTTCCCGCATCCGACACTGGCTCAGTCGCTGCTCCCGCATGCATTCGACGCCCGTGATGGAGCCCATGATGAGGCCCACCTGCTACGTGTTTGGCGCAACGCCGCGGAGATCATTGCCGTCGAGGGCGGGGACACGGAGATATTGGTCGCCGCAACGATCCTTCATGACTGCATATGGATCGACAAAGCGTCACCGGCACGGAAGAAAGCTTCGACCCTTGCGGCGAACAAGGCCGATCAGGTTCTGACAGCGCAGGGTTGGCCGGACGACCGCAGGCTCCGCGCTTGCCACGCCATTGAAGCGCACAGCTATTCGGCTCGGATCACCCCGATCAGCCTTGAAGCCAAGATACTCCAAGACGCCGACCGTCTGGACGCAATCGGATGGATTGGCGTAGCGCGTTGCTTCTATCTGGCCGGAACGCGGAAGGCCCACATCTACGACATCGACGACCCAACGGCCGCCCGACGCTCACCGGACGATATTTCCTTTGCTCTGGATCATTTTCAGACCAAACTTTTGCGTCTCGGGGAGAATTTTTGCACCGCAACAGGACGACGCATCGCAGCCCGACGCACAGCCAGACTTCAAGAGTTCTATCAAGGCATTCTGGACGAGATTGGCGAACTCGGCCACTAAGGATTTACAATTCCATGCAGCGGCGTCATCCGCGGGCTTGACCCGCGATCCATCGCGAGCGCAGCGCGCAACCAAAATGCCCGGAAGCGACGCCTATCCAAAATACGCTCGCAGCCCGACGTGGCACCTAGCTAACAATTCTTGTACTGCAAATGCTGGAGACACGTGCACGTCGTCGTCGAAGTGGAGTACTTGACGTGATAATAGGCGGGTCCGCTCGAATTGGCCGGACTGTCGGTCGAGCAGCGCGGAAACATCCACACGGTATCGGTCAGATTGACGGTGCCGCTGATCGTGAACCCGAGATTGGGCGTATAGGCGTACGACACTTCCCCCACGATGAACGACACCTGATCGTTCTGGTTGTTCGGATTGGCCGCGTTGCCGACGGTCCCGTTCAGCGACGTCGGCACGGTCAGGCCGGACAGACTGGTCCTCCCCGACCCGAAGGTGGCGCCGTTGTACGACTGGCTCCATTGCAGGGTCAGGTTGCCGTTTGCGTCACTGGAAACCTCCGACACGGTGACGGTCAGAAGCGACTTGCCGCTGCTGTCACTGATGGAATACGGCGCGATTGTTGCGCTCGCTCCAGTGAGGATATTCTGCATCGATGAGGTGCTGAGCGAGGTGTTCTGGGTCACCATGTCGGCCACGGAGTGAGCCGTCGCGCTGACTTTGACGCTGATCGCCATTCCGTTCGCGAGCTCGACTCCCCCGATGAACAGCGCCAGCAGAAATGGCACCACTATCGCGAACTCGGTTGCGGCGACGGCGTCGACGTCGGCCTGCAAACTCCTGACGGAAACTGATCGGCGGATCATGCGCGGGACCTCTACGGGTTGGCAGGCTCGTTCTGGAACGCTGCGGACGCCATGATCAGGCGGGATCCGTTCGGCTGGTTTGCCAAGTTGAAGGCGATCGGCCCGAAGAACATCGGCCAGAGATACATCACCCGGACGACGACGATGTCGCCGGCGTGGCCCGGGTTGAATTGCCAGCTGTTGTTGACGTTGCCGTTGCTGTCGTAGGTCAGCGCCGGCATGGCTATATTCGCCGCCGACCAATTGTTGGCGACGTTGACGTCGACCATCAGCCCCGAGCAACTGAAGAGCACGTTGGCATTGGTGCAGACGGTCTGCTTGAAGGCGGCGGCCGACGCCGCCGGCGTCAGGCTGACATTCTGCGCCTGAACCTGGCCGGTCAGGATCTGGCGGGCCGATTTCCGAACCGTATTTTCGAGAACCGACTGCGCAAAGAACAACAGAAAAGTCTGGATCAACGCGACAATGATCGCGAAGAACGGCGTAGCGATCAGCGCGAATTCCACCGCGGTGGCGCCTGCGCGATCCTTGGCGAAGGCACCGATACGAACCCGACCCTGTTTGATTGCTCTTAGTCCAAATCGGGCCATGGCGGCTTTCTCATTGCGTGAGGCTGGCAGTGCTCGACGCGACCTTGAGGAACAAATCCGTCAAGGCTTGCGTGATGTTGCCGCCGGTTTGGACGTTCGAGAAGAAGCCTGGGGACGCGCAGGCTTGCAGATTCTGCGCAATAGCGCCGGTCGAAGACGTCGGCTCGTCGTAAGCATCGATCCAACTCATGTACCAATTGTCCGTCACCGGGACATTGGGGGTCTTGAGCTGCAGATACTCCGTATAGAGGATCGCGATCTTGATGCCCCGGTTCTTGATGGTCGCACAGATTGCGGTGTCGAGCGGCTGCTGGCAGCGGCTGTTGGAGGCATAGCTGCCGTTGGGGCAGGACGAGGAGATCTTGTCCTCCACGCCGTCGGTGACGAGGAAGACGACTTCCTGGGGCGTATCGCCCGAAGCATTGCTGCCAAGGCCCGGGCTCGGCATGATCCCGTTGAGGCTGGTGAGAGCCCCCGCGATATCCGTGCCGTTGTCGGTCTTGCAGTTGCTCGGTGAGACCACGCAGTTCTGATACGCGACGGGCATCAGCGCAATGTTGGAAACCTGAGCGCCAGCCTTCGTCGGGGTGGTGAGCGACGCCAGCGTATTCAGGCCCAAATCGAACGTATAGAGCGCCGCTCGATACGAGGTATTGTTCAGGGCCGACATGCACTGCATGACTCCCCCCGAGATTCCGGACTGCGGGCAGTTCGACCAGGTGTTGAGCAGCTGGTTGACAGCGCTGGTCACGAGATCGATCCGCAACGTGATGTTGTTGGCTCGTGCGATAGCGAGATTATCCTTGGTCCCGCCGTCATGGGCGATATTCGTTTCATGACAGGCGAAGCCGCAGTTCTGCGAGGATGACGCCTTCTGGTACTTCGGAGCAGTGGCGGCAATCAGATTACCGATGTCGGTCGCAGTCGCACCGATGCCCATCGACGGCGAATCATCCATCAAGAGATAGAAATTCATATTTGGCGCACTGGACGCCTGCGCCGTCGATGCACCACTGATCGCCCATGACACATTGTTCATGAGCAACTGGGGGAAGTTGTTCAGCGATGCGGCGTTGTAGGACACCTTAACGGTGCGCTGAAGCCCCACGTCAGTGATCGTAATGGTCGGCGTCGGCACCGACGCCAACCCGGACGCCAGCCGGTTGGCGGTCGACATGAAGATCGCATAGGCGGTGTTTTGTGCCACCGCGTCGGTTTGCATCAGCATGGCCGGACGAACGGCCGCGATTGCGGCCGCGTCGGCGGCGGCGTCGAGTTGCTGCTTCTTGCGCAGCGCCTGGGTGAAGTCGAGCGTCATGCCGAGCAGAAAGACGATGGGAATCATCACGAGCGCCGTAATGACCGCGATGTTCGCTTTGCGATCTCGAACGAAGCGAGACAAAAGGGCGTCAGACATGACTTCCATCCCAGTCGCTTTGGTCCAGCGGGCGTCATTTCGATGGAGTGAAGGCCGAGAAGAGAAGAGCAACGAACGCTCTCTCTGCTACGTTTTGTAGCAGTGGATGTTGAAGAGGCACCGCTAAGCAATGCTTAAGCCGACCGCGTGAACGTCCGCACTTGAAAGTCGGTCGAAGCTGGTCCGAGCGGTTTGTTTAAGAAGCAGTAAACGCCGATACCCGGGACGCCCCTCTTGGTTAGCGACCCCGACCTAAGACCTTGTCAGTCAGATATTATTTGATCTGGACGGCGGCAATCGCACCCGCATCGGTTCGACCCGAAGGTCCCATGTTCGGCTACACGGACGTCGATGAGTTCAGCAGCACCGGGGCTGACGTGCTCGCGCCTGCTGCGGCGTCCTCAGTCCGCAACCGGCGATGTACCTGTGCGGTGGGCTCAATGCAGCGTGATCGGCATGGAGCCGGCCGCCGCAAAACGCGAAGCTTGCCATCAATGAGCCTGGACTCGTTCGGCCCGCCCTCAACCTCGGACGAACCCTATCAGTCGTCCTGCCTAGCTCCCGCCCCCCGACCGCCGCGTATAGCAGTGGAAGCCGCCATAGATGCCGGAGCGGTCGCGGTCGAAGCCGATGGCGCTGCGTTCGGCGTCGCGCTGCCAAGTCTGTTGCAGCGGAGCCAGCGGCTCGCTCTCCAATGGGGATTCGGCCCCGGCGGTGCGGAAGATCACCCGCACCTGCTCCTTGCCGGCGCGGTCGATCGCGTCCCACAGCGCGCGGATTTCATCCGGCGCCATCCAGTCCTGCGAATCGAGCAGCACCACGGCGTCGATCTGGCGGGCCGGCAGGCTCTCCAGGAACACCCGCAGGTTCTCGTGCACCGGGATCACCAGCCCGGCGCCGGCGCGCATCTGCTGATAGCGGCTCTCCTGCAGATACAGCGGCAGGCAGCGGTCGCCAGGCCCCGGATAGCTCCGGCTCAGCGCCTGCCAGGCGAAATAATTGGTTTCGTTCGGATAGACGTCGATCAGCCGGAGCAGGCGCCGATGCAGCACCTCGTTGAGCGGCTGGTCGCCGCCGAGCAGTTCGCGCTGCTGCGGCGGAATGCCGAGGCTGAACAGCAGCGCCGGGGTCTGGGTAAGCATGCGGGCGAACCGCGAATGGAACAGTCGGTCGACGCGCTGCAGCGCCGCCTGCCGCTCCGGCGAGTCCGGCGCGCCCTTCAGCAGCACGTTGAGGTCGATCTTGGCGATCTTCGCGAGCAGATGCGCAAAGCCGATGAAGCGGCCGAGCGCGCCGTGGCGGTAGAACCCGTCGGTGAAGTAACGGTAGCGCGGCCGGCCGCGGAAGTCGCGCTCGTCCCAGAAGCCGCGGGCATCGAGATCGAGCGCGGGGCGCAGCCGCCGGCGATACAGGTCGGCGTTACCGGCCGCGGTACCCTCTCCGAAGAACTGCCAGAACGATGCGTAGTCCGGCAGCGCCCGCAGGCCGGCGAGCTTCAGCTTGAGCAGCGCTAGATGTGCCTCGTTGAGATCGACCGCGAAGACCTGCGCCGGCTTGGCGGTGAGGTAGGACAGCGCGTTGCAGCCGCCCGACGAGATCGTCACGATGGTCGAGCCTATCGGCAATTGCAGAGCCGCGAGGTCGGCCTCGGGATCTTCCCAGATTTGGGTATAGACCAGGCGACGAAACCAGATCGAAAACAAAGCGTCCCACAACGTCGACTCGCTGCGGTCCTTGCTGTTGCGGACGGCGTCCGCGATCAGTTGCTGCGTGTTCATCAAATCCTCGACTCGGCAATCGATCCAAATTAGCTGCGCAACACTGCAGTTTTGCGACAGCACGGAACTGATCAGTGCCGTCTCCCTTGTCATCACCCTGTCGCCTGAAATCGCGATGGAAGGCGGATGATGCCGAACCAGGGTGGCAGGCCATGACGACGCTCACTCGCACCGATCTTCCGCGCACCGAGCTGACGCACCACGAACTCACCGCCGATCCGGCGTGGCCGGTCGACGCGACCTCGCGGATGAATCGGATGTACCGCTATCAACGGCACATCTACGACCTGACCCGCCGGTACTATCTTCTCGGCCGTGATCAACTGATTACCGAGCTGCAGCCGAAGGCCGGCGAAGCCGTGCTGGAAGTCGGCTGCGGCACCGGCCGCAACCTGATCCAGGCGGCGACGCGCTACCGCGAGGCGAAATTTTACGGCCTCGACGTGTCGACCGAGATGCTGACCTCGGCGATCAGTTCGATCGAAGGCGCCGGGCTGATGTCGCGGGTCAAGGTCGCGCACGGCGACGCCACCGCCTTCACCGCGCAGGCGGTGTTCGGCCAGGCGGTCAGCTTCGACCACGTCATGATCTCCTACAGCCTGTCGATGATCCCGGACTGGACCGCGGTGATCGATCGCGCCGTCGCCAATTTGAAGCCGGGCGGCAAGCTGCACATCGTCGATTTCGGCGATCAGCGCGGCTTGCCTTCGCTGGCGCGCAACCTGCTGCGGCGCTGGCTGACGCTGTTCGACGTCACCCCGCGCGACAGCCTGGAAGCCGTGTTGATGCAGGTCGCGGCCCGCACCGGCGCCGGCCTGCGGTTCGAGCGGCCATATCGCGGCTATGCGCAGCGCGCCGTGCTGACGCTGCCGCCGCGCAATAAGCCATGACCGGTTGGCTCGCGCTGTTTGCCGCGGGCCTGATGGAGATCGTCTGGGCGCTCGGGCTGAAGCATTCCGAGGGCTTCACCCGGTTCTGGCCCGCGGTCGTGACCTTGGCCGCCATCCTGGCCAGCTTCGGCCTGATGAGCATCGCGCTGAAATCGCTACCGTTCGGCACCGCCTATGCGGTGTGGACCGGAATCGGCGCCGCCGGCAGCATCGTGGTCGGCATGACGCTGTACGGTGAGCCGGCCAGCGGCGTGCGGATGCTGTGTCTGTCGATGATCGTGGCCGGCATGATCGGGCTGAAGCTCAACACTCCCGCCTGAACCGTCGGCCGCCCGACCAAGGCGGCGATTGACAAAGCAGGCCCGCTTCCATTTGATCGCGCCCGTTCAGGTGTGCCGGGAATCGTCCGGCACAGGGAAGCCGGTGCGGGCCCAAGCTTATGGCCGCAAACCCAAATCCGGCGCTGCGCCCGCAACTGTGAGCGGCGAGCGATCCTTCAATCAGCCACTGGGCAGCACTTGCCCGGGAAGGCGAAGGATCGCGACGACCCGTGAGCCAGGAGACCGGCCTGAGCACGTCATCTTCCACCGTGCGGCGCGCGCGGCTGGAGCGGTCCGCCGCACAGGTGACAGGATGCTGCTCACCGGCCGGAGACCGCCATGACCGATCTCGTTCTGCCCGCTTCTTCCGATGGATTCCGCTTCCGCCTGATCGCCGTGCTCGGCGGGCTGGTGCTCGCCAATATCGCCGCCTGGGCCTGGGCGCTGACCGCCTTCGCGGGCGAGCCGGTGCTGATCGGCACCGCGGTGCTGGCCTATAGCCTCGGCCTCCGCCACGCCCTCGATGCCGACCATATCGCGGCGATCGACAACGTCACCCGCAAGCTGATGCAGGAGGGTAAGCGGCCGGTCGCGGTCGGGTTGTTCTTCGCGCTCGGCCATTCCACCGTGGTGCTGGTGGCGTCGCTGGCAATCGCGATCGCGGCCAATTCGCTGACCGAGCGGTTCTCGGGCTATCGCGAAATCGGCGGGGTGATCGGCACCTCGGCGTCGGCGCTGTTTCTGTTCGCGATCGCGATCGCCAATCTGTCGGTGCTGAGCGGCGTGTATCGCGCGTTCAAGAAGGCCAAGGCCGGCGAGATCGTGCACGACGACGACATCAACGAACTGCTGCAGCAGCGCGGCTGGCTGGCGCGGCTGTTCCGGCCGCTGTTCCGCTTCGTCTCCAAGAGCTGGCAGCTGTTTCCGATCGGGCTGTTGTTCGCGCTCGGCTTCGAGACCGCCAGCGAGATCAGCCTGTTCGGATTGGCCGCCAACGCTTCCGGCAACATTTCGCACTGGTCGATCCTGGTGTTCCCGGCGCTGTTCGCCGCCGGCATGACCCTGGTCGACACCCTCGACGGCGTGCTGATGCTCGGCGCCTATGGCTGGGCGTATCGCAACCCGATCCGCAAGCTGTACTACAACATGACCATCACCACCGTGTCGGTGCTGGTGGCGCTGCTGATCGGCGGCATCGAGACGCTCGGGCTGCTCGCCGGGCGCTTCCACCTCGAAGGCGCGTTCTGGGAGTGGATCGAAGAGCTCAACTCAAATTTCGGCGCGCTCGGCTACGGCATCGTGGCGTTGTTCGTGGCGAGCTGGATCGTCTCCACCATCATCTATCGCCTCAACGGCTATCACCGGCTCGACCAGGCCGCCGCGACCGTGCAGAAATGAGCGCGGTATGACCCGACGTTCCGGACCGAATTCGCGCGCGGCGGCCGTTACCGCTGCGCTCGCGGTGCTCGTGGCCCTGCTGGCGATCGGATCGCTCGCGGTGGGACCGGTCAAGCTGTCGCCGCTCACCGTGGTGCAGGCGCTGGTCGGGCTCGGCGGTGAGGTGCAGCAGATCATCGTGCAAGAGATCCGGCTGCCGCGCACCATCCTGGCGCTGGCGATCGGCGGCATTCTGGGCCTGTCCGGTGCGGCGCTGCAGGGCCTGCTCCGTAACCCGCTGGCGTCGCCGTCGCTGTTCGGCGCACCGCAATCGGCCGCGTTCGGCGCGGTGCTGATCATCTCGCTCGGGCTCGCCGACGTCCGCTCGTTCGCACTGCCGGTGGCGGCGATTACGATGGCGTTCGTGTCGGTGTTCGTGCTGCTGGCAATCGCCGGGCGCAACGCCAGCCTGTTGCTGCTGATCCTCGCTGGGCTGGCGATCTCCGCGCTCGCCGGCGCCGCCACCGCGCTGGTGATGAACCTGTCGGCCAATCCATTCGCCAGCCTGGAAATCGCATTCTGGCTGCTGGGCTCGCTGGAAGACCGCAGCTTCCGTCACGTCGTCTTGGCCCTGCCGTTCATCGTCGCCGGCGGCGTACTGCTGTTCAGCCAGCGCGCCGCGTTCCGCGCCCTCAGCCTCGGCGAAGAGACCGCGCAGAGTCTTGGCATCGATGTTGGCCGGCTACGCCTGATCGTGATCGCCGGCACCGCGCTCGGCGTCGGCGGCGCCGTCTCGGTGTCGGGCACGATCGGCTTCATCGGCTTGGTCGCGCCGCATCTGGTGCGCCCCCTGATCGGCCACGATCCCGCCCGCGTGCTGCTGCCGAGCGCGCTCGCCGGCGCGGCGCTGCTACTCGCCGCCGACATAGCGGTGCGGCTGATCCCGGCCAGCACCGACATCAAGGTCGGGGTGCTGACCTCGATCATCGGCGTGCCGTTCTTCCTGTATCTGATCGTGCGCGAACGGCGCGCGCTCGGTGGAGGCGTCGCATGAGTGCCGCCTTCCTCACCGCGCGCGACCTCGCCGTCTCGCTCTCCGGCCGCGAAGTGCTGCGTGGGGTGTCGCTGTCGCTGACGCGCGGGCATCTGGTGGCGCTGGTCGGCCCGAACGGCGCCGGCAAGACCACGCTGCTGCGCGCCCTCGCCGGCTTGGTCGAGGCGCAAGGCGAAATCACCATCGGCGGCGAGGCGCTGGCGACGATGCCGCTGCGCGAGCGCGCCAAGCGGTTCGGCTATCTGCCGCAGGGCCATCTGGTGCATTGGCCGCTGCCGGTGCGCGACGTCGTCGCGCTCGGCCGGTTTCCGCACGGCGCCACCGATCCGGCCTGGCTGTCGCCGCATGACGCCGAGGCGGTGGCGCGGGCGATGGCGGAGACCGACGTCACACAGTTCGCGGACCGCATCGTTACCGAACTCTCCGGCGGCGAACGCAGCCGCGTCGCTCTCGCCCGGGTGCTGGCGGTGGAGGCGCCGGTGGTGCTCGCCGACGAGCCGACCGCCTCGCTCGACCCGCGCTATCAGCTCGACGTGATGCAGACCTTGCGAAGCACCGCCGACGCCGGCACGCTGGTGATCGTCGTCACCCACGATCTCGGCCTCGCTGCGCGCTTTGCCGATACTGTGCTGGTGATGGCAAGCGGCCGGCTCGCCGCCTATGGCGCGCCGAGCGAAGCCTTGTCGGACGAGATCATGCAACAGGTGTTTCGCGTCAGCGCCTACCGGGCACAGTATCAGGACACTGGCGTGATCCTGCCGTGGTCCGGAACCTGACGGTGCCGCCGCTACAGCGGTGCGGCGAGCGCGGCAGCGAGCCGATCCAGCCCGGCGGTATCGGCCGGCAGGCCGAACCTGAGCAAATCGTCCGCCCAGTCGAACCTCCGACACCAGATCCGCTGCTGCGCCAAAACCTCATGCAACCGATGCGCCTCGGGGTGACGTGCCAGCCGGAACAGCGGTGTGCCGCCGACGGCGTCGAGGCCGGCGCCTCGCAGCACCTCGTCGAGCCGCGCCGCCTGTTCGCGCAGTTCGTCGCGCGTCTCGATCGCCCAGGCCTGGTCGCGCAGCTCCGCGGCGACTATCCGCAGCGCCGGCCCGGAGCAACTCCACGGCCCGAGCGCCAGCGCGATCCGCCTCGCAATCACCTCACCTGCGATCGCAAACCCGAGACGGACGCCGGCAAGGCCGTAGAACTTGCCGAACGAGCGCAGCACGACGATCGGCAGCTCGGGCGTCAGCACGGCCGCAGTGAAAGACGGATCGACATCGGCAAAAGCTTCGTCGATCACCAGCCAACCGCCACGCCGGCGCAGCTGCACGGCGGCACGGCGCAAGGTCTCGGGTTCGACCATGCGGCCGTCGGGATTGTTCGGACTCACCACCACCGCGTGACGGGCCTGCTCAGGAATCTCATCGAGCGACGCGATGCCGACAAGCTCGCGCCCGGCGTTCCGCCAAGCCAGCGCATGCTCCGCGTAAGTCGGTCCGACGATGGCGACACCGCCCGGCGCTGCGAGATACGGCAGCCATTGAATCAGCGCCTGCGTGCCGGCGGCAGCGACGATGCCGGACTCCTCCGGCACCTCGTAGGCTTGGCGCGCGGCATCGTACAGCGCAGTCTCGTCGGTATGCGACGGCAGACGCTCCCAAGCATCCGCGGCAACGTCTGGGATCGGCCAGGGACGCGGATTGATGCCAGTGGAGAGATCGAGCCAGTCGGCAGCATCGCCGCCGTGCCGCGCTATCGCCGCCGTAAGATCGCCGCCGTGCTTCATCACCGTGTCTTGCCACCATCGCGACCAAAGCGCGAGAGGCTCGGCGGCTTTTTAGCCGGATTGATGATGCTGTTAGTTGCGAGTCTCGCAACTGACGCGAGCGCAGCCGCTGCGCCCAAGGTGGTGTCGATCAATGCCTGCACCGATCAGTTGCTGCTGACGCTCGCCGATCCCGATCAGATCCTCGGCCTGAGCCCCTACGCACGCGACGCCGATCGCTCCTTCCTTGCCGCACAGGCAGCGCAATTTCCGCAATTATCCGGCGAAGCCGAAGACGTGCTGATGCTGAAGCCGGACTTCGTGGTCGGCGGCCGATACACCAAACGCGCGACGCGCGAACTTCTGAAGCAGATGGGCCAACGCATCGTCGAGTTCGATTCGGTGAAGACGATCGACGAGTCCAAAGCGCAGATCCGGCAGATGGCCGATCTTCTGGGCCATCCTGAGCGGGCCGACGCATCGATCGCTCGCATTGACGCCGCGGTGGCGCGCGCCAAACAGGCCGCGTCGCGAACGAAGCTCACCGTGCTGCCGCTGGCGCGGCGCGGTTGGGTATCGGGGCGCGACAGCCTGATCAGTACGCTGCTCGACACTGTCGGGCTGCGCAATGCTGCGAGCGGCCTCGGCCTGCAGCGCGGCGGCTTCGCGTCGCTGGAAGCGGTGGTTGCGTTGCGGCCGGACTTTCTGCTGATCTCGGAAGACAGCGATTTCGCCGAGGACGAAGGCCGTGCCTTCGTGCTGCATCCGGCGCTGCAGCGCTTCTATCCGCTGTCGAAGCGCATTACGGTGCCGGAGCGGCTGACGGTGTGCGGCGGGCCGATGCTCGCCGACGCGCTCGACCGGCTGACCGAGGAACTGATCCGCGTGGAGCCTTGACATGTTGGTGGATTCCCACGCGCTGCTGATCGTCGTGGTGGCGCTGGTGCTTGATGCGCTGATTGGCGATCCCGATTGGCTGTGGAAGCGGCTGGCACATCCGGTGGTGCTGATCGGCACGATGATCGGCTGGCTCGACCGCACGCTCAACCGCGACGATTGGTCGGAAACGACCAAGAAAGGCGCCGGCATCGTCGCAGTGCTGTTTCTGATCGCGGTCGCCGGCCTGGTCGGGCTGCTGCTCGAAGCGCCGCTGCGACAGTTGCCTGGCGGCTGGGTGATCGCGGCCGTGCTGGCCGCAACGCTGATCGCGCAGCGCAGCCTTTACGACCACGTCGCACGGGTACGCGACGCCTTCGCGTCCGGTGGCCTGAAGGAAGCCCGCGAAAAAGTGTCGCTGATCGTCGGCCGCGATCCGCAGACGCTGGACGAAGCCGGTGTCTGCCGCGCCGCAATCGAATCCAGCGCCGAGAATTTTTCCGACGGCGTGGTCGCGCCGGTGTTCTGGCTGGCGCTGCTCGGGCTGCCGGGTCTGCTGATCTACAAGACCATCAACACCGCCGACTCGATGATCGGACATCTGACGCCGCTGCATCGGTCGTTCGGCTGGGCCGCGGCGCGACTCGACGACGTGCTGAATCTGATTCCGGCACGGCTGTCGGGCCTGCTGATCGCGCTGGTGGCACCGATCGTCCGCGGTTCGGTCAAGCAAGCAATCGCCGTGATGCGGCGCGACGCCGGCAAGCATCGTTCGCCGAATGCCGGCTGGCCGGAATCGGCGATGGCTGCGGCGATCGGTGTCGCGCTCGCCGGCCCGCGCAGCTACGGCGGCAAGATCACCGACGATCCTTATCTCAACGCTGAAGCGCGCAGCGAAGCAACCCCGGCCGATATCGGGCGCGCGCTGCGGGTGATGATTGCAGCTTGCGCGCTGCAGGCCGCGATCTACGCGGCGCTGGCGTTCGTGCTCTGACGGCTCCGCGCCATTCTGATCATCCGGTCGACATCGAGATGCGCTTCGAGATGATCGGCTAGGGCCTCCAACGCGGCTTCGATTTGCGCCTCATAGGCGAGCTGCGAGGCGATGCCGAGACCAGCAAGCCAAGTACGGCGGAACTCATCGTTCGTAAACAGGCCGTGCAGATAGGTGCCCTGCACCCGGCCGTCGCTCGAAATCGCACCGTCCGGCCGACCGTCGATCGTCACCACCGGCCGCGCGCAATCAGGGCCCTCGGTGCGGCCGAGATGAATCTCGTAGCCTTCGACCGGTGCGCCGGTCGCAACATGAGCGCCGTGGACCAATGTGGTCGACTTGTCGCCCCGCATGATCGTGACGGTGTCGAGCAGACCGAGCCCTTCGACCGTGCCGGACGCGCCGTCGACGCCATCCGGATCGGCGATGCTGCGCCCGAGCATCTGATAGCCGCCGCACAGCCCGAGCAGATGACCGCCGCGGCGGACATGCGCGGCGATATCGATATCCCAGCCCTGTGCACGCAGGAACGCGAGATCGCCGAGCGTCGACTTGCTGCCGGGAATGATCACCACGTCGGCCTCGGCCGGGATCGGCGTGCCCGGCGGCACGAACACCAGCTTGACGCCCGGCTCCATACCGAGCGGATCGAGATCGTCGAAATTAGCAATCCGCGCCAGCATCGGCACGGCGATGATGCGCTTGGCGGTCGATGCTTGCGCCCGGTCGAGATCGACCGCGTCCTCAGCCGGCAACAGTGCGGCCGACGGCAGCCACGGCACCACGCCAAGCAACGGCCAGCCGGTCAGCTCGGTAATCGCCGTCAGCCCATGATCGAACAGCCGCACGTCGCCGCGGAATTTGTTGATCAAATAACCAGCTACCAGCGCCCGCTCGGCCTCGTCGAGCACCAGATGCGTGCCGGCCAGACTGGCGATCACGCCACCACGCTCGATGTCGCCGGCAATCACCACCGGCACGTTCGCCGCCTGCGCGAACCCCATATTGGCGATGTCGCCGGCGCGGAGATTGATCTCAGCCGGCGAGCCGGCGCCTTCGACCAGCACGATGTCGGCCTCGCGTGCGAGCCTCGCGAAGCTGTCGAGTACGTGCGGCAGCAGCGCCGCTTTCTTGTCGAGGAAGTGCTGCGCGCCGAGCCGGCCGAACCGTTTGCCTTGTACGATCACTTGCGCGCCGGTGTCGGTCTCCGGCTTCAGCAACACCGGATTCATATGCACCGTCGGCGGCAGTTTGGCGGCGCGCGCCTGCACCGCCTGCGCCCGACCGATTTCACCGCCATCGACCGTCACCGCAGCGTTGTTCGACATGTTCTGCGGCTTGAACGGCGCGACCTTGAGCCCCCGCCGCACCAACGCCCGGCAAAGCCCCGCCACCAGCGTCGACTTGCCGGCATTGGAGCAGGTGCCCTGGATCATCAGCGCGGGGGTCACCTGAGTCATACCGCGTCACTCCTCACGACGTCATTCCGGGGCGCGAACGAAGTTCGCGAACCCGGAATCTCGAGGTGCTCTACACTTCTGGATTCCGGGTTCGCCGCTGCGCGGCGCCCCGGAATGACACTCGACCTTCGGCCGCGCGCTCAAAACTCCACGCCCTTTTGCGCCTTCACGCCGGTCCGGAACGGGTGCTTCACCAGGGTCATATCGGTCACGAGGTCTGCGATCTCGATCAGCGCCGGGTGGGCGTTGCGGCCGGTGATCACCACGTGCTTGTCGGCCGGCTTCTCGTCGAGCAGCACCGCGACAATTTCTTCGATCGGCAGATAATCATAGCGCAGCACGATGTTCAGCTCGTCGAGCAGCACCATGCGATGGCGGTCGTCGCGGATCAATTCCTTGGCACGCTCCCAGCCGGCGCGCGCCGCGGCGATGTCGCGTTCGCGGTCCTGTGTTTCCCAGGTGAAGCCCTCGCCCATGATGTGCAGCGTCGCGAGCTCCGGAAACTTCGCCAGCAGCTTGGCCTCGCCGGTGTTCCACTTCTCCGACTTGGTGAAGTGCACTACGCCGACCGGCATGCCGTGGCCGATATGGCGGAACACCATGCCGAGCGCGGCCGAGGTCTTCCCCTTGCCGGTGCCGGTGTGGACGATGATCAGCCCCTTGCTGTCGGTCATCCCCTGCAGCTTCTTGTCGTGCGCGGCTTTCCGCTTCTTCGCCTTCTCGGCGTGGCGGACGTTTTCGTCGCGGGCGGGCAGAGGATCGGTCATGCAGCTTCCTTGGGGGTGAGAATTTCGGCGAGCAGGTCGGCCGCTCGGTTGGAGCGCGGCGTCCACAGCCCGCGGCGGATCGCCTCGTCGAACCGCGCCACGATATCGCCTAGCGCCGCCGGATTGGCGTCGCGGAGAAACTCGCGCACCGCGTCGTCTTCGAGATAAGCGGCGAACAGCAGGTCGAAATGACGGTTGCCGACGGCGTCGGTCGAAGCCGCAAAGCCGAACAAATAGTCCACGGTGGCGGCGATCTCGGAGGCGCCCTTGTAGCCGTGGCGCATCACGCCCTGAATCCACTTCGGGTTGGCGGCGCGGCCCCGCACCACGCGGGAGATCTCATGCGCGAGCGTCCGCGGCAGCGGCGCTTCGGGCCGAGACGTGTCGACATGGGCGATCCGCGGTGCCTGCCCGCGCAGACTTTCGACCGTGGAGGCAAGGCCGCCGATGAACTGGTAGTAATCGTCGGAATCGAGAATGTCGTGCTCGCGATTGTCCTGCGCCTGCGCCACCAGATCGACTGCTTTCAGCCGCGCCGCGAACGCATCGGCGGCCTCGGCGCCGTCCTGCCCTGCCCCATAGGCATAGCCGCCCCAGGCGAGATAAGCGCCGGCGAGATCATCGCGATTATTCCAGCCGCCGTCATCGATCATCGCCTGCAGCCCGGCTCCGTACGTGCCCGGCCGCGCGCCGAACACCCGCGCGCCGGCTTGCTTCTTCGCCAGCTCGGGATCGACACCCGTTCGAACTAATTGGTCGCTGCGGACGCGGACCTGCGCGGCGATCGGATTGGCGTCATCAGGTTCGTCGAGCGCCGCAACCGCTGCAATTGCGCTGGCAATCAGGTCCATCTGCACCGGGAAGGCGTCACGAAACAGCCCGGAGACGCGGAAGGTGACATCGACGCGCGGCCGCCGCAGCTCCGACAGCGGCACGATCGCAAAGCCGGTGACGCGGCCGGTGGCATCTTCCCAGGTCGGCCGCGCACCGATCAGCGCCAACGCCTGCGCGACATCGTCGCCGCCGGTGCGCATATTGGCGGTGCCCCACGCCGACAGCGCGATCGAGCGCGGCCATTCGCCGGCCTCCTGCCAATAGGATTCGATCAGGCGCTCGGCGGCGAGCTGGCCGATCCGCCACGCCGACGGCGTCGGCACCGCGCGGACATCGACCGCGAAGAAATTACGCCCCGTCGGCAGCACATCGGGCCGGCCGCGGGTCGGCGCGCCGGAGGGCCCCGGCCGAATGAACCGGCCATCGAGCCCGCGCAGCAGTGCATCGCGCTCGGCATCGCCGGACGCTTCGATCGCCGGACGCAGCGACGTGGCGATCCAGTCGAGCACGGGCTGAGTGTGAGGCAGTCTCTCCTCATCGCCCGCAGGAGAGGGTGAACCTTGATGAAGAGCCGACACCAACCGCAAGGCCAACGTTTCGACGCGCTCGACGGTGTCACCATGGGTCCGCCATGGCCGATCACTCAGCTCGGCGAGGACTGTTGGGCGTGGGCCGGCATAGAGCACAGCCAGATCGCGGGTCAGCGGATCGAATTCGGTCCCGTCGGGGTTGGTTAGTCCGAGGTCGCGTGCCAGCGCGCGATGCAGCGAGGCATCCTGCGGCTTCAGTTCGGAGCGCGGCAGACGCGCGATCGACACCAGCAGCTCGTCGCGCTGGGCGGCGAGCGGCGTGCGGCCGAATACGTGCAGCCCGTCGCGGATCTGCATCTCTTTCAGATCGCACAGATGCGCATCGATCGCGCGCAGCGCATCCAGCGTTGCGGTGTCGCGATCGATCGCGACGTCTTCGTCGAGCCGCGTCGCCCGGGCCAACGAAATGATGTCCTCGGCGATGGCGTCGGCGCGGGTCGGATCGAGATCGGCCGCCATCGCATATTCGTCGACCAGCGCTTCCAGCCGCGCCATCTCGTCATGCAGCTCGGCGCGAGTCATCGGCGGCGTCAGATGATCGACGATCACCGCAGCGCTGCGCCGCTTGGCTTGGATGCCCTCGCCGGGATCGTTGACGATGAACGGGTAGAGATGCGGCAGCGGCCCGAGCAGCGCAGTCGGGAAACAGTCGCGCGACAGCCCGGCGCTCTTGCCCGGCAGCCATTCGAGATTGCCGTGCTTGCCGAGGTGGATCACCGCTTCGGTGCCGAACACCTGCCGCAGCCACAGATAGAACGCCACATAATGATGCGGCGGCGGCAGCTCGGGATCGTGGAAGCTCGATTTCGGATCGATCGCATAGCCACGTGCCGGCTGCACCCCGACCAGGATGTTGCCGAAGCGATGCAGGCCGAGACGGAAGTCCCCATCCGCGACATGCGGATCCTGCTCCGGCGCGCCCCACCGTGCAGTCACCGCATCGCGCACCGCCTGCGGCAGCTCCGCGAACGCCGCCGCGTAGTCCGCCACCGGCCAGCTCACGCCGCCTTCCCGATCGGATCGGCTCTTCAGTTCGTTGGTCGGGCCGCGCTGTAGCTGCTCCATCAGCGCCGCCGTGTTGGCCGGCAGCTCGCGGGTGAGATAGCCTTCCGTCCGCAGTGTGAACAGCAGGTCGTGCAGCGATTGTGGGGTGTCGAGGCCGACGCCGTTGCCGAGCCGGCCATCGCGATTCGGATAATTGGCGAGCACGATGGCGACGCGGCGTTGGTCGCGCGGCTGATGCCGCAGCCGCACCCAGGCCTGCGCCAGATCCGCCACCGCATCGATCCGGTCCTGCAGCGGCTGATACACGGTCGGGGCGAATTCGGCATCGCCGCCGCGCTGCTTGAAGGCCACGGCTCCGGCGAAGACACGGCCGTCGACCTCCGGCAGTACGACATGCATGGCGAGGTCGCGCGGATTGAGCCCGCGGCCGGATTGCTCCCAATGCTCGCGCGTCACCCCCGCCTGCGCCACCTGCAGGATCGGGCAATCCGCCGACGCCAGCACACCGGAGTCATCCGTGGCGGTGGCGGTCGCAAACGCGGTGGCGTTGATGATGACGTCCGGTGGCGTCGCGGCGAGCACGCTGCGAAGAAACGCGATCGAGCGCGCATCCTTCAGACTGGTCACGAAGATGCAGGTTGGATCGAAATCACGCGCGGCGAGAGCGTCACGCAGCGCCGCGATCGCCCCGGTGTCGCCGCTCGCCGCCAGCGCCCGATAGAAGATCACCAACGCGCGGCGGCGCTGCGATGGCGGCGGCTCGGCCGGCCAGAACCCTGCGGCCGGCATCGGCCGCGGCGGCGGCGGGCAGTCGTCGCGCAGGATCATCCAGGCGGCGTAGCGCAGCGCCAAGCGGACGTTCTCGGCGCCGCCCTCGCTGCAATAGCGCCACAGCGCGTGAGCATCGTCGAGATCGGCGGTGCTGCGCGCAGCCAACTCCGCATTCCACTCCATCTCGCCCGGAATACAGACGAACTGTGCGCCCCGCGCCAGCGCATCGCGCCGCAGACTGTCGACGCCGTGCGGCCAATAGGCCTCGCCACCGAGCATCCGCAGGATGACGAGCTTGGCTTTCGCCAGCGTGCGCTCGACATAAAGATCGACCGACGCCGGATGGCCGAGCGCCAGAAAATTGGTGAGCTGGAGCGTCGGATAGCCGTCCGGCATCCCGGCCCGCGCCACGCCGAACGCCGCCAGATCGCTGTCGGCCGCAGACAACACCACGATATCGGCCGTCGCCTGACCAAGATCGCGCGCAACGTCGCCGTCGTCGATGCTGACGCTGGTGTCGAGCTTCAGGTGCATTTGGAGCACCGTTGCTGTGCGACCGCCCTCTCCACGTCATTGCGAGCGAAGCGAAGCAATCCAGCCTCGGGGCCGGTGCCCCTGGATTGCTTCGTCGCTTCGCTCCTCGCAATGACGGGGAGAGGCATACGAACTACCCCGCCAGCGCGCGGCGGGCGGCGTCGGCGTCGAAGCCTTTGAGGCCGATTACCACCAGATGGTCGGGACGCTCGGCGTCGGGGCGGGCGAAGGCGAGATCGATGCGCGAGCCGACCGCCTGCACCACGACCGGTGCCGGCTTGCCGGCGACACGGGCATGGCCCTTCACGCGCAGCACGCCCTGGAGCCCCAGCGCATCGCCGACCCGCGCCTTCATGGCGTCCAGCGTCTCCGCCGGCTGCGGGGTGATCACCAGCGAGTCGAAATCGTCGTGATCGTGCTCCTCGCCTTCGGCGTGATGCCCGGCGCGGGATGCAAGATCATTCTCGGCCTCGGCATCGAGCCCGATCAGCACCGACGGCGCCAGCGTGCCATGCGAGCGGACGATGCGGACGTTCGGCCGTACCCGGCTCGCCAGCTTGGCTTCGAGCGCGGCAAGCTGATCGGGCGCCACAAGGTCGCTCTTCGACAGCACCACCAGATCGGCGCAGGCGAGCTGATCTTCGAACACTTCCTCGATCGGATCGTCATGCGTGGCGTCGCGCTGCGCCTTCACCGCGTCGTCGTCGAGCGGCACCCGCCCTTCGCTCAGCGCCAGCGCATCGACCACCGTGACGACGCCGTCGGCAGTGGCACGGGTCTTCACCGCCGGCCAGGCGAACGCCTTGAGCAGCGGCTGCGGCAGTGCGAGCCCGGAGGTTTCGATCACGATCGCGTCGAGCGGCGTTTCGCGGTTCAACAGCTTTTCCATGGTCGGGATGAAATCGTCGGCGACCGTGCAGCAGATGCAGCCGTTGGTGAGTTCGACGATGTCGCCCGGCGCGCACACCGACGCGCCGCAATCCTCGACCAGCGAGCCGTCGAAACCTGCATCGCCGAATTCATTGACGATCACTGCGATGCGGCGACCGCTCGACTGATTGAGCAGCGCGCGCAGCAGCGTGGTCTTGCCGGCGCCGAGAAAGCCGGTGAGCACCGTAACGGGAACGCGGGCGGTCATGAACTACTCTCCTGATTGGCGTTTCAGCCACAGCGGCAGGCCGGCGGCGATGAAGGCGACGTTGGGCACCGCGGCAGCGATGGTCTGATTGAGGCGGCCTTGCGCGTCGCGGAAGGCGCGGCCGAGCGGCGTCTCCGGCACCAGGCCGAGGCCGACTTCGTTGGAGACGAGCACGATCGGTCCGGCGGCGACGCCGAGATAGCGCGCCAGCCGCCTCGCCTCGACCTCGGGATCGCGGCCGGCTTCCATCAGGTTGAACAGCCACAGCGTCAGGCAATCGACCAGCACGGCGCGGCCGCGGCCGGCGTGCTGGGTCAGCGCATCGACCAAGCCGAGCGGCTCCTCGATCGTAGTCCAGCCCTCGCCGCGGCGGACGCGATGGTGCGCGATGCGATCGGACATTTCGTCGTCGCTGGCGGTGGCGGTCGCGAGATAGATCCTGGCCAAGCCGCTCTCGGCGACCAGGCGTTCGCCGAACACCGATTTGCCGGAGCGCGCGCCGCCGAGCACCAGGGTAGAGATCAACGCGCTCATGTCGGCGCCCGCCCATCGTCGGGAGACCATTGCGGCGGCGGCAGGCGGACGACGGTGCCCTTGCGCAGGACTTCCGGGCGCTGCCGCCACGGCACCAGACCGTAGTGACTGTCCTGATAGGAGGCCACGAACGCCGCCACAGCGTCAGCGCCGCCGGCGCCGTCGAGATCGCCGAACACGAAGGTGTAGCCGCCTTCGCTCGACACCGCGACGGTGGCGGCGCGCTTGCATGCGGACAGGCACTGCACAGCGCGCACCTGCACCGCGCCGGCGCCCGCCAGCGCGGCGCGGACGGCTTCCAGCATCGGCGCGCCGACAGCGACGCCGTCGATCGTCTTGCAGGTGGTGCAGACGCTGACGATCACCGGCGCGCCGGGCAGCACGCGCGGCGGATCGGCGCTCACATCGGCAGGGGGCTCGGAATCCATCGGGCTCGAATCATCGCGTCAGCTATCGAGCTTTGTCGGAACGCGCGGGAGAGGCCTTTGCCGTCCGCACTGCTTCCGTCCGGTGCACCCCGCCCCGACGACCCTTCAAAGCACAATACGCGATGGCAGGTCTCCTGGCTCGCGAGTCGCCGCCATTCGCCGCCTTCCCAGGAATTCCCAGTGGCCTCGGCGATGGCTCGTCGCTTACAGTTGCGGGGGCAGCTCCGGGATCGAGACGCACCGCGTCTCCCACCGGCTTCCCTTTTCACCTTCCTTGCGGAAGGACCATCGTCCGGCACGCTAGCTGCGACGCTGTTGCGGGTCAACAACGCGAAGGTGGTGTTGACCGGGCTTGCGCGTTTGCCTCAGTTGCGCGCCTTGCCGAACCAAAGGACCATCCGATGCCGACCGAAACCCTCGTCACCTGGCAGCCGCCGTCGATCACCCCGGTCGACCCGTCGCTGAAAGCAACCTTGCGGGCGCGGGTGGACGGCAAGGCCAAGCCGCTCGGCTCGCTCGGGCGGATCGAAGACCTCGCCATCGAACTGGCCTTGATGCGGCATCCGCAGCCGCCGCGCGCCGACAACGCGGTGCTGATGGTGTTCGCCGGCGACCATGGCCTGACCGAAGAAGGCGTGTCGCAATATCCGTCCGCCGTGACGGTGGCGATGGTAATGACCTATCTGGCCGGCAAGGCCACCGCGAACGCATTCGCAGCCGCCAACCATGTCGACGTCCGAGTGATCGACGCCGGTGTCGCCGCCGAGCTGCCGAAGCACCCCGATCTGATCGATGCCAAGGTACGGATGGGGACCGCCAACGCGGCGCGTCAGCCGGCGATGAGCATCGCGGAGGCTTGCCAGGCGCTCGATCGCGGCGCCGAGCTGGCGCGTGCCGAGATCGCCGCGGGGGCGGACGTGATCGCGCTCGGCGAAATGGGGATCGGCAACACGGCTTCGTCGTCGCTGCTGCTGCACCGCCTCGGCCCGGCGCCGCTCGACCAGAGCATCGGGATCGGCGCCGGCCAGGATGCCGACGGCATGGCCAAGAAGAAGGCGGCGATCGAAAAGGCTGCGATGCGCAGCCCCGCCACCGCACCGCTGGAGGCGCTGTCCGAATTCGGCGGGCTGGAGATTGCCATGATGGCCGGCGCGGTGCTGGGCGCCGCCTCGCAGCGCCGGCCGGTGATCGTCGACGGCTTCATCGCCACCGCCGCGGCGCTGGTCGCGGTGCGGCTGGCGCCGGAAGCTCGCGACTATTGCATATTCGCCCATCGCTCGGCCGAGCGCGGCCACGACCTCGCGCTGCAGGCAATGGACGCCGCGCCGCTGCTCGATCTGCGGCTGCGGCTCGGCGAAGGCACCGGCGCGATTCTCGCCGTGCCGCTGGTGCGCGCCGCTTCGCGGCTGCTCACCGACGTCGCCGATCTCGCCGACGTGCTGGCGGGCAAGCTGTGAGTACGGTGCTGAGCAAGATGGCGGCGATGACCGATCCGGCCGAGATCGCAGCCGCCAACGCCAACCCGCCGGTGTTCGACGAAGCGTTTCGGGAGAAGTTCGCCGAGCTGATCGCGTGGCGCCGCGACGTCCGCCGCTTCAAGACCGATCCAGTCGCGCCCGAGCTGATCGATCAGCTGCTCGACCTCGCCCAGCTGGCGCCCTCAGTCGGCAACAGCCAGCCGTGGCGCTGGATCAGCATCGACTCGGCCGAGACGCGGGCGCGGATCCGCGCCAACTTCCTGCGCTGCAATGAGGTGGCGGCGAGCGCGTATCAGGGCGACCGTGCGGCGCTGTACGCCAAACTCAAGCTCGAAGGCATCGACGTCGCGCCGCGGCAGTTCGCGCTGTTCTGCGACCGCGAGACGGCGCAGGGTCTCGGCGTCGGGCGCCAGACCATGCCGGAAGCGCTCGATTACTCCGTTGTGGCGATGATCGAGACATTCTGGCTCGCCGCGCGGACGCTCGGCCTCGGAGTCGGCTGGGTATCGATCCTTGATCCAGAGGCGATCACCACCGAGCTCGACGTGCCGCCGACCTGGAAGTTCATCGCCTATCTGTGCGTCGGCTGGCCGGTGGAACACCACGTCGACCCGGAACTGGTGCGCCATCACTGGCAGGACCGCACCACCGCAGGCCGCATTGTGCTGTCGCGCTGAGTTCCATCGGTGCGCGGGCGCACTGAGTGCCCGCGCTGTTTGTTGATCGTTAAGGCAAGATCGCGGCGAGAGCCGCAATTTGCAAGAAATCGTCACATTCGCGCGTCAGGACTCCGTCCGCGTTTCCGATAACGGAGGACCGGACATGCGAGCTACCAACCTTTGGACGACCGCTTTGTTTGCCGGCGCGCTGGTCGCGTCGAGCCTCTCTGCCGCACCGGCGCTGGCGCGCGGTCAGCAGGATCAGCGCAACGCCGGCGAGGCCGCAGCGACGGCGTCGGGATGCAGCTCCTACGAACGCGCCCCCGACGGATCATGGCGCCAGATTCCCTGCCTTTCGAGCGGACCGGCCGCCGCGATTACGCGCAGCTCGTCAAGCAGAAGCTCAGAAGCCAGCAACTGATCACAGGGCCTTCGAGACGACCGGCGCGGTCGCGGTCGTCCTGGCCCTTACGCTTCAATCCCGTCGTTGCTGATAACCGGAGCAATCCGGAATCAGCAGCGAACAGGATGGCGTCCGCTCGGGCTTAACGCCCGAACAGTCCGGTGATCGTCGTCTTCGCCAGGGTGTGGAAGTTGAGGTCGAAGCCGACCAGCGCCGGCATCGCCGTGGCGCCGGCGTTCGGCAGCTTTTCGACGTCGACCGCGAATACCGTGATCTGATAGCGGTGCGGCTTGTCGCCCGGCGGCGGGCACGGGCCGCCGTAACCGGGCACGCCGAAATCCGTCAGGCCCTGGATCGTGCCTTCGGGCATCAAACCCTTCGCGATATCGCCCGCGCCCTTCGGCAGCGACGTCGTCGTGGCCGGAATGTTGAACACCACCCAATGCCACCAGCCGCTGCCGGTCGGCGCATCGGGATCGTACATCGTCACCGCGAAGCTCTTGGTGCCGGCGGGCGCATCGCTCCAGCTCAGCGCCGGCGAGACGTTGGCGCCGGTGCAGCCGAAGCTGTTGAACAATTGCTCGTGGGCGATCGTTGCGCCTTCGGCGATGTCGGGACTGGTGAGCTTCATGGCCTGCACTCCTGCCGCATGCGGACGCGCACGCCGACTGGCGCGCAGCGCACGTCATCGGGTCGCTGATGTCGTGGTCCCCGCCGGGCGGCGAGGCGACGCGATGCTAGCAAGCCGAAACGGGCGACGGAAGCTCAGGCACGGCTCGAGGCCGGCGACAAATCCGCCGATTATTCCGGCTTGGCAGCCGGCACCTTGCGGGACGCCCTCAGCAGCAGCGGAAAACCGGAGAAGAAGGTGTTGGAATTGATCAGCAGCGGAATCCCGAGCCATTCCGACACTGTCCGCGGACCGCTGCGGAGCTCCTCGCGCCGCGCCTGAGGCGGGGCCGGCCGCGCCGGTGATGCCGCTGGCGCCGACTTGACCGCCTGCGCCGCAGGATCGGGGGCCGGCTGGGCTTCAGTCTTCGCTGGCTGCACGAGGGCCGGCGCCGCAGAGCCAGCGGTGCTCGTCGCACCTGCCTCTTTGCCGCCGTGCCGTCCGAGAATGCCGCTGGCCACGAGCGCCGACCCGAACGGCGGCTCGACCCGAACCACGGCCCCGCCGCCGCTCGGACCGCGGCGATCGGGCACCTCGACCAGTTCGACCTGGTTGAAGCCGCGCTGCTTGAGTTCGGCGACTGCGGCCTTGGCCTGTGTGGCGCTGTCGAAGGTACGGGTGATGTGCGTCATGTCTGGCATGCCTCGGAGGGTTGCTCGTCGGCGTGCAAACGACCTGAAGCGCGGGATCGTTCCTTTCGGGCAGACACGGCGTCCCGAGTGGAGAGCCGCGGGCCGGCTAAGCGCAGACGTCCGGCATGCAGCAGCCGCCGCAGCCACCCTTACCGTCGCACATCGGAGCCTCCGGCCCGCCCTTGGCGGGCTTGGCGATCAGCGACAATTGCTGCTCGAGGCTGGTGCTCTCGCAGGACGGGCAGACTGCGGATTCACCGGAGAACAGCAGCGTCTCGAACTGGTGACCGCATTTGTTGCAGACGAAGCCGTATATCGGCATGACGGACCTTCCGAAGCTGACTGGGAACCACTTGCGCCTAGCAAACAACCGGCGCGGCCCGCAACGCGTCGGATCAAATCGAAGCCAAGGAGCAACGCGATGGATCAGGGCGATGCCTGTGTGGTGATGGTGACGGCGCCGAACAAGGAGGAAGCGGAACGCTTGGCAGTCGCAACACTCGAAGCCCGGCTCGCCGCCTGCGTCCAAATCCAGGCCATCACCAGCCATTATTGGTGGGACGGCAAGATCACCAGCGACGCCGAGCAACTGCTGCTGTTCAAGACACTGCCGACGAAGTTCGCCGCCTTGCGCGACCTGATCACCTCGCTGCACTCCTACGACACCCCGGAGATCATCCAGCTCCCGGTCACCGCCGGCGCGGAGAAATATCTCGGCTGGATCAGGCGCGAGACCGGGGCGTAGCGCTTACCCGCAGCCACACCGGCGGCTCGCCGCTCGCGGCGAGGGCTGCGCGAATGGTGCGGGCAGGTACGCGCGACGGCCAGCGCAGCAGATGACTGCGGCAGTGCGTGCAGTCGGTCGCGCCGAATCCGTCGATCGGTACCGGAAGAAATCCCAGCCGTTCCACCAGTTCGCATTCATTGCCGAGCGCGACTGTCCAGGCGCCTTTGACCTCGCCGGCCGTGGTCAATTGATCGACATGCCAGCGGATCGATTTGTCCTTGCGAAAATGCCGCGCCAGCCGGGCCTGCAGTCCGCCCGGACCGTAGGCCGAACCGCAATACAGATAACGCCCAGGCCGAAGCCGCGTCGACAGGCCGCCGCCGAGCCGGACCGTGAGCGGCGCCGCGATCGCGATCGCCACCACATAGGCGCCGGGGCCAGCCGGACAGGCGGAGAGCGACACATTGATCATCGGGTCGTTGTGAGCGCACCGGCGCCGGCCGGTCAACCGTGGGCTTACGCGGCCTGCGACTGCCCCTTGTCCCGCGCCCGGCGACGTTCGGGGCCGGTATAGCCGGCGTCGCGAGTCTTGCGACGATCGAGCACGCCGGTGCGCAGGCTGTGGAAGAACTCGGTGACCTGATGGGACAACCGACCGGCCTGCTCGGCGAGATCACCGGTCGAATGCAGCACGCTGGCGGCGGACTGGCTGGCCTGCCCCACTGCCTCGCTGACGGTTGAAATGTTGTCGGCCAGCATCGAGTTGTCGCGCGCCGCACTTTGAGCATTTTCGGAGATCTCGCGCGTCGCACTGCCCTGCTGCTCGATCGCCACCACGATCGTCGCGGTCACCGCGCTGATCTCACGCATGGCGCTGCCGACGTCGCGGACCGCCTCGACCGCACTCCGGGTCGAGGTCTGGATCGCCGTGACCTCGCTGGAGATATCAGCGGTCGCCTTGGAAGTCTGCTCCGCCAGTGCCTTCACTTCAGCGGCGACCACCGCAAATCCGCGACCGGCCTCGCCGGCTCGCGCCGCCTCGATCGTGGCATTGAGCGCCAGCAAATTGGTCTGCGCCGCGATCGCCTGGATCAGCCCGACAACCGCCCCGATCCGCTCGCTCATCGCCGCCAGCCCCTCAATCTCGTTGACTGAGCGCTCGGTCCGGCTGTCGGCGGTCCGCACCACATCGGTCGCCTTGGCGATCTGGCGTGCGATCTCGCCGATCGACGCCGATAGCTCCTCCGCCGCGGCCGCGACGGTCTGCACGCTTTCGGAAGCCTGCTGCGATGCACCGGCGGCGGCCGCCGCCTGCCCCGAGGCTTCGGCGGCGACGTCGTCGATCGACTGCGCGTTGTTGCGCATCGTTGCAGCGTTGTCGGTCACGGCACGCAGCATGTCCTCGATCGAAGACCGGAACGCCTCGACCGCTTCGTTGACCTTCGCCTTCTGAGCATCCTCGATCCGGGCGCGCTCGGCTTCCTGCGCCTCGGCGTCATGCTTGGCCTTTTCGACCGCCTTCTCTTTGAACATCTCGACGGCGTGGGCAACTTCGCCGACCTCATCACTGCGGCCGAGCCCCGGCGGCACCACGGTGAAATCGCCGTTGGCGAGCCGGTTCATTCCCTCGGTAAGCGAACGCAGCGGCCGCGAGATGCTGCGGCTGAGCAATGCGCCGGCCCCGAGCGTCAGGACCAGGACCCCAAGACCGATGGCCAGCGCCCATTCGCGCGCCTCTTGCATCGCCTTGACAGAGGCGCTGCGGTCGACGCCGAGCACCGAGACGCCGATGGCTTCGCCGGCATAATCACGCACCGGGGCCAGCATGATCGTCTGATCCATCGAGCCGATATGCATCGCTTGCTGCGCCGACTTATCGCGCAGCGCAGCCGCCATCTGCTCGGCGCCGATCGCCGGGTCGGTCTCGAAGGTTGAGGCATATCGCTGGAAGCCGTTGGCAGTCTTCAAATACAAGGCGACGTCAGCGCCGGTGCCGCTCTTGAAAGCATCGAAGAAGCGGCTGCCGAGCGTCATTCCGACTTCAACCGAGCCGATTGGCTTGCCATCCTTGAAAACCGGCGCCACACCACGGATACCGAGTCCCTCCACACCATTTTCCAGTCCGCTCACCGGCTTGCCGCTCGCGTTGACGGCCACGACAGTCTTGCGGATCGCCGACAGATCGTCGCCGAACTTTTCCAGCTTGTGCAGCCGCAGGAACGACGTCGCTGGCGCAGTATGGAATTGCATCTGCACGACGCCGTGTGTCGCCTGTAACTGCAGGAAGCTCGGCTGCAGCATGCGGATCAACCCGTCGCGGTCGCGGCTCGCGAAGACATCCTGGATCGCGGTGTTGCTCGCCAGCGAAGCCGCCAGCGCAGCGGCGCGCTGTTGGGAGGCCGCCATCTGCTGACCCAGCGAATCCTGCAGACCATTCAGTTCGCGTGCAGCTGCCTGCTCGGTCATCCGCGCTGACAACACAATGTTACTGATCGTGGTTGCGGCGACAGCCGTCACCACACTGGCCGCCAGCGCGATCGAGAATCGCAAACCGATGGTGAAACGAAAGGGGCGGCGCTGGGCGTTACTCATTCTATGTACCTCGGCACTCACGACCCGCATCGCTGGATCGTCATTCCACAGCGGCGCTCTGAAGTCCGCTGATGACGCCCGTGGTAGGACCGCGATCTTTACACAACGATTAAAATAGTTTCCGTGCTTGGTGCGCAGGTCAGGCCGAGCGAAGACTGGACGGCGACCTGATCACAGGCGCGATTTTGGGAGCTGTCTTGCGCTGAACGGCAAGCGCCTCGCCAACGGATTTGGCTTATGCGACCGGCCTTTTCTCGATTGCTAATCGATTCACCGGAATGACGACGCAACGATTCAATCGAAAACAATCTTTGGCGCTGATCCCCGCGTCACAACTCACGTCATGAACGGGACGCTCGAATGACGAATGCAAATTCGAGGGGCGCGGCGCGCTAACGTCGACGAAAGTTCTAGATATTTGTCGCGCGCAAAGCGGACGACATTACCTCACACAACGTCCGTCCCGATCAAACTGATCGAAAACACGATCCTAATGCTTGGTCGGGACCTGGCTGAGCAGGATACGCTTCAGCTTGGCGCGCGCATGCATCTCGGTGGCGGACTGCATCACGAGGCCCTTCGGCGCATCGCTGAGAGATTCGGCCTGCGCCCATTCGGCGGCGGCGAGCCATTCCAACTCGTCGGGCGACAGGTTGCGGAAGGGAGCTGGGTCGGCGACCTTCATGGCGTTTTCCTCAAAGGGGCGATCCCGGCTGCTTCGGCTCCGATCGCTTGTCGTTATGGAGATCAGCTTAGGGCGATGCCGGCCCGACAACAACTGCGACATATCCGGCCGTCGCAAACGTTAGTTGCAAATGCAAAGCTAATGCGATGTTGACGCACTCGGTTGCAGTGGCCACCATCCCAGTGGATAGCTGCGTCACACTCGTCCGACCTGTGTGTGTTTGTCCCTCCTTCGATTCTGCTCGACATGACTGATCTGCGATCCTATCGCGCACCGTGGTGGTTGCCCGGCGGCCATCTGCAAACCATCTGGCCGACGCTGTTCGCGCAGCCACGGGCCTCGCAAGCCATCAAGCTCGTCCGCGAACGCTGGCGGGCGCCCGACGGCGACTTCATCGATATCGATCATCTGCCCGGGCCCGACCATGCGCCGTGGCTGGTGCTGTTTCACGGCCTCGAAGGATCGTCGGCGAGCCGCTACGCGATCGCATTTGCGCAGGGCGCACTCGCGCGCGGCTGGCGGCTGTCGATTCCGCACTTTCGCGGCTGCTCGGGCGAACTCAATCTGGCGCCGCGCTCCTACCACTCCGGCGACTTCCAGGAAGTCGGCTGGCTGCTGGCGCGAGTTCGCGGCCGCGCCGATGCGCCTGTGCTTGCCGCTGGCGTCTCGCTCGGCGGCAACGCGCTGTTGCGCTGGGCGGAGGAGGCCGGCAGCGGCGCCGCGGAGATCGCGCGCGCAGTGGCGGCGGTCTCAGCCCCGCTGGATCTCGTGGCCGCTGGCGCCGCGATCGACAGCGGTATCAACCGCCTGATCTATACCCGGCATTTCCTGCGCACGATGATTCCGAACGCGCTCGCCAAATGGCAGCAGCATCCGGGACTGTTCGATCGCGAACGGGTGCAACGGGCAACGACTTTGCGCGAATTCGACGACGCCTTCACGGCACCGCTGCACGGCTTTGCGGGTGTCGATGACTACTGGACCCGTGCCTCGTCCAAGCCGCATCTGCACAAGATCAAGATCCCGGCTTTGGTCGTGAACGCGCGCAACGATCCGTTCGTGCCGGCCGCCTCGCTGCCGACACCGGACGACGTCGGCACGATGGTGACGCTCTGGCAACCCGATGAAGGCGGACATGTCGGCTTCGCCACCGGTCCCTGGCCCGGCCGGGTCATCGCAATGCCCGAGGCGGTCAGCGACTGGCTCGCTTCGATCCTCAGCGGCTAATAGTCGGCGCTGCGCAGTTCGAATTGCGCGATGCTCTGGAACCGCGCACCTCGCGCGTCCTGGCGCAGCACAGCGATCCGATCGATTGCAATCCGATCCATGCCGGTGGCAGCGAATTGTCTCCGCAGCAGCGCCAACAATTCGTCGTGGCGAGCCGGATCGAGCGAACCGGTCAGCGTCATGTGAAACCGGAACTCGTCCATCACATAGGGGTAGCCCCAGCGATCGAGATAGCCGACCTGCTTGGGCGTCAGCCGTTCCGGCTTGCGCCGGGCGCGATCCTCCGCCGACAGCGGCGCCCGAAATTCATCGAAGTCGCGAACGCAATCGGCCGCGAGTTGCTGCAGCGACTCGGAGGGCGTTTCCGGCACCAGCGCGATGAACCCACCGATCGGCCTGATCACCGGGCCGATCTGCGGAATCGCCCGCGGCGTTTCGGCAAAGGTCGCACAGGCCCACAGCAAGTCGCTTTCGCTGCGGCCGCCGATCAATCCGAATGGCGCCTTCAGGGTGGCGTGAAAGCCGTAGCTGCGCGGGTCTGCGGTGATGTCTCGCCAGTCCGCGATCGCCGCGGTCGGCGCAGCGAACGGCACGTCTTCGCCGGTGACGACATCGTAGCCGAGCATCGTCGCCCCGAACTGCGCCAAAGCGCTGCCCGCGGCCGGCAGATAGTAAATCGCGTAGCGTGGAAAATTCGACATCGCCGGTGATGATAGCGTCAGATCAGGCGGCAACGCCAGCCGGGTACGGCAGTTTGCGCGTGATCACGAAGCGCTCCGGATCGTCGACATGCACCAGCCGGCCGCCGGCGATCACCGCGACGATCCGCGGCCGCAGCGCGACCCGATCGTCGACCAACAGAACGTCAGCGCGCTGGCCGCTCGCAATCGTGCCGCGCTCGGCGAGACCTGAGGCGCGGGCGGGGTTTTCCGAGATCAGCTTCCAGGCCTGCTCCAGCGGCAGGATGCCGTCGTGCACGAGGCGGAATGCGGCGAGCAACGGCGCCGGGTAGTAGTAATCGGAGGCCAGCACCGAGCACAGTCCTTTGGCAATCATGTCGGCCGCCTTGGTCCAGCCGGTGTGGCTGCCGCCCCGCACTACGTTCGGCGAGCCGAACACGATGAAGTCGCCGTGCAGCGCAGCATCGCGCGCGGTCTCCTCGGTGGTGGGGAATTCGGCGATGCCGACGCCGAGATCACGATAACCCTGCCGCATCGCCGGGGTATCGTCGTCGTGCGACAGCATCGGCATAGATACCTCGCGGGCGATGGCGGCGAGGCGCCGGTTCGCCTGTGGCACTTCGTCGCCACGCGCCGCGATGCGCTCGACCAACAGGTCGAATTCGCCGTCGGACAGGCCGGTGCGCTCGACCATCCGGTTGCGCTTCTGCGGCTTGGCGAGGTTCGCCAGCGTCGAATCCATGTGATCGTTGAAGGCGAACAGATCGACGCGGCGGTCGCCGATCCACTGCGCGATCTCGTCGACCGCATCGAGATTGAAAGTCTCGTGGCGCAGATGGATGCGGGTGTCGGCAGAGAGCCGCGGCTTGGTGAGATCGATCGCATCCAGCATACGGCGGGCGTTGTCGGCGCTGCGCAGGCCAGGCTCCCACGACCAGGTGACGGCGTGAAAGACCGTGGTCAAGCCATTGGCGATCGCCTGGCGGTCGCTGTCGATCAGCGCGACATCGATCGGAAAGTCGACCCCCGGCCGCGGCATCATTTGCCGCTCGAAGGCATCGCCGTGCAGATCGACGATCCCCGGCAGCACCAGCAGGCCGCGCGCGTCGATCCGGATTGCCGCGTTGCTGGCGGCGGAGCCGACCGCGGCGATGGCGCCGCCGGCGATCTGCAGCGAGGCCTCGGCAATCTCGTCGCCGAGTAGCGTCCGGCCACCTTCGATCGCGATCTCGCTCATCCCATCACCTGCTGTTCCGTCGCCGGCTCCCGGTCCGGCGACTGCACTTTGGCGGCACCTTCATATCGGTCGAGGAATTCGTCCACTGACAATTTCCGGAAGTCGGGCAGCGCGTTGCGCAACGCTTCGTGGTCCCAATTCCACCACGCCAGCGCGACCAGACGCTCCGCCTGTTGCTCGGAGAAACGGCGGCGGATCGGCCGGGCCGGGTTGCCGGCCACGATCGTGTAGGCCGGCACGTCCCGGGTGACGATCGCGCCTGCAGCAACCACCGCACCGGTACCGATGTTGCGGCCCGGCAGCACGATGGCGCCATGACCGATCCAGACGTCGTGGCCGATCTCGACGTGATGCGAGCGGCGCCAGGCGAAGAACTCGGCGTCGTCGCTCTCGCCCTCGAAATAGGTGCTGGCGCGGTAGGTGAAGTGCGCCTGGGTGGCGCGCTGCATCGGGTGATTGCCGGGGTTGATCCGGGTCATCGCCGCGATCGAGCAGAACTTGCCTATGCTGGTGTAGGTGATCTGCGAATCGTTGACGACGTAGGAGTAATCGCCCATCGCCACTTCGTTCAGGATGGTGCGGGCGCCGACTTCGCAATAGGCGCCGAGGGTGACGTCGTGCAGCTTGGCGGTCGGATCGACGGTCGGCGCGACCGTTAGCAGTTTCGCGGCCATGGGAGTCTCGTGGGCGATGATCGGGATGAGACCTGTCATCGGCGCCGCTCATGACGCCGTCGTGACGCGTCGATGACGCAGCGAAGACCTTGATATGGCGGCGGAACTACATCGACTGTCACACGGCTGCAAAACAACGGCGTTAGCGATTCTTCCCGAACCTGTTTCGGGAGCAGCGCATGCTGGTAGTTGAGGGTCTGACCTGCCGTTTCGGCAGCAAAGCAGCCGTAGATGGCGCATCGTTTTCGGTGGAGCGCGGCAGCTTCGTCGGGGTGATCGGGCGATCTGGCGCGGGCAAGTCGACCCTGCTACGCATGCTGAACCGGCTGGCGGAGCCGTCCGAGGGCCGCATCCTGTTCGAAGGCGTCGATGTGACCGCGCTGCAGGGCCGCGAGCTGCGACAATGGCGCGCACGCTCGGCGATGATCTTTCAGCAATTCAACCTGATCGGCCGTCTCGACGTGCTGACCAATGTGCTGATGGGCCGGCTGTCCGAAGTGCCGTCGTGGCGCTCGCTGGTGCAAATGTGGCCTGAGCAGGATCGCGCGCTCGCGATCTCGGCGCTCGATCAGTTCGATATGGCGTCCTACGCGGCGCAGCGCGCCGACCAGCTCTCCGGCGGTCAGCAGCAGCGCGTCGCGATCGCCCGCGCCTTGGTGCAGCAGCCGGACATCGTGCTCGCCGACGAGCCGATTGCCTCGCTCGATCCGCGCAACACCAAGATCGTGATGGATGCGCTGCTGCGCATCAACAAGCACTTCGGCATCACCGTGCTGTGCAATCTGCACTCGCTCGATCTCGCCCGCAGCTATTGCGACCGGCTGATCGGCATGGCCTCGGGCCGCGTGGTGTTCGACGGCGCACCGGCCGCGCTCACCGACCAGATCGCGCGCGAACTTTACGATCTCGAAGCCGACGAAGTGCTCGGCGCTGCGCCGCACGTTCCGCACGGCCTTCCCGCCCCCGCATTGGCCGGCGTCGCCGTGGCCTGATCCCGGCGGCGATCGTTCGCCGTCTCCCCTATCCGGCACCGCCCGCGGCGCGTCCGCGTGCGGTCGCCGTGTTTCGACCGTTCACCGACTGAAGAGACAGGAAACCTCATGATCAAGCTCCGTACTCTCGTCGCCGCCGCTGCCGCGCTGGCGTTCACCGCGCACGCCGCGCCGGCGCAGGACTGGAAGGCGAAATATCCCGAACTGGTGTTCGGCAAGATCCCGGACGAGAACGCCTCGGGCACCACCACCCGCTGGACCCCGCTGACCGACTACCTCACCAAGCAGCTCGGCGTGCCGGTGAAGCTGCGCATCGCCAACGACTACGCCGCGGTGATCGAAGGTCAGCGCGCCGGCAACATCCACATCGGCATGTATGGGCCGGCGTCCTACGCCCGCGCCTATCTGGTCGGCGCCAAGGTCGAGCCGTTCGCCATCGAGGTCAACGGTGACGGCTCCAAGGGCTATCACTCGGTGCTTTATGTGAAGAAGGACTCGCCCTACCAGAAGATCGAAGATCTCAAGGGCAAGAACCTCTGCCTGGTCGATCCGAATTCGACCTCCGGCAACAACGTGCCGCGCTTCATGATGAACAAGATGTCGATCGATCCCGACAAGTTCTTCGCCAAGGTGATCTACGCCGGCAGCCATGAGAACGCGGTGATCGGCGTCGCCCAGGGCACTTGCGATGCGGCCTTCAATTGGTGGAACACCGAGGACGAATCCAACCTGCTGCGGATGGACCGCAAGGGCATGGTCAAGGCCGCTGACTTCCGCATCATCCTGAAGTCGGACCTGATCGTGAACTCGCCGATGGCCTATCTGTCGGACCTACCGGAAGACCTCAAGGCGGCGATCCGCAAGGCGGTGCTCGACCTGGCCACCAACGATCCGGAAACCTTCAACAAGATCTATGAAGGCAAGGCCAAGCCCTACGCGGCGACGAGCCACAAGGACTACGAGCCGGTGGTCGAGCTAATCAAGTTCGTCGACAGCCTGCGCAAGTCGAAGTCCTGACACATCCCAGCACATCATCGGACGTGGGCGGCCAAACGGTCGCCCGCGTCGTCATGTCGGACAACCGAATGCAGGCAGCCGTCACAGAACTTCCCGAGCCTCAGCTCCGCGCCCTCGCCGATCACTACGACGCGGCGGTGGCGGCGAAGCGGCGTCGGCTGGCGCTCGGCGGCGCGATCCTGATCGCTGCGATCGCCGCGGCCGCCTGGATGGGCGAAGTCGATCTGGTCAAGCTGGCCGATAATTTCTGGCGGTTTCCGTCCTACTTCATCTCGATCGCGCCGAAGCTCGCGCTCGCGACACTGTGGACCGACCTCGCCGACTGGTTCTGGGGCATCAAGCGCTGGACCGGGTTGCTGCTCGACACGATTCTGATCGCCTATGTGGGCACGCTGCTCGGGGCGCTCGCCGGTTTCGCGCTGTGCTTTCTCGCCTCGGCCAATCTTGTGCGTTCGCGCGCGCTGGTCTTCGTCACCCGCCGCTTCCTCGAATTCTGCCGCACCGTGCCGGAGATCGTGTTCGCGCTGCTGTTCGTGCTGGCGTTCGGGCTCGGCCCGCTGCCCGGCGTGCTGGCGATCGCGATTCACACCGCCGGCGCGCTCGGCAAGCTGTTCGCCGAAGTGGTCGAGAACATCGACGACAAGCCGCTGGAGGGCGTGGTTTCGTCCGGCGGTGACTGGTTCGAGATGGTCCGGTTCGCGGTCGTGCCGCAGGTGCTGTCGAACTTCGTCAGCTACGCACTGCTGCGGTTCGAGATCAACGTCCGCGGCGCGGCCGTGATGGGCTTCGTCGGTGCCGGCGGCATCGGCCAGGACCTGATCGAGGCGGTGCGCAAGTTCTACTACAGCGACGTTAGCGCCATCCTGCTGCTGATCATCGTCACCGTGATGGCGATCGACTATTTCACCGAAGGCGTGCGCCGCCGTCTGATCGGTCAGGAGCGACGATGAGCACCGCCCGCCGCACTCTGAGCTTCGGCGACGAAGCCGGCATCGCCGCCCGCTTCCCCGAACACTTCCGTCCCAACTGGATCAACCGCGCAAAGCTGATCGGCGGCCTGACCTTGGCTGCAGCGATCTTCGTGTTCGGCCTGATCCGGCTCGAAATCCCGTTCGACAGGTTATTCAGCGGCATCGGCCGCCTGATCGAGTTTCTCGGCCTGATGCTGCCGCCCGATCCGGGATCGTGGCAGCTCGCGCAAGTCTATCTGCACGCGATGGGCGAAACGCTGGCGATCGCCTTTCTCGGCACGCTCGGCGGCGCACTGCTGGCGTTTCCGGTGTCGTTCCTGGCAGCGCGCAATGTACTGCGCATCCGCCCGCTGCAACTCTTGACGCGGCGCCTGCTTGACGCGGTGCGCGGCGTCGACACGCTGATCTGGGCGCTGATCTGGGTCGGCGTCGTCGGGCTCGGCCCATTCGCCGGCATTCTGGCAGTGATGTGCTCGGATTTCGGCAATTTCGGCAAGCTGTTCTCGGAGGCCTTCGAAGCTGCCGACGAAAAGGCGAGCGAAGGCGTCAAGGCGACCGGCGGCTCACACGTCCACAGCGTCCGCTTCGGCATGTTGCCGCAGGTAGTCCCGATTCTGGCCAGCCAGGTGCTGTACTTCTTCGAATCCAACACCCGCTCCGCCACCATCATCGGCATCGTCGGTGCCGGCGGCATCGGGTTGCAGCTCGCCGAGCAGATCCGCGTGCTGGAGTGGCAGAAGGTGTCGTTCCTGATCCTGATGATCCTCGTCACCGTAGCGGCGATCGACTGGATCTCCAGCAAGCTGCGGTTTGCGATCATCGGCCGAAAGGCGGTCGCTTAAGGCGCGGCGATCATCGCACTCTCAACCGTCATACTCCGCTCAAGCGGAGGATCCAGTATTCCAGAGCGTCCGTGCTCTGCCGCGAACTCTCTGCAATACTGGTTCGCCCGCCTGCGCGGGCGATGACGTGAGCGCAAGGCGGGCCCTAATCCGGCTCGATCACGAACTCGACCCGCTCGGCGGCGAAGCGGGCGCGGGAGGTCAGCAGCGGGGTGCCGTCGGCAGCGACGTCGATGCTCTCCACCACCAGCACCGGCCGCCCGGCCGCCAGATCGAGCCGCGCCGCATCGGCGGCATCGACCACCGAGGCGGTGATCCGGGTCGACAGCCGGCGATAGTCGCTGATGCCGTAATGCGCCAGCACCTTGGTCATCGAGCGTTTCGCCGCGAACACCTTGGGCGCATCGGGAAAGCGCACCGCCGACAGCCAGGTCGTGCCGCGGCTGATCGGCACGCCATCCGCCGATCGCAGCGCCTCGATCCGGAACAGTGGCGCGCCGATGTCGAGATCGAGCTGGCCGGCGAGCGCGCCGGTCGCGGCCTCTCGCTCCGCGGAGATCAATTGACCGCGCGGCTCGCGGCCGCCCGCATTGATGATCTCGGAAAACCGCGTCCGGGTGCGCAGCGGATAGGCGATCCGCCGGCTGCGGACGAAGGTGCCGCTGCCCCGCTCGGCGCGCACCAATCCACGCTCTGCCAGCGCCGCAAGCGCCCGCCGCACGGTGTGGCGGTTGACCCCGTAGTTCTCGGCGATCTCGGTCTCCCCCGGCAGCTTGCCACCGGGCAGATAGCGGCCGTCGGCGATCGCCATCTCGATGCCGTCGGCGACCTGACGCCACAGCGCGACGCCTGAAGAGAGGGCCTCGGCGGTCATGACAGGAACGCTTTCGTGATCATCGCCACGGAATTCGTCGTCATCGAGTTTTCACATTGTGCCTCTATCAAGTTGTCTATTAACATAGACAACTTGAATTGGGCAATGGCGATGCACGCCGAAACCACGAACCTCCCCGAACAAGCCGCGATCGCGCGCCGCCGCGTCGCGATGGCGGTGTTGGCTGCGTCGGATACCGCAGCGATCGACGCGCGCGTCGGAGCCCTGGCGCCGCCGGCGTTCACGCTGCTGCGCGAGCCGGAACAGGGACTGGTGATGCTGCGCGGCCGGATCGGCGGCGATGGCGCGGCCTTCAATGTCGGCGAGGCGACGGTGTCGCGCGCTGCGGTGCGGCTCGCCAGTGGCGAGGTCGGGTTCGGCTACACGTTGGGACGAGATCGTACCAAGGCGAAGCTGATCGCGCTGTGCGACGCGCTGCTGCAATCGGCGAACTATTCGGCTGCGGTCGAGGCCGAGGTGATCGCGCCGCTACGAACCGAGGTCGAAGCCGCTCGTGCCGAAAAGGCCGCCCAGACGGCTGCCACCAAGGTCGATTTCTACACGCTGGTGCGAGGCGAGGGCTGACCATGACCACCACCGAACTTGCCGCCGGCTTTGCCGACAAGGTGCTCGGCGCGCAATCGACCTTCCGCGCCGTGATGGAAGCGATGGCGCGGCCCGGCCGCATCCAACGCATCAGCGTCGAAGCCGGCACACCGGCGCCGCTGATGCACGGCAGCGCCGCACTGGCGCTGACGCTGTTCGATCACGACACGCCGATCTGGCTCGACGAGACGATCGCGGCGGACGGCACCGTGGCGCAGTGGCTGAAGTTTCACACCGGCGCGCCGCTGACCGGCGATCCCTCTTCCGCGGCATTCGCGCTGATCGGCGACGGCTCAGCGTTGCTGCCGCTCGAGCGGTTCGCGCTCGGCACGCCAGAATATCCGGACCGGTCGACGACCCTCATTATTCAAGCGCAGGCGCTCGGCTCCGGCGACGGCTTCCGGCTGCACGGTCCCGGCATCGATGGCGAGACGCTGCTGCAAGCATCGCTGCAGCCCGCCGACCTGTTCGATCGCCTGAGTATCAACGCAGCGCTGTTTCCGCGCGGCCTCGACGTGGTGCTGGTGAGCGGCGATCAGGTGGTGGCGATCCCGCGCACCACGCGCCTCAGCCAAGGGAGCTGACCGATGTATGTCGCAGTCAAAGGCGGCGAACGCGCCATCGACAATGCCCACCGGCTGCTCGCCGACGCCCGCCGCGGGAAACGTAACGTGCCGGAGCTGACGCTCGATCAGATTTCCGAACAGCTCGCGCTCGGCGTCGATCGGGTGATGAGCGAAGGCTCGCTCTACGACCGCGAGCTGGCGGCACTGGCGATCAAGCAGGCGCGCGGCGATCTGATCGAAGCGATCTTCCTGGTGCGAGCATTCCGCGCCACGCTGCCGCGGTTCGGCTCGTCCGAGCCGGTCGACACCGGCGCAATGGCGGTCCGGCGGCGTATTTCTTCGACCTTCAAGGACATTCCGGGCGGCCAGATCCTCGGCCCGACCTTCGACTACACCCACCGGCTGCTCGATCCGCAGCTCGCCGAAGGCGGAGATCCGGCCGAGCCGGCGACGGCGGAAGCCAGTGATGCGTCGACGCCGCGGGTGACCGACATCCTGCGCCAGGACGGGCTAATTGAAGAGTCGCCGATTGCGGATGACGACAGCGCGGTCGGTGACCTCACCCGGGAGCCGCTGAACTTTCCGGCCGGGCGCGACCTGCGGCTGCAGAACCTCGCCCGCGCCGACGAGGGCTTTCTGCTGGCACTCGGCTATTCCACCCAGCGCGGCTACGGCCGTAACCATCCGTTCGCCGGCGAAATCCGGTTCGGTGAAGTCGAGGTGTTCTTCGAGGCCGAAGACGCCGGCTTCGCGGTGCCGCTCGGCAGCGTGGCGCTGACCGAGTGCCAGATGGTCAATCAGTTCAAAGGCTCGGCGACCGAAGCGCCGCGCTTCACCCGAGGCTACGGCCTCGCCTTCGGCCAGAGCGAGCGCAAGGCGATGTCGATGGCCCTGGTCGATCGCGCGCTGCGCGCCGGCGAACTCGGCGAGGACGTCAAGGCGCCGGCTCAGGACGAGGAGTTCGTGCTGTCGCATTCGGACAACGTCCAGGCGACCGGATTCGTCGAGCATTTGAAGCTGCCGCACTACGTCGATTTCCAGTCCGAGCTCGGCCTGCTGCGCAAGCTGCGCGCCGAATTCAACCAGGAACAACCCGAGCTGCGCGAGGCTGCGGAATGACCGAGGCGACTTACAACTTCGCTTATCTCGATGAGCAGACCAAGCGGATGATCCGCCGCGCGATCCTGAAAGCGATCGCAATCCCCGGCTATCAGGTGCCGTTCGCCAGCCGCGAGATGCCGATGCCTTATGGCTGGGGCACCGGCGGCGTTCAGGTGACGGCGTCGATCCTCGGCCCGGACGATACGCTGAAGGTGATCGACCAGGGCAGCGACGACACCACCAACGCGATCTCGATCCGGAAATTCTTCGCCAAGACGGCCGGCGTCGCAACCACGACGGCAACGCCGGACGCGAGCGTGATCCAGACCCGGCACCGGATTCCCGAGACGCCGCTGCATGAAGGCCAGGTGCTGGTGTATCAAGTGCCGATCCCGGAGCCGCTGCGCTTTCTGGAGCCGCGCGAGACCGAGACGCGGCGCATGCATGCGCTCGCCGAATACGGTCTGATGCACGTCAAGCTTTACGAGGACATCGCCAAGTTCGGTCACATCGCCACCGCCTATGCCTACCCGGTGAAGGTCGCCGGCCGCTACGTGATGGACCCGTCGCCGACGCCGAAGTTCGACAATCCGAAGATGGACAATTGTCCAGCGCTGCAACTGTTCGGCGCCGGCCGCGAGAAGCGGATCTACGCAATCCCGCCCTACACCCAGGTGGTGTCGCTGGATTTCGAGGACCATCCGTTCACGCGCTATCGCCAGGACGGCTGCTGCGCGCTGTGCGGCGCCGACGATTCCTATCTCGACGAGATCGTCACCGATAACGCCGGCAGCCGGATGTTCGTCTGCTCCGACACCGATTATTGCGAAGGCCGCCGCGCCCAGGGCCACACCGGCAGCGAAACCGCACCGATGGAGAGCGTCCATGCTTGATCGCATCTCGTCCGCCGCACCGGGCGCCTTCACCGCGGCCGATCAGCCGCTGCTGATCGCCGACGGCCTGTCGAAACGCTACGGCCGGATCGATGCCTGTCGCGCCGTGTCGTTCGAGCTCTTCCCCGGCGAAGTGCTGGCGATCGTCGGCGAATCCGGGTCCGGCAAATCGACCCTGCTGCAGATGCTGTCGGGGCAGATGACGCCGAGCGCCGGTCGCGTGTCCTACCGGATGCGTGACGGCATCCTGCGCGATCTTGCCGAACTCGGCGAAGCCGAACGCCGGCTGCTGCTGCGCACCGATTGGGGCTTCGTGCATCAGGATCCCGCACAGGGCCTGCGCATGGCGGTCTCCGCCGGCGCCAATGTCGGTGAGCGGCTGATGGCGGTCGGCTGGAATCACTACGGCAAGATCCGCAGCGTCGCCAACGACTGGCTGGAGCGGGTCGAGATCGACACCGGCCGCATCGACGACGCGCCGCGCACCTATTCGGGCGGCATGCGGCAGCGGCTGCAGATCGCCCGTAACCTCGTCACCGATCCGCGCCTCATCTTCATGGACGAGCCGACCGGGGGACTGGACGTCTCGGTGCAGGCGCGGCTGCTTGATTTGGTCCGCAGCCTGGTGGCCGAACTTGGGCTCGCCGCGATCGTCGTCACCCACGATCTCGCGGTCGCGCGGCTGCTATCGCACCGCATCCTGGTGATGAAATCCGGCCGCGTCATCGAGACCGGGCTGACCGACCAGGTGCTCGACGATCCGCGCGAACCCTATACGCAACTGCTCGTCTCCTCGATCCTGCCGGCGTGATGACCATGACCCAAGCTCCCGCTCTCGTCGTCGATAACGCCCAGAAGAGTTTCGTCATGCATCTGCAGGGCGGCGTCACGCTGCCGGTGGTGCGCGGCGTCAGCTTCCAGGTTCAGCCCGGCGAATGCGTCGTGCTGTCCGGCCCCTCCGGCGCGGGCAAATCGTCGATCCTGAAAATGATCTTCGGCAATTATCGCTGTGACTCCGGCGCGATCCGTATCGCCCATGAGGGCGGTACGCTCGACATCGCCACCGCGCAGCCGCGCCAGATCCTTGCCGCTCGGCGCGGCAGCATCGGCTATGTCAGCCAATTTCTACGCGCCGTCCCCCGCGTCGCGGCGCTCGACGTCGTCGCCGAGCCGCTGATCGTGCAGGGCACGGCTCGCGAGGCGGCGCGCGAACAGGCCGGCGTGCTGCTGCGCCGGCTCAACATTCCGGAGAGGCTGTGGACGCTGCCGCCGGCGACGTTCTCGGGCGGCGAACAACAGCGCGTCAACATCGCCCGCGGCTTCATTTCGCACACACCGATCCTGCTGCTCGACGAGCCGACAGCATCGCTCGACGCCAAGAATCGCGCCGTGGTGGTCGAGCTGATCGCCGAGACCAAGGCGCAGGGCGCCGCGATCATCGCCATCGTGCACGACGACGAGATCCGTGAGATCATCGCGGACCGCATCGTCGACGTGACCTCGTTTGCCGCCGCCGCATGACCAATGGAATGAACGAGACCATGACCAATTCGCAGGAGATGGTGCTGGGCAATGCCCGGCTGGTGCTGGCCGACCGGGTGATCGAGCACGGCTGGGTCGTGATCGCCGATGGCGTGATCGCGGAAATCGGCGAAGGCGACGCGCCCAAGGGCGCCAAGGACATGCAAGGCGATCTGGTGATGCCCGGCCTCGTCGAGCTGCACACCGATCATCTCGAGGCGCACTACACGCCGCGGCCCAAGGTGCAGTGGAATCCGGTCGCCGCCGTGGTGTCCTATGACGGCCAGCTCGCCACCTGCGGCATCACCACGGTACTCGACTCGCTCCGGGTGTGGCGCGAGGAAGGTGCCGAGGAGGTCGATGGCCAGGCGATCGTGCTGGCCGGCGCGATCTCGACGGCGCGTGACGCGCAGCTGCTGCGCGCCGATCACTTCCTCCATCTGCGCTGTGAAATCCCGATGCCGAACGTGGTGGCGGAGGCCAAGGAGCTGATCGACCGCCCCGACATCCGGCTGATGTCGCTGATGGATCATACGCCGGGCCAACGCCAGTTCCGCGACGAGGAAAAGCTGCGCGATTACTACCGCGGCAAGGGCGCCGGCATGACCGACGCCGAGCTCGACGTGATGTTCGCACGCCGGGTGTACTGCAAAGAAAACTACGCCGACGCCAATATGCGGGCGATCGTCGAGCTGGCGCATCGCTACGAGATTCCGCTGGCGAGCCACGACGACACCACGCCGGAGAACGTCGCCGACGCGATCCGCGACCGGGTCGCGGTCGCCGAATTCCCGACCACGCTGGAAGCGGCGCGCGAACTGCACCAGGCCGGCATCGACATCCTGATGGGCGCGCCCAACGTGGTGCGCGGCGGCTCGCACTCCGGCAACATCGCGGCGATCGATCTGGCACACGAGGGACTGCTCGACATCCTGTCGTCGGACTACATCCCGTCGAGCCTGTTGATCGCGGCGTTGCAATTGCCGATGCGCGCGCCGGCGATCGACCTTGCCGCCGCGATCCGCACCGTCACCAAGGCGCCGGCCGAAGCGGTCGGCCTCAACGACCGCGGCGAAATCTCCACGGGCAAGCGCGCCGACCTGATCCGCGTCCACGTCGCTCATGATGTGCCGGCGGTGCGCAGCGTCTGGCGCGAAGGACAGCGCGTGGCATGACCGATATCGCGGTGGCGGAGCAGACGACGAAACTGATCGGCCCGGGGCGGCTGGTGCTGGTGGTCGGCCCCTCCGGCGCCGGCAAGGACACGCTGATCAATGCCGCCCGCACGCTCGGTGCCGATGATGCAACGATCGTTTTTGCGCGCCGCACCGTCACCCGCGAAGCCTCTGCGGCCGAAGACAATCTGCAGGTCACGCCGGAGGACTTCAGCCGCCTCGAAGCCGCCGGCGATTTCGCGCTGTCTTGGCGCGCCCACGGCCATGCCTACGGTCTGCCGCGCAGTCTCGATGACGACATCCGCGCCGGACGGACCGTGGTGGCCAACGTATCCCGGATGGTGATCGACCCTGCGCGAACCGCTTACGCCAAGGTCGTCGTCGTGCTGATCACGGCGCCGGCCGAGGTGCTGGCCGCGCGGATCGCGACGCGGGCCCGCGCCAGCGACGGCAGCATCACCGATCGCGTCGGGCGCAGCGTTGCGGCGCATCCCGACGTCACCATCAGCAATGTCGGCGATCCGATCGCCCACGCTCAAGACTTGTTGGAGATCATCCGCCATGGACGCCCGCAGCCCTGACGACCGCCGCACCGCCTTCCCTGCGCTCGACACGGTCGAGGCGCTGGAGGCGATCTATGGCGTGCCGAACGACGCCTCCACCGAAAAGGTGGCGCACTGGATCACGCCGCCCTATCGCACGCTGATCGAGAAGTCGCCGTTCGCTGCGCTCGCCACCGTTGGACCCGAAGGACTCGATTGCTCGCCCCGCGGCGACGTCCCCGGCTTCATTCGTGTGCATGACGACACCACGCTGCTGATCCCCGACCGCCGCGGCAACAACCGGATCGATTCACTGCGCAACGTCGTGCGCGATCCGCGCATCGCGCTGATGCTGCTGATCCCCGGCTCGATCAACGCCCTGCGCATCAACGGCCGCGGCTACGTCACCGCCGACGAGGCATTGCGGATGTCGTTCGACGTGGAAGGCAAGGCGCCGCGCACCGTGATCGTGATGACGGTCGAGGAAATCTACTTCCAATGCGGCCGCGCGCTGATCCGCTCCGGACTGTGGGACCCGAGCAAGCAGGTCGCACAGGAATCGCTGCCGACGCCCGGCGAAATCCTCGCTTCGATGACCGAAGGCCGCGTCGGTGGCGAAGCATACGACCGCGCCTGGCCCGAACGCGCCAAGGCGTCGATGTGGTAGCTTGCCTCCCGCACGTCCACCGTCTTTGCGAGGAGCGAGCGACGAAGCAATCGAGACTCTATACGTTGAGCCTCTGGAAAGCTCGTTTCACTCGTCAACGACGCAGCGACGGCCGGCGTTATTGCGCCGGTCCGGTCAGTTCTCTCGCAGTCCGGCCTCCTCGATCACGCGGCTCCACTTCGCGGTCTCGGCATCGATAAAGGCCGCGAACTCCGAGCCATTCAGTCCGTGCGCTTCGAGGCCCTGAGCGATCAGCTTCTTCTTCACCTCGGTATCGCCGAGTGCTCGCAGCACCGCGTCCTGCATCCGGTCGATGATGGGCGCAGGCGTTGCAGCCGGCGCCATGAAGCCGTACCAACCGGCGGCGACGATCTGCGGAAAGCCCAGCTCGACCAGCGTCGGCGCGTCCGGATAGATCGCGCTGCGCTGGGCCGAGCCGGCGCCAAGCACACGGAAATTCCCGGCCTGGATGTGCGGCAGTGCCGAGCTGATGGCCGTGAAGGTGGCGTCGACGCGTCCCGCATGGAGTTCGGTATAGGCCGCGGCATCGCCGCGCAGCGGCACGTTGAGGCCTTTGACGCCGGCGGTCTTGAACAGCAGCTCGGCCGCAAGATGCGGCTGCGAGCCGGGCCCTGGAGAGCCGAACGTCAGCCCCTCCGGCTTCGATTTGCCGTAGGCGACCAGGTCCGGCAGCGTCTTGAAATCGGACTTGGCGTTGACGATCAAAAAGATCGGCGCGAACGCCGCCATCGCCACCGGCCGCAATTCGCTGCGCTGATAGTTGAGCTTGCCGAACAGCGCCTCCGCCGTGGCGTAAGGCGCCGCGGCGTACAGGAAGGTGTAGCCATCAGGCTGGCTGTGCGCGACCATCTCGTTGGCCAAGCGGGTGCCGGCGCCCGGCTTATTTTCGACGATGAATTGCTGGTGCAGCTCGCGCTCGAGGAAATCGTTGATGATCCGCAGCGAGATGTCGTTGGCGCCGCCGGCGCCATAAGGCGAGATCGTCTTGACGATGCGGGCGGGCCAGTCGGGTGCAGCAAACACCGGCCATGAAGGGGCCGCGAAGGCCGCGGCGGTGCCGGCAAGTAGCAGGCGGCGGGTGATCGGCATGGCGTCCCTCCCTGTGGTTCGACGCCCTGGCACGACGTCAGTCCAAGCATGAACGCGGCCGCAACTCCCGCACAGCGCGACGTTCGGGTATCTCTCCCTGCAGGGCGATGTCCGACCATGCACCTGCCGCTGCCCAGGCAGCGGCAGGCGATCGTCGTCTCACCTCGTATTAGTTTTGGCCGGCCGCTCGCGCGGCGCAGCAGGCTCCGGATGCACGACCAGCGCGCGGATGCTCTCCGCCAGCGCACGCACGCGCGGTCCGATTTCGTTTTCGAGCTGGCCCGGCTGCAGTCGAAACGCCGGGATGCCGCAATTGATCGCAAACGCGCGATCGCGCAGCCGGAACAGCGGCGCCGCGATGGCATGGATCGCGGGCAGGTATTCACCGAAACAAGTACAGAATTGCCGGTCGGAGCATTGCCGCAGCCCGTCGTGGAAGAGATCGCGATAGCTCGCCCACATCGCGCCATCGGCGGCTTCGAGTTGCTGTTCGAGCCTTGCGGCTTCGGCCTCCGGCAGGATCGACGCAGCCGCCCGGCCCATTGCGGTTCGCACCACAGGTATCGGCATCCCGATGTCGGGCGTATGCGGCCCGACATCGCCCGATCGCGCGGTTTCGACGTAAACCATCGACGGCCCGTCGAGCAGGCCGATCGAAACGGTGCCACGCACGCTGTAGGCGAGATCCTGCATCAGCGGCCGCGCCAGCTGGCGGAACGGCATACCAGCGAGCAGCGGATGCAGCATCCGCAGCGCGCGGGCGCCCACCGCGTATTTGGCAATGCGCGCGTCATAGTTCAGGTAACCGAGCTCGGCGAGCGTGTGCGTCAGCCGGGCCACCGTCGGCCGCGGAATCCCGGTCCGGACCGAGATTTCCATATTGCCGAGCAGCCCACCGCCCTCGAACGCCTCAAGCACCACAAGTCCCTTCGCGAGCGTCGTCGCAAACGCCCCATCACTCGCGCTGTCGGCGAGGATGGGTTCGGCGGAGGGGCTGGGCATGAATGTTGGGCGGATGCGCGTGGCGTCAGTCATATTCCAAGTATCGGGAAGAATTTCTTAATTGTCCAATTTATTGCGAATTGAATGCGATCGCGTCCATTATGTGGACAAAACTGCTCACCCCCGGAAGCAACCGATTTCGGGTGTGGCGCGTTGAAAGACGGGAGGAAACCGCCATGAGCGAACGCAAGGAACTCGAGCCGCAGGATTTCCCGATCGAAACCGACCAGACCGCGCTGAAGACCAGCGACGGTCAGCCGATTGCTGAAGCCAAGAGCAAGAAGCTCGCCGACGATATCGCCGACCGCCTCAACGAGCAGGCGTATCGCGAAGAGCAGGACTGCTGGTCCGCCTGAGGCGACGTCAGTCCTGGGACGAGATGGTCTTGGCGAAGCGGATGCGGCAGATCGCGAGCGTGACAACGCCGATGACGAGCAACGCCAGAAGCTGTCGCCAGACCAGATCGAGCCCGGCACCACGGTACAGAACAGCCTGCGAGAACGAGACGAACTGCGTGTTCGGCGTGAACTGCATGACGAATTGCAGCCAAGGCGGCATCGTCTCGATCGGCGTACTGGCGCCGGACAGAAGATAAAGAATGACGATCACCGGGATCGCCAGCAGGCCGAACTGCGGCATCGTGCGCGCGTAAGTCGCCAGCAGCAGACCGAGCGCCGTCACCGAAAACATAAACAGAACCATGCCGAAGGTGAACAGCGGCACCGAGCCGATGATCGGCACACTCAACACGCCTTTCACCATGAACTGCAGCGACAGCAGCGCAGCGATGATAATCACCGCGCCGTTGGCGATGATCTTCGACAGCATGATGTCGAGCGGCCTCACCGGCATCACCAGGAGATGCTCGATGGTGCCGCGCTCGCGTTCGCGGATCAGCGCGGCGCCTGTCAGAATGATCGACAGCGTCGCGATGTTGTTGATCACCTGCATCACCGAGGTGAACCATGCCGAGTTCAGGTTCGGATTGAACTTGGCGTGCATCACCAGATTGACCGGCGCGTGGGATGAGCCGGAATCCTTGCGCAGGTAAGCTGCGGTTTCATTCAGCACGATGTTCTGGATATCGACCGCACCATTGCCGGCGATCGCCATCGCGGTGGCGTCGACATCGATCTGCACGGTCGGGTTCTTGCCGGAAAGCGCGTCGGATTCGAATTTCGGCGGGATTTCGACGACGAACACGTAGCGACCAGTGTCCATCGCAGAATCGATCTCGGACGGAGCAATGGGTTCGGCGGCGCGGAACAGCGGCGGAAGCATCGCGGCGGCGATCCGGCGCGACAGTTCGGAGTGATCCTCGTCGACCACCGCAACTCGCGCGGCCTCGACTTCCAGCTTGGCGCCTGTGGCAATCGTGTAGATCGCCACGCTGAAGACGTAGACGATGAAGCCGAGCAGGATGGGATCGGCCCACAGGCTGCGCAGCTCCTTGCCGGTGAGACGATAGATATGCCGTAGCATCGAGCCCATCGTCACGCCTCCTGCTTGCGCAGCGCAAGGATCGCACCAATCAAATAAACCAAGCCAAAACCGAACAGGATCAGCAGGTTCGGCGCCAGCATCCAGAAGCTCATGCCTTTGGTGAAGGCGCCGATACTGACCTCCTGAAACCAAGCCGCAGGGAACGCCTCACCGAACCACCGCCCGGTCTGCGATAGCGACGATACCGGCACCAGCAGGCCGGAGAAGTTGACGGCCGGAATGATCGAGATGATCGCGACGATGAAGATCGCGGCGATCTGCGTGCTCAGGAACGACGAGAACAATACGCCGAGCGCCGTGGTGGAGAACACGTAGAGCAGCGCTCCTCCGACCAGTGCGACGACCGAGCCTCGCACCGGAACGCCGAAGATCACAATCGCTCCGAGCAGCAACAACACGAAGCTGAAGAACGACAGCAGCGCGTAGGGGATCTGCTTGCCGAGCAGGAATTCCGTCGCGGTCACCGGCGTCGACCGGAAGTTTGTGATCGAGCCGACTTCCTTCTCGCGGACCACGCCGACGGCGGTCAGCATCGCCGGGATCAGCATCAGGATCAGCGTAATCACGCCGGGAATGATCGAGTACACGCTCTTGAACGCCTGATTGTAGCGGAACCGGGTCTCGATGTTGATCGGCGCGGTGGGTGACGCCATCGCATGCCGCCGATACTGCTCGGCCAGATAGGCCTGCGACAGTCCGGTGACGTAGGACCGAATGGTCTCGGCGCGGAACGGCATCGCACCGTCGATCCACACCGCCACTTCCGGCGACTTGTTGGTCAACAGGTCGCGTCCGAAACCGTGGGGCACTTCGATCACCAGCTTCAATTCACCGCTGGCGAGCCGCCGATCGATGTCTGCCGCGGACTTGATATCCGGCGCCTGCTGGAAGTATCGCGACCCGGAGAAACTCTCGAGAAGTTCGCGGCTCTCCAGCGTGTTGTCCTGGTCGTACACCGCATAGGTGAGGTTCTCGACGTCGAACGAGATACCGAACCCGAAGGTCAGCATCAGCACCAAGGGGCCGAGGATCGCAAAAGCGAGCCGCAGCCGGTCGCGCAGGATCTCCATCGTCTCGCGGCGGGCGTAGGCCCAGAGCCGCGCCGGGTTGAACCAGTGTTGCTTGGTGATCGCCTCGCGCGGCGCGGCGAAGCTGTCCTCTTCACCGTCATGTTGAACCCCAGTCGCCTCTTCCAGATAGGCGATGAAGGTCTGCTCGAGATCGGCAGCGCCGCGGCGCTCGACCAGCTCGTGCGGCGCGCCGACCGCCAGCACCTTGCCGGCGTGCATCAACGAAATCCGATCGCAGCGCTCGGCCTCGTTCATGAAGTGGGTCGAGATGAAGATGGTGACGCCGTCCTGGCGCGACAGCCCGATCAGCATCCGCCAGAACGAATCACGCGCCACCGGATCGACGCCTGAAGTCGGCTCGTCGAGAATCAGCACCTCAGGGCGATGGATCACCGCGACCGCAAGCTGCAGCCGCTGGCGCAGACCGAGTGGCAGGCTGTCGGGCCTGGAGTCGGCAACATCGGCGAGATCGAACCGCGCCAGCATCTCGGCGACGCGATCGGGAATTTGTGCACTCGGCAGTTCGAACAATTGCGCGTGCAGCAGCAGGTTCTGCCGCACCGTCAATTCGGAGTACAGCGAGAAGCTCTGCGACATGTAGCCGACACGCTTGCGGGTCGCCATGTCGGAGGCGTCGAGCACTTCACCGAACAGCCGCGCCTCGCCCTCGGTCGGCGTCAGCAGGCCGGTCAGCATCTTCATCGTGGTCGACTTGCCGCAGCCGTTGGAGCCGAGGAATCCGAAGATCTCGCCGCGCTTGATCTGGAAGTTGACGTGGTCGACCGCGGTGAAGTCGCCGAACCGGCAGGTCAGGTTCTCGGCTTCGATCGCGTAGCCGTCTCCGCTGTTCGGCAACGGCGGCAGCACAACATCGGCATAGTTGGCACGCATCTCGGCCGGCAGCAGCGCGATGAAGGCTGCATCCAGTGTCGGCTGCTTAGTCTGCGCCCGCAGTTCGGCCGGCGCACCGGCACCGATCACCTTGCCGTCGTTGAGAGCCGCGAGCCAATCGAACCGCTCGGCCTCTTCCATATAGGCGGTGGCGACCAGCACGCTCATCTGCGGCCGCCGCTTGCGGATGCGATCAATCAGTTCCCAGAACTGCCGGCGCGACAGCGGGTCGACGCCCGTTGTCGGCTCGTCGAGGATCAGCAGATCCGGATCGTGGATCAGCGCGCAGCACAGCGACAGTTTCTGCTTCATGCCGCCGGACAGTTTGCCGGCAGGCCGATCGCCGAACGGCGACAGGCCGGTGGCGCGCAGCAATTCGGCGATACGCGCCTTGCGTTCGGCCGTACCCTGGCCGAACAGCCGGCCGAAGAAATCCAGGTTCTCGAACACCGACAGCGTCGGATACAGATTGCGGCCGAGGCCCTGCGGCATGTAGGCGATCCGCGCCGCACTGGCGGCGCGATGACGCGCGTCGCGCATATCGCCGTCCAGCGCCAGCACGTCGCCGCTCTGGATCCGGCGCACGCCGGCGATCAGCGCCAGCATCGTCGATTTGCCGACGCCGTCGGGCCCGATCAGGCCAACCATCTTGCCGGCGGGTAATTCCAGCGTGACGTCGTCCAGAGCATGTATCGCGCCGTAGGCGTGAGTGACATGCGTGAGACGCGCGGCGAAGCCGGTCATTGCGGCAGCTTGACCTGCAGATTATCCGGCCATTGCTTGTCGCTGTCCGTGCGCAAATACGCCATCCCTCGCACGCCGGTCTTCACCTCACGCTCGTATTTGCGCAGCAGGTCCGGAGGCAGCGTCAGCTTGACGCGGAACATCAGCTTTTCGCGCTCGTCTTTGGTTTCGACCGCCTTCGGCGTGAACTGCGCCTCGCTCGCCACGAAGGTGACCTTCGCCGGCACCACATATTGCGGGATCGCGTCGAGGATCAGCCGGGCGTCGGAGCCGTAGGCCAGCGCGGCGGCGACGCTCGCCGGCACGAACACCGTCATGTAGACGTCGGTGAGGTCGACCAGCGTCAACACGCGGGAGCCGGCACCAAGCACTTCACCGGCCTGCGCCAGCTTGTACTGAATGCGGCCACGGCGCGGAGCCTTCAGCTGCATGTCGTCCAGCACCGTCTTGATCCGCGCCACTTCGGCGCGGGCCGCATCGATCGCAGCCGTGGCGTCACTGAGGCTCGCCTTCGCGGCGATCAGCGCCGCATCGGCGACGTTCTGCGCGGCCTGGCGCTGGTCGCGAATTTCGGCGGTGGAGAAGCCTTTTTCGAACAGCGCTTCGGCACGGCCGAGCTGCTGAGCGGCGAGCTTCTGTTCGCTTTCCCGCTGCAGCACCATCGCTTCAGCGACCGCCTTGCTCTGCACGGCGCGGCGCTCCTGCGCTTCGGCAGCAAGCAGCTGGGCCTGAATGTCGGAGACGTCCATCTTCACCAGAAGCTGGCCCTTCTCGACCTCGTCGCCCTCTTTCACCAGGACTTCGGCGATCCGGCCCGCCAGCTTGGTGGCGATCTCGACCTGTTCGGATTCGAGCCGGCCGTTGGCCGAGGCAAAGCCCGCGGGCAGCCGCTTCGGCATCAGCTTTTGGATCAGCTTGTCGAACTTGTCGTCGGCGTGAGCGGGAAGCGGGCCGGCCAAAATGCCGGCTCCGAGACACAGGGCGCTGAACAGCCGGACACCACGGCGGGTCGGGTGGAAGATCGTCATCATACGGCTCCGGAATCACGGACTGAACAGTGAGCGCCCCCGCCTCAGCTATCCCTCCGCTTGTTAAAGGCCAATTCCGCTTTGAAACGGATTGCCCGCGAAGCTCGTTCGCGGTATTGAACACAATTGTTCAAATCAGATCAAGTGTGTCCAAGATCGTGTCCAGCCCGGCGCAGCGACAGATCTACCTGGCGGCGATGCAGTTATTCGCCGAGCGCGGCCTGACGCAGATCAGCGTAACCGATTTAGCCCAGGCGGCCGGTGTCGCGCGGGGCACAGTTTACAATAACCTGGGCGACCTCACCGGCCTGTTCGACCTGGTGGTTACCAATCTGGCCACCGAATTGAATCCCCGGCTGACCGTGGCGCTGGCGGAGTGTCATGAGCCGGTGCGGCGGCTCGCGACCTGGATGCGACTGCTGATCCGTCAGGCCCACGAAGAGCCACGGCTCGGCCGGTTCGTCTGCCGGTTCGGCATGAGTTCGACGACTCTGCGGGTGGTCTGGGACGGACGTCCGCTCGACGACCTTGCCACCGGACTGTCACAACGCGGCCACAGCCTCGGTCCCGCGCAGATCGCTTCGGCTGCTAATTTCATCTCGGGCGCGATCCTGGGAGCCATTTTTACAAGTCTCGACGGCCACCGCACGTGGGTCGACGCGGCTGCCGAGACCGTGGAATGGGTGCTGGTCGGCCTCGGGGTGTCGCGCGAGGAGGCACGGAACCTTGCGGCCGGCGACCTGCCGCCACTGCCGGAGTGATCACAGCGGCGAGACGGCACGGCCCTTGCCGTTGAACTTGCCGCCCCCCGGTCTTATGCCTGGGCGATGCAGACATCCATTGATACGGCCCCGCCGCTGATGACCCGGTTCCGCTCCAGCGCGGCACCGCACAAGCCCGCGCCTTTCCTGCCGATGAGCCGGGCCGAGATGAATAAGCTCGGCTGGGATGCCTGCGACGTCGTGCTGGTGACTGGTGATGCCTATGTCGACCATCCGAGCTTCGGCATGGCGATCATCGGCCGGCTCCTCGAATCCCAGGGTTTCCGCGTCGGCATTATCTCACAGCCGGATTGGCAATCCGCCGAGCCGTTCAGAGCGCTTGGCAAGCCGCGCGTGTTCTTCGGCGTCACCGGCGGCAACATGGACTCGATGGTCAACCGTTACACGGCCGACCGAAGGCTGCGCCACGACGACGCCTACACGCCGAACGGCGAAGGCGGCAAACGGCCGGACCGCTGCACGCTGGTCTATGCGCAACGCTGCCGCGAGGCGTTCAAGGACGTCCCGATCATTCTTGGCGGCATCGAGGCCTCGCTGCGCCGGATCGCACATTACGATTACTGGTCCGACAAGGTTCGGCGCTCAGTGCTGGCGGACGCCAAGGCCGATCTGCTGCTCTACGGCAACGCCGAGCGCGCGGTGGTCGAAGTCGCGCATCGGTTAGCTGCCGGCGAAGCACCGCGCGAGCTTGACGACATCCGCGGCGTCGCGCTGTTCCGCCGCGTGCCAGACAACTACACGGACCTGCACGCCGACGACCTCGATGCCGCCGATGAAGGCGCGCGGCAGGTGCGCGGCGACGTGGTGATCCGGCTGCCTAGCTGTGAGCAGGTCGAGCAGGACAAGGAAGCCTATGCCCGCGCCTCGCGTGTGCTGCATCGGGAAAGCAATCCCGGCAATGCGCGGCCGTTGGTCCAGCGCCATGGTGATCGCGACCTGTGGCTCAATCCGCCCCCGATCCCTCTGACCACCGAAGAGATGGACTCGGTCTACGACCTCCCCTACGCCCGCGCGCCGCATCCGTCCTACGGCAATGCCAAGATCCCAGCGTGGGACATGATCAAGAATTCGGTGACGATCATGCGCGGCTGCTTCGGCGGCTGCACCTTCTGCTCGATCACCGAGCACGAAGGCCGCATCATCCAGAGCCGGTCGGAAGCCTCGATCCTGCAGGAGATCGAGAAGATCCGCGACAAGACGCCCGGCTTCACCGGCGTGATCTCCGACATCGGCGGTCCTACCGCCAACATGTACCGGATGGCGTGCAAGGACCCGACAATCGAGGCCTCATGCCGTAAGCCGTCCTGCGTGTTCCCGGATATTTGCCCGAACCTCAACACCTCGCACGACGACCTGATCCGGCTGTACCGCAAGGTGCGCGAGGTGAAGGGCATCAAGAAGGTGATGGTGGCGTCGGGCGTGCGCTACGACCTCGCGGTAAAGAGCCCAGCCTACATCAAGGAGCTGGTGAGCCATCACGTCGGCGGTTACTTGAAGATCGCACCGGAGCACACCGAGCGCGGGCCGCTCGACAAGATGATGAAGCCGGGCATCGGCGCCTATCACCGCTTCAAGCAGATGTTCGAGGCCGCCGCCAAGCAGGCCGGCAAGCAGTACTATCTGATCCCGTATTTCATCGCGGCGCATCCCGGCACGACCGACGAGGACATGATGAACCTCGCGCTGTGGCTGAAGCGCAATCGCTACCGCGCCGACCAGGTGCAGACCTTCCTGCCGTCACCGATGGCGACTGCGACCGCGATGTATCACAGCGGCGTCAACCCGCTGCGCGGCGTCCGCCACGGCGCCAGCGAGCCGGTCGAGGCGATCAAGGGCCTGCGGCAGCGCAGGCTGCACAAGGCGTTCCTGCGCTATCACGATCCGGACAATTGGCCCGTGCTGCGCGAGGCGCTGAAGTCGATGGGACGCGCCGACCTGATCGGCTCACGGCCGGATCAGCTGGTGCCGGCGCATCAGCCGCCCGGCACCGGCAAGGCCGCCGGCACCCGCCGCCCGGTGCGCGGCGATGGACCAAAGCCACAGCGCTTCACCACCAAGGGCGTGCGGCTGGTCAAGTAACAGCCGTTACTCTCTCGAGGCTAGCGTCCTCGAGAGCTCTCACAACAACTACCGCCTCATGGTGAGGAGGCGCGAAGCGCCGTCTCGAACCATGGGCCGCAGGCGATGCGGCTCCTCATCCTTCGAGACGCCCGGCGTCGCCGAGCTCCTCAGGATGAGGACTCCGTGCTTAGATACAGCCTATCTCTTCAAATCAAGGACGCTGTTTACGTCAGCAACCCGCGCTTGCCTTCTTTCCAGCGCGCGAATTCGGTCTGCAGCACCGAGACGTGCTCGTCCTCTTCGGCGGCAAGTTCGCGATAGAGCTGCCGCTCGACCGAACCGTCCGGCGTCTCGCCGACCCGGGTCTTGAAGAACGAGGCGGCGCGCCGCTCAAATTCGATTGCGGCTTCGAACAGCGTGGTCGGATCGCCGATCCGGCCTTTGACACCGGCCATGATCGCCGCGGTGCCGAGATGGAAGCCCTCGGTCGCCTGCGGAATTGCCACGTGATAGCGATTGGCCAGCGTGGTCATGTGCTCCTCTTCCATCGCGGCGAAGCTGAGGAACAGCTCCTGCAATGTCGGATCGGAGGTTTCTTTGGCGGCGCGGGCATAGAATGCGCGGCCGCCGAGTTCGATCTCGAATGCGGTGCGGATCGCCGCAAGCCCGGCCTCGTCGTTGACGCCGGCGCGATCGATCGGCTGCAGCTTGCCACCGCAATGCGGGCACATCCCATAAGGGAACGCGAAGCCTTCGCTGACCTTGGCGCAGTCGTCGCAGCGCCATTGCAGCTCGGAGCCGGCACAGCAGATGTACTCTTCGGAGCCTTCCAGCGGCTGGTGACACTTCGGGCAATGCGCCACGCCATCCTCCTCGATCGGCGATGCCAGCTTGCCGGCGACGAAATCGTCGGCATCCTGCGCGGTGATGGGCCATTTGGTCTTGTTCAGACGCAGCCAGGCGGCGATCGACTTGGCGGCGCGGCGGCCCGCGCTCATCGCCAGGATCACAGTGGCGCCACCCGTGACGATGTCGCCGCCCGCGAACACGCCCGGCATGTTGGTCGACTGTGTGTCGTCGTCGGCTGCGATGTTGCCCCACTTGTTGAGCGCGAGGCCGGGCGTTGCCTGGCCGATGATCGGATTCGGCTTGGTGCCGAGCGCGTAGATCACCGTGTCGCATTCGAGCTCGATGAACTCGTCGAGCGGCACCGGCTTGCGTCGACCGCGCTCGTCTGCCTCGCCGAGCTCCATCTTCTGCAGCCGCACCGCACGGACGTCGCCGCTCTCGGTGACGAGAATCTCCACGGGCGAATGCAGGAAGAAGAAGTCGACGCCTTCCTCCTTGGCGTGGCGGATTTCTTCGATGCGGGCCGGCGCCTCGGCTTCCGACCGGCGATAGACGCAGCGAACCGTCTCGGCGCCGACACGGCGGGCGACGCGCAGGCAATCCATCGCGGTGTTGCCGGCGCCGATCACGATGACGCTGTTGCCGACGCTGACAGGCGTATCGAGATATGGGAAGCGGTCGCCGCCCATCAGATTGATACGGGTGAGGAATTCGTTGGCCGAATAGACCCGACCGGCGAACTCGCCGGGAATGCCCAGGAAGGTCGGCGCACCGGCGCCGGCCGCGACGAACACCGCATCGAAGCCGCGGTCGCGCATCAACTGTTCGATAGTGAACGTCTTGCCGACGACCTTGTTGGTCTCGAACTTGACGCCGATATCCTTCAGCCGCTGGATTTCGCGATCGATGATGTCGCGCGGCAGCCGGAATGACGGAATGCCATATTGCAGCACGCCGCCGAGCACGTGCAGCGCCTCGTACACGGTGGTCTCGACATTGTAGCGGGTGAGATCGGCTGCGGCGGCAAGGCCCGCCGGGCCGGAGCCGACGATCGCGACCTTGCCGATCGTCTTGGACAGATCGATCGGCTTGCTCTTCGGCACCCGTGCGTTGTCACCGATGAAGCGCTCGAGACGACCGATCGCGACCGGCTCATGCTTCTTGTACTTGCGGATGATGCACTGCGCTTCGCACTGCGTCTCTTGCGGGCAGACGCGGCCGCAGATCGAGGGGAAGATGCTCGACTGATAGATCGTCTCCAGCGCCGCATCGAAGTCCCGGAACAGGATGTTGCGGATGAACACCGGAATGTCGATACCGACCGGGCAGCCGGCCACGCAGGTCGGCGTGATACACTGGATGCAGCGCTCGGCTTCCTGCAGCGCTTCCTCGACCGAATAGCCGAGATTGACTTCTTTGAAGTTGGTGGCGCGCTCGTGGGCGTTGCGCTCGGGCATCGGGGTTTGATGCGGCGGCAGCGTCGCCAGCTTCTTGTAGTTGCGCTTGCCCTCGACGATCAGTTGCTTTTCGAGATTGCAGACATGGGCGAAGTGTTCGTTCGCCTTGTCTTCCTCGGTCTTGAACCGCTTCTGGCGGGCGTGCAGCTCGTGGAAGTCGACCTTGTGGCCATCGAAATCCGGCCCATCGACGCAGGCGAACTTAACTTCATTGCCGACCGTGACCCGGCATGAACCGCACATGCCGGTGCCGTCGACCATGATGGTGTTGAGCGACACCATGGTCTTGACGCCGTGCGGGCGGGTGGTCTCCACGCAGGCGTGCATCATCGGCATCGGGCCGATCGCCACCACCTTGTCGGGCTTCTGCTGGGTGATGACGCGCTCCAGCGCCGCGGTGACGAGGCCGGGCTCGCCGTAGCTGCCGTCATCGGTGCAGATGATCAGTTCGTCGGCGAATTCGCGGAACTTGTCCTCCCAGAACACCAGGTCCTTGGTGCGGAAGCCCATGATCGCGGTGGTCCGTGCGCCGGATTGTTTGAAGGCCCGAAGCTGCGGGAAGATCGGCGCGACGCCAAGACCGCCGCCGACAAACACCACGTGGTCGACCTTGTCGATGTGTTGCGGCAGACCGAGCGGACCGACGAAGTCTTCGAATGCTTCGCCTTCCTTGAACTTGTCGCGCATCTCGCGCGTGGTCTTGCCGAGCGCCTGGACGACGACCGTCACCAGCCCCTTGTCGCGATCGAAATCGGCGACGGTGAGCGGAATGCGCTCGGCACCGTCGTAGAGACGAAGCATGACGAAATGGCCGGGCTCGGCAGAAGCCGCGATATCCGGTGCCTCGACGTCCCACAGGAAGGTCGCGTCCGAGAACTGCTCGCGTCGAACAATACGATACATGGTGACAGCACAGATTGGTCCGAGGCCGGCGAGCGGCATCGAGAGGTGAGGGGAAAGCGGCCCAAAATAGCCAACGAGCGCCAAATTGATTTGACTTCGGTCATGTCCGGTCCGGCGCCGCACCATTGCCGGCGGACGCAGTCCACTCGGTGGCGATCGAGGGATTAGGCCGATTTGTGCGCTATTGACCGGCGCTGACGGGCAGCAAGCGAGTCTTCACCCGACGTTCCGCATGCATGACCGGCATGCAAAAGGCCGCCCGGCTTTCGTCGGGCGGCCTTAGACATAGGTCTAAGAATGAGAGCGCTACAGCTTCCCGCGCGCCTCAGGTCTCGATCTTGACGTACTCGAAATCACCCGGGCGATTGTCGATGCCGACCTTCGGCGGCGAGATCCACGACGCGTACTGCCCGGCCTCCGACACCGGCACCATCAGCGAGGCGATGAATTCGCCATCATCCCCCGACGGCAGCCATTCGTTGCGCCGCTTGGCCCAGGTCGCCGGATCGATCAGCACGCCGTCGGGCGTCGCTTCGACGTCCTTGAACTCGCCGATCTGGCGGTGGAACGCGACGTGCGGCAGCTTGAGCTGGAAGTCGTAGCCGGCGGTGGTGATCACCTTGTTCCAGCGCAGCAGACCCTTGACGCAATCCTGCGAGTAATCGTCACGCAGCCGCATGTTCAGCGCGGTCAGCGCCGGCTCGTCGACACGCTTGATCTCGCCGTCCACCAGCTTCAGCACCGGATAGGTGTCGTGCTCGAGCTTGTGGTCGTCCTGGATCTGAGTCTCGTGGAAGCGCCCCTTGATGCCGGCATTGAAGGCGTTGGCGGCGTTGGTCGAGACTTCCGAGCCGAACAGATCGAGCGACAGCGAGTAGTGCAGATTGAGCTTCTTTTGCACCGTCGGCAAATCGATCACGCCGAGCGCGCGGACCTTGTCGATGTCGGTCGGATCGGTGATGCCCGCGGCGCGCATCGCCTCGCAGGTCCGCTGCACCACCCGGCTGATGCCGGTCTCGCCGACGAACATGTGGTGCGCTTCTTCGGTCAACATGAAGCGGCAAGTGCGGGACAGCGGATCGAAGCCCGACTGCGCCAGGCTGTGTAGCTGCATCTTGCCGTCGCGGTCGGTGAAATAGGTGAACATGAAGAACGACAGCCAGTCCGGCGTCGCCTCGTTGAACGCCCCCAGCATCCGCGGCGCATCGTCCGAGCCGGAGCGGCGGCGCAGCAGACCGTCAGCCTCCTCGCGGCCGTCGCGTCCGAAGTATTTCTGCAGCAGGTACACCATCGCCCACAGATGGCGACCCTCTTCGACGTTGACCTGGAACAGGTTGCGCATGTCGTAGAGCGACGGCGCGGTCTTGCCGAGATGGCGCTGCTGCTCGACCGACGCCGGCTCGGTATCACCCTGGATCACGATCAGCCGCCGCAGCATCGCGCGGTGCTCGCCCGGCACTTCCTGCCAAGCCGGCTCGCCGTAATGCTGGCCGAACGGCACCACGCGGCCTTCTTCCTTCGGCGCCAGCAGAATGCCCCAACGATAATCGGGCATCTTGACGTAGTCGAACTTCGCCCAGCCGCGCGGGTCGACCGAATACGCCGTGCGCAAGTACACCAGCGACTCCTGGAAGCCCTCCGGCCCCATGTCGTTCCACCAGTCGATGTAGCCGGGATGCCATCCCTCGAGCGCCTTCAGCACCTGGCGATCGGAGCCGAGATCGACGTTGTTGGGGATCTTGGTCGAGTAGTCGACGTGCATGATGTTCATGTTCATGGGCGGCTCCCGGGTTGATCGCGGTATCAATCACCGTCATTGCGAGGAACGGAACGACGAAGCAATCCAGCTGCCTCGCGCGCGGTCCTGGATTGCTTCGCTTCGCTCGCAATGACGAAGCAGATGTCTCGTTTCAGCGAGAGCGCGCCACATCGAGCTGATCGCTCGTGTCAGACTCTCGTCATATCGAATTGCGGCTTCTGCCCGCTGCCGTAGCGGCGAAGCGCGCCGACCTCGCCGACCGCATTGGGACGCTGGAAGATCCAATTTTGCCAGGCAGTAAGCCGCGCGAAGATCTTCGACTCCATGGTCTCGGGGCCGACGAAGCGCAGGTTCGCTTCCATGCCGGTGAGACTGTCGGGCGAGAACGATGCGCGCTCTTCCAGGAAGACGCGGACCTCATCGTCCCAATCGATATCGTCGAGCGCGAACGTGACCAGACCCAGCGTCTCCGCCGCCTCGGCATCGAGCGCTTCGCCGGTTTTGCTCTGCACCGCCTCGTGGTCGGCCGGATCAGCCTGGAAGCGCGACTGCAGCCGGGTGAGACCGTGGCTCATCGGATAGGCACCGAAGTTGAGTCCCGACAACGTCAGCATCGGCGGCGGACGATTATCGCCCTCACGGGAGCCGATCAGCATGTAGCTGCGGTCGGCGGCGAACACGAGCTCCGCCAACGTACCGGCGAAGCATGAGCCGGGCTCCACCAACGTCACCAGAGAGCGCGACGTGACATCGACGCGCTTCAGCACGCGCTTCCAGAAATGGCGGATCTCGTTGACCAGCCAGTGATCCTTGTGTGCTTCGAGAAGCGCGTCGTAAGCCAGCACTTGGTTCGCATCGCCGTGGGACTTGAACACCCAAAGTCCGAGCTCCGGCTCGTTCAGCCGCAGATGCAGGACGGCGTCGTCGAGTTCGCGGGCGAGCTGCAACGGCCAGAACGCCGCGCCTTGCGCCTGCAGCGCTTCGACCGACGTCGGCGGCGCTTCGTCCGGACCCGTCAGCGTGATGGTCGCGACCCGGGCGGCGCGATCGATCTCGATGCCGACCAAGCCGTAGCGCACGCTGGTATCGTCGAATTGGCGCTGCAGCGGCGTCAGCTCCACGCCCGCGCCGCTTCCGTTTCGCGGCGAGGCGGCAGCAAGTTCGCGGGCGCGCTCGGCCACCTTGGCGTCGAGCTTGGTGGTCGCGACGATGTCGTCGACCAGCCGCCACTGCACCGCGCGCTTACCCTTGATGCCTTCCTCGATGGTGCAGAACACATCGGCATGATCGCGGCGGACCTTGCGCTTATCGATCACGCGGGTCAGGCCGCCGGTGCCGGGCAGCACCGCGAGTAGAGGTACTTCCGGCAAGGCGACCGCCGCGGAGCCGTCGTCGGCCATGATGATATGATCGGCGGCGAGCGCGAGTTCGTAACCGCCGCCGGCCGCGGTGCCGTTGATCACCGCGATGCTACGCTGGCCGGAATGCTGCGACGAATCCTCGATGCCGTTGCGGGTCTCGTTGGTGAACTTGCAGAAGTTGACCTTGTGGACGTGGCTGGCCCCGGCCAGCATCCGGATATTGGCGCCGGCGCAGAACACCCGGTTCTTGGCGGAGCGTAGCAGGATCACCTTCACGGCGGGATGTTCGAACCGCAGCCGCTGCATCGCGTCGGCGAGTTCAATGTCGACGCCGAGATCGTAGGAATTCAGCTTGAGCTGGTAGCCTTCGAACAGACCGCCGTTCTCGTCGACGTCCAGGGTGAGCGTAGCGATCTCGCCATCAACCGTCAGCTTCCAATGCCGATAGCGGGACGGCTCGGTCTGAAAATCGACCCGCACAGCTCCGTTCGCGAGCGGGCGCGTGTCTGCGGCCTCGGCCATGGCGGCTCCCTGCGCTTCCTCTTGCTTCTAATGTGCATTATAATTCATGTTTTGCCGGAGAGTCCAGCCGCAAATGCGACTTTGATGCATTTTAATGCGAGGCGGCCTGGTCCATTGCCGATGGCCGATCAGGCCGCGCGACCGCCGGTCGCCTCGGCATGGCCGCTCAGAATGCGGTCCGCGAAGCCGGCGATCAGCCGCAGCGTCGCGTCGGCGGCTTCGCGATGCGGCGAATGCCCCGCTCCCGCGAGCAGTTCGACTTCGAGCGGGCAATAGCATTCCGAACGTGCGATCTCGATCTGCCGCATCGTTCCGTATTGGTCGTTCTCGCCCTGCACGATCTGCAGCGGCACCCGGATGTAAGCGAGCGAGTCGGCGATGTCCCAGGCGCGAAACGCCGGATCGAGCCAGGCATCGTTCCAGCCGTAAAAGGCATTGTCGACGTCGTCGTGCCAGCGCGCGAGCTTTGCACGCAGCTCGGTCGTCTCGTACGTCGTCCGAATCGCCGCGATCGACGCCACCGAAATGTCTTCGACGATGAAGTGCGGCGCGATCAGCGAGACACCGCGAACGCGGTGATCGGCGACGCCGCCCGCATACAGCGCCGCAATCGAGGCCCCGTCGGAGTGGCCGACCAGCAGGCCGCGGCGAAAGCCGATCTGGTCAAGCACCCGCGGCAACACCTGCAAAGCCTCACGATGCATGTAGTCGAGCGGGCGCGGCAATGCGGCACGTGTCGAGCTGCCATAGCCGGCGCGGGAATATGCGAACACGCCGGCACCGGTCGCGGCCGCGAGCTTGTCCGGAAATTCGCCCCACAACGCCGCCGAGCCCAAACCTTCGTGCAGCAACACAAGGGTCGGCGCGACGTCCGGCTGTGGACCGGCGAAGCGATATTCCAACTGGGCGCCTTCGATTGCCAGCGTACCAGTCGGGTTCAAGCCTGCCATTGTTCTTCCTTTTGTCATCGGCGTTGCGCGCTGACTTTAATCGATCAGCACTACGCCGCGCAGGTTCCGCCCGGCATCGAGGTCGGCATAACCTTGGTTAATCTCGTCGAGCCGATAGGTCCGGCTGATCAGTTCGCCGAGCTTGAGATCGCCGCGGCGATACAAGCCCAGCAGTTCGGGGATCTGCAGACGCGGGCTGGCGAAGCCGTACACCGCGCCCATGATCGCCTTCTGAGTGGCGAACAGTTCCAGCGGCGGCACGTCGATCTGCTTGACGGTGTCGGGCGTGATCGCAGTGACCACAACGTTGCCGGCCTTCGCGGTGGCACGAAACGCCGGCAGCAGCGTTTCGGCTGGGTTGATGCAGACGAAGGCGTGATCGACGCCAACGCCTTCAGTCAACGCCTGCACGGTGCTGATCAGCTCGCCGCCTTGCGCCGTGGTGCCGTGCGTGGCGCCGAAGCTCCGCGCCCATTCCAGCTTTTGTGCGACGATGTCGGCAGCGATGATCATCGACGCGCCGCAGAGCTTTGCGCCCTGCACCACGTTCATGCCGTCGCCGCCGCAGCCCACGACCAGCACGGTGTCGCCCGGCTTGACGCGCGCGCGATGGCGCGCAGCGCCGACACCGGCCGGCACGCCACAAGCGATCAGGCTGGCATGATCGAGCGGAATATCCTTCTCGATCACCAGCACCGAGGCCTGATCGACGACCGTGGCTTCGGCAAACGCTCCGATCATGCAGAACGCGCCGACATCGTGGCCGTCGGCATCGCGTCGGCGGAAGCTGCCGTCGAGCTGCGGCCCATGCGTGATGCGCGGCCCCTCGGCGCATAGATGATGCAATCCGCGCTGGCACCAGCGACAACGACCGCAGCCCGGAATGAAGGTGAGCACCACGTGATCGCCCGGCTCGACGCCCTGCACCTGATTGCCGATCGCCTCGACGACCCCCGCGGCTTCATGACCCAGCACCATCGGCTGCATCGCAACACGGCGCTCGCCGCGCATCACGTGATAATCGGTGCGGCACAGGCCGATCGCAGCTAGCCGCACCAAGACTTCGGTCGGCTGCGGCGGATCCAGCACGATCCGCTCGACGCGGAGCGCCGCGCCAATCTCTCGAAACACCGCCGCCCGAATGTCCATGCCTCGTAGGTTAGCAGTAGCTCGCAGGTTTTCAACGCGCCTCCGCGGCGCAGCACGGGTGATTGCTTTGCAACATGGCGCTGCAATGCAACATAATTTCGTACCGGAATGCTCAAAATAGTTGATGGCGATCAAGGAACCGCGAAACCCGCATGGGGTGTAGTTGCCCTAATCAAAATTGGAAACGCTCTCGATGGCTTCGAAGCTGACCGGTGGTGATCTACAGGTCATCACCCGGATCGCCGTGTTTCGCGGACTGAAGGCGGAGACCGTCGCGCACATGATCGCGCCGGCCACCGCGATCAGCCTGCGGCCGCGCGAGTCGATCGTGCGCCAGGACGAACCGGCGACCGCGTTCTTCATCGTCGTCGGCGGCTGGGTCAAGCTGTTTCGCAGCAATCTGGCCGGCGACGAAGCCGTGATCGAAATCATGAGCCGTGGCGGCAGTTTCGCCGAAGCTGCGGCGCTGACCGGCCATCGCTATCTGGCCAACGCCGAAGCCGTCACCGACGCGCGTGTCGCGCGAATCCCTGCCGATCATCTGGTCCGCTGCATCCGAGCCAACCCGGATATCTCGGTGCCGATGATCGCTTCGATCTGCCAGCATATGCACCATCTGGTGCAGCGTGTCGAACAACTCAAGGCGCAGAGCGGGGTGCAGCGGCTGGCCGAATTCCTCGCCTCGCTAGCGACCGCCGAGCACGGCTCCTGCGCGCTGGTGCTGCCCTACGACAAGGCGCTGATCGCCGGTGAGTTGGGTTTGACGCCGGAATCGCTGTCGCGGGCCTTCGCCAAGCTGCGCAGCATCGGCGTCACCGTCGAGGCATCACAAGTCGCGGTGCGCGATGTCGCACGGTTGCGCAAGCTGGCAACCGACGGCCGCAGTGCGGTGCGCGGCAAGCTGCAGGCCGTGCGCTAACCGCTCATTCGCGCAGGGCCACGTCACCCCTACGCCAGTGAGGCAAACAGCTCGGCCGTCACGCGGCTTGCCAGGGCCGCCGCGACGACGCGCCGGTAATTGGCCGGCATCAGCGTCGTCCGCATCGGCTGCACTTGTTTCTGCACCAGCCGATCGATCTCGCGCAGCAGAGCATCGTCGAGCGGCCGCTGCGAAAAGGCGGCGGTCTCGGCGAGCAGGAACGGCCTTGAATTGGTCCCCGTCAGCGCGATGCGAAGCTGCGCGATCTTGGACCCGGAACGCGTCAGCGCAACTGCTATGCCGGCAAGCGGATAGTCGATTGCGCCGCGCTGCCGCACCTTGACGTAGCGCGACGCAGGTGGGTCGGGCGGCAGCCACACCGTAACAAGGACCTCGCCTGGCCGCAGCGCGAGATGCGCCCGTCCATCTTCAACATACAATTCGCTGAGCGCGATGCGGCGCCGGCCACCCGGCCCGGCGATCTCAACCTCGGCGCCGAGCACCAGCAGGGCCGGCGCAAGATCGCCGCTGAAGGCGGCGTGGCAGCGGGTGCCCTTCGGGGCGACGTGACAAGTCTCGCCGCGATTCTTCAGGCAGTACGCATTGGCCCCGCGCCACCATTCGGTCTGATTGTAGTAGATGCAGCGGGTGTCGAGGCAGAGATTGCCACCGACGGTGCCGAGCTTGCGATGACCGGGCCCCGCCACACTGCGAGCAGCTTCGCTCAGCGCCGGATAGCAGGCCGCAACCAGACTGTCGGCGGCGAGGGTCGCCACGTTGACTCCGGCGCCGATGGTCACGCCGCTGCCATCGGCGACGAGCCGTTTGATCTCGGCGATGCCGGTGGTGTCGATCAGCGTCTCGGGCTGCGCGATGCCGCGCCGCATGTTGACGAGCAGATCCGTGCCGCCCCCGAGCAGCCGTCCTTCCGGATGCGCCAGCAGTGCGGCGATCGCCTCATCGACCGAGCCGGGACGAAGCAAATTCAACGCGTTCAGGCCCGTCATGAAGCGGCCCTCACCGCCACTGCCCGCTTCGCTTCGCGCCGCCTCCGCGCCAGCGCCTCGACGACGCGATCGGGCGTCGCCGGCAGATCATCGAGATCGATGCCGATGGCATTGGCGACGGCATTGACCATCGCCGGCGGAAAGCCAGCAAGCGCACCTTCGCTGGCCTCCTTGGCGCCGAACGGCCCAAACGGATCGACGCTTTCGACGATCGCGACCTCGATCGGAGGCGATTCAATCATCGTCGGCATCCGGTATTCGAGAAAGCTGGCATGCGCGGGCAGTCCGTCGAGATAGCGCGTCTCCTCGCACATTGCCTGCCCCATCCCCATCCACACCGCGCCCTGTACCTGCCCGACCACCGCGAGCGGATTGATGGCGCGGCCGCAATCAAGCGCCGCCCAGACCTTGTCGACGGTGATCAGGCCGGTCGCGTCATCGACGCTGACCTCGACCACCTGAGCGGCGTAGCTGAATCCCATTGTCGAACCGACGGCGCCGCCGCGATGTTTGCCGCCCTGCGATTCCGGCGGGCACGTGAAAGTGCCCTTGACCGTGATTGCGCCCTCGTCGACCAGCGCGGCTTTGGCCACTTCGGCGAACCCGAGCGCGGCCTGGGCGCCGCTGCCGATGAAGAAGCTCTCGCCGGCACACTCGATCTGCTCGGGCGCGGCCTCGAGCTTGCGGGCTGCCGCCGCGATCAGGATCTGTTTCAACTTCGTCGCCGCATCGATGGCAGCGTTGCCGACCATGAAGGTGATGCGCGACGAATACGCACCATTGTCCTTCGGAGTGATGGCGGAGTCGCCGGAAATCACCCGGACCCGGTTCAGCGCGATGCCCAGCGTTTCTGCGACCGTGATCGCCACCACGGTGGACGATCCCTGGCCGATGTCCGCGGCGCCGGTCAGCGCGGTGACGCCGCCGTCGAAATCGAGCCGCAGCGCCACCACCGCATGGGGCTCGCCGGTGAAATGGATCGGCTTGGCCGAGCCGCTGACATAGTGCGAGCAGGCCATGCCGAGGCCTTTGCCCGGCGGCAACCGGCCGATCCGCTCGCGCCAGCCGCTGGCATGCTCGACCTTGTCCAGGCACTCGGCGAGGCCGTAGCTGTTGACCATCAGATCGTTGAGCGTGCGCGTCGGCGCCGCCAGCAGATTGGTACGGCGCACCGCAAAAGGATCGTGGCCGAGTTCTCGCGCCATCCGGTCGACCAGATTCTCGAAAGCATGACGGACGTCGACCGAGCCGTGCCCGCGCATAGCGCCGCACGGCGGCAGGTTGGTGTAGACGCGGTAGCCGTCGTATTTGACCGCCGGAATGTCGTACAAACCCTGCAGCAGCGCGCCAGCATACAGGATGGTGACGATGCCGTAACCTGCATAGGCGCCGCCGCGCTGCACCACCTCGCATGAGCAGGCGGTGAACCGGCCGTCGCGGCGCATGCCGATCGTCAAGGTGATGTCGGTCTGCGGCCGGGCGCGGTGGGTAATGAAGGTCTCTTCACGGCTCAGCCGCATCGACACTTTGCCGCCGGCCTTACGGGCGAGCAGCGCGGCGATCACCTCGAAGTTCAGCACCTCCACCCGCGCGCCGAAACCGCCGCCGACGAACGGCTTGATCACCCGCACCCGCGACGGATCGATCTCGAGGCAGCGCGCCAGCATCAGGTGCAGATAATAGCCGACCTGTGACACGCTCTGGGCGGTCAGCCTCCCAGTGGCCGGATCGTAATCCATCAGACAGGCATGCGGCTCGATCTGGGCGTGGTTGACCTCCGCACAATGGTGCGTGTGGGTACGGATCAAGTCGGCGGCTTCGAAGCCCGCGGCGAGATCGCCGAACTCGTTGTGAACTTCGCGTTCGATATTGCCCGGCTTGTTGTCGTGCAGCAACCAAGCATCCGGGGCGCGTGCAGCCTCGGACTCATAGTAGGCCGGCAGCTTTCGGAACTCGCATTCGATCAGGTCGAGCGCGCGCTGCGCCGTCTCGGCGTCGATCGCAGCCACCGCAGCAATCGGCTCGCCTCGATACCGGACGCGATCGCGCGCCATCGGATATTCGTTCATCGCGATCGGCAGCACACCGTAGGTGATCGCACAGTCCTCACCGGTGACGATCGCAGCGACGCCGTTGAGCGCGAGGGCCTTGCTGATATCGAGCCGGGCGATCTCGCCATGACTGATCGGACTGCGCAGAATCCGCGCGACCAGCGCGTCGGCATGATCCAGATCGGCGGTATAACGCGCTCGCCCGGTGACTTTGTCGATGCCATCGACCAGCGGAACGCCGGCACGGTCGAGGCCTCCCTGAAACGCGGGACTGCTCATGGCGCGATCTCCACGGCGGCTTGCACCGATTCGACAATCTTGGCGTAGCCCGTGCAACGACAGAGATTACCGGACAGCGCCGTCCTGATCTCTTCGTCGGTCGGCGACGGATTGCGGCGCAACAGACCTTCGGCCGCCATGATCATGCCGGGCGTGCAAAAGCCGCATTGGGCGCCGAGCCGCTCGTGAAATGTCTGCTGCAGCCGGTGCAGCCGCCCATTCGCCGCCAGGCCCTCGACCGTCTCGACGTGACGTCCCTCGCAGCGCACCGCCAGCACCAGGCAGGACGGAGTTGCTTCGCCGTCGATCAGCACGGTGCAAGCACCGCACTCGCCGCCGTCGCATCCTGTCTTGACGCCGGTGAGCCCGGCGATGTCGCGCAAGTAATCGACCAACAACATGTCGTCGGTAACCGCGTCCTCGCGCCATCGGCCATTGACGTTCAGGCCGAGCAGCCGCTTGCGGCGTCGCAGCATCGTTTCATCCATGGGTCGCTCCCTCGCCAACCAGACTGTCGGCGCGGGAGGGCGGCATCCATGACCAAAGTCAAGCGATCGTCACGCCGCAACAGTCGACTAAGCGCTTAGCAAAAATCAAGGAGATCGCTCCGAGCGAACGCTTAGATCACTCCAATTCATAGACGTTGGAGGGAACCATGCCGCTACGCGACTACAACGCGGCGGTCGATTTCGTCGACCGCAACGTTGCGGAAGGCCGGGGCGGCAAAATCGCCTTCATCGATCCGCAGCGCAGCTTGAGTTATGGCGAGCTGCGCGACGCCGTCGCACGCGTCGGCCCAATGCTGGCACGCCTCGGCGTCGAGCAGGAAAACCGCATTGCGCTGGTGCTCAAGGACACCGTCGACTTCCCGATCCTGTTCTGGGGCGCGATCCGCGCCGGAATCGTTCCGGTGCTGCTCAACACCCGGCTGAACACGGATCAGTATCGCTATCTGCTAGAAGATTCGCGATCCAAGGTGGTGTTCGCCTCCTCGGAATTCCTGCCAGTCATCGAAGAGGCCACGGCCGATCTGCCGCATCTGCGCGCGGTGGTCGCAGTGGACGACGCTCCGCACTCAGCCCTGCAACTGGCTGAGCTGCTCGCGGCCGAGGACGAAGGCGGCGCCCCCGCTGCGACTTGCGCGGACGACATCGCCTATTGGCAATATTCCTCGGGCACCACGGGGATGCCGAAAGGCGTGATGCACGTACATTCGAGTCCGCGCGTCATGGCCGAGAATGCCGGCCGCCGGATCGGTTACCGCGAAGATGACGTGGTGTTCTCGGCAGCCAAGCTGTTTTTCGCCTATGGGCTCGGCAACGCGATGTTCTGCACCATGGGGATCGGCGCCACCTCGGTGCTCTACCCCGAACGGCCGACCGCCGACTCGGTGTTCGATACTTTGCAGCTGCACCAGCCAACAATGCTGTTCGCTGTGCCGACACTCTATGCGGCCATGCTGGCCGATCCGCGCTCTCGCACAGAGACACTCCCGGAAAGGCTGCGGCTGTGCGTCTCTGCAGGTGAACCGCTGCCGGCGCAGGTCGGGCTCAACTGGCGCAATCGTTTCGGCCGCGACGTCGTCAACGGCGTTGGCTCAACCGAGATGGGCCACCTGTTCCTGACTAACCTCCCACACGCCGTGGAATACGGAACGTCAGGTGTGCCGGTCGACGGCTACCGGCTGCGGCTGGTCGACGAAAGTGGAGACGACGTGGCCGACGGCGAGATCGGCGAATTGCTGGTGAATGGCCGTTCGGCCGCCGCGGGCTATTGGAATCAGCGCGACAAGACACGAACGACCTTCGTCGGCGAATGGACCCGAACCGGCGATAAATATCACCGGCGCGCCGATGGCGTTTACACCTATTGCGGGCGGACCGACGACATCTTCAAGGTCAGCGGCATCTGGGTGTCACCGTTCGAGATCGAACAGGCGCTGATGAGTCACGCCAAGGTGCTGGAAGCTGCGGTGATCCCGGCCGAAGACATCGATGGGCTGGTGAAGCCGAAGGCGTTCGTCGTGCTGGCGTCCCGCACCGATATCGATCCCGGAGCGCTGTTCGACGAGCTGAAGGAACACGTCAAGGCCGCGATCGGGCCGTGGAAATATCCGCGCTGGATTCAGATCATGGACGATCTGCCGAAGACATCGAGCGGCAAGCTGCAGCGCTATCTGCTCCGCGAGATGACGCTCGGCGGAGTGGACGCTACGGAAAACACGCGCGCTGACCGCGTGGTCTATGGACGCGCCGCCGCCGGCAGCGGACGATGACAACCAAGTCGGCGCTTGCGGGTGCAGCGCAATATCAGCAAGACTGACGATGCGACCATCGGCCTCATTGGCGTCTCGCAAAATGATCTGGCTCGATGTAATAGTCGCAATAAAGTACCGAAAAAGCAAAATGACGAGCTGATCGCTCGCGAAGGGAAGACCGAGGGGAGGACTACCATGATCGATCGACGTCGTCTGTTGTCGCTCGGAGCGTCGGCTGGTGCCGCGCTGGCCTGCGGCCCGTTTATTCGCCCGTCCTACGCGCAAGCCGGCGCCCTGAAGGTCGGCCTGCTGCTGCCCTATAGCGGGACTTATGCGCCGCTCGGCGAAGCCATCACCCGCGGCCTCGAGCTGTATGTGCAATCGCAGGGCGGCAAGCTCGGCGGCAGGAGCATCAGCTTCGTCAAAGTCGACGATGAATCCGCACCGCCGAAGGCGACCGAACTCACCACCAAGCTGATCCAGAGCGAGAAGGCCGACGTGCTGATCGGCACGGTGCATTCCGGCGTGGCGATGGCGATGGTGAAGATCGCCCGCGAGGACGGCATTCCGACCATCGTGCCGAACGCCGGGGCCGACATCATCACCCGCGCGATGTGCGCGCCCAACGTGTTCCGCACTTCATTCGCCAACGGCCAGATCGGCCGCGCCACCGGCGATGCGATGATCAAAGCCGGCCTGAAGAAGGCCGTCACGGTCACTTGGAAGTATGCGGCAGGCGAAGAGATGGTGTCCGGCTTCAAGAAGTCGTTCATCGCCGGTAAGGGCGAGGTGGTCAAGGACATCACCATCGCGTTCCCCGACGTCGAATTCCAATCGGCGCTGGCCGAGATCGCGTCGCTGAAGCCGGACTGCGTCTATGCGTTCTTCTCCGGCGGCGGCGCGCTGAAATTCATCAAGGACTACGCGGCAGCCAATCTCGGCATTCCGCTGTGGGGACCTGGCTTCCTCACCGATGGCGTCGAAGCCGCGGCCGGCCCGGCCGGCGACGGCATCAAGACCGTGCTGCACTACGTCAGCGACCTCGACAACGCCGAGAACCAGGCGTTCGTCAAATCGTTCGAGGCGGCCTACAAGATCCCTCCGGACGTCTTTGCGGTGCAGGGCTGGGACGCCGGGCAGCTGCTCGACGCCGGCCTCAAGGCGGTCGGCGGCGACGTCGCTAAGCGCAAGGAGCTCAATGCCGCGATGGCGGCGGCAAGCTTCGCCAGCCCGCGCGGACCGTTCAAACTGTCGGCCGCGCATAACCCGGTGCAGAACTTCTATCTGCGCGAGCTGAAGGGCGGCAAGAGCGTCAATCTCGGCCTCGCCGCACCGGCGGTCGCCGACGAAGCGATCGGCTGCAAGCTGAGCTGATAACTGCCCGACTGAGGGTTCGGCAGCGGCCGGCGCATCGTCGCCGTCCGCGGCCCTACCCGACCGACATCGGTGACAGGTTCCCATGAGTCTCATTCTGATTCAGGCGCTGAACGGCCTTCAGACCGGACTGGTGATCTTTCTGGCCGCCAGCGGCCTGACACTGGTGTTCGGCATTCTCGGCGTCATCAATCTCTCGCACGGCTCGTTCTACATGCTCGGCGCCTATTTGGCGCTGTCGCTGACCGGGATGTTCGGCGACGTCTTCCTGGCGCTGGTCGCAGGCATTCCGCTCGCCTTCCTGCTCGGTCTGGCGATCGAGTGGCTGTTCATCCGCCATCTCTACGATCGCGATCATCTACAGCAGGTGCTGCTGACCTTCGCGCTGATCCTGATCTTCAACGAATTTCAGCAGGTGGTGTGGGGCTCGTATCCGCATTCGATCCCGGCGCCGAGCTATCTGTCACACAGCGTCAGGCTCACCGAAGGCCTGAGCTATCCGGTCTATCGGCTGGCTTTGATGGCGATCTGCGTTGCGCTGGCCATCGCAATGGCGCTGGTGATCCAGAAGACCCGGATCGGCCGCCTGATCCGCGCCGCCGAATCCAACCGCGAGATGGTTGAGGCACTCGGCTTCGACTCGCGGCTGATCTTCCGCATGGTATTCGCCACCGGCGTTGCACTCGCCGCCACCGCCGGGATGCTGGCGGCGCCGATCGAAAGCGCCTATCCAGGCATCGGCGACCGCGTGCTGATCATCTCCTTCGTGGTCGTGGTGATCGGCGGCATCGGCTCGGTGCGCGGCGCGTTCATCGGATCGCTGCTTATCGGCATGGCCGACGCGTTCGGCAAGGTGTTCCTGCCGCAGTTCTCCAGCATCATCATCTACGCGCTAATGGCGCTGGTGCTGGTGATCCGGCCGGCCGGGCTGTTCGGGCGGGCCTGACGATGCTGACCCGTCCCAACCTCGTCGTCGTCCTGTTCTTCACGGTGCTGCTCGGCTGCCTGCTGGCGCTGCCGTTCATCGCCGGACCGTATCCGGTCAAGCTGATGACACGGATCGTGATCATCGCGACCTTCGTGCTCAGCCTCGACTTGCTGATCGGCGTCACCGGCCTGGTCAGTTTCGGCCACGCCGCGTTCTTCGGCTGCGGCGCCTATGCGGTGTATTTTGTTTCACCCGAGGCAGAGGCCGCCAATGTCATTGTCGCGCTCGGCGCTGGCCTGCTGGCCGGCGGGCTCGCCGCGCTGGTGGTCGGCGCGTTCGCGACGCTGACGCGTGGCTTCTATTTCATCATGGTGACGCTGGCCGCCGGCCAGATGCTGTTCGCGCTGTTCCACGACACCGACATCGCCAAGGGCTCGGACGGCGCCTATATCAACGTCAAGCCCGAGCTGACGCTGGGCGGTCTGACGCTGCTCGATTTCTCCGACCGCCTGCAGTTCTATTACGTCTGCATCGTCGTGCTGATCGCCGCCTACGGCCTGCTGCTGGCGCTGGTGCGGTCGCCGTTCGGCCGGGTGCTGCAGGGCATCCGCGCTAACGAGGTGCGGATGAGTTCGCTCGGCTACGACACCTATCGCTACAAGCTCGCCGCCTTCACCATTGCCGGCATGGTGGCCGGGCTCGCCGGCGCGCTGTTCGCCTCGATCGACGGTTTCGTCACGCCCGACCTGCTCAACTGGCATCAATCCGGCCTCGCCATCATGATGGTGGTGCTGGGCGGCGCCGGCACGCTGTTCGGCCCGATCCTCGGCGCGCTCGCCTACTCGTCGTTGGAAGAACTATTGAAGACCGCCAGCATCGTCGGCTCGCTGGTCGCCGACCATTGGCGGCTCGGCACCGGCGCCACACTGATCGCCGCGGTGCTGATGTCGCCGGACGGCCTCGCTGGATTGCTGAACTGGCGGCGCAAGCAGCCCCAGGCCACACCCGCGCGGCCTCCGGTGGACGAACCGCAGCGTCCGGCGAAGACCGCGAAGGCGCTGGCGACCAGCCATCTCAGCAAGAACTTCAACGGCATCGCGGCGGTCAGCGACGTCACCGTGACGTTTGAGCCCAACAAGGTCCACGCCATCATCGGGCCGAACGGCGCCGGCAAGACCACCTTCACCAACCTGTTGTCCGGCGCGTTGCCCGCCAGCGCCGGCAGTGTGCAAATCGACGAGCTCGACGTCACCGGCTGGCCGGCCTATCGGATCGCCCGCGCCGGCCTCGGCCGTTCCTATCAGCGCACCAACATCTTCCCGCGCTTCACCGTGCGCGAGAACTGCGTGCTCGCGGCGCAACTCGACAAGGGCGCGCTGTGGCGGCTGCGCGATGCGCCGTATCGGGCGCGCGAACACGCCGCGGTCGACCGCGCCCTGCGGGTCGCAGGACTCGCCGATCGCGGCGACACCATTGCCGGACGGATGTCGAATGGCGAGCAGCGGCAGCTCGAAATCGCAATGCTGATCGCCAGCGGCGCCGATCTCTTGATCCTCGACGAGCCGCTGGCCGGGATGGGGCCGGAGGAAACCCAGCGGGTGGTGGCGCTGTTGCGTGACCTGGTGCGCGACCACACCGTGATCGTGATCGAGCACGACATGGATGCGGTGTTCGCTGCCGCCGATACGCTGACGGTGCTGGTGCAGGGCAAGCTGTTCGCCCGCGGCCGCCCCGATGAGATCCGGCGCAACGAAGCCGTGCTCGAAGCCTATCTCGGTCATCACGCCAAGATGAAGGAGTCGGCATGACCGCAGCGGCACAAGCGATGCTCGATGCACGCGGCATCGACGCCTTCTACGGCCCCAGCCACATCCTGCGCGGCGTGAACTTCCACGTCGGCCGTGGCGAGACGGTTAGCCTGCTCGGCCGCAACGGCATGGGCAAGACGACGCTGCTGCGGACACTGATGGGACTACTGAAGCCGAAGCGCGGCGCGATTCTGCTGGACGGCCGCGACGTCACCGATGCGAGGGCCAATATCAAGGCGCGTGCCGGCATGGGTTTCGTGCCGGAGGGACGCGGCATCTTTCCGAACCTGTCGGTCGAGGAAAACCTTCTGTTTGCGGCCCGCCCGGGTCCTGACGGCCGCGTCGACTGGACCCAGGAGGCGATCTACCAGATGTTTCCGCGACTATTCGAGCGGCGGCGGATCTGGGGCAATCAGCTGTCTGGCGGCGAGCAGCAGATGCTGACGATCGGACGGGTGCTGCTCAGCAATCCCAGCATCCTGCTGATCGACGAAGCGACCGAAGGTCTTGCGCCCAAGATGCGCGACGCGATCTGGGAAACGCTCGGCATCATTGCGCGCAAGGGAATCTCGATCGTGATCGTCGACAAGAACCTCGACGATCTGGTCGACCTGGTCGACCGCCACGTCGTGCTGACCAAGGGACAGGTGGTGTTCGAAGGCACCTCGGCCGAGCTGCTCGCCGATCAGGAGATGGTCAGAACCATGCTGGGCGTCTGAACCGCCTCGTCTCAAAGATCAATCGACGCCCGGCGCCGTGGCTGCATAATCCGCATCAGGAGCCGGGATCACGCGGCACCACGAGGGAGGACAACGCGATGAGTGGCGCAAGCAGCATCACCGCGGCGGAGCCGTACCGCGATGTGCAGATCCGGCCCGCTGCGGCGGCGGACGTGGCGCGCGTGGCGGCGATCGACGAGGCTGCGACCGGCGAAGCCAAACCGCGTTATTGGCAGAGCCTGTTTGAAAGTTTCTCGCAGAACCGTGCCGGCTGCCGCGCCTTCCTGGTCGCCGAGCTGAAGGGCGAGGTGGTCGGCTTCATCTGTGGCGAAGTGCGGGATTTCGAGTTCGGTGCGGAAAGCTGCGGCTGGGTGTTTGCGTTGACCGTCGATCCTGCGATAAGGGTGAACAGTATCGGCACGCAACTCTTTGAAGAGATTTGTCTAATTTTCACTCAGGCGGGGGTGAGGAAGGTTCGCACGATGATCGAGCACGACAATCAGCTCGTCATGGCGTTCTTCCGCAGCCAGGGCCTGATGGTCGGCCGGTTCATCGGAATGGAAAAGAATCTCGACTGATCACACCCCCGACGCGCTCGCGCGGTTTGTGGTCGAGACCAACACGAAGATTGACGCCGATGCGGCTGCAGAAATCGACGATGTGTGGACTATACGCCGTGCTCGAACTCGCGGCGAATCCGGATCGTCAGGTTTCGGCCGGCGACATCGCCGACAAATACGACATCTCGCTCAATCATCTGGCCAAGGTGCTGCGCACCTTGGTGCGGGCGCGCTTGATCGAATCGGTGCGCGGCCCCGGCGGCGGCTATCGCTTCGCCGGCAATCCCAAGCGCGTCACCCTGCTCGATATCATCGCGCTGTTCGAAGACACCGGGCTCGACCTGCAGGAGGCCGCCTCGGACGAGCATGAAGAGAGCCGGGCGCTGCACAAGGTTCTGCGCGACATCGACGAAATCGCGATGACGACGCTTCGGTCGGTGTCGATCACCTCGCTGCTCAAGGTAATCGACACCGAACGCCGCAAAGCCGAACGCGGTCCGAACGGCGCCTCGGCCCGGCATTCGTCGGCCGGACGGGCGTAGCCCTCAACCGGGCTTTCAGGCTGCATCGTTGCGGCGCAGCCGTTTCTCAGGAATGCAGCTGCTGGTACTTGTCCTGCAACTGCTCGGGCGTCTCGCGCCAATCCGGATTGGGCACAATGGAATCGGCGGGACAGACGAGCTGGCACTGCGGTTCGTCTTCGGCACCGACACATTCGGTGCAGCGTAGCGCATCGACCGCATAGATCGTGTCGCTGGCCGAGATCGCCTGGTTCGGACACACCGGCCGGCACGCGTCGCAGGCCGTGCAGTCCTCGTTGATCATCAGCGCCATGTCGTCCTCCTCCCGGTTCAGCCCAACACGCCCTCGCGCAGCTTGAAGCGCTGGATCTTGCCGGTCGCCGTCTTCGGCAATTCGGCGACGAACACCGTGCTGCGCGGATATTTGTACGGCGCCAGTCGATCCTTGATGAAAGTCTTCAGCTCGGTCTCGGACAGCGTCTGACCCGGCCGCGCCACAACATAGGCCTTCGGCTTGGTCAGGCCGTGCTCGTCGGCGACGCCGACCACGGCGGCTTCGAGTACGCCGGGATGCTGCACCAGCGTTGCTTCGATCTCGAACGGGCTCACATAGATGCCGCTGACCTTCAGCATGTCGTCGGTGCGGCCCGCATAGGTGTAGGAGCCGTCGTCGTTGCGGACGTATTTGTCGCCGCTCTTGGTCCAGCCGCCCTGAAAGGTGTCGCGGCTCTTGGCCCGGTTGCCCCAGTACATCGTCGCCGACGACGGGCCGTGAATGTAGAGATCGCCCGGCTCACCGTCGACGACCGGTCCGCCGCCATCGCCGCGCAGCTCGATCTGATAGCCCGGCACCGGCCATCCGGTGGTGCCGTAGCGCACCCGGTCGGGCAGGTTCGACAGAAAGATGTGCAACATCTCCGTCGAACCGATGCCGTCCACGATATCGATGCCGAAATGGCGCTGGAACCGCTGCCCGATCTCCGCCGGCAGCGCTTCGCCAGCCGACGACGCGAGCCGCAACGCCACCTGATCGCGCGACGGCAGGTTCGGCGCGGCCAGCATGCCGGCGTAGCCGGTGGGCGCGCCGTAGAACACGGTCGGCTTCACTCCGCCAACACCGCCCAGCCAGCGCTTGAACACCGCGTCCGGGGTCGGCCGTTCGCCCATCAGCAACGTGGTGGCGCCGACCGTCATCGGAAACGTCAGCGCGTTGCCGAGGCCGTAGGCGAAAAACAGTTTCGCCGCCGAAAAACAAATGTCGTCTTCGCGCAGATGCAACGTATGGCGGCCGTACAGCTCCGACGTCCAGTACGGATTGGCGTGGGTGTGCACCACGCCTTTCGGCCGCCCGGTCGACCCCGACGAATACAGCCAGAACGCCGGATCATCCGCCTGGGTGGCGGCGGGCTTCTCCAGCGGCGCCTGTGCGCCGACGAACGCGGCGAAATCGACCTCGCCCGGCTCCAATGGTGCCGCGGGGCGCGAGACGATGACCCGCTGCACCTCGTGATCGCTCTTGGTCAGCGCCGCCTTGAGCACCGGATGCAGCGCGCCGCTGACCAGCACCGCCTGGGCGCGCGAATGCTCCAGCATGTAGGCGTAGTCATCGGCGGTGAGCAGCGTGTTGACCGCGACCGGGACGATGCCTGCATAAATTGCGCCGAGAAACGACACCGGCCAGTCGGTGCCGTCGAGCATCAGCAGCAGCACGCGCTCTTCGCGTTTGGCGCCGATCGCGCGCAAGGCAGCTGCGAGCTGACGCGCCTGGGCTTCGAGCTGCGCAAAGCTCAGCGACGAGATGTCATCGACGAACGCCGTCTTGTCCGGCCGCACGCGGTTGGCCTGCAGCAGATGTTCGGCGAAATTGAATTTCTCGGGTGGCGGCGTGACCGCTGCGGCATTCATGGTTTCCTCCTGATCGCCTTTATGGTTGTCCGGAAGCGATCTTGACGCCGCTTTCCGCTCGCCGGTTGTGAATGCCGATATCGGCATCCACCCGGCTTCAGGCTGATCGCAATTATCAGGCGGCGCGTGCCATGTCGGCAAGCCTCTTGTGACGGAAGGCTCCCCACAGTGCTGCGCCGATCGCCCCGGCGTAAATTGCGTCCGGATGGCTCTCGATCGCGACGTCGACCTTGGCCTTGACCACGGCGTCCTTCATCGCCTCGACCAGCCCGGCGTCGAGCGCCAGACCGCCGGTCATCTGCACCGTGCCATCGAGGCTACCGAGGGTCTTGAGCAGCTTGGCCAGCCGGTCGGCCATCGATTCATGGATGCCGCGCAGAATGTTCGGCGACGAGATCCCACGCGACACCATGTTGATGACGTCGGTCTCGGCCAGCACGGCGCAGATGCCGGAGACTTTCTCCGGATTGTCGGCACGCTGCGACAGCGAACCGATCTCGTCCTGCGCGATACCGAGATAGCGGGCGATGTTCTCCAGGAACTGTCCGGAGCCAGAGGCGCATTGACTGGTCATCTTGTAGGCTAGCACCTTGCCGCGCTCGTCCATGCGGATCGCCCGGCCATGCAACGCGCCGGTGTCCAGCACCGCGCGGCTGCCCGGATTGAGATAGATCGCACCGCGGGCATGCGTCGTCATCGAGTAGAAGTGCCCGGTGTGGAAGGTGAGCGCCTCGCCCTCGCCGGTGGTGGCACAATAGGCGACGTCGGCGCGCGCCAGACCCGTCTCTTTCAGCAGATCATCGTAGATGTCGCCGGCGAGCTTCAAGGGATCGCGCTGCCGCACCCGCTCGACCCGCTTGCCGAGGCAACGCTCCTGGTCGCCCTCGACCGCGAACGCCACCACCTTGATGGCCCCGGTCCCGACATCGATCCCCGACGTGATGGTCATCGTTTCCTCCTCGCAAGTCCGGCCGAACGTTTGATCATCCAAGCGCCCATCGTTCACGCCGCGACGGCGCGGCGGGCGAATTCGGAGGCGCCGAGCGCGCCGGTGTAGATCGAGTCCGGATTGATGTTGATCGTCACCTCGCCGTAGTTCTCTTGGATCAGTTTGCGCAGCTCGCGGACCGCCGCCTCGTTCTTGGCGACGCCGCCGGTGAAGGTGAACTGATCGGTGACGCCGCCCGAGCGCGAGATGATCGAGATCGCCCGCAGGATGATGGCGCGGTGCAGGCCGGCGAGAATGTCCTCGCGCTTCTCGCCGAGCGACAGCCGATCGCGCAGTTCGGCGCCGGCGAACACCGTGCAGGTCGAATTGATCCGCGCCGGGCGATTGGACTGCATCGCCAGCGGACCGAGCTCGTGCAGCCCCATGTTCATCTCGTCGGCGATGTAGCCGAGATAGCGGCCGCAGCCGGCAGCGCAGCGATCGTTCATCTGGAAGTTCTCGACGATGCCGTGACCGTCGATCTGAATGCCCTTGGTGTCCTGGCCGCCGATGTCGAGCACGGTGCGCGTGCCGGGATACATCATGTGGGCGCCGAGGCCGTGGCACAGGATCTCGGAGCGAATGTGCTCCTTGGAGAACGGCAGCGTCACCCGGCCGTAGCCGGTGCCGACCAGATAGGTCTCCTCCAGCTCGATCCCGAGCGCCGACTCGATCATCGCGGCGAAATCGCCTTCGCCATCAGCCGCGTGCGAATCCGCAGCCAGCATCCGCGCAACGGCACGGCGAAACTTGTCGCTGAGGTCGCCACCCGGCGGCCGATTCTCGACCTCGATGATCGACTTGTCGTAGGCGTTCAGCACCATGTCCAGCGCGATCCCCATCTCGCGGGCCACCGCTTCGGCGTGGACATGAAACCGCGAACCGGCGATGTCGCGGAAGAAATCCGACTTGCGCTTGGCACCGGGGGCATAGAGCGAGGCCGCCTCCTGCCGCAGCCGGGCGAAGATGACGTGCAGCGCCTCCTGCAGCGGGCCGGCAATCGACTTGAAGCGATCCGCCTCGAGCTGGCGATGACACGTCTCCTCCAGATCGTCGAGCTGTTCGAGAAACTGAATGAGCCGGAAGTTACGCTCCAATGCCGCCAGGAACTCGGCGCTGTGCTCGTGGCCGGCCTCGCCGACGTGAAGGGCCCGGCGGAACAACGTGAACCGGGCGTCGATCCGCGCCTCTTCGGAGGCGACGCGCGCCGCGGTGGCGTAGTTCGAGCGAGAATTGGTGATGCCGCGCCCGATCACCTCCTTGTTGTCGTCCATCAGCACCGCCTTGGTGGTGGTGGAGCCGAGATCGATTCCAACGAAAGTCCGCATCGTTGCGCTCCTCAGGCGGCGCCGCGGAAGCCCGCGCGCTTCTGTTCGATCATCTGGAAATAGCTCTCCAGCCGGTTCTTGACGTTGGCGGCCGAGAAATAGCGCGGGTCGACCAGATCGGTCTCGATGAACGCCGCCGGCTTGCCGGTGCGCTTCTCGACCTCGCGCATCATCAGGAGCTGGCCGGCGGAGAACGAATTGCAGCTCTTGATCGAATTGATCAGAAGGCCGTCCGCCTGGTATTCGTTGATATAGTTCTCCAGCATGTCCACCCGCATCGGCAGATTGCGGTTGGTGTAGACATTGAGGCAGTATTCGGCGAGCGACTCCAGCGGCCGATCCGGATCGTGGCGGAAGCCGTAATCATAGGTGCCGCCGACCTTGGTGTAGCTTGAGGCGACCACCACGGCGCCCTCGTCGTAGAACATCTTCCAGAACTGGCGGAAATTGGTGTAGTTCGGGGGGCCTTCCACCACTAGGCGGTAGCGCTCCTGCCCCATGTCGCCATCGGGCGTCACCGGCCCCTTACCTTGCGCGATCCGCCCCTCGACCTCGGCGCGCAGGAACTTGTAGTATTCGATCGCATCGTCGGTGCCGCGGAAGGCGCCGAAGATCGGCCCGATGTAATAGATCCCACCGAAATAGGCGTCGATCGGCGACGGCTTGTGCTTGGCCGATTGCAGCACCCAGACGTGATCGTCCTCGGCCTTGGCGGACTTGCGCAAATATTCGCGCAGCCGGTCGATGTCGAATTTGACACCTGAGATCCGCTCCAGCTTCGGGATCACGTCTTGCCGGAGCTGCTTGACCATGTAGCTGATCATGTCCTTGGTGATCCGGCCATCGGCCAGATACGGCGTCTGGAACATGATGGTCTCGCATTTGTACTGCCGGCGTAGCAGCTCGAACCATTTCATGAAGGTGAAGCAGCCGGTGTAGGATAGCAGCAGCACGTCCGGGTCGGGCAGCGGCTTGCCGTTCGGACCGATATTGCCCTTGGCCATCATGCCGATGTCGGATTTGACGTAGGTGCAGACGTCTTCGGAATGGCCGAGCTTTTCCGCCTCCATCACGTAGCCGCCGCTTTGCCGCCGCAGCCCGTTCTGGATCGCGTTGACCTCCGGCAGGTTGTTGACCATGTCGAAGCACATCAGCAGCTCGTTGAGATTGCCCGGCACGAAGGTCGCGGCCACCTTCTCGCCGCGCTCCTTGGCGCTCGCGAGGCGATCGTAGTGGGCGTTGACCATCTGCTTCTGCCGCGCCATCGACGCATCCTTGATGGCTTCCGGCGGCTTGGTCTTCGGTCCGACGATGACGGTCATGCTCCGCTCCACAATTTGATCGAATCGGCGAAGGTGCCGGCCTGCTCGCGGATCGGCTGCATCTGGCCGGAATTCTCGGCGTATTTGAAAGCGATCTGCGGAATGCCGTGGCTCTTCAGCACCGCCTGCAGCATCGGCCGCTCGAGCAGTCCTGGATCGCAGAACGACGTCATGGCGAAGATCACGCCTTCGGCGCGGTTCTTCCGCACGCTGTCGACCAGACACAGCCCCTTCTTGGCCTCGTCCGGCTCGTATTTCGGCGGCGTCGATTTGGAGTCGTGCAGATATGCGTGGGCGAGGCTCCGCAGCGGATCGCCGTCGAGCGCGACGTCGGAATTCTCCCAGCGCGTCACCAGAATGAAGTCGTCGTCGACGATGTAGCAACCCGACAGCTCGATCGACTTGATTAGGTTCAGCGGCGGCTGCTCGCAGAACATGCCGCAGATCACCACGCGCGAATTGTCCTTGATCGGCCGCTGCTGCAGCCGCACTGCCGCCAGGTAATCGGTGAGCATCTGGTTGTGCTCCTCGACCGGGATCACCATGCCGGCGCGGAGCAGCAGATAGAGTTCCGCCGACGGCACGTTCCACGGCTCGTCGGCGCGCAGCTGATACAGCGCACGGACCAGCCGGCGGTTGTCGTTGAACACCGCGATCGAGGCGCGGATCGCATCGGAGGTGATCGGCTTGCCGGTGAGGCTCGACAGCCATTCGCAGGTTTCGCGCAGCTCGCTGACATAGAACTCGCCGCCGAGATCGTCGTCGAAATTGTGCGGCAGGTCGATGTAGCGCGCGCCCTTGGACGGGAACATCAGCTTCCACATCCCCGACAGATTGCGGATCACGTCGCAGATCGATGGAAACATCATGCCGTCGACGAAGTCGAGCCGGCCGGAGACACCGAGTTCGATGGTCGAGCGCGGAATTCGGCAGATGTAGCTCTGATAGTAGGCGTCGCCGTGGATGACTTCGAGCTGGTCGCCGCCACCGAAGATCCCGAGTGGCAATCCGCCGGCGGCGTGGACCAGTTCGCGGGGAGCGTAGTAGGGCAGAAAGCCGACCACGATGCGGCCGGGCTCTGCGGCCTTCCATTCGCGGGCGGCGGTGAAGCTGAGGTCTGAGAACAGCGTCTCGCAACGGGCGATGATGTCCGCCGTGGTGTGATGCGGCCTGTCGAGCATGCCGGTCGTCCTCCCTGCCCGGCGGCTCTGCCGGGGTCGCGCTGCCGGCCATTTTCCGGTCCGGCGATTTAAATGTAATCTAGTATTGGAATGCGAAAATTAATTTGATGCGGATCAAATCTGGCGATGGGAAAGCCGAGACCGGACGGACGGCACCCCGCCGCCGCGGGGCTCAGATGTCGATCGCGATCTTGCCGAACTGGCTGCCGGATTCGAGATGATCGAATGCGGCGCGGATATCGCCGAGCGGATAGTGCAGATCGATCGGCGGTGTCAGCTTTCCGGCATCGCACCAGGCGATCAGATCGGAAAGCTCACTCGGGTTGCCGAGGGTCGAGCCGAAGATCTGAAGTTGGCGGATGAACACCCGGCGCAAATCGGCCGGCGGCTGGTCGCCGATCGTGGCACCGCAGGTCGCGACCCGCCCGCCGCGCACCAATGACTTCAGCGCCGCGCTCCACATCGCGCCGCCGATATTCTCGATCACCACGTCGGCGCCGCGGCCGCCCGTCAAATCCATCACCGCGGCGGGGATCTTATCGGCCGGCGCATCGATCACCGCATCGGCGCCGAGCGCCCGGGCCCGCGCCAGCTTGTCAGCGCTGCGTGAGGTCACCAGCACACGGGCGCCGGCGGCCGCAGCAATCTGCATCGCCGCGAGCGACACGCCGCCACCAACCCCGAACACCAGCACGGTTTCGTCCGGTTGCAGCTTCGCCTTGGTGAACAGCATCCGCCACGCCGTAAGATAGTTCACGCCGAGCGCAGCGGCCTGGGCGAAATCAAGGCGGTCAGGGATCGGCAGGGCATTTCCCGCCGGCACGCAGACATACTCGGCCATGGTGCCGTCGCGATGCTCGCCTAGCAGGCTCATCTTGGCGCATAGCACCGGCTCGCCGCGGCGGCAGAATTCGCAAGAACCGCAGACGATCCCCGGATACAGCGTCACCCGCCGCCCAATCAGCTCCGGCGTGTCCGCCTCCTCGATCACGCCGGCACCATCTACTCCCATGATCTGCGGCAGGCTGTGGGTGATGCCGGCGCCGCTGTCGCGCATGTAGAGGTCGACGCGGTTAACGGTCGCAGCGCGCATCCGCACCAGCACTTCACCCGGGCGGCGCTGCGGCGTCGGGCGATCGCCGACCTCGATCACCTCGTTGCCGCCATGACCGGTCATGAATGCCGCCTTCATCGCCTCCGTCTCCCTCGTCTTGTTATCGCTTGCGCCCGATAGATGTTGGATGAGGCCCGCGCGCCTTGACCAAAGTCATTCCAATTCCGTCGCCGCCGGCTCGCCCGCAGCGCCATCGTCGAGACGTTTCATGTTGTCGAGGATCTTGAGCAGATAGTGCAGCGCGTGGGTGACATCATTGATCGAGAAATCGCCAAGCACTTCGCCGTAATAAGCACGGATCTTCGGCTGCGCGAGCACCTCCCAGACGTGCCGCCCGGACTTGGTCATCGTCACCAGCCGTGAGCGGCGATCGCGCTCGTCCGGCACCACCGCGACATGACCATCGCGCTCCATGCGACCGATCAGGCCGGTGAGATTCTGCCGACTGACCATCAGATAGCGGGCCAGATCGCCAATGCTCATGCCGGTCGCCACCGCGGGTCGCGACAGCGCTCCGAGCACCGCCCATTGCTGCGTCGTCAGCCCCTCGGCTTCGACCGCCCGGGTGCCTGTTTTATGCAACATATTGGCACATTGATAGAGACGGAAGAACAACCGGTTGGCCAGCTCCATCTTCGCATCTGCAGCAGGATCGGCACTCGTGCGCTTATTTGCCATCATCGACCATCTTGACGCATCTTCGCAACGCTGCCTAAATATAACAATATATTGTCCTAGTTGCCAGCTTCGATCGCGGGCTTCCTGGGGAAAAAGAGATCAGAATCAAAGAGGAGCGAGCGAGGATGGCGCGGCTGCAGAACAAAACGGCAGTGATCACGGGTGGCGGCGGCGGCATCGGCGGGGCGACGTGTCACCGGTTTGCGCAGGACGGCGCCAAGGTTGCGGTGCTCGACCTCAATCTCGACGCCGCCGAGAAGGTCGCCGGCGAGATCCGCGCCGCGGGCGGCGCGGCCGAAGCGATCCGCTGCGACATCGCCGACCGCAAAAGTGTCGACGCCGCGATCGCGACGACGGCGGACAAACTCGGGCCGGTGGACATTCTGGTCAACAACGCCGGTTGGGACATCTTCAAGCCGTTCACCAAGAGCGAACCCGGCGAATGGGAGCGACTGATCGCCATCAACCTCATCGGCGCGCTGCACATGCATCACTCAGTGCTGCCCGGCATGGTCGAGCGGCGCTATGGCCGCATCGTCAACATCGCCTCTGACGCAGCGCGCGTCGGCTCGTCGGGCGAAGCGGTGTACGCCGCTTGCAAAGGCGGCCTCGTCGCATTCTCCAAGACCTTGGCACGCGAACACGCCCGCCACGGCATCACCGTCAACGTCGTCTGCCCGGGACCGACCGACACCGCGCTGCTTGCCGGTGTGACCTCCGGCGCCGCCAATCCGGAGAAGCTGATCGAAGCCTTCACCAAAGCAATCCCGCTCGGCCGACTCGGCAAACCGGATGATCTCGCCGGTGCGATCGCGTTCTTCGGCAGCGACGACGCCGGCTTCATCACCGGCCAGGTGCTGAGCGTCTCCGGCGGCCTGACGATGAACGGCTGAGCCCAATCAACAATTACGGGAGGATTCCAATGCAGTTCGAAGACCTGATCTATGAAATCCGCAACGGCGTGGCGTGGATCATCATCAACCGTCCGGACAAGATGAATGCGTTCCGCGGCACCACCTGCGACGAGCTGATCAAGGCGCTGTACAAGGCCGGTTACGACAAGGACGTCGGCGCGATCGTGCTCGCCGGCGCCGGCGACCGCGCCTTCTGCACCGGCGGCGATCAGTCTACGCACGACGGCAATTACGATGGCCGCGGCACCGTCGGGCTGCCGATGGAAGAACTGCACACTGCGATCCGCGACGTGCCTAAGCCGGTGATCGCCCGCGTCCAGGGCTATGCAATCGGCGGCGGCAATGTGCTGGCGACGATCTGCGACCTGACGATCTGCTCGGAGAAGGCGATCTTCGGCCAGGTCGGCCCGAAGATGGGCTCGGTCGATCCGGGCTACGGCACCGCGTTCCTGGCCCGCGTCGTCGGAGAAAAGAAGGCCCGCGAGATCTGGTACATGTGCCGGCGTTACTCGGGCAAGGAAGCCGAAGCGATGGGCCTCGCCAATCTCTGCGTGCCGCACGAGGAGCTCGACACCGAAGTGCAGAAGTGGGGCGAGGAACTGTGCGAGCGCTCACCGACCGCGCTCGCGATCGCCAAGCGCAGCTTCAACATGGACACCGCGCATCAAGCCGGCATCGCCGGTATGGGGATGTACGCGCTGAAACTCTATTACGACACAGAGGAATCGCGCGAAGGCGTCAAGGCGCTGCAGGAGAAGCGTAAGCCCGAATTCCGCAAATACATCAAATAACCGCTCTCCCGCCGACGAACGGCGCCGGCAACGCCGGCGCTCGAATTCTCAAGGAGGGCGAGGCATGAATCCATATTTGAACGAAGACCTCGTGGCGCTGGCCGCGCAGGCCCGGCGGTTCGCCGCCGACCGGATCGCACCGGGATTTCAGGAGCGCGACCGCACGCGGGTGCTCGACCGCAGCTTGATGAAGGCGATGGGCGAGATGGGCTTCATCGCGCCGGAACTGCCGGAAGCTTGCGGCGGGCTCGGCATGGGCAGCCTCGCGGCCGGTGTGATCCACGAGGAGATCGCGCGCGCCGACCTCAGCATGTCCTATGTCAATCTACTCGCCTCGCTGAACGGTCAAATCCTGTCGCAGCACGGCCAGCGCGAGATCGTGCAGCCGTGGCTGACGAAGCTGATCGCCGGCGACGCGCTGTTCGCGATCGCGCTGACCGAACCGCGCGGCGGCTCGGATGCGGCGAACCTGCGGCTGCGGATCGAGCGCGACGGCGACGACTACATCGTCAATGGCGAGAAGACCTCGATTTCCGCCGCCGATCAGGCCGACGCCGCGGTGGTGTTCGGCCGCACCGGCTCGATCGAGTCCGGCGCTCACGGCGTCACCGCGCTGCTGATCCCGATGGACCTGCCCGGCATCACCCGCAGCCGGTTCGACTGCCACGGCCAGCGCGCGATCGGCCGCGGCTCGCTGTTCTTCGAGAACGTGCGCGTCCCGGCCGCACATCGGCTCGGCGACGAGAACAAGGGTTTCGTCCAGGTGATGCAGGGCTTCGACTTCTCGCGCGCACTGATCGGCTTGCAAGTGCTCGCCGTTGCGCGTGTCGCGCTCGAAGAGACCTGGGCGCATGTCGCGGAACGGCAGGCATTCGGCAAACCGCTGTCGGCGTTTCAGGGCGTGTCGCATCCGCTCGCCGACCTCGACACCCAGGTCGAGGCTGCGCGCCTTCTCTGCCTGCAGGCGCTGTGGCTGAAGGACCAAGGCGCGCCGCACAGTGCCGAGGCCGCAATGTGCAAATGGTGGGCGCCGAAACTCGCCTACGACGTGATCCATCAATGTCTGCTGATGCACGGCCACGGCGGCTATGACCGCGGCCCGATGGAGCAGCGGCTGCGGGACGTGCTCGGCTTCCAGATCGGCGACGGCACCGCGCAGATCATGAAGACGATCATCGCGCGCCACCGTGCCGGCCGCGCCGCAGTGCCGGCCTGAGCGGAGGCGCTGCCGAGACATTCTGCATCCATAACTAATAACTATTCCGGGGGAAACATGGAGTTCGACGCCGTTCTGCTGCCGCCACGCCGCGCCGCGAGCATCGCCGCCGGCCTGTGGCACGACCGCACCATCAACGACGATCTCGACGCCTGCGTGACGCATTGCCCCGACAAGATCGCACTGACCGCGGTCCGGCTTGACGGCGGCGCGGTGCGCCGCTTCAGCTACCGCGAGCTCGCGACGCTGGCCGATCGCGTCGCGGTTGGCCTCAGCCGGCTCGGCATCGGCCACGGCGACGTTGTGGCGATGCAACTGCCGAACTGGTGGCAGTTCACCGTGCTGTATCTCGCCTGCTCCCGGATCGGCGCGGTGCTCAACCCGCTGATGCCGATCTTCCGTGAGCGAGAGCTGTCGTTCATGCTGAAGCACGGCGAAGCCAAGGTGCTGGTGGTGCCGAAGAGCTTCCGTGGCTTCGATCATGAAGCCATGGCGCGCGGCCTGCAGCCTGATCTGCCGGCGCTTCGAACCATCGTGGTGGTCGATGGTCACGGCGTAGACGATTTCGACACGTTGCTGACGACGCCCGAATGGGAAAAGCAGCCGGACGCCGCAGCGATCCTGAGCCGCAGCCGGCCCTCCCCGGACGACATCACACAACTGATTTACACCTCCGGCACCACCGGCGAGCCGAAAGGCGTGATGCACAGCGCCAATACGTTGATGGCCAATATCGTGCCCTACGCGCAGCGGCTCGCGCTTCGCGAGTCCGACGTGATCCTGATGGCGTCGCCGATGGCACACCAGACCGGCTTCATGTACGGGCTGATGATGCCGATCATGCTGCGCGCCAGCGCAGTGCTGCAGGACATCTGGGATCCGGCCAAGGCCGCCGAGCTGATCCGCGCCGAGCGCGTCACCTTCACCATGGCGTCGACGCCATTCCTCACCGATCTGACGCGCGTGGTGAAGGAGAGCGGCGAGCCGGTACCCAGCCTGAAGACCTTCCTCTGCGCCGGCGCGCCAATTCCCGGGCCGCTGGTCGAACAGGCTCAGGCGGGTCTCGGCGCCAAGATCGTCTCGGCCTGGGGCATGACCGAGAATGGCGCGGTGACGCTGATCAAGCTCGACGACGATGACAAGCTCGCCTCGACCACCGATGGCTGCCCGCTGCCAGGCGTCGAGGTCAAAGTGATCGACGGCGAGGGCAAGGCGCTGCCGCCGAACCAGATCGGCCGGCTGGTGGTGCGGTCGTGCTCGAATTTCGGCGGCTATCTGAAGCGGCCGCATTGGAACGGCACCGATGCCGACGGCTGGTTCGATACCGGTGACCTCGCCTACATGACCGCCGACGGCTACATCCGGATCAGCGGCCGCAGCAAGGACGTGATCATCCGCGGCGGTGAGAACATCCCGGTCGTCGAGATCGAGGCCCTGCTCTACAAGCACCCGGCCGTCGCACAGGTCGCGATCGTCGCCTATCCAGACGACCGGCTCGGCGAGCGCGCCTGCGCCGTGGTGGTGCCGAAGACCGGGGCCAGCATCGACTTCGCCGCGATGGTCGAGTTCCTCAAGGCGCAAAAGCTGGCGCTGCAATACATCCCCGAGCGGCTCGTGGTTCGCGACGCGATGCCGGCAACACCGTCCGGCAAGATCCAAAAATTCCGGCTGCGCGAGATGCTGCAGCAGAGTGATCTTTAAAGCGCACACCGACCACGGAGCACGACCTTGTCGTCCAATCCCATCCTCACCGAAACCCAGGGCCGGGTCGGCATCATCACGCTGAACCGGCCGGAAGTCCTCAACGCGCTGAACGACGCGCTGATGGATGCGCTCGGCGCTGCCCTTCTGGCGTTCGACGCCGACGACGGCATCGGTGCGATCGTGATCGCCGGCAATGCCCGCGCGTTCGCGGCCGGCGCCGACATCGCCTCGATGGCGGCGTTGAGCTATAGCGACGTCTACGGCTCGAACTTCATCACCCGCAATTGGGAAACGATCCGCCAGGTGCGAAAGCCGGTGCTGGCCGCGGTGGCCGGCCTCGCCTATGGCGGCGGCTGCGAATTGGCGCTTGCCTGCGACATCGTGATCGCCGGCCGCAGTGCCAAATTCGCGCTGCCGGAAATCAAGCTCGGCCTGCTGCCCGGAGCCGGCGGCACGCAACGCTTGCCGCGCGCGATCGGCAAGGCAAAGGCCATGGACATGTGCCTGTCGGCGCGACCACTCAACGCCGAAGAGGCCGATCGCTACGGCCTGGTGTCGCGTGTGGTCGATGACGACAGGCTGCGCGACGAGACCGTGGCGCTGGCCACCACGATCGCGGCGTTCTCCGCCCCCGCCCTGATGGCGCTGAAGGAAAGCCTCAACCGCGCATTCGAAAGCACGCTCGCCGAAGGCATCCTGTTCGAGCGTCGCGAGCTGCACGCCCGCTTCGCCAGCGCCGACGCCCGCGAGGGCATTCGGGCCTTCCTGGAGAAGCGCGCACCACACTTCACCCACCGCTAGGCTGTGCGGCGCCGCCTCGTCATTTCAGATAGCTGGCAAGATTGAGGCTAAAGATCTTGCCGATCGCCGAATACGACGCGGTCAATTGCGACTGGTAGGTCGACAGTTCGGCGGTGACCGCAGCCACGTCAACGCTGGTCAGGTCACTCGCCAGCGTCGAGGCGAAGCTTTTGTAGTCGCTCTGCCGCGCACTAGCGTTCTCGATTTCGGACGCAGCGTTTCCGAGTCTCTCCTGCACCGAGGCAGAGGCATCAAGCGCGGAACTCGCCAGATCGAGCGCCGTCGCGATCTGGCTGGAGGACAACGACGAACTGTTGGCCACATAGCGCAGCACGCGCATCACCTGCTCGAACGCGGAATTGTCGGCGTTGACACCGTAGGCCACCGACTGGTCGGCGCTGACGCGGACGGACGTGGTCGCGTCGTCGCCGACGTAATAGCTGGTGTCGGCGGTGGTAGTGCTGCCGGCGCTCGAGGCAAAGCTGCTGAGATCGACCGGCGGCGTCGACGTCTTGCTGCCGGCAAACACGTATTGGCCGTCGTACTGCGTATTCAGCAGCGATCCCACCTGCTGCAGCATCTGCTGCGCCGAGCTGATCGCCGAGGTCGCTTCGGTGGCGCTTCCAGTCGACGCCGCACTGAGCTGCGAGCGGAGCTGCGTCACGATGTCGGCGATCGAGCCGGCCGCCGAGTACATCACCTGGACTTTGCCGCCGGCCAGCGTCGCCGCATCGATGTAGGACTGCGCACGGGTGACCCCGACCTGCAGATTGACGACGTGCTGGGCGTCGGCGCCGTAGCCGGCAAAACTCTCGGACTTCACGCCCGAGGCTTCCTGGATCTGCAGCTCCGCCATCCGCGACTGCACCCGCAGCGCGTCTGCGATCATCTGTCCGGACTGCGCGAAGGTCGCGACCCGCATCACCGTCATGCGCCGGCTCCTGCGTCAGGTCGAGCTCACGGCGCTGACCAGCGCGGTGAACATCGCATTGATCGCCTGGATCAGTTGTGAGGCGGCGGTGTATTTGTTCTGCAATTCGCTGAGCCGCGCCGACTCTTCATCGAGATTGACGCCGGACTGCGACGACAGCGAGTTGGCATAGGTCGATTGCGCAGCCTCTTTGGCGCTGTAGGTCGAGGACGCCTGCGACGCTTTCCCCGCGACGCTGGAAACGATGGTCGAAGCGAAGTCGGCGAACGAGCCGGTGACGGCCGCCAGCCCCCCCACCGCTTTGAAGCTGGTCGATCCGGTCAGCGCATCGTACAGCGTATTGGCAGCGCTGGCTCCATCGGACGACAGCACCGAACTGCCAGTGGTGAGCGTTGCGGACGACGACAGTGTCGCCAGCGACAGCGACGTTTTGCCGGACAGGATATCGCTGCGGACCGCGATGTCCGACGCCCCGGTGGCGGTGACGAGATCGTTGAGGCCGAAATAGTCGGAGAAGCTTTCACCGGCACTGCCGACCGAACTGGTGAGCCCCGCAATCGAAACGCCTGTGTTGGACGCAGTCGTCGCGATCTTCAGGTGCCCGCTGGTGTCGATCGAGGCCGACAGTCCGGACACGCCGTTAATGGCGCTCACCAGATCACCCACACTCGAATAGGACGACAAATCGAGATCGCTATAGGAGATAAGCTTGCCGCTTGAATCGGTGACCGCGAGACGCACCGAGCCCGTCGCCGACAGCGCGTCCGAACTGCTGACCGTGGCGATACCGGTCAGGTTCGTCGGTGGCGGCAGCGTGGTCTGGCCGTTGGACACCGCATTGAGGCTGGTCGCGAGCTGCTGCGCCAGTTCGTCGAGTTGCGATTGGGCGGCTGGCAGCGTCTGGTCGCGCAGCGTCACCAGTGCACCGATTTTGCCCGACGTGATCTGCGACGTGACATCGACGCCATTGAGCATGATGCCGCTGAAGCCGCCGCTACTGTAGCTGGTCACAGCGCTGACGCTCGCCGTCGTGGTGTAGCTCAAGGGATGCGCCGCGCTGTCGACCAGCGCCTGACCGGTTGCCGTATAGACCTGCAGATCGCCGTTCGACGCCGTGTAGTAGCTGACATTCATCTGCGACGACAGATCCTGCAGCGCGGTGTTGCGCTTGTCTTCGAGATCCGCCGTCGACTGGCCCGCGGCCGCCGCCTGCTTGATCGCCGCATTCAGATCGGCGATCTTCTGCACATCGTCGTTCACCGAGCCGACTGCCGAAGCGATGTCCTGATCGGCATTGGATCGCAATTTCTGGATGCCGCTGGAGGTCTCGCGCAATTGCGACGCCACGCTGTCGAGCGCATCGACCACATTGGACTGCAGCGCCGAGCTGGTCGGCGTGCTCGCGAGCGACGACAACGCCGATTCCAGCGATGCCAGCGTATTGGCGAGCGAGGTTCCGGTCGATGTGCTGGTCGCGCTGGTCGAGGAACCGTAGAGCTGCTGCAACGAGGTCAGGTAGCTGTTGGTGGTGTCGGCCGCGCCCAGATCCGAATTCGCCGCGATCAGCGATTTCAACAGCAGCTTGTTGACCGAGCTGGTGATGCCTGTAACGGTGACGCCGGTGCCGACCCCGCCGGTGACGCTGCTGGCCTGACCGGCGGTCTTCTTGGTGTAGCCCGTCGTGTCGGCATTCGAGATGTTCGCCGAGGTCACTGAGATCTGGACCTGCGTCGCCGCGAGGCCGCTGAACGCGATGCTGCGGGCGATGTTGAGCGACACGCGAGCCTCCCTGGGGTGGATCAGGCGCGAAGGCTGGTCCCGCACGACACCGCTCGGGCGGTGCGCGTCCCGGCGGCGCCATACGGCGCATTGCCGGCCAGTTGCTCGCGGATCGCCTGCATCACCGCCTCGATCCGGCGATTGCTGGCTTCGATCGCAGCGCGCAGCCGCATCAGGTTTTCATCCATCGCGCCACGGAGCTGAAGAATCCGGTCGAGCAGTCTGTCGCGCAGCTGGCGGTTCTGCACCTGGATCACGCCATTGCCGCCAGTGCATTCAGCCACCCAGCGCTCGAACAGCTCGGCGAGCCGCGCCTTCTCGTCGACCTGCTTCAGCCGCGACGCGGGCAATCCCTTGGCGAGCTCGACATTCTCGTCGTCGATCACCAGGATCAGGTCATCGATCAGCGCGATCATCGCCAGCGCGCGCTCATCGCTCACCGGAGAAACCGTGGGGGTGCCAATCTGTGCCATCTTCATCATTCCCGTTGTTCGAATTTAGTGACGCCGCACGGGTGCGCCTGCCCCGCGCGCGTAGGCCGTGATCGCCGTGGTCCGCGTCGTCGCGCGGGCCATCTCGCTGCCGACCCGCTCGCGGCCTCGGACGAGTTCGCACTTAATCTTCTCGATCTCGTCCAGCAGCGCGACCAGTTGGCCGCGATCGCCGCGGTCTACTGCCTGCGACAGCAGCTTGAGCCGTGCCAACCGGCTGAGCAGCAATTCGAGATGCGTCTCATCGCTGACGGCAGTGACCATGGCGGCTACCTCATCGCGGAGATCAGGGTGTCGAACATCTTGTTCACCGTCGTGATCACCTGCGAGGCTGCCGAATAAGCTTGCTGCGCCGAGATCATGCTGGCGAACTGGCTCGAGGTGTCGGTGGTGCTGGATTCCAGTTCGCTACCGTAGATTTTGCCGGCCCCGTTGCTGCCGGAGGTCTGAACCGATGCATCGCCAGACGCCGCGGTCGCCGAGTAGATGCCGTAGCTGTTCACCGAGAGGCCGTCGGGATCCTTGAAGGTCGCGACTGCGATTTTGTAAATCGCGATGGTCTGTCCGTTCGAATAGGTCGCATTTACCGTGCCGTCATCGCCGACCGCGATGCTGCTCAATTTGCCGTAAGGCAGACCGTCGGACGAAATGCTGGTGACGTTGATGGTCGGCGTCGCTTCACCCGATGCATATTGGGTGAGGCCGTTGGTCTTACCGACCGTTCCCAGATCGAGCGAGATCGTGCTGTTTGCGGCACCGTTGGTCCAGCCCGACACCGAGATCGTCGGCGGACTGGGGCTGGTGGACGCGAGCGAGCCATCGCTGTTGAACGTGAGCGACACCGAGCCGGTGGTGGTGCCGGTGGTGGTGCTGGTGCTCGACGATAGCGTCGGATTGGCGAAGCCTGCCGTCCAGGCATTTGACGCCGTCTTGGTCCATGTCACCTGGATCGAGTTGGCGGTGCCGAGCGAGTCGTACACCGTCATCGAGCTCGAATAAGTCGCGCCTGTCTCCGCATCCGCCGGCAGATTGGCCGCGAAGGTGGTCTTGGTGGTAGCGCTGCCGCTGGTCGCGGCCACGTTGGTGTTGATCGGCGACAGCGTCGCCGACGATGCGTCGCCGACGATCTTGCCGTCGGCGTCGGTGCGCCAACCTTCCAGGTAATAGCCGCTGTTGACCAGATACCCGGCGTTGTCGATCGAGAACGCGCCGTTTCGGGTATAAGACGTTGTGCCGCCCGAGGTCTGGTCCGACACGACGAAAAAGCCGGAGCCCTGGATGGCAACATCGGTCGCGTTGCTGGTCGCAGCCAGAAGACCCTGCTGGCTGATGTTGGCGCGCCCCGCCACGGTGACGCCGCCGGATGCGTAGGACGTCGCGCTGCTCGACGCCGTCACCAGCTGGCTGAACATCGCCGAGGTGGTTTTGTAACCGGTGGTGTCGGAGTTGGCGATGTTGTCGGAAATCATCGACAACGATTGGCTCTGCGCGTTGAGCGCAGATATCGCCGAGGAAAGCGCGCCAGTGAGACTCATGATACTACTCCGGCCGCACTCAGGACGAAACGCCGATGATGTTGCTGGCGCTGACCGACACGCCGTTGACGAGCAGGGCCGGCGTGCTCGACGAGGTGTCGATGCCGGTCACGGTGCCGCTCACGGTGGAATATTTGTAGACGGAGTTGCCGGCTGAATCGGTCGCACTCACCGAGATGGTGTACTGGCCGCCGTCCGCGAGCTGGGTGCCGCTCGAATTCTTGCCGTCCCAGGTGAAGCTGTTGGAGCCGGCGTTGCCGGAGCCAGTGCCGCTCCACACGGTGTTGCCGGATGAATCCTTGATGCTGATCGACACATCGGAGGCCGCTGACGACAGCGTGTAGCCGAAGGTCGCCGAGCCGCCCGTCAGCGTCGCCGTGTCGGTCTTCGCCTCGACGGTGTGGCCGATGTAGTTGACGGAATTCAGCGTCACCAGGCTGGAGAACGAATTCGCCAGCGACGTCATGCTGGAGTTGATCTCCTGCTGCTGGCTGAAATTGGCATAGGAGGTGAGCTGATTGATGAAATCGGTCGTGCTGGTCGCATTCAGCGGATCTTGGTTCTGGAGTTCGCTGATCAGCAGGCTGAGAAAATCGCTCGAGCTCAGCGACGAAGACGCCGAACTGGTCGAACTCGTCGTGCTGGTCGTGGTGGCGGCCGTCGATACGGCGCTGGAAATCGTGGTCATGGCGTAGCCATCCTGTCTTCGCCGGATGCGGCGGAGGACTCGGGTCGTGTGGTGATCGTCGTGATGGAGATCGCGAGGTGGTCTGCTGATCAAACGCGCGAGGCGGCCAAATCAGGCGCGCGTCCGCGGTGGCAGAACGACTTGATTGCTCGGCAGAATTTGCCTGTAGCAGGACGTGACGGAACAACGCCGGCAGAATCGGAATACGTATCAAGCAGCCAGTGACGACGTGCGCCGCTAACGAAGCGGCGCAGCATCTGGATCAATTCAAAGACGATGGATGAATTGGAGCGCCGGCTTCATCGCAGCGCTGGCTGATCCGGAGGCTCATTGGAATGGTCGCGCCAGAATCATTTGGCGCACCAGCAGAGCGTCCTTAGCCGTGGGGAGTTGCGGGCTCGGAAGGAGCGCGATCGTCGGCAGGCTCGGTCTTGGCGGTTGTCTTGGCCGTTTCGGCGCGCATCGCGGCCGCAACGATCCGGTCGGCGAGTCCCGCCGGGGCCCGAACCGGCGGAGCGGACAGCGCCTCTCGGACGGCACGCGCCTGTGCCAATAGAGCGCGCGCGGCGGCGGACTCCTGCAGCAATCTCTCTGCGGCGAGACGCCGATCATCGGGCCAGCGGGAAGGATCTTCCCCCAGCCGATCGATCAGGTCTTCAAGTTCCGCAACGTCCATGTTGTGCTCGCCGAGGGCTACCACCTCCCTCTTAAAGCAATTACGTGCCGCCGGAAATCCGTTTTCGGTGGAGACGATTACGGGGATCATCGTCATCAACGCCGCGTCGTCACCGCGACATACTCCCAAGCCTCACGCAACTCGGCGATGCTCGCGATGATCCGCCGCAGGTTGGCGGCGGCATGCGGCCTGCCATAGGACCGCAGCGCCGCCAGCACCAGCGCATTGTACGTCTCGTACAGCCGCTCGGCGACGGCGCCTCCACGGCTGCAATCCAGATGATGGCTCAGGCCGCGGAGAATTGCGGTCGCCCGCACCAAGCAATCGTGGCCATGCTCAAATCGGCGAGCCTCCTGCGCCTCAATCGCCTGATGCAGCAGCGTCATGGCGCCGCCGTGCAACATCACCACGGCCTTCAGCGGAGGAACGGTTACGGCGGTGCCGCGATAAGCCTGATTGGCGCGGTGCGCCATTGCATTCTGGGTCATCAATTACTCGAACTGGCGTTGAGCAGGGCCTTGAGATAGGTCATCGTGTTGTCGGCGCTCGCAATCGCCGCCTGGTATTTGGCGTATTGGGTCTGCAGCTGCGCCTTGAACGTGGCAGCCGCGGCCGTGATGTCATCCACCCGCTGCTGCAACTCGCTGTCGCGGCTCTGCAGATTGGTGATCAGCGTCTGCAACGAGCCAGTGCTGGCCGAGGCCGTCTTGGCGATCTGGTACATTTGCGTGGCAATGCCCGATGTCGACGTGACGGTGATCGACTGCGAGGTGGTGCCGGTATAGGTGAATGCCATGCCGGCGTAGATGCTGCCGGACGCGCCGATAATCGTGTTGCCGCTGATCGTGAATAGCGAACTGTCGCCGCCGACCGAAGCGCTGCTCAGCGTTCCGCTGGAATCAACGGTCAGATCCAGCGTGAACGACTGGGGCGACGTTCCGGTGTTGACGACGCTGAGCTGGCTGGACGATGTGGTGGTCTGCGCCGACAGCAGCTTGGTGACGCCGCTGAGATTGGTCGAGAGGATCGTCGACAGCGTGCTCGTATCAAGTTCAAGCTCGTTCTGATCGTTGAACGACAGGCCGATGTCGCTCATCGACAGCCCGCCCACCGTCGTGTTCAGGGCGGCTTCCAGCCGGGTCGTGATATCGCGCATGGTCCCGTCGCCGAACAGCACCGCGCTGTCCGATGCCGTGCCGTCGGAGTTGGTCGCCTGCTGCGCGATCACCTCGTCCCGATAGGTATTGTAATTGGTGACGAAGGTGGTCAGCGCCGATTGGATCTGGCTGGTGTCGGTGCCGATGCTGATGTTGATGGCCGAGCCGGTCGGCGTCGCCTGCAGCAAGTTAAAGGTGACGCCTGCGAGCACGTCGGTAATGTCGTTGGTGTCTCGCGTCATCGAGATGCCGTCGAGCGAGAACTTCGCCGCCTGAGCGGTTTGTAGCACGTTCGCAAACGCACCGGAGCTGTCGGTGAAGCCGAGCGAATTCAGAATGTCGGTCCCGGAACTGCTGGAATAGGTGATATCGGCCGCATCCTTGGTGCCGGTCAGCACCATTTCGTAGGCACCGGAGGACACCTGGACGATCGAGGCCTCGACGTTTGTTGTCGAGGTCTGCGCGTTGACCGCATCGACGATATCCTGCAGCGACATCGTGCTGGTGACGGTGATGTCTGCGGTGGATCCGCCCGCGAGCCCGAGCGAAAACACGCCCGAATAGCCGAGATCGTCGGTTTGACTGGACTGCGTCGTGCCCATCACCTTGTGGGCGGTGGCGATCTGGCTGATCGTCAGCGTATGGTCGCCGGTAGCGGCACCGTTACTGACGCTCATCGACAGCGCCGAGGAGGCGCTGACATCGCCGGTCGACGACAGCGTTGCGGCACGCGTGGCGAACACGTTGGTGGCTAGCGAATTGACCACCGCAGTCGCCAGCGAGGACAATCCCGAGGACAGTTTGCTGAGATCGGTCTGCAGCGTCTGATAGGCCGAGATCTTCGCCTCGTTGGCGGTGATCTTGGTCGAGATCGAAGTCGCCGCGGCGAGCTTGGCGTTCACCGCCGAGGCGATCAGCGAATCCCAATCGACGCTGGTGGTGGTCGAGCTGCCCGAGGTCGTCACCGAGGCGCCAGATGACGACGTCAACGAACTCGTGCTGCTGGTCGTGGCGGTGCTCGACGTCGTGCTGCTGACCGAGGTCATGACCAAAGTCCGATCACAGGAGGAGGCCGGGCCGGCAGGTGCCGGCCCGGATCAGACGTCATCAGCCGAGCAGCTTCAGCAAATATTGTGGCATCTGGTTCGCCGCGGCTTCGGCCGACACCGCCGCCTGGGTCTTCACCTCGGCGGACGACAGCTTTGCCTGCTCGGCCGCGATATCGACGTCCTTGATGGCGGAATTCGCCGACTGCAAATTCTGCGTCTGGGTCGAGATCGAGTCGGCGCTGAAATTGAACCGCGACTCCTGCGCGCCGATGCTGGCGCGAGCCGACGATACGGTGTTGATCGCGGTATCGAGCGCGCTCAGCGCCGTGGTGGCGCCGGACAGGCTGCTAACGTCCAGCGTCGACACACCCAGCGTCGAAGCTTTCAGGTTCGACAGCGTAATGGTGATCGAGTCGCTGCTCTGCGTGCCGACCAGCACGGCGACGCCGGAGGCGAATACGCTGGTGCCGTCGAGCAGGCTCTGGCTCGAATAGCGGGTGCCGCTCGCGATCGAATCGATCTGGCTCGAGAGCTGAGAGAATTCCGAATTGATGTAAGCGCGGCTGGAGTCGGTGGTGGTGCCGGAGGCCGATTCCGAAGCCAGCGACTTCATCCGGGCGAGAATGTCGCTGATGTTCGACGCACCGCCGTCGGCGGTCTGCAGGATCGCCACCGCCTGCGAGGCGTTGGTCGCCGCCTGCTGCAGCGTGGTGACGTCGGACGAGATCCGCGTCGAGATCGCAAGGCCGGCAGCGTCGTCGGACGCCGAGGTGATGCGCGAGCCGCTCGCCAATTTCGACAGCGAGCTGGTCTCCTGGGCGGAGTTGATGTTGAGGTAGCGGACCGCGGAGTTGGCCGCCGTGTTGGTCGAGATCGCGGGCATATCAAGGCTCCTGTGCTGAACGGCATAACCCGCCGCATCGCGGCGATGACACCTGACGACGCGGGATCGTCCCCGTCTGAGTGCTCAAACGGAGGGACCGGCCGCGATCAGGCGACCAGCGCGGACGCAGCGAAAGTTATGGTCAAAAATCGGTAAACGCCGCCCGCAGCTCGGGCTCGTCGCCGCTGAGCCGTGCGCGCAGCTGCTGACGCCCACGCTTGAGCAGCGACTCCACCGCGGCAATGGTGGTGTCCATCACCTCGGCGATCTCGGCGTTGCTCATGTTCTCGTGGTACGAGAGAATCACCGCGATCCGCTGCTGCTCGGGCAGCCGCTGCATCGCGGCTTCGAGCAGATTGCTGAGTTCGTTGCGCTCGATCACGCGAACCGCATCCGGCTGAGTATCCGCCACCTCGGGGACAGCTTCGACGTTTTCGGTCCGCGGCTTGCGGCGCAGGTCGATGCAGCGATTGCTGACGACGCGATACAGCCAGGTCGAGAACTTGGCGCGGCCGTGCTGCCAGCGCCCGCGATGCGTCCATACCTTCAGCATAGTGTCCTGCACCACGTCCTCGGCATCGGCCGCATTGCCGAGAATCCGGAGCGCGATCGAATAGGCGCGGTCGATGTGCCGCTCGACCAGCATCCTGAAGGCCGCTTCGTCGTCGGTCGCAAGACGGTCGAGCAGATCGGCATCCTCGTCGAACACCATCTCGGCACTGACCGGCGGACTATCGAGCACGATCTCAACCGGCTGCATGTCCGACGCTTCGTTATCAGCCGGGGCAGTCGCGGCGACTATGACTTCGGCGGGGGCCAAAACATCGAGCGCGCCATTCATCTCGCATCCTCCAACTCGCAGCCCCGGCACAACTCCGCCAACGCGGGCTTATCGAGTTGAACGCGCCATCGCCCCCAACCAGGCGCTAGATTTTGCAATTTTTTCAGATACTTAGATGGAATAATTTGCCCACCGCCGGGCAAAATTTGCCGCCCTCGTCGCGACCACAAGCCGCAAGCAGCCGCCCCGCACAACGCGGAACGGGCCGCGCGCGGCCACGACGGCATGAGGACAGCAGGGCTGGTGGAAGGACGGAGAAGCGCACAAAGTCGAAGTCGCCGCTGGGCGACCTTGGGGCGATCAACTCGCCGAAGAACTGTCGACGAAGGCGGCATCTCCGCCCGCAGAAATGTCCAACTCATCGATCCGACGATCACACATGTTCGAATCTGTCAGTTCTCGGTGAAAGCAATCAACTGATCGCACGACGACTTTCTGTATCGACGCGCCTGATTTGTACCATGCGTCCGTTGAACAAAGGCAAACAATTGAGTTTCGCCTTATGTCTTTTGTTTCTATCGATCACACACCACGCGTTGAGAATCGTTTCGCCTGGTCGTTCGATGTTTTCGATACATTTCTGATCCGCGCCTGCACCACGCCGACCGGTGTGTTCGAGCGGACTTATCAGCTGTCGCGTGTTTCGGATCTGTGTCCGAACATGTCTGAACATTTCGTCCAGCATCGCATCCTGGCCGAGTCGCGTGTCCGCGAGGCCGCGCGTTCGCGCGGACAGGCGACAGAGATCAGCATCGACCAGATCTACGCGCGCTTTCCCTTCCGGCTATTCGGGCTGAAGCGCGAGGATCTCGACCACCTGATCGAAGCCGAGTTCAGCGCCGAGCTCGAACTGTGCCGAATCAATCCGGACATGCTCGAGCAATATCGCGCGCGGCGCCGCACCGGGAATCGCGTCGGGTTTATCTCCGACACCTATTGGAATACGGAGCGGCTGGGCCGGCTGCTGCGCGCCTGCAGTCCGGGGCTGACGTGGGATTTTCTGTACGCGTCTTGCGACCATGGTAGCGGCAAGGCAGAAGACCTATTCGCGACCTATCTGCGCCAACAAGGTATCGACGCAAGCTCCGCATGCCATGTCGGCGACAATGAACACGCCGACGTCCGCGGCGCGAAGCGGCACGGCATCCGATCACGGCACTATCCCCAAGCCGGGCCGCGGCTCGCAACACGGCTGCTGCGCGAAGATGCGCTGCAGCAGCTGATGTTCAAAGGACAGCCCACGCGGCTCGACTACGGCGCACGCACGCTGCGGCGGATGGTGGCGGCGCGCAGTGCCGAGAAATCTGCGGCACATCATCTCGGTGCCACGGTGGTCGGGCCGGTGTTGACGGCATTCGACGAATTCGTGGCGACGCGCAGCGCCGACCTTACAGCCGACGGCCGCCGTGTCGCGATCGGCTTTCTCGGCCGCGACGGCTTCCTGTCGCATCGCCTGTGGCAACAGACCCGCGGCGAGCCCGCCGCCTATCTGGAGATCAATCGCCGCGTCAGCCTGATTGCCTCGGCCAATACGATCGGACCGATCTGCGAATTGATCCGCAAGATCCCAAGGATCGACGCGGCGAAGCTGCAGGACATGCTCAAGATCTTGCCGCCGGCGCTGGCGGACTATTTTGGACGCTGCGAGAGCGGAATCGCCACCGGCATCGAGCTGGCCGACGCTCTTCCAGGCTTGGTCGAGCCACACAAGATCGAAACACTCGCGGCGGGCCTGCGCGGACGCCTGCTCGATTACATCCGGCAGCAGATTCCCGACCTCGACGATTGCACCGATCTGCTGCTGGTCGATCTCGGCTATTCGGCCAGCGTGCAGAAGGCGCTGAGCCGAGTTTTAAAACTCGCCGGTCTGACGCTACGTGTCCACGGCTGCTATTTGCTCGCCCTCGGCGATGCGTGCGACGAGCTCGCCGAGGAGGACACCGTCTCCGGGCTGATCGACGATCTTGTTCTGACGCCGCATCTCAATCGGACGCTGATCCGCAACGCGCCGATTTTCGAGCAGATCTGCTGCTCGGCGGAAGGTTCGGTACGCGACTATGCGAACGGTCATGTGCTCCGCGAACCAGATCCGCGGCCGGCCGCGCAGATCGAGGTGACATCCGAGATTCAAGCGGGCGCGCTGACCTACGCGTCGACGGCACGCGGGGTCGCCCGCGAGGTTGGGCTCGATCCCTATCGGGATCTCGGCGTCGCCGCGCGCGCGACCGCCACGACGCTCGGACGCCTGCTGCTGCTGCCGGACGAGGAAGAACTGGCGCTGTTCGGCTCATTTCAGCACGACGTCAATCTCGGCACCGATACGCTCGCGCCCATGATTCACAGCGACGCGATCGGCGACCAGATCGTGCTGCGGGGCCTGCCAACAACCTGTGCGCTGTCGCCCCCGCCGATGTGGATGGCGGGCAGCTTCGCCGCGCACTCACAGTCGCATGCTTTTCTGTATGCATTGTTCGGCGCTGGCCAGCTTCCTGGCGAGATGGTCGGCGACCGGCCTCACGGTTCGCTCCGGATCGGTCTGTTCGGTACGGACGGCGCGGGATCGCTGCAGGAGGTGTCAGTGCTGCGGACCGGTTTCAGCGGCCTGCGCCTGCGCATTCCGCTGTCTGGCGCGATGCGGATCGCAATGATCGCCGTGCCGCTGGGCCGGCTCGCGCGTGAGGGCGTGATCGACGGGGTGATGATCCAGCGCGGCGGCACCGCCGCCGAGGCGATGCGCGCCGAAGCGTTCATGCCGGTCGCAGACGACCGCCTCAGCGCGGCGGGGCTGAACCGCAACGGAAGGCACTACCTCGCCCCAGACGACGACGGCTGCCTGCTGATCCTCGTCGAGCCGGCGGACGGCATCACCATCTACACCGTCGCCGTGACCCCGCTCGGCTGTTAGCGGATCCGGCGCCGGCCGCGCCTGATCCGGCGGCCTGCTGCGTTGAAGTCATAACCCTGCCTTCAACGAGCCCGTCATGATGCCGACCTCCCCTTCCGCCAAGCTCACCGAACTGCTGCAAAAAACCGGGCTGCGGCTCGGGACGTCGCAGCGGCGACGGCTGGACTGGCTGGCGGATCGCACGGGTCCCGCACGAGTGCAACGTCCGGGCGAAGCGCTGGACCGCGACGCCGGGCTGTTGATCGTCACCGAACCCATGAGCGGCGCCGGCGCCGAGCTGTTCTGCAGCGCCCTGCCGCGGGATTGCGTGGTGGTGCTGCCATTCGGGGAAAATCCCGATTTCGATTTCCTCAAGTCCAAGCTGACCGAGTTCGGTACCGTCGGCCCGTGCGGCGCCGACGGGCCGCACGAAATGTGGTGGGGCGGAGTGGGCAACGCCGAGACGCTCGCGGCCGATGCGTCCGAGACAGCCCGGCCTCGGATCGTGTCCTGCTATCAGCACGGCTGCGACGATCTGATCTGGCCGCTGCAGCACGCCGCTCAGTCGCTCGGCCTCGCCGCGCACATCAGCCCGCTGATGAGCGAATGCGACGACCGTCTTCTCGCTTACGAGAAGGCCGAGTTCATCCTGCAGGCCTGGGAGCAGTTTCCCGAACCGCTGCTCTATATCGAGGCCGGCGCGTTGTTACAGGCGCCGCCGCTCCTGCCGGCGCAGCTCGAATGCGACGTTGCCCTGCACCGATGGAATCGCTGGGAGCTGTCGGCGCGGACCTTGTATTTCGGCCGCTCAGAAGCAGCGCAGGCGCTGCTTCTCGGCTGGCGACGGCTGGCCAAAGCCCATCCTACCGTCTGGGACGGTTATCTGCTCGACCAGGCCTGGAGCCTCGCGCTGTCGCGCAGCGCACTCGACACGGTGTGGCTGCCGCGCAGCTATCACACGCTGCACGGCGATCCGGCGCAGCCATCGGCGACGATCGTCCACGACCTGCCCGGCACCTCGGCCGATCTCGGCCCCGATCCCGGCTTCGCATCGCTGGTACGTACCGCACGCCGCGCCGGCCGCACCGGCGGACGTGACGCGCTGGTGGTGATGACGTCACATCAAGCCTCCGGCGACGGCGTTGCGGTGATCCTGCGGGACATCGCGGCCGCGGACAGCCGGGTGGTGGCCACAACGGTCGAGACCACGACGAGCGCCTTCGCAGCCGACAATGGCGGATTCGGCCGGCTTGAACTGATGCTGTGCGCCTGGCGGGATGAGGTCGACTTCGCACGTGAAGCGGCAACGTCGGCGCGGTTGCGCGTCGCGGAGATCGTGCCCGGCCAGCCGATCCCGCACGACTTCTTCGCCAAGCTCGATCGGCAAGATGCCGAAACCCCTTCCCTGATTGCCCGCGGCTAGGTCGCCTTCACCTCCAGGAGCTCGTCATGCTGAAAAACCTGATCCTGTTCGCCGCCAATGCCGAACACCGGCCGGCGCTCGCCGCGCTGCTGCGCGAACACAATCCCGGACTGACCGTCAGTGATGATCTCGAACTCTGCGATCTGGAGCAGCTCGAGCCCGAGGAATTGCAGGAGTCGCGACTGATCTGTTTCGGCGGCCCGCTAACGCTGCAGAGCGATGTGGTGAAGCAGATCGGCCACGGCGCCTATCAGTTCTACTACGCGCCACTGCAGTACCCGGGGCTGGCGCCGAGAACCGCCCAGCAGGCCGAAGATGACGGCCCGTGCGTTTCGGTGATCGCGCAAACGATCGGCGACGCCGCGCCGTTCGATCAGATCCTCGACATCGAGACCGTCACGCTGCCGCCGAACATCGAGGCCCCGCAGCGCGATCTGATCGCCTTCACCCGCCTCGCCCGGATGTTCTGGCGCCTATCGCACGCCATCGCTTGCGAAAGCATGCCCGCGGAGCCGCGCAGCACCCGTCTCAACTGAGAGACCTATCCGGACGTTCGGACGCAGGTCGGCGCGCTGGGCCGCACGACCCGCGCTGCGCTGGACAGCGCAAGCGCGATTGCACAGCGTGTCGCCGCCTAATCAAATATCGAGTTCGGAAAAATTTGAATGGCGCGCCCGAAAGGATTCGAACCTCTGACCCCCAGATTCGTAGTCTGGTGCTCTATCCAGCTGAGCTACGGGCGCGTCTGCCGCGGGCTCGCTGGGCGTTAAGGCCTGGAGCCGCTGGCGTTCCGCAGCGGCGAAGCGCTGCGAAGGCCGCCATAGCTAGCGGCTCCGGTTCGGATTGGCAAGCGCCCCGGCTGCTCTTTTCTTACGGATTGACGACGCTGCGGCCGTCCTGGGGATTATCAGCGGCAAAGGCAGCCTGCGACCATGTCAACGCGCGCCCGCGCGGACGACCGCTGGGCTCGAAAAATCTTCAATTGTAGAGAGTTAGGCGCGAGCCCGTTCGCTGCGCAGGCTGTGCAGATCGACAGGGCGGTCGGGGATCGAGATCCGGAAGGTGGCGCCGATCGTGCCTTCCACCAACTTGATCTCGCCGCCATGGGCCCGCACCAGCTCGGCCGCGATAGCGAGGCCGAGGCCCGAACCGCCGGCGCGAACCGAGCCGTGAAATGCCTCGAACAGGTGATCGCGCGCCTTCTGCGGCACGCCGGGGCCGGTATCCGACACCTCGAGCACCGTCACCGAGCCTTCCCGGCGGCCGGTGATGCGGATCTGCTGCAGGTTGGCGTCGTTGTTGCGCGGCTGGCCTTCCAGCGCCTGGGCGGCGTTGCGCACCAAGTTGAGCAGCACGCGGAACAGCTGATCAGGGTCGGCATCGATGGTCAAACCGCGCTCGATCGCGCTGACCCAGGTGACCGACGCATCGTCGGCGAGCCCTGCGGTTTCGCGGACGTCGTTGACCAGCGGCTCGATCAGGATGCTGCGGCGGTCCGGCGCCGCTTCCTGGGCGCGGCCGTATGACAGCGTCGACTGGCAGAACGCGATCGCACGCTCCAACGAGCGCACCAGCTTCGGCGCGAACCGCTGCACCCGCGGATCCGGCACGCTGGAGAGCTGATCCGACAGAAGTTGCGACGACGCCAGCAGATTGCGCAGATCGTGGTTGATCTTCGACACTGCCAAGCCGAGCGCAGCGAGACGGCTCTTCTGATGCAGCATCGACACCAGGTCGCGCTGCATGTCCGACAATTCGCGCTCAGCAAGACCGATTTCGTCGCCGCGCGGGCCGGGCACCACGATCGAAGCCGGACTTTCCGGGTCGCGGCGGAAATTGACCATGTTGGCGGTCAGGCGCCGCATCGGCCGCACGAACAGGAAATGCAGCGCCAGATAGATCAGCGCCGTGGTCAGACTGGTGATGGTCAGCGACACCAGCAGCAGATTGCTGGAGAACCGATACATCGCATTGCGCAGCGGCGCAGCGTCGATCACCACCTCGATAAATTCGGCATTGCCCTCGGCCGGGCCGACCACGCGGATCGTCGGATTGCCGCTTTCCAGCATCACCACGAAAGAATCCAGGATCGCGCCCCACGGCGTGACGTTGCGCATGTCGACGACATGGTCGATCTTGGTCGGCAGGTTCGAGCTGGCGAGCAGCCGGCGCTGCTGGCCCATCTTGATCGCCACCGCCCGCGCTTCGATCGAGTCGAGAATCTGCTGGGCGAGGGAATCGGGCACCCGCCCCGACGGCGATGCATCCAGCACCAGCGCCGCGGTGTTGGCGGCGGCGAGGCGGTCGTTCAACCGGTTCAGCCGATAGTTGGCGATCGACGGCACGTAGATCAGGATTTCGGCGATCAGAACCAGCGGAATCGTCAACAGCAGCAGCTTGCCGGACAGCCCAATTTTAGGCTCCAGGCCGCGCCGCCACGCGTGCGTCTCCGGCTGTTTGTCCGCTGCCTGCACCGATTGTCGCCCTCGGCCCGCTCCTCACCGCCCTGTCGGGCCGGAATCGTGACAATATTTAATGTCAAGATGCTCCTTTGCCAGAAGCAGGTCAAATTACCGTTTCCTCATTCGTGAAGATGAGCGCGCGGTTTCGATACGTCCAAAGCAGTGCGGGGTGCAATTGACGAGAACAGGACGCTCCCGTATAAGCCGCGCCAACTGTCCGCGATGGCCCGGCTCTGCCCGGGGCGGTTCATTATTGGGCTGCATCCGGCTCATTCGTGAGCCGACATCTTCGGGCTTACCCACCACTTATGAATAACTGACCCGGCGACGGAGAACGACCCGTGAAGCGGACTTATCAACCCAGCAAACTGGTGCGCAAGCGCCGTCACGGCTTTCGTGCCCGTCTCGCCACCACCGGTGGCCGCAAGGTGCTGGCGGCGCGCCGCGCCCGCGGACGCAAGCGTCTGAGCGCCTGATCGGGCTTGCCCGGGACCTGTTGATGGAGCGGTTACGGCAGCGGGCGGATTTCATCGCCGTTGCCGGCGGGCTGCGGATCAACGGACCTGCCTTCGTGCTGCAGAGCCTGCGCCGCGAAGACCAGGGCCCGATCCGGGTCGGCTTTACCGTCACCAAGAAAATCGGCACCGCGACCGAACGCAATCGAATTCGACGCAGACTGCGCGAATTGGTGAAGCGGACGGATCGCGGTTTTCTGCTGCCGCACAGCGACTATGTGCTGGTCGGACGCCGTGCGGCGCTGAGCCGCGACTTTGCCGTCATGCTCGGCGATCTGCGCACCGCGCTCGAGCGGGTGGCGCGGCGCTCTCCCAAACCCGCGTGAGTGACGAGACCCGACGATGTCCGACAATCGCAACACCATCCTCGCCGTCGTTCTGTCGGGCCTCGTGCTGCTCGGCTGGCAATACTTCTTCAACATCCCGCAGATGGAGAAGCAGCGCGCCGCCCAGCAGGCGCAGCAGCAGGCCGCCAAGCAGCAGGCCGAAACCCAGACGCCGGGTGCGGCGCAGCCGAGCACGACGCCGGCTTCGCCCGGCGCGCCGGGCGCCGCTCCGGCCAGCCCGCAGCCGGCCGCCGCCCCGACCGTCAGCCGCGAAGCTGCGCTCGCTGCCGGGCCGCGCATCAAGGTCGAAACGCCCCGTCTGGCGGGTTCGATCGCGCTGAAGGGCGCCCGGATCGATGATCTGGCGCTGACGCAATATCGCGAGACGGTCGATCCGAAGTCGCCGCCGATCGAGCTGTTCTCGCCGTCGGGCAGCGCTCGTCCGTATTATGCCGAATTCGGCTGGGTCGGCGCCGCCGGCGCCAGCGTCAAGCTGCCGGACCACAACACGGTGTGGGAGCAGGAAGGCACCGGCGCCCTGACCCCGGCCACTCCGATCACGCTGAAATGGGACAACGGTGAGGGCCTCACCTTCCGCCGCCAGATCACCGTCGACGACCGTTTTCTGTTCACCGTCAAGGACGACGTCACCAACACCGGTGGCGCTCCGGTGACGCTGTATCCGTTCGCGCTGATCTCGCGCCACGGCACGCCGCATGTCGAAGGCTATTACATCCTGCACGAGGGCCTGATCGGCTATCTCGGCGACCAGGGCCTGCAGGAATACAGCTACAGCAAGATCGACGAAGCCAAGTCGGTCGGCTTCAAGGCGACCAATGGCTGGCTCGGCATCACCGACAAGTACTGGGCGTCGGCGCTGCTGCCCGACACCAGCGCCCAGCTCCAGGCGCGGTTCTCGGCCAACAAGGTCGGCAACGTCACCACCTACCAGACCGACTATCTCGAAGACGCCCGCACCGTTCCGATCGGCGGCACCGTCACCGCGAACGCCCGGCTGTTCGCCGGCGCCAAGGAAGCGCGGGTGGTCGGCATCAACTTCCCGTTCGCCGGTCTTGGCGGCTACGACCGCCAGCTCGGCCTGAACCACTTCGACCTGCTGATCGACTGGGGCTGGTTCTACTTCATCACCAAGCCGATGTTCCTGGCGCTGGACTTCTTCTTCCATCTGGTCGGGAATTTCGGCGTCGCCATTCTGCTGGTGACGGTGCTGGTCAAGCTGCTGTTCCTGCCGCTCGCCAACAAGTCCTACGCCTCGATGGCGAAGATGAAGGCGATCCAGCCGCAGCTTGCCGCGCTCAAGGAGCGCCACCCCGACGACAAGGTGAAGCAGCAGCAGGAAATGATGGAGATCTACCGCAAGGAGAAGATCAATCCGGTCGCCGGATGTCTTCCGATCCTGCTGCAGATCCCGGTGTTCTTCTCGCTGTACAAGGTTCTGTTCGTCACCATCGAAATGCGGCACGCGCCGTTCTTCGGCTGGATTCACGACCTCTCGGCGCCGGATCCGACCAACATCTTTAACCTGTTCGGCCTGATCCCCTACGATCCGACCGCGATCCCGGTGCTCGGCCACTATCTGGTGCTCGGCGCCTGGCCGCTGGTGATGGGCTTCACGATGTGGTTCCAGATGAAGCTGAACCCGCAGCCGCCGGATCCGACCCAGCAGATGATCTTCGCCTGGATGCCGGTGATCTTCACCTTCATGCTGGCGCACTTCCCGGCCGGTCTCGTGATCTACTGGGCCTGGAACAACACTCTGTCGGTGGCGCAGCAGGCCTTCATCATGCAGCGCAACGGCGTGAAGGTAGAGCTCTTGGACAATCTGAGATCGACCTTCAGCAAGAAAAAGAAGACGACCTGACCTTCACGTTATTCCGGGGCACCCGCCCCGGAATGACGACCCTGCCGGGCGCAGATTCGCGCCACTCCTGGACTCTCGCCGCATGACCGACGCCATCGATCCCGACTTGATCGAACGCGGCCGCAAGATGTTTGCCGGCGACTGGCATTTCATCTGGGCGTCGCCGTCGATCGAAACGCTGCCTCCGATGGGCAGTGTGGAGGTCGCCTTCGCGGGCCGCTCCAATGTCGGCAAGTCGAGCCTGATCAACGCGCTCACCGGCCGCAACGCCCTTGCCCGAACCTCACACACCCCTGGCCGGACTCAGGAGCTGATCTTCTTCGAAGGTCCGCCGAATGCCGGGCTGCGGCTGGTCGACATGCCGGGCTACGGCTACGCCGCCGCCTCGAAGGCCAAGGTCGCGTCCTGGACCTCGCTGATCCACCACTTCCTGCAGGGCCGCGCCACGCTGGCGCGGGTCTATGTGCTGATCGACGGCCGCCACGGGCTGAAGGACGTCGACCTCGACATCCTGAAGACGCTCGATAAGGCCGCGGTCAGCTATCAGATCGTGCTGACCAAGGCCGATCAGGTCAAAGCCGCCGAGCTCGCCGAGCGGGTGACCGCAACCCTCGCGGCGCTGGCGAAGCACCCTGCGGCGTTCCCGGAAGTGCTCACCACCTCCTCGCGCACCGGCGCCGGAATGCCAGAATTGCGGGCGGCGATGATCCGCCTGCTCGACGAGCGGCGGTGATGAACGCCCTGCTCCGCCTGCCGATCGTGATCGCCGGGCTGTACGGCGCTGCTGGTGTCGCCCTGGCGGCGGCGAGCGCGCATCTGCCGGATGCCAGCCGGCTCGGTCCGGCCTCTTCGATACTGCTGTTTCATGCCTGCGCGATTTCGGCGGCCGTGCTGCTGGTCGAGCGCGGTATCGCCCACCGGATTGCCGGGCTGGCGGCGACGTTCGGCTTTGTGCTCGGCACTGGGCTGTTCGCCGGAGCGCTGACGCTGCTGCAGTTCACCGGCCACGGCCTGTTTCCGATGGCGGCGCCGACTGGTGGCTCAGTGTTGATCGGAAGCTGGCTCCTGCTCGCGGTCGCCGCGCTGTGGCCACGACGCTAGAGCGAGTCCGGGCGGCGGATTCCGCCCCTAGGATCGGCCGCGCCGAAGTGCTAGCGATCTGTCCCGCCGCAACGGCCCCGGAATTGCTCGTTCAGATCGTCCCTTCAGCTCGAAAGACCGCTTCATGACCGACGTGCCCGTCATCAGCCCGCTCGATCAGGCCCGGATTCTGTCCGAAGCGCTGCCGCACATGCAGCGCTACGACGAAGAAACCATCGTCATCAAATACGGCGGTCACGCCATGGGCGCCGAGGACACCGCCAAGGCATTCGCGCGCGACATCGTGCTGCTCGAGCAGACCGCGGTGAACCCGGTGGTGGTGCATGGCGGCGGCCCGCAGATCGCGCAGATGCTGAAGCGCCTCGGCATCAAGTCGGAATTCGCCGCGGGGCTGCGCATCACCGATGCCGCCACCATCGAGATCGTCGAGATGGTGCTGGCCGGCTCGATCAACAAGCAGCTCGTCGGCTACATCAACGAGGCTGGCGGCAAGGCCGTCGGCTTGTGCGGCAAGGACGGCAACATGGTGTCCGCCACCAAGGCGACGCGGACCATGGTCGATCCGGATTCGCGGATCGAAGAGGTGATCGACCTCGGTTTCGTCGGCGAGCCGGAGAAGGTCGACCTGACCCTGCTCAACCAGCTGATCGGCCACGAGTTGATCCCGGTGCTGGCGCCGCTGGCGACCTCCGCGTCGGGCCAGACCTTCAACGTCAATGCCGACACCTTCGCCGGTGCGGTTGCCGGTGCGCTGCGGGCCAAGCGCCTGCTGCTGCTGACCGACGTGCCGGGCGTGCTCGACCAGAACAAGAAGCTGATCCCCGAACTGTCGATCAAGGACGCTCGCAAGCTGATCGCCGACGGTACCATCTCGGGCGGCATGATTCCCAAGGTCGAGACCTGCATCTACGCGCTCGAACAGGGCGTCGAAGGCGTCGTCATTCTCGACGGCAAGGTCCCGCACGCAGTGCTGCTCGAATTGTTCACCAACCAGGGCACCGGCACGCTGATCCACAAGTGATGCGGGGCCCGCGCTTTAATGGCGTTATGCCCGGCCATGCGTTCGGGCCTCATCCTGAGGAGCCCGACGCGCCCCGTAGGGCGGCGTCGGGCGTCTCGAAGGATGGCCGCGGGTCCGCATGGTTCGAGACGGCGCGCAGAGCGCGCCTCCTCACCATGAGGTCGTGCAGGTGGCAGGCGATCTTCGCGGCTGGCTTTTTCGCCTTGATTGGTAGCACGACCGCACACGCCGACCTCAAGCTCTGCAACCGCATGAGCTACGTGGTCGAGACGGCGATCGGGGTCGATTCCAACGGCACTACCGCGTCGCGCGGCTGGCTGCGGATCGATCCGGCGCAATGCCGGGTCGTGGTGCAAGGCGCGCTCAATGCCGACCGCATCATGCTGAATGCCCGCGCACTGCCGGTGTACGGCGTCTCGCCGTTGCCGCAGAACGGCACCGACCGGCTGTGCATCGCCGAGGACAATTTCGTCATCGCCGCCGCGCGGCAATGCCGCGGCGGCCAGACGCTCGCCGCCTTTACCGAGATCAAGCCCACCGACACCGAGGACGGCAACAAGATCGCGTATCTGGCGGAAGACTCCGGCTACGACGACGAACAGGCCAAGCTCGCCGCGATCCAGCGGCTGCTGGTGATCGCCGGCTACGACGCCTCGCCGATCGACGGCGTCGACGGCCCGAAGACACAGGCCGCACTGTCCGCCTTCCTCAAGAGCCGAGGCCTGAAGCCCGAGATCGTCGATGCGCCGGATTTCTTCGACGTGATGATCAAGGCGGTGCAGCAGCCGTCCGGCAGCGGGCTGACCTGGTGCAACGACACCAAGTACAAGATCATGGCGGCAGTCGGCGAAGACGACGGCAAGACTGTCACCAGCCGCGGCTGGTACGGCGTCGCGCCCGGCCAATGCCTGCGCCCCGACCTCGGCGCTCAGCCGAAGCGGGTGTTCAGCTTCGCCGAAGCGGTCGACGGCAGCGGCAGGCCGGTCACCATCAAGGGCCGAGCGCTGAACTGGGGCGGTGGCATGACGCTGTGCACGCGGGACAGCAAGTTCGAGATCGGCGAGCAAGGCGATTGCGCAGCGCGCGGCCTCGCCGCCACCGGCTTCGCGGCCGTCGATCTGAGTAGCGGTAAGACATTGAGGTTGTCCGCCCCATGATGCAGCTCGGCAAACGCGGCTTCGATCACGTCGAGACCTGGGTGTTCGATCTCGACAACACGCTGTACCCGCATCACCTCAACCTATGGCAGCAGGTCGATGCGCGGATTCGCGACTTCGTCGCCAACTGGCTGAAAGTTTCGCCGGAAGAGGCCTTCCGTATCCAGAAGGATTACTACAAGCGCTACGGCACCACGATGCGCGGGATGATGACCGAGCACGGCGTCCACGCCGACGACTACCTGGCTTATGTCCACGCCATCGACCATTCGCCGCTGCAGCCGAATCCGGCGATGGGCGATGCGATCGAGCGACTGCCGGGCCGCAAGCTGATCCTGACCAACGGCTCGACCGCGCACGCCGGCAAGGTGCTGGAGCGGCTCGGCATCGGCCATCATTTCGAGGCGGTGTTCGACATCATTGCGGCCGACCTCGAACCGAAGCCGGCGCCGCAGACCTACCGCCGTTTTCTCGACCGCCATGGTGTCGACCCGGCCCGGGCCGCGATGTTCGAAGACCTCGCCCGCAACCTCACCGTGCCGCACCAGCTCGGCATGACCACCGTGCTGGTGGTGCCTGACGATAGCCAGGACGTGGTCCGCGAAGACTGGGAACTCGAAGGCCGCGACGCCACCCACGTCGATCACGTGACCGATGATTTGACAGGGTTCTTGGGAAAGCTGAGTTCGCTGTAAGCCGCAACGCCTCCACAGCCTCGATCGTCATCGCCGCCGGATGCAAGGCGGCCAGGTATTGCAGAGCGCTCGCGATCTTCCGTCCAATGCCCTGGGATACTGGATCGCCCGGACGAGCCGGGCGACGACGTGGAAGAGAGATGACGTGGCGTCACCACATCCCCCCGCCGTCATCGCCCGCGCAGGCGGGCGATCCAGTATTCCAGAGCGCCGGTCAGGGCGGACCGGCGATCTCCGGGTACAGATCATTCCAATCCGGATTGTGCTGCTCGATCAGTCTGATCTTCCAGTCGCGCGGCCATTTCTTCAGCCGCTTCTCGCGCCGGATGGCGTTCTCGACATCATCGAACACTTCGAAATACACCAGCCGGTCGACGCCGTAGCGCAGCGTGAAACCCTCGACCTCTTTGGATTTGTGCTCGGCTGTGCGACGGACGAGGTCATTGGTGACGCCAACGTAGATCGTCCCGCCGATTCGATTGGCCAAGATGTAGACGTAAAACTGACGCGACATCGGAGACCTCCCAGACGGCCCAATGCTCTAGGATACTAGATCGCCCGGACAAGCCGGGCGATGACTTGGGGGTCGCGGCGGCGCCTTGACTCCGACCCGGCGAATCCGGACAACACTCCGCAAAACTCTCCCTGAAATCAGCCTCCCAAGGACCCGTCGATGCCGCTCACCGCCCTGGAATCTACCATCAATGCCGCCTTCGACGCGCGCGACACCGTTACCGCGGCAACGCAGGGCGAGATTCGTCAGGCCGTCGAGGACGCGCTCGATCTGCTCGACCAGGGCAAGGTGCGGGTGGCGCAGCGCGACGACTCCGGCACCTGGACGGTCAATCAGTGGCTGAAGAAGGCGGTGCTGCTGTCGTTCCGGCTCAACGACATGGGCGTGATCGCCGGCGGCCCCGGCGGTGCCAACTGGTGGGACAAGGTGCCGTCGAAGTTCGAGGGCTGGGGTGAGAACCGCTTCCGCGAGGCCGGCTTCCGCGCCGTGCCGGGCGCGATCGTGCGCCGCTCCGCCTTTATCGCCAAGAACGCGGTGCTGATGCCGTCCTTCGTCAATCTCGGCGCTTACGTCGATGAAAGCACCATGGTCGACACCTGGGCGACCGTCGGCTCCTGCGCCCAGATCGGCAAGCGCGTCCATATCTCGGGCGGCGCCGGCATCGGCGGCGTGCTCGAGCCGCTGCAGGCCGGCCCGGTGATCATCGAGGACGACTGCTTCATCGGTGCCCGTTCCGAAGTCGCCGAGGGCGTGATCGTCCGCAAGGGTGCGGTGCTGGCGATGGGTGTTTTCCTCGGCGCCTCGACCAAGATCGTCGACCGCGAGACCGGCGAAATCTTTGTCGGCGAAGTGCCAGAATATGCCGTGCTGGTGCCCGGCACCCTGCCCGGCAAGCCGATGAAGAACGGCGCCCCCGGCCCGGCCACCGCCTGCGCAGTGATCGTCAAGCGCGTCGACGAGCGCACTCGCTCCAAGACCTCGATCAACGAGTTGCTGCGGGACTGACACCTGTAGGAGGCGCGAATGGACTGGACCACGCTGTTCTTCAGCTTTCGAGGCCGGATCAATCGCGCCAAATACTGGCTGGTCGGACTGATCTACGTCGCCGCCTGGATGGTGTTCACCGTGCTGGCCATCGCCTGGCTCGGCGGCGTCGATCCCGAGCAGCTGTTCCGCTTCGCCGGCGGCGCGCTCCTGATCTGGTTGATCGCGATCGCACTCGGCCTTGCCGCCACCTGGTCGGGCCTCGCCACCGGCGTCAAACGACTGCACGACCGCGACAAGAGCGGCTGGTGGATTCTGCTGTTCTGGTTCGGCCCGAGCCTGCTTGGCGGCTCCAACCAGACCATGGAAGACAGCCCCGTCAGCCTGGTGCTGGCACTGATCGGGCTCGGCATCGCGATCTGGGGCTTCGTCGAACTCGGCTGCCTGCGCGGCACCCGCGGTCCTAATCAATACGGCCCCGATCCTCTGGAGCCGCAAGGCACGCTGACCTGATGACCTCGACTCCGACTGCGCTTTCGATCGCCCAGGACCTGCTGCGCTGCCCCTCGGTAACTCCGGCGGACGCCGGCGCACTCGATGTGTTGGAGACGCTGCTCAAGGGCGCAGGTTTCACCGTGCATCGCGTCACCTTCTCGGAGCCGGGCACCGCCGACATCGACAATCTGTATGCGCGGGTCGGCGACGGCGCGCCGCATCTTTGCTTTGCCGGCCACACCGATGTGGTGCCGCCAGGTGAAGCCAGCGCCTGGACTCACGGCGCATTTGCCGGCGACGTGGCAGACGGCCTGCTGTACGGCCGCGGTGCGGTCGACATGAAGGGCGGAGTCGCCTGCGCGGTGGCGGCGACGCTGGACTATCTGGCGGCGATCGGCGGCAAGCCAAAGGGCTCGATCTCGTTCCTGATCACCGGCGACGAGGAAGACGTCGCGGTCAACGGCACCGTCAAGCTGCTGCAATGGGCAGCCGAGCGCGGCGAACAATTCGATCACTGCATCGTCGGCGAGCCGAGCAATGTCGAGGCGATCGGCGACACCATCAAGATCGGCCGCCGCGGCTCGCAATCCGGTGTGCTGATCGTCGATGGCGTCCAGGGCCACGTCGCCTATCCGCACCGCGCCGCCAATCCGGTGCCGGACATCGCCAGGCTGATTACCGCGCTGAGCGACGAGCCGCTCGATGCTGGCTCGGCGCAATTCCAGCCATCCAACCTGGAATTCACCTCGGTCGATGTCGGCAATACCGCCACTAACGTGATCCCGGCACAGGCGCGCGCCAAGTTCAACATCCGCTTCAACGATCACCACACCCAGGAGACGCTGAAGGCGCTGGTCGAGCAGCGGCTGGCGGCCGCCTGCGGCAACCGCATCCGCGCCCGGATCGAATGGTTGCCGTCCAACGCCGACGTGTTCGTCACCAAGCCCGGCGCCTTTACCGATCTGGTCGGCGCCGCGATCGCCGAAGTGACTGGCCGCAACCCCGATCTCAACACCGGCGGCGGCACCTCCGACGCACGATTCATCGCCAAGTACTGCCCGGTTGTGGAATTCGGCCTGGTCGGCCAGACCATGCACCAGATCGACGAACGCACGCCGGTCAGCGACCTCGACAAGCTCACCGCAATCTATCGCGGCGTGCTGGAGAGATATTTCGCCTGACCCTCCCCGTCATTCCGGGGCGCGAGCACAGCTCGCCAACCCGGAATCCCGAGATTCAAGGCACCGTTACGTTCGCTACAACATCGGGATTCCGGGTTCGCGCGTTTCACGCGCGCCCCGGAATGACAGCCGCACCGCTTAGTAATCCACCTGCATCAAATACAGCCCCTCTGGCGGCGCGACCGGGCCGCAGGCAGCGCGCTTCCGCGCGGCGAGCGCCGCGGCGAGGTCGTCCGCGGTCCAGCGGCCTTCGCCGACCCAGACCAGCGAACCGACCATCGAGCGCACCTGACTGTGCAGGTAGGAGCGGGCATTGGTGACGATATCGACCGCATCGCCGTTCCGGATCACATCGAGCACATCGAGGGTCTTTTCGGGCGAGGCGGCCTGACACTCGGTGTCGCGGAAGGTGGTGAAGTCGTGCTTGCCGATCAGCACCTGCGCAGCACGGTGCATCGCGTCGGTATCGAGTGGCTTCGGCACTCGCCACACTTTGCCGATGTCGAGCGCCAGGTTGGAGCGGCGGTTGGCAATGCGATAGCGATAATGCCGCCTCACGGCCGAGAACCGCGCTTCGAATGTGTCCGGCACAATTTCGGCCGCCAGCACAGCAACCGGGTTGGGACGCAGATGGGCGTTCAGCGCGTCGCGGAGCTTGTCGGCGCGGAACGGCTTCGGAATATCAACATGCGCGACCTGCCCCAGCGCATGGACACCGGCATCGGTGCGGCCGGCGCCATGCACCCGCACGGCCTCGCCGCAGGTCGCCAGCGCTGCCGCCTCCAGTGCGCCCTGCACCGACGGCAGCGCCGGCTGCAACTGCCAGCCACAAAACGGCGCGCCGTCATATTCGATGGTGAGTTTGTAGCGGGGCATGACCCTATTTGGTGTCATTGCCGGGCTTGACCCGGCAATCCATCGTTCAAGAGAGATTTGTTTCGAGGATGGATGCGCGGGTCAAGCCCGCGCATGACGCTGTGCAATAGGCTCAGCCAACCACCCGCACACCCTTCGCGATCGGCGTGCCGCGCAGAAATTCTTCAGCGGTCATCGGCTGCTTGCCGGCGCGCTGCAATTGCGCGATTCGGATCGCGCCGTCGTCGCAAGCAATCGTGAGATCATCGCCGATCACTTCGCCCGGCGTGCCACGCCCCTCGGCGAGCGCGCAGCGCAGCACCTTGATCCGTACCGGCTGACCTTCGATCGGCAGTTCGCACCACGCGCCCGGAAACGGCGACAGGCCGTGGATGTGGCGCAGCACCGCGCGCGCTGGCTTGGCGAAATCGATCTTGGCTTCGGCTTTGTCGATCTTGGCCGCGTAGGTGACGCCGTCTTCGCTTTGTTTGGTGAGTTGCAGCCCGCCGCGCTCCAGCGCCGCCATCGCCCGCACCATCAGATCGGCGCCGAGCCGGGCGAGCTGATCATGCACGTCGGTGACCGTCATGGCATCGGTGATGGCGATCCGCTCGGCCATCGCGACATCGCCGGTGTCCAGCCCGGCGTCCATTTTCATCACCATCACGCCGGTCTCAGCGTCGCCGGCCATGATGGCACGATTGAGCGGCGCGGCGCCGCGCCAGCGCGGCAGCAGCGAGCCATGCAAATTGTAGCAGCCGAGCTCGGGCGCATCGAGAATGGCCTGCGGCAGGATCATGCCATAAGCGACGACGACGGCCGCATCCGCCTCGTGGGCGCGGAAGTTCGCCAGCGCCTCATCGGTGCGCAGCGTCTTTGGAGTCAACACGGGCGCCTGCAGCCGGTGCGCGGCGAGCGCAACCGGCGTCTCCTGCAGCTTCATGCCCCGACCGGCCGGCTTCGGCTCGCGCGTATAAACCGCAGCGATGTCGTGGCCATGGGCCGCCAGAGCCAGCAGCGTCGGTACCGCGAACTCGGGCGTTCCCATGAAGACGAGGCGAAGCGGCATGGCGTCAGAGTCCCGGACAGGTCTGGGCGACGGAGGGCCGAGCGTCGCAACGCGTCGGCCGATCACCTGCGCGCACGCTCAGACGTATTTAATGCCGCGCTTGGCAGCCTTCTCGAACTTGCGGATCACCATCGCGCGCTTCAGCTTCGACAGGTGATCGACGAACAGCACGCCGTTGAGATGGTCGATCTCGTGCTGGATGCAGGTCGCGAACAGGCCGTCGGCGTCCTCTTCCTTAACGTTGCCGTCGAGGTCGGTGTAGCGGATCCGGACCGTCTTCGGCCGTTCGACCTCGGCGTAGTATTCCGGGATCGACAGGCAGCCCTCCTCGTAGACGTTCATGTCCGACGAGGCGCCGATGATCTCCGGATTGATGAAGGCGCGCGGATCGCTTTTGCCGTCGCCTTCCTTGCGGACGATATCCATCGTGATCAGCCGCACCGGCTCGGCGATCTGGATCGCCGCCAGCCCGATTCCGGGGGCCTCGTACATGCTCTCGAACATGTCGTCGGCGAGCTTGCGGATCTCGGTCGTCACCTCGGTGACGGGCTTGGAGATCTCGCGCAGCCGTTTGTCGGGCAGAATGATGATTTCGCGTAGGGCCATGGCGGCGATTTAAGCGGCGCCGACGTTGCGGTCAATCCGGGACCGACCGGAGCTTCTGCCACTTTCGGCGCGGCCTGCCTTAAAGGTCTGTTCAGCGTCGCGTTCTATCTTCGTTCTTGATGGCTGTGCAATCTGCTACACCGGCGGCGATGGACCAGATTCTGTTCAGGCTCGGCGAAGTGCCCGTCAGCCTCGGCATGGCCGCCGTAGCTTTCGCCGCACTCGCGCTGGCCCTGCTCGCGATCATCGCCATATTGGTCGCCCGCGGCAGCGCCGCGCGGCGGACCGCGGAGATCGATCAGCGGCTGGCGGTGTTGATGCGGGCCCAGCACGAGGCCAACGGCCGGGTCGATGCGATGGGCCGGGCGCTTGCCGGCCGTCAGGCCGAAATGGCGCGGGCGATGAGCGAACGGCTCGACAGCGTCACCCACCGGTTCGGCCAGTCGCTGACCCAATCGACCCGTTACACCATGCAGAGCCTGCAAGCGCTGCACGAGCGGCTCGGCATCATCGACCGCGCCCATGACAACCTCACCGAACTGACCGACCAAGTGACGACCCTGCGCGACGTGCTCGCCAACAAGCAGGCACGTGGCGCGTTCGGCCAGGCGCGGATGGAAACGATCGTGCAGGACGGGCTGCCGAAGGGCTCGTTCGCGTTCCAATACACGCTGTCGACCGGCAAACGGCCGGACTGCGTGGTGCTGCTGCCGGATCAGCGGCCGCTGTGCATCGACGCCAAGTTTCCGCTGGAAGCGGTGACGGCGCTGCGCGAGGCGACCACCGAAGAAGCCAAGAAGGCCGCCGCGCAGCGGCTGCGCACCGACGTGATGCGCCATGTCGACGACATCGCGTCCAAATACCTGATCCCGGGCGAGACCCAGGACACCGCGCTGATGTTCGTGCCGTCGGAGTCGGTCTATGCGGAGATCCACGACGGCTTCGACGACGTGATCCAGAAGGCCTACCGGGCCCGCGTCGTGCTGGTGTCGCCGTCGCTGCTGATGCTGGCGATCCAGGTGATGCAGCAGATCCTCAAAGACGCACGGATGCGCGACGCCGCCGATCAGATCCGCACCGAGGTGCTCAGTCTCGGTGACGATCTGGCGCGCTTGCGCGAGCGCGTCACCAAACTGCAGACCCATTTCGGCCAAGTCACCGACGACGTCCGCCAGATCCTGATCTCCGCCGACAAGATCGAGCGCCGCGCCGCTCGGATCGAGGAGCTCGACTTCAGCGACTCGGCCGCCGAGTCCGCATCGACCCCTGCCCCCGAAGCTTCGTTGGCACCCGACCGCGCCGATCTGTTCGCCTCGCGCGCCTTCAAGATTGACGAAGTCGCGCCGAGCTGAGGCCGCGCCACGCAACCCGCCGTCATCGCCCGCAAAAGCGGGCGACCCAGTATCCCAGAGCCTTCGTGGCTCAGCGGCGGCATTGTCCAGCATGGCCTCGTGCTTCACACAAATCATGGTGAGTACTGGTTCGCCCGGACAAGCCGGGCGATGACGGACTTTGATGCCCGGCTTCCGTCGAATCTGCTACCAACCACACATGAATGCTCCCGATCCCGCGTCGAATCCCGAGGCGCCGTCGCAAGTAGCCGTCACCAAGCCGAGCTGGCGCGAGGCGATGGCGGTGTATCTGCAGCCGCGGGTGCTGGTGGTGCTGTTTCTCGGCTTCTCCTCCGGCCTGCCGCTGGCGCTGTCCGGTTCGACGCTGCTGGTGTGGATGCGCGAATCCGGCGTCGATCTCGGCACCATCGGGCTGTTCGCACTGGTCGGCACACCCTACACGCTGAAATTCATCTGGGCTCCGCTGGTCGACGCGCTGCACGTGCCGCTGTTCACCCGGACGTTCGGCCGGCGCCGCGGCTGGCTGGTGTTCGCCCAGCTGCTGCTGATCGCCGCCATCCTGGTGCTAGCATTCGCGGACCCGGCGAAGTCGCCGCTCTACGTCGCGATCGGTGCGCTGCTGGTTGCCACCACGTCGGCCACCCAGGACATCGTGGTCGATGCCTTCAGGGTCGAAAGCCTGCCGGAACAAGAACAGGCCGCCGGCATGGCCGCCTATGTGGCGGCGTATCGCATCGGCATGCTGGTCTCGACCGCCGGCGCGCTGTTTCTGGTCAGCGCCTACGAATCCACCGGGCGGACCCGGCTGGAATCCTGGATGTGGGGCTATGTGACGATGGCCGCGATGGTGCTGATCGGCACCGTCACGGCGCTGCTCGCCACCGAGCCGGAGCAGTCGGCGCGAGCCGAAGCTGCAACCAGCGGCGAGAGCGCATTCCGCCGCGTCACCCAGGCGGCGATCGGCGCATTCTCCGAATTCCTCGGCCGCAAGGATGCATTCGCGGCGCTGGCTTTCGTGGTGCTGTTCAAATTCACCGACGCGTTCTCCGGCACCATGACGGCGCCTTTCGTGATCGACCTCGGCTTCACCCGCAACGACTATGCGGCGATCGTCAAAGGCGTTGGACTCGCCGCAACGCTGATCGGCGGCTTTGCGGGCGGCTTCGTGGCGCGGCGTTATTCGCTGGCCGCCAGCCTGTGGATCGGCGGCCTGCTGCAGGCGGTCGCCAACCTGTCGTTCTCGTGGCTCGCCGTGGTCGGCGTCGATCAATGGGCGCTGGCGCTGGCGATCAGCGCCGAGAACTTCACCAGCGCGATCGGCACGGTGATCTTCGTCGCGTATCTGTCGGCGCTGTGTAAGAATCCGCTGCACACCGCCACCCAATACGCCCTGCTGACCGCGCTCGCTGCGGTCGGGCGGACTTATTTGTCGTCGGGTGCCGGGTATGTGGCCAAGGCGACCGGATGGCCGGCGTTCTTCGCGATCTGTGTCGTGGTCGCGATCCCGAGCCTGTTGCTGCTGGCGTGGCTGCAGCGCCGCGGGCATTTCGCGGCGCTCGGTCCGGTGAAGGTCTGACGGATCGTCCCGCCGATTACTTCAGCAGGCTCCACTTGGTCACCACGGCTTCGCTCATCTGGCCGGGCTCGTTGGCGCAACTGACCGACTCGATCTTCAGCGCAACCTGCTTGCCGCGATGGGTCTTGAGCTGCGACGCCTGCGCTTCGTCGGCCGGCACGATCTGGAAGGTCTCCGGCCCGTTCTCGAGATTGCACAGGCCTGCTGGCGCCGGCAGCCGACGCGGCTCGCTGACGAGCTGATACACCGGCCCGTTCTTGCCCTTGGCCCGGGTCTTCAGCGCATTCAGCTCACCGCTGAGCACATCGCCGACGCGAAGCGCGGTCGGCTTCGGCAACGCCGCCTGCGTCCCGCCCTGCTGCGCATCTTGCGCGGACACCCCGGAGGCAACGAGCGTCAGGGCAAGCGCGGCAATCGTCGGGAGCGTGAAGCGTGGCTGAGTCATCAGGTCCAATCCGGTTGGGTCAGAACAAAGTGCGCTGTCGCATCGCCGCCGACAGCGTCCCTTCGTCGAGATAGTCGAGTTCGCCACCGACCGGCACGCCGTGGGCGAGCCGGGTCACCTTGACGTTGGCGTCCTGCAAGAGGTCGGTGACGTAATGTGCGGTGGTCTGGCCATCGACGGTGGCGTTGAGCGCCAAAATGATCTCGGCGACGCCGGGATCATGCGCCCGCTTCACCAACGCATCGATCGTCAGATCCTCGGGACCGACGCCGTCGAGCGGCGAGAGCGTGGCCCCCAGAACGTGGTACCGGCCGTTTGTGGCAGAGGCGCGTTCGAGCGCCCACAAATCCGCAACGTCGGCCACCACCACGATGATCGAGGAGTCGCGGCGGGGATCGGTACACACCGTGCACGGGTTCTGCGAGTCGATGTTGCCGCAGGTGCTGCAGACTTCGATCTTGTCGATCGCGACCTGCAAGGCCGAGGCGAGCGGCGCCATCAGCGCGTCGCGCTTCTTGATCAGATGCAGCGCGGCGCGCCGCGCCGAGCGCGGTCCCAATCCGGGCAGCCGCGCCAGCAACTGGATCAGACGTTCGATCTCGGGGCCTGCGGCACCGGCCATCGGGACTCCGTCTCCGTGGGTTGATCAGACGCGACGACGCAACGCTTCGCCACTCTCATTGCCGAGACGGGCGTCTAAGGCGCGAATCGAAAGGCGAGAAAGACTAGCCCAGGCCGAGCCCGGGCGGCAGGCCGAGGCCGCCGGTCAGCGCCTGCATCTTCTCCTGCATCGCGGCTTCCGCCTTGCGATGGGCGTCGCCATGCGCCGCCACCAGCAGATCTTCGAGCACTTCGCGCTCCTCGGGCTTGATCAGCGACGGATCGATCGAGATGCCACGCACCTCCATCTTGGCGCTCATCCGTACCTTGACGAGGCCGCCGCCCGACAGGCCCTCGACCTCGATCTGGTCGAGCTCGGCCTGCATCGCCTTCATCTTCGACTGCAGCTGGGCAGCCTGTTTCATCATGCCGAGAAAGTCAGCCATGATCGGTTTCCTTTCAGATCGCTAATCGTCGTCGTCAATTCGCTCGGAGGGATCGTCCATATCAGACTCGATCTCCACCGGCTCGGGGGCGAGGCGCCGCACGGTCAGCTTGGCGCCGGGAAATCGCGCCAACACTTCCTGGACGCGCGGATCGTTCTCCGCCGCACGCTCGCGTTCGTTCTGCTGCGCCTCGTTCTGCTTGCGCAGCGTCGGCTGGCCGGGCTCGTTGGACACAATCACGGTCCAGCGCCGGCCGGTCCATTGCTCGAGCTTGCGGCCGAGATCGTTGATCAGGCTGCGCGATGCGCTGGGCTCCAGCGCCAGTTCGAGCCGTCCGTCCTCGATCCGCACCAGCCGCACGTCGGCTTCGAGCGCCAGACGGGTCATCACGTCGCGCTTCTCGGAAGCCAGTGCGACGAGCTGCGGAAACGTCGTGATCTTCAGCGCCGATGATTCGGGCTCTGGCGCCGGCGCGCTGACCGGCGAGCGCGCCGTGCTGTCGAGGCCGCCGCGCAACATGGTCGGCGCGGGCGCGGCACTCATGGTCGGTGCGCTGCGCGGCATCGCCGCGCTGGGAGCGGACAGAGCTGGGGCTGACGCCAACGCAGCGGACGCACCGCCGCGACCGCCGCTGCCACCACCGCCGGCGATCGCCGGCGCATCACCGCCGCCGCTCTGCTCCAGCATCCGCAGTGCTTCATCGGGCGTCGGCAGATCGGCCGCATAGGCAATCCGCACCAGCACCATCTCGGCCGCCGCGGCCGGGCGGGTCGCGCCCTGCACCTCGGCAATGCCCTTGAGCAGCATCTGCCACATCCGCGACAGCACCCGCATCGACAGCTTGGTGGCGAACTCACGCCCGCGCACCCGCTCGGTCTCGCCGAACGCGACATTGTCGGCGATCGCCGGCACGATCTTCACGCGGGTGACGAAATTGACGAACTCGGCGAGATCGGAAAGCACCACCACCGGGTCAGCGCCGGTGTCGTACTGGTCGCGGAATTCGGCGAAAGCGGCGGCGATATCTCCCCGCGCCAGCGCATCGAACAGTTCGATCACGCGGGTGCGGTCGGCGAGGCCGAGCATCTGCCGCACCGCGTCGGCGCGCACCAGGCCGGCCGCGTGCGCTATCGCCTGGTCGAACAGCGACAGCGAATCGCGCACCGAGCCTTCGGCCGCACGGGCGATGATGCCGAGCGCTTCCGGCTCGACCTCGACGCCTTCCTTCTGGGCGATATTCGACAGGTGATTCATCAGCACGTCGGCTTCGACCCGGCGCAGGTCGAAGCGCTGGCAGCGCGACAACACGGTCACCGGCACCTTGCGGATCTCGGTGGTGGCGAACACGAATTTGGCGTGCTCCGGCGGCTCCTCCAGCGTCTTCAGGAAGGCGTTGAACGCCGCCGTCGACAGCATGTGAACTTCGTCGATGATGTAGACTTTGTAGCGCGCGCTCGCCGGCGCATAGCGCACGCTGTCGTTGATCTGGCGGACATCGTCGACACCGGTGTGCGAGGCGGCGTCCATCTCCAGCACATCCATGTGCCGGCTTTCCATGATCGCCTTACAGTGCACGCCGTGCACCGGCATGTGGATGGTCGGCCCTTTCACCGAACCGTCCGGCAACTCGTAATTCAGCGCCCGGGCGAGGATGCGCGCGGTGGTGGTCTTGCCGACACCGCGGACGCCGGTGAGAATCCAGGCTTGCGGAATACGGCCCGTATCGAACGCGTTGGAGACGGTGCGGACCACCGCTTCCTGGCCGATCAGATCATCGAAGCTGTTGGGACGATATTTCCGCGCCAGCACCCGATAGGCGCCGGCCGGCGCGCTCGCGCTGCCCGGCTGCTCGGGAGCAGCGGACGGCGTCGCGGAAAGGCCAGAGTCACTCATCGGTCGGTCCGCAATGCTGCGTTGGTGGGGCCGGATTGCGGAAGGGAGCGGGGCGGTCGCGACGGGGCAGGATCATGCGGCTGGCCCGGAACACCCCTTACACCGGACCGGCATCCGCCGGTCCTGACCCACCTTCGTCCGGCCGTGGCGCCCCGAATGCCAGGGCAGCACGGCCGAAAAATGAGGTAGGAGACTGACGAGCGACCCGATCCAGACCTCGTTAGGGCTGCTTCCTTCCGGACCTGACCCGGTTGGCGAGAGGCTCGTCCACCGCCAATCTCCCGGTCCCTATTTGGCGCCAAACCGACCCGAATGCAAGTCGCTGGTCCCGCCCTTGGACCTTCGACTAGGTGGCGCTTCCGCCGGTCCGGACGGCTTGGTATGACTGCGAGGCGGCCTCGCGGCCGTCCCCGCCACAGACAAGAGCCCACGCTTCGCTAACGGGCCGATGGAACCGCAATGTCCCCCTCCGACTGGTCGCTGAGCTCCCGGCTCGAACAAGACACCATCAATATCGGCGATCTGCCGCTCAGCCGCGTGCTGGTGATCAAGGACGCACATTACCCCTGGCTGTTGCTGGTGCCGCGCCGGCCCGACGTCAGCGAGATCATCGACCTCGACGAGGTGGCCCAGGCGCAGTTGATGACCGAGATCGCCCGCGTGAGCCGGGCGCTCAAAGAGGTCACCAAATGCGATAAGCTCAATGTCGCAGCGCTCGGCAATCTGGTGCCACAGCTTCACATCCACATCATCGCGCGGCGCTCCAGCGACGTCGCCTGGCCGCGGCCGGTGTGGGGCGTGATGCCGCCGCTGGCGCACGATCCCGAAGAGGTGCAGCAGTTCATCAATCTGCTCCGCCGCAAGATCTGGCTGAGCTGAGCCGATGAGCACGCCCTTCCCGCTCGGCCAGCCCGCTTTCGTCACCCACGTCCTCGACCGCGCCGCGCATCTGCGCGGCAACGACACCAAGCTGATGGCGATGGAGGAACGTGGCGACACCCGCGCCTTCGTGGTGCATCGCGATTCGCTGTTGGTGAAGCACGAACCCGATGGCCCACGGGCCGAGCTGACGATCAAAGAGGCGCTGGCACTCGGCGCCAATCCCGGCACGATCTTCCTCGGCTTGCGCAACGGCGCTGCCGTGTTCGGCATGGGGATCGGCGCCCCGGCTGCGGACAAGCTCGCCGGTCGGCCCGACGCCGGCCTCGTCGAGCTGCGCGGCCTTGCGATGCAGGGCGTGTTGCCGGTCGAACAGCTCTCGGCGATCGCGATGGCGAAGTCGCTGGTGAACTGGCATCAGCGCCACGGCTATTGCGCCAATTGCGGCACTCGTACTGCGATGGCGCAGGGCGGCTGGAAGCGCGACTGTCCGTCCTGCAAGGCCGAACACTTTCCGCGCACCGATCCGGTGGTGATCATGCTGGTGACGCATGGCGACCGCTGCCTGCTTGGCCGGCAGAAGCAATTCCCGGCCGGGATGTATTCGTGCCTCGCCGGCTTCGTCGAGGCAGCCGAGACCATCGAAGACGCGGTGCGCCGCGAGATCGTCGAGGAGTCCGGCATCCTGTGCACCGACGTGCGTTACTACATGACGCAGCCGTGGCCGTATCCGTCGTCGCTGATGATCGCCTGCACGGCGACCGCCACCACCGACGACATCACCGTCGATCGGACGGAACTTGAAGACGCGCGGTGGTTTTCCCGTGACGAGGCGGCGCAGATGCTGAAGCGCGAACATCCGGACGGACTGTTCGGGCCGCACCCGTTCGCGATCGCGCACCATCTGCTCGGCCGCTGGCTGGAGGGACAATCATGAGCGAGACTGCCAAACGCGCGCCGCGCGTGCTGTGCATCGGCATTCCGGTGCGTGACCTCACGTTCCGAATCGAGGCGGTGCCCGGCCGTGGCAACAAGGTGCCGGCCAGTTCGTTCGGCGAGATCTGCGGCGGCAATGCGCTCAATGCCGCGATCGGGATCGGGCGACTCGGCGGCCGGGCGGAAATGTGCGGCCCGATGGGCCACGCGGACGAAGCCGCGGCCCGCTTCATCTTCGACAAGCTGGCCGAGGAAGGCATCGGCTCCAGCGGTCTCATTCATATGCCGGGGCTGGTAACGCCGATCTCGGCGGTGCTGGTCGATCCGACCGGCGAGCGGACCATCGTGACGTTCCGTGACCCCGGCCTATGGAAGGTCGCGCTGCCCGACGCCGACACGCTGCTGAAGGATTGCGACGCGATCCTCACCGAAAGCCGCTGCTCCAGCTTCGTCACGCCGCTGTGCGCGGAGGCTACCCGGCGCGGCATTCCGGTGGTCGTCGACGTCGACAACGCGATGTCGATGAACGACGGACTGCTGACCGCCGCCTCGCATCTGATCTGCTCGGCGGAAGCGCTGCACGGCACCGCGGGCATCGACGACGATGCCGAAGCACTGAAGAAGCTGGCGACGCTGACTCATGCGTTCGTGGCAGTGACCCGGGGCCCGAAGGGCACACTGTGGCTCGACGACAAACACGAGTTTCGCGAGACGCCGGCGTTCCCGGTGCATTCGGTCGATACGCTCGGCGCCGGCGACATTTTCCACGGCGGCTTCACCGTGGCGTTCGGCGAAGGCCAGGACATCGCTCACGCACTGCGATTTGCCTCCGCGGCCGCGGCATTGAAATGCACCCGTCCGGGGGGCGCCTTCGCGTGCCCGAGCCGCGCGGAGGTCGACGAACTGCTGGCAAAATCGCCGGTCGGCGCGCTGTAAGTCATTCATGCTCGAATGATGGGTTGGGCGGCCTGCGCCTTAACCCATCATTCTGTTCGGCCGTTATTGCGGTGGGTTGCGCGCGGCGCGCGAGCCTGTCGTTCAGCCTACCCTCGCGATGGACTTCATCGCCCCGGCTCCCAACCGGGCGACGCCAGTTCGAAGCCAGCGAAGTCGAAACCCGGCGCCACGGTGCAGCCGACCAGCGTCCATTCACCGGTCGACGTTGCCGCCTGCCAAGCGCGCGACGGCACGATGACTTGCGGCAGATGCCCGGCGCCGAGATCGGGGCCGAGCGTGGTGGCGCGACGGCCGTCGTCATCGGCGACCTCCAGCATCAGGGCCGCGCCCGCGTAGTAGTGCCAGACTTCGACCGCGTCGATCCGGTGCCAGTGCGAACGCTCGCCTGCACGCAGCAGGAAGTGGATCGCGGTCGAGTAGCTGCGGCCGCTCGGGTCGCAGCGCGGATCGCGAAATGTTTCGCGATAATGGCCGCCTTCCGGATGCGGCTGCAGACCGAGCCGCGCGATCACCTCGGGGGCGCTGAGAGTCACCGCGCTCACCCGTTGTTCTTGCGCTCGCGGATCTCGCCGAACACGTCGGCGGCGGGCGCGCCGGGCAGGCCCACTGCGGCTGCAACCGACGGCACATCGGCCCGCAGGAACACGTTGGCTTGCTTCTCCTCGCCGAGCGTCACCGGAATTGTCGGCTTGCCTTCGGCTCGCAGTGCTTCGACCTGCTTGGCACGGGCCTGCAGCGCCGCATTGTCGGGCTCGATGCCGAGTGCAAATTTGACGTTGGAGGCGGTGTATTCGTGCCCGCAATACAGCTTGAAGTCGTCCGGCAGCGCCCGCAGCTTCAGCAGCGACTCCCACATCATCGGATAGGTGCCTTCGAACACCCGGCCGCAGCCGATCGAGAACAGCGTGTCGGCCGCGAACAGCGCGCGGTCATGATCGAACACATAAGAAATGTGATCGAGGGTGTGGCCGGGGGTTTCCAGCACGCGCGCAGTGAGATCGCCGATGCGGACGAAATCGCCTTCCCGCAGGCGGACGTCGACGTCAGCGATCTTGGCGTTGGCGTCGTGCGGCGCATAGACGCGGCACTGATACTTCTTCTTCAGCTCGGCAATGCCGCCGACGTGATCGCCGTGATGATGGGTGACCAGAATGTCGGTCAGCTTCCAGCCTTCTTTGTCGAGCGCAGCGATCAGGGGGGCAGCTTCCGGCGCGTCGATGGATGCGGTCGCTCCGGTGGCCGGATCGTGGACCAGATAGCCGAAATTGTCGGTGAGACACGGAACGATACGGATGTCGGCGGGCATGAGATCTCCGGAACTTGAAGGCGGCAGGAGCGTGCCCGGCGCCGTTTCTGTCGCCGGCGTCACGCAGTGTCGAATCCTAACATGGGGGCAAACCGGGACGAAATGAAGCGGTCACAGCCTCGTAAACCAAGCAGGGTGTGGCTTTGCCGGACGGTACGACGCCGTGGTAAATGGTGGGCATGACCATGGACGTCGTGGATCTGCGGGAGTTCTACAGCAGCCGTCTCGGCATCGTCGCACGGCGGCTGATCAACCGCGGCATCCAGTCGCGCTGGCCGGATGCGCGTGGCGATCGCGTGCTCGGCCTCGGCTATCCGACGCCCTATCTTGGTCTGTTCCGAGACAGATGCGAGCGCTGCATCGCCTTCATGCCGGCGGCTCAGGGCGTGTTGAAATGGCCGACCGCGCGATCGACGCTGTCATCGCTGGTCGACGAGCACGCGCTGCCGCTGCCGGATGCGGCGGTCGACCGTATCCTGCTGGTGCATGCGCTGGAGATGTCGGACGACCCCGAGCGGCTGCTGCGCGAGGTATGGCGGGTGATGGCGCCGGCCGGACGGCTGTTGGCAATCGTCCCGAATCGCCGCGGCGTCTGGGCACGCCTCGACAACACCCCGTTCGGCCACGGCCGTCCCTATTCGCGCTCGCAGATCGCCGATCTCTTACGACGAACCTGGTTCACCCCCACCGCCTGGAGCGAAGCGCTGTTCGTGCCGCCGCTGGGGCACGGCTGGCTGTTGCGATCGGCCCCAGCGTGGGAGCGGATCGGCGCATCGACCTCGCTGCCCTTCGCCGGCGTGCATGTGGTCGAAGCCACCAAACAGGTGGTGCGGGCGCAGCCGGTCAAGCGCGAGCGCATCCGGCTGATTCCGTCGCTGGAGCCGTCGCTGGTGCCGTCACCGACGCCGCTGCAGGGCGACGAGCCGGACGCGCCGCCGCTGCTGCGCTGAAACGACATGCGCTGAAACGAAAAAGGCCGCACCAACCGGCGCGGCCTTATCTGATCCTGAGATCGATCGAATGAAACGCAGCGATTAATCGCCGGCGCCGGCATCCTCACCCGACGGAGCCGGGGCGACGGCCTGTGCGGCGGCTGGCTCGCCACGCGGACGGCGCCGACGACGCGGCGGGAAGCGCTCACCGCCCCCGTTGCTCTCGAATGCGTTGGGGCCGAGCTGCGGCTGCGGACCGGTGATGAAAGACGGCAGGCGATCGACGCCCTCGGCCGCCGGCTGCGGCTGCTCGCGCGGCACGAACTGCGGCTGCGGGCGATGCTCGCGCGGCTGCGGCTGTTCACGCGGCTGATAGGGCTGCGGTTGCTCGCGCTGCTGGTACGGCTGGGGCTGCTGTACAGGGACGAGGCCCGGCTCGGCGCCGAAATTGGAGAAATCGCCCTCGCTGTCGTCGTCGTTGTCCAGCGTGTCGTTGTCGATTCGCGGCTGCGGCTGATTCTGCCGGAATTGCTCCTGGGCTGCCGCGATCAGACGAAAGTAGTGCTCGGCGTGCTGGTAATAGTTCTCTGCCGCCACCGGGTCACCCGAAGAGCGGGCATCGCGGGCGAGCTGAACGTATTTCTCGGCGATGTGCGAAGCGGTACCACGGATCTTGATATCGGGGCCGTTCGATTCAAACACCCGGGTCATCGGGTTTTGGCCGCGCCGATTGTTATTATTGCCGCCGTTATTCCGGTTACGCAGCCGCTTATTGTTCTGCCCGTTTCTCATGTCCTACCTTCTTACCGAACCTCTTTTTGCAAGGCATGGCTGCGCCTGACGCAGGTCGCACTACGCCTCTCCGAACAGCCCTTCAGTCTCTGGTCGCTTAGTGCCGTAAGTCGCGTTCAACAAAGACGCGTTCCCCAACTCCGGCGGGCGGTCGTGCTGCGCCAGCCGGACCAAATCAATGAGCCTGTGCAACGAGGCTCAGCTTCTCGCGCGTGAGTTCTTCAAGCGTGAATCGTTTAGGCTTTCGTTCGCTTCGCGGTCGAAAGCTGCGCGGCTGCCCCAGCCTATCGCGCTTGATCGAAACCGCAGTATGGAACCCTTTCGGTCAGGGGCTCTCGTAGAGAAGAACATGCCCCACACCGCACCGCGGGGCCAGCCGCTCTGACCGATATCTGGAGCGGAACGTAGTCGCTCTCGGTCGATATTCCAAGCGGTTTTTTGCAATTTGTTCCGATATCAGGGGCCCGCCAGCCGTCCGGTCACCGCCCGGAAAATCCCTGACAAATCAGGCCGGAAGGGGTCAGAGACGGTTAACCCCGAGGCCTGCATCAGGGCGCTTACATCGCGTTCCTGACCTTGTCCGATTTCAACCACCAAGGCGCCTCGTGGTTGCAACAGGCGGACCGATTCGGGGATGATTTTCCGGTAGGCATCAAGCCCGTCGGCTCCGCCGTCGAGCGCCCGGCGCGGATCATGCTCCCGCACCTCGTGATCAAGCCCCGCAATCTCGTTAGCTGGAATATAGGGCGGGTTGGAGACGATTAGGTCGAACCGCCCCTCCAGCGCCGCGGCGTAGTCGCAGGCGAGGAAGCCGGCGCGATCAGCAAGTCCAAGACGCTGCGCATTCCGTCGTGCGGTGCTTAGAGCGCCGAGGCTGATATCGGTGGCAACGCCGATGGCATCCGGCCGCTCGTGTAGTAGCGCGAGCAGGATCGCGCCGCTCCCAGTCCCGATGTCGAGTATCCGCGGCGCAGGTAAGTCTCGCTCCTGCAGGATCGCAAGCGCGGCCTCCACGATTGTCTCAGTATCGGGGCGGGGCACCAGCGTGTCGGCGGAGAGTTCGAACGGCAGCCCCCAGAACTCCCGCATGCCGAGGATCCGCGCCACCGGCTCGCCGCCGAGCCGCCGCGCCGCAAGCGACTGCAGCCGTTCGGTCTCCTCGGCGGTCAGAACACGCTCGGCCTGAACCAGAAGTCCGGTGAGATCGAGCCCGGTGACCTCGCCGACCAGCAGCCGGGCGTCGAGTGCGGCCGACTCGATCGCCGCATCCTGGAATTGCCTGGCGAGACGACGACGCGCGGACGCGATCATCGGAGCGTCGCTCACGCCGCGTTGCCCTGCTCGGCGAGCTGCGCCGCCTGATACTCGGTGGTCAGCGCGTCGATCAGCTCGCCCAAGCCTTCGCCGGCCATCACTTGCGGCAGCTTGTATAGCGTCAGATTGATGCGGTGGTCGGTAACGCGCCCTTGCGGGAAGTTGTAGGTGCGGATCCGTTCGGAGCGGTCGCCGGAGCCGACCTTCTCTTTGCGCTCGGCCGAGCGCGCCGCATCGACCCGCTGCCGCTCGGCATCGTAGATCCGCGAGCGCAGGATGTTCATCGCCGAAGCGCGGTTCTTATGCTGGGAGCGGCTGTCCTGCATCATCACCACGATGCCGGTCGGCAGATGGGTGATGCGGATCGCCGACTCGGTCTTGTTGACGTGCTGACCGCCGGCGCCCTGCGCCCGCATCGTCTCGATCCGCAGGTCTTCCTGCTTGATATCGACGTCGACGTCCTCGACCTCGGGCAGCACCGCGACGGTCGCGGCCGAGGTGTGGATGCGCCCCTGGGTTTCGGTGTCGGGCACGCGCTGGACACGGTGCACCCCGGATTCGAACTTCAGCTTGGCGAACGCGCCGCGGCCCTTCACTTCGGCGATGATTTCCTTGAAACCGCCGACAGTGCCTTCGCTCGCCGAAATTACTTCGACGCTCCAGCCCTGCAGTGCGGCGAACTTCTCGTACATCCGGAACAGGTCGCCGGCGAACAATGAGGCCTCGTCGCCGCCGGTGCCGGCGCGGATTTCCAGCATCACGTTGCGCTCGTCCATCGCGTCCTTCGGCAACAACGCGATGCGGATCTGCTGAATCAATTCGTCGCGGTGAGCGTCGAGCGCATCGCGCTCGGCCTCGGCCATCGCTCGCATCTCCGGCTCGGTGGCCGGATCTTCGAGCAGCTCGTCCATTTCACCGAGTTCGTCGCGGACCTGGCGATAACTCTTCACGGCCTCGACCAGCGGATTGAGCTCCGACAATTCGCGGGTGATGCGGACGTAGTCCTCGGCGCCGACCTGGGCCATCAGCTGCGCTTCGAGCGCGGCGTGATGCGCGAGGAGAACGTCGAGCTTGGCTTCGGGCAGTGTCGACATGAATGATCTCTGGTGAACGCGAAAAACGACAAGCGGCGGCAGGCAGCCGCCGCGCTACAAGGCGAGCTGATGCGCTTCGGCGAATTCGATCAGCTTGTCGCGAATCGAGACGCTGCCGGCCGGCGCGTCGAGCAGCGGTCCGATCATCGCCTCGGCCTTGGCGAGGTCGAGGCCGAGGATCATCGCCTTCACCGGGCCGTGCGCCAGCGCCGAGACCGACAGCGAGCGGTAGCCGATCGCGATCAGCGCCAGCGCTGCCAGCGGCTGCGAGGCCATCTCGCCGCACAGCGACAGCGACCGCTTCGCCGCCCGGGCCTTGCGGACGATGTCGCGCAGCGCGCGCAGGATCGGCGCCGACAGCGTGTCGAACCGCTCCGACACTTTCGAGTTGCCGCGATCGACCGCGAACAAGAACTGGAACAGGTCGTTGGAGCCGACCGAAACGAAGTCCGCGCGCTTGAACAGCTCGTCGAGCTGATACAACAGCGCCGGCACTTCCAGCATGGTGCCAACGTCGACGCGCTCCGGCAAAGTGTGGCCGTGCTGGCGGAGATAAGTCAGTTCACGCTCGATGATACTCTTGGCGGCATCGAACTCGGCCACCTCCGAGATCATCGGAAACATCACCCGCAGGTAACGACCGGCGGCGGCGCGCAGCATCGCCCGGATCTGGCTGCGCAGCAGGCCGGGCCTGTCGAGTCCGAGCCGGATCGCGCGCCAGCCCAGCGCGGGATTTTCCTCGACCACCGTCTCCATGTAGGGCAGCGCTTTGTCGCCGCCGATGTCGAGGGTGCGGAAGGTCACCGGCTTGGTGCCGGCGGCGTCGAGCACGGCGCGATACAGCGCGAGCTGATCGGACGAGCGTGGCAGGCTCTGGCCGACCATGAACTGCAGCTCGGTGCGGAACAGGCCGATGCCCGACGAGCCGGTGTCTTCGATGTGCGGCAGGTCGATGGTCAGGCCCGCGTTGATCATCAGGTCGATCGGCTGGCCGTCCTTGGTGGCGCAGGGCAGATCGCGCAGCGCCGAGTATTGCGCCTGCCTTCGGGCGCGGAAACGCACCCGCTCCGCATAAGCGGCTTCGATTTCGGCCGACGGGCGGACATAGATCGAGCCCGAGGTGGCATCGACGATGATCGCGTCACCCGGATCGGCGATACCCGGCGCGTTCGGCACCTCGCCGATCGCCGCGATGCCGAGGGCGCGCGCCACGATCGAGACGTGCGAGTTGGCGGTGCCTTCTTCGAGCACCAGGCCGCGCAGCCGCTTGCGGTCGTAATCGAGCAGCGCCGCAGGCCCCATCGAGCGCGCGATCAGGATGGCGTTGTCGGGCAATTGCTCGCGCGACGGCGCATGGTCCTGCCCAACGAGCTGGCGCATCAGGCGGTGGCCGAGGTCTTCCAGATCATGCAGCCGGTCACGCAAGTAAGGATCGGTCGAGCGCAGCATCCGCGCCCGGGTGTCCGACTGCACGCGTTCGACGGCTGCTTCGGCGGTGAGGCCGGTGGCGACCGCCTCGTGCAGCTTGTGCGACCAGCCATGATCGTTGGCGAACATCCGGTAGGCTTCGAGCACGTCGCGGTGCTCGCCGCCCTCGGCGAAGTCGCCCCGCTCCAGCATCCGGTCGAGGTCGGAGCGCAGCTTGGCGAGCGCCGCGTCGAGCCGCTTGATTTCCTTCGGCAGGTCTTCGGCGATGTAATTGGTGATGACGACGCGCGGTTCGTGCAGCACCACATGGCCGAGCGCGATGCCGTCCGACAGCACCGCGCCGGTCTTGTGGATCGAGTGCCGCGCCGCAGGCTCCGCACCGGGCTGGGCCAGCGCCGACAATTCGCCGGAGGCGATCATCTCGGCCAGCACCATCGCGGTGGTCTGCAGCGCCTCGACCTCTTCCTCGACATAGGTGCGCTTGGCGCGGTTCTGCACCACCAGCACGCCGAGGGTGTTGCCCGCGCGCAGGATCGGCACGCCGAGGAACGAGTGGTAAATTTCTTCGCCGGTTTCCGGGCGGAACGAGAACGCCGGATGGCTCTGCGCATCCGACAGGTTCAGCGGGGTCGCTTCGGAGGCGACGAGACCGACCAGACCTTCGTGGGCGTTCAGCACGGTCTGGTGCACCGCCTCGCGGTTCAGACCTTCGGTGGCATACAGCTCGAGGGTGTTGTCGATCCGCAGCACATAGACCGAGCACACTTCGGCGACCATGTTGGCCGCGATCAGCACCACGATCTTGTCGAGGCGTTCCTGCGCGGAGACTTGCTCCGCCATGGTTTCGCGGAGCCGTCTCAGCAAGACGCGGGGGCCACCCGACGTGCTCCGCATGTGCCGCAATCTCCTCTGCGAGCCTTGCCAGCCAGCGCGACGCCGCGCCAGCAGAAAAGCTCCAAAAACAATCCTCGTCCGGCGTTCGTCCGGCCCCGCGCGTGTGTCCACAGCGCGTGTCCGAACTCGAACACGAACCCGCAGCTGGTTCGGTTGCGGACACCGCCGCCGAACCTTCGCAACGCAACAAAACCGGCTTTGCCAGCCGACCTGTCAGCGCGCCGCGCCGCTCAGGCCGTATAGCGAATTGACGCTTGATTTGCCAAGCAAAACGCCTGCCAGCGGACGCAACATCGGGCCCGCCGGCTCTCTCAAATCACCGAAAAATTGTTCTAAACTTGATCCAGACCATAGAGCGTATGCAGCGTCCGCACCGCCAGTTCGGTGTAGGCCGCATCGATCAGCACCGAGAACTTGATCTCGGAGGTGGTGATGGCGCGGATGTTGATGTTGCGGGCCGCGAGCGCAGCGAACGCCTGGGCCGCGACGCCGGCATGGCTGCGCATGCCCGAGCCGATCACCGACACCTTGGCGACGTCGGTCTCGCTGTCGAAGCGGGCGTAACCGATCTTGTCCTGCGCCGAGGTGATGGTCTGCTTGGCACGGGCGAAGTCGGCGGCCGGCACCGTGAAGGTCAGATCGGTGGTCTTGCCGTCCTCGGAGACGTTCTGGACGATCATGTCGACGTTGATATTGGCGTCGGCCAGGGGACCGAAGATCGACGCCGCCACGCCCGGCTTGTCCTCGATCCGGCGCACAGAGATCTGCGCCTCGTCCTTGGAAAAGGCGATGCCGGTGACGACGTGGTTCTCCATGGAATTCTCCTCGCTGCTGATCAGCGTGCCCGGCGGCGTGCCGTGCGGATCGATATCTTCGGGCTTGTCGAAACTGGAGCGGACGAAGATCGGCATGTTGTGGACCATGCCGAGCTCGACCGAGCGAACCTGCAGCACCTTGGCGCCGAGCGAGGCCAATTCCAGCATCTCTTCGAACGACACCTTGTCGAGCCGGCGTGCCTTCGGCACCACCCGCGGGTCGGTGGTGTAGACGCCGTCGACGTCGGTGTAGATATCGCAGCGGTCCGCCTTCAGCGCCGCCGCGATCGCCACCGCCGAGGTGTCGGATCCGCCGCGGCCGAGCGTGGTGATCCGGCCGGTTTCGGCATGGATGCCCTGGAAACCGGCGATCACCGCCACTTCCTTGCGCTCGGAAAAGCGCTTGATGATTTCGCTGCCGTCGATCCCGACGATCCGCGCCGAAGCGTGGGCGTCGCTGGTCAAGATCGGGATCTGCCAGCCCTGCCAAGACCGCGCCTGAATGCCGAGCGACTGCAGGGCAATTGCAAGAAGCCCCGACGTCACCTGCTCACCGGACGCCACCACCGCGTCGTATTCACGCGCGTCGTGCAGCGGCGAGGCTTCGGTGCACCAGGCCACCAGCTCGTTGGTCTTGCCGGACATCGCCGACACCACCACGGCGACCTCATGGCCAGCGTCGACCTCGCGTTTGACATGGCGCGCGACGTTCTGGATGCGCTCGATATTGGCGACGGACGTGCCGCCGAATTTCATCACCAGCCGGCCCATGACGAATAGTGCAATCCTTGGAGACAACGAGTATTGATGGCGCGGAATCCGCCAGGCGGGAGCCGCGTGGCGCGTATACACAGCGTCGCGGTTTCGGGCAAGCAAGGGCATTGCGGCCGCGGAACAGGCGCAACCCGCTCCGGCCGCGTGCCGGGCGACAGGTACGGACATTGAGGAGCATCGCGCACCCCATGGCACTGCAACCCGAGTCCCCCGGCCAGCCGGCCTCGACCGTCGATCCGGCCGAGATCGCGAAATTCTCCAAACTGTCGGCCGAGTGGTGGGACCCCACGGGGCGGATGGCGCCGCTGCACCGGATCAACCCGCTGCGGATCAGCTTCATCCGCGATGCCGCCTGCCGGAAATTCGAGCGCAATGCCAAGAGCCTGAGCTGCCTCGAAGGCCTGCGGATGCTGGACATCGGCTGCGGCGCCGGCCTGTTGTGCGAGCCGTTCACCCGGCTGGGCGCCCAGGTGATCGGAATCGACCCCTCCGCAACCAATATCGCGGCCGCCAAGCTGCACGCCGACAAGTCGCATCTGGCGATCGACTACCGCAACGTCATGGTCGAGGAAATCGACCCGCGTGAACGGTTCGACATCGTGCTGGCGATGGAAGTGATCGAGCACGTCACCGACGTCGGCGCGTTCCTGTCGCGCTGCGCCGCGCTGATGAAGCCGACCGGCATCATGGTGGTGGCGACGCTCAACCGGAACTGGAAGAGCTTCGCGCTCGCCATCGTCGGCGCCGAATATGTGATGCGCTGGCTGCCGCGCGGCACCCATCAGTGGGACAAATTCGTTACCCCCGCCGAACTCGAGCAGCACCTCAACCGGCTGAAGCTCACCGTGACCGAACAGTCCGGCCTGGTGTTCAATCCGCTCGCCGACCGCTGGAAGCTGTCGCCCGACATGGACGTGAACTACATGATGGTGGCCGAAGCGGCGCCGTAGTTCTGGACGATCGCGCGCTTCCCCCTCCGGCGCGCGAAAGTCCTCGCAATGCAGGCATGATCCGGGTCCGGTTGACCGCTGCGGACCGGATCGCCGAGGCTGCAGCGTCCCTCCTGCCGCCATCGCCATGTTCACCGTCGCTTCGCTCTGGATCCCCTTCACGCTCGTCGCTGCGCTCGGCCAGGTCGCGCGCAACGCGATGCAGCGCTCGCTGACCGGGCCGCTCGGCACCTGGGGCGCCACCAATATCCGTTTCCTGTTCGGCTTCCCGTTTTCGCTGCTGTTCTTTGCCGGCGTGATCTGGGCGACCGGCGACGCGATACCGTGGCCCGGCCTCGATTTCTGGCCATGGCTGCTGCTCGGCGCGCTGTCGCAGATCGCCGCCACCGGGATGATGCTTGCGGCGATGAACGAACGCTCGTTCGTGGTCACCACCGCGTATCTGAAGACTGAAGCGATCCAGACCGCGATCTTCGGCTTCGTGTTCCTCGGCGATCATCTGAACCTGTGGAAGGTGGTGGCGATCCTGATCGCGACGGTCGGCGTCGTGGTTACGGCGCTGCGGCCCGGTGCGGCCCGCGGCCTCGTCAGCCTGCGGCCGACCTTGCTCGGGCTAAGCGCCGCCGCAGCCTTTGCGCTGTCGGCGGTCGGGTTTCGCGGCGCGATCATCGTGGTGCCGGACGTGACCTTCGTCACCGCCGCGACCTTCACCCTGGTGTTCGGCCTCGGGGTGCAGACGCTGGTACTGACCATCTACCTGCTGGCGCGGGCGCCGCAGGTGCTGCGCGACATCCTGCGGCTGTGGCGGCCGTCGATGCTGGCCGGCTTCGTCGGCGCCGCGGCCTCGCAGTTCTGGTTCCTGGCATTTGCGCTCACCGCCGCCGCCAATGTCCGCACCCTGGCGCTGATCGAGGTGCTGTTCGCGCAAGCTGTGGCCTACTACTCGTTCAAGCAGCCGGTGGCGCTACGGGAGATTCTCGGCATCATCCTGATCGTACTCGGCGTCGGGCTGCTGGTCGCGGTGTGATTACTTCAGCGCGATGATCACGGCGCCAGCGGCGATCAGCGCGATCCCAATCCACTCGGTTCCGGACGGCCGCTCCCCGAGAAACAGCACGCCGAACAGCACCACCAGCACCACGCTGAGCTTGTCGATCGGCGCCACCAGGCTGGCCGGGCCGAACTTGAGCGCCCGGAAGTAGCACAGCCATGACGCGCCGGTGCACAGCCCTGACAGGATCAGGAACGTCCAGGTCTTGGCGCTGATCGGCCCGTCCGCGACCAGCTTGCCAGTCGCCGCCAGCAGCCCGCCGAGCGCCACCAGCACCACCACGGTACGGATGAAAGTGGCGAGATCCGAGTTGATGTCGGCCACGCCGACCTTGGCAAAGATCGCCGTCAGCGCCGCAAACACCGCCGACAGCACCGCCCAGAATTGCCAGGAGAGCAGGGTGTCGGGGTTCACAACGGGGTCTCCAGCGAACTACTTGGCGTCCAAATCTCTCGTTCGTCGTTCCGGAGCGCGCGAAGCGCGAGCCAGAATGACAAAAGAGAGAATTCGGCTCGCTAAAGCCAAGACGTCAATTCCGGTCGTCCGGCAGCACCGGCAGCGGCGCCACCTCGATGCCTTCGTCGATCAGCGCCTTGGCCTCGGCCGGCGAAGCTTCGCCGTAGATCGGGCGATGTTCGATATCACCGTAATGCATCGCGCGCGCCTGCTCGGGGAAGCGCTCGCCGACATTGTCGGCAGTCTTGACGATGTGGTCGCGCAACTCCTTCAGCTTGGCGCGGAGCTCGCGCTCCTGCGCCATCAACAGCGGCGTCGGCGCATCAGCAGAAGTCGTCTCGGCCGGAAGGTTGCTCGCGGCGGATTCGGCGGCCGCCGGCTCGGGCGCGCGGCCGCGGCCTTTCTTGCCGACGATCTGCGGCGCCATGATCGCCTTTTCGACTTTCACCGAATCGCATTGCGGGCAGCTCACCAGCTTGCGCCGAACCTGGGACTCATAGGCCGACGAGCTCTGAAACCAGCTCTCGAACACGTGGCCTTTGTCGCAGCGCAGGCTGTAGCGGATCATGACTGCCGGACCAGATGGAGGTGGCCCGGGCCGGCGTTCGCATCGGCGACGGTGAAACGCCGGCCGTGCTGCAGCGACGGAATCTTGCCGCGCGCTTTGGTCACTTCGGCCGGATCGATCCGCGCCATGATGAAGCCGGGCTCGATGCCGCCTTCGGCCAGCACCTTGCCCCACGGATCGATGATCAGCGAGTGGCCGAACGTCTCGCGCTTGTTCTCGTGCAAACCGCCTTGCGCCGCGGCGAATACGAAGCAGCCGTTCTCGATGGCGCGGGCGCGCAGCAGCACGTGCCAATGCGCCTCACCGGTCGGCTTGGTGAACGCCGCCGGCACCGCCAGGAACGATGCGCCGGATTCGGCCAGCGCGCGGTACAGCGCCGGGAAACGCACGTCGTAGCAGATCGTCAGGCCGATCCGGCCCCACGGCAGGTCCGAGATCACCGCGGTCTCGCCGGGCTGGTAGTTCGCCGACTCCCGGTAGCTCTCGCCATTGCCGAGATCGATGTCGAACATGTGGATCTTGTCGTAGCTCGCCAGGATCGTACCGTCGGGGCCGATCAGAAACGAGCGGTTGACCGCGCGCTCCGGCGAGGCGCGCAGCGCCAGCGAGCCGATGTGCAGATGGATGTTCAGTTCACGCGCCAAGTCGCGATACGCCTTCAGCGACAGATCGTCGTCCTGCTCGGCAAGCTGGGCGAACAGCGCTTCGCGGTTGAGCTGCATCATGTTGCTCACCTCGGGGGTGAGCACGTAGTCGGCACCGGCCTTTACCGCCTCGCGGATCAGCCGGATGCCCTGCTCGAGATTGGGCTCGGGGGTGAGGCCGCTGCGCATCTGCACCAGGGCGGCATTGAACGGCACCGCGTCGGTCATGACGCCGCCTTCTCGCCGGCGAGCAGCGCGTCGAGCTTGCCCTCACGGTCGAGCGCATAGAGGTCATCGCAGCCGCCGACGTGGAGGTCGCCGATGAAGATCTGCGGATAGGTGGCGCCGGGGCCGGCGCGCTCGTCCATCTTCACCCGGAAGCCCGGATCGACCGCGACGTCGTACTCGGTGAAGGCCGCCTTCTTGCGGTTGAGGAGCGACTTGGCGGCGCTGCAATAGCCGCAGCCGGGGCGGGTGAAGATCTCGATCGCTGCGGGCATTCAGGCTCCGTTGGGTTGCCGAGGATGGGCGCAAGGAGCGGATTATATGGGGGATTTCAGCGTATCGACAACCCGCGCGAAGACCAGCACGTCGACCGAGGCCGCCCTCGCCCGGAGCAGCGCACGGGCGCAGGCATCGACCGTTGCCCCCGAGGTGAGCACGTCGTCGACCAGCACGATCCGCCGCCCCTGGATCTCGGCCTTGCGGTGTTTCGGAACCTCGAAGGCGCCCTGCACATTGGCGGCGCGCTCGCTGCGCGACAGCCCGATCTGGTGCGCGGTCGGCCGGACCCGTTGCAGTGCCTCAACCGCGACCGGCAGCTTGGCCTGCCGGCCGATCACCTGCGCCAGCGCGCCGGACTGATTGTAGCGACGCGAGAAGCCGCGGCGCCAATGCAGCGGCACCGGCACCAGCAGATCGGCGTCGGCCAGAAGCGGCTGCCCGGCACGCGCCATCCATCGTCCCATGGTCGGCGCCAGATCGGTGCGGTCATGGAACTTCAAGCCATGGACCAGCGCCTTGGCGACCTCGTCGTAGCGCACGGCGGCGCGGGCACGACTATAGGCCGGCGGAGCGGCGATCGCCTGCATCGACAGCATGCCGGGGCCGGGATCATAGACGAACGGGATGCCGAGCTTTTCGCAATACGGCGGGGCGATGAAGGACAGCTGCGACCAGCACTGCGCACACACGCCCTCGCCTGCGACCGGCTCGCGGCAAGCGACGCACAGCGTCGGCAGCGCCAGATCGAGCGCCGCCTGCGCCGCACGGGTCCAGATCCGCCGCAAACTGCTGGCAGCGGCTGCAAAGCCGCCCAGCCCCCGCACGCCAGCCCGATTGATCGCGCCCACACGCATGACGCGAGGCTAACGCCACCCACGCAACCGTCAAGCGGCAGAACCTTGTAGTGCCGGGCTGGAAAAAAGCGCACAACACCGCCAGTCCTTCTCCGGGAGATCGCCGTGTCCGAGCCCACCGACAAGCCTGCCGACGTCACCTATCTGGATATTCCGACCGCGCCGCATGTGTATTTCGACATCGCTCCGGCGCACGGGGTGATCGCCAATGGCGTCGAGGTCGAGCTCGCGGCACGCACCCTGAACCCGCTCGCAGACGGGACGGTCGAGGTGAAGTTCGTCACCACCGCTCGGCTGCGCTGCAGCCAGGCCGGCGCGCAGCATTTGCGCAACGCGCTGGATGCGGTGCTGAAGATGTTCGAGGCCTCGCAGCAGAGCCCGGCCGCGGCCTCCAAGCTGAACTGATCGTAGCGCGAACGATTTGACCTGCGATGTCTGATTCCACGCCGATCCTGTTCGATCGCCGGCTGCTCGCGGCGCGGCTGCAGCGTGCCGCCACGCTCGGCCCGGTGCCCTTCCTGCTCGACCGCGTCGCCGACGAGATGGACGAGCGGCTGCACGCCGTGCTGCGCAACTTCACCAACGTCACCGATCTCTGGACACCCGGCGGGCTGAAGCTGCAGCGATTTCCCAAGCTCGCGCATCTGGCGGTCGATCCGTCCGGCACCGAAGCCCTTCCGTTCGCTGCGGGATCGCTCGATTTGGTGGTCTCGGCGCTGGCGCTGCAATTCGCCAACGACCTGCCCGGGGTGCTGGCGCAGCTCCGCCGCGCGCTCAAGCCGGACGGCCTGCTGCTCGCGGCGCTGACCGGCGGCGATACGCTGACCGAACTGCGCGAGGCCTTCTCGGCCGCCGAGGCCGAGATCGAAGGCGGCGTGTCGCCGCGCGTCGCGCCGGCCGCCGACCTGCGCGATCTCGGCGCACTATTACAACGCGCCGGCTTCGCGCTGCCGGTGACCGACGTCGACCGCGTCGTGGTGCGCTACGACCATGCGTTCGCGTTGATGCAGGATCTGCGGCGGATGGGTGCCACCAACGTGCTGATCGAGCGCCGCCGAACGCCGCTGCGCCGCGCCACGCTGGGACGGATGGCCCAGATCTACGCCGACCGCTTCAGCGACCCCGACGGCCGCATCCGCGCCACCTTCGAGATTGTCTGGCTCTCCGGCTGGTCCCCCCACGAAAGCCAGCAGCAGCCGCTGAAACCGGGCTCGGCGAAGGTGAGTTTGGAAGAGGCGGTGAAGGGCAGTCAGCCGAAGTAGTTCCACCGTCATTGCGAGGAGCGCCGCGACGAAGCAATCCAGCTCCGTGCACTGAGCTGGATTGCTTCGCTTCGCTGGCAATGACGAGAGCCGGCGCCTTACATCAGCAATTCGATAAGCGGCGGGATCAGCGGCAGGTCCGCTGGCGGCATCGGGTAGTCGCGCAGTTTATTGGCCCGAACCCAGGCGAGCTCCTGGCCCTCGCGCGGCATAGCCAGGCCTTCCCAGCGCCGGCAGACATACAGCGGCATCAGCAGGTGAAAGTCCTCGTAGGCGTGGCTGGCGAAGGTCAGCGGCGCCAGACAGGCTTCCTTCACGGTGATGCCAAGCTCCTCGTCGAGCTCGCGGATCAGCGCCGCCTCCGGCCGCTCGCCGGGATCGAGCTTGCCGCCGGGAAACTCCCACAGACCGCCGAGCTGCTTGTGCTTCGGCCGCTGCGCGATCAGCACGCGATTATCGGCATCGATCAGCGCGACGGCGACGACGAGGAGGAGGTTCATGGGCGGCCTACGATGTCAGCGCCACGCAGGCGGGCATCGGCCCCGGCGACTGGCGCGGTTGCTCAACATCCAATCGTCGACCACCTTCGCTCTTGGAGGTCGCTCGGACTTCGATCGTGAATTGATGCGGCTTGCTGATCCGCGGAGATTTTAACGTATAGCGCAGCGTATCGCGACCGGCGTAGCCTGGATCCGATCGGTACATGATCTGAACTCCGGGCATTGGCTGCCCCAGGCACTTCGTGCCCGAGCCGGCGAACAGTCGCGTCGGCCGAACCGCCCCCGCAAGCACGCACACCGACCCGTGCTGCGGTGGCTCTTCAAGCAGGACCTCGAACAGCCCAACGCTCCGGCAGGCTTTGTCGAAGCGAGCCCCGATGCCGATCATGGTTTCGGTATCGCTCGGCACGGTACGGCGCAAATACGCTGTCTCGGCCTGCGCGCAAGGTGCGCCGATCAGCACCGCCGCCGAGACGACGACGCCTGCAGCGACCGCCCGGTTCACGACCGATAGTCGCCGTTGATCGCGACGTATTCCTTGGTGAGGTCGCAGGTCAGGACGCGGTCGCGGCCTTTGCCGAGGCCGAGGGCGACCTTGATCTGAATGACCGGCTTCTTCATCTCGGCCGAGACTTCCTTCTCGTTGTAGGACGGATCACGCGCGCCGGCTTTCGCCACGCGGATGCCGTTGAACGAGATCGACAGCTTATCGCGATCGGCCGGCTCACCGGCCTTGCCGACTGCCATCACCACCCGGCCCCAATTGGCGTCTTCGCCGGCGATCGCGGTCTTCACCAGCGGCGAATTGGCGATCGACAGCGCGATCTTGCGGGCCGAGACCTTGGTCTTGGCGCCTTCGACGATGATCTCGACCAGCTTGCGGGCGCCCTCACCGTCGCGTGCCACCTGCTCGGCGAGGTCGGCCAGTACGGCGTTGAACGCCTTGACGAACGCCTTCAGCCGCGGGTCCGAGGCGCGCGAAATCTTCGGCGCGCCGTTCTCGGCGGCCGCACCGGTCGCGAACGCGAGCAGCGTATCGGAGGTCGAGGTGTCACCGTCGATCGTCACCGCGTTGAAGGTATCCGTGACGCCGGCCTTGAGCAGCGCCTGCAGGCAGGACGCCGACAGCGGCGCATCGGTGAAGATGAACGACAGCATCGTCGCCATGTCGGGCGCGATCATGCCGGCGCCTTTGGCCATGCCGTTGATCGTCACCTTGGCCTTGCCGAGCTTGACGGTGGCGGTCGCCACCTTCGGGAAGGTGTCGGTGGTCATGATCGCCTTGGCGGCGTCCATCCAGCCGTCGGGGCCGGCGTCGAGCGCCATCGCGTCGAGCACACCGTCGAACTTGGTGGCGTCGAGCGGCTCACCGATCACGCCAGTCGAGGCCAGGAACACCTCCGCCGGCTTGCAGCCGATCGCCTTGGCGGCGAGCTGCGCGGTCAGCGCGGTCGCCTTTTTACCGGTCTTGCCGGTGAAGGCATTGGCATTGCCGGAATTGACCACCAGCGCCCGGGCGCCGCCGCCCTTCAGCTTATCGCGGCACCATTCGACCGGCGCGGAGGCGCATTTCGAGGTGGTGAACACGCCGGCGACCGTGGTGCCCTTCTCCATCTCGACCAGCAGCACGTCGGTGCGGCCCTTGTAGCGGATGCCGGCCGCGGCAGTCGCGAGGCGCACGCCCGCGATCATCGGCATGGCGGGGACATCGGTGGGGGCGAGCGGGGAGACTTTGCTGGACATCGTGCGCTTTCGGCAGGTTGTACCCCCGCCGGCGCGGGAGCGGCGTTCCCCTCTCTCACAAGCTCGCGACGATGAGAAGGAGAATTCGCGAAAACTGACGAAAATCCCATCGTCACAATCCGTTGCGGGCGCCTATGCTGGCTGGGCCGAGCTCGCCTCCGCAGTTACCCTCGGGCGGAATTCCGTGACAGCAGCGTTGCCGTCCGATATCCGGAAATAGCCATGGACAAAGTCGTTTCACCTGCCCGCCCCGCCGCCGACGAGCGCTTCGACAGCGCCCGGGTCGCCGCCGAGATCGCCACGCTCGCCGAGAAGCACGCCGGCAACGACGGCATGTTCCGCGCCGCGCTGGCGATGCTGATGAAGGCCGAGCTGGCCAAAGCCCGCACCGAAGCCGAGGCGCAATTGCTGCGCGACCGCCACGGCCGGCGCTGCGCCGAGCGGCTCTGCTACGTCCAGGACGCGATTATCCGTCTGCTATTCAACGCCGCAACTGAATACCTCTACAACACCCCGACGCCGTCGAGCTCTGAGCGGATGACGGTGGTGGCGACCGGCGGCTACGGCCGCGGCCTGATGGCGCCGGAGAGCGACATCGATCTGCTGTTCATCCTGCCCTACAAGCAGACCGCCTGGGCCGAGCAGGTCGCCGAAGTCATCCTGTACTGCCTGTGGGACATCGGCCTGAAGGTCGGCCACGCCACCCGCTCGGTCGACGAGTGCATCCGCCAGGCGCGCGCCGACATGACGATCCGCACCGCCATCCTGGAGACGCGGTTTCTGGCCGGCGACGAGGCGCTATATGCCGAGCTGGTCGAGCGTTTCGACAAGGACGTGGTCGAGGGCACCGCGGCCGAATTCGTCGCCGCCAAGCTCGCCGAGCGGGAAGAGCGCCACCGCCGCTCCGGCCAGTCGCGCTATTTGGTCGAGCCCAACGTCAAGGATGGCAAGGGCGGCCTGCGCGACCTGCACACGCTGTTCTGGATCGCCAAATACGTCTACCGGGTGCGCGAACCCAGCGAACTCTCCGAACGCGGCGTGTTCGATCCGGCCGAGCTTCGGACCTTCCGCCGCTGCGAAGACTTCCTGTGGTCGGTCCGCTGCAACATTCACTTCGTGACTAAGCGCGCCGAAGACCGGCTGTCGTTCGATTTGCAGCGCGAGATCGGCGTGCGGCTCGGATACACCTCTCATCCGGGGATGCAGGACGTCGAGCGCTTCATGAAGCACTACTTCCTGATCGCCAAGGAAGTCGGCAACCTCACCGCGATCCTGTGCGCCAAGCTGGAAGACCAGCAGGCCAAGGCGGCGCCGGCGCTGACCCGGATGATGGCGCGGCTGCGGCCTGCCGCCAAGCGCCGCCGGGTGCCGGAGAGCGACGACTTCGTCATCGACAACAACCGGATCAATCTGGCGGTGCCGGACGTGTTCAAGCACGATCCGGTCAATCTGATCCGGATCTTTCGTCTGGCGCAGAAGAACAACCTCGCCTTCCACCCGGACGCGATGCGCACGGTGACGCGGTCGCTGTCGCTGATCACCCCGCAGCTCCGCGACAATCCCGAAGCCAACCAGCTGTTCGTCGAGATCCTGACCTCCGACAATGCCGAGCCGGTGCTGCGGCGGATGAACGAGACCGGCGTGCTCGGGCGTTTCATCCGCGCCTTCGGCCGCATCGTGTCGATGATGCAGTTCAACATGTATCACAGCTACACGGTGGACGAGCATCTGATCCGCTGCGTCGGCAATCTGCAGGAGATCGAGCGCGGCGGGAACGATGAGTTCGCGCTGTCGTCCGAACTGATGCGCAAGATCCGCCCGGATCACCGCGCGGTACTTTACGTCGCCGTGCTGCTGCACGACATCGCCAAGGGCCAGCCCGAGGATCACTCTACCGCAGGCGCCAAGGTGGCGCGGCGGCTGTGCCCGCGGTTCGGCTTCAGCGCCGCCGACACCGAACTGGTGGCGTGGCTGATCGAGCAGCATCTGGTGATGTCCACGGTGGCGCAGTCGCGCGACCTGTCGGACCGCAAGACCATCGAGAACTTCGCCGCGGTGGTCGAGACCGTCGAGCAGATGAAGATGCTCACCATCCTGACCACCGCCGACATCCGCGGCGTCGGTCCTGGGGTGTGGAACGGTTGGAAGGCGCAGCTGATCCGGACCTTGTACTACGAGACCGAGCCGGTGCTGACCGGCGGCTTCTCGGAAGTGAACCGCGCCGAGCGCATCCGCGCCGCACAGGCCGAATTCCGCGCCGCCTTCACCGAATGGCCGGAGGCCGACCTCAACGCATATGTGGCGAGGCACTATCCGGCCTACTGGCTCAAGGTCGATCTGCAGCGCAAGATCCGCCACGCCCGCTTCCTGCGGGCCTCCGAACAGGCCGGCCACAAACTGGCGATCAATGTCGGCTTCGACGAAGCCCGCGCCGTCACCGAGCTGACGATCCTGGCGGTCGACCATCCGTGGCTGCTGTCGGTGATCGCCGGTGCCTGCGCCAGCGCCGGCGCCAACATCGTCGACGCCCAGATCTACACCACCACCGACGGCCGCGCGCTCGACACCATCTCGATCAGCCGCGAATACGACCGCGACGAGGACGAGGGCCGCCGCGCCACCCGTATCGGCGAGACCATCGAAGAGGTGCTGGAAGGCAAGCTGCGGCTGCCCGAAGCAGTCGCCCGCCGCGCGACCAGCGGCAGCAAGGCCAAGCTGCGCGCCTTCGTGGTCGAGCCCGAGGTCGAGATCAACAACAACTGGTCTGACCGCTACACCGTGATCGAGGTCAGCGGCCTCGACCGCCCCGGCCTGCTGTACCAGCTCACCACGGCGATCTCGAAGCTCAACCTCAACATCGCCTCGGCGCATGTCGCCACTTTCGGCGAACGCGCCCGCGACGTGTTCTACGTCACCGATCTGTTAGGCGCCCAGATCACCGCCCCGACCCGCCAGGCGGCGATCAAGCGGGCGCTGGTGCATCTGCTCGCCAACGGCGACGCCGCCGAAAAGCCGGCGGCCTAACCGCGTCGGGCGCCTTGATCACGCCCGCTTCGCACGTATCTGATCAAGCGTCCTATCCGGGCGCTGGTGCCCCTCTCACGGGAACCGATGGCGACCGCGGTCGGTTCTGGTTCCGCAACGCCCCCACGGCGGCCGTTTTCCGCCCCTTCACATGAGTTCGCCCATGCGCAAAATCGTCGTCCGCTCGCTTGCCGTCCTCGGCGTCGTCGCGGTTCCTGTTGTGTCCGCGCTCGCCCTGCAGCGCGAGCAGACCGCCCCGGCCGACCTCGACCTGATCGGCGGCGTCATCCAGCTGGTGCAGCGCGCCTACGTCCATCCGATCCCCTCTGACGAACTGACCAAGGATGCCTTGAAGGGCATGCTGAACCGGCTCGATCCGCACTCGGACTACATGGACGAGAAGGAATTTAAGGACATGCAGACCGACATGTCGGGCCAGTTCGGGGGCCTCGGCATGCAGATCACCGCCCAGGGCGGGATTCCGCGGATCGTGTCGCCGATCGACGGCACCCCGGCGGCGCGCGCCAAGCTCGAGCCGGGTGACCTGATCATCAAGGTCGGCGCCGCCACCACCCAGGGCATGAGCCTGCGCAACGTCGTCGACATGCTGCGCGGCGTGCCGGGCACCAAGGTCACCATCACCATCATGCGCGGCAAGGACGAGCCGTTCGACGTCACCCTGACCCGCGAGATCATCAAGGTCGCGTCGGTGAAGTCGGAGATGAAGCCGGACGGCGTCGGCTATATCCGAATCAGCCAGTTCGGCGGCGACACCGCCGACGGCTTCACCGCGGCACTGGCCAAGCTGAAGAGCGACGCCAAGAACGATGGTCTCAAGGGCTTGGTGATTGACCTGCGCAACGACCCGGGCGGGCTGCTCAACGCCGCGGTCTCGGTTGCCGGCGATTTGCTCGATGGCGGCACTGTGGTGTCGATCCGCGGCCGCCAGGCCGATGATCAGCGGGTGTTCTCGGCACCGTCGAAGGGCGACAAGCTGCCGGGCGTGCCGATCGTGGTGCTGATCAACGGCGCCTCGGCCTCAGCGTCGGAGATCGTCGCCGGCGCCCTGCAAGACCGCAAGCGCGCCACCGTGATGGGCACCACCAGCTTCGGCAAGGGTTCGGTGCAGACCGTGATCCCGATCAAGGGCCACGGCGCGGTGCGGCTGACCACGGCGCTGTACTACACGCCGGCCGGCCGCTCGATTCAGGACGAAGGCATCGTGCCGGACGTGATCGAAGAGGCGCCGAAGGATCAGCAGATCAGCGGCGGCCCGCTGATCCGCGAGAGCGCGCTGCACGGCGCGATCGCCAATCCGGGCAAGCTCAGCAAGTCGGACGCCACGCCGGCGCCGACCACGCCGAAGATCGGCGAGCCGACCGACGACAAGACCAAGTCCGCGACCTCGGCACCGATCAAGGCCGACCTGATCGGCAAGCCCGAAGACGCCCAGCTCAACGCCGCGCTGGCGTTGGTCCTGAAGAAGGACGGCGCGCCGAAGTAACGACGGGCGCCCCCGAGCGGATCATCACTCGCACGCCCTCATGGCGAGGAGGCGCGTAGCGCCGTCTCGAACCATGGACGGCGCGTTGGCCTCATCCTTCGAGACGCCCGGCTTCGCCGGGCTCCTCAGGCTCTCGGGACGAGGACTCAGTGCCCTTCGGAACGAGAGCGGCGGACGACCTCCGCTCTCGTTTCCGCCGACAATCACCGCGGCCGCGCTCGCTCGATGATCGCTGCGAAGTTCACGCCCTTCGGCAGCGCGCCGTAGTGATGCGCCCCGCGCTGCGCCAGCCGTGAGGCGCAGTACGCTTCGGCGACCTCTTCCGGCGCATGCCGGATCAGGACGCTGGCCTGCAGCCCGACCGCGAGGCGATCGACCAGATCACGGGCGCGCTCCTCGAAGTCCGAAGCATCGCGCATATCATCCTTCAGCGCGGCGATGTGACGATCGAACGCCACATCGGCGCCCTTGGCCTGCTCGACCTCGGCGAAATACGCCTGCAGCGTTTCAGGCGTACGGGTCATCGCCCGCAGCACGTCGAGACATTGCACGTTGCCGGAGCCTTCCCAGATCGCGTTGACCGGGCTTTCGCGGAAGTGACGCGGCATCGGCCCGTCTTCCATCACGCCGGAGCCGCCGATGCACTCCATCGCTTCGGCGGTAAGACCGGGCGTGCGCTTGCAGATCCAGTATTTGCCGATCGCTGAACCGATCCGGATCAGATGCGCCTGCTGCTCGTCGCCGCGGTGGTCGAGCGCACGGGCGATCCGCATCGTCAACGCCAGCGCCGCTTCGGTCTCCAGCGCCAGATCCGCCAGCACGTTCTGCATGATCGGCTGCTCGATTAGCAGCCGGCCGAATGCCTTGCGCTGCCGGCAATGATCGATCGCCTGCGACAGTGCCGCCCGCATGATCGCCGACGAGCCGATCATGCAATCGAACCGGGTCATCGCTACCATCTCGATGATGGTGGCAACGCCGCGGCCTTCCGGCCCGATCATCCAACCGAGCGCGCCACGCAGCTCGGTCTCGCTCGAGGCGTTGGAGGCGTTGCCCATCTTTTTCTTCAGCCGCAGCACCTGCAGCGGGTTCTTGGCTCCGTCCGGCTTCCAGCGCGGCACCAAAAAACACGACAGCCCGCCCGGTGCCTGAGCCAGCACCAGGAAGGCATCGCACATCGGTGCCGAGACGAAGAACTTGTGACCGACCAGCTCGTATTCACCGCCCGGCCCGCCGGCGCCGACCGCGATCGCCCGGGTGGTGTTGGCGCGGACGTCCGAGCCGCCCTGCTTCTCGGTCATCGCCATGCCGATGGTGATGCCCTGTTTCTGATCGACCGGCACATTCCGCGCGTCGTAGCTGCGCGCCAGGATTTTCGGCAGCCACTGCTTGGCGACGTCGGGCTGCAGGCTGATGCACGGCACCGCCGCGAACGTCATGCTGATCGGGCAGCCGTGGCCGGCCTCGATCTGGCTGTGCAGATAGAACCGCGCCGCGCGGGCGACATGCGCGCCCTTGCGCGGGTCGGTCCACGGCGAGGCGTGCAGCCCGTTCTCGATCGAAGTCTGCATCAGCCGGTGATAGGCGGGGTGGAAGCGCACCAGGTCGGTACGGCGGCCGTAGCGATCATGGGTGTCGAATTCCGGCAGATGGCGGTTCGCCAGCGCGCCGAGCTCGAGATACTCGGCGGCGCCAATCCGGGCGCCGAAATCGGCGATGTCGTTGGCGGCCCATTCGGCGCCCTCACGCGTCACCGCCTCGACCAGCGGCCGGTCGGCGGTGAACAGATTGTAGTCGGCGAGTTCGACCGGCTGGTTGATCACCTCGTGGGTGACGGCGCCGTAGCTGTCGGCAATGGCGGCGTTGAGCATTTGGGTCCTCCCGGAGCGGCGCCTCTGGCGCTTGCGATGGTTCGGCAGGCATCATAGGCAACCCGCATCGGGCAGGTGTTCGGATTGGGCCTGGATGGCGAAGCGCGCGGAAACCCCAGCAAAATCACGGCGAAGGCCGGTGCAGCCGCGCTCGCACGAAACCTCGCGGGCGATCCGCGACGCATTTGTTCGGCTTCTCGACGAAAAGCCGTTCTCCGAAGTCACGATCCGCGAGATCGTGCTGGTGGCCGGCGTCGGGCTCGGCACCTTCTACGAATATTTCTCCAGCAAGGATGAGCTGGCGCGCGCCTGTGTGCATCTGCGGACCAAAGATCTGCTGCTGGCGCTGCGCCGCCGGCGCACCGCGCTCGGCAGCTATGATCTCGCCACCGGCGTCACTGCGGCGATCACGGCGCAGGCCGAAATTTATGCGCAGGCGCCGCGCGAATGGATGCAGCATTTCATGCTGGAGCGGCACAAGAGCGAGCGCAGCCACTATCTCGAAGCCTACGACCTGTTCCTGAAGGAATGGGAGGCGCTGCTCGAAGGCGCCTCCGACTGGCAACCCGACCGCTCCGCCGCCGAAGCCGCGTTGCCGGTCTTCAGCCTGATGTACGGAATGTTCGCCCACGCTTTGATCCGGGGCATGCCGCCCGCCGATTTTGCGGTGTACCGCCACCAGCTGGTGCGGGCGGCGCTCGGCTGTCTGGCGGGAATGGTGCCGCCAGAGGCAAGCGCCGGAGCAATGGAACCCGGCGGCCGTCGCCGCGCTTGAGATCGAGCGGGTTCCGCCGCAGGGGAATGGGGATTCGAGAGTGGCCGACATCTGGAGGCGTAAATCGCTGAGCAGCCTGCAAATCGAGGCAGCGGCCGGGGACAGCGGCGATGGCGAGGTGCGCCACCTGAAGCGGTCGCTGTCGGCGGTCAATCTGGTCGCGCTTGGGGTCGGCGGCATTATCGGCGCCGGCATCTTCGTGCTCACCGGCCATGCCGCCGCGGCCAATGCCGGACCGGCCGTCTCGCTGTCGTTCGTGCTCGGCGCGGTCGCCTGCGCCTTCGCCGGGCTGTGCTACGCCGAGATGGCTTCGACCGTGCCGGTGTCGGGCAGCGCCTACACCTATGCGTATGCGACGATCGGCGAGCTCGTGGCCTGGATCATCGGCTGGGACCTGATCCTGGAATACGCCGTCGGCGCCACAACGGTGGCGATCGGCTGGTCCGGTTACTTCGTCAGCCTGCTCGGCAATTTCGGCATCCACCTGCCGGCGCAGTTCACGACGGCACCGCTCGCCTATGACGCAGCCACCCACGCCTGGTCGACCACCGGGGCGATTCTCAACCTGCCGGCGATGGCGATCATCCTGGCGATCTCGACGCTGCTGGTGATCGGCATCCAAGAATCGGCGCGGTTCAACAACGTCATCGTCTGCATCAAGCTCACGGTGATCGCGCTGTTTCTGATCTTCGCCGCGCCGATGGTGACGCCGGCCAACTGGGTGACGGCGGCCAATCCAGATGGCGCGTTCATTCCGCCGGCGCAGGAGAACGGCGTCTTCGGCTGGTCGGGCGTGCTGCGCGGCGCCGCAGTGGTGTTCTTCGCCTTCATCGGTTTCGACGCGGTCTCGACCGCCGCACAGGAGGCCAAGAACCCGCAACGCGACATGCCGCTCGGCATCCTCGGCTCGCTGGCGATCTGCACCGTGCTGTACGTCTCGGTGGCGTTCGTGCTGACCGGGATCGTGCCCTATGACCGGCTCAACGTGCCCGACCCGATCGCAGTCGGGATCGATGCCGCCGGGATCGGCTGGCTGTCCTCGATCGTCAAGATCGGCGTCGTCACCGGACTGACCTCGGTGGTCCTGTTGCTGCTGCTCGGCCAGACCCGCGTGCTGCGCGCGATGGCGCATGACGGCCTGATGCCGAAGGCGGCCGCCGCCACCCACCCGCGCTTCCGCACCCCGCATGTCGCCACCATCGGCACCGGCCTGATCATCGCCGGCCTTGCCGGGGTGTTGCCGATCGGACTGGTCGGCGAGCTGGTCAGCATCGGCACACTGTTCGCGTTCGCGGTGGTCTGCGTCGGCGTGCTGGTACTGCGGATCAAGCACCCGGAGCAGCACCGCCCGTTCAAGGCGCCGGCGATCTGGCTGGTGGCGCCGGCCGGCGCGATCGTGTCGTTTGTGCTGATGCTCGGCCTGCCGCTCGATACCTGGATACGGCTCGGGGTGTGGCTGGCGATCGGTCTCGCGATCTACTTCCTGTACGGCCGTCATCACAGCAAGCCCGCGGGGCGCTAGACTAGGCTCGGCGGACAACGGCCAGGAGGGCATCCGATGAGCACGAGCGCCGAGCATCAACGCACCGCACTGGTCACCGGGGCCAATTCCGGCCTCGGCAAGGCCATCGTCACCGCGCTGGCGGCGGATGGCCTGCGTGTCGGGCTGGTGTCGCGCGACCGCGCCCGCGGCGAAGCCGCGCTCGCGGATATTCGCGCCGCCACCGGCCATCAAGACCTGCACCTGTTCGTTGCCGATCTGGCCGATCAGGTCTCTGTCCGCGCCTTGGCGCAGGCGGTGCGCGACCGCTTCGACCGGCTGCATCTGCTCATCAACAACGCCGGCACTGCTTTTGCGGAGCGGCGACTGAGCCCGCAAGGCATCGAATGCGCGCTGGCGACCAATCACCTCGGCCCGTTCCTGCTCACCAACCTGCTGCTCGACCTGATCAAGGCCAGCGCGCCGACGCGGATTGTCAATGTCGGCACCCGCATCAACGCGGCGATGGATTTTGACGATCTCAACTGGGACAAACGTCCCTACGGCATGATGAAGGGCTACGCGCAGTCCAAGCTCGGCAATCTGCATTTCACCTTCGAACTGGCGCGCCGGCTCGAAGGCAGCGGCGTGACCGTCAATTGCGTATTCCCCGGCGTGTTCAAATCCAACCTCGGTGGCACCGACGGCGCCCAGGGCCTGTTCTGGAAGCTGCTGATCAGGTTCGGCGGCTGGGCGATCCCGACAGCCGAGAGCGCCGCCCAGCGCGTGCTGTATCTCGCCAATGCACCGGAGCTGGCGGGCGTCAGCGGCCAGTACTTCGCCGAACGCAAGACAATCACGGCTCCCGCGCAGGCGCTGGACGCGGAAGCCAATCGGCGGCTGTGGGAGATCAGCGAACGGCTGACCGGGCTGTCCCCGCCGCAAACCGGCATCGGCCAGGAGACCCCGTGACGACTCCCCATGCGCCAGCAGCGCAAAAGCCGCAGAGCGGCACGCCGCGCGAAGTGCTGCTTGTGTTTCTCAAGCTCGGCCTCACCTGTTTCGGCGGACCGATTGCGCATCTGGGATATTTCCGCGACGAGTTCGTCGTCCGGCGGCGCTGGCTCGACGAACAAAGTTACGGCGATCTGGTCGGTCTGTGCCAGTTTCTCCCTGGCCCGGCCAGCAGTCAGGTCGGATTCGCGATCGGCCTCAAGCGCGCCGGTTATTTTGGAGCGCTCGCCGCCTGGACCGGATTCACGCTGCCTTCGGCGCTCGCGCTGGTGCTGTTCGCTTATGGCGCCGCCGCGCTCGACGGACCGCTCGGCACCGGCCTGCTGCACGGACTGAAGCTGACGGCAGTGGCGATCGTGGCCCAGGCGGTGTGGGGGATGTCGCGTCAGCTTTGTCCTGATCGTGATCGTGCAACCATTGCGGTTGCGGCGGCGCTGATCGTGCTCCTCAGCGCGATGCCCATCGCTCAGCTCGGCGCGATCGCGCTCGGCGGGATTGCCGGCATCTTGTGGTGCCGCAGCGACGCGCTGCAGAATTTCGGCGACGTCGGGGCGCAGGTATCACGGCCGATCGGCGTGGCCGCGCTACTCGGCTTCGTGGTGCTGTTGCTCGGCTTGCCGCTCCTCGCTCAACTGAGCGGATCGTCGATCGTTGCGGCGTTCGATGCGTTCTATCGCTCGGGTGCTCTGGTGTTCGGCGGCGGTCATGTGGTGCTGCCGCTGCTCCGCGATGGGTTCGTCGGGCCGGGCTGGGTGAGCGACGACGCGTTCCTCGCCGGCTACGGCGCGGCGCAGGCCGTGCCGGGACCGCTATTCAGCTTCGCAGCTTACTTGGGCACGATCGCGGCGCCAGCGCCCGGGCTAGTCGGCGCGGCGATCGGTCTGGTCAGCATCTTCCTGCCGGGCTTCCTGATCCTGCTCGGCGTGCTGCCGTTCTGGCATGAACTGCGGCGCTATCCGGCCGCGCAGGCGATGATGCGCGGCGTCAACGCCGCCGTGGTCGGCCTGCTCGGCGCCGCGCTATATAGCCCGGTCTGGACCAGCACGATCCGCGGCACGGCCGACGTCGCGGTCGCGCTAACCGGCTTTGCGCTACTGACGATCTGGCGCGTGCCGCCGCTTGTAGTCGTCGCCTTCAGTGCGGCGGCGGGCATTGCCGGCGCACTGCTCAACTAAGTGCGGGGCGAGCGGGGCGCGCTCACCGCCCCTTGCTGCGGCCCTTCTCGGCCGCCTTGGCCAGCGCCGCCGCGAACGCACCGCCGCCGCTCGGGGCTTCCTGGCGCGGCTTGTAGCGGTCGACCAGCTTGGCGCTGGCGCCGCCGCCACCACCGCCGGTGCGGCGCTCGCCGGGAGCGGGGATCGGGTCGGACATCCGCAGCGTCAGGCCGATGCGGTTACGCGGCACGTCGACCTCGAGCACCTTGACCTTCACCACCTGGCCCGGCTTCACCACTTCGCGCGGATCATTGATGCGCCGCTCCGACATCGCCGAGATGTGGATCAGGCCGTCCTGATGCACGCCGATATCGGCGAAGGCGCCGAACGCCGCCACGTTGGTGATCGTGGCTTCCAGGATCATACCGGGCTTGAGGTCGGTGATCTTCTCGACGCCCTCCTGGAAGGTCGCGGTCTTGAACTCGGGACGCGGGTCGCGGCCGGGCTTTTCCAGCTCCTTCAGGATGTCGCTGACGGTCGGAATACCGAACTTCTCGTCCGCGAAGGCCTGCGGCTTCAGCCCCTGCAGCACCTTGGTCTGGCCGATCAGCGCCTTGATGTCGCTCTTGGTGGCAGCCAGGATCTTTTTGACGAGCGGATAGGATTCCGGATGCACGCCGGAGGCATCGAGCGGATTTTCGCCGTCGCGAATCCGCAAGAACCCGGCGCACTGCTCGAACGCCTTCGGCCCCAGCCGCGGCACTTCCTTCAGCTTGTCGCGGCTCGGGAACGGCCCGTTGGCGTCGCGATGCGCGACGATGTTCACCGCCAGCGTCTCGCCGATGCCCGACACCCGCGCCAGCAGCGGCGCCGACGCAGTGTTGAGATCGACGCCGACCGCGTTCACGCAGTCTTCCACCGTGGCGTCGAGCGCGCGCGCCAGCGCGTGCTGATTGAGGTCGTGCTGATACTGGCCGACGCCGATCGACTGCGGCGGCACCTTCACCAATTCGCCGAGCGGATCCTGCAGACGCCGCGCGATCGACACCGCCCCGCGGATCGACACGTCGAGATCGGGGAATTCCTTGGAGGCGAATTCCGACGCCGAGTACACCGACGCGCCGGCTTCCGACACGATCGCCTTGGTCAGCTTCAGGTCCGGCTTGGCCTTCATCAGATCGGCCACCAGCTTCTCGGTCTCGCGCGAAGCGGTGCCGTTGCCGATCGCCACCAGCTCGATGCGGTGCTTCACGCAGAGCTGCGCCAGCGTCAGCATGCTCTCGTTCCACTGCCGCTGCGGCTCGTGCGGATAGATCGTGGCGTGATCGACCAGCTTGCCGGTGCGGTCGATCACCGCGACCTTGACGCCGGTGCGGAAGCCCGGATCGAGGCCGAGCGTGGCACGGCCGCCGGCCGGCGCGGCGAGCAGCAGGTCGCGCAGATTCGCCGCGAACACCCGCACCGCTTCGGTCTCGGCCTGCTGCCACAGCCGCATCCGCATATCGAGCGCCAGTGCGGTCTTGATCCGCGTCCGCCATGCCCAGCGCACGCAATCAGACAGGAAGCCGTCGGCGGGACGGCCCTTGCGGGCGATGCCGAAGGTCGCGGCGATGCGGTTCTCGTACTGGGTCGGCTCCTTCGACTCCGGATCTTCGCCGTCGCCGAAATCGAGCGACAGCACCTCTTCCTTCTCGCCGCGCAGCAGCGCCAGGATGCGGTGCGACGGCAGCTTCTCGTACGGTTCGGAGAAGTCGAAGTAATCGGCGAACTTGGCGCCGACGGTTTTCTTGCCGTCGCGCACGGAAGCCTTCAGCGCGCCGCGGCTCCACATCGCTTCGCGCAGCGAGCCGGTGAGGTCGGCGTGTTCGGAGAAGCGCTCGACCAGGATGGCGCGCGCGCCTTCGAGGGCGGCCTTGACGTCGGCGACCGGATGCTCGCCCTCGGCCTTCACATAGGCGGCTGCCTCGGCCTGCGGATCCTTGTCGGGGTTCTGCAACAGCAGGTCGGCGAGCGGCTCCAGGCCCGCTTCGCGCGCGATCTGCGCCTTGGTCCGGCGCTTCTCCTTGAACGGCAGATAGATGTCTTCGAGACGCGCCTTGCTGTCGGCCTTCAGCAGCGCCGCCTCCAGCTCCGGCGTCATCTTGCCCTGCTGCTTGATGCTGTCGATGATCGCGGTGCGGCGTGCCTCCATCTCGCGGAGGTAACGCAGCCGCTCCTCGAGGGTGCGGAGCTGCGCGTCGTCGAGCATCCCGGTCGCCTCTTTGCGGTAGCGGGCGATGAACGGCACGGTCGATCCGCCGTCGAGCAGGTCGATGGCGGCCTGGACCTGCTGCTCACGGACGGCGAGTTCGGATGCGATGACGGACGCGATGTTCGGCACTGGGAGTCTCTTTGGCAGATTCGAAGGAGGGGGACTCGGCCACGGCGGCGCGGCGAATCGAAGGCAACCTACGCGATCTTGCGGGCAAGATGCAGGGCGCGTGACCGCCCGGTGCACGACGTGTGCATAACCCCTCGGGCGCTGCTCCGAACCAAATCGATTCGCCGTGTTCCCTGTTGAAAACGCGGTTTATTTCGCCGGCACGTCGGCTTCGGCGTCGAGCACCCGGCGCAGCATCCGTGCCAGATCGGCACGGCGATACGGCTTCGGCAGCAGCTGCACGGCAGGACCGAGCCGGCCATGATGCAGCATCGCGTTCTCGGTGTAGCCGGAGGTGAACAGCACCTTCAGACCCGGCTTGTACTTGCGCAGCTCCTCGGCGAGCTGCGGCCCGTTCATGCCGCCGGCCAGCATCACGTCGGTGAACAGCAGATCGAATTCGACGTCGTCATACACCATCGACATCGCTTCCGCCGCAGAAGCCGCCGAGTGCGCGGTGTAGCCGAGCGCCTTCAGGTGCGTCATCACGTAGCTACGCACCAGCGCATCGTCCTCCACGACCAGCACCGACTCGCGGCCGCCCTGCGCCAGCGGCGGCGCGGCGCTGTCGAGCCCGGTATCGAGAGACGCGACCGCATACGGCAGATACAGCCGAATAGTCGTCCCGTGCCCTTCTTCGCTGTACAGCTCGATATGGCCGCCTGACTGCTTGACGAAGCCGTACACCATGCTGAGGCCGAGGCCGGTGCCTTCGCCAACCGGCTTGGTGGTGAAGAACGGCTCGAACACCCGGTCGCGGATCGCCGCCGGAATGCCGCAGCCGGTATCGCTCACCGCCAGCATCACGTAGCGACCGGCGCTGACTTCGTCGTGCTGCGCCGCATAGGCCTGGTCGAGATCGACGTTGCCGGTCTCCAGCAACAGCTTGCCGTTGCCCTTCATCGCATCGCGGGCGTTGATCGCAAGGTTGATCAGCGCACTGCCGAGCTGCGACGGATCGGCCAGCGCCGGGCGCAGATCCGGCGAGGGCTCGACATCGATTTCGATGCCGGCGCCGAGCGTCGGCCGCAACAGCTTGACGGTGTCGAGCATCAGCGCGTTGACGTCGATGCTGCGCGGCTGCAGCGGCTGCTTGCGCGAGAACGACAACAGGCCGTGGGTGAGATCGGAGGCGCGCGTCACCGCCTGATCGACCATCGTGGCAACGTCCCTCAGCGCCGGCCGGTCGGACACGCCGTCGGCGAGCATTTCGATGCCGCCGGTGATCACCGTGAGAATGTTGTTGAGGTCGTGCGCGACGCCGCCGGTGAGCTGGCCGATCGCCTGCATCTTCTGCGCCTGGCGCAGCTGGCGCTCGGATTCCTTGAACGCCGTGAGGTTGCGATACACGATCACCGCGCCGGCGAACGAGCCATCCGGGTTTTCCATCCGCCGCGCGCTTGCGGCGAGCTGCACCACCGGGTCATCGCCGTGGCGGATGCCGAGTTCGACATTGTCGAAGCTCTCACCGCGCCGCGCCCGCGCCGCCGGACTGTCGTAATCCGGCATCGGCGTGACGCCGTCGGCGAGGAAGCGTTTGTATTTCCGCTTCCAGCGCTCGGAGCCGATGTCCTCGGCGACCCCGAACAAGGCCACGCAAGTCGGATTGGCAAACACCCGCTTGCCCTCGGCGTCGAGCACCGCCACTGCGTCCGCCATGCTGGCAATGGTCTTGTCGAGCAGCTCCGACTTGCTGCGCAACGCCGCATTGGCTTCGTCGATCTTGGCAACGGTTTCGGCGAAGGCGTCGGCAAGAATGCGGCTCTCGCCGCGCAGCCCCGCCGGCATCACCAGCCGCCCGGTGCGGGAAAACGCCGCGACGGCCCGGGTGAGCTGCATGATCGGACTGGCGATCGAACGCGACAGCAGCGCCGACAGCAGCACCGCGCCGAGCACCGCCGCGAGGCCGACGATCAGGCCCGGCGTTCTGAGCGCGGTGGCGGGCGCCATGATCCGTTCCAGCGGTTCGGTTTCGATCACGGCGGTGCGGATGCCGTTCGACAGCGGCGCCATGACGATCGCCGCAGCGACCCGCTCGCCGTCGGGCCGGGAGAACACCGCCGCGGCCCCAGGCTTGTCACCAAGCGCAGCGGCGAGTTGCGGGAAGTCGTCCTGCCAGCGCCGCTCCGGTTCCGCCGAGACGATGCGGCCGTCCATGTAGTTCATCATGTAGCCGCCGTCGGCCTCGACGAAATACACGTCGGTGTCGTTGTCCAGCACGTCACGGATGCGTTCGAACACGGGCCGCAGATCGTAAGTGATCATCAGCACCGCAAACACCGCGCCGCTGGAATCGCGCACCGGCGCCGCGGCTGTGAACCGCGGTGACGACGAAGCGGCGGCGTCTGTGCCGCTCGGTGCCCAAAAGATTCGGATCGGCGAGAAGTACACCTCGTCGCCCGTCAGCCCCGCGGCACGCCTGAACGTTTCGTCATCACCGAGCTGCGGCAGCTCGGCGTCAGGCACGGTGCGAATGCTGCGGTTCGGCCCGTGGCGATCGACGGCGATCAAGGCGCGCCCGCCATTGGCGACGCCGACCAAGCGGTAGGCCAAGAGGCCGGGCTTGACCTGCATGTTGCCCGCATACGCCGCCGCCAGATGCGACCGCCACTGTGCTTCAGTGAGTCCGACCTCCGGATCGGTGCCGCCGTTGAGCCGCGACCTGACGATGCCGAGATGCGCCGGCAGCAGCCGGGCCGAGAGCACTTCGTTGCGGATGATGCGGAGAACCGATTCGTAAGCGCCAAGCCGCGCCTTGGCCTGATAGGCGAGCCGCGTCAGCCCGGACGGCACGGCTGCCCGCCCGATGTTGTAGTACGCGAGCACTCCGATCGCCGCTACCGTACACGCCACCAGCACGGTCATCGCCAAGGTCAGGCGCACCGACAGGCGCATCGATCGAATCTCCGGGGGAAGGAACGCAGGACGAGAGCAAACTATAGGAAGCGCCGAAGCGGCGCTACCATAGTCCTATCCTGATGTCAGACGCTCACGTCGGGATTTCGCCAAATCCTTTGCCGGGCTTCAGCGGCTTCAGGCGGATCAGCCGGGAATCCTCGACAGCCGCCTGACGGTGCTTCACCGCCTCGCGATACGCCGGATCGCGAATCATCTCCACGAATGCCGCAACACTCGGATACTCGGCGATGAACACATGGTCCCAATGTTCGTGCTGAGGACCGATCAGCATCAGCTCGAACTGGCCCTGCCACACCACCTTGCCGCCGAGCCGCTCGAACACCGGGCCCGAGTCGCGACCGTACGCCGCATAGGCCTCGGCGCCGGTCGCCTCGCGGCCGTCCGGATAGGCGGCGCGCGGCTTCAGCCGCACCAGGTTGAGCATATGGATCGGACCCGGACGATCCATCTCGCGAAACTGCGCGAACACCTCCTTGGTCGGATCGATATGGCCGGTCATGCGCCCCTCCTGCTTGCTTTGAATTTGTTTGACCATGCTAGTATCACGCCTGAGCCGCCGATGTCTGCTGCCGGAGCCTGCGCATGAACGCCGTTGCCACCCTTCTCGTCGCGCTGGTCGCGGCCCTGCACGTCTTCTTCCTCGTGCTCGAGATGTTTCTCTGGACCAAGCCGCTCGGGCTCAAGGTGTTTCGCAATAGTCCCGACAAAGCCGCGGCGTCCGCAGTGCTGGCTGGCAATCAGGGGCTGTACAACGGCTTCCTGGCGGCCGGGCTGATCTGGTCGCTGCTGCATCCGAACGCCGCAGTGGCGCTGCAGCTCGCCACCTTCTTCCTCGGCTGCGTCATCGTCGCCGGATTGTACGGCGCCTGGACGGTGAGCCGGCGCATTCTCTACGTCCAGGCAGCTCCCGCCCTGGTGGCGCTGATCGCAGCGTGGGTCGCGTAGTCGGCAAGTAGGATGCTGCATCGCACAGCGCGGCAAATTGCAACGGCGCATCATCGCGGCATTGCCAGACCTCGAGTGCTGATCCACACTCCCCGCTAACGGCGGCAGGCAAAACGCCGCCGGTCATAAGCCATGAGGGAGTAGACCAGCGATGAAGAGCCTGTATCAGGCCGCCGTAGCGGCTCTTGCGACCGTTGCGCTGACCGCCGTGCCCGCCGCGGCGCAAAAGAAATACGATCCGGGAGCGTCCGACACCGAGATCAAGATCGGCCAGACGGTGCCGTTCTCCGGCCCGGCCTCTGCCTACGCCGGCATCGGCAAAACCCAGGCCGCCTATATGCGGATGATCAATGATCAAGGCGGCATCAACGGCCGCAAGATCAACCTGATCCAGTACGACGACGCCTATTCGCCGCCCAAGGCCGTCGAACAGGTCCGCAAGCTGGTCGAAAGCGACGAGGTGTTGCTGACCTTCCAGATCATCGGCACGCCATCCAACGCCGCAGTGCAGAAATATCTCAACGCCAAGAAGGTCCCGCAACTGCTCGCCGCCACCGGCGCGACGCGGTTCACCGATCCGAAGAACTTCCCGTGGACGATGGGCTTCAACCCGAACTACCAGACCGAAGGCCGCATCTACGGCCGCTACATCCTGCAGAACCACCCCGACGCCAAGATCGGCATCCTGTTCCAGAATGATGATCTCGGCCGCGACTACGTCACCGGCCTGCGCGCCGCGCTCGGCGACAAGGCCGACAAGATGATCGTCGCCGAAGCCTCCTACGAGCTCACCGACCCGACCGTCGACTCGCAGATCGTCAAGCTGAAGTCCGCCGGCGCCACACTGCTGTACGACGCCTCGACGCCGCGCTTCGCCGCGCAGGCGATCAAGAAGGTCGCCGACCTCGGCTGGAATCCGATCCATATCCTCGACATCAACGCCAGCCCGGTGTCGGCCACGCTGAAGCCGGCCGGCCTCGACATCTCCAAGGGCATCATTAGCGTCAATTACGGCAAGGACCCTGCCGACCCGCAATGGGCCAACGACGAGGGCGTGAAGAAGTATTTCGCCTTCATGGACAAGTACTATCCGGACGGCGACAAGCTCAACACCGTCAACAGCTACGGCTACAGCACGGCGGAGCTGCTGGTCACCATCCTCAAGCAGTGCGGCGACAACCTGACCCGCGAGAACGTCATGAAGCAGGCCGCCAACCTGAAGAATGTCGTCGGCGACCTGTCGCTGCCGGGCATGTCGGTCAACACCTCGCCGACCGACTTCCGCGTCAACAAGCAGCTCCGGATGATGAAGTTCAACGGCGAGCGCTGGGAGCTGTTCGGCCCGATCATCGAGGACGACGCGGCGATGTAATCGCAGCAATCAGTTCGGCAGCAGCACGTCATTCCGGGTCGCGGGTGGAACTCGCGCCCCGGTTTCTCCCTTCCATAGCGATAGTGGCAAAGTCGCTTTCCGAGAGCGGTTCCTGATCCTCACAGAGGACGGCTTACTCAGCCGGATACCAGAAGACGGACTCTCCGCCCCGGTACATCGCCGGGTATCGACCAATTCTGCACAGACAGCCTGCCCGAATCGCGTTCGAATGCCGCCAACAGACGGGAGTGGAAGCCGTTGAGTGGAGGCGCTGCCGGCGGCGGCGGATCAGCATGAGAGCAGACAGCACCAGCAACCGCTATTTCACCGTCGAACAGCTCGAGGAGCTGGCGGTCGCCAAGTACATCGAGGCGGCGCTGACGCCGGCCGGAGAGGAGCGCGACGAGCTGCTCGAAGAGGCCAAGCGGTTCGCCAGCCGGGCCAAGATGAAGAGCTGGCTGATGGGCGAGATCGGAGCCGCGCCGCGCCGCCGCAACTATCACTAACCGCCGTCCCCCGATTGCTGGCACGGCGGCCTGGCGCTCAGCAAAGGAACGGCTCTGCCCAAATCAGAACCGGCCGGTGGTACTGACCCTCGCGATTACTCCCACGGGATCGCGCTGACTTCGCGCTGCAGCCGGTCCATCGCGGTCATCACCGCGGCGCCGGCAAATTCCCGGCTGGCCTGGCCGGGATCGACCGTGGCGACCTTCCAATTCGCCCCATTGGTGTCGTCGCAGGGCTGGCAGGCCCGAATCCGGATCGCCTCGACCTTGTCGCAGTGACGTTGGCCGCGGACGTCCTGCAGCAGCAGCGCCTCGATCTCCTCCGCGGTCCTCAACACCCTGGTCATCACTGTTCCTTCTGTACGGTCGGCAGGTGCCGCATCGATCGCAGAGCTGTAGCGCAAGGTCTTGAGATGCCTCAAGTCTGCGCCGGTTCCGTCAAATCGGGAACCCGGCTTTAACCTTCGCTTTACCGGGCCTTAAACCGGGTTCGCTAGCGTCGCCTGCAACGGTCGGCGTGGACGATGCGATGGCGTGGGGCAGGAAAAAAGCCGGCGAGAGGCGAGAGCCGAAATTCGGGTCCGGTGAATCGCTCGCCGACATGCGCCTGACGCCGCAGGATCGGGTGAACGTGGCCGACGACAAGCCGAAGAAGAAGCCCGCGGGCAAAGCCGGCGGCGGCGCGCGCAAGCGCAAGCCGCGCAAGGGCGTGATCGCGTCGGTGCGCCAGGCGATCGGCCGCGTGGTGTATTGGAGCGCGGTCGCCGGCATCTGGGCCGTGCTCGCGGTGGTCGGCGTCATGGTCTGGGTGGGCGCGCATCTGCCGCCGATCCAATCGCTGGAGATTCCGAAGCGGCCGCCGACGATCACGATCGTGGCCGACGACGGCTCGACCATGGCGGTGCGCGGCGAGCAGGCCGGCACCAATGTGGCTCTCAAGGAGCTGCCGCCGTATTTGCCGAAGGCGTTCATCGCGATCGAAGACCGCAGGTTCTATCAGCACTTCGGCGTCGATCCGCTCGGCATCGCCCGCGCCGCGGTCACCAACGTGCTGCACCGGGGCGTGTCGCAGGGCGGTTCGACGCTGACCCAGCAGCTCGCCAAGAACCTGTTCCTGACCCAGGACCGCACGCTGACCCGCAAGCTGCAGGAGGTCGAGCTGGCGCTGTGGCTGGAGCGCAAGCACTCCAAGGCCGAGATCCTCGAACTGTATCTGAACCGGGTCTATTTCGGCTCCGGCGCCTATGGGGTCGAGGCTGCGGCGCAGAAGTACTTCGGCAAATCGGCCAAGGACGTCACGCTGGTCGAGGCCGCGATGCTGGCGGGCCTGGTCAAGTCACCGTCGCGCCTCGCGCCGAACCGCAATCCCGAAGGTGCCGAAAAGCGCGCCCAGATCGTGCTCGCCGCAATGGCGGAGGCCGGCTTCGTCACCGACAAGCAGGCCCAGGCCGCGATCGCCAACCCGGTCTACACCGTCAAGCCGACCGGCGCCGGCACCATCAACTACGTTGCCGACTGGATCACCGAGGTGCTGGACGATCTGGTCGGACAGATCGACCAATCGATCATCGTCGAGACCTCGATCGATCCCAGGCTGCAATCGGTGGCCGAGGCCGCGATCATCGACGAGCTGGCGGCCAAGAGCGTCAAATACAAGGTGACCCAGGGCGCGCTGGTGGCGATGACACCGGATGGCACGGTGCGGGCCATGATCGGCGGGCGCAACTATGCCGACAGCCAGTTCAACCGCGCCGTCACCGCCAAGCGGCAGCCCGGCTCGGCGTTCAAGCCGTTCGTGTATCTGACGGCTGTCGAGGCCGGTCTGACACCCGACACCATCCGCCAGGACGCCCCGCTCGACCTCAAGGGCTGGAAGCCGGAGAACTACACCCACGAATATTTCGGCTCGGTCACGCTAACCCAGGCGCTGGCGATGTCGCTGAACACGGTGGCGGTGCGGCTCGGGCTCGAAGTCGGGCCGAAGAACGTGGTGCGCACCGCGCACCGGCTCGGTATCGCCTCCAAGCTCGACGCCAACCCGTCGATCGCGCTCGGCACTTCGGAAGTGACGCTGACCGAGCTGGTCGGTGCCTACTCCACCTTCGCCAATGGCGGGCTGCTGGTGTCGCCACATGTGGTGAAGCGGATCCGCACCGCGCAGGGCAACAAGGTGCTGTACGTCCGTAGCGACGAGCCGGCGAGCCGGGTTGTCGACCCGCGCGCAGTGGCGATGATGAACACCATGATGCAGGAAACGCTGCGCTCCGGTACCGCTCACAAGGCCGACCTGCCGGGCTGGGTTGCGGCCGGCAAGACCGGCACCAGCCAGGATTTCCGCGATGCTTGGTTCCTTGGCTACACGTCGACGCTGGTCACCGGCGTTTGGCTCGGCAACGACGACAACTCGCCGACCAAGAAGGCCACCGGCGGCGGACTGCCGGTCGAGGTGTGGACGCGGTTCATGCGCGAAGCGCTCAAGGGCGAGACGCCGCAGCCATTGCCCGGCGACTGGAGCGGCGGCCCGATCGCGAGCAGCCCGCCGGCCGGCCTCGGCGGCGGCCTGAACGCACCGCCCACGGGAGGCGGCACCATCGCGCAGGCCGGCCCGCGCGGCGAAACCCAGGTGATCAACGCGCCCCCGCCCCCGGGATCAGGCCGGATGCCTCCGCCGACCCGCGCCAACGTGCGGCCAGAGGCGGACGCCGGTTTGGATGGCTGGCTGATGGATCGGCTGTTTGGGCGGTAATGCGGCGTGCAGATCTGAGCGGCGCGCGGCAACCCTCAGTCTGCGTGGCAGCCCTCACCCCAACCCTCTCCCGCAGGCGGGAGAGGGAGCGCGCTGCAAGCGGAGCAGCGTCTGCCACCCGAATAAGCGTCTGTTTGATAGCTGAAAATAGCTGAGTGGCTTGACCTCTCCCCGCGCCGTAGCCGGCTCCCTCTCCCGCCTGCGGGAGAGGGTTGGGGTGAGGGCGACGCGGGCAGCGCGCCCGCGTCCAGCGCACCTCAGTCGCTGATGCCGTAGCGGTGCAGGTCGTTGCCGTAGGAGTCGAGCCAGGTCTTGGCGCGCTCCATCTGCGGACAGACCTTGCCGACCACGCGCCAGAACCGCGCCGAGTGGTTCATCTCGACCAGATGCGCGACTTCGTGGGCCGCCAGATAGTCCAGCACATAAGGCGGCGCCAGGATCAACCGCCACGAGAACGACAGCGAGCCGGCCGAGGTGCACGAGCCCCATCGGCTCGACTGGTCGCGGATCGACAGCCGCGTCACCTTCACGCCGAGCTCCGGCGCATAGCGATCGCAGGCCTTTTGCAGGTCGCGGCGGGCCTCGCGCTTGAGGAAATCGAGCACCCGGCGCTCAATGTGCTCGGTCTCGCCGGCGACGCATAGGATCTTTTCGCCGGACTCGCGCACTTCGGTCCACACCGTGCCGCGCCCGGCGCGGTGCACGATCTTATGGTCCTGGCCGCGGAGGGGCACCAGCGTGCCGGGCAGGAACGGCGCCGCCTTCGGCAGCCGGCCGAGACGCGCGGCGATCCACGCGCCGTGACGCTGGGCGAATTCCTTGGCGTCGGCCAGCGTGCCGCGCGGCGGCATCGTCAGAATCGCTTCGCGGTCGCTCGGATGAATCCGCAAGGTGTAACGTCGCGCGCGGCGGTGGCGGCGAATGCGAACGGCGAAGAACTGCGAGCCGTGTCGGACGGGGATTGTCGACGGCTCCGTGGGGCGCCGATAGAGAAGTGCGCGGGCCATGTCTGCAGGTCCAGGGAAAAGAAGGTCCCCTGGAATCTGCCATAACCGCCGCCATGGGAAGCGCTCGGCGCAAAAACAAATCATTTGCCCAATATACAGGGCAAAGCCGATGTCGCACCCCTAAGTGATGGGGCCTGGAACTCGAAATTTTCGCGAATTTCGATTCAAAACGATACCCTGAGAGGTGACTCACTCCTCACTACTTGTGGAACCCATGAATCTGGATTCCCCCAGGCTATGTACACAAGTGACCAAGCCGCTTGCGCATTGATTTATCAGCGCAAACTGATCAGCACCAACGCGTCATCCACAGCGCCTGCTCATGACGACGCGTAGTAATCACTCCGCCGCGCGCGCCGGCGTATCACTCGCCGACGACGCATGGAAATCACAGATACGCGGCACGATTTCCGAACGGAAACGCGAGCCGTTGAACACACCGTAGTGGCCGACGCCCTTCTGCACGTAGTGCACGCGCCGATTATCCGGGATCGACGAACACAGACCGTGCGTCGCCTCGGTCTGACCGAGACCGGAGATGTCGTCGTTCTCGCCTTCCACCGTCATCAGCGCGACGCGCTTGACCTTCGACGGTTCGACCAGCTTGCCGCGATGCGTCATCTCGCCTTTCGGCAGCGCGTGCTTGACGAACACCAGATCGACCGTCTGCAGATAGAATTCCGCGGTCAGATCCATCACCGCCAGATACTCGTCGTAGAACTCGCGGTGCTTGTCGGCGAGGTCGCCGTCGCCCTGAACCAGATGGTTGAACAGGTTGCGATGCGCGTCCATGTGCCGGTCGAGGTTCATGCTGATGAACCCGTTGAGCTGCAAAAACCCCGGATAGACGTCGCGCATGAAGCCCGGATGCGGGAACGGCACCTTGGTGATGACGTGGTTGCGGAACCAGTCGATGCCCTTCTCGGCCGCGAGATTGTTCACCGCGGTCGGATTGCGGCGGGTGTCGATCGGGCCGCCCATCAGCGTCATCGACAGCGGCACGAACGGATCTTCGTTGGCCTCCATCACTGACACCGCGGTCAGCACCGGCACCGACGGCTGGCACACCGCCATGACGTGAACGTTGCCGCCCAGCGTCTGCAGCATCTCGATGACGTAATCGACATAGTCGTCGAGGTCGAACCGCCCGGCCGCGGCCGGCACCATCCGGGCGTCGGCCCAGTCGGTGATGTAGACCTCATGGGTCGGCAGGAAGGCTTCGACCGTGCCGCGCAGCAGCGTGGCGTAGTGGCCGGACATCGGCGCCACGATCAGCAGCCGCGGCTGCGGATGGCGCAGCGGGCGCTCCAGCTTGCGCTCGAAATAGAGCAGCCGGCAGAACGGCTTTTCCCAGACATTGTGGATCTCGATCGGGACCCGCATGCCGTTGACTTCGGTGTCGTCGAGCCCCCACTCCGGCTTGCCGTAGCGGCGGGTGGTGCGCTCGAACACTTCGCAAGCCGCGGCAATCGACTTGCCGAATTCGGTGTGGCTCCACGGATTGAGCGGGTTCTTGAACGCCAGCTTGGTCGCGTCCGACATCGCCCGCGCCGGATTCAGCGAGGCGTGCGCCATCTCGTAGAACCAGTACATCGGCGTGGTCAGCGCCGGACTGACTTCCGCAGGCATCTCCGGCGGGCGACCAAATTCACCAATGACAACCGGCATCGTGTCGTGTCCCTCGTAACCCCGTGCAGCGCAACATAGTGGCGGCTGGGTACAGGCGCGTCAATCACAAGATCGAAATATGCGCTTCACCGCGTAAAAAGTAAGCACGGACAGTCCACAGGCCTGTCCGGATTCATCCTACTCACCGCTCTGGATCAGTGAGCCGTGGCGCCGGGCGCTGTTCAGCATCGCCAGAAAACTGATGAACGCGGCCACGAACAGCACCACATTGATGCCAAGCGCCCACAGCATCAGATCGCCGCGAAACTGGTGATCGATCAGCAGCGCGCGCATGCCTTCGAACACGTATGTCGGCGGCAGCATCCAGGCGACGACCTGCAGCCAATGCGGCAGCACCGCGACCGGATAGTAGACGCAGGCGAGCGGCATCACGCCGAACATCAGGCTCCAGACGATGCTTTCGGCACCGAGGCCATGGCGCAGCACCAGCCCGGACACGAAGATGCCGAGCGCCCACGAGGTAAAGATCAGGTTACAGAAGAACGCGCCGAGCGGCAGGCCGAAGCCGAACAGATTGAAGTCGAACAGCGTCATCGCCAGCACCACCATCGGCACGACACCGATGGCAAGACGGATCAGGCTCATGATCATCAAGGCGATCAGAAACTCGAGCGGCTTCAGCGGGCTCATCATCAGGTTGCCGAGATTGCGCGCCCACATCTCCTCGAGAAACGAGATCGAAAAGCCGAGCTGACCGCGAAACAGAATGTCCCACAGGATTACCGCGCCGATCAGCGTGCCGCCGGCGCGGGCGAAGAACCCGGCATTCTGCGCCACGTAGCTCTGCAGAAAGCCCCAAGTGATCACTTGCAGCGCCGGCCAGTACACCAGCTCGAACAGCCGCGGCCATGACGACAGCAGCAGGTACCAATAGCGCAGCACCATAGCGCTGATGCGATGCCAGGCGAGGCCGTGACCGAGTTCGAGGCCGGCGATCAAGCTTCTCATGATTCAGCATCCCGTGCCCGGCCGCGGGCGACGTCGAGAAACACCTCCTCCAGCGTCGAGCGGTGATAGCGGGCCATGATCGCCGACGGGGTGTCGTCGTCCTCGATCCGGCCGCGCTTCATGATCACGACGCGATCACACAGCCGCTCGACCTCGAGCATGTTGTGCGAAGCCAGCAGGATGCTGGCGCCGCGGCGCTTGCGATAACTCTCCAGATGCGACCTGATCCAGTCGGCGGTGTCGGGGTCGAGCGAGGCGGTCGGCTCGTCGAGCAGCAGCAGTTCGGGCTGGTTGATCAGCGCCTTTGCCAGCGCCACCCGGGTTTTCTGCCCGGCCGACAGCTTGCCGGAGGGCCGGTCGAGAAAGTCGGTCAGGTCGAAATCGGCGGCGAGTTCGGCGATCCGGCCGCGCAAGTCGGGGACCGCGTAGAGCTGGCCAAACACCGTCAGGTTTTGCCGCACCGTCAGCCGCGACGGCATGTCGACATAGGGGCTTTCGAAGTTGATCCGGCCGAGCACGTCGGCCCGCTGCTCCGGCATCGCGCAGCCGAGCACGCGGATCCGTCCTGCGGTCGGCAATACCAGGCCCATGATCATCGCGATCGTCGTGGTCTTGCCGGCGCCGTTGCCGCCGAGCAGTCCGGTGATGCTGCCGCGCGGCACCCGGAACGAGATGTCGTCCACCGCCCGCGTGGTCTTGTAGGTCTTGACCAGATGCGAGACTTCAATCGCCGCAGACACGGAGGAAGACCCCGCCGGGTCGTCGACCCGGCCAACGCTATCGATCGCCATCATGGATGCCTGTTTGGCGATTGCCAGCGGTGAGCGCAAGCGTGCCGCCGGGCGATCCGCCGCGGGCGGCGTCAATTGGCATCCCGAGCCGCCGACGCTACTGTCCGGCGCATGTCCGATGATCTGATTTCCGCCGACTTCCGGCATCCGCGGCGCCACGTTCGCCTCGATACCATCCTGCGCCTGCGCTGGCTGGCGGCACTCGGCCAGCTCGCCGCGATCTTCGTGGTCTCGGAAGGGCTGGAATTCGACTTCGCGGTGATGCCGTGCATCGTCATCATCGCCGTGTCGGGCCTGGTCAACCTCGCGCTGCAGATCGCCTTCAATCCGATGCAGCGGATGGAGCCGATCTACGCCGCGCTGCTGCTCGCGCTCAACATCTCCGAACTGGCGGGCCTGCTCTACTTTACCGGCGGCCTGCAGAACCCGTTCGCATTCCTGTTCCTCGGGCCGGTGCTGATCAGCGCCACCGCACTGCCCACCCGGATGACGATCTCGCTCGGGATCTTCGCGGCCGGCTGCGCGGCCTTCCTCGGCTACAGCCATCTGCCGCTGCCCTGGGCCGGCGAGGAGCCGGTGGCGCTGCCGCGGATCTATCTGGTCGGCGTCTGGCTCTCGATCCTGCTCGCGATCGGCGTCACCAGCCTCTACACCTTCCAGGTCACCGAAGAGGCCCGCAAGCTCGCCGACGCGCTGTCGGCGGCCGAACTGGTGCTGGAACGTGAGCAGCATCTGACCCAACTCGATGGCCTGGCCGCCGCGGCCGCGCACGAACTCGGCACGCCGCTGTCGACCATCTTCCTGATCTCGCGCGAACTGGAAAAAACCGCCCCGCCGGAGATGGCCTCCGACCTGCGGACCCTGCGCGAACAGGCGCAGCGCTGCCGCGAGATCCTCGGCAAGATCGCTCAGCTATCGTCGGCCGGCGCACCGTTCGACCGGATGCCGCTGTCGACGCTGATCGAGGAGGCCGTGGCGCCGCATCGCGACTTCGGCATCGCCATCAAGATCCGGCTGGCGCAGCACGGCGAACCCGAGCCGGTGGTGATGCGGAATCCCGCGATCCTGTATGGCATCGGCAATATCCTTGAGAACGCCGTCGACTTCGCCCGCAACGCCGTCGAGGTGAATGCCTGGTGGAACGCCGACACCGTGCAGATCGTGGTGTCGGACGACGGTCCGGGCATCAAGCCGGACGTGCTGCGCCGGATCGGCGAGCCTTATTTGTCGCGCCGCCGCAGCGCCGACGATCCCAATCGCGAGCGGTCGGGCCTCGGCCTCGGCGTGTTCATCGCCCGGACCTTGCTGGAGCGAACCGGCGCCAAGGTCGAGTTCCGCAACAAGACCTTCCCGGATCATGGTGCCATCGTCCAGCTCAGCTGGCCCAGGAACCGCTTCGAGACCATCGAAAAGACCGAAGAAACAATGGCTTGATCTGCCCCGCGCGCTCCGGTCGCAGGCGCACGCTCTTGGCAGCGCGGTGTCGCACCCCCATATCTTGTGACACTCGACGAGGAGCCCCGCCGTGAACGCCATTCCCGAACTGAATGACCACACCGATCGCTCGCTGCTGATCGTGGAGGACGACAAGCCGTTCCTCGACCGGCTGGCACGGGCCATGGAAACGCGCGGCTTCGCGGTCACGGCCTGCGACAGCGTCTCCAGCGGTCTCGCCCAGATCGGCAAGGCGGCACCGGCGTTCGCCGTGGTCGATCTCCGTCTCGGCGACGGCAACGGCCTCGATGTGGTCTCGGCGTTGAAGCGTGAGCGCCCGGATTGCCGCGCCATCGTGCTGACCGGCTATGGCAACATCGCCACCGCCGTGACCGCGGTGAAGATGGGCGCGGTCGACTATCTGTCGAAGCCGGCGGACGCCGACGACGTCGTTGCAGCGCTGCTCTCGACCGGCAACGAGAAATCCGAACCGCCGCCGAACCCGATGTCGGCGGACCGCGTCCGCTGGGAGCACATCCAGCGCATCTACGAGATGTGCAACCGCAACGTCTCCGAGACCGCGCGCCGCCTCAACATGCACCGCCGCACCCTGCAGCGCATCCTCGCCAAGCGCGCGCCACGCTAAGCACAGCCTTCCCTTTTAGTTACCAGCGCGTCATTCCGGGGCGCGAGCAAAAGCTCGCGAACCCGGAATCCGACACGCGAAGACTCCATCGGGATTCCGGGTTCGCCGCTGCGCGGCGCCCCGGAATGACGGCACTCAAAGTTACGCTCCTTCGGCAAATCCCTGCGGATCGCTGAGGCGTCCGAGACGTTGGGCGGCGGCCAGCGCGAAGCGCAGCATCATCACCTTGCGGGTCGCCGCCGGCAGCTTGTGCTCCGGCGCTTCGCAATGCAGATGAGCGCCGTAGCCGTCGGCCACGATCAGCCCGGTGTCGGCCGGAAAAATCTCGCACGGCAGATCCTGAGTGAAGGCGAAGAACAGCCGGTCGCAATGCGCCCGGTAGTCGGGCCATTTGTGATCGGCCCGCAGATCCTCGACCGACGATTTGATCTCCACGATCCAGATCTCGCCGCGCTCGTTCAGCGCCACCAGATCGGCGCGCCGCCCGGACGGCAGCGGCAGTTCGCTGACGCAGGCGAAGCCGAGCGAACGCAGCAGCCGCTGCGTGCCGCGCGCAATGCTGAGCGCGGTCTCCGACTGCCGCAAATCGCGCGGCAGAATCATTTGAACGGCATTCGATTCCATCGCGTCCAAGTCTAGCCGAAGTCGGAGCAGGTGCCCAACCGGTCACGTCAGTTCCGGTCTCGGCCGCAGGACCGTTGCGGCGACACCTTTTCGAAGGTGCCGCACGGCGAAGCATTGAGTTGCGGGCTTGGCGGGGGCGCCGGAGACCATCACGATGAAACGCATCACTCTCAAGACCGCGCTGGCTGCCGCCGCGCTGGCGCTTCCACTCTCCTTCGCGACGGCGGCGCAAGCGCGGCCCTCGGTCGAAGTCGCATTCGTACTCGACACCACCGGATCGATGAGCGGCCTGATCGAAGGCGCCAAGCGCAAGATATGGTCGATCGCGACCACGATCCTCGACGACAATCCCGACGCCGACATTCGGATGGGGCTGGTCGCCTATCGGGACATCGGTGACGACTACGTGGTCCGCAGCGTCGACCTTACCACCGACATCCAGGACCTTTACGGCCAGCTCCTGCAACTGCAGGCGCGCGGCGGCGGCGACTGGCCCGAGAGCGTCAACGAGGCGCTCGATACGGCGATCAACAAGCTGCATTGGCGGCAGGGCGGCGACACCCGCCGCATCGTGTTCCTGGTTGGCGATGCTCCGCCGCACATGGACTACGCGCAGGACACCAAGTACCCCGAGACTCTGGCAGTCGCCCGGCAGAAAGACATCATCGTCAACGCGGTGCAGGCCGGCACCGCGCAGGACACCGCACGGGTGTGGCACGAGATCGCCGACGGCGGCCGCGGCCGCTACATCGCCATCCCGCAGGACGGCGGCCAGATCGTGGTGATCCAAACGCCCTATGACGACGAGATCATCATCCTGCAGAAGCAGATCAACGGCACCGTGATCCCCTACGGCCCCGCGCCGATGCAGCGGCGGACCGAAGAGAAGACCGGACAGCTCGCCAAGGTCGCGGCCGCGGCACCGGCCTCGGCGTCCGACATGGCCAGCTACATCAACAAACGCGCCCGCAGTTCGTCCGAGGCCGTGACCGGCGGCGGCGATCTGGTCAGCGACGTGCTGGCCGGGCGGCAGAAGCTCGATCAGGTCAAGGACGCGGATCTGCCGCCGGAGCTGCGCGCGCTGCCGGCCGAGCAACGGGCCGCCAAGCTCGACGCCCAGATGACGGCCCGCAAGGCGCTCAACGACAAACTCGCAGCCCTGGTGAAGCAGCGCGATGCCTATTTGCTGGCGCAGCGCGACAAGCAGCCGAAGCAGGCTTCGTCGTTCGACCGCGAGGTCGAGGCGACCTTGAAGGCGCAGCTCAAGCGATAGCGAGCGCTGCCGGCGGTTAGGGCGCGAGCGGCGATACCGGAGGGTGAGCCGAGCTTTGACTCACCCTCTTCGACGCGGCATTGTCCGGCCATGACCGAGACCCAGACCAAGGCCAAAGCCGGCGCCGCAATCATTCCCGTGACGCCGTTCCAGCAGAACTGCACGCTGTTGTGGTGCGAAGCGACCCGCAAAGCCGTGGTTGTCGATCCCGGCGGCGACGTGCCGGAGATCCTGGCTGCGATCGAAAAGACCAACGTCGAGGTCGGCGCAATCTGGCTCACCCATGGCCACATCGACCATGTCGGCGGCGCCGCAGATCTGCGCGATGCCTTGAAGGTCGAGGTGATCGGCCCGCATCGCGACGACCAGTTCCTGCTCGACAACGTCGTCAACTCCGGCCGCAGCTTCGGCATCGACGGCGTCCGCGACGTCACCCCGGACCGCTGGCTCGCGGACGGCGACAGCGTCAGCATCGGCGAGCTGAGCTTCCAGATCCTGCATTGCCCGGGCCATTCGCCGGGCAGCGTCGTGTTCTTCAACGATGCGATGCGGTTTGCGTTCGTTGGCGACGTGCTGTTTGCCGGCTCGGTCGGCCGCACCGACCTGCCCGGCGGCAGCCATGCCACCCTGATCCAATCGATCACTCAGAAGCTGCTGCCGCTCGGCGACGACGTCGGCTTCATCTGCGGTCATGGGCCCGGCTCCAGCTTCGGTCAGGAGCGCCTGACCAACCCATTCCTGACCGGCGAAGCCTGACCGACACCTCCGGTTCTTCCGTTTTTCTGAGCTGACCCGGCCGGCGCGACTCGTTCGCGCTGGCCGAAATGCTTTGCGCGGGGGCCGTCGAACGGTGCCCTGGTCAGTCGTTTGAACCTATTGCCGGCTGCTACGTCCAATTTTCCGCAAATACCTGGGAATCTTACGAGGACCTACGGTTCCCTCGTTCTGTTACCAGGATCGGCCGGAATGTTGCGTGCGGACTGGAGACGTAATCGGAGATGACCGTCGAGCTTCTCAACGAACCTCTCTCCCGGTACCCCGCGTTTGACACCGCCGATCCGGAAGAACTGCGCCAAGCCTTGAGCTCCGTTTATGGCGCCAAGTTGGTGGAAGGCCCGATCTGCGCCGATTTCCACGCGCGCAGCAATTTCGTCCAGCTTGATGACATCGCACTCGCCTTCGGTGTCGGCACCGGATCGATCGTGGTCGAATTCCCCGAGGGGGAATGTGCGCGGCTGCAGATCGCTCTGTCGGGGCAATTCATCACCCGGAGCGGCGGCACCAGCACGGCGATCAACGCGCGGCAGGCCGGCATCATCTCGCCGGGCCGCAATGCCCGTACCGAGTATGGCCCGTCCTACAGCTTCAGCCTGCTGCGCGTCAGCACCACGGCGCTGGAGCGGAAGCTGACTACCCTGCTCGGCTGTAAGCCAAAGGCTTCGATCGAATTCGAGCCGGCGGCCAACAATGAAGCGCCGCAGGTGGTCAACTTGCGCCGGATGCTGTGCTTCCTGGCCAATCAGCTGAATTGCAGCCCGCTGCCGCCGGTCGTGCTGGGCGAGCTGCAGGAGGCCATCACGCTGCTATTCCTCAGCGCCTTCCGGCACAATTACAGCCGGCAGCTCGAGCGCGAGTCGCACGGGATCGCGCCGAAGCACGTCCGACAGGTCGAGGAATATATCGAAGCCAACTGGATGCGGCCGATCACCATCGAAAAGCTGACCGCCCTCACCGGCATCAGCTCGCGCGGCATCTTCAAGGCGTTCCAGCGCAGCCGCGGTTATTCACCGATGGCGTTCGCCAAGCGGGTGCGGCTGCAGCACGCCCATAATTTGCTGTCGGACGGAACGACGCCGACCACCGTGACCGCAGCCGCGCTGTCCTGCGGCTTCTCCAACCTCGGCCACTTCGCCCGCGACTATCGCGATATGTTCGGTGAAAAGCCATCCGAGACGCTGCAGCGCGCGCGGCCCTGAACATAAGAGAACGGGCCGCGTCCCCTCGACACGGCCCGCCCTCGTTCATCCGGTCGTTCGATTACTCGATGATCTCGACGACCTTGTGGGTCCGCGGATCGACCAGCACGGTGCGATCGTTCACCACGGTGTAGCGATATTCGCTGGCGCGGCCGAAGCGATCCGGCACCTCGTAATACGTCACGCCGTCCGAGGGCAGCACAACGCCGACGCGAACTTCGTCACGATAGCGGAACGACGGATGACGCTGCTCGACCACGTAGTGACGGAACTGCGGACGATCGTCGACGCCCAGGATGCCGGCTACGCCGCCGACGACGCCACCGATCGTTCCGCCAACCACCGCGCCGACCGGACCTGCGGCGCGCTCACCATCGCGCGCACCACGCTCGATGCCGCCCGGAACGCCCTGGGCGTTGGCGACAGCAGGTGCCGCAAGGGCAAGGACGACGATAGCGGTTCCGGCAAAACGATTGATCATGGTCAGACTCCCGTTCGGTGAAAGGTGGTCTGACAAGTCTCGCTTCGGCGATCCGTTCCGTACCCCGCTGCACCGTTGCCTGCGCATAATTGGGGCACTCGATCACGGAACCCAGCGCTTACTTCATCAATCCTGCGGCGGTGAGGGCGCGGGTAATCACAGCGCCGACATCGAGCCCGCGCTTGCTATCAGGCGCCTCATCCGACGCGCCGGCCTTGTTGGATCGCTGCTGCGACTTGCGGTGAGGAGTATCGGTCGCACCGGAGCGATGTCCATCTGTGGCGGCTCGTGCCACCGCCGTCTTTTCCGGCGATCGCGTCTGATAGACCCGGCCGGTCAGGCCGAAGAACTGCGCGATGTGGTAGGACGATGAAATCCCGACATCGAGCAGATAGGCCCCGGCAACGCCATAGCGTTCATCCCCGGCGCCGGCACCGAGCGGCGTACCATGCGCCATGCCGGTGATGGTGTAGGACTCCACCACGGGCTCGCCGCTCGAATTCCACCACACGCGGTGCGGATAGCCGTCGATCTTGTTCTGAGACATCGGCGCCTCAGGCAGCCCGTGCAGGTCGAGCCATTGCCGGACCAGCGCGTCGGCATTGGCCGGATCGACCGTCCGGTCGGCATCGCCGTGCCACACCGCCAGCTTCGGCCATGGCCCTTTGTGCGCAGTGGCGCCGCGCACCAGATCGCCGAGTTGATGCCCCGTGCGCGCCGAAGCGTGACGCATTTCCTTCAGCGCCTGCCGCACATTGAGCGCGACGCCGTAAGGCAGGCCCGCGATCACCGCGCCGCCGGCGAAGACGTCCGGATAAGTCGCGAGCATCGCCGCCGCCATCGCGCCGCCCGCCGACAGACCGGTGACGAAGATCCGCGCACGGTCGATGTGATGGCTGCGCGCCATGTGATCGACCATCTGCCGGATCGAGCCGACCTCGCCGCTGTCGCGGCGGATGTCGTCGGGCGCGAACCAGTTGAAGCAGGTGTTGGGATTGTTGGCGCGGGTCTGCTCCGGCAGCAGCAGCGCGAAGCCGTAACGCTGCGCCAGCGTGCACCAGCCGGCGCCGATCTCATAGCCGGCGGCATTCTGGGTGCAGCCGTGCAGGACAACGACCAGGGGCAGCTTCTGGGTGATCCCCTCAGGGACGAACGAGAACATCCGCAAGTCGCCGGGATTGGCGCCAAACGCGGTGGTCTCGGCGAGCCGGCTGTCGTGAGCCGCCTCGCCCCAAGCCAAGCCATTGAGACTGTGCATTTTTCGGAGCTGGCCGAGGAAATCGATATGGTCTTTCAGTGACACGGTCGCTCCTGGTCTGGGCCCCTGCCCTGGCACGGATATAATTGCTGCGGTGCAATATGGTAGGCCCGCGCGGGCGACCAGCCGGTCTGCGCCAGCCGATGATCCGCGGTCACAAAAAGACCCGCAGCTTGCTGCTGCGGGCCATAGTCGGGGAGGAATCCCGAAAACGCGAGCTACTTGGCGGCCCCCTTCGACATGCTGCTGGGCTGCACGTCGTTCTTCTTCGAGGAGTGCTTTTTCGATTTGCTGGTCGCCATGCCCTGGGTCGAGCCTTTGGACATGCCGTTATCGGACATCCCGGGCGAGCCGCCGCCGGACATGCCGCTGTTCATCTTGGTCGAATCCTGCGGCGCCGGTCCGGTGGTCTGGGCCGAAGCGGTGCCGGCGAACGTGCCGATTGCTGCGCAGCAGAGCGCAGCAAGCAATGCCTGTTTCATGGGTGAGCTCCTGTCGCTGTCACGCCGGTCCAACCGCAAAGCGGTTTGAACGTTCCTGCCGTACGCCCGGAACCGATGCGATAAGCGGGGTGGATTGAAGCTACGCGCGGCGTGTTGAAGCAGTCCGGCCCATGTGGGAGCGAAAACGCATGCGCTCAGCGATGCGCGCGTTATTCCAAAGCGCTGCAGCTTTCCGGGCGACGAAGGTCGATTTGACAAATCATCCCAAAACCATGAGCACAAAACGAAAATTCGAGCAGTGGCGCGGCGGGGTGCTGGTCACGACGGCACAGGCGCGGAACAGACCCGATGTATGATGTGTTCAAGTTTCTCCACGTCGTCGGCGTGGTCGTGCTGGTCGGCAACGTCACCATCACAGCCTTCTGGAAGGCGTTCTCCGACATGACCCGCGATCCGAAGATCGTGGCGCATGCGCAGCGCGGCGTGACGGTCTCGGATTTCATCTTCACCCTGGCCGGCATCGCCCTGATCATCATCGGCGGCTACGGCGCCGCGCTGGTGAAGGATATGCCGCTGTTCTCCTCGTTCTGGCTGGTGGCCGGGCAGATCCTGTTCGTGGTCTCGGGCGTGATGTGGCTCGGCATCCTGATCCCGCTGCAGATCCGGCAGGCGCGCCTTGCGCGCAGCTTCGCCCAGGGCGGCGAAATCCCGGCGCAGTACTGGCGCGACGCCAAGACCTGGCTGGTCTGGGGCATCATCGCCACGGTGCCGCTGGTCGCGGCCGTGTTCGTGATGGTCTACAAGATCTGAGCTACGCCACCCGCGCGGTCGGCTTGCTGGGCTGGCCCCATTCGGTGACCCGCATTTCCAGGTCGCGGAAGTTCTGGTGGAGCTGCTCCATGGCGAAACCAAGCGCGAAGAACCGCTCGGCCTGATCGCCCGGCAACGCCCGGATCAGCCCGTCGCGCCGCACCGCTGCCACCTCGGCCGCATAGGCGGCCAGCGCCTGTTCCATGGGGCCCAGCGGCGGCGGCGCATGGCGCTGGCGCAGCGCCTCGGCGCAGGCGGCCAGATGCGAGGTCGCAGCAAGGCGCAGATTGTCGATCGCGCCACCGAGGCGCTCCTGCAGAGACGGCGGCAGCGGCGCGGTGGCCGAGCGACCGACCATCACCAGATCGTGGCGCAGCCGCAGCAGGGTGCGGACCAGCGGCGCGACATCCGGCCCGCGCGACAGCCCGGCGTTGCGCTCGCGCTGCGCCTCGGCGCCGATTTCGGCCAGCGTCACCAGCGACGCGCCGATGCCGTCCTGCAGCCGATGCAGCGCGTCGTTGTCGAGGCCCTTGGTCAGGCCGGCCAGCAGCGCGCCGAGCGCATCGGCCATCAGCTCTAATGAGCGCGCCGCGGCGGCGAGCGCCAGCCCCTGCGCCCGCGACGGCAGCACCACGAACGACACCGCGAGCCCCACGATCGCCCCGACCCCGACTTCGAGCACGCGGTCGATCGCCGAGGCCAGTGGCTCGACCTTGGTGATGGTCGGCACCAGCAGCACGATGATCGCCGTGACGGTCGCGACGTTGAGGTTGGGCTTGATCGCCACGATCAGCGCCAACGGCGCGACCGCAAGCGCCAGGGCGCCCAGCAGCCCGAGCTCGCTGTGATGCGGCACGAAGATGGTGATGGCGCCGCCGTAGATCGCGCCACCGATGGTGCCGACGAGATAATCACCCGCCGTTTTCAGCGACCGTCCGACGCTGGTCTGCGTCACGATGATGGCGGTGAGCACCGCCCACAGCGGCAGATGCAAATGCAGACTCTGCGCGACCCCAAGCGCAAGCAGCGCCGCGAGGGTGATACGCAGGGCCAGCCCCCATTGTGGCTGGCGCGGTTTCCATTGCGAAAGCAGGCGTGTCCTGGAGGATGTCATCGGCGGCAGCAATCGTTCCGGTTGCACCGTCTGGCGCGGAATCATCCGCCAGAGAGCACGGCCCTGCGCACCGCGCAAATCCGCAGCACTGCGGATGGGCCCTGCGCCGGCGCGGCTTGAACCGCGTCCGCGGCCCGCCTAACGTGCCGCGCAAAAGAGGGAGCCCAGATGGCCAACGAAACCGCCACGCTCGCAGGCTACGTCGCCGCGCTGCAATTCACCGACATTCCGCAGGACGTTCTGGCGCGCGCCAAGCTGCTGACGCTGGACTTCCTCGGCAGCGCGATCCGCGCCCGGCGCGAAGCCGAATCGACACCGTCGATCCTGCAGATGCTGCAGGCGCTGTCGCTCGACGGAGCCGGCGACTCCACGGTGTTCGGCGACGACAAGCGCTGGACCCCGGCGGTGGCGGCGCTGCTGAACGGCGCGCTCGGTCATTCGCTAGATTTCGACGACACCCACGCCGACTCGTCGCTGCATCCCTCGGCCCCGGTGGTGCCGGCTGCGTTCGCGGTCGGCGAACTGGTCGGCGCCTCGGGCCGCGATGTGCTGACCGCGATCGTCGCCGGCTACGAAGTGTGCTGCCGGCTCGGCAACGCGCTCGATCCGACCTCGCACTACGCGCGCGGCTTCCATCCCACCGCAACCGCCGGCACCTACGGCGCCGCGGCGGCCGCCGCCAAGCTGTTCGGCCTGTCGCAGGATCAGATCGTCGCGGCGTTCGGCGTCTCCGGCAGCCAGGCCGCAGGCTCGCTGCAATTCCTGGTCAACGGTGCGTGGAATAAGCGCTATCAGGTCGGCGCCGCGGCGATGAACGGCGTGATCGCCGCGACGCTGGCGAAGAACGGCTTCATCGGCTCGACCGAGTCGGTCGAAGGCATCCACGGCCTGCTGGTCGGCTACACCGACACGCCGCATCATGACAAAGCGGTCGCCGATCTCGGCAGAGTTTACGAGACCATGAAGATCGGCGTGAAGCCGTATCCGAGCTGCCGCTACACTCACGCGGCGATCGACGCGCTGATCGCGATGCGACGCGAGCACAATCTGACGCCAGCGCAAATCACCCGCGTCGAAGTCGGGCTGCACAAGAACGGCATCACGCTCACCGGCGATGCGCCGACCAAGCGGCATCCGCGCTCGATCGTCGGCGGTCAGTTCTCGATGTTCTTCACTGGCGCATTGGCGCTGGAGCAGGGCAGCTTCGGCTGGGACGACTACACGCGGCTTGGCGATCCGGCGATCGATGCGCTCGCGGACAAGTTCGACGTGGTGCGCGACGAACGGCTCGAAGGCAAAACCCATCCGTTCGGCGCCCGCGTGTCGATCACCACCGAGGACGGCGTGCATGAACGGATCTACGCCGATCCGTCCGGCGAGCCGAACTCGTTCCCGAGCGACCAGGCGATGACACAGAAATTCCTGCAACTCGCGCGTCCGGTGCTGGACGGTCGCGCGCAGAGTTTTGCCGATGCGGTGCTGACGCTGGAGCGGTTCGCCAAGGTGAGCGAAGCGACCGCCCTGGGTCGCTAGGGAACCGTTAGCGGTATTGACATACTCGCAATCTGGCGTAGCAGAAGAGCCGACACTCCCGGACGACGGAGAGCGGTCGATGCAACGCTTCGTCTGTGAACAGAATATCGCGCACTTCCAAAAGCTGCTCGAGACGGCCGAGGATGAGAAGCTGCGCCGGACGCTGCTCGGCCTGCTGTCGTCGGCCAAGCGCGAACTGGCGCTGCTGCATTCTCAGATCTCCGGCGCCGACCTATCTCCGCTGGCGTATCGCAACCGTGGCGGCGATCTCGATTCGGTGCTGGCGCAAATCCGCGCCAGCTTCGATGCGTCCGAGCATCCCTACATGCTGATCGATGCCGGGCCGGGCCTGAAGATCATCGACATCAACGACGCCTATGCGCGCGCCACCTTCACGTCGCGCGATGGCATCGTCGGCCAGCCCCTGTTCGAGATCTTCCCCGACAATCCGGCGGTCGAGACCGCCGACGGCGTAAGCAACGTCTACAACTCACTGCGCACCGTGGTCGAGACCGGCCAGCCGCACGCGCTCGCCGTGCAGCGCTACGATGTCCGCAACGCCGAGGGCGTGTTCGTCGAGCGCTATTGGCAGTCGATCAACACCCCGGTGCGCGACGCCGACGGCAAGCTGATGTGCCTGCTGCACAATGTCGAGGACGTCACCGCCGAAGTGCTGGCGAATTAGCCGGCGGCGATCCTCGGCGCACCCAGCGACATCCCCTCCGGCCCAGTCACGAAGCCGTGGCGAAACCATCGTCCTGCTCATGCGTCTGGAAGGCGTTGTCCGGAACGTCTATGGTTGTGACGTACCGCGCTTCGTACGTGAAGCGACGATGTCGCAAGCCTGGGGATGAAGCTGATGCCGATAGCCACCACCGCAGACCGCGCTTCGGAGTTTCTCGGCGGCCTGTTCAACAGCCTCACCGAGCGCGGCCGCAGCCTGTTCGGGCTGACCAGCTCACAGCCGATGTCCGGTGACGAACTGATCGCGCTTGGCGAGACGCTGCTGTCGCGGCGCGGTGAAGCATCCGGCGTCGCGCTCGCTGCGTCACTGCTCGCCGGCTACGAGGCTGCTGACGACGAGGACAAGCTGGCGTTTCTCGACGCGCTCGCCGAACAGTTCGGGCCCGACCTCGCCGAACTCAACGCCGCGATCGAAGCGTTTCGCGCCGACGCCTCCGCCGAAGCGACCGGCGAATTGCTCCGCGCCGCCGAGCCGCGCCGGCAGGAACTGATCCGCCGTCTCAATCACGCGCCGGGCGGCACCGCCGCGCTGGTGAAGATGCGCGAGGCGGTGCTGGCCCGCATCGCCGCGCATCCGCAGCTGCGTCACGTCGACGACGACTTCGTGCATCTGTTCACGTCGTGGTTCAATCGGGGGTTTCTGGTGCTGCAGCGGATCGACTGGACGACACCGGCCAACATCTTGGAAAAGATCATCCGCTACGAGCAGGTCCACACCATCCACGACTGGGACGATCTGCGCGCGCGGCTGGCCCCGCCGGACCGGCGCTGCTACGGCTTCTTCCATCCGCGGCTGGTCGACGAGCCGCTGATCTTCGTCGAGGTCGCGCTGACCAAGGACAGCCCGGCCGCGATCGCGCCGCTGCTCGATCTCGAGAGGGAGCCGATCGCCGCCAGCGACGCCACCACCGCGGTGTTCTATTCGATCTCCAACACCCAGCAGGGCCTTGCCGGTATTTCGTTCGGCAACTTCCTGATCAAGCAGGTAGTCGAGGAGATCAAGCGCGAGCTGCCGAACGTGCAGACGTTCGTGACGCTGTCGCCGGTGCCGGGCTTTGCGAAGTGGCTGAAGCGCGAGCGCGACAATCCGGACTCCACGCTGCTCGATGCTTCCGCGCGCACCGCGCTCGAAGCGCTGGATACGCCAAACTGGTTCGACGATGCCGACACCGCCGACCGGCTGAAGCCGATCGTGCTGCAGCTCGCCGCCGCTTACTTCCTGCAGGCCAAGGGGCCGAACGGCCGGCCGCTCGATCCGGTGGCGCGCTTCCACCTCGGCAACGGCGCGCGGCTCGACCGGCTGAACTTCCTCGGCGATCGGTCGCCGAACGGGATGCGGCAGTCGCACGGGCTGATGGTCAACTACCTATATGCGCTCGGCGACATCGAGGCCAACCACGAGGCGCTGTTCGAACGCGGCCAGATCGCCGCAGCGTCCGCGGTGCGCAAGCTGGTGCCGACCAAGCCGGTGACCAGCGAGCCGCGCAAGGGCAACGCGAAGACCGCCAGCGCCCCGCAGCCCGCGCCGACGGCATGATAAACGACGGCATGCCTGCCGCATCTTACACGGGCCTCACATCGTCATTGCGAGGAGCGACGCGCCGAAGCAATCCACCTCGATCCACTCGGTTCCTGGATTGCTTCGCTTCGCTCGCAATGACGAAGACAACTTGGGAGTGATCCGATGAGCTGGATGCCCACCAACGATCCGGTGCTCGGCGATCCGACCACCTGCGATGCGCTGGAATTGATCATCGTGCCGCGCACCCGAGATCTCGGCGACGGCTTCGCGGTGCGCCGCGCGCTGCCGCACGGCAAGCGCCAGATGGTCGGCCCGTTCATCTTCTTCGATCATTTCGGGCCGGTGCAGTTCATCGCCGGCAAGGGCATGGACGTCCGGCCGCATCCGCATATCGGGCTCGCCACCGTCACCTATCTGTTCGACGGCAAGATCATGCACCGCGACAGCGAGGGCAACATCCAGGAGATCGCGCCCGGCGCGATGAACCTGATGACCGCCGGCCGCGGCATCGCGCATTCCGAGCGGACGCCCGACGTGGAACGGCGCGACGGCCAGTCGATGCTCGGCCTGCAGAGCTGGATCGCGCTGCCGCAGGCTGCCGAAGAGATCGCACCGAGCTTCCAGCATTTCGCCGCAGCGACGCTGCCGATGGTGCAGGACACCGGCTTCACCGCCCGGGTGATCGCCGGCTCGGCGTTCGGCAAGGCCTCGCCGGTGACGATGGTGTCGCCGTGGTTCTATGTCGAGGTCAACGCCAAGGCCGGCACCGCGGTGCCGCTCGACCCCGACCACGAGGAGCGGGCGATCTATGTGGTCGACGGCGAGGTCGAGATCGCCGGCGAGCGCCACGTCGGCCCGACACTGCTGATTTTCTGCCCTGGCGACCGCATCACTGTCCGGGCAAAGACGGACACGCGGATGATGTTCCTCGGCGGCGATGCGCTGGAGGGGCCGCGCCACATCTGGTGGAATTTCGTCTCGTCCAGCAAAGAGCGCATCGAACAAGCCAAACAGGACTGGAAAACCGGCCGTTTCGCCGCAGTCCCGAACGAGAGCGAGTTCATTCCGCTGCCGGAATGATAGACTGCGGGCCCGAAACGATCCCCGCCGCCGGTTGCTCCGGTGGCCGTCTCTGCCTGGAACACCGCCCATGACCACGATGCTCTCGAGCGACCTGCCGCTGACCAAGATCGGCCGCGGCAAGGTGCGCGACATCTATGCCGTCGACGACGACCGGCTGCTGCTCGTCACCACCGACCGGATCAGCGCCTTCGACGTCGTGATGGGCGAGACCATTCCGATGAAGGGCGCGGTCTTGACCCAGGTGAGCGCGTTCTGGTTCGGCCAGCTCGGCGGCGTGGTGCCGCATCACATGATCAGCGCCGATATCGACGAGATCATCGCCGCGGTCCCGGCGCTGCAGGGCCATCGCGCGGCGCTGGCCGGCCGCACCATGCTGTGCCGGCGCACCACCGTGTTCCCGATCGAATGCGTGATCCGCGGCTACATCACCGGCTCGGCCTGGAAGGAGTACGCCGCCTCCGGCACGCTGGCGGGCGAGAAACTGGCCGAAGGGCTGAAGGAGAGCGAGCGGCTGGAGCCGCCGATCTTCTCGCCGGCCACCAAGGCCGAGACCGGTCACGACGAGAACATCACCATCGCGCGGATGCGCGAGATCATCGGCGACGAGGCCGCCTACACGCTCGAGAGCATGACGCGCGCGATCTACACCCAGGGCGAACAGGTCGCCCGCGAGCAGGGCATCATCATCGCCGATACCAAGTTCGAGTTCGGCCGTGACAAGGACGGCCGCATCATCCTGATCGACGAGGTGATGACGCCGGATAGTTCGCGGTTCTGGGCGGCCGATACCTACGCGCCGGGCCGGTCGCAGCCGTCGTTCGATAAGCAGCCGCTGCGCGATTATCTCGATGCCGAACGCCGCGCCGGCCGCTGGAACGGCGAAGCGCCGCCACCGAAGCTGCCCGCCGAGATCGTCGAGGCGACCTCGAAGCGCTATCTCGACGCCTACCGCCGGCTCACCGGCGCCGATCTGGTGGTGACTTAAGTCAGCGCTGCGCCGGATCGCGGGCACACCCGCCATCCGGCATCAGCATCTACACTCTTTCGATCACACGCCTTCGAACAGCACCGTCGACAAATAGCGTTCCGAGAACGACGGAACGATCGCCACGATGGTCTTGCCGGCGTTTTCCGGCCGCTTGCCGAGCTCAATCGCGGCGGCGATCGCCGCGCCCGACGAAATGCCGCCCGGGATACCCTCGTGGCGCGCCAGCGCGCGCGAGGTTTCGATCGCGGTGGCGCTTGGGATCTTGACCACCTCGTCGATCACCGAGCGATCGAGGATGTCCGGCACGAAGCCGGCGCCGATGCCCTGGATCTTGTGCGGGCCGGGCGCGCCGCCCGACAGCACCGGGCTTTCTTCCGGCTCGACCGCCACCACCTTCAGCGACGCCTTGCGCGGCTTCAGCACCTGGCCGACGCCCGAGACGGTGCCGCCGGTGCCGACGCCGGCCACGAAGATATCGACCGCGCCGTCGGTGTCGTTCCAGATCTCTTCCGCGGTGGTGCGGCGATGCACCGCCGGGTTGGCGAGGTTCTTGAACTGCTGCGGCATCACCGCGTTCGGGGTCGCCGCCACCAGTTCTTCGGCCTTGGCGACCGCCCCCTTCATGCCCTTGGCGGCTTCGGTCAGCACCAGTTCGGCGCCGAGGAACGCCAGCATCTTGCGGCGCTCGATCGACATCGATTCCGGCATCACCAACTTCAGCCGGTAGCCCTTGGCGGCCGCCACAAACGCCAACGCAATACCGGTGTTACCGGAGGTCGGCTCGATCAGCACGGTGTCGGGCTTGATGATACCTTCCTGCTCCAGCGCCGCGATCATCGCCGCACCGATACGATCCTTCACGCTGCTCGCCGGATTGAAGTACTCGAGCTTGGCATAGATGGTCGCGTTGACGCCGTGCTGCTGCGGCAGCCGGTTCAGACGTACCAGCGGCGTATCGCCGTAAGCATCGGCGATCGACTCGTACACCCGGCCGCGGCCGGGACGGTGGGCGGGTGCTTCTGCGACGGCTTTGATCGATGCGGTTGCTGCGCTGGACATGACGCCTCCTCACTTAGGTTGGCGGATTTACGGGAACTGTCACTGGGCAATCTGCTAGGCCGCCGCGGCCCCGTCAACGCGGCGGGTAAAAATGGAACAAACACCTCTAAAGCGACGGGTTTCTGGAATACGTCTGCTGCTTATGCGCTCCAGCTTGGGCTGAAATCCCGCCCTGCGGGAGAGACATTTCTGCATCGCCCTTCACAAGCCCGTCACGCTGACTGTAGTATGCCTTCGCATGCTGCTTCGCAGCGTCGATCGACGGGGGTCAGGAGCGTTTCTTGAACGCGCATGTCTCACATGGCGGTTGGCCGGTGCTGGTGCTCAACGCGGACTTCCGGCCGCTCAGCTACTATCCGTTGTCGCTTTGGTCGTGGCAGGACGCGGTCAAAGCGGTGTTCCTTGATCGCGTCAATATTGTCGCCCATTACGACCGCGCGGTGCATAGTCCGAACCACGAGTTTCGGCTTCCCAGCGTCGTCTCTCTGAAATCCTTCGTCAAACCGACCACGCATCCGGCCTTCACCCGGTTCAACGTGTTCCTGCGCGATCGGTTCGTCTGCCAGTATTGCGGCGCCCCCGAAGATCTCACCTTCGATCACATCATCCCGCGCTCCAAGGGCGGCCAGACCACCTGGGAAAACGTCGTCGCCGCCTGCTCGCCGTGCAACTTGCGCAAGGGCAATCTGACGCCCGAACAGGCCAAGATGTTTCCGCGCCAGACCGCATTCGCCCCGACGGTGCATCAGCTCCATCGCAACGGCCGACTGTTCCCGCCGAACTATCTGCACGAGAGCTGGCTCGATTACTTGTACTGGGACACCGAGCTGGATCCGTAGCCCTCGGCCGGACGTCATCTCGTCGCCCCCCGTCATCACACCTGCCCTGCCCGCTTTACACCGCCTCCCGCAGGCTGCACTGCTGCGTTCGAATGCGCGTGCGAACGGATCGGTGATGTCGGGTTTTCTTGTTCTGCTGGTGCTGCTGGCCCTCTGGGTGGGCTGGCGGATGGCGTCCAGGCGGACGGTGCTGCCTTGCCCGTCGGAGATCGCCTGGCTGGTGGAGATGGAGAACCCGCTGGCGCGCGCCACGCGCTCCGAACAGGTCGTGGCTCAATTACAGCTGCGGTCGGGCGACCATGCGATCGACATCGGCTGCGGCCCCGGACGGGTGACGCTTCCGCTGGCGCGCGCTGTCGGACCAGGCGGCCAAGTGACCGCGCTCGACATTCAGGACGGCATGCTGGCGAAGGTGGCCGCCAAGGCTGAGGCCGAAGCGCTGACCAACATCCGCCCGCTCCGCGCCGACGTGCGGCAAGCAGCCGTCGCGGCGGGCTCGCTCGATGCCGCCGTGATGGTGATGGCACTCGGCGAATTTCCGCGCGGCCCCGAAATCTTTCCGTCGGTGCATCGCATGCTGCGCCCCGGCGGCCGACTACTGGTCGCCGAGAGCGTGTTCGATCCGCACTACGTCTCCCGCCGCCGCGTGCGCGAGCGGGTTTCGGCTGCGGGATTTCGGGAGCTGCGCTGCACCGGCAACGCGTTCGGCTACAGCATCACGTTTGAGCGGCCGTAGAGCAGTTCCGCGTCAGATCGAAGCGCCGTCTCGAACCATGCGGTTCTGCAAGCTAACGACCGCTCAGAAGCGCAGTCCTGATTCTGTCGAAGCCAGACATACGCTAGCCGCCAGCGACGTGACGTCCGGCGCGGCTCGTTGCAGAGCCGCAGCGTCAATGGCAGGTCGGCAGGTGCACGATCCACGGTTCGTCGAACACGTGCTCTTCCAGATTCACGCCCGGCCCGCTGCGGTCGATCACCACGAAATCCTGCGCGGCGCCGAACGGCGTCAGCACGCTGTGCCAGATGTTGCGGGCGTAGCAGATGCCCTGATGCGGGGCGGTGACGAAGGCCTGCGGCGCGCCGGGCTTGCCGGCTTCATCCGGGCAGACCACCACCAGAAACGGCGCGGTGTTCAGCGGCACGAACGCCTGGGCGCCGAGCGGATGGCGCTCGACCAGGTTGAGCCAGAGCGGCATCGCGTAAGGCTGCGCCTCGACCAAGCCGACCACCACGCGCGCGCCGTCGCCGATCACCTCGATCTCGGCGAGGTCGTGGAAGCGCCTTGCCATGCCGGCATTCATCGGACGCGAAGAGGCCTGCGCCGTATCGATCACCTGCCCGAACGGCGCGAACGCCGCCGCCGTCAGCGGCTGCGCCACGATTTTTCGCGCGGTCGCAGTCATCGTCCGAGCCCGCGGCGGCCGAGCGCCGGGTGACGGTTGACGTCCTTGTACAGCAGATAGCGGAAGCGGCCGGGACCGCCGGCGTAGCAGGCCTGCGGGCAGAACGCGCGCAGCCACATGAAGTCGCCGGCCTCGACTTCGACCCAGTCGCGGTTGAGCCGATACACCGCCTTGCCTTCGAGCACGAACAGCCCGTGCTCCATCACATGGGTTTCCTCGAACGGAATCGAGGCGCCGGCCTGCAACGTGACGATGTTGACGTGCATGTCGTGGCGCAGATCCTCCGGGGAAACGAACCGCGTCGTCGCCCAGGTGCCGCCGGTGCCGGTCATGCCGGCGGGCTCGATCTCGGGCTCATGGGTGACGAAGGCATCCGGCGCAGCAAGACCATGGACAGGTTCGTAGGCCTTGCGAATCCAGTGGAAGCGCGCCGGCTCGGAGCCAGCGTTATGCAACCGCCAGCCGCAGCCGGGCGGCAGATAGGCGTAGCTGCCGGGGCGCAGCGCGTGGCACTTGCCGCCGAGCTCGAGGCTCGGCGCGCCGCCGACCACGAAGACGACGCCTTCGCCCTGCGGATCCGGCTCCGGATGGTCGCTGCCGCCGCCGGGCGCGACCTCCACCAGATATTGCGCGAAGGTCTCGGCGAAACCGGACAGCGGCCGCGCCAGAATCCAGACGCGGGTATTGGTCCAGCCGGGCAGCAGGCTGGTGACGATATCGCTCATCACGCCGTGCGGGATCACCGCATAGGCCTCGGTGAACACCGCGCGGCCGGTGTGCAGCGTGCTCTGCGGCGGCAGCCCGCCGCAAGCCGGGTTGTAGATCGGGGCGTTCATCGCGGTCTCCCTGCGTTTCTTGGTATCAGGCTGGGCGGTCAGGCAGAGGCTTCGGCGATCGGCGCGTCGAGGATTGCGGCGGTGTCGGTGGTGACCTCGCCGTTCAGCACGCGTTTTGCCTGGGCGCGGTCGATATCGCCCTCCCATGCGGCGATCACCACGGTCGCTACGCAGTTGCCGACCAGATTGCCGAGTGCCCGGGCAATGCCGACGAACCAGTCGACCGACAGCACCAGCACGAGCCCGATCAGCGGAATATCCGGCACCGCCGACAGCGTCGCGGCCAGCACCACGATCGCCGAGCCGGGAACGCCGTGGGCGCCCTTGGAGGTCAGCAGCGCGATGCCGAGGATCACCAATAGATGGCCGAACGACAGCGGCGTATTGGTGGCCTGGGCGATGAACACCGTCGCCAGCGTCAGATACAGCGAGAACGCATCGAGGTTGAACGAGTAGCCGGTCGGAATCACCAGACCGACCGTGGAGTCCTTGATGCCGAGCCGCTCCAGCTTGCGCATCACCTGCGGCAGCACGCTGTCGGATGAGGCGGTGCCGGCCACCACCGTCAGTTCTTCGCGCAAGTAAGCCAGCAGCTTGAACAGGCTGAAGCCCGCCAGCCGCATGATGCTGCCGAGGATCACGAACACGAACAGCGCGACGCCGGCATAGAACAGGCCGACCAACAGGCCGAGCTGCTTGAGCGAGCCGATTCCGTATTTGGCGACCGTGAACGACACCGCGCCGAGCACGCCGAGCGGCGCCAGCTTGACGATGATGCCGATGATCTTGAACAGCACCTCCGTGATGCGCTCGATGCTGTCGGCCAAGGGCTTGCCCCGCTCGCCGAGCAGCGACAGCCCGGCGCCGAACAGGATCGCGATGATCAGCACCTGCAGCACGTCGCCCTTGGCAAACGCGTCGATGAAGGTGGTGGGCACCAGCCGCATGATGAAGTCGGTGAAGCCGGTGACTTCCTTGACGTGACTGCTGTAGCCGGCGAGTGCCGAGCCATCGAGCGTCGCGGTGTTGACGTTCATGCCGGCGCCCGGCTGGAACACGTAGGCCAGCACGATACCGAGCGCGAGCGCGACGGTCGTCACGGCTTCGAAGTAGATCAGCGATTTCAGCCCGACCCGCCCGACCTTTTTCAGGTCGCCGGCGCCGACGATGCCGTTGACCACCACGCCGAACACCAGCGGGGCGATCGCGAACTTGATCAGTTTGATGAACAGGTCGCCGAGCGGCTTCAGCGCGACCCCGACCTCAGGCCACAACGCACCGAGGGCCACACCAAGCACGAGGGCGGCGACCACCTGCCCAAACAGCGACCTGAAAAACCGCGTCATCGGAATGTTCCCGGGATTTGGAGCCTGCGAAACAATCACTGCTGAGTTTCTAGACGTCAAATATTTCATGTGTCTCGATTGATACGTTTGACATATGATTGAGGGATGGAAATCCGCCATCTCCGCTATTTCGCCGCCGTGGCGCGGCACCTGAATTTCACCGCGGCTGCCGACAGCCTCGGCGTGGCGCAGCCGCCACTCAGCCAGCAGATCAGGGATTTGGAGGCCGAGATCGGCACCCCGCTGTTCGAACGGACCACACGCCGCGTCGCGCTGACCCGGGCCGGCGAGGATTTTCTGAAGCAGGCGCTCGCGATTCTGGAGCGGGCCGAAACCGCCGTGCAGCGCGCCCGCTCGATCGGCGCCGGCACCGCCGGCATTCTCAATGTCGGGCTGACCGGATCAGTGCTCACCGGCCCGCTCGGGCGAGCGATCCAGCAGTTTGCGCTCAACTACCCGAACGTCGATCTCCGCATCCACGAGATGTCGCCCGACCGGCAGGTCGCAGCACTGAAATCCGGCCAGACCGATGTGAGCTTCCTGCGCTGTCCGCCGCAGGATGCCGAGATCACCAGCGAACTGGCGTGGCGGGAATCGGTCCGGCTGGTGCTGCCGAAAGGCCACGCGCTATCGGCCAGGAAGGTGACGCTGGCGGATCTCCGGGACGAGAGCTTCGTGTTTCTGCGGCTGGAGGATTCGCTATTTGCCAAGTATCTGTGGCAGTGCTGCTTCGAGGCAGGCTATGCGCCGCGCGTCACTCATCAGGCGATCGAGTCGGCATCGCTGACGAGCCTGGTCGCTGCGGGTCTCGGCATCGCCATCATCCCGGAATTCGTCAGCAAGCTGGCGCATCAGGACGTGGTGTATCGGCCGATCGCCGGACCGCCGATTTCAGCCGATGTCTACGCGCTAACGACCGGCGCCAACAATCCGCTGGCGAGTCAGTTCATCGCGCTGGTGCAGACGCTGTCCGGCAAGGCGAGCTGACGATCGAATAACGTTCGGCGTAGCAGCCGAACCACACAAAAAGACCCACCTCAGAGTCGAGGGCCCGCCGGCATCGCCGGCAGGCCCCGCGACCATGGCTGGGCTCGCGTTCGATCGGTCACGTTGCTGTCGCCGAAGATCAGCCGAGCATCGCGTACGGCACCAGCGGAGCGAGCGTCATCAGGAGCGCGCCGCCGATCACAGCAGCTTCCATGCCGTTCAGTTTCCGAAGCATCGACATCATCAAACCTCCCGTTGGCTGTTAGCACGCTGTTTACGAAGCGGCGGCGCCGTCGGATCACCGCTTCGCCATCACAGCCGCGTGAGCCGGGCCCGGCCTGATGCGCTCGGTTGCCGCATGCGATTTTTTGTCGGGATGCGGTGATCCAAACGATCGGCTGGTTCGTATCAGAACAAATGCAATCAATCCGATCGCGCGCTCGCTGCTCATGATTCTCCGCACACCAGATTCGGTCCTCACGCGCGACTACCTGATTACTACTCGCGAGCATGTGAGCGCGACACATGGCGCGCTCCGCATCGCCGCGTCCCGCGTTAGGCTGCAGGGTTCAGAGCGTGCGCTTCAAGGCGATCTTGCGGATCGGTGCGCGCCCGGCAACGGAGCGGTCGTCATGGATCAATTGCGCGACGGTCCACGCCCGCCTTCGGCGGAGATGGCGGACTGCATCGTCCGGATCGCGGCCGCACAGGATCGAGCCGCGTTCGAGATGCTGTTTCGCCATTTCGCACCGCGCCTAAAATCATACTTCGCCCGGCGTGGCGGCGATCCGGCCCTGGCCGAAGAGATCACCCAGGAGACGATGGTGTCGGTCTGGCGCAGCGCCGCGCAGTTCGACCCGGCCAGAGCCTCGGCTTCGACCTGGATCTTCACCATCGCGCGCAATCTCAGCATCGACCGGCTGCGCCAGGCGAAGCGGCCGAACTTCGATCCCAACGATCCGGCATTCGTGCCCGACGAGGAGGAGCCGCCCGACCGCCGGCTGGAGCGCACCGAAACTGAGCAGCGGGTGCGCGACGTGATGGAGACGCTGTCGTTCAACGAGAAGAGTGTTTTGATGCTGTCGTTCTACGAAAACCAATCGCACAGCGAGATCGCCGAGCAGCTCGGCCTGCCGGTCGGCACCGTGAAGTCGCGAATCCGGCTCGCCTTCGGCAAGCTGCGGGCGGCACTCGATGCGCCCGTCGGAGAGCCGCGATGACGGTGCGGCACCACATCGGCGACGATCTGCTGCTGAGCTACGCCGCCGGCGCGCTGGACGAAGCTTCTAGCCTGTTGGTCGCCACCCATCTGGCGCTGTGCCCGCATTGCCGTGCGCGGGCCGCCGCCGCCGATGCGCTCGGCGGCGAAATGCTCGACGCGCTGCCCGCCGCGGACGTGACGCCGGACTTGTGGCAGAGCGTGCTGGCGCGGACCCAAGCCGAGCCAGAGATTCCCTCCGCCATCCCTGCCACGGCGCTGCGGCCGCGCTCCGACATCGTGATTCCCGAGCCGCTGCGCAGCTATCTCGGTACTGACCTTGCCGGCTTGCGCTGGACCCGGCTGGCACCGCGCGTGCAACAGATCACCATCGACATCCCAGGCTGCCGGCCGCGCGCCCGGATGCTGCGGTTCGAGGCCGGCACGCGGGTGTTCGAACACGGCCATTCCGGGCGCGAACTGACGCTGGTGCTGCACGGATCGCTGTGTGACGGCGACACCGTGATGCGGCGCGGCGACGTCGCCGAGACCGACGAGCGCACCGAACACCAGCCGCAGGCCGGCCCGGGCGAGGACTGCATCTGCCTCGCCGTCACCGACGCGCCGCTGCGGTTCAAGAACCGGTTCGCCCGGCTGCTGCAACCCTGGTTCGGGATTTAAGCGACCGGCGTCGTGCCACGATCGCTACGGATCGGGGCGACTGCGACCGGCTCGGCCTCGACCGGGCTGGCATTGGCACCGATCGGCGGCGTATCGCCGGCATCCTGGCGCGCGGACGAATAGATGTCCCAGGTGGCGATGAACATCGCGGCGATCACCGGGCCGATCACGAAGCCGTTCAGGCCGAACACTTCGAGACCGCCGAGGGTGGAGATCAGCACCACGTAGTCCGGCATCCGCGTATCTTTGCCGACCAGGATCGGGCGGAGGAAGTTGTCGACCATGCCGATCACCAGCGAGCCCCAGACGACCAACCCGACGCCATGCCAAACCGAGCCGGTGGCGATCAGATACAGCGCCATCGGCAGCCAGACGATTCCGGCTCCGACCGCCGGCAGAAGCGACAGGAACGCCATCACCACCGCCCACATCAGCGCGCCGCTGATGCCGAGCACATAGAAGGCGAGCCCGCCGAGCGCGCCCTGAATCAGCGCGATCAGCATGTTGCCCTTCACGGTGGCACGGATCACCACGGTGAACTTGTCGAGCAGCCGGCTCTGATGATCGACGCCGAGCGGCATCGCGCGGCGGATACGTCCGGCCAACAGATCGCCGTCACGCAGCAGGAAGAACAGCAGATACACCATCACGAACAGATTGACGGTGAAGTCGAAGGTGCTCTGGCCTATATCGAGCGCCTGCCCGGCCAGATACTGGCTGCCGCGCAATAGCGCAGCCGACAGCCGCTGCTGTATGTCCGCGAGATTGCCGACGCCGAACCGGCTGAGCAGATCGCCGAGCCAATCGGGCCGGGACGCCAATAGCTCCCGCATGGTTTTCAGCAGATCGAGGTTGCCGGACTCGATCTTGGTGTAGGTCGCAGCCGCCTCGCGCGCCAGGGCGGCGCCGAGCAGCGACATCGGCAACAGCACCATCAGCACGATGATCGCTACCGAGGTGAAGGCCGCGAGATTGCGCCGGAAGCCGAAGGCGCGGTTGAGCTGGCGGTTCAGCGGCGCGAACAGGATCGCGATCACCATGCCCCACAGCACGGCGCTGTACAGCGGCCACAGAATCCAACCGAACAGTCCGGTGGCGACCACCAGCAGCAGAATGAAGAACTTGTTTTCGGATGCCGGCATCCAGGTCCCCTTGCCTCGCCGACGGCAACGTTCCGCTCGGACTTTGGCTCCTCGCCACCCTAAAGGGTTTTGCGCCGAATGGGACCCCGCCCGATCACCGCAGCATTCTTGTTTGCGGTTTGCAGCGCCCCCGATCCCTGACACTGTCGGGCCGTACAACACAAGATCGGAAAGGGATGGGATGAGCGAGGCCGTGATCGACGACATCGTGGCGCTGCTGCCGCCGCTGCTGCAGAGCCTCGAATCGCTCGGCTTCGTCGCGCGCTATCTGCATCCGCCGGAATTCGGCGACCTGCTCAAGCTCGCCGGCACGCCCGAACAGGCCCTGCAGGCCGAGTTGCCACGACTGGCGAATTGGCCCGAGACCTTCGCGCATCTGCGTGGGCCGCTCCAGACCGCCGGCGAGCAGGCGCTCGCGGCATTTGCCGGCCTGCGCGCGGTCGATGCCGGCCAGGGCGATCTCGGCGACGTCTTCCGGGCGCTCCGGCGTCTGCCTCAGGGACTGGAGGCGCTGTATCCGCTCGCGGCCACTCTGCCGCCGGTGTCGAGTTTCTTCCTCGATCCGGACAGCCAGCAGAAAGAAACATTGCTGGCGCGACTGACGCAGCCGAAGCATCCGGACAGCGGCGTGTTTCACCGGTTCAACGAGCCCGGCAGTCGTGGCGGCTATTCGCTCTACGTGCCGGAATATTACGACCCGGACCGGGAGTGGCCGCTGGTGATGGCGCTGCACGGCGGCAGCGGTCACGGCCGGCTGTTCCTGTGGAGCTGGCTGCGTGACGCCCGCGCCCGCGGCGCCATCGTGGTGGCGCCGACTGCGAGGGGGCGAACCTGGGCGCTGATGGGCGAGGATGTCGATTCGCCCAATCTGGCCCGCATCCTCGACGAGGTGCGGGGGCATTGGCGGGTCGATCCGTCGCGGCGGCTGCTGACCGGCCTCAGCGACGGCGGCACGTTCTGCTACGTCTCGGGCCTGACCAGCGACTCGCCGTTCACCCATCTGGCGCCGATCGCCGCGAGCTTTCATCCGCTGCTCGCCGGCGCGGCGGATTCCGCTCGGCTGCGCGGGCTGCCGATCCAGATCGTTCACGGCCGCCACGACTGGATGTTTCCGGTGGAGGTGGCTCGGCAGGCCCACGAGGCGCTGGTCTCGGCCGGCGCCGACGTCAGCTACCGCGAGATCGCCGACCTCAGTCACAGCTACCCGCGCGAGGCCAACGTCGCGCTGCTCGATTGGCTGAAGCTGCCGGCAGCGTAGCGCTCAGGCCGTACGCCGCACCAACAATGTGCGCCGGACCAGTTCCGAGGCCTGGCCGCGGTCGGCGAACAAAGCCAGCAGCAGCAGCGCCAAGCCGCCATGAAACAGCCCGGCGCCGAGCGCGGTCGGGGCGATCTGCCAGATCAGCAGCGGCGCCGCGACCATCAGGGCGGGCGCGAGCACGTAGGCTACGCTCAACACCGGCGAGGCGGGATAGCCGAGCCGCCACACCACCGCGCCAAGCGCGGCCAGCGCCAGCACGGCCTTCACGCCGGCCATGAAGCGCAGCAGCAGCACCAGTTCGGCATCGCTCTGGGCCCGCGCGGCGATCGTCGCATCGGGCGAAGCCAGGGTCGCGGCCGTCACCGCGATCAGCGCGGCCACAATCGCCACCACCGGGCGCGGCATCGACCACCGCAGCGGCGGGGCCGCGACGTAAGAGGCAGGCCCCACTGAAACATCGGACATCGGCGACATCCTCGGACGGATGATTTCGCGCAAAGCGTAACGCGGTGGTTGCCGCGGCGGCAAATCACACTGCAGCGACAGCGTGCGCCGAACTCAGTGCACCAGCAGCGTGACCAGGACCGGCACCAAGAGCGCGGTGATCAGCGCGTTCAGGCTCATCGCGATGCCGGCGAACACGCCGGCGATGGCGTCGACCTGGAAGGCCCGCGCGGTGCCGATGCCGTGCGAGGCGAGGCCGACCGCGAAGCCGCGCGCGCGATAATCCCGAATCCCGAGCCGGTTCATCAGCGGCGAGACGACGATCGCGCCGAGGATGCCGGTGAGGATCACCGCCACCGCGGTGAGCGACGGATCGGCATGCAGCGACTCGCTGATACCCATCGCGACGCCCGCCGTGACCGATTTCGGCGCCAGCGACAGCACCACGGTTTCCGGCAGCCCGGCGAGCTGCGCCAGCCAGACCACCGAGACGATCGCAGTGACGCAGCCGACGACCAGCGCCAGGGCCATCGGCAGGATCGCGGCCAGCACCAGCTTGCGGTTCTCGTACAGCGGCACCGCCAGCGCCACGGTGGCGGGGCCGAGCAGGAAATGCACGAACTGCGCGCCGCTGAAATAGGTGGTGTAGGAGGTGCCGGTCGCCCACAGGAACACGCCGATAATCCACATCGCGTGCAGAACCGGATTCACCAGCGGATTGCGCCCGGTCGCCTGCGACACCGCATCGGTCGCCGCATAGACCAGCAGCGTCACGGTCAGCCACAGCAGCGGCGTCTGCGACAGATACACCCACAGCGAGAACGGGTTGGCGTTCATCGGGGCACCCACATCGCCAGCAGCCGCGCCACCACCACGAATGTCACCACCGTGACCACCAGCGTGATCAGCACCGACCCGGCCAGGACCAGCATGATCGCAACACCATGGGTGGTGATCATATCGAGCTGCTGGATTACCCCCACGCCGGCAGGCACGAACAGCAGCGACAAATGCGCCAGCATGCCCTTGGAAGCCTCCTCGACGCCGCCATTGCCGAGCGGTCCGAGCGCGAGCGGCTTGACGTAATCGCGCAGCACCAACAGGCAGAACAGCAACATCAAGCCAAGCACCGGACTTGGCAACGGCAACCCCAACCCGCGGGCGATCACTTCGCCGACGAGCTGGCACAGCAGGATCAGGCCGACGCTGGCGATCATCAGGTTCCCTCACGCGGAAAATCGCCCGCACCGATGCGGGCTCCGTCGGAACCTGTCAATCGCAGCAGCAGGACGGCTGCTATGCGCCCGATACCGCCGGTACGACGCAGAAAGGCCGGGGCGCCCGCAGCCGTCCATGAAAGCGAGTGACGTCAGCCCTTCAGGCGCTTGTTGCACTCGCTCCAGTAGCCGCCGCCCTTTTGGATCCAGCGCAGACCGCCCGTGGCGTTCGCGGCCTTGTTCGCCTTCCACTGCTGGGCACAAGTATGCAGTCGCGCCAGCGTCGGTTTTTCCTGGGCGAACTTGGCGTCGATCGCGGTCGGATACACCGCCGGCCCTTGCGGCACAGCCGGCGCTGCGGCGCTCTTGGCTTTCGACTTGCCCTCGGGTTTGGATTCGGCCGGCTTGGCTTCGGATTTAGCCTCCGGCTTCGCGTCGGGCTTGGTATCTGCGGGCTTGGCATCTGCCGGCTTGGCTTCCGCGGCCTTGCTGTCGGCGCTCGCCGCTGCCCCGCAATGCTCCTTGCGGAAGTCGTTCCAGCCCTGCCCGTTCAGCGTGCCGTCAGTCTTGGCGGCCTGATACTTGGCACTGCACTCCTGCGCGGTCAGCGCCTGCGCGGGGGTTGCGGCCGACCATATCAGCAGCGCCGCTGCAGTCATTAGCGCCGCACGGGTCTCGTACCTCAGAACTCTCATGTCCCATCTCCCTGGTGTGCCACCCGTCGATATTCTATCTCGCGGGATGCAACTGACAATTGCGATCCGATTACCAGCGTGGAGAGACAGCGAGCACCCGCATCGCCGGCATGGCCGCGCGCGCGAGGCGCAATTGCCGAAGGTATAATGATTTGCAATAAGGTCGCGTGCCTCAAAATCCTGCGCTGACCGCCATGACGTTGCGGTCCAAGACTCTCCAGGTGGTCGAAACGATCGCCATCGGCTCAGCCGGCGGCGCATTGTTCTATTGGGCGCAGCTCCCCGGGGGACTGATCACGGGCGCGATGATCGCGGTCGGCGCCGCCGGTCTTGCCGGACGGAAAATGGGGCTTCCGCCGCCACTGTCGCACATCGTGCTGATGGCGCTCGGCGTCTCGCTGGGCTCGGTGGTGTCGCCCACCATGGTGCACAATCTGGCGTCCTATCCGGTGACGATCGGGCTGCTCGCGGTGGCGACGTTCTGCGCCACCTTCGGCAGCAGCATCTATCTGCAGCGCATCCATGGCTGGGACCGGACGTCGGCATTGCTGGCTGGCAGTCCCGGCGCGCTGTCGCAGATCATCATGCTGGCCACCGAACGCAAAGCGGACGTGCCCGGCATCGCCGTCGTTCAAGTCATGCGCGTGATCATCCTGACCAGCGCGGTGCCGATGCTGCTGGCGCTGATCGGCATGGCGGGTCACGGACCATTGCCGTCGCGCGGGCCGGAGGCGACACCGCTCGTCCTGGCGGTCCTGATTGCGGTCGCGGTCGGCGTCGCGCTGCTGCTGCGGCTGGTGAACTTCCCCGCAAGCTGGATGTTCGGCGCAATGCTCGGCTCATCGGTGCTGCACGGCGGCGGTTGGGTGGAAGGCACGCTGCCGCAATGGGCCTATCTGGCCGCACTGGTCGGGATCGGCACCCTGATCGGCGCTCGGTTCGGCGCCATCAAGCCGCGCACGATCCTCAGCTATATCGGGGCAGCGCTCGGTTCATTCGCCGTCGCGATCGCGATCTCGGCGGTGTTCGTCGTCGCCATCATGCTGACCACCCCGGTCAAGCTGAACGACCTGGTGGTGGCGTTCTCACCCGGTGCGATGGACGCCATGATGGCGCTGGCGCTGACGTTGCACATCGATCCGGTGTTCGTCGGCGCGCACCATCTGTCGCGCTTCATCTACGTCTCGATCGTGACGCCGGGGATCGTGCATTGGTTCGGGCACAGCCCGGACGACGTCGACGACTGACCTCAGCGCCGCTTGAGCCGGACCAAGCCCCATCCGCACAGCGCGGCGAGCGCCAGCGAGGCCAGCACGTTGTAGCCGGCAAACGACAGGCCGAGGAACCGCCACTGCACCTCGTCGCAGCGCACAACTTTGACCGTGTCGAGCTGGGCCAGCAGTCCACCCGCCTTGCTGAGGTCCAGGATCGGTCCTGAGCAGTCCGACGGGCCGGCCCAGAACCGCCACTCGACCCCGGCGTGGTAGGCGGCAAGGCCGGCGTTGCCGAGCGCCATCAGGCCGAGCACGACCAGGCCCGCCGCCAGCAGCCCCACCGACGCGCGGCGCCAGGCCGCGAAGGCGATCAGCAGCCCGAGCGGGACGTCGAGATAATAGGCGTAACGCTGCTCCAGGCAGAGCTTGCAGGGCGCCAGTTCCAGCACGAGCTGGGAGAACCAAGCGAGCCCCAGCGCCGCCACGGCGACGACCGCGACGGTCAGCGCCACGCTCCCCGCGATCCGCTCCGGGCGGCCCGTCTTGGAAAGGGTGCCTCGATGGTCGATCAGGTCGGCGGTCAATGTCGATCTCCGGGATGCGGCAGGGGTCGTATCTCGGGGCCGAGACGCTGTCGAGACGCCGTCCGATCAAACCAGAGTGTCCGCCGCCGCCTCGGCGCGTCGGGTTGACCCCGACTCCGGGACCGCTATAGTCCCGCGCGCTTCGCGGCCGGATGATTTTCGGTCGCGCGGGCCCCTGTGGCGGAACTGGTAGACGCGCTCGACTCAAAATCGAGTTCCGCAAGGAGTGCTGGTTCGATCCCGGCCAGGGGCACCATTTCGGGCGTCGAGCCCGCCTGCTTGATCTATTAACGCCCACGTGCCTCAGCGGCCCAGCCCTGCAAGATCAGCATGACTTTCTGACTCAACAGGCTCGTTTAATTAACGGCGCAATCAATGTCGGCCGCAGTTTATATTTCCAAGACAAAACAGTGACATGTAGCCTGCGACTAAGTAGGGCAAGCTCGTCTGGGTGTCGGACGCGGCATCGTTTGGGAGCGGGACGCATGCCTCCTTCGCCATAGGTTGCATGGCTCTTTTTGTCACAGCGACTAGACGAATCGCATCAATCCCCTGGCCGCTCCTAGCAAGAAAGAGTCGTTGATGGTCAACGCCGAGCGCATCCTTGCTCCCCACCTCCGCTCCAAGGTCATGACCGCAGCCGACGCTGCCGCGCTGATTCCGTCCGGCGCGCATGTCGGCATGAGCGGTTTCACCGGCGCCGGTTATCCGAAGCTGCTGCCGCTGGCGCTCGCCGAGCGCATCAACGCGCATCATGCCCGTGGCCAGAAGTTCAAGGTTAGCGTCTGGACCGGCGCCTCGACGGCCCCCGAGCTCGATGGCGCACTCGCCAAGGTCGACGGCATCGAGATGCGGCTGCCTTATCAGTCCGACCCGACCTGCCGTAAGCGCATCAACGCCGGGCGGATGGAATACATCGACATCCATCTGTCCCACGTCGCCCAGCACGCCTGGTTCGGCTTCCTCGGTAAGCTCGACATTGCTGTGGTCGAAGTCGCCGGCATCCGCGAGGACGGTAGCTTGATCCCGTCGTCGTCGATCGGCAACAACAAGACTTGGCTTGATCTCGCCGACAAGGTCATCCTCGAGGTCAACGCTTGGCAGGACATCCGCCTCGAAGGCATGCACGACGTCTATTACGGCACGCAGCTGCCGCCGAACCGCAAACCGATTCCGATCATCGCTTCCGGTGACCGCATCGGTGAGCAGTATCTGCGCTGCGATTCCGCCAAGATCGTCGCGATCGTCGAGACCAACCTGCCCGATCGCAACTCGGCGTTCTCGCCGCCCGATGACACCTCGCAGGCGATCGCCGGCCATATCCTGGATTTCCTCGGCCACGAGGTGAAGAAGGGCCGGCTGCCGCACAATCTGCTGCCGCTGCAATCGGGCGTCGGCAACGTCGCCAATGCGGTGATGGCCGGCCTCGAAGATGGCCCGTTCGAAAATCTCACCGCCTACACCGAGGTGCTGCAGGACGGCATGCTGCACCTGTTGCGCAAGGGCAAGCTGACTCACGCTTCGGCGACCGCGTTGTCGCTGTCGCCGGAAGGCTATGACGAATTCCTGCGCAATCTCGATTTCTATCGCGAGCGCATCGTCCTGCGTCAGCAGGAGATCTCCAACCATCCGGAAGTGATCCGCCGGCTCGGCGTGATCGCGATGAACGGCATGATCGAGGCCGACATCTACGGCAACGTCAACTCGACCCACGTGATGGGCACGAGCATCATGAACGGCATCGGCGGTTCCGGCGACTTCGCCCGCAACAGCTTCCTGTCGTTCTTCATGACGCCGTCGGCCGCGAAGGGCGGCAAGATCTCCTGCATCGTGCCGATGACCTCGCATGTCGATCACACCGAGCACGATGTTCAGGTGATCGTCACCGAGCAGGGCCTCGCCGATCTGCGCGGCCTGTCGCCGAAGCAGCGCGCCAAGGTGATCATCGAGAACTGTGCGCACCCGACCTTCCGGCCGGCGCTGAAGGAGTACTTCAAGCGTGCGCTGGAATATTCGCCGGGCCTGCACACTCCGCACATTCTCGACGAAGCGCTGACCTTCCTGCCGAACTGGATGGCCAACAAGGCCGCACGCGAAGCCTGGCGGGACGACGCCGTGGTGCAGGCCGACGCCTGGCGGTAAAGCCCCCGCCACGCTCCTCTCCGTCATTGCGAGCGACGCGAAGCATCCAGCCCCCATACGAGGCTGGACTGCTTCGCGACAGAGCTGCGCGCGGACGGCGCGAAGCGCGGATCCGAGTTGCCCAGCTATGAAGACGGAAGTCTTGATTACTCCGCGGCCTGCAGCCGCGGAGTCTGTTTGCGCGGGGCGATCCAGAAGGCGTCGGGACGTTCGAACAGGAACGTGGCGACGCTCTTCATCGCCAGTTTCCAGATGATCAGCGCGCCGACCACCCCGGCAATGTTGACGATGATCGCGATCACGCCGAGATCGAGAAACGGCGCGTACTTCAACAGCAGCGACCGGCTGATCGCCATCGGCAGGAAGAACGCGAGATAGATCACGATCGAATGCTCGCCGCAGAACCGCAGGCCGTCGAGCCAGCGCTTCTCCGCCAGCAACGTGCCGACTGTGATGATGGCACAGGCGCCCGCGAGCCCGAGCAGCAGCGAAATCACCGGCAGGTCGGCAGCCCCGCTATGCACCAGCACCGCGTTGATCACCGCCCACCCCGCGAGGCCGATCAGCGCCAGAGCTGGGCGGGCGCGGGCCGCATCGGAAAACGCGAAGACATGCCGGGCGAACAGATAGCCGGTGTAGAAATAGAAGAACCGCGCGCAGAATTCGTCCGGCACCATCCAGCCGGTGTTAACGTGCAGCGATTCCAGGAGCGCGGCGACAGCCCAGATCAGCAGCGGCGGCAGCCGCCGCGTCAGCTTGGTGACGACGAAGAAGATCGGCAGCAGATAGATGAACCATAGCGTGCCGAATGGATCGATGAACGACAGCGCATATAGCTTGGCGACGCCGATCCACCCCATCTCGGCGGCGAAGCTCGGCGCCTTGAAGGCGAACTGGATCGTCACCCACAGCACATAGAAGTAAGCGAAGTGCACGACCTTACGATCGAGATAGGTCCGCCAGCCGCGATCGATCACCACCGCCAGGAATAGGCCGGAGATCAGGAAGAAGTCCGGCATCCGAAACGGGCGAGCGAACTCGACCACATAGTGCATGAAGCTGGCCTGGCCTGCCGCGGCCTCGACGCCGAGCACCGAGTGCATCATCACCACCATGATGATGCAGATGCCCTTGGCATAGTCGACCCAGTCGACCCGGCCGCCGTGCATGCGCGGAGCCAGTGTGCCGTTCGCAGTCATGGTTGTTCCCGTCTGATGCGGCTCGGATGCATCATCGGCGCGATCGGTTGAGTTAGTGTTGCCCCCACTATCGAATGTGCGGCATTTCCGGAATTGGAAGCCTGGGTGGGCTGTTTTGCCGCTGCAGGTTGTTTCTGTTAACCATCCGCCCCTTGCATCCTTCGAGCTGACTTTTGACCCGCACCTTCGACACCCCGCTGCCGATCGACGACGCGCTCGACGAGCTCACCGCCGCGCTCGAGGCGAGCAATACTGCGGTGTTGGTCGCGCCCCCCGGCGCCGGCAAGACCACCCGCGTGCCGCTCGCGTTGCTCGATGCGCCGTGGCTGAAGAACCAGAAGATCATCGTGCTCGAGCCACGGCGGATCGCCGCCCGCGCCAGCGCCGAGCGGATGGCGAAGACGCTGGGCGAGAAGGCTGGCGAGACGGTCGGTTACCGCGTCCGATTCGGCTCCAAGGTGTCACGCGCCACCCGGATCGAGGTCGTCACCGAGGGCATTTTCACCCGCCAGATCCTCGACGACCCGGAACTCACCGGAGTCGCTGCTGTGCTGTTCGACGAGTTTCACGAACGCTCGCTCGATGCCGATCTCGGCCTCGCCCTGGCTCGCGACGCCCAGCAAGGTCTGCGCGAGGATCTGCGCATCCTGGTGATGTCGGCGACGATCGACGGCGCCCGCGTCGCCCGGCTGCTCGGGGATGCGCCGGTGGTCGAAAGCCTCGGCCGGGCGTTTCCGGTCGAGACCCGCTATCTCGGCCGCCGCAGCGACGCGCCGTCGGAGCGGCAGATGGCCGAGGCCATCGCGCAGGCGCTGCGGGCGGAAACCGGCTCGGTGCTGGCGTTTCTGCCCGGCGCCGCCGAAATCCGGCGCACCGAGACGATGCTGCGCGAGCGGGTGCAGGATCCGGCGGTCGAGATCGTCCCGCTGTTCGGCGCGCTCGACGCCGCGGTGCAGGACCGCGCCATCCAGCCTGCACCGAAAGGCCAGCGCAAAGTGGTGCTGGCGACCTCGATCGCCGAGACCTCGCTGACCATCGAGGGCGTGCGGATCGTCGTCGATTGTGGCTTGTCCCGAGTCCCCCGTTACGAGCCTGACCTCGGCCTGACCCGGCTGGAGACGGTGCGCGCCTCGCGCGCCGCGGTCGATCAGCGCCGCGGCCGTGCCGGCCGGATCGAGCCCGGCGTCTGCTACCGGCTATGGGACGAGCCGCAGACCGCGTCGCTGCCGGCCTATACGCAGCCGGAGATCCTGTCCGCCGATCTGTCGTCGCTGCTGCTCGACCTCGCCCAGTGGGGCGTCGCCGATCCGTCGTCGCTGGCCTTCCTCGATCCGCCGCCGCAGCCGGCGCTGAAGGAAGCCCGCGAGCTGCTCGGCGAGCTCGGCGCGCTCGACCCGGACGGCCGCATCACCGACGAGGGCCGCAGCCTGCGGGCGATGGCGCTGCCGCCACGGCTGGCGCGGATGATCGTCGATGCCGCCCGCCACGGCTGCGCCGAGGATGCCGCCGAAATCGCCGCGATTCTGACCGAGCGCGGGCTGGGCGGCGACGGGGCCGATCTCGACCATCGCCGCGACCAATTCCGCCGCGACCGCTCGCAGCGCGCCAGCAGCGCCCGGCAGATGGCGCAGCGCTGGGCGGCGCAGGCAGCATCGTCGTCTCGCTCCCCGCAAGACGCGGGCGAGCTCTCCTCCGGCGTCCTGCTCGCCTTCGCGTTCCCGGATCGTGTCGCCAAGAACCGCGGCAATGGCAGCTTCACGCTCGCCAATGGCCGCGGCGCCGCGGTTGAGCAGACTTCCGCGTTGGCACGCGCGCCGTATCTGGCGGTCGGCGAACTCACCGGCAGCGCCGCACAGGGCCGCATCTTGCTGGCGGCGCCGATCACGCTGTCCGAGATCGAGCTGCATTTCGGCGATCAGATCACCGACGCGGACGAGGTGAGCTTCGACCGCTCCGCGATGGCGCTCCGCGCCCGGCGCCGCCGTGGGCTGCATGCGATCACGCTGTCCGAAGCACCGCTGGCGCTGACGCCGTCCGAACAGACCGCGCGCGGGCTCGCCGACGGCCTGGTCGCGGCCGGGCTCGACCGGTTGCCGTGGTCGAAGCAGCTTCAGCAATGGCGCGGCCGGGTGATGTTCCTGCGCAAGGCCGAGGGTGACCCCTGGCCTGATTTGTCGGACGCCGCCCTCGCCGAGTCGCGCGAAAACTGGCTGGTGCCGGCGCTGTTCGACAAGACAGGCCTGAGAGATTTTTCGGCCTCCGACCTGTCGGACGCCCTGATGAACCTGCTGCCGTGGGAGCTGCGCGGCCGGCTCGATCGCGAGGCTCCGACCCATTTCGAAGCGCCGACCGGCTCGAAGCTGCCGATCGATTACGAGGCCGAACAGGGCCCGACCATCGCGGTGCGGCTGCAGGAATTGTTCGGCCTGACCAGCCATCCGTCGGTCGCCGGCGGCGCGGTGCCGCTGGTGCTGGAACTGCTGTCGCCGGCGCACCGGCCGGTGCAGGTCACGCGCGACCTCCCAGGATTCTGGCGCGGCTCGTATGCCGGGGTGCGGGCCGATCTGCGCGGCCGCTATCCGCGTCACCCCTGGCCCGAAGACCCCGCCTCCGCGCCGCCGACCCGCCGCGCCAAGCCGAAAGGCAGCTGAGCCGGCGCTCGCGTTAATCCTTCGCTCACCGTTTTCGCCAAAAACATCCGGATGCATCGGACGCCGCGGTCGCGTCCGGCATCCGCGCGTGATCCAATCTGCGCGGCGACGGACTGTGTGAGTAGGCGTTATGCGTAGCATCCTGATTTTCGCCGCAGCCCTGGTGGTGCTCGGCACCGCGATGGCTCAAATCGCCGACCGGATTACCCCGGCTCCGGCGCAGGCCCATGCGGCGCCTCACGCCACTGTCGGCATGGCGGCGGCGACTTCCGAAGCCCATGGCCGCAGCATCAGCATCGACCGCGACCCGCGCGGCCATTTCCGCACCGATGGCCGGATCGACGGCCAGCGGCTGTCGTTCATGGTCGACACCGGCGCCTCGGTGGTCGCTCTCAATGAAAGCTCGGCGGCGCGGTTCGGTCTGCGGCCGTCGCGCGGCGACTACACCGCCAAGGTCTCGACCGCGAACGGTCAGGTGAAAGCGGCGCGCGCCCGCATCGCGATGCTGGACGTCGGCGGACTGATCGTGCGCGACGTCGATGCGCTGGTACTTCCCGACGAAGCGCTGTCGGAGAACCTGCTCGGACTGTCCTATCTGTCGAAGCTGAAGCGCTTCGCCTATGCGGACGGCCGCATGGTTCTCGAGCAATAATCTCGATTACTTCCTGAACATCCGTTCAAGAAAATCCCTGCGGTTCCGCAGGAACGCTCATCGCGACTGCTTGTTTTCTCTCCGCAATTTGAACAGAGAGGAGACACACATGAAGATGGGCTACGTGCTCGCCGCGGTTGCCGCGGCCGCGATTTCGCTTCCCTCGATTGCGTCCGCCGAGACCACGATCATCAAGAAGAAGGTGTATCGCGATGGCCCGCGCGCCGAGATGGTGCATCGGGACCACGGCTGGCACCGCGGCTGGCGGCATCACCATCATCACGGCGACCGCGTGGTGGTGATCCATAAGCACCGCTACTGATTTCTTCGGCAGATCACGACAAAGCGACCGGACAGCCTCCGGTCGCTTTGCTGTACGGGCCTCGCTGGATCAACTTCGCTTCAGCATGTCCTTGGCGGCGAGCAGGCCGCCGCCGGCGATCAGCAACGCTGCAATTGCCAGCGCCGTGGTTGGACGGGCATAGCCGGCGAGGATCAGAAACGCTGTCGACAGCAGCGGCGTGGCATAAGACGCGGCGCCGAGCACGCGGATGTCGCCGCGTTTCATCCCGATGTCCCAAGCGTAGAAGGCGGCCCCGACCGGTCCGATCCCGAGCGCAATGATCGCCGCCCATTGCATCGTGGTGTCCGGCCACACGGTCGGCTCGATCAGCAGATGCACGGCCGTGGCCAGCAGCGCGGTGACGAAGCAGAAGCCGGCGACCGCATCGGTCGGCACCGCACTGAGCCGGCGCGACAGCACCGAATAGCTCGCCCAGACGAAAGCCGCGATGAACGCCGCGGCAAGCCCGGGCAGATAGGCCCGCTCGATCACCGCACCGTTGCCGGTGAACAGCAGCACCGTGCCGGCAAGCCCGAGCAGCGCGCCGGCAACGTGATGCAGCTTCAGCCGCTCGCCCGGCAGCAGCGAGGAGAACAGCACGATCAGCAGCGGCCACAGATAATTCAACAGGCCGGCCTCGGCCGGCGGCGCCAGCCGCAGCGCCAGGAAATACAGCGCGTGATAGCCGAACAACCCGCCGACGCCGACCGCCCACACCAGCGGCGGCTGGCGCAGCGCGCGAACCGCCTGCGGCCGCACGATCCATCCGATCGCGGCAGCGAGCGCACCGATCGCGAACGTCATCGCGGCAAGCTGAAACGCCGGGATGGTGCCGGTCGCAACGGTCATCACCGCAAGCAGCGACCACATCAGGATCGCCGACAGCCCGATCAGCGTCGCAACGCGCGACGTCATGAGCGCACCTGCAGGCTGATCCTCGCAGCAGCACGGCAGACGCGCCGTGCGAGGATCGAAGTCCCACCCTTGTGCCTCAAACCATGTATTGGCCGCCGTTGATGGTGAGCGTCGAGCCGGTGATGTAGCCGGCATCGTCGCCGGCGAGGAACACCACGGCCCGCGCGATCTCCTCGGCCTCGCCGAGCCGGTTGCATGGAATCAGCGGCAGGATCGCCTTCTCGAGCACATCCTTCGGCACCGCCTGCACCATCTCGGTGTTGATGTAGCCCGGGCAGATCGCGTTCACCGTGATGCCGCCGCGCGCATTCTCTAGTGCCAGCGCTTTGGTGAAGCCGATGTCGCCCGCCTTGGCGGCCGAATAGTTCACCTGACCGAACTGGCCCTTCTGCCCATTGATCGACGAGATGTTGACGATGCGCCCGAACTTGCGATTGCGCATGCCCTCGATCACCTGCCGCGTCATGTTGAACAGCGAGCCGAGGTTGGTGTTGATCACCGCATTCCATTGCTCGAGCGTCATCTTGTGGAAGGCGCCGTCGCGCGTGATGCCGGCATTGTTCACCAGAACATCGACGGGACCGAGTTCGGCCTCGACTTTCTTGACGCCCTCGGCACAGGCATCGAACGAACTCACGTCCCATTTATATACCGGAATACCCGTCTCGTTTTTGAATTTTTCCGCTGCCGAATCGTTGCCCGCATAAGACGCTGCGACTTTGTAGCCCGCCGCTTTCAACGCCTTGCTGATTGCTGCACCGATACCGCGCGTCCCCCCAGTCACCAACGCCACCCGCGTCATTGCAAAGCTCCTCCCGCAATTCCTTTTTTGTCTAGAACGCGATTGTGTCTTTTCGAATAAAAGGATGGTCGCTCGTGAACATCAAGCAAAAACGCCCGGCAATCTGCCGGGCGTTTGAACAATCGTTCTTGCACTGCAACTGATCAGTCCGTGTATCGCGACATCGTCGCGACACGCGCAATCAATCGCGCGCGAGGCACATCGCAATGCCCATGCCACCGCCGATGCAAAGCGTGGCAAGACCTTTCTTCGAATCGCGCTTCTGCATCTCATGCAGCAGCGTCACAAGGACGCGCGCTCCCGATGCACCGATCGGATGACCGATCGCGATCGCACCGCCATTGACGTTAACCTTAGAAGTATCCCAGCCGAGATCCTTGTTCACCGCACAGGCCTGCGCCGCGAAGGCTTCGTTGGCTTCGATCAGATCGAGATCACCGACCGACCAGCCGGCCTTCTTCAGCGCCGCGCGCGACGCCGGGATCGGACCAGAGCCCATGATCTTCGGATCGACGCCGGCCTGGCCCCACGACACGATGCGGGCCAGCGGCTTCTTGCCGAGCTTCTCCGCCTGCTTGGCGGTCATCAGCACCACTGCCGCTGCGCCGTCGTTGATGCCCGAGGCAGAACCGGCGGTCACGGTGCCGTCCTTCTCGAACGCCGGCTTCAGCTTGGCCATCGCTTCGATCGTGGCGCCGTGGCGCGGATACTCGTCGGTGTCGACCACGATGTCGCCCTTGCGGGTCTTGATCGTCACCGGGACGATCTCGTCCTTGAACTTACCTGCCTTCTGCGCGGCTTCGGCCTTTTGCTGCGAAGCCACCGCGAATTCGTCCTGCTGGTCGCGGGTGATCTGCCATTGCCGCGCGACGTTCTCTGCGGTGTTGCCCATGTGGTAACCGTTGAAGGCATCCCACAGACCGTCCTTGAGCATGGTGTCGACGAGTTCGACCGCGCCCATTTTCACGCCGCCGCGCAAATATTGCGCATGCGGCGCCATGCTCATTGATTCCTGACCACCGGCAACGACGATCTCGGAGTCGCCGTTCATCAGTGCCTGGTAACCGAGCGCGACCGAGCGAAGACCCGAGCCGCAAAGCTGGTTGATGCCCCATGCCGGGCTCTCGACCGGAATACCGGCCGCGATCGACGCCTGCCGCGCCGGGTTCTGCCCCTGACCGGCGGTGAGAATCTGGCCCATGATCACTTCAGAAACCTGTGCCGGATCGATGCCGCCGCGCTCCAGCGCAGCCTTGATCGCGACCGCGCCGAGATCGTGCGCCGGCGTATTGGCGAAGGCGCCGTTGAAACTTCCGACAGCGGTGCGTGCGGCGCTGACGATGACGACATCGTCCGACATGGACATCTCCTGGGCTTGAGTTTTTGACGGTCTCTTGGACGGCGGGGCCTGGTTGGCGTGCCGGTGTCGGCGCACATCCTGTGAAGCCGGCGGCGGCGTGTCAATCCGGCACACGCATGTTGGTGCTGCGATGCCGATAAATTCACTCTGCCTGGCGGCGGCGCACAAAACGGTAGCCGAGGTGCATTGAAAGTGCTTACTTTATTGCATTGCGTCTCAGCCTGCTGTCGGGAGGCGGCGGGTTCCTTATCCTCCGTGTGTGTGGGTGACATGGCGAAATCAGACCAACCGACCACGATCAAAAAATACGCGAACCGGCGACTCTACAACACCGGCACCAGTACTTACGTGACGCTCGAAGACCTTGCCACGATGGTCAAGGACGGCGAGGACTTCCTCGTTTACGACGCCAAGACCGGCGACGACATCACCCGAAGCGTGCTCGCGCAGATCATCTTCGAGCAAGAGAACAAGGCCGGGCAGAACCTTCTGCCGACCACCTTCCTTCGACAACTCATCCGCTTCTACGGCGACAGCATGCAGATGGTGGTGCCGAAGTATCTGGAGCAGTCGATCGATTCGCTGACACGCGAGCAGGAGAAATTCCGCAAGCAGATGGCGTCGACCTTCAGCCTGACACCGTTCGCGCCGTTGGAAGAGACCGTCCGCCGCAACATGGAGCTGTTCCAGCAGACCTTCTCGATGTTCGTGCCGCGTCCGCCGAGCCACGAATCGACCGACGAGGTACCGGCCGAGACCAGCGGCGGCGCCGACAGCATCGAAGATCTGCGGCGGCAGATGAAAGAGATGCAGGACCGGCTGGAGCGGATGTCGCTCGAACAGCCGAAGAAAGACGAATAGCAGCGAGGTTTGCTGCTCAGGCATCTTTCCGGTTCTGATCCGATCAGAACCGGAAATCCTCGATGATCTCTCACGAGAGTTTAAGCCGGGCCGGCCCAGTGCTCGCGGTGCCCGGTCGCTCGCTTAGCCTTGCTAATCGACGTCTTTCTAATAGACGGCTTTCTAATAGACCGCTTTGCCGGCGAGGCCCGCAGCCGCTTCGGCGACGATCGGCCACGGCCGCTGCTGCGACGCCAATCCGATCAGCCGACCCTGGATGTAGTCGCAGCCCCAGTCGCGCAACAGCTGCGCTGACTCTTCGTCCTGCACCCATTCGGCCACGGTTTTGATCCCGAGCCGGCGTGCCAGATCGATCAGCGTCTGCACGAAGGCACGGTCGTCGGCCGAGCGCGCGATGTTCTGCACGAAGGCGCCGTCGATCTTGACGATGTCGACGCCGAGCGCCCGCAGATTGCGAAACGAGGTGTAGCCGGCGCCGAAGTCGTCGATGGCGATCTTAGCGCCGAGCGTCTTCAGCCGGTTGACGAAGCCGCGCACCTCGTCGAGGTCGGGGATCGCCACCGTCTCGGTGATCTCGACGATCATCCGCTCGGCGATGCCGGGATGCGCCAGCATCAGCGATTCGATGCCGGCCCACCAATCGGCATCGATGGTGGTGTCGGGCGAGATATTGAGGCTGAGGACGACACCGGGCGCCAAGGCGAGTTCAGCCACCACCAGTTCGAGCACGCGATGATCGACCAGCCGGATCAGCCCGAGCCGCTCGGCCACCGGCACGATATCGGGCGCGAGCAGCACCTGGCCGTCGTCGGTCCGCATCCGCACCAGGCATTCGTGGAAGGCCGGCACCCGCGAGGCTGCGTCGACCACCGGCTCGTAGGCCAGCACGATGCGGCGCTCGTTCAGCGCGGTGACGATCTCGTCGGTGACGCGGATGTTGACCCGGCGCTGCGTGTCGCGCTCGACATTCGGCCGCCACATCGCGAACGAGCCGGCGCGCCGATGCTTGGCGGCGGCCAGCGCCTCCTGGGCGCGGTTGATGGCTTCATCGGCGGTGCGGGCATGGCGCGGCGCACTGACCGCGCCGATCGACGCGGTGATCGACACCGGACCTGACCTGGTCGGCACGATCTCGTCGCGCACCGCGGCAAGGAATCGTTCGGCCGCGATATGCGCGTCGTCGACCGTGCAGTTCTTCAGCACGAGGCCGAACTTGTTGCCGGAGAATCGGCCGAGCTGATCGCCGGCGCGCAGCCGGCTGCGGATCCGGCCGGCGATGGTCGAGATCACTTCGTCGGCGACGTCGAAGCCGAACGAATCATTGACCCGCGCCAGATGATCGAGCCCGACCAGCATGAACGACAGGTTGGTACGAAAGCGCGACGCTTCCTCGATCGCTTCGGCGAGCGCGGCGATCAGATGGGTGCGGTTGAGTTCGCCGGTCAGCGGATCGTGCTGAGACAGCTTGAGGAGCTGCTCGTCGCGGGCGTGGCGCTCGTTGTTGATGCGGACGATGCCCTCGACCCGCGCCGGGCGGCCGTCGGGACCGGCGAACCAAACCCCGGTCTCCTCGATCCAGCTCACCGGGGCCGAGGTGGAAGCCCGGATGCCGTATTCGATCCGGTATGGCACGCAGCCGGGGCCGACCGCGGCAGCGCCATTGAGCAAAGCTTCGGACCGGATCGCGCGGGACGGCTCCAGCATCGCCGCAAAGCTCGCGCCGGAGGCCAGTGCTTCGGCCGGAATGTCCTGAAACAGCTCGCCGACCCGGCCGGTCCAGCTCAAGGCATCGGACTCGAGGTCCCACACGAAAGCGGCTTGGCCGAGCAGCGACAGCAGCGACGGATCAGACGCGGTCGCGGTCTGCGCGGTCGATGAGCGTGGCGCAGGAGCGGCGGACGACACGACTGCCTCGTTTCGGGACGCTGTCAGGTGATTCTCCTGTGCAGGATAGGTCGGCCGAACATCCCAACGCTAGGTCGATAATATAAAGAAATTGGAAACCAATTCGGATTCCGGGGCAGGAACGGAAAGCCGAGCCTCGGCATACTACGAGGTGGAGGCTCCGGCACACGACTTGCGACGACGCCATCAGGACGGGGAGACCCGTCCCGAAACGAGACAAGTAAGCGTAGGTGCGACAATGGCGAAGGTCTGGATCGACGATGGAAGCGACGTCCACGCCGCCTCGGCGGAGCCGGATTGCGCCGAGGGCGAACTGATCGAGCCGTTGCCGATCCCGGTGACGCCGCCGCCGATGCGAACCCGCTACACCGACCGCTTGGTGCGGCCGTCGTCGAATTTCGTGGCGCAATTGATGGCGATCGACGGCGGCTATCCGCAGACCCGGGATTGCAATCGGGCCGAGCCCGGCCACGCCAATGCGGCGTACCGCTCGACCACCGGCCACGCCTTCACGGCGCCGCCCACCGGCTTCCGAACCCAGCGGATGTCCTGATCGCTTCAGCGACGCGCTCAGCGCGCCGGCGACTTTTCCTCGTCCTTCGCCGTCGCAGCCGGCTTCACCGGCTCGGGCCGATCGAGCAGCACCGCCTCGGCGATCGAAGCCGCGGAAGCGGCGGATGCAGAAGCCGGCTCGACGGTCTGCGGCGCCAGCTCGGTCGCGGGCACCACAACCGGTGCCGGCTCAGCAACCGGCGCCGGCTGCTCCGGCTCGTCTTCAATGATCTCGGCAGACGATTTGGCCGCGGCACGCGCCGCCCGGGCTTCGCGCCTGTGACGACTGCGCAGCGCGATGCCGCTGAGAAAATCGACCAGCGCCAGCAGCGCCAGCAGAGCCACCGTGGCATTGGCAAACTGCGGCAGCATCACGAATTCAGCCGTGATGCCTGCGAGCACCAGCAGCGACAGCAGATGATCGGTGAGGTATTTGGCTCCGGGCCGGGCCGCCTTCATCACTTCGGGCAACAGCAGCAGCACGCCGAGCGCCACCAGCATATCGCCGAGCGCGATCGTCCAGGTGGCGCCGGAGGGCAGCACGACACGGGTCATTGCCGCGTCGAACGCCAATCCCGGCATCAGGAAGACGATGATATTGCAGATCGCGACCGGGATCAGCAGCAGCGGGAAACCGATAATCGACATCGGCGAAGCCTGTGGTTCAGAACGACCGGACGCGAGTGGGCGATCGTCCGGACGCGGACGTCAACTCCCTAACGCAACACTTGGTACGAATTCAGGCATCGGGCGGATCGCATTGCGCGATGTGCCGCCGCGCGTGCGCGGCCGACACTTGCGTCCTTCCCGCGAGTGCGACGCGGCGTTTTGTCCGAGCGTGGCCGAAACCACCCGACATGCCGCGCCGACTCAAGGATCCGAGCGAGAGCTCAGGAATCCTTCTTCTTCAGAACCTGGCGGCCCTTATACATCCCGGTCTTGAGATCGAGATGGTGCGGGCGGCGCAGTTCGCCGGAATCCTTGTCCTCGACATAGGTCGGGCGCTTGATCGCGTCCGCGGACCGGCGCATGCCACGCCGCGAGGGCGAAGTTTTTCTTCTCGGAACGGCCATATCGGTAATCCTTAACGGAGGTTCCCTGGCGAAATCGGTCTCGGCGTCCGCGTTTGGACGGCCCGCTTGCGCGCAGGCGAAATGCGTAAGGCCGGGCTTATAACGGAAGCCGGATCGGAATGCTAGGGCGGTCGGCGCGCAAAATGCGCCCCAAACCGTCGTCACGACTCGCGATTTTCCCGCCAGCACTGCCGCAGCTCCGCCGCACGGGCGCGGGCGACATAGGTGGCGGCAAGCCGCCGGACACCGGGGCCCGGCGCACGGGCGCTGCGAATCTTCGGATTGGGCAGGATCGCGGCCAGGAGCGCAGCCTCCTTGGCGGACAATTGCGCGGCGGAGCGGCCGAAGGCGTAATCGGCGCCGGCCATCGCGCCGAACTGACCGCTCGGCCCCCATTCGGCGATGTTGAGATAGATTTCGAGAATCCGCTGCTTGGGCAGCACGAAGTCGATCCACAGCGCCAGCGGCGCCTCCAGCGCCTTGCGGATGACGCTGCGCCCCGGCCACAGGAACAGGTTCTTGGCGACCTGCTGGGTGATGGTCGAGCCGCCGCGGCTGGCCTCGCCGTCCTGCATGTCGTCGATCACATCGCGCACTGAATCCCAGTCGATGCCGTGATGGCTGCAGAACTTGGCGTCCTCGGCCGCCACCACGCTGCGCGGCAGCGCCGGCGAGATGGCTTCGATATCGATCCAGGTCCGGCTGACTGGCGCGCCGGTCGCCCAGCGCCACAGCATCAGCGTCGAAACCGGCTGGCCGCCGCCATACAGGATGGTGAGCAGATAAGGCAGGGCCAGCAGCGCGAGCCCTGCGAGGATGACAATGCGAACCACACGCTTGGTGCGAGGCGCAAACGCAACGGGATCAGACACGATCGCTCCCGGTGATGGCCTGGCCCCTTGCCCTCCGCCGAATTGACGAAGCCGGTGCCATGATGAATGGTCCGGCCGAATTTTATCTGGAGCACTTCCGAATGGCCACCGGCACTTCCACGATCGACTTTGCCAAGCGGCTCGACACCACCGCCGAGGATACCGAAGCGCTGCTCGGCCGGCTGTTGTCCGACGAATTGATGTCCGACGAGATCGCCCGGCCGCGCCGGCTGATGGAGGCGATCCGGTACTCCACGCTCGGCGGCGGCAAGCGGCTGAGGCCGTTCCTGGCGGTCGAGAGCGCTGCGGTGTTCGGCATCGATCGCGACGCCGCGCTGTTGGTCGGCGCCGCGCTGGAATGCATCCATTGCTACTCGCTGATCCACGACGACCTGCCGGCGATGGACAACAGCGATCTGCGCCGCGGCCGGCCGACGCTGCACAAGGCCTATGACGACGCCACCGCAATCCTGGCCGGCGACGCGCTGCTGACCTTCGCGTTCGACATCGTCACCCGCGACGAGGTGCACAAGGATCCGACGGTGCGGCTGCTACTGACGCGGGTGCTGGCGCGCTGCGCGGGTCTCGGCGGCATGGTGGGCGGCCAGATGCTCGACCTTGCCGGCGAAGGCCGGTTCGGCGACCGCGAGCCGGTCGATGTAGCACGGCTGCAGCAGATGAAGACCGGCGCCCTGCTCCGCTACGGCTGCGTCGCCGGCGCGATCCTCGGCCAGGCCAGCGCCGACCAGTATCGCGCGCTCGACGATTACGGCCGCGCGCTCGGCGAGGCGTTCCAGATCGCCGACGATTTGCTCGACGTCGAAGGCGACGCGGAAGCGCTCGGCAAGCCGGCCGGCGCCGACGCCGCGCTCGGCAAGACCACCTTCGTGACCCAGCTCGGCATTGACGGCGCCAAGCAGCGACTGCGCGACCTGATCGCGCGCGCCGATCAGGCGCTGGCGCCGTTCGGCGACCGCGGTGACGTGCTGCGCGCCGCCGCCCGGTTCGTGGCGGAGCGGAAGAACTGATCGCCGCATGACCCATCACCCGGACGACGATGCGCGGCTGCTTCGGTTTCGAAAGCTGCCGCGTGTCGTCCGGCTGGTGTATTCGCGGCCGCGGCTGTTCGCTTCGATCGCGGTCGGCATCGCCGCGGTGCTGCTGCTGCCGGCGTGGCTGCGGCCGGTGACGCGGGCGTTGATCGGCTGGGACGTGTCGATCGTCGTCTATCTGGTGCTGGCCTATTCAATGATGGCGCGCTGCGGCGTCGCCTATATCCGCCGCAACGCGGTGTGGCAGGACGACGGTCGCTTCCTGATCCTGATGGTGACGGCGTTCGGCGCCTACGCCAGCATCGCGGCGATCGTCTCTGAACTCGGCAACGCGCATCGCGGCGCTGCTGAGCTGGCGCTCGCCACCTTCACCATCGCGCTGTCATGGGCGGCGGTGCACACCACCTTCGCGCTGCATTACGCCCACGAATATTATCGCGGCGACCGCGAGGGCGGGCTGGCGTTTCCGGGCAGCGATGAGCACACCGAGCCCGACTATTGGGACTTCGTGTACTTCTCATTCGTGATCGGCATGACCGCGCAGGTGTCGGACGTCGGCATCACCGACCGGACCATCCGCCGCACCGCGACCGCGCACGGGGTGGTGTCGTTCGTGTTCAACACTGCCTTGGTGGCGCTGATGGTCAACATCGCGGCGAGCGCGATCTGACACGGCCGCTCAGGCGGCGCGGGCTTCTTCTTCGAAAGCGAGATGGCGCACGATCTCGAGCAGCCGGTCGCCCTCGATCCGCTCGGCTTTGAACCCAGTCTGCCGGCCGAAATGGCCGAACAGATCCTGGTCCTCACGCGAGCGACCGAGAAACGCCATCGACCAGTTGCTGAACATCCGCTCGCGCGCGGCGCCGAAACCGAGCACCTGAATGTCGCCGTGGCGCTCGTCGCGCAGGATCTTCTCGAACAGCGATTCCACCGACGGGCAAGGCCCTTCCAGCACCTGGGCGAACAGGCCTCGATTGAACACCAGCGCGCCGGTGACCGAGAGCGGCGGATTGTTGCGGCGGGCCGCAGCCAGAATCGACTCGATCTCCTCGGCGATCCGCAGCGAGCCGCCGGCAATCAGGTTCTTGCTGTAATACACGCAGCGATACAGCTCGCTCGGCATCGGCCGATGCTCCCCCTCAGAGGCTGACTTCCGTCGCCGCGTCGATCACGTTGCGGCTTTCGGCGAGGAAATGCTCGATGTCTCCCGGCGGGAGCGGCCGGCTGATCAGATAGCCCTGCACGTCGGTGCAGCCGTCGGCCGCGACGCGCGCCAGCTGATCCTCGGTTTCGACGCCCTCGGCCACCGTCGCCATGCCGAGGCTGGCGCCGAGCGAGGCGATCGCCCGCACGATCGCGCGGTTTCCGCGATCGTCCGAGGCCTCGCGCACGAACGACTGATCGATCTTGATCTTGTCGAACGGGAAGCTGCGCAGATAGCCGAGCGACGAATAGCCTGTGCCGAAATCATCGAGCGAGACCCGGACACCGAGTCCGCGCAGTTGCTGCAGCACCGCCAGCGCATTGCCGCGGGCATCGAGCATCACGCTTTCGGTGATCTCCAGCTCAAGCCGCCGCGGATCCAGTCCGCTGTCGGCGAGCGCCGACACCACGGTCGCGACCAGCGACCGGTTGGTGAACTGGATCGCCGAGATGTTGACCGCAACCGTGTAGTCGCCGGGCCAGCTCGCAGCATCGCGGCAGGCGGTGCGCAGCACCCATTCGCCGATCGGGCCGATGATCCCGGTCTCTTCGGCAATCGGAATGAAATCGAGCGGCGACACCGGACCGCGCGTCGGGCAGCGCCAGCGCAGCAGCGCCTCGAAGCCGGCCACCCGGCGGCTCTGAAGATTGACCTGCGGCTGATACACCAGCGAGAACTCGCGCAGCGCCAGTGCGCGGCGCAGATCGGTCTCCAGCGCACGCCGCGCCCGCATACTCTCGTCCATGGCGGATTCAAACACGCGATAGCCGGCGTAGCGCTCCTGCTTGGCGCGATGCAGCGCCAGTTCGGCGTTCTTCAGCACGCCGTCGACGTCGAGCTCGTCGTCGCTCACCAGCGCGATGCCGACGAAGGCGCTGACATTGATCAGCTGACCTTCGAGCAGATACGGCCGGCTCAGCAGATCGACCAGCCGCTTGGCCAGGATCACCGCAGCTTCGGGCTGATCGCGGCCGGTCTGGATCACGCCGAACTCATCGGCCTCGAGCCGGGCCAGCACATCGCTCGGCGTCAGCGCCGAGCTGATGCGCTTGGCGACCAGACACAGCAACGCATCGCCGATGGTGCGACCGAGCGTGTCGTTGATCGCCTTGAAGCGATCGAGATCGATCGTCAGCACCGCGGCGTCGCGGCGGACCTCGGCCGGCTGCGTCAGCAGATCGGCGAGCCGCTCGTGAAACACCAGCCGGTTCGCCAGTTGGGTCAGCCGATCGATCCGCGACAGCTCGACACCCGCGATGCCCTGGCGCAGGCGTTCGCTGATATCGGCGGCGCTGATCAGCCAGCCGCCGGTAAATGCCGTGATGTCGATCCAGTAGATCCGCTCGTCCGGGAATATGATCGGGCGCGAGGCCTTGCCGTCGTCGCAGCTGGGGTCGAAACCGAACCGCGACAGCAGCTGGTCGCGGGGAATCGCGCCGAACGCCAGATCGAACGTCGGATTGGTCATCACGATCTCGCCGTCCGGCGAAATCAACGCCAGTCCGATGTCGATCGCCATGAACGCCGCCAGCGTCAGCTGAGCGGTGCGTTGCGACGGGTCGTGATCAGCCGCACCACCGGAAGCGCTCCCGCTCACCTGTGGCTCCAGCAGATCATCCGTTCTGATGACTGAGACTACCCCCATAACCTTGAACAAAACGCGGGGAGTATTGCCAAATGCATAATTACCTTCAGGCCGCCACAGCGACGGTAAATCGCTGGTTAGTTGAACAGCAGGCGTTTGAGACGAAAGTCGCACGTAGTGTTACGAAGAGCTGCGCCTGATGCGTAATCAGCTACCGCTTGACCGAACCAAACTTCCGCGCGATGCAAGCACTCGCCGGCAAACGCACTCGAAATCAGCGTGGTGACGTGGAAGCCAAGTTCCAGATTTTTCTCACGCTGCTCGCGGTGCTGGCCGGAACGGCGCTACTGGCCCGGCGGGTCAACATCGCGCCGGCGATCCTGCTGCTGATCGCCGGCATCACGTTGGCCTTCATTCCCGGAATGCCGGCGATCGAACTGCCGCCGGACTTGATCCTGCTGCTGGTGCTGCCGCCGCTGATCTATTCGGCCAGCGTAGCGATGAGCTGGCGCGAATTCTGCGCCAATCTGCGGGCAATCGGCCTGCTCGCGATCGGCTGTGTGATCTTCACCGCGTTCGCCGTCGCGGCGGCGTCGCACTATCTGATCGGCCTGCCGTGGTCGGTCGGCTTCCTGCTCGGTGCGATCGTCGCGCCGCCCGACGTGGTGGCGCCGCTGGCGATCGCCCGCAAGCTCGGTCTGCCACGGCGCATCGTGGTGGTGCTGGAAGGCGAAGGGCTGGCGAACGATGCGACCGCACTAATCCTGTACCGCTTCGCGGTGGCGGCGATCATGACCGGCGCGTTCTCGCTCACCAAAGCGTCAGGCACCTTCGTGGCGATCATGGCGGGCGAACTCGCCTTCGGCGTCGCAGTCGGCTGGCTCAGCCTGCGGGCGCGGCATTGGGTGCGCGACCCGCAGATCGAGATCACGCTGTCGCTGCTGACGCCGTACATCGCCTATTGGATTCCCGAGCATCATGGCGGCTCCGGCGTAATCGCCACAGTCGCCTGCGGACTCTACATCTCATGGAACGGCCCGCTGCTGATCTCGGCGGCGACCCGGCTGCAGGGCATCTTCTTCTGGGATCTGGTGATCTACCTGATCGAGGGGATGCTGTTCCTGCTCACCGGCTTCCAGCTCCGTGCGCTGCTGGAGCGGTCGAAGGAATTTGCCTTCGGGGACATCCTGTCGGCGACGCTGCTGGTCGCCGCGATCGTGATCGCTGCGCGCTTCATCTGGGTCTATCCGGCGTTCTATCTGCCGCGGTTTCTCAGCCGCCGCTTGCGGGCGAGCGATCCCTATCCGTCCTGGCGTACGGTGTTCGTGATCGGCTTCACCGGCGTGCGCGGCGCGGTGTCGCTCGCCGCGGCACTGGCGCTGCCTTACGCGTTGCCGAACGGCGAGACGTTTCCATATCGCGATCTGATTCTGTTCGTCACCTTTGGGGTGATCCTGATCACACTGGTCGGCCTCGGCCTGACGCTGCCCGCCGTGGTGAAGCTGCTCGGCGTCACCCGCGTCGGGCACCGGGAGCAGATCGCCGAGCACGACGACGAGATCACCGCCCGCCGCGAAGCACTGGCTGCCGCACAGGCATCGCTGAAGAAGATCACCGACAATCGCGAGCTCACCGACGAGGTGCTGAAGCTGCTGCACGCCCGGCACCAGACCCGCGCCAGCCTGCTGCCCGATCCGATCGGCTCACCGGAGCACGAGGCCTCTGCGGTCGGCATCGCTCTGGTGCGCGAGCTGATCGCCGTCGAGCGCAAATTCATCCACGCCCAGCTTCGCGCCGGCAAGATCACCGACGAGGCGCGACGCCGGATCGAGCGCGATCTCGACCTCGAGGAGGCCAGTCTCGCCAACCGCGAAAGCGGACCGGCGCCGTTGTAAGGCCGTCATGCAGTGACCGGGCCGGCCAAATTCTGCCTGATCGTCGAAATCGTGCTAATCTGCAGGCATGAAAAAACCTGAGCTGGAACTATTACTCGACCGGGTCTCGACGTGGCCTTCGGCCGCCCAGCAGGACCTGCTGGATTCGATCGCCGAGATCGAGTCACGCCACGATCTCATTTACCGGCTGAGCGATGGTGATCGGATTGCCGTCCAACGCGGACTAACGGACCTTCGAGAAAACCGGCTTGCCAGCGATGAAACGGTGGCCGCGCTGTTCAATCGCTTTCGGACATGAAGGTTCGCTGGTCCGACAACGCGGTCCACGAACTCGACGAGATCTTATCGTTCATTGCTGAGCGCAATGTATCCGCTGCCGAAGCGGTTGCCGACCTGATTTGGGAGCGGACACGCCTGCTGGGCGAGTTTCCTCTGGCCGGCCACAAGACCGATCTCACGCACGTCCGTGCGCTATCCGTCGTCCGCTATCCGTTCGTGATCTTCCACAAAGTGGACGACGCAAAGGATGAAGTCGTCATCCTCAGCGTCCGCCACACCGCAAGACGCGACCCCACGCGCTCAGCATGAGAGCGGGAACCGTGGCCGGGACTTACTCCGCCGCCGGCACCATCTGGGCGGCGCCGGGATTCGGCGTCGCGCCGTAGCGCTGCTCGATGTAGTCGATCACCAGCGCCTTGAAGTCGGACGCGATGGTGTCGCCGCGCAGGGTGCGGAATTTCTGGCCGTCGACGAACACCGGGGCCGCCGGGGATTCGCCGGTGCCGGGGAGCGAGATGCCGATATTGGCGTGCTTGCTTTCGCCCGGGCCGTTGACGATGCAGCCCATCACCGCGACGTTGAGGTTCTCGACGCCCGGATAGCGGCTACGCCATTCCGGCATCTCGTCGCGGATGAAGTCCTGGATCGAGCGCGCCAGCTCCTGGAAGGTCGTCGAGGTGGTGCGGCCGCAGCCGGGGCAGGCCGCGACCAGCGGCACGAAGGTGCGGAAGCCCATGGTCTGCAGCAGTTCCTGCGCGACCTGGACCTCACGGGTGCGATCACCGCCCGGCTCGGGGGTGAGCGAAATCCGGATGGTGTCGCCGATGCCCTGCTGCAGCAGGATGCCGAGCGCCGCGGACGACGCCACGATGCCCTTCGAGCCCATGCCGGCTTCGGTGAGGCCGAGATGAATCGCGTAGTCGGAGCGCGAGGCCAGATCCTGGTACACGGCGATCAGGTCCTGTACCGCCGAGACCTTGGCGGACAGGATCATCTTGTTCTTGGGCAGGCCGATCTCTTCGGCGCGCGCGGCCGACAGCAGCGCCGATTGCACCATCGCCTCGCGGGTGACGGCGCGGACGTCGCGTGGATTGGCGGACGCGGCGTTCTCGTCCATCAGCTTGGTGAGCAGCTCCTGGTCGAGCGAGCCCCAATTGGCGCCGATGCGGACCGCCTTGTTGTTCCGAATCGCAATCTCGACGATGTCGGCGAACTGCGTGTCACGCTTGTTCTTGAAGCCGACATTGCCCGGATTGATCCGGTACTTGTCGAGCGCCTCGGCGCAGGCCGGGTATTCGGCGAGCAGCTTGTGGCCGATGTAATGGAAGTCGCCGATGATCGGCGTGGTCAGGCCGAGCTTGCGGATGCCGTCGCGGATGTGCGGGACAGCGGCGGCCGCCTCCTCGCGATCCACGGTGATCCGGACCATCTCCGAGCCGGCCCGGGCCAGCGCGGCGATCTGCTTGATGGTGCCCTCGATATCCGCGGTGTCGGTATTGGTCATCGACTGAACGACGATCGGGGCACCGCCGCCGACGGCCACATCGCCGACCATGACCTGGGTGGTTTGGTGCCGCGGCGCGGGGCCGGCGACGTCGTCTCGCAGCGGATTTTCGAGCTTGTTCATGGCGGTCCGAATATCAGGTTTTGGTGACATTCAGCAATGGATCGTTGGGTGCAGGAACCGGAGCCGGCCGGTTTACGAGATAGAGACCGGCGATCACCAGCACCGCCGCGGCGCCGAATGCCGGGGTCAGCGGGTCGTGCATGATCAGATAGCCGGCCGCCACCCCGAATAAAGGGGTAATGAAGGTGAAAGCCGACAATTTGCTGGCCGAATAGGTCTTCACCAGCCCGAACCAGAGCAAAAATGTCAGTCCGACCACCCAGATGGTCTGATAGGCCATCAGCCCGAGCGACAGCGTCGAGGGCATTTTGGTGATGGTTTCGCCCGATAGCAGCGCCGCGCCGGTCAGAATCGGGACCGACATCGCCACCTGGTAGGCCAATCCCTTCTCAGCCGGAGCCCGCTGCAGCCGGGTTCCCTTGACGATCAGGGTGGTGGCGGCCCACAGGGCGCCGCCCCCGACCAGCATCAGGTCTCCGATCAGCACACTGCTATCGACATCGGCCTGCGGCACCCCGATCGCCAGCGCCACCCCGGCAAAGCTCAGCGCCAGCCCGGCCCATTGCTGCCGGCGCAGCCGCTCGCCGAGCAGCCGGTAGGAGCCGAGCGCGACGAAGAACGGCGCGGTGTACAGGAACACGACCGCGCGCGACGCCGTGGTCAGCGTCAGGCCGTGATAGATCAGCACGAATTCCAGTCCGAACAGCACCCCGGCGAACAGCCCGGCACGCAGCGTACCGTCGCGTTGGAACAGCTTCACGCGGCGCGATTTGGCGATAATCAAGATCACGATCAGGGCGCCGGCCGACCGGATCGCCGCCTGCAGGAACGGCGGAATATCCGGCAGCACCAGCTTCACGGCGATCTGGTTGAAGCCCCACGACAGGCAGCACAGCAGCATCAGCGCGATCGCGCCGGCGCTCAGCGGACGCCCCATGGTGCCGCTCACCGCAGCGGTCGCGGGGGCTTAATGATCAGGCGCGCGGGAATCGCCGGGGTCCGGCGTGACGTCTTGACCGACATGGTGCCTCCGGCTTTTCGCCGTGTTGTGGCGGGCGCTGGCGCGCCACGCTCCTCCCATGGATCAAGGCGTAAACTGCGTCAGGCGGCTTGGCAATGGCCGCACACGCCGGTGATCTCGACCACTGACATCTTCGGCGTGAACCCGGTCTGGCGGGCGGCTTCGTTGAGGCGCTGCGTCACTTCGGAGGCCGGGACCTCGGCGACCGAGCCGCAACATTCGCAGATCAGGAACGCGACGGTCGCAGCGTCATCGTGATCGTGGCCGCAGGCCAGGAACGCGTTGCGGCTCTCGATCCGGTGCACCAGCCCGTTCTGCATCAGGAAGTCGAGCGCCCGATACACCGTGATCGGCGCCGGACGCGGCATGTCCCTGGCCAGTTCCTCGATCACCTCATAGGCGCCGAGCGGCCGATGGCTGGACAGCAGCGCGCGCAGCACCTGGCGGCGGATCGGCGTGAGGTTTTGCGAGCGGCCGGCACAGACCCGTTCGGCGTGTTCCAGACCTTCGGCGGAGCAACGGTCGTGATCGTGCCCCGGCGCGGGGAAGGTCGGCTTCAATGCGGTCATCGGGCCCATCACACTCACGCGCCGGCCAACCGGGCCGGCTCATGTTCAAGTCCATCCTACACCGAGGCAGCGTTCAAGTCTCGCGACCGCCCCAGGTTTGAGAGGCATGCGCAACTCGGATTTGTCGTATGCGAATCGGCGCCTTGAGAAATAATAAGCTTGCTTATCTTATGCAAAGCTTAGGAGGCGGCGCCATGACCCGGGGTCCGGAGGACCAGAACTTCATCTTTGCCTTCGCTGAGGTGCAGCGCCTGATGCGCGCCTATGCGGACAGGCAGGCCTCCCGGCACGGCATCACCCGCGCCCAATGGGCGGTGCTGGCCAAGGTGGAGCGCGCCGAAGGGCTGAAGCAGTCCGAACTCGCCGAACAGATGGAGCTGCAGCCGATCACCCTGACCCGGCTGATCGACAAGTTGTGCGACCACGGCTGGCTGGAACGCCGCAGCGACGACAGCGACCGGCGCTGCAAGCGGCTGTACCTGCGCGAAGCCGCGCGGCCGCTGCTCGGCAAGCTCGCCGGCCTCCGCGCCGAACTCACCGACACCGCGCTCGCCGGCCTGACGCCGGAAGATGCCCAGCGCTTGGTGCGGCAGATGCAGATCATCAAGGAAAACTTGCGTGGCGCGATCCAACAGCACTGCCACCGCGAAGAAAAACGACGGGAGGAGCACTATGGCTGAACCGGCCCTGAAATTTCCGACCGAGCAGAAGGAGCCTTCGGCCGCCCCGTCCGTCGCCGCGAGCGGCGGTCCGCGCCGCGGCCTCGGCGGCACGCTGCGTCGCTATCGGCGGCCGCTGCTGCTGGTCGTGCTGCCGATGGTGGCGCTGATCGGCGGCATCACCTTCTATCTGGAGGGCGGCCGCTACGTCACCACCGACGACGCTTATGTCGGCGCCCAGAAGGTGCTGATCACGCCGGACGTCGCCGGCAAGATCGTCGAAGTGACCGTCAAGGAAGGTCAGCGCGTTCAGCCCGGCGACGAGCTGTTCCAGATCGATCCGGTGCCGTTCCGCCTCGCGGTGGCGCAGGCCCAGGCCAAGCTCGCCGACGCCAAGACCAGCCACGCCAATCTGGTCGCCAACGTCAAGCTGTACGGCCAGACCATCGACCTGGTGAACGCCGGCATCGCGCTGAAGCAGCGCGACGTCGAGCGCAAGACCTCGCTCGTGCAGAGCCGCGCCGGCTCGCAGCTCGATCTCGACAACTCCACCGCCGCGCTGGTGACCGCGCAGGCGCAGCTGCAGCTCGTCAAGCAGCAGCAGTCGACCGCGCTCAATCAGTTGCTCGGCGATCCCGAGCTGCCGCTCGAGAAATTCCCCGCTTACGCCCAGGCCAAGGCAGCGCTCGACGACGCTGAACGCAACCTGCGGCTGTCGACGGTGCGGGCTCCGATGAGCGGCACCGCCACCCAGGTCGACAACATTCAGCTCGGCCGCTTCGTCGCCGCCGGAACGCCGGTGTTCAGCGTGATCGACACGACGCAGCCGTGGGTCGACGCCAATCCGAAGGAAAGCGACTTCACCTATGTGGCGGTCGGCCAGACCGTGACGCTCGATGTCGACGCCTTCCCGGATCATCAGTTCAAGGGCCGGGTGTCGTCGCTGTCGCCGGGCACCGGCGCGCAATTCGCGGTGCTGCCGCCGCAGAATGCCACCGGCAACTTCGTCAAGGTGGTGCAACGCGTCCCGCTGCGGATCGCGCTCGACGAGACCGATCCGATGATCAAGCGTCTGAAGGCCGGCATGAGCGTCAACGTCGCGATCGACACCCACCACCGCCGTTCGCTGGCCGGCCTGTTCGGCTTCGGCCGCGCCGCCGCGGCCCAGCCGGAGCACAACTGACCGATGGCGGGCGCGGCACAATCTCACGCGGTCCCCGGCTTCCGCCGGAACATGGTGACGATCTGCGCCATGACCGCGACGATCATGCAGGCGCTCGACACCACGATCGCCAACGTCGCGCTGCCCTATATGCAGGGCTCGCTCTCCGCATCGCAGGACCAGATCAACTGGGTGCTGACCTCCTACATCGTCGCCGCCGCGATCATGACGGCGCCGGTCGGCTGGATCGCCAACCGGTTCGGCCGCAAGCGCATCTTCATCATCTGCTCGGCCGGCTTCACGATCGCGTCGGTGATGTGCGGCCTCGCCCAGGACATTACCCAGATGGTGCTGTTCCGGCTGCTGCAGGGGGTGTTCGGCGCGGCACTGGTGCCGCTGTCACAGGCGGTGATGCTGGACAGCTACGCGCTGCACGAGCGCGCCAAGGCGATGTCGATCTGGGGCATGGGCGTGATGATGGGGCCGATCATGGGCCCGTCGCTCGGCGCCTGGCTGACCGAGACCTATTCCTGGCACTGGGTGTTCTTCGTCAACCTGCCGTTCGGTGCCATCACGGTGCTGGGGCTGGCGATGTTCATGGACGAGACCGACAAGAACCACGAATTGCGGTTCGACTGGTTCGGCTTCGCGGCGCTGGCGGTCGGCATCGGGGCGATGCAGCTCGCGCTCGACCGCGGCGAGCAGCTCGACTGGTTCAACTCGCCCGAGATCATCATCGAGTCGATCATCTCGGTGGTCGGGTTCTACTACTTCTTCGCCCACTCCTTCACCACCGAACGCCCCTTCATCCAGTTCGCGATCTTCAAGGACCGCAACTTCGTCGGCGGCGTGGTGTTCATGACCGTGATGGGGCTGGTGCTGTTCTCGACCATGGCGCTGTCGTCGCCGTTCCTGCAGAACGTCGAAGGCTACCCGATCATGACCGCCGGCCTGCTGCTCGCCTCGCGCGGCTGCGGCACCTTCGTGGCGATGATGATCGTCGGGCGGATCATGCGCTACATCGAGGCCCGCACCTTGATCGCGACCGGCCTGTCGCTGACCTGCGCGTCGCTCTACGTGATGACCGGCTGGACCGATCAGACCAGCGTGTCGAGCGTGGTGGTCACCAGCATCATCCAGGGCTTCGGCTTCGGTCTGGTGTTCGTGCCGCTGTCGACGGTGGCGTTCATGACGCTGCCCGGGCAGCTCCGCACCGATGGCACCGCGATGCTGACGCTGGTGCGCAACGTCGCGAGCTCGGTCGGCATCTCGGTGGTAATCGCCAAGCTATCGTCCGGCACCACCACGGCGCACGCGATCCTCACCGAGCACATCAACCCGTTCAACGATGCGCTGCAGATGCCCAACGTCACCGGCATGATCGATCTGTCGACCACCACCGGCAAGGCGATGATGGACGCGATCGTCACCATGCAGGCGCAGATCATCGCGTTCTCGCACGACTACGCGATGGTGATGTTCCTCACTGCCGCCGCCGTACCGATGGCGATCATCATCGGCTCGACCAAGGCCGCGCTGCGTAAGCAAAGCGAAGCCGCTGCCGATCATGCCGCGGTGATGGAGTAGCTCTTCCCTTCTGCCCGCAAGAGCGGTGCGAGGAAGATTACGGGGACGCCGCCCCACACCCCAGCGTCATGCGCGGGCTTGATCCGCGCATCCATCGCGCGCCGAGCGCGCCTCACGAAAGCCTTTGCGAAAAGGATGGATTGCCGGGTCAAGCCCGGCAATGACGCACCATCTTCTTTAGTTCACCTTCTCGATCGCCATCGCGACGCCCTGGCCGACGCCGACGCACATCGTGGCGAGCGCGAGTTTGCCGCCGCGCTTTTCCAGGCCGTGCATCGCGGTCAGCGCCAGGCGGGCGCCGCTCATGCCGAGCGGGTGGCCGAGCGCGATCGCGCCGCCGTGCGGATTGACGAAGTCGGCGTCGTCCTGCACGCCGAGCTGGCGCAGGCAGGCGATGCCCTGGCTGGCGAACGCCTCGTTCAGCTCGATCAGATCGAAGTCGCTGATCTTCAGCCCGAGCCGCTCCATCAGCTTCCTGGTCGCCGGCACCGGGCCGATGCCCATGATCCGCGGCGGCACCGCGGCCGAAGCGAGGCCGAGGATTTTGGCACGCGGCGTCAGGCCGTATTTCTTCACCGCGGCCTCCGAGGCAATCAGCAGCGCCGCGGCGCCGTCATTGACGCCCGAGGCGTTGCCGGCCGTCACGGTGCCCGGATTGCGCACGATCGGCTTCAGCTTGGCGAGGCCTTCGAGCGTGGTTTCGGGACGCGGATGCTCGTCCTTGTCGACCGTGATCGGGCCGGCTTTGCCGCCCGCATAGGTCACCGGCGCGATCTCCTCGGCGAAGTAACCGGCCGCGATCGCCGCACCGGCGCGCTGCTGGGAGCGGATCGCGAAGGCGTCCTGGTCGGCACGCGAGATCTGGAATTCTTCGGCGACGTTCTCGCCGGTCTCCGGCATCGAGTCGACGCCGTATTGCTGCTTCATCAGCGGATTGATGAAGCGCCAGCCGATCGTGGTGTCGAAGATGTCGGCGGTCCGGGCGAATGCTTCGGTCGCCTTACCCTGCACGAACGGCGCGCGGGTCATCGACTCGACGCCGCCGGCGATCGCCAGATCGATCTCGCCGCCGCGGATCGCGCGGCCCGCCGCGCCGACCGCATCGAGACCGGAGGCGCACAGCCGGTTGAGGGTCTGGCCGGGCACCGAGTCCGGCAGGCCCGCCAGCAGCGCGGCCATGCGAGCGACGTTGCGGTTGTCTTCGCCGGCCTGATTGGCGCAGCCGAAGAACACCTCGTCGACCGCGCTCCAGTCCATGTCGGGATGCTTGGCCATCAGCGCCTTGATCGGCACCGCCGCGAGATCGTCGGTCCGGACCTTGGCGAGAGAGCCGCCGTAACGGCCGATCGGGGTGCGCACCGCGTCGCAGACAAACACGTCGGCCATCGAAACTCTCCCTGTTTTGCCGATCCGGGCTGGGGCGCCGGACTTGAAGCCGGGTTGTAGGAAGCGCCGCCGAACAGGTCAATCCGCCGCAGGCTGGCGCGCACCCGGTTGAAACCCGTGCATGGCTCGCCGCCCGAGGTAGGAACGAAGCTGCGATTTTTGCTATGCATCGGGCCATGACCATCCGCCCCGACATCGCTCTGCCGCCCGACGCCGCTCCGCCTCCGGAAGCGCCCGCCAAAATGTCGCCGATGATGGAGCAGTACCACGAGATCAAGGCCGCAAATCCGGGTCTCTTGCTGTTCTACCGGATGGGCGATTTCTACGAACTGTTCTTCGACGACGCCGAGATTGCCGCACGCGCGCTCGGCATCACGCTGACCAAGCGCGGCAAGCATCTCGGGCAGGATATTCCGATGTGCGGCGTGCCGGTGGAGCGTGCCGACGATTATCTGCACCGGCTGATCGCGCTCGGTCACCGCGTCGCGGTGTGCGAACAGACCGAAGATCCGGCAGCGGCACGCGCCCGCAAAAGCGTGGTGCGGCGCGACGTGGTGCGGCTGATCACGCCGGGCACGCTGACCGAAGACACCCTGCTCGATGCCCGCGCCAACAACTACCTGCTGGCGATCGCGCGCGCACGCGGCTCGGCCGGCGCCGATCGCATCGGCCTCGCCTGGATCGACATTTCGACCGGTGAATTCAACGTCACCGAATGTTCGACCGCCGAGCTCGCCGCGACGCTGGCGCGGATCAATCCGAACGAAGCGATTGTGCCGGACGCGCTGTACAGCGACACCGAACTGGCTCCGACGTTACGCGAACTCGCCGCCGTCACGCCGCTGACGCGCGATGTGTTCGACTCCGCCACCGCCGAGCGGCGGCTGTGTGATTACTTCGCGGTCGCCACCATGGACGGCCTCGCCGCGCTGTCGCGGCTGGAAGCGACCGCCGCCGCGGCCTGCGTGACGTATGTCGATCGCACCCAGCTCGGCAAACGCCCGCCGCTGTCGCCGCCGTCGCGCGAAGCCGCCGGCACCACGATGGCGATCGATCCGGCGACCCGCGCCAATCTGGAACTCACCCGCACGCTCGCCGGCGAGCGCCGCGGCTCGCTGCTCGACGCGATCGACTGCACCGTCACGGCCGCAGGCTCGCGCCTGCTCGCGCAGCGTCTCGCCGCGCCGATGACCGATGCGGCGGCCATCGCAAGGCGGCTCGACGCGGTCGAAGCCTTCACGGCGGATTCGGGACTGCGCGAACAGATCCGCAGCTCGCTGCGTGCGGCGCCCGACATGGCGCGCGCGCTGGCACGGCTGTCGCTCGGCCGCGGCGGCCCGCGCGACCTGGCGAACTTGCGCGATGGCATCCGCGCCGCCGACGAGGTGCTGGCGCAGCTCGGCCAGCTCGCCACGCCGCCGCAGGAGATCGCGAGCGCGATGGCGGCGCTGCAGCGCCCCTCGCGCGGCCTGTGCGCCGAGCTCGGCCGTGCGCTCGCCGAGGATCTGCCGCTGCTCAAACGCGACGGCGGCTTCGTGCGCGAAGGCTACGAGCCGGCGCTCGACGAGACCCGCAAGCTGCGCGACGCCTCGCGGCTGGTGGTGGCCTCGATGCAGGCGCGCTATGCCGACGATACCGGCATCAAGGCGCTGAAGATCCGGCACAACAACGTGCTCGGTTACTTCGTCGAAGTCTCGGCGCAGCACGGCGACAAGCTGATGGCGGCGCCGCTGAACGCCACCTTCATCCATCGCCAGACGCTGGCCGGCCAGGTGCGGTTCACCACCGCCGAACTCGGCGAGATCGAAGCCAAGATCGCCAATGCGGGCGATCGCGCACTCGGGCTCGAGCTGGAAATCTTCGACCGCCTCGCGGCGATGATCGATGCCGCCGGCGAGGACCTGCGCGCCGCCGCGCACGCGTTCGCACTGCTCGATGTCGCCACCGCGCTCGCCAAGCTCGCCAGCGACGACAACTACGTCCGACCCGAGGTCGACGAGTCGCTCAGCTTTGCGATCGAAGGCGGCCGGCATCCGGTGGTCGAGCAGGCGCTGAAAAAGGCCGGCGAGCCGTTCATCGCCAATGCCTGCGATCTGTCACCCGGCCCGGCGCAGACCAACGGCCAGATCTGGCTGCTGACCGGCCCGAACATGGCCGGTAAGTCGACCTTCCTGCGCCAGAACGCACTGATCGCGCTGCTCGCCCAGGTCGGCAGCTTCGTGCCGGCGAGCCGGGCGCGGATCGGCATCGTCGACCGACTGTTCTCGCGCGTCGGCGCCGCCGACGATCTCGCCCGCGGCCGCTCGACCTTCATGGTCGAAATGGTCGAGACCGCCGCGATCCTGAACCAGGCGTCCGAGCGGGCGCTGGTGATCCTCGACGAGATCGGCCGCGGCACCGCGACGTTCGACGGCCTGTCGATCGCCTGGGCGGCGATCGAACATCTGCACGAACAAAACAGATGTCGTTCGCTGTTTGCCACCCACTACCATGAGCTGACCGCGCTGTCGGCCAAGCTGCCGCGGCTGTTCAATGCCACGGTGCGGGTCAAGGAATGGCGCGGCGAGGTGGTGTTCCTGCACGAGGTGCTGCCTGGCTCCGCCGACCGCTCCTATGGCATCCAGGTCGCCAAGCTGGCCGGCCTGCCGCCCTCGGTCGTGACGCGCGCCAAGGCGGTGCTGGCCAAGCTCGAAGCCAACGACCGCGGCCAGCCCAAGACGCTGATCGACGACCTGCCGCTGTTTGCGATGACGGCCCGCGCACCGGCCGAGGCCGCGCCGCCGAGCGAGGCGGAGCAGCTGATCGAAGCCGTCAAGGCGCTGCATCCCGACGAGATGACCCCGCGCGAAGCGCTGGACGCGCTGTACGCCCTGAAGGCCAAGCTGCCACAACCGTAGGATGGGTTGAGCGCATGCAAACCCATCCTACGAACTGAACCGCACCCGATCACGAAAAATGGCCGGGACAAGCCCGGCCATTTCGACAATCAACTCTTTGAAAAGACTTACTTCTTGGCCGGCGCCGGGGTGGCGGGCTTGGCCGCATCGGCAGGCTTCGCCGCATCCGCCGGCTTGGCGGCATCCGGCTTCGCAGCCGCGTCGGGCTTGGCGGCCGGCTGGTCCAGCCGCTCGATCTTGGCGGCCTGGCGCAGCTTGCTGACGTAGTCCGACTGCGCCTTGCGGGTGACGTACTGCTCGATCTGCGCCTTGACCTGATCGAAGCTCGGCGGCTTGCGGTTGCGCTTCTCTTCGACCTTGATGATGTGCCAGCCGAATTGGGTCTTGATCGGATCTGAGATCTTGCCCGGCTCCAGCGCGAACGCCGCGGCGGAGAATTCCGGCACCATCTGGTCCTTGGTGAAGAAGCCGAGGTCGCCGCCGTCGGACGCACCCGGGTCCTTCGACTTCTTCTTCGCCAGCTCGGCGAAGTCGGCACCCTTCTTCAGCTCTTCGGCGACCGCCTTGGCCTCATCCTCGGTCTCGACCAGGATGTGGCGGGCGTGAACTTCCTGCTCGCCGGAGATCTGCTTGGCGGCTTCGTCATAAACCTTCTTCATCGCCTCGTCGGTGGTCGCGGCCTTGCCTTCGGCGGCGAGCACATCGTCCATCAGCAGACGGTTACGGGCGAAATCCAGACGCTTCTTGAAATCCGCGTTGTCCTGGATCTTCTTGTCCTCGGCTGCCTTGGCGACGATCTTCATGTCGATCAGGAAGGCGAGCACGTTTTCCTTCCGGGTCGCGGGATCGAGCTGGGCGAGGCTCGGGCCGAGCTCCTGCTCGGCAAGGTCGACGTCGCTCTGGCGGATTTCGGCGCCGTTGACCTTGGCGAGCACGGGGTTCGCATCCTGGGCGCGCGCAGCCGGCGCGGCCAGCAGCGCAAATGCGAGACAACCTGTCACAGCCGCGCTGATGAGGCCGGCGCGCCGGCCGGATGAGACTGCGTTGGACGCAGGTGTCATGGAAAATCCTTGTCTTGAAAGCCGGGGTGTCGGGGCGGCGGAACAGTCACCCAATCGCGGTGCCTTGGCAACGCGAAAACTCTGTCAAAATGATGAAATCCTTGAAAGGCGGGCGCGTTGACAACCCTCAGGCCCAGCCATATCTGTGCCGCCACAGGCTCGGGTCGGGCGGTCGTCGCGCGACCGCACCCTGGGCAGCCGGCCCTCGGATTGCTGGATTACCAATCATTTCGCGCGCGCACCTGTATCCTGATAGGTGCCTGAGCGTCACGATGAGTTGATAGTGGCTCGAGCGAACGGCATCAAGGCTGCGAAGTCACACCGCAACAACAGGAAGCTGGCATGATCGGCGCGCTCGCCCGCAAACTCTTCGGCTCCGCTAACGACCGCAGGGTCAAGGGCTACCAGACGCGGGTCGCCGCGATCAACGCGCTCGAACCGGAACTGGCCGCGCTGTCCGACGAGGCGCTGCGCGCCCGTACCGCTGAATTCCGCGCCGAGCTCGCCAACGGCAAGACCCTCGACGACCTGCTGGTACCGGCGTTCGCCACCGTCCGCGAAGCCGCCAAGCGCACCCTCGGTCAGCGTCACTTCGACGTTCAGCTGATCGGCGGCATGGTGCTGCACGAGGGCGACATCGCCGAGATGAAGACCGGCGAAGGTAAAACCCTGGTCGCGACGCTCGCCGTGTACCTCAACGCACTCGCCGGCAAGGGCGTCCACGTCGTCACCGTCAACGATTACCTCGCCAAGCGCGACTCCGGCTGGATGGGCCAGATCTACGGTTTCCTCGGCATGACCACCGGCGTGATCGTGCACGGGCTCGACGACGCCCAGCGCCAGGCGGCCTATGCCTGCGACATCACCTACGGCACCAACAACGAGTACGGCTTCGACTATCTGCGCGACAATATGAAGTACCGGCTGGAGGACATGGTCCAGCGCGGGCACAATTTCGCGATCGTCGACGAAGTCGACTCGATCCTGATCGACGAAGCCCGCACCCCGCTGATCATCTCCGGTCCGCTCGACGACCGTTCGGACTTCTACAACACCATCGACACCTTCATCCCGCGGCTCGACAAGTCGGACTACGACGTCGACGAGAAGCAGCGCACCGTGACGCTGACCGAAGCCGGTATGGAGAAGATCGAGACGCTGCTGCGCGACGCCGGCCAGCTTCGCGGCGAGTCGCTGTACGACGTCGAAAACGTCTCGGTGGTGCACCACGTCAACCAGGCGCTACGCGCCCATGCGCTATTCCAGCGCGACAAGGACTACATCGTCCGCAACGACGAGGTGGTGATCATCGACGAATTCACCGGCCGCATGATGCAGGGCCGGCGCTATTCGGAAGGCCTGCACCAGGCGCTGGAAGCCAAGGAACACGTCACCGTCCAGCCGGAAAACCAGACGCTGGCGTCGATCACCTTCCAGAATTACTTCCGGATGTACGACAAGCTCGCCGGCATGACCGGTACGGCGGCCACCGAGGCCGACGAGTTCTTCGACATCTACAAGCTCGAAGTGGTCGAGATTCCGACCAACCTGCCGATTGCCCGTCTCGACGAAGACGACGAGGTGTATCGCACCCAGCAGGAGAAGTACGCCGCGATCCTCGCCGAGGTCGAGCGTGCCAACAAGCGAATGCAGCCGGTGCTGGTCGGCACCGCCTCGATCGAAAAGTCCGAGGTGCTGGCCGAATATCTGAAGAAGAACGGCTACAAGCAGATCGACTTCACCGACCCGAAGGGGATGGACAAGCTGTACGCCGCCGCCCGCGCCGGCAAGCCGGCGAAGCTGTTCGCGGTGCTGAACGCGCGCTTCCACGAGCAGGAAGCCTATATCGTCGCCGAAGCCGGCGTGCCGGGCGCGATCACCATCGCCACCAACATGGCCGGCCGCGGTACCGACATTAAGCTCGGCGGTTCGCTGGAGATGCGGATTCAGCAGGAAGCCGCACACATCACCGACGAGGCCGAGCGGGCGGCGAAGATCACCGAGATCAAGGCCGACATCGAGCGCTTCCGCGACATCGTGCTGAAGGCCGAGGACGAAATCGAAATCGAGCCCGCCAAGGGCAACAAGCCGGCCAAGACCGCCAAGCGCCCCGGCGGCCTGTACATCATCGGCTCCGAACGTCACGAGAGCCGCCGTATCGACAACCAGCTGCGCGGCCGTTCCGGCCGTCAGGGCGACCCGGGCCGCTCGAAGTTCTTCCTGTCGCTGGAAGACGACCTGATGCGGATCTTCGGCTCCGACAAGCTGGACACTATGCTGACCCGCCTCGGCCTGAAGGAAGGCGAGGCGATCATCCATCCGTGGATCAACAAGGCGCTGGAAAAGGCGCAGCAGAAGGTCGAGGCGCGCAACTTCGACATCCGCAAGAACCTGCTGAAATTCGACGACGTTCAGAACGACCAACGCAAGGTGATCTTCGATCAGCGCATCGAGCTGATGAAGGAAGACAGCGTGGCCGAAACGGTCGCCGATATGCGCCACACCTACATCGAGGACCTGGTCGCCAAGTACGTGCCCGAGCACGCTTATGCGGAGCAGTGGGACGTCGCCGGGCTGAAGGCCGAGGTCGAGCGCGTGGTCGGCCTCGACATTCCGGTCGACGAATGGGCCAAGGAAGAGGGCATCGCCGACGAAGAGCTGATCACGCGGCTGGAGCGGGTGTTCGACGAGCACATGGCCGCCAAGGTCGGTCAGTGGGGCGCGGACGTGATGCGCTACGCCGAGAAGAGCATCCTGCTGCAGACCCTCGACCATCTGTGGCGCGAGCACCTGGTGATGCTCGATCACCTGCGCCAAGTGATCGGCCTGCGCGGCTACGGCCAGCGCGATCCCTTGCAGGAGTACAAGTCCGAAGCCTTCAATCTCTTCCAGGAGATGAGCTCGCACCTGCGCGAGGCTGTGACGGCGCAGCTGATGCGCGTCGAGATCATTCCGCCGGATCAGCCGCAGGAACTGCCGCCGATGGAGGTCCACAAGATGGACCCCGACACCGGCCAGGACGAGATGGCGCTTGCCAGCGTGACGCTGGCGCCGGCGCAAATCGCCGACAAGGCGGACCGCGATCCGACCAAGCCCGAGACCTGGGGCAAGGTCGGCCGCAACGAGGACTGCCCGTGCGGAAGCGGCAAGAAGTACAAGCATTGCCACGGCCGCTACGCCTAAGCGCCGCAAAGCAGATCAAGACACTCAGCGATGCCCGGCCTCACCGCCGGGCATTTTGCTGTTTGCTGTCTGGAAAGTCGGCCGCCGTAGCGGTCATTCCGGGGCGCGCAGCAAAGCTGCGCGAACCCGAAATCCAGAGGTTATTGAAATCGTGCCGGTGCCCAGCCCGGCGAGATTCCGGGTTCGCTCGCTGACGCGAGCGAACCCGGAATGACTGGCCGATGGACTTTGAAGAATAAGAGCGAGCCGCCTCAGCGGAACGCCGAGAACCGGCTGTCGAACGAGTTCGACGATACCACCGGCGCGCCGCCGGAGATCATGCCAGACGGCCTGGCGGGGGCCGACGAGGTGGTTTCGGCATCGACGCTCGGCTTCAGCGGCGGCCGCGACGCAGCGGCCTGCTTGGTCTCGGCAGCCTTCGGCGCGGCGCCTTGCGGACGCGGCGCCGGCTCGTGGCGCGCCGCGGTGCTAGCCGGCGCAGACGGCGCCGGCCGGGCGGCCGCGGTGGATTCGCCAGGCTTGTGGCTGCCAGCGAGCAGTCCGCCGATGTCGTCCTTCGACGCCGAGGCGACGCGTGCCTTCGCGGCGGATGCATTCGGTTCCGCCGGAGCGGCGACCAGCAGATTATCCGAGGGACGCGGCGGATTGACCGTCGGCGGAATGGTGCCGGGCGCGCGATCGAACGAGGCGACCGACAGCGACTTGTCCTCGGGCACTTCCGACAGGCCGGTCGAGGCATCCGGAATCTTCGAGGCGAACACGTGATTCATGCCGCCGTCGATGCCGGTGTTCAGCCGAGCTACCGGGGTGCCCTTGGCCACCAGCTCGGCGATCTTGATGTTGTCCTGCTTGTCCTTCTCGCGCACCGCCTCGGCGATGTCGGGACGAATCTCGTAGGTCGGACACTTGGCCGAGGCGTTGAACTGCAACGGCCTGCTCGAGCCGGGCGGCGGCGCGGCATCGAACACGTATTTATGCTCGCAGAAGTCGACCTTCGGCTCCTGCCGGGTGACTTCGAAATGGTCGTAGCCTTCCTTCAGCATCTTCCAGAACGGCATGTTCGGGTTGTTGCGATGCTTGGCGAAGTTCACCGGCGTCATCTTGAACGGATAGGCCTGCAGCTGGAACGCGCGCTGGCCGCCGAAGAACGACTCGCGCCCGAGCGCGTAGATCTCGGCGATCTGCTCGTCGGTCATCGCGTAGCAGCCGCGCGACGAGCAATCGCCGTGCACCATCAGCTGCGAGCCGGTGCGGCCGAGCGACTTGTCGAACGCGTTCGGATAGCCGGTGTTGAACGATAGATAGTACGAGGACTGCGGGTTCATCTGGCCCGGCGAGATCGAATAGAATCCCTCGGGTGCCTGACGATCGCCTTCGCGGATTTTCGGCCCCAGATCGCCGGACCAGCGGCAGATCGGATAGGACTTCAGCAGTTGGAAAACGCCAGTGCGGTCCTGCTTCCAGACCTCGAGCTCGGCTTCCTGCTTGAACAGTCGCACCAGGATCGGCGACTGCAGGTCCATGTTCTTTTCCTGCATCGCCGCGACCAGCTTGGGCGGCACCGGCTGGTTGGCCTTGGCATTGGTCGCCAGCGCCATCTGATCGCTGTTGCAGCCGGCGAGCAAAGGCATCGTCGCGAGCGCAGCTGTCAGCATCAGCGCGCGTACAAGCGGGCTTTTCGTCACCACGAAGCTCCCCCGACGACCGGCAAACCCGCACCCCACATTCGAGCTATCCAGTCGTCCAGCTTCCGCGCGGCCATCTCCGGCACCGGATCTTGCAAGATCCGGCGGATTCGACCGCTCGCATTTACCAAACTCTGCACCGCGTTGGCCCCAAACCGCTGGGGCCGTGTGCAGTCTGCCAAGATTATCCTTAAGCCCTTGGGGTCGCAAGCCGATCAGGCCGGCGGCAGGGCGGTCCGGAGATCATGGTCAAGGAACATTGAATCGCCGGCGCGCGGCGAAACTGCGGCCGAGCGCCGAATTTCGAACCAGCGGTGCGGATTTGGTTAAGAGTTGATCAATCCGGCGGACCGGCAGCGAGCCGGTCCCGATCAGGCCAGCTTGCGGCCGATATCGAGGAACTTCTGCCGGCGCTGGGCGCGGATCGCATCGCGGCCCTGGCCCTTCAGCTCGGCAAAGGCGGCCGCGATCGCATCGCCGGCGGTGGCGATCATCGCTTCTGGATCGCGATGGGCGCCGCCCTTCGGTTCGGCCAGGATCTGGTCGATCACGCCGAACCTCAGCAGGTCCTGGGCAGTGATCTTCATCGAATTCGCCGCTTCCTGCGCCTTGGTGCCGTCGCGCCACAGGATCGAGGATGCCGCTTCGGGCGAGATCACGCTGTACACGGCGTGTTCGAGCATCAGCACCTTGTTGGCGGTGGCGATCGCGATCGCGCCGCCGGAGCCACCCTCACCGATCACCAACGCGACGTTGGGCACGCCGAGCTGCAGGCAGGCGTCGGTCGAGCGGGCGATCGCCTCGGCCTGGCCGCGCTCCTCGGCGCCGATCCCCGGATAGGCGCCGGCGGTATCGACCAGCGACAGCACCGGCAGATCGAAGCGGTCGGCCATTTCCATCAGCCGCACGGCCTTGCGATAGCCTTCCGGCCGCGCCATGCCGAAATTATGCCGGAGCCGGGTTTCGGTGGTCGAACCCTTTTCCTGGCCGATGACGCAGACGGCTTCGCCGCGGAAGCGGCCGAAGCCGCCCACCAGCGCCTCGTCGTCGCCGAACTTGCGGTCGCCGGCCAAAGGCGTGAACTCGGTGATCAGACCTTCGATGTAATCGACACAGTGCGGCCGCTGCGGATGACGCGCGACCTGGGTCTTCTGCCACGGCGTCAGCGCCGCATAGAGATCCTGCAGCGCCTGCTGCGCTTTCTCTTCGATCTTCTCGATTTCCTCGTGGATGTCGCTGCCGGAGGCCGCGAGCGTGCGCAATTCGTCGATCTTGGAATCGAGTTCCGCCACCGGCTTTTCGAAGTCGAGATAGCTGCGCATGGGCCCGGACATGACTTTGGCGATATGGGGAGGAAAGCTGCGGCCGATAGGGCCGCCCGGCTTTTCAAGCCATCCGGGAGCCAAGTCAAGCGGCTGGGACAACTGCCGCAGCGCCGGATCGTGCACCAGCCGGCGCGGCTCGCGCCGGTCAGGTGGCCGGCAGCCGGCGGTTGAACCGCAGAAGCGCTGCCGGCTGCGGTCGAAATCGATGACGCTTCGGTAAGTTGATTTTCATTCGCCGATCTGATGGCTCGGCACCGCCCCTGCCCTAGCCAGAAAGTCCAACATGACCGCCTCAGACGACGCTCCCATCTCGACCGATCGCTTCATGTTCGGGCGCGCGCAGCGCTGGCTGCACTGGTCGATGGCGTTGCTGATCTTCGCGGCGATCGGGCTCGGCATCGTGTCGGCCTACTATCCATCAGGCCAGCAGCCACGGCAGGGTTTGCTCGAACTGCACAAATCGATCGGCTTCACCATCCTGGCGCTGCTCATCGTCCGCATCGTATGGCGGCTGGTCAGCGGCGAGCCGCCATATCGGCGGCCGCTCGGACATCTCACCGAAATGGCGGCCCGCGCCGGCCATCTGGCACTCTATGGCCTGATGCTGTTCATGCCGCTCAGCGGCTATCTGTTCTCCGGCGCCGGCGGCTACTCGCTGCCGTGGTTCGGACTGTTTCAATGGCCACGTCTGGTGCCGCGCGATCACGCCCTCTCCGAATGGGGCCAGATGCTGCATGACCGCGGCGCCTGGGTGCTAGGCGCGGTGCTGGCGGTGCATCTCGGCGCGGTGTGCTGGCATCAGTTCGTCAAGCGCGACGAAGTGCTGTCGCGGATGACCGGCCGGGCTTCCGAAAGCTAGCGCGGCTCAGCGGCCTTCGCCGAGCGGGTGCAGGTCGCGCACCAGGCTCTTCAGCCGCTCCTCGACCACATGGGTGTAGATCTGCGTGGTCGAGATGTCGCTGTGACCGAGCAGCGTCTGGACGATCCGCAGGTCGGCGCCGTTGTGCAGCAGGTGACTGGCGAAGGCGTGGCGCAGGACGTGCGGGCTCACCAGCCGCGGCGACAGCCCGGCGCGCGCTGCCAAATCCTTCAGATCGCGGGCAAAATGCTGGCGGGTGAGATGCCCGCTCTCGCCGAAGGACGGAAACAGCCATTTCGAGGCCGGCGCGCCTTTGGTTTCTTTGGTGGCGGCCGCAACCTCTTCAAGATAGCGCGCCATCGCCTGCTTGGCGCCGGCGTTGAGCGGCACCAGCCGTTCCTTGTCGCCCTTGCCGCGGACCACGATCATCCGCGCGTCGCGCCGCGCCGCTGAGAGCGGCAGCGACACCAATTCCGAAACGCGCAGCCCGGTGGCGTAGAGCACTTCGAGCAGGCAGTTCAGCCGCGCCGCGCGCAGCCGAGCCGGCCCCTCCGCGGCATCGGTCTCCTGCCGGGCGCAGGCCAGCAGCCGGTCGACATCGGCAATCGACAGCACCTTCGGCAGGCTGCGGCCCCGCTTCGGCCCAGCCAGGATCGCGGCCGGATCGTCGGCACGAATCCGCTCGCTGAGCATGAACCGGAACAGATGGCGCAGCGCCGACAGCCGGCGGGCGACGCTGGAGGTGGCAAAGCCGCGGTTGTCGAGATCGGCCAGATAGGCCCGCAGCGCCGCGGTGTCGGCGGAGCCGATGCTGAGCCGGCGGCGGAACAGAAAGTGCGACAGGTCCGCCAGATCGCGCCGATAGGCATCGAGCGTGTTGGCGGAAGCGCCCTGCTCGGCCGCGATCATGTCGAGAAACAGCTCGGTCAGCCCGGCGTCCGAATAGGAGGCAGGGCGCAGCGGTGCGGCTTGAGGCTCAGGCTCCGGCAGCACGGCGGCTTTGGATATGGTTCGCGGTCGACGCATGCGACCAGCCTAACGGCTATTTCTTGAGAAATTTGTCCGGGCCGATCGTCACGGTCATTTCGCGGCTGTTCGGCCCGACGAAGTTGGCCAGCGCGAAAATGGTCCCGTAAATGATACCGCCTACCACACCAATCACCGTCAGGAACCGAAACAGGGTGGGCATTCGCGAATCTCGGCAGCGGCAGGCGTTTGGCGGCGACGCGCGACTACGACCATGTTCGCCCTTCCCTTGCAAGAGACTCTGGCAAGCCCGGCGACCGGGGTAGTATAGCTTGCCCTTTCAGTCCCACGGAAGCCGCGAATGTCTGAAACCGTACCGACGGCTACTGCCGGCAGGTCGCCCGAGGAAGCCGAGATCGTCGCGGCGCTGGGCGAACGCCCGGTCGTGCTCATCGGCATGATGGGCGCCGGCAAATCCACCGTCGGGCGCCGCCTGGCGCTGCGGCTTGGGCTGCCGTTTCTCGACGCCGACACCGAAATCGAATCGGCCGCGGCAATGACCATCCCGGAGATCTTCGAAACCCACGGCGAGCCGCATTTCCGCGACGGCGAGGCCCGGGTGATCGCCCGGCTGCTCGACGGTGGCACCAAGGTGCTGGCGACCGGCGGCGGCGCTTTCATGCGCGAGGAGACCCGTGACCGGATCCGCGAAAAGGCGATCTCGATGTGGCTCGAGGCGGAGGCCGACGTGATCCTGCGCCGGGTCAAGCGCCGCGCCGACCGGCCGCTGCTGAAGACGCCCGATCCGGCCGGCACCATCGCCCGCCTGATCGCCGAGCGCTACCCGCTGTACCGCGAAGCCGACATCACCATCGCGTCGCGCGACGTGCCGCACGAAAAGATCGTCGACGAATGCGTCGCCGCGCTCCACCACTATCTGTGCGGCGCGCCCGCCCCAACCTTGAGCGAGACTTCATGAACGCCCCGCAGAAACACTCCGCCCCGATCACCGTCGAAGTCGCCCTCGGTGACCGCGCCTATGAGATCGTGATCGGCCGCGACGTGATCACCTCGCTGGGCGAGCGGATCGCCAAGCTGCGGCCCGGCGCACGCACTGCGATCGTCACCGATCGCACCGTGGCGAAGACCTGGCTGAAGCGCGCCGAGGAGGTGCTGGACCAGGCCGACATCGCCCATGCGTCGGTGATCGTCGGCGAAGGCGAGAGCTCCAAGAGCTATGCGGGCCTCGAACAGGTCTGCGAGGCTCTGATCGCCGCCAAGATCGAGCGCAACGACCTGGTGATCGCGCTCGGCGGCGGCGTAGTCGGGGATCTTGCAGGCTTCTCCGCTTCGCTCCTGCGCCGCGGCGTCGACTTCGTGCAGGTGCCGACCTCGCTATTGGCGCAGGTCGACTCCTCGGTCGGTGGCAAGACCGGCATCAACTCGCCGCAGGGCAAGAACCTGATCGGCACGTTCCATCAGCCGGTGCTGGTGCTGGCCGACACCGCGATTCTCGATACGCTGTCGCCGCGCCAATTCCGCGCCGGCTATGCTGAAGTCGCGAAATACGGCGCGCTCGGCGACGAGGCGTTCTTCGCCTGGCTCGAAGCCAATCATGCCGAGCTGTTCAGCGGCGGCGCCGCACGCGAGCACGCGGTGGCCACCTCGTGCCGGGCCAAGGCCGCCATCGTCGCCCGCGACGAACGCGAGACCGGCGACCGCGCCCTGCTCAATCTCGGCCACACCTTCGGCCATGCGCTGGAAGCGGCGACCGGCTTCTCGGACCGGCTGTTCCACGGCGAGGGGGTCGCGATCGGCATGGTGCTGGCGGCGGAATTCTCGGCCGAGCGCGGCATGATGCCGGCGGCCGACGCGCAGCGGCTCGCCAAGCATCTCGCCGAAGTCGGCCTGCCGACCCGGCTGCAGGACATCGCCGGCTTCACCCAGGAAGGCCTTGCGGACGCAGACCGGCTGATGGCGCTGATGGCGCAGGACAAAAAGGTCAAGCGCGGCGAACTCACCTTCATCCTGATGGAAGGCATCGGCCGCGCTGTGATCGCCAACAAGGTCGAGCCGGCGCCGGTGCGCGAATTCCTGCAGCGGAAACTGGCGCAAGCCTGACGGCCGCTGCGGCGCCCTGCGGTCCCGCAGGCGAACCCAAGAGCATCATGAACTCGACTCTGAGCAACGTTCTGATCGCGGTCCTGCTGCTGATCGCCAACGCCTTCTACGTCGCGGCGGAGTTCGCGCTGGTGCGCAGCCGCGGCTTCCGCATCAAGGCGATGGTCGAGAAGCAGCGGTTCGGCGCCGAACTGGTGCAGCACATCCTCGGCAACGTCGAAGCGTATCTGGCCTGCTGCCAGCTCGGCATTACCATGGCGTCGCTCGGGCTCGGCTGGGTCGGCGAACCGACCGTATCGGCGCTGCTCGCTCCGGTGCTGCAGCCGATGGGCCTGTCGGAATCGGCGCAGCACTTCATCGCGTTTCTCGGCGGCTTCCTGTTCTTCTCGTCGCTGCACATCGTGATCGGCGAGCAGGTGCCGAAAACGCTGGCGATCCGTCAGCCGGAGCCGGTGTCGCAGTGGATCGCCTATCCGCTGCACATCTCGTTCATCCTGCTTTATCCGCTGAACTGGCTGCTGAACCAGGCCTCGCGCGGCGTGTTGAAGCTGCTCGGCGTCGAAGAGAACTCCGAGCACGAGATCCTGACCGACGTGGAGATCGAGGGGCTGGTCGGCGAATCCGCTGAGCACGGCAAGATCGAAAGCGGTGAGGCTGAGTACATCCAGAACGTGTTCCGGTTCGGCGAACTGGTGGTGTCGGACGTGATGGTGCACCGGACTGCGATGGTCACCGTCAACGCCGATCAACCCAGCGAACAACTGGTGAAAGAGGTTCTGGCGACCGAATACACCCGCGTGCCGCTGTGGCGCGACAAGCCGGAGAACATCGTCGGCGTGCTGCACGCCAAGGATTTGCTGCGCGCGCTACGCGCCGCTGACGGCGACGCGTCCAAGATCGATATCGGCAAGATCGCGCTGCAACCCTGGTTCGTGCCGGAGATGCGTCCGGTCTCCGAACAGCTCAAGGCGTTCCGCACCCGCAAGACTCACTTCGCGCTGGTCGTCGACGAATACGGCGAAGTCGAAGGCATGGTGACGCTGGAGGACATCCTCGAGGAAATCGTCGGCGATATTTCCGACGAACACGACGTCGTGGTCGCCGGCGTCCGCACCCAGCCGGACGGCTCGGTGGTGGTCGACGGCTCGGTGCCAATCCGCGATCTCAATCGCGCGATGGACTGGAACCTGCCGGACGAGGAAGCCACTACGGTGGCGGGCTTGGTGATTCACGAGGCGCGGTCGATTCCGGACCGCGGTCAGAATTTCACCTTCCACGGCTTCCGCTTCCGCGTTCTGCGCCGCGAGCGTAACCGCATCACGGCGCTGCGGATCTCGCCCGTGCCGCGCGACGGCGAAGCCGATCTGATCGAAAAGAAGAGCCGGAAGACACGAGCCGGATCAGCCTAAGCGATTTGTTCGCTCAGGCTTCGCCAGGCGCTTTGGCCTTGATGGCGAGCGCGTGCACGCCGCCTTTCAGTTCCGGTGCCAGCAGGTCGTTGACCATGCGGTGACGATCGACCCGGCTCTTGCCCGCGAAGGCCGCCGATACGATATTCACCCGGAAGTGAGTCTCGCTGCGACCGGCGTGACCCGCATGACCTTCATGTAGGTTGGATTCGTCGATGACGTCGAGGCTTTCGGGCGTGAAAGCTTCGCGCAACTTCTGCGTGATAGTGTCCTGCGTGCCCATGCCGTGATGCCCCACCCGTTCGGCCGTTATTCCGTCAAATCCGTCTGCGACGCATCAACCCGGGGGCTGCTCGGAATGTCAAGACTTGAAGCCCGGAGCGTTGCGTAGTCAAAGTCCGCCCATGCCAATCGACTCGTCCAAATTCTTCGACAAGATCCGCGTCAAGCCGCGGGCCGCGGAAGTGGCGCGTGAAGCCGCGCGCGAACAGGTGCGGATGTGCGACGCGCCCGGCTGCACCAGCCGCGCGGCGCATCGTGCGCCGAAGGGCCGCGGCTACGAGAAGGATTACTGGCACTTCTGTCTCAACCACGTCCGCGAATTCAACCAGGGTTATAACTTCTTTGAAGGGATGAATCCGGATGACGTCGCCCGCTATCAGAAGGACGCGCTGACCGGTCATCGTCCGACCTGGAAGATGGGGCAGAATGGCGCCAAGAGCCGCGCCCGCAGTCCCGAGGATCTCGAAGGCGCCGCCGATCCGTTCAATGTTTTCAACGAATTCACCGGCAGCCGCCGCCGGGGTCGTGGGCCCGATCCGGCCGACGAGGCGCGCGCCGAGCCGCGCAAGGTGTTCAACGCCGAGCGCAAGGCGCTGCAGGTGATGGGCCTCGACAGCGACGCGACGCTCGAAGTGGTCAAGGCCAAGTACAAGGCGCTGGTAAAGCAACATCACCCCGACGCCAATGGCGGCGACCGCTCGACCGAAGACCGCCTGATCGAGATCATCAAGGCTTACAACTATCTAAAGACGGTGGTGCGGAGCTGAACGCTCTCGGCGGCACCTGCCCGTCCCTGGCGCATAACGCTTGCGTCGTTGAGCTTGATTGAAGCTAAGCCGGCGTGCCCTTCCAGCGCCGATACGCCCATAGCCCCAGCAACAGCGTTCCGGCAACGCCGGCGAGCACCGGCAGCCAGTGGTGCAGCGTCGTGTGGCTGCGCTCGAGCGCGGTGGCGGCGATCACGCCCGGCAGCACATGCGCCGGGGCCCACAGCAGGATCGCCGGCACATCGACGGCAAAGAACCGCTGCGGCGTCATCTGCAGTGCGCCGGCGGTGACCGGGACGAAGGCGCGGATCGGCGGCACGAACCGGCCGAACAGCACAGCCCAGGTGCCGTAACGCACGAAGAACGCTTCGGCCTTCGCCACCACGTCCGGATAGGTCGACAGCGGCCACGCGCTCAAAATACGGCGCTGCCCACGATGGCCGGTCCAATACGCCGCGCCGTCGCCGATCAGCGCGCCGGCGATAGCCGAGGCGAGAACCCCAATAAGGCTGAGTTCGCCGCCGGGAATCAGCGCGCTCAGCGCCAGGATCACGGTCGAGCCCGGCACCAGCGATCCCACCACCGGCACGGCTTCGAGCAGCGCCGCCAGAAATAGCGTCAGATAGGCGAGGCCGGGATGCGACGCGGCAAAATGGACCAGCGAGTCGAGCAGTGAACTCAAGGCGGTGGGGCTCCAACGAGACGGACAGGGAGTTGCGACAGCTTACGACCCCTGCCCTGCCGAAAAGTTGCACGCCGATTCGGCATCGCCCACCGAATCCGCAACACAGCCTTCACAAAACCGCGTCACGCTCCTATCTCAATGAAACATCGACGGAACTTTGATCGCGCGGCGGGCTTCTGCGGATCGCGGCTCTCTGCTAGGTTCAATTCCGCACTCAACCGCATCCACCAACGAAGATCGGGTTTCGGGCGCGTCCGGGACCACGGAGGATTGATGACCGCCGCTACGACCACCGCTCCGGAGATCACTGGCTTACCCGACATGAAGGTGTCGGTCCGGCAGGTCTTCGGCATCGACAGCGACCTTGAAGTTCCGGCCTATTCCGAGGTCGACCCCCACGTACCGGATGTTGATCCGGATTACCGTTTCGATCGCGCCACCACCCTCGCGATTCTGGCAGGCTTCGCCAAGAACCGACGCGTGATGGTCACCGGCTTCCACGGCACTGGCAAGTCGACCCACATCGAGCAGGTCGCGGCGCGTCTCAATTGGCCGTGCGTGCGCGTCAACCTCGACAGCCACATCAGCCGTATCGATCTGGTCGGCAAGGACGCGATCGTGGTCCGCGACGGCAAGCAGGTCACCGAATTCCGCGACGGCATCCTGCCCTGGGCGCTGCAGCACAACGTCGCGCTGGTGTTCGACGAATACGATGCCGGCCGTCCCGACGTGATGTTCGTGATACAGCGCGTGCTGGAAATTTCCGGCCGGTTGACCCTGCTCGACCAGAACAAGGTCATCAAGCCGCACCCGGCCTTCCGGCTGTTCGCCACCGCCAACACTATCGGCCTCGGCGACACCTCGGGCCTGTATCACGGCACGCAGCAGATCAACCAGGGCCAGATGGACCGCTGGTCGATCGTGACCACGCTGAACTATCTGCCGCACGACGAGGAAGTCGAGATCATCCTCGCCAAGGCCAAGCACTATCGCAACGCCGAAGGGCGCGACATCGTCAACAAGATGGTCCGGCTCGCCGATCTGACGCGTAACGCCTTCGCCAACGGCGATCTGTCGACGGTGATGAGCCCGCGCACGGTGATCACCTGGTCGGAGAACGCCGAAATCTTCGGCGATATCGGCTTCGCGTTCCGCGTCACGTTCCTCAACAAGTGTGACGAGCTGGAGCGGCCGCTGGTGGCGGAATTCTATCAGCGCTGCTTCAACGCCGAGCTGCCTGAGAGCTCGGTCAACATCGCGATGAGCTGACGATCGTTTCGCCTCTCCCCGCGCGCGGGGAGAGGTCGGCAACCGAAGCGAGCCGGGTGAGGGGCCTCTTCGCGCGACCGACGCATAACCCCCTCACCGCGACCCTCTCCTGGCAAACGGGAAAAGGGAGAAGGCGGCGATGAGCACCACGACCAACAGCAAACTCCGCACCGGATCGAAGGAAGCGCCGACCGAGCCGTTCAAGCGCGCCGTCACCTCGTGCCTGCGTGCGATCGCCAAGGCTCCGGAGCTGGAGGTTACTTTCGCGGCCGAGCGCCCCGGACTCGCACCGGGCAAGGCGCGGCTTCCCGAGCCGGCGCGCAAGATGAGCAAGCGCGACGCCGCAATCGTGCGCGGCCACGCCGACTCGATCGCGCTGAAGCTCGCCTGTCACGACCCGAAGGTGCATCGCAAGCTGATGCCGGGCAATCCGCAGGCCCGCGGTGTGTTCGAAGCGGTCGAGCAGGCGCGCGTCGAAGCGCTCGGCGCACGGCGGATGGCGGGCGTCGCCAAGAACCTCACCGCGATGCTCGACGATCATTTCCATCGCGGCAAATTCGACGAGATCACCGACCGTGCCGATGCGCCGCTGTCGGATGCGCTGGCGATGCTGGTGCGCGAGCGGCTGACCGGGCTGGCGCCGCCCACCGCGGCCAAGAAGCTGGTCGACCTGTGGCGGCCGGTGCTGGAAGACAAGCTTGGGGCGCGGCTCGATCAGCTCGAAAACTTCGCCGACAACCAGGCGAAGTTCGGTGACGTGATCCACGACATGCTCGACGCGCTCGAGCTCGGCGATGATCGCGACACCGAGACCGACGAAGATGAGAACCAGGACGACAAGCAGGAAGGCGAAAACGATCAGTCCGGCGCCGAGGGCGAGCCGCAGGGCGAAGCCGCGCAGGAGATGAGCGCCGAGCAGGCCGAAGCGACCAGCGACGAGGTCAGCGACAGCCAGATGGAAAGCGCCCAGGCATCGACCTCCGACGCCTTTGACGATTCCGAACTCGGCGAGGACGAAACGCCGGGCGAAGCCACCCGTCCGCACAATCGCGGCGCCAACGAACCGCGCGGACCGGAGTATCACGCCTTCGCGCCGAAGTTCGACGAGATCGTCGCCGCCGAAGACCTCTGCGACCACGACGAGCTGGAGCGGCTGCGCAGCTATCTGGACAAGCAGCTGGCGCATCTGCAGGGCATCGTCGCCCGCCTCGCCAACCGGCTGCAGCGCCGGCTGATGGCGCAGCAGAACCGCGCCTGGGACTTCGACCTCGAAGAGGGCATTCTCGATCCGGCGCGTCTGTCGCGCGTGGTGATCGATCCGTTCCATCCGCTGTCGTTCATGAGCGAGAAGGAAGCGACCTTCCGCGACACCGTGGTGACGCTGCTGCTCGACAATTCCGGTTCGATGCGCGGCCGCCCGATCACGGTGGCGGCGACCTGCGCCGACATTCTGGCGCGCACGCTGGAGCGTTGCGGCGTCAAGGTCGAGATCCTCGGCTTCACCACGCGTGCCTGGAAGGGCGGACAATCGCGCGAGGCCTGGCTCGCCGCCGGCAAGCCGGCCAATCCGGGCCGACTCAACGACCTGCGCCACATCATCTACAAGTCGGCGGACGCGCCGTGGCGCCGGGCTCGCAAGAACCTCGGGCTGATGATGCGCGAGGGCCTGCTCAAGGAGAACATCGACGGCGAGGCGCTGGATTGGGCGCACAAGCGACTGCTCGGCCGCCCCGAGCAGCGCAAGATCCTGATGATGATCTCGGACGGTGCGCCGGTCGACGACTCGACGCTGTCGGTCAATCCCGGCAATTACCTCGAACGGCACTTGCGCCACATCATCGAGGAGATCGAGACTCGCTCGCCGGTGGAGCTGATCGCGATCGGCATCGGCCACGACGTGACGCGCTACTATCGCCGCGCCGTAACCATCGTCGACGCCGAAGAGCTCGGTGGCGCCATCACCGAGAAGCTCGCCGAACTGTTCAGCGAGACCGCCACCCCGGCCGCAACGCCGGGTCCGCGCCGCCGCCGTCTGCATTCGTGAGCGCTCTCAGGCTGAGATGAGCCGATGAACGCTCCGCGGGGCGAGGCTGGGAAGGGGAGCGATCCCACGGCGACAACCGTAGCGGACTTCGCCCCGACGACGCGCCGCAAGTTGCTTGCGGCCGGCTTGTCGCTGGGCGGCGCCGCGGCCTTGGCCGGTTTCGCGCCGACCCTGGCGTTGGCGCAGGCCAAGCCTGTCGAAGCCGACGACCTGACACCGCCGGCACCGCGTTCGATCGAGGTGCGGGCCCGCCCGATCGATCACTTCGACCTGCGCGATCGCGCCCATCGCCAATTCGGTGCACTGCAGTTTCGCAGCGGCCTGATCCTCACATCCGGCTTCCGCGGCTTCGGCGGGCTGTCGGCGTTGCGGCTTGATCCACGCGGCGAGCGGTTCGTCGCGATCAGCGACAAGGCGACCTGGTTCACTGGCCGCATCGTCTATGACGGAACGGCGCTGAGCGGTCTTGCCGACGTCGAAGCGGCGCCGCTGCTAGGCCCCGACGGCATGCCGCTGCGCTCACGTAAGTGGTACGACAGCGAGTCGCTCGCGTTTGACGGCGGCACAGCCTATGTGGGCTTCGAGCGCGTCAACCAGATCGTCAAGTTCGACTTCGGCCGCGACGGCATCCGCGCGCGCGGCCAGCCGATCGCGGTGCCACCAGCGCTGCGCAAGCTCCCCAACAACAAGGGCATCGAATCGCTGTTGGTGGTTCCGAAGCCGCATTCGCTGGCCGGCACGCTGATCGCGCTCTCCGAACGCGGCCTCGATGCCGAGCGCAACACCATCGGCTTCCTGATCGGCGGCAAATCTCCCGGTCAGTTCTCGGTTCGCCGGACCGCCAACTACGACATCTCCGACGCCGCGCTGCTGCCGGGCGGCGAGCTGTTGGTCCTCGAGCGCAAATTCTCCTGGTTCGAGGGCGTGCATATCCGCATCCGGCGGATAGCACTGAGCACGATCGTCCCGGGCGCAACCGTGGATGGCCCGGCGATCTTCGAGGCCGACCTCGGCAACGAGATCGACAACATGGAAGGGCTCGACGTCCATGTCGATGCCGGCGGCGCGATCGTGCTGACGATGGTGTCGGACGATAACTTCTCGATGCTGCAGCGAACCCTGCTGCTGCAATTCACGCTGGAAGCCGACTAAGCGGCTAAGCGCGACTTCGCTGTTTCAGGCCGGCCGTGCCGCTGCGGCCCTGCTCGGCTTGGGCGGCTCGGCGGCGGCGGTCGATCGCGCCGCTTCGGCCTCCTGGGCGGTCGCCAGGGCACGGCGGATCATCCGGGCGAGATCGCTGCGCCGATACGGCTTCGACAGCAGCAGCACATCGGAGTCGATCCGGTCATTATGGATCAGCGCGTTCTCCGAATAACCGCTGGTGTACAGCACCCTGAGCCCCGGCCGACGCTTGATCATCTCGGCCGCGAGTTGCACGCCATTCATCGGGCCGGGCATCACCACGTCGGTGAACAGCAGATCGAATGCGGTATCGCTCTCGCCGATCGACAGGGCTGCGGCGGCGTTACCGACCGACAGCGTGGTGTAGCCGAGGCTCTTGAGCTGGGCGTTGACGTAGCTGCGGACCATGGCGTCGTCTTCGACCACCAGGATCGTCTCGGTACCACCGATCGCGTTCTGCTCGATGGCTGGTGCGGCCTCGGCGTCGACCTGGATCTGGGCTCGCGGCAAATATAGCCGAAACGTCGTGCCCTGCTCCTCCTCGCTGTCCAGCGTGATGTGTCCGCCGGACTGCTTGATGAAGCCGTACACCATGCTGAGGCCGAGGCCGGTGCCCTTGCCGACTTCTTTGGTGGTGAAGAATGGATCGAACACCTTGCTGCGGATCGACTCCGGAATGCCGCAGCCGGAATCGGTAATCGCGATCATCACGTAGTCGCCCGGCGCCAGATCACCGAACCGCTTACCGAGATCTGGATCGACCACAACGTTGCTGGTCTCGATCGTGAGCTTGCCGCCCTTCGGCATCGCGTCGCGTGCATTCACCGCGAGATTGACCAGGGCCGATTCAAGCTGGCCGCGATCGACATAGATCGACCATGTGTCGGGCGCGAGCACGGTCTCGACTTCGATCGGCTCGCCGAGCGTCGGCCGCAGCAGGCTCTGCAAACCCGACAGCAGCGCGTTGACCTCGGTCTCGTCGGGCCGCAGCGGCTGCTTGCGCGCGAAGGCGAGCAACAGACGGGTCAGCTCCGAACCGCGATCGGCGGCTTCGCTGATCAGCTTGGCAATGGCCGCCAGATGCGGCTGGTCGGCGACACCGTCGCTGATGATATCGATGGTGCCGGTGATCACCGTCAGCATGTTGTTAAAATCGTGGGCGATGCCGCCGGTCAGCTGCCCGATCGACTCCATCTTCTGCGACTGCCGCAGCTGCTCTTCGAACGCGATCTTCTCGGTCAGGTCGCGCATGAAGACGTTGACGACGAAACGCCCCTCGACCGGCAGCGCCGTCATCGAGACTTCGAGCGCGATCGGTGAGCCGTCGCGCCGGACCGCTTCGATCTCGATGCGATGCCCCTGAATCACGCTCATGTCGTGTTCGATCGCTTCGATGAAGCGTCGATAACCCGTCTTGATTTCTCTGGTTTGATCCGGCGGGAGCGCCAGCTCGCCGAAATCCTGACCGATCGCTTCCTCGCGGCTCCAGCCCAGCATCGACTCGGCGTGCGGGCTCCAATCGGTGATCCGCCCCAGCGCATCGAGCTGCACGAACGCGTCGAGCGCCGTATCGATGATCGCACGCGACATCTGCTCGCTGCGGCGAAGCGCGTCCTCAGCCTTCTTGGTCTTGGTGATGTCGTGATACACCATCACGGCGCCCTGTATCTCGCCGGTTTCGTTCCGCAACGGGCGGCCGTTGGCGATCAGATAGGACCGACGCTCCGAACCGATCGGCTGCACCGCGAACTCGAAATTGATGATGGTCTCGCCGCGAAAGGCGCGGAGCAGCGGCGACTGATCCTGCGCCATCGGATTGCCGTCCGCATCGAACCGATCGAACGAACGGGTGGTGTTGAGCACGCCGACCCCCGACAGCTGACCGAAGGTTTCGCGTGCCGCCGGGTTGGTGAGGATCACCAAGCCGTTGGCATCGGCGACCAGCACCGGATCGACCATGTTGTCGATGGTGTTCTGCAGCACTTCGGCGATCCGCGAACGCTGCTCCACCTCGGAGGCCAGCGCCACCGCCTTGCGCTGCGATTCCGACGCCATCCGCGTAAAGGCTTCGGCCAGCATGTTGATCTCGTGGCCACCGCCGGTCTTCACCTCGACCGGCACGCCGCTTGATGAGAACGCCACGATCGAATTGGTGATCCGCACCAACGGACGGGTGAGCGAGCGCGCCAGCGGAAACGCCATCAGCATCGCCACCAGGATCGCCACGGTACCGCCGAGGATGGTGGAATTCCGCACCGCCGTTTGCACCGACGTCAGCGACACGTAGGGCCGCATTTCCACCACCGCGAGCCTCGGCCCGTTCGGCAACTCGGCCCAGTCCCACCCGGCGCCGAAGCGTTCGCCGGCGCTATCCGCGACCAGGGTCGGCGTATCGCCGCCCTTGCGCAGAAGCAGCAGTTCGGACATCCGCGGGAAGTCGTCTTGGATGCGGCTTAGTTTGCCGAGGTCGAACCCGAATTCGCGCGACCGATCGGGATGCAGCAGGTAATCGCCATCGGCATTGACGACGTAGATGATATTACTGCCGTCGGAGCTCTCGCGGATCCGCTCGAGCGTCCCGCTCAGATCCGTATTGATGACGAGCAGACCGAGCCGCGTGCCATCGGCCCCGTCGATCGGCGCCATGGTCCGTACCGTCGGCACATAGGGAGTCTCGAGTCCGGTCGCAGTCTTGTTCAGCTCGACCTTCGACATCGCCACCCGGTTGGGCGGCAACGCCATGCCTTCCTTGACGTACGTGCGATCGCCGCGGCGGGTCAGCTCGGACTGCGGCACAGCCCGAATGCTGCCGTTCGGACCGAGCCGATCGACCCGCACCAGTTCGCGGCCGCCGTCCTCCGGGCCGATCACGCGCAGAATTGCACAGCTCGGCTTAGCCACCAGCTCGGCGATGAAACGGGCTTCGATGCGCTTACGCCAGTTCGCCGGCTCCTCGCCGGTGGTTTGCAGGCTGTCACGCCGGGCGGTGAGCAGATCGCGCAACGCCGCTGAGGATTGCGCCCCGACTGCATCAGCGTGGGTGCTCTGGAGCGACGTCTCGATCAGCAAAGCGTTGAGCTGGGCGTGGGTGTGTAGCCGCATCAGCGCCCGCGGCATCACCAGATCGACGACGTTCTGGTAGTTGAGAAATCCGAGGACCGCGGTGGTCACCAGAACCAGCGCTACCATGGCGAGGGTCAGCCGGGTCGACAGTTTCATGAAGGCCCCTGCGATGGCGACCGCACCGGCGCGCATGGAAGAGCGACGGCGGCGGCTTATGCTGCGGTATGCGCTCGAATGGGCGATCAGACCGACGTGAAGAAGTTGTGCGATCGGCCGATCGCTCCGTCACCTCGGGAAAGTACGTGATTCGAACGAAGGTATATTCCTGGTAGTGATACCGGGATATCGCACCCTCGAATGCCGGTGGCCACGCAGGGACCTGCGGCAGCCCGTCCGGACCAGCACGCACGACAAAACGGCCGGGTCGAACGACCCGGCCGCCGAAATCTCAATCAGGCCTGAACTGGCGAAGCGGCGATCAGCTCGCCGCGGCAACCGGCGCGCCAGCCGTCTTCTTGGCGATCGCGCGCTTCAGCTCCACCGCCTTCGGCGACAGCTCGGCGTCGCGAGCCTTGAGCAGGTAGGCGTCGAGGCCACCGCGGTGGTCGACGCTCTTCAGCGCGTTGGTCGAAACGCGCAGCCGCACCGCGCGGCCGAGCGCGTCCGACAGGAAAGTGACGTTGACCAGGTTGGGCAGGAAACGCCGCTTGGTCTTGATGTTCGAATGGCTGACCTTGTGGCCGACCTGGGCACCCTTGGCGGTCAGTTCGCAGCGCCGAGACATGGCGAAAATCCTCTGTCATCCCCCGCCGGCCCACCAGCAGGCGCGGGGCTTCATCATTCGTCCGTTTTCAGGAACCGCGGACCTATAAAAGGGCTGGCGCGCAGCGTCAAGCGACGGCTGCGCCGGAACCCGAAAATGCCGAATCGGGAACTGCCGTTAGGTGCCGGCGATACGCGGATTTGCGCGCACCATCAAGCATCTGGCACCATATAAAGGACGTAATCGGTTCCGACACCAACAAATCGGCCCGGTGCGAGTTGACCCATCGACGGCGCCTCCGCGCCAGGCAGGACATCGTTCGTGAACATCAGCAGCCATATTGCCACTGTCATTCCCACGTGGACCCGGTACGCGGGTCTGGGCGGGCTGCTGGCTGTCGCCGCGGTGCTGACGGCTGTTCCTGCGGCTGCTCAGGGCAAGCTCGACGCCCGCTATGAGGCCTCCCTCGCGGGGATCGAGGTCGGCAAGGGCGCCTGGGTGATCCAGGTCGACGATGATTTCTATTCGGCATCGGCGACCGGGACGACCTCCGGCGTGATGCAGGCGTTTTCCAGTGGCCACGGCCGCGGCGAAGCGCAGGGCCGAGTGATCAATGGCCAGCTGGTGCCCGGCAACTACATGGCCAGCATCACGGGCGGTAAGAAAACCGAAACCATCCGCATCACGCTCGCGAACGGCAACGTCAAAGAGTCGAGCATCGAGCCCGAGCCGCCACCGGACGACGACCGCATCCCGGTGACGGACGCGCATCGCCGTGGTGTGATCGATCCGATGACGGCGTCGTTCCTGCGCGTGCCGGGCACCGGCGACGTGCTGAGCCCGGACTCCTGCCGGGTGTCGACGCCGATCTTCGACGGCCGCATGCGCTACGATCTGCGGATGGAATACAAGCGTACCGAGACGGTGAAGGCCGAAAAAGGCTATCGCGGGCCAGCGCTGGTCTGTGCGGTGTATTTCAACCCGGTGTCGGGCTACATCCCGGATCGCGCCGCGATCAAATACCTGATCAAACAGCGCGACATGGAAGTCTGGCTGGCGCCGATCGCCGGCACCCGTGTGCTTGCGCCCTTTCGGCTGAAGATCCCGACGCCGGTCGGCAACGCAATGCTGGAAGCAACGCAATTCATCACCCAGGCCGCACCTCCGAAGTCGGCGTCACGCACGCAATAGAGCGCGGCCCCGCCTGCCTGTGATCGGCGGCGTTGAATCATGTTGACTCCCGTCGGAATCGCGGAACGCATGAACCGCGGAGAGCTCACCCGGGCGAAGAGGATGATGGCCTGTCTTTTCACCTGATCTTGAGTGCGCGGCTGAGCCCTGTACGACATATTGCGTCAGCCACTCCCGACTCAGAACGAGTCAGCGATTCGGCCGCGTTTCGTTCCGGACTCGTTCCAGCCCTTAATCGGCGATTGCTGCGGCGTCGCGATGTGACACATATCTGACCGCGACCACGCAGAAATCCACTCGAAATGCCCAACCTGTACCCTGAAGCGTTTACCAATGACCGCGTCCCCGGCGCCGGCGTGACCGCGGTGCTAGGCCCGACCAATACCGGCAAGACGCATCTGGCGATCGAGCGGATGGTCGCGCACCCGTCGGGCCTTATCGGTCTGCCGCTGCGGCTGCTCGCGCGCGAGGTCTATAACAAGATCGTCGACAAGGTCGGCGCCAACGCCGTCGCGCTGGTCACTGGCGAAGAGAAGATCAAACCCTCCAAGCCGCGCTACTGGGTCTCGACCGTCGAGGCGATGCCGCGCGATCTCGACGTCTCGTTCTTGGCGGTCGACGAAATCCAGATCGCGGCCGACCTCGAGCGCGGCCACGTCTTCACCGACCGGATTCTGCGCCGGCGCGGCCGCGACGAGACGCTGCTGCTCGGCGCCGCGACGATGCGGCCGATGATCGAGCGGCTGTTGCCGGGCGCCAGCATCGTCACCCGGCCGCGGCTGTCGCAGCTCGAATATGCCGGCGACCGCAAGCTGACCCGTCAGCCACGACGGACCGCGATCGTGGCGTTCTCGGCCGACGAGGTCTATGCGATCGCCGAATTGATCAAGCGCCAGCACGGCGGTGCCGCAGTGGTGCTGGGCTCGCTGAGCCCGCGCACCCGCAACGCCCAAGTGGCGATGTTTCAGTCCGGTGACGTCGATTACCTGATCGCCACCGATGCAATCGGCATGGGGCTCAACCTCGACGTCGACCACGTCGCGTTCGCGTCCGACCGCAAATTCGACGGCTATCAGTTTCGCCGCCTGACCCCGCCTGAATTCGCACAGATCGCCGGGCGCGCCGGCCGCGCCACCCGGGACGGCACCTTCGGCACCACCGGGCGCTGCGCGCCGTTCGAGCCCGAGCTCGTCAACGCGTTGCAAAATCACAGCTTTGAACCGGTGAAGATGCTGCAATGGCGCAACGCCGAGCTGGATTTCGCCTCGCTCGGCGCGCTGCAGGTGTCGCTGGCGGAGTCGCCCCGGCACGAGGCGCTGACGCGCGCCCCGGTCGCCGAGGATCTCCGCGTGCTCGACCACGTTGCCCGCGACCCCGAGGTGCGCGAAATCGCGCAGGGCAAAGCCGCGGTGGAGCGGCTATGGGATGTCTGTCAGGTCCCGGACTACCGTAAGATCGCACCAGCGGCTCATGCCGAGCTAGTGATCACGCTGTACCGGTTCTTGATGCAAAAGGGGCGGATACCGGATAGCTGGTTCGCTGCCCAGGTCGATCAGGCGGATCGCACCGACGGCGGTATCGACACGCTTTCCGCGAGAATTGCGCAAATCCGCACCTGGACCTTCGTCGCCAACCGGCCGGATTGGCTCGCCGACCCCGAACACTGGCAGGGCATCTCGCGCGACGTTGAAAATAAATTGTCAGATGCGTTGCATGAACGGCTCACGGAACGTTTCGTCGATCGCCGGACCAGTGTATTGATGCGCCGCCTGCGGGAAAACACGATGTTGAATACGGAAATTGGCAAGACTGGTGAGGTGATCGTCGAGGGCCACGTAATTGGCCGGCTCGATGGCTTCACCTTTGCGCCCGACGCGGCCGAGGCCGGTTCGGATGCGAAGGCGTTGCAGGCGACGGCGCAAAAAGCGCTAGCCGGCGAAATCGACGCGCGCGCCGAGAAGTTGTCGAACGCACCAGACGATCAGTTCATCCTGACCTCCGACGGGACCATTCGCTGGACCGGCGATGCGGTTGCGCGGCTGGTGGGCTCGGACGACGTGCTGCGGCCGCGGCTGCGGATCATCGCCGACGACCGTCTGGCCGGCGCGCCGCGCGAAGCGGTGCAGACCCGTCTCGACCTGTGGCTCAAGACCCATGTCGAAAAGATCCTCGGACCGCTGTTCGAACTCGGCAAAGCCGAGGATGTCAGCGGCATTGCCCGCGGCATCGCCTTCCAGCTGATCGAGGCGCTCGGCGTGCTGGAGCGCGCCAAGATCGCCACCGAGATGAAGGATCTGGACCAGCCGTCGCGCGCGACTTTGCGCAAATACGGTGTGCGGTTCGGCGCCTACCACATCTATTTCCCCTCGCTGCTGAAGCCGGCGGCGCGAGCGCTTGCCTCGCTGCTGTGGGCGCAGAAGCAGGACAATGTCGACCTTGCCGCGCTGTCCAGCGCGCAGCATCTCGCCGGCAGCGGCCGCACCTCGTTCCCGGCCGACAAGGCGCTGGATCGCGATGCCTACCGCACGCTGGGCTACCGGCTGTGCGGCGAACGCGCCGTCCGCGTCGACATTCTCGAACGTCTCGCCGACCTGATCCGGCCCGCGCTGGCGTGGCGCGAAGGCGCGCCCGGCGAAAAGCCGGCGGGTGCCTTCGACGGCCGCAGCTTCGTCGTCACCCAGGCGATGACGTCGCTGACCGGTTCGGCTGGTGAAGACTTCGCGTCGATCTTGAAGGCGCTCGGATACCGCATGGAGCGGCGCCCGGCGTTGCCCCAGACGCCGAAAGCTGCCGAAGCGGCGGCTCCGGCCTCGACCGAGGCGGCGAGCACGACCGAAATGTCGGCTGAAGATCAGGCCATCCTGGCCGGCGCGATCGCGTTCGAGCCGTCGCCGGCCGACGGCGAGGCTGCCGAGGCTGCGCCGAGTGCCGACGAACAGCCCGTCGCTGAGCAGCCCGTCGCCGAGCAGTCTGTAGCTGTTGCAGCGGAGCCGGTTGCGGACGCCACCAACACCGAGACTGCGGAGCAGCCCGCTGCTGAAGCCGGCGAGGCCACCGCAACCGAAGCGACCACAGCTGAAGCTTCGTCCGAAGCTGCCGGCGCCGAAGCAGCGCCGGCCGCCAAGGCGGAGCCGGAGCTGGTCGAAGTCTGGCGTCCAGGTGGACGCTCCGACGAGCATCGGCCGCGTCACGATCGTAACCGCCATCGCAATCGTCCGCAGCACGGCGCTCCTGCCGGCGCGACTGAAGGCGAAGCGGCCGAAGCCAAGGGTGACCGTGGTGGAGGCCGCGGCAAGGGTGATTTCCGTCGCAATCGGCGCGATCAGGAAGGTGAAGGCGGGCGCCGCGAGGCTTCCGGCGAAGGACGGCCGCCGCGCGAGCGCTTCAAGGGCCGCGACAAATTCCAAGACAAGTATCAGGGCGGGCCGAAGGGTGGCCGCGACAACCAGGGCGGCTCGCACCGGCAGGTGCATTCCAGCGCCCCGCGTGAGCGCGACCGGCCGATGGATCCGAATTCGCCATTTGCCAAGCTCGCCGCGCTGAAGGAGCAACTCACCGCCGGCCGCAAGGACTAAGGCGCGCCGGCACAGCCAGTGGTTCGGGCTTGGAGCGTCAGCGTCTCGATAAATGGCTGTGGCATGCGCGCGTCGTGCGGGCGCGCACCAGCGCTGCGGCTCTGGTCGAACGCGGTCACGTTCGCATCAACGGCGTGCGCGAGACCTCACCGGGGCACGGCATCAAAGCCGGCGACGTGCTGACGATTGCGCTGGATCGTGGCGTGCGGGTGCTGAAGGTGGTTGGGTTCACGGAGCGCCGTGGCGACGCCGAGTCGGTTACTGGACTTTATGCCGATCTCGGAATGCCACGGGAATAGGCATCGACACTTGCGGCTGCGGAGCTCCTGCGGTACGCAAACACTCAAAATTAGAACCGTTCCGGAGCGTTGGGATGACTTACGTCGTCACTGAAAACTGCATCAAGTGCAAATACACCGACTGCGTTGAAGTCTGCCCCGTGGATTGTTTCTACGAGGGCGACAACATGCTGGTCATCCATCCGGACGAATGCATCGACTGCGGCGTGTGCGAGCCGGAATGCCCGGCGGAAGCGATTAAGCCGGATACCGAGCCGGGCCTTGAGAAGTGGCTTGAGCTGAATTCGGAATACGCCAAGACGTGGCCGAACCTGACTCAGAAGAAGGACGCTCCGGCGGACGCCAAGGAGTTCGACGGTCAGGCTGGCAAGTTCGAGAAGTACTTCTCTTCGGAGCCGGGTTCGGGCGACTAAGCCGAAGGTCTTGAGAAGGCCGGCTCAGCCGGCCGACCAGCTTAACCCTGTTGACGAGATGAGCCCCGGGGCACCGCCCCGAATGGGCTGGAATCGTCATAAATCATTGATTTTTGCGGGGAATGTGCTATATTTAGCACATTCGTCAACTCCGGCATGCCGTTTTTGCGGCCGGGAAGGGTTCCCCGTCAAAAGCAACGAACAGGGGCGTGGCGGTTCCACGCGCAGGCTGTGTCACAGAAAACGCGTAAAACGAGTGTTTCTTCAAAGGGTGCCAAGTCGGCATCTGCGGCCAGCCGCGGAGCCACAAAGAGCCGTTCGAAGGCTTCTGTCAAGGACACCCGGACAGCCGCCAAAGCGACCGCCGCAAAGGCTTCTGTTTCCAAGACCCAGACCAAGGCGGGCGCCAGCAAGGCGAGCGCCACCAAACACGCTACCGCAAAGGGGTCTGCTGCAAAGGCTTCGGCCTCTAAAGCTCCGGCCTTCAAGTCCTCGAAAATCAAAAGAAGTGAAATGCCAACCAAGTCTGCGAAAACTCCCGCCAAGCCGGCGGCCTCCAAGCCCGTCGCCGCACCCAAGCCGGCGGCGAAGCCTGCCAAGGCTGCCGTTGCCCCCAAGGCGGACGTGAAGGCCGAGGTCAAGACCGAGGTGAAGGCGCCCGTTGCCAAGGCGGCGGTGAAGCCGGAAGTGAAGCAGCCGGTGGCGGCGTCCAAGCCGGCGGCCCCGGCGCAGGCGCGCGTCGAGGAGCCGAAGAAGGCCGTGACCCAGCGTCAGGGCTTCAAGGCCAACGAATTCGTGGTCTATCCGGCCCACGGCGTCGGCCAGATTCTGGCGATCGAGGAGCAGGAAATCGCGGGCGCCAAGCTCGAGCTGTTCGTCATCAACTTCATCAAGGACAAGATGACGCTGCGCGTGCCCACCGCAAAGGTCGGCAATGTCGGTATGCGCAAGCTGTCCGATCCGGCGCTGGTGAAGAAGGCGCTGGAGACGCTGAAGGGCCGTGCTCGCGTCAAGCGGACGATGTGGTCGCGCCGGGCGCAGGAATACGAAGCCAAGATCAATTCGGGCGACATCGTTGCGATCGCCGAGGTCGTCCGCGACCTGTATCGCTCGGAATCGCAGCCGGAGCAGTCCTACAGCGAACGCCAGCTCTATGAAGCCGCGCTGGATCGTCTGTCGCGCGAGATCGCGGTGGTGCAGCACATCACCGAGACCGAAGCCGTCAAGGAAGTCGAGAGCCAGCTCGCCAAGAGCCCGCGCCGCGGCGCCAAGGCCGAGGCGGAAGCCGAAGCCGAGTCCGATGCGGATCTCGACGGCGATTCCGACGACGAGGCGGTGACCGACGAGGCCGCGTAAGCAGCCGCATTCGGTTTGAAGCAATCAAGGCCCGGCCATCCAGCCGGGCCTTTTTCGTGGGCTAAGACCTGTTCTTCGGTTAGTCGACGACGATCTTCACCAGCTCGCGCGGCTTGACCTGGGCGTGAGCGTCGAGGCCGTTGAGCACACGGAAGCGCTCCAACGGCCGGTCGACGCCCGACATCCGGTGCGACAGCGACTCGACGGTGTCGCCGGGCTGCACGCTGATCACCTTGATGCGCAGCGGTCGCGCGGCCTGGATCTCTTCGAGCGACAGCCGCCGGAACGAATTCACCGTCTCGCGGGCGTTGCGGTCGCTCTCGGCGGTGCGCTGCCGGGTCGCGAAGATAAAGCGATAGACGTCGCTGCCGAACCGCAACGCATAGACCCTGAACTGCCACTGCTCGCCGCGCGCCGTCACCGACGCGGTTGGGAAGCCGTTGACGGTCAGCTCCTCGGTCGAGCTCTTGTCGACGTTTTCCATCCAGCCGGAGTTCAAATAGTCGGCGAGCGACTGCTCGGCCGGCACCCGGACGACGTCAAACCGCATCGCCTGATTGCCGCCTTCGCGCAGGCCGATCACCGCCTGCGCGGTGTTGTCGAGCGTGAACGAGTCGGGCACCTGGAAGGTGAAGCCCAGCTTGGGATGCAGGAAGCGCCGGCCGCGCACGAAGCCTTCGCTCGGGTCTTCGCCATAGACGATGTTGTCGATCGCGTTGAGATAGGCCTCGCGGTCGCGCTCGCCACGTTCACCACGCCAGCCGCCCTGCGGCGCGGTGTATTGCCGGGCGTTGTTCTGGGCGTTGCTGACGCGCTCCGGCGTCGCCGGATGCGACGACAGAAAGTCGGTGCGGCTGTCGCCGGTGGCGCGATTGGCCTTGAGCGCAGCGTTGCGCTCCATCGCGGTGAGGAAGCGCGCCGCGCCATAGGGATCGAACTGCGCCCGCGCCGAGATGCCGATGCCGATGCCGTCCGCTTCGAGCTCCTGCTGCCGCGAGAAGCTCGCCATCGACAGCTTGGTTTTGGCCAGCGCCAGCGCCGTCATGCCCGGGTCGTTGCCCATGTCGGTGACGACGCGAGCGACCAGCGCCGCTTGGCGTGCCTGGTCCTCGCGGATGGCGGCGTGCTTGGCCAGCACATGCGCCATCTCGTGCGACAGCACAGACGACAATTCCGATGTGTCGGTGGCGAGCGCGATCAGCCCGCGGGTGACGTAAAGCTGACCGGTCGGCAGCGCGAAGGCGTTGACGGCGCCGGAATTGAGGATCGTCACCTTGTAGGTCAGATCGGGCCGATCCGACGCCGCTACCAACCGGTCGACGATGCCGGAGATCAGCGCTTCGAGCTTGGGATCGTCATAGGCGCCCCCATAGGTCGCGAGGATGCGTTCGTGTTCGCGCTCGGCGGCGGGGGATTGGGCTGGTGGGCGGTTGGGTTTTGTGGGCGGGGCGGTGACCACCGGGCCGGTCTCGAACCTGGAAGGATCGCCGCAGCCGGCCAGCGTCAGGGCAGCACCCAGCAGCAGCCACGCCGCCACCTGGCGGCGGCCCTTGCGGAAGTTGCGCCGTGCTGCACCCCAATTCACGCGACTGCTCACTTTCGGGCCCTTCAGTCCCCGCCCGCTCGTTCGATCTGTCCCACGTCGCGCACCGCCATGCTCGCCCCGGCCCGCTTCTCGACCCAGCCGCGCACCCGAATTCGTTGTCCTGTCAGAGACTTGGGTGCGAGCCCGGCGGCCTCGAACGACCCGATGATGCGCCTTGAAATAGTCACCGCAAAGCCACGAGTCCAGCGACCGCCAAAGTTCAGATAGACCGTCGCACCGACTTCCCGCACCGAGCTGATTCGGCCTTCGACCACGGTAAAGCGCCCTATCCGGGTCACCATATCGCCGGAATTTGCGGCGTTTTTTATGACATCCCTCGCCATCCAGATACCGACCGCCCCTGCACGCGCGCCAGCTTCGGCCGCCAGCAGGTCCTTCCGGCACTCCGCCGGCAGGACGTCGATCCCGACCAGTGCACCCCCCTCAGCCAGCAGCCGGCGCTGCACCAGCTCGCTGCCCGGCTCCGTCACCACGAAGGCCGCTTGCCGGCCGTAACGGTCCGGCCCGTCGTCGGCCCCATGCAGCAATACCTTTTGGCCGAGCGTCAGGGCCGACAACGCCGCGACCTCCGCGTCATATCGTTCGCGGGAAGGCTCGATTCCGGCGAGCCGGATTTCGCGGCCGTCGGAAAGGCGCAGCGTGCGCGGATCAATCACCGACGCCACCACGCCCTCGCCCTGCACCGGCAGATCCAAACAGCCAGCCGCCGCAGCGCCGTCCGCCTGCGACAGCAGCACAGCACCGCCGCAGATCGCAGTCAGCCACCAGGCGCTGCTTCGTCGAGATGCCATCGAGACCGCCGTGCTGATTCGGGGCGCCGCAAACCTCACGAAGACTAGCGATCCGAGCGATCCCGGCGAAGTGGAATGGCTAGCGCTTCCGTCAGGACGTTGATCGTCACGCGACAGACCGATGAGCGATATCGCAGGCCCGTGCAGCGCGTATCGCGCGAGCCCGCATCGATCGTAATCGCGCGACTACTAATCGCCTCAGATGCATCAACGTGTAGTAACAAGCCTCTGCACGCAGACTCATTCCACTCGCCGGAAAACCGCGTCGCTTGCCGCGCAGCAGGCGATGCGGCATGATCGCGCGCAATCATCAGAAGCGCCGCGATCATGATCGGCGCTCGTCAGGGGAGGACGTCTTGAAGCCATTCCGCACCGCTCTACTCGCATGTCTGTCGATCGCAGCAATCACGGCCGCGAACGCGCAGACGCAGCCGCCGCTGAAGCTCGGCGCGATTCTCGACATGTCCGGCCTCTATGCCGACATCACCGGGACGGGCAGCGAGACTGCGGCCAAGATGGCCGCGGAAGACTTCGGCGGCACGGTGCTCGGCCGCAAGATCGAGATCATCGCCGCCGACCATCTGAACAAAGCCGACAACGCCGCTAACATCGCGCGCGACATGCTCGACAATCAGGGTGTCGAAGCCATCATCGACGTCGCCGCCTCGGCAACGGCCCTCGCCGCCGGCGAGATCGCCAAGGCCCGCAACAAGATCATCATGTTCTCCGGCCCGGGCTCGATCCGGCTCAGTAACGAAGCCTGCGGCCCCTACACGGTGCACTACGTGTTCGACACCTTCGCGCAGGCCAACACCACCGGCCTTGCCGCGGTGAAGCAGGGACTCGACACCTGGTTCTTCCTGTCGGCCGACTACGCGTTCGGCCAGGATCTCGAGCGCGACACCACCAACGTCATCAAGGCGTCGGGCGGCAAGGTGCTGGGCAGCGTCAAGCATCCGCTCAACACCTCCGACTTCTCCTCATTCCTGCTGCAGGCGCAAAGCTCGAAGGCCAAGGTGATCGGTCTTGCCAATGCCGGCGGCGACACGATCACTGCGATCAAGCAGGGCGCCGAATTCGGTATCACCAAGGGCGGACAGAAGATCTCGCCGCTGCTCGCCTTCATCTCCGACATCGACAGCGTCGGGCTGGAGACCGCACAGGGTCTGATCCTGGCCGAAGCGTTCTATTGGGACCTCAACGACGAGACCCGCGCGTTCTCCAAGCGCTTCATGGAGCGCACCAAGCGGATGCCGACCTCGGCCCAGGCGGGTCTGTACTCCGAAACGATGCACTACCTGCAGGCCGTCAAGGCCGCGGGCACGACTGACGCGGCTGCGGTGACCAAGAAGATGAAGGAGACGCCGATCAACGACTTCTTCGCCAAGAACGGCAAGATCCGTGAGGACGGCCGGATGGTGCACGACATGTACCTGTTCGAGGTCAAGAAACCGTCGGAATCGAAGGGCCGCTGGGACTACTACAAGCTGCTCGCGACCGTGCCCGGCGATCAGGCGTTCCAGCCGCTGTCGGACTCTCGCTGCCCGCTGGTGAAGAAGTAACCCGCTCAACACCGTCATTGCGAGGAGCGCAGCGACGAAGCAATCCAGCTCAGTGCACGGCGCTGGATTGCTTCGCCTTCGGCTCGCAATGACGGAGAATCCGTGAGACGGCGCCATAGCGCGGGCCGTCGGGCCCGTGCTCGAAGCCAAACAAATAACAACAAGGATCCGCCATGACCGACATCGTCCTGCAAGATCTCGACCGCGGCCTGCTCACCATCACGATGAACCGTCCCGATCGGCGCAACGCGCTCAATCAGGACATGATCCGCGGGCTGGTCGAGGCGGCGCATCGCGCCAAGGACGATCCGGAGGTGCGGGCGGTACTGCTGAAGGGCGCGGGCGGCACGTTCTGCGTCGGCGGTGACGTCAAGTCGATGGCGGCAGCGGGTGCTCCGCCGCCGCTCGAACAGAAGGTGGCGAACCTCCGCCGCGGCATGGAGGTGTCCCGCATCCTGCATCAGATGCCGAAGCCGGTGGTGGCGCAGATCGACGGCGCGGCGGCAGGCGCTGGCCTGTCGATGGCGCTTGCCTGCGATCTGCGGGTGGCGGGCGCGTCGGCCAAGATCACCACCGCATTCGCCAAGGTCGGGCTCTCCGGCGACTTCGGCGGCACATATTTCCTGACGCATCTGATCGGCGCCGCGAAGGCCCGCGAGCTGTATCTCACCTCGCCGGTGCTGACCGCTGAACAGGCGCAGGCACACGGCATCGTCAGCCGCGTAGTCCCCGACGCCGAGGTCGAATCCGCCACGCGCGAGCTGGCGCTGTCGCTGGCGCAGGGCCCGACCGTGACGCTCGGCTACATCAAGACCAACATCAACAATGCCGAAACCCTGTCGCTCGAAGCCTGCTTCGACGGCGAGGCGCTGCATCACTCGCGCTGTGCCGAGACTGCGGACCACAAAGAAGCCGCCGCCGCCTTCGTCGAGAAGCGCGCGCCGGTGTTTCAGGGCCGCTGACGATGGCGCCGTTCCTCCGCCTGCGCCAGATCTGCCTCGTTACTGAGCCGATCGAACCCGCCGCGTCGCGTCTCGCCACGATCCTCGGGCTGAACATCTGCTACCGCGATCCGCATGTCGGCAAATACGGCCTCGAGAACGTGCTGCTGCCGGTCGACGCGACGCTCCTGGAAATTGTCGCACCGACCCAGCCGGGCACGGCGGCAGGCCGCTTCCTGGAGAAGACCCAAGGCCGCGGCGGCTACATGGCGATCTTCTGTTGCGACGATCCGGATGCCCGCGGCCGTCACGCCGCAAGCCTCGGCGTGCGCACCGCCAATGTGATCGACCATGCGCCGTATCACGGCGTCCAGCTCCACCCGCGCGACTGCCGCGCCGCCTTCATCGAGCTCAACCACACTGCAGGCAGCGACAACATTCGCGGGCCCTACCCGCCGGCGGGCCCGGATTGGGCCAAGGCGATCCGCACCGACACCACGCAGGCGCTGACCGCAGTCGAGATGCAAAGCCCCGACCCGGCCGATCTCGCCGCGCATTGGGGCCGGATTCTCGAACTGCCTGTGGAGACGAATGCGGATGGCGTCGCCGAACTGCGCCTGCCGAACGCCACGTTCCGGTTCGTGCAGGGCGCCAGCGAAGCGATGACGGCGCTGACGTTCAAGGTGGCGGCTCCCGAGACGGTCCGCGCAACCGCACAAGCGCAGGGCGTGCCGCTCACCGCCAACGGCTTCCGCCTGGCAGGCGTCGAGTTCAGGCTGAAGAACTAACAACCTGCATGGCCTCATCCTGAGGAGCCCGGCTAAGCCGGGCGTCTCGAAGGATGGCTGCGAGCCACGCCGTGCACCACAACCTCATGGTTCGAGACGGCGCTACGCGCCTCCTCACCATGAGGGCCGATGACTTGGGAAACAACTTCGGGATTCCGGGTTCACGCGCTGGCGCGCCTGCCCCGGAATGACGTGCCAGTGAGCAAAGTTAGCGCCCCTTGAAATGCGCGACGCGGCGTTCTTCGGTGGCTTTGACGCCTTCCTTGAAGTCTTCGGTGGCGCGCAGGCGGGTCTGCTCGGCGAGTTCGTGCTTGGTGGCTTGCATCACCCGGTCGGCCAGCCCGGCGCGCATGGTGGCGCGGGTCGACAGCAGGCCGAGCGGCGAGCATTCGGCAATCTCGCGGGCGAGCTTCAGCGCGCCGCTGCGCACTTCGTTGATCGGCACCAGCACGTTGGCCAAGCCCATCTGCACCGCTTCTTCGCCGGTGACGCGGCGCGAGGTGTAGAACATCAGCTCGGCGTTGTTCTTGCCGATCAGCTCCGGCAGCGTCACGGTCAGGCCGAAACCTGGGTGAAACCCGAGCTTGGTGAAGTTGGCCGAGAACCGCGCCTCTGCGCAGGTGACGCGGAAGTCCGCCGACACCGCAAGACCCAGTCCTCCACCGATCGCAGCGCCGTGCACCGCTGCGATGATCGGCTTCTTGGCGCGGAAGATCCGCACCGCCTCGTAGTACAGATGACCGATCTCGCCGAGGCTGTCGGCCGGATCGCCCTTCGCCGCCGCCGGGTCGACCTCCTGCCGGGCCGGATCGCCGAAATTGGCGCCGGCGCAGAACGCCTTGCCTTGCGCCGCCAGCACGGTGGCGCGCACTTGCGGATCGGCGTCGATCTCATCGAGCGCGTTGGCGATCTGCCGGATCAGCGAGATGTCGAAGAAATTCAGCGGCGGCCGCTGGATTTCGATGGTAGCGACGTGGCCGGTCTTTTCGACCGCGATATCGGTGTAGCTGCTCATGATTGATCCTCGATCGTTCGATGCGCGCCGGCGTCAGCGCAGGCCGAGCCCGCGGGCGATGATGCCGCGCAGCACCTCGGTGGTGCCACCCTGGATGGTGAGCTTCGGCGCCAGCTTGGTGGCGAACGCCGTCAGTTCATCGAGGGTTGCATGATTCGATGCCTCGCCGTCGACGAAGGCGGCGAGCTCACGCACCCGGTGCGGCAGTTGCTGCTCCCAGATCGTGCCGATGTCCTTGACGATCGAGGCTTCCACCACCGGCTCCTTGCCGGCCTGCAGCATGCCGGCGACCGACACCGACATCCGCCGCATGGTGTGGAGTTGCGCCACCAGCCGGCCGATGCCCTCGGCGCCGCGGGTGTCCGGATCGGGACCGAGTGCGCGCACCAGTTCGGTGAGCACGTAGTAGGTCTCGAGAAAGCGTTCCGGCCCCGAACGCTCGTAGGCGAGTTCGGAGGTCGCCTGCTTCCAGGCGCCATCGACCTCGCCGAGCAGATGATCGTCCGGCACGAACACGTCGGTGAACACCACCTCGTTGAATTCGTACTGCCCGGTGATCTGCGCGATCGGGTTCACCTTGATGCCCGGCGACTTCATGTTGACCAGGAACTGGGTGAGCCCGTGGCGACGGTTTTCCTTGGTCGGCGGCGAGGTACGGAAAATCGCGATCATGTAGTCGGCGATGTGCGCCGAGGTGGTCCAGATCTTCGAGCCGTTGATCAGGTAGCCGCCGTCGGTCTTGGTCGCCTTGGTCTTGGCGGCGAACAGATCGGAGCCGGAATTCGGCTCACTCATGCCGATCGCGAAGCACAATTCGCCGCGGCAGATCCGCGGGAGAATGTCCATCTTGATGTGCTCGGGCGCGTATTTCAGCAGCACCGGACCGCTCTGGCGATCGGCGACGAAGAACCGCCGGGTCGGCGCATTGGCGACACGCATCTCTTCGGTGACGACGTAGCGCTCCAGGAAGGTGCGCTCGTGGCCGCCGTATTTCTTCGGCCAGGTCATGCCGAGCCAGCCGCGCTCACCGACGCGGCGGGAGAATTCAGGCGCGTCGGAATCTTCGCGCTGCGGCTTATTGGGATCGAAGGTGCCGGCGGCGATCTCTTCGGCGAGGAAGGCGCGGACTTCTTTGCGCAGTTCTTCGCAGACGGGCGGCAGGCGGATCGGATCGAAACGGAGGGCGGCGGTCATCGCATTATCTCGCTACGTTGATGCGGTCAGCGCGAAGCGACCAGCGGCCACAAATCATCGGCGCCCCGCGCCGCGACCATGCGGCCGAGCTCGACCGCCCAATGGCTTTCGTTGCCGAAATCGTCGCGCCAGGCGAGCGCGCGCAGGCTGAAGCGATGCAGGATGTGCTCGCGGGTGAAGCCGATCGCGCCGTGCACCTGATGGGCGATCGCCGCGCCTTTCTCAGCCGCTTCAACGCAGCGGATCTTGGCCGCACTGGCTTCGAGGAACACGGCGTCGTCGAAGCCTTCGGCGCTGCTGATCGCATCGGCGGCGGAGGTTGCGGCGGCCAAAGCAGCAGACGTCTCGCCGGCGAGCTTCGCAAGATTGTGCTGCACCGCCTGGAATTTGCCGATCTTCTTTTCGAACGCGACGCGCTCATTGGCGTAGGTCACGCTGCGGTCGAGCAGCGTTTCCAGCGCGCCGGCGATCTGCAGGCTGCGCGCGACGGCGCCCATCAGCATCAGCGAAGTCTGATCGACCCCTTGGGGCGCGGGCGCCGTGGTAATCGGCGCAACCTTGTCGAAGGTGACGACGTCCGACGCATCGCCACCAAGGCCGAGGCCCTTGTCAATTCGGCAGGCCGACGCCTGGACCAGCGCGATCTTCGCGCCGGCGGCGCTCTGCGCCAGCACGGCGATATGCTGTGCGTCTTGCGCGAACGGCACGCTGCGCGCACGACCCGACAGCTTGCCATCGGCATCGAGCGTGAGGCGATCTTTCGGATGGGCCGGCGCGATCGTCATGGCGCCTTCCGGCGCCGCGATCTTGCCCTGCGCCAACAGCCAGCCGGCCAGCATGGTCTCGGCGAGCGGCACTGCGAGGCCGGCGCGGCCTGCTGCGTTGAGGACGCCGAAGCCTTCGGCAAGGCTCGCGCCCGAGCCGCCGAATTCCTCCGGCACCCATGACAGCGGCAGCCCGGATTCACTCAGCGCCTGCCACAGTGGCGCCTTCCAGGTTTCGGCTTTGTCGGCGTTGATGGTTTGCGCATCGGCGAGGTCGGCGAAGATCTTCTCCGCGGTCTCGACGACGATATTGTCGGTCTCCGTCACGGCGTTTCCCGGTTGCGCACTCAGCTCCCGGCGGATCGCCAAGCATGTGTGCTGGTCTTGTTGTTGCGCGGCATGATGCGGAAAAGCTGAAACGAACACAAGCGCAGCCGGCACGGGGCGGATTGCGCGCCGGACATGGTCGAAACGCCTCACGCCGCAGGCTTATTCCGCATCATGGGCTTTGTCGGCTTGCTCTCGATATCGCAACCGATATGGTTGCGGCGACGCGGCGAAGCCGGTTCGATGCAAAGGGAGTGAAGATGTCAGACGGACTGAACGTAATCGTCACCGGGTCGGCCTCGGGCCTCGGCGCCGCGACCGCCAAGATCCTCGCCAAGGACGGCGCGCGGCTGGTGATCAACTACGCATCGAGCAAGGACGACGCCGAAAAGACCGCCGAAGAGTGCCGCAAGCTCGGCGCCACCGAAGTCATCGTGGTGCAGGGCGACGTCGCCAAGGACGAGGATTGCAAACGCATCGTCGAAGCCGCTGCCCCCTGGGGCAAGCTCGACGCGCTGGTGAACAACGCCGGCACCACCAAGCACGTGGCGCATCATCTGCTTGATCAATTGTCGGCCGACGACTTCCAGCGGATCTACGCGATCAACACCATCGGCCCGTACCAGATGGTCCGCGCGGCGCGCGAGCTGCTCGTCGCCGGCGCCAAGGCGGCCGGCCGCGCATCGGCGGTGGTCAACGTCTCGTCGGTCGCAGGCATCAGCGGCATCGGCTCGTCGATCGCCTATGCGGCCAGCAAGGGCGCGCTCAACACCATGACGTTGTCGCTGTCGCGCGCGCTGGCGCCGAACATCCGCGTCAACGCGATCTGCCCTGGCTACATCGACACGCCGTGGTTCACCAAGGGACGCGGCGCCGAGGAAGCCAAGCAGGTGCGCGACATGGTGGTGTCGCGCGTGCCGCTGAAGATCGCCTCGACCGCCGAAGACATCGCCGAACTGGTATGCTTCCTGGCCACGCCGAAATCGAGCAGCATGACCGGCGAATTGGTGCGGATGGACGCCGGCATGCACCTGGCCGGCTGACATCACATCCGCACTCAGCAGTAAGCGGCCCGGCGAACCGGGCCGCGACAGTCTCAGCGCGGATCGTAGGGATAGCGATTGCCGGGATCGGAGATCACCCGCCGCGCCACCAGCCTGTTCCAGATGAACAGCACCGCCACCGCGCCGATCGTGGCGGTGATGAAGCCGGCGCCCTGATTAGGGCCGTAGTGCCCGATCATCTGCCCGACCGCGGTGGCGAGGAATGCGCCGGCGATGCCGAGGACCGTGGTGAGCACGAAGCCTTGCGGATTGTTCGGCCCCGGCGACAGCACCCGCGCAATGATGCCGGCAACAAAGCCGACCAGCAGAATCCAGAGTAACCCGCTCATCTTCCGTATCCTTTCTCACGGCCCGCTTCGGACCGCCCGCAACCAAAGCAACAACAACCCGGCCGCTGCCGATCAGATCCAGCGCGACGCTTCGTCGTCGGTCGGCAGCCGCCCGTCCGGGGTGAGCTGGTCGACCACGTCGGGCAGATAGCGACTGAGGCCGTCGAGCAGTTCGTCGCGCGACATCCCGGTCTGCCGGGTCATCGCGTCGATCTGTTCAGAGCCGAGCGCATTGGCGAGATCGCTCGGGCCGATCTGCTGGTTGGGGCCGTGACCGACCCAGGAGTTGGCGGCATCGCCGAGGCCATTGTGCTGAAGCTGCCGCAGCAGATCGCCGAGCCCGCCCGACAGCACGCTGCCGGCCGCACCGCCGAGCACCAGGCCTCCAAGACCGCCCTTAAGGAAGTCACCCCAACCACCGCCGGTATTCGCGGGCGGAGGCGCCGGCACCGGGCGCGGCTGATTGGCCGGCGCAGCCTGCGGCTGGCCGCTGGTCATATGTTTGTAGGCCTTCCACGCCAGCAGCGCGAGAATCGCCATGGTGAACTTGGACATGCCGCCGCTTTTGTCCTGCGGGTCGGCCGGGCCGCGCGGGCCGTTCTGCATGCCGTTGAGGATGTCGAGCAAACCCATCGAGACCTCCTATGTGGTGCCGACACGGCGCCGCTCCGGCGCGGCGCTCCCGGCCGGCATCACAACGTAGGAAGGGGTGATGGAGTTTCCAAGGCGGACCCGGCGGTCGCACCGAATCCGAAAACCGTACCTGTCGCTCAGCTGGTGATGCGCGCGTCGGCGACTGCCTTCTTGAACAACGCGTTCATCGCTTCGGCGATGCCCTGGGTGGGGCTGACCTCGAAGTAGAAGCCCGGCGACGCGCAGGCTTCCATGTTCTGCGCGATCTCGCTGTTCGGCGACGGGCCGTAGGGGCCGGCGTTGAACGGCGCGATCCACTGCTTGTACCAGTCGTTGCTCGGCAGGTTGAGATAGGTGGTGTACAGCACCGCGATCTTGACGCCGCGATCCTTCAAGGTCTTGCACAAAGCCGGATTGATCGGCGACTGGCAACGGTTGCCGGTCTTCGGCTTCAGGCAGCTCGGATTGTATTCGTCGGCGACGCCGTCGGAGACGAAGAACAGATATTTCTGCGGCGAGCCGGACACGCCCGAGCCGGGCGTGCTGATCTCTTTGTTGATGGCAGGAAAGATCGTCGTGTAGCTGGTGTCCTGGTCGTTGTTGTCGTTTTGACCCTTCACCGTCATCAGGTCGATCGCGCTCGCCGCGGTCTTGGCGCTCGACAGGCTCGCCGATAGCGAGAACAGGTTGCGCAGTCCGGCAGACTGGGCCGACGCGCCGAAGTCGTAGATCGCCATGCGGAACTGGTTCGAGTAGGTCGCGGTCGCGTTCGCGGTGTCCATCAGTTGCTGCGTGGCGCTGCGCAGTACGTCGATCCGGGTGGTGATACCGAGCGACTTGGCCAGATTGTAGTAGTTATTCTTGTTGTTGACGTCGTGACAGGCGAACGCGCAGTGATCGTCCGACGACTTGTTGGCGGTGGCCGCGATCATCGCCGACACATCATTCGGCGTGGCGCCCACACCCATCGACGGCGAATTGTCGAGCAGCAGATAGAAATCGATGTATTTCGGCATGCTGGCGGTAGCGGTGGACGTGCCGCCCACCGTCATGGCCGACATCCCGACCACCTTCATGAACATCGTCGAGATCTGGGCGGAAAACGTCACCTGCGAGGTGACGACGTCCGACACCTTGGTCACCGTCGCCGATGAGCTGGCGAGGGTGTAGCCGGTCAGGCCGTTCAGGTTGCCGTTGAAGATCCGCAGGGCATCATCCGCACCGGACGAGATTACACCATCGCCCGACATCGCTCCGGCCGCCACATAGGCCGGCGAGGTCCGCGACACCGCACCGACCGAGGCCGCATCCGCCGCGGCCTGCAGCTTGCTTCGCAGCGCATTGGCCCGGCTGTAATCGACCGCGCAGCCGATTGCGGAGATCAGCGGAACCAACACCAGCGCAAAAATCACCGCGATATTGCCGCGCCGGTCACGAGAAAAGCGAGCTATCGACCTCGAAAACGTCATGGGTACGCCCGACTAACACAGCCGGGCGCGAACCTAGCGGGGGCCGCCTAAGCAAGATTTAAAGTCTGTGACAAAACAAGGGCTGAAGCCGGCGCCGCGCGGCCACGGGGGGAGCCCGATCGCGGTCAGCAAGCCCGACTTCCGGGTGGCGATCGGACCGCCGCTCTGCTATGGGAGGCTCCTGCTCGCGGCCCTGGCCGCAGCCGGACGGTCCCGTAGCTCAGCCGGATAGAGCGGCGGTTTCCTAAACCGTAGGTCGGATGTTCGAGTCATCCCGGGATCGCCAGCTTTGCTCCCCGGCACGGCTGGCCGGCACGAGGCCGGCCAGCAAGTCGACGGGCAAGCCCCTTAGCTCACACCTTGACCATCCGCTTGCCGCGGTTTTCGCCGGCCAGCAGGCCGATCAGCGCGGCGGGGGTGTTCTCCAGGCCGTCGATGACGTCCTCCTGGACCTTGAGCTTGCCGCTCGAGACCCACTCCTGCAGCTTGGCGACCGCTTCGTCGCGCTGATCCATGTAGTCCATCACGATGAAGCCCTGCATGATCAGCCGCTTCACCACGATCAGGCCGGGGATGCCGCGCGGGCCGGTGGCCGAGGGGGTGCGGTCGTATTGCGAGACCGCGCCGCAGCAGGCGATCCGGCCCTTCAGGTTCATCTGCGGCAGGCAGGCCTCGAGAATGTCGCCGCCGACATTGTCGAAATACACGTCGATGCCGTTCGGCGCCGCGGCGCGCAGTGCCTTGAACAGCGCGCCGTCCTTGTAGTCGACCGCCGCATCGAAGCCGAGCTCGCTCACCAGCCAGTCGCACTTCTGTTTGCCGCCGGCGATACCGACGACGCGGCAGCCTTTGATCTTCGCAATTTGGCCGACGATCGAGCCGACCGAACCGGCCGCGGCCGACACCACCACGGTCTCACCGGCGCGCGGCTTGCCGATGTCGAGCAGCCCGAAGTAAGCGGTCAGGCCGGCGATGCCGTAGACGCTGAGCAGATGCGTCATCGGCTCGACCTTGGGCAGCTTGGCAAGATGCTTGGCGGGCAGCGCCGCATAGTCCTGCCAGCCGGTATCGGCAAACACGAGATCGCCCGGCGCCAGGCCCGGCGCTTTCGAGCTCACCACTTCGGCGACGCTGCCGCCCGGCATCACGCTGTCGGTTTCGACCGCGGCCCGATAGGTCGCACCCTGCATCCAGGCGCGGTTGGCGGCATCGAGCGAGATGTAGCGAACCTTGACCAGCGCCTCGCCGTCTTTCGGCTCGGGAACCGGCGATTCCGCCAAACGGAAATGCTCCGGGCCGAGTTTCTCCTTCGGCTTCTCGATCAGCAGGATCTGGCGGTTGACGGTCGCGGTCATGAGCTTCCTTGTTGCTTGATGGGAATGCGGACGCGACGCGATCTTAGTTGATCCGCAGCGAAAGGAAATCGGCGGCGCCGAACGCTGTGCTGTCAGACCGCCATCGCCTGCATCACGCGATCGAGCGCGCGGGTGTAGACCTGCCGGGCGATGTCCGGAAACCGGCGGCTGAGCGATTCGATCATCACGCCCGAATTGATCTCGAGCACGCGGGGTCCTGGCGCGGTCCACACCACGTCGACCGCGCCGAAGCCAAGACCGATCGCACCGGCGGCTTCGGCCGCAAGCGCGACGCAGCTGTCGCGCAGCTCGCCATCGCCGAGCAGTTCGGGCTCCGCGCCGAATTCGAGATTGTGCCGCCAATCCAGCCGGAACTGCGCGCCGGCCGGCACCACGGCATCAAGCGCAGCGTGATCCGCCGGCAGGTTCGCCAGCACGGCGCCGAGCCGGTCCGCCGGGACAGCATCGAGCAGAAGCTGCAACGCGCTGCGCACGCCGTCGCCGCTGATCGCCGGCCGCTTCTTTTCGTAAACCACCAGCGGCACGCGATCGAGCAGGATGACGCGAACCTCGCGGGCGATATCGAAATACGGCGCGATCGCCAGATTCTGATTGGCGGAGAAGATCGCGGTGGCGGCCCGTTCGAGTTCGAGCTCCGTCGTCGCCTTGAACACCAGATGACCGCAGGTGCCCTCGTTCGGCTTGAGCACCAGCCCGGACGGATGCGCGCGCAGCATCTCCAGCATCGCCGACCAGTGACCGCTGCTCGGCACGTACTTGAAGTGCTCGTGATTCATGAACAGCCGGTGCGGCACGCAGGCAATGCCGGCCGCACCGAGGATATCGGCGGTCGCCGCCTTGTCATTGGCGAGGCGATGCGTCACCGAGCTGTTCAGACCGAAATCGTAACCATAGATAAAATGCCGGGCGTCCCCCTTGCTCAGCACGATCAGCCAGCCGTCGAGCCCGAGCGTGACGTCGACGCCGCGCGCGCCGCAATAGTCTTTGACGATCCGGACGATCACGCGGTCGGCATATTGCATCGGGGGTCTCGTCAACAGGCGGTGACCGGCGCGGCGGACGGCTGCCGGCGGGCGCGCGGTGGGATCGCTTTGCGGCGGCGAAATGTCAAGCCGAACCGCATCGCTCGTCTCTCGGGCGCCAGCCATCGTCACAGGATTGCGACCGCGGCGTGACCGAATGATCGCGGAAGCTCCGAGGTTATCGAGGCCGGCGCGCCGTGCTATACCGCGGCCCGGTCGCCGCACTCAGACGCACGGGGCTCCCCGCTGCGGCGGCCGATCGAACGTCCGTCCTGCCGACCCCCGCGGGGATTCCATGGAAACGCTGCTGCTTCCGCTCTCGCCGCGCTACATCGTTCTCACTGTCTGCGCCGTCCTCACCGCTCTCCTCGCCGCGCTCGCAGCGTTCGACGCCCACACGCCGCTATTCGGCGTGGTGCTGGTGCCGCTGCTGGTGTTCGGGGCGCTGACGCTGCTCGGCATCCACGATCTGCTGCAGACCAGTCACGCGGTGCTGCGCAACTATCCGATCTCGGCCCATCTGCGCTTCCTGCTCGAAGAAATGCGCCCCGAGATGCGGCAGTACTTCTTTGAGAGCGAGAAGGACGGCAAGCCGTTCAGCCGCGACACCCGCGCGCTGATCTATCAGCGCGCCAAGATGGAACTCGATAAGCGTCCGTTCGGAACTCAGAAAGATGTCTATGGCGACGGCTATGAGTGGATGCACCACTCGGTGGCGCCGCGGCCGCACGCCGAAGAGCCGTTCCGGATCACGATCGGCGGACCGGATTGCGCCAAGCCGTATTCCGCCTCGGTGTTCAACATCTCGGCGATGAGCTACGGCGCGTTGAGCCCGAACGCGATCCGCGCCCTCAATGCCGGCGCCAAGAAGGGCGGCTTTGCGCACGACACCGGCGAAGGCGGCGTCAGCCCGTATCATCGCGAGCACGGCGGCGACCTGATCTGGGAGATCGGCTCCGGTTACTTCGGCTGCCGCACCCGCGACGGAAAGTTCGATCCCGAGGCGTTCGCCCGCGTCGCGGCCGACGACCAGATCAAGATGGTCGAGCTGAAGGTCAGCCAGGGCGCCAAGCCGGGCCATGGCGGCGTGCTGCCGATGGCCAAGATCTCCGAGGAGATCGCGCAGATCCGCGGCGTCGGCATGGACGAAGACTGCGTCTCGCCGCCCTATCACAAGGCTTTCTCGACGCCGATCGAGATGATGCGGTTCATCGCCGAGATGCGCCGCCTCGCCGGCGGCAAGCCGGCCGGCTTCAAGCTCTGCGTCGGCCATCCCTGGGAATTTCTGGCGATCTGCAAGGCGATGCTCGCCACCGGGATCTATCCGGACTTCATCGTGGTCGACGGCAAGGAGGGCGGCACCGGCGCCGCGCCGCTGGAATTCATGGACCACCTCGGCATGCCGATGCGCGACGGCATCAGCTTCGTGCACAACGCGCTGATCGGAATCGGCGCCCGCGACCGCATCAAGCTCGGCGCCTCGGGCAAGATCGCCACCGGCTTCGACGTCGCGCGCGCGATGGCGCTCGGCGCGGACTGGTGCAACTCGGCGCGCGGCTTCATGTTCGCGCTCGGCTGCATCCAATCGCTGAGCTGTCACACCGACCGCTGCCCGACCGGCGTAACCACGCAGGAGCCGTCGCGCTACCGGGCGCTGGTGGTGCCGCACAAGCTGGAGCGGGTTTACAACTATCACCGCGCGACGTTGCAGGCGCTCGCCGAACTGGTGGCCGCCGCCGGCCTCGACCATCCGCGCGATATCCGCCCCTATCATTTCTCGCAGCGGACCTCGCCGTCGGACGTCATCTCGCTGGCACAGCTCTATCCGGCGCTGCGTCCGGGCGAGCTGCTGGAGGGCACCGACGATCTCCGCTTCAAGCAGGCCTGGGCAATGGCCCGAGCGGAGAGCTTTGCGCCAGTGGTTTAGCGCTCGTCATCGCAGCACCAATGACGACGCGTCAGAACTCCCCGTGCACCCGGCCTGAGAACACCGAGACCGGGCCGCGGTCGGCGTTGTAGGCGGGGTTGGCGATCAGCTGATAGTCGGCGGTCGCGGTCCACGACGAGTTGAGCGCCAGCGCGTAGTAGCTTTCGAACACCCGCTCGCGGCGATAGTTGAGTGCGCCGTCGCCGATCAGCGGGCCGAGGCCGCCGGCGGCGAGGAAATCGCGGTGATCGCGCGACAACCCGTTGAGCGCGCCGGCGATGCCGATCACGTCGTCGGGGCGCCCCCAGCGCTGGCCGCGGATCGACACGCCGCCCGACAGGCTGCTGTCGATATCGGTGAACGCCATGATCTCGTTCTTGCCGTCGTTCCAGCTCCAGCGGCCGAACACGCCGATGTCATCGGTGACCGCCTGCTCCAGGTTGAGCGCGTAGCCGTATTTGATCCGGCCGCGGCGGGTCTGAGTGATGTCGAGGTTCAGCGACGGATCGTTCAGTGTCTCGCGATAGCTGCCCGAATAGGTGCTGTTGATGAAGCCCAGCGTGCGCAGCTTGCCGGGAAGGCCGAACAACGAATAGCGGGTCTCGAGCTCGGCGACGTATTCGCCGCGCCTGAGCAGCTTCATGTCGTAATTATTGGAATTGGATTCGGCGTCGACCAGGAAGTAACCGGCGCGGATCGCCCATTGCTTCTGGTTGAGTTCGGCGGTGGCGCCGTAGCCGAGGCCGAGCTTGTCGGCGGCGTAGTCGAACGCGCCCGAGGCCCAGATCGACCAGTTCATGAAATCGCGGCGGGGATCATGCGCGTAGGAGTTGCCGTCGAACACGTCGATGACGCTGAAGCGGCCGACCTGCAGCGTCAGCCGCGAGATGTCGGCCTTGCCGGAGAGCTGCGAACCGCTCGATGCCAGTTGTTCCTGCTCGCCGCCGAGCCCAAAGGTCTGGCGCAGATAGAACCGCGACGGGCTGAAATGCGGATAAGCGAAGCCGGACTTTTGCGCTTCGCCGTTCGGGAAGCCGCCGGCGCCGACGGTGTCGCTGAGCCCGTAACCCTGCAGGAATTCCGGGTTGAAATAGAACTCGCCGCCGTCCCACAGCCGGACATTGGCGAACAGGCTGGTGCTCCAGGTGTTCTTGAACTGCGCGCCGGGAAACAGGCTGTTGGTGCCGCTATAGGGTGCCCGGAACGACGGATAGCCCTGCCCGATGAAGGTGGTCTGGCCGTGGAGCTCCCAGCGATCGGTCTCCGGATCGGCCACCGCGGCGAGCGACGGGAAGGTGTCGGCGCTGCCGGTGCCGAACCAGTCGATCTTGCGGTTCACGCCGACACGCACGGCCTGCAGGTTCAGCGACGTCGCGTAGCTCGCGCCGGTCGGCAGCGCGACGGTGGCGTTCTGATACTGGCTGTAGAGATATTCGATCCGCGCGCTCCAGTTCGGCGTGAAGCCGTATTCGACGCCGGCACCCGCCGCCCAGCCGATCCGCGCGTTCATCACGCGGCCGACGTCGGGGTCGGTGAGATAGCGCTCGTGCTCGAAGGCGAGGCCGCCGGTGACGTAACCGAGCCATCGGCCGGCGATGACGCCGAGCCGGGCGCGGACCGTGCCGTAATAGTCGAGGTGCTGCAGCGTGTTGGCAGCGCCGTTGTCGAACTCCGACAGCACCGCGTTCTGCGGCAGATAGCTCGGAAACGAGATGTCGGCTTCGACACCGAGCAGCAGGTTCGATCCGGTGACGAAATTGTAGCCCGCCTGGGCGCCCGCAGTGGCGCCGCCGGCGCCGTTGCTGTTCTGCGCAATAGAATTCGCGTCCTGCAGCGTCGCGCCGGCATGGCCGCGGACGTAACCCGCATGGGCACCGACGTAGAACCCGCTCCAGTCATACGCCGGGTCCGGCCGCGGCTTGCCAATGCCGCCCGCGGCTGCGCCCTGGGGCAGCAACAACGCGGCGGCGGTCGCCGCGCCGGCGATCAGCGTCGAGGCGGACGGACGCCGAAAGGTCCGATTGTGCGGAGGGCACAGCTCACGCGAGGCGAGGTCGCGGCGGTCCGAAATCGGGCTGGCGGGGCATCGTCGAACAGTCATCAAGCTCACCTGGAACGCAAAAGATCGCGCGGCGATTGGTCGCGCCTCATCACCCCGACGGCATCTGAATGTCGTTCGCAACCTGACGAAAGTCGGAAGCAGTGTCAGCTTATGAGGGCCGGCGACACGCAAAAGCGCCATCTACCGCACACAACTCGAAGCGTCGGGAGCAGGACAGCGCCAGTCTGGAATTCCTCAAAGTCCAGATGGCACGGTAACTTACTGCCGTTGATGAGGTGCGCGTGAGGCCGGCGGCCTCCCGGCCTCAAAAGATCGAGTGGTATCAGAGGAAGAGCCGGTCGGCCGGGCACGGCGCAGGCGAGCAGCGACGCAACCCAGCATAGCGACCCCGCCGATGGGCTCGGCGGACACCCTCAGGCGGAGGGTTTGGTCGACAGCGCGGCGAGATCGAAGCGGTGCATGTCGGCCAGCAGCTCGCAGAATGCGCCGGCTCCATGGTCGAGCAGCCGCCGTCCCTTCTCGGCAGTGGCTGCGGAGGCGTCGCCGATGGCGCCGCTCGGATGCAGGTCTTCGGCCGCCCAGGCAAACGGCGCCGGCCGCTGCGCCGACAACCAACGATAGGTCTGCTCCATCGCCACGCTCGCCGGGCGGAAGTTCGCGACCCGATCGGCCCGCACCAGCTCCGGCGCGTGCGCCAGCATGATCGAGGTCTCGGTCGCGCCGCCATGGATGCCGTGGCGCAGCTCGTCGGCGGCGAATAGCCCGTCGGGCACGCCGAACCGCGCCCAGCCGGTGGTCACCACCAACATCCGGTGCCGGACGCGCAGCTCTTGGGCCACCAGACCCATCGCGGCGCTGTTGCCGCCATGGCTGGTCACCATCACCAGCTTGCGCACACCCGCCCGGGCGATGCTGTCGCCGATCTCGGTCCACAGCTTCAGCGCGGTCTCGGTCGACAGCGTCAGCGTGCCCGGAAACGACAGATGTTCGGTCGACAGACCGATCGCCTGCACCGGGAGGAACGTCGCGGGAATGTCGTCCGGCAGGCGATCTCTCACCCGCGCCAGGTAGGCTTCCGCAATGGTGACGTCGGTCGACAGCGGCAGATGCGGCCCGTGCTGCTCGATCGCGGCGAGCGGCAGCACTGCGATCCAGCGCGACGGATCAGCTCCGGTGATCTCCGGCCAGTAAATCGCGCTCCAGTCGCGGGGCGGCAGCTTGGTCATCGGCGAAATGCGGGGTGACGGAGAAGTGGTTCAAATGCCGGCATTGTTTCGCTATCAATCCTGAAACGCTCGAATCCGCGCCGCCCTGATGCCGCCATCATGGGCCAAAATGAACGACGGAGTCCAACCATGAGCCCCGCTTTCCTGCTGCGAGCGTTAACCGGGGTACTGTTGGCGGTGGGAGTGGCGCTGGCTTCTCCCGTTCATGCCTCCGGCCACGGCCATGGCGCCGAAAAACCCGTCGAAAAGCCGCCGGAACCGCCGCCCCCGCCCCGGCCGAAGAAGCCGCAGCCGCCGAAGGTGCAGCCGGTCCGCAAAGTGCCCGAAGGCGGCTTCGACAAGGTGTCGTTCGGCACCAATTGGGTGGCCGAAGGCGAGCACGGCGGGTTCTTCCAGGCGGTCGCGGACGGCACCTACAAGACCTACGGCCTCGACGTCAGCATCGTGCCGGGCGGTCCCAACGTGAACAATCGGGCGCTGCTGATCGCCGGCAAGCTCGACTTCTTCATGACCGCCAACACGCTGCAGTCGTTCGACGCGGTGGCCACCAACGTGCCGGTGGTGGCGATCGCGGCGATCTTCCAGAAAGACCCGCAGGTGTTCGTGTCGCACCCGGAGTCGAAGATCGAAACGCTGGACGATCTGAAGCCGCTGACGCTGTTCGTCTCCAAGGAGGGTATCACCAGCTACTTCCAGTGGCTGAAATCCGAATACGGCTTCAGCGAAGCCAAGGTGAAACCCTACACCTTCAACCCGCAGCCGTTCATCATCGACCGGCGCAGCGCGATGCAGGGCTACGTCACCTCCGAGCCGTTCACCGTGGAGCAGGCGGCAAAGTTCAAGCCGAGCGTGCTGCTGCTCGCCGACTACGGGCTGAATGGCTACTCGACGCTGATCGAGACCCGCCGCGATCTGATCGATAAGAATCCCGACATGATCCAGCGCTTCGTCGACGCTTCGATCATCGGCTGGTACAATTATCTGTACGGCGACAATTCCGCCGGCAATGCGATGATCAAGCAGCTCAATCCGGAAATGACCGACGAGATGCTCGCCTATTCGGTCGACAAGATGAAGCAATACGGCATCGTCGATTCCGGAGACGCCATCAAGAATGGCATCGGCGCGATGAACGACGAACGCTACGCCTCGTTCTTCGACAAGATGGCGCGGGCCGGCGTGGTGACGCGCGGCCTCGACTTCCGCAAAGCCTATACGCTGCAGTTCATCAACAAGGGCGTCGGCGTCGACCTGCGCCCGAAGCAGAAATAGCCGGCCGCATGGCCTCATCGCCGCGACCGTCCGCTGCGGATGCCGGCGCCACCGGGCCGGCGATCGAACTGCGCGGCGTCACCAAGACCTACCGTACCGGCACGCTGGCGCTCGGCCCGATCGACCTCAATATCGGCCGCGGCGAGTTCGTGTCGCTGCTCGGCCCCTCCGGATGCGGCAAGTCGACCGCGCTACGGATGATCGCCGGATTGGCAGCGCCGTCCTCGGGGCGGATCGAGGTCGGCACCGCGTCGCCGCGCAGCCGCGGCGAACATCCGATCGGCTTCGTGTTTCAGGAGCCGACGCTGATGCCGTGGGCAAGCATCCGCCACAACGTCGCGTTGCCGCTGAAGCTGGCGCATGTCGCCAGCGCCGAAATCGCCCGACGCGTCGACGAGGTGCTGGCCCGGGTCGACCTGTCCGAGTTCGCCGATGCGTTTCCGCGCGAACTATCCGGCGGCATGAAGATGCGGGCCTCGCTGGCGCGCGCGCTGGTGACGAGGCCCGACATCCTGCTGATGGACGAGCCGTTCGCCGCACTCGACGAGATCACCCGGTTTCGGCTCAATGACGATCTGCTGGCGCTGTGGCGAGAGCTGCAGATGACGGTGGTGTTCGTCACCCATTCGGTGTTCGAGTCGGTGTATCTGTCGCAGCGCGTGGTGGTGATGACGCCGCGCCCAGGCCGGATCGCGGCCTCCTTCGATATCGAGGCACCGGCATCCCGCGGCGAGGAGTTCCGGCTCTCGGCCGACTATGCGGCGCAGTGCCGCGAGGTTTCACGCGCCCTCGCGTCGACAGGCGAAAGCACCCCCACCACCCGCGAGGCGCGGGCATGAGCGCCCTGCCCACCTCACGTGACGACGCTTCTCCGCTTGGCGCCCGCGCCGGGCTCCGGGTCGCGCTGCCGATCGTGGTGCTGATCGCTGCGATCGTCGCGTGGGACCTGATCGTCAGGCTCAATCAGATCCCGCCTTACGTGCTGCCGGGCCCGGTGCTGGTGGCTTCGACGCTGATGCAGGACTGGCCGGTGCTGTTCGGCTCGCTGCTGACCACGCTGTGGACCACGCTGGAAGGCTTCGTTGCCGCCGCGGTCGGCGGCATCGCGCTGGCGCTGCTGTTCAACCAGTCGCGACTGCTCGAATATTCGCTGTTCCCCTATGCGGTGGTGCTGCAGGTCACGCCGGTGATCGCGATCGCGCCGCTGCTGCTGATCTACCTGCCCCAGGAAACCGCGGTGATCGTCTGCGCCTGGATCGTGGCGTTCTTTCCGGTGCTGTCCAACACCACGCTCGGACTCAACTCGGTCGACCGCAATCTCGCCGGGCTGTTCCGGCTGTACGGCGCCTCGCGCTGGCAGACGCTGCTGCGGCTGAAGCTGCCGGCGGCGCTGCCTTACATCCTCGGCGGCCTGCGCATCGCCGGCGGACTGTCGCTGATCGGTGCCGTGGTCGCCGAGATCGCGGCCGGTTCGGCCGGCGCCGGCTCGGGCCTCGCCTACCGGATTGCCGAATCCGGATACCGGCTCAACATTCCGCGCATGTTCGCAGCATTGCTGTTGCTGTCGACGGCGGGCATTGTGATCTATCTGCTGCTGGCGCTGGTGTCGCATCTGCTGCTGCGGCGCTGGCACGAGAGCGCGTTGGGAAAGGATAATTGATGCCGGGGGAAACGGGCGCGTCGGAGCCGATTGATCTGTTGATCTACGGCCCCCGCAAGGAGGTCATCGATCAGGGCTTCCCGGCCGGTTATGTGCTGCACAAATGCGAGCGCGCCGACGACCTCGAGAAGCTGAACGACGAAGCTCGCGGCCGCATCCGCGGGATCGCGGTCACCGGCCTGGTGCCGACCGGCGCTGCGATGCTGGCGCGGTTTCCGAAGCTCGAAATCGTGGCGAGCTTCGGTGTCGGCTACGACCATGTCGATTCCGCCTGGGCGGCGCAGCATGGCGTGATCGTCACCAACACCCCCGACGTGCTCACCGAAGAAGTCGCCGATACCGCGCTCGGGCTGCTGATCGCGACGTTGCGCGAGTTCATCCGCGCCGACAAATACGTCCGCGCCGGACAATGGCAGACCCAGGACTATCCGCTCAGCACCGGCTCCTTACGCGACCGCAAGGTCGGTATGGTCGGCATGGGCCGGATCGGCCAGGCGATCGCCCGGCGGCTCGACGCCTCGCTGGTGCCGGTGGTGTATCATTCGCGCAATCCGGCGGCCGGCGTCGCCTATCAGCACTATCCGAACCTGATCGAGATGGCCAAGGAGGTCGATACCCTGGTGGTGATCACGCCGGGCGGCCCCACCACTGCCAAGCTGATCAACGCCGAGGTGCTCGGTGCGCTCGGGCCGCGCGGCGTGGTGATCAACGTCGCGCGCGGCTCGGTGATCGACGAAGCGGCGCTGATTGACGCCCTGAAATCCGGCAAGATTCTCGCTGCCGGCCTCGACGTCTTCGCGGCCGAACCGAACGTTCCCGAAGAGCTGCGCGCAATGGACAACGTCGTGCTGCTGCCGCATATCGGCTCGGCCTCGGTGGTGACGCGCAATGCGATGAACCAGCTGGTGGTCGACAATCTGAAAGCCTGGTTCGCAGGCCAGCGGCCGCTGACGCCGGTGGCCGAAACGCCGGTGAAAGGCCGCTGACGATGTGGCGCGCGTTCGGCACGGTGATCCTCTCGGCGCTGCTCGCGTCCGCCGCCGCGGCGCAGGACGCAGCCTCGATGAAGAAGGAGATGGTCGGCCAGTGGGAGCTGGCGACCACCGAACGCAGCAAGACCTGCGTCGTGACGCTGACGTCCGAGCCCGCCGCCAAGGGGCTGAAACTGACTCTCGAGCCTGACTGCGCCAAGACGCTGCCGTTCACCAAGGCGATCACCGCCTGGGACGTCAAAGGCCTCGACATCGTCCGGCTGGAGACAGCCGACGGGGACTCGGTGATCGATTTCACCGAGGTCGAGAGCGGCATCTTCGAAGGCCATCGCGACGGCGAAGGGATCTACATCCTGCAGAACCTGGTCGCGGCTCGCTCGCTCGCCAAATCGATGGAGCAGATGATCGGCGACTGGACCATGGTGCGCGGTAACGGCCGCCAGGTCTGCGGCCTGACACTCACCAATACCGAAGCGGGCAACGACAACTTCCAGGCATTCTTGAAGCCGCGCTGCGATGCGCAGATCGCCGGATTTGGTCCGACGATGTGGCGGCTCGAGCATGGTGCGATGCTGCTGGTGGCGCCGAACGGCGATAGTTGGCGGTTCGAGGCCGACGACAATGCGCAGTGGCGCAAGGTGCCTGATACCGCCGATCCGCTGATCATGCTGCGACAGTGACCTCGTAGAGTTACCAGTCAGCATCCAGTCTCGACCACCAAGCTTCTGGTCGTTTGACCTGCGTCATAGCTCAGCCGGCACTCAACTCAGCATCCTGCCTGGAACGCCATCTGCGATGCGTCGAGGGAGGACGGCAACATGATTGGCTGGTTGAAGGCGATGTCGGCGGCCGCAACGGCCGCGCTGCTGCTGATGACGGCGCCCGCGCGAAGCGAGCCGGCGCCGGTCTCCGACGAAGAGGCGCTGAGCCTCGGGATCGATGCTTATTTGTATTTCTATCCGCTGGTGACGATGGACCTTACCCGCAAGCAATCGACCAATGTCGAGGCGGGCAAGGAGTTCGGCAAAGGGCCGATGAACAGCTTCGTCAGCGTGCCGGCTTATCCGCCGGCGGATTTCAAGACGGTCGTGCGGCCGAATTTCGATACGCTGTATTCGATCGCCTGGCTCGATCTGTCGAGAGAGCCGATGGTGGTGACGGCGCCCGACACCAACGGCCGCTACTACCTGCTGCCGATGCTCGATATGTGGACCGACGTGTTCGCATCGCCCGGCTGGCGCACCACCGGCACCCAGGCGCAGAAATTCCTGGTCACGGCGCCCGGCTGGAGCGGCACGGTGCCGTCCGGGATGCAGCGGATCGAGGCGCCGACGCCGATTATCTGGATCATCGGCCGCACCAAGACCGACGGGCCAGCAGACTACGCCGCGGTGCACCAGATCCAGGCCGGCTACACCGCGACGCCGCTGTCGCAATGGGGCAAGCCGCCGGGACCGGCCCCTGCCTTCGTGCCCGATCCCGCGATCGACATGAAGACGCCGCCGAAGCAGCAGGTCGACAGCATGCCGGGCGGGCAATTTTTCGCCTACGCGGCCGAGCTCCTGAAACAGAACCCGCCGCATATCACCGACCAGCCGATCGTCGCACGGCTGCGCCGGATCGGGCTGGAGCCGGGCAAGAGCTTCGATCTCGACAAAGCCGCCCCCAACGTACGCAAAGCATTGGGCGCGGCACCGGCCGAGGCGCTGAAGCTGATGAGCTGGAAGATGCCGACCATGGCCCGCGTGACCAATGGCTGGAGCATGAACATCGACACCATGGGGGTGTACGGCAATTACTACCTGAAGCGTGCGATCGTCGCCCAGTTCGGGCTCGGCGCCAACGTGCCTGAGGACGCGATCTATCCGGTCAACATCGCCGACGAGACCGGCAAGCCGCTCGACGGCACCAGCAACTACGTGCTGCGCTTCCAGAAGGGCGCCACGCCGCCGGTCGACGCGTTCTGGTCGCTGACGCTGTACGATTCCGACGGCTTCCCCGTGCCGAACGCGCTGCAGCGCCAAGCGCTGAGCAGCTGGATGCCGCTGAAGCCCAACGCCGACGGCTCGCTCGACCTCTTGATCCAGAATGCCAGCCCCGGCGCCGAGCACGAATCGAACTGGCTGCCGGCGCCGAAAGGACCGTTCACGCTGACGATGCGGATGTACGCTCCCAAACAGGAAGCCCTGACCGGCCGCTGGGCCCCGCCGCCGGTGACACGCGTGCAGCCACCCACCGGATTCAGTCAGTAGATCACCGGCACACGACTGAGCGGCACGCCGACATGGCGTGCCGCTCGTCTCAAAGCAACGGTCCAAGACCAGAGCGCCGCGGCGGGCCATCAGCTCAGGCGCTGCAACTCGCCTTCGACCGCCGCATCGCGGAGGCGGAACTTCTGGATCTTGCCGGACGCCGTCAGCGGGAAACCCGTGCAGGCGTACCAGACCGTCGGCGCCTTGTGCGGCGCGATCTCAGTCTTGCAGAAAGCGCTCAGCTCGGTGGCCGTTACCGGCACATCCGGCACGAGCCTGACTGCGGCGGCAACCACTTCGCCCCATTTGTCGTCCGGCGCTCCGAACACCGAGATGTCGGCAACAGCGGGATGCCGCAGCAGGCAGGCTTCGACCTCGGCCGGATAGATGTTCTCGCCGCCGCGGATGATCATGTCCTTGAGCCGGCCGGTGATCCGCAGATAACCGGCTTCATCCATCGCGCCGAGATCGCCCGTCCTCAGCCAGCCGTCAGCCGTAATCGTCTCGCTGGTCTCTTTGGGGGCGTTGAAGTAACCGAGCATGGTCTGATAGCCGCGGACCTGGATCTCGCCTTCAACACCGATGCCGACCACGCGGTCGCCGTTCGGATCGACGATCCGCACCTCGACATTCCACAGCGGCCGTCCGACAGAGTGAATGCGCTGCTCGTCCGGATCGTCGATGCTGGTCTGCGAGACGATTGGGCTGAGTTCGGTCTGGCCGAACACGGTGAGCAGCGGCAGCTTCAGCGCGTCGTGAATCCGGCGGTGCAGTTCGGGCGGCACCTGGGCGCCGCCGGAGGCGGCAACGCGGAGCGAGGACAGATCGCGCGGCGCCTGCAGCTGGGCATCGATCACCGCGAGCAGCATCGTCGGCACGCCGAACAGCGTGTCGGCGCGGCTGTGCGCGATTGCGTCGAGCACGGTGCCCGGATCGAACAGCAGCGGCAGCACCAGAGTCGAGCGCGAATTGAGGCAGCCTAAGACGCTCATGATCGAGCCGGCCGTATGAAACAGCGGCATCGGGCTCAACAGCACGCTGTGATCGAGCCCGGCGCGCGCCGCGACGTAGCTGGCGTTGGTGATCAGCCCGCGATGATGCAGCAGCGCCCCCTTGGGACGGCCGGTGGTGCCCGAGGTGTACTGGATCTGTGCCGGCTGACCAGGGTCAATCCGCGGCAGAGCACCGATATCGGTGCGGCGGACCTCATCGAGCCAGCCGCTGAACGAAATGCAGCGCAGCTCCGCAGAGGCAAAGCCGCGCGCTACCGCGCCGGTGTCGACGCCGCGGAATGCATCGAGATGGAACAGCGCCACCGACTGCGATTGCTGCAGCACGAACTCCAGCTCCGACGCCTTCAGGGCCGGATTGGCCGTCACCAGCACGAGGCCGGACAGCGCCGCGCCATATTGCAGCACGATCCATTCGGGCACGTTCGGCGCCCAGACGCAGATGTGGTCACCGGTCTTGAACTGCGTCAGCAGCCAGCTGGCGCAGCGGCGTGCGTCATCGTTGAGCTGCGCATAGGTCCAGCTGCGGCTGGTGCTCGCCGCGCCGACCGGCGAGTCCATACCATTCGGCACGACTTCGACCAGCGCCGGCCGGTCGCCTTCCTGCGCCGCGACCTCCGCCAGTACGTCGCCGATCGCAACGTCGAGCACCGGTCGCGACAGATCGGCAGTCCAATAGGACTCGCGCAGCGGCGGTGAATTCATCGTCCCCTCCTGAATTTTACTGATTACGCCTTGCTGGCGCTTGTGGTCGTCAGGCCGCGTTCCAGGATCGGCCGGATCGCCTCGGTCCAGGAGGCGATCAGTTCGTCTCGGCGCTTCGGCGACAGCCGGACGTTCTCCGAGATCGCCAGCCCGCGCATGAAATGCTGGGTGAGCGCGACAATTTCGGCGTAGGAGTCCGACTTCGCCCAATCGCCGAACAACTGATAGTGGACGCGGTCGATCTCACGCTTCGCCAGCCGTTCGGCGGCGATCAACGTCTGGCGCAAGGCACTATCGGTGCGCGCCACCGCCCAGAGTTCGAGTTCGGCCAGATACGCCGGCTGCCGCGCCGCAAAGGCGAGCGCGCCCATCGCCACCTTCAGCCGGTCGCCACGACTGGGCAGCGCTTCGACGAAGCTGCGTACTGCATGCTCGTTGCGCCGGATCAGCTCGGAAACGCTCGCGGCCAGCAACACTTCGCGGCTCGGAAAATGATGCAGCAGCGCGCCGCGGCTGACGCCCGCGCGATGCTGCACCGCCAGCGTCGACGTCCCCGCCACGCCGAGCTCGATCAAGCATTCGACCGCCGCGTCGAGCAGACGGTCGCGAATCGCGGGCGGGCTATCGGCAGCATCGGGCCGGGGCCGGTTCATCTCGTCTCCTGAACAGTCAGGATTGACTGTAGCAGGGAGCGCCGTACAGTCAACGTTGACTGTTTATAGAAAACGACGGAGGAAGCTTTGCCCGAATTCTCGACCTTGACGATCGCGCCGGACCCGAATGCCCCGCGGATCGCGCGGCTGGTGCTGAATCGCCCCGACCGCTTCAACGCCATCAATGACGCGATGCCGCGGGACATCCGCGCCGCGGTGGAGTGGGCGCAGGCCGAGGATGCGATCCATGTGATCGTCATCGAAGGCGCCGGAAAGGGCTTTTGCGGCGGCTACGATCTGGTCGACTACGCCGAAAGCGACATCGACCATCCGTGCCAGCAGGAGAAGGAGCCATGGGACCCGCTGGTGGACTACGCGGCCATGAAACGCAACACCGAGGACTTCATGAGCCTGTGGCGTTGCTCGAAGCCGACCATCGCCAAGATCCACGGCGCGGCGGTCGCCGGCGGCAGCGACATCGCACTGTGCTGCGACATGATCGTGATGGCCGATGATGCGCGCATCGGCTACATGCCGACCCGGGTCTGGGGATGCCCCACCACCGCGATGTGGACCTTCAAGCTCGGCCCGACGCGCGCCAAGCAGATGATGTTCACCGGCGACGTGATCACCGGCAAGACCGCGGCCGAGTGGGGCCTCGTCAATCTGTCGGTGCCGGTTGCCGAGCTGGAACAAGCTACGATGAAGCTCGCCACGCGCGTCGCCGGCGTACCGAAAAGCCACCTCGCGATGCATAAGCTCGTGGTCAATCAGGTGATGTTGAACATGGGCCTGGAGCAGACCCAGATGCTCGCCACGATCTTCGACGGCGTCTCGCGGCACAATCCCGAGGGCCTGTGGTTCCGCCGCTACGCGCAAGACGCCGGCTTCAAGGCCGCGATCGAATGGCGCGACAGCGGCCGCCCGATCCCCGAGGGCGACGACGCGCGGGCGCAGATCAGGGAGATCGATGAGCGCCGGAAGGCATAGTAGCGCCTTCGCACTCTTGGCCGCTCGGCACGCTCAACCTCATGGTGAGGAGGCGCGAAGCGCCGTCTCGAACCATGTGCCACAAGTCCTGCGTGGCCCATCCTTCGAGACGCCCCGGCTTTGCCGGGGCTCCTCAGGATGAGGATGAGCGCGTAGTTGAGCTTCTGCCCTCAGATCCCCGCCATCATCACGTATTTGATCTCGACATACTCTTCGATGCCGTGATGTGAGCCTTCGCGGCCGAGGCCGGATTCCTTGACGCCGCCGAACGGCGCGACTTCGGTGGTGATCAGGCCGGTGTTGACGCCGACCATGCCGCTCTCCAGCGCTTCTGCAACGCGCCAGACGCGGCCCAAATCGCGGGCGTAGAAATAGCTGGCGAGGCCGAACGGCGAGGCGTTGGCGAGCCGGATCACTTCGGCTTCGTCCTTGAAGCGGAACACCGGCGCCAGCGGCCCGAAGGTTTCTTCATGCGCCACCAGCGCGTCGGGCCGGACATCGGCCAGCACGGTCGGTTCGAAGAAGGTGCCGCCGAGCGCGTGGCGCTTGCCGCCGGTGATCACCTTGGCGCCGTTCGACAGCGCGTCCGCAATGTGCCGCTCGGTCTTCTCGACCGCGGCCTCATTGATCAGCGGCCCTTGCGTCACGCCCTGCTCGGTGCCGTCACCGACCTTCATCGCCTTGACCTTGGCGGCGAGCTTCTCGACGAACGCGTCGTAAACGCCGTCCTGCACGTAGAGCCGGTTGGCGCAGACGCAGGTCTGACCCATGTTGCGATACTTCGACACCATCGCGCCTTCGACCGCGGCGTCGACATCGGCATCGTCGAATACGATGAACGGCGCGTTACCGCCAAGCTCGAGACCGAGCTTCTTCACCCCGACCGACGCCTGCTTGTAGAGGATCTTGCCGACTTCGGTGGAGCCGGTGAAGCCGACGAACCGGACGGCCGGATGTTCGCACAGCACCTTGCCGATCGCCGGCGCGTCGCCGGTGAGGACGTTGAACACGCCCTTCGGCACGCCGGCCTTTTCGGCCAGCGCCGCCAGCACGAAGGCGCTCAGCGGCGTTTCCTCAGCCGGCTTCAGCACCACGGTGCATCCCGCCGCCAGCGCCGGCGAGACCTTGCGGGTGATCATCGAGCTCGGGAAATTCCACGGCGTAATCGCGCCGCAGACGCCGATCGGCTGCTTGATGGCGATCAGCCGGGCGTCGGCACGCTGGGTCGGGATGGTTTCGCCGTACACCCGACGCGCCTCTTCGGCGAAGAATTCGACATAGGCGGCGCCGATATCGACTTCGCCGAGCGCCTCGGCGAGCGGCTTGCCCTGTTCGGTGGTGAGGATCAGCGCCAGATCCTCGCGGTTGGCGATGATCAGCTCGAACCATTTGCGCAAGATGTTGGAGCGCTGCTTGGCGGTGAGCTTGGCCCAGGCCGGGAATGCCTGCGCGGCTGCTTCGACCGCCTGGGTGGCCTCGGCGGCGCCGAGATGCGGTACCTTGGCGATCGTCAGGCCATTGGCCGGATTGGTCACCGCGATCGTCGACGTGCCCGACCAAGCGCCGCCGATGTAGCACTGCTCGCGCAGCAGCGACGGGTCCTTCAGACGATCGCGCAGCGAGGCGGCCTGATCGGCGGTGCGGGCGGCGGCGGTGGGTGACATTGAATGCTCCGGCGTTGCTGGTGAATCGCAGCGGGACCGCGATGGCCCCTGTCGCCGGTCAATATAGGCAGAGATCGCGCGGCGCACAGCGCAGGTCCGGCATCGTCCTTCGCATCACCGCACCCTTTCGCGGCCGCGAATGGCGGCCGCGTCGCACCACGGTCAGGCGGCGCCGGCGATCCAGGTGCTGCGCAGATTGATCATGCGTTCGGCGGCGGTGCGGGCATGAGCGCGCGAAGTGGTGGCGCAGACGCGATACTCAAGCTCCGGGAACGGCAGGGCGGCGCGGCGACCGAACCACGATCCAGCGCGGGCCGATTTGACAGGCAGTTGCGCCAGCGCGACCGCGAGATTGTCGACAGCCTCGAAGCCGTACAGGGCGCCGGTCTGCGCGTAACGCACTTCGTAGATCCCGGGACTGACCGGCGCCTCGATATTGCCGCCACGGCCGGGCTGCGGATAGCGCTTCCAGTCACTCCAGGTCGGGATCATCTCGGTGCTCCGGGCGGGGGGCGTCGCAACTTTGGGTTGGACGGCGGCTGCGGCCGCAAGGTTCAACACTGCGGCGACTTTGTGAACGCCACGCCCACCCGTTCGTTCCCGGCACGAATGCGGCGCCGCTCGCAGATGCGAGACTTTGTCGCCCGACCTCGTTATCGCTTGCCCAGCGGAACCGCTCGGTGAACAATCCGGCCGCTTTAGAAAACTGCCAAGCAAACAAGGGAGGACAACATGCAAAGCAGCAACCCGATCGACCAGAGCTTGCGTCAGATGAGCGAGCGCGGCGACATCCCCGGCGTCGTGGCCATCGCAGGTAATTCGCAGGAGGTGTTGTACCAGGGCGCGTACGGCAAGCGCGATTTGTCGAAGCCGGAGCAGATGACCACCGACAGCGTGTTCTGGATCGCGTCGATGACCAAGGCGATCACCGCCGCTGCCGCGATGCAGCTCGTCGAGCAGGGCAAGCTGTCGCTCGACGAGCCGATCGGCAAGCTGCTGCCCGATCTCGCCCAGCCGCTGGTGCTCGACGGATTCGATGCCGACGGTACGCCGAAGACCCGGCCGGCCAAATCTCCGATCACGCTGCGGCAATTGCTCACCCACACCGCCGGCTTCTGCTACGACATGTGGAACGCCGACATGGTGAAGTACATGGAGCGGCATGGCATCCCCGGCATCATCGGCTGTCAGGAAGCTGCACTGAAGACGCCGCTGGCGTCAGATCCGGGCACGCGCTGGGAGTACGGCATCAACATCGACTTCGCCGGCAAGGCGGTCGAAGCGGCCAGCGGCATGAAGCTCGACGCGTATTTGCGCGATCATCTGTTCGCGCCGCTCGGCATGACCGACATCGGCTTCAGGATCACCGACGACCAGCGGAAGCGGCTGGTCGCAGTGCATGCCCGCGGCGAGGATGGCTCGCTGTCGCCGATCCCGTTCGAGGTCGCGCAGGAGCCGGAATTCCATATGGGTGGCGGCGGCCTGTACGGCACCGCGGCGGACTATTTGAAGTTCACCCAGATGATCCTCAACAAGGGCCGAGGCAACGGCAACCAGGTGCTGAAACCTGAGACCGTGGCGATGATGGGCCAGAACCACATCGGCGATCTCAACGTCACCAAGCTGAATTCTGCGATCGCCTTCGCCACCAACGACGTCGACCTCTATCCCGGCATGACCAAGAAGTGGGGCCTCAGCTTCCTGATCAACACCGAGAAGACGCCGGAAGGCCGCAGCCCCGGCAGCCTCGCTTGGGCCGGGCTCGCCAATACCTATTATTGGATCGATCCGACCCGCGACGTCTGCGGCGTGATCCTGATGCAGGTCTTGCCGTTCGCCGACGCCAAGTGCCTGGAGGCGTTCGCCGCGTTTGAACGCGGAGTCTATGCCGGCCTCGGTGCCGGACAGCAGGCGGCCTAACAATCGCTCGCGCCGCCGGCGGGGTCGCAATGCCCTGCCGGCGGCGCTATGCTTCGTGAAAGAGGCGACAAGCCCACACGATCACGACCCGGCACTCCAAACTGTCCGGGCGCTAAGGCGAGGACCAAGGACGTGACCAGTTCGACCCCCAGCTATGTCTGCGGCGTCTCCGACGCGCCGCTGCTCGGAATCACCATCGGCCAGGCACTCGACCGCGCGGTGACGCTATGGCCCGATCGCGAAGCGCTGGTTTCACCCAGCCATGACACCCGTTGGACTTGGCGCGACTTCGCTGAACGCGTGGATGCGCTGGCCGCCGGCTTTGTTGCGCTCGGCTTAGAGCGCGGCGCCCGCATCGGCATCTGGTCGATGAACCGGCCGGAATGGACGCTGACGCAGTTCGCCGCCGCCAAAGCCGGACTGATCCTGGTCACCATCAATCCGGCCTACCGCTTGAGCGAGCTGGAATTCGCGCTCGCCAAGGTCGGCTGCGCCGCGCTGGTGACCGCCACCGCGTTCAAGACCTCGCACTACATGGAGATGCTGAATACGCTGATCCCCGAGCTGGCGACCTCGCCGCCCGGCGCATTGCAATCAGCCAAGCTTCCGAAGCTGCGCACCGTGATCCAGATCGGCGGACCGAATGCGCCGGGGACGATTGCGTTCGACGAGGTCGCGGCCATGGGCGGCGCGCGCCACCGCGACCAGATCGCGGCGTTCGCAAGCGAGCTGCAGTTCGACGATGCGGTCAACATCCAATTCACCAGCGGCACCACCGGCTCGCCCAAGGGCGTGACGCTGACGCATCACAACATCCTCAACAACGGCTACTTCGTCGGCCGCGCGATGAAACTCACCGCGGCGGATCGTATCTGCATTCCGGTGCCGCTGTATCACTGCTTCGGCATGGTGATGGGCAACCTCGCTTCCGTCACCTCCGGCGCCACGATGGTGTATCCCGGCGAAGGCTTCGACCCGCTGGTGACGCTGCAGACCGCGTCACGCGAGAAATGCACGGCGCTGTACGGCGTGCCGACGATGTTCATCGCCGAGCTCGATCATCCGGACTTCGCCGACTTCGATCTGTCGTCACTGCGCACCGGCATCATGGCGGGGGCGCCGTGCCCGGTCGAAGTGATGCGCCGCGTCAACGATGCGATGAACATGCGCGAAGTCACGATCGCCTACGGCATGACCGAGACCAGCCCGGTCAGCTTCCAGAGCGCGGTCGACGATCCGGAAGACCGGCGGGTCTCGACCGTCGGGCGCATTCATCCGCATGTCGAAGTGAAGGTCGTCGATCTCAACGGCAAGGTCGTGCCGCGCGGCCAGCGCGGCGAACTCTGCACCCGCGGCTACAGCGTGATGCTCGGCTATTGGGACGAGCCGGAGAAAACCGCCGACGTGCTCGATGCCGCCGGCTGGATGCACACTGGCGACCTCGCCACCATCGACGAGGAAGGCTTCTGCAACATCGTCGGCCGCATCAAGGACATGGTGATCCGCGGCGGCGAAAACCTGTATCCGCGCGAGATCGAGGAATTCCTGTATCGCCACCCGAAGATTCAGGACGTCCAGATCTTCGGCGTCGCCGACGACCGCTACGGCGAAGAACTCTGCGCCTGGGTCCGCCCGCGTCCCGGCGAAACGCTGAGCGCCGACGACGTCCGTGCATTCTGCCAGGGCCAGATCGCCCACAACAAGATCCCGCGCTACATCGAATTCGTCGACGAATTCCCGATGACGGTGACCGGCAAGATCCAGAAGTTCATCATGCGCGAGAAGGTCGAGGCCAAGCTCGGCCTGAAGGCGGCGAAGACGGCGTAAGCTGTCGTTGCAAGTAACAGCAAGGGCGACGTCATTCCGGGATGCGCGCGACAGCGCGCAGACCCGGAATCCCGACATGTTCTGCGAGACGCCGATGCCACGAGCAGGAGATTCCGGGTTCGCGAACTTCGTTCGCGCCCCGGAATGACTTGGGGGAGAGGCTTAGAGCGCTTCATCGATTGATTGAAGCGAACTTGGCCTTTCCAAGCGCACTAAAGTCCTCATCCTGAGGAGCCCGGCAAAGCCGGGCGTCTCGAAGGATGAGGAGCCGCAGGGCTTGCGGCACATGGTTCGAGACGGCGCTTCGCGCCTCCTCACCATGAGGTTCTGCAAGCTGCGACCGCTAGGAAGTGCAGTCCTGATTCCGTCGAAATCAGAAATGCTCTAGACCGCCAGCCCGTGCTGCTGCGCCAGTTCCTTCAGCGACACCTGCGGGCGGGCGCCGATGTGCTGGATCACTTCGGCAGCCGCCAGCGCGCCGAGGCGGCCGGCGTTTTCGTAGCCGAGGTTGCGGACCAGGCCGAACAGGAAGCCGGCCGCGAACAGATCGCCGGCGCCGGTGGTATCGACCAGCTGATCGATCGCAGCCGCCGGCACCAAAGTGACGCCATCCTTATCGACCACCGCGCAGCCCTTTTCGCTGCGGGTGACGACGCCGAGCGCGACGTCCTGAGCCAGCAGCGTCAGCGCCGCATCGAAATCCGAGGTCTGGTACAGCGAGTGCAGCTCGGCCTCGTTGGCAAAGATCAGGTCGACGGTCTTGGAGCGCATCAGCTCGAGGAATTCGCCGCGATAGCGGTCGACGCAGAACGCATCCGACAGCGTGAGTGCCACCTTGCGGCCGGCGCCGTGCGCGATCTTCGAGGCCTTCAGGAACGCTTCCTTAGCCTGCGGCGGATCCCACAGATAGCCTTCGAGATAGGTGATGGCGGCCGCCGCGATCTTGGCCTCGTCGATATCGGCAGGCGACAGATCCTGCGCGGCGCCGAGATAGGTGTTCATGGTGCGCTGGCCGTCCGGCGTCACCAAAATGTAGGAACAGCCGGTCGCCGGGCCGTCCGTTGCCGGCTTGGTGTCGAAGGTGACGCCTGCGGCGCGGATGTCGTGGGTGTAGAGCTTGCCGATCTGGTCGTCCTTGACCTTGCCCAGATAGGCCGTGCGGGCGCCGAACGAAGCCAGCCCGACGATGGTGTTGGCGGCCGAGCCGCCGGACATTTCGGTGGCCTGGCCCATGTCGGCATAGATCGCCGCCGCGCGGGCTTCATCGATCAGCGCCATGCCGCCCTTGGCCATGCCGTGCTTGACCAGGAAGTCCTCTTCGGTGCGGACCAGCACGTCGAAGATCGCGTTGCCGATAGCGAGGACATCGTATTGGGCTGAGCTCATCGATTTCGATCCATAACGGGGAGAAATAAGGAAAATCCCGCGGATTGTGCGGGTCGGGCCGGTGCATCACCGGCCGCGCGAAAGGCGCGCCGACCTATCATGTTCGGGTCGGCAGCCGCAAGCGAGGGCGGTTCCCAAGGTCGTCATGCGCGGGCTCGACCCGCCTGCGGGGCCGAAGCCCTTCGGCGCGGCGAAGGGCCGCGCATCCATCGTCTTCGCAAGATGCCCTTTCGAGAAAGGATGGATGGCCGGGTCGAGCCCGGCGATGACGGCGGGAGTAGGAAGCCTACCGGCCAACAGGGCCACCCCTTTACCAAACGGCCACTAAACCGAGCTGCGCCGGGCCGTTGCGCCGGCAATCCGGCTATAAGGCCGGATGCTTCGCCCGCTGCTCACCGTCTCCGCAGGGACTCTGTCGTCACGTTTGTTGGGATTCGTTCGCGACGCGCTGGTCGCGGCGTTGCTTGGCGCCGGCGTGGTGGCGGATGCGTTCCTGCTGGCGTTTCAGCTCGTCAATGTGACGCGGCGGCTATTGACCGAAGGCGCGCTCAACGCCGCGCTAGTGCCGGCCTGGCTGAAAGTGCGCGAGCACAACGGTCCCGCAGCGGCGGCCGCGTTCGCCGGGCGGCTGCTCGGCAGCATTGCGCTGGCGACGTTGCTACTGGCGATCCTGCTCGGCGTGTTCATGCCGCTACTGATCGCCGCGCTGGCCCCCGGCTTCATCGGCCAGCCCGCACTACTGATGGCAACCCGCGACGCCCGGCTGATGCTGCCGTATCTGGCCTTCGCCGGCCCGGTCGCGGTGATGATGGGGTTGTTCAACGCGCAAGGCAAAGTCGGCCTTACCGCGTTCTCGCCGCTGTTATTCAACATATCGCTGATCGTCGTCACGGCAGTGCTGCTGCTCGGCCACAACGACCCGACCATTGCGGCGCTGATCCTGTCCGGCACCGTCGGGGTTGCCGGGCTGCTGCAGCTTTCGATCCTGGCGGTCAACGGCCGCGGCGAACGGCTGGCGACACCGCTGCGCGCCGGGTTCGACGCGGCGATGCGGACATTCTTCGCCAAGGCGATCCCCGGAATGATCGCCAATTCCGGACCGCAGCTCCTGATCGTCGCCGGCGCCATCATCGCCTCGGCGCAGCCGGCGGCAGTGTCATGGCTGTACTTCGCCAACCGGCTGATCGAGCTGCCGCTCGGCATCGTCGGCGTTGCGATGGGCGCAGTGCTGGTGCCGGAACTGGCGCGGGCGGTTCGCGGCGGCGATCGGACAGCGCTGTCCGAAGCCGCCTCGCGCGGTCTGGAACTGGCGGTCGGAGTAGCGTTGCCTGCGACTTTCGGACTGATCGTCCTCGCCGAACCGATCGTGCGGCTGTTGTTCGAACATGGCGCGTTCAGCGCCGCCGACTCGGCCGCCACCGCGCAGGCGCTGGCTGTGCTGGCGGTCGGCCTGCCCGCCCAGGTGCTGGCCAAGAATTGGTCGGCCGCGTTCTTCGCCCGCGAAGACACCCGCACGCCGCTCGTGGCGACCCTCATCTCGGTTGCGGTCGCGCTGGTTGCCGCCGTGCTGCTCAGCCGGCTGTTCGGCGCCGCCGGGGTCGCGGCCGCGATCAGCCTCGGCGCCTGGAGCAACGCAGCCCTGCTGCTGGGGCGCGGCGTGCAGCGCTTCGGGGTCACCATCGATGCGCCGGCGCGGCGCCGGCTGGTGCTGATCGTGCTTGCATCCCTGGTGATGGGCGCGCTGCTGTGGTTCGCCGCCGGCGTGGTCCTGCCGCTGATGGCGACAGGCTCCACTTTGGTCCAAGCCGCGGCGCTCGCGGTGCTGATCGGCGGCGGTCTAATCGTCTATGCTGCAGTTTTGATGCTGTCCGGCGTCATTCGTCCTGATGGGGTGCTCCGCGCGCTGCGGCGGCCACGTGGCTTGCGCGACTAGCGCAGCTGTGCCACTTCACGGCGCCTTTTCCAGACCAAGCGCGGGAATCACGATCATGGCCATCACGCAGCGGGTATTCTCCGGCATCCAGCCGACCGGCAATCTGCATCTCGGCAATTACCTCGGCGCGATCGTGAACTTCGTGAAGATGCAGGAGACGCACAATTGCGTTTACTGCGTCGTCGACCTGCACGCCATCACCGTTCCGGTGACGGTCTGGGGCGGTCCGGACGAGCTGCGCAAGAACATCCGCGAAGTGACCGCGGCGTTCATCGCGTCCGGCATCGATCCGAAGAAGCAGATCATCTTCAACCAGAGCCAGGTGGCGGAACACTCCGAACTGGCCTGGGTGCTGAACTGCATCGCCCGGCTCGGCTGGCTGAACCGCATGACCCAGTTCAAGGAGAAGGCCGGCAAGGACCGCGAGAACGTCTCGGTCGGCCTGTACGACTATCCGGTGCTGATGGCCGCCGACATTCTGGTGTATCGCGCCACCCACGTTCCGGTCGGCGAGGATCAGAAGCAGCATGTCGAACTGACCCGCGACATCGCCCAGAAGTTCAATAATGACTTCTCGGCCTCGATTGCGGCGCAGGGCTTCGGTGACGCTTACTTCCCGCTGCCCGAGCCGGTGATCACCGGCCCGGCGACGAGGGTGATGAGCCTGCGCGACGGCACCAAGAAGATGTCGAAGTCGGATCCGTCCGATTACTCGCGCATCAACCTGACCGACGATGCCGACGCGATCGCGCAAAAGATCAAGAAGGCCAAGACCGATCCGGAGCCGCTGCCGAGCGAAGAAAAGGGCCTGGAGACCCGCCCTGAAGCCGACAATCTGGTCGGCATCTACGCTGCGCTGTCCAGCAAGCCGAAGACCGACGTGCTGACCGAATTCGGCGGCGCGCAGTTCTCCGCGTTCAAGTCGAACCTGGTCGACCTCGCCGTGACCAAGCTGTCGCCGATCGCCGGCGAAATGAAGCGGCTCTCGGCCGACCATGCCTATGTCGACTCGGTGCTTGCCGACGGCAGCGACCGCGCCCGTGCGATCGCGGCCGAAACCATGGTGGCCGTGAAGGACATCATGGGCATGGTGCGCAAGAAGGGCTGAGGCTTCGTACGCTCCCGTCATGGCCGGGCTCGACCCGGCCATCCATCTTCTTCAAAGGACTCTTGCAAGATTGGATGGATGCGCGGGTCAAGCCCGCGCATGACGTCGGGTCCGAGACGCCCGCTTGTCCTGCCCGCTGTCGCCATGGCAGCATCGCTTCGTTGCGCGGGCGCGCGCTTGGGAACTCCGGGGGCACCAATGAGCAGCCAGCGACGGAGCTATGAATCCGGCCATAAGCCGAAATGTCTGGTGATCGTCGACGACACCGCCGAGTGGGATCGCGCGGTGTATTACGGCAGCCGCTGGGCGGTGCGGGTCGGCGGCGGCGTGGTGATGCTGCGCGTCATCGAGATCCTCGACAAGAACCAGCAATGGCTCGGCGTCGCCGACGTGATGCGCGCCGAAGCGATCGAGACCGCTGAGCTTGCGCTCGACCGCGCCTCCGGCCGCGCCAACGGCGTCGCCGGGATCACGCCGGAACGGGTGATCCGCGAGGGCGACACCATCGCCCAGGTGCGCAAGGTGATCGACCAGGACGTCGACATCGTCATGCTGGTGCTGGCGGCCGACGATGGCCCGGAAGGACCGGGTCCGATCGTCACCGCGATGGTGCGCCATCTCGGCACCTTCCCGGTGCCGGTGATGATGGTCGCCTCCAGCCTCACCGACGACGACATCGACGCCCTCGCCTGAGCCTGTGCGGCCCTCGAAAACGTGAGCGTTGTCAGCGACTTTCAGCAACCTCCGGGAGAGCCCGCGGGTTGACCGTGCGTTTCCGAGCGCTATTTGCTAGGAGAAGCCTACGCACCGGCCTTGAACCGGCGACGACGGAGACATTCGATGTTCATTCAGACCGAACCGACCCCCAATCCGGCCACGTTGAAATTCATTCCCGGCCGGACCGTGCTCGACAGCGGCACGCTGGAATTCACCGATGCGGCCCAGGCGGCCCGCTCGCCGCTCGCGGCGCGGCTGTTCGACATCGATGGCGTCAGCGGCGTGTTCTATGCCACCGACTTCGTCACCGTCACCAAGGACAAGGGCGAGTGGCAGCACCTCAAGCCCGCGATCCTCGGCGCCATCATGGAGCACTACATGTCGGGCGCGCCGATCCTGGCCGACGGCAAGTCGGACGGCGAGGATGGCGATGATGACGAGTTCTACGCCGAGGGCGACGCCGAGACGGTCGAGATCATCAAGGACCTGATCGAAACGCGGGTGCGCCCGGCGGTCGCCAATGACGGCGGCGACATCACGTTCCGCGGCTTCAAGGACGGCATCGTCTATCTCAACATGCGCGGCGCCTGCGCCGGCTGCCCGTCGTCGACCGCGACCTTGCAGCACGGCATCCAGAACCTGCTGAAGCACTTCGTGCCGGAAGTGGTGGAAGTCCGCCCGGTCTCCTGACCGATAGCTGCCGCAACGCTAGGCAAGCACGACAAACAGGCATGACGCACCGCGCCATGCCCTCCATCCGAATAGTTGTCGATCGACCCGCCCGGGACATGACGCAACCGTCGCATTGCTGATATGTTAGCCGGATGCTGATCCTCGCCATTGATACGGCGCTCGACGCCTGCGCAGCAGCGGTGCTGGACACCGAGGCTAATCGGCTGCTCGCGGGCGAATCGCAGGCGATGCAGCGTGGTCACGCCGAAGCCCTGATGCCGCTGCTCGGCCGGGTGATGGACGCGTCCGGGATCGGTTTTCTCGATATCGACCGCATCGCGGTGACCACCGGGCCTGGTAGTTTCACCGGCCTCCGGGTCGGCCTCTCGGCTGCGCGCGGTATCGCACTCGCAGCCGCCAAGCCAGTCGTCGGGCTGACGACGCTGTCGGCGTTCGCGGCGCCGCTGGTGAGCGAGACCGACGACACGCCGATCCTGTCGGTGATCGATGCCCGTCACGACCACGTCTACTATCAGCTCGTCGCCGGCAACGGCACGATGATCGTACGCCCGCGGGTGGCGCCGATCGCCGAAGCGCTGGAAGCCGCGCGTTACGGCGCGCCGCGGCTGGTCGGCAACGCCGCACAGCTGCTTGCGGATCGCTGGCCGGCCCTGACCCCACCGCCGCTCGCGGTGGATCAGCGCCCCGCGCCGGATATCGGCTGGCTCGCCTGGCTGGGTGCAGCAGCAACACCGGACGCCGCGCCTGCCAAGCCGTTCTATTTGCGGCCGCCGGACGCCAAGCCGAAGATTGATCCCATCGCTCAATCGGCGCAGCCCGCCGCATGACGCGCTGCCGTATGTGCCATCAATGATGACTTGGCTGGCCGAATTCTGGGGCTACGCCGACGCTGTGGTCGAAACGGCGACGCTGCGCGATGCGCCTAAGCTTGCCGAACTGCATGCCGCTTCGTTTCATCGCGGCTGGGACGAACAGGAATTCGCCGACCTTTTGAGCGAGCGCAATACGCTGGTGCACCGACTGCGCGTCGGCCGGCGAATCATCGGATTTGTTGCATCGCGGATCGGCGCGGACGAAGCCGAAATCCTATCAATTGCGATCGCCGCCTCGTATCGCGGCCGCGGTCTGTCGCGTGAAATGCTGCTGACTCACCTCCGTCATCTCGCAGGACGTGGCGTCGCCACGGTGTTTCTCGAGGTGGAGGAAAACAATCAGCCGGCACGACGACTCTACAATCGTACCGGTTTTCAGGTGGTTGGCCGACGCGAGCGCTATTACCGACAGCCCAACGGGGAACAATTGAACGCATTGATAATGCGTCGCGACTTGTCCTGATCGCCTTACAGTGGCAGAACAATGCCCAATAACCATTCACCCGCAACCACGTTGACGCCGATGTCCGAACCCAAGGCAACCGAAATCGAAGCCCGCTGCGCCGCCACCGGCATGCGCATGACGGAGCAGCGCCGCGTGATCGCGCGAGTTCTGGCGGAGTCGGAAGATCATCCCGACGTCGAAGAACTGTACACCCGCTGCGTTGCGATCGACGACAAGATCTCGATCTCGACGGTGTACCGCACCGTCAAGCTGTTCGAAGATGCCGGCATCATCGAGCGTCACGACTTCCGTGAAGGCCGCGCCCGCTACGAGCAGATGCGCGACAGCCATCATGACCACCTGATCAACCTGCGCGACGGCAAGGTGATCGAGTTCACCAACGAAGAGATCGAGAAGCTGCAGGCCGAGATCGCCCGCCGCCTCGGCTACAAGCTGGTCGATCATCGGCTCGAACTGTATTGCGTGCCGCTCGAAGACGATAAGTCCTGAGCCGATCGCACGCCGACGCATCTGCCGATCGCCGCGAGCTTACCGGCTCGCGGCGTTACTAGTTTCAATTGCAGCCGGCCGCAGATGTGACTCCCGAACTTGTTATCTTCGATTGTGACGGCGTCCTGGTCGACAGTGAGCTGATCTCCTGTCGGGTTCATGCCGAAACGCTGACCCGCTACGGCTATCCGATCACGCCGGACCAGGTCGCGGCGCGTTTCCTCGGCCGGTCGGGTCGCGAAGCCCGGCGCGAGATCGAAGCCGAGATTGGCCGGCGCTTCGCCGACGACATCGAAACAAACCTGCTCGGTGCACTGCTCCGCGCCTTCGCCGAAACGCTGCAGCCGATCCCGTTCGTCACCGAGGCGCTCGACACGCTGGAGCAGCCGTTCTGCGTCGCCTCGAGCGGCACGCTGGATCGGATCCAAGTCGCGCTGACCCATGCGGGTCTGCTCGGCCGGTTCGCTCCGCATCTGTTTTCAGCCGAGCAGGTCGCGCACGGCAAACCGGCGCCGGATCTGTTCCTGTTCGCGGCGGCGCAAATGCGAGCCGCCCCGGAGCGCTGCGTGGTGATCGAAGACAGCGTGCCGGGGGTGCTGGGGGCGAAGGCAGCCGGCATGACCGTGCTGGGGTTTCACGGCGGCGGCCATTGCACCGACGCCAGCGCGGCCGCGCTGACCGCCGCCGGGGCCGATCGGTGTTTTGCCGACATGCGGCAACTGACGATAATCATTGAAGAATTTTAGCCGCCCGACGGACTGTGCGCGGCAAATCGCCGGTCGCGGCTGGATTTCGCCGGGTTTCGCCTATAAGTGACGGGCAACGCGCTGGAAAACGCGCGTTTTTTGTTTGGGCTCCCGCACACGATGTCTCCGCCGCGCAAGCTGCACATCAAGTCATACGGCTGTCAGATGAATGTCTACGATGCCCAGCGCATGGTGGACGCGCTGGCGCCGGAAGGCTTTGTCGAGACCGCGAACGTGGATGACGCCGATCTGGTGATCCTGAACACCTGCCACATCCGCGAGAAGGCGTCCGAGAAGGTCTATTCCGAGCTCGGCCGGCTGCGCGTCGCGCGTGACGAGGCCGCAGGCCAAGGCCGGCGGATGCAGATTGCGGTCGCGGGATGCGTGGCGCAGGCCGAAGGCGAAGAAATCATCCGCCGCGCGCCGGTGGTCGATGTCGTGGTCGGGCCGCAGAGCTATCACAACCTGCCGCACCTGCTGGCCAAAGCCGAACAGCTCGGCCGGGCGCTGGAAACCGAGTTCCCGATCGAGGACAAGTTCGGCGTGCTGCCGCAGCCGGCGCCGGACGCGATCCGTGCTCGCGGCATCTCGGCCTTCGTGACGGTTCAGGAAGGCTGCGACAAGTTCTGCACCTTCTGCGTCGTGCCCTATACCCGCGGCGCCGAGATGTCGCGGCCGGTGGCGGCGATCGTCGAGGACGTCAAACGGCTCGCCGAAAACGGCGTCCGCGAAATCACGCTGATCGGCCAGAACGTCAACGCCTATCACGGCGACGGGCCGGACGGCCGCACCTGGTCGCTCGGGCGCCTGGTGCGGCGCCTGGCCGAGATTCCCGGCATCGTCCGGCTGCGCTATTCGACTAGCCATCCGAACGACGTCGATGACGATCTCTTGGCCGCGCATAGCGATCTGCCGGCGCTGATGCCGTTCGTGCATCTGCCGGTGCAGTCGGGTTCCGACCGGATTCTGGCGGCGATGAACCGCAAGCACACCGCCGACGATTATCGCCGCGTGATCGACCGGTTCCGGTCGGCTTCCGCAGCAATCGCATTCTCGTCGGACTTCATCGTCGGTTTCCCGGGTGAAACCGAACGCGATTTCTCCGCGACTCTCGCGCTTGTCGCACAAATCGGCTACGCTGGTGCGTATTCGTTCAAATACTCGCCGCGGCCCGGCACGCCCGCGGCGGACATGCCGGAGATTGTGCCTGCAGCGGTCATGGACGAGCGGTTGGAGCGGCTCCAGCAATTGATCGACCAGCAGCAATCGGCCTTCAACAAGGCCGCGATCGGCCGGACCGTGGAGGTCCTGTTCGAGCGCGCCGGCCGCAAACCCGGCCAGATCGTCGGCCGCACCGCTTATCTGCAGCCCGCCCATGTGATGGCGCCCGACAGCATCATCGGACAGGTGCTGCCGGTCCGCGTCGACAGCCTCGAACGCTACAGCCTGCTCGGCGAACTCGCATCCGCAACCTCCCGGCCGGCCGATGCGATGGCCGCCACAGGAGCCTGAGCCCCCTTGGTCAAAAGCGCACCGGAATCGTCTTCGTTCGTTTCCCGCCGCAAACCCGATCGCGACAGCTTGAACCCGCCTGAAACCCAGGTCGTCATCGATTTCGACGACAACCGTGCCGCCTCAGCTCTGGTCGGTCCCTACGGCCAGAACCTCGCTCAGATCGAGCGCAGGCTCAGCGTGGTGGTGGATTCGCGCGGCAACCACATCACCATCGGCGGCTCACGCGAGGGCTGCGACGCAGCGCGGCGCGTGCTGGAAACGCTGTATGCCCAGGCGGTGTCGGGCCACGATCTGGTGCAGGGCGACGTCGAAGGCGCGATCCGCGCCGTGATCGCCCAGGGCTCGCTGTTCGAATTCGACACCAAGCAGCCGTCCGCCACCGCGTTCGAGGCGATCAATTTGCGCAAACGCCCGGTCCGGGCCCGCACCGCCGCGCAAGACTCCTACATCCGCGCGCTGAAGCGCCACGAGCTGGTATTTGGCGTCGGCCCGGCCGGCACCGGCAAGACCTGGCTGGCGGTGGCGCATGCCGCGCAGCTGTTCGAGCGCAAGGAAGTCGACCGCATCATCCTGTCGCGACCCGCGGTCGAAGCCGGCGAACGGCTCGGCTTTCTGCCCGGCGATCTGCGCGAGAAGGTCGATCCTTACTTACGGCCGATCTACGACGCGCTGTACGACCTGATGGATGCCCGGATCGTCGAACGCGCGCTGCAGTCCGGCGAGATCGAGATCGCGCCGCTGGCGTTCATGCGCGGCCGCACCCTGACCAACGCAGCGATCATCCTCGACGAGGCGCAGAACACCACGTCGATGCAGATGAAAATGTTTCTCACTCGTCTCGGCGAGAACAGCCGGATGATCATCACCGGCGACCCCAGCCAGGTCGACCTGCCGAACGGCCAGACCTCCGGCCTGTCCGAAGCGGCCCGGCTGCTATCCGGCGTCGAAGGCATCGCCCAGGTCCAGTTCAGGGCCGAGGACGTGATCCGCCACGAATTGGTGGCGCGGATCGTCGCCGCCTACGAAGGAGCGCCGTCACCGGCGAATGGTAAGTCGTGATGTCGCAGCCACGCCCTGGGCGCCACCCCGATTGCAACGGGGCGGACCCGGATAGTAATTTTGCCTCGATGACCCGTAGTGCTCGTCCATTCACAGAAGTCGTGATCGAAGCCGATTGCTGGCAGGCCGAAGCATCGGCTGAAGCAACCGTGCTGCGCGCAATCGAAACCGCCGCCGATGCGATCGACGCCGACACCGGCGGCGCCGAGCTGGCCGTAATGCTGACCGACGACGATCACATCCGCCAGCTCAACGCCTCGTTCCGCGGCAAGGACAAGCCGACCAACGTGCTGTCGTTTCCCGCAGCCCAACCCGAGGTGCAGCCGGACGGCGCGCCGCGGATGCTCGGCGACATCGCGATCGCGTATCAGACCGTCCGCCGCGAGGCCGACGACGAAGACAAACCGTTCGATCACCACCTCAGTCACCTCGCCGTGCACGGCTTCCTGCATCTGGTCGGTTACGACCACGAGACCGATGAGGAAGCCGAGGAGATGGAAGACGCCGAGCGCGCAATCCTGGCGCGGCTCGGGATTCCGGATCCGTATGCAGGCCAGGATCGGGTGAGCTGACATGCCCGACGGCGACAGAGCTCAGACCGGTTCGCAAGCTTCGCTGCAGGACTCGACGCGCGGCCAGTTACCCGCGGTCGTGCACCAGGGCGAAGTGCTGCATCCGCATGGCGGCAACTGGCTAATCCGTGCGATCCGTTCGCTGTTCGGCTGGAAACCCGGCTCGGTGCGCGACGATCTGCAGGTCGTCCTCGACACCAGCCCGCCCGACGACTCCGGCTTCTCGACGCTCGAGCGCACGATGCTGCGCAACATCCTCGGGCTGCACGATCGCCGGATTGCCGACGTGATGGTGCACCGCGCCGACATCGTCGCGATCAAGCAGGACATCCAGCTCGGCGAACTGCTCAGCCTGTTTCAGGACGCGGCGCATTCGCGGCTCGTGGTTTACAACGAGACGCTCGACGATCCGGTCGGCATCGTTCACATCCGCGACCTCGTGGCGTTCATGACCGCGAAGGCGAAGGTGCCGCCGGCAACGGTTGCCAAGCGCAAGAAAGCGCTGCCCGCCGGGCTCGACCTCCGCGCTATCGATCTGAAGATGCCGCTGACCGAAACCGGGATCATCCGCAAGCTGCTCTACGTGCCGCCATCGATGCGGGCGATCGACCTGCTGGCGCAGATGCAGGCGGCGCGGATTCATCTGGCGCTGGTAGTCGACGAATACGGCGGCACCGACGGCTTGGTGTCGATCGAAGATATCGTCGAACAGATCGTCGGCGAAATCGATGACGAGCACGACTCGACCGAGCCGCCGTCGATCGTGCGCCAGGCCGACGGCTCGTTCATCGCCGATGCGCGAGCCAGTCTGGAAGACGTCCGCGCCATGATCGGCGATCAGTTCGTCACCGGCGAAGCGGGCGAAGACGTAGAAACCCTCGGCGGCTACCTCGTCAATCACGTCGGCCGGCTGCCGGTGCGCGGCGAAGTGATCGCCGGCCCCGGCACCTTCGAATTCGAAGTGCTCGATGCCGACCCGCGGCGGGTGAAGCGGCTACGGATCGGGCCGCGCAAGGAACGCCCCGCCCCCCGCACACGCGACAGTCGGCGGCGCGAGACCGCGACCGATTCCGCTGCGCCGCCGACCACGGACGGCAGCGGCTCCACCTCATCCCCAACGACCGGCGACGGGACCGGTTCGCCGTGACGCGTCGGAGTGTGCTGAGCCGGATCGCCTCGGGCATCATCCTGGCGTGGGGCTGGAAGCGCGCTGTGATCGCGCTGCTGGCCGGCGCACTCTCCTCACTGGCGATGGAGCCGTTCAACGCCTGGCCGGTTCTGTTCATCACCTTCCCGATCGCGGTGTGGCTGATCGACGGCTCTGCGGCCGGCAAGCGGCGCGGCGTCCCGGCTGCGGCGATGGCCGGCTGGTGGTTCGGCTTCGGTTATTTCGTCCCCGGCCTGTACTGGATCGGCTACGCGTTTCTGGTCGATGCCGACACCTTCGCCTGGCTGCTGCCGGCCGCGATATGTGGCTTGCCGGCCTATCTGGCGCTGTTCACTGCGCTCGGTTTTGCGCTGGCACGGCTGCTGTGGCGCCCCGATAGTCTGCGCATCCTGTCGCTCGCCGTCAGCCTGACGATCAGCGAGTGGATACGTGGCCACCTGCTCACCGGCTTTCCCTGGAATGCGTTCGGCTACGCCCTGACCGAGCCGCTCGCGCTGGCGCAAAGCATCTCGGTGATCGGCATCTGGGGACTGACGCTGCTGGCGGTGGCGATCTTTGCCTCGCCCGCGGTGCTGATCGATGGCGGCACCACCGCCAAGCGGCGCTGGGCGGCGCCGGCGATCGCCCTCGGCGTGCTGGCCGCGATGGCGGTGTTTGGCGGCATTCGACTCAAATTGTCGCCAACCCAGCTCGTCGACAACGTCCGGCTGCGGATCATGCAGCCCAACCTGCCGCAGGACGCGCGCTTCAATTATTCTGCCAAAGCCGACGTGATGCAGAAATATCTGTCACTGTCGGACCGCTCGACAGGGCCGAAATCGACCGGGGTGCGCGACGTCTCGCTGCTGATCTGGCCGGAATCGGCGTTTCCGTTCTTCCTGTCGCGGGAAGCGGATGCGATGGCGCAGATCGCAGAGCTGTTGCCGAAAGGCACCGTGCTGCTCACCGGGGCGGTCCGCCCGCCCGAATTACCGCCGGGGCGCCGGATTACCCGCGCGTACAATTCGATCTACGCGATCGATCATGATGGCAGCATTTTGTCGGTCTACGACAAACTCCATCTGGTCCCATTCGGCGAATTTCTGCCGTACCAGAATCTGATGGAGAAGATCGGCTTCGTCCAACTTACCAAGGTGCAGGGCGGATTTTTATCCGGTGTGTCGCGTCATAACCTCGAACTGCCCAACGCCCCGCCGCTGCTGCCGCTGATTTGTTACGAGGCAATTTTCCCGGACGAAATTGCGATCGGCAACAACCGTCCCGGCTGGATGCTGAATCTCACAAACGACGGCTGGTTCGGCATTTCCAGCGGCCCCTATCAGCACCTGCAGCAGGCGCGGATGCGCGCCATCGAGCAGGGCCTGCCGCTTGTTCGCGCAGCGAACACCGGCGTTTCCGCAGTGATCGATCCGGTCGGACGGATCGTCGCAGAGCTCGGCCTCGGCGTCGAAGGGGTGCTGGATTCCGGGCTGCCGGCACCGGTGGCACCGACGATCTATGCGCGGGTGGGCGAACTTCCTGCAGCCGTGCTGGTTGCGTTAGTGATGATGCTTGTACTATTACGAAAGCGCTCACCGGGCTCGTGCTAATACGCGGATCGGCGACGCAACCAGAGATTAAGTTCGAGAAAATTCGCACTCGCGTAGCCCGCGAATTTTCCTCGGCGTAAATTAACGCCGAATCCCCGTTGGATTCCAAAGACATTTGACGACTCCAATATTTGAGGCGTATTCCAACCCGCATGCGCTAACTGTTGGCGTATGCACGTGCCTGAGGAGTGAGTGAGATGTCGACTAAAGCGCCCAATCCTGTTGACAAATACGTCGGCAGCCGTGTGCGCATGCGACGCATCATGCTGGGCATGAGTCAGGAGAAACTCGGCGAAGCGCTGGGTCTGACTTTTCAGCAAGTGCAGAAATACGAGAAGGGGACCAACCGCGTCGGCGCCAGCCGCATTCAGCAGATCGCTGAAGTCCTGCAGGTCCCGGTGTCCTTCTTGTTCGAAGGCGGCCCGAGCGGCGGCCTCGCTAACGGCAACGGCTTCAGTGAGGCGCCGTCGCCTTCATACGTGTCCGACTTCCTCGCGACTTCCGAAGGTCTGGCGCTCACCCGCGCCTTTACCAAGATCACCGATGCCAAGCTTCGTCGCAGCATCGTCGATCTCGTCGAACGGATCGCCGCGCGCGAAGCGGACGAGACGAACTGATCGATCGACCTCCGTCGCGCCGGCCTCCGCAAATGATATAAGCGGGGCCGGTTTTTCGTTCACGGTCGAAACAAGATGGCGGTCCTGTATGCAGGGCAGCCTGTCGAAGAAGTGCGAGCGCGGTCGCTTGATGTTCAATATTGATCACCCAGACTCGGCGCCGGACACTGAAGATCACCGGGACACTGAAGATCACGATGGCGAAGATCACGATGGTGACGTCGTGATGCACGGCCAGGGATCGTTCTTCGGCCGCCGCAAGGGCCACAAGCTGCGCGCCCATCAGGCCGACCTGATCGAGAACCTGCTGCCGCATTTGTCGCTGCAGATCGACGCTCCGGCGCCCGAACCGCTCACCAATTTGTTCGATCCTCCGGTCGAGCATATGCGGCTCGAAATCGGTTTCGGGGGCGGTGAACACCTGATCGCCGAAGCGCTTGCGCATCCAAACACGGGCTTCATCGGCGCCGAGCCTTACGTCAACGGCATGGCGAAGATTCTGGCGCGGATCGAGGCCGAGAACATCCGCAACATCCGGCTGTTTGCCGGCGACGCCTCGGAGCTGCTGGCCTGGGTGCCGGCCGGCTCGCTGGCGCGGATCGACCTGATCCATCCCGATCCGTGGCCGAAGCGCCGACACTGGAAGCGTCGCTTCGTGCAGGACGCCACCGTCACGGCGATGGCACGCGCGCTGACGCCGCACGGCGAATTCCGCTTCGTCAGCGACATCGACGGCTACAACGCCTGGACGCTGGCGCATCTGCTGCGTGCGCCGAGCTTCGACTGGCTCGCCCAGCGCGCCGACGATTGGCGCAAGCCCTGGCCCAACTACACGATGACGCGCTATGGCCGCAAAGCCGAACGCGAGGGCAGGCGCGCCAACTATCTGCGTTTCGAACGACTCTAATCTGTCCGGCGATTAGTTCGCCTGCGCGGCGAGCCTCGCCTTCCGCACGTCGGTCGCCTCCCACACCATTCGCTTGCCGCGTTCGCGTCCGAGCAGTTCGATCGGATCGTGATTGTCGATGTGGCCGAACTGACCTTTGTACACGCTGTAGCCGCACAGCTCCTGCAGCCGCCGCGGAAAGCGCTGAGCGATCTCCTGCGGAATCCCGAGCTGCAGGTTTTCCTGCTGCCGCATCCACCCCCAGCAATAGGCGCAAGAGAATGCGAAGCGGCGAGCCTCCGAGGTGTTGGGGCCGCCGCCGTGCCACAGCGCGCTGTCGAACAGCATCACGCTGCCGGCCGGCATCGTCGCGGTGAGCGCGTCGTAGTCCTGGCCGTACACCGGCGAGGTCGCGTACTTATGACTTCCAGGAATGATCCGGGTCGCGCCGTTGGTTGCGGTGAAATCCGACAGCGCCCAGATCGCGTTTAGCGTGATCGGAATGTGCGGCCGCGGCAGCGGAATGAGTTGCGTATCTTCGTGGATCGGCTGCGCCTCCTGGCCGGGCCCGAGCACCAGTGAACAGAACGACGAGAGCAGGCACTCCTTGTCGAGCACGGCCTCGACGATCGGCAGCACGCTGCTATGCAGCGGCACGTCCCAGAACACCTCGTCGTAAGTGAGCAGGTTGTTGACCCGGAGCGTCTTGAAGCCTTCGAACGACGTCTTGGCGCAACCGAGCTGATGGTCACGCTCGATCCGTTCGACAGCACTGATCAGTGCAGCGACCAATGCCGGGTCCGCAGCCCGTTCGATCACGGTGTAGCCGTCGTCGCGGATACGCTGGGCATGCGTGGTGATGTCAGCTTCGCTGAGCATAATCATCCTCCCTTGTCGGCGCTGTTGGCGCGCCGTTGAGGCAAGCATAGAGCGATTTTGACCGAAGTGGACACTGCTTTGCGCGGGAAGAAGACGCGCGAGCTGGCAGCCGCGCGGGCGGCTCAGGCGTCGGCCTGCCGCATCTTCCAGAAGCCGAGCACGCGCTGCGCCGTCGACAGCGCCAGGCGCTCGAAATTGTGCTGCGCTTCTTCAACGTCCGGGCAAGCCACCGACCGGTCCGGCCCGAGCCGCAGCCCGATCAGGGCGCGCACCGTCGCCCAGCCGAAGCCGAGCGCCTTGCCGAGGATCAGCACCGGGTCGTGCCGCTCGCCGGACATCATTTGATCAAGGGTGGAGATCCGCGTGCCGGTCATCGCCGACAGCGCCGCCACCGTCTCCTCGTATTGATGCGCCCGCGCGAAGCCGAGCACGGTCGCTTCGTTGAGTTCGCCCTTGTTGTGCAGCTCCACCACCGAGCGCTGCGCGGCGTCGAAGTCGCGCTGCACCGACGGCTGCCGCGACTCGCCGGCGAGCTCGCGCATCGCCCGGTTGATCGCAATCCGCGCACTCGGCCGCGCGCTTTCGAACAGGCGCCGGCGCACCAGATCGGTCGAGCACGCCAACAGATCCTTCAGCCGCGGCGGTGACAGATCGTCCCGCGTGCCGACCGCGATCGCCAACACCCCGTCCTGCGCGGCACGGCGGATCAGACCATTGAAGCCGGTCGCGGAGAATTCGGCCCCCGCATTGCTGGCGACCTTGCGCACCACGTCGCGGTCGCCACGACGCACGATCACGTCGGTGACCGGCGGCGAAATGCTCGGCCGTTCTGAGATAGCGAGCAGATGCGTCTGGCCGCGCAGCCTGGCGAGCTCGACCAGCGTCGGATCATCGAGCATCATCGAACGCCGCAGCAGCGGTCCGGCGATGCCAATGTCTTCGTCGTGCACCAGCTGCCGGACCAGTTCGGGCGGCGCATTGCTGATTTCCGAAAACCGCCGCGCCAGTTCGCTGCGAACTTCGACGTCGATCTCCGGCACCAGCGTCAGCAGGATGCCGTCGAACAGCGCGACATGATCGGGCTGGAAGCTCTCGGCGCCCCGAATGTACAGGTCGGAAATCCGGCGCACGGCGTCGGCGCGCCGGACGGGATCGCCCTGCCTGACAATGTCATCGAGTTCGGGAAGCAGAGATGTAGCGGCAGGCATCCATCGTTCTCGCGGGCGGGCCGCATTGGTACGGCTGGAACCTAAAGGCGCTGCGTGAACGAAGAGTTGAGCTGTGGCGTCGCATTTGCTGCGGGCTGCCCCGAGGATCGGCCCAGGGCGGGGGCTCTGCACGGCTCTTGTCGCTGAGCCAAAAAAGCGCTATATCGGCGCTACTTCGAAATTCTCATACGATCCGTATCGAGAGTGGGCCCTGCGGGACCCGCTCTTTTTTATTACCTGGATCGTGGGACGCGGACCGTCGCACCTTCGGGCGCGAGACCTCATTCACCACCTTGATACCGTTTATCGGCGAGACGTTATAACGCTTTGACCCAGGACATGACCGAGCCGACCACAGCCGTTCCGGAAACCGATGCCTTGGCCGAACCGCGCCTGGTGATCGAGCCCGGTGTCGCGGCGCGGTTCAGCGCCGTCGCGGAGCCGGTCTTGCTGGCAATGGGTTACCGCCTTGTTCGGATCAAGGTGTCGGGCGACGCTGGCTGCACCGTGCAGATCATGGCGGAGCGGCCCGACGGCACCATGCTGATCGACGATTGTGAGGCGGTGTCGCGGGCGCTGTCGCCGGTGCTCGACGTCGCCGATCCGATCGACCGCGCCTACCGGCTGGAAATCTCCTCGCCCGGCATCGACCGTCCGCTGGTGCGCCGCTCCGATTTCGCCCGTTACGCCGGGCACTTGGTCAAAATCGAGATGGCGGTGCCGCACCAGGGCCGCAAGCGGTTCCGTGGCCTGCTCGACGGCGTCGAGGGCGACGCCGTGCGGGTGCAGCGCGAGGGCGGTGCCAAGGACGAAGATCCGCTGGTGCTGCTGCCGATGCACGACATCGGCGATGCCCGGCTGGTGCTGACCGACGAGCTGATCGCCGAATCGATGCGCCGCGGCAAGCAGGCCGAGCGCGACCTGAAGCAGAGCCTCGGGCTCGCACCGGAACCGCCGCCGCACGCCAAGCGCAGCGATCCGACCAAGAGCCAGGCGCCGAAGCGCGGCGCCAAGGCCGCCAAAGCGGCGGCCAAGCCGACACCGCAGAACACCAAGAAACACCGCCTTGCCGCCGAACGGGCGCGGCGTGGCGAGATCGACACCTCTGAGGGAGACTGACCATGGCCGTCAGCGCCAATAGGCTGGAACTGCTGCAGATCGCCGATGCGGTGGCTCGCGAAAAAACCATCGACCGCGGCATCGTGATCGCCGCGATGGAAGACGCGATCGCCAAGGCGGCGCGTGCCCGCTACGGCTCGGAGACTGACGTCCACGCCGAAATCGACCCGAAGAAGGGCGAGCTGCGGCTGTCGCGCCACATGCTGGTGGTCGAGCAGGTCGAAAATCCCGCCAACCAGATTTCGCTGAAGGATGCGCAGCGCGCCAATCCGGGCGCGCAGATCGGCGACACCATCGCCGACACGCTGCCGCCGCTGGAATACGGCCGTATCGCCGCGCAGTCGGCCAAGCAGGTGATCGTGCAAAAGGTCCGCGAGGCCGAGCGCGACCGCCAGTACATGGAATTCAAGGACCGCATCGGCGACATCGTCAACGGCGTCGTCAAGCGCGTCGAATATGGCAGCGTGATCGTCGACCTCGGCCGCGGCGAAGCGATCATCCGCCGCGACGAAATGCTGCCGCGTGAGTCGTTCCGCAACGGCGACCGCGTCCGCGCCTATGTGTTCGACGTCCGCCGCGAAACCCGCGGCCCGCAGATCTTCCTGTCGCGCACCCATCCGCAATTCATGGCCAAGCTGTTCGCGCAGGAAGTGCCGGAAATCTACGACGGCATCGTCGAGATCAAGGCGGTGGCCCGCGATCCGGGCTCGCGCGCCAAGATCGGCGTCGTGTCGCGCGACTCCTCGGTCGACCCGGTCGGCGCCTGCGTCGGTATGCGCGGCTCGCGCGTCCAGGCCGTAGTGAACGAGCTGCAGGGCGAGAAGATCGATATCATTCCGTGGTCGCCGGACATCGCCACCTTCGTGGTCAATGCGCTGGCGCCGGCCGAAGTCTCGAAGGTCGTGATCGACGAAGATCGCGAACGCATCGAGGTTGTGGTTCCGGATACCAATAACCAACTATCCCTGGCGATTGGTCGCCGCGGTCAGAACGTGCGGCTCGCTTCGCAGCTCACCGGCTGGGATATCGACATCCTGACCGAGAGCGAAGAATCCGAGCGCCGCCAGGCCGACTTCGAGAAGACCACCCGGGCCTTCATGGACGCGCTGAACGTCGACGAGGTCGTCGGCCAGCTGCTCGCCTCCGAAGGCTTCACCTCGGTCGAAGAACTCGCTCTGGTCGACCCGCGTGAACTCGCCTCGATCGAAGGTTTCGACGAGGAAACCGCCGCCGAACTGCAGATGCGCGCCCGCGAATATCTCGACCGGATCGAATCCGAACTCGAGGCGCGCCGCGTGGAACTCGGCGTCGAGGACGCCCTGAAGGACGTCCCCGGCGTCACCTCGAAGATGCTGGTGAAGTTCGGCGAGAACGACGTGAAGACCGTCGAGGATCTTGCCGGCTGCGCCACCGACGATCTGGTCGGTTGGACCGAGCGCAAGGACGGCGCCGAGCCGGTGAAGTATCCTGGCATTCTCGACGGCCTGGAGATGTCGCGCGAGGACGCCGAGCACCTGATCATGCAGGCCCGCGTCAAGGCCGGCTGGATCGACGAGTCGGAGCTCGCCTCCGAAGAAGAACCCGCGGACGAAGCGTCCGACGAGTCGGCGGACTGAACCGCCGATGCGTTGCGACCCGAACCCGCGCAGCACGTGAGATGAAAGGCCCGCTGCACCCATGCTCGCTGCCGAACCCGGCGCAGATCTCGACGACGGACCGCGGGCCAAAACGCCCGCGACCGAGCGGATGTGCGCGGTCACGCGGCAGGTGCGGCCGACCGGAGAACTGATCCGGTTCGTGGTCGGCCCCACCGGCGAAGTGGTGGCCGATCTCAAGCGCAAGCTGCCGGGCCGCGGCCTTTGGGTCACGGCGTCTCGGGAGATGGTGACGCAGGCGGTTCGCCGCCGCGTCTTCGCCAAAGGTTTCAAGCGCGACGTCAAGGCGCCGGCGGATCTCGCCGACGCGATCGAACGCCTGTTGGTGCGGTCGGCCCAGGATGCGCTGGCGATCGCCGCCAAGGCCGGCCAGGTGGTCAGCGGTTTCGGCAAGGTCGAAACCGCGCTGAAGAACCGCGAAGCCGTCGCGGTGATCCATGCCACCGACGGCGCGGCCGATGGAATCCGCAAGCTGGACGGGCTTTGTCGGCAAATCGACGGAGATGCGACCGCGGGCCGCAATTTTCCTCGCTTGGCCGCACTCAGCTCTGCAGAATTGGATTTGGCATTAGGGCGGTCAAATGTGATACATGCTGCCCTGCTTGCGGGCCCGGCCGGACAAACATTCCTGTCGCGCTGCCAGATCCTGGTCCGATACCGGCTGGCGGGCGATGGCGATGCCGATGCGGCCACGGCGGAAACGCCGATCGACACGCCGAAAGACGCTGCTGACCAAGACGCCGCTGACGAAGTCCGTGCGAACGCGCACAACGTTGAGAGATTGGGACTACTGAATGGTTGATACGAAAACTCCTGGCGACAAGACTCTGACGATGCCGACCAAGACTTTGACGCTGAAGCCGCGCGTCGAGCAGGGCGTCGTGCGCCAGAGCTTCAGCCACGGCCGTAGCAAGCAGGTGGTGGTCGAGAAGCGCGGCAAGCGGCGCGTCGGCGGCGACCAGCCAGCCGCGGCTGCAGCGCCCGAAGTTGCGAAGAAGCCCGCCCCGGCGCCAGCCGCGCCAAGCCGGCAGCAGTCGCGCCCAGCGCCGCAGCAGTCGCGCAGCGGTATGGTGCTGCGGACCCTGACCGAGGACGAGCGCACCGCCCGCGCCACCGCGCTGGCCGACGCCCGCGTGCGCGAGATCGAGGAGCGCAAGCAGGCCGAGATCGAAGCCCAGCGCCGCGCCGAGCAGGAAAAGATCGAGAAGGCCGAGCGCGAAGCCGCCGAGGCGCGCCGCAAGGCCGAGGAAGAGCGTCACCGCCAGGAAGACGAAGCCAAGCGCAAGGCCGAGACCGAGGCCAAGAAGCGCTTCGGCGACGCCGAGCCGGCCAAGAAGCCCGCCGAAACGTCGACGACGACCACCACCGCGAGTGCGGCGCCGGCCCGTCCGGCGACCACGACGACGCGCGCCCCGACTCCGGCCGGCCGTCCGCCGGCCGTTGCGGCCGAAGCTGGCGACGACGATGAAGCGCCGCGGATGATCCGCCGTCCGGGCGGCCCCGCCCGTCCGGCGCCGGCACCGAAGCAGCCGGCCGCCAAGCCGGGCGCCTCGAAGCAGCGCGGCCGTCTCACCGTCGTCACCGCGCTCAATGCCGATGACGTGCGCGAACGTTCGATCGCCTCGTTCCGTCGCCGCACCCAGCGGCTGAAGGGCCACGCCTCGAACGAGCCGAAAGAAAAGTTGGTGCGTGAAGTCGTTATTCCCGAAGTGATCGCCATCCAGGAACTCGCCAACCGCATGTCCGAACGTGCGGTCGACGTGATCCGCCTGCTGATGAAGCAGGGCGCGATGCACAAGATCACCGACGTGATCGACGCCGACACCGCGCAGCTGATCGCCGAAGAACTCGGCCACACCGTCAAGCGCGTCGCCGCGTCGGACGTGGAAGAAGGCCTGTTCGACGTCGTCGACGATTCCACCGATACCGAGCCGCGTTCGCCGGTCGTGACCGTGATGGGCCACGTCGACCACGGCAAGACCTCGCTGCTCGACGCGCTGCGCCACGCCAACGTGGTGTCGGGCGAAGCCGGCGGCATCACCCAGCACATCGGTGCCTATCAGGTGACCTCGCCGGAAAGCGGCAAGAAGATCACCTTCATCGACACCCCCGGCCACGCCGCGTTCACCGCGATGCGTGCCCGCGGCGCCAAGGTCACCGACATCGTGGTTCTGGTGGTCGCCGCCGACGACGGCGTGATGCCGCAGACCATCGAGGCGATCAATCACGCCAAGGCGGCCGGCGTTCCGATCATCGTGGCGATCAACAAGATCGACAAGCCGGACGCCAAGCCGGACCGTGTCCGCACCGACCTGCTGCAGCACAATGTGCAGGTGGAATCGATGGGCGGCGACGTCGTCGACGTCGAGGTGTCGGCCAAGAACAAGATCAATCTCGACAAGCTGCTCGAGATGATCGCGCTGCAGGCCGAAATCCTGGAGCTCAAGACCAACACCCAGCGTCCGGCCGAAGGCACCGTGATCGAAGCCAAGCTCGATCGCGGCCGTGGTCCGGTCGCCACCGTGCTGGTTCAGCGCGGCACCCTGCGGGTCGGCGACATCATCGTGGCCGGCGCCGAGATGGGCCGCGTCCGCGCGCTGATCTCCGACCAGGGCGAGACCGTGCAGGAAGCCGGTCCGTCGGTTCCGGTCGAAGTGCTCGGCTTCAACGGTCCGCCGGAAGCGGGCGACCGCCTCGCGGTGGTCGAGAACGAAGCCCGCGCCCGCCAGATCACCGATTATCGTGCGCACCAGAAGCGCGAGAAGTCCGCAGCCTCCGTTTCCGGCATGCGCGGCTCGCTCGAGCAGATGATGACGCAGCTTAAGACGTCCGGCCGGAAGGAATTCCCGCTGATCGTCAAGGCGGACGTGCAGGGCTCGCTGGAAGCGATCCTCGGCTCGCTGGAGAAGCTCGGCACCGACGAAGTCGCCGCGCGCATCCTGCACGCCGGCGTCGGCGGCATCAGCGAGAGCGACGTCACGCTGGCTGAAGGCTTCAACGCCGTCATCCTCGGCTTCTCGGTCCGCGCCAACAAGGAGGCCGCTGCGGCCGCCAAGCGCAACGGCATCGAGATCCGCTACTACAACATCATCTACGATCTGGTGGATGACATTAAGAAGGCGATGAGCGGCCTGCTCGCGCCGACCCTGCGCGAAACAATGCTGGGCAACGCGCAGATCCTGGAGATCTTCAACATCTCCAAGGTCGGCAAGGTCGCCGGCTGCCGCGTCACCGACGGCACCGTCGAGCGCGGCGCCAATGTTCGCCTGATCCGCGACAACGTCGTGGTGCACGAAGGCAAACTTTCGACCTTGAAGCGCTTCAAGGACGAAGTGAAGGAAGTCGTCGCCGGCCAGGAATGCGGCATGGCGTTCGAGAACTACACCGACATGCGGGCAGGCGACATCATCGAGTGCTACCGCGTCGAGACCATCCAGCGCTCGCTGTAAGTCCGATTCTTACAGTCGAGACGCTCGGATTGAACTGAGGCGTCATGGCCGGGCCGAAGCGCGAAGCACGTCTTCGCGACTAAGTCCCGGCCGTCCACGTCTTGCTTTGCCCCATCGAAGACGTGCATGCCCGCGGCCAGGCGCGGGCATGGCGGCAGTATTTGAGAGAACATCATGTCTCGCCAAAACCAGAAGAGCTCCCCGCCCGGCGGCTCGACCCGCTCGCTGCGCGTCGGCGAGCTGATCCGCCACGCCGTGGCCGAGATCCTCGCCCAGGGCGGCGTGCACGACCCGGTGCTCGAAAGCCACCTCGTCACCGTGCCCGAGGTGCGGATGTCGCCCGACCTCAAGCTCGCGACCATCTACGTGATGCCGCTCGGCGGCCGCGACGAGAAGCTCGTGCTCGACGCGCTCGAGCATCACAAGCGCTTCCTGCGCGGGGAGATCGCCCACCGCGTCAATTTGAAGTTCGCCCCCGAACTCCGCTTCCGCATCGACGAACGTTTCGCCGAGGCCGAGCGGATCGACAAACTGCTGCGCTCGCCGGCAGTCCAGAAAGACCTCGAACCGAATTCGGACCAGGATTAATGACCGTGACCACCCCCGACGCCCTGCTCGCCCCGCACGACGTGCAGCACGCCGGCGCCGACGAATCCGCCGCGCAGATCCGTAAGCCGCGCGACAACAACGACCCGCGCAACGCCAATCGCGGCGGCGGCAATGGCAAGCCGCGCCGCGACAAGCGCGACGTCCATGGCTGGGTGGTGCTGGACAAGCCGATCGGCATGACCTCGACCCAGGCGGTCGCGGTGCTGAAGCGGCTGTTCTCGGCCAAGCGCGCCGGCCATGCCGGCACCCTCGACCCGCTCGCCTCCGGCGGCCTGCCGATCGCGATGGGCGAAGCCACCAAGACGGTGCCGTTCGTGATGGACGGCCGCAAGCGCTACCGGTTCACTGTGGCGTGGGGCGAGGAGCGGGATACCGACGACACCGAGGGCCGCGCGGTTGCCACCAGCCCGGAGCGGCCGACCGCCGAGGCGATCATGGCGCTGCTCCCGCGGTTTACCGGCGTGATCGAGCAGGTTCCGCCGCAATATTCGGCCGTGAAGATCCAGGGCGAGCGCGCCTATGATCTGGCGCGCGATGGCGAGGTCGTGCCGCTGGTCCCGCGTCCGGTCGAGATCCACGAATTAACCCTTGTGGAACATGGAGATGACGGCCGCTCGGTGTTCGAAGCCGAGTGCGGCAAGGGCACCTATGTGCGGGCGCTCGCCCGCGACATGGGCCGGCTGCTCGGCTGCTACGGCCATATCTGCGCGCTGCGCCGCACAGTGGTCGGGCCGTTCGACGAGTCGGACATGATTCCGCTGGAAGAACTACAGGCTTTGTGCGATAGAGCGGCGTCCGGCGAGGGTAGCCTCGCCGACGCGCTACTGCCCGTTGAGACCGCGCTGGACGACATCCCGGCGCTGGCCGTCACTCGGGCTGATGCGGCAAGGCTCCATCGGGGCCAGGCCGTTTTGTTGCGCGGACGGGATGCGCCTCATTGTAGCGGCACAGTCTATGTCACGGTGGCAGGCCGGCTTCTGGCCCTCGCCGAAGTCGGCAATGGCGAGCTCATCCCCAAGCGCGTTTTCAACCTCACCGGGCTGACTGCCAGCTCGGCCGTTCGCAAGGAAAGTATCTGACGATGTCGATTACCGCAGAACGCAAAGCGGAAGTCATCAAGACCAGCGCCACCAAGGCCGGTGATACCGGCTCGCCCGAGGTTCAGGTCGCGATCCTGTCGGAACGCATCAACAACCTGACCACGCACTTCAAGACCCACACCAAGGACAATCACTCCCGCCGTGGGCTGTTGAAGCTGGTGTCGACGCGCCGTTCGCTTCTCGACTACATCAAGAAGAAGGACGAAGCGCGCTACAAGGCGCTGCTCGAAAAGCACAACATCCGTCGCTGAGGCGTCGGAAACCCGGCCAAAGCGGATGTGCCACGACACGTCCGCGACGGCCGAAGCAAGATGTTCGCACGGGCGAGTCTTCCATCCGCCCGTGTCAGTCGGCTCAGTCGCATTCCGGCGGTTGAGCTCGTCAACGGGCCTCCAGCCCGCCGTGCGGGACCGAAGACCGATGCGTCTTCCCCGCAGCCGGGAGGAATGAACGCCATTTCCCAACTGAAGACCATGGCAGGATCGCCGGACGCTGTTTGTGCACTCGCGCAGTCAGCGTCTCGCCATCTTGCGCATGGTCTTTTGGTATTTGGCGTCCGGTCTTCCCGACAACCGATGAAAGAAAGACCCGATGTTCAATATCCATTCCGTGGAAATCGATTGGGGTGGCCGTCCCCTCAAGCTTGAAACCGGCAAGGTCGCCCGCCAGGCCGACGGCGCCGTCGTCGCGACCTATGGCGAGACCGTCGTGCTCGCCACCGTGGTGGCCGCCAAGGCGCCGCGTGAAGGCGTCGACTTCCTCCCCCTCACCGTCGACTACCAAGAGAAGGCCTACGCGGCTGGCCGCATTCCCGGCGGCTACTTCAAGCGTGAAGGCCGTCCGACCGAGAAGGAGACGCTGGTCTCCCGTCTGATCGACCGCCCGATCCGTCCGCTGTTCGCCGACGGCTGGCGCAACGAGACCCAGGTCATCGTGACCGTGCTGTCGCACGACATGGAGAATGATCCGGACGTGCTGGCGATGGTCGCCGCCTCCGCGGCGCTGACGCTGTCCGGCGTGCCGTTCAAGGGCCCGATCGGCGCCGCCCGCGTCGGCTTCATCAACGACGAATACGTGCTCAACCCGGTGCTCGACGAGATGGCTGAAACCCAGCTCGAGCTGGTGGTGGCCGGTACCGCCGACGCGGTGCTGATGGTCGAATCCGAGGCCAAGGAGCTGTCGGAAGAGATCATGCTCGGCGCCGTGATGTTCGGTCACCGCCACTTCCAGCCGGTGATCGACGCGATCATCGACCTCGCCGAGAAGGCCGCCAAGGAGCCGCGCGAACTCACCGTCGTCGACGACAGCGAGATCGAAAAGGAAATGCTCGGCCTGGTCGAGCAGGAGCTTCGTGCCGCCTACGCCATCCCGGTCAAGCAGGATCGCTACGCCGCGGTCGGCAAGGTCAAGGAGAAGGCGATTGCGCACTTCTTCCCGGAAGGCCAGGAGCCGAAATACGACAAGCTGCGCATCGCCGGCGTGTTCAAGGAGCTCGAGGCCAAGATCGTTCGCTGGAACATCCTCGACACCGGCAAGCGCATCGACGGCCGTGACAGCAAGACCGTCCGCAACATCCTGGCCCAGGTCGGCGTGCTGCCGCGGACCCACGGTTCGGCGCTGTTCACCCGCGGTGAAACCCAGGCGATGGTTGTGACCACGCTCGGCACCGGCGAAGACGAGCAGTACGTCGACTCGCTGTCCGGAACGTACAAAGAGACGTTCCTGCTGCACTACAACTTCCCGCCCTACTCGGTCGGCGAGACCGGCCGCCTCGGCGGCACCAAGCGCCGCGAGATCGGCCACGGCAAGCTGGCGTGGCGCGCGATCCATCCGGTGCTGCCGCCGCATCACGAGTTCCCCTACACCATCCGCGTCGTCTCGGAGATCACCGAGTCGAACGGTTCGTCCTCGATGGCGTCGGTGTGCGGTGCCTCGCTGGCGCTGATGGACGCGGGCGTGCCGTTGAAGCGGCCGACCGCGGGTATCGCGATGGGCCTGATCCTGGAAGGCGAACGCTTCGCGGTGCTGTCCGACATCCTCGGCGACGAGGACCACCTCGGCGACATGGACTTCAAGGTGGCGGGCACCGAGGCGGGCATCACCTCGCTGCAGATGGACATCAAGATCGCCGGCATCACCGAAGAGATTATGAAGGTGGCGCTCGGTCAGGCCAAGGACGGTCGCATCCACATCCTGGGTGAGATGTCCAAGGCACTCGACCGCGCCCGCGCCGAGCTCGGCGAACACGCGCCGCGGATCGAGACCTTCAAGATCCCGACCGACAAGATCCGCGAAGTGATCGGCACCGGCGGCAAGGTGATCCGCGAGATCGTCGAAAAGACCGGCGCCAAGGTCAACATCGAAGACGACGGCACCGTGAAGGTGGCCTCATCCGACGGCGAGTCGATCAAGGCCGCGATCAAGTGGATCAAGTCGATCGCTTCCGATCCGGAAGTCGGCGAGATCTACGAAGGCACCGTCGTCAAGGTAATGGAGTTCGGTGCCTTCGTGAACTTCTTCGGCGCCAAGGACGGTCTGGTACACATCAGCCAGCTCGCCGCCGGCCGCGTGCAGAAGACCTCCGACGTCGTCAAGGAAGGCGACAAGGTCAAGGTCAAGCTGCTCGGCTTCGACGACCGCGGCAAGACCCGGCTGTCGATGAAGGTGGTCGATCAGACCACCGGCGAAGACCTCGAAGCCAAGCAGAAGGCGGAAGCCAAGGCCGAAGGCGAAGCCCCCGCGCAGGCTGCCGGCGAGTAAGCTCATCGGCGCGACGCTCCGTCGCAGCAAGTAATCACCAGCAAGGGCGGCCTCACCGGGCCGCCCTTTTTGTTTGGCCGCATCTTCCGTAGGGCAGCGGATGTCGGTCGCTACCAGTGCGCGTGTTGTTAGTTCTCCGTACGAATCCTGGGTTGCAATAAATTCGGTAATTGAGTGCAGCCTGCTTCCCTGGGGCTAGGCCAACCTTAACGACGTCTTCACCAAAATGGCGACCAGCTTCTGCCTCGTGGTCGCGCCATCGTGCGAGGCCGTATCAGAGAAAGGTCTGGAATGTTCTCCTTCACCCGCTCGGCCGGTCATGACCACGCGGCAGCAATGCTCGCGGCGCTCAATCGCTCCCAGGCGGTGATCGAGTTCAATCTCGACGGCAACGTCATTGATGCCAACGATAATTTCCTGGCCGCGCTCGGCTACTCGCTGCCCGAGATCAAAGGCAAGCATCACAGCATGTTTGTCGATCCGAGCGAGCACGACAGCCCGGCCTATCGCGAATTCTGGACCGCGCTGCGCGCCGGTCAGTATCAGTCCGGCGAATTCCATCGCATCGGCAAGGGCGGGCGTGAGGTCTGGATTCAGGCGTCCTACAATCCCATCCTCGACAAGAGCGGCAAGCCGACCGGCGTGGTGAAGTTTGCAGCCGACATCACCGCCGCGAAGACCCACTCGCTGGAAGACGCCGGCAAGCTCGCGGCGATCGGTCGCGCCCAGGCGGTGATCGAGTTTGCGATGGACGGCACCGTCCTCACAGCCAACGATAACTTTCTCGCCGCGATGGGGTACTCATTGGGCGAGATCAAGGGCAAGCATCACAGCATGTTCGTCGAGCCATCGGTGCGCGACGGCAGCGACTACCGTGAATTCTGGTCACGGCTCAACCGCGGCGAATACTTCCCTGGCGAGTTCAAGCGGATCGGCAAGGGCGGCAAAGAGGTCTGGATCCTGGCGTCCTACAACCCGATCCTCGATGCGCGCGGCAAGCCGTTCAAGGTGGTGAAATACGCAACCGACGTCACGGCGCAGAAGCTGAAGAACGCCGACTTCTCCGGCCAGATCGAGGCGATCCGCAAGTCGCAGGCGGTGATCGAGTTCGGCATCGACGGCACGGTGCTGGACGCCAACGACAACTTCCTGCACGCGCTCGGCTACTCGCTGGGCGAGATCAAGGGCCGCCACCACAGCATGTTCGTCGATCCCGCCGAGCGTGAGACCGCGGCCTATCGGGCATTTTGGGCAGCGCTCGGACGGGGCGATTACCAAGCCGGGGAATATAAGCGGATCGGCAAGGGTGGCAGGGAAGTCTGGATCCAGGCGTCGTACAACCCGATCCTCGATCTCAATGGACGTCCGTTCAAGGTGGTGAAGTACGCCACCGACACGACGCGGCAGGTGCTGACCCGGATGGGCAATGAACGCGTCCGCGCCATGATGGAGTCGGTTGCGGCCGGGGCGGAAGAACTCAACGCCTCGGTGCGCGAGATTTCCGAAGCAATGACCAAGTCGCGGCAGACGGCGATGAACGCGGTCGGCGAAGTCGATGCCGCCGACTCGCAGGCCAACCAGCTGAACGATGCGGCTCAGGCGATGAGCGGCATCGTCGAACTGATCAATCACATCACCGGGCAGATCAACCTGCTGGCCCTCAATGCAACGATCGAATCGGCGCGCGCCGGCGAAGCAGGCCGAGGCTTCGCCGTGGTGGCGGCGGAGGTGAAGAACCTCGCCAATCAGGCCAAGCAGGCGACCGACAAGATCGGTGCCGAGATCGGCAATCTCACCAGCATTTCCGGCGATGTCGTCGGCGCGCTCGGCAAGATCAAGACGGCGATCCAGAACGTCAGCGAATACGTCAGCTCGACGGCTGCGGCGGTCGAGGAGCAGAGCACGGTGACCAGCGAGATGTCGTCGAGCATGCAGCGCGCCGCCGCCGAAGCCGCCGCGATCGCGGCCGGCTGAACCGGCCCGTCTCAGGCGACGGCGGTCTCTCGCCGCACGTCGCCGATGATGCCCTGCTTCACCACCTCGCCGAAGGCCTCGAAGTCGGCGCGGCGCGGCGAGGTCTTGCGGAAGACGAGGCCGACGCTGCGGCCCGGCTGCGGCCGGCGCAGCCGCAGAAACTTCACCCGCGAATCACGGCGCTCCACCTCGGCGGCGATCTGCGGGATCAGCGTGATGCCGTAGCCGCCCGCGACCATCTGAATCACCGTCGTCAGGCTGGACGCACCGAAACTGGCGGTGCCGGCACTACCTATCTGAATGCCGCGATTGCGCGCAGTGGCGCAAAACGCCAGTGCTTGGTCGCGCAGGCAGTGACCGTCCTCCAGCAGGATCAGCCGCGACTGGTCGATCTCCTCGACCCCGATCGGCGTCTGTTCCGAGCGCGGATCCTCGGCCGGCACGGCGAGCAGGAACGGGTCGTCGAACAGCGGAATCGCGTCGAGATCGGAATGCCCGGCAGGCAGCGCCAGCAGCGCGGCATCGAGCACGCCGCTCACCACGTCGGCCACCAGCGGGCGGGTCTGGCTTTCCCGCAGCTCCAGCCGCAACTCGGGGAAACGCTGTTGCAGCAGCGGCAGCACCTTCGGCAGCAGATACGGCGCCAACGAGGGAATCACCCCGAGGCTGAGCCGGCCGGTGAGCGGCTTGGCCCGGTGGCGGGCGAAGTCCACCAGATCGCGGGTCGCAGCCAGCACCTCTTCGGCACGCCGGGCGATCTCGCGGCCGATGTCGGTGAGAAACACTTCGCCTGGCCGGCGTTCGACCACCTTCACCCCGAGCGTGCGCTCCAGCTCGGCGATCTGCATCGACAATGCCGGCTGGGTCACCGAACAGGCATCGGCGGCACGGCCGAAATGGCCGTGCCGGGCCAAGGCCGACAGATAGCGAAGCTGCCTCAAGGAGATCATGCGATCAGTTTATCTGATCGCGGAGCAAAATCAATTCGACTGGACCTGATGATAGAACTGATCCAAGGTCTGCATGCCGGACCTGGAACACAACTTCCGGGGGGTGAACGGCCAACACAACACCCTTCACTCCAGGAAGCAACGCCGCGGGCGATCCCCCACGCTCGCGGCGTTCAATTCGATCCCGGCCCTGGCCGGCGTCATGAAACTTTCCAAAGACGCCAGCACATTGCGCCGGGAAAACACTGCAACGCGAGATCGGAGAGACACCATGGATGCAAAGACGGATGACAAGGGCGCAGGCAAGTGCCCGTTCTCAGGCGGCAGCCACGGCCACCGCAACCGTGATTGGTGGCCGGATCAGCTCGACATTTCGGTGCTGCACAACAACTCGAAAAAGTCCGACCCGATGGGCGAGGCGTTCGACTACGCCGAAGAATTCAAGAAGCTCGATCTGGAGGCGGTGAAGAAGGACCTTCACGCGCTGATGACGGATTCGCAGGAATGGTGGCCGGCCGACTTCGGTCACTACGGCGGCCTGTTCATCCGCATGGCCTGGCACTCGGCGGGCACCTATCGCATCACCGATGGCCGTGGCGGCGCTGGCGCCGGCCAGCAGCGCTTCGCGCCGCTGAACTCGTGGCCGGACAACGCCAACCTCGACAAGGCCCGCCGGCTGCTGTGGCCGATCAAGCAGAAGTACGGCCGCAAGATCTCGTGGGCCGATCTGATGGTCCTCACCGGCAACGTCGCGCTGGAATCGATGGGCTTCAAGACCTTCGGCTTTGCCGGCGGCCGCGCCGACGTCTGGGAGCCGGAAGAGCTGTATTGGGGCCCGGAAGGCACTTGGCTGGGCGACGAGCGCTATTCCGGCGAGCGCCAGCTCTCCGAGCCGCTGGGCGCCGTGCAGATGGGCCTGATCTACGTGAACCCGGAAGGCCCGAACGGCAACCCCGACCCGGTCGCTGCCGCCAAGGATATCCGTGAGACGTTCTATCGCATGGCGATGAACGACGAAGAGACCGTCGCGCTGATCGCCGGCGGCCACACCTTCGGCAAAACCCACGGCGCCGGCGATCCGTCGCTGATCGGGCCGGCTCCGGAAGGCGGGCTGCTCGAAGAGCAGGGTCTCGGCTGGACCAGCAAGTTCGGCACCGGCTTCGGCGCCGACACCATCACGGGCGGCCCGGAAGTGATCTGGACCACCACCCCGACCAAGTGGAGCAACAACTTCTTCTGGAATCTGTTCGGCTACGAGTGGGAGCTGGAGCAGAGCCCGGCCGGCGCCAAGCAGTGGCGTGCCAAGGGCGCGGGCGCGACCATTCCGGATCCGTTCGATCCGGAGAAGAAGCACGTGCCGAAGATGCTCACCACCGACCTGTCGCTGCGCTTCGATCCGATCTACGAGAAGATCTCGCGCCGCTTCATGGAGAATCCCGATCAGTTCGCGGACGCGTTCGCCCGCGCCTGGTTCAAGCTGACGCATCGCGACATGGGACCGCGCGTGCGCTACCTCGGCCCCGAAGTGCCGAAGGAAGAGCTGATCTGGCAGGATCCGATCCCGGCGGTCGACCACGAGCTGGTCAGCGATGCCGACATCGAAGCGCTGAAGGCAAAGATCCTCGGCTCCGGCCTGTCGGTGTCGCAGCTGGTCTCCACCGCCTGGGCGTCGGCCTCGACCTTCCGCGGCTCGGACAAGCGCGGCGGCGCCAATGGTGCGCGCATCCGCCTGGCACCGCAGAAGGACTGGGAGGTCAACCACCCGGCCGAGCTGGCGCAGGTGCTGAGCAAGCTCGAAGCGATCCAGGGCGAGTTCAACGGCGCGCAGAAGGGCGGCAAGAAGGTCTCGCTCGCCGACCTGATCGTGCTCGGCGGCGTCGCTGCGATCGAGAAGGCCGCCAAGGATGCCGGCACCACTGTCAAGGTGCCGTTCACCCCTGGCCGGATGGACGCGTCGGCCGAGCAGACCGACGTCGAGTCGTTCAAGGTGCTGGAGCCGCGGGCCGATGGCTTCCGCAACTACATCAACACCAAGCGGCATCAGTTCATGCACCCGGAGGAGGCGCTGGTCGACAAGGCTCAGCTCCTCAGGCTCACCGGCCCTGAACTGACGGTGCTGGTCGGCGGCCTGCGTGTGCTCGGAGCCAACTACGAACACGCCACCCACGGCGTGCTCACCGAGCGGCCCGAGAAGCTGACCAACGACTTCTTCGTCAACCTGCTCGACATGGGCACCAAGTGGACCAAGGCGAACGGCGAGGTCGAGATCTACGAAGGCCGCGACCGCAAGACCAACGAGCTGCGTTGGACCGGCACGCGCGTCGATCTGATCTTCGGCTCTCACTCCCAGCTCCGCGCCTTTGCCGAAGTGTATGCGAGCTCGGATGCCCAGGAGAAGTTCGTGAAGGACTTCGCCGCGGCCTGGGCCAAGGTGATGAACGCCGACCGGTTCGATATCGTCGGGCAGAAGGCCGCGGCCTGATCGCTGGCGACGATTAGTTGATGAAGACGAAAGGGCGGCCTTCGGGTCGCCCTTTTGCGTTTCCGCAAGCGGGCCTGATAGCAACGCTTGATGGACTCGAACCTCGATCAGTTTGCCATCTCGCGAAATGTCCGCGCGTCGCCGCTCCGGTTCCATTTTTCTGGCGTGCGTTGACGATACTTGATCGGTTTGCTTTCCTTTGCGTTCCTTCAACAACGCAAGGAAGTCTTGATGCTGCTTCGCCTGCCTGTGATCACCGCTGCGATGCTGGCCGTTGTCGGCCTCGCTCATGCCGATGACGATGAGCTGACGATTCAAGGCATCGGAATCAGCCGCGACATCGACTGTCAGGGCAAGAATGTCGGCGTGTACGGCGCGGAGAACGAGATCGCTCTGACCGGCCAATGCCGCACCATCACGGTGCATGGCAGCAAGCACAAGGTCAGTTTCGAGCAGGGGCAGACGCTGTCGGTGTCGGGCTCGGACAATATCGTCAACGGCGGCCGCGCCAAAGACGTCGTGGTCAGCGTGGCGAAGAACACCGTGACGACGACGCTGGAAGCCGGCGACGAGCCGGGCAAGCTGAAAGCCACCGGCGCCAATAACAAGATCACGCTGGTGCTGTCCGGCCCGTCGCGTCTGGACGTCGGCGGCGTCGAGCAGGTCGTCGAGTGGTCGAAGGCAGACGGCGCCCCCAATCCCGAAGTCCGCTCGTCCGGCGCGCTGAATTCGATCAAGCGGAAGAAGTAAGCGGGTCGCCTGCCGGCTGCATCCCCGCTTTCGCCAGGATGACCGATGCTGCGACGCGCGTCGCCCTCACCCCACCCCTCTCCCGCAAGCGGGAGAGGGAGTCCCGCTGCGGTTGGGGAGAGGCCTCGCGTGGATTCGTTAGCTCATCTGATTATTGATGATAACGTTGAGTTCGATGCGTCCCACCGGCACGGCGCGCTCCCTCTCCCGCTTGCGGGAGAGGGGTGGGGTGAGGGCGACGCGGGCACGGCAGCAGCGTTCGCCGCAACTCATCGCGCCAGCTGGACTAGACGCAAAGCGCCCCTCGCCCAGACTGCCGACTGATAGGAGACGACGGGCGAGAGCCCGGCTTATCCGCTACGCCTTGTCGGCGTCCGCCTTCAGTGCGTCCGGCTTCGGCATCAGCACAATGTTGTAGCCGGAATCGACGTAGTGGGTTTCGCCGGTGACGCCGCCGGAGAGGTCCGACAAGAGATACAGCGCCGAGCCGCCGAGTTCCTCCAGCGTCACGCCGCGGCCGAGCGGCGAGTGTTTTTCCATGAATCCGAACATCGCGCGGGAATCACCAATGCCCGCGCCGGCCAGCGTCCGTACCGGACCGGCCGAGACCGCATTGACGCGGATGCCCTTCGGGCCGAGGTCGCAGGCGAGATAGCGCACGCTGGCTTCCAGCGCCGCCTTGGCAAGACCCATCACGTTGTAGTTCGGCATCGCGCGCTCGGAGGCGCCGAAAGTCAGCGTAATCATCGCGCCGCCATCCGGCATCAGCGCGGCGGCCCGCTTGGCGACCTCGGTGAAGGAGAAGCAGGAGATCACCATGGTGCGCGAGAAGTTCGCGCGGCTGGTGTCGATGTACTGACCGCGCAGCTCGTTCTTGTCGGAGAAGCCGATCGCGTGAATGACGAAGTCGAGCTTGCCCCACTTGTCCTTCAGCGTATCGAACACCGCATCGACGCTGGCGACGTCTTCGACGTCGCAGGGCAGCACCAGATCGGAATTCAGCGACTGCGCCAGCGGCTTGACCCGCCGGGCCAGCGCTTCGCCCTGATAGGTGAAGGCGAGTTCGGCGCCGTGGGCGTGCAGCGTCTTCGCCATGCCCCAAGCGATCGAATGGTCGTTGGCGACGCCCATGATCAGCCCGCGCTTACCCTGCATCAGTTGTTGCATGTCGTTGTTTCCCTCTGCGTCATGCCCCGGTCCGTCCCGGGCATCCACGACCCGCGGCTTAACCGTGCTTCAAAAACGTGGATGGCCGGGACAAGCCCGGCCATGACGATCATCCTAACACTTCGATTGTCCGGCATCGGCACGCCGGGCACCGGCGATCACGCCTCCAGCCGCTTGAACACCAGCGTGGCGTTGGTGCCGCCGAAGCCGAACGAGTTCGACAGCACGGCGCCGAGCTTGGCGTTGTCGACGCGCTTGCGCACGATCGGCATGTCGGCGAAGGCCGGATCGAGTTCGGTGATGTGGGCGCTCTCGCAGATGAAGCCGTTCTGCATCATCAGCAGCGAGTAGATCGCCTCCTGCACACCGGTGGCGCCGAGCGAGTGGCCGGTCAGCGCCTTGGTGGCCGAGATCGGCGGGCACTTGTCCTCGTTGCCGAACACGTTGCGGATCGCGCCAATTTCCGGCGGGTCGCCGGCCGGCGTCGAGGTCGCGTGCGGATTGATGTAGTCGATCTTGATGCCGCCGGTGGTTGCCAGCGCCATCTTCATGCAGCGCTCGGCGCCTTCGCCCGACGGCGCCACCATGTCGTAGCCGTCGCTGGTCGCGCCATAGCCGATGATTTCGCCGTAGATCTTGGCGCCGCGCGCCTTGGCGTGTTCGAGCTCTTCCAGCACCAAGACGCCGGCGCCGTCGGCGATCACGAAGCCGTCGCGCGACACGTCATAGGGACGCGAGGCGGTGGCCGGGGTGTCGTTGTACTTCGACGACATCGCGCCCATCGCGTCGAACAGCACCGACAGCGACCAGTCGAGTTCCTCGCAGCCGCCGGCGAACATGACGTCCTGCTTGCCCCACTGGATCAGCTCGTAAGCGTTGCCGATGCAGTGGTTGGAGGTCGCGCAGGCCGACGAGATCGAGTAGTTGACGCCCTTGATCTTGAACCAGGTCGCCAGCGTCGCCGACGCCGTCGAGCTCATCGCCTTCGGCACCGCGAACGGGCCGACGCGCTTCGGGCCCTTGGTGCGGGTGATGTCGGCGGCTTCGACGATGGTGCGGGCCGACGGGCCGCCGGAGCCCATCACGATGCCGGTGCGCTCGTTGGAGATATCGGACTCTTCCAGCCCGGAATCGGCGAGCGCCTGCTCCATCGCGACGTGGTTCCACGCCGCGCCTTCACCGAGAAACCGCATCGCGCGACGATCGACCACATCGGCCGGATTCAGCGTCGGTGCGCCCTGGACCTGCGAGCGGAAGCCGAGCTCGGCATGCTTTTCGGCACGCGAAATACCCGACTTGGCGTCGTACAGGCTCGCCAGAACTTCTTGGGTGTTGTTACCAATCGACGAGACGATCCCCATCCCCGTCACAACAACTCGTCTCATGTGATCGCCTCGTTCACTCCAGGGTCGTTCGCGGCTGAAGACACGGCTCGGCTAGCACTCGCTAGCCGCCGACCGGCTGCGCCGTCTGCTTGAACAGACCGACTTTAAGATCCTTTGCGCGGTAGATGATCTCGTCGTCGGCCGAAAGCCAGCCATCGGCAATGCCGAGCCAAAGCTTCGAGCGCATCACCCGCTTGATGTCGACATTGTAAACGATCTTGCTGATGTGCGGCAGCACTTGGCCGGTGAACTTTAGTTCCCCGAGGCCGAGCGCGCGGCCGGGGCCTTCGCCGCCGACCCAGCCGAGAAAGAAGCCGACCATCTGCCACATCGCGTCGAGGCCGAGGCAGCCCGGCATCACCGGATCGTTCTTGAAGTGGCAGGCGAAGAACCAGAGGTCCGGCTTGACGTCGAGCTCGGCACGAACCTGGCCCTTGCCGAACTCGCCGCCGTCCTCGGTGATGATGGTGATGCGGTCGAACATCAGCATGGGCGGCAGCGGCAGCTGGGCGTTGCCCGCGCCAAACAGTTCGCCCCGGCCGCAGGCCAGCAGATCTTCATATTCGTAGCTGGAGCGACGGTCCCGCATGCGACGATGCCTTCTTCTTGATTCGATCGTGAGGTTTTTGGCTGCCCACGCGGCCGATTCGGTGCGTGCGCGAAGCGCGTCCGGTGAATGCGCGGGTCTGTAACATAGGCATATTGCCCCGCCTAGCGGCACCTCCGTGATCTTACTTAAGCAAATCGACCGAGCTTCGCTAGTTGCGAAGCGCTTGCACCAACAAGGAATGCTTCCTATAATCAGACGGTCGAGTTTCCAACAGGCGCGCATTAGGGGTTGCGGAAGTGGACATCGGTGAACGAGTGGCATTTTTGCAAGAGGAACCGGCGCACGAGGCGCACTCGCACGCAGAACCTCGGCTGAACGGCTGCCCGTGGCATGATGTCAACGAGATGCTGCAGTCGGTCGGCCTGCGTCCGACCCGTCAGCGCATGGCGCTGGGCTGGCTGCTGTTCGGCAAGGGCGACCGCCATCTGACGGCGGAAATGCTGTACGAAGAGGCCAGCCAGGCCAAGGTGCCGGTGTCGCTGGCGACGGTCTACAACACCTTGAACCAGCTCACCGAAGTCGGTCTGCTGCGGCAGGTCAGCGTCGACGGCACCAAGACCTATTTCGACACCAACGTGTCGGCGCACCAGCACTTCTACCTTGAGAACAACCACGAGCTGATCGACATTCCCCATGCCGAGCTCGAGCTCAAGGCGACGCCGGATGTTCCCGATGGCTACGAGATCGCCCGGGTCGACGTCGTTGTGCGGCTGCGAAAGAAGGGCTGAACGCCGTCTCTCGAGTTATTCTTGGTAATGATTCTGGCCCGAGTGCAGCATGCCCTCGGGCTTTTTTACGCGCTCTCGCCGCGACCGTCAGGGATCGGCTACGGCGCGATCAGTTGACCTGCTCGTCGGCGTAAACGCCCCAGAGCTGCAGCTTCTCGATCCAGCCGTCGAAGCCACTGCCGACAATCCGGCACCATTTCATGTCGCAGCGCTTGACCTGCGCCACCACGCCGGCCTGCAGCCGGGCCACCACGGCGCTGCCGGAGCTGGCGCTCTCATACAGCGGCGCCAAGCCGTCCTTGTCCTTCATGGTGACGACCGCGGTGCGGCGGCCGGACAGCAGCGAGTGGTACACCCAACCCTCGGCGCCCTCGGAATCCCGGACCCGCCGCCAGTTCTCGAACTCGGCGGTGACTTCGACCGGCAGGCCCGCGCGGGTGTAAACCCAGGCGACGTCGTTGTCCTTGGTCGGTCCGACCCGGACATTGACGTGATCAGACTTAAGACTGACGTATCGCGGCACCGGCAATCCGCTCGCCGACAACGGTGACTCCTTGCCGGCGTGCGCGAAGGTCGCAGCGCAAATCATCGCACCTGCGAACGCCGTTACCGCCATCAGGTATTTCATCGACATCGACACGCCTCTTCGTCGCAGGATTTGCGGCGCGGCCGTCTCCGGCGAAACCCAGGGGTCCTTGTCTTGGCGCGGTCTTCTGCTAGAGAAGGCCGGAAGGCATCCGGTAACCCAAGGAACGGAAGGGACCTTATGGTCGGGACCGGCCCCTGTGGTCACGCTGCTGCGGGAGTGTCGAACAGCTGAGTTAACGGGGACTAAACGATCTCGTTAAGCTCGTCAGAGAGCGTTGGAATGTCGGTTAAGAAAAAGCCTCTGGTCGTCGTCACCCGCAAGCTTCCGGACTCGATCGAAACCCGGATGCGTGAGCTGTTCGACGCCCGGCTGAATCTCGACGATGTCCCGATGACCGCCGAGCAACTCGCCGAAGCCGCCCGCACCGCCGACGTCCTGGTACCAACGGTGACCGACGAGATCACCGCCGCGATGGTCAACCAGCCCGACTGCAAGCTGCGGCTGATCGCGCATTTCGGCAACGGCATCGACAATCTCGACGTGGCCGCAGCGCATGCGCGCGGCATCACCGTCACCAACACCCCCAAAGTTCTGACCGAAGACACCGCCGACATGACCATGGCGCTCATCCTGGCGGTGCCGCGCCGGATGATCGAAGGAGCCGCGCTCCTGACCGACGGCGGCGAATGGCCCGGCTGGTCGCCGACCTGGATGCTCGGCCGCCGGCTCGGCGGCAAGCGGCTCGGCATCATCGGCATGGGCCGGATCGGCCAGGCGGTGGCGCGCCGCGCCCGCGCGTTCGGGCTGCAGATCCACTATCACAACCGCAAACCGGTCGCCCCGCGGATCGCCGACGAGCTCGGCGCGACCTACTGGGATTCGCTCGACCAGATGCTGGCGCGGATGGACATCATTTCGGTGAACTGTCCGCACACCCCGGCGACGTTCCATCTGCTGTCGGCGCGGCGGCTGAAGCTGATCCGCAAGGACGCCTTCATCGTCAACACCGCCCGCGGCGAGGTGATCGACGAAGAGACCCTGACCAAGCTGATCGAAGCCGGCGATATCGCCGGCGCCGGCCTCGACGTTTACGAGCACGAGCCGGCGGTCAATCCGAAGCTGGTGCGTCTCGCCAAGCACGGCAAGGTCGTGCTGCTGCCGCACATGGGCTCGGCCACCATCGAGGGCCGCGTCGAGATGGGCGAGAAGGTGATCATCAACATCCGCACCTTCCTGGATAATCACAAGCCGCCGGATCGCGTCCTGCCCGGCATGCTCTGAGCCTAGTTTGGGCCGCCACGGCTGCGGCCGAACGCCTCGCTTGCGGGTTCCGCCGACGCCTTCTCCCTGCCTGTTTCCCACACTACCTTCGTTGGACAACGACGAGGGAGTGGGTTCGAGGTGAGCATCGCCGCAATCGACGACCGCCCGGCATCCCGTGCGCCGCTGATCCCGCCGACGCCGCCGCGCGCGCCGGAGAATCTCTCGGCGCTCGGCCGGCTCGCCGCGATCCGCAACAACGCGATCGCGAGCTGGGGCGACCGCGCCTACCAGGACGATGTCGTCAGGGGCCGGTTCTTCGCCCACTCCAGCTACATCCTCAACACGCCGGACGCGATCCGCCACGTGCTGGTCGACAATGTCGACAACTATCACCGCACGGCGACCGGAATCCGCGTGCTGCGGCCGATGCTCGGCGAGGGCCTGCTGCTGGCCGAAGGCCGCGCCTGGAAGCATCAGCGCCGGACGCTGGCGCCGGCCTTCACCCCGCGTGCCGTCGCAACATTGCTGCCGCATATGGCCTCGGCCACCGACGAGGTGGTCGAGGCGTTGCGTCGCAAGACCGGCGCGGCCGTGGATTTGCGCGAAACCATGCAACATTTGGCGCTGGAGATCGCCGGGCGGACAATGTTCTCGTTCGAGATGGGAACGCACGGTCAGACGCTACGCAGCTTCGTGATCGACTACGGCACCCGGCTGGCGAGCCCGCGGTTTCTCGATCTGTTGCTGCCGCTCGGCTGGCCGACGCCGCAGGATGTTTCGCGCGCGCTGTTTCGCCGGCGTTGGACGCGCTTCATCGGCGAACTGATTGCCGCGCGACGTGCAGCCGGCAAGGCGGAAGGCGCGCCGCCGCGCGACCTGTTCGAACTGATGCTGGCGGCGCGCGACCCGGAAACCGGCGAAGCGTTCTCAGACGCTCAGCTCGGCGATCAGGTCGCCACCATGATCCTGGCCGGGCACGAGACCACCGCCACCGCGCTGTTCTGGGCGCTGTACCTGTTGGCGCTCGATCCCGACGCTCAGGAGCGGTTGGCCAGTGAAGTTCGCCGGGTCGGTCTCGGTGGCACCGAGATCGATCGGCTGCCGTTCACCCGAGCGGTGCTCGACGAGACGCTGCGGCTGTATCCGCCCGCATTCCTGATCGTGCGGGAAGCCGCAGGCCCCGACCAGGTCGCGGGCTTTGCGGTTCGTCGGCACGATGTGATGTTGATCGCGCCGTGGCTGCTGCACCGACACGAGAAGCTCTGGAGCGATCCGAACGCCTTCGTGCCCGAGCGCTTTCTGCCGGGCGCACCGCCGCCCGACAGGTTCGCCTATCTGCCGTTCGGCGTCGGCCCGCGGGTTTGTATCGGGGCGCATTTCGCCCTGGTCGAAGCCACGCTGGCGCTGGCCAAGGTGGTCGGCAACTTCCGGATCGAGCTGATCGATTCCGAGCCGGTGGTCCCGATTGGGGTCGTCACCACCCAGCCTGATCGGTCGCCGCGGTTCCGGCTCACCGCCCGGTGAGCCTTGCGGCACCAACGAAGCCCGTTCGCATTGCCAAACCGTCATGGAACTCCCCGGAACCGGGGCAGGATTGCGGGCGTTCCCTTTCCACGCCATAGAGCGACGAGCCGTCGCCCCCATCGAAAGACGAGAGACGATGCTGGACAAACTGCGCCAATTCATCACCGACGTCGTCGCCCCGAGCGCCCCGGATGAGCTGACGCTCGACGAGGGCGGCTATCGCCTCGCCGCGACGGCGCTGCTGATTCATGTGATTTCGATCGATGGCGACCCGTCTGAGGTCGAAAAGCAAAAGCTGCACGCTTTGCTCGAACAGCGCTTCGGTCTCGACGCCGCGACTGCGTCCCGGCTGATTGCCTCGGCGACGCTGATCGAGGGCGAAGCCGTCGACCTTTACCATTTCACCAGCGTGATCATGCGTTCGGTCAATGAGCAAGGCCGGCTGCGGATCGTCGAAATGATGTGGGAGCTGGTTTACGCCGACGGCACCGTCACCGAATTCGAAGAGAACGTGGTGTGGCGCGCAGCCGACCTGTTGGCGGTCTCGACCCGCGACCGCGTCACCCTGCGCCAGAAGGTAGCTGCCGAGGCTCCGGTCGCGCCCAGCGCCGCAGCCCAGGGCGGTACGATGGGGAGTATGCCTGAGGTCGATCCCGCGAACTAACCAGAAATCCGGCGAAACCTCGGGTAACGGGAACCCGTATTTGTCCCGCCACGCCTCGCAGCATCAGCGTGCGTTTCGGCCCTGCAAGCCGCATCGGCCCTTGCACGCTGCTTGCTTCCCGCATAAGGCCATAGCTGTTCCCTGGAGGCCGTTCGGCCCATTTGAAACATGAGTTTCCTGTCGTGACTGAACGAGTGACGTTGATTACAGGCGCATCGGCCGGGATCGGTGTCGAACTGGCGCGAATTTTTGCAGACAATGCTCATCGCGTGGCACTGGTGGCGCGGCGTGGCGACCGCCTCGAATCCCTTGCGGCGGACATTCGCGCCAAGGGCGGACCGGAGCCGATCGTGATCGCGTGCGATCTCGGCCAGCCGGGCGCTGCCGAACAGATCATCTCGGCTCTGAACGCGGCAGGCGTCGAGGTCGAGTACCTCATCAACAATGCGGGCTACGGTCTGTTTGGCCGCGCGGTCGAGCTCGATCGCGAAAGCCAGCTTGGTATCATCGACCTCAACATCAGGGCGCTGACCGATCTGACGCTGCGGTTTGCCGACAGCATCGCCCGCCTGCGCGGCGGCATCCTCAATGTCGCGTCGATCGCCGGCTTCCTGCCCGGCCCCGGCATGGCGGTGTACTACGCGTCGAAAGCCTATGTGCTGTCGTTCAGCGAAGCGCTGCACCAGGAGCTCGGTCCTAAAGGCGTGCGCGTGACCGCGCTGTGTCCGGGCCCGGTGCAGACCGAGTTCCAGGACCGCGCCGGCTTCGAGCCGGGCTTCGACAGCGCCGTGCTCAACGTGTCGCCCGCAGAGGTCGCGCGTCAGGCCTATCAGGGCCTGATGGACAACAAGCGGATCGTGCTGCCGGGTCTGGGCGTGAAGATCGTGCCGTTCCTGCTGCGCTTCTTCCCGCGCGGCTTTATCGCCGCCGCGGTCAGCGGCTTCCAGTTGCGCCGTCGCTGATATTTGCGCAGGGCCATGATCTGGCCCGAGCCTTGCTTTAAGAATTTGTCATCTTCCGCCGGACATCCTGATCGGCGGTGCGGCAATTCTGTTCGGCGCGGTTCTGGACTGACCCTCCCATGCTTGTTCGACTGACCGATTGCGGCCGGGCATCTTCGCCTGCGCTGCAGCCTGCAAAGACCAATGATCCGAGACCGGTGCTGATCGTTCTGCACCAGGAGACGTCGACGCCCGGCCGCGTCGGCAATGCGCTGCGCGCGCTCGGCCATCCGCTGGACATTCGCCGGCCGCGGTTCGGCGATTCCCTTCCGCCGTCGCTGGACGAACACGCCGGCGCGGTGATGTTCGGCGGACCGATGAGCGCCAACGATCCGGACGATTACATCCGCCGTGAGATCGATTGGATCGCTGTGCCGCTGAAGGAACGGCGGCCGTTCCTCGGCATCTGCCTCGGTGCGCAGATGCTGGCGAAGCAGCTCGGCGCCCGCGTGGCACCGCATCCTCACGGCCGTGCCGAAGTCGGCTACTACGACATCCGCCCCACCGCCGCGGGCCGCGCGATGTGCGCGCACTGGCCCCGGCAGGTGTACCACTGGCACGTCGAAGGCTTCGAGCTGCCGGCCGGTGCCGATCTGCTGGCGGAAGGCGGCGACTTTCCGGTGCAGGCGATCCGCAGCGATACGGCCTTCGGCTTTCAATTCCATCCCGACGTGACGTGGGCGATGATGCATCGCTGGACCACCAAGGGAGAGGAACGACTGTCGCTTCCCGGCGCGCGGCCGCGGCGCGAGCATTTTGCCGAACGCGCCGTGCACGATCTCGCTGAGCGGATCTGGCTCGAACACTTCCTCGACCATTGGCTGTCGCGCGCGCCCCTCGGCGCACCGGTGACGGCGCTGCGTGAGGCTGCGGAATAGCGCCGGGCTCCCCGCTGCAAATCCGCTTCCCTCGCGGCCGCGGCGATTGCTAAGCTCTCTGCCAAGCTTCGGCGGCCATGACCGGGGCAGCAAGGGAGTGCGCATGACGAGCGAGGAATTCGCGCGGCTGCTGGAGAGTTTGACTCGCGCGGCGGAATCCGGCGACGGCGCAAAGTTCGCCAACCATTTCACCGAAGACGCGACGTACCACGACTACATCTACGGCCCGCACACCGGACGCGCCGAGATCGCCGCGATGATGCAGGACCTGTTTCATCGCGACGCCGCCGATTATCGCTGGGAGATGTTCGACCCCGTCTGCAACGGCGACCTCGGCTACGCATGGTCGCTGTCGAGCTTCACCTCGACCGTACCCGACTTTGCAGGCCAGCGCGTGGTGATCGACGGCATGAGCCGCTTCGTGCTGCGCGGCGCGCTGATCGCGGAGTATCATGAATCGGTCAATGGCGGCGTGGCGATGGCGCAGCTCGGCGTCGCGCCTGAGCGGATGGCCAAAGTCTTCCGCAAATGGAGCGGCTGGCTGCAGCAGCGCCCCGAAACTGAGGACTATCTGGCCCGGCCCAAGGGCTCGCGCCGCGCCTGAAATCTATCGCCCGCGGCGGGCGACGACGCGCACGATGCTGATCGTGCGCCCAACAACAATCAACAAAGGGAGAAACGCCGTTGAGCTACCAGGACATCCTCTATGAGGTCGCGGATCGGATCGCGACCATCACGCTGAACCGGCCGGACCGCATGAATGCGTGGACGCCGGTGATGGAGCGCGAGGTGCGGGCTGCGATGCAGCAGGCGGCTTCGGATGGCGACGTGCGCGTCATCGTGCTGACCGGCGCCGGCCGCGGCTTCTGCGCCGGGGCCGACATGGAGGTGCTGCAGAACATCGATCCATCCGACGTGCGCCGCGCGGCCGATCTGCCGCCGTTCGACATGAATCGCAGGGCCGACTGGCAGACCCGCTACGCGTTCTATCCATCGATTCCCAAGCCGATAATCGGCATGCTCAACGGCGCCACGGCCGGGATCGGCATGGTCCACGCGCTGTATTGCGACGTTCGCTTCGCCGCCGATTCTGCAGTGTTCACCACCGCCTTCGCGCGGCGCGGACTGATTGCCGAGCATGGCATCTCCTGGATGCTGCCGCAGATCGTCGGGCACGCCAACGCGCTCGATCTGTTGCTATCGGCCCGCCGTGTGTCGGCCGACGAGGCGCTGCGGATGGGATTGGTGAACCGGCTGTATCCGGCCGATCAGCTCCGGGAGCAGACCTACGCCTATGCCCGCGACCTCGCCGATAACGTCGCGCCGGCCTCGATGCGGGTGATCAAGCGCCAGCTCTACGACGTGCCGTTCCAGACCCTGGCGGAAGCGACCATCGAGGCCAATCGCGAGATGGCGATTTCGCTCGCCAGCGCCGACTTCAAGGAAGGCGTCGCCAGCTTCGTCGAAAAGCGCCCGCCGCGCTTCAGCAGCGTGTGATCGAGAGTCGATCGCCGGGCGTCTCGATGGGGACGCTCGGCGGCCGTCAGCCGGCTGTCGGGCTATCAAAGGTCAGACGCGACAAATCAGCGGTCGAAGACCGAGGGTTCGTCCTATTTTTCAGAAAAACCGTGCTGGGATCGTGTCGCGAAGGTCGCCAACTTTCCGTCTTGGTCCCGGAAAGTTGGTGGAGCCAGGCGGGATCGAACCGCCGACCTCATCATTGCGAACGATGCGCTCTCCCAGCTGAGCTATGGCCCCTTGCGCGGTCAGGACATGTCGTCCCGGCCAGCGAACGCCGCCATTTACAGTGCAGGTCGCGGCCAAGTCAAGGACGACAGGACGGATCGAAATCGGCCGGCCGCGGCTTTATTGCCGCCGAGTTCCCTTGTTTGGACGGGGGTGAACCGATATCTACGGCTCGAGCTTTCCGCGACCGAAACCGCGAGTTTTCCCCCGCCATGCGCGCCATTCTCGACATCGTTCTCATCATCCTCGATCTCTACATCTGGCTGCTGATCGCCTCCGCGATCCTGTCCTGGCTGATCGCCTTCAACGTGGTGAACACGCGCAACCAGTTCGTCGGCGCGGTGTCCGAGTTCCTGTACCGAATCACCGAGCCGCTGCTGGCGCCGATTCGGAATCTGCTGCCCTCGCTCGGCGGCCTCGATATCTCGCCGATCATCCTGATCCTTCTGATCATGTTCCTGCAGCGCGTGATCACCTATTACATCTACCCGGCAGTGTTCTAACCGCGCCGGGCAGGCGGAGGCCGGCATGGCGGAAGCTTGGCGGTATTCGGCTCAGGGTGTCGCGGTAGCGGTGCGGGTGACCCCGCGCGGCGGCCGGGACGACATCGATGGGCTGGAAACGCTGTCCGACGGGCGGCCGGTGGTCAAAGTGCGGGTTCGGGCGATCGCCGATGGCGGCGAGGCCAACCGGGCAGTGACGGAGCTGCTGGCCAAGGCGGTCGGCGTGCCGAAACGCAATGTAAGGCTGCTGTCGGGCGCGACCTCGCGGCAGAAACAGATCGCGATCGACGGCGATCCAAAACAGCTCGGCGAGGCGTTGCGCCGCCTGGTGGCGGCCAAGCCCGCCGAATAATCTCCCGGGAGGCCCGCGAGGGCGATCCACCGTTCGCCTCTCCGCTCCGGGGAGGCGTTGTCATTTCGATGCGGACGCATCGGCTGGGACAGGCAAAGAGGACGACATGACAGCCCGGATCATCGATGGAAAAATCATCTCGGCCGAGCTACGCGCCCGCGTCGCCGCCGAAGTCGCGCGGCTGAAGACCGAACACGGCATCACGCCGGGCCTGGCGGTGGTGCTGGTCGGCAACGACCCCGCCTCCGAGGTCTATGTCCGCAGTAAGCACAAGCAGACTCAGGAGGCCGGCATGGCCTCGTTCGAACACCGGCTGCCGGCCGACGTGCCGCAGGCCGAGCTGATGGCGTTGATCGCAAAGCTCAATGCCGATCCGGCCGTGCACGGCATTCTGGTGCAATTGCCGCTGCCCAAGGGGCTCGACAGCAACGCGGTGATCGATGCGATCGATCCCGCCAAGGACGTCGACGGCCTCAACCCGACCAATGCCGGCCGGCTCGCTTCAGGTCTGTTCGCGCTGACGCCGTGCACGCCGCTCGGCAGCATCATCATGGCCAAGACGGTGCACGCCTCGCTCGAAGGCATGAACGCGCTGGTGATCGGCCGCTCCAATCTGGTCGGCAAGCCGCTGGTGCAATTGCTGCTGAACGAGAACGCCACGGTGACGATCGCGCATTCGCGCACCCGCGATCTGCCGGCGCTGTGCCGCCAGGCCGATCTGGTGTTCGCCGCGGTCGGCAAGGCCGAGATGGTGAAGGGCGACTGGATCAAGCCGGGCGCCACCGTGATCGACGTCGGCATCAACCGCACGCCGGGCAAGGACGGCGGCAAGGACAAGCTGCTCGGCGACGTCGCGTTCAATGAGGCCAAGGAAGTCGCCGGCGCGATTACGCCGGTCCCGGGCGGCGTCGGCCTGATGACGGTGGCGTGCCTGCTGGTCAACACCGTCCGCGCCGCCTGCGCGATCCACGGCCTGCCGAAGCCGGCGGTGTAGTCCGGCAAGACATCTCCCCGTCATTGCGAGGAGCGGAGCGACGAAGCAATCCAGGGGCCGCAAGCGTGGCCCCTGGATTGCTTCGCTTCGCTCGCAATGACGTGGAAAGGCTTCCGTCTAACCGGCCGTGCTCTGCATCAGCCGCACGTAGAACCGGATCATGTCCGCGTAGTTCTTGATGCTGATGCGCTCATTGGTGCCGTGGAAGCGCTTGAGGTCTTCGGGCGTGGCGCGGACCGGCGAGAACCGGAAGATGTTGTCGGCGACCTGGGCATAGTGCCGCGAGTCGGTTGCGGCGATCATCAGGCCCGGCGCCACGATCACGTCGGGAAACACCTCGCGGATGGTGCGGTTCAGCGCCTGATAGGACGGGCTGCTGGTGCCGGTCACCGGCGGCGGATCGAAATTGCCTTCGAAGCCGCTCACCGCGATCTTGTCGTTGGCGACCACGCTGCGGACGTGATCGGTGACGCTGGTCTGGGTGTCGCCCGGCAGCAGGCGGAAATTGACGCTGGCCTCGGCGACGCCGGGCAGCACGTTGTCCTTGTCGCCGGCGTTGAACACGGTGAGCGCGGTCGTCGTCTGCACCATCGCCGCGGTGGTGCCGCTCTTGGCGAATTCGCGCAGCAACAGCGGCCGGAACAGCCAGAGATTCGACAGCGCGACCCGGCTGAAGCCGCTCATCTCCGGCGCCAGCGTGTCGAACATCTCGGCCACCGAGCCGCGGATCCGCATCGGCAGCCGGTTGTCTTCGAGATGGGTCAGCGCCGCCGCCAGCATCCCGATCGCGGTGTCGCGCGGCGGCATCGACGAGTGGCCCGGGGTGCCGCGGGCGGTCAGCACCAGCGTGGCGTAGCCCTTTTCGGAGACGCCGATCAGCGCGGCGGGCTTGTCGAGGCCCTTCATCACCCCGTCGGTGATCAGGAGCCCTTCGTCGAGCACGAAATCGAGCCGGACATTTCGCGAGGCCAGCAGCTCGGCGATCTTGGCGGCGCCACGCAGGCCGGAGACTTCCTCGTCATGGCCGAACGCGAAATAGATTGTCCGCTTCGGCCGGAAGCCCTGCTTGGCCATCAGCTCGGCGGCCTCCAGCATCGCGTAGAGGTTGCCCTTGTCGTCCCACGAGCCGCGGCCCCAGACGAAGCCGCCTTCGATCGCGCCGCTGAACGGCGGCTGCTGCCAGTCTGCTTCGGTCTTCGGCGCGATCGGCACCACGTCCTGATGCGCGAGCAGCGCGATCGGCTTGGCCTGCGGGTCGCTGCCTGCCCAGGTGTAGAGCAGGCTGTGACCGCCGACGACCTCCTGCTTGGCCGCCGCGTGGAACGCCGGGAAGCTGGCCTCGATGTGCGCGCGCAAGCCGCGCAGCGCCTCGGCGTCCTGCTCGGGATTGAGGAAATTGGAGATGGTCTGGAAGCGGATCGACTGCGACAGCCGCTGCGCGGCGCCCTGCTCGTCGATCGCGATCGGCGGCACTGCGGCGACATCGATCTGCCGCGAGCCGTGCCGGAAGGTGTTGTAGGCCAGCACCCCGGCCAGGACCGCGACCGCCAGCACGGCGATCGCGACCAGGTTCCGAATCCATCGAAGCAGCCGGCGCATCAGAACTCCTGTTCGCCGGCGTTTCGTCCGGCCGCTCAGCCCTTCTTGGCTTGCTTGGCCCGGTCGAGCCCTTCGAGAATCAGCTTATGAGCCTCGTCGGCACCGCCCCAACGCACCACCTTGACCCACTTGCCGGGCTCGAGGTCCTTGTAGTGCTCGAAGAAGTGCTGGAACTGGGCCAGCGTGATCTCCGGCAGGTCCGAGTAGGTCTTGATGCGGTCGTAGCGCTGGGTCAGCTTCGACGACGGTACCGCGATGATCTTCTCGTCGTGGCCCGCTTCGTCGCTCATGTACAACACGCCGACCGGCCGCACGCTCATCACCGCGCCCGGCACGATGCCGCGGGTGTTGGCGACCAGCACGTCGCAGGGATCGCCGTCGTCCGACAGGGTGTGGGGGATGAAGCCGTAATTCCCCGGATAGTGCATCGAGGTATAAAGGAACCGATCGACCACCAGGGTACCGGCAGCCTTATCCATTTCATACTTGATCGGCTCACCGCCGACCGGCACCTCGATGATGACGTTGACGTCATACGGAGGGTTCACGCCGACGGGGATTGCGTCGATGCGCATCAAGAGCTCCAGACTGATTTGATTTCAGGAACCACCCGAATAGCCTGCGCTGGCGGCGTTCGCCAGCGCAAAAAGCTTAGTTGCTCCAGGCAAACGCAACCTTGTCGAGCGACTTCGGCCCGAACCGCTCCGACGAGCGGGCGACCATCCGGCCGCCGAGGGCGCGATAGAATTCGGTCGCCGGCTCGTTATCCGACAGCGCCCAGATCACCATGCTCTTCAGGCCGCTCTGCACCAGATCGCGCCGGGCGGCGGCAAACAGGCGGCGGCCGAAGCCGAGCCCCTGGAACTCGGGGCGCAGATAAAGCTCGTAGATCTCGCCTTCGAACTGCAGGCTGCGGGCGCGGTTACGACCGTAATTGGCGTAGCCGGCAATCTTGTCGCCGAAGCACAGCACGCTGATTCGGCTGCCCTTGCGGATCGCCGAGTCCCACCAGGTCGGACCGCGGCGGTTGATCAGCTTTTCCAGCTCCGCACCCGGGATGATGCCCTGATACGCGGAACGCCAGGCTTCGTCATGGGTGGCCGCGACCGCGGACGCATCCGCTGCCCTTGCCGCTCGTACCTCGATCAGGGTCGTGCTCATGACGGTGATCAAAGCAAGTCGCGGGGCCGGCTTCAAGCTCCAACGTTAATTATCGGTTAACGTGTGGATTTTCTGCACCAGACGCCGCCCGCGCTGTGCCGGAATCGGACAACTCACCGGACGACTTGCGTATTTCCGCGCCGATTTGCGGCAGTCGCGACACGTCTGGTGGAAGTTAGTTCGCTGCGAAACCTGCACCGCTGCGACAATCGATCGCTTGTCGCGCTGCACGCTCGCCCGAATCACGCGCGCCGTGGGCGGTCGAGAAGAACTCCGGCGAGGTCGCCTCCCCGGCAAAGAACAGCCGGCCATCGACCGGCGCCGCCAAGACGCCGCGGGCACCGGCATGGCCGGGCAGCGCGTGCGAATAGGCGCCGCGCGCGAACGGATCATGAGCCCAGCGCGATTCCGCCAGCGGCGACAGCTTGCGGCGAGTGTCGTTGCCGAGCAGATCGGCGATCTCGTCGATCGCCTGCGCGGCGAATGCCCCCTCGCCGGCGTCTTCCAGCTCGCGCGCGTAGCGGCCGCCGAAGAAGCCCTCGATACAATCATGGCCGAACGGGCGCAGGTGATACGTCCCCATCGCGCTCCGCATCGTGGCAGCGCGTAAGTTGCCGTCGGCAGGAAAGCCGTTCGGATCGGACAGCTTCAGCATCACCTTGTCGTCGACGCCGAGCGGCAGACAGCGCGCGGCCTCGACCTTGCCGGGCAACGCCGGCAAGAACCTGATGGCCTCGTCGGCGATCAGATTGGTCGGCACCGTGATGATGACCTGGCCGGCATTGAGCGTGCCGAGCGAGGTCTTGATTTTGATCTGCCGCTCGGAGTGATCGATCAGCTCGACCACGCAGTTCAGCGCAACCGGACATGGCGCACCGTAGGCCGCAATCAGCGTGCCGTAGCCTTCGCGAACCCGCCAATTGATGCCGGTGTCGCGATAGGATTCGAGATCGTGCACCGAGATGCGATCAAGCTCGGCGCCGTTGACGTAGGTCGACACCGCATCGATCATCGGATTCCAGCGGTTGCCCGGCTCGAGCAAGGTCGCTGCAGCCACATCGGTTTTGTGTTTCGCCGCGCGCCAGACCCGCTCGTAGAACGCGTCGAGCGCCTTGCCGAAGGCGGCGCGGTCGCGCTTGGGAAACACATCGCCGAAGCTCGCCTCGCCCCACGGCGGGTGCGTCTTGTCGATGCCGATGCCGAGCTGCTCGGCGATGCCGACGAATGAGTTCTCGTCGGCCGAATGCAGCCAGCCGCAGCCGACGTCGAATGCGATCTCCGGCGTCACCATCCGGGTCCAGGCCCGGCCGCCGATCCGATTCCGCGCTTCAAGCACGATCACCGACAGACCCGTCCCCTCCATCGTCCGCGCCGCACCGAGGCCGGACGCACCGGCGCCGATGATCGCGATGTCGACCGAGGACGGAAAGCTGGATGACGGCATGGGCGATCCTACCACGGCGCTGACGGCGGTTCGATGTCAGGGGCCTTGAAACGACGATGCCCGGCGCGAAGGCCGGGCATCGGAAAGTCAGAGTATCAGACAGACGATCAGGCGACCGCCTGCTTGCTCTTCTCGGCGCGCTTGCGCTCGTTGGGGTCGAGCAGGCGCTTGCGCAGCCGGATCGACTTCGGCGTGATCTCGACCAGCTCGTCGTCTTCGATATAGGCCAGCGCCTTTTCCAGCGTCATCCGGATCGGCGGCGTCAGGCGCACCGCTTCGTCCTTCGAGGTGGTGCGGATGTTGGTGAGCTGCTTGCCCTTGAGGACGTTGATCTCGAGGTCGTTGTCACGGGTGTGCTCGCCGACGATCATGCCCTTGTAGACCTTCCAGCCCGGCTCGATCATCATCGGGCCGCGATCTTCCAGCTTGAACATCGCATAAGCCACAGCCTCGCCCTGATCGTTGGAGATCAGCACGCCGTTGCGGCGGCCCTGGATCTCGCCGCGATACGGCAGGTAGTTGTGGAACAGCCGGTTCATGATGGCCGTGCCCTTGGTATCGGTCATCAGTTCGCCCTGGTAGCCGATCAGGCCGCGCGTCGGCGCGTAGAACACCAGGCGCAGACGATTGCCGCCCGAGGGCCGCATCTCGATCATCTCGGCCTTGCGTTCGCTCATCTTCTGCACGACGACGCCGGAGAACTCCTCGTCGACGTCGATCACGACTTCCTCGACCGGCTCGAGCAGCTGGCCGTTCTCGTCGCGGGTCAGCACGACGCGCGGACGCGACACGCTGAGTTCGAAACCTTCACGGCGCATGTTCTCGATCAGGATCGCGAGCTGCAATTCGCCGCGACCCGACACTTCCATCGCGTCCTTGTCGGCGGATTCGACCACGCGCAGCGCGACGTTGCCCTCGGCCTCGCGGAGCAGGCGGTCGCGGATCAGGCGGCTGGTGACCTTGTCGCCTTCGGTGCCGGCGAGCGGCGAGTTGTTGACGATGAACGACATCGACACGGTCGGCGGATCGATCGCCTGCGCCTGGATCGGGGTATCGACGGCCGGATCGCAGAAGGTGTCGGCGACGGTACCCTTGGTCAGGCCGGCGATCGCCACGATGTCACCGGCTTCGGCGATATCGAGCGGCACGCGCTCGAGGCCGCGGAAGGCGAGGATCTTGCTGATGCGGCCCTGCTCGACCAGCTTGCCGTCGCGCGACAGCACCTTGACGGCCTGGTTCGGCTTCACCGTACCCGACGCGATGCGGCCGGTGATGATGCGGCCGAGATAGGGATTGGCTTCGAGGATGGTGCCGAGCAGGCGGAACGGACCTTCTTCCACCACCGGCGGATAAACGTGCTTGAGCACCAGCTCGAACAGCGGCTTCATGCCCTCGCTCGGATCGCCGTCCGGCTTGTCCGACATCCAGCCGTTCTTGCCGGAGCCGTACAGGATCGGGAAGTCGAGCTGCTCGTCGGTGGCGTCGAGCGCGGCGAACAGGTCGAACACCTCGTTGACCACTTCGGTGACGCGGGCGTCGGAGCGGTCGACCTTGTTGATCGCGACGATCGGCTTGAGGCCGAGCTTCAGCGCCTTGCCGACCACGAACTTGGTCTGCGGCATCGGGCCCTCGGCAGCGTCGACCAGCACGATCACGCCGTCGACCATCGACAGGATACGCTCGACTTCGCCGCCGAAGTCGGCGTGGCCGGGCGTGTCGACGATGTTGATGTGGGTGTCGCCCCAGACCACCGAAGTACACTTCGCCAGAATGGTGATGCCACGCTCGCGTTCGAGATCGTTGGAGTCCATCGCCCGTTCGACCTGGCGCTGGTTGTCGCGATAGGTGCCGGACTGCTGCAGCAGTTTGTCGACAAGAGTAGTCTTGCCGTGGTCGACGTGGGCGATAATGGCGATGTTACGGAGGGTCATGGCTCTTCTGTCGGTCCTGCGGGCGTTGCCTGATCAGCGAGATCATAGGCACACCGCGGGATGCGCCGAAGGGCGCGCCGAAGCCAGCCTATGTCTGAAACGCGCCGGGCAATCGCAATCTGAAATCGCAAAAAACAGGCCCGGCCGAATAGGACCGGGCACCAGCACGCGTTGCGACGCAATATACGCAGAAATCGCGAAATAACAATGACGGTTGCGGATGGACAGACCCGCTTCGGCGCGGTGGCCGCCGGAACGAGCCCCGGAGCGCCTCCGGCTTTGTTCCTCAGACTGCTTGACCCAGTGATGTAATGTTATAACATTACCTACACCGTCACTGAGATAGGTAATTTCATAGTGCAGCCGCTGCCCCTTGGACTGACTGGATTTTTTCCGTTCGGTTCGTTGACACCGCTGCCGTATGTCCAATACCGTGACCAGCGACGGTTCCCGGAAGGGATCAATAGGGAACGCGGTGCGGGTCTTCGGGCTCCATTCCGCGGCTGCCCCCGCAACTGTAAGCGGCGAGCCATTCGCCACACGCCACTGGGCTTTCGTCCTGGGAAGGCGGTGAACGGCAACGACCCGCGAGCCAGGAGACCTGCCGTCAGTCGTGGTCACACGCGAGCACATCGGGCGGGGTGTCCTGGTGCGAGTCGAACCGGAGCCCACAAGAAGGCTGCGGCAGACCTGTTTCGCGGTGACGTGCCACGTTAGCCGCGAGCCAAGAAAAATGACTCCCGCCGTTCTGCCTCTCGGGCGCAATCGTCGCCTGCTGTCCTCTGTCGCCCTCGTCCCTCTGCTCTGGCCGGTCGACGGCCTTGCGCAAACCGCCTCGGCCAATCCGCGCGGTCTCGACCCGATCGTGGTCGAGGGCCAGACCGTACGTGCCGCCAAGCCGCGCGCGACGGCAAATGCCGGATCGTCGCGCCAGCGCCGCGCCGCCGCGCGTCCGGTCGCGACGCCCGCCCCCGCGCCCACTCAGCCGACAGCGACCGCGGCGACCGCCCCCACCTTCAACCTCGGCACCCCGTCCTCGACCGGCAGCCGGCTCGGCCTGACGCCGCTGCAAACGCCGGCCAGCGTGGAAGTGATTCGCGCCGAGACCATCGCCGAGCGCGGCCAGCACAACGTGATCGACGCGGTGACGCAGAACGCCACCGGGTTCACCGCGAGCCCGCGTCCGGGAAATGGCGGCCTCGCCTTCACCACGCGCGGCTTCACCGGCAACGGCACGGTGATGTCGCTCTACGACGGCACCCGGCTGTATGTCGGCTCCGGCACCATGACGTTCCCGTTCGACACCTGGACGGCGCAGAGCATCGAAGTGCTCCGCGGCCCGGCCTCGGTGATGTATGGCGAAGGCGCGATCGGCGGCGCCATCAACGTGATCTCCAAGAAGCCGCTCGATGTGGCGCGCAACGAGGCGGAGATCTCGCTCGACACCAACCTGACCCGGCGCCTCGCGGTCGACTCGGGCGGCCCGATCAATCCCAATGTCAGCTATCGGCTGGCGGCGATCGGCAACATGTCGGACGGCTGGGTCGACCGTGACAAGACATCGAACGTCGCGGTGTCCGGCTCGGTACGGGTACAGGCCGCCGACAATCTCGCCTTTACGCTGAGCGAAGACTACGCCGATCGCAGCCCGTCGCGCTATTTCGGCACACCTCTGGTGAACGGCCGGCTCGACGAGTCACTGCGCTTCCAGAACTACAATGTCGGCGATGCCTCGATCCGCTATCGCGACAACTGGACCCAGCTCAAGACCGAGTGGGACGTTGCAGAAGGCGTCTCGGTGAAGAACGTCACCTACTATCTCAGCACGCACCGGCACTGGAAGGACGTCGAGAGCTACGTGTTCAGCCCGACCACCGGAAATATCAACCGCAGCTCCTATATCGAGATCTTTCACGACCAGGAGCAGATCGGCAACCGCTTCGACACCACCTTCAAGGGCCATGTCTTCGGCCTCGCCAACGAATTCGTCGCCGGTTTCGACGTCAACCGCATCGCCTTCACCCACACCAACAACTCGCCTTACGCCGGCACTTCCTCGGTGCCCACGTACAATTTCGATCCGGGCACTTTCCTGCCGGTGAGCCCGACACGGCCGAGCTTCCATACGCTAACGACGCAATATGGCGTGTTCGCCGAAAACCGGCTCAGCCTGACCGACCAGCTTTCGCTGATCGGCGGCATCCGCTCTGACAATCCGACGGTGCAGCGCACTGATTTCCTCTCGCCTTCGAACAGTTTCGAGAAGACCTACTCGGCGCCGAGCTGGCGGGTCGGCGCGGTGTACAATCCGATCGAGAACCTCTCGATCTACGGCCAGTATTCGACCGCGGTCGATCCGGTCACCAACCTGATCACCATGACGGGCGTGAACCGCGACTTCTCGCTGTCGACCGGCAAGCAGGTGGAAGTCGGCATCAAGCAGCAGCTCGCCGGCGGCCGCGCCGAGTGGACGCTGGCGGCATATCACATCGTCAAGAACAACCTTCTGGCGCGCGATCCTCAGAACCCCGCCAACACCAATCCGCTGCAGATCGGCCAGCAATCGTCGCGCGGCATCGAAGCCTCGGCCGGCCTCAAGGTCACCGAAACCATCCGGCTCGACGCCAACGTCGCCTGGCTGCGGGCCAAATACGACGACTTCACCCAGGTGGTCGGCGGCCGGGTGGTGAACTACGCCGGCAACGTCCCCAACAACGTGCCGCAGATCGTCAGCAACATCTGGGCGACCTGGGCGTTCGCGCCGGGTTGGTCGGCCAATGCCGGCATCCAGCTCGTCGGCGACACCTGGGCCGACGACGCCAACACGCTGGTGCGGCCGGCGTATAACGTCGTCAATGCCGGGCTGATGTGGAAGCCGGACGCCCGGCAGACCTTCGCACTGCGCGTCTACAATTTGTTCGACACCGTCTACACCACGTCGGGCAACACGACCATGTGGCAGCTCGGCATGCCGCGCACCGCGGAACTGTCCTACAATGTGAAGTTCTAGGCGATGTCCAGCGTCGTCAGGCGCGCGAAGCGGTGGCTGTATCTCGGCCACCGCTGGCTCGGCATTGCCGGATGTCTGCTGTTCGCAATGTGGTTCATCTCCGGCGTGGTGATGATGTACGTCGCGTTTCCGCATTTTGACAAAGAAGAACGCTGGGCAGCATTGCCCGACCTCGCCTGGCAGCGCGTCACGCTGTCGCCCGATCAGGCGATGCAGGTGGCCGGCGTGACGCACTATCCGCGCGACCTGCGGCTGGTGATGCTCGATACCGAGCCGGTGTACCGGCTGCTCGACTGGAGCGGCCGGCGCACCACCGTCTCGGCGGTCGACGGCCGCAACGTCGACCAGGTCAGCGCCGATCAGGCGCTGGGGATCGCGCGGCATCATCCGGCCGCAGTCGCGCCGCGGCTGATCGAGACGGTCGATCGCGACCAATGGAGCGTGACGTCGCGCTACGATTCGTTCAGGCCGCTGTACCTGATCGGGCTCGGCGACGCTGCCGGGACAGAGCTCTATGTGGCGTCCCGCGGCGGCGAGATCGTGCTCGATACCACGCGGCAGGAGCGGATCTGGAATTGGCTCGGCGCGATCCCGCACTGGATCTACTTCACAGTGCTGCGCCAGGACGGGCCGCTATGGCGCCAGGTGGTGCTGTGGGTCTCTGGCATCTTGATGGCGGTCGCAGCGAGCGGCATCTGGATCGGACTGCTCCGCGCCGGCCTGCGGCGGCGCTACGCATCGGGCCGGATCACGCCGTATCGCGGCTGGATGGCGTGGCACCACATCACCGGGCTGATCGGCGGCGTAGTCGTGCTGACCTGGATGTTCTCGGGCTGGCTGTCGATGAACCCGGGCGAGGCTTTCGCCCGCCGCGGCGAGAGCCGCGACATGCTGCAGCGCTATGCCGGCCACGATGCTCCGACGATCGATGCCAAGCTTCCCACCACGCTTCTTCCGGGTGTCGTCGAAGCGCGCTTCGCCTGGATCGGCGGCACGCCGCTGATGCTGCTGGGACACCGTGACGGCCGCCAGACTGCCGCCGATCCTGAAGACGGCACGGCGAAACGGCTGTCCGAGGAAACGATCATCGCCGCCGCAGCCACGCTGCTCCCGGACGCCACGATGATGCTGCGGCAGCGGCTCGAACGGTACGACGCCTATTGGTACCAACACCATCGGCAGCGCGTGCTGCCGGTGCTCCGCGTCGGCTTCGACGATCCTGCTTCGACCTGGTTTCACCTCGATCCCGCGACCGGTGAGCTGCTCGGGCGCAGCGACACCAGCGCGCGGAGCTATCGGTGGCTGTTCAACGCGCCACACAGCTTCGACTTCCCGGTGCTGCTGGCGTATCGGCCGGCCTGGGATCTGGTGGTGATCGTGCTGTCTCTCGCCGGCCTGGTGATCTCGGTCAGCGGCGTGGTGATCGGCTGGCGGCGGCTGGTGCGCTGAGCGCTACACCGCCTGCGGCCGGGCGCCACGCACCGGGGGCAGCGACGTCACGTCGGCGAGCAGCAGCTTGCGGTCGGTGACGGCGTTGTGGAACTGCTCCAGTGCGATGCTGAACGCCGTCAGCGCCGCGCTGTCGATCGCACCGTTCTCGTAGGCCGTCAGCGTGTCGCGCAGGATCGCGTCGGCTTCGGTCTGCATCGCGTCGAGTTCTTCGGCCGAACTGCAGCGCCGCGCGGTCGCCAGCATGTCGAGCAGCCGCTCGCGCTGCGACGCCGTGCTGGTGCGCTCATCCTTGCGCAGGAAACTGGCGAACCACGCGCCGGCCGACCCCATCAGCGACAATCCCATCAGCGAGAACCAGATCAGGTCGCTGTAGCGATCGAGGAAGCTCTTCTCTTCGCCGTCCACATAGGCGGCGGCGCCCGGCTGCACCGGAATCACCGCATCCTTGTCGGTGTCGGGCGTTTCGATCTTCGCGGCGAGCGGCACTTCGCCCATCACGATCTGGCGGGCGGTGAACAATTGCTCGGTGAACGTCGCGATCGTGGTGTCGGAGGCGCCTTCGCGCGCCACGATGTAGTGCGAGAAGCTGACGGTCTTGATCTCGTTGTCCGGCCGCGCCGGTGCGCCGCCGAACGCGCCGGCCGGAATCGACGCCGCCTCGTAGGACGGGTGATTGGCTGCCAGCGCTTCGGAGGATTCGATCGACAGGAACACCGGTTCGCGCCCGGTGTGAGCGGTTGCCGCCACCGCATCGCCGATAATCTTGCTGTTGAGCGGACCGGCAGCCAGCAGCGCATCGACCTTGCCGGTGCGGACCGCGTCGGCGACTTCGGCCACCGGTACCGCCAGCGTCTGCACTTTCGACGGATCGACGCCGTATTGCTGCAGGATCACGGTGAGCAGACCGGCGTTGGCTTCGGTGCGGCCGACGACGCCGACCCGCTTGCCGGTCAGATCGGTGATGGCGGCGATGCCCGCGGTCTTGCCGCCCTTGCGCTTGCCTTTCGGCTCAGTGCCGGCAGGCGCCCACAGCACCGCGACGTTTTTATGCAGAACCGCCACCGACTGGGCCTGCTTCGGAACCGGCAGGTCGCCGCGGATCACCGCGAGATCGACAGTGCCGGACTTCAACGCCAACGCGCTCGCGGCCGGACCGTCGGTCACCACCGGCCGCAACCGAACGGTATTACGCTCGCGCGCAAACACTTGAGCGAGCGCCTGGATCAGCTTGTAATCGTCGCCGGCCTGCGGCCCGACTGCGATCTTCAGGGTGACCGGCCGCATCGCGAAGTAATAACCCGCGCTGGCGATCCCGATCAGCGACAGGATCGTCGCCAGCACGACCAACAGCATCCGGCGCCAGGGCGAGCGCAAAGACGGCTGCAGCATCGTCTCCATGGAGTCGGAACCGTCCGCCAACCGTGACAATCGCTGCGTGCTGCTCATCCGTGATCCGAACCCGTCCCGTTCAGCAGTTCCCAGCGGACGCTGGTTCCGCCGCCTGCTAGCTTCGCTAGCCGAGCGGTTTGGCTGCATTATGGTGGCGCGGTGGCGACGGGCGCCCCGCAATGGAGACAAACGGATGAAGCGATTATCTGAAGCCGACCGACGGACTGCACTCGCGGACCTCACCGCTTGGCGCCAGGTGGAAGGCCGCGAGGCAATCGGCCGCAGCTATCAGTTTCGGGATTTTGGCGAAGCGTTCGGTTTCATGACGCGGGTCGCGCTGGTTGCCGAAAAATCCGATCATCACCCCGAATGGCGCAACGTTTACAGGACGGTGGACGTTGTGCTGACGACTCATGATGCAGACGGCGTCACCGAGCGGGACATCCGGCTCGCCAAGGCGATGGACGCGATCGCCGCGCAATGCGGCGCGAAGTGACGGCGCAGTCTTGCGAGCACGCCGGCCGATCACCAAATCCGACGGGACCAATCAATTGTCCGCCGCGCGCGGGAGTGCTTCGATGACGACTGATCACAGCGTGGGGTTCGAACCTGCCGACCGCTTGGCGCAGGACCCGGAACAGGTGCGCCGGCGGTTCTGGCGCAAGATCAAAAGCGTCGCGGTCCGGCTGCCGTTCGTCGAAGACATTCTGGCCGCGTATTACTGCGCGTTCGACCGGCAGACGCCGCGGCACGTCCAGATCGCGCTGCTGGGCGCGATCGCTTACTTCATCCTGCCGTTCGATTTTCTGCCCGACATCCTGCCGGTGCTCGGCTTCACCGACGACGCAGCGATCCTCGCCACCGCGCTACGGATGGTCGCGAGCAACATCACGCCGGAACATCGCGAAGCCGCGCGCGCCGCGATGCAGCGCGGGCTCGAAGAAGAAGCGTAACGGCGCCCCTGCGAATTTCTTTAAGCCGGCTCCAGCATCCGCGCCAAAACCCGCGTGGCGAGCGTGGCACGTTGCGCCATCGCGTCCGTGCTGATCGGCGGCTCGCCGAGCAGGGCCTGCAGCGGCGCGATCCCGATCAGCACTGAGAAGAACACGCTGATCAGCGTCGCGACCTCATCGCAGCGGATGATGCCGCGATCCGCAGCTTGCTCGAAGAACCGGGTCGCGGCCTGTGTCACCGGCGCCCGGCCGCTGGCTTCCAACTCGCGCGCGACCGAGCCGGCGCCGCGCCCCGCCTCGGCGATCGCCAGCCGATACATCGCGGTCCGCTCGGGATGTAAGAGCTCGCTCAGGAAGATCCGGCCGAACTGCTCCAGCACGACGAGAAACTGCTGCCGGTTTTGCGGCTCCGGGAGCTCCGGCGACGGCTGCATCTTGGCGGCGCCATAGCGGATCAGCGCCGTCAGAATCTCCTGCTTGCTGGCGAAGAACTCGTACAGCGTCCGCTTCGAGGTGCGAGCCCGGCGGACGATCTCGGCGGTGGTCGCCGCCTCGAACCCCTTCGCGACGAAAACATCGAAGGCGGCCTGCAGGATCGCGGCGCGCCGCGCATCGTCCGCTGCTTGTTGTTGTTTTTCCATGGCTTAGCGATCGATCCAATTGGCGCACAGTTTCCGGTACCAAACGGTACCAGATGTGATAAGTTCTGGTACCCAATGGTACCGCAAGCAGGGCCGACGTCAAAGCCGGTGTTTGGCGGACCTGAGCCCGGAGGCAGCATGAAGACCTTCCTGACGGTGAAACTGGTTCTGGTTCCGTTTGCGGTGTTCTGGGCGTTGCTGGCGCTGCATCAGCCAGCCATGGCGATGTGGTCAGGCCTCGCACTGTCGCTCGCGGGCAATGCCTGGCGGGCCTATCGGCGCGAGCTGTTCGTGCTCGAAGCCGGCGGCCTGGTGCTTTTTGCGGGCCTCGCGGCCCTGCACCTGATCGATCCGGCGACCGCGGCCGCCAACGCACTCTGGCTGTCGTTTGCGGGGCTGGCAGTGGTCAGCGCGCTCAGCCTGGCGGCCCGACGGCCGTGGACGTCCGACTATTCGCGTGCTGCCCATCCGGACAACGCCGAGACGCCGCAGTTCTTCCTGGTCAATGCCGCGATCACCGGTCTCTGGGCGGTGCTGTTCGCCGCGATCGCCGCCTGCCGCTATGTCGCCGCGCCGGGCGAGGTGATCACCGCGATCGTCAGCGTCGGCGCGGTAATCTCGATCTTCGGACCGAAGCTGGCCATTCACCTGATCTTGAACCGGATGGCGGCATCGCGGGAAAGCTACCGCTGGCCGGCACCGTCGTTCACGCCGTCCGAGGGGCAGGACTGCGACGTCGTCATCATCGGATCAGGCATCGGCGGCCTGACGGCGGCGGCGCTGCTCGCCAACGCCGGACTGAAAGTTCAAGTGTTCGAGCAGCACGTCGTCGCCGGCGGCTATTGCCACACTTATTTGCGCAAGGCGCATCATCAGGGCCGGCCGGTGCTGTACCGGTTCGACGCCGGCCCGCACGATTTCTCCGGCGTGCAGCCGGGCGGGCCCTTCGCCACGCTGCTGCAGCGCCTCGGCGTCGCCGACCGCATCATTTGGGAGCGGGTCACGCACAGTTTCCACACTGAGGCCGGTGCGATCGACGTGCCGCCGGACTGGCGCGACTACGTCAGGCTGCTCGGCGAGCGATTTCCCAGCAGCGCAGCCGGCCTCGCGGCGCTGTTCGACGAGATCAAGGCGATCTTCGACGACATGTTCGCGACCGCTGCCGGCCGCGGCGGCGTACCCGGGATGCCGTCGAGCATCGATGAGCTGTTGGCGTTTCCGCGCAATCACCCGCACGCCTATCGCTGGATGAACCGGCCGTTCGCCGACCTGGTCGCGACGCATGTCCAGGATCCCGCGGCGGTGGCGTTCATCAACGGCCTTGCCGGCTATATCGGCGACGGCAGCGAGCCGCCGACCTGCGCCCGGATGGTGCCGATCTTCGGCTATTACTTCCACGGCGGCTACTATCCGCGCGGCGGCTCGACCGTGGTCTCCGACGCATTGGTCGCGGCGATCGAGGCGCGCGGCGGCGAGGTGAAGCTCAAGACGCCGGTGGCGCGCATCCTGACCGAGAACAACGCGGCTGCCGGCGTGGTGCTCGGCAACGGCAGGGCAGTGCGGGCCCGCGCGGTGATCTCCAACGCGGACTTGAAGCACACACTGCTCGACCTGGTCCCGGCCGAGGCGCTGCCACGAGACGCCCGCCGCTGGATCACCGAGGCGGCGCCGGCGAATTCCTGCTTCAGCGTGCATCTCGGGCTCGACTGCGTGCCGGACATCCGCCCGTCGGTGCATCTGCACGCGCCGATGCGGATCGGGCTGGCGATGATGTCGAAGCTCGACCCGACGGCCGCGCCGGCCGGGCACTCGATCCTGTCGCTGATTCATCTGGTGCCGCACGAGGAGGCGAGAAGCTGGTTTCCGCCAGAGCCCGAACACGATTGGAAATCCTGGCGGCGGTCGGAGGCTTATCTGTGCCGCAAGCAGGAACTCGGCGACCGCATGATCGCGGCGGCCGAAACCGTGATCCCGAACCTGTCGCAGCACATCGTGTACCGCACCGACGCCAGCCCGGTGACCTACGCGCGCTACGATGGAGCCAGCTTCGGGTCGATCTACGGCATGTCGCGCGCCGGCCAGCTCAAAGGCTCGAAATCGCCGCTGTGTAATCTGGTCATCGCCGGCGGCGGCAATATCGGCGCGGGCATCGAGGCCGTGGTGATATCGGGCGCCGAAGCCGCCGAAGCGTTGTTACCTGGGCTGCTGGCGCGCACGCGACCGGTCGCCAGCGAGCCAGCCGCGGCTACGAGGCCGGAGTTGATACCGGCGTAACGCGGTCAATCGAAGGGTGGGTTAGCGCGCAACGCGTAACCCACCCTTCGATACAGCATTCTCACGGATGCAGGATCACCTTGCCCATCGCCTGGCGGCCGGCGAGCACCTTCAGGGCGTCGGCGGTTTGGGCGAGCGGGAAGGTGCGATCGACGTGCGAGGAGATCTTGCCCTCGGCCGCCCACTGCACCAGCTTCTCGAGATTGGCGCGGTTCTTCTCCGGGTTGAGCCGCGTCCACGCGCCCCAGAACACGCCGCGAATATCGCAGCCCTTCAGTAGCGCGAGGTTGAGCGGCATCTTCGGAATGTCGCCGGCCGCAAAGCCGATCACCAGGAAGCGGCCCTCCCAGGCGATCGAGCGCAACGCGGCCTCGGCGTACGTCCCCCCGACCGGATCGAAGATGATGTCGACGCCCTTGCCGCCGGTCAGCTTCTTCAGACCCTCTTTCAGATCTTCGGTCGCGTAGTTCAGCGTCAGCTCGGCGCCGTGCTGCTTGGCGAACGCCAGCTTCTCCTCCGACGAGGCGCAGGCGATCACTTTGAGACCCATCAGCTTGCCGAGCTCACACGCCGCAAGGCCGGTGCCGCCGGCGGCGCCGAGCACCGCGAGCGTCTCACCCGGTTTCGGGCTGGCGCGGTCTTCCAACGCATGCAGCGCGGTGCCGTAGATGATGATGATGCCGGCAGCGCGATCGAAATCGAGATTGTCGGGAATCTTGACGATCATCTGCGCCGGCAGCGCGATCTTCTCGCGCGCACCATTGTGACCGCACGACGCCACCACGCGATCGCCGACCTTGAGATCGGTGACGCCTTCGCCGACGCTTTCGATCACGCCCGCGACTTCCGCGCCCGGCGAGAACGGGAACGGCGGCTTAATCTGGTACTTGCCCTGGATCATCAGGATGTCGAAGAAATTCAGCGCCGCCGCCTTGATCGCGATCACCGCTTCACCGGGGCCGGCGACCGGATCGGGCACGTCGGCGTAAACGAGATCGTCGGGACCGCAATATTGCTGGCAGAGAATGGCCTTCATGTATCCACCCAGGTGCGAGGTTTGTGATTGCCTGCCGTTCTGCCGGATTTGCACGCGAGGGACAATCGGATTCGGCCCGCGCGCCCAGCCGTATCGTCATTGCCGGGCTTGACCCGGCAATCCATCCGTTCTCGAAAGATGATGGATGCCCGGATCAAGTCCGGGCATGACGCTTCATGCGGGACTAATTCCGCACGAATTCCGCTTCGCGGTTAATCAAGGAGGCGCGCGATGTTCGAGGCCGGTCTGCTCGCGAACAAACGGATTCTGATTACCGGCGGTGGTTCCGGACTCGGTGCTGCGATGGCGGCACGCTTTGCCGAACTCGGTGCGTCGCTGGTGCTGTGCGGACGACGCGCCGAGGTGCTGCACGAGACCGCGGAGCAACTCCGGTCACGCGGCAGCCAAGTCGACACCATCGTGTGCGACGTGCGCGATCCGCAAGCGGTCGAAACCATGCTCGGCGAGATCTGGCGCGCAGCGCCGCTCGACGTGCTGATCAACAATGCCGCCGCAACCTTTATCGCGCAGACCGAGCGAATGTCGGCGCGCGCCGCGGACGCGATCCTGGCACCGACGCTGCACGGCGCGATGTACTGCACGCTCGGCGCCGGCCGGCGCTGGATCGACGGCGGCCGCGCGGGCGTCGTGCTCAGCATCCTGTCGACGTCGACGATCACCGGCCGCGCCTTCACGGTGCCGTCCGCGATGGCGAAGTCGGCGGTGCTGGCGATGACCAAAAGCCTCGCGGTGGAGTGGGGGCCGAAACAGATTCGGCTGGTGGCGATCGCGCCCGGTGCCTTTCCGACCGCGGGTGCGACCGCGCAGCTCAGGCCGGACGGATGCGCCGCCGATCCAGCGGACCGGGTGCCGCTCGGCCGCGTCGGCCGCCACGACGAGCTTGCTAACTTGGCGAGCTTCCTGATCTCCGATCAGGCCGGCTACATCACCGGCGAGATGGTGGTGCAGGACGGCGGCACCCATCTGCGCAGCTCAGGCGCCGAGGACCTGCTGCAATGGAGCGATCAGCAATGGGCCGCGCACCGGGCCGGACGCACCAAATCCTGAAGGTACGCCAGCTACATGCCGAGGCCACATCGGCGGTGAGCAACGTCCGCTGACGGCTTTCCAGAATCGACCGTCCCGGCTATTCCGGGCGTCGTGATCAGCGGACCCCCGCGAGCCATTTTGCAGTCACAATGATGAGGGACCAGACTTGCCCATGATCATGAGGCGAATGCTGATTGCCGCGTTGGCGGGTTCATTGATGGTTGCGGCGGGCAACGCTGCGGTGGCGCGCGAAGCCAAGGGCAAACCGGCCGCGACGCCGGCGGCTGCCTCGGGCGGCGCGGAGCCGACGCTGATCGGCCAGTTCGGCAGCTGGGGCGCCTATACGGCGGCGCCCGGCGGCAAGAAGGTGTGCTTCGCGCTGGCCAAGCCGTCCTCCTCCAAGACCACCCCGCCGAACCGGCCGCGCGATCCGGCCTATGCGTTCATCTCGACCCGGCCGTCCGAAAAGGTGGTCAACGAGGTCTCGGTGATGGTCGGCTATCCGCTGAAGCCGGGCTCGGAATCGGCCATCGAGGTCGCCGGCAGCTCGTTCGCGATGTACACCCAGGGCGACGGCATCTGGATCAAGAACGCCGCCGAGGAAGAACGCCTGGTCGAGGCGATGCGCCGCGGCGCCGAGATCACCGTCAAGGGCGTCTCCGCCAAGGGAACCGCCAGCACCGACGTGTTTTCGCTGAAGGGGCTGGCCCAGGCGCTCGACAAGGTGGCGCAGGCCTGCGGCAGCTGAGAGCCCGCTCCGCGGGCCGCCGCTATTGAGGCCGGCCGCCCCGTTCGGTAAAGCATTCCGGTACAGACGACCCGCCAGCCGGCGACAACCGGGCGGCGGGTTCTTATATGCATGGCGACCGGCGGCTTGTGCCCCGCTCTGCACGCCCGCCGCGGATGGCCGGCCACCAACCTGAACGTGATGCGATGACGCCTTCTGCCGCCTCGGCCCTGGTCGAGAAGACCCCGCTGGAAACCTATGTGCCGCCGGCCAAGCCGTCGCTGATCGGGCTGTCGCGGGCGCAATTGTGCGACCGGCTCGGCGAAGTCGGCGTGGCGCCGCCCCAGCGCAAGATGCGGGCGCAGCAGCTCTGGCATTGGATCTATGTCCGGGGCGCCCGCGACTTCTCCGAAATGACCAATGTGTCCAAGGAGATGCGGGCCACGCTGGCGGAGCATTTCACGGTCGACCGGCCCGAAGTGGTGGCCGAGCAGATTTCGGCCGACGGCACCCGCAAATGGCTGCTGCGGCTGCCGAGCGGCGGCGACGGCCAGAAGGCCCACGAGGTCGAGTGCGTCTATATCCCGGAGACCGACCGCGGCACGCTGTGCGTCTCCAGCCAGGTCGGCTGCACCCTGAATTGCGCATTCTGCCACACCGGCACCCAGCGCCTGGTGCGCAACCTCACCGCCGGCGAGATCGTCGGCCAGGTGATGGTGGCGCGCGACCGGCTCGGTGACTGGATCGACCGCGAGACCCCGAACGGCAATCGCCTGATCACCAACATCGTGATGATGGGGATGGGCGAGCCGCTCTACAATTTCGACGCGGTACGCGACGCGCTGCTGATCGTCTCGGACAACGAAGGCATCGGCATCTCGCGGCGGCGGATCACGCTGTCGACCTCCGGCGTGGTGCCGAACATCAAGCGCACCGGCGACGAGATCGGCGTGATGCTGGCGATCTCGCTGCACGCGGTGCGCGACGAACTCCGCGACGAGCTGGTGCCGCTGAACCGCAAGTATGCACTGAAGGAATTGCTGCAGGCCTGCCGCGACTATCCGGGCGCATCCAACGCCCGCCGCATCACCTTCGAATATGTGATGCTGAAGGGCGTCAACGACTCGCTCGACGATGCGCGTCGCTTGGTGCAGCTGCTCAAGGGCATTCCGGCGAAGATCAATCTGATCCCGTTCAATCCGTGGCCCGGCTCGAAATACGAGTGCTCGGACTGGGACCAGATCGAGAAGTTCTCGGAATACATCTTCAACGCCGGCTACTCGTCGCCGGTGCGCACCCCGCGCGGCCGCGACATTCTGGCCGCCTGCGGTCAGCTCAAGTCCGAGACCGAAAAGCTGTCGGTGCGCGAACGCAACGCGCTGCGCGCGATGGCGATGACGGACTGATCCATGCTGCCCGCCGACGAGATCAAGGGCGTGCTCGCCTTCCTGCGGGAAGCCGAGCGGCTCAAAAGCGTGATCCGCAGCGGGTACACGTCCACCGGCCGCCCCGAGAGCACCGCCGAACACACTTGGCGTCTGTGCCTGATGGCAATGCTGCTCGCCGACGGGCTCGGCAATATCGATATCGCGCGCCTCTTGAAGATCTGTATCGTCCACGACCTCGGTGAAGCCCTGCACGGCGATGTGCCGGCGGTCGCACAAGTGGAAGGCGACGACAGAGCCGCACGTGAGCGCGCCGATATCGAAACTCTGACGCAGCCGCTCGATGATCGGCGCCGCGGCGAGATTCTGGCTCTGTGGCACGACTACGAGACCGGAGCCTCGCCGGAAGGGCGGCTCGCCAAGGGGCTCGATAAGCTGGAAACCATCCTGCAGCACACGCAGGGTCTCAACCCGGCCGACTTCGACTACGCGTTCAATCTCGATTACGGCACCAAGCACACCGCGGTGCACCCGCTGATCGGTGCGATCCGCGCCGAACTCGACAACAACACAAGGGCGCGGATGACAGCTCAGCAAGCTTCCGGAGCACTCGACTAATGGCATTGCTCGGCCGTCTGTTCGTGATCGCGATCGGCTTTCTGTTCGCCTCGATCGCCGCCGGCCTGGTGGTGGTCGGGATGCTGCTGTTTCCGGAGCTCAGCCAGATCGCCGACGGACCGATCGACACCGATGCGCTGAACATCGTGATGGGCTTCGGCTTCATCTTCGTGTCCGGCTTTGCGCTGCTGCCGGCGCTGGTGGTGATGCTGATCACCGAGGCGTTCTCGATCCGAAGCGCGCTGGCCTATGCGATCGGCGGCGCGCTGGTCGGGGTCGCATGCTATCTCGGTCTGGTGCCGTTCGATCCGGCGACCCTGCATTTCGACGGCATCATCCGCCGCCACCTCGAAATCATGACCGGGGCCGGCATCGTCGGCGGCATGGTGTATTGGCTGGTCGCCGGCCGCAACGCCGGTGCCTGGCGCGATCCGCCCCGCCGGCGCGCGCCCTTGCCGCCTTCCCAACCCGCACCGCCTCCGGTAAACCGCGCCCCATGAACCGCAACGGACTTCTCATCGCGCTGGCGCTGTTCGCCGGCATCGGGCTGACGTTCGGTCTGTTTCCGAGCCTCGACCTGTGGCTGGCCGGCCTGTTCTACGACACGGCCGCTAAGACCTTCCCGATGCGCGCGATGCCGGATCTCGAATTCGCCCGCGATTTTGCGATGTGGATCGCCTGGGCGATCGCGGCGCCGTCGATCTTCGCGCTGGTCTACAAGATGATCCGCCCGGACCGGCCGCTGGTGATGCCGGGCCGCACGGTCGCGTTTCTGCTGATCAGCATCACGCTGTCGGCCGGCGTCCTCACCAACATGACCTTCAAGAGCCATTGGGGCCGGCCGCGGCCGGCTGCGGTGACCGAATTCAACGGCCCGTGGCAGTTCAAGGCGTGGTGGGACAATTCCGGCGCCTGCCCGAAGAACTGCTCGTTCTTCTCCGGCGAGGGCGCCACCGCCTATTGGACCTTCGCGCCCGCCGCGCTGACCCCGCCGGCGGTGCGTCCTTACGCCTATGCGGCGGCCTTCACCTTCGGCACCGTCACCAGCGGCCTGCGGATGGCATTCGGCGGGCATTTCTTCACGGACGTCGCGATCGCCGGTCTCGTCACCTTCCTGGTGATCTGGCTGCTTTACGCACTGATCTACCGCTGGGCCTGGAGCCGGACCTCGGACGAGGCGATCGACGCGGCGCTGACCCGGGCGTTCTGGCCGCTGTACCGGCTAAGGCTGAAGAAATGGCGCGGCCAGGACATCGGCCCGGCGCCGGCCGCCTGAGCCGCATCCGCAGCCCCGCCGCGATTAAACGCGTGCCGCTGGCCGCGAAGTTTGATATGCGCGCAGCAACCGCAACTGCTTCAACCGATTGGGACTTCCAATGACTACGATCTTGAAAAGCCTGCCCAAGGGCGAAAACGTCGGCATCGCTTTCTCAGGGGGTCTCGATACCAGCGCGGCGCTGCTGTGGATGAAGCAGAAGGGCGCTCGGGTGTTCGCCTACACCGCGAACCTCGGCCAGCCCGACGAGGCGGACTACGACGCAATCCCGCGCAAGGCGATGGAGTTCGGCGCCGAGAAGGCCCGGCTGGTCGATTGCCGCACCCAGCTGGTGCACGAAGGCATCGCGGCGATCCAGGCCGGCGCCTTCCACGTCTCGACCGGCGGCATCGCGTACTTCAACACCACCCCGCTCGGCCGCGCCGTGACCGGCACCATGCTGGTGTCGGCGATGAAGGAAGACGGCGTCAACATCTGGGGCGACGGCTCGACCTACAAGGGCAACGACATCGAGCGGTTCTACCGCTACGGCCTGCTGACCAACCCTGCGTTGCGGATCTACAAGCCCTGGCTCGACCAGCAGTTCATCGACGAACTCGGCGGCCGTGCCGAGATGTCGGCGTTCATGACCTCGCACGGCTTCGCCTACAAGATGAGCGCCGAGAAGGCGTATTCGACCGACAGCAACCTGCTCGGCGCCACCCACGAGGCCAAGGATCTCGAACACCTCGACTCGGGCATCAAGATCGTCAACCCGATCATGGGCGTGCCGTTCTGGCGGGACGACTGCACGGTCAAGGCCGAGGCAGTCACGGTGCGGTTCGAGGAAGGCCAGCCGGTCGCGCTCAATGGCCAGACCTTCACTGATCCGGTCGCGATGTTCTACGAAGCCAATGCCATTGGCGGCCGCCATGGCCTCGGCATGAGCGACCAGATCGAAAACCGCATCATCGAAGCCAAGAGCCGCGGCATCTACGAAGCGCCCGGCATGGCGCTGCTGCACATCGCCTATGAGCGGCTGGTCACCGGCATCCACAACGAAGACACCATCGAGCAGTACCGCATCAACGGCATGAAGCTTGGCCGGCTCTTGTATCAGGGCCGCTGGTTCGACTCGCAGGCCCTGATGCTGCGCGAGACCGCGCAGCGCTGGGTGGCGCGCGCCGTCACCGGCGAGGTGACGCTGGAGCTGCGCCGCGGCAACGACTACTCGATCCTCAACACCGTCAGCCCGAACCTGACCTATGCGCCGGAGCGGCTGAGCATGGAGAAAGTCGAGGACGCGCCGTTCACGCCGGCGGACCGGATCGGCCAGCTCACCATGCGCAACCTCGACATCACCGACACCCGCGCCAAGCTCGGCCTCTACGCCAAGACCGGCCTGCTGTCGTCCGGCGAAGGCACCCCGATCCCGCAGCTGGAAAACGACAAGGGCTGAGGACCTTTCACGGTCATTCCGGGGCGCTCACGGAAGTGAGCGAACCCGGAATCCCGAGGTTCGGGGGCACCCGGCGGTCGGACGCAGAACAGGTCGGGATTCCGGGTTCGCGCTGAGCGCGCCCCGGAATGACGGCGCGGCGCGGCGTCATCCAGCCGTCATTTGCCGCTCATACGGTCCCGCGCATCAATCAGGACCGTGATGATGACCAGGCATGTTGTCGCGACGGCGTTTGCGTCGCTGATGTTCGTTTCGGCCGCTTCGGCCCAGACTATTTATCCGATCGACCGCGCCGAGATTCTGGCCGGCGCCAAGTTCGACCTCAAGGTCGAGTTCGCCGGCGAAGTCGCCGCGGACAAAGCCAGCCTCATCATCAATGGTGCTGACGCCGCGACCGTTTTCGGCAAAGCCCCGGAGCTGATCGCGCAAGAGGCGGGACAACCCCGGTCCGCACTGCTGCTCCGCGACGTCACGCTTAACAAACCCGGTCGTTACAGCATCGAGGCCGGCGACGGCGCTACGCGCCGCAGCGTGAGCTGGACCGTGTACGACAGCGGGCCGCGCCGGGCCAAGAACGTGATCCTGTTTGTCGGCGACGGGCTGTCGCCGGCGCATCGGGCGGCGGCGCGACTGCTCTCGAAAGGCATTCAGGAGGGTCGCGCGGGCGGCAAGCTGGCGATCGACGACATGCCGCAGATGGCGCTGGTGTCGACCGCGGGCAGCGACTCGATCATCACCGACTCGGCCAATGCGGCCAGCGCCTATGCGACCGGCCACAAGGCCGCCGTCAACGCGATGGGGGTCTATGCCGACCGCACCCCCGACCCGCTCGACGACCCCAAGGTCGAGACGCTGGCGTCGCTGGCCAAGCGCAAGCTCGGGCTGTCGATCGGCATCGTCACCAACACCGAAGTGGAAGATGCGACGCCCGCCGCGGTGATCGCCCACACCCGCCGCCGCGCCGCCTATGACGACATCGTTGCGCAGTTCTACGCCGCTCAGCCCGACGTGCTGATGGGCGGCGGCGCGGCTTACTTTCTGCCGAAAGCCGCGAACGGCAAGCGCAAGGACGATATCGATTATCTGGCGAAATTCCGAGACGCCGGCTACGCGGTTGCCACCAACGCGACCGACCTCGACGCGGCGAGCAAGACCGGCCCGCGAAAACTGCTCGGCCTGTTCGCGCCCGGCAACATGGACGGCGTGCTCGACCGCCGCTTCCTCAAAGGTGGCGGGGTCGCCAAGAACCCGGACCAGCCCGATCTGACCCAGCAGGTCGCGGTCGCGCTCGACGTGTTGTCGAAGAACGACGCAGGTTTCTTCCTGATGGTCGAATCCGGCCTGATCGACAAATACGCCCATGCACTCGACATGGAGCGTGCCGTCTACGACACCATCATGCTCGACAACGCGGTGCGCCAGACGCGCGACTGGGCCAAGGCCCGCGGCGACGACACGCTGATCCTGGTAGTGGCCGATCACAACCATCCCAACGCGCTGGTCGGCACCGTGCGCGACGATCTTGCCGAGGGCGACGAGGTGCCGCTGCGCGAGCGGATCGGCGTGTACGAGCGCGCCGGCTTTCCGAACTATCCGGCGCCCGATGCAGACGGCTATCCGGAGCGCGTCGATGTCAGCCGTCGCATCGCAATCTTCTCCGCCAGCCTGCCGGATCACTACGAGACGCTGCGGCCGAAGCTCGACGGCCCGAACCAGCCGACCGAGGCGGGCGACAAGCCCGGCACCTTCAAGGCCAACGACAAGTACAAAGGCGTGCCCGGCGCGGTGCTGCGCATCGGCAATCTGCCGGCGATGATGAATGCCAGCGTGCACTCCGGCGAGGACGTGATCCTGACCGCCGCCGGCCCCGGCAGCGAGCGGGTTCGCGGTTCGCTGGAGAACACCGACGTGTTCCGGGTGATGGCCGACGCGCTGGGCCTCGGCGCCGAGGCCAAGTAGCAGACAGCGCGGGACTTAAGCCACCCGCGCGTCCCCCATCGCAAACTCTGCACCGGCGGAAACGCCGCTCTGCTGCAGGTCGAGCAGCCCGGTGATTTCGGCGTTGGGACGGGCCTGGCTGAACAGGAAGCCCTGCGCTTCCTGGCAGCCTTCGGCGCGCAGCCAGCTCAGCTCCGCCTCGCTTTCGACGCCCTCGGCCGTGATGGTGACACCGAGGCCGTTGCCGAGGCTGATGATCGAACGCACGATCGCCTGGGATTCGCGATTGTCGCACAGCCCGCGAACGAACGACTGATCGATCTTGATCTTGTCGAACGGGAAGCTGCGCAAATAACTCAGCGACGAATAGCCGGTGCCGAAATCGTCCATCGAGATCCGCACCCCAAGGGCGCGCAGCGCATGCAGCGTCGCCAGCACCTGGCTGCTCTTTTCCAGCAGCAGCGTTTCGGTGATCTCGAGCTCCAGCCGACGCGGCGGCAGGCCGGACTGCTTCAACGCATCCATCACCACCGAGAGCAGATTGCCGACCCGGAATTGCAACGGCGACAGGTTGACGGCGACGCGGACATCGTCCGGCCAGCGCGCGGCGTCCATGCAGGCGGAGCGCAGGATCTGCGCGCCGATGGCGTTGATCAGGCCGGTGTCTTCGGCGACCGGAATGAACTCGGCCGGCGAGATCATGCCGCGCTCCGGATGCGGCCAGCGCACCAGCGCTTCGCTGCCGGTGATGCGGCCGTCGGCGAGACGGACCAGCGGCTGATAGTACGGGCGCAGCACTTCGTGCTGCAGCGCTGCGCGCAGATCAGTCTCGATCTTGCGCCTCGCCTGGGCACGCGCGTCCATTCCGACTTCGAAGAAGCTGAAGGTACCGCGGGTGTCCTTCTTGGCGCGCGACAGCGCCATGTCGGCGTTCATCAGCAGTTTTTCGGAATCGTCGCCGTCGCCGGGCGCCACCGCGATGCCGATGCTGGCGCCGACCACCACCGAATGACCCTGCAGCAGATAGGGCTCGGCGATCGCGTGCAGCAGCCGCTTGGCGAGCAGCACAATGTCCTCGGGCCGCTTGATGCCGGTCTGGATCACGGCGAATTCGTCGGAGTTGAGACGCGCCAGCGGATCTTCCTCGCGCAGCGTCGAGCGTAGCCGGCGGGCGACGCCACGCAGCAGCTTGTCGCCGACCGCGTGGCCGAGCGTGTCGTTGACGGCCTTGAAATTGTCGATGCCGACGAACAGCACCGCGATCTTCTCCCCGGTGCGCCGGGTCTGGATCAGCAGCTCGTCGAGCCGCTTGCGCAGCGAATTGCGGTTCGGCAGCCCGGTGAGCCCGTCGTGATGCGCCATAAAGGCGAGCCGCATCTCGGCGCGCTTGCGCTCGGTGATGTCCATCAGCGCCAGCAGCACCGCGGGCTCGCCATTATAGGTGAGCTGGCGTGAGTAGATCGCCAGATCGATCAGCGAGCCGTCGGCCTTGACGTGCTTCCAGGTCCGCGCGGTGCGTTCTTCGTGGGTGTGATTGCCGGTCCAGGGCAGCTCGGTCTCGAATGCCTGAAGGCGGCGGATCGTCAGCGAGGCGAATTCGGACGGCGAGTAGCCGTAGTGTTCGACCGCGGCGTCGTTGACGGCGAGGATGCGCTCGTCATTGAGCTGACAAACGATCATCGGCACCGGATTGCTTTCGAACATCAGCCGGAACGAAGCTTCGCGCTGCTTCAGCTCGGTGATGTCGACGCGCAGGCCGATGATGCCACCGTCGGAGGTGGTCCGCTCTTCGATCTGGATGCAGCGGCCGTCGGCCAGCACCTGCTCGTGGCTGGAGCCCGGATTGAACATCCGCTGCAGCCGCTCGGCAATCCATTCCTCCTCGCGGCCCTCGGCCTCCGGATAGTCGCCGCGCGCGATGCCGATGCGCATGGTGTCCTGGATCCGCGCACCGGGCTCGAACTGATCGGCACTGGCCTTGTAGATTTCGGCGTAGCGCTTGTTCCAAAGGATGTAGCGGCCATCGGGATCGAGAAAAACGATGCCCTGGGGCAGGATGTCGATCGCCTCACGCAGCCGGGCGTGCGAGCGCCGCGCTTCCTCGAGCGCGGCTGCGACCGCGCGCTCGCCTTCGGCGACGTCCGCCGGCCGCGCCATCCGCCGCGGTTTCGACGACAGCTTGGGGCCGGGCAGCGTGCTGCGGCGCGGCTTAGCGCTGCCGGCAGACGGACGGATTCGAGCCGTCTTCTTTTTCTTCAGCCGGACTTGCGGACTCACCACGCATCACCACCACGCAAATGACGCCCTGGTTGTGCAATAAGTGTCTGAAAAAATTGTATAACGGCAGGGATGTCGCAGGCTGGAAGGGTTAACAGCCGGGCCCGGCGTGCTCGTGGGACAGGCAATTTGCCAGCTCGAGGCGGTGCCGAATAACCTCCAGCACAGGGATTCGACCGTCTTTCCGGGGACTCCGGCCCGGCATTGCCCACGCGGTGAGCGATTGCCCACCCGGCGCTGCAAATTGCGCCAGACTCCAGCAAGGTTAGCGCCGGCTTAAAGACAGGCGAATTAGCGCGAAATCATCTCCGCCAAGCCACAGCCCCGAGCCCAACCCAGTCGAGATCAGGCGCGCGTGCGGTATAGTGATCGTATGCGCCGCGCGATTCTTGCTGCTCCGGTCCGGCTCGCCAGTGTCCTGGCTGCGATGATGTTGTTCGTCCCGGCCGCGATGGCCCAGGACAAAGGCACCCTCGACCCCAAACCGCTGCCGCCGCTCGCGCATCCCAACGATCCCAACCTCGCCGCGCGCGAGCTGTTCGCCCGCAAGCTGCGCCCAACCGCGCAACAGCCCCGCCCGATCGGCTTCTACGCCAAGGGCTGCATGGCCGGCGGCGCCTCAATACCGACCAACGGTCCGACGTGGCAGGTGATGCGCCTGTCGCGCAACCGGGCGTGGGCGCTTCCCGCCACCGTGCGGCTGATCGAGCGCGTCGCCGACAAGGCACGCGAGCAGGCCGGCTGGAACGGCATCCTGATCGGCGACATGTCGCAGCCGCGCGGCGGGCCGATGCTGACCGGCCACGCCAGCCACCAGGTCGGGCTCGATGCCGACATCTGGCTGACGCCGATGCCGAACCGGCTGCTGTCGCGAAATGAGCGCGAAGAGATGTCGGCGGTGATGATGGTCCGCAGCGACCGGCTCGACATCGAGCCGTCGGCCTGGACGCCGACGCATTGGAAGGTGATCCGGGCCGCGGCGCTGGAGCCGGAGGTGGACCGCATCTTCGTCAACGCCGCGATCAAGAAGGCGCTGTGCCGCGAGGCCAAGGGCGACCGCAGCTGGCTGCACAAGGTGCGGCCGATGTACGGCCACGATTACCACTTCCACATCCGGCTGCGCTGCCCGGCCGGGATCGACGGCTGCGAGTCGCAGGCCGAACCGCCGCCCGGCGAAGGCTGTGGCGCCTCCGATTTCGCCTACTGGTTCAGCGATGCGGTGCTGCATCCGAAGCCGCCGCTGAAGCCGCCCCCGCCGCGGCACCAATTGACGCTGTCCGAGCTGCCGGCCGAATGCCGGGCGGTGCTGAACGCCCCCGACAGGAAGCCGGACTGATCAGCCCGGAGAGACCACGCGCTACACGCCCGCGAGCGCCGACCAGACGTCCGACAGCTTGGACTTCAGTTTGGTGAGCCGGGTCGGCGGCGGCGCCTCGTCTTCTTCCTCCGGCAGCCGCAGGCCGACGACGTTGACGCGGCCGCCGCCGAGGCTGCGCGCCACCAGCACGATCGAGTCCAGCGGCAGCGTCGCGCCGACCATCGGGGCCTGGTCGAGATAGATGTCGAAGTAATCCGCCAGCGTCAGCGCTTCCTGGCCGGCCGGCACGCTGACGCCGTAAGCGGCCGCAAGATCGCCGAGCGAGGTCTCTCCCGGCACGATGAAGTCGCCGAGCAGATGCGGATCGGGCGCGGTCGACGGCGGCATATCGACGAAGAAGCGGTCGAGCGCGGCTGCCTTTTCGGGCGGCGCCAGCAGGTAAACGTAGTCGCCGGGCGCGACCGGATCGGCTTCCTCCGGCGTGAGAATGCGCTCGTCGCGGATCACCAGCGTCGGCTTCGACCACGACGGGATCAGGCCGCGTTTGAGGTACAGGCTTTTCGGCCGCACCGCATAACCGACGAGCTGCTGTTCGAGCTGGCCGGGCAGATCGAGTTCAATGCGCCGCGGCCCGCGATCGGTGCGCGGCAACGCGACGTGCAGCTTGCGGGCCGCCGGCGCCAGCGTCCAGCCCTGCAGCATCAGCGAGATCAGCACCACCACGAAGGCGACGTCGAAATAGATGTACGCCTTCGACAGCCCGACCAGCATCGGGATCGACGCCAGGAAGATCGCGACCGCGCCGCGCAGGCCGACCCAGGCGATGAACAGCCGCTCCCGCCAGTTGAAGCGGAACGGCGCCAAACAGATGAACACCGCGAGCGGCCGCGCCACCAGCATCAAGGCCAACGCGATCACCACCGCAGGGCCGATACTGTCCATCAGCCGCTGCGGCGACACCAACAGGCCGAGCAGCACGAACATCACGATCTGCGCCAGCCAGGTCGCGGCGTCGAGAAACGCCACCACCGAATTATGCGCGCGGGTCGGCTGATTGCCGATGATCATGCCGGCGAGATAGACGGCGAGAAATCCTGAGGCATGCGACATCTGCGCGGCGCCGAATACCACCAGCGCCGCGGTGGTCACGAACGGCGCGTGAAGGCCCTGCGGCAGCGCCACGCGATTGAGCGCCATCACCACGACGCGGCCGCCGACCACGCCGATCACCGCGCCGAGCGCCGCCTCGCGGACGAACTCGATCAGCACATGCAGGATCGAGCTTTCGCCGCGGGTGATCAGCTCCACCAGCATCAGGGTAAGGAACACCGCGAACGGATCGTTGGTGCCGGATTCGACCTCCAGGGTCGCGCCGACGCGGGGGCGCAGCCGCAGCCCCTGGGCATGCACCAGCAGGAACACCGCCGCCGCATCGGTCGAGGCGACCACCGCGCCGGCCAGCAGCGCTTCGACCCAGCTCAGATCGAGCGCGTAGCGGGCCACCGGCGCGGTCACCAGCGCGGTCAGCAGCACGCCGACCGTGGCCAGTCCCATCGACGGCGCCAGCACCGCCTTGATGCTGGAGAATCGCGTTTTGAGGCCGCCGTCGAACAGGATCAGCGCCAGCGCCACGGAGCCGACGAGGTAGGTGGTGCCGAGATCGTTGAAGTTGAGGCCGCCCGGGCCGGACTCGCCGGCCAGAATGCCGATGACCAGGAACACCAGCAGCAGCGGCGCGCCGAACCGCAGCGCCAGCAGGCTCGACAGAATCCCCGCCATCACCAGGACGGAGCCGAGCAGAATGGCGATGCTGACCGAGTCGAGGGACTCCATTGCCTCTCTGCGATTGGATGACGGAACGCTGCCGCATCCTTAACGTCGCCGGATTGCGTCGCCAAGAGAGCATTGCGGCCGATAGCCTTCGGCAGCGGCCATGTCCGGCCGGCGACCCAGACGGCCGGCGCGCGCGCTTGCTGCGGCGGGCCGCGATCACTAGATTGGGCTCAAATCACCGCATCTTCAAAAGACTGGTCCGCATGAGCTACGTCGACGCCACCGAAACCGCCCAGCGCAAGACCGGGCAGATCAAGCTGCACGGCCCGGCCGGCTTCGCCGGCATGCGCAAGGCCGGCCAATTGGTGGCGCGCTGCCTCGACGAATTGGTCGACATCGTCAAGCCGGGCGTTCCGACCTCGAAGATCGACGACTTCGTTCGCGAATTCGCCTTCAGCCATGGCGCCTATCCGGCGACGCTGATGTACCGCGGCTACCGCTACTCGACCTGCACCTCGCTGAATCACGTCGTCTGCCACGGCATGCCGGGCGACCGGCCGCTGAAGGAAGGCGACATCGTCAATGTCGACGTCACCATGATCGTCGACGGCTGGTACGGCGACTCCAGCCGGATGTATCCGGTGGGTCCGATCGCCCGCAAAGCCGAGCGGCTGATCGACGTCACCTACGAGTCGCTGCTGCGCGGCATCGCGGCGGTCAAGCCGGGCGCCACCACCGGCGACATCGGCCACGCCATTCAGAGTTTCGTCGAACCGCAGCAGATGAGCGTGGTGCGCGACTTCTGCGGCCATGGCCTCGGCCGGCTGTTCCACGACGAGCCGAACATCATCCACGTCGGCAGCCCCGGGCAGGGCGCGGTGCTGAAGCCCGGCATGTTCTTCACCATCGAGCCGATGATCAATCTCGGCAAGCCGTACGTGAAGATCCTGTCCGACGGCTGGACCGCGGTCACCCGCGACCGCTCGCTGTCGGCGCAGTTCGAACACTCGATCGGCGTCACCGAAGACGGCTGCGAGATTTTCACGGCTTCGCCCAAGGGCCTCGACAAGCCGCCGTTCCAGAGCTGAGCGCGTCCATCGCGCAGCCGCCGTAGCGTCGGCAAAAGCTCCCTACGCCGGCCCCCGCTCAAGAGCCAGCTCAGTGCTCGCGTCGTCCTCACCCCGACCCTCTCCCGCAAGCGGGAGAGGGAGCAGGCTGCCTGGGGGGGTTAAGTAATACACTTCGAGCGGACGCAGAGTGGTAGTCCGCTGTCCTTTTCCCAGCCAAGTCCGCTCCACAATCTACGGCTCTCTCGCCAAGCCACAGTCCTGGCCCCACGCACGGCGCGCTCCCTCTCCCGCTTGCGGGAGAGGGGTGGGGTGAGGGGACGCGGGCCTTGAGGTCGTGTTGCACTAACCGGCCTTCCGGGCTTTAGGCCCCGCCGCGCTCCGCGCGGGCTTCTTTGCCTTCGCCGGTTCTTCCTTCGCCTTGCCGGTGCCGCTACCTGCGATCGGCAGCAGCATTTCCTTTTGCCCAGGCGCGGTCTTGCGCTTCTTGGCGCGGGCGGGCTTGGCGAGGGCAGACTTCTCCGCAGGTTCGGATGAGGCTGACTTCTTGGCCGCCGGCGCCGATTTCGCGTCGCCGAGGCTCCTGCGCAGCGCGTCCATCAGGTCGACGACGTTGTCGCCGCGCGGGCGGGCCTGCGGCTTGATCGGCTGCCCGGCCATCTTGCTGTTGATCAGTTCGGTGAGGGCGCTCTCGTAGTGATCTTCGAACAGATCGGGCTGGAAGTGGCCGGACTTCTGCTCGACGATATGTTTGGCGAGGTCGAGCATATCCTTGGTGATCTTCACGTCCTGGATGTCGTCGAAGTAATCGCCGGCCTCGCGCACCTCGTAAGGGTAGCGCAGCAGCATTCCGACCAGGCCCTTGTCGCGCGCTTCCAACGCGATGACGTGCTCGCGATTGGTCAGCACCACGCGCGCCAGCGCCACCTTGTCCATGCTGCGGATGGTTTCGCGGATCACCGCATAGGCGTCGTGACCGACCTTGCCGTCCGGCACCAGGTAATACGGGCGCACCAGATACAGATCGTCGATTTCGGACCGCGGCACGAACTGATCGATTTCGATGGTGCGGGTCGACTCCAGCGCGATGTTGTCGAGCTCATCCTTGGTGACCTCGATGTAGCTGTCGGTATCGACCTTGTAGCCCTTCATGATCTCGTCGGACGGCACCTCGTCGCCGGTCTCGGCATCGACCTTCAGGTATTTGATCCGATGCCCTGTGGCGCGGTTGATCTGGTTGAAGCTGATTTTTTCGGAATCCGATGTGGCCGGGTAGAGCGCTACCGGGCAGGTCACCAGAGACAACCTGAGAAAGCCCTTCCAATTGGCGCGGGGGGCCATGACGCATACTCCACTGCTACTCGAACCGGACTCAAAGCCGGAAGGACTCGGATTCGTTCCCGCGACCGACTATCTTGCTGTCGAGGAGCAGCGGAGCCGCCGCCATGATCGATCGTCCCCGGGATTTGCCGCGCGATCTTGCGACGCGGATGGCGCGGCGCAGCAAGCCGGCCGACGGCTTTCTGCGCGAGACCTTCGTGCTGCCCCGCCCGGCCGCCCGCGCCAAGGCGAAGGCGTTTCTCGAGGCGTGGCCGAAGGCCGCCTATATGAGCAGCGTCGAGAGCTGGCGGGAATTGCCGGACGACACCATCGAATTCACCATGCGCCGGCTGCCCAGCGCCGACTAGCGCCAGGAACTCTGTTCAGCGCCGAGAACCAGAGCCGAATTCGGGTTGCAAAAGCCGCGCGGCACGGCATGGTTGTCCGGAACCAGACCTGCGCGGCCGTGGACATGCCGACAGACAACGCCGAGCGATTGCATTTAGCCGGATTTGCCGAAGCGCCGCATTATCATGGCCATCGGGAGCGGCTGCGTGAACGGTTTCGCGACGCCGGCGCCGACGCGCTGTCCGACTACGAGCTGCTCGAGCTGGTGCTGTTCCGGGCGCTGCCGCGCCGCGACGTCAAACCAATCGCGAAAGAGCTGATCGCCCGGTTTGGTTCGTTCGCCGAGGCGGTGCATGCGCCGGCCGAACGGCTGCGCGAAGTCAGCGGGGTCGGCGACGCCGCCATCATCGAGATCGGACTGATCGCGGCTGCGGCGGCGCGGGTGACCAAGGGGCAGGTGAAGCAGCGCACCGTGCTGTCGTCATGGTCGGCGGTGATCGACTATTGCCGCACCACCATGGCGTTCGCCGACAAGGAGCAGTTCCGAATCCTGTTTCTCGACAAACGCAACCAGCTGATCGCCGACGAACTGCAACAGGTCGGCACCGTCGACCACACGCCGGTGTACCCGCGCGAGATCGTCAAACGCGGCCTCGAACTGTCGGCCACCGCGGTGATCATGGTGCACAATCACCCGTCGGGCGATCCGACGCCGTCACAGGCTGATATCCAGATGACCAAGTCGATCATGACGATCGCCGAGCCGCTCGGCATCGCGGTGCACGACCACATCATCGTCGGCAAGAACGGTCACGCCAGCCTCAAGGGGCTGAGGCTGATTTGAGACCGCTGGCGGGGCTTAGAGCGCTTCATCAATTGATTGAAGTGGATTTGGCCTTTGCCAAGCGTCCGAAGTCCTCATCCTGAGGAGCCCGGCAAGCCGGGCGTCTCGAAGGATGAGGAGCCACATCGCCTGCGGCGCATGGTTCGAGACGGCGCCTCGCGCCTCCTCACCATGAGGCTCTACAAGCTGCGACCGCTAGGAAGTTCGGTCCTGATTCTGTCAAAAGCAGAGATGCTCTAGTCCGCCTTCGGCTTGGTGTCGGGACCGGCCGAGCGCACCAGCCGCACGGCGAGGCGGATGCCCCGGCTGTTGCTGTCCGGATGGCCGTCGACGAAGTCGAAATTCCAGTACAGATCGAGCATGCCGTACGGCGTGACGGTCCAGTATTTGGCGAGGCCCTCCTCGGTCGGCACGATGTCGGGAAACACCGTGGTATCGACCACCGGGCTGCCGCAATCGCTATCGACGAGACTCTCGAGCTCCGCGCCCGACGGCACGCGCCAGCCGTCGCCAGCACGGCCCGCCGCCGCGATCGCCTGATCGAGGCCGAGATAGCTGACCGCTCCTTTGCAGCCGGCGTTGCCGCTCCAACTGTTGCCCACCGAGCAGCGCTGCCAGATCAGCCCGGTGCGCTGGTCGATCGCCTCTGCGGCCGCCAGACGAAAACGCGTCTGATGGCCGCTGCGGTCGCGGTCGTAGCAATCGGCGCGGACGGAGGAGGCGGCGAACGACAGCGCAGCGCAGATCAACGCGGCCGCCACACCGCGATGTGATCTACCAGCCCCAGCCTGCTCGCCGCGCCTGATCATAGAGCCGGCTTGCCGAACGCTCCGTGGCGCCCTTCGCCCTGCGCAAACCGCGTTGCGCCGGACAGGGTTTCGCCGGATTGGATCACTTTCAGCCCGCCGCGCATCTCGTTCATGATCGCGTCTTCTTCCGGCAGATCCCACTGCTGCAGAGCCGACAGCCGGTCGGCGCGCAGGCAGGTCTGCGGGAATTGTGCGATCTGTTTGGCGAGTTCGATCGCGCGCGCCAGCGCCTCGCCGCGCGGCACCAGGCGGTTGGCGAGCCCGATGCGGTGCGCTTCGTCGGCCGCCACCGGACGGCCGGTGAGAATCAGATCCATCGCCTGGGAGTGACCGATCAGCCGCGGCAGCCGGATGGTGCCGAGGTCGATCAGCGGCACGCCGAAGCGGCGGCAGTACACCCCGAAGGTCGCGTCTTCGGCGACCACGCGCATATCGGCCCACAACGCCAGCTCGAGGCCACCGGCGACCGCAAAGCCTTCGACCGCGGCGATCACCGACTTGGACAGCCGCAGCCGGCTCGGGCCCATCGGCGCCAGCGTGTTATGGCCGGCGATCTCGCGCTTCTTTTCGGCATCGCCCGCCGCCACCGCTTTCAGATCGGCCCCGGCGCAGAACGTGCCGCCCGCACCGGTGAACACCGCCACCGACGCGGTCTCGTCGGCATCGAACGCCAGGAAGGCGTCGTACAGCTTCTTGGCGGTGGCGCCGTCGACGGCGTTGCGGCGTTCGGGGCGGTTGATCGTGACGATGGTCACCGGACCATCGCGTTCGATCCGGACGGTGTCCTGGCTGGGCATGGGTTTCTCCCTTTTGGTCGCCTTGCGTCCCTTGGCGGGATCGTCATCACAGCATCGCTGTCACGAGCCGTGACGGCGATCAAGACCATCGGCGACAAGGCCGGGATTCGGGCTCAATCGTTGAAGCGCGCCGACGGCCGGCTCAGCGCTCGGCCACCAGGTCGCGATACAGCTTCGCGTAGTGCTGCGCCGGGTTCTTCCACGACACGTCGGTGGTCATGCCGTTGATCTGCAGATTGCGCCAGGCAACGACGTCGGCGAACAGCGCGCGGGTTTTGCCGAACGCCTTGATCAGCGCATCGGTCGTCACCGGCGCGAACTGGACGCCGGTCGCAACCCCGGTGGCGGTCGCCATCTCGTTGGCGTCGACCACCGTATCGGCCAGACCGCCGACCCGCGCCACCACCGGCACCGCGCCATAACGCAAGGCGCAGAGCTGCGTCAGGCCGCAGGGTTCGAACCGCGACGGCACCAGCAGCGCGTCGGCGCCGGCCTGGATCTGATGCGCCAGCGCTTCGTCGTAGCCGATCACCGCGCCGACCTGGCCGGGATATTTGCGCGCCGCGGCCGCGTAGGCCTGTTCGAGTTCGGCATCGCCGGAGCCGAGCAGGGCGAGCTGCGCGCCGCCCGCGATCAGTTGCGGCAGGGCTTCGAGCAACAGGTCGAGCCCCTTCTGCCACGACAGCCGGCTGATCACGCCGTACAGCAGCGCGCCCGGCTCGGGCTTGAGGCCGAACCGTGCCTGCAGCACCTTCTTGTTACGGGTGCGGGCCGCAATGCTTTCGACGTCGTAGGTGGCCGAGATCAACGCGTCGTTGGCCGGATTCCAGACGTCGGTGTCGATGCCGTTGAGGATGCCGGACAGCCGGTCGGCGCGCAGCCGCAGCAGGCCGTCGAGGCCCATGCCGGCTTCCGAACCCTGGATCTCGGCTGCATAAGTCGGCGACACGGTGGTGATGCGGTCGGCAAGCTGCAGGCCAGCCTTGAGATAGCCGATGCCGCCATAATACTCGATGCCGTCGAGCCCGAAGGCGCGCTCCGGCAGGCCCAGCCTGGCGAGCAGCTCGTAGGGAAACCTCCCCTGGAACGCCAGATTGTGGATGGTGAAGACGGTCTTCGGTCCCGGCCGTCCGCTGTATTTCAGATAGGCCGGCAACAGTCCGGTCTGCCAATCGTGGGCGTGCAGCACGTCCGGCTTGTAGTGCGGCAACAGACCCTGGCCGATCGCGGCGCCGACCTGCGCCAGCGCCGCAAAGCGCAGGCCGTTGTCGGGCCAATCCTTGCCGTCCGCGCCGACATAGGGATTGCCCGGCCGGACATAGAGATGCGGCGCGTCGAGCACGAACAGATCGAGATCGCCGCAGCGCGCAGCCAGCAGCCGCCCGGTGCCGCCGAACAATTCGTTGAAGCTATGGACCTGCTGCGGATCCTCGATACCGCCGAGCACCGCCGGATAGCCCGGCAGAAGCGAGGTGACGGCGATGTCGTTGGCCCGCAGGGCGGCCGGCAACGCGCCCGCCACATCGGCGAGCCCGCCGGTCTTGATCAGCGGAAACAGTTCCGACGCAACAGAGAGAACCGCCAGTGTGGTCATGCGTCGAGCTTCTCGATCATCGCGCGGGTAATCAGACAAATGCCGTTTTCGGTGCGCCTGAACCGCTTGGCATCAAGCTCCGGATCTTCACCGACCACCAGACCGGCCGGCAGCTTGACCTCGGCATCGATCACCACATTCTTCAGCCGGCACGAGCGGCCGATGTCGGCGTAAGGCAGCACCACGGTGTTCTCGACATGCGAGAACGAGTGCACCCGGACGCCGGTGAACAGCAGCGAATGCCGCAGCGATGCACCCGAGATGATGCAGCCGCCGGACACCAGCGACGACACCGCTTCGCCGCGGCGGCCTTCCTTGTCATGGACGAATTTCGCCGGCGGCGTGATCTCGCCATAGGTCCAGATCGGCCATTCGCGGTCGTAGAGGTCGAGCTCCGGCACGATGTCGGTGAGATCGATATTGGCGGCCCAATAAGCGTCGACCGTGCCGACGTCACGCCAATAGCTGATCGCTTCGGAGCTCGACCGGCGGCACGACTTGTCGAAGTGATGCGCCACCGCTTTGCCGTGCTTGACGATGTAGGGGATGATGTCCTTGCCGAAATCGTGCGTCGAATTCGGATCGGCGGCGTCGCGGCGCAGCTCGTCGAGCAGAAATTTGGTCTCGAAGACGTAGATGCCCATGCTGACCAGCGACTTGTCGGCCTTGCCCGGCATCGCCGGCGGATCGGCCGGCTTTTCCAGGAACGACATGATGCGATCGCTCTCGTCGATGTGCATCACGCCGAACGCGGTGGCTTCAGCCCGCGGCACTTCGAGGCAGCCGACCGTGACGTCGGCACCCTGCTCGACGTGCTGCTGCAGCATCTTCTCGTAGTCCATCTTGTAGACGTGGTCGCCCGCGAGCAGGACGATGAACTTCGGATCGTAGCTCTCGATGATGTCGATGTTCTGATAGACCGCGTCCGCCGTGCCCCGGTACCACATCTCTTCAGAGACGCGCTGGCTCGCGGGCAGAATGTCGAAGCTCTCGTTGCGCTCCGGCCGGAAGAAGTTCCAGCCGCGCTGCAGATGCCGAATCAGGCTGTGGGCCTTGTACTGCGTCGCCACCGCGATGCGGCGGATGCCGGAGTTGAGCGCATTCGACAGCGCGAAATCGATGATGCGGGATTTGCCGCCGAAATACACCGCAGGTTTGGCGCGCCAGTCGGTCAGCTCCATCAGGCGGCTGCCGCGTCCTCCCGCCAGCACGTAAGCCATCGCATGACGGGCGAACGGAGCGGTGACACCTTGACTCATGCGGCCTCTCATTCCAGCGGCCGGAAGCCGGCCATTCCCACTGTGCGCGACGGTGTCTTGCGCATGACGACGGCGATGTCGCAGCGCCACATAGTGGCCGACGCGTGCATGGCTTGCAATGCCACCCCGCCGTGCGCAGACGCAACCCGATCATTCGATGGCAGCAATCCGCAAGCCGGCAGGATGACGCGCGTGCGACACGACGCATCCTGCCGCGGCTTAATCGACCGGCGTGAACAGGCGATGACGTGGATCAAGCAGACATGCCGCCTCAGGTCCGGATCCGCACCGGCACCGATTTGGCTGCCGGCGTCTTCGATGGCCCGTCATGGTGCCACACCGGCATCAGCGAATTCATCTCCGGGTAATAGGCCCCCAAGCAGCCGTCGGGCAGCTTGAACGGCGTGACAACAAGCGGCCCGGCCTCGCGATGCACGCCATCGCCGGCGTCGCCTTCGAGCCACACTTGCTGGCCTTCGGTGAGGCCCGCCTTGGCCATCTCGTCCGGATTGATCAGCAGCACGTCGCGGCGGCCCTCGATGCCGCGCAGCCGGTCGCTCATGCCATAGACCGTGGTGTTGAACTGGTCGTTGGAGCGCATCGTGATCAGCCGGTAGCGGCCGGGCGCTTCATCGAAGCCGATCGAATTCAACCGGTCCGGCGTCGTGAACTCCGCCTTGCCGCTCTCGGTCTTCCAGATCCGCTCGCGCGCCGCGTTGCCCTTGTAGAAACCACCGTGCGTGAACATCCGCGCGTTGAAGTCGCCGAACATCTCCGGGTAGCTCTGCTCGATCAGGTCGCGGACCAGCCCATAGTCGCCAACCCAGTCGTCCCATCTCAGCTTCGGGTTGCCGCCCGGCAGTGTCGCCTTGGCGATGCCGGCGACGATCGCAAGCTCCGACTTCAGATGCTCGCTCGCCGGCTTGCGCAGCCCGATCGAGCCCTGGATGCAGCTGAAAGTGTCTTCCATCGTCACCGCCTGCGGGCCGCCGGCCTGGATGTCCTGTTCGGTGCGGCCGAGGCAGGGCAGCAGGTAGGCGGACTTGCCGTTGATGAGATGGCTGCGGTTCAGCTTGGTGGCGATCTGCACGGTGAGCTGCATCCGCGTCCAGGCAGCTTCCATCGCGTCGCGCTCCGGGATGGCGCGAACGAAATTGCCGCCAAGGCCGATGAAGGCACCGACCTTGCCCGCCAGAATGCCGTGGCAGGCTTCGACCGTATTCATGCCCTTGTCGCGCGGCGGAGAGAAACCGAACTGCTCGGCCATCTTGTCCAGCGGCACCAGCTCGGGCTTTTCGGAAATGCCGACGGTGCGCTGGCCCTGCACGTTGGAATGGCCGCGCACCGGCGAGATGCCGGTGCCGTCGCGGCCGATATTGCCCTTCAGCAACAGCAGATTGACGAACATCGCGACATTCAAGAAGCCGTGGGCGTGCTGGGTCAGCCCCATGCCGTAGATGCCGATCACCCGATCGGCCTTCACATAGACGTCGCCCGCCGCCTCGATGGCCACGCGGCTGAGACTGGACTCGCGCTCGATCTCGTCCCACGAGGTGGCGCGCACCTTGGCCTCGAACTCGTCGAGCCCATGGGTGTGCGCTTCGATGAAATCGACGTCGAGCACGCGGCGGCCCTCGCGCTTGGCTTCATCGTCGCGCGCGAACACGTGCTTGCACAGGCCGATCAGCACCGCGACATCGCCGCCGGCTTTGACCTGGTGATATTGGCTGCTGATCTTGGTCTCGCGGCCGGTCAGCATCTCGGCCGGGTTCTGCGGATTGACGAAGCTTTCGAGACCCTTCTCGCGCACCGGATTGAAGGTGATGATCTCGACGCCGCGCTTGGCCGCCTCCTGCAGCGGATGCAGAAAACGCGGGCTGTTCGAGCCGGTGTTCTGGCCGAAGAAGAACATCGCGTCGCAGTTCGACAGATCGTCGAACACCACCGTGCCCACGCCGACGCCGAGTAGCTTCTTCAGCGCCACCGAGGTGGTCTCGTGGCACATGTTGGAGCTGTCGGGGAGGTTGTTGGTGCCGTACAGCCGCGCGAACAGCGCGTAGAGATACGACGTCTCCAGGCTGGCGCGGCCGGACGCATAGAACACCACCGACTTCGGATCGAGCGCGCGCAAATGCTCGCCGATCGCCTGAAACGCCTCGTCCCACGAACACGGCACGTAGTGATCGGTCGCGGCGTCGTAGCGCATCGGGTGGGTGAGCCGGCCCTGCATTTCGAGGTCGTAGTCGGACCAGCCGCGCAGCTCGGTGACGCTGTGCTCGGCGAAGAATTCCGGCGTGCAGCGCGCGCTGGTCAGCTCCCACAGCGTCGCCTTGGCGCCGTTCTCGCAGAATTCGAAGGTGTGATAGTCGGCGGGCTTGGCCCAGGAGCACGACACGCACATGAAGCCTTTCGGCTTGTTCTGGCGCATCAGCGTTTCGATCGCGGCGGGCGAACTCCACTCCTTGCCGAAGATCCGGCTGATCCCCTGCAGCGAGCCCCAGCCGCCGGCCGGGCCGTCATACGCCACCGTGCCGTCGGCGGGATCGGGGATGTCGGTGTCGTGAAGTCGGGACTCGTCTTGGGACATGCGAACTCCTGGCAACGCGCCGCCAGCCTTTGCGCACGTCAACCAAGGGTTCCGCGAACAGTTCCTGGGCCGCGCGGCAAAACCCGCGCGGGGCCTCGTATGTCGTCAGATCGGCTCGATGATCACCTGGGCGTAAAGCCGCTCGACCTCGTCCGGGCCGCACAATTGCGTGCCGTGCACCGTCAGGGTCGCCGAGCCCGCCGCGAGGCCGAGCCGGAAGGCGTCTGCGATCGACCCGCCTTGCGCCAGCCGATGCGCGATGGCCCCGAGGAAGCTGTCGCCGGCCCCGACCGTCGACACCGGGGTCACCGGCAGTGCCGGCGAGCGCAGCGCCTGGTCCTTGGTGACCAGCAGCGCGCCGAGATGGCCGAGCGACAGCGCCACGATCTCGACCTGGCCGGCCGCGATATGCGCGCGCGCGGCGTCGACCCATTCCTTCTCGCAGCCGAGCGGACGGCCGGCGAGCTCCTGCATCTCGCGCAGGTTCGGCTTGATCAGGGTGACGCCCTGCGCCAGCGCCGCGGTCAGCGGCTTGCCGGAGGTATCGAGGAAGAACTTGGCGCCGAGCTGCTTGGCCACCGCAGCAGCCTGCGCGTAGAAATCGACCGGCACGCCGGGCGGCAGGCTGCCGCTGCCGATCACGATCTTGGGCGCCGGCGAGGTCGCCGCCAAGGCATCGAGCATGCCGCGCCATTCGTGCTCGGCGAGCGGCAGCCCGGGCAGCACGAAGCGGTATTGTTCGCCGGTGGCGTTCTCGCTGACCGAGAAGTCCTCGCGCGTCTCGGCAACCGCTTCGACGATCCGGCTCGGCACGTTCTCTTCGTCGAGCAGCAGCTTGAGCAGCTTGCCGGTGAAGCCGCCGGCCGGAAAGATCGCCTCGACGTCACCGCCGAACCGCTTCACCACCCGCGCCACGTTGATACCACCACCGCCGGGATCGCGCTTCTGCGCCGCGCAGCGCAGCTTGCGGCTCGGCACCAAACGCTCGACCGACGTCGACAGGTCGATCGCAGGATTGGGCGTAAGGGTGACGATGTCGACCATCGCGGGGCGCACTCCGGTTTGATGCTTTTGAGGAAATTTCGACAGGCGGGCGGGCAGTCAGTGTGGCGTGGCGATGTGCCGGTGCCGTTGATCGGCGTCAAGACCGTGCCCGAACCGCTGCGGTTCACTTCAGATCCGTTCGCAGCGGAGTAGCAGGCGAAAGCCCGTGCGCGGATCTGCCCGCTCCACGCGGCTAACCGGCCTGCCGGCGGAGGCGACTTGAGATGACCAACACCACCAAGATCGTGTTCCTCGGCGCCTCCAGTGCGTCGTTCGGTCTCAGCATGTTTCGTGACCTGTTTGCGTCGCCGGTGCTGGCCGGTTCGACGCTGACGCTGGTCGGACGCAATCCGGCAACGCTCGGTCGAATGACCGAGCTGGCGAAGCTGATGAACGCAAGGTCCGGTGCCGGACTGATCATCGAGCAGACCACCGACCGCCGCCCCGCGCTGGATGGCGCCGGGTTCGTCATCAACGCCACCGCGATCGATCGCAACCGGCTCTGGAAGCAGGACTTCGAGGTGCCGAAGAAGCACGGCATCCGTCACACTCTCGGCGAGAACGGCGGCCCCGGCGGATTGTTCTTCACGCTGCGCACACTGCCGCTGGTGTTCGACTTCATCCGCGACATCGAGGAGCTGTGCCCGAACGCGCTGTTCCTCAACTACTCCAATCCGGAAAGCCGGATCATTCTGGCGCTCGGCCGCTACACCAAGGTGCGCCACATCGGGCTGTGTCACGGCATCTTCATGGGCCGCGACGCGGTCGCCTACATCATGCAGATGCCGCGCGACGAGATCGAAGTCTGGGGCGCCGGGCTCAATCACTTCCAGTGTCTGACAGAAATCCGCCACCGCGACACCGGCGAGGATCTGTATCCGCGGTTTCGCGCCGCCGAGCAGAGCTTCGATCCGGATGCCTGGCGGTTCACGCGGCGGCTGTATCGCGCGTTCGGCTACTGGCTGACCTGCAGCGACGATCATCTCGGCGAGTATCTGCCGTATGGCTGGGAAGCCGGCGAGAAGGGCTACGATTTCGACCAGGACGAACGCTGGCGCGGCGAATTCCTCACCCAGATGAACGGCGTGCTCGGCGGCACGATGCCGATTCCGCAGTGGTGGACCGAGCCCTCGGGCGAGCGCGGCGCCGCGGTGATCGCCGCGATGCTGCACAACCAGAAGCGCTTCATCGAGTCCGGCATCGTGCTCAATCGCGGCGTGATCCCCAACCTGCCGGCGGAGCTCGCCGTCGAAGTCCCGGTGACGGTGGACGCGGCCGGCGTGCATCCGGTGTCGCTCGGCCCGCTGCCCGACCCGATCGCCAAGCTGATGCTGATGCAGGCCAGCGTGCAGCAGCTCGCCGTCGAAGCCGCCGTCCACGCCTCGAAAGAACTGGCCCTGCAGGCGCTGCTGATCGACCCGGTGGTCAACTCGGCGGTCGCGGCCGAGAAGATCCTCGACGAGCTATGGGAGATCAACCGGCCGTATATTCGGCCATGCGTGTAGGATTACTTCGCTACGCACTTCCGTCATTGCGAGCGAAGCGAAGCAATCCAGCGGTCATTCCGGGGCGCTTGCGTAGCAAGCGAACCCGGAATCCCGACGTGGTGGAAACGTCCTGGTGCGCAACAATCTCGTCATTCCGGGTTCGCGCTGCGCGCGCCCCGGAATGACGGTGACTTGAATGGCTTCGTTGCCTTGCTCGCAATGACGATCGAGAGTTCGGCCAGGATGCCGAACGACCGCGTCAATGCGACATCAGCACCGGCACGGTCATCGACGCCAGCATCTCGCGGGTAACGCCGCCGAGCACGAATTCGCGCAGGCGGGAGTGGCCGTAGCCGCCCATCACCAACAGGTCGGCCGAGGTGTCGGCGACGTGCGACAGAATAGTGCCGGAGACGCCGATATCGGGCGCCGTGATGGTCTTGATGTCGACCTTGACGTCGTAGCGCGCCAAGTGATTGGCCATCTCGATGCCGCGCAGTTCGTTGGGATCGCGGACCTTGTGGTCGCGCACGATCACCAGTTCGACCTGGCCGGCGCGGCGCAGGAACGGCTTGGCGTCGTTGATGGCGCGGGTCGCGGCGCGGCTGCCGTCCCAGCAGCAGATCACGCGATCGAGCTTGACCGGGGTCTTCTGGATGTAAGGCACGATCAGCAGCGGCCGGCCGGAGTCGAACAGCACCTGCTCGATCAGAATGTCGTTGTCGCCGTTCTCGGCGTCGGACTGCATGATCACCGACAGATCGAACCGGCGCGCCAGCTTGGGGAAACGTCCCGAAGTGCCATAGGCGGTCTCGAGCAGATGATGCTCGGCCGAGACGCCCTCGCGTTTGCAGGCGGCTTCGAACTGGGCGACCGCAGCGCGCGCCGCTTCTTCGCTCGCCGCCAGCATCTTGCTCAGCACGTCGGACGGAAAGTCCGGCATCGTGAAGCTCGGCAGCGAATCATAGGCGAAGCAGCAGCCGGCCACATGAGCGCCGAACAGCTCGGCGACGCCGAGCGCGATGTCGGTGATCTGCTGGCGATCCGTGCTACGTTCGAGATTGACGATGAGATCCTTGATCATGTCGCGCTCCCCGGCTGCGTCTTGTTGGATTTGATTCGAAGTGGTCATGAGGGGAGGCCGTGACGAGCGCCGACGGCCAATCCTCGAACTTTAGCACCGCCTTTGTTCCAGACCGATGAAGATCGGGCAATGCTGATCTTCCGCAAGGTTGATCATCCCTGATCATCCCTTGTCCCGTGCCGTCCTGCCGGCCGGCTCCGGCTGCTGCCAGCCTTCGGCGCCGAGCAGCGGCACGAAACGCACGTCGCCGAGATGCTCGCGCTTGAAATCGGCCTCGCCGAGCCGCGTCAGCCGCACCAGCTGCTGGGCGTGCTGATCGGCCCCGACCGGCATCACCAGCCGCCCGCCGATCTTGAGCTGGGCCTTCAGCGACTCCGGCACCTGCGGCCCCCCGGCGGCAACCACGATCGCGTCGTAAGGTGCGGCCGCAGGCCAACCGCGGGTGCCATCGCCGCGATGCACGTCGACATCGCCGTAGCCGAGCGCGGCGAGCCTTGCCGCCGCAGCGTCCGCGAGCCCCGCGATCCGCTCGACCGTGGTGACGTGACCGGCGATCTCACCGAGCACCGCGGCGGCGTAGCCGGAGCCGGCACCGATTTCGAGCACGTTGTCGTCGCCCTGCAGCAACAGCGCCTCGACCATCAGCGCCACGATGTAGGGCTGCGACATCGTCTGCTCGGCGGCGATCGGCACCGGCGCGTCTTCGTACGCCAGATCACGCATCGGTTCGGGCAGGAAGGCTTCGCGCGGCACCTTGCGCATCGCGGCAAGCACGCGCGGATCATGCACGCCGCGCGCTGCAATCTGGCGCTCGACCATCAACTCGCGCAGCACCGCGAACGACCGCCCGCTGAGCGGCGGCAAGTCCGAAGCCGGAGACGTCATCGCCATCTCCCCCGTGCTTGTTATTTTGTTGGCCGGGGCCCGATCGGCCGGGCTGGCGTCAGTCTAGGAGCCTGGGCCAGCCGGCCGATTGACCGGCGTCAACACCCCCACCGCGACGCGAGCTTGCCGCAATCGGGTGCGAGCGTCGCAACAGGTAGCGCCGCACGACCCAGGAACGGGCGATCACCGTCGCCAGTTCCTCGGCGGAGCGGCGCGATAAGGGAGGGCCTGCGTGCCTTATGCTTCTACCGACGATCTACCGCCGGGGCTGCAAGTCCGGCTGCCGCTGCACGCGCAGGAGATCTACATCGCGGCCTTCAACAACGCCTTCGCCGAGTACCAGGATCGCGGCGCGGAGGAGCAGGAAGCGACCGCGCATCGCGTCGCCTGGGCGGCGGTGAAGAAACAGTACCGCAAGCTGGGCGAAAACTGGGTGGCGCGCGAGCGGAGCTGATCGGCTCGGCTTTGATCGATAAGGCCGCGCGCGTTATATCCATACTATCTGATCTTTCCGACCCTGGAGCCCCGCGATGGATGCGATGGTGCTGACGGCGCCGGGCACGCCGCTGCAATGGCAATCGCGCGACACGCCACAGCCGGGCGACGGCGAGGTGCTGGTCACGGTGAGTGCCTGCGGCGTCTGCCGCACCGACCTCCATGTCGTCGACGGCGAATTGCCGAACATCCGTTATCCGATCATTCCCGGCCATGAGATCGTCGGCCGCGTCGCGGCGATCGGCGCCGGTGTCACCACCCACCAGATCGGCGACCGGGTCGGGATTCCCTGGCTCGGCCACACCTGCGGGGTGTGTCGCTACTGTCGAAGCGGCATGGAGAATCTGTGCGACGCGCCGCTGTTCACCGGCTACACCCGCGACGGCGGCTTTGCGTCTCACGCCATCGCCGACGCGCGCTACGCGTTTCCGCTCGGCGAGGCCGGCGATGACGTTGCGATTGCGCCGCTGCTGTGCGCCGGACTGATCGGCTGGCGTTCCCTGGTGATCGCCGGAGACGCCGAGCGGCTCGGCATCTACGGCTTCGGCGCCGCCGGGCACATCGTGGCGCAGGTCGCGCGCTGGCAGGGGCGGCAGGTATATGCCTTCACCCGCGGCGGCGATGGCGCCGCTCAGGACTTCGCCCGCAGCCTCGGCGCCGTATGGGCCGGCGCCTCGGAGGAGCTGCCGCCGCAGCCGCTCGATGCCGCGATCATCTATGCGCCGGTCGGCAGCCTGGTGCCGGCGGCGCTGAAGGCAGTGCGCAAAGGCGGCCGCGTGGTGTGCGCCGGCATCCACATGAGCGACATCCCGAGCTTTCCGTATGACCTGCTGTGGGAAGAACGCCAGCTGGTGTCGGTCGCCAACCTCACCCGGCAGGACGGTGTCGATTTTCTGAAGGTGGCGCAGCAGGCCGGCATCCGGACCGAGACCCACGCCTTCCCGCTGCGCGAGGCCGGCGCCGTGCTCGGCAAGCTCCGCGCCGGCGAACTGCTCGGCGCCGCCGTGCTGGTGCCGTAGCTCTTACCGTCATTGCGAGCGCAGCGAAGCAATCCACGGGCCTCGTGCACGGAGCCGCTGGATTGCGTCGTCGGCTTCGCCTCCTCGCAATGACGAAGGGAACACCTAGATAATCGGCGAGGAGATCCGACCATGTCCGACCATCTCGTGGTGTGCACGCATTGCGGCGGGGTCAATCGGTTGCCGGAGCAGCGGCCGGCGCTGGATGGCAAATGCGGCAAGTGCGGTCATAAGCTATTCGAGGGCCATCCGGCCGACGTCAGCGGTGAGCTGTTCGACAAGCAGGTGTCGCGTAGCAGCGTGCCGGTGCTGGTTGATGTCTGGGCGCCGTGGTGTGGGCCGTGCCGGGCGATGGCGCCGGCTTATGAGCAGGCGGCGCATGAGCTGGAGCCGAACGTCCGCCTGATCAAGCTGAACTCCGACAACGAGCAGCAGATCGCCAGCCGGCTCGGCATTCAGGGTATCCCGACCATGATCCTGTTCGAGAACGGCCGCGAGCGCGCCCGAACCTCGGGCGCGATGCCGGCGGGAGAGATCGTCCGCTGGGTGAGGCAGCAGCTCGCGCACTAAGCGCCCGCAGCATCCCATCGCTTCGTCATCGTCTCCGGCGCACATAGGAACGGTAGCGCCGGACCGTCGTTGTCGCCCCACCAGGCTCGAAGCTGGGGGGAAACATTGACGGATTCAGCGCTGCGTGGCCCAGCCACGGCCGACCGCTACTCGCTGCCTCGCACCCTGTTCCGCAAATTCGTCCACTGGGCGTCTCACACCTTCATTCTTTCCAGCAAGCGCACCCGGCGCACCCGCGTCGGCGACGTCGTGCTCGAGGTGCCGCCGTCGGTGTTTCATCCCGGCGTGTTCGTCACCAGCGGCATGTTCGCGGCGCATCTGCGGCGGCTCGACCTGCGGGGTAAGCGCGCCGTCGAAATCGGCACCGGGTCCGGCATTCTGGCGCTGTCGGCCGCGCTGGCCGGCGCCGACAAGGTGGTGGCGCTCGACATCAATCCCAACGCGGTGCACGCCGCCCGGATCAACGCCGCGACGAACGGCGTGGCCGATCGCGTCGAGGCGCGGCTGTCGAACCTGTTCTCGGCCGTCACTCCGGATGAGAGATTCGACCTGATTATTTCGAGCCCGCCGTCGTTCGCAGGAGAGCCGGTCGATATCGCCGACCACGCCTGGGTCGCCGGCCCGGGTTACTGCCATCTCCGCGACCTGTTCGGCTCGGCGCGGCGGCATCTCGCAACAGGCGGCGAGATGTTGTTGCTGCTGTCCTCCGACACCAACATTCCGCTGCTGAGAGCCTGGGCGCAGGAAGCAGGGTTCTCGTGGCAGCAGATCGAACAGAAATCGATCCTGATCGAGAAATTCGTGATCTTCCGCTTGCACGCCGGCGAAGCCGCCGCGGTCACCGCGCTACGCTGAGCCTCAACCGGTCGGCGCTGCCCGCAGCGGCAGCGGGCCGTCGACCTTGTAGCTGCGCATCGCGAACGAGGTGCGGATATCGCGCACCGTCGGCAACGCCAGCAGGCCGCGCAGCACGGTGGCCTCGTAGCTGGCGATATCGGGCACCACCACTTCGAGCAGGAAGTCGCTGTCGCCCGACACCAGATGGCAGGCGATCACCTCCGGCATGGTCTGCACTGCCGCGATGAAGCTGTCGGCATTGTCGCGGGAATGCCGCTCGACCCGGATGAACGCAAACGCCGTGACCGCCAGCCCGACCGCGGCGCGGTCGACCAACGCCCGGTAGCTCGCCAGGACCCCAGCCTGCTCCAGCAGCTTGACCCGCCGCGAGCACGGCGACGGCGACAGCCCGACCTTCTCGGCCAGCACGATGTTGGGAATCCGGGCGTCGGCCTGCAGCTCGGCGAGGATTTTCAGATCAATCGCATCCAGAGCGAATTTGGCAGGATTGCTCATATGCTGCGCAGCGAAGTGACGAAGATTGCTAATTCGAAGGCTCGACATAGCATGATTAGCAAGTTCGGCGGCGGAAATCGAGCCATACTGGCCACGAAGGAGCCCCCGCCATGACCGAATCCGCTCGCTCGCCCGGCTTTGCCACCACCGCCATCCACCACGGCTACGATCCGCTGGCGCATCACGGCGCGCTCAACCCGCCGCTGTTTTTAACCTCGACTTACGCCTTCGCCAGCGCCGCCGAGGGCGCGGCACGGTTCGCCGGCGAGGCCGAGGGCTTCGTCTATTCGCGGGTCGGCAATCCGACCGTGGCGGTGCTGGAAAGCCGGCTCGCCGCGCTGGAGGGCGGAGAGGCCGCGCTCGCCACGGCCTCGGGCGTTGGCGCCCTGACGGCGCTGATCTGGACACTGCTGAAAGCGGGCGACGGCATCGTCGCCGATCAGATGCTGTACGGCTGCACGTTCGGGCTGTTCGAGCATCACCTGCCGCGGTTCGGCATCGAGGTGGTGTTCGCCGATCTCACCGATCCTGCCAATCTGCAGGCCGCGCTGCGCCCGAATACCAGGCTGGTGTTCACCGAGACCCCGACCAATCCGAACATGCGGCTGGTCGACATCGCCGCCTGCGCCGATATCTGCCGGCGCGCCGACGTTCGCCTGGTCGTCGACAACACCTACTGCACGCCGTATCTGCAGCGCCCGCTCGATCTCGGCGCCGATCTCATCACTCACTCGGCTACCAAATATCTCGGCGGCCATGGCGATCTGCTCGCCGGCGCGGTGGTGGGGCCGAAAGAGATCATCGATCAGCTCCGCTTCGTCGGCATCAAAGAACTGAACGGCGCCTGTATCTCGGCGTTCGACGCCTTCCTGATCCTGCGCGGCCTGAAGACGCTGAACCTGCGGATGGACCGCCACAGCGCCACCGCTTTGAGGCTCGCGCACGACCTCGAAGCGCATCCGGCCGTCGCCGCCGTCTACTACCCCGGCCTCGACAGTCATCCGCAGCGCAAGCTCGCGCAGCAGCAGATGCGCCAGCCCGGCGGCATGATCGCGCTGGAACTCAAAGGTGGATTAGTAGCCGGCCGCAGCTTCATGGACAAGGTGAAGCTCGCGACCCGCGCGGTGAGTCTCGGCGACGCCGAGACGCTGATCCAACATCCCGCCAGCATGACTCATGCGACCTACGATCCGGCCGAACGCGCGCGGCATGGCTTCACGGACGGACTGATCAGGATCTCGGTGGGATTGGAGGATTATGAGGATCTGAAGCTGGATTTGTTAGGAGCGTTGTGAACGACGCGCTCCTCGATAAGCGGGAACAGACAGTACCAGCTTCGGACCGACCGGCCGGTTCCCAGTCCGGTTCACGCAAATTACACCACGATGACGAACGCTCTGATCTCGTTGGAACTTTCGCTCTGACGCCGACCGGCACCATGTTACGACTGTACCCTGGTGAGGGTTCGTCTTGGGTGGTGAGAGATGACCGTTCGTGGAGTGTCATTGCGGCAGCCATACCCACGAGAACCGCGGGGGTGGCATCAGGAATGGTCGCTGCGTCGCGCGATGCGGATGGCACGCGCCGCGTATTGGGAGTCGCATAGCGGCGCCGCCACCGACTTCTGGATGTCGGCCGAATTCGCTTCCCTCTACGACGCCGAAACGCCCGACGATTGCGCCGCGATCACCCCGGCTCACGATCATGACCTCACCGACAGCCACGCGATCCTGCAAGCTCACTACGCCGCGTGCTGGACGGAGGGCCGGCCGTTTGCGGTGGAAACCAAACTCATCAAGCCCGATGGTCGCCTGCTCGATTGCGTCGTGCACGGCGAACCGGAGTTCGATGCGAACGGTCAGGTACAGCGGGTGTTCGGCATCGTCCGGGATGCAACTCCCGAGACGTCTGCTCTCCGGCAATTAGCCGAGAGCGAACAGCGTCTGGCAGATTTCGTCAGCACCGCGTCGGACTGGTGTTGGGAGTCCGGCCCCGACCATCGGCTGCTGCCCTATCCGAAATCACTCGACGGCAATGTGGCGCTGCGAACCGTCGCCTCCGGCGGTCGGGCGCGATGGGAGCTTGCTTACGCACCCGAAGAAGAAGCCGCCATGGCTCTGCACCGGGAAGACATGGAAGCCCATCGGCCGTTCCGCGACTTCGTCTACACCTCGATGGGCAATGACGGCTCGCGGATCATCATCTCCACCAGCGGCAAGCCGATCTTTGCCGATGACGGGACATTCCTCGGCTATCGCGGCACCGCGAGTGATATCACCCAGCTCGCCGCCGCCAGAACCTTGCTCGACCAGCGCACCGGAGCCTTGGAAGAGGCGCATCGGCTCGGCCGGATCGGGACCTGGACTCATCGGCTCGACACCGGCCGAACGGTGTGGTCGCCCGAACTCTACCAGCTGCTCGGCCTGGAGCCTGATGCGTTCGAACCGACCTATGAAGGCACGGAGCCTTACTTTCTGGGCGATGACGCCGCCCGCCTGCTGAAGATCCAGAAGCGCGTCCTTCGCACCAGCACGACGGAAGCCACCGACATCCGGATTCTGCACACCGATGGCGCGCCGCGCGATCTGGCCATCATCTGCAAGGCGGAGATTTCGAACGGGACGGTCATCGGCCTGATTGGCACCGCGCAAGACGTCACCGATCGCAAGGAAGCGGAGCGCCGGCTCGAGCAGCTTGCCTATACGGACCCGCTGACCGGCCTGGCTAATCGCGCGCTGTACAAACGCAGACTCGCCGACCTGTTCGAGAACCCGATCCCGGACCACGGACAGCACGCGCTGTACCTGATCGACCTCGACCGTTTCAAGGAGGTCAACGATTCGCTCGGCCATTCCACCGGCGACAGTCTGCTGATTCACGTCGCCAGAGTGTTGCGGCAGGAGCTGGGTCCGCAGGCCTTTATTGCCCGGATCGGCGGCGACGAATTTGCGGTGCTGATCAGCACTGCAGCCACCTCTGGCGAAGCACCGCCCGCGCTCGCGAACCGTTTGATCGCCAACCTATCGGTCCCGGTCGAGCTCGCCGAAGGCGAAGCCTGCATCGGCGCCACCATCGGCATCGCGCTGTTACCAGAGCATGGCGCCACGGCCGAGAAGGCCTCGCGCAATGCCGACCTGGCGCTCTACATGGCGAAGGAGGCCGGGCGCGGCCGGGCGCAGCTGTTCGAACCGATGTATGCCGAGGCGGTCGACCAGAAGCTCGACCTCGGCCGGCGCCTGCGCCACGCCGTCGACAGCGGCGGGCTCAATACGCACTACCAGCCACAGATCGATCTCAAGACCGGGCGCGTGATCGGTTTCGAGGCGCTGCTGCGGTGGAGCCATCCCGAGCGCGGACCGATTTCACCGGCGGAGTTCATTCCGATCGCGGAAACCACCGGCCTGATCGTCGACCTCGGCCATTGGGTGCTGCGCGACGCCTGCAAGCAGATGCGCGGCTGGCTCGACGCCGGACTGCCGGCCAGGACCATTTCGGTGAACGTGTCTCCGGCGCAGATCTGGAACGGCGATTTCGAAAAGGTGGTGGCCACGGTGCTGGCCGAGACCGGCCTGCCGCCCGAGCTGCTGTGCCTGGAGCTGACCGAAAATCTGTTCGTCGATCACACCAAGCAGAAAGTCAGCACGACGCTCGCGGCGCTGTCGAAGCTCGGCATCCAGCTCGCGCTCGATGATTTCGGCTCCGGCTATTCGTCGCTCGGCTATCTGACGCGGCTGCCGTTCAATCGGCTGAAGATCGACCGCACCTTCGTCGACGGCATCGCCACCGTGCCGGAGAAATGCAAGCTGCTCGGCGGCATCATCGCGCTGGCGCACGGCCTCGGCATGAGCGTCGTCGCCGAAGGCGCCGAACTACACGCCGAGGTCGACCTGCTCACCGCCTTCGACTGCGATTTCGTACAAGGCTACGTGTTTTCGCGGCCGGTGGCGGCGGATGAGGCACCGGGGGTGGCGGGGGAGATTGAGCGGGAGGCGGGGGTGAAGGGGTCGAAGAGCCCGCGCTGAATTCACGGCTTGTGCATCGGATGTGGGGCATGACCCGAGGATCGCTTCGCTAAGATGCTTGGCGAGGCCGAGACATTAATTAACGCCCGCCAGCATGCCACCGGTTACATACAACTCCCCTCCCCGAACTCGAGCAACATGATTCTACGGTCGGATAAAACGCACGTCGGTAGAGCTGGGAGACTAGGGATGACCTTGGGGCACTGCGAGGAATCATTTCTGGCAACGTCGGCCGCGAGGACTCTGTCCGCTACCCGACGAAGGCCCCTACGGTACGACAGAAGTCTGATTTCATCTGCGGGCAAGTCAATCAACCCTCGTATAGCTTTCACGCAGCAAGACCGCGATGAAGTCTGGATCTCAAGCCGCACTCTTGATAGACTTTATGTACGAGGTCTCCCATCGCATACGCGCTGTAGTAACTGCGGCGTAAGAGCTAAAGTCTGTGCAAATCGTGCGCGCCACATGCGCAATGCGAGCATGGCGTGATTGGAAGGGAGACCTCGTAACTTTGCCCCTCTTCAACTCAAGTATACGCACGTCAATACCGGCCGAGCTTGCTGACGAAACGGCCTTTTTTTTGTATCTACAGATGTCTCCTCGCGAGATGATCAAAATCTGGTGGTTTCGTCGACGAATGTACCACCAATTCGAGATCGCGAAGGGGAAGGGGAAAACTAGGATAATAGAAGCGCCGGATGATCGTCTAAAGCACCTTCAGAGGAAGCTCCTTCCGCTGCTCGACCAACTCTATTGCGTACGGCATCCAGTACACGGCTTCGTTGCTGGAAAGTCGGTAAAAACAAACGCTCAAGCTCACCTTCGCAAACGTTTTGTACTCAATATCGACCTGAAAGACTTTTTTCCTTCCATAACCGAGAACAGAGTTGCGGGCGTTCTAGAAGCACTCAATATCGATGGCCGCGTATCAAGGCTTATCGCGAGGCTTTGTTGCCACAATGGCCATTTGCCGCAGGGGGCACCGACCAGCCCTATCCTCTCGAACATGATCTGTTTTCGCCTGGATAAGGAGCTACTGGTTTTCGCTAAGAGCATGCGCTGCATCTACACGCGCTATGCGGACGATATAACGTTTTCGAGCCATCAACCTATGGCCGCGATGTTTGAGGGAGCCGCTGCCCCATTGGGACGTTTCAACTCCGACCTTCTTATCCAGCCCTTTCGCAACATCATCGCAAGCAATGGTTTCTCGTTAAACGCGGATAAAGCACATTACGCGGATCGAAACTCCCGCCGAATGGTAACAGGGATCAAGGTCAACGAGCTGCTTAATGTTGATCGGCGTTACGTACGAAATATCCGAGCCGCGCTCTATTCTGTTGAGAAACTCGGAAAAAAAGGAGCGCAGGACAAATTCGAGAGCGAGCACGGCGGCACTTCCAAGTTAGCCGCCCATCTCGCAGGAAAGATTGCCTGGCTAGCCCACATTCGAGGACAGTCTGACCCGGTATTTCGGGCAATTGCGGTTCGATTCAACAAGAACTTTCCAGAGGCAAGGATCGCGGTAACGCCGACAAGTGAAGAGATTCGCGACCGAGCGGTTTGGGTAGTTGAACATGAGGAGGCGCAGGGGACCGCCTTCTTCCTCAAGGGCGTGGGCTTGATTACGGCAGCCCACTGCGTCGAAGGTGTGAAAGAAGCTCAGCTCTATCACCCGAGCAAACGAGCCAATGAGTTCACGGTTAGAGTGGTCAATCGAGACAAAGATCGAGATCTAGCTCTTTTGGAGCACACAATTCCGAGTACTGAGTATTTCGAACTAGATAGATCTAATCAACCTGTCGCAGTCGGACAGGAGTTAACAGCAGTCGGTTATCCGAGCTTCGGCCCAGGTGATAGGCTTAATGTCCGAGATGGAAAGGTGAGCTCACTTACGGTCCAACATGGCGTCAGACTCATTGAAGTGACTCAAAAGCTTCCCCAAGGGATGTCTGGCGGCCCTCTACTTAGCAGCCAGTGTGCGGTTGTGGGGATCATTCACAAAGGCGGACCTGACGAGGGGCGAGACTTCGCAATTCACATGGATGTTCTTGCAGCTTGGCTTGCTGAAAAGCCGCCTGGTGACGGCTGCACTAGTTGACCCAGTTGAAGAGATCTTGGGGACGTTCATTGGGAACGCCAGTCTCTTACGCTGCTGAACAGTTCGTCTTCTAAGGCCATGACGGCGACGGCGAGAACACTCTCAGCAATGCAGAATGGCGCTCCCTAGGGGAATCGAACCCCTGTTTCAGCCTTGAGAGGGCCGCGTCCTAACCGCTAGACGAAGGGAGCGTGAGGGCCGAACCAATAGCCGCGAAACCGAGCCACCGCAAGATCGGGGGCGGCCTTTTCCGAAATCCGTCATGCCCGGGCTCGACCCGGGCATCCATCGACACGAGATGTCCGTGCCTGTGGCGTGGATGGCCGGGCCTTCTCCGCGCCGAAGGGGCTACGGCCCCGCAGGCGGGTCAAGCCCGGCCATGACGACGTTGGTGGGGCAGGGCATCGATCTAAAGGCAAGGCGTTCGTTCTTAAGACGGCCTGCGGGACCGAACGAACGACGCCCTGCCGCCTACGGCTCGGTGGCGAAGGTCAGGCGGCCGGTGGGCTTGAGGGTTTTGGCCTCGAAGGTGCGCAGTTCGGTGGCGCCGCCGATGTCGAGGGTGACGACCACATAGTCGCCGGCGGAGGCGGTGGAGACCACGCGGGCGCCCTTCGGCAGGCGCAGGGTGTGCTCGGTGGCGGCCGGCGCGCTTCCCTCGGCGCGGAAAAGCTTATAGCCGATGGCGATCAACACCGCGGCCACCGCCAGCGTCGTGGTCAGGCCCGCGATCAGCATCATCCGCCGCACCCGCGCAAACAGCGCGGCCTGCTCGGGGGTGGGGTCGGGCGTGGCGGTGTCGGTCATGCGAATCTCTGTTTGAAGGCGGCTGTTTTGGAAGGTGCGGTTGTGGGCGAAACGCCGGAAAATCCCGTGAATGTGGTGGTGGCCGGCGACGAGGGCTCGCCGCGGCTCGACCGCGTGCTGGCGGCGCGCTGCCCCGAGCTGTCGCGGTCGCGGCTGAAAGCGCTGATCCTCGACGGCCGGGTGGCGATCGCCGGCACCCCCGTCCGCGACCCCGCTTATCACGCCTCCCCGGGCGAGACGATCACAATCGACGTGCCGCCGCCGGTCCCGGCCGAGCCGGCCGGCGAGGCGATCGCGCTCGACATCGTCTATGAGGACGCCGACATCATCGTGCTGAACAAGCCGCGCGGGCTGGTGGTCCACCCGGCGGCCGGGCACGAGACCGGGACCCTGGTCAACGCCCTGATCGCGCATTGCGGCGCGTCGCTGTCCGGGATCGGCGGGGTGAGGCGGCCGGGGATCGTGCACCGCCTGGATAAGGATACCACCGGCCTGATGGTGGCGGCCAAGAACGACAAGGCGCACCAGTCGCTGAGCGCGCAATTCGCCGACCACGGCCGCACCGGGGAACTGCGCCGCGGCTACCTCGCCTTCGTCTGGGGGGTGCCGGGCCGCAAATACGGCACCATCGACGCGCCGATCGACCGCCACCCGCACGCGCGGGAGAAAATGGCGGTGCGCCAGGGCGGCCGCGAGGCGATCACCCATTGGGAGGTATTGGAGAACTTCGCCGGGAAGGACGGCAAGCCGGTCGCGGCGCTGATCGCCTGCCAGCTCGAGACCGGGCGGACCCACCAGATCCGCGTCCACCTCGCCCATCTCGGCCATCCCCTGCTGGGCGACGACGTCTATGGGCCGCACTTCAAGACCAAGGCCAACCAGCTCGCCCCGGCGGCGCGGAGCGCGCTCGCGGAGCTCGGACGGCAGGCGCTGCACGCGTATTTGCTGACGCTGGAGCACCCGTCGAGCGGCGAGGTACTGACCTGGGAATCGCCCCTGCCGGCCGATTTGGCTCATCTTCAGGCCGCGCTGATCGCGACGGAATGACGCGGCGCAGTCAGAAAACGTAAATCATTTCACCGCGTTGTTGCGGCGTAACAACGACGTGACAAGACCGTAACTAAACTTGCGCGACTAACGTATTGTATATTGCAGGTGCGTTGGGATGGCCCAACGCGGAACATCGCAGGCCGGTCGGCTTTGACACAGCGATCTGTCTGCCTGGCCGCCCGCTATCGGGGGCCTGAAACCCAATTGGAGGGCGCTGAATGGCCCGTGCTGCTACGCTCCCGGTCCTCAACGGAGAATCCGGCCTCGCTCGTTACCTTGCGGAAATCCGCAAGTTTCCGATGCTCGAGCCCGGCCAAGAGTACATGCTCGCCAAGCGCTGGCGCGAACACGGTGATCGCGACGCGGCGCATCAACTCGTCACCAGCCACCTTCGCCTCGTCGCCAAGATCGCGATGGGCTACCGCGGCTATGGCCTGCCGATTTCCGAAGTCGTCTCCGAAGGCAACGTCGGCCTGATGCAGGCAGTGAAGCGGTTCGAGCCCGAGAAGGGCTTCCGCCTCGCCACCTACGCGATGTGGTGGATCAAGGCGTCGATTCAAGAGTACATCCTGCGTTCGTGGTCACTTGTGAAGATGGGGACCACCGCGAACCAGAAGAAGCTGTTCTTCAACCTGCGTAAGGCGAAGAGCAAGATCTCGGCGCTGGACGAGGGTGATCTGCATCCCGACCAGGTCAAGCTGATCGCGACCCGTCTCGGCGTCACCGAGCAGGACGTGGTCGACATGAACCGCCGCCTCGGCGGCGACGCCTCGCTCAACGCGCCGATCCGTGACGATGGCGAGCCGGGCGAATGGCAGGACTGGCTGGTCGATCAGTCGCCGAGCCAGGAAGCCGTGATGGCCGAGCACGAAGAGCTCGACCAGCGCCGGGCCGCGCTGAACGGCGCGATCCAGGTGCTCAACCCGCGCGAACGGCGGATCTTCGAGGCCCGCCGCCTCGCCGACGAGCCGATGACGCTGGAAGATCTCGCCGCCGAGTTCGGCGTGTCGCGCGAGCGCGTGCGCCAGATCGAGGTGCGGGCGTTCGAGAAGGTGCAGAGCGCCGTCAAGGGCACCATCGCCCGCCAGGAGCAGGCGGCGCTGGAAGCCGCGCACTGATCGCACGCCGCGATAGACCGAAAGCTACGAACCCCGCCCTCACCGGCGGGGTTTTTGTTTGCGCGCTCGCATCGCGCGCGGACCACTGCCGTATCGCGGCGTTCACGTTGCGAAGCCGATGAGCGCCCTGAAAACACAGATGTAATCCATGCAATCCTCCTTGGTCTTGAAAGGAGGAAGCCTAATGCCCGGACCGAGGGGACGCAGCTGTCGGTCGTGGGCGCCGATTACAGCGATTAAGACAGGAGCTACATCGCCGGCGCAGGGGCTGTGGCCAACCGACGCGCCAATCCTTAACACACTGTTAACCCGCCGGGTGTGGAGTGCCCGGGCGAGATTCGTCATGGGAGCCGCGCGATGGCTGACATCATGAGCGTGCTGGCGTCGGGTTATACGTCCGCGGCGCTGCAGACGCCGTCGAAGACCAAATACGTCAATGTCGATCCGGCGCTCTACAACGGCACCTGGACCGGCACCTATTCGAACACCAAGAAGTTCTCGATCACCGTCTCCGACGTGCAGGGCTTCCGCGCGCAGGTGAAGTATCAAAGCGAAGGCACGGTGAAGTATCAGAGCGTGCTGATCAAGGACGGCTCGTTCCGGATCGGCGATACCAAGTTCGCGCTCGGCAAGAACGACACCGCCTCGATCCGCAACGTCGTCACCGATCCGGCCACCGGCCAGACCCAGCTCGTCACCGGCACGGCCAAGCGAAGCTGAGGCATCGCGCTCGCGGCTGCCCCTCGGCGGCTGTTTCGAGCGCGTCATTTTCATCAGTTGCCGTCATGGCCGGGCTCGTCCGCGCCCTCGCGCGGCTCAGCCGCGCATGGCGTCCGCCACCGCGGCGCCGACATCCGCAATGATCTTGTTCTGCTGATCGCGCGCCACCGCCGCGCCGGTGAGATACACCGTGACGATCAGCGGCGCACGCTGCGGCGGCCAGAGCACGGCGACGTCGTTGGCAGTGCCGTGGTCTCCGGTGCCGGTCTTGTCCGCCACGACCCAGCCGGACGGCACGCCGGCCCGCAGGCGGGTGCCGCCGGTGGTGTTGGCCTTCAGCCAAGCAATCAGTTGCGCGCGCGACGTCGCCGATAGGGCATCGGCCAGCGTGAGCGCGCGCAGAGTCTGCGCCATCGCACGCGGCGAGGTCGTGTCGCGCGGATCGCCGGGCAGGGCTTCGTTAAGTTCCGTTTCGATGCGATCGAGCCGCGTGGTCTCGTCGCCGAGTGATCGCGCGAACGCCGTGAGCCCGGCCGGCCCGCCGAAGCTCGCCAGCAACAGATTGCCGGCGGTGTTGTCGCTCAGCGTGACCGCGGCCTCGCACAGCTCGGCAATCGTCATGCCGCCCTCGACGTGTTTCTCGGTCGCCGGCGAATAGGTGACGAGATCCGACTTGGTGTAGTTGACCCGGCGATCGAGGTTGTCCTGCCTGCGGTCGACCCGCGCCAGCACCAGACCGGCGGCGAGCGCCTTGAAGGTGCTGCACATCGGAAACCGCTCGTCGAGACGATGACCGATCATGCGGCCGCTGGCGGTATCGAGCACGCCGACACCGAGCCGGCCGCTGCTGCCGGCTTCGAGCCGCGCGCACGTATCGGCGAGTGCGTCGGCTGCCAGCGCGGCGGAACTGCCGAACAGGCCTAAGCCGGCAAGCCCCGTCGCCGCCTTCATCAATTCACGCCGATCGATCATTCATCACCTGCTACGCAAAGATTTGCGCGATATGTATCAGGACGAAACGAGGCGGTGTTGCGGCCACTTTGTCATCCAACGCGACGATCGGGCGGGCGCCGTCGCGCCGATCTGCGACAGTGCGCCTCAGGCCGCGGCGGGGCGTCTGCAACAGCACTGTCATGCAGCATCGGTAATTCGCAGTCGATGTCTCGTCATCGACCGCCTGATGCGGATCGCACGTCGCGCCCGATCCGGACCGCGCCTGCGCGATCGCATCGCCTCCGTTCAGTTCCCACCAAGGGCCAACTCATGCGCAACACCTTGCTGACTTCGATTACTTCCGCGCTCATCGCCGTGGCGGTCTCCGCCGGCGTCGCCGCTGCCGCCGATGGCACGATCGACAACAGCGCGCTGTCGAAATCCGAATTCCGCGATCACGCTCGCACTTTCGGCCTGGTCTACACGCTGCCGCAGAACGTCAACGACGTGCTCGACAACACCATCCGCGGCCCGCTGAAAGAAAAGCTGCTGAACGCCAAGCTCGACACCGAAGCGCAGATGTTCAACATCCCGCACGTCACCGTGGTGCACGTCCACAGCGCCGATCCGGCGACGCCGGAGAAGATGCTGGCGGCGATGCCGAAGCTGCCGCCGGTGCTCACCGTCAAGCTGAAGACGTTCTACACCACCGAAGCCGCCAAAGGCGCCGGCCGTCCGTGGTGGTTCGACCTCGGTGTTGTCAAGGAAGGCAAGAGCTTCGACGACATGATGGCGTTCAACACCACCGCGACCGCGGCGCTGACTCCGCTGCGCGACGGCCCGCTGCCGCGCTGCACCGGCCCGGTCTATGCGGCGATGGGCGACGCCGCCAAGGATCTGGTCCGCACCGTCGGCGTCAGCGGCGTCAACGTCGTCAAGGACGGCAAGGAGCTGCGCTCGCACAATCCGCACACCACGCTGGTTTACAGCATGGCCAAGTTCACGCCGGAGCTGCAGGCGCAGATGAATCAGGCCGCCAAGGAGTTCAACCAGATCCTGCCGGACGGCATCGACGCCACCTTCAAAACCGTGTCGATCGTCGAGCTCGGCTTTGCCGGCAACGTGCTGCGCGAGGTCTATCGGATCAGCCTCGAAGACGGCGCGGTGACGACCATCGCCACCGGCAAGACCGCGTCGCTGAAGTAATCGTCGTTGCCGGGTGTCCGGCACACGGCCAAGAAAAAGGGCGGCCTTGCGGGCCGCCCTTCGTATTCAATCGATCGCCGGCGCGCTTATTCGGCGGCCATCTTGACGTCCGGCGCGGCGGCGCGGACTTCGGCGTCGACCTGCGCTTCGAACTTGGCGAAGTTCTTCTGGAACATGCCGACCAGCTTGCGGGCGGTGGTGTCGAACGCCGCCTTGTCGGCCCAGGTCTTCACCGGGTCGAGGATTTCGCTCGGCACGCCCGGCAGCGCGGTCGGGACCGCGAAGCCGAAGTAAGGATCGGTGCGGAATTCGACGTTGCGCAAGGAGCCGTCGAGCGCCGCGGTCAGCAGCGCGCGGGTCACCTTGATCGGCATGCGGTGGCCGGTGCCGTAGATGCCGCCGGTCCAGCCGGTGTTGACCAGCCAGCAGTCGACATTGTGCTTGGCGATCAGCTCGCGCAGCATGTTGCCGTACACCGACGGATCGCGCGGCAGGAACGGCGAGCCGAAGCAGGTCGAGAATTCCGGGGTCGGCTCGGTGACGCCACGCTCGGTGCCGGCCACCTTGGCGGTGTAGCCCGACAGGAAGTGATACATCGCCTGCGCCGGGGTCAGCTTGGCGATCGGCGGCATCACGCCGAACGCGTCGGCAGCGAGCATCACCACGTTCTTCGGCTGGCCGGCGCGGCCGGTCAGCGACGCATTCGGGATCGACTCGAGCGGATAGGCCGAGCGGGTGTTCTCGGTCTTGGAGCCGTCGTCGAAGTCCGGCTTGCGGTCGATGTCGCCGAGCACGACGTTCTCGAGCACGGCGCCGAAGCGGGTCGAGGCGGCGTAGATTTCCGGCTCGTTCTCGGCCGACAGCTTGATGCACTTGGCGTAGCAGCCGCCTTCGAAGTTGAAGACGCCGTCCTTGCCCCAGCCGTGCTCGTCGTCGCCGATCAGCGTGCGGTTCGGATCGGCCGACAGGGTGGTCTTGCCGGTGCCGGACAGGCCGAAGAAGATCGCGGTGTCGCCGTTCGGGCCGACGTTGGCCGAGCAGTGCATCGGCAGCACGCCCTTCTCGGGCAGGTAGTAGTTCAGCGTGGTGAACACGCTCTTCTTCATTTCACCGGCGTACTGAGTGCCGCCGATCAGCACGATCTTACGGGCGAAGTCGATCGCGACGACGTTTTCGGAGCGGCAGCCATGGCGCTTCGGATCAGCGCGGAAGCTCGGCAAATCGATCAGCGTCAGCTCGGGAACGAAGTTCTCCAGCTCGGCGCGCTCGGGACGGCGCAGCAGCGTGCGGATGAACAGCGAGTGCCAGGCGAGCTCGGTGTAAACGCGGGTCTTGATGCGGAAGGTCGGATCGGCGCCGCCGTACAGGTCCTGCGCGAACAGGGTCATGCCTTCGGCGTGCTTGAGGAAGTCCTGATACAGCGTCTCGAACTGCTCGGCAGTGATCGACTGATTACCACCCCACCACATGGTGTTTTCGGTGGTGGCGTCGCGCACCGTGAACTTGTCCTTCGGGCTGCGACCGGTGAACACGCCGGTGTCCGCGACAAGCGCGCCATCCGACGACAACACCGCTTCGCTGTTCTTCAGGGCGTGCTCATAGAGCTGAGGTGCACCGAAGTTCCAGTACACGCCTTTGAGATTTTTGAGGCCGAATTTGTCGGTGCCGTAAGCACCGTTATGCACGCCCGTCTCTTGCACGAATAGATCCTCCTCGAATCCGCGTTGTCTCGATCGCGCGATTGCCGCCAACGCGCATCACTGGCCGCGGTAACGTCAATATATACCGCCCTGATCCAGTGGGGCGACTGAATAGTGGCGAACGAGGGGTTTGCCAACCCGGCCGGCATTATTTCGTTTACCGCCGAGCGACATTGCGCTGGCTCAAGTCATTCCGTTTTGCGGGCAATGTCAGCCATGCGTTTCAGCATGTCCCGCAATGCAACAGAGTTTTCCACGCGAGATGGAAAGTCGAGCCGCAGGGTCGCACGCTCACATTGCAGATCTAGACCTTCGGGGTCGATGCCGGTGCAGCGCCAGTCGGCTTCGCCGACGCCGAGTAGCTGAGTTGCGTACAACTTCATTGTATCTGGATGATCGGCATTGATGTGCTCGACCGCCGAAGCCTCGACCTCGAGCAGCGCCTCTGCGCCGGTCAGGTCGGTCAAGTAACGGTCGGGCGAAAGGTCGAGGATGCGGCCGAACCCGGCCACCAGATGCAGCCCCGAGCTCTCGATCTTGAACAGTGAGAAATCGGCGAAGTCGATGTAGCCCTCTGCCCCGGGATGCGCCGCGAGATACCGCCGCCGCCACAGCGGCAGTTCGTCGGGGCGCGCCGCAACGACCTTGCCGACCAACATGATCCGCGCGCCCTCGAGCGGGTCGCCGGCACTCCGCTCATCCAGCATCAGCGATACCCGCGGGTCGGCCAGGACGTTGCGGGTGTGGATCGCAAGGCGGGAGATCAGCAGCAGCGGCGAGCCGTCGGGATGGCTGGCGAGATTGACCAGTGAGCAATACGGCGCACCGTCCTTTTCCATCAGGGTCGCCAGCGCGCCCTCGCGGCGGCGGCGCAGCAGCGATTTGGCGAGCTTGGGGGCGCTGAAATCGGGGGTCGGCTGCATCGAACACCTGTCGATTGGAGTTCAGTTCCTGCCAAGGATTGGCAGGTTGGGCCCTTTGCAGCCCGAAAAACCGGCATATATCAGGGCCGGCTTGGCCCGATCGCGCGAATTCGGAACCGGCCACATTTCAGCCCAGCTTGCATTGCTCGTTGACTGTGCTTTCTGGGCCACCTCACACCGCGGATCGCCGAATCGTTTCGCTGTCTCGCCACGCCGTTTCGGAAAGAAGCCTCATGCCTACAATCGCTTTGGTCGACGACGACCGCAACATTCTGACTTCGGTCTCGATCGCGCTGGAAGCCGAAGGCTACCGGATCATGACCTACACCGACGGCGCCTCTGCGCTCGACGGCTTCCGGACCACGCCGCCCGACCTTGCCATCCTCGACATCAAGATGCCGCGGATGGATGGCATGGAAACGCTGCGCCGGCTGCGGCAGAAGTCAGACCTGCCGGTGATCTTCCTCACCTCCAAGGACGAGGAGATCGACGAGCTGTTCGGCCTGAAGATGGGCGCCGACGATTTCATCCGGAAGCCGTTCTCGCAGCGGCTGCTGGTGGAGCGCGTCAAGGCCGTGCTGCGGCGCTCGGCGCCGAAGGACCCGGCGGCGGCTCCGAAGGAGAACGACGCCAAGGCGCTCGACCGCGGCCCGCTGCGGATGGACCCGGAGCGCCATACCTGCACCTGGAAGAACGAGCCGGTGACCCTGACGGTCACCGAATTCCTGATCCTGCAGGCGCTGGCGACCCGGCCCGGCGTGGTGAAGAGCCGCAATGCCTTGATGGACGCAGCCTATGACGACCAAGTCTATGTCGACGACCGAACCATCGACAGCCACATCAAGCGGCTGCGCAAGAAGTTCAAGGCGGTCGACGACGAGTTCGAGATGATCGAGACGCTGTACGGCGTCGGCTATCGTTTCAAGGAAATCTGATCGGGGCGGCATGTCGCCGGCGCTGCGGCTGACGATGTCGCTGCATTGCGCTACAATCCGCGACGCGCGCTTGGCGCGTGTCGGTAACCATCGGGCTGATGGCCATTGCTAGATCGCACCTCGCCTGATCCAGATGTCCGCGACACCGACGATGATTCCTCGGTGCGCGACGAGACTCCGGTGCACGGCCGCCGTTGGCCGCGGCCGCTCGACTGGGTGCGCCGCACCGGTCAGTTCTTCTTCACGCTCAGCTTCTCGAGCCTGACGCGGCGGATTCTGTCGCTCAATCTCGCCGGCCTGCTCGCGCTGTCGACCAGCATTCTGTACCTGTCGCAATTCCGCGCCGGACTGATCGACGCCCGCGCGCAGAGCCTGCTGGTGCAGGCCGAAATCATCGCCGGCGCGATCGCCGCCTCGGCGACGGTCGAAACCAACACCATCACCATCGATCCCGACCGGCTGCTCGACCTCAAGCCCGGCGAGAGCTACGGCCCGCCGGACGAATATGCGGTGCTGGATTTCCCGATCAATCCGGAGCGCGTCGCGCCGGTGCTGCGGCGGCTGATCTCGCCGACCAAGACCCGCGCGCGGATCTACGATCGCGACGGCGTGCTGATCCTCGACAGCCGCAGCCTGTATGGCCGCGGCGACGTGATGCGGTTCGAGCTGCCGCCGCCGACCGCCGAGAAGCCCGGCATCGTCGAACGGGCGATGATCGCGATCCGCACCTGGTTCAATCGCGGCGACCTGCCGCTGTATCGCGAGCTCGGGCCGGAGAACGGCAACGGCTATCAGGAAGTCGCGCAGTCGCTCAAAGGCCAGAAGAGCAGCATGGTGCGCATCAACGACCGCGGCGAAGTGATCGTCTCGGTGTCGGTGCCGGTGCAGCGCTTCCGCGCGATCTACGGCTCGCTGATGCTGTCGACCCAGGGCGACGACATCGACCAGATGGTCACCGCCGAGCGGCTCGCGATCCTCAAAGTGTTCGGCGTCGCCGCCGTGGTGATGTTCGTGCTGTCGGTGCTGCTGGCCTCGACCATCGCCGGTCCGGTACGCCGTCTCGCCGACGCCGCCGAGCGGGTCCGCCGCCGCATCCGCGCCCGCGTCGAGATCCCGGATTTCACCAAGCGCCGCGACGAGATCGGGCATCTGTCCGGCGCGCTGCGCGACATGACGGACTCGCTCTACAACCGGATCGAGGCGATCGAGCGGTTCGCCGCCGATGTCAGCCACGAATTGAAGAACCCGCTGACCTCGCTGCGCTCGGCGGTGGAAACGCTGCCGCTGGCCAAGACCGACAACAGCCGGGCGCGACTGCTCAGCGTGATCGAACACGACGTCAAACGACTCGACCGGCTGATCTCGGACATTTCCGACGCCAGCCGGCTCGACGCCGAATTGCAGCGCCAGGATGCCGCGCAGGTCGATCTGCGCCGGCTGCTGACGACGCTGACGCTGGTCGCCAACGAGACCCGGCTCGGCCACAACGCGTTGGTCGAGGTGAAATTCGACGGCGCGGCGGCCGATCAGTTCTCGGTGCCCGGCCACGACTCCCGGCTCGGCCAGGTGATCTCCAATCTGCTGTCGAACGCGCAGTCGTTCTCGCGCGAAGGCGGCAAGGTCCGCATCCTGTGCCGCCGCCGCAAGACCGAGATCGAGATCATCGTCGAGGACGAGGGCCCCGGCATTCGCGACGACGCATTCGAGAAGATCTTCGAGCGCTTCTACACCGACCGCCCGCACCAGGGCTTCGGCCAGAATTCGGGCCTCGGCCTGTCGATCTCCAAGCAGATCGTCGAAGCCCATGGCGGCAAGATCTGGGCTGAGAACCGGGTCGGCCCGCGCGGCGAGGACGGCGAGCCGACCATCGCCGGCGCCCGCTTCATCGTCCGGCTGCCGGCGACATGACCGAAGCTGTGCCGCGCACCGTCCATGCCTCCGCCGTGAAGGTCGGGGATCTGGCGGTGGTGATTCGCGGCCCGTCCGGCTCCGGCAAGTCACGGCTGGCCTGGGCGTTGATCCTCGCCGGCCGCGCCGGCCAGATCCCGCCGGTGGAACTTATTGGTGACGACCGTGTCTTCATGGAACCCGACCAGGGACGGGTGACGGTTCGGCAGGTGCCTGAGCTCGCCGGCATGATCGAAATCCGCGGTCTCGGCCTGCGGCGGACGGCTTCGGCCATCCAAGCGGTCGCGGGTCTGGTGGTCGATCTGGACGCTGCGGATGCGTCGCGCATGCCGGAGGCGGCGGCACTGCGGACCGAAATCTGCGGCGTCCAATTGCCGCGGGTTCCGGTCGGGGCCGGCTACGATCCGCTACCCCTGGTGGTGGCAACGCTGACAACAACCGACGCTGCGGAGGAGGACGCTTGATTGGAGGTTTGTTCGCAGCGATTTGGTAACTATATCAGCCACACAATCGTCACTGAACGGCCCCGCCGCAGCTCCTCAGCGCCTTGCCTTCGACGGAGAATCGCGAAGACCCCCTTGCATAGGGGCTCTGGATGGTCAAAGTGACCGGTTCGCGCGGTGCACCACAAGCACCCGCGAGGAGTTTCCGATGATTGGTCTGGTACTTGTGACCCACGGGCGCCTTGCCGACGAGTTCAAGGCAGCGCTGGAACACGTGATGGGGCCACAGCAACAAATCGAAGCCGTCACGATTGGCGCCGAGGACGACGCCGATCTGTGCCGCAGCGACATCATCGAGGCGGTCAACCGCGTCGACAGCGGCGAGGGCGTCGCGATCCTGACCGACATGTTCGGGGGCACGCCGTCCAACCTGGCGATTTCCTGCATGAGCCGGCCGAAAGTCGAAGTGCTTGCCGGCATTAATTTGCCCATGCTGGTGAAGCTCGCCAAAGTCCGCGAGGAACGCTCGCTGCCGGAGGCGATTGCGCTGGCCCAGGAGGCCGGACGCAAATATGTCACCATCGCCAGTCGGGTATTGGCCGGTAAATGACGATCGACGCGCCTCAGCCCGGTTCCGGACCGGACCAAGCCTCCGGCGCTTCCGGCGATAAGATTTCCCGTGAGATCCCGGTCATCAACAAGCGCGGCCTGCATGCGCGGGCCTCGGCCAAGTTCGTGCAGATGGCCGAGCGCTTCAACGCCGAGGTCTGGGTCACCCGCAACGGCGAGACCGTCGGCGGTACCTCGATCATGGGCCTGATGATGCTGGCGGCGGGGATCGGCACCACCGTGACCGTCTCGGCCAGCGGCCCGGAAGCGCGCCAGGCGCTGGATGCGATCACCGAGCTGATGGGCTCGAAGTTCGGCGAAGAAGAATAGCGCTGCCGCCACGCCGGCGGCAACTCCCCGCTATTTCGCGCTCGTCCCCGAAGGCAGCACCAGGAAGAACACGTCGCTGACCCGTCCGCCCGGCTGTCCGAACAGCGGCCGGCTCAGCCACACCTTGCCGCGCAGGATCTGCGGCTGGCCGGCGATGATCTGCTCGGCGGTCGCAATACAGCCCTTGTCCTCGGCCGGGCACACCAGCACGGCGCCGCGCGCCGCGGCCCGCTGCTTCAGCGCAGCGAGGTCGGCGGTTTCGAAGCCCAGCGTGTCGGTGCGTAGATAGAAAGCGGTATTCTCGGCCAGCACGGTTTCGCCGGCGACCAGCGGCACCGCCTCGTCGCTGTGCCGGCGCCATTCGCGGTCGACGTGGTCGGCGAGCAGCGAGGCGTATTCGAACGGTCCCGGCGGATCGCTGAGGTGGATCACCAGCGCCACCACCGGCGACAGCGCCAGCGAGCCGAGCGACACCGCGGAGGCGACGATCAGCCCGCGCCGCACCGCCTCGCGCCCGACCACGATCAGCGGCGAGGCCAGCAGCACGACCGGCAGCAGCGTGTAGGCCGGCATCGCCCAGAGCGGCACGATGCGGATGCCGGTCGCCAGCGCCACCGGCATCGGCGCCACGATCAGCAGCAGCTGGATCAGCAGGATGGTGCGCCGCTCGGGCTCGGCGGGCCATGCGATGTCGGCCAGCGCCGCGCGCGACGGCTGCAGCACCACCGCGGCGGTGATCAAGGCCACCGCCGCATAGGCGACGGCGCCGGGCAGATAGGTCAGCGTATCCCGCAGGTTATCGGCCAAATCCGCCGACTCGTGCGCGGCCGCATAGGCGAAGGTCGGAAAGCCGTGGTCGGCGAGCCACCAGACGTGCGGGCCCAGCACCAGGCCGCCGCACAGGATCATCAGCCACGGCGCCGGAGAGGCGAACAACCGGCCGCGCCGCGGATCGATCAGCGCCGCCAGCCCCAGCGCGACGACCAGCACGATCGACCAGTATTTCCCCAGCATCGAGGCGCCAGCAAACGCCCCCGCAAGCGCCCCCCACAGCGCCGCACGACTCTCCAGCGCCCGCAAAAAGCAATGGATAGTCAGTGCCCACAGCGGCAGCAGCACCGCATTGGCGTTGTATTTCAGTGCGATGAAATTGAAGAACGGGATCAGCGTCAGCAGTGCCAGCCCGAACAGCGACTTCTCGGCGTCCATGTAGCGCCGCATCGTCCGCCAGGCGATGTACAGCGTCAGCGCGATATTGGCGGTCGCCAGCAGGTGGACCGACAGATCGGACGGCGGAACCAGGGTGAACCAGGCGCGCGCCACCCAGGCCGAGAACGGCGGATGCTTGTCGGTGCCGAGTGCCAGATGCCGCGACCAGCCATACAGCTCGGTCTCGTCGGCGTGCAGGTCGCGCGGCCAAGTGGCGATGATGCGGTATGCGGTCCACACCGCCATATAGGCGAGCAGCGTCCAGATAACGGTAAGCTCCTGCCGCTTGGGATCGAGCAGGGCATCGAGCCAGCGCGTCAGTGGAGCGAAGGGGCGGCGGGGGGTAGAGGGAGGGGACATCCGGGCCCTGGGCTTGAGGCGTAGCGCGGCGGACATCATCCGCTTCCGCCGGCCGCGTCAAGCGCGGCAAAACTAGCGGTTTTTCGGGAGGTTGCGGCTTCCGTTCGCCTTGCCGGGCCTGAGTCGCGATGCTATCTGGCCGCCATGACAACCGCCCCCATCGACAATATCCGCAACTTCTCCATCGTCGCCCATATCGACCATGGCAAGTCGACGCTCGCCGACCGTCTGATCCAGATGACCGGCGCGCTCAGCGACCGCGAAATGGCCGGCAAGGAGCAGGTGCTGGACTCGATGGACATCGAGCGCGAGCGCGGCATCACCATCAAGGCGCAGACCGTGCGCCTGACCTACCGGGCGCAGGACGGCAAGGACTACATCTTCAATTTGATGGACACGCCCGGCCACGTCGACTTCGCCTACGAAGTTTCGCGGTCGCTGGCCGCGTGCGAGGGTTCGCTGCTGGTGGTCGACGCCTCGCAGGGTGTCGAAGCGCAGACGCTCGCCAACGTCTATCACGCGCTCGACGCCAACCACGAAATCGTCCCGGTGCTCAACAAGGTCGACCTGCCGGCGGCCGAGCCCGAGAAGATCAAGCAGCAGATCGAGGACGTGATCGGCCTCGATGCCTCCGACGCGGTGATGATCTCGGCTAAGACCGGCCTCGGCATCCCCGACGTGCTGGAGGCGATCGTCAAGCGTCTGCCGCCGCCGAAGGGCGATCGCGACGCGACCCTGAAGGCGCTGCTGGTCGACTCTTGGTACGACGTCTATCTCGGCGTCGTGGTGCTGGTGCGCGTCGTCGATGGCGTGCTGAAGAAGGGCCAGCGGATCCGGATGATGGGCACCGGCGCCGCCTACGACGTCGAGCGCGTCGGCTACTTCACGCCCAAGATGGTCAATGTCGAAGAGCTCGGCCCGGGCGAGGTCGGCTTCATCACCGCGGCGATCAAGGAAGTCGCCGACACCCGCGTCGGCGACACCATCACGGACGACAAGAAGCCAGTCACCGACATGCTGCCGGGCTTCAAGCCCGCCGTGCCGGTGGTGTTCTGCGGCCTATTCCCGGTCGACGCCGACGATTTCGAAACGCTGCGCGCCGCGATGGGCAAGCTGCGGCTGAACGACGCCAGCTTCTCGTTCGAGATGGAAACCTCGGCCGCGCTCGGCTTCGGCTTCCGCTGCGGCTTCCTCGGTCTGTTGCACCTCGAGATCATCCAGGAGCGGCTCAGCCGCGAGTTCGATCTCGACCTGATCGCGACCGCGCCGAGCGTGATCTACAAGATGAAGCTGACCGACGGCACCGAGATGGAGATCCACAATCCGGTCGACATGCCGGACGTGGTCAAGATCGCCGAGATCCAGGAACCGTGGATCGAGGCCACCATCCTGACGCCCGACGAATATCTCGGCTCGGTGCTGAAGCTGTGCCAGGACCGCCGCGGCAATCAGAAAGAGCTGACCTACGTCGGCGCCCGCGCGATGGTGAAGTACGACCTGCCTCTCAACGAGGTGGTGTTCGACTTCTACGACCGGCTCAAGAGCGTGTCGAAGGGCTACGCCTCGTTCGACTATCACCTCACCGACTACAAGCCGGCAGACCTGGTGAAGATGCAGATCCTGGTCAATGCCGAGCCTGTCGACGCGCTGTCGATGCTGGTGCACCGGACGCGCGCCGAAGGCCGCGGCCGTGCCATGGTCGAGAAGATGAAAGAGCTGATCCCGCCGCACATGTTCCAGATCCCGATCCAGGCGGCGATCGGCGGCAAGGTGATCGCCCGCGAAACCGTCCGCGCCCTGCGCAAGGACGTCACCGCCAAGTGCTACGGCGGCGACATCACCCGAAAGCGCAAACTTCTGGAGAAACAGAAGGAGGGCAAGAAGAAGATGCGGCAGTTCGGCAAGGTCGACATCCCGCAGGAAGCCTTCATCGCGGCGTTGAAGGTGGATAGCTGAGGGAACCTAGATCTCCTCGTCATCCTCTTGGCGCTCAGGCGTAGCGAGAATCTCCGTATCGCCCTCGGCCCATTTGAATACCGACTTGTTCCGTGCATCGTAGGCTTCGACGATTGTGCTGATCGCTTGTTCGAAGGTCATCAGGGACGAAGGACGTCCGGTGCGAGGCGGCGCGTCCATCACATCGAAGAACCCGGTAACGCCAAAGCTCGCTGGCTCGGCATCATATGGCCCGACCAATATCCTCTCGAAGAGAGTCGTATCGTCGACCGGCTTTTCGCGACCGGCCCGATAGCGAAATGTTTGGATCGCCTGTCCGAAGCTCGACGGCGCACTACCCCCGTCATCACAGGCATCGAGCGGAACAAAGACGACCGCACACAGCACCGAATACGGCTGCCGCTCATGGTAGTCTGCAGCTTCGGCCCTCAGCTCGTTGTCGACGCGCGTGTAGTTCTTCGTATAGCGTTTGGTCTTGGCGTCGCGAAAATTGATCGTCTTGATCGAAACTCCGAGCCCCAACCCGAGCTCGACCGTCGAGTAATTCACGTCGAGCTTCTTCAGACCTTTGCCGGTTCGTGCTTTTGATTCTTGGCCGAGACCGTCAGGGTTCGGCAAGATTCCGTCGAACGATTTTCGAAGGGCGTCCGCAAACCGTTGTGACAGAGCGCGCGAAAGGCTTTCTGCGTAGTTCTTTTTGTCGGTAGCAGACCCCTTCTCGACAACGCTGCGATCACCGGCCCAATCGAGCTCCCGGCGAATCGAATTCTCCGACACGTCGGTCTTGTTCGTCGTGAACCGCCTTGTTGGTGTCTTGGCTTTCGCCATCGGCTACCTCATCAGCGCTTTCAGCCGACGTCGCACTTTAGTCGGCGTGCGAGTTTCGCATTCCCAGATCGTCACCACTCTGAACCCCAATGCCCGCAGCAAGCGCGTCTTGATCTTGTCCCGCTTTACGTTCGCCGCGAACTTCGCCAACCAGAAATCCCGATTACGGGTCGGTGTCGTTGTTCGACCACATCCCTGATGACGATGCCAGAAACAGCCGTTGACGAATATCGCCCAATGTTGGGTCTTGTTGGCGAAGTCGGGCGACCCCGGCAGGGACTTGACGTTGCGACGAAAGCGCAAACCCGATTGACGGAGGATCGCCGCCACGTCGTCTTCGGCCTTGGTACCTGTCTGACGGACGCGCCGCATCAATGCGGAGCGTGCCGGGTCCGTGGGCTTCTCGTAACCCAGTGATGTCATTCCGCGGCGAGGAGCAGGCGGCTCGGCTCGACGAACGAGTCGATGGCGCGAACGTGCTCGAGATGATTGCGAACCTTGTCCTTGAAGCCCGGTACGAACCGCAGGCTGCTTTTCTCGATCCGCGACAGAAACCCTGCCGTCGCTCGTGCCGACAACAGATTTGGCTCGTGGCGGAGAAAGTTTTCGAGGCGGTCGCGTTTGGCCCATTTCGGAAACTCGGAGATCGACACCGAGCGCCGAACTTTTCCGTCGGACCGCGCAGCTTTCGGCCAGTTCCCCTTCACCACGTCAGCGCCGTCGCGTGACGGATTGTAAGTTCCGGGTTTCACCAGACGCTTTCCGATCCACGCGGCGACCGGTGTACTCACGGCGTTTCCGACCAGTGACCATCGGAAAGATGCGCGCGCGACCTGTTCCGCGGGCTTCGTCCAATCCGCTGGCAAACCCTGGAGCCGCTCGGCGTCTCGAATGTCGGGCGTGACGATCTCGCCGTTCGTCAGCAGAATCGCCGGCGGTGACGGAATGCCGATCGTGGATCCGTTCTTGAGGGTCGGCACGCAGTCAGGTCCCCATCCCAACCCGCGCGTTCCTTCGGTCCAATAGAACCCGTGGGCGTGGCTCTGCAAGTTGGTCTGAAACTCCGCCGGCTCCGTGTCGTCGACCAAAAGAACGTCGGCGGGATCGCCTTCGAGGCTCGCCAGGAAGAACACCCGCGCGCGGCGATGTGGCAGGAAGCTCAGCGAGTTCACGACACGGTAGGCCCAGCGATAACCACGCTGTTCGAATTCTGTGACCAGACGAGTCATGGCGCTGCCGGCATCGAGGCGCAACATGAAGGAGACGTTTTCCAGCAGCACCCATTTCGGCCGGCTGCGGTCGATCAGCCGGAAGACGTGACTGACCAGACCGGACTTCCGCCCCTTGATGCCCGCCGTCTTTCCCGCCTGACTGAGGTCTTGGCAGGGGAATCCAGCCGTTAGTAGTTCTGTGCCCGTCGGCAGCGAACGGAGGTCCGCAACGTCGCCGACATTCGGTACGCCTGCGAAGCGGCGCTCCAGCACTGCAGCAGCGGGATCCCATATCTCTGAAAGCACGAGGGTCTCATGGCCGGCCCGATGCAATCCGAGCTCCAGCCCCCCAACGCCGGCAAAGAGTCCTGCAATTTTCATGATGCCCTCGCCGGCAATGTTCCCTAATCGTTCGCATTTGGCAAGTTCTGTTTCAGAGCACGCGCCTAGCTTTTCGCGCTGGGAGACGGCCTACGCAGAGAACCGAATGGGGACGCATCCGAGAGGCGTCCCGCGGGGCCAGGATCTCGCCCCTGTCCGCATCGATCGCCAAGCCACGCTCGTTGCGGCTGTGGGAGACGCGCAGCTCCGACACATTGTCGCATCCGTCTTTCGGCGGGGGGTGTTTTGCGTCAGATCACGCTTGGAGGTGCCAAAGCCTCCCATGATGGCACAATCGCCCCGGTGGTTCGGTCCGGTGGCCGGCTGGGCGGCCGGTCCGGACGGGCAGCCGGAGGCGCGACCTGACGAGATGCGCTGACCCCGACGCAATGACCGCAACCATTTCCCACACCCGCGCCCGGCCGCTCGGCGCCGCCGAGATCGAGCACGCCACGCGGATTGCCGAGCCCGATTTCGACCTGCTCGACGCGCTGTACCGCACCGACGATCCCGACGATCAGGCGCGCCTGCTGGCGCGCGTGGTGCTGTCGGCGTTCGACAACTACTACTCGGTGTCGCGGCGGATTCCGGCGCTGGCGCAGGCGGCGTTCGAGGCGCGCGATTGGCCGGTGACGGTGCGGCTGTCGAAGATCCGGATCGGGCTGTACACCGCCTGCATCGACCAGCTCGTGCCGCTGTTGAAAGCCGGGCTGCCGGAGCTGACGACCGACGAGCAGCTGTGGCCGACCGCCGAGGCTGAACTGCTCGCCGCGATCGAGGGCCGCTACGAGGCGGACTTCGCCTTCGCGTTCTGGCAGTCGCTGCGCCGCAAGCTGGTGAGCGACGAATGGCGGCCAGTCTCCTATGACGCCGGCGCCACCACACGGCGCACCACCTCGCCAACAGCGGTGCTGAAGACCACCACCACCACGCTGCCGATCACCGCCGAGGTGATCGCCGGGATTCTCGGCGACGCCGGCTTCAGCGTGCCATGGCGCGATCGCGACGGCGACGCGGCACTCGCAGCGCAAGCGATCGAGACGGCGCTGGAGCCGCTCAGCCCGCGTCCCGGCGAGCCGGTCAAGATCGAGATCGCCGACTCCGGTTTCTTCCGCAATCGTGGCGCCTGCCTGGTTGGCCGGATCAAACTGCGCGACCGCGGCGACATGCCGATGCGCAACCTGCCGCTGCTGATCGCTCTGCTCAACGAGAAGGACGGGCTGGTCGTCGATGCGGTGCTGACCGACAGCGACGAGCTGCAATATGCGTTCTCGTCGACGCTGGCGAACTATCACGCCACCAACCCGCGCTACCACGAGCTGGCCCGGCTGCTTCATGAGCTGATGCCGAAGCGGCCGCTCGGCACGCAATATTCGTGCATCGGCTTCCATCACCTCGGCAAGGTCGCGGTGATGACCGAGATCCTGGCCGAACATCGCAAGACCAAGGAAAAGCTCGCCACCGCACCGGGCTTCAAGGGCACGGTTGCGATCGCTTTCACGATGCCGTCGTCGGCCTATGTGCTGAAGATCATCCGCGACCATCCGACCGACGACTACAAGTTCGATTATTTCGACGGCCTCGACGAGGTGCTGCGCAAATACAATCTGGTGCATGAGATCGATCGCGCCGGATCGATGCTCGACAACATCATCTATTCCAACGTCAAGCTCGACCGCGCGATGTTCGCGCCCGAGCTGCTCGACGAACTGCTGGAAGCCGGGATCGGCACGGTAACGCTCGATCGCGGCGCGCTGGTGTTCCGGCATCTGATCGTGCAGATCAAACTGACGCCGCTGCCGCTGTATCTCGCCAACGCGTCCGCAGCCGAATCCCGTGCCGCGGTGATCAATCTCGGCGACTGCATCAAAAACAACGCCGCGGCCGATATCTTCAACAAGGATCTCGACGGCCGCAATTACGGCGTCAGCCGCATCCGCAAAGTCTATCTGTTCGACTACGACGCGGTGGAGCCGCTGACCTCGGTCACCGTACGCCGTGACGACGCTGCGCCGGGTGAATTCGACAACGGCATGGTGTTCCGGCCGCAGGAAATGCTGGAGGGGCTGCGGATCGATGACCCCGGCCTGCGCCGCGCCTTCCGCGACGCGCATCCGGAGCTGATGCAGGCCGATTACTGGGAAGGCATGCAGCAGGCGCTCCGCGACGGCAAGGTGCCGAAGGTGATGAATTATCCGGCGGCACGGCGGCTGCGGCGGTAAGCGCGCGCGACCCAGACGCCCCGGCCCTTGCCGAACATCGGCGCGGTCTCTACCTGTTCGAGGCTGTTTTTCCGGGACGAGGACGCCGCCATGCTCGACGCCGCCATCAAGGCGCTGACCCAGATTCTGTCGCCGCCGATGCGCTCGATCCTGTGGCGCTCGGTCGGCTTCGCGCTGGCGTTGATCGCGGTCGCGGCGGTCGGATTGCAGCGGCTGCTGAGCTGGCTGGCAAGCTCCAGCGAGATCTGGGCCGAAGCCACGCTGGGCGGCTTCCACACCCCGCTGAACATCCTGTCGTGGATTGTGTCGATCGCGGCGGGGCTCGGCATCGTGGTCGGCGCGGTGTTCCTGATGCCCGCGGTGACATCTCTGGTGGCCGGCATTTTCGTCGACGAGGCCGCCGAGCACGTCGAGCGCGAATTCTATCCGCACGAAGCGCCGGGCGTCGCGCTGCCGATTGGGCTCGCCACCTGGGAAACGGTGAAGACCGCGCTGCTGACCATCCTGGTGTATCTGGTGGCGCTGCCGTTCCTGTTCGTCGCCGGCGCCGGCGCGATCGTGTTCTTCGTCGCGACCGCCTGGCTGCTCGGCCGGGAATATTTCGAACTCGCCGCAATGCGTTTCCGACCAGCGCCGGAAGCCAAGGCGATGCGGCGCGACAACGCCACCACGGTGTTCATCGGCGGACTTGTCATCGCCGCCTTCGTGTCGATCCCGATCGTCAACCTGGCGACGCCGCTGTTCGGCATGGCCTTCATGGTCCATCTGCACAAGCGGCTGTCGGGATCGCGGCCCGAGGTGCTGGCGCCGGACCGGCGCAGCATGCTGCAGTAAGAGAAGCGGCGCCGAACGTTAGTCGGTGCGCGCCACGCCGCGCAGCTTGCGGCGAACCGCGGACGACACCTCCTGCACGGCGCCGCCGACGATCATCATCAGGAAATTCGCAAGGTGAGACATCTTCATCGCTGAGCACTCCTGGCGGGCATTGCGCCGCGCGCGGCACCAACGCCCTTTCAGATTTGAACCTGGACGATCTTGCGATCGTTCCAAGTTGCGATGAAGTATCAGGTCGTTTTCGTCGGCAGGATGCACAAAAGAGATCGTCGCCCGAGATAATCGGTCATGTGTCGGCCGGAGCTGACACTCGGCGTCAAGCTAACACGACGCAGAGATGATGAGTTAAGCTTGGTGTCGGGCTAACTTGACGAAGCGATTGTCAACCTCGCGCAGGGCTCACTCCGAGCTGTTAGTTGCATTCCCGTCGACGCTCTCTGTCTTTCCGCACTAATTACCATTCTGCAATTGTGAGGCGCGAAATCGATTCGCCGCAGGAACTCTGCGGCGGGGCTGCGTTTGTCCGTGTGCGCCAGTTTGCTTCCGGCGCCATGGAGGCGATCAGCTTTGGTCCTTCATCCCGCGCGCGATACTCTGCAGACCTCTTCGCCGAGGCTTCCCTCACCACGGCATCCTCCAAAGCCTGATTGGCAGCGTGACGGCGGCGATTGGCCTCACCGCGACAGCAGCCGCTTCGTCGAAGCCGCGGGTCTGCGTTGGCACGTGCAGCAGATCGGCCGCGGGCCGACGTTGCTGCTGCTGCACGGCACCGGCGCGGCGACGCATTCGTGGCGCGATCTGGCGCCGCTCCTCGCGGAGCACTTCACGGTGATCGCACCCGATCTTCCCGGTCACGGCTTCACCGAGACGCCGGAGCGCGGACGGATGTCACTGGATGCGATGGCCGCGGATATCGCCGCACTTCTGGGCACGCTGGGGCAACGTCCGGCGCTGGTGGCGGGACATTCGGCCGGCGTCGCAGTGCTGGCGCGGATGTGCCTCGACGGTCTGATCGCGCCGTCGGGTCTCGTCAGCCTCAACGGCGCGCTGCTGCCGATCGGCGGACGCGCCGGGCGCTGGATGCTGCCGCTCGCCAGAGTGCTGGCGGGCAGCGCAATGGTGCCGCGGCTGGTGGCGCGGTTCGCGCGCACGAAGGGCATGGTGGAGCGGATGATCGCCGACACCGGCTCCTCGCTTCAGCCGGACGGCATCGAGCTGTATCGCGGGCTGGTCTGCAGCCCGGGTCATGTTGCGGCGGCACTCACCATGATGGCGAGCTGGCGGCTGGAGCGCCTCGCCGCGGAGCTGCCGCGGCTGACGCCGCGCCTGTTGCTGGTCGCCGGCAGCAACGACAAGACGATCGCGTCGACGGATGCCGAGCGGGTGCAAGCGATGGTCCCCGCCGCCCGCAGCGTGATCATGCCGGGCCTCGGCCACCTCGCGCACGAAGAACGTCCGCAGGACGTCGCCGGCCTGATGATCGAATTCGCCCGCGAGCTCGGCGCGCTGCCGGCGGCGCTCGCCGCGGCGGAGTGACGCTGGCGGCCGCACCGGCCGCAGCGTCGCCAAACTGACGCAGTCCTGCGCTCAGAGTCGGTCCCGACGATTTCAAGCCCATGCCCAACGCTGCGGTGACGCCGCGGCGTTGCCGAAGGAGATGTCGATGCCGCTGTCGCCCCGGTCCGCCGTGACCGCCTCGATGTTGATCGCAGCGCTGGCGCTGCCGCAGCTCGGCTCGAGCGCCCTCGCCCAAGAGGCGCGGCCCGCAGCACCGCACGCCGATCGGGCGAAATCAGCTGCGGAGCAGACCGACACGGTCGCAAGCAGAGCCGAGGCCTCGCCGGCCCGCGCCGAACTCAACAGCCTGCCGCCGGACGTCACCACCAAGCACAGTCTGGCGTTGCCGGGGCGGACTCTGGCGTTCACCGCCACCGCCGGCTCGATCCGGCTGTACAACGGCAAGGGCGAGCCGCAGGCCGATATCGCCGTCACCACCTACAAGCTCGACGGCGCCGATCCGCGCACCCGGCCGGTGACGTTCCTGTTCAATGGCGGCCCCGGCGCATCCTCGGCTTGGCTGCAGCTCGGCGCCGCCGGACCGTGGCGGCTGCCGATCGGCAGCAGCGTGGTGGCGTCGTCGCCGCCGGTGCTGCAGGCCAATGCGGAGACCTGGCTCGACTTCACCGATCTGGTGTTCATCGATCCGGTCGGCACCGGCTATAGCCGTTTCGTCGCCAGCGGCGACGAGGTGCGCAAGCACTTCTATGCAGTCGAGGGCGACATCTCGGCGATGGCGGTGGTGATCCGGCGCTGGCTGGAGAAGAACGACCGGCTCGCTTCGCCGAAATATCTGGCCGGCGAAAGCTACGGCGGCATTCGCGGACCGAAGGTGGTGGACAATCTGCAGACCAAGCAGGGCGTCGGCGTCAACGGTCTGATCCTGGTATCGCCGGTGCTCGACTTCCGCGACCTGTCCGGCTCCAGCCTGCTGCAATATGCGGCGCGGCTGCCGTCGATGACCGCGGTGGCGCGGCAGCAGAAGGGCAAGGTAACCCGCGCCGACCTCGCCGATGTCGAGAGCTACGCGCGCAGCGAATTCCTCACCGACCTGGTCAAAGGCGAAGCCGACAAGGAAGCGACCACGCGGCTCGCCGACCGCGTCTCTGCGCTGACGGGAATCGACAAGACGGTGAGCCGGCGATTGGCCGGACGGTTCGACACCCGCGAATTCCAGCGTGAGTTCGACCGCGATCGCGGCCGGGTCACCGGACGGTTCGACGGCGCCAAACTCGGGCTCGATCCGTTCCCGGATTCCAGCGGCTCGCATTTCGGCGATCCGTCGGCAGATTCGCTAATCGCACCGCTCACCAGCGCGGCCGTGCAGCTGACCCGCTCGACGCTGAACTGGAAGCCGGACGGCTCGTACGAACTGCTGAATGGCTCAGTCGCCGAACAATGGGATTTCGGCCGCGGCCGGCAGCCGCTGGAATCGACCACGCAGCTCCGCGAGATCCTCAGCGTCGACCCGAGCCTGCAGGTGCTGGTGACCGGTGGCCTGTTCGATCTCGCCGCGCCGTATTTCGGCACCCAGATGGTGCTCGATCAGTTGCCGCCGACGCTGGCCGAGAAGCGCGTGAAGTTCGTCGTCTATCCCGGTGGCCACATGTTCTACGCCGACGACGCCGCACGGCAATCGCTGCACGACGAAGTCAAAGCGATGATGAAGTAGTCGCGCGGCAATTCCACCTTCGTCATTGCGAGCGTAGCGAAGCAATCCAGAGCCCGGTGCACCGATCTGGATTGCTTCGTCGCTTCGCTCCTCGCAATGACGATAGAACCCGAACTAGCTCACCGTCTTCTCCGGCCAGCGGCACAGATCGTTGATCAGGCAGACCTCGCAGCGCGGCTTGCGGGCGAGGCAAGTGTAGCGGCCGTGCAGGATCAGCCAATGGTGGGCGTGCTGCATGAATTCGGCCGGGATCACCCGCTCCAGTTCAAGCTCCACCGCGAGCGGCGTTTCGCCCGGCGCCATGCCGGTGCGATTACCAACCCGGAACACATGGGTATCGACCGCCATGGTCGGCTGACCGAACGCCATGTTCAGCACTACATTGGCGGTCTTGCGGCCGGCGCCGGGCAGCGTCTCGAGCTCCTCGCGCGTATTCGGCACCTCTCCGCCAAAGTCGGTGATCAGCTTTTGCGACAGCGCAATCACGTTCTTCGCCTTGGTGCGAAAAAGACCAATGGTCTTGATGTACTCGCGCAGCCGGTCCTCGCCGAGCGCCAGCATCTTCTGCGGCGTGTCGGCGACCGCGAATAGCGGCCGCGTCGCCTTGTTGACGCCGGCGTCGGTCGCCTGCGCCGAGAGGACGACCGCAACCAGCAGCGTGAACGGATTGAGATGCTCAAGTTCGCCCTTCGGCTCCGGGTTGGCCTTGGCGAAGCGGCTGAACGCCTCATGCACTTCGGCTGCGCTCCAGCGGCGCGGGGACTTGCCGCGGCGCCCCGCCGGCTTGGCAGGCGCTGACTTCGGCTTTGCGGCTGCGATGCGCTTGGCGGGTTTGGCAGGGGGCGTCGCAGGTGGCTTGGCGGGGCGGCGGGTGGTTTTCGGCATGGGTGAGGTATAATATTCCGCTATGGCGACAGAACCCGATCTTGATCCGGATTCGAGAGAGCCGAAACTGTTTTCGGCGCGGCTGAAGCCGCATCGCGCCTTGAGTCACAACGGATTTCTGATCCTGATCGGGCTGGTCGGCACCGCCAGCTTCGCCGCCGGGCTGGCGTTCTGGTTGATGGGCGCTTGGCCGGTGTTCGGCTTCTTCGGGCTGGACGTGCTGGCGCTCGCTTTCGCCTTCAAGGTGAGCTTCGCGCGCGCGCGGGCCAGCGAGGAAATCTCGATGACCTGCAGCGAATTGCGGGTCCGCCGCACCTCGGCGCGCGGCGAAGTCGCCGAATGGGTGCTGAACCCGCTGTGGGTACGGCTGGAAAAGATCGACCACCACGAGGCCGGCATCGAGCGGCTTTATTTGGTTTCCTCCGGCCGGCGGCTGGCGATCGCCAGCTTCCTTGGCGCGGAAGAAAAAGCGAACTTCGCCAAAGCGTTGATGGCCGCCCTCGACGCCGCGCGGCGCGGTCCGTTGTACCCGGCCTGAGACCAGGAAATCGGGTGGCGGCGCGCGCCGCGGCGGGTAACATCGGCGGTATGATGAACCTCGCCCTTGCCGACCACCAGCTGATCAAACCCGGTGCCCGCGATTCCGCGCTGGCCGATTACGACTGCGTGCGGCGCGCGATCGCCTTCATCTCGCAGAAATGGAAGGCGCAGCCCACCATCGAGGCGATCGCCGAGGCCGCCGGGCTGACGCCCGACGAGCTGCACCATCTATTCCGGCGTTGGGCCGGGTTGACGCCGAAGGCGTTCATGCAGGCGCTGACGCTCGACCACGCCAAGTCGCTGCTGCGCGATTCCGCCAGCGTGCTCGACGCCGCCTTGGCATCCGGCCTGTCCGGCCCCGGCCGGCTGCACGATCTGTTCGTCACCCACGAGGCGATGTCGCCGGGCGAATGGAAGAGCGGCGGCGCCGGGCTCAGCCTGCGCTACGGATTCCATCCGTCGCCGTTCGGCACAGCGGTGATCATCGCGTCGGATCGCGGCCTTGCCGGTCTTGCCTTCGCCGATCCCGGCGAGGAGCAGGCAGCGCTGCTCGATCTGCAACAGCGCTGGCCGCGCGCGCTCAGCGTGCCGGACCAGGAGGCGACCGCTCCGCTGGCGCAACGGATCTTCGATCCGGCGCAGTGGCGCGCCGAGCAGCCGCTGCGGGTGGTGCTGATCGGCACCGACTTCGAAGTGCGGGTGTGGGAGACGCTGCTGAAGATCCCGCTCGGCAAGGCGGTTTGCTACTCGGACATCGCCGCCAAGATCAGCCTGCCGAAAGCCTCGCGCGCCGTCGGCGCGGCGGTCGGCAAGAACCCGATCTCGTTCGTGGTGCCGTGCCATCGCGCGCTCGGCAAGGGCGGCGCGCTCACCGGCTATCACTGGGGCCTGACCCGCAAGCAGGCGATGATCGGCTGGGAAGCCGGGCAACTCAGGGCCGATTGAGCTGCAGGCCTAACCCGATTGACGGGGGCGGGTCGCGACCATAGGTGTGAGGGGCGCTGAGGCGCCCCCTACATCCAGGAAAGTTGTTGCCATGCAGTCCCGCCGCCCCGTGATGCTCGTGATTCTCGATGGCTGGGGGTGGCGCGAGGACCCGGCGGACAACGCCGTGCTGCAGGCCAAGACGCCGACCTTCGACGCGCTCTGGACCAACGGCCCGCACGCGTTTCTGCGCACCTCCGGCAAATCGGTCGGACTGCCGAACGGCCAGATGGGCAACTCCGAGGTCGGTCATCTCAACATCGGCGCCGGCCGCGTGGTGATGCAGGATCTGCCGCGGATCAGCGACGCCATCGCCAGCGGCGAGATCGAGCGGGCGCCGGGTCTGGTGACGTTCATCGAAAAATTGCGCGCCAGCGGCGGCACCTGCCATCTGATGGGCCTCGTCTCGCCCGGCGGCGTGCATTCGCACCAGGACCACGCCTGCGCCCTGGCCCGGATCCTGACCAAGGCCGGCGTACCGACGGTGCTGCATGCCTTCACCGACGGCCGCGATACACCGCCGAAGTCCGCGGTCGACGATATCGCCCGGCTGCGCGCCGACCTGCCGCCGAATGTGCCGATCGCGACCGTCAGCGGCCGCTATTATGCGATGGACCGCGACAACCGCTGGGAGCGGGTGTCCAAGGCCTATGGGGTGATCGCCGATGCTGACGGGCCGCGATTTGCTAACGCCGACGCGGTGATCGCCGACGGCTATGCGGCCGGGGTGAACGACGAGTTCATCGTGCCCGCCGTCGTCGGTGACTATCAGGGCATGCGCGATGGCGACGGCGTGCTGTGCTTCAACTTCCGCGCCGACCGGGTGCGCGAGATCCTTGCCGCCTTGCTCGATCCCGCTTTCGCCGGCTTCCAGCGCAAACAGGTGAAGAAGATCGCGGCCGCCGTCGGCATGACGCAGTACTCGACCGCACTTGATGCGCTGATGGGTACGATCTTCCCGCCGCAAAGCCTGGTGAACGGCCTCGGCCAGGTGGTCGCCGACGCCGGCCTGCATCAGCTCCGGATGGCGGAGACGGAGAAATATCCGCACGTCACTTACTTCCTGAATGGCGGCGAGGAAGTGCCTTATCCGGGCGAAGATCGGATCATGGTGCCGTCGCCGAAGGTCGCAACCTACGATCTGCAGCCGGAAATGTCGGCGCCGGAGCTCGGCGACAAGGCCGTCGCCGCGATCGAGTCCGGCAAGTACGACCTGATCGTCCTCAACTTCGCCAATCCGGACATGGTCGGCCACACTGGCAGCCTGCCGGCGGCGATCAAGGCGGTCGAGACCGTCGACACCCAGCTCGGCCATATCGTCGCGGCGATCCGCAAGGCCGGCGGTGCGCTGCTGGTCACGGCCGACCACGGCAATTGCGAGATGATGCGCGATCCGGAAACCGGCGGCCCGCACACCGCGCACACCACCAATCCGGTGCCGGTACTGCTGGTCGGCGACAACGGCCCCCTGAGCGACGGCCAGCTCTCCGACCTCGCCCCGACCCTGCTGAAGCTGATGGAATTGCCGCAGCCGGCCGAGATGACCGGCAAATCGCTGATCGGCTAGGATTGATCGAGCGCAGCAGCGCTGCGAGGGGCGGGCCGAACGGCCCGCCTCAGTAAACGCTCAACTAATCGACGCGGACTTCAGATGTCGCCGAGGCCGAGCACGTCGGCCATCGAGTACAAGCCTGGCTTCTTGTCCTTGGCCCAGCGTGCTGCCGTCAGCGCGCCGTGGGCGAAGATCATGCGATCTTCGGCCTTGTGGGTGAGTTCGATCCGCTCCGAGGCGCCGGCGAAGATCACCGTATGATCGCCGGTGACGGTGCCGCCGCGCAGTGACGCAAAGCCGATATCGCCGGGCTTGCGGGCGCCGGTGAGGCCGTCGCGGCCGCGAGCCGAATGGGTCGCGAGATCGATCTTGCGGCCGGCCGCCACCGCTTCACCGAGCAGCAGCGCCGTGCCGGACGGCGCATCGACCTTGGCGCGGTGATGCATCTCGACGATCTCGATGTCGAAGCTGTCGTCGAGCGACTGCGCGACGCGCTTGGCGATCGCCGCCAGCAGATTGACGCCGAGGCTCATATTGCCGGACTTCACCACCACGGCGCGATTGGTGACGCTCTGGATCACCGCATTATCAGAGGCCGACAGTCCGGTGGTGCCGATGATGTGGGCGATGCCGCGCTGCGCCGCGATCGCCACATTGGCGATGGTGGCCTGCGGCACGGTGAAATCGACAATGCCGTCGGCATTCGCCGACAGCGACCACAGGTCGGCCGACAGCAGCACACCGTTGGCGGACAGGCCGGCGAGGGTGCCGGCATCCTTGCCGAGCAGCTCGGAATTCGGCGACTCCAGAGCGCCCGTCAGCACCACGCCCTCGGTCTCGCTAATGGCGCGGGTCAGCGCCCGGCCCATGCGGCCACCGGCTCCGGCAACGATCAGGCGCATATCGGACATCGGCTGAGCATCCTTTTTCAATGCCGCGGTATAGCCGCCGGCCCCGCGTCCGGCAACTGACCGAGCGCTGGGGCGGCGGCGTTTCGTCTCGACGTTAGGACGGCTGCGGCCCGTCATAACCCTCGATGATGACCAGTTCGCCCTGCGAGAACGGCGAGCGCGCCTTGATCAGCGCCTGATACTCCGGCGAGTGGTAGCAGGCGAGCGCCGTCTCGTAGTCCTTGAATTCGATCACCACGTTGCGCGATCGCGCCGGCCCTTCATTGGCCTCGAACGTGCCGCCGCGCACCAGAAATTTGGCGCCGTATTTGGCGAACACCGCGCCGTTATGGGCGACGTAGTCGCGCTTGTAGCCGTCGAGGTCGTGCACGTCCATCCGCGCCACCCAGTAGCCCTTGGGCATCTCAAAACTCTCCGTTGTTGTTTGTTATGATCCGCGTGCGGCGGCGATCTCGGCGACGATCGCATCGGCAGCGGCCTTGGGATCGGGCGCGTCCAGCACCGGCCGGCCGACCACCAGATAGCTGGCGCCGGCAGCGATCGCCTTAGCAGGCGTCATGATCCGCTTCTGATCGCCGGCCGCTGCGCCTGCGGGGCGAATGCCCGGCGTCACCAGATCCATCTCGGGTCCGACGATGCCGCGCAGATGCGCGGCTTCTTCCGGTGAACAGACCAGACCGTCGACGCCGATCGCCTGCGCCTGGCGGGCGCGGGCTTCGACCAGATCGCGCACGCCGAACCGATAGCCGGCGTCCGCCAGATCGCGGTCGTCGTACGACGTCAGCACGGTGACGGCGAGGATCTTCACCTTGGAGGAGCCGCGAGCCTCGACCGCGGCCTTCATGGTCTGCGGATAGGCATGGACTGTGAGGAAGCTGGCGCCGAGATGGCTCAGACTTTCGACGCCGCGCGCAACGGTGTTGCCGATGTCGTGCAACTTGAGGTCGACGAACACCTTCTTGCCGGCGCCGACCAGCGCGCGGGCCAGCGGCAGTCCGCCCGCATAAGCGAGCTGATAGCCGATCTTGTAGAAGCCGACGCTGTCGCCGAGCCGGTCGACCATCGCTTCCGCGACACGAATATCGGGCAGATCGAGCGCGACGATCAGCCGGTCGCGGTCAGGGGTGTCGGCTGGCGCCATGAACTCGTTACCTCATCATCTGCTGGGCGAAATCGATCAGTTGCCGCACCATCGCTTGCAGGGCGGCGATGTCGGCCGGGTGCTTGAGCCGGTCGTTGTCGTCATAAGCCTCGTGGGCGAACGACAGCGTGAGCTGATTGGGAATGACGGGGGCCCTGCAGCCGGACAGGATCAGCCGCAACGCGGCGAGGCAGCGCGCACCACCGAGCTTGCCTTCGGAGGCTGCGGCGAGCGCAAAGGCGCGGTCGCGAAACACCTGCCCCTGGGTCTCATGCGGATCCTCGACCCGCGACACCCAGTCGATCGCGTTTTTGAGCAGCGGCGGCGGCGCCGAATTGTATTCGGGACTGACGATCAGCACGCCATGGTGCGCGCCGATCATCCGCTTCAGGCCAACGGCGTTCTTCGGCACGCCGGATTTCGCCTCGAAGTCGGCGTCGTAGATCGGCAGCTGATAGTCGGCGAGCGACAGCCAGGTGGTGTCGATATCGGCCCGGGCGAATTCATGCGCGGCAGCGGCCGCCAGCCGCACATTGTGCGAGCCGGTGCGCAGCGAACCGGGAATGATCAGGATCTTGACCGCGGACATGGCCCGGTATCCCCCAGCGCGCCGCCGCGATCAAGGGCGGGCGGGGTGATCGCGAACCAAGTGCTGTCAGCAAATCAGAGAAGTCGGAGCTTTGAACCGGCGGCGCGTCAGCGCTTGCGGTAAACCCAGACACGGGCGGGCGGAACGTTCATCCAGATCCGCTCGGAGCCCTCGGTCGACACGCCGGGCAGCGACTTCGGGATCGGAGGGGCCACCGAATAGGTGAATTGCACGAACGGCGCGCCGGGTTCGAGCAGCGTGAACGCATCGCGGATCAGTTTCATCCGCGTCAGCATCGGCTTGGTCACCAGCGGCAGACCGGACACGACCGCAGTTGCCGGGACCTCGAGCGCGTCCCACAGAGAGTCGCGCAGCCGGTAAGCATCGCCCTGCACGACTTTGGCGAGCGGAAAGCGCTCGCGCAGCAGCGCGCAGAAGCCGGGATCAAATTCGAGCAGAACCAGACGTTTCTGGTCGACACCATGCTCCACCAGCGCGCTGGTAATCGCGCCGGTCCCAGGCCCAAGTTCGACGACCGGCCCATCGGATTGGATGTCGACGTATCGCGCCATGGTCCGGGCGAGCAGCTTGCCCGACGGCATCACCGCGCCCATGTGCAACGGCTTCTCAATCCAGGAGCGCAGAAAGCGAACCTCGTCGACAAGCGGACGGGGTGGCTTCTTGAACGCGCGAACGGACGACTGCAAAGCCATTCAGCTACCAACCGGGAAAACGCGGCCCAGTGTCAAATTTTTGTTACATCAACAAGTATAGGCCACACCCAGGCCGGTCAAGTTAGACGACCGTCAGGGAGCGCTCGCGCGGGAGCCAAAGAATTCTTTGACCTTCGAGAAGAAACCCACGGCCTCGGGCTGGGTTTCACCGGAGGACAATTTTTCGAACTCCGCCAGCAGTTCCTGCTGCTTCTTGGTGAGGTTCTGTGGCGTTTCGACGACCACCTGGACATACATGTCGCCGACCTGCCGCGAGCGCAGCACTGGCATGCCCTTGCCGGCGATGCGGAATCGGCGACCGGTCTGCGTGCCCGACGGGACTTTGACCTTGGTCTTACCACGATCGATCGTCGGCACTTCGAATTCGCCGCCAAGTGCTGCGGTCACCATCGAGATCGGCACGCGGCAATGCAGGTCGGCGCCGTCGCGCTGGAAGATGGCGTGGTTGGCCAGCGACAGGAAGATATAGAGGTCACCAGGCGGTCCGCCGCGCAGACCGGCTTCGCCTTCACCGGCCAGCCGGATCCGGGTGCCGTCTTCGACGCCCTGCGGAATGTTGACCGACAACGTCCGCTCCTTGGTGACGCGGCCGGAGCCGGTGCAGGACGGGCAGGGGTCTTCGATGGTCTGGCCGCGGCCCTGGCAACTCGGGCAGGTCCGCTCCAGCGTGAAGAAGCCCTGGGCCTGACGGACGCGGCCGGCGCCGCCGCAGGTCGAACAGGTCTTCGGCTTGGTGCCGGCCTTGGCGCCGGTGCCGGAGCACGCTTCGCAGGTGACCGAGACCGGAATTTCGATCTGCGCGGTCTTGCCCTTGAAGGCGTCCTCCAGGGTAATTTCCATGTTGTAGCGCAGGTCGGCGCCACGCTCGCGGCCGGTGCCGCGCCCGCGCTGCGCCGCCATGCCGAACAGATCTTCGAAGATGTCGGAGAACGACGAGGCAAAGCCCGCGCCGAACCCGGCGCCGCCGCCGAAGCCGCCCTGCTCGAACGCGGCGTGGCCGTAGCGGTCGTAGGCGGCGCGCTTATCGCCATCCTTGAGGACTTCGTAGGCTTCGTTGATCTCTTTGAACTTGATCTCGCACTGCGGGTCGCCCGGATTGCGGTCCGGGTGCCATTTCATCGCGAGCTTGCGGAAGGCGCTCTTCAGCGTCGAGTCGTCGGCGTTGCGCTCGACTTCGAGGGTTTCGTAGTAGCAACGCTTGGTAGTGGACATCCGTCAAACCTGCTGGAATTCGACCCGTTTGGCTCCGGGTGCGTGCAGCTTTCATGCCGGTGAAAGAACCGTTCCGAGGGAGCGTCCGCCACGGCCGGCGCCCAATCCCGAAACGGGATCGATACGCCTTACAAGACAACCCCCACCTGATGACCGCGGATGGCGTTCCTCAGATGGGGGCATGGTCCACGTCGCGTAGTCTCCGTCGGAGGTGACTTACGCCGACTTCTTCTTGTCGTCGTCGACTTCGGTGAACTCGGCGTCGACCACGTCGTCCTTACCGGCCTGCTGCGCAGCGCCGCCGGCTTCGGCCTGCTTGTACATCGCTTCGCCGAGCTTCATCGAAGCCTGCGCCAGCGTATTGCTCTTGGTCTTGATCGCCTCGGCGTCGTCGCCCTTCAGCGCTTCGCGCAGATCGCTCAGCGCGTCTTCGATGCTGCGGCGCTCGCCTTCGTCGATCTTCGAACCATGCTCGGCCAGCGCCTTCTCGGTGGAGTGCACCAGCGCGTCGGCGTGGTTCTTGGCGTCGACCGCTTCGCGGCGCTTCTTGTCTTCGGCCGCGTTGGCTTCGGCGTCCTTGACCATCTTGTCGATCTCGGAGTCGGACAGACCGCCAGAAGCCTGGATGCGGATCTGCTGCTCCTTGCCGGTCGCCTTGTCCTTGGCCGAGACGTTGACGATGCCGTTGGCGTCGATGTCGAACGTCACTTCGATCTGCGGCATGCCGCGCGGTGCCGGCGGAATGCCCATCAGGTCGAACTGGCCGAGCATCTTGTTGTCGGCCGCCATTTCACGCTCGCCCTGGAAGACCCGGATGGTGACCGCGTTCTGATTGTCTTCGGCGGTCGAGAACACCTGGCTCTTCTTGGTCGGGATCGTGGTGTTGCGATCGATGATGCGGGTGAACACGCCACCCAGCGTCTCGATGCCCAGCGACAGCGGGGTCACGTCGAGCAGCAGCACGTCCTTGACGTCGCCCTGCAGCACGCCGGCCTGGATCGCAGCGCCGATCGCCACGACTTCGTCCGGGTTGACGCCCTTGTGCGGCTCCTTGCCGAACAGCTGCTTCACCACTTCCTGGACCTTCGGCATGCGGGTCATGCCGCCGACCAGCACCACTTCGCTGATCTCACCGGCGGTGAGGCCGGCATCCTTCAGCGCCTTGCGGCACGGCTCGATGGTCTTCTGCACCAGATCGTCGACCAGCGCTTCGAACTTGGCGCGGGTCAGCTTCATGGTCAGATGCTTCGGACCGGACTGGTCCGCAGTGATGAACGGCAGGTTGATCTCGGTCTGCGTCGTCGACGACAGCTCGATCTTGGCCTTTTCGGCGGCTTCCTTCAGGCGCTGCAGCGCAAGCTTGTCCTTGCGCAGGTCGATGCCCTGCTCCTTCTGGAATTCGTCGGCGAGGTAGTTGACCAGACGCATGTCGAAGTCTTCACCGCCGAGGAAGGTGTCGCCGTTGGTCGACTTCACCTCGAACACGCCGTCGCCGATCTCCAGGATCGAGACGTCGAAGGTGCCGCCGCCGAGGTCGTACACCGCGATGGTGCCGGTCTTGGCCTTGTCGAGACCATAGGCCAGCGCGGCCGCGGTCGGCTCGTTGATGATGCGCAGCACTTCGAGACCGGCGATCTTGCCGGCGTCCTTGGTGGCCTGGCGCTGGGCGTCGTTGAAGTACGCCGGAACGGTGATGACGGCCTGATCGACTTTCTGGCCGAGATGCGCTTCCGCGGTCTCCTTCATCTTCTGCAGAATGAAGGCCGAGACCTGCGAGGGCGAATAGGTCTTGCCGTCGGCTTCGACCCAGGCGTCGCCGTTGGAAGCCTTGACGATCTTGTAGGGGACGAGACCCTTGTCCTTCTCGACCATCGGGTCGTCGTAGCGGCGGCCGATCAGGCGCTTGACTGCGAAGAAGGTGCGCTCGGGATTGGTGACCGCCTGACGCTTCGCCGGCTGGCCGACCAGACGCTCGCCGTCGTCGGTGATCGCGACGATCGACGGGGTCGTGCGCATACCCTCGGCGTTCTCGATGACTTTGGCAGACTTACCATCCATTACGGCAACGCACGAATTCGTGGTGCCGAGGTCGATACCAATGACCTTTCCCATGGTGTTCACATCCTTCTTTTTGCGGCGAGTTGGACGGGCCCTGACGGCGCACCGGTCCAAACCCCCTAAGAAAATTCACTTGCTCGCGATTTGGCGGCGGTGAGCCTGATATAGGAGGGGGGGTCGGGTCCGCAAGGACCGTGGCGGCGTTTCGATCACGAAAACATGGGCTTTACGAATCGTTACGAACCGCCTGCATAGCGCGCTGCGGCGCGGCTTGCCGGGCCGGCGCGCGCAGCGCATCATCGCGGTCGCCGGCCGTCCGATTTGCAGCACCAAACCCGGTCGAACCCGACCAAACAACGGCCTCAATGCAGCCCCAGGACAACTCGCCATGAGACAGATAGCGCGCTTGTTTGCGATTGCCCTGCTGTCGGCCGCCGCGACCAACGCGGTCGCCGCCGATGCGGTTTACCCACGCGGCATCCGGGTCGGCATCGTGCCGATGCCGGGGCTGAACCAGTCCACCGCCTTCCTGGGCTTTGAGTCCGCGGACCAGAGCGTCAAGGTGCTGGTCTCCGAGCTGCCGGGGCCGGCGTTCGATCAGATCGACGCGGCCTTCAAAGCCGCGCCCGAAGGCTCGCTCGGCAACGTCAAGCCGGAGAAGATCGAGACCGCCGCCGGCAACGGCTATTTCACCGCCGAAGACGCCGTGGTGGGGCCCGACAAGGTCCGCCGCTATTCGCTGATCGTGCCCGGCAGCAAGCTGTTTTCCGGCTACGTCGCCGTCCAGGTGCCGGCCACCGAGGCGAAGACCTACTCGGACGAGGCCGTCAAAAAGATGCTGTCGTCGGTGTCGGTGCGGCAGCAGGTGCCGATCGACGAGCAGGTCGCGCAGATGCCGTTCAAGATCCGCGAGCTCGGCGACTTCAAGACGGTGCGGACGTTGGCCCCCGGCGCTGCATTGCTGCTGACCGACGGCAACGAAGAGGCGGTCGAGACCGGTCCGTTCATGGTTCTCGGCCTGATCGGCTCGGTGCCGGAGAAGACCGACGACCGCGCCCGGTTCGCCCAGCAGGCGGCCGAAGCGATCCCCGGCCTGCGCGAGAGCAAGATCACGATGTCGGAGCCGATCCGGATCGACGGCGCGCCCGGATTCGAGACCCGGGTCACCGGCGTCAGCGGCAAGGACAATACGCCGGTGACCGTGGTGCAGTGGCTGCGCTTCGGCAGCGCCAATGTGGCGATGCGGGTGATCGGCTCGTCGCCGAAAGAGCAATGGGAAACCGCGTTTCCGCGCTTCCGCAAAGTGCGCGACGGTCTGCAGCCGCGCTGATCAAATGAAAAACGACGCGCAGGCGGCGCGTCGTTTTTAACTCTCAGAACAACGTTGAGGCTGATAGGCGGCGCGGCTCCGGCTCGCGCCGAAGCCGCAGCTCGCCTCAGTTGACGCTGCCGGTCTCGCTGCCGCCGTCGCTCGGCGCCGCCTTGGCGCCGCCCTTGGCGACACCGACCAGCGCCGGACGCAACACACGGTCACCGATCGTGAAGCCGGCCTGAACCACCTGCACCACGGTGCCGGCCGGCACCGACGGATCCGGCACTTCGTACATTGCCTGCTGGAAGTTCGGATCGAACTTCTGGCCCTTCGGGTCGAACTTCTTGACGCCGTTCTTTTCCAGCGCATTGAGCAGCGAGCGCTCGGTCAGCTCGACGCCCTCGATCAGCGCCTTCAGACCCGGCTCGGCATTGGCGCGGGCGTCGGCCGGCACCGCGTCGAGCGCGCGCTGCAGATTGTCGGCGATATCGAGCACGTCGCGCGCGAACGAGGTCACCCCATAGGTGCGCGCGTCGGCGACTTCCTTCTGGGTCCGCTTCCGCAGATTCTCCATTTCGGCGAGCGTCCGCAGCATCTTGTCGCGCGCGTCCGCAGCCTCACGCACCAGTGCCTCGTTCGATCCTTCTTCCGGGTCGTCCGGCATGATGTACGGCTTGGAAACGACCGGATCGGCGGCGGCCTGCGCCGTGTCCTGGTTGTTGTCCTTCTGTCCATCAGTCTCGGTCATCACGCTACCTTCTTGAAAAATCTCTGGATCGTTACGGGAGAGCTGGCCGGGATATCGTGGTTTGCGGCGCGAAAATCAAGTTTCGGAAAATCAGCCGCCGAGCATCCGGCTGACGATCCGCGCGGTGTAATCGACCATCGGGATCACCCGCGCATAGTTCAGCCGTGTCGGGCCGATCACGCCGAGCACCCCGACGATGTGGCCGGCGCCGTCGCTATAGGGCGCGATGATGGTGGACGAGCCCGACAGCGAGAACAGCTTGTTTTCCGAGCCGATGAATATCCGTACGCCGTCGGCGCTTTCGGCGCGGCCGAGCAGATCGATCACCCCACGCTTGGTCTCGAGGTCATCGAACAGCAGCCGCACCCGCTCCAGATCATCGAGCGCGTGCAGGTCTTCGAGCAGATTGGCGTGGCCGCGCACGATCAGCTGCCGGTCTTCGCCGTCACCGCCGGACCAGCTGGCGATGCCCGCCGCGATGACCTTCTGGGTGAGCTGATCGAGCTCGGCCTTGTTCTGAACCATCAGCGATTCGAGCTCGAGCCGGGCTTCGGCCAGCGTCCGGCCGCGAATCCGCGCGTTGAGATAATTGGCCGCCTCGATCAGCGCAGACGAAGGCACACCCGGCGGCAGCGTCAGCACCCGGTTCTCGACCTGACCGTCTTCGGCCACCAGGATCACCAGGGCACGCTCCGGCTCCAGCCGGACGAATTCGATGTGCTTGAGCCGGACGTTGGCCTTGGCGGTCAGCACCACCGCGGCGGCGCGCGTCAGGCCCGACAACCGCGTCAACGCCTCGCCGAGCGCGGCTTCGACCGTGTGGGCCCGCCCCACTGACGAAAGCTGCGCCTGGATCGACTGCCGCTCCGGCTCGGTCAGGTCGCCGACCTGCATCAGAGCGTCGACGAAGAACCGCAGGCCGAGTTCGGTCGGCAGCCGGCCGGCCGAAGTGTGCGGGGCGTAGATCAGGCCGAGCTGTTCGAGATCGGCCATCACGTTGCGCACCGAGGCCGGCGACAGCGGGACGGAAATCAGACGGGAAATGTTGCGGGAGCCCACCGGCTCACCGGTCGCGAGATAGCTTTCGACGATCTGACGAAAAATCTCCCGCGAGCGCTCGTTGAGCTGGGCAAGGCCGGCATTGGGCGCGATCAGGCCGATCGGGTCGTGCTGAGCCAAATTGTCCTCCGTAATCCCCTTAATTTGTCGTCGCTTCGGCCCGGTTACAAGCGGGGAGCGCATGGCTTTGGCCCGCAACCCTTGCCGCTGCGGCTGCGGCCCCCTAAAAGCACCGCAACATTGTTCTTCCCCCTGCCATAGATGGAGGTCCCCCATGCGGCCGAGCCGCCGTGCGCCCGACGAATTGCGCGCCGTGTCGCTGGAACGCGGCGTCGTCAAATATGCCGAGGGCTCCTGCCTGGTGAAGTTCGGCGACACCCATGTGCTGGTGACCGCCACCCTGGAAGAGCGGCTGCCGCCGTGGCTGAAAGGCCAGGGCCGCGGCTGGGTGACGGCGGAATACGGTATGTTGCCGCGCGCCACCCTGGAGCGCACCCGCCGCGAAGCCTCGGCCGGCAAGCAGAATGGCCGCACCGTGGAGATTCAGCGCCTGATCGGCCGCTCGCTACGCACCATTGTCGATCTCGAGGCGCTCGGCGAGCGCCAGATCACGGTCGACTGCGACGTGCTGCAGGCCGACGGCGGCACCCGTACCGCTTCGATTACCGGCGCCTGGGTGGCGCTTGCGGACTGCCTGAACTGGATGAAGGCCCGCAACATGATCAAGGGCCAGGTGCTCCGCGACAACGTCGCGGCGATCTCCTGTGGCATCTACAACGGCACGCCGGTGCTGGACCTCGACTACGCCGAGGATTCCGAGGCCGAGACCGACGCCAACTTCGTGATGACCGGCGACGGCCGGCTGGTCGAAGTGCAGGGCACCGCGGAACGCACCCCGTTCTCGCAGGACGAGTTCCTGCAGCTGATGGCGCTGGCGCAAAAGGGCGTCGCCCGGCTGGTGGACCTGCAGAAAATGGCGGTTGGGTGAGTCATTCCTGCCACTTCTTTGCAACGCGAGCTGAGCTAGGCTGACATCGCCATGCATCGTCGAATCACCGGCAAGCTCGTGATCGCTACCCACAATCCCGGCAAGCTGGCCGAGATGCGCGAGCTCTTGGCGCCTTACGGCATCGAGGCGATCTCAGCCGGCGAGCTCGACCTCGCCGAGCCGGACGAGACCGGCGACAGCTTCCAGGCCAATGCCCGGATCAAGGCCGAAGCCGCCGCCAAGGCCGCGCAACTGCCGGCGTTTGCTGACGATTCCGGACTGGCAGTCGATGCGCTCGACGGCGCCCCGGGAATATATTCCGCACGCTGGGCCGGCGAGACGAAGGACTTCGGCGCTGCCATGGCGCGGATCGAGCGGCTGCTGCAGGAACGCGGCGCCACCGCGCCGGAGCGGCGCACCGCGCATTTCGTCTCGGCGCTGTGCGTCGCTTGGCCGGACGGGCATGTCGAAGAGGTCGAAGCCCGCGCCGACGGCACTTTGGTGTGGCCGCCGCGCGGCACCGCCGGCTTCGGCTATGATCCGGTGTTCCTGCCCGAGGGTCACAGCCGCACTTTCGGCGAGATGACCAGCATCGAAAAGCACGGCCTGCCGCCGCTCGGCCTCGGCCTGTCGCATCGCGCCAAGGCGTTCGTCAAACTGGCGGAGATCTGCCTTGCGGGCTAGCTCCGACCCAGCTTTCGGCGTCTACGTGCACTGGCCGTTCTGCCTGTCGAAGTGCCCGTATTGCGACTTCAACAGCCATGTCCGCCACGCCGCGATCGACGAGGAGCGGTTCGCCCGCGCGTTTGCGCGTGAGATCGCCACCACCGCAGAGCGGATCGGGCCGCGTCAGGTGAGCTCGATCTTTCTCGGCGGCGGCACGCCGTCCCTGATGCAGCCATCGACGGTGGCGGCGATCCTGGACGCGATCGCGCGGCACTGGCAGGTCGCGCCCGACGCCGAAGTGACGCTCGAAGCCAATCCGACCAGCGTCGAGGCGACGCGGTTTCGCGGCTATCGCGCCGCCGGCGTCAACCGCGTATCGCTCGGCGTGCAGGCGCTCGACGATGCCTCGCTGAAGGCGCTCGGCCGGCTGCATTCGGCCGAAGAAGCCTTGAATGCGGTGGCGATCGCCAAGTCGGCGTTCGACCGCTATTCGTTCGACCTGATCTATGCACGGCCCGGACAGACCGCGGCGATGTGGGAGGCCGAACTGCGCTACGCGATCGGCGAGGCCGCCGAGCATCTGTCGCTGTATCAACTCACCATCGAGCCCGACACGCCGTTCTATTCGCTGCACAAGGCCGGCAAACTACCGACGCCGGACGAGGCCGAAGCACGGGCGCTGTACGACGTCACTCAATCAGTTTGCGCCGAACTCGGTCTGCCCGCCTACGAGATTTCCAACCACGCCCGCCCGGGCGCAGAGTGCCGGCATAATCTGATCTACTGGCGCGGCCAGGAATATGCCGGGATCGGCCCCGGCGCCCACGGCCGGCTCGATATCGGCGCGGTGCGCTACGCCACCGCGACCGAGAAACGCCCCGAGAGCTGGCTGATGCGGGTGGAAGCCACCGGTCACGGGCTGATCGCCGACGAACGCCTCACCAGCGAAGAGCGCGCCGACGAATTCCTGCTGATGGGGCTGCGGCTCGCCGAAGGCATCGATCCGCAGCGCTATCAACTACTGTCCGGCCGCCCGCTCGATCCGTCCCGGATCGCGCTGCTGCGCGAAGAGGGCGCGATCGCGGTCGATGCCGACGGCCGCTTGCGCGTGACGCAAGAGGGCTTTCCGGTGCTCGACGCCGTGGTGGCCGATCTGGCGGCCTAGCGGACTATGCGCCGATCTCGAGCGATGTGATGCCGTCCTCGCCGAGACCGAACCGATAGGTCAGCCGCGCGGGACTGCCCGGAAAGTCCCCTGCGACGTGGGCCGTAACGATCGCGGTCTGTGCGGCCCGTTCGATCGTCAGTGGCTCCATCTGCATCTGATACTTGTCGAGTGCCGCGCGCTTCCAGGCCGCGATCGCTTCGCGCCCACGATGGATCTTGCCCTCGTCGCGGACCTCGGCATCGGCGGCGAAGGCCGCTGCAACATCCTGCACCGCCCGTGCATTGGAGGCGACGAAATAGGCTTCTATTGGTGCGGGAAGGGAAACCGTCATGGGGACCTCGCTCAACTCTCGAAAGCGCCGCAGGATTGCGACGTGACAGAGCTGGCAATAGGCTGCGGCCATGGCAAGAACGCACGAAAAGGTCGGTGACTTACCTCGAAGTAACCCAGCCCACACGCCGCTGACCGCCGCGCAGGGAATCGCGGCCGGCTTCCGGCTGCTCGAGGGGCGCTGGAAAATCCTGATCCTGTTTCATCTGTTCGGCGGCCGCGTCCTGCGGTTCTCCGAGCTGGAGCGCTCGATCCCCGACGTCTCGCAGAAGATGCTGGCCCAGCAACTCCGGCAACTGGAGGCCGACGGCATCGTGGCCCGAACGGTGTATCCGGAAGTGCCGCCGAGAGTGGAATACCACCTCACCGATTGGGGGCAGTCGCTTTGCCCCGCGCTCGACGCTCTGCTGGGCTGGGTAGAGCAGAAGCCCTGAGGCGCTGACGTTGGTTGTCAGGCGCCGAAGCTCTTCGGCGAACCGGCAACGGCCTGAGCACCGCCGCTGGCAACCTTCATCACCGCAAGGCCGCGCTCGTTCGTGCCATCGGCCCTAAACCTGAACAGCCCGTCGATGCCGGCAAAGCCGGACGGATTGGTCAGCGTTTCGGCCGAGAACCGCTGCGGGCCCTGGGTGCGGGCGAGCGCCGCCACCAGCGCGACACCGTCATAAGCGAGCGTCGCGGTGCGGACCGGGTCCTGGCCGTAGCGGGCGCGATAGCGGCCCGAAAACGCGCGGAAGCCGGACGGATCGGGAGCCGCAAACAGGCCACCTTGCAGGGCCTGGGTGGCGAACACCCGCGGATTGTCCCACAACCCGGTGCCGAGCAGCTGCACCCGCTTCAGATCCGCGCCGGCAGCCCCGAGCGCGTCGGCCACCGCGGCCAGCGCGTCGCCATCATCGGCGAGCAACAGCGCATCGGCACTGGCAAGAGAGGCCGCGATGGTTCGCGTCGGACCGGCACGGTCGGCGCCGTATTTTTCGAATGCAACGATGCGGCCGCCTTTCTGGCTGGTGATCTGCTTGAACGCAGCTTCGACCACCGCGCCGTAGGCGTTCTCGGGCAGCAGCGCCGCGTAAGACCGCTTACCGATGCTGCCGGCATAGCCGATGATGCGGTTGACGTCGGACTCCGGCAGGAAGCTGAGCAGAAACACGCCGCGACCGGCGACGCTGGAGTCGGTCGAGAACGCGATCACCGATACGCCGCGGGCGCGGGCCGCCTGCGCCGCCGCCGGCACCGATTGGGCGAACAGCGGCCCGAGAATGATTTCGGCTCCTTCGTCCAGCGCCTGCTGGGTCGCGGTCTGCGCACCCGTCGGATTGCCGGCGTCGTCCTTGATCAGGAGCTGAACGTCCGGATTGCGGAATTCGGCGAGCGCCATTTCGGCGGCGTTCTTCATCGACTGTGCGGCGAGCCCGGCGTTGCCCGGCGCCGACAGCGGCAGCACCAGCCCGACCTTGACCCGGCCGTTGCCGACCGCAGCCGGCTGCTGCGCCGGCCCAGCGGCAGGCTGTTGCTGGCCGAACTGATCGCTCAGGCTTTGCTGGACGCCCGAGCAGGCGCTCAGCAGCGGCGCTCCGAGGAGCAGGCCCAGCGCGGTGCGGCGGGTGGTTCGCAACGGTTTCGTGTGTGGATCGTGCAAGCTTGCCATGCCATCTCTTGCAGCGGTCCGGCGGGGCTGCCGGATCCCGTGTCGTCCTCCGTACGATCGGCCTTTCGGCCTTTGACGGAAGATTTCATCACAATGTCGGCCAATGATTAACCGGGCCAAAAGGTTTATGCTCATTACGAGCGCCGGACAAATCACCGTGCCGTCGTTTTCAACCTTTCCTCTGCCATCCTGCCGTCCAGGCCGATCAAGTTAGTGGCGATGCGCGTCAAACCAGAAATTTCAGCACCGCCGTCCGCAGCGGCGGAACCGGAAGCACGAACGTTTCTGGTCGCCGGCCAACGTCTGGTCGCCCCGCGCATCGCACCGGGACTGCATCTGGTCGCCACCCCGATCGGCCACCTCGGCGACATCACGCTACGTGCGCTGGAGACGCTTGCCGGCGCCGATCTGATCGCGTGCGAAGATACACGAATTACCCACCGCTTGCTCGAACGATATGGCATCTCGGCGCGGCTGAAGCCGTACCACGAGCACAATGCCGCGCAGGCGCGGCCGAAGCTTTTGGAGATGCTGGCGCAGGGCCAGTCGGTCGCGCTGGTCTCCGATGCCGGTACGCCGCTGATTTCCGATCCCGGCTACAAGCTGGTGCGCGAGGTGTACGCTGCCGGACATCAAGTGATCGGACTACCCGGCGCGTCAGCCGTGCTCGTTGCATTGTCGCTCGCCGGCCTGCCGACCGATCGCTTTTTCTTCGACGGCTTTCTGCCTTCCAAACAGGGAGCCCGCCGCACGCGGCTCGGTGAGCTAGCGTCGATCGACGCGACGCTGGTGCTGTTCGAGGCCGGCAGCCGGATTCAGAACTCGGTGCATGATTTTGCCGACCTGCTCGGTGCGACGCGTGAGGCGGCGATCTGCCGCGAACTCACCAAGCTGCATCAGGAGGTGCGGCGCGCCACCCTCGGCGAACTCGCTGCCCAGGCCGACACGATGGAGACGCGCGGCGAATTCGTCGTGGTGATCGGACCACCCGATCCCGCCTCGCGGGTGATGAGCGAGGACGACCTCGACCGCTGGCTGAGCGAAGCCCTGACCCACCACAGCGTCAAGGACGCGGTCGCGCAGGCGGTCGAACTCTCCGGCCGGCACAAGCGCGAGATCTACGCGCGCGCATTGGAGCTGTCGCGGCAGCGCGAGGCCGACGATGGCGAAGACTGATCGTTCGCAACCATCCGTGCTGGCGCGCATCGCCGCGTTTCGCACCGGCCTGTCGGCTGAAGCCAGCGCGGCGGATTATCTCGAACGACAAGGCTACCGCATCCTGGCGCGACGCTTCAAAACCCGCTGCGGCGAGATCGATCTGGTGGCGCAGCGCGACGCGCTGGTGGCGTTCGTTGAAGTGAAGGCACGCGGCAATGTCGACGATGCCGCCTACGCGGTGACGCTGCGGCAGCAGAGCCGCATCGTTGCGGCCGCCGAAGCATGGTTGAGCCGGCATCCCGAACACGCGATGAGCGAGCTGCGCTTCGACGCCATCCTGATTGCTCCCAACACAGCGCCTCGGCATCTGCCGGGCGCATTCGACGCCACGCCATGAGCCCGGCTGCTTGACCAAGCCGCCGCCACCCCGCATCGTCACCGCCGCTCTGCCAACCTCGGAACACACGATATGACATTGAAGGTCGCCGTCCAGATGGACCCCATCGCGCGGATCAACATTCGCGGCGATTCGACGTTCGCGCTGCTGCTCGAAGCGCAGGCTCGCGGCCACGCGATCTCGTACTTCACGCCCGACAAGCTGTCGCTACGCGGCAACGACGTCGTCGCCTCGGTGCAGAGCCTGAAAGTGCGCGATCAGGAAGGCGATCACTTCACCCTGGGTGAACCGACCCGCGTCGATATGCGTAGTTACGACGTGGTGCTGCTGCGGCAGGATCCGCCGTTCGATCTCGCTTACATCACCTCGACGCATCTGCTCGAGCGGATTCATCCGGCGACGCTGGTGGTCAACAATCCGGCCAGCGTGCGCAACGCGCCGGAGAAATTGTTCGTGATGGATTTTGCCGAGCTGATGCCGCCGACGCTGATCAGCCGCGACAAGGACGAGATCAACGCGTTCCGGGCCGAGCACGGCGCGGTGGTGATGAAGCCGCTGCACGGCCATGGCGGCGCGGCGGTGTTTCGGGTGCTGCCGCAGGACATCAATTTCGGCTCGCTCTACGACATGTTCGCGGTCACGTTCCGCGAGCCGTGGGTGATCCAGCGCTTCCTTCCCGAGGTGAAGCACGGCGACAAGCGCATCATCCTGGTCGACGGCGAATTCGCCGGCGCGGTCAACCGCGTGCCGGCCGAAGACGATCTGCGCTCCAACATGGTCCGCGGCGGCGCCGCGGCCGCGACCGAATTGTCGCCGCGCGAGCGCGAGATCTGCGCGACACTCGGGCCGAAGCTGCGGGAGCGTGGGCTGTTGTTCGTCGGTATCGACGTAATCGACGGCTATCTGACCGAGATCAACGTGACCTCGCCGACCGGTATCCGTGCGGTGGCACGGCTCGGCGGGCCGGACATCGCGGCGAAGATCTGGGACGTGATCGAGGCCAAGCGCGCCTGATCTGCTGCCATCGAGAGCGGCTGAGGCAACGTCGCCCTTGCCAGTCGGCAAAGGTGGCCGCACAACTACGAGGATCGTCCACTATGCGGACATCCTCGGGGGGCTGCCGGGACGTGGACGCATGGTGAAAGCGGCAGCGGTAAGCTAATGATGTTAGGTTGGACGGCGGCTGGCACATGGCCCCGCTGTTCCTGGTAATGGGATCAGAGGTAGCGACGGTATGATCGTCGGCGAAGACCAGCATTGGGGACGGCGGGCGCTGGAATTCGTCGATTCCGTCGAGCGGCTCGAAGCGCCCGCGCTGATCAGCCGGTTTGAATCGCTGATCGCGAGCTGCGGTTTTACCGCCTACATCATGGCCGGCCTGCCGTCGCGAAACGCCGGGCTACCCGAACTGACGCTGGCGAACGGCTGGCCGCGCGACTGGTTCGATCTCTATGTCAGCGAGAACTTCAGCGCGGTCGATCCGGTGCCGCGCCATGGCGCCACCACGGTTCATCCTTTCGTATGGTCCGAGGCGCCTTACGATCGCGACCGCGATCCGGCCGCCCACCGGGTCATGACCCGCGCGGCGGACTTCGGACTGGTCGAGGGTTATTGCATCCCGCTGCACTACGACGACGGCAGCGCGGCGATCAGCATGGCCGGTCGGGAGCCCGACCTCAGTCCGGCGGCCCGCGGCGCGATGCAGCTGGTCAGCATCTACGCACATAGTCGGCTGCGCGCACTCAGCCGGCCCAAGCCGATCCGCCGCAACCGGCTCACGCCGCGCGAGTGCGAGATCCTGCAGTGGGCGGCCCAGGGCAAGACCGCCTGGGAAATCTCGGTGATCCTCTGCATCACCGAGCGCACGGTGAAATTTCATCTGATCGAGGCGGCCCGCAAGCTCGATGCCGCCAACCGCACCGCGGCCGTCGCCAAGGCATTAACACTCGGCCTGATCCGTTTGTGACCTGTCCGATCGGACAGTAGTTCGGTTCCCGTTCGCACCTGCACTGTTCCCGCCTGCAGACCCACTGCAGGAGGGGAATTGCATCATGCAGGTTCATGTCATCCGTCGGGAGAACCGCGCGCTCTATGCCGGTCTGCTCGACAAGTACTTCCGCATCCGTCACCAGATCTACGTCGTCGAGCGCGGCTGGAAAGAGCTCGATCGGCCGGACGGCCGTGAGATCGATCAGTTCGACACCGAAGACGCCGTGTATCTGCTCGGCGTCGACAATGACGACATCGTCGCCGGCATGCGGATGGTGCCGACCACGTCACCGACGCTGCTCAGCGATGTCTTCCCGCAGCTCGCATTGGCCGGCCCGGTCCGGCGGCCGGATGCCTATGAGCTGTCGCGGATTTTCGTGGTGCCGCGCAAGCGTGGCGAGCATGGCGGCCCGCGCGCCGAAGCCGTGATCCAGGCGGCCGCGATGGAATACGGCCTGTCGATCGGCCTGTCGGCCTTCACCATCGTGCTGGAGACCTGGTGGCTGCCGCGGCTGGTGGACCAGGGCTGGAAGGCCAAGCCGCTCGGCCTGCCTCAGGACATCAACGGCTTTTCGACCACCGCGGTGATCGTCGACGTCGATGACGACGCCTGGGTCGGAATCTGCAATCGCCGCGCGGTGCCCGGCCCGACGCTGGAATGGCGCGGGCTCGAAGCCATCCGTCGTCATTCGCTTCCGGAATTCCAGGTGATTTCATGAACGCCCCTTCCAAACCGCGCGGCGCCCGGCCGATCACGCTGAACCCACCGCTGAAGCAGCACGCGGTCTGCATCGACGCGCTGGCCTCGACCATCAACCGCGCCATCGAGCAGGCCGAAGAGCTCGGCATCTCGTCGGCGGTCCAACTGCTGATGATGGCCCGGCTCGAGGTCGACCTGACCGAGATCGCGCTCGAAAGCCGCACCAAGAACAGCGCCTGACACGGCACCGGCGGGGGAAGGCCCCGCCGGTTTGTTCCCTCAATGTTCTTGCGCAGCGACTGCGCCGCGGTTAGCCTCGTTGCTCTGCGGAGAGGGCGTTATGGTCCAGCACGTATCCACCGTGGCGTTCGAAGGCATCGAGGCGCGCAGCGTCGATGTCCAAGTGCAGGTGTCGCCTGGACTCCCGGCCTTCGCCATGGTCGGGCTGGCCGACAAGGCGGTGTCGGAAGCGCGCGAGCGGGTGCGGTCGGCGCTGATCGCCTCGGGCCTGGCGCTGCCGGCGCGGCGGATCACCGTCAATCTCGCTCCCGCCGATCTGCCCAAGGAAGGCAGCCATTACGACCTGCCGATCGCGCTCGGCTTGATGGCGGCGATCGGCGCCATCCCGGCCGACGCGCTCGAAGGCTTCACCGTCCTCGGCGAACTCGGGCTCGACGGCTCGATCGCACCGGTGGCGGGCGTCTTGCCGGCGGCGATCGCCGCCAATGCGCGCGAGCACGGCCTGATCTGCCCGGCGGCTTGCGGCTCGGAGGCGGCCTGGGCGAGCCCCGACATCCAGATCATCGCGGCGAGCTCACTGATCCAGATCGCTAATCACTTCAAGGGCTCGCAACTGCTCGGGCAACCGCAGCCGCGGGTCCGGGAAGCCGAAGCCTCAATGCTCGACCTGCGCGACATCAAGGGCCAGGAGAGCGCCAAGCGCGCGCTCGAAATCGCCGCGGCCGGTGGGCATCATTTGCTGATGATCGGGGCACCAGGCGCCGGCAAGTCGATGCTGGCAGCGCGGCTGCCGTCGATCCTGCCTCCGCTGTCACCGGCCGAGCTGTTGGAAGTCTCGATGATCGCCTCGGTCGCCGGCGAGATCCGCGATGGCGCGCTGACGGCCCGGCGGCCGTTTCGTGCGCCGCATCACTCCGCCAGCATGGCGGCGCTGACCGGCGGCGGCATCAAGGCGCGACCGGGCGAAATCTCACTGGCGCACCAGGGCGTCCTGTTTCTCGACGAGCTGCCGGAGTTCGATCCGCGGGTACTGGATTCGCTGCGGGCGCCGCTCGAAACCGGCGAAGTCGCCGTCTCGCGCGCCAACCACCGCGTCACCTATCCGGCGCGGGTGATGCTGGTGGCGGCGATGAATCCATGCCGCTGCGGCCACGCCTTCGAACCGGGCTTTGCGTGCAAGCGTGGCCGGATCGATCGTTGCACCTCGGACTATCAATCGCGCATCTCCGGTCCTTTGATGGACCGCATCGATCTGCGGATCGAAGTGCCGGCGGTAAGCGCCGCCGACCTGATCCTGCCGCCGCCGGCCGAAGGCTCGGCCGAAGTCGCAGCGCGTGTCGCTGCGGCGCGCGACGTGCAGCGGACACGCTACGCATCGATCGGGCTGCCGCAGATCCGCACCAATGCGGAAGCCCCCGCCGCGGTTCTGGAGACGACCGCACAGCCGGATTCGGCCGGGCTGAAGTTGCTGCACGACGCCGCCGAAACCATGCGGCTGTCGGCGCGCGGTTATCACCGCGTGCTGCGGGTCGCCCGCACGCTGGCCGATCTCGATGGTTGCGACCGCATCGGCCGCGTCCATCTGGCCGAAGCGCTGTCGTATCGCGCGCTGGCCGACGATCAGCGTCGCGCGGCCTAAGCGCGGTTAACGCTCCATCAACCTTGTTAGGAGCGCCAACTCGATTCTGTGCAACTTTCAACCTGATGGCAGCACCCCAAGCGCATGTTTCCGCGTTGCCGGACCACGGCAAATGTTGGAGCGGCGATGACGGGGAAGCTGCGGATCAGGTCGAGGCTGCGCTTATGGACGCGCCGGCATCCGCGCATCGCGATGGCGGGCCGCGCCGTCACAGCGTTTTCCGCCGGTTTCGGCGGCGCCTATGGATTACTCTTCAGCAGCCGTCCGGAGATCTCCGGCTACGATCCGCATACGTTTGCGATCGGCACCAGCTTCCTGTTCGCGCTGGCCTGCCTGGCGCTGGCGATCCAGACGATGCGGCTGCGGCGGATGCGCAGCCGCCTGCGACTGCTCACCGATTTACGTGACACAACCAAAGCAAGGTCGCCAGAGCACGGCGGCCGGAATGCGGTGATTGAGCCTCGCGACAGCGCCGAGGCGGAGAGCCGCGCAAAGTCGCGGCTGCTGGCGATGGCGTCGCACGAAATTCGCACGCCGCTGAACGGCATCATCGGCATGAGCCGGCTGTTGCTGGATACGCCGCTCAGCCCCGAACAGACAACTTACGCCAAGGCCGTGAAGACCTCCGGCGAGGCGCTGCTGGCCCTGACCGACGAACTCCTCGACTACGCGCGGGTCGAGGCTGGCAAAATCGAACTCGATTCCGATCCGTTTGTGTTAGGCAGCCTGATCGAAGATGTTGCCGAACTCCTCGCGCCGCGGGCACAGGCGCGTGGGCTCGAGATCGCCGCCGATGTCGACGAACGGCTGCCGGCGCGGCTGATCGGCGATGCGGCCCGGCTGCGGCAGGTGCTACTCAATCTGTGCGGCAACGCCATTAAGTTCACCGAATCCGGCGGGGTGGCGCTGATCGCCGAGCCGGGCGATGCCGGCGAATGGCGCGTGATCGTGCGCGACACCGGGATCGGGATCGCGCCGGAGGCCCAGGCGCGGATTTTCCGCGAGTTCGAGCAGGCGGACGCCGGCATCGCCCGCAATTTCGGCGGTACCGGTCTCGGCCTCAGCATCAGCGACCGCATCGTTGCGGCGATGGGCGGCCGCATCACGCTCGACAGTCAGCCGGGGCAGGGCTCGACCTTCACCATCACGCTGCCGCTGACCGCCGCCGAAGACGATCCCGCCGCGACCTTCGCGCCGCCGGATCTGCAGGACAGCTCGGTGATGATCGTCTCGCCGCATGGGGTCGAAGCGTCGCTGGCCGCGCGGCGGCTGGGCCGCTGGGGCGCCGAGACCTGCCTATGCGATGATATCGCGGCCGCAATGACCCGATTGCCGGAGCGCGACTGGCACGCGGTGCTGATCGATCATGCGTTCGGGCCGGACGCGATCGAGACCCTGGCGCACGAAGCTCAGTCGCACGCGACCCATCGCCTGGTGATGCTGACGCCGGCAGCACGGCACGAGCTGCTACCGAACCTTCCGGCCGCATTCACCGGCTATCTGGTCAAGCCGCTACGCGCCGCCACGCTGGCCGCACGGCTCGGCGCACCGGTCGAGGTCGCGGCGCCGAGTATTGCAGACGGCGAACCGCCGACGCTTCAAGACACGCCTCCAGTAGTCACGCGTGAGTCGCTCGCCATCCTGGTCGCCGAAGACAACGACATCAACGCGCTGCTGATCCGCGCGCTGCTGCACCGGCTCGGCCACCGCGCCGAGATTGTCGGTGACGGCCGCGGTGCCGTCGAGGCGTGGGGCGCTGCTGACAAGACCGGTACACCATTCGATCTGGTGCTGATGGACGTGCAGATGCCGATCCTCGATGGGCTGGAAGCGGCCCGTCAGATTAGGACGCTGGAAGCCGAACGCGCAAGGCAGCGGGTGCCGATCCTGGCGCTAACGGCCAACACGCTGGCGGAAGATCGCGAAGCCTGCTTGGCGGCCGGGATGGATGGCTTCCTGATCAAGCCGGTCGACCCCGACAAGCTCGCCGACATCCTGGCGAACGTATCAGCCGCGCACCAAACCGCCTGACGCGGCAAGTAAATACCGAACGCCGCTGCTAACAACAAAGTCAGTGGCGATGTCATCGTTCGGCAATCATCGCGTCACATCGCTGTTGAACGGTCATGATTGTTGGTGCGATCAGGCCGCGGCGATTCCGTTACGGGACGGGTGCGGTCGCGAGGACGCCATGCACACCGACCATCTCGCCCGTTCGAAGAAATTCATTAAACTGCTGCGCCCGGAGACTGCCGGCGCCGCCGCGCAAACCGCAATTACTTGGTTCAAGCCCGCGCTCAAGCTGGCCGAGACCGGCAAGCCGATCGGCCCGTCGCCGGCGACGCTCGGCCGCCTCGGGCCGCTCGAAGTTCGGCTCGCGCAGACCAAGCAGGACGTCAAGCGCGCCCAGAAGCTGCGCTACCGGGTGTTCTACAAGGACGGCACCGCGATCGCCGACGCGCCGACGATGCTGGCCCGGCGTGACAAGGACGCGTTCGATCCGATCTGTGATCACCTCTTGGTGGTCGATCACGCCGCCAAGCCGTCGCTGAGTGGCAAGCAGCCGGTGGTCGGCACCTATCGGCTGCTTCGTCAGGACGTCGCCAATCGCAATGGCGGTTTCTACACCGAGAGCGAATTCGATATCGGCGGACTGATCACCCGGCACCCGGAACTGCGCTTTCTCGAACTCGGCCGCTCCTGCGTGCTGCCGCCGTATCGTAACAAGCGCACCGTCGAGCTGCTGTGGCACGGCATCTGGACCTACGTCCGCCAGCACGGCGTCGACGTGATGCTCGGCTGCGCCAGCTTCGACGGCACCGATCCGGATCGCCTGGCACTGCCGCTGTCGTTCCTGCATCACTACGCGCCGGCGCCGGAAGCTTGGCGCGCCCGCGCGCATCCGTCGCGCTATGTCGAGATGAACCGGCTGCCCAAAGACGCGATCGACCAGAAGGCCGCGCTGCGCGAGCTGCCGCCGCTGATCAAAGGCTATCTGCGGCTCGGCGCCACGATCGGCGAGGGTGCGGTGATCGACTATCAGTTCGGCACCACCGACGTGCTGATCATCCTGCCGGTCTCGGCGATCAGCGCCCGCTACATTGAGCATTTTGGCGCCGATGCTTCACGGCACGCTGCGTAGCAGGGTGCATCCACCCGACACGTCCGTCATTGCCGGGCTTGACCCGGCAATCCATCGTCTTCGAGAAAGCACATCGTCACGCGCGCTTGCGCGCGATGGATCCGCGGGTCAAGCCCGCGGATGACGCTGAGTAACCGGCGAGGACTACAACCTTCGCAGCGCCACCGAGTCCACCACATGATCGGCGCCCTTCTTCAGGATCAGCGTCGCGCGCGGGCGGGTCGGCAGGATGTTGTCTTCGAGGTTGGCCAAGTTGGTGCGTTCCCAGATCGCGATCGCAGTCGCGGTCGCCTCTTCGTCGGACAACACCGCGTAGCGATGGAAGTACGACCGCGGATCGTGGAACGCGGTGTCGCGCAGCGCCAGGAAGCGCCGGACGTACCAGTCGCGCAGCACCGGCTCGTCGGCGTCGAGATACACCGAGAAATCGAAGAAGTCGGACACCACCGGCACCGCCTTGCCGTCGCGCGGCAGCCGGCCGGTTTGCAGCACGTTGACACCTTCGACGATCAGGATGTCGGGGCGGTCGATCACCGTGAACTTATTCGGCACGATGTCGTAGGTGAGGTGCGAGTAGATCGGCGCTTTGACCTTGCGGCGGCCGGACTTGATGTCGGACAGAAAGCCGAGCAGCGCCGGCAGGTCGTAGCTTTCCGGAAAGCCCTTCTTCTGCATCAGCCCGGCGCGCTCCAGCACGGCGTTGGGATGCAGGAAGCCGTCGGTGGTGACGAGATCGACGGTCGGGCGCGGCGACCAGCGCGCCAGCAGCGCCTGCAGCACGCGCGCGGTGGTCGACTTGCCGACCGCCACCGAGCCGGCGACGCCGATGATGAACGGCATCTTGCGCTCGACCACGCCGAGGAAGCGGCGCTGCGCGTAGTACAGCTGCTGCATCGCCGCGACATGGATCGACAACAGCCGCGACATCGGCAGATAGATTTCTTCGACCTCGCTGAGATCGAGCCGGTCGTGCATCGAGCGGAGCGCCGCGACCTCGGCGGCATCGAGCGTCATCGGCGTGTCTTCACGCATGCTCGCCCATTCCGCCCGCGAGAACACCCGGTACGGGTTGTAGTGGTGCAGATCCGACCTTGCGTCCATCTCGCGGGCCCTTCGCCTTGGTTTTGAGTGGCGGGATTTATTGTTATTGCGGCCGCCCGGTGCGGCCGATGCCGTCAGTCGCGCTTGCGCGACGCCTTTTCCTCCAAGCCCGACATCGAGGTGCGCTGCGCCAGCGCGGCCTCGACTTCCTCGAGCTTCACGCCGCGCGACTTCAGCAGCACCAGCATGTGAAACAGCACGTCGGCAGTCTCGGAGATCAGATGGCCACGATCGTTCTCGACCGCGGCGATCACCATCTCGACCGCCTCTTCGCCGAATTTCTTGGCGCAGTGCTCGGGGCCCTTGTCGAGCAGCTTCTTGGTATAGGAGCTCTCGCCGCCGGACGCCGCGCGGGCATCGACCGTCGCGGCGAGATCATGAAGGGTGAAACGGGCCATACGCTAACTCTGCCGGTTCTTGGTGCGAGAGTACCGCCCCTCGCCGCGTTACGCTAGGGATCGAGCCGCATCGGCAGCCCGGCCTGGACCATATGATCCTTGGCCTGACGAATAGTGTACTCACCGAAATGGAAGATCGAGGCCGCCAGCACCGCGGTGGCGTGGCCTTCGCGGATGCCGTCGACCAGGTGGTCGAGATTGCCGACGCCGCCCGAGGCGATCACCGGGACACCGACGCTGTCGGCGATCGCCCGGGTCAGCGGAATGTCGAAGCCCGACTTCGTGCCGTCGCGGTCCATCGAGGTCAGCAGGATCTCGCCGGCGCCGAGCGACACCACTTCCTGGGCGAATTCGATCGCGTCGATGCCGGTGCCCTTGCGGCCGCCATGGGTGAAGATCTCCCAGCGGTCGCGGCCCGGCACCCGCTTGGCGTCGATCGCCACCACGATGCACTGATCGCCGAACTTCTCGGCGGCTTCCTTGACGAATTCGCGCCGCGCCACCGCGGCGGAGTTGATCGAGACCTTGTCGGCGCCACTGCGCAGCAGCGTCTTGATGTCGTCGACGGTGCGGACGCCGCCGCCGACCGTCACCGGCATGAAGCAGGCTTCCGCCGTCCGCCGCACCACGTCCAGCATGATGCCGCGGTTCTCATGGGTGGCGGTGATGTCGAGAAAGCAGAGTTCGTCCGCGCCGGCAGCGTCATAGGCGATCGCCGCCTCGACCGGATCTCCGGCATCGCGCAGGTCGACGAAATTGACGCCTTTGACGACTCGGCCGTCCTTGACGTCGAGGCAGGGAATGACGCGGACCTTGAACATCGCCGGCTCCTTAGGCCGCCTTGGCGGCGCCGATCAGCGCCAGCGCCTCAGTGGGATCGAGCCGGCCGTCGTACAGCGCCCGCCCGGCGATCGCGCCTTCAAGCTTTTTGGCGCGCGGGCTGAGCAGCGTCTTGACGTCTTCGATCGAGGCGAGGCCGCCGGAGGCAATCACCGGAATCGAAATCGCCTCGGCGAGCGCAATGGTGGCGTCCCAGTTGATGCCCTTGAGCAGGCCGTCGCGGGCGATGTCGGTGAAGATGATGGCGGCCACGCCGGCGTCTTCGAAGCGTTGCGCGATATCCAGCGCGGTGACCTGTGAGCTCTCCGCCCAGCCCTCGACCGCGACCTTGCCGTCGCGGGCGTCGAGACCGACGGCGACGCGGCCCGGAAAGGCCTTGGCGGCGTCCTTCACCAGCGCCGGATCGCGCACCGCGGCGGTGCCGATGATGACGCGGGCGATGCCCTTGGACAGCCAGGCTTCGATGGTCTTGAGGTCGCGGATGCCGCCGCCGAGCTGCACCGGCATCTTGACCACCTTCAGCATCGCTTCGACCGCCTGGGCGTTCATCGGCTTGCCGGCGAAGGCGCCGTCGAGATCGACCACGTGCAGGTACTGAAAGCCTTGAGCCGCAAAGCTCTGCGCCTGCGCGGCGGGATCGAGATTGAACACCGTGGCGCGCGCCATGTCGCCCTGTTCGAGCCGCACGCACTGGCCGTTCTTGAGATCAATCGCGGGGAAGAGAATCACGGCTTCCACTTCAAAAAGTTCGAGATCAGCGCCAGGCCGAAGCGCTGACTCTTCTCGGGGTGAAACTGAGTACCGATCGCGGTGTCCTTGCCGACCACGGCCGTGACCGGCCCGCCGTAATCGGCGCGCGCCAGCACATCGCCTTCATGCTCGGCGGCGAGGTGGAAGGAGTGCACGAAGTAGGCGTGCAGGCCCTTCGAACCAAGCGGCAGCCGGTCCAGCACAGGGTGCTCGCGGATCTGATCGAGCGTATTCCAGCCCATATGCGGGATCTTCAGATCCTCGCGATTGGGCGCGATCTTGACGACGTCGCCGGCGATCCAGTTGAGCCCGTCGGTGGTGACGTGCTCCTTGCCGCGCGTCGCCATCAGCTGCATGCCGACGCAAATGCCGAAGAACGGCCGGGCCTTGACCCGCACCGTCTCGTTCAGCGCCTGGACCATACCGTCGATCGAATCCAGTCCCTTGCGGCAATCGGCGAAGGCGCCAACGCCCGGCAGGACGACTCGGTCGGCCCGGAACACCTGGTCCGGATCGCGGGTCACCAGGATCGGTTCGGGGTTTTCCATGCTCCGCGCCGCGCGCTCGAACGCTTTCGCCGCCGAGTGCAGGTTGCCGGAGCCGTAGTCGATGATCGCGACGCTCATCGCGAGCCTCCGGGATTCGGGAACGAGCCGAAGATGTCGCCATGGATCGACGACGCGGGCAGCGGAATGCTGCGCGCCGGCGGCGGCGAGCCGCGGTCGACCGGAAGGGTGAAGCTGACCGGTTGCGGCTGGCCTGCGACCCAGCGATCGAAGAACCGCCGTTCGGCGATCTCGCGGTCCTCGCCGACCGCGACGCCAACGGACTGCCAGCCGCGGCGGGCCAGGGTCCAGCGCCACAGGCTGCCAGCCTCGAGCCCGAGCAGGCTGGCAAGCAGCAGTGCGACCACGAACCGGGTGCCGCTTCCGGCATGCAGCGCCGTGAGCGCGACCGCGGAGACGGCGATCACCACCACATAGCCGAGCGTCGCCAGCCAGAGCCGGCGGTACAGCAGCCAGAACGGGCCGAACACGAAAGCCCAGACGTAAAAGCCATCACGGACAAAGCGGAATTGATCGGGCGCAGCCTGCTGCAGCTCGTCGTCGTCCGCCCGCGGGGCATGAACAGTGAACACCGGCATGGACTTGTCTCCGCCGCCCGACGGCGATTAGCCGCCGAGCTGCCCCTTGGTCGAGGGCACTTCACCGGCCGTCTTGGGATCGATCGCGACCGCCGCGCGCAGCGCCCGGGCCAATCCCTTGAAGCAGGATTCGGCGATGTGATGGCTGTTCTCGCCATATAGGGTCTCGACGTGCAGAGTCACGCCCGCGTTCATGGCGAAGGCCTGAAACCACTCCCGCACCAGCTCGGTGTCGAATTCGCCGATCTTGTCGCGCGGGAAGTCCGCCTTGAACACCAGGAACGGGCGGCCCGAGACGTCGACCACGACCCGGGTCAGGGTCTCGTCCATCGGCATGAAGATGCTGGCATAGCGGCTGATGCCCGCCATATTGCCGAGCGCCTGCTTGACCGCCTGGCCGAGCGCGATGCCGACGTCCTCGGTGGTGTGGTGGAAGTCGACATGGAGGTCGCCCACCGCCTTGACGGTGATGTCGATCCGCGAATGCTTGGCGAGCAGATCGAGCATATGGTCGAAGAAGCCGATCCCGGTGGCGGCGTTGGCCACACCGGTGCCGTCGAGGTCGACCGTGACCTCGATGTCGGTCTCCTTGGTCTTGCGCTTGATCGTCGCCGTGCGCATGAAGCGGGCTCTCCGGTAAAAACGCCGGTCTTTTAACAGGCCGGTGACACCTTCGCTACTGCGCCAGCTGCGGAGCGGGGCCGATCTTCGTCCTATGGTGAGCGGATTGGCCGCTCCGGCGGCCTCCCGGAGAGCAATTGCATCGCCGCCCGGCCGTGCCTAGATCAGCGCTCGCGAAAGGAACTCCATGGCACCTCATAGCTCTTCGGCAGACGCCGGCCCCCCGGTCTGGCACGGCACCACCATTCTGACCGTGCGTAAGGGCGGCAAGGTCGTGATCGGCGGCGACGGCCAAGTCTCGATCGGACAGACCGTGATCAAGGCCAACGCCAAGAAAGTTCGCAAGCTCGGCAAGGGCGACGTGATCGGCGGCTTCGCCGGAGCCACCGCCGACGCTTTCACGCTGTTCGAGCGGCTCGAAGCCAAGCTCGAGCAGTACCCCGGCCAGCTCACCCGCGCGGCGGTCGAACTCGCCAAGGATTGGCGCACCGACCGCTATCTGCGCCGGCTGGAAGCAATGATGATCGTGGCCGACAAGGATGTGTCGCTGGTGCTGACCGGCACCGGCGACGTGCTCGAGCCCGAAGCCGGCGTGATGGCGATCGGCTCCGGCGGCAATTATGCGCTGGCCGCCGCCCGCGCGCTGATCGACACCGATCAGGACGCCGAGACCATCGTGCGAAAGTCGCTCGGCATCGCCGCCGACATCTGCGTCTACACCAACGGCAATCTCACGCTCGAGACGCTGACCGCATGAGCGCGGCCGGGGCCGAACGGCCGATGTCGTCAGCGACCGGCCTGCCGGTCCGCTGGGCACTGGCCGTCGTCCTGGCTCTGCTTGCCGTCCAGGCGACTGCGCTGTTTGCGATGGGACGGGTGCCGATCTGCACCTGCGGCACCGTCAAGCTGTGGCACGGCTTGGTGCAGAGTTCGGAGAACTCGCAGCATCTCACCGACTGGTACACGTTCTCGCACATCATCCACGGCTTCCTGTTCTATGCCGGCACGTGGCTGCTGCTGCGGCGCTGGTCGTGGACCGCGCGGCTGATCGTGGCGACACTGATCGAAGGCGGCTGGGAGCTGGCGGAGAATTCGAGCTTCATCATCGAGCGCTACCGCGCCGGCACGATCTCGCTTGATTACTACGGCGACAGCATCGTCAATTCGGTCGCCGATACGCTTGCGATGATCTTTGGATTCCTGCTCGCACGCTGGCTGCCGATCGCCGCCACCGTCGCGATCGCGGTGCTGTTCGAAGTGCTGGTCGGTTTGCACATCCGCGACAATCTGACCCTCAACGTGATCATGCTGATTCATCCGTTCGATGCCATCCGGCAATGGCAGGCAGGACCGCCGATCATCTGACCCCGCTTGTTCCCTCGTTCGACCGACCTTACGTAGGCCCCATGACCGACTTTTCCCCCCGTGAAATCGTCTCCGAACTCGACCGCTTCATCGTCGGCCAGGCCGACGCCAAGCGCGCGGTCGCCATCGCGCTACGCAACCGCTGGCGTCGGCTGCAACTCGAAGGGTCCTTGCGCGAAGAAGTGCTGCCGAAAAACATCCTGATGATCGGCCCGACCGGCGTCGGCAAAACCGAGATCGCGCGGCGGCTCGCGAAGCTCGCCGGCGCACCGTTCCTCAAGGTCGAGGCGACCAAGTTCACCGAGGTCGGCTATGTCGGCCGCGACGTCGAACAGATCATCCGCGATCTGGTCGAGGTCGCGATCGCGCAGGTGCGCGAGAAGAAGCGCAAGGACGTACAGGCCCGCGCCCAGGTCGCCGCCGAAGAACGCGTGCTCGATGCGCTGGTCGGGCCCGGCTCGGGTCCGGCGACGCGGGACTCGTTCCGCAAGAAGCTGCGGGGCGGCGAGCTCAACGACAAGGAAATCGAGATCGAGACCCAGGCCGGGTCAGGCTCGCCGATGTTCGAAATCCCCGGCATGCCGGGCGCGCAGATCGGCGCGGTCTCGCTCGGCGACATCTTCGGCAAGATGGGCGGCCGCACCAAGAAGCGGCGGCTGACGGTGGCCGACTCACACGAGATCCTGGTCAACGAAGAAGCCGACAAGCTGCTCGACACCGATCAGCTGGTGCAGGAAGCCATCGCCGCGGTCGAGAACAACGGCATCGTGTTCCTGGACGAGATCGACAAGATCTGCGTGCGCGACGGTCGCAGCGGCGGTGAAGTCTCGCGCGAAGGCGTGCAGCGCGATCTGTTGCCGCTGATCGAAGGCACCACGGTGTCGACCAAGCACGGCGCGGTGAAGACCGAGCACATCCTGTTCATTGCCTCTGGCGCGTTCCACATCGCCAAGCCCTCCGACCTGCTGCCCGAACTGCAGGGCCGACTGCCGATCCGCGTCGAGCTCAACGCGCTGAGCCGCGACGACATGCGCCGGATCCTGACCGAGCCGGAGGCGTCGCTGATTAAGCAGTATGTGGCGCTGATGAAGACCGAGGGCGTGACGCTGGACTTCTCCGACGACGCCATCGACGCGCTGGCCGATGTCGCGGTCGCGGTGAACTCCACCGTCGAAAACATCGGCGCGCGCCGGCTGCAGACCGTGATGGAACGCGTGCTCGACGAGATCTCCTTCGTCGCCCCCGACCGCGGCGGCGAAACCATCCGCATCGACGCCGACTACGTCCAGAAAAACGTCGGCGATCTGGCGAAGAACACGGATCTGAGCCGGTTTATTTTGTAGTTGGCCATAAGGCACTTCGTTTGTTCACCGACCGCAGCTACGCCAACAAACGTCATGCGCGGGCTTGACCCGCGCATCCATCTCTTTCGAAAGATGATGGATTGCCGGGTCAAGCCCGGCAATGACGAATTTTTATGTATGATGCGCTGCAAGTAATAACTGTCCTCGCCCCACCCGACCACGTCATCGCCCGGCTTGTCCGGGCGACCCAATATTGCAGGGCGTAGCTGCTAACTAATAGAGGCTCGGAATACTGGATCGCCCGCCTTCGCGGGCGATGACGGCATGGTGGCGACGAAGTTCGACTACCGCGCTCGTCTCACCCGCACGTACAACGCGCCTTCGCCGCCGTGGCCGATGTGGGCTTCGTCGAAGCCGACCACATAGGCGCGGAATTCGGGGAGGGCGAGCCACTGCGGCACCTGGCGACGGAGGATGCCGCGTTCGGTATCGCCGCTCTTGCCCTTACCGGTGATCACCAGCACGAAGCCGAGCCCGTCATGACTGGCGCGCTGCAGGAAATACAGCAGCGCGTGATGCGCGCGCGCCTGGGTCATGCCGTGCAGATCGATCCGCGCGTCGATGTCCTTGCGGCCACGCGACAGATGCGCCCGTTCGCGGCGCCCCAGCGTGGCGAGCGGCGGCGGGGCGGTCGGGAGTGATGGTTTCGCGGCCCGCTTGAGCGGTTGCGGCGGCGCCGCCGGCGCCGGCTTGATCGCCGGTGCAGGGACCTGCGGATCGGCAATCTCGACCTTGATCGGCCGCGGTCGGCCGCGCAGCGGCTTGATCTGACGGGCCACGCCGTCCCACAGCGCCCGCTCGTCCTCTGTCAGGCTGCGCTTGCGGCGCGACATCGGCGGGTCGAGCGGCGGGATGATGCGTTTCATCGAGATCAGGGCAGGTGGCGATGGTGCCGCGAGTGGTGGGAGCGATGACGTTGAGCCGGCGGCCGTGACGGCGCCGCAGCTGGCCGGCTATCCGGTGTCGGGACAGTCGTGGCTCCGTCTTTACCACCGGACTTCGACGGCGTCGCTGCGGGCTTGTTGATTTTGGCAGGCGGACGCGGCTCGGGCACCGGCAGACTGCGGGCGCGCGCAACCGGATCGAGGCTCTTCGGCACCAGCATGGCGAACGCGATCGGGTGCCGGATCCGGCCTGCCACCGCACCTGCCTCGGCCCCGGCGCCGAAATACAGGTCGGCGCGCGCCGGGCCGACGATCGCCGAGCCGGTGTCCTGGCCGATCATCAGCCGCCGAAACGCTGTCTTCGCGGTCGGGGAATCGATCGGCAGCTCGCCCGTAATGAAGAACGGCGTGCCGTAAACATGCAGTCCCTTGTCGACGGCGATCGAGCGGCCTGGGGTCAGCGGCACGCCTTGGGCGCCGATCGCTTCATCGTCATCCTTCAGCTCGACCTTGCGGAAGAACACATACGAGCGGTTCGCACGCCGCAGCTCCTTGGCGCCCTCGGGATTGGCGTCCATCCAATCGCGGATGCGGTGCATCGACATCTCTTCGCGCGGGATGATGCCGCGCTCGATCAGGATGCGACCGACCGGCGTGTAGGGAAAACCATTGTGGGCGTCGTAATTGATTCGAATCACCCGTCCGTCGGGCAGTTTGATCCGCGCCGATCCCTGGATCTGCGCGAACAACAGATCGGTCTGACTCTTCAGCCAGCAGATCTCCAGACCCCGGCCGTCGATCGCGCCGTCTTCGATTTCTCCGCGGTCGTAATACGGCACCAGCTTGCGCCGGCCGATCTTGCGAAACACGGGCCCGCCATTCGGCAGGGCCGCATCCTGCTTGTAGCCGCGGACGAACAGGTTCGAGGGGCGGCGATACACCGGCACGGTATAGTCGTCGGTCTTGACCGCCGAGCCTTCGATCACCGGCTCGTAATAGCCGGTGACGAAGCCGAGCGGCTCGCCGAGACGGGAGATCTGCAGCGGCACAAAATGCTGTTCGAAGAACCCGCGAGCTTCGGCCGCGGTGGTGACGTGCGCCGAGCGCGCCGCATGACACGGCTCCCACAACGAGCCGCCGAGCGGCTTGTCGATCGAGGGCGCTCGGCCCCCCGCCAGGATCGGGCGGCAACTGACGCGGAAGGTTTTCAGGGCGGCGAGTTGATCGTCGGCGTCCCAACCAGGGACGTCCGACCAGGCGACCGGCAGATATTGGCCGCCCGGGATTTCCAGCGGCCACAGCGGATGCCGATACTTTGCGTGATGCTCGGCGAATTTCGAGACGGATCGGGCGCCAGAATGGTGATGCCGGCTGCGCGCGTCCGCCTCACTCGGCGCAGACAATAGCGCGGCTGCGAGAACGCAGCCGGCCAGGGCGGCGCGGCGCGCGCCGCGTGCGTCAGCTGCCGCTGCCGGTCCCAACCAGCTTCCAGTTCGGATCGCGCGAGCTCGTGTCGCGGGCGAAGGTCCAGACGTCGGTGATGTCGGCGACCTTGTCGGGCGAGCCGTCGACCACCGCGCCTGTCTTGTCGCGGGTCGCCGAGATCATCTGCGACACGAACTTCAGCGTCAGCATCGCGGTGCGATCGCGCAGTTCGGCACTGATCAGCTCGGCCTTCTCGATCGACACGAAGCGGGTCTCGACCTTCAGGTCGTTCTTCTCGCGATCCTTGATCGCGGCATCGAAGCTCTCATAGACCTCGCTCGACAGCAGATCCCGCAGCGAGCGGCGGTCGCCATTGGCGAACGCCATCACGATCATCTCATAGGCGCTCTTGGCGCCGGCGATGAAGTGTTGCGCGTCGAACGAGGAATCGTTCTGGGCGATGGCGTTGAGGCCGTGCTCAAGTTGGGAGTCCGGCTCGGCGATGCCCTTCCAGCGATCGGAGGGCGGCACCACGTCCGCGTTCGGCGCCATCGGCGCCTGGTCGATCACGGTGCCGGGCATCGAGATCACGTTGGTGTCCTGCTTGCCGGGAATCATGTCCCGCGCGGCAGCGCGATCGAACGGCGGCCGTTCGCTGCCGGTGCGCTGGCCGAGCACGTTGCGCAGACGCAGGAAGATGAACACCGCGAGCGCCAGGAAGATGATGGTGTAAATATCCACGTCGCATTCACTTTCTGATCGGGCCGGGGCCTGCCGGCGCGCTTTGGTCTCCGGCCTCGCGACGCCAACGCGGCAGAGAGCCGGTTTGCACCATGTAGGCATCAACCGCGGCGCGCCAATGGCGCGTTTTGGCACAGCCGGTGGGGTTGGCAACCCCCACACAGCGATCTTTGGAGCTGTGGCCCGGCGAGCTTACGCGCTTCGCGCCCCGCCGGAAACCGGTGAGAGGCCCGAAAACCTGGCCGGTGGGCGGTTAAGGAGAGGTTTCGGCGGGCCGTCCCGGGACCTTTAGGCTGTGGGCGCGGTATCCGGCACCCGCCTGCCAGGCTGCGGCCGCAGCCTCTGTCTACCTTGTGGAACGCCGGGGGCGTATGATAGCCACTCGCCAAAGCACCTGCCCATTGTTGCGACGCCCTCTGCAAGTCGGCGGCCGCCATCCAAATCCGCTTCCAGGAGAACCATCGATGACCAACGGTAACGGCACGCCTCCCGAGGGTGCTCCTCCGCAACTCAATGTGCTGGCGCAGTACACCAAGGATCTGTCGTTCGAGAACCCGAACGCCCCGGCGTCGCTCGCCCCGCAGCAGCAGCAGCCGGCGATCAACATCCAGATCAACGTCGGCGCCAACAACGTCGGCGAGAACGAATATGAAGTGACGCTGTCGATCGAAGGCAAGGCCGAATCCGGCAGCAGCGTGCTGTTCAGCTTCGAGCTGGCCTATGCGGGCGTGTTCCGGGTGCTGAACGTGCCGCAGGAGAACCTGCATCCGCTGATCATGATCGAATGCCCGCGGCTGCTGTTCCCGTTTGCGCGCGAGATCATCGCCAGCGCCGTGCGCGACGGCGGGTTCCCGCCGCTGATGCTCGATCCGGTCGATTTCATCGGCCTGTATCGCCAGAACCTCGAGCGCGCCCAGCAGCAGGGCCAGCCGAGCTGATCCGCTCGCCGCTCACGTTCATGACTTCTGCAATGCCCGGCCGGCGTGCCGGGCATTGTCGTTTCGGGGAAACAAACGCTCAGGCGCCAGCGGCCAGATAGTCCGGCCAGATCGCCTTGTCGCCCATGGTGGCGATGAAGGCGCGGTGGGCTTCGAGGTCGGCGTCGGTCAGCCGGTTCGGCAGCGGCGCTGGTCGCTGGCGGCGACGGTTCTCGCTGGCAGCTCCGACCACCTCGGCCGGCACGTCGGCCAGGATGAGCTGCGACTGCCGGGCACCGATCAGGTCGATATAGACTTCGGCCAACAGCTCGGCGTCGAGCAACGCGCCGTGCTTGGTCCGGCGCGAATTGTCGATCGCGTAACGCGAGCACAGATCGTCGAGCCGATTCGACACGCCCGGATGCTTACGGCGGGCGAGCAGCAGGGTGTCGACCAGGCGATCGCGCGGCACCGGCGCACGCGACAGCCGCGACAGCTCCGCATTGATGAAGCCGATGTCGAACGAGGCGTTGTGAATCACCAGCGGCGCATCGCCGATGAATTCGAGAAACTCGTCCGCCACATGCGCGAACAGCGGCTTGTCGGCGAGAAACTCGCTCGACAGCCCATGCACCGCAAAGGCCTCGGCCGGCATATCGCGTTCGGGATTGAGATAGCGATGATAGGTGCGACCGGTCGGCATCCGGTTGAAAATCTCGACGCAGCCGATTTCGACCAGTCGATCGCCGCGCAGCGGATCGAGGCCGGTGGTTTCGGTATCGAGGACGATCTCACGCATCGCTTTTGATCAGACCGTGTTGGTCGCCGCGCGAATCAGTCGCGCCGGCGCGGCATTTTAGCAGCGGCCTCGAGGATTTCGCGGATCTGAAGCCGCACCGGGTCGAGTCCGTTGGAGGTATCCACCACGAAATCCGCGCGCTTGCGCTTCTCGGCATCGGGCATCTGCCGGGCTAGAATCGCATCGAGTTTTTCAGGGGTCATGTTGTCGCGCGCGAGAATCCGTTCGCGCTGCACCTCCGGCGAGGTCGTCACCACCACCACCGCATCGACACGCTTTTCGCCGCCGGTCTCGAACAGCAGCGGGACATCGACCACCGCGACCGGCGCGCCGGATGATTCGGCATCGTCGAGAAACTGCTGGTGATGAGCGCGCAGCATCGGGTGCACGATTGCTTCGAGCCGCTTCATCGCGGCCGGATCATGCACCACCTTTGCCGACAACAGCGCGCGATCGACCTTGCCGCCGACCGTGGTGCCGGGAAATGCCGCTTCGATCGCCGGCACGGCTTCGTTCTCGTAGATCTTATGCACGGTGGCGTCGGCGTCGTAGACCGGCACGCCGGCTTCCGCGAACAGCTTGGCGGTGGTCGATTTGCCCATCCCAATCGAACCGGTCAGTCCGAGCACCAGCATTCCGTCGCCTCCGTCTTTTTCTTCCCCGCGAGACGTTTCAGATCCGATCCCGATCAGTTCTGCGTCTCGCTTGTTGTTTGGTTCGTCGCCCGCGCGTCAGACCGCCAGCAGGTTCTGGCTACGCAGAAAACCGAGCAGCGGCAACAGCGGCAGACCCAGGATGGTGAAATGATCGCCGTGGATGCCGTCGAACAGGTGCACGCCGAGGCCTTCGATCTGATAGGCGCCGACGCTGGTGGTGGCCTTGTCGCCGACCACGTCGAGATAGGCGTCGATCTCCGCCTCGGTGAGCGGCCGCATCGTCATCCGCGCGATCGACACATCGGCAAACAACGTGATGCCGTTGCGGACGATAGCAATCGCCGAGTGCAATTCATGACGGCGGCCGGCGAGTTCGCGGAGCTGCTTGGCAGCGGCGGTGCGATCAGCGGGCTTGTTGAAACCACGCGCGCCGAGCGCCAGCGTCTGATCAGCGCCCAGCACTAGGCGGCCGGGATGATGGTTGCTGACGAACGCCGCCTTCTGCTGCGCCAGCAGCCCGGCGATCTCACCCGGCGCACTGAGGCCAGATGCGTCCGCGATGCCGCGCTCATCGATGTCGGCCGGAATCGCATCGAACGGAATTCCGGCGTTGCTAAGCACCGTCTGGCGGGCGCGGCTCTGCGAAGCCAGCACCAGCGGCTGCGGCCCAAGCCACAGCGTCATTCCGGCACCTTCTGGCGCTGCCGATCGGCAAGCAGTTTCATGATCGCCGCGGCAGTCTCTTCGATCGAGCGGCGGGTAACGTCGAGCAGAGACCAGCCATATTTGGCGCTGAGCTTGCGCGCCAGCAGCACTTCGTCGGTCACGGCCTGGCGATCAATATAAGAGTCATTGCCCGTGCCGGCGCCGAGACTGAGAAGCCGGTTCTGCCGCACCTGGATCAAACGCTCCGGCGACGCATGCAGGCTGACCACCAGCGGCTTCTTCAGCGTCTCGAGCTGATGCGGAATCGGAATGCCGGCGACCAGCGGCACATTCGCGGTGCGGATGCCGCGATTGGCCAAGTAGATCGAGGTCGGCGTCTTCGATGTGCGCGACACACCGACCAGCACCACGTCGGCTTCTTCAAGCCCTTCGACGTGCTGGCCGTCGTCGTGCATCATCGAATAGTTCAACGCATCGATGCGCTGAAAATATTCGGCATTGAGCGTGTGCTGCGCACCGACGCGGCCCATCGTCGACGCGCCGAGATACGCTTCGAACAATTGCATCACCGGACCGATGATCGACAGGCTCGGGCTGTTGATCTCCTGGCACTTCGCCTCGAGCCGGGTGACCAGCTCGGTCTCCAGCAGCGTGAACAGGACGATGCCGGGCGCTTCCTCGATCTCCTGCAGCACGCGATCAAGCTGCTTCTGGCTGCGCACCAGCGGATAGACATGCTCGACCGGGGTGACGTTGGCGTATTGCGCCGTCACCGCACGCGACACCGTGATCAGAGTTTCGCCGGTCGAGTCCGAGACCAGATGAAGGTGAAAGTAGCTGCCGTCGGTCAGCATCGTAGCCCTGTGTAACCTGTGAACAACGGGGCGAGAATCGCACCAAAGCTGACCCCCGGCCGTCGTGGTCGGGATAACCCGGCTTTTTCTTCACAGGTGTCGGGTGAGAGAAGCATTTCGGGATGGCAGTGAGGTTAGCGGGTGAATGTGGATTTGTCTCTCGGTAATGCGGCCACGATCCGGCGCAACCCTCTGATCCTGCAAGAGCCCGACGAACAGACGAGCAGTTGGGGATGGCTGTGAAGATGTGGGTCGATGCGGAAGAACTCTGGAATGCCGTTGGGTGAGTCAAATCCACGGCCACTTAGACTCAAACCTTAAGAATCTATAAATATTGATAAGAACGCGGGCGCTTGCGGAAATCTCCGCATTCGAGCATTCGATCAACGCGCGATGCGGGTCCTGCGTTCCGGATCGTCTGGCAGCCTCGCGGCACAGCGGAATGGAAGATCGAATGATCGACTGGGTGGATGTCTATCCGTGGGTGAAGACCCTGCACGTGGTGGCGGTGATCTCCTGGATGGCCGGCATGCTGTATATGCCGCGATTGTTCGTCTACCACTGCACGGCTGAAGTCGGATCGACGCAGTCCGAGACTTTCAAGATCATGGAACGCCGGCTGTACCGGGCGATCATGAATCCGGCCATGATGGTCGCGTGGGTCGCAGGTTTGGCGATCGCCTGGGAGCAGGGATATTTCACCTCGGGCTGGTTTCACGCCAAGCTCGCCGCGGTGGTGCTGATGACCGTGATTCATCTGCTGCTCGGCCGCTACGTGCGCGACTTCGCCGCTGACCGGAATACTCGGTCTCATAAATTCTATCGCGTTATCAATGAGTTACCGACGCTTCTGATGATCGCGGCGGTGCTGTTCGTGATCGTCAAGCCGTTCTGACGGCACTGGATGACGGTACGGCGTCGATCGTCTTGCGTGGACGCAACGGATTTTCTATACTGGCATTCGTCCCACCTAAAGCAGGCGAATGTGGTTGCGATCAGGTTCCTTTCTGAACCGGCCGCCGCATCGGGTCTGAAACCTCCCGCACCTTCCTTGCTCAAGACACCGTCGACCTGAAGACCTGCGGACTCCGGTTATTTCCTCCCGCTTTTTCTTCCGCTGACGAATCCCCAGTCTCGTTTCCACAGGACCACCCCCATGCGGGAAATCAAACTTCAAGACCTGAAGGCCAAGACGCCGGCCGAACTCGTTTCGTTTTCGGAAGAGCTCGGGGTCGAGAACGCCAGCACGATGCGCAAGCAGGAGCTGATGTTCGCCTGCCTGAAGCAGCTGTCGGCCAAAGAGACCGACATCATCGGCGAGGGCGTCGTCGAGGTGCTGTCCGACGGTTTCGGCTTTCTGCGATCGCCGGATGCCAATTACCTTCCCGGCCCGGACGACATCTACGTTTCGCCTTCGCAAATCCGCCGCTTCGGCCTGCGCACCGGTGACACCATCGAAGGCCACATCCGCAGCCCGAAGGAAGGCGAACGCTACTTCGCGCTGCTCAAGGTCAACTCGCTGAACTTCGAAGATCCTGAGAAGTCCAAGCACAAGGTCAATTTCGACAATCTGACGCCGCTGTTTCCGGATGAACGCTTCCGACTCGAGATCGACGATCCCACCCGCAAGGATCTGTCGGCGCGCGTCATCGACATCGTCGCCCCGATCGGTAAGGGCCAGCGCGCGCTGATCGTCGCGCCGCCACGCACCGGTAAAACCGTGCTGATGCAGAACATCGCGCACTCGATCACGGCGAATCATCCCGAGTGCTACCTGATCGTGCTGCTGATCGACGAGCGGCCCGAAGAAGTCACCGACATGCAGCGCTCGGTGAAGGGCGAGGTGATCTCCTCGACCTTCGACGAACCGGCAGTCCGCCACGTCCAGGTCGCCGAGATGGTGATCGAAAAGGCCAAGCGCCTGGTCGAACACGGCCGCGACGTTGTCATTCTGCTCGACTCGATCACCCGCCTCGGCCGCGCCTACAACACGGTGGTGCCGTCTTCGGGTAAGGTGCTGACCGGCGGTGTCGACGCCAACGCGCTGCAGCGGCCGAAGCGGTTCTTCGGCGCCGCGCGTAACATCGAAGAGGGTGGGTCGCTCACCATTATCGCCACCGCGCTGGTCGATACCGGCTCGCGCATGGACGAAGTGATCTTCGAAGAGTTCAAGGGCACCGGCAACTCGGAGCTGATCCTCGACCGCAAGGTCGCCGACAAGCGCACCTTCCCGGCGATCGACATCTCGCGGTCCGGCACCCGCAAGGAAGAGCTGATCACCGATCCGCAGCTGTTGAAGAAGATGTACGTGCTGCGCCGTATCCTCAACCCGATGGGGACGATGGACGCGATCGAGTTCCTGCTCGACAAGCTGCGCAACACCAAGAACAACTCGGAATTCTTCGACTCGATGAACACCTGAGCGAGTTGGATATCCGGCCATCAAGGGCGCCCCAGCGGGCGCCCTTTTTGTTTGCGTTCGGAACAGTGCCTCGGCAAGACAGCGCCATGCATCCGAGCGACCAGACCATCTTTGCCCTTGCGACCGGACCGCTGCCGTCGGCAATCGCCATCGTGCGTGTCTCCGGATCGCGAGCGGGCAACGTGCTGACAGCGCTGACCGGATCTCTGCCGCCGCCGCGGCGCGCCGTGCGCTGTGATCTTCGGACCCGTGACGACGAGTTGATCGACGACGGTGTGGCGTTGTGGTTTCCGGCCCCTGCGTCCGCGACCGGCGAAGACGTCGCCGAATTGCACATCCACGGCAGCCGCGCGGTGGCGGCGGCGCTGATCAAAACCCTCTCGGCGTTCGAAGGTGTGCGGCCGGCGGAGCCGGGCGAGTTCACCCGGCGGGGATTCGAAAACGGCAAGCTCGACCTGACCGAAGCCGAAGGTCTCGACGATCTGATCCATGCGGATACCGACGCGCAGCGTCGTCAGGCGCTTCGCCAGCTCGGCGGCGTGCTTGGCGACCGGGCGCGGAGATGGCGCGACCAGATCATCGAAGCGCTGGCGCTGGTCGAAGCGGGGATCGATTTTTCCGACGAGGGCGACGTTGCCGATGAGCTGATGGGGCCGGCGCGGGCGAAGATCGCGGAGCTGTCGGCAGAGATCGCCGAGGTCTTGGCCGAGCAGGCCCGGGGAGAGAAGCTTCGCGACGGGATGGTGGTAGCGATCGCCGGGCCGCCGAATGTCGGCAAGTCCACTTTGATCAATCGCCTGGCGCGCCGCGAGGTGGCGATCGTGTCGCCGCATGCCGGCACCACCCGGGATGTGATCGAGGTCCAACTCGATCTCGACGGCTATCCGGTGACGGTGATCGATACCGCGGGATTGCGGGACAGCGACGATCCAGTCGAGCAGGAGGGAGTGCGCCGCGCCCGCGCGCGAGCCGCGGCGGCGGACCTGGTGCTGTGGCTGAGCACGGCCAAGGATGCTTCTGATCCGGATGTGAGCGGTCCGGAAGTCTGGCGGGTCCGGAATAAGATCGATCTAGCGGACGGCAAGGCGGAATCCCGCCCTTCACATTCGGCTTTCAGGATTTCGGCGGCGACGGGCGAGGGGTTTGCGGAGTTGCTGCGCCAGCTGACGCGATTTGCTGCGCAATATTTTGGGTCTGCAGAAGCCGGATTGATCACGCGGGATCGCCATCGGCTGTTGCTTGCCGAAGCTTCGGCATCGCTGGAGCGGAGTCTGGTGTCGGGACTGGCCGAAGAGATCGTCGCCGAAGAACTCCGTGCTTCCGCTCACAGTCTTGGCCGATTGCTGGGGCGGGTCGACGTCGAGGACGTCCTCGGTGAGATCTTCAGCCGGTTCTGCATCGGCAAATAGGCTCACCGGGTCGCCGATCAGCGGCGGTGGTTACGATTGGTTAACCACGATACTGGGATTTCGGCACCGCTGTTTCACGTGAAACAGTCCGGTGAGGTTTAGCCGGTATCAAGGTCGGCGGACTCGCCTTCAAAGCTCCCCGGAGCTGAGCTACAACCCCACCATGCGCACCTCTTTCGACGTCATCGTCATCGGCGGCGGCCACGCCGGCTGCGAAGCTGCGGCTGCGGCGGCCCGGATCGGCGCGGCTACCGCTCTGGTCACCCATCGGTTTGCCACCGTGGGCGCAATGTCCTGTAACCCGGCGATCGGAGGACTGGGCAAAGGCCATCTGGTCCGCGAAGTTGATGCTTTGGACGGCCTGATGGGCCGGGTCGCCGACGCTGGCGGCATTCAGTTTCGGATGCTGAACCGCCGTAAAGGCCCCGCTGTTCGTGGTCCCCGCGCCCAAGCCGATCGCAAACTATATGCGGCCGCGATGCAGACCGCGATCCAGGCCATTCCGAACTTGTCGGTCATCGAAGGAGAGGCCGACGCACTTCTCTGGCAGAATGGCCGCGTGACCGGCATTCGACTCGGCGACGGCCGGGAGTTTGCGGCCGCAGCGGTTGTGATCACCACCGGGACCTTCCTCCGGGGCCTCATTCACCTCGGCGAGCGAAGCTGGCCGGCAGGCCGGATCGACGAGGCGCCGGCGATGGGGCTCTCTGGATCGTTCGAAGCGCTCGGTTTTGCCCTCGGCCGGCTCAAAACCGGCACTCCGCCACGGCTGGACGGCCGGACGATCGACTGGCGCGCTGTCGAAATGCAGCCCGGTGATGATCCGCCGGAGCCGTTCTCGGTTCTGACGCCCGCGATCACCACGCCGCAGATCGAATGCGGTATCACCCGGACGACGACAGCCACCCACGAGGTGATCCGCGCCAATGTGCATCGCTCGCCGATGTATTCCGGGCAGATTCAGTCCACCGGACCGCGCTACTGCCCGTCGATCGAGGACAAGATCGTCAAATTCGGCGACCGCGACGGCCACCAGATCTTCCTTGAGCCCGAAGGTCTCGACGATCCAACAGTCTATCCCAACGGGATTTCGACCTCGCTGCCCGAAGACGTGCAGCGTGCGATCCTGAAGACGATCCCTGGCCTGGAGCGGACCGAGATGTTCCGCCCGGGCTACGCGATCGAATACGACCATGTCGATCCGCGAGAACTGGAACCGACGCTGCAGACCAAGCGACTGCGCGGGCTGTTTCTGGCCGGGCAGATCAACGGTACGACCGGATATGAAGAGGCCGCGGCTCAGGGCTTGGTCGCGGGTATCAACGCGGCTTTGGCCGCCGGGGGAGGCGATCTGGCGGTGTTCGATCGCGCCGACGGATATCTCGGCGTGATGATCGACGATCTGGTGACCCGTGGCATCACCGAGCCGTACCGGATGTTCACCTCACGGGCCGAATATCGCCTGACCCTTCGGGCCGACAATGCGGACCGGCGCCTCACCGACAAAGGGCTAGCGATCGGCTGTGTCGGCACGGAGCGGGCGGCCTTCCATCAGGACAAAATGGCGGCGCTGTCTGCGGCGAAAGCGCTCGCCCAGTCGCTATCGATCACCCCGAACGAAGCCGCCAAGCATGGACTGGCGCTGAACCGCGATGGCCAGCGCCGCTCGGCGTTCGATCTGTTGTCCTATCCGGAGATCGAGTGGGCTCAGGTCCGTGCGATCTGGCCGGAGCTCGGCAAGGTCGATCCGGCGATCGCGGTGCATGTCGAGATCGACGCCAAATATCATGTCTATCTGGAGCGGCAGACTGCGGACGTCGAGGCGTTTCGTCGGGATGAGAGTCTGCGGCTCACCGATGTCGATTACGCAGCGGTCCCGGGTCTGTCGAACGAGGCTCGCACGCGGCTGGAACGGCATCGGCCACACACCGTTGGGCAGGCGGGTCGGCTGGACGGGATCACGCCGGCGGCCCTCGGAATTCTGGCCGCCTATCTCAGGCGTGAACAACGAAAGCGGAAATCGACGGGGTAAGCGCAGCGACCAGTGTTTCACGTGAAACACACCATCTCTAAGTTCCGTCGTGTTTCACGTGAAACTTGAGCCGTCAATTGCAGAGCGGTGCCGTATTCGATGGCCGGAATCGGTTTGCAAGAATATAATTAAAACAGGCCCGCAGCGGCCGTCTCCCCGCAGTGAAGTTCCATGCAGCGCGCTGCCAAACCTCTCGTTTCTCTCTCCGATCTCGACGCCGACAAAGCGGCGGCGCTCAAGCTCGTCCCGATCTCATCGGCGCTTGAAGCGCGGCTCGATGCTTATGTCGCCTTACTGCAGCAATGGCAGGCTAAGACTAATCTGATCGCTCCATCGACCCTGCCGCAGCTTTGGACCCGCCACGTCGCGGATTCGCTGCAGCTCGTCAGCCTCATGCCCCATGCCCGGCGATGGCTCGACTTTGGATCTGGAGGCGGGTTCCCCGGCGTGGTGCTCGCTTGCGCGATGGCGGATGTCGGTGGGCACGTCACATTGGTGGAGAGGATCGCCAAGAAGGCGGCGTTCCTGCGCGAGGCGCTCCGCGTGGCGGCCGCGCCGGGCACAGTGATGCTCGCGGACATCGGGGATAACGTGGATAGATTCCCACAGGCGCTCGATTGCATCACCGCCCGTGCGGTTGCTCCGCTACACCAACTCATCGGTTTTGCCGAACCTCTGATGATCTCCGGAACCACGAAGGCGTTGTTTCTGAAAGGTCAAGATGTAGATGCAGAATTGACGGAAGCTACTAAATATTGGAAATTCCAGCCTAAGCTGCATGCCAGCGTGACCGGTGGCCAAGGCTGGATCGTCGAAATCGACCACATCGAACGACGCACATAACCGCCACCAACCAGCCGAAGAACCTGCCATGACCGTAATTGACGAGATTTATCAAGGGGATAGGGCGAATTCAGAGCCCGGGCGTCCGCGCATCATCGCGCTCGCCAACCAGAAGGGCGGGGTCGGCAAGACCACCACCGCGATCAATCTCGGCACGGCGCTGGCCGCGATCGGCGAACGGGTGCTGATCGTCGATCTCGATCCACAGGGCAACGCCTCGACCGGGCTCGGCATCGATCGCCGCGATCGCAACACCTCGACTTACGACGTGTTGGCCGGCGAAGCGCCGCTCCGCGACGCGGTGGTCGCCACCGCGGTGCCGCGGCTGCACATTGCCGCTTCGACCATGGATCTGTCCGGCCTCGAGCTCGAGCTCGGTCATCGCGGCGACCGCGCATTCCGACTGCGCGATGCCATCGGCGTGCTCAACAAGGACATCGATCCGCCGCTCGACTACACCTACGTGCTGATCGACTGCCCGCCGTCCCTGAACCTGCTGACTGTGAATGCGATGGCGGCCGCGGATGCGATCCTGGTGCCGCTGCAGTGCGAGTTCTTCGCCCTCGAAGGTCTGTCGCAATTGCTGCAGACGGTCGAGCAGGTCCGCGCCAACCTCAATCCGAACCTGACGATCCACGGCATCGTGCTGACGATGTTCGACAGCCGCAACAATCTGTCGAGCCAGGTCGTCGCCGACGTGCGCCAGTTCATGGGCAAGAAGGTCTACGACACCATGATCCCGCGTAACGTGCGGATCTCGGAAGCGCCGAGCTACGGCAAGCCGGTGCTGGTTTACGATCTGAAATGCGTCGGCAGCGAAGCCTATCTGAAGCTCGCCACCGAAGTGATTCAGCGCGAGCGCGAACTCCGCACCACGCATTGAGGTGCGTGGCCGGCGGCGCCGACCAGGCCTCGTCATTGCGGGCGAAACAACGCGATCCAGAGCCGGGCAGGGTGCCGGCTTGCTTGCGATGCCGCTTTTCAGTGACGAAGTGAACTAACAACTTTCATTCCATCAGTGCGGAGTAGCGACGTGAATCCAAGGGAGCTGGCGATGGCCGATGAGCACCGTTCGCGACTGGGGCGCGGCTTGGCGAGTCTGATCGGCGATGTCGGCGGCGAGGCCACGCAGGCCGAACGGCCGCGGGCGCAGCGCAAGGTGCCGATCGAATTCATCAAGGCGAACCCGCGCAACCCGCGCCGCACCTTCACCGACGCCGAGCTTGGTGAACTGTCCGACTCGATCAAGCAGCACGGCGTGATCCAGCCGATCGTGGTCCGCCCGGTGAAGGGCTCCGCTGATCGCTACGAGATCATCGCCGGCGAACGGCGCTGGCGCGCGGCGCAGCGCGCCGGTCTGCACGAAGTGCCGATCGTTCCGGTCGACGTGTCGGACGCGCTGGCGCTCGAAATTGCCATCGTCGAAAACGTTCAGCGCGAAGATCTCAATCCGCTCGAAGAGGCGCTTGGCTATCAGGCACTGGCGGCCGAGTTCAATCGCAGCCAGGAAGAGATCGCCAAGATCGTCGGCAAGAGCCGCAGCCATGTCGCTAACATGATGCGGCTGATCAAGCTGCCCGACGACGTCAAGTCGCTGATCGCCTCGGGCGAACTGACCGCTGGCCATGCGCGTGCGCTGATCGGTCTGCCCGATCCGTCGGCGATCGCCAAGCGGATCGTCGCCGAAGGTCTCAACGTCCGTCAGACCGAGGCGTTGGCGCATGAAGAAGGCGTGCCGGAGCGCAAGCCGCAGAAGGCCCGCGCCGCCTCGGGTCCCAAGGCGGTGAAGGACGCCGACACCGTGGCGCTGGAAAAACGCCTGAGCGACGCGCTCGGCATGAAGGTGACCATCGACGACCACGAAGGCACCGGCGCGGTCCAGATCCGCTACGCCGATCTCGATCAGCTCGATGACATCATCCGCCGGCTCGAGGCCGGCGGTTAGTTCGCGTTGTTCGTTGATTGAAGCGGATTTGGCCCTTGCCATGGGTCCTGGAGTCCTCATCCTGAGGAGCCCGGCAAAGCCGGGCGTCTCGAAGGATGAGGGGCCCTTGGCTTGCGGCACATGGTTCGAGACGGCGCTTCGCGCCTCCTCACCATGAGGTTGTGCTTGTCGTAAGTACTCCGACGCGATGTCCCGACTCTATCTAACGCGGAACTGCTCTAGTTCGCGTTGTTCTTGGTCGCTTGAGGCGACTATCTCTCCCCGCCGAGGGCGCAGGGTTATGGATTCCGGGCTCGCGCTCCGCGCGCCCCGGAATGACGAACGAGAAGGTAGTTGTGCCGCGAGGTGCGCGTGACCTGCGCTACGCGAAGTTCCCCGCGGATCGCAACAACGAGACTAACTCCGCCGCCGCGCACTGACCGCGATCGACAGCAGCGTGCGCTGTGCGATCGCAGCGCCGAGTGTGGCTTGGCGACGGGTTTCGAGCGCGGCGCTGGCGAGTTGCTCGATGATCTGCCCGAGGCGGGTCGTTGAGAGATTGCGAAGTGCCGTCTCGGCTGCAGCCTTGCGCGAGAAATGCAGCCGCGGAAATCCGGAATCGAGAACCACGGCGGCTGGCGTGCCGCCTTCGACCACGAGGCTGGTCTTGTGCAGAAACGCCGCGTGGCGCTGTGCCGCGAGGATGATCTGACCCGGATAAGTGCCGGCAACCATCGCCTTGGCGAATTCAGTCTCGACCACGATCGGCTTACCGGAAAATGCAGCATCGACGATCGCGTCGAGCTTGAGATCGGATGCGTCCGACACGCAGGTGATCACGTCGTCGAGCGTGACCTCGCCCTTGCCGTGCGCGTACAGCGCCAGCTTCCGCAGTTCATTACGTGAGGCCTGGCGATCGCCACCGAGCAGGGTCGTCAGCACCGCCTTTGCATCCTTGGCGATCTGCAGATTCGAGCCGCGCAGTTCGTCGTCGATCAGCCGGGCGATGTCGGCTTCCGCATCCGGATAACAGCCGATCGCGACCGCGCCAGTCGTCGCCTTTTCGCAGGCCTTGCGCAGCGCATTGTCCGGCTTGATGTCGCCGGCTTCGATGACGACCCGGCATTCTTTCGGCGGCGAGGAGATCAGCGCTTCGACGCCGGCGACGAAGCTGCGCGAACCGGCGCGAACGCGGATCGCGCGGCGTCCGCCGAACATTGGAATGGCGAGGGCTTCGTCGACCAGCCGCGACGGCTCTGCGGCGAGCTCGTCGCCGTCGAGGCGAACCAATGCGAATGGATCTTTGGGGTCGTCGAGTGAGGCGGCGATCAGCGCATCTGCGCGTTCGCGCACGAGCCCCGCATCAGGGCCGTACAGCAACACGATCGGCCGGCCGGGATCGGGCCGGGCCAGAAACGAGGTGGCATCTTTGCCGCGAAGCGCAACCATCACTCAGCGCCAGAGCCGAATGTGAACCAACACCGCGTGCTCGGCGGAATCGCGGATCACATCCCGGCGTAGAAGAACGAGGCGAGCCGAGTGTTGATGTTCTCGGCGATCTCCTGCACGGCGCGATCTTCCGCATCGCGGCCGGCGCGGGTGCGGGCGAAGCGCTGCGACTGGCCGGGCACGTCGTATTCGACGCGCGAGAAGGTGTTGCCGCTCATCACCGTTTTGCCGGTGGCGATGTCCTTGAGCTGATAGCTGGCATCGATCGCGTAGTTTTCGATCGTCGGCAGCTGCGTGCTGGGATCGACGATCAGCGACGACCGCGAAGTCGAGATCGAGATCTTCAGCGTGTACAGCGGCGGCGCGCCGGTGGCGCTGCCGTACAGCTTGAACATCAGCTTATTGCGCAGCTCGACGCCGAGGCGGGAGTTGCGCGACCCGTTCGGAATATCGAGCGGCGGGACTTCGATGGCGTTCAACTTATCGCGTAGCGTCGGCGAACCGTCGCCGCGATCGGCGTACATCGGTTGGAAGCAGCCGGCGACCGGGGCGGCCAGCGCAACCGCCAGCGCCAACCGGACGACGAACTTCTTGAGCTCCGCGGGCTTAGCCGACGACATTCACGATCCTCTGCGGGACGACGATCACCTTGCGAACGGGCTTGTCACCCAGGGCCTGTTTTACCGCATCGAGCGCCAAAACGGCAGCCTCAATTTCGCTGGTCGGAGCGTCGCGCGGTACCGTCACCTCGCCGCGCTTCTTGCCGTTGACCTGAACCGGCAGGGTGATGCTGTCCTCGACCAACAGATCCGGTTCGATCTGCGGCCACAGCGCCTCGGAGACCAGGCCGGTCTGGCCGAGCACGGTCCAGCATTCCTCGGCGAGGTGCGGCATCATCGGGTGGAAGAGCTGCACCAGGATCACGGTCGATTCGCGGATCGCCCAGGCGAGATCGGGCGAGGGCGTCTGCGAACGGGCCAGCACATCACCGAGGGTATTCGAGAACTCTCGGATATGCGCCAGGCTGACGTTGAAGGCGAGCCGCTCGATGCCGGACAGCACCTTGTCGAGCGCACCATGTGCGGCCTTGCGCAAGGTGAGCGCGTCGGCGCTGAAGCTCGCCGGCCGTTCGGCCGGAGCCGACGCGGCGATCGGGGCCGCATCGTTCACCATCCGCCACAGCCGCTGCACGAAGCGCGACGCGCCCTTGACGCCTTCCTCGCTCCAGATCACGTCGCGATCCGGCGGCGAGTCCGACAGCATGAACCAGCGCGCTGTGTCGGCTCCGTAGGTCCCGATGATGTCATCGGGATCGACGGTGTTGCGCTTGGACTTCGACATCTTCTCGATTGGCCCGATCTCGACCGGGCTGCCGCCGTCGATCAACGTGGCGCGGCGCTGATCGCCATCGACCACGATCGACACTTCGGCGGGCGAGGCGAAGTGGCCGTCGACCTTCCGATAGGTCTCGTGCACCACCATGCCCTGCGTGAACAGGCCGGCGAACGGCTCGTCATGCTTGATGTCGATATGACCCGCCGCCTTCATCGCCCGGGTAAAGAACCGGCTGTACAGCAGATGCAGGATCGCGTGCTCGACGCCGCCGATGTACTGATCAACCGGCATCATCCGGTTGACGACGTCCGGCGTGGTCGGCGCCTCGGTGTTCCACGGATCGGTGAAGCGCGCGAAGTACCAGGACGAATCCACGAAGGTGTCCATGGTGTCGGTCTCGCGCACGGCCTTGCCGCCGCACTTCGGACAGGTGACGTGCTTCCAGGTCGGGTGATGGTCGAGCGCATTGCCCGGCTTGTCGAACGACACGTCCTCCGGCAGCACCACCGGCAGCTCCGCGTCCGGCACCGGCACCACGTCGCAAGTCGGGCAGTGGATGATCGGGATCGGACAACCCCAATAGCGCTGACGTGAGATACCCCAGTCGCGCAGGCGGAAATTGACCTTGCGTTCGCCGACGGGTGCGCCGCCGAGCTGCGTGGTCTCCAACCGCTTGGCAACTTCTTCCTTCGCCTCGGCGATCGTCTTGCCGTCGAGGAAGCGCGAATTGATCATCCGGCCGTCGCCGTCATAGGCGATGTCGGTGATGACGAAGCTCGCCGGGTCCTGGCCTTCGGGACAGACCACCGGCGTATTGCCGAGCTGGTACTTGTTCACGAAGTCGAGGTCGCGCTGGTCGTGCGCGGGGCAGCCGAAGATCGCGCCGGTGCCGTATTCCATCAGCACGAAGTTGGCGACATAGACCGGCAGCTTCCAGCTCGGATCGAACGGATGCACGGCGCGGATGCCGGTGTCGATGCCCTGCTTCTCGGCGGTGTCGATCTCGGCCTGCGCGGTGCCGCGCTTCTTGCAGTCCTCGATGAACGCCGCGACCTTCGGGTCCTTCGCCGCCGCGGCTTGCGCCAGCGGGTGATCGGCCGCGATCGCCATGAACTTGGCGCCGAATAGCGTATCGGGGCGGGTGGTGAAGATCTTCAGCTCGGTCTCGCCGGCCGGCGTCGTCGCACTATCGAGCGCGAACCGCACCATCAGGCCTTCGGAGCGGCCGATCCAGTTGCGCTGCATCAGCCGCACCTTGTCGGGCCAGCGATCCAGCGTATCCAGCGCGTCGAGCAGCTCCTGGGCGTATTTGGTGATCTTGAACACCCACTGGTTCATCTCGCGCAGCTCGACCACTGCGCCCGAGCGCCAGCCGCGGCCGTCGATCACCTGCTCGTTGGCCAGCACGGTCATGTCGACCGGGTCCCAGTTCAGCTTGCGCTTCTCGCGCTCGACCAGCCCGACCTTCAGGAAGTCGAGGAACATCTTCTGCTGGTGCTTGTAGTAGGACGGATCGCAAGTCGCGAATTCACGCGCCCAGTCGAGCGACAGCCCCATGGTCTGGAGCTGCTTCTTCATCGCCGCGATGTTGTCGTAGGTCCAAGCCTTCGGGGCGACCTTGCGTTCGATCGCGGCGTTCTCGGCGGGCAGACCGAATGCGTCCCACCCCATCGGGTGCAGCACATTGTAGCCGCGTGCCCGCATCGTCCGCGCCACCACGTCGCCCATGGTGTAGTTGCGGACGTGACCCATGTGGATCCGCCCCGACGGATACGGGAACATCTCCAGCACGTAATACTTCTTGCGCAGGTCGTCGTTGCGGGTGGCGAAGATCTTCGCCTCGTCCCATTTCGCCTGCCACTTCGGCTCGGATTCGCGGGCGTTGTATCGTTCGTTGCTCATGAGATCAGGATTCGAAAGATCAGAAGACGGCCGGCCGGTTCGAGCGCGGATCAGGGCGGAAAAACGGGGCGCGGCCGAGGTCGCCAACCGGTGCGGGGGCTCGGGTCAAATCGCGCGCGAAGCGCGCGGACTAGGCCATGAAACATGGTGTCGGGTCAATGGGATGGCGCAAGCCCGGCAGCTCGCCGGGCGGCCCTTGGGCGGCCTCAGCTCGCCATGGCCACCGGGCCGTCGCTGGCCCGGATGAAGCCGTGCTCGACCACGTTGTTGCGGCCGCGGTGTTTGGCCGCGTACAGCGCCGCGTCGGCCGCTTCGATCAACTCGGCAGGTGTGGCGTGTTCGCTCGGCAGCGTACAGGCGACGCCGATGCTGACGGTCACGCGTTCGAAGGCGCTGGTCCGATGCGGCAGATCGAGCTGTTCGACGGCGGTACGAACCAGCTCGCCGACCTGCAGGGCGCGGCCCATGCCGGTTTCCGGCAGCAACAGGCAGAACTCCTCACCGCCATAACGTGCCGCGAACCCGCTGGTCTGGTCGGCCACCGCCGCCAGCGTCTCGCCGATCCGGCTGAGGCAGGCGTCGCCTTCGGGATGGCCATAGGAATCGTTGAACAGCTTGAAATGGTCGACGTCGATCATCATCAGCGCCAGGCGATGCCCGGTCTGCTGGCCCTTCATCCATTCGAAATCGAGCCGGCTCTGCAAGCCGCGACGGTTGGCGAGGCCGGATAGCAGGTCCATCGAGGCCATCACGGTCAGGCGGCTGTTGCTGGCGACAAGCTCGCGTTCGCGCTGGCCGAGCTGCGCCGCCATGGCGTTAAATGCCCGCGCCAGCGGCACAAATTCCGACGGCAGGCGCTTGCGCGCGACCCGGGCCGACCAGTTGCCTTCGGCGAATTTCTTGGCGACTCCGGTCAGCACCGAGATCGGCTGCACGATCAGCCGTTCGGCCGCGATCAGCGCGCCGAGCAGCACGAACAGGCAGACCAGCGCCAGCTGTAGATAGGCGGTGCGGATGTCGCGATTGATGCCGGCCGAGACCTTGTTCTCGTCGACGGTCACCACCAGCCGCGCGCTGGTGCCGGGAATCCGGCTCACGGTCATCAGCCGCCCGGCATCGTCGTGCATGGTGATGCTGCCGCGGCCCTGCGGCGTCTCCGCCATCGCCGGCAGCAGCGACAGACGGTCGAGCTTTTTGCCGATCAGGCTGCGCTCGTCCGGCGGCGCCGCCAGTACGGTGCCTTCGCCGTCGATCAGGGCGGCGTTGACGCCGACGCGGCCGGCTAGGCTGCTCATCATGTCGGACAGCCAGTCCAGATTCATGCCGGCGACGATCACTGCCTCTTCGCCGGTATCGATCGCCGACACCGGGTAGGCGGCCAGAATGGTACCCTTCTGGGTCTGCCGGCCGACCAGGAAGTCGCTGACGACGAAATCGTGTGTTTCCAAAGCTTTACGGAAATAGGGGCGGTCGCTGATGTTGCTGCCGACGAACATCGAAGAGGTCGAACAGTGCACTACGCCGTCGGGGCCGGCGACCAGCAGCATCCGGATCGAGGGCAGATCGACACGCAGGCTGGCGCGCAGAATGCTGCAGCTTCGCCCCGCCTGGGCGGCGGCGGCGTGCACATAGGCGGCCGATTTCAGCACCGCTTCGACCGACGAAATCACCTCGCGCTCGGCGTCCGCGGTGCGTTGCGCCAGCGTCGAAAGCTCATTGGCCATCGCGGCGAGCTGAGCGGTGCGCGTCTCTTCGAGCAGACGCACCCGGTCCAGCATCAGCGGACACACCAGGATGAGCGCCAGCACCACGAGTCTGGCCCGGATGCCGAGCAAGGCCCTCAGTTTGGCTTTCTTGCGGACGATTGCGATGCGTGACATCGTTGCCCCTCGACCCCCCGCAATCATCCTAGGTGGAAGGCTTCAAGAAGCCTTTCCTCGATTCATTACAATTTGAGCGAAGCCGGAACCGTGCACAAACTCGCAGCGTTGAGCGCGCCGCCAAGGTCGCCTTTCACCCGCCGCCCACTGTCATCTGGGGCTTCGAGCCGATGAGCGCCGCCGACAATCTGGCCGCGGTCGAGGCCGAAATCGTCAATGCTTGCAAGGATGCACGGCGCGAGCGCAGCGAGGTGACGCTGATCGCGGTGTCGAAGACCTTCGAGGCGGAGGCGATCCGCCCGGTGCTGTCGGCGGGCCAGCGGGTGTTCGGTGAAAATCGTGTCCAGGAAGCCAAGGGCAAATGGCCGGCGCTGGTCGAAGAGTATCCCGGCACCGAACTGCACCTGATCGGACCGCTGCAGTCCAACAAGGCCAAGGACGCGGTCGCGCTGTTCGATGCGATCCACTCGGTCGACCGCGACAGCCTGTGCGAAGCCCTGAGCAAAGTGCTGCCGCAGGCCGGACGCAACGTCGAGTTGTTCGTGCAGATCAACACCGGGGAAGAGCCGCAAAAGGCCGGCATCGCACCGCAAGATGCCGATGCCTTTCTGGTCGCGTGCCGCGAGCGTTGGGGGCTGGCGATCGGCGGACTTATGTGCATCCCGCCGGTCGATGAAGCTCCGGCACCGCATTTCGCGCTGTGCGCCAAGATCGCCAAGCGCAATGGACTTGCGAAGCTGTCGATGGGGATGAGCGCCGACTTCGCCACCGCGATCCAGTTCGGCGCCACCCATGTGCGGGTAGGATCGGCGATCTTCGGGCATCGCTGAACCGGCGAGGGCGGGGTGCCTCGATCAGATCGAAGCTCCCGCGCTTCGCGCACGATGACGGCAGGAAACCTCGGCTACCCGATCACGATCTTCGTGTTGAGGCCGAGCCGGGCCAGCAGGCGGGCGAGGTTCGGCCGGGTCATCGCCACACAGCCGGCGGTCGGGCCGAAATTATCGCGGGCCAGATGCAGAAACACCGCGCTGCCGCGGCCCGCGACGCGCGGCCGGGTGTTGTGGTCGATCTCGACGATCAGGTCGTAGAGATGATCGTCACGCATCAGGCGGTCGCCTTCGCCGGCCGGCGACCGGTGGATCGGCCGGTTGTAGTGCCGGCTTTGCGGGTCTTCGCACCAGGCATCGTCAGGACCGATGATGCGGATCGGCAGATGGGTGCGGGGGCGTGGGCCCCGGTCGGCACGCCACCACAGCCGCAGCGGCCGAAACGTGCCGCGCGGGGTGCCGCCGTCGCCTTCGCGCTTATTGGCCAGAATGCCGCCGCGCCCCAGCGCCACCGGGATGGTTAGCCCACCGGCGACCAGCCAGCCGCGGCTGCGCTCGCCGGCAGCCCTGCACACGATCAGCCGAAGCAGTGGCCCGGTCTGCGGCGACTTTCGCGAAGGTGCTGATCTGGCTATCTTTTTCATGCGTCGAGGAAGTTTGCCGCAGGCATCATGGCGGCAAATTTAGGTCGCCGCAGTTAAATTCCGCGGAATCGCTCCCTATCTGCTGATCTGCGATACAATCGCGCGTGATTTGCGTGCGCGCCCCCACGAGAGCCGCGCCGCCAGACGACGGAAGGACAGCGCCGATGCCGAACGCCCGCAAGATCCTGATCGTGGACGACGACAATGATCTGCGCGACGCGCTGGTCGAGCAGCTGTCGCTGCACGAAGAGTTCGAGGCTTCCGCGGTCGACACCGGTGCCAAGGGCGTGCAGACCGCCAAGGCGCTGTCGCCCGATCTGGTGCTGATGGATGTCGGCTTGCCCGACACCGATGGCCGCGAAGTGGTGCGCAGCTTGCGCAAGGGCGGCTTCAAGGCGCCGATCATCATGCTGACGGGCCACGACACCGACTCGGACACCATTCTGGGCCTGGAAAGCGGCGCCAATGACTACGTGGCCAAGCCGTTCCGGTTCGCGGTGCTGCTGGCGCGGATCCGCGCCCAGCTTCGCCAGCACGAAGCCAGCGAGGACGCGGTGTTCACGGTCGGGCCGTATTCATTCCGCCCCGGCTCGAAGATGCTGACCGGCGCCAACGCCAAGAAGGTCCGGTTGACCGAGAAGGAAACCGCGATCCTGCGCTTCCTGTACCGCGCCGGTCAGGCGCCGGTGTCGCGCGAGACCTTGCTGCAAGAGGTGTGGGGCTACAATTCCGGCGTCACCACCCACACGCTCGAGACCCACATCTACCGGCTCCGCCAAAAGATCGAGCGTGACGCGGCGAATCCGGAGATTCTGGTCACCGAGGCCGGTGGCTACAAACTCGTGCCGTGATACCAATAAGGGGCCGATTCACTCGTTTCCCGGTCCCGCATGTCGATCGAAGATGATGTTGCCCTGCTCGCGCGCGTTCCGACGCTGCGTCTGCTCGGCGAGCAGGCGCTGCGGATGCTGGCGATCGGCTCCGAACAGCGCGACTTCGCGCGCGGCGACGTGATGTTCAATGCCGGCGAGCCGGCCGACGCCGGCTATGTGGTTCAGCGCGGCGCGTTTCAGATCACGATGGAAGACGGCGGCTTGCACGAGATGGTGGCGCGGCCGGGCGACCTGATCGGCGAACTTGCGCTGGTGATGCCGATGCGGCGACCGACGACTGCGGTGGCGCTGGAATATTCCTCGGCGATCCGGATCGCCCGCAGCCTGTTTCAGCGGGTGCTCGAAAGCGATCCCGGCGCAGCGCTGCGGCTGCGCGACGAATTCGCCGCCCGCACCACCCAGGTTGCCAACGACATCGTCATGGTGGGCAGTAAGCTGACGTCGTAGCGACTTCGCTGCGACCTGGATTGCCGGGGTCGCGCGACGGCCGCGCGGCGAAGCAACTAACTACAGCTCCATCGTCATCGTTACTGGGACGTGGTCGCTCGGCCGCTCCCAGCTGCGCGCGTCGCGCAGGATTTTGAAGTCGATGACGCGGTTCTTCAGCGCTTCGGACACCCAGATGTGGTCGAGCCGCCGTCCACGGTCGCCGACCGTCCAATCGGCAGCCCGATAGCTCCACCACGTATAGACCTTCTGATCGAGCGGGATGCGGTCGCGCGCGACGTCGACCCAGTTGCCGGCGCGCAGCACCCCGAGCAGCTTGTCGCATTCGACCGGCGTGTGCGACACCACTTTCAAAAGCTGTTTGTGCGACCAGACGTCGTGCTCGTGCGGCGCGACGTTGAGGTCGCCGACCAGGATGTGCCGCTGATCGCCGGACGGATGCAGCGGCTCGCAGGCTTTCATCTCGTCGAGAAACGACAGCTTGTGCTTGAACTTCGGATTGACGGCTGGATCGGGAATGTCACCGCCAGCCGGAACGTAGAAATTGTGCAGCACCAGCGGCGGTGCGGTCTCGTCGGTCTTCACCGAAACCGAGATGTGGCGGCTGTCGATGATGTCGCAGAAGGTGCGGATGTCGGTGGCGACAAACGGCAGCTTCGAAATCACCGCGACGCCGTGGTAGCCCTTCTGTCCGTTCAGCGCGATGTGCTCGTAGCCGAGGCGCTTGAACCGCTTCAGCGGAAACGCGTCGTCCGGACACTTCGTCTCCTGCAGGCACAGGATGTCCGGGCGCTGGGCTTTGAGGAATTTCGCCACCAGCTCGATGCGAAGCCGCACCGAGTTGATGTTCCAAGTCGTAAGCGTGAGACGCATGGTAGCTCGGTCGCAGGAGGGCAGGACGGCGCCGAAAGACGTATGACGCATCGTTGTTGCGCGGCATGAGGTCGGACGCAAGTCGACGGTGTGAACAACCGACAGAGCATTCAGGCCGCGCTTTCACCTACGCGTCATGCGCGGGCTCGACCCGCGCATCCACCGTCCGCGCAGCGACCATCGAGAACGGCCCGATGGAGAGTCTCTAGCCCGGCGGGGTGCCGTAATTGGTGTAGTCGATCTTGAACATCGACGGATCAGGGCGCCTCGTGGTGTCAAGATTGTACACTGCCACGGTGGTGTCGTAGCCCTGCGGGTCGGTGACGGTCCATTGCTTGAGCTGGCCGTCCTTGGTGCCGAACATCAGCAGCAAGCGGCTGGTGCCGATGACGGCGTTCTTCTCTTCGATGATGATGTTCGAATACAGGTCGTCGGAAGTGATGCTGACGACGTTGGTGTCGCGGAGCAGATCGAGCCGGTCGCTGAGCAGATAGCGCAGCGGCGTCTGCGACAGCGGATAGACATCCTGGGTCGCCAGCTTGCGATCACGCACCACCACCGACTGGCCGTCGGCGATCATCGAGATCGGGCTCGGGTCGTCATACTCGAACCGCACCCGGCCGGGCTTCATGATGTAGAAGTCGCCGGTGAGCTTGCTGCCGTCCGGCCCGACCTGGACGAACTGACCGACCAATGTCTGCAGCGACGACAGATACGCGCTGGCCTTGGCGGCCTCCGCCTTTTGAGCGGCATCGAAGGTGGTGAAGATCGAGGCCGGCACGTTGCGCCGCGGATCGGGAATCACCGGCTCGGGCGGCGTGGTCAGCTTTGCGACCGGCGGCTGGGCGGGAGTTTGCGGCGAGCGCTGCTTCGGTTCGGCGGCACTGAGCTGGGTCGCGCGCGGGGACGGCTTCGGAGCCGGCACCGGGTCGGCGGTCGCCGGCTGGACCGCGGCGCTGACGAGGGTGGCCGCAGCGGCGGCGACGCAGAGCTGCCGCAGCCCGATCCCGGTCACCCAATTCGGCATCAAGTCGTTGAATTGTTTGATCAAGCTCATGTCCTGCACGGCCGCGACGGCGTCGTCGCGGTGCCGGTCTGCCGCTACAGGGGCGCTGTGGCGATTTCGCGACCCCGCCCCGGCCGCCTGCATGACCCTGATCGCGCGCTTCAAAAGTTCGAATCCTCTTCCGCCACCAGGATCTCGCGTTTGCCGGCGTGGTTGGCTTGGCCGACGATGCCTTCGAGCTCCATCCGCTCCATCAGCGACGCGGCGCGGTTGTAGCCGATCTGCAGCCGACGCTGAATATAGCTGGTCGAGGCCTTGCGGTCGCGTTTGACGATCGCCACCGCCTGCTGGAACAGATCGCCGCCGCCGTCGCCCCCCATGCCGGTGGCGTCGAACACCGCGCCGTCTTCTTCGCTCGGCTCTTCGGCCGTGACCGCCTCGAGATATTCGGGCGCGCCCTGCGCCTTGAGGTGTTTGACGACCTTCTCGACTTCTTCGTCGGAGACGAATGGGCCGTGGACGCGGCTGATGCGGCCGCCACCCGCCATGTACAGCATGTCGCCCTGGCCGAGCAGCTGCTCGGCGCCCATCTCGCCCAGGATGGTGCGGCTGTCGATCTTCGACGTCACCTGGAAGGAAATGCGGGTCGGGAAGTTGGCCTTGATGGTGCCGGTGATGACGTCGACCGACGGGCGCTGCGTGGCGAGGATCACGTGCAGGCCGGCGGCGCGCGCCATCTGGGCAAGGCGCTGCACCGCGCCTTCGATATCCTTGCCGGCCACCATCATCAGGTCGGCCATTTCGTCGACGATGATGACGATGTAGGGCAGCGGTTCGAGGTCGAGCTTCTCTTCCTCGTAGATCGCTTTGCCGCTTTCCTTGTCGAAGCCGGTATGCACCGTTCGAGTCAGCTCTTCGCCCTTGGCCTTGGCTTCGCCGAGGCGGGTGTTGTAGCCGTCGATGTTGCGGACGCCGAGCTTGGCCATGCGCTTGTAGCGCTCTTCCATCTCGCGCACCGCCCACTTCAGCGCCACCACCGCCTTCTTCGGATCGGTGACGACGGGCGTCAGCAGATGCGGGATGCCGTCATAGACGGAGAGTTCGAGCATCTTCGGATCGACCATGATCAGCCGGCACTGATCCGGCCGCAGCCGGTACACCAGGCTGAGGATCATGGTGTTGATCGCGACCGACTTACCCGAGCCGGTGGTACCTGCGATCAGCAGATGCGGCATCCGGGCGAGGTCGACGATGATCGACTCGCCGCCGATGTTCTTGCCGAGGCACAGCGGCAGCTTGTGCACCGTCTCGTTGGTGTCCTTCACGCTGAGAAGTTCGCGCAGATACACCTTCTCGCGATGCGCGTTGGGCAGTTCGATGCCGATCGCGTTGCGGCCGGGCACCACCGCGACGCGCGCCGACAGCGCGCTCATCGAGCGGGCGATATCGTCGGCAAGGCCGATCACGCGCGACGATTTGATGCCGGGCGCCGGCTCCAGCTCGTACAGCGTGACCACCGGGCCCGGGCTTGCCTTGATGATCTCGCCGCGCACGCCGAAATCCTGCAGCACGCCTTCCAGCGCGCGCGAATTGGCTTCGAGTTCGGACTTGCTGAGCGGCTGCCGATCCGAGGCTTTCGGGGCAGATAGAACGTTGACCGAGGGCAGGTCGAACCGCGCCTTCTTGGCGGCCGGTTTCGGCGCCGCCTTCTTGCGCGGCGCGCGGGCGACCGGAGGAGCTTCCTCCTCTTCGTCGTCCTCGTCTTCGATCTCGTCGACCGGCTCGGGTTCGTAGTCGTCGTGGTGATCGACGTCCGGCGCGATCGGCGGTGCGGAGCGGCCGCCGAGCCGCGGCTCCTGCCGTTCGAAACCCTGCTTGCCGGCCGCGGGTGCACTGCTGACGAGGCCCTGATAGGACAGCTTCGCCAGCCGCCACAGCCGGGCCTTTGCACTCAGCATCGCGTGCACCAGCCAGCCGAGCGACACCGAGCCGCGGTCGGACTCTTCTTCGTCTTCGAGCGGCAGATCCTCATCGGACGTTGCCTCGTCGGGTTCGCGCTCACGCGATCCGAAACCGCCTGCGATCAGGAATGTCGCCAGCACCGCGGCGCCGAGGATGAAGCTGAGGATGACACGGAAGATCAGGCCGGGACCGAACACCAGCGACGGCGCCCGCACCAGCGCGTCGCCGACCACGCCGCCGAGTCCGGTCGGCAGCGGCCACGCGGTGTCATGCGGAAACGATGAGGCGAAGCCGGCGGCGAAGATCGTGCACAGGAACCACGCGCCCATCCGTAGCGCGGTGCGGTCGAAGGGGCGGTGATTGAGCATCCGCCAGCCCCACACCGCGACCGGCATCAACAGTCCGATCGCACCGAGGCCGAGGATCTGCATCGCCAGATCGGCGCCGATCGCGCCGGGATAGCCGAGCAGATTATGGATGCGCCGCGAGGTGGCGTGGCTGAGGCTGGGGTCCTGCACCGACCAGGTCGCGAGCGCAGCCGCGGCCACCGCCGCGAGGGCGATCAGGCTGAAGCCGGCGAGCTCGCGCAGCCGACGCGTCAGCACCTCGCGCACCGAGGGCGGCAGGTGTCCGACCAGAGGAAAGGCTCGTTCGATCGCCGGCATGCTCATGGGGCCCTGCGCATCATCCGAGAATCCGCACCAGGCGATGCAGCGCCTCTGCGGTGGTTTCGCTGTCCTGCACCATCGCGACGCGGATATAGCCGGCGCCTGGATTGCTGCCGTCGTTCTGCTGCCGGGCCAGATAGCTGCCCGGCACCACGCGGACGCCGCCGTCCTTGAACAGGCTCACCGCCGCGGCCTCGTCGCCGCCATGGGCGGAGACGTCGAGCCACAGGCAGAAGCCGCCGGCGGGCCGCTGATAACCGTAACGGGCGCCGAGGATCTGATCGGCGAGATCGAACTTCAGCCCATACAGCCGCCGGTTCTCCTCGACATGCGCTTCATCCGAATAGGTGGCGACCGCGACATGCTGCAGCGGGATCGGCACCTGCGGACCCGCGACGTTGCGCAGCTCGTGATAGGCTTTGAGAAAGTCCTTATCGCCGGCGACGAAGCCGACCCGCATGCCGGCCAAATTCGATCGCTTCGACAGCGATTGGAACACGACGACGTTGCGGAAATCGGGACCTGCGACCTGCAGCGCGCTGCCGGGCGCGACCTGGGTGTAGATCTCCGAGTAGCACTCGTCGCTGAGGATCATGAAGCCGTAGCGATCGGCGAGCTGCTTCAGATGCACGAAGTAATCGCGCGAGGCGACCGAGCCTTGCGGGTTCGCCGGCGAAGCCAGATAGATTGCCACCGTGCGTTTCAGCGTGGCCTCGTCGAGCCGATCGAGATCCGGCAGGAAACCGTTGGCGAGCGTGGTTGGAAGGAACACCGCCTCGCAGCCAGCGGCGCGCGCGCCGGCCGCATAGGCCGGATAGAACGGGTTGGGCATCAGGATCGCCGGCGTGCCGTCGCGCTTCGGCACGTAGCGCGCGGCAGCGATCGCAGCGAGGAACAGCCCTTCGCGGCTGCCGTTCAGCACCAATATTTCGGTTTCGGGATCAGGCGCGCGACCGAGCGCAAAGCGCTTGGTCAGCCAAGCGGATGCGGCTTTGCGGAACGGCTCGATGCCTTTGGCCAGCGGATAGCGGCCGAACTCGCCGGTATGCCGCGCCAACACGGCGCCGACGAAATCCGGGACCGGATGCTGCGGTTCCCCGACCGACAGATTGATCAGGCTTTGGCCCGGCTGATACGGCGCCAGCAGTTCGGTCAGCCGCGCGAACGGCGAGCGCTCGCTCTGCCCGGTAGCGTCGACGCTGCCGGCCGCACGCGCCGGTGTGGTGGAAGCGGACAAAGCCATTCGAAATACGCCAGTTTTCACCGCACCCGATCGCCGTGGTGGATCGAGCGGAAACAGATCAGCCACCATAGATACGGCGAGGTTAAGACGCGATTAACCATCGACCGGCGGCGACACAGCCTTCACTGCGGCCGCTGCTCGTCGCGGCGGGCAAGTTCTTCTGCCACCATGGCTTTCAGCGCCGGCAGAGCGCGTTGGACGGTGTCCCAGATCATCTGCGCGGCGACGTCCTCGTAATCGTGCCGGTAGACATTGCCGGATCCTGCAATCTGCTTCCAAGGGATCGAGCTGTGCCGGTTCTTGATGTCTTCGGACACGCGGCGGGACGCCTCGGAGATGATCTCGAGGCAGCGCGTGACCGCGTACACGGTTCGCAGATCGTTTTTGAATTCCGTCTCGGTCAGGCCGCGGGTGAATACGATTGCGAGTTCGATATGATGCTGGATGTCGCTTAGTGCGGTCGCCGATGCGTCAGAACGCATAGATGGCATCTTGCGCGGCGCTCGGCGCAACGGACGGCTTGAGCTGGTCGCGGTTCACGACGTCGACCGGATGGTCGAACAGGCCTGCGATGTAGTCCTTTAGCTCCACGTAGTCGAACACGGTGATGCGAGCCGTCGGATCGATCTCGATCAGCACATCGATATCGCTGTCCGGAAGGTTAGTACCACGCGCCACCGATCCAAACAGGGCAGCCCGCCGGACACCGCGCGCACGTAGCGGGGCCTCCGAATTCTTCAAGATCTCAAGTGCGGTGCGGCGGTCCATGGACGCAGTATAGCAGGTTTCGGGTTCGGAGCCTTGCGGCCGCGGGCCATAAAGAAAGGGGCCCCAGCTTGCGCTGGGACCCCTCGACGGTTCGGACATTGCCGGGTAGTTGCCCGAACCGTAGGTCTGGGCGCGGCGGTCTGGAGAACGCCGCGCCCTCGGGAGAACTTACATGTTGTAAGCGCGCTCGGTGTGCTCGACGAGGTCGAGGCCTTCGCGTTCGACTTCCACCGGGGCCCGCAGACCGACGATCACGTCGACGACCTTGTAGAGGATCGCCGAGCCGATGCCGGACAGCAGCACGGTGGTGCCGACGCCCCAGCACTGCGAGATCAGCTGGGTGGTCATGTCGTAGTCGCCGACCTTGCCGGCCACGTAGTCGTACACGCCGGTGCCGCCGAGAGCCGGGTTCACCAGGATGCCGGTGCCGATCGCGCCGACGATACCGCCGACCGCGTGGACGCCGAACACGTCGAGCGAGTCGTCATACTTCAGCGCGTTCTTCACCACGGTGCAGAAGAACAGGCAGACCACGCCGACCACCAGGCCGAGCACGATCGCGCCCATCGGGCCGGAGAAGCCGGCGGCCGGAGTGACTGCGACCAGACCGGCGACGGCGCCCGACAGCGCACCGAGCACCGACGGATGACCCTTGAAGATCCACTCGGCGAACATCCACGACAGCGCCGCCGCCGCAGTCGCGACGAAGGAGTTGGTCATGGCGAGCGCAGCGCCGCCCGAAGCTTCGAGGTTCGAACCGGCGTTGAAGCCGAACCAGCCGACCCAGAGCAGCGAGGCGCCGATCATGGTCATGGTCAGCGAGTGCGGAGCCATCAGCTCCTTGCCGTAGCCGGTGCGACGGCCGACCAGCAGGGCGCCCACCAGACCGGCGATGCCGGCGTTGATGTGCACCACGGTGCCGCCCGCGAAGTCGATCGCGCCCTTCTTGAACAGGAAGCCGGCGTCGGCGTTGACTTCGTCGAGCTTGGCCTGCGCGGCGGTCTTGGCGGCTTCGTCGGCAGCGGCAGCGAGCGCCTTGGCGGCGTCGTTGATCGCGTCCGGACCGGCCCAGTACCAGACCATGTGGGCCATCGGCAGGTAGATCAGGGTGATCCACAGCGGGATGAACAGCGCCACGGCGGCGAACCGGGTACGTTCAGCGAAGGCGCCGACGATCAGCGCGGGAGTGATCGCGCAGAAGGTCATCTGGAAGCAGACGTACACCAGCTCCGAGATGTTGGCGTCGACCGAGAAGGTTGCGGCCTTGGAGTCGGTGGTCACGCCGGCGAGGAACGCCTTGGAGAAGCCGCCGATGAAGTCCGAACCGCCGGTGAAGGCGAGGCTGTAGCCGTACAGGGCCCAGATGATGCAGGCGATACACACGGTGTAGAACACCTGCGCCAGCACCGAGAGCATGTTCTTGGAACGGACCAGACCGCCGTAGAACAGCGCCAGGCCCGGGATGGTCATCAACAGCACCAGCACCGTCGAGGTGAGCATCCAGGCGTTGTCGCCCTTGTTGACCGTTGGCTCGGCGTAGGCCGCGGTTGCGGCGAACATGCCGGCCGCAAGGACCGCCAGTCCCGCGCCGTAGGGACGTTTGAACGTCATTTGTCGTCTCCTGAGTGAAGCAATGAAGGTGAGGGGATCAGAGGGCGGCCGCGTCGGCCTCGCCGGTGCGGATGCGCACGGCGTGGTCGAGGCCGATGACGAAGATCTTGCCGTCGCCGATCTGGCCGGTCTTGGCGGCGCTGGTGATCGCCTCGATGGTCTTCTCGACCTGCTCGTTGGCAATCGCGACCTCGATCTTGATCTTGGGCAGGAAGCTCACCGCGTATTCAGCGCCGCGGTAGATCTCCGTGTGGCCTTTCTGGCGGCCGTATCCCTTCACTTCCGTCACCGTCAAACCGTGAACGCCGATGGCGGTCAGGGCGTCACGGACTTCTTCGAGTTTGAATGGCTTAATGATCGCCATAACAATTTTCATGGGTCCTATCCCCGCTAGGTCCCGACCGAACTGGCCGGGAAATGATCTCGACTGAAAATCCCCACGCGGAGCATCACTACGCGGGCACAGCCGGCCCCTTAGAATCAAATGCCGTGCCAGTCGGGCGGGGCTTTGGAATCGTTTCGGAATCAGCGCCTTTTTCGCGGTGTGGCACTGGAGCACCAGCTGCGCTATTCGGTCGCGCTCAACAGGTGGGCATGCCTGATCAAAAATCAGGCATGCCAGCTTGCGGACACAATGATTGCCCAACCGAAGGGCATAACGCTTAGTCTAAAGTCGGGCGCTGGCTTACTGCAGCGCCTCTCCATGCTGCGAAATATCCAGGCCTTCGATCTCGTGCTCGCGGGAGACGCGGAGCGCCACGAACAGGCTGACGGCTTTCAGCAGCACATAGGTGGCCACGCCGGACCAGACGAAGGTGACTAAGATACCGGCAAGCTGGGTCAGCGGCTGCATCCAGGAGCCCTCGAGCGCGCCTGAGACGCCGCCGATCGAGGCGGTAGCGAAGATGCCGGCCAGGAACGTCCCGGTGAGACCGCCGATGCCGTGGACGCCGAATACGTCGAGCGAGTCGTCGTAGCGCAGCTTGTGCTTCAGCCAGGTGCAGGCCCAGTAGCAGATCAGGCCGGCGACGATACCGATCACCACGCCATGCCAGGGTTCGACATAGCCCGACGCCGGCGTAATGGTGCCGAGACCGGCGACGGCGCCGGAGATCATGCCGAGCACCGACGGCTTGCGCCGCGCCATCCATTCGATCGCGCCCCAGGTCAGCGCGCCGGAGCAGGCGGCGAGGTGGGTGGCGGTGATGGCGAACACCGCGCGGGAATCCGCCGCCAGCGCGGAGCCGCCATTGAAGCCGAACCAGCCGACCCACAACAGGCCGGTGCCGATGACGGCGAGCGACAGGTCGAACGGCGACAGGTTTTCCATGCCGTAGCCGTGGCGGCGGCCGATCACGATCGCCGCCACCAGGCCGCCGGTGCCGGCCGACAGGTGCACCACCAGGCCGCCGGCGAAATCGAGCACGCCCATCGCGCCCAAAAAGCCGCCGCCCCAGATCCAATGCGCCAGCGGCACATAGACGAAGATGAACCAGCCGATCGAGAACAACAGGTAGGCGGAAAACCGCATCCGGTCGGCGACCGAGCCGGCCACCAGGGCCACCGTGATGACCGCAAACGTCATCTGGTAGAGCATGAACAGCGCTTCCGGGATGGTCTTGGCCGCCGGATTGACGCTGTCCATGGTCATGCCGGCCAGGAAGATTCGGTCGAACGAGCCGATCAGGCTGCCGCTGCCGGTGAAGGCGAGCGAATAGCCGAACGCCACCCACAGGATCGAAATCAACGCCACGGCCGCGAGGCTCTGGGCCATCGTGGCCAGCACGTTCTTCTTGCGCACCATGCCGGAGTAGAACAGCGCCAGACCGGGGATGGTCATCATCAGCACGAAGGCGGTCGCGACCGTCATCCAGGCGGTGTCGGCCGGGCTGATGCCGGGCGTCCCCGTGGCCGTCCCCTGCGCCAGAGCCGGCGTCACGCCGGCTGCCGCAAGGCCGAATGTTGCAAGGATGTAGCCCGTCGCGGCCGACGCCGCGCGGCGTAGCAACAAGGTCATGATGCCCGTCCTGTTGGAACTGTGCGCGGCGCCCCCCGGCTCCGCGGGGTTGGGAAATGGCTGTCGAAGGCCGGCTTACAGCGCGTCGACGTCGGTCTCGCCGGTGCGGATCCGCAACGCGCGGTCGATCGGCGTGACGAAAATCTTGCCGTCACCGATTTGACCGGTGCGGGCGCCGCGGGTGATGACTTCGACCGCCTTGTCGGCGAGGGCGGAATCGACCGCAATCTCGATCCGCAGCTTGGGCAGGAAATTCACGATGTACTCGGCACCACGATAGATCTCGGTATGGCCGCGCTGGCGGCCGTAGCCCTTGACCTCGGTGACGGTCATGCCGTGAACGCCGATCTCGGTCAGCGCCTGGCGGACCTCGTCCAGCTTGAAAGGTTTGATGATGGCGACGACCAGTTTCATGCGTTAGCCCCTCATTCGCGCAAAGCCTTTTGACACCGCCGCGGCGGTGCTCCGGTCCCGTGTATATGCCGGGTTTAGCGGCAAGGCGCGCAGAAAATAAGCTGATTGACTGCTCAGCGAGAAGGCTGAGCCAGAGGTCGTCATTGCTGGCAGCCGAGGGGGGGCCGCAGCGCCGGAGCGACGGTCAGCCCTTGGGCGCCTCGCGGCGTTCGCGCACTGAGCCTTCCTGGGCGACGGAGGCCACCAGGGTGCCGTCGGTCTTGAAGATCTGGCCGCGGGTCAGGCCGCGGCCGCCCTGCGCCGACGGCGAGTCCTGCGCGTACAGCAGCCATTCGTCGGCGCGGAACGGGCGGTGAAACCACATCGCGTGGTCGAGGCTCGCCGGCATCATCCGCTTGTCGAACAGAGTGCGGCCGTAGCGTGCCATCACCGCGTCCAGCAGCGAGAAGTCCGACGCATAGGCCAGCGCGCACATGTGCAGCGCCGGATCGTCGGGCAGCTTGGCGGCGGTCTTGATCCAGACGTGGATCCGGCCGTCATCGATTTTCTGGCCGAAATAGCGAGACAGCTCGACCGGGCGCAGCTCGATCGGCCGGTCGCTCTCGTAATAGCGCTTGATGAAGTCCGGCATCTCTTTGAAGAACGGCTGCTTGATGATCTCCTCGGCCGACAGCGCTTCGGGCGGCGGCACGTCGGGCATCTTGTCCTGGTGGTCGAAATTGGTCGGCTCGTCGTCGTGGAACGACATCATCAGCGAGAAGATCGCGTTGCCGTGCTGGATCGCTGTGACCCGGCGGGTGGTGTAGCTGCGGCCGTCGCGCAGCCGCTCGACCTGGTAGATGATCGGCACCTGCGGGTCGCCCGGCAGGATGAAGTAGCAATGCAGCGAATGCGGCAGCCGGTTCTCGACGGTGCGGCAGCCGGCGACCATCGCCTGGCCGATCACCTGGCCGCCGAACACCCGCTGCCAGCTGGTCTTCGGGCTTGTGCCGCGGAACAGATTCACCTCGAGCGGTTCGAGATCGAGAATCGAGATCAGATCGATCAGGCTCTTGGACACCGGTCGAGCTCCTTCACGGCGGTTCAGGCAGGGCGGGATAACGCGCAACAAAGCGTCGAAACAACAAGTTGGCCCGTCGCAACAGCGACCAGGGCGGAATGCCGCGCGGCCACGCAGGTGATTTCCCACCGCCGGCGTTGTCTGTTAGAAACCGCCCCAGCAACAGCGGGTTGGTCCTTGAAACCTGTTTCGCCCAGCTCCGATCCGGGCGCAAGGATCATGGCGCGAGAGTGAGAAATATGACGGCACCGCGAAGCATTGTGATTGGGGGCGGGGCGTTCGCCGGCTTGGCGCTGGCACTGGCGCTGCGCCAGGGGCTCGGGCCCGAGGTGCAGGTGATCGTCGCCGATCCGGCGCTCGCGCTGCGACCGAGCCGCGACCCGCGCGCCACCGCGATCGTGGCGGCGTGCCGGCGGCTGTTCGAGGCGCTCGGAGTCTGGGACGAGGTGGCGCCGACCGCCCAGCCGATCATCGACATGATCGTCACCGACAGCCATCTCGAAGATGCGACCCGGCCGGTGTTCCTGACGTTCGCGGGCGAAGTGCAGCCTGGCGAGCCGTTCGCCCACATGGTCGAGAACAAATATCTGGTCGAGGCGCTGGCCAAGCGCGCCGAGGCCGAAGGCGTCGAGCTGCGCGCCACCCCGGTCACCTCCTATGACGCCCGCACCGAAGCGATCGGCGTCACGCTCGGCGACGGCAGCGTGATTGATGCCAGCCTGCTGGTCGCCGCCGATGGCGCCAAGTCTCGACTGCGCCAGCGTGCCGGCATCGCCACCTATGGCTGGGATTACGACCAGTCGGGCATCGTCGTCACGGTCGAGCACGAGCGCGACCACAATGGCTGCGCCGAAGAACACTTCCTGCCAGCCGGACCGTTCGCGATCCTGCCGCTCACCGGCCGGCGCTCGTCGCTGGTGTGGAGCGAGAGCCGCCGCGATGCCGAGCGGATCGTCGCGCTGCCGGAGAAGGAATTCCAGCGAGAGCTGGAAAAACGGTTCGGGCTGCGGCTCGGCGACGTCAAGCCGCTGGACAAGCCGAAGTCGTTTCCGCTCGGCTATTTCGTCGCTCAGTCGTTCATCGCGCCGCGGCTCGCGCTGATCGGCGACGCTGCGCACGTGATCCATCCGATCGCCGGGCAGGGCCTCAATATGGGCCTGCGCGACGTCGCGGCTCTGGCCGAGGTGGTGGTCGATGCAGCGCGGCTCGGAATCGATCCCGGTCAGGTCGACGTGTTGGAGGGCTATCAGCGCTGGCGGCGGTTCGACACCATGGCGATGGGCGTCGCGACCAACGGGCTCAACTTCCTGTTTTCCAACAACTCGCCGCTGCTGCGCGGGATACGCGACATCGGCCTCGGTCTGGTCGACCGCTTGCCGCCGCTGAAGGGTGCCTTCATCCGTCAGGCCGCCGGCCTCACCGGCGAGACGCCGCGGCTGCTGAAGGGCGAGGCGCTGTAACGCGGCGCCCTTCCCAGGTTCACCGGACGGCTCAGGCCACGCGGCGCCCCTCGCGCGTTGCAAAAAGCTGAGAATATCTCAGCCGTGTCGCACGAGCTTCCTGGCTACGGTGCTGCCGCGAGGGAATCAGGGCATGGATGGACGCCATTTCGCACAACTCGCTGCCTACAACCGCTGGGCCAACGCCCGGCTCTATCAGGCCGCGTTGGCGCTGCCCGATGACGTATACCGCCGCAGCGTCGGTGTGTTCTTCGGCAGCCTGCACGGCACGCTGAATCATGTGCTGGTGGCCGACCGAATCTGGCTGAAGCGACTGACCGGCGCGGGCGAGGCGCCAACCCGCCTCGATGAGATCTTGTTCGAAGATCTTCGTGCGCTGGCTCGGGCGCGTGCCGCGGAGGACGAGCGCATCATCGAGATGATCGACGGCCACGACGCTGCGGCGTTGGCCGGAATGGTCGAGTACGCGACGACCTCAGGCAAGTCCTTCCATCAGCCGCGCGCCGAGATTCTCAGTCACGTCTTCAATCACCAGACGCACCACCGCGGCCAAGCCCACGCTTGCCTGTCGATCCTGACCGGAGCCGAGCCGCCGACGCTGGATCTGCTGGCATTTCAGCGCGGGGTGCCGGCGCCGGATCTCGCCGCACTCGCGGCGGGTCGTTAGTCGAGTCGACGTGCCTCTTCTGGAAGCATGATCGGAATACCGTCTCGAATCGGGTAGGCCAGCTTGGCGCCTCGCGAGATCAGCTCCTGGCGGGCGGCATCGAACTCAAGCGGTCCCTTGGTGACCGGACAGACCAGGATGTCGAGCAGCTTGCGGTCAACGGTGTCGGGCCGCTCGGACGGCGAAATGGTCATAGCTTCAGGCTCCAGAACAACGGGCTCGCGTCGGGCTTGATCGGACAGCAGCGCGGCGCCGTCAACGCGCCGGCGCAAATTGCTGTGTCGTCACTGCAGCGGCGGGTCGCCGCTGGTGCGCTTCTTGGCGAGGTCCATCTCGGTGACGGCGATCAGGATTTCGGCGCGGGTCTTGAGGTCGGGGGCTTCCAAGAGCGCCTGCTTCTCCGCCGGCCCATAGGGCGACATCATCGCCAGTGCGTTGACCAGGGCTTCGTTCGGCGCGCTTTCGACGCCGTCCCAATCGACCTTGAGGTTGTTAGCCTTGAGGAAGTCGGTCAGTACCGACAGCAGGGTCTCCCGATCCACCTCATCCTCGCCCTTGCGAGCGGTAAAATCGTCGACGAACGGGAAATAGTCGACCTTGCACTGCCGGTACGGCGTCAGCACCTCCAGCTCCTCGACCACCTTGAAGCGCGAGACGCCGGTCAGTTCGAGAATGTAGCGGCCATCGCCGGATTCGGCGAGCTGGGTGATTCGCCCGACGCAGCCGACGTTGAACAGCGACGGCTTCTCGGCGGTCTCGGATGAATGCGCCGTATCCGGCTGAATCATGCCGATCAGCCGATGGCCGTCGCGCAGCGCATCGTCGATCATCGCCAGATAGCGTGGCTCGAAGATATTCAGCGGCATCTGGCCGCGCGGCAGCAGCAGCGCTCCCGCTAGCGGAAACACCGGAATCACTTCGGGAAGATCGGCTGGCCCGCGATAGGCGGCATTGATCGGCATCGCCGGCTCCGCGCTTTGAATTCGATTACGAGAACAGAATCGTCGACAGCCGCTTGCGGCCTTCGACGGTGGCGTCGTCGGTCGGTCCCCAGGCGTCGAAGAACTGCACCAACTGCTTGCGGGCGCCGTCGTCGTTCCATTTACGGTCGCGCTTGACGATGTCGAGCAGGTGCGTGGTCGCATCCTCGCGCCGGTCGGCGGCATTCAGCGCGATCGCCAGATCAAATCGCGCCTGATGATCGAGCGGATCGGCCGCGACCTTCTGTTCGAGTTCGGCAATCGGGCCGAGCGACTGTGCCTGTTCGGCAAGATCGATCATCGCCTGCACGGCCTTGACGGAGGCATCCTCGCGCTTGGCCTCGGGCACCAGCCCGAGCGTCTTCTTGGCCTGTTCGGTGGCGCCGGTCTGCATATAGCAGCGGGCCAGCCCGGCGATCGCCTGGATATTGGTGCCGTCGGCCCGCAGCACTTCGGCATAGATCGAGGCCGCGGTCTGGACATCACCCTCCGCCAGCACCGCCTCGGCTTCCTGCAGCAGCTCGGCGGCGGTCGGCGCACCGCCCGGCATGCCGGCGGTCAGTTTCTCGATGAAGGCGTTGACCTGGCTCTCCGGCACCGCGCCCATGAAGCCGTCGGCCGGACGGCCGTCCACGAAGGCAATGACCGCCGGAATCGACTGAATGCCCATCTGGCCGGGAATCGACGGATGCTCGTCGATATTCATCTTGACCAGCTTGACCTTGCCGTTCGCAGCCCGAACCGCCTTTTCCAGGATCGGGGTGAGCTGCTTGCACGGGCCGCACCACTGCGCCCAGAAGTCGATCAGAACCGGCTGGCGCTTGGATTCCTCGATCACATCGCGGACGAAGGTCTGGGTCGTGGTGTCCTTGATCAGATCGGCGGCCTGAGGCGCCGCACCGCTGCCCTGCTCCAAAATCGTCACGTCGTCCTCGCTGTTGTCCGTCGGGTTCGCCGTTTTAGCACGGCCCCCGCTCTAGATGGCGCCAGAAGTTCAATTTGCAACGGGAACCGGTGCTCCGCCGGCGTTCGCCAGCGAGCCGGCCGGATCGTTTTATGCGGTGGCTGTCGGCGCCGTACGCCGCGCGCTTGGTCGCATTTGAGGCAAAATCTCTCAGGCGGTCATCGATCCGCAAAAAGCCGGCACATGAAATGTCGAACGGCTGTTGCAATCGCTCGCGGCATTTGGCATACGACTGCCCACGGTCGTGCCCACGGCGCGCCGTTTCTCGGATGCGGGTGTAGCTCAGGGGTAGAGCACAACCTTGCCAAGGTTGGGGTCGAGGGTTCGAATCCCTTCGCCCGCTCCAGAGATCCGCCAGACTAGGCGATTGCTTTTTCAGTCTATTGAGCCACTTGCCGTGACGGTAGTTGTTCGCGCGCGCAATGCGCCGGGCAGACTTCTGATTCGCTCGACGCTCGCCTGAACTTTAGATCGCCGCAACGAAATCGGGCCCCGAACGGGATGACACCGCGCGGAGCCCGCTGCATCGCCGGCGCAGGGGCCCGGCGATAAACGGTGGCCGGGCGTGTGCCGCTCGGCCGATCCGAATTACTCCTCTCGCGCCCAACTGGCGCGGCGGACGGCACGTTCGCAGAGAAAGTCGAGCGTGAAGCCGATCAGGCCGATGATCACCACGGTGGCGGCGAGCCGGTCGTATTCCAGCGTGTCGCGGGCGTCGTTGATGGCGTAGCCGAGCCCCGAGGTGACGCCGAGGAATTCGGCCGGCACCAGCACGATCCAGGCGACGCCGACGGCGAGCCGGATGCCGGCAAGTGCGTCCTGCAGGATTGCCGGCACGATGATGGTGAACAACATGTGCCAGGGCTGGGCGCCAAGATTACGGGCGACCTTGAACCAGGCCGGATCGATTCGCCGGAAGCCGTGCGCGGTCGAGAACAGGATCGGCCAGATCGCCGCGACGCCGATCAGGAATACGATCGCGCCGTTCCAGCTCGAAAATGCCATCACGGCGATCGGCATCCAGGCGAGCGGCGAGATCATCCGCAGAAACTGGAACGGCACCGAACTGGCTTGGCGCATTCCTTTGAACCGCCCGACCAGGATGCCGAGCGGCACGCCGAGCACGATCGCCCAAGCCAGCCCGCCGCCGATCCGCGCCAAGCTCGGCAGCGCCATCTTGGCTGCTTCGCCCGACGCCAGCATCGACCACAGCCTTTGAAAGGTCGGGAGCGGCGCAAAGTCGGCAAAGCTGGCGGTGCGAGGATTGGCGGCGATGAGCGCCCCACCGATCCACCATACCGCGAGCAGCGCGGCGATGCCGAGCAGCACATAGCCGAAGCTGCGTGCATGGCCGGCGAGGTGTTCGCCGGTTCGCCGCGATGGCTCAATCGCGGCGGTGTCGTCGAGGGTCAGGTCGAGACTCACAGCGCCAGCACCTCGGTTCGGGTGAACGGGTCGGCCGGATCGACGCTCGGCGAGTTCTTCCAGTCCGGATGTTTGGTCATCGCCTGCTTGACGAACGCATAGTCGACCAGATCCTTGGTGACGAAATCCGGATCGAGCTTTTTCAGGAACGTCTTATCACCGGCCACGACGGTGTCGTTCATCGCCTCGACAATCAGCCGAGTGGCCGATGGATACGGCCACGGCTGAAAGTCGATGCGGCCGAGCTTCCACTCGGGGTGAGTGATGGCGTTGGTCTCGCCATAAGCCTTGTCGTCGTAATAGGTTATCGCCCGCTCGATCACCTCGGCCGGCAGCGGCAGATAGCCGGCGCCGTCCTTCGACAGCAGCTTGGCGACCTCCTTTTTATTGGCGCTTGCGTAGATCTCGGCGCGGACCAGCGCGTTCATCACCTTCTGGGTCCATTCCGGTTTCTTCTTCGTCACCTCCTCGTTCATGCACAGCACGCAGCAGGGGTGATTCTTCCAGATGTCGCCGGTGAAGCGCAGCATCCGGCCGCCGGCCTTGGTTTCGCCGAGCGCGTTGAACGGTTCGGCGACGATGTAGGCGTCGATCTTCTTGGCGGCGAGCGCCGGCGGCATGTCGGACGGTGCCATCACCTGGAGATTGCATTCGTCGGCGGCGAGCGGCTCGCTCTGGCCCTTGATCACCGGCTTGATGCCGGATTTGCGCAGCGCGTATTGCAGCACGATGTTGTGCATCGAGTACCAGAACGGCACCGCGACCTGCTTGCCGCCGAGGTCCTTGAACGACTCGATCCCGGTCTCCTTGCCGACCACGACGCCGGAGCCGTTGGTATGAGCCCAAGCCATGATCTTGACCGGGAAATTGTTGTTATATCGCATCCACACCGGGATCGGCTTGAGCAGATGCACCAGATTGAACTTGCCGGCCGCGAAGCTCTCCACCAGCGGCGACCAGCCGCGGATCAGGGTCGGGCGCTCGGCTTCCAGCCCTTCGTCCTTGAAGTAATCCATGCCGTGCGCGACCAGGAGTGCGGTGGCGTCGGTGATCGGCAGATAGCCGATCCGCACCACTTCATCGTCGGCCGCACGCGCGGCCTGGCCGAAACCACCGAGCATCGTGCCGAGCGCGGCGAGCCCGCCCGCGGCCAGCATGTCGAGCGTCTGCCGGCGGGTGATCCGAAAGCGGTTGTCTTCGGGATGGACGATGTCATCTCCGCAATTGATGCACATGGAGGTCTCCTGTTAGCGGGCGCCGGCGGCGACGATCTTGAGCGGGGCGGATTCAGCGAGGGCCGGGCTTGGGCCGCCGTGTAGCGCGCGGCCGGTTGCGCGCTCGAAGGCGACCTGCAGCTTCGCCTGCGCGGCGGCGACGCTGGTGGCGCGGCGCTCCGGATCAGGATCGCGGCGGTCAATCTCGATTGCCACCGTCTCGGCGATCCGTCCGGGATCGGACGCCATCACCACCGCGCGGTCGGCCATCGCCACAGCTTCCGGGATGTCGTGGGTGACGATCACCAGCGTGATCTTCATGTCTTCGGCGATGCGGCGGACGTCGCGCTGCAATGCGCGGCGCGTGACGGCGTCGAGTGCGGAAAACGGCTCGTCGAGCAGCAGCACTTCGGGTTCGACAGCGAGGGATCGTGCCAGTGCAACGCGCTGCTGCTGCCCGCCGGACAGATCCTGCGCGTTGCGGCTGCCGTAGCCGTCGAGTTCGACGAGGTGCAGCAACTCTTCGACGCGGGCGGCAATCTCTTTCTTCGGGCGGCCGGCGAATTTCAAGCCGAGCCCGATGTTCTGCGCCACGCTCATCCACGGATACAGGTTGGGCTGCTGGAACATCACGATCCAGTGCGGTGACGGGCCTTCGACCAGCGCGCCGTCGATACGGACCTCGCCGGTCGTCGGTTTGGTCAGGCCGGCGATGATGTGCAGCAATGTCGACTTGCCGCAGCCGGAACGGCCGACCAGCGCGAGCTGCTCGCACGGCTTGATCTCGAGATCGATGGTGGTGAGCACCTTGTTGCTGGAGCGGCGATAGCGATGGCTGACTCCCTGAATCGTGATGTGTGCGCCGGGCCAAGACTTCTTCGACTGATATGCCGGCATGCGGCCGCCGCTCCTTCGTATCGTGGAGATCGGGAAGGGACGGCACCGGCCACGGCCGGTGCCGGGGGCGATTACTCCGCTGCCATCAGCGGCTGTGCCGCGTAGGGCAGACCCTGTTCGATCGGCAGCGACGGATCGCGCGACCATTCATTCCAGGAGCCGAAGTACAGGCTGACGTCCTTGATGCCGGCCTCCTTCAAGGCGACCAGGGTGTTGGAGGCGCGCGCCCCTTTGAAGCAGTACAGAACCACTGGTGTGTCCGGCGTGATGCCGACCGTGGCGCATTCGGCGAGGATCTCGTTCGGTGATTTGAACATCGGACCGGCTGCCGACGGCTTCATCATTCGGTACCACTCGATCCACACCGCGCCGGGGATGCGGCCTTTGCGCGGGCAGAAATCCTTGCCGTAGGGCGAAGAGCTTTCGCCGACCCATTCGTCGACGTCGCGGGTATCGAGCTTCACCTTGCTGGAATCGCCGACCGCCGCCTTCATGCCTTCGAGATCGACCAGGATCGATGCGGCGGCCGGGTCGACCTTGAAGGTCTTCGGCGCCGGTGTCGGCACGTCCGTGGTGGTCGGCAGACCGGCGGCGACCCAGGCGCTAGTGCCGCCGTGCAGGATCTTGACCTTGGGATAGCCGAGGTAGCTCAGCAGCACATAGCCGCGGCACGACTGGCCGAAGCCGGTGTTCATCGACTGCTCCGCGATCACCGCGGTCTCTTCGCCGGACAGGCCTGCGGCGCCGAAGATCGCCGCGAACTTGTCGCGCATCTCGGCAATGCCTTCTGGGGTCGAAGTGGCGAGATAGGTGAAGATGTCGTGGACATTGACGGCGCCGGGAATGTGTCCTGCCGCGTAAGTTGCCGGGTCGCGGGTGTCGATCACCACGGTGCCGCCGGCGGCGATCATCTCGGAGAGTTCGGCGGGCGATACAAGAACCTTGTCAGTCATCAGTCGCTCCAGTGCTCGTTGTTGGGTCAAGACGTCGTTGTCTGAGTGCTCTCCAGGGCGGTTCCCTGGAGCCGAGCGTTGAAGGTGCAGCCCGCGCCTGGCGCGGGCCGCGCGATGGCGTCTCGCGGGCTAGTGCGCCATGTCCGCGAGCATCTTGCGGAGTTGCTTGGTGGCCGGGGTGACGATGGCGACGAAGTAAGCCTCGCGCAGCCGGCGCTGTGCGACGGCACCGGCCACATAGCCGCGCGCCCCACAATGCAGCATCGCCGCATGCGCCGCCGCGACCGAGGCATCGCCGGCGGCGAGCCGGGCCTCGATCACTGCGCGCCAATAGCCGAGGTCGTCCTCGAACGGGGTCGCGGCGAGGCGCGCGACCTCGACCTCCATTGCTTCGAGCTGTTCGGCAATCGGCTCGGGCTGCACGTCGAGGTATTTGTTGACGTGGCCGAGCGGCGCCTTGGTCTGCTGCATCAGCCGCAGACAGTCCCGGATCAGGCCGAACGCCATACCCGCCTGCAGCAGGATGAACCCGGCGCGGATCCGCTTGATGAACGGATCAACCGGATCGGCTAGCACCCAAGCTTCGGGCACCACCACGTCGCGCATCTGCACCGCGAAGGTGCGGGTGCCGTCGAGCGCGGTGAACTTCGCATTGTCGGCAAGGCTCACACCTTCCGCGTTGCAAGGAATCACCGCCATCACGTTGCGCGTGTTGCCGCCGTCCTCGACTTCGAAGATCGCGCCGAAGTAATGGTCGGCGCCGAGGTTGGAGACATAAGGCAACAAGCCCTTGACGATGTAGCCGCCGTCGCCGCGGCGGCCCTTCAGCCGCATCGGCTCGATCCCGAATAGCGACTTCATCGGGTTCGACAGCGCGGTGCCGCCGAGTGCTGCGCCGCTGGCGATCTGCGGGCCGACACTGGTCCGCAGATGCTGGTTGTCGGACGCATAGATGTACCAACCCAGCGCGTCCTGGCACCACATGCAGAACGACGTCGACAGGCAGTGCTCGCCGGCCGCCGCCATCGCGTTGATCGCGGTCATCAGATCGACGCTCGGGCTCATTCCCGGCAGATGATGCGCGTAGGCGCCGAGACGCCCGAAGGCGCGCATCTGAGCTTCCGGATAATGGCCGTCGACGTCGATGGTGTTGACCAGCGGCGGCAGTTCGCGCGCCGCCAGCGCGCGCACCGCCTCGACGACTTCGGCGCCGGGCAGCACCGTGGCGTCGCCTTTACTCACTGACTGGACATCCAACATCGTTGTTCTCGTCCGTTTGGTGGGGCTGCTTGGTCAGGCCATCGCAACGTCGAGATTGACCGGGCGGGAGAAGGTGTTGGCCACCGGCGACCACAGCCGCGCATGCGCGACCAGCGCTTCCAGTTCTTCGCGCGGACGGTCGGCTTCGAAGCTCACCTTGGCGCGCACATCGGTGAAGCCGACTGGCTTGTCGGACAGGTCGCCGGTGCCCCACACCGCGGTGATGTTGAGGTCGCCTTCGAGCTCGATCTCGAGCTTGTAGACGGTGATGCCCTTAGCGACGGCGTTGGCGTGGATGCCGACTGCGAGGCACGAGCCGAGCGCGGCGAGCGAGGCTTCGGACGGGTTCGGCGCGGTGTCGTCGCCGAGCAGGCCCGGCGGCTCATCGACTACGTAGGGCGGCAGCGAGCGGATGAAATTGAGGTGTCGGAAGCGGCCTTCGGCGATGGTCTTGCACTTCAGCGTCTTGATCACCGTCGGGTCGGCCTTGCCCTTGGCGATCAGATCGTCGAGGCCGGCCTTGTCGATCGGCGTAAGGCAGCCGGTCAGGGCGGTCGGGCTGTCGGGGGTCAGGCAGGCGGTCACGGCGGTGGCGGCTTTTGTCATGGGATCTCCTCTGCTGCCAATCGGCTGACAGCGCTTTTGGATACAGACCGTTCTGTATCAGCACGAAGCGTGCCAAAGTCCCGCACTGCAAAAACCACAGCGGAATCAGGGGAGGAGGCGTTAATGCCACGTGCCCATTCTAGAGGCGGGGCGCATTTGCGATCACATGGCGCGGCAAATGCCTGCTTCAGCGGCAAATCCTGGGCTGTGAACAGACCATTCGGTTTCCTCGATTGCGCAGTCCGAAATGTCGCGGTATGTGCCGAACCATGGCAGACGCTGCGCACCTCGTGATCGATCCCGCCGTCGAGGCGAAGCTGTCGCCGCGCGAGCGGCTGATCGACAGCGCCCGCAGTCTGTTCTGCCGCTACGGCATCAATTCGGTCGGCGTCGACGCGATCATCGAACAAGCCGGCACCGCTAAGACCACCCTCTACAAGCTGTTCGGCTCGAAGGATGGCCTCGTCGAAGCTGTGCTGGAGCGCGAGGGCCAGAGCTGGCGTAGCTGGTTCTTGGAGTCGATCGATGGGCCAGGCGGAACCGCGCGCGAGCGGCTCGGACGGATCGGCCCGGCGCTGAAAGAATGGTTTACCCGCGGCGACTTCTACGGCTGCCCCTTCATCAATGCGGTCGGCGAATCCGACAAGAACGACGATCGGATGCGGAGTCTGGCGATCGCGCACAAGACGATCGTGCTGGATCGTCTCACCGCTCTGTGTGCCGAAGCCGGGATCGAACAGCCGACCGAAGTCGCCCACACGCTCGGTCTGGTCATCGACGGCGCGATCGTGATGGCGCTGGTGACGCGCGATCCGTCGGCGGCCGATGTCGCGGGCCGCGCCTGCGCGGCGGTCCTGCCCGCCTGAGGATTAGACTAGCGGCCGAGCAGCTCTTTCGCGAACTGCCTGACGAAGAATTGCGACGACGCAATCGTCAGGTGGCTGCCGTCGAACGTCACCGGCGTGCCGCTGCCGGGCACGGCGAGCAGACAGCCCTGATCGTTGCAATAGACCGGCGTCGGCGAAATGAACTCGACGCCTAGCGCGGCGAAGAAAGCGCGCAGCTGTTCATTGGCTTCGGCTTCCGAGCGATCCAGCCGGGGCGGGCCGTCGCGCGTCGGGATCTCGGATGCGGAGATCAGGCCGGCGGCCTCGGACCGGTAGGCCTGCGCCAAAATCCGCTTCGGCGGCGTTCGCCAGCTCGGAAATTTCCCCACCACGACGATCCGCCGGACGCGGATGCTGCGCAGTTCAGCGAGCGTCGCCTTGATCATCGCGTCGATCGCCGCGGGATCGCGGTCGGCGCCGTCGTAATCGTGCCACTGCCGCGCCACCAGGATCACCGTGTCAGGCTTGATCGCGTTCAGCCGCTCGCGCGCATTGGCGTTGGCGGCGGTGCAGCCCGGTGTCTGAGCACTGACGTAGCCGAAGATCGGCGGACAGCCCGCGGTGGTGTATTGCGATAGCACAAAGCCGCCTTCGCTCTCCTGCAAGGCGCGCAGCCCAGGATAGAGATGGGCGGCGTGGGAATCGCCCCACAGTGTGATTCTCGGCACACCGGGCAATGCGGCGTCATCGCACTCGCGCGCGAAGGTCGAGCCCGAGCCGAGGAAGCAGCTCTTCAGCCGATATGCCAGCATCGCCTCGGCCTGGTGATCGCGGGTGACGATCTGCACGCTCGGGCTGAAGCGTGCCGGAAAGCCGCTTGCCAAGTAGATACCCGCGCCGAGAAGCCCAACAAGCGCGACGCCGGCGAAAGCGGCGGCGGTCTTGGCGCGGGTCGCCCGATAGCGAATCTTCGGCTCGACGAACCGGTAAGTGAAATCGGCGAGCCCGAACGCCACCACGACCGCGATCAGCTTCATCAGCGGCGGCGGCTCCTCGCCGAGCCGCACGATCCTGATCGCGGCGAGCACCGGCCAGTGCCACAGATACAGCGGGTAGCTGATCAGCCCGACATAAACCATGGCGCGATTGCCGAGCAGCCGCCGCCCGACCCAGGTGCTAGGGCCTGTGCCAATTAGCAGCGCGGCGCCGAGCACGGGCAGCACCGCCCACCAACCCGGAAAAGCGCGGCTGCGGTCGATCAAGGCAGCACCGGTAGCAATCAGCGCGAGACCGGCGATCGCCCCGATGTTGCGCAGCGTGACGGCGTGCTGCGCAAATGGCGCCGCGCGGTTCGCCGTGGCGATCGCCAGAAGGCAGCCGGTCATCAGCTCCCAGAACCGGGTCACCGGCAGATAGAACGCGGCTGATTGATGAGCCGGTGTCAGCAGCAGATTGGTGACGAACGAAGCCAGCAGAATCGCCACTGCGGCCACCACTGCGCCGTTCCTCCAGCGCCACGCCAGAATGATCACCGGCGGCCACAGCAGATAGAACTGCTCCTCGACGCCGAGCGACCAGAGATGCAGCAGCGGGTTCAGCTCGGAGGCGGTGTCGAAGTAGCCGGCGTCATGCAGCAGCGCGATGTTGGCGAGGAATGCAGCGCCGAAGCCGATCGCCTTGCCGGCGTCGCGATAATCGACGGGAAACAGCAGGAACCAGCCGCCGATCGCGCAGGCCGCCAGCACCAGCAGCAGTGCGGGGAAGATGCGGTTGATGCGGCGGGCGTAGAACGTGGCGAAGCTGAAGTCGCCGCGGTCGAGCGCCTGGCAGATGATCGACGTGATCAGAAAGCCCGAGATGACGAAGAAGACGTCGACGCCGATGAAGCCGCCGCGGATCTCGGCCGGAAAGGCGTGGAACCCAACCACCAGCAGCACTGCGATCGCGCGCAGGCCATCGATATCGCTGCGATAGGCCGGTCTCATCGGGAATCGTGGTCCTGGCGGGGCAAGAAGATCGAACTGGGCGCTGCGGGCTCCGTCAACACGCAGGGATGCAAACAGCGCGTCATCGCGAAGCCCTCCCGCACTGTCAAGTTACGGTCGTGCCAGGTTGCGAGCGGATCGCATGTCGCGCATGCGGCAACGGCTTGCGTTGCCCCGACGTGGGCACCGGGCTAACACTCGGGTGGTTCCAGTCAGGACGTCGCCATGCAGATTCAACGTCACCGTATCGAACTCGCCACCACCGCGCCGATCCAGCTGATCGACATCACCGATCAGGTCCGCCGCTTCGTCACATCGAGCGGCATCAAGGATGGTCTGGTTACGGTGAGCTGCCTGCACACCACCGCGCGGATCAACGTCAACGAGCGCGAGGAAAAGCTCGAGCGCGACATGCTGACGTTTCTGAAGCGGTTCGCACCGCGCGACGGCGACTATCTGCACAATCTCGATCCGGTCGACGGCCGCGACAACGCGCACTCGCATCTGATCGGGCTGTTCATGAATTCGTCGGAGACGATTCCGGTCGCCAAAGGCGCCATGGTGCTCGGCGAATGGCAGTCGGTGTTCTTCATCGAGCTCGATGGTCCGCGCGAGCGCCGCGGCGTCGAGCTGCAGATCATCGGTTAAGCTAGGCGCTTCGCGCGCCTGCGCCTCCACCGAAAGAACGGGGTATTCCGGATAGATACGCGGGCCGTGCCCGCGTATGACCGCAGCGGTATCACCAGACAGGTCATCAGCCATGACGCCGGACGACATCGCAGGCTTCCACGCCAAGCGCACGGATCTCGACCTCGACCAATACATCGAGCTGGATTTCGATTTCGAATGCGCCGGCGATCCGCGCGAGGCCGCGGCGCATCTGTGCAGCGAGCAGTCGACGGCGCAGTGGCGCCGGGTGGGCTTCGACGAAGATTTCCGTCCGCGCTTCGCCGCCAAGGTGCTGGAGCTGTCGGCGGAGCCGCGTCCGTCGGGCTTCAGCATTCCGGTCGAGTGCGCAGCGCGCGGCGAGGTGCATGCCTGCCGCGTCACCATTGCGCATCCGCACGGCAATTTCGGCGCAAAGATTCCCAACCTGTTGTCGGCCGTGTGCGGCGAGGGCGTGTTCTTCTCGCCGGGCATTCCGCTGATCCGGCTGCAGGACATCCGCTTCCCCGAATCGTATCTCGCAGCGTTCGATGGTCCGCGCTTCGGCATCGCAGGCTTACGCGAGCGACTGCAGGCGTTCGATCGTCCGATCTTTTTCGGCGTGATCAAGCCGAATATCGGCCTGCCGCCGCAGCCGTTCGCCGAGCTCGGCTATCAGAGCTGGACCGGCGGTCTCGATATCGCCAAGGACGATGAGATGCTGGCGGATGTCGATTGGTGTCCGCTGGCCGAGCGCGCCGCACTGCTGGGCGATGCCTGCCGTCGGGCCGCTGACGAAACCGGTGTGCCGAAAATCTATCTCGCCAATATCACTGACGAGGTTGATCGGCTGACCGAGCTGCACGATGTCGCGGTCGCCAAGGGAGCCGGCGCGCTGCTGGTCAATGCAATGCCTGTCGGGCTGTCCGCAGTGCGGATGCTGCGTAAGCACGCGACCGTGCCGCTGATGGCACATTTCCCGTTCATCGCCGCGTTCAGCCGGCTGGCGAATTACGGCATTCATTCGCGGGTAATGACGCGACTGCAGCGCTTGGCTGGCTTCGACGTCGTGATCATGCCGGGCTTCGGTCCGCGGATGATGACGCCGGAGCGCGAGGTGCTCGACTGCATCCGCGCCTGCCTGGAGCCGATGGGACCGATCAAGCCGTGTCTGCCGGTGCCAGGCGGCAGCGATTCAGCGGCGACGCTGGAGACTGTGTATCGCAAGGTCGGCAGCGCCGATTTCGGCTTCGTGCCCGGCCGCGGCGTGTTCGGCCACCCGATGGGACCGGCCGCGGGGGCGGCATCGATCCGGCAGGCTTGGGACGCGATCGCTGCGGGCATCCCGGTAGCTGATCACGCCGCCAGCCATCCTGAATTGGCGGCGGCGCTGAAAGCTTTCGGCGGGCGCTGATCAGCACCCGCCGCGTTGGTCCGCGCCTTAGCGCGGCAGTTCGGTGAAGGTGACGATCACGGCGCTGCGCCGGCCCTGGCTCGGCGCGCCGTCGCGGTGGATGCCGGCCGGATCGTAGAGCACCGCGTTGCCCTGGCTGCTGGTCACCGCAACTTGGTTCTCGGCGATGGCCGCCGTGAAGTTGCTGTCGGCGACGAGATCGGTGCCGAACGTCGCCTTGCGCTGCAGGCCGGCCGGCAGCGCGTAGAACGTCTCGCGCGCGGCCGGCAGCGTCGACGACAGACCGCACAGATCATTGGCGCGGCGGATCATCGCGTCCCAGAACCGGCGGCCGGCACGATTGCTGCCTGCCACATAGGTGAGCGGGCCGTTCGCGGCGCCGGTCTCGCCGAGATACACCACCATCTTCAGCACGTTGTAGCCGGTGTCGACCTTGAAGCCGTCGCACGGCGAGGCGTCGACGCTGACATCGGCGAATGGGCTCGACAGTGCGCCGCTCGATGCTTCGGTCACCTCGGCGGCGATCCGGCCGATGCCGACCGGCCGCTTCAGATAGCCGCTGGCCGCCTCGGTCAGACCGGCGTCGGCGGCGATCTGGTTGAGCCATTTGTAAAGGTCGGGAGCAGCAGCCGGATCGATCGCCACGCGGGTCGAATCCGGATCGCCCGGAATCGCCACGCGATGTTCGAGTGTCTTGAACGCGGCGTCGAGCTGGTTGCGCAGTTCGACGATCTTGTCGGGACCGAGCTGCACGGCGGCAAAGCCGTCGCGGGCGAGCGGGACGAACACCGCGGTGCCGCGCTCGGTCTTCGGCGCGTAGGCGGAGCCCGCACTGAACCGGCCGAGCCGCTGCAGCATGATCAGGCGCAGATAGGTCGGCAGGCTGCGCAGCGTGGTGACGAAGCGGTTGCCGGCCTCGGCGGGGCGCGGCAGGTGCTCGACGTCGATCATCCGCTGCGCGGTGGTGAGACAGAATCCGTAACCGAAAATCGTGATCGCCTTCAGCCGCGCGCCGAGCATCGGCATCGACATCACGCGCCCATAGGCCGGGTGGGCGTCGTAGTCGATCATTGGCAGGTGATCGAACGGATAAGATTTCGTTTCGGATTGCATGACCAGCCCCTCTGAAGGCATCACCGATAGCACGGACGCACGATTGGAATATGGCGGTGGGGCGCGAGTCGGGCGAGTTGGCAATCCGGCCAACACAGATGCCTGGTGCGACTCAACGCAACGGCCGCCTCGGTAACCGAAGCGGCCGTGAGATGAATGAAAGGTGCGGCGAAGATCAGATCCAGGCGAAGTTCGCCGCCGGACGCGCGGTGCGATTGAGCAACGAGCGCATCAGGCAGCGCTCGATCTGCACCGACGAGATCGTCGCGGCATCGGCCCCGACGAGAGCAACGGCGTCGCTGCGTTCGGCGAAGACGCGGCCGCTGGCGACCACCGCCAGTGCGGGGTTACGGGACGCGGCGCGCAGCTTGCGGATGGTCTCGGCCATTCGCGGCAGCCAGTGCTCGCGGCGCAGCGCCGGCGACAGCGAGATGTTGACGGCATCGAACCAACCGTTGGCGACCAGATCCGACAGCGCGCGATCGGTGTCGGGGAATTCGCTCACGGTGTTCCAACCGGCTTGTCGCAGCAGCTCGGCATGCAGCGCCGCACAGAACGAATGCGGCTCCCCGGGCTGCGACACCAGCAGCACGCTGCGCGGCTGCGAGCGCGCCAGCGGCGCCGACAACAGATCGAAGCTGATGCGGCGCATCGCCGTCTGCAGATGGCAGAGGCCGATCGTGACTTCGAATTCGCTGCAGGCGTCTTCGCTCCACAGATTGCCGAGGCTGCGGGCGGTCGGTTCAAACAGTCCGGTGAACAACGCGGTCGGCGACGACGCCCGCGCCAGTGATTTGTCGATCAGGTCGAACGCATCGGCGAGGTTCGGCGCGATCAGGAGTCGGGCGAGTTCCGCGGCGCGCGCTTCCGCTGGATCCTGCGCAACGCGGGTCCTGGCGGAGGTGTGTTTGACGACGAGATGCGGAATAACAGTCGAGACAATGCTTTCAGTATGCACGGCACGCACTCGATCTGGTTGCCCTCGACCAAAAAAGCAGATTGCTGAACGAGTGCGATGAGACCATGGCCGCTGCCGAGGGGAAGCAGGGATTGGATCGCCTCGCGCGGCTGTTGGCCCGTCGAAAAGCCGGCAGCGCCGTTGCCGCGGTGCGAAGGGAGCCCCGGAAACGGAGACTCGTCTTTGCTCTGGATCAAAACGAAGCATTCGCATCTGTCGCCACGTTCGGGCGGTGGCGCCGGACCGCGGCGCAGCATGGCCAGCGGCATAGGGTCGCGGCGCGTCAGCTGGCCTGCGCGGGCGGAGCGTTCGCCGAATGAAGGCGCCCGGATCGGCCTCCAGGCGATGACCATGAGCTTCGCGTGACTGCGCAAGCCGCGAGGCAGCGCTGTCGCTGATTGTTACTTCGGCATGACCGGTGACCGGCGGAGCGGTATGTCCGGTGTCGGGAATTAGTAAACGAACACCGCTCGATCATTGCTCCGTTAAAAGAGTGAAGCTCGCGTACTCCTATTGTCGCGGGGCAAGCGCCGGTACTGACTTCTCTGTATATTTACAGCCGCGCGAATCGGAGCAAAACTGATTCCACGGATCGTGTTTTACTGAGCAACTACCTGTTTAATCAAAGAGTTAGACGGCTAATTGGCTCATGGTGATTCGCGATTCTCTCGAACGAGTGCCTGGTTACCAGCGCTCGTTCACCGTTCCAGCGTGAGGCGTTTTCTTAGCGTGGTCCCAAGCAGGTCTACGCGGGAGTTAGCAAATCGTTAACGTTAATAAGTAAAGCGTTGTTCACGCTGTTCACCTTAGGGGGCAAGCCGCCCCTAATTGAAGAAAGCTGGAGAACTACGATGCAATTCGATCTGTCCAACCGAAACCTAGCCCAGAAGATCTCGATCCTCGTCTTGGGAATTACGCTGTTCGCCTCGGTCGCCATCGGTGGTGTCGGCGAAATGGTCTTGCACAAGGTCACCGATAGCCATGCCAAGCAGGCCGCGAGCGTTGCGTCGCTCGACCGCTTGGTCGGCCAAGGGGGAGCGACGCTGTCGCCAGTCCGCGCCGCGGACGGCAGCATCGTCGGCATGCTGGTGATGCAGCAGGATGCCGGGCCGGTGGTGATGCCGGCGTCGTACGAAGGTCAGGGTCTGGTGGTTCAGGCTTCGGAGACGGTGGTCACCTCGACTCCGGATTACGGTGTCGGCGCTGCCCGCACCATGCTGCTGCTCGCCGGTGTCGTGGTGTTCGCGGTGGTCGGTCTGGTCGGCACCCGGATTTCGCGCGGCCTGCTCGCCCCGCTCGGCGAACTGGAGAAGGACGTGGAACGCCTCGCCTCTGGCGACACCAGCGTTCGCATCCATGCGCTGAGCCGCTCGGATGAAATCGGCCGGATCGCGCGGTCGATCGCCAAGATCCAGCAGTCTCTGATCGAGCTGGCCAAGCTGAAGAGCCATCGCGTCCTCGACGGCACGAACGGTATTCTGGCCAATCTCAAGGAAATGTGGATGGATCTGAAGGGGGCCGTCAGCAACGCCCGCGAGATGCTGTTCACGGACGGCCGGACGGTCAGCGAGACGCTGTCGCGATCGTGGAGCAGCTGGCTGCACAACGGTTTGGGCGTTCCGAAGCGCGCCTGATCGGCGCCTCTCCACGACCCTGAACGCGCCTCCTCGAGTCATTGAAGGCGCGACGATCAAAACCAAGCGTTGAGATCATCACATTGAGGCTCACCCTGGCGGGTGAGCCGGTACCAACAAAAGCCCGCGCATCGCGCGGGCTTTTCTATTTGGGGCAGGCGAATGTCTTGAGGTTGTGCTTGGCCAAGATACAGAGCGTCGCCCCCTGCCCCGTCCAACGCAGTCCGATGTGTCGACTATGTCTCCGAACGCTCCGCTGGGCGTTCGATGCAGCCAGACAGGTGTTCGCTCCAAGGCATGCCTGGTCGTGCCAAGCGCTTGAGCGAGCCAGGATGGAGACCTGCTCGGCGTCTAGATTACACCCGGGACAACAGAGATGTTCCGCTGGACGCGATTGCTTCGGAAGTGTCCCGACCAAGCCCTTGAAGCCGAGGCATGGCTGCACCCAAACTCACGCGTGGCGTGGCGGATCAGGATCGGTGCGGGTGAAGGAAGAAAGGTGGTGCCGCAAGAGGGATTCGAACCCCCGACCCCGTCATTACGAATGACGTGCTCTACCAGCTGAGCTATTGCGGCGACCGCGAGCGCGCTGACGAAGCGGCCCGAAACGTCGGCTCCTGATATCGGGCGGCGGCCTGATTGGCAAGAACCAGGGTGCCTGAACCGGCGGTCGGAGCGGCCGCCGGTGTGGTTTTGTTGAACGTCGTCCCAATAACAGAAGCGCGCCGTGGGCTCAGCGCGGCGGCCGGTAACCCCGCCAGCCAGTGCTCTGCCCTGCCGCAGGCGCCTGCGAGCGTTCGGCGAACTCTTCAGGTGCCGCGTCTTCGTCGACACCTGGATCGTCGGGAGCCCGCACGATCGGAATCACCGGGGCCGCCTCCTTGCGGCGGTGGAACAGCGGCGCCGCAGACGACGCCGGTGCGGTCGCCACCTCAGTCGGAGCCTCGGTCGCCTTGGCGGGCTTGTCCAGTTTTGCTGGCTCATCGGCCACAACGGTGGTTTCTTTCGGCGTCACGATCGGTGCTTCCGGGGCCGCCTCCACCGTGACGGTGACGGCTTCCGCCGTCGTGCTGGCGGGAAGCGCTTCGCCGGCCGCCGAGGCGATCAGGGCGTCGTGGAACTTGTCGTCGATCACCTCGACCTTGTTGGACGGCAACGCCGACACCGGCACTTGCCACTGGAACGCGTCGAGCCGTCCGGTGACCGGCGACACCGGCCGCCAGTGATCCGACACGTAGCCGTCGGCGGTCCACACCGGGTCGTGCAGCGCGCGTACTGCCCGCAGCGTCCAAGCCCGCGCTTTCGCGGTGTCGCCGCGATCGCCATGTTCGATCTCGGCCATCAGCATCGCGACGCGCTGGGTCGGCATGTCGAGATAGGGCTGCAGTGCGGCGCGGGCGCGGCTGAACGAGCCAGCGTCGATCGCAGCGCGGGCGATCGCAACCGCGCTCTCGAGTTGCTGCGGACCCTTGGCGACCAGATTCTCGACCCGGCCGAGCCGCGCAGTCGCGGTGTCGCCCGGTTTCAGGTTGGCGTAGGTCGAGGCCAGATCCGGATGCGGCTGCGCCTGCCAGGCGGCCTCGATCACCTTCATGGCGCGCCGAACCTGATGGGCTTCGGCCAGATATTTCGCTGCCAGCACCGCCGCCGGCACCAGGGTCGGCGCCAGCTTGTTGGCTTCCAGCGCGCTGTCGCGGGCAAGGCTCTCGTCGCTTTCTTCCAGATCGGTCGCTCGCGCGGTCAGCAGCACCGCACGCTGCCGGCGAAACGCCTTCTTGTCGATCAGGCCAGCCGAGAGATTGCGCTCGAGAATCTCCAGCGCGCCGGTCCAGTCCGAGCGGGCGCAGCGGAACCCGAGCACCGCCTGCGACGCCCAGGCACAGGTCGGCTGCAGCCGCAGCGCTTCTTCGGCGATCGCCAGGGCCGCATAGGGATCGTCGGCGCGCTGCGCCTCGATATACAGCCCGCGCATGCCGAGCGACTTGGTGTCCTTGCGGGCGGCCATTGCCAGGAACGCACGGCGGGCGCCTTCGCGGTCGCCTTCGAGCTGCGCCGACTGCGCTTGCAGCAGCAGAGCGAGCGGATCGTGCGGGGCATGGCGCCGCGCCGCGTTGGCGTGGGCACGGGCGGCGCTGCTGTCGCCATGGCCGACGGCGAGCAGGCCCTGGGTGATGGCGTTGCGGGCGCGGGCGCTGCGCCGCGAGCTGCGGCCGCGCTTCATCCAGCCGGGTGCGCGCAGCACGCCGAGGATGACCGCCCAGGCCAGCATCACGGCGACGACGCCGGCGCCGAGCACCAGCGCGAACACTGGTAGCGTCATCGACGCCTTCCAGTCGTTCCACGACAGCACCACTTCGCCGGGCTGTTCGGCCACCCAGGCAGCGCCCGCCGCCGCGAGCGCGATGATCACGAGAAACAGAACGATGCGCAGCATGGGCAGACCTATGGCGACGGTTTCTGCAGCGACCCGAGCGCTGCGGTGGCGAATTGATGGGACGCGGCGAGCGCTTGGTCGCGCGCCTCGGCCTTGTCGATCCAGGATTGAACAGGAGCGCGGTCACCCGGCGCAAGCGCTTTCAGCTCCTTCAGCGCGGCGGCGATGTCGCCCTGCTTGCCGGCCGCGGTCAGCCGGCCGACGATCGCGGTGCGATCGATGCCTTCGACCGCGTCCGAACGCTGAATCTTCACCAGCCGCTCGGCGTTGGCCTGAAACCGGTCGATGAAGTTGGCGTTCGTGGTGCTCTTGTCGGGCAGCAGGCCGGGCAGCTGATCGACCAGCTCCTGGCCGAGCGCACGGGCGCTCGGCACGCCGGTCGCAGCGAAGCGGTCGAGCGGCTTCAGCGCGGCTGCATCGGGCGCCAGCGGCGCCGCGGCCTTCAGCAGTGCCTGAAACGGTTGGCCCTGCGTCACCGCGAGGTCGAGCAAGGTGGCGGCGACCGCGCGGCGCAGCGCGCCGTCTTCGGCTGGAGCCGTCTTCGGCGCCGGTTTCTCCGCCTCGGCCTTGGCGGCAGTTTCCAGTGCGCCGAGGCGCCGATCGATCGCCGCCATTGCGGCGGTGGTCTGCTCCAGCGCGGCCGTTTTGTCGGCGGCGGCGGCGTCCGCAGTCGGCTTGGCCTCGCCCGCGCTGGCGTCCGGAGACGCCTTCAGCTCCTTGATGGTCGCGGCGAGCTGATCGGTCTGGCCGCGTAGCGCGGTCAGATCGTCACGCAGCGACGCCACCGACTTCTCCAGCGCGTCGATCCGGCCGGTAGCGGCGGGATCGGAAGTGGCAGCGCCATCGGCTGCCGCCTTTGGCCGCGCTTCGAGGTTGGTGATCCGGATCGCGAGCGCTTCCAGCGCCGCGGTGTCGCTCGGCGCGGCTGCGGCGCCGCCGGTTGCGGGAGCGGCTTCGAGCTTGGCGATCCGTGCGTTCAGCGCGTCGAGGGCCGTCGGGTCGGCCTGCGGGGCGGTGACGCTGGTCGACGACAGGAACTGCGGCAACAGCTCCATCTTGGCGGCGCCGACCACGAGGCCGGTGGCGATCGCGATCGTCAGGACCGGCGGCAGGATCAGCGACGCGATGCTGTTCCGCGGCGCTGCGGAGCTTTGCGCGGTCGCCGACGCATCGGCTGCAGCCGTGGTGGTGGCAAATTCCGGTTCCGGCAGCCCGGCAGCCTGTTCGGCTTGCTCGCGCTGATCGGCGGCGATGTCGAACGCCTGCTCCGGTCCCCGCGCCGGTTCGGCCTCGGGTGCTGTCTCCGCTGCGGCTTCCGCCTCGGCACCGGCGGGCGCGGCACTGATCTCCTCGCCGGTCGGCTGAGCCAGCTCGGCCGGTTCCGCAGCCTGTTCGTGTTCGGGCCTGTTCTGGACCATCCCTGGATTTTCCTCGTCGCTACCTGTCGGCGCCGGCGGTCCGGCGCGGCATCAATTCACTTTGGCCGGGCTGAGCGCCCGATCCAGCGCTTCGAGCAGCGCCTTTTCGTCCGGCTTGCGCGCCACCATCACCTGGTTGGCGCCGGCTTCGCGCACCACCTCGGAGACCGCCTCCGACAGGCAGCATTGCGGAATCGCCAGCGCCGAAATCTCGATGCCGGAGGTCCGCGTCGCGTCGATGAACGCCCGGGCGCTGCGCCGCGAGTAGTGCAGCACAGCCTCGATGCGATTAGCCGCGAAAGCGTCGCACACCTCGGCCGGCAGGCTCGGCACCGGCACCATCCGGTAGGCCGTCTGCATCACCACCTCGAAGCCATCTTCGCGCAATTCGCCGGCGAGGTCGCGCGACAGATCGGCGCCCGCCAGATACAGCAACGCGCCAGCGCGCTTGTCTTTCCCGCTGAAGGTGTCTCGGATCTTGATCCTGAGCTTGGCCGCATCGCCGTCGGCGATGATCACGTCGCTAAAGCCGGCGTCCTGCGCCTTGCGGGCGGTGTGCTTGCCGACCGCGAACAGCGGCAGTTTCAACAGCCGCGCCAGCACCGGCTGGTCGTCCAGCGCACGCAGCGCATTGGCGCTGGTGACGATCACGCCGGTGTAGTGCGCATCCGGATCGTCGGGGAAAGGCACCGGCTCGAACCGCAGCATCGGCGCCAGCAACACGTCATAACCCTTGGCGCGCAGCGTCTTCGCAGTCGCGTCGCCGTCGGGTTGCGGGCGGGTGACGAGCAAAGCCACGCGTTACGTCCTCGGCTGTCGATTGATGAGAGTGAATCCGAAGTAGCCCGGCCGCATGACCCTGAGCCGCGTGAAAACCGGTCGCGCCGCAGCACCCCGCTTCGCCGCTCCCACGCAATCTGCCGGGGCCGCAGGGCGCCAAGGGGATGATTGCATTCCAAGACCCCGCAATGCTACGCGAGGCAAGGAGAACGCCGGTTCGGGCGCAAACGCAAGGGCTCAATTTGACTAGTGAACAAGCCTTGCTGGTGCTGGGGATCGAGACCACCTGCGATGAAACCGCAGCCGCCGTGGTCGAGCGCCGCGCCGACGGCAGCGGCCGGCTTCTCTCCAATATCGTACGCTCTCAGACCGACGAACACGCCCCGTTTGGTGGCGTCGTCCCTGAGATCGCCGCGCGCGCCCATGTCGATGTGCTCGACGGCATCATCGCGGCGGCGATGAACGAAGCCGGCGTGGCATTCGCCGGGTTGTCGGGCGTCGCTGCGGCCGCCGGGCCCGGACTGATCGGCGGCGTCATCGTCGGGCTGACCACCGCGAAGGCGATTGCGCTGGTGCACGGCACGCCGCTGATTGCGGTCAATCACCTCGAAGCCCACGCGCTGACGCCGCGGCTGACCGACGCGGTGGAGTTTCCCTACTGCCTGTTCCTCGCCTCCGGCGGCCACACCCAGATTGTCGCGGTGCTCGGTGTCGGTAACTACGTCCGGCTGGGGACCACGGTCGACGACGCGGTCGGCGAGGCGTTCGACAAGATCGCCAAGATGCTCGGCCTGCCCTACCCCGGCGGCCCTCAGGTCGAACGCGCGGCCGAAGCCGGCGATCCCAACCGGTTCGCATTCCCCCGCCCGATGCTCGGCCGGCAGGATGCCAATTTCTCCCTGTCCGGCCTGAAGACGGCGGTGCGCAACGAGGCCGGCAAGCTGACGCCGCTCGATCCGCAGGACATCGCCGATCTATGCGCCGGCTTCCAGGCGGCGGTGCTGGAGTCGGTGGCCGACCGGCTCGGCGCCGGCCTGCGGCTGTTCAAGGAACGGTTCGGCCCGCCGAAAGCGCTGGTTGCGGCCGGCGGCGTCGCCGCCAATCAGGCGATCCGGCGGATGCTGCGCGAGGTCGCCGCGAAAGCGCAGACCACGCTGATCGTGCCGCCGCCGGCCCTGTGTACCGATAATGGCGCGATGATCGCCTGGGCCGGCGCCGAACGGCTGGCGCTAGGCCTCACCGACACGATGGATACCGCGCCGCGCGCGCGCTGGCTGCTCGACGCCAACGCCACCGCGCCGGCCAAATTTGCCAACACGCGTGCCGGGTTCTAAGGCCGGGCTCAAGTCGGTGGCTTGGATGATGTTGCGATGAGTTCGTTGAATTCGATTGCCGTGCTCGGAGGCGGAGCCTGGGGCACGGCGCTGGCGCAGACCGCCGCGCGGGCTGGCCGAAACGTGACGCTGTGGGAGCATGATGCCGGCAATGCCGAGCATCTGATTGCGGCGCGTGAGAGCCGCTTCCTGCCCGGCGTGCGGCTCGAACCCTCGATCCAGGTGACGCGCGACCTCGCCGAGGCGGCGCGCGCCGACGCGCTGTTGCTGGTGGTGCCGGCACAGGTGCTGCGCCAGGTGGTCACGTCGCTGCAGCCGCTGATCGCGCCGCGAACCCCGCTGGTCGCCTGCGCCAAGGGCATCGAGCACGGCACCCACCGGTTCATGACCGAGATCGTTGCTGAAGCGGCACCGGCTGCGATCCCGGCGATCCTCTCGGGGCCGAGCTTTGCGGCGGACGTGGCGCGCGGACTGCCGACCGCGGTGACGATCGCCGCCACCGATGCGGCCTGCGCACAGGCGCTGGCCCAGGCGATGAACTCCGGCAGCTTCCGCCCGTATCATTCGACCGATGTGCGCGGCGTCGAACTCGGCGGCGCTACCAAGAACGTGCTGGCGATCGCCGCCGGCATCGTCGAGGGCCGTCAGCTCGGCGCGTCAGCGCTGGCGGCGATGACGACGCGCGGCTTCGTGGAGCTGGTGCGGTTCGGCAAGGCCTATGGGGCGCGAATCGAAACCATGCATGGCCTGTCGGGGCTCGGCGATCTGACGATGTGCTGCTCGACGCCGCAGTCGCGCAATTTCTCGTTCGGCATGGCGCTCGGCCGCGGCGAGCAGATCGAAACCGCCGCGCACGGCAAGCTCGCCGAAGGCTACTACACCGCGCCGGTGCTGCTGGAGATGGCGCAGGCGAAAGACATCGACATGCCGATCTCGACCGCGGTGGCGGCGGTGCTGAGCGGCAAGCTCAGCGTCGATGCCGCGATCGAAGGGCTGCTGACGCGGCCGCTCAAGGCGGAGGAATAGACGTGGCGTATTGGCTGGTGAAATCCGAGCCGTCGGTGTGGTCGTGGGACCAGCAGGTCGCCAAGGGCGCCGAGGGCGAAGCCTGGACCGGCGTGCGCAATCACTCCGCCAAGCTGCACATGGTGGCGATGCGGCGCGGCGACCGCGCGTTCTACTATCACTCCAACGAGGGCAAGGAGATCGTCGGCATCGCCGAGATCATCCGCGAAGCCTACCCGGATCCAACCGATGCCAGCGGCAAATTCGTCTGCGTCGATATCAAGGCCGAGAAGCCCTTGAAGACGCCGGTGACCCTCGCCGCCATCAAGGCCGAGCCCCGCCTCGCCGAAATGGCGCTGCTGAAATACTCGCGCCTGTCAGTGCAGCCGGTCACCGCCGAGGAATGGAAACTGGTCTGCAAGATGGGCGGGCTTTAGGGGACGGACAGCAGGACAGATCATGGTTCGAGACGCCCGGCTCCGCCGGGCTCCTCACCATGAGGCCTTGCCTGGAGCCTAGGCACCTCATCCTGAGGAGCGGCCATTTGGCCGCGTCTCGAAGGATGAGGATGGTGATCGCTTTACATCTCTCCGCCGCTCGCCCATCACCGCGCGATGAGCAGCTCCGCCATTACCGATCCCATCGCCTTCATCCATGCCAATACCCGGCTGCGCGAGGTGCCGCTCGTGCCGGAGGTGATGCTGCACGTCGCCGACGAGGCGTTGCCGCTGTGGAGCAAGACTGAAGAAGAGCTTGGCGAAGCCGGGTTGCCGCCGCCGTTCTGGACGTTCGCCTGGGCGGGCGGACAGGCGCTGGCGCGCTATGTGCTGGATCATCCGCAGGACGTTGCCGGCACGGATGTGATCGATCTCGCTTCCGGCTCCGGGCTGGTGGCGATCGCGGCTATGAAGGCCGGTGCGCGCCGCGTCACCGCGTTCGATATCGATGGTTTTGCCCGCGAGGCGATCCTGGTCAATGCCGCGGCCAATGGCGTCGTGATCGAGGTCTGCGGCGACGATCTGCTCGCCGGGCCGCATCCGCTGCCGGCGCAGGCCGTGCTGGCCGGCGATATCTTCTATCAGCAGGACATCGCCGGGCTAGCCTTCACCTTCCTGCAAGGCCGTGCAGCACAGGGCGCGCAGGTGCTGATCGGCGATCCTGGACGCTACTACTTGCCGAAAGATCAACTCGTGCAGCTTGCGAGCTACGGCGTGCCGGTGACGCGCGAATTGGAAGATTCCGAAATCAAACACACCGGCGTGTGGACGCTGAAGTAATTGGCGCCGCTATACGGTCAGCCGCGCGCCGTCGTTCCCGGTGATCCGCAGGGTCTGCACATCTCCGGGCGTCGCGCCTGAGATCGCGACCGGGAGGAAGTGCTCGGTGCGGCCCTGCGTCGGGCTCTCGATCAGCACCGCGCGGGTCGTGCCGATCTCGGCGGCCAGCCGCCGCTGCAGCGCTGCATCGCCGGCGGCGCGGAGCCGGGCGGCGCGATCGCGGATCACGCGGCCATCGAGCTGCGGCATCCGCGCGGCCGGCGTGCCGGGCCGCGGCGAATATGGAAACACATGCAGAAACGTCAGGCCGCATTCCTCGACCAAGTCGAGCGAGCGCTGAAACATCTCGTCGGTCTCGGTCGGAAACCCGGCGATCAGATCGGCGCCGAGCGTGATGTCCGGCCGCAGCCGCCGGGCCTCGGCGCAGAATGCGACCGCGTCGGCCCGCGCATGCCGGCGCTTCATCCGTTTGAGGATCAGATCGTCGCCGGCCTGCAGTGACAGGTGCAGATGCGGCATCAGCCGCGGCTCGGTGGCAAGCGCATCGATCAGGTCGCGATCGGCCTCAACCTGATCGATCGACGAGATCCGCAGCCGCTGCAGCTCCGGCACGTGCCGCAACACTTTCTTAACCAGGGTGCCGAGCTTCGGCGTGCCCGGCAGGTCGGCGCCGTAGCTGGTGAGGTCGACCCCGGTCAGCACGATCTCGCCGTGGCCGCGCTCGGCCAACCGCCGCACCTGCTCGACCACCGCCCCGACCGGTACCGAGCGGGAATTCCCGCGGCCATATGGGATGATGCAGAAGGTGCAGCGATGGTCGCAGCCGTTCTGCACCTGCACGAACACCCGCGGCAGTCCGCTCTGGTACCCGTCCAGCAGATGCGGCGCCATCTCGCGCACCGCCATGATGTTGGCGACCGCGATTTTCTGCTCGGTTTCGAGCCCGAAGCTGGGGCCCGCCTTAAGCGCGCCTTTGGCTGCATGCCAGGCCTCGCTGCGGGTCTTGTCGTCATTGCCGATCACCCGGTCGACTTCGGCCATCGCGGCGAATGTCGCCGGCTCGGTCTGAGCCGCGCAGCCGGTCACGATGATGCGGGCCTCGGGGCGCGCGCGCTTCAGCTTGCGGATCTGCTGCCGCGCCTGCGCCACCGCCTCGTTGGTCACCGCGCAACTGTTGACCACGATGGTGTCCGAGAGACCGGCGCCTTCAGCCTCGCGCCGGATCAGCTCGGACTCGAACGCGTTGAGGCGGCAGCCGAAGGTGACGACCTCGACGGCCATCAGGCGCCAGTCGGGTCGAGCGCGCCGGTGAACAGCGCCGGATCGAACCGGCCTTCGAACTCGAATTCGGCGCCGCCGGTCATCAGCACGTGGTTGTCGCTCTCGCGCCACTCGATGCTGAGCTGGCCGCCCGGCAGCGTCATGTCGACGGTCCGTTCGGCGCGCTTCAGCCGCGCCGCCGCGACCGCGGTCGCGCAGGCGGCCGAGCCGCACGCCTTTGTCAGCCCGGCGCCGCGCTCCCAGGTCCGCATCGTGATGTGCTGGCGATCGACGATATGGGCGAGCGTGATGTTGGCGCGCTCCGGGAAGATCGGATGGTTCTCCAGCAATGGTCCGAACCGGCCGAGATCGTAGGCGTTCACATCGTCGACCCAGAAGATCGCGTGCGGGTTGCCCATGCTGACGACCGACGGCGTGTGCAGCACTGGCGCGTCGATCGGGCCGATCTGCAATTCGATCATCCGGGTGTCGCGGAATTCCTCGGCCAGCGGAATGTCCTGCCAGCCGAACTTCGGCTCGCCCATGTCGACGGTGAAGAGGCCGTCGGCCGGGCCGCGCCAGCAATTGAGCAGGCCGGCGCGGGTCTCGAAGGTCAGGCCGTTCTGGTCGCTGCCGGCAAACATCTGCCGCGCGACGCAGCGCATGCCGTTGCCGCAGGCGCCGGATTCGGAGCCGTCGTTGTTGTAAATCCGGACGAAGGCTTCGGTGCCGGGCAGCCGGGCCGGCTGCAGCAGCATCAACTGATCGTAGGGCACGTGAGCCGCCACCGCCCGCGCATCGGCCGGCGTCACCGGCGCCGGCTGATCGCGCAGGTCGACCACCACGATTTCGTTGCCGATGCCGTTCATCTTGGCGAACAGGCGGTTGTCCAGCGCGCTCATGCTCTCGTCCTCGCCGCGCCTATATGGCGAACCCGGTCCGGTTTGGCCAGTCTGCCGCCCGCAGCGCCGCACGGCCACAGGGAAGCCACACCGTCATCGCATGGCTCGCCAGGACGGGACGAAATCGCGGATCGGATGTTATGAGGAGCCGCTCGACTCGGTGATTGGCGCAAGTCCGATGCTGCGCCACGCGGGAAGGTCGGGCGACGTTCGCGGTGGCCTTGGGAGAGATGGAATGGAACGCCCCTGCCTGTTTGGTGTTACGCGCGTCGGGCTGATGCCGGCGCTGGTGCTGACGCTCGGCATCGCCGGCGCATCAGCCCAGACCGCCCCCGACGCCAGCAAGGACACCAAGGACAAGCCGGCAGCCGCAGCACCGGCGCCGGCTCAGACTGCGCCGACCCAGCCGGCACCGGCTCAGGCCACGCCGGCACCTGCCACCCCGGCAAATCCGTCGACCTCTGCGCCGTCGACCTCTGCCCCAGCGACGCCGCCGACGGCGAGCGAGACACCAGCTGTGACGCCGGCTCCCGCCACGCCCCCGTCAGCGGCCCAGACCCCCGCGGCGCCGTCCACGCCGGCGCCGGTGCAGACCGCCGATCCGTTCGGCGAGGAGACCACGCTGGAGCCGAAGACGGTGGTGATCCTGAAGGGCAAGGCGAACTGGGATAACGCATTCGACAGTTTGATGGACGCGTTCAAGTCGCTGACGGCGCTGCTCGACAAGCAGGGCATCGCGCCGAACGGCAACCCGATGATCGTCTACACCTCGACCGACGATACCGGCTTCACCTTCCAGGCTCAGGTGCCGGTGCCGCAGGAGCCGAAGAACCTCGCCAAGTCGATGAGCATCGGCAAGTCGCCCGACGGCAAGGCGCTCAAGTTCGTCCACCGCGGCTCCTACGACAACATGGACAACACCTACGAGGCGATCACCAACTTCCTCGACGACAAGAAGCTCGAGGCCAAGGACACCTTCATCGAGGAATACATCACCGACCCGCTGAAGACCGCCGAAGACAAATTGGTGATCAACGTTTACGTGCCGATGAAATGAACATGCTCCGCTCTGTTTCCGTTGCTGCCGCTTGCTGCCTGCTCGTCGCGTTGCCGGCGCGTGCCCAGGACGCCCCGCCGCCGGGTATCGTCGTGCGCGGCGAAGCGCAGAAGTCGGTCGCGCCCGACACCGCCATGATCGAAGCCGGGGTGTCGAACTTCGCCAAGTCCGCCCGCGCGGCGGCGGAAGCCACCAATTTGGCAATGGGCAAAGTGCTGCTGGAGTTGAAGAACGCCGGCATCGACGGCAAGGATATCCAGACCTCGCAGTTGTCGTTGCAGCCGCAATATGCCGACCGCCCCGGTCCAAGCGAAGTCACCGGCTACGTCGCCAAGAACATCGTGTCGGTGCGGGTGCGCGACATCGCGGCGGTGGCGGGGATTCTCGATCGGCTGATGGTGGCGGGCGCCAATGAGGTGCGCGGCATCAGCTTCACCGTCAGCGATGCATCCAAGCTGCTCGACGAAGCGCGGACCGCAGCGGTCGCCGATGCGCGCCGCAAGGCCGAGATCTACGCGCGCGCCGCTGGTCTCACGCTCGGTGCGCCGCTGTCGATTGCCGAAGATTCCGCCCCCGGCATGGTGCCGATGCGCAAGATGGCGGCGGATCTGTCGACCGGCGCTCAGGTGGCGCCGGGCGAGCAGACCTTGAACGTGTCGGTCACGGTGAACTGGGGCATCAAGGCGCAGTAAGCGCGGCGCTCACAGCTCGAACACCTGCCCGGGCTTCAGCACCGGAAACCGCTCGCGCGGCACGCTTTCGGCATCGAGCGCCGCATACAGAGCTTGCTCGGGGGCGTCGATCGCCTCGTCGGTGAGCTGGAAGGTGCCGTGGTGATTGGCGAGTGCCCGCTCGGCGCCGCAATCGGCCAGCGCCTTCACGGCGTCGGCCGGATTCATGTGCTGATCCTGCATGAACCAGCGCGGCTCATAGGCGCCGATCGGCAGAATCGCCAGCTTCAGCGGCGCATGGGCGTCGCGAACGCGGCGGAAGTGCCGGCCATCGCCATAGCCGGAATCGCACACCACGTAGATCTTGCCGGCGGGCGTTTCGAGCACGAAGCTGGCCCACAGCGCGCGGTTGCGGTCGAACAGGCCGCGCGCGGTCCAATGCCGGGTCGGCACCAGCGTCACTGCGACGCGATCATTCAGCTCGACGCGGTCGCTCCAATCATAAGCTTCGGCGCGGATCGTGGCATCGTGCGCCGTCATGGTCAGATCGTTGCCGAGCGGCGTGATCACCCGCGGCGCATGCGCAGCAGCAAGCCGCGACAGCGTGGTAAGGTCGAGATGGTCGTAGTGGCCGTGCGACACCAGCACCACGTCGATCTTCGGCAGCCGGTCGAACGCGATGCCCGGATCGTTGTGCCGTTTGGGCCCGGCGAAGCTGACCGGCGACACCCGCTCCGACCATACCGGGTCGATCAGGATGTTCAGTCCGGCGGTCTGGATCAGCCAGCTCGCATGGCCGACATAAACCAGCCTGACGCCGGCGCCGTCGACACGCGGCGGCGGAGTGTCGGCGAACGGGCTCGGAGCCCATTCGGGCCATTGCGCCGGCTTGTGGCTGAATCGCCAGCGCATCACCTCCCAGAAGCTCTTCGGCGGCGCCCCATCGGGATCGAAGAAGCGCGTGCCATCGAAGTGATCGGTGACCGGGCCTTGGTAATAGCTCATGCGGGAGATCCAAAGGGAGGAGAGCCCGGCCGTGGCGGCAAGGCCGGCAGCGGCCGCCAGCAGGCGGCGGCGCGTGATCAACGTCATGCAGTCACGTGCCGATCAACCGAGCCGCGAGCTTGTGAAGCTGCGCCAAGCGCATCACGGAGCCCGGTCCGGCAGGCAAACGATCGTCAAGGGCTGATGGAGGGAGAAGTCAGGATTGGCGCCGGTTGTTCCGGCGGCCTTGCGAAGGTTCATCACGCTCGACCCGTGTGTGGACTGGTCATCTAAGCGCGGTCGCTCGGACGGCAAGGTTTACCGGTCGTCAGATCCACCGGATCGGCGCGGTCCGCCGGCCGCGGGCAGCCTTTCGCTGTTCCTCGCGCCATTGCAGCAGGTCTTCAATCGAGGCGAGGCCGGCGCCCTTTTTCAGGTCGCGAAGGTCCTGCATCGCGGTCCGCCATTGCTCCTGCGGCTCGCCGGCTTTGCGGCGGGGCGGACGCCGCGGGTGATGATGATCGTCTCACCGCGTTCGACCTCGTCGAGCAGCTGCTCGATCGCAGCGCGGGCATCTGCAAGCTTCACGAATTTCATGTCGAGATTAACCGGAAAGCAGCAAGTTCAGAGCGGGGCGGCGCTATAGCAGCCGTCCCGAGGTCCGGGAGCTTGTAGAACTACGGGGAGCGGCGGCGTGGGCGGCGACTTGCCGAAATTCGCCTTAAGCGGGCCTTGCGAATTCGACCGGTCTGTCTCGCTATGGGACCCGGACGCCTCCGGCCCTACACAATAGTACCCTCGCCGAGGGAGGTGCCGGCCGCGCGCACGGGGTGCCTTGCAGGAGACGAAACCGCGCGCCGGCGGACCAGTCTTGCGCTTCGCCCGTCGAGCGCGTATGGATCGCCGAATTCTCGAAAGGCTTGTCTTTCGATCCGCCGCCCGGTCCTAAGAGGCCGGAGGTCAACGTCCGACAGCGCGATGCGCCCTCGGGCGCCATAAGTGTTTGGTTTTGTAGGCCTTTCGCCGGAAGGCCGTCGCTGGAATTGGGCCGATGTTCGACAATCTGTCGGAAAAGCTGGGTGGCATTCTCGATCGGCTGACCGGGCGCGGTGCGCTTAGCGAGGCCGATGTCGATGCGGCGATGCGCGAAATCCGTCGCGCGCTGCTGGAAGCCGATGTCGCGCTCGAAGTGGTTCGCTCGTTCACCGAGCGGGTCCGCGAGCAGGCGGTCGGCGCCACCGTCGTCAAGTCGGTCAAGCCCGGCCAGATGGTGGTCAAGATCGTCAATGACGAGCTGATCGCCACGCTGGGGTCCGAAGTTCAGTCGATCGACCTCAACGCCGTGCCGCCGGTGCCGATCATGATGGTCGGTCTGCAAGGCTCAGGTAAGACCACCACCACCGCCAAGCTGGCGCGCCGCATGACCGAGCGCGACAAGCGCAAGGTGCTGATGGCTTCGCTCGACGTCTATCGTCCGGCCGCGATGGAGCAGCTCGCGGTGCTCGGCCGCGATCTTTCGATCGACACGCTGCCGATCGTCGCCGGTCAGCAGCCGCCGGATATCGCCCGGCGTGCGATGGAAGCCGGCAAGCTCGGCGGCTACGACGTCGTGCTGCTCGACACCGCCGGCCGCACCACGCTCGACGAAGAGATGATGACCGAGGCGGCCGAGATCAAAGCTGCCGCCAATCCGCACGAAGTGCTGCTGGTCGCCGACTCGCTGACCGGTCAGGACGCCGTCAACCTCGCCCGCGCGTTCGATCAGCGCGTCGGCCTCACCGGCATCGTGCTGACCCGTATCGACGGCGACGGCCGCGGCGGTGCCGCGCTGTCGATGCGTGCCGTCACCGGTAAGCCGATCAAGCTCATGGGCACCGGCGAAAAGACCGACGCCCTCGAAGACTTCCATCCGAGCCGGATCGCCAGCCGCATCCTCGGCATGGGCGACATCGTCTCGCTGGTCGAAAAGGCTGCTGCGACGCTGGATGCCGAAAAGGCCGCCGCCGTCGCCGAGAAGATGCGCAAGGGCAAGTTCGATCTGACGGACTTGCGCGATCAGCTGCTGCAGATGACCAAGATGGGCGGCATCGGCGGCCTGATGGGTCTGATGCCCGGCATCTCGAAGATGAAGAACCAGATCGCGGCTGCCGGGATCGACGACAAGGTGCTCAAGCGCCAGGTTGCGATCATCGATTCGATGACCCGCGAGGAGCGCAAGAACCCCGACATCCTCAAGGCCAGCCGCAAGAAGCGCATCGCCGCCGGCGCCGGCATCAAGGTCGAGGACGTCAACAAGCTGCTGAAGATGCATCGCAACATGGCCGACATGATGAAGGCCGTGGGTCGCGGCAAGGGCGGCCCGATGGCTGGCTTCGCCAAGGCGATGGGCTTCGGCGGCGGTCTGCCCTCGCCGGACGAGATCAGGGCGATGCAGGAAAAGATGAAGAGCGGCGACATGCCCGAAGGGCTGCCGGAGTTGCCGAAGGATCTGCCGGCGTCGCTGCGCGGCGGCATGCCCAATCTGCCGGGCCTTACCGGCCTGTCCGGCAAGCCGACGTTGCCGGGCCTCGGCGGCTTCCTCGGGAAGAAGAAATGAGCCCGAGCACTCCCTCGCTTTTGTCATTCCGGGGCGCCGCGCAGCGGCGAACCCGGAATCTCTCTCTCCCAGAACAGCTCGGGATTCCGGGTTCGCGCTTCGCGCGCCCCGGAATGACGAACTAATCATTTAGTCACAAACACACACACGAACCCCCACCTAGGAGATCCGCAATGTCCGTCGTCATCCGCCTCGCGCGCGCTGGTACCAAGAAGCGCCCGTTCTATCACGTCGTCGTCGCCGACTCGCGCTTCCCGCGCGATGGCCGCTTCATCGAGCGTCTCGGCTACTTCAATCCGCTGATGGCGAAGGACAACGAAGCCCGCCTCAAGCTCGACCTCGACAAGGTCAAGGATTGGCTCGCCAAGGGCGCGCAGCCGTCGGACCGCGTGGCCCGCTTCCTCGACACCGCCGGTGTCCGCAAGCGTGAAGCCCGCAACAACCCCGAGAAGGCGGTGCCGCGCAAGGAGCGCAAGGCCGCTGACGGCAAGTAAGCGGGGCGGTTGATGCCGTCCGGGCTCATCTGCGTCGCCCGGATCGGCGCGCCGCATGGCGTGCGCGGTGCGGTGCGGCTGTGGAGCTTCACCGCCGATCCGTTCGCCGTGAGCGACTACGGTCCGCTCGTGACCAAGGACGGCGCGCGCCAGTTCGAGATTGCGAGCGCGCGCGAGGCCAAGAGCCATCTGGTGGTGACGCTGAAAGGCGTCACCACGCGCGATGAGGCCGAACGGCTCAACGGCGTCGAGCTCTATGTGGCGCGCGACAAGCTGCCGCCGACCGAGGCCGACGAGTACTACCACGCCGACCTGATCGGGCTCGCCGCGGTCACCACGACGGGCGATCCGCTCGGCAAGGTGGTGGCGATCCATAATTTCGGCGCCGGCGACATCATCGAAATTGCGCCGCCGTCAGGTCCGACGCTGCTGCTGCCGTTCACCAATGCGGTGGTGCCGACCGTCGACCTCGCCGCCGGTCAGGTGGTGATCGAACCGCCGAACGAGATCGAAGGCGACACGCCGAACCATCCGGAGGCGTGAAGGCGCGTCGATCGGTCCGGCCGAACGCTGCTACATTCTCTGTGGTCATCGCCGGGCCCGACCCGGCGATCCATCGTCTCGCGAAGATGATGGATGCGCGGGTCAAGCCCGCGCATGACGCCTCACCTGTTGCAGGCCCTGCATGACCTGGCGCGCCACTGTCCTCACCCTGTTTCCGGAGATGTTTCCCGGCCCGCTCGGCGTCAGCCTGGCGGGGCGGGCGCTGGCGTCCGGGCTGTGGGGCCTGGAGGCGCGCGATATCCGGGACTCGGCCACTGACCGACACCGCAGCGTCGACGACACTCCGGCGGGCGGCGGCCCCGGCATGGTGCTGCGGGCGGACGTGCTGGCGGCCGCAATCGACGCCGTGGACGCATCCGCGGACCGCCCGCGTTTGGTGATGAGCCCGCGCGGTCGGCCATTGACCCAGGCGCGCGTTGCCGAGCTGGCGGCCGGCCCCGGGGCGCTGATCGTCTGCGGCCGGTTCGAAGGCATCGACCAGCGGGTGATCGACGCGCGCGGGCTGGAGGAGGTCTCGATCGGCGATTACGTGCTGTCGGGCGGCGAGGTCGCCGCGATGGCGCTGATCGATGCCTGCGTCCGGCTGCTGCCGGGCGTGATGGGCAAGCTGGAATCCTCGACCGACGAGAGCTTTTCGGCCGGTCTGTTGGAATATCCGCAATACACCCGGCCGCAGACGTTCGAGGGCCGGCCGATCCCCGAGGTGCTGCTGTCGGGCGATCACGGCAAGGTCGCGGCGTGGCGTCTGGGCGAAGCAGAGGCCCTGACCAAGGCCCGGCGACCGGATTTGTGGGCTGCTAGGCCGGCGCAAACCATTCGGGCAAAGGGCGAATCGCAAAAAACGCCAAAAAACAAGACGGACGGGTGACAAACCCCCAAGATTGCCGTATAGCACCGCCAAATCCGTGCAATGGCAGGACAATGGATCTTTGCGCAGCCCGCGCCGGGATGGTCGGGCGCGCCGCCGATGGAGAATTATCGATGAACCTGATTCAGACGCTCGAAAAAGAGCAGTTCGACAAGCTGTCGGCCGGCAAGACGATTCCGGAGTTCGGTCCCGGTGATACCGTGATCGTCAACGTGAAGGTCGTCGAAGGCGAGCGTTCGCGCGTGCAGGCCTACGAAGGCGTCTGCATCGGCCGCTCGGGCGGCGGCATCAACGAGAGCTTCACTGTGCGCAAGATCTCGTACGGCGAGGGCGTGGAGCGCGTGTTCCCGCTGCTGTCGCCGATGATCGATTCGATCAAGGTTGTGCGCCGCGGCAAGGTGCGTCGCGCCAAGCTGTATTACCTGCGCAACCTGCGCGGCAAGTCGGCCCGCATCGTCGAGAAGAAGCAGGACCGCACCGTCGCGGCCGCTGCCGCCGAGTAATCGGCGCTTCGACATTTCGGATTTCGAAAGCGCGGCCTTCGGGTCGCGCTTTTTTGTTGCGCCTGCGCCGTGCGCCTGTCTGCTCGGCGAAGCGTTGTGGCCCTGCCGCGACGTGCTATATGGATGGAATGTTTCCAAACCGCCGCCACGCCTCGAAGATTGTGCTCGACGACCGCAGCCGCCTGCCGTGGCGGTTCTTCGGCCGGCTGACCACGGCCGCGCTGATTAGCTGATCAGCCGACGGCGCATTGGCGCCGCGCGATCCTGCTCACTTCGACAAATCAAAGATCCTTCCGAAGGACCGACACCATGTCCGCTAAGCCCACCACGCTGTACGACAAGATCTGGAACGACCATCTGGTCCACGAGGCCGAAGACGGCACCTGCCTGCTGTATATCGACCGCCATCTGGTGCACGAAGTGACTTCGCCGCAGGCGTTCGAAGGTCTGCGCACCGCCGGCCGCAAGGTGCACGCGCCGGAGAAAACGCTGGCGGTGGTCGATCACAACGTGCCGACCACGGATCGCTCCAAGCCCAATCCCGATCCGGAAAGCGCCGAGCAGATCGCCGCGCTGGCGGAGAACGCCCGCGACTTCGGCATCACCTACTACAACGAGTTCGACAAGCGTCAGGGCGTGGTCCACGTCATCGGCCCGGAGCAGGGCTTCACGCTGCCCGGCACCACTATCGTTTGCGGTGACAGCCACACCTCGACCCACGGCGCGTTCGGCGCGCTGGCGCACGGCATCGGCACCTCCGAGGTCGAGCATGTGCTGGCGACCCAAACGCTGATCCAAAAGAAGGCCAAGAACATGCGCGTGACGGTCGACGGCAAGCTGCCGGACGGCGTCACCGCCAAGGACGTGATCCTGGCGATCATCGGTGAGATCGGCACCGCGGGCGGCACCGGCTACGTGCTGGAATACGCCGGCGACGCGATCCGCTCGCTGTCGATGGAAGGCCGCATGACGGTCTGCAATATGTCGATCGAAGGCGGCGCCCGCGCCGGCCTGATCGCGCCCGACGAGCGCGCCTACGAATTCCTGAAGGGTCGTCCGCTGGCGCCGAACGGCGCTGCCTGGGACGCCGCGCTGCGCTATTGGGAGACGCTGCGCTCCGACGACGGCGCGCATTTCGATCACGAGCTGAAGCTCGACGCCGCCGCGTTGCCGCCGATCGTCACCTGGGGCACCAGCCCCGAGGACGTGATCTCGGTCACTGGCCGCGTGCCGAACCCGGCTGACATCGCCGATGAAGCCAAGCGGCTCTCCAAGGAGCGCGCGCTGGCCTATATGGGCCTGACCCCCGGCACCAAGATCACCGACATCAAGATCGACCGGATGTTCATCGGCTCCTGCACCAACGGCCGCATCGAAGACCTGCGCGCCGCCGCCAAGGTCGCCGAGGGCAAGACCGTCAACGCCAACGTCAACGCCATCATCGTGCCGGGCTCCGGACTGGTGAAGGAACAGGCCGAGGCCGAGGGTCTGGACAAGATCTTCATCAAGGCCGGCTTCGAATGGCGCGAGCCGGGCTGCTCGATGTGTCTCGCCATGAACCCCGACAAGCTGGCGCCTGAAGAGCGCTGCGCCTCGACCTCGAACCGCAACTTCGAGGGCCGTCAGGGCTTCAAGGGGCGCACCCATCTGGTGTCGCCCGCGATGGCCGCCGCCGCCGCGATCGCCGGCCACTTCGTCGACATCCGCGACTGGCACTAAGCACCGGTCGAACTGACAACCAAACAGGCGCCCCTCGGGGCGCCTGTTTTGCTTTTGAGATCGGTCAGTACCCGCGCCAGTGGCGATGGTGATGATGGTGGCGGTGATGATGCCGCCAGTGCCGGTGCCAGTGGTGACGCCAGTGTCGGACATGGCAGATGCGGCGCGGGCCGTAATAGGTCCACACCACGCGGCAGACCCGCGGCCGGTAGTAGCCGTAGGCCGGGTAGTAGTAGGCGGAGCCGTAATAAGCCGGCCCGTAATAGCCGTAGACGCGCGGCCGATAGTAACGACGGTGGAAGCCGTAGTGACGAGCGCCGAAGTAACGCGGCCGTCCGTAGAAGCGCGGTGCGCCATACACCCGCGGGCCGCCGTAGAAATGCCGTCCGCCGCCATAGAACCGTGGTCCAACCGCCGGTCCGCCGCGGAAGCCGCCATGGAATGCAGGTCCTCCCCGGAAACCACCGCCCCGGAAACCGCCGCCATGGAATCCGCCGACGCGGGGACCGCCGCCGCCATGGCCGAAATGATGTTGCACCTGGATCGGCTGTGTTGCAGCAGCAGAGCTGATGGATTTGGTCGCGGGAGTAGCCGGGGACAGCGCCAGCGCTGGGCGCGGTGTGATCGCTGAAATCGTCAGCGCCGCGGCTGCCATCAGCGCCGCCGCACCGATCCGGCGAACCAGCCGCAGAGGCCCCGGCGAAGGTCGCAAGGATTGAGTTGCAGGCAAATGGATCACGCGCAGATCCGCCATCTCACCTCTCCCTGCGCCGCAGGCGGCGCATTGTCGTTGCACCAGAATCGCGACGCTAGGGCTGGCTGACTGAACGCGTGATGAATGCGCCGAAGGCCGCCTGCAGCGGCAGCGCCGCGGCGCTTACCACGACGGCCCGAGGCCCCAGCCGTAGCTGAACGGGAAGAACGGCGACACCGGGTCTGGCCGGTACCAATGCGGGCGGGCGTTATAGTCGTAGCTGCCGCGCGGCCCATACACATAGGTGCGGTGCGGCGGCGCATGGCGCCGGACGTGGCGATGCTTGGCGTGCGGCTTGCGCTGCCGCGCGCTGATATCGGTCGCCTGCGATGTCGTCACGCCGGGTGCCGTCACGCTGGGTGCCTGGGCGGTGCTTACAGGAGTTGCGCCCGCGGGACCGGCGACGCCGAGCGCCGTCGCCACAATGGCCGCTCCGATCCATGTCCGCATCGTCACCTCCATCGGCTGTTGCTGGCCATCATGTCGGCGCAACCCGCCGAAATGCAACCGCCGCAATGAAAACGGGCCCGCGTTTGCGGGCCCGTTGGTAACCGATCCGTATCAGCGCCAATGGCGGTGATGATGATGCCGGTAATGATGATGGTGGTGCCGGTGGCCGTAGTGCCGACGAATGTGGTGGTGACGGTGCCCACGGTAGTGATGGCGGTGCATGTGCCGGTGATGCCGGTACTGCACTTCGGTCGCCTGCGGGATGGCGTCCCGCTGGACCGCGGCGGCGATACCCGGGGTCGACAGCGGCGCCGCCTCGGCGCGTTCGCCGGGGGCAGCGATCAGCAACAGACCGGCGATCGCAGCCAGGCCCGACCATTTCAGAATCTTCATCCAACAGCTCCTTGGTTGGCGACGCGCGTCCGGCCGCTTGCTGGCGGTCGGCGGGCCGCTCGGCATGACCCCCTGACAATCAGGCTGACGCGCACGACGTGAATGCGGAGTGAATGCGCCACTCGCCGCACAGCAATGCGCGATCAGCGTGCGAAGTTCCGGAAAGACCTCGGATTTGCTTGGTACTTGGCGTACCAACGCGGCGTCGCTGCGAAGCCTTCAGGCTAAGGCGAGGCTCAACCGCGGCGCCAGAAGCAGTTCATCCGCGGCACGATCACGGTGCCGCTCGGGCGATATTCCTGGACGTAGCTGGCGGTACAGTCACGGACCGCGTTCGGGCCCGGGTTGTAGCGCGGGATGACGTCGTCGCCCTCATCGCGCGGATAGACCGGCACCCGCCGCGGCGCCCGGCGAACCCGCTCCTGCGACGACACGTCGGTGAGGCGATCAGCCGCTGGGCGCTCGGTGGCGGCCACCGCCTGCTGGGCCCCCGCCAGAACGGTCGCCGTCAGGCTGACAGCCAGCCCCAGTCCCAGCGTTGCCGCTGCGATCGTAATCCGCCCCTTGCTGCGCTGGTCCATGCCATCCGCCCCCTCAAAGCCCCGCGGCAACGTCCCCGATCACGGCGCTGTCGTCAACCGCAAGCCGCTTGCCGCCCCCACCCGATCGCGTACAACGGCCGGTATGTGGATCAATGCCAAAGCCCCCTCCCTCGCCGAGCTCGAACAGATGGCGCACGAGATGTTCGCCCGCCTGCCCGGCGAGTTTCGGTCGCTGTGTGAGGACGTCATCATCCGGGTCGACGATTTCGCCACCGAGGAAGTGCTCGAAGAGCTCGGGGCCGAGACGGAATTCGACGTGCTCGGGCTGTTTCAGGGCATCGGCCTGCCGCAGCGCTCCAGCCAGGACGTCGCCCCGATGCCCAATATGATCTGGCTGTATCGCCGGCCGATCCTCGACTATTGGGCCGAGCACGACGACAGCCTGGGCGAAATCGTCCGCCATGTCCTGGTGCACGAGATCGGCCACCATTTCGGCCTGTCCGACGACGATATGGAAGCGATCGAGGCCAAAGCCGACGAGCTGGCCGAGGATTGAGCCTGCCGCGCGCGGCCCTGCGGTTTGCCGGCTTGACCGCCGGCCAAGGGGCGTTAAGACCATTTGAAACCCCGGAGACCTGACGATGGACAAGTTCACCACGCTGGAAGGCGTCGCGGCGCCGCTGAAGATCATCAATGTCGACACCGACATGATCATTCCCAAGCAGTACCTGAAGACCATCAAGCGCACCGGTCTCGGCAAGGGCCTGTTCTCGGAACAGCGCTACAAGGACGACGGCAGCGAGAACCCGGATTTCATCCTCAACAAGCCGGCCTATCGCAGCGCCAAGATCCTGGTTGCCGGCGACAATTTCGGCTGCGGCTCAAGCCGTGAGCACGCCCCCTGGGCGCTGCTCGATTTCGGCATCCGCTGCGTGATCTCGACCTCGTTCGGCGACATTTTCTACAATAACTGCTTCAAGAACGGCGTGCTGCCGATCCGCGTGTCGCAGGCCGAGCTCGACAAGCTGTTCGACGACGCCGAGCGCGGCTCCAACGCCACGCTGACGATCGACTTGCCGGCGCAGGAAATCCGCGGTCCGGACGGTGGCGTGATCAAGTTCGAGATCGACCCGTTCCGCAAGCACTGCCTGATCAACGGTCTCGACGACATCGGCCTGACGCTGGAAAAGAAGCCGTCGATCGACGCCTACGAGACCAAGCTGAAGACCGAGCGCGCCTGGGCGTAACGCCCCGGCCTCCTGGTCCGGCGCGGGGAGACAAGCGGCGATGAATGTCGCTGCTTTTGCTCAGTCGGACGGTTCGCTGATCAAGCTACGTGATGGCCGGGTTCGACCCGGCCATTTGCGTTTTTGGCGTCACGTCGGCTTCAAAGCAGGGATTCTGGGGTTGTCCGAGTCCGCCGCGGCGAGAGTAGGCGTTCGGCATCGCGAGCTCCGCGGAGCGGTGGCTTCGATCCATCGATGAAGCGCGCTATGCGACCACGCGATTGCGTCTCCGCTTACTTCAAGCTTCTCAACCCGCAATGCCGACGCTTGCATCGCATTGAGGCGCTGCCTTGATTTTGATCGTTAGCAATGACGGTGCCAAGCGCGGCGCGGATCCGATCCGCGACCCTGCCACGATGGTCGTATGGACTCGCGCGCCGCATCGTCGCAATGCATGCGTGCTACGCGTCTCGAAATTTGCGTTCGTAACGACGGCTGTCTGCACCCCGCCCGTCTCGAACTAACGACGCAGATGTGACGCGGATTCATCTGATTGGAAGTAATCTAAAAGCGGTTCTGCGTTGCGTAGAATCGTGCCTTCGCGTGATTGTTGAATGACGGGAGTATGTCGTTTTCGCCTCGTGTGATTACGATCTTTGGATACGGATTCTCCCGTGGCGTAACGTCGTCTTAAGTCGGTGGAACTAATCAGATCGAAACTGATCCACCCGAGACTAACGTCATGAAAATTCGTCTTTCGATCACATCGATGATCGTCGCTTTCGCCGTGGTTGTTTTGGTGAGCCTCACGGCGATGCTGACGACCAACATCATGGCGCTCAATCAATTGCGGGTCGGCGGGCCCCTGTATTCGCAGATCAAGCTTGGCAACGATCTGGTCGCCGACATCCTGCCGCCACCGGCCTATGTGATCGAAGCCTATCTGGAAGCGACGCTGGCGTTGCGCCGTCCGTCCGAATGGCGCGCCCATGCGGCAAAGCTCGAGCAGCTGCACCGCGACTATCTCGATCGGCAGAAATACTGGTCGGGCTCCCAACTCGATCCGGCTTTGAAGACGCGGCTGACCGTCGACTCTGACGCGGCGGTGCAGAAGTTTTGGAGAGCGGCCGAACAGGAGCTGATCCCGGCCTTGAGCGCAGGTGACGAAGCGGCGGCCGAAGCCGCCTACACCAAGCTCGATTCAAGCTATGCGGCGCATCGCGCCATCATCGACGACATCGTCAAACGCGCCAATGCCGAGAACGCCGAACTCGAAACCGAAGCTGCGCGCCAGGTCGGCAGCTACTCGACCATCGTGTGGATTTTGTCGGGCTTTGCGGCGCTGCTGATCGCGCTCGGCGTCGCGGGTCTCGCAGTCGGCATGGTTCGTCCATTGGTGCGTCTCACCGCCGCCATGCAGGCGATGGCCGCCGGCATGCTCGACGTGGTGATCCCAGGGGCTGGCCGCAGCGACGAGATCGGCGGCATGGCCAAGGCGATCACCGCGATCAAGGCCAACGCCGAGGAGAAGGCGAACCACGAGGCCGCCGAGAAGAGCCGGCAGGAGCACCTCGCCGCCGAGCAGCGCAAGGCCGATATGGCGCGGCTCGCCGACGGCTTCGAAGACGCGGTCGGCGAGATCATCAAGACCGTGTCGTCGGCCGCCAACGAACTGGAAGCCGCCGCGCACTCGCTGTCCTCGACCGCGGCGCGCTCGCTCGAACTGGCGGTGGGCGTCGCCTCGTCGTCGCAGGAAGCCTCTGCCGGCGTGCAGTCGGTGGCCTCGGCCAGCGAGGAGCTGACCGCGTCGGTGCACGAGATCGGTCGGCAGGTGCAGACCTCCGCCAACGTGGCGAACGAGGCGGCCGATCAGGCGCGCCGGACCAATGAACGCGTCAGCGAATTGTCGGCCGCTGCGGCCCGGATCGGGGACGTCGTCGAGCTGATCAGCAATATCGCAGGCCAAACCAATCTGCTGGCGCTGAACGCGACGATCGAAGCCGCCCGGGCCGGCGAAGCAGGCCGCGGCTTCGCCGTGGTGGCGTCGGAGGTCAAGGCGCTGGCCGAGCAGACCGGCAAGGCCACCGGCGAGATCGGCCAGCAGATCAACGGCATTCAGGCGGCGACCGGCGAGTCGGTGGCGGCCATCAAGGAGATCTGCTCGATCATCGGCCAGATGTCGGAGATCTCCTCCTCGATCGCCTCCGCGGTCGAAGAGCAGGGCATGGCCACCCAGGACATCGCGGTCAACATCCAGCACGCCGCCCATGGCACTTCGCAGGTCGACGAGGACATCGCCCGCGTCCAGGCCGGCGCGCGCGAGACCGGCGCAGCCTCGGTGCAGGTGCTGTCGGCCGCCAAATCGCTGTCGAGCGAGAGCAGCCGCCTCCGCGCCGAGGTCGGAAACTTCCTCGCGTCGGTACGGGCGGCCTGATCGGAAGGCTTAGGCCCAAGCTCCGTCATTCCGGGACGCCGCGAAGCGGCGGACCCGGAATCTCGACGTTCAAAGCACCGCCGGTCGCACAACAATCTCGGGATTCCAGGTTCGCGAGCTATCGCTCGCGCCCCGGAATGACGCCCGACTGAGTGATGTCCCTGGCGCTTAGTGGCCCGCCGTTTCGATCGCATCGGCGATCGCGATCGTCTTCTTGGCAATTTCGGCGTGCAGGCGTTCGACCATGCGGCCATCGAGCTGGATCGCGCCGCGGCCCTGGTTCTCCGGCCGCTCGAACGCCGCCAGGATCTTGCGGGCCTGGGCGACGTCATCAGGCGGCGGCGTGAAGGCCGCGTTGCAGGCGTCGATCTGGCCGGGGTGGATCAGGGTCTTGCCGTCGAAGCCGAGATCGCGGGCCTGCGCGCACTCTTCCGAGAGACCATCGACATTGCCGATGTCGCTATAGGGACCGTCGAGCGCGATCAGGCCGTGGACGCGAGCGGCGAGCACGCAATGCGTGATCATCGACAGCATGGTGGAGCGGCCGGGCAGCATCCGGATCCCGGTTTCGCGGGAAATGTCGTTCGGGCCGAACACGAAGCCTTCCAGACGCGACTTCGGATCCTGCTTCTGAGCCGCCAGCTCTTCGGCGTGCAGCACGCCGCGCGCGGTCTCGATCATGATCCAGACCCGGATCGATGGATCGGCGCCGAGCTCGGCGAGCTTGTTGCCGACGGTGGCGATGTCTTCGATGGTCGAGACCTTCGGCACCAGAATGCCGTCCGGCCCCGCCTTCGCCGCCATTGCGATGTCGTCCTGCCACCACGCGGTGTCGAGGGCGTTGATCCGCACCAGGATCTCGCGCTTGCCGTAGCCCTTGGCGGCCACCGCCGTGGCGATCTGATCGCGCGCCGTATCCTTGGCGTCCGGCGCCACCGCGTCTTCGAGGTCCAGGATCAGGCCGTCGGCGGGCAGCAGCCGGGCCTTTTCAAGCGCCCGCGCGTTCGATCCCGGCATGAACAACAGGCTGCGGCGCGGTCGAATCATGGTTCCCCCTTCGGCGTCATAAAAACGTCCGAGCCGATAGCATCTGTATCATCCGGTCGGAAGGCTTGTTCGCGGACCCGTCCTGTGATTATGCGAGCGGCATCAGGCCGCGCGCGTTGTGACGTCGGTATCGTTCGCTGACGCGCCTCACCCCCGCACCCCGAAGGAGGGAACTGCGCCGATGACATCCTTTCCGAAGTCACTGATCGACGGTTACGAGGCGTTCCGGACGCAGCGGCTGCCGACCGAGCAGAGCCGCTTCCGCGAACTCTCCGAGCGCGGTCAGTCGCCGGAAGTGATGCTGATCGGCTGCTGCGACAGCCGGGTCTCGCCGGAGGTGATCTTCGACGCCGGACCGGGCGAAATGTTCGTGGTGCGCAATGTCGCCAATCTGGTGCCGGTGTACGAGCCGGACGGCGGCGCCCACGGCGTCTCGGCGGCGCTGGAGTTCGCCGTGCAGGTGTTGAGGGTGAAGCACATCGTGGTGCTCGGCCACGCGCTGTGCGGCGGCATCAAGGCGTTCACCGACAAGACCCCGCCGCTGACCGAAAGCGACTTCATCGGCCGCTGGATGCAGATGTTCACCAAGCCTGGCGAAGTGGTCGAAAAGCGCGACCACGAAACCGTGCAGGACTTCCGCACCCGGATCGAAAAGGCGGCGGTGTTCCGCAGCATCGAGAACCTGATGACATTCCCCTGCGTCAAGATCCTGGTCGAGCGCGGCAAGCTGCAACTCCACGGCGCCTATTTCGGCGTCGCCGACGGCGATCTGTTCGTGCTCGATCAGGAGAGCAAGCAGTTTGTGCCGGCCGTGAAGGTGGTGTGAGGCGGGCGCGACGCCATCGCCGGTCTCGGCTCGGAAATCCGTCGCGTCGTGACAGCTCTTGGCTCTCTTCACCGCGGTGCGCGCGGGATGGATGCGCGGGTCAGGCCCGCGCATGACGCTGTGTCGGGAAGTAGCCTAGCGGAAGGCGGCTAATGGCCGCCTTTGTCGTCGGCGTGATGACCGAGCCGGTCCGACAGCGCAAGGATCAGCGTCGAGGCGACGAACACCAGATGGATGCCGACCAGCCAGGCGAGCTTGGTCTGGTCGTAGCTGTCGATGTTCATGAACGCTTTCAGCACCTGGATCGCCGAGATCGCGACGATCGAAGCCAGCAGCTTCTGTTTCAGCCCGGCGAAATCGACCTTGGTCATCCACTCCGGCCAGTCCGGGTGATTGCCGGGATCGATCCGCGACACGAAGTTCTCGTAGCCGGAGAACACCACGATCAGCACCAGATTGCCCGTCAGCGACACGTCGATCAGGCTGAGCACGCCGAGGATGATATCGGCTTCCTTCGCGATCGTGGCGTGCACGATGAATTCGTACAGCAGCATCACGAATTTGTAGAGCAGCACCGCGAGGCTGATGACGAGGCCGAAATAGAACGGCGCCATCAGCCAGCGGCTGTTGAACAGCACGGTCTCGAAGCCGCGCTCGACCCGGCTGCCGGGCGCGCGGGATTTTGCAGGATGAGGTTGATCGGTCATGGCACGCATCAAGGCTGGTGAAGCGGAAAACAGCCTAGCGTCTCGCCGTGACTTCGTCAGTACCGATCATGGCCCTGATACGCCAATGGCCGGGGCGAGCCCCGGCCATTGTTGATTTCGAGCAAAGCGAACCGCGCGGTTCGCGCAGGCTGCCTGATATTACGCCGCCTGCTTCTTGGCGGTGATCAGCTTGCGGTTGATCAGCACTTCGGCGATCTGAATCGCGTTCAGCGCCGCGCCCTTGCGCAGGTTGTCTGAGACGCACCACAGCACCAGGCCGTTGTCCACCGTCGCATCTTCGCGGATGCGGCTGATGTAGGTGGCGTCCTCACCGGCGGCTTCGTACGGCGTGACGTAGCCGCCCGGCTCGTGCTTGTCGATCACCAGGCAGCCCGGCGCCTTGCGCAGGATTTCGCGAGCCTCGTCGGCGGTGATCGGGTTCTCGAACTCGATGTTGACCGCTTCGGAATGGCTGACGAACACCGGCACGCGCACGCAGGTCGCGGTCAGTTTGATCTTGGGGTCGAGGATCTTCTTAGTCTCGACCACCATCTTCCACTCTTCCTTGGTAAAGCCGTCTTCCATGAAGACGTCGATCTGCGGGATGAGGTTGAAGGCGATCCGCTTCGGGAATTTCTTATTCACCAGCTCGTCGTTGGTGTAGACGGCCTTGGTCTGCGAGAACAGCTCGTCCATCGCATCCTTGCCGGCGCCCGACACCGACTGATAGGTCGATACCACGACGCGCTTGATCTTGGCGGCATCGTGCAGCGGCTTCAGCGCCACGACGAGCTGCGCGGTCGAGCAGTTCGGGTTGGCGATGATGTTCTTCTTGGTGAAGCCGGCGGCGGCCGCGGCGTTCACTTCCGGAACGATCAGCGGCACGTCCGGATCCATCCGCCACGCGCTGGAATTATCGATCACCACCGCGCCCTGCGCACCGATCTTTGGCGACCATTCGGTCGACACGCTGCCGCCCGCCGACATCAGGCAGATGTCGACGTCGCTGAAGTCGTAGTGCTCGAGCGCCTTGCATTTCAGGGTTTTGTCGCCGTAGCTCACCTCGACGCCGACCGAGCGGCGCGATGCCAGCGCCACCACCTCGTCGGCCGGGAACTTGCGTTCGTCCAGAATGGCGAGCATCTCACGCCCGACATTGCCGGTCGCACCCACTACCGCGACTTTGTAACCCATCGTTCACTCTCCGAAGGAATTTGCTCCGCTGCGGCATGCCGCAGCAAGGAGAAGTCAGCGCTTCTATGCGAGAAACGCCTCGGACACAACGTAATACCCGTTCGAGCCCACGCAATGCGAAGCACCCCAGCCCTCCGCGCCGCAGCCTCCCGGCACCGGATTCATCCGGCGCTGGATAGCTTCGTCGACGAGTGCCGTGACGCGGTATTGCGGGTGATGGCCTATGTGGGCGCGCTGGCGCTGATCGGCCTGATTGTATTCTACACCGCCAATCCGCTGACCGACGCCGCGATCACCGCGGCGACCACCGCAGAGGCCGGCCCGGGCTGGAGCGTGGCGACGCGGTCGCAGCCGGCCTACGCGCTCAGTCAGCTCGATTGGCCGGGCAAGACCGAGACCACCGAAATCCTGCATCACCCGGATGGCGGACGCAAAGACATCCTGCGCCTCGCTACGCCAGGCGAGCCGGTGGCGGCCGAGATCGAGATCTACCGGGTCGGTCGTGAGACGTCCCGCGCCACGGCCGAAGCCGCTCTGGCGGCCCGGATGGACCCGGGCGGGACCGCGACGATCGAGACCGCCGGCGTGATCGACACCAAGTTCGGCCCGATGCCGCTGTTCAGCCTTGCTGGCAGCGACCGTCCGGCCGGTTCTTGTCTGGGCTTCGTCAAAGCGATCGATGTCGCGAGCTTGCGGATTTCCGGCTTCTCCTGCCGCGGCGACACCGCGCCGCAGCGTCGGGCCGCGGTGGCTTGTCTGCTCGACCGGCTGGTGCTGCTGAGCGGTGATGCGGCGACGGCCGCGGCGTTTGCCCAGGCCGAGCTGCGGCGCGGCAGCTGTGGGCCGAATCAGTCCGCGGCTTCGGCGGCGTCCGCCGACTGGCTGACCGGTCCGCAGGACCCGTCGCTGCGCGGCCGGCTATGAGCTGGAGACCTGTCGGGGCGGCGTAACGCCCTGGAGTTGATGCAACATTTTGGCGACGGCCGGATTGAATGATTGTCGGCCGGTGTTGCCGGATTGATCTTGTGGCCGGTGTGCGGCGGCGGCTACAAAGGACGAACCTGGAATGCGCCTGCCGATGGGGACCCCGATGTTCGTGAAATCCACTGCCGCCAGACTGTTGCCGGTGCTGCTCGCGGCAGCCGCCGTCGCCGTGATCGGCGTCAGCAATGCCGATGCCGCGCCGAAGAAGAAGCGGGTTTACGGCACCTCCGACCAGATCCGCTACGGCTCCCGCGGCCCGAACGTGGTCTATCAGGCCGGCCCCCGCACACGTGTGTACGTCACCAAGCGGTCCTGGCTCGACGCCGGCACCGAAGTGCAGCCGGGCGAACGCCACTTCTCCGACTACGCCTTCCCGCCGGGCTACTCGTTCGCCCGCGAGAACGGCCAGCGCCCGCTCGACCGTTGGCCTCTCAATCCGGCCTCCGATCTCGGCGGCTCTCCGACCGGTTTCCCGCTGTACTGATCGGCCCGCGGCACCTGCCGCCGCCCGCGACAGCGCCAGAAACGAAAACGCCCGCCGAATTCGGCGGGCGTTTTTTGTTTTAGCTCGACGTGACCGCCGGGGCTGGCCCGGCAGTCCATCGGATTTCTTGGAGACGGTTTTCGCGGAGCAGGCCCGCGAAAACCGTTCGTCAGGCGTGCAGCGCCTGCAGTTCGGTGACGATCGCTTCGCCCATTTGCGAGGTCGAGATCACCGTGGTGCCTTCGCTCTTGATGTCGGCGGTGCGCAGGCCCTTGGCCAGCACCGCGGCGATCGCTTCGTCGAGCTTGTCGGCGAGCGCGCCCATGTCGAGCGAGTAGCGCAGCGCCATGCCGAACGACGCCAGCATCGCCACCGGATTTGCCATGCCCTTGCCGGCGATGTCGGGCGCCGAGCCATGCACCGGCTCGTACATCGACTTGCGCTTGCCGGTCTTGGCGTCGAGTTCGCCGAGCGAGGCCGACGGCAGCATGCCGAGGGAGCCCGTCAGCATCGCGGCGATGTCGGACAGCATGTCGCCGAACAGGTTGTCGGTGACGATGACGTCGAACTGCTTCGGCCACTTCACGAGGTTCATGCCGCCCGAGTCGGCGAGCTGGTGGTCGAGCTGGACGTCCTTGTATTCGCGGTCGTGCACGGCGGTGATCACTTCGTTCCAGAGCACGCCCGTCTTCATGACGTTGCGCTTCTCCATCGAGGTGACCTTGTTGCGGCGCTTGCGGGCGAGGTCGAACGCGACCCGGCCGATCCGCTCGATCTCGTAGGTGTCGTACACCTGGGTGTCGACCGCGCGCTTCTGGCCGTTGCCGAGATCGGTGATGGTCTTCGGCTCGCCGAAATACACGCCGCCGGTCAGTTCGCGGACGATCATGATGTCGAGGCCTTCGACCACGTCGCGCTTCAGGCTCGAGGAATCCGCCAGCGCCGGGTAGCACACCGCCGGCCGCAGATTGGCGAACAGCCCGAGATCCTTGCGCAGCCGCAGCAGGCCGGCTTCGGGGCGTGCGTCGTACGGTACGCCGTCCCACTTCGGGCCGCCGACCGCGCCGAAGATCACCGCGTCGGAGGCTTGCGCCAGCGCCATGGTGGCGTCGGTGATCGCGACCTTGTCGGCGTCATAGGCGGCGCCGCCGACCAGGCCGTGCTCGGTCTCGAAGCTGGCAATGCCGGCCTTGTTGAGCCAGTCGATCAGCCGGCTGACCTCGGCCATCACTTCGGTGCCGATGCCGTCGCCGGGAAGAAGAAGCAGATTGTGCGTTGCCATGATCGGGTCCTTGCAAGCGTCATCGCCGGGCTCGACCCGGCGATCCATCGTTTCGAGAAGGATGGATGCCCGGGTCAAGCCCGGGCATGACAGGAAGAAATGAATTCGCGGGCCGAGTGCTAGATCGCCGGTGCGGGCTTGGCAAGACAGTGTTGCCGCCGGTGCGTGTTGCGGGTGGGGCGCATTCGCTGTCACAATGACCGTGCCGGAGACCTTCCTTGACCCTGCTCGACCGCACCGAGGCGGCGCCCGCTCATCCCGCGCGCCTGATCCTGATCCTGTCGCTTGCGCCGACCGTGGGGCTCGGCATCGGCCGTTTCGCCTATTCGCTGCTGCTGCCCGACATGCGCGACAGCCTCGGCTGGTCGTATTCGGCGGCCGGATTCATGAACACCATCAATGCGGCCGGCTACCTGGCCGGCGCGCTGGTGACGTCCCGGCTGGTCGCCCGGTTCGGCATGGCGGCAATCGTGCGGGTCGGCACGCTGGCCTGCGTCGCCTCGCTGGTGCTGTGCGCGATCTCCGGCAATTTCGCGCTGCTGTCCGCCGCCCGGCTGATCGCCGGGATCGGTGCGGCGTTGGCATTCGTGGCCGGCGGGGCGCTCGCCACCACGATCGCCCAGGCGCAGCCGGCGCGGTCGGCGTTTCTGCTCAGCCTGTTCTATGCCGGTCCCGGCATCGGCATCCTGTCGTCGGGGTTGATCGCGCCATTCCTGCTGCAGGCGGCCGGACCCGGCTCGTGGTGGCTCGGCTGGCTGGTGCTGGCGGCGCTATCGGCCGCGATGGCGCTGCCGGTGCTGCTGGCGCCGATCGGGGTCGATGCCGGTCTCGGCGGCGGCCGCGCCGCGCCATTCCGGATCGCTCCGGTGCTGATCTATCTGGCCGGCTACTTCATGTTCGGCGCCGGCTACATCGCCTACATGACCTTCATGATCGCGTATGTGCGCGACGCCGGCGACGGCGCGGCGGCGCAGAGCGCGTTCTGGTGCCTGATCGGGATCAGCGCCTTCGTCACGCCCTGGGTCTGGCGCCGGGTGATGGCGCTGCATCGCGGCGGGCTGTCGACCACCATTATCCTCGCCGTCAATGCAGTCGGCGCCGTGCTGCCGCTGTTCAGCCTGTCGCCCGTGATGCTGGCAACCTCGGCGCTGGTGTTCGGGGTGTCGTTCTTCGCGGTGGTGGCCTCGACGACCGCATTCGTCCGCTTCAACTATCCGCAGGCCTCCTGGCCCGGCGCGATCGCCGCGATGACCATCGCGTTCGGTATCGGCCAGACGCTCGGCCCGCTGGTGGTCGGCGCCATCACCGACGCGATCGGCAGCCTGTCATCCGCGCTCGCCGTCTCCGCCGCAACGCTGGCGCTCGGCGCCGCGCTGTCGGCGTTTCAACGGCCGCTGCAGAGAAGTAACTAACATCGTCATTCCGGGGCGCGCGCAGCGCGAACCCGGAATCCCGGAGTTGGGGCGACGTGTGCCCGCGCAGAACACGTCGAGATCCCGGGTTCGCGCTACGCGCGCCCCGGGATGACGGTGCGGGTGGCTACTGTTCGATCACGCCGCAGGCGATGCGGTCGCCGGCGTTGCCGGCGGGGTCGGTTTTGTAGTCGTCGGCCTTGGCGTGGATCACCAGTGCGGTGCCGCCGTCCTTGAACACCGAGTTCGGCTTGCCCTTGGCGAGCGTCACCGCGTCGTTGACGACGTCGATGCTCAGCGCGCCGGAGGCCGGCACATCGAGGTTCGGCATGTCGCCCGCATGGGCGCCGCCCTCGGCCATCTTGCCGTGCTTCTTGTTGTCCGGATTGAAATGGCCGCCCGCCGAGGTGAACGGCGGCTCGCATTTGCCGACCGCGTGAATGTGGAAAGCGTGTTCGCCCGGCGGCAGGCCCTTCAGCGCCAGCTTGATGGTGACGCCCTTGCTGCCCTCGGTCAGCAGTGCGGTGCCGACCTCGGCGCCTTCGGCGTTCTTCAGCGTCGCCTTGGCGCTGTCCGCCGCCATCGCCGCCGTGGTGGCGCCGAGCAGCGCGCCGGTGCACAACAAAGCTCGCAGGATCATCAGGACCTCCCGTGACGTGTTCTGAAACGTGATGCGCGACGCTAACACCGCGGCTGCCGCAACGCCAACACGCGATTGGCCGCGGATCATGCGTGGAACCATTTGAGATTGTTGGGGAGACAGAACTCCCACGAGTCATTCCGGGGCGCTCACGCAGTGAGCGAGCCCTGAATCGCGACGTGCGAGGCACGTGCCGGCCCACAACAGCCGCGATATTCGGGGGTGACGTGCGTTGCGCGTGTCCGGGATGACGGGCGGGTGAGAGGCGACTACAACCCGCTGAACGAGTTGTAGCCCTGGTCTTCCCAATAGCCGCCTTTGTAGTCGTTTGTGACTTCCATCGACACGACGTATTTGGGGTTCTTGAAGCCTAGCTTGGTCGGAATCCGGATCTTCATCGGATAGCCGTAGGCGCGGGGCAGCACCTCGCCGCCGAACTTGAAGGTCATCTGGGTCTGCGGATGCAGCGCTGTCGGCATATCGATCGGCGAGGTGTAGTCGTCGGCACAGCGGAACCAGACGTAGTTCGCCTTGGTGTCGGCCCCGATCAGTTCGAGGAAGTCGCGCAGCCGAACGCCGCTCCAATGGCCGATCGCGCTCCAGCCTTCGACGCAGACATGCCGGGTGATCTGCGACACCTCGGGCAGCTGCGTTAGTTCCTGCAGCGTCCAGCTCTTCTTGTTCTGGACCAGGCCCGACACCTCCAGCTTCCAGTCGCTGCCGTCGATCGTCGGCGCTTCGTCGAGCGAGTAGTAGGCGTTGAACGGAAACGGCCGGGTGATGTCCTTCTCGCTGAAGGTCGGCGCCAGCGTGTTCGGGTTGAAGATCGCCGCCTGCACCGCGTCGTTGAACTTCGACACCTGGGCCAGCAGCGTTTCGGCCGAGGCGCCGTCGACCACGTCGCAGCCGGTCAGTAGCGTCAGCGCCCCGAGGCTGGCACCCCCTGCGAGGAAACGCCGCCGCGACACGTCGGGCATCAGCTTGGCCGCATCGCGGACCAGCAGCTTCTTGTCGACGCCCGGGATCAGCAGTTTGTTGATGCGCAGCATATCTTTGTCCTCTTGGCGTCAATGGGAGGAGCGAAGTGCACCGTGTTCTGGCTTCTTCGCCGCACTCGTCATGACGGAGAAACGGCTTCGTGGGTCAGCGCCCGATAATCATCGCCCGCAGCGCCTTCGGCACCAGGGCGGCGAGCAGGATATGGATGGCCGAGAACGCGACGATGGCGCTCATCGCACCGAAATGCACGTAGCGCGCGGTGTCGTAGCCGCCGAGCAGCGCGGTGAGTGAATGGAATTGCACCGGCTTCCAGATCGCGAGGCCCGATGCGACCGACAGCGCGCCGACGATCAGGACGCCGACATAGAGCAGCTTCTGCACTGTGTTGTAGCGGCTGAGGTCGTTGTGGGAGAGCCGGAGCCGGATCGCCTGTGACAAATCGGAGGTGATGCCAGACAACGTGATCGGCCACAGCTTGCGCCGGAATCTGCCAGTGGCGAAGCCGAGAATGACATACAGCACGCCGTTGATCACCAGCACCCACATCGCTGCGAAGTGCCACAGCAGTCCGCCGCCGAGCCAGCCGCCGAGCGTCAGCGCCCGCGTGAACTGAAAGTCGAACAGCGGCGCGGCGTTGTAGATTTGCCAGCCGGACAGGATCATCGCCAGCATCGCGGCGGCGTTGATCCAATGCATCACCCGCACCCACACCGGCTGCAGGGTGGCGCGGGGCTCGGCGATCGCCGCGGTGGTCGGGGCAGGTTCATTCAGGATGGTGGTAGACATCGGCCCTATTCCTGGAAGCCAGCGGTTGCACCGGACATTACGGGCAATGCGCCGATTTCGTTACTGCCGATTATCGATCATTGCGGCTTCGCACGCGAGCGGGATCACGAAAGCGCGAGCCGGTTGCCCGGCCCGCGCCCTCGCTCGCGGCAGCTTGCCGCAGCCTCCGCGGCGCCAGGGGGACATCATGCGCCGCGGAGGTGAGCCCGCAATTACGACGGCAGCAGCACGGTATCGATCACGTGGATCACGCCGTTGGACTGATTGACGTTCGGGATGGTCACGGTCGAGCTTCCGCCCTTGGCGTCGATCAGCATCACCTGATCGCCCATCCGCTTTACGGTCAGGGTCTCGCCTTCCACCGTCCTCAGCTTCTTGCCGTCGGTGAGGTCCGCGGCTTCGAGCTTGCCGGGTACCACATGATAGGTGAGGATCTTGGTGAGCTGCTTCTTGTTCTCCGGCTTCACCAGCGTATCGACGGTGCCGGCCGGCAGCTTGTCGAACGCCATGTTGGTCGGCGCGAACACGGTGAACGGGCCCTTGCCCTCCAGCGTCTTGACCAGGCCGGCGGCCTTCACGGCGGCGACCAGCGTGGTGTGATCCTTGGACTTGACGGCGTTCTCGACGATGTTTTTCGACGGATACATCGGCGCGCCGCCGACCATCACGGTGTCGCCGGAGCTCTTCATCATCTTGCCGGATTCGGCGGAGGCCGGGACGCTCACGGTGGCGGCGAGCGCCAGAGCGCTGAAGGCGGCGGCGGTCAGCAGAGCAATTCGCTTCGTCATGGTTCGTCTCCCGAGAGTGATGGCAGCCCGCGATCGCCGCGGGCCGGTTGAGTGACGCTGGCGTGCACCTTCAAGGGCTCGGCGCCTCGTCGCGGCGAGCTACGGGAGGTTTTCAGCGCCGTTTCAGGAATTCTTTTTTGTCGCAGGCTGAAACCGAACGCGACTTTGTTCGTTTAGGCGCGCCACGGACCGGTTCTGGCGTTGCGCTGGTCGGAGCGTTCTTGCTAATCAACGGCGCTTTCCCGACAACCTGACGCGACCGGAACATCGACATGAACGCCAACCTGTTCGCCCGCCTGTTCGATAAGCTCGACGACCCGCACAAACTCGCGATCGAAACAGCGGCAGGCGACAAGATTAGCTACGCCGATCTGGTGGCGCGGGCAGGGCGCGTCGCCAACGTGCTGGTGGCGCGCGGGTTGAAGCTCGGCGACCGTGTTGCGGCGCAAACCGAGAAGTCGGTCGAGGCGCTGGTGCTGTATCTCGCCACGGTGCGGGCCGGCGGCGTGTATCTCCCGCTCAACACCGCCTATACGCTGCACGAGCTCGATTACTTCATCACCGATGCCGAGCCGAAGATCGTAGTGTGCGATCCCTCCAAGCAGGGCGGCATCGCGGCGATCGCCGCCAAGGTCGGCGCCACGGTCGAAACGCTCGGGCCGGATGGCCAGGGCTCGCTGACCGACGCGGCCGCGCAGGCCGACGAGGCGTTTGCCACGGTCGAACGCGGCGCCGATGATCTTGCGGCGATCCTGTACACGTCGGGCACCACCGGCCGCTCCAAAGGCGCGATGCTGAGCCACGACAATCTCGCGTCGAACTCACTGACGCTGGTGGAGTTCTGGCGCTTCACGCCGGACGACGTGCTGATCCACGCTTTGCCGATCTATCATACGCATGGATTGTTCGTGGCCAGCAACGTCACGCTGTTCGCGCGTGGGTCGATGATCTTCCTGCCGAAGTTCGATCCCGACAAGATCCTGGACCTGATGGCACGCGCCACCGTGCTGATGGGCGTGCCGACGTTCTACACGCGGCTGCTGCAGAGCCCGCGGCTGACCAAAGAGACGACCAGCCATATGCGGCTGTTCATCTCCGGCTCGGCGCCGCTGCTCGCGGATACCCACCGCGAATGGGCGGCAAAGACCGGTCATGCCGTGCTCGAACGCTACGGCATGACCGAGACCAACATGAACACTTCGAACCCGTATGACGGCGACCGCGTCCCCGGCGCGGTCGGGCCGGCACTGCCCGGCGTGTCGGCGCGGGTGACCGATCCGGAAACCGGCAAGGAGCTGCCGCGCGGCGAGATCGGCATGATCGAGGTGAAGGGCCCGAACGTGTTCAAGGGCTATTGGCGGATGCCGGAGAAGACCAAGTCGGAATTCCGCGACGACGGATTCTTCATCACCGGCGACCTCGGCAAGATCGACGAGCGCGGCTACGTCCACATTCTCGGCCGCGGCAAGGATCTGGTCATCACCGGCGGCTTCAACGTCTATCCGAAGGAAATCGAGAGCGAGATCGACGCGATGCCGGGCGTGGTCGAGTCCGCGGTGATCGGCGTGCCGCACGCCGATTTCGGCGAAGGCGTCACCGCCGTGGTGGTGCGCGACAAGGGCGCCAGCATCGACGAGGCGCAGGTGATCAAGGGCCTCGACGGCCAGCTCGCCAAGTTCAAGATGCCGAAGAAGGTGATCTTCGTCGACGACCTGCCGCGCAACACCATGGGCAAGGTCCAGAAGAACGTCCTGCGCGAGACCTACAAGGACATCTACAAGTAATCGCGCGCCGCACCTTCACCATCACCTTACACACCGTCATTCCGGGGCGCGCGCTGCGCGAACCCGGAATCCCGAGATTGTTGCGTACCAAGTCGTTTCCACCACGTCGAGATTCCGGGTTCGCTCGCTGGCGCGAGCGCCCCGGAATGACGGTAGATGGGGCGGCCGAGCTAACTACGGCTTTGATGGTGCGAGGCCCTCGTTAAAGCCCTCCCCAGTGCGGGAGGTCGGCTGAGCGAAGCGGAAGCTCGCCTACACCACGTGATCCGGCGCCAGGGCGCACACGGTGTTGGGGTCGGTCTCGATCTGCACGGTGGTGTGCGCGATGCCGAAATCGTGCTGCAGCTCGTGGGCGAGGTCGACCAGGAATGGATCGCCCGGCGAGCCGCTGGGCATCACCAGATGGCAGGTCAGCGCGACTTCGGTGGTCGACATTCCCCAGATGTGCAGATCGTGCACCTGGGTGACGCCGGGCAATTTCGACAGGAACGCTCGAACCGCCGTCGGGTCGATGCCCCGCGGTACCGCGGCGAGCGACAGCGCGGTAGAGTCGCGCAACAGGCCCCACGTCCCCCACACGATCACCACCGCGACCAGCAGGCTGACGGCCGGATCGATCCAGTACCAGCCGGTGAACAGGATGATCACGCCGGCCACCACCACGGCCGCCGACACCGCCGCATCGGCTGCCATGTGCAAGTAAGCGCCGCGGATATTGAGGTCGCTGTGCCGGCCCGATGCGAACAGCCAGGCGGTGACGGCATTGATGACAATGCCGATGCCGGCCACCACCATCACGGTGATACCTGCGACCGGCTCGGGCGTGAACAGACGCACCACCGCTTCCCAGCCGATCGCGCCGACCGCGAGCAGCAGGAAGACGGCGTTGAACAGCGCTGCGAGAATCGAGGAGCCGCGTAGCCCATAGGTATAACGCGCCGACGGCGGCCGCTTCGCCAGCCCGGCCGCGATCCACGCCACCACCAGTCCGGCGACATCGGACAGATTGTGGCCGGCGTCTGCGATCAGCGCCATCGAGTTGCTGAAGTAACCGAATGCCGCTTCGGCAACCACGAACACCAGGTTCAGGGTGATACCGATCGCAAAGGCGCGGCCGAAATCCTGTGGCGCGTGGCTGTGACCGCCGGCGCCGTGCGCGGCGCCGGGCCCGTGATGGTGATGATGATCGTGGCTCATGCAGACTGAACACGGTGCTGCGGGACAGGGAAATCCCCGGCGATGATGGCCAAACTGTCGCATGCGGCGGCTGGTCGTGAAAGCGGGCGCGCAAGCTGCCGATCAGAATTCGTCCAGTTTGCACCGAGCAGTCGGCTCGCCGTGGCAACTCGGCGCCGGTCTCGGGTTGTGAATCGACCTTCAGCGCTCGAACCACCAGGGCACCGGCGGAGGGCAGCCAGGGCCTTGCATCGACGCGACTTCAAAAAATGAACTGAAATTCTGTGGATGTCATTTCATCGTTGCGCTCAATCAATGAGCTCCGTAAATAGAGGCACCTTCGCGAGCCTCTCCCCGGGGCCCTGTCCGCTCGCCGCCAACCGATTGAGCCGATGACCGCCAGGATCGAACGACCGCTTTCGCCTCACATGCAGGCCTACCGCTGGAGCCTGACGATGACGATGTCCATCGTCCATCGTGCCACCGGCGTTGCCCTGTATTCTGGAACCTTGTTGCTGGCGTGGTGGCTGATCGCCTGCGCCGCCGGCCCGACCGCCTACGCCAATGTCCAGGCCTTTACCGGCTCCTGGATCGGCCGGCTGATCGTGTTCGGCTACACCTGGTCGCTGATGCACCATATGCTCAGCGGCGTCCGCCATTTCGTCTGGGACCTCGGCTACGGCTTCAAGACCGCCGACCGCGAGTGGCTGACCTGGGCGGCGCTGATCGGCGGCATCGTGCTGACCGTTCTGCTCTGGGTGATTGCCTATTCGATGGGGGTGGCCCGATGAGCGGCGACGCACACGGCGCGCGCACGCCGTCCTCGATGCGCACCCCGATCGGCAAGGTCCGCAAATTCGGCCCGGCCGGTTCCGGAACTTCGGATTTCTGGCGTCAGCGCATCACCGGCGTCGCCATGACGCTGCTGATCCTGCCGACCATCGTGGTCATCATGATGCTCCTCGGCCGCAACCAGGCGGCCGCCGCGCAGATCCTCGGTTCGCCGCTGATCTCGCTGATCATGATCCTCTTCATCATTGCCTCCGCGATCCACATGAAGATCGGCATGCAGGTGGTGATCGAAGACTACGTCCAGAACGAAAAGCTCAAGTTGGTCACGATCATGGCCAACAACTTCTTCTCGATCGCCGTGGCGCTGGCCGCGATCTTTGCGATCTTCAAAATGGCATCCGGAGTTTAAGGCATGGCGGCGAACGTCAACGGCGCCCCGGCGGCGGGCGGCTACGCCTATCCGATCGAGGACCACACCTATGACGTCGTGGTGGTCGGCGCCGGCGGCGCGGGCCTGCGCGCGGTGGTCGGCTGCAGCGAGGCGGGCCTCCGCACCGCCTGCATCACCAAGGTGTTTCCGACCCGCTCGCACACCGTGGCGGCGCAGGGCGGCATCTCGGCCTCGCTCGGCAACATGCACAAGGACGACTGGCGCTGGCACATGTACGACACCGTGAAGGGGTCGGACTGGCTCGGCGATCAGGACTCGATCGAATACATGGTCCGCAACGCGCCGGAAGCCGTGTACGAGCTCGAGCATTGGGGCGTGCCGTTCTCGCGCACCGAAGACGGCAAGATCTATCAGCGTCCGTTCGGCGGCATGACGATGGATTTCGGCAAGGGTCAGGCGCAGCGCACCTGCGCGGCCGCCGACCGCACCGGTCACGCGATGCTGCACACGATGTACGGCCAGGCGCTGCGCCACTCGGCCGAGTTCTACATCGAGTTCTTCGCCATCGACCTGATCATGGACGATCAGGGCTGCTGCCGCGGCGTCGTGGCGCTGAAGCTCGACGACGGCACCATCCATCGCTTCAAGGCGCAGACCACCATCCTGGCGACCGGCGGCTACGGCCGCGCTTACGCGTCCTGCACGTCGGCGCACACCTGCACCGGCGACGGCGGCGCGATGGCGCTGCGAGCCGGCCTGCCGCTGCAGGATATGGAGTTCGTTCAGTTCCACCCGACCGGCATCTACGGTTCGGGCTGTCTGGTGACCGAAGGCGCCCGCGGTGAGGGCGGCTATCTGGTCAACTCCGAAGGCGAGCGCTTCATGGAGCGCTACGCGCCGTCGGCCAAGGATCTCGCCTCGCGCGACGTCGTTTCGCGCGCGATGACGATCGAAATGCGCGAAGGTCGCGGCGTCGGCAAGAAGAAGGACCACATCTTCCTGCACCTCGACCATCTAGCGCCGGAAGTGCTGCACGAGCGGCTGCCGGGCATCTCGGAGTCGGCGCGGATTTTCGCCGGCGTCGACGTCACCCGCGAGCCGATCCCGATCCTGCCGACCGTGCACTACAATATGGGCGGCATCCCGACGAACTTCCACGGCGAAGTCGTCACCAAGAAGGACGGCGACGACAACGCGGTGGTGCCGGGCCTGATGGCGATCGGCGAAGCCGCCTGCGTGTCGGTGCACGGCGCCAACCGCCTCGGCTCCAACTCGCTGATCGACCTCGTGGTGTTCGGCCGTGCCGCGGCGCTGCGCTGCGCCGAGAAGCTGGTGCCGAACGGCAAGCAGCCGGAGCTGCCGGCGAGCTCCGCCGACATGTCGCTGTCGCGGCTCGACAAGTATCGCTACGCCAAGGGCGGCACCCCGACCGCCAAGCTGCGCGAGCGGATGCAGCACGTGATGCAGAACAACTGCGCGGTGTTCCGTACCGGCGAAGTCCTCGCCGAGGGCAAGGAACTGATCGCCAACGTCCATGGCAGCGTCGGCGATGTCGGCGTATCGGATCGCTCGCTGGTGTGGAATTCGGATCTCGTCGAGACCCTGGAATTCGACAACCTGATCGTCCAGGCGGTGGTGACGATGAACTCGGCCGCCAATCGCACCGAGAGCCGCGGCGCGCACGCCCGCGAAGACTTCCCGGATCGCGACGACGCCAACTGGATGAAGCACACGCTGGCCTGGATCGGTGACAAGGGCGAAGTGACGATCGATTACCGGCCGGTGCACGACTACACGATGACCAACGACGTTCAGTACATTCCGCCGAAGCCGCGGGTGTATTGATCGCCAGAGAACGAACTGTCATGCCCGGGCTTGACCCGGGCATCCATCATCTTCGCAAGAAGATGGATTGCCGGGTCAAGCCCGGCAATGACGCGCAGAGCCAGAGGCAACGAGATGGTTGAATTCGCACTTCCGAAGAATTCGAAGATTGTCGGCGGCAAGACCTGGCCGAAGCCGGAAGGCGCGACCGAGGTTCGTGAATTCCGCGTCTATCGCTGGAATCCGGACGACGGCAAGAACCCGAGCGTCGACACGTACTACGTCGACAAGCACGACTGCGGCCCGATGGTTCTCGATGGCCTGATCTGGATCAAGAACAACATCGATCCGACGTTGACCTTCCGCCGCTCTTGCCGCGAAGGCGTGTGCGGCTCGTGCGCGATGAACATCGACGGCGAGAACACGCTGGCCTGCACCAAGGCGATGGACGACGTTCGCGACGACGCGGTGAAGATCAACCCGCTGCCGCATCAGCCGGTGGTGAAGGATCTGGTTCCCGACCTGACCAACTTCTACGCGCAGTACGCCTCGATCCAGCCGTGGCTGCAGACCGTGACGCCGACCCCGCAGAAGGAATGGCGTCAGAGCCACTCCGACCGCGAGAAGCTCGACGGCCTGTACGAGTGCATCCTGTGCGCCTGCTGCTCGACCTCGTGCCCGAGCTACTGGTGGAACTCGGACCGCTTCCTCGGCCCGGCCGCGCTGCTGCAGGCGACCCGCTGGGTCGAAGACAGCCGCGACGAAGCCACCGGCGAGCGCCTCGACAATCTCGAAGATCCGTTCCGGATCTATCGCTGCCACACCATCATGAACTGCGCCAAGGCGTGCCCGAAGGGTCTCAACCCGTCGGAAGCGATCGCCAACCTCAAGCTGAAGCTGGTCGAACGCCAGATCTGACGCGCGCAAGTTATCGTCGATACCAACGGCCGGGCGAGAGCCCGGCCGTTTTGTTTTGATCGCGGATCTCTCCGTCGTCATGGCGAGCGAAGCGAAGCAATCCAGCCCTTTGCACGAGGTTTCTCGCTTGCTTCGTCGCTGCGCTCCTCGCAATCACGGCGCAGCCTCGTCGCCTCGCCCCCGCGGAACATCGCCGCAAAGCGATCGTTATCGCCGCTGACGAACAAGGGAGAGCGAGATGGCGGCGACGATGAACGAAGGCAATGCGCAGCACGCCTGGGATCTGATGAAGAAGATCACCTTCGCGATGCTGGCGACGCGCGACGGCGAAAAGATCCGCTCGCGCCCGATGGCCGCCTATGTGAGGCCCGAAGAAGGCGCGATCTATTTCCTCACCGACGTCCGTCGCCACAAGGATGAGGAGATCGCGCAAGATCACCACGTCAATCTCGGCTTCGCCAACGCCAGCGCGCAGAAGTATGTCTCGGTCACAGGCTACGCGGCGATTAGCAACGACCGCGCCAAGATCAAGGAGCTGTTCGGCACCGAGGCCAAGGCGTGGTGGGACAGCCCGGATGATCCAAACATCCGTGTGCTCAAGGTGACGCCGGAGGAAGCCGAGTATTGGGATTCGCCCGGCACCCTGGTGAGCTACGCCAAAATGATGGTGGCGGCTGCGACCGGCGGCCGGCCTGATCTCGGCGAGAATGCCAAGGTGGCGATCTAAATGGCGCCCGGCGAGCCTCAGGAAGTCCCGAACAATCCCGGACCCGCGACGCCTCCGCCGGAGGTGCCGCCGAGCACGCCTGGTACGCCGACCGAGCCGCCGCTGGAGCAGCCGCCGGGAAATCCAAATCCGGATATCCCACCGCCGATCACTGAGCCGGGCGCGCCACCGCCGCCGGACGAACTCCCTGGACAGATGCCGGACGAACTGCCGGTGCGATCGCCTCCCGGTCCCGGCGCTCCCAATCCTGGCGTGGCGTGAGGTCGGCGCTCGCTGATCGTCAGGACGTCACCGCGCGCGTGTTAGTACGCTGTGTACCAAGCAACGATCTGTCGCCGTACTGCTTATCCCGGTCCTGAACTCCTGATGAATACCGCCGCGTTCGAGCCTCGCACGCGGCGGAATTTTTTCTTCTCGGCTGAAGCCGGTTGCCACAATTGAGCCTCACGCCTTGTCGTTCATCGGAACACGGCGGATCAAGTTCGACTGCGTCGCGCGACATCCGCCTGCTCCATTGAGGGTCTGTTTGATGACGAAGCTAAATGTTGCACTGCTCGCGACCACGGCGCTGACGCTCGGGTCGCTGATCGGTCATCCCGCGGCGGCCGAGAGCGCGTCCGCACCGATGCGGCTCGCGCAAGCGGTGCAGGGCGGCCCAGCGCCGGCCCCGTCCGAGGAAAAGAAGAAGGAAGAAGCGCCGGCCCCGCGCCCTGTGCCCGCGCCGCCCAAGGCAGCTCCGCCCCCGCCGCCGCCTCCCCCGGCCGCTGCCCCGCCACACGCTGCTCCCCCGCCGCCGCCGCCCGCCCCGCCGAAGGCTGCGCCGCCACCGCCACCTCCTCCGGCTGCCGCCCCGGCGCCCGCTCCTAAGCGCGCCGAACCGCCGCCACCTCCGCCGCCGAGCCACAGCGCTCCGCCGCCGGCTCCCCCGCATGCGGCACCGCCGCCTCCGCCGGCTCCGAAGCCCCCGGCTCCGCCGACGGCTGCGCCCGCAGAGCGTCCTGCTGCGCCCCCGCCCGCCGCTGCTACGGGCCGTCCGCCCGCGCCGCCGGCCGGCGAACCGCCGCAGCGTCGTGGCCCGCCGCCCGGCGCCACTCCGCCGAACGCAGCCGCTCCGGATGCTGCCAAGCAGCCGCCCGCCGGTGAAGCGCCTCAACGCCGTGGCCCGCCTCCCGGCGCGCCGGGTGCTACCCCGCCGAATGCAGGTGCACCGGGAGTGACTCCGCCTTCGGGGGAAGCGCCCCGCCGTGGCCCGCCGCCACCGCCCGCTTCTGCCAATCCGCCGCCCGCCGCCGCGCCGACGCCGGCCCCCTCGGCTCAGCCGCAAGCTGCGCCGACATCGCCGAATCCGTCGGGTCCAGCCGTTGCGCCAGGCGCTCGTCAGCCGGGTGAACGGGGCCCGCAACCGGGCGCTCCTGCGGGCGGTCCGCCGCCGGTGCCGAATCATGCCGGTCCGGGTGCTCCCGGCGCCGGCCCGGCTGTTGCCCCGCCGCCCGGCCAACCGCAGCCGGCTCAGCCGCAGCCCGGTCAGCCGCCGGTGCCGAATCACGCCGGTCCCGCTGTCGTGCCGCCGCCACCTCCGCCGCCGGCCGTGACGGCGCCAATCCCTGCCGCGCCACCGCCGCCGCAGGCGCTGACTCCCATCGCTCCCGGCGCGCAGGCGCCCGGGCCGCGCAACCTGTCCGACTTCCGTAGCCAGCGCCGCGAGGTCAACGAGAACGGACGGATCGTGATCACCGAGCCGGGTCGTATCATCGTGCGCGACCCGAGCGGTCAGGAGTTCATCCGCCATAACGAGGTGGATCGCTTCCGCTACGGCGCGCGCGACATCCGGGTCGACGATCGCGGCGACGAACGGCGCACCATCGTGATCCGTCCCGATGGCAGCGAGATCATCAATGTCACCGGGCGCGACGGTCAGCTGCTGCGGCGTATTCGCCGCGACCGCGACGGCCGCGAGATCATCATCATCGACAACAGCTACGGTCCGCGCGACCGGGCGAACTTCTATGTCGACCTGCCGCCGCCGGTGATCCGGATTCCGCGCGATCGCTACATCGTCGACTACGAGGACGCATCGCCGGAGCTGATCTACGAAACCCTGGAAGCACCGCCGGTCGAACGGATCGAGCGTCGCTACACCATGGACGAGATCCGCTATAGCCCGGCGGTGCGACAGCGGATGCCGTCGATCGACCTCAACACCATCAACTTCGACACCGGCTCGTGGGACATCCCCCCGGATCAAGCTGCGAAGCTGCAGGTGATTGCGGACGGTCTCAACCGGGCGATCCAGCGTAACCCGCGTGAGGTGTTCCTGATCGAAGGCCACACCGATGCGGTCGGCAACGACACCGACAATCTGTCGCTGTCAGATCGTCGCGCCGAGGCGGCTGCCGCACTGCTGACTCAGCAGTTCGGGGTGCCGGCCGAGAACCTGACCTCGCAGGGTTATGGCGAGCAGTATCTGAAGATCCAGACCCAGGCTCCGGAGCGTCAGAACCGCCGCGTCACGATCCGGCGCATCACGCCGCTGCTCAATGGCGGTCAGGCCTCGCTGCCGCCGCCGCCTCCGGGCGTGGCACCGCGGCGCTGAGCCGACGCGGAACCTCACGACAACAAAAAAAGCCGCGGACCCGTCCGCGGCTTTTCCTTTTTGCCTGGGCTGTTGTGCTCAGCGCATCACCACCACCTGAGTGCCGACCGGGACGCGCTCGTACAGATCGGTGATGTCGTCATTCAGCATCCGGATGCAGCCATAGGACACGAAACCGCCGATCGACTGCGGCCGGTTGGTGCCGTGGATGGCGTATTCGCCGCCCGCCAGCGTCATCGCCGCGACGCCCATCGGGTTGGCGGGCGATCCGCCCGGGATCACGTCCGGGATGGTCGGGACATCGCGCTTGACGTCGGCCGGCGGAGCCCAGGCCGGATTGCGATACTTGCCGTCGATTTTGGTGGTGCCGGCCCACTGCTTGCCGGCCTTGCCGACGCCGACCGGATAACGCACCGCGTGGCCCGGCTCGACCACCAGGTACAGCCGCCGCTCGCCGGTCCTGACCACGATCGTCCCCGGCGAATAGTCGCCGCGGAAGACGACCAGATCGGGCCGCGCCTCGGCCCGCGGCGCGGTCAACACGCCGGCGCCCGTGAAGACCGCGACCGCCATGGCCAATTTCGCCGAACGAGATCCAAAAGACATTCAGTCTCTCCAGTTTCCTCGCACCGGACAGCTTCGCTCCGGCGCCCCTCAGCGCCCGCGATGGTCGCAGCGTGAACTAACCAACAGGTGTGTGCTGGACGACCGAAAAAATGAACGCGGGCGTACCATTGAAGAAAAATCCGGGGAACAAAGTAAATGTCCAGCAAACAACACCCGCCGGCAAAATGGCCGCGGGGCCGCGTTCATCGCTCGGATGTGATCGAATCAGCACAGGTTGACCGGATCGAAAAACGCCCCGACGCCGCTGTGTATCGACGTCCACGTGATCCCGGCGCGCATTCCCGCCAGACGCGAAAAGGCCCCGCCTGCGAATCACAGGCGGGGCCTTTGGAGAGTGGATACGTCGCTGGGCTCGGTTAGCCGGCCTAGTGGTGCTTGTTCTGGCGATGCTCGACCAGATCGTCGACCACCGCGGGATCGGCCAGCGTCGAGGTGTCGCCGAGCGAGGACGGCTCGTCCTCGGCGATCTTGCGCAGAATCCGGCGCATGATCTTGCCGGAGCGGGTCTTGGGCAGGCCGGGCGCGAACTGGATCAGGTCGGGCGAGGCGATCGGGCCGATGTCCTTGCGGACCCAGGCGACCAGCTCCTTGCGCAGCTCCTCGGTCGGCTCTTCGCCGGCCATCAGAGTGACGTAGGCGTAGATGCCCTGGCCCTTGATGTCGTGCGGATAGCCGACCACGGCTGCTTCCGACACTTTGGGATGAGCCACCAGCGAGGATTCGACCTCGGCGGTGCCCATGCGGTGGCCCGAGACGTTGATGACGTCGTCGACCCGGCCGGTGATCCAGTAGAAGCCGTCGGCGTCGCGCCGGCAGCCGTCGCCGGTGAAGTACTTGCCCTTATAGGCCGAGAAATAGGTCTGCTCGAACCGGGCATGGTCGCCGTACACGGTGCGCATCTGGCCCGGCCATGAGCGGGCGAGGCAGAGGTTGCCGGTGCATTCGCCCTCCAGCACGTTGCCCTCCGGATCCAGGATCTCGGGCACCACGCCGAAGAACGGCCGTGTCGCCGAGCCGGGCTTCAACTTGGTGGCGCCGGGCAGCGGGGTGATCAGGATGCCGCCGGTCTCGGTCTGCCACCAGGTGTCGACGATCGGGCAACGGTCCTCGCCGACGACGCGGTGGTACCACTCCCAGGCTTCCGGATTGATCGGCTCGCCGACCGAGCCGAGCAGGCGGAGCGACTTGCGCGAGGTCTTCTTCACCGGCTCGTCGCCGGCCTGCATCAGCGCGCGGATCGCCGTCGGCGCGGTGTAGAAGATGTTGACCTTGTGCTTGTCGATGACTTCCCAGAACCGCGAATTGCTCGGGTAGTTGGGCACGCCTTCGAACATCAGCGTGGTCGCGCCGTTGGCCAGCGGTCCATACAGAATGTAGCTGTGGCCGGTGACCCAGCCGACGTCGGCCGTGCACCAGTAGATGTCACCGTCGTGGTAGTCGAAGACGTACTGGTGCGTCATCGACGCGAACACCAGATAGCCGCCGGTGGTGTGCAGCACGCCCTTCGGCTGACCGGTCGAGCCCGAGGTGTAGAGGATGAACAGCGGGTCTTCGGCGTGCATGTGCTCGACCGGGCATTCGGTCGTCACCATCTCGGCCGCTTCGTGGTACCAGAAGTCGCGGACGTCATCCATTTCGACCGCGGCGCCAGTGCGCTTGACCACCATCACCCAGTCGACGCCGTCGCACTTCTTCAGGGCCGCGTCGACATTGGCCTTCAGCGGCACCTTGCGGCCGCCGCGCAGGCCTTCGTCGGCGGTGATCACGATCTTCGACTTGCAGTCGTTGATGCGGCCCGCGAGGCTGTCGGGCGAGAAGCCGGCGAACACCACCGAGTGGATCGCGCCGATCCTGGCGCAGGCCAGCATCGCGAACGCGGCTTCCGGGATCATCGGCAGATAGATGGTGACGCGGTCGCCTTTGCCGACATTGCGGTTGCGCAGGATGTTGGCGAACTTGCAGACTTCGTCGTGCAGCTCGCGATAGGTGATGCTGCGCGACTGCGAAGGATCGTCGCCTTCCCAGATGATCGCGACCTGGTCGCCGCGCTTGTCGAGGTGGCGGTCGATGCAGTTGTAGGCGGCGTTGAGAACGCCGTCCTCGAACCACTTGATCGAAACATTGCCGGGCGCGAACGACCAGTTGTCGATCTTGGTCGGCGCCTTGATCCAGTCGACCCGCTTGGCGTGCTCCGCCCAGAATCCGGTCGGATCCGTCACCGAGCGCTCGTACATCTGGCGATATTTGGCGTCGTCGACGAAGGCGCGGCTCGCCCACTCTGCGGGCACGTCGTAGATCTTCTCGGACATTTGTTCCTCCACAAAAACGCGGTCGATGCCGCACCCGCCGTCGGTGCTCGACCGCAACCCCGCTGCAACCGGCGACTCACCCGCCAACGAGTCTGGCTTCGCCGATCGTTGATCCTGCGATCCGGGCGAAGTCATGGAAACGCTACGGGGGAGCATCGCCGGTGAAGAGACGTGCGATCGTCTCAGCCTCCGGCTGTTGTTGTTGAGACAATTATGCGTCGGCCCGCCGGGCCGCGACAAGCGGTGCAGTCATCCGACTTTCGGCGCTGATCGCGCGCATGTGCAGAGCCGTGATCGCGATGCGTGCGCCGCGGCGGCGCGCCTGCCGGAACGAGTGTGGGGCTGGCGCATTAGCGATGGGCTCTGGCGCGGGAATGTTAACGGCATGATCGATCGGCAGAATTTCGAACTTCCCGAAACCGTGACGGACTCGGGCAGCACGGCCGGAGAGCCGGTCAGTGTTGCCGAGCTTGCCGAAGACCTCGGTCTGCATCTTGGCGAAGTCGATCATCTGACGATCCGCCGCATCAAGCGCGGCAAGCGCTGGCAATATCTGCGCGCCGATGGTTCGCAGGTGAAACAGCAAAGCACCATTCGTCGGCTGAATGCGCTGGCGGTGCCGCCGGCCTACCAGGATGTCCGCTACGCCGCCGATCCGGCCTCGCATCTGCAGGCGGTCGGCCGCGATGCGGCCGGTCGTCTGCAATACCGTTACCACTCGGATTGGGAGAAGGTCAGAGAAGCCCGCAAGGCGCATCGGTTGGCGCAGCTTGTCGGAGCGCTGCCGAAGATCCGTCGCGCCGTTGGCAAGCACCTGTCGGGTGATGAGCCGACCCGGGAGTTTGCGCTTGCGGCGGTCATCGAACTGATCGCCCGCACAGCGATCCGGCCCGGCAGCGAGTCCTATGCGCGGCTCAACGGCACCCGCGGCGCCGCGACGCTGCTGAAGTCCAACGTGGCGATCGAGGACGACTGCGTGACGCTGTCGTTCAAAGCCAAGGGCGGCAAAGCGGTGCGCAAGGAATGCGGCGCGGCCCGGCTGGTGCGGGCTATCGGCATCTTGCGCAAGCTGCCGGGCAAACGGCTGTTCCAATACGTCGGTGTCGACCGGGAGGTGCATCCGGTTTCGACCTCTCAGGTCAACGTCTTCCTGCGCGACCTCGCCGGCATCCGGATTTCGCTGAAGGACTTTCGCACCCTGATGGCCTCGGCGGTGGTGCTGGAATCGCTGGCGCGGATCGAGCCCGCGACCAGCGCCCGCGGCCGCCGCAAGCAGGTGCTGGAGGCGGTGCGGATGGCCGCCGACGAGCTCGCCAACACCCCCTCGATCTGCCGCAAAAGCTATGTGCACGCCACCATCGTCACCGCGTTCGAGGACGGCATTCTCGAACGGTTCGCTTCGACCCTGAAGGGCACCCGCTCCCAGGCTAAGCGCGAACAGCTGCTGGCGCAGGTGGTGATGGCGGCTGCAGCCTGAGGCCGCCCGTCAGTTCGGTGTCCAGCCGCAGGCAGCGAGCCGCGGGTGCATATGCGCGGGCGGCGGCGCGGTGACCACCACCGGCGGTTTGTTACGTGACAGCGGGATGACGATCTCGCGGGCATGCAGATGCAGCCTCGGTTCGCCGAACCGCGGGCCGTTACCGTAGATGTTGTCGCCGAAGATAGGCCAGCCCATCGCGGCGCAATGCACCCGCAGTTGATGGGTTCGGCCGGTGATGGGCTCGAGCGCCAGCCAGGTGAGGTGCGTCGGCGGAGTCGCACCGGATTTGGCGCCCGGCTTTCGAGACAGATCGTCACTCTCTGCCCGAGCAGAGTGAACTCCCTCTCCCGCTTGCGGGAGAGGGTTGGGGTGAGGGCGCCCCAAGGATGGCGTCTCGTCGTGGACCCCCACCCCCGACCCCTCCCCGCAAGGGGCAGGGGAGCCGCTTGCCGCGGCGCCGGGGGACGGGGCGGATGCTGCGGACGCGATCCTCGCGGCGGTCGGCAAAACTCCCGACCGCCCCATCACCCGCCACTTCGTCAGCGACGGCAGCCCTTCCGGATCGACCTTCTGCCACCAACCGCGTTCGGCATTGAGCTTGGCGATCGGCAGGTCGATGCTGCCTTCGTCTTCGGCCGGGCCGCCTTCGACGATCGCCCAATAGGTCTTGGAAATCCGCGAATGCTTGAACAGCAGCCCGAGCGTGGCGGTGGCCTTGCGGTGGCGGCCGAGCACCAGGCAGCCGGAGGTGTCGCGGTCGAGCCGATGTGCCAGCACGGGCGGGCGCGGCAAACCGTAGCGGAGCGCGTCGAACGAAGCCTCCAGATTCGGACCGCCTTTGGGCCCGCGATGCACCGGCAGGCCCGGCGGTTTGTCGATCACCAGCATCAGCCCGTCGCGATACAGCACGCGCGCCTGGATCTCCTCGGGGGTCAGTTCCGGCGGCTCGAATTGATCTGGGTGGCTTTCGTTCATGGCGCGAAACGGCTAACACAGCGCCCTGATGAGCGACACTCCGGAAAATTCGAAACAGAGCTGGTGGCGACGGCTTTCCAGCGGACTGAAGCGCACCTCGAGCTCGATCGGGACCGCGCTGTCGGAATTTGTTTCCAAGCGCAAGCTCGATCGGGCGATGCTCGAGGAGATCGAGGACGTGCTGCTGCGCGCCGACCTCGGCACCGAGGTGGCGGCGCGGATCGCCAAGGCGGTCGGCGAGGGCCGCTACGACAAGATGATCTCGGCCAGCGACGTCAAAGAGATCGTGGCCGCTGAGGTCGAGAAGGTGCTGGCGCCGGTGGCGCAGCCGCTCGACATCGACGCCGGCAAGAAGCCGTTCGTGATCCTGATGGTCGGGGTCAACGGCTCCGGCAAGACCACCACCATCGGCAAATTGTCGGCGCGGTTCGCTTCCGAGGGCCACAAGGTGATGCTGGCTGCCGGCGACACCTTCCGGGCCGCGGCGATCGATCAGCTCAAGGTCTGGGGCGATCGCACCGGCACCCCGGTGGTGGCCGGCGCCCAGGGCTCGGACGCGGCAGGCCTCGCCTTCAACGCGCTCACCGAGGCCAAGCAGCAGGGCCGTGACGTGCTGCTGATCGACACCGCCGGCCGGCTGCAGAACCGCACCGAGCTGATGAACGAGCTCGAGAAGGTGGTGCGGGTGATCAAGAAGGTCGACGCCACCGCGCCCCATGCGGTGCTGCTGGTGCTCGACGCCACCGTCGGCCAGAACGCGCTGTCGCAGGTCGAAGCCTTCACCAAGACCGCCGGCGTCACCGGCCTGGTGATGACCAAGCTCGACGGCACCGCCCGCGGCGGCATCCTGGTGGCGATCGCCGAGAAGCACAAACTACCGGTGCACTTCATCGGCGTCGGCGAAGGCGTCGACGATCTGGCGCCGTTCACGGCGCGGGATTTCGCCAAGGCGATCGCCGGCACGGAGGCGGCATGACGGACGACCTGCTGAAGCCCAACCGGCCGCACCCGCTGTTCAAGCTTGCGACCGAGCTCGGGCCGCTGCTGGTGTTCTTCATCGTCAACGCCAAGTTTCATCTGTTCGCCGCGACCGGCGCCTTCATGGTGGCGGTGGTCGCCGCCGTGATCGCGTCCTACGTCGTCACCCGTCACGTGCCGGTGATGGCGCTGGTCACCGCCGTCGTAGTGCTGGTGTTCGGCACCCTGACGCTGGTGCTGCACGACGAGACCTTCATCAAGATGAAGCCCACCATCGTGTACGCGCTGTTCGGCGCGGTGCTGGGCGGCGGGCTGCTGTTCGGCCGCAGCTTCATCGCCATCATGTTCGATCAGGTGTTCAACCTGACGGCGGAAGGCTGGCGCAAGCTGACGCTGCGCTGGGCGCTGTTTTTCTTTGCGATGGCAGTGCTGAACGAAGCGGTATGGCGGACGCAGTCGACCGACTTCTGGGTCAACTTCAAGGTGTTCGGCGTGGTGCCGCTCACCATGCTGTTCGCGCTGCTGCAGATGCCGCTCACCAAGCGCTACGCGGCCGAGCCCGCCACGCTCGAACAGAGCGCCGCCGACGAAGGCGACGTGTCGGGGCGCTGAGTCTGTTTGGCCCCAGGTCGTCATTGCCGGGCTTGACCCGGCAATCCATCCTCTTCTGGTGATGGATGCCCGGGTCAAGCCCGGGCATGACGTGTTACTTCGGGGCAGGCGCCCCGGCCTCACTTCGATTATTTCTGCTTGGCGATGATCTTGTCCTTGATGCCGTCGTAGGTCTTCTGCGGCACGATCTTCTTCTGCACCAGCTCGTCCTTGCCCTTGTAGGGCCGGCCCTTGATGATCGCGGCGGAGTAAGCCTTGCCGACGCCGGGGAGCGCGTCGAGCTGTTCGGCGGTCGCCGAGTTGATATCGAGCAGCTCGACCTTCTCCGACTTCGCCGGTGCAGCCGCCTTGGTTTCGGCTTTCGGCGGAGGGGCCATCTTGTCGGATTTGGCGGTCGGCGGCGTGGCCGGCTGTGGTGCCTGCGCCATCGCGGGTGCGGAGACGAGCAAGCCCAGCGCGACGGCAGCGGCGAGCGGGGCGAGCGTGAGACGACGGAAAGTCGAGGTACCCATCGGATGTCCCTCCAAAGGACGTTGTTAGTAACGCCCGAAGCTCATCCGGGATTCATGGCGCCGCAATGGCGGCGCGATGAACGGCCGATAAACGGTCCGATTTATTTTCGAGGGCTTTTTTAGCAGTGCTAACAGGTCGGTCAGCTCTGCGGCGCCGCCAGCGCCTTGCTGATTTCCGGCTTCAGCACCTTCTCGATGTTGTCCGGGGTGATCGGCCCGACCAGCTTGTAGGCGATCTTGCCGTCGCGCCCGATCACGAAGGTCTCCGGCACGCCGTACACCCCCCATTCGATCGCGGCACGCCCGGAGGCATCGACGCCGACGGCCGCGAACGGATTGCCGTACCGGCCGAGGAAGCGGCGGGCATTGTCGGGCTTGTCCTTGTAGTCGATCCCGACGAGTTGAATGCGGGTGTCCTGCGCCAACGTCATCAGCAGCGGCGCTTCGTCATGGCAAGGTACGCACCACGATGCCCAGACGTTGACGACGCTGACCTTGCCTTTGAACATCGCCGGATCGAGACCCGCGACCTGGTTGCCGTCACGGCTCAAGCCCTCCAGCGGCGGCAGCGGGGTCTGCGGCGCCGGCCGGCCGATCAGGGCCGAGGGGATCCGCGACACGTCGCTGTCGCCGAGCCGAAACCAGAACAACACCGCCAGCCCGGCGAACAGCAGCGCCGGCAGCACCACCAGCCAGGAGCGGCGCTTCGGCGAGGCGGGATCGAAGGTGTCGCTCATGATGATCCGTGGGTTGTTAGTCATCGGTGGCGCTGCGGCCGGAGCGGCGGACGGCGCCGCGAGCCTCGAGATCGCGCAGCCGCGCCTTCTGCTTGCGATAGTCCAGCACCACCCAGCCAATCAGCAGCAGCACCACGATCGCGGTCGCGGCGTAGGACGAGACGATGAAGTCCGCGTATTTCCCGAACATCACGCTGCCTCGGCCCGGCTGGCCTGCATCATCTGCAGCGAGCGCACCCGCCGGCGCAGGATCTCGTTCCGCATCGCCGCCAGATGCAGCGTCAGAAACAGCAGCGAAAACCCGATCGCGGTGACCAGCAGCGGGACCAGGAACGCCTTGTCGAGCGTCGAGCCGCCCATCCGCACCACCGAGGCCGGCTGGTGCAACGTATTCCACCAATCGACCGAGAACTTGATGATCGGCAGGTTGATGGCACCGACTAGGGTCAGCACGGCGGCGGCGCGGGCGGCGCGGGACGGGTCCTCGACCGCGCGCCACAGCGCGATCAAGCCGAGATACATCAGAAACAGCACCAACATCGAGGTCAGCCGGGCGTCCCATTCCCAATAGGTGCCCCACATCGGCCGGCCCCACAGCGAGCCGGTGACCAGCGCCAGGAATGTGAAGGCCGCGCCGATCGGCGCCGCGGTCTTGGCCGCGACGTCGGCGAGCGGATGCCGCCACACCAGCGTGCCGAGCGAGGCGACGCTCATCACCCCCCAGACGAACATCGCCAGCCAGGCGTTCGGCACGTGCACGAACATGATCTTGACGGTGGCGCCCTGCTGGTAGTCGTCGGGCGCCAGCATGCCCTGGGTCAGCCCCGCCGCCAGCGCCAATGCGGTCGCGGCCGCCAGCCAGGGCAGCAAGCGCCCCGCGAGCGTCAGGAACCGGGTCGGATTGGCGAGTTCGGTCAGCTTCATGACGTTCCTGATAATGGCCGGGACCCGCACAGGCAATGACGTGACGCAGGTCGGCGGCGACTTCCGAAGGAGTTGATCGGCGGTGATTCGCCCTAATCCAGCCCCTGGCGCAGGCTGGCGGCGGCGGCGAACGGGCCGATCACCAGGCTGAGCAGCGAGATCGCGCACAGGATCGAGAACGGCGTGCCGAACGACACCGGGCCGACGATCGCCGCCTGCGAGGCGGAAACGCCGAAGATCAGCACCGGGATCGACAGCGGCAGCACCAACACGGCCAGCAATAGGCCGCCGCGGCGCAGCGTCACCGCCAGCGCGGCGCCGATCATGCCGGTGAAGGTCAGCGCTGGGGTACCGGCCAGCAGCGTCGCCATCACGGCGAGCGAGGCGCTGCCGTCGAGGTTGAGCAGCAGGCCCAGCACCGGGGTTGCCACGATCAGCGGCAGGCCGGCCGCCAGCCAATGCGCCAGCGCCTTGGCGGCGCAGGTCAGCTCCAGCGGGGTCCGGCTCATCACGATCAGGTCGAGCGAGCCGTCCTCGGCGTCGGCGGTGAACAGCCGGTCGAGTGTCAGCAGGCTGGCGAGCAGCGCGCCGAGCCACAGGATCGCCGGCCCGAGCCGCTTCAAAAGCGCAAGGTCGGGGCCGACCGCGAACGGCATCAGCACCACCACAGTGAGGAAGAATAATACGCCGATCAGCGCCCCGCCGCCGACGCGGAGTGCGATCTTGATATCGCGGCGAATGATGGCGCCGAGCGCGGTCATGTCGCGGCTCCGATCCGCTGCTCGCGCACCGGAATGCCGAGCGGCGCGTGGGTGGCTGCGACGATGATGCCGCTGCGGGCGAGGTGATCCTGCATCAGGCCAACGAACAGCTCCTGACCTTTGACGTCGAGCGCCGAGGTTGGCTCGTCCAGCAGCCAGATCGGCCGCCGCACCACCAGCAGGCGGGCGATCGAGAGCCGCCGGCGCTGGCCGGCCGACAGATACGCCGCCGGCAGTTCGGCGGCGTGGCCGAGCCCGACCGCCGTGATGGCGGCGCTCAGATCGGTGCGCTCGCCGCCGAGAAAGTCGCGCCAGAAGCCGAGATTTTCAGCGACGCTGAGCGACGGCTTGAGCGCGTCGCGGTGGCCGAGATAGTGCGCCTGTTCGGCGACCGGCGTATCTGGTTCCCCGCCGTCGATCGTGATGGTTCCACCCTCAGGTGTCAGCAGCCCGGCGATCAGCCGCAGCAGCGACGTCTTACCGGCGCCATTATGTCCGATCAGCGCCAGCGCCTCGCCGCCGCTCGCCTCGAAGGCCAGTCCGGCGAATACCTCGCGGCCACCTCGTACACACCGTAAGTCGCGCCCCGACAGCCGCATGCATCCCAACCTGTTCCGCTCCGGGATCGGAACGGCCTGCTCACAAATCGATGCGCTCGCCTGTCATTGTCGAACTGGCGGCGCAATTGGAAAGGTTCTATAAGCCGGAACTTGATGCAGCACACGATCGGCGCCTGCAAGCCGGACGGCCTGCCCCTCCGGAGCCAGCATACAAGCTCGCCCAATCGAAAACGATAATCTGGGACCCGCCTTACATGACCTCGCTCGACAGCTTCAAATGCCGGAAGATCCTCAAGGTCGGCAGCAAGTCTTACGTCTATTACAGCCTGCCCACCGCCGAGAAGAACGGCCTGAAGGGGATTTCCCGTCTGCCCTACTCGATGAAGGTGCTGCTGGAAAACCTGCTGCGCAACGAGGACGACCGCACCGTCAAGAAGGCGGACATCATGGCGGTCGCCAAGTGGATGCGGAAGAAGGCGCTGGAGCACGAGATCGCATTCCGCCCGGCGCGCGTGCTGATGCAGGACTTCACCGGCGTGCCGGCGGTTGTCGATCTGGCGGCGATGCGCAACGCGATGCAGAAGCTCGGTGGTGATGCTGAGAAGATCAATCCGCTGGTGCCGGTCGACCTCGTCATCGACCACTCGGTGATCGTCAACTTCTTCGGTAACAACCAGGCTTTCAAGAAGAACGTCGCCGAGGAGTACAAGCAGAACCAGGAGCGCTACGAGTTCCTGAAGTGGGGCCAGAAGGCGTTCTCGAACTTCTCGGTGGTGCCGCCCGGCACCGGCATCTGCCACCAGGTCAATCTCGAGTACTTGGCGCAGACGGTCTGGACCAAGAAGGAGAAGATGACGATCGGCCGCAAGACCGGCACCTTCGAAGTCGCCTATCCGGACACGCTGGTCGGTACCGACTCGCACACCACCATGGTCAACGGTCTCGCCGTGCTCGGCTGGGGCGTCGGCGGCATCGAGGCGGAAGCTGCGATGCTCGGCCAGCCGCTGTCGATGCTGCTGCCGGAAGTGGTCGGCTTCAAGCTCAAGGGCGCGCTCAAGGAAGGCGTCACCGCCACCGACCTGGTGCTCACCGTCACCCAGATGCTGCGTAAGCAGGGCGTGGTCGGCAAGTTCGTCGAATTCTTCGGCCCGGGCCTCGACAACCTCTCGGTCGCCGACAAGGCCACGATCGCCAACATGGCGCCGGAATACGGCGCGACCTGCGGCTTCTTCCCGGTCGACGGCGAAACCATCGATTACTTGAAGACCTCGGGCCGTGCCTCGGCGCGGGTCGCGCTGGTCGAGAAGTACAGCAAGGCGCAGGGCCTGTTCCGCACCTCCAAGTCGCCGGACCCGGTGTTCACCGTGACGCTGACGCTGGACCTCGCCACCGTCGAGCCGTCGATGGCCGGCCCGAAGCGCCCCGAAGGCCGCATCGCGCTGTCGTCGGTCTCGGAAGGCTTCGCCACCGCGATGGCCAACGAGTACAAGAAGGCGCTCGACGGCGCCCGCTACAAGGTGGAAGGCCGCAACTTCGATCTCGGCCACGGCGACGTGGTGATCGCGGCGATCACCTCGTGCACCAACACCTCGAACCCGAGCGTGCTGATCGGCGCCGGTCTGTTGGCGCGTAACGCCGCGGCCAAGGGCCTCAAGGCGGCGCCGTGGGTGAAGACCTCGCTGGCCCCGGGCTCGCAGGTCGTCGCCGAGTATCTGGCGAATTCGGGTCTGCAGAAGGATCTCGACAAGGTCGGCTTCAACCTCGTCGGCTTCGGCTGCACCACCTGCATCGGCAACTCCGGCCCGCTGCCGGAAGAAATCTCGAAGTCGATCAACGACAACGGCATCGTCGCCGCCGCGGTGCTGTCGGGCAACCGCAACTTCGAAGGCCGCGTCTCGCCGGACGTGCAGGCCAACTACCTAGCCTCGCCGCCGCTGGTGGTCGCCTACGCGCTCGCCGGCTCGGTGACCAAGAACCTCGCGGTCGATCCGATCGGCACCGGTAAGGACGGCAAGCCGGTGTACCTGAAGGACATCTGGCCGAGCACCAAGGAGATCAACGCCTTCGTCAAGAAGTACGTGACCTCCAAGATCTTCAAGGCGCGCTACGCCGACGTGTTCAAGGGCGACACCAACTGGCGCAAGATCAAGACGGTCGAGTCCGAGACCTACAAGTGGAACATGTCGTCGACCTACGTGCAGAACCCGCCGTACTTTGAAGGCATGACCAAGCAGCCGGAGCCGATCACCGACATTGTCGACGCCCGCGTCCTGGCGCTGTTCGGCGACAAGATCACCACTGACCACATCTCGCCGGCCGGTTCGATCAAGCTGACGTCGCCGGCCGGTAAGTACCTGACCGAGCGTCAGGTGCGCCCGGCCGACTTCAATCAGTACGGCACCCGCCGCGGCAACCACGAAGTGATGATGCGCGGTACCTTCGCCAACATCCGCATCAAGAACCACATGCTGAAGGGCGCCGACGGCAACATTCCGGAAGGCGGCCTGACCAAGCACTGGCCGGACGGCGAGCAGATGTCGATCTACGACGCCGCCATGAAGTACCAGGAAGAGAAGGTGCCGCTGGTGGTGTTCGCCGGTGCCGAATACGGCAACGGTTCGTCGCGCGACTGGGCCGCGAAGGGCACCCGTCTGCTCGGCGTTCGCGCCGTGATCTGCCAGAGCTTCGAGCGCATCCATCGCTCGAACCTGGTCGGCATGGGCGTGCTGCCGCTGACCTTCGAAGAGGGCACCTCGTGGGCCTCGCTCGGCCTCAAGGGCGACGAGAAGGTCACGATCCGCGGCCTCGAAGGCGACCTGAAGCCGCGGCAGATGCTGGAAGCCGAGATCACCTCGGCCGAGGGCAAGCGCAAGCGCGTGCCGCTGCTGTGCCGCATCGATACGCTCGACGAACTCGATTACTACCGCAACGGCGGTATTCTGCACTACGTGCTGCGCAAGCTCGCGGCCTAACAGCCGCGATCTTCGTCGATAGGCGCAGAATGCCTCACTGCGAAGTGAGTGGCAGGTGAACGGAAGGCGGCCTATGCAAATGGCCGCCTTTTCGTTTTAAGGCTCCTCGATGGATGGCGGCGCGCCGCCGTCCCGAAGCATTCGGCAAAGGCGGTTCGGCAAACGACGATGAATGGTGTTGGTGGATTTTCGCGGTGGTCCGGCGCACTCGGCCTGTGCGTGACGATCGCGACGGCCGATCTTGCTGCCGCCGAGCCCCGCGCCGTGGTCGAGCTGTTCACCTCGCAAGGCTGCTCGTCCTGTCCGCCGGCGGACAAAATCATCGGCGAACTCGCCCGCGATCCGTCGGTGATCGCCCTCAGCCTGCCGATCGACTATTGGGACTATCTCGGCTGGAAGGACACCCTGGCCGACTCCCGTTTTACCGCTCGCCAGAAAGCTTACTCGCAAGTGCGAGGCGATCGGGACGTGTTCACCCCGCAGGTGATCGTCAATGGGTCGGCGCACCTTGTCGGCAGCAACCGCGCCGGCATCGAGGGCGCGATCAAGACCACCGACAAGACCGCCGGGGTGATGACCGTGCCGGTCTCGGTGGCGGTCGAAGGCAAAGAGATCAAGGTCTCGGTCGCCGCGGCGCCCCAGGGCGAGACGACCAAGAGCGGCGAAGTCTGGATCTGCGCGGTGTCCAAAGCGATCCCGATCGAGATCGGGCGCGGCGAGAACCGCGGCCGGCACGTCACCTACCACAACGTGGTGCGCAATCTGCTGAAGGTCGGCGATTGGACCGGCGCGGCGGAGCACTGGACGGTGCCGCTTGAGAACGTCGTCGGTGACGGCGTCGATGCGGCGGCGGTCTACGTGCAGAACGGCAGCCGTGAGAAGCCCGGCGCGATGCTCGGGGCCGCGTTCACGTCGCTGAACTGATCGTCTGCCGGGTGCGATCTGGCGGAAATAGCCAGAGCTGCTTTGCGCGCTTGGCTGCGCGCTTCCCGACTGGGAGCAAGCCGGCCCCTCAAAACAAAAAAGGACCAACTTGCGTCGGCCCAGGAGGGGGATCGAGGTTCTGCGTACAGGCCCGATCCCGACTGCTTCGGGGGGCTGGGGGCTGAGGAATCCGAAGCCGAAGGGACCGGGCCAACGCAGTGATAGTGTTATTGCAAGCGGGCTTGGCGGGCGCTGGGCGAAAATCGGGCGGCAATAAGAATTCGGCTAACGAAGGCGTGAGCCGCGTGCGCAAGGGCGCTGTTTCGGCGCCTGCTGCTTTCGGTCCCCTTGCGGCCCGTCGCCGGCGGCGCAATCATGTCAGCGTCGTGACAGGAGGCGCCGATGGATATGATTTCCGGGGAGGCTGACCCCAGCGAGAGCCGCGCAGCGGAGCGCCCAGGCACCGCACCGCTGCAGGGACTGGTTACTTTCAACCGCCTGGAGCTCAATCGCATCCTCAATCTCTATGGCCGGATGGTCGCGGCCGGCGAGTGGCGCGATTACGCCATCGACTTCCTGAAAGACACTGCGGTGTTCTCGATCTTCCGCCGCGCCTCGGAAGTCCCGATCTATCGCATCGTCAAGGATCCGCGGCTCGCCCGCAAACAGGGCGCGTATTGCGTCATCGGCGCTTCCGGCCAGATCCTGCGCCGCGGCCATGAACTCGAACGTGTGCTGCTGGTGATCGACCGCAAGCTGGCGCTGGTCTGACCTGAGCTGCGGCGGAGCCGGGGCGAAGCGTCTCGGTGGCCCCCCGCGTCATCGCTCGGCTTGTCCGGCGACCCAGTATCCCAGAGCGCCAGTGATCAGCGTCAACTCTCTCGAATACTGGGCCCTCCGCTTTTCGGAGGGTTACGGCATTATGGGCTGTTCGGCAGCGCTTCTGCTTCGGGCACCGTCTGCCCGCCGTCCCCCAGCGTCCGCTGCATCAGCACCGAGTCCAGCCAGCGACCGAACTTGAAGCCGACGTCGGTATGGGTGCCGATCGGCACGAAGCCGCCTTTGCGGTGGAGGGCGATCGAGGCGGCGTTGGCGGAATCGCCGATCACCGCGATCATCTGGCGGAAGCCGCGCTCGGTGCATGCGGTGATCAGGTCACGCAGCAGCGCGCTGCCGATGCCGCGGCGGTGGGCCGCCGGATCGAGATAGATCGAGTTCTCGACCGTGAACCGATAGGCCGGCCGCGGCCGGTAGGGGCCCGCATAGGCGTAGCCGGCAATCGCCCCGTCCGCCTCCGCGACCAGATACGGAAAGCCGGCTTCGGTCAGAGTGCTGAACCGCCGCGTCATCTCGGTAAGGTCGGGCGGGCTCAGCTCGAAGGTCGCGGTGCCGAACCGCACCGCCTGCTCATAGATTGCGGTGATGGCCGGCAGGTCGGCGGTGATCGCCGGGCGGATGACGAGGTCGGACATGTGAAATTCGGACTCGGAGCGGATCGCCAATCTCAGCGTCATACGCGGGCTTGACCCGCGTATCCATCCTCTTCGCCATGACGCTTGGCTGGCTTGCAGGAGGCTGCCTGCAGCAGGATGGATCGCCGGGTCGAGCCCGGCGATGACATCTGACATGCGAAGCGTCCTGCTGCTCCCGGCGGTCCCGGTCCGTCAAAACAAAAGCCCCGGCGCTGGGCCGGGGCTTCGAGCTGTCAGGTCTGGGAGGAGACCGTTATTCCTTCTGTCCGAGCAGCTGAAGCAGCAGCGTGAACAGGTTGATGAAGTTCAGGTAGAGCGACAGAGCGCCGGTAATGGCAGCCCGCTCGGCGACGTCGCCGCCCATCGAGCCGTAGCCGTAGATGTAGTCGTTCTTCAGGCGCTGGGTGTCCCAGGCGGTCAGGCCGGCGAACACCAGCACGCCCACCACCGAGACGATGAACTGCAGCATCGACGAGGCGACGAACAGGTTCACCAGGCTGGCGATCACGACGCCGAACAGGCCCATGATCAGGAACGAACCCATCCCGGTCATGTCACGCTTGGTGGTGTAGCCGTAAAGGCTCAGCGCACCGAACGCGGCCGCGGTGATGAAGAACACCCGGACGATCGAGGTGTGGGTGTAGACCAGGAAGATCGACGACAGCGAGATGCCCATCAACGCCGAGAACGCCCAGAACAGAAGCTGTGCGGTCGCCGGCTTCAGGCGGTTGATGCCGAAGGAGATGACAAACACCATCGCCAGCGGGGCGAGGATGAAGACCCACTTCAGCGGGCTGACGAACATCGCCACGCCGAACGAGGTCAGCATGGTGTTGCCGACCCGCGCGGCAGCCGCGCCGGCGTCCGTGGTCACGGCGCCCATATAGACGCCGAGCGCCGCCAGGCCGGTGATGGCCAGGCCGATCGTCATGTAGTTGTAGATGCGCAGCATGTAGGCGCGCAGCCCGGCGTCGACGGTCGCGGTTTCGACGCGTCCGGCGGCCCGGCCGAAGGGAGAAGTGTAGTTGCGGTCCAAGTCCGACATGGTCGAGATCCCGAGTTGGTCTGGCCGGTCGCGAAGGGTGGCGAAAGCCAGTACTAATTTATCCGGACGGTGGCGAAGAATGTGCGCTTAAAGTTGAGCCAAGATCCCAGTCAGGACCCAAAATTAACGTCTGTTCATCGAGCCGTCCGACCCATGCTGATATGTGGGAAACTAACACGGACGGGGCAAGCTTTAATGCGCGGCTGAATGTCGCTCCGCTCTGAAGGGTAAAGAAATCGGCGTCCGACCTTGGTCGAAAATGGCCATTTCCCAGTCGTAACAGGACCCGCCAGAGCGGTGCGCCAGCGCGCCGCGCCGCCCGTTCCGCCGGCGCTGCATACTATAAATTTCGCAAAACGGAAGCTGGTTTCTGGTTGAGCGCCAGCCACGTGCCGATCAGTCCGAGGCCGACCGTGACCACCAGAGCGGCCACCACCACGCCGGCCGCCGAGCCGGCCTGCCAGGCGAAACTCAGCGTCATTAATCGTGTGACAATCAGCCACGCGGCGACCGAGCCCGCCAGCACGGCGAACGCCGCGGTGGCGAGACCAATCAGCGCATATTCGAGCGCAAAGGCGCCGATCAGCCGTCCCCGGGTGGCGCCCAGCGTCTTCAGGATCACCGCGTCATAGACCCGGTGGCGATGGCCGGCAGCGAGCGCGCCGCCCAGCACCAGGATGGCGGAGATCAGCGTCACCGCGCTGGCGCCGCGCACCGCCAGCACCAGGTTCGACACCACGCCGCCGACCGTCTCCAGCGCTTCGCGCACCCGCACCGAGGTCACCACCGGAAACCGGTCGGCGACCTGCTTGATCACCGCGGCGTCGCTCTGCGGCGTGCTGCCGCTTTCGGTCAGCGTGGCGATGTGGGTGTGGGGCGCGCCGCGGAAGGTGTCCGGTGAAAACACCAGGACGAAATTGATCCCGAGGCTCTGCCAGTCGATGCTGCGCAGGTTCGAGATCGTGGCGGTGATCTCGCGGCCGAGCACATTGACGGTGACCTTGTCGCCGATCGACAGCCCAAGTCCCTGCGCCAGCTTCTTGTCGAACGACACCAGTGGCGGTCCGCTATAGTCCTTGGGCCACCAACGTCCCTCGACCACCTTGGAACCGGCCGGGACATCGGCCGCATAGGTCAGGCCGCGATCGCTCTGCAGCACCCACTCGGCGTCCGGCGCCGGCTTGAGGTCTTCGGCGCGAACGCCGCGCGCGGCGACGATCCGGCCGCGCAGCATCGGCACGTCTTCCAGCGTGGCGTTCGGCGCGATCTGGCGCAGGAATGTGCCGAATTGATCAGTCTCGCTGGAGGGGATGTCGATGAAGAAGAAGGTCGGTGCCTTCTCGGGCAGCGCAGCGCTAAACTGCCGCCTCAGGTTACCGTCGATCTGCGAGACGGTGACCAGCACCGCAAGGCCGAGACCCAGCGACAGGACCACTGATGGTGTCAGCGCACCGGGGCGGTGAATGTTGGCGACGGCGAGCCGCAGCATAGTGATGCGCGACCGCGGCAGCCGGCGCGCGATCGCCATCAGTCCGGCGGCGACGCCGCGCAGCAGCACGAAGATCGCCAGGGTGGCGCCGATCACGGCCAGCGCAACGCGCTTGTCGTAGGCGAGCCCGATCACCACCGCGAGCAGCACCGCGACGACCGCGGCGATCAAGGCGATGTGCTTCAGCCGGGGGCGATGGCCGTCGGCGGTCGCGGCCTCGCGGAATAGCATCGCCACCGGGACGTCACGCACCTGCGCCAGCGGCCACAATCCGAACGCCAGTGCGGTGAGCAGGCCGTAGACCAGCGATAGCGCCAGCTCACCGGGATGCAGCGCCGCCACCACCGGCAGCGGGAGTAACTGCCCGAACAGTCCAACCAGCGCGAACGGCATCGCGGCGCCGAGCGCCAGCCCGATCGCCGCCCCGATCAGCGCGAGCACGATCACCTGGGTGAGATAGATCGCGAACACGTCGCGCCCGGTGGCGCCGACCGCCTTCAGCGTTGCGATCACGTCGCGGCGGCGATCAATATGGCTCTTCACCGCATTGGCGACGCCGACGCCGCCGACCACCAACGCGGCGAGGCCAACCAGGGTCAGGAATTGAGTGAAACGGGTAATGGTGCGTTCGAGCTGCGGCGAGGCGTTGCCGCGGGTGCGGATTTCCCAGCCGGCCTGCGGCAGTGCCGCGCGGGTGTCATCGACCAGCCGCTGCGCTGCGCGATCGTCCGTACCGTTGTCCGGCAGCCGGACCCGGTAGGTCCAGCGCACCAGGCTGCCGGGCTGCAGCAACTGGGTCGCGCGCAAGCCGTCGTCGCTGATCAAGAAGCGCGGACCGAAGCCGATATTGCCGGACAGCTTGTCCGGCTCGGCCGCCACTGCGCTGCGGATCTGGAAGGTGGCGCTGCCGATCGTAACCTTGTCGCCGATCTTCAGATCGAGCCGCGCCAGCAGGGCCGGATCGGCGGCTGCCCCAAAGGCATCGTCACGCCGGGCGAGCAGGTCGGCCACCGGCATCGGCGGTTCGAGTTTGAGTGCGCCGAGCAGCGGATAGGCGCCGTCGACGGCCTTCAGCTCGACCAGAGCCGAGCGGCCATCGTCGGTGCGTGCCATGCCGCGCATCGTGGCGGCGACCGAGACATCGCCGCGGCTGCGCAGGAACGCCACTTCGTTCGGCGTCGCTTCGCGCTGGATCAGCGAGAACGCGGCGTCACCGCCGAGCAGCGTGCGTCCCTCGCGGGCGAGCCCGTCGCCGAGGCTGGCTGCCACCGAACCGACGCCGGCGATCGCCATCACGCCGAGCGCGATGCAGGCGATGAAGACGTAGAACCCGTTCAACCCTCCGCGCATCTCGCGAAGCGCGTAGCGGAGTGGCAGCGACCACGAACGGATGCGGGGCGGCGTCTCGGTCAGGACCGTCATCGATCAGGCCGACCGTGCGCGTGCGGCGGAGCCCGGCTGTGTGGTGTCGATCCGGCCAGAGCGCAGTCGCACCACGCGGTCGCAGCGTTGCGCCAGCCCGGAATCGTGCGTGACCAACACCAGCGTCATGCCGCGCTCGGCATGTTTGGCGAACAACAGGTCGACGATCTGCTTGCCGGTGGTCTCATCGAGATTGCCGGTCGGCTCGTCGGCCACCAGGATCGCCGGATCGGGCGCGAGCGCGCGGGCGAGCGCGACGCGCTGCTGCTCGCCGCCCGAGAGCTGCGAGGGGTAATGATGCAGACGTTCGCCGAGACCGACCGAGGCGAGCTCGCGGGCCGCGCGATCCGCGGCACCAGCCTGACCGGCCAGCTCCAGCGGCACCGCGACGTTTTCCAGCGCCGTCATTGTCGGGATCAGATGGAAGGACTGAAACACGATTCCGATCTGGCGGCCGCGGAAGCGGGCCAGCGCGTCCTCGTCCAAACCATTGAATGAGGTGCCGCCCACCACCACCTGACCGCTGTCGGGCCGCTCCAGCCCGGCCATCACCATCAGCAGGGTGGACTTGCCGGAGCCGGACGGGCCGATCAGCCCGATCGTCTCGCCGGTGCCGACGCGCAGGCTGATATCCTTGAGGATGTGCACCCGCGCGGCGCCGCTGCCCAGCGACAGGTTGACGTTGGAGATCGCGATGCTGTCCGGCGCGCCGCCGGCCAATGACGAGGGTTCAATGAGACTGTCCATGGCTGCCTCATATGGCTATTCAATCGTGGCGGTCGAGGGGTGGGCGCGCACGATCGCGCTGGTCCTGGGACTTGGAATGATGGCGGCGCTGCCTGGACAAAGTGCGCGGGCCGAGACCGCCGCAAAGCCGCTGAAGGTGGTGGTGCTCGGGGACTCGCTGACCGCCGGCTATGGCCTGCCGGCTGCCGATGCGTTTCCGGCCAAGCTGCAAAAGGCGCTCAAAGCCAAGGGCATCGACACCGAGATGGTGAATGCCGGCGTGTCGGGTGATACGGCCAGCGGCGGCCTGGAGCGGCTCGACTGGTCGGTGCCGCCCGATGCCGATGCGGTGATCGTCGAGCTTGGCGCCAACGATGCGCTGCGCGGCACCGATCCGAAGGTCCCGCGCAAGGCGCTCGAAGAGATCCTGAAACGGCTGAAGGCGCGCAAGCTGCCGGTGCTGCTTGCCGGCATGCTGGCGCCGCCGAATTACGGCAAGGATTACGCCGCGCAGTTCGACGCGATCTACCCGGATCTCGCCAAGCAATACGACGTGCCGCTGTATCCGTTCTTCCTCGACGGCGTCGCTGCGGTGTCGAACCTCAATCAGGCCGACGGCATTCATCCGACCGCGGCGGGCGTCGACATTATCGTCGAGCGGATTTTGCCCAGTGTCGAGGCGCTGCTCCGCCCGCTCCTGGTGCAAAGCCGCTGAGAAAGCGGCAGTTCCGCCTTAAGGGCCGGATTGCCCTCAGCTTTCTGGGCCCCACGAGGGCTGCGCTGTAGCGCTGTTACACAAACGCGCTACACAATCGTATCGTTGATTCGCCGGACGTTTTGCGGACTGCCGTGCCCCACGCGGGACGGTCCCCACGATCGGGATAGGCAGCCGCAATCGGCCTCAGGTTCGAGGGTGTGCCGATGCCGCGTTTGTTTACGGGACTGGAGATTCCGGCCGAGATTGGCCAGACCCTGTCGAGTTTACGTGGCGGACTACCGGGGGCGCGCTGGGTCGATCCGGACGATTATCATCTCACCTTGCGGTTCATCGGCGACATCGACGGCGTCACCGCCAACGAGATCGCCTCGACGCTGTTTCGGGTCAATCGCAAGCCGTTCGAAGTCACGCTGCAGGGGCTGTCGAGCTTCGGCGGCAAGAAGCCCCGCGCGGTGGTCGCCTCGGTGGTGCCGTCAAAGCCGCTAATCGAGCTGCAGGCCGAACTCGAGCGGCTGATGCAGCGGGTCGGTCTCGATCCCGAGGGACGGAAGTTCACCCCGCACGTCACGCTGGCGCGGCTGCGCGGCGACGTTTCCAGCCGCGATGTCGCCGACTATCTGTCGATCCGCGGCTACTTCCCGTCCAAGGTGTTCAAGGCCGAGCGGTTCGTGCTGTATTCGGCCCGCGCTTCGACTGGCGGCGGCCCCTATATCGTCGAAGCGCCGTACGAGCTGAATGCCTGACCAGGCACCTCGTTATCGCGCATAGCTCTCCGACCGATTCCCGGCTTGCATTTTGCCGCCCGATCAGGCGGTAAAAGGCCGCATGTCCTCGCCGCACTCGCTCCGCCAGCAATATCAATCCCTGATCGCCTCCGGCAGCATCGAAGCCGATCCGGCGCAGGCTCGCGCGGTGCAGGCCTTCACGCTCCTCAACGAGACGCTCGACGGCTATAAGCCACCGAAAAAGCAAGGCTTTTTCGGACGTCTGTTCGGCGGCGGCGATGCCGGCCAGGCCCCCCCGCAGGGGCTCTACATCCATGGCGAGGTCGGCCGCGGCAAGACCATGCTGATGGATCTGTTCTTCGACGCGAGCCCGATCGCGTTGAAGCGACGGTCGCATTTTCACGAGTTCATGGCCGAGACCCATGATCGCATCAACGGCTTCCGCCAGGCGATCAAGCGCGGCGATATTCCGGATGCCGACGTGATGGAGCTGACGGCGGCCTCGATCCTCGACGAGGCCTGGCTGCTCTGCTTCGACGAATTTCACGTCACCGACATCGCCGACGCGATGATCCTCGGCCGGCTGTTCACCAAATTGTTCGAGCTCGGCACCGTGGTGGTGGCGACGTCGAACGTCGCGCCCGATGATCTCTACAAGGGGGGCCTCAACCGCTCGCTGTTCATGCCGTTCATCGGCCAGGTGAAGCGGCATATGCGGGTGATCCGGCTCGACGCGCGAACCGATTACCGTCTGGAGAAATTCGCCGGCATGAAGGTCTGGCTGACGCCGGACGATGCCGAGGCGGCCGCGACCATCGACCGGGCGTGGCACCGGATCACCGGGACGACGAAGGGTGAGCCGCGCGACATCTCGATCAAGGGCCGTATCCTGCACGTGCCGCAGGCCGATCATCACGTCGCGCGCTTCTCATTCGCCGATCTGTGCCAGAAGCCGCTGGGCGCCAGCGATTACCTGCGGCTCGCACATGAATATCACACGCTGATGATCGATCATGTGCCAGTGATGGACTACGCCGATCGCAATGCCGCCAAGCGGTTCATCGCGCTGATCGATACTTTGTACGACAACTCGGTGAAGCTGATGGCCTCAGCCGCTGCTGAGCCGGCCCGGCTTTACCGCGCCACGGAAGGCTTCGAGGCGCTGGAATTCAATCGCACCGTCTCCCGTCTCACAGAAATGGGATCGGAATCGTATCTGGCGCTGCCGCATGGCCGGCGCGACTCCACCGCGACCGGTGAAACCACCGGACTGGTCGAAACCTAGGTGTGTTCCGAGCCTCCCGCAGTTTGCAGGGCGGCTGGCCCAACAAATGGGCGCTCGCCGACTTGAACGCATGGGGCGAAAGCGATAACCACCCAAGCGGATTTCCCACCCTCCCCACCCACGGGCTCAAAGGACTGCTTTCCCATGGCGCGCGATAAGATTGCTTTGATTGGCTCCGGCCAGATCGGCGGTACGCTGGCACATTTGATCGGGCTGAAACAGCTCGGCGACGTGGTGCTGTTCGACATCGCCGAGGGCGTGCCGCAGGGCAAGGCGCTCGACATCGCAGAGTCTTCGCCGGTGGACGGTTTCGACTCCAAGCTGACCGGCGCCAACTCCTACGAGGCGATCGAAGGTGCCCGCGTGGTGATCGTCACCGCCGGCGTGCCGCGCAAACCGGGCATGAGCCGTGACGATCTGCTCAGCATCAACCTCAAGGTGATGGAGCAGGTCGGTGCCGGCATCAAGAAGTACGCGCCCGACGCGTTCGTGATCTGCATCACCAACCCGCTCGACGCGATGGTGTGGGCGCTGCAGAAGGCCTCGGGCCTGCCGGCCAAGAAGGTCGTCGGCATGGCCGGCGTGCTCGACTCGGCGCGGTTCCGTTACTTCCTGGCCGACGAGTTCAACGTCTCGGTCGAAGACGTCACCGCCTTCGTGCTCGGCGGCCATGGTGATACCATGGTGCCGCTGGTGAAGTACTCGACCGTCGCCGGCATTCCGCTGCCGGACTTGGTCAAGATGGGCTGGACCTCGCAGGCGCGCCTCGACGAAATCGTCGACCGCACCCGCAACGGCGGCGCCGAGATCGTCAACCTGCTGAAGACCGGCTCGGCGTTCTACGCCCCGGCGTCGTCGGCGATCGCGATGGCCGAGAGCTATCTGAAGGACAAGAAGCGGGTGGTGCCGGTTGCGGCTCACCTCAACGGCGAATACGGCGTCAAGGACATGTATGTCGGCGTTCCGGTGGTGATCGGCGACAAGGGTGTCGAGCGCATCGTCGAGATCGAACTGGCCGGCAAGGACAAGGAAGCGTTCGACAAGTCGGTCGCTGCCGTTCAGGGCCTAGTCGAGGCCTGCAAGAAGATTGCGCCCGATCTGCTCGGTCGCTGAGGAACGTCTAACGAAACTGACTGCGCCGGCTCCTTGAGGGCCGGCGCAGCGTCGCGGTTCAACCGGCTGGATGCGATCTGGCGAGGGGCAATTCCATGAATATTCACGAATACCAGGCCAAGGCGGTGCTGCGCGAGTTCGGCGTGCCGGTGGGGCACGGCTTCCCGATCTTCAAGGCGTCCGAAGCGGAAGCCGCTGCCAAGCAGCTCGGCGGCCCGGTCTGGGTGGTGAAGAGCCAGATCCACGCCGGCGGACGCGGCAAGGGCAAGTTCAAGGAAGCTTCGGCCGGCGACAAGGGCGGTGTCCGCCTCGCCAAGTCGATCGATGAGGTCAAGGAATTCGCCAAGCAGATGCTCGGCGCCACGCTGGTGACGGTGCAGACCGGCGCCGACGGCAAGCAGGTCAACCGCCTCTACATCGAGGAAGGCTCCGAGATCGACAAGGAGTTCTACCTGTCGCTGCTGGTCGATCGCGCCACCTCGCGGATTTCCTTCGTGGTTTCGACCGAAGGCGGCATGTCGATCGAAGACGTCGCCCACGAGACCCCTGAGAAGATCGTGTCGTTCACCGTCGATCCGGCGACCGGCATCATGGGCCACCACGGCCGCACCGTCGCCAAGGCGCTGAACCTCAAGGGCGATCAGGCCAAGCAGGCCGAAGCGCTGGTGGCCAAGCTGTACGCCGCGTTCGTTGCCAAAGACATGGACATGCTGGAGATCAACCCGCTGGTGCTGACCAAGCAGGGCGATCTGAAGTGCCTCGACGCCAAAATCTCCTTCGACGGCAACGCGCTGTACCGCCACACCGACATCCAGGCGCTGCGTGACGAGACCGAGGAAGACGCCAAGGAAATCGAAGCGTCGAAGTACGACCTCAACTACGTCACCCTCGACGGCACCATCGGCTGCATGGTCAACGGCGCCGGCCTCGCGATGGCGACGATGGACATCATCAAGCTGTACGGCATGTCCCCGGCCAACTTCCTCGACGTCGGTGGCGGCGCCAGCAAGGAGAAGGTGACGGCGGCGTTCAAGATCATCACCGCCGATCCCAACGTGAAGGGCATCCTGATCAACATCTTCGGCGGCATCATGAAGTGCGACGTGATCGCCGAGGGTGTCGTCGCTGCGGTCAAGGAAGTCGGTCTCGACGTGCCGCTGGTGGTCCGCCTCGAAGGCACCAATGTCGAAGCCGGCAAGAAGATCATCAAGCATTCCGGCCTCAACGTGCTGCCCGCCGACAACCTCGACGACGCCGCGCAGAAGATCGTCGCCGCCGTGAAGGGAGCCTGAGGCCGCTTCTCGGCCTCTCCGCTGCCTCCGACCATTCCGTTCGACCGCGAAAGCATCACCGACCATGTCCATTCTGATCGACAGCAACACCCGCGTTATCTGCCAGGGCTTCACCGGCAAGAACGGCACCTTCCATTCCGAGGCGGCGATCGCCTACGGCACCAAGATGGTCGGCGGCACCTCGCCGGGCAAAGGCGGTTCGACCCACCTCGGCCTGCCGGTGTTCGACACCGTCCGTGAGGCGCGCGACAAGACCGGGGCGGACGCGTCGGTGATCTACGTGCCGCCGCCGGGCGCCGCGGATGCGATCTGCGAGGCGATCGACGCCGAGATTCCGCTGATCGTCTGCATCACCGAGGGCATCCCGGTGCTCGACATGGTGCGGGTGAAGCGGTCGCTGAACGGTTCGAAGTCGCGTCTGATCGGGCCGAACTGCCCGGGCGTGATGACCGCCGGCGAGTGCAAGATCGGCATCATGCCTGCCAACATCTTCAAGCCGGGTTCGGTCGGCATCGTGTCGCGCTCCGGCACCCTGACCTATGAGGCGGTGTTCCAGACCTCGGCCGAGGGCCTCGGCCAGACCACCGCGGTCGGCATCGGCGGCGACCCGGTCAAGGGCACCGAATTCATCGACGTGCTGGAGATGTTCCTGGCCGACGACAAGACCGAGTCGATCATCATGATCGGCGAGATCGGCGGGTCCGCCGAAGAAGACGCTGCCCAGTTCCTGATCGACGAGGCCAAGCGCGGCCGCAAGAAGCCGATGGTTGGATTCATCGCCGGCGTCACCGCCCCTCCCGGCCGCCGCATGGGCCACGCCGGCGCGATCATTTCGGGCGGCAAGGGCGATGCGGCCTCGAAGACCGCCGCCATGGAAGCGGCTGGCATTACGGTGTCGCCGTCGCCGGCGCGGCTCGGCAAAACGCTTGCCGAAAAATTGAAGTCCTAATTCAAACCTTGTGTCGTTCCGAGCTTACATTTCCCTAGAATAGGATAAAAGGTGCACTATGTTGCTGATCCGGTAACCGGATCAGCTTATCGCGATTAAGTCGCGATCTCATAATCAGGAAGCAATCATGTCTCGCCAGGACGCGAATGCGGCTTTCGCCCTATCTTCGTTTCTGCAGGGCGCCAACGCCACCTACATCGACGATCTATACTCCCGGTATGAAAGCGATCCGTCCTCGGTCGATGCCGACTGGCAGGCATTCTTCCAGAGCCTCAAAGACGCCCCCGGCGACATCCAGAAGAACGCCGAGGGTCCGTCCTGGGAGCAGGCGAACTGGCCGCTGACCCCGGGGGACGAGCTGACCTCGGCGCTCGACGGCAACTGGAACCAGGTCGAAAAGGCCGTCGGCCAGAAGATCCAGGCCAAGGCCCAGAGCCGCGGCGTCGAGCTGTCCTCCGCCGACGTGCTGCAGGCCACCCGGGACTCGGTCCGGGCCCTGATGCTGATCCGCGCCTACCGTATGCGCGGCCATTTCCACGCCAAGCTCGATCCGCTCGGCCTGTCGCCGGCGAAGGATCACGAGGAGCTGGACATCCGCTCCTACGGCTTCACGGAAGCCGATCTCGACCGCAAGATCTTCCTCGATCACGTCCTCGGCCTCGAATACGGCTCGCTCCGCGAGATCGTCGCGATCTGCGAGCGCACCTACTGCCAGACCATGGGCATCGAGTTTCTGCACATCTCCAATGGTGCGCAGAAGGCCTGGATCCAGGAGCGGATCGAAGGTCCGGATAAGGAAATCAGCTTCACCCGCGAGGGCCGGCGCGCGATCCTGATGAAGCTGATCGAGGCCGAGGGCTTCGAGAAGTTCTGCGACCTGAAGTTCACCGGCACCAAGCGGTTCGGTCTCGACGGCGGCGAAGCGCTGATCCCGGCGCTGGAGCAGATCATCAAGCGCGGCGGCAATCTCGGCGTCCGCGAAATCGTGCTCGGCATGCCGCATCGCGGCCGCCTCAACGTCCTGACCCAGGTGATGGCCAAGGCCCATCGGGCGCTGTTCCACGAGTTCAAGGGTGGCTCGGCCAACCCGGACGAGGTCGAAGGCTCGGGCGACGTCAAATATCACCTCGGCGCCTCGTCGGACCGTGAGTTCGACCACAACAAGGTCCACCTGTCGCTGACCGCCAACCCGTCGCACCTCGAGATCGTCGATCCGGTGGTGCTCGGCAAGGTGCGCGCCAAGCAGGATCAGCACGGCGATCTGCCCGAAGAGCGCATCTCGGTGCTGCCGCTGTTGATGCACGGCGACGCCGCGTTCGCCGGCCAGGGCGTGGTCGCCGAGTGCTTCGCGCTGTCCGACCTGAAGGGCTACCGCACCGGCGGTTCGATCCACTTCATCGTCAACAACCAGATCGGCTTCACCACCTATCCGCGCTATTCGCGCTCCTCGCCGTATCCGTCGGATGTGGCGAAGATGATCGACGCGCCGATCTTCCACGTGAACGGCGACGATCCGGAAGCGGTGGTGTTCGCCGCCAAGATCGCGGTCGAGTACCGGCAGAAGTTCCACAAGCCGGTCGTCATCGACATGTTCTGCTACCGGCGGCACGGCCACAACGAAGGCGATGAGCCGTCGTTCACCCAGCCGCTGATGTATCGCAAGATCGCCGGTCACCCGACGACGCTGGAAATCTACTCCAAGCGCCTGATCGCCGACGGCGTCATCACCGAGGGCGAGGTCGAGAAGGCGCGGGCCGATTGGCGCGCCCGGCTCGACGCCGAGTTCGAGGCCGCGTCCAGCTATCGCCCGAACAAGGCCGACTGGCTCGACGGCAAGTGGGCCGGCTTCAAGTCGGCCGACCAGGACGAAGAACCGCGCCGCGGCATCACCGGCGTCGATCTTCCGACCCTGAAGGAGATCGGTCGCAGGATCACCAAGGTGCCGGAGGGCTTCCGCCTGCACCGCACCGTGCAGCGCTTCCTCGAAAACCGCGCCCGCGCGATCGACTCTGGCAACGGCCTCGACTGGGCGACCGGCGAAGCGCTGGCGTTCTGCACCATGCTGCTGGAAGGCCATCGCATCCGGCTGTCGGGTCAGGACTCCGAGCGCGGCACCTTCTCGCAGCGCCATTCGGTGCTGATCGATCAGGAAGACGAGACCCGCTACACCCCGTTCAATCACCTCTCGCCCGACCAGGGGCACTATGAGGTGATCAACTCGCTGCTGTCCGAAGAAGCGGTGCTCGGCTTCGAATACGGCTACTCGCTGGCCGAGCCGAACGCGCTGACGCTGTGGGAAGCTCAGTTCGGCGACTTCGCCAACGGCGCCCAGGTGCTGTTCGACCAGTTCATCTCGTCGGGCGAGCGCAAGTGGCTGCGCATGTCGGGCCTGGTTTGCCTGCTGCCGCACGGCTACGAGGGTCAGGGCCCCGAACATTCGTCGGCCCGTCTGGAGCGCTATCTGCAGATGTGCGCCGAAGACAACATGCAGGTGGTGTATCCGACCACGCCGGCGAACTACTTCCATGCGCTCCGCCGTCAGCTCAAGCGCGAGATCCGCAAGCCCTTGATCCTGATGACGCCGAAGTCGCTGCTTCGCCACAAGCGGGCGGTCTCGCGGCTCGAAGAGCTCGGCCCCGATACCAGCTTCCACCGCGTGCTGCTTGACGACGCGCAGACGCAGCCGGACGACAAGACCAAGCTGGTGGCGGACGCCAAGATCCGCCGCGTCGTGGTGTGCTCCGGCAAGGTCTACTACGACCTCTACGACGAGCGCGAGAAGCGCGGCATCGACGACGTCTATCTGCTGCGCGTCGAGCAGCTCTATCCGGTGCCGGTGAAGACGCTGGTGCACGAGCTGTCGCGTTTCAAGGAAGCGGAGCTGGTGTGGTGTCAGGAAGAGCCGCGCAACATGGGCGGCTGGCACTTCATCGAGCCGTATCTGGAGTGGGTGCAGAACCAGATCGAAGCCAAGCATCGCCGGCCGCGTTACGTCGGCCGTCCCGCTTCCGCGGCGACTGCGACCGGCTTGATGTCGAAGCACCTGGCGCAGCTCAAGGCGTTCCTCGACGAAGCGTTGCGTTGACGCATCGGGCCGCCGCCTGACTGCGGCCCTTCGGTTTTTCCTGAGTTTGGATCACGGGGCGGGCGCCGGCGCGACAGCCGCGACGCTGCAAAAGGACGAAGACGATGACTGAAATTCGCGTTCCGACGCTCGGTGAATCGGTGACCGAGGCGACCATCGGCCGCTGGTTCAAGAAGCCGGGCGAGGCGGTGGCCGTCGATGAGCCGCTCGTCGAGCTCGAAACCGACAAGGTGACGATTGAAGTGCCGGCCCCGTCGGCCGGCACGCTCGGCGAAATCGTCGCCAAGGACGGTGAGACTGTCGCGGTCGGCGCGCTGCTCGGCCAGATCACCGATGGCGCCGCCCCGGCCAAGCCGGCCGCCGCGGCTCCGGCGAAGGCCGCTGCCCCCGCCGCTGCGCCTGCTCCGGCGGCTCCGGCCCCCGCGGCTGCTCCCGCTGCCAAGGCTCCGCCATCCGACGCGCCGCTGGCCCCGTCGGTGCGCCGGCTGTCGACCGAGAGCGGCGTCGACGCCTCGACCGTGCCGGGCTCCGGCAAGGACGGCCGCGTCACCAAGGGCGATATGCTGGCGGCGATCGAGAAGGCGGCCTCCGCGCCGACCCCGGTCAGCCAGCCCGCCGCCGCCGTGCAGGTCCGTGCGCCATCGCCGGCCGACGATGCCGCGCGTGAAGAGCGCGTCAAAATGACTCGTCTGCGCCAGACCATTGCGCGCCGGCTCAAGGAAGTTCAGAACACCGCCGCGATGCTGACGACCTTCAACGAGGTCGACATGACCAACGTCATGGCGCTGCGCGCGCAGTACAAGGACGTCTTCGAGAAGAAGCACGGCGCCAAACTCGGCTTCATGGGCTTCTTCACCAAGGCCTGCGTTCAGGCTCTGAAGGACATCCCGGCGGTGAACGCCGAGATGGACGGCACCGACCTGATCTACAAGAACTACTACCACATCGGCGTCGCCGTCGGCACCGACAAGGGGCTCGTCGTGCCGGTGGTGCGCGACTGCGACGAGAAGTCGATCGCCGACATCGAGAAGAGCATCGTCGACTACGGCAAGCGTGCCCGCGACGGTCAGCTCAAGATCGACGAAATGCAGGGCGGCACTTTCACGATCACCAATGGCGGCATCTACGGTTCGTTGATGTCGACCCCGATCCTGAACGCGCCGCAGTCCGGCATTCTCGGCATGCACAAGATCCAGGAACGTCCGGTGGTGATCGGCGGCAAGATCGAAGTCCGCCCGATGATGTATCTGGCGCTGAGCTACGATCACCGCGTGATCGACGGCAAGGAAGCGGTGACCTTCCTGGTCCGCGTCAAGGAGAGCCTGGAAGATCCCGCGCGTCTCGTGCTGGATCTCTAAGACTGGAGTAAGTGCCGGCGGCGCGTCCCTGCGCGCCGCCGCTGACCTTGGGGGAAACGATGCCGCCGATGCCGACCGAGATCACGGTGCTGGGCTGGAGCGTGGTGCTGCTGATCGTGCAGATGTTCCTGGCTTCGATCCCGACGACCATGGAGCTCGGCGGCGACTATCAGGCGGGGCCCCGGGACGAGCCGCGAACGCCGAAAGGCCGCTTCGCCGGCCGCGCCAACCGCGCCTTCCGCAATCTGCTCGAAACCTATCCGGCCTTCGTCGGCCTCGCGCTGGCGTTGGCGGTCACCGGCAAGACCGGCGGCTACGCCGCAACGGCTTCGGTAGTCTGGCTGATCGCCCGCGCATTGTATGCGCCGCTGTACATCATCGAAATCCCGTTCGCCCGCAGCATTGTGTGGTTCGTGTCGCTGCTGGCGCTGATCGCGATGCTGGTCCGGCTGCTGAGCTGAGGCGCCCATGAACGATCGCGTCGTCATCATCACCGGAGGCAGCCGCGGCATCGGCCGCGCCACGGCGCTGGGTTGTGCGAAGCGCGGCTTCAAGGTCGTGATTGGCTACGCCAGCAATTCCGCCGCGGCCAACGAGGTGGTGACCGAGATCGCAGCCAGCAACGGCAAGGCGATCGCGGTGAAATGCGACGTCGGGCACGAAGAGGACATCCTGGCGCTGTTCGCTGCCGCGGACGCTTTCGGTTCGCTCGGCGCGCTGGTCAACAATGCCGGCATCGTTGGCCCGACCGCGCGGGTCGACGAAATGTCGGCCGAACGCATCCAGCGCATCATGGCGGTCAACGTTACCGGCAGCATTCTGTGCGCCCGCGAGGCGGTGAAGCGGATGTCGACCCGGCACGGCGGCCAGGGCGGCGTGATCATCAATCTGTCGTCGGTCGCGGCGAAGCTCGGCTCACCGAACACCTATGTGGACTACGCTGCCTCCAAGGGCGCGGTCGACTCGTTCACGGTCGGTCTCGGTCACGAAGTCGCCGGCGAGGGGATTCGCGTCGCGGCGATCCGGCCCGGCCTGATCGACACCGAAATTCACGCGTCCGGCGGCGATCCGGAACGCGCCCACCGGCTCAGCGTGAACGTGCCGATGAAGCGCGTCGGCCGCGCCGAAGAAATCGCCAACGCCGTCGTCTGGCTGCTGTCGGACGAGGCTTCCTATGTCACCAGCGCCATCTTCGACGTGTCGGGGGGACGATAGTCGCTCCGGCGCCAACTCACAGGATTGATCTATGGCCACCTACGATCTCGTCGTCATCGGTACCGGCCCCGGCGGCTACGTCTGCGCGATACGCGCGGCACAGCTCGGCCTCAAGGTGGCGGTGGTGGAAAAGAACCCGACGCTCGGCGGCACCTGCCTCAATGTCGGCTGCATGCCGTCGAAGGCGCTGCTGCACGCCTCCGAGCTATTCGAGGAAGCCGGGCATTCGTTCGCCAAGATGGGCATCGGCGTGTCGGCCCCGAAGCTCGATCTGCCGGCTATGATGAACTTCAAGCAGCAGGGGATCGACGGCAACGTCAAAGGCGTCGAATACCTGATGAAGAAGAACAAGATCGACGTACTGGCCGGCAGGGGCAAGATCCTCGGCACCAGCAAGGTCGAGGTGACGGGTGCCGATGGCAAGGCCACCAGCGTCGAGACCAAGTCGATCGTGATCGCTTCCGGCTCGGCAGTGGCTCAGCTCAAGGGCATCGAGATCGACGAGAAGCGCGTGGTGTCGTCGACCGGGGCGCTGTCGCTCGACAAGGTGCCGGGCAAGCTGATCGTGGTCGGTGCCGGCGTGATCGGACTCGAGCTCGGCTCGGTGTGGCGCCGTCTCGGCGCCGAAGTCACCGTGGTCGAATTCCTCGACCGCATCTTGCCGGGCATGGACGGCGAGGTGGTCAAGCAGTTCCAGCGCATTCTCGAAAAGCAGGGCTTTGCGTTCAAGCTCGGCGCCAAGGTCACCGGCGTCGACACCTCGGGCGCCAAGCTCGCCGTGAAGGTCGAGGCGGCGGCCGGCGGCAATCCGGAGACGCTCGAAGCCGACGTCGTGCTGGTTGCGATCGGCCGCGTTCCCTACACCGAAGGCCTCGGCCTGAAGGAAGCCGGCGTTGCGCTCGACGAGCGCGGCCGGGTGGTGATCGACGATCACTTCGCCACCAGCCTGAAGGGCGTGTACGCGATCGGCGACGTGGTGCGCGGCCCGATGCTGGCCCACAAGGCGGAGGACGAAGGCGTCGCGGTCGCCGAACTGATCGCGGGCAAGGCCGGCCACGTCAATTACGATGTCATTCCGGGCGTGGTGTACACGACGCCGGAAGTGTCGAGCGTCGGCAAGACCGAAGAGGACCTCAAGCAGGCCGGCGTCGCCTATACGGTCGGCAAATTCCCGTTCACTGCCAACGGACGCTCCAAGGTCAACCAGACCACCGACGGCTTCGTGAAGATCTTGGCCGACGCCAAGACCGACCGCGTTCTCGGCGTTCACATCATCGGCCGCGAGGCCGGCGAGATGATCCACGAAGCGGCCGTGCTGATGGAGTTCGGCGGCTCCGCCGAGGATCTGGCCCGCACCTGCCACGCCCACCCGACCCGATCGGAGGCCATCAAGGAAGCCGCCCTTACGGTCGGCAAGCGCGCCATCCATATGTGACGGAGAGCCGGCCTTGGCCGGCGCGACGGATGGTGGCGTGATGAAAGGTCGATTGTGGCAGCCCCTGTGGGTGCTGCTGGCGGTTCTGTTCCTGATCGAGGCGTGGTTCTGGGACCACGTCGAGCCGCTGATCGCGCGTATCGTCGCGCTGATTCCGCTGCGCGAGCTCAAAGAGCGGCTGGCGCGCTGGGTCGACCATCTGTCGCCTGCGATGACGCTGCCGGTGTTTTTGGTGCCGGTGGCGCCGCTGTATCCGCTGAAGCTGTTCGCGTTGGCGTTGCTCGCCCAAGGCCACTGGATCGCCGGGCTCGGCATCTTTGCGGCCGCGCAGGTGTTCGGCCTCGGCGTTGCCGCCTTCATCTTCGACGTCACCAAGCCGAAGCTGCTGCAGCTTCGCTGGTTCGCCGCCACCTACCGCTGGGTGATCGAACTGCGCGCCAAGGCGCATGCCATCGTGGCGCCGATCATGGCCCAGATCCGCGCCAAGCTCGCCGAGCTGCTGAAGGGTGACGGCGACGGCTGGGGATCGAAGGCGCTGCGCCGGATCGGCGCGCTCCGCCGGCGCATTCGCACGGCGCGGTAGGCTCAGGATTCAAATCGCTTCGTCGCGCGAACCGAGGCTCGGTCCGCGCGATGTTCGTTTTGGCTCACATCAGATGCACGGCGTGCGGCGCGAACAGGCCGATCGCCATGAAGCCGAGGCCGCCGATCGCCAAGAGGCCGGACAGCCAGGCCAGCACCATCATGCCGGTGATGATCGTCGCCGATGCCAGTACGATGCCGATCTGGAAGGCCGCCGAGGCGACTTCGTAGTGATGATAGCGAGCCATCGCCAGGTCGCGATCATGTTCGGCATGCTTGGCGCGTTCGGCGAGCTGTTCGGAGCCTTCGCCGGTCTCCGGTTCGGAGCGATAGCGCGCCGCGGTCTTCTGCCAATCGTCGATTTGCTTTTGCAGCGCCGCCTTGGTGGCCTCGTCCGGCACGGTGCCGAGGCTGAGCCGCGCGTGTTCGGATACCGCCTGCACCGTGGTGCGACGGATACTCTTAGCCTGGAAGAACGCCCACAAGTTCGAGGCTTCGACGTTCTTGGCGAGAGCTTCGGTCTGCGCACCTTTGCCGAGCGTTTCTGAGAACGCCAGGAACAGCGCGATCACTGAAATCAGCAGCGCGATGCCCTTGTTGGAGCCCGATGCATGCTCGGCATGCTCCGCGTGCTCCATGCTTTCGTGCGCCCCCATCGTCCGGAATCTCCTGTCACAGCAATCATTACGCCTGCATCGAGCAGGCCTTGTAGCACCGCGATCTTGTCAGTTGGATAAATGGCAGGGTCAAGGCCGCCGGCACCGGACTAACAGCTTAGCCGAGGCACGCCCGCTGCTCAGGCCCGGGGATGGGCGCTGTTATAGACTTCCAGCAGCCGCTCGGTATCGATCCCGGTATAGACCTGCGTGGTCGACAGCGAGGCATGACCGAGTAATTCCTGGATGGCACGCAGATCTCCGCCGCGACTAAGCAAATGCGTCGCAAACGAATGCCGCAGCGCGTGGGGTGTCGCGCTGTCGGGCAGCCCGAGGCCACCGCGCAGCCGCTCCATCGCCAGCTGAATGATTCGCGGGCTGAGCGGTCCGCCGCGGGCGCCGACGAACATCGGCCCATCGGGCGGCAGGTTGTAGGGGCAGGCCGCTGCATACTCGGCGATCTGCTCGAGCACGTTTTGCAGCACCGGCACCATCCGGGTCTTGTTGCCTTTGCCGTGCACGATCAGGGTGTCGCCCTTGCCGGGCGCTGGCACGTCACGGCGCTTCAGGCCGAGCGCTTCGGAGATACGCAGGCCGGATCCGTACAGCAGCGCCATCACGGCGGCGTCGCGAATCAGCACCCAGGTCTCGCGCTCCTCACCGGCGCGCTCGTCGGCGTCGGCAAGCCGCTTGGCGGCCGCAATCGGCAACGGCTTCGGCAGGCTCTTCTTGATCTTCGGCGCCCGCACCGAGGCCAGCGCCCCGACCCGGCCCTTGCCTTCGCGTTCGAGAAAACGCCCGAACGAACGCAGCCCCGCCAGCGCACGCATCAGCGAGCGGCCGGCGATCTCATCCGCCCGTCGCGCCGCCATGAAGGCGCGGACGTCGGTCGCCTCCAGCCGCGCGAACCGGCCGAGCGTGACTTCACCGCCCCAATGCTCGGCCAGGAATTGCAGAAACTGCCGGACGTCGCGCGCGTAGGCTTCCAGCGTCTTGCCGGACAGCCGCCGCTCGGCCCGCAGATGCGACAGCCATTTCGCCATCTCGGCGGTGAGATCGGCGGCCGCACAGGAGAGTTCGAGCGGCGCAGGCGCTGGGTGGGTTTTGGACATGTGTCTTGTTGCCGACCAGAACGGATGCTCTCCGTCATTGCGAGCGAAGCAATCCAGCTCAGTGCAGTAGCTTTTTGGATTGCTTCGTCGGCTTCGCCTCCTCGCAATGACGGGGATAGTGTTTCCGAATCATAGCCGATTTCCTTTCCCATTGATGAAACCGGGCTTTGGCGGCACACCGGGCCGATGGATGATTTGCCGATCAGCAGCCCGGCCTCCCACGCGCCTGCCAGCGTCGTCGACGTCCTTGTGCCGGTTGCGATCGATCAGGCCTATTCGTACCGGGTGCCGCGCGGCCTTTCGCTGAAGCCCGGCGACGTCGTGGCGGTGCCGCTGGGCGCCCGCGAAGTCCTTGGCGTGGTCTGGGCGGAGAATCCGAATCCGGACCCGCGGTTGCACAACCGCCTCAAGGATGTGGCTGAAAAGCTCGACGTGCCGCCGCTGCGCGACGAGCTGCGCCGGATGGTCGACTGGGTTTCGACCTACACGCTGTCGGCGCGCGGGATGGTGCTGCGGATGTGCCTGCGGATGGGCGAGCATCTGGGCCCGGAGCGGCAGCGCCTGGGCGTGCGGCTGGTCGGCTCGCCGCCGCAGCGGATGACGCCGGCGCGCCGGCGCCTGCTGGAGATCCTGTCGGACGGGCTGCTGCACGGTAAATCCGACCTCGCCAAGGAAGCCGGCGTCAGCCCCGGCGTGATCGACGGACTGGTCGACGAGGGGACGCTGCAGGTCGAGCCGATGCCGCGTGAGAACCCGGCACCGGAGCCCGATCCGGATTTTGCGCCGGCTGACTTTTCACCCGAGCAGGCCCGCGCTGCCGAAACCATGCGCGGCCTGGTGACCGCTGGCGGCTTTCAGGCGGCGCTGATCGACGGCGTCACCGGCTCCGGCAAGACTGAAGTCTATTTCGAGGCAGTCGCCGAGGTGATCCGGCAGGGCCGGCAAAGCCTTATCCTGATGCCGGAGATCGCGCTCACCGGGCAGTTTCTCGAGCGCTTCTCCCAGCGATTCGGCGTGCGGCCGCTGGAGTGGCACTCCGAACTGACCCCGCGCGCCCGCGCGCGCAACTGGGCGGCAATCGCCGCGGGCCAGGCTCGCGTCGTGGTCGGCGCCCGGTCGGCGCTGTTTCTGCCTTACGCCGATCTCGGGCTGATCATCGTCGATGAGGAGCACGACCAGGCCTACAAGCAGGAAGACGGCGTGCATTATCACGCCCGCGACATGGCGGTGGTGCGGGCGTCGATTGCCAAAATTCCGATCGTGCTGGCGTCGGCAACGCCGTCGGTCGAGACCGAGGTCAATGCTCGCAAGGGCCGCTACACGCGGATTCCGCTGCCGTCACGGTTCGGCGGACAGCACATGCCGCAGATCGAAGCGATCGATCTGCGGCGCGAGCCGCCGATGCGTGGCCGCTTCATTTCGCCGCGGCTCGCCGAGCAGATCGGCTTCGCGATCGAGCGCCGCGAACAGGCGCTGCTGTTTCTCAATCGCCGCGGCTATGCGCCGCTGACGCTGTGCCGCGCCTGCGGGCATCGCTTTGCCTGCACGATCTGCGACGCCTGGCTGGTCGATCACCGCTTCCGGCAGCGCCTGGTGTGTCACCATTGCGGATTCTCGATGCCGCGGCCGCCGGCCTGTCCGCATTGCGGCGCCGAGGGCTCGCTGGTTGCGGTCGGGCCCGGCGTGGAGCGGCTGCAGGAAGAGGCTGCGAGCCTGTTTCCCAATGCCCGCACCATGGTGCTGTCGAGCGATCTGATCACCTCGATCGAGACGATGCGGGCCGAGCTGAACGAGATCGCGGAGGGCCGTGTCGACATCATCATCGGCACCCAGCTCGTCGCCAAGGGCCACAACTTCCCGCGGCTCAATCTGGTCGGCGTCGTCGATGCCGACCTCGGCCTGTCCAACGGCGATCCGCGCGCCGCCGAGCGCACCTTCCAGCTGCTCAATCAGGTGATCGGCCGCGCCGGCCGCGATCAGGGCCGCGGCGTCGGCTTCCTGCAGACGCATCAGCCCGAGCATCCGGTGATGAAGGCGTTGGTCGCCTGTGACCGCGAGGCGTTTTACGCTAGCGAAATCGACATCCGGGAGCGCACGCTGTATCCGCCGTTCGGCAGGCTCGCGAGCCTGATCATATCGGCCGGTGATCGGCCGACCGCGGAAGGCTTCGGCCGTCAGCTCGCGAGCGCTGCGCCGCTCGATGAGCGGGTGCAGGTGCTGGGCCCTGCCGAAGCGCCGCTCGCTGTGATCAAGGGGCGCTATCGATTCCGGTTGCTGGTGAAATCGGTGCGCGGGTTCGATCTGTCGAACTACTTGCGCTCTTGGCTCGCCAAAGGACCCAAGACCAAAGGTAATCTGAAGCTAGAAGTCGACGTCGATCCGCAAAGCTTTCTCTGATCTTCAGCGCCGCCCGGACGACAAAAGAAAAGCCTGCCGTCATTGTCGACGGCAGGCTTTTGTCACGTGACGTCAGCGCGGCGTGCGGCTTGTTGCCGAACCAATCCGGACGTCAGGTGTTGTATCTGCAGAGGAAGCAGAACCGCTTCGCGGTTACATCACTTCCGCAACGACCCGGCCGACTCCACGGCTGGTCAGGCCGATCGCGCGCGCAGCGCCGGTCGACAGGTCGAGAACACGGCCGCGAATGAACGGACCGCGATCGTTGATGGTGACGACCACGCTACGGCCGCCGTGGGTGACGCGCAGCTTGGTGCCGAACGGCAGCGTGCGGTGCGCGGCGGTCATCGCGTTGGCGTTCATGCGCTGGCCCGACGCGGTGCGGCTGCCGGACTCATTGCCGTAGTACGAAGCCATACCGGAGAAGCTGCGGCCACCGCCGCTCTCCACCGACGCATTGGCCGAGCGCCAGTCGCTGTGGTGGCTATGGTGGTGGTGGCGGTGATGCCGGCTGTTCGCCGAGGCTTCGCCTACCGATCCGCCAAGGAAGACAGAGGCGACGATCATCGCCGCGGCCGCAGCCGGCCCGGTGGTGAGCAGCGCCGGTGTTTTCTTTCGAACCATATCCTATCCTTAAGTCGAGTATTGCCCCATATGCGGCAAGTGGAACCCCCGTCCCTATGTTCGTGGTCGAACGAGTGGCCTTGTAATGAGGCTGAATATAGGCGGTCAATCCTCCATATTTCGCGCTGCAATATTTGGTGATCTTTCGCAGTACAGCGCGGTACTCTGATATTAACAACTATTTTACTTCTCGAATACTTCGAGTGCTTGTCGTATACTGAATTACGAAGTTTTCATGAACGCCGGCGGCGAATCACGCAAGTAATCGATTGTTAAGGCTGAGCGCGTGCGCCGATGGCGGTTTTGCAACCCCAAATAGAGAAGTTGCGACCAGCGGGATTAGCCCCATGCGTGGCGCGAGGGGGCTCCGAGCCTTGTGCTTGGCGCCCGCGAGGCTCTTCTCCGGCTTAGTGGGCAGGTCTTTTCGGCTTCGCGACAGATCCAGGCCCACGTCCGTTCTGGCGCCGAACGGTGCGCTCACGACTGCCGCGACGTGTTCTGTCAGGCGCCTCGACGATTGATCTGCAACAAGGCGCCGCGGGCTCGTGCCATCGTGTTGCACCTGCGCGCGCGCTATGTTAGCAAAGCCGCGATTTTAAAGGCCGCCGGACCATCGTGCCGGTCAGAAATCGAAGTCCAGCTTGAATTCCAAGGGCTTAAATCGGGGGCGCCGCTTCGTGGCGACGGTTTTTTCCTTGGCCATTTGACAGCAAGAAGAGCGCGCTCGTGGCATCTGAAGATCCATCGGTTTCCGGAGTCTCCGGTCGTTACGCGACCGCTTTGTTTGAACTGGCCCGCGACGAAAAATCCATCGATGCGGTGTTGGCCGATCTGGACAAGTTCAGTGCCATGCTGGCGGGCAGCCCGGATCTCGTCCGTCTGGTCCGTAGCCCGGTGTTCGCCTCCGAGGTGCAGGGCAAGGCGCTGGCCGCGGTGCTCGACAAGGCGGGCATCACCGGCATCAGCGCCAATTTTCTGAAGGTGCTCGCTGCCAACCGTCGGCTGTTCGTCGTCGCCGACGTGATCCGCGCCTATCGCGCGCTGGTCGCCAAGTTCAAGGGCGAGGCGACCGCCGATGTGACCGTGGCCGAGAAGCTCAGCGACAAGAATCTCGAAGCGCTGAAGGCGGCGCTGAAGTCGGTGACCGGCAAGGACGTCGCCCTCAATATCAACGTCGATCCGGCGATCATCGGCGGGCTTGTCGTCAAGCTCGGTAGCCGCATGGTCGACAGTTCGCTCCGCACCAAACTCAATTCGATCAAGCACGCGATGAAAGAGGCAGGCTGATGGACATCCGCGCCGCGGAAATTTCCGCGATCCTCAAGGACCAGATCAAGAATTTCGGCCAGGAAGCCGAAGTCTCCGAGGTCGGACAGGTGTTGTCCGTCGGCGACGGTATCGCCCGCGTTTATGGCCTGGACAACGTGCTCGCCGGTGAAATGGTCGAGTTCGAGAACGGCACGCGCGGCATGGCGCTCAATCTCGAAACCGACAACGTCGGTGTCGTGATCTTCGGTGCCGACCGCGAGATTAAGGAAGGCCAGACCGTCAAGCGCACCCGTTCGATCGTGGACGCGCCGGTCGGCAAGGGTCTGCTCGGCCGCGTCGTCGACGCTCTGGGCAATCCGATCGACGGCAAGGGTCCGATCCAGGCGGTCGAGCGCAAGCGCGTCGACGTCAAGGCGCCCGGCATCATTCCGCGCAAGTCGGTGCACGAGCCGATGGCGACCGGCCTGAAGTCGATCGACGCGCTGATCCCGATCGGCCGTGGCCAGCGCGAGCTGATCATCGGCGACCGTCAGACCGGCAAGACCGCGATCGCGCTCGACGCCATTCTGAACCAGAAGTCGCTGAACGTCGAAGGCGCGCCGGAGAGCCAGAAGCTGTACTGCGTTTACGTCGCGGTCGGTCAGAAGCGCTCCACCGTCGCCCAGTTCGTGAAGGTTCTGGAAGAGCAGGGCGCCCTGGAATACTCGGTCGTCGTCGCCGCCACCGCCTCGGACCCGGCTCCGATGCAGTACATCGCGCCGTTCACCGGCTGCACCATCGGCGAGTACTTCCGCGACAACGGCATGCACGCCGTGATCATCTATGACGACTTGTCCAAGCAGGCCGTCGCTTACCGCCAGATGTCGCTGCTGCTGCGCCGTCCGCCGGGCCGCGAAGCGTATCCGGGCGACGTGTTCTATCTGCACTCCCGCCTGCTGGAGCGCGCCGCGAAGCTGAACGACGAGAAGGGCGCAGGTTCGCTCACCGCGCTGCCAGTGATCGAAACCCAGGCCAACGACGTGTCGGCCTACATTCCGACCAACGTGATCTCGATCACCGACGGCCAGATCTTCCTGGAAACCGACCTGTTCTTCCAGGGCATCCGCCCGGCCGTGAACGTCGGTCTGTCGGTGTCGCGCGTCGGTTCGTCGGCGCAGACCAAGGCGATGAAGAAGGTCGCCGGCAAGATCAAGGGCGAGCTCGCGCAGTACCGCGAAATGGCGGCGTTCGCACAGTTCGGCTCCGACCTCGACGCTGCGACCCAGCGCCTGCTGAACCGCGGTTCGCGCCTGACCGAACTCCTGAAGCAGCCGCAGTTCTCGCCGCTGAAGATGGAAGAGCAGGTCTGCGTGATCTGGGCCGGCACCAACGGCTATCTCGATGCGCTCCCGCTCAACAAGGTGCGCGCGTTCGAAGACGGCCTGCTGACGCTGCTGCGCGGCAAGGAGTCGAGCATCCTGGAAGCGATCCGCACCAGCCGCGATCTCAGCGACGACTCCGCTGCGAAGCTCAAGGCGGTGGTCGAGAGCTACGCCAAGACGTTCGCTTGATGCTGTCATGGCCGGGGTCTTCCCCGGCCATCCACGTCCTCGACGTGGCTATTCGACATCGTGGATGCCCGGGGCGAGCCCGGGCATGACGAATGTGAGGTTCGCGGTCGGATCACAGGTCAGATCGCCGGGGTGGACTGAGAATGGCTTCACTTAAAGACATGCGCGTCCGCATCGCCTCGACGAAGGCGACGCAGAAGATCACCAAGGCGATGCAGATGGTGGCCGCCTCGAAGCTGCGCCGCGCCCAGATGGCGGCGGAAGCAGCGCGGCCCTACGCCGAGAAGATGGAAGCGGTGATCTCGAATATCGCCGGTGCCGCAGCGGGTTCGCCCGGCGCGCCGGTGCTTCTGGCCGGCAACGGCAAGGACCAGGTTCACCTGCTGCTGGTGTGCACCGGCGAGCGCGGCCTGTCCGGTGCGTTCAACTCCTCGATCGTCCGCCTCGCTCGCGAGCGCGCGCTCGAGCTGATGAGCCAGGGCAAGACCGTCAAGTTCTTCTGCGTCGGCCGCAAAGGTTACGAGCAGCTGCGCCGCAACTTCGAGAAGCAGATCATCGACAATGTCGAGCTGCGCTCGGTGCGTCAGATCGGCTTCGTCAACGCCGAGGACATCGCCAAGAAGGTGATCGCCCGCTTCAATGCCGGCGAGTTCGACGTCTGCACGCTGTTCTACTCGCGCTTCAAGTCGGTGATCTCGCAGATCCCGACCGCCCAGCGGTTGATCCCGCTGGAAGTGGCGGCGCCCGCCGCAGGCGCGGTGGCGACCTCTTACGAATACGAGCCGGAAGAGGACGAGATCCTCTCGGGCCTCCTGCCGCGCAATCTCGCGGTGCAAATCTTCCGCGCTCTGCTCGAGAACAACGCGTCGTTCTACGGCGCGCAGATGAGCGCGATGGACAACGCCACCCGCAACGCCGGCGAGATGATCCGCAAGCAGACGCTGGTCTACAACCGCACCCGGCAGGCGATGATCACCAAGGAACTGATCGAGATCATCTCGGGCGCCGAGGCGATCTGACGCGACTTCACAAGGTTTTACGTCCGGTCGATCGACCGTGGACGGGTTTTCGGACTTCAGGGAGACAGTTGAAATGGCTACACCCGCCAATCAGACCGGACGCATCACGCAGGTGATCGGCGCCGTCGTCGACGTTCAGTTCGAAGGGCATCTGCCGGCCATTCTGAACGCCATCGAAACCAAGAACGGCGACAACCGCCTGGTGCTCGAAGTTGCGCAGCACCTCGGCGAATCGACCGTCCGCACCATCGCGATGGACACCACCGAAGGTCTGGTTCGCGGCCAGGAAGTCACCGACACCGGCGCGCCGATCTCGGTGCCGGTCGGCGACGGCACGCTCGGCCGCATCATGAACGTGATCGGTGAGCCGGTCGACGAGCAGGGCCCGATCAAGTCGGAAGGTCTCCGCGCCATCCACCAGGAAGCCCCGGCCTACACCGACCAGTCGACCGAAGCTGAAATCCTCGTCACCGGCATCAAGGTCGTCGACCTGCTCGCGCCCTACGCCAAGGGCGGCAAGATCGGCCTGTTCGGCGGCGCCGGCGTCGGCAAGACCGTGCTGATCCAGGAACTGATCAACAACGTCGCCCGCGCCCACGGCGGTTACTCGGTGTTCGCCGGCGTCGGCGAGCGCACCCGCGAAGGCAACGACCTCTATCACGAGTTCATCGAATCCGGCGTCAACAAGAAGGGCGGCGGCGAAGGCTCCAAGTGCGCCCTGGTGTACGGCCAGATGAACGAACCGCCGGGCGCCCGCGCCCGCGTCGGCCTGACCGGTCTGACCGTCGCCGAGCACTTCCGCGACCAGGGTCAGGACGTGCTGTTCTTCGTCGACAACATCTTCCGCTTCACCCAGGCCGGCTCGGAAGTGTCGGCGCTGCTCGGCCGTATCCCGTCGGCGGTGGGTTATCAGCCGACGCTCGCGACCGACATGGGCGCGCTGCAGGAGCGCATCACCACCACCACCAAGGGTTCGATCACTTCGGTGCAGGCGATCTACGTTCCGGCCGACGACTTGACCGACCCGGCGCCGGCGACCTCGTTCGCCCACTTGGACGCCACCACCGTGCTCAACCGTGCGATCTCGGAAAAGGGCATCTACCCGGCGGTGGACCCGCTCGACTCGACCTCGCGCATGCTGTCCGCCTCGATCGTCGGCGAAGAGCACTACACCACCGCGCGCATGGTTCAGCAGATCCTGCAGAAGTATAAGTCGCTGCAGGACATCATCGCCATTCTGGGCATGGACGAACTGTCCGAAGAGGACAAGCTGACCGTGGCCCGCGCCCGTAAGATCGAGCGCTTCCTGTCGCAGCCGTTCTTCGTCGCCGAAGTGTTCACCGGCTCGCCGGGCAAGTTTGTCGACCTCGTCGACACCATCAAGGGCTTCCGCGCGATCTGCGAAGGCAAGTACGACCACCTGCCGGAAGCGGCGTTCTACATGGTCGGCACCATCGAAGAGGCGGTCGAGAAGGGTAAGAAGCTCGCCGCTGAGGCGGCCTGAGCCGAGAGAGCACGTCATGGCCGGGCGTGTCCCGGCCATCCATCGACTCAAATCGTTTCCTGATGGACCCGCGGGTTGAGCCCGCGGGTGACCGCAGAGAGAGCAGCGAGCATGTCCACCTTCCACTTCGATCTGGTTTCGCCCGAACAAGTCGCCTTCTCCGGCCAAGTTGATCAGGTCGATATTCCGGGCGCCGAGGGTGACTTCGGTGTGCTCGCCGGTCATGCGCCGGTGGTGGCGGTGATCCGTCCGGGCATCCTCACCGTGACGGCCGGCGCCAACAAGCAGAAGATCGTGGTGCTCGGCGGCATCGCCGAAGTGTCCGAGAAGGGCCTCACCGTTCTGGCCGATGTCGCGACCGCGGCACCGGACTTGGACCTGCAGGACTTCGCCGCGACCATCCAGACCATGGAGCAGCAGATCCCCGGCAAGGTCGGCGACGAGCTCGACCGCGCGATCGAGCGCCTGGATCACTTCAAGAGCATCCAGCACGAGCTCAACACCACTGCGATGCACTGACGTCGCGACCGGGTGTTCTGAAGTTTCGAATGGCCGGGCATCGTCCCGGCCATTTGCTTTTGAGGCGGCGCTCTAAACAGTGGTCATTGCCGGGCTTGACCCGGCAATCCATCTGTTTTCTCAAGAATGATGGATGCGCGGGTCAAGCCCGCGCATGACGTACGGTAGTGAAGAAGGCGCCGCAGCTAAGCTTGAGCGGCGGCAAACCGCGAAAAACTCCGCGCAACTTCCCGATAGACTTCGCGGCGGAACGGCACGACGAGATCGGCGACGCGGTCGAGGCGCTCCCAGCGCCAGGCATCGAATTCTGGCGGCATGTTGTTGCGGACGGCGAGCGGATCAATCTCCGCCTCGCTGCCGGTGAAGCGCAGCGCGAACCATTTCTGGCGCTGACCGCGAAACACGGCGAGGCGGTGGGCTGGGCCGTCGTAAGGCGGGAAGTCGTAGCTGACCCAGTCGGTTTCGCCGAGGATCTCGGCGTTGGTCACGCCAGTCTCTTCCCAAAGTTCGCGCATTACCGCGATCCGCGGCTCTTCGCCTTCGTCGATACCGCCTTGCGGCATCTGCCATTCGAGGCCCGGCAGAATGATCTCCGGGCCGTCGTCGCGAAACCGTCGCCCAATCAGAACGCGGCCGTCGCAGCCAAACAGCGCGATGCCGACGTTGCGGCGATACGGGAGTGACTCGACAGACGGGCGCGCGGTCACGACGCCATCAGGGTGCGGAAGTAGCCGATGGTCTCCTTGAGACCGTCGGCGAGCGGCACCTTCGGCTCCCATCCCAGCTCGCGGCGGGCCAGCGAAATGTCGGGCTGGCGCTGGCGCGGATCGTCCGACGGCAGCGGCATCATCACCAGCTTCGACTTCGAGTCGGTCATCTCGATCACCATCTCGGCGAGCTGCCGAATGGTGAACTCGACCGGATTGCCGAGATTGACCGGTCCGATGAACTCATCGCCGCTCGCCATTAGCCTGGCGAAGCCGTCGAGCAGGTCGGTGACGTAGCAGAACGACCGCGTCTGGCTGCCGTCGCCGTAGATGGTGATGTCGTTGCCGGACAGCGCCTGGACGATGAAGTTCGACACCACGCGACCGTCGTTGGGATGCATCCGCGGCCCGTAGGTATTGAAGATTCGCGCGACCTTGATCCTCACCTTGTGCTGACGGTGATAGTCGAAGAACAGCGTCTCGGCGGCGCGCTTGCCCTCGTCGTAACAGGCGCGGATGCCGAGCGGATTGACGTGGCCCCAATAGCTCTCGGGCTGCGGATGCACGTGGGGGTCGCCGTAAACCTCGCTGGTCGAGGCCTGGAAAATCTTGGCGCGGGTGCGCTTGGCGAGGCCCAGCATGTTGATGGCGCCGTGCACCGACGTCTTCAACGTCTGCACCGGATCGTGCTGGTAGTGCACGGGCGAAGCCGGGCACGCGAGATTGTAGATGTCGTCAACTTCGACATACAGCGGGAAGGTGACGTCGTGGCGCATCACCTCGAATCGGGGCGTACCGACCAGATGTTCGATGTTGCGCCGCCAGCCGGTGAAATAATTGTCGACGCACAGAACTTCATGGCCTTCGGCCAACAGCTTGTCGCACAGGTGCGAGCCGATGAAGCCGGCGCCGCCGCTCACGAGAATTCGTCGGGACAATCGCATCGCTGGGTCCTGGACAGGGGCGGGTTCGGACGCGCCTCAGTCGCGGGAACGGGTGCCCATTTGGCTCGAAACGCCCGGCCGGACGCGGTCGCGTCGGCCGTTTTCCGCCGCATTGAATGGCAAGAAACCCCATGCTAGGCAAGCGCCGAAACCGTGGCTCGCTGCTGCGAGCGGCTGCCACCGGCTGCGGCGACCGCCGTCCCGGCGGTGTCGCCGACCCACGCGGGCGGCGCGTCGCCTGCTGCGACTTGCGCCAGGCGAATTCAATTCATGACCACGCCCGTCGATACCTCCAAGCTCCGCATTCTCGAAATCGGCGGCGGCTATTTCAAACTGCAATATCCAGAGCGCACCACCTGCCTGTGGACCTGGACCAAGCTGACCGACGACTTCGGCAAGCTCGACGGCTTCTCGACGCCGGACCGCGTGCTGCGCGAACTGCGCGCCGCCGGCCGAGGTGAATACGACGTCGTGGTGGTGAACAGCCTGCGCTATTCGCCCTGGCATCCGCGCTATTGGGCGCGCGGCATCTTCTACACCCCGACCAATCCGTGGGCCGCGCTGACCCGCCAATTCGGCCCCAGCGTGTTCCGCTGGGTGAAGTCGCCCGTGCCGGTGGTCGCGGTCGAGATGGACGATCACTTCGCGATCTCGAAGAGCAGCGTCTTCCTGCTCGACAAGGCGAAGGCGTATTTCAAACGCGAGCTGCCTTGCGACAAATGGCAGGCGCTGGCCGGCACCGTGCATCCGCATCTGCCGACGCTGCGCTATCGCCGCAGCGAGAAGTGGCAGCGCCGGATCGACAAGCTGCAGCCGATCTCGCTGCCGCAATTCCGGTTCGACCCACGTTGGCGGGACGCACCGTTTCCGGAGAAGACACACGACATCTTCTTCATCGGCTCGGTCGACGGCAATTCCACGGTACGGCGCGACGGTCTGCCGGAGCTGGAGCGGCTGCGGGCGGCGGGCGTGCGGATCGATCAGCCGACCGAGCGACTGCCTTACGAGGCGTTTATGGAGCGGATGTCGCATTCCTGGCTGGCGTGGTCGCCGGAGGGCATGGGCTGGGACTGCTACCGGCATTACGAAGCGCCGATCGTGCAGTCGGTGCCGCTGATGAACAACCCGACCATCGTGCGCTATGCACCGCTGCTGTCCGGTCAGCACGGCGTGTACTACGACATCGAACCCGGTGGGCTGGAACGCGCCGTCACGTCAGCGCTGGCGGATAAGGACAAGCTGCGCCGCATGGCGTTGGCTGCGCGCGACCACGTCTTCGCCCACCACACCGTGAAGGCGCACTGCGATCATATCCTGCAGACCGCGATGGCCGCCGGATGATGGTCTCGCGGCCCCTTGCCTCCGCGCGACGAGGCGGCGAGATTGGTCACGGAGTTCCCGCGTCGTTGCGAGGAGCGTAGCCACGGAGCAATGCAGGGCTCAGTTCACCGAGCCCTGGATTGCTTCGCTGCGCTTGCAACGACGAAAGGATCGGCCGCCTCACACCGCCGCGGCGAGCTGCGAGAATTCCTTGACGACGCGCTCGTAGACCGGGCGCTTGAACGGCACGATCAACTCCGGAAGATTGTGCATCGGCTCCCAGCGCCAGCTGGTGAACTCCGCCTTGTGGCCGCCGCCGGGGTGGACGACGTTGATCTCAGAGTCCGCGCCGGTGAAGCGGGCCGCGAACCATTTCTGGCGCTGGCCGCGATAGCGACCCTTCCAGGCGCGGCCTGCCACGGTGCGCGGGATATCGTAGATCAGCCAGTCCGGCACCTCGGCGAGCTTCTCGACCGAGTGGACGCTGGTTTCTTCATAAAGCTCGCGCTTGGCGGCTTCCCAGGTGTCTTCGCCGGGATCGACGCCGCCTTGCGGCATTTGCCAGACGTGGGTGTCGTCGACGTGTTCGATGCCGCCGGTGCGGCGCCCGATGAAGACGAGACCCTCCCGGTTGATCAGCATCACGCCGACGCAGGTTCGATAGGGCAGGTCTTCGTAGCGGGCCATTCCGTCAGTGCCTTCCGCATCCCCGAGGTTGGGGTGACTCAACTTGATTTTGATTTCAGCATCGCCGTTGTCAATGGCGCCAGGAGGATCCCGCGACTCTCCAAGCTCTTGCTCCAGTTGACAATTCGTTCAATCGTCACCGGAAGCGCAGAAGCCATGCCGACAGCGCTGCCCCGCTCCTTGGCGATGCTCTCCAGCCGCGCCAGCGCCTTGTCGATATCGGCGCCGGCCGGCACCTGATCGATCGTGAGATCGGCCCGCGCGAATGGGATCGCGAGCGATTTCGCCAGCGTTCCGGCGACGCTGCGCGGCGCGGTGCCGTCATCGAGATAGCCGAGTCCGCGCTTGGCGGCGTCGCGGATCACCGCCTGCATCGCCGGCTCGGTGGCGACGAACCGCGCGCCCATGAAGTTCGACAGGCCGACATAGCCCTGGATCCGGCTGAGATGCCAATTCAGGCGGTCGAGATTCTGCTCCGGTGCGCTGGAGGTCAGCAGCGTCTGCGGTCCGGGGTCGTTGTCCGGATAATCAAACGGCTCCATCGGAATCTGCAGAATGACTTCGTGGCGCTTGGTCCGCGCTTCGGTCGCCAGCTTGCCCGGGTCCGATCCGTAGGGCGTGAACGCGAGCGCCACCGCGGCCGGCAGCTTCATCACTGCATCGTTGGTGCGGGCCGCGCCGATGCCGAGCCCTCCGACCACGATCGTCACGGTCGGCATCCGCTCAGCCTTGGCGCGATCGGCATCGGTTGTCATCGCGTAGGCCGAGAACGGTTTCAGCCCGCCGGCCATCACCGGGATCATGCCGTAGCGCGACTGCTCCAGCAGTTTCGGGTTGATGCCGTCTGAGGTCGCTGGTCCTGCCGGAGGCTCGCCCTTGTCGGCGCTGTCGGTCCCGACCACGACGTCCTGACGCGTGCCCTTGGAGCCGTCGATGATGGTGATGGTCTTCTGACCGGCGGCCGCGTCTTTCGACTCAGCGGCATCCTTCTTCTCGGCGGCAGCCGCCGGAGCATTCTCCGGCTTGCCGCTTTGATCCTTCCCGGCTTCGGCCGAGGTCTGCTTGGCCTCTTCCGGGCTTGGTTTGATCTCGACCCGCACCACCGGCTCGCCGCCAAAGGGATCATTGCCGAACAGCGCGAAGCCGAGGAACACCAGCACGAACAGGCCGAGCAGCGCCGCAACCCCTTGGGTGGCGTTGAACGGCAGCCGGTAATGGCGCAGCCGCTGCCACCGGTTCCGCTTCTGACCCAGCGGGGTGCTTAGTTCGTCCGCCGCCACTGCCAACGATCTCCCGAATCAGTCGCAGGCGACGATAGCACGACACACCCGGAGACCGCCGAGGGACGCCGTGTGAGGAAGGGCCACCCAGCAAAAAGGGCGGCCTGCAGGCCGCCCTTTCAGCAGATACATCAACCTTGAGACGAGCGATCAGTTCGCTGCCTTGTTGCCGGCCGGCTTGTCGATCGCAGCCTTGTCGCCGGTGGTCTGCTTGTCGGCCGGAGCCGAAGCGTTGACCTTGATGCCGTGCAGCAGATCGGCGGCGGCCTTCAGCGCCTTGTCGTCCTTGGCTTCCGGCGGCACGTAGGACTGCGAGCCGGTCTTCTCGTCGCCGTCGGCGCCCTTCAGATGGCCGCGCAGCGAGGCTTCGCCCTTGGTGTCGGTCCGGGCCTTGAGGTCGGCCGGCACGTCCTGCATCACTTCGATATCCGGAGTGATGCCCTTGGCCTGAATCGACTTGCCCGACGGCGTGTAGTAGCGCGCCGTCGTCAGCCGCAGGGCGCCGTTGCCGGAGCCGAGCGGAATGATGGTCTGCACCGAACCCTTGCCGAACGAACGGGTGCCGACCACGGTGGCGCGCTTGTGATCCTGCAGCGCACCGGCGACGATTTCCGACGCGGAGGCCGAGCCGCCGTTGACCAGAACGATCACCGGCTTGCCCTTGGTGAGGTCGCCCGCATGGGCGGAGCGGCGCTGGGTCTCTTCGGCATTGCGGCCGCGGGTCGAGACGATTTCGCCGCGATCCAGGAACGCGTCCGACACCGTCACGGCTTCCTCGAGCAGGCCGCCCGGGTTGTTGCGCAGATCGAGGATGAAGCCTTTCAGCTTGTCGGCGCCGATCTGGTTGGTGAGGTTCGCGATCTCCTTCTTGAGCCCTTCGGTGGTCTGCTCGTTGAAGGTGGTGATGCGGATGTAGCCGATGTCGCTGTCTTCGACGCGCGCGCGCACCGAGCGGACACGGATGTTGTCGCGCACCAGCGTGACTTCGATCGGGTTGTCCTGGCCCTTGCGGACGATCTTCAGCCGGATCTTGGTATTGACCGGGCCGCGCATCTTCTCGACCGCCTGGTTCAGGGTCAGGCCCTGCACCGCCTCGTCGTCGAGATTGGTGATGATGTCGTTGGCCAGGATGCCGGCCTTCGACGCCGGGGTATCGTCGATCGGCGACACCACCTTGATCAGGCCGTCTTCCATGGTGACTTCGATGCCGAGACCGCCGAATTCGCCGCGGGTCTGCACCTGCATGTCACGGAAGCTCTTGGCGTCCATGTAGCTGGAGTGCGGATCGAGACCGGCCAGCATGCCGCTGATGGCGGATTCGATCAGCTTGGAATCGTCCGGCTTCTCGACGTAGTCGCTGCGCACCCGCTCGAACACGTCGCCGAACAGATTGAGCTGGCGGTAGGTGTCGGAGGTGGCGGCGCGAGCGGTGGCGCCCATCAGCATCGTGCGAGGTTGGGTGACGAAAAGTGTCAGCGCGGCACCGGTGACGGCGCTGAGGAGGATTACCGAAGTCTTGCGCATCATCCGCGAACCTTCTCGCCTTCATTTGCGGCCCACCATGGGCCTGGATCGATGGGAGTGCCGTCTTTACGGAACTCGACGTAGAGCACGGGCTGACTGGCGTTGGCCGCGAGGATCGAGGCGACCCGCGAGGTCGAACCCATGGTCGCGACCGGCTCTCCCGTGAGCACGAACTGCCCGATATTGACTGAAATGCGCTCCATCCCGGCGATCAGGACATGATACCCGCCACCGGCATTGAGGATCAAGAGTTGTCCATAGGAGCGGAACGGGCCGGCATAGACCACCCAGCCATCGCAAGGTGTTGTAATCTGGGCGCCGGCGCGCGTCGCCAGTGAGATGCCGCGCTCGACGCCGCCAACCCCGTCGGGGCGCCCGAATTCGCGGATTTTGGTGCCGTTGACCGGCAGCGGCAGCATGCCCTTGGCGGAAGCGAATGCGATCGCCGGGCTCAGCCGGCCGGGGTCCTTCAGCGCCGCCAGGTTGGCCTTGCCGGCAGCCGGAGCGCCCTTCTGATCGGCGGCGGCCGCAGCCTTCGCGGCGCTCTTGAGGTCCTGCTCCATCTTGGCAATCAGGCCCTGGAGGCTGTCGACCTGGCGCGACAGCGTCAGCGCCCGGCCGCGCTCGGCCTCGATGTCCTTTTCGACCGCACTCTGTTGCCGCTGCCGCTCTTCGACCAAGGCGGCGAGCCGGGTCTGGTCGGTGGTCAGGTTATTGCGGTCGGCGGCGAGCTGGTCGCGCTCGGCGGCGATCTTCTGGCGCACCGCGATCAGTTCGCCGAGATCGATAGCGAGACGCTCTGCGCGGGTCCGCAGCTCCGGCACCACGGCGCCTAGCAGGATCGCGGTGCGCAGCGACTCCAGTGCGTCTTCGGGGCGAACCAGCAGTGCGGGCGGGGCGCGGCGCCCGGCGCGCTGAAGGGCGGCCAGCACCTCGCCGATCTCGCCGCGGCGGGCGTCCAGCGATGTGCGGATTTCAGTCTCGCGCGCGTCGAGCGGGCGCAGGCGCGCTTCGGCGTCGCTGATGCGGGTTTCGACCGCCCGCACCTTGGCGGCGACGTCGATCAGTTCCTGATTGAGCTTGGTGCGGTCAGCGCCGATCGCCGCCAGATCGGCCTTGAGCTTGTCCTGCTGCTCGGCGGCGCTCTTCTGCTGCGCCCGTGCCGCTTCGAGCTCCTGCTCATGCTGCTTGATCAGGTCCGCCATCGACGGCGTCGCCGTCGTGGCGGCCGGGGCGGTCTGGGCCTTCGCCGAGGAGATCAGCGTCCCGTTCGGACGCGCCAAGTCGCCCGCCCACAAGCCCGCAGCGAGCCCGGCGGACAATAGAACCGCGGGCCGCCAAGAGCCGGCAGCCGCAGTGTGCCTCGCAGCCGTGTTGCGCGGTGCATGCATCGGTTCGCTACGGCGTCGGTTACGCACGATGGTAAGGATGTCCCGCCAAAATCGTCGCGGCCCGATAGATCTGCTCCAGCAGCATCACGCGAACCATTTGGTGCGGCCATGTCGCCCCCCCGAACGACATGCTCAGCTTTGCCTTGCGCCGCAATTCAGGCAAAAGTCCGTCTGCTCCGCCGATCACGAAAATAGTACCGGGCACCTGCTCGTCCCGCCAGCGGCCGAGCTGAGCGGCGAAGGCGGTGCTGCCGAGGCTCTGTCCGCGCTCGTCGAGCGTGACCAACACGGCGCCATCCGGCACCTGAGCGATAATCGCGGCGGCTTCTTCCGCCATCCGGGCCGGCGCCTCGCGGGCGCGGCTTTCGGCAATTTCATGGACGTCGAGGCCGCGGAAGCCGAGCTTGCGGCCGAGGTCGTCGAACCGCGCACGATAGCGCTCGGCGAGCTCACGCTCCGGCCCCTGTTTCAGCTTCCCGACAGCCAGGATCAACAATCGCATCGGCTCACGCGCCCTTTGCGCGAGAGCCGCGCTACCCATCCGTCAGACACGCGTCTTCAGCCGCGCCGACGCCACACGGACTACGATGACTACAGCGTCTTCGCCGGCGCCGGACCTTGCGTCCACAACCGTTCGAGGTTGTAGAACTCGCGGACCTCGGGACGGAAGACGTGCAACACGACGTCGCCGGCGTCGATCAGCACCCAATCGCAGTTCGGCAAGCCTTCGACGTGCGGCGCGGCGATGCCGGCCTGCTTCAGGGCCTTGACGACGTTCTCGGCGATCGCGCCAACGTGACGGTTAACCCGTCCAGTGGTGACGACCACGTAGTCGAACATCGCTGATTTGCCGCGGAGGTCGATGGTCACCGTCTCCTCCGCCTTCATGTCGTCGAGGCGGGAGAGGATCAGTTGCAGCGTCGCTTCCGCATCCGGCGCAGCCTTGAACTGCGATGCATCCGGCGCGATCGCCTCAGGGGTCGGTACTGGCGCAGTCCTGGTTGACGCGGACCGCGAAGCCTTTGCCGCGACCGATTTCGGCAAAGCCGACGTAGACAATACAGAAGTGGTCAGGGACCTTTCCTTTCACTGTATCGCGGGTGCCGACTCCCGGCGCCCACAGGCCATTCTAAAGCAATTTCCAGCAAAGTGGAATCCAGGGCGCCTTGCAGGAGCCGTAAACGCCGCCGCGCCGTCTCGCAAAAGTCACACATCCGATGTGGGGAGCGCCGCGCCGAGAGTCCAGCGAACGCGACCATCATGTCTTCCAGCTTCCGTCGGGGTTCCGCAAAGCGGTCGACGACACCGGCGATTTCAGCCCGGTGAGAAACACCCAGGCGGGCGGCTGGCGATCCGCCAGGGTTGCTGCTTCATTGGTAGGAATTCGCATTCGCATCAAACGCTGGGCGGCGGGAGCCGCGAGCGCGCGGAGGCTGGTGGGGGGACGATCGATCACAGCGATCGGGACCTCGGCCGCGATCTGCTGCCACTGCTGCCAGCGATGGAACTGAGCCAGATTGTCGGCGCCCATGATCCAGACGAAGCGAGCGCCAGGACAATGCCGGCGCAGATAGCGGAGAGTGTCTGCAGTGTAGCGGGTGCCGATGACGGCTTCGAGACGACTGACCTGGATGCGCGGATCGTCCGCGATCGCTTGCGCCGCGGCAACCCGGGCGTCGATCTCGCGCAGGCTGGAGATATCCTTTAGCGGATTGCCCGGTGATACCAGCCACCACACCCGATCGAGCATCAGCCGTTTGAGCGCGAACTGACTGATCGCGCGATGTGCCAGATGCGGCGGGTTGAACGAGCCGCCGAGCAGGCCGATCCGCATTCCCGGCGTGAACGGCGGAATCGCGCGGCGGGCTGCGGCGAGGTCCGTCGTCACCTCAGCCTCGGCGGCACGGCAGCATCACGGCCGGGTTTGTCCGCTGCCATGGATGCGATACTTGAACGTCGTCAGCTGTTCGGCCCCGACCGGTCCGCGGGCGTGGAATTTGCCGGTGGCGATTCCAATCTCGGCACCAAAGCCGAACTCACCGCCGTCGGCGAACTGCGTCGATGCGTTGTGCAGCACGATCGCGGAGTCGACTTCGCTGAGAAACTTCTGTGCCGCCTGCGCATCCTCGGCGACGATCGCATCGGTGTGATGCGATCCGTGATCGTGAATATGCGCGATCGCCGCGTCGACACCATCGACCAGCTTGGCGGCGATGACCGCGTCGAGATACTCAGTATCCCAGTCCTCATCGCTCGCCGGCTTTACCCGGGGATCGACCTGTTGCACGGCCTGATCGCCGCGCACTTCGCAACCCGAGTCGATCAGCATCGTCACCAGCGGAGCGAGATGCGTCGCTGCGGCCGCGCGGTCGATCAGTAGCGTTTCGGCTGCGCCGCAGACGCCGGTACGGCGCATCTTGGCATTCAGCACGATCGACTTGGCCATCTCCAGATCAGCGCTGCGATCGACATAAACGTGATTGACGCCTTCCAGATGCGCGAACACCGGCACCCGCGCTTCGCTTTCGACGCGGGCGACCAAGCTCTTGCCGCCGCGCGGCACGATGACGTCGACCGTTCCATCGAGGCCCGAAAGCAACAAGCCCACCGCGGCCCTGTCGCGGGTCGGCACCAAAGTAATCGCCGCATCCGGCAGCCCGGCCTCGCGCAGACCCTGCACCAGGCAGTCATGGATCGCACGGCACGAGCGGAAGCTCTCCGAGCCGCCGCGCAGGATCACGGCGTTGCCGGACTTCAGGCACAGCACGCCGGCGTCAGCCGCAACGTTGGGGCGGCTTTCGAAGATCACCGCCACGACCCCGAGCGGCACGCGGACGCGCTCGATGGTCATGCCGTTCGGCCGCTGCCAGCTTTCGGTCACGGTGCCGACCGGGTCGGCGATGCCGCGCACCACCGCGATGCCTTCGGCCATCGCTTCGACGCGCGCGGGCGTCAGCGTCAAACGGTCCAAGAATGCCGACGTGGTACCGGCCGCTTTCGCATCGGCGACATCCTCGGCGTTCGCCGCCAGGATCTTGTCGGCGCCGGCGCGGATAGCCCGCTCCATCGCTTCCAGCGCGCGGTTCTTCTGCTCCGGCGGCGCCAGCGCCAGGGTCCGCGCGGCGGCGCGGGCCTGCCGACCCAGGTCGGTCATCAGCGTCGTGAGTTCGGCGCTGCCGTCGATGGCTTTGAGCGAGGCGGTCATAGCGTTGAGCCTGAAAAATCCGTGGTAGGTCATGTAAATAGGGGGAAAAGGCCGCTCCGCCAAGCCGGTTGCGGGGAAACCGGGTGATCCCGGTCCTTTCGGCAATCGACGAGGTTGCCGCGATTTGGCGGTTCATTGCTAACCGGACGTCCACGAAACCCCTGCTTGCTAACACGCGGCAGGGGCACCGAAGGACTGCGCGTCAGGCCGGCGCCGTGCCGACGACCAGATCGTCGCGATGGATCATCTCGGCCCGGCCGGTGATCCCGAGGATCATCATCACGTCCGGCGACGACCGGCCCTTGATCTTCTCGGCATCCTCAGCGTCGTAAGCGACGAGGCCACGGCCGATCTCATGGGTGTCCGGTCCGCGCACAATCACCGCATCGCCGCGGGAAAACTGGCCGTCGACCCGGATCACACCGGCTGGCAGCAGGCTCTTGCCGGCGCGCAGCGCGCTGACGGCGCCGGCGTCGATCGTCAACGTGCCCTTCGGCTCCAGCGTACCGGCAATCCAGCGCTTTCGCGCCGTCACGGGATTGGCCGGCGTCAGGAACCAGGTGCACTTGCCACCTTCGGCGATCGCCTTGAGCGGATGATCGATCTTGCCAGAGGCAATCAGCATGTGAGTGCCGGCGGAGGTCGCGATCTTGGCCGCTTCGATCTTGGTGCGCATGCCGCCGCGCGACAGCTCCGAGCCGGCAGCGCCTGCCATGCCCTCGATTTCGGCGGTGATCGCTTCGACCACGGGAATCAGCGTGGCGTCCGGATTGCTGCCAGGCGGTGCGGTGTACAGCCCGTCGATGTCGGACAGCAGGATCAGCAGATCGGCGCTCGCCATGGTGGCGACGCGCGCCGCCAACCGGTCGTTATCGCCGTAGCGGATCTCGGTGGTGGCGACGGTGTCGTTCTCGTTGATCACCGGCACCGCGCGCCATTCCAGCAGTTTGGCGATGGTCGAGCGGGCATTGAGATAACGACGCCGTTCTTCGGTGTCCTGAAACGTCACCAGGATTTGGCCGGCGCCGATGCCGTGGGCGCCAAGCACTTCGGACCAGGTCCGGGCCAATTCGATTTGGCCGACTGCCGCTGCCGCCTGGCTTTCCTCAAGCTTGAGCGGGCCGCGCGGCAGCTTCAGCCGGCTGCGCCCGAGCGCGATCGAGCCGGACGACACCACCATCACGTCACGGCCGCCACGATGCAGCTCGGCAATGTCGGCGGCGAGCGCAGTCAGCCACCCGGCTCGGACCTCGCCGGCGACCGAGTCGATCAGCAGCGACGAGCCGACCTTGACGACGATGTGGCGGAAATCGTGAAGCTTGGGGCTGGCCATGGAGATATCGATCACAACGTCGCGGTGCGCAAAGCAGTGCGACTGGCAGGAAGAGGCTCGTTTTGCAGCACCAGGACGGGCCGCGCAAGCCGTGCGAACGGATCAGCAGACCTGCCGCGATCGAGGCCGGACGCGAGGAATCACGCGTCCTGCGGTGCCCAGGGCTTGGCTTCGGCGGGATTGTCCGCAGTGCCGATCGCCTTGTCCGAGACCGGCGCTTCGCCGATCACCGCAACCAAAGCCCGCAGCGCCTCAGGCACGCCCTGACCGGTTATGCCCGACAGCAGCAGCGGCGTCTTCTTGGCGGCGCGCTTCAGCCGGTCCTTCTGCTTCTTCAGCTCGTCCGGTTCGACCGCGTCGATTTTGTTCAGCGCGACGATTTCGATCTTGTCGACCAGCGTCTCAGCATAAGCTTCGAGTTCGCCGCGCACCGTCTTGTATGCCTTGCCGGCGTGTTCGCAGGTGGCGTCGATCAGGTGCAGCAGCACCCGGCAGCGCTCGATATGGCCGAGGAAACGGTCGCCGAGGCCGGCGCCTTCATGGGCGCCTTCGATCAGACCGGGAATATCGGCCAGAACGAATTCGCGGCCGTCGCTGTTCACCACTCCGAGCTGCGGATGCAGCGTCGTGAACGGATAGTCCGCGATCTTCGGCTTGGCGGCACTGACCTTGGACAGGAAGGTCGACTTGCCGGCGTTCGGCAGCCCGACCAAGCCTGCGTCGGCGATCAGTTTCAGCCGTAGCCAGATCCAGCGCTCTTCGCCTGGCAGGCCAGGGTTGGCGTGGCGCGGCGCCCGGTTGGTCGAAGATTTGAAATGGGCGTTGCCGAAGCCGCCATTGCCGCCTTTGGCCAGGACGAAACGCTCGCCGACTTTGGTGAAGTCGTGGATCAGCGTTTCCTTGTCCTCATCGAAGATCTGAGTGCCAACCGGCACCTTCATCACGATGTCTTTGCCGCCCGCGCCGTGGCGGTCGCTGCCCATGCCGTTGCCGCCCTTCTGCGCCTTGAAGTGCTGCTGGTAGCGGTAATCGATCAGGGTGTTCAGGCCGTCGGCGGCTTCGACGATGATGTCGCCGCCGCGGCCGCCATTGCCGCCATTGGGGCCGCCGAACTCGATGAACTTCTCGCGGCGGAACGCCACGCAGCCGTTCCCGCCGTCGCCGGAGCGGATGTAAACCTTAGCTTCATCGAGGAATTTCATGGGTCATCCGTATCGTAAGGTCGGGGGGCGCGGCAACACTTCGATCACCGTCCGCTGCTGCCGCGGTCTGAAAGTCGAAGCGACCCTCCGCCGCCTTGCACCAGCCCGAGTCCCGGGGCGATAAGCGGCGGTCACAACCGTCCGGGCCAAATATGGGGCTGTTCGCCAAAATCGCCACCGCGTCCGACCCGCGCACCGCCCGGATCGCCGGCATTTTGCTGATGCTGCTGGCGATGCTGGCGTTTTCGTTCTCCGATGCGGCCGGCAAGACGGTGGTGGCGACCTATTCGGTCGGGCAATTGCTGCTGCTGCGGGCGCTGGCCGGCTTGTTCGTGCTGTCGCCGCTGATCTGGCGCCAGCGGAAGGCGTTTCTGCGGTTGGAGCGGCCGGGGGTGCAACTGGCGCGGATGGTGATCGCGGCCTGCGAAGTCGCGGTGTTCTATCTGGCGGCCGCCTATCTGCCGCTCGCCGACGTCATCACCTTCTATCTTGCCTCGTCGCTGTTCGTCTCGGTCGGCGCCGCGTTGTTTCTGGGGGAGACCATCGACCGGGCGCGCGGAATCGCGATCGTCGTCGGCTTTGTCGGCGTGCTGATCGCGCTTCAGCCGTCGACCCAGACGATGAGCTGGCCGGCGCTGATTGCGATCCTCGCCAGCGTGCTGTTCGCCGGCCTGCTGCTACTGACGCGGTTTCTGCGCCAGACGCCCGACATGGTGCTGGCCTCGCAGCAATTCGCGGGCACGCTACTGCTCGGCCTCGTTCTGGCGCCGTCCGGCTGGATCACGCCGTCCGCAACTGATTTGGTGTGGTTTGCGATCTCGGGCGCGGTGTCGGCGGTCGGTCTGCTGTGCGTCAACCGTTCGCTGCGGCTCGCGCCGGCCAGCGTCGTGGTGCCGTATCAGTACACGATGATCATTTTCGCCGCCGCGTTCGGCTGGCTGCTATTCGGCGATGTGCCGTCGCGGGCGACCGTGGCCGGCGTCGCGATCATTATCGCGGCCGGGCTGTATCTCGGCTGGCGCGAGCGCAGCGCGCCGCGGCCGTCCGAGGGCGGTTGACTACTCGCCGACCCGCAGCGCCAGTCCGCTGAAACGTTCGCTGAGCACGCGCGCGCGTTCGCGGCGTTCCTCGATCAGAAGCTTGCGCTCGGTCGCCTCGAACGCGTCGAGGTCGGCACGGAACTCATCACGCACGTCGCGGACGGCGACGGTTTGGTCGGGCGAATCGGACATCGGGACCTCCCTGGTCGAGCTGACGCCTAACTACACGTGGTTGATGAAGATCGCGTATGCGCGAAGTTGCAGGCGGCGCGATCAGCCGGCGATGGTTAAGCGCCAATTGAACGCGCCTGCTCGCACATCAGATGCCGAAACGGCGGTCGAGATCGACGAACCGGAAGCTGAGCTGCTCGGTCCGCTCGCGGTGCTGCTCGGCTTCGGCTGCGCGGTCGGCGGTGAGTTCGACCTGCTCGATCGTCGCAGGCGCGAGCGGCTTGATTTCTTCGGCGAGGTCGCGGGCGAGGACGGCTTGGATGTAGCGATGAGCGGACATGTCGGAACTCCCTGTTTGGAAGTCCGTCCTACGCAGCCTGGGCCGCGCGCTGAACTCGGTTCCCACCGAGGCTGACGGCTCGTCCTCCGGCCGTGGTTAAGCGGTGGGTAACGGCGAGGGCGCGGCTTGATACGTCTGTCCCGAAACAACATCGGCCGGGTCACAACCCGGCCGATCCGTTCACTTCAATGATAGCGTGTCGAGGTGCTGATCAGCAGCGCCGCTTGGTGGTGCCCCACTTCTTCAGCGACGACCACACCCCGCGGGTGAGGCGGAAGCAGTCGACCGGGGTCGACGATCCGATCGACTCGAAGCGGTGCAGCTCGACGCCGGTCCATTGGAAGCCGCACTTCTCCAGCACGTTGCGCGATGCCGGATTGATCACACGGGCGGCCGAGATCATCTGCTTGGCGCCGTGCACCTCGAAGGCGAAGTCGATCACCGCCCGCGCGGCTTCGGTGGCGTAGCCGTTGCCCCAATGCTGCACGCCGAGCCAGTAACCGAGCTCCGGAGTGTCGCGGTCGCTCCAATCGACGCCGACCAGTCCGATCGGCTCGAGATCCTCGGCCTCGATCAGAAACACGCTGTCGCTGCTCTTGGGCAGCGCGGTCACGAAGCGCGCGGCGTCGTCGCGCGTGTAGGGAAACGGCATCCGCCGGGTCATCTCGACGACGCGGCGATCGTTGGCGAGCGAAGCGATGGCCTGGATGTCCGCGAGAACCGGTTTACGCAGCGTCAGCCGCTCGGTCTCGAGGACGCAAGGTCTCGCCTCGCGCAACGAGGGCGTGGTGGTCGGGATCTCCTGCAACATGGCGGGCTCCTGAAGGTGCGCCGTGAAAGGTACGCAAAGAAAAAGGGGAGGCCGGTTTTCCCGCCTCCCCTGGAGCCCTTAGTTGTGCTCCGCCGGTTTGACAGGACCCGGCGGACACATATTTTTGTCCACCGTCTATTCGGCCGCCTGCATCGCAATCGGGAGTACCGATACGTAGGTGCGGCCGTTGGCTTTGGCGCGGAATTCGACACGGCCTTCCACCTTGGCGAACAAGGTGTGATCAGTGCCCATGCCGACGTTGAGGCCGGGATGCCACTGAGTGCCGCGCTGACGCGCAATGATGTTGCCGGGAATCACGTGCTCGCCGCCAAACGCCTTCACGCCGAGGCGCTTGCCTGCGGAATCACGTCCGTTGCGCGAGGAACCGCCCGCCTTTTTATGAGCCATGGCTCGTCTCCAAAATCCGAAATACCTTTTAGATGAATCCCGTTACGGAATCATCCCGCTTTTTTGTCACGTCTGCTGCGCGCGGCGCCTTATTCGGCTGCTTCCGCAGCCGGGGCAGCCTTTGCGCGCTTGGCGCGGGGGCCGACCGAAGGCTTCTTGCCGTCGGCGAGGATCTCGGTGATCCGCAGCACGGTGATTTCATCGCGGTAGCCGCGCTTGCGCTTGGAGTGCTTGCGACGACGCTTCTTGAACGCGATCACCTTCGGGCCGCGCTTGTGGTCCAGCACTTCGGCCGCCACGGTAGCGCCGGCCACGGTGGGCGCGCCGAGAACCGGGGTGTCGCCGCCCAGCACGAGCACTTCGCCGAGCTGGACAATGCTGCCGACGTCGCCGTCGAGCTTGCCTACTTCGAGCACATCTTCCGGAACGACACGGTATTGCCGGCCGCCGGTTTTGATGACTGCGAACATCTTTTTCTTCCTTCGTGTTCGATCCCGGCCTCGGTTAACCCGGACCGGCTTTTTGGTCAGTCGATGACGGGGTGCGACGACGAAGCGTCGCGGCTTTGGTGCGGATGGACTTGAGCCGGGCGAAAGCTTCGCCTCTGGCCGCACAAAACAAATCGGCGCGAGACCTGCCCGCGCCGGTGCGTGACTTATACCCGCCACTCCGCGTCCGTCAAGGCGGAAGCCGGCAAAATGCAGCCGCGTGCGGGCCGGACGCTAAAACCAGCCGTTGCGAACGCGATGCAACCAACCGGTTCCCGGATCGTTGTCGTTCGGTTTTGAACGGGGGTACTCTCGATGGCTGAGGACAGTCTGACCACCACCAACGCCGGCATCGCCGCACACGGCGCCACCCGGCTGCCTTCAGTCGAGATCGACAGCTACAATATCGAGATCAAGGACGAGGACGGCTTTCTCGGTGACCGCGCCTCCAAGGGGGCGTTTCAGCGCCTGCTCGACGATTGGCGCAAGGCGTTGCGCGAGACCGGTGACGATCCGTTCGGGCGGCGCGACACCAAGAAGATCGCCAAAAGCGCGCTCGACGAAGCGCTGGCCGGCGACGACGTCGCCGCCGCCGCGGTGGTTCACAGCGCGATCGAGGATTTCGCCCAGGAGCTCGCTCACGTCACCAAGCGCTTCCTGCGCACCAAGGCCTGGGCCGAGACCGAGTGCATCGTGGTCGGCGGTGGCTTTCGCCAGAGCCGGGTCGGCGAGCTCGCGATCGCCCGCACCGACATTCTGCTCAAAGCGGAAGGCCACGCGGTCGATCTGGTACCGATCCGGTTTCACCCCGACGAGGCGGGGCTGCTCGGGTGCCTGCATCTGGCGCCGTCCTGGATCTTCGAGGGCCACGACAGCATCCTGGCGGTCGATATCGGCGGCTCCAACATCCGCTGCGGCGTGGTCGAGACCGCCTGGAAGAAGGCGCCCGACCTGTCCAAAGCCTCGGTGTGGAAGTCGGATTTGTGGCGGCACGCCGACGACGAGCCGACTCGCGAGGGCGCCGTGAAGCGGCTGACCCGCATGCTCAAGGACCTGATCTCGGAAGCCGAGGACGAGGGCTTCAAGCTGGCGCCGTTCATCGGGATCTCGTGCCCCGGCGTGATCAATGCCGATGGCTCGATCGAGAAGGGCGCCCAGAACCTGCCGGGCAACTGGGAGAGCAGCAAATTCCACCTGCCGCGCAGCCTGCTCGAAGGCATCCCGATGATCGGCAGCCACGATACCGCGATCCTGATGCACAATGACGGCGTGGCCCAAGGCCTCAGCGAAGTGCCGTTCATGCAGGAATTCGAGCGCTGGGGCGTGCTGACGATCGGCACCGGCCTCGGCAACGCCCGCTTCACCAACCGCCGCGACAAGGACAAGGCCAAGAAGGACCGCGAGAAGGATAAGGAAAAAGACAAAGAGAAGGACAAGGAGAAGGGTAAAAAAGACAAGGATAGCAAGGAGAAGGCCTGAGCCCGTTTGGCTGCCGGGCCTGCGCGGCCGGTGATCTGGAGCCTTCGGATCAAATCTGGCGAGAAAATCCGCCGCACCCCGCCTTGTCTATCTGTCGCTCCTCGCCTAGAACACGCCCCGACCACCGGGCGTGAATCGCCCGCTTTGGCACCAGGAGAGGTGGCAGAGTGGTTGAATGCACCGCACTCGAAATGCGGCATAGGTGCAAGCCTATCGGGGGTTCGAATCCCTCCCTCTCCGCCATTAGCCTGCAAACTGGTGTTCTGTTCGAGTGCCTCTGAGCTCCGCTGCGCCTTTCGCGTCGCAGGGGAGCAAGCTGCGGCCGCGCCGGATGACGTCGGCGACTCTAGCCCGACTCAATCGTCGATTGAAAAGCGCACGACGAAATGACCGCGGAATAGGCCGTCGGGCGGGGGCGGCGGCCGGGCGGTTTTCATCATCGAATCGATCGCGCGGTCCAGTGCATCGCTGCCGGTCGAACGGGTGATTCTGTAGTTGATTACTTGACCGGATGCGCCGATCGCGAACGACAGTGAAGCCGTCCCCTCCTGGCGAGTCTGGCGCGCGGAATCCGGATACACCTTGCGGCGATTGAATTCGGCGACCACCAGCGCTGCGTAGCTCGCCCGGGACGTGGCGGTCGATGTCTGCTGTCCTGTGTCCGCACCCATGCGTGTCCGGACGCGTGATATCTCGGAATCCCCGGCGTCGTCGGAGGTCGCGGCTGCGTGGCGCGAGGAGGGGCGAGCTGGTGCGGCGGGGTGCTTGTGGTCGCTCTTGCTGTGACGCCTGTCCGATCGCGATGGCTGCGGCCGGTTCGGCTTCGCCGAGGTCTCGACGCGGATTGGGGATTTCGGCGTCTCGACAACTTCCGGGGAAGGTTCGGGGGAGGGCGGCTGATCGTTGGCGTGCGCCGGTTCGTTGGCCGCTGGCGAGCTCTCGGGCGGTTCAGGTTGCGAACGCTCCGCCGGCGCCGGCGCCGCGACGGCTTCGGGGATATCGATGGCTGCCTCGCCGGCCGCGATGATCGTCACTTCCATCGGCGTTTCGATCGCCAGCGGCGACGACCTCTCTGTCCAGTGCAGGAAGACCATCGCGTGACAAGCGGCGACCGCGCCGACCAGCAGAAGTCGCCCGCCCGGCGAAAGCGCCAGAGTCGGCCTCTTCATCTCTGATCGCGTGGTTTGTAGTCCGGGCGCGGTGCGCGGCCACGAGGGTCGCGTTCGGTCAAGATCGCGATGCGGGACAGACCGTGGGCACCGAGTTGGTCGAGCACGGTCACCAACGCCCCGTGCCGGCATTCGCGATCGGCGCGGACATGGATGGCACGCGTTTTGTCGCCGGCGGCCAGCGTCAGGATGGCATCGCCGAGCCCGTCCACCGCGACGCCCTTGTCGCCGAGTTGGGCGTTGCCGTCGCGATCGAGCGTGACGACGATCGGCTCGGATTGCTCGACCGGTTGCGCGGTCGTCGCTTTCGGCAGATCGACCGGCAGGCCGGCGGTGAGCATCGGCGCGGTCACCATGAAGACGATGAGGAGGACGAGCATCACGTCGACGAGCGGCGTGACGTTGATCTCCGCCTGCGGGCGGAGTTCATTGCCCCGCGAGCGGATCGCTTCAAGAACGCTCATGGCGCGGCACTCCTATCGCGATCTCGCGGTGGCGCGCTCGAGGTCCGCCCCGATCAGGCGCTCGGCCTCTGCCTGCACGAAATCGTCGAGCGCGATCGCCGTCCTGTTGAACAATGCGCCGATGCGGTTGTAACCGATCGACGCCGGGATCGCGGCCGCGAGCCCCCAGGCGGTGGCCGCAAGCGCCTCGGCGATGCCGGGTGCGACCACGGCAAGGCTGGTGTCGCGCGCTTCGGCGATGCCGGCAAAGCTGGTCATGATTCCCCACACCGTCCCAAACAGGCCGACGAAAGGCGCCACCGAGGACACGATGGCCAGATTGGGCAGCCCCGCTTCGGCCTTAAGGATCAGGTCGCGCGCGGCCCGCGTCATGGCATCGACGACTTTGGCCCGACGATCGGCTTCGCTGGTGCCTCGCGGCGATGCATCGCGCGCTGCTGCGCCCGCGGCGGAGACCGTGGCGAGGATCGTTGCTTCGTCGCCGTCGCGGCTGCGGCGGAGCGCGGCCGACAGCCGCATGAACGCCACCACCGCTTCCGCGATCCAGACCCAGCTCAGGATCGATGCCGCGAGCAACAGGACCAGCACGGTTTTGACGACCGGCCCGGCCTGGGCGAACACGGCGGCGGGGGTGAGCGAGATGTCGTGCATCGAATTCTCCGTCGCAGGCCCCGTATCGACGGGGCCTGCTTGCATCCGCCATTCGGTCAGAAGGTGCCCTTGAAGCCGACGTAAAACGTGCGGCCGGGCTCCGGATAGCCCCAAGCAAGCTGGTAGTTTCTGTCGAAGATGTTCTTCACGCCGCCAGACACGGTGAAATTCTCACGCACCTTGTATTCCGTGGCGAAGTTGGCCAGCACATAGGCGCCGGTCTTCACGTAGCTGGAGACCGTCTTGTTGTTGATCACCTCCGTCTTCTGCGACCATCGTTCGTCTGCGTAGGTCACGTTCGGCGTCAGCGTCAGCCCCTCGATCGGACTGTAGGTCGCGTAGACCATGCCCTTCACGGTCGGAATGCCGGTCTGCTCGATCGTCGGGTCGATCGGATTGGTGAGCACATTGTGGATGTAGGAGATGTTGCCGCCCGCGATCAGCGTCGGAGAGAAAGCATAGTCGATCGCGAAATCGACGCCGTAGCGGTAGCCGTCGCCGACATTCTGATATTGCGTGATCGCGGAGACCTTGCCGGTGATCGGGTCGGTGTAGCTTTTGCCGGTCGCGACCGACTGCATCATGTTCTCGACCGTGGCGTAGTAGCCGAGGATCGAGACCTGGCTTTTCGGGGCGAACGCGTTGGTCCAGCCGATCTGGTAATTGATGGCACGCTCCGGCGCCAGATCGGGATTGGAGGCGCCGGTGCCGAACCGTGAGCTGAACCGCTCGAACAACGTCGGGAAGCGAGTGCGGTCAGAGATGTTCGCAAACAGCTTGGCGGTTTCTGAATAGCGCCAGACCGCCGCGGTTTGCCAGTTCAGAGCCGAAGAATCGGTCAGCCTGTAGTTGATCCAGTACGGTTCATAATAGACCGACTTGTTGACCTGTCCCAGCACGTATTCCTCGGCCTTGCCGAGGTGGCGCCAGTCGTAGCTGACGCCCTGCACCCAGTCGATTTCTGGACCGAAATGCACGGTGTTCTCGGTCGCGACCGAATAGGTGTCTTCGGTCGAGGTCTGGGCCGGTTCATCGAAGCAATTGATGTTGGCCGTCTTGGTGGTGGCGCAGGTCTTGCTCTTCGGCGTTGTCGTGCCGTTCAGGCCGTAGCGGTCGGTGTAAAGCTCGTTCCACTCGGAGTGGTTGTCGCGCCGCACGTGAGTGGCGAATTTCAGCGTATCGAACCGGCCGAAATCCTTGCCGACCTCGATCGAATTGCCGATTGCCCAATCCTGATAGATCGAGCGCGACGCGCTGCTCGAATAGCGCAGCGTCTGCGCTGCGTCGTCCCACATGTCTATCGCGTTGTCGAACGTTTCCCAGAAGGTTCGCGTCTTGACGTAGGCGTCATCGCCGATCGCGGTTTTGGTCGCCGCCGACAGGATCTGCACGTTCCAATACGGCCACGACCAGTATTTCTGCGACGCCGTCGGCTCGACATTGTAGGGCGCACCCTTCTGGCCGTTCTGGCGGATGAAGTTGATCGAGTACTCGTCCTCCGGATTCGGCGTCCATCCGGCTTTCAGGTTGACGCTCCAATCGTTCGACGACGAGAAGTCGCGGCGTCCGCCGTTCTCGATCGAGGTCGGCGTAAAGCTCGACGGCAGCTCCCAACCGTCGATCTTCTGCCAGCTCGCGCTTGCTTGGAAGTAATAGTCGTTCTGCTTGCCGCCGACCCGCCCGTAATTGCGGAATCCGTCGAATCGGCCGCCGTTGCCGAACTCGGCCTGCGAGCGCCACTCGCCTTCGATCGGCCGTACCGGCTTTTTCGTCACCAGGTTGATGGCGCCGCCGAGCCCCCCTGGACCGTCGAGCACGGAGACGTAACCCTTGGCGATCTGAATCTCGGAGATGTCGTCGGTGAGGAAGCGGGAGAAGTCGATCCGGTTGTCGGCGGGAAGATAGATGCGCACGCCGTCGATCGACAGCGGCACTTGCAGCCGGTCGAAACCGTGAACATAGATGTTGGTCTCGTTGCGCTGGCTGCCGGTGGTCCCGGCGGCTACGCCCGGCACGAGGTCGATCGCCCTGTCGAGCGTGTGCTTATCGAAGCGCTCGGTCTGCTGGTTGGAGATCGTGCTGCCGCCGAAGTTGTTGAACTCCGATGAGTTGGCGCCTGCCGCGGTCACATGAATCGTCCCCAATTCATAGACGCCTTCGTTGCCCGCTCGTGCAGCGTCGACTGAAGTCATCGTCGCTGCGCTCGCGAGCAGGATGCTCAACTGGCTCACTCGTTTCATTTTTGCCCCCTGTGAACGACGCCCCTTTGCGTCGGAAAACGAGAAGCGCCGCGGGCCTCGGTCGGCCGCCGGCGATAATGGTGTCGTGAGGTCGGTGCTCCCGCCGATCCGATCGAGCGTCACGCGACCGAGACGCGACGGTCCTGCGGTAAGCGCGTCGTCGTGCTGGGTTGTCCGGGCGGAGATACCGATCTGGAGCGTCGCCGGGTCCCCGCACGCCGAGCGACAGGTCGCTCCCTTGGCCGGCAGAAATTCTGGGAAAGCCATCACGACGTCACAATCGTATAATCCAATTACATATAATATTTGCGCTGTCCGCTTTACGGACCGCAATGGGCAAAATCGGTCACTTCGAGCGTAAGTGCCTCGGCGTTGAGCAATTCGGTATCTGAATATGCTACGTCAATCAGAAGTGGGTATTTTCAGTACCAGGCGTTGCATCTGTGCAACTCTGTAGGAAGCGATCCTTGATCGCGAGCTCGCATCGCTAGCGAAGGCTGGGCGTGCGAACTTCGGCCGCCCCGTAGTCGAAGGTCGAACTTGTTTCTTTTATTTACATACATCTCACTATGCCCTTACCTGCGTCGAGACTTTTCGATGGGCAGCAAAGGGCATGTGAGCCGAGACATGGGCGTGACCGACGACATTCGAGCTGGTGAACTCGCCTCAGACTGGTCTGGAAGCCCCGACGCCGGCGTGGTCTTCATCGGCCGCATCCACACGCCGTGGAACAGGCTGGAGGAGTGCCCGCGCCACGGCCGCGCCGATGGTCCGGTTTGCCGAATCGAAGTGTTCGAGACCTGGCTGCCGGCTCTCGCCGGCATCGACGACGGCACATTGCTCGAAGTGTTCTATTGGCTGCATCGGTCGCGGCGCGATCTACTGCTGCAGTGCCCGCGCAATGACGGCGACGCGCGCGGCACGTTTTCGATCCGTTCGCCGCTGCGACCGAATCCGATCGGCACCTCGATCGCCCGTGTCGACCGCCGCGACGGCGCCAACCTGTTCGTTCGGGGGCTCGATTGCTTGGACGGCACGCCGCTGGTCGATCTGAAGCCAGACCGCGCCGAATTTATGCCGCTGGCGCCGCCGAAGCCGGGCGACTTCCAGGTCGGCGAGCCGCGGCGATGATCGGGCCTGCCCGGCGTCTGGTCGTCCTGCTTGCGCTGACGCTGCTGATCTTCGCCGTGTGCGCGCCGGTTGTCCACGCGCGCACCGTGACGGACTCCGTGGGCCGCCGCGTCGAGGTTCCCGACACCATTACCCGAGTGTTCGCGGCGGGTCCGCCAGCCGGGATCTTTCTCTATGTGGTCGCACCGGAAAAGATGATCGGCTGGGGCCGCGCGCCACGCGACATCGACAAGCCGTTCCTGCAGCCGATGGTCCGCGATCTTCCCGAACTCGGACGGCTGACCGGGCGAGGCGATACCATCAGCGCCGAGCGATTGATGGCAGCGAAGCCGGATCTCATCATCGATCTCGGGTCGGTCAACGAGACCTATCGCTCGATTGCCGACCGCATTCAGGCGCAGACCGGGATTCCCTACGTCCTGATCGACGGTCGCTTCGAAAACACGCCCGCTGCGATCCGGCTGCTCGCGCAGATCCTCGGGGTGAGCGCGCGCGGTGAGGAATTGGCCAAAGCCAGCGAGGCGATCTTCGCCGAAGTCGACCGTGTGGTTGCGACCGTGCCCGAAGCGTCGCGTCCGCGCATTTATCTCGCGCGCGGCAATGACGGCTTCGAGACGGGATCTCGTGGCTCGATCAATACCGAGATCATCGAGCGGGTCGGCGCCGTCAATGTCGTCGAAGGCATCCGCGAGGCTGGCGGGCTCGCGCGCGTGTCGCCTGAGCATGTGATCGGCTGGGCACCGGATACGATCATCACCATCGATCCCGCCGTGCGGGATCTGATCATGAGCCGTCCCGAGTGGCAGCCGGTCCCGGCGGTTCGGAACAAGCGTGTGTTTCTGTTGCCGAACCAGCCGTTCGGCACGATCGACCTGCCGCCTTCGCTCAACCGGCTGATCGGTCTGCCGCTGCTGCTGCATGCGCTCTATCCGGCGCAGGCAACGTCCGATCTGAAGACCGAACTGCGCGACTTCTATCGTCTGTTCTATCAGGTCGATGTGCAGGACGCCGATCTCGACAGGCTCCTCGAAGGGCTTCGTCGCTGAGGTGCCGATCCTGCGCGTCACGCCGGTCGTCGCCGGCCTTGCCATCCTGTTGCTGGTCGTCGCGGTGATCGCCGCCGGGATCGGACCATATCGCATTGCGCCGGGCGACGTTGTTGCGGCGATCGTGGCGTGGATCGCTGGCGGCCACGTCGACGGGCAGATCGCGGCGGTGCTGTTTCAGGTGCGGCTGCCGCGCATCGCCGCGGCGATCTGCGTCGGCGCGGCGCTGTCGGCCGCCGGTGCCGCGTATCAAAGCCTGTTCCGCAATCCGCTGGTGTCTCCGGACATCCTCGGCGTTTCGCAGGGCGCGGGCTTCGGCGCCGTCATCGGCATTCTGTTCGGGCTGCCGGTGGTGATGATCGAAGCGCTCGGCTTCGTGACCGGATCGCTGATGGTGATCCTGGTCGTGACGCTGGCGTGGTCGCTGCGCCAGCGCGGCGATATCCTGATGCTGGTGCTGTCCGGTATCGTCGTCGGCGCGCTCGCGGCAGCGGCGATTTCGCTGGTGAAGATCGTCGCCGACCCTTACGCGCAACTGCCGATGATCACCTATTGGCTGCTCGGCAGCCTGGCCAGCATTCGGCCCGACGACATCGCAGTCGTCGCGCCGACGGTCGCGGTCGGCATGATCCCGCTGTTCCTGCTGCGCTGGCGCATCAGCGTGCTGTCCTGCGGCGACGACGACGCACGTGCGCTCGGCGTCGATGTCCGCCGCACCCGGCAGATCGTCATCGTCGCGGCGACGTTGATCACCGCGAGCGTGGTCGCGATCTCTGGCATCATCGGCTGGGTTGGCCTGATGGTGCCGCATCTCGCCCGGCTCCTGGTCGGGCCGCGCTTCGACCGGCTGCTGCCGGTGTCGATTCTGATCGGCGCGGCCTTCATGGTCGTGGTCGACACCATCGCCCGCACCGCCGCAACGATCGAGATTCCGATCGGCGTGCTGACCGCCCTGGTGGGCGGCGGTCTGTTCGTCTGGCTGATGACGCGGCGGGGATCTCGTTCGCTGTGGAGGCGCGAGTGAGCAAACGCCTCGTGCTCGACGGCGTCGCGATCGGTTATGACGGCCAGCCGCTCGCCGAAGGAATCGACCTTGCTCTGTCGGGCAGCAGCATCACTTGCCTGATGGGGCCGAACGGTGTCGGCAAGACCACGCTGTTCAAGACCGTGCTGGGGATTCTGCCACCGCTGCGCGGCCGGATCGTCATCGGCGGTCACGATATCTCGACGCTCCGCCCGGAGCAGATCGCGCGCCGCATCGCGCATGTTCCGCAAGCTTACCAGGGCGATCCGACCCATACCGTGCTCGATATCGTGGTGATGGGCCGAACCGCGCGGCTCGGTCTGTTCGCTTCGCCCGGCCGCGACGATTATGCGGCGGCCTGGCGAGCGCTGGAGGCGCTTGGTATCGCTGACATCGCCGACCGATCCGCCGACCGCATCTCCGGCGGTCAGCGGCAATTGATGCTGATCGCTCGCGCCCTGACGCAGGATACCGAACTGATCATCATGGACGAGCCCACCGCCAGTCTGGATCTCGGCAACCGCTTCGGCCTGCTCGACCAGATCCGCGCGCTGTCGGCGCGCGGCCTGTCGCTGCTGGTGTCGACCCACGAACCCGAGCACGCGTTTGCGATCGCCGATCACGTCGTGATCCTGGGGTGCGACCATCCGGTCGCAGTCGGGCCGGTCGACCGGATCCTCACTGCCGAACGGTTGCGCGCGCTTTACGGTCTCGACCTCGCGATCGAGACCACCCCGATGGGACGGCGTGTCGTCACACGCTGCGACCTGCCGGCGACGCCGGCCCGCTAACTCAGCTCCAGGAGATCCGCCCGATGGCCCCGCTTCCTCTCGCCGTCATGGTCTACGAGCCCGGGGACGCACTGGAGGAGATCCTGGCCGCCGCACGCGACCGCCTTGTCAGGCTTCCGAAAGTTCGTATCGCCGGGCTCGTGCCGCGGCTTGGACCGCGCCATTCCAACGGCCGTGCCTCATTTTGGCTCGATGATATCGTTCGCGGCGATTCGATCGCGTTGTCGCTGGATCTCGGACCGGGCTCGACCTCGTGCATTCTGAACGCCGATGGCCTCGCGATCGCGCGGATGCGACTGGCCGAAGCGATTGCCGGCCGGCCCGATCTCGTGTTCTTCGGCCGATTTGCCAAGGAAGAGATCGCCGGACGCGGCATTCGCGAAGAGATCGGGCTGGCGCTCGTGCAGGACGTTCCGGCGCTGGTCGCCGTGGAGCGGGCGATGCTGCCGGGCTGGATCGCGTTCGCCGCCGAAGGCTGGACGATGCTACCGGCCGATGCCGACGCCGTCGTCGCCTGGTTCACCGCGCTTGCGGCCGAGCGCCAATCCGCGGACACCTGATCGCGAAGCCACGGTGCGAGCGCTGCCCGCACGAGCGCCTCTGCCGGCGTTCGCTTTCGCGTCCGCACCAGATCGCCTAGGTTAGCCGCTGGCAAGCGACCCGCGGCACGAGCGATGGCAGACCATAAGATCGACGCATATCTGGTGTTGCGCAGCGGTGGACGCCTTCTGGCGGGTCGGGACCGGATTCACCTGCTCGAGGCCGTCGCCGAACACGGCAGCATCAGCAAGGCCGCGAAGGCGATGGGTCTGAGTTACAAGACCGCCTGGGAAGCCGTCGACGCCATCAACAATCTGCTGCCGACGCCGGCGTTCCTGACTCGGACCAGCGGCCGCGTCGGTGGTGCCGCGGACATTACCCCGGAAGGGCGTCGGTTGATCACCGTGTTTCACCGACTCGAGGAGCATCTGACGAAGATCTCGACGCTGATCGCGGAAGAAGGGCTAGAGGAAATCGGCGACGCGCTGCTGTGGGCGAGCGGCTTCAAGGTCTCTGCGCGCAACAAGTTCATCGTTGAGGTCGTCAACATCCGACGTTGGCCGGTCGACGTCGAGGTCGAACTCAAAGTGTCGGACGACCTTACCATCCACGCGACGATCACCAACGCCGCTGCCGAACAGCTCGATCTTGCGCCTGGGCGCAAAGCGCTTGCTTTGATCAAGGCGCCGTTCGTGCGCCTTGTCACGCCCGACGAGGCGTCGAAGCTGCGCCGCAACGTGTTTCGCGGTGTGGTCAAGCGCAGGGTCGACGCCGAGGTGCATTCGGAAGTGAATCTCGACATCGGAGGCGGCAAGACCATCGTTGCGGTGGTCCCGCGCCAAGATGCCGAAGATCTCGGAATCGCGGAGAACGCCGAGGCCGCGGTGACCTTCGAAGCCGATCACGTCATCATCGCAGTCCAATAAGGCGCGGGCCTAACGTCGACGCCCGGCGGCCCCGTGCCAGCGGCCGAATAGCCGTGTCCGTCGCGCAGCCCCCGGAGTCAGACGCGGGCCTGGCCTCACGCTCCTGTCTTTAAGGTTAACGAGTCGTTAACCTTTTCCGCGCCAGGAAGGAGATCGGGCTGGATGCGTAACACCGGCTCTTTTCGGAGAGTGTGTGAATGAACCAATTCAAGCTTGGCGACGAAGTCTGCAAGGACAACGGACGGCGCGGCGTCGTCCGCGCGATCTTCGTGAATCGGGATGCCGCCCGGATGTGTGCGGTCGAGATCAATGGCGCGCTGGATTTCGTCGAGGAATCCAAATTGTTGCCGCAGCTGCGGGCCGACCTCGCGGCCTGACGCTCCCACTTGGCCCGCCTCGTTGATGCGTCAGCGAGGCGGTTGTTCTGAGCTCCTAAGATCGCCGTCTGCAAAGTTCTCGCTCGCCGAGCGTGAGCGAGTGATCGCCGGATCGCGCGACGAACGCGCTCGGCCAGTTCTACTGCCGTTGTGACTTCATTGGCGGCTCAAACTGGTTCGCTCGATCGTTGGCGCCTGCACACCACGCGCGAGGAGCGCCGCTTTCCCTTTATCGGAGCACGGCGGCCGTCACGTTCCCGGCTGGGCCGGACGTCGTGACGGCAGGCCCAGCGCGTGGCGATTTGCCGCCGGCTTCCGCTAGCATCCCTGCTCGCACATGCACGTTGCCTCCAGCGAATCCGCTGAGCGGCGCCCGCCATCGATCGCGCTGGCCGATTCTGTCAGCGCCGCTCGCAAGACAGTGCTCGCGATCCTGGGGAAGACGCGATGATCGAGCCGTATTGCGGATCGGCGCCGCTGCCTGCGGAGCTGATCGCCCGATGGAATCTTGATCCGGTGCTGATCGCTGCCCTGGTGGTCGGAAGCTCGGCTCATCTTGGGACGGTGGCTCGATCGTCGCAGGCTCCGAGTCGCAAGGCGTACGTGGCGCCCCTGCTTGGATGGGCGCTCCTGGCCGTGCTTTTTGTCTCGCCACTATGCGCGTTGACATCGGCGCTGTTCTCGGCGCGCGTCACTCATCACGTTGTCCTGGTCGCCGTGGCTGCCCCGCTGCTGGCGCTGCCGTGGAGGCGAAGCAAGCTGGCGCACCTGCTGGCGCGGGCTTCGGCTGCTGTCTTCATCCTCCACACGGTGTTGCTGTGGCTGTGGCATGCACCGGCGCCTTACGCGGCCGCGTTGGCTGATCCCGTGGTGTTCTGGGTGATGGAGCTGAGCCTGCTCGGCAGCGCCGTGGCGCTGTGGCTGGTGATTCTGTCGCCAGTCACGCCGATCGGACGAACACTCGGGCTGCTGTTGGGATCGGTCGTGCAGATGGGGATGCTGGGCGCCGTCATCACGTTCGCGCGGACGCCGTTGTACGACGCGCATCTCGGCGTCACCACGGCATGGGGGCTGTCGGCGCTGCAGGATCAGCAGCTCGCCGGTCTGATCATGTGGGTGCCGGCGTCGCTGCCCTATCTTGCGGTCGCGCTGGTTCTACTGGCGCGTCGGCTCGACCGCCCGATGATCGCCCATGAACCGGCCCGATGATCGCGTGGCTGAAAGTCGTTCATGTCCTGGCGCTGATAGTGTGGTGTGCCGGGCTGCTGGCGCTCCCCGGTCTGTTCGTGCACCGCAGCCGTCTTTCGGACATCGCGGCGGCCGAACTGCACCGGCTGACCCGAACGCTGTTCATCAAGATCACGTCGCCGGCGGCGTTCGTCGCCGTGGTGGCGGGCACGTGGCTACTGTTCCTCCGCGAGGCGTTCACGGCTTGGATGATGCTGAAGCTCGTCGTGGTCGGGCTGCTGGTGGTGATCCACATTCGCAGCGGCTACCTGATCCTCAATCTCTTCGGCGCACATGGGCACTACGCGGCCTGGCGGCGCTGGATCATGACGACCGCGACGCTGGCTACGATCACCGGCATCCTGACGCTGGTCCTCGCCAAGCCCGAGTTGTCGCCGAACGGCCTGCCAACCTGGCTGACGCAGCCCGGCGGACTTCAGTCGTTGGTCGAGACCATCAGGCCGACGCCGTGATCGAAAACCAATTTGCCGCCGTGCCATCCGGCAAGACCGACGAACACGGTGCCGAGCGCCGAGATCATCAACCCGACCGGCAGCACCGGGTCCTCGTTCACCAACCGCCATCCCCAATTCGCCCCGGCGATCGACACCAGCGTGATGCCTGCGACTGCATGCGTCCAGCTCGTGGTCCGCTGGCGGATGCCCTTGACCAGCAACAACTCGGCGGTGCCGGCGATGCTGGCCGCGACGCCGAGCCAGAAAGCGAAGCCGCTCGCCCACAGTCCGGCTCGGGCCCAGAACGGATCGGCGCTCCACCAATAGAAGACGTCGCAGCCCAAGGTGGAGATCACCAGCGCGATCGGAAATGCCACCAGCATCGCGTGGACCGGATGGCCGGCGAACGCCACCACCGAGCTGGTGTCGTATTCGCTGATCTCCTCGACAACGGATTTGGGCATCGCTCACCTCTTCGTTCGGTAATGCGGCGAGGACGCGCCGGTTGCATCGTTGCCGCTGCGACGATGCTGCTGGCCGGATGCGGCGGTCCGCTGTCGACACTGGACCCCGCCGGTCCCTCGGCGGCGGCGATCGCACAGTTGTGGTGGCTGATGCTCGCCGGCGCGGTGGTGCTGTTCGGTTTGGTGATGGTGTTGCTGCTGTGGGCGTTCGTTCGGCGCAGCGCTGCGCCGGACAGGCCGAAGCTGTGGCTCGCGGGTGGCGGCTTGGTGCTGCCGGTCATGGTGTTGATGCCGCTGCTCGGCTTCGGATTGCTGACCGGCGAACGGCTGCTGGCACATCCGCGTGCCGCCGAGGTGACGCGGATCGAGGTCGAAGCGCGGCAGTGGCAGTGGACCTTCCGCTATCCGGCGACAGCCGGCGGAACGCGCGTGTCCGTGAACGAACTGCATCTCCCGGTCGGGCGTCCGGTCGACCTGCACGTCACCAGTCCGGACGTGATCCACGGTTTCTGGATCCCGCGGCTCGGCGGCAAGATCGTCGCGATCCCCGGCCACATCAATGTCATCCGGCTCAGCGCCGATCGGCCCGGCAGCTATCACGGCGTCTGCGCCGAGTTCTGCGGCGGCGGCCACACCGCCATGGATTTCCGCGTCACAGCGCATGCCGACGACAGTTACGAAGGCCGCCTGGCCGAACTGCCGCGGGATCGCCGATGATGGACGGCATCGATCATCGGCCCCGGCCTCCGATCGCTGCGATCCGGCTGCACAAGCAGCTCGAAGCGGTGTGGGGCACGCCACCCGGCTGGGCCCGCCTGTCGGCGGTGAACCACAACATCGTCGGCCGGCGCTTCATCCTGACGGCCTTCGTGTTCTTCGGCATCGGCGGCGTGCTGGCGATGCTGATCCGGGCGCAGCTGGCGACGCCGCGCAGCGCGTTTCTCGGGCCGGAGGTCTACAACCAGATCTTCACCATGCACGGCACGGTGATGATGTTTCTATTCGCGATCCCGATGTTCGAAGGGTTTGCGATCTACCTGCTGCCGAAGCTGCTTGGTGCCCGCGACATGGCGTTCCCCCGGCTCGGCGCCTACGGCTATTGGTGCTACCTGTTCGGCGGCTCGATCCTGGTGATCGCACTCGCGATCGGGCTGGCGCCGGATGGCGGCTGGTTCATGTACACGCCGCTGACGTCGAAGACCTACAGCCCGGGCATCAACGCCGATATCTGGCTGATCGGTGTCACCTTCGTGGAGATCTCGGCAATCTCGGCGGCGATCGAGATCATCGCCACGATACTGAAGCTGCGCGCGCCCGGCATGTCGATCGACAAGATGCCGCTGCTTGCCTGGTATCTGCTGGTCACCGCCTTCATGATGCTGGTCGGGTTTCCGCCGCTGATCCTGGGCTCCGTTCTGCTGGAGCTGGAGCGCGCATTCGGTCTGCCGTTTTTCGATCCGACCCGCGGCGGCGATGCGCTGCTCTGGCAGCACCTGTTCTGGCTGTTCGGCCATCCCGAGGTCTACATTATCTTCCTGCCGGCCGCCGGCATGGTGTCGACCATGCTGCCGACCTTCGCCCGACGGGAAATCATCGGTTACGGCTGGATCGTGGTCAGCGTGGTGGCGCTGGCGTTCCTCAGCTTCGGGCTGTGGGTCCACCACATGTTCACGGTCGGGATTCCGCATCTGGCGCTGGCGTTCTTCTCCTCGGCCAGCACCGCGGTGGCGGTACCGACCGCGGTGCAGATCTTCGCCTGGCTCGGCACGCTGGCAGCCGGGCGGCCGCAGCTCAAACTGCCGATGCTGTATCTGCTCGGCTTCTTCTCGGTATTCGTGATCGGCGGCCTCACCGGCGTGATGCTGGCGATCGTGCCGTTCAACTGGCAGGCGCACGACACCCATTTCGTGGTCGCGCATCTGCACTACGTGCTGGTCGGCGGTTTCGTGTTTCCGATCCTGGCGGCGACCTATTATTGGCTGCCACACCTTACCGGGCGTGTGCCGCGCCATAGCCTCGGCGCACCTGCGTTCTGGCTGATCCTGATCGGCTTCAACCTGACCTTCCTGGTGATGCACTGGACCGGCCTGCTCGGCATGCCGCGCCGGATCGCCAGCTATGGCGCGGAGACCGGATGGGAGTGGCCGAACCTGCTGTCGTCGATCGGCGGCTTCATCATGGCGATCGGCTTTGCGCTGTTCACGGTCGACGTGCTGATGCATTGGCGGCACGGCAAACGCTGCAATCGTAACCCTTGGGGCGCGGGTACACTGGAATGGGCGACCGCGACGCCGCCGCCGAGCTACAATTTTGCGTCTCTTCCGCTGGTGGCGTCGCGCCTCCCGTTTGCTGAGCAGCCCGATCTTGGCGCCAGGCTGGCGGCTGGTGCCGGTTATCTCGGCTTCGTGCGTGACCAGGCGCTGGAGACGCTCGGGGTCGACGCGATCTCGGGCCGCATCGAGCAGATTGTCCGCCTGCCGAACCGTAGCTTTCTCCCGTTCGTCAGCGCGGTCGCGACCGGTGTCTTCTTCCTGGCAGTTCTGTTCAAACTCTATCTGGTGGCGGTCGGTGCGCTGGTTGGAGTGATTGCGACGCTGCTGCTTTGGGCGCCCTCGTCCGGTGGGCGTTGCGACCGCGGGCCGCTCCCGGTCGGCAATGGCAAGACCGCGGTGCTACACAGCGAAGCGGCCTCGCCACCCGCGCTGTGGGCGCTTTGGTTGGCGCTCGCCGCGGACGCCACGGCTTTTGCGTCCCTCGGGTTCGGGTTGCTGTTCTTGTGGGTGGTCGCCCCCAACTGGCCGCCGCCGGAGCTATTACCCTGGTCACCATGGGGGACGGCGTTGACCATTGCCGGGTTCGCGGTCGCACTGGTCGCCAGCTATTTGGCGACGACACGGCGGATACTCGCGCGCGCCAACCGGCGCGAGGCCGCGCTTGTGTTCGCCGGCCTCGGGCAGATCGGCGGATTGGTCGGCTGTGCTGTCATTATATCGGCCGCGCCGGATCCGACGCGGCACGCCTATGCGGCCGTCACCCTGGTGATGCTGCTGTACGCCGGCCTGCACGCGGCGGTCGGGCTGGTGTTTTCAGGCTTCGGCCTGTGGCGGAGCCGTGCCGGTTTCATATCGCCGGCTCGCAGCCTCGATCTCAGGCTCGGTGCGATCTGGGCAGGCTTCACCGCCGCCATTGCCGTCACGGTGGTGCTGACGGTGTTCGGCTTGCCGCTGCTGATGCGGACAACGTCATGAAGCCGCGGCTTGCGCTGCTGCTGATCCCCGCCGGCTTCGTGATCTGGGCCTCGGCCTTCACGCTGCTGTATGCAGCGCTGTCGCTTGGCTGTGCGTTCGGCTGGCAAAACGATGCCATCGGCGGCGTCCCGCCGTTGCGGCTGACGCTGCTCGCGATCTGGCTCGTCCATCTGGCCGCACTGGCCGGGCTGCTGATCTATTGCGTGCGACTGCGATCGGCCGCGAACGCTCGGACGTCCAGATTCTTGCGACGGGCCGCGATCGGATCGGCCGCGGCGGCCATCGCCGCAACGGTCTGGACCGGGGTCGTGATTCTTGTGGCGACGCCCTGCCTATAAAAAGAGAGATGTGTCCGACGTCACGGCGCCGGACAACGATCAGGTTGCTACGGTGGAGGTCACTTCCGGCGTCGGCAATGTGATGGTCGGCTCCTGCGCGTCGGGGGTGAGTGACGGCTGCAGTGGCGCGCCGTCTTTTGGATGGAGTCTCAGCCGCTCGGTGGCGATCGTCACGACGTCGTCCCAACGCGCCAGGAAGACATCGACGCAGGTTGGGTCGAAGTGGAGGCCGCGGCCGTTTTCGAGGTGCTGCCGCGCCACCGGCAGCGGCATCGCCTCTTTATATGGGCGGGCGGTTGCCAGCGCGTCGAACACGTCGGCGACCGCGACGATCCGCGCCGCGATCGGAATTTCCTCGCCCTTCAGTTTGTTCGGGTAGCCTTTGCCATCCCAGCGCTCGTGATGACCGACCGCGATGTCGGCGGCGAGCTGAATCAGTTCGCACCGGCTGCCGGCCAGAATCGATGCGCCGATCGTGGTGTGGGTCTGCATCACGGCGATCTCGTCCGGAGTCAGCTTGCCCGGCTTGAGCAGAATATGGTCGGGGGTCGCGACCTTGCCGACGTCGTGCAGCGGTGCAGCCAGATAGATGTCGCGGCACAGCCTTTCCGGCAGTCCCAACCCTTCCGCGATCATCCGGCTGTACTTTGCAACCCTGAGGGTGTGATCGCCGGTGTCGTTGTCGCGATATTCGACCGACAGCGCCAGCCGAAGAATGATCTCTTCCTCGCGCTCCTGCAGCGCGTGGGTGGCGCGCGCCACCTCGCTCGCCAACAGCGCCGCGCGGTCGTTCAGCTTACGGACTGCCGAGCCGAGCCGGATCATGTTGCGCAGGCGGACCTGGGTCTCGAGGCTCTTCGGTCGCTTCGGCAGGAAGTCGGTCGCGCCGGCTGCGAGCGCTTGCAACCGCACTTCGTCGCTTTCGATCGAGGTGATCATCACGATCGGGATGTCGGAGAATTTTGGCAGCGAGCGCAGCCGCCGGATCAGACTGATGCCGTCCATCTTCGGCATCTCGTAGTCGGCAAAGACGATGTCGATGTCGAGGTTGCGGGCCGTTGCCAGGGCCAGCACCGGGTCGGTGAAAGCCGTCACCTCAACCTGGCCGTCGGCTTCGATCGTTCGCTTCAAGTAGTCCAACGCGGACCGACTGTCGTCCACAACCAGTGCTTGAATAAGCATATTGCGCAACTCACAATGCGTACGCCAAATTCAACCTAACACCTATCTATTAAGTGCGAACTAAGCGTCTGCCGCCTGCGTATCTTTTGATCTAATACTAAAAGCGTGAATTGCCTCGTAGTTCACCGTAGTGGCAACCACGAGCCGCGCGGCAGGCACTAAGTGTTTTCCGCAGACGCAGTTTAGCGAGGCGCAGTACACTATCTTAATAATTAGCAGTCAGGCTTTCCCCTATCGACAAAGTAATCGCAGAGACGATGAGTCGTCTCGCGGCTGGGGATAGCAATGACGTTCGATCCCACCGAAGCGGGAGCCGCGCTTCGGCTTCCTTCCGACTGTAGTATCTCGTCCATCCGAAGCATCCACGAAACGATCCAGGAAGCGCTCGGTCGCCAAGGCCCGCTCGAGATCGACTGTTCAAAAGTGAACAGGGCCGACCTCACCTCGATCCAGCTTCTGCTGTCGACCGCCAAGACCGGAGAGGCTCAGGGCCGACCGGTAGTGCTGACAGAACTCTCCGAGGTGCTTCTCAACACCATTCAGCGCGCCGGCTTCACCGGCGACGAAATAATCGACAAGCATTTCCCGCAAAAGAAAGGTGGCTCGTAATGGCCACGATCCTCACCGTCGACGATTCCCCCAGCATCCGCCAGATGATCAAGGTGACGCTCGAGCCGGCCGGCCACAGCGTCGTCGAAGCCGGCGACGGCGCCCAGGGCCTGTCGAAGGCGCAGGCCACCAAGGTCGACCTCGTCATCACCGACCTCAACATGCCGGTGATGAATGGCCTCGAACTGATCAAGGCGCTTCGCAAGCAGCCCAACCTGGTCGGCCTGCCGATCGTGTTCCTCACCACCGAATCCAATGACGCGGTCAAGCAGGAAGCCAAGAGCTGCGGCGCCACCGGCTGGATCACCAAGCCGTTCAAGCCGGAGCAACTGCTCTCCGTGGTGAGCAAGCTGGTGCGGTCATGACCACGATCGATCCGGCAGCCGTCTTCCGCCAAGAGGCGGCCGAGCTGTTCGAGGTGCTGGAAGCAGCGCTGCTCGATCTCGGCCAGAATCCCGACGACCGCGAACTGGTCGACTCCGCGTTTCGCGCCCTGCACACCATCAAGGGCTCGGGCGCGATGTTCGGGTTCGACAAGGTCGCCACCTTCACCCACGAATTCGAGACCGCGTTCGAGCGCGTCCGCAAGGGCGAGATCAAGCCGACCCAGGATCTGGTCTCGGTCGCGCTGGCCGCCAAGGATTTCATCCGCGCGCTGATCGAAACGCCGGATGAGACCGATGCGATCATCGGCGACGCGATCCTCGCCGATCTGAGCCGGTTCGTGTCGCCGGCCGAAGCCATCGAAGCACCGGTGTCGTCGCCCATCTCGGCGCCGGCCCCGACGCCGGTGTCGGAGCGCCGCCAGGTCGGCTGGCATCTCCGCTTCGAATTCGACTCCCAGATTCTGCGCAACGGGTCCAATCCGCTCGACCTGCTCGACGACCTCAGCAAGCTCGGCTCCTGCTTCGCGATGCCGCTGACCGACGGCATTCCGTTCCTCGACGAGCTGGTGCCCGAGGATTGCTATCTGAAGTGGGACGTCTCGCTGCATTCGGATTGCGACAAGGCCGCGATCGACGACGTCTTCATGTTCGTCCAGGACGAGATGCAGCTGTCGCTGGAGCCGTTGTTCGAGGGCGAAGCCGCGCAGCCGGTGCCGATGCTCGAGCTGCCGGATGTTTCCATTCTGCCGCCGGAGCCGCCGCAGGGCGCCGAGGGCGCGAAGCCCGCGCCGCAGGCCGCAACCGCCGCCCCAGCCGCGCCGACCGTGGAGCGCCGCAGTGGCGAGCCCCGCCGCGCCGACGATCGCGGCATCGCCACCGTTCGGGTTCAGGCCGAACGGCTCGACGAGCTGATGGATCGGGTTGGCGAGCTGGTGATTGCGCAGGCGCGCCTGACCCAACTCGCAGCCTCCGGCAACGACATCTCGATCAAGCTGATCGCCGAAGAGATCGAACGCCTCGCCTCGAGCCTGCGCGACACCACGATGGGCGCCCGCATGGTGCCGATCGGCTCGCTGTTCGGCCGCTTCCGCCGCTTGGTGCACGATCTGTCGCGCGATCTCGGCAAGCCGGTGGAATTCATCACCTCGGGCGAGGACACCGAACTCGACAAGACGATGATCGAGTGCCTGGCTGATCCGCTCGTCCATCTGATCCGCAACGCGATTGACCACGGCATCGAAGCGCCGGCCGCGCGGGTCGCCGCCGGAAAGCCGGAGCAGGGCCGGATCGAACTCGCCGCCGTGCATGCCGGCGCACAGGTTCTCGTGACCGTGAAGGACAATGGCGGCGGTCTGAATACGGCCCGGATCCGCGCCAAGGCTGAGGAGCAGGGACTGATCGCGCCGGGCGCTACCGCCTCCGACCAGGAAATCCATCAGTTCCTATTCCACCCCGGCTTCTCGACGGCGCAGACCGTTTCGGCGCTGTCGGGGCGCGGCGTCGGTATGGACGTCGTCAAGCGGACCATCGAGAACATGCGCGGGTCGATCGACCTGTCGACCGTCCCGGGTGACGGCACCACCGTCACGCTGCGCTTGCCGCTAACGCTGGCCATCATCGAAGGTCTGCTGATCCGCGTCGGAAGCGGCCGCTACATCATTCCGCTGTCCGCGGTCGAAGAGTGCGTCGAACTCACTGCCGAGGACGAGCGCTCGCGCAGCCGCAACTTCCTCAACGTCCGCGGCAATCTCGTGCCGTTCCTGCGCCTCCGCGAAATCTTCGACGCGGACGGCGAACCCGATCAGCACCAGAAGACGATCATCATTTCGACCGGCGAGACCCGCGTCGGTCTGGTGGCCGATCAGATCATCGGCAACCACCAGACCGTCATCAAATCACTGTCGAAGCTGCACTCCGACGTCACGATGTTCTCCGGCGCCACCATCCTGGGTGACGGAACGGCAGCGCTGATCCTCGACGTCGTGCAACTCGTCGGCCTCGCCCAAGCCCAGTCCGAAAAGCAGATCAGCGAGGCCGCCTGATGAGTAACGATCGGGTTCAAAGCGCAACCGACGGCGACGCCGACGCGATGCAGGTGGTGATGATCGGACTCGGCGACGAGAAGTTCGCGATCGACGCCGGCCTCGTCCGCGAGATCATCGATCCGATCCCGGCCACCAAGGTCGCCGGCGCAAAGGCGTTCGTGCCGGGGGTGATCAACGTCCGCGGCAACGTCATTCCGTTCGCCGACCTACGCATCCGCTTCGGCATGCCGGTGCAAACCCACACCGCCGACAGCCGCATCGTGGTGCTCGAAGTCCGCCTCGACAACGAGGCGGTGCTGGTCGGCGTCAGTGCCGACCGCGTCTACGAAGTCACCGAGATTTCGCGCACCGACGTGCAGCAGACCCCGCGTGTCGGCATGCATTGGAAGCCGGAATACATCCGCTTCATCACCAAGTGGCGCGATGAATTCGTCGTCGTGCCGAACATGGAACGGATCCTGAATTGAGCGCCCTCGGTCAGACATCCGGCAGTACATGCCGCCAACCAGCGTTGAAGTGAGGAAGACATGGCCGAAACCGCGCAATATCTGACGCTCGGACTCGCCGGAGAAACGTTCGGAATGGCGATCCGCAACGTTCGCGAAATCCTCGATATGCGGCCGATCTCCCGGCTGCCGCACGCGCCGGAATTCATGCTCGGCATGATCGACGTGCGCGGGACCGGCTATCCGATCCTCGATCTTCGGCTGAAGCTCGATCTGCCGGCGGTGCCGCCGACCGAGGCGACCCGCATCATCATTCTCGACGTGCCGGTCGCCGGCCGCGTCGTCGGCGTCGGCTTCGTCGCCGACTGCGTCTACGAAGTCACCGACATCGAGGAGAGCTCGCTGGAGCAAGTCCCCGACGTCGGCGGCAAGTGGAAGTCGGACTACATCGCCGGCATCGGTCGCAAGGGCGATCGCTTCGTCATCATCTTCGATCTGGCGCGCCTGATGGCCGGCACCGACATGTCGGCCGGCGCTGCCGTGGCCCCTTCTAACGATCTGGCAGCCTGAGCCGCCCGGTCGCGATCTGTTGTTGCGTGAGTTTGACCGAAACCTTCGACCCTAAGGAAGCTCGAAATGAGACTAACTGTTAAAGCAAAGCTGGCCGGCGCCTTTGGTGTCGTGATCCTGCTGTCCGCCATCACCGGCGGAATCGCCTACGTCAAGCTGACGCAACTGGCTGAGACCTCGGAAGGCCTGGTGTCGCGCTCGCAGCGGATCGACAAGGCCGGCGAACTGCAGAACAACATTCTGTACCAGACCCGTGCCCAGCGAGACATCATCATCGCCTCGACCGACACGGAGCTGCAGAAGGTTGCCGAGGAGGTGAAGCAGTATCGCAAGGATGCGCTGCGCATCCGCGACGAGATCGCTGCGATCGCCACCGAGACCGGCAAGCGGATGCTCGAGAAGTTCTCGGTCGCGTACGACAAGATGAACGCGACCGAAGATCAGATCATCAAGTTCGGTACGCTCAACTCCAACAACCGCGGCGCCCAGCTCTGGACCTCCGAAGGTTTGCCGGTTGTCAAGGACTGGAACGAGGCGGTCGACAGCACGCTGGCGGAAGCCCGCAAGCTGCCGGTCTCGGCTGAGCGCGCGACTGCGCTGATTTCGATCCTGTCGATCCGTGCCGACGGTGAGGCGGTCCAGAAGAGTCTGGCGCTGTCGTTCTATGCGTCGAACCTCGAAGACCTGAATTCCACCGTCAAGGCGCTTGGCGACGCTACCGAGCGTCTGCGGTCGAGCGCGCAGCAGAGCGTCGCAGCGCTGTCGGCCGTCGGGCTGTCCTCGTCGGCCATCACCAGCCAGTCCGAGCGCTTCGCCAAGATTGCCGGTCGCGTTTCCGACATCGTCAAGGAAGGCGGCAACATCCGCGCCGCGGCGTTGGCCGGAACCGAAGGACGGGCGACCTCGACGGTCGCGATCCAGGCTGCGACCGACTACGTCAACTACGTCAAGAAGGCGATGGCCGAGATGAGCGAGCAGGCGGCGTCCGACGCTGCCAGCGCCAAGCTGCTTCTGATCAGCATCGTGATCGCCTCGCTGCTGGCCGCAGTTGCCTCCGCGCTCTGGATCGCCATCAACATCAGCCGCGGCCTGACGCAGGCAGTGGGGCTCGCCAACGCCGTTGCGATCGGCGATCTCAGCAAGAAGATCGACGTCTCCAGCAACGACGAAGTCGGCGATCTGGTGAAGTCGCTGAACGCGATGACCGCCAACCTCAATGCCACCGCCAGCGTCGCCGACGAGATTGCCCGCGGCAACCTCACGATCGAAGCCAAGCGGCTGTCGGAGAAGGACACCCTGGGCATCGCACTTGAGCAGATGGTCGAAAAGCTCCGCCAGATCGTGTCGGAAGCGCTCACCGCGGCTCAGAACGTCTCTGCCGGCAGCCAGGAACTGTCGGCCAGCGCCGAGCAGCTGTCGCAGGGCGCCACCGAGCAGGCATCGTCGGCCGAAGAAGCCTCCTCGTCGATGGAAGAGATGGCGGCGAACATCAAGCAGAACGCCGAGAACGCCAGCCAGACCGAGAAGATCGCCGCGCAGTCCGCCAAGGATGCCGAAGCCAGCGGCGCCGCCGTTGGTCGGGCCGTCGACGCGATGCAGACGATCGCTGAAAAGATCACCATCGTGCAGGAGATCGCTCGTCAGACCGACCTTCTGGCCCTCAACGCCGCGGTCGAAGCCGCCCGCGCCGGCGAACACGGCAAGGGCTTTGCGGTGGTCGCTTCGGAAGTCCGCAAGCTTGCGGAACGCAGCCAGGCGTCGGCGACCGAAATCGGCGAACTGTCCGGCGAGACCGTGAAGGTCGCGCAGGAAGCCGGCGAAATGCTCGCCAAGCTGGTGCCGGACATCAAGAAGACCTCGGAGCTGGTGCAGGAGATCTCCTCGGCCTGCCGCGAACAGGATGTCGGTTCGTCGCAGATCAACCAGGCGATCCAGCAGCTGGACAAGGTCGGTCAGCAGAACGCCAGCGCCTCCGAGCAGGTCTCTTCGACCTCGGAAGAACTCGCTTCGCAGGCCGAGCAGCTGCAGTCGACCATCGCGTTCTTCCGCATCGACCAGGACAAGTCGAAGGCGCACGGCGGGACGATCGACAAGGCTGTCAACCAGCTTCGTGCCAAGGCGGCCCATATGGCTTCGGTCGACCGCGGCACTAAGAAGCCGGCTGCCAAGCCGCAGCGTCAGCTCAAGGCCGCGGGCGGTGGTGGCTTCGCCTTCGCGCTCGGTGACGGTGAAGACGATCGCGACGCTGACTTCCAGCGCTAAGGGAGAGGCGGGGTCAAGGCCCCGCGATCCCGGACGAAACAACGGTGAACGCCCCGGGTCGGGCGTTCACCTTCGAGGAACGCCGGCAGGCCGTCGTGCCGCGACGAAGCCGGTGTTGAATGCCAGACGAACGGTCGCTGGACCGAATTGACGAGTAGCTTGATGGTCCACGCCAAACGCCAGCTTTCCGACAGGCAATTCCGGTCCCTTGCCGAACTGATCGAAGACCAGGTCGGCATCAAGATGCCGAATGCCAAACGTCTGATGCTCGAAGGACGGCTGCACAAACGCGTTCGGGCGCTGAACTATTCGGGCGTCAGCGAGTATGTCGATAACCTGTTCGACAAGTCGGTGCTGGAGGATGAACTGACGCATCTGATCGATGTCGTCACCACCAACAAGACCGACTTCTTCCGCGAGCCGCAGCATTTCGACTTCCTGAGAACCGTCGCGGTGCCGGATCTCTTGAAGCTGCCGAACCGCAAGTCCAACGATTTGAAAGTCTGGAGTGCGGCCTGTTCGACCGGCATGGAGGCCTACACCACCGCGATGGTGCTGGACGACATGGTGAGGGCCGGGTCGCGGTTTCAATTCCGGATCCTCGGCACGGATATCTCGACCGCCGTGCTGCGCGTCGCCACCGCGGCGATCTACAATCGCGAGGTCACCGCGCCGGTGCCGCCGCAGTTCGTCGAGCGTTACTTCCTGAGCTCGCGCGACCGCAGCCGCGATGAAGTGCGGGTGGTGCCCGAGCTGCGCCGGCTGACCAATTTCACGCGGATGAACCTGATGGACACGTCCTACCCGGTGGACCGGGACGTCGACGTCATCTTCTGCCGCAACGTGCTGATCTATTTCGACCGCGCGACCCAGCGCAAAGTCGTCGAGCAGCTGTGCTCACATCTGCGACCGGGCGGCTACCTTCTGGTCGGCCATTCCGAGTCGATGATTCACAGCGCCCTGCCGAAGTTAAGGCAGGTTCAACCAACCGTCTTTAAACTGTAGGGATGATTGGAGCGCATCAGATGGCGAAGCAGAAGATCCGAGTCCTGATCGTCGACGACTCCGCCTCGGTGCGACAGGTCCTCGGCACCATCCTGGCCGAAGACCCTGAAATCGAAGTGATCGGGACCGCGTCCGATCCGTTCGTCGCGGCCAAGCGGCTGCAGAACGAACTCCCCGACGTCATCCTGCTCGATATCGAGATGCCGCGGATGGACGGCATGACGTTCCTCCGCAAGATCATGGCGCAGCATCCGATCCCGGTGGTGATCTGCTCGTCGCTGACGCCCGAGGGCTCGGACTTGATGTTCGAAGCGTTCGAGGCCGGCGCCGTCGATATCGTGCCCAAGCCGCGGATCGATACCCGCCAGGCGCTGATGGAGAGCTCCGGCCGCCTGCGCGAAGCGATCAAGTCTGCGGCCCGCGCCCGCGTCCGCCCCCGCGCGGCTCGCAAAGTCATCGAACAGAAGCTGACGGCGGATGCGATCATCCCGCCGCCGGTCGCCGGGCGGTCGCGTCCGACCACCGAACGGATCGTGTGCATCGGCGTCTCCACCGGCGGCACCGAGGCGCTGTACGACGTGCTCGAAGTGCTGCCGCCGAACTGCCCCGGCATTCTGATCGTGCAGCACATGCCGCAGGGCTTCACCGCGGCGTTCGCCAAGCGGCTCAACGCCGGTTGCCAGATCAACGTCAAGGAAGCAGAGGACGGCGATCCGGTGCTGCCGGGCTGGGCCTACATCGCCCCCGGCGCGCGGCACATGCTGCTGGTCCGCAGCGGGCTGCGCTATCAGATCGCCATCAAGGACGGCCCGCCGGTGTCGCGGCATCGTCCCTCGGCGGACGTGCTGTTTCGATCGGCCGCCCAATATGCCGGCGCCAACGCGCTCGGCATCATCATGACCGGCATGGGTGACGACGGCGCCCGCGGCTTGCTCGAGATGCGCAAACTGGGCGCCTACACCTGCGCGCAGGACGAAGAGAGCTGCGTGGTGTTCGGCATGCCGAAGGAAGCGATCGCCTGCGGCGCTGTCGAGAAGGTGGTGTCGCTGAACCAGATCCCGCGCGAGATCATGGCCTGGCAGCAAGCCAAGCAGCCTGCCTCAGCGGATTGAAGTTGTGTCCCGATTGAAACATCCGATTGCCGACGCCGTTGCGTCGATCGAACTCGTTGCGTCGCGAATTGAGACTACCTTCGCCCAGGTCGGCGGTCAGCTCGGCGAAGGCCATGGCATCTTCCAAGGGCTCAATGAGGCCCTGACCGACCTCGCGCGTGAACTGTCTTCGGCGCAGATCGAAGGCGCGTCCGGCGCGCTGCGCGACATCGCGGGCCGCCTGAAGAGCCTCGCCGACACGCTGCCGGCGGAAAGCGCGCTGCTCGATCAGCTGCGCCGCAACGTGGCCGAGGCAGGCTCGCTGCTGAAGCAATTGCTCAAGCACGTCGAGATGATCACCACGATCGCGCGCAGCGCCAAGATCGAGTCGGCCTCGCTCGAGGGTGATCGGGAAGGCTTCATCGCCTTCACCCGCGAGGCGTACGATCTCGGCAAGGCGGTGCAGTCGTCGATCGAGGCCTGCGTCAAGGATCAGCAACTGCTGGCGGCGGCGGTGGAAACCACCTGGGGCCGGCAAAGCGAATTCGAGCGGCGCTACCGGCCGCAGCTTGGTGCTTCCGGCGGCGAATTGATGTCGGCGTTTTCCGATCTCGGCCGCCAGCGCAACGACAGCGTCGGCGTCGCCGAGCTGGCCGGCAGCAGCGCGCGCACCATCAGCGAGGTGGTCGGCCGCTCGATCATCTCGCTGCAGGCCGGCGATAGTACGCGCCAGCGCCTGGAGCATGTTTGCGCAGGCCTGCGGCGCGCCGCCGATCCGGAGCCGACCCTGGTGCCGGACATGACCGAGGTTCAGCCGCTGCCCCGGCTGCTGGTCAATCTCGAAGCGGTGCAGCTCCACGACACCCAACAGGAGTTCGACGCCGGCATCGGCGACATCGTCCGGGCGCTGTCGACGATTCTGACCGAAGTCGCGACACTGGTCGAAAAGGGCCGGTCGCTGCATGGTGGCCGGGAGGGCAGTTCGGCCTCGTTCCTGTCGCGGGTGCGGCAGACTCTCGCCCAGGCCTCCAGCCTGATCGCGATGTGCGAAGACGGCGGGCGCTCGATCGACGAGGCGCTCAGCGTAGTCGAAAACACGCTGGAGAAGTTTCGCGAGGCGATCGCCAATTTGTCCGACTCGGTGGTCGACATTTCGCTGATCGGCATGAATGCCGGGCTTCGCGCCGGGCATCTTGGCGCCAAAGGTCGTGCCTTCGTGGTGATCGCGCATGAAATGAAGTTGACCGCCGACCAGATGACCGGGGCGGCGGCCCGGCTGAGGCCTCTGCTGAGCGAGATCGCCAAGGTCGGTGACGACCTTCGCAAGTCGCGCGTGAGCAGCGATCAGACCAAGCTGACCAGCATGGAGAATGCCATTCTGCAAACCCTGCACGATGTCGAGGCCGGCAACGATCGTCTCGGTGGATTGATCGGCCGGCTGATCGAGGAAGGTGCCAAGTTCGACGCGGTGATGAACGGCGCCCGCGAACAGATGACATCGCTTGCCTCCAGCGCCTCGACGCTGCCGGCGGTAGCAAAATGCCTTGAGGAAGCCGGGGGTGATCTGGGCCGTGCTTCCTTCAGCCATCAGGACGAAGCCGTGCTCGATGAGCTCTACGTCCGCTACACGATGGAGCGCGAGCGCGACGTCCATCGCCAGTTCCTGCTACCGTTCGGAATCGCCACCAAGCAGGCGGCGCCCGCCGCAACTGATTGCGATTTCGAGTTGTTTTAGCGCTTAGCGCTTCTTCTTTGCTCCGCCCCGACGGCCCCACCTTGCTAATATGACACTCTGTCCCGTTTCCCGTCGGGCCGGACTGGTTATTTCTGATCTGTGTCATCACGGTTTCAGCGCAAATCAGCTTTGATTAGCTGATCGATGCGGGCGGTACCCTGGGGCGGGGTCGGGATGACGCAGGTAGTTTACGGAGTCTGGGACGGTGTTGCCTACGACGCACGAGCCGGCGCGGCCGAGGCGCGGGCGGCGGACTACGCGCTGGCGAACTTCGATGAGTTCGACGATGGTAACGCGATCCGCGCCTTCATCGCCGACCGCGGGTTCTTCGTGTTCGATCCCACGGTTTCGCTGGTCGATGCGTTATTCCATTACCTGAAAGCCGCCGCCGAACAATCCTGCGGTGCCTGCACACCCTGCCGGATCGGCACGGTGCTGATCCGCGATGCGCTCGATCAGATGCGCCGCGGGCTGGACGCCGCGCTGACGCTCGACGACATCGTGATGCTGGGCGAGCAGATCCGGCAGACCTCGCTGTGCGGGCTGGGGCAGACCTGCGCGGTCGCGCTGTTGGCGGCGCTGCGGGATTTTCGCGAACGGATCGAACAGGAGCTGGCACAGCACCGGCCGATCCCGGCGCAGCACGGCATGGCCTATGTGACGGCGCCGTGTATCGAGGCCTGTCCCTCCAAGGTCAACGTGCCGCGCTACATCGACTACATCCGCGACGGCAAGCCGGAGAATTCGCTCGGCGTGCTGCTGCAGAAGTACCCGATGGCGGCCACCTGCGGCCGGGTCTGCGTGCGCTATTGCGAGCAGGCGTGCCGGCGCAAGTTCGTCGACGAAGCCGTCGGCATCAAGACGCTGAAGCGCTACGTCGCCGACCAGCAGAGCGGACCGCACGCGCTGAAATTCACCCGCGACATGATCCGCAAGCCGCTCGCCGACGGCATGCGGGTGGCGGTGGTCGGGGCCGGCCCGGCCGGCATCTCCTGTGCCTATCACCTATTGCTGCGCGGCTATCACGTCGACGTCTTCGACAAGGCCAGCCAGGCCGGCGGCATGGCGCAGATCGGCATCCCGAGCTACCGGCTGCCCAAGGATACGCTGGCCCTGGAGACCGACATCATTGTCGACCTCGGCGGCCGGTTCCTGTTCGATCAGCGCCTCGGGCGCGACTTCTCGATCGACGATCTGTTCGCGCGCGGCTACCGCGCGGTGTTCCTGGGGCTCGGCTGTCAGCAAGGCGCCCGGCTCGGCGTTACGGGCGAAGACAATGCCTACGCCGGGTACTTCAGCGGCATCGACTTCCTGCTCAAGGTTCACGACCACGTCGACGGCATCGCCCCATTGGTGCTGAGCGGCGAAGTGGTGGTGGTCGGCGGCGGCAATGTCGCGATGGACTGCGTGCGATCGGCGATCCGCCTCGGCGCCGACAAGGTCCACGTCGTCTATCGCCGGACGCTTGCCGACATGCCGGCCGATCCGGCCGAGATCGAAGCCGCTCGCGCCGAAGGCGTCGAGTTTCACGTCCTCAGCGCGCCGGCCCAGATCGTCATCGAGCACGGCAAGGTCTCCGGCGTGGTGCTGACCGGGATGCAGGCGAGCGAGCCCGATGCCGGCGGGCGGCGCTCGGTGAAGCCGATCCCGGGCAGCGAGACGGCGATGCACTGCGACGTGCTGATCGCCGCGATCGGCCAGCAGGTCGAGGACGGTCCGCTGATCGAGAGCGACGGCATCGCGTTCGATCGCTGGCGCTGCGTCGCGACCGATCGGGTGTTGGCCACCTCGCGTCCGGGCGTGTTCGCCGGCGGCGATTGCGTCACCGGTCCGTCGACGCTGGTCTATGCGATGGCCGCCGGCCTGAAGGCGGCGCGCAACATCGATGACTGGATCCAGCGCGGCTCGGTGCGGTTCTTCAAACGCTCGCGGATGCGCAAGCTGATCGCCGACAACCATATGCTGGCCAACGAGATCGTCGAGGCGCCGGTTCGCAACGCCTACCGGGTGCACAATCCCGAAATCGATCCCGAGCTGCGCAAGCACATGTTCGGCGAGGTCGAGCAGACCATCGACGCCCGCGCCGCCTATGCGGAGACCCAGCGCTGCATGCGCTGCTATCGCGTCTATTCCGTCGTCACCAAGCATCCGATCCCGGAAGGAGCGGCTTGAAGCGATGTGCATGCCCGATCAGGCCAGCCTGTCCGCCCGCGATCCCGCCGAGGCAACGATCACGCTCTCCATCAACGGCGTCGCCTGCGCCGGCTTTGCCAACGAGACCATCCTGTCCTGCGCGCGGCGCTACGACGTCTACATCCCGACGCTGTGCGAACTGGAAGACATCGATCACGCCCCCGGCGCCTGCCGGGTGTGCCTGGTCGAGATCCTGCAGGCCGGCAAGGACACGCCGCAGATCGTCACCGCCTGCAATACGCCGGTGCGCGACGGCATGGAGGTGCAGACCCGCTCCAAGAAGGCGCGCGACATGCAACGCCTGCAGGTCGAACTGCTGATGGCCGATCATCTGCAGGATTGCGCCACCTGTATCCGCCACGGCAGCTGCGAGCTGCAGGATCTGGCGCAGTTCGTCGGGCTGCAGCAGAATCGGTTCTTCGATCGCGAGCGGACCGAGGCGCGCCCGGTCGATCAAAGCTCGCCCGCGATGGTGCGCGATATGCGGCGCTGCGTCCGCTGCCAGCGCTGCGTCGCGATCTGCCGTTATCACCAGAAGATCGACGCGCTGGCGATCGAAGGCAGCGGGCTGGAGCGGATGGTGGCGCTGCGCGACGCCGACGGCTACCCGAATTCGGTGTGCGTTTCCTGCGGCCAATGCGTGCTGGTGTGCCCGACCGGTGCGCTCGGCGAGCGCGACGAGACCGACCGCGCGCTCGACTACATCTGCGATCCGAACGTCGTCACCGTGGTGCAGTTCGCCCCCGCAGTGCGGGTGGCGTTCGGCGAAGAATTCGGCCTGCCGGCCGGCACCAACGTCGAAGGCCAGATCATCGCCGCTTGCCGCAAGCTCGGCGTCGACGTCGTGCTCGACACCAACTTCGCGGCCGACGTGGTGATCATGGAGGAGGGCGCCGAGCTGCTGGCGCGGCTGAAACAGGGGCGGCGGCCCACCTTCACGTCGTGCTGTCCGGCCTGGATTAACTTCGCCGAGATCCACTATCCGGACGTGCTGCCGCTGCTGTCCTCGACCAAGTCGCCGCAGCAGGTGCTGTCGACCATCGCCAAGAGCTATCTGCCCGAACAGCTCGGCGTGCCGGCCGAGCGCATCCGGGTCATCTCGATCATGCCGTGCATCGCCAAGAAGGACGAGGCGGTGCGGCCGCAGATGGTTCACGACGGGCAGCCCGAGACCGACCTGGTGCTGACCACACGCGAATTCGCCCGGCTGCTGCGCCGCGAGGGCATCGACCTGAAGGACCTGCCGTCGTCGCAGTTCGACCGCCCGTTCCTCAGCGCTTATTCCGGCGCTGGCGCGATCTTCGGCACCACCGGCGGTGTGATGGAAGCGGCGGTGCGAACCATCTACGCGTTGGTCAACGGCCGCGAACTGGACCGGATCGAGCTGACGCAGCTCCGCGGTTTTGAAGGCCTGCGCGAGGCCGTTGTCGATCTCGGCGGCCCGGTCGGTGAGGTCAAGGTCGCGATGGTTCACGGCCTCGGCGACACGCGACGGCTGGTGGAGTCGGTGCTGAGCGGCGAGGCGAACTACGATTTCATCGAGGTGATGGCCTGCCCGGGCGGCTGCGTCGACGGCGGCGGATCGCTGCGCTCGAAGAAGCAGTATCTGCCGCTCGCGCTGAAACGGCGCGAAACCATCTACAATGTCGACCGGGCTGCGAAGGTCCGGCAGTCGCACAACAATCCCCAGGTGCAGGCGCTGTATCGCGAATTGCTGCAGGCGCCGAATTCCGAGATCGCGCACCGGCTGCTGCACACCCACTACGCCTCGCGCAAACGCGAGCTGCAGCACACCGTCAAGGAGATCTGGGACGATCTCACCATGAGCACGATCCTGTACTGACTGGGGAGCGCAAAGGATGGCGTCGCCACAGCACTTGGTCCCCACTCGGCGCGATGTGGTGCGCGGTCTTGCGGCACTGCCGGCGCTGGGGCTGACGCGGACGCGGACGTTCGCCGCGGAGCCGCTGACGTTGTGGGGGATTCCGGCGACGCCGTCGGCGCTGTTCGTTCGCGCCGTCGCGTCGGAGCGGCTGCAGCAGGCCGTGCCCGGGATTCGCTTTCAGCTCTGGAAGAGCACCGACCAGATGCGCGCGGGGATTGCGTCGGGACAGTTCCGGCTGTTCGCGACCTCGACCTACGCGGCGGCCAATTTCTTCAATCGCGGCGCCGGAACGCCGATGCTGAACGTCGTCACCTGGGGCGTGCTCTACGTGATGGCGCGCGATCCGGCCATCAGGTCGGTCGCCGATCTCGCCGGCCGCAGCATTCTGCTGTCGAACAAGAATGAAGCGCCCGATCTGTTGTTTCGACTGGTGCTGCGCTGGGCCGGACTCGATCCGGACCGCGACGTCCGCTGCGAATATGTCGGCTCGCCCGGCGAGGCGGTGCCGCTGTTTCTCGCCGGCCGCAGCGACGTCGCCGTGCTGCACGAGCCGGCCGCCACCACTGCGCTGCTCCGCGGCCAGCAGGAGGGCAAGCCGGTTTATCGGGTGTTGGATATCGCCGAACTCTATGGTCGCCACACCGGGCGCGGGCCTCGGATTCCGCAAGTCGGGCTCGCGGTCAGCACCGAGCTGCTGAACTCTCAGCCCGAGATCACCGCCGCCGTGCAGGCCGCTTGCGCTGAAGCGAGTAGCTGGATTGCGGCACATCCGCGCGAGGCCGCCGAGCTTGCTGCGCCGGCGCTCGGGCTGCCGGCCGAAGTGATCGCCGCGTCATTGCCGCATGTCCGCCTCGACGTCGTTCCGGCGCGGCAGGCGCGTGACGACATCGAAGCGTACTTCAAGAATCTCATGGAGCTCGATCCCGGCGTCGTCGGCGGCCGGCTGCCGGACGCAGCATTCTATGCGGGGTAACGCGCGGATCTCGTGGGCCTGGAGCCTCGTCGGCATCGCGCTGTTGCTGGCGCTGTGGGAGATTGGCCATCGGGCGTATGGGCCGCTGGTCCTTCCGGGGCTCGGCGACACGGTCTTGACGCTGTGGCGCATGATCCGGGCCGGGCAGGTCGGGCCGGCGCTACTCGAGACCGCCGGCAATGCCGGGCTCGGCTGGATCATCGGCGTGCTGATCGGCTCGTGTGCCGGGATGCTTGCCGGCCTGCGCGAAGAGGCGCAGCGCGCGCTGCAGCCGGTCGCGATCATCCTGCTCGGGGTGCCGGCGATCGCCTGGGTGGTGATGGCGCTGCTCTGGTTCGGCGGCCGCTGGGCGGTGGTGGTGACGGTTGCGGCCGCCACCGGGCCGATGCTGTTCGGCGCGGCGCTCGAGGGCATCCGCAGCCTGGACGGCACGCTGGCCCGGATGGCGCGGGTGTACCAGGTGCCGCTGTCGGCGCGGCTGACCGAAGTGTATGGGCCGCAGTTACTGAGCCATCTGTTCCCCGCGCTGGTGACGACGCTGGCGATGTCCTGGAAGGTCGCGGTGATGGCCGAGCTGCTCGCCGGCGCCGGCGGGATCGGCGATGGTCTGGCCACCGCGCGCGCTCATGTCGACACCGCCGAGACGATGGCCTGGGTGGTGGTCGTGGTTGGCGTGCTGATCGTGGTCGATGCCGGCGTGTTGCAGCCGCTGCAGCGCCGGCTATGGCTATGGCGCGACGACGAGCGGAGCGGTGGCCGATGAGCGGGCCGCTGCTGCAGTTCCGCGGTGTGCGGTTCGGCTATCAGGCGCCGGTGCTGCGCGGCATCGATTTTGACGTCGTGGCAGGTTCGATCACCGCGGTGATGGGGCCGTCCGGAAGCGGCAAGAGTACGCTGCTGGCGCTCGCCGCGGGGCTCTTGATGCCGGACGACGGCGCCGTGCATCGCCGCAGTACGCGGCTCGGCATGGTGTTTCAGGACCCCGCGTTGCTGCCGTGGCGCAGCGCGCTCGACAACGTGGCGTTTCCGCTGATCGCGCTCGGCTTGCCGAATGGCGAGCGCCGCGAGCGCGCACGCGCGATGCTCGCGAACGTAGGCCTCTCGGGCGACGATGCCGGCAAATATCCGCGCCAGCTCTCCGGCGGCATGCGGCAGCGCGTAGCGCTGGCGCGCGCGTTGGTGATCGAGCCGGATCTGCTCCTCTGCGACGAGCCGTTCAGTGCGCTCGACGCGCTGGTGCGCGCCGAGCTGTGGCGGATCGTACGGGACATCCATGCGCGCAGCGGCTTGACGATGCTGATCGTCACCCATGACGGCCCAGAGGCGATGCAATGCGATCGTCTCGCCATCCTGTCGGCAGGCCGCCTCGAACAAGTCGGTGCGCCAGCCGAAATCCTGCGTCATCCGGCCAGCGACGTCGTGCGAACTTTCGTGGCGGCCGCCACCGGCAGCTGACCGCCTCACTCACGCGGCGGCGAATGCGCGCCGTTGGCGAGGAAGAACAGTTCGACCAGCCGCCCCTTCTTGCCGGACAGCGCGAAGATGCACTCCGGCGATTCGGCGTCAAGTTCGGCGATCGGCACCTTGGCGATGCGATCGACCCGGCTGGAGCCGTGCTCCCACATGAAGCCGACACCGAGATGGTTGGCGACCGCCTCCAGCATGCCTTCGCGGGTGTTGACCACGATCGACGGGACCGGACGCAGCCCGGCAGTGCGGAATGCGCGATCGACGGCGCGCTGTGTTGAAGAATCGCGGGTGCGGAACACCAGCGGATAGCGCATCAGCTCGGCGATCGTGATCTGCGGTTTCTTCCTCAGCGGATGGCTCGGATGACACAGCGCCACGACGCGCTGCTCCAGGCAGATCTCGCGGCGGAAGCGCCGGTCGGCCGGCACGTCCGGCAGCACGCCGATATCGACGCGCTGATCGACCACGGCGGCGACAATCGTCGACCAGCTTCCGATTTCGATCGCGACCTGCACCTTGGGGTACATCTGCTTGAAGGTTGCGATCAGCGCCATGCCGGGCATCGAGTTGCCGAGCCCGACGCGGAGTTCGCCGCCGGCCAGCTCCTCGCGCTGCGACAGGATCGACAGCGCGTCGGTCTCCACCGCCTGCATCCGGCTGGTGGCGCCGTAGAGCTGCCGGCACAGCGAGGTCGGAATCAGATTGGCGCCGTGGCGCTCGAACAGCGTCACGCCGAACTCGCCTTCGAGTTCGCGCACCGATTGCGCCACCGCCGATTGTGTCACGCCGATCCGCCGCGCCGCGGCTGCAAAGCTGCCGGCATCGAACACGGCGTTGACGGCACGCACCCGCGCCGACGTCAGAGCCATCCCGCTCGCTTCTCCGCCTCACCAGGAAACCTGGTGAGGGTCATAAGCCAAGCTGCTGACCGTTATGTGACTGTCAGACGCTGCCCTTAACCCTGTGCCGCATCGCAACGAGGCCAGGGGACAGGTGATGGCGAAGATCGAGCTCAGCGCGATCCGCAAATCGTTCGGCGACACCGAAGTCCTCAAGGGCGTCGATCTGTCGATCCACGACGGTGAGTTCGTGTCGCTGGTCGGCCCGAGCGGCGCCGGCAAGTCGACGCTGCTGCGGGTGATCGCCGGGCTGGAGCCGCAGAGCTCCGGCGAAGTGAAGATCGGCGGCGTTGCGGTCGATCACGTCCGGCCGAGCGCGCGTAACCTCGCGATGGTGTTTCAATCCTACGCGCTGTACCCGCATCTGTCGGTGTTCGACAACATCGCGGTGCCGCTGCGGATGAAGCGTCTGTCGGCGCTGGAGCGGGCGCCGCTGCTGGGCCGGCTGATCCCGAACCGCTACCGGGTCGAGCGCAGTATCCGCGCCGATGTCGAGCGCGTCGCGTCGCAGCTCGAGATCTCGCCGCTGCTGACACGAAAGCCCGGGCAGCTCTCCGGCGGCCAGCGCCAGCGCGTCGCGGTCGGCCGCGCTTTGGTGCGCGAGCCGGTCGGCTTCCTGTTCGACGAGCCGCTGTCCAATCTCGACGCCAAACTCCGCGTGCATATGCGCGCCGAGATCGCGCAGCTGCATCGCCGGCTGAAAGCGACTTTTGTCTACGTCACGCATGATCAGGCCGAGGCGATGACGATGTCCGGCCGGATCGCCGTGATGATCGGCGGGGAGCTTGTTCAGGTTGGCACGCCGAGCGATGTCTACGACAATCCGCGCGATATCCGCGTCGCCGAATTCATCGGCAGCCCGAAGATCAACGTGCTGCCGGGTGCGGTGCAGACCGACGGCCGCATCGTGATGCTCGATCGCGTGCTGGCTGCTCGCGCCACGGCGAGCGCCGGTCCCTGCCGTGTTGCGATCCGGCCGGAGCGTCTGAGCCTCGGCGGCGGCGATTTGTCCGGCGTCGTCGTGCACGTCGAGAACATGGGGGCCGAAGCGTTCGTGCATCTCGGCTGCGACGGGCTGACCGATCCGGTGGTGATCCGGCTCGAGGATCCCCTGCGGCTGCCGGCGATCGGCAGCACCCAGCGGTTCGGTTTTGCGCCCGAAGCGATCCGGCTGTTCGACGCTGCCGGCAAGCGCATTGCGATCCGCACTGAAGCTTCGGTCGAGATAATCCGGGAGGTGGCTCATGTCTGAGGTCACCATGTCCGATGCCGCGGTCGCGCTACGCGATCTCGATGTCCCGGCGACCGCGCGCGCTTTGGCCAAGCCGCGTCGTCGCGGTCGCGGCGCCGTCGCCTACGGGCTTGTCGCGCCGGCGTTCACGCTGATGCTGCTGATGCTGCTCGGTCCGCTCGCCGGCGTCATCGCGCTGTCGTTCACCGATTATCAGCTCGGCGCGCCGTCGTTCGCCTGGATCGGCCTCGCCAATTATCAGCAGCTGTTCGCCGACCGGGTGTTCTGGATCTCGCTGACCAATACGCTGACCTATGCGGTGATCGTGGTGCCGGGCTCGGTCGCGCTCGGCCTCGGCGTGGCGATGCTGATCGAGAGCGGCACGCATCTCCGTGCCTTCTATCGCACCATCTACTTCCTGCCGGTGATGGCGACCCTGATCGCGATGGCGATCGTGTGGGAGTTCATGCTGCATCCGCAGTTCGGTCTGGTGAACGGGCTGATCAAGATGGTGGGCCTCGCGCCGCATCCCTGGCTGCAGGATCGCGGCACCGCGCTGTACGCGCTGTGCGCGATCGGGATCTGGCAGGCGGTCGGCTTCAACATGGTGCTGTTCCTCGCCGGGCTGATGTCGATCCCGAAGCATCTCTATGACGCTGCTGAGATCGATGGTGCCGCGAGTGCGTGGTCCCGGTTCCGGCTGGTGACGTGGCCGATGCTCGGGCCGGTGACGCTGTTCGTGGTGGTGATCACCGGCATCCGGTCGTTTCAGGTGTTCGACACCGTCCACGTCCTCACCAAGGGCGGACCGTCAAAATCCACCGAGGTGCTGATCCACACCATGTACATGGAAGGCTTCGAGTTCTTCCGCTCCGGCTATGCCGCCGCGGTGACCGTGGTGTTTCTCGGCCTGGTGCTGCTGCTGACCTTGGTGAAGTCGCGGCTCGCCGCCAAGCAGGTGCACTACGCATGAGCGCCGCGCGACGAAGCCTGATCCGCTCGAGCTTTCGCCACGCCGCTCTAATGTTCGGCGCGGTGTTGATGCTGGCGCCGTTCGTCTGGATGCTATCGACCGCGTCGAAGCCGCCGGACGAAATCTACTCCAGCGATCTGCATCTGATCCCGCGCCATTTCGCGCTGTGGGACAACCTCCGCACCGCGTTCGGCAAGGCCGATCTCGGCCGCTTCCTGCTCAACGGCGTGATCGTCACGGTTGCGATCTTCACCTGCCAGGTGCTGATCGCACTGCCGGCCGCCTATGCGCTCGCCAAGCTGCGCTTCATGGGGCGCAAGGCGCTGTTCGCGCTGGTGCTGTTCGGCATCCTGATCCCGCCGCAGGCGACCGCGATCCCGGTGTTCCTGCTGCTGCATCAGCTCGGTGCGCTCGACAGCTACGCGGCGCTGGTGCTGCCGTTCACCATCTCGGTGTTCGGCATCTTTCTGATGCGGCAGTTCTTCATGACCGTGCCGGACGATCTGCTGGACGCCGCGCGGATGGACGGGATGTCGGAGTTCGCGATCGTCTGGCGGGTGATGCTGCCGACCGCGATCCCGGCCGTCACGGCGTTCGGCATCTTCTCGGTGGTGGCGCACTGGAACGACTATTTCTGGCCGCTGATCGTGCTCAACAGCCAGCAGTATTACACGCCGCCGCTCGCGGTGGCGCATTTCCGCAATGCCGAAGCGGGCACCTCTTACGGCCCGCTGATGGCTGCGGCGCTGGTGATCATCACGCCACTGGTGATCGCGTTCCTGCTGGCGCAGCGCCGCTTCATCGAAGGCATCACGCTGACCGGACTGAAATAACCCGCATCGACCCGAACAGGAGACTTCGCATGATGAAGAGATGGATCGCCGCAGCCGCGCTGTCGCTGGTTGCCGGATTCGCCCACGCCCAGCAGCAGACCGAGGTGGTGCTGCAATATCCCTATCCGGAGCTGTTCACCGAGACCCACAAGCGGATCGCCGAAGAATTCGCCAAGGTGCATCCGGAGATCAAGGTGACGTTCCGGGCGCCTTACGAGTCGTATGAAGAGGCCACCCAGAAGGTGCTGCGCGAGGCGGTGACCAATCAGCTGCCGGACGTCACCTTCCAGGGCCTGAACCGCATCCGCGTGTTGGTCGACAAGACCATTCCGGCGCCGCTCGACGGCTACATCGCGGCCGAGAAGGATTTCGACAAGCAGGGCTTCCATCAGGCGATGTACGACATCGGCACCGCCAGCGGCAAAGTCTATGCGCTGCCGTTCGCGATCTCGCTGCCGATCGTCTATGTCAATCTCGACCTAGTGAAGCAGGCCGGCGGCGACGTCAATAATCTGCCGACCACCTGGGACGGCCTGTTGGATCTGGCCAAGAAGGTCAAGGCACTCGGCCCCGACACCAACGGCATCAGCTACGCCTGGGACATCACCGGCAACTGGCTGTGGCAGGCGCCGGTGTTCGCCCGCGGCGGCACCATGCTCAACGCCGACGAAACCAAGGTGGCGTTCGACGGCCCCGAAGGCCAGTTCGCGATGCGTACCATCGCCCGTCTGGTCACCGAAGGCGGCATGCCGAATCTCGACCAGCCGTCGATGCGCGCCACCTTTGCGGCCGGCAAGACCGGCATCCACATCACCTCGACTTCGGACCTGAAGAAGACCACCGACATGATCGGCGGCAAGTTCGCGCTGAAGACCATCGCGTTCCCGGACGTGGTCAAGCCGAACGGCCGTCTGCCGGCCGGCGGCAATGTCGTGCTGATCACCGCCAAGGATAAGGCCAAGCGCGACGCTGCCTGGGAAGTGGTGAAGTTCTGGACCGGTCCGAAGGGCGCGGCGATCATGGCCGAGACCACCGGCTACATGCCGCCCAACAAGGTCGCCAACGACGTCTATCTGAAGGACTTCTACGCCAACAACCCGAACAACTACACCGCCGTCAGCCAGCTTGCGCTGCTGACCAAGTGGTACGCGTTCCCGGGCGACAACGGCCTGAAGATCACCGACGTGATCAAGGACCATCTCAACTCGGTCGTCTCCGGCGCCCGCGCCAAGGAGCCGGATGCGGTGCTGGCCGACATGACCCGCGACGTCCAGAACCTGCTGCCGAAGACCGTCGGCGCCGCCAAGTAAACGCGCCCTTCAGCCTGCGACGGAGTGCTCCTGTGCGCTCCGTCGCCTTTGTCTTTCGGGAGCGGGCCATGAAACTGATTCACCTCAGCGACATCCACCTCACCACCCCGGGCGGCACGATCGGTGGCCGCAATCCGCGGCTGAATTTCGAGCGGGCGCTCACCCATATCCTGCGCGACCATCACGATGCCGAGCTGATGGTGATCACCGGCGATCTGTCGGATTGGGGCGACGGCGACGACTATGACTGGCTGAAGGCGCAGCTTGACGCGTTCCCGATTCCGGTGCGGCTGTGTATCGGCAATCACGATCGCCGCGAGAATTTCCTGAGCGTGTTTCCGGACTATGCCGACGAGTACGGCCTGGTGCAGGGCGTGGTCGACACCCCGGCCGGCCGTTGCCTGCTGCTCGACACCGCCGAAGCCGGCACCCATGCGGGTCGCTATTGCGAGACGCGCAGGGCGTGGTTGACCCGGCAACTCGCCGAACACCCCGGGCCGTTCCTGCTGTTCATGCATCACAATCCGATGCCGACGCATCTCGGCCCGATGGACCAGATCGGGCTGCTGGACGATGGCGCGTTTCGCCAGATCGTCGGCCGGCATCGCGACCGCATCCGCCACATCTTCTTCGGCCATTGCCATCTGCCGCTGGCCGGCTCGGTCGCCGGCGTGCCGGTCAGCTCACTGCGCGGCACCAACCATGCCAGCTATCCGCTGTTCTCGGAGCACCGGATGCTGAGCGCCTCCGACCTGCCGGAGTCCTACGGCGTGGTGTTCTTCGGCGACGACTACGTCACCGTTCACATGGTCGAGTTCGGCTACACCGGCGAGATCCGGGTCGAGGGCTCGCCCGACTACAACGCCTGGAACAGGGAGACCATGCTGCGATGAAGTTCGTCGTTCTCACCGATACGCATTTCGTCGCCCGCGGCAGCCGCATCTACGGGCTCGATCCGGCCGAGCGGCTCACCGCCGCGGTGGCGCGGATCAACCGCGAGCATCCCGACATCGCGTTCGTGATCGTCACCGGCGATCTGGCGCATTGGGGCGAGGAGCCGGCCTACGACAATCTGGCTTCGGTGCTGGCGGGATTGCGCGCGCCGACCATCCTGATGATGGGCAATCACGACAAGCGGGACGCCTTCGCCAAATTCTTCCCCGGCGTGCCGCGCGATGCCAACGGCTTCGTGCAGACCATGCAGGTGTTCGAGGCGGCGACGATCGTCACGCTCGACACGCTGAATGAAGCCGCGCCGAACCACGAGGGGCTGTTGTGCGAGGCGCGGCTGGCGTTCCTCGAACACGCACTGGCGGAAGCGCCGGCCGACCGGCCTCTGCTGCTGTTCCAGCATCACCCGCCGTTCGACACCGGCTTGCGCTACATGGATACGATCCGGCTCGCCAATCCGGATGCGGAGTGGGAGGTGATCGCCCGCACCCGCAAGCCGGACTATCTGTTCATGGGGCATCTGCACCGGCCGATCTCGGGCGTGTGGCGCGGCATCCCGTATCACATCCAGCGCGGCCTGGCGCATCAGGTTGCGTTCGATCTGGTGGCCGAGGGCCATATCCCCGGCTCGCACGAGCCGCCGGACTACGCCCATGTCAGCGTCGAAGCGGATCGCATTGTGATCCACCAGTGCTCGTTCATGTATGATGGGCCGCTGTTCTCGCTGCACGACAGCGTTGCGCTGCATCGCGTCTCGTTCTGACGCGCCTCAGTGGCCTCCGAGCCGCCGCTGCTGTGTTGCGCCGGCGGCTGCGGAGCCGACGCACAGCAGCGTGTCGCCGGGCTGCAGCACGACATCGTCTGCGGGCGTCTCGATCGTGCGGCCGCTTCGGATCAGCCGCAACACGATCGCCCGCCGCCGTAGTGGGTGCGCGGCGTCCTGGTGCTCCGGATCGACGCAAAGCTCCGCCACCGTCACCGGCTGTTTCAGCGCGCCGTCGCTGCCGACGAGGTTCGGTGCGTGGTCGGTGTCAAGCACCGTGCTCCAGAACTGCGGCGTGTCGTTGCCGAGCGCGGCGCGCAGCCGCTCCGACAGGGTGAACGCCCAGAACGCATCCTGGTGACGTGCGGCTTCGAGGAAGTCCGCCAGCAGCGGCGTGCGCAGCGCGGCCAGACACTGATTGGCGATGATCTCGCTCGGCACCATGGTGATGTCGGCGCCGAGCTTGGCGAACAGCATCCGGCTGCTACGCTGGTTCTGCCGGGCGATCACGAAGATCTCGGGCTTCAGCCGCCGCGCCGCCAGCGCGATCGCCAGATTCTCGGCATCATCGTCGGTACCCGCGACGACACCTGACGCATGGCCGATGCCGGCCTCGTGCAGCGCCGCAACATCGGCGCCGCGGCCGTGGACGGCGTGATGACCGTCGACCCGTGAGCCGACCGGATCGATCACTGCCGCGGTGAAGCCGCCGCGCTGCACGGCGGCCACGACTTCGCGGCCGAACCGGCCGTAGCCGCAGACGATCCAATGGCCCGGCGCCGCAGGCATCCGCGCCGGCGCGCTCGGAAACAGATAGGCGCCGGGTGCGCTGGTCAGCCAGGCGATCAGCCGGTAGACGTCCGGGGCCCGCATCGCCAGCGTCAGGTGTTCGGCGAATTCGCGGAATGGATTGATCACCCGGTGCGTGCCGAGCGAACTCATCGACGCCGCCGTTGCTTGGGTATCGGCGCGGCCGATCACCGGCAGGCCCGGTCGCAGGATCGACGCCGCGATCGCGACCGCGAGGTTGACCTCGTCGTCGTTGCACAGCGTCAGCACGCCGCTGCATTCGGGCTTCATCAGGCCGGCGGCGGTCAGGATTTCGGGCGAACGGGCATCGGCGACCAGCGCCGGCGCTTTGCCGTTCAGCCCCTCGATCTCGAGTTGCTGTACCGAGCGTTCGTCCTTGTCGATCGCGATCAGCCGGCAGCCGAGCTGGTGCAGCGCGTGCACCACGGTCATGCCGGTGTCGCCAAGCCCGCACACCAGATAGAACGGCTGATCGAGCTTCTCGACCGCGCGGCGAAACCGGCGGTCGACCAGCGCCTGCTGAAACGCCTTCTCCTGAACCAGGCTCAGCAGCGAACCGAGTAGCCATGCCCAGCCGATCACCGACAGATAGATGATGATGGTGACGAAGCCGCGCTGCTGGTCGGTGAACGGATGCGGCAGCTCGCCGAAGCCGATCGTCGTCGCCGTATAGGTGACAAAGTAGAACGCCTCGAACAGCGTCATCCGCCACGGGCGTCCATCGGCATCGATCCCCGGGATCAGCATCAGGCCGAGTGTCGACAACGTAAACACCAGCGCCAGCAGGATCAGCGGCGGGCGCAGCCGCGACAGCCCGAGGCGGACGATGCTACGCATCGCCCGGCTCCGCAGCGGGGGCGAGCGTGAAGTAGAACGTCGAGCCCTCGCCGGGGCGGGATTGCACCCAGATCCGCCCGCCGTGATGCGCCACGATCCGGCGCGTCATCGCGAGGCCGGCGCCGGCGCCCTCGGCCCGTTGCTCCGGCTGATCGACGCGGTGAAACATCTGGAAGATCAATTGCTGGTTGGCGTCGGCGATCCCGACGCCGTTGTCGCGCACATAGTAGCGCGGCGGCGGACCGTCCTCGACGCCGATTTCGATCCAGCGCTCCGGCTTGTCGTTGTAGCGGATCGCATTGCCGATCAGATTGGTGAAGACTTCGCCGATCCATTCGCGGTGGCCTTGCGCCGTGCCGAGCCGCGTCGGCCGGCGGACGTCGATGCGGTCTTCGGCGATCCGGCGCGCGAACGGCGCCAGGGCGTCATCGAGCACGGCGTCGAGGTCGACCGTCTCGGAGGCTGCTTCGCTGCCGCCCCGGCTGCGGTCGAGCAGCGCATCGACCAGCGCGTCCATCCGCTGCGTCAGTTTCAGGATGGTGGCGACCTGCTGGCGCCCTTCCTCATCCAGCACCTCGCCTTGGCGTCGGCGCAGCGAGGTGGTGAGATGGTGGATGCCGCGCAGATGTTCCTTGAGTTCGGCGGAGGCGACATCGGTGTAGCGGCTGAGCTCAGAATGCGATGCATCCAGCGCCCGATTGATACGCTCGATCCGGCCCTTGCGAGCCACGACGATCTCGGCGATCGCGGTGGCGAGCCGTGAGGCGGCGTCCTTTTCGTCGTCACGCCACGGCACCGCGCGGCCCTGCACGCTCTCCTTCCACAGCGCGAAGGAGTTGCGCGGCCGCAGCCGCTGCATCCCGTCGGCATCACTGATTTCGACCGGCTTGCGCGGGTCGCCGGCCCATTGCACATCCTCGATCTGCTCGGGCCGCAGCCAGGTGATCAGCATTGGCTGATCGGGCAGCGGCCGTACCGCCAAAACACCGCTCGCCTGTTTGGCGACGGCTTGCGCGGCGGAATCGAGGCCCGGCAGCCGATCAGTGGCGAACACCGGTGTGGCGCGATCGAGCAGCCGGTTCGTCAGTTCGCGCAGCGGCCCGGGGGCTGGTGTATCGCCTCGGGTTGCTAAGTCGCCGCCGGACAGCACCACAATGCCGCCGGCATCGATCATCGCATTCAGCAAATCGAGCGAGCCCGAGGTGCGTAACGCTGCGCCGACGTCGGCCTCGTTGGTCAGCAGGCGGGTGAGCTCGTCCGCGGCTGCCTTGCGGGCGCTGATCCGTTCGAACTGCTCGGCGTCCTCCTTGGCCGACATCAGCAGCGACAGCGTGTGGGCGAGAAATTCCGCCGCCATCCGCATTTGGTGCGAGATGTGGCGGGGCGCTGCATGATGCATCGCCGAGATCAGGCCCCAAAGCCGGCCTTCCTTCACCAGCGGCATCACCAGTGTCGATTGCACGCCCATGTTCTTCAGATAGCCGGTGTACATCACCGAGACGCTGCGCAGGCTCGCAAAGCTCATGTCGACCGGGCCGGTGACCAGCGGTGAGTTGGCGGCAAGCAGAGGTACCGGCGTGTAGCCGACATCCGGCAGATGCCGCACCCAGCTCAGTGCGAACAGCCGCCGCGCCGGCGCCGGGATGTCGGTCGCCGGATAATGCAGCCCGAGATATGGTTCGAGATCCTCGCGTCTCGCTTCGGCGATCACTTGGCCGCTGCCGTCTTCGGCAAAGCGATAGGCCATCACCCGGTCGTAGCCGGTGAAGGCGCGAATCCGCTCGACGGCGAGATCGAAGAACGGCTGCACGCCTTCGGTGGCTTGCAGCGCCGCGAGGTCGGCGCGGACTTCGGAGTACAGGTTCGAAGCTGCGCCGGCGGCTTCCGGTTCGGCTTTCTCGAATTCGAGGATGATCAGCCCGCCGCAGCGATGGGCGAACAGATGCCAGCCCTGGTCCGAGCCGAGGAAGGACTCCCGGGCGATGTTGACCGGTCCGCTGTCGAGCGGCATCCGGTGCAGCGAGCCGATCAGCTCGCGCCAGCCCGGCCCGAGCACGGCAGCGATCGGGGCGCCGATCACCGCTTCCGGCGGCTTGCCGATGAACGCCGCGCAATTGGCGCTGGCATGCAGCACGCGATCGGACTGCTCGTCGACCGTGAGCATTGCGCCGTGCGGCTGGATCGCTTCCGGATATTGCACCAGTTCGCGGTCGCAGCTCGACAGATCGACATTCCTGGCGGTGACGATGCCGCCGCTGTCGGCCTCACCCATCACGTCCTCGCTCGGCCTCCCGCCATCCGCTCAAGCATCCGCCCGACGGCACAGCTTGTGATGGTGCCGTGGCGGATGCTTTGACCCGGATCAGCGCGGCGGCAGGTTTCGCGCAGCTTCCAGATGCGGCGTCAGCAGGTCAACCACCACCCGGCGCTTGTCGCGCATGATCTCCGGCTCGCCCATCTGGCCGACTTCGTGCAGCCAGGTGCCGCACCATTGAAACGGCCCGTCATAGGTGGCGAGACCTTCCCGGTACGGCACGAAGCGCGACGGCGATTGCTGCAGCTTGGCAAGGTCGAGCTTGCTGTACAGCGGCCCCCAATTGCCGCCGCCGGTATCCAGGCCGAGGAACCAGTCCTGGCCGAAGTCGAGCGGCAGGTCGCGCACCGCGGAGAACCGCATCATGGTGAAACCGGCCCACAGAAACCATCGCTCGCTCGGTGGCTCGGTGGTGCGGACGTAGCCATAGACGTCCTGGGTGGCGAGCGGCGCGAACGGATCGTCCGGCGCGGTCGGAAACAGATCGTGGTCGAGCAGGCCGAACATCTCCGGCGCGCCCGGCCGGATGATGTTGTGCCAGATCCAGTTCAGCACGATGCCGTGCGAGCGGCTGCTCTTCTGCCACGGATTATCGGGCGCGCGCAGATAGGGGATGCCGTGAGTCTTGGCAATCCGTTCGATCTCGGCGGCGCGGTCGTCATCGGGCGAATTGTCGACCACGATGTAGATGGCATCGGGCACGAACAGCCGGATCAGCGGTATCTGCAGGTCGATCGCCTGCGGGTCCTGATACGCCACCGTGAACAGCGCGCGCCGGTCGGTGATCATCTTCGCCACCGCGGCGGGATCTCCCACCTTGGCGGGTTGCTGCCGATAGCGCCGATCGATCCGATTATACCGCGCGGTCTTCAGGCCCTGCGACAGCGGGCGCAGCCGCTTCCAGTCGGCGAGGGTGTATTCGGAGAGCTTCTTCGGCACGGCTAAGTCTCTGTTCTGTCGGGGGCGGCGCGCCCGCTGTCCTCAGCAGCTTCGCTCCGCCGGGGCAAGTCCGGATACACGGCTTGCGCCGCTCACGGGTTCGCCGCCAGCTTGAGCAGGTAGCCGCCGTAATTGCTCTTGGCGAGCGGCTGCGCCAGACGTTCGAGCTGGCGCGTATCGATCCATCCGAACCGGAAGGCGATCTCCTCGGGGCAGCAGATCTTGAAGCCCTGGCGCTTCTCGAGCACGCGCACGAACTCGCTGGCGTCGAGCAGGCTATCGGGCGTGCCGGTGTCGAGCCAGGCGAACCCCCGGCCCATCTTCTCGACCCGCAGCTTGCCGCGTTCCAAGTAGTCACGATTGACGTCGGTGATCTCGAGCTCGCCGCGTGCGGAGGGCTTCAGGTTCGCTGCGATCTCGACGACGTCCTGGTCGTAGAAATAAAGCCCGGTCACCGCCCAGTTCGAGCGGGGCTGTGCCGGCTTCTCCTCGATCGAACGCGCGACCTGATCGGTATCGAATTCGACGACGCCATAACGCTCCGGATCGCTGACCTGATAGGCGAACACCGTGGCGCCCTCCGGATGCTGGGCGGCGTTCTGCAGCAGAGGGATCAGGTCGTGGCCGTAGAACAAATTGTCGCCGAGCACTAAGGCGGACGGCTGGCCGGCCACGAAATCGGCGCCGATGATGAACGCCTGCGCCAGCCCTTCGGGCTTCGGCTGTTCGGCATAGCTGAACGACATGCCCCACGAGGCGCCGTCGCCGAGCAGTTGCTGGAATCGCGGCAGATCGGCGGGCGTCGAGATCACCAGGATGTCGCGGATGCCGGCCATCATCAGCGTGGCTAGCGGATAATAGATCAGCGGTTTGTCGTAGATCGGCATCAGTTGCTTCGACACCGCGGCCGTCATCGGATGCAGCCTTGTTCCGCTGCCACCAGCCAGAATGATACCTTTGGTGATCATGTCAGTTTGCGTCCTGCGCTAGCAGCCGCTCGATACACGGCTGCAGCGATTGCCGCCAGTGCGGCAGGCGAATGCCGTGAGCGGCGGCGAGCGCCGAGCCGTCGAGCCTGGAATTCGCCGGCCGCCTGGCGGGGGTCGGATACTCGGTGGTCGGAATCGGGATCACTTTCGCGGATGGTCCGCCGGCTGCTCGTGATGCGGCGAAAATCGCTTCGGCGAACTCGGCCCAGGTGGCGGTTGCGTCCGCAGTCATGTGGAAGATGCCGCGCAAATCGAAACGTGTTGGCTCCGCCCGCAGATTCCGGACGACGCCCAGCACCCCGTCGGCGATATCGAGCGCGCTGGTCGGGGAGCCGACCTGATCGCAGACCACCCGCACCTCATCGCGCTGCTGGGCCAGGGCCAGCATGGTGCGGACGAAATTCTTGCCGAACGGGCCATATACCCAGGAGGTCCGCAATACCGCGTAATCAGCAGTTGCTTCCGCCACGGCGCGCTCGCCGGCGAGCTTGCTGGCGCCGTAGACGCAGAGTGGGTTGGTCGGGTCGGTTTCGCGATACGGTCGCTCGCCGGTGCCGTCGAACACGTAGTCGGTCGATAGCTGCACAATTGGCACACCGAGCTTTGTGGCCGCGCGAGCGACGGCGCCTGCGCCCTCGGCGTTGATCGCATAAGCGAGGTCGGGCTCGCTTTCGGCCTGATCAACGGCCGTGTAGGCCGCGGCGTTGACCACCGCCTCCGGCTCGAGTGCGATCAATGCTGTTTCGATCTCGCTCGGGCGCGTCAGGTCAATCTCCGGCCGGGCCAGCAGGATGATCTCGGCATTTGTGCCTGCAGCGCGCTCGTGGAGCGCCTGCGCGACCTGACCGTGACGACCGGTGACGACGATCCGCATCGCGCTACTCGAAGTAGTTTGGCAGTGATGCGAAAGGTGGCAATTTCAGATCCTTGTCCGACAGCACGGCCTGATCGGCAGAGACAGGCCAATTCACGGCGAGATCGGGATCATTCCAGGCGATGCCGAGATCATGCGGCGGCGAATAGTAGTTGGTCACCTTGTAGGCTACCACCGTGTCGGGCTCGAGCGTGCAGAAGCCGTGGGCGAAGCCGATCGGAATCAGCAATTGCTTGCCGTCCTCGGCGGACAATTCCTCGGCGACCCACCGGCCATAGGTCGGCGATGAGCGGCGCAAATCGACTGCAACGTCGAGGATGCGGCCCTTCGCGACCCGCACCAGCTTGTCCTGCGCAAACGGCGCGCTCTGGAAATGCAGCCCGCGAACGGTGCCGACTGCCGCCGAAATCGATTGGTTGTCCTGGACGAATTCGAGTGCAATGCCGTGATCGACGAAGCGCTGCCTGTTGTAGGTTTCGGAAAACGTGCCCCGCGAATCCGCGAATGCTCTCGGCGTGATAATCTTCACCGCCTCGATCGCGGTGGACGTCACTGTCAGCATGACCCTGTTGTTGCTCCGTTCGCCGTTAGACCGCCACGCCGAGGCGCTCGCCGCGGTACACGCCTGAACGGACCCGCTCCCACCACGTCCGATTGTCGAGATACCACTGTACGGTCTGACGCAGGCCGTCGTCGAAACTGTAGCGCGCACGCCATCCGAGCTCGCGCTCGACCTTGCTGGCATCGATCGCATAGCGGGCGTCGTGACCGGGGCGGTCGGTGACGAAGCTGATCAGCTTTGTCCGTGATCCGATCGCCGCATCGGGTGCGAGTTCGTCGAGCAGGCGGCAGATCGCCTGCACGACTTCGAGGTTGGTGCGCTCGTTGCGTCCGCCGATATTGTAGCTTTCGCCGATCTCGCCGCGCTCGGCGGCGAGCAGCAGCGCATCGGCGTGATCCTCGACGTGCAGCCAGTCGCGAACGTTGGCGCCCGTGCCGTACACCGGGATCGCTTCGCCGTGCAACGCCTTGATGATCGCCAGCGGGATCAGCTTTTCTGGGAAATGATAGGGGCCGTAATTGTTGGAGCAGTTGGTGATCACCACCGGCAGGCCGTAGGTGTGGTGCCAGGCCCGCGCCAGATGGTCCGACCCCGCCTTCGAGGCGGAGTAGGGCGATTTCGGCTGATACGGCGTGTCTTCCCGGAACAGTCCTTCGGCACCTAGTGAACCGAACACCTCGTCGGTGGAGATGTGGTGAAAGCGGAAGCCGGACTTGCGGGCCGGTGGCAGGGAGCGCCAATGCGCCAGCGCCGCCTGCAGCAGCGAATAGGTGCCGACGATGTTGGTCTGGATGAAGTCGCCGGGACCGTCGATCGAGCGGTCGACATGGCTCTCCGCGGCAAGATGCATCACCACGTCGGGCGAAAATTCCTCGAACAGCAGCCGCATGGTGCTCTGCTCGACAATGTCGGCTCGGACGAACCGGAAGCGCGGATCGTCCGACACCGGCGCCAGCGAGTCGAGATTGCCCGCATAGGTCAGCTTGTCGACCACCAGCACCTCGTACAGGGTGGTCCCGATCAGCCGCCGGACCACCGCAGAGCCGATGAAGCCGGCTCCGCCGGTGACGAGAAAACGCTTTGTCATCAATATCCTGGAGCGTCGTTGTGGGCGCAATCTAGCGTTGGACCAGAACCTTGTCATTGGCCGGTTGGGCAGCAGATCAGTCTAGGTGGCTTCCGATGCCTACCGCCCCGGGATCTGTTCACACCTTCACCGCGAGCTGGTCACCGACGCCCGTTCCCTACCCAGGAGCTTCTGTCTGTTGCGGCACGGTATGTTCACGGAAAAGTTGCCGATTTCATGGTTCCAAGCGGGCATCTGATGCAAATCCGTCGCATTCGTGATTGACAATTTCTGCGTTGCGATAGACTAAAGTTTGCAGTGCCACGCCCCCTCGCTGCGGGGCCGCCGCGGGAGCCGCGAATGCTCCCGTTCAGATGGCAGCGGTCCAGGCAGAGGAGCAGCGCCTTGAGTTTCCTGAAGAAAGCCTTCTACCAAATCCCCGTCATCGGCTGGCTGGTGAAGGATGCCGCGCACGGCAGCCCGGAGGCGCCGTACTTCTTCCTGTTCAATGCCGTCGTGGTCGGCGCCGCGTTGATCTACACCTTTGGCTATCCGCTGGTGATCACCGTCGCGGTGGCCGGCGCGTTCGCCGGGATCGCTGGCCTGGTGGTGCTGACCGCTGGCGATGCTTTCGACAAGCGCGCCAAGCAGCCCGCAACCGACGTCCGCCGCGCCAAGACGGCGACGGTTCGGCCGCTCAAGAAGGCTGCCTGATCGGCATCTTGTCTCACCGGCGGCTTTCGTCGGCAGCTTCGAAATTCAAAAAATCCCGGCAGGTATGACCTGCCGGGATCTTTCATGGTCGCATCTGTTCGGTCAGGCCTGCCCTTGCGAGGTTTACGCCGCCTCGTCGCGGTAGTGATACCAGCGATACAGCATGCGCTGGCCGATCCGGCGGAACGGCGAGAAGCTGTGAGTCGGCAGCGGCGACGTGAAGATCGGCAGATCTTGGCCCTTGAAGCGCTGTCCGGCGATCATCTGCGCCATGCGGCGCCCGGCCTGGGCCGAATACGACACGCCGTTGCCGCCATAGCCGAGTGCGTAGACCAGCTTCTGCGCCGGATCGGGCTGGAAGATTCGCGGCATCATGTCGTGGCTGACGTCGACCCAGCCCCACCACGAGTAATCAATCTCGATGCCTTGCAGCGCCGGGAATTTGCGATGCAGGCCGTCGATCAGGAGCTGCAGGTGCTTGGGATGATCGGCGTCGGCGCCGGTGATCGACGAGCGGCTGCCGATCTGGATGCGGTTGTCCGGCAGCAGCCGGTAGTAATAACGCAGCGTGCGGGTATCGGTCAGTACCAACTTGGTCTTGAAGCCGGTGGCTTCGAGCTCGGCCGGAGTCAGCGGTCGGGTGACGATCGAGTTCGACAGGATCGGCATGCAGCGGCCGCGCAGCAGCGGCGTCAGTCCAGGCGCCGTGTAGGCGCCGGTGGCGATGCCGACCGCGCGCGCTTTCACGGTGCCGCCCGGAGTGCGGAGATAGAACGCGCCGCCGCGGTGTTCGATCTCGATCACCGGACTGCCCGGATGCACGGTGGCGCCGAGGTCGCGGGCCATCTGCTGATAACCGAAGGCGAGCTTGGCCGGATGCACGCCGGTGCCGCGGGGCTCCAGCGTCGCGCCGACCGCCTCGGCCTCGTTGACGTAGTCGCGGCGCAGCTCGTCGGCGGAGATCACCTTGGTGGGCTCACCGAACACCTCGCTCAGCACCTTGGCTTCGGCCGCAATCTTCTCGAAGTTGCGTGGGCGATGCGCAATGTAGAGGTGACCGCCGCGCTGCGGCTCGCTGTCGATAGGGCTCTGGCGGATCAGCTCTTCGAACGTCTCGAAGCCGTCGCTGACTTCGGCGTGCAGTTTCAGAGCGATATCGCGGCCCCAACGCTCGATCCATTGCGAGCGCGTCAACCGGCCGGCGGCATTCTGGCCCTGGCCACCGTTGCGCGTGCTGCAGCCCCAGGCGACGCGATTGGCTTCGAGCACCGCGGCCTTGATGCCATGCTCGCGTGCGAGGAACACGGCGGACGCCAGGCCGGTGAAGCCGGAGCCGACGATCGCCACATCGACATCGGTGTCACGGCTGATCGGGCCGTCGTCTTCCGGCAGCGGACCGCAGGTCGCGGTCCAGTAAGTCGGCGCGTAGTCGCGGTTGCGGCCGGGGCCTTCACTCACCAGAGGATCGTAATGCGGATCGTAGGCGGCGAGCGGCGGGGTCTTCACGGGCTTGTTCATGCCGATGCCCCCGCTGCCGGCAGCACCGGGCGATCCTTGCGGAAGGCGCTCTTGCTGAAGATCTTGTCGCCGCGGAAGCCGAACAGATCGACGCCCTCGGCCTCGATCTTGCCGCCGTCCTTGGTGGTGGCGCGGAAGATCCACTCGGAGATGCCGCGATCGCCGAACACGGCATGGCGGGTGCACTCCCAGCTCACATCCGGAAACGTCGTGAAGGTCGTCTCGAACGCAGCGCGGACATCGGCGGTGCCGACGATGCGGCGACCGCAAGCTTCGGGTCCGGCCGCGGCATCGAACACGATGTCGTCGGTCATCGCGGCCATCACCGCGGCGCCGTCGTGGCGGTTGAACGCGTCGAAGAGCTGATGCAGCGTCTGCAATCGCTGAGTATCGAGATCGGACATGTCGATTCCATCGTGGTGGGCGCGCGAGCGTGTCCGTGATTGATGCGGACCCGCCGGCAGCTTCGTGCAAAGCGTGTCACGAGCCGCCGTAGGTGCCTTAGAACCAGATGGCGCGGTCTCGGCGGACCAGACGCGAAGCGCTGGCGTCTGGCCCAATGGCTTGGAGCGCGCTGGACCTTCGCGGCGGACGCCGGATCGCCAAGGTGATGCGATGATCAACATCGCCACCCGCATCAATCCCGCCATCGCCCCCGCCGTGACGGAGGTGATCTCGCAACTCCAAGCCCGTCACCTGATCGGCAACACGCTGGTGCCGTCCGTCGGCGGTGCCACGCTCGACGTCATCGATCCTGCAACCGGGCAAGTGATCGGCAAGGCGCCGGCCGCGACCGGCGACGATGTCGCTCGCGCGGTGGAAGCGGCGTCCGCAGCATTTCCGGGATGGGCAGCGACGCCGGCGCGCCAGCGCGGCAAGCTGATAGCGGCTGCGGCGAGCGCAATCGCTGAGCGGAGCGACGTGATCGCCACCGTGCTGGCGCTGGAAACCGGCAAGGCGATCCGCACCGAGTGCCGCGGCGAGGTTGCGACCGCGATCGATATCACCACGATGTATGCAGGCCTCGCATCGGAGCTGAAGGGCGAGACGCTGCCGTTCGATCCGCAGATCCTCACCTATACCAGCCGCGAGCCGCTCGGCGTCGTCGCCGCGATCCTGCCCTGGAACGTGCCGTTGGTGCTGATGATGCTGAAGATCGCCCCGGCGCTGGTGGCGGGCAACACCGTGGTGGTGAAAGCCTCCGAAGAAGCGCCGTATGCGACCATCGAAATGGCCCGGCTGATGGCGAAGCTTCTGCCGGACGGCGTGCTCAACGTGATCTGCGGCACCGGCCGCGACTGCGGCGCGGCGCTGGTCGAGCATCCCGCCGTCGCCAAGGTGACGTTCACCGGCTCGCAGGCCGTCGGCGAGCTGATCTATCAGATGGCGGCGAAGAAGATCATTCCGGTCAGCCTCGAACTCGGCGGCAAGAGCCCGATGATCGTCTATCCCGACGCCGACATGACGCGGGTCATCGCCGGCGCGATCGCCGGCATGCGATTCACCCGCCAGGGCCAGAGCTGCACCGCGGCCAGCCGGATCTACGTCCACGCCTCGCTGATCGACGCTTTCGTGGCGACGCTGCGCGAGGCGGTCAGCAAGCTGAAGATCGGCGATCCGCTGGATGAAGCGACCGATATCGGCACCGTAATCTCGCAGCGGCAGAAGGCCAAGGTCGAATCCTACATCGATCTCGGCGCGCGTACCGCCGGTGCCAAGGTCGACCGCTGCGGCGAGCTGCCCGGCGCGGCGCATCTGAAGGACGGCCTGTTCCTGCAGCCGACCATCATCACCGGCGTGCCGGAGGACTCGCCGCTGATGCGCGAGGAGATCTTCGGGCCGGTGGTCTGCGTGCAGCCGTGGGACGACGAGGACGATGTCATTGCGCGCGCCAACGATAGCGACTTCGGCCTCGCCGCGACGGTGTGGACCAACGATCTGCGCAGTGCGCTGCGCACCGTGCAGCGGCTCGATGCCGGCTACGTTCAGGTCAACCAGAACCTCACCATCCAGCCGAACCTGAGCTATGGCGGGTTCCGCAAATCCGGCCTCGGCAAGGAAGCATCGCTGGAGGCGATGCTCGAGCACTTCACCAAGAAGAAGACCGTCGTCATCGATATGCGGTGACGACGGCGATGCATGAGCTGATCGCCGAGGCTTCCGCAAGCTTCCTGTCGACGTTGCCGTCGCCGATGGCGATCGCCGGTGTGCTGAGCGCGGTGCTGGCGGCGGCTCTGTTGCGCGGCTTCACCGGGTTCGGCTTTGCGCTCGCGGCGGTGCCGCTGATGGGCATGTTCATGGCTCCGGCTAAAGCCGTGCCGGTGGCCGTGCTGCTGCAACTGCTCGGCGGCCTGAACGATCTTCGCCGCAACCATCGTGATGCCCACTGGGCGTCGCTGCGCTGGCTGATCGTTGGCGCGGTGATCGGTTCGCCCATTGGGGCACTGGCGCTCAGCGTCGCTCCGGCACCGGTGGCGCGGATCGTGATCGCGACCATCACGGCCGCCGCGGTGGTCGTGCTCGGCCGCGGCTTCGCCATCGAGGCGATTCCGTCGCGGCCGGTGACGACCGGCGTCGGCATGCTGTGCGGCCTGTTCAACGGCCTCGCCGCGATGCCGAGTCCGCCGGCGATCGTCTACTACATGTCGGGGCCGTTCCCCGCTGTGGTGGTGCGCGCGTCGCTATTGGTGTTCTTCCTCGCCACGTCGATCGCCGGCTTCACCAGCATTGCGCTGGTGGGGCTCGCAACCGTGAATGTGCTGTGGCTGGCCGCGATGGCGTTGCCGGTGATGATGTTCGGCACCTGGATCGGCGAGCAGGGCTTCCGCCGCGGCAGCGAGCGGCTGCATCGCCACGTCTCGATCGCCAGCCTCGGCGGCGTCGCGCTGCTCAGCGCCGCGAAGGGAATCTCCGAGTTGATGTGAGGGCTCCGCTTCTCCCCATCATTGCGAGCGAAGCGAAGCAATCCAGTGCCGAGCACGGAGCTTCTGGATTGCTTCGTCGCTCCGCTCCTTCGCAATGACGCTGCGACGTCTGATCAGCCCTCGAGCTGCTTCGCCAGCACCTTGCCGAGCCGCTCGATGCCGACCTCGATGCGGTCGGTGCGGATCGAGGAGAAGCCGAGCCGGAAGCAGTGCCGGCTCGCGGTTTCGTCCATCGAGAATACGGCGCCGGGCTCGATCACGACGCCCTGTTCGAGCGCAGCTTCGGCCAGAGCGGTGGCGTCGATCGAAGTCGGGCAGGTCACCCAGAAATTGGTCGAGCCTGGACCGCGTGAGAAGCTGCAGCTCGGCAGATGCTTGGGCAGCAGCTGGTCCAGCAGTTTGGCGCGTTCCAGCAGCACGCGGCCGACCTGGGCGAGATGCGCCCGATAGTGGCCGAGGCCGATGAAAAGCGCGGCGACGCGCTGATTGTTGAGCGGAGGATGCCGCAGCATCAGCCGGCGCAGCGCGCGCAGTTCGCGGATCACCGGGGCGGGAGCGACGACGTAACCGAGCCGCAGCCCAGGGGCCAGCGCCTTCGACAGGCTGCCGACATAGAGCACGTTGCTGGCGCGATCGAGGCTCTTCAGCGGCGGCAGCGTCGCCGTCTCCGGCATCAGCTCGCCTTCGTAATCGTCCTCGACCACCACCACGTCGCCCGCCGCGGCGGCCTTCAACAGTTCGACGCGGCGCGGCAGCGGCATCGTCACGGCGGTTGGGCACTGATGACTGGCGGTGACATAGGCCAGCGCGCAGCTCTGGAAAGTCGCGTCCGGCACCAGCCCTTCGCCATCGACGGAAAGCGGCACCACGTTGGGCGTCAGCATCCGGAAAATGTTGCGGGCGTCCGGATAGCCCGGCTCTTCGATGCCGACCTTGGTCTGGCCGTTGATGAACAGCGTCGCGATCAGATACAGCGCGTGCTGAGCCCCGATCGTCATCATGATCTCGTCGGCGCGGGCGTGGATGCCGCGGCGCGGCAGCACCTGTAGCTGCAGTTGCTCGATCAGCGCCGGATCGTCACCGTCGATCAGGTCGCGGGCCCAGTTGTTGATTTCCGGAACGCTGAGTGCGGCACGGGCGCTTTCGCGCCAGTCGTTGGTCGGAAACAGACTCGGATCGAACTGCCCGAAGATGAACGGGTAGGGATGCGTTTGCCAGTCGAGCGGCTTGACGATGTTGCGATGCGCCGATGGCCTCACCGCGAAGCGATCGGCCCAGTGTTCGTCACCGCGGCTGGTGACCTCGGCGAGGCCGGGCGTTTCGGTGGCGAATTTCTTCGGCAGGCCGGCGACGAAGTAACCGCTGCGCTGCCGCGAGACCAGAAAGTTCTGATCAACGAGCTGCTCGTAAGCGATCACCACAGTGTTACGTGACACCTTCAGCACGGTGGCGAGGTCGCGGCTGGACGGCATCTTCATGCCGAGCGGCAGCCGGCCATCCTCGATCGCCGTCACGATGATCTGGCGAATCTGCAATTGCAGGAAAGAGCCGCCGCGGTTGAGGCCGCGAAACAACGCGCCCCAGAATAACTCGTCTTTGCCTAATGCGGCGGCATCTGAAGAGGCAATTGCACCGCCGTTAGGCGTGCGTGCCACAGTGGACTCCCGGAATGTGAGCTGTGCTAGCTTTCCCAAGACGCGATACCCTGACTGACACGACGACGCGAAACGGCTGTCATTGCGAGAATGAAGCTTTTACAAACCGTCTGCAAGAAGCGAGCCATGGGAGGCGGCAGTTGGCGCATAGCCCTGGCTCCATTCGTGCTCGGCATCTGGCGCTAGTGCCACGGGGACGATCGCTTCACGCTCGCAATCGCAAGCCTGGAGACTAAGCGTGCCGTCTGACACCGTCGTTTATTCCGCCCGCAAGATTATCACCATGAACCCGTCGCGGCCGAGCGCGACGCATGTTGCGGTGCGAGACGGGCGGATCGTTGCGACCGGCAGCGCTGACGAACTGATGGTAAGCGGCGCGCGGCTCGATACCCGCTTCGCCGACAAGGTGTTGATGCCCGGCTTCGTCGAAGGCCACAGCCACATCATGGAAGGCCTGATGTGGAAGCAGCCTTATGTGGGCGCGTTCGACCGCCGGTCGCCGGAAGGCAAAGTAGTGGTCGGTGTGCCGGACATCGAAGCGATCGTGGCGCGGCTGCAGCAGGCTGAAGCCGCGCTGCCCGACGATGGTTCACCGCTCTACGCCTGGGGTTTCGATCCGCTGCATATCGGCGGCAAGATGCTGACTCGGCAGGATCTCGACCGGGTGTCGACCAAGCGTCCGGTCCTCGTCGTCCACGCCTCGTTCCATATCAACAACGTCAACACGCTGACACTCGAGCGTGCCGAGCTGCTGCAGGCCACCAACATTTCGGGCGTCGTCGCCGGCGCAGATGGCCTGGCGAGCGGCGAACTGCAGGGCATTCCGGCGCGGATGCGGCTGTTCCGTGCGCTCGGCCACAATCCGCTCGCTGGTACCATCACCGAGGCGGACGTGCGGCGCTATGCGGCGTCGTGCTGCGTGCAGGGCGTCACTACGATCACCGACCTGCATAACGACCTCGCCGATCCGACCATCGAAGTCTATCGCAGTGCGACCAGCCAGGCCGATTTCGGCGTTCGCTTGGTGCCGGCGCTGGCCGCGGTGTCGCATACGCCCGAACAGGCGATCGCCAAGTTGGAAACGCTGCGCGGCCACGCCAGCGACAAGCTGCATTACGGTATCGTCAAACTGGTGGTCGATGGCTCGATCCAGGGCTTCACCGCGCGGCTGCGCTGGCCCGGCTATCACAACGGTGCCGCCAACGGCCTGTGGTACATCGCGCCCGAAGAGCTGCCGCGGCTGGTCGAAGCGTATCACCGCGCCGGCGTGCAGCTTCACATTCACACCAACGGCGACGAGGCCACCGAAGTGGCGCTCGATGCGATCGAGGCCGCACAGACAGTCGCGCCGCGTCCCGATCATCGCCATACCCTGCAGCATTGCCAAATGGCCAGCGTCGCGCAGTTCCGGCGGATGAAGAATCTCGGCGTTTGCGCCAATCTGTTCGCCAACCACCTGTACTACTGGGGCGATGCGCACTACGAGCTGACGATGGGGCCGGAGCGTGCAGCGCGGCTCGACGCCACCGGGACCGCCCAGCGGATCGGGGTGCCGTTCGCGATCCACTCCGACGCTCCGGTGACGCCGCTGGCGCCGCTGTTCACCGCATGGTGTGCGGTCAATCGCGTGTCGTCGAGCGGGCGTGTGCTGGGCCGGGATACCGAAGCGCTCACCACCGAGCAGGCGCTTGCTGCAATCACCATCGGAGCAGCCTATACTTTGAAGATGGATCATCTGGTCGGCAGCATCGAAACCGGCAAATATGCCGACTTCGTCGTGCTCGATGAGGATCCGCTGGCTGTTCCGCCGGAGCGGCTGAAGGAGATCGCGGTCTGGGGCACCGTGATCGGCGGCATGATCAAGGAGGCGCCCCGCGCATGACGGCAGCATCCGCGACCATTTCAGTCACGGTGATCGGCGGCTTTCTCGGCGCGGGCAAAACCACCTTCGTCAACCATCTGCTACGCAGCGGCGGCCCTCGGACGGCCGTGCTAGTCAATGATTTCGGCGAGGTCAATGTCGACGCGACGCTGATCCAGAGTCACGACGGCACCACGATGACGCTGACCAACGGCTGCATCTGCTGCAGCATCGGCACCAGCTTCATCGACACGATGTGCCAGGTCCTCGACGCCGCGGTGCCGTTCGAGCGAATCGTGATCGAAGCCTCCGGCGTCGGCGATCCATGGAAGATCGCCGAGATTGCGCTGATCGAACCGTCGCTGCGGCTCGATCGGGTGATCGTGTTGGCCGACGCCAGCCGGATTGCGCAACTGATCGACGATTCCAAGGTCGGCGACACCGTACGCGGCCAGTTTGAGCGCTGCGACATTGTCCTCCTGAACAAGACCGATCTGGTGAATGCCGATGCTCTGGCTGCCGCGCGTGCTGCGGTGCGGAGCCTGCGCCCGGACGTGCGCATCGTCGACACCGCGCAAGGCGCGATGCCGACGCTGGCGGAGCTAGAGACGGCTGCGTCGTCGAGCGGTTTCCGGGCCGACGCGGTAGATGCCGCGGCGATCAATCACGGCGCCACCTTCAAGAGCTGGGCGTATCGCCGCGCCGGCCGGTTCGACCGTGCCCGGCTCGCCTGTGCGGTCGACAAGCTGCCGCCGCAGCTGTTGCGGCTGAAGGGCTCGTGCCGCCTCGCCGGCGAAGACGACGTCAAAGTGTTTCAGATGGTCGAGAGCGTCTGGAGCCTGTCGCCGGCCGATGCCGGACCGGCCGAGCCCGGCATCGTGCTGGTCGGCGTCGGCACCGCCGATCTGCCGCCGCCGTCCGAACTCGACGCGATCCTCGACCGCGCTTTGGCGCCGGCCGGAGCGCTGTCGTGACGCCCGCCCTGCCAGTTTCTCCCCGCGAAAGCCACCCGGCTTTCCACGTCCTGCCTCGCCCATCCTTTCTTGCAGCGGAGTTCTGACCGATGATGTTGACGAAGCGATCCTTTGTAGTCGGAGCCCTCGGCGGCATTGCGCTGATGGGACTGCCGCTCGAAACCAAAGCGGAAGGTGCGGGGAGCGGCGGAACGCTGGTGATCGGTTCGACCCAGGTGCCGCGACACTTCAACGGTGCCGTCCAGTCCGGTATCGCCACCGCGCTGCCGAGCACGCAGATTTTCGCCAGCCCGCTGCGCTACGACGACAAGTGGAATCCGCAGCCTTATCTCGCCGAGTCCTGGGACGTGTCGAAGGACGGGCTGACGGTGACGCTGAAGCTGGTCAAGAACGCCACCTTCCACGACGGCAAGCCGGTGACCTCCGAGGACGTCGCGTTCTCGATCATGACCATCAAGGCCAACCATCCGTTCAAGACGATGCTGGCGGCAGTCGAGAGCGTCGATACGCCGGATCCGCACACGGCGGTGATCAAGCTGACGCATCCTCATCCGGCGCTGCTGCTGGCGATGTCGCCGGCGCTGATGCCGATCCTGCCGAAGCACGTCTATGGCGACGGCCAGGACGTCAAATCGCATCCGGCCAACCTGAAGCCGATCGGCTCAGGGCCCTACAAGCTCACCGAATACAAGCAGGGCGATTACTACACGCTGGAGAAATTCGACAAATTCTTCATTCCGGGCCGGCCGAAGCTCGACAAGATCGTGGTGCGGCTGATTTCGGATCCGAACGCCCTGATGGTGTCGGCCGAGCGCGGCGACGTTCATATGGTGCCCTACTTCACCGGCGTGCGCGACATCGAGCGGCTGGAGAAGGCGCCGAACGTCGTCGTCACCGACAAGGGCTTTGCCGGCATCGGTGCGCTCAACTGGCTCGCTTTCAACACCAAGAAGAAGCCGCTCGACGACGTGCGGGTCCGTCAGGCGATCGGCTATGCGGCCAACCGCGAGTTCATCGTCAAGAAGCTGATGGGCGGCAAGGCCTTGCCGTCGACCGGACCGATCGCGCCGGGCTCGCCGCTGGAAGAGAAGAATGTCGAGCAGTACAAATTCGACATTGCCAAGGCCAACAAGCTGCTCGATGAGGCCGGGCTCAAGCCGGATGGCTCCGGAGTCCGCACCACGCTGACGATCGACTACATCCCCGGCAATGACGAGCAGCAGCGTAACGTCGCCGAATATCTGCGTTCGGCGCTGAAGCGGGTCGGGATCAATCTCGAAGTCCGCGCGGCGCCCGACTTCCCGACCTGGGCCCAGCGTGTCGCCAATTTCGACTTCGACATGACGATGGACACGGTGTTCAACTGGGGCGACCCGGTGATCGGCGTCGATCGGACCTATCTCAGCTCGAACATCCGCAAGGGCATCATCTGGTCGAACACCCAGCAATACGCCAATCCGAAGGTCGACGAGATCCTCGGCCAAGCCGCCCAGGAAAGCTCGCCGGACAAGCGCAAGGCGCTGTATTCGGAGTTCCAGAAGATCGTCGTCGAAGACGCGCCGATCTTCTACATCAACGCCACTCCGTACCACACCTCGTTCGCCAAGGGACTCGGCAACCTGCCGACCACGGTGTGGGGCGTCGCCTCGCCGCTCGATGAGCTGTACTGGGCGACTCCGCCGAAGAACTGATCCGCAATCTCGACCGACGAAGCATCAATGGCTCTCCTCACCCATCTGTTCGGAAAACTCGCCAACGCCGTCGCGCTGCTGCTGGCGGTGCTGGTGATGAATTTCTGCCTGATCCATCTTGCACCGGGCGACCCGGTGCAGGTGATCGCCGGCGAGATGGGTGGGGCGTCGCCCGAGGTGATCGCGGCGCTCCGGGCAAAATACGGCCTCGACCACAGCCTGCTCGAACAGATGTTCACCTATCTAGGTAAGGTGGCGCATGGCGACTTCGGCTATTCCTACTACTTCAATCAGCCGGTGCTCGGCCTGATCCTGCAGCGGCTGCCGGCGACGCTGTATCTGGCAGCCGCCTCGCTGGTGGTGGCAGTGCTGATCGGCACGGTGCTCGGCGTGATCAGCGCGCGGCGCCCGAACGGTTTGCTCAGCCACGGCGTCACCGTGCTGTCGCTCGCCGGCCACGCGGCGCCGATCTTCTGGACCGGCCTGTTGCTTCTGCTGCTGTTCGGCTCGGTGTGGCCGATCTTGCCGGTCAACGGCATGACCGACGTGGTCAATCCGAAAACCGGCTTTGCCTACGCGGCTGACGTCGCCAAGCATCTGGTGCTGCCGTCGATCACGCTGGGGCTGGTATTCGTCGCGCAATATTCGCGGCTCGCCCGCGTCAACATGATCGACGTGCTGTCGGCGGACTACATCCGCACCGCGCGCGCCAAGGGGCTGCCGGAGCGGGTGGTGCTGGTCAAGCACGCGCTGCGCAACACCCTGATCCCGATCGTCACCGTGATTGGCCTGCAGTTCGGTAATCTGTTCGCCGGGGCGGTGTTGGTGGAGACGGTGTACTCCTGGCCGGGCATGGGGCGGCTGGTGTTCGACTCGATCCTGCGCCGCGACTACCCGACGCTGATGGGCGTGCTGTTCTTCTCCGCCGTGATGGTGATCGCGGCCAATATCCTCACCGACCTGGTGTACCGCCTGATCGATCCTCGCATCCGCGCAGGTGCCCGATGAGCACGATGGAGTCTTCGCTCGCGATGGCACAGAAGCCCGTTCCCAGCGTCAGCAAAGTGCCGAAGGCGGTGTCGCCGGCCCGGGCTGCGCTGCGCCAGTTCATGAAGAGTCCGTCCGGCGTCGCCGGCGCGATTCTGCTCTTGCTGCTGCTCGCCGGCACCGCGCTCGGTCCGTGGCTGTATCCGGTCGATCCGCTCGACATCGTCGGGCTGCCGTTTGCCGCGCCCGCGGCCGATGCTCCGCTCGGCACCGATTATCTCGGCCGCGACGTGCTGGCCGGGCTGATCTATGGCGGCCGCGCAACGCTGACGGTGGGCGCAGTGGCGGCGCTGATTACGATCGTGATCGGCGTCACCGTCGGTGCGCTCGCCGGCTTCTTCGGCGGCTGGGTCGACGCGCTCCTGGTCAAGATCGCCGAGTTCTTCCAGGTGTTGCCGCCGCTGCTGTTCGCGATGGTGCTGGTGACGCTGTTCGGTCCGAAGCTGTCGACCATTACGCTGGCGATCGGCGCGGTGAGCTGGACCGCGGCGGCGCGGTTGACGCGCGCCGAATTCATGCGGCTGCGGGATCTGGATTTCATCAAGGCCTCGCGCGCCGCCGGCGCCGGCAATCTGCATCTGATCCTGCGGGTGGTGTTGCCGAACGCGCTGCCGCCGATCATCGTGTCGGCGACGCTGGCGATCGGCACTGCGATCCTGTTCGAGGGCGGCCTCAGCTTCCTCGGCCTCGGCGATCCCAACACCATGAGCTGGGGCCTGATGATCGGCCAGAACCGCAACTACGTACTCGACGCCTGGTGGGCGGTGACGTTCCCGGGCGCCGCGATCTTCCTCGCCGTGCTGGCGGTCAGCCTGGTCGGCGACGGCGTCAACGATGCGGTCAATCCGCGGCTGCGGCGGAGGTGATGATGGCGCCGGTATTGTCTGTCGAGAATCTCAGCGTCAGCATGACCAATCGCGACGGCGATCTGGTCCCGGTGCTGGAGAATCTGTCGTTCACCCTCGATAAGGCGCGCACCGTCGCGCTGGTCGGCGAGTCCGGCTGCGGCAAGAGCATGACGGCGCTGGCGATCATGCGGCTGCTGCCGGAAGGCTTCGTGGTCACCGGCGGGCGCATCATGCTCGACGGCGAAGATCTGCTCACCGCGCGACCGAAGCGGATGCGCGCGCTGCGGGGCGACGCGATGTCGATGGTGTTCCAGGAGCCGATGACGGCGCTGAACCCGCTGTACACCGTCGGCGATCAGATCGCCGAGGTGCTGTATTATCACCGCCGGCTCAGCCGCAAGGACGCCGCCGAGCAGGCCGTGCAGTTCCTGAAAGCGGTGCAGATCCCGGCCGCCGAGCAGCGCGCCAAAGCCTATCCGCATCAGATGTCCGGCGGCATGCGGCAGCGGGTGATGATCGCGATGGCGCTCGCCTGCCGGCCGAAGCTCTTGATCGCCGACGAGCCGACCACTGCGCTCGACGTCACCGTGCAGGCGCAGATCTTCGACCTGCTCGCCCAGCTCCAGGACGAGACCGAGGCCGCAATCGTGCTGATCACGCACGACCTCGGCGCGGTCGCCGAACTCGCCGACGAAATCGCCGTGCTCTATGCCGGTCGCTGCATCGAGACCGGGCCGGCGCATGAGATCGCGGCACGGCCGCGCCATCCCTATACGCGTGGGCTTCTCGGCTGCGTCCCGCATCTCACCGTCGGCGTCGCCAAGCCGGAGGAGTGGGTCGATCTGGGCGAAATTCCCGGCATGGTGCCGGCGCTCGGCAATCGCGGGCCGGATTGCGCGTTCCTGGCGCGCTGCGCCAACGCCTCGGAGGCATGCCGGTCGCGGCCGCAGCCGCCGCTCGGGGCGATCGCGGCCGGGCATGCGGTGTCGTGCTGGCGTGCCGAGGAGATCGCTGCATGATGATCCACGAAGATCTGCGCCCCGCCGACGGCGATCCCTATCTGCTCGACGTCAACGACCTCGTGGTGCACTTTCGCACCGGCCGTAAGCGGCCGTGGGGCAAGCCGTCGTTCGTTCACGCGGTCGACGGCGTCAGCTTCCGCGTCAAGCGGGGCACCACCTTCGGCATCGTCGGCGAAAGCGGCTCGGGGAAATCCACCACCGCGCAGGCGATCATGAGGCTGGTGCAGGCGACCTCAGGGCAGGTGGTGTTTCGCGGCGAAGACATCATGCCGCTCACCGGCGAGCCGCTGCGCAAGGCGCGCAAGCATCTGCAGATCGTGTTCCAGGACCCGTTCTCGGCGCTCGATCCGCGGCGAAGGGCCGGCGACCAGATCCGCGAGCCGCTCGATCTGCTCGAGATCGGTAGCCGCAGCGAGCGCGACGCGCGCGTGCGCAAGCTGCTCGCCGAAGTCGGCCTGCCGCCGGAAGCCGCCGATCTGTTTCCGCATCAGTTCTCCGGCGGTCAGCGCCAGCGGCTGTGCATTGCCCGCGCCTTGGCGCCGGAGCCCGAGCTGATCGTCTGCGACGAGGCGGTGTCGGCGCTCGACGTCGCGATCCAGGCGCAGATCCTGAACCTCTTGAAGAAGCTGCAGCGCGAGCGCGGCCTCACCTACATCTTCATCTCGCACGACCTCGGCGTCATTCAGCAGTTCTGCGACGAGATCGCCGTGATGTATCTCGGCAAGATCGCCGAACAGGCGCCGGCCTCGGCGCTGTTCACCGAGCCGCGCCATCCCTACACATGGTCGCTGGTGTCGGCCGCTGTGCCGCCCGGTCCGCTGCGCGACGAGCTGAAGGCCAAGTATCTGGTCAAGGGCGAGCCGCCGTCGCCGGTCGATCCGCCGCCCGGCTGCCGCTTCGCGCAGCGCTGCCCGTTCGCCGAGGCGCGCTGCCGGGCGGAGTTGCCGTTCCCCGACGCCGCCGGTCACGAACACTACGTCGCCTGCCACCGCAAGGACGAGATCGGCATCCCCGATTTCGCCCCGCGCGCGGCGAGCGGGCCGATCGGTTAGTTCTCTCGTCGGCGATTTGCCATTCGTGGAATATCAATCACCGTCATTGCGAGGAGTGCAGCGACGAAGCAATCCAGCTCAGTGCACGAAGCTGGATTGCTTCGCTTCGCTCGCAATGACGGGAGGACTACACCTTCGCGTCGAGCAGCGCCTTGCTCATGTCGCGGTCCGCCTTCAGTGAGGCGAGGTTGGCGGTGTAGCTGTATTTGGCGACCATCTGGCCGATGAACTCCTGCGCCAAGTCGACGTTCGGCGCCGCCACCATGCCGTCCGCATTGGCGAACGGCGCTTGCGGGTCGGACACCGGGACGGTGGCGGGCGAGGTCGTGCCCAGGCTGGTCTGAGTGCCGCCAGTCGATGTGTCGGTTTGATTGACCTGCAGCGGCTTGTAAGCCTGCGGCGCACCGGCCGGGACGGTGCCGTCGGCGCCGGGCAGCGCGCCGGTCGATTGCTGATTGGCGATGTTGCTGGCCGACACTTCCAGCCGGCGGGTCGCTGCTTTCAGGCCGGAGACGGCAATCGACGAGATGCTGGACATGGACGCGCTCGTTGCGGCGGGCAGATGCGGGCAGAAGACGCCCGCACCTTGCAACGATCCGTGCACCGCTTCGGTGCAATTTGAACGATCCGGCTAAAGCCTTCTCAATCCTGCCGGGGCGTCAGACGGATTGCGTCAGGCCGGCTGCGTCGCCGGCCGCTGCGGGCGCCGCCGCAGCTTGCGCCGGGTCCACAGCCAGACGCCGGTGACCAGCAGGCCGAGCAGCACCACCGAGGTGATGACGTTGAGCGTGCCGGACAGCCAGGTCGACCAATTGCCTTCGTGCAGTAGCCGCGGCCAATTGCGCGGCAGCGGTGTGACGCCATCCGGCGCGAAGGTGTAGGCGCGCAGCTCGCCATCTTCGTAGATCCGCGCCATCATCCGTCCGCCGCGATTGGCGATCATCGTCAGGTGCGACACGTCGTGCGATTGCGCGATCTGCTGCACCGCGTCGGTCAGCTTGATGGTCATGCGGGCCGGCGGCGGGCCGCTGGAGAACGTCAGGCCGAACGCCATGCACAGCGCGGTGAGAGGGCTGAGCAGCAACAGCGGCAGCGTGAACCACGCCGCGCCCTTGTGCCAGCCGGAGAGGCTATTGCGCAGCCGCGGCAGCCCCATCAGCACGCCGATCGTCATCAGCACCGTCATGGCGATGGTCGAGGCGATCACCAGCCACTCGTAGCCGAGCAGGCGCTCATGGGTGCGCCGCGCCCATAGCAGCAGGTCGCCGGTGGAATCGCTGGCGGCTGCGGCTTCGCCGCTTGCGAGGTCGATCGGTGGTGCATTGACCCCGAGCAGGCGCATTTGTTGGCCGGTGGCGTTGATCGCGAGCCCGCGCGCCTGGCCTTGCGGATCGTAGCGTTCGATCAGGCCCGTGAGGCGGGCGGCATCGAGCGTTCCGGCCGGCAAGCCGCGGCCTTGCAGCATCGGCTCGACCGACAGAATCAGTCCGGTGACGATGATGGCGAGCAGCGGCAGCGCGAACACCAGACTGGTCCAGCGATGCAGTTTGAGGAGCAATGCATTATTCATGATGGAACTTCACGGTTGCGATCAGCGGCGAGCAACATGCGGATGCCGTCGTTGATCAGGCTTAAACGTCGCCGGCGGCGTCTGGCGTCGGCTCTGCTGCCTTCGTCCGTCTCTTCAGGACCGGCGGAGAGCCTCAATGTCGCGGCGAGTACTCCTACCTGCTCACGAGGCGGATGGAGCGCAGCGTGTTGTAGGCCTCTGAACCTATCGATTCGCTGACAGATTTTGCAGAGCAGCAAGCCCTTGGGGCTGCTCGAATTCTCGCGCCAAGGCCGCATGGTCGCTTCTTGAACCAGATGATGCGGGCAGCGGTGGTCCGATCGAGCGAAGTGATTCGGGGCACGCAGCCCTCGTGACGTTCTTGTCCGGGAAATGCCGAATCACCGGCACATTGCGGACTGGGGCGGTGGCCAGCGTTGCTCTTCCTTCGTCGTTAGGCCTCCTGCCCGAATGCGCGCGAGCGGGCGTGCATCGCGTTGCTGCCGCTCCGGCCAGATCGCGATGGCAGATTCGAATGTGCTCCGGAACGGCCGGCCTGTCCGGCAAATCACCAACTCGCGCAAACTGATGAGCGACGGTAACATCGTTGCAAGCAGTCGGTCGTGACGGGCCGCGCTGGATGGTGAGCCGCCGTGACCGGCGTGTCGCCGACGCGCGTTGTGGTGACGATCGCGCTGTGCCGACGTCATCCTTAGTAGCGGTTGCTCTGTCCTTAAGCGTGCTGAAACTTGCGCCTGTTGAAATTCCGGGGCGTTGATAACATGCTGCAGTTGCAAACCGTCTGGTGACAATTCCAACAGGTATGGAGGTAGTATGCGCTCCTCATCGATGATCTTCCTCGGTGCCATCGCGTTCGTTGCCGCGCTGTCGGTGGTGAACCAGGTCGGTGTGCCTCATCCGGCCCTGATCGAACCCGCCGTCGCTGCCACGCCGGTCGCGCCGCCGGTCAGTGCTTTCCGCACCGTGACGTCGTCGACCTGCTCGTCCAACGGCTGCCCGACCTCGTGCGAGGCGGATGAAGCGCTGATCTCCGCGATCTGCATCGGTCCGAGCAGCGCCAAGTTCAGCGACAACCTTTCTCTGGAGAACGGGCAGATGACCGCGAGCTGCGGCCCGAGCTCCTCCACCATCGTGGTGTCCTGCGCCCGCAAGTAACGCAGGCAGTTCGCTTCTGGGAGCCGGCGGCTGATCCAAGCACCCGCGGGCTCCCGTCAGTCTCAAAGGTTCTCTCCGATGCAAAACTGGTTCATCGCACTCGCCGTCGCAGTGCTGCTGCTCATCGGCTTCGCCGCCGGACCGATGTCCGTGGTCGTCGCCTTCCTGGCATTCTGGGTCACGCTGTATCTGGTGTGGGCCCGCGACCTCGGCTTCAAGGACACCTGGTCGCGCTACGGCCTGCAGCGCGTGAAGCCGCCGTTCTGGGCGGCGGAGAACAAGGTCTGGTTCTTCCCGATCTTCGACGACCGCGCCAAGGTGGTGAAGGCCGCCGCGGTGCCGCTGCTGATCATCGCGCTCAGCCTGATGCTGCCGACCTCGGTGGTGCGGATCGGCACGCTCTTGGTGCTGGCCTGGTACTGCCTGGAGATCTACCGGTCGCAGAAGGGCCTGGATCAGCTCGACCGCGCGCGCTTCAACTAATTCGGCGCAGCGCCGTTTCGGCGGCGCGCGCTCACGACGACATCGGCAACGGCGGGTGTGGCCAGCTCCACGCCCGCCGTTCGCGTGTCGGCGGTTAGGCATCTTTAAATGCTCCGCAGTTAGTACTGGACGGCGCTGCAGATTTTGCGATCATTGTCGCGCGTGAATGGCGTGCACAGGGCTCCGGCCGTGCGGCCATCTGGTGCTTTAAGTAGCCGGAGAGCCTCGAGGAGATCGCGATGGCAGACAAGAACTCGTCCGACGTCATCCTGAACGTGATGACCAAGAACCTCGAGCAGGCGCGCGGCGCGATGACCAACTACCTCGAGTTCATCAGCAAGAGCATGTCGGTGGTGCCGATGGGCCAGAGCAGCCAGGCCACCACGCTGAAGGGCTACGTCGACCGCAACGTCCAGGCGACGTTCGATTTCTCGCAAGCGCTGCTGCACGCCAAGGACTTTCAGGACGTGGTCCGGATCCAGACCGAATTTCTGCAGACGCAATTCCGCGTTCTCACCGACCAGGCCAAGGACGTCGTCGAGATGACCAAGCCGACCGTCATCGTTCCGAACGACGGCTAGAAGGCGTTGTCCGCCACCGTCGGTCTGCCTGTCGTGTAGCGGTCGTCATCTGCGACGACCGCTACGGGAACGGTTGCGCACACATCGCATTGATGCAACTGAACAGGCTCAGCTCTGATTTGGATACCAAGCATGTTGAAGATCGTTGGTCCGCTCGTTTGCCTCACCCTGATCGCCGGCGCCGCCCAGGCGCAGGAGCGTCGCCCCGACCCTGGCTGCGGCCGGGATGTGTCGCGTCTGTGCCGGGCGGTGATGAACGAGTCCGACGGGGTGATCCTGAACTGCCTGCAGCAGCATCGCGCCAAGCTCAGCGCCAAATGCGCCAAGGTGCTGACTGACAACGGTCAGTAATAACTCTCCGTGATCGGTCCATGCCCGTGCCTGTCGCGGACATCCGCCTCTTGAGATTTCGCCATGAGCGAATGGCTAAGAGCGGGATGGCAAAGACAAGCCCGACCATGACGCCGGACGAGATCGACCCTATGTCGAACCGCCGCTGACGCCGGCGACCGGCAGCACTTCGGTCGCGGTGGTGCGATCGGGCGATTCCTCTTTCCAGCGCACCGAGCCGAACGGCCGCTCCAGCATGCGGCGTACCCGCACCGGCTCCGGTCCACGATGAAACGCGATCGCGCGCCGGTGCAGCGCGCGGTCGTCCTGGGTCGAACGGCTGCGCTGGCGCAGATAATCGAGCCAGGTCGGGCAGTGGTAGCGCTCGGTCCACAATTCCGGATCGGCGACGTCGCGGGCGATCGACCAGCCATAGGCGCCGTTGCGCTGGCGGCTGAGCTGCACCTCCTGCATCACGTTGTGAAACGCGCGCGCTTCGTCGGCGTCGACCCGATAGTCGATTTCGATCACCACTGGACCGCTGCGTGACGTCAGCGCCAGTTTCACTTCCGGATCGGCCAGCAGTTCGGCGTCCTCGGTGGGGGTGCCGACCGGCGGCATCGGCAGCAGGAAGGCGAGCACTGGAGAAGCCAGCATCGCCAGCCCCGACAGCAGCATCGATGGCGCAACGCCGGACAGATCGGCGACGTGACCCCAGCCCCAGCTGCCGATCGCGATTCCGCCGGAGATCGACGCCTGGAATGCCGCAAGCGACCGCCCTGCCACCCAGCGCGGTGCCGACAGTTGAACGCCGATGTTGAACAGCGCGATCGCCAGCATCCACACCGCGCCGGCGACGACGAGGGCTGCTGCGGTGAGGAGGGGCGAGCGGCTGATCGCGATCACCGCCATCGCCACGCCCATGATCATCGCACACAGCCGAACCGCGGCTTCACTGCTTAGGCGCTGCCGCGCAATCCCGACATTGAGTGCGCCGATCACTGCGCCGATGCCGAACGCGCCGAGCAGCAGCCCGTAGGTCTCGGCGCCGCTGTGCAGCAGGTCGCGCGCCACCAGCGGCATCAGGGCCAGCACCGAGCTGCCGGCGATGCCGGTCACCAGCGTGCGTGTCAGCACGATGCGGATCGCCGGCGAGTTGGTGATGTAGCGCACGCCGGAGACGATCGCGCGGTTCAGGCGCTCCGGCGGCAGCCGCGGCGGCTCGCTCTCCCGCCGCCACAGCAGCAGCACGATCAGCAGCGGCAGATACAGCACCGCATTGGCGGCGAATGCCGCCACCGCGCCGGCAGCCGCCACCACGATGCCGCCGACCGCCGGGCCGAAGCTGCGCGCGATGTTATAGCTGATGCCGTTCAGTGCGACCGCGGCCGGCAGGGTTTCGGCCGGCACCTGCTCGGACACCGAGGCCTGCCAGGACGGCCCGAACAGCGCCATGCCGGTGCCAATCACGAAGCAGAACAGCAGCAGGGTGTTGGGCGTCACCAGCCCGAGATGCGCCAGCGCCGCCAGCGTGGTCGCGCCGGCGAGGCCGATGCCGAGCGCGGCCAGCGCCACTAGGCGGCGGTCGTACATGTCGGCGATCGCGCCGGCCGGCATTGCCACCAGCATGATCGGCAGCATCAGGGCGGTCTGCACCAGCGCCACCTTGTCGGCGGACGCGGTCATCTGCGTCATCGCCCAGGCGGCACCGACGCCGTTGATCATCAGGCCGAGATTGGACAACAGGCTTGCCAGCCAGATCCGCCGGAACAGTGCGTGCCGCAGCGGCGCCGCGATCCCGTCGCCGGAAAACAGCCCGCGCTTCGCCGTGCCCGCCATCTGGGTCTGACCCTCCGCCGTCCTCACCGCCCCGCCGATTCAACGGCGCTGGAAACAGTGATGCCTGCGAAGCGCTCGCACTGTCCAGAGCCAACGGCGCTGGAGCGCCGGACCACGGACTGTTACGGTCGAAAAAACCGATGGAGGAGACGCGATGCAGACCACCCGGCGCAGCCTGCTGAAGGCGTTCGGAGCGCTGCCCGTGGTGCTTGGTGGCGCACCACTCGCGGCGCTGGCGCAAAGCGAAGCGACTGCGGTACCGGCGGAAGTTCCGCCGATCCTGTTCGTACATGGCAATGGCGACCACGCCGCATTGTGGATCGCTCAAATCTGGCGGATGGAGTCCAACGGCGTCGCCCGCGGTCGACTGGCCGCGCTGAATTTCACCGATCCGTTGGCGCGCAGCGACGACGGTGTGGCGCAGGATCATCGCTCATCGACCAACGACCAGCGCCGCGAATTGGCCGCAGCGATCGCCGACCTCAAGCGTCGCACCGGCGCAGCCAAAGTCGCGTTGGTGGCGAGTTCGCGCGGCGGCAACGCGGTGCGCAACGTGATCAAGAATGGCGGCGCCGCCGACGTCTCCCATGCGGTGCTGTGCGGCACCCCGAACCACGGGGTCTATGCCTGGGATTCCGGCCTGGGCAACGAGTTCAATGGCAAAGGCCCGTTTCTGAGCGGCCTCAACGCCGGCGACAGCGAGGTCACTCCCGGCGTCGCGTTCCTCACCTTACGCAGCGATGGCATGGACAAATACGCGCAAGCTGACGGCCGCTTCGTCGGCAAGCCGGCTACGCCAACCGGCGTCACCGCGGTGGGGCCGGAGCTGAAGGGCGCCACTAACCTGGTGCTCGGCGCGCTCGACCATCGCGAGACCGCGTTCCATCCGCGTGCCTTCCGCGAGATCTACAAATTCATTGCCGGCCGCGAGCCGGAACGGATCGCGGTCGCGCCCGAAGCGGCGGTGCAGCTCAGCGGCCTCGTCACCGCGACGCCCGGCGGTGTGCCGACCAACCGGCCGGTGGCGGATGCGCGGGTCGAGGTCTATCGCGTCGACCCCGACAGCGGGAAACGGATCGGCGCGGCGCTGTTCGACGGCCGAAGTGGCCCCGACGGGCGCTGGGGCCCGGTCGACACCCAGCCGCCCTGGCCGCTGGAATTCGTGCTTACCCAGCCCGGCGAGATGACCACCCACATCTATCGTTCACCGTTCCCGCGCTCGTCGGACGTGGTGCATCTGCGCGCGACGAAGCCGGCCGCCAAGCCGCAGGACGGCGCCGGCGCGGTGGTGATGCTGTCGCGGCCGCGCGGTTATTTCGGCCTGCCGCGCGACATCGTGATCCTCGACGGCAAGCAGCCGACCGACGTCAAGCCGGGTGTGCCGACCGACTCGGTGACCACGGCGATCGTGCCGTCTGGGGAAGTCGGTCGCGCCGTGATCGGCCTGTTCAATGAGGAGCGCATCGTCGCCCGGGCGTGGCCGCTCGCCGAGAACCGCATCACCGTCGCCGAGCTGACCTATTAGCGCGGCGGTTCGCGCTTGCGCCGGGTTTTTGCGGGGCCCTCACCCCGCCCCTCTCGCGCTTGCGGGAGAAGGGGATGGTGCTCCGAGCAAGGGGGCTCTTCAGCGGGTCAAACGTGCCCGCTTAAATCCGTGATCGTCGGCGCGTCGCCATTCAGGGGATTTTGCGGGTCGCGGCTGTAGCGCAGCGTCTCGAACCGCATCGCGCGGGCGTCGATCATCACGAGCCGCCCGACCAGGCCTTCGCCGAAGCCGACGATCTCGCGGATCGCCTCCAGCGCCATCATCGAGCCGAGCACGCCGGCGAGCGCGCCCATCACCCCGGCCTCCTCGCAGCTCGGCACGGTGCCGGCCGGCGGCGGTTCGGGAAACAGGCAGCGATAGGTCGGGTTGGGCTCGCCCGCGGCGTTGCGTTCGTGGGCGCGAATCGTGGTCAGCGATCCGTCGAACTGGCCGAGCGCCGCGGTGATCAGCGGCTTCTTGGCCAGATAGCAGGCGTCTGACACCAGATAGCGCGTCGCGAAATTGTCGGAGCCATCGAGCACCAGATCGCAGCCGCCGATCAACGCCAGTGCATTGGAGCCGTCGAGCCGCACCCGGTGCTGCACCACGCGGACGTTGGGATTTAGGGCGAGGATCCGGCTGGCCGCACTGTCAGCCTTGCGGGCGCCGATGTCGGGCGTTGCGTGGATCACCTGGCGCTGCAGATTCGACAGCGTGACGATGTCGTCGTCGACGATGTCGAGCGTACCGATTCCGGCCGCGGCCAGATACATCAGCACCGGCGCGCCGAGTCCGCCAGCGCCGACCACTAGCACCCGCGCACCCTTCAGCGCCGCCTGCCCGGGGCCGCCGACATCGCGCAGCACGATGTGGCGGGCGTAGCGTTCCAGTTCCTCGGCACTCAGCATGATCGGATGGTATCCTTCACTTCCACGGCCAGACCGGCATCGTCATCTTGAAGACGCGCATCCGGCTCATCCTTTCCTGCGGTCGAAGGTGCGATTTCCGGCAGGCGAGACATTGTGCGCGCTGCCGCGCGTCGAACCGGCGCAGCGTTGGCGCCGACCAAGCGGTTGTGGTTATTTGCGCATGGCGCAACGTTGCTCGGGAATTGTCATGAGATCGATGCTGGCTGCAACCCTGATCGTCGCCGGTGCCGCCACTCTGGCGGCGCATGGCGCAAACGCCGCGCCAAAGCAAACCGCGGCCGCACCGCCGGCAGCGCAGACACCTGCGGAGACGGCCAAAACGCTGGCGCAGGGCGAGCGCCAGGCGATTCAATCCGATCTCGCCTGGACCGGCGACTACAATGGCCTGATCAACGGCGAGGTGTCCGATCGGATGATCGCCGCGATCAAGCAATTCCAGACCAATCAGGGCCACAAGCCGACCGGCGTGCTCAATCCGCAGGAACGCGGGCAGCTCGCCGAGGCGGCGCGCAGGCTGCAGGCCAGCGTCGGCTGGAAGCTGGTTTCCGATCCGGTCACCGGCGCGCGCGTCGGCGTACCGACCCGGCTGGTGCCGCAACAGGCCTCCGACGGCAATGGCACGCGCTGGAGTTCCTCCACGGGGACGATCCAGGTCGCGTTGTCGCGGCGTAAGGAAGCGGACGTCTCGATCGCCAAGCTCGCCGAGCAGGAGAAGAAAGAGCCTGGCCGCAAGATCGAATACAGCGCGATCAAGCCGGACTTCTTCGTGCTGTCGGGCACCCAGAACCAGAAGAAGTTCTATATCCGCGGCAGCTTCAAGGATGCCGAGGTCCGCATCCTCACCGTGCTGTACGACCAGGCCACCGAAGGCACGATGCAGCCGGTCGTGGTCGCCATGTCGAGCGCCTACAATCCGTTTCCGGGCGGCGTCCAGGCCGGCCCACCGCCGCGCAAGAAGGTCGAATATTCGACCGGCACGATCGTCGGCGCCGATGGCGCGATCCTGGCCGATCGCGAGGCGGTCGAGGGCTGCCTGTCGATCGTTGTTGCGGGCTACGGTCCTGCCGATCTGGCCGATCGAAGCAAGGAGCACGAACTGGCGCTGCTGCGGATCTACGGCGCGTCCGAGCTCAAGCCGCTGCCGATCGGCGGTGGCGCAGCCAAGGCCGGAGCGGTCGAGATCACAGGCGTCGCCGATCCGCAGAGCCAGGGCGGCGGCGCTGCCGTCACCACCGTCAAGGCGCAGCTCACCGTTGCCGGCACCACCGGCGGGTTGGTAGTAACGCCGCCGCCGAGCCTCGGCTTTTCCGGTGCACCGGCACGCGATGCGGAGGGACGGTTCGCGGGGCTGACGACGCTGCGTCTGCCACTGGTCGCAGGAGCGGCGGATGGCGCTGCGGCGCAGGCGACGCTGATCACCGCCGACACCGTCCGCAGCTATCTCACCGGCGTCGGCGTGAAGCCGGCCGAAGTCACCACCAAGGATGCCAAAGCGAGCGTCGTCCGCGTGATCTGCGTGCGGAAGTAATCCCCGCGGACTCGCTGCCTGTGTCGTCCGAAGTGATTGGTTGAATTCCCTTCACTTCTGGCACTTCGGGCACCAGAACGTCGACCGGCCGTTCTGCACGAAGCGTTGCACTGTGCCGCTGCAGGTCGGGCACGGCTTGCCTTCGCGGTCGTAAACCTTGAACGCGTGTTGGAAGTAACCGAGCTCACCGCTGGTCTGGCGATGGTCGCGGAGCGATGAGCCGCCGGCCTTGATCGCTTCGCCCAGCACCTCGCGGATTGCCTCGGTCAACCGCACCGCATGGTCGGTCGGTTCTTCCTTGCGATTGGCCAGCGTCGAGGCTTTGCGCTTTGGTGATAGGTGCGCGCGAAACAGCGCCTCGCAGACATAGATGTTGCCGAGCCCGGCAACCACGCGCTGATCGAGCAGCGCGGCCTTGAGGCTGGTCTGCTTGCCGGCGCAGGCCTTCGCCAGCAGGCTGGCGTCGAACGCGTTGCCGAGCGGCTCGGGGCCGAGGCCCTTCAGGTGCGGCTCGGTTTCGATCTCGCTGCGCGGAAACACCTTCATGAAGCCGAACCGCCGCGGATCGTTGAACACGATGCGGGCGCCGGACGCCATTTCGAACACCACGTGGTCGTGGGTGCGGTCCTCGCTGCGGGGATAGTGAAACTCGCCCGGCGTGGTCTCGCCATCGGCCTCGATCACCCGGAACGAGCCGGACATCCCGAGATGCATCAGCAGCACGTCGCCGCTCGACAGATCCGCCAGCAGATATTTGGCACGCCGGCCGAGGCCGGTGACGATCTGGCCGGTGAGCCGGGCGACGAAGTCCTTCTGCAGCGGAAACCGCAGGTTCTCCCGGTGCGCCACCGCGCGGTCGATCCGAAAGCCCTCCATCGCCGGCTGCAGCCCGCGGCGGACGGTTTCGACTTCGGGGAGTTCGGGCATCGGGCTCGCTCGGAAGGGCTTTAAGCCACTCGATTGGCTTGAATTTCAGGCATGGCGGCGACAACCCGGCGATTGCGGCCGGCGCCGTCCGTTGTTGCATTCTACATTTGGCGTCAGCCAGTTAAGGCATTCAGGTGATAGCGCCTCCGCACCAAGCGCGCTATATGGTCCGCCGCGGACCGCCGTTTTCGTGTTTCGGGCGGCAATCGGCCTGAAAAACCGTCCGCGCGCAGGAGTTGAAGGCATGACTGAGCCGGGCGAGACCACGCATTTCGGCTATCGCGACGTTCCGCTGGACGAGAAGCAGACGCTGGTCAACGACGTGTTTCACAGCGTCGCCGGCCGCTACGACCTGATGAACGATCTGATGTCGGGCGGCATGCACCGGTTGTGGAAGGACGTGATGATCACGACCCTCAACCCGCCGCGCGACGACACGCCGTTCCGGCTACTCGACGTTGCCGGCGGGACCGGCGATATCTCGTTCCGTGCCGCCAAGGCCTCGGGCGCCGGCTTTCACTCCACCGTCTGCGATATCAACACCGACATGCTCGAAGTCGGCCGCCAGCGCGCGGTCGAGCGCAATCTCGACGACAAGGTCGATTTCGTCGAGGGCAATGCCGAGAGCCTGCAGTTCGACGATCGCAGCTTCGACGCCTACACCATCGCGTTCGGCATCCGGAACGTGCCGCGGATCGATCTGGCGCTGAAGGAAGCCTATCGGGTGCTCAAGCCGGGCAGCCGTTTCCTGTGCCTGGAGTTCTCGTCGGTCGACGTGCCGGGCCTGTCCAAGCTGTACGATCTGTTCTCGTTCAAGGTGATCCCGGAGATCGGCCGCGTCGTCACCGGCGATGCCGACAGCTATCAGTATCTGGTCGAATCGATCCGCAAATTTCCCAAGCCGTATGATTTCGCCGAGATGATGCGCGACGCCGGCTTTGCGCGCGCCAACTGGCAGGTGATGAGCGGCGGCATCGTCGCGCTGCATTCGGGCTGGCGTTTGTGATCGCAGCACTTACTCATGTGGCGCGGCTCGGCCGCGCCGCCTTCGTGTTCGCGCGCGAGGGCGTGTTCGGCGTGGTCGATCCGGCGTTGATTCCGCCCGCCGGTCAGGTGCCGATCCGGCTGGCGCGGCTGATCGAGCGGCGCGGCGCCAAGTCCGGCCCGCGGCTGTCGCGCGCCCTGACGCGGCTCGGCCCAGCGTACTTGAAACTCGGCCAATTCCTCGCCACGCGGCCCGACGTGGTCGGCGTCGCGATGGCGCGCGATCTCGAAGCGCTGCAGGACCGGCTGCCGCCATTCTCGCAGGACGAAGCCAACGAGGTGATCGCGACCTCGCTGGAGCGGCCGCTGCGCGATCTTTTCGTCAGCCTCAGCCCCCCGGTGGCGGCCGCTTCGATCGCCCAGGTGCATCGCGGCGAGGTCGAGATCGACGGCGTCCGCAAGCAGGTCGCCGTGAAGGTGCTGCGGCCGAACGTGTCGGCGCGGTTCAGGCGCGACCTGTCGGATTTCTTCTATGTGGCCGACAAGGCCGAGCTGTATTCCGCCGAGGCGCGGCGGCTGCGGCTGGTCGAAGTCATCAACACGATGTCGCGCTCGGTCGCGATGGAGATGGACCTGCGGCTGGAAGCGGCCGCGGCGTCCGAGATGGCCGAGAACACCAAGGACGATCCGGACTTCCGCGTCCCCACCGTCGATTGGGATCGCACCAGCCACAACGTGCTGACGATGGAGTGGATCGACGGCATCCCGCTGAACGATCACGCCCGTCTGAAGGACGCCAACGTCGATACCATCGAGCTCGGCCGCAAGGTGATCCAGAGCTTCCTGCGCCATGCGCTGCGCGACGGCTTCTTCCACGCCGACATGCATCCGGGCAACCTGTTCCTGGATCGCGACGGCAAGCTGGTGGCGGTCGATTTCGGCATCATGGGGCGCCTGCTGCCGAAGGAGCGGCGCTTCCTCGCCGAGATCCTGCTCGGCTTCATCACCCGCAACTATCGCCGCGTCGCCGAGGTGCATTTCGAGGCCGGCTACGTGCCGGCGCATCACTCGGTCGAGAATTTCGCGCAGGCGATCCGCGCGATCGGCGAGCCGATCCACAATCGCACCGCCGAAGAAATCTCGATGGCCAAGCTGCTGACGCTGCTGCTCGAGGTCACCGGCCTGTTCGACATGCGGACCCGGCCGGAGTTGATCCTGCTGCAGAAGACCATGGTGGTGGTCGAAGGCGTGGCGCGGTCGTTCGATCCCAAGCTCGACATCTGGAAGGTCGCCGACCCGGTGGTGCGCGAGTGGATCCAGCGCAATCTGGGTCCGATCGGCAAGGTCGAAGGCGCGCTCGCCGGCGCCGGCGAGCTCGGCCACACCCTGACCAGCCTGCCGACCATCGTGTCGCGCGCCGTCACCGTGCTGAATCAGCTCGAGGTCATGACCAAGGACGGCCTGGTGCTGGCGCCGGAGACGATCGCTGCGATCGGCCGCACCGTGCGCGGCCGCACCCGCGGCCGGACGGTGGCGCTCTGGGTGATCGCTGCGACCTTCATCGGGGTTCTGATCGCGCTTTCGCGAATGATCTGACGGCATTGCATTCATGTCTTGAATGCAATGCTTGCGTCCGCTAGCTTTTCGTCATGGCTAATCTGACGATCCGCAAGCTCGACGACGTTCTTAAGGCCGAACTCCGCCAACGAGCGGCTGCCAATGGCCGCTCGATGGAAGACGAAGTCCGGGTGATCCTGCGCGACGCCTGCCACAGGCGGCTCGGCTTCGCAGAGCCTTCGTCGGTCGACCCTTCCGTGCCCTCAGTCCCGACGCCGGAAGATCCGCCGGAAGGCGCTCGTGCCCAGCCGCAGCAGGGCGGCGCGCGGGTGACGCTGATCGTCGGCGGCGGCATCGCGGCCTACAAGGCGATGGACCTGATCCGCCGGCTCAAGGATCGCGGTGCTGACGTCCGTGTGGTGCTGACCAAGGCGGCCCAGCAGTTCGTCACCCCGTTGACCGCGAGCGCGCTGTCGCATCAGCGCTGCTACACCGATCTGTTTGACCCCTCGAGCGAGTTCGATGCCGGGCACATCCGCCTTGCCCGCGACTGCGACCTGATTGTCGTCGCGCCGGCGACCGCCGACCTGATGGCCAAGATCGCCGGCGGTCATGCCGATGACCTCGCGACCGCGATCCTGCTCGCCACCAATCGCCAGATCCTGCTGGCGCCGGCGATGAACCCGCTGATGTGGAACAACGCCGCGACCCGGCGCAACGTCGCCCAGCTCAAGCAGGACGGCGTTGTGATGGTCGGCCCCAATGCCGGCGAGATGGCCGAGCGCGGCGAGGCCGGCGTCGGCCGGATGGCGGAGCCGATCGAGATCGCCGCAGCGGCCGAAGCGCTGTGGCGGCCGCAGCCGCCGAAGCCGCTGCTCGGCAAGCGCGTGCTGATCACCGCAGGCCCGACCCATGAGCCGATCGATCCGGTGCGCTACATCGCCAACCGCTCGTCCGGCAAACAGGGCTACGCGATCGCAGCCGCGGCGGCCGCCGCCGGCGCCGAGGTATCGCTGATTTCCGGTCCGGTCGAGCTACGGGCGCCGGCAGGTGTCGACCTTACCCGCGTGGAGTCGGCGCGCGAGATGCTTGCTGCCGTTCAATCGGCGCTGCCGGCGGATGTGGCGATCTTCGCCGCTGCCGTCGCGGACTGGCGTGTTGCCAGTGAAGGAATACAGAAGCTCAAGAAGGGCGCCGGCGGGCCGCCGCCGCTGCAGCTGACCGAGAATCCCGACATCCTGGCGACGATCTCGAAGTTGACCGAGGGCCGGCCGCCGCTGGTGATCGGCTTTGCGGCCGAGACCGAAAACCTGATCGACAACGCCACCGCCAAGCTGGCCCGCAAGGGCTGCGATTGGATCGTCGCCAACGACGTCTCGCCAGCCACCGGCGTGATGGGCGGCGACCGCAACACCGTGCATCTGCTGATGCGCAACGATGCCGCCACCGATCTCGAATCATGGCCGCTGATGACCAAGGACGAAGTCGCGACCGCGCTGGTGGCGCGGATCGCTCAAGCAATGGCAGTTCCCGCATGACCCAAAAGATCACCGTTTCGATTCGCCATCTGCCGCACGGCGAAGGCTTGCCGCTGCCGGAGTATCAGACCGCGCATGCCGCCGGGCTCGACCTGACCGCCGCCGTCCCGCAGGACGCGCCGCTGACGCTGCAACCCGGCCGCTACGTGCTGGTGCCGACCGGACTCACCATTGCGCTTCCGGAGAACTACGAGGCGCAGGTCCGGCCGCGTTCGGGGCTTGCCGCCAAGCACGGCGTCACCGTGCTGAACGCGCCGGGCACGATCGACGCCGATTATCGCGGCGAGATCGGCGTGCTGCTGATCAACCACGGCACCGAGCCGTTCACGATCCGCCGCGGCGAACGCATCGCTCAAATAGTGATCGCCCCGGTCAGCCGCGCTCAGTTCGTGGCGGTCGAGGTGCTGCCGGAAAGCGGCCGCGGCGCCGGTGGTTTCGGCTCGACCGGCCGCTGAGTGGCGGCGCCGCGTTGAGGTGTTAGTTCCGCGACTCAACTAGATTTAGTGTCAAGCACGGCCGGAATCGGCGCGGGAAAATATAAATCGTCCGTTTGCGGACGGTCATCACTCCGTTCACGGTCTGGACTCTTACCCCCCGAGTCGCGATGGCGATAATGTCCTCCGATTCGGCTATGGCGCGGCTTGTCAGTTGCGCCGTGCGGTTTGGGGCAATCGATGTCAGGCGTATTGGGGTCCATACGTCGGACCAGTCTGTCGTGCACCTCCCTGGTGCATGGTTTGGCTGGGACGGCTGTGATGGTCGCGTCCTCGCCGGCGCGAGCCGCAGACGATCACCTGGCCGCCATCACGTCGTCGCTGCTGCTGGACCTCAACCGCCACGAGATGATGACGTTGATCATCGCGCTCGCGGCGCTGGGCTTTTCGGTGATGTCTGCGATCATGCTGGTGCGGACGCGGCAGCGCGCGCTTGCGCGCGAAGCGGGGCTGCGCGCCGACCTGCAGGGACTGCAGGCAGAGTCCGATCGCTTTCAGGCGCTGCTGTTCGCCGAGCCGCAGGTGCTGATCTCCTGGGCCGCCGGCGACAGCCGGCCGCAGATCAGCGGTGACACCGCGCTGTTCCTGCCGCCCGAGACCCAGAGCCGCCAGCCGCAACGCGTGCTCGCGTTCGGAACCTGGCTGCCGCCCGAGCCGGCTCTGCAGATGGATCACGCCGTCGACGCGCTGCTCGACAAGGGCGAAGGCTTCCTGTTGCAGCTCGTCACCTCGACCGGCCGGTCGATCGAGGCGATGGGGCGCGCCGTCGGCGGTCAGGCCGTGGTCCGCATCCGCGAACTGAGCGGCGTGCGCCGCGAGCTCGCCGATATGAGCCGGCGCTTCAAGGCGCTGCAGGACGAAACCGAGATGCTGCGCGGCTTTGCCACCGCCGCGCCGTGGCCGATCTGGACCCGCCGTTCCGATGGCACGCTCAGCTTCGCCAACGCCGCCTATGCGCGGGCGACCGATGCCAGCGACGCCGCGGACGCGATCGGCCGCAATCTCGAACTGCTCGATTCCAGCGATCGTGCAGCGCTGGCGCGGGCGCTCAGCGACGGCTACGAATACTCCGGCCGGCTGCCGATCGTGGTCGGCGGCGAGCGCCGTTACTTCGACGTCCGCGCCCTGAAGGTGACCGGCGGCAGCGCCGGCATCGCGGTCGACGCCAGTGAAACCGCCGCGCTCGGCGCCGCGCTGGAGCGGATGGCCGATGCACATCGGCGCACGCTCGATCAGCTGTCCTCCGGGGTCGCGGTGTTCGACGCTCAGCGCAGGCTGTCGTTCTACAACGACTCCTATCGCAAGCTGTGGGATCTCGACCGCATCTTCCTCGACAGCCATCCCGACGACTCCACCGTGCTCGACCGGCTGCGCGCCGAGCGCAAGTTGCCGGAGGAGCGCGACTTCAAGGCGTGGAAGAACAAGCTGCACGAAGCCTATCGGGCGGTCGAAGCCGAGAAGGACGTCTGGTACCTGCCTGACGGCCGCGCGGTCAGCATCGTCACCACGCCCAATCCGGAAGGTGGCGTCACCTATCTGTTCGATGACGTCACCGAAAGCCTCGATCTCAAGCGCCGCTATGGCGGCCTGATCGACGTCCAGCGCGAAACGCTCGACAATCTCTCGGAAGCCGTCGCGGTGTTCGGCTCCAACGGCTGCGCGCAGTTGTTCAACCCGCCGTTCGCGCGGATGTGGAACCTGTCGGCCGAGGCGCTGCAGAGCCAGCCGCACATCGAGGCGATCGAGGAGTGGTGCCGGCCGCTGTTCGACGACGAGGTGTTCTGGCAGGCGCTGCGCGGCGCCATCACCGGCATCGACGATCGCCGCCATGTCCTGCTCAAGCTCGAGCGCAAGGACGGCAGCGTGCTGGCCTGCAAGACCATGCCGCTGCCCGACGGCGCCACCATGCTGACGTTCCAGGACATCACCGACACCGAGAATGTCGAGCGGGCGCTGCGCGAGCGCAACGAGGCGTTGGAGACGGCCGATCGCATCAAGATCGATTTCGTCCACCACGTCTCGTACGAACTGCGCTCGCCGCTGACCACGATCATCGGCTTCGCGCACTTCCTCAGCGATCCCTCGACCGGGCCGCTCACCGAGAAGCAGGCCGAGTACGTGAACTACATCACGACCTCGACCAATGCGCTGATGGCGATCATCAACAACATCCTCGATCTCGCCAGCATCGACGCAGGCGCGATGACGCTCAATCTCGGGCCGATCGACATCCGCAAGGTGATCGATGCGGCCGCCGAGGGCATTCAGGACCGGCTGGCGCGCGATCAGATCGCGCTGCAGGTCGACATCGATCCGGCGATCGACAGCTTTGTCGGCGATGAGCGGCGGGTCGTGCAGGTGCTGTACAATCTGCTTGCCAACGCGGTGGATTTCTCGCCCCCGCAAGGGACGGTGCGGCTGACGGTGCGCCGGGGCGAGACCCGCGTCGCGTTCACCGTGACCGACTCTGGTCCCGGCATCGCGCCGGCGTTCAAAGAGAAGATGTTCGATCTGTTCGAGAGCGACCCGCAGGGCTCGCGGCATCGCGGTGCCGGGCTCGGCCTGTCGCTGGTGCGCTCGTTCGTCGAGCTGCATGGCGGCAAGGTCCAGGTCGAGTCGGCGATCGGTCGCGGCACGTCGGTGACCTGCGAGTTTCCGATCGAGCCGGCTGCTCGACGCCACGCGGCCGAATGAGTGCGGTGGCGACATTCTCGGTCGCGCTCGCCAACGAGACGGCGACCGCGCGGCTGATGGCCGAGGTGGCGCTGCTGATCGGCCCCGGCGATGTCGTGACTTTGTCGGGCGATCTCGGTGCCGGCAAGACAGCCGCAGCGCGGGCGATGATCCGTTATCTGGCGGACGACGACGCGCTCGAAGTGCCGAGCCCGACCTTCACGCTGGTGCAGACCTACGATCTGCCGCCTTATCCTCTGCTGCATGCCGATCTGTATCGGGTCGAGGATCCGTCCGAGCTGGAAGAAATCGGGCTGTCGCCGCTGCCGGACGGCACCGTGGCGCTGATCGAATGGCCCGAGCGCGCCGGCGCGGCGCTGCCGGAAGACCGCATCGATATCGCGCTCAGTCATCGTCCTGCGCTGGGCCCGTCGGCGCGTGCCGCGGAAATCACCGGCCACGGCAAAGCCGTGAAGCAGGTCGAACGGCTCGCTGCGCTGCGCAGCTTCATCGAGACCGCCGGCTACGCCGATGCCGAGCGCCGGCACATGCCGGGCGACGCCTCGACGCGCTCCTACGCGCGGCTGCAGCGCGGCGCCGAGAGCGTGATCCTGATGAACGCGCCGCGCCGTCCGGACGGTCCGGCGCTCTATGCCGGCAAGAGTTACAGCGCTGCGGTGCATCTGGCCGAAGACGTCCGGCCGTTCGTTGCGATCGGGCAGGGCCTGCGCGAGCGTGGCTTCTCGGCGCCTGCCATCCATCACGCCGATCTCGATGCCGGCTTCCTGATCACCGAAGATCTCGGCCGCGTCGGCTTTGTCGAGGGCGATCCGCCGGCGCCGGTGGTGGCGCGCTATCAGGCTGCCACCGACATGCTGGCGGCGCTGCACGCCAAGCCGCTGCCCGATCACCTGCCGCTGTCGACGCGCGAGAGCTACGCGGTGCCGACATTCGACGAAGCCGCGATGATGATCGAGGTCGGCCTGATGCCCGAGTGGTATCTGCCGGATCGCGGTGCGCCGCCGTCTGAAGCGTTGCGGGCCGAATTCGTCGCGCTGTGGCGCAAGCTGCTCGCCGGCATAGCGGCCGCGCCGCGGACCTGGGTGCTGCGCGATTATCACTCGCCGAATCTGATCTGGCTGGAGGATCGTCCCGGCATCGAGCGCGTCGGGGTGATCGACTTCCAGGACACCGTGCTGGGCCCGGCCGCCTACGACGTGGTGTCGCTGCTGCAGGATGCCCGCATCGACGTGCCGGAAGCGACGGAATTGTCGTTGCTCGGCCGCTATGTCAAAGCCCGGCTCGCTACGGATCCCGAGTTCGACGCTCCCGGTTTCGCGCGGCTCTACGCAGTGATGTCGGCGCAGCGGAACACACGGCTATTGGGAACTTTCGCCCGGCTCAACCGGCGCGACGGCAAGCCGCAATATTTGAAGCATCAGCCGCGGGTGTGGGCGTATCTGGCCCGCTCGCTGGCGCATCCGGCGCTTGCCGAGGTCCGGGCCTGGTATCGGGACCACGTGCCGCCACCGCTCTGATTCGGCGGATTTCCTTTACGCATCTTTAGAATCGGCCCCGTAGTGTTCCGGGGTCGCCGAGGCATGGCCCGGCGGCGCCAAGACCGAACCGCAGGACTTCGAGATGGTTGCCGAACGCAATAAGGACGGCCGCGTCGTTTTCGATCGTGGGTTGCGCGCGCAGATGATGGCGATCGACGGCACTTGGCGCCGTCCCTGCCTGATCGAAGACGTCTCCGAACTCGGCGCCAAGCTGACGGTCGAAGGGACGGTCGAGGGTCTCAACCTCAAGGAATTCTTCCTGCTGCTGTCGTCGACCGGATTGGCCTATCGCCGCTGCGAGCTGAGCTGGATCAACGGCGACCAGATCGGCGTCACCTTCCTGCGTCTCGACCGGAAGAAGAAGCGCGCCGCGCAAGCCGAGAACGCCTGAGCGGCGTCTGCGCTGCCTGAATGCTCTCGCGCCGAACCGCGCGCCGTCGTATCGTCGTCATGATCGCCGACTACCCAATGACCGCCTCCGATAGACCGTTCGGAGCCGCGTGATACAATCGATTCGCGCCGCCCGGCGCGTTCCGAGTCGGAGACCATGACCGTTCGTCCCCACAAAGCCATGGTGCTGGCCGCCGGCCTCGGCCTGCGGATGCGCCCGCTCACCGATCATATGCCGAAGCCGCTGGTGCGCGTCGCCGGCCGTCCGTTGCTCGACCACGTGCTCGACCGGCTGGCCGAAGTCGACGTCACCGAAGCCGTCGTCAACGTCCACTATCTGCCGGATCAGATCATCGATCACGTCGCCGGGCGGACCAGCCCGCGGGTGATCATTTCGGACGAGCGCGATCAGGTGCTCGGCACCGGCGGTGCGGTGGTCAAAGCGCTGCCGCTGCTCGGCGATGCGCCGTTCTATCATCTCAATGCCGACACGATGTGGATCGACGGCGTGCGGCCGAATCTGGCGCGGCTCGCCGAAGCGTTCGATCCGGCCCGGATGGACATCCTGCTGCTGATGGCGCCGACCGCGAACAGCATCGGCTATGCCGGCAAGGGCGATTTCGCGATGAGCCCCGACGGCAGCCTGCACAAGCGCAAAGAGACCGAGGTGGTGCCGTTCGTCTATGCCGGCGCCGCGATCATGTCGCCGGCGATCTTCAAGGACGCGCCGCAGGGCGAGTTCTCGCTGACCAAGATGTTCGATCGCGCCGGCCAGCAGCATCGCCTGCACGGGCTGCGACTCGACGGCTTGTGGATGCATGTCGGTACGCCCGACGCGGTGCCTGCGGCCGAACGGGCGTATCTCGCCAGCGTCGCCTGAGAGGTCGGCCCGCGCCGGCCACCTCCTTTCGCCGGATTTGCCGTGCCATGATGGCGGAGGCGAATCAGGACATCGATGCACCTTTTCAGCGTTCCATCTTCGGCGCCGTTTTTGCGCACGACCATCGCGGCGCTGGTCGACGGCCGGCTGGTCGACGGTTTCGAGGCACGCACCGCGCCGGAGCGGCTTGCCGACGCCACGCTGTATCTGCCGACGCGCCGCGCCGGCCGGATGGCGCGCGAGATCTTCTTGGACGTGCTCGGTGCCGACGCCGTGCTGCTGCCGCGGATCGTCGCGCTCGGCGATATCGATGAAGATGAGCTGGCGTTTTCGCAGGCCGCATCCGGCCTCGCTGATCTGGAGATTCCGCCAGCGCTCGACGGGCTGCCGCGCCGGCTGTTGCTGGCGCAGCTGATCGCGAGCTGGGCGGCGCGGCTGAAGCCGGACGATCCAACGCAGGCGCCGCTGGTGGTCGGCGGGCCGGCCTCGGCGCTGGCACTCGCCGACGATCTGGCGCGTCTGATCGACGACATTTCGACCCGCGGCGTCGATTGGGCCGCCCTCGATACGCTGGTGCCCGACGCGTTCGATCGCTACTGGAGCCTGACGCTCGATTTTCTCAAGATCGCCGGCCACGCCTGGCCGCAATATCTAAAAGAGACCGACCGGATCGAACCCGCGGCTCGCCGCGACCTGTTGATCGACGCCGAGGCGCAGCGGCTGGCGACCCAGCGCAGCGGTCCGGTGATTGCCGCCGGTTCGACCGGCTCGATGCCGGCGACCGCGAAACTGCTCACCGCGATCGCGCGATTGCCTCACGGCGCGGTGGTGCTACCCGGCCTCGATGTCGATCTCGACAATGCGGCGTGGGATCTGATCGGCGGCAGCCGCGACCGGCAGGGCAAGCTCGGCACGCCGCCATCGCCGAACCATCCGCAATACGCCATGCATGGCCTGCTCGACCGGATGGGCGTGACACGACGGGATGTGCAGCAACTCGGCACGCCGGCGCGGCACGGCCGCGAACTCCTCGCCTCCGAGGCGCTACGGCCGTCGTCGGCGACGGCGGTGTGGCACGACCGGCTGAAGGACACCGAGGTCTATCGCCTGATCGGTGAAGGCACTGACGGACTGACGCTGATCCAAGCGCCGAATTCGGAAGCCGAGGCGCTGGCGATCGCGGTGGTGCTGCGCGAGGCACGTGAGCAGGGCAAGACCGCAGCGCTGGTCACGCCGGATCGCGCGTTGGCGCGCCGCGTCGTCGCCGCGCTCGGCCGCTGGCATCTGCCGGTCGACGATTCCGGCGGCGACTCGCTGATGGAAACGCAGCCCGGCATCTTCGCACGACTCGCGGCCGAGACTGCGCTCGAAGGCTGCGAACCGGCGACGCTGCTGGCGCTGCTCAAGCATCCGCTGCTGCGGCTCGGCCGCCACGACCATGGCTGGCGTAGCGCGATCGAGACGCTGGAGCTGGCGCTGCTGCGCGGGCCTCGGCCACCCGCCGGCTGCGACGGGCTTACCAAAGAATTCGCGATCTTCCGCGACGAGCTTGCCAAGCTGAAGCGCGGCGAGGCCAGCGCGCTGCATCCGTCCGAGCCGCGCACGCGGTTGTCCGAACCGAGCCTCGACGAAGCGCAGCAACTGATCGCCGAGTTCAAGGCCGCGCTCGCGCCCTTGGAGACGTTCGGACCGAGCCCGCTCGATCTGTGCGAGATCAGCGCGCGACATCGCGACGTCTTGAAGGCGTTGACGGCCGATCATGACGGCATCGTCGAAGCGTTCGAAGGCCCGCAAGGTTCGGCACTGCTGCGGGCATTCGACGATCTCGCCGCAGTTGGACCGGCGAGTGGCGTATTGGCCGCGGCGCGCGACTATGGCGAAGTGTTCGAGACCGCGTTCGGCGATCGCGTAGTCCGCCGTCCCGAACGTGCCGAAGCGCCGATCCGCATTTACGGTCCGCTCGAAGCGCGTCTGACGCAGCAGGACCGGGTTGTGCTCGGCGGCCTGGTCGAGGGTGTCTGGCCGCCGGCACCGCGGATCGACCCATGGCTGAGCCGCCCGATGCGGCACGAACTGGGCCTCGATCTGCCGGAGCGCCGCATCGGCCTGTCGGCACACGACTTCGCGCAGGCGCTCGGCGCCGATGAGGTATTCATCACCCACGCCGCCAAGGTCGGCGGTGCGCCCGCGGTGGCGTCGCGCTTCCTGCACCGGCTCGAAGCGGTCGCCGGAGAAGATCGCTGGAAGGCGATGAAGGCGCGCGGGCAGACTTATCTCGACTACACGCACGAACTCGATCGCCCTGAGAGCGTGGCGCCGATCGCGCAGCCTGCACCGAGGCCGCCGCGGATCGCACGGCCGCTGAAACTGCCGGTGACGGCGATCGAGGATTGGCTGCGCGATCCGTACACGATCTACGCCAAGTACATCCTGCGCCTGTCGCCGCTCGATCCGGTCGACATGCCGCTGTCGGGCGCCGATCGCGGCTCGGCGATCCATGCGGCGCTCGGCGAATTCACCGAGCGCTACCAGGAAGCTCTGCCGGACGATCCGGTGACGGCGCTGCGCCAAATCGGCCAAAAACACTTTGCGCCGCTGATGGATCATGCCGAGGCCCGCGCGCTGTGGTGGCCGCGCTTCCTGCGGATCGCCACCTGGTTTGCCGCGTGGGAGCAGCAGCGCCGCACCGGGGTCGTGCAGGTGCAGGCGGAGCGCCGCGGCACGCTGATGATCCCGCTTGGTGGAGAGCGAAATTTCGAACTGTCGGCGCGCGCCGACCGCATCGAACGGCGCGACGACGGCAGCTACGCGATCCTCGACTACAAGACCGGCCATCCGCCGACCGGCAAGCAGGTGCGAATGGGGCTGTCGCCGCAGCTCACACTGGAGGCGGCAATTCTGCGCGACGGTGGCTTTGCGGATATTCCGGCTGCCGCCTCAGTGAGCGAGCTCACTTACGTCAAGCTCAGCGGCAATACGCCGCCGGGCGATGAGCGCGTGCTGGAACTCAAGATCGAACGCAAGGACGAGCCGCAGCACCCTGACGATGCCGCGGATGAGGCGCGTGCCAAGCTGGAAGGATTAGTCCGCCGCTTCGAGGACGAGAAGCAGCCCTATCGCTCGCTGGTGCTGTCGATGTGGTCGCAGCGCTACGGCACCTATGATGATCTGGCGCGGATCAAGGAATGGTCGGCGGCCGGCGGTCGCGGAGACACGTCGTCATGAGCCGTGTCATTCCCAACGAAGCCCGCGCCCGGCAGGAGATCGCCTCCGATCCGTCGGCATCGGTGTTCGTCTCCGCCAACGCCGGCTCTGGCAAGACCCATGTGCTGGTGCAGCGCGTGATCCGGCTGCTGCTCGACGGCGTTTCGCCGGAGCGCATCCTGTGTATCACCTTCACCAAGGCGGCCGCCGCCAACATGGCTGAGCGGGTGTTCACCACGCTCGGCCACTGGGTGAAGCTCGACGACGACGCGCTGGCCGACGCGATCCGCGCCACCGGCGTCAAAACGGTCGGTCCTTCGCTATTGGCACAGGCGCGAAAACTATTTGCCTGCGCGTTGGAGACGCCCGGCGGGCTGAAGGTGCAGACCATCCACGCGCTGTGCACCCGGTTGCTGCAGCAGTTTCCGTTCGAGGCCAACGTGCCGGCTCGGTTCAGCGTGCTCGACGACCGCGATCAGGCCGAACTGATGCAGCGCGCGAGCCTCGACGTGCTGCTGCGCGCCGCCGCGGCGCCGGAGAGTGACGCCGGGCGCGCACTGGCGTTCGCGATGACCAGCGCCGCCGACGTCACCTTCCGCGATGTGGTGCAGGAAGCCTGCATGAGCCGCGATCGCTTCATGGCGTGGGTGGCGCAGGCCGGCAGCGTCGAACGCGCGATGGCGCAATTGTCCGCGACCCTCGGCGTGGCGCCGGACGATAGCTGTGAAGCGGCCGATCGCGACATCGTCGACGGCCCGAACCTGCCGCGATCGGAATGGGCTGCGGTCGCGGCGACCTTCGAAGGCGGTAGCGCCAACGATCAGGCGCAGGGCAGGCGGTTGCGTGCCGCGCTGGCGCTGGCCGATGCGGCGCAGATCGAGGCCTATCTCCAGGTGTTCTTCACCAAGGATAGCGGCCTGCGCAAAAGCCTTATCACCAAGAAGCTCGGCGACGGCGCGCCCGGCCTCGCCGAAAGGCTGCAGCGCGAAGGCGCCCGGCTTGCCGGGCTGCTCGAGCGACGCCGCGCATTGGCATTGCGCGAACGCACGCGAGCGCTGCTGGTGATCGCCGCGCAGGTCGCGGGCAACATCGCGCGAGAGAAGCGCGAACGCGGTCTGCTCGATTACGACGACCTGATCGACAAGACGCTGGCGATGCTCGACAGCGGCGCGGCCGGGTGGGTGCATTTCAAGCTCGACCGCGGCGTCGATGACGTGCTGATCGACGAGGCGCAGGATACGTCGCCGAAGCAGTGGAAGATCGTCGCCCGGCTGATCGACGAATTCACCGCTGGCGAGGGTGCCCGCGACGGCGTCCGGCGCACTATCTTCGCGGTCGGCGACGAGAAGCAGTCGATCTTCTCGTTCCAGGGCGCGGTGCCGAAGGAGTTCGCCGAGTGGCGTGACCTGTTGCAGCGGCGGTTCACCGGCGCCGGCCTGACCTTCGAGAAGGTTTCGTTCAACTACTCGTTCCGCTCCGGTGCGGCGATCCTGCAATCGGTCGATCACGTATTTCGTGACCCGGCGATCTACCGCAGCATCCACGCCGACTCGACCTATCCGCTGCATCAGTCGCTCGCCGATGCCGGGCCGAGCCTGATCGATCTGTGGCCGCTCGAAGTGCCGGACGATCGTCAGCAAATCGAAGGCTGGCAGGCGCCGTTCGATGCGGTGTCCGAAACCAGTCCCGAGGTCCGGCTTGCCGACAAGGTGCGGGCCGAGATCGGTGCACTGATCGCGCGCGGCACCCAGACCGGTCCGATGGGACGACGCCGGCCGCTGAGCTATGGCGACGTGCTGATCCTGGTGCGGCGGCGCGGTTCGGCGTTCGACGCGGTGATCCAGGCGCTGAAGCGCGGCGGCATTCCGGTCGCGGGCGCCGACCGGCTGAAGCTGACCGAGCACATCGCGATCATCGACCTGATGAACCTCGCCGATGCGCTGCTGCTGCCGCAGGATGATCTGGCTCTCGCAGTGGCGCTGAAGAGCCCGCTGTTCGGGCTCGATGACGACGACCTGTTCAAGCTGGCCTGGCAGCGCAAGGGCTCGCTCCGTGCCGCGCTCGCCGATCATGCCGCGGGCGATCAGAAGTTTGCGGCCGTGCAGCGCCGGCTGGAGAGCTACGCGGCACGGGCGCAAGCCGAAACGCCGTTCGGATTCTACGCCTGGCTGCTCGGCGGCGATGGCAGCGACAGCGGCCGCGCCCGAATCCTGCGCCGGCTCGGGCCGGAGGCCAATGATGCGCTCGACGAATTTCTCGAACTGGCGTTGAGCTTCGAGCAGAAGCGCGCGCCGTCGCTGCAGGGCTTTATGGCGTGGCTGCGTGAGGCCGACACCGAGATCAAGCGCGACATGGAGATCTCCCGCGACGAAGTCCGGGTGATGACGGTGCACGGCGCCAAGGGGTTGGAAGCGCCGGTGGTGTTCCTGATCGACACCACCTCGTCGCCGGCCGACACCCAGCGGCTCAATCTGATCCGGCTGCCGGGCGGCAACGCCGCGCCGGGCTCGGTCGCCGCGATGGTGTGGGCGGGCCGCAAGGCCGACGATCCGAGCGTCGTCGAGCAGGCGCGCAGCACGATGATCGAGGAGACCGAGGACGAGTATCGCCGGCTGCTCTATGTCGCGATGACCCGCGCGGCCGACCGGCTGATCGTCGGCGGCTGCATGCCGGGCAATCGCAACGAAGTGCGGCCGCATTCCTGGTACGACCTGATCAGCAAAGGGCTGGAATCCTCCGGGCTGGTGATGCAGCCGGTCCCGCCCGACGGCGTGATCAAGCGCTATTGCCGGCCGGAGGACGTGATCGAGGAAACCGGCCAGGCGGCGCCGAGCCACGAGACCGCGGCACCGTCCCTGCCGGACTGGCTGCGCCGGCCGGCGCCCGGCTTGCCGTCCGCCGAACAGGTGCTGCGGCCCTCGGATGCCGACGATGATGATCGGCGCCGGTTGCGGCCAGGGGAATCCGACGCCAGTCGCAGCCGCGCGCTGCAGCGCGGCACGCTGGTGCACCGGCTGCTGCAATCGCTGCCGGAGATCGCCGCGGCCGATCGCTCCGCCGCCGCTGGACGTTTCCTCGCCCGCAACGCGGCGGACTGGAGCGAGGAGGAGCGCGGCGCGCTCGCCGCCCAGGTCCTCGGGCTGATTGCCGATGCCAGGTTTGCGGCGGTGTTCGGTCCAGGCAGCCGCGCCGAGGTGCCGATTGTCGGCCGGCTGCAGCGGCGCGGCGGGCCGGTGCTGGTGTCCGGCCAGATCGACCGCTTGGTGGTGACCGAAACCGAAGTCCTGATCGTCGATTACAAGACCAACCACGCGCCGCCGCGGGTCGAGGCCGAGGCGCCGCGCAGTTACGTCCGCCAGCTCGCCCGCTACCGGGCGGTGCTCGGCGCGATCTATCCACAGCGCACCGTCCGGGCCGCTCTGCTCTGGACCGAAGTCGCTGAAATAATGGAGATTTCGGCCTCTGCGCTGGACGCGGAGCAGGCCGATCTGACGGTGCCGTGAGCCGTGCTTGACCGCACCGCGGCGCGTTCCTACGTTCACCCGTCATCACGGCGCGATTCCCGCCGCCGCTCTTCATCCGGTTTCACGAGGTATCCTATGGCCGTTGGTAAGGTGTCAGACGCCGATTTCGAAAACGAGGTTCTCAACGCCCAGGGGCCTGTGGTGGTGGACTTCTGGGCCGAGTGGTGTGGCCCGTGCCGCATGATCGCGCCGGCGCTCGACGAAATCGCCGGGGCGATGGGCGACAAGGTCAAGATCGTGAAGCTCAACGTCGACGAGAGCCCGGTCACTGCCTCGAAGTACGGCGTGATGTCGATCCCGACCCTGATGATCTTCAAGGGCGGCGAGATGGCCTCGCGCCAGGTCGGCGCCGCGCCGAAGGCCAAGCTGCAGCAGTGGATCAGCGCAGCGGTCTGAACTCGGACGCGCCACGAACGTTCTGAAACGGCCGGCATTCCGCCGGCCGTTTTGCGTTTCGGCCTCTCGTCATTGCGAGGAGCGAAGCGACGAAGCAATCCAGCCCCGTGCTCGGCGCGCTGGATTGCTTCGCTACGCTCGCCATGACGGGGATGGGGCCATTCGCAACCAGTGGGTTCGTATCGTGGCTGAGCGGAAATCATCCATCACCAAGACCCGCGCCGCGCCGCTCGCGCCGATGGAGGCGCGGTCGGTCGATGCGATTCCGAGCGGACCGCAATGGCAATACGAGCCGAAATGGGACGGCTTTCGCTGCCTGATGGTACGGAGCGGCGATGCTGTCGCGCTGTGGTCGAAATCGGGGGAAGACCTCACCCGCTACTTCCCCGAATTAGTTGCGGCGGCGCTGCAGCTGAAGGCCGAGCGCTTCGTGCTCGACGGCGAGATCGTCGTGCCGCAGGGGCGGAGGTTTTCGTTCGATGCGCTGCTGCAGCGGATTCACCCTGCCGCGAGCCGGGTGAACAAGCTCTCGGTCGAGACGTCGGCGCTGCTGTTGGTGTTCGATCTGTTAGCGAGCCCGCGCGACGACGCGCTGGCGGCGCAGCCGCTGACGCAGCGGCGCAAGGCGCTCGAAGTCTTTGCGAAAGCGCAGTTCAAGGGCCATCCGACGTTCCGGCTGTCGCCGGCCACCACCAGTGACAAGCAGGCCGCGAAGTGGCTGGCGCAGGCCGGCGGCGGCTCCGACGGCGTGATCGCCAAGCGGCGCGACCTCGCCTACCAGTCCGGCAATCGCGACGGCATGCAGAAGATCAAGAAGTTTCGCAGCGCCGATTGCGTGGTCGGTGGCTTCCGCTACGCCAGCGCGCCGCTTAACGGCCGCAAGGTGGTCGGCTCGCTGTTGCTCGGTCTCTATGACAAGGCCGGCCTGCTGCATCACGTCGGCTTCACCTCGGCGCTGAAGCGGACCGAGAAACCGGCGCTGACCGACAAGCTCGAAGAGCTGCCCGGCGAGGGTTTCACCGGCAATGCGCCGGGCGGCCCCAGCCGATGGTCGACGGCGCGCTCGGCCGAGTGGCAGCCGCTTGCTCCGAAGCTGGTGGTCGAAGTCTGCTACGATCATTTCAGCGGCGAACGCTTCCGCCACGGCACCAGCCTCTTGCGCTGGCGCCCCGACAAGGCGCCGCGGCAATGCACGATGGACCAGCTCGCGCAGAAGCAGGTCGATCCGATCAAGCTGCTGGCGTGAGCCGAACGATTAGTTCGGTGGTGTGCCGTTGAGGTTCAGCACATGGCCGGCGAGATACAATGATCCGGTGATCAGGATCCGCGGCGGGAGTTCATAGGCCAGCGACGCGATGCGGCGCAGCGCGGCTGGGACGTCATCGGCCAGTTCGACCCGCAAGCCGAGCGCGCGGCCGGCGTCGGCGAGGCGGTCCGGCGGCATCGCGCCGTCGCGGTTCGGGATCGGCACCACGATCAGGTGCCGCGTCAGCCCGGTGAAGTTGGCGAGAAACGCGGCTGCGTCCTTGTTCGCCATCATTCCCGCGATCAGCACCAGCGGCCGCGACACGCGTTCTTCGAGATCGCCCAGCGCCGCCGCCGCGACGCGTCCGCCGTCGGCATTATGGCCACCGTCGAGCCATAGCTCGCAGCCGGCCGGTGCGTCGTCGACCAGTTTGCCGGACGTGATTCGCTGCATCCGCGCCGGCCAGTCGGCCGCCAGCAGCCCGGCCTGATAGGCGTCTTGCGGAATCGTGAAGTGCGATTGCGCGCGTAGCGTCGCGATCGCGAGGCCGGCATTGTCGATCTGATGCCGGCCGAACAGTTTGGGCGCGGTGAGATCGAGCAGGCCGCGTTCGTCCTGATAGGCGAGCCGGCCGTGTTCGAGCTGGACGTGCCATTGCTGACCGCAGGCGAACAGCGGTGCGCGCAGCCGTTTGGCGTCGCGTTCGATCACCTCCATCGCTTCGTCGCGCTGCTCGGCGACGATCACCGGCGCGCCGCGCCGCAGGATGCCGGCCTTCTCGGCGGCGATATCGGCAACGGTCGGGCCGAGAAACTCGGTGTGATCGATGCCAATCGGCGTCAGCACGCAGGCGAGCGGATGTTCGATCACATTGGTGGCGTCGAGCCGGCCGCCGAGCCCGACTTCGAGCAGGGTGACATCGGCGGGATGCTGCGCGAACAGCCACAAGGCCGCGGCGGTCTCGATCTCGAACAGCGTGATCGGCGCGCCGGCATTGACGCGTTCGCAATGCGCCAGCGCGGCGATCAGCTCATCATCGCGGACCAGCCGGCCGGCGATCCGGATGGTCTCGTTGACGCGGACCAGATGCGGCGAGGTGTAGGCGTGGACCTTGAGGCCGGCGGCTTCCAGGATCGCGCGTAGGAACGCGACGGTCGAGCCCTTGCCGTTGGTGCCGGCGACATGGATCACCGGCGGGAGCTGACGTTCAGGATGGCCGAGGGCGGCGAGCAGCCGCTCGATCCGCCCGAGCGTGAGGTCGATCGCGACCGGATGCAGCCGCGCCAAGCGCGCGCGCAATTCGCCGAGCGAAGCCGGCGGCGCGGTGCCTTCGCTCACGCCTGCGGCGTGGCCGGCTGGGCCGGCGGCTCGGTCGGCGCCGGAGCGGCGGGCTGCTCGGTGGCAGTGGTCTCCGGCTCGGCCTTGGCGGCGGCTTCGGCCGGAGCCTCGACCGCGGTGGTGACGGTCAGGGCCGGCGACTTGGTCAAGAGCCGGCACAGCCGCGCCAGGGTCGGGCGCAGGTCGTGGCGATGCACCACCATGTCGACCATGCCGTGGTCTTTGAGATATTCGGCGCGTTGGAAGCCATCGGGCAGCTTCTCGCGGATGGTCTGCTCGATCACCCGGGCGCCGGCGAAGCCGATCAGCGCGCCTGGTTCGGCGATGTGGATGTCGCCGAGCATCGCGTAGGAGGCGGTGACGCCGCCTGTGGTCGGGTTGGTCAGCACCACGATGTAGGGCAGCTTGGCTTCGCGCAGCATCTGCACCGCGACGGTGGTGCGCGGCATCTGCATCAGCGACAGGATGCCTTCCTGCATCCGCGCGCCGCCGGAGGCCGCGAACATGATGAAGGGTGCGTGCTTTTCGACCGCCAGCTCCATGCCGCGGATGATCGCTTCACCCGCCGCCATGCCGAGCGAACCGCCCATGAAGTCGAAGTCCTGAACGGCGACCACGACCGGCGAGGTTTCGAGCTTACCGAAGCCGACGCGCACGGCGTCATGGGCGCCGGTCTTGGTGCGGGCATCCTTGATGCGGTCGGCGTATTTGCGCTCGTCGCGGAATTTCAGCGGATCGGCCACGACTTCGGGCAGCGCGACGTCGTACCAGGTCTCGTTGTCGAAGATCGACCGCAGACGCGCCAGCGCGCCCATCCGCATGTGATAGTTGGAGCCGGGAATGACGAACTGGTTCTGCTCGACGTCCTTGTAGAACACGAGCTGCCCGGTATCCGGACATTTGATCCAGAGGTTCTCCGGAGTCTCGCGCCGCAGAATGTTGCGGATCTTCGGACGGACGACGTTGGTCAACCAGTTCATGACGTGCTCCGCGCGTCGCCGGACAGGGCGCCGCCTGGGTTCATGGCGTTGTCAGGATATGGCGGCGGGGCACGGCCCCGTCCAGACCACCGTCCTGCTTCGATTGCTGCTATTCCGCAGCCTGTTTCGCACCGCGAACGCCGGCCGCAAGCGAGGCGACCAGATCCGCCACCGCACCGACCGTGGCCTTGGTGGCGCGGCCTTCGGCGTCGAGGCTGGCCTTGAGCGCATCGATCAGCGCCGAGCCCACCACCGCGCCGTTCGCCTGCGCGGCGATCGCTTGCGCGGCTTCCGGCGTGCGGATGCCGAAGCCGACGCAGACCGGCAGGTTGGTGTGACGCTTGATCCGCTGCACCGCTGTGCCGACCGCCGAGGCATCCGCCGAGGCCGATCCGGTGATGCCGGTGATCGAGACGTAATAGACGAAGCCCGAAGTGTTGGCGAGCACCGCCGGCAACCGCTTTTCGTCGGTGGTCGGGGTGGCGAGGCGGATGAAGTTGAGCCCGGCCTTCATGGCCGGCAGGCACAGTTCCTCATCCTCCTCCGGCGGCAGGTCGACGATGATCAGCCCGTCGACGCCGGCCGCCTTGGCATCCGCCAGGAAGGCATCGACGCCGTAGATGTAGATCGGGTTGTAGTACCCCATCAGCACCAGCGGCGTGGCGTTGTCGGTGGCGCGGAAGTCGCGGACCAGCCCCAGCGTCTTTTTCAGCGTCGTGCCGGTCTTCAGGGCGCGCAGGCCGGCGGCCTGGATCGCCGGACCGTCCGCCATCGGGTCGGTGAACGGCATGCCGATCTCGATCACGTCGGCGCCTGCGGCCGGCAGTGCCTTGAGGATCTGCAGCGAGGTGTCGAGATCGGGGTCGCCCGCCATCACGAAGGTGACGAGTGCCGGGCGGCCCTGCTGCTTCAGTTCGCCGAAGCGGGTGTCGATGCGGGTGGTCATCAGAACTTGCCCCCGAGATGTTCGGCGACCGACGCGAGGTCCTTGTCGCCGCGGCCGGACATGTTGACGACCATCAGGTGATCCTTCGGCAGCTTGGGCGCGAGGTCGGCGACCTTGGCGAGCGCGTGGCTCGGCTCCAGCGCCGGGATGATGCCTTCGAGCCGGCAGCACAGCTTGAACGCGTCGAGTGCTTCGGTGTCGGTGGCGGACAGGAAGTTGACGCGGCCGACATCGTGCAGCCAGGAGTGCTCAGGCCCGACGCCCGGATAATCGAGGCCGGCGGAGATCGAATGCGCTTCCTCGATCTGGCCGTCCGCATCCATCAGCAGATAGGTGCGGTTGCCGTGCAGCACGCCCGGCTTGCCGCCGGCGATCGACGCCGCGTGCAGCTTGTCCAGACCGTGGCCGGCGGCTTCGACGCCGTAGATCGCGACGCCCGGATCGTCGAGGAACGGATGGAACAGCCCCATCGCGTTGGAGCCGCCGCCGATGCAGGCGACCAGCGAGTCGGGCAGGCGGCCTTCGGCCTGCATGATCTGCTCGCGGACTTCCTGACCGATCACCGCCTGGAAGTCGCGTACCATCATCGGATAGGGATGCGGGCCGGCGACGGTACCGATGCAGTAGAAGGTGTTGTGGACGTTGGTGACCCAGTCACGCAGCGCCTCGTTCATCGCGTCCTTCAGCGTGTTGGCGCCGGAGGTGACGGGGCGGACTTCGGCGCCGAGCGCCTTCATCCGCAGAACGTTGGGCTGCTGGCGTTCGACGTCGACCGCGCCCATGAACACCACGCATTCGAGACCGAACTTGGCGCACATCGTCGCGGTGGCGACGCCGTGCATGCCGGCGCCGGTCTCGGCGATCACCCGCGGCTTGCCCATGCGCTTGGCCAGCATGATCTGGCCGAGCACGTTGTTCACCTTGTGGGCGCCGGTGTGGTTGAGGTCTTCGCGCTTGAAGTAGATCTTGGCGCCGCCGAAATGCTCGGTCAGCCGCTCGGCGTAATACAGCGCCGAGGGACGTCCGACATAGTGCTTGAGATGGCCGTCCATCTCGGCGCGGAACGCCGGATCGACCTTGGCTTCCGCGTAGGCCTTTTCCAGATCGAGGATCAGCGGCATCAGCGTCTCGGCGACGAAGCGGCCGCCATAGATGCCGAAATGCCCGCGCTCGTCGGGGCCGGACCGGAAAGAATTCGGCAAAGCTTGGTTCATGTCAGCTCTTGGGTTAGGCCGCGCGGGCGGCGCGGATGAAGTCGCGGATCAGGTCCGGGTCCTTTTCGCCGGGTGAGGTTTCAACCCCCGACGACACGTCGACGCCCTGCGCGCGCGTCACCCGCAGCGCCTCGGCGACGTTGCCGGCGTTGATCCCACCGGAGACCAGGAACGGCAGTTTGAGATTGACGCCGTCGAGCAGCTTCCAGTCGAACGTTGCACCGAGCCCGCCGGGGCGGGTGGCGTCCTTCGGCGGCCTTGCGTCGAACAAGATGCGATCGGCCACCGCCGCGTAGTCCGGCAGCACCGAAAGATCTTCCGGGCCCGCCACCGCAATCGCCTTCATCACCGGCAGACCGTAGATGCGCTTGATCGAACGCACCCGCTCCGGGCTCTCGCTGCCGTGGAATTGCAGCCAGTTCGGCCGAAGCTGCTCGACGATGGCGTCGAGCAGGTCGTCGTCGGCATCGACGGTGAGCGCGACCTTGGCGGCGCGGCTGCGGACTTGACGGCCGAGCGCATCGGCGAAGTCGATATCGAGGTAACGCGGAGAAGCGGGAAAGAACACAAAGCCGACCATATCGGCGCCGGCTTCGACCGCTGCTTCCAGCGTGTCGGCGGTCGTCAGACCGCAGATTTTTACAATTGTGGACATGGCTGTGCGCTGAATCTGGGTTGCCGGCGCGCCAGGGCGCCGCAGAGAATGCGCAGTCTTACAACGTCGCGCGGGACTTGTCGCGCCCGGCGCCGCTGGAACCGCTCTCGAGCAGCAGCCGGCGCGGCTCGCTCTGCGCGGGCGTGGCGATGCTGGCACGCAGGCTGGCGAGCTGGTTCTGGGCTTCGATCGCTTCGGCCTGATGCCGGCGGGCGGCGCGTCGCCAGCGCCGTTGTCCGAACCAGGTGGCGATACCGCCGAGGATGACGCCAACGATGGCGGTAACGATGATCACGACGAACAGCGGCAGCCGGATGTGACCGAGCGGGTTGCTGGGGTCGAGCGGATCGAACGAGACGTCGACCATGTGGCGGTTGGCGACCGCGAACACCACGAGGATCAAACCGAGCGGGATCAGCACCAGGGCCGTCAGGAATTTCTGCATGTCATTCGCTCGCCTGGCTCGGCAATGGGGCGTCGCGCTACGCGGTATCGCTGGTTTCAGCGTCGTCGCCGCCGTCGCGGTTCAGGCGCTCACGCATTTCCTTGCCGGTCTTGAAAAACGGCACGGTCTTCTGCTCGACCGGCACATGAGCCCCGGTGCGCGGATTGCGCCCGGCGCGTGCCGGACGATGCTTCACCGAGAATGCGCCAAAGCCGCGAAGCTCGACCCGATCCCCACGCGCCAACGCTTCGACGATCTCATCGAGGATCGCGTTGACGATGTTCTCGACGTCCCGCTGGTACAGGTGCGGGTTGTGCTCGGCGATACGCTGAACGAGTTCGGATTTGATCATCGAGGATGTGGTCCGTGCGTGCGGACCGCCATTTCCGTGAAAATGCCGTGAACTGTCAAGACGCTAAATCGGACAGACGCCCCGGCGAAAGGCGTCTGATGGGCGTCATTGAACCCGCTTTCAGGGTCAAAATACCGCACGGGCTGCACGCCCCGCGGGCAGAGATCACTGACCCCCGGACGGCGCCCACAGCGCCAGCATGCCGTCGAGGCCGAGCCGTTCGACCGACTGCATCGCGCCGGTCTGTTCGACGCGGCGTGCGATCACGCCGAGGCCTGCAGCATCGAACGCGACGGAGGCTGCGGCGCGCAGGAAGGTGAGATCGCCGAATTGCGGTGAGAGCTTGTAGTCGCGCACCGGCAGACCGGATTTGACGTTCTTGGCCTTCTCCAGCCACGCGATCGCGGTCTTCTCGTCGCCGAGTTCGTCGATCAGTTTGAGCCCTACGGCCTGACGTCCGGTGAACACCCGGCCATCGGCGACGACGTTGAGCTGATCGTCGGTCATCTTGCGGCTCTGCTGCACCATGCCGCGGAACCACGCGTAAGAATCCTTCACCAGCGCCTCGATGGCTGCGCGCGCCTCCGGGCTGGTCGGCTCGAAGCCGTTCGGCGCCGCCTTCAGCGGCGACGACTTCACTTCCTCGACCTTGACGCCGACGGTCTTCAGCAGCTCGGACACGTTCGGATATTGGAACAGCACGCCGATCGAGCCGACCAGCGAGGTCTGCTGAGCGACGATGTGTTCGGAGGCCAGCGCGGCGATGTAGCCGCCGGAGGCGGCGAGCCCTTCGACCACCACGACCATCGGCTTCTTCGCCTTCAGCCGCGCCAGCGCGTCGTGCAATTCCTCGGAGCCTGCGGTGGTGCCGCCGGGCGAATTGATGTGGACGATCACGGCCGAGTAGGACGACTTGCCGAGGCGGTCGAGCGCTTCGACACGCTCGTCATTGCTGCGGATCAGACCCTCGATCTTGATGCGGGCGATCGAGCCGGTCGAGGTGAGCGCACCGCGCCCCGCCGGCGACACCATCGCACCGATCGCCACCACGGCGACGATCGCGACCAGCACAGCCGCCACGCGCCAGAACGTCAGCTTCCTTCGCATCCGGCGGCGATCGACGATCACATCGGAATCAAGCGACATCAGCGGTTCTCCGGTCGGCGGCTATCGTTTCGGTTGTCGGATGGGATCGTTGCCGTCCCATGAGCGAAATACATCAATTACAATCCAATATGAAGAAAACATGGTTCGTGCGGCGGCCTGCCCGCACCGCTGCGACCAGCGGCGCCGGTCGTCGTATGGCGGGTCACGCGCAACGAAAAAGGGCCCCGGCAATGCCGGAGCCCTTGATGTCGTGAGGTAAGCCTGAGGCTTACTTGTCGCGCTGCTTGAGCGCGGTGCCGAGAATGTCGCCCAGCGTCGCGCCCGAATCGGACGAGCCGTACTGCGCGATGGCTTCCTTCTCCTCGGCCACTTCCAGCGCCTTGATCGACACCTGGACCTTGCGGGCCTTCTTGTCGAACTGGATGACGCGGGCGTCGACCTTTTCACCAACCGCGAAGCGGTCGCTGCGCTGGTCGTTGCGGTCGCGCGCCAGCTCCGAGCGCTTGATGAAGGTGTTGAAGTCGGTGCCGACGATCTGCACGTCGATGCCGCTTTCCTTCACGTCGAGCACTTCGCAGGTCACGACAGCGCCCTTCTTGACGTCGCCCGGCTCGGCGAAGGGGTCGCCTTCGAGCTGCTTGACGCCGAGCGAGATGCGCTCCTTTTCGACGTCCACGTCGAGCACCACGGCCTTGACCATGTCGCCCTTCTTGAAGTTGTCGATCACCTGCTCGCCCGGCAGCTTCCAGTCGAGGTCCGAGAGGTGGACCATGCCGTCGACGTCGCCGTCGAGACCCAGGAACAGACCGAACTCGGTCTTGTTCTTGACCTCGCCTTCGACGGTCGAACCGACCGGATGCTTCTCGACGAACACTTCCCACGGATTGCGCATGGTCTGCTTGAGACCGAGCGAGATACGGCGCTTGACCGAATCCACCTCGAGCACCTGCACTTCGACTTCCTGAGAGGTCGAAACGATCTTGCCGGGGTGCATGTTCTTCTTGGTCCACGACATCTCGGAGACGTGGATCAGGCCTTCGATGCCCGGCTCGAGCTCGACGAACGCACCGTAGTCGGTGATGTTGGTCACGCGGCCGGTGAAGCGCGCGTTCAGCGGGTACTTGGCCTCGATGCCCTGCCACGGATCGTCCAGCAGCTGCTTCATGCCGAGCGAGATGCGGTGGGTCTCGTGGTTGATCTTGATGATCTTGACCTTGACGGTCTGGCCGATCGTCAGCACCTCGGTCGGGTGATTGACCCGGCGCCAGGCGATATCGGTCACGTGCAGCAGGCCGTCGATGCCGCCGAGGTCAACGAACGCACCGTAATCGGTGATGTTCTTGACGACGCCGTCGATCACCTGACCCTCTTCGAGGTTCTGCACCAGCTCCTGGCGCTGCTCGGCGCGGGTCTCTTCCAGCACGGTCCGGCGCGACACGACGATGTTGCCACGGCGGCGATCCATCTTGAGGATCTGGAACGGCTGCGAGTTGTTCATCAGCGGCGCAACGTCGCGGATCGGACGGATGTCGACCTGCGAGCGCGGCAGGAACGCCACGGCGCCGTCGAGGTCGACCGTGAAGCCGCCCTTGACCTGATTGAAGATGACGCCGAACACCTTCTCGTTGTTCTGGAAGGCCTTCTCGAGCTTGCCCCAGCTCTCTTCGCGGCGCGCCTTGTCGCGCGACAGCACGGCTTCGCCGAGCGCATTCTCGATCCGATCGAGGAACACCTCGACGGTATCGCCGACCTTGATCTCGTTGTCGCGGCCCGGACCTGCGAATTCGCGCAGCGGCACGCGGCCTTCGGTCTTCAGGCCGACGTCAATGACGGCCATGTCCTTCTCGATCGCGACGACCTTGCCCTTGATAACAGAGCTTTCCTGCAGGTTGCCGCCGGCGAAGGACTCGTCGAGCATCGCGGCGAAATCGTCGCGGGTCGGGTTGTAAGTGTCAGTCGAAGCCATTTGTTCTCCAGATGCGGATGTCGCCGGCAGTTCGGTTGAGGGCCGTCTCGCGCGCACAGTGTCAGGGGTCCGCGAACCTGACGACCGCCCAGCACATCAGTGCGGAGCGGGCCGGCAGCATGCCTGCACGGTCGAGACGTTGATCCGCGGTGAAGCGGATCGCAGATTGGGGCATTCCAGCAGAACGTCCGGCGGCAAAAGAAGCGACGAATCCGAGATGGATCTCGCGGTCTTCATCCGGCCATCGCGGCGGTGGCGGCGGAGCGGGCGAACCTCCAATGACGGCGTCGGTTTGGTCGATTAGACCCGACGCCGGCCCGCTCGAACGGCCTCGACAATGTCGATGGCGGCCCGGACGCCGCCTTCTATATCCAAATAGGAATTATCGAGCAAGACTGCATCCGGTGCTTGCTTGAGCGGCGCCGCCGAGCGGTTCTTGTCGCGTTCGTCGCGCTTGATGATGTCGGCCAGGATCACCGCCTCGTCGGCGGGCTCACCGCGGGACTGGGCTTCCAGGAAGCGGCGGTGGGCGCGAACCTCGGGTGAGGCGACCACGAAGATCTTCACCTCGGCGTCGGGACAGATCACGGTGCCGATGTCGCGGCCATCCAGCACGGCGCCGGGAGGCGCGGCGGCGAAAGCCTGCTGGAACTCGACCAGGGCGGCGCGAACTTGCGGATGGGCCGACACCACCGAGGCGGCTTCGCCGACTGCGTGGCTCTTCAGCGCCGGATCGTCGAACCGCGCCGGGTCGAGCGTGCGCGCGACCTCGGCGGCGCGCGCCTCGTCGGTGAGGTTGGCGCCGGCGTCCAACATCGCCTTGGCGACCGCGCGGTAGATCACGCCGGTATCAAGATGCCTGAGGTCGTAATGTGCGGCTAGCCGCTTGGCGAGCGTGCCTTTGCCCGATGCGGCCGGTCCGTCGATGGCGATGATCATTCTCTTGTGCATTCCAATTGGCTTGGTGAGCCTTTACGGCGGCGGGCGTCCCGACGAGGTTTTGCAGCCGTGAACGACTGGGTATAAACCCGCGATCCGCCGAAGCCAGCCTCGTTGGCGATTTCCTATCAATCTCTGCCCGGACCCTTCCTGGATGGCCACGCCCGCTTTCGTCAAACGCATTACGCGATCGGATGCGGTCCTGTCGCTCGGCGTCAACTTTTCCAAGATCTATTTTAAGTTCGTGATGTGGACCGGCCGATACGACCGGCAGGCCGCTCCGATCCCCGAGCCTTACATCCTGGCGATGTGGCACGGGCGGCTGATCATGGCGCCGATGCTGCAGACCAAAAGCAAGCCGCTGGTCGCGCTGATCAGCGGGCATCGCGACGGCAAGATCATCTCCCGGGTCGGGGCCGCGTTCGGGATTCAGACGGCGGTCGGTTCGTCCTCGCGCGGCGGCATGCGGGCGGCGCGCGAAATGATGCGGCTTGGCAAGTCCGGCCACAGCCTGTTCGTCACGCCCGACGGCCCGCGCGGTCCGCGGATGCGCATCAACAGCGAGGGCGTTCTCGATATGGCGCGGCTGACCGGGCTGCCGATCCTGCCGGTTTCGGTCAGCCTGTCTCGTCACAAGCTGCTCCGGAGCTGGGATCGGCTGATGCTGCCCGGGCTTTTTGCCAAGGTCGCGATCCGGTTCGGCGAGCCGATCACCGTCGAGGCGGGCTCGCCGACTGCAGAGATTGCAGAGCGGCTGCAGGCGGCTCTGACCGCCGCGCAGAATGAAACCGACCGGATCGTTGGCCTTCAGCCGGTCGAAGCGGCCTGAGGCTCAGCCGAATTCGGCGCCGAGCCGCTGCATCATCGGAACGAAGTCCGGGAAGCTGGTGGCGATGAAGGCGGTGTCGTCGACCGTCACCGGCTTGTCCGAGGCGAGGCCCATGGCGAGCGCCGACATCGCGATACGATGATCCATGTGGGTGGCCACCACGCCGCCGCCCGGCACATGGCCCTTGCCCTCGACGATCAGATCGTCGCCGGCGATCTCGACCGCGACGCCGTTGACCCGCAGCATCGCCGCCGTCGCTTCCAGCCGGTCGCTTTCCTTGACCCGCAATTCGTGCAGGCCGCGCATCACGGTGGTGCCCTCAGCGAATGCAGCGGCGACCGCCAGCACCAGATATTCGTCGATCATCGACGGCGCCCGCTCCGGCGGCACCTCGACGCCCTTCAGCTTCGATCCACGCACGCGGAAACGGGCCATCGGCTCGCCGGCATCGCCCCGGACGTGGCTGTCTTCGATCGACGCGCCCATTTCGCGCAGCGTCGTGATCAGCCCGGTGCGCAGCGGATTGGTCATCACGTCGGTCAGTTCGATGTCGGAGCCGGGCACCACCAATGCCGCCACCATCGGGAAGGCTGCCGACGACGGATCGGCCGGCACCACCACCGGGGCGCCGCGCAATTCGGGCTGGCCGGTTAATGAAATCTTACGGCCATGCGTACCTTCGCGTTCGGTGACGATCGTGGCACCGAAATGCTGCAGCATCAGCTCGGTATGGTCGCGGCTGGCTTCGGCCTCGATCACGGTCGTGACGCCGGGCGCCGACAGGCCGGCGAGCAGCACCGCGGATTTGATCTGCGCCGACGGCACCGGGGTGCGGTACAGAATCGGCAGCGGATCGCGGGCGCCCTGCAGGGCCAGCGGCAATCGGCCGCCCTCGCTGCTCGACACCACCTTGGCGCCCACCAGCTCCAGCGGATCGACGATTCGCCGCATCGGCCGGCTACGCAGCGACGCATCGCCGTCGAACGTCGCCAGGATCGGCGATCCGGCGACCGCACCCATCGCCAAACGGCAGCCGGTGCCCGAATTGCCGAAATCCAACGGGGCTTCCGGTGTGGCGAAGCCGGCGACGCCGACGCCATGCACGCGCCATTCGCAGTCGCCGGTGCGCTCGACCTTGGCGCCCAGGGCGCGCATCGCCTTGGCGGTGTTGAGAACGTCCTCGCCCTCGAGCAGGCCGGAGATTCGGGTCTCGCCGACCGCCAGCGCGCCGAGAATCAGCGCCCGATGCGAAATCGACTTGTCGCCCGGGACGCGCGCGGTGCCGTGCAATGCGCCGCTCTTGCGCGCCTGCAGCGGCGTCGGCTGGTTCGAATCAGTCAAGATTGTGGTCCCTCGCGGCTGCGGGTGATTCGGCCTGGCATTGCGGCCGTCCTCGCGGCCTTCGGCATAAACCGCTATTGACAGCGGCGTGCCAACTAGCCAAGTGAAGCACCGTTTTTCAAGAAATCCCAAGGTTGCACAAGTGGCGAAATCCGATCTCGGAACCAAACGCATTTGCCCGACGACGGGCAAAAAGTTCTACGATCTGAACAAGAATCCCGTGATCTCGCCCTACACCGGCGAGGTGGTGCCGATTGCACCGGTCACGGCGCCGCGCACCCGTGCGGATCAGCGCTCCGCGGCCCCGATGGACACCGAGGCGCCCGAGGCGATGGAAGCCGAAGAGCTGGTATCGCTGGAAGAGGCCGATGCCGAGGAGAACTCCGGCAAGGTCAAGGCTGTGGTGCCGGAATCCGAGGACGACATCGAAATCGACGAGGCCATCGACGACGATGACGACGATTCGACCTTCATCGCCGATGAAGAAGAAGAGGATGAAGACGTCACGGACATCATTGGTGACGTTTCTGGCGATGAGGAGACTTGAGATCGTCGCCGATATGTGATCAACGATTGCCGCGCGGCCGATTTTGATTTGCGCCGCGCACCCAGGGTAAGGGGCCATAGCTCAGCTGGGAGAGCGCTTGCATGGCATGCAAGAGGTCGGCGGTTCGATCCCGCCTGGCTCCACCATCCTTCCCTCAGGCTTCCGTAGCTTTTGTTTCGCTCAGGCGCACACCCAGCGCCGCCGTTCAGGCCCGCAGCACGGAAGCCTCTCACGCGCCGCGAACGAAGCCGATGCCCGCCGGGCATTTGCCAAGACCGTGTTGGGGGCGATAAGTTCTCCGCTCCTGCAAAGCTTCGGTAAGAAAGCCCTTATGACCTCTGCATCGATGCCCGGCGCGATCGCCGGATTGCGCGTAATCGATCTGACCCGCGTGCTTGGCGGGCCCTACTGCACCCAAATCCTCGCCGACCACGGCGCCAACGTCATCAAGGTCGAACCGCCGGCCGGCGACGAGGTGCGCGACTGGGGGCCTCCCTTCCATGACGAGGACGCGGCGTATTTTCTCGGCGTGAATCGTAACAAGCGGTCGATCGGCCTCGATCTCGCCTCGCCCGGCGGGCGTGAGGTGCTGTTGAAGATGCTCGAAGACGCCGACGTGCTGATCGAGAATTTCAAGCCCGGCACGCTCGACAAATGGGGCCTCTCCAACGAGGTGATTCGCGAGAAGTTTCCGCGGCTGGTGCATTGCCGGATTTCGGGCTTCGGCGCCGATGGCCCGCGCGGCGGCAACCCCGGCTATGACGCCATCATCCAGGCGATGACCGGCATGATCGCCGCGACCGGCTCGCCGGAGAGCGGACCGGTGCGAATCGGTGTGCCGCTGGTCGACATCACCACCGGCCTGTATGCGACCATTGGTATCCTGATGGCGCTGGCGGAGCGCGAGCGTTCCGGCAAGGGCCAGTTCGTGGAGACCACGCTGTACGAAACCGGTCTCGCGATCATGCATCCGCATACCGCGAACTATTTCCTGCATGGCAAGCCGCCGGCGCTGACCGGCAACGAGCACCCGAACCTGGTGCCGTATTCGACCTTCAACGCCCGCGACGGCCAGATCTTCACCGGCGTCGGCAATGACGGCACGTTCCGCAAGCTGTGCAAGGAAATCGGCAAGCCGGAGCTCGGCACCGATCCGCGCTTCGCGCGCAACAAGGATCGCATCGCCAACCGCGCTGCGCTCCGCGCCGAACTCGAGGTGGTGTTCAGCCAGCACGATGCGGTGCCGCTGTGCGACCGGCTGCTCAATGCCGGCCTGCCCGCCGGCCCGGTGCAGTCGATCGACAAGGCGCTGACCAGCCCCCACACCGCCTACCGCGGCGATGTGATCGAAAAGGATTGGTACAAGGGCGTCGCCTCGCCGATCCGGTTCGAGCGCACCAAGGCCAGCTTGCGCGGCCTGCCGCCGACGTTCAGCCAGCACGCCAACGAAGTCCTCGGCGAGTTCGGCTATTCGGCGGACGACATCGCCAAGCTGAAGGCCGACGGCATCGTCAGCGGCCCCGAGCGCAAACGCTGATGAGGGCGGCGCCGGCCGCGATGCCGGCGCCGTTCATTCTGCTCTCGCTACGCACCCAGCTGCGATTACCGCAGTGCAGAAGCTCTTGCACTGCATCATAAGCTGTTGCGACGACAGCGATGCCGCCGCTTCCTCCCCGGCGGAGCCTCGCTTATACGGTCATGTGTCTGTCATCGCGCACTGCTACGCGCGCCCACCACGACAGCACGTGCCCAACCGGGAGGTTTTCATGGCATTTCGATCCTTTGGCCTGACCGCGGCCGCCGCAACGGCGATCGCCGCGACGCTGGCGATGGCTGCGCCGGCATATGCGGTCACCGAAATTCAGTGGTGGCACGCGATGACCGGCGGCAACAACGACGTCATCGTCAAGCTGGCCAATGACTTCAATGCCGCGCAGAGTGACTACAAGGTGGTGCCGACCTACAAGGGTGGCTACGCCGATACCATGAACGCAGGCATCGCCGCGTTCCGCGCCGGCAACGCGCCGCACATCCTTCAGGTGTTCGAAGTCGGCACCGCCACCATGATGGCGGCGACCGGCGCGGTGAAGCCGGTCTACAAATTGATGCAGGAAACTGGCGAGCCGTTCGACCCGAAGGCGTATCTGCCGGCGATCACCGGCTACTACTCGACCTCCAAGGGCGAGATGCTGTCGTTCCCGTTCAACTCGTCGTCGATGGTGATGTGGGTCAATCTCGATGCGCTGAAGAAGGCCGACATCGCCGAGATCCCGAAGACTTGGCCCGAGGTGTTCGAAGACGCCAAGAAGCTGAAGGCCGCCGGCTACGCCACCTGCGGCTTCTCCACCGCCTGGGTCACCTGGGCCAATCTCGAGCAGCTCTCGGCCTGGCACAACGTGCCGCTGGCCAGCAAGGCCAACGGTCTCGACGGCTTCGATACCAAGCTCGAATTCAACGGCCCGGTTCAGCTCAAGCATCTGCAGAAGCTGATCGAGCTGCAGAAGGACAAGACCTACGACTATTCCGGCCGCACCAACACCGGCGAGGGCCGCTTCACCTCGGGTGAGTGCCCGCTGTTCCTGACCTCGTCGGGCTTCTTCGGCAACGTCAAGTCGCAGGCCAAGTTCAACTGGACCAACGCGCCGATGCCCTACTATCCGGACGTCAAGGGCGCGCCGCAGAATTCGATCATCGGCGGCGCTTCGCTGTGGGTGATGGGCGGCAAGAACGCCGCCGAGTACAAGGGCGTCGCCAAGTTCCTGGCGTTCCTGTCCGATACCGATCGCCAGGTCGCGATCCACAAGGCCTCGGGCTATCTGCCGATCACCAAGGCGGCCTACGAGAAGGCCAAGGCCGACGGCTTCTACAACGAGCAGCCGTATCTCGAGACCCCGATCAAGGAACTGACCAACAAGCCGCCGACCGAGAATTCGCGCGGCCTGCGGCTCGGCAACATGGTGCAGCTCCGCGAACTGTGGGCCGAGGAGATCGAGCAGGCGCTGGCCGGCAAGAAGACCGCCCAGCAGGCGCTCGACGCCGCCGTCGAACGCGGCAACGCCATGCTGCGCCAGTTTGAGAAGACGGCGGTGAGGTAAGTGCTCCAACCCTACACTGGCTGTCATTGCCGGGCTTGACCCGGCAATCCATCCTTCGGAAGAGTGATGGATGCGCGGGTCAAGCCCGCGCATGACGGCAGGATGGGGGAGGGGAGTTAGTCATGCTCAAGCAGGCTGTCTTTCAGTCGAAACTGCTGCCTTATTTGCTGGTGCTGCCGCAGCTCGTGGTGGTGCTGGTGTTCTTCTATTGGCCGGCCGTGCAGGCGGTGATCCAGTCGTTCCTGCTGCAGGACGCCTTCGGCCTGTCGACCGTGTTTGTCTGGTTCGACAATTATCGCGAGCTGCTCGATCAGCCCGACTACTTCGCCGCGATCATCCGGACCTTCGTCTTCTCCTTCGCGATCGCGCTGTCGTCGCTGTCGCTGGCGTTGTTGCTGGCGGTGATGGCGGACCGCCCGCTGCGCGGCTCGACGTTCTACCGCACCATGCTGATCTGGCCCTACGCGGTGGCGCCGCCGGTGGTCGGCGTGCTGTGGGTGTTTATGCTCAATCCGTCGCTCGGCGTCATCGCCCATGGGCTGCGCGCGCTCGGCGTCGATTGGAACCCGCTGCTCGATGGTGATCAGGCGGCGCTGCTGATCGTGCTCGCGGCGGCCTGGAAGCAGATCTCCTACAATTTCCTGTTCTTCCTCGCCGGGCTGCAGGCGATTCCGTCCAGCGTGATCGAGGCGGCGGCGATCGACGGCGCCCGGCCGATGCGCCGGTTCTGGACCATCATCTTCCCGCTGCTGTCGCCGACCATCTTCTTCCTGGTGATCGTCAACGTCGTGTACGCGTTCTTCGACACGTTCGGCATCATCGACACGATGACCCGCGGCGGTCCGGCGAAAGCGACCGAAACGTTGGTCTACAAGGTGTATCAGGATGGCCTGCTCGGCTCGAACCTCGGCAGTTCGGCGGCTCAATCGGTGATTCTGATGGCGATCGTGATCGCGCTGACGGCGATCCAGTTCCGCTTCGTCGAGCGCAAGGTGAATTACTGATGGTCGAGCACCGGAAGTTCGGAAACCTGGTGCCGCATCTGATCCTGTGGATCGGTGTCGCGATCGTCGCCTTCCCGGTCTATCTGGCGTTCGTCGCCTCGACCCAGGACAACGCCACCATCGCCAATGGCCAGATGTCGCTGCTGCCTGGCGGCCACTTCCTGGAAACCTATTACAAGACCATCTTCGTCGGCTCCTCCGGCACCACCCGCGAGCCGGTCGCCAGCATGCTGTTCAACTCGTTCATGATGGCGATGTCGATCGCGCTCGGCAAGATCGCGATCTCGATCATCTCCGCCTATGCGATCGTGTATTTCCGGTTTCCGTTCCGGATGACGATCTTCTGGCTGATCTTCATCACCCTGATGTTGCCGGTCGAGGTCCGGATCTATCCGACCTACAAGATCGCCGCGGACCTCAATCTGCTCGACAGCTACGCCGGGCTGGCGCTGCCGCTGATCGCGTCGGCGACCGCGACGCTGCTGTTCCGGCAATTCTTCATGACGGTGCCGGACGAACTGTTGGAAGCGTCGCGGATCGATGGCGCCGGGCCGTTGCGCTTCTTCTGGGATACGCTGCTGCCGCTGTCGCGCACCAACATGGCGGCGCTGTTCGTGATTCTGTTCATCCTCGGCTGGAATCAATATCTCTGGCCGCTGCTGATCACCACGCGCGACGACATGCAGACCATCCAGATCGGCATCCGCAAGATGATCGTCACCTCGGACGCACTGACCGAGTGGCCGGTGGTGATGGCGACCGCCGTGCTGGCGATGCTGCCGCCGGTCGCCGTGGTGGTGCTGATGCAGAAACTGTTCGTGCGCGGACTGGTCGAGACGGAGAAGTAGCAACAGTGGCCAACGTCGTTCTCCGCTCTGTCCGCAAGACCTATCCGGGTGGTTTTGAGGCAATTAAAGGCGTCGATTTCGAAGTCGGCGACGGCCAGTTCTGCGTGCTGGTCGGGCCGAGCGGCTGCGGCAAGTCGACCCTGCTGCGAATGATCGCCGGGCTCGAAACCGTCACCGGCGGCGAGATCGGCATCGGGGACCGCGTCGTCAACGACGTCGAGCCGGCCGATCGGGACATCGCGATGGTCTTCCAGAACTACGCGCTCTACCCGCACATGACCGTGTACAACAACATGGCGTACGGCCTGCGCAACCGTGGCATGGGCAAAGCCGAGATCGACGCACGGGTGCAGGAAGCGGCGCGCATCCTCGAACTCGGTCCGATGCTGACCCGGAAGCCGCGGCAATTGTCCGGCGGCCAGCGCCAGCGGGTCGCGATGGGCCGCGCCATCGTGCGGCATCCCAAGGTGTTTCTGTTCGACGAGCCGCTATCCAATCTCGACGCCAAGCTGCGGGTCGCGATGCGGGTCGAAATCCGCAAGCTGCAGCGCCGGCTCGCCACCACGGCGATCTACGTCACCCACGACCAGCTCGAGGCAATGACGCTCGCCGACATGCTAGTGGTGATGAACGCCGGCCAAGTCGAACAGATCGGCTCGCCACTCGATGTCTATGCCAAGCCGGCGACGACTTTCGTGGCCTCGTTCATTGGCGCCCCGCCGATGAACCTGCTGGCCCTGGCGGACGATCTGCGGAGCCAGCTCGGTGGCGCGCCGGCCGAGGCGGGCATTCTCGGTGTCCGCCCGGAGGACCTCGTCATCGGCCCAGGGGCGGCAGCTCACGGCGGTCTGGCGCTCGACGTCACCGTCGAGGCGATCGAGCGGGTCGGACCGGAGACGTTCGTCTATGGGGCCCGCGCAGGGCATGAGGCGCAGCCGGTGGTTGCCGGGAAGCCCGGCGAAGGGGCCGGCGGTGACATCATCGTCCGGATTCCCGGCCAGGTCGCGCCGGCGGTCGGAGAGCGCATCACGGTCGCGGCGCCGCCGCACAGCCTGCATCTGTTTTCCGCCGACGGGCGCCGCCGGATTGCCGGCTAGCCGGCCGTAAGCTACTGGTGGAATTCGCTGTTCTGGCCTTCTTGAACAGTTCTTTTGCACTGCCCATATTGGTTTGGACTGGACGGCGAGGTGCCGGACGGTCGATGGGGTGCCGCAAGGACCCCCTCAAAGTCGCTTCGAGAGGACTTTGTGATGTCTCGTGTTCCTTCGTTATCTAGTCCCTTTCTGCTGGGATTCGACGAGATCGAGCGTGCGCTCGACCGCGTCGTCAAAGGCGCCGACGGGTACCCCCCGTACAACATCGAACGGTGCGAACGCAGCAACGGCGATCCCGAAAAGCTGCGCATCACACTGGCGGTGGCTGGATTCACCCGCGATCAACTCGATGTCACAGTTGAGGAAAATCAACTGGTGATCCGGGGCCGGCAGCAGGATGACAAAACTCGGCAATACATCCACCGCGGCATTGCCGCGCGTCACTTCCAGCGGACGTTCGTGCTGGCCGACGGGATGCAGGTGTTGGGTGCGGACCTGAAAAACGGGTTGTTGTCCATCGACCTGATCCGGCCTGAGCCGGAAAGGGTCATTAAGACAATCGCCATCACCGAACACGAATAATGGAACGAGTAGCGGACTCGACCGCTTAGTCTCCTAGAGGAGTCGAGACCATGACTGAAGCTGGTACTACGCTTGAAAATGTGGGCGTCACGCCGGAAGCGCTGGCGCATCTGGGCGAAGGCCACATCGCCTATGTGAAGCAGATCCGCTCCGAAGACGTACCTGGGTTATTCCCGCAGGCGCCGCAGATCGCGCCGGGCCTCAAGCTGTTTGCTTTGCATTCGGCCGATGGCACGCCGATCATGCTGACAGACAGCCGTGAAGCGGCGATCGCGAATGCCTGGAGCCAGGAACTGCAGGCCGTCAGCGTCCACTAAGCGCTGACTGAAGAAGACGGTTACGCGACGCGGGGAGTCCGGTGACGGCCCCCGCGCCCGCTGAATACCCACTAGCGGCGCTGAGGCGCCCGCCAGCAAGCAACCCTAGCGCGTTGCATTGCGCACTTCCACACATCGATACCAAAGCGATTCCGTGCCATTGCCGCTGGTAAGCGACGCAGGATCTCGGACGAGCAACCGCTGCGCCTGAACCAGTTTCGGTCCGGCGCTGAGCACTCATTGTGCGGTCAGTCGGATGTCTTCGCGAAGCTAGCGCCTGCTGGCCAGCAATACGCCGCGCTGTTACGCCGCGGTGGCCGGGGGCAGTGCGAGCACCGAATAGATCGCATGGGCGTCGCGGGAGGCGCGCAGCTTCTTGGCGACGTCCTGGTCGCGCAGCAGCCGGGCAATCCGCGCCAGCGCCTTGAGATGGTCGGCGCCAGCACCTTCGGGCGCCAGCAGCAGGAAGATCAGGTCGACCGGCTGGCCGTCCATCGCTTCGAAATCGATCGGACGTTCCAGCCGCGCGAACAGCCCGAACAGCTTTTCCAGCTTCGGCAGCTTGCCGTGCGGAATCGCCACCCCATAGCCGACCGCGGTGGTGCCGAGCTTCTCGCGCTGCAGCAGCACTTCGAAGATCGAGCGCTCGTTCTGACCGGTGAGTTCAGCGGCGCGCGCCGCGAGTTCCTGCAGCGCCTGCTTCTTGCTGATCACCTTGAGCGCCGGGATGACGGCCTCGGGCGCGACAAGATCCGTAATCGTCATCAGGCGTTCCGGGGGTGTTGGTGCGGTCCGGGTGAAATAGGACGGCGGTGGGTTGCGTCAAGCGTTCGATCCGAGAAGCGCCGCGCGATTTCCTGATCGCGGCTAAAACGCTTCTGAAATCATGATCCTAACTTAAGTCTAGCATTCCTGCCGGCGGCCGTAAAATGCCGTCGGCGGTCCGCCGAAAAGCGGCGGACCATAGGCAGAGCGTTGCACGGGCGTCAATGCCTCGCGGAGGTTCCGCTTGCGGCTTTCCCGCGAGGCAATGCGCGGGTCAGTTCGTGCCGTTCAGCACCGGCGGGTCGATCCAGCCGATATTGCCGTCGGCGCGACGATAAATGATGTTCACGCGGCCCGAGCTGCCGTGCTGGAACACCACCACAGGTGCGCCGGTGAGATCGAGCTCGACCACCGCCTCGCTCACCGACAGCCGCTTCATCGCGGTGGTGGCCTCGGCGATGATCACCGGGTTGTAGGCGTCCTCGTGATGCTCTTCGTCGCCGGGCGCTTCGATCACGTAGCTGGCCGCGTCCACCGGCGTGCCGAGCTCGGCGAGTGCGTTGGCCTCGGCGTGAGCCTTGCGGGCCGAACGATCCTTCAGGCGGCTCTTGTAGCGGCGCAGGCGCTTCTCGATCTGCACCAGCGCCTGATCGGCGCTGACATAGGCGTCGGCGGCATTGGACTCGGCTTCAAGCGTGATGCCGGAATCGAGGTGCAGCGCACAATCGGTGCGGAAGCCGAAACCGTCTTTGCTGAGCGTGAAGTGCCCCGAATAATTCCCATCGAAATACTTGCGCAGCACCTCCTCGGTGCGTTCGCTCACGCGGCTGCGCAGCGCTTCGCCGATGCTGATGCTTTTGCCGGATATCCGGATGGTCATGGCAGTGCCTCGATTCACATGTGGGGAGATGAGTCTAGTCAGAGCAGGGCGACGCAATCAAGCTGGGGCTGTGTCGCGGGAGCGGCTCGCTGCCGCAGACGGCGTGCCCAGCATGTTCTGCTTGTCGCGACGGCGCTGCACTGAAGAGGGAATGCGCATCGCTTCGCGATATTTCGCGACGGTGCGACGCGCGATGTCGATGCCGGCCTCGCGCAGACGTTCGACGATCGTATCATCCGACAGGATTGCTGACGGATCTTCACTGTCGATCAGTTGGCGAATCTGGTGCCGCACCGCTTCGGCCGAATGCGCTTCGCCGCCGTCGGCGGAAGCGATCGACGCAGTGAAGAAATACTTAAGCTCGAAGGTGCCGCGGTTGGTCGCCATGTATTTGTTGGCGGTGACGCGCGACACCGTCGATTCGTGCATCTGAATCGCGTCGGCCACGGCTTTCAGATTCAGCGGCCGCAGATGCTTGACGCCGTGGGTGAAGAATCCGTCCTGCTGGCGCACGATCTCGGTCGCCACCTTGAGGATGGTGCGGGCGCGCTGATCGAGCGCGCGCACCAGCCAGGTGGCGTTCTGCAGACAGTCGGAGAAGTACGACTTGTCGCCGTCCTTGCGGATCGTCTTCGACAGCTCCGAATAATACGACTGATTGACCAGCACCTTCGGCAGCGTGTCGCTGTTGAGTTCGACCAGCCAGCCGCCGTCGGGGCCGGGCCGGACGAACACGTCGGGCACAATCGTCTGCACCCGCGACGAACCGAACTTCAGCCCCGGCTTCGGGTCGAGGTGACGGATCTCGCCGATCATGTCGACGAGGTCTTCGTCGTCGACGCCGCAGATCTTGCGCAAGCTGGCGACGTCGCGCTTGGCGAGCAGGTCGAGGTGTTCGACCAGCGCCTGCATGGCCGGGTCGTAGCGATCGCGCTCGCGCAACTGGATGGCGAGGCATTCGCTCAAGTTGCGCGCGCAGATACCGGGCGGGTCGAAGGTCTGCAGCACCTGCACGACTGCTTCGACGTCGTCCTGACTGGCGCCGAGGCGTTCGGCGGCATCGCCGAGATCGGCCGGCAGATACCCGGCGTCGTCGACGAGGTCGATCAGGTACTGTCCGATCAGCCGCTGCGACGGCGTCGTGACCGCGACAGCGAGCTGTTCGGCGAGGTGGTCGGCCAGCGAAGTCTCGGCCGCCACGAAGGCTTCGAGGTTGTAGCCTTCATCCGACGACGCTCCGCCGCCCCATTCGGTATATGAGGCCGGCGCGCTGTCCTGCGCGGCGCGGGCCGCAGCTTCGGCAGGCTCTTCGGGAAAAACGTTCTCCATGCCGGTATCGAGCGTCTGCTCGATATCGCTCCGGCTGCCGAGATCGCGGTGCATCCATTCTTCGGTGCCGGGCTCGAACGCACCGGCGGCCGCGGGGTCGGTGAAATCCGAAGAACCCTCGCCGCCGAAATCCTCGCCGCCGCTTGCACCGAACTCACCGCCGCCCTCGGCGCCTTCCGCCGTGGCCTCACCGGCCACCGGCGGTTCCGCATTGTCGCCGGCGCGATCGAGCAACGGGTTCTTCTCGATCTCGTCTTCGACGAAAGCCGCGAGGTCGAGATTCGACAACTGAAGCAGCTTGATCGCCTGCATCAGTTGCGGGGTCATCACCAGAGACTGGGTCTGACGAAATTCGAGACGTTGCGACAGCGCCATGGTGGCCAGAAACGGTAGTTGGTCCGTTTCTTGCTTACGCCTTTCCGAAGCGGTTGTACACGCCTTGACGGATGGGAAATTTGGAGTAGAGGCGCCGGCCCTTCGGGCGGGATATCTTTCCGGTATCTAAGTAGTTCTGATCGTGCCTCACGATCAGGCCGGTAAAGGTAATCATGGACCCACCGGCTCTAAACCGCAACCGGCTTTACAGTCGGAATTCTTCGCCAAGGTAAAGCCGGCGCACATCCGGATCGTTGACGATGTCTTCGGGCGTACCTTCGGTCAGGATCTCGCCCGCATAGACGATGTAGGCGCGATCGGTGAGGCCGAGCGTTTCGCGAACGTTGTGATCGGTGATCAGCACGCCGATGCCGCGATTGGTCAGGTGACGCACCAGGTCCTGAATGTCGCCGACCGCGATCGGGTCGATACCGGCGAACGGCTCGTCGAGCAGCATGTAGTTCGGGCGGCTGGCGAGCGCGCGGGCGATTTCAACGCGGCGGCGCTCACCGCCCGACAGCGCGATCGACGGCGATTTTCGCAGCCGTTCGATGTTGAATTCCTGCAGCAGATTGTCGAGCTGGGCTTCGCGCTTGCGCTTGTCAGGCTCGACCGCCTCCAGCACCGCGCGGATGTTCTGCTCGACGGTGAGGCCGCGGAAGATCGAGGCTTCCTGCGGCAGGTAACCGATGCCGAGCCGAGCGCGCTGATACATCGGCAGCTTGGTGACGTCATGGCCGTCGAGTTCGATCGCGCCGTTGTCGGCCTTGATCAGCCCGGTGATCATGTAGAACACGGTGGTCTTGCCAGCACCGTTGGGGCCGAGCAGGCCGACCGCTTCACCGCGGCGAACATAGATGCTGACGCCGCGCACGATCTTGCGGGTGCCGAAGCTCTTCTCGACGCTGTGCACCGCCAAGTAACTGGATGCCGGTGCGGCCTGCGGCGCAGCCGCCTGCGGGGCGACGGTGCGGCGCGGTGCTGCAGCCGCGGCCGGTTGTCGCTGCGGAGCCGCGTACGCCTCGCTGCGTGCGATCGGCGGCGCGTCGCGCACCGGCGTGGCGAGCAGATCGCCGACGTCGTCGCTGTATCCGGTAATGTCGTTACGCGCGCTGCCGAACCCGGGAGCTTTCGGGCGCCGACGGAACATGCCGCGAAGATCCACCATGCGCTACCGAACCTGTCCCGTGAGGTGCGCCCCCGCAAGGCTCGCGGTGACGTCATTGGCGTCTGCCGAGGCCGTGTGGACGCGGCAAAGCGACGCTTCGCCGGCGCTGTTAAAGGCGGCCGCCGTCCGGTTCAACACTCGCGGTGCGTGCTGGTGACCCGGTACAGTCACTTCGGCTTGCCCGAACTGGTCGGCGGGCCGAGCGGCAGCGGACCGCCGCCATTCGCGCCCGAGGATTGAAACAGGCCCTGCACCCGGCCGCTGTCCGATTCCACCCGCGATACGCCGGTGGTCATGTCGACCAGCAGGCGGTCGCCGCGCACCACGTTGCGGGCCTGGGTCAGCACCACGTTGCCGGTCATCGTCACCAAATTGGTCTTGGTCTCGAACACCGCCTTGTCGCCGGTGACCACCTGATCCTTCTGGGTGACCACGACGTGGCCCTTGGCTTCGAGCCGACGGATCGACGAGGCGCCGTCAGGGCCCGGCGCGGCCGCCGGCATCGGCTTGCCCTTGGCGCCCTTCGCCGGCGTCTGATCCTGGTCGTAGAACACCACCAGCGTCTGCGACGTCATGGTGGTGTCGCCCTGCACGACTTTGACGTTGCCGGTGAAGGTCGCTTCCTTGTTCTTGTCGCGCACTTCGAGGGTGTCGGATTCGATCTGGATCGGCTTGTCGCGGTTCTGCGAGAAGCCCTGCATCGCGTTAGGCACGCCCTGCACGGCGCTCTGCGCCGCCGCCGGCACCGTGCCGGCAACCGACAGAGCAACCAGCGCGGCACTGGCCAGCGCGGCCGGGCCACGAAGCCGGCGAAACCAAACAGCAATGTGCATTGTCGAGATCACCTCGCGACGGCCCGCTGGCCGGGATTGGGGGCCGGCCGCGACTTGGTCGGGGCGGGCGGCGGCGCGGTCTGCGCGGCGGGGGCCGGTTCTCCGAGCGAGGCGTTGTCGATGTTCATCACCACGCCGCCCTCGAACCGGATCAGGTCGCCCTTCTCGGTAATCCGCATCCGCTGGCCGCGCAGCGTGCCGCCGTCCCATTTGACGTCGACCGGCGCGTCGGACGTGACGGTGCCTTTGCCCATGTCGATGTCGGCCTGGGTCATCCAGGCCTCGGTGCCGGTCGAATTGTGCAGATAGACGTCCTTGTTCAGCTTCAGAAGCTGCGCCTTGGTCTCGAACTGGCCTTCGCGCGACTCGATGATGACGGTGGACTGGTCCTCCGACTGCACCTTGGCGCGCAGCGTATGCAGATCGACGTGGTCCTGGCTGGTCAGATCCTGGGTGGCGGTGCGCGCCCACATCTCGTAGGGGCGGCCGTCATTGGTGAAGCCGGCCAGATGCGGCGACTCCATCGTGATCTTGGTGCCCGAGACCACCAGATCGCCGACGTCGATCGGCAATTTCGACAGATAGCGGAACGGGTTGAACACCGAGATCGCGATGATCACCGCCATCGACAGCACCACGACCAGCGGCACGGCGAGCCGCAGCGTGCGCACCAAACGGCTGTGGCGCGCCGCTGCCGCGAAGCGCGCCTCCATTCCGGTCTGATAGGACGACAACTGAACCGCTGTCACCGCTGCTCCCGAGCTCGTCTCGCGCGTGTTACGGAGCCGTGCGCTCCGTCCTCCGGAGCGCCGCTTCGAGCGCGGTCTCCAGTCTGCAATACATCCTTAAGCTTATCTTAATCACCCCGGCAGGGGAGGGCCATGGCAGGCCCCGGCCCATCAGACCGAGGAGTATGACCGAAACGCGGCGCAGGGTGCCGCTCGGGCGCAGGAACCGCCGGGAGGGCCGCCCAGCCGGTCACGAATGAGCGAAAATGTCCTCTTCGCTCCAGCCGTCGAGGTCGAGCCGGGCGCGGACGGGCAGGAAGCCGAAGCAGGCGGTGGCGAGATCGGTGCGATTCTCCCGCGCCAGCATGGTGTCGAGCTTGTCGCGCAGCGCGTGCAGGTGGAGCACGTCGGAAGCGGCGTAAGCGAGCTGCGCGTCGGTCAGGGTATCGGCGCCCCAGTCGCTGGACTGCTGCTGCTTCGACAGATCGACGCCGAGCAGCTCGCGCACCAGGTCCTTCAAGCCGTGCCGGTCGGTGTAGGTGCGGGTCAGGCGCGAGGCGATCTTGGTGCAGTACACCGGCTGCGGCATCACGCCGAACGCCTTGTACAGCGCCGCCAGATCGAATCGGGCGAAGTGGAAGATCTTCACCACGGCCGGATCGCCGAGCAGCTTCTTCAGGTTCGGCGCATCGGTCGACCCTTGCGGGATCTGCACCACATCGGCGCTGCCGTCGCCGTTCGACAATTGCACCACGCACAGCCGGTCGCGATGCGGATGCAGCCCCATCGTCTCGGTGTCGATCGCCACCGAATTTGTATAGCGGGAAAGATCCGGCAGGTCGCCGCGATGCAGGCGGATCGTCATGTGTCGCAAACCTTTGGGCCATGGAGGAGAGCGCCGAACGCCCCGAATCGGCAGCCCAACCTATCGCCCCGATCCGCGCGACGCGAGGGGCGGCGCCACCTTGCGGTGGACGTCTCGAACCGATGTCGATGTGAAGAGATGCGGATACGAGAAGAAGGGCGTGGGCAATGGTGCCCAGGAGAGGACTCGAACCTCCACGGTGTTACCCACTGGTACCTGAAACCAGCGCGTCTACCAATTCCGCCACCTGGGCCCGGGGCGCTTGATAGGGAGGCGTTACGGAAAAGTCAAATGGCTTCCGCCAACCAAATCCGCTGTACACCGGAAGGTTGATGGCGTAACGCGAAACCGCCAGAATGTCCGCGAATTCCCGGACGTCTAAAGACGCTCCTCCGCGATCAGGATCAGCCCGCATGACTTCGAATATCGACACGCTCGTCACGGTTTTCGGTGGCTCCGGCTTCCTCGGCCGGCACGTCGTCAGCGCGCTGGCGCGGCGCGACTATCGGATTCGGGTCGCGGTGCGCCGGCCGGAGCTTTCCGGGCATCTGCAGCCGCTCGGTCGCGTCGGGCAGATCCACGCCGTGCAGGCGAATCTGCGTTACCCCGAATCGGTCGCGGCGGCGATGCGCGGCGCGCATGTGGCGATCAACCTGGTCGGCATCCTCGCCGAAGGCGGCGCGCAGAAGTTCGACGCGGTGCAGGGCAGCGGCGCCGCCAACGTGGCGCAGGCCGCGGCGGCCGCCGGCGCCCGGATGGTGCATGTCTCGGCGATCGGCGCCGATCCGAACTCGCCCGCCCGCTACGCCCGCAGCAAGGCGGCCGGCGAACAAGCGGTGCTCGCCGCCGTGCCGCAGGCCACCATCTTCCGTCCGTCGGTGGTGTTCGGGCCTGAAGACCAGTTCACCAACCGATTCGCCGCGTTGGCGCGGTTGTTGCCGGTACTGCCGCTGGTCGGGGCCGACACCAAGCTGCAGCCGGTCTATGTCGGCGATGTTGCGACCGCGATCGCCGATGCGGTCGACGGTCTGGCCAAGCCGGGCGCGACCTACGAACTCGGCGGTCCGGAACAGCTGTCGATGCGCGAAATCATGCGCATCATTCTGCAGACCACCGATCGCAATCCGCTGCTGGTGCCGCTGCCGTTCGGCCTAGCCAGCCTGCAGGCGATGCTGCTGCAGTTCGCGCCGGGCGCCTTCAAGCTGACGCCGGATCAGGTGCGGATGCTCGAGGTCGACAATGTGGTGTCGGAAGCCGCCAAGTCGGCCGGGCTGACGCTGCAGGGCCTCGGCATTCAGCCCGATTCGCTGCAGGCGATCGTGCCGTCCTATCTGTGGCGGTTCCGCAAGACCGGCCAGTTCGCGCGCAAGACCGCGTAAGCGAACCGCGGCGGCGTCCCTCAAGGACGCCGCGTTCCGAGAGGGTTTGTTACCGCCCCAGCGCCAGCGCGATCAGGCCGAGCGTGCCGACGATCACGCGCCACCAGGCGAACAGCTCGAAGCCGTGGCGGGTGACGTAGCTGAGGAAGGTCTTCACCACGATGATCGCGGTGATGAACGACACCACGAAGCCGATCGCCACGATGATCAGGTTGTCGGCGGTCATGTCGGCGTGGTTCTTGTAGAGATCGTACACGAACGCGCCGAGCATCGTCGGGATCGCCAGGAAGAACGAGAATTCGGCCGCCGAGCGCTTGTCGGTGCCGAGCAGCATTGCCGCAACAATGCTGGCGCCGGAGCGCGATACTCCCGGGATCATCGCGGTGCACTGCGCGCAGCCGATATAGAAATAGGTCAGCAGCGGGAACGCGGTGGCGTCGTGATAGCGCGGCTTCAGGTTGAGCTGGTCGACCCACAGCAGGATCGCGCCGCCGACGATCAGCGAAAAACACACGACCCACGGATTGAACAGGTAGTGCTTGATATAGCCGCCGAACGCCGCGCCGATCACCGCTGCCGGGAGGAACGCCACCAGCACACCGATGACGAAACGGCGAGCGTTGGCATCGGTGAACATGCCGAGCGCGATTCGCCACAATTTCACGAAATACAGCGCCAGAATTGCCAGGATCGCTCCGAGCTGGATCAGCACTGCGAAGCTCTTCCAGAAGTTGCCTTCGCCGAGATTGAAGAACCGCTCCGCCAACAGCAGGTGGCCGGTCGAAGATACCGGCAGGAATTCAGTGACACCCTCGACGATGCCGAGAATGACGGCTCTGATGATATCGATGAGCATGGAATTGTCCGCTGCAAGGGATCGGGCGCCCGCGAGGCCGGACCTTGTCGCCTATTCCCCAAGGGGTCGCAACGTCAAAAATGCGCCTTTCGGTGCCTTGCGTCCGCGTCGCATGAGACTAGTTTGGCCGCCTCCCGAAGAGCCTTTTCGATGCGATCCGCCACGGTTTGTTAAGCTCTTCGAAACTATCTAGGTCAGCATGTACACCCTGTTCCACCACCCGTTCTGCCCGCTGTCGCGGTTCATCCGCCTTGCGCTCGGCGAACACGGTCTCGATCTCAGGTTGGTGGAAGAGCGGTCCTGGGAGCGGCGAACGGCCTTCCTGGCGCTCAATCCGGCGGGAACCACGCCGGTCCTGGTCGCAGAGGGGCGTCCCCCGATTCCCGGCGCCGGGGTGATCGCCGAGTTCCTCGACGAAGTGCACGGCGTTGAAATGGGTGACCGCCGGCTGCTGCCGCAGTCCACCGCCGAACGCATCGAGGTGCGGCGGCTGCTGTCGTGGTTCAATGACAAGTTTTTCGAAGAGGCCTCCGGCCCGCTGATGACCGAGCGCATCTACAAGCGCTTCATGAGCGAGGAAGACGGCGGCGGGCCGCCGGCGATGGACGTGATCCGCGCCGCCAATGCCAATGTGCGCTATCATCTGGCCTATATCGGCTGGCTGGCGCGCACCCGGAACTTTCTCGCCGGCGATCGCATGACTTATGCGGATCTCGCCGCCGCGGCGCACCTGTCGGCGATCGACTATCTGGGCGATGTGCCATGGATCGAGGACGAGGCGGCAAAGGCCTGGTACGCGCGGATCAAATCGCGCCCCTCGTTCCGCCCGCTGTTGAGCGAATGGCTCGCGGGCGTGCCGGCGTCACGGACCTACGTGGATCTGGATTTCTGACCTTCGCCGACGGACAGCCCGCATCGGCCGAACCCGGCGATGCGTTGAAGGCGGAAATCGCCGACCAGGCACGCGCGCTCGGCTTTGATGCGTTCGGAATTTGCGCGCCGGACTCGATCCCCGAAGCGCCGGCGCGGCTGCGCGCGTTTCTCGACGCAGGTTATCACGGCGACATGGCCTGGCTTGCCGATCGTCCCGAGCGCCGCTCCGATCCCCGGGTGATGTGGAGCGAGGTCCGCAGCGTCATCCTGCTCGGCTTCAATTATGGTCCTGATACCGATCCCCGCGCGGTGCTGACGCGAAAGGATCGCGGGGCGATCTCGGTCTATGCGCAGGGCGACGATTATCACGACGTCATCAAGGCCCGGCTGAAGCAGTTCGCACGCTGGCTCGTCGCCACCGCCGGCGGCGACGTCAAGGTGTTCATCGATACCGCAGCGGTGATGGAAAAGCCGCTGGCGCAGGCCGCTGGCCTCGGCTGGCAGGGCCAGCACACCAATCTGGTGTCGAAAGGCCGCGGGTCCTGGATGTTTCTCGGCGCGGTGTTCACCACGCTCGATCTGCCGCTGGACGCCGCCGAGCATGATCATTGCGGCTCGTGCCGCGCCTGCCTGGATGCCTGTCCGACCGGCGCGTTTCCGGCGCCGTATCAGCTCGATGCCCGGCGCTGCATCTCGTATCTGACGATCGAACACAAAGGTCCGATCCCGCGCCAGTTTCGCGCGCGCCTCGGCAACCGGATCTACGGCTGCGACGATTGTCTCGCCGCCTGCCCCTGGAACAAGTTCGCCCAGGCCGGGCGCGAGGCCAAGCTCGCCGCCCGCGACGGCTTGCGCGCACCGGCGCTCAGTGAGTTGGTGGCGCTCGATGACCCGTCATTCCGGGCGCTGTTCACCAAATCACCGGTCAAGCGCATCGGCCGCGACCGCTTCATCCGCAACGTGCTGATCGCGATCGGCAATTCGGGCGACGGCGAGCTGGCGCCGGAGGCCGAACGGCTGCTCGCCGATCCGAGCCCGACGATCCGCGGTGCTGCGGCTTGGGCGCTGGGGCAGCTGCTGTCGCCGGAGCGCTTCGCGGCCCTGAAGGCTGCGCATCTTGCAGCCGAAGCCGATGACCGCGTGCGGGCGGAGTGGGGCGGGGTCGCTGCTGAGTAGGGCACTCCCCCAATCAATCGTCATCCCTCGCGAAGGCGAGGGATCCAGTATCCCAGTGCGCCGATGAACCGATCTCTCTGGAATACTGGTTCGCCCGCCTGCGCGGGCGATGACGATTTATGATGCGGTTATGATGCGGCTGGGCGACGCCGGGCGGCGCCCCTCGTCAGCCCAGCTCCTCGACCGCGGCCAGCATCCGGGCGATGTCCTGCGGGCGGCTGAGCCGGTGGTCGCCGTCCTGGATCATGGTCAGGACGACGTCGTCGGTCGGCAGCCGCTCCGCCAGTTCGAAGGCGTGGCGCCACGGCACGTCTTCGTCCTGTTTGCCTTGCAGGATGCGCACCGGGCAGCCGACCTCGATCATGCCGCCGAGCACGAGGTGATTGCGGCCGTCTTCGATCAGCGCCTTGGTGATCGGGTAGGGCTCACCGTATTCCGAGGGGCGGTGCCAGACGCCCTTGGTCTCGATCTCGGCGCGAATCTCGGGTGAAAAACCCTTCCACATCAGCGCTTCGGTAAAATCCGGCGCCGGTGCGATCAGCACCAATCCGGCCAGCTTGGCGGCCGTCTCGCCGCCGCGGCGGCGCAGGGCGCGGGCCAGCAGCAGCGCCATCCAGCCGCCCATTGACGAGCCGACCACGATTTGCGGACCGCGGGCGTAGGCGTCGAACACCGCCAGACTCTCTTCCAGCCAGCGGCCGATGGTGCCGTCGGCGAAGCTGCCGGAGGACTCGCCATGGCCGGAATAATCGAACCGGACGCAGGCGCGGCCGCGCGCTTCGGCCCATTGGTCGAGCGCGGTCGCTTTGGTGCCGGTCATGTCGGAGTTGAAGCCGCCGAGCCAAAACAGCCCAGGGGAGGTGCCCGGCCGGGGGCGGACCGCAATCCGCCGCGCCGCGGCGCCATCGCCGATGGTGATGAAGTCGGGCGCCGGTTCGGATGGTTTTGTCATGGATCAACAACCTCGTTGCCGGGTTGGTTTGCAGTACACGGCGAGGCGCCGTCAATGCCGGCGCCTCAGGGCGTAGCGCGACGGAAGCCGCGCGGCGAATTGGCCGGCTTTGCGTTTATGCGGAAGTCGGCTTGCCGCTCGGCGGTTCTTCCGCCACACTGCGCGCGGATCAAAAAGGGCATTGACCCTGGTATCGACGCTGAGTGGTTTTGCGTCGGATCGCGCTTCGACCTATATGAAGCGCGCGGATCCGACCAGCAGCCGTACCTGCCTCGATCCCATCGTTCGCCGTCAACGTTCACAAGTGTGGAGAAGAACCCATTCGCCGTCCCAACAGAGCGCCGCCCCCCGTAGCCAAGGACGGGCCGCGCACCAACGATGAAATCCGCAATTTCGAGATCCAGCTGATCGACCAGACCGGTGTGAACCAGGGCAAGGTCGAGACCATTGTCGCGATCAAAATGGCAATGGACGCAGGCATGGATCTGGTCGAGATTTCGCCGACCTCGTCGCCGCCGGTCTGTAAGATCATGGACTACGGCAAGTACAAGTATTCGGCGCAGAAGAAGGCCGCCGAGGCGCGCAAGAAGCAAAAGATCGTCGAGATCAAGGAGATCAAGCTCCGCCCGATGATCGACGACCACGATTACAACGTGAAGATGAAGGCGATGCTGCGCTTCTTCGAGGAAGGCGACAAGGTCAAGATCACCTTGCGCTATCGGGGACGCGAAATGGCTCACCAGGAGATCGGCACCAAGCTGCTCGAAAAGGTGAAGAACGACGTCGCTGAAATCGCCAAGGTCGAGCAGGACCCCCGCTTCGAAGGCCGTCAGGTCGTGATGGTGCTGGCGCCGCGCTGACGCGGATCCGGGTTTTCGATTTCAGAACGAACAAGGCCCGCCAGCGATCTGACGGGCCTTTTTCTTTGCCGCTTTCTTTGCCGTGGCGTTCACCCGTCGTTTGGCAGGACGCGTCGGCGGTGCTCGATCTTCCGCCTTACACGTTGCCAACCGGCCTCCGCTCTGCCATAAGCGCAGCCTTCATCGCCCGGCTGATCAAGGGCTGCCGTGGCGATGGCCCTGCCGACCTGCCTCGATCTTGAGAATGGTCGTGCAATTTCAACGCTCTAACGAGCATGTCCGCCGCCGCAGAGCGCCCCCGGGGCGCTTTTCGCGCGTGGCAAAGGAGAGCCAAATGCCCAAGTTGAAGACCAAATCGGGCGCCAAAAAGCGCTTCAAAGTGACCGCCACCGGCAAGGTGATGTCCGCCCAGCGTGGCAAGCGCCACGGCATGATCAAGCGTACCAAGAAGCAGATCCGTCAGCTTCGCGGCACCCGCGCGATCTTCAAAACCGACGGCGACAACATCAAGAAGTATTTCTTGCCGAACGCCTGACCGTTCACGCCGCGCCTTGCGCGGCAGCCTCATCGGGCCGCATCGCGGCCGTCCAAACCAAATTCAGATGAAGGAGATCAGTCATGGCTCGCGTTAAACGCGGTGTGACGGCTCACGCCAAGCATAAGAAGGTCTACAAGCTCGCCAAGGGTTATCGCGGTCGTCGGAAGAATACGATCCGCACCGCCAAGGCTGCGGTCGACAAGGCCGGCCAGTACGCGTTCCGGGATCGCAAGCGCAAGAAGCGGACGTTCCGCGCGCTGTGGATCCAGCGCCTCAATGCCGCGGTGCGTCCGTTCGGCATGACCTACAGCGTGTTCATCAACGGCCTGTCGAAGTCCGGCATCGTCGTCGACCGCAAGGTGCTGTCGGATCTCGCGATCAACGAGCCGGCGGCGTTCCAGGCGATCGCCGAGAAGGCCAAGGCTGCGCTCGCAGCCTGAGGTTCATTCGAGGCCGCATCGGCGGCCCCGACGTTCAACGGGTTGACCGTCATCGCCGGGCTTGACCCGGCGATCCATCTTTCGAGAAGCGATGGATGCCCGGGTCAAGCCCGGGCATGACTTCTTGAGGGGAACGGCGGCTCATGTCCAATCTCGAAAACCTGCAATCCCAAATCCTCGCCGATATCGCGGCGGCTTCAGACGAGGCCGCGCTCGAAGCGGTCCGTGTCGGAGCGCTCGGCAAGAAGGGCTCGATCTCGGCGCTGCTCGCCACGCTCGGCAAGATGGACCCCGAGCAGCGCAAGACCGAGGGCGCGGCGATCAATCGCGCCAAGGAAGCGGTGACCGAGGCGCTGACCGCCCGCCGCGACGTGCTGAAGGCCGCCGCGCTCGACGCCAAGCTGGCCGCCGAAACCATCGACGTCACCTTGCCGATGCGCGAGCCCGCCGCCGAGCAGGGCCGGCTGCATCCGCTCAGCCAGGTGTGGGATGAGCTCACCGCAATCTTCGCCGACATGGGCTTCTCGATCGCCGAAGGTCCGGACATCGAGACCGACGACTACAACTTCACCAAGCTGAACTTCCCCGAAGGCCATCCGGCCCGGGAGATGCACGACACCTTCTATTTCAACCCGAAGGAAGACGGCTCGCGCCTCTTGCTCCGCACCCACACCTCGCCGGTGCAGGTCCGGACCATGCTGTCGCAGCGGCCGCCGATCCGGGTGATTTGTCCCGGCCGCACCTATCGCAGCGACTCGGACCAGACCCACACGCCGATGTTCCATCAGGTCGAAGGCCTGGTGATCGACAAGGGCAGCCATCTCGGCCACCTGAAGTGGATCCTGCACGAGTTCTGCAAGGCGTTCTTCGAGGTCGACAACGTCAATATGCGGTTCCGGCCGTCGTTCTTCCCGTTCACCGAGCCGTCGCTGGAAGTCGATATCCAGTGCCGCCGCGGCAAGGACGAGATCCGGTTCGGCGAAGGCGAAGACTGGCTGGAGATTCTCGGCTGCGGCATGGTGCACCCGAACGTGCTGACCGCCTGCGGCCTCGATCCGGACGAGTATCAAGGCTTTGCCTGGGGCATGGGCATCGATCGCATCGCGATGCTGAAATACGGCATGAGCGACCTGCGGCAGCTGTTCGAAGCCGACGTGCGCTGGCTCAATCACTACGGCTTCAAGCCGCTCGACATCCCGACGCTGGCGGGGGGATTGAGTTCGTGAGTTGGACGTGCGCGAGCGCCGTGCTCGGCGCAAGTGCCCTCACCCCAGCCCTCTCCCGCAAGCGGGAGAGGGGGCAGGCCGCGGCCTTTGGGAGCTACGCGGCTGAACTCGGACGCTGATAGTTGAAAACGATCTGTTGTTGAAATGATTGAAGCCCTCGCAACCCGGCACGGCGAACTCCCTCTCCCGCTTGCGGGAGAGGGTTGGGGTGAGGGCGACACGGGCACGGAGCTTGCGATGGACGATCCGAAGCAGCCGAGCTGGAGCGTCTCCCCCGGCCAGCGCCGCCACGCGCGCGAGCTGCGCAAAAAATCCACCGATGCCGAGCGGCTGATGTGGTCGGCGCTGCGCGACAAGCAGCTCGACGGGGCTTCGTTCAAGCGTCAGGTGCCGATCGGGCCGTACATCGCCGACTTCGCCTGCCACGCGAAAAAACTGGTGGTCGAACTCGACGGCGGTCAGCATTTTGCTGATGACGCTGAGCGCGCTGATGCGGCCCGCACGGCGGCGATCGAGGCGCGCGGGTTTCGAGTGATCCGCTTCAGCAATGCCGAGGTGATGAGCAATCGCGACGGGGTGCTGCAGAGCATCGCGTCCGAGCTCGCCGCAAGAGCCCTCACCCCAACCCTCTCCCGCAAGCGGGAGAGGGAGCGCGCCGAGCGTGCGGGGAAGCTGCGGCCTAAACAAAACGAAGCAACGCAGCGCCCGTCATCGGACGATTCGGACTAACGACATGGCCCGCAGCCTCTCCATTCGGCACGGCCTGCTCCCTCTCCCGCTTGCGGGAGAGGGCTGGGGTGAGGGCGACGCGGGCACGACCTTGAGCATTCAGTACGACGCGCCCACTGCGCGGCCAGACGGAAGTAACAACCGATGAAACTCACGCTCTCCTGGCTGAAAGATCATCTCGACACCGACGAGCCGCTGGAAAAGCTCGCCGACAAGCTCACCATGATCGGGCTTGAGGTCGAGGGCATCGAGGACAAGGCGAAGGTGCTGGCGCCGTTCATCATCGCCAAGGTGCTGACCGCCGCCAAGCACCCCAACGCCGACAAGCTGCAGGTCTGCACGGTGGACGTCGGTGACGGCGGCGCGCCCGTGCAGGTGGTATGCGGCGCGCCGAATGCGCGCGCCGGCCTCGTCACCGTGTTCGCGCCGCCCGGCACCTATATTCCGGCCAAGGACTTCACGCTCGGCATCGGCAATATTCGCGGCGTCGAAAGCCGCGGCATGCTGTGCTCCGCGGCCGAGCTGGAAATTTCCGAAGATCACGACGGCATCATCGAGCTGCCGGCCGATGCGCCGGTCGGAACGCCCTATGCCGCCTGGGCCGGGCTCGGCGATCCGGTGCTCGACATCAACCTGACGCCGAACCGGCAGGACTGCGCCGGCGTGCATGGCATCGCGCGCGATCTCGCCGCCGCCGACATGGGCAAGTTCAAAGACCCGGGCATCAAGCAGATCAAGGGCGAATTCCCGTGCCCGGTCAGCGTCACGGTCGAAGACAGCAAGCTGTGCCCCGGCTTCGCGCTGCGGTTGGTGAAGGGCGTCAAGAACGGCCCGTCGCCGGAATGGCTGCAGAAGCGCCTGACCGCGATCGGGCTGCGCCCGATCAACGCGCTGGTCGACATCACCAACTACCTGACGTTCGATCGCTCGCGCCCGCTGCACGTGTTCGACGCCGCCAAGGTGAAGGGCAATCTGGTGGTGCGCCGCGCCAAGGACGGCGAGACGCTGCTGGCGCTCGACGGCCGCACCTACACGCTCGATTCGTCGGTCTGCGTCATCGCCGACGACCACGGCGTCGAATCGCTCGCCGGCATCATGGGCGGTGAAGTGTCCGGCTGTTCGGCCGAGACCACCGACGTGCTGATCGAATCGGCGTTGTGGAACGAGATCAACATCGCCCAGTCTGGCCGCAAGCTCGGCATCAACACCGATGCGCGCTACCGCTTCGAGCGCGGCGTCGATCCGGCCTTCATGCTGCCCGGGCTCGAACTCGCCACCAAGCTGGTGATGGAGTTCTGCGGCGGCACGCCGTCGGACGTGGTGGTGGTCGGCAATCCGTTCGCCGACGACAAGATCATCGACTTCCCGCTCGCCGAGGTGAAGCGGCTGGCCGGCATCGAAGTGTCGCTCACCGAGATCCGCCGCATCCTCAATCATCTCGGCTTCACCGTCGTCGGTCAGGCGCCGGTGGTGAAGGTCGCGGTGCCGTCGTGGCGCAGCGACGTCCACGGCAAAGCCGATATCGTCGAGGAAATCGTTCGGATCGTCGGCGTCGACAAGGTGCCGCTGACGCCGTTCGAGCGCGGCGATGCCCCGCGCAAGCCGGTGCTCACCCAGATCCAGAACCGCACCCACCGTGCCAAGCGCGCGCTGGCGGCGCGCGGCCTGACCGAGGCGGTGACCTGGTCGTTCATCTCCAAGCCGTTCGCCGAAGCTTTCGGTGGCGGCCAGCCAGAGCTGGCGCTGGCCAATCCGATCGCCTCCGATCTGTCCGACATGCGGCCGAGCCTGTTGCCCGGCCTGATCGCAGCCGCCCAGGCCAACGCCGATCGCGGTTCGGCCGATCTGGCGCTGTTCGAAGTCGGGCAGGTGTTCAAGGGCGACCGGCCGCAGGATCAGTTCATGGCTGCGAGCGGCGTCCGCCATGGCGTTGCGTCCTCCGCCGGCCTCGGCCGGCATTGGTCGGGCTCGGCGCAGGCGACCGCGCTCGATGCCAAGGCCGATGCGTTCGCGGTGCTGGCTGCGGCCGGTGCGCCGATGGCGGGTCTGCAGATCGCCACCAATAAGCTGCCGGCCTGGCTGCATCCGGGCCGCTCCGGCGCGATCCAGATCGGGCCGCAGAACGTGCTCGGCTATTTCGGTGAGCTGCATCCGCGGGTGCTCGAACAGCTCGGAGCCGATGGCCCGCTGGTGGCGTTCGAGGTGATTCTGGAGAAGATCCCCGATCCGAAGCAGCGGCCGACCCGCGCCAAGCCGGCGCTGGAATTGTCTGCGTTCCACCCGGTGTCGCGCGACTTCGCCTTCATCGTCGATCGCAAGGTCGCGGTTGCCGATATCGTCCGCGCCGCGCAGGGCGTCGATAAGAAGCTGATCACTTCGGTCAGCGTGTTCGACGTCTATGAAGGCAAGGGCATCGATCCCGACAAGAAGTCGGTGGCGATCGCCGTGACGCTGCAGCCGCGCGACAAGACCATGACCGATCAGGAGATCGAGGCGGTCGCGGCCAAGATCGTGGCGGAAGTCACCAAGAAGACCGGCGGCAGCCTGCGCGGCTGAGGCCGCTCAGCGCCACCACGACGGCGTGCCGCTCGCGGTGGCGGGCGGGCGCTGCTCGCGCTGACGCTGCGGTTCGCGCCGCGGCTTCTGTTTGCGTGCGGGCTTCTCCGGCGCGGGCTCCTTGACGGCGCCGATCTTTTTCAGCGCAGCGTCGGCGGCGCGCTCGCCGGATTCCCAGGCGCCCTGCACCGTGCCGAACAGCGTTTCGTGGGTCGCTTCACCGGCAAAGAACAGATTGCCGAGCGGCTCGCCCAGCACCTTGCGCGACGGCTGGCCGCCGGGCTCCGCCGCCGACATCGCGCCCAGCACGTAGGGCATCTCGTTCCAGCGCGTCACCGCCTTGCGCTCGACGGCGCCCGCGATGTCGCTACCGAACAGCTTGCCGAGCCATTCGATCGCGAAATCCTGCATCGCGGCTTCGCCCTGCGCGGCGAGCTGGCGCCCGAACGAGCCGGCGACGTCGACCGTGCACAGCGAGGTCCCGCCGATATTGCCCATCAGCGTCGCGGTGCGGATGTCGTCGGCGCGTTCGATGATGGTCTCGTCGCGCGACAGCCCGAGCGGATTGCCCTTGAACTGCAGCGCGATGCGGTCGGCGCTGCCAAGGCTCAGCCGCGCTGCGGCGTCGAGCTGGCGTTTCGGCAGTTCGGGGGAGAACGCCAGATTGCCCGAGGTCAGCACGTTGGTTGATGCGGTGACGATGATGGCGCGCGCGCCGATCCGGCCGGCCGCGGTTTCGACCGCGAGGTCGCGCCCGCTCCACACGATCCGTTTGACCGGCGTCGACAGCGCAATCGGCAGCGAGGACGCGAGCTGAGTCAGCAGACTGCCGACGCCCTGCGGGCAGCCGAGCAGCGCGGTGCGGTCCAGCGTCCGCGCGGCATCCATCGCCGACAGCGCGCGCAGGTCCTTGCTGGTGGTCGCAGGGCCCAGCACATATTCGATCGTCGCCGCCCAATCGCCGAGATCGTTCGGCAGCGCGGCGGCGCAGGAAATATCGGCCTTGCCGCGTGAGGCGTCGCTGATGGCGCGGGTGGCACGGACGTAGGCGGCGAGAAAATCCTCGGTCTCGCGCGAACGGGCGTTGCGGCGTCCGATCCTGACCTTTTGGCCGGGGGCGACCGGCGTCACCGCAAAGCCGGAGCTGCGCGCCAGCCGGACCAGCGGGTTGCTGTCGGGGCTGTGCAGCCAGCGCGCGCCGCGGTCGAACGGCGCTGCGAAGCTGGTGGTATCGGTGACGCAGCGGCCGCCGATCTCCGAGGCGGCCTCGACCACGATCACCTTGCGGCCGGCCGCCACGATCCGCCGCGCCGCCGCGATTCCGGCGGCGCCGGCGCCGACCACCACCACCTCCGCCTCGCGCGGCAGAGCGGCGTTCGCTCGGCTTGCTAATGCCGGCAGCAACGCAAGGCCGGCAGTGGCGCCGAGCAGGCCCTCGAGCAGGCTGCGTCGCGAAATCGTCATTGCATGGTTTCCGAAAGCTTGGAGGCGGCCGGGGCGATCGACCGACGCGGCCAATGGCGGCCGGCGCGGCGACTATCCGGTGGGGCGACGGTGCGGCGTCCCGCGACTGTGACCAATGTGTTGAACTCCGTCGCGTTTTGCGTCGTCCGCCGACTGGTTCGGCGGTGCCGCACTGCCCGGCCGACCCCGTCAACTTGCCGGAATCGCCTCCGGCCGGCAACCGTTCGTGGTGAACGATGCGTAACTGCGCCAGGAACCAGATGAACTAAACTGCAACGGCTTTGCTCGACGATCGTCCACGAACGCGATGTGACGATGTCGCAGTAGGGATCCCGCAGGAGCGCAGCAATGGGTGTGGTGCTCGAGACCATCGGCAAGTTGATCGCCAGCTACTTGCAGAAGGAAGAGCCCGGCTATGAGCCGTTCACCCCGAGCGATCCCGACCATCTGCGTACCATCATGGAGCCCGGCGATGTCCTGCTGGTCGAGGGCAACAGCCGGATCGCCGGCATCATCAAGTATCTGACGCAGTCGACCTGGTCGCACGCCGCGCTCTATGTCGGGCCGATCGATGGCGTGACCGAACCGGACGGCGAGCCGCATGTGCTGGTCGAGGCCAATATCGGCGAAGGGGTGAGTTCGTCGCCGCTGTCGCGGCACCTTGCCTACCACACGCGGGTGTGTCGCCCCGTCGGCCTGTCCTACGAGGACCGCCACACGGTGTGTCGCTACGCGATCAATCGCATCGGCTTCGGCTACGACACCAAGAACATCATCGACCTGATGCGCTATCTGGTGCCGCTGCCGCTGCCGCAGCGCTGGCGCCGCCGCATGATTGCGCTCGGTTCGGGTGACCCGACCAAGATCATCTGTTCGGCGCTGATCGCGCAGGCGTTCGAGGCGGTGCGCTATCCGATCCTGCCGAAGATCACCAAGGCCGGCAGCCGTGCGGCGCGGCGCGAGATCCTGCATATCCGGCACTCGTCGCTGTACATGCCGCGCGACTTCGATATCTCGCCGTATTTCGAGGTGGTGAAGCCGACCATCGTCAACGGCTTCGACTACACCGCGCTGCATTGGGCCGACAAACCGAAGCCGGTCGAGAGTGACGGCCCGTTCGCGCCGCCGATTGATGAGTCCGAAACGGCGCCGTCGCTGGTGACGCAGACCGCCGAAGCCGATCCGGCCCTCGATCTCGCCGGACCGCCCAAGCTTGGCGCAGTCGCCTAAACCTTAGCGTCCGTCGCACCAGCCATCGCGATGTCCGCCGCCATAGGCGCGGGCATAGCCGCCGTCGAGCAATGCGTTCGACACGCTGGCGGTGCGTTTGGTCGCTACGTCCGCCACGACGCGGCCCTGATATTTGTCGGGGCCGATGTTGTAGATCGCGACCTCGCCCTCGGCGAGCAGCCGGCGCAGCGCCTCGGCGGCGGCTTCGGCCATCCGCAATTCGCGGGCGCATTGCGCCTTCAGTTCCGGCGCATCGATGCCGCGCAGCCGCACCCGCGTGCGCAGGTCGGTGCCCGGCCATAGATGCACCCGCGCATCGAAGGTGTCGCCGTCGATGGTGTACAGCACGTCGACCGGATGCCGAGTGGTCGGGTTGCCGGCGCGTCGCCACACCGTCTCGCTGTCGTTATCGATCCCCTGCGAGGCCGGCGGCTGCAGCCACGGCAGGTGCAGCCAATGCCGTGCAGGCAGCATGGTGCCGGCCGCAACACCGAGCACGAACACCCACGGCCACAGCCGGCTGCGCCAGGGCAGCCGCGAAATCCGGACGGGGTTCGTTCTCGGATATGGGGACATATTCCTATGATAACCCGAGTCGAAAGATGGCGCAACAATTCCGCGCAATCACCGGTTGCGGTGAGCCTTGGCGCCCCGCCAAAGTCTCAGAAGTCCGATGCGATGCCTTTGACTTCCCAGTCGCCGTAGCGGGTCGGCTCGGGACCCTTCGGGCCCTGGACTTCCTTGGCGCGGGCTTCGGCGTGCTTGGCGGCTTCGACGCGGCGGGCTTCGGCTTCGGCGAGGGCACGCTTGGCCGCTTCGGGGAGATCCTTGCGCGGCGGGGCGGCATCCGTCGGGGCGGATTTCGGATCGGGGTTTGTCATCGGCGGACGCCTTTCTTCATCGCGCGGGGCGCAGGCCATCACCGGCAGGTGCGACGGCGATTCTTACATTTGGCATATTCGAATGCCATCCACGGCAGACCAGCGCGCGGCCTCGCGCGGCGTCTCTCCTCCTGCTGTGATACCCTCAATCCATGCCTGCTCCAAGATTCGCCCAAGCTTCCGAGGTGCCCGGCCTCGCTGCGCGCCGCATTGCCGCGGACATTCTGGATGGGGTGCTGCAGAAGCGCCGTATGCTCGACGACCAGCTCGAGGGCCCGGCCGCGCATCCGGGTCTGAAGACGCTGTCGGATCGCGACCGCGCGCTGATGCGCCGGCTGGTTGCGACCATCCTGCGCCGGCTCGGAACGCTGGAAGGACTGCTCGCCAAGCTGCTCGATCGCGGCGTGCCGACCGACGCGCCGCGCGCCAAGAGCGCGTTGTTGATCGGCGCCGCGCAAATTCTCTGGATGGACGTGCCCGATCATGCCGCCGTCGATCTGTCGGTACGGCTGGTGCAATCCGACCGTCGCGCCGCCAAATATGCCGGCCTCGTCAACGCCGTGCTGCGCCGTTGTGCGCGTGAGGGCCTGCCGCTGGTCGAGGAACTGGCGGCCGGCACGCCCGACGTGCCGCAATGGCTGCTGGCGCGCTGGAGCGAACATTATGGCGCCGACACCGCGCGCGCGATCGCGCAGGCGATCAGCCACGAACCCTCACTCGACCTCACGGTGAAATCCGACCCGGCGCATTGGGCAACCCGGTTGCATGGTGAAGTGCTGCCGACCGGGACCGTTCGCACGCTGCTGCAGGGCTCGGTGCGCATGCTGCCGGGGTTTGATGAAGGTCAGTGGTGGGTGCAGGACGCTGCGGCCGCGCTTCCGGCCCGGCTGTTCGGGGATATCGCCGGGAAGAGCGTCGCCGATCTTTGTGCGGCCCCCGGCGGCAAGACGGCGCAGCTCGCCGCTGCCGGTGCCCGGGTCACGGCGATCGACCGCTCGCCCGCGCGCGTGGCGCGGTTGCGCGAAAATCTGGCGCGGCTGTCGCTCGAGGTTGAAACCGGAGTTGCCGATGCGGCCGAATGGCGGGGTGATGCGACCGCGGAGTTCGACGCGGTGCTGATCGACGCGCCGTGCGCCTCGACCGGCACGATCCGGCGACATCCCGACGTCGCCTGGCTGAAGCAGGAGAGCGACATCGGCGCGCTCGCTGCGGTTCAGAACCGGCTGTTGAAGAAGGCGGCCTCGCTGCTGCGACCCGGCGGTACGCTGGTATATTGCACCTGTTCGCTCGAGCCCGAGGAGGGCGAGCAGGCGATCGCCGCGCTGCTCGACGCCGAGCCGTCGATGCGGCGGCAGCCGATCGACCCGGCGGAAGTCGCCGGTCTCACCGAGATCGTCACGGCTGACGGTGCGCTGCGGACCCTGCCGTGTCATTTGCCGCATAGCGATCCGCGGCTCGCCGGGCTCGACGGCTTCTATGCCGCGCGGCTGGTGAAGTCGTTGTAATCCTTCGAGATTAGCCGCCTGTGGGACGTGGCGCAGCAGCGCCCGTCCACATTCGCCTATCGCCAGGGTGTGTGAACGCCAATTCCAGATTAAAAGGATTCGCAACGAATTTTCGTTAACTTGAGGTTGCTTTGGTCCAGAACAATCTTTCGTCTCCGCTGCGCGCATGTCTGCAGAGCCGTTTCAGTCGAAGCTGTACCGGACTGGACGATTGTCCGACGTCTTGCGCGGACTGACGTCGGCCGTCCGCAGGGGGCAGCAACGTGATGCGTACCAACGACCCGGGGCTCTAGCGCAGGTGTCGGCCGCGCCCCGCAGAGGAATTTCGACGCTGATCGTGGGCCGCTTCGCGCGGACCGTGATGGCGCGCGCCTCCAGTGGTTCGGTGGCGGTGACCCGGCTGTGGCCTGGCCGCACCGATCGGCTAATCATTGCGCCTCACGATTTGCGCACCGCGGACGCGACCCGCGCCGCCGAAATCTATGCGGGCCGCTTCGTGTTTGCGGGCAAGATCGTCACCTGCCACGGCCGCTCGATCTTCGATCTCGAACCGCCTTCCGACGACTGGGAAGCCGCGCTGCTCGGGTTCGGCTGGCTGCGCCATCTGCGCGCCGCCGACACCGCGATCACCCGTGCCAACGCCCGTTCGCTGGTCGACGACTGGCTCAGCAACATGTCGCGCACCGGCCCGGTCGGCCGGCGGCCGGATGTGTTGGCGCGGCGGGTGATCTCGTTATTGTCGCAGGCGCCGCTGGTGCTGTCCGACACCGACGGCAAGTTCTATCGCCGATATTTGCGCGGCCTGACCCGCGAAATCCGTGCGCTGCGCTACGCGCTGCTCGATGTGCAGGATGGCGTGCCGCGGCTGCAGGTGCTGATCGCGCTGTGCTACGCGTCGCTGTGCCTCGCCAACCAGGCGCGTCAGATCCGCGGCGCCACCAAGAAGCTGTCCGACGAGCTGCAACGCCAGATCCTCCCGGACGGCGGCCATATCTCGCGCAATCCGAGCGCGCTGATCGAATTGTTGATCGACCTGTTGCCGCTGCGCCAGACGTTTGCGGCCCGCAACATCGCACCGCCGCCGGCGCTGCTGAACGCGATCGACCGGATGATGCCGATGCTGCGGTTCTTCCGCCATGGCGACGGCAATTTCGCGCTGTTCAACGGCATGAGTGCGACGCCGTCGGATCTGCTGGCGACGCTGCTGGCCTATGACGACAGCCAGGGCACGCCGCTCGCCAGCATGCCGCATTCCGGCTACCAGCGGATCGACGCCGGCACCACGCTGGTGATCGTCGATGCCGGCACCCCGCCGCCCGCGAATGTCAGCCAGGAGGCGCATGCCGGCTGCCTGTCGTTCGAATTGTCGTCGGGGTCCTGCCGGATCGTGATCAACAGCGGCATGCCGACCACCAATCGCGAGAGCTGGCGCGGTTTTGCCCGCTCGACGGTGGCGCACTCCACAGTCACCTGCCACGACACTTCGTCGTGCAGCTTCGTCGAGCGCTCCGCGATGAAACGCTTCCTGCACGGCGCGCCGGTGGTTGGCGGTCCGCGTCAGGTCGAGAACCGGCGCGAAGAAGTTGCCGGCGGCGTGCTGCTGACGACGTCGCATGACGGCTACCGCGACAAATTCGGCGTGCTGCATCGGCGCGTCCTGATGGTGAAGCATGACGGCAGCCGGGTCGATGGCGAGGACAGCCTGTCGCCGGTGCAGGGTGGCCGGCACCGCGCCGCGCAGGCCGACTACGCCGTGCGCTTCCACTTGCACCCGCTGGTCAAGGCCAGCCGGCTGCATGATGCCCGCGGTGTGATGCTGGTGCTGCCCAATCGCGAGGTCTGGACCTTCGAGGCGGCCGACGACAAGGTCGATCTCGAAGAGACCGTGTTCCTGGCCGGCAACGACGGACCGCGGCGCTCGACCCAGATCGTGATCCGGCAGAATTCGATCGAGGCGCCCAACGTGCGCTGGAGCTTCGTCCGCTCCAATGCGTCGCCGCAGGCGACCAGCGCCCGCCGCGCCGCCCGCCACGAGCCCGAGCTGCCGCTCTGAGGCGTTGTCCCGGCGACGGGAATAGCGGTTCGCCAGCAAAACCCGGCAAATCCGCAAGGCTGAACGACCTTGGTCGCCGTTGTGGCCGCAGGCGAAAACTGCTAACCAACGCCCGCCTCGCGCGACTGGCGACCTAGGATGGAGCACCATCGGGAAGCGCGGGACGTATCTGCCGCGCGCCTGGGCATATGTTTCCTTCCATCAGAGGATCTTGCCCCATGACTAAGCCGCGCCGCGTCACCCGTGCCCTTCTGTCCGTTTCCGATAAGACCGGTCTGATCGATTTCGCCAAGGCGCTCGTTGGCCACGGCGTCGAGCTGGTCTCGACCGGCGGCACCGCCAAGGCGATCGCCGCCGCCGGCCTGCCGGTGAAGGACGTCTCCGACCTGACCGGCTTCCCCGAGATGATGGACGGCCGGGTCAAGACGCTGCACCCCAAGGTGCATGGCGGCCTGCTGGCGATCCGCGACAATGCCGAGCACAACAAGGCAATGGCCGATCACGGCATCGCGCAGATCGACCTCCTCGTCGTCAACCTCTATCCGTTCGAAGCCACCGTCGATAAAGGCGCCGGCTACGAAGACTGCATCGAGAACATCGACATCGGCGGTCCGGCGATGATCCGCGCCGCGGCCAAGAATCACGACGATGTCGCCGTGGTGGTCGAGGCTAACGACTATCAGGCGGTGCTCGACGAGCTGACCGCCAACAACGGCGCGACCACGCTGAATTTGCGCAAGCGCCTCGCCGCCAAGGCCTATGCGCGCACCGCGGCTTACGATGCGGCGATCTCCAACTGGTTCGCGCTGCAGCTCAAGACCGACGCGCCGGACTTCCGCGCGATCGGCGGTCGGCTGATCCAGTCGCTGCGCTACGGCGAAAATCCGCACCAGACCGCGGCGTTCTACGCCACCCCGGAGAAGCGTCCGGGCGTTGCCACCGCACGCCAGGTGCAGGGCAAGGAGCTGTCCTACAACAACATCAACGACACCGACGCGGCCTATGAGTGCGTCGGCGAGTTCGATGCCAAGCGCACCGCGGCCTGCGTCATCGTCAAGCACGCCAACCCATGCGGTGTCGCCGAGGGCGCGAATCTGCTCGACGCTTATCGCAAGGCGCTGGCCTGCGATTCGGTGTCGGCGTTCGGCGGCATCGTGGCGCTCAACCGTACCCTCGATGCGGAGGCCGCGCGCGCCATCACCGAGATCTTCACCGAAGTGATCATCGCGCCCGACGCCACCGAGGAAGCGATCGCGATCGTCGCCGCGAAGAAGAATCTGCGGCTGCTGCTGGCGGGCGCGCTGCCCGATCCGCGCGCCAATGGCCTGACCTACAAGACCGTCGCCGGTGGCCTCTTGGTGCAGAGCCGCGACAATGCGGTGGTCGATGACATGGCGCTGAAGGTCGTCACCAAGCGGCAGCCGACCGAAGCCGAACTACGCGACCTGAAGTTCGCGTTCCGCGTCGGCAAGCACGTCAAGTCCAACACCATCATCTACGCCAAGGATCTCGCCACCGTCGGCATCGGCGCCGGTCAGATGAGCCGCGTCGACTCCGCCCGCATCGCCGCCCGCAAGGCGCAGGATGCGGCGGCCGAGCTGAAGCTCGCGGCGCCGATGACCAAGGGTTCGGTCGTCGCCTCGGATGCGTTCTTCCCGTTCGCCGACGGCATGCTGGCCTGCATCGAAGCCGGCGCCACCGCGGTGATCCAGCCCGGCGGCTCGGTCCGCGACGACGAAGTGATCAAGGCTGCGGACGACGCCGGCATCGCCATGGTGTTCACCGGCACCCGGCACTTCCGGCACTGAGGCGTTTCATAACTTGAGCTCTGAAGCGTCAGCAACAAGCACAGCCTCATGGTGAGGAGGCGCGAAGCGCCGTCTCGAACCATGCCCCGCTGGCAATGCGTGGTCCCATCCTTCGAGACGCCCGGCTTCGCCGGGCTCCTCAGGATGAGGATTCAGTGCACCTTGGATCGTATCGCTTCACTCAAGTCCTGCAGCGCCCTAACAACCGATGCGAAAAGCGGGGCAGCGATCTGAGGTCGCTGCCCTGCGCTTAGCTAATCAAGCCGCCGCACCTTCCTGCTGCTCCGTGCGCCGCGTAGCTCGCCGGCTCTCGACCGCAGCGGCCAGCTCGTGCAGCACTGTCTCGGTCGTTGCCCAGTCAATGCAGCCGTCGGTGATGCTCTGGCCGTATTGTAGCGGCCGACCCGGCACTACATCCTGCCGACCGGCCACCAGATTGCTCTCGATCATCACGCCGATGATGCGGTTCTCGCCCGCCGCCAATTGGCGTCCGACATCGGCCGTGACCTTCGGCTGGTTGTCCGGCTGCTTGCTGCTGTTGGCGTGGCTGGCGTCGATCATCAGTCGCGGCGCCAGGCCGATCTTGCCGAGCACCGCCGCGGCGGCTTCCACACTTGCGGCGTCGTAGTTCGGCGTGACGCCGCCGCGCAGAATGACATGGCAGTCGCTGTTACCAGTGGTGGCCGCGATCGCATTGCGCCCGCCCTTGGTCACCGCCATGAAATGATGCGGTTGCGCCGCGGACTTCACCGCCTCCGCGGCGATCCGGACATTGCCGTCGGTGCCGTTCTTGAAGCCGATCGGGCAGGATAGCCCCGACGCGAGTTCGCGGTGGATCTGGCTCTCGGTGGTGCGCGCGCCGATCGCCCCCCAGGCGACGAGATCCGCGATGTACTGCGGCGTGATTAGATCGAGGAATTCGGTGGCGGCCGGCAGGCCGAGATTGTTCACGGCCGACAGCACTTCACGCGCCAGCCGCAGTCCCTTGTCGATCCGGAAGCTGCCATCGAGATCCGGGTCGTTGATCAACCCCTTCCAACCCACTGTGGTGCGCGGCTTTTCGAAATACACCCGCATCACGATCTCGAGCCGGTCGGCCAGGGTCTCGCGCAGCGCCGCCAGACGGCTGGCATAGTCCATGGCCGCGGCCGGATCGTGAATCGAACAGGGACCCACTATCACGAGGAGCCGGTCGTCGGCCCCGGTCAGGATGGCGTGAATCGCGCTGCGGCTCGCCGCGACGGTGCGTGTCGCGGTCAGGGTGCGCGGAATCTCGCCCATCACTTCGGCAGGCGTACTCAGTTCGGTGATTTTCTGAAGGCGAAGGTCGTCTGTGGTGGTCAACACGGCAGTTTGCTCCTGTTCAGGAGACCTGCCGGCTCAAACGAAAAAGCCGCCAGGTCTGGCGGCTTGTCGGATCTCTATGCTGCAATCTTCAGATCGCGCGAAATCCTCCCGCCGCCAGCGAGCTGCTAAAATAAAAGTACCAGTACGAGGCGGTCAGGTGGATCATGCCCGCTCCTATAGACCAGGTCGGCGTGTTTGTCCACGCACCGGCGCGATCAGTCCGCGGAGCCCCGAACCTGGGTCAGCAGCGCCAATCCGGCGACGAAGAACAGCACCAGCACGGCCATGCCGGCCTTCTGGCTGCTCGCCAGCGCGGTGACGGTCGCGATCAGCAGCGGGCCGATGAACGAGGTGACTTTGCCGGTGAGGGCGAACAGGCCGAAATACTGGGCGATCCGGTCTCGTGGGGCGATCCTGATCAGCAGCGTGCGCGATGCCGCCTGCAGCGGGCCGCCGGCGATGCCGATCAGGCAGCCGAGCAGCAGGTAGGCGCGTTCGGCAGGTGAGGCGAACAGCGCTGCGCCCGGTTGCGGCGGCGTTACTTCAATCAGCAAGACATGGCTGGGATCGACCAGCAGGATGCCGCCGATCGCGATCAGCAATAGGACCAGCGAGCCGGTGATCACCCGCTTGGACCCGAACGCATCGTCGAGGCGGCCGCCGACGAACGCGCCGATGGTGGCGGCGATTGCCAGGATGATGCCGAAAGTGCCGATCTGGATCGTGCTCCAGCCGAAGGTGCCGGTGGCGTAGATGCCGCCGAACGCGAACAGCGATACCAGGCCGTCGGTGTAGATCATGTTGGCGAGCAGGAAGATCGCGAGCGAACGCCGTCGCGGTAGGTCGCGCAGCGTTTCGGCGAGCTCGCGCAGGCCCTCGCGGATCGCGGCGCGCGGCGCCAGCTTGGCGGGGAAGTCCGGCGTCAGCAGAAACATCGGCAGCACGAACAATACGAACCACGCCCCGGTGAGTGGGCCGCTGATCCGATCGCCCTCGTGCAGCGCCGGGTCGAGTCCGAACCACGGCGCAAGGCCGAGCAGGGTTTTGCCGGTATCTGGGCTCGCGGCCAGAAAGCCGAGCACCAGGACGAGCGACAGGATGCCGCCGACATAGCCGGTCGCCCAGCCGGTCCCTGACAGACGGCCGATCTTCTCCGGCGGCACCAGGTTGGGCATCATCGCGTTGTTGAACACGGTGGCGAATTCAACGCCGATGGTGGCGATCGCGTAGGCGATCAGCAGCGGCAGAATCGTATGTGGTTCGCCCGGCTTGCCGAACCACATCAGCATCGATCCAATCACCAGCATGGCGCCGAACAGCGCGATCCACGGCTTGCGCCGGCCGCTGGCATCCGCGATCGCGCCGAGCACCGGCGATGCCAAGGCGATGACGAAACCGCTCGCTGCCGTGGCGAAGCCCCACAGCGATTGGCCGGTCGCCGGATCGGGCGCCACGTAGGTGGCGAAATAGGGCGCGAAGATAAAGGTCGTGATCAGCGTGAAGTACGGTTGCGCCGCCCAGTCGAACAGGATCCAGCCGACGACGGCGCCCTGCGACGGATAGCGGATCGGTTCACGAGTTTGCGCGATGCCTTCCGCAAGCGATGACGACATCTTGTTCCTTCCGCGGGCCGGACCGCGTTTTGCCTCGCGGCTTCGATTGCCTATAGGATTCGTCCGGCGCGTGGCAGCCTGCGCCGCAGAAATCGGAGCCGCTCGATGATCACACTGCGCGTCCCGCAACGCATTTTGATGACGCTGGCCGTGCTGGTGCTGGTGGTGAGCCCGCTTGCCGCGCCGGCGCAGGATATGCGCAGCGGCATGGCGCGCGGGCCGGCCCAAGCGGTGATCGCCAAACACGGCATGGTAGTGGCGCAGGAACGGCTGGCTGCGGAAATCGGCGCCGGCTTTTTGTCCCGCGGCGGCAATGCGATCGATGCCGCGGTGGCGACCGGCTTCGCCATGGCAGTCACCTATCCGCGCGCCGGCAATCTCGGCGGCGGCGGGTTCATGGTGATCCATTCCGCGGCGAAGAATGAGGACGTGGCGATCGACTATCGCGAAACCGCGCCGCAGGCCGCCACCCAGGACATGTTCCTGACGGACGGCAAACCCGACCCGGACAAATCGCGCAAATCCGCGCTCGGCATCGGCGTTCCCGGCACCGTGGCTGGGTTGGCGCTCGCTCTTGAGAAATACGGCTCTGGCAAGTTCAAGCTCGCGGACGTGATCGCGCCAGCGATTGCGCTGGCCCGGGACGGCATCATCATCGCCGACGACACCGCCGATACGCTGCCGGATTGGCACGCCTGGCTGTCGCGCTGGCCGTCCACCCGCAAGGTGTTCGCGCGTCCCGACGGCTCGCCGCTGCAGGCCGGCGACAGGCTGGCGCAGCCGGATTTGGCCGCCACGCTGGAGGCCATCGCCAAGCAGGGACCGGACGGGTTCTATCGCGGCCCGATCGCCGAGAAGTTGTCGCGCGGCATTCGGGAGGCCGGCGGGCTGATCACTCCGGAGGATCTCGCCGGCTATCAGCCGATGCTGCGCCCGCCGCTGCGTGGCAGCTACCGCGGCTACGATATCGTGGCGATGCCGCAGCCGTCGTCCGGCGGCGTCGTGCTGATCGAAAGCCTGAACATCCTGGAAGGCTTCGCGATGCGCGACCTCGGGCAGGGCACGCCGCCGTCGCTGCATCTGTTGATCGAAGCGATGAAGCGCGCCTATGCGGATCGCGCCCGCTATCTCGGCGATCCCGCCTTCAGCGCGGCACCGGTCGCGAAGCTGTTGTCGAAGGACTACGCAGCCAGCCTGCGCGCCGCGATCGATCCGCAGCGAGCCACGCCGGTCGAGCAACCACTGCCGCAGCCGCGCGAGGGCCAGAACACCACGCACTTCTCGGTCGCCGATGCCGAGGGCAATGCAGTCAGTAACACCTACACGCTCAACTTCTCTTACGGCGTCGGGCTGGTAGCGGATGGCACGGGCGTTTTGCTCAACAACGAACTCGATGATTTCACCGCGGCTCCTGGCGCCTCTAATGCCTACGGTCTGGTCGGCTTCGCCGCTAACCTCCCGGCGCCGGGAAAGCGGCCGCTGTCGTCGATGTCGCCGACGATTCTGCTCAAGGACGGCAAGCCGGTGCTGGTCACCGGCTCGCCCGGCGGCAGCCGCATCATTTCGGCGGTGCTGCAGGTGATCGTCGACGTGATCGATTACCGGATGAATGTCGCCGACGCCGTGTCGGCGCCGCGGCTGCATCATCAGTGGCTGCCGGACGAGGTGCGGGTCGAAAGCGGCTTTCCCGACGCAACCCTGGACGCGCTCCGCGCCATGGGCCACCGCGTCGTCACTCCGCTCGGCCAGACCTCGGCAAATTCGATCCTGATCGACACCGACGGCTTCCACGGCGCGCCGGACCCGCGAACACGGGGGGCGACGGCGGCGGGATATTAGCGATCCAGCTGTTGAGTTTGCCGCAAGCACAGCGCGCTCCCTCTCCCGCAAGCGGGGGAGGGAGCGCGCTGCGTGTGCGGCGAAGGCTTCGGCTTGCACGGGGCGTTCAACGTCTCGCCGCAAGCGGATGCAGCGGCGCCCTGCTAATCTGTTCGGCCAATCGATTTGGGCGACCAGGAGGCTGCATCAGATGGCATCACTGCAAGGCAAGACGCTGTTCATCACCGGGGCGAGCCGGGGCATTGGGCTTGCGATCGCGCTGCGGGCGGCGCGGGATGGCGCCAATGTGGCGATCGCCGCCAAGACCACCGAGCCGCATCCGAAGCTGAAGGGGACGATCTACACTGCCGCCGAGGAGATCGTTGCGGCCGGCGGCAAGGCGCTGCCGCTGGTGTGCGACATCCGCGATGAAGCGCAGGTGATCGACGCGATCGGCAAGACGGTGGCGGAGTTCGGCGGCATCGACATCTGCGTCAACAACGCCAGCGCGATCAGCCTGACCCATTCGCAGGCGACCGACATGAAGCGCTACGACCTGATGATGGGGATCAACACCCGCGGGACCTTCATGGTGTCGAAATACTGCATCCCGCATCTGAAGAAGGCCGCCAATCCACACATCCTGATGCTGTCGCCGCCGCTCGATATGAAGGCGAAGTGGTTCGCCGCGTCGACCGCCTACACCATGGCGAAGTTCGGTATGAGCATGGTGGCGCTCGGTCTCTCGGGCGAACTGAAACATGCCGGCGTTGCGGTGAATGCGCTGTGGCCTCGCACCACGATCGCCACGGCGGCGGTCGGCAATCTGCTCGGCGGCGACGCGATGATCCGCGCCAGCCGCACGCCGGAGATCATGGGTGACGCCGCCCATGCGATCCTGACTAGGCCCTCGCGTGAATTCACCGGCCAGTTCTGCATCGATGACAGCGTGCTGTACGAGGCCGGGTTGCGCGACTTCGAACCGTATCGCGTCGACCCGAGCGTGCCGCTGATGTCGGACTTCTTCGTGCCGGACGACAGCGTCCCGCCGCCCGGCGTGACCGTCACGCCGCTGCCGATGGGGTAGGCTCTCCCCAAGCACAGCGCGCTCCCTCTCCCGCCTGCGGGAGAGGGAGCGCGCTGTGCTTGGCGCGTCGGTCGTTGCTCTAATCGAAGCTGCTATTACGCCTTGCCGATTTCGTACGGCCCGCCTTTTTCAAGCGCGCGGTTGTAGGCGGGGCGGGCGTGGATGCGTTCGAGCCAGGCCAGCGCCTTCGGATAGCGCTGGTCGAGGCCGCCGCGTGAGGCGGCGGCTTCCAGCGGGAAGCTCATCTGGATATCGGCGGCGGTGAATTCGTCGCCGGCGAAATACGCGGCCTTGCCGAGTTCGCTCTCCCAATAATCCATGTGCAGCTTGAGCTGCGGATCGACGAAGCCGGTCAGCGCGCCCGACGCCACCATCTTCACCAGCGGCCGCACCAGCGCCGGAGCGCGCCGCGGCATCATCGAGAACAGCAGCTTGAGCAGCAAGGGCGGCATCGCCGAGCCTTCGGCATAGTGCAGCCAGTAGGTGTAGCGCAGCCGCTCCGGGGTGTTCGGCGGCGGGATCAGCCGGCCGTCCCCATAGGTGCCCACGATGTATTCGATGATCGCGCCGGACTCGGCGATGGTATTGCCGTTGTCGGTAATCACCGGGGATTTGCCGAGCGGATGCACGGCGCGCAGCTCCTTCGGCGCCATCATGTCCGGCTGACGCTGATAGCGCTTGATCTCGTAAGGGGTGCCGAGCTCCTCCAGGAGCCACAGCACGCGTTGCGAGCGGGAGTTGTTGAGGTGATGGACGGTCAGCATGTCGCGAAGATCCCGGATGTCTGTCAGTGATTGAAGCGGCACCAGCCGTGAGAACGCGCTTCGCCTTAGCAGAGTTTCCGCGGCGCGGGACATCACAGTTCCGAAGGTCGCGACCCTCGCCTCCGACCCGGTTGATCGGTCGCGGCAGACGCGCTACGGTCGGTATGGGATGACGATAATCATATAAGGCGACCCCGCCGCTGCCGGAGGAGATCATGACCCAGCCCGCCCCGCAATTCCTGTTCGACTTCGGCAGTCCCAACGCTTTCCTGGCCCACGAGGCAATCCCGGCGATCGAGCGGCGGATCGGCGTCAAGTTCGACTACGTGCCGGTGCTGCTCGGCGGTATCTTCAAGGCGACCAACAACAAGTCTCCGGCGGAGACGCTGGCCGGGATCAAGAACAAGCGCGAATTTCTCACGGTGGAAACTGAGCGCTTCCTCAAGCGCTACGGGGTGAAGCCGTATGTCTGGAATCCGCATTTCCCGGTCAACACGCTCAACCTGATGCGCGCCGCGGTCGCGGCGCAGCTCGACGGCGTGTTCGACCAATACGTCGAGGCCGCGTTCCACCATATGTGGGTGGAGCCGAAGAAGATGGACGATCTCGAAGTCGCAGCGGCGGCGCTGTCGTCGTCGGGGCTCGACGGCAAGGCGCTGCTGACCCGCGCGCAGGAGCCGGAGGTGAAGGCGAAGCTGATCGCCAACACCGAAGATGCCGTCCAGCGCGGCGCGTTCGGCTCGCCGACCTTCTTCGTCGGCACCGAGATGTTCTTCGGCAAGGAACAGCTCCGCGACGTCGAAGAGATGTACGGCTAGCTTCAATCGATCTCTCCCGTCAGTGCGAGGAGCGAAGCGACGACGCAATCCAGTCGCTCCGTGCTGAGAACGTGGATTGCTTCGCTTCGCTCGCAATGACGAGCTTGAGGGAGACGCCCGCATGACGCCACGCAACGCAACTGTCGCGGTGATCGGAGCCGGCGATTACATCGGGGCGGAGATCGCCAAGAAGTTTGCCGCCGAGGGCTTCACGGTGTTCGCCGGCCGGCGCAACGGCGAGAAGCTTGCGCCGCTGGTGGCGGAGATCGAGGCGGCCGGCGGTCGCATCGTCGCGCGCTCGCTCGATGCCCGAAAAGAAGATGAGGTGACGGCATTCCTGAACGACGCCGACGCCCACGCGCCGCTCGAGGTGACGATTTTCAACGTCGGTGCCAATGTCAATTTCCCGATCCTGGAGACGACCGATCGGGTGTTTCGAAAAGTGTGGGAGATGGCGTGCTGGGCCGGCTTCGTGTCGGGCCGGGAGTCGGCGCGGCTGATGCTGGCGCGCGGGCAGGGCAAGATCTTCTTCACCGGCGCGACCGCGTCGTTGCGCGGCGGCTCAGGCTTTGCGGCGTTCGCCTCAGCTAAATTCGGGCTGCGCGCGGTGGCGCAGTCGATGGCGCGCGAGCTGATGCCGAAAAACATCCATGTGGCGCATCTGATCATCGATTCCGGCGTCGACACCGCCTGGGTGCGCGAGCGCCGTGAGCAGATCTTCGGCAAGGATGCGCTCGCCAACCCGGATCTGCTGATGCCGCCGGCGGCGGTCGCCGGCGCGTACTGGCAGCTGTATCAGCAGCCGAAGAGCGCCTGGACGTTCGAGATGGAAATCCGGCCCTACGGCGAGAAGTGGTGAGGGGTATGCCGGCATCGCGCTCGCAGCGGCAGCGCGATCCGGTTAAGACTCGCGAAAATTCCGGGAGGACGTGATGCGGATTCTGATCGTTGGTGCCGGCGCGATCGGCGGATATTTCGGCGGGCGCCTGCTGCAGGTCGGCCGTGACGTCACGTTTCTGGTGCGGCCCGGCCGCGCAGCGGAATTGGCGCGGGACGGGCTGGTGATCAAGAGCCCGCACGGCGACGGGAGAATCGCAAATCCGCCTGCGCTGCAGGCTTCGGCGCTCGCTCCCGACTACGATCTGGTGGTGCTGAGCTGCAAGGCATTCGACCTCGACGACGCGATTGCGTCGTTCCGGGGTGGTGTCGGGGCTCACACGACGATTCTGCCGCTGCTCAACGGCATGAAGCATCTCGATGTGCTGGACTCTGCATTCGGCCGCGACCGCGTGCTCGGCGGCCAATGCGTGATTGCCGCGACGCTCGATGCGCAGCGCCATGTCGTCCAGCTCGCGCCGATGAGTGCGATCACCTTCGGCGAGCGTGACGGCGCGATGTCGGAGCGCGTGACGCAGATCGCCGCCGCGCTCGGCGGCTGCGACTTCGGCGTCAACGCCTCGCCGGTGATCATGCAGGAGATGTGGGAGAAGTGGGTGTTTCTGGCGACGCTCGCCGGATCGACCTCACTGATGCGGGGCGCGGTCGGCGACATTCTCGCCGCGCCGGGTGGCGCCGACTTCATGCTCGGGGTGTTCGACGAGATCACCACGATTGCGGCGGCGGCCGGCCATGCGCCGCGCCAAGCCTCGGTCGAACGCACCCGGGGCATGCTGCTCGCCGAAGGCTCGACGCTGACGGCTTCGATGTTTCGTGACATCCAGGCTGGCGCCCGGATCGAAGCCGATCACGTGATCGGCGACCTCATCATCCGTGCCGATGAGGCGAAGGTTCCGGTGGCACGGTTGCGGGTGATCTACACCCACCTCAAGACCTATGAACGGCGTCGTCCCTGACGACCGTCAGACAGTTTTTCCCGCACTGCGGAAGCGAATGAAAGTCATTCGCTGAGCCGGGCCTCATTCTTTGGTCGAACGTTCCGTTGGGGGTGTTCGTCCGTCCTCGTACGCAGCCGAGGGCAGCCCGCGCAAGTCGCGATGGTTCTTGCAATTTCGAGGCATTTCATCGAAAAGCAGCAAGTGTCGATCGCACCGCACAAAACGCGCGTCGTCGTGGCGCAAATTTGGGCATTTTGATTTCAATCAAACGTGCGGTCCCGAAACCGGGGATGGTGCAGTCACCTGCCCGCCGAAGAAAAGATTGATCAGATGAATCAAGCCCTGAATTCGAAGCGGATCACCCTTGGCGAGGGTGGTCTCACGGTCGTGTTCGCATTGACCACGATCCTGTCCATCTACGCGGCGATCTACGCCAAGGATGCTCCCTTCGCATTTCATGCCGCGCTCGCGGCCGCGTTCAGCGCCTGGGCGGTGTTCGCGATCATCGTTCGGCATCGCAGCCGTTCGGGCCTGCCGCCGCAGGAAATCAACGGCGCTCCGAATTACAATCTCGGGCCGATAAAGTTCCTCTCCTTTATGGCAATGTTTTGGGGCATCGCCGGTTTCTCGGCCGGCCTCTACATCGCCCTGGAACTCGCCTATCCGGGCCTGAACATCGCCCAGTGGGTCAATTTCGGCCGGCTTCGTCCGCTGCACACGTCGGCGGTGATCTTCGCGTTCGGCGGCAACGTGCTGCTGGCGACCTCGTTCTACGTGGTGCAGAAGACCACCCGGGCCCGGCTCGCCGGTGACCTCGCGCCGTGGTTCGTGGCGATCGGCTACAACTTCTTCATCGTCATCGCGGGCACGGGCTATCTGCTGGGCGTCACCCAGTCGAAGGAATACGCCGAGCCGGAATGGTACGCCGACCTGTGGCTGACCATCGTCTGGGTCACCTACCTGCTGGTGTTCCTGGCCACCCTGATGAAGCGCAAGGAACCCCACATCTACGTGGCGAACTGGTTCTATCTCGCCTTCATCATCACCATCGCGGTGCTGCACCTCGGCAACAACCCGACGCTGCCGGTCAGCTTCCTCGGCTCGAAGTCCTACATCGCCTGGTCGGGCGTGCAGGACGCGATGTTCCAGTGGTGGTACGGCCACAACGCGGTCGGCTTCTTCCTGACCGCCGGCTTCCTGGCCATCATGTACTACTTCATCCCGAAGCGGGCTGAGCGGCCGGTCTATTCCTACCGGCTGTCGATCATCCACTTCTGGGCGCTGATCTTCCTGTACATCTGGGCCGGTCCGCACCACCTGCACTACACCGCGCTGCCCGACTGGACGCAGACCCTCGGCATGACCTTCTCGATCATGCTGTGGATGCCCTCATGGGGCGGCATGATCAACGGCCTGATGACGCTGTCGGGCGCCTGGGACAAGCTCCGCACCGACCCCGTGCTGCGCATGATGGTGGTGTCGGTCGCCTTCTACGGCATGTCGACCTTCGAAGGTCCGATGATGGCGATTAAGGCGGTCAACTCGCTCAGCCACTACACCGACTGGACCGTCGGTCACGTCCACTCCGGCGCGCTCGGCTGGGTCGGCTTCGTCTCCTTCGGCGCGCTGTACTGCCTGGTGCCGTGGGTCTGGGGCCGGAAGCAGCTCTACAGCATCCGCCTAGTGAACTGGCACTTCTGGATCGCGACCCTCGGCATCGTCCTCTACATCTCGGCGATGTGGGTGTCGGGCATCCTGCAAGGTCTGATGTGGCGTGCTTACACCTCGCTGGGCTTCCTCGAATACTCGTTCATCGAGTCGGTCGAAGCGATGCACCCCTTCTATGCCATCCGCGCCGCCGGCGGCGGCCTGTTCCTGATCGGCGCGCTGATCATGGCCTACAACCTCTGGATGACCGTCCGCGTCGGCGAACGGTCCGAGGCTCAGCCTCGCGTCGCCCTGCAGCCTGCCGAGTAAGGAGAGCAAACAATGTCAATCTGGGCTCGGCACAAGATCTTCGAGACCAACTCGGTCGTCCTGATCGTCGGCATCCTGCTCGTGATCGCGATTGGTGGTCTCGTCGAAATCACTCCGCTGTTCTACCTCAAGAGCACCATCGAAAAGGTCGACGGGGTGCGTCCTTACACCCCGCTCGAACTGGCAGGCCGCAACATCTACATCCGCGAGGGCTGCTATCTGTGCCACTCGCAGATGATCCGTCCGCTGCGTGACGAGACCGAGCGTTACGGCCATTACTCGCTGGCTGCGGAGTCGATGTACGACCATCCGTTCCAGTGGGGTTCCAAGCGGACCGGTCCGGATCTCGCCCGGGTCGGCGGCAAGTACTCCGACGATTGGCACGTCGCGCATCTGAAGAACCCGCGTTCGATCGTGCCGCAGTCGGTGATGCCGAACTACGCGTTCCTCGCCAACAGCAAGGTCGATCTCGCCAGCCTTTCGGATCACCTCAAGACCAACCGCACCCTCGGCGTGCCTTACAGCGACGAGGACATCGCCAAGGCGGCGGCCGACGCCAAGGCGCAGGTCGCTCCGGACGGCGCCGACGCGGCCGATCTGCAGAAGCGCTACCCCAAGGCGGTGGTGCGCAACTTCGACGGCCAACCGGGTGACCCGACCGAGCTCGACGCGCTGGTCTCGTACCTGCAGATGCTCGGTACCCTGGTCGACTTCAAACTGTACGACGAAAAAGCGAACCTTCGCTGAGGCGGCGACATGAAAGCGATCATCTACTTCGACAACATCGCGTCCAGTCTCGTCACGACATGGTGGACGCCGCTGTTCATGGCCATCTTCGTCGCCATCGTGGTGTATGCGCTCTGGCCGAAAAACAAAGAGGCGTTCGACGAGGCCGCCCAGATGCCGCTTCGAGAGGACTGAGACGACCATGGCTGACCATGCACATCACGGCGAAATCGACAAAGTCACCGGCACGGCCACGACCGGCCACGAGTGGGACGGCATCCAGGAACTGAACACTCCGCTGCCGCGGTGGTGGATCTGGACCTTCTACGCCACCATCATCTGGTCGATCGGCTACTTCATCGTCTATCCGGCGTGGCCGCTGATGAACGGCTACACCCGCGGCCTGTTCGGTTACTCCTCGCGTGCCGAACTCGACGTCGATCTCGCCAAGCTCAATCAGGTTCGCGGCGAGAAGATGCAGGCGCTGGCGACTGCCTCGCTCGAAGAGATCGAGAAAAACCCGGCACTGCTTGCTCTGGCCCGCGCCAAGGGCAAGGTGGTGTTCGGCGACAACTGCGCCCCGTGCCACGGCTCGGGCGCTGCCGGCGGCAAGGGCTTCCCGAACCTCAACGACGACGATTGGCTGTGGGGCGGTTCCCTCGAGCAAATCGAAAAGACCATCAAATACGGCGCGCGCTCCGGTAACGACGAAGGCCACATGGGCAACATGCTGGCGTTCGGCAAGGACGGCACGCTGAGTAAGGACCAGATCGTTCAGGTCGCCAACTTCGTTCGTTCGCTGTCGGGCCAGTCGACCCGTCCGGGCGTCGATCTGGCGGCCGGCAAGCAGATCTTCGCGGAGAACTGCGTCGCCTGTCACGGTGAAGACGCCAAGGGCAATCCCGAACTTGGTGCGCCCAACCTGACGGATAAGATCTGGCTGTACGGTGGTGACGAAGCCACCATCATCGAGACGATCACCAACGGCCGCGGCGGCGTGATGCCGGCGTGGATCGGTCGCCTCGATCCCACCACCATCAAGGCGATGGCGGTGTACGTCCACTCGCTCGGCGGCGGCAAATAGCCGACGCTCGCGGGCGCGCAGAACCTTGTGTGTTGGGGGACACGCGAGGTTGTGATCTGCGCGCCCGGAATTGAGCTTGCGCTCGACGATAGAAGAAGTGGAAAAGAACCCTCGATATGAACAAGCCCCTGCGCGCGACGGACCTGCAGCCGGACGACGACGGACCGCTGTACACGGCCCAAAAGAAAATCTTCCCCCAAAGCGTATCCGGCTCGTTCCGGCGAACCAAATGGATCCTGATGGCGGTCTGCCTCGGGATCTATTACTTTTTGCCCTTCGTGCGATGGAACCGCGGTCTCGGCGCCCCCGATCAGGCGGTGCTGATCGACCTCGCCAATAACCGGTTCTACTTCTTCGCCATCGAGCTGTGGCCGCAGGAAATCTATTACTTCACCGGCCTATTGATCGTCGCCGCTATCGTCCTGTTCCTGATGAACGCGCTCGGCGGCCGGGTGTGGTGCGGCTATCTCTGCCCGCAGACGGTTTGGACCGATCTGTTCTACGCGGTCGAGCGGTTCGTCGAAGGCGATCGCCGCGAGCGGATGCGCAAGGCCGGCGAAGGCTTCAAGATGCAGCGCGCCGCGGAACTCGCGCTCAAGCACTCGATCTGGCTGATGATCGCGTGGTGGACCGGCGGCGCCTGGGTTCTGTACTTCGCCGACGCTCCGACCCTGATCAAGGAGCTGGTCACCTTCGACGCTCCGATGGTGGCGTATATCTGGATCGGCATCCTCACCTTCACCACCTACACGCTGGCCGGCTTCATGCGGGAGCAGGTCTGCGTCTATATGTGCCCGTGGCCGCGCATTCAGGCGGCGCTGACCGACGAGTGGGCGCTCAACGTCACCTATAAGTACGACCGCGGCGAGAAGCGTTCGTCGCTCAAAAAGGCGGCGCAGCTCCGCGCGATCGGCGAGCCGGTCGGCGATTGCGTCGACTGCAACCAGTGCGTCGCCGTGTGCCCGACCGGCATCGACATCCGCAACGGACCGCAGCTCGACTGCATCCAGTGCGGCCTGTGCATCGACGCCTGCGACAACGTGATGAAGAAGATCGGCCGCCCGACCCGGCTGATCGGCTATGACAACGACATCAACATCCATCGCCGGATGGAGGGCAAGCCGGAGGTCTTCAAGCCGGTCCGCGCCCGTACCGTGATCTACTCGCTGATCATCGTCGCGATCGGTGGTGCGATGGTGTACAAGCTGGCGAACCGCAGCCTGCTCGACGTCAACGTCCTGCACGACCGCAACCCGGTCGCGGTGCGGCTGTCCGACGGCTCGGTGCGCAACGGTTACACCATCCGCTTCCTCAACAAGCGCGGCTTCGACCGCGTGGTGGCGGTCGACGTCGAAGGTCCGCCGAATGCGATGATCCACATCGTCGGTGCGGACTCGATCACGCCGGCCCGGCCGATGATCATCCTCGGCCGCGACACCACCACCGAGCTGCGGGTGCTGGTCGACGCAAACGATGACGTGCCGCAGTCGGTGCCGGTGACCTTCCATGTCACAGATATCGGGCTGGGCGAGGTCGCCTCCACCAAGGACGTCTTTGTCACGCCCTGATCCGAACCGGAGCCTTATGATGAGCCGTTCGCAATCATCGCCGCGTCCTCTCACCGGCAAAGTCGTTCTCGCCGTCCTGGTGGCGTTCTTTGGCATCGTGTTCGGCGTCAACGGACTGATGATGACGCTGGCGATCAAGACGCTGCCCGGCACCGAGGTCGACAGCGCCTACGCCGCCAGCCTCGCTTACGAACGTGAGATCGCAGCCGCGCGTGATCAGGATCAGCGCGGCTGGAAGGTCGAAGCCAAGGTCGAGCGCAAGCCCGATGGCGCCGCCGTGCTGCAGGTCGAAGCCCGCGACAAGGCCGGCCTGCCGCTGGCCGGTCTGAACTTCTTCGGCCGGCTGGAGCGGCCGTCCGACAAGCGCTACGACCGCGAGGTTGCGCTCGCGGAGGTCGGCAGCGGCGTGTACCGGGGGGACGCCAATGGCGTGCTGCCGGGCCGTTGGGATCTGGTTCTGGAAGGGGATCAGGGCGGCGTTCGCATGTTCCTCTCCAAGAACAAGCTGCTGTTGAACTAAGCGCCGATCCGGCAGGCGTGACGAGGATCGCCGAATGCTGCAAACGCGGGATTTCTCTCACTACGTCAAAGACGTCGACGGCCGGATCGCGCATCTCGACCTCGCCGTAGAGGGCGTTCACTGTGCCAGCTGTATGGCCAAGATCGAGCGCGGCCTGCAATCGATCCCGGACGTGACGCTGGCCCGCGTCAATCTCACTGATCGCCGTCTCGCGGTGGAGTGGAACAAGGGCAGCACGCTGGAGCCCGGCCAGTTCATCGATCGCCTCGCCGAGCTCGGCTACAAGGCTTACCCCTACGAGCCGGTGCGGGCCGAAGTCGAAGAGGCCGAGCGCACCAAGTTCCTGCTGCGCTGCCTCGGCGTCGCCGTGTTCGCCACCATGAACGTGATGATGCTGTCGGTGCCGGTGTGGTACGGCGGCGATCTCAGTCCCGAAGCACGCGACTTCTTCCATTGGCTGTCGGCGCTGGTGGCGCTGCCCTGCGCCGCCTATGCGGGGCAGCCGTTCTTCCAGTCGGCATTCCGCGCGCTGAAGGCCAAAAGCGTCAACATGGACGTGCCGATCACGATCGGCATCACGTTGGCGCTCGGCATGTCGCTGGTCGAGACCATCAATCACGCCGAGCACGCTTACTTCGATGCCGCCGTGATGCTGATCGCGTTCCTGTTGGCGGGCCGTTTCCTCGACCAGAAGATGCGGCAGAAGACCCGCGCGGTCGCCGGCAATCTCGCCGCGCTGAAGGCCGAGACCGCCACCAAGTTCGTCGGCCCCGATGAGATCAGCGAAGTGCCGATCGCCGCCGTCCGCGCCGGCGACATCGTGCTGCTGCGCCCCGGCGAGCGCTGCGCCGTCGACGGCACGGTGATCGAAGGCCGCTCCGAGATCGACCAGAGCCTGATCACCGGCGAGACGCTGCATGTGCCGGCTGAGCGCGGTACCCAGGTTTATGCCGGCACGCTGAACATCTCCGGTACGCTCCGCGTGCGCGTCGCGGCGGCCGCAGAGGGCACGCTGCTGTCCGAGATCACTCGCCTGCTCGACCACGCGCTGCAGGCCCGCTCGCGTTACGTCCGGCTGGCGGACCGCGCCTCGCAGCTCTATGCGCCGGTGGTGCACGCCACCGCGCTGCTGACGATCATCGGCTGGGTGCTGGCCGGTGCGGGCTGGCACGATTCGATCGTGATCGGCATCGCGGTGCTGATCATCACCTGCCCCTGCGCGCTCGGCCTCGCCATTCCGGCGGTGCAGACCGTCGCATCCGGGGCGATGTTCCGCGCCGGCGTGCTGCTCAACGCCGGTGATGCGATCGAGCGCGCCGCGTCGGTCGACACCATCGTGTTCGACAAGACCGGCACGCTGACGTTGCCCGAGCTGGATGTCGTCAACGCTGCGGGCATCCCGCCCGACGCGTTCGACCTCGCCGGCCGGCTCGCGCTCGCCAGCCATCATCCGGTCGCCGCTGCGGTGGCGCGGGCCGCGCACGCCAAGTCGCCGTTGCCGAACGTGGTCGAAGAGCCCGGACGCGGCGTCCGCACTACCTTTGGCGGCGAAGAATTGAGGCTCGGCAGTCCGGCGTTCTGCGGCGCCGATGCCGAAGCCAATCAGATCCTCAGCGAAGACCCCGAAGTCTCCGTGGTGGCGTTCAGCCGCGGCCAACAGCGGGTGGTGTTTGCGGTGCGCCAGTTGCTGCGTCCCGATGCTGCCAAAACGATCGACGCGCTGATCAATCGCGGCATCGCGGTGGAGCTGCTGTCGGGCGATCGAGAACCGGCGGTGCGCCATGCGGCCGATGCGCTCGGCGTGTCCGCCTGGCGTGCCGGGGTGAAGCCGGCCGAGAAGATCGCCCATATCGAGGCGCTGAAGAAGCAGGGTCGCACCGTGATGATGGTCGGCGACGGCATGAACGACGCACCGTCGCTCGCCGCCGCGCACGTCTCGATGTCGCCGATCAGCGCCACCCATCTCAGCCAAGCCACCGCCGATCTGGTGTTCCTCGGCAAGGAGCTTGCGCCGGTGCTGGCCGCGGTCGATTATTCGCGTAAAGCGATGGCGGTGATGCGGGAGAATCTCGGTCTGGCGATCGGCTATAATGTGCTGGCGGTGCCGATTGCGATCGCAGGCTATGCCACACCGCTGATCGCGGCGCTGGCGATGTCGGGATCGTCGCTGCTGGTGATGCTGAATGCGATGCGGGCCCGCCGCGTTCGCCGGGGAGCCGCGGCATGGAAGTAATGGTGATCCTGGTCCCGCTGGCGCTCGGGCTCGGCCTGCTTGGACTGATTGCGTTTCTGTGGTCGCTGAAGAGCGGCCAGTACGAAGATCTCGACGGAGCCGCCTGGCGAGCGATCGCCGACGACGATCCGCCCTTGCCACCGCCGGCTACTGCGCCGGCAGAAAAGCGAGGCTGATATGGCGATGCTCACCTATGACGACCGGCCGCGGATCGCGGTCGCGTTCGAGGCTCCGGCCAAGCCCGCTGCCCCACCGGTGATCGATCCGGCGCCAGCACCTGCCGCCACCGAGGCGCCGATCGAGCCCGACGAGGACGTTCAGGAGCGCTGGCTCCAGGCGCAGCCCTGGCCGCGCCGCTGGTTTGCCCGGTTTTACCGCGCGCTGCGCAAGCTGCAGCCGGCATTTCCGCCGATGTCCTGCTGCTGAGCGGCCGGTTCCCTCCTGCTCAGCAGATCGACGTAAGATCAAAGCTTTAAGCGCGCTTCATCTGGGTGAAACAGAGCGCGGCTATCAGGCCGGCGTACCCGCTCCCCCGAGCGAGTCGACGACCAATGAAGTGCCGCCATGTCCCATGCCTTTATCATCGAAGTGAATTCGCGCGCCGCCGGTATCGTGGTTCGCGACGGTCGCAGTTTCCGCTTCCACGCCGCTAGCGACGACTTCTCCGGGCTCGAAGGGCAGGGCTTCCGCTCGCCCGGAGATGCGCATAAAGCCGCGGTCCGCCATCTGGAAAACTGCCCCGCAGCGCGCGCTCCTAAGCTCAGGGTTGCGTAACTGCTTGAAAACGATGGCGTTTACGTCCTCCGCGAGCGCGGCGTTGCACCGGCGCATGCGCGGAACCAGTGGCTTGCGAGAAATTTCATTCCATATATGATGCTGCGCGTCATTGAATTTGGAAGAAAGTTCTCTCGCCATGACCGACACCGACAGCATCGTCGCCGAATCCAGTCGGCGGCTGGATGCCATTGACCGCAAAATTCTGACGGTGCTGCAGCAGGATGCCTCGCTGTCCGTGGCCGAGATCGGCGATCGGGTCGGGCTGTCGTCGACGCCGTGCTGGAAGCGGATCCAGCGGCTCGAGGCCGACGGGGTGATCATCAAGCGGGTCGCTCTGGTCGATCAGGACAAGATCGGGCTCGGATTGTCGGTGTTCGTCTCGATCGAGAGCGGCGATCACTCCGACGCCTGGCTGAAGACCTTCGCCGATGCCGTCAGCGCGATGCCCGAGGTGATCGAGTTCTACCGGATGGCCGGCGATGTCGACTACATGCTGCGCGTCGTCGTCGCCGACATGCGCGCCTACGATCAGTTCTACAAGAAGCTGATCGGCACGGTGGCGCTGAAGAACGTCACCTCGCGTTTCGCGATGGAGAAGATCAAGTCGGTGACGGCACTGCCGGTGCCGCCGATGCCGGTATCCTAATCGCCTGGATTTGCTTGGTCGCACGACCTCGGCCGGCGAATCAGTAGCGATGGTGGCGATTCAGAACTCCTTCGGTCGAAGGTAGTTAGTTGCCGTTCTGAATTGTGATGATTGTTAGTTGTCGACTAATCGGTCGATTTGCACAAACTAACAGCAATCGAAGGTTGCTTCCGGGCGTCTTTCCCTGTTTTTGGTTTAGTCCTCATTAGGACTATTCGCTCAAATTTATCCCCGGCGCCGTACAGCGTCGGGGATGGAAACATATGCACGCCGCAGCCGTTCGCAGAGACGATCCGGCGGGTGAGCCCAAGGCGGATGATCGCGCCGATATCTCTGCGCTGGTGGCGCGGCTGACGTCGGAGGTGAACGAGATTGCCTGCGGCAAAACCCGGACGATCCAGAAGATTACCAGCCAGATGAAAATTCTGGCGCTCAATGCGCTGATCGAAAGTGCCCGCGCCGGCAAGCAGGGCGCCGGCTTCGCCATCGTGGCGCAGGAAGTCCGCAACGTCGGTGCCCAGATCGAACAGATCGCGCGCGACCTCGAAACCCAACTCACCAAGCGAACCGGCGAGCTGATCGACTCGATCGGCAATATGACAGAACGATCACGCGGTGACCGGCTGGTCGATCTGGCGCTCAACGCCGTCGAACTGATCGATCGCAATCTCTATGAGCGCACCTGCGATGTCCGCTGGTGGGCGACCGATTCCGCTGTGGTCGACTGCGTGGCTGAGCCTTCCGCCGAGGCGGTCGCCTATGCGTCCACGCGCATGGGCGTGATCCTGTCGGCCTATACGGTGTATCTCGATCTGTGGCTGTGCGGCCTCGACGGCACCATTCTGGCTAACGGCCGGCCCGACCGTTTCGCCGTGGCAGGCAAGAACGTGGCGGGGCAGGGCTGGTTCAAGGAAGCGTTGCGGCTGCGCAGCGGCGACGACTATGTGGCAGGCAATATCGAACGCGTGCCGCTGCTCGGTGATGCGCAGGTGGCGACTTACTGCGCCAGCGTCCGTGCCGACGGCCGCAGCGACGGCGCGCCGCTCGGCATCCTGGCGATTCACTTCGACTGGGAAGCTCAGGCCAAGGCGATCGTGCAAGGCGTGCGGGTCGACGATCCGAACCGCTCGCGGGTGCTGCTGCTCGACGCCGACCGCCGTGTGATTGCCGCTTCGGATGGGCAGGGGATTCTCGATGAGCGCTTTCCGCTGCAGTCGGCTCATCCGACCTGTGGCACCTATCGCGACGGCCGGGGAGCGCTGGTCGGCTTCCACCTGACGCCCGGCTACGAGACCTATCGCGGGCTCGGCTGGTACGGCGTGATCGTCAGCTCCCCGGAGTGATGGATTTCAGATCGTGACCTGTTTCGAGACAGTGCGCCGCTCAGTGGCCCGCTAGAATCGTCAAGTTAGTTTGACAGTTAGGTAGGATCAGTCGCCGCAACGCAGAAAGCCTCGTTTCGTTCCCGCGTCGGACACCAGGATTTTCGTTGGGCTTCCACTAGGCAGCGAGTTCCTGTTCTCCTACAAATCGGAAAACGGCCTGGGGTACGATGGCGGACGGCATATCCAAATCTCTGACGGGGATCGAAGGGTTCGACGATCTCACCCTTGGCGGCTTGCCCTCAGGGCGACCCAGTCTGGTGTGCGGTTCGGCCGGCTGCGGCAAGACGCTGTTCGCCTCCACCTTCCTGATCAACGGCGCGCGCTTTTATGACGAGCCCGGCGTGTTCGTCACCTTCGAAGAGCGTCCGGTCGACATCGTCGATAACGTCGCCTCGCTGGGCTTCGACCTGCAGGGGCTGATCGAGCAGGAGCGGGTTCTGATCGAGCACATCGCGATCGATCCGACCGAGGTCGCCGAAGTCGGTGACTACGATCTCGAAGCGCTGTTCTTGCGGCTGGAGTTCGCGGTCGACCAGATCGGCGCCAAGCGGATCGTGCTCGACACCATCGAGAGCCTGTTCTCGGCGTTTCAGAATCCCGCCGTGCTGCGCGCCGAAATCCGGCGGCTGTTCGATTGGCTGAAGCAGAAGGGCCTCACCGCAGTCATCACCGGCGAGCGCGGCGACGGCACGCTGACCCGGCAGGGGCTGGAGGAGTACGTCTCCGACTGCGTCATCCTGCTCGATCACCGCGTCGACAATCAGATTTCGACCCGCCGGCTGCGCATCGTTAAATACCGCGGCACTGCGCACGGTACCAACGAATATCCGTTCCTGATCGACGAAGAGGGCTTCAGCGTTCTGCCGGTGTCGTCGCTCGGGCTGTCACATAAGGTGCACGAGGAGCGGATCTCGAGCGGCGTTCCCGATCTCGACGCGATGCTGTCCGGCGGCGGGTTCTATCGCGGCACCAGCGTGCTGATCACCGGCGTCGCCGGTTCGGGCAAGAGTTCGCTGGCCTGCATGATGGTCGACGCCGCCTGCCGGCGCGGCGAGAAGGCGTTGTATCTGTCGTTCGAAGAATCCGAGGCGCAGACCGTCCGCAACATGAAATCGGTCGGCACCGATCTCGGCCGCTGGCTGAGCAGCGGCCAGCTTCGCTACATCGGGGCGCGGCCGACGTTCTATAGCCTGGAAATGCACTTGGCGGTGATGCTGCGCGAAGTCGCGCGTTTCAAGCCGGACCTCGTGGTGCTCGATCCGATCTCGGCGTTCACGGAAAGTGGGCAGATCGGCGAAGTGCAGTCGATGCTGTTGCGCATCGTCGATTACTTGAAATCCAACGGCATCACCGGCGCCTTCACGCATCTTGCGCACGGCGCTCAGACCGAAACCGACGCCGGGCTGTCGTCACTGATGGATGCCTGGATCCTGCTGCTCAATCGCGAAGCGCACGGCGAATTCAATCGCGAGCTCTATCTGCTCAAGGCACGCGGCATCGCGCACTCCAACCAGGTGCGCGAGTTCGTGATGTCGAACGACGGCATCCATCTGTTGCCGCCCTATCTCGGCGAAGGCGGTGCGCTGACCGGATCGGCGCGCCGGGCCGAGGAAGCCAAGGCGCGGCGCGCCGAAAGCGAGCGCCGCGTCGAGGTGGCGCGGGTGCAGGACCAGATCGAGCAGCGCCGCCGGCGTGCGCTCGCGCAGATCGAGGCGCTGAAGGCCGATCTGGCGGTCGACGAGGCCGAGCTGCAGCGGCTCACGCAAGATGAAGTCAGCTTCCGGGCGCAAAGCGAGCGCGATGTCAGCGAGATGGCGCGGAGCCGGGGCCTGATCGGCTCGCCCGACGACACCGAATAGGGGACGACGATGGCCGATCCGATCAAACTGGTGCTGTACGTCGCCGGCGAGACGCCCAAATCCCTCGCGGCGATCCGCAATCTCGAGAAGATCTGTGCCGAACATCTGGCCGGCAAGTACAAGGTCGAGGTCATCGATCTGAAGAAGCAGCCGCAGCTCGCCCGCGAGCACGGCATCGTGGCGATCCCGACGCTGGTGAAGGAGTTGCCGGTGCCGATCCGCAAAATCATCGGAGACTTGTCCGATACGCCGAAAGTTCTGGTGCATCTGGCGGTGGAGGAGCCGTCCTCGTGACGTCGGCGGTCTCGGCGCTGAGCAGGGCGGAACTGGAAGCCCGGCTTGAGGAGGCCGAGGAGACGCTGCGGGCGATCCGCGACGGCGAAATCGATGCGGTCGTGGTCCGCGGCGCCGACGAAGAGCAGGTGTTCACGCTCGAAGGCGGCGGCCAGTCGTATCGCACCTTCATGGAAGCGATGGACGTCGGGGCCGCGGCGTTCGATCAGGATGGCCAGCTGCTCTATGCCAATCAGGCGCTTTGTGCGCTGCTCGACTACGCCCATGGCTCGCTGACCGCATCGGCGCTGATCGGATTGCTCGATCAGGTGAATCAGGCGGCGTTCCGTCGCCTGCTGGCGCAGGCCCAGCGCGAACGGCAATCCGCCGAAATCCACCTGCGGGTCGGCAGTGCCGAACGCAGCATGCTGCTCACCGGCACCCCGCTGGAATTTGGTGTGGTCCGCGGCGCGGCGATCACCTTCACCGACATCAGCGAGCGCGAGCAGGCTGCCGCCGCCCGCGAGTCCGAGCGGCTGGCGCGCGCGATCCTGTCCTCGGCCAACGAGGCGGTGATCGTCTGCGACCGAGCTGGCCGCGTCACCCATCTCAATGGCGCCGCGATGCGGATCTGCGCCGAGGCGCCGGTCGGCAAGACCTTTGCCGAGGCGATCGCGCTGAGCTTCCCCGAAGCTTCCGAACTGATGAGCAGCGACGACATCGTCGTGATGGCGACCGCGGGCTTGCCGGTGCAGGGGCTGGAGGCGGCGGTGCGCATCCCCTCGGCCGTGATCACCGACGTGATGATCAGCGCGGCGCCGCTGGTGGTTTCGGGCGAGCGCACTCAAGGCTGCGTGGTTACGCTGGTCGACCTGTCGCAGCGCAAGGCCGCCGAGCGGCATCAGGCGCTACTGATGGGCGAGCTCGACCATCGCGTGAAGAACACGCTGACCATGGTGATGGCGATCTGCGCCCGCACCGCCGCGCACGAGCGCACCATCGAGGATTTCCAGAAATCCTTCACCGGCCGGATTCAGGCGCTGGCTGCGACCCACACGCTGCTGTCGAATGCCTCGTGGCAGAACCTGCAGATCCGCGATGTGCTCGCCGCCGAGCTGGCGCCGTTCGCCTCGCTGTCCAGCGGCCGTATCGTCACCGATGGTCTCGACATTGCGGTCGACGCCAAGACCGCGGTGTCGCTCGGCTTAGTGTTTCATGAACTCACCACCAACGCGGTGAAATACGGTGCCTTGTCGGTGCCGTCGGGGCGGATCTCGGTGCGCCGGGTCGGCGCCACCGACGAGGCGCTGACGATCGAATGGCAGGAGCACGACGGCCCGCCGGTGACGCCGCCGCAAAGCTCCGGCTTCGGCCAGACGCTGATCTCGCGCAGCCTCGGCAATGGCGGCGCCAAGCTGGAGTTTCCGCCCGCCGGCGTGGTTTGTCAGATCTCGATTCCGAGAAGCTGAACAACGTCGGGCAGTACTGCGCCTGATCGCTGTCGTCCAAAAGAGTCAGCCGTCCGTGAGCTGTTTCAGCGGCAGCCGTGCGCTTTCCTTGAGGCGATCGAGCACGATTGACGAGCGCACATGCGCGACACTCTGGTGCGGCATCAGCACGTTGTTGACGAGGTCGGAGAGGCCTTTCAGGTCGCGCAGTACGGCCTTCAGCACGTAGTCCGCATCACCGGTCAGCGAATAGGCTTCCTGCACTTCGTCGATCCGGCCGACCAGTGATCGAAACTTCTCGGCGTTGCCCGGCGAGTGCGTCGCCAGCGTGATCTGGATGAAGGCGACCACGCCGAAGCCAAGCGCATCGCCGGACAGCTCGGCCCGATAGCCGGTAATGATATTGTCCTGCTCCAGCCGCATCCGCCGCCGCGAGCATTGCGACGGCGACAGCTGCACCCGGTCGGCCAGCTCCTGGTTGGTGAGGCGGCCATCGTCCTGCAGCGCGCTGAGGATCTTCAAGTCGAACGCATCGACAGATATCATGCGAAAAAGCTCGGTTTGATGCACGGATCGTGCGCAGGCTAGCGCGATCGGCTCGCATTTGCACGCTTCTTGCGGGCGGCGCGGACGATACTACCGGCTCAAAGAACCAATCTGGAGGAGCCGCCAATGGGACCATTTCCGCACGATGCGCAGCCGGCCACGATCAGCGCCGACAATCCGATGGGCACGGATGGCTTCGAATTCGTCGAATTCGCCCATCCGGATCCGGCGCAGCTTCATAGCCTGTTCAAGCTGATGGGCTTCAGCCTGGTTGCGAAACATCGCACCAAAGCGATCTCGGTCTATCGCCAAGGTGACGTCAACTATCTGGTCAATGAGCAGCCCGGCACCCACGGCACCGACTTCGTCACCGCGCACGGCCCTTGTGCGCCGTCGATGGCGTTCCGGGTGGTCGATGCCAAGGAGGCCTATGAGCGGGCGATCGCACTCGGCGCCGAACCGGCCGGCGTCACGGCCGCGCAGGCCACGCTGGACGTCCCGGCCATCAAAGGCATTGGTGGAAGCCTGCTGTATTTCGTCGATCGCTACGGCGCCAAGGGCTCGGCTTATGACGCCGAGTTCGATTGGGTCGGCGCCCGTGATGCTCGGCCGATAGGGGCCGGCCTCTATTACATCGATCACCTGACCCACAACGTTCATCGCGGCCGCATGGACGTATGGACGGAGTTCTACGCCAAGCTGTTCAACTTCCGGCAGATCCGCTTCTTCGATATCGAGGGCCGCGCCTCCGGCCTGTTCTCGCGCGCGCTGACCAGTCCGGATGGCAAGATCCGGATTCCGATCAACGAGGATGCCGGCGACTCCGGCCAGATCGAAGAATATCTCAACCTGTATCGCGGCGAGGGTATTCAGCACATCGCCTGCGGCTGCCGCGATATCTACAGCACCGTCGAAGGCCTGCGCGCCGCCGGCCTGCCGTTCATGCCGTCGCCGCCCGAGACGTATTTCGAGCGCGTCGATGCACGGCTGCCAAAGCATGGTGAGGATGTCGCCCGGCTGCAGCGAAACGGCATTCTAATCGACGGCGAAGGCGTTGTGGACGGCGGTCAGACCAAGGTGCTGCTGCAGATCTTCTCGGCCAATGCGATCGGCCCGATCTTCTTCGAATTCATCCAACGCAAGGGCGATGACGGCTTCGGCGAAGGCAACTTCAAGGCGCTGTTCGAGTCGATCGAAGAAGACCAGATCCGCAGAGGCGTGCTGAAGACGGGGGAGGCGGCTTAGGCGTGGGACTCGGCGTTGCCGGGCGCCCCAAAGTTTAGCTCAGTAAGCGCACTCGACTCACAGCATTTTTGTAGGTCACTTAGTTCGCCACGAATGCCGTCATGGCCGGGCTTGTCCCGGCCATCCACGCCTTTCGCGCATGGACGTCGGCAAGGCGTGGATGCCCGGCACAAGGCCGGGTATGACGCGTGGAGACGGACGCGCTGGATTTCGGAGGGCGCGTGTCGGGTAGCCCTTAGGGCAAAGGCGCAGCGTCTCGGAGATCGCTGCGATCGACGACGTCAGTTACACGTCCACGGTCGCGTGCAGCGAGTTCTCCTGGATGAACTCGCGGCGCGGCTCGACGACGTCGCCCATCAGCTTGGTGAAGATGTCGTCGGCTTCGTCGACTTCGCGCACCTTCACCTGCAGCAGCGACCGCGCGTTGGTGTCGAGCGTGGTCTCCCACAGCTGTTCCGGGTTCATCTCGCCGAGGCCTTTGTAGCGCTGCAGCGTCACACCCTTGCGGCCGGCGTCGGTCACCGCCTCGAACAGGCTGACCGGGCCGTGGATCGCAGTTTCGGCGTCCTTGCGGCGCAGCAGGCCGGGCCGCGGATACACTTCCTGCAGGATCGCCGCATATTCATCGAGCTTGCGCGCGTCGGCCGAGCCGAGCAGCGCATCGTCGATGGTCGCGACTTCCTTGACGCCGCGCACCGTGCGCTCGAATGCGAAGCCTTCGCCTTCGATGAAGCGGCCGACCCAGCCGCGTTCGACCTCGTCGGCCAGCGCGTCGAGCCGCCGAGCGATATAGGCGGCAGCTTCATTGGCGGTGGCGATGTCGGTGGTGATCCGCGGGCTGAGCACGCCGGCGATCGCCGCCTGTTCGACCACGCTGCGGTTATAGCGGCTGTGCAGATTGTGCAGCGTGCCGCGGATCACGCGCGCATCCTCGACCAGCTTCAGCAGGTCGCGGCGGCCGCGCTCTTCGCCGGTCGCCAGCTTGAACACGCAATCGTCGAGGCCGGTGGCGATCAGATAGTCTTCGAGCGCGCGTTCGTCCTTGAGATACTGCTCGGACTTGCCGCGCGTCACTTTGTAGAGCGGCGGCTGCGCGATGTAGAGATAGCCGCCCTCGATCAGCGCCGGCATCTGCCGGAAGAAGAACGTCAGCAGCAGTGTGCGGATGTGCGCGCCGTCGACGTCGGCGTCGGTCATCAGGATGATCTTGTGGTAGCGCAGCTTCGACAGGTCGAAGTCTTCGCGGCCGATGCCGGTGCCGAGCGCGGTGATCAGCGTGCCGATCTGCTCGGAGCTCAGCATCTTGTCGAAGCGCGCGCGCTCGACGTTGAGGATCTTGCCGCGCAGCGGCAGCACGGCCTGGAATTCGCGGTTGCGGCCCTGCTTGGCGGAGCCGCCTGCCGAGTCACCCTCGACGATGAACAGTTCGGATTTGGCCGGATCGCGCTCCTGGCAGTCGGCGAGCTTGCCGGGCAGCGAGGCGATATCGAGCGCGCCCTTGCGGCGGGTCAGTTCGCGCGCCTTGCGGGCGGCTTCGCGCGCAGCGGCGGCTTCGACCACTTTGCCGATCACGATCTTGGCTTCGGACGGATGTTCTTCCAGCCACGCCGCGAGGGCTTCGTTGATGACGTTTTCGACCACCGGCCGCACTTCCGAGGACACCAGCTTGTCCTTGGTCTGCGACGAGAACTTCGGGTCGGGCACCTTCACCGACAGCACGGCGGTGAGGCCTTCGCGGCAGTCGTCGCCGGTCAGCGCGACTTTCTCTTTCTTGGAGCCGGCCTCGGCATAGCCGGTGATCTGTCGCGTCAGAGCGGCGCGGAAGCCGGCCAGATGGGTGCCGCCGTCGCGCTGCGGGATGTTGTTGGTGAAGCACAGCACGTTCTCATGATACGTGTCGTTCCACCACAGCGCGGCTTCGACCGCGATGCCGTTCAGTTCGGCGCCGATCACCACCGGGGTGGGCACGATCGGCTTCTTGTTGCGATCGAGATATTTGACGAATTCGGTGACGCCGCCCTCGTAGCGCATCTCTTCGCGCTTCTCGACCGCGTGGCGCATGTCGGACAGCACGATGTAGACGCCGGAATTGAGGAAGGCGAGTTCGCGCAGCCGGTGCTCCAGCGTGGCAAAGTTATACTCGATGTGCGTGAACGTCTCGGCCGAAGCGTAGAACGTCACCTCCGTGCCGCGCTTGCCATTGGCGTCGCCGACGACTTTCAAAGGTGCCACCGCGTCGCCGTGGGCGAATTCGATGTAGTGCTCCTTGTCGTTGCGCCACACCCGCAGCATCAGCTTGCTCGACAGCGCGTTGACGACCGAGACGCCGACGCCGTGCAGACCGCCCGACACCTTGTAGGAGTTCTGGTCGAATTTTCCGCCGGCGTGCAGTTGGGTCATGATGACCTCGGCTGCCGACACGCCTTCGCCCTTGTGAATGTCGACCGGGATGCCGCGACCGTCGTCGCGCACCGTCACCGAGCCGTCGGCGTTGAGGATCACCTCGACGCGGCTGGCATGGCCGGCGAGTGCTTCGTCGATCGCGTTGTCGACGACTTCGTACACCATGTGGTGCAGGCCGGAGCCGTCGTCGGTGTCGCCGATATACATGCCCGGCCGCTTGCGAACGGCATCGAGGCCCTTCAGCACCCGGATCGATTCCGCGCCATATTCGGCCGGCGCGGGATGCACGGATTCGGCAGAGGGCTGCCGGGCAGGTTCAGTCATGCAGGGACCTTCAGGATTGCGATCGAATCGGCGTGCGCCATTCGTTGCGAAGCGCTCTTTTGTGCCATGAAAGGTGGGTCGTCACCAGCGCAAAGTCGCGCCGTTCAACCCGTTGAAGAGATAGAGATTTTAGCCGCGTTCGCAAGCCTCGCGAAGGCCGATTCGACGGTCGCTGCAAACCGCGGCCAAGCTGCCGATTTTGCGCGTCTCAGCGCCTCATCCGCGCGGCCTGATTCGCCCGTTCTCGACGTCGAAAATGCCTGCTGCCGGACCGATCTCGGCAAACGCCAAAGGATCGGCGCCAGTCATCCAAACCTGCGCGCCGAGCTTGCCGAGTTCGGTGAACAGCGCCGCGCGGCGGCCGGGGTCGAGATGCGCCACCACTTCATCGAGCAGCAGCAGCGGCGTGATCGAAGTGGTTTCGGCAACGAGCTGCGCGTGCGCCAGCACCAGGCCGATCAGCAGGGCCTTCTGTTCGCCGGTGGAGGCATCGCGCGCCGGCATCGCCTTGGGCGCGTAGATCACTTCGAGATCGGTAAGGTGCGGTCCGTCGAGCGTGCGGCCGGCGGCGGCGTCGCGGCCGCGGCTGTCGCGCAGGATGGCGCGGTAGCGGTCTTCCACCGCGGTCGCCGGCTCGGAGGTCAGCGCGTTCTCCATCCAGCCGTCGAGCATGATCTTGGCAGACGGAAATGCCGAGGTGGCGCCGCGGGCGTCGAGCATCGCGGCGAGCTTGAGCGCGGTCTGGCCGCGCTGGGCTGCCACTGCGATCGCAAGCTCCGCGGTTTCGCGCTCGATGGCGTCGAGCCAGTGCGAGTCGGCGTTGCGGATGTCTTCGAGAAGCCGGTTGCGCGACCGAAGGCTGCGATCGAGCGCCGAAACCCGGGCCGAATGGCCGCTGTCGATCGCCAGCACCAGGCGGTCGAAGAACCGCCGGCGTTCCGAGGCCGCGCCCATGAACAGCCCATCCATCGACGGCGTCAGCCACACCATCCGCAGATGATCGCCGAACGCGGCCGCCGACCCGACCGGCTCGCGGTCGATCCGGCAACGCCGCGTCGTTGTGGTGTCGCCGCGCGGCGGCTCGATCCCGGTGCCGAGCGTCGCCAGCCCGAGCGCACCTTCGACTTCGGCCGACACCGCCCAGGAGCCGTCGCCCTCATGATCGGCGACGTCTTCCAGCGTCGCACGCCGCAATCCGCGGCCCGGCGACAGAAACGAGATCGCTTCCAAACAATTGGTCTTGCCGGCGCCGTTCGGCCCGACCAGCACCACCTGGTCGGCCGTCGTGGTCAGCGACGCCCCGCGATAGTTCCGAAAATGCGTCAGCGTCAGGCGTGTGATGCGGGCGGCGGTCATGATCAGGGTGTCATTGCCGGGCTTGACCCGGCAATCAAGCGTCCGCGCCAGCGGACAGAATTATCGTCGAGATCCTGCGACGTCTCGCTGGCCGCAACGCTTGGGTCACACGATCAAGATGGATTGCCGGGTCAAGCCCGGCAATGACGAATTCGGCTCCAACCGTGCGATGACGATGGTGCTATTGAAGCGGCTCGTATTACACCCGCATCGGCATCAGGACGTACAGCGCATTCTTGGAATCGCGGTCCTGGATCAGGGTCGGCGAGCCGGGATCGGCGAGCTTGAGAACGGCGACTTCGCCTTCGATCTGCGCGGCGATGTCGAGCAGATAGCGCGAGTTGAAGCCGATATCGAGCGGATCGGAAGCGTATTCGACCTCGAGTTCTTCGGTCGCGCTGCCGGAATCCGGATTGGTCACCGACAGCACCAGCTTGCCGGCGGACAGCGCCAGCTTCACGGCGCGGCCGCGTTCAGAAGAAATCGTCGAGACGCGGTCGACCGCGGCTTCGAAGTCCTTCTTGTCGACCAGCAGTTCCTTGTCGTTGTTCTGCGGGATCACCCGGCCGTAGTCCGGGAAGGTGCCGTCGATCAGCTTGGAGGTCAGCACGACATTGCCGAGCGTGAAGCGGATTTTGCCGGTCGACAGTTCGATGCCGATCTCGGCTTCGGTGTCTTCGATCAGCCGCTGCACTTCGCCCACGGTCTTGCGCGGTACGATCACGCCCGGCATGCCGTCGGCGCCGCTCGGCAGCGTCAGGTCGAGCTGCGCCAGCCGGTGGCCGTCGGTCGCAACCGCGCGCAAGCTCGAAGCCTTGGGGCTGCCGGCGGTGTGCAGATAGATACCGTTGAGATAGTAGCGGGTCTCTTCGGTCGAGATCGCGAACTGGGTGCGATCGATCAGCCGCTTGACGTCGGAGGCCGGCAGCCGGAAGGCGTGGCTCATCTCGCCGGCGGCAAGATCCGGGAAGTCGCTCTCCGGCAGCGTCTGCAGCGTGAACCGCGAGCGGCCGGCGCGGATCGCCAGCACCGAGCGGTCGCCGTCGCTCTCGAGCACGATCTGCGAGCCGTCCGGCAGCTTGCGGACGATGTCGTAAAACATATGCGCCGGCACGGTCGTCGAACCCGCGGTCGCGGTTTCGGCCGGCAGCGTCTCGGTGACCTCGAGGTCGAGGTCGGTCGCCTTCAGCGCAAGCTGCGCGTTTTCGGCGCGCACCAGCACGTTGCCGAGGATCGGGATGGTGTTGCGGCGCTCGACCACGCGATGCACGTGGCTCAACGACTTCAACAGTTGCGCGCGTTCGACCGTGACCTTCATTGCAAAACCCGCCTGCTCCGCGCCCACATCGTGTGATGAAGCTGCCGGATATGATGGAGGTGCCCGGCAGCCGTTGCGGCGCCAAGGCCATTGGCACCCGCTGAGGTCGCCCGGACCCCGCGGGGGGTCCGCAGGGTGGCGTGGTTGAGCGATCGACGCAAGAGCACGCGACCGCCGCCGGCGCAAATTTCCCCGAGATTCGGCCCGAGAATGAAGGCCGCCTGCAGCGAGCGCGAGCGCCTTACTCCTGAAGCTGGCGCTTCAGGGATTCGACCTCGTCCGACAGCGTGGTGTCCTTCGACACCAGCCCTTCGATCTTGCGCACGGCATGCAGCACCGTGGTGTGGTCGCGCCCGCCAAAGCGGCGGCCGATCTCCGGCAGCGAGCGCAGCGTCAGCGTCTTGGCCAGATACATCGCGACCTGACGCGGCCGCACCACATTGGCGGTCCGGCGCGACGACAACAGATCGGAGCGGCTGACATTGTACTGCCGCGCCACGATGCGCTGAATGTCTTCGATCTTGATGCGCTTCGGCTCGGATGGGCGGATCAGGTCGCGCACTTCGTGCTCGGCCATCTCCAGCGTCACCGGCTGATTGTTCAGTTTGGAGTGCGCCAGCAGGCGATTGATCGCGCCTTCGAGATCGCGGCCATTATGCGTGATGGTGCGCGCGAGATACTCGAGCACCGGCTGCGGCACGTCGAAGCTGACGTGATGGGTGCGGGCCGCGACCACGCGCGAGCGCAGGATGCCGAGGCGCAGATCTTCGCCGAGCGGCGCCATTTCGACCACGAGACCACCGGCGAGCCGCGAGCGCACGCGCTCGTCGAGGCTTTCCAGATCGGCCGGCGGCCGGTCGGCGGCCACCACCACCTGGCGGCCGGCGTCGATCAGCGCGTTCAGCGTGTGGCAGAACTCGGCCTGAGTGGTCTTGCCCTGCAGGAATTGAAGATCGTCGATCACCAGCACGTCGATGCCGCGCAGCGCTTCCTTGAAGGCGAGCGAGGTCTGCGTCTTCAGCGCCGCGACGAAGCCGTACATGAACTTCTCGGCGGTGAGATACAGCACCTTGCGTTCGGTGCCGGCATTGCCGGCCCAGGTCACGGCCTGCAGCAGATGGGTTTTGCCGAGACCGACGCCGGAGTGAATGTAGAGCGGATTGAACATCACCGGGTCGCCGCGGCGGCCTTCGGCCACCTGCTTGGCGGCGGCGTGCGCCAGCGTATTGGAGCGGCCGACCACGAAGCTCGCAAACGTCAGGCGCGGATCGAGCGGCGAGCCGCCGAGCGCATCGTGATTGGCCGAGACCGGCGTCGCGCCGTTGCTGCGTTCAGCCGACGGACGCTGCTCGTCGCGGCGGCTCTCCACCGGCGCCGGCGCTTCCTTGGCGGGCGCTGCACAGCGCACCGGCGAACGTACGGTGAGGTCGACGCGATTGACCTCCGGCAGTTCGGCCTGCCAGCACGACAGCACCTTGTCGGAGTAGTGCGTCTGAATCCAGCTCTTCAGGAACCGGGTCGGCACCGACAGGTGCACGCTCTCGTCCTGGACGCTTTCGAGGTCCATCCGCGCGAACCAGCTCGAATAAACGTCCTCGCCGACGCTCGAGCGCAAACGGCCCTTCACGCGTGACCAGCGATCCTGTTCCATGTTCGACATTTCAGCAGCTTTTCAATTCCAGAGTTACGGGCCATCGCAGCGGCGAGCCATGACGGCTCACGCCATCGCCGCGACCAGCGAGTTGAGTTCGGACATGGCTCCGCCGCTTCGGCTGAAGCAGCCGGCGTCAGATCAGGGCCGAAGAGAGATGGAAAAAGGTCAGCTCAGCGGAGGACTCGACGGATAAACCGGAGTGTGAGCACGGCAATGACTATTGAAAAACGCATGGCCCGCGAAGGCGGAAAATTCAACCGGATGATCGGCAGGTTCGAATGATACGTCGACTTCGGTGCTCATGAAACCTCCCCCTCTCGCCGCGCTTGCGCGCGGCCAGACGTCGCCAAAACAAAACCGCGTCGATGCTCTCACCAAGACTGCGTCTGCATTCCGCTGGATCGCCGGTGCCGTCGTTCTTTAGAAACCTTCGAACGAAGGCTTCCGCTTGAATTCAGACACGGCTTCGCCGGCCCCATATTGCTATGAGTTGCAGGTCGACCGTCATTTGGAAAAGCCACCAACATGCACACCGCCGCCGATTTGCATGTCCGCCCTTGGTTCTCAAACCGCGCTGATCTGAAGAGCCGTGGGCGTCGCGGGTGGACTATGAAAACCACGACGGCCCCTCCGCTGCAATGGATATGATTCCGAGGGGAGGGTGAAGATTTCGCCTCGACCGGT